>OZ245048.1:0-4370637 GCA_965224435.1 Acidimicrobiales bacterium | reverse complement strand
GTTTGGGTGAAGGCGAGATTGGTGCTTTCCGGGCCTATGCCGATGCGTATCCTGATGATTGTTTGTTGCTGGTTGACACCATCGACACGCTTGCCAGTGGTGTGCCTAACGCCATCACCGTTTTTGATGAGTTGGCGGCGAAGGGTCACAAGCCGGTCGGTATCCGCCTGGACTCTGGTGACCTTGCCTATCTGGCTATCCAGGCGGCAGCTCAACTAAACGAGGCTGGCTATCCGGATACGAGCATTGTCTTATCCAGCAGCCTGGATGAGTTGGTGATTTTCCAGATCCTGTCCCAAATCGACCAGGAAGCCCCTCGGTACGGAATTGACCCGGCCCGCCTCGTTGGACGACTGGTTATGGGTGTGGGCTCCAAGCTGGCAACTTCCGATGGCCAGCCCTACTTGGATGGCGTCTACAAGCTGATGGCACTGCGCGACAGCAGTGGCGACTCATGGAATCCCGCCATCAAGGTTTCTGAGACACCAGCGAAGACTCCGAACCCCGGAGACAAGGATGTTGTCCGTATCTATGACGAGCGTGGGCGATCCACGGCCGATGTGATGGTGGAAAAGGGCCGATCGCTTGATGAGGGTGATTCGGTTGAGCTACGGCATCCAATCCAGCCCCATTCTCGACGGACCTTGATTCGTTCCGAAATATCAGAGATCGAACCTCTTCTTGTTGACGTGACCGTTGGAGGTAAGCGGGTTGACGGTTCGCCAGACCTAGCGGAGATTTCGGAACGACGAGTGCGAGACATTGATCGCCTGGACCCTGGTGTGCGACGCCTCGTGAATCCTCACCGTTATCACGTGTCCTTGACTCCGGGTTTGTGGGACCTCAAACAGCAATTGGTATCCCAAGCCAAGGCCAGCATCTCCGCGAGTACGTGAAGTGTCGATTTCGAGTCGAAAAAGACAGTTTCGAGTCGAAGGGGTGGACACCATCCCCAGCGGGTAGCCTCTTTGGCCGTTACCGGATCTGACGTGACTGGGGGCACAAGCCCTCGGAATCAGCTAGGTTTCGGTCACGGTTTCCATAACGAATCCGGAGACAACCTCCAGATCGAAAAGGGGAGAGAATGTATAAATCAAAGAAATGGTCACGAGGGATTGCCCTCGTCGCCGCTTTCGGACTTGTTGCCGCCGCTTGTGGCGACGATGCAGTTGAGTTTGAAGCCGGCGCACTTGGTGCGGTCGAAATCGGAGCTGGTGAATCAGTCCAGATTCGTTCCTTGAACGCAATCACCGGTGACGTCGCCTTCCTTGGTGTTCCAAACCAGCGTGGCGTCGAGCTTGCTATTGCCGACTATGGCCAGATCAAGGGCCACGATGTCGACATGGGAACCGGTCTTGATGACCTTTGCTCTGCGGATGGTGGACAGGCTGCGGCCCAAACCATTGTTGCTGACGAAGAGGTTGTCGGTGTTATCGGAACCTCCTGTTCAGGTGCTGCCACTGCGGCCATGCCCCTGATTTCGGACAATGGCCTGGTCATGGTTTCACCATCGAACACCTCGCCTGCCTTGACTTCTGACCTCGAAGGTGGTGTTGGTTCTGACTACAACGTTGGCTATTACCGCACCGCTCACAACGACCTCTTCCAGGGCCGTGGAGCAGCAACCTTCGCTTACAGCGAGCTTGGTCTTACCACTGCCGCTGTTATCCATGATGGCGACCCCTACACCAATGGTTTGGCCCAGGCATTCGCCGACGCCTTTGAAGCCCTTGGCGGCGAGGTCACCACCTTCACTGCGGTGAACAAGGGTGACAGCGACATGACTCCAGTGCTGACCGAGGTTGGAGGTGGCTCACCAGAGCTGCTCTTCTTCCCGATCTTCATGCCCGAAGGTGGCTTCATTGCCCAGCAGATGGCTGGCGTTGCCGGTCTTGAGAACACCCAGCTGATGTCGGCTGACGCCTTGTTGACCGACAACTTCATGGAGCTTCCCGAGAGCGAAGGCATGTACTTCTCCGGTCCGGACCTTCAGTACGGCACCAACAAGTCCGCTACCGGTAAGAGCGCCGATGACTTCTTGGCTGCATACAGCGCTGCGTACGGTGAAGAGCCATCCGCAGCATTCTGGGCCCACGCCTATGACGCAACGATCCTGTTGCTGACCGCCATTGACAATGTTGCGGTAGAGAGTGGAGACTCGATCTTCGTTGATCGCCAAGCCCTTCGTGACGAGCTCAACAAGGTCAGCGGAGTTTCCGGAATCACCGGAACACTCAGCTGTGATGAGTACGGCGATTGTGGAGCCCAGCGCATTGCTGTTGTTCTGCACAATGATGCCAGCGACATTGCCGCCGGCAAGGCCAACGTCGTCTTCTCCTACGCTCCGGAGTAGGGAATAGCTTGGTCACAACAATCCTGTGACCATCTGAACGTGTCAGGCTGGGGTACCCCGAAAAGGGGTACCCCAGCTTTTCGTTTGTGCCCTGAACCGGGCACGTTAGCTAGCGCAAGAAACTCATGAGCCAACAGGGGTAGGCCACACATATGACCGCAGTAAAGCGGAGCAATAAGCAAGTCTTTCGGACCAACAACTCCGTGGACCTCTTCTTGACGATGATCCGGGTGGTATCTCTCATCGTCATCGCCATCGGACTTCTCTTGTTCGTGGTCGAACAGTTTCGCGGTGAAGCACTCAACGGGGATGCTCCCCTGACTGTTGGCGCAATCCGGGGTCTATTTGTCACCGGTATCTCCCAAGGAGCCATGTACGGGCTGATTGCTCTTGGCTATTCCATGGTTTATGGCGTGCTTGGATTCATCAACTTCGCCCATGGTGAGGTCTTCATGGCTGGCGCCATGTCCGCCTGGATCACCTCAAACATTCTCTTCGACAATGGCATGTGGGAAGGTGGGTTCAGCTTCATTCTTTCCCTGCTAATCGTGCTTCTTGTTGCCATCTTCGTGTCGACCTTCGCCACGATCTTGATCGAGCGAATCGCCTATCGGCCGCTCCGAGAGTCGCCCCGGCTTATTCCACTCATCACCTCCATTGGTGTTTCCTTCTTCATGCAGAACGCTGTGCTTGGACTCTTTGGCCCAGCGTCCAAGACTCTGCCCGCTCCACCATCATGGATGAGCAACAGTTACACCCCTCTGCAGATCGAGGGAACCAAGATCCTGGTGATGGTCATTGCCGCGATCTCCATGGCTGGCCTCTGGGTCTTTGTTGAAAGAACCAAGACCGGCAAGGCCATGCGCGCCGTTGCCGAAGACAAGGAAATCGCCGCCCTCATGGGCATTGACGTCAACCGCACCATTGTCACCACATTTGCTGTTGGTGGAGCGATGGCTGGCGTTGCTGGCGTCTTGTGGGGCTTGTTGTTCCGAGGAGTCTCGGCCATGACGGGCTTCCTTCCCGGCATCAAGGCCTTCACCGCCGCCGTTATTGGCGGGGTCGGAAACCTCGGTGGATCGATGGCTGGCGGACTTCTGCTTGGAGTGGCCGAAAGTGTTGGACCACTCTTGGTACTCAAACCAATGGGGATCCCGGCGGTCTCTCAGCTCAAGGATGCAGTGGCCTTCGCTGTCTTGGTCCTGGTCTTGTTGTTCAAACCCACTGGCCTCTTCGGAGAGCGTCTGGCCTCGGAGGACCGAGCATGAGTACTCGTTCTGCTACTGACATTGATGCAAAGAATTCAATCTCCATCGGCGTGATCGCCGGCATCTCGGTCATCTTCATGGGCCTGGTCGGCATTGCCGTTGGCCTCAACGAGCGCATGTTGATTGATCCCGTGCTCAGCTTGGGCTACCTCTTCTTGCTGGTGGTGCCCTTTGGTGCTGGCTACGTAGCGGCCAATGAAACCGTGCTCGAGGGCATGCAGGCACCAGAAAAAGGCACACGCGACATTGTTGCTGGTGCCCTGGCTGGTCTGGCCGGTGGTCTCACCGTTGGACTCTTTCTGGTCATTCTCGACAATTTCGATTTGTCGGATTGGATGCCTCGCTGGAGTGACCGTCTTCTGGACATGCTGTCGTTCAACCAGGGAGTCGGCGGTGGCATTGTCGTAACTGCCCTTGTCGGCACAGTGCTTGGTGCGCTCGGCGGAGCGATACATGTTCTTGGTCAGGAGCCTCGACGGGTTGTCAAGATCGTCACCATTTCGGTGCTTTCCTTTGCCATCCTGGAAGCCATTGTTGACGATGTGCTCGGTGAAATCGGCCTCAAGTCCGTGGCCAAGTTCCTCTACGCCAAGGGTGGTGGCCTCAGCCTACTTCCAGCGGTTCTGGTTGCTGTGGTGGCCACTGGTCTTGCCATTGGCTTCAAGGGCAAGGGAGCCGAGCTCAGGACTCGCTATGACACGATGGAGGAAGTCGAACGAAAGAACGTCAACAAGTACGCACTCATTGCGGCTGGTGTCGCCGCCTTCGTTCTGCCCTTCTTGTTAGGCAAGATCGTCAATGAGTTGTTGGCCAACGTTGGCCTCTTCGTCTTGTTGGCCTTAGGACTCAACATCGTGGTTGGGCGTGCGGGCATTCTCGATATTGGCTATGTGGCCTTCTTTGCCGTCGGGGCCTATGGCATGGCCGTCTTGACTACACCAGAAGCACCGTGGCGCATCAACGACACAATTGTTCAGGACCTCTTTGGTTGGATGCCCGTCCTGCCATGGCTGGTGGCCCTGCCCATCGTGGTGGTCATGACCGGCTTTGTTGGCTTGTTGATTGGCACGCCAGTAATCCGGATGCGTGGTGACTATCTGGCCATCGTCACCCTGGGTTTTGGTGAGATCATCCGGCTCTTGTTCTTGTCTGACTGGATGTCACCAACCCTTGGTGGCTCACAGGGAATTCGTAACATCCCCGGCGTCAACCTTGGAGTGCTTGAAATCAACGGCACCAGACCTCAATACGTCTTCTATCTGGTGGCGGTATTCGTCGCCATCGCCATCTACATCTCTCATCAGATGGAGACTTCCCGAATCGGCCGGGCATGGATGGCCATTCGAGAAGACGAGCCGGTAGCCGAGGCCATGGGCATCAATACGGTTACAACCAAGCTCATTGCCTTCGTCACCGGTGCGGTTCTGGCCTCATTCTCCGGAGCGATCTTTGCCGCCAAGGTTGGTTCGACCTTCCCTAATAGCTTCTTGTTGTTGGTTTCGATCATCATCCTGGTGGTGGTCATTGTGGGTGGCATGGGCAACATTCCGGGTGTCATCGTCGGCGCGGTCGTCTTGATTGGCATCCTCGGTGGCCCGAAGCAGCCTGGCCTGCTGGCGGAGTTCTCCGAGTTCAAGCTGCTGATCTATGGCGCCTTGTTGGTATTCATGATGTTGAAGAAACCCGAAGGTTTGCTGCCCAATGCAGCTCGTACTCGTGAGTTGCATATTGATGAGGCCTTGCAGGACGCATGGCTCAAGGGCGACAAGCCCGGTTCCGAGGACGAGGTGGCAACCGCATGAGTCTGCTGGACATCAACAACGTCACCATCACCTTCGGTGGTTTGACCGCAATCAATGACTTGAACTTCCATGTCGATGAGGGCGAAATCGTTTCGGTCATTGGCCCCAATGGTGCAGGAAAGACCACCTTCTTCAATCTCATTACTGGTTTGGCCACACCGGACTCGGGCGAGATCTTGCTGGACGGTGAGTCACTCATTGGGCTTGATCCCAACGAGATCACCGCCAAGGGCATTGGCCGAACCTTTCAGAATGTTCGTCTCTTTCCCCAGATGACCATCCTCGAGAATGTCATGGTGGCCCAGCACTGCCGGACCACTCAGAAGGTTTGGGGCCCAATTTTCCGGACTAAGGCCTACAAGGAAGAGGAGGCACTGATTCGTAAGAACGCTGAAGAAGTACTCGGCTTCTTTGGCACTCGCCTGACTGGCTATCGACTTCACCAGCCTGCCTTTGTGCTTTCCTACGCCAACCGGCGACGCCTGGAGATTGCTCGGGCGATGGCCACTCAACCTCGGTTGCTGATGTTGGATGAGCCGGTCGCTGGCATGAACCCGATGGAAACGGCCGAGCTGACCGAACTGATTGGCAAGCTTCGCAGCGAGTGGGGCTTCACCATTGTCATCATCGAACATGACATGCGCCTGGTTCGAGATGTATCTGACCGGGTGGTTGTCCTGGACCACGGCGAAACTATTGCCCAGGGTTCTTATGAGCATGTATCGACCCATCCCGATGTGATTGAGGCCTACCTCGGCCGATCGGCAGGAGACAAGTGAGCGACGACCGCACCCCACTGCTGGAATTCAAGGAAATCAACACCCACTACGGTGCTGTCCACATCCTCAAGGATGTCAACCTGGCCATCTATCCTGGCGAGCTTGTGTGTCTCTTGGGTGGCAACGCCAGCGGCAAGTCAACCACGCTCAAGACCTTGCTTGGCATGGTCAAGCCAACCTCGGGTGATGTGATTCTGGATGGCGAGGTCGTCAACGAGAAACCCATTAGTTACCGGGTCGAGCGTGGCGTCACCATGGTTCCGGAGAACCGGCGACTGTTCAAACGATTGTCGGTCAAGGAAAACCTGGAACTTGGTGCCTACTTGCGCACGGACAAGGCCAAGGTTGCCGAAGATCTAGAACGAATCTATGACATGTTCCCCCGGGTCAAGGAACGACTGAGTCAACGGGCAGGCACACTTTCTGGTGGTGAGCAGCAGATGGTGGCTATGGGCCGGGCATTGATGTCGAGCCCTCGGGTGTTGCTGATGGATGAGCCATCAATGGGCTTGGCTCCCGCCTTAGTTGAGACCAACTTCGAGCTGATTCAACAGATTCATTCCGAAGGTGTTGCCATCTTCATGGTGGAGCAGAACGCCAATATGGCACTGTCCATTGCTGACCGGGGCTGGGTGTTACAGACCGGCAAGGTTGTGCTGGATGACACTGCTGACGCATTGTTACAGAATCCCGAATTGCGGGCTTCTTACCTCGGTGAGGCCGACGGCCACTAGACTCTTTGCTGCTCGGTACGACGATTGGGAGAGGTCGTTGTACCGAGCACTTTCATTTTTGTGAAGCTGGCGTTGCGCTTGAGTGAACACTGCTGGGCGTATATCGTGTATTCGACGATCGCTAGAACTGCGGATGATCCCAGGGCTCAGACGATCCTAGAACGGATACGACGGGTTGATGTCTGAGAGAACGAGTACGGAAGCTGACACCTCGGACGGCGGGACTTCGCACGTCGATACGTTTGTGATCGATGGCTTACCAGCTAGGGAGAACTGGCCAGACTTCATCGCTCAAGATTTGTATTGCTACCCCGAGCGGCTCAATGCTGCAGCCGAGCTGCTGGACGCAGCGATTGATCGAGGCTGGGGAGACCGGCCCTGTATGGGAATCGGCAACTCGATGTGGACCTACGCTGAGCTGTTGGCTTGGTCCAATCGATTGGCCAACGTCATTACCGACGACTACGGCCTCGTGCCCGGCAACCGAGTGCTGCTTCGTGGACCCAACACTCCGTGGATGATTGCCGCCTGGTTCGCCGTCCTCAAATCTGGCTGTGTTGCTGTGGCCACCATGCCGATGTTGCGTGAACCCGAACTCATCAAGATCTACAAGAAGTCCTCACCAGCCTTGGCTTTTTGTCAGGCCGGGATGGAGCAACCCCTAACCACCGTGGCTGATACTCCGGTTTCTTGCTGGGGCTCGGAGGAGACCGAGTTCTCCGACTTGATTGCCCAAGCCGAAGCGAAGCCTGAAACATTTGACAATGTTGACACCTTGGCCTCGGACCCGGTCTTGTTGGGTTTCACCTCGGGAACCACTGGCGATCCCAAAGCCACAGTCCATTTCCATCGGGACTTGCTGATTATCGCCGATGCCATTGCTCCTGTCCTGCAAGCGAATGCTGATGACACCTTTGTTGGTAGCCCGCCGATCGCCTTCACCTTTGGGCTTGGAGGCCTGGTCGTGTTCCCCATGCGTGTCGGCGCTTCCACCATCTTCAGTGAAGCCCCGGGGCCAGGACCCTTGGCTGCACTCATTGCCAAGAAGAAGGCAACGATCGTCTTCACTGCTCCAACCGCCTACCGGATGATGCTGGAAGCCGACGAGCCTGCCGACCTCTCATCCATTCGTCGAGCGGTTAGCGCCGGTGAAACTTTGCCCGCAGCAGTGTTTGAGGCCTTCGAGGACCGAACCGGTGTGCGCTTGATTGATGGCATTGGAGCCACCGAACTGCTCCACATTTTCATCGCTGCCGCCGATGAGAACTGTCGACCTGGTTCAACCGGTGTGCCCTTGCCTGGTTATGAAGCCCGCGTGGTTGATGATGACGGCCAGCCTGTCGCTGACGGGACCGTTGGAAAGTTGGCGGTCAAGGGTCCACTGGGTTGCCGCTATTTGGATGATGAGACCCGTCAGGGTGTTTACGTTCGCGATGGCTGGAACCTCACCGGCGATGCCTACATCCGAGATGAAGACGGCTACTTCTATTATCAGGCGCGCACCGATGACATGATCATCAGTTCTGGCTACAACATTGCGGCGCCCGAAGTTGAGCAGGCCTTGGTATTGCACCCTGCTGTGGCTGAGGCTGGAGTGATAGGTGTGCCCGACCCTGACCGGGGTTCGGTGGTGAAGGCGTTCGTCTGTTTGGCTGAGTCGTTCACCGCGTCAGAGGAACTGGCCGATGAGTTGAAGACGTTCGTCAAAACCACGATTGCTCCCTACAAGTACCCGCGTATTCTTGTGTTCAGTGATGACCCGTTGCCAAAGACCCCAACAGGCAAGCTGCAACGGATCGCTCTGAAGGACTGACGTCGGGCTGAGCCAGGCAGACCTGAGAACAAGCTCGATGCAACCAAAGGACCGAATTCTCGATGTGTACGGCTCCTTCGCCCAAGAGGGTGGAGGATGGCTTGCCATTGGTGATCTGATCCAGCTATTGGCTGTGCTCGGCGTTGACGCGCAATCGGTGCGTTCGGCGGCATCGCGTATGAAGCGCCGTGGGCTTCTGGATGCGGAGAAGCGAGACGGTGTTGCCGGCTACGCTTTGAGCGTGCGAGCCGATGAGATCCTCCGTGATGGCAGGACGCGAATATTCGGGAGTGACAAATCGACGGCTGAATCAGTGGTTGATGAAGAAGCTGGATCAGGCTGGATTGTTGTCCTCTTTTCGGTTCCCGAGGCCGAGCGACAGAAGCGGTATCTGATTCGGTCACGGTTGGAACAATTGGGGTTCGGTCAGGGCCCAGCATCATCCTGGCTAGCACCGGCAGGAGTCTTGCCCGAGACCGAGCGCATGCTGCTGCGCCAAGGCTTGAGTGAGTATGTGAGCATCTGGCGAGGTGAATTGATGGGGTTCTCGTCTATCCAAGACCTGGTGGCGAGTGCATGGAACCTGGATGATATTCGAGCTCGGTATGACGACTACTTGGGGACCTATAAACCCCTGGAGCAGCAATGGCTCAAGACTCCGGGCCAAGACAGTGAAGCTTTTGGGGCTTACATACAGCAGAACGCCGTCTGGCGTGAACTGCCTTACCTGGATCCCGGGCTACCCGCTTTGGTTACTCCCGCCGACTGGCCTGGGATTGAGGCACGAGCGTTGTTTGCCCGGTCTGAGAAGCTGCTTCGTCCCCAGGCGGCACGGTTCTTTCACAGCATCGCTGGTTGATACAGCATCGCTCGGAATACTGGCGATCTAGCGGGTTCCGTAGACGGCTCGGGCGATGATGGAACGCTGAACCTCGGACGTTCCTTCGTAGATCCTGGGGGCCCTGACCTCTCGGTATAGCTCTTCCAACAGGTGGCCTTTGCGTAGGGCGACGGCTCCGTGAAGCTGCACAGCGTCGTCAATGACTCGCTGCGCGGTTTCGGTGGCGAAGAGCTTTGCCATGGCGGACTTCTTGGTCAATCCTTCGGCTCCGGTGTCATAACAGTTGGCGGCGCTGAAGACCAGTAGCCGGGCGGCCTCAATACCAAGGGCCATGTCGGCGATCTTGTGTTCGACTGCTTGTAAGTCTCGTAGCCGGCCACCGAAAGCTTTTCGGTCATTGGTGTATTGCACGGTGGCATCCAGCGCGCATTGGGCCATGCCGAGGACGTATGCGCCGACACTTGGCCGGAAGAGGTCCAGGGTTCCCATGGCGACTCGGAAGCCACGGTTGACTTCGCCAAGCACGTAGCGGTCTTCAACATAGACATTGTCCAGAATCAGTTCACCAATGACGTGGGGCGCAACCATGTCGTAGGCCTCGCCGCCAACACCTTCCAGGTTGCCGGGTACAGCAAAGGCGGTGACTCCTCGCGCTCCGGCATCGGGGTCGGTGCGGGCAAACACGGTGTAGATGTCGGCATCAGGGGCATTGGAGATGAAGACCTTCTTGCCGGAGAGCCGCCAGCCGTCTCCGTCGCGGGTGGCAGTCATGGCGATGGCGGCCGCGTCGGACCCGGCTTCGGTTTCGGTGAGTGCGAAGGCTGCGGCGGCTGTTCCGTTGGCCACCTGTGGCAGCCATTCTTGGACCACCTCGTCACTGCCTTCGAACAGGATCGGGTAGGCGCCGAGTCCTTGTAGGGCCAGGGTGGTTTCGGCGGCAGGCATGAGTCGACCGAGTTCTTCTCGCAGTACACACAGTTCGGTCGAGGAGACAGCGTCGTCGTGCACACCGCCGACGGCAGACGGGAAGAGGTGGGGGAGCAGTTCTTCACCCAGGGCGGCCAGGAGAGGACGGTTGAGTCGTCCTTCGGGTGCGGCACCGGAGAGTGAACGCAATGTGTCGATGTTGTTGGCTATCAGTTGTCGCAGGTCCGACGAGACGTCCGGAGAACTGTCAGAAGGCCCACCACTTGTGTTGGCGTGTGCATTGCTGGTCATGGGGGAAACCTGTTCTACTCAATACGCCAGCGCGGTTTTCTGACGATAGCTAAAACCGTAGCATAGGGAGACGCTAGGCTTCGAAGTCCATGGTCCTCTTCGAACCTCTGCAATTGGGAAGCATCGAGATCCCCAACCGTTTTGCCGTTCCGGCCATGGTGACTCGTCTTTGTGGAGCAGATGGCTTTGTCAATGACGACATCATCGAGCGTTACCAGCGGTTCGCCGAAGGTGGCGCTGGCCTGATTGTGGTCGAAGCAGCGTCCATTCATGGAGGTAAGTCGGGTCCGCTGCTCAAGATTTCTGATGACGAGTTCATCCCTGGCATGGCTGCCCTTGCCGAGGCTTGCCATTCGGCTGGTGATGGCAAGGTCTTTCTGCAGATCATTCACTTCCTCAAGGTCGCTCGCTCGGGTTGGCGCCAGAAGGTGGCGGACCTTTCAGTCGAAGAGCTGGAGCTGCTTCCCGATCTGTTTGCTGATGCCGCGGTTCGGGCTATGGAGGCAGGCTTGGACGGTGTTGAGCTGCACATGGCGCACGCCTACACCTTGTCCTCCATGTTGTCGCGCATGAATCGTCGTCGTGATCACTATGGACGGACCCTGGAGAACCGTCTGCGTTTGCCGTCGATGGTGATGCAACGGGTGAAGGATCGGGTTGGTGACTTCCCGGTAGGAGTACGGTTCTTGGCCGATGAGTCCATTCGGCGGGGCTATTCGGCTGATGACGCTTCGCTCTTTGCCATTCGATTTGCCGAACTCGGAGCGGCCTATATCTCACTGTCGGTTGGCGGAAAGTTTGAAGATGCGGTTCAGCGTGAGGGCCAGCCCTTGTATCCCTATACCGGCTATTCCGGTGACCGCTGCATGCCCGGAGACAGCTATCCCGATGCGGCCAACATCTGGCTGGTGAAGATCATTCGTGATGCCTTGCGGGCTGCCGGACACGCAACGCCGGTACTGGGTGCAGGCAAGATCGGCACGGTCGAGCTGGCAGAGGAAGTCCTTGGTGGGTCTGGTGCCGAAGGCCCAGCGAGTGATGGCGCCTCATGCGACATTGTTGGCATGGCTCGGGGCCTGTTGGCTGATCCCTACATGCCCCGCAAGGCCATGTCCGGGCGCCGAGATGATGTGGTGCAGTGCATCTATTGCAATGTTTGCAAATCCTTGGATGAGAGTTTCAAGACGGTTGTCTGTTATCTCTGGCCCAAGGATGCGATGCAAGCGCCACGACCAGAAGAAAGCAAGACAGCCGCTGCCAGCAATGGTGGGGAATTGGTTTGGGGCGAGCAACAGGAATTGGTGGCCAAGATTGGGCCGGGCGAGGTCCGACTTCGCTGGGCCAAGCCTGAGCACGGGGCGGCCAGTGGTTATGACGTGCTGCGTTCGGTTGATGGCGGAGACTATGCCGTGATCACATCCTGCACTCGGACCCGGCACCTGGATGACCTGGCCCTACGAAACCGTTCCTTGCGCTATCGGGTTGTTCCCTATAACAGCAGCGGGTTTCGCGGTCAGTCCACGAATGTGGTTGAGGTTGAGTTGGATGAGGTTGCCCTGTGAGGAACCAATGAATGAGGTTCAATCAGGTCAGATTGCCGTTGTCACCGGTGGTACTCGGGGTATCGGGGCCGAGGTCTCGCGACGTCTTGCCGAGGCGGGCTATCGAACAATTGCGTTGGCTCGCTCTATTCCCGAGCAGCTGCCAGGTGGCATTGAAGTCATGGCTTGTGATGTCACCGATGCTGGAAGTGTCGCCTCCACCTTTGCTGCCATTGGAGCGTCTGGCCCCATTGGTGTGCTTATCAACAATGCGGGAATCTCAAGCTCCAACTCCTTGGTGCGAACCACTATTGACGAGTGGAACCAGAACCTGGCGGTCAATGCCACCGGCCCGTTCTTGTGTTCCCAAGCAGTGCTCCCTGGTATGTCGGAGGCTGGCCAAGGCCGCATCGTCACGGTGGCTTCAACTGCCAGCTTGGAAGGTTCGCCCTATATCGCTGCCTATGCCGCCTCCAAGCATGCGGTCATTGGCTTGATGAGGGTGATGGCGGCGGAGGTTGCGGGTAGCGGAGTGACGGCGAATTCGGTTTGCCCAACTTTTGTCCGTACCGAGATGACCATTGCCAGCATCGCCAACATTGCTGAGCGCACCGGTTGCGACCTGGCTGAAGCCGAAGTCAAGCTGGCGCGGGCAACACCCCATGGACGAATTCTTGAAGTGGATGAGGTGGCGAGCGCCATCATGGATCTGGTAGGTAGTAGCGAGAACGGGCAGGAAGTCCTGCTTGACGGAGCGTCGTGAGTGAAGTCATATGAAAAGGAACATTGTGAGTAATCGAAGTGCGGACAGCTATCGGGGCAATGAGCCCTTCCGAGCAACACCAAAGTTCACCGATGACTGGGGGCATTTCAAGTTCTCCATTGATGACCGTGTGGCCACCATCACCCTGAATCGGCCCGAGAAACTGAACGCCCTGACCTTTGATTCTTATGCCGACTTGCGAGAAGTCTTCCGTGAGATTCCGTTACGAAACGACATTGATGCCGTCATCATTACTGGGGAAGGCAAGGGCTTCTGTTCCGGCGGTGATGTGAATGAGATCATTGGTGAGCTACTGAAGTTCAGTGCCAAGGAACTGCTGGAATTCACTCGCATGACGGGTGCAGTCATCCAGAACATGCGGGAGTGTCAGACACCGATCATTGCTGCGCTGAATGGCACCGTTGCTGGTGCGGGGTCAGTGATTGCGTTGGCTTCGGACTTCCGCTTGTGTGTGCCCCGCACCAAGTTCCGCTTCCTGTTTACCCAGGTCGGCTTGTCCGGCGGCGATATGGGTTCGGCGTACCTGTTGCCCCGGCTGGTTGGCCAGGGGCGGGCGACGGAGATCTTGATGTTTGGTGATCCGGTGACGGCGGAAGAGGCCGTGCAGATCGGCTTGGCCAACCGGGTGGTTGAGCCCGACGAGCTGATGGCCGAAGCCAACAAGCTGGCGCGACGGATTGCTGATGGGCCATCGCTTGGGTACGCCATGACGAAGTTGTTGATCACCAAGGAGGCTGACATGGATCTGGCGGGAGCCATTGAGTACGAAGCGATGACGCAGGCTTTGTTGATGAAGACCGAGGATCATTCGGAGTTCCATCGCTCGTTCAATGCCGGTGAGTCGGCGAACTGGAAGGGCCAGTAGATGAGTGAGAACACTGAAGCCTCCTCAAGTAGTCGTGTTGCCATGACCAGCCCACACCAGATGGTTAATCCCGAGACGATGGCGCCAGCCAAGGGATTTGCTCATGCCGTTGTTCCCGCCGATGGCAAGACCGTCTATCTGGCTGGGCAGATTGCCTGCGACTCCGAAGGCAAGATGGTGGGGGAGACCTTGACCGAGCAGTACGACATTGCTCTTGGCAATGTGGTTGCTGCCTTAGCGGCTACTGGCGGCGCGCCGGAAGACATTGTTTCGCTGGTGGTCTACACCACACAAATGCAGGCCTATCGAGACGATCTTCGTGGGGTTGGCAGTGCGCATCGCAAACACCTTGGTCGACACTTTCCGGCCATGGCCATGCTGGGTGTCACTGAGCTCTATGAAGTCGATGCCATGGTCGAGATCGTGGCCACCGCAGTTGTTGCTGCGTGAGCGCGGTCAGCTTTGCTACTTGAGCAATATGGGACCAAGGAATCACTAGTCCGCCGCCTTGCCATGGCCATGTGAATGGGCAGGCGGGGGTACGATCGGGGTTTCATGAGCACGCCTGAATCCCCAGAATCCATGACGGTTCTGGAAAATAGTTCCGAGACCGTTGGCCTCGTAACCCGCCTAAGGGATATCTGGAACTACCGGGAGCTCTTGGCCAATCTGACCATGCGAGAGATCAAGGTCAAATACAAGAACAGTGTGCTCGGCATCCTCTGGACCTTCCTCAACCCCCTGCTGTACCTTGCCGTTTTCAGCCTGGTGTTTGGCGTCATTCTCCCCAGCAGTGCCCCCCGCTATGGACTCCTACTACTTTCAGGTTTGCAGGCCTGGACCCTGTTCGCCATGGGATTGACGGCAGCAACCACCTCGATTACTGGAAACTCCAACCTGGTGCAGAAGGTCTGGTTCCCGCGCGAGATTTTGCCACTCTCGGCCATTGGAGCCTCACTCATCACCTTCTTCTTCCAGATGATTGTCTTGTTCGTCGGCCTGGCTGTCTTCCAGCAAGCCCCGGCCTGGCGCCTACTGCCTTTGCTGATCCCCGCACTTCTGGTCGCACTTCTATTTGGCACCGGCATAGGCCTGATATTGGCGGCCACAAATGTCTACTTCCGTGATGTGCAGCATTTCTTAGAGTTGGGTTTGCTGACCTGGTTCTGGTTCACCCCGATCGTCTACCAGTACGACTTCGTCGCTCGGGCCATTACCGACAAGTGGGGCTTGTCTGCCGAGCGGCTGACCTTGCTGAACCCGATGATTCCCGTCGTCACCACCTTCCAGCGGGTTCTCTACAACCCAGAGAACTTCGATGAAACAGTGCAAACCGAGACGTTCGGTTTCTTGATGCACAGCGGACAATGGTTTCTCACAAACCTGTTGATTGAGATTGCGGTTGGCTTGGTGCTCGTTGTTGTTGGATTCCGGGTATTCCAGCGTCTTGACGCCAACTTTGGTGAGGAACTCTGATGGTGCAGAACGCCATCGAAGTTCGAGGCCTAACCAAGACCTTCAAACGGAACTCCGAACCAGCGAAGACGCTGAAAGAGCGCGTCCTGACCATGCGGAGCAACTCCGTTGAGGTATTCAACGCCCTAGATGACGTGTCCTTTGACGTCACCCCTGGTGAGACCATTGGCATCCTCGGACACAATGGTTCGGGCAAGTCAACCATGCTCAAATGCATTGCCGGAACCCTGCGGCCCAATGAGGGTTCGGTGATGGTGCGTGGTCGGCTCTCAGCCCTGCTGGAATTGGGTGCCGGCTTTCACCCCGACCTGACCGGTCGAGAAAACGTCTACCTCAACGGCTCCATCCTCGGCTTCAGTCGCCAGCGCATTGATGAGATCTTCGATGACGTTGTCGAGTTTTCCGAGCTTCATGACTTCATTGATTCCCAGGTGAAGCACTACTCATCGGGCATGTACGCCCGCCTTGGTTTTGCGGTTGCCGTCAATCTTGAGCCCGATGTACTGCTGGTTGATGAGGTGCTTTCGGTTGGCGACGAGGCCTTCCAGCTCAAGTGCATGCAACGGGTGCGGGGCTTTCAAGAAGAAGGCCGGACGATCCTTTTGGTGACTCATTCCCCGGAGCAGGTTCGCCAGGTTTGCTCCAGTGCAGTCGTGCTGGATCACGGCAAGGTCTTGCATGTCGGTGATGTCGGCGAAGCGGTCACTATCTATCGACGGTCCTTGGTCAAGAAGGGCATTGAGGTAGAGCCGGATGGAACTGAGGACGAAACCGAGGAGGGACAACGCGGGTCGATCGAGGTCATTCCCACCAGTGATCAGGTCTCGCTGACTCGCACCTGGGTTGAAGCACCGCTGGATGGGCGAGACTCTTTTCAACCGGGGGATCAGCTCCATCTCAAGCTTGCCTATCACTCGACTGGCCCAGTTGAAGGAATCCGCGGCCGGATCATCATCCATAGCCATGACGGAGTCCTATTGGTGAACGCTTCAACTCATGATGTTCGCGGCCAAGACGTCACCAGCGCCGGAGGCGACGGAATCATCGACTTTGTCATCGATGACCTGCCACTCATGGACGGCCACTACTTGGTCACCTTCATCCTTCAGGATCACTCCGAGACCTTCGAATACGGAAGGTCCGAGCAGGCAACGACCTTCGACATCAACAGTGGCCGCCCAGTGACTGGTCGTGTGAACTTCCAGATGAGTATTGCCGAGTCCTAGGACTGGGAGTCGATGAGCTGGTCAGCCAGGATTTGAGCAGCCGCCTCGTAGCTCCATAGCTGGGCCCGCTGGCGACCAGCCTCCGACAATGCCTTAGCTCGATCCGGGTCAGTCACGATACTCAGAATCGCTTCAGCTAGTTCGGTTCCGGACACGTCAGGGTCGACCTTGATGGCGATCTCATCGGGCAGTTCGGCTTGAGCCCCGATATTGGTGATCACCAGAGGAGTGCCAACCGCCATGTTTTCGGCCAAGGTTGCTGATGACTCGCCATTGCTGAGGGAACGAAGCTGAACTGCGACCGTCGCGCTGTGAAGGTAGCGATCATAGGTGGCCTCATCAGCATGACCGGTGAAGGTCACCTGCAGGCCGTTGGACCCAGCGGAAGCTCGGGCCTCCAGGTCCCGCTGATAGCTGGATGTGAGGCCTCCAATAAAGATCAGTTCGATGTCTGGACTGGTCTTGTTGACTTCGATCATGGCGTCAATGATTCGTTCTGGCATCTTGGCTGGATCGACGAGTCCGAAGGAACAAACCTGAGTTGCGGACCGGTTCGAAGTTTCCGGAGCGGGTTCGGGGATCATGGGAATGTCAAAAAGCACACGTGGTCGCTGCCCGGTGTCCAACTCCAAGAGGTCGGCGGCGAAGCGAGAATGAACGAAGACTTCGTCGGCAGCATCGGTGACCTCCTTGGTCATGAACACACCGAAACGGTCGGCGACATCGGCGGGTATGACGGCTCGTTCTTCCAGCTGGATTTGGAATCGGTGGGGATACATGTGAGCCAGTGTGGTTCCGACCGAACCGTTGATGAGACGCTCAGGTGCGAGCCGCTGTATCTCGTTATGCAGACCAGTGAGGCGGACATCGTGGAGAAGTACGGAACCGCCGCGGCGCTTCAGTAGCTCATAACCCTCCACATGAAAGTGGCTATTCCCCAAGAAGTAGAGGACGTGATGGAAGCGGCCGTTGGCTTGTTCCATGGTGTCGAAGAACTCAATGTCGGAGGCGTTGACGCCAGCAGGCAGCGACTCGCTGTCTTCCAAGCCATCGGGCCCCGTGAACACCGTGACACGGAAGTGTTTTGCGAGGTGGGCGAGGAATCGGTGGGCGTAGGTGGCAATCCCGCTGGCTTCGGGCGGAAGGGGTGAAACGAGGGCCAATGTTGGAAGCTGTTTGGGGGATGGTTGGCCTGGCTGGGGCAGCATGGTCCGCGCCTGCTCAGCAGTCAGGGTGGCGGCCAGATCCCAGGAGAACTTGGATGGCTCAGCATCAACCAGGCGCTGTCGCTCGGCAGGGTCCGCGAGGAAGCGTTCCATGGTGGCGGCAATGTCGGAGACATCGTTGGGGTCAAAGAGGGCAGTTTGGTCCAGCTGGATCTCTTTCAGCGAAGACGAGTCACTGCAAATGACCGGCGCTCCGCAGCGCATGCCTTCCAAGACCGGTAACCCAAAACCCTCATAGATGGCGGGGAAGACAACGAGGGTTGCTGCCTGGTAAAGCTGCACGAGCGCCTGGTCGGGGACGAAGCCGGTGATGACAAGCCGGCCTTGGATGCCCAGGTCTTTGGCTTGTTGTTCGAGGATCGTCCACTCGTGCTCATTGACACGACAGACAAGGACCAGCTGGTGTTTATCTCGTAAGGCTTGGGGAAGGCCAGCGTAGGCCTCGAGCATGCCATCGATGTTCTTGCGTGGTTCAATCCCGCTGGGAAACAGGACGTAGTTGTCTTCCAAGTCCGGGATCGATTCTTGGAGCTGGCGAACGATGTTGGGGAGTGGCTCGGTAGGTGGCCGGAAACGCCGGTCGGCTCCAGCCCCGATGACAGTCATCTTTTCCTGGGGAACACCCAGCAGTTCGGTGGCGTCATTGGCAGTGGCTTGGGAGATGGATAGCAGGTGGTCCAGGGAGGTGGTGGCGTCCATCCGAGTCATGTACTGAAAGCGAGTCACTGGCTCGGTCAGGTACCAGTCAGCGAAGCGGAGCGGGATCAGGTCATAGAGAATCGCCATTGAGCGCCAGCCCGCGCCACGAGCCCACGGGGGAACGACATGGTCCAAGGGTTCACCCAACTCGAACATTGATCCGGCTAGGTACAACCCGGCAGGCGAGGGGGCGGTTGCCCGTTCAAGCACGGTCTTTCGTTTCACCCGCCCAGTGCGGATGAGGGGTTCGAGGCTGCCCGGGATTGGGAGGTGAGCGTGGACCCAGTATTCATCAACCAGGCCCGGGGCCTGACGCTCTAAGGCCAGAGCGAGGTGCAGGGTGTAGCGAGCGATGCCGCGTTCGCCGTGATCTCGATTCTGTACGCCGAGCAGGTCAAAGACGAAGGTCACGACGTTGGAGCAAGACGGGCTAGGACCATAGCTACCCGGTTCGGGCCTGCTGGATCTCCCAATTCGTTGCTTTCTGCAATCCAGTTACCGTCATCAGCCTTGACACCAATGACAGTCTGCTCAATGTCGAAACCTTGGATGAGGTTGCGGAGTCGTTCTTGGTCATAGATGCGTTCAACATCGTTGACTTCGGCGGGACCAAACGGGGTGGTGAGGATCAGTTTGCCACCCTCCACTAAGAGGGCGGCGACAATGGCCATGGCGTCAAGATCGGCGCGTTCGTCGCGTTCGGGGTTGTTGGCGTAGTGGCCTATTCCGAAATGTTCGATGGTTGAGAGAAGGATGACAGCATCAAACTTGTGCTCGCTCTTGAAGTCTTCAAGGGGGACTTCGGCGACTTCGAGGTTGGGGTGAGCGAAGGGGTAGCCCTGGGGTTCGATGACGGTGACCCGGTAGCCCAGCGAAGCCAAGCTCAGACCGATGGTGCTTTCGGCTCCACCAATATCGAGGATCCGGGACCCAGGGGGAAGGGCGGCGGCGGCACCGAGAACGAAGGGGTGTTCAAGGATTCGTTCATTGATGTTGGCCACTCGGACTGAGCCAGCGTCCCACTCCAGCGACAAGGGATGATTGATCCACAAATCAGCCTCGGCCAGCGGTCCCCGGTGCGACGCTGCATAGTTCAAGAAGCGGCTCATGTTTCCATCAACCTGGTGGAGTTTGGCCCCATCCATCCGGCTCCAAGCCTCTTCAGTAAGGGCGGACATATTGTGTTCAACATGGCCGAGTCGCTGTGAGGTCTCCGCTACACCCTGCTCGACCTGCGCCAAGCGTGCATCTAGGGCAGCACCCTGAGTCTCGATCGAGGATCGTTGCAGCGAGGAATAGTCGCGGATTGAGTCGTGAAGAGTTGAGATCTCGGTGGAGAGCTTTTCCATCCGCCCCCAGAGCTCATTCTTGACTGCGTGGACCAGATGCTTCTGCTCATCCAGTTGGCCGTCGACTGAACCCAGGAAGGCTCCGCTCGCTCGATTGGTGATCTTTCCCGCTAAAGACATCGTGACTCTTTTGGTATTGGTGGGTTGCCCCGTCAGGCAGGTGCAGATCTTAGGCTGCTCTTCGTCGTAAGCGAATGACGGCGCCAGATTCTGACACTGCTCGAATGATCACTACCTGGTGAAGCTCCGGGCTACGGTTGCTCTATGCGGATTCTCGTTACCGGTGGTCTCGGATTCATCGGATCAGCTCTCCTTCGTCACATCTTGAGCACGACCGATCATGAGGTAGCGAATCTCGATTGTGTGTCCTATTCATCTTCGTTTGAATCCTTGGCATCGGTTTCGTCGTCACCGAGCTATCAATTCTTTGAAGCGGATCTGGCCGACGCGGCAAGGGTCAGCGACATTGTTAGCGAATTTCAACCCGACACTGTCATGCACTTGGCCGCAGAATCTCACGTCGATCGGTCGATTGACAGCCCTCGTGCCTTCCTTAACTCCAACATCGTTGGAACTTTCAACTTGCTGGAGGCCGTGCGGGAAGTAAAGGGCTTCCGTCGATTCTTGCATGTCTCGACAGATGAAGTATTCGGGTCACTCCCTCTCGATGGCGGAAGTTTTAGTGAGGATTCTCCGTACGATCCGAGATCGCCATATTCCGCCAGCAAGGCGGCAGCCGACCATCTGGCTCGGGCTTGGGGTGAAACTTTCGGTATCCCGGTTGTGATTACCAATTGTTCGAACAACTATGGCCCGTATCAGTTTCCAGAAAAGCTGATTCCATTGTTAACTATCAAGGCCTCTCGAGGCGAGCGCTTGCCGGTATATGGCCAGGGTTTGAATGTGCGTGATTGGCTTCAAGTTGATGACCATGTGGCTGGCTTGATGCTTGCCGCAGTTCATGGTGTCGATGGCAGGAGCTACAACATTGGCGGTGGGGGTGAGCGTTCCAATTTGGAGGTTGTTCATGCGATCTGTGACGCTGTTGATGAGAGACTGGGGACATCGGATCGCCGCCAACTCATCGAGTTTGTCGCTGACCGGCCTGGTCATGATCTTCGATACGCCATAGATTCGAGCCGCATTCGTTCGGAGCTTGGTTGGAAACCTCAGCATTCGTTTGATGACGGACTTCAATCGACTGTTGACTGGTACCTGGACAATCAGAACTGGTGGGAACCGTTGATGGCTCGAACGGGAGAGGGTGCCCGTGCAGGGCTGGGCCCACAAAATGATGAGGTGGCAAGTCGTTGAATAAGGGAATCGTCCTAGCTGGTGGAACCGGAAGCAGGCTCCATCCGATCACCCTCGGAGTTTCGAAACAGCTCTTGCCGGTCTACGACAAGCCAATGATCTATTACCCACTTTCTGTGCTGATGTTGGCGGGTATCCGAGACATTTTGGTGATCACCACGCCCGAAGACGGTAACGCATTTCGCCGAGTGCTCGGAACCGGTGAGCAGTGGGGGATCTCCCTTAGCTATGAGGTTCAAACGAACCCCGAAGGCATTGCCCAGGCTTTCATCATTGGCGAAGAGTTCATTGCTGGTGAGTCCTGCGCCTTGGTGCTCGGAGACAACTTGTTCTACGGCAACGGGTTGTCAGAGCTCTTGCGTGAAGCAGCGGCCCAAGAGAATGGAGCCACCGCCTTCGCCCAGCGGGTGTCTGATCCGGGCCGGTATGCGGTGGTCGATTTTGACAATGAGGGAGTGGCGGAGTCAATTGTAGAAAAACCCACAGATCCACGCTCTTCGTGGGCGGTTACCGGTCTCTATTTCTATGATGCCCGTGTTACCGAGTTGGCTCGGCAGGTGACTCCATCAGATCGTGGGGAGCTGGAGATAACCAGTCTCAACCAGCTCTATCTCGATTCTGGTGAGCTGAGAATTACGCGTCTATGGCGCGGACACAGTTGGCTCGACACCGGGACGTTCGATTCGATGGTGGAGGCTGCTGAGTTCGTTCGTGTGATTGACAAGAGGCAGGGCCTGAAAATTGCAGCTTTGGAGGAGATCGCTTTTCGTCTTGGCTACATCGACGTGGATGCCTTACGTGAGCTGGCGAAACCACTGCAGAGTTCGGGGTACGGGACATATTTGCTGCAGATCGCCGAAGCGAGTGAGGCAGATGGGTGATTCCCTTTAACCGTCCAACGATCGCACCAAATCAACTGGATTATGTCCAGCGGTGCTTTACGTCCAGTCACTTGACGGGCGATGGGCCCTTTAGCGTGGCAGCCGCAACGCTCTTGTCTGATTTGCATTCTGGTTCTCGAGTTCTCCTCACTCCTTCGTGTACTGCTGCTCTAGAGTTGAGCGCCCTATTGCTAGAGATTGAGCCTGGCGACGAAGTCATCGTGCCTTCATTCACTTTCTCCAGCACTGCAGGAGCATTCGCCCTGATGGGGGCGACCATCGTGTTCTGTGACGTTGAGAAAGACACGCTCAACATTGATCCAGTTCAGGTTGAACAACTGATTACACGACGAACACGAGCCATTGTTCCGATTCACTATGGAGGCGTCCCAGCATCCTCGACGATCTACGAGCTGGCTGACCAACATCAGCTGGTTGTGATCGAGGACAATGCTCACGGACTATTTGGACAGGTTGAGGGTCGTCCCGCAGGCACTAGCGGTCAAATGTCGACCTTGAGTTTTCACGGAACAAAGAACGTCACATGCGGAGAAGGCGGAGCATTGATCGTCAATGACCAGCGCTTCTTTGACCGGGCGGAAATTCTTCGGGAGAAGGGTACGAACCGAGCTCGATTTTTCCGAGGAGCAATTGACAAATACAGCTGGGTTGAAACGGGCTCCAGCTATCTATTAGCTGACGTCAATGCTGCAATCTTGCTGGCGCAACTGGAACACGCGAGTGGGATCCAAGAGCGACGGCGTGTGGCCTGGGACTACTACTCAGAGGCCCTAGCGGACTGGGGGGAAATGAACGGGGCTCACTTCCTGACCTCGCCAGACAATGCTGAGTCTTCTTTCCATCTCTTTGGGATGCTCATGCCAAGCCACGAAGCCAGAACGGAACTTCTGACCCACGCCAAGGAGAATGGTGTTGGGGCGGTGTTCCACTACGTCCCTCTCGATACGTCAGAGGCAGGTCTTCGAGTCGGTTCGGCGCCACTCGGGTGTCCGGTTTCAGCGGATGTCAGCGACCGACTGGTCCGTCTACCGCTGTTTTCTGACATCTCGAAGCTGGAGTATGAGCGAGTTGCGGAAGTGATTTCAGACTTCTCTTGACGTTTGATCGCTACCGCGTGTCGATGGTGATCTTGTCAATGATCAGGACTCCGCTCTCTGTGCCGCTCACGAAGGTTCGAAACTCCCAACGACTCGAGTCATCGGACACGGTGAAGGGTATGTCCACGTGGGATGCGAGGCCGTCGGTTCCTGGCAGGTCAACAAGTCCAAGTTGGCCCTGTTCAAGCGTGAAGACGTCAAACTGGCCGAAGTTTTCGTTCGACGCTGCGGCCGCGGCATAGTGCAGCGTTGCCGTGTATTCGCCCGGTTCCATAGGAATGTAGGGGCCAAAGGTGACGAGACCAGCTGGTGAGCCTGGATCAACCGTAACATCGCTGGTCTCGTAGCGACCTTGTAGAAGAGGGAGGAAGTTCGCTTCATATGACTCAGGAAAGCGTTCGAATGGACCGAGCTCGAAGACAACGACCCGATAACCAAGATCGGAATCATGAGTGACGTCCATGATTGGTGAGGTCGTAACCTCAAGTTGCTCAGTCACGTTGACTATCGCTTGTTCGATGATGCCAGGAGGTCCCAAGACGGTGACCAGTGGGAGGTCGGAGTACCGTCTGGCTTGGAGCGAAAGTGGCTCGATGTGAAGTGTCTCGTCAAGGGCTAGGAGACGGCCGGCTACATGGGCCTGGTAGATGCCAAGAATGGGAGAGGCTTGGCTACGGGAACCAACAGGAACGTAGAAGGATTGACTGTCATGGGTGAGGGTGTCCATCTGATTCTCAAACCAGACGGTCTCCCGATAGAGCGCTTCGGATGTATCGCCGTCAGCCCAAAACATCTCGTCGTACAGGGGGCTGGCATTGAAGAAGTGATACGAACTTGGGTCATAGTCTGGAGCGCCAATTTGACTCCAAAGGACAAAGACTGCCAGCAGCCCTCCGGAAGCTGCCGGGGTGGATCTGGCTAAAGCGACGATGAACCCAACGACAAGTGTGGCGACAAGAGCAAACCCAAGGCCGGAGGGAAGGCGAAGAAGATCAGGCACGCCGATCACAAGAAGTAGACACCAAGAGATACAGGCCCCAAGGGCTTGAGCAATGGTGATTCCTTTAGTCAAGCGGCCAATAAGCAAGGCAATTGCAACCGCAAGACTGGGGTAGGACATTGACCAGTAGTAGGAAATTTCCAAACCATCGCCATTGCGGACGAACTGGTCGACCCATTGGAGACAGTATTGGGCACCGCAGATGGTGAATGCTGCCCATTCCATCCGGTCAAACTTGACTGTTCGCCGAAGTGTCAGACCGAGGACAACAGCGAGCAAGATGGGAGCGGCATAGAGCCAGGTAAAGAAGCCCAACCAGTCCAACCGAGGTGATTTGAGTTGGTCAACTCCCACACCGGCCTGAATGAAATCGATGGTTGGCTGGTAGAGATTGTCAATCCCGTAGAACCAGCGAAAATAGAACAAGCCGAGCGATAAGACTGTCACCGCTGTAGCAATGATGATGGCGGTGTGCAGGATCTTGTTGGTCCAGCCCTTGCTTCCATTCAGAATGAAGACCACAAGCGGGGCGGCGGCTGCGACGACACCAATTGGGTTTGATGCGATGGTCAGACCAGTCAGTACGCCTGCCAAAAGGGCTGACGGGGCGGATTGCTGGTCCCGAACAGCGAGAATGACAAGGCCAAATATCAGACTGGCAACGGCGTATTCGGTGTAGTCGGTGAGGAGTGCACGCAAGAACATTGGCAGCGAGACGATGAGGGTTCCCGTTGCCACTCGTTGTGCGGTTGACCACTCCGGCCTCAGTCTCCAGAATCCCCTCAGAATAAGGCTGACGATAAGGAGTCGAAGGAGGAGACGGCCCAGAACCGGCCCGGCGAGTGCATTGGCGATGAACAGCGGATAATACACGGCCCATCGGGAGACGAAATAGTGCTGACTGCCGCCGGCTGCTAGTGAGTCATCGAAGTTGATGCCAAAGCCCGTGTAGAAGAAGGGGTCCAGGTTGTTTGGCGTGACACCGAAGGTCTCTGGTTGCAGGACGAGAAATAGCGCCAACGGAAGCAGAATTGGCGCCAGCCTTTCTAGCGTGCCGACCATTCGATTCTTCGTCCAGGGGGCTTGAGTCTGGGTTGTCTTGGCGTGGGGCCCAATGCTCTGGGTCATAGGGGGCTACAGCCCAGCCTCGATGAGCAGGTGGGTGTAAGGCATCCGGAGTAGACCAGTTAGAACTTCGGTACGAACCTGGGGCAATGCCTGACTAACCAGGTTTGAGTAGCCAGCAGCATCTCGAACGAAACGGCCTCGGTCCGAAGCGATGATTAGTCGTGCCGTCAAACCCTGATCGGGATCAAAGACTGGTTCGAGAGCAACGAAGCGTCCAGATTCGTTCAGGAGGGGCGCAACGTTGCTGGCGAGTTCACTCACCTGTTGGTCACTCAAATGGTGTAGGACGCCGGAGAGAAAGATCAGGTCATAGGGCCCGTTGGCGGCGACTGATTCGTCCGTTACGTCTGCACAAATAAAGGTGGCATCGAGTCCGTCGTTCATTCTTCGTGCGGTCTCGATGTATTCCGGGTTGTGATCAATGCCGATGTAGTTGCATCGGCCGGCGAAAAATTGGGTGAAGTCGCCAAAACCGCAGCCCAAATCGAGGACTGAGGATCCATCCTCAACACTGAACATCGAGTTGACGATTCGCTGGTGTGAGCCGTTGGGAAGAACCAGTTTCTTGAAGGTTCGATAGACAACGGGTTGAGAAAGAAGTTGTTCACGAAGGGTCATTAGGGGTGAAGCCTATTTGGCTTTGCTCGTAGATGGTTCGAGCAGCATGAGTAGCATGTCGATTGGTTTGCCTGCGGCCAGCACGGCTCCAGTTTCTGTTCCTTCGTGAACGAAGCCAAGACTGCGGTAGATGGCGAGTGCTGCAACATTGTCTGCTCGTACCTCGAGTCGTACCTGTCGAAGGTTGAAGCGTTCAAAGGCGTGCGCGGTGGCAAGCTGAGTGGCTTGTTTTCCGTACCCCTTGCCCTGATGCTCTGTACCCACGAATAGGCCGAACCTGGTTGTCTGGTTCACCCAATCAATATCAATGAGTTGCGCAACTCCAACGATGCCCTCTCCGGCGTCAATGGCCCAATCGGACCGGTTCGGCGTTGCCCCGACCCCGATTCCGTCAAACCAGGCCCGTTCGTTGGCGGCGGTGATTGGGAATGGACGCCCGAGTGAAAGAGTGGCGACTGCGGGGTCGTTTCGCCAGCGTCTTGTCCTTGAAAGGTCGTCTAGGTTGAGGGCTCGGAGTTGTACATTGCTAGCGGTCATTCCCAGGTCTCCATTGTTGCGCTTTGCATGACTGTTGGGCGCTTCGGCAGAAGCCAATCGAAGTCACGCTCTGGTGATATCGATTGGGATAGTCTTAGTGATTGACTCGTATCCTAAAGCAGAAAGCGTGAACCTGGATGCCAGATAGCTCTCGCCCCATTGTCGTTGAGGCCAATGTTCGGGTGCATACCCAGTTGGCTGATCAGTACGATTCTACTGAGCCCCATTTTCGGCCAGAGAACCAAGCCAAGGTAAGGAAGCGACTTGAGGACCTGACTGCTCGCACTGGTTCGGACCGCTTGCTTGACTTTGGGTGTGGAACCGGTTTCGTTCTAGGCCTGGCCAAGGACCTATTCGTGGAGTTGGATGGGGTAGACGCAACCCGTGCCATGCTCGATCGGGTTGATCTGTCGAGTGGTAATATCACCTTGCATGAAGGCATGGTCGAAGCGGTTCCCTTCGACGACAACACCTTCAATATGGTGACGGCATACTCCTTCCTTGATCACTTAGAGAGCCACACGGCCGCCTTGGCTGAGGCACTGCGAGTTCTCAAACCTGGGGGGATGCTCTACGTTGACCTCATTCCCAACCGGAATTTCTGGGATGGGGTCTACGCTGCTCATGCTCAGCACGCTGAAACCGATTACGACGCGATCGTCGAGCGTGAGATTGGTGAATTGGTGCACCATGAAGAAAACTTGCAAGAGAAGTTTGGTATCGATCCAGAGGATTGGCGCAATGCGGAGCCAGCGAAGTCAGACGGAAGCGGCAAAGGGTTTGACCCAATAGAGCTTGCGACCGATCTCACCAAACTCGGATACGCCGATGTTGACATCCGCCACGAGTGGTACCTGGGACAGGCCAAGGTCATGCACGGCCAGTCTTTCGAAGAGTCTCAGCTCATTGATGATCATCTTCGAAAGCTTCTCCCGGTCTCGTCCCCTCTATACAAGTACCTTGTTGTGACGGCAGCCAAGCCATGAATGCCACCTTGTCCGACTCCCAGATCAACGAATTTGGGACTGACGGATTCACGGTGGTGCCCGGAGCTATCAGCACTGATGAGGCGGCCTCGTTGCGCTCGACTCTTGATCAACTGGCCCAGAAACAAAGAGAAGTTGCGACTGATTTTAGTGCCATTGATGACTACATGGTGCACAACTTGATGTTCCTTGACGACGGTTTCATGTCTCTGCTTGAGACACCGTTGCTCGTTACTGCGCTGGATGAGTTCCTGACCAACACCAGCACTGTTTACGCGTATACCAGTTCGAGCATGCCGGTCGGCGGCACCAACTATTCTCATCGGATCCACAATGACTGCCCTCGAATCATTCCCGGGTATCCGACCAATGTCGGTGTCATCGTTGCGCTGGACGACTTCACCGATGAGAACGGTGCGACCTACTTCTTGCCTGGTTCGGCAACACGATCCGAACAACCATCCGAAGACGAGTTCTTCTCAGACGCCGTCCGAGTACACCCCAAGGCTGGTGACTTGGTAGTTTTCAATGCGTCAACCTGGCATATGGGCGGACAAAACAACACCGACCGGGCCCGGCACGCTGCCACTCTCAACTGCGTCCGCTCTTTCATGCGGCAACGCTTCGACTACCCCCGTATGGTCCCGGCCGAGCAAATCGGAGACCTAAGTCCGACGTTGCGGAGACTTCTTGGTTTTGACGTCCGAGTTCCAACAAGTCTTGCGGAGTACTACGTACCGCCGGAACAACGTCTGTACCTGGCCAATCAAGGCTGATGACTTCGATTTCGGTTGTTGTCCCTGTCTTCAACAATGAGGTAACCGTTAAGGAGTTGTGGACCCGACTCGTCGCTTCGCTGGAGAGCCTGAGTGACGACTTCGAAGTTATTTTCGTCAACGATGGAAGCAGGGACGAGTCATGGTCCATCATTTCAAGCTTGGCTGCGGCAGACCCTCGGTGCGTCGGACTGCAGCTGAGTCGGAATTTTGGGCAACACCCAGCGATAGGGGCGGGATTTGAGCGAGCTGGGGGCGACATCATTGTGTTGATGGACGCTGACTTGCAGGACCGTCCGGAAGAGCTATCGAAGTTGCTTAGTCCATTTACTGATGACTCGGTAGAGATTGTCTATAGCCAATGGGAAATGGGTGACAAGAAGGCCTCACTGACCTCACGCCTGTTCCACTCGGTGTTCGCTCGCCTGGCGGGGGTCGACATGCCTTCGAATGTCGGCACGTATCGAGCCTTTCGCCGGTCTGTTCGCAACGAACTACTCCGATATCAAGAGCAAGGCGCTGTATATGGTCCGTTGATGTCGCAGATGGGGTTTAACCATCAGTACGTCACGGTGTTGCGCGATCAACCGGGGGGGCGTGAGACGTCATACAGTTTTCGACGTCGGCTTGCTTTGGCGACGTCGGCCCTCGTCTCATACAGCGACCTTCCCCATCGGGTCGTCACGTGGGCTGGCACGACAATGGCCCTGGGAGGTGTTGTGTACCTCATCATCCTCCTTGCTCAATACGTCACTGGTGATCGACCGTTGCAAGGTGGAATCACCTTACTTATTGGGATCACTGTCCTTACATCTGGTGTGCTGCTGATGAGTGTCGGCGTGTTGACTGCCTACGTCTACCGGATCTTTCACGAGGTGCTCAGTCGGCCCCGTTTTCACATTGCTAGCCGGGTCGGGGTTGGTCTTAACCAGCCCACTGATTGAGAGTTGTTCCGCATGAGGCTTGTTGTTTTGCAGTCGAACTACCTTCCATGGAAGGGGTACTTCGACCTGATGGATGCTGCTGACCTCTTTGTTGTCTACGACTCAGTTCAGTACACCAAGAATGACTGGCGCAACCGGAATCGGATTGCCACCAAACAGGGCTTGAGTTGGCTGACTATTCCTGTTGCCACGGCGGGCCGGGCTGATCAGGCTATTCAGGATGCCAGGGTGCAGGACTCTCGCTGGGTGGCGAAACACTGGCGATCCATTGAGCAAAACAGTAGTAAGCGACCCCATTTCGGTCTCTATCGTGACACGTGGTCTCAATGGTTTGATGAGGCAGCATCACTCGAACATCTCCATGACATCAATCTGCTCTTCCTGCGAGGCCTTTCGGAGCAGCTTGAAATCACCACCCCAATCGAGATTGACTCGAAGTACTTACCCCTTGAGGGCACTCCGACGGCTCGGCTGGTTGACCTTTGTCGACGAACAGGAGCCACTAGCTATCTGACCGGACCAGCTGGCTTGACCTACCTAGAGAAAGAGCTCTTCGTGGAAGCGGGAGTCGCCCTTGAAGTAATCGACTACGGCCAGTATCTGACTTATGACCAGGCTGGTGACGAGTTTGCTCACGGCGTGAGTGTGGTCGACTTACTCATGAACACTGGACCGGAAGCACGGTCGCACTTATTGGGTGCGATCTCCACCGTTCAGCCCGAGTGATCGGCTGAATCAGTGTGGTATCTCGTTGGGGCAATTGTCAGGCTAGCGAGGACGACCAGGTGCAGTGCGAACAGGCCGAGGGCGATGTGGTTGAGTTCGGTGACACGTGCAATCAACGCGGCCACGAGCGCAGCGGCTAATGGAAATGCCCAACACTCCACCACGAGCCGGTTTCGTTGTTCGGCAACAAGTTGCACAGTGGCCAGAGTCGCTGCAACTGACAGCACCGCGGCTGAGCTGACGAGTCCGTATGACAATGGGTCCACCTCACCTGAGATGGCGAAGATGCTTCCAATCAGTGGGTCACCGAGGACAATCCCGAGAAGGCCGGCAAGAAGAGCTGTAACGAGTCCGATGCCAGCGATTCGAGTTCGGACTAGGCGCAGCTTGTCGGCCTCGCCGGCATCGAACCATTGTTGGAAGATGACCCCTGCCCGTGGAGCGCCACCCTGCAGAAGAAGATGGGGGATCCGTACAGCGCTGAGCACAACGAACATGGTCGAGACTGTCTTGGGTGAGCCACCATTGGATGCGGCAAGGATGGGTGGGCCTGCCAAAGCCGCGTGAGAAAGGAATCCAGCGACTGCTGCGGAGCCGAGGGTGGCGGAGCCACGCTCGTCGTGCAAATTGTTTGGGCCGCGAACGTTTCCAGGGAGAAAGAGGAGGGCCACAACGCTAAAGCCGGCGAGCAAGGCAACCCCAAACCACCATGACTCGGCTCCCATTGAGATGAGGATGAGAGCGAAAATGACGCGGATCAGGTTCTCAGCGCCAATCCCCATTGCGAGAGCTGTACTGCGGTTAGCTCGTGCGAGCACGCCGCGAGTTATTCCGCTCAGGATGGCCCCAAGCACTACAAGTGCGGTGGCGGTTGGCCAGAACATGCTCGAACTCTGAAATAGCGTCACCCTGGCCAACGTTGCGGCAATACCGGCACCAACTGTTGACAGCAGGAGAAGGGCCAATGGGCGCCCATGCAAAGCGGAGCGACAACCAGATGAGTGCCCAATCCCAACTCGTATTGACCATTGCTGAAAGGCGAACATCAGTGATGCTGCGGTGATGGACCAGATGGACCAGAGTTGTGCGATCGGTGCGAAACCCACGAGTCCGAGATGCCGTTCCACCGCAAGAATGAAGCCAGCACCGGCGATTCCAGTTACAACAGATGCTGCGAGCAGTTGCAGGTCACCGGTTCTGGAAGCTGACTGGGCCATTGCCTCGCAGGCTATTGGACAAGGAGTGTTCCGCCACAACTCCGGCGGCGCCTACACCTCAGTTCCGACCGGAGACTGGGACGTTGAAATACTCCCTCACAATCTTGGATCTGATCCGGCACTCGAACCCAAGATTGCGGATGTGTGCGGTTCGTACCTTGGCGCTGATTGATTGCAACCTGTCATGCCGAGCCGATTCTTGAAGCCTGTGGCTTGGCGAGAGCGGCGCTACTCTTGCCGTGCTCGTCGCTCGTTGGTCGAGCAGACGCCAAGCTCCGATCGAAGGCAACTTCTGACAATGACGATCAACAAGACTCGAGTTGAGAATCAGCGGGTGACCCAGTGAAGTACCGCTTCCAGAACTACCTTGAGCTGGTTATTCGCGCTAACGGTCACACCCAGTTTGATCAGTACTTTGAGAATGAGTACGCCCGTATCGACCAGACGTACATGAGTGATGGTGAGGCTGCAGCAAGAGTCACCTTAGAAATTGTGGACGAAATCCCTGCCGATCTTCCAAACGATGCCGTCCGACGAGAGGTCCGCTTCAAGAGGCTCTTTACTTTTGAGTACGCCGTTGTCGGCCACGGGACACCTGACGCCACCATCTACTTCAAAGACCACCCAGTTCGAAACATCTATGTGACTGCGGTAGGGGTATTCGTGCAGGCACAGGTTCTTGAGCCAGTGATGTATCTGAGTTTTCTCAACCAGGGAATTCTTTTCATGCACAGTGCCGGCGTCTCAAAGGACGGCCAGGGCTACGTCTTTCCGGCCTACGGCGGAACGGGCAAGACCACAACCAGCCTGAGTTTGATGAACCAGGGGTATGACTTTCTGGGTGATGATCTTCTGATTGTTGATCCAGACAAGGGCAAGGTGTTTCCCTACCCACGACCCCTTCATGTGTTTACTTACAATGTCCAAAACTTGCGAGGGGCGAACATTCCGCGGACCACGGTTGCCATCATCTATTTCAAGAACGTCTTGCGGGCTATTCTTGAAACGGCACTTCGCAACGAGTTCCTCATCTCGACCCGGGTTCATGCTGATGAGATTCTTCCTAATTTGAAGCTCTCTGACCCAGTGGCGCTGCACAGCATCGTGTTCCTGAAGAAAGAGGGAGGCCACGAGACGGTTGAGCTTGATTCGAACGAGATCATCAGCACTCATGCCCGAGCGATCGTTGAGTCAGCCGACCTGAATGAGAGCTTGTTCGAGATCCTTGACAATGAAGAGGCAAGTGCGGCAATTCGGAAGCTGGAGATTGAGGTTGCGAGCACCATGTTGGCGAAAGCCAACTACTTCGGATATCTGAACACACGCCTCATAGACCTGGACACCGTGGCTGACTATCTCACGGACGTCGAGGTCGGTATGACGTGAGCGACAGTTCAATAAGCTGGCGCCGCCCGATCACGGGAGCTTTCTACGCCCTTGTTCTCGTCTTCCTCATGATTTATCTGAGGCAATTCGACTACTCACAGTTGGAAGGGCTCAAGTTTCGGTTATTGCCCGCTTTGCTTGCGACGATCGTTGGTCTGGCATTCCGCTATTGGGGGGTATTCATCTGGCAACGAATCCTGTTGGAACTTGGAGCTCAAGGACTGCCGTCATTTCGATCCCTCAGCGGTGTCTACTCCAAGGCATGGCTTGGGCGGTACTTGCCAGGCAAGGTGGCATGGATTGGAGGGAAAGTCTTTTTCGCCTCTGGTCATGGCGTGCCCAAGAAGCAGCTGGCTGTTTCCTCGGTCTTGGAGGCTCTTGTTCAAGTCATCGCAACTTTTGCTGTTGCTGTTGGCTTCTTGGCGTTCGACCCCAGATTCGACGCTATTGATGCCCGCGTTCGCTACATCATCTTGATCGGTGGCGCCCTGCTCACCATTCTGGCTGTTCCGGCAGTCTTCAACCGGGTGATCCAACTTCTCTTGCGTGTGGTTCGTAAACAGGTTGATTCGGATGGAATGCAAGTCTCGAACCGAGTCGTGGCCCGAGCGTTCCTGCTCTACATCGTTGGCTACTTCATTAGTGGTTCTTCTTACTTTTTCTTGACCAGTTCAATGCATCCGCTTAGCTACAGCGACTTCTTCTACGTGGTTGCCGTTTTCAATATTGCTGGTGCGGTTGGGATTGCGTCGATCTTTGCTCCTAGTGGGATCGGGGTGCGAGAAGGTATCCAGCTTGTACTACTCCCCGCCATCATGCCGTTTGAGATAGCGGTGGCGATCACCGCTGTAGCACGCCTGTTCTCGATCCTGGTCGATCTTGTCTTCTTCGTGCTCGGCCAGCTTGGATTGAGGACTGAGTCGACTCGCTGAGCATTTGACCAAAGAAAAATCTGTGGCCTGACCCCTCAGTCGGTTGGGCCACGAGCCAGTTTCGATGGGGTCTGCATCGAGCAAAGCTAGTTGGCAGCCTGTTATCCTCGTCTGGTCTTGAGAGGAGTCGGGTGAAGCTAATAATTCAGATCCCGTGTCTCAACGAAGAGCTACAGCTTCCAATATCGATCGCTGATCTTCCACGTGAAGTACCTGGCTTCTCCGTCGTCGAATGGCTCATCATTGATGACGGGAGCACTGACAGAACAATAGAGGTCGCCCGTGAACTCGGAGTCGATCACATCATCAAACTTCCCATGAATCGTGGCCTGGCGGCGGCGTTTCAAGTTGGCCTGGATGCCTGCCTCAAGCTTGGTGCCGATGTGATTGTGAACACTGATGCCGACAATCAGTATGATGCCAGCTGCATTCCTGCACTGGTTGCACCCATTGTTGAAGGACAGGCGGATCTCGTCGTTGGTGATCGAGATGTCCGGAACATTGAGGAATTCTCAGGGTTGAAGGTTCGGCTGCAGGTGCTTGGCTCATGGGTAGTTCGGTGGGCCTCGAACACTCAAGTTCCAGACGCCACGTCAGGCTTTCGGGCTTATAGCCGTGATGCTGCGATCCAATTGATTGTCGTCAATCGCTATACATACACGATTGAGTCGCTAATACAAGCCGGTCGGCTGAACTCTGCCATCGTTTCTATTCCTGTGGGCACTAACGCTAAGTTGCGAGAGTCGCGACTGTTCGGTTCGATGTGGGGCTATATCCGCCGGAATGCTTTGACGATTGGCCGAGTGTTTGCGGCTTATGAACCGCTCAGGTTCTTTGGCGCTCTTGCTCTACTACTTTGGGTTGCGGCCTCCGCTGCATTCTCCCCCTTTGTGTATGACTGGCTGGTCAATGGTGACTCGTCTGGCCATCTTCAATCGATCGTTGTTGGGGCCATCTTCTCGCTCGCTGGAATCCAAGTCTTGGCCATGGCCATTGTTGCTGACCTGGTTGCTAGCCATCGAATGCTTTCCCAGAGAATTCTGGAAAAGGTGCGTCGACTTGAGCTTGAGGCTGGCGTGGAACCGCCGCATTATGTGGCCGGAGTTCGGCATGAGAGCGGGCCTGAGCAAACGAGCTAGGTGCGCTACGTCAACATGGTGTCAATTCTCGGTGACTACACGCCGAATGTCATCAGCCATTCGGCGACCGATGATGGCGGCGTCGAGGTGCCCCTGGGAGTGGAGCTTCGCCGCAGCGCTCAGTTGTTCGGCGAGGTCTGAATCACCGAGAAGGTCCTCGATGAGCCTGGCCAGTACGGCAACGTCTCCTGGAGGAAACACCAAACCGGTTGACTGGTGATCGACTTGCTCAGCGAGGCCGGCTAGGCCAGCGACGATGACCGGTATTCCACAAGTCATCGCTTCCATGAGTACTACCGGAGTTCCATCCTTGTCATTGTTCTTCGCCACCCGCGATGGGATAACCAGAACGGAGCTTGTCCGATAGTGTTCAAAAACTTGCTCCTGGGTTTGATTGCCGAGAAATGTGACCGAACCCGACAGTCCCAGTTCGGAAACCAGTTGCTCTAGCTTGGCGCGGTCTGGCCCGTCACCGACAACAGTCAGAGTGGCCTCGACTTCGGCCTGGGCCAGCGCCTGCAGGAGGATATCGACACCCTTCTTGTCGGCTAGTCGACCAACGAAAAGCAAGCTCTGGCTAGTCGGAGACCGTTGTGCTCGGATTGATTCGAACCGGTTGTAGTCAACACCCATTGGAGTGATTTGGGCAGCAGCGCCAGGTTCCAGCTGGTTGAGAAGCTCCTGGATTTCATTGGATACCGGATAGTTGGCTGAAGAGTTGCGCAAGACCAGCTTCATTGCCTGGATGGCCTGCTTGCCGGTCAGGGTATGGATGTCAGCTCCGTGGGCTGTCACGATGTAGGGCCGCCGGATCAGCTTGGCTACAAGCATCGCCAGGAAGCCCCCTGGCAAGATCCAGTGACCATGGATCACCTGGCTGCGGTGCTTGATGGCTGTGACGAGTGAGGTGACCGCCAAGGAAATGACAAGGCTGGGTACTTGTAGAAACTTGATTGGATGGGCCCGTAGGGTTGGGACGATGGCGTCATCAGCCAAATTCTCAAAGCGGCGAGGAGCGTACGGAGCCCGAATGATCCGCACGTTGCCGACGGACTCATGGAGCACTCCGCCGCGAATTCGTGGCGCAACGATGGTCACGTCTATACCGGGGAGGCTTCGGGCAAGTGTGAATACGAACTCCGGCGTACCGTCACCCAGTTCGCCGGGAAACGTGGTGGTGATCATCAAGAGGCGCACATTGTTCGACGTTCCTTGGCCCCTACGAAGGTGTTTCATCGCTCTAGAATCAGGCGATCCGGCATTGGTGCTTGTTGTGAGCTTTCGCCAGGCGATCCAGGTCGTAAAGGGGAGACCCGAACAGTGAGGTTGAGGATCGGTTGTGGTGCCAATGCCTGAGCGATATTCCTACGGAATTGGTCCAACCGGTTGCTCATTCGGAGCAGGGTAGAGCAATGAACCTGATGAACTGCGCATGAGGTTCGGGCTTGGTACCTCTGGAGCGGTTGGTGATGACGTCGCGCCAGGCGACTAGAGTCGAACTCGTTGACATGAGATTGAGTAGGGGAGTGTTGTGGTTACTGCAATTGTTCTGATTGAAGCAACGGCTGACGCCATTGCCGGGCTAGCTCCCCAGGTTGCCGCTATTGCCGGTGTTCATGAGGCGCATTCGGTAGCCGGTGGGCTGGCCGACATTGTGGCCGTGGTCAAGGTTCCTGACCACGACGGCATCGCCCGAGTCGTGACCGAAGGAATCTCCAAGCTCGATGGCGTGGCTAAGACTCAAACCTTGATTGCGTTCCGCTCCTTCTCCGAAGCGGAGATGGATGCGGGCTTCGAAGGATTCGGGGACTGACCTCACGAATAGCCAAGAGCTCGAACGATGCCGGCCGCGATGTGCTTGGCCACGGCTTCGCCCGGGCATTGATGGGCCCCGGCCCCAAACTCCAGGTTCAGATCCTCAAGGCTGAGTGATAGCACGGTGCCCGTCGCTAGCACGGTCAGCGCTGGTCCGACTTGGTTTGGTGAGCCTTCTTGGCTGGGAGTGATGTCGAGAGTGGTTTCAGCCCCGACCACGCGAACTGTTCGTCGGAGCGCACTATGGCGCGGCGATCCAGCACGGTGCCCCTCCAGGAACGCCGTGATGAGGGCGGTTGTTGCATCGTGGTTTTGGTAGAGCAGGGAGACGTTGGCAACGGCTCCACCAGGATGAGAAGCAAACCGACCCAGTAGGCGAGTGGCGGCTTGATCCGACTCCTTGGATGCCGGCCCAGCGCGCCCAATTGCAGCTGCTAACAGCCCGGTGTTGCTTCGCACCTCGTTCAAATCTGAGTCGGTGATGCCAAGGGCACTGGCCAAGGTCTCGGTTGGAATGATCTGGGCCACCTTGACTTGGCTGGCCTCATCCCGTCCGCTTGATCTCGCTCGGTCAAGGAACGAGCTAGCTCGATCGAACGATTGCTGTTCGAATGCAAAGCCATCGAGAGAGGCAATGGCCTGGTCGATGGCAAGACGTCGCTGCCTATGGTCCTCACCACTACTGAAACGAGCCATGGCATCACGGAGGTGGGCCGTAGCACCCTGGCCGAGATTCGCCGGACAGGCTGGCGGAGCAAGGTCGGGTGAGTTGAGGGCTTCCGCCACCTCGTTCGGGTCAGTAATGACAATCTCGATTGGATTCGCAGTCTCGCTCATGGGATCAGTGTGGCCAAGGAATACTTCGGTTGGCGCCGATACGTGTAGTGAGCGGGCTTGATCATGACACGGTTGACTGGTTGGCAATGAACAGCCTCTTCCCCCGAGAATCAATCAGGCTCGACGATGAGGTCTGGCATGTTCCAGATTGGCTGACTTGGGACGAGCAGGTGGAGTTGTTGGATTTGTGTCGAGGCTGGCTTGCCCCACCAGCCGGAGCAGCGCACCCCCGCATGCTCAACGGCACATTCATGAGTGTGTCCACTGTCTGCCTTGGCTGGTATTGGCACCCGTACCGTTACTCGCGGTTCCTGGATGACACCACTGGTGAGCCAGTCAAGCCCTTCCCCAATGAGCTGGCCGAACTTGCCCGGCGCGCCATCAACGACACCTACGGCCAGGCGACGTCGTCAAGCCCGGACGCAGCGACGTCGTCAAGCCCGGACGCAGCGATCATCAATCGATATGCGAACGGGGCGAAGATGGGGATGCATCAGGACAATGAGGAGCGAGAGGACTCTCCAGTCATTTCGATCAGCTTGGGTGCGTCGTGCAACTTCCGGTTCGGCAACAACGCGGATCGCAACAAGCCTTGGACCGATATTGAGCTTCGATCGGGTGATCTCTTCGTTTTCGGTGGCTCACGCCGGCGTTCATTCCATGGCGTAAGCAAGGTTCTGGCCGATGGATCACCATTGACTGATCCTGGTGAGCGAATCAATATCACCATTCGCACCGTCCAATAGAACACCCGGACTAGCCGTCTATCCGGGGCTTGCTCTGGCGTTAACCAGGCTCGTTCAGCTCGACGAACCCGATCAGGGCTTGGGTGAACAGTTCGGGCTGCTGTTGGTAGGCGGCGTGTCCAGCATCGGGAAGGATGAGCACGGTGCTGGTGGTGAAACTGCTGGCCAGGGCTTCGGCTGCTCCTTGGGGATCACCACCGTCGCCGTCTCCCCAAACCACTAGGGCTGGGATGTTGAGGGCAGGCCCAGCGGAGGTGAAGGTGCCAACGCCGACGGGAGCCACCGGAACATATCCAGCAAGGTTGGCGAAGAACGGTTGGCGCAAGGCGGGCAGACTAAACCCTCCAGACATGGAAGGTGATACGACGGTGGTCGTGTATGGGTCAAGGGCGAGGGCGGTAAAGAGCCCAGCCAGAAACTCTTCGTCTTCCAGACCGGTTCGCCCCGATGTGCCAAAGCCGGGAAGGTCAATGGCAATCACATCAATGCCAGCTGCGGCGACTGCTGCCAGGATCTCGTTCTGGACCCAAGTTTGAGAGGTGTAGGCCGCACCGTGTAGGAAGAGAACAGTTGAATTCGCGTCGGAACCATCGGCTCGGACGGTGGTGATGAGCCCTCCATCAACTTCGACTGAGCCAGAGACAAGTTCGACAGTGGAGTCAGCGGTGTCGTCTGAACCGGCATCAGTGTCCGGTTCGGTTGCATCTGTTTGGCTGTTTGTCGGTTCGTTCGTTACTGATGACCCAGTTTCACTCGCTTGAGCAGTGCTGCTGTTGGTTGAGCCGCAGGCCGCCGCGCTGAACATGAGAGCGACAATGATCGATGCTGTCGTGAACCGTGTTCGCCGCGCCGGAGGGACTGTTGGTTGTGATCGTGCCATCTTCGGAGTCTACGATGCCCCAATGATCCGTTTAGCTCGGGAAGATGATCTTGCAGTTGTCTGTCGCACGGCGATGCGAGCGTTCACTGATGATCCCGTGATGCGCTGGCTGATCCCGGACGATGATGACTATGAGACGGTCTATCCGGCTCTGTTTGCTGGCATGTTTCGCCGCTGGACCAAGGATGGAACCTTGTGGGTCACTGACGAGGTCGTGGCCTTCGGTGGTTGGGAACGACCAGGTCGGCCCGAAGTCGAGGTCGGCGAAGACCTTGACTATCTGCCCGGGGAGAAGGTGGAACACCCCGAGGACCGGTTTGAGCGCTTCGTTGCCATTCGTGGGATCTTGGCCGAGATGGCTCCGACTGAGGAACACTGGTACTTGAACCTGTTGGGTACTCACCCAGATTGGCAGCGTCAGGGATTGGGACGCACACTGATGGCCGAAGGTTTTGCTTTGGCCGATGAGGCTGGGGTGCCGTGTTACCTGGAGACCGAAACCTTGGAGAATGTGGCCTACTACCGCCACCACGGTTTTGAGGTGAGTCGCGAGTGGGACGTACCCCTCGACGGCCCGCACATGTGGGGCATGCTCCGCCCAGCCCAGTGATGGTTCCCAACAAGGCGCCCTACCCACTGCCCTGGGGCGAGTCCAATGTGGATAAACCACCGGAGCTTGGCTCTGTTGAATGGGACCGGGCCTACGCATTGACGAGTGGAGCCCTGAGTCTTCCGGATGACTCTGAATTCCTTGTGGTTGAGTTCTTCAATCACAACGGGATTCCTGGAGGCTGGTTGGCAATCTCGACTGATGAAATCAGTTCGATTGCTGCGTTGGACGAGTCCAGTCCGGAGGTCGCCTACTTCCTTTCGAATCCCAGGGCGCCGCAACCCTTAGGCAAGATCCAAGGCAGATGGACCGAGTTGCTGAACAGTCTGGCGCAACTCGAACTCCTGACGACCATCTACACCAAGAGTGGTGGTACTGAATCAAAGACCATGGGACTGGTCGGCGCAGTAGATAGTGACGGTGTCGGCCTGAGCCTCAATTCGGGGTCCGGCGATGACTCGATTCCCTTTGAGGTTTCAAACCTTCAGGCTGTCGAATGGGAGATCGTAGATAACAGTGACGTGAGCTGGGCAAAGGGCCTGGACATGCAGGCAGTCAGCTGGGACCGAGGTCACGAGTCGCTCGTCATGGCTCCTCTTGGTCCCGTGGACGTCGATGGGTTCTCATCATGGTGTCAATTTGAACAAGATGGCCGATTCGATGGCTTGGCGTGGATTCTCGATCATGAGATTGTCTCCCGGGAGCGCTCCGAGGTTCTGCCGCGAGGATCACGTACTCCTCCATATGATTCGCTGAACCAGCACTCGACGCTTCGTAGCCTTCTGACGCGTTCTCTGGACTCAGGCTTCCTTCTGGAGTTTCGCTTTGTCGCAACAGGGGCCCAAGAGCTCCTCGTTGCGAGAGTGCAGTCTCTCATCGGCGATGAGGTTGTGCTCGAACTGATCTCGCCCACTGGTAAGCAAGACGCTGATCGTCTGACCGTGTCCGTAGCGGACATCATCTCCGTGGTTCGAGACAGCGGCTATCTCCGGATGCTGGAACACTCGCGACCGTAGTGCTCACGGGCGGCCATCCGGCTCAATTCTCCTAGTTGCGCGACAGGTACGGAATTAATTGAACCGTACAACTTCGTTCGTTCTGGATCTGGCACCAACCCGTTCATACACGGTGGTGACCAAACCCAGCTAACCCAGATCCGGGGGACTTCAAGAACCCCAAAACGACAGAATCCCTCACCGAAGTAAGGGATTCGCGTCGTACGCCTGGAGGGACTCGAACCCCCAACCTTCTGATCCGTAATCAGATGCTCTATCCAATTGAGCTACAGGCGCTCATCCAGCTCGAAAGCCAGACCCGCAAGCCTAGGCCAAGGACGCTCAAGCGACACCTCAATTTCGATCCCAAAGAGGGAGCTTCCACAAACCTCAACCGAAGGGCGCAAACCGGGCGATAAGGGGCCTTCTGCTTTGTTGGCCTACACAATGTTGAGTTAGGGTAAACCCATGAGAGTTGGAGCTTTTCTTTTTGGTGGAGTTGAGATGGACGATGCGGGAGCTGGCCCGCCAGCCCCGACCGATCGTCGCTTTAGCAATGAGGAGATGTGGCGAGCTTCCGAGCAGCTCCTGGACGCTGGCGTGCTGGCCGAGAAACTCGGATTCGACAGTTTCTGGCTCACCGAGCACCACTTCCAATTCGAAGGATACGAAGTCGTTCCCAACGGAATCATGTTTGGCGCCATCCTGGCCGAGCGAACCGAACGCATCCGCATCGGGTCCATGCTCAACATTGTTGGTCAATGGCATCCCCTCCGCATGGCCGAAGACTTCGCCACCCTCCACAACATCTCCAAAGGCCGCGGCATCTTGGGTGTCGGCCGTGGCACTGTCCCCCGCGAAGCCGAACCACTCGGAACCTATATTGGCAGCCAAGACAATCCCAATGCCATCGAAGCGGACCGCCTTAACCGGCAGCAATTCGACGAGGCCATGGAAGTCATCCAGCTGGCGCTGAACAATGAACGCTTCAACTACAAGGGAGAAATCTACGAATTCCCACCACCCGGTATCCCCGACCGTGGCGGTTTTGTTGAAGAGCTCACCCTGGTCCCGCGCCCCTTGTACCCATATGAGACCTGGCAGGCCGTGACCTCGCCAACCTCGCTGGAAACCGTGCCAACCAAAGGCTTCGGCGGTGTGTTCTGGTTCAAGCACTACTCCTTCGCCAAACGATTCTGGGATCGCTACGAAGAGCTCCACAATGAGACTCACGGTGGGGAACTAGCCCCCGGCGAGAAACGCATGCTGGTGGTCACCCCCTGGATTGCCGACAGCAAAGAGCAAGCCATGGCCGAAGTTCGTGACGGCCATGACGAGATGTGGAAGTTCCTCTCGCCCTACGGATGGAGCCAGGGTTACATGGGCCCGAACGGCAAGCCCGCACCAATGGGATACACCCCAACCTTGGAAGACTCCATGGAGAACAAGACCTGGATTGTCGGCACTGCTGATGATGTGATCGAGGGCATCCAGTTCTACGCCGACCTGTTTGGTGGCCTAGACAATCTCACCATCTTCCCCCACATGCCCGGCGACGCCTACTCCAAGATGTCTGAACAACTGACCCGGTTCTCCGAAGAAGTCATGCCCCACATCTGATGAGCATCCTTCTCCAGGGAGCAACAATCCCTCACCTCAATACCACCGGCCTCGAAGCGGGCGGAACCAGCGGCCCGACCGATCTCCGCCTTGAAGGTGGCCGAATCACTGACGTCGGAACCCCGCAAGCCAGCAACCTGCAAGCTACCGCCCAAGACACCGTGGTGGATGCCAGCGGCTACCTCGTATTGCCTGCCCCGGCCGAACCTCATGCCCACCTGGATAAGGCGCTGACTGCCGATCTGGTTGTCAACAAGACCGGTGACTTGATGGGTGCGATCCAAGCCTGGATTGCCCACCGAGAAACCCTTACCGTCGAGGACATTGTCGACCGGGCTACTCGCGCCATCATGATCGGGGTCAGCAATGGGGTTACCGCATTTCGATCCCATGTTGATGTTGGCAAGGGTATTGAACTGACTGGACTTGAAGCCCTGCAACAGGTCAAGGCAGACATTGCCCCATTCGCCTCGCTGGAAATTGTTGGCCTCATTGGCTCACCAATCGCCGGACCGGCAGGTGTCGACAACCTTGCCATCATCACTGATGCTGTCGCCGCTGGTTTGGACATTGTCGGTGGTGTCCCTCACCTGGATGACGATGGACGTGGCTGTACCCGAGCCTTACTAGAACTGGCGGGTAATCACGGTCTGCGCATTGACCTGCATACCGATGAGAATCTACGCCTGGACAGCCTGGACTTGGAAGCGCTGGCTGAGTTGGTGCTCGAAACTGGCTTTGATCAATCAGTCACTGCCAGTCACTGTGTCGCTCTCGGTATGCAAAGCGAATCGATCCAGCAACGGGTGGCAGACAAGGTCGCAGCTGCGCGAGTGTCGGTCATCACCTTGCCCCAGACAAACTTGTTCCTTCAGTCGCGTGACATTGCCGTTGCCCAGCCGCGGGGCCTGACCGCGTTGGCCGCGCTTCATGCGGCTGGGGTGAACGTCGCCGGGGGAGCAGACAATCTGCAAGACCCGTTCTGCACCGTTGGCCGCGGTGACCCAATGGAAACCGCCAGCTTGTTGGTGATGGCCGGACACCTCACTCCCGACGTGGCCTATGACGCGGTTTCCAACCGTGCACGACAGGTCATGGGCCTTGAGTCAGTCACCCTTGAGGTCGATTCACCCGCTGACCTCTTGCTCATCAAAGCCACAACTGTTCGAGAAGCAATCGCTTTGGCACCAGCTGATCGCATCGTGTTCAAGGCAGGCCAGCAAGTGTGGCCAAGACCTGATGGCTCCGACCCGACAACGCCGGCCAGCTAGGTCAGATGAAGCGGAAGTTGGCGATTTCAGCGAAGGCTGCGCACAGGTCCGACACTGCGTTGTCCATCAGCTTGGCTCCATGTTCGGCCGTTGATCCCGTTGGGTCGCCAATGTGTCCGTCTGGTCCAAAGTCATGGGCCAGCCAGCCGAAGCTGACACTGCCACCAAACTTGACGTGCTCGTTCTTGGCCAGGTGCTCGGGCACATTGCGGCTGCCTCGCTCGAGGCGGACGAGCTCGGGCCGCAGGTGCAGCATCATCGATGTTTCGGCGATGCCACCATGGATGCCCATGCCAAGCTCACCCTCGGTTGACTCACCTCCCTGGTCCGGTGGCAACGACGGATGCAACAAGAACGTTTCGAGTCCGTGGTTGATTCGCAGTTCGCGACAAGCGACGTTCAACAACGAGGAGTTGCCGCCATGTCCATTGAGGAAGGCCAGCTTTTTGGCTGGGGTTGCCGCCACTGATCGTCCGATGTCGTCCAAGACTGCCAACAAGGTTTCTGGTCCGAGCCAGATGGTGCCCGGGGTTCCGACATGCTCGTTGGATTTGGAGAAGGCCAGGGACTCCAACAGCCAGAGGTCCAACTCATCGCCGACCTTGTCCACGACTGCTTCGGCACAAGCGTTGGCCACCACCAGATCAGTATTGAATGGCAGGTGGGGTCCGTGTTGTTCAACCGCCCCAATGGGAAGAACGAGGATTGAGGAGTCACTCAGGTGGTCGGCAAGGTCCGAGGCCCGAAGTTCACTCAGTCGGCGAGATGATGAAACCATGATGCAAACTTACTCTGGGTTAGTGAGGACTCATAACCATGGATGACTATGACGTGATCGTTGTTGGTGGTGGCCACAACGGTCTGGTTGCCGCCGCCTACCTGGCTCGTGCTGGCAAGAAGGTGGTTGTGCTCGAAGCCCGTGGCCAGGTTGGGGGTTGTGCTGGCACTGAGAACGTCATTGGTGCCCGAGTCAATCTCTGCAACTGCGATCATGGATTGGTTCGGTCTATTCCCCTGATGGAAGAGCTGGATCTGGCCACTCATGGCTTGGAATATCTGGATCTTGACCCAGGCCAGATTGCTCTTGGTTGGGACTCTCCCGGTGCCACCCCCATCTTTCACAGTGTCGAACAGACTCTCGATGCCATGGCCATCATGTTCCCCGGCGAGGTCGAGAACTATCGGCGATTCGCCAAAACCGCAATACCCGCAGCCGAGCTGCTGGTATCTATGGCCAGTGAGCCCCCCTCAACCCGGTCGTTACTAAGCAAGGCCATTGGTCGTCAAACTCCTGCCGCGTTGACCTTGCTGAAGTGGTCACGAATGACGGTGGGTGAAGTACTCCGCAGCTTCTTTGATGATGAAGGAATCATGGGGCCAGCCATGTGTACCGGGCCAGCAGTCTGGGGTTTGTCGCCAGAGACACCGGGCACGGGGCTGGGTGCGTTGGCCATTGCTTTCAAGCATGTGGTTGCTCTTGGTCGCCCGGTTGGCGGATCCGGTCAGCTAACCGAAGCCTTGGCTGGATCGATTCGGGCCGCCGGGGGAGAAGTGCGAACCGGATCAACCGTGCAATCCATTGGCTGTGAAGGCAAGGGTGTACGTCAGGTTGAACTGGACGACGGCACGGTGTTGGAAACCAAGACCGTCATCATTGCCTGTGACCCACGAGAGGCATTGGTCAAGTATCTGAGCAATGCACCATCGTCGGCCAAGAAGTTTGTTGATCGCTGGCGTGACCAGGTGCCTGACGAAGGCTTTGAGTCCAAGGTTGATGCCCGGTTGAGTGAGCCACCTCGTTGGCGCTACTACCACGAAGACAACAATGCCGAACGCTACGCCAGTGTTGGTTTCACCGATCCATTATCGGCGTCGACTCTGGTCGCCCCCGACCTGGCGACAATCCACCAAGCCTATGAGATGAAGGGGCGGGGTGAGATTCTTGAGCGGCCAATGTTGTTCATCAATATGCCGTCAATTCGGGACTCGACTTTGGCACCAGATGGTGAGCATGTCTTCAGCTTGGAGGTTTTGTTCACGCCGTATGGCTTGAAGGGTGGCTGGAAGAACTCGGGCGAGCCGGAACGTTGGCTTGATGTTGCCGCCACCGTGTTCGAGCCAGGATTCAAGGAATCCATTCTGGATTGGCGCTCGATGACACCGGACTTGTTGGAGTCAAAGTTGAGGTTGCCCAAGGGGCATGCCACCGCTTTTGCCGGTGGTCCGTTGGACGCCATTCTTGGACGGCAGCGCGAGCTGACTCGTTACACCACGCCGATTGACGGCTTGTACCTGACTGGTGCCGCAACGTTCCCCGGCGCCGGTGTGTGGGGAGCAAGTGGCCGCAATGTGGCCGACGTGGTCTTGCGCGACCTGGGTTAGGAAGCGCTGCTGTTTCCGACTGGCCTCGATGGCTGACTACCTACTCGTGGAGGTAGCGGCCGCAGTAGGGCCAGGGTGAGTTGCCTCGGGTCTCGTACAGGACCTTGGCCAGGCGGTCTTGCTCGGCGGGGTCAGCTGCGGCAGGGTCGCCGGATCCGCCGACACTTTCCCAGGTAGCGAGATCGAATTGGTAGGCACCGCGGTACTTGCCGGAGAAATTTGCTGCTTCATAATTGCCGCTGGACTCACACCAACGCAGAGCAGCCCACTGCTCGGGGCTTGGCCCAGGCTTAGTAGTGGGATGTGCAGTTCGTCCTGCGGCTTGCAGGAGTTCGTAGGGAACTTCGCTGGTTGTGGTCTCAGGGTCGGGTTCGCTGTCTGAGATCCCAGGAAGGGCTTCTTCACTGGCCGAAATGAGCGGATGGTAGAAGCCCTTAGGTAGCGGCTTGGTTGGGTTGCCGGGCACGGTGAAGATCTGGTTGATCCGGGCTAGATGAGTCTCGGGTTCAGGGCGGTTGGCTTCGTCGGTGGCCACTGACACGAATCCGGCGATGGATGGGCCGCTGACCATGAAGCGGATGGCTGGTCCGGGAGGAGGCGCGGGCAGAGCCATGGGTGGTGCATCGGCGAGGTTTGCAGCAAAGCTCAAGACTTCGGGGTCGATCGTGGAGACGGTCACTGGAAGGGTGATGGCGCCAGCGGTCTGCACGGGCGGAGCGTCTGGCATGAGGGTGAGCGCGCCGAGTCCTGCTCCTACGGCAAGCCATGGTGCCAGCAAGCTGGACCGCGGTTGCGGGGACGGTGATGAAGGACGATTGCTCAAAATTGAGGTTCGAATGTTCGACGGCGAAATTCGAAGAGCCAGACTAGCGAAAAACCCGGCACCATGTGTGGTACCGGGTCTTTCGTTCAGGAGCGGAGAGGGTGGGATTTGAACCCACGGTGGGCGTAAACCCACACCTCCTTAGCAGGGAGGCACATTCGACCGGACTCTGTCACCTCTCCATCTTGAGTGGGGAAGTGTAGCGATTCTCCTGCCCCGATGGTGCTCTTTATGCTGCCTGTTCGTTCATGGCGATGAGTTGGAACATTGCACCGGTGGGATCGGCGATGACGGCCATCCGGCCGATCGGAGTGTCGAAGGGCTCCATGATGGTGTTTCCCCCCGAACCACTGGCTGTTGCCACGGCCGCATCACAGTCATCGACGGCGAAGACGGTGCTCCAGTGAGGCGGGATTCCTTCTTGGGGCATGCCCGGGGAGCCGCCGATTCCGTCCTCGCCCAAGGTGAACACCGTGTAGGTGCCCTGCTCGCCCATTTCCATGGTCTGGGTTCCCCAGCCGAACAGTGCGTGGTAAAAGGCGGTTGCCACTGGCACATCGGGGGTAACGACCTCGTTCCAACACAGGGTGCCGTGTTCATTGACCAGCTCGGCACCGATGTGTTCCACGGGTTGCCACATGCAGAACACCGCACCGGTTGGGTCGACAATGACGGCCATCTTGCCCGCATCCATGACGTCCATGGGTGGCATCATGATTGATCCACCGGCACCTTCGACTTCCGCCACCGACGCTTCGACATCGTCGACGGTGATGTAGGTGTTCCACATGGAGGGGATGCCCATTTCGGCTTGCTCGGGGCCTTGTTGCATGATGGCGCCAACAGTTCTGCCGTTCTTGGTGGCCATGATGTAAGTGCCGCCCTGATCGGTTGGATTGTCGGTGAACTCCCAGCCGAAGAGTGGCCCATAGAAAGCTTTGGCCGCTTCGGGGTCCGACGTGCTGAGGTCGGTCCAGCTTGGGGTTCCGTGGGCGTATGAGGTGCGCTCAACCATTGTTGTACCTACTTGGTTCTTGTGTCGGGCTTTGCTGGCGACACTACAGATGCGGTCTGACAGTGTTCTGCGCTGTTGTCTGGTAGCGATGCTGGGGGTGGGGCCGAGCTCAAGAAGTGATGGACACGCATCGATCAAGAATGATGACCGGTCGTGGGCCAATAGCCGCTATTCTCGTCCTCGGAGAGATGGCAGAGCGGACGATTGCGTCGGTCTTGAAAACCGTTGAGCCCGCAAGGGTTCCGGGGGTTCGAATCCCCCTCTCTCCGCCAAAACCTTTGGCCTACCCGGGATCTCTTTGCATCCTGGTTGTGCCCGAAGATTGTGCAGTTGGCGACCCAATAATGGGTCGCCAACTCCATTAAGTACGCAGCCCAAAGCAGCGCTGACTAGTCGCTGACCAAGACGATTGGGACCCTAGGGCTACACTTGTGGAATGGCGTTCACCAGAATTACCTCTGACCCGGACAAGATGGCTGGTGTTCCGTGTATCCGTGGCTTGAGGTTCCCTGTCGCTACTGTTGTCACGATGGTTGCTGATGGCATGAGCAACGATGACATTCTCATCGAGCACCCTGACCTGGAAGTCGAAGATATTCGCGAGGCTCTGAAGTTCGCCGCTCTTGCAGTACAGGAGCGCCAGCTTCCACTTCTGTCGGCGTGAGGTTTCTACTCGATCAGAATCTTTCGCCGAGTCTGGTCGGGCTTCTCGAAGTAGCTGATCAATCCGCCTCTCATGTTCGTGATTTCGGAATGAGTGAGTCCCCGGACAACGAGGTACTGGCGAGGGCGAAACGCGACGGGGCGGTACTCATCTCGGCGGATACGGACTTGTGACTTGTTGGCCCATTCGAACGATGGTGGTCCGTCGGTGATTTTGTTGCGTCGGCAGGAGGGGCGTCGAGCGTCCGAGATTGCGGCGCTCATTCTGGCCAATCTCGATGTGGTGGCCGGTGACCTGGATGCAGGGGCCTTCGTAGTGCTCGACCAGGACCGGGTCCGCGTGCGAAATTTGCCGTTCCGACCCGACAGGTAACCCGTCGTTGACAATCATCAGCGCTCCATTGGTTGGGGTGGCTGAGTGGAATTGACCCACTTCGGTGGACATGGGTTTTGGCTTTGGCGAGTTGACTCCGTTTGGGCCTCGTCCTGTGGTTCTTGGCATCAGCCGGATTCGGGTTCATTTGGAACACCGGTCGTCAATGACGAACTTGGGCAGATGGCTGGACAATCGGACGTGGCAGTCTCTCCAGCATCTCCAATCGGTGCCACTTGCAATCCTTTAGTGGGTCCGCTGATCTGTCGATACTGGTTTGATGAGGATTTCAACGTGAGCACCTGGCGTTGCTTCTGGCTTGTGAAGGTTGGCTGATGAGGCTTCTTAAGCGTGTGGTCGTGGCGTTGGTTGCGGTGGTCGTGGTGTTTGCAGCCTCTATCTGGACCCGTCACTATTTCAGGGTGGTTCGTCATCAGCATCGGGTTGAGGATTTTGAAGATGTCCTTTATGAGGACGCGTTCGTTGATCTTGGTGGTGGTACGCCAGTTACCGTGTGGCACGGCCTTTGGCGAGCATTGGGAGTAGGTGATTATTCGGAGAACTGTCTTGGCATCAGCCGCCAGTCCGACTATTCGCTTGCAGACCCGATTGGCACTGGGGAACTGGCGATTCAGGCTCAACGGTTGAGTGTCTATTTGGAGGATGAGGGCTGGTCGGTGAAGCGCCTCAGCCATGTTGATGCTGATCAAGAAGTCTTGCCAGCCTCGATGCGTGTGCACAGAGTCTTTGCTGTTCGGGACACCGAGTTTGCGAACATTGACTTCCTTCAAGATCTGGCGACCATGCGAGGTGGCACAAACAATTGTGGGAAGCCAAGCGAGTTGCCCCCCAACCAGAGTGAGACCATGGTTATTGTCGAGTCGTTTGGGAACTGATCCGTTTGGTTCGTCACTCTCGGAATGCTCCTTAGTTTGACGAGTGGTCTAGCTCTCGGTGTAATTGACCCGATTCGGTGGAGCGGAGTTTCCGCTTTGATGGGTTGACTCCGTTTGGTCTCGTCCTGAGGTTTGATGATTGAGGAGCCGTATCGTCGGAATAGGGTGGTTCCAGAAATGCCACTGGGTTGCCACGGGCAGATGTCTGCAGACGGCCCACTCCATCACGTGATTGGCACATGCCAACATCCTGGCGGCAGGGAATGACACCGAACTGATCGACCGCGCCAAGGGATCGGTGCCAACCAGTGGCTAGTGGAGGGCGCCCGCCCCTCGTTCCGAGATCACCGCAAAGTGCGGTCCCCTTGGATCGGTCGTTCTCCAGGCGAGGGCGATGGTTCGTCCCGGAGTTGGCGACTCCAGGGGCCTGGTGGTGAGTCCCGTTCCCGGTCGACATTCGATGGGAACAGCGCCCGCCGGCAGAAGCGTCACCCCAACCCCGGCTGCCACCATCTGGGTGAGGGTGGACAGGCTCGCCGACTGAACCTCGGTGGCGTTGACCTGGCCGGCGATTTCACAAGCCGTCACGGCATGCTCTCGCAGGCAGTGCCCCTCTTCGAGCAGAAGTACGGGCAGGGCGGTAAGGGCGGCCAATGGCAAAGGACTCGTTCCGGCCAGTTCGTGGTCCTCGGGCATAGCCAGAAGAAAAGGCTCGTCGAACAACGACTCCACATGGAGAGAACCAGTCTCGATCGGAACGGCCAACAACCCAAGATCAACCTCACCGTTCTCGATCGCAGTAACCATGTCCGTCGTCTGCATTTCTTGAATCACCAGGTCAAGATCGGGCCAGAGCTTGCGAAACGTCTGAACCAGATCCGGAAGAAGGTACGGAGCAATAGTGGGAATGGCGGCGAGCCGAAGTGTTCCCCGCAAGGTTCCATCTTGGATTGAAGCCGCGACCGTCAGCTCCTCAACCGCCCGCAGGATTCCTCGAGCGCGTTCGGTGAGTTCGGTACCCGATGAGGTGAGGAGTACCCCACGGGGCCGTCGCTCGAACAGTTGGACTCCGAGGTGCTTTTCCAGTTGCTGGATCTGTGCACTGAGTCCGGGTTGGCTGACGTGAACGACTTCCGCGGCTCGACCGAAGTGTTGATGGTCAGCAACTGCAACCGCGTATTCGAGTTGGCGAAGGGTTGGCGTTGTCATAACCCAAGCTTATCGATCTGATAGAAGCCTTCTGTTGGAGTTGTTGCCCCGACTCCTTCATGCTGAGAACACACACCGAAGCCGACCAGGAGAACTCCGATGAGCAACAAGAAGCCGACCAGCAACAAGAACATCCTGACCACCGAATCCGGAGCTCCGGTTGCCGATAACCAGAACAGCCAAAGCGCCGGCGCCATCGGCCCGCTCTTGTTGCAGGACCAGCACCTGACCGAAAAGCTGGCACGATTCAACCGTGAGCGCATCCCGGAGCGTGTGGTTCATGCAGTCGGTACTGCGGCGTATGGAACCTTCGAAGTCACCAACCCTGACGTCTCCCAATGGACGCGGATGAAGATGTTCTCCGAGCTGGGAAAGAAGACCGAGGTCTTCGCCCGATTCTCCACCGTTGCTGGCTCCAAAGGAGCACCCGATTCGGGTCGTGACCCACGTGGTTTCGCCGTCAAGTTCTACACCGAGGACGGCAACTGGGACCTGACCGGAAACAACACACCAGTCTTCTTCATCCGCGACCCCTTGAAGTTCCCCGACTTCATCCACTCCCAGAAATATGACCCCCACAGCAACCAGCAAGAGGCCGACAATGTTTGGGACTTCTTCTCCCACTCACCCGAGGCCACACACCAATTCACCTGGCTCTTCGGCGACCGAGGACTGCCCCGCACCCTGCGCCACATGAACGGCTACGGCTCCCATACCTTCCAATGGGTCAACGACGCCGGTGAGCGAGTGTGGGTGAAGTTCCACTTCAAGACGAACCAAGGAATTGAGTGCAACACCGCAGATGAAGCGGCCCTGGTAGGTGGGGACAATCCCGAGCATCATCAGCAGGACCTCTACGAGGCCATCGAATCAGGAACCCCACCGTCATGGACCTTGAAGGTTCAGATCATGCCACAGAGCGACGCAGCCACTTACCGCATCAACCCGTTCGATCTGACCAAGGTGTGGCCTCACTCCGACTACCCCCTCATCGAGGTCGGTCAGTTGATTCTGGATCGCACCCCCGCCAACTATTTTGCCGAAGTTGAGCAGGCTGCCTTTGATCCAGGCCACATGGTCCCCGGTATTGGGCCAAGCCCAGACAAGATGCTGCATGGCCGCTTGTTTGCTTACGGTGATGCCCACCGCTACCGGCTTGGTGTCAACCACACGCACCTGCCAGTCAATACTCCAAAGGGCTGCCCGTTTGATCATGGTCAGAACTATGGCCGTGACGGAGCAATGCGGTTCGACGGCAACGGCAGTCCTAGTGGCAATGGCAGCGGCCCGGTCAACTACGAGCCCAACAGCTTCGGTGGACCAACCCAGAGCGATAACCCGCCCTATGCGGGAATGGAGTCTGGTGGTCTATCGGGAACCTACGGGCCCGAGATCCGAGACGTTGATGACTTTGAGCAGGCCGGTGACCTTTACCAGCTGATGTCCGCGGCCGAGAGGGATCGGTTGGTTGCTGCAATCTCTGGCTCGCTGTCCAAGGTCCAGATGACCGAAATCGGTGAGGGAGTTATCGATCGCTCACTCAGCCATTTCCGCAAGGCCGATCTGGACTTTGGCCAACGACTCGAAGCAGCCACCCAGGCTCTTCGCTCCTGAACTCAAGCTTGGTCCCAGTTTCTGGGCCAGCTTCACACAAGACAACACAACGAAGGAACCATCGTGAATACGACAATGATTATGCAAACCGGTATTGAAGAAGACGATGGAGAAGCGATTGTTGAGGGGCTGTCCCGCCTGCTTGCCGACACTTACACCCTGTACCTGAAGACTCACAACTACCACTGGAACGTGGTCGGGCCGATGTTCAACACCCTGCACCTCATGTTCGAGGGGCAGTACACCGAACTTGCGTTGGCAGTAGATGAAATTGCTGAACGGATTCGGGCTCTCGGTCAGCCAGCCCCGGCTAGCTATGGCGAGTTTGCCCGACTGTCCTCAATTGATGAGGACACCGATACCCCCGACGCCACCGAGATGATCCAGCGGCTTTGCTCCGCTCAGGAGACCGTTGTGCGCACCGCCCGCTCCATCTTTCCGACAGTCGAGAAAGCCAACGATGAGGTCACCGCCGATCTGCTAACTCAACGGATGCAGATACACGAAAAGACTGCTTGGATGCTGCGCAGCATGCTCGCCTGAGTTTTCACCGCCGAGAGAGTCTTGTTGGCGAGGCGGCTGGTTGCTGAAAGAGAAAACCTGCAATGTATGTGTATACTGTGCGCATGTCGAGCGTAAACGTATACCTGCCTGATGATCTGGCGGAGCAGGCCAGAGCAGCAGGTCTTAACGTGTCCCGGCTCACTCAGGAAGCTGTGCGCTTGGCCTTGGGACTCGGAAGACTCGACTCCTGGCTCGACGACTTGGCTGCGACCGATGGCCCTGGGGTCAACCACGAAGATGTGATGAGCGCGGTTCTTGCCGCCAAGTCTGATCTTGAGGGTTCGGACTGATCGATGGCAGCAGAGAAACTCGTTGTTGACGCCTCGGCAATGGTTGACATGTTGGTTGGATCGGAACGATCGCCTGCGCTACGAGAACGTGTCCGAGGGAACGAACTCCACGTGCCAGCACATTTCTTTGCCGAGGTCCTTTCGGCTCTCGGTCGCCTCCATCGTGGTGGCCACTTGACCGAGGACGAGGCCTCATCTCGAATTGCACAACTTGGAAGCATGCCAGTCGAGAGTCATGACTTGCCTGACCTTCTTGCTGGCACATGGGAGCGACGGCACAATCTTCGTCTGGTTGATGCTCTCTATGTTGAACTTGCCAGTGAGCTGGACGCAATCTTGATCACGACTGACCATGGACTGGCGGTTGCAGCGCCAGACCTCACCGAACACATTGCATGAACCGTGTCGACTTTGCGACCCTTTAGTGGGTCGTCAAGTCCACAAGGTTGGTTGCTGGGCGATGCGCGTTGACGCAGGATCAGCCAACGGGATGTAGCCGGGCACGTCCTCAGGCGGGGTATCAAGGTAGACCTTGGCCTCGGGTGGATTGCCGAACCTCCCGTGGCTCCAACGAATCTCGACGTGTCCGCAGACCCGTAATTCCTCGCCGCTGCGCCGATCCCGGTACACGACCTGCCAACCAACTCTGGGCTGTCCGCCCTCCTGCGCATCAATCTGCAATCCCTTGGTTTCATAGCGCTGCCGTAAATCCCAAGGGGTCGCCACTCGCAGCCGCATCGATGCTTCCTCGTTGGGACTGCCGTTGCTCGAGCTGGCTTTGCTCGAACTGCCTTTCTTGGAGCCCAGGATGAAATAGGGGGCCGACCCAATGCGCAGTAGCCGCCACGTCAACCGCTCCATTGACCCCGACACCACATTGTCTTGCCAGATCTTGGCCGAGCGCTCACTGACCACCGAACACAAGTCCAAGTAGAGAGGCCTTGTTTCGATTGGCCACTCTCCCTTGAGCGAGTGCCGAACTTCGTTTCGCATCCCCCGGTCAAGGTCAGTCACCAAGGCAGGCATCCGCTCTAACCAGCCCTTCGCCTGCACGCATGATTGATACAGGGCCTGGCGTTCAACCGGGGCAACACGCTCGTACCAATTGGTCGAGTCAATAGACGCCTCCCGAGACAGCAATCCTTCCATCAATCGTGACGGGCTCAGATTGTGCAGGATCTTGGACAGGTACTTGCAACTGATGAGATAGACGTGGTCCACCCGCAAGTCAGCGGGCACCACCTCATCACCAGGAGCATTGCGACCACCAATCCATTCGATGATCCGCGGCACCCGCCCTGCCAACGCCTCTGGAGATTCCAGAAAGGCCCGACCATTGCCGAGTCCAGCCTCGAACTCGGCAGTGAACTCACCACCAAGCCACAAGGCTTCCAGTCGGTCCCAATCGTCAGTAGTGAGATTGGCGAAGACCGGTGGTCGCTCAGAGATGAGAGCCTCGGTGTCATCCCGACCCAACATGCCAAGGCCGGTAGCCAGCTCGGTTACCACCGTTCGGTCAGTGGCCAAGAAAATCAGCCTTGACCGGAGTGGCCGTACTCGGCCAGGCGACCCTGATCATCAGGATCGAGAAGCTCGATCACATCGTGAATGGGCTGATCTGGACCTAGAGCGGTCTGGACTGCTCGATCACCGGGAGTGCGACGAGCCGGTTTGTCGGAGGTGAGCAGGATGAGCGGAAGTGACTCTTCGCTTGCGTTTAGGACCGCAGCCTTGCCTAAGGCGCGCCACACATTGTCGGCTTGCTTGAGGCCAGACCGGCTGGTGGTGAAGCCACCGGAAACATCAAAGGCCCACTTGTGGCCTGTCTGGTCAGTGGCGCTGAAACTGAGTTCGATACCGAGCTTGGGGAACTTTACATCGCTGCGAATGTCCACAAAACCTGACTCTTCCAACAGGATCTGGGCCAACGCCTTGGCCTGCCTGCCCTCTTGCACCGCAACCGCCAACCGGCCACCGTCGGACTCGTTGTCGGACGGGTCACCGGTTTCGCTGGCAGAAGTGTCCATAGATTTTGCCGGCTTGAGTGCCGGCAGTTGGACCCGAGGACTGTCGGTTCTAGCTGTGCTGAGCTCGGCTTCGATGCGCTGGTTGGACAGGTCGATATAGGCCTGGTCGGTTTCGAAGCCGACATAGCTTCGACCGGTACGAACCGCAGCAATACCAGTTGTTCCTGCGCCCATGAACGGATCAAGAACCAGATCATCTTCGTAGGTATAGAGCTCGATCAGGCGTTGCGGAAGCTCGATCGGGAACGGTGCTGGATGGCCAACACTGGTGGCACTGGCTGGCGGCAATTCCCACAGGTCAGTGGTTGCCTCCAAGAACTCGTCCCGAGAAATGCTTGCAGTTGATGGAAGCCCCTTGACCAGACGCTGCTTGGGGGTGAGGGCCCGATCGAAGCGACCCTTGCTGGCAATGATGACCCGTTCGGTGACGTCTCGAATGACAGGATTGGTTGGACGCTGGAATGATCCCCAGGCGCATGAGCCACCGGCCGCCCGTCCCTTCCACCAGATGACTTCGCCCCGCATCAATAAGCCGAGGTCCTGCAGGATCATGGTGATGTCAGCCGACAACGAGCGGTAGGGGCGCCGCCCAAGGTTCGCTACGTTCACGGCGATTCGTCCGCCGGGTTCCAGCACGGTCTTGCAGGCGGCGAAGACGTCTCGGAGTAGTTCCAGGTATTCGAAGTAGCTGGCGGGAACGCCGTTCTCGCCCAGGGTTTCTTCGTACTCCTTGCCCGCAAAGTAGGGGGGCGAGGTCACCACCAAAGCGACAGAGTTAGCGGGCAAGAGCTCGTCAATCTTGCGGGCGTCTTCATGCAAGATGGTGTCGATAACCGTCGACTGGTTGATCCCGGTTTCGGTCGAGACTTCCGGCGGGGTGAACCGGTCATAGAATCCGGACGCGTCATGGCTCTCTCGTTTGGATGAGCCGAAGTTGGGGGTTGAAGTACCACGCTTCTTGGCTGGAGCAGTCATGACGTAGCCCTCTGCGTCAGATCTACCACAGCCTCGGTTGATGTCGAGACGTCGGTGGATAATTCGAGGAGAAGGGGATCTTTCTGAGCGGCCAGTTGTTCCAACAGATTCTCGCAAGCTCGGTTGATCAGGTAGTTGACCGAGACGTCTCGGCTGGCCGCCACCCGGTGAAGTTCATCGCGCAAGGGGACCGGTAGACGAACGGCGGTGACCACACGTTCTTCGGAGTGGATTCGGGGACGGGCCATAAGAAGCACACCCTAGTCAGACGGTCTGACAAGCGCGCGTTACTGCGCGCGCAAACCGGCGAGACCGAGAGCCTTCAGCCGGTCGTGCTTGACCTTCACTGAATGGAAGCATAAGCTTCCATTTATGCTAGAGACGTTGGATCCCCTGGACCTTGAGCTCAGACGGAGACCAACCCAGGCCCGCGCCCAAGCCACCTTCTCCCTCATACTGGACACCACCGGCTCCCTGCTCGAAGTCCACGGCTTTGACTCATTGACCACCAACCTGATCTCCGCGGAATCGGGGGTGAGTGTGCGAGCCATCTACCGCTACTTCCCCAACAAGCACGCCATCGTGAGTGAGCTTGCTCGAAGAATGGCTGGTCAGTGGAGTGACACGCTCGGCGAACTGGGCTCACTTGATGACCCTTCGCAACCTTGGCGAGAGGTTTGGTGTGCCTACATCGACACCTTCGTACATTCGGTAAAAAGCACCCCGGGTGGCCGAGCGGTGCTGCTGGCCATGCGTAGCGATCCCGATCTGCGCCGTATTGATGATGACGCAAACCAGCGCTACATCGCCGGAATAGCAGCCGAACTGACCAGCCGCTCAAACAGCCTCGGGCGGGCGGAAGCGGAGAAGGTGGCAACCGTACTGATGCGCTCCACCGTCGCCGTGCTCGATGACGCCTTCGAAGCCACCGCTCCAACGGCGCGCCAACTCATCCAGTTACTCAAGACCATGCAGTTGGGCCTTCTCGCTAACTACCTGGATTGAAACGTGCCCCTGCCACCAAAGGAGACAATTGCCATGACCACCCCTTCGAGCCTCGATCGCTTGCAGCAACTATTCGCCGGGCAGAAAACGGCAACGCTGGCCCAACCGAATCCGTCGCTGGAGGTTCGCCTCGAGCGCCTTGCCTGCCTGAAACAAATGCTCGAGACCCACCTGGAGGACTTCCGAGCAGCGATGATCTCCGACTTCGGATCGTTGCACCCCATGATGGTCGAAATTCTGGACGTGATGCCGGTAACCGACCGGATCAACTACTTCGAAGCCAACCTGGCCGACTGGATGACCGAAAAGGATTCCGACGTTCCGCTAGGGCCCGAGCATGGCTCCTCCACCGCCCAGATCGTGCGAGTGCCCAAGGGTGTCAACGGAGTCATTGCCCCATGGAACTTTCCCATCGAGTCCGCACTAGTCATGACAGTCGACATTCTGGCCGCAGGAAACAGCGTCATCATCAAACCATCAGAACTTGTCCCCGCAACATCCCAGGCACTAGAAGAGGCCGTCACCGCTTGTTTCGAACCCGAGGTCATGGCCGTCGTTCAGGGTGGACCCGATGTGGCCGCCGGCTTCGCGGCGATGCAGTGGGACCACCTCACCTTTACCGGCAGTGGTCGGGTAGGTCGACTAGTAATGGAAGCCGCAGCCCGCAACCTCGTGCCGGTCACCCTTGAGCTTGGCGGGAAGAACCCAGCCCTCTTCGCCCCCGATGGGGTCACAGCCGAACTAGTCGGACGGTTCCTGGCCTTTCGTGCCCTCAAGTCGGGCCAGATATGTACTTCACCTGACTATGTGCTCGCCCCCCGAGATCAGATGGAAGAATGGATTGACCTGGCGTCGGACTATTGGCGGGATGCCTACCCCTTCTATGTCGGTCACCCAGACGCCACCGCCGTCATCAATGACTCCCACTACCAACGAGTGACCGGCTATATCGATGAGGCCCGCGAACGAGGGGTGCGGGTCGTCGGCTTGAACGATGACGAACCGAACCCTGACACTCGTGAACTCTCCCTCACCCTGATCGTCGACCCTCCAATGGACCTTGGGATCATGACGGAGGAGACCTTCGGCCCAGTGGTAGCCGTCGTTCCTTACGACAGCGTCGATGATGCCTTCGCCATGATCAATGCTGGCCCGTCACCACTTGGTGCCTACCTGGCTACCGGCGACGATGCGTTGGCCGACCGGTTTGTGACTGATGTCCGTAGCGGGGGCACTGGCATCAACACCTTCGGCTTACAGGGTGGTAACGCTGCTCTTCCCTTTGGCGGTTTCGGAGCCAGTGGGCACGGCTGTCACTCCGGTTACGGCGGCTTCTTGAACTACTCCCACACCAAGTCCGTGTTCCGAGGTGCCGACGATTCTTTCGTTCACATGGTGATCGCACCGCCATATGAGAAGGACGTGAGCTAGGAGTGAGCGCGAGACTCGCCACCGCTCAGGCCAGCAACCCTCTGGCCACCGCATCGTCGCTTCCACCGGAGTGGTACGTCGGAGAGGCAAACTTTGGGCGGGAATGCCAGACCCTTTGGAGCCGATCTTGGGTGTCGGTGGCACGCGCCGAGGATCTCCAGTCTTCGGGCGACTATGTCACTGCCACCGTCGGCTCGGCCCCGGTGGTCGTAGTACGAGGACTTGACAATGTGCTTCGGGGATTCGCCAACGTATGCCCTCACCGAGGCTCGGTCCTGATGCAAGGAGCTGGCCGAGCCCCAGCCCTGCAATGCCCTTACCACGCGTGGACCTTCTCGCTGGAAGGCGACTTGCGTGCCGCACCGGGCATGGCTCAAGTGGAGTCATTTGACGCTGATTCCATCTGCCTTCCACGATTGGCAGTTGATGTTTGGCAAGGCTGGGTATTCCTCAACCTTGACCCCAACGCTTCGCCCGTACAGCAACAAGTCGGAAAGCTCGATGCCCTGCTCGAACCCTATGACCTCGGCTCGCTGGTTCGCGTTGGGCAACTGGACTTTGAAGCCACGGTCAACTGGAAGTTGCTGGTTGAAAACTTCGCCGAGTCCTATCACCATGCGGCTGTGCATCCTCAGCCCTTGCAGCGTGACTTTCCCGGACAAGACTCGTGGCTGGTTGATAGTGGCGACGAGCCATGGATGTAGCTCGATCACAAGTCGCGTAATGAGGCGATTGAGCCTTTTGCCGTCGTGCTCGCCTTTCCGTCCCACATGTTTTCAATCAACCGTGGCCTTGGCATGGACTGGATCCGCCTCGAAGCAACTTCACCGACAACAATCAGGGTTCAGAACCAGCTATTCCTCGAGCCTGAAATGGCCAGCAACGACAAACTCGTCAGCTTCTTGCTTGCGGCCATGGCTGAAATCAACGACGAAGACACTGCCTGCCTTGAGCGTGTGCAGACCGGACCAGCAAGCCCGTTCGCTAGCGCCGGGCCTGTCAGCCCACTCGAAGAAGGGTGCTGGAAATTTCGCCGCTGGCTCATTGAGCAAAGCAACCATGTCGTCCCAACCGAAAGCCCAGTTACCCATGTCTGAAACCGCGACCACGCCAGCGCGAACCGCCGCCATCGAAACCGAAATCCACGATACTTATCGTCGCAAGACAACGGAGTCCCTGGCCTGGCACGAACGATCGCGCCAATCCTTAGTTACGGGGGTCTCTGGAACGGTCCGATACTTCTCTCCCTATCCCCTCTACTTCGAGACGGGGTCGGGTTCCCGAGCAATCGACATCGACGGTAACCCCTACATCGACTGCTTCTTGTGCGGTGCGACCTTGTTGCTTGGGCACCGGCCTGCCGTCATCGAAGCGGCGATGCGTGACCGTCTTGACACCGGCTCGTTGGTGCTCAATCCCAGACTGGCCACCGAGGTAGCCGAGTCGCTTCAGCTCATGGTTCCGGCCGCCGAACGGGTGCGCTTGCTCAATAGCGGCACCGAAGCAATCATGACCGCTATCAGGTTTGCGCGGGCCTTCACCGGCCGCTCCAAGTTCGTGAAATTTCACGGCATCTATCACGGGATGAATGACCAGACCCTGGTCGGACTGGACGGTCGAGGCCATCGGCTCGGGGCCGGAATCCCCAGCGAGGTCGTGTCACAAACCGTTGGTGCCCACTTTGGTGACCTTGACGCGCTGCGAGCCATTCTGGCTGAGGGTGATGTTGCCGCCGTCCTGGTTGACCCTTCGATGCACCACGGTGGTCTATGGGTTGGAACAAACGGGTTCTACGCCGAGCTACAGGAGATTGCTCACAATGCCGGGGCTCTGGTCATCTTCGATGAGGTGATCAGCGGATTCCGCATAGCTGCTGGTGGTGCTCAGGAGTATTTCGACATCACCCCTGACCTGGCCGTTTTTGGCAAGGCATTCGCCGTTGGTGAAAAACTCGGAGCGGTTGTTGGCCGAGCTGACGTGATGGCGGTAGCGGACCCCACCCGCAGGTCGGGTGGCCCGTTCGCCTTCCAGAGCGGAACGTGCAGTGACTCCACCAGCGCCCAGGCCGCCTCACTTGCCGCCATGCAAACTTACCGGGAACTCGGCATCAGCGGCGGCTACCAAGACATCTCGGCCTTGGCCGATCGGCTCGGACGGGGGCTCGTTGCTGCCTTCGCCAGCCAGGGCATTCCCTGCCACTTCAACCAGCTTGGACCAATCGTCCGTCTCTTCCTGACCGATGGCCCCATTGACTATGAGCACTGTTCACGGCTTCCTAGCAAACCCATCGACCTGTTTCACCTGGCGATGATCAGCGAAGGCATCCTCACCATCCCTGGATCAAACGACTTCTTCTTGTCATTCGCACACTCCGAGGAAGACATCGATGAGATCATCGCAACGGCACAGCGGGTACTTGAACGCTACGACTTCAACCAGATTCTGGAAGAGGCAAAATCGTGACGGACCTCAAGACGCCACTTGAATGGTTTGAGCGAACATCAATGGGCGACGAACTCACCCTGCTCACCGAGCCTTATGTGCACGAGCTTCTGCGCTGCAACATCTGGCATGTCCGAGGGCGAAGCCGGGACCTTTTGATCGATACGGGCTTGGGGGTTGCCAGCCTGTCGACTGCTGCGGTTGATCTGTTTGATTCTTCAATACTGGCGGTGGCCACCCACGCCCATATGGATCACGTCGGGGGCTTGCACGAGTTCGAGTCGCGGGCAATTCATGCCGATGAAGCTGAGGCCGTAGCCACAGCCGAAGGCAACCTCCCCCTCGATGTGTCGGTCTATGACGATGACACACTGCATGCGATCGCCGGAATGGGATACGACATTGCCGCTGGCTTGCTGACCGCCATACCGAACGAGAATTTCGACATTGCCGAGCATCAGTTGGCGGCCGCTGAAGCGACCCTGATTCTGAGCGAAGGGGACACGTTGGATCTTGGTGATCGGGTGTTTGAGGTGCTCCACCTTCCTGGTCATTCCCCCGGCAGTATCGGGCTCTATGACCGAGCCAACCGGGTGCTGTTCAGCGGTGACGCCGTCTATGACGGGCCGCTGCTTGACGATCTGGAAGGCAGTGACATTGATGCCTATATCGAGACCATGGAACGGCTTCGCGATCTCGACGTACAGGTCGTACACGGCGGCCACGGCGCCAGCATGACTGCGGATCGGTTCCGGGAGTTGATCGAGGACTATCTCCGCACCAGGTGTGCACCGTGAGCAGCAATAGCGTCACGAGCAACGACATGACCGGCAATACTGAGATTGTCCGCCATATGTGTCCGCTGTGCGAAGCCGGATGCGGGCTTGAAGTCCATGTCGTTGATAGAGACGTGAAGCTGATCCGCGGCGACCGCGAAGATGTGCACAGTGCTGGCTTCCTCTGTGCAAAAGGCACCGCACTGAAGGCATTGCAACACGACCCTGATCGCTTACGCCGGCCATTGATCAAACGCGACGGCCAGTTCGTCGAAGTCAGCTTTGCTGAAGCATTTGCCGAGGTGGATCGACTTTTGGCTCCGTTCCGGTCCGAGTATGGCCCGGCAGCCTGCGGACTGGTGATTGGCAACCCAACCGTTCATCGAACCGGCCTGGTTCTCTACGCACTCGAACTCGCCGCCGCCCTTGGCTCACCCAACATTTTCTCGTCGGCCTCACTTGACCAGATGCCAAAGCACTTGTCAGTGGGCGAGATGTTTGGTGACTTCTATTCAATGCCAGTGCCGGACATGGAGCGAACCGATCTATTGGTGTTGATTGGGGCCAATCCCGTGGTGTCCAACGGCAGCATGTGGAGCGTGCCGGACTTCCGGGGCAAGGCCAAGGCGCTGCGGTCCCGGGGCGGGCGCATCATCACCATTGATCCTCGTTTCACCGAAACCTCAGCTGTGTCAGATCAGCACCATCACATTCGCCCCGGTACCGACGTCCTCCTGCTTGCTGCGATCATCCAGGTCCTGTTTGAGAAGGACCTGGTCGACCTTGGACGATTGCAGCCACATGTAGCTGGGGTCAAAGAGCTGGAGGCGCGGTTCGCGAGTTTTGCCCCCGAACGGGTGGCCGAACGTTGCGGTATCTCGGCCAACGACATCCGCGCACTGGCGACCGAGCTTGCATCGTCCCCAAGTGCCGCCGTGTATGGACGGCTCGGAACATGCCTACAGGAACATGCCACGGTCACCAGCTGGCTGATCGACGTGGTCAACACCCTCACCGGCAACCTGGACGAACCCGGGGGCGTCATGTTTGCCAAACCGCCAGCATTCGCCGGAAACACCACCGGAGAGGATGGTTCCGGGGCTGGGGTCACAACCGGCGCCTATGCGTCCCGAGTTTCGGGGGCGCCGGAAGTGATGAACCAGTTTCCTCTGGCTTGTCTGTCCGAGGAGATCGAAACAGAGGGTGAGGGAAAGATCCGGGGATTGATCATGATGGCGTCCAACGTGGCCTTGTCGGCTCCCGACGGTCCTCGAATGGAAAAGGCTCTGGACCAGCTGGATGTACTGATCTGTCTCGACGTCTACCTCAACGAAACGACCCGTCATGCCGATGTCATTATTCCGGGCCCATCTCCGCTAGAAGAAGCCCACTACGACGTCTTCTTCTCCCAGTTCGCCCATAGAAACACGGCTCGCTATTCACCGCCTGCGCTGGACAAGGACCCAGATGTTCCCGAGGACTGGGAGACCATGTTGCGCCTCATTGGCATCCTTGACGGTGACGGATCCGACGCCGACCTGGTCGCCCTTGACGACAAGCTGACCCGCGACCTTCTTGACGGAGTTCCGGATGAGTTCATCGAACCGATCATGGCCGGATTGGGTGACCGTGTCGGTGTCGAGCGACGTATTGACTTGGGTGTTCGCACCGGCCCCTTCGGTGATCAGTTCGGTTTGAATCCCGACGGCCTCTCGCTCGACAGCCTTCTTAGCCACCCGTCTGGGATTGACTATGGGCCTCTGGAGTCGCGCATTCCGGCAATGCTTCGAACCCCGTCTGGCAAGGTCGAGCTAGCCCCACCCGCATTCCTAGAAGCACTGGCCGAGAGCGAAGCGCTCATCGAAGAGCAGACCCCGGATTGTGTGCTCATCGGCCGACGCCACCTACGGTCCAACAACAGCTGGATGCACAACTTGCCGACCCTGGCCAAGGGCCGGGTTCGTTGCACTCTGCTGGTGCATTCAGCGGATGCTGAGCGTTGGGGCCTAGCCGATGGCGATACTGCGAGGGTGAGCACGAGCGACCCAGCTGCCTGGATTGAAGCCCCAGTTGAGATTGATGATGCCATGATGCCTGGGGTGGTCAGCCTGCCACATGGCTGGGGTCACGACCACGACGGAACCCGCCTTCAGGTCGCGTCAGAACGCCCAGGTGTCAATATCAATATCCTCACCGATCCCGATCGACGTGATGCGCTTAGCGGCAATGCGGCCCTGAACGGTATTGCCGTAAGCGTCACCTTGGCATCGGACTCATAGCCGGTCGCTACTAGAGAGAAGCGTAGACGGCTCGTTCAAAGTCGTAGTACAGGCCGACCGATTTCTCATCGGCAAAGGGGAGGATCTGGGTCATGTAGGTTCCACCGACTCCGTTCTCCTGGTCGATCCAGAAGAAGCTGTTGGCCAAACCAGCCCACATCAGGGTGCCCACCGGGCGTCCGGTGTCGCCGGGAACCTCGTTGATTTGGAAGGACAAGCCCCACGACTTGGGATCACCAGGGAAGAACTCGGCATTGTTGGTGTACTGGGGAATTGCTGTCACCAACTCCTTAACTCGGATGTCACCCATCTGATTCGTTGACATTTGTTTGACCGTTTCGGCCGACAACACCCGCACCCCGTCAAGCTCGCCGTCGTTGAGCATCATGCGGATAAATCGCCCATAGTCGCCCATGGTTCCTTGCAGACCACCGCCGCCCATCTGGAACTGTGGATTCTCCGGTGCTGGCAACTCCATTGGAGTCAGTGACCCATCGGGCAGTCGAGCGTGAATGGCCGACGCTCGTTCCAACATTGAATCTGAATGGGAGAATGCGGTGTCGCTCATTCCCAATGGCCCGGTCAGGTGCTGGGCGAAGTACTCACCAAGGGTCATGCCTGAGATTTTCTCCACCATTTGGCCAGCCCAATCGATCCCAATGCCGTACTCCCACTGGGTTCCCGGGTCAAAGGCAAGCGGTGCCATCAGTGCGACCTTCTCGACTGAGAAGATGTCCGGGCAGCCCGTTGCACCATGCCACTTCAAGGCGTTTTCGTTCCACATGTGATAGACGAAACCGGATGTATGGGTCAGCAGTTGTCGCAGGGTGACGGGTGAGGCGGGTGGCCGGGTGATTGGCTGGCCGTCATCGTCAAAACCGTCGAGGACTTCGATGTTGCCCAGTTTGGGACACACGTCCGATGCTGGAGCATCCAGGTCAATCTTGCCTTGCTCCACCAGTTGCATGGCTGCGGCTGCGGTCAGGGCCTTTGTCATGGAGAAGATGGCGCCGACGGTGTCGACTCCCATAGTTACGCCACTGCCTATCTGGCGTTCGCCGAAGGCGCCTTCGTAGAGCACACCGTCTCGGTTGACAACAACGGCGACAACCCCAGGAGCAGCACCATTCTCGATTCCGGCGGCCAATAGTTCGTCCAGTGTGTTCTTCATTTGTGCTCCTCCAATAGGTTTTGTCTCGGGGAGGTGGTTCCCATTCTGGTGTTGAAGACTAAGACAGATCGAGAAGTCAAGCCTCTGCGCCGTGTAGATAGTCCTAAGGACATGCCCATCGCCCCTGCCGGACTCCAAGTAGTTGCAGATCCGGGCGTTGGAACAACGCCGCCTGCCACTGGGTTTGTGGAGTATGACTGGATCGCTAAGCCGAACGAGGTGCGCTCACGCCGCTGTCGCTCTAGGTCTCGGGTTTACGTCATTGGCTGCTGCTTGTGGGGGATCCAATAGTGCCAACGACGCTGGTGTCAGCACCAACAGCGAAAGCGGTGCGACTAATGGCGACGGGACTCCGGCCTTGAGTGAAACTGATCTAGAAACCCTGGGTGCAACCCGTCCTCTGAACTTCACTCAACCAGCCGACACCCCGCCCGTTGACCGGACCAGGGCCGAAGTCCCGTTGGACCAGATCATCTTTGACACCTTCGATGGGGGAGGGGTTGCGCTCAGTGACGCCGACCAAGAAACCATCACCAGACTGTTCGACGTCATCGCCCCCATTGATGCTCCGGCCTATGAATCCGCTGGTGCCGCGGGTTGGCTGAACGATGATGATCTGATCATTGGCTATGTCGACCCAGGTGGCCAGGCCTGGGCCTATCCGGCGCGCATCCTCAATTCACGAGAAATCGTGAACGACGAACTTGGTGGCCAAGCGGTGCTGATCAGTTACTGCCCCCTTTGCGGCAGTGGGGTGGTTTACAGCCGGGAGCACGCAGGGGCTGGAGATCGAACACTTTCGTTCAGCAATACCAGCGCGCTCTATGAGAACGACATGGTCATGGTCGATCGAGAAACCGGAACCTACTGGTGGCAGGTCGCGGGCTCGGGCCTGGTTGGTGAATTATCTGGATCGCTCCTCGAGCTACTGCCATCACAAACCACGTCATGGTCCAGCTGGGTCGAGCAATACCCCGACACAGCGGTCATGGTCCGCCCCGCTGGCCGCGACTTCTCCGGTGACCCGTTCTCGTCCTATGCCGACACCCTGGATTCGGGCCGCACCCCGTTTCCAGTAGGTGATGGGGTGATGGAAGATGACCGTCTCGCTTCATCGGCCCGTGTTGTTGTTGTCACCCAGGACGGAGAAACCCGAGCTTGGGCAGCAAGTCCGGCGCGTTCCTTCGAAGACCAGGTCGGTGGCCTGCCCGTCACCGTCACCCTGGATGGTGTCGGTGGCACCGTGGTCGACAGTCAAGGTCTGCCCGTTCCCAGTCGAGCGGCCTTCTGGTTCTCCATTGTTTCGGTCTATCCCGACATCGAAATCGGGCCTTAGTAACCGTTCGCCGACGGATGCTCGGGGCACTCCCTTTGCCCGCTATCGCTGTCAGATATCTTTCGTTAGATGTCTTTCACCAGGCGGAGTGCGTCGTAGATCGCGGCATGGGTATTGCGGGACGACACCGCGTCACCGATTCGGAAGAGCTGGAAGCTTCCCTCGGCGTTGGAGTTGATTGTTTGTGGGCGGCCATCAATCAGTGCGCCATGGTCCACTTCGCCAAGGTTGGTTGAAGCGGACTTCAGTTCGAAGTACAAGTCATCCATTGGTGTTGTGCCGTGGTTGATCACCACCTGATCAAAGGAACGTTCCTGACGAAGGTCGCTGTAATCACTCCCAATCACGGCCACCAACTCGTCACTTCCCGTAACCCCGGCGCGAACGTCAAGCAGTCGGAAGGTCACGGTGAAGGTGACCGCCTTGTCCTGCAGGGCCCGCATGTAGGGAACCAGGTTCATGCCCATCACCTCGGGAGCGAAGCTGCGATCCGGGGTCATGATCTCGACGTTGGCTCCGGTCTGTGCAATCTTTACCGCTGCCTGCAAGCCCGCATGATCGCCCGCGTCGTCATAGATCAAGACATTGCGGCCAGGCTTGGCGTCCCCGGAGAGAATGTCCCAGCTGGAAACCACTAGCTCGTTGCCCGACTCCAACACCTCGGTATGGGGCCAGCCTCCGGTCGCCACGATGACCACATCCGGTTGCTCGGCCAAGACATTGGCTGCTTCGGCCCACGTGTTGAAGCGGATGTCCACACCGAGGCGGGCGCATTCGTCGATCCGCCACTCGATGATGGAGATCATCTCGCGCCGCCTCGGGTCCTGCGAAGCCAACCGAATCTGGCCGCCAGCTTCGGGCCCTGCTTCCATCACCACGACTGAATGAGCACGTGATCCCGCCACCCGGGCCGCTTCTAGCCCGGCGGGTCCGGCACCAACAATGACCACCTTTTTCTTGGTGTCCGCGACCGGGATCACGTGGGGCATAGTGAGTTCTCGCCCACTGGCTGGATTGTGAATGCAAAGCGCATCGCCCCCCTCATAAATCCGGTCCAGGCAATAGTTGGCACCAACACAAGGACGGATCTCTTCTTCGCGGCCCTCTACGATCTTGCGGACCAGGTGGGGGTCGGCCAGATGAGCTCGTGTCATGCCGACCATGTCCAACAGGTAGTTGGCAATGGCATGGCGGGCAGTAGCCACGTCAGCAATGCGAGCGGCATGAAAGGTCGGCATGCCGGTGGCTTGACGGATTCGTCCGGCGAAGTTGAGGTGAGGTGCACTCTTCATGCCCTGGATTGGGATCACATCGGTCAGACCGGGGTCGGTGTCGATATGGCCGCGGATGACATTGAGGAAATCGACCATGCCTGAATCGGCGAGACGCTGGGAAATTTGCACTCCTTCGTCGGCAGTAAGTCCACCCTCGAGCACTTCGTCAGCGGTGTAGCGGATGCCGACAATGAACTCGTCGCCAACTCGTTGGCGAATGGCCTTGAGGGCTTCGAGCGTGAACCGGAATCGGTTGTCTAATGCGCCACCGAAGGGTCCATCAAGGGTGTTGGTGAGTGGCGACCAGAACTGGTCCATCAGATGGCCATAGGCCTGGATTTCAATCCCATCCAGACCTGCAGCCTGCATGCGTTCTGCCGCGTCGGCGTAGTCGCCGATGAGACGTTCGATGTCCCAATCTTCCACCTTCTTGGGGAAGGCGCGATGAGAGGCTTCGCGACGGTGGGAGGAGGAGACCACTGGTAGCCAGTCGCCCTTGTTCCAGCCTGACCGTCGCCCGAGGTGGGTGAGCTGGATCATGACCGCGCAACCGTGCTCGTGACAGGCGTCAGCAATGCGAGCCATCCATGGAACGACCTCGTCTTTGTAAGCCAGGATGTTGTTGAAGACCGGTGGGCTATCGCGGGCAACCGTGGCCGAACCGGCGGTCATCGTCATCGACACGCCAGCCTTGGCTCGCTCCAGGTGGTAAGCCAGATAGCGATCCTTGGGCATGCCGTCTTCGGGGTAGGCGGGCTCATGGCTGGCCACCATGATCCGGTTCTTCAGCGTCAGGTGCTTCAGCTGGAACGGTTGGAGGAGAGGATCAGTTGTCATCGTGCTGTGCTCATCAGTGCTGTGCTCATCAGTCCTGTACTCATCAGTGCTGTACTCATTAGTACCAGGCGTCTTCCATCGAGGCTTTCTTCTTGTCGATGAAGTCCCTCAAGCCTTCATCTGTCGACTCATCAATCGGTGGAGGCTCATAATCCTCCAACGTCTTCTTCCATCGTCGGTTGGCCCGCACCATTGAATCGACACCGCCTTCTTCGGACCATGACTCGAATGACTGGTCATCGTTGAGTTCACTCTCCCAATAGGCGGTTTCGCAGTGGGCCAGGGTGTGGGGTGAGCCAAACATGTGGTTGCCCGGTCCAGCGTCCTTGAGGGTTTGCAGGGCCAGGGTGTCGTCGCTGACTTCCATCCCCTTCATGTAGGAGTGCAGGGCCCCGCATAGGTCGGTATCGAGAACGAACTTCTCATATGACATTGACAGCAGACCATCCAGGAAGCCAGCGGAGTGCAGCAGATAGTTGGCGCCGCAATGAACCGCCGAGAGCATGGACATGGTGGCTTGGGTCATGGCCTGACCATCTGGCATTTTGGAGGTTGAGAAGTTTCCGGCGCAGCGCAAGGGCAGGTTCAATCGGCGGGCCAACTGTCCAACGGCCAGGCTTCCCAGTGCTGGCTCGGGGGTGCCAAAGGTTGGGCTGCCGGTTCGAAGCGAGGTAGACGAAAGGAACGATCCAAGGATGGCTGGTGCCCCCGGGCGAACCAGTTGAGTGAGGGCGCAGCCGACCATGGATTCGGCCATGCTTTGGGCAACTGATCCAGCCATGGTTACCGGCGACACCGCGCCCCCCAATAAGAACGGCAACAGGATCGAGCCTTGCCCGGCCTCGGCGTAGCCCCGGATACCTCGGGTGGAGATGCCGTCCCAAACCAGGGGAGAGGTCGAGTTGAAGTTCCCGATGACCACACAGTTCTCATCAACGAATTCCGGACCAAAAAGAATCCGACTCATCTCGATGCTGTCTTGCACCCGGTGGGGCGAGGTGATGGATCCCAAGAAGGCGCGATCGGAGTAGCGCATGTGGGCGTACACCATGTCCAGGTGTCGCTTGTTGACGGGAACGTCGGTGGGTTCACAGATGGTGCCACCAGAGTGATGGAGCCATGGGCTGGATTGGGCCAGCTTCACGAAGTTCTCAAAGTCGGCAATGGTGCCGTAGCGCCGTCCAGTGTCAGCATCCATGACGAAGGGCGAGCCATAGGCCGGTGCGAACACAACGGCGTCACCACCAATGTCGACCGAGTTGGAAGGGTTACGTGCGTGCTGGGTGAAACGGGCTGGGGCAGTCTTGAGGATCTCTTGGATCAGTCCCGGTTCGAAACGGATATTGGAGGCAGTTTCCGAAACCTTGGTGACCTGTCCACCAGCAGCGGCGAACAGGCTGACGGTTTCGGGGTCGTCTCGGAACTCGATGCCGATCTCGGCCAGGATGGTGTCTGTGGCCGCTTCCATCTTGAGCAGGCTGTCTTCGTTCAGCAGGTCATAGGTGGGGATGTTGCGGGTGATATAGGCAACCTCCAACTGATGGTTGGGTTTGCTACCACCTTGGCGGGCCGCCCGGCGGGCCGAACGTCCCCGACGCTTCGTTTGTGTTCGCTGTGCTGGGTGTGCCTCATTTGATCCCATGGCGCAGTATGGCATCCACCGGGTTCGCGGTGCCATAGAGCGAGCGTGACAAACTCTCATATGCCCAATGCTTTTGCGGTCGCCGCCGCGCAACCCGAGAGTGTGTCCGGTGATCTCGCTGGCAATGTTGCGCGTCATGCCAACGCGGTTCGGGCGGCCAGTGCTCGGGTGGTTGTCTTCCCTGAGCTGTCACTCACTGGCTATGAATTGGAAGCAGAAGCGGTCGCTGTTGATGCCGTCGTGCTCGCTCCGATTGTGGAGGCCTGTCTCGCTACCGGATCGCTGGCTCTGGTTGGTGCGCCGGTCCGGGGTGAGTCCGGAAGAGAACACATCGCCATCCTGGCCGTTGACAATGGTGGGGTGATGGTTGCCTACCGCAAGATGTATCTCGGTGACGAGGAAGTCAAGCGGTTTGGACCCGGTCCGGGGCCGGTCGTGATTGACGTGGATGGATGGCGACTGGGCTTGGCTATCTGCAAGGACACGGGAGTCCCCGAGCATGCCGAAGCGACAGCAGCCTTGGGAATGGATGTCTACGTGGCTGGGGTGTTGGAGTCAGCGGAAGACACTGAGGTCCCCGACGAACGGGCTTGCCGCATTTCAGCTGAGCATCGCGTCTGGGTGGTGATGTCCAGCTTTGCCGGTCCAACCGGTGGTGGCTTTGACCAGAGTGCTGGTTGTTCAGGAATCTGGCGGCCTGATGGCTCAGTGGCTGCGCGCACAAGTGCCGAAGTCGGAGCCATGGCCCGAACTACTATTCCTTGAGGACTCAGAACTGTTAGTAGCCGGCCAGTAATCCTCGAAGGGTGAGGAGTTGGGGTACCCCGCCAGGGATCAAGACTCGGCCCGGCTGATCAGGGTTGAGCGAGATGGCGGCCGGAACCTGACAAGGGCTGCTAGCAACCGGTCGCGTCGCGTAGATGTTGGCAGGCTTTGGCCATCTTCTTTGGGCTGAGCTGCACAATCTTTCGGCGGAAGGTGTCGCTAGGGATGGTGTGAATGTTGTCGAAGCTGACAACACAATCGCTGGGAACACCATCATTGGCCACCGTGAGCTCGAGCTCAGAAACCAGGCCTCGAACGGTTCGTGTGAGAGCAGCAACGACAACCGATCCGATCCGGTCAGCCACCGGGTCGCGGGTGAGCACCAGAACAGGGCGGTCACCCCCAGGTGTGGTCGCGAACCAGATTTCACCCCGCTTCATTGGTCTCACCAGCATCGACCCAATCAGCCCAGTCTTCCGCCGGACCCCAGTCGGCGATCTGGCCGATTGCAGATTCAGCCGAAGTAAGGGGTTGCTCTTCCCAGATGGCTGCGTCGTTTTCCGAAGCCAGTTGTGTGAGGTGTCGGTGGAGGGCTTGGCGAAGCAGCTCAGATTTGTCGATGCCAAGTTCATCCGCCCAACGTTGAGCTTGAGTTGCCTCAGTCTCATCTACTCGAAAACTCATCATCGTCATACAGACACGATAGTTCGTATGACGGTTCGAGGCAAGGAAGATTCGGTGTGGTGGGCTTGGGCGACTATTGTCCGGCTTGACCCAGGAGAAAGACCATGTCACCACAGGACTTGACCTCACACGACCCGGCCTCACCGGTCTTGACGTTCGGCGACATTGTGATGAAACGCCACGCCACCAAACTATTTAGCGATCGAAAGGTCTCAACCGAACTCGTTGGCCAACTTCAAGACCTCATTCGTCACGCAGCCACAGCCTTCAACGTTCAGCCTTGGCGAGTGGTAGTGGTCGACGAGGATGCCCAGAAGCAAGCCCTTTCTGAGGCAGCTTACGGTCAGCCCCAAATCACCAGTTGCTCCCACCTGTTCGTATTCTGCGCCAACACCGATCTGGAAACCCTGGTCGACCGGCTGGAGATTAGGTCGACCGAAGCCGGACTGACGGTGGAACAGGTGGATGCGTACATTGGCATGGTCCGAGGGTTCACTCAAGGATTGACAGGGGACGATCGCCTGAGTTGGGCCCAACGGCAAACCTACCTGGCTTTGGGTAATGGCACCAATGGGGCCAAGTCTCTTGGCTTTGATTCTTGTCCCATGGAGGGGTTTGACTCAGGCCGCTTCGCCGAGACTCTCGGCTTGCCCGACACCCTGGTTCCAACGGCCCTGATGCCTATTGGCTATGCGGTTAGCGAGCCTCGCCCGAAACTTCGGTTCTCCCGTGAGGACATGTTCTTCGCCGCGACCTGATCGGCTTGTCGTAGAAGTGGCATCGCGCCGGCCACCGGTACTGAAAGTCAGTTGCTAGTCGAGGGAGAGTTTGTCGAAAGTGGCGGACCGAGAGTCAGTTTCTTGTTTTTTGGGAGATCAGTCGAGCAAGGCTGGTTGTTCGGGTGCTAGCGGCTCCCCGAACACGGCTTCAAATATTCTATTTGCCATGTAGAACCTGTTGCGGCGGCGGCCCGTTGCTTCGCTGAGATCGCCACGTTCGACCAAAGCCTTAATCGCTCCTTGAGCCGTCGGGTAGGTTACGTTGAGTTGCTCTGCTAGGCGCGTCGCTGACACATAGGGCGTACTAAACAACAGTTCTGCGGTACGCACCACAGTCATGGTCACCTTTTCGTCCAGTAGTTCGGACCGAAGCTCACGTTGAAGTTCGACGAGGCGGACTGTCCGGTTCTCCGCGTCTGTTGCCTGCGTCGCCACGCCATGCAAGAAAAACGTGATCCAGGGTTCGAGATCACCCGTACGGCTAGTGCTCATGAGCAGGTCGTAATACTGGTTGCGGTTACGTTCGAAGTAGGCAGACAAGTAGAGCAACGGTTGAGGCAACACCTGCCGTTCGACCATCACCAACGGGATTAACAGTCGACCGAGTCGCCCGTTTCCGTCGAGGAATGGATGGATTGCTTCGAACTGGTAGTGAGCAATAGCAAGTTGGATCAGGAGCGGCAGAGAACGTTCGTGGAGGAAGCTCTCCAAGTCATCGAGGGCCGTGTTCATGACGTCAACGGGTGGCGGAACGAAAGCCGCATCCGACGGTGAGGTGCCGCCGATCCAGTTCTGACTCCTGCGGAATTCTCCAGGAGTAGCGCGGTCACCCCGAACTCCGTCCATGAGGTGAGCGTGAACCTCTCGCAGTAGACGAAGGCTGAGCGGGAAGCCATCGTTTACTCGACGAATGCCGTGATCTAGAGCGGTTACGTAGTTGCGTACTTCCTGTACATCGTCGCGGACGGCGGCGATGCTTTCCTCGTCGCCAGCTTCGAACCGCAACAGGTCGGTGACGTCTGACTGGGTGCCCTCAATCCGTGAGCTGAGTACAGCTTCGAGTCGAACATTGGGAGCGATGAGGAGATGAGGGTTCGGAAGTAGTCGCCCAACCCCGCTTAGGCGGTGCAAGGCGCTTGTTGCACCGTCGAGTTGTTGGACGAGTTCGTTGGTGTAGCTGACCTCTCTAGGAGTCTTGGCGGGGTGGAATGCCCAATAATCACCCTGGGGTACTCGACGCAACTCTCCCAGTGAATTGTTCGGGAAGTCATCTACTCGCATAGCGATAGTATGCGATGTTCACCGCACCTTGTCAAAGCGAATACCGAATATGTTTAATAGATTGGTTAGTGTGAAAGAGCGCTTTAACAAGCGTGCTCCTATTAAGGCGAGGTGGCCTTGGTTTGAATAGTGACCGGCCAAAGAAGCGGCCAGTCTCAGCTGGCGAACAAGTCGGACAAGAAGCCGGTCATGGCTCGCCAGGCGCGACGGTCGGACTTCTCATTGAACTGCATGCCCGCTTCAGGTGCCTGAGCGGTTGGATTAGTGAAGGCGTGGCCAGTGTTCCCGAAGGCCAGAATCTGCCAGTCGGCCTGTCTCTCGGTTAGCTCCGTGGCCAGAGATACCACATCGTCCGGCATGGCCAGGGGGTCATCCCATCCGTGCAGGACCAGAACCGAGGCGCCAATGGGCTCGGTGTTGACTTGCTCGGGTGGCGTGAAGATGCCGTGGAAGCTGGCCACTCCCAGGATGTCGGCACCAGAGCGAGCCAGGTCCAGCAGGCAGAGCCCACCAAAGCAGAATCCGATAGCTCCGGTTCGAGCTGGATCCACCAGTGGATGTTCGACAAGAACCTCATGGGCTCGGTTGATCCTGGCTGACAACAGCGCCCGGTCATCCAGCAAAACGTGCATCAACTTGGATGATTCTTCCGGCGTGCTAGCTCGAACACCCTGTCCGTACATGTCGAGGGCAAACCCGACATAGCCCATTGCCGCCAGTTTCTCTGCCTTGTCGGTGTCGAATTGAGTTTGACCACCGAAGGCGTGGGAGATCATCACGCCGGGCCGAGGCCCCTCGATCGAATCGTCCCAGCTGACAGTGCCAGCAAAGATTCCACCGGGGCCATCATAAATAATCGGTTCTGTCTGAATCATGGTGTCAGCTTGGCACACCCTGGCTGGATCATCGAAAGAACAGATCGTCTGACGGTTCGTCCAGTGGAGAGACTCCGCCCTAAGGTCGGTGGCTCTCACCCTGGAAAGCAGACAAGATGCCCTCACTGGAGAATCCCGAAGCCTTCTACGGAGAGGCTCAACGTGCGATACAGGCCGAGTTCGATAGCACGAACTTGGCTGATATCCATTCCGCCACCATTGTCACTGACACTATCTCCGATGAGCAACGGGGCTTCATCGAGAGTCGAGATTTCTTCTTCCTTTCCTCTGTGAACGCTGAGGGTTGGCCAACGGTTTCTTACAAGGGTGGTGGACCGGGCTTTGTGCGGGTGGATGACGAGCAGGCTGTTTCCTTTCCCCTCTATGACGGCAACGGCATGTTCCTTTCCGGCGGCAATGTTGAGGCCACGGCCAAGATTGGCATGCTCTTTATCGACTTTGAGCGGCCCGATCGTCTGCGCCTTCATGCCACCGCCACGGTCAATCGGTCGGCGGAGGTGTTGGCTCAGTTTCCTGGTGCCCAGCTTGTGGTGGATGCCAAGATCGACAATGTCTTCCTGAACTGTGCCCGCTACATCCACAAGCATCAGCGCATTGAAGACTCACCCTACGTCCCCGACGGCGACGGTAACCAGCCCTACCCGTCGTGGAAGCGCATTGATCTGATGCAAGCATTTTTGCCGGGTGATGATGAAGGCAAGGCGGCAGAAGCAGGCGGCGAGATCACCGTCGAGGACTATCTGGATCGACTGTCTAAGGGGGCGTCCTAAGCGAACACTGAGATGGGCCGAGCTCCGTCAGTTAGGCGTCCATGGTCGCTCGGACCTCGGTGACTAGCTCCAGGTACTCGCCTTGTTCGGATCCCTTGAGAACGGCGAAGGCAGGCTGAACCATCAACGACGTCATCCGCTCAGCGGCGGCTAAGGCTTTACTGTCGCCCTCGGGGTGGGGCAATGGCCAGCCGAATCTGGTCAAACCGCTTGAGCCTCCGCGCACTGGATCAGTGTTTGAGGCAATCGCACCGTCTGGCCCGAGGCCAACGGCATGCACCGCGTGGATGTGAGCCCCGCCCCGCATTTCCCGCAACACGTTGAGGCTGACTATGACTGCGCCAGCTGGATCGGCGGGCGGGCTAAGAGCGCGCCAGCCGGTGAACAGGGCGCCCATGGATGGAACCGCCGAGTCGGCAATTCTGCGATTCAATTCATTGAGCCGTGTTAGGCGAACAGTCGAGATCTCGGTGAGCTTTTCGCGTCCCCATGCTGCGGCTGCCTCGGCGTAGAGATCGGCTGCGGCGAGGGCGGACATGGTCGTTGGTCGTCCTTCCCAGAAATGGCGGACAAGATCGTGATGCATGAAACCGATGGCAGATGCGGCGAGGTCTGACTCAGCATTGCCCAGCACGCCTGCCCGACCGTTAACCCAGAACCCAAAGGCTCCGTCCAAACCGAGTTCATTGGCTCGCTCAACGGTCTGCGGGTCCAGCATCCAGCCCCGGCCAAATTCCAGGATCGCGATCCCAGCCTGGTCGGCCAAGTTGGGTTCGGAGGGAGTGCTGTCATTTGACTCTGCCATGGTCCAACGCTAGCCGAACTTTGCGAACGACTCTCTCAGCGAGCCTTGAGCGTGAGGGTCTGGTCCCAGAACCAGTAGCGTCGAGCTCTTGCGATGCCGAACTCTTCTCCTCCTGCTCCTACTCGTGCAAGCGTTTGGTGCGTGCACCTCAACCAGTGACGGATTGTCAGCTGCGGAAACGACCGTGTCCGAACTGAAATCGACGACCACGGAACCACTTGTCGCCACCAGTGACGCTCAACTGGACGTCAAGGAACCCGAGCCAGCAGCCGAAGCGGAGACGGACTCGCGGACTGATCCCTTCGTCGTCAATCAAGGCCTAGCTCGCACCCTCAATATCGGCGCTGTCTATGAGGTAGCGAAAGGTGAAACGTGGGCCAATGACTTCGCTCCTGAAGATCTGGATGACATCGCCGCCCAAGGATTCACGGCCGTACGTATCCCCATCAAGTGGTCAGACTGGACTGCTCCGATACCCATATTGACCATTGACCCGGTGATCTTTGAGCAAATTGATGCCGTAGTCGAGCGAGCCTTACTGAACGATCTTTCTGTCATCATCGATGTGCATCACTACGAGGCGTTGGACGCCAATCCCGAGGCTGAGGCTGAACGCTTCTTGGCCATCTGGTTCCAGATTGCTGAGCACTACCAAGACATGCCAGCTTCTGTCGTATTCGAAGTCAGCAACGAGCCCCACGATCAGTTCAGTGGGCCGGTCTTGAACGCACTACTGGACCATGTTGTCCCCATCATCCGCCAGTCCAATCCGGATCGAACCATCATGATCGGGCCGGACCAGTGGTATTCGCCCCTGCGACTCGGGGAGCTAGACCTACCCGACGACGACAATCTGATTGTCACGGTGCACTACTACGAGCCCTTCCCCTTCACCCACCAAGGAGCAAGCTGGGTTGAAGGATCTGACGCTTGGGTCGGAACCGGATTCGCCGATCCCGATGACCGGAAACTGATTGAAGAAGAGTTCGTAGCGGTCGCCGAATGGGCGGACCAAAACAATGTGCCCATCTTTGTTGGTGAGTTCGGAGCCTTGGACGGTGCTGAGCGAGAAGATCGTTTGGCCTGGACAAGGTTTGTTCGGGAGCAATCGGAACGTTATGAGTTCTCGTGGGCCTATTGGGATTGGGCTACACCCGGATTCGGCCTCTACAGCCATGCCAGCGGCAAGTGGGACAGCGAGATGCTGGATGCCCTGCTGGATTCTTGAGGCCGGTTCGACTCTTGGTTCATTCCGATTCACCGGGCCCTCATCACAGCCACCAAGTAGTCTCTGGCCATGTCGTCTCCTCCGGTGCCGAAGTATCAGGCGATCTACTCCTTGCTTCGGCAAAAGATCCTGGACGGCGAGTTTGCACCCGGATCCCAGCTGCCCCCTCAGGCCGAGCTAGCAGCTTCGTTCAACGTCACCCTGATGACTCTTCGCCAGGCCATTGGGGCGCTGGAGGCCGATGGACTTGTTGTTGCGCTCCGAGGCAAGGGAACCTTCATCTCTGACAACCCCGTCGACATCAGTATTGGCAACCTTTCCAGTTTCGCCCAGCAGATGAAGGCGGCCGGAGTCCAGATGACGACCGATCTGGTTGGGGTTGACTCAGTACCGGTGGCCTCCCACCAACAAGCCACGCGGGCGCTGGATACCGATGATGACCTGGTGTGTATCACCCGGCTGCGATCGGTCGAAAGTCAACCGTTCAGCCTGCAACGTAGTTACCTCTCACCTGAACTGGGTGTTGCCACGCCGGGACAAGACTTCACTGATGAATCTCTTTATGAGGCGATCGAAGAGGCGACGGGTTGGGTCGTGGCTCGAGCCATGGAGTCGATCGCGGCCGTAGGTCTGAACCAGGCTGACGCCCTATTGTTGTCAGCGTCCGAGGCCCATCCGGCCATCTTGTCGATCCGAGTTTCGATCAACCAGTTCGAGCAACCCTTCCTCTACGACGAGGCCTTGCTGGTCGGTGGGCGCTGCACTATTTCCGCTGACCGCACAGCGGACCGGCTTTCTCTCAACTATGACGTAGCTCTCTGACAAGAGACTGCTGGCATGCTCGTCGCTTGCTATTGAGAAGACATGTGCTACAATGAAGCACATGTCTCAAGTTGGTATCAGGGCCCTGAAGCAGAACGCCTCCGCTGTCGTTGCCGACGCGGCTTCAGGAGAAACCGTAACCATTACTGATCGTGGACGGCCTGTCGCCCAGATGACAGCTATTCCTTCTTCACGCCTTGAATTCCTGCTGAGCTCGGGTCAAGCCCGTCGTCCTTCTCGCGACATTACCGAGATGTCGCCACCGACCACGGGGGCCGATGTGTCTGGTGAGTTGGCAAGGATGCGCGATGCCGAGAGGTACTGACGTTGGCTCACTACTTTGACACCTCCGCTTTGGTGAAGCTTGTCATCCAAGAAGCCGAGTCTGGTCCGCTTCGAGATTGGACGTCGCAGGCAGATCGAGTTCCAGTCAGTTGTGACCTGGCCCGCTCTGAGCTTCTCCGTGCTGTGCGCCGAGCTGACGCCACAAAGGTTGTGCGGGCACGAGAAGTTCTGGACTCGATCATCATTACCAGGGTGACGACGGGGATCTTTGAGGAGGCTGGTCGACTGGACCCGGTTGTCTTGCGAACGCTCGACGCCGTTCATCTCGCTGCTGCTCTTGACCTGGGTGACGATCTTGTTGGGCTAGTCACCTATGACACACGGCTTGCCGAGGCGGCGCAACAAATTGGGATTGCAGTCATCGCTCCAAGCTGAAGGGGGCTAGCCCTCGGTGGCCGCTTCGCGGCGGAGGCGCAGGATGCGGCTGACCGCCATTTGTTCTTGAGGAAGACCACCCTTTACCAATGCATCGCGGATTGCGGCAACTCCATCATCAGCCGTTGTTGCCAGTGCAGCTTCGAGCTGGCCGTGTTTGGCCAAGGTGACAACGGCGGCCAAGAGCTCAGGTGACTGCAACGACTGCTGGAGCACAATCCCAATTCCGGAATCAGTCGTGGCTGTACCCGCATGTCCAGTCGCTGCGTCGGACAATGCAAGCCTGGTGGCGTGCAAGATGACCGACTTTGATTGTGGCACAGAGCCTGGTTGGCTTGTTGCCTCCGTAGCACCAGGTAAGGGTCCATACAGGGCTGCTTGCCAAGCTTGCAAGGTGACGAGTTCGGCATGGTGCTTGCCACTATTGAGCTGCTCGCTGAGTGTGGCCAGTCGATTTGAGTTGCCGTTGAGAAGGCAGTCATAGGCCTCTCGAAGCGCCTCGTCCTTGTTAGCGGCTTTGACAGCCTGGTTCTTGTGATCGGTTCGGGCTCGCGAGGCAGCGTCGGTGATGGTGTTGTTGGCTCCACCTGGTTGCGGACTCATGACCCCACGCACGACCATGTAGCCAACGAGGAGGGCGCCAATCTGGTAACCCATCTGGTAAGCAACATAGGCCAGTGGGATGCCGACAAGGACGGTGACGATCTGGCTGATTTTCCATGGATCAGACACATTCCGAACTCGAAGAAGTCGATGCAGAACCTGGCCGCCGTCCAAGGGATAAATCGGCAGCAGGTTGACCAACGCCCAGCCGACATTGATGTAGACCATGTTTCTAAGGAAGAAGCCAAGCTGGTCATAGGGCCCGTAGTAGTAGCGAGCGGCAAGTGCTGGGAGTCCTAGCAAGATGAGCTGAGACAATGGTCCAGCCAAGGAAACAAGAATGTGTTGACGATCAGTCAGCCGCTGAGCGTTAAACGAAGCGGTTGTTCCCCCCATGCCATGCAGGGTGATGAAAGACGAGGCTCCAAACTTTCGGAAGGCCAGGGCGTGGCCGAGCTCGTGCAACAAGATCGAGCAAAAGAACACACCAAGGATCATTGGTGCATTCCTGCCCAACTGCATTCCGATGAACAGACCGATGAACATCGCACTGGTGTCAATGCGGACAGGGAAACCGAGGACGGAGAAGTGGGGTTGGCCCATAGCTAACTATCGACTCCCCAGGAGTCGGCTTGTTGGGCCGGAGACCCTTGAACTGTGGTGTCTATTGGGCACAAACTGTGTTCTCTCTGGTGTAGGTTCGAGTCATTCCCAAAAGGAGAAGCCATGCTTCACGAGAAAACACGCAACCTTTGTGAAGGCCCGAACTTTGCGGTGCTAACCACATTGTTCGCTGATGGTACGCCACAGACGCAGGTGATGTGGGTTGGGTGTGACGACGAGCACGTGTTGATCAACACCGAGATTCACCGGGCCAAGTTTCGCAATATCGAAGCCGACCCTCGGGTGACGGTGACCGTGATCGATGCTGCTAGCCCCTATTCCTATGTAGAGGTTCGAGGACGAGTGGTGGAAACGGTCGGTGGTGACGAGGCCCGCACCAGCATCGACCTACTCTCACAGAAGTACACGGGTGCGGACTATGCGGCCAAGGTCCAGTCCGAACGAGTGATCCTGCGCATCCTGCCAGACCGCGAAGTCATCCACTAGATCGCCAATCACAACACGGGCATCCGGAGAGACGGTCATCCAGGGAGACGGTCACCCAGAGAGAAAGCTCACCTGGTTAGGAAGCGAACAAGATCAGGACGACGGGCAGGGTCAATAGCGACAGTAAGGTCAACGCCACCACGTTGGCGGTGACCCGTGCCGGTTCGAGGCCGTGCTCGCGAGCCACAATGAGGCAGAATACCGCTGGTGGCATTGCCGATTGGATGGCCACCACCCCGAGGTTGTCACCGGTCAGTCCGAGGGCAGAGCCGACGGCAACGGCCCCTATTGGGGCAACAACAAGCTTGGCGACCGCACTGGCGGTGAGGCCTGGTGTTGGTGACCAGCCACCGGCTTCGGTGAGCTGCATGCCCAGGGTGAACAACATGACGGGGATGAGTGCTCCGGCGAGCAGCCCAATACTTCGGTCGGCCAGGGTAGGAACGGTCAAGGACGCAAGGTTGATCGGAACAGCGACAGCAGCGGCCACGGTCATTGGAGCCAGCAAGGCCCGTTTCAACGCGGTCGACACTCCAACAGTTTGGGATGCGGCCAAGCCGACGCCGGTCGACATGCCAATCACATTGATGGTGACCATGAGAACACCAGCGGCCGGGAGAATGTCCTCCCCGAGAGCAAAGACCGAGACAGCCAGACCCGTGTTGCCGACATTGCCATAGACCGAAGTCATCAAGTCAGCGGCCTTCTCTGACGGCGTTGAGCTGGAGAATCGGTTGGTGCTCAGGGTGAAGATTCCGGCGGCCAGCGAGCCGGCAATACCGGCGGCAATCAGCCGGAAGGCGATGCTGCCAGCTAGGTCCGTACTGGCAAATAGATCAAAGACGAAGGCTGGGCCGAGGACCCAGTAGGCCAGCCGTGACAAGGACTGGATTTCGATTCCCAGGCGGCGTCCAGCCAGTGCGCCCACCGCAATGATGGCGACAACGGGGCCAAGGACATTAAGTAGGAGTGGGATGACGGACACAGCGAGCAGAATCTAGCGGCCCGTGGCATCCTTGACGCTGATGAACCTGCCGTCATGCCCGCCTTCCTATTGCCTTGAGGACCATAGCTAGTGGCCTCTCGCCCATCAGTAACTGATTCCAAACGACTGCTCTTGCTCGTCGTGCTGAGCGCGGGAATCGGCATCTTGTCCGGCGGCGCCGCTTACCTCCTGGTCCGTCTCATCAGCCTGTTCACGAACCTGGCTTTCTTCGGCAAGGTCGGTTGGGGCGAGATCCCCGACCTGTCCCATGTTCAGGCCTCACCTCGCCTGCCAATCATCGCCGTGCTCGGCGCCATCGTCATTGCCGGAATCGCACGATGGGCGCCCATCATCAAGGGACACGGCATTCCCGAAGCAATGGAAGCCGTGCTGCGCCGCCAAAGCCGGGTCCAGCCTCGGGCAGCAGTGGCCAAACCAGTTTCGGCTGCCATTGCCATTGGAACCGGTGCACCTTTCGGAGCGGAAGGCCCAATCATTGTGACCGGTGGCGCCATTGGATCCATGGTCGGCCAGATCGTCCCCGTGTCGCCGTCTGAACGAAAGATTCTGCTGGCCTCGGGTGCTGCGGCAGGCATGGCCGCCATCTTCGGCGCTCCTCTTGCCGCGGTCTTGTTGGCCATCGAACTACTGCTCTTTGAGTTCTCGATGCGTTCGCTCATCCCGCTGGTGGTGGCATCCAGCATTGCTGGTGGTGTGCACACCGCCATCTTCGAGAATGGGCCGCTCTTTCGGGTACCCGTGCATGACTACGCCGGGCTTAGCAATGTCCCGCTCTACGCAATTCTTGGTCTGGCCTGTGGCCTGGTTGCCATCCTGATCCAGGAAGGGCTCTTTGCCTCCGAACGATTCTTCCGAGAATGGAGCCTGCCGGAATTCTGGCAGCCGGCGGTTGGCGCCCTCGGCTTCGCCACGATCGGTCTTCTTGTTCCCCGCACCTTGGGTGTTGGCACTCATGTGGTGGAGGCGGTGCTTGCTGGCGAGCTGGCCCTCGCCACCCTGGCCATCTTGTTGGTGGCCAAGATGGTGTCGTGGTGGATTGCCCTCGGCTCGGGTACGTCCGGTGGAACTCTGGCGCCTGTCTTGCTGATGGGGGCAACCTTTGGTGGCCTGTTCGCTGCGGTAGCAAACGAAGTCTTGCCTGGCTTCGAAGTCAACTCTGGGGTCTACGCCGTGGTGGCCATGGCCGCGGTCTTTGGTGCCGCTACTCGGGCCCCATTCACCGCCATTGTCTTTGTGTTCGAACTCACTCGAGACTTCAATGTGCTACTTCCCCTGATGATGGCAACGGTGTTGGCCGCCTTGGTAGCGACGGCCCTGTCCGAGCACAGCCTCTACACCGAGAAGCTTGCACGCCGTGGTGTACGGGTTGGTGGAGAACTCACCGTCGACTCGCTGCGAACGACTCCGGTGTCGGACGTGATGAATCGGGTGGTCGACACCTTCTCGCCGGAAACAAAGGTTGCAGAAGTTGCTGAGCGCATCGCCCGTGGTGGGCGAGGTGCGTATCCATTGGTGGATGACGAGGGCCATTGCATTGGCATGGTTTCCAAGCGCAACTTGTTGGCAGTACACGTGGATGAGGACGAGGACCTCACTTCGGTCATGACCTCGGACGTGGTGACCACGACGCCGGATGCTCGCCTGGTTGATGCCCTCAAGCTGATGGTCGATGAAGACGTCAGCCACTTGCCGGTGATCAATGAAGAGAACATCCTGATGGGGATCTGCACCCGCACCGACATCTTGCGAGCGCGCGGTCAAGAGTTTGCGTTGGAACGCTTGGAGACCGGTTGGCTGGCTCCGGTCCTGCAGCGTCCCGGGGCTGATGGTCGCCGCTACATCGTGGTTGGCAACAAGACCTTGGGCAGCGCAGAGCTGAGTGCTGCCATTTCCGAACGAATCGCCGAGCCCGGTCCGACCCGGTTCCATGTCATTGTTCCCATGCACCAGAACGACAGCCTGAGTGACGTTCGCGATCGGCTTGAGTTGCAGTTGGAACTGATCGACGGACTGGGTGCTCGAGCATCCGGTGATGTCACCGATGGTGACGCTTTGGTCGCCATCGAGTCAGCTATCAAGGCCGATGAAACTGAGGGCGTGATCTTGTCGACCTTGCCGGTGGGACAGTCTCGTTGGTTGCGATCAGACCTTGCCGTTCGGGCAAAACGGCAATTGACTTTGCCTCTCATCCATGTGATCTCCGAACCTGGTGACGCTCAGTAGTAGGTAACACAAGTGGGCGTGTCGGTTGTGCCACACTTCGAGCATGCGGCCTTCTTCTGTTTTTCCTACTCAACTATTCCGGACCCTCCTGCTACCTCTGGCCGTGCTCGGCCTCGCCGCAGCGTTTCATGTGTCTCCGGTAGAGGCGAGATCTGAACCACAAGCTGAGCTGGCACGCTGCGACTTCGATCCCCGATTCGGCGGCTCCGTCGCCAATCGAGTTGACCATGGTTTCAATTTCTTGGCCACTGTTGTCCACCCCAGTATTGGTCAAGATGGGTTGACCTACGCCTCATTCAGTGAGCTGGTCTTGCCGGATCCAGAACACCCACAGGGTCAGCACCGGCTCAGCATTATTCGGTTCGGAGGCGACGGTCGGATGGACCGGACCTATGGAGATGATGGATTCGCCCATCTCCCGGTTACTGCAGGTGTGGTTTCGTTGGCTGTAGTTGGAGGCAAGGCTGTTGTTCTTGCGCAAGAGTTTCAAGGTGGCAACGAAACGTTGGTACTCCGGCTCACGGGTTCGGGAGAGCTGGACCACCAGTTCGGAAGCGGCGGAGTCCTCAGCCTGGGTAGCGATCTCACATCGCGCGACAAGATACTCGCTGGAGTGGTCGGGTCTCAGCGAACTGATGTCTTCTCGTATGACTATGGATCGTCCCTCCTGACTCACCTTGTCGTCGATCACCACGGGCGTGTCCAGGAGGCTGCGCCAATGGAGATCCGGCTTGGTCACATCGTCGGAGTACACAGCGGCCATGATGGGCGAACACTCCTGACTGTCTTTCCTCCAGAGGCCATGGATGAGGAAGGGGAGATGGATACTCGTGTGCAACCTCAGAGTATTGGTGGATTGGCATCGGTGGTCGGCATTTCGTCACCCGCTTTGGGTCGCGACGGCCAAGGAATCTGGTACTGGAACCAAGCCCCGGACAACCACGCAGCGGGATCCTTGACCTCAATCGCTCTTGATGGCTCAACCGGTCGTTCGTCACCGGTGAGGATTGGAACAAACCATGATCAGCTCCACGGCCGGGTGGAGGCCGCGATTACCTTGCCATCGGGTGAGATCGTGGTTCTGTCCGTTGATCGCAGCTCGGAGGTCGGGCCAATCGGAACGCTCTACCGGTTCCCGGACTTCGCCGCACTCGACCAAGGGCGTTTCACAGTCAGGCAGGTCGACCTCAACAGTCCAGACTCCACATCTCCGCCGGTCCAGATGCTGCTCGACTCGAGCGGCGGAGTGCGGGTGTTTTCTGGTGCCTTCGGTACTTCCGTCGGCCATGTGGCCCAAGCTCGCTTGTTGCCTCACCCCGTTACTATTCCCGAGTCGGGAGCGATGGTTGACCAGGTGGATCGCTTGTATCTCGCCGCTTTTGGCCGCGTCGCCGATGCCCCTGGTCTCGGCTATTGGCTGAATCAGCGAGCGAGCGGTTTGCCCATCATTTCGGTTGCCAATCTCTTTGTTCAATCGGCCGAGTTTCGGTCCACCTATGCCAGCCCCGATGAAGCAGCCTTCGTCGAGATCCTCTACGGCAATGTTCTTGGGCGTCCCTCCGATTCTGAGGGCTTGACCTATTGGACCGACCGACTTACCTCGGGCGACTTGACCCGAGCCGAAGTCTTGCTGGCCTTCAGCGACTCTCCCGAACATGTGAACACAACCGCTTCGCTGCCGGTGAACGAGGCATCGTGGACGGGGCTGTCTCGTCTCTATGAAACCGCGCTTGATCGGCCAGCCGACTCCGGAGGCTTCTGCTACTTCGTGGCCGAGATGCAGGACGGACGATCGCTCTCATGGGTGGCCCAGCAGATGCTGGATTCGGCCGAGTTCGCCGCTCGCCATGATGGAACCGATGCGAGTGTTGTCACCGCCATGTATCAAGGTGCGTTCAATCGTTCGCCCAGCGAAAGCGAACTGAACTATTGGGTCAGTCAGCTTTCCTCCGGATCACCGCTGTCGGCTCTCCTTCTTCACATCTCCAACTCACCGGAAGCCCTCCGAAGGCTGGGATATTGAAGCGATGGCGAACTGAAGATTAGGGCTGGTCCGTCCTAGTCCTCAGTGATCACTTTCAGTTGATCAAGGGTGAACCGAGGAGTGATGTGCTTGGGGCAGTTCCATTGGGAGGCAACGACCTCAATGGTGATGGCTCCATCATCTCGAATCGGCTCATTGCCGAGTTGCTCCAGTAGCGCTTGGTCGGGCGTCGGGTGATAGCTGGCGTGGCCAAACAGTTTGAGCCGGACGCGTTGGGGGTAGTCGACCATGATGATGGAGACTCGATTGTTCTCGGTGATGTTTCCGGTTCCGATGTATTGACGATTGCCGGGCCGCTCCAGCCAGCCGATGGTGTTGGGCCCGAGGATCTTGACGAAGCCGGTAGGGCCACCCCGGTGCTGCACGTAGGGCCAACCAGATGAACTGATTGTTGACATATAGAAGCTGTCGCGAGTATTGATGAGCGCGATTTCATCGGGGTCAAGTTCTTGGATTTCAGAAGGTAGTGGCTGGTCATAGAGCTGGCGTGACCCCTTGCTCTTCTGGATCTCTTCTACTCCAGGAGTGAAGGCAATATCGAAATAGTTCTTCATGGGCGGTCTCCGGTTTGGTCGACAGGAACTGATTGGGAAGTGCCTTCATCGCACGGTCGAAGGCGCTAGTGGATCCGGTCGTTCGGGCATGATCGTGATGAGTGGGGCGCTAGTCGATGGTTGCAACGAGATCGACGATCAGCATTCGATGGTCACTCCCGCTCAACGGCTCGGTCCAAGAGTGCACGGCCTCAATCTCTTCGGTCATCAAGACATGGTCGATTCGCAGCATTGCTGGAAACAACGAAAGACGGGGCTGACCCCATGTCGCCCCGAATCCACGACCCGCGTGCTGGTGTGCATCGGCGAGACCCTGGTTCATGAGGCCTTGCAGACGACGATTCTGCACTGTCGAGTTGAGGTCGCCGACGATGATCAGGGGGATTGATGAGTCCTCTACTACTGCCACTAGCTCCGCATACTGGGTCTCTCCGCGGTCGATCAGCTTCTGACTCACTGGCGCCGCCATGTGCACGTTGATGACTTTGACTGATTGCGCACCGATAGTGATGTCGACCCAGGTGACGGGTGTGACTCCGAGACGGAGAGTTCCTTCAGCGGAGAACGGAAGTTGGGACACGATGGCGGTGCCGTCAGGATTGCCTTGGGGGTTTGCACGGCGGTAGGGGTATTCCTCCAGCTCGGTCAGCTGCTCGATCGTGCCCCAAGCCTCTGGGGTGAGTTCTTGCAGCAGGATCAGGTCGGGCTGACTCCTCGTCAATTCGACAACCGCCAATGCGGCATTGGAGTTAAACATGGAGATGTTGGCGGTAGCAACTCGGATCGCACCCTCGGGCTTCTCGCCCTGTCCGGGTCCGAATCGAATATCAGCAGAGGCCCAGTAGCCAAAGAGCAACAACAGCACCAGACCGGTGACGCTGAGCCACCGATGTCTCTTGGCCACTCCATAGCCAAGTACCAACGGCGTGCCGAGGAAGGCTAGAGGGGTGATTCCGATCAGTCCGGTAGCGATGAAGGACGAGGTCGGGTTGAGGAGCCGGAGAACCGCGATGACGAAGAGCCCAACGAGCGTGAGGCCGATTCCCAGAACCACAGAGGCGTGAAGCAGTCCCGCCCGACGCGGACCCTTCACGGAGCGGTCAGGGCCGGTCGATAGCGCGATTCGACGACTGCCCATTGCACAACAGCCTTCTTCGAATACTCCAGTGTCTCCCCACATGGAGGTACGGGGATCTCGCCGTCAGTATGCAGCTCGGCTTCGATTTCCCCGAGAGCCGAAGTGATGGTGACCACTATCGACTTGTCAGATTCTGTCTTCTCGGATTCTGTGGCATCTGATTCGCTGGTGAGCAAGGCGGTTCTCGGCTCATCGAACCAGGACCAGCCAGCATTGATCAGCCCCAATCCATCGACGATCTGAACCGGCCGATCAGAGAATCCAATAGGGCCTCGCAGATGCTGGTGTGCTTCAGCTGGTGGAAGCGATCGGTCAAGAATGCCGATGAGGGACTCTGCGGTCAGGTTCGACCAGGCCAAGCCATCGGGCAGGGTCAAGACGGTCGGGGCGAAACGATGCCCACCGATGTGACTGGTTCGCCAGATCCTGACTGATGATGAGATGTCGCCGCTGGATAGGGCGTCTTCTAACTCCAGAAACAAGAGTGTTCCCGATTGGCCACAGCACCGGTCTCGGCTGCCATGGGTGCAAACCAGGACGTCGACCACACTGTCGGAATTAACACTGTCGTTAGCCAGATTCATGGCTGTCAGGTCACCATCGACGATGGCTTGGAGCGAGGACAGCAGTTGCTCGGGATCGACAACAAGTTCCCGTCGCTCATAGCCAGCGAAGGCAGTGGTGCCGGTCGATGACAGCTCACCGATTCGGGAGTAACAGATGATGTGTCCACACTGACTGGCTTGGCCAGAGTCGCCAGTGGTGATTCCCAATACCTGCACCTTGCCCGACCCGTTCTTCGGAGGTTGCAGCCCGGCCAGCATTGGGTGACGATCGATCTTGGCTGGCCAGGGCAAAGCCAGCTGTACCAGCACCACCCGGTTAGCATTGCCCGCCGTTCCGCCCGGAGGTTCACCCAGGGCAGCGGTTTGGGCCGAGCAATGCAGATCGACTAGTTCGCTTGTTGGCAGGGGTGCTGCTGACTCGTCGGGCGGGGAGGGTGTCACCGTCATGCCGGGTTGATCTGGCTCCGCAACCCTTGCATCCAGGTCGTTGCGTCACTCCATGCCTCAGTGGCGGCGAAGAGCTTCTCGTTCGAGCCGTTGCCCGCCGCCGGGTAACTACCGAGGAACTTGACATCGGCGTGTTTGGCTTGCACATTGATCAAGCAGTTAGCCACCACGTCATCATCAACATGGCCGTCAATATCGATGATGAAGGTGTACTGCCCAAGGGCGGTGTGATTCCCGCCAGCAGCAGGCCGCGAAGGCCGCGAGGTCAGCTTGGTCAGATCGATATTGCGGGCCGCAAACTCATGAAGGATGGCGACCAGTGAACCCGGCTTGTTTTCGTGCTGAGCGAGAACCACCGTTGACTTGTCGTGACCGGTCTTGGCTGGGATTCCTTCAGGAGCGACCAGCAAGAACCGGGTTTGGTTGCCCTTAAGGTCGGCCACGTCCTCGGTGATGGTCTCCAGCCCGTAGAGCTTTCCCGCAGATGCAGGACCAAGGGCAGCGATTCCAACCCCTTCACTGGCCAGTCTCGCTCCTTCCGATGTGGAGTTGGCAGGCAGGACATCGGCCTCGGCCAGATGCTTGCGCAAGAAGTGGCGGCATTGGGCGTTAGCCACTGGATGAGACTGAACCGTATGAATGTCGGCCAAGGAGGTTCCCGGAGGGGCCATCAGGTTCATCTTGATGTCCAGTACAACCTCGCGCTGGATACGTAGATCGGTGTCGAAGGCCAGGGTGTCGAGAGTGACGTTGACAACACCTTCAATGGCGTTCTCGATGGCAACAAAGCCCAGATCGACTGTTCGGTTCTGGGTTGCGGTGAGCACATCAACGAAGGTTCTCATCGGGATCAGCTCGGCATCCAGCAGATCTTTCTGGCTGCGCAAGGCCTCTTCGGTAAAGGTCCCAACTGGTCCAAGGAATCCGATTGTGGGGGTCTTCGTAGTCACTGGTTCAGCCTAGGCCCCGCGGGTGGCCTAGCCTTCTTGATCATGTCGACACCGTCAGCCCCTGATTCGAACATAGACCCAGACCGCCTCTACTTCCGCCAGCTCCTCGCTGGTCGAGACTTCGCCACCTCAGATCAGATAGCCAAGCAGATGGTCAACTTCAGCTATCTCATTGGTGACAAGGAGACCGGAGAAGCGGTTGTTGTTGACCCCGCCTATGACACCGACGGCCTGGTTGACATCGTCGAGGCCGATGACATGCGCCTGGTTGGTGTGCTGGCTACCCATTACCACGCGGATCACGTTGGTGGTTCCATGATGGGTTTTGATCTCAACGGGATCTCTCAATTGCTGGACCGGACTGATGTTCCCATCCATCTGCAATCAGCCGAAGCTGAGCTGGTGACCAAGGTGACCGGGGTCAGCGATGATCACTTTGTCAAGCACACTTCAGGTGACATTGTTTCGGTTGGAGAAGTTGATATCGAACTTATCCACACTCCCGGACACACGCCAGGAAGCCAGTGTTTCCTGGTCCGTGGCTGTCTGGTTTCTGGTGACACCCTCTTTCTCGACGGTTGCGGCCGAACCGATCTTCCTGGTGGCGACCCAGAAGAGCTCTATCGCTCATTGCATGACCGCCTCGCCAAGGTTCCCGATGAAACAATCCTCTTCCCGGGGCACCAGTACTCGCCTGAACCGTGGAAGAAGATGGGCGAAACCCGCCAAGCCAACGTGGTCTACAAGCCAGAATCCTTGGAACAATGGCTGATGATGTTTGGCCACTAGTTCACTCACTAGTTCACTGCTTCTGCACAACTCACTCCGATGCTTCATTTTCGGTTCTGCCTGCCGAATAGAAAGGGACCGAGCAGGAGGCAGAGTTGTCAACTGAGCAAACTGGAACAGAAGTCGAGGCGTTGCGTCGACGGCTGGCCGAATATGAAGAAGCCTTTGCGGCGACTGCGCCCCGTCTTGCCGCGTTCAAGCAGCTGGAAGACCTCGCTCGACTGCAGAAATCGACACCCGAAGCGGTGGCTATTACTGCGACCCTGGACATTCTTCGGAATGAGTCAGATGATGCAACAACTCGGATTGAGGCTCTTCGCTCTGAGCGGGACGCTCTCCAGTCCGAGGTTTCCCTCCTTCTGATCCAGAAGAAGACCCATGATGATCGGGGCAATGCCCTGAAGTCAGAGGTCCAAGGCCTTTCCCAGACCCGTGATCAGTTGAAGTCTGAGCGAGATGCACTCCACGTCGAACGTGATGTTCTGATGGCGGAGCGAGATGGTCTGGTAGCTGAACAAGGAACAGTCGCTGCTCATCGTCGAGAACTTGAGCTCGAACAGAGCATGCTGACTCAGCGTCAGAACGAGCTTCGAAGCATTGGTTCTGATCTAGAGAACTCCTTGCACATTGTGCGTTCCGAGATCGAGACGCTCATGGGTCAGCGTCAGTCTCTTCACACAGAAGTCGAAGGTCTGAGCAATGAGCTCAATGAGCGGCGTCGTGAATTTGTCGCCCATCCAGAGTCATCGGTAGTTGAAAGCCCTCCGTCTGCGGTGACGGAGGAGTACGACTTTGATGGTGAGGTAGATGAGAGTGGTTCGGCCTTCGAACGCTTCTTCGAAGCCGATATCGATCACGACAAGTCACGGGACTGGATCCTCAAGTAACACTGGCGCCGCTTTCCGGTCCAGTCGTGCCACACTCTCCGGAGTGAATCGCACGCTACCTCAATCTCTCGCTCGGCTGGTTGCCCTCGTTGTTGGCCTCTTCGCCGCGCTCAGCCTCGGGGCTGCGGGCCCAGGACAGACCATGTTCGGCCTAGCCGCATCGGCCGAGACCCCAACCGAGGTCATCGAAGCGTCGACCGGTAGTGGCATCTACATTGCCCCGTCCCGTCAAGATGTTGATCCTTCATCCTTTGACCGAGCAATGGCTTCAGCAACCGCAGCTGGCTTGAACTTCGTTGTTGTTGTGCCCGACGATCCGCAGCCAAGCGCCAAGGCTTTCGCGCTACGGGTTCGTCAAGCGGGTGAAGATATTGATGCGGTTCTTCTGGTTGATGCTGAGGGTCAGGTGTTTACCAGTGTTGGTGAGGACTATTCAGATGCCGCCAGCCGAGCATCCGAAGCGGCGGAGTCGGGTTTGGCACCTGGCCGAGCAGCCAGCGCATTTGTTCACGAACTCACGGTCGAATTGGTGGTCGAGCGGACTGCTCTGTTTGGCCGCATCATGAATTATGCAGCCGTACTGTTCGCCGTGTTGGCCGCGGTTGTTGTGTTGGAAATGCTGTGGCGTCTGTTGAGAAAACGGATGGCCGCCAGTGGCTCGGTGGCTTCGGGCAGCTAGCCAACCTTGTTCGACGTAGCCTCGTTGAGTGCGTGGGTCTGGATCCAGCCGTGCATGGCGATACCGGCAGCAACTCCAGCATTGATGGATCGGGTTGAACCGAATTGGGCGATGGAGCGGCACTGGTCCAAGACTGGCCTCATATCTTCGCTGAGCCCGGGTCCCTCTTGACCAAATACCAGCACACAGGACTTGGGCAGGGGATCGGTCTCTAACGGCGTCGAGCCCGGCAGATTGTCGATACCGATCAGTGGGAGCCCCTCGGCGGCGGCCCAGGCTTGGAATGATTCGATGTCGGGGTGGTGGCGGACATGCTGATAGCGGTCGGTGACCATGGCGCCTCGGCGGTTCCAGCGCTTCTTGCCAACGATGTGAATCTCTGCCGCCATGAAGGCGTTGGCGTTGCGGACCACAGTGCCGATATTGAAGTCGTGCTGCCAGTTCTCGATGGCGACATGGAAACTATGCCTTCGCTGGTCAAGGTCAGCAACGATGGCTTCAAGGGTCCAGTAGCGGTACGCGTCGGTCACATTGCGTCGGTCACCGTTCTTCAGTAGGTCTGGGTCGAAGTGGGCACCTTCGGGCCAGGGCTCGGGGTGCGGGCCAACTCCGACTTGCGGGTTGTCGGTGAAGTCTCGGACGGCGGCATTGGTGAGCCGAACTAGGTCTCGGGGTTCAATTGGAAAGACGTGGCGTGGGGTTCCTGCTGCCGCCCACACCCGATCGAATTTCATCAAGTGAGGGTCGATCCAGGTCCGGACTGGTTCCTGGTGGCCAAATGGGGGCACTCCGCCGATGGCGTACCCGGTTGTTGCTCGAACCTGGTCGGGATTGGCTCGTCCACAAGTTTTGGCTCCAGCCAGTTCGGCGAGGCGGTGGGCGTCGACCTGGTTTGATCCAGAGGTGAGGGCCAGAACCAGGTCTCCGTCTGCTTCGAAAATCATGGATTTGACGATCTGGTCGACCTGGCAGCCGATCGCATCGGCGGCGTCTTGGGCGGTGCGGGTGCCGTCGAGGTACTCCACGATCTTGATGACGATGCCCTGCTCGGACGCTGCCTTGGCCACGGCGACCGCGTTGGGGTGAAGCGCGTTCGAATCTGTCATGGGGTGACCATAGGCCGAGGTCGAATACTTGACTGACGAATCTGCCTAAGGTGGTTGGAGCCAGGGTGGCGGCGGGCGCTGAAAAACGGGGGAACGATGAGCAACGAGCGGACATGGCCGGCGGACAATGAGCCAAGCGGTCGCTGGCCCGTCTATACCCGCGGCAATATCGGCGAGGTCTATCCCGACGTCGTGTTGCCACTGGAATGGGATCTGGCTGGTCCTCCCAGCGAGCTCGGCTGGAGGGAGGGGGCGCAACAGATCGGTTTCGTAACCGAATCGGACTTTGATCCGGGTGAGGACATGACCTTTATTGGGGTCTTCGGTGGTTATGCCTATTTCAACGCCAGCATCATGCGCCTGCTAGGTGTACGAACACCTGGTGTTGCCGTTGATCTCATTGATCAGCAGTTCCTGGGCGAGAGCGACGTGCCGCCCTATGTTCCTCGACCCGGTGACCGCAACCTGGCCGCAACGGCCCGTCTTGTTCGTAGCGCGCTGGCCACCATGCTGGCAAAGGACGTTCCCTTGCTGGTTGAGATGAAGCAACGGGCTGATGCGCAGATCGCGGCTGGACCCGGACTCGATGCCCCGACTGACCAGCTCTGGTCTTACGTGAAACAGGCCATGGTCGACAACTGGGCCTACTTCATTCGATCCCATGTGACCATTTCGACCAAGGCCATGATTGCGTCTGGTCAACTCACTGATCTTTGTCAGGCCAGATTTGGTGACCCGAACCTGGCTCTGGTGTTGACCACGGGAATCGGCGAGGTTCGATCTGCTGGTCCCGCACAAGAGATGTGGCGCCTGGCCAATGAAACACCGGAAACCGAGTTCGACCAGGAGTTTGCTGATTTCTTGAAGGAGTACGGCCATCGTGGTCCGAACGAGTTCAGTGTCGCTGGCAAGGACTGGGCCGCCTATCCGGAGATTGCTCTAGCGGCCATTGATCTGCTGCGAGGTGCGGACCAGGCTCGCTCGCCGAAGGTCCAGCAACAACAAGCCCGGCTCAAACGTGAAGCCGCTGTGGCTGATGCCCACGCTCGAATGGGTTGGCAGAGGAGGCGCCTGGATGCAGCCATTGCCAATACGGTCTTGTGGTCGCGGGCTCGCGAAGCCTCGAAGGATGAGGTCATCCGCGCCGTTCAGCCTGCCCGTCACGCGGTTCTTGAACTGTTCCGCCGAGCGGCTGAGAACGGGGGAGCGCAGGACACTGTTGGTCCGATGTTGCTGACCCGGGTGGAATTTGAGCAGTATTTGGTGGATCCGGTTTCGATGGTGGAACAGATCGAGTCCCGTCGGCAGCTGTACCAGACCTTGTGTGATCACGAGCCGCCGTTCGCTTTCTCTGGGGTGCAGCCAGCGGTGTCAGAGTGGGTGTCTCGCTCTGCCGATCGTGGCACGGTTGAAGTTGGCCAGGTCCTCGTTGGCGCTGCAGGCTCACCCGGTTTAGCCCAGGGTCGGGCCAGGGTCTTGACCGACCCCAGTGACCCGTCGGCCATGCAACCGGGAGACATCCTGGTTGCCCCTCTTACCGATCCGTCCTGGACGCCATTGTTTTTGTCGGCTGAAGCGGTTGTGGTTGAGGTTGGGGCTGCGCTAAGTCACTCGATGATCGTGTCGCGCGAGCTCGGCATTCCTTGTGTGGTTGGCATTGCCTTGGCGGCGTCGACCATTCCTGATGGAGCCTTGATTGAGGTTGATGGTCAGGCAGGCACGGTCAGGATCCTGGAACTACCTGAGCCGTTGTTGCCACAAAGCTGAAGCGGTCGGCGAGGGCAGCCAGCGAGGCTTGGTGAAGCGCCTGGTGAGAGAGTGCTTCGGTGCCGCCATCGGCTGCCGGTAGTGAGCGGGTGCCTGATGCGTCACTAATCACGGTTGTGCTCAGGCCGAGGTCGAGGGCAGCGCGGGCGCTGGAGCTGATGCACATGTGGGTCATGAATCCACACAAGATGAGGTGAGGGTCATCGAGCTTGGCTACCTCGTCTCGCAAGGTGGTGTTGGCAAAGGAGTTTGGCAAGGTCTTGGTAACGACGACTTCCCCATCGTTGGGTTCAACCTGTTCGATGATTCGCCCGCCACCGTCCGGATCGAACAAGCCACGGCTGGCACCGATGTGGGCAATATGGATGACTGGTCGGCCAAGTGATCGGGCTGCAGCCAGGAGCTCCTCGATCTTGCCTAATGCTTGATCGATGTGGGGAAGCACGATTTGGCCGTCCAGATATTCCTGCTGGGCATCGATGATGATGAGCGCACACTGGTCCAGGGGTGGGGGAGTGGTCGGTGCACCGGCCATCTGGCGGAGAGTCTTGGGACTCTGGGTCATGTTTGCTGAGGTCGAGTTGTTCATAGTGGCAGTATTAATGGGCACTGGCTTTCCTGCCAGTGTCGCATGCGACTATGTTCGATCAGAATGCGCCAAGTCATCGCCGTCCTTGTTCCACCGGAAGCAAGCCTGTTCGAGGTTGCTACCCCTATTGGTGTTTGGGGCGCAGGGCGCGAAGGACGAGCAGTTGATAACCAAGACGAGAGTTCGACACAGCCACCGTTTCAGCTGATTGTCGCTTCGCCAGAGCCGAGCCGGGCAACCCAATCGACTGCGGGGATTCTGCTTGGCGGTTTGCAGCCGCTGGAAGCGGTCCGAGAGGCTGGTCTCGTGATCGTCCCAACCTGGCCGGCGATAGAACAGTCGGGTTGCAGCGAGATCCTTCAGTGTCTCCGAGACGCTGGTGATCGGGGCGCAATTGTGGTTGGCCTTTGTCTTGGTGCCTTTGCTGTGGCCGAAGCTGGTCTCTTGGATGGGCGAGAAGCGGTGACTCACTGGGCTCATCGGGAACGATTCTCTGCCCGATTCCCCGCGGTCTCTTACAAAAATGACGCGCTGTATGTTGACCATGGTGACGTCGTGACCTCGGCGGGGAGCGCGGCTGCCTTGGATTGTTGCCTCCATCTGGTTCGTCAATCCCATGGGGCGAAGGTGGCAACCAAGATTGCCCGCTCCATGGTGACCCCGCCCCACCGTCAAGGTAGCCAGACGCAGTTCGTTCCACCGGAAGTCGGAATGAATCGGGGGCAATACGGTGAGTCCGAGCCGGGAATGGATCGGTCGTTGGCTGTCATCTTGGAGCATGCAATAGAGAATCTCGGGTCCCTTCGAACGGTCGGTGATCTAGCTGGCCAGGTAGGCATGAGCCGACGATCACTAGAACGAGCCTTCGCTGAGGAGTTGGGTGTGAGCCCGGGTAAGTGGCTGAACTCCCAACGACTTCTACGGGCCCGGTTGTTGTTGGAGACAACGGTGCTATCGGTAGATGTGGTCGCGGCCCGATCAGGCCTGGGCTCAGCCCCCTCCCTGCGCCGACACTTTCGGTCAGAGCTTTCAACGACACCAATGGCCTACCGGAATGCATTTCAGGTCCCAGAGTCGGAAAGAGTCAGATGAGTAAGCCTGTTGCCTCAGTCATGAGATCCCTCGATGTGCTCGCATGTTTCGATACCGAAGAACGACAGCTGAGTGTGGCTGACGTTGCCGTTGCCGCTGACCTGAGTCGGGGGACCGCGCACCGGCTTCTGCACACACTGGTCGGGTTGGGGTATCTGGTTGTGGATGGCGGATCGTTCCAGCTGACTCCGCATGTTCTGAAACTTGGTGATGGGTACTTGCGAACGGATCCGCTTGGGTCGGTGGCCCAAGGGGTGCTGGATGACCTGACCATGGCTACGAGCTTGCATAGTGCGGTAGGGGTTTTGGATGGAGACGAGGTGATTGTTATTGCCGCCGCTTCGGCTGTCGGGCCGCTCTCGGTATCGACCACGGTTGGCTCTCGCTTGCCTGCGGCCGTGACGTCGCTGGGGCGAGTGCTTCTGGCTGGTGACATTGCCGGGTACCAGCAGGTTGAAGGCGAGTTTGATCCCCAGCTGCGATCCATTGGTGTACCGATTGTGTCGGCTGATGGAGGTCTCGTCGGTGCACTGTCGGTCGTGACCGGTCAGCCGGGCTTCACTATGAAACACCTCGTGGCTGAGATGCTTACTCCAGCCACTGAAGCAGCTGCCTCGATTTCGCTAGCGTTGAACGAGCTGGATGCCAGTGGGCTCTAGCTCACCAAGGATCACTCAGGCTTCTTGGTAGACGACGACGAAGCGTTCAAAGACTGTCTGCATGTCGGGCGTGAAGTCGACCCCGATGACTGGAAGAGAGCGTTGGAAGCAGTTGGTGTGGACCTTTAGGCAATACTCCCGTGACCGGTCACCTTCCCCCTCGTCGTAGGCGAACTCGTCGCTAACAGAAGACAGTGGGCCGATTCGAATATCGGTGCTTTCGATAACGACCCGTGGATGTCCGGACCCGTCGACGACAATCTGGAGGTCGCCAACCTGGGGCAGCGACTCCTCGTCGGCTTGGTACTCAGCGACCGAGCTGGCAGTCGCTCGCTTTCTTCCATTCAGGACGAGAGCAAGAAGCTCGTTGGCCACTTCAACGGAGTCACCGAATGCCCACGCCTCGGGCTGAACAGTATTGAGGTCTACCGGAGTCGGTCAGGAACCTTCGCCAGAACTCTGCCACCGGCGCTGGCTCGATTTGGCCAAGCAGGGTTTGAGAGTCCACTCCGAAAGCCTACGTCAGCCGGGCTGACCTGTGTTGGGCCGGGCCTCGCGTTCGTTCTGGGTCTTGTTTGGCCCCCACTGCTTGTAGGCATGCCACAAATATGCCATACTTGTGGCATGGCCCGGACTCGCATCAGTACGACGGTTGACCGAGAGCTGCTCGACGGCGCGCGGAAAGCCCACTCCGGCACGACTGATGCAGAGCTGATCGACAGCGCCCTTCTGGCCTTGCTTTCCCAGTATCGAGCCGCAGAGATTGATGAGGCTTACAAAACCGGGTACAGCAAGCTTCCAATGCATGAGCCCGATGAGTGGGGTGACTTGGAGTCCTTCCGAGACGCTGCTGCGGCGACATGATTGAACGACCGCGACGGGGAGAGATCTGGTGGTGTGAGCCACCCGACATTGGAAGACGGCCGGTGGTGATCCTGTCGCGAGACGCAGCGATCCCCCTGTTGAGACGAGCCCTGATCGCACCTTGCACCACGACGATTCGAGGCCTGCCCAGCGAGGTCTTGCTTGAAATAGGCGAAGATCCGATTCCACGACGAAGCGCCGTGAACCTGGATTCGGTCGAATCGGTGTCGGTCGCAGTGTTGGTGGAGAGGATCGGGCTACTCAGTGGATCGCGGATGATGGAGATTTGTCGGGCTCTCGACGTTGCGACAGGGTGCGACTGAAACTCAGCAGGCTTGGGAAGTCGCGGACCGATGGGACTACCCCCAGAGCCCAGAGTCTGAACCCGGCACGGGTGTCCGCTCAATAGCCCAACTGGCTGGCGGCTCGCTGGAGCGTGTCGCCGAATGCTTCGACTAGTTCCGTATCGCCCATTCGTCCGGCTGGCATGACGATGGCCAGGCTGGCGATCGATTGACCATCTTGGCTAAGCACGGGAACGGTGACAGCTTGCACTGCACCCTCGGCCCCATGCTTCCCCACATGAATCCGCTTGCCAACATGAATCTGCTTGCCGACACGAATCGTGAGATCACCTGATGTCGACTCAACGGCCTTGGCGAGCACTGTCTCGTTGGTGCCAACTTGCTGTCCGACCTCGACCACTACCGACAAGGTGCCGCTGGACCTGGCCACCGCAACGATGGAAATCTTCGTCTTGCTGAATGGCTCGGCCAGCACAACAGTTTGGCCAGTCTCAACTGCAAGTTGATCCAGCACCACCTTGGCCGAGCGAGCGAAACCCTGGCGGCTGAGACGAGCGAAACCCAATCCAAGGACCCGCTTCCCCAGTCGGAAGGATTTCTCGTCCTGAAGCAGATAGCCGTCCGATTCCAGGGTGTGAATCAGTCGATACGCCGTGGCCCGAGGAAGGCGGGCCAGCTGAGCGACGTCGTCAATGGTGAGCGGGGTCGAGCTGGACGCAAAACACTCGAGGATTCTGAATGCTCGCTCAACCGCTTGAACCGGCGTTTGCATCGCTGGTTCCTCTCTCTGGCCCTGCTGCTGGCGCCAGCAGTCCTCGCCAACTAGAGTTTCATTATACAGACGTATGCCCACGATGCGGGCAAACCGAAGAACAGGAAATGCCGTGGTAACCGAAGAACAGAACGTCCGTCTCACCCGTGTTGGCCCACAAACCCCCGGTGGAGCCCTGCTTCGCAGCTATTGGCAACCAGCCGCCCTGGTCGAAGAACTGGACGAAGAACGACCCATTGTTGCCGTCACCCTCCTGGGCGAAGAGCTCGTCCTTTTCCGCGACGACAAGGGCGAATACGGACTCATGGATCGCTACTGCGCTCATCGCGGCGCCGACCTGTGCTTCGGTCGCTTGGACAACGGCGGCCTGACTTGCACCTTCCACGGCTGGGTTTTCGACTCCAACGGACAATGCATCGAACAGGGGGCCGAGCCAATCGGATCCAAGTTCTACCTCAACGTCTCCCAGAAGGCCTATCCATGCATCGAACGAAACGGCATCGTCTTTGCCTACATGGGTGAAGGTGAGCCACCGCCAGTCCCATCCCTCGATGCTTTCTCCGCCCCCGACTCCCACACCTTTGCCTTCAAGGGCTACCTGGACTGCAACTGGATGCAAGCCATGGAAGTCGGTATCGATCCCAGCCACGCTTCGTTCCTCCACCGCTTCTTTCAAGATGAAGACACCGACGAGCAATACGGCAAGCAGTTCCGAGACAAGGCTGCATCCTCGGACATGCCAATCACCCAACTCCTTCGCGAATACACCCGACCCATCATCAAGACCGACAAAACCGACTTCGGCATCCGCCTCACCACCTTGCGCGAATTGAACGAAGACCAGCTCCATGTCCGGGTCACCAACTGTGTCTTCCCCAACGCCATCACCATTCCCATGAGTCGCGAGATGGCCATCACCCAATGGCACGTTCCCATCAACGACACCAGCAGCTACTGGTACGCCGTCTTCACCAGCTTCGGTAATGCGGTCGACAAGAAGACCATGCGAGACCAGCGCATGGCTGACCTGGAAATGCCGGGTTACATCTCCAAGTTCAACAAGTCCAACAACTATGGCTTTGACCCGGTGCAACAGGCCACCGAGATCTACACCGGCATGGGTTATGACATCAATGTGCATGACCAGTGGGCGGTCGAATCGCTCGGACTAATCGCGGATCGCACTAAGGAGCACCTGTCCAAGTTGGACATCGCCATCGTGCAATTCCGACGCATGTTCGAAACGGGCATGGCGGCGCTGGAGAACGGCGAAGAGGCCCCGCTTCGTTTCTCCGAAGAAGACTCGGCCAAGATCACTGGGCCACCAGCCATCGATGCCTTCGGCAAGCCCGGCACCTGGCAAGACGATTGGGTGGTGTGGGAGCGAGAGCGACGCGACGCCGCTTCTTGGTCCTAAGGCACAGGCAGGTCTCTATCTGGTTCGTGTTCAAATGAGCGCCATAGCAACAGCGCTCCCAGCAGGTGAAATGAACCAGCGACGACAAATGACCAGCGAACCGACGTCCAACTGGCGATGACTCCGGCCAACAAAGCTCCGACGACGAATGAGGGTCGAGTCATCATTCGCGATGCGATGGCGGTACGGCCGAGCAGATCGTTGGGGGTGTGACGTTGGATGAAGCCTCGCCCGATGGACAGGCTCAGCCCGCCACCAAAGCCATTGAACATCCAAGCGACAATGAGCTGCCACTCGTTGCTCACGAGTCCGCTGGCGGTGACACTCATCGCAGTAACGGTGGCCGCCGAGGTGATCACGGCTCGGCGAGAGAACCGATCGGCAAGTCGGGCAGCAATAAGGCTTGCCACGGTCGCGCCCACAGCGGCCGCGCTCAATACGAAGCCAAAGAAGATGGCTGGAGCTTCGAGCACGTCGGCGACCAACAAGATGAGAAGACTGAACGCACCGGCCGTTCCGAGATGAAAAACGGCGATGCCCAGGGTGAGTGGGCGAAGGAAAGGATGCCCCTTGATCCAGCGCAGTCCATCACCCATTTCCGTACGGATCGAGCGTTTCGTCTCCTCGACAACTGGTGTCGGGCGAGTTGTCGGAAGCCGACTGAATGGGGCGATGGACCCCAGATAGCTGAGAGCATCGAACACAAACGGAAGCCACGGAATAAAGGTAAAGCTGACGGCCCCCAGTGGCCCCCCGACAAACTCGTTGGTAACGGTTTCAACCATGGTGATCCGACTATTTGCCCGGTCAAGGTTTGCCGGTTCGACGATTGTTGGCACGATCGCCACAACCGATGGATCAACCAGGATTTCACCAACCGTGATTACAAAAGCGACGACGAAGATGTGCCAGATGTGGACGACGTCGGTAAGGATCGCAATTGCGAGCGCTGCCATCACCAGAGACCGCCACGCCTGGGTGATCATGATCAGTCGCCTGCGGTCAGACCGATCAACGATGACACCGCCAAACGGGGCGAAAAAGATCCATGGCAGGAACTGGGCGGCGGTGACGGCACTGATCAGTACTGGCGACGAGGTCAGGGTCGTCGCCAGCATGGGTAGGGCGGCCAGCCGTAGTCCATCACCCAGATTGCTGGCAAAGGTCGCGGTCAGAAGGGCTGAGAATGTGGGCCCGAGGCCATCTGATCGTTGCGCCATCTACTCCTCAGCCTGGCATATGACTAGGGTAAACGAGTGAACTCCGAGCGAAAGTCTCTACAACGTACGACCAGCCTGGCCGAGGTCAAGGCCCAGATCGATGAGCACCAGATCGAGGTCATTCGCTTCAGCTTTGCTGACCAGCACGGTGTGCTTCGAGGCAAGGCCCTCATGGCATCCGAACTGGACTCCATTGTCGAGCAGGGCTGCACCATGCCTTCGTCACTGCTGCTCAAGGACACCTCCCATCGAACGGCCTTCCCGGTCTGGCAATCCGGGGCTGGCCTTGGACTGGATGAGTTCTCCGGTGCGGCCAACGTCGTCATGATGCCCGACCTTGCAACCTTCCGACCGCTTTCTTGGGCCGAAGGAACCGCCGGCGTTCTATGTGATCTTGTTGGTCCAGACGGCAAACCCAACCGGTTCGACAGTCGCCAGATACTGCGCAATGCAGTCGCCAAGCTGCATGACGCGGGCTATGACTTCTGGTGTGGTCTGGAGATCGAGCTGTCGATCTTCAAGCTGGATGATCCAGATGGTCGAGACTTCTCCGATGTGAGCCATCCTGGCCAGCCGCCCGCGGTCAAGCCACTCACTCTTGGTCATCAGTATCTGACCGATTCGGTATTAGATGAACTGGATGAGATCTACACCATTCTTCGCCGCCACCTGATCGCCATTGGCCTGCCCCTTCGTTCCATGGAGGTCGAGTTTGGCCCATCCCAATGTGAGCTGACCTTTGGCGTGACCGGTGCACTAGAAGCAGCCGATGACTATGTCTTGTTCCGCACAGCGGTACGCCAAATCTGTCGCCGTCATGGCTATCACGCCACCTTCATGTGCCGCCCTGCGCTACCGAAAATGATGTCCAACGGCTGGCACCTCCATCAGTCCATCACCCATGTCGACTCCGGTCAGAACGCCTTCACCCCCGACACCGAGGATCAGCTGCTTTCAACCGTCGGTCAGCACTATGTCGCCGGACTATTGGACCATGCCGCTGCAAGCTGTGTCTTCTCTACCCCAACCATCAATGGCTACAAGCGCTTCACTCCCCACACCCTGGCGCCCGACAGGTTGTCATGGGGACGTGACAACCGTGGTGCCATGTTGCGTATCTTGTCCGGAGTCGGTGACCCGGCTTCACGAATTGAGAACCGGGTCGGTGAGCCCGCCGCTAACCCCTACCTCTTCATGGCTTCCCAAATCTTGTCTGGACTGGACGGAATCGAACGAAAGCTGCAACCCCCGGCCCCAAGCAATGAGCCCTACAGCGATGACTCGACTCGGCTGCCAGCCATGCTGAGCGACGCCGTCGACCAGCTGGACCAGAGTGAGTTCTACCGAAGTGTGTTGGGCGACGAATACGTGGACTACATGGTGAAGATCAAACGATTCGAGCTTGATCGCTTCAATGCCGCAGTCACCGATTGGGAACATCAGGAATACTTCAGCATGTTCTGAGGCGACGCAATGTTCGGAGAATGGACCTGTGGTGTACGGTCGCCGCATGAACCCAGCGACGACTGAAGATGGCATCTTCATCACCTGTGCGGTAACCGGAAGCGGCAACACCGTGAACAAGTCGGACAAGGTTCCGATTACTCCCGAACAGATCGCCGACGACTGCATAGCTGCCGCCAAAGCAGGCGCGGCCATCGTGCATATCCATGTGCGGGACCCCGTCACCGGTGAGCCATCACGAGAACTCAAGTACTACCAAGAGGTAGTAGAACGAGTCCGAGAAGCGGACATTGATGTGGTCATCAACCTGACCGCCGGTATGGGTGGAGACCTGACCTTTGGCTCAGCCGAGCAACCCTTCCCCGTCGACCCGGCTGGAACCGACATGGTCGGGGCAAGCGAACGACTTGACCATGTTCGAGAACTCAGACCAGAGATTTGCACCCTGGATTGTGGCACCATGAACTTCGGCGAAGGCGACTACATCATGGTCAACTCACCCTCGACCTTGATGGCCATGGCTCGCCAGGTCCAAGAACTTGGCGTACGACCGGAGCTGGAACTCTTCGACCTTGGCCATCTCATGTTCGCCCGTTCCATGGCTGAGCAAGGCCTGATTGACGACCCGGTCATGGTGCAGCTCTGCATGGGGGTCCCCTGGGGAGCAGGTAATGACCTGAACTCGCTCATGGCCTTTGTCAACAACATCCCCGACGGCTGGACCTACTCGGCCTTCTCCATCGGCCGTCAGCAACTTCCTTATGTGGCTGCGGCCGCCCTGGCCGGAGGCAACGTCCGGGTCGGGCTAGAAGACAACATCTACCTCGGCCGTGGGCAGTTGGCCACCAATGAAGACCTGGTCAAACGAGCGGTGATCATTCTGGAAGCCATGAACTACAACCTGCTCGGACCAGCAGCAGTTCGCGAGAAGCTGGACCTGAAGAAGTGACTATCACCCGCATAGCAGTCATTGGTTGTGGTGTGATCGGTAGCGGCTGGGCCTCGCGCTTTGCCCTAAGTGGACTTGATGTCGTTGTCTCTGACCCATCACCCGATGCTGAGCGAATCCTTGGCGAAGTGCATGCCAACGCCACCCGCTCCTGGGACAAGCTTCGGTTGCCGACCAACAAGCAAGGCTCACTCTCGGTCGTTTCGTCCATCGAAGAGGCCGTTGCTGGAGCCGACTTCATCCAGGAGAATGTGCCTGAGCGGCTGGAACTCAAGCAGTCCGTCCTGGCACAGATCGAGAAGTACGCACCGACCCAGTCCTTGATTGCATCATCAACATCGGGATTCAAGCCATCGGTCCTGCAGGCAGATTTGCGGAACCCGGAACGGCTCATTGTCGGCCACCCGTTCAATCCCGTCTACCTCCTACCCCTGGTTGAAGTGGTTGGCGGCGAGAAGACGGCCAACTCATCAGTCAAGCGGGCGATGGAGCTGTATGAGTCGGTTGGGATGAAGCCGCTGCATGTACGAGTCGAGATCGATGCCTTCATTGCCGATCGCTTGCTGGAAGCGGTCTGGCGCGAAGCCATGTGGCTGGTCAACGATGGGGTGGCAACGACCGAAGAGATTGACGATGCCATTCGCTACGGCTTTGGTCTTCGCTGGGCCCAGATGGGCATGTATGAGACCTACCGGGTTGCGGGCGGTGAAGCCGGCATGCGTCACTTCATTTCCCAGTTTGGTGAGGCCTTGAACTGGCCCTGGTCCAAGCTTACGGACGTGCCCGAACTCACCGATGAACTGATCGACAAGATTGCCGACCAGTCCGATGCCCAATCCGGCCAGTACTCCATTCGTGAACTGGAGCGAATACGTGACGACAATCTGGCGGCCATCTTGTTGGCCCTAGAGGGCCAGCGATGGGGAGCCGGCGAGCTTCTCGCTCAACAACGAGAGCTGGCAGCAGAGGACTAAATCAGCCATCGACGAGAGGTGGATTCCGTGATACGGTACCGTTCCACAATGTAGAACGGAGGTCGTCACCCATGCCCGATGATGTGAACACCGAGACCGAAGAAGACTTCGACGACGAAGAGATTGATCTCAGCGCGCTGAACGACGATGACCTTCGTACCCAGATGATGGACGATCTCTACGACGGCTTGGCCGATGAGATTGCCGAAGGAACCAATCTGTTCTTGTCCCGAGGCTGGGGACCAGACAAGGTCCTGGGTGAAGTCCTGGTCGAAGGCATGCGCATTGTTGGCATTGACTTTCGCGACGGCATTCTCTTTGTTCCCGAGGTTCTGCTTTCGGCCAACTCCATGAAGGCGGGCATGGCGATCCTGCGGCCCCTGCTGGCAGAAACTGGCGCTGAACCCATCGGAACTGTTGTGATCGGCACGGTCAAGGGCGACATCCACGACATTGGCAAGAACCTGGTGGCCATGATGATGGAAGGTGCCGGGTTCGAGGTCTTTGACCTTGGCATCAATACCGACGTTGACCAATACCTGGAAGCCTTGGAAAAGCACAAGCCAGACATCCTCGGCCTGTCGGCTTTGCTCACCACCACCATGCCCTACATGAAGGTGGTAATCGACACCCTGTCTGAGCGCGGCATCCGCGATGACTACATTGTTCTGGTTGGGGGAGCGCCCCTCAACGAAGAGTTTGGTGAAGCCATTGGTGCTGATGCCTACTGTCGCGATGCCGCCATTGCTGCATCCATGGCAACCGAACTCATTACTGAACGACGAAAAGCAGCCTGATATGAGTCCCAGCGTCACCCACACCGTCTTGAGTTCGGCCAGCAAGGAAGTCATCATTGGCTTCGACAAGCCCTTTGTCATGATTGGCGAACGAATCAACCCCACCGGCCGCAAGCTCCTGGCCGCCGAAATGAAGGCCGGCGACTTCAGTCGGGTTGAAGCCGACGCTTTGGCTCAGGTCGCAGCCGGTGCCCACATGTTGGACATCAATGCCGGTATTCCGTTAGCGGATGAGCCAGCTCTGCTGGCTCAAGCCATCAAGCTGGTGCAATCGGTCACCGATGTTCCGTTGTCCATTGACTCCTCCATCATCGAAGCCCTCGAAGCGGGCATCTCGGTCTATGAAGGCAAGCCCCTGGTCAACTCCGTTACCGGAGAAGAAGAAGTCATGGAACGGGTCTTGCCCTTCGTGGCCAAGCACGGAGCGGCGGTCGTTGCCGTTTCCAACGATGACACCGGGATCTCCGAAGATCCGAACGTTCGTTTTGAGGTCGCCAAACGGATCATCCAGCGAGCCAATGACCATGGCATCCCAACTTGTGATGTTGTTGTTGACCCGCTGGTGATGCCCATTGGTGCCATGGCCACTGCTGGCCAGCAGGTCTTCACCCTGGTCGCCCGCTTGCGCGACGAACTCGGCGTGAACACCACTTGTGGCGCCTCCAACGTCAGCTTCGGGCTGCCCAACCGCCACCACATCACTGGCAGTTTCCTTTCAATGGCCATTGGTGCCGGCATGACGTCGGCCATCATGAATCCCCTGCATTCCGAGGCCAAGACAGCCGTCATGGCCGCTGATGTTCTGATGGGAACCGACGCAAACTGCGCGGCATGGATAAGTGAATTCCGCGACCCGAATGCAGCGGTGGGTGGTGGCCGAGCACGAGGCGGACGTCGCCGCAAACGAAGCGAATAGGAGTTGGCTTGACTACAGAGCCCTCAGCAAACACAGAGCCCTCAGCAGATCTTGAGCCTCGAGTAAGCCCACCACATTCCGAGAGCGTCGAACTCAAGCAGCCGCGTCGTCGCCGGGGCGGCGGGCGCAAGGGTCGCCAGGAGGCCAGAGTAAATTCGGCTCAGAAGTCGGTGGCATTTCTTGAGCGCACCCTGCCGCCAGTCGACATGTTGGACGAGGCTGGCTATGCCCAGATCGAAGCCAATGCTGAAACCATCCTGGAAGAGATCGGAGTTGCCTTTCAGGACTTCCCGTCTGCCCTCGAATTGTGGAAGAACGCCGGAGCGGACGTGCGAGGCGACGTGGTGCACTTCCCTAAAGGGATGTGTCGCAAGATCATCCAGGAGAACGCTCCACGTTCCTATGTGCAGCACGCTCGAAACTCCGAACGTAGTGTCACCATTGGCAACAACACCACGGTCTTTGCCCCCAACTATGGTTCACCTTTTGCCATGGACCTGGACAACGGTCGTCGCTACGCCACCCTTGAGGACTTCCAAAACATCGTCAAGTTGACCTACTCGCTTCCGCACCTGCATCACTCCGGTGGCACGGTGTGTGAGCCAGTGGACGTCCCCGTGAACAAGCGTCACCTGGACATGATCTACTCCCACATCAAATACAGCGACAAGGGGTACATGGGTTCGGTCACCGCACCCGAGCGGGCTGCCGACTCAGTCGAAATGTCTCGAATTGCTTTTGGTGGTGACCTGCAAGACCGCACCGTCATGACTTCGCTGATCAACGCATCGTCACCATTGCGTTGGGACGCAACCATGTTGGGCGCGGCCACGGTCTACGCCGAGGCCAACCAGGCCGCAATCCTGTCGCCGTTCATCTTGGCCGGCGCAATGTCACCGGTAACCGTTGCCGCTCTTGCCGCTCAGGCCTTGGCCGAAGCCCTATCGGGAATGGCCTACTACCAACTGGTCCGTCCCGGAGCCCCCGTCATCTTTGGCACCTTTGCATCATCGATGTCAATGGCAACCGGTGCACCAACCTTTGGTACCCCCGAAGCTGGACAGGCCATTAATGTGATGGCTGGACTTGCCCGCCGCCTCGGTGTGCCTTTCCGATCCGGCGGCCAGTTCACCGCCTCCAAGGTTCCTGATGCCCAAGCGGCCTATGAATCAGCGTCGACCTTGCTACCCACGCTGAGTGCAGGTGTGAACTTTGTGCTACACGCCGCTGGCTGGCTGGAAGGTGGACTCAGCATTGGATACGAGAAACTGATCATGGATGCAGACCAGTTGGGCATGATGGAGGTGTACTCCCGCGGCATCGACATGTCCGAGAATGGCCAGGCCATGGATGCCTTCCGAACCAACCCTCCTGGTGAACACTTCCTCGGCAATGCTCACACCCTCAAGAACTTCGAACGGGCCTTCTACCGATCCGAGATCGCCGACAACAACAGCTTTGAGCAATGGGAAGAGGATGGTCGACTGGATGCCGCCCAGCGAGCCAACACTCGGTGGAAGAAGCTCCTGGCCGATTACGAGGCGCCGCCATTGGACGCCGCCATTGATGACGAACTCATTGATTTTGTTGGGCGACGCAAGTCCGAGATGCCTGACGCGGCCTATTAGCATCTGACCATGACGAAGACCTATGACTACATCATCGTCGGCGGCGGATCTGCGGGCTGTGTGCTGGCCAATCGTCTGAGTGAAGACCCCAAGAACCAGGTTCTTGTCTTGGAAGCTGGGCGTCCTGACTATAAATGGGACGTCTTCATCCACATGCCAGCGGCACTTACCTTCCCCATCGGGAGCCGGTTTTATGACTGGAAGTATGAGTCTGAACCCGAGCCCCATATGGATGGCCGCAAGGTCTACCACGCACGGGGCAAGGTGCTTGGCGGCTCATCCTCCATCAACGGCATGATCTTCCAGCGGGGCAATCCGCTGGACTATGAGCGCTGGGCTGCCGATGAGGGAATGAAGAGTTGGGACTACGCCAGCTGCTTGCCGTACTTCAAGCGGATGGAGAACTGCTTGGCCGGAGGGGACGAGTATCGGGGAACCGATGGACCGCTCATCATGGAACGTGGTCCGGCAAAGTCCCCTCTGTTCAAAGCCTTCTTCAAGGCCTGCAAGGAGGCCGGACACCCCCTGACCAAGGATGTGAACGGTTACCAGCAAGAGGGGTTTGCTCCTTTTGATGCCAACCGCCTACGCGGTCGGCGGATGAGCGCGGCCCGGGCCTACCTCTACCCGGTGATGGATCGGCCAAACCTTGAGGTCATCACCCGAGCGTTCACTACCAAGATTCACTTCGATGGCAACCGGGCGACTGGGGTTGAGGTCGAGCGACGTTTCCTGGGCAAGACACGCAGCACAACGACCTATCACGGAGCCGAAATCATCTCCTGCGGAGGATCGATCAACTCGCCTCAGCTGTTGCAACTGTCTGGCGTTGGCAATGTCGCCGACCTGAAGAAGTTGGGCATTGATGTGGTGGCCGATGTGCCCGGTGTTGGTCAGAACTTGCAAGACCACCTTGAGGTCTATGTGCAGTACGGCTGCAAGGAGCCGGTGTCGATGGCTCCCTACATCGCCCATTGGCGCAAGCCCTTCATTGGTCTGCAATGGCTGTTCCGTCGGGGCCCCGCCGCTACCAGCCACTTCGAAGCCGGTGGCTTCATCCGTTCCAACGACGATGTGGCTTACCCCAACCTCATGTTCCACTTCCTCCCCATTGCCGTTCGCTATGACGGCTCGGTACCCGAAGGTGGTCACGGCTATCAGGTCCATGTTGGGCCCATGTATTCCGACGCCCGGGGCTCGGTCAAGCTCAAGTCCCGCGATCCCTACGACAAGCCCGCCCTACTGTTCAACTATCTGTCGACTGAGCAAGACCGGCGTGAGTGGGTCGAAGCCATCCGCCATGCCCGCAACATCTTGACCCAGCCTGCTTTTGATCGCTACAACCGGGGAGAGATCTCGCCAGGTCCAAGTGTCGAAACCGACGAAGAGATCATGGACTGGGTGGCCAAGGATGCCGAGACTGCGCTGCATCCTTCGTGTACAACCCGGATGGGAACCGATGAGATGTCGGTGCTGGATCCGTTGACCATGCGGGTCAAGGGGACCGAAGGCTTGCGGGTGGTCGACGCTTCCGCCATGCCTTATGTGACCAACGGCAATATTTATGCCCCAGTCATGATGCTGGCGGAGAAGGCCGCCGACCTGATCTTGGGCAAGACACCGTTACCCCGTGAAGAGGTCGAGTACTACAAGGCCTAAGTCTTCGTGACCCTGCGGCGCTTGGGTAGCAGGCCGGTTGCACCAGATAGTGCCCGAGCAGGTAGGGCAACATAGGCCCGCTGGCGTTCCATTGGGAGTGCGTCTTTCCAAACAATTCGGAGCAAGACATAGCCAGCGATGATGGCGTGCAAGCCCGCAATGGTCCAGAAGAACGAGCGGGCCCCAGCCACCGACATCAGACCGGCAACTACTAGTGGGCCGATGACCGCTCCACTGCCGTTGACCCGGATCAGGGTGGCACTGGCACCGAGGCGATCTTGGGCCCCGATCCAGTCGTGGGTGTAGGCAATGGTGAGTGAATAGAGCGGGAACATCGCCCCGCCCAACAGGAACATGAAGATGACGGCTGCCACCGAATCTACTTCGACTAAGAGCATGGCGAGAGGGGCCGCGGTGCCAGCGGCGGACACGAAGAAGATGACTCCTCGACGAGGAAAGTGATCAGACAACCAGCCAACGGGCCATTGGAACACCAAGGCACCCAGGATTGGGGCCGACAAGAAAATGGAGATCTGGCTGGTGCTCAGTCCGACACGGGCGGCGTAGAACGCTCCCATGCCAAACAGCACACCGGCGGCTGCCCCACTCCAGAAACTGGAAACCACTCCGGTCGGAACAATCTTCATCAGACGTTTGAGCGGCATCGGTTCGGGCACAACAAGTGGGGGAGTACTGGTGGCGGACAAGGTCACGGGTAGGAGTGACATCGAAACGAGAACCGAGACGAAGATGAATAGACGAAAGCCCGACCGGTCTTCGATGCCAAGCATGAGCTGGCCAATACCGATTCCACCCATGCTGATAATCATGTAGACCGACAAGATCCGACCACGAGTTTTGTTGGTCGCCATGTCGTTGAGCCAGGACTCAACCACCACATAGATGCCAGCCATGCAAGCACCAAACAGGAACCTGGTGACAGCCCAGGTGATTGGTTCTACGGATATGGCTTGAACCAGGACCACGCTGGATGCCCCGGAAGCAAGGGCAGCAAAAACTCGGATGTGACCAACAGTTCGGAGGGCATGTTCGGCGTACTTGGAACCGGACAAGAAGCCAAGGAAGTAGGCGGCCATGATGAGGCCGGACACGCCAACACTAAAACCTTCGGACTCGGCCCGAACACCCAAGACGGAGCCGTTGAGGCCGTTACCAACCATGACCAAACCCAAGCCAGCGAACAGGGCCCAGGTTGCGGCCGCGACAGAGGTGCCTTTGGTCTCCTCCGGCTCGGTGAGCCACGGACCTGCCTCAATATCGAATACCTCGGACGAGGCTTCAAGTTCTGCGCCCAACTCACTCATTGGTAAATGCTAGGTGTCGGATGAGGGGAGTTGGCGGTCATAGTCAACGGTCTCGATGTCCGGGTCCAGCCGGTGGTAGTCGCTGGCATCGGCGCCAAAGAGTGCGAGCGTGGTAGTCAAGCCTGTTGGTGTATCCAGGGAGCCGGCCGTGATCGAAAGATGATCGGGCTTGTCAGCAGCGCGCCAGAACAAGGTCGATCCGCAGATATCGCAGAAGCCGTATTGCACGGTGTCGGTTGAGTCGTACCACCGCAGGGTTTCATCGGCCTCAAAGATGACATCGTTGATATTGGCTGCGGTTGCGGCCATGAAGTGGCCGGTGATTCGGCGACAGGGTTCACAATGACAGTTGGCGACACTGCGAGGTTCGCCTTCGATCCGATAGCGAACTCCCCGACAAGCGCACCCACCGGTCGAGCTCGGGCTCAAAGCCGGGCTAGTCATTCTCACCCACTGTGGTCGGTGTGGCCTGTGCTAGTACTGATCCGTCCTGCACACCAGCGACAAGTGCATCCTCCAGCGCCCGCACCGCTGGGTCTCGGGTTCGTGAACTGCGGCGAGCAACAAAGTCAACCGGCGGCAATGTGTCTGGCAAGCCATGATCCTGCCAGAACTTGTGCTCGGGTGGAGCAGCGGGATGGCTGCGGTTGAGCAAGGTCACGCCGATGCCTGCGACAACCGCATCAATAACACCGGTGCTGCTGGAGCACTCCAGACTGACCTTTGATTCTCGTCCGCTAGCTCGCAAGTGTTCTTCCGCCACTGGCCGATAGGTACAGCGTGGTCCATAGGTCACCAAAGGAACAGGATGATCATCGTCCAAGACCAGGTCGGGTGACACGCACCACGAGAGCATGTCTTTCCGCAAGACAAGGTCGTCATCGTTCTTTTGCTCGCCAATGACCTGGATGAGGGCGAGGTCCAGCTCTCCGTCGCGGAGCTGGGACTGGATCACACTACTGAGAGCAATCGTGGTATGGATCTTGACCTTAGGGTGTTCGAGTTCGAACCCTCTTAGGATGTCGGCCATTTCGCTCAGCACCGGCTCGTCATTGCATCCCAACCGGATGGTCCCCGACAATTCGCTGAGCTCGAGGCTGGCTACGGCTGCGTCATGAGCATCCAGGATACGTTCAGCATGAACCAGAAGGTTCTGCCCGACGTCGGTAAGGGTCACTCCCTTGTTGCCCCGGACCAGAAGTGGATGACCCAGTCGTTCTTCCAGCCTCTTGATTTTCCAGCTGACAGCAGACTGGGTGCAATACAGCCGAGAAGCAGCAGCGGTGAAGCTGCCTGACTCCACAATAGTTCGGAACGCCCGCAGCGAATCGATGTCCAGTCGCATTGCTGGAGTATGACAGAGTTCACTCCCAGAGACCAGAAGTTTGTCCCACAATACGGTTCAGTTCCGTATTGTGGAACTAAACCGTATTGTGTTGTTTAGTCTGCAATGCTCCCGATCTAGACCAGTTCGGATACCGGAGCCTTAGAGCCAGCAAGATCGATTGTCTTCGATGTGAGATTGATTGCATCATCGAAGATCCGCTCTCGTCGGAATTCCTTGAGCACAGGGCTGGCTGACGCCAGGATGAGCATGCCACCGATGAAGGCCAAGAAGGAGCCGATTCCACTGAGGTAGTTGTGATCGGCTGACCGGACCAAGGTTCCAATCCAAGCGGCGGCGATACCGGCAACACCGGCACCAATGCCAGCTGTGATCGCACTCCAAACCCAAGACTTGTGCTCGCCTCGCCCAAAGACCCCGGCTGCTTGCATGGTTGTGGCCAAGGCCAAGCCCCCAAACAGGAGGGTCCAGATACCCAATCGAGGTCCGGCATCGGAGAACCCGCTGGTGACGATGGTTCCTCGATTGCCAGCGCTAGCAACCAGGGACGAAAGCTCAGCGGCAATAGGTCCGGCGTTCTCCGGCTCATCTCTGGCTTGTTGCTTCAGCTCCTCAATCTGGGCTTCGAGTTCGGGTGTAAAGACGACATCTTCGCGTTCGTCGAAACTCCAACCGGAGAAGCCAGCGATCAAAAGCAGCACCGTTGCGGCTCCGACTCCGGCCACTCGCCCCCAAGCCACGTCGGCATGCAAGGGATGAAGTGGTGTATGGGGAGCAACGGAGATCCACAAGGCAGAACCGGCAGTGGCGATGAGCGAACCGAGCAAAGCTAGCCAAACCCCGAGGCCGGTTGAGACTTCAACCACAGCAGGAGGCGAAGCAAGCACATAGCCAACGGTTGAAACCAGCATGGCGATTGAGGCAATGACGGCACCGTCGGTGGTCATCCAGCGTGGCCCCTTGCCGGGATTGCGCAAGGTCACTGCCGCTGACGCAAGAACGAACAAGCTGAGAGCGAGCACGATGTAGCCGAAGAATGAGCCACCGGATGCCGCAAGGCCGTTGAAGGCCTCCCCAGGCAATGACTCGTCCACTCGTCGGCCGTAGGATCCGATCTTGGTCGCATCACTGGTCCACGGTAGGAAGACTGAGATCAATGAGATGAGCGCACCAATTCCGGCGACGCTTATCCATTGCCGTTCAGTCGACCCGACGGCGGCAAGGCGAGGACCAGTGGCCACTGGCTGGGCAATGCTGCTGGTGTCGGTCACGGGAATGAGAACCTCGGGGTCTTTTCTGTGGGCCCAAGCCATCTTGATTCGGTGACCAAGACTGCCAGAGTCGCCATCCTCGGATTGAGACATGCGGTCAAGTACAACGGCAACCAGGAAGAAGGCAAGTCCACCGGATGAGGCGAGAGCCACATCCTGCCCACTGAGGGCACGCAAGAGTAGACGGCCTAGCCCTCCAGCACCCATGAGAGCAGCGATACCGAGCATGGAGATAGCAAGCAGGAGGGTTTGGTTCAGACCAGTCATGATCGCTGGACGGGCAAGCGGTAGCTGTACGTCCATCAGCACTCGCGATTCTGGCGCACCGTAGGCCCGGCTAGCTTCGACCACATCTTCTGGTACCTGGCGAATACCCAAATTGGTAAGACGAATGAGTGGCGGCAAGGCGAACACCATCGTCACCATGGTTGCCGATGTTGTGCCGATGCCGAAGAAGAAGATAAAGGGAAGCATGTAGACAAAGGAGTGCACCACCTGCATGGCATCCAGCATTGGCCGAACGACTTTCCACACCGAGTCGACCCTTCCACACAAGACTCCAATTGGCACACCAATGATCACCGATAAGACGACGGCAACAAAGATGTAACCAATGGTTCGAGCGGTCTCAACCCAATAGGCATTGCCGAGAATCCCGCACGTCGCTAAGGCAATGGCGGCGAATGCTCCGACCTTGATGTTTCGGACAAGAGATCCAAGGACAAAGAAGCCCAGGCACACCACAACCCAGGGCAGCTTTTCTAGGAAGTTGTCGACCACGATATTCAGTAGGAATTCGAAGGGCCATTCGATGGTGGCCAGCAGCCAACCCAGGTTGCCGTCTATCCAATCAACGGTTTGATCCATCCAATCGCCAAAGGGAATCTCAAACTCGTCCAAGACCTTGTTTTCCCAAATCTTGGGACCGTCACTGGTCTCTTGCGCCAGGATTTGTGCTTGTAGTCGCACCATTACATGAACACCTCTCGCTCGAAACCGTCTATCAGTTGCTCGACTCGTCCCATCTCTTCCATGATCAACCTCGGATCAAGATTGCCGATCAGGGCACCGTCGTCATTCACCACGGCAATTGGCAGACCACGCCCGGCCGAGGCGTATACCTCGTTCAGGGTGGCAGTTGATGTTGCCCGGTCGAAGTCCGTTCGAACGGCACTGGACAAGTCGGTGGAACCGATATTTAGAGCTCGAGCGATATCAGCAGTAGTAATGAGGCCGGACGGGTGACCGTTGTCGTCAACCACGAACACCCCGGCCCGGTCACCAAGTGAGTTGAGTGCATCGGCCATTGAAGTATTGAGGGCGAGAGTCATTGGATCTTGCATGACCTCTTGCACCTCGATCACACGTCCCTGATCAACATCCTGCACAAACTCGGCCACGTAACCAGTAGCTGGTTGGGTGAGGATCTCTTCGGGAGTGCCAATCTGCACCACCCGGCCATCTTTCATGATGCAAACGCGGTCGCCAATGCGTAGGGCCTCATTGAGATCGTGGGTGATGAATAGGATGGTTTTGTGGAGCTCGTTCTGGATCTCCATCATCTCGTCCTGCATCTGGCGACGGATGAGAGGGTCGAGTGCACTGAATGCTTCATCCATGAGGAGGATGTCTGGATCTGCAGCCAGGGCCCGCGCCAGGCCTACTCGCTGTTGCATCCCGCCCGATAGTTCGCTTGGGGCGTTCTGGGCATAAGCCTCAAGTCCGGTCAACGAGAGAGCCCGCAACGATGCCTTGTCCCGCTCGGCTTTTGGCACCTTCTGGACCTTGAGGCCATAACCAACATTGTCAATGATGTTGCGGTGAGGGAACAGGGCGAAGTGCTGGAAGACCATGCCCATCTTGACGCGGCGGAAGGCTTGGAGGTCCGAACCGCTCAAGGTCTGCACATCAACACCGTCGACCCAGACCTGGCCGGATGTGACTTCGTGCAGCTTGTTGACCATACGAATAGCGGTGGACTTACCGGAGCCCGATAGCCCCATGACGACAAATATCTCGCCCTTACGTACGCTGAAGTTCACGTCGTGTAGCCCAACCACATGGCCAGAGAGGCGTTGTACCTCGTCCTTGCTGAGACCCGACTGAGCTAGATCGAAAGCTCGCCCGTGGGGCTGCGGTCCGAATATCTTGTAGACGTTCTCCAGTCGAATAATCTCTTCGCCAGCATCAGTCACGTAGGTCCCCTTCTTGGACAGCCTTGTATGGCGGCCGTCTACTTGTCGACCATGCCTCCGAGCCCAAGACGGGAGGCGGGTCGAAGCCGACCGTAGCAGTCGGTCACCGTGCGCACCATTGGAACGCCTCCGGTGATGGTCGGGATTGGCTCGCTCGTGCTTAACCGCACCAGGGCTATGCTGGACCTCGTTGATTCGTACCATTCGAGCGCTACCTTTGAGAGACTGACCGGTGTCGATGCAAGACTTCTTCCAAGAATGGGCATCGCGACGCCGAGGTAGGCGCCACGTACCGCCGATGGCTGGATCGGCAACACGCGACATCATCGGCCCGACTGGGTTTGCTTTTAGCGCCGCCTGGGAAGAACTGGAGAAGGGTGGCGATGCCTACCTCGAGTCGTTCGACCGTCGACTTCCACCCAGTCTTTTCGTTTCCGAGCGAGATCGGCGACGCGCTAGCCAAGCAATGCCAGTTGTGGAACGATGCATCGAAGACTGGGGATCAGGACCCGCAGACCGAGAAGTAGATACTGACTGAGCAGGGACGTTGATGCACATTTTCATTGCCACGGACGGAACACTGAACATTGACAAAACGGCCACCATGGTTGCTCGCCTCTACGAACCTGGGGACGACGTCAGCATCGTTACCGCTATCCAGTTTCCCCGTGAGTTCCTCAGTGGAATAGCCAAAGCAACGGGCGTGACAGAGGTGGCGAAGTTTGCTCATGAGGCTGGGGCGGGTGTGCTCGGAATAGCTGGTGGTGCGAAAGCCGCCGAGAAGATGAGTAACAAGCTGGCAACACCTCCCCAAGAGAAGCACCCCCTCAACACCTACTTCGCTGATACTGCCCGGCAACGTACCGACGGGCTTCGGACCAGGCTTGCTGAGCTAGGAGTCACTGCAGTTGCCGCTTGGGTGAGCACCGAGAACCAGACAGCGCGCACGATCTTGTCCATGGCTTCTAAGAACGGTGCAGATCTTCTGATCATCGGGGCTCACGGACGAGGTCGATTTGAGGGCCCTTTGGGTTCGACGGTGACCAAGATCGTTCGTCGGGCCAAGATGCAAGTCCTCATCATCCGGTGAGAAAACGATCGTAAAACGGCCACAAATCGGGGGAATGAGTATCATCTCGACATGACAGATGCAGATGGGACACACCGATTTGCATATGACGATTGTCACGCTTGACAGGGTCTAGGTGGCCCTATCCGTTAGGTTCTGTTGAAACCTTTCGAGGGGAGAACCTGTATATGAAGAGTAAAAAGTTCACATTCGCCGCGATTGCAGCCGTGTTTGCCTTGTTGGTAAGCGCCTGTGGAAGTGGTAGTGACGATGCAGCGGAGAGTTCGGGTACAACCGAAGCACCCGCCGCCACAACCGAAGACGCCATGGAAGACGAAGATGCCATGGAAGACGAAGACGCCATGGATGGCGAGCATGCCATGCCTGGCGAAGGTGTCAGTGTCACCATGGCGCGAGCCGACTGGTCCACTGGCTACTTCCAGGCCTACGTCTATCGACAGATGCTGACCGAACTTGGCTATGAGGTTTCTGACCCAGCCGAGCTTGAGCTTGGCCCGTCCTTGGCCTACCTGGCCATGGCCGAAGGCGACATCGACTTCTGGGTCAATAGCTGGTACCCCGGCCACAACAGCTGGTGGGCTCCCGAGTTGCCCGACGGAAGTACCGTTGGCGACCACCTGGAAGTTGTCGGATCTCAGATGATGGCTGGCGGTCTTCAGGGTTACCTGATCACCAAGTCCTTCGCTGATGAGCACGGCATCACCCACCTGGACCAGATCAACGATGATGCGGCCATTCTTGCTGCCTTCGATGCCGAGGACACGAACCCTGGCAACGGTAAGGCTGACATCTATGGCTGCCCCGATAGCTGGACCTGCGACAACATCATCCAAGCCCAAATCGCATTCTCGGGCTGGGACAATATTGAGCAGACTCTGGCTGGCTATGACGCCATGGTTGCCGAAGCAGTTGACAAGGCCAACTCTGGTGTCCCGATGGTCATCTACACCTGGACCCCAAGTGCCTACATCACCCAGTTGATCCCCGGTGACAATGTCGTCTGGGTTTCCGTTGAGGAAACCATCGATGACTCCAACCCGAACGGTGACGAAGGTGGCGAGTCTTACGACCAGCGACCAGGAACCGCCGCAATTAGTGAGGACCTTTGCCCCGGCGCGGCTGTTGACGGCGAGTGCCGTCTCGGTTGGGTTGCCGCTGACATTCAGGTCACTGGCAATGTCGACTTCTTGGAAGCCAACCCGGCAGCCAAGGCCCTTCTTGATGCCGTGAGCCTTTCGGTAATCGACGTTTCGCTGGCCAACGTACAACAAGCCGCTGGTGCTGACACCAGTGATGCCATTCAGGGGCTTGCCGCTGAGTGGATCGCTGACAACCGTGAACTGGTTGACGGCTGGCTGGCAACAGCCGCTGCCGCTGGCTGAAGTCCAAGCAAGTAGTTCTGTGAATGCCGGGCCTTCGGGTCCGGCATTCGTCGTTTTGACCCAGCGCATCACAATTCCGCCATGCGGAACAGGTTGGATGGCTGGCGGCTACCCTTGCCGCTATGGCCGGAGTGCAATCAATTGAGCGGGCGTTCTCGATCCTGCGGGCACTTTCCCAACAACCCAACGGCGTTACCGAGCTGGCCAAGCAGGTTGAGCTCCCAAAGAGCACCGTTGCCCGACTGCTGAGTGCGTTGGAGTCTGAAGGGGCTGTCGAGCAGCCGGAAGCAGGCGGCGAATACCGACTTGGCATTGGCTTAGAAGAGATCGCCGGCGGCTCCCAGCAGGGGCGTAGTTTGGTTGCCGTTGCCCGTCCATTCCTGATTGGTCTCACCGAACAGAGTGGCGAGGCTAGTGGCTTGAGCAATCTGGATGAGCACTGGGTCTACTTCCTCGACCAGGTCGATGGCGACAATGATGTGCAGGTCCGGGACTGGACGGGCGAGTATGCCCCAATCCATACCGTGCCATCAGGCCTTGTCATGCTGGCTTTCATGGATGAGTCCGAGGTCGATGCCGTTGTTGCCGGAGGCCTCGAATTGGTGACACCGTCCACGGTTACTGACGAAGAAGAACTACGCGAGCGTTTGACCCAGATTCGAACCGCTGGCTATGCCTGGGGAACCGGCGAATTTGCCGAGGGGATCTGCTCGGTTGCCGCCCCCGTTTTTGGTCCCAACGGTGTCGAAGCCGCACTCCACGTGCACGGACCGGAGTACCGCTTTCCTAACCCCGATGACAGTCACGACATTGGCTTGCGCGTGGTCGAGGCCGCAGAAGGGCTCGGGGTTCAGTTGCGCGAATACGCGGACTGACTGCTCACAGACGTTCTAGAGAGCGACGACTGACTGGCTCAGTTCTTGGCGCCGCCAAGCATCGGTGGCTTCAACCTGGTTGAAGGTGAACACATGCAGCCCATCGACTCCAAGGTTGAGCATGTCTTCACTCAAGGGCATAAGCAGGTCGTTCGGGTCATATGAGGTCGAGGTCATCATCTTGATGACTGCCGTCCGGTTCTTCTTCAAGAAGCCAAGTGACTGACCAATTCCGAGACGTACACCCATTTTCATGAGCCGAGACTTGTCGACCACACCAGAAATACCAAGGTGGATGGGCATGGTCAAGCCATATTCGCGTTGGCTGTGCAGCCATGTGGAAATGATGCCGGGATCAAAACACATCTGGGTGCTGCAATAGCCTTGTACCCCTGCCGCGGCCAAGAGTTGCTGCTTGTGGAACAAGGCATCAACCAAGGCCTGATCAGAAATGAAAGAATGGCCATCGGGATAGGCAGTGACACCAACGGTTTCCAGGCCATGGTTGGTTTTGAGTAGGTCCTCTAAGAACAAGACCGCATCGGGGTAGGCCCCGGGCTGCTGGGCATCGCCGCCAACCAAGAAGACCTTGCGTAGATTGTTGCTGCGAAGCCACTCGGCCAGTTCCAGTGTGTGTGCCTGGTCTCGCACCATGCGGGCGGAGATGTGAGGAATTGGCCGGAAGCCGTTCTGCAGCAGCTCCATCGTGACTCGCTGAGTCTCTTCGATGCCCTTCACGGGCGAGCACGTGACCGATATCTCGGCCCCCGCAGGGAGGGCAGCAATGGCGCCCTCCAGGCTCTTCATTGGTACAACCTCAAAAATGAGGTTGTCAACAAGTGCCAAGCGGTGGTCCTGGGCCAGCTTCGATTCGACACCGGATTCGGCTGGGGTTCTAGAAAATATCGCCATCGTAGTTCCCTAGCTCAATCCGACGATTTCGCCGTTGGCATCAATGTCAATGGACATAGCTGCGGGTGTCTTGCCCAGACCAGGCATGGTGCGCATGTCACCACAAATGGGATAGATGAATCCGGCACCAACCGATGCCCGTACTTCACGTACCGGCAAGGTCCAGCCAGTTGGAGCACCCTTCAGCTTCGGATCATGAGATAGCGACAGGTGGGTCTTGGCGATACAGACGGGCAGATCTCCGAAACCAGCGGCTTCATAGGTGTCCAGCTGCTTTGCCGCCTTGGGGGATACGTCAATACCATCAGCGCCATAGACCTTGGTGGCAACCTCATTGATCTTGTCCCGCAGCGACATTTCTGCTGGGTAGAGCAGCTTGAAGTCGCTGGGTTCGGCCGTTGCTTCTGCTACGGCCTGGGCAAGTTCGGCCGCTCCCTTGCCGCCGTCAGCAAAGTGGGTGGTGACGGCAACGCGTGCACCGTACTCTTCAGCGATTTCCTTGATGGCGTTGATGTCTGCGTCGTGGTCGCCGGGGAAGACGTTGATGGCAACAACTGGGGTCACGCCATGCACCTGCATGTTCTCCAGCTGCTTGCGCAGGTTGTCGCCACCCTGATGCACCTCATCGGGGTTCTCGGCAAGGAGGGCTTCGGGCAGCGGCTTGCCGGCAACAATTTTGTGCTTGCCCGAGTGGGCCTTGAGTCCACGAACGGTAGCCACCAGGACGGCGGCATCGGGAGCAAGTCCGGAGTAGCGGCACTTGATATTGAAGAAGCGTTCGGCTCCCATGTCGGCACCAAAGCCAGCCTCGGTCAGGAGATAGTCAGCAGTATGGATGCCGATCCGGTCAGCAACAATGGAAGAGTTGCCAGTTGCTATGTTGCCGAATGGCCCGGTGTGAACCAGAGCGAGGCTGCCTTCCAAGGTTTGCATGAGATTCGGCTTGATGGCCTCCATCAAGATGACAGCCATGGAGCCAGCAACCTTGAGTTCCTCTGCCGTGACCGGGGTGCCGGCCTTGGTGTAGCCAACCACGATGCGGCCGAGGCGCTCGCGTAGGTCCTGCAACGACGTACACAAGGCCAGGGTTGCCATCACTTCTGAAGCAGCGGTGATGTCGAACCCAGTCTCGCGGGGCACACCGTCAAGGCGGCCGCCGAGACCAATGGTGATATTACGTAGGGCCCGATCGTTCACGTCCAAAACGCGGCGCCAGGTGATGTTGTAGGGATCGAGTCCTGAATCATTGCCGTGGTAGAGGTGAGCATCCAGCATGGCCGAGCACATATTGTGAGCCGCTGTGACGGCGTGCATGTCGCCAGTGAGATGGAGGTTGAATAGCTCCATCGGCACAACCTGGGAGTAGCCGCCACCGGCTGCCCCGCCCTTGATGCCAAAGGTTGGACCCATGGAGGGCTGGCGAATAGCGATGGTGGCCGAGGAACCAATGTGTTGGAAGGCCTGACCTAGACCAACAGCAGTAGTCGTCTTGCCTTCGCCCAATGGGGTGGGGGTGATGGCAGTTACCACCACATACTTGGCTTTTGGCCGGTCAGACATGGCCTCGATGGCGTCGAGGGAGATCTTGGCGACTCCCCGGCCATAGGGCTCCAGGAGATCCGTTGGGATTCCAGCCTCATCGGCCAGGTCGTTGAGAGGACGCAGTTTGGCGCTTTTGGCGATCTCAAGATCTGTGGGAAAGGCCATAGGGTGGCTCCAAGCAAGGATTATGGACAATCTCCTGCGAAGTTGCTCGACAGGGGCTCGATTGTCCGGTAGTTTCTAGTGGTTCCGCATTGCAGAACGATTCCACCATACAGAACAGCAACAGATTAGTCCAGTGAACAGTCCAGCGAATCATCCAAGCAACCGGCCAAGTATTGATCAGCAAAACGTCCAACCGCTTGGTGAAGCAAATTGGTCCAGGATTACTAAGGAATTTCTATGAGTGACTTCCCGTCAAAAGCCAACGTCGTTGTTATTGGTGCAGGCATTGTTGGCAACTGTCTCGTTGGCCACCTGGCTCGCCTTGGCTGGACCGACATGGTCCTCATTGACAAGGGGCCGCTACCAAACCCTGGCGGCTCAACCGGCCACGCCTCCAACTTCATTTTCCCGGTTGATCACAACAAGGAAATGGCTCTGCTTGGCGAGCAAAGTGCCAACCAGTACCGAGACATGGACCTCTCCACCGACTCCGGTGGCATTGAGGTTGCTCGGACGGAAGCTCGAATGGATGAGTTCAAGCGGCGCATGACCTCGGCTAAGTCCTGGGGGATCGAAGCCCACCTGCTGACCCCAGCCGAGGTCAAGGAGCTTGTTCCCTTCATCAATGATGATGTCATCCTTGGCGGTTTTTACTGCCCAACGGTTTCGGTGGTCGACTCGTTGGAGACCGGAACCGTGATGCGCAAGGAAGCAATTGAGACCAGCGGCCTCCAGGTGTTTGCCAATACCGAAGTGCTTGACCTGGTCACCGAAGACGGCCCGCATGATCTGAAGACCATCAAGGGTGTCGTCACCGACAAGGGCACCATCGAAGCCGAATACGTCGTCATTGCCTGTGGCGTCTGGTCCAACCGCATCGCCAATATGGCCGGAGCTCGCATTCCTCTTGTGCCTGCCGTCCACCAGATGGCCGACGTTGGCCCCATGGACATCCTGGCCGAAACCAACAACGAGATCGGCTACCCGATCGTCCGCGACATGGACACGTTCTGTTACGAACGCCAGTCTTCTGGATCGATGGAAGTCGGCTCCTACGCCCACAAGCCAATCTTCATGCATCCCGACGAGATCCCTTCCAACGATGCCGCCGCACTCTCACCAACCGAAATGCCCTTCACACCCGACGACTTCGACCAGCAGATGGAAGAAGCCATCGAGCTGATGGACATGCTCGGAGACGCCGAAATCAAGTACGCCATCAATGGCCTGCTGTCCCTCACCCCCGACGCCATGCCGTGTCTGGGTGAGATGCCCGAAGTAGTCAATCTCTGGTCTGCCGCTGCGGTATGGGTCAAGGAAGGTCCAGGTATGGCCCAGGTTGTGGCCGAGTGGATGACCCACGGCTACCCCCGAGTTATTGACGTGCACGGAGCCGACATTGCCCGCTTCTATGACTGGGAAAAGGGCGACGATCACATCTGGGCCCGCTCAGCCGAGCACTTCAACAAGACCTACGGAATTGTGCATCCCACCGAGCAGTGGGAGAGCCGTCGAGGCCTGGCCAAGAGCCCCTTCTACTCCCGTGAAGAAGACCTGGGGGCTGAGTTCTACGATGCTCGCGGTTGGGAACGTCCCCAGTGGTACAACTCCAACGCTGACCTGGTTGAGCGCTATGGCCTGAGCGAGCGTGAGGTCGAATGGGACAACCGCTGGTGGTCACCCATCATCGATGGCGAGCTGCTCAACCTGCGTGAGAACGCGGCAATGGTTGATCTCAGCGCCTTTCAGATCTTCGAGCTATCCGGACCCGGCGCGGTGGCCTTCGCTGAATACTTGGCGGTCAACAAGGTGGACAAGTCGGTTGGCTCCTCCACCTACACCCCCTTCCTTACTCCGGACGGGGGCTTCCACTCTGACCTCACCATGATGCGAACGGCTGAAGACACCATCCGGATTGCCACCGGTGCCTTCGATGGTGGTCGAGACAAGTTCTGGATCAAGAAGTACATGCCAACCGATGGCTCGGTGACGTTCACTGATCTGACCCAAGAGGTCACCACCATTGGGGTGTGGGGCCCGAACGCTCCTGCCATAGTTGGCAAGCTCACCGATCAGGACCTTTCTCAAGACGGCTCCAAGTACGGCTCCTATATCGACGCCGAGATTGCTGGCGTGGCGTGCAGCCTGTTCCGCATCTCCTACGTCGGCGATACGGGTTGGGAGATCTACACCTCCTGGGAGAACGGCCCAGCCTTGTGGGACGCCTTGGCTGAAGCTGGTGCAGACCTTGGAATTCGCCCCGCCGGAATTGGTGTCTATGGCACTTGTGGCCGCTTGGAAAAGGGCTACCGCCTGATGGGAGCCGAGCTGGAGAGCGAGTACAACCCGGTCGAAGCCGGACTTGCTCGCCCCAAGGTCAAGGCCGCTGACTTCATTGGCAAGCAGGCCTATTTGGCCGCCCGTGAGGCTGGTCCGATCGCCACCATGTGCACCTTCGCGGTGCAGGATCACACCGACTCACAAGGTCGTAAGCGCTTCATGCAGGGCGGCAACGAGCCAATCCTGACCGTCGACGGCGAACGCATTGTCGACTCCCATGACCGGGTCAGTCGGGTTACGACCGCTGGCAATGGCGCTGCCTATGGCAAGTACCTGCTGCTTGGCTACCTGCCCACTGACCTGGCCGTTGTTGGCTCCGAGTTCAAGGTCATGTACATGAACGAGCTGTACCCCATCACCGTTGTTGCCACCACCGGTGCGGTCTTTGACCCAGACGACACCCGACTCAAGGGCTAGCGCGACGTAGTTGAGGAAGCAGCAACAGAGGAAGCAGCAATAACAATGAGAATCCTTGTCTGTGTGAAACGGGTGCCCTCACCCGGCGCCAAGATCAATGTGAGCGAAGACGGCCAATCCGTCGACACCACCAACCTTGGTTTCACCACCAGCCCTCACGAAGAGTGCGCCTTGGAAGAGGCCGTGCAGATTGCCGAACGTGAAGAAGGCACGGTGACGGTGTTGACGTTGGGCCCAGCTGAGGCCGAAGAACAGCTTCGCTATGCCGCCAGTGTTGGAGCCACCGAAATCATCCTGGTGCCAACTGATGGATCGGACTGGGACCCGCAACGAACGGCTGCTGCCATCACCGAAGCAATCGAGGCCAGCGAGTCCGAGCACGGACCCTATGACCTTGTTTTGTTCGGCAACGAGAGTGCCGATGCCGGAGGTTTCCAGGTCGGCATTCGGGTGGCCAACAAGATGGGTCGCCCAATTGTCAATGGCATCAAAGGCATCGACCTTGAGGGTGATGAGCTGGTTGCGCGCCGCGAAGTCGACGGTGGTTTTGAGGTCTACCGAATGCCACGCCCGGCCATGTTAGGAATCAAGGAAGGCATCAACCTGCCGCGCTATCCAACCATGCGAGGGCGCCTGGCTTCCAAGAAGGTTGAGCTCAGCCAGAGCGAGGTCGACGCCGAAGCTGGTGCCCAAAGCTCGATACGACTTCATCGGCCGACCGAAACCGTTTCACAAACCGTCATTCTGGGCACCGACGAAACCGCGGCTGCCGCTGTCGTTGACATGCTGGAAGAGATTGGCGTCTTGTCATGACACTGCTTGTAGTTCTTGAACATGATCGCGGAACTTGGAACGATGCCAACGACGAGGCCCTCACAGCGGGCCGCCAGCTTTCTTCGGACATGGATGCTGCTCTGCACGTCGCCATCATTGGTGATGGGGCTGATGGCCTGACCGAGCAAGCAGCTGCCGGTGGCGCCGCAGTAGTTCATGTTGTGAGTGACCCCCTTCTCACCGACTATGGGCCCGAGGCCTATGGGCAGTCCATGGTTGAGTTGATTGAAGACTGTGAGCCCGCAGCGGTCATGGCCATTGGCACCGATCGTGGTAATGAGGTCATGGCCCAGATTGCTGCTCGCATGGACTTGGGGTTTGTGGCCAACTGCCTGTCGGCTGATCCAGCCGATGAGGACACCTGGACCATGACTCGGGCTCAATGGGGAGGCTCGCTGTTGGAGGACGCCACCCTTACCGGTGACGTGAAGCTGCTGACCTATGGTCACCACGCGGTGATGGCCGAAGAATGTGCAACCCCAGGGGCTGGCGAGGTTGAAGAGTTCGAACCCGACCTTGATGACGAGCTCGGCCGGACGGTCGTGGTCGATCGCCAGGTCTTGACCTCAGGGGTCACGCTCGCCACTGCTCCGGTCGTAGTTTCTGGTGGTCGCGGAGTTGGGTCCGAAGATGGTTTTGGCATCTTGGAAGAACTGGCCGATTTGCTTGGTGGCCGTGTCGGTTGCTCCCGGGCGGTGACCAACAATGGTTGGCGCAATCACTCCGATCAGGTTGGCCAAACTGGCACCAGGATCGCTCCCGAGATCTATATCGCCACTGGCATTTCTGGTGCCATCCAGCACTGGGTTGGGGCCGCCGCTTCCAAGCGCATCCTGGCCATCAATACCGATCCCGAAGCCAACATGGTGGTCAAGGCCGACTATGCCGTCATTGGTGACCTGCACAAGGTTGTGCCCGCCATCACCGAAGAAATTCGTCGCCGCCAGGCCTAGCTGCAGCTAGAGGGTTTCGTTGAACCACTCAACGATTGTTGCCAATGCGTCCTCGGCTGCTGGCCTTGGCCCGAGCAGGTGACCACCGGTTTCGGGGGTGTGGAACTTCTTCGGTTCACTGGCAGCGGCGTACATCTGCTCACCCTGGTTGAATTCAACGACTTCGTCGTCCTGGACGTGGAAGATCAGGTACGGCCGGTTCAGTTCAGCTGCTCGTGACAATACGTCGTGATTCTCGAGGTCATCGACGAAGCCCCGATCAAGGGAGAAGACGCGACCACCAAGACTGACCTCGCTGGTTCCGTTGCCGTCAGGGCATGGGCTGATCAGATGACGGATGTGGTTGACATCACTTGGGGCGCCAATGGTGACCAGGGAGCGGACGGTCTTGAGCTTGTGGGCAGCTAGTACTGAGGCCGCGCCACCGAGGCTGTGGCCGATCAGTCCGCACGGTCCGTAGCCCCGCTCGATCAGGATGGTGGCTGCACGCACCAGGTCCGAGACATTGCCGCTCACGGTCTTCTGAGCGAAGTCACCACCGGATTCACCTAGGCCGGTGAAGTCGAATCGGAGGGCGGCGTAGCCAGCCTCGGCCAATCCCTTGGCGAGGCGGGTCATGGTGTGTAGATCTTTGGAACAGGTGAAGCAGTGGGCCATGAGCACGCTGCCCTTGGCTGGTCCAGCCGGTGTGTGCAGGACACCCGCCAGCTCGTGACCGCGGCTTCCAACAAATCGAAGCGTCTCGGGCTTGGGCGGTCGTGGTGCGCTCATCGGTACCTTCGGGGTTAATGGACTCAAGGCCATCTTGACACGGGAGAGCCTCAGGGTTAACTCTGATGGAATGTGTTGAATTCCAGAAAGTACGAAAATCCGGGAACCACAAGATTGGACTTGACGTCTAGGTTGGCATGAGGTGGTTGGTGAACATGACAAATCTCAGATGGTCTTGGGTCGGCTCGCTGGGACTGTTGTTGGCGGTGTCGGCATGTTCGCTCCGCCCGGACAGTGCAACTGATTTGACAAACAAGTCGGATCGGGACTCGCCCGTCGATAGTCAGGTAACCGACCTGAGTTGGTCAACGATTCATCCCATCTTCGCCACCTCACTGGGAGCCGAGAGGTTCAGTGATTCCAGCCTTCAGATTGGAATGATCATTGCCGTTGATGGCGGATACCTGGCTATCGGGGGATTTGATGGCAACTTGGCCATGTGGTGGTCCGATGATTTGCGCAACTTTGAACTTGTTCATGTGGAGGAAGGTGGTGATCGATGGATCAGCGTTGGCTCGGCCGTGTTCTTTGATGACAAGATTGTCCTGGGAGCCACGGGTGCCGTATTCAGTGAGAACCGAGACTCGCAAAGCGAACGTTCCTTCTTACTCATCTCTTCAGATCATGGACGTTCGTGGTCTGAGGTCGACCACGAAGTATTCAGTTCACCGGGCCAGCGCTTGGACCAACTGGTGGTGAGTGGATCGACGCTCATTGCCGACCTGGTTGTCGACGTGGGTGGTCGGCCGGTTCCAGATCCCTGGAAAACGAATGATCTAGTCAATTGGGAACCGGTGATGATGCCCGGTATCGAAGGAGAAGTTTGGCCAGTCTTTGGTAGCGATGGAACGCGGCCTGTCGCCTTCTCTCGGCACTACGACTATGTCAACAACACTCCGGTGTTTGCCGCTTGGACTCAAGATGAAGACACAAGCAACTTTCAGTCCGTAGATGACTTACTCGTGGATATTTCAGACGGAGTTGCCATTGGTGGTCAGATCGTCGCCTGGCCACGGGTAGGGGCCTTTGGTCCAGGAGAGACTTCACCCCACAGCGGCGTGTCGGCTTCACCCTACATTTCCCAATCAGACGGTTCTTGGAAACAGTTGGAGCTAAACAATGGTCAGTGGGGGGATTCGGCCATTCCTCGCTCGGTTGGTCACGACCGAGCAACTGGGCGTGTCTACGTACTGCTTGTCCGGACCGACCTTGATCCTCACCGTTGCTATGAGTTTCCGGAGGGGTGCTACGCAGCTGAGACCGTTCTGATCTCGTCATCAGATGGCGAGAATTGGTTCGACGTTGATACTGAGAAGGGTGAGTTCGACCGCAACACTCAACTTGTGGTTGGTGATTCTGGCGAGATGTTTCTGTGGAAGTCACCCGAAGACGGACCACGGGGCGAAATCTTGATCCATCATTGGAGCGGTCCGGGGCTTCCGGCCCTAGAGGCGCAAGAGCCGGTGGGACCTGCCCCCCATCCAGTCCCCTTCTATTGGTCGGGCCCCCTGCCAATAGGGGCGGAAATGCGCCATGGCCTCGGGTTGGGTGGATGTGGAAGCGGTCTATTCATCGACGGAGAAAGCTGGGATCCGGAAGAACCGATGCCTCATAGTGCTCCTTCATCGTGGCCTTCTGTGGCGACGCGATTTGATGATGGCCCATCGGAGATCGTCTACGGGCGTATCGAAAGAACTGAAGAAGACACAATAGTTTTCTCTGTCGAAGGCACTGGACTAGTCGGGACATTCCATCGTGCTCTTCCTCGGGACCCCGACGCCGTCTCCTGTTAGGCCATTTCTTGAACCGCTTTCGACAGGTGTGCTGACGACAGAAGCAGAGTTGGCCGCAATCGCGGACTTCATGGCCGCTGATGAAACGGATTCCGGCGGCATCGCGACATGGATCTGTCTCGGTGGAGCCGGTCTCGTGCTGGTGGCTGGAGGGGGCCCGGCTATGCGTCGGAGGTTGCGGCCCGAGGTGTAACGCGACCTAGGGGAGTGCGGGTGTGGTTGTTCGGCTGGTGGTGAGGTTGATGAATTCGGGGGCTTGGCTGAAAGCGACCATGAGTTCACCTCGGGGTAGGCCACCGTCCAGTTGCTGTTGCCAGTAGCCGGCTCCGTTGGGGTCGGGGTAGCGGCCGATGACGTTGAGGTAGGCCATCAGGATGAAGCGATGGTTCTCCAGTGAGCCGTAGTTGTTGGCGAATTCGGGGCTGGTGGCAAAGGCTTCACTAATTGTCTCAAGGCTCGTGCCGGTGCGGTGTTGTCCGAGCCAATACGTGAGGCCGTCGGTGTCGGCGTTGCGTAGGAAGTAGGCGGCGTAGAGGCGCCGCAGGGCTGCTTCGTCGGGGTTGCGTGGTGGGTGGGTGTTGGTTCGGGTGATGTGTTCGGGCGATTCGCTGATGGCGGCAACAACAGCACCCCGGCTGGTTCCGGTGGCGAGGAGGCCTTGCCAGTAGGTGGAGCCGTCTGGGTCGGCGGGACGGTCAAAGACGTTTTGGTAGAGGCGTTCGATGAAGGCGGCGTCATCGAGGTTGCCGTAGGTTTGCTGGAACTCTTGACTGGTGGCGAATTCTTGGGCGACAGTAGCGAGATCAGCTGGACCAAGTAGGACGGTTATCCAGTGGTTGAGGCCGGTTGGGTCGGCGTTGCGTTGGAAGAAGGCTTGGTAGAGGCGTTCAATGCTGTTGGCGAGGGTTGGGTCGGATCCGGGGTATGGGGGTGGGGTGAGGGTGGCGTCCCACAAGTATTGGCGGGTGGCGATTCGTCCCCTCTGGATGACGTCGGGTGATGCTGGTTCGTAGCCAACTGGTCCCATGGTGGAGATGACGGCTTGTTGTCCGTCGCCGGAAATGGCGTCAACCCTCATCCAGGGTCCACCGTTTGGTCGTTCATCAACGAGGGTGTTGATCGTGCTGGTAGCGATGTCTAGTGACCAGAAGAAGTATCCGTCAGCTCCCTCAGTGGCCGAGAAGGTGCGACCGGTGCTAAGAACTGCGCTTCCATCATCGGTGAGGTGGATGGGTTGCGACTGCATCGGCGTGGCCGTAATCGTGTGGACCTCGGTGGTAGCCATGTCCCATGTGGTCACTAACGGCGGATCGTGATCGTCGGAGCTTGTCGGGGGGCCGATCCAAGCTGCCGTTTCCCCATCGTATGAAACCGCGTACTGGAGAAGCCCTGCACCAACGCCAGTCAATGGTGTGCGGAGGACAGTCTCTGCATCGATGTCCCACCGCAAGATGTCTCCATCGAAGTCAGAGTTGGGAATGAAGAGATAGCGGCCATCGCCGCTTATTGTCAGGGGTAGTGATTGATCGATTGTGTCGAGGTTGGGGATGTTGATAGGGGCGAGATCGCCTTCGTCCCACAGGTAAAGGCCCGCATTCGAACCGCTAGGTTGGTTCGCCAACAGGATTGCTCGTTTCGCGTCGTCGGATAGAGCTAGTCCGCGAAAGGACTGTCCGGCGACCGAACCAGAAAGCAGTTGCTGATCGCCAGTATCGCGATCAATCAAGATGGCGTCGTAGAGACCACCGTCGTCATCTCCGTCCTCTAGGCCTTCCCAGGAGGCGGTGATTAGAGCCGATCCGTCCTCGGCGAGAGCGTTGAGCATGGTGGGGAAGGGCGGTGGGTTCGGTGTCCATCCGGTAGAGACCTGGCATGACCCCTCTGGTGATCCAATGACGACCGTGGTTTGGGCGGTGGCAAGGTCGACGAATGTCAAACCACTGTCACCCTGACAGCTATCGATTGCCGCGGTTTTAAGATCGCCGGAGACGAGATAGCTGGCGTAGGCGTTGGTCAAGTCGCTTTGGGGAAAGGGAACGACCCAGCCTTGTTCGACACCGCGCTCGCCCGCCGAAGCCGGCGAAATCGGCACAACGAGGAGGGTCGTACAAGCCATCAACAAGACCATTGCGCGCCGCAAATTCATGGCCTGACAGTAACACGGCCCTGAGCGGGCAATAGGGGCACAAGCTAGGGACTGCCCCGATCCGGTTGTGTCGTCTATCCCTAAGAATTGCTCCTAGTTCGCTACAAACTGGAGCCAATCATGAACCGCATTCGCCCGGTACTCGTTGCCCTAATCGCAACCACCCTTGTCATCGCTGCAAGTCCGGCTGCCAATGCGGGCCCAAAAGGAGTTCCGGTCGCGGAGGCTTTCTTGATGCATGGCGACGCTGCCGGAGCAGCTCCATTGCAGAGCGTTTACGACCAAGGCTCTTTGCCTGACCGGTTCTCGATCTCGGTTGTTGCTAGCAACGCCGAGAGTGTTGAGTTCTTTCTGAATGGAGACTTAGTCCGTCTAGAAAACATCGACCCTTATTTCATCAATGGTGACGAGGGTGGCGATTGGGCTCCCTTTGACTTGCCGTCGGGGGCTCATGAGTTGGTGGCAATCCCCTACAGCGAGGACGATGCGGGTGGCAAAGCAGGAACGCCATTGACGTTCGAATTCAGGATCACTGCGGGTTACTTGGTCAACCCGGATTTGAGTTTGGACCCAATTTCCCCCACCCACCCCGGCATTCAGATTCCACTGTTCAACAATGATGGACCAGACTTCGGCAATCTCCCCCCTGGCACCGGCGTGACCTGGCCCGATGCCGACTTCCGAGTAAACACGACGGTCGATGCCCACGATGCGAAGGCGGGTGATGGAGTATGCGAAGCCAATATTGCCGGTCAACGGCGCTGCACGCTTCGTGCCGCAATCGAAGAAGCTAACGCCTTGCGCGGAGGCCAAATCGCTATTGTCAGCTTTGACGAGCCCTACAAGCTGAGCCTTGGCGAGTTGGAGGTCACCGCCGGAATCGAACTGCTAGGTATTGAGCGCCCGACGATTGACGGCGATGGCGGGTCGCGAGTTTTCTACTTCAACTCAAGCCGGCAATCCGTTGTGGACGGCCTTGTCATTACCGGCGGGTATGCCTATGCGAGCAATGGCGGCAACATTTGGGTTCAGGACAGCGGTGTGATCTTCAGGAGTGTGGAGATCACCAAAGGATTGGCCTCCAATGGTGGCGGCATCGCCATTAGTGGTGACTTGAGTTCGGTTCAGATAGTGAATTCGGTGATCTCGGTAAATTCCGGCGGGGAAAATGCCCGAGACTTCAGTGGAACTCCCGGACGCAATCAGAATGGGGGCGGAATCCTCATTATTGGAGGCTCATCCGTCAGTCTGAGGCGCACTGCAATTGTCGACAACATCTCGCTCCGAGGTGGTGGCCTCTTCGCTGCTGGGGATACAAACCTGTCGATCTCGAACTCATCTTTTCTGGAAAATGAGGCTCGCTTGAGCGGCGGAGCGATGATGTTGCAGAGAGATTCTCATGTCGAAATGAGGTTCAGTACTGTTGCCGGTAACCAGGCTGGCACCGCGAGTGCGGTCGCTCCAAATACTCGACGAGAAGGTGGTGGCATAACCTTGGAAAGCCAGGATTTTCGGATGGCGGGAACCATCATCACCGACAATGAGGTTCTCTATGGCAACACGTCCGCAGCCGATTGCTACACCACAAACGCAACGAACTATCAGGCGCCGATCTTGTCTGGCCGTGGAAATCTGATTGGCAATGCTGACGGTTGTGCCTTCGTTGATATCGAGGACGGCTCACAGCGTGGAGTGGTTGCTGGGAGCACCGAAACGCCTCTGACATCTGTGCTGTGGAGCCGCTTCGATGAGCCACTACCCCATCGAGATCTCCGGTCTGGCAGCCCCGCGCTGCGTCTTGGGCGCGAAGTAGAGCCCTTTACGATCGGTATGGGTTGCCCGTCTACTGATCAGCTTGGAAGGCCCCGCCCGGAAGGCCGCTGCGACGCAGGTGCAGTTCAGAACTCCGACTAGCTAGTGGCTGTTTCGCCAATCCTCGGTCCAGTTGTCGGCACCGAAGTGCCAGTTGTTGGTTCGGAACGTGGTGCCAGTGGCGTTGGCGTAGAGCTTTTCTTGGCCCCGAGCTTCCAGCGCATAGGTGGCCATATTGCGTCCTCGGCTCACCTCCGTGGCGGTGAAACTAAGGGTCTCTCCTGACGAAGGCGCTGCGAGGTAGTGAACGTCGACTGATACCGCAACCGCCATCCGGCCCCACGAGTTGGAGGCGATGGAAAGGGCAACATCAAGACCAGAAAACAAGAATCCGCCGTGAACCCCGCCAGCGAAGTTGTGGTGCTCGGCTTTCGGGACCGAACGTACTTCTGTTTGGCCACCAGCCCAATCAACAATCTCGACTCCAATGAGCTTGGCGAAGGCATCGCCCCGAAAGAGATCGTTCAGCTGACCAGTGTTCTCGTGATCGGTGGGCATGCCAAGCGCTCCGGACTGTCTGAAACCGTCTGAACGGTGTCCCACAAATGCGAGATATGTGAAGTGCGCGAGGAGGGACTTGAACCCTCACGTCTGTTAAGACACAGGAACCTGAATCCTGCGCGTCTGCCAATTCCGCCACTCGCGCTGAGTGGAACACAAGATGGTAGCGGCAGTCGTTCGCGAGCGCGCTGTGTTTCTGACCGTGCTGTGTTTCTAACCACATCCTTTCTGCCCACATCGGACTCGAACGGAGAGGTAGTCTGTGGGGTCATGGCACTGCGAGGATTTGAGGACCGACTAGAACGCATGGTTGAAGGCATCTTCTCCCGCGCCTTCAAGTCTGGCCTGCAGCCCGTCGAGGTTGGGCGCAAGCTGATCCGAGAGGTTGATGCCAATCGGAACATTGACGTGCGCGGTCGACGCACTGCCCCAAACAAGTTCTCAATTCGCCTCGCCCTGGAAGACCACGAGCGCTTCTTCAGCATTCAAGAATCGCTGATTCGAGAACTCGCCGGGTCAATCCGAGAGCATGCCCAAGAGCAAGACTTGTTCTTCCTTGGACATGTCAGCATCGTTTTCCAGGCCGACCCCGAGCTGCGAGTCGGTACCTTCCGAGTGGAGTCAAGCTTCGATGAATCAACCGAATCGTCCAGTCCGGTGTTCCTTGAACTGCCCGACGGGGCCGAGCTGACCCTCGGTCGCGAAGTGGCAACCATCGGACGCCTCACTGAGAGCACCATTGTTCTGAACGACCCAAACGCTTCGAGGCGTCACGCCGAGCTTCACCCCGATGGCGGCTCCTACGCCCTCGTCGACCTTGGTTCGACCAACGGCAGTCGGGTTAATGGCATCAAGGTCGAGCGCCAAGTCCTCCGTGATGGTGACGAACTCACCTTCGGCACCGTCACCATGACCTTCCGCTTACTCTGATGATCGCACCGACACCGACCAGATTCTTTGTACTGTGTCCCCCACGTGCCTGATGCTCTCCTCACCCTTCTCCGCTGGTGCCTGTTGGCCCTCCTTTACCTCTTCTTCTTGCGCGTACTTCAGGCGACCTGGCATGGGGCCAATGCTCCAGCCAAGCGAGACGTTGTTAGCGGTCGCTCAGCAAAGGCAGATTCCTCGCGAAAGCAAGCCTCAGCCACGGTCCAGAAACAGTCGTCACGAAAGCAGTCCGTCCGGAAACAGCCTGATCGGGCTAGAAGCAAGGTTATGTCCACTCTGGTCTTCGTTGAACCAGCCGAGACGGCTGGATCGAGCTTTCCAGTGAACGGCACACTGACCATCGGTCGAGCAGCAGGCTGCGAGATCACACTGGATGACACCTACATCTCCCAGCTACACGCCCGCGTGTCTCTGGCTGATCACGGCATCATCGTCGAAGATTTGGGGTCCACAAATGGGACCTACCTCAATCGTCACCGGGTCACGGGTCCAGTCGTGGTGAACAACGGCGACCGGATCCAAGTTGGCGGCACCGTCATGGAGCTCCGATGACCCGCATCGACTCCGCCGCGGCCACCCATGTTGGCCGAATTCGAGAGACCAACCAGGACCGCGCCCTTGTTTCTGGTCAACTCACCGCCGTAGCCGATGGCATGGGAGGTCATGCTGGTGGTGATCGCGCCGCAGCGCTGGCGATTGCCGAACTTGGCGGAATCCGCGGAACGATCTCGGCCGAACGGCTCATCAAGGTTGTGCAAGCGGCCAACAAGCGAATCTTCACCGTTGCCCTGGCCCCGGAACTTCGTGGCATGGGCACCACCATCGTGGCCGCGGTAGTCGACGATGAGACTGGTGTTCTGAGTCTCATCAATGTTGGAGACTCCCGTGGCTACCAGCTTCGCGATGGCGTGCTTCGGCAGGTAACCCACGACCACTCACTGGTCGAGGACCTGCTCCGGTCCGGCCGGCTCACTGAGGATGAAGCCAAGGTTCACCCGCAACGCAACATCGTCACCAGGGTCCTCGGTATTGGCGAAGACGTTGATGTTGATCTCTTCCAGATCGATGTCCAGGCTGGCGATCGTTATGTGTTGTGCTCTGATGGCTTGACCAATGAGGTTGATGATGATGGCATCGCCAGCATTCTTGAGTCGCACCCCACCAGCGGCTCAGCAGCAGACCAGCTGGTTCGGGTGGCCGTGGATGCTGGTGGTCGAGACAATGTGACTGTCGCGGTAATTGATGTTCTGGAAGGCCCCGCCGGTTCACCGACCAAGACCCAAGAAATCGCCGCCGTGCCCGCCGATGCTGCTGTCGATGGCGAGTCAGCGCCAAGCGAACTCAACAGTCTGATGACAGCCCTCGGGGCAAGCAGCACCGAATTGGCTGATGCGGAGAAGGGTTCACCGGCGGATGTTTCAGACAACTCTGCTGAAGAAGACTCTGGGGACATGCCCCCTCCTCCGACTGCTACTGATTCACCGATTGACACCCAGACTGATCCAGTAGCTGAAGCCACGAACAAGGAATCATCGAAGCGGCACTGGTTCTTGCCGCTGCGTTCACTCCTGCTTGGTGCCAGTGTTCTGGGTGTGACCCTGGTCGCCACCATGAGTAGCTCGTGGTATGCCAGCTCGGCCTGGTTCGCAGCCGACGTCGATGGTGAGGTCGTCATTTTGCAGGGGCGCCCTGGTGGCTTTTTGTGGCACGATCCAGCACCGGTTGAAACCACCGGTGTCCGGGTTGAGGAACTCCATGGCACCGCACAAGAGCACTTAACAAGCCAGCCGTCCTGGTCTTCGCTGTCTGAGGCAAAAAGGTTCGTCGACAATCTTCAAGCCGAAGATGGCATTGAGATAACTGGCGGCTGATTGTGCGACCCCGCACGGTAGAACTTGGCTTGCTGGTCCTTGGATCACTGATCACGGTTGCCGCCTATGGACTCACCAGTCTTGGCCGCAACGCCAGCCTGCCTGCCAACATCGTTCCCTTCTTGGCCATGGTCGTTGGCATGTTGTTGGCTACCCATCTGATCGTCCGCCGCTTCGCTCCCCATGCTGATGGTCTTCTCTTGCCCCTGGCCGCATTACTGAACGGGCTGGGTTACGTCATCATCGCCCGGCTGGATCCCGCTCTGGCCGACAGCCAAGCGGCTTGGACCTTCATTGGCTTGGCCGGCTTCTCCGCCACCCTGATCCTGCTCCCGGACGTACGCAAGTTGGAGCCCTACCGCTACACCCTGGCGCTCGTTGGTGTTGTCATGCTGTTGCTGCCTCTCACACCAATTGGTGTCAATATCAATGGAGCACGAATCTGGCTCCGAATTGGACCCTTCAGCATCCAGCCAGGCGAGTTCGCCAAGGTCGTGTTGGCCGCCTTCCTGGCCGGGTTCTTGGTTGACAAGCGTGAACTTCTCACCATAAGCACCCGTCGGATCGGACCCCTCCATCTGCCCGACATCAAACATCTTGGTCCCTTGTTGTTGGCCTGGGGCGTTGCCCTGATCGTGATGGTTGCCGAGCGAGACCTTGGCTCATCACTCCTCTTCTTCACCCTCTTCATCGTCATGCTCTACCTGGCCACCGGCCGCTCCGCCTATGTGGTTGTTGGCCTGTTCTTGTTCTCGATTGGGTCGGTTGGGGCCCACCGATACTTCTCCCATGTGCAGCGCCGAGTTGATATCTGGCTCGATCCCTTTGCGGATCCAAAAGGGGCTGGCTACCAGATCGTCGAAGCTTCTTTCGCCATGGCCGATGGAGGTCTCACTGGCACCGGGCTTGGTTTGGGCTCACCGGGCAAGATCCCCTTCGCTGCCACCGACATGATCTTCGCCGCCATTGGAGAGGAGCTTGGGCTGTTGGGCACGACAGCGGTGCTGGTGACCTTCCTCCTGTTCGTAAGTGCTGGTTTCCGGGTTGCTCATCAAGCTCGAAGCAATTTCGAGAAGCTTCTTGCTGGTGGTCTCACTGCCCTGCTCGGGTTCCAAACGTTTGTCATTATTGGCGGCATCTTGCGAGTCATGCCCCTAACTGGTGTGACCTTGCCGTTTGTGAGCTATGGCGGCTCATCCCTAATTTCCAACTACTTGATCCTCGGCATCCTGGTTCAGATCTCGCATCGCGCCAATGCCCCCGACAGCCGCAGCAGCGCCACTCGAACGGCGCCTGGCGCTGGACGAACAGTCGACGTAGGAATGGCTGAGGGACAGGCGACGGAGGGGCGGGCCTCGTGATTGATCGCTCGCTACGTCACGTCCTGATGGTCTTGCTTGCATGCTTCGCGGTCTTGTTTGTGCAGCTCAATCGGATCCAGGTATTCAGCAATACTGACCTGCGGGAAAACCCGGCTAACACTCGGACCGTGCAACGTGATTTTGCCCGCCCACGCGGCCTCATCTCGACCGCAGATCACGAAGTTGTTGCTCGGTCAGTACCCAGCGATGGTCCGTTTGAATTTCAGCGGGAATATCCGGAAGGCGAGTTGTTCGCCCACATCACTGGCCATCTCTCGTTCAATGTTGGCGCCACTGGAGTTGAGCGCAGCTACAACGATGAACTGGTGGGACGAACGCCAAGCCTGCAACTGGATGGGCTGACGAACCTTCTGAATGATTCAGACTCCACTGGCCAGATCACCCTCTCTGTGCGTCATGACCTGCAATCGGCGGCCAGAGATGCATTGGGTAACAAGAAGGGTTCCGTGGTTGCCCTGGATCCAAACACCGGTGAGATTCTGGCCATGTGGTCTAACCCTTCCTATGACCCGAACGTGCTGGCGGCACAAGACGGAACAGCGGTCAACCAGGCCTACGCGGACCTGCTCGCTGATGAGGCGAACCCGTTGCGGGCATCCGCTTACCGTGACGTCTACTTCCCTGGATCAACCTTCAAGCTGGTAACAGCCTCGGCCGGTCTGGAAGCGAACGTCGTGACCCTCACCAGTCCGGTGTTTGATGTTGAGTCGGAGTATGTGGCACCGGGAACCACCCACGCCATCTCCAACTTCGGTGGATTCAACTGCGGTGGCGACCTACTGGCCTTGCTGACCTCATCATGCAATGTCGGCTTTGCCCGACTGGGTGCGGAGCTGCTTGGGCCAGCCCGCATGATCGATCAAGCTCAGGCTTATGGCTTCAACACGGTTCCCCCGATTGATCTTCCGGCTGCAGCAACCAGCCAGTTTCCAACGGACTATGGCGAGGAGATCCGCTCTCCTTCCTTGGAGGTTCCTGCAGGAGTCTTCGAGAACACCCCCGGCCTAGCCCAGGCGGCTATCGGCCAATTCGATGTTGCGGCAACACCACTACAGATGGCACTGGTTGCCGCTGCGATCGCCAATGATGGGGAGATGATGGTCCCCCATGTTGTTTCTGAAGTCCGGAATAAGAGCGGCGATGTGGTTGAGGAATATTCACCGTCGGTCTGGCAGCAGCCAATCTCGGTTCAAGTAGCCGCAGACCTTCGAACGGCCATGATCAATGTGGTTGAGAACGGGACCGGACAGGTGATCGGGTTTCCTGAGTTAGCCGTTGGAGCCAAGACCGGAACCGCGCAGCTTGGCACGGTGCCAGCGAAGTCTCACGCCTGGATGGTCTCCTTTGCCGGACCGGTCGGGGCGAAGCCCGAGGTGGTCATCGCTGTATTGGTCGAGGCCAATGATGCTGACCCCGAGCAAACGGGCGGCCGGACGGCTGGTCCCGTGGTTCGTCGCATGCTTGAGGCCTTTTTCGCTGCTTCGGAGGGGTAAGGGCGGGCCAGCGTTCGCTTCTGGGGATCAAATGTTGGACTCGATCTCGAATTGGAATGAGTTGAGTTCCTTAGCAAACTGGTAGCTCGCGCCCTTTCTTCCTGGGTTCTCACTAACCTCTTCATGCTGTGTCCGATTCTCCCCCCGCCCGCCCCGTCCTCAATGGTCGATATGAACTTCACCGCCGCCTGGCTCGTGGAGGCATGGCTGACGTGTTTTTGGCGCGGGATCAACTGCTGGATCGACCAGTAGCGGTCAAGGTTCTATTCCCGCAGTTTGCGGCCGAACCGACTTTTGTTGAACGCTTCCGCCGTGAAGCCCAAGCTGCAGCCAATCTCAATCATCCGAGCATCGTTGCGGTCTATGATTGGGGCGAACACGATAACACATACTTCATCGTCATGGAGTATGTGGAAGGTCGAAGCCTGGCCGAAATCATTCGAGCTGAAGGAACCCTTCACCCGGACCGATCAGCAGAAATCTCTACTGATGTGGCCGCCGCTCTTGGGTTTGCCCACCGCAACGGCACCGTGCATCGTGATGTGAAGCCCGGCAATATTCTCATCACGCCAGCGGGCCAGGTCAAGGTGACCGACTTTGGCATTGCCCGAGCCTTCGGTGGGGGCGATGATCTCACCCAGACCGGTTCTGTCATGGGCACCGCAACCTACTTCTCTCCGGAACAAGCACAGGGCAAAAACGTCGACCCACGAAGCGACTTGTACTCCCTGGGTGTCGTCCTGTTCGAAATGCTTACGGGAACCCCACCGTTCTTGGGTGACTCACCAGTCGCTATCGCCTACAAGCATGTGCAAGAGGCGCCGCCGCGGCCAACCTCGATCAATCCGGCCATTCCCAAATCGCTGGAGGGAATTATTTCCAGGCTGCTGGCCAAGAATCCTGACCAGCGTTACGCCTCGGCTGAAGATGTTCGCGCCGATCTGCGTCGCTTTCGCAAGGGTGAGCCCTTGACCGGGGTTCCGTCCACTGGTGCGGTTGTGCCGAGCGAGCAGCCTCAGGTCGCTGCTCAGGTGCAACAGCAACGCCAAGAAGACAGTGGCCGAGCCGTCATTGACTCCACTCGGGCCATGCCTGCCACTGTGGCCGCTCAGCAGGAAATACCGGTGGAAGAGTACTACGAACCACCACGGCGCAACGGGGCCTTCCTTGCCCTGCTGGCCCTCCTACTTATCGCGCTGGCTGGCATCATTCTGTACGCGTTCAGTGCTCTTGGTGGTGACTCAGGCGACGTCGAGCCGGGAGTTGCAACCATCGAAACGCCGGGTGTTCTGGGATCTAGCCAGGCTGATGCCGAACGGGTTCTGATTGCTGCGGGCCTACAACCGAATACCGTCTTTGAAGAGAACGCCGACACCGAGCCGGGCTTGGTATTTGCTCAAGATCCAGGCGAAGGCGCCGAGCTGGCCGAAGGCAGCACCGTCACAATCAAGATAAGCAAGACCCTGGACACGGTGCCCTTGCCTAATGTGACTGGCCTTACCGAGGCGGACGCTCAGCAGCAACTGAATGCTCTCAATCTCCGGGTTGACCGGATCCGTGAAGCCAGTGATGTGTACGACGAGGGAATTGTCATTGGGATGTCACCTCAACCCAATCAAGAAGTGAATGATGACGCTCTGATCACGCTGACCATCTCGACTGGCCCGGCCCAGATTGATGTCCCGGACCTGACAGGTTTGACTAACGGTGAGGCCAGCAACTCGCTCGGTCTAGCGGGCTTGCCTAATCCCAGCATCATCCTTGAGCCGTCCTCAGACGTGGAGAAGGGTTTAGTCATCCGTACCGATCCGGTTGCCGGTACCCCAGTCTCCAAGGACCGTGTTGTCTTGCTGTATGTGTCTGACGGTCCCGAGACTGATCTGGTGCCGATCGTGGTCGGGTTGACTCAGCAGGCGGCCGAGCAAGCAATCCAGAGCAAGGGTTTTGAGGTTGTTGTTGTCTTTGTCGAGGTGGCGGCCGATGCCCCTCAGGTTGGCAAGGTGATCTCGCAGGACCCGTTACCAAACACCAATCTCGAAGTTGGTTCGACGGTGACCATCAATGTTGGTCGGGCCGCTGACCCACCACCGACAACGGTACCGTCGACGGTTCCCTCGACTGACGAACCTACATCGGAGGTCACCGAAGGCGACGGCGGCTAGAAGCGAGGCCTGTTAGCAGCGACTCAGGAAGTTGCTCACCAGGTCTTGGCCTGCGGCAGTGAGAATCGACTCGGGATGAAACTGGACCCCTTCGATGTCGAGTGTTCGATGACGGAGTCCCATGACGAGTCCGTCGCGTGTTTCGGCCGTGGCCTCGAGAGTCTCGGGGAGCGTCTCTCGTTCGACGATCAGCGAATGGTAACGCGTGGCCCGCAATGGACTTGGTAGATCAGCAAAGACGCCCTGTTGTTGGTGGATGACTGATGATGTCTTGCCGTGCATGAGCTCTGGGGCACGAATAACGTGTCCGCCAAAGAGCTGGCCGATGCATTGATGACCGAGGCAGACCCCGAACACAGGAATGCGGGTGCCGAAGAACCCGATGGCATCCAGTGATACTCCAGCATCGTCGGGCCGGCCCGGACCGGGCGAAATCAATAGGCCGTCTGGGTTGAGGTTGGCCAGCTGATCCACGGTCTGTTGGTCGTTGCGAATGACGACAGGGTCAGCACCCAATTCGCCCAGATACTGCACCAGGTTGTAGACGAAGGAGTCGTAGTTGTCGATGACAAGGATCCGGGGGGACACCTCGGGAGCGTACTGTCCATTGGCTGGAATGGCCTTGGAATAGTTCTCATTTGAACGGTTGGCTGCTTGAACAGCGCGCCACGATGCGGTGCGGCTAGGCTTGGGCTCGATGGTACGACAGGACAAGCACAAGAGCCGTGTAACTGCGAAGGGTACGCGCCCCGAGGGAGCCGAAGCGAGCGAAATATCGCCGCGAAATACTCCGGCGCAAGATGCCTACAAACCCTCTCCCAGCTGGGTACCCATTTTGATGGGTCTTCTACTGGTACTTGGGGTCTTGATGATCCTTCTCAATTATGTAGATTTACTTCCGGGTGCCCCATCAAATTGGTATCTGCTTGGAGGACTAGGGCTGGTTCTCGGCGGTATTGTTACCGCTACGCAGTACCGCTAGCCCGGCTTCGTTAGGTAATTATGACTAGTCGATCCCAAGATTGCGGATTGATTACGAAACCATTACTTGTCACAGTATTGTCCACATCCTGTGTATTTGGGATTTAGTTCCTCAAATTGCCTGTGGATAAGTGGTCAATGGAGGGTCTCCGTCTACCTCCTTAGTCTCGACTATTGTGCCCGGTCATGCGAGACCGGCAGGATGACACACTAGAGACGAAATCCTCCGATGCTGACTCCATAGTCGCTCCACGTTCAATTGGCCAAGTGGTGCTGATTTGGGGAGTCGCAATACTCATCCCGCTGATGGCCTGGACCTTTGCCTCCCCAGTGGGAGCAAGTCCGGATGAGCCCGAGCACATCGCGTACGCTTGGGGCCTGGTTACTGGGCAAGACGTGTTCGAAATTTCGCCTGACTGCATTCCCGAGTGGCCAATCTGCACGAGCGTCACCGTGCCACCGGGTCTTGTCCCGGACCCGATCTGCCATCGTCGTCTACCACAGTCGGCTGCGACCTGCGATGAGGCCGGGGTCATCACCGTCAAGCAGACGAGGGACGTCCGCTACCCTCCGCCCTACTACATCATCGTTGGCGGAGCGATGCGAGCCTCTATCGAAATGGGGATTGGCAACGCAGCGATTGTTGGCCGCATGGTTGGAGCACTCCTCACATGGTCGCTGCTTCTTCCGGCTTTCGTTCTGGCCTGGCGTCGAGCACCGAAGTTGATTCCGTTCATTATCGTGACTTTGACCCCGATCACCATGTTTGTCAGTGGTTCGATCAGCCCCAGTGGAACCGAGATCGCCGGCGCAATAGCCGCCTCCGTCGGACTCGTCGTTTTCTCGAGGTCAGCCATGCTTGAACCGATCTCTCTGGGAACATTCCTGTATGGCATGGCGTGGCTGGCCTTGAGTCGCCCGCTGGGATTTCTGTGGGCAGCGCCGCTCTTAATCTTCGGAGTCCTCTATGTTCGCGAGGGTCGTGAAGACCAGACTTGGCGAGAAGTATTCCGACCGCTTCTGCCTGCCCTGGTCGGCAGTCTAGTGATCCTAGTGATGGCTCTCGGCTGGTTCGGTTTCGCTATTGGCGCTAGAAGCTTGGAAGGTGGCACAGGAAAAACTGTTCCTGCTCCGGGTGTGGAGCGCCTGCTTGCAATTCCCCTCCGCTGGGGCGACATGTTATGGGAGTCAGTCGGAGTGTTGGGATGGCTTCTTACACCGCTTCCAACCCCAGTGATGCTTCTCATCTTCGGATGCATCTTCATGATGCTTGTGCTCGCCACGATCAACAGTGAAAGCGAGATGCCGAAGCGCCGCATTAGCCTCCAGTTCCTTGCCACGATCGTGCTCGGGGTCACCGCACTGATGTTCCAGACGAAGTTCTTGTGGCAGGGACGCTATGTGATTCCTGTCCTAGCTGCCTGGCTGATCTTGTGGGCGGGCACATCGTCCGGTTCCATGGCTGGCAGACTCCAAAAGCTCAGCTTGACCGCTTGGCTCGGGTCATCATTTTCGGCCCTTTGGATCGCTAGTCGGTATATGTACGGGCTACAGATTCGCAGTCGGTATATCGTTCCGAACTTCTCCGGGGGTGTCCAGTGGATACCTCCGGTTGGAAATGCTGGAATCGTGTTGCTCGGCCTCGCTGGCATGGTCTCTGTTCCCATAGCAATGTGGCTGACAACAGCATTTGCTCAAGCACCTCAGATTGAGGCCGAGGACTGAGTCGGACAAGCTGGAGCGAGACTAGATCTCGCTCAAGTCGGTCGTCAGTTCCATCTCGTCGGCGCAGTGCCGAGGTGGCTCCGGCACCTGATCGTTGGCCAAACTCATGCGCAGTTCTGCTCCACATGATGAGCATCGGTACGTGAGCTTGACTCGTCGAAGCTCTCCCGGTGGAGGAGGCTCCGGAACTGGTCGAGCGAAGGAGCCGATGATGGTCATGCCAAGGTTGAGTAGGACGTAGTTGCTAATCACCGCAACGAAGACTCGCCACGGAGTGAATCCCATCGCTATCAGGATCAAAGCTGCACCAACCGCCAACCACCGCAGCGCTCGTTTGCGCCGTTTCTGGATGGCCGCATCGCGTGACTTTGCGATCGATTCGACTGGCGTATCGTCAGCATCAATGAGATCCGGCTGATCTGTCGTTGGCTTGAAGTCAGACATCCACGTTGACTCTACTACGGTGTTGCTTCTACAGCCGTGGCGGGCCGTTTGGTCCGGCATAGGAAAACAAGATGATGAACTACCGAGGGAGAGTCCGTGCCAACGTCAGCTGAAATCACCGCACTAACCGAGAGCACCACCATTCCGAAAGCCTTCTTGCGCACGGTCGAGGAACACGGTGATCTGGTTGCCTTGCGATGGAAGAATGATGATGACAGTTGGAGCGAGACTACCTATTCGGAACTAGCGGATCAGGTAGCTCGCGCTGCGGCCGGACTGGCCGCCCGTGGTGTTGGCCATGGAGATCGGGTCATGCTGATGATCCGCAACATGCCGTCCTTCCATGTTCTTGATACGGCCTGTCTCTTTCTGGGTGCGACGCCAGTGTCGATCTACAACTCGTCTTCGTCCGAACAAATCGCTTACCTCTGCAATGATGCCGGGGCCACGATGGCCATTGTCGAGCACCAGGGCTTCTATGACTCATTTAGCGCAGCCCGTGGTGAGATCAGCGGCCTAAAGAATCTTGGTTCGGTGGATGAGATCGAGGGCTCAGAGTTCTCACTGGCCGATCTCTTGAGTAGCGACCCATTGGATCTCGATGTCGCCGCCGAAACCGCGCAGCCAAGTGATCTAGCCACCCTGATTTACACCTCGGGCACAACCGGTCCCTCAAAGGGAGTGATGCTGGATCATGCCAATGTCTCCTGGACTATTGAGTGTCTGCGTCTTGCGCTCGACATTGACGAGATTGCCGGCCAGCGCATCATCAGCTATCTCCCGATGGCCCACATCGCCGAGCGGGCCACCGGCCATTACCAGCCACTCTTCCTTGGCCTCGAAGTCACCTGTTGCCCCGATCCCAAGGAACTTGCCGCTTATGCCGGACATGTTCGACCCAACGTCATGTTTGGCGTACCTCGGGTGTGGGAGAAGATCTATGGCGGTGTGAAGGCTGCTCTTTCGGCTGATCCGGAGAAGGAGAAGGCAGTCAACGAAGCAGTCGAGGCAGCCGCACCAATTGCGGAAAAGATGACCTTGGGAACAGCCACCGAAGAAGAGCTCGAAACCTATGCCTTCCTCGATGCGGTTGCCTTCACCCCGATTCGTGAACTAGTTGGGCTTGATCAACTAGTTGTCGCCATAACTGGTGCTGCCCCAATCCCGGCAGAAATCTTGGCCTGGTTCCGCACCATTGGTGTGCCCTTGTCAGAAATCTACGGGCTGTCGGAAACTACTGGCCCAACAACGTGGGATCCTTACCGGGTCAAGGCAGGTTTTGTCGGCCGAGCCGCCCCTGGTGTTGAGGTCGAGTTGGCTGAAGACGGTGAGGTGATCTGTCGCGGCGGAAACATCTTCCGTGGCTATCTGAACCTGCCGGAAAAGACCGCTGAGGTCATGAGCGATGGCTGGTTCCACACTGGTGATATTGGCGAATTCGATGATGAGGGCTACCTCAAAATCGTTGACCGTAAGAAAGAACTGATCATTACCGCGGGCGGCAAGAACCTGTCGCCCGCAAATCTCGAAGCAGCGCTCAAGATGATTCCGCTCGTCGGACAAGCCTGTGCCATTGGTGACGCTCGACCGTTCGTTTCTGCCCTGGTTGTTCTTGATCCCGACGTTGCCCCTCAATGGGCTAGCTCCCAAGGCATCGAGTACGACTCGATTGAAGAGCTTGGCAGCAACCCGGTGATCGTGGCCGAGATCGAAGCTGGCTTGAAGGATGCAATGGCCAACTTCAACCATGCCGAAGCGGTCAAGCGAGTCACGGTGCTTGGGGCTGAATGGATGCCAGACACGGAAATGCTGACTCCGACTTCTAAGCTCAAGCGTCGTGGCATACACAGCACGTTCGCTGCAGAAATAGAAGCGATGTACTCGTGAATCGATATGAGCCGTGTTGCTCAAGAAGCTGATTCGTACAAGGGGCGGCACCACCATTGGGATTGCTCTCACTATGGCCCTGTCCAGCTGTTCGGGTGGCCCCGACCTGGATGAGTCCGATCACGCCCGTTTGCAAGACGCAGTTAAGGTCAGCGCGAGCGCCGCTGGCATCGCGCTCACCGACTCAGACCGAGACTGCGTCATCGAGAAGACCTCGACCGATCAGGCCCAGGAAGTGCTTGCCGTCTTTCCCGACTCAGGTAGTGAATTTGTCTTGAGTGACGAAGTGAGCGATTCGATGGCGACGGCGGTGGTTGAGTGTGTGGGTTCTGGTGTTCTGGTTCAATCGGGCTTGTTGTTCTTTGCTGGCGATATCTCTGAAGATTCACAAATCTGCACCGGGGACTCGTTCGATCAAGGTCTCTTGAGCGAGCTCATTGCCTCATTCATGTCCGGAACCGATCGTAAGTCAACCGAAATCGAGATCGAAATTGGTCTTGTTCTCGGTGAATGTCTCACGCCAGCGGAACTCTTGCGGCTACACGAGGGCTAGCTGACTCAAGTAATGCCGACTCAGGTAATGCTGACTCAAGTAATGCCATGATCAACGGCATAACGGATCAGTTCGTTCTTGCGATTGAGTCTGAGCTTCTTGAGGATGTTCCGCACATGGTTTTCCACCGTCTTGGGCGAAATGTAGAGGTCTTCACCAATTTCGCCATAGGTGTGGCCGCGGGCTACTAGCTGGAGCACTTCCCGCTCTCGATCGCTGAGCCCTTGCCCATCGGGCGCCTCATTTCGCATGCGACGAAAATCTGTCAGAACCAGTGCGGCCAAAGATGCGGAGAAGACGGGCTCACCTTGTGCGGCCTTCCACAACTGGTTTCGCAGTTCGGTGGCATCAATGGACTTGAGCAGATATCCAACAGCCCCAGCGGCGACGGCTTCCAGGAGATCAGCTTCGGCTTCGGACACACTCAGCATCACCACCGGGATGGTGCCTGCGACAGCTTTGGCCACCGCAACTCCGCCACCGTTGGGCATGTGTAGATCGGTCAGCACTAGGTCGGGCTTTGTCTTCTCAATAAGGGCGATGGCTTCGGTGGCATCAGCGGCTTCACCAACAACATGGAAGTTCTCCCCCAGGTCTTCCTTGATGCCGGACCGCCAGATCGAATGATCATCGGCAACAACGACTCGGATTGCTTTCACACCCATATCTGTACCTCGGTCCCTCGGCCGGGACGGCTCTTGAGTTCGACCGTTCCGCCTTGTTCTGTTATTCGGCCTCGAATGGACCGAGCTAAACCTATGCCTTCGACTACTTCTTCGACAATGAAGCCAGCCCCGTCGTCCTTGATGGAGATAAAGAGGCCAAACTTGTCCTGGTCACGTTCTGATGGTTCGGCAAAAACGGTGACCTTGTCGGCACTGCCGTGTTTGGCTGAGTTGGTGATTGATTCCTTCACTGCCCCGGCGACGGCGTGAATGACGATGTCAGGCAGGTCGGGGCGATCCGGACAATCGGGGGTCACGATGACTTGAACAGTCAGGCCATAGAGGCGCTCGGCGGCGGCTGCTGTTTCTCGCAACGTCGCTTCAAGTCCAGTAGGCGCATTGGTCGTCATGGTCACAGCCCTACTATCGGCCAGGTAGAGGCGTAGCGAGTTCTCCTGATCCTTGGCCATGGTGGACAGTTCAGGATCATCGGACCGACGCTGGATTACCGCCAGGGTTTGCAGGACACCGTCGTGGAGCTCTCGGGCAACCTCTTCTCGAGTTCGAGCCAGGGATATCTCTCGCTCGGCCAGCCGAAGGCGTTGGGTCAGGGCACCAGCGATAGCGCCAACTAGAAGCCAGAGCCCGATCTTGGAGAAGGCGGACACGAGAACTGAGCGATCAAGAACCGTGGATTCGGTGAACAGGCTGGTGCCTCCGACCAGGAGAGCGGAGAGTATTCCGGCCCGTCGGCCGAGGCAGATGCCAACGGCGATGACTCCCGCTGCGGGCCAGGCCCACGGGAGGGACTGGGCTCTGGTCGATTGATAGACCAGGCCGTCACCGAGCAGGAGGGTGACACCAATTCCTAGCTCAAGAAACAAGAACCAGTAGCTGGACAATACTGAGGCGTTGGTTGCGGCCAGAAAGCCCGTGGTGGCAGTAAAGATGCTGGCGATGGCCAGCAGGGAGATGGCGAGCCAGGGGCGAGTGAGTTCATCCCGGGAGAGCACAACGCCGATGATGGCCCAGATCAGGGTGGTCCAGCGGAAGATGGAAACCGACCGCAAGAGCTGCTCGGTTAGAACGTCTTCTCCAGCACCAACACCACTTCGTTTTTGTCGTGCTGCGAGAGCCGTCATCTCACCAGTTTCGACCGCCCCCAGCCGGTTTTGGGGGATTCCCCCAATTCCCGAGAAGGCCTGTTCCTGCTTTTATGGTGAAATGCAAACCACACACGACCTCAGCCCCACCGCTGATCAAAGCTCTCCTCGCCATTCAAGCAAGCCAGATCTCGACGAAATGGCTGCTGGAGCGAAGGCTGGCCGAAATCGGGCGGTTGACCTCTATCGGGCGGTGGCCATGTTGGCCGTGGCCGTTGGGCACTGGGTGGCCATGGTGGCCTTTCGTCAAGACGATGGTGAATTGATCACTGGCAATGCGCTGGAGTTCGTTCCCAGCTTCTCCGGTATTACCTGGATCTTGCAGGTCATGCCTTTGTTCTTCATGGTGGGAGGTTTCGCTTCGGCTGCATCGCTGGACTCCAAGACTCCCAAGGGTCAAACCTCCACCTTTGCTGAGCGGTCCAGCTGGACGGCTTCTCGGCTGGCCAGACTTCTTCCTCCGGTCAAGGCGTTGGCCATCACCTGGCTGATCATCATTGGCCTTGGCTATCTCACAGGTATGAGTGCGCTCACCAATGCTGGTGCGGTGGCCGCTGCCATCCCGCTCTGGTTCTTGGCCAACTACACCGCCGATGTGGTGATCGCTCCCCACGTACTTCCCCTGTTTCGTCGTTCGCCTGGCGTTGTTGCTGCTGGTGCTGTTGGCCTTTTCCTTGCTCTGGAAGTTGCTCGTCTTGCTGGAGACCATGTGTTCTCTCAGATCAACTGGATTCTTGGCTGGTTCCTTTTCCAGATGGCTGGGTTCGCCTGGCGTGACGGCTTGCTGCCAACCGGTCGAACTTTGGCTGGAGTGGCGGCTGGCCTCTGGGCCTCAGCAATTGCCCTTGTCGCCTTTGGTCCATGGCCAGTCACCATGGTCGGCTTCCACGGTATTGATCACAACCCAACCCACCCGCCGACCCTGGCTCTGCTGGTCTTTGGTGCAGCCCAAAGTGCAACTGCCATTTACTTCGCTCCACGAGTAACCGCTTGGCTTGAGCGGGTGCCAATGGCCTGGAAGTCCGTTGTTGTTGCCAACAGTTTCGCCATGACCGTCTACCTGTGGCACATGACGGCCGCAGTTGTTGTGCTCGGTGCCTTTGATGCCAGCGGCTTACTCTCCGGTGCCCAACCGGGAACTGCTACCTGGTGGTTGGCCAAGATTCCATTCATTGCCGCTTGTATTGGTGTTCTGGCCTTGATTGTTCCCAAGATCTCCAAGATTGAGCGGGCCGCATTGTTGTCGCCGAAGGGTGACTGGCCCTTCAGCCCCGTTGCCTTGCTTGGTGGAGCGGTATTGGTCTCAGTTGCGCTCAAGGCGTGGACAGCGGGCTCAATCGCTCTAATGATTCCGTCCCTGATCATTGTCATCGGAGCATCCAAGTTCGTCACCTTGGCGGTGACTTCAAACCAGGACTCCTAGTCCGCTCGCTCACCCTCGTTGTCGGCCAGACTTTTGCGGCCGAGCGAGGTGAGTTAGGTTGCCGTGGGGGTCACCTCCTCCCATCAAGGAGCCACACGATATGACGTATGCACCATCGGATCGACCGTTCTACGACGCCGATAGCCACATCATGGAGCTGCCAAACTTCCTGATTGATTATGCCGATCCAAGCATTCGAGATCGGTTGCGGCCAGTGAGCTATGAGGCATCGCTGGTAACAGACGAAGAAGTTGGAGTCATTGTGGCCAACGACTCCAAGCATTCGCTGGAACATGTGGAGGCTCAGATTGCGTTGGGAGACCAGCTGATCGCCCAATCGAAGGAGATTCAGGCACTTGGTGCCTTTGACCGCGATGACCGGTCGGTAGCCCTGGACATGTTGGGGTTCAAGAAGCAGCTGGTGTTCGCCACCCATAGTGTTGCCACTCCCTTCTCCGCCAGTGAGAAGCTGCCGGATGATCTGCGCTATGGGGCGACTCGAGCTCACAATCGAGCCCTTCGAGACTTCTGCGAGAACGACGACAGGTTGATGGCGGTTGGTGTGGTTCCCCTCAATGATCCGACCCAGGCCTTGGCCGAGCTGGACTTTGCGCTTGAAGCTGGCATGGAGGCGATCTGGGTTCCCCACCAAGCCACTGGTGACCGTTCACCTGGACATGTCGACCTTTATCCCTTCTGGGATCGCCTGGCCGAGTCTGGCACACCTTTCGTGCTGCACATCGGTGGAGCTCCGTTGCAGCTGGACCAGGCCTGGACCAACACCGGACGCCCTCCAGCCAGAGACTGGATGGGTGGCGGTGAGAACGTGCGAAGCAAGGACATGGCGGTCACCCATCAGGGGCCGGAAACGTTCTTGTCAGTGATGCTGATGGATGGCGTCTTTGAGAAGTTCCCCAAATTGAGGGGGGCCAGTGTTGAGCTGGGAGCCGGTTGGGTACCGGCCATGTTGGAACGCTTGGACTGGGTGGTTCGTGGCTGGAGCAAGGTGGATCAGTACCTAGCCGAACTCCAGAGGACACCGTCAGAAACCCTGCGAGAACAGATGGCCTTCACCCCCTTCGTCTTTGAGGATGTTGGCAAGCTGATTGACGCGTCATCGGATGACCTCTACCTCTTCTCCAGTGATTACCCCCATGTTGAAGGAGGCCGCGATCCAATCGGCCGATTCGAGAAGTGCTTAGCCGGGCGTGATCCGTCGGTCTACGACAACTTCTATGCCGAGAACTTCCTACGGATCTTCCCCGACTCCCGAGCCCACTAGCTGCGGTCATCGGCAGAAACCGTTGCCGCAACGTCCTCATCAGTGGTGGCCTACCTGGTTTTGCTGTCGGTTGCCCGCTGATCGGTGTTCATACGTTTCCTGTGTTGCTGAGCGAATTGGCAATTGCTGTTGCTGCGCGGTCGATTCCGGTCTCGTCTCGCTTATAGAAGGTCCAGCGACCGATTGAAGTCGCTTGCACCAACCCGGCGGTGGCCAACAACTCCATGTGCTTGCTTGCCGAAGGCTGAGAGATTTCAAGCTTGTAGGCAATGAAAACGAGGCAAACACCATCGGTGACGAGATCGCCGTCAGTTTGGGGTGGAAAGTTCGCCACCGGATCCGTGAGCCAGTCCAGAACCTGCAGGCGGCGCTGGTTGCCCAAGACTCTCATTAATTCGGCCGCAATTCGGCCGCATGCATCGTCATATAGGCATGAGACTAACAGTCAACCATTGAAATTGGCCTGTCGAAGCGGAAGTAGACGACACCCAGACATCATGTTGGGTGCTAGGCCGTATTAGTAGCCAGCGTGGTGATCAACGGCTGTGGACGGAATTTCGCCCTTGTTTAGGGCGGTGACGCTGGCGATGAGCACATCGATCAATCGGTCCAGGTAGTCGCTGCTGAGCCCGGCCGTATGGGGGGACACGGACAAGTTGGGTACATCCCACAAGGGTGAGTCTTCTGGCAACGGTTCGGTTTCGAACACATCCATGCAGGCCGCGCCGAGCTGGCCACTGTCCAGAGCTTCGACCACTGCGTCGATATTGGTCACTCCACCCCGGGAGACATCGACCAGCAAGGCGCCGGGGGCGAGAGCGGCCAATTCGTCGGCTCCAATCAGGCCCCGGGTCTCATCGGTCAGTGGAGTCACGACGACAACCACGTCAGCATCCGAGAGGGCCTGGTGACAATCAGCTGGAGTCGCCACCAGGTCGACACCGTCAACCGGTTCGCCGCTTCGACGGATCCCTGTCACCCGCATGTCGAATGCCTTGGCCCGCCGGGCAATGCTCTGGCCGATGAGCCCCAATCCGACCACACACATGGTTCGACCGGCCAACGACATCCGGGGGATGGAGACTCGCCAGCGGTGTTGGTCTTGGCGGCGGACAATCTGAGGGATTTGATACGCCAGCGCCAGCACTTGAGCCATCACAAACTCGGGCATGTGGGGTTCGTGAACCCCGCTGGCGTTACTGACTATTACCTCGGGTCGCAGTCCAACAGCGGGAAGCAGTGAGTCAGCCCCGGCGCCGGGAAGTTGGATCAGTTTGAGGTTCGTTGCTGACGCCCAGTGCTCACCCGTCATCTTGAAGCCAAACAGGATCTCGATGTCGGGAAGGGCCTCGATGAACTGGGCATCACCTTCCAGCATGACCAGCTCGAACTGGTCCAGTTCGGCCAACTTCTCGGGGCTGACGTGGGCCAGAAGCTTGTCGCCATACACATGGATAGTCCGGTGCCTAGGAGAGTCGGCGGGCGAGCCTTCGGCGCTCATCTGGCTTGGTACTTTCCTGGATCAACTTCGACTGCTTCGCCCCGGTCAATCATCCGCTGCAGGTGAAGCTCGGACGTTCGACGCTCGACATTGTCGATGAAATATCCCTCCACATGAGAGCGGTAGACAAATCGATTGGCGACCATGTCATCCAGCGTTCGTGGTTCGGCGAGGTATTCGAGCATGGCTTGATGACGGCGCCCAATCACGGCATGAAAGTCATCGACCATCTTCAACATGGTTTCCCGACCCTCGATAATGCCCTTGTGGTGAAAGGTCACATAGTGACTGGCTTCTTCCAGCCGAACCTTCATCAGGCTTTCTTCGAAATCGTCCAGGCTGCTGAAGACATCGCCGTAATAGGGACCGAATCCAGACAGGTCGATGTCGGACATGAAGAAGATGCCAGTCGAGGTTCGGAAGCCGCTATGCCCTTGGGTGTGGCCAGGCAGGTGAACGGCCTCGACCGTGACACCGCCACCGAGGTCAAATACGTCGCCGTCACTGAAGCCTGTGGCGTCGGGCCTGGCGACGAAGTTGAAGTCCCTGACGATCTGGTTTCCGAACTCGGTTCGTGGGTCGCCAGTCAGGGCGTAGTCATCCAAGAGTCGGTCCAGTGAATGCACCCCTGCAAGATCACCGTGATGGGCTTGCACTCGAGCATCCAGAAACAGGCCGTTGCCCGGAACATGGTCCTCGTGTGAATGACTGTTCAACACAAGATCAATAGCGACCGGCGCTCCACCTCGCTCGACCACGGTGACTGAAGGGTCGATGATGAGTGACTCGGACTTGCCGCGCACAACCATGGAGTTTCCTGATGGATAGACCCCCGAATTCGCCCCAGCAAGCACGCTGACTGAGTCAGTCAGCACAATCTCATCAGATCCCCAATCAACAATCATTGGCTGAGACTACCGGTGCGGGCAAACCTGCGCGAATCTGTACCTGTGTCTGATCTTGTTTGGCAAAGCCAACCTCCCCTCCGTCGCCCCCTCTTGCTGATGGCTTTCAAGGGCCTGTTTGACGCGGCCGAAGCGGCAACCGACTCCCTGGCCTGGATTCGTGACCGCACCGAGTCGACCGAGATCGCCCAAATCGATCCGGAGGAATACTTCAATTTCCAGGAAGCCCGGCCCATTGTCCGCAAGAATGATGATGGTGAGCGCACGCTGACCTGGCCCGTGACCAAGGTTCATGCCTGCCAGACTGACGACATCCGAGACCTGGTCATCATGACCGGAATGGAACCGCACTTGAGGTGGCGTACCTATGCCGACCAGATCGTGGAAGTTGCTCGCCGCAGCGGGGCCGAGATGGTGATCACGGTTGGCGCCATGGTGTCGATGGTTCCCCACAGTCGGCCGCTTGGAGTGACAGGTTCGGCCGCCGATGCTGAACTGGCCGAACGGTTGTCATTGGACAAGCCCAGCTATCAGGGCCCGACCGGCGTTGTTGGGGTGATCAATCAGCGACTGCATGAGGTCGGGATACCGGTCATTTCTTTGCGGGTCGCGGTCCCTCACTATGTACCGTCGGCCCCGAACCCGAAGGCCACCCGTGCCCTGCTTCGTCGGATCCAGCAGACCACTCGAGTGCAAACGCACTATGAGGAGCTTGACGGCGCGGTGTCGGAGTGGGTGCAGCGCATGGACAGCGCCGTGGCTTCAGATACCGAGAGTGCCGACTATGTGAGTCGACTAGAGAATCAGGTTGACTCGACGGAGGAGCTTCTGCCCTCTGGAGACGATCTAGCTGCCGAACTTGAAGCCTTCCTTCGTGACCGCCCCGGAGCCCAGGCCGAGAGTTCGAGCGCCGAACCCGACGAGAGTTCGGATGACGGTTCCGATGATGAGACAACCGACGAGCCAGCGGACTAGCCCAGTGGCTAGCACCATCCCGTCGACAATCTGACACGTCTGCTTCGGGCGAATGGAGGCGCCTCAGGAATTGACGCCAACAATCTCGCCGTCAATCGTTGCTGCGCTGCGCTGCAATTGTTCGATTATCGTCTTTCGCTCGACCTGCGGTTCATCGGCGAAGAGGACAGCGATTGCTGCGATTGTTGAGCCATTGGCGCCGGTCAGGCCGGTGGCAATCGAACCAAGGCCCGCAATTACTTCACCAGTAGATTCGGCCCAGCCATGCTGCCGAGCGGCGGTGACCTCGCTTCGTTCGTTCGACTTGGGCGGCCTCCCGGCCAGGATCGACAAGCCGGGTGCGCCGCGGTCCAGTTTGTGTCGGGCGCCAGGCCGGTACGACACCACAGAGTCGGTGAAAAGGGGTTCGACGCTATCAACTGTCAGGGCGTCCCCATTGCTGGGTACAGCGAGGAAGGCCGTCATTCCAAGGCGTTCCGCCAGGCGTTCCAGCTCGGGCCGAGCGATATCGCGAATCGTTCGTTCGACTCCGCGGCCGAGTTCGGCCAGCCGGTGACCGGGATGGCAACGGCCAAGACCATCGCGATGCACCAAGTCATGAGCCTCAAGTGTGCGCACAAGGCGATAGGCCATTGAGCGGTGAACACCCAGCTCCGAAGCGATTTGGGCGACCGTGGGCGAGTCGTCGGAGGTGGCAATGAGCCTGAGCGCGACCAGGCCACGATCGAGGGTTTGGCTAGTGACGCTGGACACGGTCGACATGATATGACAGGGTATATACAAATACCGAGCATGCCTCTCTATTATCGAGCATGCATCGAAATGCTAGTCGACCGGAAAGATCATGGGACAAATCGTCACCGCAGCAAAGATCACACATGTGCCGTCGATGTTCATCTCCGAGATGGACGGGCCACACCGTGGCTGTCGACAACCAGCCATCGACGGATTGCGTGAGATCGGGCAACGGGCCCGCCAGGCCGGAGCAGACACCTTCGTTGTGCTCGACACCCATTGGTTGGTTAATAGCGGCTATCACATCAACGCCAATCCGGTCCACGCTGGGTGTTACACATCGAATGAGTTTCCGCAGTTCATCCGAGAAATTGAGTTCTCCTACCAAGGGGCAAGCGAGCTTGGCCACGCGATAGCTGCGGCGGCTACCGAGCTTGGGGTGCTCACGCGAGCTCATGATGACGTGCCGTCATTGGGGCTCGAATACGGAACGCTTGTCCCGATGAAGTACCTCAACGGTGGTGACTGGCCACAACAACTACCGGTGCTTTCAATTGCTGGTTGGCTACACGACGCGACGTTGCAGGAGTCTCGCACCGTAGGTGAGGCAATCCGTTCTGCCATTGACGCCAGTGACCGCAACGTCTGCCTGCTGGCGTCGGGGTCGATGTCGCACCGGATCTGGAGCAATGACCGCGTGGCCGATGGCCTCTTCGAAATCTCCCGCCCCTTCAATGAGTTGGTTGACCACCTCATGATCGACCTTCTTGTCGAGGGCCGAATCTCCGAGTTTGTCGCGGCTCTGCCCGACTATGCCCAACACTGCAGCGGGGAGGGCGGCATGCACGACACCGCCATGCTCCTCGGCGCCCTCGGCTGGGACAGCTATTCACATGGTGTTGAGGTTGTGACCGACTGGTTCCCCTCATCCGGCACCGGGCAATGCAATCTGCTCTTCCCCGTTTCCTAGTCCAACCTGTTCGCTCACCTTTGAAGGATCAAGCCAATGGCAACCCGCTCCTATCACGCACTTGAACGCGAGACACCGCCACCGCCGCAGCAATGTCCAATGGATGCATCGTTCACACCCTTCAGCGACGCCTACGTTAAAGACCCTTACGCCGATCTCGCGCCCAGGCGCGAGGCGACGCCGGTCTTCTACAGTGAGCAACTGGAAATGCTGGTGGTCACCCGGATGGACGACATCAGCAGTGTCTTCTTGAACCCGGACGTGTTTAGCTCTGAGAACGTTCAAGATCCAGTTTTCCCGCTTAGCCACCAGACCATCGAGGCGTTGTCAGCTTCCGATTTCGATCCCGTTGCGGTGATGTCAAACCGTCAGGAACCTGACCATCATCGGATACGGAACTACACGAAGAAGGGGTTTTCGAACCGCCGTCTCCAGCTGCTTGAGCCCTATATCCGGCGACGGAGCCACGAGTTGATCGACGAGATGATCAGCACCGGCGACTCCGCTGACTTCTTCTCCGACTTTGCGGTCCCGCTGCCTGGCGACACCGTTTTCCGGTTCATCGGGTTCCCCGAGAGCGATGACGATCAGCTTCGGGCCTGGTGTGGGGACCGACTGGCCTTCTCCTGGGGGCAGCCGAGTGCCGAAGAACAGTTGGACATCGCCAACAAGATGCTTGCCTATTGGCGCTACTGCCGACAGTTCACTGCCGACAAGAAGGCCGCCTTGGGCGACGATTTCGCTTCAGAGCTGCTTGCAGATCATCTCGCCAACCCTGAAGACTTGACCTATCGCGAAGTCGAGTCGATCATCTACGGTCTGTCGTTCGCCGGGCACGAACCGGTCACCTTGCTGCTCTGCAACGTGCTGCTCACCCTGCTCCCGCGGCGTGAGGCATGGGAAGAAGTGTGTGCCGATCCGGGCTTGATACCGGCGGCCATTGATGAGGTTATTCGCTTCGAGTCACCTCAGATTGGCTGGCGTCGAGTGGCGAATGAGGCCACCACCATCGGTGGAATCGATGTGCCCAAGGGCACGCGCATTCTGCTCAGTCTTGGTGCGGCTAACCACCAACCTGACGTGTTTGAAGATCCGACAACGTTCGATCTGCATCGCCCAAACGCGCGGGCGAACATCTCCTTTGGCAAGGGAATTCATCATTGCCTCGGAGCGAAGTTTGCCCGATTCGAAGCTCGGGTAGCGATGGAGGTCATCATGGAACGAATCCCAACATTGGAACTGGCGTCGTCCCAGAATCTCGACCGAACGCCGAACATCAGCTTCCGCGGTCCAACCTCGCTTGCGGTGAAATGGGGCGTCGATGACTGTGGACATCAAAGCTCACTCTCGAGTTAGTCGACCGGCGTTGGGTCGTTGGCTACGGCGGGCAACTCTTGGCAATGCACCAGGGAATCGCTATTCGACTACCAATTCGCAGCGATGTATTGCGTCTCGCAGAACTCATAGATCCCCTCACTCGAGCCCTCGCGACCTAGGCCCGACTGCTTCATGCCACCGAAGGGCGCTGCCGGATCGGAGATGGCACCTCGGTTTAGTCCGACCATGCCTACCTCAAGCCGCTCACTGACATGGAGTCCCCGACCGACATCGCCAGAATAGACGTAGGCGGCGAGGCCAGTCTCGGTGTCATTCGCCGATGCGATCATCGACTCGGTTCCAGTGAAAGAAATGACAGGTGCTACCGGGCCGAAGATCTCCGACCGCGTGATCTCTGAACCCATTGCCACATTCGTAAGCACCGTCGGTGCGTAAAAGGAGCCGGGGCCGTCGATTGCTTCACCGCCGAGCACTGTTGTGGCTCCGGCATTGGTGGCGGCTTGTACAAGCCCGTCGATCTTCTCCACGGCGGCGGCATTGATGACGGGGCCGCAGTCCACGTCCTTGCTCAACCCGTTTCCTACCTTGAGTGCAGCCATCGCGATGGAGAGTTTCTCGGCGAATTCCTCAACGACTTCGGCCTCAACGAAGAACCGGTTTGCCGCGGTACAGGCCTGGGCAGAGTGACGCATCTTGGCCACCATCGCTCCTTGCACCGCTGCATCGATATTGGCATCGGAGAATACGATAAATGGGGCATTGCCCCCGAGCTCCATCCCGGTCTTCAGAACCCGGTCCGCTGCTCGCCGAAGCAACTTGCGACCAGTCTGTGTGGATCCGGTGAACGAAACCATCCGGACTGCTCGATGGTCGACTGCCGCATCGAACCAGGCCCCTGGGTCAGTGGTGGGAACGATGTTAAGCACACCCGCGGGCACTCCGGCCTGGTCAAGTAGCTCAGCTATTCGAAGAGCCGTTAATGGTGTGTCTTCAGCCGGCTTGACGACAACCGAGTTTCCGGCCGCCAATGCGGGGGCGACCTTGCGGGTGATCATGGCGGCCGGAAAGTTCCAGGGCGTCACAATGACAACAACTCCGACTGGCGGGTGGCGAACGATGATCTTGTTCCCGCCTCCCGGAGAGGTGCTGATTGAACCATGAATGCGGACGGCCTCTTCGGAATTCCAGCGGAAGAACTCCGCCGCATAGATGACCTCGGCCTTCGAATCAGCCAGCGGCTTGCCCTGTTCTTTGGTGATGAGATGGGCCAACTCATCGGTGTGGTCGACCATGGCCTTCCAGCATGATCGCAGCACCTCAGCCCGAGTGCGCGGCGCCGCAGCAGCCCAAGCCACCTGCGCTGTCGCCGCGGCATCGCATGCGGCAACCGCGTCAGCTGCGGACCCTGCAGCGACCTCAGCGATAAGCTGTCCGTTGGAAGGGTCGAACACGGCCAATGACCCAGAGCCGTTCAACCACTCGCCGCCTATGAAGAGCTTCGTTTGCAGCTTTGTTTGCACGGTGCGTTCCATCGCTTGCCGTCAGAGCCGGTCTTGCATGCGAGTACGGACGTGATTGCGATTGATGCGAAACGCCGGGTCGATTTCTTGGAGTTCTGCTGACCACGCAATCGCCAGGGAACTGCTCTCGCGGTTGAGACATGACTCGGCCGTATTGAGTACGACGGTGAGGAAGCGAGTCTTCGTTTCGGAGTCGCGGCCGGGGCCGATTCGGGCGGTGATAGCGACAAACGCGTTGTCAACGTGCCCATCGGCGATGGCATAGTGCTCCCGGGCGACTGCCCGGGTCCGTAACCCGTCTACCGGAGGAAGGCCATCTGCAAGTGCTGCCGCGTGCACATTGCGAACGAGGGCAGCGATATCGTGATGCTCTTCGACGTTCGCAGAATATTCGATGATGATGTGTGGCATTGACAATGTTTAACATGTTAATCTAATAATTACCAATGAGACTTCTTTCCTTTTCCTCACGATCTCCAGGACGTGGCTTCGGACTTCTTAGCGCCGACGGTCAGGGCGTCATCGACCTCAGTCAACGGCTGCCCGACGTTCGCGACCTCGGCGATCTCATCGCTCAGGAACGGATGTCTGAGGTGAGCCGGTTCACCGCTGATGACGCAGACCACAGCCTTTTCGACATCACCTATGAGCGTCTCCTTCCTTGGCCCGGCAAGATCTTCTGCATCGGCGTCAACTACGGCGGACGAAGCGCCGAGTATGCCGACCAAACCGACGCTGCCTACCCCAGCGTGTTTGTTCGCTTCCCCGACTCCTTCACTGGACATGAGCGGCCCCTCATTCGTCCGCCCGAAAGCCCACAACTGGATTATGAAGGCGAAATTGTTGTTGTGATTGGCAAGCCCGGCAGACGTATTCCAATAGCCGATGCCCGTCAGCACATTGCTGGTCTGTCGCTTGGCAATGAGGGCACCATCCGTGATTGGGTTCGTCATGCCAAGTTCAACGTAACCCAGGGGAAAAACTGGGAGGCAACCGGTGCCTTTGGGCCGCATCTTGTCTCCATTGACGAGATCGGTGACTTCGAAGCATTGCAGCTCACCACCAACGTCAACGGTGTCGAACGTCAAAACGACTCTCCTGCCACCATGAAGTACTCAATCGAGTACCAGATCCACTACCTGTCAACCTTCACCACACTCCGTCCGGGAGACATCATCTTCTCGGGTACTCCGACCGGGGCTGGAGCTCGCTTCGATCCTCCAATCTGGCTTGAGCCAGGCGATGTTGTTGAGGTTTCTGTCCCCGAGCTCGGAACGCTACGTAATACCATCGCCGACGAATTCCCCGATGGCTCGGACTTCTCGGCGCCGGAGCCGTGCTGATGGCGTCATTCAACAATCGAACCAGCGCGGTCATGGTTCCGGCGTCGCTCCTTCGCATCATTGAAACCCTGATTCGAAGGAGTCGGTTGTGATCAGTGTTGAACAGGCGCAGTCCGAAGCAGTGATTCTTGATCGGGCGGAAAGCATCGCTGCCCAGGTTCGGCAGACCGTCTCGGTCCACCCCGAGATGACCCTCGAGGATGCCTACCAGGTGCAACAGGCGTGGCTCGATCTGCGGTTGGCGCGGGGCGAAACAATCATTGGACACAAGATCGGGCTGACCTCGCGTGCCATGCAGGACGCCATGAACATCACGACTCCCGATTCAGGCTTCATCACCGATGCAATGGTGTTCGAGCCAGACTCGACACTCAGTGCAGCGGACTTTTGCGACCCCAAGGTTGAGCTGGAGCTTTGCTTCGTTTTGTCGCGAGACCTGAAGGGTGCCGATCTAACCGTCGACGATGTTCTGGACGCCACGGAGTATGTGACACCAGCCGTCGAGCTCATCGCTGCTCGGTCCTATCGTCGTGATCCTGAGACCGGCATCACGCGCACCGTCGTCGACACTGTTTCTGACAATGCCGCCAATGCCGGAATCATTTGTGGTGGCCAGCGGGTAGGCCCACGTGAGGTCGACCTTCGCTGGATCTGTGGATTGGGCTATCGAAATGGTGTCATCGAAGAGACGGGAGTGGCCGCTGGTGTGCTTGATCACCCTGCCCAGGGCATCGTGTGGCTTGCTCAGCGCTATAGCGAGCAGGGTCTCACCTTGGCCGCCGGGCAATCGATTCTGTCCGGCTCCTTCACTCGGCCGATCGACATTCGTTCGGGTGATGTTTTCCGGTTCGACTACGGCGAGCTTGGCTCCTTTGGGTTGGAGTTCTCCTGATGGAGATGCCGAAAAATGTCTTCAAGGCACGCCTCGCCGCTGACAAGGTCCAATACGGGCTGTGGGTTAGCTTGGCGGATTCGGTGGCGGCAGAGATCACGGCTGGCGCTGGCTTCGACTGGATCCTGCTCGATGCCGAGCATTCTCCCAATGACATCCGGACTCTTCTGCAGCAGCTCCAGGCCGTGGGGGCCTACCCCGTGTCGCCGATCATCCGGCCAGTCCGGGGAGATGTTGCCCTTATCAAGCAGTACCTGGACATCGGTGCCCAATCAATCCTGGTGCCAATGGTTGAAACCGCGGAGCACGCGGCGGAAATGGTCGGAGCCGTTCGCTACCCACCAGACGGGGTCCGGGGAGTTGCCACCGCACGAGGATCCCGATGGGGCCGGGTCGATGATTACTGGACGCAGGCCAACGAGCAGATGTGTGTAGTCGCCCAGATCGAGTCACTGACGGGTCTCGAGAACCTTGAGTCCATTGCCGCTGTCCCTGGCATCGACGCCTTGTTCGTTGGTCCTTCCGATCTTGGTGCGGCGCTTGGCTATCTTGGCCAGGCGAACCACCCCGAGGTCAAGGCGGCGGTTGCTGCCGCACTGGGTCGGATCCGGGCGACCGGAAAGGCCGCTGGCGTTCTTGGAGTCACCCCAGAACTTGCTGTCGAATACGTTAACGCTGGTGCGACATTCGTTGGTGTCGGCACAGACACCGGAATTCTTGCCAGTGGTACCAAGGCGCTGGCCGACAGGTTCACCAAGGGGCAAATCTGAGCCGTGCTCATGAAGGACATGAGTTGTCGGGTTAGGCGTCGTCGGGTTAGGCGTCTTCGACCCTGAACTCGGCGAGAGAACGCAGCTCTTCCATGAGGTCGGCAAAGCGTGCGTGAGGAAGGTGCTTTTCGATCAGTGTGTAAAGCTCTTCAGACTGTGGAGCGATTTCCTCCACCAGTTCTGTGCCTGCACTTGTTAGCGAGATGAGTGCGCGCCGTTGATCATGTGGGACTGTGTCGCGAGCGATCAACCCTCGTGCTTCAAGCTTGGTGAGGATCCTGGAGAGGCTGGGGGCAAGCAAGAACGTGATGTCAGCTAGCGCCGTGACTTCCGGGGCACTGTCCACACTGGTTAAGGCTCGAAGTACTCGCCACTGCTGCTCGGTGAGGCCGTGTGCGGCCAGCATTGGGCGGAAAGCTCGCATTGATGCCTCGCGTGCTCTCAGCAACAGCATCGGAAGAGAGTCACTGAACGGACGTAGGGTCTCGCTTTCAGGGGGCCTGGCCATTCGGGCGAGACTACCAGTTCTGTGGCAATGGCCAACGGGTAGCCGCCAGGCCTCTTCCTTGAGGCTCGAGGGCTTGTTGTTGCTTATTCGCGTCCGTTGACGCCAGAGCAGAACAGACCTCGTCGGACCCAAGATCTGATGCTTGACAGCGATGAGCGCCATATGTTACACATGTTAAATATTCATGCTGAACATGTTAAGTACATGAATAGTGAGTCCTGTTGACTCACGATCCGACGGCCGGACGTAACTGTCCGCCGAGCACTCACGACAAAGGGGAAAGACGTGAAGACAAGAAATGTCTGGCTTCGAGCCACCGTCACACTGATTGCAGCGGCTCTAGTAGCCAGTGCGTGTGGCAGCGATTCATCAGAGTCTGCAGGGGATAGCGCTAGTGGAGGGACATCGACGAGCGACGCCACTGGAGAGTCAGAATCAACTGATCCCGACTCTCCAGTGACCGATGATGAAGATGTCGAGGTCGGATCGACCTACCGGATCGGCATCGCCGTCTCCGCTACTGGACCAGCGTCCGGACTGGGCGCACCCGAGCAAGCGACGTTCCAGCTGCTTGAAGAGCAGGTCACAGCAGGCGGAGGTGTGACTGGACCTGACGGTGTACTGCACCCGGTTGAGTTCATCTATCTGGACAACGAGACCAATCCCGACGCTGCAGCCAGCTCAATGTCGCGGCTCGTTACCGAGGACACGGTCGACATCGTGCTTGGCGGAACAACATCAGGTAACTCATTAGCGATGTTGCCAATTGCGACCGAGAACGAGACAGCATTCGTGTCGCTCGCCTCGGCCGGCTCAATCGTGCGCGATCCGGAGAGTGGCGCGGTCCGCCCGTGGATCTTCAAGACCGTGCATATCAATGACAACGTGGCCGAACTGGTGGCAAGCTATATCGGAGCACGAGGAGCCACCAGCGTGTGCTACCTCGCCGAGAACACGGGATATGGACAGGACGTGCTGAACACGGCTTCGGCGGCGTTCGATGCCGCCGGTCTCGAAATAGCGTTCTCTGATGTATTCGAACGTGAAGAGACCGAGTTCCCCCAGACCGTCAGCATTGGATCGGCAGGATGTGACACCGTAGTAATCGGTTCACTCATGCCAGCAGCGGTCAATGCAAATGCAGCCTTGCTTGATGCCTTGCCCGATGTCGAGGTGATCCACTCAAGCGGAATCTGCAACGGTGGTTTCCTCAGTCTCGACCCGACTGTGGTCGAAGGGGTCACCGCTACCTGTCCGAAGCTGTTGGTTCCACCGGACAGCCTTCCTGACGATGATCCCCAGAAGGGCGTTCTGAGCGACTATCGAGATGCCTACGAAGCGTTCTCCGGCGAACCGGTCAACAGCTTTGGTGGTCACGCGTGGGATGCAGGTCAGTGGGCATTGCTTGCACTGTCCTCTTTGGAAGATGGACTTGAGGGTGCTGAGCGTCGGTCGGCGATTCGAGATGCACTCGAGAGCGAGGTCGATGGCTATGTCGGAACTGGCGGCGTCTTCACTCTCAGTGCCGATGACCATGTCGGTATCACCGACACCAAGACCGCACTGACAACGGTTCGAGTAGTGGATGGAGCCTTCGCCGCACTTCCTGAGTCGGAATGGGCCAACTAGTCCGAGCCCAGCTACACGATCGTCGCCGTCGACTCTCTCCCAGAGTCGACGGCGATGGCGGAACGAGGACCAATGAAAATCAATCTGAATGTTCGGTCCATTGTCATCGGGCTTGCAGTCACCGCCGTAATTCTGCGGTTGGGCAGTGGTCGCGGATTTGGCCCGACCGAGTACGCCCAACTGACCCTTGATGGGCTGCGTAGCGGTTCAATCTATGCGCTGATCGCTGTCGGATTCGTTGTCGTATTCAACGTGACCAAGGTGATCAACTTCGCCCAGGGTGCGTTTGTCATGCTCGGCGCAATGATCACCGCAGATGTGTATTCCCGAGCGTTGACGGGCTCTGATCTTCTGAATCTCGTCATCGCAGCCGCGGTGGCGATCACATTGACTACCGCTGTTGGTGTCATTACTGACATCGTCTTCATGCGGCCGATTCGGAAATCGAATGACCTGGTGAAGATCATCGTGACGGTCGGTTTGTTCACCGCACTGGAGGGCTTGGCCCTACTCAAGTGGGGGCCGAACGCACTTCGGTTGCCTGCCTTCAACACATTTCTAACTGGCGAGCCCCGTGATTCCGTCTACCGACCATTTGGCCTCTTGGTTAAGGGGCAATCCATCTGGATATGGCTAGCGACCATCGTCTTGTTGGTTGCGCTCACGTGGTTCTTCACCAAGACGATGAAGGGCCGCGCATTCAAGGCCTCGGCCTCCAACGAATTGGCGGCCAACCTGATGGGCATCAACTCCGTGGCGATGGCGACCGTGGCCTTTGGGCTTGCCGCCGCACTTGGGGCAGTCGGTGGGATTCTGGTAGCGCCAGCGACGGCTCCGATCTATGACATGGGACTTCGGCTCGGACTTAAGGGCTTTGTTTCGGCTGTCACCGGTGGCTTGCGCAGTGTTTCAGGAGCGGTCGCTGGGGGCATCTTGCTTGGTGTTATTGAGAATGTTGCAGCCGGGGTCACCAAGGCTGGGCTACGAGATATCTGGTCCGCGGTGATCTTGATCCTGGTCTTGCTGTACCGGCCGGAGGGTCTGTTCGCTGGCAAACAGGAAACGGAGAAGGTATGAACAGCATGGCTCAGGCGTCTGCTTGGAAGGGTCTGACGGTCGTGGCCGCAATCGCAGCGGCGTTTGGTTTCGGTGAAATTACCGGAGCGTTCACCGTCTCTGGACTCACGGGCGACATCATTACCTTTGACACCCTGATCCGGGTCGGAATTCTGGTTCCGGTCGTAGTCGGACTCAACCTACTGTTGGGGTTTGCCGGTCAAATTTCGTTAGGACAAGCAGGTTTCTACGGACTAGGGGCATATGCCTCGGCGATCACCACCGCACGGGCTGGCGAGATCGGGTTGCCGGTGTCGGTGTCGGCATCATGGTGGTGGCCTTGGATCGTCATGGTGGGTGCGGCAGTGTCGGTGGCTGGACTTGCCTTCGTGATTGGACGGGCCGTGCTCCGGCTTGAGGGCCACTATCTGGCGATGGCGACCCTTGGTCTGGGAATCGCGTTTTTCATCCTGTTCCGAGAGAATTTCGGGATTGATTCCTCGACCATCAGTTTGACCGGTGGCTCCGATGGGATCTCCGGCATTCCACGACTCCGGATTGGCTCGTTCTCGCTCTGGCCAGTTGAGCGCTACTACTTCCTGGTCTGGATCGTGGCCCTCGTTTCCATTTGGGCGGCACATAACCTTGGTCGATCGCGCGTCGGCTACGCGCTTCGTGCGCTACGTTCGAGTCCGTTAGCCGCTCAGGCGAGCGGGATTGATGTCCCGCATAGCAAGGCCGTCACATTCGCGTTAGCAGCGGGGTTGGCCAGTATCGCTGGCAGCTTGTTTGCACACTTCCAGATAGCGGTGTCACCATCATCGTTCAGCTTCGCTGTATCACTTGAATTTGTAATCATGGCCTCCATCGGGGGAGTCGCATCGGTGTGGGGTGGCTTGACTGGGGTTGTCGTCATCTTCGTCCTTGATGAGACACTGAAAACCCAGTTACCGAGATTTGTGGATGGACCGACCGGGCCTTATCAGCTCACACTGTTCGGATTCTTGCTGGCAATCATCATGATCTTTGCCCCGGAAGGCATTCTGCATCACTTCCGTCGTCTGCGACGAGCTTCGGCGGCTCCTGAGACAGGAGTGAATGCGTGAGTGACCAGATCGTGCTTGAGGCATCCGGCCTGTGCAAGGTGTTTGGGGGAATCAGAGCGCTTGACTGTGTTGACGTTTGTGTGGAGGAAGGTGAAATCCATGGGCTTATCGGTCCGAATGGTGCTGGCAAGACAACCTTCTTCAATATCATCACCGGCTTCTATCGCTCTGACGGCGGAAGTCTGACCTTCCGGGGCGAAGACATTTCGCAAGCGACCCCGGCTGAATTGGCTCAGCGAGGTGTGACACGAACATTTCAGAATCTGCAGCTCTTCGAGGAGATGACAGTCGCCGAGCACGTCATGGTTGGGCATCATCGTCATGGCAATGCCGGGTTCGTGGCTGGCTTGCTTGGAACTCGCCAGGCTCGCCAAGAGCACCAACGTGCGATCCAGACAGTCAAGGCGACGCTGGAGCGATTTGATCTACTGAATCTGGCAGACGAATTTGCGACTGAACTCCCGCTGGGTCATCAACGTCGGGTCGAACTTGCCCGGGCAATGGCTTTAGAACCACAAGTTTTGCTGTTGGATGAGCCAGCATCTGGGTTGAACGCTGTTGAGGCGGCTGAGCTGATGGAACTGATTCGGTCGATTCGAAGTGGTGGTACGACGGTGCTGCTCGTTGAGCATGACATGCCGGTGATGATGGGCCTGGCCGACATGATCACCGTCTTCGACTTCGGTGTCAGTATCGCACGGGGTACGCCTGACGAAGTGAGACAGATGCCTCAGGTGATTGCGGCGTATCTGGGGGAAGAAACAGATGACTGATCTGTCAAGCAAGCGTCCGGTGCTGGAATGTGAGGATCTCGTCTGCTCGTACGGCCAGATCAAGGCGCTGCACGGTGTGTCCCTGAAAGTCATGCCAAATGAGATCGTGGCGGTGGTCGGAAGCAACGGCTCTGGAAAGACGACACTGCTCAACGCAGTCTGCGGACCGGTGATCCCAGTGTCTGGAGCGATCCGTTTCGGGCCCAAAGAGATCACCGGAGCTGCAATCCGAGACGTCGTTGCGCTGGGCATCGCTCATGTGCCCGAGCACCGTCAAATCTTTGCCGATCTCTCCGTTCACGACAACCTACTTCTCGGCAGCTACTCCTGGTACCGCAATCGTGTTCGACACGAGGTAGATGAGGAGATCGAGCGGGTCACGGAGACCTTTCCGGTGTTGCGAGAGCGCCTGGGTCAAGTAGCTGGCACCATGAGTGGTGGTGAGCAGCAGATGCTGGCGATTGGTAGAGCACTGGTGTCGCGTCCGAAGCTTCTTCTGTTGGATGAGCCATCGCTGGGTCTTGCCCCGCTGATTGTTGCTCAGATTTTCGACATGCTGGCCGGGCTCGTTGATCAAGGAGTTTCTGTCTTGCTAATTGAGCAGAACAGTCGCCAAGCCCTCAAGCTTGCGAATCGGGGGTATGTGATCGAGATGGGCGAAATTGTGCTCGACGGGCCGGGCGACGAACTGTTGGATAACCCGCGGGTGCAGGCTGCGTACCTGGGGACGTGATGACTTATGCCGCTCTTCAGATACTTGGCATGTATTCGTTGTCGTGATGGGAACAATGCTCCGCCACGTCGACTGAGATATTGTCGTGCCGGTCAGTTTCTGCCGAGGATCTGGCCGAAGTTTGCAACACCTAGCTATAATACATAACATGTTAAGTAGTTTGAATCAATGAAACAAGTAGGCACGTGCCTACGCCCGCCTTGGTATGCAGGAGAACCTTTTGATGACGAATGAGCACTCGCTGGCAGAAAACCTTGCTGCGGCGGATGAGTACACGGCCCGGTTTCGTTCCGAACCCCTCCCGCACCTGATCGCTGGTGAGTCACGCGACAACAGCTTGGGAGAGACCTTCCCCAACATGTCACCGATCGACGGATCGGTCCTCGGTGATGTGGCGGCTGGGGATGCCGCCGATGTCGCACTTGCGGCGGAAGCTGCGGCCGAAGCATTTGATCAGTGGAGTGCAACACCGGGAATCGAGCGTAGGCGAATCCTGCATCAAGTCGCCGATCTGATCGTTGATCGTGCCCGTCAAATCGCCGTCGTCGAATGTGTCGACACCGGTCAGACGATGCGTTTCATGTCCGCGGCTGCGCTTCGTGGCGCGGCCAACTTCCGGTTCTTCGCCGACCAAGCACCGGCAGCTGCCGATGGCCAGTCGCTCATGGCTCCTCATCATGTCAATTACACGACCCGGCAGCCACTGGGCCCAATCGGGGTCATCACCCCTTGGAACACTCCGTTCATGTTGTCGACGTGGAAGATCGCACCAGCGCTTGCCGCTGGCTGCACAGTTGTACACAAGCCAGCGGAGTGGAGCCCACTGTCCGCCCATATGTTGGCCGAAATAGCTCTGGAAGCTGGCTTGCCTCCGGGTGTGCTCAACGTCGTGCATGGCCTGGGGGAAAGCGCCGGAAAAGCTCTAACCGAACATCCAGCAATCAAGGCTGTGGCGTTCGTTGGCGAGTCCTCGACCGGCTCGATGATCCAAGCCCAGAGTGCGCCAACACTCAAGCGCCTGCACCTCGAGCTTGGTGGCAAGAACCCCGTAATTGTGTTCGATGACGCCGACCTTGACCGGGCGCTCGATGCAGTCACCTTCATGATTTACAGCCTCAACGGCGAGCGTTGCACCAGCTCAAGCCGGGTGTTGATTCAGGACTCGATCTACGACCAGTTCACGACCCGAATCGCCGAGCGACTCAAGTCCATCACTGTCGGCCACCCACTGGACCCCAAATCAGTGATCGGGCCGCTTATTCATGAACGCCACCGCGACAAGGTCTGCAGCTATCGCCAGATCGCGGAATCAGAAGGGGCAACCGTGATCGAGGGCACCGAATTCGACAGCGCCCCAGCGGAGGGAAACTGGGTGACGCCCATGCTCTTTACCGAAGCCGACAGTTCGATGCGGATCGCCCAAGAGGAAATCTTTGGCCCCGTTCTGACTGCGCTTCGTTTCGACAACGAGGAGACTGCGGTAGCACTGGCCAATGACGTCGACTACGGATTGGCCGGGTACGTCTGGACCAGCGACGTTGGTCGCGCCCATCGTGTTGCTCATGCTCTCGATGTCGGCATGGTCTGGGTCAACTCCGAAAACGTTCGCCATCTGCCGGCTCCATTCGGTGGCATGAAGGCCAGCGGCATCGGTCGTGACGGCGGCGACTGGAGCTTCGATTTCTACATGGAGACAAAGAACATCGCCGTTGCCTTCGACACCCACAACGTTCCGAATCTGGCTGGTGGCTAATGAGCCTCTACTATGTCCAGAAGTTCCTCTTCGAACTGAATCGGGATGAGGCTCTCAAGGTCGCCTACGAAGCAGACCGAGAGCGTGTGCTTGTCGGCTATGACCTTACTGACCAGGAGTTCGCCGCCCTGGTAGCACCCGACATTGGCTTGCTATTCCACCTTGGCGTAAACGGTCAGATTCTGATGCACTTCGCAGCTCTACATCAGATTGAGTGGGCGGACTACCTCCAGCGAATGAGCGACGGCTTGACCGAACACGGTCCTGTGCGCGAAGGCGTTTACGCCGTAACAGGCTATGAGGGTGTCGAAGCACACACCGCCTCGCTTTCGGACGAAAGGAAGGCCTGATATGCCTCTCGTTTATGCTGGTGTTTGCAGCCACGCTCCTGGAATCACGGGGCGTTCTGACCAGGCAGATCCAGTGGTGCGCGACAAGTTCTACGCAGCATTCGATGCAATGCGCCAGTCGATTGAGGCCAGCGGCGCAGAGGCCATCGTGGTCGTCGCTGCCGAGCACTTCGCCAATTTCTTCATGAATAACATGCCCTCGTTCGCCATGGGGATGGCCGACTCTTATGACGGGCCGATCGAAGATTCTGACTGGCTAGGAATCAAGCCGTTCACGGCTCCCGGTGATCGTGATTTGTCGGCACGTCTCATTCGCGAAGTGATGAAATCCAGCGATGTTTCCTACGCTGAAGAGTGGCGTTTCGACCACGGAATTGCGGTGCCTCTGCACTTCCTCACTCCCCGTTTCGACTTGCCAGTGATACCAGTCAACATCAACTGCCAGGGTCCGCCCCTGGCGCCTCTTGAGCGAGTTTGGGCATTCGGCGAAGCGCTCCGTCGGGCGGCAGATGTGGTTCCCGAACGCATTGCCTTGATAGGCACCGGAGGAATCTCACACTGGCCCGCGACTCCCGACTCGGGCAAGATCAACGAAGAATGGGACCGCGAGTTTCTCGACCGTTGGTGTCGCAATGACCGTGAGGCGCTCCTTTCTTATGACGACGCCAGCGTGTATGCCGACGCGGGCCAAGGAGGGTTCGAAATCCGAACGTACCTAGCTGTTAGCGCCGCAGCTAATGAGGCTCGGGGAACGGTCCAGTTCTTTCAGCCGATCCCGATCTTCGCTGTTGGTTGCACAATTGCCAGCTACTCGTTGGGCATTGCCTGAGGCGTAGCAGCGGTGACCTTCGTTGCTAGCGTTGGCAGCACAGGGCGTCTAGTCCATCAGCTTCTCACCAGAATCAGAGTTGGGGAAGAACGTCGGTGGCTTGTTGGCGGAGCCAGTGATCGGCGATGACTAAGAGGGTCATGGCTTCGACGATGGGCACGGCTCGGGGGAGCACACAGGGATCGTGTCGGCCCTTGGCGGACAGCTTTGTCGCCTCATTATCAGTCGTCACGGTGTCTTGCTCAGAAGAGATGGTGGCCGTTGGTTTGAAGGCGACCCGGCCAATGATGGTGTTTCCACTGGTGATGCCACCTTGCACGCCCCCAGAGTTGTTTGTTGCCATCTCTGGTTGACCATCAGGACCGGGCACGAATGGATCGTTGTGCGTCAGGCCCGTCATTCGGGTGCCGCCAAAGCCACTACCAATCTCGAATCCCTTGGCAGCTGGAATGGACAGCATGGCCTTGGCTAGGTCGGCGTCGATCTTGTCGAACACGGGCTCGCCTAGGCCGGCGGGCACATTGCGGGCGACAAAGGTGACAACCCCACCGAGTGAGTCACCGTTCTTCCTGGCCTCCTCGATGGCCGCGGTCATTCGGGCCGCTGCTTCCGGGTCGGGGCAGCGGGTTGGGTCGGCTTCAACCTGATCCAGCGTCACGCTCTCGGAGTCAACAGTGGCGTCGATGATGTGAACCTGACTAACCCATGCCAGAACCTCTATGCCTGCAACAGTGGCCAGCAGTTTGCGAGCGACCGCACCAGCAGCAACCCGACCAATGGTTTCTCGCACCGAGGAACGTCCGCCACCGCGATGATCACGAATGCCGTACTTGGCCCGATAGGTCCAGTCGGCATGGCTTGGGCGGTACAGGTCCTTGAGATGGTCATAGGCACCAGAGTTCTGGTCGGCATTGCGAACCATCATGGCCAACGCTGTGCCCGTGGTCTGGCCTTCGAACACACCAGAGAGAATCTCGACGGTGTCGGATTCCTTGCGTTGGGTGACCAACTTGCTTTGACCCGGGCGGCGCCGGTCAAGGTCATGCTGGACCTCTTCTGCGCTGATGGCTAGCCGCGGAGGGCAGCCATGCAAGATGACACCAACGGCAGGTCCGTGAGACTCGCCGAAGGTGCTCAGTTGAAAGAGTTGGCCAAATGTTCCGGTCACGGTTCCAGAGGGTAGTGGCCTGAATGGGGTGCAATGGGCTTATCCGGTAGCCTGATGTAGCTATGGATGCCCACGCCTCACCTCGGCTCAAGGTATGGATTGATCAAGATCTCTGTACCGGTGACGGGATCTGTATGGATCACACACCCGACGTTTTCACCATCCTGGAAGACGGCATTGCCTATGTCGTTGAAGATGGCAAGGTGCTGAACGACCCGGGTGGCTCCCGATCAGTGGCCACCGTGCCGTGGCATCGTGAGAAAGACGTCATTGCTTCCGCCGGTGAATGCCCAGGCGAATGCATCTTCATTGAGATCGATGAGCGGGTTGAAATACGTGCGGGAATGCGCCCCGGATCAAGCCGGGTTCACTCTTAGTCGGAACTGCCCATCCCGGAGTTCTCGAAGGCATTCCCCGCTCAATAGGATCAACCAGTGGTGGCCAAGTCCAGATGCTCGTATTGTTCGGAGGCGGCCTGCACCAGGACCTCGACCGTTGCTGTCTGCGGATCTCCCAGCAGGTAGATGAGATACCACTGGTTCTCATGGGTGAAGGTCAGACCCCAGGTGACAATGGGGCCTATCTCATCGGATGACTCGGTACGGAATCCGCGAGCTTCGGGAAGTTGTGGAACCTCGAAGAACTCGGCGCCGAACCCACCGAGGGTGATCAGTCCGTCTTCTCGATAGTACGCAGCCTCGCTGGCATTGGCGAAGTCATAGACGGTGGCCACGATGACATCCTGGGTGTCATTTCGAAAGGCTCGAGTCCAGCCACCGTGGAAACCACGCGTCTCCAGCAGTGGGCCTTCTTCGGTCGGGTCCGGCTGGCTGGCTGAGGCTGCCGCCAGGTCAAGGAAGCGGTCGGCTTCTGGCTGGTCTATGCGATTGAATTGAGCGACCTCGGCCACAAGAGCGCCAGCCAGATCGTCGGCTCCCAATGGGTTGGGGTTGGGTACGTCCGGGTCGTTCAAGGGGATAGCCCCGATGACGGAACTCTGTGTTTCTGGATCAGGCAGTGCGGTCACGCTTGGGTCCTCCTGGCTGTCCGAAGCCTCTGAGTTGTCGGGAGCCTCTGAGTTGTCGGGTGAAGATGTAGAACTTGGCGTGCTGGGCTGGCTAGAAGTAGTCGGTGCCTGGGCATCATCTTGTGCCCGGTCCTGGTTGGCGTCGCCACCGGTGCAAGCACTGAGTAGGAGGGCCAGGCAAGCAAACCCGGCCGCCAGATTTAGGCCTCCCCAGGTCGGTTTCCGAACTCGTCGTAGTCGACTGAAGACCTGCTCATGGCTGGCGTGGTCGGCTCGTCCAGCCACCAACGCCATGCTCACGATGCGAACAGCAGCGAAAACAACACCAAAGAGCACGCTGGTCCACACCCCGATGCTGGCAGCTGCCAATGATCCGGCCCACCACATCCAGGTTGACAAGATGGTGGACGGCCCGATTCCAAGTCGGGCTCCATACAACCCAGCAACCAGTCGGGGGTTGAGTAGATCTCGCCATTCTCGAGGAACTTGGCGGCCGAGGGTGAAGGGCTGAGGCCTGCCGATAACAAGATTTATCAGGTCAGCGACGATGGCGGTGCCGACGAGTCCAACGATCAGAGCGGAACTGATCAGTGTGGTTCCAGCGAAGGAGTCGGGGAGAGGGAGCAGGATCACTCCAAAAATGAAGCCGACCAGTCCGCCCGTGATGCTGGCGCTGGCGAAGAGGAGGAAGAAGATCAGAAGTTTCTCGGGCCCTCGAACCGAGGGCAAGGTGGTTTCAGCCACCGAAAGGCCTCAGGGGGACCACAGGGTGTGAAGGGCTGCTAGGCAGGCCACGCCGACAAGTAGGGCCTCAGCGTTCATTGGTAACTCATCCTCGGAACGTCTGCCCGATGGAGGTCCAATAATCCGGCGTTCCCGCTGAGCCATTGATGAGTGCGCCATCTGTCTTGGCCAGTCCGATTGGGCGTTCGGCGAAGGGTTGGCGGATAACCGGCAGCCCCTGTCCGGAGACTCCCATCAGCTGATCGGTTCGGAAGCCGTTGACTGCACCCTGCAAGGACCAGTACTGATCAGTAAGCAGTTCACCCGGACCCTTGATGTAGAACACCTCCGTCAGGTCACCGAATTGTAGGGCGTGGTTCTGGATCCATTCTTCGACTGGTCCGAGGACTCCTGGGGGATGGAGCACGACGGGTGCCCCACAATTGAGCATCCCAGCAATGTCGGAGCTTCCCTCGGGCACCAATGCCAAGCGACCAGCGTCGACGAAGGGCAGGACCGAGGCGATGTCTGCCAGTTCACGCGACAGGTCGGGCAAGTTCGTGGCGATTGTGCGTTCGCTGGGCACGCCGGCATCGCTTGGCTCGGGGCCGATATAGAAGGTGGGTAGTCCAAGTTCCGCTGTATCGGAGCTGTCAACCAGGAGGGGGAATCCGCTGACCGCAGCGAAGGTGGCAGCTAGAGGGCCAGCAGCAGCCGAGAACCCGGATTGAGCGATGGTGACGGTTCGGTTGACATTGCTGATTCTGATCATGAACCGGGCGACGTCTTGGCTGATGACTCGACAGGTCCGTTCCGGAGGCAATGGTTCGAGTGGACATCCCGGCCGCGGCGAGTCCGTCCCATGTCGGGCCAGAGACTGCGCCGACCATCAAGGCTTCGGTTGCCTCCAACTGGGCAATGACCTGCAGGTCCAGATCGGTCAATCCTGTGCTGCTGACGGGGATGAGGGGGATGCCAAGCGCACCGGCAAGAGGGGCCGCGATATAGGTTCGCAGGGGGTCTCCATCATCAACAATGACGACCTTGCTGGCCAGGCTGTTTCCGGCAAGAGCAGCGGCCGGGAAGTACCCCTGCTCGGCGTTCCAAGCCACCGGTGTGAGATCAACGGTCAAGACTCGCGGGTCCTTGCCGCAGCTTTCCACAATGCAGGCAACATTGGTTCCAGCGGGGCAGTAGCCGTGGACGTTGGGGTAATCAACAATGCAGCAATCACAGATCTTCTTCAGACCGTCACGACAGCAACCGTCGCTGGCGTACCAGCACCATCCCCAGACATGACCTTCTCCAGCACACTCGAAGGTGTCGCACTTTGGGGTGACTCCGCTCTGGCCACATACCCGGGCGTCAGCCTTGCGCATCAATAAGTTGGCCAGAATCGGGCCGGCTGCCACGATGACACTGATCTGGCTGAGGCGATGCAGAAACGATCGCCGGGTTGTTCGCTTGGCTGTCCAGCGCCCAAGTCGTTCGACGCGCTGGTCCAGTGATGAGCCGTTGACCAAAGAAGAGCCGGGCGGGTTGGGTTGTTGCGTGCTCACGGGCGGGTTTCCTTGGGGAGCTCTGAGTCGCCGTTCTCCAGAGCATCGATGGTTGCGTAGACTTCGGCCAGCATTTCTTCGGCCTGGTCCAGGGTGTTGGCTACGCCACGACTGCGAACGTAACCGCTGCGGTCGATGGCGACAAGATAGGGAGTAGACCGCACCTTGAAGGCACTGAACGTCTTGGGATCCTCTTCAAAACCTACGGTCCGGAGAACGAGTCCTTCGTAGGTCTTGGCAATGCGTGCAAGACCGGGAGTGAGACTGGCGCAGATCGTGCAGTCGGGTGAGGTGAAGGCAATCAGGGTGAGGTCGTTGCCGGGATAGTCATAGGCATATCCGTCAGGTGCCGGAGTGTCGAGATCAGGGCCTTCACCCGCGAAGTGCACCCCCATGGGGGACACTCGCGTATGCAGTAGCCCAACCTGGCGAAGCAAGGCGATGCAGGTGATGGACAGCAAGATGACTGCAATCCACAAGAGCACATAGCTGGCAATCCAGACACTGCCGCTCATGACACTGTCTCAGGTGTTTCTCGCTCAACCTGTTCGGCGAGTCCAGCTTCTCCGGCAAGTTCGATGCGAAAGAGCGGACCAATTGCGGTGCGCAAGGAAACGAGTTGCACGAGAGTCAGGCCAATCAGCACCGCGATGCTCACCACAATCATCGAAGCCAGGGTTGGCTGCACCAACCGTTCGATGCTCGCGCTCGCCGCGGCAAGCGCAAGGAGGATCAGATTGCGGCCAACCTCGACAACAGAGACTGGTTCATTGTTGGTTGAGCCGAAACATGCACATGACACCTGGGCTCCAGATCGCAGGATTGACACCAGAAAAGTCGTGAACCCGATCAGCATGATGAAGGCGGCAACCCCACCCCAGCCCGGGCTTGCGATGAGGGCAACGGCAATGGCAATTTCAGTCAGCGGGACAAGCCAGGCGATGAGCGTTGGCTGCGGCAATCCCAGTTGCTGGAAGTCGCGGGAGGTTGCTTCGTGGGCGCGCAGTTTGGACTGGGCAGCGTAGAGCATGACTATTGCCAAGATGACGGCGGCGACGGAAGACACTTCTGCCATCAGCTGCTGAACGCGTTCTGAAAGAACTGCTCGTAGAACTCGTCGGAAGCGAAGACTTTGGCGAAGAATGAGCGCTCACCGTGCTGGCGGATGATGTCGGCGCCAGCTTCACGCTCGGCATCGGTTGCCAGACGGCCAAGGAAGTCCTCGTAGTAGGACGAGGCGCGGTTGGCCAATCCTTCGTCTGATCGGTAGATGGCGAGCACGACGAATTGCCGGGGCTCACCCTGCGCCAACTTGGAGTTCCAGAAAGCTAGGCCTTCTGGCTCGGGCGGCCGACCTAGGAGTTCGAGGTAGAGGGCGTTGACATAGCTGGACTGTCCGCCAACGAGGTTGACATATTCGTCGCTGCTCAGGATCAGGCTGCGCAGAGTGTCAACCCGTTCGGTTTGCAGGATGTCGGTCCAGTAGTTCCAGCCACCGTTCTCGGGGAATCGAAGAAGAAGATCTTGATAGGCCCGAACAACCTCGTTGCTGGCGCCTTCGACGCTGAAGAGGAGGTGGGAGGAAAGTTTCTCTCGGCTGCGGTCACCGCCGGCAATGACGGTGTCTAGCCAGAAAGCTGCGCCTTCGTCATCTGCGGGCCGTCGTAGCAATGCTTGGTACGCAGCGGCGACATACAGCTCGTTGGCTGACGGTGGTCGGTCGCCATCGGTGGCATTCGCCTGGACCGCGGGCGCTGGCGTCGGTTCAGTTGTTTCTTCTTCAGCTGCTGAAGGCCCAATCAACGCCAAGCTGGCGAAGAAGACAAGCAGGGTGAAGGCGGCAATGCGCTTGTTTAATCCGTAAGGCTGTTGGCGGGTTGACGGCACAAGGAGCGAGGCTACATGGCTAGGTCGTGCTCAACGGTTGATGATGCACACTTTCATCGACTCTCAGTGAGTTCCTGCCCTTGGATGGGCGGACACGTCAGCTCATCCTTGATGGTCTCGATCAGTGCTTCGACGGCTTCTGATTGTTTGCCGGGCATGAAACGAAGGATCTGATGAACCGGTGGCAACTGACCGAGGGTCCTGCCTCGTTTCCACTCGACGACATCGTCGCTGATGTAGCGGGTGGCCAGGACGGCGATACCGATTCCGGCATCAACAGCAGAGCGAACATCTGCGGACGAGGCGGCCGAGAACGTCACCCGATAGTCGATACCGGCATCGCTTAGCTTGGGATTGCTGAAGCGGCTGTAGAAGCAGTTCTCCCCAAAGTCAACAACGGGCACGATGCCTTCGTCGAAGTCAGTGTGGCTCGAAGTAACCCAGCTCAACTCTTCGGTCCACAGCACAATGTCAGCGTCTCGAAGGTGGTCCTCGTTGACCTGAAATACTGCGAGGTCGACGGCACCATTCTCGACCCAATCGGCCAGCCGTCCTGAGTGGTCGATGATAAACTCGATGGATGCGGCTGGATGTCTCAGCTTGAATCGCCCAAGCATGGCGGCAATTTGTGAAGCTTCGACCTCACCGTTTGATCCCAGTCGGACCTTGCCGGTGAGTTCCGAGCTTTGCAAACGGGCAACGGCTCGGTCGTGGATCTCGACCATGCTTCGAGCGTCAGGGATCAGGGTGTTGCCGTCTCGTGTTGCTCGAAGTGTGTGTCCGTCTCGGATGAGCAGGGGTCTGCCAATGCGTTGTTCCAGCCTCAGCATTTTCCGGCTCACGGCCGATTGGCTGAGGTTGAGTTGTTCGGCCGCCCGGGTCATGTTGCCGTGATCGAGAACGGTCAGGAAGGTTCGCAATGACTCGACGTCCAGGTTCATCAAACAACCATGACACATATGCATGAATTTCTCAACAATGTGTCGCTGGTGTAATGGCGGCGGCGAGCCGATACTGAGACCATGAGAAACACAAACCGCTATCGAAGTCAGAACAATCCGAGCCAGTTCTCGTCAAAGGTGTTCCGCGAAGCACTCGGTCCTGGCTACCAAGTCTCAACCATTGGCGAACAGCTTCTGGGACTGCGAACAGGTAAGGACAGGCACCACCGTTGTTGCTAGGTGACTGCTGCTGCTGATGTACCCCACTAGTGTTATTGCATGGCTCACGGTGTCTTACTGGAAGATCTGACCTGGCTAGAAGCCGAGCAAGTCTTGGGCCCCGAGACCGTTGTGGTTCTCCCGCTTGGGGCGGCGGCCAAGGAGCACGGTCCACATCTCTTGCTGAAGAACGACCTGATTATTGCCAACTATCTGCGTGACCGGGTGCTGGAGGCCAGCGAAGTCGTGGCCGCTCCGACCGTTGGCTATCACCACTACCCGGCCTTTGTTGACTATCCCGGCAGCACCAGCCTTGCACTTGAGACCGCCCGCGACCTGGTGGTCCAGGTCTGCCGAAGTCTGGCTGCGTTTGGTCCCCGCCGGTTCTACATTCTTAACACTGGGGTCTCAACCGAACGGGCGTTGAACCCGGCAATGGAAATCTTGGCCGATGATGGCTTGCTCTGTGGCTACACCCGGTTGTCCAGCTTTGATGAGATTGAGGCTGAGGTTGGTGTGCAGAAGGGTGGAAGCCATGCCGATGAGATTGAAACATCGATGATGCTCTACATCGCTCCCGAGACCGTGGACATGTCCAAGGCGGTAAGCGACTATCACCCTGGCGAGAAATCCGGGCTGTCTCGTGAACCCGGGACGGGCCAGACCTATTCGTCTTCGGGAGTCTTTGGTGATGCCACGCTGGCGACCCGCGAGAAAGGTGAGGCGGTAGTCGAAGTAATGGTGGCGACGATCTTGGCCGAGATTGAAGAGCTACGGATCAGCGCTCCCTAGCGATTGACGGCTTAGAACGTCAGCTTGAGTTCGGTCAGGCCGCGGATGACGAAGGTTGGGTGGTAGGTCGGTTCGGCGGCCAGCGTGAGGGTTGGGAAGTTCTGAACCAGTCCTTCAAGCGACACCGCAAGCTCTTGTCGAGCCAGCGGTGCACCAACACAGAAATGGATACCTCCGCCAAACCCAACATGCGAAGAATCGCCGCGGTCGATGTCGAATCTGTCTGGGTTCTCGAAGCGTCTTGGGTCCCGTTGGGCTGAGCCAAAGAGCATTGCCACCTCATCGCCGATCTTCATTTCTTGCCCGGCAATCTCGACCCCATCTTCAAGTACCCAACGCTCGAACAGGTGCAGTGGTGAGTCCCACCGCAAGAGTTCTTCCACGCCGGTCTTGGCATCGACCTCACCGTTGAGGAGGCGCTGCCATTGCTCGGGGTGTTTCATGAGGGCTCGCAGGCCGTTGCCCAGAGTGTTCACTGTGGCTTCGTGACCAGCTTCGAGTAGCACCATGGTGGTGGAGACAATCTCGTCTTCAGTCAGTGACTCTCCATCATCCTCAACCTGCACCAGAGCGGAAACCAGCAGTCCGTCAGGATTGGCCCGCTTGGCGGCGATGAGGTCACGGGTGTAGGCGATGTATTCAGTGGCTGCTTGGTTTGCTGCAGCCTTGGTCGATTCGGTTGACTCCAACTCATACATCTTGACGATGTCATGTGACCAACCGAGCAGCAGATCTGCGTCAGCATTGGGAACACCGAGCATGGAACAGATCACGGCAACGGAATAAGGCTGGGCGTAGTCAGCGAGCAGATCAAAGGTGCCCTTCTCTCGGCACTGATTGAGTAAGTCAGCAGAGAAGCCTTCGATGTTGGGGCGGAGGGCGGCGATGGACCGTGGAGTGAAGACCTTGGAGACTAGCCGTCGAAGGCGGGTGTGGTCGGGAGGCTCCAGGCAGAGCAGCGACCACTGCTCGTGCTGATGGAAAGAGTCCCAGCGAGGGTCGGGCTCGGAGCGGCCCAACTCTTGGTGGGTGAAGAGGTGACTGTAGTTGCGACCTAGCCGACGATCCCGCAGCGTGCTTGCGATGTGCTCGAATCTGGTCAGCATCCATTGGCTGGTTTGCGGGTTCCAGAAGACGGGCGTGGTTTCGCGTAGCTCGCTCAGGATCGGGTAGGGATTGGCAATGAAGGCCGGGTCTTGCACATCGAATTGAGCGATCAGAGAATCGAGCTTAGGCACCCACCGAATCGTAGTCGCGGCGGCGAAGCCCTAGCCAGAAGTAACCCTGAACAGCGAAGCGCCAGTCAGACAGCGAAGCGCCAGTCAGACAATGAAACCCTGTCAGACAGGGATTCTCGAAAATGAGGAGGGCTTCAGAAAATCTTCATGTTGTCCGATGTATGTTTGGCCAATGGGTCGTACGCCCCCTTTGACGAATAAGGGTCAGGCACTATAGCTCAATGTAATTCCAACCTCGATCAATCTCCCAGATTAAGGAAACGAATAATGACTAACGCGGGTAGTGCTTCAACGCGCATCGATTCTGGTGCAAACCAATCTGAAAGGTATCGAATCAATCCAATTCGGTACTGTTTAGGCGTTTTGTGCTTGTTGGCGAGTGTCCTGGCGCCAGCGGGTGCAGCATCGGCCCAACAAGCGGAGGAAGTTCCCCAGATCACGGCTGTGGTCGGAGAGTACTTCGATTTCTATCTTGCGTCAGTGACTGATGATGCTTGCCGTCAGGGTGCTCCTGACTGGCCGCAGGTAACTGGTCTGCCAGCGGGCATGTATCGCGGCGGTTGCACTATCTATGGCTATCCCGAGATGGCCGGAGTTTCCACGCTTGAGTTTCCGACAATTGGCGGCGTGTTCGTTGTTGAACTCACGGTCACTGACGGGTCGGGCGGAGGTGCTGATGATGATTCGGGGGAGGACGTTCCTCAGGTCAATGCGGTGCTCGGTCAATACACCGGCTTCTATTTGTCGTCAATCTCCGATGCCGATTGCCGACAGGGCGCTCCGGATTGGCCCCGGGTGACGGGACTTCCGGAAGGGATGTACGAGAGTGGGTGCATCATCTACGGCTACCCGCAAGCGCTAGGTACGAGTCGTCTGGAGTTCCCGGTTGCTGATGGGGTCTTAGCCATTGACTTCGTGGTCACCGATGGGTCGACTGTTGATGGTGACACTGATGATGGTGACACTGATGATGGTGACACTGATGATGGTGACACTGATGATGGTGACACTGATGATGGTGACACTGATGATGGTGACACTGATGATGGTGACACTGATGATGGTGACACTGATGATGGTGACACTGGCGGCGTAGCGACGGTCTGTGACCCGAGTACTAGCGGAACGGACTATCCGGTCGGGCCTGGCCAGACGTATACCAATATCGCCGACGTTCCCTGGAACACCCTCGGTGCTGGCGACACCGTTCGCATCTTCCACCGGGACACGCCCTATTTCGAGAAGGTCATCATTAGCACCAATGGAACTGAGCAAGCCCCAATTACGGTTTGTGGTGTAGCTGGTCCTAGCGGTGAGCGACCAATTCTGGATGGCAATGGCGGAACGAACAGTGCCGCCGATGCTGACGCCTATGGCACGTACGGGCCCATGGAAGGTCTGGCCATGGTCATGATCTACAACCGGAGCTACTCCGAGAAGGTCCACAACATTGTCATCGACGGATTGCATATCCGCAACGCCAAAAACACCTTCAACTACACCCGCATGGACGGTTCCACCGATCAATATGAACGGGGAGCAGCTTGTGTTCGAGTGCAAGCCGGCGACAATATTGTTCTTCGCAACAATGAGCTGGAGAACTGCGGCAACGGTGTCATGACCATGTCCCAGGAATACAACGAGGCCAGCCTGACCCGCAACATCTTGATCGAAGGCAACTACTTGCACGGTCACGGCCAAGCAGGAAGCTACCTCGAGCACGGGATGTACATCCAGGCCATTGGCGCCACCTATCAGTACAACCGCTTCGGACCAAACGCCCCTGGGGCGCAGGGAACAACCTTGAAAGAGCGAGTTGCCGGATCCGTCATTCGGTACAACTGGTTCGATGCTGGCAGTCGAGCACGGGATGTACATCCAGGCCATTGGCGCCACCTATCAGTACAACCGCTTCGGACCAAACGCCCCTGGGGCGCAGGGAACAACCTTGAAAGAGCGAGTTGCCGGATCCGTCATTCGGTACAACTGGTTCGATGCTGGCAGTGCCCGAATCTTGGACATTGTCGAAGTGCAGGATGCTGCTCCTTGGTACCTGGAGCAGTCCTATCGTGACTCAGCAGCCGCCAACGGTGAAGCCATCGACCCAGACCGTTTGGCCCGAGTGCAAGAAGCCGAAGCCGCTTATCGAAACACTCACGTGTATGGCAACTTCTTCAAGCATGTTGGTAGCGAGACCGGAGCGGCCAATCTGATCCACTACGGATATGACAATGATTCGGCCTTGTCCCACAAGGGAACGCTGCATTTCTACAACAACACCATGTCGATCGAGAATGATCAGAGCGACGCATGGCGGATCCGCATCTTTGATGTCTACGCCAATGATGAGAATGCGCTGATCCCTGCTGATGAGACCATCGAGGTATTCAACAACATCATCTACTTTGCGAGTGAGACCGCTGGAGCGACACCCAGCTATCTCTGCTTCGGCCGGGCCAGTGGAACCATCAACCTCGGTGCCAATTGGGTTTCTGCCAACCTGAATGACCCGGCGGCGACTGCTGGATGTGCCATGGACAATGGGATGTCTCCAACCATCAATGGTTCGGAGAACCTCATCAACACAACTGGCGAGGCCATGCCGATCAACATCGACACACTTGCTCCTGTTGATCTCGCCACCGTTCGAGGTCAAGCCCAGGCTCCGAGTGCGGCCACCGCGGCCAACCCAGTGACGCAACAGTACGTTCGTCATCAGGCTTCGACGGGCCGTGGAAGCACCGATGACCTCGGAGCTGCTGAGCTCGCTGGCTAGTAGTTCAAGCGTTTGCCACACAGCCCCGGGCCTCGGCCTGGGGCTGTGTTTGCCAATGGATCTTCGGTAGCCCTGAACCTTTCCGGTCGTTTCCACTAGTTTGGATTTGTGACGCTTGTTCACCGGCTTGTTGAGAACACTCGACAAGCCGAGCGTTTTTACTACTAGGGGACCAAATGACAGACCTTACGAAGATCCTGCTGGACGAGTCCGAGATGCCGACCAGTTGGTACAACATCGTCCCGGATCTTCCTGAGCCGCCGCCTCCGGCTCTGCACCCTGGAACACATGAGCCAGCGGGTCCCGAAGACTTCCTACCCCTGTTCCCGATGGATCTGATCCTGCAAGAGGTCTCAACCGATCCATACATCGAGATCCCTGAGGAAGTGCAGGAGGTCTACAAGCTGTGGCGTCCATCCCCCCTGTTCCGGGCCCATCGTCTGGAGAAGATGCTGGATACTCCGGCCCACATCTACTACAAGTACGAAGGGGTCAGCCCAGCCGGATCGCACAAGCCCAACACCGCGGTTCCACAGGCCTACTACAACAAGAAGGCTGGCATCAACAAGCTGACCACCGAGACCGGAGCTGGCCAGTGGGGTACCGCTCTGGCTTTTGCTTGCTCACTGTTTGATATGGAGTTGGACGTATGGCAGGTACGGGCCAGCTATGACCAGAAGCCCTATCGCAAGGCCATGATCGAGATGTTTGGGGCCACCATTCACGCCAGCCCCTCCGAGCTCACCGAGGCCGGACGGGCCATTCTTGCCGCCGATCCGGACTCTCCAGGCAGCCTTGGTATCGCAATCTCTGAAGCGGTCGAGATGGCAGCTCCGAACCCTGATGTTCGCTATGCGCTGGGCAGCGTGCTTAACCACGTTTTGATGCACCAAACCATCATTGGCGAAGAAGCCCTGCTGCAGTTGGCCAAGGTCGAGGCAACCCCTGATGTCATCGTTGGCTGTACCGGTGGCGGCTCCAACTTCGGCGGCCTGACCTTCCCGTTCCTGCGCGAGAAGATGGCAGGCAAGATGAATCCGATCATTCGTGCGGTGGAACCCGAGGCCTGCCCGAGCTTGACCAAGGGCACCTACGCCTATGACTTCGGTGACACCGCGGGCATGACACCGCTGATGAAGATGCACACCCTGGGCCACGACTTCATCCCCGACCCAATTCACGCTGGTGGCCTCCGCTATCACGGCATGGCACCACTGCTCAGCCATATCTATGAACTCGGCTTGATCGAGGCCATCTCCATCCCCCAGAGTGAGTGTTTTGAGGCCGGAGTGAACTTCGCCCGCACCGAGGGAATCATTCCCGCCCCAGAGCCGACCCACGCCCTAGCTGCCACGGTTCGAGAGGCTATGAAGGCGAAAGAATCGGGTGAGGAAACCGTCATTCTGACCGCCTTGTGTGGACATGGGCATCTGGACATGGCGGCCTATGCTCAGTACCTCGCAGGCGACATTGTCGACTTTGACTACCCCGAAGATAAGGTCAACGACGCCTTAACCCGACTGCCTCAGATCGCCTAGCTGGCGGCTGTAGTCAACCGAGTCCCTCCACGAATCTCATAGATTGAGTAACCACCGATGAGCGATGAGTTAGATCAGAGTCCAGAAGATCTCGATGAGACGGGTGCGGTCATCGCATCGGCCGCCGGTGAGGACATTGAAGCCGCCGATGCCAATGCTGCTGCGGCCGCAGCATCGCTGGCGGCAGCAGCCGACGAAGATCGAGAGCGCAAGGGTGTGTATTGGGGCTGGGCGTTCTTAGCGGCCCTATTCGCCATCTTCTTGGCTCTTGTCCTTTGGAGCTGGAACCTTGACGATGGAGCATCAGAAAATCTCACTCCGACGGTGACTGTTGGCGCCGAGTCTGATGCCGGGACTGACCTGAGTCCCACGAGCTTGCTGTTCACTGTGGCCGCTGACGGCTCGGTTGTTCTGACCGGATCTGTTCCAGATGAAGGTGCTCGCCGACAGATCGTGGATGCTGCTACTGGCATCTACGGTGAAGGCAACGTGACGGACGAGCTGAGCATTGATGCCTCCACCACGCTGGTTGGTGGAACAATCAATACTGCTGGCACGGCGCCTCACGATGACGCAAACATCGGATCATTGGTATCGGCAGCTAAGCAGCTTGGTCTGTCTGAAGGAACTCTCGGGGCAGGCTTCGGTGACCAGCAGCTCACCCCAGTCGCGGCAACGGTCGCTCTGGCCACTGACCGTGCGGTCTTGACTGGAGCGTTCCCTGAACAGGGCGCTCTTGATTCATTCATCAAGTCCGCCACTGATGTCTTTGGCGAAGCCAACGTTGACAGCAGCGGAGCCTTTGTTGATTCCAGCACCACCATGGATGGGGCGACGATCTTGGTAACAGGATTGCTTGACGCCGGCGATAGCCGTGGACAAGGAATGATGTCGGCTTTCGGCGACTCGTTCCCAGGACTCACGGTTGATAGTTCTGGCCTCGAAGTTGATAACAGCGCTGAAGCATTGGGTCGTCTCGAAGACAAGCTTCGGGCCGCTATTGAAATCAATCCGATCCTGTTCGAGGTCGGAAGTGCGAACATCGACGTTGCCAGCGATGCAATTCTGGAAGAAGCCGCAGCCGCCATCATGGCTACTCCGGGTGTTCCAGTCGAGATTGTTGGACACACCGACAGTCAGGGCGGCGACGACCTGAATCAGACCTTGTCTGAGGCTCGGGCCAATGCGGTGCTTGATCGTTTGGTTGAACTTGGTGTCGATGCCGAGGGACTCAGTGCGCGAGGTGCAGGTGAAGCCGAGCCAGTGGCGGACAATGGCACCGATGAAGGTCGGGCCGCCAACCGTCGTATCGCCTTTGAGTTCGAAGGCGCATCAAACTAGGGCATTACAAAACTGATGACTTGATGACGGGCGGGAACCTCCGGGTTCCCGCCTTTTCGTTGCTGGCCTCAAGCCGTTGTTGTGGTGGCCGCCGCGGTCGTTGTTGTGGTTTCTAACTGGTGCCGCTGGATGAAGTACACGTTGACCGTGATGTCGGTTGCCGCGATGTTCATGAGTTGGAGAACCAGATCGGTCGTCTCTGGTTCTTCGAGGCCAGCGAGCTCGATCTCCACCCGTTGACCGTCGAACGTGAACGAGCGAACGGTTAGGTCCCGCTCAGACGCCCACCTGTCGAGGCGGGAACGCATCGCCACTTCCTGGACTTCCAGGGGGTCGGGTGGAGTAGTGCCTTCGGGCAAGACGGTTCGCTCGGTCCAGTTGACTCGTGCGGCCAGAGTTGTGTTCAGCTCGGTGTCAAACAGGGCAAGTAGATCGGACAGCTTGGGTTCTCTACCAACCCCGGCGACATCGACCCGGACCGATATTGGGTATTGGGAAGAGTCAATTTCGATCTGCTGGACTTCGGGATCAGTAATCCTGGCTGCGTTTAACCATTGGGTCACCAGGCGAGTGATGTCTTCGTGCAGGATCTCTTCGTCGGTGATGGTGGTGGTAGTCGAAGCCGCCGTTGTTGTAGTTGTTGCTTTCTCGGTTCGAATCCACTGGATGGAGGGAACAAGGTCGAAAGCTTTGGCCAGGTCCGCCCGAAGATCAGCATCATCGGGGGGATAGTCGACACCCTTCAGTTCCACCAGCAATCGTCCGGACTCTTCGTCAAATCGAACATCAGGCACCAGGTCACGATCATCGCCAAGCCAGTCTCGAACGATGCTCATGGCCTCACCCCGCTGGCTGGAGTCTTCGGCTGACTTGATGCTGGCTTGGAAGAGAGGAATGGCGATGGCGACCACAACGCCGATGGCGATGACGGTTGCTGCTCCGAGTCGAAGCGAGGTGGTGGCGAGGCGACGAGGGGGTACGAAGCCGGTAACAACGAATACAACGACTCCGGCCAGGATAATGGCAGCCAGGTTGGTGGCATACAGCAACAAAGCGCCCAGGGCATCGGCCATTTGACCAGCCTCCAGCATGATGCCAACGGTGGCTAGAGGTGGAACCAGGGCGACAGCAACGGCGACACCGGGAAGCGAAGCTGAAGCATCCTTGCGAACCGTGGCGTAGGAACCGGCAGCTCCGGCGGCTAGGGCGACCACCAGATCCTTCAAGTCCGGGCTGGTCCTGGCGACGACTTCGTTAGCCAGATGATCGTCACCAATCATGGTTGACAAGAAGTAGGCCAAAGCAATGCACCAGGCGGTGGCTAACAGAACCTTGGTGAGTGACCAGAACGCTTTCTTGAACAGGGCCATGGACATGGTGGCAGCAGTTGCCAGTACAGGTCCCATGAGCGGAGCGAGGAGCATTGCGCCTATGACGACGGCTGCTGAGTCGGCAGCCAGGCCCATGACGGCAACGATCACCGACAAGGTCAGCATGACGGTGAAGCGGAAGGCCCAGTGGGGGGTGCGAGTGATGGCGAGGTCGACCATCACCCTGCGTCGCTCTTGAGGGTCCAGATACCGGTGCCACCATTCCCGCTGGCGCGTGGGGCCGAGTGGATCGCTGCTCTTGGTTGCCGTCACGGTGGAGAGGCTAGCCGGTGTCGATTGAACGGAAGCCTTCGGCCAGTGTTCCATCGGGAAACCCACCGGCTTTGGCAGTTTCCGCTGCCCAGTGATGAATCATGGCTGGCATCTTGTCAGGCTCGGGCATCTGGCTTTGGTGGCAGAGCAGGGCCTTGACCTTGGTGTCGATTACGTCAGTGATGTCAACATAGGTATCTGGCTTTTCGGATGCGGTGAGCCAAACTTCGGGCACGCTGTGGGGTTCAAGACCTTCTTCGTTGAGTAGTTCGGGGAAGGCAAACTGGTTCCGTGCATCTGGGTAGATCGCATTGAGGGTCGCTTCCCCGGTGGCAAGGTGGTCTGGGTGGCTGGAATACATGCGATCCAAGAGCCTGATCGGAGACTGGGTGATGACCCGGTCGGGCCGGACCTGTCGAATGACTCGGGCAATGGCCATGCGCAATTCGAGGCTGGCAACTACTGCCCCGTCGGGGAAGCCGAGGAAGTGGAGTTCGCTCACGCCAACAACCGCAGCCGCTGCTCGTTGTTCTGTTTCTCGCAGTGCGGCCATATCTGATCGTGAAACCGAGGGGTCAGATCCTCCGGCCTGGCCACTGGTGACGAGGCAGTAGACGACTCGGTGGCCTGCGGCGGTCAGGGTCGTGGTTGTTCCGGCGACCCCGAAGTCGACGTCGTCGGGGTGGGCGACAACACACAGAATGGTGAGGGGATTCGTTCCAGGGTCAGTGCCGTTGGGGTTTACCGGTTCATCCATTGGACCAAACCTACCTGGCCGGGCCAATATGTCGGATGGCCAAGATGTCAATCGAAGAACGCGAAATATTCCTAGCTCGGCCCCATGTCGGGATTCTCGGAATTGAACACCCGGGAAGAGGGCCACTTACGGTGCCCATCTGGTATGGCTATGAGCCGGGTGGTGACCTGGTGATCCTGACCAGTCCCACCTCGCTGAAAGGTCGCCTTATTGAGGCGGCTGGTCGTTTCAGCTTGTGTGCCCAGTCCGAGAAGTTGCCTTACAAGTATGTGATGGTGGAGGGGCCGGTGATCGAAACTCGTCCCTGCTCGATTGAGGATGATGCCCGGCCGATGGCTCATCGCTATCTGGGTGTTGTTGGTGGGGACCAGTACATCGACAGTGGCGATGACAGCACAAGTGCCTGTATCACCATGCGCCCCGAACACTGGTACTCCGTCGACTACGGCAAGTCATAGCCCGCCCGCTTCTGGCAGCCTGGTATCAGCGAGGAAGTTCGGCCGCAGGCTTGGGGAACTGAGAAGGTATGGCCGAAGGCTGGCTGTTGCACGACGTTGAGATCGCCTCGGCTTGACTAGCGAAGAAGTTCGGCCGCAGGCTTGGGGAACTAAGAAGGTATGGCCGTAAATGTGCCATACTCCCGATGTTGAGAGCGCTAGCGAGCAACTCGTATTTCGCCGGAGGCGAAAACGTGGAGCCAGGGAGAATTGAACTCCCGACATCTGCCTTGCAAAGGCAGCGCTCTACCAACTGAGCTATGGCCCCGTGATCCACGTGGGATCAAGATTGCATGATCGTAGCGCCTCCACTCGGCGCTTTGGTGACCCTCAGCCACCTTTGTCGATTGGACTCGCTGTACCTAGTCACGGAGGGCGTAGAAGGTTCCGTTTCTACTGCCGACAAAGATGGAGCCTTGCCACACGGCGGGGGTCGATTCGAGGCAGCCGCCGAGGTGGATGGACCAGATTTCGGTCGGAGTTATGGTGGTGTCGCTGACGTCGAAGGCGTGCATGTCCCCTTCGCAGTCACCTTGCAACAAGACATTGTCGACAACAACTGGGCTTTGCCAAAGGGGGCCGGGCAGTCGAAAGACCCAGCGTTCGGACCCATCCGCACGGTCGAGGCCAAGCACTCTTCCGTCGTCGGTCGGCACGATCAGGATGTCTTGATGGATGGCCGGCGTTGCCCAAACTCCAGTATCCAAGCCGTTGTTGGCCTCCCGACTCCAAACGACAGGATTGTCAGCATTTGTCGGATCCAGTTTCATGACCTGTCCAAGTTCTTTGGACCGTGCGTTGTCCCGCTCAAACTCAGTGGCCACATACAGCATGCCTTCGTCGTCAATGACGATGGAAGCGTCGGTGTCGTCACCAGCCCAGAAGCGGAAGACGCGCTCTGGTGTGCCGCCTTCTTCTAGCGATGTGATGTCCCAGCCTTGAACAAGTCCACCAGAGTTGGCGAAGTACACAACATTGCCGCTGATGGCCACCGAGTTCTCGATGGACACGTTCCCACCAACCGCGGCGGTGAGTTCGCTGTCCCAGCCCTCAACCGAGAAGACAATCTCAGGATTGACGGTGACCAAACCTTCCCCGTCGTAGCCCCGGTTGAGCTTGACGATGAAGAAGCGAGAGTTTTCACCACCCTCAAAGAGGTAGTCATCGACAACGAGTCCGGCCCCATCCCAGTCATTGTTCCACTTGATCGGTTTGACCGCATCGGCGGACAACTTCCAGAGGGCTTCAGGCTCTGGACGGTCGAGGGCCACGACATGGTAGAAACTGTCGCGACTGCCGGTGTACATCAGGGGAAAACCATCAGGGTCGATGGTGATGGACCCCTTGATGATGTCGTCTGTCAGATAGGCGGGGTAGGCCTCGGCGCCAGTCGCTGGGTCCAGGAAGTTGACCTTCTGGTTGTAGGCGCCAAACCCAACCCACCAACCGGCGTCATCACCAGGAGGATGAAATACCGCAGGCTGACCGGTCCATCCGGAGCCACACCAGGTCTTGTCCTTGCCGCCAACGGTCGAGTTTGTACAACCAATGTCGAACGTCCAGGCCACGATCGGATTCTGGGGTACCGGGCCTTGTCCGTAGTAGGTCCGCGTTGGATTTCCCCGAAAAGTCAGCAGGCCTTCGGCGCCTCCGAGATCAGTCCAGGCTTGTCCGGATGATGCTGGATCGACCCAGCCTTCATAGGGCGGCTGGGTCGTTGTGGTTGGCTCAGTCGTTGTTGTCTGCTGGCTTGTTGTCGTAGCTGGTGCTGTTGTTGTCGTGTCTGGGAGATCGGTGGCCAGGGGAGCCAATGATTCTGCGGGCGTGAGGGTCACCTCTGGTGTGCCACGTCCAAATAGGACCATTCCTGAGCCCAAGGTGAGAGCGAGGCCGAACAGAAGGATGATGAGCTTGTCTGAACTCTCGCTCTTCTTCTTGTCGCTCACGACTATCTGAACCTGCCGTCGGCGGCCATTACCCGAGTCCACCTTCGGCGACCATTACCCGAGTCCACCTTCGGCGACCATGCGTTCCAACATCAGGTCGGGGAAGTCAGCAATCACCCGGTCCATCCAGTAGCGACTCTCGAACAGGGCCAGAAGAGTGCCATCGGCTCGCTTCAGCACGTCAACCCCCTGCATGGCCTGCAACTGGTCAGTCGACTCGGCATTGGTTTTGCGAGCGATGGTGAAGGGCGTGTTGCTGAGCTCAACTGGCGCACCGAACTCATTTTCGAGTCGGAAGGTGGCAACCTCGAACTGGAGCTGGCCGACGGCGGCAAGCACAGGTGCCTGATCACCGAGGTGGTCGTCGCGCAAGACCTGTATGGCTCCCTCTTCGTCCAACTGGGCGATCCCTTTCCGGAATTGCTTGAACTTGGAAGTGTCTTTGACCCGGATGCGCATGAAGTGCTCGGGCGCGAACGCGGGCAGGGAAGGAAACTCACACGGCTTGTCGACGTAGACCGCGTCGCCAACCCGGACATCGTTGGCGTTGACCAGGCCGAGGATGTCCCCGGGGTACGCAACATCAACGGTGTCTCGATCTTGGCCGAACAGGGTCTGGGCGTATTTGGTGGAGAACTGTCGGCCAGAAGATGCTGCAGTGGCGATCAATCCACGTTCGAACACACCACTGCAAACCCGCACAAAGGCGATTCGGTCTCGGTGAGACTTGTCCATGCCAGCCTGCATCTTGAACACCAAGCCAGCGAACGGTTCGCCCAATTCCCGGTGGTCACCACCAGCCAGTAGGCGGGCGCTTGGTGGAGGAATCAGATCGACCACACCGTCCAGCAGGAAACGAATACCGAAGTTGGTCATGGCTGAACCAAAGAACACTGGAGTGCTCATACCGGCAAGGAAGGTTTCCCGGTTGACGACCTGGCCGACCTCACGTAGCAGTTCGGCTTCTTCCTGGGCCGAACTCCACCATTCGCCGTCCAACTTCTCCGCTTCAGCCGGTTCCACGATGGTTTCAGGAGCCATGGTTGCGCCGCGGGCTGTTCGCTCGAAGCGTGTGTATTCACCGGTGTCTTGGTGGATCAAACCACGGAAGTCACCGGGAATGCCAACCGGCCAGGTGACTGGTGTCGGTTCGACGACCAGCGTCTCTTCAATCTCATCCAACAGTTCCAGCGGATCCTTGCCCGGCCGGTCCCACTTGTTGATGAAGATCATGAATGGGATCTCCCGCTCGCGGCAGACCTCAAACAGCTTGAGGGTCTGCTTCTCGATGCCCTTACCAGCGTCCAGCACCATGACCGCAGCATCGGCAGCAGCCAGAACCCGGTAGGTGTCTTCGGAGAAGTCGCGGTGACCAGGGGTGTCCAACAGGTTGATCACACAGTCGCGATATTCAAACTGCAAGGCGGCTGAGGTGATGGAGATCCCTCGCTGCTGTTCCATCTCCATCCAGTCCGAGGTGGCGGCTCGGCGGCCGGCCCTGGCCTTGACCGTGCCAGCTTCTTTGCCCAGGGCTCCGCCGTAAAGCAGGAATTTCTCTGTCAGGGTGGTTTTGCCCGCGTCGGGGTGGGAGATGATGGCGAACGTTCGTCGTCTCGCAGCCTCGGCAATGGGATCACTCACGGGGCATGACGTTAGCGGACCCGCTGGCTTTCGAGTGTCTCTTTAGCGGGGCTACGCTCGACGAGTGACTACCTCCGTTCGTACCTTTCCAGGGGCTAAGACCCCTGATCGCTCCTGGACTGTTGACAGCAATGGCTTGTCCATCGCCGCCTACCAATGGGGATCAGAGTCCGGACGGCCCCTCCTGTTGGCCCACGGCGGATTCGATTTTGCCCGCACCATGGACGGATTCGCTCCCTTACTGGCAGCACAGGGGTGGAAGGTCATTGCCTGGGACCACCGTGGTCACGGCAATAGTGAGCATGCTGCTCTCTACAGCTGGGATGCCGATATCCGAGACGGTCTTGCCGTTCTGGATTCGGTAACAACCGAGGCCGTCCCCGTCGTTGGTCACTCCAAGGGTGGTGCGCTGGCCTTGACCTTGGCCACTATTCGCCCTGACCGGGTTTCGGCCCTGGTCAACCTGGACGGCCTTCCCTCTCACCGTACGGTCCCCGATATTCCTGACCGAGAACGAACCAGAGTGATGGCCAGTGATCTGGCGAACCGGCTGGACTTTCGGCGCCGTGCCCATGAGGGTGCCCGCAAGCCAGGAACAATCGAAGAACTCGCAGCAAGGCGCAAGAAGATGAACCCCCGTCTGAGCGACGAGTGGCTGCAGTATCTGGTGACGGTCGGTGCCACCCAGAGCGACGATGGCTGGCGTTGGAACTTGGATGCCAGTATGCGTTTCGGTGGATTCGGGCCCTTCCGGCCAGAATGGTCGCTGGCCCGTATGCCTGGGATTGCCGTGCCGATGCTGGCCCTGCTTGGAACCGAGCAAGAAGAGATGGGCTGGGGAACCCTGCCCGAAGACGTCGAACCCTGGCTGCCACCGGGCGCAGAGCTCTTGCCACTGGAAGGGGTCGGTCACTTTCTGCATATTGAAAAGCCGGACTTGGTGGCCAACCTGATCTTGGAGTTCTTGTCATGAGCGAGTCAAAGACGAAGATCGAAGCAAACCAGCCTGACCCCGCCAGGGGTGTCACCTGGTTGCAGCACAACCGAATTCGTCTCGCCTTGCGTCAGCTGAAGGACGGGCTGCCGAACGGACCAGCCAACCCGCTGCTCATTCTTCATGGACTTGGCGAGCCGACCCGGCTGCCGACGGAACCGTGGGACCAATGGTCCGGCCCCATCTGGGGTTTGGATTTTACCGGCCATGGCCAATCCCAGGTTCCAAAGGGTGGCGGCTACACCGCGGAAATCTTGATGGGTGATGTCGACGTAGCGCTCGCGTATCTTGGGACGGTCACCCTGTTTGGGCGTGGCCTCGGTGCATACATCGGCCTGCTTGTGGCTGGTGCTCGACCTGAGTTGGTTAACGGTGTCGTGCTCACCGATGGTTCGGGCTTGACCGGGGGAGGGGAAGGCCCACAGTCTTCGACCTGGTACCTGCCTGCTGATGCCGATGGTCGGACTCCGGACCCCTATGCCTTGTACGAGCTGTCCAATGACGTTCGTCCCTCGGACTATGCCATTGGGTTCCTGCACCTCTTGCTGAATGGCTCAGAGCTAGAGGTTCCCCTGGTCGTTGCCGCCAAGAATCGACCACCGTGGCTCGCTGCGGTGGCCAAGGACCCCGGCGTGGTCTGTGAAGGGCTTCCCCAAGCCTTCGAACGCTACAACGAGAGCCAGGATCAGTCTGGTTCGTGATGCAGATCGATAATGCCAAGCCGGACTGCGCCCAATACGGCGTGGGTCAGGCTCTGTGCGTCGAGCTTGCGATAGATCGCGTTGAGGTGGTTGTGAACCGTCTTGGTCGTGATCCCCAGATAACGGCCAGCCTGCTTGGTGCTCATGCCGTCAGCAATCGCTTGCAAGATCTCGATCTGACGATCAGACAGGAGGTCTTCATTAGCCTGGGCACTGGTCACGGTGCTGATCATGGCGCCAGCCAAGGCAGGAGACAGGGCGGTCTCACCGTCGGCCACTCGCAAGACGGTGGCCCGCAGGTCGGTGAACGAGGTGCCCTTGCTCATGTAGGCGCTGGCACCGGCCGCAATCGCATCACGAGTTTTGTCAATGTCATCGTGCATGGTGAGCACGGCGATTCGGGTAGCTGGCACCTGCTCACGGATCAGTCTTGTTGCTTCAATACCGTCCATGACGGGCATCGATAGATCCATCAACACCACCTGGGGTTGCAGGGCCTTGGCTAAGGCCACTGCTTCTTCACCAGTTGATGCTTCACCGACGACGATGTCGCCAGCCGACTCGAAGGAGCGCCTCAAACCATCACGCAAAAGTGCATGGTCATCGGCAAGCAGAATCTTGATCATTTAGTTGACCTCTCGGACAGGTTGGCTGGTCAGAACAGTAATGACCGTGCCCTGATCGGGCTCGCTCGTAACCTCTAGGATCGCCCCTACAGACGCTGCTCGTTCACGCATACCCACCAAACCATAGGCCGTTCCGCGTATACCTTGGCTCGGATCGAACCCGCGACCGTTGTCTTGGATGACCAAAACACCCCGTCCGGCCTCTACAGACCAGCCAATATGGGCATGTGTGGCCATCGCGTGTTTCTCAACATTTGTCAGCGCTTCCTGCACAATTCGCAGAAGTTCGTTCTCAACAACGGCTGAAAGTCGGTCCGAACGTTCCTCGGGCACGATGAGTGTGACGTCGATCCTGCTCCGCTTTTCGAAGCGATCGACAACCTCGGTCAACAAGGTACTGAGCGGTCGTTCGGTGGTAACTGATGCTCGCAACTCGATCAGGGTGTCCCGAAGTTCGGCAATGGCGCCTTGGGTGTCCTCATGCAGTTGCTTGAGGTCCATGGACGGTTCGGCTTGCTCACTATTGATACGTTCGAGTTCGAGCCCGATGTAGGTGAGGTACTGGCCGAGGCGGTCATGAAGGTCTCGGGCGATACGGGTACGTTCTTCAGCAGCGGCAAGTGAACGCAGGCGTTTGAACGCACGAGCATTGGAGACAGTCAGAGCCAGCACATCGGCCATGCCGGTGAGCAGGTCGGAGTCAGTCTGATTGAACGGTTCAGCCCGGTTGGCTCGTTCGATCCCAATAAGGCCAGTGTCCATGCCGTCAACCACCAAGCGGACGTAGAGCCCGCTGCCGGCTCGTGGACTGACGACGGAGAGGTCGCTGACTCGCAAGGTGGTCGAGCGGGCGGCAGCCTCGATGAGGGGTGAAGGAAGATGCCGCGAATCCAGCAATGGGGGAAGGTTGAAGCCCTCCTGGATCTGAGGCGACCAGCTACCGTCTTCATACGTCAACAAGATGATTCGATCGGCGGCAAAAGTGTCTCGAAGTTGTTGACGAGTAGTGCCAAGGACCTCTTCCAAATCCAACGAGGACGGAAGGGTTCTGGTCAGGTGATTGAGCACTCCCAGAACCTGGTTGGTTTCCGCCAGGCGACCAATTCGCTCAGCTTGAACCAGACGGCGTCCTTCGAGCAGGAGCAGGCGTTCGTGAGCGAGCCCGGGGAAGACGGCAGCTGCGGCCAAGGCCAGTACACCAATGGCGAGTGGTGTGGAGAAGGAGCCTTCGACCACAGCGGCGACGGCAACGGTCACGCCAAGACTGATGGTGGCAGCCCACATGCCCTCATAGAGACCCCAACCAAAGGCGACAATGGCGACGGCAACGAAGACGGTTCCAACAAAGGCGCTGGTGAGGCCCGAGTTGTAGCCGATGGCGGCCGACAGCATGACGACGTCCAAGAGTGCGTACCAGAGCTGTCCGCCGCGACGATCTCCGAGGCGGAGCGGGCGCATGGTTCGCCATGACGCCAAGAAGATGGCGATGGTGAGCGCAACCACGATGGGGAACGTGCTGGTTGTGCCACCGGTCGCCGTCCAGGCGAGACCGATCATGACCGCACCCCAACGCAAGGTAGCTAGGGCAGCGACCAGCGAGCCAGCGACCGCTGGTCCAAGCTCAAGGGCTCTTCCTGGCTCATCCGTGGCATCGTGACGTAGCGCGCGCAAGACTCCAAGAAGCTCACCGGCTGTCGTTCGTTTTTGCGACAGCCGGTCGTCGGTGGAATCCCGAGTACCGGTCACAATGTTCTCATCGGCAGTTTTTCGCCGGGTTGAACTAGTCGGTTCGAACCCGCTTGTTCGAGCCGGTCAGCCTGACTCGTCAGTGGGTGCGAGACGCGACATAGTTGGCCAAGGTGACCATGATGTGGCGAATATCTGCACCAAAGGGTAGGTCAGCTGCGAGTGTCGATGCGGTTTCAACCAGATGATCGATTCTGGTTTCAATGTCGAGGATGGCGCCGGTTGTCTCCATCACGCCGACAATCTCGGCTACTTCAGACGGCAGAAGGTCGCGTTTACCGATCAGGCTGAGGGTTCTGAGTTGGTCAGAATCGGCCCGCTCATGGGCCGATGCGACGAGTTCGGTCAGCTTTCCCTCCCGCAGGTCGTCACCAACTGGCTTACCGACATGGTCGGGATCTCCCAATACTCCAAGCAGGTCGTCTCGAAGCTGAAAGGCTTGCCCAACTGGGCGTCCAAAGGCATCCAGTGCTTCCAGTAGTTCGGGTTGGGGGAGCGGGCTAGCCAACGCGGATCCAAGTTGCAGTGGTCGCACGATGGTGTAGAGCGCAGACTTGAATGTTGCGACTTCCTGGGCGGTTCTGCGGTCGGAGTCTCCGGCTGCGGCTGAGCGCATGTCCAGGTATTGGCCGAGGTTGAGTTCAATTCGCAGCTCGTCCCAGATTGCTCGGGCCGCAGGGGAAGAAACTCCCATGAGCTGATCGGCATACACGTGGCTGAGGTCGCCAACCAAGATGGCAACGCCGTCGCCGTAGCGGCGCGGCTCACCGCGCCACTCAAGCTCACTAACCCGGTGGGCCTGGCGGACGTGGATGGTTTCGAGGCCACGGCGAGTATCTGCCCCGTCCATGATGTCGTCGTGAATCAGTGCAAACGTCTGCAGCAGTTCAAAGGCGGCTCCACAATTGATGATCTGTTCTTCTGATGCTGGCTCGATGTCGGAATCTTCGGAAAGCTTCTCGTCGGCAAGACCGAGATTGACGAGGTTGCCGCGCCATGCCCAGTAGCAGAAGGCCGCTCGGAGTCGTTTTCCCCCGCCCGACATTCGTTGGAGTTCGGCGACCGCTTCGCCTAGGCGCGGTTCGACCTCGACCCATCGGTCGTGCTCATGGCGAAATAGTTGGCGGAGCCGGTCATCGACTCGTGAGGCGACGTAGCTGATCTCTGGCGGAGTTACAGGCACTACGGACTGTCACCCTGGACATCTGCATCAAGGCCAGCCACGACCTTGTCGACATCGTCGCGAACGACGCTCAACCTGGCTCGGCAATGAGCGACGAGTATGGCGGCTCGCCCAACCTTGCTCGCCAGGGTGTCGACGTCGACGAGTGACGATTCGAGTTCGGCCAAGATGGCTTCAAGCTCGGTTAGCGCTTCGGCGTATCCAAGGTCATTGACGCTCTCTTCTGGTGCTGTTTTCTTCGTCATGCAGTTGCTTCACTGTCGTCTGGGTCTGGGTTGCTTTGGGCTGTGTGCTTTGGGCTGTGCTGGTTTCGTCTGGGTTGCTTTGGGCTGACCTGGATGGCGTGGCTGCGGAGTTCTGATCTTCATTTTGAGCCGTCACCGTCGAGGTGACTGTTCCGCCCAGAAGTGTGGTCACGAGAGTGTCACCTGCACGGACCTGGTTGGGGTCGCGAAGAACGCGACTTGTCTGATCCGCCTCGACTCGGGTGATGGACCAGCCGCGGGCCAGGGCATTGACCGGATCAAGGGCTCGGATCCGAAGGTCGGCCCGTTCGAGGGCGACATTGGCTCGTTCAAGGCCCAACATGGCGGCTTGGTTCAGCTTGTCGCCAAAACGGTCCAGTTGGACCGTTGAGCGGTTCGTTGCCTCCAGAGCCGAGCGGGCGACTCGCGCTTGGTAGGAGCTAAGGATGAGGTCGGCTTGGCGTAGGTGATCATTGCTTCGATGGGCAATTCGATCAGCACAGGCGGAGACTCGCCGCTCAAAGTGTTGCACGGTGTCGATCAGGACTCTGGCCGAAGCGGTTGGTGTCTTGGCCGAAGTGTGGGCCACCTCATCGGCGACTGACTGATCGGTCTCGTGACCAACACCAACAATGACGGGCAGTTCGCTGGTGGCAATGGCCCGGGCGATATCACCTTGATCAAAGGCTGCGAGGTCGGTTTTGGCGCCGCCACCTCGGATGAGGACGATGGCATCGAATTGCTCGTGGTTGAGTTGGCCGGCGTCGATGAGGGCCTTTGTGATGCCAGAGACTGCCTCGTCGCCCTGCACCCGGGTGTCGAATAGGGTCACGTCGAAGCTGTAGACGCTGGAGGAAAGCTCGTCGTTGAAATCGGCCTCGGCTGCGCTCCCTACGCTGGTGATGAGTGCGACTCGAAGCGGGAGAACGGGGATGCGATGCCGCTTGTTGGAAACCAGCAGTCCCTCGGCCTTGAGCTCGGCCAATAGTTGGGCTTTGGCTGACTCAAGCTGGCCCAGGGTGTAGGCCGGGTCAATCAGGGTCATGATGAGTTGCACACGACTCTGGGGTGGGTAGTAGGTGACCTCACCCCGTATCTGGACCTCGACCCCGTCAGTCATGCGGATGGCATTGGTTCGTTTCAGGATGGCATTGACGCGATATTTTGCTTTGGCAAAGAGGGCGACCGGAAGGGTCGCTTGTGGACCCCCCGATTGGGAATCGGACTCGACTAAGTCAAAGTAAACATGACCGTTGGCTGATCGAGAGATTCCCGAGATCGCACCGCGGACCCAAACCTCGTCCGGGAACGCGTCATCGACCGAACGCGAGATGCGTTCGCAGAGTTCCTGTACTGATACACCTTCGGGCACTCCTTGACGCTATCTGGAGCGGCAAAGAAGCACCGAATTGATGAACGTGGAAGACTCCGCAATGCTGCTTTGGGTAGGGTCACCTATTCGTCGTGCCAATCCCTCACCTTGCCAGGCTTGTCCGTCCCTCAACTGAGACTCCCGATGTCACTGCCACTTACAACTCGTTTCGAACAGAATCCTTTCCCACTATCCACTTCAACACTGTCCGTGATGACTAATGTCGCCTGTCGGGCTCCTGGAGTACGTCGCACCAGTGAGTTCGGTTGGAGTGTTTGAGGTGGGCGAAAATAGTTCTTCCAATAGTCAGCTGCCGTTTGATCCGCCGCTGCCAGTGTCTCTCGGGACCGGTCTGTTGACCGGCGATGGACTGGTCGGTGGCCTCTTTGGTGATGGTTCAACCCTGCATGGTCGCCGTTCCAGCGACAGTCGGTCAGCCCCCGTTAACGGGGTGGCGGTCACCACCGTCAACCCGGGCACTGGTCGCTCGCACCTGATGTATGTCAGTGAGAATCTGGCCGACTTGCTTGGCTTCCGGCCTGACCAGTTGTTGGGGCGAAGTCCGCATGAGCTTCTGGCTGACAGAACCCCTATCGCCCAGCTAGATGCTGCTGCTGAGGTTGTGGAGAGCGGTAAACAAGCCACTCTTCGGCTAGATCTGCGTCACGCCAATGGTGATGACGTTCCGGTTGAAGCCACCTTCCTTGCGCTGCCTGCACCCAATGGTGGATGGCCGTGTTTCCTTGCCCTGTACCGCCACCAGTCTGAATGGCCCCGCCCAGAAGAGCTGTTGGCTGACCAATCAGCAATGTTGGACTCTTTGGCCCGCGGCCACGAGGTCATCGACGTGCTTCGCCAGGTTGCTGGCCAGGTGCAGGAACAGATTCGTGGTGGCTCCTGCTGGTTTGGATTGGTTGATGGCGTTGGTCTGATGGAGCCAGTCCTGGTCGGGCGACATGGCACCGACATGGTCGATGAGGTTCTGCAAACTCTCACGGAGAGTGGCCACTCGTCCACTCCTAGTTATTTGCGAGTGGACGATTTCTCCCTCGAATTGGGTATGGCACTCCGGGCCGAGGACATCGGGGTGTTGTGGGTCTATCCCATCATTGGTGCTGACCGCCGTAACCAAGGCCTCATGATCCTTGGGCTGTCCGATCGGGCACAACCACATCCATCAGAACATCAGATGCTGGAACACCTCTCACGGGTAGTTGCTGTTGCCGTCGAGCGCTCCCGGGCCGAAGCATCCCTGGCCCATCAGACCTTGCACGACTCCTTGACCCAGCTTCCCAATCGTGCCCTCATCATCGACCGGCTTGAGCAAGCCGTTGCCCGCCTTGGTCGCGACAACAACCGACTGGCCGTCCTCCTCGTTGATCTCGACCGCTTCAAGGCCCTCAACGACACCCGTGGCCCTGACACTGGCGATGAAGTGCTGGTTGAGGTCTCACGTCGCCTTCGGCGGTCCGTTCGACTTGGTGACACCGTTGGTCGTATTGGTGGTGACCAATTCTTGGTTCTGTGTGTGGCCATGAACGACGAGAACGACGCGTCGGCCATGGCGGAACGAATTGTCCGCAGTGTTTCGGAGCCCATGGATCTCACCGACGGTTCTCTGTCAGTCTCATCGTCGGTCGGCGTTGTACTCGTCAGCCAGCCAGGCCAGTCCCCGGCATCGATCATTTCCAGTGCTGAGTCTGCATTGGCTTGCGCGGTCGAGGACGGGCGCGGCGGCTATGCCCTGTTTGAGGAAGGGTTACAACAGCGAGTCTTGATCCGGCACGATGTCGAGCAAGCCCTCCAGGTCGCTATCACCGAGGACGAGCTCGTTCTCCACTATCAGCCCTTGGTTGATATCCCCACCGGTCGGATGATTGGGGCCGAGGCCCTCATCCGGTGGAATCGTCCCGGCCATGGACTGATGCCGCCGAATTCCTTCATTGAAATCGCGGAAGAGACCGGTCTGATTGTTCCCGTCGGCGCCTGGGTCATCGATGAGGCTTGTCGGCAGCTGGCCGGCTGGCCATTGGATCCGCTGGGCAACTCTCCGGTGATTACCGTCAACTTGTCGGCTAAGCAGCTGGCAGAAAGCTCGCTGGTCAGCACGGTGCTGGCGGCGATGGATCGTCACGGCATCCCACCCGAGCGACTCGGGTTCGAAGTGACCGAGTCGATGCAGGTCGAAGAGGTCGAGATCGCTATCGTTACCTTGAAGCGTCTGGCCGCTCTTGGTTGCAAGCTGGCGATCGACGACTTTGGTGTTGGTTATGCCTCGCTGGATTACCTGCGCCGTTTCTCCATGGCCGACACGCTCAAGATCGATCGATCGTTTGTCTCGGGCCTTGGGGATTCACGAGAAGACACCGCCATCGTTTCTTCTTCAATCGCATTGGCTAAGTCACTGGAAATGACCGTGATTGGTGAGGGAGTCGAAACGTCAGAGCAATACCACTATCTGGCCGAGATGGGATGCGACATTGCTCAGGGATATTTGCTGAGTCGCCCGGTTCCCCTGGACCAGGTTCTCGAATTGTGGAACCAGTCCATCCTGATCCAGCTCTAACTTCTTTGCACTCCACCAGGTTCTAGGTCTGGGGAAATCCGGGGACACCATCATCCAGGGCCACTCCGAAGGTGTTGAGGAATCCAGACACCATCTGGTAGAAGCCAGCGCAGACAACAAGCTCGATGAGGGCCGTCTCGTCCCATTGTTGTGCCAGGGCGGCGTAGGTGGGGTCACTCACACAATGCTCAGCGCAGAGCTCGTCCGCCATCTTGATGAGCATGACGTCCTCGTCTGACCAGTCATGAGCTGCACCGGTGAGACCATTGATCTCCAGTTGGGTTAGGCCGGCATTGAGGCCGATGCCGATGTGCTGACCAAATTCATACTCGGCGCGACAGTTCCAACCGACCCGCAGGATCACGATCTCTCGTTCCCGGTCGGGGATGGTGCCTCGGTTCAGGAGTTGGCCACCCAAGCTCAGGAACTTCTTCAATAGCCACGGGTGATGGGCCATGGTGGAAAAGATGTTGAGAGGCTCCCCGTTGAGCGAGATGGTCTGCTCCAAGATCTTGGCTACCTCAGCATCAGGATCTTGAACGGGTTGAATCCTGGGTGTGTTCGGTCGATCCATCATCTGTCCTAGTTCTTTCTTGGGCGCAGTAGGCCTTCTTGGGCGACGGTGGCGATGAGCTTGCCTGACGCGGTGTGCACCGTGCCGTGGGCAACCCCGCGTGAACCGCGTAAGGACTGCAGCCGCATGGCGTAGAGCAACCATTCTTCTGGGTCGGGTTGGCGATGGAACCAGACGCTGTGGTCCAGGCTTGCCCCCATGAAGTCTTCCCACGCACCCTTACTGGGATGGGCACTGCGAATGGCGCCCATCGGGATGTGATCAGAGCAGTACGCCATAGCCAGGCTGCCCGGATCAGTAATCGAGTCCAGATCTCCGGGTCGGGCGATCTTGACCCAAGCCATTGTCTGGCCAACATCTCGGAACTCGCTTGGTATTTCTCGAACCTCTGAAACGCGATCCCAATCGTCATCGACACATTCCTCCGGAGGAGGAATGTCGAGGGTGACCGCCATCCCGTCGATCTCCACATCGGGTTCTTCCCGGTGGAAGGAGGCGGAGAGGTTGAAGATGGCGCCGCCAGCTTGACGGGCTACGACGCGTCGTGTGCTGAAGGACCGACCATCTCGAATGCGGTCAACGTCGAAGACGATCGGTTTGGTTTCGTCCCCAGCACGAATGAAATAGCCGTGCAGCGAGTGCACGAGATGATCGGCATCGTTGCTGAGCTGGGCTGCCATGAGGGCCTGGGCGACGACCTGGCCACCGTAAACCCGCTGTCGCCCAAGCTGTGGACTGTGGCCTACGTAGAGGTCCGCAGCCAGCTCTTCGAGCGCTAGGAGGTCGCTGAAGGTGTCGGTTGCGGGCGCAGCTTGGCTGATGGGTTTGTTAGGTGTCGTCACTGTTTTCTTGCACCAGTTCGATCAAGGTTCCAAAGCTGCCTTTGGGGTGGATGAAGGCAACGGTTGTTCCCCGTGATCCTGGCCGGGGAGTCTTATCGATTGGTGTTGCCCCGGCCGCGACCATGGCGGCCAAGGCCTCGGCGCAGTTGTCGACCCGATAGCCAATGTGGTGCAGTCCTTCGCCTCGCTTCTCGATTGACTTGGCTATGGGAGAATCTGGCCGGGTAGCCGCCGTCAGTTGGATGTAGGAGTCGGCCACCTTGACCAGGGCCTCTTCAACTCCGTCACTCTCGACGATTTCCCGATGATGGACTTCGGCCCCGAATGCTTCGGCGTAGTAGGCAATGGCAGCTTCAAGGTCGCGGACGGCTATCGCGACGTGGTCGATTTCTGTGAGAATCATGGAGGAGCCCTACTTCTTGAGTGAGTCAGCGTGGCGACGGAAATGGGTGATCTTGTCCTCACCAATGGCTTCGCGCTTGTCAGGGTCGCTGATGCCGAGTCCCTCGCCTGGAGCCATGCACAGAACACCGAGCTTGCCTTCGTGCAGATTGCGATGAACCTGGAAGGCAGCCTCGCCTGCTTGTTCCAATGGGTACACAGCTGAGAGAATTGGTTGGATCTTGCCAAGGTCGATAAGGCGGTTCATTTCCCAGGCTTCTTGATAGTTGGCGAAGTGGCTGGAAACGATGCGCTTGAGTTTCATCCAGAGATGACGGTTGTCGTACTCGATCATGTAGCCGCTGGTGGCAGCACAGGTCACGATCGAGCCGCCGCGGGCAGCAGCAAAAACGGAGGCTCCCATTGTTTGGCGGCCGGGGTGCTCAAAGACAATGTTTGGATCCTCGCCGACGATGGAGCGAATTTTCTTGCCAAAGCGACGCCACTCGGACTCGTCCTGGGTATTGGGGTCACTCCAGAACTTGTAGTCCTCAGCCTTGCGGTCAATGACTGCCTCACAACCAAGTGATCGCAACAACTCGGCCTTGTCTGGGCTCGACACAACACCGATGGGAATACCGCCGCCATTGAGGACAAGCTGAGTTGCGTAGCCACCGAGACCACCGGTTGCACCCCAGATAAGCACGACATCTCCCTGCTTCATAGATGCCGCATTCTGGCCAACCAACATGCGGTAGCTGGTTGATGCGCACAGGGCGTTCACCGCTGATTCTTCCCAGCTGAGGTGGGCGGGCTTGGGCATCAATTGATTGGCCTTGACCAGGGTGATGTCGGCTAGGCCTCCAAAGTTGGTCTCAAAGCCCCAGATTCGCTGGTTGGTGGCGTGCATCGAGTCGTTGTGGCCGGACGGGTCTTGGGAATCGACGTGGTTGCAGTGGATGGTGACCTTGTCACCTGGTTTCCAGTTGCGGACGGCGGAGCCGACCCGCAGCACAACGCCAGCTCCATCGGAGCCGATGACGTGTTTGTCTAATGCGTGCCTGGCACCCCATTCACTCTCGCGGGCGAGTCGGTCCAAGAAGCCGAAGGTCGGCATTGGTTCGAAGATCGAGGTCCATACGGTATTGAAGTTGATGGAACTGGCCATCTGAGCCACAAACACTTCGTCGGGGGCGAGCTCGGGAAGAGCGACTTCGCCAACGTGAAGAGACTTGCGAGGGTCCTTGTCCCAGGACTCGACCCCCTCGAACATGTCGGCTTCGTCCCGGCGCACGTAGGCGGCCCGGAAGCTGTCTGGCAGCTTGAGGTTGGCGAAATCCTCCGAGGAGGCGTCGTTGAGAATGGCGTCGAGGATCTCTTGCATGCGCGAAAGTTAGTGCTGATTGGCCCAAGAATCCAAAGGCAAACGGACCCAGAGGGTTTTGTCGACGTTCATCCTGACCCGATCGCTGTTGGTCCGCTGTCCGTTTCGGCCTGGTTTGTGGGCTGTGCGGCTGGTTGGTGGGCTGAAGGATTCTCGCGGCCCAGGTTGGCTAGCCTGGACTGGTCATTCCATTTGGTGTCGTTTCGTTGGCTTTGCGTGAGCCACAGGTCCAATGGCTTATGTATTGGCGCTTTCGTCCGAATAGGTACGGGTCGCCCTACGGAGGATTTGACGTGGTAATGAACCCACAAGAGATTGAGCGGACCGAGTTCCAGACGAGCTTCCGCGGCTATGACAAGCCTGAGGTCCGCAATTTCTTGCGCCGTCTTGCTCGTGAGCTTGTTCAGCTCCAGTCTGAAATGAACCCGTCAGGTGCCGATCCTGATGCTGATACCAAGACTGGCGCCGAGACCAGCGATGCTTCTTCAGACGCTGTCGCTGAAGCCGCTGCTTCTGCTGATGTGCTTGAAGTTCCTGGAACAACGGATCTGTCCGGGACCAGCGAACTGCCTCAGCGTCCCTCTTTTGCCGACGCGGTGTCTTCGCGGCCAGATTCACTCGATGATCCCTCGATCAGTGGCACACCCATTGCCGATTCTCTTTCGACTGCTGCGGATGCCGATCTGGCTCCGTCCTCAGATCTATCCACTGGGTCTTCGGTCTCTGACTATGTCTCTCCACCCGTCACACCAGAAGATGTCCCCACCGAGAGCGTCACTCCAGATACTGCGACTGTTGCTGCTCCAGTCGAGAGCGAGACTGATGATGAGCGCTTCCAAGCCCTAGGTGACCGGATCGCCGGCCTGCTGAAGTCTGCCCATGAGTCTGCGGCCAATCTCTCCGAAATGGCCGAGGTTGAGGTTTCTGAGAAACTGGCGATCGCCGAAGCTGAGGCCGACGTTATTCGTGCCGAAGCTGAGGCCCAAGCGGTTGAGATCCGTGAAGCTGCGTTGGCTGAAGCTGAAGAGCTGCGGACCAACGCCCAATTGAACTTGGCCGAAGCTGAGGAGCTGAAGTCGAAGGCAGTCTCGGATGGTCGAGATGAGCTCAAGGTCCAGCGCGAAGAAGTAGATGAACTGACTAATGCGGCCTTCGAGGATCGAGAGCTGGCCATGGCCGAGCTCACCGACGCCCGAGGTCAGGTAACCGACCTTCTGGGTGAGGCTCGCTCACAGAGTGAGTTCCTGCGCCATGAGGCTGAGGAAGTTATCCGAGCCCGAGTGCGGAAGAACATGGAGCAAGCCGAGGAGCGTCTCAACGTCCTTCGCAACTCTGAAGTCGCTTCTCGTGAGCGCATCATTGCTGCTCACCAAGAGCTTGAGGGTGCCATCGCCCGTCTTGATATTGAAGAAGCCCCAACCCTTCCTACGGACCCAGAGAACTTTGCTCTTAGTGGCGCACAAAAGCGTGCCGACGCCTCAAACTATGGCCAGATCGAAGCCGACTACAGCACGCTGGACGAAGACTCCGATCCGGTCCCTGCCATCCCTGGGTCCGATGACAGTGCTGACAACGACAGTGCCGACAACGAGAGCGCCGCAGTCGACACCGCGGCAGTGATCGATGACTCGGTCGATATTGTTGAGGTTGATATTGTTGAGGTGGCCGAGGTTTCTGAGCCTGATTCTTCCGCGATGGAAATCATCGAGGTTGAGGTTCTCGACCCGCCTGTGTCTGATAGCACGGCCAGCCCAGTAGTTGCTACCGATGCTGACTCGAAGTCCGACGCGGACTTTGCTGGCGACTCCATCTACACGCCGCCACCAGTTGAGCCAATCGATTTTGAGGCATCAGTTGTTGAGGTCGAAACGGTCCCGGAGGTAGTGGAGGTTCCTGTAGCCGAAACTTCCGAGCAACTCCCACAGCGAGGGCTGGCAGTTCCTGAGGTGGCCGTCCTGAGGTTGCAGTTCCTGAGGTGGTAATCCCCGAGAGCCCGCTTGTGACATCACAAGCTGCCGTCGCTCAGGTGCCGGTTGTGAAGGCTGAAAAAGAGGACAACCCGTTCGGTCAAGATGAAGATGCACTCGGACGCCTTGTCCGTCAGGCGATGGAACGCGCTGTTGATAGTGCACGGTCTTCTGACTAGCAACCTTGACTAAGCCCACCTTTGCCGCAGCGATTCGTTGGCTTTGCTATCAAGCGGTAGCCACATGATTTGATTTCCTTCTTGGGTGAAACCGGCTTGGGTTTGGCGAGATGGCCGGACTAGGCCAAACTGGCTAGCCACAGCTCACTGCGTCAAGGAGACAAACAAATGGCTGGTTCGTACATCGTTGCCGGAGCCCGGACACCGATTGGCAAGCTGAGCGGCGGCTTCGCCAGCTTGGCCGCGACTGATCTTGGTGGTGTTGCTATCAAGGCTGCACTTGAGCGGGCTGGTGTTACACCGGAGCAGGTCGAGTACGTCATTATGGGGCAAGTGCTTCAGGCTGGGGCGGGGCAGATCACTGCTCGCCAAGCCGCAGTAAACGCCGGAATCCCCATGAACATCCCGGCTATCACTATCAACAAGGTCTGCCTTTCTGGATTGAACTCCATCTACCTGGCCGATCAGATGATCGCCAGTGGTGAGGCCGACATTGTCATTGCCGGCGGCATGGAATCCATGACCAATGCGCCGTACATGCTGCCAGGGGCTCGCGCTGGCTATCGGGCTGCTGACAAGACAGTGGTTGATTCCTTGTTCTATGACGGGCTGTTCTGTGCCTTTGATGCGTGCGCGATGGGTGCAGCAACAGAGAAGTATGCGGCCTCGGCTGAACTGTCGAGAGAGGCCCAAGATGCGTTCTCGGCCCAGTCACATAGTCGTGCTGCCGCCGCGATGGCCGAAGGTCGGTTTGCTGCAGAGCTGGTTAATGTTGAAGTCCCCCAGCGTCGTGGTGACCCAATTGTGATCGACACCGACGAGGGTGTCCGTGGTTCGACGACGGCGGATTCGTTGTCTGGTCTTCGCCCGGCATTTGACAAGTCAGGCAATATCACTGCTGGCAACGCTTCGCAGATTTCTGACGGGGCTTCCGCGGTAGTGATGATGAGCAAGGCCATGGCTGAGAAGGTCGGAGTAACTCCTCTGGGTGAGGTTGTGAGCTATGGGATGATTGCTGGTCCGGACACATCCTTGTTGACCCAACCATCCCGAGCGATTGTCAATGCACTGGACAAAACAGACTTGTCCTTGGGCGACCTCGGATTGTTCGAACTCAACGAAGCCTTTGCTGCTGTTGGTCTAGCGGCCATGGCTGACCTGGGAATCACCGACGATGTTGTCAACGTGAATGGAGGGGCGGTCGCTCTCGGTCACCCGATTGGAGCATCCGGAAACCGGCTGGCGCTGACCCTATTGCATGAAATGAAGCGAACCAATGTCACCTACGGTGCTGCCGCACTCTGCGGTGGCGGTGGTCAGGGAGATGCATTGATCGTGCGTTCCGTTTCATAGCTGAGTCTTTTGGTTACATATTTTTGGGAAAACCTTGACAAGTGTTTCCCCAAAATTAGGGGAAAAGTCGACTTGCTCTCGCTCATCTTGTGATGTAACGTAACTGAAACAACGTTGTTGTGTCTCCCAAAATGGGTGTTGTGGCCAATGGTCAAGGCACCATCCGCCGCTTTCTCGGTGAGATCAACAACATGGTGATAACCGGGTCGGTGACTCCTCTCCCCGCCGACCTGGTTCTCGCGTAAGGCCTGAGGTCTGGCTACGGAGCGTGGCTTCGGTCAGACTGCTTGACGACCCTTGAGGGCTCGGCCGAGAGTGAGCTCGTCGGCATATTCGAGGTCTCCTCCGACCGGCAATCCTGATGCCAGTCGGGTCACGGTGATCTCGAACGGCTTGAGGATCTTGGTGGCGATGAAGGACGCTGTTGTTTCACCTTCCATGTTTGGATTGGTGCACAAGATCACTTCGGTGATGTCTTCTGACGCGACCCGGAGCGCAAGCTCACGAATCTTGATTTGCTCGGGTCCAATGCCTTCCAACGGGTTGATCACGCCAAGCAGGACGTGATAGCGACCCTTGAATGAGCCGGTTTTTTCGATGGCGGAAATGTCCTTGGGTTCCTCGACAACACACAAGACATGGGGGTCTCGACGCGGGTCGTTGCAGATGGTGCACTCGGCCTCTTCGGAGACATTGAAGCACCGTTCGCAAAAAGAGATTTTGTCCTTTAGGTCAACAATGGCATTGGCCAAGCGGTCGGTGTCGATCCGATCGACCTTCAACAGGTGGAAGGCAATTCGTTGGGCTGATTTGGGCCCAATCCCGGGAAGGCGCCCAAGCTCGTCAATCAGGACTTCGACTGGCTTTGCGTAGGAGCTCACGCTCCTCCCAACATGTCTCCAAGACCGCCAAGGTCGGGCATCTGCATGGACTCCATAGAACTCTCCTGGATGTCGGCAACCTGGTTTGAACCATCGCGCAGGGCAGCGAGGATCAGGTCTTCCAACATCTCGATGTCATCAGGGTCAACAACGTCAGGTGCGATGCTGATCGAGTTGAACACGCCAGCGCCGGTTATCTCAATCGAGACCTTGCCGCCTCCGGCTGATCCGGTCACGATTTGTTGGGCCTGTGCTTCTTGGGCTGCTGCCATTTCTTCTTGCATGGCTTGGGCTTGTTGAAGAAGGCCTCCAAGATCGAAGCCACCTTGGTCAGTCATCTCTTTGTCTCCTCGAGGAAAGTGGTCTAGGTCAGCGTAGGACCCATATCAGCAATTGATCCGGCTCAGTCGTTGGGCTCGATGACCTCAGCGCCGGGGAAGGCTTGGGTGAGCCGTTCGATGCCGGTTGAGGCGACATCGGGTGCGTTCTCCAGTTCGGATACGTCGCCGACTTCTTCGACTGGCTCGTCCGCTGGCTCGGGCTTGGCCTTTGCTGGTCTTGCCGTTGGGGCGGAACTAGGTGGAGCAGATGTGGTGGTGCTGTCACCGTCAACGACCAGGGCAATCTGGATCGGTCGGTTGAATTTGGTGGCGAGAGCGGCTTCGACGTCGGGTTTGACGTCCTCGCATCGGTCGATCACGTGGGCATTTGGCAGTCCGAAGGAGGCATCGTCGCCGTCAAGGGCCACAAATTTGCCAAGGCGGAACCTGGCGCGAACCCGCTGGGGGAGCTCATCCAGAATGTCGCTGAATGATGAGGTGAGTTGATCGAGCGTGATGGCAGCGCCAGAGGCTGCTGGCGGATCATCACGTTGCTCGGTCTCGGCAACTGCTTGCTCGGTTGGTTTCTCGGGTTCGGATGGCGGGGTTTCCGGGGGTCGAGGCTGGGAGGAGGGTTGGCGCGTCGGTGGCGGAGCGCCCGCCGATGGGGGAGGTGTCGGGGCAGTTGGAGCCTTGCTGGCTGGTGCGGCTGGAGGAGCAGCCCTAGTCGGAGGTGCAGTTTCGGCCAGGGTGGCGCGTGCAGCTGCCGCCGGCCCCTTGCTGTCGGCGTCTGCCGATTGCGGACCCGGTTCCGGTTCGGGCCGTGTCTCAGGTCCCGGCTCTGGCTCGTTCTCGACCAGCTTGAGAAGTGGTTCGCCTGGAGCGTTGTTCGCCCCAGCGGACTCTGCGGTTTCTGGGGTCGGTGCTGGATCACCACGATCGATAGAAGGAACCGAAGAAATGGGGGTAGGTGGAGCCTGGACCGGAGGCCGTGGTGTGGTGTCCGGTGGCTGGTTGCTCAGCGGATTGGCTCGTAGCTCAGCAACTTCAGATTCGAGCGTTTCGATGCGTTGAAGCAGGGCGGCGCTGTCGCTGCCGTCGCGTCGGGCCAGACGAAGCAGGGTGACTTCGAGGGGGACGCGGGGGTCTGGAGCCTGTCGCATCTCGACCAGTGCTTGGCCAAGGGATTCGAGTGAGCGGGTGATGGTTGCCGCTCCGAGTGCACCAGCAAGTTCTTGAGCAGAGTCCTGGGCGGCCTCGCTGAGCTGGCCGAGTGGTGCGCCCATGGATGACAGGAAGGCATTGCGAAGGGATTCGAGGGTGTGCTCACCAATGATGCGTGGTTCGCGGCCAGTTTCCAGGGCTCGTTGCACCAGGGCGATGGTGGCGGCCGCGTCCTTGTTGCCAATGGCCTTAGCCAGGTCGTGACCGACGTTGGTTCCTTCAGGGACACCACCGGCGGCGGCCACCAGGTCAAGGGCAGAAAGTGTGTCTCTGGCTGACCCTCCTCCTTGGCGTAGGGCGTATTCGATCCCGTCCTGGTCAACATCGAGGCCAGCATCACCAATGACGAAGCGGAGGTGCTCTTCAAGGTCGTCTCCAGGCAGGAGATGGAACTCGAAGTGTTGGGTGCGGCTGCGAATGGTGGAAACAACCTTGTGTGGTTCGGTGGTCGCCAGCACGAACACCACATGGTCCGGGGGTTCCTCCAAGGTCTTGAGCAGGGCGTTTTCGGCTCCGGAGGTCAGCATGTGGACTTCGTCCAGGATGTAGACCTTGGTCCGTCCGGGCGAGCCGAGGGCGACCTTGGCGATCAAGTCCCGAACGTCGTCGACCTTATTGTTGGAGGCGGCATCGAGCTCGTGTAGATCAAACGACTTGCCCTGTTCGATTTCAATGCAGCTCGAGCACGTTGTGCACGGCTCGCCGTCTTGTAGATCGTTGCAGTTGAGGGCCTTGGCCAGGACACGAGCGGTACTGGTTTTGCCGGTTCCTCGTGGGCCACTGAAGAGGTAGGCGTGGGAGTGCCTACCCTCCTTGATAGCTGTTCGCAAGGCCTGGGTGACGTGGGGTTGCCCCTTGATTTGTTCGAAGTTTTGGGAGCGGTAACGCCGGTACAGAGACTGATAGGCCACTGGGTCACCCTAGCGGTCAACAATGACAGAGGCTGTCACGTCATCTGCCGGATGGCTGGTAAGTAGCGACTGGTGCGACTGCCAAAACGAGAACCGCCTGTCCTCGCAAGTGGCGGCCAGACGATCTGCGGCGCACCGAAGGATCCGCTGAGAGCTGCTGCCTTCCGGCCCTGACTCGGTTCACAGTCTTCAGTCGCACAGGGTCCGACCACCACCTGCCAAGACAGGCAAGTTCCAGACACCCTATCGACTCGCTTTGGAAGGCAACCCTTGCTCCAGAATCTTGCGGCCAGGAAATCCTTTCTAAGGCGTGATGACCAGGAGCAGCCCGTTAGTATCTCGGGCGGAGAGGTCGCATAGTCCGGCTTAGTGCGCTGCCTTGGAAAGGCAGTGTGGGGTCAAACCCACCGGGGGTTCAAATCCCCCTCTCTCCGCTTTTGTCCTGATCTCAGGATCTATCGAAGGCTCGAACCCTCAGGGTTCGAGCCTTCGTCGTTTCAATGGTGTGATCCGCTGAATGATGGTGGCGGAATGATGGTGATGGTGATCGCGTGCTTGGGGTCCCTCTGTCCTTAGGGTGACTGCGTGACTGACGAAGAACTTATGGGTCTGGCCTTAGACGAAGCAAGGGCGGCACTGGATCACGGCGACGTTCCCATTGGAGCTGTTGTGATTCGTAACGGTGAGGTTATTGCTCGTCGACACAATGAGCGTGAGCTGACTGGCGACCCGACAGCTCACGCCGAAGTCTTGGCCTTGCGTGACGCGGCTGAGGTTGTTGGCGGTTGGCGGCTGGGGGAGTGCACGCTCGTTGTCACCCTGGAACCGTGTCTGATGTGTGGTGGCGCAGCGGTCAACTCTCGATTGAAGCGGCTGGTGTATGGAGTGGCCGATATGAAAGCCGGCGCCTGTCTCAGCTTGTACAACGTGTGTGATGACCCGCGTCTGAATCATCGAGTGGATCTCACTCCTGGCATCCGAGCAGAAGAATGTGCCGGACTACTCACTGACTTTTTTCAGGCCGCCCGTTTGTCTTAGGACGGTTCAGGAGAAGTGTTTGAGCGCCTCTCGTTTGGTTAACCCTGAAAGCTTGTCGTCGTTGGCGGTCACAAAAGCAAGAACTGCATCTGGATCTACCCTGGCATGTTGGCGAAGCGACCAACCGATTGCTTTGCGAATGAAGAATTCGGTGTCGGCTGCCCGTTTGAGTGCGTATCCAAAGATGCGATCAGGGTCGGCCTCATCCTTGAACTTGAGTTGGTGGATGAGGGCAACCCTCGCAACCCAGATATTGGGCTCATCGATCCAGTTGTCCATTTCGAGGCCAAGTGCTGGGTGGTTGGCCACCATAGGACCAACGGTATTTGATGCCAAGGAGTCAACGGTGTCCCACCACGAATGAGTTTCTACCAGAGCCCGGACACGCGGAAGAGAGGCGGCTGACATTGTTTTGGCTCCGCGGCGAAGAGCATCAACCGCCACATAGTGGAATTCTCGTTCCGGTTCGTCGAAACAGGCTTCGGCGAACACAAAGAGTTCTTCTTCCGTTGCTAAGCGAACTGCTTTCAGCAGTGCTGAACTTGCCGTCTTTCGATCGGGCGAGATCACCCCAAGGTAGACAAACCGGTCTTTCATGTAGGCCTGCATTCCCTCTACCTTTGTGGGGTCGGCGACCTCTTCGAGGTCATGACGCAGTTCGGGGATGCGATCAAGAAGACGAATCATGGCCCTGTAGTAGCAGCTTGATCCGGTGATGCGCCAGCGACAACATCGAAACTGCTGCCGGCTCCCGGTTCGCTCCGTGGCTTGTTCCCGCTAGCCTCGCCTGCGGAAGGTTGCCAGAGCGGACGAATGGGGCGGCCTCGAAAGCCGTTGTGGTGCTTCGCATCACCAAGGGTTCGAATCCCTTACCTTCCGCCACAAAGGCCCTGATCAGCTTTTCTCTCTATTGGAGAGTGAGCCGGATCGGGGTCTTTCTCGTTCTTGGAAGTGTGCGGACACTGAGCGGACACTGAGCGGACACTGAGCGGACACTGAGCGGACACTGAGAAAAGGTAGTAGCGGATTCGAGAAGGGCCCGGGCCCTCTCGATGTGGTCCACCATCAGACCTGGCGAATCTACCGTTCTCAGGCCAACCTGTGTGGCTTCATAGTGAAGGGCCCCGCAAGAGCGGGTCGGTGAAGTCGATGACCTGGTCAAGGAGAACAGCGAAGGACTCTGGGGTGGTTTCTATGAGCTGTTGTTTTCGTCGCCAGGCAGCCCACTTGCCCTGAGCGATTGAAGCGAATCCATCCAGGGTTTGGCCAAGCGGGAGAATTGAGATCTGGCGGTGCACAGCAACCCGACGGATCGCCTCAGACAATCTCGTGTCGTCAATAGGACCATCAGCGAGGCTGGCAATGTCGACAAAGTCTCGCCATCGGGTGTTGGCCGTGCCTCGTTGCATAGCGGTGACGATCTTCTCTGCTAGGACAAGCTCGACGCGGTAGCCAGTGAGGCGAATCGGGTCACCGCCCAGGATGCGGGGTAGATCGACTTGCTCAGGGTCTGGCCATATTGGGTCACCGATATTGATGTCGACATGGAACTGGATCTGAGCGGTTGCTAAACGTGCGTGCAGGGTGAATCGTCCGCCGCTGGCGGCGTCGTCACTGCGGATGGGCTCGGCGGTGGTTGCAGTGCTATCAAAGTCAAGCCCGTCTTCAATATTGACGGAGACGATTCGACCGATGGTTTCGCTGATTGTTTTGAGGTCGTCGGACAGGTTGATGGCTACGAAGTCAATGTCGCGGGTTGGTCTTCTCGCTCCGAAGGCAGCGAGGAGTACTCCTCCTTTGAGGATGAACTGATCTGAGTAGGTCGACGCTACCAATCGGTCAAGAAACCCTTCGAGGCCATAGAGGCGAAGTAGTTCGTCGGTTGGCCGTCCGGTCGTCGAGGCGTGGCGGCGTAGGTTGAGGTAAGCGGAGCCTGCGAGGGTGGCTCGGGTCGGACGTAGCGTCACAGCAAGATTTCCAGGGTGGTGCGGATAGATGGTTCGGCAGCAGGGAAGGCTCTAGCCAGAGAAAGTAGGTCGGAGGGGTGGTTGGCTGGTTCCTTGAGCCATGTTTTGAGTGCTTGGATTGCTTGGTCTTGACCGTAGAGATGGCGGAGCCGGAAAGCATCAATGATTGAACGAGTTGGGCTGTAGATGCCGATAGTGAGGTCGCCAAATACTGCTAGTTCTTGCCGCCCGATGTCGTATGTGTCCTCATCGAAGCGGTGCCAGGTGATTGGCGCCATTGTCCGAGGGGAACGTTGGCTGCGGGGGAGAGCGACATCGATGGTTGGTGGGATGTCATCGATCAGGTTGTGTCGGGTTAGGGCAGTTGTGAGGCAGAGGGTCGCTTTGGGGGCTCGTACGGCGATCTCAATGAGGTCGTGGTCGGCTTCGAGACCTGGTTGGGCGTAGATGCCGCGGGCGATTTGCTCGAGGTGGCCTTGGTCGCGTAACGCGTACAGGCTGCGGTCAGAGAGTCCATGGGAGCGCGCCTCTGCATGGGTGAATATTGGGGGGAGATCGGTTTCTGTTGACGCCGTCATGTATGAAAGTGTAACCACATATGCTATGTCTGGCTACAGTTTTTATGTTCCTGTTCAGTCGGTCAACAGTTGTTCCGGACACTGGCAGGAGCAAACCTGATCAAGTGAATGGGTCTGTGAGCAGGGAATGAGAGAGATGTTGCATGCATTGCAACCAGTGGGATTGCGCGGCGACGCCGAGTTCCTTTGTCGCGGGGTCCGGCGATCACCGAGTAGTCATGGCCAGCGAGCCTAATGGGCGCCAGTACGCGGCCATACTTTGGTTGTGGCAGGGGCAAAGGAGGACAAACCGAAAGGCGGCTTCGGTCTTCTTGATGGGCTCGAGGCAGTGGTCTATGGACTTGGAGCACTTGCCGTGTTGCTGGCCGGGGCCTTCCTCGGCCTCAGAGCAATTTATCGACTGGCAGGGCTGCCGGGGTTGGTGCCAGCAGTTGCCGCAGGTGGTCTGATTGTGGCGGCGCTTGTTCGGGATTTCAGGCGGAGAGCCTGGAGCGTCGTCTCGATAGCGGCACTGGTCGCGTACCTGTGCTGCTTTGGGGTCGTCATCTGGTGGGACGCCACGGGTGTTTAGGCTGCGTTTTGTCCTAGCAATGGCCCTGGCGGCGGTGTCGGGCAGGACAGGAGCGGCCGACGGCCCAGGGATGAGCACGCTGGGGTCGGCCGGTTCTTATCCGTTCGGCGTGGGCTGGACCTTGCCACCGCCGACTGAGACCTATATTTGTTCCAAGCAAGCAGCATGAAAACTCGAAACACCGTGTCCGTCAAACAGGGTCAACTCCAAGGTGGCGGTTCGCGATGAGGCTTGAAGCGTTCCAGGTTCTTGCTGTGAATCGGTTCGGTACCGGTGTTCTTGTTTTTGCTTTTGTGGTAGGCGCCGCCGGCTTCTTGTGGGGCCTGAGGGTGGAGGATGATCATGCCAGTGATCGTGTGCTTGGCGTTAGCAGCCTGTTTCTTGGTTTCGCCTCGTTGGCTCTTTTCGTTGTGGTTGAAAGGACAGATCGAGTGTTCCTCATAGTGCTTTCTATAGGGCTAACGAATAGGTTCTGGGTCTTTGGGTACAAGCGGTTGAAGGCATGGATGGAGGGGCGTTGACACCCTCCCCTCATCCTTGGCCGTCTTAGTGCGATAATCCTGTTCACCCAACCTGAGGAGCATCCTGACCGTGGCTAACATCGCGCACCTCCACCCCGAACACTCCCCTGTCGATCCTGCTGTCCGGCTCGAGCTATTTGGTCTGCCCCGTTCCTACCTGGACTCTGTCGACCTCGCTGCCACCACCAGGGCGGCGCTTGTCTCAGTGGCTCCTGCGATAGGGGCAGCCGCGGGCAATGCGACGTCAGTGGCTGGGACTGCTGGGACTGCCTATCGAGGGGGGGGGGCCGTTAGCGTGTTGTGGATCTTCTGGAGCTTGACGACGGTTGTGTCCGGCGGCACCGTTGGCCTCTACATCGATCAACGAGAAGGGTGGGAACTGACGCCTAGAATCGCCCGCTTGAGTCTTTTTGTTGCGGACGGGATGCTGGTTGTCCTCTTCGTGATGTTCGTCCTGGGGTTCCCTGGTCCAGGTGATATGAGAGATATTGATGACACAACCTGGGCGCGGATAATCATCTTTGGCATGTCGGGAACCAGCTTGGGGGTTCACCTGGCGCAGTCCGAAGCGTTTCATGACGTGTACTCGCTTCGGCCGATGGTCCCGCGAGAAGAACGGCATACGGCTGAAGGCCCGATTCTGTTTGTTTTGGTTGGTCAGGTTGGGATCGCTATCATGGCTGCTGTTGCCCTCATCAGGGGTTTCTCGGACACACCCATCGGATATGAATATCATTGGTGGCTCTTCTTGTTCTCGGTGGCTGAGGTGTGGTTTGTGTTCCTCTATTCTCTGGCCCCGAGGACGGACAAGCGGATCCTTTCGATGGGTTTTGTGGTTCTCTTGGCGGTGGTGTCTGGGTTCCTCTTGCAGCCGCTTGGGTTCGCCCCGTCTGGCTGACCCGGTGAGTGTCAAACGCTAGTTGCCGGTTTTGTTGATGGAACTTGCCTAACTATTTCGGACACTGAGCGGACACTGGCAGGGGCAAACAAGGGTCTGCAGCAGAGAGTTCTGCCAACAAGTCGATGAAGTAAATGGGCCTGTGAGCAGGGAAAACGCAGCAAAGGACTGTAAGAGTGATTCGCTATGGCAGGCCTCGAAAGCCGTTGTGGTGCTTCGCATCACCAAGGGTTCGAATCCCTTACCTTCCGCCACAAAGGCCCTGATCAGCTTTTCTCTCTATTGGAGAGTGAGCCGGATCGGGGTCTTTCTTCGTTTTGGAAAGCGGGCGGACACTGTGCGGACACTGAGAAACGGCTATGGCGGATCAAAGAACAGCTAGGACGTCAGGGTGCGACGAATATCCTTCATGAGCAACACCAAGTGAAGTTTGTCCGTAGGTGACTGCTCAAACTCGGGCACTAGGTGGAGATAGAAACTCTTGGCCCCTTCACTCTCTGCATGAACAAGTAACCCTCGGCAGCCAATCGTCGCGCTGACTTCCAACGCACGCTTCATCACATCCTGCACCAGCGCTGCGCCAAGCCCGTTACCCTCATCCGTTGTTGCCACCCCGAGACGAGCCAGCAGAGCAACCGGTTGCGGATATCGACCCGCCCCCTTCACAAGCCTTTCCGGTGCATCTTCGACCCGGATGCTGGCCATTGACCACGCGTAATAGGCGGCGACTCTCCCGGTACCGGCCTCAGCCACAACCAGAACCTTCGAAAGCCCACCAGCAGACGCTTGACGGCCATGTCTTTGTAGCCACTCAGTTTGTTCCTGAGACCGGCATTCGAAGCTGTCGAGACCGTGCTGCCTAGCGAGGAGTTCAGGGAGAAGATATTGCCCTGTCACTCGTTAACAAAAGGGGACGGCCGATTCATCAGTGAACGCAGACCAGGAAGATCCCGTGCTGGGCGATCATTGAGTGCTTCCCACGCCTGTTGCATTTGTGGATCTAGAACGAACTCATTGCGGTCGGCCAAGACCTGTCGGGCAGCAGTGGTTCCGCTTTCGACCATAAATGATGTCAGATCAGTGCCCTTCACCGCGACGGCGCTATCAATGAGAGCACGGTCTTCAGGCGTCACACGCAATTCGATACGCCGATTCCGAATTCTGGTTTCTGCAGCCATTTCCACACCTCACCTTTAGTACGTCCATTGTACGGCCAGATCAGGTTTGAGTCAAGCGTTTCGCCGCCCTCCACCCCGAAGCGGCCATGTAGGGATGCAGACGTCCGGAGCGAATGTCAATGGCCATCAATCGCTGCCCGCCATCAAGCGTGGCTATGACTGACATTTGGGGAAACACGGTCAGCGTGACTGATCCGGCTGGGACCATGAATTTCGTGTTCAATATTCGCAACCAGGTGACTTCTATTGACGGCCCCGGGTCTGGGAACACGATCACCTCAGATCCTCGGACTGTGCCCAAAAGGGAAACCTTGACAAGTTCGTAAATGTACGTATATTCGTACCTATGTCTTCCACCTGGGACACCCTCCTTGCCGCGCACCATGCAGTCAGCGATCCGAGTCGCTCTCTCGTGCCTGAACACGCTCCGACCGCAGCAATCCTGACCTGTTCGGACGCCCGCGTTCCTCCGTCCGTCATCTTTGGTCAATCTTCAGGCAGCCTCTATGTCGTGCGAGTCGCTGGCAACACGGCCACCCCTTCGGCTATCGCGAGCCTCGACTATGCGGTCGCCGAGCTAGGGGTGAAACTCATCATTGTGCTTGGACACACCAACTGTGGCGCCGTCGGAGCGGCTTGTCGAGGAGAGTGTGGTGGCTATCTCGAAGCGGTTACCAAGCAGATCTGCAAGCTGGCTTCCGAGCATGATGTGCCCAACGTCGATCTCATCACCGAGCAGAACGTGCACGCCACCATTGCAGGCTTGACGACGGCGGTTTCACCGACTGGATCAGCAATTCGAGATGGAGCAGTCAAGATCGAAGGGGCCGTGTACGACCTGGCCACAGACTCGGTCCTGCCCGCACGCGATCAATACGAACGCTGACAGACTGGGTAGGTGCCCCATGGGTTTTCTGATTCCTGGTTGGGGATTCTTAGGAACTCAGGCGCTCGGCAATGCAGGTGGCGATCGCTTCTTCGTTCTTTGCCAGTCCAGCCCGATACAGGACCTGAACGGCATCACGCTTGGCTTCGAGGTCGAAGGTCTGTCCGGTAGGAACCCCGAGTAGGTACAACATCAAGATGTCCGGGTCGGTGCGCGTGGCTTCGACGAAGCAAGAAAGCACTTCGTCGGCAAACAGATCTCCGAGTTCCTCATCGACCAACTCCGGATAGAAGTCCGCGCAGAGCGACCATGAACGGAGCACCACACCAAAGATCGGTCGTTCGATCGCTAGATCAAGGTAGTAGAGGTGGCTGTCGTGCACTCCGTCTTCGTTGATACCGACCGAGCGCAGTTGCTCGCCTGAGACGGCTTCGAATTGATCTGCTACACAACCCTCATCCAATGCAAACTCATTGGCGTAGAGAAGCGTTACTCCCTCACTGTGCTCGAAGGGACCTACTGGAGATTCCGGGGAAGAAGTCGATGTGGTTTGCTCACGACTCGTGGTTTCGGTTGGAGGATCGACCTGTGGCAAGGCGTCGTCTGGAGTGTCATTGATGTCATCAATTTTGGCCGAGGTCGCTACCGGCATTGACTCCAACGTTGGTGCTGACTCCGACGCTGCACCTTGGGCTGTGATGTTCGTACAAGCAGCAAGGAAGGGAGTGAGACAGAAGGCAGATGCCAGCAGCATTCTTTTCATACCAACTTGGATCGGTTACTCGCTTGTGAACTTGAGAGGGTGTTAAGCGCCGGATATGGGCCAAGGGTCGCATGAACAGTGCCGTAGCTGGCAACCGAAGACGATGCTGTTGCCAGCTCTGCCGATCAGCTCTTGGCCGCTTCTGACACTGGCTGCTTGCTACCAGGCGTACTCAGGAGCTGTCCGGACCTCGGCGGTACCTTCGATCTGGACTTCGAACTGTGCGCCTCCCAGCTCACTGGCTCTCGCTACTGCGAGTCCGCCATGAGCTTGTGCTACTTCGCGCACTATGGCCAAACCGAGCCCACTTCCCCCGGCATCACGAGCGCGCCCCTCATCTAATCGGGTGAAACGATCAAAGACTCGGTCTTGTTCTTCCAAAGGCAACTCCTTGACCATCATCGTCTACTCGTAACACTACGTTTCCATCCAGGTGCTGCAGGCTCACCTGGATGACCGATGAGGCATGCCGGTCGGCGTTGGCAAGCAGGTTCTGAACCAAGCGGCCGAGTTGGCGCGCATCGCCATGAATCCGGATCGGTTCGACCCGACTGGTATCAACCGAGTGTTCCCAACCTCGTGATGCTTCCATACGAACCAGGTCATCGAGGTCGACTTCCTGGTGTGCGGCGTTGCTTGCACCCTGGTCGGACCGATCCTCATCGAGTCTGGCTAACAGAATAAGATCATCCACCAGAGCGCTCAGTCGAGACTGCTCGACCAGAACCGATCGCCCTGTTGCGTCCCAGTTGTTGCCAGGGTCAGCCAATGCGGCTTCCACTTCGGCCCGAATCACTGCTGCTGGCGTACGAAGTTCATGGGACAAATCCGATACGAACTGACGCTGTCGGAGTGATGAACTCTCCAAACGGTCCAGCATCTTGTTCATTGTCAACGCCAGGTGAGCAATCTCGCCACCGTTGCTTGGAACCGGAACTCGTTCGGAAGATTCGGCACTTCTGATCTGATCAACCTGGGTGGTGATTTCTGCCACTGGTTGAAGGGCTCTGCGGGCGGCAAGATAGGCCATCCCGGCTACTAGGGCCAGCAGGATTGGATTGGCGAACCAGAGAACCGTCTTGATTGCACCGGCGGCTTGGTCAATCCCGGCCACTCGGCTTTCTGCCCGAAGTGTCAGCCTTTCTCCAAAGACTTCTACGGCCCGCTCCGTTACCACCAGTCGCCCCTCTGGAGCGGCCGAGCGCGTCCCTGATCCGAAGATCAGGTCGGCCAGGATTGACTGGTATTGATCCAAGCGTCCCTGCTCTGACTCTTCGAGGAGTTGGGGCAGTTCGGCTGTGTCAGTGGCTTCGGCTTCCACGATCCGCAAGACCAATTCGAACTCGGCAAGGGTTTCTGGTGATAGTTCATCGAGAAGCAATAGATAGAACTCTGGCAGATTGAGCAGGCCAGCCAACACCTCTTCGTCGCTCATCCCCTCATAGACGGGGAGGCTCTCGGCTGAGATCGAATTCGACTCGGTGAGAGCCTTGAAGCTTTCTACTGAATCTCCAATCAAGGTTCCGTCGGCTCGATGGATAGTGATGTGGGTGCCGTCGTCGGGGATGATCGCCAGCAGGCCGCCTTCGTCCAACTCTTCTAAGCCCTCAGTTTCGTCAGCTAAAAGAAATTCGATGTTTAAGAGAATCTCTGCCTGACGATCCAACTCCTCGGCATCATCAGCCTTCACCTCCGCCAACAGACGACCCTCGAACCATTGCACCAGGAATAGCGAGGCGAGAAGAAGCACAATGGCGAAGGAGGCCGACACCAAGAGAGCTATGCGTGCTGGAAGCGAGTTGAGCGTCATGGTGTCAGCCGATAGCCAAGTCCACGCACCGTTTGGATCAAGGGTGAAGCGAACGGCTGGTCGATCTTCTTACGCAGATAGCCGATGTAGACCTCAACCACATTCATGTCTCCGTCAAAGTCCATGCCCCACACATGATCAACAAGGGTTTGCTTGCTGAGTACATCACCCTTGTTTCGCATCAGTACCTCAAGCAATGAGCGTTCTCGTGGGGTGAGGTCAATCTGATGGCCGTTTCGGCGACAGATCTGCGAAGCGGTATCCAACTCGAGATCACCTATTCGCAGAGTCGGCGGGCGTACAGCCCCGCTACGACGAGCGAGCGCTCGAAGACGGGCAAGCAAGATGACGAAAGTGAATGGCTTGGACAGGTAATCATCGGCCCCCGTCTCCAAGCCTTCGACTTCGTCGTACTCGCCGTCCTTGGCTGTGAGCATGAGGATCGGGGTCCAGACACCCTGGGCCCGCATCTCGGCGCACACCCGGTAACCGTTCATGGATGGAAGCATGATGTCAAGGATCATCACGTCATAGGAGCCTTGAATGGCGCGCCACAGGCCGTCCTTGCCGTCGTGGCATACATCGACGTCGAAGGACTCGGCGACCAGACGCCGTTCGATGGCGGCCGCAAGTTTCACCTCATCTTCAACAATCAATACCCTCACGGGCTTCCTCCGGCACCTTCGATCAAGAACGGGCTACCTAGATAGATAGCAGGCTGCACCAGGAAACAGTGTGGAGCAGCAAGCTGTGAGTCTGCTGAGACTGGCTGTGGACACTCACAGCCAATCACAGGCTCATCACAGGCTGCGCATTCAAGGTTGGGTTCAACCCAAACCGAATGGAGACCAGTGATGTTGGCAACCGACGGGAATCAGACCCGACAGAAACAAAAACCGTACCGAATAAGCGCCCTACTCGTTGTAGTCGGGCTTGCCCTCTCGGCCTGCGGCTCAGATGCCAGCGACGCGGCCGGTGCTGACGCCGAGTCAGGTCGAGGTGACGCTGGCAACGGCACAAGCTCAACCACCGAGACACAGCTCGCAGATTCGGGCGTACCTTCGCTCGGATCAGTGACGACAGTCGACACGTCTTCTGAGGACAGTTCGGACGCTTCAACCGATGCGCCAGTCTTGGACGGGAACAGTTCCGAAGATGAGATCTTCGCTGTATGGCAGACCTGCATGATCGGGGAAGGAATCAATGATCTGGTTGGAATGACGGTCGCCGACATCGCTGATCTTGCCGCCTTTGATACCGACCCTGCCTACACCTCCGCATCCCGCGTTTGTGATGAGCTCATCAATGACGCCTTCGGCTCCTTTGAGCTGGACCCAGCCACCAAGGCGGCATTGGCGGACCGCTCGGTGAAGTTGGCGGCATGTGGTCGTGAGTTTCTCGAGATCGAGATTCCCGATGACATCCTCTTCTTGTCTGATGACGACCCGCGACTGGTCGCCCTCGAAAGTATGGAGACCACTCCCGAACAAGATGAAGCCATCGAGGCCTGCCTACAAGAAGCGCTCGGGGATCTCCTCGATGAAGATGGAAACGTTGACATCAACAAGCTTGAAGAGGATGAGCAATGAGCGGTAGGAAACGGATGATCGCCCTTGCTGTCGTTGCGGTTGTTGGCCTTGGGGCCTGGCTCGGCCTGTCCCGCCTTGAAGGGGCTGATCCCGCTGGGGCCGATAACGCCTCCAACGAACCCGATACTGCGATTGCGACGGAACGGACCAGCGTGGTCCAAATCAAGACCTTGACCAGCAAGAAGGAGTACAACGCCGACCTCGGGTTTGGCCAGTCACGCAACCTCTTAGCTCAAGCCCGAGGAACCCTTACCTGGGTTCCTGAGGTTGGCCAGCAGATCAAGACCGGTGACGTGCTGTGGGAAGTCGACCGTCAACCCGTGATCTACATGCCCGGCGACTTACCCATGTACCGGGATCTGTACAAGGGAGTGAAGAAGGGCGATGACATCCTCCAGTTGGAAGAGTTTCTCATTGCTGAAGGCTTTGGGCCTGACGAGTGGGAGGCGGACAATTCGTTCAATGCCAGAACCCGTGCCGCGGTCAAGGCCTTCCAGAAAGAACGGGGCATGACCGAGGATGGGCTTCTTGGTCCGGAAAAGATCATCGTCGGGCGAGAACTCCTTCGTGTTGAGACCAGGGCCACCAAGGGTGATTCTTCCACGGAAGGGCCGGTCCTCACGGTGACCAACGCCAGAGCAATTGTCACCCTGGACTCCGCCTCTCGTCAGCTGGCTAGCTTCCAGCAGAACCCCGATGTGCTCGTCATCCTTGGCGATGGAGCTGAACTGTCAGCAACTCTGGACAAGGTCAAGGCCACACCGGCCGACGAGACCGGAGCCTTTGGCTATGAAATCAGCTACACGGTCGATGGCACTATCTCTGATGCTCAGCCGGTCAAGGTGAAACTGGTTCAGGTGCTGGCTGCTGATGCCTTGACCGTTCCCGTTGACGCTCTGATTGCCCTGGCCGAAGGTGGCTATGCCGTTGAAGTGAAAACCGTAGACGGCGCGGTACTGCGGGGTGTTGAGGTCATTGACTTTGACAACACCACGGTGGCCATTACCGGGGACGTGGTCGAGGGTGACGAGGTGGTGATCCCGTCATGAGTGTGCTCCAACTCACTTCCGTTACCAAGGAATACGGCGGTAAACCCGCGGTTCGGGCTCTGGACAATGTGAGTCTCAGTATCGAAGCTGGCGAACTCACCGCCATTGTTGGTCCTTCCGGTTCGGGCAAATCGACCCTGATGAATGTGATTGGGACCTTGGATCGGCCTACCCACGGCGAGGTCATGATTGAGGGCGAAGCAACCTCGAGCATGAGTGATGCCCAGCTCGCGGGATTGCGTGCTCGACGCATCGGGTTCGTCTTCCAGCAGTTCCATCTGTTGGAAGGCCTGAGTGCGGCAGCCAATGTGGCCACCGGCTTGCTATACCGCGGCATCAAACCAAAAGAGCGGGAGCGTCGCTCTCACCTCGCCTTGGAACGGGTTGGGCTTGGCCATCGTATTGACCACCGACCTGGCGCGCTATCAGGCGGTGAGCGTCAACGAGTGGCTATTGCTCGTGCCCTCGTTGGTGAGCCAGCCATTGTCTTGGCCGATGAGCCAACAGGAAACCTTGACAGTAAGACCAGTGAAGAGATTGTGAATCTGATGCTCGAACTCAACTCGGAGGGCTCGACCATTGTCGTTATCACCCACGACAACGAACTGGCCGAACTGTTTCCTCGGCGAGTCCGGGTTCTTGATGGAAGAATTGATTCTGATGTGCAAACCCAGTCCTTGATTGGAGCGGCTCAATGAATCGCAGTCGACTTCGGTTCACCGACCTCATCCGGACCGGCCTACTTGGACTCACCACCCGGCTTGGGCGTACGGTCCTGACCGCCGGTGGCATTGCCATCGGTATTGCCTCCATGGTTTCGGTTCTCGGGATCTCTTCCTCCAGTACCGCCGACGTTTTGGCGGAGCTTGACCGGCTCGGCACCAACCTGCTGGCCGTTGAGGCCGGGGCCAGCTTCCTTGATGATGATGTTCGTCTGCCCGTCACGTCATCGGCTCGGATTCGACGTATCCCAGCTACCGAGAACGCCGCCGCACTGACGCCAGTGTCGGTTGACGTTCTGAAGAGTGACGTCATGCCCAACGGCCGCAACGGGGGAGTGCAGGTGAGCGCAACCGAGGCTGAGCTTCTGGACACCCTGGCTGGAACTGTCGCCAGTGGGCGCTTCCTGACCGCCGGTGACGGCCAACTTCCCGTAGTGGTACTTGGATCCGAGGCGGCCGAGCGTTTCGGCATCACATCGGTGAAGCACCGTCCAGCGGTCCAACTCGGTGAGCACCGCTTTGCTGTTGTTGGGGTGCTTGATCCACTGGCCCTCTACCCAGACATTGATCGCATGGCTCTCATCGGGTACGACGTGGCCGAGGACTTGTTCGCAAGCAAGCGGGCACCGGGCACCGTCTACTTGCGAACAGACCCCGACTATGTGGAACAGGTCCGTGACATCCTCGCTCGGACCGTTGACCCGGCGTCGCCAAGCTCGGTCAGTGTTACGCGGCCAAGCGAAGCCCTTTCGGCCAAGGCTGAGGTCAACAAGTCCTTGACTAATCTGCTGCTTGGTCTTGGTGCAGTTGCTCTAGTTGTTGGCGGCGTCGGCATTGCCAACGTCATGGTGATCTCGGTTATCGAACGGCGAGGAGAAATCGGTGTTCGTCGTGCCCTCGGGGCGACCCGGCGACACATCGCGGCCCAATTCGTGGTCGAGAGTGCTGCCCTGGCGCTAATCGGTGGAACCGTTGGTGTTGGTATCGGGGCGCTGGTCACCATCGGCTACGCCAAGCGCCAGGATTGGACGGTTAGTGTTCCCTTAGAAGGCCTGGCCCTTGGAGTCTTGACTGCCCTGGTTATTGGTGCAGTTGCTGGTCTCTACCCGGCGGTGAGGGCGGCCCGGTTGGATCCGGCTGAGGCCGTACGTCCGACCTAGTTCCATTGCTGTTGTCCCGGTCCTGACCGCCGAGAATTGTTAACGGAACACCGACGACAAGTACCAAGGGGTAGATCAAGTCACCCAGAGGTGGGATTTGGTACGGGAAGAGTACGGGCAGGAACAGGAGAGCAACCACCCACAAACGGAGCGACATGGATGATGGGTGCTGGCGTCCAGACTTGGCGATTGCTGCTACTGCCAGCAATACGAGGCCAAGAACAATGACCATCAGTGACAAGCCAGTCAGTGTGTACAGGCCAAACCAGCTGCTGATCACACCGCTTAGAGTATCTACCAGAAGGGCAAAGACTGTGACGAGGAAAGCCAGGCGAAATCCTACGCTGGTTCTAGATCGGTTGGACCAAACAGTTGCTGGCTCGGGTGAGGGCCCCGGCGGTGGAGGCTGGTCGATTGAGGCGGCGAGCGGCGAATTTGGTGCGGGTGGCTGGCCAGGTACCTTGGACGCCAAAACCGTGGGCCGACCAACAAACCCGACGATGATGGGCCCGGCAATCGCTATCGCCCACGTCAACTTTGTAGCGATCGCCCAATCGAGCCTGTCCTGAGCCCAGGCAAGGAAGGGAATAGTGGTTGCGAACACCAGGAGTGCCGTGACCGGTCCAAGGGGTGCGGAGAATAATGCCGGATGCGACCCCGGATCTCTCGTTTCACTCATCCAGCCAACAACCATGGTCGTCGTGATTACCCCTGCGGTCGGAACCCCGACGGCGATGCCGGGTCCAACGGTGTCAACGGCCGCTAGAAGCCCGGCCGCGCCAGCCGCAGGCGCTCCGAGTAGATAGAGCAGGCCTCGATCATGACCACCGCGGAATCGACGGATTCCTCCAATGATCGGAAGCTGGAACAAGAAGGCCACCAGGATCAGATCCCAAGGCACGGTTCTGATGTCGGCGATGCTCGGAGTCCAGAGGCCCGATTGGGCGTCTCGCCGAACTGGTTGATGGGCACCAACAGCAACAACAACGGTGTCGTCACCCAGAATCAGCATGTCGGATGCAGTAATGTCCGCGTCATAGCCAAGGGCGTCGGTTGCCCAGTATTCCTCCGTGTTGATGTCCCACTTGACGATCCAAGACTTTCCACCGTCATTGGACTCTTGGATGGCTCCGAGGGTGAGTCGAATACATGTGTCTGGTTGAGCGGATAGGCAGATTGGGCCCCGTTCCGGGCCCTGACTCTCCTGACCGGAATCTTGCTCGCCTTCTGATGAATCAACGTCGACCGGGTACGGATCCCAGGTTCGTCCACCGTCCACGCTGCTGATCGGGTCTCGGTAGCTCTCCACGACGGTTGCGATGACCTGGTCCCCCTCAACCTCAAGCCGGGTCCAGCCATAGTCAGGCTCGTTGCTGGTCGCTGTTATGAGCAGAATCCCGAATCCGAGCGCCAGTTTCGGCCCTACTCGGCCAAGCATTTGGACAGGGATTGGTTGGGGTTGCCGAAGAACACGGTGAGCAATGGCTAAGGCGGCGAGCCCAACAAGATCGGTCGGATCCACGACTATTTGTTGGGGAGAGCCAGTGATGGTTCGCAGAAGGTCCTCAACCTGAGAAGCGGCAAAAGGAACGGTCTTGATCGCGGTCAGAAACAGCCCACTGATGAGTAAAGAGATGTGCTTAGTCGATGGCTGAGTTGTTGATTGGCCCCGGACTAGTGCGTAAACGGCCGAGAGGATGATGGGCAGAACGATCATTCCGGCCAGATCGGAGAACTTTCCTGTGATCAATCCGGGATACGCAGATTTGGCCCAATGATCATTGATTGCCAATCCGAGCAATGCTGCCAGAAAACGCCAATCAATGAGGCTATGGATGGCCTCTTGGCCATGGTCTTGATCGCCGCTCACAAGGCCTCTATCGGCCGGGTTTCAATATGGTTGAGCTCGCCGATCTGGTGGACGGAGCGGAGACAAGCTTGCTCTGGGCATCTTGGCAGCGATGACCATTGGAAAACGAGGACTGTCTCCAACTACAGTGCGCCAGATGAAACCCGGTGTTGGTGTGCCCCGACTGAGCTTCCTCGCTCCCTTGTTTGTTGCCGGCGTCGCCGTTGCCGCTTGCGGAGGCAGCCAAGAATCGATCCAGAGTGCGGTGGAGCCCGCCAATATTGTCGAGAATGCGCCGCAGACGTCCAACGTCTCGTCCGGCGCCGAACTGATCACGACCGAGGCGCCTGAGGCTGTCGTCGAGAACGTCTCCTATTCTGCCGAAGTGTTGCCGGTACTCGAACGCTCATGTGCCTCGTGTCATGAGGCTGGTCAAGCCGGTTCAGACGGTCTTGTCCTATCGTTCGCAAGTGATGCCGCAGAGAATGCTGAGGTCATCAAGCTCGTCACTACCGCAGCCGTGATGCCTCCTTGGCCAGCTTCACACCTTTCTCCAACATTTCAAGATGATCAATCGCTAACGGATGAAGAGGTTGAGGCGATTGCGAATTGGTATGAACAAGGTGGCGAGTTAGACGTGTCGCCTGATACCCCAATTGAATCAACACAAGGACTATCGAATCTTGTTGACCCGGAGGTCGTCATGACTTCGGCTGGCGGTGCCTACAAAGGATCGGCCGAGATCGAGGATGAGTATCGCTGCTTGATGTTTGAGCCGGGAAACACCGATCAAGAGTGGATCCTCGGTTCGCAATTCATCCCGGATCAGACTGAGATCGTTCATCACGGGATCATCTCTCTGGCGTCAGAAGAACTACGTGATCAGGCCGCATGGCTGGATTCGACGAAGCCGGGGCCGGGCTGGACTTGCTACGGAGGAACCGGTCTGCATACGAACGACGGTGGATACACCTTCAATATGTCTGGCTGGGCCCCGGGCGCTCAGCCGCGGAGGCAGCCGGAGGGGTATGCGATTCCCCTTAACCCCGGTGACTTCTTCATTGTGCAAATCCACTACCACTTCTTGCAAGACCCACCCGCTGATCTCAGTCAATTCACCCTCGATCTTGCTTCGGATGAAGAGATAGCGGCTCAAGATGGAGGCTACAAGTCACTCTCTGGCAGCTTGTACCTTGGACCGGCGGAGATCCCTTGTTATGAGGGCGACCAACATCCGCTTTGTGATCGCGATGCTGCGGTTGAGAGGGCGAAGGGTCTCTACGGGGAATTCATGGGAAGCCTGCCCGACTACTTCCTGTGGAATTGTGACTCGGAGGTGTCCGACTATGCGCACATGACCAATGGAGATGCCTCCTCGACCTGTGACTTGCCCGTGAGCAATCCTGGTCGGATTGTGTCAGTAACCGGTCATATGCACGAGCTTGGGAAGAGCATCCGTCTCACACTCAACCCCGATACCCCCGAGGAAATGATCCTGCTGGATATTCCGGACTGGGACTTTGAGTGGCAGCTCGGGTACAGCCCAATTGAAGAAATCATCATCGACGTAGGTGACACCATCCGCATCGACTGTGCTTGGAATAGAGAGCGAGCTCCCTATCAGCCAGTTGGCTACATCCTCTGGGCCGACGGCACTGGCGATGAGATGTGCTTCTCCAACATCACAACAGCTCCCGTCAGCTAGTCCTCGCTTGAGCGTTTCTGGATGAGATTGGCCAGCAAGACCGTTGCGATGCTCGTGCCAAGGCCAACAACGAGCATTGGTTTCCAAGGAGTTGTTGAGTGCTCGGTTCCTGGTTCGAGCGCGTCTGATGGTTCGAAGCCGGGTGCGAAAGGCTTTCGAAGCCTGCCCGTCAAAAGCACGTCTCCGGTTGTGAGCGAAAGCAATTCGACGTGGTGAGCGTCGACATCGAGAGTTATCTCGGTTGTCGCCTCGATATCGCGAAACACGCAATCGGCTGAGCCGCTGGTCACTGTGGCAACCAGGACGAGCGGTGGCCTTTCACCTTGCCCGCCCGAGATGTTCTCGGGAGCGCTGCGGACGATGAGTTCGACCGACTCGTCAATTCCTTCGAATTCGATCTCCCAACAGATCTCACCGATCTCCTCAGTAATTTGAAGTTCGACAACCCCGCTCGGTTCGCCTGCGCCAGTCGTTGCGTCATCGCTGGTGGGTACAAAAAGATCTGCACTCACATCGAGACCATGAGCCAATGCAGCACTGCTCAAGCCAAGTGTCGCCAGGCTAAGGGTCGCAAAGACGAACATCTTGCCGAGGCCTCGGGTGGGATCGGAGCTGTGACGTCGGTTCTGATGGCGGAAATTTCGCATCGGAGCTGGCCAACCTAGCCAACCGGTCCGCTCATTTCTAGTTGAGTGGCCTCGTGACAGACCACATTTCGGGATGATCCCTTGCCACAGGAGTCGCCCTAGGGGTTTATTGGGGGATATCCCGGATCTCAGTTTTACCTCGCGTGATTCATGCTGGGGACATGTATTTGTTCTCCAGCCGCACCACGAGGTCGTCATGACCGCCCTGATGCCAGCGCCCTCCGACTCCGGGCCACTCCTTTCGCCGTCTGATGAGCTCGATTTCGAAGAGTTCTACCGTGATTACCGTCGAACAATCGCCACCACTTTGGCGGCCTCGGTTGGTGACCAAGAACTTGGCTTTGAAGCGGCAGACGAAGCGATGAGCCGTGCGTTCCAACGCTGGACTGATGTTTCGTCCTATTCCAATCCGCAAGGCTGGGTGTTCCGTACCGGACGCAACTGGGCCATTTCGGCTCTGCGTCGTCGCACCATGGGACGAGCCAAGGACCAACTACTGGTGCGGTCCCTGGTCCGACACGACCGTCAGCCTGATACCGACCTTGAGCATGCGGTGGCCGGGTTGAAGGATGAGCATCGCTCGATTGTCGAACTTCGCTTCTACTCGGACCTGTCCATCGACCAGATTGCCCGGGACCTGGGCATCCCCAGTGGAACGGTGAAGAGCCGATTGAGCCGGGCTCTGGTTTCGCTGCAGGGTGAGCTAGCGATTGCTGCCTGAAATTGTCGTTTGAGCTCGGTCCAGTCCGCAACCGGAATCAGCTGCAATAGAGATGGGTTAGCGCTATTCATGCCCGTGCCCGATTGACGTCCGTTGATTGGCTACGGTTTGCGTATCGACCTTGTCTGCTCCCCGTCTGTGTTTCGGACGTGAGCGCAGCGAAAGTGAGCCTCTCCGTGTCCGATCCTGTAATCCCATCTCAACCATCAGACAGTCCGGCCTCCCTCACCTCAAGCCCGGCCTGGTTAACCCTCGTCGATCTCCAGGCTCAGCTCGCTGACACGTCGCTGCGTCAGCTGTTCGCCGACGACTCGGAACGGGCCGAACGCTTCACCATCAATGCCGGTGACCTTCATGCTGATCTATCCAAGAATCTATTGACTACTTCGACGGTCGACGCCCTCATCGGGCTAGCAAAGCAGGTCGGTCTGCAAGCCAAGATCGATGCCATGTTTACTGGTGAGCGAATCAATATCACCGAAGACCGCTCGGTCTTGCACACAGCTCTCCGCAAACCCAAAAGTGACCGGCTTGAAGTAGGCGGAGCTGATGTTGTTGGCCCGATCCACTCCGTGCTTGACCAGATGGCTGACTTCAGCAACCGGGTTCGCTCTGGCGAATGGGAGGGGGCCACGGGCAAACGCATTCGCAATGTGGTCAATATCGGAATTGGCGGTTCGGACCTTGGGCCGCTGATGGCCTACCGCGCCTTGGCCTCCTTCCGCCACGCGGACATCCAGTGTTTCTACGTCTCCAATGTTGACCCGGCTCACCTGCTGGAAACCATCAAGCCGCTGGATCCCGAAGAGACACTATTCGTCGTGGCCTCCAAGACCTTCACCACGCTGGAGACCTTGTCCAATGCCCGCTCAGCCCGGTCTTGGCTGGTGGACGGCCTTGGCGGTGACATGGCGGCGGTGGCCAAACACTTTGTTGCTCTGTCCACCAATGCTGATGAGGTTGAAGCTTTCGGCATCGACACTGCAAACATGTTTGAGTTCTGGGACTGGGTTGGGGGCCGCTACTCGGTTGACTCCGCCATTGGCCTGAGCCTGATGGTCGCCATTGGCCCGGAAGCATTCATGGAAATGCTGGACGGATTCCATCAGATGGATGAGCACTTTCGGACCACTCCCTTTGAGTCCAATCTGCCGGTCATGCTTGGCCTGATTGGTGTTTGGTACCGCAACTTCTTTGACTACCCAACCCATGCCGTCCTGCCTTATATCCAGGCGCTTGATCGCTTCCCCGCCTACCTCCAACAGCTGGATATGGAGAGCAACGGCAAGCACGTGCGTATGGACGGCAGCACGGTTGACTACGAGACTGGGCCCATCATCTGGGGTGAGCCGGGAACCAATGGGCAGCATGCCTTCTACCAGCTCATCCATCAGGGAACGACGGTGATTCCCGTTGACCTGATTGGATCCATTGACCCGGCCGATGATGTTGGAGGTCAACACGACTTCTTGATGGCCAATCTGTTTGCCCAGGCCGAAGCTCTGGCCTTTGGCAAGACGGCACAAGAAGTTGCGGCAAGTGGTGCCGCTCAGGATCTGGTTGCTCACCGAACCTTCACCGGTAACCGACCATCCAACATGATCCTGACTCAGACGCTGACTCCCAGCGTGGTTGGCCAGTTGGTGGCGCTCTATGAGCACAAGGTCTTCACCCAAGGTGTGATTTGGGACGTCAATTCCTTTGATCAATGGGGCGTCGAGCTTGGCAAGGAGTTGGCCAACTCCATCATCCCCGAGCTGCAATCACGGACCGAGCCTGAACTGAATCATGACGGTTCGACCAATGCCTTGATTCGCCGTTATCGGCACAACCGCACCCGCGACTGAAGCCGGCCAAACAGGTTGGTGTTGATCGCTAAGGGGTGAAGGCCAGATGGGGTTTCACCGCGTTGAGTAGATCACTATCGCCCGATACGTCCGCTTCGTTCAGTACTTCATCCAGATCACCCCGTCCCATGGCGAGCTTCAGCATGGTGTCACGGCTACCGACGATGGAGGCTTGAGCCGAGTTCACATCCGGTTCGTCGCCGATCTTGATGACCTGTTGATGAGGGTGCGGGTTAGTTGTGCCCAGCATCAGGCTGCCATCAGTCTTGGATTCTCGGGGAAGAATTGCTGACCACGCCCCAAAGCAGCGACTCATGACGAAGTCGGCCACTGGCCCATCAACCTTGCTTGGCTTGCCGAGGGCCCGACTGATGTCCAACTGATGGGCATAGAGATCAAGAACTCGGATGGGGATGCTGGAGGAAAGTTTGCTGGTGATTCCCATTGGGCCAGCGACTTCAATGTCGCCTTCGGCCACGGCGGCTTCGACCTGCCTGACCCTGCGGGGGATCATGGTGGTGAGCTCATCGACTATGGCGACGATGGGTAGGGCTCGTCGGGCTTCGACATGTAGTTCCATATAGCGGGCGAAGTCACCGGAGACGTGGTCGTAGTCCGGAACCTTGATGTCGGGTTCTGGCGCGCCACCAAACGATTGCTCGAGCCCGACGACATGGCTGACGTGGTCCTTGACTGACCAACCAGCACATCCAGTTGGCTGCGTCCCGTCCTCGTCATCGAGACCTCGAACGTCTTTCAGAATCTGCCCCAAGACAGACTGGTAGAGCTTGAGGTACTGCTTGAGTTCATCGGCCATGCCAACGATGCTGGTCCCGACAAGGGGGCTGTGTCCACTCAACCGGGGCGAAACTTAGCTGGATCCAGAGTGGTGCTACTTGCCCTGGACTGGACGACTGAGTTCGGTCGGGGGAAGGTCGCCAGCGTCGAAGATGGTTCGATCGCCGAGTGGAGCGTCCAGGGTGATGGTCCAGGGAACCGGATCATTGCCTTGACAATGACTGAAGCCCTCGTTCGACTCGATCATGGATACAAGCAGGATCGAATCTTCGGTCTCAATCACCTTGTTGATGACTTCTCGACCGTTGAGTGCACCCCCACCGGCGCAGGCTCGTTCGGTCATGAGAATCGAAAGCTTTGTTACCTCTGGGTTGAGATCGCTAGCAAGATCCAGTTCGGTGGTTGCTGCTCCGAATCCGTCCAGTTCGATCTGAAGATCGCAGGAGTCCCACTTGACTGCCTCGTAGCCGTCGTCTTTCGACTCGAGCACGATCTGGCCGTAGGGATAGTTGGAGTCGTTTGGTGAGCCGACCAGAACAACTTCGTGGGGGTTTTCCTCGACGATAAACCAGTCTCGGTAGGTGAGCTTCTCTCCTGCTGAGCTTGCCAATAGTTGCTCGTAGGCGGCCTTGGCCGGAGCGGCGAGCTGGTCAGCTGAGACCAGATCAACCGGATAGGTAGGGAATGCCGCTGATCCACAAGTAGCCGTGAGTTCGTCGCTGGTCCCTGTTCCGGGGACTGAACAGCCAGACAGCAAGAGCGCCAAGGTGAAGAGGACTCTTCGTTGCAATGCCACCATCTTGTGCTCCGGTTCGTGGGTTTACCTAGATTGTGTCGGCTGCGGCGCAGCCGAGCTGATATGTGAATCCAGATCTTCACATCCAGCCAGACCGTCGGCTTGTCACCCTGCGCTCGTATTCTTGTTCCGATGCACCAGATGATGGCCATGTGGCCCCGTGATCGTGATTCACTCAAGGGCACCAAAATTGAGAAAGAAGCGGCCGCTCGGGTCTGGCGATTCGCCGCCCCGTACCGGAGCATGGTTGTCGGCTTCTTGGTTGCTGTTGTTGGCCAAGCCGCCCTTGGTTTGGTGCCGCCAATCCTGTTTGGCCGCATCCTGGACCGGGCCATTCCCGAGTCGAACAAGGGCTTGCTTGGCGTATATGCCGCCTTCATTGTTGGTGCCTCGATCTTGCAAAGCGGCATGGCTCTCTTCGAACGCTGGTGGTCAGCCCAGATTGGCGAGGGAGTTATCTTCGACCTTCGCACGGCTCTTTTTGACCATGTGCAACGCCTCCCCATCGCCTTCTTCACCCGTACCCAAACCGGAACCCTGACTAACCGGCTCAATGGTGATGTCATTGGCGCCCAGCGAGCCCTCACCAGCACCCTGGGAACAGTCGTTGCCAGCACCATCACCCTGCTCACCACCCTGGCTGCCATGCTCATTCTCGAATGGCGCCTCACCATCTTGGCCGTTGTTCTCACTCCGTTCTTTGTCATGCCCTATCGCAGGGTGGGTGCGGTACAGCAGAAGATCACTCGTGATGGCATGGATCACAACGCGGTCATGAACTCAATGATGACCGAGCGGTTCAATGTGTCCGGAGCCTTGCTGGTCAAACTCTTTGGACGACAAGACGACGAGGCGGCCGAGTTCACCCACAGCGCCGCCTCGGTGCGAGACATCGGCATCCGCTCCGCCATGTTCACCCGCGGTTTCATGGTCATCCTCGGACTGCTGGGCACCATCGGCACTGCCATGGTCTATGGACTTGGTGGCTGGTTTGCCATCGATGGTTCCATCGCCCCCGGTGAGTTGGCGACCATGGGTTTGCTGGTTGGTCGCATTTACCAACCCTTGACGGGACTGACGAATGCTCGCATCGATGTGCTAACCGCGCTGGTCAGCTTCGATCGTGTCTTCGAGGTTCTTGATAGTCCCTCACCCCTCCAGGACAAGCCTGGCGCCCATGTGTTGAGCGACCCCCGAGGGCAGCTGGAATTTGACCAGGTGACTTTCCGATATCCACTTTCGACCGAAACCATCATCCCATCGCTGGAGACACCAAGCTCAACCGTGTCTGACGAGGACTTAGCGCCGACCATTCAGAAGCTCAGCTTCACGATTGAACCCGGCCAGATGTTTGCTCTGGTCGGTCCGTCTGGTGCGGGTAAGACCACGATCACTAACCTGGTTCCCCGGCTCTATGACGTCACGGATGGGGCGGTCAAAGTCGATGGATTCGATGTTCGCTCACTCACTCAAGAGTCATTGCGCAAGTCCATTGGCATTGTGGTGCAGGACCCGCATCTCTTCCATGTCTCCATAGCTGAGAATCTGCGCTACGCCAAGCCTGACGCTACTGACAGCGAACTGATTGCGGTCTGTAAGGCGGCACAGATCCACGACGCCATCTCTCGCTTGCCGGGAGCCTATGACACGGTGGTTGGTGAGCGTGGCTATCGGTTCTCGGGAGGAGAGAAGCAGCGCCTTTCCATTGCCAGAATGCTGTTGAAGGATCCGGCCATTGTGATTCTGGATGAGGCAACCAGTCATCTCGATTCGGAGAATGAAGCACTGGTGCAAGAGGCCTTGGCCCAGGCCTTGTCTGGTCGATCAGCCTTGGTGATTGCTCATCGCTTGTCCACCATCACCGATGCCGATCAGATCCTGGTGTTGGATGAAGGACAGTTGGTGGAGCGAGGCAAGCATGCGGAGTTGCTGGCGAGCGAGGGTTTGTACTCTGACTTGTACCATCGCCTGGTGCGGGCCGACGACGAGGTTGTCGAGGCCGAGTAGGCATTCGACGCCCGTAGGTACTTTCGGCCCGTAGCCACTCGGTGCGCTGACGCCTAGGAACTGCTGCAAGAGTCCTCGGTTGAGCAGCTACTGGTTCCGGCGCTTACTACTGGGCCACAACAATTCTCACCCCGCCACGCCTCACGGCCTTCGCGGGCCGCCACCGCGGCGATGATCAGGCCAGCAACGGGGTCTGCCCACCACCAGCCAAGGGTGGCGTTGGCTACAAGGCCAACGAGCAAGACAGCGGAGAGCGAGGTGCACAACCATGTCTGGGCACTGTCGGCGACAACGGTTGCCGACGACATTGCCTTACCAACCCGGCGCTTGGCCAGCGCCAAGGCAGGCATGACAATGAGGGAAACAATGGCTAGAACAATTCCGGTCTTGGACTCTTCGGGCTCAATATGTCCGACCAGGGTGATGACCGAGGTGAGCGTGACCCAGATGGCCAGAGCGAAGAATGACAAGGCAATCAGCTTGAGGGCCTGCTGCTCTCGCTCCTCGGCCATGTCGGAGCGCAGTTGCCAGAGCACAACAAGCGCAGAAGAGACCTCGATGAGTGAGTCGAGACCGAACCCGATCAGGGCAGTTGAGCCAGCCGACTGGCCTGCAAAAAGGGCAACTCCGGCTTCGACCAGATTCCAGACCACGGTGAGCCAAGCCAACGCAATGGCTGTCCTGGCCAGCTTGGCGGCAGCCGTTGGCGGGACAGTACGAGTTTCGGGTTCAGACGATCGGTTAGCGAGATCCATAGCGGGAATGAGTCTACGCTTGGGGAATGGCTGCTGACCCACCCGCTGACCCATCCCTTGATCCTGTCCGGCTCCAGTGGCGAGAGATGAGCGATGCGGAACGCCAACGGGAGTATTCGCCGAGCTCGGCTATAGGGGGCGACTTTTCTCCCTTCATCGAGGCGTATGGGCAAGAAAGTGAGACTGCACGAGTGCTGTGTACCCAAGCCGGCAACCATCTGACTGAGTTGCGCTATGGCCCGGGTGAGTCCCAGACGATTGACCTGGTTGTTCCCGATGTCGCGGACGAATCGGTTCCCTTGCTGGTCTATATTCATGGCGGGTACTGGCAACTGTTGTCGAAGCGAGAGTCATTCTTTGCCGCCACTGGATGCATGGATCAGGGCATGGCCTTCGCTGCGGTTGACTACACGCTGGCTCCGGCGGCCACGCTGGATGAGATTGTTGATGAGTGTCGGCAGGCCTTGCGGCTAATTTCCCGCCTGGCATCCGACTATGGCTATGACCCCGAGCGCATCTTCATTGCCGGTAGCTCGGCCGGCGGGCACCTGAGTGCCATGATGGGTCTGGCCGGAGCAGACCCGTCGTCCAGTGGACTTGGCTTTGCTCCAGCAGGCTTGGTACTGATTTCAGGCGTGTTCGAACTCGAACCGTTGATCGGAACCACGGTGAATGATGCGGTCGGGCTCGATCAGGCAGCGGCCATTCGCAACAGTCCAATGCTGGCCAATCTCGCTGGTTTGCCGCCAAGCTTGCTGACCTGGGGTGAGATTGAAACCGACGAGTTCAAACGACAAAGCAAGTTGATGGCCTACAAGATGAAGCAAGCGGGAGCTGAAGCGCGTCTGCTGGAGGTCCAAGGCCGCAACCATTTCGACATCGTGATGGGTCTGGGCGACCCCCGAACCCCATTGGGCCAAGCCTTCGCTGACCTGGTCGCTGCTGTTGCCGTCGACTAAAGCCCCGCATGCTCTTCAAGAGCAGTGATGAATTGTTGGCGTCGGGGAACTGCAGGTCTGCCATGTTCGTCTGAAGTGGTGTGAGGATTTGGCAAGGTGTCAGGTCTTGAACCCACTCAACGAAAGATCATCGTGAAGAAAAACGTGATTGTCTCAAGCTTCTTTGGCCTTTCGCTTGTCCTTGTCGCTTGTGGCGATGGCTCGTCTGATAGTTCTGCTGTGCCTGACGAGCAGACAACGATTTCGGCCACTGAGGGCGACAGCAGCACGTCCGATACTGACGGAGAGGTTGTCCGCTTGTGGATCGGGGCTGAGCTGGTGGACTGCACCGGTGAAGCTCCGCAGAAATGCATGTTGGTGGCTGAGTCTGAGAACGGTGATCCGGAGTACTTCTATGACCAGATTGAAGGATTCACCTTCGTTGAAGGTTTCGACTACGTCATTGATGTGGCGGTAGAAGAGGTTGCTGACCCACCGGCCGATGGTTCATCTCTTCGATACGAACTGATTGAGGTCATCGAAGAAGTGGCCGCCAACTAGGGAGATGATGGTCCGGTAACAGCGTCAGTCATCTCCACCCGACCAACCACAAGGCCATCCCAATTCTGGATGGTTGAGCTGGCCCACTTACCTAGCCCGGCTACCTCGTCCTCGCTAATCAAGTTGCACTGCTGCAAGAGTCGAACCAGCAGGGGACTGAAGGCCCGGATACCGCCGTCATCGATCTTGAGAGCTAAGCCTCGGTCTGCTCCGACAACTCCGACGAAGTAAACACCCTCGGCTCCAATCTTGGCGAACAGACGGCCCTTGCTGACCTTCAGAAGATCAGTACAGAGTCGATCGACTGAGCCGGCAACCAACTCAGGAAACTCGGTTGCTGCGGTGATGAAGCGTTCGCAGGCAGCGGCTCGTGCTGCACCCAGCTGCTCAGGGTCCGGGTTGGAGACTCGGGCAATGCCGGTTGCCATGGCTCGCAAGGGGATGCGAAAGGTCGGAGCACTACATCCATCGATGGCCACACTCACGGTCTCTGGGTCGGCTCCGGTAATGTCGATCACGGCCTCACGAACCATGGTCTGGACTTGCCCATCGGGTTTGAGGTAGTCGGCGGGGTCAGCTCCAAGATGTTGAGACACCGCCAGGAATCCAGCGTGTTTGCCGGAGCAGTTGTGCAACACCCTCGTCGCCTTGTCTTCCTGTGAAGACGCAAACGGCGCTTGGGTACCGCACTGCAACACACTCTCATCCAGGCCAATCAACTGCAAGGTCTTGCTGACCACACGGTCGTGCTGGGGCTCACCGGAATGGGAGGCAATGGCGGTAGCAATCGACTCCGTCGGCAAGCCAAAGGCATCCGCAGCTCCGGATTCGATTAGGGGCAAGGCTTGGAAGCTCTTGGTCGAGGAGCGGCCAAAGATTGGCTGTTCCGGATCGCCGGCTCCAGCCAGAACGGCCCCTGAGCTATCGACGAGAACCCATGATCCTCGATGGATGGATTCCACATGGTCGTGGCGCCAATAACGAGTCAACACAGGATTGCTTTCGTTCATGACAAGAGCCTATGGGTCCACAAGTTGCTGACCGTGCTCGAATCGCCGATGATGTGTCAGTGGCAAACCTGAATGAACTGTCGGCGGTTGAACAACGGGCAATGCTTGGACGCAAAGAGGTGTCGGCGCGAGAGCTGCTCAACGCCCACCTTCGCCAGATTGAGTCCGTCAATAGTGAGGTCAATGCGGTGGTCGCCCTCGACGCCGAAGTAGCAACGGCCAAGGCCGACGCTGTCGATCAAATGATCTTCGATGGGCAAACCCCCGGTCCTCTCGCCGGCCTTGTTACGGCTCACAAGGACTTGGAACTGACCAAGGACTTTCCCACCACCTTCGGCTCACCCTTGTTCGAGAACAACCAACCGACGACGAACTCGATCCTGGTGCAACGCATGGCCGACGCCGGCGCCATCGCCTTGGGAAAAACCAACGTGCCAGAATTTGGAGCTGGCTCACATTCGTTCAACCCGGTGTATGGAACGACGGTCAATCCCTATGACCGAACCCGCTCCGCCGGCGGCTCGTCGGGGGGAGCCGCCGCTGCTCTGGCCTCCAACATGGTGGCCATCGCCGATGGCAGCGATATGGGTGGCTCGTTGCGAAACCCGGCGGCCTGGAACAATGTGGTCGGCTTTCGCAACTCACCGCGCATTGTCCCCAGTGCTGATGGTGACTGGTCAATTCTGGGCATGCAAGGAGCCATGGGTCGAACCGTCGATGATCTGGTCATGCTGCTCAAGGTGATTGGTCAGCCTCACCCCGCCGATCCGCTCAGTCGAGCGTTGCAGCTTCCCGATCAGATTCTCCCACCCGACCGGCCACTGCGAGTTGCCATCTCTTCCGACTTAGGGGGCCTGCCGGTTGAAGCCGATGTACGAGCTGTCCTCGACACCCTCTACGCCGACATCGATGGTCTTGGCTGGCAGATGCAAGAAGCCGAGCCGAACATGTCCCGAGCTGATGAGTGTTTCCGAGTCTTGCGTTCCTACGCCTTCGCCACCGGACCGTTGTCCACTGCGGGCGATTCGATCAAGCTGACCAAGGCCACCATCCAGGACGAGGTCGCGCGGGGTGGACAGCTGAGTGGCCAAGACGTAGCTAAGGCACAAGCTCAACTTTTAAGATTGTGGAAGAACTCGGTCCAGTTCTTTGAGAACTACGACATCCTGCTGGCGCCCGTGACCCAGCTCTCACCCTTCGATGCCGATCTGGAGTATCCAACCGTGGTCGACGGGCACGAATCCGAACGCTATATCGACTGGATGCGCTCGTGCTGTCGAGTCACCACCATGGGCATGCCCGCCCTATCGCTCCCGGCCGGCTTTACCGAAGCAGGATTGCCGGTCGGAGTACAGATCATCGGCGGCCCGTGGCAAGACCTCACGGTCCTGCGGGCGGCAAAGGCCATCGAGTCCGCAACCAACCATTGGCAACGCCGACCAATCCTTTAACACCGGAACTGGCTGGTGCTCTCGGTCTTTGCTCCCTAGGCTTTGGGTCATGACCATGACCCAGCAGTCGACCATCGAGATGCTCGAACCGCGTCTTCGTGATGCCCTACCAAGCGATGTCAGCTACGCCTCCGTCCGCCTGGTTGATGAAGCAGCCGAATACCTGACTGTGCGCCAAGACCAGCTGGAGCCCCTGCAAACCGTGACCGATACCGGCGTGATGGTTTCGATCTGGGAAGGTGGAGGACTGGGCTATGCCGCCACCAACAATCTCACCCCCGAAGGGTTGGCAGCGGCAGTAAGCAAAGCCCGCTACTGGGCCAAGGCCACAGCCGATCGATCAATCCTGAGTGAGCCGCCACTCAGTCATCCGGTTGGTGAGTATGCCTCTCCTGTCGAGGTTTCCTGGGATTCGATGTCCTTGGCCGACCGCATCGACTTGCTCCAGCAACAGTCCCGCCTGCTCGGCGGCGACGAGCGTATTGTCGATTGGGAAGCGGGCCTGGTTCGCCGCGACGTCGACACCCTCCTCCTCACCTCCGGTGGTGGTCGAGTCCAGCAGTCATTCCGCTTCGTCTACCCCAACCTTCGGGCCACAGCCAACGAAGGCTCCAACACCCAAACCCGCACCTTCGGTAGCGGTGCCTACTGCGGACAGGGCGGGATCGAAGTCCTTGCCCGATTTGGTTTCGGGGACAGTGCATCGACCGTCGCCGCCCAAGCGGTTGAGCTGCTGGATGCACCCAACTGCCCAACCGGAACTATGGATGTGCTCCTGGCCCCAGATCAGATGGTGTTGCAGATCCATGAGTCGATCGGTCATCCGCTGGAGCTGGATCGGATCCTGGGTGACGAACGGAACTATGCCGGAACTACCTTCGTGAAGCCAGACATGTTCGGCTCCTACCAATACGGATCGGAGCTGCTCAATGTCACCTTCGACCCAACCATCTCTGGTCAACTGGCCAGCTACGGCTTCGATGACGACGGATCGCCGGCCTCCAAAGAGTTCCTGATCAAGGATGGTGTCCTGGTTCGTCCGTTGGGGGCAGCAGTGTCTCAAGAACGAGCGGGTATGGACGGAGTGGCTAACGCTCGAGCAAATAGCTGGAACCGGCCCCCGATTGACCGCATGGCTAATCTCAACGTAGAAGCAGGCTCATCTACTGAAGCCGAGCTGATTGCCAGCATCGAGCACGGTGTCTACTTCCACACCAACAACTCCTGGTCCATCGACGACAGTCGCAACAAGTTCCAGTTCGGTTCAGAGTATGGACAGCTGATCGAAGACGGCGAGATCACCGGCACGGTGCGCAACCCGTCTTATCGTGGGATCTCGGCCACCTTCTGGCGCAACCTCAAGGGTGTTGGCAACCAAGAAAGCGTGGTGGCCATGGGAACACCTACGTGCGGCAAGGGTGAGCTCAACCAATCCATTGGAACGGGGCACGCATCACCAGCCTGCCTCTTCAGCAATGTCGCAGTGTTCGGAGGAGAAGCATGAGCCAGTCCTACTTCCAAGAGATCAGCGACTGGGCGCTCACCCAGATCAAAGGTGATGAAGTTCTGCTGGCCAGCGTCGCCGGCGAAGCAACCGACTTCATCCGCTTCAACAATGGGGCCATCCGCCAAGCCGGTTCGGTTACCCAGCAGCAGCTTTCACTGACCCTGATTGATGGGGCCAAGCAAACCAGCGGCCATGTGCAACTGGCCGCTGATCGCGCTCTGGATGATGTGCGAGTGGGGCGAATGCTCACCCAGCTGCGTGACCAGCTCCAGTTCGTTTCCGACGATCCCTACATCGCCTACAGCACCGGCACTTCGGTGTCCGAGGACATCGTCGCTGGCTCGGTTCCCGACAGTGGCGACGTGCTTGCTTCTATTGCTGATGCCAGCAACGGCCGAGACATGGTTGGCATCTATGCCGCCGGTGACTCTTTTGGAGGGTTTGCCTCATCGCTGGGTCAGCGCAACTGGTTCCAACGGTCAACCTTCAACCTCGACTGGAGTTTCTATCTCCGAGACGACAAGGCGGCCAAGAATCTCTACGCCGGAATGGAATGGTCTGATGATGCCTTTGGGCTGAAGGTTGCCGAGTCAGCCAACCATCTTGGCGCACTTGACCGTGAACCTGTGGTGCTGAAGCCGGGCGCCTATCGTTCCTTCCTCACTCCAGCCGCCGTCGGTGAGCTGATGGGCTTGCTGTCTTGGGATGCCTTTGGTTTGCAGGCCTATGAAACCAAGCAGACCTCCTTGCTGAGGATGCTGACGGACGGCCAGACCATGGCCAATGAGGTTTCCATCAGTGAGAGCACCGGTGCCGGAGTGGCCGCGAGTTTCGGTGAGTTCGGCTTTGCCCGCCCCGACAAGGTGGAGTTGATCAGTGGCGGTAGCCATGCTGGCACCCTGGTGTCGGCCCGGTCCTCACGCCAATACGGAGTCGAGACAAACGGGGCTAACACTGGTGAGCAGCCTGAGTCCCTGGCCATCGCTCCCGGCTCGTTGCCAAGCAAGGATGTGCTGGCCGAGCTCGGTACTGGCATCTATGTCGGCAACCTTTGGTACACCAACTATTCAGATCGCACGGCTTGCCGCACAACGGGCCTGACCCGTTTCGCCACCTTCTGGGTTGAGGGTGGCGAGATTGTCGCCCCAATCAACGTCATGCGCTTTGACGACACCATCTACAGCCTGTTGGGCGAGCAACTGGTTGGACTCACCGACCAGAGCGAGATGATGCTGGACGCCGCTTCTTATGAGCAGCGCTCAACCACCAGCATGAACATGCCTGGAGCCCTCGTCAACGAGATGAAGTTCACCCTCTAGCCCCAAGCTCCCTTCCCAAAATTCGAACTGGCACCGGGAGCGATCCATATACGACATCAGCTCGGTGCCAAGTCGGGGCTAGAACGTTAGTTTTCGTTCTCGCGGATGAAGGTTGGGCGGGATGGGCTGGATCGTTGCTCGTCGTAGCGATAGCCCATGCCGTCAAACTGGTTCAGTGCGCGTGCGCTCTTGATCCGGTTCTGGATGATCCAGCCAGCCATTGTTCCTCGGGCTCGCTTGGCGAAGAAGCTGACGATCTTGTAGTCGCCACCATTCTTGGAGTCGAGGAATACCGGAGCAATGATCTTGGCCTCAACCCGTTTGGGGTTGATGGCGTTGTAGTACTCATTGGAGGCCAGGTTGACCAGCACCGCGGCACCTGGGCTTTCCTTCATGTCCTCATTGATTGAGTCCGTGATCTGATCGCCCCAGAACTGGTACAAGGTCTTGCCCGCCGGGGTCTTGACGGTCGAGCCCATCTCCAAGCGGTAAGCCTGCATCAAGTCCAGTGGCCGCAGTACGCCATACAAACCAGACAAGATGCGCAGCATTTTCTGGGCGTGGGTGAAGTCTCGTTCGGAGAAGGTGTTCGGTGCATCCATGCCCATGTAGACGTCACCGCTGAAGGCCAGCAGAGCCGGGCGGGCATTGTCGGGGGTGAACGGGGGAGCCCAATCCTGGAACCGCTCGAAGTTCAGCTCACCCAGAGCGGCCGAGATCTTCATCATCTTGGAGAGATCACCCGGTGTCTTCTTGGCCATGATCTCGACCAGCTCGGCCGATTGTTCCAACATGGTTGGCTCGCTGAACTTCTTGGTAGTCAGCGGTGTCTCAAAATCCAGAGACTTAGCGGGAGAGACAACGATCAGCATGACTAGTGATCCTCGGTATCTGCCGCGACCGAGTCGGTTAAAGCTGTACCAGCGTCGCCTTCGCGGCGAAGGTCGGGCTCGATATAGATGGGATTGGCGTACGGGACTACTTCGCGAATGCTGACTTCGACTGAGTCAATGGCAGCTGCTAGGTCTTGCATGGACAACCCTCGATCAAACTCGATCTTGGCGCCGAGCAATAGCTCCTCGGGTCCGAGGTGCTGGGTCCGCAGGTGGATCAGGTGGTTGACATGGCTTGATCCATTGATGGCGGCACGAATCTTGGCCATGTCGCGAGGCCGGGCCCCTTCGCCAATAAGCAAGCTGCGCATCTCGACAATGAGGGTGGCAGCAATAAAGAACAACAAGATGCCAATACCGAGAGTGCCAATTCCGTCCCAGACTGGGGCTTCGGCGAAGTGAGCGATCAGCAAGGCGCTGAAGGCAAAACCGAGGCCAATCATGGCACCCAGGTCCTCGAGCAGAACGACGGGCAGTTCTGGAGTCCGAGACTGGCGGATGAACTGCCACCAGGTGAGATCACCCTTGAGTGGTCTTGCTTCAACAACGGCAGTGCGGAAACTGAATCCCTCGACAAAGATGGCAAATCCAAGCACTCCGAGGGCGACTGGCAAGTTGCTGATCTCGTGCGGGTGCCGGATCTTGGAGATGCCCTCAAAGGTGGCGAACCCGGCACCAAGGGTGAACAGGACCAAGGCAACAACGAAGGACCAGAAGTAACGTTCGCGTCCATAGCCAAACTGATGTTCTTCGTCTGCTTCTTTCTGCGCCGCCTTGCCTCCCCATAACAACAAACCCTGATTGCCCGAGTCGGCGACTGAGTGAATGGCCTCGGCCAGCATCGAAGCTGAGCCGGTAATAAAGAAGGCCACGAACTTGGCTATGGCAATCAATGAGTTACCAATGAGAGCAGCCAACACTGCTTTAGTACTTCCACCTGCTGACACGAATCCTCCGGTTGATCGGGTGCAACCACGTCTTACCGCTCAGAGGTTAGCGAGCTTGGCGCCGTTGGCGCAGAAAGTAGCGATTCGTCCGGTGGAGGGTGGATGTAGGGTGACGGTATGGATGTACACCTCGTTGATGGCACCTATGAGCTCTTTCGCCAGTTCTTTGGCCGACCCGGTCACCTCAATGGGGCTGGTCGTGAAGTCGGAGCAACCCGTGCGGTCCTGCGAAACATGCTGGCCATGCTGAATGACGGTGCCACCCATATTGCGGTGGCTACCGACTCGGTCATCGAATCATTTCGCAACGAGTTGTATGAGGGCTACAAGTCCGGTGACGACATGGACCCCGACATCTTGCAGCAGTTCCCGTTGCTGGATGATGGCTTGCGGGCGTTGGGACTCGTTACCTACGCCATGCTCGAATATGAGGCTGATGACGCCATGGGTGCGGCGGCGGCGATGGCAGCCAAGGACCCTCGGGTTGATCGGGTCTTGATCTGTACACCAGACAAGGACATGGCCCAGTGCGTTCGACAAGGCAAGGTTTTGTTGTTCGACCGTCGCAAGGAGAAAATTTATGATGTCGACGATGTGATTGAGAAGTTCGGTGTGCCACCAGAATCCATCCCCGATTACCTCGGCTTGATGGGCGACTCGGCCGACGGATTCCCCGGATTGCCCGGCTGGGGTGCAAAATCGTCCAGCGTGGTCCTGGCTCGATATGGCCATATCGAAGACATCCCTCTAGCTGCTGGTCAGTGGGACATCACGGTCCGCGGGGGAGCAAAGCTGGCCAAGACTTTGGCGGAGAATCTGGACGACGCCTTCCTGTTCCGTCGCATCGCCACCCTCGATATGGATGCACCAGTTTCTGATTCGGTTGATGATCTGCAATGGAGCGGCCCGACTGCTGAACTGCCCGCCATCGCCGCCGAGCTTGATGCACCAGACCTGGTGAGCAAGGCCAAGAAGTTAGAAGAGAGAACCCGTTGATTCGTGACTATGTCCCCTCCGACGCCCAGGCTGTGCTGGCAATCAATGCCAGCAATGTGCCTGAGGTTGGGCCAATGGATGAGGACAAGCTCGCACTCTTTGTGGAGATATCACCTTTCTTCAAGGTGGTCGAAGTTGATGATCAGGTGGTTGGTCTCATGATCGGCCTGAGCGAAGAATCGGCCGGTTACGGGAGTTCCAATTACGCCTGGTTTGTCGATCGACTCGACTCCTTCGCCTACGTCGATCGTATTGCCCTGATTGAAGGTGGACGTGGTCAGGGCTGGGGCCAGAAGTTGTATCGCGAGTTTCAACAATGGGGCGCTGACTCTGGTCGGTCCTGGCTTTGTGCCGAAGTCAATACCGAGCCAGACAATCCGCCGTCCCACCGTTTCCACCTCAAGTTCGGCTTCAGCGAGGTCGCCCGCCGGCGCCCTTACGGTCCGGATGAAGAAGTGGCAATGTACGAAAAGGGACTGTACGAAAAGAGCCTGTAGGAGTTTCAGTTCCTAAAGGTCTTCGACGCCAACTCTCAGCCGACTGGGGCCAGTCGTCCTGATCGCCCGCGGCACTCCGGCGGGCTCAGTCGACAGAGTCTTTCCAGGTGCCGCTAGTGGGGTCACCTTTCGCGCGGCCCGAAGATCAAGAACGGGCATGTCCAGCGAATGCTCGCGGCGCAAAGGTGGGCGACGACCTTGAGCCTCGCCGCTGCGATCGACTGCGAGGGCTGGGGCGAGTGAGCCAACGGACAAGGCTGCGAGCCCAGTAGCGATCGGGCTGGCGAGAACCAATCCAACTACTCCAGCACCAATACGAACAAGGGTGGCCGCCAACATCTCATTGTTGAGCGCTGCGCCCGTGGTAAGGCTGTTGCTGGCAAACAAACCAAGCAAAGGGAGCGAGGCCGATAGTGACGCCAAGACAAAGAGGCTGATGCCATTAGCCGTTTGCCGCTGACTTGATCCGACATTGTCGAAGAATAGAGATGCTGTTGACGATTGGCTGTCGCCGCTTTGCTGGAGGTTGTCGCCAGCCATCACCGAGGCCACCTGGCGACTGGCGATCCAGTGGACGAGGACGATGGAAGCAATCACCGTTCCTAATAGGACGAAGCCTTGCTGGTTGGCGCCGGCTCCGCTCGGGTTGAGGATCAGGCTGGCGGCATCCACCGGGTCGCCGATCCGGGTCAGAGCCAAGAAGGCTTGGCTAATGCTGATGATCATCAAGGTGGTGAGGATTGACGCCAAGAAGACCATCTGGTTGTGGAGTTTGCTTGCTCCGTCCATGAGCAGAACCAAAAGCAAGATCATGATCGCCGCAACAATGGCAATGATTCCACTAGCAGTCTGCCCGCCGAGCGGTTGGTTGAGTGCCGGGACTGCATACAGGACTACAACGGCAACAGAGCCGAAGATGACAGCGACTGCACGGGCCCCGAACCAATAGCCAGCCACCAGTACGGCGACAATGGCGGAACCAATAAGGAGGAATAGACCGATGGTTCGAGTTCGCTCGACATAGGAATAGCTCGTTCCGTGCTCGCCTGCCACGACTCGGGCCTGGATGATTTCATCCGTCTGGAAGGGCCCTCCCAACAAGGATCCGAGGTCTTCTGACGTAGTTGGGTTTGATGCGGGAGTGAACAATGGGTCGAGCGCAACCAGCTGGCCTGAATCCGGCCCCTTGAGAACCTCGACCAGTACCTCCTGGCATACCAAGCCACCGGAGTGCCCCAACGTTTCTTCGAAGGAGCCTGAGGTGCATGGCTGACTACGGACAACCCGTACGGACATGTTCTCCGTTGAACTTGGGCCTGCCTGAGCGGCTGTCGGCCAGGTTTTGATGGCGAGAATGGTTGTGGCCAACACAACAAGGCAGGTCACACCGACCATGAGTTGCTGAATCCACATGGGTATTTCCCGCACACTGCCTCCCCGCATCCTGCTTCCTCCGCTGTCTCCGCACAAGGGCTTTCCGCACTACCGCCCCTAGAGAAAAAAGCACCGTATCGCTTGATCGGGCCCGGGAGTCAACGCAGAACGAGGATGGACGGGCGAGAGTAGCCAGCCTGCACTTCTCAATCCGAATCTGACCTGGCTCGACTCGGCGGCACTCGTGGCGGCTCATTCGGTTGTTTGGGGTAGACGGGAGGCCAAGGGGCATCCATCATTCCGGCCGCCATGTCGCGCTGAGACATCTCTAGAAGCGGCTGGATGGACTGCGGATCTTCGTTCATCTCCAGCCATGGGTCACCCATCTGGATCAACCGCTCGGGCACGGTTTGCATTGTGAGAGAATTGGGGTCGATGGTGGCCACCTCATGCCAGCCGATTGGGGTCGAGACTTGGGCGCCGACCCGGGCACGAACCGACCATGCCCCGAACACGGTCTTGTGGGGAGCGTTCTGATTGAAGTCGACAAAAACGCGGGCCCCTCGTTCTTCTTTCCACCAAGCCGCGGTCATGGTGTCGGGGTGGCGCCGTTCCAGTTCTCGAGCCAGGGCAACCGACGCCGCCCGAACCTCATAGGAATCCCAGCTCGGTTGCAAGCGGGCGTAGATGTGGAGGCCTCGACTGCCGGTTGTCTTGATGAAGGTGCGAATGCCCAGCTCATCGCACAGCTCCTTGACTCGCAGGGCACCAGCGCGAATGTCATCGAAGTCGATGCCGGGCGAAGGATCCAGGTCAATGCGTAGCTCATCGGAGAACTGTGGCGTTGTTGCTTGATAGGGCCAGGGGTGAAAACCAAGGCACCCCATATTGACGGCCCATGCCACGTGGGCAATGTCGGCAACCACCATGGCATTGGACTCGGTTCCATTTGGAGTTTTGACCAGGGCAGTCTCCAGCCAGTCGGGGGCTCCTTTCGGTACCCGTTTCTGGAAGAATGATTTCCCTGAAGCTCCGTCCGGAAATCGCTGCATCAAGGTCGGGCGACCGCCCATTGTTCGCAGCAATGGCTCTTGCACAGTCTGGTAGTAGTTGATGAGGTCAAGCTTGGTCTCACCATGCTTGGAGAAGAACACCTTGTCAGGGCTGGTGATACGGACCTCTCGGCCAGCCAGCTTGATGATGATTGGCTCGGTCTTGGCCATACGTCGATTCCTCCGCTACTCGGGAGCTTCAGCAGTTAGGACCGTGTCCAGTCCAACGGGAATGGGCTCATCCAGCTGATCAAAGTTGCATTGTTCTGGGATCTTGTCTGGCCGCCAGCGAAGGAACCGGGTCACTTCTCGGAAGCGACCGTTGAGGGTGGCGTTGTATTTCACTTCGACCACTTGCTCGATTCGGAGCGGGACCCACGAGTGATCTTTCTTGCCGCTCCAACGATTCGGTGCTCCCGGCATGCGAACCGTCTCACCCGGTTTCGCTGCCTCGACCTGCTTGATAGTGCCCCAATGCTTCCACGGGTGAGTGTCCAGAGCGTCGCTGGTAAGCGGAGCAAGTTCTTCCACCAGTTCAGCTCGGCGCTTGGCTGTGAAGCTGGCGGCAACCCCGACATGGTGCAGCTCGCCCTCATCGTCGTGCAGTCCCAAGAGCAGGGAGCCAACCCCTTTCCCATCCTTGTGCCAGCGGTACCCGGCGACTACCGCGTCGGCGCTACGAACATGCTTGACCTTGAGCTGCGCCCGCTTGTTCTCCAGATACGGGTCACCGATTGGCTTGGCGATCAAGCCATCAAGACCCGCTCCCTCGAAATCGACAAACCATTGAGCCGCCTCAGACTTGTCTGCCGTCACCCTCGTCAGATGGATGGGCGGTTCCACATCGCCAAGCGCGTTTACTAGAGCAGTCCGGCGTTCGGAGAAGGGGGCCGACCGCATGTCTTGGTCAGCAATGGCCAGCAAGTCAAAGGCAACAAACTGAGCGGGAGTGGTCTGGGAAAGCATCGTGACCCGACTCTCCGCTGGGTGGATCCGTTGCTGCAGGGCATCGAAGTCCAGGTGGTTGTCAGTGGCAACAATGAGTTCGCCGTCAATCACGATCTTGTCCGGCAACATGTCGAGAAGGGGAGCGAGCAGCTCTGGGAAGTAACGAGTCAGCGGCTTCTCGTTTCGCGAACCTAGAACAAGTTCTTTGCCGTCTCGGAAAACTATGCAGCGGAAGCCGTCCCACTTTGGTTCGAAAACCACATCGTCACGGTCAGGAATACCGGCAACAGCCTTGGCCAGCATTGGCTTGATCGGAGGATTCACCGGAAGGTCCACGGTTCGACGCTACATCAGCCTGTAGACGCGTGCCGCTCAACAGTGCGTTACTGACTTGCTCTGGGTGCGGACTTGCTTAGCTCCACTGTCTAGCTCCGCTGGCTACATGTCGAAGTTGATCCACTTTGGTTCACTATTGATCTTGGCCGTGAGCAGTGCGTCGAGCAGATCGACAGGTTTCTCCCGATCGATAATGAAAGCCCGGTTTGACGGCTTGAGCAAGCCGTCATCGATTGCTCGCTCCAACCAGGCAAAGAAGTGGTCGTAGTAGCCGTCAACATTGAGCACGCCAATGGGCTTCACATGGAGCCCGATTTGAGACCAGGTTGTCACCTCGGTGAGCTCCTCCATCGTGCCAAACCCGCCAGGGAGAGCAATGAAAGCGTCGGAGCGGCGGAACATCTCTTCCTTCCGCTCATGCATCGTCCCGACCTCAATCAGGTCCGTGAGTCCAGTGTGGGCAACCTCACGAGGGAAAAGGTGGCCGGGGATGATGCCCGTCACTCGACCGCCCGCATCAAGGACGGTGTCAGCGATCAAACCCATCAAGCCGACGGCGCCACCGCCGTAGATCAGTTCGATGTCGTTGTCGGCCATCATCTGGCCAAGCTCGACGGCAGCTTCGGCGTATTGCGGGTTTGTTCCTGATGAGGAACCGCAATACACACAAAGGCTTCGAATCTCTCGCATCGCAAACAGTAACAAGAGCCTTGCCGTCCGGTCGATAGGTCGAACGGCAGGGGTCATGGGTAGTTCTCACGATCCGGTCGTGGTGCCCTTCTCCTGAGTGGCTGCTGGCCGAATGAAGCTCGCTACTGACAGATCTGAGTTCGGCCTGGGGCCTAGACCCGGCTACCCTGTGCCGCCGTGGCTGATAGACCTCATACAGAACGACTTGCCGACCTTGAAGAGCGAAAGGAACAGGCCCTCAAACCTGGATCCGAACGCGCCATCCAACGCCAGCATGACAAGGGAAAGATGCTCGCTCGCGAGCGTCTGGATTACCTCCTGGACGAAGGCTCCTTTCACGAGCTGGACATGCTGGCCCGCAGTCGTGACCCGGAAGCGACGTCTCGCCCTTACACCGACGGCATCGTCACTGGCTGGGGCACCATTGATGGGCGCAAGGTGGTTGTCTTCAGCCAAGACTTCACCATCATGGGTGGCTCCTTAGGCGAAATATTTGCCGCCAAGGTTCACAAGGCCATGGACCTCGCCCTTTCAATTGGCGCACCGTTCATTGGCCTCAATGACGGTGCCGGTGCCCGCATACCCGAAGGTGTTGTCAGCCTCGATGGTTATGGCGGAATCTTCTATCGCAATGTGCAAGCCTCGGGCGTCATCCCTCAGATCAGCGTGATCATGGGGCCCTGCGCTGGTGGCGCGGTGTACAGCCCAGCCATGACCGACTTTGTGTTCATGGTCAAAGAGACCTCCCACATGTTCATCACCGGACCTGACGTGGTCAAGACCGTGACGGGAGAAGACGTCACCCTGGAAGAGCTCGGTGGCGCTGGCTCGCACTCATCAAAGTCTGGTGTCGCGCACTTCGTTGCCAACAGCGAAGAAGAGGTCCTGGACGACGTCAAGTATTTGCTGTCATTCCTGCCCGACAACAATCTTGGCTTGCCTGCCAGCATCGAGCCAGACGACGACCCCGATCGTCTTTGCCCCGAGCTAGTCGACATTTTGCCCGACAGCTCAAACCTGCCCTACAACATGATCGACATCATCAAGACGATTGTTGATGACGGCGAATTCATGGAATACCAGACCAACTGGGCCAAGGCCATTGTTTGTGGCATGGCCCGAATCGATGGCCGAGCCGTCGGAATTGTCGGTAACCAGCCAATGATCTTGGCCGGCGTGTTGGACATCGAGAGCTCGTCCAAGGCCGCCCGATTCGTCCGAACCTGTGATGCCTTCAATATTCCGCTGTTGACCATGGTTGATGTGCCCGGCTTCTTGCCTGGTGTCGACCAAGAACACGGTGGCATCATTCGCCATGGAGCCAAGTTGCTCTACGCCTATTGCGAGGCATCGGTGCCACGTATCCAGGTCATCACCCGCAAGGCCTACGGCGGTGCCTATGTGGTCATGGATTCCAAGGGCATTGGCTGTGACCTGTCCCTCGCCTGGCCTTCCGCCGAACTTGCCGTCATGGGCCCCGAAGGCGCGACGGACATTGTCTACAAGCGTGAGATCCAGTCAGCCGCTGATCCGGCCGCTCGCCGAACCGAATTGGTTGATGAATACAAGGAGAAGTTTGCTAATCCTTGGATTGCAGCCGAACGCGGCTTCATCGATGACGTGATTGATCCGGCTGAGACCCGCCGCAAGATCATTGCCGGTTTCGCCATGCTGGAAGCCAAACGCGAAGACCTGCCCAAGCGCAAGCACGGCAACGTTCCGCTCTAGGAGGGCCTGTGCAGATCTCACCCCAAGCAACTGAGGAAGAGACAGCCGCCATTGTTGCTGGCATCGAAGCCCTGTGGCCGAAACCGAACCTGGCCGGGCTGGTCCAGAAGGAGCAGTCGACAGCGTGGCGGTTCAGTGGCCGCTGGTGGGATGGACCCCTGCCCCGTGACCACCGGCGCTCCTAGCTCGTGACTACCGCGACTCCGGGCAGCTCAGATGGACCCCTGGCTGACATACGGGTTCTGGACCTGTCGACGGTGATTGCTGGTCCGGGGTGTGCTCGGCACCTGGCTGACTTTGGGGCCGACGTCATCAAGGTCGAGCGCAGGGGTGTTGGTGACACTGTCCGAAATATGGGGTGGAAAGACCCCAGTGATGGTGAAAGCCTCTTCTTCAAGAACACGAACCGCAACAAGCGGCTGATTCAGCTGGACTTGCGTGACCCTGAGGAAGCCGAGAAGCTTCTGAAGCTGGTGGAGACCAGCCAGATCCTCGTTGAGAACATGCGACCAGGCAAGATGGAAGCACTCGGCCTTGGGCCCGATGTGCTCCTGGCCCGCAACCCAAAGCTGATCATTGTTCGGGTGACTGCCTTTGGCCAGACCGGCCCGTACAAGGACCGCCCGGGCTTCGCCACCCTGGCCGAAGCCATGTCAGGCTTTGCCGCTATCAATGGTGATGAGAATGGCTCGCCGACCCTGCCGCCGATCGCCCTAACCGATGAGGTCACGGCCTTGGCTGGTGCATTCGCCGCCATGGTTGCTTTGCATTCCGGTGTTGGTCAGGTGGTCGACTTGTCGCTGATTGAAAGTCTGATCCAGATGATGGGGCCGCTGCCGACCTTGTGGATGCAGGCGGGCCAGCTTCAGCCTCGGCTTGGCTCGGGCTTGCCCTATTCGATTCCACGGGGCACCTACGAAACCAGTGATGGGAAGTGGGTGGCCGTTTCTTCTTCCGCCGACACCGTTGCCGCCCGGGTGATGGACCTCATCGGACTTGGTGATGACGAGCGACTGACGTCGGTGGCTGGTCGGATGGAGAATCGGGATCTGGTCGAAGGTCGCATGGTTGCCTGGACCATTGAGCGCACCCTGGACGATGTGCTGGATGCCTTCCAGCAGGCCGATGCGGCTGCGGCCCAGGTCTATGACATGGAAGACTTGTGTGCCGATCCCCACGCCAAAGAGCGCGACATGTTCGTCACCGTCGACGGCTACCCCATGACTGGGTTGATTGCCAAATTGTCAGAGACCCCTGGCCAGGTGCGCTGGCCTGGTGGCCATCTGGGGGCCGACGATGACCTACTGGATGACCTGTTGCTGAACGGAGACGAGCGGGGCTAGCTGGACCGGTTCAGCTTATTGCTTCATCGGTTGTGCCTAGTCGGCAGCGGCGATGGCAACTTCGATGCGATCTTGACGCCACTCTTTGGCTGAGATCAGAGCCTGATCGGCGGCACTCATGATGGCGTCAGGACTGAAGGCGTGAGCGGGGTAACAAGCGACTCCGGCCCACATGGTGAGTCCCGTTTCGCTTCCTAAGAGCTGGCGACGAATTCGTTCGACGGTCCAGATGGCGCCGTTCTCCGGGGTGTCTTCCAGCAAGAGGGCGAAATAGCCACTCTGCAAGCGACAAGCCGTGTCGGCCTCTCGAAGGGTGACACGGATGCTGTCGGCTACCGCGTGGGCGTCGGCTTCGACTGGCTCGCCCGATGGCAAGCCAGAAACGACTTCGAGCAGCACCACGGCGACCGGACGTAGGTGACGTCGAGCCGCAGCGACGCGGGACTCAAGGGCGACATTGAAGAAACTTTCGCTGAACAATCCAGTAGCTGGATCAGTCAGCGTTTCGCTCGAGCTGTCGGCAACTTCATAGTCTTCGAAGGCGACACTCTCAAGCTCGGTACGGAGATGCTCTTCGGTTTCTTGAGCTTCAGATCGAACTGCTCGAAGTTCGTCTTCCACCAGTTTCTGAATAGCGGATTGCTCGGACAAGCGTTGACCTAGACGGACTCCTTCAACCCCTGCAGCCAGGGCCAGAAGCCCAGCAACCGCACCGAACATCGGTTCGTTGAACCCGAAGGCAACAAGGCCCGCGGCAAGTCCAAGGGCACCGGTAACTAGTCCTGGTAGAGAGTCTCGTCCGTTCATTGCTGTCTCCATCGGCCGCTGAGCCCAATTCTGAAGTGGAATGAGACTACCTTTCGCTAAGGCTCAGGCGACGGAGTCTCCCGAAGAAGGGCCAGGCGGACTACTGGCGATATTGCACGACCATGTCGGCAACATCGGCGATGATCTTGCCCAGTTCGAAGTCCTTCGGTGTGTAGACCGCAGCAACGCCTTGTTCCAGCAGGGTTACACGGTCATCCTCGGGGATAATTCCGCCAACAATGACGGGCGCGTCCACTCCGGCGGCCCGGAGTTGTTTGACGATGTCGGGCACCAGCTCAAGATGGCTGCCAGACAAGATAGAGATGCCAATGGCGTCAACGTCTTCGTCGGTGGCAACGGTCACGATCTGTTCCGGAGTAATGCGAATTCCTTGGTAGATGACTTCCATTCCCGCATCACGGGCGGCGACCGCAATTTGTTCGGCCCCGTTGGAGTGTCCATCCAGCCCTGGCTTGGCCACCAGGAAGCGGGGCGGACCACCGGGCAGAACCTTCATGCGTTCCGCTATCTCATTCAGGGCCGCTGACCCTCCGCCCGAGCCTGCAGCGGCACTGATACCGGTTGGTGCCCGGTACTCGCCAAACACTTCGCGCAAGAGACCCGCCCACTCGCCAGTCGTTCCTCCTGCCTCGGCCAAGGCAATGGAGGCAGGCATGACGTTTGACCCGTCTTCGGCCGCGGCGCGCAAGTCGGACAAGGCTGAAGCCACCGCCCCGCCATCTCGACTGGATCGCCAGGCAACGACGTCTGCGATCATTTCCTCTTCGACCTTTGGGTCAACCTTGAGGATGCTTTCGGCACCACCAAGCGGAGACTCGGCAGCCTCTTCGAACGCGTTGACACCAACGATGGTGATCTCACCACGTTCGATACGACGCATGCGTTCGGTGTGAGAGCGGACCAGTCTCCCCTTGAGTTCTTCGATGGCGTTGAAGGCGCCACCCATCTCCAATACATCGTCCAACTCAGCGGTTGATGCCTCGATCAGCTCGTTGGTCTTGGCCTCGATGACGTGGGAGCCAGCGAAAATGTCGCCGTACTCCAACAGATCGGTCTCAAAGGCCAGCACCTGCTGCATGCGCAATGCCCATTGCTGATCCCACGGGCGTGGCAAGCCGAGGGCTTCGTTCCATGCGGGGAGCTGGACCGAGCGAGCCCGAGCATCCTTGGACAGGGTGACCGCCAGCATTTCCAGCACGATGCGTTGCACATTGTTCTCGGGCTGAGCTTCGGTCAAGCCCAAGGAGTTGACTTGCACCCCGTAACGGAAGCGACGGGCCTTTGGGTCGGTGATGCCGTAGCGGTCGGTCGTGATGCGATCCCACATCTCGGTGAAGGCCCGCATCTTGCAGGTCTCCTCGATGAAGCGAATGCCCGCGTTGACAAAGAAGGAGACCGAAGCCACGACCTTGACGAACTGGTCATCATCAACCTGCTCTGATTCTTTCACGGCGTCGAGCACACCGATTGCCGTAGCCAAGGAATAGGCGATCTCCTGAACCGGGGTCGCTCCCGCTTCTTGCAGGTGATAGGAGCAGACGTTCATCGGGTTCCACTTGGGAACATGCTCGGTACAAAAGGCGAACATGTCGACGATGAGTCGGCGGCTGTGATCGGGCGGGAAGATATAGGTGCCGCGACTCAGGTATTCCTTGACAATGTCGTTCTGGGTGGTGCCCCGCAGAGCATCGGAGGCCACACCGTTGGACTTGGCGTTAGCGACATAAAGAGCAAGCATCCATGCCGCGGGGGCATTGATGGTCATGGACGTATTCATTTCGCCGGTTGGGATCTGATCCAGCAGGGTTCCCATATGGCCAAGGTGGCAGACAGGCACGCCGACCTTGCCTACCTCCCCGCGGGCCAGCGGGTGGTCGGGGTCATAGCCGGTTTGAGTCGGCAGATCGAAGGCAATGGACAGGCCGGTTTGGCCCTTGGCCAGGTTGGCCCGGTAAAGCTCGTTACTGGCTTGGGCGGTCGAGTGCCCCGAGTAGGTCCTCATCATCCACGCACGATCGCGCGTGGGTGCCTGCCGTTCAGGTTCCGGGGCTTCAGGTGTTTTGAGGTTTGGATCAGCCATGGTTCGGATCGTTTCGTTGCGAGGCGGTATTCGTATTCACATGGAGTGAGGTCACTGGGAGTGGGCTCGGTTCCTTCAGGGCTCGATTGAGCAGTTTTGCATAGTCAGATCGGTCGACCTCAATCGCTCCCAAGGAGCTGAGGTGGTCGGTGGCCCATTGGGTGTCCAACAAGATGGCGCTGTCTGTGTCTTCGGGCCCGGACCAGAGCATCTCGGTGAGTGCAACTAGGGCAACCTTGGAGGCGTCAGTACGGCGATGGAACATTGATTCGCCAGCAAACAAGCCACCTACCAAGATTCCGTAGAGGCCTCCAGCCAAGGTCTCACCATCCCAGACCTCGATGCTGTGGGCAACGCCTAACTGATGGAGACGGCTGTAGGCCGCTGTGATGGCATCGTCAATCCAACCGTGTGGCCGATCTGGATTGCTGCAAGCCGCGATGACCTGGTCGAAGGCTTGATTGTGTGTTGTCGTGTAGCGCTTCACGGATCGGCGAAGGGATCGGCTGACATGAAGATCGCCATGGCGAAAGATGCCGCGCTCGGCTGGCCAAAACCAGCCAATTTGATGCTCTTCCAATGGCATGGGAAAGAGGCCAGACTGATAGGCCTTGACCAGAGTCCCTGGCTCAAGGTCAGCCCCGATAGCTACCAGGTCACTGTCGGGTAGGTCTTCGAGTTTCGGGAATTCCCAAGCGGTATCAAATACAGCGCTATCGGATACGGGCGTATTGGAGCCTGCCGGATCGAAGATGGCTATCTCCCGTAGTCGTAGAAACCCCGGCCCGACTTTCGCCCCAGGTGACCCGCTGCCACTCGACGTCGCAGCGACGGCACTGCAACATAGTTGGGATCACCGAACTCGGCATGTAGGGCATCAAGGATGGCGACTGAGGTGTCCAGTCCAACGAGGTCCAGCAAGGCCAGCGGACCCATGGGGAAGTTGCAGCCACCCTGCATGGCGGTATCGATGTCTTCGGCGCTGGCTGTGCCAAGCTCCAACATCCGGGCTGCATTGTTGAGGTAGGGAAAGAGCAGTGCGTTGACAATGAAGCCAGCCCGATCCTTCACCTGTACCGCGTCCTTGCCACAAGCAGTGATGAACGCACAAGCCACGGCCACCGTTTCGTCCGAGGCGGTGAGAGGAGAGATAATTTCAACCAGGCTCATAACCGGCGCGGGGTTAAAGAAGTGGATGCCGCACACCTTGTCTGGCCGATTGGTGGCCATGGCCATCTCGACTACCGGAAGGGTTGAGGTATTGGTGGCAATGATGGCGTCTGGTCCCAAGATGCTGTCGAGCTCGGCAAAGATGCCCTTCTTGACCTCCAGGTCCTCCACCACAGATTCAATGACCAGATCACAGTCGGCTAGGTCGGCTAGGTCCGTGCAGGTCGAGACTCTGGCAGTCACTGAGTCGGCTTCTGTCTGGGTCATGCGTTCTTTGGCGACATGACGAGCCATCGACTTGTTTAGCGATGTCATCATCGCATCGGCGGAATCTTGACTCCGGGATCGCAAAATCACGTCGTATCCGGCGCGCCCTGCCACTTCAGCCAAGCCAGACCCCATGATGCCAGAGCCGATAATGCCGATCTGCCTAAGCTGCCCCAGTCCTGGTTGCTCAGGCTGGGAATCCGATGCGGACGTTGAAGTGGTATCGCCGTTGCTCATGGCCGAGACCGTACCGCAAAGTTACCGGTGGGTAAAAGGTGGCAGTGCTAGGGAAATGTGCTTGTTCCTGCAAATCCGTTGGGCCATTTGGCCCGCCAATCATCGACTGACCCGGGCCACCTACTTTTCGGTGATGACGATACTTTCGATGATGCTGGACTCCGACGGTACACCAGCGGCATCACCAGTGTCTTCAATGGCAGTCACGATGTCCATGCCTTCGGTGACCTGACCAAAGAGCGAGTAGGCCGGGTTGAGGTTGACGCCAGCATCACCGGTCACGATGAAGAACTGGCTGCCCTGAGTGTCTGGTCCGGAGTTGGCCATGGCCACCGAGCCGACCTGATAGTCGCCTTCTTCAGGAAGCTCATCATCAAAGGAATAGCCGGGACCACCAATGCCGGGCTGAGCCCCAACCGCGTCGCCACCTTGGATCATGAAGCCAGGGATAATGCGGTGGAAGGCGACCCCATCGTAGAAGTGGTAGCGGGACAGGCTTACAAAGTTGTTCACCGTATTGGGAGCAACATTGGCATCGAGCTCGATGGTCACATCACCCTTGTCAGTAGTGATCTGAGCCACATAGACAGCCGTCTCATCAATACACAAGGGCATTGGGGTGGCGAAGTTCGTTGCCCGCTCGGACGAGCCGTCTTCCTCGGGGCAAACAACAGGGTCCATGGCCGCCATCGTCACCGGTGGAGCAAGGGTGGTTGCCGGCTCGGCCACCGTTGTGGCTGGCGTAGTTTCACCAGTTACTTCGCCAGGTGTGGTCTCGATCTGCTCGTCGTCATTGCTGCTGACAACGGAGTAGAGGTAGAGGCCGCCAAAGAGGAGCAAACCGATCACAACGATGGATGCGATCTTGCGCGACGCCTCCCCCTTCTGCTCGATTTTTCGGTCAGCCTCAATTCGAGCAAGGCGGTTGGCTTTTTGGCGCTCACGTTTGTCAGTTCCCACGACCCAAGAGACTAACGAGCAAATTCGCTCGTGCCAGCGCGTGACGTCGGGTACCGTGGCCGATTGTGGCTCTTGTCGTACAAAAGTTTGGTGGAACGTCAGTTGCTAACCCGGAGCGGATGCGGGTAGTCGCTGATCATGTTGCTCGCTGCCAACGCCGTGGAGACTCGGTGGTTCTAGTCATTTCGGCCATGGGTAAGGAGACTGATGAGCTGCTCCATATGGCTTCACAAGTCTCCGACGTACGCCCCGGACGAGAGATGGACATGCTCATCACCGCTGGCGAAAGAAAAGCCTGCGCCCTGTTGTGCATGGCGTTGGCCGGAGCAGGAGTCGAAGCACAATCCTTCACTGGCAGCCAGGCTGGCTTCTTGACCGATGGCAACCACCGCAACGCCAAGATATTGTCCATTACCCCTGGCCGGGTCGAAGACGCCATCGCGGCGGGCATTGTTCCTGTGGTAGCTGGCAGTCAGGGGGTGTCGGCCGAACGCAACGTCACCTTCCTTGGTCGGGGAGGCTCCGATACCACTGCCGTTGCTTTGGCTCAGGTGTTGGATGCCGATGTTTGTGAGCTCTATACCGACGTGCCCGGAGTCTTCAGTGCCGATCCTCGGATTGTGACCAAGGCACAGAAAATGACGCATATCACCTTCGATGAATTGCTGGAGATGACGGCCACTGGTTGCCCAAAGCCAGCGATGCGGTCGGTCGAGGTCGCTCACAATCACCAAGTCAGTCTGCATATTCGGTCGGCCTTCACTTGGGAGTCCGGCACTGTTGTTACTCAAGAGGTACCTGAAATGGAACAGCCGATCATCCGAGCCGTGACCCACGATTTGTCCGAGTCAAAGGTGACGGTGTCTGATGTGCCGGACCGTCCCGGGGTTTCTGCTGGCATCTTTCGTGCGCTGGCCAATGCCAATGTGAACGTCGACATGATTGTGCAGAACGTGTCCGAAGAAGGCACCACCGATATCTCCTTCACCGTGCCAACCGAAGATCTAGCCCGGGCCGAAGAGATTTTGGCCAGTGAGCCGGTTGCTGCCCTTGGCGTAGATCGCATTGGGGCCGACAACACCATTGGTCGTGTGTCGGTGATTGGTGCGGGCATGAAGTCCAACCCAGGTGTTGCCGCCACCATGTTCGAGACACTGGCTGACAACGACATCAATATTGGCATGATCTCCACGTCTGCCATCCGAGTCAGCTGTGTTATCGACGCTGACCGCTGCGAAGAAGCCGTACAACTCCTCCACACCGTCTACGGCCTCGACTCAGATTAGCCGCCGCCTTCCTGACGTCCGGCGCCCCCTGGCGTCCGGTCCGGGGTTCAGAGTGCAGTTCGCGTCCCGTTAGTGGGACGCGAAGGTAACAATGAACGAAGATCGTCGGCAGATCTAGCCGAGTTCCTTCACCAGTAGTTCGGCGATCTGGACAGTGTTAAGCGCGGCACCCTTGCGAAGGTTGTCGCCAGACACGAACAAGGCCAGACCGTTCTCCACCGTCTCGTCGCCTCGGATTCGACCAACAATGGATGGATCGATACCGGCAGCCTTGAGCGGCGTTGGTACATTGTCCAAGATGATGCCGTCTGCTTGGCCCAGCAATTCGGTTGCCCGCTGGGGCGAGATTGGTCGTTCGAAGCTGGCATTGATGGCCAGGCTGTGACCACTAAACACCGGGATACGCACGCAGGTTCCCGAAACGGCTAGGTCGGGGATGTCTAGAATCTTGCGACTCTCATACCGGAGCTTCTGCTCCTCATTGGTTTCGCCTAGGCCATCTTCGACCAGGTCCCCAGCCCAGGGCAGGGCGTTGTAAGCAATCGGCTCGACATAGACGTCGGGCTGACCCATATCAATGGACGAGCCATCGTGGGCGAGCGAACGAGGGTCGCCGGCCTTCTCCACCTGTTGGGCCAGTTCCTCCACTCCAGCGATACCGCTACCGGAGACGGCTTGGAAGGTGGAAACCACCAGTGCCTTAAGCCCAGCCTCTTGGTGCAAAGGTTGCAGGGCAGGCATTGCCACCATCGTGGTGCAGTTTGGGTTGGCGATGATGCCCTTTGGCCGGTCGGCGATGGCGGCGTTGTTCACGTCGGCCACCACCAGGGGGACGTCGGGGTCCATGCGCCAGGCAGAGGAGTTGTCGATGACGACGGCTCCGTCGGCCACGACCTTGGGGGCCAGCGCCTTGGAGGTTGAGCCGCCAGCGGAGAAGATGACAACATCCAGGCCTGTGTAGTCAGCGGTAGTGGCATTCTCAACGGTGATTTCTTGGGCAGGCAGGCTTGTCGCAGTACCAGTCGGCTTCCACTGGATCTTTCGGCCCTCTGATCGAGCAGAGGCGAAGAGCCGAAGCTCATCAATGGGGAAGTTCCGTTCGACCAAAATGGCCAGCAGCACTCCTCCGACTTGTCCAGTGGCACCAACGATTCCTACGCGCATGTCGTCAGGTTAGAGCCGCAGACCTAACCCGGCTACTCAATTTCACTTGCTTCCCTCTCTTACAGGTTGGAGGCCCGCCTCACTGTGCACTTCGCGTCCCACTAGCGGGACGCGAACTGCACAGTGAACGGGTCAATGGTTGAGTTGGGCTCGGATAGAGGTGGTCACCCAATCCCAGTCGTGGCGGAATTGAGACCAGGTGAAACGGCTAACCCGCCAACCAACCTGGGCCAGGTCTGCATCGCGTCGACGGTCAGTCTCGAAGGCCGAGCGGTTGAGGTGAAACTGGACGCTGTCCAGCTCGATGGCGTAGCGCCTATCGGGATAGGCCAGGTCAACCTGGGCGATGAGGGAGCCATCGGTGGCCATGACGCGATGCTCCATTCTCGGACGGGCCAGGCCAGACGATGCCAGCTTGTTGGCGAAGTCACGACTCCAATCGGATAGGGGTATCGCTGAGTCAATGGAGCGCTCACTGATGATCTTGCGGAGCAAGGTCGAACCGCGTCGGCTGGGTGTGGCGAAGTCAACAAAGCTGTTCTGGACCCGTTCCCAAGTCGTGAGTTGCTGGCGAATGGCTTCGTCGATGAGGTGATCGAGAGCTTTCTGGTCAAGTGAGATTGCCATGGATGCGAGGGCCACTTCGAGGGTGATGGTTTCGATGCCCAGCTTCGTGGTCTGGGCCAGGCCAGCCAGGGTGTTGATCCGGACGGTTCTGACCTGGGCACATCGGGACTGGTGAATGCTCGCCACGGTGGGTTTCGTTGGGTGATCCGTCAGTTGCCACAACGCAACAGCCGAGCGGCCCCATGCGATGGCATCGAGGGTGGTCGTGGTGGCGGCCAGTATGGATAGCGGATTGGTGGCGTACTTGGCCAAGATCAATCCCCCTCGAGCGGGGCCCGAAACCCACTGGCCTCGGCGAACCCGCCGGTCAATCTGTTTCTTCGTCATACCGATATCGGTGGCTTGACTGCGGAGGATGACGCCGTGATTGTCTCGCTCGGCCACATACTCCAGGCGTGAGCGAGGGGTAGGAGTAGGGGCGGCGGTATTGCGGGTTGCGGTATTGCGGGTTGCGGTATTGCGGGTTGATGGCATCGGAGTGATCCTGGCGAGATGAGCAGTGGCCGGGAGCAGTCTCCGATGAGTGCCACCTTACGCAGGGGGTCTGACGCTTGACTTGGGGGGGCGCTGGGCCAAAGGGAGTAGGTCAGCGAGTGTGGGTCAGCGAGTGTGCAGTTCGCGTCCCACTAGAGGGACGCGAACTGCACACTGGATCCTCATCCAGCGAGTGGGAGAGCGAGTGGGAGCGGGTCTGCTGGCCGCGGGCTTGAGGAAGAGAGCGCGACTAGGGAGGATTGTCGACGTAGCGTTGCATTGCGTCGTCGAGGGAGATGTCCATCTGGTTGGCCAGTGACGCCAGCCAAGCGAGGACGTCGCCGAATTCGTGGACTTGCTGGTCTCGTGTGCCCTTGCGCACGGCTTGGGCCAGCTCGCCTAGTTCTTCGCACAACCAGGCGACCGTTGCAGGCACACCTCGCTCACGGTCGGCCTCTCCGTAGAGCTCATCCATCAGGGTCTGGACTTCAGTCAGCTGCATCCAATTGAGGGTATTGCCGTGGACGTCGGCTGACTTATGGCCGGGAGACTGGGGCCGAGTCTTACCAGGTGGAGCCTTCGAGTCCCATTTCTATTGCCAGTTCACCGGACCTCAGCTCTGCTGGGGCGGGAGCGCGCCAAGAATCAGTACTGGTCGTTGCCGCTGACCCGGCGCGTCGACAGGAACTGGTTGACATCATCGAAGGGGCAGGCTGGTTACCGTTGGCTGCCGACTCTGCTGAAGGTGCGCTCCACCTGTTTCGGATGGCACCACCGGATCTGGTCCTGTTGGCCTTTGGCGGCACTGACCTGGCCGAGCTCGAAGTGCTCGACCTGCTGAGGGCGGAACCCGACGGCGGTCGTACACCGATTGTCTGCAACCTTCCTCGCCGAAACCGGGCCCTGTTTCTTGAGGCCTTTGGTCGGCGGGCCGATGATGTTGTGGTTGGCCGGCCGGTAGCGGTCGAGTTGGTGGCTCGTCTTCGGATCCGAATGTTGCGCCGTGCCCAAGCACACAACGAAATCCAGCTGGACCCAGTCACCGGAGCGCTTGTTCCAGCTGCATTCGCTGATCAAACCCGACGTGAGCTGGAGCGAGTGTTTCGTGGGGGCCGACCTGGCATCTTCGCCTACCTGGCCATTGATGAACTGCCCGGTATTGAGGGTGACTCGGGATCGAGGGCCCGAGATGAGATTGTGGCTCAGGTCATCGATCTAGTGGACGAAGACAGCCGGACATTGGATTTCGTTGGCTTCTCCCGAGGTGTTGTCGGCCTGCTGATGCCGTCGACCCCGACCAAGGGAGCGCAGATTCGGTTGGATCGATTGTCCAAACTCATCTTCGAACACGACTTCGTCTTGCGGGGAAAGACGGCTCGGCTGACTCCGATCATTGGCTTCACCCAGACCGACGGTGAATTGACGTTGGAGGATGTGGAGGACCGGGCCTGGGATGCCATGGCCTATGAAGCCGAGCAGCGCGATTTGCATCCGACCCTGTGGGAACAAGCCATGTCCAGCGGCCCCTCCACCAAATCCCGCCTGGTGCGGGCGTTCCACAAGGTACGAACCCCAATCCAGGTAGCGGCTCAGCAGGCCATCTTGTTCGGCCTGCCTTTCGTCTTCTATCTATCGATGGATTTCGCTGGCCTCGACTTCACCGGGCCGATCTACCTGCTGCTCGTGGCGGCGCTGTTCTTGACCTCGATCACCATCATTGCCGAGAGCCGGGCGGCTCACGATCCGCCAGAGCCGCCCCCTGTTCCAGAAGGCGAGCGGCCGCTGGCTTCGGCCATCATCGCTGCCTACCTGCCGAACGAAGCCGAAACGATTGTTGAGACCATTGAGTCATTCTTGAAGCAGGACTATCCGAACCTGCAGATCATCCTGGCCTACAACTCGCCTCGCCGAATGAACGTCGAGTCCGAACTGGCGGCCATTGCTCGACGAGACCCAAGGTTTGAGCCGTTGCGAGTCGAGGGTTCAGTGTCCAAGGCGCAGAATGTCAATGCGGCACTGTCCCATGTCCGAGGTGAGTTCCTTGGCTTGTTTGATGCCGACCATCAGCCCGAGCCTGGTTCGTTTGAGCGGGCTTGGCGTTGGATTGCTTCGGGGGTTGGAGTGGTGCAGGGCCATTGTGTTATCCGTAATGGGGCCGACAATCGGGTGACCCGGTTGATTGCTGCTGAGTTCGAAGTGATCTATGCCGTTAGCCATCCTGGTCGAGCAAAGTTGCACGACTTTGGAATCTTCGGTGGATCCAATGGCTATTGGCGGACGTCGTTGTTGAAGAAGACACGTATGCGCGGCTTCATGCTGACCGAAGACATTGACTCGTCTATTCGCATTGTTGGTGACGGCGAAACGATCATCTCTGACCCGAGCTTGGTTTCGACCGAGTTGGCGCCAGACACCGTGAGCGCCTTGTGGAACCAGCGAATGCGTTGGGCCCAGGGCTGGTCACAGGTTTCGTTGCGGCACCTGATGCGGATGGTTCGTACGTCGGGCACGACAAGACGACGGTTGGGGTTTGCCCACCTGTTGGGGTGGCGTGAGATCTATCCCTGGATCTCCTTGCAGATGTTCCCCCTGTTCGCCTTCTGGTGGGTGCAGGGTCGGACCGACACCGACTGGTTCATCCCGATATTTGTCTTTACTTCGATCGTGACCTTCAGTGCCGGTCCGCTTCAGGTCTGGTCGGCTTGGCGTCTGGCCCATCCTTCGATTGCCCAGCACAAGCGCTGGTTTGTGATGTTCTTCTTCAGCTCGATGTTCTTTTACACCGAGTGGAAAAACGTCATTGCCAGAACAGCTCATCTCAAGGAAGCAATGCGAGAGCGAGAGTGGAAAGTCACTCCTCGTTCGTCCAAGCCGTCTGCTGCAACGTATTCGGCTGAGCTGTCGGAGTTGCCGGAGGATGTCGCGGCCAAGATCACGGTCGACCCGACCGAGCCAGTGCCTCAGGTGGGGATGCGATACGAACAGGTTGAGGCAGAGGAGGCAGCCGAGTACGCCAGGCGCTCCTCGGTACATGCCCGGCGGACTGACGATTCAGCGCTCGCTGGCCCTGATACTTCCAAGACGGATGCTGTGTTGGCCGATGCAGGCGAGGTTGAGGGTCCCCAGTTGGGGGAGTCGATCCAGTCGACTAGGTAAGACTGGGATCCTCGTTCGCATCCCCCTCGTCAGGATCCTGGTCTGGCAGGTCGTCTAGGGCGGCTTCGCGTTTGGCCAGTTCGGCCTCGCGTTCCAGAATCTTGCGTTCCCGGGCGGCGAGGGAATCTGAGGCGGCCGAGTCTGAGTCGGATGAATCTGGAGATGTGTCGCTCGGCGATATCGCAGACGGAGATCGTGGGGCCCGAGGAGCCTGCCAGTTTGGATCATCTTCAGGGCCACGCACTCTAGGAGCGGACTTGTAATAGTCGAAGCGCTGGGGCGGGGCACGCCGGACAGAGCCAGCGGAGAAGCCTGCATTCTCCGGTCGGCCAAGCACCAGCCATGCGACAGCACCGACCGGCGGAACGAACATGACGAGGAAGACCCAAGTGGACTTGGGGAGGTTGCGGATAAGGATTGAGTCCATGGCGATCACATCAAAGATCGCCCACACCCAAAAGAGAAAGAAGAAAGCTCCGGCGAGGCCGGGCACGATTACCGCCAACATGACTGGAGTCATCGGCCAACCTTAGGTGACAACTTGAGTGGGCGGCAATGGGCCCATCGACATGCCGCTCTGGGCAACCGGCTGTCACCAACCGGTTGCCGCCTTGTGACGATGCTCTCGGTTGCTATCCGTCGGAGGGAAGCGCCCCAATCATGGTGAGGCCCTCGCTGATGGTTCCATCGATGGTGCCGCCATGGTCGCTCTCGGCTTGCAGGACCTGGACACCCTTGTCGGCGAGGAAGGCGAGTTCGGCGTCGCTCAATCGTCCGACCTGCTCGTCTTGTAAGCCAGAGGCGTAGACCACATTGTCAAGGTCAGCGTCAGCCAGCCGCTCGGTGAATCGCTTGTGGCCAAGTCCGGCAGCCAGGCGGGCCATGTTGGCATCGGTGAAGTCGCCGTCGCCACCCATTCCCGCTCCATCCGCATCGAAGGACTCGATCTGAACGCCGTCGGTGAAACCAACGAAGGTGCCTTCGGAGAAGGGCACCCAGACCTCTTCGGGCATGTCGAGGCGACCCACCTGGATGAAGTAGCCATCGGCCACATTGCCCTGGGTAGCCAGAAGGTCTTGCACCACAAAGGCACCGAAAGAGATACCGACCACATAGACCTTCTTGTCGGCCTCGACGTAGTAGGCGACAACCTCGGCGAGGGTTGACGTGGTCGCAGTGTCATAGGTCTTGGCTTCTTCGAAGGTGATCTCGGCCTCGGTGAACAGGGCGGGTTCTCGGGTTTGGGCCTGGTGGGGGACGACGAGATAGGTGGAGTCGAAATCGACGTCGGAGAAGATGCCTTCGGCTTCGCCGATACTCAGCTCTGGTGTTGGTCCGCCTTGTGCCAGCACGATCACGGTCGAGGCGTTCGGGTTGCCGATGGCTTCGAAGGACTGGGAGAGGGAGTCAGGGATCATGGGGTCAGAGTCTGCCGTCGCTGACTCGGAGCCGTCAGTAGTTGAGGTTGAACCGCATGCCGCTGCCAGCAGGGCAGTGATGGTCAGTAGCGCCAGGAGTTTTCGGGGGAGTCTGTTCATTATGAAAGCATGGCCGAATTCAAGCTAATTGTGGTTGGTCTTTTGGCTAGGAATCGCTGGCACTATGGCTATGCACCGTCACCGTTGATCGGGTAGCTCGCGCTGAGCACGAGTATGTCTGCATCGTCGATGGCGGGCCACTTGGCGTCACAAGTAATGATCGGACACGTGTGGAGCAAGCCGTAGGCGACCACGATGGCATCGAGCATTGGGAAGTGGCGGTTTCCGTATTGGGCCCTCAACTCGCGGGCGCAATCAGCTACTTCGTTTGACAGCACTTCTGTGGTGAGTCCGAGGTCATCGAGGAAGTCGTTGGCCTCGACCAGTTGGCCTGACCTCGTTGGGTAGATAAGGGCCTCAGCCCCGAAGCGATCGGTGTGTCGGCGCGTGCCAAGTCTTCGTTTGACCAGGTCGAAGCTGGTCTTGCGGGTGCTGGGGTCGGTGTGGTCCGTTTGCCAAACGACGACCTGCCGCGGTCCAAGGGTGTGCGGATCGGGACGATGCACCGGATGAAGGGCTTGGAGTTCGAGCGGGTGGCGATCATTGATGCTGATGATCGAACCATTCCCAACCAAGCGGCATTGCCCGATTCGACCGAAGACCAGGTTCAGCACGCCAATGCTCTCCTGCAAGAACGTTGCTTGCTCTACGTTGCTTCCACTCGGGCCCGAGATGGATTGTGGGTTGGCTGGTCAGGCAAGCCGAGCCGATTCCTTGGTCCGCTCATCGGTGACTAGGAAGATAGCGTGCTGGCCTGACCGGTGTCAGTACCCTGAGGCGAGCTCGCGAGCAAGAATCAATGATGGCCGGACGACAGTGTCGAAATAGCTGCCGGGCTTCATACTTGACCACGACTTTGGCGGTCCAGCGGCCGGGTGGGCGAGGGCACAGAGGATCATGCGGTGCTCTCCGACATGGATACGGGAGACCGTCTCGCTGACTTCCTCGATGGCGGAAGCCAAGCCTTTCATTACCTTGACCGTGTCCGCACCCTGGGTGTGAATGATTGTTGGCCTCAAGGTCTCAATGGTGGCGGCCAAGTGCGTGGCGCAGTTGTCCAGCATGACGGCAGTCGGCTTGCCCCGACGAGAGGCCCCATCGGTCGGCAACGCCGAGCAAAGGGTCGAGTTGGCCATGGCAAAGGCATCAAGAACATGGGCACCGTTGGGCAGCCTTTCATATTCTGGCTCCAAAGGAAGACCGTAGAGAACCTGCAAGGCACGGGTGACTCCCCGCATGTGAGGATTGCGTTGACCCGGTGTCTGGCGGATCAAGGGTCGGATCTGGGCGGCCCGTCCATTCATGGTGACGGGAGCTTCGTCATCACCGACCTGCATCGAAACCACAAGTACCCGCATCGGCTGCCCCTCGATGACCTGCTCGTAGTGGTTGCCGACATAAGACAGTTGGCCTCCTGCAAACCCGAAGGACTTATCCACTGCTGACTGTTGACACACCGCGGCGTTCACGCAGACGAAGGCGCCATCTCGGTCGAGGACATGCGACATGAGTCGATCGTCCAGACGGCGGCGAGGTGTGATTGTGGGAGAGTGCTCGGCCTGGATTGGAGCTAGGCCCGGCGTCGGTTGAGCAATGGGAGCGGGGCTCGCTTCTGGGACATCGATGGTTGTCTGCCCGCGCTCTTCGGTACTGACTCGCAACAGCTCGGGCAAGTCGGAGAAGAACTTGTCGGCGTGCTTGGCCACTGCCCGGGTGATTGCGTAGTTGGCCCCTCCGCCAATCATCATGCCGATGCCGAAGGGGAGGGCACGCCCGAGCGCTATCACTCCTCGCTTGGTTCCGTACTTGGTGACAATGGTACGGCCCAGGGCGTGGTTGACCGCTCGGATAGCGGACATCGGGATCTTCGTCGTGGCCTTCTTGCCGAGACCCTTGCCCATCTCTCCAGCGAGCTTGGTGAATCCTTGGGAAGCGGACTCACCAAAAGAAAGGATGGCCAGCACCCAGGCTCGCCGTTCTTCAATTGAGGCGTTCGTGAGTCCGTGGACCGCCCCGATGGTGAGGATCAGGTCAGTGGTACGTGTGATAGTTACTGATAGTTCACCGGCTCCCAAGGCAACCGACGCCCCCGTCCCGACGCCCGGTACGGCCGCAGCTGCACCGGTGGCGGCACCCACAACTCCGAGCTCCCGGGCAAAGGCTCGACTGACCTGCTTCACCCGTTCGTCTGTCGACGTGTCACCGGCGACCCCTGCTCGTTCTAGGGCTGCTGGCCAGCGAGCAGTGACGGCGGCATCCACCGCTTGGAGCATGACTGTGCCTGACTGACCAATGTCCTTCGCCTTAGTCAGCCTCGTCTTCGCTCGCTCTAATCGCTCCGCCATTGCCGCCTTCTCGTAGCTCTTGGTCGCCCGGTTCTGACAATCTAACTGGGTGACCTGATTCTTCGTGTTAGCCGACGAGGAGCGATGCTGCTTCAACTAGCTCTGATGCGGAGAGGTCTGACATCAGTGTGGCGACTCTGAACCCCGGTCGCTTGTTGAACAAGGCTTCCCGGATCTGTTCAGCATTGATGGCGGAATATTGGTTGGCGAGGAAATCGAGGAAGGAGTCTCTCGAATCGTCCGAGGCGGCGCGAGTCCATTGGAAGTTGATGTTGATGACAGAGCCGGTCTTCGCTGTGTAGATCACGAATGGCCAGATTGGACCGGCCGAAAGCTCAATCTTGATCAGACCGGAAGGAGATTTTGCCGAAGTGCCGACGACGGCCCATCCTTTGGCCTTTGACTTCTCAAACAACTCGTGTACGAAGGCATGGCTGTTGGATTCGTTTGTTTGGAGCCAATCCAGTACGTCGGAAGGCTCCCAGTGATTTGTTGCCGTACCGCTTGACCCAGTCTTCGCTGCGGCCAGTTCAGCCCCGTAGACAGCAGGCACCAGAATCTCCGTATCGCCATGCTTGGCATAGCGGAGTTCGAAGGCAGTGATCGTTGTTTCTGGTCGAGAGATATGGTTCAGGTATTCGACAATCCGTCGAAGGTCGGCGTTGATCCGATCTACGGCGAGGATCAGGTCAAATCGGCCCTCTGCTAGATTTTTCGAGATGGTGGCTGGAAGCGCACTCTCGTTCGTACCTAGTGCTTCGACAATGCCAACTCCCTGATTTCGCTGCTTCCACCTATTGTCAAACTCGTGAAATGACATCTGCCAGATCTGGGATGCGTAGTCGAGAACTTGGCCAACTATCTTTCTTCGGACCTCAGCATTCGAAGCTAGTTTGCATTCGATGATGGTGATGTCGCCCTGGGCAGAAACGATGCAGATGTCCGTAGGGCCAGCCCCGGATTGCATCTCCTCGACCACGACTGCATCCATCCCAATTCCTGGAATGAGGGTCGGTTGATGCAGAATCAGGCTCTGCAACTCGGCCTCGGACTTGAAGGCCAGAATGGTTGGCGCCTCCCAGCTCGAGCCTTTGGACCGGACGAGTATTTCGCTGTTCACCGAAGGGTCATTGAGTTGTGAATCCATACGATCGCCTCTCTAGATCGTCTTGAGAGTAGGGCGCAGACTCGTTCATAGCGACTATGCTGGCGACCCCCGGACGCGAGAGTGTCGAACAAGATTGCAGATCCTCGAACTACCAGTCTTGATGCCCGAAGGAAATGTGCAGCTGGTCTGGCATCAACGCGTCGAGCAAGAACCGAGCCAGATCTGGCTCCGAGAGCAGATCAGCTCACTGATCAGTTCCGATGCCGCAGCCACCCAGCTCCTCTAGCCAGAGCGTGGCCGCGACGCTGCTTGTACGAGTGCAACGACACGTTCTGTCGGCGTCAGTTCTAGGTCAAGGCGAAGAAGGTCGTCCCGCCAAGGATTGCCAAGACCAGTATCGCGAGCAGGACATTGAGGGCGATATTGACACGGCTGAAAGGCCGCTTGCCATGCACGGCCCCGGTTGCCCCATTCACCCCGATCTCGAAGTCGCTTCCCTCATGGCGAACCACGATCAACCAGATGGGCAGCAGAAGACGCCGCAATTCGACTCTCTCAATGATGGTCGACCGATTTGTGACCTTCTGATAATCCCCGCCGATCTGGGATTCGACCACTTGCTCAATATCGGAGTCGATCAGCCGGCGCGCATCCGCAAGGCAGTCCTTCGGACCTCGGTCAAAAGTGTGTGAAGCGTGACCAGCAAGCAAGCGGCGGTCAAAACCTTGGACGGAGTTGACGGGCCAGGAGCCAAGTTCTTCCAAGATTGAGCGGTCGAGCCCGTCATTGCCAGCAACCATCACGTTGTCGAAACCTATTGGGAAGGATCCTCCTACTGAGCTCCACTGGATGGACTTGTCGTTGCCGATCTCTCGGACCTTGTCGCCCCGTTTTCCGGTGTAGCGGGTGGTACAGGAGATGCCGAAACTGAAGTGCGCCTGGTAGACGCTCCTGGCCGAAATCACCTCAAGGTCAGACCGGAACGAGTCGGGAGCGAAACGCTGCTGACTGGCCCATTGGCCAACGGCTTGTACGGCCGATTCCTCGTCGAGCGCGAACGGTATGAGGCCATCGATTTCTGAGGTCTCCGTGTCATGAACATCGGCCCGTTGGGTGGGGGTGGCGCAGAAGGTGCAATCGGTACTCGTTCGAGATTCGACGAAAGCTTGCGGTGCTCCGCAGTTCCGGCAAACAAACTCCTTGCCCTCTTGGTCGGGCGTGGGAGCGGGCGAAGATGATTCTTCAACGTGCTTCGTTGACTTTGTGCCTCGAGAGGTCCACGCCGGTGCTGGTTGGGCAAAGTCTTGAGTAGAAAGCAGTCGTCCATCGGAATCGGGGCGAGCTTCGATTTCGGAACTCCGACCGCAAAGAACGCATGACATCTCTTGGTTCTTGATGTCGAAACGCATCGATCCACCACACGAGCGGCAGGGCAAGGTGGCGCTGTGTCCGTTGCGTAGGACTCCATCGTGGAGCCGGTGAGTGCTGTCCCCCATTCTTGTTGTATCGACCGCTGATGGACAGACTTGATCGTGGCCTTCCACGCACTCGGCCGACGCGACCTCGGCCGGTGATTCAGATCAACAGCTTGAGGGCTCCGATTCCTGACAGCAACAGAACCACTAGCAGGAAGGTCTTCTGGGGAATCAAGGTGAACACCCGCCGACCAATGGCCACCCCAACAAAGACTCCGGGCACGATCAGTGCGTCGTACTTGAGGCTGTCCCAGGTGAAGAACCGGCCACCGTCAGTCCACTCACCCAAAGCTAGATAGAAGGGGATCTTGGAGATATTGACTGCAAAGTAGAAGATGGCGGACGTACCAACCATCTCTTCCTTGGGCAAGCGCAGGCTGGCCAGGTAGGTATTGATGACCGGCCCAGCCGCGTTGGAAACAAAGGTGGTGAACCCGCCAGCAATTCCGTAGCCCGAGACTGGCGGGTGGCTGTCTTCTGCTGGAGTGCTGCGCAGCATTTTGGCGATCTGAAGGCCAACCATCATCAAGACAATCAACCCAATGGCGATCTCCAATGCTCGATTGGCCGAGCCAACCACAATGAAGAAGGTGATCCCCATTGCAAAGCCGCCAGCCACCCAGACCGACAATGGCTTCAGTAGATCCCAGCGGGCGTGCTTGTGATACCAGGTCACGGCGAACAAGTCACCGGCCATCAATATCGGCAGCGACCCTCCCGGTAGCAATCGGCCTTCCAGCACCGTAGCCAGCATGGGAATGGCAATCAGTGCTGCCCCAGGAAGCGCCGTCTTGGAGAAGCCAACGATAAAGGCAGCAACAAGCCCAACGACGATTGCGCTTACAGTGAACACCCATGGAACGCTACCGGTGGCTTGGCCTGGCGGCCGAATCGAGGCTTGGACAGGAGCACGACAGCAATTGAGGAACCGGATCAACACAGAAGAGGGCTATGACGTAATCGGTGATGTGCACGGTCAAGCGGGCCTACTTGACGGGCTTCTCCAACAGATGGGGTATGACCGAGAACGCGGATATTGGGGTCATCCGAACCGGCGAGTGATCTTCGTCGGCGACCTCATCGATAGAGGGCCGAACCAGGTGAGAACCCTCCGGGCAGCCAAAGACATGGTTGATGCTGGTTCGGCCCTGATCGTTTCCGGTAACCACGAGTTCAATGCCATCGCCTACGCAACACCCGATCCGGACAAGCCAGGTGCGTTCCTTCGGCCTCACACGCCAGGCAAGAATCGACAACACGAGGCGTTTCTCTCCGAGATTGTGTTTGGTAGCGACGACCACACGACGTGGACCGACTGGTTCATGACGCTCCCGCTATGGCTTGACCTTGATGTTCTTCGAGTCGTTCATGCCTGCTGGGATCCGGCGGCGATGGAAGGGCTGTCCGATCAGGTGACTGCCACGAATTCCCTGACCGACGATCTGGTCTATCTGGCCATTCAGAAAGGAACCCGGGAATGGGGTGCCATCGAACATCTTCTCAAGGGGCCAGAGCTTGATCTTGAGGTTCTCTATCTGGACAAGGGTGGGGAACACCGGAGTGCCGCACGGATGAATTGGTGGTCCAGTGACGCGAAATCACTTGCTGATCTTGCCTACATACCGCCGGGAACAACGACCATTGATGGTGCCCCTTATCCGCTGCTTTCTAATGAACCCATTGATCGACCGGTTGCTCCCTATGTCGATGACATACCGGTCTTCTATGGCCACTATTGGATGCCAAAAGACGAGACTCCGACGAAGACCGCGGACTCAACGGTTTGTGTTGACTACAGCGCCGGAAAGGGTGGGCCCCTTGCCGCCTATCGGTGGAGTGTCGGGGAGGAACTTACCAATGACCGGTTTGTCCGCTTCTCCACTTCTGGAGAGTCAAGCCCTGGTGGGTAGCTAACTCTTGGTCGGATCGGTGACTCGGCCGACAAAGACAATGGCCCCGGTCGGTTCGTGGGTGATGACGTAGGTGAACGGATGGTCGGCATCGATGATCACATCAGGTGGTGGCGGTCCGCTCTCGTCACCACCAATGGCGGTAGCCGCCCCAGCTTCGGTGCCTTCTTCATCCACAATGATCTTGGCGCCATGCAGAGCAAACTGGAGTTGCAGGGCAGGGGTGATCTCGGCCAAGGGTGCTCCAGTGCACAGCCCGGCAGGACACAGCCAGGTCTCCAGCAGGTCTGTTGGTGGCAAGGCGAACTCCCACTTCGGCATGGACAGCATCACCATGCCTTCGAATGCAGCGTCATCAAAGTCAGCGATGGCGGCGGCGTCCAGCTCGGATTCGACCGCCTCAAGGCCGTTGATCTCGGTGGGGACGATCAGCCACATCGCCAGGTCGCCATCTTGGTACGGCAGCTCAACAGCGACGCTGTCAGAGAGTTCGACGTAGCGAAGAAAGAGCGGTTCTTCCGTGAACATGAAGTCGGTTTGAACCTCGGACGATTCATCGAGGTGGAAAGTGGATGGCCGGGTATAACTGGCTTCGAACGGGTACTGCCACTTGGCATCCAAGTAGACGGTGTTGACGATGACCAGTTTGGTGCTGTCGGTGAGTGTGGATTCCTCGACGATCTTGGGGACCAGGCCACGGGTCTTGTCGTTGGTCCAACTGTTGATTTCGCTAGCAGCTTGAGCATTGTCCTCGGACATGGGCACGAGGGCTGCGCCATAGTGGGAAGCTGCAGTATCGACGAAGGGTTGCAACGGGTCGGAGCGGACAAAGAGCTGATTGTTGATGTCGAGGGTGGTGCTGCCGTCGGTAGCGGACGCCAGATTGCTCAAGACAGAGTTGGCGCCGGTGTGGGCACCGTCTCCAAGTGGGAAGCCGAAGATGTTGTCCAGGGTGGCGTCGGTTGGTTCTGAAGCTCCCGCTCGTAGCAAGCTGAATGCGGCGCCAAGGCTGACAGGGCTGGACACGGCGTTGCCGTCCAACGTGCGATGAAAATCCCATCCGGCCTGGTTGATGCCAGCAACCCATTCATCAGCTGGCGCGCCAGGATCGACGACCGCTCGGTCAACAGCGGCCTCAATCGGATCCGGCGCCGGGACGGCCGACTCACTGCCGCAACCCGCCAGTGTCACGGCCACCAGGCCAAGGGCGAGGAAGGGGATAGAAAGCTGTCGCATAGTGATCTGACGTTACGCGCCGTCTATCTGGTTCCCGGTGATTGAATAATCTCTGAGACATCCAAGCCGAGTGGAGGGCTACGAGTGAGATTTACCAAAGACGCGTGGGACGGACTGGCTGACGGCTCGATTACCGTGACCTTCCGCCGTTGGAAACGCTGCCAGGTCATCGTCGGCAACCAATACCGCAGTACTGCCGGGATGCTCGAGGTTGACGCCTGCGACGTCATCACCGAAGGCGAAATCACCGATGCTGATGCCAGCAAGGCCGGTCGCAACTCTGCCACCGACGCTCTGGAGCAACTGGGCGAAGCCACCGACGACACCACCCTCTACCGGGTCCGCTTCCACCTGGCCGGACCCGACCCACGGACCGAACTGGCTATCACTCTTCCGACTGAAGACGAACTTGTCGACATCCTCAAACGACTTGCTCGGCTCGATGCCAGGTCCAGCCATGGCGCCTGGACCCAGGCCGTGCTCCAGGTCATCCATGACCAGCCTGCTGTTCGAGCCCCCGACCTGGCTGAAGGATTTGGACGAGAGACCAAGCCGTTCAAGCTTGACGTACGCAAGCTCAAGGGACTTGGGCTCACCCAAAGCCAGCGAGTCGGTTACAACATCTCACCCCGAGGGTCAGCCGTCCTCGATGCCCTGAAAAGCTAGGACTCCCCGTCCGCGCTTTCCCTCAAACGGCTTCGTCTTCTACAGTCGTGACTATGACTGCTACTCCCTCAACCATTGCCAATGACCTTGTTGGCGGTGCAACTAGTGGCATCGGCAGCCTCCTTAATGGTGTCGGTGGTCTGGCTGACGGTCTGCGGGCTCGCGGTGGCGCCCAAATTCGCAAGGGCATCATCGGGGATCAGCAGCTGACCGTTTCGGAACTCGCCAATGACTCAGACCCCGGCTTGTTCGGACCGAGCAGTGTGGCCTGGCGAATCCACCGCGACCCGTCCATGCTGATTGGTGGCCTGCGATCGCTCTTGCTGCAAACCATGCACCCCCTGGCCATGGCCGGCATTGCCCAGCATTCTGACTACAAGAGCGACCCGTGGGGCAGGCTCAATCGGACCAGCCGATTCGTCGGAGCCACCACCTACGGATCGACCGCGTCGGCGGAGGAATCCATTGCCATTGTGCGCCGAGTGCATGAACGTGTGGTCGGAACTGCTCCCGACGGAAGGGCGTATTCGGCTAACGATCCCCATCTTCTGCTGTGGGTACACGTGGCTGAGATCGACAGCTTTCTGAGCGCCTTTGACCGGTATGGCATCGGCAAATTGCGAGATGCCGACCGCGACCGGTATGTAGCTGAGATGGCCGAGGTTGCCTGCAGACTCGGATCGGAGGCTCCACCCGAATCGGCGAATGCCTTGGCCGAGTGCCTGGCCGACTTCCGCTCGGAATGCGAAGCAACCGACGATGCGCTGGAGACGGTTCGTTTCTTGAGCTCGCCTCCGCTGCCCTGGTGGACGAAGGGGACCTACGCCTCGCTAGCTGCCGGGGCGATCACCAGCTTGCCTGCCTGGGTTCGCCGAGAACTGAAGCTGGTGGTCCCGCCGCTTGCTGATCCGTTGGCCATTCGTCCAGTGGCTTCGGCGACAACCAAGATGCTCGGCTACCTAATGTCAACTCCGCCCCGGGCCGAGCGAGCATCGGCCTGACCGCCATTTCGGGCTAACCGCTATTGGTCAACGCTGGCCGCCGAACGTAATGGACTTCGCGACCCAATAGTGGGTCGCAAACTCCATTATCTATCGGGACAAACTCATCGACGGACGGGTATGGCTGTGCTCGCGTGGCTTGAGGTGGTCAGAGGGTTCGGCCTAGCGAGTGATGAGGCCTTTGATCTCGGTGACCCAGATGTCTCGAGTGATTTCGGTGATGATGGCGCCGGGTACGTCGGGTGGTCCGGGGCAGTTGTTCACCGGAACGCAGCTGTAAGTCACGACCCACTCGATGGTGGTGGTGAGCTTGTAGGGCTCGCTGACCCCGTCGTGTTGGGTGGTTGAGTTGTAGGTGTAACTACATGGAGCGTCGTCATCGTTGGCTCCTGGCGTCCAGGCGTCGCCCGCTTCACAGACGATCGGGGCTGAGCCGTCGCCGGGGTTCCACCAGGAGGTGGTTGGTGTGACGGTTGCGGTGACGGAGATACCGAATTCGGGGATGGAAGCGGTGACGGAGTCGGGTTGCCAGAGTGTCGGGTCGGTCCAGTACCAGGTCTCGAGTTGGGTGATGAGGGGGATGTCACGGGTGCCATCTGGGGAGGTTTGCGGGGATGGGAGGGGGACGACGGCGGAGTTGTAGGCGGCCAGGGCTACGGCATCGAGGACTTCCCTGGGGACGGGGTCGGTGACTTCCCAGACGATCCAATTGTGATTGCCGAACTTGGCGACAGGGCAGGCGATGAAATGGTAGAAGGTATCTTCGGGCAGGTGGGCGGGGTCGAAGTTGATGAGGTCTTGACCCGTGCCACCGAGGTAGTCGAGAAGCTGTTCGGGGTTGAGATTGGTCACGATGGCACACCCTTTGAGGATGTCCTTGCCCTTCGGAGACGTGCCGGACCCATCGAAGTCAACACCAACGTCCACCTCGTACTCCCGTTCCGTGCTCGGCGGCGGCGCCTCCGGGTCAGATCCGTCCACACTGCCAGCTAGGGCGACGGGGCTTCCCGAAAGCAAGAGGATTGCGCACAGAGCTGCTCCAGCTAAGCCTCGCATGTCATCCTATCGCCCCCGCTGAACCCGTTCTCAGTAACTCGCCAGCCTTGATCTAACAGATGGAGTTCTGTCAGTCGAAGGTAACGAACCCTGTCCGCTGGAAGAAACTCCTCTCCGGCAGGAGTCTCAGTGGACACGCCGTCCAAGTTGCAAGTTGTCACCGTTGCCGTAGTGCCATCGATCGTCACATCAACGATGTGTATTTCATAGGTGGTGTCAGTGACGCGAATTCCGTCGGAGTACCAAGAATCAAGGTTGTCGGCGACTCGCGTGAGAATTGGATCAGCAGCGAATTGGCCAAGCGTCGAGTTGTCTGCCACTACTCCGTTCGTTGGCAGATACAGAAAGTATCCCTCTAGCGCGACCATGATCTCGGCGAGGTTGGGGTCTTCGGTGGTTGTGGTTTGCTCGGTAGTGGAGGTTGTGGCAACAGTAGTTGAGGTCGTCAGCTCAATGGTTGGAATCGATGCGGCTTTGTCGGAGCCTCCGGTGCAACCTGCTAACGCGGCGGCCGCAGCCATCATCAACACGGCCCACGTCGGCCCCGTCAGTCTTGATCGGTTCGTCAGCATCCAGCACCTTCGTTGATTGCGCCTCCAAGACAAGGGAGGCGATCGTGGTTTCTGGGCGAGACAACGCCGAAGCCGAGCAAGGCCCGGGAACTCGACGCTACCACCCGCATCACGGATTCGCCAGAGAACACGTTCCAGCTTCCGGTTCTAACCCAGTTAGCAGCCTGAGCCTGACCAGGTCCACCAGCCCGGACATCAAAATCTACTCTCGTCCCACTTCCCACCATCACTCAACGCTAGGACACCCTCGATACCCAGATCGATAGGAAGAACCCCCTACGCCCAAACAGCCACGTCTAGTCGCCGGCGCCATGAGCTTTGGCGCGGGGCCGACCCAATAGTGGGTCGGCGAGGCCACAAAGCTCGGAGGAGACGGCCGGGGTAGCGACAAAAACAGGCAGCACCAAGGCGGCACGAAGGCTGCGCTAAGTCTCGCTGTCATAGCTGGACCATACCCTGACCCTTTCGGAGCTCTCTCCCAGCAGAACCCTATTGATAGCTGGCCAGATGAATCCGAAACGCAACCACCCATCTCCAACAAGCAAGTCAACCTCCAAACCAATGTCAGACCCCCGGCAGATGGTCCAGTACCTCGCCAAGCGGGATCAGCATGGCGCAATCCTTCGCAGTCAAGCACTCAACTTGGGTATGAATGTTGCTCAGATCGAGCGCCGCGTGCGACGAGGACAGTGGCTCCGCGGCCCAGTACGAAGCACGTTCCTGCTGGCCGACAGCGCCAATGACCCAATGGCCTTTCTCGCCGCCGCAACCATGGGCCTCGACGCCGTGGCCTGGGGACGGTCAGCGCTCGCGTTGTGGGGAGTCGTTGACCCACCGCGACGGCCAGAGGTCGCCAGCCCCAAGCGACGTCGAAATGCCCTCGTCAAAGTCAGTTGTGTCAAGAATCTCGATCAGCAGCCTCTTACAAGACGACAGGGCATCCGAACGGCAACGCTCGAACTCGGGCTGGCGTCCTCGGCGCCACTTGTTGATGCCCGCAGACTGCATGAACTCATCGATCAGACTCTGCGGCTTCAACTCACGACTTGGGATCGAGTCCAGAGGGCCATGGAGGGATTCGCCACTTCTGGACGCCCTGGCTCAGCGAAGATCCGCCGTGTCTTGATGGAACGCAGCGATGATGTCGCCATCCCTCTCTCCCAGTGGAGTCGGGACTTCACCACCAAACTGGTCGCTTCGGGCATGCCCCGCCCCAAGATGGAATGGCGAATCCATGACGAGCGGGGTGCTTTCCTCGCTCAGGTGGACCTGGCTTACCCCGAACACCGCTATGCCATCGAACTCGACAGTCTCACGTATCACCTGAACTCCGAAGCATTCGAGATTGACCGGCGACGCGACGCCGAGCTTTCCCGCCAGGGTTGGAGTGTCGGACGCTTCACCTGGAGCCAGTACACCAACGAATGGGATTGGGTGATCTCGATCGTCGCGTCCCGACTCGGAAGTAGTGGCTGATACTCGTTGAGCCCGGGGCTGTCATCCTGAGCTTTGTGGCCCTACCGACCCACTACTGGGTCGGCGCCGCGACAAAGCTCAGGGAAAGAGGGGCAGGAGCGCGGCAGAAAACGACGAAAGCCGCCGGCCTGAAAGGGGCAATGGCGGCCTTCGTCACAATGGTCGGGTTGGGGAGATTTGAACTCCCGACCTCCTCGTCCCGAACGAGGCGCGCTGCCAAGCTGCGCCACAACCCGTTTGTAGCCCCCGGATCTTACCTCAGCTTGCGACTGATTGACCCTCGAAAGACGACTCGCCGCTCAACAGAACCTTGGCCATTCGCTTCAACCGCAAGGAGTTGATTGGCTTGATCAACCAGCCATCGGCCCCAGCTTCAGAAGCTATGAAGGAATCGACATCTCGATCAAGCAAGAGTGCAACCGGCCGCTCGTCCAAACGGCCGAAGCCCTCTTCCTGGCGAATCGCGATGCAGCTGGCAACACCGCCCATATTGCCGATCTGCAGGTCGAGAAGAACCAGATCAGGTCGTTTGGCCACAATGGCGCGGGTGACAGCGGCCCCTTCTCGAACTCGGAAAACCGACGTGTCGTCATCAGCCAAAATTCCATCGACTTCGGTGAAAAGAGCGTCTGAATCAGTTGCGAGGAGTACCACAGTCACGTCGGCAAGACTAGCTGTCTTTGCGGCTCTGGGGAACACCAAACGCAACGAGATAGCTACGAGAGGACAACAAAAGGCGAACGAAACGGCAACGAAAGGCGAACGAGAGGGGAACGAAAAGGCAACACCGCACGTTTCAGCGCTAGCATCCTGCGGTCGGTAGGTTCATTTGTGTGGACAACCCGACTTCTCCTGAACCCCGAAAGCAAGCTTCGCTCTGTAGTTGCTACGGTGTCTCAGGTACCTCAAAGGGGACGAAGCTCGTGCTCGAGATTCATGTTGAAGAAACCGAAAATTACACCCTGTGCCGACCTTCCGGTGAACTCGACGCGTACACCGTCGGCGCATTTCGAGAATCGCTGGCCAGTCTGGCTGATGCTAAGCGCCTCTTGATTGACCTCTCGGACGTTCCCTTCATGGACTCAGCGGGCCTTGGTGCCCTCATCGGTGGCATTCGTCGCACCCGTGAAGCCGAAGGTGCCGTCGTCGTGGCCTGCAATCGGCCACCACTCACCAGGCTTTTGCACACCACCGGATTCGACCGGATCGTTCCTGTCACCGAAACCTTGGAAGAGGCCGAAGAGGCCCTGGCCGAGCCGGCCGAGTCCTAAGTCGACCGTGCAGAGTCAATAGCCACAGAGTCAATAACTACAGGAACGATTTACTCAAGCCTGCAAGGGCGTCAAGATCGTTGACTGGTCGGGATTGTTCGTCCACCAGAATCTGTCGCGCCCCAGCAGCCTGAACAGATGCGGCATCCTGAACAGACTCAGCGCTTGGGAACAGATCAGGAAGTGCCGCTTCAACCAACTCTTCTTCTGCTCCACGCAGACGGATTAGCTCGGCCAGGTTCTGTTCCAAAGGATCGGCCGACCCTTCCCATCGAGCCCCATCAGCTATCGGCCAGAACGCCGGTGTCATGCGATTGAAGACCACCGCAGCGATGGAGCGATCCCGCTCTGCCAGCTGTCCAACAATCCAGCGGCTGGCCTGTAAAGGCTGATAGCGAGGCGATGAGATCAACACATAGGCGGTCTCATCGGAGTGAAGAATGCCGTCTATCTCCGCCGCCCGATCACGGAACCCCTGGTCCATGCCTTGGAAATCGTTGAAGAAGGCAATGGCGTCGGCCAGCAAGGTATTGCCGACGACCTGACCGATAGCACGTACTACCAGGTTGGCAGCTGAGGTCACTGCCCGAAAGACCCCGGGCTTGGGGGACAGCACCGTGCGGTAGACCCGATGATCGACGAAGCGACTTAATCGACCCGGGCTATCCAACAAGTCAATGGCGTGATGGGCGGGAGGCGTGTCCAGCACCACCAGATCGAAACGTTCATCGGAGTGGAGTGCGCGTAGACGCTCGGCTGCCATGTACTCATTGGTGCCCGTCAGAGTGGTAGTTAGGTTCTGGTATAGGCGGTTGTTGAGGATGGCGTCGCGCTGCTTGTCCGATCCGGCGTACTCAGCAATCAAGCCGTCAAAGGTGGCTCGCACATCCAGCATCACTCCCCAAAGTTCACCGTCCCAGGGACCATCGATGAGGCGCGGCTCATTGTCCAGGCCGCTGGCCTTTCCTAACCCCCGACCCTCCCTCGTTGCCTAGATCCTCCTCCGAGGATGACTGTGAATGAGTCAGACCCATGGCTTCAGCCAATCGACGGGCCGGATCGACAGTGAGCACGGCAACCCGCAGCCCGAGCTTGGCACCAGCAATGGCGATGGCTGCCGCCGTCGTTGTCTTGCCGACACCGCCAGGCCCCAAACACACGATGACGGAGCGAGATCGGATCAGCTCAGACAGGCTCTCAGCAGAAGAGGGTGTAGCTGCTCTGCTCATGATTGAGCCCCAACACCAAGAACACCATCATCGACGAGCTGGTTGATCTGCTGGTTGAACTGGGCGGCCAAGATCTGGATGTCGGCCTCGTCCAGATGAGCCGTCGGAAGTTGGGTCAGGCCAATCTGGTCTAACGGCAATTCACCCGACAACCGTTCGCGCTCCTCAACTTGTCCTTCGCTCCGTGTAAGGCGATACCGGGCAGCCGCTCGCAATGCCTTGGCTTCCTTGCTCCGACCTCGCAAGGCGGACAAGGCTTTGTCCAATCCGTCGATGGGAGACAAGATTCCGTTCATCACCATCGGCGCGAGCTTCAGTCCAACGTCGTCCTCCAAGCTGTACGCGGTTTCAATGGCCTCACTTACCGGCGTTTCTTCTGGAAGGGTCACCAACATCACCTGGCAGCGGCGATCGTCGCCCAGCATCTCCAGAACCTGCTCGGCCTGCTCTCGGATCGGACCGTCACCGACGGCATCGGCCAGACCGGCAGGGGAGCGTAAGAAGGTCAGGGCATGACCGGCGGCAGGAGCATCAACAATGATCAGATCAGAATCACCGGATTGTTCCAATGCCCGAATCTTGCCTAGGGCCAACAGGTCATGAATGCCCGGCGCCGCAGTCGAGACGACATCGATGGCTCCAGTCTTGACCAGCCGTCCCTCCAATCCGCTTAAGACCGTGATCTCGCAAGTATTCGACAAGGGCATCGTCAGGAGTGATTCGTCGGCCGCTCAAGCGAACCAGACAACGAATCGGACAGCTAGCTGGATCTCGACCTCTTCATAGGGAAGTTCGGCTAGTCCAAAGGGCGAACCAAGGCTGGAATGACCGTCAAGTTCGATGAGTTGAGTCCTCAGTCCAACACTGGCAGCCGCGATGCCAAGAGTTGCCCCTACCGTTGTCTTGCCAACACCCCCCTTACCGGCCACGATCAGGACGCGAGATGCAGCAAAGAAGTCAGCGGCATTCAGAAAATCGGCAGCATTCACTGGCGCGAATACTAGCGGTAACCCTCCTGGGGTTTGCTGCACTGATGATGGTGTTTTCCGGCCCGGTCTCCGCTGATCCAGCACAAAGCACCGACGAAGCCGACAGCGCGGCCATTCAAGAAACCGGCAATAAGGTTCGCATTGTTGAACTCACGGGACTGCTTGACCCCGTCATGTATGACTACCTGATCAAGGAACTGGACCGGGCCGAAGACGAAGACCTGCTTGCTCTGGTGCTGCGAATCAACTCCAACGGCTCGATTCTGGACGACGAACGCTTCCTCGATCTGGCCACCCGTCTGCGCGACTCACCCCTGCAAATTGCTATGTGGGTCGGTCCAACCGGATCAGCGGCCCTTGGCGGCACTGCTGAACTCTTGGTTACCGCCGATCTGATCGGCGTGCCTCAAGGCTCGTGGATCGGCGACATTGGCACACCTCGGCTCTCCCAGGAAGAATTCCCGGTCAGCTTTGATGGCTATGAGCGACTCTTGAACTTCAAGGTTCGAGATGAAGAAGCCATCGCCCTCGGCATTTCCGAAGGCCCCCTCGTCAATATCTCCACCTTGCGCCCGTTCATGGCCTACCTGGATGGCTATGAGGTCACCGATACCGGCGAAGGAGTGGTCAACCTCACGGCGACCGAATTTGTAACCCTGCCTCTGAGCGGCCAGCTCTTCCACACCGTGGCCAGTCCCGAAGTTGCCTACCTCTTCTTGGTTCTGGGCCTCGGCATCCTGATCTTCGAGCTCTACACCGCAGGCGTCGGCGTCGCAGGCGTCATTGGCGTCTTCCTCTTTGTCCTTGGCTGCTACGGCATCGCCGCGTTACCTACCCGCCCATGGGCCCTGGCCTTGATCGTGCTGTCCTTCATTGCCGCCGCAGTCGACATCCAGACCAATATCCCTCGCCTGTACTCGTTGTTGTCGATGATCATGTTCGTGATCGGAACCTGGTTCCTCTACGACGGCCTTCGTATGTCGTGGGTGACCGCCGGTTTCGGAGTGATTGGCATGATGCTTTACATCTACACCGGCATGCCTTCGATGGTCAGGACCCGTTTCTCGACTCCAACTATTGGCCGCAAGTGGATGATCGGATCAGAAGCTGTTGCTTCCACCGATATCGACCCCGAAGGAACCGTCCAGGTCGATGGCACTCCGTGGCGTGCGCTGACTAATCGGGCCACGCCAGCTAAGGCTGGAGACACCCTCCGAGTGGTTGGGATTAGCCGCCTTTTGCTCGAAGTTGCACCCGTCGATGGAGGGGCCAAGGACTACCGCGAACGCGGCTAGGCCAAACGACCTAGGAAATTGGTCTTGTGTTATATGTCACACCCGCCCTAAGGTCTGCGTTAACGGACTAGGAGGAGTGCTGGTGAGCATCCAAGAAGTAAGCGACCTGTGGCAGCAAGCAGCGGCCTGTCGTGGACCAAATCAGGTCATCTTCTTCCCCCCGTCGCGCCTTGAGCGACGGACGGACAAGAGGCGCCGAGAGGCAAGAGCCAAAGAAATTTGTCTCTCGTGCTCGGTGATGGACGAGTGCCTGGACTACGCCGTCGGGATCCGGGAACAACACGGCATCTGGGGTGGACTCACAGAGAACGAGCGCCGAGAAGTCGCAGCCGTCATCGCCTAGCTCTGTTAGCTCAGTTAGGCCCGGATGCTGGCTCGCCAGCTGGGTCACTGGCCCTAGTCAGCATCAGGTAAACGTGGGCCGGCAATTCGCAAGTCTTCGCGGCGCCGCGTCTGACCGGTCTGATCAAAGTGATTGAGTAGCGGCAACACGAACTTTCGCGTGGTCCCCAGGAGGTCTCGGACTTCAGCCACCGTCAGACCATCGGGCTGATTCTGAAATCGTCCGGCCAGCATCTTGCCTGCCTTGAGCAGGGCCGACTGGGCGAAGAACACACCATCTTGTTCAACAACGGTGCCGCGACGAACGAGTTCCCGAACCTCGGATCGGTCGACTCCCTCAGCACTTGGAGGGGTGAATGGATCGGCCTCCAACGCTGTCACCCACGGGTGATCGGCGAGTGGGTCATCCGGCTCACCAATGGTCGCTCGGCCTGCTTCGATTTCGACTTCTTCCAGCGACTCGGCCAGACCTCGTTCCTGGTCGGTGAGTGACGCCAGCTCCAGGCCAAGTGGACCAGCCTCTTCAACCAGCCGCAGGATCTTGTCGGTCGTGGCCTGAAGAACCTCCGGATCGACAACCCAATTTCCAATCATGGGCTGCAAGCGTTCTCCGGTGAGCCGAAGAATCTCGTCAACCTGGACCCAGCCGCGCTCGGCGATAACTCGTTCCACTGATCGGTCCGGCTTGGCCTTGGCTGCACGCACCCGGGGATCGATATCCAGGAGCTGGCCCCCGCCAATGGTTTCGTCTCGCCCACGTTCTCGCAAGATGAAACGATCACCGGGAAGCACGGGAACCTTCTCCTTGAAATGCAAACGGATGGCTCCCTGGTCGCCGGGCTTGAGAGTGTCCGGACCTAACACCCGAACCTTGACCGGAAACTCTCCCGAACCCAGATAGGCGGCATAGGCGCCTCGGCGAGAGACGGGGTGGCTCAAGCTGCTCAGAACCATCAGTTCAGCGTCGATCATCTGGCTGCGATGCCACTGCCCCTGACGAACAAGGACGTGGCCGCGCGCCAGGTCGCCATGATTGATCCCCGTCAGGTTGACGGCGACCCGGTTTCCCGGACCAACCTGCTCAACAGAACGGTGGTGGCTTTGCAGGCTCCGGATTCTGGCTGTCTGGTCGCCGGGCAAGGCCAAGACCTCGTCACCCACTGCCAACGATCCGCCGGTCAAGGTGCCGGTGATAACAGTTCCCGCGCCCGAGGGGGCGAAGGCTCGGTCGATCCAGATTCGAGGCTGATCCCGGTCCGGGGTTTCACCAATGTCGGCCATCAGCGATTCGATAGCCGCACGCAGGTCGTCCAGCCCCGTTCCGTTTGGAGCCGAGACCGGGACGATGGCCGCGCCTTCTAAGAAGGTGCCCTCCACATGTTCCTCAACGTCCAGCAGGGCCAATTCCAACAGGTCTTCATCGACCTGATCCATCATGGTTAGCGCAATCACACCGTGGGAAATACCCAATAGGTGCAGGATTCGTAGATGCTCTTCGGATTGGGGCTTCCAGCCTTCGACCGCAGAAACAACGAACAGGCAGCCGTCAACGGCGCCAACACCAGCCAACATGTTTCGCAGGAAACGGATGTGGCCGGGCACGTCGATGAGCGAGATCTCTTGTCCGGAGTTCAAGACCAGGTTGGCGAATCCCAAGTCAATAGTGAGGCCGCGTTCTTTTTCTTCGGCCCACCGGTCCGGATCAGTCCCGGTCAGAGCCCGAACCAGGGTGGACTTGCCGTGATCGACGTGGCCTGCGGTAGCGATAACGCTCATGCCGGTGGCTGGTCAGTTGCTAGTAGACGCTGGAGGCTTTCGGCGATGTATCGATCATCTTGTTGATCGATCGTTCGCAGATCTAGGACCGTCGTTTTCTGGCTGGTGACTCGGGCGATAATTGGACGCAATTGGGCGCGAAGCGCATCAACATGATCACCGTTGAATTCTATTCCGATACTGGGAATGCTGACTCCGGGCAGGGTGCCGCCGCCGGGTACTGCTTCGGTATCGATGATCGAGGCGCGCTGCCCAGTTCCGGAATCAGCAAGGATGGACCTCGCCCGGACTGTCAGGTCATCCAGGGAATGGGTGGCCATCTGCCAGAAAGGGATTTGTTCGCCTGCTCGATCCAGATAGGCCAGCGTGGTTTCTTGCAGGGTGGTGAGCACCAAGCTTCCCGGCCGAAGAGCACGAGCCAGGGGATGTTTGGAGCAAGCCGCAACCAGGTCCGCGTTGCCGGCAATGATGCCAGCTTGGGGTCCACCAAAGAGCTTGTCACCACTGAAAAGAACAAGCCCGGCTCCGGCTTCCAACGCCTGCTTGGCGGCAGGTTCGGAAGCAAGCCATGCCGGGGGCGGTCCGTCCAGCCAGGGGCACGCTGCGTCCAGCAGTCCAGACCCAATATCGGCAACAACGGGAACACCAAGTTGGCAGAGGTCAGCTAATGGCGCTGCTTCGGTGAAGCCAACGATCTGATAGTTGGACTGGTGGATCTGCATGATGAGGGCGACGTCGTTGGCACTCTTGGCGACGGCTTGCTCAAAATCGCTGACCCGGGTGCGGTTGGTTGTGCCAACTTCGATGAGGTTGGCTCCGGACTGATTCATCACATCTGGTATTCGGAAGCCGCCACCAATCTCGACCAGCTCGCCACGACTGACCGCAGCGCCGCGCCCAGAAGCCAGCGCAGCCAGAACCAGCAGGACCGCGCCAGCACAGTTGTTGACCACCATGGCTGCCTCGGCGCCGGTGGCACTGGCAAGAAGATCGCCGACCGCTTGTTGACGGCTGCCGCGTTTGCCGTCGGCCAAGCTGAGTTCGAGATTTGACGCCCCGTGAGCCGCTGAGGGTGATCCCGTCGCTGGAGCTGACAGGGGTGCTCGACCAAGATTTGTATGCAGCAAGACACCGGTTGCGTTGATGACTGGTGTCAGCATTTGCCGTTGTCGCGCCTGACCAAGTTCTTCAATGGTCTTGATCTGATCAGCAGAGATTGCTTGGCGAGCGACCTCGACCGCAAGTGGATGAGGAAGATCTAGATGGGAGATTGAGCGAGCAAGCTTGTCGACCGAGGGCGGTCGACTTGTGTTTGATGCCTGTGTTTTGGAGCCGGATGGCTGCTTTTTCGAGCCGGGTGGCGGTGTCATTGTCTCCGATGATAGAGATTGTGGGTGCGTCGCGGGCACGTGCTGTTGAGGTCAAACTAGCCTGCCCGCGTGTTGTGCGGTCTCGGAGAGTGGTGGGCCGGGTAGAATGGGCTGCTGATGTTCTCTCCGGTAGCGGTCTTCTTGTTTGTGATCACGGTGGTTGAGCTGTTCGTGATGGTTCAGCTCGCCAGTGTTTTCGGTGCACTTCCGACTGCCTTCTTCCTCGTCGCACTCTCGGTTTTCGGCGTCATTGTCTTGCGAAAGCAAGGCACAGGCTTCTTCCGCTCGACTATTTCCAGCGTGGCTAACGGTGATTCATTGGTTGCGGACAAGATCGCAGACAGGGCTCTTGTCCTTGCCGCTTGCCTTCTCCTTGTCCTCCCCGGTTTTGTTTCGGCCATTTTGGCCATCTTGTTGTTTGTTCCACCGATTCGGGCTCTTGCTCGTCCGGCGGTTCGATCCCGGATCCAGACATGGATACGGCCCTACCAGCGTTTCGGGCGATCAGTGGTTGACGTCGACAGTGTTGTTGTCGACGCCGACTCGGTTCCTCGTGATGCCTACCCACCGGCCCAACGCGAGTTGGGCTAGCTCCGCCTGCGGAGGAGAAAACTCTGATGATCATCGAAGAACCGATTCCACTACCACCAATTACTCCTGGTGTTGCCAGGGCGCTTAGCCCTCTTGTTCGGCGTATCGCTAACAAGTGCGAAGGCGACAGCGAAGATCCAGGTCTTAACACCTACCTGATTGGTATTGATGAGATCGTGATCATTGACCCGGGACCAGGAGATGCTGAGCATCTGGATGTTCTCGCTGGTTGTGGTGGTGACCGGATCCGCTGGATCATCATGACTGATTCCTGCGATGCCAATGCCGCGGGAGCGTTGGCGTTGAAGAAGCTGACAGGTGCCGAGCTGATTGCTCCGGCAGGGTTCAAGGGTGCCGACAAAGAGCTGGTTGATGGCTACAAGATTGATGCCACCGAGTTCCGAGTATTTGCCTTTGACATTGATGCCGACTCTGGCCAGTACGTCTTTGTGCTGGAACAGGAGCGTTCGCTCATTCCCGGAGACCTCATGGTCGATTCGGTGCCCGAAGGGTTCCCGGCTCGGGTGAAGAGTTACCGACTGAAGTCAGTGGCTCCCGGACATGGCCAGTACATCGAGGATGCCAAAGCCTTTCTGGCCCGGTAAATCAGCCTTTCTGGCCCGGTAACCCAGCCCCAGGTCTGGCGGGGCTTAGAACACAGACTCTAAAACGGCGAAAGTGCAGGACCGGATCGCCCACCGGCCCCGCACTTCCATTCCCGATCCTGGTCGGAAACTGTTTCCGGATAGCCGGAGAGTGTTCGATGCCTGACCTGGGGAGGGAACTCCAGGTCAGGCGACTGGCCACAACCTTAGTTGTTTCCAGAAAAGTGGTCCGGTTTGAGGAGGGATTGACCAAACCAGGACCCTCGCTACGGTGAGCGAGACTTGGGTGGGACAGAGTCGGATCGCCCGACCTAACTCTGTCCCGAGTCCTGATTCCTGCCGAGGCGGGATCCAGGAGTACTTGCTTCTCAGACCTCCGAGGAGTCTTTGCCTGAGATGCGATCGTAAGCGGCTGGCCAGAAGTGGTCTCTGGCTGCCCAGATCCCGCCGACTCCGAACTTGATCACCAGGATCATGGAGAGGCTTCCGACGAGGGCGGTGAAGAGGGTGTCGACAATGTCTTCGGCGAATTCGATCTGATCGATGGCGGCGAAGATTCCGACTACCCAGATGGCGGCGACGGCGAGACGAGCGACCGTGTCACCAGCAGCGACCTCGGAAAGCCCGGGGCGGAGCATGCCACCTACTGCGTTGGCTACCAGTCCGGTGATGATGATGATGACAATGGCCACGATCATCTTGGGGATGAAGCCGACGAGGTCGTCCAGCGCGTCACTGATTGCATTGTCTCCGAAAGCGCTGAGCGCCATCTTGAGTACAAGCAACATGATCAGGTAGTAGAGGATCTGTGCGATGAATCGGCCACTGTCGGCAAATCCTGCTCGCTCCAGGTGGCTACCAAGGCCAGCCTTGTCAATGTAGGAATCGAAGTTGATCTTGCGGAGAAGCGAGACAACGATCCGGCGGATCCACTTAGCTACGAAACTGCCAACAAGCAGCACGACTAAGAAGACAACCAGTTTGGGTACGAAACTCACGAGCTGGTCGACAGCACTTGAGAGCGCTTCGCCAAACTTCAGGTCTATAGCAACAATGTTCATTTTGTATTGGCCCCTTCCACGGGCATCGGTTACGAGATGAGAGACGTCTCTCGATTGGCGATAGTCGCGAGAAATCTTGGATTTGTTTCGAGAGCAACAGCTTTTCTGCTCATAGGAGGAGATGGAAAGGTCGTCGCCCACTAGCAACCATAGGTGCAGATATCCGGTTAATCGAATCTTCGGCGGAATTTGGGAGGCGGATCCAGCCATCTCTTGGACAAGAAAGGCGCGGACAGAGAACAGGAAAAGCCCGGATAGCGAGCGCCAGATACAGAAAAATCTGCAGATCGGGCGCGACTCCTCTACCGTCTCATGCGTCTGATGAACCTCATGCGTTTTCTCCACCGCCTTGTTCCCAGGCGCCGCCTCCTTGTGCGGGTGCTTTGGGCGATCGAGCCTGGAGCTGGCGCGCCCACTACCGGTCTGGCCACGGGTGACCATGGACAAGGAAGCGGATCAGGGAGCGGAAAAGGCAAGCAGAACGGCAATGGTCAGGCAAAGCAGGGCGACCCAGAACAGCTGCACAATCTGGTGGTCGAACACGCCGATGCCGTGTATCGCCTGGCGTACTCGGTGGTGCGGGACTCGGCCCTGGCTGAAGACGTCGCCCAAGACACCATGGTCAAGGCTTGGATAGCGCTGCCGACGTTTCGTGGAGACTCCTCCCTGCGAAGCTGGATCATGCGCATCGCTCACAACACGGCAATTTCGACCCTGCGAACACGTCGCGCCATGGTCATGGACCCTGCCGATCTGCCCGAACGAGCCGTGGTTTCTGAGCGGACGGTCGAACGCAAGGTCGAGGGCGACGAAGCAATGCAAGCCTTCGTGCGGGCCCTGGACCTGTTGGATGATTTGTCACGAAGCATCGTGGTCTTGCGTGAAGTCGAAGGCATGGCCTATGACGAAATTTCTCGGGTGCTTAATGTGCCCCTGCCAACGGTTAAGACACGCTTGCTCCGGGCCCGACGTCGCCTGAGCACAGCACTGAAGGAGTGGGAATGATCGGTCACCCCTCCAAACGTAAGCTGCAAAGCTGGCTCAATGATGAGCATGCTCCCGCCATCGACGCTCACCTGGCGACGTGTGAGCGCTGCGCTTCGCATCTCGAAGGAATCAGCGAAGCGCACCCAGATGGATCGATCGCGGCTTCACTCCACCAGGTCCTGGCTCCACCTGCTGACTTGACCGCAACCATTGAAACCAGGGTGGTCGAAAGACTCGATTCCCGGCAGGTTCTTGGCTATATGGCTGACCTGTTTGGCGCAGGCTTTGAAACATCCAAACTCTTTTTGATAGATGATCCGGTGGAGGAATGATGCAATCTCCTCTAACGTGCCTGCGGTGAGTTCATCTGACTGGATTGTCGTCGCCGTAGCCATTGCCGCCGGATTCTTGATCGGCATGGTGGTGTCGCGTGTGATCGCAAGCGTGCTCGGTTCACCAACGCGACCCGAGCCCCTGCAGCAGGCCGCTGGGCCATTGTCGTCGCTGGGTTTATGGACCTGTGTCATTGCCGGACTGTTGGTGGCTCTCGGGCGGATGGCCCCCGATGCGCTGGACGAACTGCCGCGGGACCTTATTGCCTTCTTGCCCAAGCTGTTGTCGGCCGCCATTGTTGTCATTGGGGCCAATGTCTTGTCGGCCTTTGCTACCGCCGCTCTATCAAAGGCCCTGGCCCGTGCCTCCAGCACGGTGCAACGTCAAGCCGTTGCCATCACACGGGCGACCATCCTGAGCTTGGCTGTACTGATAGCCGTTCCTCAGCTTGGCATTGACACCACAGTCGTCAATCTTGGAGTAGCCGCCATCTTCTTTGCGCTGGCTGCCAGCTTCACCCTGCTCGTCGGGCTCGGTGGCCGTGACGTAGCTAGTCAGGTCGCCTCGACCCGGGCGGTCAAGCGAATGGTCGAGAGTGGCGATGAAATCTCTTTGGACGATATTGCCGGAACCGTGATCAACCTTCACCCAACGGCGGTTGAAATCGAAACGGTTAGTGGGCGTAAGGTTCTGATCCCAGCGTCTCGTTTCCTGGGTGAGACCGTGACCATCAAGCGAGCGGACAAGCCCGTTCCCGCCACTGCGGACTAGAGATCTCCGGCAGTCTCTGCCGTGTCAGCCTCATCGAAGGCGGCATCGATCAGCTCAAAGAGTCGAGCCGAGCAACTGGCCATCTCAACGGGGGGACAGACCGCCTCCACGATCTGATTGGCGATATCGGCGAAGACTTTGGCCGCTTCGCTATCGCCCAGGGCGGCTGGCTGGCCAACATCACCGCCAAGAGAAACATCGGCCTCAATAGGAATCTGGCCCAGCAGATCAACACCGGCCATGGCCGCAAGCTCGGCGCCACCACCAGATCCAAAAAGTTCGTAGCGGGTGCCAGCCTCATTGATGAAGACCGACATGTTTTCGATCACTCCGGCTACTCGAAGGTGAGATTTGCGGGCCATGCTTACTGCCCTCGCCGCAACCTTCTGAGCCCCAGTCGCGGGTGTGGTGACCACAATCATTTCCGCCCGCGGCAACATTCGAGCCATACCCATCGCCACGTCACCGGTACCCGGTGGCATGTCGATGAGGATGTAGGCCAAGTCGTCGGCCCAATTGACGTCTTCCAAGAAGTGTTGAACCGCTCGATTGAGCATCAGACCCCGCCACAGCAGGGCAGATTCTTCGTCCTCTACCAGAAACCCCATGGAAACAACATCAATCCTGCCCTCGCCCATGGGGACCGAATGAGGGGTCATGACCGTTCGCTCACCAACCTTGGTGGCATCCAGTCGACCTTCGATGCCAAGCATCCTTGGTACAGAAAAGCCCCAGATGTCAGCGTCCAGAATACCGACCGCATATCCCAATGAAGCTAATGCCACGGCCAGATTGACCGTGACCGATGACTTGCCGACACCGCCCTTGCCTGAGGAGATGGCCAAAACGCGGGTAGCAGCCGGGATCATGGTGTGCCCGGATTCATTCGCCGCGTTCAGCCGGGCGCGGCTCATGGTTGCCGCCTTCTCATCAGCAGACAACTCAGTCCAATTGATCTTGACTCCCGTGACGCCGGGAAGGGAGTTGATCCTGCCCTTGGCATCTTTGGCGATCTGAGCCCGCAACGGGCAGCCCATGGTGGTCAAGGCAATGGTGATGGTGACAAACCCGTCACCATTGACGGTTGCGCCCTTGGCCATGCCGAGATCGACGATGTCGGAGCCCAATTCCGGGTCGATGACCCCGCGCAAGATGGACATGATGTCCTCTGACGTGACGGTCGGATCAGATCCAGGCTGCTCAGGCACTGGACATATTCTACGGTATTGGGACTATCCGTTGGCAATTCGGCGTTGTAGGCTTCGTAGACCTTCAGGAGGTTCCACCCAATGATTACTCTTACCGATAGTGCTGCAACCAAGGTCAAAGACCTGCTCGCCGATGAGGGCGACGAGTCGCTCGCACTACGGGTTGCCGTGCGCCCCGGCGGATGCTCGGGGTACAGCTATGAAATGTTCTTCGACGGCGATAGGGCCGAGGATGACCTTTCTGCCGAGTACGGCGAGGGAGTCAAGGTCGTTGTTGATCCCAGCAGCGCACAGCTTCTGACTGGCGCCACCCTGGATTACAAGGATGGCCTTCAGCAGGCTGGATTCTCCATTGATAACCCCAACGCCAAAAGCACCTGCGGCTGTGGAGAATCCTTCTCCTAGCCGGAGTGATTGAGAACAAGATCCAGGTCAGGCTTGATCACACATCGCTCACTTATCTTGAGACCTGATGTGCCGATATTGATGAGGTATGTCTGGGCCGACCAGTGGGGCAATTGAAGTAGAGAAGAGTTCGTGGCACGCCCATCGTGGCCTAGCCGCTCTCGTTCGTGTTCTTGCTTTCCTGGTTCCGTTCCTCGCCTCGATAGTGGCCATCCGACTCGTTGGTCCGCTTCTGTACCGGCCCCCGGGCTGGAGCGGGCTAGGGCTGTGGGTCCTGCAGGCGGCTCCCGTCGGTGCTGCTGCTTCGATCTTGGTAGAGCGTACGACTCGTCGATTCCTTCCCCTGGCCACCTTGCTCAACATGAGTTTGGTATTCCCTGATCAGGCTCCCTCCCGGTTCAGCGTCGCGCTGCGGACGGGCAGTGTGCGCAATCTTGAGCGTCGCTTGGATGAGATTCGCTCCACCGGACTTGGTACCACGCCCGACGAAGCGGCGGCGACTGCATTGGAACTGGTCTCCCTGCTGAGTAGCCACGACCGGTTGACCAGGGGGCACGCCGAGCGAGTGCGTGCTTATGCTGATCTCATTGCTGAAGAGATGGGTCTGAGCGATTCGGATCGTTTGCATCTGGCTTGGGGTGTGCTGCTTCACGACATTGGCAAGCTGCATGTGCCCAGCGCGATCCTGAACAAGGAAGAGAAGCTGACCTCTGAAGAATGGGACATCCTTCAGAGTCACCCGGCGGCCGGAGTAGAACTTCTGGACCCCTTGTCTGGCTGGTTGGGTGAATGGCTGTCGGCTACTGAGGATCACCATGAGCGTTGGGATGGCCAGGGCTATCCCAATGGGAGAGCAGGAACGGACATCTCCTTAGCTGGCCGAATTGCTGCGGTTGCTGACGCCTATGACGTCATCACCTCCAAGCGTTCCTACAAGGAGCCAATGTCGGCTGAGGCTGCCCGCAGCGAGCTGGTCAGTTGTGCTGGAACCCAGTTTGACCCGGAGGTCGTTCGCTCATTCTTGGCGGTGTCGCTTGGTCGTCGTTGGACATTTGGGCCACTTGCCTGGCTCAATGATTTGCCCGTTGGGCAGGTTGGAGCAGCGGCGGCCCACACCCCAGTCATTGCAGTAACTGGCGCGGCCCTCGCCGTTGCCACCATGGTGACCATTCCTTCTGAGCCGCCCGAACAGCTGGCCTTCGAGGCTCCGACCACGATCGTTGGCGAAGCGCCAACTTCAACGACTCCCGACCTTGTCGTCACCACGCAGTCTCCGATCGTGACTCCTGAGAGCACGACGAGTTCGACTCGTGTAACCGCGACTAGTCCGACATCGACGACAACAGTCGCCAGCTCGGCAACAAATTCGACCACAACAAGGCGGAGGACTACGACGAGCAAAGCATCTACGACGTCTTCAGCCGCTCAAACAACCACAACGACTACACCGACGACCACCACAACGGCGGCCCCAACCACTACGACAACACAAGCGGCAACGACGACATCGATTCCTGGAGGAGTGGCCTACAACGGTCACATCTACGTTGCCGGAACCGTAGGTCTGAGCTGGCCCGATGCCGTGGCTGAAGCCATTGCCGCTGGCGGCCACCTGGTCACCATCAGCGACAACGCAGAAAACATGTTTGTCAGAAACACCTTCGGAACCAATGGGGCCGTGTGGGTCGCCTTCTCCGATCATGTCGTTGAGGGCGATTTTCGATGGAGTAATGGCGAGTCAGTCAATTTTTCTAAGTGGATGCCTGGCGAACCCAGCGACTATGGCACCGGTCAGGACTACGCCGCCATCGTCACCGTTGATGGCAAGTGGGACGACGTCGGTGACTACGCCCCGGAACTGTGGAACGGCAGCGAATGGGTTCCCGGGGATATCGGGGTCATGACCGTGATTGAGTTTGATAGCTAGGTCTCGACGCCGCTGAGGTTGCTTTGCTGGCAGGAAGGTCGAGGCTAGTCCAGAGTTCGGAGCGCAGTCTCGAGCTCCAGCTGGTCATAGACATTGTCGATTCGCTCCACAATGATTCCATCGCTGTTGACCAGGAAGAGTGACGGCTCAAACTCCAAGCCCAGTTCAACAACGGCTGGAGCTAGGCGTAGATCCTCGTTACTGAGATCGAAGTTGACTTCCCTGGCGTTGGAGTACACCTCAATATGGACCTTGGCCACCTCGGCGAAGGACTGGTCAACCTCAATCAACGCTTCCAGCACCGGTCCGCAGTAGGCGGTTGCGCACACGGCCGGAGTGGAGACGAGCACGGCAATTGGCTGCTTCTCTTCCAGAAGCTCGGCCAACGTCTTCTGGTGAAAGGGACATGGGTCGGGGAAGCGGGTACAAAGCGGATCGACACCCAGGTGCTCATCGAAGGTTGGTGTATCGAGAGCAGGCATGAGTTGTCCGGGTAACAGAACTTGGACATCCTCAGGGGCAAACGCTTGCACAGGCAGGCTGATCTTGTAGCCATCGACCTCGACGATCAGGTCATATATGCCCGGCTCCGGCAGTGTCGTACGAACAGCGAAGTAGCGAAGAATGTCGGCATGTTCGTGCTCGGTATTGGCGTTGCCTTCGGGGTGATCATGGGTCACAATCCGACTTGGTACGTCCAGGTCGTCAATCACCACACCCTCAAATTGAACCTCAACTCTGACGTCAGCCGCCTCGCCAATGAGGGGCTGTCCTTGATCCACCAGCCCAAAGGGGAGGCGCTGAAGTTGGCCGGCGGCAATCACATGATCGGTACTGAACAAGGCCACCAGTTGGGGAGGGGGAGCAGCGGGCTCGCCGAACCGTCCACAACCTGCCAGCGATAGAGCGGCCCCAGCCCCAAAGAGGCCGGTACCGATGAGGAACGAGCGGCGATTGAGCCCGGAGGACGCGTGTTGTCGCTTGAGCGGTGGGAAGGGCATTGATTGCACAGCGGCGACCGTATCCTCACGAGGTGGCTGATGTAGAGCGGGTTATCTCATTCGAAGTCGACGGCAAGTCGGTTTCAGTTCCCGACATGGGAGCAACCCTTTTGGGTGTGCTCCGATACAAGCTGGGTTTCCAGGGTCCGAAAGCTGGCTGTAGCCCGCAAGGCCAATGCGGCTGCTGCACCGTCCTGGTCGATGGCCAGGCTCGGGTCGCCTGCGTGACACCAGTCAAGCGGGTCCGAAATCGTTCGGTCACAACTGTTGATGGGCTTGACCCAGAACGGTCCAAGCAATGGGGCGAAGCCTTCTGCTCAACTGGCGGCAGTCAGTGCGGATTCTGCACCCCCGGCATCGTGATGCGAATGGAATCGCTAAAGAACAAGGGCGTTGAGGCAGATGACCATGATGCGGTGCGCCAAGCGCTACTGGCTCACCTCTGTCGCTGTACAGGCTGGCAAACCGTGGTCGAAGCATGGGATGCATTTGGTTCAGAGCCCCTCACCGGCCGAGACTTGGAAGCTGCCTCCCAGCGGGCGGAACTTGAGGGTGGGGAACCTCAGGCCGTGTCTTCAGACATTGCCCTCGGCCGAGGAGAGTTCTCCTCCGACACCGTTCCCAAGGGTGCACTGGTGGCCGCTCGTGACGATGTGGGGGATTGGCATGTAGCTGAGAACTTGCCAGGAGCGAAGAAGGCAGCAGGCAAGACCCAAGGTCGACGGACCACCATTGACCACTCGTGGCCCCTGGAGGTTCCGCCCGGTGATTGGGACCTCACCTTGCGTACAACCTGGGTTGAGCCAGCAGCTCTGGAAACCGATGCGTCCTGGTGTGAACCAGGTGGAGAGCCCTCGCCCCTCATCGGCAATGGTGGTGCGTTCGGGGCCAAGCAAGACTCACCGGTTCAACAAGCGGCCCAAGAGTTGGCCAACGAGCACGGCCAAACGGTGCTGGCTTTCGGAACCCGCGAAGACACGGTGCTTATGGGGACCGAAGCGTCCGCCCATTGCCGCTGGCATCAATGCCGACGGCAGCGGAGTTATCCGCGTCGTTGCCTGTCCGGGTATCGAAGAGGCCATCAAGTCCGTGGCCCCAAATCTTGTTGTTGAACTGGTGGAAGTGGCCAGGCCAGAAACCTCAGCCGCCATTCGTGCCGCTGGTTGGGCCGAAGCTGCCATCCTTCTGGCTGGCGCCGCCTCGCTGACTGGCAGCTCCTCACAGGCGATCACGGCGCCCAATGGGGCAACAGCCGAGGCGACTCTCGAAGATGGCGTCATCAAGGTCCGTGTCCGCTGTGGACGTCCGCTGGACGAGATCGTGCTGCGGTCTTACTGCATTGGTGCGGCCCACATGGCCTGGTCATGGCTGACCTCAGAAGCCCTCACCGTCGATGCCGATGGTGTTGCCCAAGACCTCACCATCCGTAGCTTTGGTGTGCTGCGTGCCATCGACACTCCGCCGATCGAGGTCGACATCGATATTGACGATGACCGTGATCCGATGAACGGTTCGGATGCTGTCTTTGTTGCTGTGGCGGCGGCTGGCTGGAAGGCTTCAGACTTCCATCAGGACTGGCCCATCGGAACCCTGGTTCCTGGCGAAGCTTTCGAAGCCGGCAACACGGTGCCGACCTCGGATTAGCGTGATCCGCTTCGTCTTCGTACTATCGACTTTTCGGCCTCTTCTACCCATTTCACAATACGAACTAACTGCAGGAGCAGAATCATGAGCAAGCCCGTCGGTCCCTATACCCCCATCGTCAAGGCCGGTCCTTGGCTGGTGACGTCTGGTCAGATCGGCATTGCTGATGGTGCCTTGGCTGATGGCTTTGAAGCCCAGCTGCGTCAAGCCATGGCCAACCTTGCCGGAGTGCTGGAGAGCGAAGGCGCGTCGCTGTCCGACGTCACCAAGACCACAGTCTTCCTGGTTGACATGGATGACTACGCCGCCATGAACGGCATCTACACCGAACTGTTCGGTGACCATCGCCCAGCTCGCTCCGCCGTAGCCGTAGCCCAACTACCCCTTGGCGCCGTCGTCGAGATCGAAGCCTCCGCCTATATGGGGTAGAGCCCTAGTGGGCCTTTCTCCCTATGTGAGTTTCTCGCTAGCGCTCCAAACGTCGATCAACCTAGGAATCTTGGGTGCCCGGCTACGAGCAATAGAAAGAGAAGCTGCCATCGGCGGTTTCGGTGACCACGCCGATCTCATCTGGCTCACAGAAGCGAGCCAGCCGATTGAGGTCTCCCTCTGTGTCAGCCTGAATGAGTCCTCCGAGCAAGAGCACGGGTGCGACAAACAGGAGGGGAAGTCCGGCGGAGATCAGAGCTAGCTTGACCCAGGAAATGCCAGTCCTTTGCTTGACTTCGGCGGCGACGAGATGCTGTCGGACCTGGTCCACGTCTTCTGGGTTGACCTGGCTGCGAGGAATGGAAATGAGTTCTGCTTTGCCGGTGAGGATGATGAACCAGTCGTCACTCTCCAGGAACTTGTCGAACCGGTGCCAGGCTTGCTGGGTGATGATGGCCTTGTCTTCGGAAAGTAGAGCGTTGCTGGTGAGATTCAACCGGACTCGTAGCGATTCGTCCGGCTGGAGTCCCTTCGCCTTGAGGAAGACGCCTCTAACATTTCGGGGATTTACCCAATACAGAAGACCGACGAATCCCAAGAAGACCAAGCCAGAGACGAACAGTGCTGGTATCAGCAGAGATATGGCTGTCATTACCAGTGCTGGCCCGAGCAGGTAAGCAATCGTGGAGCGCTGCACGGTCTTCCATGCTGACCTGACGTCATCTCCGGAGAGTTCGTACTCGACTACGTAGCCAGACTGGTGTTCTGCTGATAGTTGTGCCGCGATCATGGGATTGGTTTTCGGTGCCGGAGTAGGCGACCTTGAGTATCCGGAACAGGATCTGGCACACTGGGGCCATGATCGGCGCAATTATCATCACATTCATCATCCTCATCGCCATTCCTGTTGGCTTCTTGATGAGCACCACCGCAGCAGCGGCCCTCATTGGTGAGCTGCTCAAGAGCAATGCGGAAACCATCCACGCCGACAGCGAACTTCTGGAGTGCAACAAATAGCCAAGTAGTCGCTTTGCGAGCGGGTAATGTTTTGGCGTGATCGATCTACGCAAGCTGGCCAACGACACCGACTATCGCGACGGAGCAATCCGCAAGGGTGCCTCAGCCAGTGATATCGATGCCCTGCTGGCTACCGAAGCCCAACGGCGTGAAGTACTCACCGCGGTCGAGAACCTTCGAGCCGAGCAGAACAGCGTCTCCAAAGAAATCGGCCGGGCCACCCCCGAGGATCGCCCAGCAAAGATTGAGGCGGCCAACACCCTCAAGGCCAAGCTCGGTGCCATGGAGGAAGAACTCCAGACGGCCCAAACAGCAGTCACCGACCTTGCTCTCCAGGTCCCCAACCCGGCCCATGAATCGGTACCAACTGGTGGTGAAGAAGACTTCCGGCTCGAGCGTGAAGTTGGCGAACGCACCCCGGCCGGACCAATGGACCACGCCGAGCTAGGCGAAAGCCTGGGCCTTGTCGACACCGAACGAGCCGTACGCATGTCAGGCAGCCGCTTCGCCTACATCTTCGGCGACGCCGTCCGCCTCCAGTTCGCCCTCATCCAATGGACCATGAACAAGCTCATGGGTCACGACTTCGTTCCTGCCGTGGTCCCCGTCCTGGTTCGTGAAGACATGATGGTCGATGCCGGATTCTTCCCCACTGACCGCGATCAGGTTTACGAGCTCGAAAAGGACGGCCTCTTCCTGGTCGGCACCTCCGAAGTCGGCCTGGCGGGAATCCACCGGGGCGAGCGCCTGGACGCCACAGAGTTGCCAAAGCGCTACGTCGGATACTCAAGCTGCTTCCGTCGAGAAGCCGGGACCTACGGCAAGGACACCGCTGGCCTGTTCCGGGTCCACCAGTTCGACAAGGTCGAAATGTTTGTCTACTCACACCCCGATACCGCATGGGATGAGTTGGAACTGCTGCGCACCTTGGAAGAGGAGATCTTCACCGAACTGGAGATCCCCTACCGGGTGATCACCGTGGCCTCGGGTGATCTCGGCAATGCCGCGGCCAAGAAATACGACATTGAAGCCTGGATCCCCTCACAGCAGCAGTATCGGGAAGTCACCAGCTGCTCAAACTACACCGACTATTCGGCTCGCCGGATGGGAACACGGGTCAAGGACGATGGTGCAACCACGGTGCTGCACACCCTCAACGGTACGGCCTGCGCCATCGGCAGAACCCTGCTGGCGATCTTTGAGAATCATCAGCAAAGCGACGGAACAATCGTCGTTCCGGAAGTCCTGCGACCCTACTGCGGTGGGCTCGAAGTGATAGGTCCCCGCGAAGGCTAGTTTCCCACGTCGAAAGCACGTGTTGTTGAGCGCCAGGTCCTAACCTTGCAGACGGTTCCGCCGACAGAGGTTGAACCGCCTCACGTACTTCAGATACTGCCCCCGTTTACATGTTGCTCGACGTCAATGACGCCGTTCGAGGAGACAACAACACATGGTTGCTAAAACCAAGACAAAACCAGTGGTCAAGAAGGATCATCGCAGTCTGCACCAAACCGCGGTCGATCAGTTCCATCGTGCCGCCGACCTGGTGGGACTGCCAGAGCCCCACCGCTCGATACTGTCTCACCCCAAGAATGAAGTGATCGTGAACTTCCCGGTCCAACTGGACGACGGCCGGTGGGAAGTCTTCCGAGGCTTTCGCATCCAACACAACAACATCATCGGCCCGTACAAGGGTGGTCTTCGTTTCCACCCCGATGTCGACCTGGATGAGGTCAAGGCGTTGGCCGCTTGGATGACGTTCAAGTGCGCGCTCGCTGGTGTTCCTTTTGGAGGAGCCAAGGGTGGTGTCACCATCAACCCGCGGGACTATTCCGATGCGGAGATGGAACGAATCGTTCGTCGCTTCACCCACGCCCTGGGTACCAATATCGGTCCAGAGCACGACATTCCAGCCCCTGATGTTGGCACCAACGCCATGATGATGGACTGGATCATGGACACCTATACCAACCTGTCTGGGCCGGGTAGCCGCCAGACCGTCAAGGGTGTCGTCACGGGCAAGTCGCTGGCTTGTGGTGGCTCGCTCGGTCGAAACGCCGCAACCGGCCAAGGAGTCCTGTATTCACTCCGCCACTGGTGTGGTGAGGTTGGTGAACGTCTGGACTCGCTCTCCATCTCGGTGCAAGGGTTCGGCAACGTGGGTGGACACTTCTCCCGTCTCGCTCACAAAGATGGCTGTCTTATCAAGGTGATCGGTGATCACACTGGGACTATTCGCAATGATGATGGCATCGACATTGAAGAGCTTGGTGTGTGGGTGGCTGACACAGGCGGAGTCGATGGTTTTCCTGGTGCCAATGCCGTCGATACCGAAGAGCTCTTCTCGGCTGACGTTGACGTGTTCGTTCCCGCCGCTCTAGAAAATCAGATCACCCTCGAGCGGGCAGAAACCATGACCTGTCGCCTCATTGTGGAGGCCGCCAATGGCCCAACAACACCCGAAGCCGAAGAACTGTTGACGGAACGAGGCATCGCCATCGTGCCGGACATCCTCGCCAATGCCGGCGGCGTGATCGTGTCCTACTTCGAATGGCTGCAAAACAAGTCATCCAGCTACTGGAGCGAAGAAGAAGTGGACAAGCGCCTTCGCACCCTGGTGTGGGACGCGCATGACGCTGTTGTTGTCACCAAGAAGAGCCTGAACTGCACCCGCCGAGAAGCGGCCTATGCCGTTGCTCTTGAGCGCTTGGCTGACATCTATGACCGGCGCGGAATCTTCCCCTAGCTAGCCTAGGCCAAGGTCGCGTGCCGACTAGTGCCAGCTTGGTCTGGCGAAGTCTTGTGTCATCAGGCACACTAGAGGCATGGTTACTTTCCAAGAGCTCGATGACCGCGTTGCCGGTCAGAACATCCCTCAGCTATTCCTGTCGACCTTGGCCGAACACGCCGACATTGAGGTTCTGCGCTGGAAAGACAGTTCTGGTGAATGGCAGGGCTGGACACTGAGCAAGCTTGCCGACGTCACCGCTCGCCTGGTGACGTCACTGAAAGACTTGGGCATCGGTCACGGCGACCGCGTCGTCATGATGCTCAAGAACCGTCCTGAGTTCCATGCCCTGGACATCGCCGTCTTGTTTGTCGGGGCCACTCCAGTCTCGATCTACAACTCGTCGGCCCCCGATCAGATCGACTATCTGGTCAATCATTGCGGCGCCAAGATGGCCATCATTGAAGATGATTTCTTGGAGCGGTTCGAAGCGGTCAAAGACAAGCTCCCGACCATCGAGCACATGGCGGTGCTTGGCGCCGGCGGCAGCGATGTGCTCCGCTATGACGATCTGGCAGCTGCAGAACCAGCCGACCTGAGTGAGACCGTAAACATCGCCCAGCCAGAGGATCTGGCCACCATCATCTACACCTCGGGAACAACAGGCCCGCCAAAGGGTGTCATGCTCAGCCACTACAACGTGTGCTGGACACTGGCTTCCATCAGCGAGAGTATGAAGGCACAAACCGATATCGAGTCTTTCGCTGGCTTGCGGCACCTTTCGTACCTGCCAATGGCTCACATCTTCGAACGACTGATTGGCCACTACTACCTGGTCGATCTTGCCACCCAGGTTGTTTGTTGCCCGAACACCGCCGAGCTGGCTGAGTATGCCCGTGAGGTCAAGCCAAACTTGTTCATTGGTGTGCCCCGAGTGTGGGAGAAGTTCTACGCCGGGGTGCAGGCAGCGTTGGCTGCTGACCCGGAGAAAGCCAAGAGCTTCAACGAAGCTGTTGAGGCCGCCATGCCAATCGTGGCCAAGATGGACGCGGGCACCGCCACCAAGGAAGAAATCGAGACCTATGAGTTCCTTGATGCCGTAGCGTTCAGTCAGGTTCGCCCCCTGATTGGATTGGATGAGTGCCGGGTTGGCATTACTGGTGCCGCTCCCATTCCGCCGGAGATTCTGACCTGGTTCCGCACCATTGGTGTGCCGCTCTCTGAGGGTTATGGCTTGTCGGAAACAACAGCCATTCTGAGCTGGGCTCATAAAGCCCGGGCTGGCTACGTCGGTATGGCGGCGGAAGGCGTCGAACTGACAATTGCCGAAGACGGCGAAGTTCTGGCCCGTGGCGGTTGTGTCTTTGGTGGCTACCTGGACGCCCCGGACAAGACCGCAGAAGCACTGGACGAAGACGGCTACTTCCACACCGGCGACATTGGTGTGATTGATGACGACGGCTACCTCAAGATTGTTGACCGCAAGAAGGAACTGATCATCACCGCTGGTGGCAAGAACATCAGCCCGGCCAACCTCGAGTCGGCCATGAAGATGATTCCGCTAGTCGGTCAGTGTTGTGCTGTTGGCGAGGCTCGGCCATTCGTGGCTGCCCTGGTGGTGCTCGATCCGGACGCCTCAGCAGTTTGGGCCGCCGCAAACGGCCTGGAGGGTGAGGCTGCAACCATGACGGCCATGGCTGCCAATCCCACGGTAATCTCCGAAATTGAAGAAGGCTTGGCTGGGGCCATGTCCAAGTTCAACAATGCCGAAGCGGTCAAGAAGGTCAAGGTGCTTGGTGACGAATGGATGCCAGACACCGAACTGCTCACCCCAACATCAAAGCTGAAGCGTCGAGGCATCCTCTCAACCTTTGACGCGGAGATTCAAGCTCTCTACGAGAAGTAACTCAATCGCCTCAAGAGCTACACACCTCAAGATCTACAGCGAATGATCGAAGCCCTCACCGGATCGGCGAATCCGGCGAGGGCCAACTCGATGGTCTTCTCGATGTCCAGATCGGGGTTGAGGCCATCGGCGATGGCCTGATCGACCAATACCGTTTTCGGTTCCGTCGCACTGGCCAGGCGTGCCGCCAAATTGACGGTCGGGCCAAAGAAATCTCCATCACGAACGAGCACTTCTCCCGCAGCAATGCCAACTCGCACATCGGGCAGGTCAGGATGGTCACATGCCGCCTTGGTGATCTCAACACCGATTTGCACGGCCGCCTCGGGGTCTTCAACCGAGAACATGACCTCATCGCCAATGAGCTTGACGGTCCGGCCCCCGTTTTGAGTGACGATATTGTTGGCCAATTTCTCAAACGTCATGAGCATCCGCCCAAGCTCGGTGATCTCCAGGTCTTGAGCGATTCCGGTCGAATTGACCAGGTCGACAAAGCCAATGGTGGACTGGCTGAGCTCGAAACCATCCACAACAAATACATCATTCTTGCGACGAGCCCGAACCAGGTGATGACGCAAGACAACGTCAGACCCATACGAAAGACGGTCTACGAAGTCTCCGGTCAGGGCCAACATTTCGGGACTCGTTGCGTGCTCATCACCAAGTTCATCTCGATAGGGCACATCAACATTGACCAGGAAGGCTGACGTTGCCGCGTCGGCAACAGTGGCAGCCGAGGTGCCGATGACGCGAGCCAGCCGAACGATTGTTTCCCAGCCGAACAAGTCGCCGACTTCGCGCAAGGTGGTGTAGAGCTGCACATCCTTTGCACTGGCGATCAGCTCATCTGGCTGAGGTGTTGGCAAACCCATGGTCAGACGCAGATTGAGTGCGTCGGCTAGGGAGAGACTACTTTGCTCGGCCAGTTCGGCGATTGTCAGAGTGGCCTTGCCCGGTTGCAGAACCAAGACCAGCCCCAGTGCGCCAAGCTCGTCCTGATATTCCTCCAATAACTCATCGGTTGCCCCCATGGAGCGTAGATAGGTCACATAACTCGTATGTGGGTTCATGTTGGGTCTTACCACCGGCCTTGGCCGAGCTTGTAGCCAACCGAACGTACCGTCTGGATCAGGCTGGCGTGTTCTTCGCCTAACTTGGAACGAAGTCGGCGAACGTGCACGTCCACGGTGCGGGCGCCGCCGTAGTACTCATACCCCCACACCTGGCTGAGCAGGGCTTCGCGGCTAAAGACCTTGCCGGGATGGGCAGCCAGGAATCGCAGTAGCTCATATTCCATATAGGTCAGGTCCAGCGGACGATTGCCGAGGACAGCCTGATAGGTCTCCAGATTGAGCACCAGGTCGCCATAGGTCACCAGCTCGGGTCGAGCACCGCGCCCGGCTTTCCACAGCAGGTGTCGGACTCGGGCCTCCAGTTCCTTGGAATGGAAGGGGGTGACCATGAACTCATCGAATAGTTCGTCGACTTCTGCCAGGTCATCAAGCTGGCTTCCCGAAGCCAAGACCAACAACGGCTCTACGGGAACGTCGCGTCGGCGAAGTTCGCGGCACAGAGCCCATGCCTTGTCGGCATCATTGCTGATGTCGACAATGGCCCCGGTCCAGCCACCGTCCGGTTCGTTCTCAGCCAGCTGATCAGCGCCAGACACGGCGCGCCATTGATACCCATCGAAGTCCAGTTGGCGGACAATATCGGGTGGTGCTGGGTCGGGGAAGATCAGAAATGACTCCGTCATGGTGCAATTCGTCTACCTACCAGGAAGGCAGATAGCGATCCATCTCCCACTGGCTGACGTGAGCCTTGTAGCTCTTCCATTCCGCTCGCTTATTGCGAAGGAACCACTCAAAGATGTGTTCACCTAGGGCTTCTTGAACCAGCTCGGACTTCTCCATCTCGTCCAAGGCTTCGGCTAGAGAGGTTGGCAGAGGTTGCAGGCCTGCCTTGCGGAGTTCGGCGGGCTCGTGCTCGAAGAGGTTCTTGGTGAGTTCGGCTGGTAACTCATACCCCTCGCTGATGCCCTTCATCCCGGCAGCCAGAATCACCGACAAGGCCAGGTAAGGATTGCAGCTTGGGTCGGGGGAGCGGAACTCGATCCGGGTCGAGCTGGTTTTGTCGGCCTTGGTTACTGGAACTCGAACCAGAGCTGAGCGATTGTTCTGAGCCCAACTGACCCAGACCGGCGCTTCGTACCCCATAACCAATCGCTTGTAGGAGTTAACCAGCTGGTTGGTTACGGCAGTGATTTCGCGGGCGTGATGCAAGAGCCCGGCCATGAACTGGCGGCCAACGGTGCTGAGTGAATACTCCGCCCCCTCCTCATGGAAGGCGTTGCCCTTGTCGTCGAACAAAGAAAGGTGCAGGTGCATTCCTGATCCCTGCATGCCCGAGATGGGTTTTGGCATGAAGCTGGCGAAGTGGCCACGCTCTAGGGCGAGTTCGCGAACGACGAGTCGGAAGGTCATGATCTGATCGGCCATGGACAAGGCGTCGGTGTAGCGCAGGTCGATTTCGTGTTGGGAGGGTGAGTCCTCATGGAAGGAGTATTCGACCGGGATCCCCATGGATTCCAGCACTGAGATGGTCTGGCGTCGAAGGTCAGAGGCGACATCACTGGTGGTCAGGTCAAAGTAGGAACCAGAGTCCAGGAGTTTCGGCGGATGGGAAGGGTCACCATCACCGAAGTAGAAGAACTCCATCTCTGGAGCAACAAAGAAGGAGAAGCCAGCATCTTGAGCCTTAGCCAGATTTCGGCGCAGCACATAGCGAGGATCACCCTCGAAGGGGCTGTCGTCGTGCTGACGGATATCGCAGAACATACGCCCGGTTGAGCCATCTTCGGCCCAGGGCAGGGTTTCAAAGGTGTTGGCATCGGGTCGGGCCAAAACGTCAGATTCTTGGATACGACTGAAGCCATCAATGGATGAACCATCGAAGTGAATGCCCTCCTCGAACGCTGTTTCCAGCTCGACTGGCGAGATAGCAACCGACTTCAGTTGACCGAGCACATCGGTGAACCAGAGCCGAATCAGCTTGACTCCACGTTCTTCAACCGCCCGCAGGACGTATTCATTCTGTCGTTCCACACTAAGAGTGATAGCAGGATCGAGACGCGTTCGTCGCCTTGAAGCGAGTGATTGAGAGCTGTTCACACTCAATTAACACGCTGAGCGTGGATCTTGGTCGATCCGACGATTGAGTGATAGCACCGAGGCGATCAGCTAGCAGGACAGTTGGCGACGCTGAGCGGTGATGACTTCACAAAACGTCATCTCGACATGGACCGCACCAATGGGTGCAGAAACGGTTGGAGACACCAACGTGGCATATCAGGCTGAATACATCTGGATCGACGGAACCGAACCAACCCCTGAGGTTCGTTCGAAGACGCGTGTCCTGGACGACGACAAGACCCCGAGCATCTGGGGCTTTGATGGCTCAAGCACCGGGCAAGCAACCGGCGACAACTCTGACGTTGTGCTCAACCCGGTCTTCCAATGTCCGGACCCGCTGCGCGGTGGCGACAATATTCTGGTCTTGTGCGAGACCCTCTTAACCAAGGACTTGTCACCTCACCCGACCAACACCCGAGCTGCCGCCGTTGCCGCCTATGAGAAATACGGCGACCAGGCCCCAATCTTCGGCCTGGAGCAGGAATACACCTTGCTCAACCCATACAACGGCTGGCCTGCTGGCTTCCCGGCCAACGGATTCCCTGCTCCGCAGGGTCCGTACTATTGCGGCGTTGGCTACATCAAGATCCACGGCCGTGAACTCATCGAGCAGCACACCCAAGCCTGCATCGATGCGGGCCTCGCCATTTCTGGAACCAACGCCGAGGTCATGCCCGGCCAGTGGGAATTCCAGATTGGCCCGGTCGACACGGTTACCGTCGGGGACCACATGTGGATGGCCCGGTATCTCTTGTTCCGCCTCGCCGAGGGTCACGCAGTCGAAGTCAGCATCGAAGCCAAGCCCATGAAGGGCGACTGGAACGGCGCTGGCATGCACACCAACTTCTCCACCAAGGCCATGCGCGAGGGTTACGAGCCCATCATCGCTGCTTGTGAATCATTGGGAGCTGAAGGCAAGGTTGCAGAGCACCTCGCTGGCTACGGCGCCGGTATTGAAGAACGCCTCACCGGTGCCCATGAGACCCAGCGCTTTGACCAGTTCAGCTATGGGGTGTCCGATCGTGGCGCTTCCATTCGCATCCCATGGCAGGTAGCAAAGGATCAGAAGGGCTACATCGAAGACCGTCGCCCTAACGCCAATGCCGATCCATACGTGCTGGCCACCCTGATGACCAACACGGTCTGCGCCGCCTTAGCCGACTAAGAATTCAGTTCTGATGCTGCTGGCGTCCCTCTGGCTTCCGGGTTGGGTGGGCGCCAGTGGTCGTTTTAGAGTGGCATGTTGGTGATCTGGTTCGTCCAAGGAACTGGTGGGGCCTCGACATGGATGGATTGGGTTCGGGTATCGACGACGACTGGTGTGTCGAACCATTCGATCTGTGGGCCGGCACCGTACTTCTCGGTCAGTCCAGCTAACCATTCGTCGCTGTACATGGCTTCGGCGCTAGCTCGGTCGCTCCACCAATAGACACCCCCGACCTTGGTTCCGTCCTCGGAGCGAAGGTAGGCCTTCCACAAAAGACCAGGTACGTCCAAGTACGAAGAAGCGTTCGCTCCGAACTTCGTTCGAGCTTCGTGCAAACTGATGGGAGCGCTGGCAGGGAATCGGACGATGGTGACGATCATGGCCCAGGTTTAGCAGAGTCTCGACCGCTGAGAGAAAGCTGTACGAAGACCCTCAGACTTATTCAAGCCCTGAGCTACTCATCACATTGCCCTAATAGGCGGAGCCGAAAGTAGAGGCATCCCCCAAACAGAAGGCGATAGCCAATCATGAGCAAGTTCAAGTACATCATCCCCACCTCACTGATCAGCGGCGGCATGGTTCTCGGAGCCATCTTCAGCCCGATCAGTCTTTCTGGCGCACAGTCCGATGGTTCGACTGAGGATGGCGGCGACCCAACGACCGTGCCCGCCCCCGACTCCAACAACGGCGGCAATATTGATAGTGATAACGAGAAGCCCGAGCGAGAAGGACGACAGGGTCGGCCAGGCCAGCACCGACGAGGAGGCTTCGGCAAAGAAGCTCTTGAAGAGCTCGGCCTGACGGTCGACGATCTCAAGGCCGGGCACGAGGCCGGGCAGACCCTGGTCGAGACTGCGGCTGCGGCCGGAATCTCTGAGGCCGATCTGCAGGCAGCTCTTGAGCAGAGCGCCAGTGATCATCTGGCCCAAGCAGTAGCTGACGGCAAGATCGACCAGGAGAAGGCCGCCGAGATCCAGAGTGAGATGTCGGCCAAGATCTCGGAGAGAATCAACACCGTTCACGAAGGTCGACCTGGCGATGGCGGCCCAGGTCAAGGTCGTCGAGGCCCAAACCGCGAAGCCTTGATTGAAACCTTGACCGAGCTTGGTCTCGAAGAAGACGAACTGAAGGCCGGACGTGAAGCAGGTCAAACCTTGGCCGAGACGGCGGCAGCTGCCGGTATCTCCGAGGACGCATTGGTTGATGCCCTGATTGCTGATGCTCAAGAACATCTGGCTGCAGCGGCCGAAGACGGTCAGATTGCCGACGAGCGGTTGGCCCAGATCGAAGACCGCATTGAAGAGCGAATCTCCGACATGGTGAACCGCACACCGGGTGAGCATGGGAACCACAGGGGTGGTCCTGGCGGGTCTGGTCGGGCCGGCGGGTTCGGTGGTCCTGACGCCTAGCAGGTCGCTCCAATAGTCAAGTAACAGAGTGAACGCCGCGACTGGCCTGGTCGCGGCGTTCACGCGTCATGCGGTCGGCTGGCCGGTGTCGGCTGGTCTTCGCTCGACCGGTTCTAGAATGTCAAGATGCGTCGACTGCGAGTTGCTACCTGCCAGATCAACCCCGTGCTTGGTGATATCGATGGCAATGTGGCCATGATCTTCGATGTCCTGGAAGAGCTTGAGTCTCAGGATGTCGACGTGGCGGTCTTTCCTGAATTGACGGTTTGTGGCTATCCGCCCGAGGACCTGGTGCTCAAGCCAGGCTTTGTCGAGGACTGTCAAGAAGCCGTGGCCAAGGTGGCAGCTCGGTCAGGATCAACAGCGGTGGTCATTGGCACCGTCGCCGGTGACCGGGACCTGTTTAACCAGGCCGTTCTGTGCCGTGACGGTCGGGTCGAGCTGACCTACAACAAGCGTCTCCTGCCCAACTATGCCGTCTTTGATGAACGTCGCTACTTCACCAGTGGAACCGAGCCCCTCGAACTCGTCGAGATCAAGGGTGTCAAGATCGGGCTCGCAATTTGTGAAGACATTTGGAGCCCAACCGGCCCACTTCTTGACCTGGCCGCTGGCGGTGCCGAAGTCGTCATGGTCCCCAACGGGAGCCCGTACCAGGTTGGCAAGTCCATCGCCCGAGAAGTATTGGTCAGCTCCCGATCAGTCGACAATTCTTGCGCCATTGTCTATGTCAATCAGGTCGGTGGACAAGACGAATTGCTGTTCGACGGTGGCTCGGTCGTATTCGATCACGAAGGTCAGCTCCTGGCCCGCTCACCACAGTTTGACCAGCACATCATGGTTCTTGACCTTGACGTCAAACCCACCTATCGCAAACGCAGGCTCGACCCACGAGGGCAGCTGGCTCCAACCCCAGCCCTTCCAGTCAAGGAACTAACTGAGGCCGAACCAATCGACGGTCCAAAGGTAATGGGTGAGATCCACGAGTTGTTGGACTTACGGGCCGAAGCGTGGAAGGCACTGGTCGTCGGTACTCGTGACTATGTGCGCAAGAACGGATTCAGTGAAGTTGGCGTCGCCCTTTCTGGCGGGATTGACTCCACCATCGTGGTTGCTCTCGCGGTGGAGGCAGTTGGTGCGGACAAGGTGCACGCCGTGCTCATGCCCAGTCGCTATTCCAGCGACCACTCGGTCAGCGACGCGGTGAAGCTGTGTGAGAATCTTGGAGTTGAGCATCGAACTATTGCCATCGAGCCCGCTCACCAAGGCTTGTTGGACATGCTGGAACCCTCATTCGAAGGCCGAGAGGCCGACACCACCGAAGAGAACTTGCAATCTCGAATTCGAGGTGTCTTGATGATGGCCCTATCCAACAAGCTCGGCTGGATGATCCTGACTACCGGCAACAAGAGTGAGGTCTCGGTCGGCTACTCAACCTTGTACGGCGACACTGCCGGTGGTTTCGCCGTCATCAAGGACGTGTGGAAGACCGATGTGTATGACCTGTGCCGCTGGCGCAATGAGTCAGCGGGCAAGGAAATCATTCCCAACCACGTCATCACCAAGCCCCCATCAGCCGAACTTCGACCCGACCAGCGAGATGACCAAAGCCTGCCGCCCTACCCAGTTCTGGATGCAATCTTGCAGGGTTATGTCGAGCAGGACCTGACGGCAACGGAGCTGATTGAGGCCGGCCATGATGAGGCCATCGTTCGACGAATTGTCCGGCTTGTCGATATTGCTGAATATAAGCGGCGCCAAAGTCCCCCCGGAATTCGCATCAGTTCAAAGGCATTTGGTCGAGATCGGCGAGTACCAATAACCAACCGCTACCGGGGCTGATCAAGTCTTCGGAGGGCGAAATAGGCCAGAATTTGGCCTACTCAAGCGATTTGTAGCCGTAGTGATGGGGTCACCCATGGTGTTCGACCTAGTCCATGACCGGTTGTAGCGGCCAAGATCCAACTAGTCTTGTGTGAAGCGATGAAACCGATTCGAACAACATTCTCCAACTGGCGAGCTGCTGTGGCCGCCCGTTCAGCTCTTCTAGCGTTGCTGCTAGTCATCCTTGGGGTGTCTGCCATTCCTTCGGATGCGCAAACCAATGAAGAGATCGAATCCATCCGCAAAGAGCGCAAAGAGGTGCAGGCTGAGAAGGCCGAGCAAGCCAAGAAGGTCGATGCCGCGTCAGCTGAACTTGACGTCCTGCTCGATGCACTGCAAGTCATGCAAGCCGAAGTTAATGCTCAAGAGTCCCGACTGAGCGAAGCAAAAGCCCAGTTGGCGGCCAGAGAACGTGAGTCGGCGGCTGCTATTGAAGCGGTTGAACTCAAGATCGTCGAGATCGCCGATCTTGAAGCTCAGTTGGCTTCACGAGCTGTCAGTTCGTTTGTTGCCAGCGGCGAAGGGGAGACGTCGCCGCTCCTGGAAGCATCAGATCCAACCCAGGCCGCTCGAATGCAAGAATTGGTAAACGGGGCAACCAAGTCCGATGTTGAGATCGCCGAAAGCTTGAGCGCAGCCCAAGAAGACTTGGAGGTCAACCGAGCCATCGCCCGTGATGCTGAGGCCGAGGCCGAGGAGCTCAAGGTTCAGATTGCCGCCCAGCTCGTTGAGCTAGAAGAGGTCCGGGACGTGCAAGCGTCGCTGAGTGCTGAGGCAGAGCTGCGGCTGGATGATCTCCTGAACCGACTGTCTGAGATCGAAGCCCAGGATCAGAACCTCAAGTCAAAGGAAGACAAGGCCGTGGCGGCAGAGGCAGCCCGAATCGCAGCCGAGCTAGCCAAGAAACGCCAGGGTCGTTCTGGCGGCGGTGGCCGGATCCCGATTCCGGCGCCAAGCGAGATCGTGTCCGTTCGTGGCTTCCGAGTTCATGAGTCGATCTCTGCCAACGTTGATCGCATGATTGGTGATGCCGCCGCCGCTGGCATCACTCTTGGTGGCTGGGGCTGGCGCGACAACAGCACCCAGATTCGCTTGCGTAAAGCACATTGTGGAACCAGCAACTACGCCATCTATGAAATGTCGGCGAGCCGTTGTCGGCCGCCAACGGCCCGTCCCGGCTCATCCATGCACGAGCGCGGCATGGCCATTGACTTCACCTACAACGGGCGCACCATTGGCAGTCGGTCTTCTGCTGCGTACAAGTGGTTGAAGGCAAATGCAGCCAATTATGGCTTCTATAACTTGCCAAGTGAGCCGTGGCATTGGTCGACCAACGGTCGATGATCGTTTGATGGCAACAGACAGAGAAGTCGAGAACGCTCGGCCACCCTGGGTCCGTCGTGAGTTCCCGAGCCTCTTCAGTGTTGAGGAAACGGCTCGACGCGTCGGCAACTACACGTGGATTGAGATGAAGGTGTTCGAGATCATGGGCGGTTGGGTTGCCCTGGCTCCAGAACTCGAAATCAAGCTGCAACTGGGCAATCACTGCTATCACCATGCATTCCATGCCGAGCTTTGGCACAAGCGGTTGCCGGAACTTCGTGAGCTTGACCCGACGCGGCTCACTGTGGCTCCCAACGCCGATTTCGAGAAATTCGTCGAGGCTGTCGGGCAACCCATTGCTGGCGAGCCAATGAATACCGAATCGACCATTGAGAAACTGGTTGGCCTGTACCGGGTCTTGCTTCCGGCAATGATTGGCTCCTACACCTACCACTTGAACAACACTTCAACCATCACCGACGCTCCAACGATGCGCAATCTTGAGCTCTGCCTGGCTGATGACATGCAGGAATGGCGAGAGGGTGAGATGATGCTGGATTCGCTCTTGATTGATGACGCCACAATTGATCGGGCCTCTCAGCATCAAGCCAAATTGGCCAAGCTTTTTCGAGTTTCCGGCGGAATCACTGGCCATGACATCGGTGGCCCGGCTGGTGTCGAAGCAACAACGGGCTGATTGTTTGCGGTGTTTCCTTAAGCCGCATTCACTCCGTGCCGTTGTTTAGAGCGAAGAAAATGCCCGCCCGGGAAAGTCTTTCGGAGCCGGTTTTGTCGGCCAGTCGGCTGCTGTATCACAATTTCGGGGTCGAGTCGATAGGATCGACACGAAATTACCCAAGATGATCAGTCAGTCTTGGTGATATTCGAGCGATGGAAGGTTGGGGTCCTTGGCTAAGGAGCGAGTCGAGAGGGACGAGGAAGATCTCGTCAGGCTGTATCTCACGGACATTGGTCAGTACGCGCTACTGACCAAGGAAGACGAAGTCCGTTTGGCACAGGCGATTGAGGCTGGTAAGGCCGCGAGCGAAGAGCTCGAAGCCGATCCGAACGTCACCTCGGTCAAGAAGCGCGAATTGCGCCGCTCCATTCGCAAGGGTCGCGAGGCCGAACGCTCCTTCGTGCAGTCAAACCTGCGGCTCGTTGTCTCCATAGCCAAGAAGTACCAAGCTTCGGGACTGCCTCTTCTCGATCTGATTCAAGAGGGCAACCTGGGCTTGATGCACGCAGTCGAGAAATTTGACTGGCGTAAGGGTTTCAAGTTCTCCACCTACGCCACCTGGTGGATCCGCCAAGCGATCACCCGTGGTATTGCCAATACCGGACGGACCATCCGTCTGCCCGTGCATGCTGGCGATACGCTCGCTCGATTGCAGAAGGCTCGTGCTCGTCTCGAACTCAAGTACGGTCGCTCTGCCACCATTGCCGAACTGGCCATCGAAGTCGAGATGCCCGAAGACAAGGTGACCGAAGCCCTGCGCTTTGCTGCAGAGCCGCTTTCGTTGTCCGAACCGTTGCGTGAAGACGGCGACGCCGAACTTGGCGACGTGGTCGAAGACCGCGGCGCTGACTCACCTTTCGAAGTGGCAGCAACGTCGTTACTTCCCGATGAAATCTCACGACTGCTCTCTCCTTTGGATGAGCGCGAGCGTGAGATCCTGAAGTTGCGCTTTGGTCTCGATCGTGGTGAGCCTCGCACGCTGGAAGAGGTTGGCGAGTACTTCAACCTGACCCGTGAGCGGATCCGTCAGATTGAAGCTCGGGCCATGTCGAAGCTGCGTCACCCAAGCTCCGATACTGGCGCTCGCGACCTGCTGGCTGTCTAAGCCGTCGTCGCTAGACCTCGGCCTTAGCCGTCACTCTGTTGACGAACTTGGACAATGTGTCGATGATATTGTCGCGGTCGTAGTCGATGGTGGCGACGTGGTAACTGTCCTCCAGCCAGAGGCGTTCGGCTACGCAGCTGATGGCGGTTGCGGTGTTGTCACTATCGCTGGGCGGCACAACATGATCTTGTCGGCTGGTGATGAGCAGGGTCGGCATCTTGATCTTGACAAGGTTTGGCTGTAGTGCCTCCACAGCATCAAACAGGCTCAGCAGCGGGCCGATCGGCGTGGCGTCGTAAGAGCCTTCGTCGATGTCCGGCTTGGCGATGTCATTGCCGATGGAGTCAATGAGTGTTTCACCGTTCTGCATCAAGCCTCGTACCTGATCGACGGTGGTGGCGTTGGTGGTCGACGGGGCATTGATGGCAACGATCCCGGCGATCTCTGGGTGTTTGCTAGCCAGTTCGAGGGTGAGCGTTCCGCCCATGGATAGGCCGACAACCACGACCTTCTCACATGACTGGGACATCTCTTGGTAGGCGGCTTCGACTGTGCCGGACCAATCAGCCCAGCTGGTTTCCAGCATGTCGGTCACCGATGTTCCGTGCCCAGGCAGGCGGGGCATGTGCACGGTGTGTCCGGCTTCGGCCATGGCAGTGGCGATTGGCCGCATTGATGATGGGCTGCCGGTGAAGCCGTGCACAACCAACACACCGATTGGTCCTCCGGCTTGCTCGAATGGTTCGGCCCCTGGAATCACATCAGACATAGCGGATGAAACTAGCAGGTGTCGCTGTCTCGTCAAGAATGCGTGCCTCCTTGGTTATGGAGCTGGCCACCCGTCATACTGGCAACGTGAACTATCGCCATGTCCAGAAAGGCCTCCTTGTCGTTCCCCTCAAGGTCACGGTTTCTGGTGGTCAGGTTCGAGCAGCCTTTGGGTGGGGTTGGCCACACCGGACGATCGATCTTGTTGACATTGTGAGTGCTAGCCAGGTCCGCAATTCTTGGATCTATGGCTGGGGAATCCGCAAGATCCGACGAGGCTGGATGTACAACACTTGGGGCCTCGACGCGGTTGAGCTAGAGCTCTCATCGGGCAAGGTCTTCCGTATTGGAACCAATGATCCCGAGCATCTTCTTCAGGCCCTGGGGCAGTCGACGAAGGATTGACCGCTGGTTGGCACGCGAGAATTCTCGTGACCTGCACATGGTGGTGTGATACCATGACGTCATGACGAAGCGAACGACGACTGTGCGGATACCCGAGGATCTAGCAGAGAAAGCGGACATTGTTGCTCGCGGCCGCGGCATTAGTGTGAACACGTTGATGCTTGAGGCACTCGAGAATGAGCTCAACCATGTCAAAGAGGACAGCAACTTCATGGATACGCTCCGCGCCCTGACCGAACGCGACAAGGAGATCTTGGATCGACTTGCCCGGTGAGATACCTCACCTTGGCGGAGGCGCTCATCATCGCCGAGGCCGTGACCGGGATTGATGCAAGGACCTTGCGAAGTGTTAGCCGGCTGGAGTTACTCGATTCGGCCTTACACGCACCCCAAGCCGGATTCGGAGACACTGACTTCTACCCCGAGTTCGTAAATAAGGCGGCTGTTCTGGTGGTGCGCATTGCCCGCAATCATCCGCTACCCGACGGCAATAAGCGATTGGCCTGGCTATCACTGACGATGTTCTGTGCGTTGAATGGCCACGAGTTGGCTGTTCCGCCGGATGAGGCGGTGGCGACGGTGCTATCGATTGCAGCGGGTGAGCTGGACGAACCGGCCGTCGCCCTTTGGCTTGCCAAGCACCTCGGAAACTGATCGAGAATGATTCGGGCGCTGGCGATGAGCCGAGGTCGGTTCGAAGGACGTCTGGGTGTGCCGAGTCGAGATCTACCCTCGTCGTGCGCTGGGGCTGGTCAGTCGAGTACGGGCACGACGACGACAGCTGGAGGTGCCATCCCTTCGCTTGGACTGTCGATGGCAAAATAGCATCGGTTCAGTCCACAGCCATCTGCAGATCTGGGGATCATCAAGGTGACTCGGTAGAGGTCGCCAATTGCCGTCCAGGTGGTGGATCGGTAGTAGCACGTGTACTCGTCACCGGGGCACCAGCCAATGTCAAGCTCACTGGATCCATACGGGTAGTTCCGAACCTCGACCGTGACCTCTTGGCCGGGCTTGTAGGGGCCTGGTTCGAGGATGCTGACGCTCGGGCGGCTCGAAGGCCAGGTGTCTGGAATGTCAATCAGAACCCGACTGGCGGTGATCTCCTCTCCGAGTTTCGAGCCGCCGGGGAGGGGATGGGTCCATCTCACGACGGCTTCCAAGTAGCAAGTTTCAATAGCGCAGTCTTGCCATCCACCGAACCCGTAGATATCTCGCTTTACCCGAAAGTTGGCCCAGTCGCCGCCTTCGGAGCCGAGGTCTCCTTCAACCGCTAGCCAGTCACAGTTGATCCGGTAGGACAAGGGGTGCGGAGTTGTTGTTGGCCACCAACTCGGAGACTCCAGTAGGTCTTCGCTACCGATCGGCGGGCCACCGACGCCAAACCCGCAGAGTGCTCCTACCGCAAGCGTAAGTTCCAGTTGTTCTCGATTGAACCGGCCACTGAGGTTAACGCTGTCTTCTATTTCTTCGAGTCTCTGAGGGGTCAAGAACTCAGTGAGGTCAATGCTGTCCAGTTTCTGGATGCGTATAGCGGCCGCACCGACTTCAGGTCCCACCATCACCTCGACTATCAATGGCGATGGATCAAGCGCGCTCGAATAGGTCAGGTCAGGGCTGGCAAGAGCCTGACCGGCTTCGCTCATCCAAATCAACCTGCATTGCATCGTCACGTCACCGCAGTCTCTTTCACCTGCTGGCCCAAAATGACGTTGGGGAACTTCGACGGTGACTCCTTGGGTTCCGGTGGGAGCATCGCTAAGGACTTGGGTTTGCAGCAATGAAGGGTCGCAAACCTCATCGCCGTCATTGATCTGTGCACACAGACGTGGGCTTCCGTTCAGAAGGTCGACGGCGACATCGTCACGAAACAACAGGTTCACTTGTTGACCCGGAACGTAGGGCCCCTCGGGGATGATCACGGAGCGACCCTCCGGAATCGAAGCACCGAGGCCTAACTGGCCGGGTGTGGCTGTCTCGGTTGTCGTCGAACTCTGGGCCGGTGAGGTGGCCAGCGTTGACAGAGTCGAATCTGTCGGACTGGAATTCTCGGGCGTAGAGGTACACCCGGCCGCCATCAAGCCGAGCAACACAACCAGAATCGCAAATCTTGAGGGATGAAGAGTTCGGGCCGCCATACCTATGAGATAGCACACACCAGCGCCTGCGTTCCTTCGGCGACGCCGGAAAGGTCAGGCGCACGATGACCTGAGCTGGTATGACATGGAGCATGCCTGCCCCAACCCTGCCCCCGTGGATGTTCACCGAATTTGATCCCGTCGGTGTTGATCTTGACTCGCCCGCCAGCGTTCAGGCCTACGACGACAATCAAGGAACCACCATCGCGAAAGACGACGAGCTGCTGGACCGATTGGCCGTAGCTGAAGGAACCGTCTTTGTCGACCTTGGAACAGGGACCGGCTCACTCCCGGTTCGAGCTGCACTGCGTGGAGCGGAGGCTCATGCCGCCGATGTCTCGGAGAACATGATCAGCTTTGCCCGCCAGCATGCCGGGGCCAATGGCGTATCGCTTCACCACCACCACGCAGGGTTGCTCAGCTATGAGCACTCTGCGGACAGTGTCGATGTGGTGACCAGTCGCTCGGCGTTGCATCAACTTCCCGACACCTGGAAGCAGGTCGCGCTCAACAAGGTTGCCGCCATGCTCCGGCCCGGCGGCCTGTTCTATCTTTGGGACGCGATGTGGTCATTTGAAGCGAAGGAGACTCTGACACAGCTCCCCGCCTGGATTTCGACCATGGCCAAACCGGAGGGCGAAGGATTCACCAAGGAGATGTTTGAGACTCATGTTCGCGAGGAATTCTCCACATTCTCATGGATTCTGGAAGGCATGATCGAGAGGGCAGGAATGCGTGTCGTTGAGTCAGACTTTCCTGCACCCTGGTACGGCGAACTCGTAGCCACCGTGCCGGATCTAGTGGACCAGCGACCTTGAGCAAGATTGACGCCTGGAATGATGTATGTATGATACATACATGCCCACAAGACGATCAGTCTGCCCGACGATGTAGTACCCATCATTGAGGGCCTCGGAGTGCCGTTTTCAGTGTGGATTGCTGATCAACTTCGTCACCATGCCGCCAACCAGACAGGGCTGAGTATCGGCCAGCAGTTGTTGGCCGACGCTTCGTTGGCTGGTGCTGAGCCGCCGACCCATGAAGAGTCCTCGATAGTGGCAGAGCGAATGGAACGTTCCGCACCGTGGTAAGGCGCGGGGGTGTGTATTGGATTGACCTGGACAAGCGCCGACCATGCGTTGTTGTCTCGTCCGAAGACGTTCTTACTGTTGAGGTTTGGCAGACCCACGTCGTACCTCTCACCTCCTATGTTGAGCGAGCAGGCTTGGCGGGCAATGTGCTGCTTCGTTCAGTAGCGACGGGCCTGCCCAAGGACTCTGTTGCTGTCCCACTCGGTCTTGAGCTGATCGATCGGGCATTACTGGACGAGCAGGCCGGCCAGCTACCCCAGGTCTTGCTCGAGGACGTCGACGATGGTCTTCGGGCAGTATTGGGGCTTTGAGGGCGATCACCACTGACTTGGTACGTCGATTTGCTCCTGACCCCGAGTGAACGTGCCGTTCCTATTCTGCGGAGTCGAAACCAGTCATGGTTTGTAGGTTCTGGGGGAACTCGACACCGGCTTTCAGTCGTGGATCAGCGATGGCCTGCCCGACTGTCTGGGTCATTGGCACTTCGCCAGCCCAGACATCGAAGTCATAGTCCTCTTCATCATCGATTGGCCCGCCGGTTCGCACCTTGGCCGAAGCCTGTTCCAGTGAGACTCGAAGAACTGAAGTTCCGGTCAGCTCTTTCTTGTTGGTCGGCCGAAGTTGGGCCATACGGCCGGGCACTAGATTCTCAACAAATAGGTCCAAAGCAGCTTCTTTCTCCACTGGATCGGTGATCAGCTCGGCTTCACCGATGACGACGACCGACCGGTAGTTCACCGAGTGGTGGAAGGAAGAACGAGCCAGGACGAAACCATCCAGGTAGGTCACGGTGATGCAAACGTCGAAGCCTTTGCCGCGACGGATGACGCCGCTGGCAGGTGCACCGTGAATAAGTATGGAGTTGCCGTCACGTACATAGAACATGGGGATGACAACCGGCAGACCGTCTCGGACCGTTCCGACATGGGCTAGCCAGCCCGAGTCGAGAATCTGATGCACGATGGTTTGTTCGTAGCTGGCCCGGTTCAAGCCTCGCTTGATCCTGACGGCTTCAGACGGAGGCTCGCCCAACACCGCATCACCTAATCCTAATTGTTCTGATACATTACTAGTCATATATTGATACAATAACACCATGTCGAGATGGACTGCCAGTGAAATTGTCGGTGACGTCGAGCGGCGTGTTGCTAGCGGCAATCTGAATCCGGGAGACAAGCTCGCTGCAGTCCGAGTTCTGGCCGACGAGTTAGGCATCGCTCCCAACACCGTTGCTGCCGCCTACCGGCGCTTGCGTGAGCGAGGTGTTGTCGTCGGCCGTGGGCGGCAGGGAACAATCGTCGCCATCCGAACCACGGTTCAGGCCGTGCCTTACGCACCCATGCCCAGCGACCTGGTCGATGCAGCCTCGGGGAACCCAGACCAATCCCTCCTTCCCCGGGCCACCTCCAGAATGCTCTTGGCAGCGGCCAAGCCCGGTGGGCGCTATGGCAACGCCATGGTGGTCGATGAACTCATCAAAGCTGGATCGGCATGGTTGGCCGATGACGGACTAGAAGTGAGCCGGCTGACGGTTGCCTCCGGGGCGATGGATGCCATCGAGCGAATCCTTGGGGTTCACTGTCTGGTCGGAGACCGGATTGGTGTTGAAGACCCCGGTCACTCGCCTGTGCATCAGATGGTGGCGGCCCTTGGACTTGTCGCCGTACCCATGCAACTTGACGAGCGTGGAGTGACGCCAGCAGCGCTTCACGGTGCACTGGAACTCGGTGTATCTGTAGTGGTGCTCACTCCTCGGGCCCAGAATCCCACCGGGGCCACCTTCGATGCTGAGCGGACAGCAGAACTCCGAACGGTCCTGGAAACCTACCCATCGGTTCTAGTCATTGAAGACGACCACGCTGGTCCGGTTGCCGGGGTGCCCGTGCACTACCTGGATCATGATCGCCGACGTTGGGTGGTTGTCCGGTCAGTGGCCAAGACGCTGGGTCCCGACTACCGGCTGGCGTTAGTCGTTGGTGACGAGCAGACCTTGGATCGGATTGAGGGCCGGATGCAGATGGGTGCTGGCTGGGTGAGCCATTTCTTGCAACGGATCGTGGCCAGTCTTCTAAGCGATCCCGCAGCCCAGAAGAAGATGAAGTCGGCCGCTGCTGCGTACACCAGTCGTCGCAATCGCCTGGTAGCCGCCTTGGCCAAGCAAGGGATCGCGTCGACTGCGAGCTCTGGGTTTCAAGTGTGGATTCCGGTCACCGAGGAAGAACCGGCAATTGTGGCTCTTCGAGACAAGGGCTATGCCATCCGCGGCGCCAGTGGCTACCGAATTGCTTCGGCTCCGGCGGTTCGGGTCACGATCTCAGCCCTGACCAACAATCAGATTGATGAAATTGCTGAACTGTTGGTGGGAGTGCTTCACCGCAAAGGCAGGGGCATCACATCTCACTCCCGAACGATCTAATTCGGTAGCCGCCGCCATCGTGGCAGTAGCATCAAGAAAGCGGTGAAGCCTGATGTCCGATGAGATGCTCGTTCTTTCTCACCGACCCGGGGAGAATAGTGAAATGGACCTGCCCATCGTCGTCGACGGCAACGATTCGAACGACGGCCTGAGCTTGAGCGGAGCCCGCCAAAAGGGTCGCTCCGGGTTTGATCTGCGCTGGCTCCACCGCGTCTGAAAGCGTGGACCACCCGAACCCATCGTCATCTTGCGCGTTGAGATCAGCGATAAGTGTTACGGGAAGAGCCATCACCTGCTCCTGGTTGTTAGAGAAATCACTAGGCCTCATAATAGGGGTTGATCCAAACACTTTGCCTGCACGATCGAAGAGCTTCCACCGAATGATCCAGGTCTTGGAACATGATGGTGAAGTGATGCGGATTGCGCCCGGTCGGCTCAAGGGATAGCCCAGCCGACTTGATGGCTTGAACAGAGACAATCGTCAGTTGGGCAAATCGTGCCAACGGAGACTGCTGGGCCAGCTCGTCGATGGTGGCTTGTCGCGGGGCAAATACTGATACTCCGAAGACTCCGTAGATGTCGTGCATGCGCTGCGCGTCCGTCCGTATCAATTTGGTGTCTAAAGGGCCTCCGCGAATGACTACTTCGTCGTTGTCAGCTAGAAGATCATCGGTCCGTATGAATCGCTTTTTCATCGACCTCGAACCTACTTGCAACGTATGACAGCCATATCTTGCTTAGCTTGGGGAAGCCCGTGCAGGTCGATGGCTAACGGGGAAGAAATGGTGCTGTTCTAGGGTCCGTCTCAATGAGGACTGGGACGAAGAAAGAACTGAAACTTGTTCTTGGCTGGCTGCTGATCGGTGTTGTAGTCCCCGCGATAATCCCGCCAGCGCTAGCACCACCGAACCAGTCATCACCGACGGCTGTTGGACTCGCACTACTCCTGAGCGGCGGCCTGGCGGCGACGGCAAGTGCGTACACCTACCGGCGATCCTGCGCTCTCTGGCAGACCCGTTTGCGCGACCTTATTCGATCCCAGAACCCTCTCGGACCGTCGTTGTTCCGGTGCCGCTTCCTGGCTGGAGTCGGAACGGTTCTGACCTTCGGCTTAGTCGGGGTCGTCGTCGGCTTACTCCTGCTGGCAAGCGCCGTCGACCAGCTGTAGACCATGTCGAAACCCCAACCAATTCAGTTGGCGAGGAACAGTTTGGCGGAGGTGGACGGGAATCGAACCCGCCTGCGATGGATCACACCGCACACCCGCTTTGAAGGCGGGGGAGCCCACCAGGTACTCGGACACCTCCACTCGAAACCCTAGCGGCGCGAAACGGTGACAAGCCCCCTAGTCTGATCTCAGCGCACTCTTCCCCAGAGCTGGCCGCGATCCATCTGATCGGGTCTTCGGCCACTGGCTCGCAGGTGCACTTCCCCCCAACGGTTTCTTCCCCCTCCGTTCCTGATTCAGGTTTTCTTGGAGGCATCTCGTGCTCTGTTATTTCACGGCCAAGGGCGGCGTCGGCTGCTCAGTCGTCTCGGCGGCATCCGCCGTTCTCAGTGCCAAACAACACTCGACCCTGCTGGTCGATCTCAATGGTGACTTGCCAGCCATCCTTGGGGTCGACGCCGAGGGCCCCGGCCTCGCCGACTGGTTTCGATCAGAGCAACCCCCGGCTGACGCTCTTCATCGTTTGGAGGTCAGCGTGTCAGATCGCCTCTCCTTGTTGCCTACCGGTGGATGTCAACCCGCGGGAACAACAGACCGCTTTCGACTCCTCGCCAGATTGCTGGCATCAGAAGGCCGCCGGGTTGTTGTCGATGTTGGAACATCATCAATTACCGCGGTCGCCCTGTTGAACGCTGCTGAGCGATCGGTCCTAGTGACACGAGCCTGCTACATCGCCTTGCGCAAAGCCCAATGTGGCCCTCCGCCCGACGACGTCGTGCTCGTAGTCGAGCCTGGGCGAGCGCTTCGACGCAGCGATGTTGCTGCCGCCCTTGACGCTCCGGTCACGGCCTCGATCCCCTGGGACCCTGCCGTGGCTCGAGCCGTTGACGCCGGACTACTGGAATCTCGCGTACCTCGATCACTCAACAAGCTGAAGGTGGTCTTGTGAGTCCCGACGCCGATGAGCTGGTCCATCGCCTGACCCACCGGCTGGCCGAGACTCCGACAGCAGACCGCAACGAGCTGATTGAGTGGGTGCGTCACGATGCGCCTCTTCTGGACGGCGGGTCAATAGCTCAAAGTGTCGACCGAGCATTGGCACGTGCCACTGGTTACGGAGCCATTGCCGGGCTTCTGGAAAGGAGCGATGTTACTGAAGTCATGATCAACGGGCCGGGTCCGGTCTGGGTCGACTCATCGAACGGTCTCGGGCCGACCTCTACTGTTGTAACTTCGGATGACATTGGTTTGTTGGTGGAACGAATCCTCGATCCACTTGGGCTACGAGTCGACCGAGTAAGTCCGATGGTTGATGCCCGCCTCCCCGACGGCAGCAGGGTCAATGTCGTGGTTCCGCCTCTGGCCATCGACGGACCGGTCGTGACCATCCGTCGATTCTCGGCCAAGCCGATACCCCTAGATTCCTTCGGTCCTGATGATCTTGTCCAGATCTTGGCGGAGCTTGTCAGGCAACGTTCCACCATCCTGGTCGTCGGTGGAACTGGCACCGGAAAGACGACCCTGCTCAACGGCCTCGGCGGACTGATCAACCCTGATGAGCGCATCATCGTGGTTGAAGACACCTCCGAGCTACGGTTTCCTGGCCGACACGTGATCCGGTTGGAGGCCCGACCCGCCAATAGCGAAGGCGTGGGCCAAGTCACGTTGCGTCAACTTGTTCGCAATGCGTTGCGGATGCGACCGGACCGCCTTGTCGTTGGCGAAGTGCGCGGTGGTGAAGCCCTGGATCTTTTGCTGGCCCTCAACACCGGGCATGACGGTTCGCTGACTACTTGCCACGCCAATGATCCAGAGTCGGGTCTCCGACGGCTGGAAACCCTTGTGCCTCTTGGGTGGAGTCGACTTGCCCCTATCCGCTATTCGGGACCAGATCGGGTCGGCCATTGACGTGATCGTGCATCTGGTTCGTGGGTCAGGAGGGGTACGCCGGGTGTCGTCGGTGGCCTCGGTCCAGATGAGTGATCGACCCCGATCCCACACCATCTGGTCCAGCCAATGATGCCCTTTGTTCTTGCCTTGCTGGCTGGTTCGGTGGTTGTCTTACTCTCGCCTGCGGGGACAGATCGCCGGCGATCCGTTCGGCCTACCGAACCCTTCCAACTACAGTCCCGTGGCTTGAGCCAGGGCGTGAATCGGGTCGGACCAATAGCTCTCGCGGTCCTCGGTCTCGCCGTCGCGTAGCCCGTCATTGACCATCGCTGGGCCCCTGGTTTGGCTCGGATGTGTGAGCTTGTACCGAACCTCTCGGCGAAGGAGGGATGCCCAAGCGAATGAGCGAGAGCTGCTTGGCCATTGTCGATCAGATTGCTCACGAACTGCGATCGGGTAGCTCACTCGCTACCGCATTTGCCATGAGCTGTCAGCATTCGCCAGTCGGCGAGGAAGGGAAGCGGTCCAAGAGCGAGATTTCGTCGAGCCTCAGCATTGTTGCTGATGCTGTCGCCGCCGGAGAGCGGCTGGAAGTTGGGCTTGAGCGAATGCTTGAGAATGAGCAAGGGAACGAAACCACCCCGGCTCTTCGACTCTTGGCCATAGCGGTTGTTGTGCTGGTGGAGTCCGGGGGCCCGGCTGGACCGGCAATCGAGCGCTTGTCCGAAACATTGCGTGCTCGTCAGGCTGGGCTTGATGAGGTTCGCACCCAGGCCAGTCAAGCCACCGCGTCGGCCGCGGTGTTGGCTGGTCTGCCTCTGGTGTTTTCTCTGCTCCTTGCTGGTGCTGACCATCGGATGGCCCGGTTCTACTTCTCTTCGCTGCTAGGAGCGGCTTGCATTGTCGGGTCCATGCTCTTGGTGGCTGTGGGCTGGACCTGGATCCAGAAGTTGGTGTGGCAGTGATAGCTCTGGTCCTGGCCGCTCTAAGCGGCAGCTGTGTCCTGGTCCTTGCACCAACCGGGTATCCCCGACGCCTGGAGAGAATTACTTCGCGCAATGCGACCAGTCATCCAGCATCCGGCTACCGAATGCCGGGTCGGTCACGCCTGGCCGGTGTTCAATCAGGCGGGAGCCATCGATTTGGTCTTTGGGTGATAGGTGCTGGTCTTGTTGGCTGGCTGTTGCATCCTGTGGTGGCTGTAGTGGGAGTCGCCTGCCTAGCCGGAGGATCACGATGGAAGGCTCGGGTGGATCGGGCTAACCAGACCACCAAGAAGCTTCTCGCCCTGCCCGGGACCCTTGACCTGCTGGCCGTCGTGCTTGGTGCTGGTGGAACAATCTCTTCGGGAATACGAATGGTGGCCCAACGCGGCGACAACACGGTCAGCCCAGTGTTCCAACAGCTGATGACGAGTCGAGAAGCGGGCCAGTCGCTGGTCATGGTCTTGCATGGTCTTCCTGAGCAACTTGGTGAGCCATATCGTCCTCTGGCCCGAGCCTTGATCGCGACCGAACGTGATGGTGCCCCAATCGCCAGCTTGCTTGTCCGCTTGGCCGATGAGGCAGAAGCCAATCGTCGCAGAGCATCCGAAGCCAAGGCCAAGCAGCTGACAATCCAGCTCTTGTTCCCACTGGTTGTTTGCTTCCTGCCTGCAGTCTTACTTGGAGCGGTACTGCCCCTGGTGATCGTGGCCGCCGGTCGTTTCCTGGCTTAGTCGATTCGCAGCTTCGGCTGTCACTCGCAGCTTCGGCTGTCTTCCAAATACTCATGCGTTACCAATAGAAGGAGACAGCAGAATGCTGATGCTCTACACCCTCATGTCCACCCGAGTCCACGCCGCTCGACAGTCCAGCGAGGCGGGCCAAGCGACGGCGGAGTACGCCCTTGTCATTGTCGGAGCAGCAACGATTGCCGGACTTGTTCTGGCCTGGGCTGCAAGTACGGGCAAGATCTCTGATCTGCTCAACACGGTGCTTGATTCAGTGATCGGTCGGGTCGGCTGATGAGTCGGGGGGAGAGCAGTGCCGAGATTGCTGAGGCCACCGAGACGGAACAAGATGCTGAGGAGAGACGTCAAACCAAGGCTCGTCTAGCCGAAGTGCGTTGGACCGAACGAGGACAGGCCACGGTCGAACTGGCACTGACTCTTCCCCTTGCCGTTCTGTTTGCTCTCATGGTTGTTCAATCTGGACTCGTGGCTAAAGACTTCCTGCTGGTCAACCATTCAGCTCGAGAAGCAGCCAGGGCTGCGGCTGTGGACCCAACCCAGGCTGCAGCACGGGCGGGGGCCGTTGGCGGGTCCAATCTTGAGTCGGGTCGGATGAGCGTCAGCCTCACTGGTGGGAGTTCAACCGGTGACTCGGCCACGGCGACAGTGACTTATCAATCTCCAACTGACGTGCCGTTGGTTGGTTGGCTAGTCGGCGATGTCCCACTCCAAGCCCAAGTCACCATGCGAGTGGAGTGATCACATGGTTGGATCATCCTCGACACGAATCGATCTGGAACGCCATCTCCGAACGCGTGAATATCTGTTTGACTCGATAATCGTTTCAACGGTAGGCTCTTGATGTGGGAGGTAAATGTCACCGATGACTTCAGGTTCTGGTTCACCAGCTTGTCGGCAAAGGAACGCAAAGCAGTCGTTGCTGCGGTTGAAGAGCTTGCGTCAGTTGGTCCAACACTCGGTCGCCCGCGAGTGGACAGGATCAAGATGTCTGTGAACCACAACATGAAAGAACTTCGTCCGGCTGGTGTTGGCAAGTTTCTGAGGGTGCTGTTCGTGTTCGATCCGATCCGGCAAATTGTTTTGCTAATTGGCGGGAACAAGGAAGGGGATTGGAGTCGTTGGTATCGGATGGCGATTCCCCGAGCAGACTTTCTCTACGAAGTCTATTTGGATGACATCAGAGCCGAAGGGCTCATGAATGACTGAAGGAACATGATGGTCTACTACAAATTCAAAGATTTGGTCGATGAGACCATGGGCGAGCTAACCGCGCAAGATCGGGCGGAGATCGGCGCGCTGAAGGCCGAGTCAATGGTCGAACAGATCGAATTCACTCTGGCCGAACTCCGAAAGACCCGTGGGTTGACCCAAATTGAGCTGGCCCAGCGAATGGATAGTGCGCAGTCAACAATCTCGGCCATGGAAAACAGTGGTGACAACCTCGTCTCGACGATATCGGCAGTCGTTGAAAGCTTGGGTGGACGGTTGGAGTTGGTAGCCGTCTTTGATGATCAGAAAGTCACCCTGAAGGCCCTGGCCCAAACCTGAGTACCCCATCGGCGAATAGGGCTCGGAAGGCATGGTCAGTGACGAGTTTTGAGACAGGGGAAGAGAACTGGATTGCGGGCTTAGGAAACTTGCGCAACGTGATTCGACAAGAACTCATCACCCGCCAACTCAACGAACATGTGCAACCAGGTAGTTCAATCCTTGATGTTGGCTGTGGTCAAGGGACTCAAGCCCTACGACTGGTTGAGCAAGGCCACCGAGTCACCGGGTTGGACCGTTCGATCGCCCTATTGGATCTCTGCCGAACGGATGCAGCAGATCGAGGCTTGCTCATCGACCTGAGAGAAGGCGATCTTCGAGACTTGGATTCGATGTTGTTTCATCCGGCGCCGGACAGCTTTGATGTTGTCTGCGCTCACGGAGTCTTGATGTACGTTGAAGATCGAGATGACTTTGTCGCCTCACTCTGTCGACGAGTCGCACCCGGTGGGTTCTTATCCCTCACGTTCCGCAACGCTCATGCCTTGGCCATGCGCCCGGGGCTTCGTCGCCAGTGGTCCCGAGCGATGAAGGCCTTTGACGCCGACACCTACGTGAACGGCCTCGGGGTCAAAGCCCGTGCTGACCGGCTCGAAGACATCGAGGCAACTCTGAGTGAATGCGGCTTCGAGACTTCACAGTGGTACGGGGTCCGAGTCTTCAACGACGGCATCCCAAACTCAATGACGATTGAAGAGGCCGATGACCTCCCGGCCTTGTTGGATGCCGAGGAACAAGCAGGCAGCCGAGATCCCTACCGCTGGATGGCCTCACAGGTTCATCTGGTAGCACAGTCGTGCTAAGTGGTTTGGGCCTGATGAGATCCCGAACGGGGGTTATTTTCTCGGGTCACCAGCCAGCGGTGATTGCTACCTGGGCTCAGGTGTTCCGAGGACAGCGTCGCCTGGATCCCCTGGCGTAGCGCCCCGCCAGACGGCAGCCTGGAAATCGATCGGGGACCGCTCGGCTAGAAGAACGTCTCGGAGCGCCTGCGACTCATCTAAGGCGAGCATGGGGATGTGTACAGAAGCCTCGGCGTTGGAAATACTAATGGAGGAGAGGGCACGCTTTCGTTGATAGAAGCTTTGACTGACCTCGACTTTCTGGGTCTTGCCAACCGACATGCCGATCTCGGCGATGAAGAAATTGCCGCTTCGACGAGAGATGATTCCGTCGGCCATATCCCAGCGAAAACTTCGGTGAAAGAGGAATGCCCTGAAAGCCACAAAGAGAGGCAGGACAAGCCAGAGCAAGGCAACTCGGAAATTCAGAAAAGCTGTAGCAACACCCGCTGGTACAGCCAGATAGAGGGCCAAACGGATGCGCTGAAAAACGAGATGTCGCGAAATCCCGCGGTCGATTTCAGCGTCAAAGGGAAGCGAGACTTGCTGGCGGACTGCAGCCAGTTCGCCAGCGGAGACTCCGGGAATCACCAGGTCTCCGCTACCAATAGTGCGGAGCCGCAAGCGGCAGAAACCAACCAAGCGCAAAAGTGGTCCATGGGTAACCTCGATGGACTGCACCTTGTTGAGATGGCTGGACTGTGAGCGGCGCTTGAGTAAGCCCGCATGCACACTGAGTCCTTGATCAGTTGAGGACAGCTCCAGGTCCCAATCCACCACCACAGTCCTCAGTCCAATCGCTATCCAGGACAGTAGAAAGACTGTTACTGCCACTGCCAAGACCATCACCGCGATGGTGGTGGAGGGTTGGATTGCGGAGCCATCGACCTCCGGTAGCCGGTCTCCGACCAGCTCGATCAGATCGTCGGCAAAGATGAGTAGTGCTCCCAACAGAGCCAAGCCACCAAATGGATTCCCCAGCATGCCGATCAGCATCAACTCCTTTGGTGTTCGCTTGGCCAGCACCACGGTTTCAGCTAGTGCAGCGGTTCGCTGTTCAACCGGGTGCTCGATGCTGGGTGCCGGTCCCGTTGGTGGGCTGAGTCCGTCGATTGCGGGATCAGATGGTGGGGCCAACGTCGAGGGTGAACCAGATGGTGAGTCTGGTTGTGAGCTTGCTGACCGATGAGCTTGTGAAGCCAATCGTCGGAGGGCCTCCGCTTGTTCTTGCCGGATCCCATGAATGGAGAACTCGACGAGGGCTGAGCCCGCAGTATCGATCGAAGCCGACACCAGGCCAAAGAGGCGCTGGAGCAGGCCTTCCTCGATGCTCACGCTCTGCACTTTCGAGAACGGAATCACCATGGTTTCCCGGGAGAAGACCCCCCGAGTGACGATCAATTCTTCGGTTGTGGCCCGAAAGGTCAGACGCCACCACGACGCAATCCCCATGGCGATGACAAGAACAGCAACCAGAGGAGCGATCCCCAGCACCCAGCCTGGGACCTGGCCGCTGAGTATTACGCCGAGAGCGATGACCACGTTGATGGCGCCGATTCCTCGCAAACGAGCAAGAATCCACTCGCCGACCGCAACCGGAGACTGTCTTGCTGGCTCGCGAAGAAGGACGAGGTCCTCACTGTGATCAAGCTCCATCAGCGTCGTCCTCGACCAAGAGAGAGGCATTCATGGCCACAAAGGCTCGGAGTCGAGATGCGTCTTCGAACGGCATTCCAGGGATGGACAACGATCCGCCAGCCGAGGAGATTCGTAGTGTTGACAGGCCGAAGCGTCGCTCCAGTGGCCCTTGGTTGACTACAGAGTTTTGGATCCTCTTGAACGGGATGGTGGTGACGGTTCGATTGATGAGTCCGTACCGGACCGAGAAATCATGTTCTCTGGCCAGATACCCGAGATAGGGGTAGGCCAATCGACGAAAGAACGGAACGAGTTGGACCAGGGCCACCATCACCAGTCCGACCAGGATGAGCCATGGACTGAGAAGAATGGCAGCAACGACCGTTGCGGCGATGATCACGGCTTGCAGTACCCGAAACGGGATGGCGGCCATCTTGAGGTAGTCGGGGCTGACACCAACGAAGTCGCTGTCGTGTAATTGCGGAAGGTTCGCGACATCAATGGGCTGGTTCACAACTACCAAAAGTACCAGCGAGAGCGTGTACGCAGTCGTCGGTTCCGGTCGATCGATCTACGTCCTATGCATCTGGACCAGGCGCGCCATGACTTCGGGCCCGGCCTTGTCAACGCTGCCAGCGTCGAAGGGTGGCTGAGGGTCATACTCAATCATCAGCTGGCTTGCCTCGGCGGTAATCCGGTCGGCCAACAATTCAGTCAAGCGAAGGGCCATATCAATGCCTGAGGAAACTCCGGCGGCAGTGATGATCCGATGATCCAGATGCTCGACCACGCGACTATTGCTCGGCTTCGCTCCCATGCGTTCCAGAACGTCGTAGGCCCCCCAGTGGGTGGTCGCCGTTAGACCATCCAGCATGCCAGCCTTGGCCAATACCAACGCACCGGAGCAAACTGAGGTTGTGAAGCGGGAGGTCAGATGAGATTGCTTGACCCACTCCACCAGTGGATGGTTGTCCTCATCGATCAACGCGCGGGTCCCAAATCCGCCGGGAACAACCACTACCTCGGGGGAGGGTACATCACTGAATGTGGCGTCGACCATCACACCCATGTCGCCGTTTCCAGTGCGAACCACCTGCTGCTCGTGGCCGACGAACACCACCTTGGCATCGGGTATTTGACGAAGAACCTCATAGGGCCCCACGGCGTCGAGGTAGGTGACATCGTGAAATAGGGGGATGGCAATCTGCATTGTGCTCACTTTTTCGGTTGGCGTAGTCTTGATTGTGTTTGGGTCTCGGGCGCTAATTCGTCGGCCGTGAATGTTGCAGCTGGTCTAGGTTTTTCACTGAGTGATGCTTTCGATATGCGTCGGGTGAGGTACCGACTTGGCGGTGGAAAGCCCGACGAAGAACCTCTGCGCTGGTGAAGCCGCATAGCGAGGCAATGCGGTCGATGGACGAACTTGAGCCCTCCAGGTGATGTCGAGCTGCAGCAACACGAACCGCTTCGACGTAGCGGCCAGGTGATTGTCCAACTTCTTGGTGGAAGAGCCGGCTGAAGTGCCGAGCAGAGACACCGACGTGTCGGGCAATTACCGGTATCGACAGGTCGACCGATGGGTCAGTGTTGATGAACTCCTGAGCTTGACGGATGGGTGGGGACTCCGCCTGTTCGCACCACACCGGTGGTGCGAACTGTGACTGGCCGCCAGGTCGTCGGAGGAAAACAACAAGATGGCGAGCGACCGCTTGAGCAAGAGCAACTCCAAAGTCCTCCTCGACAAGCGCCAGGGCAAGATCGACCCCGGCGGTAACACCGGCAGAGGACCAGAGGTCACCGTCACGGACATAGAGGGCGTCTGAATCGACGAGCGCCTCGGGGTAGGTCTGTTGGAGTTCGTCGGAGTGATCCCAATGAGTGGCGACCCGCTTGCCCGTGAGCAGGCCAGCGCCCCCAGCTATGAATGCCCCCGTGCAGACGGTAGCTACCCGATTTGTTGATCGGGCTACGGATTGCACCCAAGTCACAAGCTCGGGCTCGGATTGGGCCTGGTGAACTCCGGGTCCTCCGGGCAGCAACAAGGTGTGTGGGGGAGATGTTGGTGACGGAAGACCCGAGGGGGGTCGTGAGGCTGAAAACTCCAGGCCCGAGCTGGTTCGGACCGTTTCTTGACGAGAGACGACTTGAAGCTGGTAGCGGTCGGAGGTTTTCTGGTGGTGGTCGAGGATCAGATTCGCCGTGTTGAAGACTTCGAATGGTCCGGTGAGGTCCAGTGTTTGCATCTCGGGGAAAGCGAGGAACCAGATCGAGAAGTGAGACATGGGGTCCAGCATCAACCCTCTGCGCCGTGGCGTCAATGACATGTAGCCAATGATTTGTGCCACAAGGTTGAAGGTGACAGTTATTCACTTGGGTGGGCATGGTCGGGGCATTAGGGTTTCGAAGTGTCTGAAATGGAGGGGGAGACAACCCAAGTAGCGAACGTTGGACGGTGGCGGTTGCTTCTGGATCTCATCCGCCCGGACCTTTCGCGCTGGCTTGGCCTTGGACTCTTCGTCGCTGTCGGAGCTGCCATCAACCTGATCGGGCCTCTGATCATTGGTCGAATCGTTGACCGCTCAATCGAGGGTGCCGAGGTCAGCGAAATCAGTCGCCTTGCCCTGTGGTTCTTGGTGGTGGCCGTCATTGTGCAAGTCATGGCAGTCATTGGAACTCAACTGTCCGCGGTTGCTGCGTGGAAGACCACCAATCAGATCCGCCTCGAACTCGTTCGTCACGTGCTCTCCCTCGACCATGAATTTCATCGCTCGCACACCCCAGGTGAGTTGATCCAGCGAGTCGACGGCGATGTGACCGCGGTATCGGACTTCCTGTCCAAAGTCGTTCCCAAAGTCCTAGCCGCTCTCGTCATCGTGAGCGGCACATTGCTGATCCTCAGCATCACTGAGTGGCGCCTCGGCTTAGGCATGGCCCTGTACCTGGCGGCGGCCATCATGATGACCTTTCGGGCACGAGGCCGATCGGTGGATGAAGCCGCCAAGGAGATGAGCCTGACGGCCAAGCTGTACGGAGGTATTGAGGAACACCTCACCGCATCGGAGGATCTGCGAGCCAACGGGGCGGCCGACTATGTCATGCATCGCTTTGTTGAAGACAGCCGCGGTGTGCTCAACGGCAGCGTCGAACGTGAACGAGCATTCATGAAGATGTGGGCCCAGGTGCAGGGGACCGTCTCCTTAGGCGGCATCGTTGCTCTTGTCGTCTCCGGAGTCCTGGTCTCGGGCGGCTCACTCTCGTTGGGCACCGCCTTCTTGTTGTTCCAGTACACCCAGCTCATTGCCAAGCCGGTTGAAGACGTCATTGACCAGCTGGAGATTGTGCAGAAGGCCAATGGTGCCATGACCCGAGTTGTCGAACTGCGTCAGGTTCGTTCCGGGATCGCCGATGCTGGAACCACGAGCCCACCGCCTGGTGCTCTGGCTGTCTCCTTCGGTGACGTTTCCTTTGACTATGGCGATGAGCAGCCGGTTCTAAGCCATATTGATCTGGACATTGAAGCCGGACACTCGGTCGGCATTGTTGGCCGAACCGGCAGCGGAAAAACCACCTATTCGCGACTCGTATTGCGGATCACCGAAGCCACCAGTGGCACGATCTGTTTAGGTGGAGTTCCGATCAGCGACATTGCGCTGGCAGAGCTTCGACAACGAGTGGCGTTGATCCCCCAAGAAGTGGAACTGTTCTCGGGAACGATCAGGGAGAACATCACCCTCTTTGACCCAGTGCCAACCGATGAAGCAGTCGCGGATGCGTTGCGGAGCGTTGGCCTCGAGTCGCTTGCAGGCACGGGGGACGACAGCGCTATCGGAGGCGACGGGATCCACCGACAACTGGGCTCTGGAGGCACGGGCCTTTCGGCTGGTGAAGCGCAACTCTTGGCACTGGCTCGGGTCTGGTTACGCCAACCCGATCTGATTGTGCTGGACGAAGCAACCGCCCGCGTTGATCCACAAACCGAGGCCCGTATTGATCAGGCCGTCGCTGCCCTCCGAAAAGGGCGGACGACCCTCATCATTGCCCACCGTCTTTCAACCTTGGAAACTGTCGACGACATTGTGGTCTTTGATCACGGGGGCATCGGTGAGTTCGGCAAGCGGGAAGATCTGGTGCGGGAAGGGACCAGCCGGTTCCGCCAGCTCTTGGATCTCGCTCTGGAGTCGACTGGTCCGAGCCAGAAACAGAATCCAGCGGGAGGCTCGACATCATGATGCTTTGGCGCTGGCTTTGGCGCACCATGGTTCACGAGCCAGTCAGTCTCGTCCGTGGCTGGACATTGTTCCTGTTCTTCTTCGTATCACCGGCCCTCACGGGTTGGGCCTTTGGAAAGGGCTTCACCGCCCTCCGGGAACTGGATGGGACTGGGGTTGACGGAAAGGTCACCGAAGGCAGCCTGAACATGGTTCTGGTCTGGGCTGCCGTCATCGCCGCGTCGGAAATCGGACGAATCGTCACCCTGTACTTCGGTGTCATCGAATGGACAAGATCTTGGACTCATATGGAGACCATCCTTCGAGGCAACCTGCTGCGAGCACAGATGTCCAGTGGAGGCAGCGACGCTGGCCGACCCGTCGCTTCATCGGGTGAGGCCATCACCTACTTCCGCGATGATCCCCACGACGTCGTGCTGTTGGCCGACGGAGTATTGGACACGATGGGCGCGGTCCTGTTCGCTCTGATCGCGGGCACGATTCTGGGGGCAGCTGATCCTCGAGCTGCCCTGATCGTCGTTCTTCCGTTGGCCGCCGTGGTCCTTGTTGTTCGCTCGCTGGACACCAAGATCAAGGCCTATCGCAGTGCTGATCGACAGGCGGCTTCGGAGGTCAGTCGTATGGTTGGTGACCTGATGTCGGGGGCAACAACGGTCAAGGTCAACGGTGCGGTTGACCCAGTCATGAACCGGCTGGAAAAACTGGTCCGAGTCCGCGAGACAACAGCAGTACGAGACGCGGTGTTGGATGAGGGTGTTTATGCCGCCAGTAAGGGAGCTTCGGGCGTCGCTCTTGGCCTTGTACTGCTGGTGAGTGCCAACTCATTGGTCTCCGGCGCGTTCGGTGTGGGTGAGCTGGCCTTGTTTGTGGCCTACCTCTCCTGGCTGGATTTCTTGCCCCGCATGATTGGCCGCTTGCTTGCTCGCTATAAGCAGGCTGGCATTTCCTTCGATCGAATGAGTCGTCTGGTTGCCGATGGTGATCCGGCCAACACGGTGTTGTCACGCCACATCCCAATGGATGCCCGCTCCGGCCGAGGAGACGGGGTGCCCCCTCTGGTGGTTGCCCGACCGGACCGAGTCAAACTTGACACCTTGGAGTTGCGCAACTTCAGCGCGACCTATGCCAGCGGCGCTGGGGTCAGAGATGTCTCGTTTACCCTCAAGCGAGGTTCGTTCACCGTTGTGACCGGTCCGATTGGGAGCGGCAAGAGCACCCTGCTTCGGGCCATGCTCGGGCTGTCCTGGGACACTGATCAGTCGGGCCAGTTGATCTGGAATGGTGAGACCATTGTCGATCCTGGCGCATTCTTTGTCCCGCCCAACGCCGCTTTTCTTCCCCAGGTCCCACAGCTGGTTTCGGACTCACTGGCAGACAACGTCACCCTCGGTCCTCGAGATGATGATGCTTTCACCGGTGCCCTCAACCTTGCTTCGATTGCCGATGACCTGGAGGCCATGCCTGATGGCATTCAGACAATGGTCGGCCCCCGTGGCCTCCGCTTGTCCGGTGGCCAGCGTCAGCGCTTGGCTACCGCACGGGCCCTGGTTCATTCGCCCGAATTGGTTGTTCTGGATGACCTGTCCAGTGCGCTCGATGTGGAGACTGAGGTTGAGCTCTGGTCAAAGTTGGCAGCAGCAGGCATGACGGTTCTAGCTGTCTCGCATCGAGCCGTCGCCCTTGAACGAGCAGACCAGATCCTGCGGCTCGAACAGGGTCGGCTTGTCTAGGGTCGCTTGGTTGAATCGCTCGTTTGAGCTACGCGGTGATCAGGTTGTCGAGGTTGGCAAAGGACTTGCGCCAGGTTGCTTTGAGCTGTCTTGCCAGTAGTGGAAAGACCAGCCTGGTCAACGGGTGAGGCTCGATCGCTCCGAGGTAGCGAACCCTCGTCGCTGGTTGCTCGGCGCTACCGCCTGTGCTTTCGAGTGAGGTCAGCTCGATCTGTTCCAGCATTCGCTTGGCGAAGGGAATTGACGTCTTGGTCACGGTGAAGGCCCAGCAGGATTCTTCTTCCCAGGTGATGAACTGCTCATCCAGCTGCATTGGCCCGACCTTGACTTGACGTGACGCACCGACTCCCGAATCAGGATCCGAGGTCGGCTCGCAACTGGACATGCCATCAAACCAGCTTGTCCATGTTGAGTTGTCAGCGATGACATTCCACACCTCGGCTGTGGTTGCAGCGATGCGATGCTCAACCTCGATTCGCTGGGGAGCACTATTGGCAAAGGTTGCGTCAACGGGAATGAGATCGGGCATGAGCCAACCTTAGACGTGAAGCGGGTCGAACTAGAAGGGTTCGTCAACACCCAAGGTTGTTTGCAAGAGAGCGAGCGCAGCTGCCTTGTCCAAGGGCTCGTTTCCGTTTCCACACTTGGGGGATTGCACACACGATGGGCAGCCGCTCAGGCAATCGCATTGCTCCAAGACTTCTGCGGTCGCAGCCAGATGTCGGTCGGCCGCCCCATAGGCCAGATCAGCAATGCCGGCACCTCCGGGATAGCCGTCATATATAAACACTGTTGGCAACCCTGATTGCTCAGCTTCGGCAATGGAGACACCGCCAACATCCCAACGATCACAGATGGCGAACAGGGGAAGAATCCCAATGGCAGCATGCTCGGCCGCATGCAGTGCTCCGGGCAGATTGAACTCTCGGATTCCGGCCAGTTCCACTGCCTGGTGTTGCCACTCATACCAGATGGCCGTTGTCGTCAACTCATTGGGCGGAAGGTCCAGATCGATGGTGTCCAGCACTTTTCGACTGGCTGATTCCTTAACCTGGTAGCCCGTGATCTGGGTGGTAACCGTGACCATGCCTCGATGTAGCAGAGCCGTTCCAACTGGTTTGTTGATTCCTGGGTCATCAACTCGGATCGAGATTGAGGACTTGGCCTGGGTCCAGGTCTTGCCGTCATCCTTGGCTGCGTGAGCGGTCCGAGAATGGAGATCAAGGTTGGTGATCTTCCATGGTTGACCACGATGGAGATAGATGGCGCCGGTATGCACCATGTTGGCGGCGCGGGCAAGTTCGACCGTACCGATCAGATTTTCCTCATGGTCGACAATGCGGACTTGCCCACCGGATGCTGATCGCAGACCAATGCCAGAAAACGGAACTCCCCGGCCGCCCCAAACAGCTCGCGGTATGCCCCGTCGATCGGGCCGGATGCGCAACTCGTCGGCCAACACCATTCGGCGGACGCCATCGTCCAACCCATCCCACAGGTGTGAGTCGGCGGGCAGAAGCGGCTGCTCATAGGCAGCGCAGCCAAGATGCGGGTCAAGGATATTCGGGTTGTCAACATTGATGACGGCAGGCTCAGGTGGTCGTTCAAACAAATCTCTTGGGTGGTGGACAAACCACTGATCCAACTGATCATCTCCAGCAACGAGGACGGCCAGCGATTCGTCATCTCCTCGTCCGGCCCGCCCAACCTGCTGCCAGAACGAGGCGATGGTGCTGGGAAAGCCGCACAAGACGGTGGCGTCCAGGCCGCCGATATCAACCCCAAGCTCCAATGCGCTGGTGGCGACAATGGCTCGGACCTTGCCTGCCAGAACTTCGGCTTCGATCTGGCGACGTTCTTCAGCCAAGTACCCCGAGCGATACGGACGAACGGAGTCAGACAACTCCGGCGGAAGGGAGCGAGCAACCCCTGCAGCTACCCGCTCGGTTAACGACCGGCTGGCGCAGAAGGCAATAACCCGACGGCCGCTGATCACTAGGTCACTCACAATCTTGATGGTCTCGGTGGCCGGAGACTGACGAATGCCCTTCTCCTCATCGAGAGTTACGGGTTGGACCAATGCAATGTTGCGAGCGGCTCGTGGCGAGCCATCATTCGTCACCGGGATGACCGGCTTGCCACAAAGCTCACTGGCTAGCCGCTCTGGCTCACCAATGGTGGCCGAGGTGAAGACAAAAGTCGGGTCAGATCCATACAGCGCGCAAACGCGTCGAAGGCGGCGCAGTACATGAGCCATATGGGTGCCAAAGATGCCGCGTAGGACGTGGAGTTCATCGATGACCACATAGTCCAGGCGTTTCAGAAACGTCGCCCACTTCTGGTGGTAGGGAATGATGCCGTAGTGCAGCATCTCGGGATTAGTGAGCACGACATTGGCATTGGTGCGGGCCCATGTCCGAACACTGCGATCAGTATCTCCGTCATAGGTGGTAGCGGTTAGTCCCGGTACGTCCAGCTGGCCGAAACTGCGCAGTTGATCCTGAGCCAGTGCCTTGGTTGGATAGAGAAGGAGTGAAGTCCCCGCCCGTACACCCGAGATCACAGATTCGGCGATCGGGACCTGGTAACACAGCGACTTGCCCGACGCGGTTCCGGTGGCAATCACCACCGACTTGTGTTGCCGGATCAGGTTGATGGCCTCGGCCTGATGTTGGTACAGGCCGGTAGCGGGTAAGAGGTGGGTCAGCTCGTCTCGAAGCGGCTGAGTGAGGCTGACGTGGTTGGCTTGTCGTTGAGGAAAGACTTCGGCATGGATGAGCCGTCCACTCCTTTGGAGATCTTCAACGATGTCAGTCAACGAGACATGTCGAATGACATCGGTCTGGTGTCTGCTATCCAATCCCACCTAGGTCAGGCTAGTTCAGCGGGTGTGACACTCATCGCCGTATGGAGAGCTGCTTTCGTCGCTATGAGCCGATTGCTCCCAAGGCAAGGAACCCAAAGACAAAACCGAGGCACATGGCGCCGATGGCGACGGTCATGGCTGTTGCGCCGTTTGGGTTTCCTTCGTTCTTGGCTTTGCTGGCCAAGAAAATGGCGGCGGGGCCGAGGATGATTGGAAGAATGAAGACTGAGAACAAGGCCAAGATGTATGCCGCGATGATCTTGCCGTTTCCTGTCTCGGGTTTGTCGCGAGGAATGGCGTAGGGGTTGGCGTGGGGGTCATACGCCTGATCGGCATATTGGGGTTGAGCTACCGAGTTGCTCTGGGGTGCATCGAATGGTTGTGCCGGATCGAAGGCCTGGGGCGCTGGTTGGGTTGGCGGCGCGTATTGAGGAGTGGCAGGAGCCGGTGCTGGTTGGGTTGGTGGCGCGTATTGGGGTGCCACTGAAACCGGTGCTGGTTGGGTTGGCGGCGCGTATTGGGGTGCCACTGAAACCGGTGCTGGTTGGGTTGGCGGCGCGTATTGCAGCGGGGCTGGCTGGCTTTGTGTCGCGACCGGGGGTTGTGGTGCGACCTGTGGCGGCGCCGGAACCTGACTCTGGAGCGTTTCTGCCGGAGCGGGATGCGTCGGTGGTGAAAATTGTGGTGCTGGATGGGCACTGAGGTCTGACATAGTGGCCCTTTCGTGACCGAGGATGGTGCTGCCTAAACCCTTATTCGACAAGAAACGGGCCCTCCTTGAGAAAGTGGAGTTGCTTGCCTCAGAGGGCGAAGGAGTAATGCGGAGACGCCTACAAGTTCAATGGGTCTTACCGGTGACATTCTCGAGAGATGCTTGTCCCTGATGCTGGCGCGGCTAGTGTTCCGAAAGGCCGCGGCGACTGCGGCTGTTGGATGAGGGTCTCACGAAGCGGCGACCCACGTTTGATCGGAGGCCCGTGGCAAAACTTCCTCTTCCCGAACCTGGCCGCCAGGCGGCTATGGCGTTCGTTTCCGACCATCTTTCCAGCGTTACCGAAGGAGAGGTCGAAGGGTCTTCTGCCTTTGTAGGCGGCATGGCTGCGGCCAAACAAGCGTTGGCCAACTTCGATGTAACTGAGTTTGCTAGCCGGATGCATGAGGTCACCCCTCAGCCGAAGCGTGCAGCTTCAGGGTTATCACCGTATTTGCGCCACGGACTCCTTACCCAGCGAGAAGTCTGGAACCATGTCGAGGGCGGACCAGAAGCCGACGTCAGCAAGTTCCGAGAGCAGCTGCTCTGGCAAGAATACGCTCGGCACTGGTACTCTCGCCTTGGGTCGACCAGCAAGGTTGGTACAACCCGCGAGCTGTCATCCAGCGCAACTGGATCGAGTCCGGCCCCACACAGTCCGGCCCCATACAGTCCGGTCCACGGCGCGGCCGGTCAAGAACCGCTGGAAGCGGCCCTCAATCCGGACATGGCATGCCTGGACATGTCCCGAGAAGAGCTGGAGGAAGATGGCTGGATCGTTGGTCGATCGCGGTCTTGGCTTGCCAGTTATCTTGCAGCCAACGGATACCCATGGCGAGCCGGCGAGGACTACTTGTTTCGGCACCTCTTGGATGGCTCCCGAGGAGCAAACCGACTCGGCTGGCAAACTGCGGCTGGTCTAACGGGGTCCAAACCCTTCTTGTTCAATCGCTGGCAGGTCGAGAAGTGGGCTGCTGGCCTGTGCGCTTCGTGTGACCTGGTTCGCGATTGCCCCGTTGAGTCACCGGTCGTGGTGACTGACTATGTCGATGTAGCAACCCCGATCGAAGCTCGTGTTGGGGCCGACCTGCTTTACAGCGCTGGGCCGCCAACCGTGGACCGCGTCGGTCAGCCCGATGTCGTGTGGCTAACTGCTGAGTCTTTGGGTTCAACAGACCCTGCCTTGTTCCGCAACGCAGCACTTCCCGTGGTGTTCGTCTTCGATCAGCCATTGTTGGCCCGGTTGCGCCTGAGCCCGAAGCGGCTGGTGTTCTTCGTCGAGACCCTGGCCGAGCTCGGCCAATCCCGAGACCTTACAATCTGGTTCGGAGACCCAAGACGCATTCTGACGAACTATCAAGTCGCCGTGACCTATGCCCCCGTGCCTGGTTTCCGGCGGCGGCTAGCGAAGATTGGTGCAGCTGAACTTCATCCATGGCCGTGGCTGATTGAGCCAACGACTGGCAATGTCATCACATATCGAGACTGGCGACGCTCGGTCGGTGCATTGCTCCACAGATCTTCCACAGCCATTCCAGAGCCGACCTCATCCGCCTAGGTCAGCGTTTCCTGGCTTGGACCATGGCTCCATGACTGACCTGATCTGGACTAGTTTGCACACAATGGATGAGACGGGAATAGATAAGATGGGAGCTTCCCAGTGACAGTGGGAGTCGTCGAGATCGACCTCCCGTCCAACGTCGAATTGGTGACGGTCGTTCGGATGCTGGTTGCGACCGCGGCTACCGCCGATGGAACTCTGCGAGGTGATCGTCTGGATGATCTTCGGTGGGTTACCTCTGAGGCGGTAACTAACGCCATCCAAGCCAACGAAGCTAAGGCCCTCGAAGCGGATCGCAAACCGGGTCGAGTAATTGCTCGCTGTGAGATCGACGACGGTTTTGTTCGACTGGTGGTCAGCGACGAAGGGGCAGGTATGCCTCCAGCGGTCGAGGTTCCGGACATGGAGCACCCTGATCGGCTGCACCTTGAAGGTGGATTTGGGGTGCCCCTGATGCGGCATCTCAGCCGAGGTGAGATCCAGTTTGATTCGACACCGTCGGGCACGACAGTCCACCTCGAGCTCCATCAAGAGTAGGTCTGGTCACCAGCCACAAACGTCCCTGGCCATTTCCAGCCCAACGCTCTCTCGGCCGATTGCTGGGCCGCTAGCCTGTTCGAGCCATGTCACAGAATTCACTGCCGGTTCGAAAAGAAGCTTGGAGCGGGGGAGACACCCGTCTCGCCCGAACCGTCGCCCGCCCGATGGTTCGGTTTTTGGCTCAGGAAGCAGCATCGGGTGTGCTCTTGCTGGTCGCCACCGCCGTTGCCTTGATCTGGGTGAATTCGCCGTGGTCTGAGTCCTACCACCACCTCTGGGAAACTGAGCTTCTGATCCAGATCGGTGACTGGGTTCCCCTCATGCACAACGGCCATCCATGGACGCTTGAGTTCTGGGTGAATGACGCCTTGATGGTCTTGTTTTTCTTCGTTGTCGGTCTAGAGATCAAGGCCGAACTTGTTGTTGGCGATCTGGCCAGTCCTCGGGTCGCCGCCCTGCCAGCCATTGCGGCGCTTGGCGGCATGATCCTTCCTGCCGGACTGTTTGTTCTGGTCAATCTTGGCGGCGATGGCATCGGCGGCTGGGGCATTCCCATGGCCACCGACATCGCCTTCGCCGTTGGTGTCTTGGCCCTGCTCGGTTCGCGAGTGCCCCAAAAACTGAAGCTCTTCTTGTTAACCCTGGCCATTGTTGATGACATTGGGGCCATCGCCGTGATCGCCATCTTCTATAGCGAAGGACTCAGCTTTGGTTGGCTGGCGTTGGCTGTTGCCGGGCTTGTGCTTACCGTTGCCATGCGTCGTTTCCGGGTCTGGTACATCCCCATGTATGTCGGTGTTGGAATCTTTGTATGGTATGCCACCTACCGGTCCGGTGTTCACGCCACCATCGCCGGAGTTGCCCTCGGACTGATTGCCCCGGCCCGCCCGCTTCTTGGTCCCCGATTGGGCGAGGCCATCGAGGATTACATGTCTGGGGACACCGTTGACCCATTGTCGGTGCGTGAGGCGAACTGGAAGAATAAGGAAACGGTGTCCATTTGCGGGCGCCTGCTCGCTGTTCTCAGTCCGTGGACTGGCTTCCTGATCATCCCGCTCTTTGCGCTGGCCAACGCCGGTGTCGAGCTCTCTGGTGAAGCCATCAAGGATGCAGTCAGTTCGCCAGTCACGCTTGGAGTGATACTCGGGCTCGTTATTGGCAAGCCGGTCGGTATTGCTTTGTTCACCTATTTGGCCGTGAGGTTCCGGATCGCAGACTTACCACCGGGTATCACCCTGCGCCATGTGCTCGGAGCCGGTGGAGTTGCCGGTATTGGTTTCACCGTCGCCCTGTTCATCAGTGGTCTGGCCTTCGATGATCCTGGACTCATTGACCAGTCCATCATCGGTATTCTTGTTGCCTCCGTCGTTGCCACCGCAGTTGGCGCCGGAGTGCTCTTTAGTGCCCCTGATCCCTCAGAAGAGCCAAAAAAGCGAGACTCTGCCAAGACACCCGAACAATCTGGCAAACACTGAGCAAACACTGACAGTCTGGGCGATCTGGCTGGGTACGTCTACCCGTTTGGGTCAGCTTTCTCGGTGTTTTTTGTCAGGGTGTTGGCAAAAGGGGCTCCGAGGTTCCTAGCCTGCGCCTGTGCCACAACCCCTAGTTATCGTCGAGTCACCTGCGAAAGCCGTCAAACTGGCGGAGTATCTGGGTGATGAATACACCGTTGAGTCCTCCATTGGACATATCCGGGATCTCCCCCGAAATGCTGCCGGTGTTCCTGCTTCCTATAAGGGAACCAAGTGGGAAGTACTTGGTATCGACGTCGACAATGACTTCAAGCCGCTCTATGTCGTTTCCGACGACAAGAAGGCTCATGTCAAGATGCTCAAGCGGCTGCTCAAGGATGCCAGCGAGCTCTATCTCGCAACTGATAAGGATCGTGAAGGTGAGGCCATTGCCTGGCACCTTCTGGAAGAACTGAACCCTCAGGTCCCGGTCAAGCGAATGATCTTCACCGAGATCACCCCAGAAGCAATCAAGCGAGCCATCGAGAATCCAACCGAACTTGACCGACGTCTGGTTGATGCTCAGGAATGCCGTCGTCTCCTCGACCGTCTCTATGGCTTCCCGATGTCAGCCGTGTTGTGGAAGAAGGTCATGCGTGGGCTATCCGCTGGTCGCGTGCAGAGTGTGGCTACCCGAATTGTGGTTGAGCGTGAACGTGAGCGGATGGCTTTTCGTTCGGCCAACTATTGGGACCTGACCGGAACCTTCAATGCCGCTGGCGCTGAGAAACCCTTCACCGCCATGTTGTTGGAACTGGACGCCAAGCGCATCGCCTCTGGACGTGACTTCAACCGCGACGGATCATTGGCCAAAGCTGATGCCGTGCATCTGGATGAAGCGAAAGCCACTGCGCTGGTCGCTGACCTGCAGGGCCGACCAGCCACAGTCAAGAGTCGCGAAGCCAAGCCTTACCGCCGCCGCCCGGCCGCACCCTTCATTACTTCCACCTACCAGCAGGATGCCGGCCGCAAGCTGCGTCTCTCATCGGCCCAAGCAATGCGAGTTGCTCAGGGTCTATACGAACGTGGCTTCATCACCTATATGCGAACGGACTCGGTCAACTTGTCCGAGACAGCGGTGACGGCCGCTCGCAATCAGATCCAGGAACGCTACGGCAAGGACTTCTTGCCCGATGCTCCTCGCACCTACAAGTCGAAATCGAAGAATGCCCAGGAAGCTCACGAAGCGATCCGCCCCGCCGGTGACCGATTCCGTACCCCCGAAGAAGTTGAGGGTGAACTATCCAAGCAAGATCATCAGGTCTATGAGCTGATCTGGCAGCGCACCGTTGCCTCCCAGATGACTGACGCCACTGGCGAGACTGTCACCTTGCGACTAAACGTGGATGCCGAAGATGGTCGTAAAGCCACGTTCTCCACCGCTGGCACCGTCATCACCCACCAGGGGTTCTTGAAGGTCTATCGCGAGTCCAAGGATGAAGACTCAGCCAAGCAAGACCCCAAGGAGCAGACACTGCCGCCACTCAACGAGGGCGACAACGCCACCCTCACTGGGTTGGAAGCAGCTGGGCATGACACCCAACCTCCATCTCGCTACAACGAAGCCTCTCTGGTAGCCAAGTTGGAAGAGCTCGGCGTTGGTCGACCTTCAACCTATGCCGCAACTATTGGCACCATCCTGGCCCGAGAGTATGTCTGGAAGAAGGGAACAGCCCTAGTCCCGAGCATCACCGCCTTTGCCGTTGTTGGCCTGTTGGAACAGCACTTCCCTGACCTGGTCGACTATGCCTTTACCGCCCGCATGGAAGATGACTTGGACTCCATCGCCGAAGGCCGAGGAGTCGAGACGATCCCCTGGTTGACCAAGTTCTACTTCGGTTCTGATGACCAGATGGGACTCAAGGAGAAGATCGACAAGCGCCTTGAAGACATCGACGCCCGCGAAGTCAACTCGATCTTCCTGGGTGCGGACGAAGACGGTGTCGCCATCGTCGCCCGCCCCGGCAAGTTCGGAAGCCCGTATTTGGAACGCGGTGACGATCGAGCGTCGGTACCCGACGATCTGGCTCCCGATGAATTGACGGTGAGCAAGGCCATCGAGCTACTGGAGGCCCCCAAGAACGATCGTGAGATTGGAATCCATCCCGAGTTGAATGAGATGATCCTGCTCAAGATGGGTCGCTTTGGGCCTTATGTGCAGATGGGTGAGCACGATGATGAGTCGGGCGAGAAGCCCCGAACCAGTTCCCTATTCAAGGACATGGACCCGACTGCCCTGACCCTTGACGAAGCAGTCAAGCTGCTGTCGATTCCTCGTCTCATTGGTGTCGACCCGGCAGACAACGGCGAGATCATTGCTCACAACGGCAAGTTCGGTCCCTACATCGTCAAGACGACCATCACCGAAGATGGCCCAAAGAACGACAGTCGAAGCCTGGAAGCCGAAGCCGAGTTGTTCACCATTGATCTGGTCAAGGCCATCGAGGTCATGGCTCAGCCCAAGCGCCGTCGTGGCCAGAGCGCCAAGGGCCCAATCAAGATCATGGGTATTGACCCTGCCACCGACAAAGAGATTCAGCTTAAGGACGGTCGCTTCGGGCCCTATGTGACTGATGGCGAAACTAACGCCAGCCTGCGCAAGGGTGATGAGGTCGAGACATTGACCTTGGAGCGTTCTTCGGAGCTCTTGTCTGACCGTCGAGCCAAGGGCCCAACGAAGAAAAAGAAAAAGGCCACCAAGAAGAAGAAGGCGACAAAGAAAAAGAAAAAGGCGACGAAGAAGAAGGCGACGAAGAAAACAGCAGCTAGCAAGAAGACTGTGGCGAAGAAGGCCACTCTTGCTGCAAGTCTGGCCGCGGTCGCTAGTTCTGTTGATGAGTCAGCAGGCAGTGACGAAGAAACCCCGTTCTAACCAGCCGGGATGATTGTGGTTGCGGTCAAGCGATGACGACGAGAATGGGACCGCGCTATATCGCCTTTGAGGGTGGTGAGGGCTCGGGGAAAAGCACCCAGGCCGAAATTCTGGCCAAGCGAATTGGTGCAACCCTGACTCGCGAACCAGGCGGCACTGAACTTGGCCAGGAGCTGCGCCGGCTCTTGCTCAACCCAGGAGCTCCGGTTGGTGCCAGGGCTGAAACCTTGATGAATGCGGCCGACCGAGCACAACACGCGACTGAAGTCTTGTCACCAGCCCTCGGGGCTGGTGGCCTGGTGGTATCTGATCGCACCGCCTATTCGTCCTTGGCTTACCAGGGTGGTGGACGTCAACTGGGTGTTGAGGAAGTCCGTGCCCTCAACGATTGGGCATTGAGCGGTCGTTGGCCCGACCTGGTGATTTTCTTGGAGTGCGCCCCTGAGGTTTCCCAGGCGCGTCTAGGAGCCAACCTTGACCGCTATGAGCAAGAGGGGGTCGAATTTCACCAGCGCGTGTACCAAACGTACTTGGACCTGGCTGCTGCTGACCCTCAGGTCTGGGTGACCGTCTCTGCTGTCGGGTCGATCGTTGAAGTGGCCGAACGGATCTGGTTGGCAGTGGCGGATCGGCTGGAGCCGAACTCAGACCAGGGGAGCGGGCAAGGTGAGTGATCCGTTTGCCGCCGTCATCAGTCAGGACGATGCGGTTGCTCGTCTGAAGGCAGCGGCCAAAGCACCAGTTCACGCCTACCTCTTGCTTGGACCCCGCGGCAGCGGTTCCTATCAAGCGGCGTTGGGATTCGCTGCCCTTCTTTTGACCGACGAATCAGAGGGTGAAGCGGCAGCAAGACATGAGCGTCTGGCATTAGAAGAAAAGCATCCGGACCTCATCATCATTGAGGCTCAAGGAGCTGCGTTGCGAGTCGGTGAGTCCGAAGCCATCATTCGCCACGGCAGTATCTCGCCGGTTGAAGGTCGCCGGAAGGTCATTGTTGTTCGTGGCATCGATGCCATCGAAGAAGCCGCCATCGGCAAGCTGTTGAAGGTCATTGAAGAACCTCCGGCTTCGGCCATCTTTGTCCTGTTGGCAGACGAGGTTCCGCCAGAAATCATCACCATCGCCAGCCGTTGTGTACCGATCGAGTTCGGACCAATCTCGCTGACGGTGCTGGAGACAATGCTGTTCGCCGAGGGTGTCAACCCGAAACGAGCCAAGGCAGCAGCAGCAGCATCCGGTGGTGATGTTGACCGCGCCCGCCTGTTAGCTACCGATGAGGCACTAGCCAATCGTGCCGCCTTGTGGCAGAGCATTCCCGACAAGCTGGATGGGACCGGTTCGACCGTGCACGAGATGACTGCCCAATTGCGAGAAGGAATGGATGGCGCACAGGGCCCGCTTGAAGCCAAGCACTTGGTCGAGCTTGAGGCGTTAGAAGAGCGGGTTGCGCTTACGGGTGAGCGAGGCTCGGGTCGGAGTGATCTCGTGGCCAAGCAGAAACGCGAGACTCGGCGACAACGGGTGGATGAGCTGCGCTTCGGACTGGCGACTCTGGCTCGCATTTATCGTGACCAGCTGATCGTCGGCCCGAACCCTCGGGCCGAGCAGGCCCTTCGCTCCATTGGTAATACTGCTGATGCATTGATCAGGAACCCCAACGAGCCGCTACTCCTACAGGCTCTGCTACTTGACCTCGGGTCAAAGTAGAAGAGCCTGATCGATTCTTGTCGGCTGAGTTGAGGCGGACTCTGGGCTGCTCTGCGAGCTGCGCCGATAGGCTCTGCGGACCTGACGACAAGTCAGCCTTGCCCGGATAGCTCAGTCGGCAGAGCGTCTCACTCGTAATGAGAAGGTCCCGAGTTCAATTCTCGGTCCGGGCCCGTTCAAGACCACAGAAGGGGCATGTTCGATGAACATCAATGTGGCGATGCTCTGCGATTTCGCTCAGGTTCGAACGGGGCTGCTCTTTGTCTCCTCAGGTGGCATCAGCCAGCTTCGGCGGACGACCTACCCCGCTCCAATTGGCGTCATGCTGGCCTTGGCGGTCGAGGTTTCAGAACACGAGGCCCAAGCTCCCTTTCAAGTACGTGTCCGGGTTGAGGATGAGGACGGAGCCGTCATCACTGAGTTAGCCGGGCAGCTCCACGTTGGTCTGGGGGAAATGGACCCGGGTGAAACCCGACAGATTCCCCTCGCCCTGGACCTGCGCGGCGTGCCGCTGCCCAAACCAGGGCGCTACATGATTCGGACCACCATCCCCGGTCAAGATGTTGCCGAGGTCTGTCTCAGCTTCCGGGCCGCGCTCGTTGAAGCACCGCGTCAACCGCCAGCCCCTCAACCGCCTGAGTCCTGAGCACTCCCGTGCGATCTTGCTGGACGTGCCGGTCAAGCCTGCTGATAGCGTGCCAGCGTGGCAGATCGAGACACGTTCGTCGAAGACACTGAGCCGTTCATGGCCTCGCTGTTTTCCACCGCCATGCGTCTCACCAGCAATCGTGCCGATGCCGAAGACCTGGTCCAGGAAACCTACCTCAAGGCGTTTCGGAGCTATCACACCTACTCCGAAGGCACGAACCTTCGGGCATGGCTGTTCCGGATCCTGACCAACACGCACATCAATCGGTACCGCTCAAAGCAACGACGCCCAGAAGAAACTGACCTGGACGATGTGGAAGAGTTCTATCTCTACCGACGGCTTCGCGATCGGGCAGATCAGGGCCAGAGTGCCGAAGAAGAGCTCATGAAGATGTTCTCCGAAGGAGAAGTGATCTCGGCGGTCGAGTCCCTTCCGGAGAACTATCGGGTTGCGGTCTTGTTGGCTGATGTCGAAGGTTTTGCCTACAAGGAGATCGCCGAGATCTTGCAGATCCCAATCGGAACGGTCATGAGTCGCCTCCATCGTGGAAGAAAACGCTTGCAACAGGAGTTATACGAATTCGCGGTGTCAAGAGGACTAACCGCAGCCCACGAAGAAGATCCCGGCGACAATCCTACAGATGCCGTCGACTTGACCGAAATAGCCCCATGACCGAAGCGACTACACCAAGTTCAGAAAGCGACCCCCTGACCTGTGTCGGAGTGGACTGCACCTCGGCCATCGATCAGCTCTACGCCTACCTTGACGGCCACTGCCCTCAGGTCGATCGTGAAGTCATCGAAGAACATTTGGACGAATGCTCACCCTGTCTCAGTGCTTTTGACTTTCATCAAGAGTTACAGGATTTGGTTCAAAGCCGCTGCAAAAGCGAGCTGCCCGAGGGTTTGAGGGACAAGGTCATGGGCGCGCTGAAGGATCTGGAGTTCCAGAAACCTCCCGACTGACGTCGTTCGTCGCTGCCTCGCCTACACTCGGGGGATGTTCGCAGTGATTTGGCATTGGTGGATCGGTTTCTTCCTCTCCTTCGGCAGCGTTGGGCTTATTGCCGCCCTCGTCTTTGGATACTGGCAGAAGGTTCAGAACCCGAAATACCCCAGAAAGCCGTAGTGTCCTCATCGGTTGATTGGGATCTCGCTCGGCGCGTCGCGGCCAAAGTTGGCGGCAAAGACCCCTTCGCTGACAGCAAGCTCGCCGAATCGTTAGAGCCAGATCTCCTGCCAATGACGGCACAAGCCGAAGAGCTTGTTGCCATTGAAACTGGTTTGCCATCGCTCTCCGGTGTCGCAAAGGCCAAGGTGACGGATCGTGCCGGTTGGGTTGATGCCAACCTGGCCAGCTTCGAACGCCTCATGCGCCCACTCCTGGGCAAGATCGAAGACGAAGCCAATCAGGAATCCCCGAGTCGACTTGGCCGCCTTGTCGACAGCGTGACTGACCCGCTGGCCGAAGCCGTTGGACCTCGAGCTGCCGGTGTGCAGCTCGGATCCTTGCTCGGCTGGATGTCCGGACGGGTCATTGGCCAATACGACCTGCTCATTGCCGAGGACGACAATCCCCAGGATCAGGACTGGGTTTACTATGTCGGACCCAATGTACTCGGTTTGGAAAAGAGCTACGGCTTCCCACCAAAGGAGTTTCGGCTCTGGATTGCCCTGCACGAATGCACCCATCGGGCCCAGTTCACTGGCGTTCCCTGGCTCCGACCCCACTTCTTGTCTCTGGTGAACGAACTGTTGGACACAGTCGACACTGATGGTGAGCAGCTGACCGAAACACTCAAACGGCTCGTGGACAGCAAGAGATCTGGTAGTGGTGACGGGAGCGCTTCGGGAAGCAGCGGCTCACTCCGAGATGGTGGCATTTCATCCCTTCTGGCCTCCCCAGAACAGAAAGCAACCCTGGACAAGATGACCGGGCTGATGAGCTTGCTCGAAGGTCACGGCGACATCACCATGGATCGCGCCGGAGCGGGCCTTATCCCCAGTCAACCCCGCTTTGCCCGCGTCATGAGCCAACGCCGCAAGTCGGCCAAAGGATTGAACAAAATCATCCAGCGGGTGCTTGGGTTCGAAGCCAAACTGGCCCAGTATGAAGAGGGCGAGAAGTTTGTGCACGCTCTTGAAGCCGCAGGCGGCCGAGAACTGTTCGACCAGGTCTGGACCGGGCCGGAGATGCTGCCAAGCATTGATGAGATCCGCTCGCCCGACCTGTGGATTGCCCGCGCTGGTGCCAAACCCGTCGTTTCCACGCTCTAGGCGGCTTACCAGTGTTGGACCTTCCTGAGCCCGCTCAAGTCTTGGGTCTTGAACTGCTCAATCATTGTCAGTTCCCCGCCGCCGGGGAATCGGTGACCTGTGCGGTCTCTGGTGGTGCAGACTCGCTAGCTCTGCTGATCCTTGCCCGCTTGGTCGGCCTCTCGGTGACTGCCGTGCATGTTGATCACGGTCTTCGGCCCGGCTCAGCCGCAGAAGCAAACGTCGTTGCCGCTGCTGCGACTCAGCTTGGAGCCAAGTTCCGAGCTGAGCGGGTTGAATTAGCTGATGGTCCTGACCTGGAGGCTCGGGCCCGCAAGGCCCGAAAGATTGCCTGTGGTGTTGATGCTCTGACCGGCCATACCGCCGATGACCAAGCAGAGACCTTGCTGATCAACCTGTTGCGCGGAACCGGTGTTGCCGGACTGGCAGCCATGAATCCGGGAGGGATTCACCCCATATTGGCAATCCGGAGGACCGACACGGTCGAACTTTGTCGACTCGCAGGTTTTGACCCGATCCAGGATCCATCGAATAGAGATCCTCGCTTCGTCCGCAACCGCGTTCGTCATGAGCTGTTGCCGCTGATGGACAGTATTAGTCAGCGCGACGTGACACCTCTCCTCACCAGGACGACAGATCGAGCCCGCGAAATGCGCGTGGCTATTGATGAATTGGCGCTGGCTTTGGATCCGACCGACTCTCGGCAACTGCAGACCGTTCCTCCCGCAGTGGCTGCCCAGTGCCTGCGGCGGTGGCTTCAAGACGGGGAGGGACATCCGCCATCATCGGCTGAGCTCGAACGGGTCATTGAGGTAGTCCACCATCGGACTGTCGCATGCGAACTTAGCGGGGGCCGGCGGGTGGCTCGAAGTGATGGTGTTCTCCGACTTGAAGAGCCATGATTGGGCCAGCAATTGTGCTCGTTGGCCAGTAAAAGTTTCTGGTCAGCCAAATCGGTCGCTATCGTCACCCCTTCAGACAGATCGGTGCTCAAAGCGAGCGAGATCGTTGCTGGCGACAACGAATCTGCGGTCCGGGTTCGAGAAGGTGGATCATCCAGATGGCAAAAGGTAAGTGGGCTCAGGGGATCGAGCCGCGGCACTTTCAATGGGTCATTGGAGAGCAGCTGGCAATTTGTGAGCGCCCAGGTGGCTATGGAACCAACCATCGTCGTGTCCGTCGTCAAGAAGAAATCATCTGGATCCGAGAGAACGACTTCGCCTTTGTCGTGTCGCTCATTCCTTCTGACCACAACCTCCATAGTTACGATGAGTTGGGGATGCCGTGGAAGCATTGGCCGTTCTCACCTTCGCTCGATTCGGAAATCTCTCTGTTGCAGATCTACCCCGAACTTCGCACCCAGATGGAAGCCGGTAAGAAAATCATCATGCATGCAGATGAGGTCAGTGATCGCCTCGCTGGTTTCATTGGTGGCTATCTTGCTTGGAGCAGCATGGTGAGCGAGCCCGACAAGGCCATCATCGTGGTCGAACGCTTGCTCGGCCGTCAGATGGGCCCCGAGGGGCGCTCCCTAGTCGCCGAGGCGGCGAGCATGGCTGGTCAAGTATTCGAACCAGCGGTACTCAGCGAAGTCCCCGCTGCCGAACCCGACGAAGACTGAGGTTCTCCGCTACCGGTTGCCCAATCTCGCGAGGTGCGAGAAGGGCTACACGAGTACGCTCACCCCATGAGTAACACTGCGGGAAGTGCCGCCGACTGGCACCCAGACCCGGCTGGCCGGTTTGAGTATCGCTGGTGGGATGGAACGGACTGGTCCGAATCGGTATCGACGGGTGGCGTGGTTCAGCAAGATCCTCTTGATTCGGCTGGTTCGGCTCCTGCTTCGGTAGGTTCAGCAATGTCAGTCGTACCCGGGGCCACCAGCCAGCCGCGTGCTCCTGGGGCCGCAGACCAGACCGGTTACATGCCCGTTGGCACTACTGATCCGAACAAAATCCAGGCCCAGATGGCCAAGGCCGCTGTTGCGCAGCAAGGAACTCCCGTTGCCCCTGCCGGTCACGACCTATTGAGCGAACAGATTCTGGTGGTGAACCAGAAAGCCAAGCTGATCGAGATCAATAATGAATACGCGGTTTACAACTCCGCTGGACAGCAGATTGGCGGTATCCGCCAGGTCGGCCAGAGCAAGCTGAAGAAGTTCGTTCGTGTCGTTGCCGAGGTCGACCAGTATCTGACTCACGAGCTGGAAATCGTTGATCTCAATGGGCGCCGCTTGCTGCACATCAAGCGGCCAGCCAAGGTCTTCAAGTCCAAGTTCGAAATCACCGGCCCATCCGGCGGGGTCGTCGGCCGGATCGTGCAGAAAAACATGATCGGAAAGATCCGCTTTGGCCTGATGGTCAATGGTCAGGAGATCGGGTCAATTAATGCGGAGAACTGGCGGGCCTGGAACTTCTCCATCCGTGATGCCAACGAAAATGAGATCGCCAGGATCACCAAGACGTGGGAGGGTTTAGCCAAGACGATGTTCACATCGGCTGACAACTATGTCGTGCATATCCACACCCCATTGACGGAGCCACTGCGCAGCATGGTTGTGGCTTCTGCCCTCAGTATCGATACTGCCCTTAAGCAAGACAAGCGAGGCTTCAACTAATGAGCATTCCTTACCGCTTTGAACCCACCGCCTCGGCCGCCTCGCTGCGCGCCGAATTCGGTGAGATCGAGGACGGGACCGAAACCGGGACGATGGCCACCATTGCTGGTCGCCTCATGCTGCGACGGGTGCAAGGCAAGTTGGCCTTTGGCACCCTGCAGGACTCCTCTGGTCGCATCCAACTGTTTGCTCCAAGTAAGGTCACCCCCAACTTCGATGACTTCACCGGGCTTCGTCTTGGTGACTGGATCGGGGTAAGCGGCGAGGTCATGAAGACCCGCAAGGGTGAACTGTCAGTCAAGGTCCAAGAGTGGGTTGTTCTGGCCAAAGCCGAGCGGCAATTCCCCGACAAGTTCCATGGCATCACCGATCAGGACATGCGGTTTCGCCAGCGCTATGTCGACTTATGGGTCACCGAGAAGAGCCGTGACAACTTCGTCATGCGTTCCAAGATCATGTCCCTCACCCGGCGCTGGTTGGAAGATCAGAGCTTCATGGAGGTTGAGACTCCTATTCTGCATCCCATCCCCGGTGGTGCGTTAGCGAAACCATTTACCACGCACCACAATGCGCTGGATGCCGAACTGTTCCTGCGTATTGCTCCCGAGCTCTACCTGAAGCGATTGACCGCCGGTGGTTTTGAGCGAGTATTTGAGATTGGACGCGTCTTCCGAAACGAGGGGATGAGCACCCGCCACAATCCCGAGTTCACCATGTTGGAGCTCTACCAGGCCTACGCCGATTACGGCGACATCATGGAACTGGTTGAAAATCTGGTCGAGTACCTCTGTTTGGAAATTCACGGCACAACGACCCTGACCTATGGCGAGCGAGAGCTTGACTTCAGCGCACCATGGCGCCGGGCCTCAATGGTGGACCTCATCAAGGAAATCACTGGCAAGTCGGTCAGCCTCGATATGGACATGGATGAGCTTCGGTCTCTGGCCACCGGCTTTGATGTTGAGCTTCGAGAGTCCTACGGACCGGGCAAGATCATCCTGGAGATCTACGAGAAGATGGTCGAAGGCGAGATGTGGGACCCCATCTTTGTTACCGACTATCCCAAGGAGGTCTCCCCCCTATCTCGGGACCATCGAAGCCTTGATGGCTACACCGAGCGCTTTGAGGGCATCGTCGCTGGTCGAGAATTGTGCAACGCCTTCTCGGAGCTGATTGATCCAGCGGAACAGCGACGACGCTTTGAGGACCAAGCCGAGCTCAAAGCCGAGGGCGATGACGAAGCCATGGTTGTTGATGAGGACTATCTGCGAGCCATGGAATATGGGCTGCCCCCAACTGGGGGGCTTGGCATTGGCATGGACCGTCTGGTGATGCTGCTAGCCGACGCTCACACTATTCGTGACGTTGTCTTGTTCCCGACACTGCGACCGGAGCAATTCGATCCAGCTTCAGACTCTCCGACTACGGACCAGGACGAAGTGCTTGAGTCCTAGTCCGATTCTTCAATCGTGACACCAGGGATGGTGGACACCGGGGAATTGTCGGCCGTCTGACGGTCCAGCGTGAAGTACCCGGCCACGACCAGTACGAGTACGCCGATCCCCATCAGGGTCAAAGTCTTTCTCGACGGCCCGTTCGCGGGAACGGGCTTCGCCGCCGAAGGGACGAAGACCGGAGTGGAGCGAGGCGGGGTTTTGTGAGCGTTCATCACAACGCGCTTTCTCGGTGGAAAGAGACTGATCGAGTGATGTTAGTCGCGGGTTGGTGTCGCGTTGTGGTTTCTCCAGTAGTAGCCGATGCGACGAGAACGAGCCGGTCCTGATCGGTTTGGCGGGCCAGAGTCAGCAGATGATCAGCCATTGTCTGGCGTCCGCTTAGCTGGAGAAAGGCGATGAGGCGCGGAAATTCGCTCGCCAGGATGACCTGGAGTCGCTCGCTTGGGTGGTCAAGCGCCTCCGAAATCCGAGCGATGGAGGCACCGAAGTTTTCCACATCGTCGATCGCTGCATAGCCGACACAGTGAGGGAGTTGAGAAAGGCGAACCAAGCCGCGATCTCCTGAGTCAAGAACCGTCAAGGAAAGTCGGGCAGCCGACCTCCGATAAGCAAGCTCAAGCCCAATTCCAGCAAGCAGCTCCTTGGACTGGAGTTGGCTATCGCTGGTGTAGAGCTGGACTCCACCAAAGTGGCTGGAGGCACTTGTTTCGGTCTTCTTCGCGTTCGCAGGGGAGCCAGCGAGCGCCAGAATCTCATCGGCAGAAGTGTCGACCGATTCATTGGCCGAACCGGTAGTGAAGCCGGATTGAGCCGTGGCTGCCCCTGCCGTGCCCGAATCAACCCGATTGTAGATTGTGGTTGGAGCGGTGGCGAGGTCGGGCAAGCCGTGGGGAACAAGATCTGTCGCCACAACTTTGCCCGCACGGGTCTGGACAGACGCAAAACCCGCGTCGTCCACAATAACGGTGTGCAAGCAGTCGGCCGGAATGTCAGCCTGGTCATGAGCCAGGTAGAGGGTTCGTCCCGAGTTGGAATCGGCGGCGGAAGAATTCGCCGAGGAGGGAGACTGGACGGTCAAGGTCTTTCCTGAGATCGACTCGGTGGCGTGACTCAGATAGCGAGCGACCGCGGTGGTGGCCTTGTCAGGGCCAACCAAGCCCAACGGACCGGCTTCTACGTCAAGAAGATAAGGAACTGCGCTCAGGCTGGAGTATTCCTTGACAAGAGCCTGGTAGTCCCAGCCAGCCCTTGGGCGCTCAGAAACGGGAGGTTGCCAAGAGACATCGCCGAGACCGACGGCGATGTGAATACGACCCGTCCGATCAGAACGACCATCGGCCGAACCAATCTCCTCGGTTCCGGTGACGACATTTGTTGGCGAGAGGTGAGCCGCTCGGCATTGTCGAGACATGCTGCTTCGAGATTCGGTGAGGTCTTTTGTGAGCTGCCTGTTCGCCCGCTCGAGTGCCCGAGTGTGGGCCAGTCGCTCGGCGTTATCTTGCTTGCGACGCCGATACCAGGAGTAGGCGGCAAGGACAAGGCCTGCAAGGGCGAGGAGAAGCCAGGGTGTCGCCACCAGGACGGCGAGCAGAATTCCAAGCAGGACTAGCCCAAGCCAGAGCCAGCTGAATGGGATTGTCGATCCGAACTCAGGATCGGTGACTCGAGGCACGGTGATTCTTGGTTGGGGTTGGCGAGCGAGGGCGACAAAGTCGTCTGGCTTGCCGACAACGAAGTGATCCGGTCCAGCTTGAATCACTTGTCCGTGAGACACGACCTCCGGGCTGGCCGTTGGTCGTCCATCAATCTTGATCTCGATGCCGCGTGGAGACAGGATGATTTCATTCGCCCCGCGGACATCAATCTCGAAGCTCACGACACTTGGCAGGCCTGCTTGCAGGCCACCGGCTTCGCCAACGGCGGGTCCGAATTCATAGCGACCGATATCGAGCTGCATTGTCTGGCCGGCGCTGAGGCCAGCCTCATGGCGCAGCTCAACCACCGGATCGGCCGAACTCTTTGCTAGACGGTCATCTGCCAGACGGTCATCATCAATTCGACCGGCACCGCTATTGGTCTCCACCCGTTACACCTGCTCCACATCTAACCGTGCTCCACAGAAGGATGCACATCATCGCATTGCTTCCCTGCTACCTGAGCTTTGGTTCAGCGCATCACTGACCAATGCCAACTACCACGGAACGTGCAGAATACCCACAGAGAGCGGTTGCAGGCCAGACCTGAGAGCGTAAAAGGTGAGATCACCTATCAAGTCGGACCGCTCATAGGTCGAAAGGCTGCTCCATCATTGATGATGAACCCCATCTTGTGGGTGCTCAGTCCAAGAGCCCGGTGATGATGAACTCAACTCGACGGTTGGACTGTGCGCCAGCCTCGGAAGAATCGTCGGCGGCCGGCTGGGTCTCGCCCAGACTCTTGCCTTCGAACTGATGGTCAGCAACGCCATTTGCTACCCAATATCTGATGACCGCAGCGGTTCGTTCCTCGGATAGTTGTTGGTTGAACTCAGAGCTGCCGTCGCTGTCGGTGTGGCCGACCACCGTGATCACAACGCTGGGAGTCTGGTACATGAGGGCGATACCCAGGTCCAGTAGGGGGAAGAACTGAGGGTTGATGGAAGCCGACCCGTATTCGAACAAGATGACGTCCTCGACTATCAAGGGGGCGGAGGGCGAGAGTTCGACGGTCGGATCGATCACGTATTCGACAACAACTCGATCAGCGCCAAGAACTGCAGCGGCCTTTGCCTCGATGGCGTCGGCAATTTCCTGACTTGGGACGGCGCCTCGCAGGTAGACAACGCCGCCAGACATGACAGCGCGACGGGTTGGGTCCGCAACCGGGTCGCTGGTGTCGGGCGTCTCGGTGTCTTCTTCGGTGGACTCGGTGGACTCGGCCTTGGGCTCCGGAGTCGTGGCTTCGGAGTTGGCGGTCGAGGCACTGCTCGTCTCCGTTACACCTTCATCTTCAGATTCACTGTCAGGCTCGATGGGCTTGAGCTCCGTTGAGTCTGCGGGGGCAGCAATCACGTTCACATCGGATCCCTTGCCAAGGCCCTTCATCCCGGCGAGACCGCCACCAAGGAGGGCGAGGGCCGCAATGCCGGCAATCGCGACCGCCTTCTTTGTAGGCCTGCGAGATGAGTTAGTAGGAGTGGCGGGGACAAAGGCCGGTACTGATTGGCTTGACCATTGGGGGGAACTCATGAGTCACTCTTTCGCGCTATGTAGACGGCACTGCGGTGTAGACGGCACTGCGATGTAGACGGCCTGCGGTGTAGACGGCCTGCCGTGTAGGCCGGGGTAGATCGATGCGAAGGAAACCCACGCACAGCGCACATTAGTCACAGACAGTGAGTGTTGCCCAGGTGGATTCTGCCCGAAAGGTGAGATCACCCAGCAAGACCCCGGGCCTTCTGGCCGATGGCAAAATGGAGGTAGCAGCGCTCACGTGGGGTCAAAACCATGCCACCAGCCAACGCTAGCGAGGACGAGCTAGTTGCCAGGACTCAGGTTGCTGCTTGAGTCTCCGCCACGCTTGCCAGTAGATGATCGACCGCACCCGAGAGAGCAGTTGCCACCTCGTTGGTACTCACTTCGGCCAGGACTGCTTTCGCTTGCTCGCCGAAATCGATGGCGACAGCCATGGAGGACTCGACTCCTGGTCCACGCCGAACAATGTCAATGGCTGCATGACGATCGTCGAGGGCGAGACCATCAGTCAGCAGTTCTCGTAGCAACTTTCCCTCCGGCCGGGCCAGAGTGTGGATGACCGGCAGACTGTAGACGCCTTCCAGCATGTCGTTTCCAGCTGGCTTGCCCAGTTGCTCGTCAGTGGCGATCACATCAAGAATGTCGTCGATGACCTGGAAGGCCATGCCGTAGAGGCGCCCAAATTCGGTCAACTTGTCAATGGCATCGCGTTCTTGACCAGAGACGATTCCGCCAATGCGACAAGCCGCTGCATACAAGGAAGCCGTTTTGCCAGAAATCGACGGGAAGTACTGCTCCTCGGTTCGGTCGACGTTGTACATGGTCTGCAGCTCGCCGACCTGGCCCTGGCAAAGCTCAGCGATGGTTGAGGCCAAAAGTCCGGCGACTTCAACTCCCAAACCGGCAGCGATTTCAGAAGCCTTGGCCAGGAGGTAGTCGCCAGACAGAATCGCTCGCAGATTTCCCCAGCGAGCATTGACGCTTATTACCTGGCGACGCATCTCGGCTTCGTCCATGACATCGTCGTGATAGAGCGAGCCGATATGAACCAGTTCGACCGACACGCCGCCAAGAACGGCGTCATTGTTGACTGCGTCACCATCGGGAAGCATGCACCCGGCGCAGGCAACGGCGAAGAGGGGTCGCAGCCGCTTACCGCCCGCCTTGATCAGGTGTGAAGAGATCTCAGTCAAATAGTCGTCATCAGCAATATGAACGACGTCAAGCAGGGTCGATTCGACCCGCTCCTTGTCTGAAACTGCATTGGGTAGAAGAGCCAGTGGGTTTGTTGCCACCCTGACACACTACGGGTGACGGGCCTCAGAGGCTCAATTCAAGCGAATGGAATCGCCGGAGTCCTCACGTCCTCGCCCCCGCCGCCGACTTTGAGGGTGCGAGAGCTGTACAATTAGTTCCACTTTTCATGGGTAGTCCACCAAACGGTCCCACCCAACCGTCTCCAGGAGAGGCAAAGAATGTTTGAACGCTTTACCGATCGAGCCCGACGGGTCGTCGTGCTTGCTCAAGAGGAAGCCCGACTCCTCAACCATAACTACATCGGAACCGAGCACATCCTGCTCGGCCTGATCCACGAAGGTGAGGGAGTTGCAGCCAAAGCGCTGGAGTCACTCTCCATCTCCTTGGAAGCAGTCCGTAGCCAGGTTGAAGATATTATTGGCCAGGGCGGCTCGTCCCCCAGCGGCCACATTCCGTTCACACCTCGGGCGAAGAAGGTATTGGAACTATCCCTTCGCGAGGCTCTGCAGCTCGGTCACAACTACATTGGAACCGAGCACATCCTGCTCGGCCTGATCCGCGAAGGCGAGGGCGTCGCTGCCCAGGTTTTGGTCAAGCTTGGTGCTGACCTCAGTCGAGTACGCCAGCAGGTCATCCAGCTTCTCAGTGGCTATTCCGGCCCGGCCGGACAACAAGGAGCCCCTGGCGGAGGTGGTGAACCAGGTAAGGCTGGTGCCACCAGTGGCGGAGGCGGAGGCGATAGTGCTTCTGGTTCCCTGATTCTGGATCAGTTCGGCACCAACATGACCCAAGCTGCGCGCGACAAGAAACTGGATCCAGTTATTGGTCGTGAGCGCGAAGCCGAACGCCTGATGCAGGTTCTGAGTCGCCGAACCAAGAACAACCCAGTCCTCATCGGCGAACCCGGCGTTGGCAAGACCGCCATCGTCGAAGGCCTCGCCCAGATGATTGCTGATGATGATGTGCCAGAAACTCTCACTGGCAAGCAGCTCTACACCCTTGACCTTGGCTCACTGGTTGCCGGTAGCCGCTATCGCGGTGACTTCGAAGAGCGTCTGAAGAAAATTCTCAAAGAAATCAAGACTCGCGGCGACATTGTCTTGTTCATCGACGAGATCCACACCCTTGTTGGTGCTGGTGCTGCGGAAGGCGCGATTGACGCCGCCAGCATCCTCAAGCCCATGCTGGCTCGTGGCGAGCTTCAAACCATTGGTGCCACCACTCTGGATGAGTACCGCAAGCACCTGGAGAAGGATGCTGCTCTTGAGCGTCGCTTCCAGCCAATCAAGGTGGAAGAGCCAACAGTCGAGCACACCATTGAAATCCTCAAGGGCCTGCGCGATCGTTACGAGAGTCACCACCGGGTGACTATTACCGATCAGGCGCTCGTGGCTGCTGCCAATCTGGCTGACCGCTACATCGCCGATCGTCACCTTCCGGACAAGGCCATCGACCTTATTGATGAGGCCGGATCTCGCCTTCGCATCAAGCGGATGAAGACGCCACCAGCCTTCAAGGAAATCGAGAACGAGCTGGCCGACGTTGTTCGTCAGAAGAAGGAAGCCGTCGAGAACCAGAACTTCGAAGACGCTGGCCGCCTGCGAGACTCCGAGAAGGAACTCCTGGCCAAGAAAGAAGAGATGGAGACCGAGATCAAGGCCTCTGGCGTTGATCTGTTCGACGAGGTAGACGAAGAGTCCATCGCCGAAGTGCTTTCCATCTGGACCGGTATTCCGGTCTACAAGCTGACCGAAGAAGAGACCGAGAAACTTCTTCGTATGGAAGACGAGTTGCACAAGCGGGTCATCGGCCAGCAAGATGCCATCGCCGCAGTTTCTCGCTCTATCCGTCGTACTCGAGCTGGCCTGAAGGACCCGAAGCGTCCTTCCGGCTCGTTCATCTTCTTGGGCCCAACCGGCGTCGGCAAAACTGAACTAGCCAAGACCCTGTCAGAGTTCTTGTTTGGTGAAGACAAGGCCTTGATCACCCTCGACATGTCCGAGTACATGGAGAAGCACACGGTCAGTCGTCTTGTTGGTTCACCTCCCGGCTATGTCGGCTACGAAGAAGGTGGCCAGCTCACCGAAGCTGTTCGCCGCAAGCCATTCTCCGTTGTGCTTTTCGATGAGATCGAAAAGGCTCACCCTGACGTGTTCAATACCTTGCTCCAGATTCTGGAGGAGGGTCGCCTGACCGACAGTCAGGGCCGCTCAGTCGACTTCCGCAACACCGTGCTCATCATGACCTCCAACCTTGGAACCCAGGACTTGCGTAAGGCAACACTTGGTTTCTCCAAGAACGACGAGGCCGTCACGTATGAACGGATGAAAGAAAAGGTCGACGATGCGCTCAAGGTGCATTTCCGCCCAGAGTTCTTGAACCGAATTGATGAGACCATTGTCTTCCATGAGCTGTCCATCTCCGAAGTCACCGAGATCGTTGATCTCCTGATTGCTCGCACTGTCGAGCAGTTGGAAGACCAGGGCATTGGCATGGAATTGACCGACGAAGCCAAGAGCTTCTTGGCCGACTCTGGCTATGACCCGACCATGGGCGCTCGTCCGCTGCGTCGTGCCATCCAGCGACTGATCGAAGATGTCCTTTCCGAGAAACTCCTGTACAAGGAGTTCCGTGCTGGCCAGATCATCGTGGTCGATGTTGCTGACAATGAAGAAGGCAATAGCGAGCTGACCTTTACCGCTCACGAAGGTTTCCAGCCTCCATCAACTCCTGAGTTAGCCGAAGCCGGCGACTGACTGCTGCTCTGGAAGGCGTTTCGATTCCAAAGCTCAATCGGTTCTGCCGGGGGTTGAGGTTGCAGGCCCTGTAACCTCGGCAAGTGCCTCGGCGAGATTTCCCAAAGAACACGACCATGGCCCTGCGCCTGGTCGTGTTCGCTGTTTTGGCTCTCCTGCTTTCAGGCTGCCGGGCTAGGACCGCGGTTGACGTGGTTGTCAACGAGGATGGATCTGGCCTTGTTGTGGTTGAGGTCGAGCTGGACCCCCAAGCTGCTGCTGGCGTGCTGGACCTTGAAGGTGAGATTGGGCTCTGGCTGACCGATGTGAATGAAGCTGGCTGGAAGACGGTTCCGCCAACAGTTGGCGATGACGGTTTCACGCGCGTTGGCGCATCCAAGGAATTCGGGACTCCAGAACAATTCACTGAGATCATGAACGAGCTCAGCGGTGATGCTCAACTCTTCTCCAATTTCCGACTGATCAGGAAGAAGGAATTCGCCCGCGTTCGCTATGAGGTCCGAGGAACCCTTAACCCGTCGGGCATCGAAGCCTTTGGCGATGCCGACTTGGTCAGCTCGCTGGGGCGTTCGCTGGAGTCACTGGTCGCCGAGTATGGCGGTAGTCCAACCGATTTCGACGTCGAGGTTCGAGTTCACCTTCCCGGCCATATTGATGAAACAGTCGAGCCAACGGGGGCCGTTTACCTCCAAGGGGATGGCCCCGCCCGAGTATGGCAGACTGATTTGTCCAAGGCAGCGGATGAGATGGTGGTGGTTGGATCCACGACCACCGGCGTCGCCGCGCTGGCTTGGCGAGGGATTGCGGTTGTAGCGGCGGTTCTGGCCCTCCTGGTGGCCCTTGGACATCTCCTGCGGGTCTTGCGCCCCTCAGGGCGGCGCGCACGCTCTAACGTCTCGGCAAAGCGCCCGTCGGCTCGTGGTCCAATCAATCCGGAAGACCTGAAGGCAGAAGACGAAGAGAGCGACGGCGACGAAGACGAAACTGGGTCAGCTAAGGAAGAAGGCCCAAGGGTTGTTGCTCTGGATGCCATGGGCGTGCTCTACCGAGAACCATCGGACATTGCCGAGATCCTGATCCCGTTCGCCCGGGAGATGGGCTCGACGGTTAACGATGAGGCGATTTCGGCCAAGGCGAGGGCCATGAGCCTTGGTCGGCTTGCCCCGGTTGACCTGTGGAAGGCCTTGGGAATTGAGGGAGACGCAAACGAACTGGACGACCTGTACTTGGCCCGGCACCACCTCAATCCGGGTGTGGTCAATTTCCTTCGAGATCTGCGGGACCGAGGAGTGCGGGTTGCTTGTGTGACCAATGATTCGTCCATCTGGGCCAACAAGCTGTCAACCCGACACAGCCTGGAAGGGTTGATTGACCCTTGGGTGGTCAGCGGAGCAGTTGGCGTGCGCAAGCCGGATGCACCGATCTATGAGGTGCTGCGCCGAGTTACCGGTGAGCCAGCATCACTCATCCTGGTCATCGATGACGAGCTGGCCAATCTTGATGCCGCTCGTGATCTTGGATTTCGGACCGCTTGGTACGCCCCGGCAGGGGAAGAAGCTGGTGCTCGCGGCCATGCGATCCTTCGCAGCTTCTCGCTGGATGATCATGAGCCTGAGCCAGCTTCCTAGCCCTACCGAGGCGACACGTTCTTGAAGACGCGTGTCTGTTCGAACTGCTACAGCGCTGCGAGGGCGGCGTCGTAGTTGGGCTCGTCGCCGATTTCTCCAACGAGTTCGGTGTAGGCAACCTCGCCCTTTTCGTCAAGAACAACCACAGCACGACCACACAAGCTGGCCAGCGGGCCGTCAACGATGCCGATGCCGTAGTCGGTGAGGAACTCATTGTTCTTGAAGGTGGAAGCGGTAATCACGTTCTCGATGCCTTCAGATCCACAGAAACGCTTGAAAGCGAAAGGAAGGTCGGCAGAGACGCAGACGACGGAGGTGTTGTCCAGTGCAGCAGCCTTCTCGTTGAAGGAGCGCACGCTGGTGGCGCACGTTGGTGTGTCGATGCTGGGGAAGATGTTGAGCACTACTCGTTGCCCGGCAAGATCGGCCTTGGTGACCGGGGAGAGGTCTTCCTTGGTGAGGGAGAAGTCGGGGGCAGTTGAACCAACTGCTGGCAAGTCTCCGCCAGTGTTTACGGGGTTGCCATGAAGGGTGATCTCAGCCATTGCAATGGTCCTTTAAGAGAGAAGGGATCAGGGTCGAACAGTCTGCCGCCGATTCGTCGCCGCCGGACACTGGATCGACCCAATAATGGGTCGTCAACCCCATTAAGTAGGCGAGAATTTGTGCCCGTGATTCCTACTCGTCAGCAGCCATACCATCATGGCTGTCATACCCCCTGAGTAGGTTTCTTGGATGGCCAAGAAGACAACAGCATTTCGTTGCAAGGACTGCGGCGCTCCCAGCGTGAAATGGACGGGGAGTTGCGGGCGCTGCGGGGTTTGGGGATCAATCGAAGAGGTGGGATCGGTGGTCTCGGCCGCCAAAGCGACCGATCTGGTTTCTCTTGGGTCCTTCGATGGGGCCCAGGCGGTGCCCGTACCCACTGGTATTGGCGAATGCGATCGTGTTCTTGGAGGTGGACTTGTTCCGGGTTCGGTCACCCTGCTGAGTGGCGAGCCCGGCATCGGCAAATCAACCCTGAGCTTGCAGATTGCCTTGTCAGTCGCTTCAACCGGGGCGTCGGTGGTGGTGGTGACTGGTGAGGAAGCGCCCAGTCAGGTCGCCGCCCGGGCCAGTCGTTTGGGCGACATCCCATCCTCGCTCAGTGTTATCGATGACACCTCGGTTGATGTCATTGAGGCCACCCTGCGACTGACCCGCCCCCAGCTTGCGGTCATTGATTCAATCCAGACTCTTGTTGTTCCTGATGTCGATGGAACCCCCGGTTCCGTGGTCCAGGTTCGCGCGGCCGCTCACCGTTTGACCGAACTCGCCAAGTCAACGGACATCTCGGTCATGTTGATTGGCCATGTCACCAAGGACGGCACCCTGGCCGGGCCCCGTCTGCTCGAACATGTTGTCGACACCGTCATCTCCTTCAGCGGTGACCGCCACCATGACTTGCGATTCCTGCGCACATCCAAGCACCGGTTCGGCCCGACCAATGACGTTGGCTTGTTCGAGATGACCGGAGCTGGGCTCAGCGGCGTAGAAGACCCGAGCGCCCGCTTCCTGGCTGACCGTTGTGTTGGCGCACCCGGATCAATCGTTGTTCCAGCGCTGGACGAGCGGCGTCCAGTCCTGGCCGAGATTCAAGCCCTGACGTCGCCCAATGGCGATCGCCCTCCCCAGCTGACTAGTCAGGGGGTTGGTTCTGGTCGACTGAAGCTGGTGGCCGCAGTCTTGGAACAGCGGGCCGGGGTGAAACTGTGGGGCAATGACATCTTCGCTTCGGCTGCAGGTGGAGCTGAGGTGAAAGACCCCGGGGCTGACCTTGGCTTGGCTCTGGCTATCCGGTCTGCGGTCACCGGCCGGTCGTATCCGCCTGATGTGGTGGCATGCGGTGAGGTCGGTTTGGCTGGCGAAATCCGCTCGGTCGCCCAGCTGGATCGTCGCCTCCAGGAAGCCCACCGGCTCGGCTTTCGACGAGCGATTGTGCCAGCCTCTGCCCCCGATGGGCCTACGGGCCTCAAGCTCATCCGGGTATCAACCCTGGCCGAAGCAGTCAATGCTGTGGAGCCTGCCGCTGTCTGAGTGTCTGCCGAGCGACCTACTAGATCAGCAGTCATCGAAGAAGACAGAAACGACCCAGTCCAGGCCGTGGAACCGAACGATAGTCAGCAACCCCAGTGGCCACGATGGTAGTTGAGGTTATTTCGGGGTACACAGAGAAGGCCTGGGTCTGTATGACTTGCACTAGGATGAGGTAATGGGAACCGGCTCCGATAGCTCAATGCTGCGTGCGTTGGCTGAGGTCGCGCCCGGTTCCCCACTTCGAGATGGCATCGACCGTGTGCTGCAATCAGGCCGCGGCGGTCTGATCATTGTCGGCGACGGCCCCGACGTGCTCAACATCTGTTCTGGGGGCTTTCTCCTTGATGCCGCCTACACCCCACAGCGTCTCTCTGAACTTGCGAAGATGGACGGCGCAATCATCCTGGCCGAGGATGCCAGCCGTATTGCTCGAGCCAATGTGCACCTGGTGCCAAACCCGAACGTGCCAACATCAGAGACCGGAACCCGTCACCGCACAGCCGAACGTGTAGCTCGCTCCCTCAACGTTCCCGTCATCGCCGTTTCGGAGTCACGCAAAGAGATCCAGGTCTACACCGGTGACTCTCGCCACTCAATTGAATCCGTTAGCCGGCTTCTCGAACGTTCAAATCAGGCCCTGCAAACTCTGGAGCGCTATCGGATACGCCTGGACAGTGTCACCAAAGAGCTGTCCACCTTGGAGCTGGAAGATCTGGTTTCGCTTCATCATGTGATCGAGGTTCTGCAGCGGTCCGAGATGGTGGTTCGCATCGCCACCGAGATCGAACACAACCTGGTGGGCTTGGGAACCGATGGAAGGCTTGTGCGCCTCCAGCTCGATGAGCTGATGGCCGGAGTTGCTGATGACCGGGCCCTGCTGATCCGCGACTATTACCATGCCGATGCCAGCTTCCAGATCGAAGAGGCCATGTCGGGCCTAGCGAGCTTGGATGACGAGGCTCTGTTTGACACCACAATCCTGGCCAAGACAGTTCGATTGCCCATGACGGAGGACGGTGCCCACATGTCGTCTCGGGGCTACCGGCTGCTGACCCATCTCCCTCGTGTAAGTGAGACTGCAGTCAACAATGTTGTGGGCCACTTTGGCAATCTCAACGCTGTGGTCGCGGCCTCGACCAGCGACCTGACCGAGGTCGAGGGCATCGGCGTGCGCAAGGCAAAGAACATCCAAGATTGCATCCGCCGTCTCATTGAAGACTAAACATACATCCCCATCAATCTGGTAGTGCATGTGTGCACCCGGCGAGGAAACCCGATGAACGTGGCTAGCGAGCAGGACGGTTTGGCGACGGCTGATGTCTGTGTGGTTGGATCAGGACCGGTCGGAATGGCCCATGCTCTGCGACTGGCCAATCACGGACTTCGGGTAACTGTGCTCGATGGCGGAGGGCCAGGGGTGACAGCACCCGGAGCCGAGTTTCATTGCGGCGAGGTGGTTTCTGCCGCTGCTTCGGCTGACCGGAAGGACCAGACCCTGGTTCGCGACGGCACCTTGTATGTCGAGCACAACTACCTGGCCAAGACCCGCTACCGGGGACCAAGCGGGAGCGGCTGGCAATGGGGCGTGCAGCCCCGTAAGGGTGATGTGCAGTCCATACGTCTGGTGTCCGGCTCTGCCCGCGACTTTGACGCTCACCCTGAATTGGATATCCCCGGCTGGGAAACTCCGGCCGCCGAAATCATTTCCCGCTATGACGATGCTCTCACCTTCTTTGGGCTGGAGGGCCAGTCGTTTTGTGCCGAGTCTTATCAAGGCACAACCGAATCGCTTGAGTTTGATGAGAGATTCCCGAGCAATGTCTTCCACTTTGGTCAAGCGCGAATGATTCGTCATGAGCGACTGGAGGACATGAAGCGTCACCCGCTCATCACGCTGACCGAAGGCATGAATGTTGTGCGCATGAAAACGAACGCCGATCGAGATCGTGTCGTCGGGCTCGTTGTGTCGGATATGGCCGGGAAGGAGTCCACGGTCAAAGCCGCCCGTTTTGTATTCGCCATGGGTGGCATTGAAAACTCTCGACAGCTACTGCTAGCCACGGAGGACGGTGTGCTCAACGACGAGCATGACGTTTTTGGTCGCTGGTTCATGGATCACCCTCACATCCGCTTCGGTTTTCTTACCCCAACTGGACCAGTTGAAGACTTGGCGTTCTACGATTTCCAAGAACTCAACGGAACCCCGGTTCTTCGAGGGCATGAACTGGCTCAAGATGTCGCCAAGGGCGAGCACCTTCTTCGGTTCTGCCTCAATCTCGTTGGACGGCACGAGCTTGACGCCACACGATCGGGTCAAGGGCTGGCTGAGGCATTCGATGCCATCCGTTCGAAGACCCCTGTCGATCTGCTTCGCGCACTCCCTGCCCTTCTTCGCTCGCCAGCCCAAACTGTGAAACTGGTAGCAGCCCTGCGCTCAGGACCTGTTCACAACACGGCCTTCGGTGGATGGTCTGACCCTGCTGCTCGTGGGCACCCTATTGGCGCACTGAGCGTTGAAGCCATGTTTGAGCAACGACCGTCGCCGGACAACCGAATTCGACTTGGCAGCAAGGTCGACCGATTTGGACGACGATTGCCCAATCTTCAATGGTCATGGAGCCAGGTTGAACTGGACTCCATTGAACGAAGTCGTCACATGGTTGCGGAACAATTCAGGCGGGCAAATGTCGGCTCATATGTATCGGTGGCCGAACTCGGCCAAGGGCCCATCCCGCGGGCCGGTAGCGGAGCGCATCATCTTGGTGGCACGCGTCAAAGCGAATCACCCAAGGATGGTGTGGTTGACGCCAACAACCGCCTTCACGGTGTCTCAAACCTCACCATGGTGGGTACATCGGTCTTTCCTACCAGCGTTGGCTACGCCAACCCGACCCTGACCGCTATTGCCGATGGCCTGCGCGTTGCGGACCATCTGGCTGCGACCAACTAAGACGAAGCCGAGCTCGTTCCTAGCGTGAGCGCAGTTCGAGCTGAGGTCGGTCAAGAATGTGGTATCGGCGATCACGTTGATCAATCCAGCCAAGCCGAACGAAACTCGCAATTGCCTTGTTCACGCGTTCTCGGCTGGCTCCAACCATGCCGGCAAGCTCTTCTTGAGTTACTGGTAGGGAGAAGTCGTCGGAATCTCCAGCGATCTCCAGAAGACGTTTCGCTGTTCGCCCCGTGACGTCAAGGAAAACCGAATCGGCGAGCACTCCGTCCATGGTGCGAAGACGACTGGCCAGCAACTCGACCACCCTCCAAAGCTGGGATGGGTCGTTGGAGTAGATGGCCTTGAGTGGCTTGTAGGGAATGACTAGAACCTCGGAAGGCTCAAGCGCTCGTCCATCAGTCGAGCGGTTGCGGCCATCGAAAAGCGGCATTTCTCCGAAGAGGTCACCGTCCTCCATCAGGGCTACGACGGATTCGCGCCCATCGATTGAACGATTGACCATGGCAATTCGGCCGCTGATGGTGACAAACAGATCAGATGGAGCATCGTTCTCGGCAAAGAGCATGTCGCCTCGCTTGAGGGTCCGGACCTCAGCTTGCCCAGCGAGAGCTTCGACGGTCTTGTCGTCGAAGTCTGCAAACAGATCAATTTCACGTAGGAGTTCTGTCGAGACCATCCGGTCACCGTAGTCCGTGAATGGTGTCCGATGTCGCGACGTTGGTCAGCGTCGTAGCTGAGTCGGTCAACCGTCAACATGATCGCGATAGCGTCGACTGCTATGGAGGTATGGGCAATCGTCGTAGCTGCGGGTAGCGGCACCCGCTTTGGACGTCTCAAGCAGCTGGATCCGTTGGGCCCAAAACGTGTCTTGGACTGGTCAGTCGAAGCTATGCCCAGCCCTCAAAGAACGATCATTGTTGTTCCCGCCGATCAGATTGAGACCATCAAGCTGCCTTCTCACACGGTGGTGTGTGGCGGAGCAACCCGGTCAGCTTCGGTGCGGGCTGGTCTCGCCGCTCTCCCTGCTTCGGCCACTCATGTATTGATTCACGACGGAGCTCGACCGCTCGTGTCGCCCGCGGTCGTTGAGCGTGTGGTTGAAGCACTGAAGATTGCGGATGGTGCTATCCCGGTCATTCCGGTGACAGACACCCTTCGGCGCCATGATGGAAGTCCAGTGGATCGAAGTGAACTGGTGGCTGTGCAGACGCCCCAGGGGTTCCTGGTTTCGATCTTGCTGGCGGCCCACACCAGCGGTGATGACGCTACTGATGATGCTGGCTTGGTCACAGCTGCCGGGGGCGTTGTCGTCCACGTCGACGGTGATCCAAGGAATATCAAGGTCACGGTCCCTTCGGACCTGAAGGTCGCTGAGGCCTTGCTGGCTGGTCTGGACGGTCTGGATGGACACGAGTGATGCGCGTTACACCGAGATGAGCAGCGAGATGAGTACCCGATGAGTGATAGCAAGAGTTCCTTGGATCCAATTTTCCCGACGAGCCCGGGCACCATCCGTGTGGGCCAAGGTTTCGATGTGCACCCATTCTCCGACGACCCTGACCGCGTCTTCGTTCTTGGCGGCGTGAGTTTCCTAGAGGCGCAAGGCTTGCTTGGACACAGTGATGCTGACGTTGCCGCCCACGCCTGTATCGACGCCATCCTGGGGGCGGCGGGTCTGGGTGACATTGGCCAGCTCTTCCCCGATACTGATCCCGATCTTGAAGGCTCAGACAGCATTGCACTCTTAGCCCGAGCTTCCGAGCTTCTCGCTGACGCGGGCTGGTCGGTGAGCAATATTGATTGCACCGTGATCCTTGATTCGCCCAAACTGGCGCCTCATCGGATACAGATGCAGGACAATCTTTCTGAAGCAGTAGGAGCTCCCGTGAGTATTAAGGGAAAACGTACCGAAGGTGTTGCTGGCTTGGCTGGCGGCGTCCAATGCCATGCCGTGGCCTTGGTGGTGTCGCGATGAGCCGCTCGGGACAGCCTGGTGGCGGCCGAGGTAGTAGCGGAGGCGGCAAAAGCAGCGGTGGAGGCGGTCGCGGTCGAGGCGGCCAAGGTGGCAGCGGCCGGGGTGGCAGTAACAGTCGCGGCAGTAGTGGTGGAGGTAGTGGCGGTCGAGACAATGAGAGTCGGTCTGGCTCTGGACGTCCAGGCGGACGGGGCGGCGGTACGGGCCCGGGTTCGGGAAAGAAAGGCAGTTCCTCTGGGTCCAAAGGTGGATCCAGCCGTCGTGATGGCGGGGGAGGCTTCCAACGGTCCAGCGGACCCGGATCCGAAGGTGCCCGGGGAGCAAGGGGCGGAGGTGCTCGGCGTGATGCGGGTGGAGGAGAGCGTCGTAAGACCAAGAAGAAGGGTCTCGGAGGCGACCAGGTCGAGGGTCGCCAGGCCGTTCGCGAGCTCTTGCTTGCGGGCAATCGGCGGATCCATGAGATCCTGATGATTGAGGACATGGACTCTGCCGATGTGCTTGATGACATCAGCGAGTTGGCCTTTGAAATGAAGGTGCCATTCCGACCAATCAACCGGAAACGGATGAGCCAGGAAGCTCTCACCGATTCCCACCAGGGCGTTATCGCCCGGGCCCAGCCGGTCCCGGAGACGGACCTGGATGATCTGGCCAAGAAGAAGAACGCCTTCCTTCTGGTCCTGGACGGGATTACTGACCCTGGCAACCTTGGTGCCATTCTGCGAACCGCTGAGTGCGCCGGAGTGACTGGGGTGGTCTTACCTCGTCACCGTTCGGTTCATCTTTCGCCGACGGTCACCAAAACGGCCGCTGGGGCGGTCGAGCATCTGCCAATGGCACTGGTGGGCGGTATCCCGGCAGCGCTCACTCGGCTGCAAGAGCTTGGTATCTACACGATTGGCCTTGACGCCGGTGGAGAGAGCTCCATATTTCAGCTTCCGATACGGGACAGTCGACCAATTGCCCTGGTCCTTGGCGCAGAAGGTTCGGGACTGTCCCGGCTTGTGAGCGAACGGGTCGATACGGTTGCTGCAATACCATTGGCCGGTCGACTCAACAGTCTGAACGTGGCAATGGCAGGAGCGGTTGCCTGTTTCGAGGTTGTCCGAATGCGAACAACTCAAGTCGATGACGCAACCTGACCAGCAACGTGAAGAAGAGCTAGCGAAGAAGTGAAGGATTGAACCGTGAGCGAGAGCTATCAGGCTTGGGACAACAATGAATATCCCTGGCCCCCACCGGAAGGTTGGTACCAGGCGCCTGGTGGATTGTGGTGGCCAGAGGGTTATGGCCCAGGACCAGCCCCCAGCGAGGTCATGGACGCGCCCGCGGCCGAGCAGCCAACCATGCAGATCCCAGTAGTTGACGTACCGCCCGCCCGACCCACGCCAGCCGCTGGCTCCTATGTCCCTCCCGTGTCGGTCGCACCTCCGACAGTCGCCCCCGCCCCTGGGGCACCGCAGCCAGCTCCGGGAGCGCCAGAACCTATACCCGCCCCCGCCCCCGCCCCCGCACCGGCCCCTGGAGGACCGGGAATTGATCACTTACCAGAGGTCAAGACCAAGTCCAGTCGCAAGGGCCTGCTAGTCGCGCTCGGGTTGCTTGTTGGTGCGGTCCTTGTTGCCGTCCCCCTGTATCTCGCGTTGGGACGTTCCGATGGCGTTGAAGTAACGGCAACAACTCTTCTGTCTGATTCCCCTACGACAACAACCGCCACGACCGAAGCCTTACCGCCGGCTGGCGTTGGACCGGGAAGTCTCAATGAACCTTGGGCTATCAATGATCCGGTTGGAGTTTTCTATGACGATCTCGAAAATGGCGGGGAGCAGGCTCGCTGGGTAGTTCAAGTCACAGGACCAGCGCAGGACAGCACCAACGCGGTTCTGGCCGAAAGCACATCGAATCAGGTTCCCGATGAGGGATCCATCTATATCAGTGTTCCCATTCGCTTGACCTATAAGTCAGGACCCGCCCCCGCTCGAGTCTCGGATCTCCAGTTCAAGGGCTTGGGGCCCTCGGCTCGAGTTCTGACTGAGTCTGGTGATAGCTGCGGAACAGTACCCGGTGGCATTGACCACGCGGCGGAGTTGTTTCCCGGTGGTGTGGTCGAGGGCAACGTCTGCTGGATGGCTCCTGCCGGTGATATTGCTGGCATGAAACTCATTGTCGAGGTCGTCGCCGCCCAAGGAGCGGTCTATATCGACGCCTCGGAGTAGGGCCCGAAGTCGGATTCGAACCGACGACATCTGCTTTACAAGAGCAGCGCTCTGGCCAACTGAGCTATTCGGGCTGGAGACAGCAGTGTAGAACCTTCAGCGTCTCCGACCGACACATATTCATCTCTCGCCTTTTCAACGGCTACGATCTGGGACATATCTCGGCCAGATTGGGCCGCGACCCCGCTCGATGCGTGGGATGATTTGTCTTCGAACACGATTGTCTTCGAACACTGAGTGGAGAGCACACATGGCAGTAGGGGCGCACGAGGCGGGTGGCGGTTTCGGAAAGTCAGCTGGAGCAAATGCCGGTCGCGGTATAGCGGTAGTCGTCTTGGCTGTCATTGTTGGGGCCCTCCTCATGACCAAGGGGTTGGATTCCAATGATGCGGTTGCTCCTCTGGGCGGAGATGACACAACAACCACGACCGTTGCTGCCGACGATTCGGTGGTTGAGCCGGTCACGACCGTCGATGGGGAAGACGATCCCGGTACCTCCGACACCACTGCGGTAGAGCTGGTAGGGCCGCGGGCTCCAGCTGATGTTCTGGTTCTTGTGCTCAATGGGGCCAGCCTGAACGGAGTCGCAGGTCGTGCTACGGATATGTTGTCCGACTTGGGATACGCGACAGCGACCCCGGACAACGCCAAGAGTCCCGCGAAGTCGGTCGTTCTTTACACCGAAGGGTTTGAGGCCGAGGCGCAGGCTGTCGCCGCTGCCTTCGGTATTCCAGCTGAAACAACAGTATTTGCCCTTGATCCCACCGATTCGCCTATCGACGACACCCAGAGTGCCAACATCATCGTGCGGGTTGGCAACGACGGCGTCATCAATATCTAGCCGACACATCTCGTCGTCATGGCTCGGGCACTTTTCGCCTTTGACAAGTTCCGTGGCACCGCCACCGCCCAAGAGCTGGTGGATGGAGCAGCGGTCGCGGCATCATCCGCTGGGTGGTTGACGACGAAGGCTCCCCTGGCTGATGGCGGAGAAGGCTCGCTTGCTGTACTTGGGGGAGCCAACAAGGTTGCCGCCGTGTCCGGCCCTCTCGGAGATCCAGTGGATGCAGGATGGCGGCTCGATGGTGCGGCGGCCTATATCGAAATGGCACAGGCCTCCGGACTAGTGCTGGTTGGAGGCAAGGAGGGCAACGACCCCCTTCGAGCTGACACATTTGGAACCGGCGAGCTGATTGATCGTGCGATGTCGTTGGGGGCAACGACCATCTACGTACTGATGGGCGGCTCAGCCACTACCGATGGTGGCGGCGGAGCACTTCGTGCCTTGCCGTCCAAGGCTGCGCTGAAGCGTGTCGATCTGATTATTGCCGCCGACGTCTCCACCCTGTTTACCGACGCAGCCAAGGTGTTCGGCCCACAGAAGGGCGCTAGTCCGGCTCAGGTGAAGTTGCTGACCCGGCGACTGGAACAGTTGGCCATGGCCTACCAACGAGACTATGACTTCGATGTATCAACTATTCCCGGCGCCGGTGCTGCCGGTGGCCTGGCCGGTGGATTGCTAGCTGTTGGCGGTCGCATGCAATCAGGCTTTGATGTCTTGGCCGAGTCGTTGGACTTTGACTTGCTGTGTGCGGACGCTGACCTGGTGGTGACCGGCGAGGGCTATTTGGACGCTGCATCGTTCGCTGGCAAGGTAGTTGGTGGTGTTGCCCGCTGGGCCCACAATGAGGGATGTGAGACCTTGGCCATTGTTGGCGACCGAGACGTGGCGGTCGAGGTCCCTGACGGAGTCGAGGTGGTCTCACTCACCGATCGCTTCGGCCATGACGCAGCGATGACGAGAACCGTCGAGCTAGTTAGCGAAGTTGTCGCCGAGCATCTGAACCGTAGTTAGCTAGTTCTCGTTCCGGTGAGTGGTACGACCGACTCATCTTGGAGGTCGTTTGGACTATTTGGCTTAGGAACCGAGCCGATGCTGCCGAAGCTACTTGTGTCGTGGTGAGGCTGTCTCCACTCCTCTCCAGACAAAGGACAATTCTTGGCGGGAACCGGGAAATATCGGCCGACGGGTTAACCCCCGTCGGCCGGTCCATTTTTGTTTCCTCTACAATCGTTAACCATGGTGAGATCCCGAACCGAATCGTTGATTAGCCGACGAATTGATCAGTCTGGATCCCGCCGAACGCCGGACAATCTCCTGGTCGAAGAGCCACTGGTGATTCAGCTGGATGGAACCCGGATCAGTTCGACCATGCGCACCCCCGGCAACGACTTTGAGCTCGCCGCCGGATTCTGTCTGGCCGAGGGAGTTCTGGGCGAAGCGGCAATCACCGGGATTCGCTATTGTGGCGGCACTGGCTCAGCCGTCGACACCGACTTCAACGTCGTCACCGTTGAGACAGGTGGCAAGGCTCCGAAGCCAACTCCTCGGCTCGGATCCATCTCGTCCTCGTGTGGCATCTGTGGGGTCGAAGCCATCGGCGAACTCACCGAACGCCTGCGGGTTCTTCCCCCGTATGAGCCCTGGGATCTTTCACTGCTGCAATCACTTCCGTCGCTAGCTGCCCCTCATCAGAAGCTGTTTGAAACAACCGGAGCCTCTCATGCTGCGGCCAGTTTCGACCGGGAAGGCAACATGCTGATTCTTCGGGAAGATATTGGTCGACACAATGCTGTCGACAAGGTCGTCGGCCGGCACCTGCTTGATGGACAGCTGCCAGCGCTGGACCTCGCCCTGTTCGTGAGCGGGCGGGCATCGTTTGAGATGGTGCAGAAGGCATGGGCTGCTGGATTCAGTGCTCTGGTGGCAGTGTCAGGAGGCTCCTCGCTGTCGGTCGCAACCGCTCGACGGGCTCGTCTGACGATGCTGGGTTTTGCCCGCGGGGAAAGCTCAACCATGTACAGCCCCGTTGACTAGCTCCCCGAATCAACCGCCGAACTCTCTCTGGCTGGGCAACAGGCACTATGAACTAGGTGATTTGCTACAGGCGCCGCCAGTTGCGGAGACGTAAGGTTCCTGTTTGATTTGGTCGAATCCATCTTGTGGGCTGGCGATACGAAACGAACGGAATTGAGCATTGAATCGGTACGCAATTGTCACTGGCCAAGGTCGTTCGGGAACAAACTGGGTATTGGATGTTCTCGATGCGTCCCAAGAGACCTTTTGCCGCAACGAACCCAACGTCATCCCCGGTTCTCCGTTCGAAAGGCTTCCGCCGCTGTGGAGGCTGGCTGAGGGTGACAAGCTGAACGAGTCCTGGGACTCGGTGGCAAGGGAGACTTGCATGACCACTGGCGAACGCGACCACCGACTCAAGGTCAACAAGCACTACCTGCACGACTGGGCCCACAAGGCCGGACTGCCACCACTCATGGCCCGACCAAAGATCCGCAGCGCCCTGGGAAAGACCATCCTGCGTGATCTGGATGGCCACATCTGGGACCTTCCTTCGCTCATCGGGAGCCAGGAACGGCTGGAAGAAGCCTGCACCATCATCAAGGTCAATCAGGTGCCGCTCCTCATCCAATGGATTCTTGCTGAACGCCAGGATGTGCCGGTCGTCAATATTGTGCGACACCCGTGTGGGCGTCATGCCTCGTTCGCCAAGAGGTACCTGTCAGGCGCTGATGCCGATGCCGAGCTTGCCCTCACCCGAGATCATCTGCGAGTCATTGCTTCGGATGATGAGGTTTGGCGCGACCGGTTTGGATCAATTGATGAGATGGGGCACGTCGCCAGCCAGACTTGGATGTGGCGCTTCGTTAATGAGTCGATTGAGGAATTCGGAGTGGGCAAGCCGCAGTTCATGCGGATCATTTTCGAAGAAATGACCGCTGACCCAATGCCTCACGCCAAGGCGATCTATGAGCTGTTCGGTCTCGAGTGGACTTCTGAGGTGTCTGCTCTGGTCGAGCAAGGCTTGGAAGAGTCAGTGTGGGGCAAACTCGATCCAGCACAGGTGGCTTCCGCTTGGAGAAAGTCTCTTTCGAATGATGAGATTGATGAGATTGAGACCATCTTGGCCGACAGTCCAATGGCCGTCTGGTGGGCCTGATACGGGATTGAGGTGACGCGAGGCCCGAGTGCGGCCTACTCTCCTTGATGTGACTGAGCTTTCCGACGGTGCAACCGAAGACCCAGGAGTCGAAGCCGAGCCAACGGGGATGACAGAACCGGAAGCCGTTGTTGAAGCCGTGGACGTGGTAGAGACTGTCGAGTCAGCAGCTATTGACTCGATGTCGTCCAGTCCTGAGCATGATTCGGCCGTAGAAACTGCCGCCCCGTCTATTGGTGATACAGCTCCGTCAATTGGAGATACGGCTCCGTCAATTGGTGATACGGCTCCGTCTATTGGTGATACGGCTCCGTCTATTGGTGATACGGCTCCGTCTATTGGTGATACGGCTCCGTCTATTGGCGATACAGCATCTTCGGTCCCGCCTCCAGGAACGACCCCTGCTGGCGCCAAGGCGGACACCGGTGACTCCGGAAAGATCGTGGGTGGTCTCATCAGCGCCGTTTCGGCCGATGAGGTTGTGCTCAAACTCGATGATGGGCGCCCCGCGGTAATCAATTGCCGTAATATCGATGAGGCAGGCTCTGACCCGACCACAATCTTCAATGTCGGTGACCGGGCCGAGGGCGCAATCTTGGCCAGGGAAGACCCCCAGCAACGGGTCGTCCTGTCTCGTTCCTGGGCGCTGAAGAAGCAGGCTTGGGACAAGATTGTCGCTGTCGCTGAAGCTCATGAGCCACTGACGGCGAAGGTGACGGGCATAAGTAAGCGCGGCCTTGTTGTTGACGTTGGGGTGAGAGGGTTCGTACCGTCCTCGCATCTCAGTCTGGAGCCAACAACGGACCTTTCAAGCTTCAAAGACCAGACCATCCAGCTCAAGGTTCTGGAACTCGATATTGCCAAGGAGCGGTTGGTCTTGTCCCGCCGATCGCTCTTGTTGAAGGAACAACGCAAGGAAGTCCATGACCTTCTCACTGGCTTGACGGTGGGGGAAGAACGACAAGGCACCGTCGCCTCACTCGTTGACTACGGGGCCTTTGTCGATCTCGGTGGAGTGACGGGCCTTGTCCATCTGTCGGAGTTGTCGTGGCAACGGGTAGGGCACCCAAAGCATGCCTTGAGTGTTGGCGATGAAGTCTCAGTCAAGGTTCTCGATGTCAAGGTGAAAAAGCGACGAGTGTCGTTGTCCATTCGTCAGCTTTCCGAGGACCCCTTCGCTGCTGTGCCTGTCGGCGAGGTTGTGACTGGTCCTGTCACCAGGCTGGTCGATTTTGGCGCTTTTGTTGATGTTGGCGGCGTTGAAGGGCTTGTTCACCTTTCAGAGATGAGCGAGTATCGAGTGTCGGCTCCAGAAGAAGTCGTGACGCCGGGCGAGGAGATCCGGGTGAAGGTGCTATCGGTGGATCGGAAACGGCGCCGAATCGAACTTTCCATTCGCCAGGCGGTAAGTAGTGAGTACGGCTAGGAACTTGGGATCAGTGACAGAGCCCGCCGCAGACGCTTCAGCATCAGCCTCATCTGACCAGGAACGATTGCTTGCCTTCTCCAAAGATCTAGCAAATCAGATCGACGTTGGGCTGCCGCAATGGATTCGAGCCTCGCTGGAGCGATTCTTGGATGAAGACCAGCTGACCGCGTTGCAAGCGGAAATTGAGACCGCAGAACGCGAGGACTCAACGGCAATAATGGTCCGGCTTCGAACGTTTCTTGACCAGGATATTGACCAGCAACGAACGACCCCGCTAGCCATCCTCCGCCAAGCGGTCCCTCTAGTGACAAACATCCTGCAACAGGCCGGTGTTCCCCACGTCAATCGAGACCGCGACGCAGCCCGGCTTCACCCCGACGACGGTTACGACTTGACGCCCGCCAGTTATGGTGACTTCGGAGACGACGTTCAACAGGCTTCCCTTCTCTGGGGGGCAGCCAAAGCACACATCCATATTCAGCGCCGAAAAGCTGATTGACGTGACCAACAGGGGCGAGTAATGGACAAGAAGACAACCCTGTTCGATGACCCAGAGCTCATGGGATGGGAGTACGTGCACGCCCACCGGGCTGCGGCCGATGAATGGTTCCGGGAGCTGTTTGCTGCGGCCTTGGGTGGTTCGAGTCTGGACGAAGAAGAGGTCGCCCTGGTTGCCATTGGTGGATACGGGCGGGGGGAGCTGTGGCCCTACAGTGACCTTGACGTGATGCTGTTGCATCGAGGGCAAGACGGTGTTGCTGAGATAGCCGAGAAGCTTTGGTATCCGGTCTGGGATCGCGGGATCAAGCTCGGCCACGGCCTCTTCACGATCGAGGAGTCAATCGAGCTCGCCATGCAGGAGTTGGATCACGCCACAGCTTTGATGAGTTGCCGCTATGTAGCCGGTGACTTTTCCTTGTTTCGTGAGATTCAGGAGGCGACAGAGACGCTGTGGAATGAACACGTCGATGAGATGATGGAACGTCTGAGCGAACGTGTCGTGAGTCGCCACTTCCAGGTCAGCGATGTTGCCTTCACCATCGAACCGGAATTGAAGGAAGGTCGAGGAGGTCTGCGTGACCTGCACACCCTGGCCTGGGCCGAACGGGCTTGTCCAGGGTTCGCCAGTGTCTCCCTGAGTGAGCTTCACAACGAAGCACGAGTGCTGACTGAGGTCCGGGTCGAACTTCACCGACTCCGCGGCCGAGCTGGTGACGTGCTTTCACTCGATGACCAAGACGGCGTAGCCGAAGCCCTCGGTGATGAGGACGGCCAAGTCCTGATGTATCGACTGGCCCAAGGAGCCAGACGAATCGCTTGGTACAGCGATGAAGCGTGGCGCCGCTGGTCTCGCGAACGCATCCTTCCTGAGCGACGAAGTCACCCGGTGCCAATCAGTGCTCAACTGGAATTGGTGGATGCCCAGGTCGAGCTTCGACCAGAGATTTCCCCCGATTCTGATGAGTTGTTGATACTTCGAGTTGCCGAAGCGGCGGCTCGAACTGGTAATGCCATCGGGCGGCGCACCCTGCGGCATTTGCGAGACTACGCCCTTGACCTTCCCGTTCCCTGGCCAGAGAAGGCGAGAGATCTCTTCGCTGGCTTGTTCATGGCTGGCCATAGTGCAATACCCGTCGTCGAGGATCTGGATCACTTTGGGTTGATGGTTCGACTGATTCCGGAGTGGCAGGATGTGCAGGCCAAGCCTCAGCGCAATGTGCTCCACACGTTCACCGTTGATCGGCATCTGGTTGAAGCTGCGGCCAATGCGGCTGAGCTGATTGAAGATGTTGCTCGCCCGGACCTTCTTGTTGTGGGAGCTCTGCTTCATGACATTGGCAAGGGCCTGCCTGGTGATCACACCGAGGTTGGGATGGAGCTGATTGCCACCATTGGAACAAGGATGGGGTATCCAGCAAGCGACGTCGGGGTGCTTATTGACTTGTGTCGCCACCACCTACTGTTGCCAGATGTGGCCACCCGGCGAGATATCTCTGATGCTGGCACTATTCGTGCTGTTGCCGCGGCCGTGCGAACTGAGGATTTCTTGTTCCTCTTGGCCGCTCTGACTCAGGCCGATTCGATTGCTACGGGCCCATCGGCTTGGGGCTCGTGGAAGGCTGGTCTTATCCAGGATCTAGTTGCCCGGACTAGTCATGTGCTGGCTGGCGGCGAAGTAGATGAGGTCACTCCCGACTTCCCCGGCGAAAAACTGCTGACCATGATGGCTCTTGGTGAGCAATCGATTGTTGGCAAGCGAACCAAGCTCACCGTCATTGCTAAGGAAGTGGACTGGCTTTTCGGTCGAGTGGCAGGCGTTGTTGCTTTGAGCGGTCTCGAGGTGCTGGACGCTGCCGCAGTTAGCGATGACGATGGGATGGCGGTTTGTCAATTCATTGTGCAAGAGCCACACAGCGGTCCGGTTGACTGGGACAAGGTGACCGGCTTGGTCCGGCTCGCCTTGGATAGCCAGCTGGCCTTAACCGCTCGGGTAGCCAAGCGGGCCCAGGCCTACCACCGTTACCGCAGGCGGTTAGCGGCGGAGCCTGCTCGTCGGCTGGTCAATGTTGACAACACCATCTCCGAAGGGGCCACCGTTGTTGATGTGCATGCTCCTGACACCATTGGTTTGCTGTTCCGGTTGACTCGAGCCATCAATGAGTTGGAACTAACGATTCGTAGCGCCAAGGTGCAGACCCTGGGGCCTGAAGCAGTTGATTGCTTCTACCTCCGTGACGTTCACGGCGAGAAGATCGTGGACGAGGACTTGCTCAAGGAACTGGAACTGGCCCTTCAAGATGCCATGGGCGACGAAGAGTAGGTCGACAGACGTCAGTGCTCCGTAAACGCGTCTGTGACCCGGCTACTGGTCTCGAAGGAAGTTCTCCAGGTCTTCAATCATCTCGTCGCTGGAGTCAGAACGAAGGGCAGTGTCGTAGCGCTCTTCGAGATCGGTGACATAGCGGCGAGTCTCGTCATCTTGAGAGATCAGCTCGTTGAGCTGGGAGTCGTACTCGGCGGCTTGTTCAACCAGGTCAGGTCGAAGGATTGGTGCGTCCAGGACCTGGCTGAGCCTGTCCAACAGGGCGAGAGCGGCCCGAGGTGCCGGGGCGTGGGGGACATAGCTGGGCACGGTGGCCCACAGTGACATGGAAGTGATGCCAGATTTTTGCAGGGCTTCGTTCAGCACACCGACAATGCCGGTCGGTCCCTCGTAGCTGGATGGCTCAAGGCTGAGGCGCTTGCAGAGGTCGGTGTCGGAGCTGGTGCCGTACACGGTGGTTGGGCGAGTGTGGGTCACATCGGCAATGAGTGCGCCAACGGTGACCGCAATATCAACCTTGAAGTCGAGGGCAAGTTGGGTGACCTGCTCGCTGAATGTCCGCCACCGTAATTCGGGCTCAACGCCATTGAGGACAATGAGGTCTCGGTCCGCGTCGGGGATGACGGCAGCAGAAATGCTATTGGTTGGCCATTGCACATAACGTTCGCCGTCTTCGTTGAGGCGTATCAGAGGACGACTGCTGGAGAAGTCATAAAACGGCTCGGGGTCGATGGTGGCAAATTCGGAGGTGTGGTAGTGCTCCGCGATTTGGCGTGCCGAAATTGAGGCTGCGTCGCCAGCATCGTTCCACCCCTCGAAGGCAATAACGAGGATGGGATTTCGCAGAATTGGGCGTTCGTCGGTCCACTGAAGGTGATCCATTGGGGTCACGCTATCTGGGGGTGCGTTTCGTCGTTGATGAGATGGGACCATACTGTCAGAGTGAAGATTTCTGAGGTCACCGTCGTTACTCCGGAGTTGGTTGAGTCCTTCGCTCGGCTGATTCCACAATTGTCGTCTTCAAACCCACCCCCGACTGCAGAAAAGCTCCAATCGATCGTTGACTCACCGGCCTGCGCTCTCCTGGTCGCCGAAGAAGATGGCTACCTCTATGGCAGCCTGACGTTGGTAGTTTTTCCTATTCCCACTGGAATTCGGGCCTGGATTGAGGATGTCGTTGTTGATGGGGAAGCCCGCGGCAAGGGTGTTGGCCGCCTCCTGAACGAGGTTGCCTTGGACCGGGCACGAGAAGCGGGGGCCAAGACAGTCGATCTGACTTCTCGCCCAAGTCGAGAGGCAGCTAACCGGCTGTACCGACGAATTGGCTTTGTGCAACGAGAAACGAATGTCTATCGCTTCGATCTCGATTAGTAGATGAGCTATTGGGGTATTTAGCCCCTAAGCGCCGCCTATGTCTCGCGTGGTTCGTCAGCTAGGGTGACCGAATGGCTATTACTGACACTGATCTTATGCTGGCCGAACAACTATTGGGGCGAGGTATTGGCATAGACGAGGTGGCCGGGATACTCAAGGTGTCACCCGACTCATTGGGTTCACTGGCAGCCAAGTCAGAAGCAGAAACTGCCTTGCGAGCTGGCTATGAGGGTGCGACCGGGACACAAAGTCTGAAGGAATACTCGGGTACGTTCTTGGAAGAATGGCCAGGCAATCCCCTTGGCTTGTCCAGTGAGCGCCCTTGGTTGAGCATCTCTGCCATTGCCCGTCGGCACGGCTGGCACAAGGGTTCCTTTGTTTCGCCTACATCGGCTGGTAGTGGACGTCCTCGGGTTGACAATTCTCCCAAGAAATTAGGTGCGGCCGCGACAACAGCCGTCAATATGGCTCGAAGTGATCGTCGGCTAAACCTGAGGCTTGCCGTTATCCGTGCTGCGGCTGAACACGGCGTAACAGACCTGAACGGCATGATGCCCCACCTCAAGTCCCGAGCATCAGACCTGTGGAAGGGTCGCTCAGACAGCTAGCTGGGTAGATCTTGTCGGGAGTATCACGCCGAGCTTTGTAGCCCTGCCGACCCACTATTGGGTCGGTGCCGCGACAAAGCTCAGCAGAGCATTGACTCCCGTGACGGTTACGGCAACTGGAAGACTGAAGAGAGTGCGGTTCGACCAGTCTTGGTGATCCGGATACTTCGGGGTCGTGGACCCTTTTTGATCCAGTCGTTGCTGAAGAGGGCCTTGAGAAGCTCTGTTCCTGCCGCTCCGGCTAGGTGATGCTGGCGCTGTGTCCAATCAAGACAAGGTCGTGCTGTGACTCGGTTGGTAGAGATCGCGCCCACGTCCATTCCAATTGACTCAAAGAGGTCGAACCCGGAGCTGCCGATGTTGAGGACGCCACCTTGATCCACCAGATGGCCTTGCGTGATCAGTTGTTGATACAGGGTTACTGCTAGCTCGCCGGCCAGGTGGTTGTAGCAGGTCCGGGCATAGGCGAGTTCGGCCGGGGCTTTGGGAGGGCTGGGGACGGAGATGGCGGCTCCGAGGGCCTCCAGGAGCTGAGCCGTCTCGTCATTGGCCAGACGCCAGTAGCGGTGGCGTCCCTGGGCTTCCATCGCGACAATGCCTCCATCCAGGAGTCTGGATAGATGCTCACTGACCGTTGATGGGGCGACGCCGACATGGCGCGCCAGTTCGTTGCCGGTGTAGGCCCGGCCGTCCATCAATGCGCACAAGATTTCGGCTCGTGACGGCACGGCCAACAAGGATCCGAACTTCGCCAGTTCGACTGCTGTGGATGCCGTTGCCATAAGCGAGATGGTAGACCAAACACCTTTCGGTCGACACCGAAGCTTGTCTTCGCTGAGCGAACCTGAACTAGTCTCTCCGAGTGGCGCCCTTGGCGGAGATGAGACACAATCGGGGGATCCACTGCATCAGTTCTGGCACCTAGCATAAGAAGGTAAAACCGATGGCAACCAAGCGCAGATCCAGCATCGACCCCAAGTTCTTGAGCAAGATCCAATACCGATGTATCGGACCAACCCGTGGCGGTCGCGTTGTCGCGGTGGCCGCTGACCCACAAAAGCCCTCGGTCTTCTACTTCGGCGCCTGTGCTGGCGGAGTCTGGAAAACTGATGACGCTGGTCTGTACTGGGAGAACATCAGCGATGGGTTCTTCACCGCCTCATCCATCGGCGCCCTCGCGGTTGCTCCGTCTGACGGGAACGTCATTTATGCCGGGACCGGCGAGTCTACCATCCGTATCGATGTCAGTCACGGTGATGGTGTCTACAAGTCAACCGACGCCGGAGTCACCTGGAAACACATGGGCTTGGAAGAGTCTCGCCACATTGGCGAAATCAGAATCCACCCTGACAACCCCGACATTGTCTACGTCGCTGCCCTTGGCCACATGTCCAAGAACAACCCGGAACGTGGCCTCTACCGTTCAACTGACGGCGGCGAGAACTGGGAACTCATCCTCCACGTTAGTGACGCGGCTGGTGCGGTCGATGTGTCGCTCGATCCCAACAATCCGCGCATCCTGTTCGCCACCATGTGGCAAGCCCGCCGCACTTTCTGGTCCATCGACAGCGGTGGTCCCGACTGTGGTTTGTGGCGCTCGCTCGATGGCGGTGACACCTGGGAGAACATCAGCGCCAACAAGGGCATGCCCGAAGGCACTCTAGGCAAGATCGGGGTCTCGGTCTCTCAAGCCCAATCCGGTCGAGTCTTCGCCATGATCGAAGCCGAAGGCCGCAAGCGCGGTCTCTACCGGTCCGACGACATGGGCGAGACGTGGGACAAGGTTTCCTCCAAGCCCGAACTCGGTTGGCGCCCCTGGTACTACGAGCATGTCTTTGCTCACCCGACCGTCGCCGACACGGTCTATGTCTTCAATATGAAGGCCTGGATTTCCATCGACGGTGGCAAGAACTTTGAAGAGTTCCACACCCCGCACGGCGACAACCATGACCTGTGGATCGACCCGAACAACCCCGACCGCATGATCGGCAGTGATGACGGCGGAGCTTTCGTTTCGCTCAACGCTGGCAAGTCCTGGTCATCCGTCTACAACCAGCTGACGGCCCAGTTCTACCACATCGCCACGGACGATCAGTATCCCTACATGGTGTATGGATCCCAGCAAGACAACTCCAGCATTGCCGTGCCAAGCTCGCTAGGCAAGGGCGCCATCAACTGGGGCGATTGTTACCCGCCGGGCACGGCCGAAAGTGGCTACGTTGCCCCGAAGCCTGGTGATCCAGACATCGTCTACGTCGGTGCTATCGGCAGCTCGCCTGGCGGCGGTGACTCCCTTCAGCGCTATGACCACAAGTCCAAGCAGATCCAGCTCATTAGTGTCTGGCCCGAGGCATACCACGACGGCAATTCTGCCGAGGTTCGCTTCCAGTGGACCTACCCCATCGTCTTCTCACCTCAGGACTCCGATGTCTTGTACGCCTGTGGCAACAAGGTGTTTCGCACCACCAATGAGGGCCACAGCTGGGACGCCATCAGCCCAGACCTGACCTACGCCGACCCTGACACCATGGGAGTCTCCGGCCCGCTAACCATGGATACTGCGGGTGCAGAAATGTATGCCACCATCTTCTCCTTCATGGCTTCGGCGCACAAGGCCGGAACCCTGATGGCAGGCTCCGATGATGGATTGGTGCATGTCACTCATGACGATGGCGAAACCTGGACTGATGTGACTCCGGAGGACTTGCCGAAGTTCTCCCAGGTCACCATGTTGGCTGAGTCACCCCATAAGTCCGGCACCGTCTATATGACCGTGGCTAGGCACAAGATGGGTGACTACGCGCCCTACGTCTACAAGACAACTGACTTCGGAAAGAAGTGGAGGCGGATCGAGAAAGGGTTACCAGCTAACGACTTTTGTCGGGTCATTCGCGAAGACCCAAATCGTCAAGGCTTGCTCTATCTCGGAACTGAGCTCGGTCTGTACGTGTCCTTTAACAACGGCACCAAGTGGCAATCACTGCAAGCCAACCTTCCGGTCACCCCTGTCTATGACATCTTGATCAAGGACACCGACCTGGTGGTCGCCACCCATGGCCGCTCCATCTGGATCCTGGACGATCTCACCCAGCTCCACCAGATGCAAGATGAGCTGCTCGAGGCGGACAACCACCTTCTCAAGCCACGTGATGCGGTGCGAACACCTGAAGATTTGTTTGCTGGGTTCTGGGGTGCTCCAGGGGGTAAGAATTACCACGTCACCATCGGCCAGAACGCCACCTACTACTTCGACCACTCCGAAACCGGACATGTGGAGACTCGTGTCCTTGATGCTGGTGAGGACCTGAAACGAGGCGTTCGCATTACCTACTTCCTGGGTGAAGCCCCCGAGGGAGAAGCCGCGCTCACCATCCTCGATCCGCAAGGCAAGACTGTTGACACGTTCTCCAGCGTCATTCCCGAGGACAAGGCGGACCGGAATGGTCTGTACATCACAGCTACAGCTGGGATGAACAGTTTCCAGTGGCCGATGGCTTACCCCAGTGGGGTGAAGATGGTGGACACGGAGTACCACGGCAGGCCGGGCGGGCCCGTAGCCAAGCCAGGCACCTACACCGCCACCTTGAGCATCGGTGAATGGTCAATGAGTCAGGAGTTCGATCTGTTGAAAGACCCGCGGGTTACCACCAGTGACGAAGATCTGGCCGAACAGTTCGATTTCCTTCGCCAAATCCAGGACAAGCTTTCCGAGATTGCCACCGCGGTCAACACCATTCGTGGACTGAGCGATCAGCTGGGGGACTGGAAGAGTCGCCTTGGATCGGTCAAGGGTAAACGGGCTATTACCGCGGCAAAGCTGTCTGGCGAACTGGTCGACAAGTTGAAGGCGGTTGAGGACAAGCTGGTCCAACGCGAACTGACGTCCGAAGGTGACAGCCTGAACTATCGCGAGATGCTGTTCGAGAAGATGAGCGGACTACCTCTGATTGTTGGAAGTGCTGATGCTCGGCCGACGACCCAGTCCTATGCCGTGTATGAGAAGCTGGTTGGCCAGGCTGACGAGCAGTTGACAGCCCTGACGGCCTTAACGGGGAAAGAACTGGTGAAGCTCAACGACAAGCTGGAAAAGCTTGGTGTTGGTGCCATCGGCGTTTGAGCGAGCCGGCGAGCATATGACAGCCTTGCAACCTCCAACTTGTGACGCGGGCAACCTGTGGAAGTACTGACCGCTATTGGCGTACTGCTGTTGGTCTTTGCTTCGTTCACCGTCTCGGCTTCGGCCGGGCTGGGGGGCTCGCTCCTGCTTGTGCCCACGTTGGCCTTCTTCCTCGGTCCGAAGGAGGGGGTTGCTTTGGCTGCCCTGCTCCTGGCCAGCAATAACGTGATGAAGATTGCGGCCTATCGACGGACACTTCCGTTTCGTGCGGCTGCGGGAATCATCGTTCTGATTGTTGCCGGCGCGATCGTGGGGGCAACGTTGTTGGTGAAAGCCCCCGCCATCTGGGTCACGGCCGGGATCGTGTTCATGTTCATTGCCTCCTTGCTGGCTGAACGGTTCGAGGTGGACAAGCTACGCACGGGTTTCGCTCCTTTTCTGGCTTTTGTTTCGGGATCATCCAGCGGTTTTTCTGGAACCTCGGGTCCGCTCAAGGGCGTTGCCATCCGAAACCTTGACCTGGATCGAAGGCACTTCGTCGGTGCGGCTTCGTTGGCTTCGTTCGCTGGTGATGCAGCCAAGACAGCCATCTTTGCTGATGCTCAGTTGCTTGGACGATCATCGATCCTGTTGGCATTGGCCGCAGTTCCACTGATGGCGATGGGAACCTGGACCGGCTCAGCTCTGAATGAGCGGGCGGGTGAGCGAACATTTGCCGTTCTGTTCTGGACCGTCATGACTGGCTACAGCGTCCGCTTAGGAATCTTGCTGTTCTAGGAAGCAGATGATCCCGCGCGCAGTGATGCGATCAGCGTGCTGAGGGCTTCCAGGGCCTGCTCACGTTTGAGAGCCCAGGAGCCAGTCGGCAGCATCGCTACCGAACGACGGATTTGTTCCCAATGCTCGGTCGACTGAATGGGTGGGCTGGCCGGCGTCGGGTTGGCAGTTTCGGTGTGTTCCATCTAAACACGGTATCGAACATATGTTCGAGAACCACGCCTTGTTTGAAGGCAAGGTCTTGTGAGGCCCGGGCCGCTTGATTCAGAACGGTTAGGAGTCTTCTCGTTCTTCGGGCGCTTGCTCGATGCGCAGTAGCTGGCCGTCCAGCTGCAACACATAGATTTCACCGTCGAGAGTCTGACCAAAGGAAACCAACTGATTGCCTGGCGAAGAGACGGACAGCGGCCAGGCGTTGGCGACCCCATCAACCTGGTGGAGACCGAAAATTTCTCCGGAGCAGTAGTCGCCGAAGATGTAGGCCCCATCGAGACCAGGCATGAGCTCCCCACGGTAGACGAACCCGCCAGTGATTGAGCAGCGACCATCTTCGTGGGGGTAGGTGTGAATCGGCGAATGGTGATCTGACGGCGCGGCTGCTCCATCAAGGGGAAGGTGGCCTTCGACCGTGCCCCAGCCCAGGTTCACGCCCCTGCCCCCGCCAGTGGCGGCTGGTAAGAAGTTGATTTCCTCAGTAGTGTCCTGGCCAATGTCTGGCAGCCAGAGGTCGCCGGTCTCCTGATCAAAGGAGAAGCGCCACGGATTGCGTACACCCCACAAGAAGACCTCTGGTGCCCCGCCATCCTGGTCAAAGAAGGGATTGCCAGCGGGAATGGCGTAGGTCTCGTCCCCAGCAGTGAAGGTGTCGATCCGGACGACGGTTCCTAGCAGGGTCTGTGGATCTTGACCGTTGCTTTCTGGATCATAGGAGCCACCGCCATCACCAATGCCGATGTAGAGGAACCCATCGGCGCCGAGGGCCAGTTGCCCGCCATTGTGGTTGTCGAATGGTTGAGGAACTCGCAGGAGCTCTCGCCTGGTCTCCGGTTCCGCCCGTGTGCCTCGGCCGACCAGGTACTCATCAACAACGAGGTCACCGCCAAGATCGGTGTAGGAGACGAACATGAAGCGGCCATCAGTCGAGAAGGCCAGGCCGAGCAAGCCACCTTCACCCGCAACCGAAACCGTCTCAGTAATGTCGAGAACTGGTCGCGAGGAAAGCGAGATCTTCTCCGCACCGCTTTTCTTGAAGACGCGCTCGATCAGGCGGACGATGCCTGCTCGCTCACCGACATAGAGATTGATTGTTCCCGGACGCGGGGTGAAGGCGATTGGCTCCACCAGTTCGGCGATTGGTGTCAAGACGAGGTGAAGGTCCATCCAGTCCGGCTTTTCGATCTCGGGTACCTCAGGGTTGGTTGGCGGTGGCGAGTCTTCCGGCTCGCTCACGCCTTCACCCTCTTCATCGCTGTCATCGCCGGGAACCGATGTGGGTTCTGATGACGTGGCCGGGCCAGCGTCAGTGCTGGAGCCTGAGCAACTGGCCGCGAAGAGGCTGGTGGCCACCATGAGGGAGAGTAGGAGGCGAGGGGTCATTTGGTTTTTCTCCGGATCAGGCCTTCTTGTACCACCGAGACAACGAGCTTGTCATCTTGGAAGATCAGGCCTCGTGCGAGTCCTCGAGCACCACTGGCCGAGGGGGTGTCCTGTGCGTAGAGCAGCCACTGGTCGGTGCGAAATGGGCGGTGGAACCACATGGCGTGATCCAGGCTGGCCATCATGAGATCTGGCTCGAAAACCGAAACGCCGTGGGGTCGGTTAACGCTGTCCAACAAGGTCATGTCCGAGGCATAGGTCAGGATGCAAGCATCCAGTACTGGGTCCTCGGGCACATCGCCCGAAGCCTTGACCCAGACGAACTGGTTCATCGTGGCCGGGTCTGTGTCTGGATTCGACTCGGCGGCGATTCCTGCTTGGGGAACCACTCGGATATCGATTGGACGCGGCCGATCGAGGTAAGCCTTGGGCAAAACCTTGGCGTAGCGAGTGCGGAAGTCGGGAAGAGATTCCGGGTCAGGAACGTCAGTCGGCATTGGGAGGTGATGCTCGAAACCATCCTCTTGCACGTGAAATGAGGCCGTGAGGTGGAAGATTGGCCGACCATGCTGAATGGCCACCACTCGTCGGGTGGCGAAGGATCGACCATCGCGGATGCGCTCCACCTGGTAGATGATGGGGATTGACGCATCACCGGGGCGCAAGAAGTACGAGTGGAGCGAATGAACACCCCATCCGTCAATGGTTCGATAAGCAGCAACGAGGGCCTGGCCAGCGACCTGGCCACCGAAGACGCGTTGCAAGGTCTCGTCGGCCGTCTGGCCGCGAAAGATGTTCTCCTCGATTTGCTCGAGGTCAAGAAGTTGGATCAGGTCGTCCACTACCGCCTGGGTCATGCCCACAGTGTGGCGGCTCAGCAACCTCTGGTGGTGTCACGTGACAGATAGCATCTCGCCGTGGCTCTGCAAATGGTGAATCGCCTCTCAGATATGTGGAATGGCCGTGGCAAGGTCGCGACGCGATACATCGCGGTGTCGTTGATCAACACCATGAACCATCAGGGTTTGCTGACTCTGGCCAACAGTATTTGGGACTGGACTGGCGGCTGGGCCAACGTGTTCGCCGCGGGTTTGGCGGCAATACCCGCCTATCTTCTGAGTCGCGCTTGGGTGTGGGAAGTGTCGGGCAAACACAATTGGCGCACCGAAGTGATGCCGTTCTGGGTCATTGCGTTTATTGGGATGGGAGTCTCGACCGTGTTCGCTGAGATCGCCGATCGTGTGGTCGGTGCGGGTATCGCTGTAAATCTGGCTAGCTTGTTCGGCTATTTCCTGGTCTGGATAGCCAAGTTTTTCATCCTGGACCGGCTCTTCCTTGACGACGATCTTCGGCGCGGTGCGGACACACTGACCCGGGAACGGGCCACTCTTGCCGGCGAATCATCGCGGGAGACGAAACGGTGACGCCAGAGCAACAGGCCTACGCCGAAGCCGCTCGCGGGTTCATGCCTCCTGATGAGGGAATCGCCCTCTATCAAGCTGCCGTGGATTCGCCGACTGGGCCGATGCTCGAAGTCGGAAGCTATTGCGGCAAATCCGCTTGCTATCTCGGAATAGTGGCTCTTGAACAAGGCACGCCATTCTTTTGCGTTGATCACCATCGTGGTTCGGAGGAGAACCAGGTTGGCTGGGAATGGCACGAACCCGATCTGGTCGACCCAGCAGTCGGCAAGATGGACACGCTTCCGATTTTCCGCAAAACCGTGCATGACGCCGGGCTGGAAGACGTCGTGGTAGCCGTCGTCGGCCAATCGGCCTTCGTGGCCAAGGCTTGGACAACACCGCTGACTTTGCTGTTTATTGACGGCGGGCACGGCGAAGAACCAGCAGCCCTGGACTTCTCTCTTTGGACACCCCACGTCCAGGTTGGTGGACTGCTTGTCATTCACGACGTGTTCCCCAACCCTGACGATGGTGGCCGACCGCCGTATGAACAGATCTATCTGCCTGCCCTCGCCGGTGGCCGATTCGAAGAGGTTTCAGGCACTGGCTCGCTCCGCGTGTTGCGTCGGGTCTAGTATCGGCCAATGGCTACAGCAGACATCAACGGCATCTCCATCAACTACAACGACAGTGGTGGCGACAAGCCCGTTGTCTTGTTCAGCCACGGTTTCATGATGGATCACACCATGTTCGACCAGCAGGTTGCTGCCCTGTCTGAGGACTATCGCTGTATTGCCTGGGATGAACGAGGATTCGGCGACACCAAGGCTGGTGGCTCCTTTACCTATTGGGACTCAGCCAATGACGCCATTGCTCTTCTTGACCACTGTGGAGTTGACAAGGCCGTTCTTGTTGGCATGAGCCAGGGTGGGTTCTTGTCTCTGCGTGCGGCTCTTGCACATCCGGAGCGGGTTGCTGGCATCGTGTTGATCGACTCCGCCGCTGATGCTGACGACGCAGAGACCCTGGCTGGCTACGAGGGCATGATCGCTGCTCTGACCGGCGATGACGATGCGGTCTGGGAAGCAACCGCCGAAGGCGTGGCCGGACTGATTCTCGGCACACCTGAACTGATTGCTGACTGGGTTCCGAAATGGCGGGCCCGTCGTGGCTCATCCGAACTGGACATTACCGCTGCGGCCCTGCTTGGCCGTGATGATGTCAGTGACCGAATGAGCGAGATTCGTTGTCCGTTGCTGGTCATTCATGGCAGCGCTGATCAGGCGATTGTGCCTGCACGATCTCAAGCGGTTGCCGATGCCGTGCAGGACTCCCGAGGAGTTGTCATCGTGCCTGGTGCAGCCCACGCGCCGAATATGAGTGATCCTGGAATCGTCAACGATGCCTTGCGAGACTTTTTCCAATCGGTCGCCTAGCCCGTCAGGCGGCCCCTACGACTCCGTTGTTTTGGCCGGAGCAACGGGTATCACGGCAAGGTCATGTGTGATCTTGCCACCCTCGACCTCCCAGACTGAGGCCACGAGGGTGTAGCCGTTGGGGTCGACAACCTGCATGAAGATCTTGTTTCCGTCAATCATGACCCTCTCCGCCTTCGTCTCGATCCCCAGTGCATTGCTGGACATCAGCGCGGCGAGAATCTCCTCATGTCCAGAGAACCTCAGAATGACTCCTTCGGTGTGCACCTCGAGAATTGCGTCCTCGGCATAGTCATTGATGATGTCATCCATGTCAGCAGCTCTAAACGCGGCGTCGTGGCGGGCAAGCCAGCTTGTGGCCTCTTCATGGGTGATGGTCATGGAGACAAGTGTGGTGGCCTTGAGTCTCCGGGTGCAAGCTGGAACTTGCCAAAGGGACGAGTTTGGACTCCTTGGCGAACTATTTCTGGCAGGCTGTTGACTCTCCCCTAGGAGGAGGTTCGAACATGGTCTCCGTGACCCTCATGCCAATCGGACGATTCGCCACTGCCTCACGGCTTTCGGTGAAGTCGCTGCGCAACTATGACCAATCCGGTCTGTTGTCAGCCGCATTCATCGATCCCCAGTCCGGCTACCGGTACTACCGGGTTGAGCAGCTGGCCAGAGCCCAAGTGATTCGCTCACTTCGGATTCTGGACATGCCACTCATCCAGATCGCCGACATTGTTGATGGCGGAGATTCCGATGGCTTGTTGGAGTCACACCTCGCTGAGCTTGTTCGCCAGCGAGACGACTACGACAAGAAGGTCCGCGAATTGCGAGACCTTCGATCTCGGAAGGAGATCACCATGTCCAATACCGTGACCGTGACCGTGAAGTTCGTTGAGGCCCAACAGGTTGCCAGTTATCGAACCGTCACCAGCTATACCGATGTATTCACCAATATCCCTGCCGGATTTGGCCGGGTCCTTGGCTTCCTTGGCGCCAACGACGTTGACCCAGCAGGCGCACCGTTTGTCATCTTTCACCAAGCTCCCGAAGCCGACGCTGATGGTGATGTTGCCATGGTCGTGCCGGTGATCGGTTCGCTTGATGATCTTGCCGATCAGGCAGCGGCCGATCAGATTGAAGTCCTGACCGTGGAGGGGGGAGCGGTCGCTTCCATTATCCACCGTGGCTCCTATGCATCGATGGGAGATACCTACGCTTCTGTTGCTGCCTGGATTCATGAGCATGGCCATACACCGACGGGGCCGGGCCGGGAGATCTATATGAACAATCCCGATGATGTAGCCGAGGAGGATCTCCTGACTGAGATCCAGTGGCCAATCGATGCTGTCGGCGAAGCATCATGAGCCCGTCCAGCGCAAAGCGCAAGCCGCGGAAAACTCGCAGTCCTCAGGAACGGTACGACTCGGCTCGGCCCAGCTACACCAAGGTGAACGAGAAACGATTTGCTGACTTGGAAGCCGGCACTTCTGTTCTCATTCCCAGTCCCAAAGACATCGAGGAAGTGATCGATGACCTAGCCGCGGCTGAGTCCTTGACACTGACTGAGCTTCGCCAACGTCTGGCTCAACAACATGGCGCAGATGGGGCATGCCCAGTGATGACGGGCATGAATCTGCGGATTGTCGCCGACTTGGGTCTGGAAGCCATTGACGCCGGGCATGACCCCGCGTTGGCCACGGACGCTGGCGGTGAGGTCATTCCCTTCTGGAAGGTGGTCGAGCCATCCAGTTCACTGGCATCGAAACTGCCCGGGGGTCCGGACCGGATCACCCAGCTACGGTCCCTCGGTCGCTAGCGGCCGAGCATTCCCAGAAGGTATCAGGCGATGAGTGGAAGTCGATCGAGGTCGAATCCATGGGACCGCGGGTAATACCCTCGCAGGAGGAGCGGGACTCGAAAGGGCTCCCACTCATCTGCGGATTGAGCTAGGCGGTCGGCCATGGCGAAGATGGCCGAATTGTTGAAGCCGAGCCCGCAATGGCTGCCGTATACCCGGATGTTCTCACTGTGGTCAGTCTCTCGAATGAGGGACATATGCCAATGCACGACACCATCGGTGCGAGAGTAGATGGAGCTCGCCGGGACTTCGAGCAAGGGCCGATGAGCGGCCCTTGTGTCGCGTTTGAAACTGGGGTCGTGAAGGTGTTTGAGCGCATCCCAGAGGCCCTGGGCGGAGGATGAATCTTCTTCGACCATCTGGATCGGTGTGCCGAGAGTGATGACTTGGCGTATCTGCTCCGGCACGACCCGAGCCAACTCACGGGCGTAGAGCCCGCCGAGACTCCAGCCGATAATCGAGACGGTCCCCAGTCCATCTTCCTGTGATTGAGCGTGCACACTTTCCAGAAGGTCAACTATCCCGGCTAAGACCGTTTCGGTAGGGCCCAAGTTGGCACCAAGGTTCCAACCGTGGCTTTGGTAGCCGATGCTGTTCAACAATTCGCGCAGTGGCCGGGTCGATCGGTCATCGGCGGTAAATCCGGGGAGGACGATGACGTGATGGCCATCACCCTTGGGCAACAAGCGGCGAAACGGGGAAGCTAATGCCATTGCGGCGCGCTCCAACGGTGCTCGTGATTCCAAAGCCATCATCCAAAGAGGCGGCGCTTCGATGGTGTTGCTCATGCTTTCCTCGTTCTTTTCCTTGACGGTCGCGGCTTGGCGACGGCGGCAGCCTTCTTGGCCTTCGTCTTTGGTGTCGACTTCTTTGGCCCAGGCTTCTTCTTTGATGCCGCCTTCTTCAGAGTCGCTTTCTTGGGATCTGCCTTGGTCCGACTTGTCTTCTTCTTTGTCGCCTTCGTGGCCCGGACCGAGGGCGCCTCGGCAATCGAGTGCCTTGCCTTGATTCGATCCTTGACCTCGTCGCTACTGGGAGCAACGGGTTCGACCCCATCGCCGCCCTTGCGCATGGGGGGTGGGGGCTGTGGCACGGCCCATTCCGCACCCGTGGCCTCGAAGAGGCGTTCAACTTCGGCGATGTGCAGGTCAGCGAGGTGCCACAAATCAGGGACGAGGTCTCGGTCGGAGATCAAACCGAAGTCCATCCGGTCGCCGTAGCTGTGAACCGTGATGTTCAGTCCAACTCCGTCGGAGATGGTCGACACGGGTATGTACGCGTCCAGCTTGGCCCCAGCAAAATAGAGAGGCTCTCGTGGCCCGGGAACATTGGAGATCACCACATTGATGGGGGAGTTCACCCGATCAGCCAGCTTCAGTTGCGATACCAGCCTGATGGCGGCGGTAGCCACCACCGGAGATGCGTAGTCGACCGACTGGCCGAGAGCCTCGGCCGGGATCAGATCGAATTGGTTCTTGCCAGCGACCATGGCTTCGCGGCACAGGGTGACTCGCTCGATCGGATCATCACAATCGGTCGGCAGTTCGGCCACCAGGGCCGAGACCCGATTCGTCCACGGGTCCTTCTCCTTGCCAGTACGAATCGAAACAGGAACCATGGCCCGCAACGGGGCATCGGGAAGGGCGTCATGCTCGATCAAGTATTGACGAAGCGCACCGGCGCAGACGGCCATGACAACATCGTTGAGGGTGCCACCGGTTGCGTTCTTTAGCTGCTTCAAGTTGGAAAGGGACGTCGAGCGCATGGCAAAGCGTCGATGTGGACTGACCGACTTGTTCCAAGGAGTCGGAGGCGCAGGTGTGATCGGCAGGCTCACTCTGGATCGGGCTTCGGATTGGGAGTCGGGACGATGGGTGAGCGAGCCCAATGCATCGCGAGTCTGGCTGGCCACAGAACTGAGGTCGCTCAAGCCTGCGGACTCGGCCAAGTCGCGCATGATTTTGAGACCAAGACGAGCCCCTCGCACGGGATTGACGGCAATGTTCTTGGCTGCCCGCTGAAGCATGTACGAATCAGTGGGTGGTTCTTCGCCCGTCCAATCCAGAGCATCGAAACTACTCTTGCTATCGCGCGCCTCGTCAGTAAAAAGCTTGAGCATGATCACACCAGACGCCCCATCAATGGTGGCGTGATGAGTCTTTTGCAACAGAGCCCAACGGCCGTCAGCCAGACCCTCAATAACGTATGCCTCCCACAAGGGACGGGCCCGATCCATCTTGCGGCCAACAATTCGGGCTACTTGTTCAGCTAGCTGATCAGCGGCTCCAGGTGGGGCTACACCAATGTGGCGCACGTGGTAGTCAAGGTCAAAGTCAGCATCTTCGATCCAATAGGGGCGATCAAGAGCAAGCGGAACCTCGACCACCTTGCGACGCAGTGGTTCCAGGTGACTGACCATGATTTCCATCCGCTCACGAACTGCGGTGAAAGGGTCAAAGTCTGCTGACGGACGGTCATAGATGCTCAGGCCATTGACATGGCCGTAAGTGTGATCGGTGTCCATCAGAAGGAAGCTGAGGTCGAGTCCGGTGAGCTGTTTCATGGGGTTCTCTCATGGAAGGCAGTGCAACACTATGGCTCAGTTCTGCTGGATTAGAAAGAGCCAGGCTGTTCTCTGATCTGTGGCATCGTCGTGGACCGACTAGACCAGAGGGCGCTTCCGGCTAGGGTCTCCCACTGATGAGTCCTTCCAGCGACCTCCGTCCAGCCACCGAACGCTGGTTTGTCAAGCGTGGTGTTCCTCACTTGATTGCCAACTACGAGCCCTCAACCCGGGTGTGGACCAGGGCCAAGCCGTTCCTCATTGGGGTCTTGGTTTTGGAAGCCATGCTGCCGTTTAGTGATCGCTATACCGGGGCTTCGCAGGGCTTGGTATTCCTGGCTTCAGTTGGAATCATGCTGGCGGCCGTTGTCGTTTTCAATCGACTTCGGGGCCGACGAATGTTTGATGCCTTGGACGAGGTTGAGCTTCCCGAGCTGGCCTTCTTCGTTCTTGCTCCGGCAGCCATCGTGTTCGTTCTCGATACCAACCGGGTCGCACCAGCCCTTCGCTATGTGGCAGGCAACCTGGCGCTCCTCCTTCTGGTCTATGTCGTCGTTGGTTTCGGACTGCTACCGATGATCCGCTGGTCCATCGGCAACATGGTCCAGCACCTGCAAGCCGTCTTCCGCCTGTTCGCTCGAACCCTGCCGGTCTTGCTGGTACTAACCGTGTTCATGTTCATCAATGCCGAGATCTGGCAAGTTGCTCATCTGGTTGGGCCCCCAGCCTTCTCCATCGTTGCTGTGCTGGTTGTTTTGATCGGTCTTGGCTTCTTGTGGCTCTCATCCGATGAAGTCATTGATGAGATTGACGAATTTGAGAGTTGGGATGACGTGCTCTCCATGGTTCACGACTCGCCCCTGGCCGCGGTGTCCCGACCCGATAGTGAACTCACCAGTTCGAAGTTGACTCGTGGCGGAAGATTGAATCTGCGCATCCTGGTACTGGTGAGCTTGACCACTCAGGTTGTCCTGGTCGGCCTGCTGGTCATTGCCTTCTACCTCATCTTGGGTGCGATCTTCATGAATCGAGAAGTGTTGGAGCTCTGGACCGGAGCCACCGAGATCACTGAACTGGCGTCGTACCGGGTCGGAAATCTTGACCTGTTGATCACCCGCGAGCACTTGCGGGTTGCTGGTTTGGTTGGTGCGCTGTCTGGTCTGAACGTTGCCGTTTCGGCCTTGACCGACCAGGGATATCGCGAAACCTTCCTGGCCGAGCTTGCCGCCGAAGTGAGCGAGAACTTGGCGGTTGAACGGCTCTATGCGGTGTTGCCGACAGTTGAGGTGGCACCCTCAGGCAACTAGCCATGAGGCGTCCGGCTAGCTGCCGCTATTGGCCTCAGCTAGCACGGCGATAGTCCGTTGGCGCTCGTCCGGATCAAGGGCTGAAACCACGCCGCTGAACTCGGTGGCTCCGGCAGCCCGCAAGGCTTCCAGGCCTTCACGGACCTTGTCTTCGGTCCCAATCAGTGAGATATCTGCGGGACCTTCAACCCCTTCGACGTCCAGCATCGAGCGATACGACGGCAGGTCGCCATAGCCAGTGAGGAAACTGGCGACCATGTTGCGAGCGATGTCTTCATGGTCAGTAACCCAGACCGGAAGACTGCACACCACTGCTGGAGAAGACCGATCCGCTGCTGCCGCAGCTTCGCTGATCTTGGGCACAATCTGTTGCTCCAGAGTCTTTGGCCCAACGCACCACAAGATGGTGCCGTCGGTTCGACTACCGGCAATCTTCAGCATCTGGTCGCCGAGTGCGGCCAACATCAGCTTTGGTGGTGGACCGTCCAGGAGCGGGTTAGTAACTTCGAGGCTCCAGGCTTCGCCCTTGTAGTCGGCCTGGCCGGTTGTGAGAAGGCTTTGCACGATGTTCACATAGTCCAGCATGTGGCGGATGGGCTTCTCCCACCTCATCATCCAACGATCTTCCACCGAAGGGCGATGGGCCAGTCCGATGCCGAGAATGACTCGGCCATTGGTTGCCGCCTGAGCGGTGAGGGCTTGAGAGGCCATGACCTGGGGGTGGCGAGTCCAGGTTGGAACAACCGCGGTACCCAGCTCGATCGTTGATGTGTGAGAACCAGCCAATGCCAGTGCGGTGATTGCGTCGACGTGGCCAATCTGAGCCACCCAATAGGTCGCAAAACCAGCCGCTTCAGCTGCGACCATGTCATCCATCAGGACGTCGAGGTCAGGTGTAGCGAGATTGTTGGAGCCGTTGATACCGATCTGCATTCTTGGACACTAGCTAACCCTTGACGATCGGGCTAACCCAACCGCGCTCAATAGCCGAGTCTCATCCCGCTAGGTCTTGAAACGGCTCGGATCTGAGACAGTTGTGAGCCTTAGGACAGTTGCTCGGTGATGGCGTCAACTAGGGGCCAGATGATGGGATCCAGCAAGGCTGACGGAGCTTCCGGTGAAGATCCGAATCGGGCGATGATCAGATCTCGGTCCGGGTCGAGGTACAGCATCTGGCCGTGAGCACCGCGGGCAACCGGACAGCAACGCCCCTCGACGTGCCGATACCACCACTGGGATCGGTATGACCACTCAGGCAGGTTGCCGTAGTCACCTCGGGCAAAGACTTGCTGGTCGCCACCAGCCAGAATCGTGTCGACCACTTGCAATGGAAGTACTTGCTTTGTGTCTACTCGTCCTTGGTTGGTGAAGAGAAGGCCGAAACGAAGGAAGTCCCGCAGTGTTGCCGAAGCCGTTGTCTCGCCGCCGACTGAATCAACCATGAAGAGGTAGTCATGCTCTGCTCCAATGTGCTGCCAAATCAGATCTGAAGCCAGGTCGTTGAGGCCCCGACCAGTGACCCGGCGCACGATCCAGCCGAGCACAAATATGTTGGGTTCCCGGTAGGCGAAGGTCTCGCCGTGTTGCCCTTCCTTGGCGATTGAAGGCAAGAACTCGGCCAGGGTGATCACATTGTCTGGGTCTACCGGGATCATCCCTGTTGACCGGATGAAGGTCCAGACATCGGAAGTTGGATCAAGATAGTTCTCGTCGAAAGACATGCCAACGACCATGTCCATCACCTGTCGAACGGTGGCATCACCCCAGGCTGAACCCTGGAGCTCGCCGAGAACTGACGTGACCAGAGCATTGTCATCCAGAAGCCCCTGGTCAATCAGCAATTCAGCAATGGTGCCAACCAGAGACTTATTGCACGACATCAAGGTGTGCGGAGTGTGTGGTCCGGCCTCGTTCCGGTAATGCTCGTAAACCAGTTTCCCATGATGGAGAACGGCTAACGCATCAGTGTGGCTCGTGGACAGCATCTCCTCCCAGGACAACCTGGCTCCATCAGACAGGGTGATACCGGTTTCACCGAAGGGGCTCTCACCCGATTCCAGCTGCTGGCTGGCACCGGGCCCGCGCCATGCCGCCTTCGTCGGCACAAGCTGTTCCAAATGATTGAAGCTCCAGCGCAGCTGCGGCCATTGGTAGAAGGAGCCGTCAGCAAACCGGATGATCTTGTCTGGTGCCGGTGGGTGACCGGTCATCCAGGAATCGGATGTGGCGTCCCCATGACTCATGGTTCGACTCTAGGCCAGATGCACGTCTATGTTCTGCTTGGTGATCAGAGGTTCTACCCCGTTCCTCCGGACACGAAGTCACCGAACCTGAGAGAGCAACCATGACCGAGCTTGACGTTGATTCCGCCCTACCAACACTCGCCGCATTGCGCGACCAAGAGGTTGGCGTCAGTGAATGGAAACAGATCGATCAGAACGAGATTGATCAGTTCAGCGCCCTGGTCGGTGATGGCGGACCAATCCATAACGACCCGGAAGAAGCCGCTCGTATTGCCCCTTTTGGCGGGACCATCGTGCAGGGGTTCATGCTCTTGGCTTGCCTCACCGGATTTGCCAAGAACCTTGACCTACCCCAAGACGGTGTGATCTTCCGCTTGAACTATGGCTTTGATCGGGTTCGTCTGATTGCGCCCGTTCCCGTCAACAGTCGGATACGTGGCCGGTTCAAGATGAAGGACCTGGTTGCCCGTGGAGAGAATGCCGCGTTGATGACCTTTGAAGCCATCATCGAAATTGAAGGGTCAGAAACGCCAGCCCTGGTTGCTGATTGGCTGGCCTATCTTCAGCTCGGACAGGAGGAAGCATCGTGAGTGAAACAACCACCGACCTCCCTGTCCTGAAACTGATCAGTGACCATCTGGATCGTCAGGCCAGTGATCGTCCCGATCAGGACTTCCTCGTCCTGGACGATGAACGCCTGAGTTATGCCCAAACGAAGACCCGCGTTGATGAGGTTGCGCGAGCCCTTGTTGCCGCTGGAGTCGAGGTTGGTGACCGAGTTGGTTTGCTGAGTGGCCCAAGGCCCGAGTTTTTCATCCATTTCTTAGCCACCACCAGCATTGGTGCTGTCTGGTTGGGGCTCAATCCCAAGTACACCTCGGGCGAGTTGGATCATGTTGTTGGCGACGCTGAACCTTGCCTGCTGTTCGGCTTCGCCGATGTGACGGGTGAAGATCAGCTAGAGAAGTTGGACGGCCTGATGGCCACCCACCAGTCGATAGAGCAACTGGTTCTTCTGGACCGCACCGATCATGCGGGGGCGGTGACCTGGCAGGACTTCTTGCGAGGGGCATCTCAAGTCACCCAAGAGCAACTCCTGGAACGACGGGCTTCGGTCGACGCCCTTGACCCGGCCTTCCTGGTCTACACGTCGGGCACGTCAGGTCGCCCAAAGGGTGCTCTGCTGACCCACCGTGGCTCGAATTTCTGCAATGTGATCGCCGTGGAACGCAAAGCCCTTTCGAACCGAACCATGATTTGCAACTTCCCGATCAATCATGTCGCCGCCATTGGAGATGTGTGCGGGAGAACCATGACTGGGGGAGGCACCATCTTCTTCCAGGAGAAGTTCTCGCCCTCAGCAGTGATGGAACTGACCGAGAAGGAAAAGCTCAACACCTTTGGCGGTGTGCCAACCATGCTCCAGATGTGCGTCAGTCACCCTAAGTTTGACGACTTCGATCTCACATCGGTTGATCTGCTGGCCTGGGGCGGAGCCGCCATGCCAGCCGAACTGCTGCAAACCCTGATGGACAAGACTGAGTGCACCCGTTGCACCATGGGTTATGGCATGACCGAAACAACCGGTGGTGTGACCTATAGCGGCCTATTTGACTCGGTCGACTTGCTGGCTTCCACCGTTGGTACTCCCGATGACCGGCAGCCGCTGCGTATTTGGCACGCCGATGATCGTGAAGCCGTTGGTGAAGAGCCAGGGGAGATTCAGGTTCACGGTGATTTCACCATGGCTGGCTATTGGCGGTTGCCGGAAGCATCGGCCAATGCCTTCACTGATGACGGTTGGTTCCATACCGGCGATCTGGCTATTCGTCGTGATGATGGATATGTCCAGATCGTTGGCCGCATGAGCGAGATGTTCAAGAGTGGTGGCTACAACGTGTATCCCCGCGAGGTAGAGCTGGCTCTTGAAGAGCATCCCGATGTCAGCCTGGCCGCCGTCATCAGCGTGCCGGACCCGGTCTTCCAGGAGATTGGTATCGCCTATGTGATGGGGGCGGACGGTCTTGATTCAGGTGAGGTGCGATCCGCCGCTTCTGACCAGCTGGCTAACTACAAGGTGCCCAAGCACATCGTGGTTCTGGATGCCTTGCCAATGCTGCCTATCGGCAAGGTCGACAAGAAGGCACTGCTTGCCTCATGGCAGGAAGGCGAGAAGAGTGACTAGTGGTTGGTGAAAAGATCCGACGTTGGGTTTGAACCGTCCAGCGCGTCGGCAGCCAAGATGACAGCAGCTGAGGTATAGGTACTGCGTTCATTGTCGGGGAAGTACACCAGCTCGGGAAAGACCAAGCCGGTGAAGTAGCGACCGTCCCGGTCACGCAACGCTTGAGCCCAGGTGAACAAGGTCAACGCGGTTGAGCTTTCACCTGCCGCCAGGTGGGCAATCACGCACTCACAGGTTTCAGCCGCAGTAACCCAGGGACGATCCGATACACAGCGAATTCCCTTGCCTGGCATGGCAAAGGTTTCCCAACCATTGGCCATGTGTTTGCGGGCGTCGTCACCAACAATGGCTCCGGTCATGACTGGGTAGTACCAGTCCATGGCCCAGCGTTCCTTGGGCTCAAATGCTTCGGGGTGATTGGCAATGACGTTGACCAGTCGGTCACGGCTCTCAACCCAATGAGCCCGGTCGTGACCAAGCTTGCTAGCAATGTCGATGGCGCATTGCAGGCTGTGGCAGATGGAAGAGGACCCGGTGAGAAGGGCGTAGCTCCAGGGTCGTCCGTCGGAATGCCGGGCCCAGATCACCTCACCCCGTTTGGTCTGCATGTCCAGCACAAACTCCATGGCCGAGTTGACCACGGGCCAGTATGACTCCAGGAATCCTCGGTCGTCGGTGGCCAGGTATTGATGCCAGATTCCGGCGGCAATGTAGGCAATGCAGTTCACGTCGAGCTTGGCGTCTTCGATCCCGTTGGCCAAGTAGTAGTTGTGCCAGCTGCCATCAGGTCGTTGCAGGTCGCGCAACCACTGATAGGCGTGCTCGGCTTGATCAATGAAGCCGCAGGTGGCCAGGGCCATGGCGGCTTCAATATGGTTCCAAGGGTCGGCGTGGCCACCCGGAAACCAAGGAATCATCCCTGACGGCAGCTGCCATTCAGCAATGGTCTCTGCGGAGAGTCGGAGGTCGTCTGAGCTGAGGACCCCGTCAACGGACGGGATCTTCACGCGTCGGCCCCGGCACTTGTTGATGTGGCAGCCCGTTCTGCGCCGATCATATTGTCGGCGATAAAGGTCGGTCCTGATTCCCTATCGACCGGCTGCTGGGAGACAACCGGGCGATCGGCGTAGACCACCCGAGACTTGCCAAGCACCGGGTTGAGAACACGCTCAGCTGTTCGGGTCAAGGTCGGCGCCTTGACAATGTCCCAGGTCAGCATCTTCAGATAGGACTTGACCAGAGGGTTGTCTTCGTTGTCAATGCCAACAGCACACTTCAGCCACCAATAAGGACTATGAAGTGCGTGGGCTCGGTGGCTCTGTCCGGGCTCAAATCCCACCGAAGCCAGCTTGGTTCGAAGCTCCGGTAGGCCATAGATGCGGACATGTCCGCCCACCGCAACTGGTGCGTGATAGTCATCGCTCAGCCACCAACAGATTTGTTCGGGAAGAGCAGCGGGAACCGTGGCTGCCAGTCGTCCACCAGGCTTGAGCACTCGGAACAGTTCGGCCATGACTCCCTGATCATCGGGAACATGTTCCAGGATTTCCGAAGCAATGATTCGATCAAAGGTGTGATCAGCGAACGGCAGGGTCAGCCCGTTGGCCTGTACCGACACGGTGATGATGCTCTTGGGTAGCTCACCTTCCAGGTACATAGCGGCGAAGGTGTCCTTCGTGCTCTTCATCTCGTCATAAGCCAGATCGGCGGCCACAACCGAGGCGCCGCGTCGAGCAGTCTCAAAAGCGTGGCGGCCAAAACCCGCACCCAGGTCAAGCACAAGCATTCCGGGTTCGAGTTCGAGCTTGGTGTAGTCAACGGTCAGCATTAGCGGTCACTTCCGATACTGGCGTCATGGGCCTCTGCCGCCCGCTTCTCTTCGTGCAAGGCAATGACTTCACGGTACTGGGTAACCGTATTGATCGCCGTTTGGCGCCAGGTGTACAGGGTGCTCACCCGTTCACGACCAGCCGCACCCATCCGAGCCCGCAACTCAGGATCATCCAAGGCAATAGTCAAGGCTCTGGCCAGGTCTTCTGAGTCGCCAGCCTTGCAGCGCAGAACAGTTTCTCCATCGACTCCAGTCACCTCGGGTAGCGCGCCGCCATCGGAAGCAACGAGTGGAGTGGCCGAGCCCATGGCCTCAACCGCAGGCAGCGAGAAGCCCTCATAGAGGGAGGGAACAACAGCGATCTCTGATTCAGCGTAAAGCTCGACAATTCGTTCGTCGGGAACACCTGTTACGAACGTGATGTGCGGTGCCAGGCCGAGCTTGTCGATCAGGGTCGCCGTGGTACCACCAGGCTTGGATCGCCCAATGACAGTCAAGGTGATGTCTCGCTCGGTGCGCAACTTGGCCATGGCCTCCAGCAAGAACTTGAGTCCCTTCAGTTCCACATCGGCACTGGCAGTGGTGATCAGGCGGCCAGGAGTCCGGGTGACCTCGGGCATTGGCTTGAACAGGTCGGGGTCAACACCAACGTGGACCAGACGCATACGATCAAGATCGACTCCCATGTCGTTGTGGATGTCCTGGATGGAGTTATCCGATACCACCAGGATGCGAGGCATGCGCTGGGCCACTCGGCCTTGCATTTTCACGAAGCCGTACCAGCGGCCAATGCTCATGCGCTTGCGCCAGTTTGGTGCGGCTTCCATCTCGAGTCGGCGGTCAACGGTGATTGGGTGATGGAGGGTGACCAGGGTTGGGATCAGCTTGTCGATTCCCAAGATTCCGTAGCCAAGGCATTGGTTGTCATGCACCAGGTCAAAGTCTGGCGCTCGCGTTTTCAGAGTCTGGAGTGCCCGGTAGCTGAAGGCCAGCGGCTCGGGGAACTGGCCAGTGGAGAAGGTGGCCAGTTCCAGGATGTCGGCCTTGGACTTGATCTCCCAGTAGGCGGGGAATCGGCCGGGGTACTGGTCGTTGAAGATGTCGAGACTCGGTAGTTTCGTCAGACCGATACGGTCATCGAGAACCGGGTAGGGCTGACCGGAGAACACCTCGATGGAGTGCCCCAGGTCGACCAATGCTTTGGTCAGGTGGCGGGTATAGATGCCCTGGCCGCCGACGGTTGGCTTGGACCGATAAGAAAGGTAGGCCAGGCGTAGAGGCCGGTCTTGGGAGGGTGTCGCTGGGGTCGTTGAGGAGGCGGGACTTGAGGTGGCTGGGTTGGACGACATTTCATAACCTTCAAACAAACAGTCTTTAATGAAACAGTGTTCCGGGAGGAACGGTGTCGGAGGCCTTCGCATCTGACAGGTTGACGTTGTAAGGCTAGTGGCCGATCGTCGCTCCGCTACTCCGCGGTAACAACGCGGCCGAAGTAACCCAACTCAAATGGCCCAGAGTGAGCCAGGTCGCTACTATCCCTCCATGCTCGGAGACAATCTCACCCTCGCCCAATTGAATGACCATCCCGATCCATATCTGGCGAAGATGCGAGCTGAAGAACCGGTGTGCTGGGTGCCTTCAGTGCAGATGTACTTCGTCACCAAGTGGGATGACGTCGCCTATGTCGAGGATCATCCCGAGCTATTCACCGCGGCTACGGAACCGTCTTTCTTGGCTCGCACGTTGGGGGAGAGCATGCTCACTCTCGACCCTCCCAAGTTGGACCGGATCCGCTCGATCATGTTGCCCTCGTTCAAGGCCGGTGGAAGAAGTGGAGAGTTCGCCAAGGGTGAGCTACGAAAGATGGCTGATGGGATTCTGGACACGATCTCCGAGTCCGGTGATACCAGTTTTGACCTCATCGACCGCTATGCCCAATCCTTGGCCGCTGGTTCGCTGGCCAAGGTGCTTGGGCTTGACCACCACAGCTTTGATCAGATGTGGGACTGGTGCTGTGGCCTCGTTGCCGATATCTCAAACTTTGAAGATGACCCCGAACTGAAGGCCGTTGGCGACAAGACCAAGGCCGAGATAAGCGAAGCCTTGGAACCGTTCCTGGCTCAGAGTCGGGCCAGCGCAGCTGCTGCCAATGGCGAGGGCGGTCCGGGTGAACCTGGCCAGAGTGCCATCGACGCCTTCATCCTTGGTGGAGCAACGTCCGATGAGATCATCAACAATATTCGCCTCATGATCTCGGGTGGCATCAACGAACCTTGCGAGGGAATCGGCCTGGTTGCCTTCACCTTGCTGGATCGTCCCGATCTGCGAGAACGAATTAAGGCCGAGCCCCAGAAGATGGGGCGTCTGGTTGAAGAGGTGCTTCGGCTTCATTGTCCGGTCGGAACGGTGACCCGCCAGGCGACCCAGGACGTCGAACTGGCTGGGGTGGCCATTCCCAAGGGCGCGCTGGTGTCCGGCGTGCTTCGGTCCATTAACCATGATGAGTCGCACTGGGACAACCCGATGGAAATCGATCTGGACCGACGGCAAGGCCCTCACGCCGCTTTTGCCCTAGGTGCCCATCGCTGCCTGGGCGAATGGCTCGGCCGCCAGGTGGTTCGCCAAGGAGTCGAGCAACTTCTGGCCCGATTCCCTTCGCTGACGCTCGACCCGGAACGGCCGATGGTGGTCTCTGGTTTTGAGTTCCGCGGGCCAACTGAGTTGTGGATGCTCACCGGTGAGTAATATCGCAGGATGACCTATCACATGCGAGCTGAACAGCTCTTGAACGTGTCCCTCTTCGATGGCTGCAGCAAGCGGGATGTGACCAGTTTGGCAAAGGCATCCAGGGTGGAACAGATCGATGCTGGTCATGTCGTGATCACTGAAGGTTCACCATCGCCGAACCTTTATGTAGTGTTGGCTGGATCAGCTGAGGTGACTCGCGGTGGACTGAAAGTTGGGGTGATCGAGCGGGGTGAGGCGCTCGGTGAACTTGGTGTCATTTTAGGGGAGCCTCGTAGTGCAACGGTGACAGCTAAGACGTCACTTGAGTTGCTGGTTCTGGACCAGGACTCCCTACAGAAAGCTCTGGACACGGTTCCGGGCTTGGGCTGGAAGCTGCTTCAGACCGTGGCCAATCGTCTTGCCAGTGCCCAGTCCCAGCCCCCGATCTAGAGCCCGAGCAAACGGAGCAACAATGAGCATCCTGATCCGGGGCGGCCAAGTCGTTTCTTCTTCCGGGGCCACCCCAGCTGACCTGATCATCGACGGTGAAACCATTGCCGCGGTCCTAAACCCTGCCTCGGACTTGGCCCGCTCAGCAGCTGAGTCATCAGCCAAGGTCATTGATGCAAGCGGTTGTTACGTCGTGCCCGGTGGAGTCGACGTGCATACCCATCTCCAGCTGCCGATGAGCCCGGAAGCGACCTCCAGCGATTCCTTTGAATCGGGAACAGCGGCTGCGGCGTGGGGTGGAACGACGACCGTTCTTGACTTCGCCGGGCAGATGCAAGGTTCACTAGTTCGGGATGTGATCGAGGAGCGCATGGCCGAAGCTCAAGGTCAGTGCGCCATCGACTATGGCTTCCATCTTTCGATGGGTGACATCAACGAGACTTCACTAGGTGAAATGAAGACGGTCGTCGAAGAAGGCATCACGAGTTTCAAGTTCTTCATGGCCTACCCCGGCGCCTATTACTCCGACGACGGGCAGCTGTTGCAAGCCATGCAACGAGCCGGTGGTCTGGGTGCTTTGTCAATGATGCACGCCGAGAACGGCATTGCCATTGATGTCTTGCGAGAGCAAGCAGTGAAACGTGGCGATATCGATCCGGTCTGGCACGGCCGGACCAGGCCAGCTCGGCTGGAGGCCGAGGCCGTTCATCGCGCCGGTGCGTTGGCTGAAGTAGCAGAGGCTCCGCTGTACATTGTGCACCTGACCTCGGTTGAGGCGCTGGAGCAGGTGGCGTGGGCCCGAGATGCTGGCCAGAACGTCTTTGCTGAGACGTGTCCGCAGTACCTGTACCTGTCGTTCGAGGAACATCTGGACCAGACCGGGCAGGCCGGACTGCGACATATTTGCTCGCCCCCTCTACGACCAGCTTCGACCCATGACCATTTGTGGAAGGGTTTGAGGGTCAACGATCTTGCCGTGGTGTCCACCGACCATTGCCCATTCTGCGATGCGGAGAAGCGGTTGGGTGTCGATGATTTCCGACCGACGCCAAACGGCCTTGGCTCACTGGAGCATCGCATGGATCTGATCTACCAAGGGGTCGTTGCTGGCGAGTTGAGTCTGGCGCGTTGGGTCGATACGTGTTCAACCACACCCGCTCGACTGTTCGGGATGTATCCCCGCAAGGGTGTGCTTGCCCCCGGTTCAGACGCCGACGTCGTTATTTATGACCCGACCGTGCAGCACACCTTGGGAGTCGCCACCCATCATATGAATTTGGACCATTCGGTGTGGGAGGGCATGGAAGTGACCGGCCAGGTTCGGACCGTGCTATCTCGCGGCTCGGTGATTTTGGAGAACCGGACATATCAGGGGCGTGCCGGACACGGCCGGTTCCTTGCCCGTTCACTTAGCGACGTCCTGTTGTAGTCCGGGGGCTGGCCTGTCCATAGTTGAAAGAGGTGGCGTTGTGTTCCGGGATACAAGCAGCGACTGGTTGTTAACGCGACTAGGGCCGGTGTCTACGAGGTGCACATCCCGCCGCTGACGTTGAGCGCTTCACCGGTGATGTAGGAGGCCTGGTCGGACATCAAGAAGACCACGGCATTGGCAATATCATCAGGTGTGGCCAGTCGACCCAATGGTGATTTCGCCGTCCACTCCGCCACTTGTACTTGGTCGCGAGTCTCAGCTCCCATGTCGGTTAGGACGTATCCGGGGCAGATGGAATTGGCGGTGATGCTGTGTGGCCCAAGTTCTTGGGCGGCGATGCGGGTAAGTGCACCGACGGCAGCTTTTGATGCGGCGTAGTGACCTTCCCCTGGGGTGCCAAGCTTGGCTGCCATTGAGGATTGATTGATGATCCGGCCACCACCGGCTTTGATCATGAATGGCGCGGCCGCTTGGATGACGAGCACCATGCTGCGAACATTGACCTCCATCATTCGGTCCCACTCGGCTATGGGCATCTCCAACAAGGGTGTCTTGGCGAAGATGCCTGCATTGTTGACCACCCCCCACAAGCCGCCCATCTTGTCTGCGGCGGCACGAATAGCGGACTTGGTGGATTCCTCATCGCAGAGGTCGACAACGACGCTTTGGCAATCCTCGCTGATTGAGGCCGCCGAATTGGCCACTTCTGGGTCCTGGTCCAACATGATGATGTTGGCGCCTTCTTGGCAAAGTCGTTTGGCAATGGAGCACCCAATACCTTGGGCCGCGCCAGTGACCAGGATGGGGCGATCGTTGAGTAGTCCAGTAGCCATCAGCCAACCAGACTTTAGTCTTGTTCAGTGGAGCCATGCAATATTCGCTATTACCTAACAGGGTTCGTTAGGGTGGCGCCATGGCACACCGCATGGCTCTCTATCTTCAAGACAAGCACAATATGGCGTATGAGCTGGAGATTGCTCAGTACGCCGAGGAGAAAGGCTTCTCCGAAATCTGGCAGGCCGATACTCGCCTGGCTCGCGACTGCATTGTCATGATGAGCGCACTCCTGACCAAAACCAGCAAGATGAAAATCGGTTCTGGTGTGCTTCCCATCTACACCCGTAACCCTGCGGTGATTGCCGCAACCTGGAGCACGATGTGGGAACTGGGTGGCCTGACGCCTGAAGGTGAGAGCCGGGTCATGTGTGGCCTCGGTGCTTGGTGGGAACCCATTGCTAGCCGGGTTGGCGCCGATCGCCGCAAACCCCTCAAGGCCATGCGCGAGAATATCGAGGCCATCCAGCAGTTGTTCACCATGGAAGAGGTCACCTACGAAGGTGAGTTTGTTCAGCTGGATCGCATCCGACTCGATGTCGCTTACGGCGAGGTTGGCCCTCGCGATATCCCGATGTACATCGGAGCCACCGGCCCCAAGATGTTGGAGCTGACCGGCGAAATCGCCGACGGCGTCGTGCTGAATTACGTTGTCTCTCCCGACTACATCCGCGGCGCCGTCGACAAGGTTGCCGCTGGTGCAGCCAAGGTTGGCAAGACGATTGAAGACATCGACCGGCCCGAGCTTCTGGTCTGCTCCTTGTCCGACACTGATCCGGATGAAGCAGTGATGGCGGGCAAGTCATTGGCCGCCTACTACTTGGGCACGGAGCCTCACATCATGGAAGCATCTGGTGCCGATCCAGAATTAGTGGAGCGGGTCAAGAAGGTCGTTGGCTGGCCTGCAACCGAGGACGACTACCGCAAGGCTGCCCACCTCATTCCCGAAGAATTGGTCCGCAAGCTCATGGCTGTCGGTACTTCGGCTCAATGCCGAGAGAAGGTTGAGGAGTTCATCGATGCGGGTGTGACTTGCCCGATCTTGTTCCCGATGATGCCCGATGTGAAGCCAGTGGTCGACGCCTTCGCTGACTGGGATCCATCGTGACCGACGCTGCTGCTGGCGGCGCTGTCACTGCTGGCGGCGCTGTCACTGCTGGCGGCACTGTCACTGCTGGCGGCACTGTCACTGCTGGCGGCACTGTCACTGCTGGCGGCACTGTCACTGCTGGCGGCACTGTCACTGCTGGCGGCACTGTCACTGCTGGCGGCACCTTGATCGAGGACGGCGTTGTTGTCACCGTCGATGACGATTTCACGATTCATGATCCAGGCTGGATCCACATTGTTGGTGATCGCATTGTTGGCCTGGGCGCTGGTCAGGCGCCCGATCTGGTTCGCAGTTCTGCCCACCGAACCATTGATGCTGCCGGATCCTTGGTCATGCCAGGAATGACCAACGCCCACACGCATCTGTTTCAGACCTTCTTTCGTGGTTTGGCTGACGACAAGCCGCTGTTGGAATGGCTCAAGCAGTGCATTTGGCCCGGCGCCGTTCACCTCGATCGAGACAGTGCCCGGCTTGCTGCCCTGGTTGGCTTGGCCGAGAACCTGCGGACCGGTGCGACCTCGGTTGTTGACCACCAGTACGTTCACATCGATGATCAGATCGACCAAGCCGTGTGCGAAGCGGCCGACGAGCTTGGCGTCCGTCTACGGCTGGCCCGCGGTTGGGCCGACCGCAACTATCACCCCGAACTGAGTGAGTCCGGCGAAGTCGTTATCGAGCGCGCCACCCAACTTCGTGACCGATGGAAGGACCACCCCCGAGTCCGCATCGAACTAGCTCCCCTCATACCTTGGGGCTGCTCAGATGAAGCCATGCGCCTCACTATCGACAAGGCTCGGGAATGGGGAGTCGGAACCCACATTCACTGTGCCGAAACCCAGACCGAAGTAGACATGAGCTTGGAAGAACGGGGGGTTCGCCATATCCATTGGCTTGACTCACTGGGTGCTCTTGGTCCTGACCTTCAGCTGGCCCACAGTGTCTGGCTCGATGATGACGAGCTGGACATGATCGCCGACAGCGGCTCCATCGTGGTGCACTGTCCAGTGTCGAACATGTATCTGGCTTCAGGCGTCGCTCGGATCCTGGACATGAAGAAACGAGGGATCACCGTTGCCTTGGCGTCGGATGGTCCTGGTAGCAATAACCGCCAAGACATGTTCGAGGTGTTGAAGTCAACGGTGCTGTTGCAAAAGGTGCATCATCTGGATGCTGTTGCCCTGCAGCCCGAAGACGTGATCAAGATGGCGTGTCGCGGCGGGGCTCGTGCCTTTGGGACCCCCGAAGAGGTTGGCACTGCTGACGAGCTTGGCCGGCTCGAAGTTGGAGCAAAAGCTGATCTGGTGATCGTCGATCAGCAGACGGTATTTGCCTCTCCCGTTCATCGCCCCGTCAGCTCGCTGGTGTTCTGCAATAGCCCAGCCGATGTCACCCATGTCATGGTCGACGGCAAGCTGACCATTGAGGATCGACATCTAACCATGATCGACGAAGAGGCACTGCTACAAGAGGCCACCGAATCTGCTCGCCACTTGTTCCGCAAAGCCGGTGTCGAGTCTCGTCTCACCCGATGAATCAGAGCAATCTTCGACAACTTGGCTATCCCCGCCTTGGTACGCCAGCAGCTCAAGCCTTGGCCGATGCTGGTATTACTTTAGAGGAGCAACCAGCCTTGCCTGAACTGGTGGAGCCAGTCATGCTGACGGTTGATACTCCCGTTGATGAGATGCTGGTTCTGGTTGATCACCCCCGGATCAATGTTGTCCCGTTTTATGAGCTCGGCGGCTGGCAGCATGCCATCTCGCAGTGTTGGCTTCGGGAGAGTGTGGCTGCCCGGTTGTATCAGGCAGTTGAGTCCTTGCCGGAGCCTTATGGATTTGCCGTCTATGACGGCTGGCGACCACGAGAACTTCAGGCCGAGCTGTATTACACCGCCATTGCCGACCCAGCCCTCCCGCCAGACTTCATGTCCGAACCTTCACAAGATGAAGCCCGACCCGCACCGCATGAGAGTGGTGGTGCCGTTGACTTGACCCTCACCCTTGATGGTGTAGCTGTTGCACCCGGTACAGACTTTGACAACATCACCACCCGGGCCTTTGCGTTGTCGATCGAGGATGAGCCTGGCCCCGATCGTGAGATCCGCCGACTGTTGTACTGGACCATGCGGCGGGCCGGGTTCGTCGTCTTCGTTGGCGAGTGGTGGCACTTCGAACACGGCACCCGCCGCTGGTCCGGCATCACCGGCCAGCCCCCAATCTATGGACCGGCCTCACCAACCGAGTAGCTCGTCGAGCTTTGGGGAGTCTTTGCTCCATCAGTGATGGGCACGTCGCAGGGCTTCTAGATAGCCGGTGGTGTCATCATGCAGATGTAGGTGGTGGTCTTTTTGCCGCTGTTCTTGATATTGAGCAAGCGACTGCTTTCGAAGTGGATGGTGTCGCCTACTTTCAAGACATGAACCTCGTTGGGATCGAGGGTGATTTCCAAGGTGCCGGACTGGATCATGATCCATTCTTCCCTCGCTCGTTCCAAGCGAACGGCGGTGAATTCCTCACCGGGCTCGAACGTGCGCTGGAACGGCAGCATCTGCCAATCCCGAAACGGGGTGAGCAACTGAACGTCCACGCCCATTTTGGAGAAGGCGACTGTCGGACGTTCGTCGGCTCGGACGACTGGGTCTCCATCACTGACGCTGAGTAGATGGAAGAGGGGAGTATGCAACACTTCGGCGATGCGTCCCAGCGATTTGAGTGAGGGCGAAACTCGGTCGTTCTCAACCTGGGACAAGAATCCGCTGGTCAGGTCGGTTTGATCGGCCACTTGTCGAAGCGTCAGCCCCAGCTCATTGCGTCGTCGCCTCAGTTCGCTGCCCACCTGGATGTCTGTCACGGCCAGAGCATAGGTCAATAGGGCTTCTGACATTGATTCCGGCTGCCTAGTAGAACTAAACTCTGGTAACTTTCACCAAACAATCGATCAAGATTTTCAGACGGAGATTCACCGTGCCCAGCGTCCTGGCCTATCACCGGCCCAACAACCTTGATGAGGCAGCGGAACTGCTTTCCCAGCCCAACCGGACAGCACTAGCCGGAGGCACCATCGTGGTTCCTCAAGCCCGCAAGACCAATCCAGAAGGGGTCGAAGTAGTCGACCTGCAGGCACTCGGCCTAGACACGACCGAAGCCGACGGATCTCGAGTACGACTCGGAGCCATGGTGCGCCTGGGAGACATGAGTACCGATGAACGCCTGTCGTCAACCATCCGTGAAGCAGCCAAACGGGAGCTTCCCTCTGCCCTCCGAAACCAGGCAACCATTGGCGGCACCGTGGCCGCAGCCGACCCCGACAGCCTTCTGGTGGCCGCCTTGCTTGTACATGACGCCAGGCTGGCCATCCACCAAGGAGCCGACGATCTCAGTCTTGGTGACTATCTGGCCGGAGACCGCACTGGACTGATCGTCAGCATCTCCCTTGACCCAGGTGGACGGGGTTCCATCGCCGCCACCGGCCGAACCCCGGCCGATGTCCCCATTGTTGCCGCCGTAGCTTGTGCCACCGACTCGGGAACCCGCCTTGCCCTTACCGGTGTGGCTTCTACCCCGGTCGAAGTTGACTCGGCGTCGCCACCAAATCTCGATCCGCCCGGCGACTTCCGAGGCACCAGCTCCTACCGAGCCCACCTGGCCGAAGTCCTTTCGGCCAGAGCTATCCAAGATGCGAAAGCGGGGAAATAGACCCATGGAAATCTCACTCACTCTCAATGGAACCCCAACCACTCTTGATGTTGAACCCTTCGACACCCTGCTCGCTGCCTTGCGCCGTGAAGGAATGGTCAGTGTCCGCTATGGATCAGATACCGGCGAAACCGGTGCCAGCGCAGTCCTGATTGACGGCAAACTCATCAACACCGACTGTCTTCTTGCCGCCCAAGCTGATGGACATGAGGTCATGACCCTCGAAGCTCTCAACAAGGTCGACCTGCATCCCATCCAGGAAGCCTTCGTCAACTCGGGCGCACTGCAGTCCGGCTACTCCGCCCCAGCCATGATCCTTGGCAGCTACGCCTTGATTGCCGAGAACCCGAACCCGACCGAGGACGATGTTCGCGACATGTTGTCCGGCATCCTCGATCGTGAGACCGCCTACGTAAAGCCGGTTAATGCCGTGCTTCGAGCCGCCGCTCTGATGCGGGGTGAAACGATTGAACCACTGGAACCTCTGGTGGTGCAGCCAATGACTGACGGCAAGAGCCCGGCCGTGGTTGACCCCAACGATTCTCCACCGGTGGCCTCTGACGCAGTCCCTCGCCTCATACCTTCTGATGACGTTCCTGAAATGTCCGTGGTTGGTAAGTCCGAGATCAAGGTTGATGCCATTCGCCTGGTCAAGGGCAACGCTGCTTTCACCGACGACTTCGAAGCTCGCGGCCAGCTCATCGCCAAGGTGCTTCGCAGCCCCCACGCCCACGCCCGCATCCTCGACATTGACGACTCAGCAGCCGTAGCCCTCGACGGGGTGCACGCTGTGATTCACTACCAAAACGTTCCCCGGGTGAAGTACGCATCCGGTGGCCAGAGCTGGCCCAACCCTCACCCCTATGACCAGGTTTCCTTCGATGACAAGGTTCGCCACGTTGGTGACCGGGTAGCTGCTGTCGCTGCCGAGACGCTGGAAATTGCTGAAGAGGCACTCCAACTCATCAAGGTTGAGTATGAGGTCTTGCCCGCGGTTCTGGACGAGCTCGAAGCCATCCTTGACGGTGCACCCAACATTCATGACGAGGCCGACACCGAAGGCATCCACGACCGAGACCACAACATCGTGGTTCACATCGGAGCCATGCGAGGTGACGTTGATCAAGAGCTGGCCGACGCTCCAAAAACTTATGAGCAGACGTTCCGAGTCCACCAAGTCCAGCCTTGCCCAATCGAGAATCACATCTCGGTGGCCTGGCTCGATGAGGACGAACGTCTTGTTGTTCGCACCGCCACTCAAGTGCCTTTCCACGTTCGCCGCATGCTGGCCCCTGTTGTTGGCATGGAGATCAAGAACATCCGGATCATCAAACCTCGCATCGGCGGTGGATTCGGGGCCAAGCAGGAGATGTTGATCGAAGACATCGTGGCCCACCTCGCCATCAAGACTCGCCGACCGGTCAAGTTGGAACTGACCCGAGAAGAAGAGTTCATGTCTTCGCGAACCCGCCACCCCCAGACCATCACCTATCGCACCGGGGTCGATGATGACGGCAGCCTGCTGGCTCAAGACATGCACATGATTGGCAACACCGGGCCCTTTGGTACCCACGCCAGCACCGTGCAAACCGTCGCTGGTCTTCGTGGTCTCACGTCCTACAACGCCAAGAGCAAGCGTTTTGACTGCGACGTTGTTTACACCAACATTCCGGTCCCCGGTGCTTACCGTGGCTACGGCGCACCCCAAGCTGAGTTTGCGCTTGAAGCCCACATGGAAGATATTGCCCACGATCTCGACCGTGACCCGTTGGAGTTCAAGCGCCAGAACTGGGTCAAGGTTGGAGACGAGTTGGATATTGCCCCCCACCTTGGTGAGCGAGCGGTAGCAGAAGGCGAGATGGATGAGTACCCCAAGGTCGTCACCAGTGGTACCGATGAGTGCGTTGCCCAAGCCGAACGAGCCATTGGCTGGCATCGGCGCAACGATCCCGAGTGGACCAACCCAGCGGATCGCCCCAACATCCGCCGTGGTCTTGGCTTCGCTTTCTGCATGCACGGAACCTCCATCCCCTTCTTGGACATGGGCGGTTGCAGTATCAAGATGAACGACGACGGCTCGTTCAATATGTTGATCGGGGCCACCGACCTGGGGACCGGAGCCGACACCGTCATCGGCCAGATTGCCGCCGAGGTTCTTGGTGTGCCGCTGGATGACATCAAGGTCTATTCCTCCGACACCGACATCACCCCGTTCGACACTGGTGCCTACGCCTCATCTACCACCTATATTTCTGGAACCGCAGCCAAGCTGACGGCGGAAAAGGTACGTAAGCGCATCAAGGAACGGGCAGCCATGCTGCTGGACATCGAGATCCCTTGCACCATCGAACTGCGAGATCGCAAGGCCTTCAGCCCTGACGGTCGCTCGGTCACCCTGGAAGAGATTGCCCTGGACTCCCTGCACTGGCAGGACCAGGAACAGATCATGGACACCGCGTCCTACGTCTCACCAGATTGTCCACCGCCGTTTGCCGCCCAGTTCGCCGAGATCGAGGTTGACATCGAGACCGGTCAGGTCACCATTGTCAAGCTCGTGATGGCCGTCGATTGCGGGGTCGCCATCAACCCCATCACCGCTTCTGGCCAGGTCGAGGGTGGCATGATGCAGGCTCTTGGATATGCCCACTGCGAAGAATACGCCTTCGACGATGATGGCCGCATGGTCAATGCTGCCTTTGGTCCGTACAAGATCTACCGAGCCGACGAGATGCCATCCACCGAAGTCTTCCTGGTGCAAACCATGGAAGACAGCGGACCCTTCGGAGCCAAGGCAGTAGCGGAGATCCCCAAGGATGGAGTGGCCCCGGCATTGCGCAATGCCATCCTCAACGCCACCGGTGTGGGTCTCAATGACTTGCCTTTCACTCCGGAACGGGTCTGGCAGGCGCTCGACGCGGTCAAGGAATCCTGATCCCGTGTTGATCCAGTCATGCTGAAGCCCCTGTTGATTTTGCCATGTTGATTTTGCCGGGCTGGCTCATTGTCAGTGCAGATTCACCACCCCGCCAAGGGTGGGGTCTGCGCATAGTGGGGGACCAAGTCGCCGAGGTCGCACCGGCTGCGGATCTGCTCGCCGCCCACCCGGACGACGAACGCATCGACGCGCCCGATCAAATCTGCCTACCCGGCTTCGTCAATGCCCATGTGCACATGTACGGCGTGTTGGCCCACGGCATTGATGTGCATTCGCCGCCCGATGGATTCGGCAGCTTCTTAGAGGACTACTGGTGGCCCCAGGTCGAAGATGCCCTCGATCAGCCAATGATCGAAGCGGCAGCCGACTGGGCCTGCGCCGAAATGCTGAGATCGGGAACAACAACGTTCTACGACATCCTTGAAGCTCCAAACTCCCTGCCCGGAGCCTTGTTGGTCGAGAAGGAAGTGGTCGAACGGCGTGGCCTTCGAGGCTTGCTGAGTTTCGAAGCAACCGAACGAGCCGGACCAGAAACGGCCGAAATCAGCCTGCAAGAGAACGTCGATCTGATCAAGGCCTGTGAACCGGGTGGTCTGGTCTCTGGCCTCATGTGCTACCACACCACCTTCACCTGCTCCGCCGACTTCATCCGTCGAGCCTTCGAGCTCGGTTCTGAGCTTGGTGTGCTCACCCACGCCCATGCCAACGAAAGTCACTTCGAAGGCAATCGGTGCCAAACCGAGTACGGCAAGTCGACCTTTGAGTACTACGACGAACTCGGTGTCGCCGGTCCAGGATTCTTAGCGAGCCAGTGTGTGCAACTCACGGACGCGGATCGGGCCATCATTGTGGATCGCGGAGTGAAGGTTAGTCACATGCCCTTGTCCAACTGTGAGGTTGGTGGCGGCATAGCTCCTATGCCCGAACTTTTGGACGCTGGGGTAACTGTTGGGTTGGGCAGCGATGGCTACATCAACGATTTCTATGAAGTCATGCGGGGTTCATTCTTGCTGGCCAAAGCTCGTCGCCTTGACCCTGGCGTGATGCCAGCAAACACCGTGCTTAGTATGGCAACCGAAGGTGGAGCCAAGGCCCTTGGCCTGGACAAGATCGGCCGGCTGGATGCTGGTTGGAGTGCCGACTTGCAACTGGTCGATGCCCAGTTCCCAACGCCGGTGACTGCCCACAACCTGTTTGAGCAACTGGTGTTGTGGCGCAACCACCGTGATGTCGATTCGGTGATGGTTGCTGGCCAATGGCGAGTCCGCAAGGGTGAGCTGCTGGATGCCGACCTGGACCAGATGCGAGCCAAGACCCAAGAGCAAGCCTTGCGCTTGTGGGGTAACTGATGGTCGAACCGCTGATTCCTGTACCAAGCGGCGCTGCTGGTGTGGCCTTGTTGGATGAGTTGCGAGAAGCTATTGCTGCGCGTCGGCCGGTTGCCTTGGCCACCATTGTCGACACGGATCGGTCGGTTCCACGCGGCCCCGGTTCCAAGATGCTGATCTACGGCGACGGAACGTCATCAGGTACGGTCGGCGGCGGCGAGATGGAAGCCCGGGTCGTTGCCGAGGCAGCCGAAGCCCTGTCCGACGGTAAACCTCGCCGACTGACCTATTCGCTGGTTGATGCTGCCGCTGGTGACCCCGGCGTTTGCGGTGGAATCGTCGAAATTTTCTTGGAGCCTCATATGCCACAAGCAACCGTCTATGTCATTGGTATCGGCCATGTCGGCCAAGCGGTGGTCGAATTGGCCCGCTGGCTTGGCTACCGAGTAGTTGCCTGGGATGACCGCGAAGACCTGGCCTCCTCAATTGATTCTTCGATCTCGGGTGTCGAGGTGCTAACAGGTCCAATCACTGACGCCTTGGCTATCGCGCCCATTGACGAGCAGACCCTGGTAGTGATGACGACCCGCAATGTTGGTCTCGATGTGGAGATCCTGCCCCCACTATTGGCCAGTTCGGCTTCCTTCATCGGGATCATGGGCAGCACACGGCGTTGGGAAATCACTCGTCAGAAGCTGGCAGATGCTGGTGAGACCCAAGCCAATCTTGACCGGGTGAAGTCGCCAATCGGATTGAACATCGAAGCCGAAACACCCACCGAGATTGCGGTGTCGATCCTGGCCGAGGTCATTGCCAGCCAACGTTCCGCTGTATGAGTGATGTGGCTGTATGAGTGATGTGGCTGTATGAGTGACGTGGCTGTATGACTGACCTTTTGGCCAAGCCTCTCTGCCTCATTCGGGGTGGGGGAGACCTGGCGACGGGGGTGGCATGGCGGTTGTGGCGAAGCGGATTCCCGGTGGTTGTGACCGAGCTGGCCCAGCCGCTGGCAGTACGTCGGACCGTCTGCTTGTCCAGTGCCGTTGATGATGGGGTCGTTGACGTCGAAGGAATGATTGCACGGCTCACGTCGTCCTATGAAGAAGCCGCTCGGGTTGCCAGGGACGGTGCGGTTGCGGTCCTCGTCTCCCCCAATATCCCGGTAGCGGAAACTCCGGATGAAGTAGTTCGGGTTGTGATTGATGCTCGTTTGGCCAAGCGCAATATCGATACTTCTGCTGACGACGCCGAGCTGGTGATTGCCCTCGGGCCAGGGTTCGAAGCGGGCCGGGATTGTGACGTCGTTGTCGAGACCAAGCGTGGCTCACGGCTCGGTCGAGCGTTGTGGTCGGGTTCGGCCGCTCCAAACACCGGTGTACCTGGCATTGTTGATGGTCGAGGATCCGAACGCGTGCTTCGAGCACCCACCGAGGGCCATGTGCAGTGGGACTGCGCCATTGGTGACAGGGTGAAAGAGAACCAGCTTCTCGGACTAGTCGGCGATAGAGACGTCGTCGCTCCCTTTGACGGCCTTGTACGAGGCCTGATCCGAAACGGACAAGAGGTTGTGGCCCAATACAAGATCGGTGATGTTGATCCGCGCCAGGATGTCACCTATGACGAGATCTCCGACAAGGCCTTGGCCATCGGCGGTGGAGTGCTGGAAGCTGTGCTCACGTGGCAGAACAGGATCACTTGAAGCCCGTCTACCTTGACTTCGCCGAGCTGCCTCGCGGGCTGAACCTCGGACCGAAGGAGCACATTGCCCTGGTGGGAGGCGGGGGCAAGACAACGCTGCTTCACGCCCTTGGGCGACAACTCAAAGGGTCGGTCATCCTCACGACCACGACCCGGATGGGCGCTCATCAACATGGCGGCTTCAAGGTGATGAGTCCGGACGAGGATCCCGTTGGTCAGGCGAAGCACGAACCGGTTCTGGTCTGGAATCAGACCGGCGTTGAGTCTGGTGGCGAGGCGGACGACATAGCGAGCGGCATAGCAGGCGGCAGGGCGCCCGGTCCCAAGGTTGCAGGTGTATCACCCGAGGCGTGTGATCGCTTTGCCCAGCTGGTGGACAATGTGGTGGTTGAGGCCGATGGCTCTCGGCGGATGCCGTTCAAGGCACCGGCCCCGTTTGAACCGGTCGTGCCCACCTCGGTCAGCAAGCTCATCTCGGTCATTGGTTCTGATGCCTTGGGACGCGTCATTTCTGACCAGTGTCACCGGCCGCTGCGGGTCGCCGCCCTAGCCCAATGCCACCCGTATCAACGGCTTGACCCCAGCCATGCTGTCAGTGTGTTGCTACACCCCAATGGGCCTCGGCGAGCTTGCCCGGATGGAGCTGAATACATCGTGATTGTCACCAAGGTTGATGATTCCTCTCGCCCGCTGGCCGAGGAGCTAGCCCGTGAACTCACAAGGCAAGAAGCAGACGTGCGCGTGGTTCTGATTAACACCGGACATGGCAATGGACATGACACAGTTCTTGGCAATACGGTGTTAAGCAATAGGGTGCGGGAGTAAGCCACACCAAACAGGCGCACTCGCTGACCCACCTACCGACCGGCGGACAGAAACGTAGAGGATTTTCACCATGGATATTGCTGGCAAGACTGCCATCGTCACCGGGAGCGCGAAGCGTGTCGGACGGGTCATTGCTCTGACCTTGGCCGAAGCTGGCGCCAATGTGATCATCAACTACAACCACTCCGAGGACGACGCCAATGCCACCGCGACAGAAGCCGAGGCCTTTGGTGTCGGAGCTCTCGCGGTCCAAGCCGACGTTGGAAACTATGCCCAGGTCGAAGCCATGGTGCAGGCGGCAAGCGACAAGTTTGGTGGGGTCGACATCCTGGTCAACAATGCGTCCTCCTTCCACAACGATCCGTTCCCAACCACTGATCTGAGCGTCTGGGACAAGACCATCAGCACCCTGGTCAACGGCCCCTTCTACTGCACCAACCTGACCGCACCTTCCATGCTCAAGCGTGGGGGCGGCGCCATTGTCAGTGTGAGCGACCTTTCGTCGATTGAGGCCTGGCCCGGCTACATCGCTCACTCAGTCGGCAAATCAGCCATCATCGCCATGACCCGCCAGTTCGCCCTGGAACTCGCGCCAACCGTCCGAGCAAACGCGGTGGTGTTTGGCCCGGCCCTTCGCCCCCATGACTATGACGACGGAAAGTACGAACGGACCGCAGCCAACACCCTGGTGCATCGTTGGGGAACACCAGAAGAAATGTCCCACGGGGTGAAGTACCTGATCGAAGCCGACTATGTCAACGGCGAAACCCTGGTCATCGATGGTGGACAACGCTATGGCCACCGCCAAGCCGAAGCTGGATAGGTAATTTTGATGGTGCGTGCCGGTATCCACATCGTCCCGCTCATGTCGGCCAGTGACGTCATTGCTATTGCCGTTGAGGCCGAACGTATTGGCTATGACTATGTGCTGGTAGCGGATGAGGGTTTCCACCCCGATATCTATGCCTGCCTTGGGGCTATCGCTCGCGAGACGGAGCGGATCCAGATTGGTCCTGTCACCAATGGCTACACCCGCCACCCTGCAGTCACCGCCGCCGCGGTGGCCACCCTCAACGACCTGTCTGATGGTCGAGCCTTCGTAACCCTGGTAGCCGGCGGCTCCATGGTGCTCAATCCCATGGGGATCGAACGGGCCAAGCCCTATCGAGTGCTGCGAGACACCGTCCAGGTGATGAAAGCGCTGTGGTCAGGAGAGTCAGTGACCTGGCAAGGCGATACCCACCAGCTTCACGATGCCAAGCTGAGTTCGGGACCACATGAGATCCCCATCTGGATAAGCAGTCGTGGACCCCTGCTTTTGCGACTCACCGGACGTGAGGCTGATGGAGTCTTGCTCACGGTCAAGCCTGACCTGGATGCAGCCTTCGAGATCGTGAACTCCGCGTCGGATCGAGGGGCTGACCTGGAGCGGATCTATCTCGGACGTATCTGTTACACCCCGGAAATGTTCAGCGAGCAGCGGGCGACTATGCCCTACATCCTCAAAGATTCACCCGAGCGAGTCTTGCTGTCTCTCGGGTTCAGCGGCTCCCAAATTGAGCGGATTCAGAGCTCAGATGCTTCCGAACTTGACGACCTGATGAGTGACGAATTGCTGGACCAATACCAGATCAATGGCACTCCAGATGAGTGCTCGGATCAGCTGGCGACTCTGGCTTCGGAGCAGGATCTCGATATAGTGATGGCCGACGTGTTGTCGCAGGACCTCGATGTAAACCTCGAGCTGCTTCACACGACATACAACATAATCACGGATGGCCGGCGGTAAGCCTGCTGGCACGCCGACTGGAACCCATGGAGATATCTCATGTCAACCATCCGTCGTTTGAACAACATCATCGCGGCCGACGGCCGTGCCGTTATTGTCGCTCTTGATCACGGCCTGCTGGACGGGCCAATCGAAGGATTCACCGATCCAGGCGACACCATCAACAAGGTCATTGCCGGTGGGGCCGACGCCATCCTCACGTCCTACGGCATAGCCAACAAGTATGCGGCTGAGCTAAGCCGTGTTGGTCTGATCCTTCGAGGTGACGGCGCCGCCACCAATCTGGGAACCCCCAGTGACGGTTCGGCCACTACCCCCTTCTTCGAGGTCGAAGAAGCTCTCCGTCTCGGAGCCGACGCCATTGTCGTCACCGCCATGCCCGGCTGTGAGAAGGAAGAATCAACCCTGACCAATCTGGCCCACATGGTGCGTGAAGCCCACAAGTGGGGCATTCCGGTTCTGGGCGAAATGGTTCCCGGTGGATTCGATGGACCGCCAGAAACTCGGGGAACCGAAGCCGTAGCTTTTGCTGCCCGTCTGGGTGCGGAACTTGGTGCCGACTTCATCAAGGCCCCCTATGCCGAGAACTATGGCGAGGTTACGACCAAGACGTTTGCCCCCGTGGTGATCCTCGGTGGTTCCAAGGGTGATGAGCGAGAGATGCTGTCCAACATTGCCGATGCGGTGGCCGCAGGCGGTATTGGTGTTGCCATCGGCCGCAACGTCTTCCAATGCGAAGACCCGACGGCCATGACGAAAGCCATTGTTGCCATCGTGCACGGCGGCGCTTCGGTTGATGAGGCATACGCCATCTCCACTGGAGAGTGAGAGCAGTACTCGGCCTGGATGTAGGCACCACGTCGGTTAAGGCCGTTGTTCTGAGCCAGGACGGACAAGTCTTGGCCCAGGGCACTTCGGATTCTTTACCGATGCGGGCGCCTCGTCCTGGCTGGGCGGTGCAACCGACCGCAGCATTGCATGACGCGGTTGTGCAATGCCTTCGGGCGGTGGCTGGTTCGCTGAGCGGGTCGTTAGTCAGTTCCTTGGCCGAAACAGAACAAGACGAAGCAGAACACGACCAAGTTGAACTGGCGGCGCTTGCGTCCGCTGTGCAGAGTGGATCGCTGGTCCTCATTGATCAGGCTGGAGAGGTCGCGGCCGATCTCACAACCTGGATGGACACCCGCTGCTCATCTCTCGTGCAGGGTTGGCAGAATGACGGCACGTCCGACACCATCCGGTCGATTTGTGGCTGGAGTGTGCACCCTGGACAGGGGTTGCCTCAGCTGGCTTGGTTGCGGGCGAACTCACCAGAATCGCTGGAGGGTCAGGCGGCCTCAGCCGATGACCTGGTCGCCAATTGGCTGACGGGGGAGTGGGTGACGAACCCGTCCAATGCCGCAGGCATGGCCATGATGGATATGGCAACCGGCAAATGGGACTCAAACCTCTGCGATCTTGCTGGATTGCAGAGCGACCAGCTTTCTGAGCTTCGCCCCAGCGGAACCGTGATCGGTGAGCTCAGTCCAATCATGGCCGAAGCTACGGATCTGGAGACTGGCCTAGCTGTAATCAGTGGTGGTCACGACCAAGCCTGCACCGCACTGGCGCTGGGGGTGACCGAACCTGCCCAGGCCTTGCTGGCCGGAGGAACGGCCTGGGTGCTCACCAGCGTGATCACTCCCGAAGCAGCCGCCGACATTCCGGTGGAGATGAATATCAGCACCCATGTGGTGCCCGGCTCACTCACGGCCTCGAAGTACTTGGGTGGCATGGGTGTATGCATCGAGTGGTGGCTCGAAACCTGTGACCCTGAGGCATCCAGCGATGGTCGATTCGCCACCCTGATCCGTGATCTTGTCGGATTGGAAACAACCGTCGACAGTCCCTTCTTCCATCTGGTCGAATCGGCAGGTGGAACCACGGATACGTCACCGGGTGCCGGAGTCTTCATTGAGGGTTCTCTGGAAGCAGCCGATGTCGATCGGGCCCGGTCCATCATGGAATACGCCGCCTTCCAGGTTCGTACCACCTTGCTGGCCTTGCCTCTCGCCCACCGACCAACAGCGATGAGCATTGTCGGTGGCGCCACTCGGTTGCCAGGTTGGAGCCAGATGATCGCCGATGTCTGTGACCTTCCGGTTATTGAGGCCACCACCCAGGACTTGCCAGCGCTTGGTGCAGCCATCTTGGCTGGTGCGGCCAGCGGGCTCTTTCCCGACGTGCAGACCGGGGCGGCAACCCTCAGCATTGACCAAATCCAATTCTCGCCAAACGCTCGGATGACCGAGTTGTTTGCGCATCGATACCAACAACATCTTCAACAGGAGTCCCAATCATGACGGCAGAATCAGCTGACCCATCAATCATTTCTCGTCCAACGGTGGCCATCACTATTGGGCGCAGTAGCTACGCCCGCATGTTCTCGGACAAGGCGCTGGCTGACCTGGCTGAGTTCGCCGACGTAGTTCATGCCGGAGAAGATCCAGCGGGTAAGGATGAGCTGAGCGCACTTCTGGCTGATGCCGACGCCTGCATTACCTCGTGGGGAGTGCATCAGCTGGATGCCGATGTGTTGGCTGGGGCACCGAAGATGAAAGCCATGGCTCATATGGGGAGCAGTGTGAAGCGCTTTGTCTCCGAGGAGTTCTGGAATCGAGAGATTCACATGACGAGTGCCGGCATCACGCTGGCCCGGGATGTGGCCGAAACCACTCTGGGCATGATGATCGTTGGCCGGAAGCGGATCTTTCCGCTCAGTCAGAACCTGCGACGCGGTGGTTGGAGGGATTCTCCTACCTGGGACAAATGGGACTCCCGGGAGCTGAGCCGTTCGACCGTCGGCCTGATCGGCGCTTCCAATGTTGGTCGCCACGTGGTAGCGATGCTGGCTCCTTTTGATGTAGAGATCTTGGTATCGGATCCGTTCCTGGATGAAGCGGGAGCAGCCGATCTGGGAGTCAGCAAGGTCGAGCTGGATGAGTTGTTGCGCCGCTCAGACACGGTGTCATTGCATTGCCCAGCCAATGAGGCCACTCACCACATCCTCAATGCTGAAGCCTTCGCCCTGATGAAGGACGATGCCCTGCTGGTCAATACCGCACGGGGCGAGCTGGTTGACGAAGAGGCTTTGATTGCGGAGTTGTCGAAGGGGCGGTTCTTCGCCTTCCTTGATGTGAGCGATCCCGAGCCGTCTGACCCCAATAGTCCGCTGCGGACCCTGGACAATGTGGTGCTGACTCCGCACACTGCTGGTTGCATCGAGAACTGCAACCAGATGGGTGAGCTTGCGGTGGAGGAGCTGCGTCGCTTCTTCGCTGGTGAGGATGCGGTCTACCAGATCACCCCAGACATGTACGCCAGAATTTCCTAGTTGTCTCTGCTCTGGTTCTCGTGGGGTGGTTTCGCTTAACCCCGTGCGTTGAACGCTTGTATGAGTCAGACTCTGATGATGACTGATGGCAGATCTCCGGACCAGCCTCGTTCGGTGGGGGACGCAGAACTCGTTCTGAACTACTACGAGCAAGAACACGAGCGGGACCGCTTGATGCGGCGTCCTGTGGGCGTGCTTGAGCGACTCCGGACGTGGGATGTCTTTGAGCGGTTCCTCCCTCCGTCGGGTGTGATTCATGATGTTGGCGGTGGCGCTGGGGTGCATGCCCGCTGGCTATCTGAGCATGGCTATGAGGTCCAGCTGTTCGACCCATTTCCCATCCACATCACCCAGGCTGCGGTAGTAGCCGAAAAGCTGGATACAAGTCTCCGCTTCTCGGTTGAGCAAGCAGACGGAAGGTCAATTCCGCGAGCAGACGGTTCGGCTGATGTGGTCCTATTGCTCGGACCGCTCTACCACCTCTTTGAGCAATCAGAACGTGCCGAATGCCTGATGGAGGCTCAGCGGTTGTTGAAGCCCGGAGGCTTGTTGATCGCCGCGGGAATCTCACGGTTCTCCTGGTTGCTGGATGCGTACCGCCACGGCCTGGCCGGAGACGAGCAGACCCAATCGAGCATTACCTACAGCCTGCAGACAGGGCGGAGCACCAAGGACCCTGAGCCTGGTTCGTTTCATGGCTATCTCCACCTGCCGGATGAGCTGATGGGTGAGATCGCAGATTGTGGGTTCGCTGACCTGAGGGCAATCGGCGTTGAGGGATTTGCTTCCTTGCTTGGCGACCTGGAGCAGATCCTTGAGAATGAATCGCAACGCGATGCCCTCCTCAGTCAGCTACGCGAGACCGAATCTGAGCCGAGCATGCTCGGGGTCTCCAACCATTTGCTGGTGTTGGCAACGAAGCCGGCTTGAGGCATCACACGGCTGCTGATGCCAGGATGTGCTGGTGACTACCGCCTGCTTTGGGAGCTTGGCTCTTAGCTCATGAGCGAGACGAGCCGCCTAGTCTCACCGGCGTGCGGCCTCATTTGCACTGATCTCGGGCATGGAGACCAGACTGTCAGCTAGTGGCCCTGCGGTCTAGGGAATTCGGTTGACGACTGCGCCCGAGTCAGAGAGCATGACGGAATGGCAAGGGTGAAGATGCATACCGAAGAGGTGCAAACAGACGCTGCACTGGTGCACCGCCTCCTGAAGTCCCAGTTCCCCGTGTGGTCTGAGCTTCCGATCGAGTTCGTTGATTCATACGGGACCGATCACGACATCTATCGGCTTGGCGACCAGCTCTCCATCCGAATGCCTCGTATCGCGTGGGCAATCAAGCAGGCGGCAAAGGAACGCGACTGGCTACCCAAGATCGCGCCTCACGTTCCCTTGGCTGTACCGGTGCAGGTAGCGATGGGCAAACCTGGTGAGGGATACCCATTCGATTGGTCGATCTACGAGTGGCTGCCGGGAGACAATTCCAACGGCACAATCAACGACCTGGATCAGGCTGCCGTTGACTTGGCGGCGTTCATCAAATCCTTGCGACGTGTGGACGTGTCGGGCGCCCATGTCCGACCGGTCGGTGCTCGAGGTGGCCCGTTGGCTGAGAGTGACGCGCAGGTGCGACGATCGATTACCCAACTTGGTTACCGAATCGATGGTGTCGCGGCCACCCGATTGTGGGAAGAGTCGCTGGCAGCCACTCCATGGGATGGCAACGAGGTGTGGATTCATGGCGACCTGTTGCCTGGGAACCTGCTGGTGGTCAATGGCCGCCTTTCGGCGGTGATCGACTTTGGTGGACTCAATGTCGGCGACCCAGCCTGTGATCTGCAGCCGGCGTGGAACAGCTTCGATGGGACGAGTCGAGAACGGTTCCGCTCAGAACTCGATGTTGATGATGCGTCGTGGTTGAGGGGTCGTGGCTGGGCTCTCTATCAAGCCCTGTCTGCGTTGCCCTATTACTGGGACACTAACCCTGGCATGATCCGCCAAGCTTCGCACGCACTAGACCAGATCCTCGGCGGTGTCTCCGAGGTCGACTAGGACGGTCCGTAGGGCCTTGGCCAGAGCAGTCTGTTGGGTGGAAGAGAGCGAACTCAATAACTCGTCCTCGAAGGGATAATGGGTCTCGGACACTTCATCGACCAGCTGTACTCCAGCTGGAGTGAGTCGAACCACAACCACTCGTCGATCGTTGGCATGTTGAACTCGCTCGACCAATCCCCGCTCAGTGAGTCGGTCGATTCGGTTGGTGATTGCGCCAGTAGTCACCATGGTTTGGCCGACCAGATCACCAGCTGTCAATTCGTAGGGTTCCCCGGTGCGTCGGAGGGTGGCCAGGACGTCATACATCCAGTTCTGATCGAGGCCATGCTCGGCAAAGTTGGCTGCCAGCCTCTTGTCGATGATTCTGGACAGTCTGGACACTCGTCCGATGATCTCGATCGGAGAGACGTCAAGATCAGGCCGGACCTCGGTCCACTGGCTAACGATCTGGTCAACGGCATCTGGGTGTCGCTTCATATGGCCAGGGTAGACCTATATGCGCATGTTCATTATCTTAAGATTAAGAGAATGAACATGCAGACAGACTCATCAATGATCCGAACGGCTCTGGTCACCCTGGTCGCTCCAATCATGTGGGGTACCACCTACGTCACCGTCACCGAATTGCTGCCTCCCGATCGACCGATATTCGTTGCCGCCATTCGAGTATTGCCAGCAGGTCTTGTTCTCATTGCAATCGGCTACATGCAGTCCCGCTGGGTGCCCAAAGGACGTCAATGGCGAGACCTCACCGTGCTGGCTACCTTCAACTTCGCCATCTTCTTTCCTCTCCTCATCGGAGCGATCTATCGACTCCCAGGAGGTGTTGCCGCCTCGGTCGGAGGAGTGCAACCCCTTCTGGTGGCGCTGATCTCGTGGAGGTTGATTGGTACTCAGAGCCGCAGAGTTGACCTTGTCATCGGCTTGATGGCTGCCATCGGTGTGGGCCTGGTGGTTGTTCGGCCGGGAGCGAGCCTTGACCTGCTTGGGGTTCTTCTCGCTCTTGGAGCGAACATCTCCTTCTCCACTGGAGTCGTTCTGACCAAGAGCTTGCCGACACCGGAGAATCGGCTTGCGGCGACCGGGTGGCAGCTGACCCTGAGCTCGATGATCATTGTCCCTCTGGCTTTCCTTCTTGAAGGGCCCCCGCCTTCGTTGTCGGGAACTCACGTGGCCGGCTTCGTCTACCTCAGCCTTGTTGCCACTGGATTGGCTTTTGCCCTCTGGTTTCGTGGGGTGCAGAGACTGTCAGTTCAGGCACCACCGCTACTTGGGCTTGCCGCTCCAATAACTGGGGCGAGTCTCGGGTGGCTTGTACTGGGAGAGGAGCTATCGCCCCTGCAACTTCTTGGCTTTGTCGTCACCATCACTGCCGTCATCTATGGAGCGACACTTGCGCATCAGATAGAGAGCAAGGCCGGCGATCACCAGTCAGGTGAACTAGCTGCCGGGCGGTAGGGAGTCAGTGGTGAGGATGTACTCAGCGGAGTCGGAGAAGTTGGTCATCACCACTCCTCGACTGGCGCCGCTTGCCAGAATGCCGATCCAGTGAGTCCGACCTTCAGCGTCAGCCGGGCGGCTCAGCACGTTCTGGTAAATCAGGTCAACAAAGGCCGCGTCATCTAGCTGACCGTAGGTGGCAAGGAACTCGGGTGACGTGGAGAAGGCTGTCGCCACATCGGCGATGGATGACCCCGTCTTCAGTCGTTGGAACCAGTAGGTCAGTCCACCTGCGTCGCCAGCTCGGCCAAAGTGGGCACGATAGAGACGGTCAATCTGGGCAATCCTGGCATCGAAGATGGGTGTGGAAGTACTGGTGGTGTTGATGAATTCGGTGGATTCGCTGAAACCAAGCATCACCTCGCCCCGGCTCGTTCCCCCGTCCAGGACACCGATCCAATGAGCCCGGCCCTCAGCATCGGGTACTCGATCCAATACGTTTTGATAGATGAGGTCGACGAAGGCCGCATTGTCCAGCGATCCGTACTGTTGCTGAAATTCGGGTGACGCTGAGAACTCGGTAGAGACCGCGCTTAGGGCGGTCCCGCCAACGCGCTGTGATCGCCAGTAGGCCAACCCGCTGGAGTCGGGTGACCGCAGGAAGTAGGCCTGATACAGCCGCTGGATCTGGTCACCAAGCTGGTCCCCTTCAAGCATGGATGGATCAACCGGCGTCGGAGCCACGGTCTGGGTATCGATGCGAACCGTTTCCCGGTCAAGAGTCTCGGTTGCATGCGTGCTGCCAACAAGCCACCGAAGGTCAGAAGATGCTGCGCAGATCCCGGGTGCAAAGACGGCGAGCAGACTCACTCCTGAAATGTTTGGGATGTCGAGGGTTGTGATGCGATTCGTGTTGATGTCCCACATCAAGGTGCGTGGATGAGAACTGGTGCCAGCCTCATCGTCATTCTCTGCGCTCTGAATCAGCAGCCGATCTCCGGCATCAGCGAAGGTATAGGTGGTTCCAAGGTTGGTGGCCCCGAATTCTGCAACACCCTCGGCTGAAATGGCCCCGGATCGGTTGGCCACGGTGACTATGTGTGCGTTAAGTTCACCCGTTCCACGTGAGTAAGCCAGCCGAGATCCGTCGAGGCTCACACCAACGATGTCGCTTGTCGCCATGTTTGGCGGCGGAGTGATGAGCAGTTCGGATCCGGTGAGTGGCTGCCAGAGGTAGTACTCGGAATCGGAATCGTTGAGCGTAACCCAAGGTCGGAATGTGCCGCCGAAGGGCGAGGGAGGATGGTCCCCCGTGTCGTCAGCCGTCACGTCGGCACGTTGACCGCTGGATCGTTGCCAGATCATGCTGCGCTCAAGGCCGACACCTCCTCCACCGCTGATAGTTCGTTCGGTCCAGAAGACCAGATCACCGCTTGGGCTGGTACGAAGGTTGTCGATGGCGTGGGCTTCGGCTGTGACCTGAACTGTGGTTTCGGCGATGCGGTCGTACTGGTAAATGTGTGCGTTGACGAAACTACCAGTCGGAACGCGAGCACCAGCAAAGGTCATGAAGCGACCATCGTCGGATAGTTCCAGCGCCGTCACCCAGAGATCGCTGGGCACGGACACGACGTCGCCAGTTTGCATGTCAACGAGTTTGGCCGCGTAGTTACCTGCTTCTTGCTCGTCCTCGTCAGCGCCACCCACCCACCGGCCGTCATCGGAGACACTGCATGCCCAGCCAGCATCCATTCCCACGATTGGTGTGGTCTCGGGAGCGAAGGGTTCAGCGGCCGAAGCGGGTAGGGCTCCAAAGCCAACAATTAGGACGAGCGAAGCGAAAAGGACCTTGCTCAAGTGTTGCCGCATCCGGGTGACGGTAACAGGTCGAGATCCTCCGGTGGTCGACCGGCTGGCAGGAATGAAGCTGCTGCTAGGAGAGGATCAGGCCGCCGTCGACTTCGATGGATTGGCCGGTGATGTAGCGAGAGTCATCCGACGCCAAGAAGGCGATAAGCCCGGCAACTTCCCACGGCTCAGCCAGGCGTTTCAAGGCAGTGTCGTTGGCCCGCATGGCCAGCCACTCTTCGCCGGTCATGTCCATGGTGGCCCCAATCTCCTGAGCCACTCCACGAACCATCGCCGTCACTGTGTTGCCGGGGCATACCGCGTTGGCGGTAATACCGCTCGGGCCGAGTTCCATGGCCACCGACCGGGTGATGCCAACCACACCGCTCTTGGTGGCGGAGTACTCCGCCGAATAGGGCCAGCTTGTCTTAGCCGCCATGGAAGCAATATTGATGATCGACCCTGCCCCTTGCTTGACCATGGTCGGGGCAACCAGTTTGTTGGAAAGCAAGACGCCAGTCAGGTTGGTGGCTTCGATATTGTGCCAACGTTCCATCGGCACGTCGACCAGAGCCGAACCACAGTAGATTCCAGCACTGGTGACCAGCACATCGATTCGGCCGTATTGCCCAACAACTTGGGCGAAAGCCGCAGTCTGAGACTCTTCGGACCGAACATCACAGTCGATGGCCAACGCTTGGCCGCCAGCAGCATTGACAGAAGCGGCAGTCGCCTCGTTCTCGGCTGTGTTGTTGTCCATGCCAACCACGACGGCACCTTCGCTGGCGAAGCGAGCCATGGTGGCTTCGCCGATACCGGTAGCGGAGCCGGTTACTACCACGACCTTGTCGTTGAATCGGCTGGTTGCGCTCTCGTTCATGCTTGTGCCTTACTCTTGCGTTGAACAGGTGGATCGCTACCCAGCATAGGTGTGAGGGTCGACCAAGAATTGTTTAGTCAGGATAATCGCCAGGCGATTGTTGGGATTGAGATTGGAGGGGAAGTCGTGGCCGACTTAAGTGCAAACATCGGTCCTCATTGCACGGCTCTCGGGTTGCAAGAGCAGACCTTGCCCGGCCGCCAGAAGTCCTATCAGGGAACCCACCGGGGGAGGGTACTTACCGTCACATGTGGACGCCGGTCCAAGACCAAGCACACTGGCGAGGTGCGCTATCAGTCCTACGACGGTCATCGGCTGAGCATCAATCTTGCCACCACTCTCAAGACTCGCATGGTTCTGGGTGATCAATCACGTGGCGGTACTATTGCTGGTTGGTTGAACGGACGCATGGGAGTCGAACAGATCGAATCCTTGCCCCCGGCACTTGATCACCTGGTCGCATGGGCCGCAGAACCCGATTGGGTAATCCAGGCGGTTCTCAACCAGGAAGTAGCCAACATGCTGGTCTATCTGCTGCCCAATCAGGGTGAGCAGTCCAACGCCAAGGTAAGTCTCGGCCCCGAGGCCTTTGAGTTTCATCTCAACACGCGGGCCTTTTCTCCTGAGCAGGTGGCTTACTGGGTTGACGCGGTACTCCGGCTGATTGAAGCGCTGGAGAGTGTTGCGGCCCCAACCAAGACGACGGAACCAACCTGGCTGGAGATTCAGATCAAGGAGAGCCCGACGAAGGCAGCTTTCATGGTCCTTGGCGGCTTGTTCGTAGCGGTAATTCTGGTTTCTGCGGTCTTGATCAGCATCGCCATTGGCTTGATAGTCCTTACGAAGTAGGAACAATTGATTGCGACCGGGGAGGTGCTTTGAAGTCGGTGTCGACAGCCGACCACACGCTGGGCCGGCTAAAGCTGACTCAGAGAACCTCGAAGGCTGGCTTCGAGCTTGATTGCTTCATCGGTATTGAAACCACTACCAAAGCCAGTTGGGATAAAAACAAGAATGGGCTCGGGCTTGCTCGGGTCTTGGTCCGACTGGATCGAGAGCTTCCAGATCGTGCTGCGTTGTGTAGTCCCTCCCGTATTCACACTTGAGGTTGCGGAGTCGACGCTCAAGGAACGGATGGTGCGGACGGGCACGATGATCGACTCGCCGCGTCCACGACCGATAGTGAGTAGTCCATCGTTGATGTCGATGGTGAACCCTTGGCCGGAACGAAACAAGAGGTCAAGGCCAGCACCAACGAGCAAGATGATGACGGGAGTCAGCATCGAGAACCCCACCGCGGCGAGTCCGTTCTTCCACTCACTGACGGCGGCCAACACCGCAACCAGCAATGCAAACACACCCACACCAATACGGAGCCTCCGTCGATTTCGATCGGCCTTAGGGTGCCTGGGCGGAGTCCAGTGGAACTGGTTTGGCGTTGCTGCAGTCGGGGTGCTGGCACCGATCCCCGCTAGTGGCGTCTGGACTATCGTCTGCCCTCCTCGGGCCCAAGAACTCCAGTGTTGTAGATCGGCTTCCAGTGCTTTGGCCTCAGACTCCGACAACTGAAAGTAGCTGGACGTATTTGCTATTTCACGGTGCCACCCAGCATCTGGTGTGTTCAGTTCGATTGACCAGTGCCACCTGGCCGGACTGGTTCTGCGGCGAATGCTCGGTACTGAGCTGGTGCGAAGGTCCACGCTCGACGTGGTCCGAGAGTCGGTGAAGGTCAACAACCCCATCCGGTTCAGACCGATGACGGTGCTCCGGGCCCGTTTCGTTTCCATCTCCCCTAGAGCAAGGAGTCCCAGAAAAAGCAGTCCAAGAACAATGCTGAATCGGCTCGTGCCAGACGAACCCTGACTGATTGAGAACGCGGCCAGGACTAGACAGGTAAGTCCAGCCCCGAAGAATCCACCCGCCGTGAGGAGACGACGGCGCTGATCCTCAGGTGAGATCGGAAAGTGCCATTCCCAAACCAAATCCCCGGATGGTTGGCTGGATGTTTTGTTGCTCATCAATGGTCCCCCCATAGCTGACAGAGCAAACTTAGACCTTGCGCGTTAATCACGTAGAAGCGAGGTTCACGACCTGTTACTGTCGATAGAGATGCAGATCTTTCCCCGCCCTCGTCTGGTCCTCCAAACGAAAGTGCGTGGAACGACCGTCGCCAGGGAAGGGTCAGCGGTTGCGGAAGCAATTATTGCCCGTGACCCGTCCGTGCAACCACAGGGCTATGAGTTGTCGGTTGCCGGTGGTTCAATCGAGATCCGACACCGTGATGACCTGGGCTTGCGCTACGCCAAGGACACGCTGGACCAGCTGCGAACGGAGTATCCGGCAGGTCTGCCTGATCTGAGCATCTCTGATTGGCCCGACACTCGAAACCGGGCATTCATGCTGGACATCAGCCGAGACCGGGTTCCGACAATGCAGACTCTGGCGTGGCTGGTCCAGATCTTGTCCACGTGTCGCTACACCGAACTCCAACTCTACACCGAGCACACTTTTTCCTTTCGTGATCATGAGGTGGTGTGGCGTGATGCTTCACCCATGACTGCAGCGGAGATGAGCGAGTTGGACGACTTGTGTGCCGCCAATGGCATCGAGCTTGTGCCTTGCCTCAACATCTTTGGTCACATGGGCCCCTGGCTCCGACATGAGGAGTACCGAGACCGGGCTGAGTGCCCCGATGGTTTCGAGATGCCCGTTCATGGCAACCATGTCAAGCCGCTGACTCTGGCACCCACCCAAGCCAACGCTGATTTTGCCCTCGAACTGGTACGTGAACTCAGCAGCACGGTGAGAAGCAAGAAGGTGAATATCTGTTGCGATGAGCCAATGGAACTCGGTCTGGGTGAGAGCCGTCAGGCAGTGGCAGAACGAACGAAGGGTGATGTGTTCGTCGATCACCTACTTCGGATCATGCAACCCCTCCTCGACGATGGCTATGAGGTCTTGTTCTGGGGTGACATGTTTCGGATCCATCCTGAGCCGTTGGCCAGAGTTCCAAAGGAGATGGCTACCGCCCTGGCCTGGCAGTATGACCCTCCCTCAGAGCCAGGGACTGGTCTTTCTTCTCTTGCTTCAACTCCTGAGTTGGCAGAGATGTTCGGATTTCCCGAAGACATGTACCTGGGATTCGAGAGTCAGACGCGTCAGCTGGTTGAGGCCGACTACCCGTTCTGGGCTGCGCCAGGGACGGGAACATGGAACTCGCTGATCGGTCGCTGGCCTCACGCCAAGGCCAACCTGCTTGACGCCGTTGATGTTGCCCTCCCAGCGGGAGCTACCGGAGTCATCGTCACCGACTGGGGTGACACTGGCCATATGCAGCCCTTGTCCGTCAGCCTGTTGCCAATAATCTTTGGTGGTGCGATCACCTGGTGTGCAGAATCCAACCGAGACCTTCCCGCCGCATCGGTGTGCAACCAGGTCTTGGGCGACGACACCGAATTGATCGGCCCGGCGTTGCAAGCTCTGGGCGGAATCAGCGATCGCCTGAGTCGAAAGGGTCTGAATGGCAGCGGCCTGTTCTTCGACTTGCTCTGTGAGCCACCGTTTCCAGGCACTGGGGAGACAACAAGCGACGAGCTGGATGGGATTCTGGAGACTCTCGATCTCTCGGCCGCCAACATCGTCAACTCAACACCGACTTGTGATCAAGCGGATCAGGTCAAACTTGAATTGCTGGCCGCCATTCGACTAGCCCGCCATGGCCTGTGGCGAACGGGCCAGGCGTCCGGCCTTGATGGTCAATCTGAAGCGGTCATGCACGAAGACTTGACAAGAGCAATCGCGCTGCAACGGCGGGCTTGGTTAGGACGCAATCGTCCCGGCGGCCTAGCCCACAGCTTGAACCTTCTCGAAGCAACCCTGAGGTCCTATTCAACATGCGCGCCCTAGTCCAGCGAGTCAGCCGAGCGAGTGTGTCTGTTGAGGGCGAGGTTGTTGGATCAATTAGGCATGGCCTATGCGTATTCATTGGAATGACCCATGACGACACCCTCGACCAGGTCAACAAGATGGCTGACAAGTTGTTCAAGTTGCGGATCTTCTCTGATGCCGAAGACAAGATGAATCTGTCCGTGGCGGACATCGCTGGCGACATCCTGATCATCAGCCAATTCACCCTTTACGGCGACGCCAGAAAAGGCAACCGACCGTCCTACATCGGAGCCGCCAGACCTGAGGTTGCCGAGCCCTTGATCGAAGCTCTCGTTCTCAATCTCCGTGACAAAGGACTGGCTGTTCCTGCTGGAGTATTTGGAGCGGACATGGAAGTTGAGATACTTAACCAAGGGCCGGTGACCATCAACATCGAGCTCTAGCAAGTCGGGGCCTAGGCAGGCTTGACCTCTTGCTAAAGGCTGCCCAGGAATCGGCCGATCTATGAGACATGCATCGAACAGGAATGCGTAGTGTCAGGGGCGGTGTACTTAATGAATAAGATGCGGATCCTGCCAGGGATCTACTTCACCCTGAGCATGAGCTTCATGGGCCTCTTCGGGTTGCTGTCCATCTACCCCAACATGGCGAACGGCAGGCCCATTCTTGCCGGACTCAACCTGTTCATGGTCCTCAGCTTTGTCAAGGTACTGGCCTTTGTTGAACTCACCCCCGGGCGACTGGTGTACGTTCGAATCGACCGTCGCAGTGAGTTCTTGATCGAGAACATCGATGACCTCGGCATGGGTTTCGTTCGCTCCCGAGGAATCAAATGGTGGTTCCCAGTGCTTCGGCTGGCTACAGGCGAAGAGGTTGAGCTTCGAGCGGTTCGATCGCTATCCAAGCGAGCCATCCAGAAGAAATGCACCACGATGGCTGAAGCGTTGAAGTACGTCGACCCAGCGCTGGCGGCAATCGCCACTATTCAGGTCGGCCCAGCCGAGGGATTCACTCCGCTCCCTGGTCTTGAAGATCACTGGAACTAGGGACGCGAATCTGGCTCGGTACGGGCTGGACTGACTAGCCTGGGTGCCGTATGCAGCTCCCGGTTCGAGTCAGCCTCCTCCTCAATCCGACGGTCTCGGTCGGGATCTTGTTGGCTACAGGATTCAGCACCCTGGTCTTCGTCTCGACGCCGTTCCTGTTTCCGCTGATTTCGGATCACTACGGCATCGGGCTTGGACTCACCTCCTTCGTCGGCACCTTCCAGCTCGGTGGTTTCGTGATTGGCAGCTGGGGGGCGGGGCGTCATCTCAGCCCAACTCGCAAGGTCTTCTTCGTTGCCTTGCTGCTGGCGGTGGTCGCCAATCTCGCATCCAGCCTGTTGCCTGCCTACCCGATCTTGATTGCGTTGAGATTCGTATCTGGAATCTCGATGGGCATGATCAGCTGGTTTGGTTGGGTGCAGGTCTTTGGTGATGAAGCCAGGATGGGCGAAATCGCCGTTGTTGGCCCGATCGTTGGAGTCTTGACCTCACCCTTGATCGCGTTGGTAGCGACCAGGGGAGGGGCATCTTCGATCTTCTTGTTCCTCGGGCTATTGGCGATTGGGCCCTTGATCTTCAACCGGACAACCGGTGTCGCCGATCCTCCAAGGCCCGCTTCCGAGCGACACCAGGCAGTGTTTGTTGCTCGAATCCTGCTGCTCTTTCTTGGACTCTTCACCCTTGGAGGGTCATCGGTGTTCACTTATGCCGTGGTGATTGGCGCCCAACGTCTCGATTTGTCGGCCTCACAGGTGGCCTGGGTCTTCAGTCTGAACGCGCTGTGTTCGACTCTCAGTGCGGGACGTACCGGGAAGCGGGGAATTCCTGGCCCGTGGCTGATGAGTACGGGAGTGATGGCAATCTTGCTAGCAACCGCCAGCTCAACCTGGATCTTTGCCGCTGCTGCCGCCTGGTGGGGATTTGCTTTCTGGATGGGTGTCCCTGGCGTGTTCAAGATTCTGGCTGAACGCTCGGAATACCCCCAAGAACGAGCAGGCGATGCCCAAGCCGTGATGGCAATCGGCCGCGTATTCGGGCCGCTACTTGGTGGCCTTGTACTTCAGACTTCTGGCTCGACCATGCTGGGCTGGATCGGGGGAAGCCTGATGATCACCATGGGTCTCGCCGTCTTCTCGATCCGCAACTTGACCGACCCAACCGACACCCTCGAGCTGGTCGAACCACAGGTGAGCTAGCGAGCTAGGAGTGGTCTGGCCCCGAGGTCTCTGCCACCAGGGCCTCTGGTTGGCTTCTCGAGCGCAGAGTCCACAGTCCAAGCAACACAGCCACCAGGCCATAGACCAAACCCGGCCAGGCACCAATGCGGCTGGCCAGCGTACGACCTGAGCGCATCTCGATCGTGCCTACCAGGTTACGACGCTCACCAATACCCGTGCGCTGCATGACCTCACCATCAGGGGCAATGATTGCTGACATGCCCGTCGGTCCGGCCATCAAAAGCCAGCGATCATTCTCGATCGCCCGTAACTGGTTGGATGCCACCTGCTGGGTGTGCACTTGGGTTAGCCAATAGGTGGCCCCGTTGGTTGGGTTGGTCAGGAGCTGAGCGCCCTCTCGGACAGCATGTCGAGAGCGGTGATCGAAGTACGCCTCCCACGAGATTGCAACACCAACGGGCCCGATGGGGGTGTCCAAGACTGGCGGCTCGGTGCCTCGAATCACATCACGGTTAGGGATCTCGTCATTGAGGAGTTCGACCAAGCTCCGGAAGGGCACGTATTCGCCAAAGGGAACGATCTGAACCTTGTCGTAGCGATCAACCACTTCTCCATCGGGGTTGACCGAGGTGTGGTAGTTGACGGTGTTCACGCCATTGGGCGCTGAGTGGAACCAGCCGGGAAGCAGGGTGGCTTGCTGCTGGATTGCGACATTGCTGACTCGATCACGGGCGTCATCAATATCGAGGATGCCACCAGGGTTCACTACGTTCTCGGGCCACAGAATCAGGTCGACCGGTTGTTCCAGCTGTTTCGTTGCTTCCAAATGCCGGGCAAGGACAATGGGCTCCTGGGACCGCGATGCCCGAGTCCTGGTCGGACCGCCACCCTGGATAACGGCAACATCGGCCGTCCGCTCGACGGTTGCAGACGGGTGAAGAGCGGCTGCAACCAAGAAGGCAGCGACCACAGCAGCAGCGATGCCTGCGGACTGATAGTCCTGAGTGAGTGCTGCCGAGATGGCCTGACCAACAACGATCACGAGCACAACAACAAGAACAGCACCAGCCAGTCGGGCAGTCTGACCCAGAGGTGAGTCGACCTGGCCCAAGGCAACATTGGCAACGGGGACCCCGCCAAAGGGCACATACCAGCGGGTGAGCTCGGCCAAAGCAAAGGCACCGGGGAATACCAGTCGCCTGACAGTTGGGTCTGAGGGAGTGAGGGCGGTGGCGACCCCGAAGTAGAGACCAAAGATTGCTACCACGGCGATATATCCGGGAGCAGTGAGGTCAAACATCCACAGCATGGCTGGGTACAACCACCAGGCGGTGACGAGCCAGCCACGTCGGAAACGCTGCTTCCAGGTGGTGTCCGCCAACAATCGATCGAAGATGGCGAAGCCAACAAAAGCCAGGGGCCACCATCCCCATGGAGGAACAGCGGCAGCGATACAGATGCCAGCAGCAGCGCAGCGAAGTGTGATTGCTAAAGAGTCCGAACCAGTGAGGGTGTCGGCGAGTCGACCCTTGGTGGATGGCATCAAGCCAGGATACGGGCGGCGGCTTCTCGACCACTGCCAATGCAGACCGGCAGCTGGGTTCCCCCATAGGCCGCGCCGACCAGTTGAATGTTTGGGGCGTCCTTGGCTACCGAAGCCAGAATCTGTTCGACACGGGTGCCATGGCCGGGGGCGTAGTGGGGCAGCGCTTGCGGCCAGCGGATAACTCGAGCATTCAGCGGCTCTTGATCGACCTGGATTGCCGTCCGAAAGTCGCTGATTAGACGGCTGGTCATGGTTTCGTCGTCAAGACCGATTGCTCTTCCGTCTCCGGAACGGCCAGAAGTGAGCCGGATGAGCACGGTGTTTCGATGGCCAGAGGTATCGGCGTAGTGAGCCCACTTCGTGCTGAGCAAGGTTGCATTGGATAAGACTCCACCAGCGACGGCAGGGAAGTACAGCATTGATGCCTCGGGAATTGAGCTCAGTGCAGCCTCAGCAAACTCGACGGTTACTTGAGCCAAGGAAGAGTACTCGATTCCGTCCAGCAGTTCAGCAGCCTCTGGAGACACGATGGTGAGCAGTTTGGAAGTAGCCGACGCCGGTGTCGCCATGATGAGGTGGTCATATTCCAACGAATTGAGATCTTCGATTGGTGAGTTCAGCCGAAGATCGGCCTCAGACAACTCTTCAAGTAGCCGTTCCACAATTCTGGAAATGCCTCCGGGCAATCCCGAAAAGATCGGTTCGTTTACCCCGGCTGAACCCTGGGTTGAGCCGACACCACCGCGGGCATCACGCAGGCCCTTGATGATCGAACGATTCGATGTGGCAATGTCCCACAGAACTGCTGAGCTGGCTCGCAGGCTCAGGCGATTGATGTCAGAGGCGTGGGAGGCCCCAATGGTCGGCTCAATAAGCCAGTCTGTGACCTCGTCACCGAGGCGGGCCCGGAAGTAGGTGCCGACCGAGGCATCGTCACCAATCGTTGTGCTCGGCAGTTCGAGGTCCTCGGCGGCGCGGGCCACACCGTCAGAGGAGATCAGTCCTGATTCTGCCAGCGCCTCAAAGTCGGTTGGAATACCAAGCACGGTTCCCTTCGGAGGCTCGAAGAGCTTGCCGTCACGATGGATGAGCGAAGGAATTGAAGCAACCGGACTAGTCAGTTCCGAGGCGAGACCTAAGTCTTCGCAGAGTTGGCGTCCTTGGGGAAGACGGGCAGGGAAGCTATCGGGACCGGCATCGACTATCCGGTGACCGACCTTGGACGAGTGAATCTTGCCGCCGAAGCGATCGCCAGCCTCGTGAAGGGTGACATCACAGCCAGCACGGTGGAGGTCATAGGCAGCACAAAGGCCGGCAATGCCACCACCGATGATCACCACCTTCGTTGTTGTCACCGCTGACTCCCAAGAATCTCGTGTTGCCGTCTGAAGACGTTAGCGCTGCGGTTGGATGGAACATCCCTCGTTGTGAGAAGTGACTCGGGCGTGCGGAGCGCCTCCATTCTCCTAATAGCCTTACGTACCCCTAATCGAGGGCTCGGCGGTCGTGGATCTGGGGATCTATATCAGCGAGCTTGTTGGCGTGGGTCTTCCATGAATCAGAACAGGAGTGGTGTGTCCGGATCTAACTCAGATTTGACGAATGGCCTGAATGGTTCTGCTGCTGGCGTCGCCGAGTCGATTGATCTTGAGTTGGCGGCCGAGCAAGCCCACCTGGATCTGGCCTATGAGCGTTTGGAAGAGACCCGAGCTGAGGCCCTTCGGCTCCAGAACATGGTTGAGGTCGGTCGTGGTGGAACGACCCAGGCTCGCTATGAGCGAGAGGTCATCATTGGCAATATTGCCACCCGCTTGGCCAATCTCGACATCGGCACCCGATCACTTTGTTTTGGTCGTATCGACCAGACCGAGGCAGCTGGTGGAGAGAGTTACCACATCGGTCGTATCGCCATTTCTGATGCCGACAAGGAACCTCTGATTGTCGATTGGCGAGCACCAATCGCTGAATCGTTCTATCGAGCCACTGGTCGCGAGTCCCAGGGGCTTGTCCGTCGCCGCCACTTCATCTCCCGCGGACGAGAATTGCTTGGCCTGGAAGACGAATTCTTTGGTGCTGCTGCTGGCCAGAAACGAGTCATGGTCAACGGACGTGAGCTGCGTGGCGAAGGCGCGCTGATTGCCGCTCTGGAGACTTCGCGCACCGGTCAGCTCTCCGACATTGTTGGCACCATCCAGGCCGAACAGGACGAGATCATTCGGGCGCCACTGCCCGGAGTCCTTGTAGTGCAGGGCGGCCCGGGCACCGGCAAGACCGTGGTTGCTCTTCACCGGGCGGCCTATCTGTTGTATAGCCACCGTTTTCCGCTCGAAGGACAAGGCGTGTTGGTCGTCGGTCCCAACCGGTTGTTCCTGGGCTATATCGAACAGGTCCTGCCTTCACTGGGCGAAGCCGGTGTGCAGATGTCTGTTCTGGCCGACCTCATCCCCGGCGTTCGGGTGCAGGGCTTTAGCTCATATGCCGGCGGCAGAATCAAGGGTGACCTTCGCATGGTCAACCTGATCAGGCGAGCGGTTGCTGACCGGCAGCGCCCGATGCTGGAGGATCTGCGGGTTGGCTATGGCCATCGTTACTTGCGGATGTCGGTGGCCGAATCGGAGGAGATCATTCGCCAAGCTCGCCGTCGATTCCGCGGTCACAACGCGGCTCGGGGCTTTGTGGTCCGAGCGGTGTTTGAGACCCTGGCTGAGTCTCATCCCGATGGTCCAGCCGATCCGGATGCCGTGCGCGAGTCGCTGTCTGGACGAGAGGATATTCGTTCCATCTTGTTGCGAATGTGGCCTGTCTTATCGCCGGCCCAGCTCGTGCATGACTTGTACGGATCGAAGGCTCTGATGCGATCGGCTGGCGGCAAGCGTCTGAGCGATGAGGAGTACGGCGCCCTCTATCAAGGATGGGAAGACGAATACGACGTGGCCGGGCGGATATGGACCATTGACGACGTCCCGGTTCTGGATGAAGCCTTCGAGCGTCTCGGTCCGCGTCCGAAACATCAGGAAGTGGATGATGTTCGGACTTATGGCCACATCGTGGTCGATGAAGCTCAAGACCTTTCCCCAATGCAGCTGCGAATGCTGACTCGGCGTTCGCTGAATGGGTCCATGACGATTGTTGGTGACATCGCACAATCCACCGGATCGTGGGCTCACGCCAACTGGTCGGAGATCCTTGAACACCTGCCCGATCGACGGCCTCCGCGCCGAGCGGAACTAACGGTCGGCTACCGCATTCCTGGCCCGACCATGGAGCTGGCCGCCAGGGTGTTGAAGGTTGCTGCTCCGGAACTGGCCCCGCCGCAGGCTGTTCGCTCCGATGGTGATGGGCCGCGGTTCGTCACGACCTCAGCCACTGGATCACTGTTCGCATCAGTGATCGCTGAGGCTCAAGCCGAACAGTCCGAGCTTGCTCAGGGCAATGTTGCGGTGGTGTGTGCCACGGGTGAGTACGAAGCAATGGCGGCCGCATTCGAAGCCGCTGAGGTTGACTATGGCCGGGCTCGACGAGATGGTTTTGATCACCCGGTCACCCTGGTGCCAGTCAGTCTGGTGAAGGGCCTAGAGGTAGACACCACCATTGTGGTTGAACCAGCAGACATGATCGACCAGGAACCTCAGGGCGCCCGCTCGCTCTATGTTGCGGTGACTCGTTCAACCAAGCGACTGGTGATTGTGCACTCACGTCCCTTGCCAGAATTCATGATCAGTGATGACGTCGCTGTAGTCGAAGCGAGTGTTGCCGAGCATCAGGCCGCCCCCACCCAGATGTCGTTGGATGACATCCTCGGCCCGCTCTAGGCCCCTGTTGATTCTCGCTAGAACCAGCCCTTGAAGCCGCCCCAAATATTGGTGAAGAAGTTCTTGACCGGATCCAGGACCGGGGCAGCGAACTCCTTCATCGGACCAAAGATGACATCACCGTAGAAGTAGGAAATGATGGAGGCACCGATCATCATCACGACGGCAAAGATGATGCTGTTGCGGGGGATGGGTCCCTCTTCGGGAATGCCGGGGGTGCGGGTCCGGATGTAGCGAACCAGCCGGTTGTCGGGCTTGATCAGGTTGAGTCCAACAAGGACTATGGCGATGCCGGGGCCTGGTAGGGGCATCAAGATGATGCCGATGATCACGACGAAGACACCAACAATGATGTTCTGGAATCGGCGAATCCCGTGGACGTCTTCACTCTCGCTAATGCCAGGTTGAAGATCTTCATAGTCCAGTTTCATTCGTTCGGGTCTCCGAGGGTTGTTGATAGCGAAGCCAGATGCGGCTTAGCCAGTGTAGGTAACGCGAACGGGATCTTGAAAGTTCCCACTGAGGCCCGAAGGTTACCGATCCCTTGCGGGCTAGGTGGCCGGTGGTGGGGGGAGGGCTGGGGGTGGTTGGAGCGGCCCTGAAGGGGGTGCTGGCGGGCGTGTCCCGGCTCGATCCTGCTTCCGTTTTTCCATCCGAGCTCGGATGTATTGCGAGATCTTGTTGTCTGGCTTGACCAGGTTCAGTCCGGCAAGAATGGCAGCAATTCCTGGGCCGGGAATGAAGATCATCAGGACGCCAATGAAGATCAGAAAACTACCGAAAACAATGTTGAAGATGCGTCGGACCACGCCAATGGGTGGCGCATGAGGGGTGGATGGTGCTGTCGGTTGGGTTTGTGGAGCTGCTGGTGGGACCAGCGGATCGAATTGGCCGGTTGGCATCGGTGTTGCTCCGAGATCGTGGATTGATCAGACTAGCGAGGATTAGGTGCCCGACAGTTGGGCCACGACCGGGGCGAACTGTTCCATCTCGTCCACACCGATGCCGATATAGCTGAATCCGAATTGCTCGCGCCGGGCCAGCAGGTCGTTGGCCATGGACTGGGTGTCGCCGACCAGGGCCAAGGGTGATTTGAGGGCGTCTTCGGGGGACATGCCCATGGATGGGGCCATCATTTCGGCCATGCCCTTCGGGTCATCCGTCATGACCATGACGAATACTCGAACGTTGAGTTCAATGTCGTCGTAGCGGTCACCGGCCCCTTCCTTGACCCAAGCCAGCTTCTCGGCAAACTTGGCCGCGGTTGCGTCTGAGGCGGTGTTGGAGTCGATGAGACCAGCCTTGAGGTTGGGGTTGATGCCGATGATGTCGGCCATCTTCCCGGCGTTGCGAAGCATGCGCTTACCGCCGCCACCAATCAAGATGGGGGGATGGGGCTTCTGGACAGGCTTGGGCTGGAGGTCAAGATCGGTGATGGTGTAGTGCTGACCCTGGAACGAGAAGGGTCCGTCGGCGAAGAGACCTTTGAGGATGGTGACCGATTCGATCATGCGCTCGATGCGGATACCGGGTCGGTCATAGCTCATGCCTGCGGCGTCATAGTCTGACTTCATCCAGCCGGCACCAATGCCTAGCTCGAGGCGACCTTCGGACATGATGTCCAGAGTTGCCATCTCGTTGGCAAAGACAACGGGGTGGCGGTAGTCGTTGCACCAGACCAGGGCGCCGACTCGCAAATCGGTGGTGACATCGGCTGCCACTTGCAAGGCGATGGCGGGAGCCAGCTGACCATCGAAATGGTCGGGCAAGGTCATGGATGAATAGCCGAGGTCTTCGGCCTTCTTTACCGTCTCAACCCAGTCTTTACGGGTGGCAGCGTTCTGGGCTTGGATTCCGAAGCGAAATGGTCGAGTCACGCTGGCGATCTTACTGGTGGCGGCGTACTCGTGCGAAAACGGTGAGTTTGAGCTCTTTCTTGTCGCTGTCAGACGCAGCGGTTAGTGAGGGTTCCGATGCCCTCAACTCCCGAAGAGATGACGTCGCCGGGGCGCAGGAACTTACCGTCGGTGAACCCGACCCCGTCCGGCGTGCCAGTAAAGATGATGTCACCAGGTGCCAGGGTTAGGGCGGTGGAGATATAGGCGATGAGATCCGCCACTGAGTGGATGAGGTGCTTGGTGTTGGAGTCCTGCCTCATCTCACCATTGATGGAGCAATGGATTCGGAGTTCGTTGGGGTTCTCGAACATGTCGGGCGAGACCAGCGTTGGGCCGATCGGGCCGTAGGTGTCGCGTGACTTGCCGAGATCAAAGTGGGCGGGGGTTGCCGCAAACTGCATGACGCGGTCGGAGATGTCCTGGCCAGCGGTTAGCCCAAGCACATGACCCCAGGCGTGCTCAACCGCGATGTCGCGTCCGGCCTTGCCGATGACGACGACCATCTCGATCTCGTAGTCGGCGTCATCTGTTCGTAACTCAACGTCGCTATTGGGACCAACGATGCAGCTGGGGAACTTGGTGAACAGAACCGGAGCATTGGACGTCTCGGCCCCCGTTTCTGCAATGTGCTCGGCGTAGTTGAGGCCGATGGCGAAGATGTTGCGCGGTGTGGGGATTGGCGGACCGATGTCGGCTCCGTCCATGGCTCCGTCGGGCGCTGCATCACCGAGCTTGGATTGAGCGGTCCGAAGGGCTCGAGGATCCCGCAGCGCCTTCATTGGGTCGGCCGAGATTGCCCCGGAGGAGATCCGGTGCAGGTCGTAATAGTCTCTGCTGTCATCGACTAGGGCCGACCGGCCGGAAACGTTGGCAAAACGAAATCCCATTGAATTACCTCATGGTGGTGCAAGTTCGATGAATGTTATAGCTAGCGGCGAACGAGTTCGTGGTACTGGGCCAGCTTGTCAATGACGGTATCGAAGTGCTTCTTGTCCAGGATGGCACCTTCGCGTCGTACGTCATCGGGATCGATGGTCAAGAGGCGATCGACCTTGGCCCAACTCGGGCGATTCCGGCGGTCCCATGGGCCGGTACCAACCAGGACATGGTCGTCGCGGCCTTTGTTCTTGGAGGTAAGGGGAACGCCTGCCAGGTCATCGCCAACCCGGCCAATGATGACAACGGGTCGGTCCTTGCCCTTGTTCGGGTCCTCTTGATATGGCACCCAGGTCCAAACCACTTCACCAGGGTCGGGGTCACCATCAAGATTGGGTGTGTACTCAACCTGTACGCCGTGCTCGACACGCCTGGTCCGTGGAGCCGGCTTCTTCCGCGGCTTGCCGGTTCCTCGCTCGTGCTCTCGTTGCGCGGCCTGGAGCTGCTTGACCAGCTTCAGTGCGATGTTCACCCATTTCGACATGTGACAAGCCTAGCTTCGTGGCTGGTGCTGAACCCTGGGTGCAAGCCGGGCGCCGATACCAATGAACTGTGGCTGCCCCTGCTCGTCGAAGTCTTCGAACTGGACGGGGGAACCGGCGAGAGGGCCGGGAGACTCCACGGCGAAGGCTCGATCGGAGACGGGCCGGAGAACGCTTTGCTCGTCGGGAGCTTCACTCCACGGCGACTTCCGACCTCGGGACCGGAGAACAAGCTGGTCCTCTTGGATGCTGACCTTGAACTCAACGGCCAGTCGACGAAAGGTCCCGGAATATCGGTTGAGGTCGATTCCGGATGGGTCGACGGTGGTCAGGCTGTCAACAGTGGCTGGAGCAGTGATGCCACAATGCTCACCGAAAATCTGGTCGGTCACCTCTCGGAAGAATGGAGCGACCCGGCCGCCGCCACCGGTAGTGAGAAGCGACATGATGAGACCCGACTTGGGTTCGACACGAAGACACGACGTCTGGCCCAACGTTGCCCCGTTGTGGCCCATGAGCTGTCCGCCGTCTAGGTCGAACAGCATCCAACCAAGGCCCCACCCAGAGGCGGCGGCGTGCTTAGGCAGTGTCACTCGTCGTTCGACCATGGCAACGGTTGAGTCGGTGGAGAGGAGCCGGTGACCGTTGGCAGCAATCCCCTCCGCCAGATGGGCTTGAACGAAGGGGATGAGGTCACGGGCCCGGCCGAAGGGTGTGGACCCCGCCGGAGCATTGGAACGAGGAAGATTCCACTGTGGGATGACGAACGGACTGCCATCCGGATCATTCGTGGCGTCCATGTGGCCAACGGCGGCACGGTGGAGGATGGCTTCGTGAGCTTCGGTCCCCATGGCTGAGAGGCCCAAGGGTTGGATGATTCGGTCTTGCAGAACCTTGGGCCATGGCGCTCCGCGCAGTATCTCGATGATCCGACCCAGGAGGATGAACCCGGTGTTGCAGTAGGAGAAAAACTGGCCAGGCTGGTGGATCTGTGGCAGTGCAGAACAGCTGACAACGAAACGTTCAACAGAGTCGTCGCCGGGACCGGTGTCCAAGAAATGGTCGCCTTCGATCCCGCTGGTGTGGCTCAGCAGGTGAGAGATGGCAACCTCTTTGGTGACTGCGGAGTCGGCCAAGTCCAGTTCGGGCAGGGCCTCGCAGAGAGGAGTGTCCAGGTCGAGCAGGCCATCATCGATGAGCTGCATGATCAAGGTGGCGGTGAGAAGCTTGGTGATCGAACCGATCTGGAAGACCGAGTCTGGGGTTGCCTCAATTCCGGCGGCACTGTTGACGAAACCAGTAGCGGCCTCGACTAGCTGATCACCTTGGGTTACGGCCAGGCTGACACCAGTGATCCGATGGCGTTCGGCTGATGCGGTGAGGAGCGAGGCAATGCTGTCGGCGTCGAGTGTTTCTTCTGTTGTCATCGGTGGATCTCCAGGTCCTTTGAGGTGCAGTGGCGATATTGAGCAGCTTGGCCCGAACCGCGGCGACCGGGCGAAACGATCGCCGGGCTCGACGGACAAGCCCAAACTAGGACAGGATGCGGGTGTGACCTTCTTTGTACCGCAAGATGCCCCGGCCGATAGCTTCGAGAGCCATGGTGACCGCGTCGGGGTCGGGCCCAAGGGCCAGCTGGGCCACCAGGCCTCGATTGATCACTCCGACTTGTTCGACAAGACCATGCATCAAGTTGCCGACGGGATCTGGACCTATGTTGGTAATGGGCTGTCCAACCAGGTGTTCGTCCAGGGACCGGATGGCATCATTGCCATTGATTCCGGTGAGTCGAACCAGGAGATGGGCAATGCGCTGGCCGCCTTGCGGGAACACACCGATGTCCCCATCGTTTCCATCATCTACACCCATTCGCACTATGTGTCCGGAACCGAGGCCATCATCGAGGACGTTGGCCACACTCCCGACATTTGGGGGCACCGGTCCATCATCGAAAACCGGCGTGAGATTGGGCTGGAAACCTCCGCCGTTGGAGGCCGTGGCCTGGTTCATCAATTCGGGCTGCTCTTGCCGCCGGATGGTCCGGATGCCCTGATCAATTGTGGTCTTGGTCCGTGGTTCCAAGATCCAAGCAATCACCCCCATACCGTTGGGTATGTTGCCCCCAACCAGTTGTTTGATGAGCCGACCTCGACGACCATCGCCGGTCTGCCGGTCGAGATGACTCCGGCACCGTCCGACGTTTCTGATTCGATCACCATCTGGTTCCCCAGCCTTGGGCTATGCGTGAACAATCTGTTGTGGCCAGCTCTCTTCAACGTCTTCCCCATCCGGGGCGAACGTTTCCGTGACCCAACCGTCTTGCTCACCGGACTCGATCAGATTGGCTCCCTTGGGGCGGAGTATCTGCTCGGTTGCCATGGTCCTCCGCTGTCTGGTCGAGAGGCCATTGTTGATGCAGTGACTCGGTATCGAGACTCAATCCAGTTCATGCTGGATCAGGCCATTCGAGGCATCAATAAGGGGCTGACCCTGGATGAGGTTTCACAGTTTGTGACCCTGCCTGAGGGATATGGAGATGACTACTTCACCTCCCAGCTCTATGGCCTGGTTGAGCACCATGTGAAGCAGATCTACAGCGGACTTCGAGGCTGGTTTGATGGTGACGAGGCCCGACTGTTTCCACTTCCACCCGTGGATAAAGCCACGAGAATGGTTGAAGGGTTCGGTGGCAAGGCCGAAGTGCGAACCCAGATCGATCAGGCGCTGCACGACGAGGACTTGCGATGGGCGTTGGAGATGGCGACCTGGTTGGTGAAGTGCGAAGCCGACGATATGGGTCGGGCTGATGCGGGTGACCCCGAGGACCGTGCTCGCTTGGCTGAGGTGCTGCGGACGATCGGTCAGCGAACGACCTCGGCCAATATCCGAAACTGGTGCCTGACACGGGCTCTGGAGTTGGAGGGCCAGCTGGATATGAGTCGGTTCCGAATCCATCGCTTCCCCATGGGTGCGGTTCTGGCCGCTGCTCCGCAAGACTCGGTCCGAGCCTTGCGAGTGGTCTACAAACCCGAGGCTGCCCGCGGTGCCGGAACAGGCGTTGTTGAACTTGTCTGGAAGTTTGAGGATGGGGCGAACATTGGGCTAGTCCAGCGCAATGGCGTCGTTGTTGAAAGCCGTCAGAGTTCTGACGGTATTGGTGGTGTGACCTCGGCAACCATCGAGCTGAGCCACCAGACCTGGGCCAAGGTGTTGGCTGGCAAACAACCGCTTTCTCAAGCCTTGGATTCGGGTGACATTGTCGCCTCTGATGCTCAGTTTGTTTCCACGTTTCTTGCTGCCTTCGACATCGTTGGTCTCAACACTTAGTGGGTTCTGCGAGTGAGGGTGGCGGCGATTGCTACCAGACTCGGGGGACTAGTCGAGATGTTCGTTTGACATAGTCTCGATATTGGCTACCAAGCGCCCGGTCCAGCAGTTGCTCTTCGACCTGGATCCGGTGGACAAGAGCGCCGATTGGTAGGGCGACTAAGCTGATGCTGATCCAGGTCCCGAGGCAGAACCCGATTCCCAAGAAGGCACAGCTTGTCGCGGTGTAGAGCGGGTGGCGGATGAGGCGGTACGGCCCGGTGTCAACCAACTCATGATCGGGGTGGTGGGTGAGATCATCTCGATGAAACCGGCCAAGGTGTTTGCGTGCCCATGCGCTCAGGATGAGGGCCCCGGTCATGAGGGCCACCCCGATGATGAAGACCAGGAGACGAGACTCGATCACCGTCGACGTAAGCCAGAGGGATGAGACAAGCCCGCCCACGATGGCGACACCGGCCCCAAGGTCAACCAGTTTGCCGGTTTGGGTTTCTAGCTCGAGATCTTCAGGATCGGGCTTGCGCGAGGCCCGGCGAGAGGTACCCAACTCAATCGACAGCAACCACACGAAGGGAATCGCCGCCACCGTGGCCGCAACCCAGCTGCTCCAAACAAGGGGTCTCACAACGAACAACGTAGTGGACCGATGATGGTGAGGCTTGTGGTCAGACGGTTAGGACAGAGACGCCAGCCTTCATAGGGTCCAGACCGTCGAGAAGAAGATCAATATCTTCAGGGTCAGAGATCAGAACGGTGACTTGGCGCAGAAGCGGCATGCTTTCGTAGCAACTGGCACTACTTAATGCGTAGTCAATCCTGGCTTGGATGTGGCTTAGGATCGTGGTGTGTATCGAATCGCTGTGTCCTTTCCGACCCACCACAATGGTGTTTCGGTCGAGGACGTGGACTCACAAGTGCAAGCATGGCAGGCAAAACCATGGTGGCGCCGATCTCTCGTCCGGCCTGGATCCAAGACGAAGCTGACCACTGTTAGACATGAGAGGGTCAATACGGTCTACCCAGATATCGAATCGGCTCTAGACGCCGCCCGAATCCTGGCCCAGCAACTTGTCGGCACGGTACCGGATGGCGTTGGTGTCGCTGTCCTTGCCGAAGGCAGTGATGCAGAACTCGGAGGATTCTGGATCGCTGGTGGAGACCCCTTCTGAGCTTGTGAGTCGACGGACCTTAGTGAGTATCAACGAAGCAAAGTTCTTGTCTGGCCGTCGCAGCGGTGGACTCAATTGTGAGCTGAGATCAGCGGTGAGACCTGGTCGAGATCATTAGTGAGGTCACGATGACAGCCAGGTTCAGGACGCCGCTTGTCACCGCGATGAGATCGCCCATGGCGGAGCCCATTGTGTGGTCGGCGGCCAGGGCAAAGGACATCATGGCCATTGGCAGAAAGGCTAGGATCATGACAAATGTTGAGCCGATTGAGGTTGGCTTCTTCTTCCCGAAGTACAAGGCCAGCGGTACGTAGCCAACAGCAAAGATCAATCCAATCCAGACCACGGGAACCCCATCGAGTGGGTCGGTGCCCGTTCCGTCCCAGCCCTCGGCCTGGTCATAGAGTCGAACAAGGCTGATGACCAAGATGGCCGCCCAACCCAAACTCACCATGAGAGCGGAACTGAATCGCATGTTCTGCAAGGAGCGGATGACTGCTGGGCTTGACCTGGTCTTCTTGTTGCTCGGTTCCGACGAGGCTGCTTTCGAATTCACGCTGGCAATCTAGCCAGACCGTCTTGCAAGCGACAGGGTGTAGAGGTAGCGCTTGACGATTGAGCCTCCGAAGTTGGTGTCAATGCAGGTCGCGATCTCTTCCAGCAGGTTCCGACGGGTACCGGGCTCCAGAGCCAGGTGGGATGAATAGGTCTCAAGAACGTCGACGTACTCAGAAGCTGTGTAGGCGATGTCGTGTTTGACTCGATGCTCGACCATTGTTGCGAGGTTGTCGTGTTCCAAGAGGGGCAATCGAGGCTTGATCTGGTCGACGGTCGGAAGCTCGTATTCGTCCCGGTCTGTTGGCATGCAACGATCGTGGATGGTCTGGCTCTCGACGAAGAACTCTGCGCTGGTGTCGCCTGGTTGATTGGCGATGTGGTGGGTGTCCACCACGGCTAGGAGGCCACCCGGTTTCAAGAAGGAAGCCAGACGCGCAGCCCGCGTCTCAGGATCCAGCCAATGGAAACAGGTGAAGGCCACCACCGCGTCGAACTGGCCAAGTGGGAGATTCAAGGTTTCGACATCTCCGGTGACAAACTCGACATTGTCGAATTCCCTCAACGCTGATCGACCGACTTCGGCCAGAGACGCGCCTAGCTCGACGGCCGTGATCTGCCAGCCCCGGGTAGCCATCGAACGGGTGGCCTGACCAGTTCCCGCACCGACCTCCAACACACTCGATGTTGAGTTCAGAGCACCGGCTTCAGCAATCAAGTCGAAGATTGCGTCGGGGTAGCCGGGTCGGGCCCGGTGGTACCGCAAGGCTTCGCCATCAAAGGTTTGGCGCAGATCTGTTCGTTCGCTTTCGGTAGGATCGATTGGCATGGGCGTGCTATCTAGAACTTGTGGCCACTGCTCGTGCAAGTGCCACGCAACGTTGGGCGCGCTCGACTGCTTTCCTGGCTACTCCGGGAGCGATGTCATCGGGTTCGTACTCGGTCTTGGTCTTGAGTGGCAAGAGACGGCGCAGGTCTTTGGCAATTGTGGTTCCGTCGGCCCCGGCCTGTTTGAGCAGGGTGAGAACTAGGTCATGGTTCTCTGCAGCTGCACGTTGGCCGAGGCGTGCGCCGCAAACAGCATCGGCTGCGTTGATTGCGGCATGAATCGCCAAGCTCGTTGCCGCGATGTGCCGCTCAGACTCGAGTTCGCTCGAAGCAGCCGCAGCGTACTCTTCGGCCTTACTAGCGTACGCGTGTATCTGTGCGGCGGTCACTGGCCGTGTCCGCATTGGCTTAGGCACAGACTCCACCTTTGAGTTCATCGAGTGACGCACCATGGACGATCACACCCTCGCTGATGATGTCACCCCAGAGCTGTGCCTTGCCTGAGAGCTTCTCGACGGCCTCCAATTGGGTGATCTCGATGACCTCGACGGGATTGCCCGTGATTGCTTGGACAGTGCTGCGCCAATTCTCAATCCCCGAGGCCCATGTGTCATCGTCACCACCGATGTCGTCTGGGCGAACGAATACTGCGTCGATGTCGCTCTCACGGTCGGCCTCACGTCGAGCGAACGATCCAAAGATGATCACGCTTGCTGGTGGAAGCGGTAGCTCGCTGGCGGCGGCACCGATGCGTTGAAGGGCCGTGTCGTGCGACCGGGCCAGTTCGACGATCATTTGTGCGGCGAGGTTCTGCCGGTTGAGTCGAAACAACGATGAAGGTGGCACTTCCCGTCGTTCGATGAGACCGAGTTTGACGAGGCCTGGGAGCACTCGCGAGGCCTGGGCCGGGCTCACGCTGGCGAGTCGAGCCACGGTTCGTAGGTTGAGCTCGGCGGTGGTCTCGGCGAGCACGGCAAGCACTCGCCCTTGCGTTCCCGGGATTACGGCCTCGACAGGATGAACGAAGTCCATATCGCCACCCTAATACATAGAGATCAGATATGAAACAAGTGTTACATATTTGAGTTGTGTCCGTGTTGGCATCGTGAACCTTCATCAAGCGTTCGACAATCTCGGGTGTAGCCGCAGAACTAGCCTGCACGGTGCCGACCCCTACGATGTGTGGTCTAGCTCATCAATTGTGTCCCCAAAACGGTCACACCCGGCCCATCTCTTGCGTCTAAGTGGGGTGATGATGAATAGAGATGAAGACAATGGAGGTTGCTCATGTCTGTAGAGCTGGAAGCATTGCGAAAGCAGGCGCTCACCGGGGACCAGGATTCCCTCAACGAGCTGGTGAACCAGTTGCTTGGCGACATCTACCGCCTCGCGGTTCGCATGGTCTGGGATGTTCGCGATGCTGAGGACGCCACTCAGGAAATCCTCATCAAGGTGGTGACCAAGCTCGATTCCTTTGACGGAAGAAGCTCCCTCAAGACTTGGGTCTACCGAATCGGTGTCAATCATCTTCTTGATCGACGCCGAGGAGCATTTGAGGCTCTCTCCTTCGATGTCTTGGCCGCGGATCTGCGGGATGGGCTGGCCGATCCCAAACCGGAGTTCCAGCCCGAGCTAACGGCGCTGGCCAACGATGTGAAGGCGACCTGCACCGGTGCGATGCTGCTCTGTTTGGACCGCCCACATCGTGTGGCCTATGTGTTTGGCGACATCCTGGAGTTGCCGGGTCCGATGGCGGCAGAGATCATTGGTGTGAGTGCACCGACTTTCCGTAAGCGTTTATCGAGGGCCAGGTCCGAGATTCGTAACTTCATGAGGGAGGACTGTGGACTCACCGATGTTACGGCTAAGTGCCATTGCACCGGGCGGGTGAATCGTGCCGTCGAACTCGGACGAATTCGGCCCCGCTCAAGCGGTAAGGCGAACGAGGTGGGTGACGTCATGGCAGAGATCGAACAACTGCAAAGTGTCGAGGCCGTGATGCGATCAAGCCTTGACCAGGATGTACCCGCTGCGATTCTTGAACGGTGGCGTTCGGTTCTGGCAACATCATCAAGCCTGTTGGGGGAACAGTGAGCGGCGCCCAGGAGCCCTCGACTGATCGGTTTCTTACCCGGATCCGTTGGTTGCTGATCACTACTGCTGTGGTGGAGTTAGCGGTTGGATTCCTGCACTTTGCCATGCCGGTGTTTCTTCACCGCTCACCCGGACTGGCCGAGCTGTCTCAGATTGAGGATGACTTTGTACTTCTGGTCACCTTCTCCACCGGGATCCTATTGGTGGCCTTTGGGATGGTAGGTCTTCTCCTGGCTGCGTCGGTCGGTCGGTACCAGGACCTGCTGTTCCCCTATCTTCTGATCAAGTCCGTCCTATGGGCGGCGCGACTCGTTCTGGAAATTGTCCTACCGGTCCGGCTCTCGATGTTCTGGATCGAGCCCTTCACCGCCGTGGCGATGCCGGGCATGGTCCTGGAGTTCTTGCTCTTCGTAATCGCAATGGTGATGGCCCGGAAGCTCGCTGGCGGAGCAGGTACCTCGGATCGCAGGCCGGGTCTCATTGCTGAGTGAGGGCTCCGTCATTAGGGCTCGGTAGCTTGATGAGGCGATGTCATCACCACACCCAGCCCTGGACGGGTTCAGCCGCTCAGCAGCAGCCTGGTTCAGTACCACCTTCGTGGAGCCGACCCCACCCCAGGTCGAAGGCTGGCCTGCTATTGCTCGGGGCGAGCACACCCTCATCTTGGCCCCGACAGGCTCCGGCAAAACCCTGTCGGCCTTCTTCTGGGGCCTCGACCAGCTGACCAGTCGGCCAACCCCGGACGATAAGAATCACCGCACTCGCATCCTTTACATCTCGCCCCTTCGAGCCCTAGCGGTCGATGTGGAGAAGAACTTGCGTGGTCCCCTGCAAGGAATCCGTCTAGCAGCCGAACGCCTCGGCGAACCGTTCACTGAACCCCACGTTGCCATCCGTTCCGGCGACACACCCGCCTCCGAACGGCGCAAGCTGGCTACCAACCCACCAGACCTGCTGATCACCACCCCCGAGTCGCTCTACCTCATGCTGACCAGCAAGATCCGCGAAACCCTGGCCGGCGTCGAAACCGTCATCATCGATGAGATTCATGCCCTGGCCGCCACCAAGCGCGGTGCCCACATGGCCATCACCCTCGAACGCTTAGAAGCCATCACCGACCGACCTCCCCAACGCATTGGTCTCTCCGCCACCCAGCGCCCGTTGGAAGAGATCGCCCGGTTCCTAGGTGGCACCGAACCTACGGATCCAACCGACATCAGCAATGGGTCTCGCCAGCTTCGACCGGTCACCATCATCGATACCGGCATCTCCAAGCAGTTGGATGTTGAGGTCATCATTCCTGTCGAGGACATGGCCAACCTGGGAGAGCGGGAAACCAGTACGGATGTCGTTCCGCTGGACGAGGGCTCGATGCCCCGCCGCTCCATCTGGCCATCCATGCATCCCCGCCTGCTGGAGCTGATTCAAGAACACCAGTCGACCATCATCTTCGTCAACGCTCGACGTCTGGCCGAACGTCTTGCTACTCGCTTGAATGAGCTGGCAATGACCGGTGAGAACCGGTCGGCCGAAGCCGAAGGCCGCCCACCAATGCCGGGCGAAGAACTAGTGAAAGCCCACCACGGTTCGCTCAGTCGAAGCCAGCGACTCCAGATCGAAGACGAACTCAAACGAGGAGTACTCAAAGGCATTGTCGCCACCTCGTCTTTGGAGTTGGGCATCGACATGGGTGCGGTCGATCTGGTCATCCAGGTCGAGTCCCCGGGAGCTGTTAGTCGAGGGCTGCAACGCATCGGCCGCGCCGGTCACCAGGTTGGTGCACCCAGTGTTGGCAAGCTCTTCCCCAAACACCGCGCTGATCTGTTGGAAGCCGCCGTGGTGGTCGAGCGAATGAAGACCGGGCTCATCGAAGAGACCCACTACCCCCGCAACCCGCTGGATGTCCTGGCCCAACAGATCGTGGCTGCCTGCGCCATGGACGACTGGCCGGTTGATGAGCTGTTGTCGATGATGCGAGGTGCAGCCAACTTCGCCGACATCTCCGACGAAGCTTTCAACAACACCCTGGACATGCTGGCCGGCCGCTACCCCTCGGATGAATTTGCCGAGCTCCGTCCTCGAGTCAACTGGGACCGGGTTGAAGGGGTCGTGCGTGGTCGCCCCGGAGCCCAACGCCTGGCCGTCACCTCCGGAGGAACCATCCCTGACCGTGGCCTCTACGGCGTCTTCCTGCCCGACGGAACCCGAGTGGGCGAGCTGGACGAGGAAATGGTGTACGAATCTCGGCCGGGTGAGACCTTCCTGCTTGGCGCAAGCACCTGGCGAATCGAAGACATCACCCACGAACGAGTGGTCGTCATTCCCGCTCCCGGCCAGCCAGGCAAGATGCCGTTCTGGCATGGCGACGGACCCGGCCGCCCGCTCGAACTTGGCCGAGCCATCGCCACCTTCATCCGCGAGATCAGCAACCTTCCCCGAGATGAGGCCATCACCCGGCTACGAGAACGAAGCTCACTGGACACCCTGGCTGCCACCAACCTGCTGGGCTATCTGGATGAACAGGTCGAAGCCACCGGTCGACTACCCGATGACCGAACCGTCATCGTCGAACGCTTCCGAGACGAGATCGGCGACTGGCGAATCTGCATCCTCACCCCCTACGGAGCCCAAGTCCACGCTCCTTGGGGCATGGCGCTGCAACATCGCATGGCCGATCAGTGGGGTTGGGACGTCGAACTCATGTGGAGCGATGACGGCATCGTGCTTCGCCTGCCCGAAGCCATCGACAAGCTCCCCAACGACGAACTGCTGATTGATCCAGATGATCTGGATGAGCTTCTCATCAGCCGCCTCCCCAACACCGCATTGTTCGCATCTCGCTTTCGTGAAGCCTCGGCTCGGGCTCTCCTTCTTCCTCGCCGTCGACCCGATCGTCGCACCCCCTTGTGGCAACAACGCCAAAAGGCGGCTGACCTGTTGGCGGTGGCGGCCAAGTACCCGACCTTCCCCATGCTGTTGGAAACAACTCGGGAATGTGTCAACGACGTCTTTGACATCCCCGGTTTGCGGCAGGTGCTGGGTGACCTTCGTAGTCGCAAGATCAAGGTAGTTGCCGTCGACACCGACTCGGCTTCACCCATGGCGGCCTCCCTCCTGTTCGGCTGGATCGCCCAATACATGTACGAGGGTGACGCCCCGCTGGCCGAACGTCGGGCAGCCGCCCTGTCGCTGGATCGGGAACTGCTGCGGGACCTGCTTGGCGCCGAGGAACTGCGCGAACTGCTGGACCCAGATGTCCTGTTCTCGATCGAGACCGAGCTGCAGAGGACGGTGGAGAGTTGGCAAGCCAAGTCGGTCGACCATGTGGAAGACCTGTTGCGCTGGCTTGGACCACTCACCCAAGCTGAGATCGCCGAACGAGTGCTACCACTGAATGACGGTGGCATCGACGCTGAGTTGACGGTGGCCGAGCTTCTCAAGGATCGCCGCTTGATCGAGGTGGCTGTCGCCGGTGAGAAACGGCTGGCCGCCAGCGAAGACGCCTCCCGTCTTCGTGACGCGCTGGGTGTTGCCCTGCCCCCGGGCTTGCCCCAAGCCTTCACCGATTCGGTGGCCGATCCCTTTGGTGACCTGCTCACTCGCTACGCCCGAACCCATGGGCCGTTCCTCACCGTTGAGGTTGCTGCCCGCTACGGCCTGGAGGCCGAGCGAACCCGAGCCGGGTTAGAAGAGCTTGAACGTCAGGGACGGATTGTTCGGGGCGAGTTCCGGCCTGACGGAGTGGAACGAGAGTGGTGCCATACCGAGGTCTTGCGCCAGCTGCGGCGGCGCTCGCTGGCTGCCCTGCGCCGCGAAGTTGAGCCAGTTGAGCAAGACGTCTTGGCCCGCTTTCTTCCCGCCTGGCAACATGTTGCCAGCCAAGGTGCACGACGGCTACACGGCGTAGACGGCTTGTCCGAAGTAATCACCGCCCTGCAAGGTGCAGCCCTTCCGGCTTCTGCTTTGGAGGCCGACATCCTGACTGCCCGAATCTCGTCGTACTCCCCGGCCGATCTCGACACCCTTCTCACCGCGGGCGAAGTGGTATGGGCTGGAGCTGGATCTCTTGGGTCCGGAGACGGGCGGATCCGACTGGTATGGCGCGACCAGGCCCCCATGCTTTTGCCCGAACCCAATGACCCGCCAGAGGGAGAGCTCCACCAGATCCTGCGAGACTTCTTGGCCGAGCGTGGGGCGGTGTTCTGGTCAGACCTGGTAGCCGCAACCCAAGCCGCCAGCCTCGCTTATGACGACCCAGCCATCTTGAACGCCTTGTGGGACCTGGTCTGGGCCGGTGAGGTAACCAACGATTCCCTGACCCCGCTTCGTGCCGTCATCGGTGGAGCGTCCCCCAAGAAGTCGTCGACCAAAAGTCGGCGGGGTTCTCGACGCCCCAACCTGCGATCCATCTCTCGCCTTGGCCCACCGGCGGGAACCGGACGCTGGTCACTGGTCGCACCGCTGCGAGAACCGGCACCCTTGTCGACCGAGATCATCGCTACCCGAGCCCTACAGCTGTTGGAGCGATACGGAGTGCTGACCCGGGAGATGGCCTTGGCCGAGGGGGCCGAGGGTGGCTTCGCCGGCGTCTATCCGGTGCTGAAGGAACTGGAAGATCGGGGCCAGGTTCGGCGTGGATACTTTGTTGCTGGACTTGGCGCCGCCCAGTTCGCTCTACCCGGAGCGGTTGACCGATTGCGAGATCTGCGGCCTTCGGGCCAGCCTGCCTTGCCTAGCTCGGTTGTGGCGCAAGGCAGCGGAAGCAGCGAGGCCGTTGGTCTGCTCACTCTTGCCGCCTGCGACCCGGCTCAGCCTTATGGAGCCGCCCTAGCTTGGCCAGAAACCGTTGGCCGTCCGTCGCGGTCGGTCGGTGCCTATGTGGTTCTGCGAGATGGTTTGCCTCTGGCCTTCTTGGAGCGAGGGGCTCGTAGCCTGACCCTGTTTGAGGGAGCCATCGAAGATCCGTCGTGGATCGGAGGCCTGGCCTCGTTGCTGCGAACTAAGCGGGTGAAGCGGATCGAGATTCAGAAGATCAACGGCCAGTCTCCAGCTGAGCAGACTGAAGCGCGCGACCTGCTACTGGCCAACGGCTTCGCCCCTGGCTACAAAGGCCCCGTCCTCCGAGCCTGAGTCAACCGGTGGCGTCGAACTGGAGGTCCAGACGGTCGAAAACGGCGTCCTGGCACTCCAGTTGACCTCGGGATGAGGCGCTGTCGGCATGGGCCACGCGACCCATATGCAACTATCAAGTTGCATATGGCGACCTTTTGGCCGATACTCGCTATGTGCAACTAATAAGTTGCACTAGCCGAACTGGCTTCGATTGATCCGAAACGGACGAGAGTGAGTATTGATGAGTGGCTACTTGGTACCAACAGTTCTTGAGCAGACCAGCCGAGGGGAGCGGTCGTTCGATCTGTACTCCCGGCTGCTGGCGGACCGGGTGGTGTTCCTGGGAACCCAGATTGATGCCACCTCGGCCAACCTGGTGATTGGCCAGCTCTTGCACCTGGCGGCGGAAGATCCGGAGCGAGATATCCAGCTCTATATCAACTCACCCGGCGGCGAGGTCTCGGCCGGGTTTGGGATCTATGACACCATGCAATACATCCAGCCCGACGTCAGCACCATTTGCGTCGGCCAAGCCGCCAGCTGGGCTGCCGTCTTGTTGGCTGGGGGAGCGCCAGGCAAGCGCATGGCGTTGCCGAATGCCCGAGTCTTGATCCATCAGCCTCACGGCGGAGCCCAGGGCCAGGCCACCGATCTGGAAATCCAAGTAACCGAGATCCAGTACTCTCGTCGTCGCATCGAGGAGATCCTGGCCGAGCACACGGGACAGCCGTTGGACCGGATTGCCGCCGACATTGAACGGGACTACATCGTGCGAGGCCAGGAAGCCGTTGACTACGGCCTCATCGACACCATCGTCGAGAAGGCCCCCGCCGCCGCCCCCGCAAAAGACACCGGCTTCGTTCCAACCAAATCCAAAGACAAGTAGCCGTACTTTGACTCCTTGTTGAGGCGATGTTGGGAGCGACAGCGAGCAACTCGAGGAATACCGAAGGGCCCCAAGGGCCCGACGGATTCCCCCGGCGCCAGAAGGGGAGGGGATGGCTAGGTGGTGCTGATGGCTTCCAGCACGTCCAGCTGTGCGGCGCGACGTGCCGGCAAGAATGCGGCAAGCACACCGATCACGGCCGACACCGCCAGGATGATGCCCATCAAGACCCACGGAATACTGACCGTACTGATGATCTCACCGGGGATGGCCGAGATAGCAGCCCAGGCGAAGAGCACACCGAGAGCCAGTCCGAGAGCGGCGCCGAAGATGCAGACAATGAGCGCTTCCAAGCGGATAGTCGTCATCAGCTGACCTCGGGTCATACCAATGGCTCGCATCAGGCCGATCTCTCTGGTTCGTTCCAACACTGACAAGACAATGGTGTTGACGATTCCGAAGAAGGCAACAACCAGAGCCAGACCGAGTAACCCGTTCACCAAGGCCAGCAGGCTGTTTACCTGGCTTTCTTGGGCATCTCGGAACTCCTGACTGTCCTTGGCCTCGACTTGTGGATAGGACGATGAGATATCGATGGCCTGGGCCTTTACCGCTTTAGTATCAGCGCCTTCGGCAATGGTTGCTCCAAGGAACCCATCCTCGACATCAGGATAGAATTCTCTGAATGTGGCCAAGTCCATCACGTAGTCGGCACCAACCACTGACTTGTCTTCGTAGACCCCTGCGATGGTGAAGGTGGTTTCTGATCCGTCAGCGAATTGGGCATCGAAGGTGTCGCCAATGCTGGCATTGATCTCTTCCAAGCGATCTTTGAAGACATAGACCTCATCTGCTCCAAGTTCACGCGGTTCGCCGGATGTGACATCAATATTGAGGATCCGATCGGTGGTCGCAGTCTCGAAGGCGACCATGTCCACGATGTCGTCACCGATCTTCATGTCTTCGCCGCGGAATCGAGCTAACAGGTCAATTCCCTGCACCTGATCAAGCTCGTTGGCCAAGGAGACCGGAATATCCTCACCGGTAGCGCTATAGATGAAGAGATCGGCACTGATGGCAGTGTCCAGCGTGTTGGAGAAGGTGGTTTTGAGAGATTGCCCGAGAACTCCAACGGTGGTCACCAAAGCCAGCCCGATCATGAGAGCGGTGGCAGTGGCGGCAGTCCGCTGGGGGTTGCGGGCAACATTCTGGCGAGCAAGCCGGACCAGTTTGGTTTCGGGGCCACCACTCGGAAGGTGGGCGAAGAGGGCTAAGGCTCGCCCGATGGCAGGAATGCCAGAACGGACCATGGTTACCCCGATGAGGACGAGGAGTACTCCACCCAAGACAGCACCAATGGACGAGCTGGAGATTCCGTCGGCCAACAACAACCCGGGACCAGCGACTCCGCCGATGGTCGTCGCAAGTCCGAGCAAGGTCAGGATCACACCACCCAACAGGCTCAAGACCGCCATGATTGGTGCCCGGCCGATGGCATTGGCCACGGGAGCAGCGAACAAGGCGCTCAGCATGGACACACCAACAAAGGTGAACACTGCTCCGATCCCAAGGAGGGTAAGTAGGAGCGACGTGCTAAGTCCACCGAACAGGCCAGCCACGATGGCGGCGAGCCCCAGTGTTGTGACGACACCACCGATGATGGTGCGGAGCTTGGTGCGGCCTTCACTGGGAGCTTCGTTGCGCATGGCAGCGATGGGGGAGACCCGGCTTGCTCGCCAGGCCGGAAGGATGGCAGAAATGAGGGTGGCAAGAATGCCAACCACAAGTGAAACGATGATGGTTCGTAACGTGATGACGTTGCCAGTCTCGGGGAACCCTCCAACGCTCTCAAACAGTCCCTTGATGGCGGCAGCAACACCGACCCCAGTCAGGATGCCGGCAGCGGAGCCAAGAATGCCGACAATCAAGGCCTCGAAAATGATCGAACTCATGACCTGATTCGCTGTGGCTCCAATCGCTCGCAGCATTCCAATCTCTTGAATGCGCTGACTAACCAGGATGGCGAAGGTGTTGTAGATAATGAACAGGCTGACAAACAACGCGACCAGGGCGAATGCCAGCAGCAGATTGCCAATGATATTGATCACCTGATTGAAGTCAGCGGAGTCCTCTTCGATGATGGCGGAATTTCCGAGCGCTTCCGTTCCGGTGGGCAGCAGGGGTTCCACCGCAGCGAGCAGCTCTACCTCACTTGTACCGATGGCGGCTCCGAGTGAGATGGCGTCAACCGTTCCAATCTTGTCATATTGGGCCTGTGCGGTTTCAAGGTCAAACAAGACGAACCATGCCCCAGCAGCACCATCAAACCGTGTGATCCCGGAGATCTCAAAGTCTTGCAGTCCGTCGGGGGTGGTAAAGGTGACGATGTCGCCTGCGTGTGCGTCGATCGCTTCGGCTTGAGCGTTGTCGATAGCTACCTGACCAGGACCAGGGTTGGTTCCCTCGTCTAAGGTGAAGACCTCGGTGGCGCCCTCTCGAGTGCCGTTCCAGCTAAAGGTCAATATCGGTGGGCCCTTGGGGATCTGTTGTTCCCCGTCCTTGTCCAAGGGGACGAAAACGTTGACCTGGTCAAGCGCCACACCACCCTCAGCGAAGCCAACCTCGGGAAGAGCTTCGAGTTCGGCTATGAGCGAGTCAGGAATGGTGGTTTGGGTCTCGCCAAATTCAACATCGGAGAGTTGCACCCGCGCATCGACGTCGGCGTTGGCCTGGCTGACGATGCCGTCGAAGACTTCAGCCAATGAATCCTTGATGATGAATGATCCGGAGACGAAGCCGACTCCGAGAGAGATGGCGACGAAGGTGAGGGCTAGTCGCCCCAAGTGGGCGCGGATACCGCGCAATGCGAGCTTGAAGATGTGTCCCATGATCAGTCTCCTAGGTGACGGATCTTGTCGTACACACTGTCAGCCGTCGGCTGGTGCATCTCGTCCACGATGGAACCATCAGCCAAGAACAGAACCCGGTCAGAGTAGGAAGCAGAAACAGGATCATGGGTGACCATGACAATGGTCTGGCCAAGCTCATTGACTGCCGAGCGCATGAAGCTGAGGATCTCGGCCCCCGTCTTGGAGTCGAGGTTTCCTGTGGGCTCATCGGCAAAGATGATGTCGGGTCGGCTGGCCAAGGCACGAGCGACGGCGACACGCTGTTGCTGGCCACCAGAGAGTTCGTTGGGGCGGTGGCTGATCCGGTCGGCCAGGCCGACGGTTGAGATCACACTGTTGATCCACTCGGTGTCACCCTTCACTCCGGCCAGATCCATGGGGAGGGTGATGTTCTCCAGGGCATTCAGTGTCGGGATGAGGTTGAAGGACTGGAAGACGAACCCGATCTTGTCCCGACGAAGCAGGGTGAGCTGCTTATCGGTCAAGGAAGAGATCGGGATGTCACCGATATAGGCCTCACCGCTGCTGAGGCGATCGAGCCCGGCCATGCACTGCATGAGGGTCGACTTGCCAGAACCAGATGGCCCCATGATGGAGGTGAACACACCGGCCTGGAAGCCAACGCTCACGCTGCGAAGGGCATGGACCTCGGTATCGCCGAGGCCGTAGACCTTGCTGGCTTGGTCAGATCGTGCCGCCATGACCGCACCGCTTGCAGGGATCTGCGGTGGAGTAGGCGCTGGAACATCAGGAGGTAGGACTGTCATAGCAACGACCCTAAGCCGATGGAGTTTTCTCGCCATCCTCCGCAAGGATGATTCGCTTCATCCGTTTGGCTGACGACCCGAATCAGCCCTAGTCCTGCTCCAACCCTCGCCTAGTCCTGTGTGAACCAGATCGCCGAGTTGCCGGGCAGGGTGGCATCAAGGGGCAGAGCAGAACTGTCTGCGCTGTTGAAGCTGCGTGCCAGAACCTTTCCACCGTTGGACAGTGTTTCCGGCAGGGCGACTGGATCCTTGCCCAGGTTCAACCAGCATTGCACTCCGGAGCCTCGCTTGAAGGCAACCACCGAATCGTCTACCTCCAGCATCTGGATGCTTTCGTCGCCGATCAGATGTTCACGGCGAACCGACAAGGCCAGGCGGTAGAGCTCCAACATCGAGTCAGCATCGCCATGCTGTGAAGCCGCAGAGATCGGACTGAACCGCTCAGGCTGGGGCAGCCAACCCGCTTCGTCCCCAAAACCGAATGAGGGACCATCGGGCTTCCATGGCAACGGAACTCGGCAACCGTCGCGGCCCTTGCGGGTGTGGCTTGACTGCTCCCAGACAGGGTCATCTAAAACCTCGACCGGTAGATCCCACACCTCGTCCAAGCCAAGCTCGTCGCCCTGATAGATATAGGACGAACCCGGAAGGCCGAGTAGGAGCAAGGCCGCCGCCCGAGCGCGTTGCTGGCCCAGCTCTACATCGAGCGCGTCGTGAGGCCCTTCAAGCAGCCAGCGGCGCCAGTCGGTTCCGATTGGTAACCCGTAACGGGTGGCGTGGCGGACAACATCATGGTTGGACAGAACCCAGGTCGGGGTTGAGCCAACGGCCGCTGCTTGAGTACAGGCTTCGACGATGATGGTCTGCATCGAAGCCGCATCCCATTCCGAAGCCAGCAGATCGAAGTTGAATGATTGCTGGTATTCATCTGGCCGCAAGTAGTTGGCCAGGCGTTCTGGGGTAGCCACCCAGGCTTCGGCCACCATCATTCGCTCGGCACCAACCTCGGAGTACTCATCCAGAATGACACGCCAGTCACGAATGATTTCGTGCACCCCATCAAGATCCCAGAACGGGTGATCGACAGTCTTGGCCCCGCCAAGGATCTCTTGGTCGGAGTTGTCCATATCAGGGAATGACATGTCCTTGATCAAGCCGTGAGCCACGTCAACTCGGAAGCCGTCGACGCCTCGATCGAGCCAGAAGCGAAACACCGATTCGAACTCATCCCGTACCTCGGGGTTCTCCCAGTTCAGGTCGGGCTGGCTGGGATCAAAGAGGTGGAGGAACCATTCGCCATCTTCCAGTCGGGTCCACGCTGGGCCACCGAAGACGCTGGTCCAATTGGTCGGAGGCTCGGATTCATCAACGCCGCGTCCAGGTCGGATGTGGTAACGCTGCCGAGCCGGATCGCCGATTGGGGCCGCAAGAGCTTCGGCGAACCAGCGGTGTTCGCTTGATGTGTGGTTTGGCACCAGATCAATGATGACCCGAATCCCGAAATCGTGGGCTTCAGCAATGAAGGCTTCTGCATCGGCGATGCTGCCATAGCGGGGCTCGATCTGGCGGTAGTCACTGACGTCGTAGCCACCGTCGTTGAGTGGTGACTGATACCAGGGATTGACCCACAAGGCGTCGATGCCGAGGTCTCGCAAATACGGGAGTCGGCTCCGCAGGCCGTTGATGTCGCCGGTACCGTCACTGTTGCCGTCGGCAAATGAGCGGACGTACACCTGATAGACAACACCCCTTCGCCACCAGGGCACCGAGGTGCTGCCTAGATCGCTGGATAGCGCGTTTCCTGTCCCAGGTTCGCCAGTGGAGTGATGCTCAGACATAGACCGGCAAGTGTGCCCTTGCAGTCGCCGCTCCGACACCCTCCCACACTAAGAGAATTCGCTCATACAGCTGAGCCGTTCGGCCTCAAAAGACCACGAGTGTTATCGGCGTCGCCGACGGCTGGTCAGTTGCTGTCATGCCCGGGCAACACCATCCCCGACTCGTAGGCGGCGACGACAACTTGCACACGATCGCGCAACCCGAGCTTGGTGAGAACTCGTCCGACATGAGTCTTGACCGTGGTTTCGCTGACAAAGAGTGCCTCACCAATCTCGGCGTTGGAACAGCCTTTCGCCAGCTCTGTCATGACCTCAAGCTCTCGCTGCGTCAGCTGGTCAAGGCCAGGGATATCGGCCTTGCTGGCTGACACAGACGAGTGTTCTTGATACCGGCCAATAAGCCGCCTTGTCACGCTGGGAGCCAAGAGTGCATCACCGGAGGCAACGACCTGGATGGCGTGAATCAATTCTTCGGCCGGAGTGTCCTTCAACAAGAATCCACTAGCCCCGCCTTGTAATGCGGCAAAGACGTACTCATCAAGATCGAAGGTCGTCAGAATGATGACCCGTGGCCCGTCGAGTTCGACCAGCTTGGCCGTGGCCTCCACGCCGTCCATTCGAGGCATTCGTATATCCATCAGAACAACATCGACGTTCGCAGTCGGAACCAGGTCAACGGCGTCTTGGCCATCCTTGGCTTCCAGAACGACATCGATTCCGGGTTCAGTCTCCAGAATCATGCGGAAGCCGGTACGAACCAATTCTTGATCATCGACAAGGGCGACTCGGATAGGTTGAGGCGCCGTCACGATTGGGTAACTGCTGAATCACTAGTCGAGGCCAGGTTTGATGAGTCGGCCCAGCTTGATGGGTCAGCGGGATTGGTGATGCACTCGGCGAATTCGACTGGCTGATCGATTGGCAGGCTGACCTGGACCTGGAAACCACCACCGACCCGGGGTCCGGCCTTGAAGGTTCCGTCCAAGAAATCCACCCGTTCTTTCATCCCGATAAGTCCGTGTCCGTCGCAGTTCGGGGCGGCGGCACCCCTGCCGTTGTCTTGCACGGTGATGGTTAGGAAGTCATCGCCAAAGGTCCCGGTAACCGAGGTCTTCACCTTGGGCCCTCCGTGCTTGCGCACGTTGGTGAGTGCTTCTTGCACGACGCGGTAGGCGGCGGCACCGGTTGCCGATGGCATCGGTCGAGCCTCACCAACGGTGACGAACTCCACATCGAGGCCGGATTCGGCTGCTTGTGCGACGAGTTCGGTAATGGTGGTTGTTCCCGGACTCGGGCGCCATTGGGTGTCATCACTGTCTCCGTAGTCATCGCTGCGGAGGATTCCCAGGATCTGGCGCATTTCGCCCAGGGATTGCCGTGCTGCTCCATCGATATTGGCGAGGACTTCGGCCACCCTGCCATCATCAGGTTGATCCACGTCTGATGCCTCAAGAATTCTGCGACCGGCACCGGCCTGGATAACGATCAGAGACAAGCCGTGAGCAACAACATCGTGCAATTCGCGGGCAACACGATCTCGCTCACCTTGGATCGCTGCTAGACGGTCGGCAGTTCTGCGTTCTTCGGCCTCGGCCAGCTGACGGTTGGACGCCTCCAGGAGTGCCCTATTGGAGGTCACATTGAGTGCGGCCAGAACCGGGATGGCAACCGTCCAAGCGACAAGGGGAAGAATGTAGAGTGCAGCCTCTCCTGTGAGCACTCCGAAGATAGCAAAGGTCAAAAGTAGCAGTCCGCTGCCAACGGCTGCTCGAAGTCCAATGAGCTTTGGTCCATAAATCACCGCGCTGTACAGAACGATCATCCCGGTGATGGTTGTGACTGGCAGATCCAACAGCCAGGCGAACATGGTCGTAATGGTGCCAACAGCGAGCACAGTCATTGGATATGACCGGCGGAAAACGATGACTAGGGGACTGCCGAGGATGAGCACCCAGTGGATGATGCTGGTCGGTGCAATCACATCATCGTTGACGGCGCTGGTCTCCGTCGTTAGACCCTGGATCAGCTGGATGCCCATGACCATGAGCGCGAGAAGTATGTCGGTAATGCGGGGACGATCTCGAAACCAGACCAAGTTGGGCACCATTATCAGTGAAACGTAGCCTCTTCTCGCTTGTCAGTCGTCCCCCTCAAGGATGACCTTGTTTGCGGTAAGGATGACCTGGATCGGAGAAATCATCGCGACCCGAGCCTGCATTCGTGATTGGGCCCGTCTCTTGACCTTGGACCTCTTAGACTGCGGCTCGTGCTTTGTACTTCGTGTGGGATATCGATTCCCACCGGTGCTCGCTTCTGTCCCAGTTGTGGAACCTCAACGGCTGGAAGCGACGAAGAACGCCGTGTTATCACGGTGCTATTCGCCGATATTGTCGGCTTCACTTCGCTCTCGGAATCCATGGATCCGGAAGACGTCAAACGCCTCGTAGATCGCTGTTTTGAGCGTCTCGCCCGCGACATAACGGCCTTTGGAGGTGTGGTCGACAAGGTGCTCGGTGACGCCATCGTCGCCCTTTTCGGAGCCCCTATCGCTCATGAGGATGACGCTGAACGGGCAGTGCGTGCCGGCCTTCGGATGCAGCAGTCACTCAAGAACATGAGTGATGATTCTGGCCATCAGATTCGGATGCGAATCGGTATCAATACCGGTGAAGTCCTGGTCGGAACCTCCTCTGCAGGTGGTGACTACACCGCCATGGGCGACGTCATGAACTCTGCTTCACGGTTGGAAGGTTTGGCCGAACCTGGTCGAGTCCTTGTCGGTCAGGCCACCTATCTGGCCACCCGTGAGTCAATCTCCTTTAGCCAGGTCGGAATCCTGGAAGCTCGCGGGAAAGAGGAAGGCATCGAGACTTGGATGGTGCTTCGAGCGACCCGGCCGCCCGGCATGCGCACTCGTCCGTCAACCGATTTCGTTGGTCGCGATTATGAGCTGGACTTGCTGTTTGCGCAGGCTCGTGCCGCGATCGAACTCAAGCGAGCCCAGTCAACCCTCATCCTGGGTGAAGCAGGTATGGGCAAAGCCCGGGTGGCACGAGAAGCCGCCAACCTGATCGCCAATCACTGGGGAGCACAAGTGTTCGCGGGGCGTGCCTTGCCCTATGGCGAGGCCAACGTCTGGTGGCCAATTGGTGACATTGTCCGATCTGCCTTCTTCATCTCTTATGACGCTTCGGAGGAAGAAGCACGCGCCATTCTGACCAACTCGCTGCCTTCGCATCTGGCAGTGAAGGTCGTCCCGGACCTTCCTCGAACGGTGACTGCGCTCATGCACGCATTGGGGTATGAGACCCCACTTCGAGGTGGTGATGGCACGAACAACCGGGCCGAAGTCACTCTAGCTATGGCGCGATTGCTGGAAGCCGAACTTCAACGCCGACCAGTCGTCATCATGCTTAACGACATGCACTGGGCTGGCGAACCAATCTGGGACCTGGTTGGCCACATGTTGAGCGAGCATTGCCAGTCCCAGCTCATCATCTTGATGACGGCTCGCACAGCGGAGACTCTTGAGCTGCCTCAGGGTCGCCATGGGTCGTTGGTTCTTCAGCTTGGCCCCCTGGATGATGATTCATCACGGGCCCTACTGGCCCAACTCGGAGTTGACCTTCCCGATGATGTGTCGGCCGAACTGGTTGAACGAAGCGGAGGCAACCCGTTCTTCCTGGAAGAACTAGCCGAATTCGTTACCCACCAGCGCAAGGGCGAAGAGAGCGAAGTTGTCGCCGAGATGGGCTCGGGTCGGCTTGGCTCGATGCCAGACAGCCTGCGTGGACTTGTCGCAGCTCGGCTGGACCAGCTGGACTCTCGGACTCGGGCGGTGCTGGAAGCAGCATCGGTCCTTGGACGTTCCGGTCCGGTTGAAGGTTTGCGGATGATGCTGAAGAACTCGATTGGGTATGAAAGCATTTCTGAGGAGCTGACAAAGCTTACCAATGACGATCTGATCAAGATCTCTGGCCAGCGCTATGAGTTTCGATCGGACATGATTCGTGATGTTGCTTATGGCACGCTGACCAAGACGGTGCGTGCCCAGAGCCACGAAGGCATTGCTCGGTACCTGGAGAAGGCAGTTGCCGTTGGTGAGCCTCGAAATTCAGCTGTTGTGGTTATCGCTGATCACTATCGCCAGGCAGCCCAACTCACCCGCGAACTCACGAATGTTGCTGGTCTTGATCGGGACTATGTCACTGATCGTGCCCTCCATTGGTTGGCAGAGGCCGGCCGCCGCGCCCTTGACGCTGACGAACCTGTCGAAGCAGAGCGCTGGTATTCCGCAGGTCTGGATCTGGTCTCGTTAGACCCAATCAAGTCGCAGTTCTTGTACGGACGGGCCAAGGCCCGCTGTGAGGTACGAGACATTGCCGGCTGTCGCAATGATCTTGATCGGCTGGATGGCATCGTTGCAGACGACGAGCTTCTGGCGGCCAAAGGCCTGCTGGTTCGCGGTGACATCGATCGCAAGGCCGGTGATCTTGACCAGGCAGTTGAGCGGCTGGCTGAGGCTGCTGATCGGCTGCATGAGCTTGGAGATCACGAACAACAGTCGTTGGCTCTCAGGCTGCTCGGTTTGGCAGAAGTCTTCCGCAGCGACACCGAGACAGCAGCTGCCGCCCTAGAAGAGGCGGTGCGAGTCGCCAGGGAAAGCGGTGAACAACGAGAAGAAGGATGGGCCCTGCAGAGCCTTGCGTGGTTCATGTTTCGGGTCGGCAGAGTTCGAGAAGCGAAGCGGCTTATCAAGGTGGCCGAGGAAATTTTCATCGAGCTTGGCGATCGCGGTGGCCTGGCTTGGACCCAGGGCCTCGCCGCCTGGGTCGCCTTCCACCTGGGCGAATGGGATCGAGCTCGCAGCCTCATTGACACCGTGCTTCCCGAGACCCGGCGTCGAGGTGATGATTGGGCAGAGGCGATCATCTTGACCCTGCTCGGCTCCCTTGAGCTTTGGGAGGGACACGCCTACCGGGCCCTTGAGGTGGCACGGCAGAGCCAGACGGTTGGAGAGCGGGCGCAAGACATCGGGCTTGTTGTTGACGGCAAGACCGTTGAGGGTCGGGCCCTGGTCTCGCGCAAGCGCGTCGTTGAGGGAACTGCAGCACTGGAGATGGCCTACAACATGGCTGAGCGTGAGCGCGACGACGAAGCCAGTCGCAGAGCCGTCATCGCCAACTGTTCCTCAGCCGCGAGGTTGGGCGAGTCTGAGCGAGTCATTCGATGGGCAGCTCGATTTGATGAGGACCAGGGCGACATGGAATTGCTCGGAGCCAGAGATCTCTCAGTCTCGCTTGCTCTTGCTCTGTTGCAGCGGGGAGCCTTGGAGGAAGCAGAACAGCAGCTTCATTGGATTGACGAAGACGAGAGCGAGTCTGGAGTCGACGACTACAACTCCTATGCGTTGGCGGTATCGGCCATGATTGCGGCTGCCGGAGGCGACCTACTGGCTGCTGAAGAGCAAGCCCGTCGTGTCATAGATGGCACCTCCACTTATCTAGATCGCGTCTTTGCTCACCTGGCTTTAGCGGTGCGCGATGGCATCTTGTCTGATGCTTCTGGGATCGATCATCAGCTCGGAGCAGCTCGCTCGATTGTCGGAGAAACCGACGATCTGCTTACTCCGCTCATGATTGATCTTGCCGGTGGGGTTCTTGGCCGCAATGACTTGGAGAAGGCAGAAGCCGCGCTTCGAGCAGCTGATGTCGATCCCGACGGGTGGCGCGGAGTCTGGTCACTCAACAAGCCATCCGAAACAGTCGAGCCCGCTTCTTCCTAACCAGCTCGGCCTATGTCAACACCCGAGCGCGTAGCTGAGTGCCGAGCAGACCCGATCCATCGTCTTATTGTCAACGTCGCCGATATAGGTGGTGAGCGTCGTCTGGTCGATGGTGTGGAGGCCGTCGCAGTTCACCACCGATTCTCGATCGAGACCGGTCGAGTTGTGGTCGATGTCGACCTCAGCTGCAAGGCCGCGAGCCGATGTGCTGATTTCTGCGACGGTGACGAGAGCGCGGACATCGAGCACCTCGGGTCGTGTGAGAACCAACACGGGCCGTCGCTTTGTGCCGACGGCAGCCAGCCACACTTCGCCTCGATTCACTCATCACCCCAAGCTTCGCTTTCGCCCCAGAATCCGTCAATGGTCTCCGGCGTCTTGGTGTATGCGCCTCGGTCGGCTTCGGCAAGCGCTGATCGAACCGCTGCAGCCACCCCGTCGCGCGCTGCGGCCGAGACGTTGACGCCAAGTCTGCGGGCCTGGTCAGCGAGGGACTCGTCGAGACTGAACGTTGTTCGAGTCATAGTCATAGCACGAGATGCTAGCATGAAATGCTAGTGAGCTCGAAGAAAGTCTTGTGTTGACCGCAACCGAGAGCGTCAGGATCAACCTCACCGTGGACTAGGAGTTCTGACTCGCTCCAGATCAAGGGGATCAAACGCTGAGCGAGTCGATCCTTGACATTCTGCCTGACTTTGAGATTGTCACCCGGGTGGGCTGTATCGGCGAGGATCCGATTTAGAGAGCAAGCCTTGGCGCGTTAGGTGGTGGTTGTCTCGGCGTCGTCGCTGGCAACAGTTGTTGGCGGAGCCTGAGTGGTCGGCGGGATGGTGAGCTCTTGGCCAATCTTGATGGTGTCGGAGTCGGTGATGGCGTTGAAGTCCGCCAGTTCCTTCGTGCTCACTCCGAACCGTTCGGCAATGATGGAAAGCGAATCGCCAGACTGAACCAGATAGGTCAGCTGTTGCGGTGCCGTCGTTGGTGGTGCTGTGGTCGCTGTCGTCACGGGCAGGGTAGTCACGAGCAGCGATGTGGTGGTCGCCGATGCCCCGTCCGAGGCACCGGAACGGCCGCAGCTGGCCAGGAACAGAAGTCCGACAGCAGTAGCGGCCACGATACGTCTGGATCGCGTTCGCTTGTTTTGCTCAGCCATCTCGTTCGACCTTGCTTGTGGCGTCATCTTCTGTGCCCAGACCCCGGCGACCATCGCGTCTCCCTCTTGTCCAAAATGAATCGTCTCGAGCAGAGTATGGCACCTCATTTGCCCTTTCGTCTCTTCCCCGACTTCCGACCTTTCTTGCGTTCGCCGTCTCGACGACCTTGAACGTCTGCTCGACTGCGCGACTCCGCTCGGCGAGCAAAGTCTTCCAGCTGCTCATCTTGGAGCTTGAGTTCACCATGAAGGTCTTGCCAGTGCTCCAGACGGCGGTCCTCAATCAGGCCATTCATTCTGGCGGCGGAGACAGCACATCCCGGTTCGGCATGGTGCTCACAGTCGGCAAACCGGCAGTTCTCAATCGCTTGGGCGATCTCGGGGAAAGTCTTGGCCAACCCCATGTGGCTCTGCCAGAGGCCGACTTCTCGAATGCCTGGAGTGTCGATGACAATGCCACCGTGTGGCAGAGGGATCAGGTCTCGGGTGACCGTGGTGTGCCTGCCGCGACGGTCAGTGGCCCGGACCTCACCGGTTCGCTGCACCACCCCATCGGAAAGCTCATTCACCAGCGTTGACTTGCCGATTCCGGACAGGCCGATCAGCGCAATTGTGCGTGTCCCAGTGAGCAGCTCTCGAACCCGGTCAAGATTTTGGCCAGTGATGGTTGAGGTGGCAATGATCTCGACATCGGGGGCTGCGCGTTGAACGGACGCAATGGCCTCGGCCTCATGGTCTACTTCGTCAGCCTTGGTCAGCAAAATAATTGGGCGGGCACCACTATCCCAGGAGATCACCAGCTGACGTTCAATCCGTCGCAGGTTTAGTGGCCTATCCAGGCCGTGCATGACAAAGATGTCGTCGATATTGCTGGCCAGAATCTGAGGCTCTGGAACTCGTCCTGGGGCCCGCCGACTGAGCGCTGTTCGCCGTGGAGCGATCTGGCCAATGGACGGTCCATCTTCTGGATGCTCCACCACGGTGACAAAGTCACCAGTGGAAGGAGCAAGACCGGTGGTTGAACGTATGGAGCTTGACGCTGCCAGTACTGCTTCGCCGCCGGTGAAGACCAAGCAGAACCCGCGACTGGTCCGGGCAATTCGGCCCCGACTGAGCAGGGGGCCGGTGGATCCGTCGGAGTCGTCTGATTGTCCGGCCTGAGCTGCCCACTCCTCAAGCTCGTCATCCCAGCCCAATGACTTGAGATCGGGCGTGAGGAGGGCAAGATCGTCGGTCATGAATCCTTTGATCCAGCAAGATGATCTTGCAGGAAATCACGTTGTAGGAGGAGGAGATTCTCGGCCACGACGGCCTGAGGGGTCATGTGGGTGACCCCGGAAAGTGGGAGCACCTGGTGCTGACGGCCGGCTGCCAGAAGGGCTGAGGACAACAAAAGTGTGTGAGCGGCCACGACATTGTCATCGGCGAGGCCATGAATGATCAGGAGAGGGCTCCCCAAGCCAGCGGCTTCACCAAGGAGATCACTGCGTTCATAATTCTCTGGATGGGTGTCAGGGTGCCCAAGATAGCGCTCGGTGTAGTGGGTGTCATATAGACGCCAACTGGTCACGGGTGCGCCAGCGACGGCGGCGTGAAATCGGTCGGGCCGGCGTAGTACGGCCAGGGCTGCAAGGTAGCCACCGAAGGACCAGCCACGGATCCCAACCCGGTTGAGGTCAAGGAACGGATAGCTGTCGGCTGCTGCGTCCAGGGCCTCAAGCTGATCGTCCAACACCGGTTGAGCAAGATCTCCCCAGACAGCTCGTTCGAAGCGTGGACCACGGCCTGGAGTTCCGCGTCCGTCGACGACGAGCACAGCGAAACCTTGGTCGGCGAACCACTGGGAGACAAGGTGGGAGTTCTGGGTCTTGAGTACACGCTGGGCGTGAGGACCCCCGTATGGATCCATCAGAACGGGAAGGGAAGCTTGGCCATCATGTTCTTGGGGCAGGAAGAGGGCAGCACTCAGCTCGGACTGTCCTAGGCGGAGGTAGATGGGTTTTGCCTGGAGTAGTGGCTGTTCGGCCAGGTTGATGATGCTGGCAGGAGTAGGGGCGGCGTCTGCTCCCTCGTCATCGTTGTCGTTCGCTCCCGGATCCCAGCGCTGCACCGAGATGCTGGTTTGAGATTGCTCGGCGAGTGACGAAGTGATCACCAGGGTCTGGCCGCCGGAGACGCCATGGTGGACCCCGGGTTGGTTGGTTATGTGGCGTGGCGCGCCACCAACCAGGGATAGCACCACGAGATGAATCTCGGTCGGATCAATCGAGACCGTGGTGAGAACCTCGTCACCTTGAACGGCAATAATGGAGCGCATCTGAAAGTCCGAAGGACTGATCACCTTGCCGTTGAGGCGCAGCACACGATTGTCCAGGCCAGCCGAACTGTCTAGATCAGCCGAACTGTCCTCGACGGTGAGCAGACCATGTTTGGAGCGGGTTGGTGAACCGGGGACAAGTTCGACCCAGTGATCATCTTGGATTTGGTACACCTCGTTGACCGCGAGAGTTTGCAGATCCAGTTCGGCAATGGAGAGGCTTCGCTGGTCCCGGGGCTGGCGAAGCAGCAGAGGTGGGCCACTGGAATCCCATTTCACATTGGCCAGGTACTCGAAACGACCTTCCTGCCAATTGACTTCAGAGGTCTGCCCATCGAGCGTCACCAGAGCGAGGTCGACGTTGGCGTTAGCGGTTCCGGCCGCGGGATAGCGCACCTCATTCGGTTCACGTTCGGGATGAGCTGGGTCGCTGATCCAGCGACGTTGCAGCGGTGATTCATCAACGCGGGTGACCAGGAGGGCGTCACTGTTTGGTGACCACCAATAGCCGCGAGTACGGCTCATTTCTTCGCCAGCGATGAACTCCGCTCGGCCCCAGCTCACCAGTGGCTGCTCATCAGCCTTCAACAGGGTGTCGGCGCTTGGACCGTGGATGGAGCAAGTCGGTTCCAGGCAGTGGAGTCGGAGTGATTGGCCGCTTATGTAGGCGACGTGGCTTCCGTCAGGGCTGATTCGTGGGTCATAGACATCATCGGTGGCCTCAAGGGCCACAGCCACTCCATCAGCAATACCAACGCGAAACAGTGATCCGCCGAGGGCAAAGACTGCCGTGTGTGCTGCCCGATCCAATGAATAGGAAACGATGCCGTTGGCGCTCTCCCGAGCGCGTTCTCGTCGAGCAAGCTCTGCTGCTGGCAGGTCATCGCCGGTAGAAGAGACGAGTGAGGATGGATCAGCCAGAAGCCGCTCGGTACCCGTTCCAATATCCAGCGCCCACAAGCACAGGACTGGATCGTCGCAGGATTGGGACCGGAGAAAAAATGCTAGCGTCCCGTCCTTGCTGACCGCAACAGTTCGCGGTGCCCCCATGGTAAAGCGCCGTGTTGCTGCGTATTGCCTGGGGAAGGTTGTATTCACGCCACGACACTACCCACCACAGAACTTGGCGACTCAGGCCATCGCGGCACGAAACCTTTAGAAGCCTTCCCATAACCTCCAGAAGAAACGATTGTGACAGAATCGAGATCCCGGCTACCGGTGGGCTAAGATTGATTGGGCGTCATTGACGCTTATAGCCGCTGGAATGCTGCCGATAAGGCAGTATCCGCATAACTCGTGAGAAAAAGGTAACCCCCAATGGTCAAAGTATGGATCGATCAGGATCTCTGCACCGGTGACGGCCTCTGTGCAGAAATCGCACCTGACGTCTTCTTCGGCATGGATGATGGTCTCTACTACGTCAAAGAAGCTTCAGAAAACTTCGATGCTGAGAAGCTCTTTGACGGTGAGGCCAACCCAGCCGGAGCCGAAGGCATGGCTCGAATTCCTGAAGATGGACTCGAACGTGTGATCGAATCCGCCGAGGAATGCCCCGGCGAATGCATCTTCATCGACGTCGAGTAGCTCTGGTTGATCCGACGTATTTGACTCACGGTCAGACACCGTGCAGTTCGAACTAGAAGTCGGCCCATTTCAATAGACAGCAGAAAGCCGGACCCTCGGGTCCGGCTTTCTTGTTCTCACGTTCCAGCTAGTTGGGCTGACTGTTGCCAACCCAAGTCGATCAGTTTGCGTTAGAGGCTTCGGCTACCCAGTTGATGGTGCCGACGGATCCGTTGGAGGAGTTAACACCAGCAGAGATAACAAAGGCTCCACGGAGTTCTTGGCCAGGAGCCAAGGTTACGGTTCCGGTGCTCTGATTGCCCGATGGGATTGCTCCCGTGTCGGCTTCGACCACGATTGGCGTGACATCCCATCCACCGCCAGTGACACCCGGTCGACCAAGGCCTGCCGGGTCGGTGCCGATGGGGGCTGGCAGCGCCGACAAGTAGATGCGTGCAGAACGGTCGGTCCAATCGCCAGTGGCGGTCGCTGCATCGGTCACCAGACGAACATCCAGGGGGATGTCGCAGTTGTTCTGATAACGAACGACATCGGTGTACATGACCCGATCGCCTCGCATGCCGCGGACAGTGATCTTCTCTTCCAGCAGGTCAGCGCCGTTGATCTGGATCAGATCGGTTGTTTCATCGTCAGAGAACGATGACAGGGGGTCGTTGGCTCCTGCCCCGGTGTAAGAAGCGAAGTCGTCACCGGCAATTTTCACAAAACAAGCATCAGCCGAGGTGATGTCTGCTTCCATGAAATTGTGGACAACCAATGAGGCCATCGCTGGTGTTGCGAAGACGAGCATGGCCACAATGATGAGCATGGCTCGACGAGATATTCGTCCGATCATGTTGTTTCTTTCCTTCTTTGTAGCTGGTTAATGAGCTTGTGATTTTTGATTGCGTCTGGTTGCGGCTTGAAGCCGACAAAGAGCACGAGTGCGGCAGCCAAGAAAGCGGCTGCTTGGGCCAATACCTGAGTGTCAATGACCGGTGGGTTCAGGTAGTGGCGAAGGAACTGGAAGGCCAGAAGGAGAGAACCCATGGCCAATCCGCTGCTCCACCCATAGAGACTGTGGAGATCGGTTCGATGACGGACCAACGATTGGAGAGTTCCGAAACAGACCGCGAGAACAGACAATGCTGTCGAATAGGAGACAATGGCGACCAGGTCACCTTGTTTGGCAACGGCCAATGACAGGTAGGGGACAACACTCCAGACGAACCGGATTTCGATGACGGCATCGAAGTAATTGGCCAGGAGAACCGATGAGATGGCTTGGGTGACAAAGAGGCTCAAGGCTGCGTGTGAAGCAGCTAGGACCAGTGGGGTGTAGTCCTCTTCTTCCTCTTTTTCGATCTTGCCCAAATCTTCGGGCTTGGGCAGCCGATACTGGATAGGAGGACGCGAAGAAGCGGGTTCTGGCTGGGGTCGAGTGACCCTCTTCCTAATGCCTGTTGCCGCGTCCATGGACCCCCAGTCGGCAGGGACTCCGGGACTATGAGGTTTCTGCTACCAGGTTTCTTTGACCGAGATCGCCGATGGGGCTAGTCGCGGCCAAGTACGAAGATGGCCGCAAGGCCAGCTACTGCTGTCCCTAGCGGGATGGCATCGGTCTTTACCTTCTGCTCTTCTTCGTCGTCGAGGTGGCCATCCAGTGGATCGATACTGGAACCCTCGATGGCGGCATTGACTTCGGCACCAATGACGACCGAGATAGCTGCCAGCTGTAGGAAGATGATGAGTGCAGCGATAGATCCGAGGATTCCGTAGGACGCGGGCATGGCGCCAGCAAACTTGAAATACAGCATGAAGAGCGCAACAAAGACCAGGAACGAGCCTGCTCCGGCCAGTGAGCCGACATTTTTCCAGGGGGTCCGCACGGGGCGATCGGGCCCATAGCGATACAAGATGGTCAGGCCAAACATCATGGCCAGCAAGGCAACAGGGAATCGCAGGATGTTAATTGCGGTTGTTGCGGCGTCCCCCAGGCCAATCTGATCAGCCAGGGTTGGCGCGGCACCGAGGACAAAGACGAGCACAGCGACACCAACGATGGCGCCACCGGCAAAGAGGAAGGCCAGCAAGCGAACCTGCCAGCCCTTTCGAGTCTCCCCGGCGGCATAGGCCATCGAGATTGTGCTCATCAGCTTGGCCAGGGCGCCAGAAGCGGAGAACAATGCGAGCACAATTCCGAGCACCAGGCCGGTGGTGCCAGCGCTGCCCTTGGCTTCGGTGACCGCGGTCTCGACCTGGGTACGGAGGAGTTTGCCTGCTGACTCTTCCATGTTCTCGGTGATTCCACTGATCTGGTCGGCGATCTCGTTCGGATCGGTCACCAAGGCGTATATGGACATGAGGGCGATGAGGGTTGGAACTAAGGCCAGCAGGGCGTAGAAGGCGATACCGGCGGCGATGACCACCACATTGTGGGCCTTGATTCGCTTTGGGATTTGCTTGGCAATGTCGAGGGCCGAGGGGCCAGAGTTAATGGAACTCATTGCTCGGAAGAGCCCATCTGTTCGGTGGAGCTCGATCGGTTAGTGGAAGCTGTCTGACCTTGACGCGGCTTGAGCGTGTTGACATGAGCCCCGGTCCGGTCCCGGCTCGAATAGTTCTGAGGGATCTCGACGGACTTGGGCCTGAACCGTTGTTGGGGGAAGTTCAGGCGGTCGATGAGTACCGCGGCGACAGACAGTACAAGTCCGGCCGCGCATAAGAGAAGGAAAGCATTCTGTGTCACAGCACAAAAGTTAGCCGATCAACAGGCGAAAGCAATGCGCGGCTGACTGGCTGAGAGTTCTGGTCCAAGTTCAGGACCGATGATCAGGCTCGGTCTAGGACCAGTACGACGGATGTGTCTTCCTGGTCAGACCACCTTCGCTTGTATTCCATGTCCATTCCCATGTCGTAGGTGCCGGTGCCGTTGTCGCAGAGTTGCCTGATCTCGCGCAGCTGGAGCAGGTGACTGACCGAAAGGTGGCGAGCTGATTCGACATAGCTGAGTTGCAGCCCCCGATAGCGGCCGTTTCGCACTCCACCAAGGATGTAACCAACATCGTCCCCGTCTATCTGAGCGATGCTGATGCGGAGCCTGTCCCGCTTGGCCAACCTTCGGATCAGTTGGTGATAGAAGGCTCCCATCTCCGGACTGGCGATTCCGTCGCTTGCTTGTCCCTTCCAACTCTGGTTCTCGATAGCGAGAAGGCGATCGAAGAGGTCTGAGTTTGTTGAGGCTGATATGTCGAGTTGGGTGATTGATAGGCCAGCCTCGTCACCTCTCCGGCCGGCATTTCGAAGGTTCCGACGAAAGGCAGGCTTGCGTCGCTCCAACCATGCGTCGACCCCTTCGGTGAGATCGATGATTTGGCGGGTGATTCCAGGAGCAATCCCGAGCTGACCGATTTCTTGGAGATGGAAGGCAAGTGTCCTCACCAGATTGCCGTTGTCGGGGAGGCCGGGTAAGACGAGACGGTCCCAACCTTGTTGGGAGCCCAACCAAGAAGTAAGTCTCTGTGCGACTTGGGGAAGGTCTGACCCAATGATGGGACTGGCGAATCCCCAAAGAGGCTCAAGCCCGGCGATGATGTCACCGGCTGACTGAACATGATGACGGGCCAGCAGGGCGAAGCCAGCTCCATCAGCTTCTAGGACGAGCGGCTCGGCCTCAGGAGCAAAGGCGCCGGCGACGGGTAGCACCCAGTCGGGTCCAGAACACCAGGGGTCGATGGTCGGTGCTGCGTCGACTGCTGCTTCCAGGTCCGTCCATCGTTCTTCAGCTGCACTGGCAGCGAGCTGCTTCACCATCTGGAGCTTAGAACGGTGGTGGTTAAACGCGTGGATGTGGACCACGACGCCGATCCGACAGGTCTCGGGCGTCGCTCTCTCATACCCACCGTGTCGCTGTCGAAACTGCGGGTATCCGTTACGTTCCCAAATGGGAGAGGCACTGTTTATGAGCATCATGGTTGTCGACGACTCGAGCGTTATGCGCAAGATCGTTATCCGAAGCATCCGTCAAGCCGGCTATGGCGATCACGAGGTTGATCAGGCCGAAGATGGCGCCGAGGCATTGGCCAAGATCAAGGAAGACACGCCCGACGTTGTTCTTTCTGACTGGAATATGCCCAACATGAACGGGCTGGAACTTCTCCAGGCCCTACGTGCGGACTCCATCGATGTGCCCTTTGGCTTCGTAACGTCAGAATCAACGACCGAGCAACGCTCGATGGCCGTTTCTGCTGGAGCCAACTTCCTCTTGTCCAAGCCATTCACCGCTGACGATCTTGCTGATCGCCTCGGCGAAGTATTGGATTGATTCGATGTCTGTACGAATTCCCGACACCTCCGAACTCATCCCTCTCCTTACCGCCCTGGTAGGCAAGGACCTCACCTTTGAGAATGGTGTTGATCCTCTCACTCCTGATGAGGTTGAGCAGTATCTGACCCTCTTCGTCAGCGATGACGATGCTCCGCTCATGCTTGCTGGCGGAGACAAGTCTTTCGCTTATCTCTCTGGTGCTGCCTTGGCCATGGTCCCTAAGGGCCGAGCCGAGGATGCCATCTCTGGCAATGAGCCTGATGAAGACTTGCTGGAAAACTACTTCGAAGTCATGAACGTTGTGACTCGGGCCATCAATGACCAAGGCGGCGATCACTGCCGGCTGATTCCACAGAGCTCGGTTGTCCTCTCGGACCTTCCTGAGCCAGTCAAAGGTTCTGGTATGGATATCAACCTTGACGGTTATGGAACCGGCAAAATGTCGTTCTGGCTGTTCTAACCCTGGCGTTCTCAAGCCTGGCTAACTGAATACTCATGGCAAGGGCTCTCACCGGTATTCGGTGAGAGCCCTTGTTGATTCTGTGTGCTGAGGCGCTCATTCGATTGTGATTATTCCGTCCTCCTGCACTTGCAAGATGAGGACAATCTGCTCCCTGAACTCCGGATTGCCATCTTGATGAATGGAGGTGAGCACGGTGACCTCCAATCTCACCAGTGGCTCAGTGAAGGTGAAGCGTGACTCGGGACCAGACGCCCAGAAATACGGGAAGGGAGAAAACCAAGGCCGGGGCCGTCGCTCAGTCTGGTTGGCGTGGTCGAGGAACGCTTTAAGGAAGGCGATCGACTTTTCTCTTGTCACCGCAGAGCTGGGGCTGGCATTCGATGCTCGCATCTGGTCAAGATCAGCAAACGATCTGAGTTGGGTGAGCTCGGCAAGATTCGACCCGTCGGGTAAGGCGCCGTAGCCGCCGCTGAGGGGGTCATCCTCGGTCAACCGAAGCCGGAAGAAGGTGAGCTCTTGACCGAGGTAGCCGAGATCGGTTGGCGTGATTGAGTAACGCGTGCCGCCCTGCCCGACTCCTTCAATTCGGTAGCCATAAGAAACTGGTGCATCGATCCAGGCCAGGCCTTGGGGCTGAAAGAGCGTACTGCCAGCAAGGAGAACGCTGAGGAAGGTGAAGAGTGCTCGAGCGGGAGTGCTGTTCTGACTCAGCCAGGGTTTGAGGGATGGACGGATGAAGAGCAAGAGCAATCCGAACTCCAGCAGGATCCATGGCAGGAACCAGAAGCCGGTCATCGCAAATACCGTCACGTGAAAGATGATGGCGAGAGGCAGCCAGACGCGCATCAAGCGGTAGCCAGTGATGGCCAGGAGAGCCCCCAACTCCAGAACCATTGTCGCTCCAAGAACGAACTTGCCTCCAGCTTGAGCCAGGCTCGACATTGACCGCGACCAGTCCCCGTCACCGTGGCCCTGCCAGCCAGCGGTGTAACTGCTCAGGGGAAGATCAGAGATGTCGTTGAGCTCAAGCCAGTCGAGAGCAAGCTTTGACTTGCCCGGCAAATAGAAGTGACTAGCCACCGCGGCGCTCAAGAGGAGAAGGACTGCTGAGGTGTCGGCCCGCCCGGTTGCCACGTACACCAGATGGCCTGCGCCGATTGCCAGTAGGGAGAGAATGAGGAGTCCGCTGATATTTGCCGTTGCTTTGGTCCCAAAAGGGAAGTCGAACTGGCCAACGACGAGGCGGGTCTGCATAGCGAAGGGGAGTAGGAACGCGGGCCGAGCAAGCGCAAGAATGGCCAGGACTACAACCACGATCCGATCAGCGAGATGGGTTTGTCCCAGTACGAAGTTGTATGAGTAGAGCGAGTTTTGCCAGGCGAGATAGACAATGAGTGGAGCGGCAAGTAGCTGCAAGTTCTTGCCGTTGTCCAGCACGGCCCAATTGCTCAACACGCGCTGTCCGCTGACGCGAAGCCCGACGGCTACGGAGACGATTAGTGCGCTGGCCAGAAACGGTCGTTGCCAGAACGCAGACAGGCTCAGCACGGGCTGGTGCAGTGAATGATCAGAGAGTGTTGTTAGTTGTCTGGTCAAGCGGTCCAGAATCAGAAAGACTCCGAAAAGCCCAACTACAGCAGCAAGGTCGCCGACAGAGTCAGACCCCAGGAAACGTCGCAGAGCTCCAGTCTCCCGGCCTACGACGCTGCTGGTCATCGGACTTGCTTTCCTACACTTCGCTTGTGCCAGAGGTAAGCAACACTCAGCCCACCGTCGGTCATGAGCTGACTTTGGTCCGGCTGGATTGGCCAGGTTGCGGCAAGTTGTTCATGGGCGAGCACTCGCCCGCCCACTGGCAGTTGGTCGAGGATTGTTGGAAGCAGGGACGCTGCGATGTCCGCTGGAAGGAACACGAAGACGAGGGTTGCGTCACACAGCCCGACTTCGTTTGCGTCTCCTTGGATTATTCTGATTCGGTCGGACAAGCCAGCCTCGGCCACCCGGGCTCTGGCGGTAGCGGCCAGAGCAGGGTCTTGCTCGACGCCGACGGCCTCACAATCGAAGCTGCGGACTGCCTCGATCAGGACTCGTCCGTCGCCGCAACCAAGATCGAGCATGACGTCGTTTTCCGTTGGTGAGGCCAGGGTCAGAATACTGTTGATCATCGCGGCGGGCGTACCGAGGAAGACACCCAAGTCACCTCCGGCTGCCCTGCCTTTGCGTCGGTCATCGAGCAGTCGAAGCGGTCGGATGCCCCGATAGAGCGGCCAGGCCCAGCTCGGGAGATCGACTGATGTGAGATCGGCACGGGTCGGAGTCAGGTAACGCCCCGAGGAATTGTGGACTGCTGGTTCGCCACCCCAAACCAGACGAAGTCGGGTGGTCGACTCATCGATCCGAATCAAGATGCAAGCCTGGTTGCTGCGCAAGAAGGCTTGCCATGCGCCGGGACTCATTGGATCTTGGGGTTCATATCCCAGAACCCGGAGCGCCTCAATTGAACGTAGAACTCGTTGCCTGAGCTGATTGCTGGACTGCCCAGACTCATGAATAAGAGAGAGACTCATTGACGCATGTTGCATGAGTGGAGGCTGAGGATCTTGTCGAGCGCCGACGCCAGAAATGGCCAGCTGGGCAAGAGCTTCTTCGCCCCGCCGAGTCGCTTGGTTGGCGATTGCTTGCATGGTCTGATGGCATCGTTCGACCAGGTCCGCTGAGGCTGGACTGAGCGAAGCGTCGCTTCGTAGCTGGTTGATGGCGACGGCCAGGTCGCCCTGGTTGAGTCGCTGTTGAAGCTGCCGAGAAACGTCGTGCAAGCTTGTGGTCGACAGTTCTGTCTCGGGCTCGACCTCGTGTCGGTTCGTGATTAGGGCATCGAGGGCTTCGGTTTGGGCCTCGTCCAGCGTGCTGGCAACGAGGGAGACATGGGGATTGGTGAGCATTGAGAGATGGCCGCCGGGAACGGGTTCGACCGTGACGCCGCCCGCAGCCACCTCGGACCATCCCAAGCCGTGCTCAGCCAAGCTGGGCAAGAACTGGTCATCAGTCGCTTGAAAGACCAGGATTGGTACCGAGCAGGGGGCGAAGTCGTAGGCGAACTGCGAAGCCCAGTTGTCTTCAATGAATTGGCGAATCCGGAGATCCTCACTGAGGTCGAGGCCGAGCCGCTTCCGGCTCCACAAGTTGACCCGTTCTACATTCCTGCCCGACTTTTCTTGGAAACTGGCGAGTCGGGCTCTCACATAACTGGATCGATTCGCTCGGTACTCCTCCAAATGCAGGTCCAGTCGGTCCAGCCGGGACGGGGTGACAGCTTGAGCATTCGGGCCAGCCGCATCGAAGAAAACCAAAAGGGCAACCTCGCGACCGAGTCGTTGCAGTTGTGCTGCGAGTTCGTAGGCAACAACGCTGCCCAAGGAAACCGCAGCCAGCGTGACAGGCCCCTCGGGGCTGCACAGCATGATCTCCTCGGCATAGCGGGCAGCGATGGCAACAACATCGGTTGGGCCGCTGGTATCGAGAACAAGGCCGGGTAGCCCTAGTCCGTAGAGGGGTTGCTCGTCACCAAGTTCGGCAGCCAGCGGTCGATAGTGCTTGCCGTTCTGACCTAGGACGTGCACGCCGAAGATTGGTGGTTTGGATCCCAAGGGCTGGATGGGAACCAGGTAGCGAGGCTTGGCGGGCTGATCAGGGTGACCGGTCGAAGGGCGGGCCGAGCTTGTTGATGTGACGAGCGAAGACTCGAGAACTCCGGCCAGAGCTTGAGGAGTTGGGTTTTCATACAGGGTGGTGACGGTGAGGTCAGTCTGATATTCCTGCTCCAAGCTCAACAGCAATTCCATCGCCAGCAGGGAGTGTCCACCGAGATCGAAGAACGATTGATCTTCTTCAACCTGATCCAGACGCAGTGCTCGGGCAAAGAGTTGTTGGAGTCGGGGGATGTGCTCAGACGACGTCTGGTGATCGGGCCGTCGCTCCGTCTTGCGTGACGGCTGATTAGAGATCTGTCCAGATCCTGATGGACCCAGTTTCAAGAGTTTGGCTGCTGCTCGATCAAGCTTGCCGTTGGGTGAGCGGGGCAGTTCAGCCTGGATACCCCAGTGGGTTGGTCGAAGTAGAGGAGGTAGCTCGGCCTGAACGAGGTCGTGAACGGCCTGGAGGTTGACTGGGTCTTCGCCGCTCGCTTCGAGGTGGGCGACCAGACGGAGGTCAGCAGCAGGGTTGCTCTTCCTAGCTTGTCCTTGCTGGTTTGCTGGTGTCTCGGCTTTCAGGGACTCCAGGAGCTTCGCCGCGGGATCATCGTCGGCGGCAGCGATCAACATGGCTTGGCGTAGACCTTGCGGAGTCGCTGTTTCCAGCAATTCGCTCAGTTGGCGAGGATCGGCCGTGGTCACGATAACGGCACCAACTGTCGGCTCGGCAAGAATGACCTGTTCGATGTCGCCTGGTTCGATCCGGTTGCCGGACACGTTGAGCTGGTCGTCCAAACGACCCAAGAAGAAGACCTTGTCGTCCTTGATGACCGCTCGGTCCCCGGTTCGGAAGAATGGCCCATAGCCAACCTTCCCCAAACGGGTTCTGGTTGCTTCTGGGTCGTTCAAGTAGCCGTCGACTACACCACTTCCACCAACGATGAGCTCGCCAGCAACTCCCCTTGGGCGAGGGTCGCCGTGCTGGTCAACAATGCTGAGCCACGAACCAGGGATGGGCGTCCCGATTGGAACCTCGGTCTCATCCGACTGGAAGTGATGGGCCGTGGCCCAAACAGTCGCTTCTGTTGGGCCGTACTCGTTCGTGAGCCTCGTCTCTGGGTGGTGTCGGAAGTGGAGTTCAGGCACTGTGGCCGGGCACGCTTCTCCGGCGACGATGACCTGTTTTGGCCACCTGGTGCCAGTGCTGGCCCCGGATCGGCTAGCTGCCCGATCCAGTAACGCTCGGTAGAGGGTTGGAACCATGAGGGTGTGGCTGACGCCAGCGGTTCGAAACAGATCAAGAATCGCATCGGGATCATGAACCTGGACATCGGTCGGCAAGATGATGGTCTGTCCAGTGAGAAGGGGCCAGAAGATCCCAACGATGCTGGAGTCGAAGGACACACTGGAAAGCAGCAAGAACCGGCTGGGGTCAGCCGCGTAGAACTGGGACCTGGCCCGGGTACTGGCGGCAAGGTTGGCGTGACTGACGGGCACTCCCCGAGGTTGCCCGGTTGATCCCGAGGTGAAGATGACGTAGGCCAGCTTGGCGTCCAAGACATCATGCAGCAGAGCCGTGTCGCTCAGCTCAGTGGTAGTCCCTGGGTGAAGAATCAGATTCCTCACGTTGGGGCCGAACCTCAGATCGGAATCGACTTCAACAATGGCGTGCGCTGCCGGTGACTGTTCTGCGATCCGGCGGATTCGGGCCACGGGATAGTCCGGGTCGATCGGGACGTAGACGGCACCGATCCGCAGGATGCCGAGAATGGTGGCGATCAGATCAGTGGACCGGTGCAAGCAGAGCAAGACCTGGTCACCAGCGACCACACCGGCTTGTTGCAGTTCTGAAGCAATGGCGGATGAGCGCCGACCGAGTTGCGCCCATGACATGGTGTCCGGGCCACAAACGACAGCTGGCACGTCTGCTCGGGATTCGACGTTGGCCAGAATCTGGGGGAGTAGGGTCAGCCCGGCCGTCTTCGCTGGGACAGCGGCACCAGTCATGATGGCTGCCCCTGATGAGGGAAGAGCGATGTCGCCAAGTGGTTGGGCTGGGGTGGCGACAAGGGCTGACAACATGGCGTCCAGATCGTCGAGGAGTTGTCGAGCCATTTCTTCGCCCATAACCGCCCCGCGAAATTCGAGACTGAGATCAACTCGGTCTTCGTGGACTTCAACAAAGAAGGTGACGTCAGCGACCGCTGTGCCATTGCTCAGAACCTGGTAGCGGACAGGCTCGTCATGCAAGCGAATTGGCCGCAGCTCGTCATAAGCCAAGAGAACCGAAAGCGGGGCGCGTTGGGGATGGGATGTTCGCCGATCGGCGACAATGCGGGCGTAGGGGTAGGTTCGATGCCTGAGGGCCTTGGCTGCCTGAGCGCCAGCCCGAGCCATGAGGTCCAAAGCAGTAGCAGCCGGATTGCAGTCAAGAACAATGGGCAAGGTGTTCAGGAAGTAGCCCACCAATGAAGTCTGAGCAGGTCGGCTGGATGTGATGACACCGAGCTGGACATGGTCGCCGTCGCTATAGCGGCGAAGGGTGGCGGCCAAGCCTGCCAGCGAGGTGGCGAATCCGGTAGACCCGGCACGGGCTCGCAGGAGCTGAGGACTCGTGCTGGCCTTGATGGTGATGAAGCCGTCCGGTCCCGGCTGACCAGGTGCTGGGACGGCTAGCCGTGCGGGTTCGGGTGAATCTGGTGATAAGGACCAGTGAGCCTGGTCTTGTTCGGTGAGAGCCTTGCTCTGTTGCTGGGTCAGGGTTGGGTAGTCGAGATCTGTGTGAGCCTCATTGAGAGAATCGGGGTTCAGCGGGGCCTTGTCCAGCTCATCCCAGATCAGAGTGAAGCTTTGTGCGTCACCAGAGACATGGTGGCAGGCCAGAACAATGGTGGTTGAGCCGTCTGTGATTGGCTGGACCAGGCAACGCAGTAGCGGCCCGTTCTCCAAGTCGAACGGAGCCCGGTGAATGCGGTTGATCTGGTCGCCTAGCTCGTCCCCTTTGTCGATCGGGTGGCTGCCGACGCTCACAGCCACCGCCGCGGCTCCCAGTTGTCGACGAGGTGACCCATAGCTCCAGCTCAGCGGGACATGCTTGGCAGCAATGGACCGGACAGCCCGCTCGAAGTCCTCGGCGTTGACGTCAGCCGACACCTGGTAGAGACGGCCGATGTTGTACATGGTGCTGCTTGGTCGGAGCGACTGTTCATACAAGATGGCTAGCTCGCCCTCGGACAGGGGCGGAGGGTTTGAATCTGTCCACTCTTGCTCGGGTTCGATTTCCTGCTGCGAGTCGTGCCTGGAGGCGGCCGTTTCGTCGATGGCTACGGCTAGTGCCTGTGGTGTTGAGTGATGAAAGGCGAGATCATCGGCGAGGTCTTGATTGATGGCCTCGCTCAGGCTGGACATCATTTCTAGGGCAGCGAGCGAGTCTCCGCCAAGGGCAAAGAAGTCGTCGTCGGTGCTGATTGGTTCGGTGCGAAGTACTCGTTCCCAGATGGCCACAATCGTTCGCTCAAGCTCGGATTCGGGCGCGATCTGGAGGGAAGCCCCGGATCGGTGCACCCGCTCGGGGTCAGGAAGCACCGAGACGTTGAGCTTGCCGTTGGAGGTGAGTGGCAGTTCCTGGACATTTACGAAGGCAGCAGGAATGGCGTATCGAGGTAGAACCCCGGACAAGAAGGCTCGCAGTTCGGCTGGCGTTGGATTGTGCTGATCACTCGAACCTTGATTCAGACCATCTTCCAGTACGAGCCACGCGGTCAGAGTTTGGCGGGGTTGAGGTTGATAGTCCAGCTCGGCCAGCATTCGACTGACATCATCAAGGTCCAGTTGGTCATCCAGCTCATCAATGGCTTCGTGGCGAGTCTTGTGACCCAGGCGAACATCCCAGGCGTAGGGGAGGGCGTAGTTGTGATAACCCTGTTCGGTGAGGTGGGTGTGAATGCCAGCGGCATTGATAAGGCAGTTTGTTGATCGGCCGGTGTCCGATGGCCGTACCCAAGGGGCTTGCGTGTCCAGGTAGCTGAGCATGTCGGCCAGTTCGACATCCACATAGCGATAGAAGTCCAGGTACTCGATCTGGTCAAAGACGTCGTCGGTCTGGAAGATGTCGTTGTCGAGCAGGCGGTTGGGCCCGTCGTCCAGCCGGTGATAGATCTTGCGAGCCTCGACGACGGCTCGATCAATGGCATCCGAGTCGAACTTTTCAGGGGCGAACTGTTGAGGGATGAGCCTGGTCTCAAACAGTTGTCCCCGAGAAAGGCCGGTGATGATCATGGGGATGCCAAGCTCGACTGCCCGATTGGTGGCCAGGGTGTAGATCGTCTTGTAGCAGCCGTGACAAACATTGGAGTGACGTTCCAGGCTGTCTCGAAAAATTTCGTTCATCGCGTCTGTCGTTGCGAACTCGCCATCCAGACCGAGGTCGGTCATCGAGCGACGCACATTGTCCAGCGCACCTTCGGAGATGTATCCGTTGTCGAGAGTGAGTACGTATGGGCGGAATCCAAGCTCAACCAGCTGGTAGAGGGCGTAGGTTGAATCCTTACCTCCGCTCAACAGATGGAGACAGTCATAGGGGCCGGTGCGCTTGGCCTGAGCTTCCGCCAGCTTGGCTTGAAGGTCTTGTGTTGTTCGGAACCAGGCTTCGGCTTGGGGTGCGACCCGGTCATAGTCGTGACACGTGTTGCAGACGCCGTCACTATCAAGGGTGATGCCCGGGACATTGGAGGCCAGGCCGCAACGTCGGCAGCGAGTCTTTGGCTTCGTCGCGGTTGGTGACCACAGCCTGACCGCAGCCCGGCGGATTGCGGGGTGAGCGGTGAGGGCTTCTTCGACCTCGGTCGGTTCCAGTCGGATTCCGCCGACCTTGACCTGCTCGTCGATGCGGCCAAGGAAAACCAACGAAGAAGGCGTTGCTAGGCGAACAAGGTCCCCGGATCGGTAGAAACGTTGGCCCTCGATCAGGACAAACGGACCCGCTTGTCTGCCTGGTTGATCAGACCCCTCGGCGTTCGCGGCAAGGGTGTCTTCCTCATTCGCCAAATAGCCCGAGGTCAGGCCGCGAAGGGAGATGCAAAGCTCGCCGGCTGACCCGATCGGGACGCGCTGCAACTGAGGGCCGACGACTCGCAGGGCGACGCCGGGCGCAGGTACGCCGATTGGTACCTCGTCGAAGTCATCTAGATTGCTCGCGTCCAGCTCGTGGATCATGCAGCCAACGACGGCTTCAGTTGGCCCGTACTCGTTGAAGAGTCGGATGCCGGGTAATTGGCTGAAGAGGCGTCGGGCCAGGCCGGGACTGAAGGCTTCGCCGCCAACCACCAGGGTGTTCAGGCTGTGCTCGGGACTGAGTAAGCGCAGCAGAACCTCAAGGTGGGAAGGAGTTGCCTTGCACCAGGTGATGCGGGTTTCTTCCGCTATGGCCGCTAACCCGGGTGTTCCGTCTTGGGGAATGATGAGCATCTCGCCGCCCGAGATCAGCGGTAGGAAGAGGCTGGTGATCGTCAGGTCAAAACTCAGCGCGCTAAAGAGCGGGATGACTGGTGGGCTGGCGGCCAAGTCGGAGTTCAGGTAGTCGGTGACCGCGAAGTCCAGGTAGTCGGCCAGCCCTTGGTGAGTGACCGGGACTGCTTTTGGTTCGCCGGTCGAGCCCGAGGTGAAGATGAGATATGCCTCATCGCTGGGGGACGGCAACGAATTACCGTGGCCAAGTGTTTCAGCCTGGGTGCGCAGACTCTGGTCTTGGAGCTCGGTAAGGGATGGGATTTTGCGAAGGACGAGGCGGCAGTTGACTTGCTCGGCTAGCCCAAGAAGACGCGGCTCGGGTTGGCTTGGGTCAAGCGGCACAAAGGACCCACCGGCAACCAGTGTGGCCATGATGGCAACAACGCTGTCGGTGCTGCGGGCCATATTGATGCCAACCCGTTCACCGGTGGCGACGCCTTGGGTCTGTAACCAGGCTGCGGTCAGAATGATGCGGTCCCAGAGTGACGCACCGGTCTGCTGACCGTTGTTCGTCGGTTCCGTAGTCCCAGCAGCTTGGTGAACACTCAGCGCAATGGAACTGGAGTCGCGTAACCGAGACCGGAGGAGGGCGATCACATTCTGCTGGTTGGGTGCGTGGGAGTTGTCGTTGGCCCGCTCTGGCCCCGTCTCCCACCTTCGCAGGAGGGAAAGCTCGGCGTCACCGCAGATGGGATGGCCAGTCGCGAGATCAGGGTCACTCAGCATCGATCGCAAGATGGAAAGAAAATGACCCGGGGCACGTGCAGTCTGGGCCTGGTCGGCCGCCCCACGGTTGATGTCCAGGGCCAGCTCAGGGGCTTGCGGAGCGTCGGTGTAAGAGCCAGGGCCCGATGAATCTTGTGGCTCATAGGCCGTGAGTTGGACTCGAATCAGATGTCCGGCATCGATAGCACCGGAATGGACCCACCGAGTCGATGTCTTGAACGTTCCAAAAGAACCGACCTGGCCACGAGGAATCACGTTGACGATCGCTTCGTAGTCGGCAACAGGAGCGGTGCCCGGTAAGGCATTGGCTAGGCATTGCAAGACCGACCGGCTCACCGCTTTGTGGAGTTGGCGATAGGTCTGGCCGGGTCTGACCTCAACGTCGACAGGGAAGACTTCCATGACCGGGCCCAGCAGATTTCGCGCTTGGGGTGAGCTTCGATTGTGGACCGGAAGGCCGACTGAGACCCTTGAAGTGCCGGCGACCTGATGAAGATAGATGGCGGTGGCGGTAACTAGCAAGGTCGACCAGGCCAGCTCGTCGCTGAGCATCTTGTAGTCGCCGCTCAACCGTTCCTGGGCCAGCTGAAGCAGGTCAGTGTGGAGGGGAAGGTTGAGGCGAGCAGCATCGGGAGATGGCGCCGTAACCGGCTGATACAACCGGGCTACTGGTTCATTGGCACTTCGCTTCTTCCAATGACTGAGAGCTCGCTCGACGCGTTTTGTTGGTGCAGAACCTGGGGGGTTCTGGGCGCGAGCCCATTGGTAGAACGAGTCGAACCGAGATGGCTCGGCTGAATCAGCAGCCTCGCCGATATAGATGTCGGCTGTTGCCGCGAAGATCAGAGCCGACGCGGTGGCATCAGTAATGGTGTGGTGAAGATTGAGATACCACGTCAGGGTTCCATCGGGATGGGTGAGAAAAGCACTGTCCCAGCCGCGCACCGAAAGATCAAGGGGGATAGCGACACGTTGGCTGGCCCAAGCCTCGGTTGCGTCTCGGCCCATGGTGAGAATCTCGACGGCTTGGGGCCGGGCATCGAGATGAACCAGAGGAACACCATCGCTTTCAACAATCCTGGTCTGTAGCACGTCAGACTTCTCGATGACGATCTGAAATGCTTGTCCAAGCCTGCTGGCGTCAACGAAGCCATCAATATGGGTGAGCAAAGCCATGTTCTGCATTGGTGAGTCGGGGTGGGCGCGCTGAGACATCCAGAGAGGTCGCTGCATGGGCGCCAACGGGCGACCAAGACGAAGACTGACAGGAACGGTGCTAGTCATGAGTTCTGTTCAGAACCGCCACTGTTCTTGGGGTTGGACACGACCGGAAGCAACTGACCTTTCGAACGCTCGACTCGGTACAGCACGGCGACAACAGCAGTAAAGGCGGCGACATAGGTCAAGACCCGCGGCCAGTCGACCAGGGGGTCCACAATCTTGCTCACACTCAGATCAACTTCGAATGCTCGTTCGATCATCCAACCTAAGCTCACGATTGTTAACAGGCCCGAAACAGCGAGGAAAAAGACCCGGAAGTAGCGAGTCCGCCGCAAGATGAACAAGCCAGGAAACAAGAGGAGGACGACCACAGATTGTCCGAACTCGATACCGACATTGCGGCCAAGAAGCGATATCAGCTGGGTACCGCGGTCAACGTCGAGGCCCGAAACAAGTGACGCAAACCCCATGCCGTGAAAGAGACCAAAAGCAAAGGCGATGAGCCACTCCTTGTTGGCGGCAATTGGCCGGATGTTGTGCACCGCAGCGGCCGCGATCGAGATGGCAATAATGGACTCGATGACTCGGGAGGAGGGAAGGGGGAGAATCTCCAGCCCGGCCAGGGTGAAGGTGATGGTGTGAGCCAGGGTGAACATGGTGACGATCTTGAGTACTCGCCACAGCGATGAGCCGAAGGTCGCCGTTGGTTCCCAACGGGTGGTGAATACGAGGACCGAAGGAAGCAACAGGACAATGACAAAGAGGATGTGGTCGGGTCCGGTTTGGATGTGGTTAACACCAAGCTTGCCGCTCTCAACGAAGTTGCGAAGTGTGCTGGTGTTGCCAAGGTCGATTTGTTGGCTGCGGCTTGCGTCGTCGAATCGGGTGAGGACGTCGTGACCATTCTCGATGACTCCGCCCTGCCAATCATTTCCGATGAGGAGAAGCGCGTCTCGGCCTTCGATCTCATCAAAGAAGGGGTCAAACACGACGTCCAGCTGACGGGGAACCTCGCCAACATCAACGGATGCGGTGAAGGGGAAGAGGATGTAGTTGTCGTCGGCTTCGGGTAGATCGGAGAAGAATAGGTTGGCGCCGTCAAAGGTGATGTCCCACTCGATCCCTTCAGCCCCGATCGTCAGATGTTGTCGCAGGTAGTCGTGGATGACATCCAAATTTTGGTTCAATCCGGCGATGACCTCCTCGTCGGTTCCGTCGACGTCGAGTCCGAGGGCAGTGTTGAGGTCGCGAAGCGGTGCCTCGACCCGCCCGCTAACTGAGGTCTTGGTGATGTCCAGGTAGAGGTAGGACTGATCACCGGCGTGGGCTCCCGCCGGGGCAGGGCCGCTAAGTATGAAAATCAGGGCGACGAGCGCGGCACCAAGCGCAGCGAGAATACGACGAATGGCCCCTGGCCTCGTTTGCTCGATCTTGCGCATGCTCATCTCCCGGGCCCCTAGAGGGCTGCACCCTTTGTCTTGCTATACGCCACGATCAGGCCAACGGTTCGAAAATTCTCCAAGGTCACCTCGATGGGATCGACCTCGATGTCGAACTCATCCTCGAGCCACTGCGTGATCCGGATGACACCGAGCGAATCGACTGCCCCGGTGAGGAGCAGATCGGTCTCAAGCTGAAGATCGATGGGATGGAGACAGACCTCGTCTTGAACGAAAGTCAGGAGTTCCTGGACTGGTTGGGCATGCGAGTGATCAGTCAATGGTCTTGTTCTTTTGTGAGGTGGTATGGAGCTTCTGAAGATCTATCCGCAGCGCACGGCGATCAAGCTTGCCACTCCCGGTCATGGGAGAAGTGTCAGCCGTCGTGTTGTCATCTTCTTGGTTTGGTGAGATGGGGTAGAAGAAGGCGGGAACGGCATAGGTGGGGAGGCGTTTGGCGCAGTGGAGGCGAAGCTTGGTGGTATCAAGGGTTGAGTCTGCTCGAAGGCGAAGACCGCATATCACCACATCAGAGCCGTCGTCGGCTCGTGCGATCGTGGAGATTGCATTCGTGATCTCGTCTGCGTCTTCAAGCACAGCCTCGATTGCTTCTAGTTCGACACGATGGCCACGGACCTTGACCTGGTGATCTACTCGACCAGCAAAAACTAGATCGTCGTTCTGATCGAACCAACCAAGGTCGCCGGTTCGATACCAGGACTCGTTGGACTCTGGATCCTGCCAGATTGATCTGCTTGTGAGAGCGGGTTGTCCCCAGTACCCCATCATCATGGTCGAGGAGGTCACCCAGATCTCGCCCTTGCCAGCGGTGGGGTTCTGGTCCTCGTCCAACACCCGAACCCTGGTGTCGTTCAGTGGTTTGCCGATGGGAATTGGGCTTTCACTGTCGGGGAGCCTGGACAAGTGATTCACCGTGCAAGCATTCACTTCTGCCGGTCCATACACATTGCTGAATTGTGCGTCTGGTAGCAAGGCCATCAGCTTGCGCAAGGCCTGGGTTGGGAAGACTTCCCCGCCGAAGAGGATCCAACGCATGGCTGTGAGGTCGAGAGCATCGAGTCCTCCGCGATCCAGCAACTGGGTCAGGAGGTAGGGGACTGAGTACCACACCGAGACCTGCTCGTCACCGAGGAGCTTGGCCAGGCTGGCAGGAAACATCTGGTATTGCTCGGGCACAACAATATTGGTTGCACCGACAGACGGGGTTACCCAGAGGGCAAGGGTGGAGATGTCGAAGTGGTTGGGCGCAATATCGCTGATTCGATCGCCCGGGCCAAAGTCATAAGCCGACTCCTTGAACCGGACATAGGCCAAGGCGCTGTTGTGGGTGTGGCAGATTCCTTTTGGTCGTCCCGTCGAACCAGACGTGGTGATGATGTAGGCAGGTTGCTCGGGGTCAACCTCGATTGCTCCTGTTGGATCCAATCCGTCAATGGTGGACTGATCAACGAACCGCATTGGGTTCGGACCTTCAGTTGTTGATCGGTTTGAGATTGTCCGTTGTGGGGTCGAATGGTCCGACGTTAAGGACAGGTCGGGAACGCCAAGCACAGCATCGATGTTGGCGACTTCAACCAACTCTTGGACCGTGGCTTGGCATGGGGGATGGGTGAGGATGACCCGACACCCAGTCTGCTCGATGACCGATGCCAGATAGCTGCCCGATGCCGTTGGGTCCAAAGGGACGGCAATTGCACCTTGTTGGACAACGGCATGCATGGCGAGAAATGAATCGGCCGACTTGCGATAGTGCACGCCAACTCGGTCACCGGGTTGCACACCAGCTTGCAGGAGGGCGGTCGCCAAGCGTCCCGAGTGCTCAACAGCCTCGGCCCAGGTTGTTGTCGTTCCCTGATCGCGAATGGCAGGGCCGTTCGGATCGCGCTGGGCCGCAACAGAAAGTAATGAAGCGAGACTTGCTACTGGTTCCGACAAAGCCCATCCTTAGCCACAGCAACATCCCGAGCCCTCTGCATCGGAACGTCCCCTAGCAAAATGGAAGGTTATCTCTTGCCAAACACGAACGAGGCGGCAATAGGCGGGACCACCGAAGTGGCGGCGCTTGAAGCCATCCTGAACGCCCAACACCCGGAGAAAGAAACGGTGGCTGAGTGGGCCCGCGAGAATCTGTGTGATCCAGCGCTCGTGCAACGTGACGCAGATTGTGAGTTCTGGCGCGAAGGATGGACTCGGTGTGCCGGTCAGGGAATCCAGGGGTCGGTCCTTCCTGCGGAACTTGGTGGCCAAGAACTGGACTTGATCACCGCCATGCTCCGTTTCGAAGGACTCGGGGTCGGATGCGAAGATGCAGGTCTCGTTTTCGGTCTGAGCGCCCAGATCTGGACCATGCAAGCAACCCTGGAGAAGTTCGGATCGGCCGAGCAGAAGGGCCGCTGGTTGCCGGAGCTGGCTTCGGGAGAATCAATCGGGGCCTTCGCTATCACCGAGCATGAAGCGGGGTCCGACGCGTTCGCCATCAAGACGGAGGCCACGAAGACCGACGACGGCTATGTCTTGAATGGCACGAAGGCTTTTGTCACCCTGGCACCGGTCTGCGACGTGATCGTGGTGTTCACTACTACGAACCCAGAAGTTGGGCGTTGGGGGATCACCGGTTTCCTGGTCGACATCAACACCCCGGGTATCACCGTTGGGCCGAACCGACCAAAGATGGGGTTGCGCACCACTCCGTTCGCCGACGTCACCTTCGAGAACTGCGAGGTCCCGGAGAGCGCCCGGGTCGGAGGGGAAGGCTCGGGGGCGGCGATCTTCTCCAGTGCCATGGAATCCGAGCGGGCGTTTCTGTTGGCCGGCTCGGTCGGCCAGCTCGAACGACATATTGCTGAGACCATCCAATACGCCAACGATCGAGAGCAATTCGGGCACCCCATTGGATCCTTCCAAAGTGTCTCCCATGAGATTGCCGATATGAAGTTTGCTCATGAGACAGCCAGGCTCATGTTGTACAAAGCTGCGGCTTTGCAACAGCGAGGCGAGCCATCGATGATGGCGGCCGCACTGGCCAAACTGTCGGCTAGCGAGGCGGCACTGGCTGGGGCGTTGTCGGCGATTCGGGTTCACGGAGCCCGCGGCTATGTGACCGAACACGGGGTTGAGCGGGGCCTGCGGGACACCGTAGGCGGGGTGATCTATGGCGGATCGTCAGGGATCCAGAAGAACATCATTGCCCGATTGCTCGGCCTGCCAAGCTAGTGCCGCTCACGTTTCCCGCTCATCAGGGGCTGATTTTTGGGGTGAAACTTCGTTGGCCCCGAGCGGTAGATGGGACAGCCTTGTGCGTTGGCGCAGCTACCCCAGACCTGGCCTATTCCCTGGGCCCATGGTTAAACCAGCAGAGTCATACCGCTCTAGGTCTGGCAGTCTGGGCTGTGCCGATTGCGATTCTTTCTGCCGGTTTGATTCGCTGGCGAGCAGCATCTGGAGTATTCGCCCACTTGCCGGACTTCGGGCCGTTCAGGCTTCGCTCGTATCGGGTGCTCGGGACTCGACGTCCACGGATCTTGGTGACGCTGATTAGTGCCACGGTGGGAGCCGGAAGCCATATCTTCATTGATGGCTTCACCCATCCAGCTCGATGGGGAGCTCAATGGCTCGGTTTTGATCGAGTTCTCGGGTCGGTGCCGATCCGAGGTGAGGTCACAGTTGCTGGTGTATTCCAATGGCTGGGCCACAGCCTTGGCTCGGTCGCCTTCGTGATTGCCCTGGTTCTGATTGCTTCAAGAGGGAGACTCGAGGAGTGGTACGGGACTGAGGCAGTCCAACAGGCCAGAGCGGTTGTCACGACTGGCCGACAACGAGCAAGTTTCTGGGTCCTGATGTTCTTGGCGCCGGCCCTTGGTTTGACCCTAACGTTGTCTCGGGGGCTGGTTAGCCCATTCCCAACCATCGTTGGACTCTTTGTTGGGACTATCGGTTCTGGGCTCCTAGTTGGAACCCAGAAGCCGTGACATCGCCACCGTCCGAGCAAACATGATCCAGCCAGTTGGCGTGCCCATGTCCAGTGGATGTTTAGTCGGGCTGGATTTTGCACAGTAGGGCCAACTACATTTCCCCTCGTGACAGCAACTGAGACCTCACCTTCAGCTCGTTCTACATCCCCCAGCCTTTCGTTCAAGAATCTCGGAATGATCTTTCCTGATGGGACTGAGGCTCTCCGGGATGTGAGCTTTGATGTTCACAAGGGGGAGTTTGTCACCGTCGTTGGCCCCTCCGGCTGTGGTAAGTCCACCCTCTTGAAGGTGGCTTCTGGTCTCATCGAGCACACGAGCGGTGATGTCGAAGTTGATCGACAAAGCCTTGGCTACACCTTTCAGGATGCCACCCTGCTTCCCTGGAGAAGCGTGATGCGCAATGTAGAGCTTCTCCTGGAACTCGAAGGAGCGAGCAAGGTTGAGCGTCGCCGTATTGCTCAGGAGCACATCGACCTGGTCGGTCTGACTGGGTTCGAAGAGCACTACCCGAAGCGATTGTCCGGTGGCATGAAGATGCGTGTCTCGCTGGCCCGATCGTTGGCGGTTCAGCCCAAGGTTTTCATGTTTGATGAGCCGTTCGGAGCCCTGGACGAAATCACTCGTGAACGCCTTAATGATGAACTTCTCGATCTCTTCATCAAGGAAGGGTTTGCCGGATTGTTCATCACCCACTCCATCTACGAAGCCATCTTCCTTTCGACCAGGGTTTTGGTCATGTCGGCTCGCCCCGGTCGAATTGTTGCCGACTTCGAGATTCCCTTCGACTACCCCCGAGATACCAGCTTGCGCTATGACCCCGAGTTCACAAGGTTGGCGGGAGAAGTATCCGAAAGTCTGCGGGCTAGCAGTGAGGGAGGTCCACGATGAGTGCCTCACAGACTCCGGCGAGCCGGGACGCTGTCGGCCAGATCGCCACCGAGATGGCCTCGCTCAAGAGGGAAGACACGGGTCCCGGCATCTTGCGCAAGGTTCTTGGATGGTGGCCGCCTGTCATCCTTGGAGCCGTCTTTGTTGGCGTCTATTTGCTGGCGCGTCTTCGTCTTATCGAAGCCAAGAGATTCTTGCTGCCCTCTCTTTCTGAACACTGGAATGATGGGATTGGCGATCCCGAAGTACTTGGCGAGCTTGCCGGTCGGCTCTGGATCACCTCTCAGATTGCGATCTATGGTCTGGCCGCTTCGATCTTTCTCGGCATGTTGATTGGAATTGTCATGTTCCAATTCAATATCGCTGAGCGAGCCTTCTATCCGTTCTTGGTCACCCTCCAGTCGGTGCCGATCTTGGCAGTAGCTCCGCTCTTGCAGCAGCTCTTTGGATTTGGCTTGGTCCCCAAGATTGTTGTCGCTTTCATCATCAGCTTCTTCCCCATTCCTACAACTCTCTTGCTTGGACTTAAGTCAGTGCCTCAGGGTTTGGTTGATGTGTTCAAACTCAAGGGAGCCAGTGCGTTTACCATCCTCAGAAAGGTCGGTATCCCTAGCGCCATGCCCTCTCTTTTCGCTGGATTCCGCATTTCGGCTGGCTTGTCCGTCATTGGCGCCATCGTCGGCGAGCTGTTCTTCCGAACTGGTGACGGTGGTCTGGGTCAGATGCTGATCAACAGCAAGATCGAATTTCGATACCCCCAGATGTACGCCGCCCTGTTCGCCTCAGCCGGCTTCGCTGTCTTGGTCTATCTGGTCTTCAACTGGGTCGGATCCCGACTGTTCAATTCCTGGCACGAGTCGGGTGAGCAGGGTTAGGCCATCGGGTTGCACAGTCAAGATGTAACACAGCGCTAACAAATCTGAGTGGGTCGATGGGGCGTTCTGACCTAGGCTCAGCAAGATCTCTCCCATCAACAGTTCATCACCAAGGAGCAAGAGCAAATGATCAAATTCAAACGTCAAACGCCGTTAGCGGCCCTATTGGCTTTGATGCTGGTAGCCGCAGCCTGCGGTGGCAGCGACAGTGCCGGTAGCAATGACACCACCGACGCAGGTGACGAAGAGACCGCAGCTACGACGGTGGCCGAAGAGCCTGACGCAGATGGCGACGGGGGCGAAGCAATGGCCTCCGGTCTTGCCGATGTCTGCCCGAGTCCTCTCGTTCTACAGAAGGACTGGCTCGCCGAAACCGAACATGCCGCGTTCTACCAGATGATTGGTGACGCAGGCGTCGGGTCCGAAGGTCGCTTCGAAGGAGCAATCGGTGATACCGGCGTTGACCTCATCATCCTCGAAGGCGGTGGCGGTCTGGGCTTGGGTGATGGTGAAGCACCGTTCTCCTCGCTCTACACCGGCAACTCCAAGGCTGGCCTAACTCCGCACTTTGCTTATGTGGGAACCGATGACGCCATCATCTTCTCTGAACAATTCCCAGCACTAGCTGTTGTGACTCCACTGGACAAGGATCCACAGATCTTGTTCTGGGATCCGGCCACCTATCCAGATGGATTCAGTTCCGTTGAAGATCTCACAACCTTCGCCGGTACCGGTGATGGCAAGATCTATATTGGAAACGCCAGCCGTTCCTACGGCAAGTTCCTGGTGGATGCCGGAGTGCCGACCGACGTATTCGTTGAGGGCTACGCTGGTGACAGCGAGAACTTCGTAACCAATGGTGGCGCTTGGCTGAACCAGGGTTATGCCTCCAATGAGGTGTGGGACTTTGAGAATGGTCGCCAGTGGGAGAAGGATGTTGACTATGTCTATGTCGCTGACCTTGGCTGGAACAAGTACCCCTCAGCAGTCTCCATTGCCACTAACCGGCTGGAAGAGTTGACTCCTTGTCTTGAGGTCTTCGTCCCGATGGTTCAGCAGGCTCAGATTGACTACGTCAACGATCCTGGAATGGTCAATCAGATCATCTTTGACTTCAACGAGGCTGGCTTTGGTGCTGGCTTCTGGAAGACCCCGCTTGGCTTGAACGAGGCGGGTACCGCCGTGATGCTCGCTGACGGACTTGTTGGAAACGGCACGCATACACCAGACACGCTCGGTGACTTTGACGATGCTCGTGCACAGGCGCTGATCGACATTCTCGGTGACGATTTGGATGATCGTGCCAAGGAAGGCGTTACGCCTGCCGATGTGCAGACCAACCAGTTCATCGATGCGAGCATTGGCCTTTAACCACTAGCAAACACACTGGAACCTACGCACGTTCTGGCACCGGGGGAGCTCGCAATACGATGCTCTGTCGGTGCCAGAAACCGTTTTGGGCAGCTGACGGACTAGTACGTTTTGCGCCGATGCAGTTCGAGCAGACAGCCTCCGATGCGAAGGTCCCTAGGAGGGGCCCTCTTCGGATTCATGCCAGGAGCTGATCAGAACCTTGGACAGATAAGTGAAGCCCCAGAACACGATGACGCCAAAGAACGATGACAAGAGCACGGTGAAGTACATCTCGGACATCGCCGACAAGCCACGGTACTTGCTCACCAGGTTCCCAAGACCCTTCTCGCCTCGACCGAAGAAGAACTCGGCGACGATGGCGCCGATAACCGACAGGCCAGCGGCTATTCGAAAGCCCGTGAACATGGAGGGCACCGCGGCTGGAAGCTCAAGTTTGAAGAGGATTTTGGACCGCGAAGCGCCCTCCAGTTTGAACAAATTGTGATGCGAGCGGTCCGATGACTGGAGGCCGAATAGTGAGTTGGTGATGATGGGGAAGATTGAAATCATGACAACGACAATCAGTCGGCTCTGGAATCCGAACCCGAACCAGACGCCAATGAGGGGCACCAGTGCCAGTGTTGGCAGGGTCTGCAGAACAACAGCCCATGGGAAGAATGCCCGCTCGATGCCATGACCTAGATTCATGATGATTGCTGCGCTGACACCAAGAACCATGGAGATGGCCAAGCCAACGAGGGCGACCTTGGCTGTGGTGAGCAGGCCGCTCAGGAGCTCTGCCCGAACGTCGGCGTCAAAGACTGTGTCCTGGATTACTTCGTGGGGAGCGGGGAGGAGGAGTTTCTTCCGGTCAGGGATGATTTCAGTCAGCAGATACCACAGCCCAATGAGGGCGGACGCAAAGAGAAAGGGTGGCAGCACTCTTGTTCGAAAAACAGTTGACCGGGATGGGGACATTGACGAAAGGGACTTATCCGTCGACTTCTTGCCAATGGTTCCTGCTTGGGTCATTGCTTTGTCCGTCCGGTGTGAAGAGAAAGAAAATGGGTGGCCTCTTCGACTGAAGAGACCACCCATCTCGCGTACTGCGCTTTTTAGTAACCGAGTCCGATACTCATGTCGATGAACTGGTTAGTCGAGATGTCCTCAGCCGTGAGTCCTTCACGGAAGGTCTCAATTCCGAGATCAGCAAGGAGTGGCAGTTGTACATCAATCAAGGCTTGGATGCGGTCCTGATCCATATTGCCAACGGTCGAATCTGGGCCGTCACTGACAAGGCCAAGATCTTTCATTGACTGGGTTCCTGCTGCGGCACCCTCAGGTGTCGATGTCCAGAAGCTCTCCAGGTCAGCGATGATCTGATCAAGTCGAATGTTCATTGGTTCTGGGTCGTTCATGTAGTCGACCTGTGACTGCTGGAACAATGGAACAACAGCTTCAAGACAAGCTGCGTCTTCGGTGATTGATTCTGGCTTGACCGAGAGCGTGCCCTCATAGATCTCAAATCCAGAATCGTGGATGAGCATGAAATCGACTGGCTTCAACCAGCCTTCAATCAGGTTCTCGTACTTCCAAGGTTCGTTGCTAGCAAAACCTTGCTGCACCACATCTTCGGTCAAGAACCGAGAAGGTGAGCCGTCATAGGATGCATCAATCTGGGATTCTTTGAGGAAGCCCTGACCAAGGAGGTAGGTCATGTATGCCCCACCTTCGAAGTACAGAACGGGGACATCGGAGTCGCCGATGTCTTGGAATGTCTCGAAGCTAAACACGTCGGGGTTCCACATCAGAATCTGAGGTCCAACTTCGAATGGAGCGAACACGGCGGTGACCGGAAGGGTCTCCGAGGTTGCCATCGCGGTTGCGGTGTCAACGTAGGCCATGAAGATGCTGTCATCGGAGTAGAACTGGGCCGATGGTGGCGAGAAGCCGATGTATGGTCCTCCAGCTCGAACTTCGAGAGTGATTCCCGTGTCCAAGAGCGGGCCGGAGTAGATGCCGTTGTCTGCGTCCAAGGTTCCGTCTGGACCGATCAGGTTGTAGGTATAGCCATGCTCAGGCTCAGGAAACCAGTCGGTTTGTACGATCAGCGGGTCTGGGCAGATCCCGACAAGGGAACCATCAGCACCCGCTGTCTCACCACCATCTCCCGCGTCTGCGACAGTGGTTTCGCTTGACGTATCGTCACTTGAGCCACCACACGCTGCTGCCAGCAGTCCCATGGCCAAGCCGACTGTCAACATCCTCATCCATCTTGATCTGCTCATCGAAATTTCTCTCCCCTGTTTTGTCGTCTTCGGACCAAATGCGTACGCACCAGGGTCCCGAAGACAGTTGATTCTGAACAACTTAAGTTTAGTTCTGCTGACAATGGTAGGTACAAGTTTGAAGGAACTATCAACTGGACGCTTGTTGGTTGTGCCATCCGCTGAGCGCCTGAGTGATACTAGGTTCTGCGTTCTTCATTCTGCCAGGCGGCGGTCAGCCGGTTGCCGAGCGCCCCCACTCCGAGGAATAGGACAACTCCAAGTATCGAAGAGATGATGATGGCGGCGATCAAAAGCTTGGTTTGAAGCAGGTTCTGATAGCGGCTAATGAGTCGACCAATTCCTTTCTCTTCGCCCCCCTTGAAGAAGAACTCACCGACAATTGCTCCTACTACACCCAAGCCCGAAGCGATCCGAAAGCCGGTGAAGATAGCCGGGGTTGCCGCAGGAAGGGTGAGCTTCCGAAGCTTGGTTAGGCCACCTGCGCTGTGGAGATCGAACAAGTTGGATTGATTCTTTTCGACTGACTTCAACCCAAATAGTGTGTTGGTGATAATCGGGAAAATGGAGATGATGACGACCACCAACACCCGAGCGCTGAAGCTGAATCCCATCCAAACCCCGATGAGCGGGACGATGGCAATGATCGGTGTTGCCTGCACGATGATGGCGTAGGGAAAAACTGTTGATTCAACCCATCGAAACTGGGCCATCAGGATGGCGACAGTCATGCCGAGCACGGCTGATATGGATAGGCCGAACAGAGTCACGATGGTGGTAGCGAGAAGCCCCTCCATCAACTCCGAGAGGTGGCCTGAGTCAAAGAACCCTGAACTGATGACCTCGTGGGGAGGGGGAAGCAGGAAGCTCTGGCCTTCAGTGAGTGCGAACTCGGAGATGGCGTACCAGATCCCGATGACGCCGAGGGCGACCAGCAGTGGTGGATAGGCCGCGTAAAGCATCCGGCTCCATCGGGATGAGCCTGTTTTCATCACCGAACTCACAGAGGTACCGATTCGCTGTTTGCCCGGAGTTCTTCCGAGATCTGACCCGCTAACAGAGCGAACTCGGGGGTGTAGCGAAGATCATCGTGTCTTGGATAATCGAATGGGATATCGAATTCCGAGACGATGCGACCCGGACGAGCGGACATAACGAGCACCCGGGTTGACATGAAGACCGCTTCTTGGATTGAGTGGGTGATGAAGAGACCGGCGAACCCTTCGGTGGTGAAAAGGTCCAGGAGCTCGGTGTTCAGACGCTCGCGAGTGATCTCGTCGAGGGCTCCGAATGGTTCATCGAACATGAACACTTTGGGCTTCAGCGCCAGCGAGCGAGCAAGTGAGACCCGCATTTTCATGCCACCAGAAAGGCGCTTTGGGTAGTGGTCCTCAAAGCCAGCTAGTCCGACCAGGTCGATCTCTTCTTGAGCCAGCCTTGCTCGTTCTGCTTTGGGGACCCCGTGAAGTTCCAGCAGTAGTTCAACGTTCTTTCTCACCGTGCGCCATGGAAGCAGAGTGGCATCCTGGAAGGTATAGCCAAGACTGTCGCGGTCGACGTCGACTTCCCCAGAGGTGTTAGCGATGAGTTTTGACGCAATCTTCAACAAGGTCGATTTGCCGCAACCTGATGGTCCGACGACCGTGACGAACTCCCCGCGGGCAACATCGAACGTGACTCCTTGGAGCGCTTCGGTGCCATCGGGAAATATCATTCCGACGTCATTAAAGGAGAGTGCAGCAGTTCCGGGACTCATCGTGAGTGGGCTCCTGAGGTGTTTGTTGAGTAGGACCGGTCCTCCCTGTCCCGCTTGCGGCAGGCTAGTTCAAGACTTCCGTTCCCGCACAAGCCAGAAGCGATGCTAAGTGTTGGTTTGAGAAGGCATGGTGCGAGAGGGGACAACTCTAGGAATGATGAGCGTCCAAGTGATCCAGGGGGTCGAGCTGACAAGTCGATCGAGGTTCAGCTAGGTTGTCGTCAGTCGCTCGAAGAAGCGTCGTAGTCACGGACTGGCCCAAGCCTGGGGCGGGTTCTTTATAGACGTGGAGGGAAACACGTGAGCGATCAAACTAAGAGCAAGGTTTGGATTCTGTCCGGAGTCACAGGAAGCGATCCGGCCCTACTAAGCCATGAGGGTGGCTACGTCACCCTGAGTAGGTTCAACGATGATGACCAACCAGTGCCTGCCTTCTCGGTTCAGGTAGCGGAGGTCTCGGATGTAAAGTTCCCGGCCTATCAGTTCTCCGGCGGATGCACATTTGTGGCAGAGGGTCAGAAATACCGGATCTCGTTCGTTCAGCCTCAAAACACCAAGCTGCCGACCTACTACGACCAATTCACCGGAGCGGCGTCGATTGGAACAGGACGCAAGGCTGGCAAGGCCTGGAAGAAGACCTTGTCTGTCTGACTGCCCTCATCGATATTGACATCGCTAAGCGCTAAATCGACTTGTGCCCCCGGGCAGAATCGAACTGCCGCACATGGTTTAGGAAACCATGTGACTAACTCTCTATAAACCCTGGTTAGGATCCTGCGATCATTCTGGTGTTAGGGTTGTACCCACACAGTACCCACAGATCGGGACTTGTTTAGGGAGGCGGGCAGGGTTGTGAGTACACATTTGGGTCAACGACCGGACGTGGTGATCTGGGGTGTGCAGGACCGGCGAGCCAACACACGTTATGCCCGGCCGTGGATTGTGCGTTGGAAGGTGGCGGTCAAGAAGTTCCAGCGTGGTTTCCGGACTCGGCAGGAAGCCGATCATTATCGGTCGCGTTTGTTGGTGGCGCAGCGTGATGGTTTGCCGTTTGATGCGGCTGGTGGTGAACCTGTGTCGTGGTCGGTTGCGGCGGCGGATATTGGGTTTCATGTTTGGGTGAGGCGTTGGTTGGCGGAGCAGTGGCCGGAGTGGCAGCCAAGGACGCGGGATTCGGCGGTGCAAGCTTTGTCGCGGTTCGTGCCGTTGGTGGTTGGGGAGAAGGCGCCGGAGCCGCATGGTTTGCGCCAGTACCTGATCAAGGCTTTGCGGCCGGATGCTGAGTTGGATGAGGGCTTTGAGGATTGGATGGATCGGTGGTGTTGGCGGTTGGGTAATCTGAACCGTCGGGCTTTGGCTGGGGCCGAACAGGACCTGGGTCTCGGGGTGAATGGTCAGCCTTTGGGGGCGGGGACGGCGAGTAAGTATCGGACGGTTGCTCACTCGTGTGTTCGTCGGGCAGTGGATTTGGAGCTGTTGGAGTCTGATCCTTGGCCACCACCAGTACGGGGTGCCAACAACCGCAAGATCCGCAAAGTGAAGAAGAGTGTGGATGTGAAGTTGTTGCCGGATCCGGTGACGATGGCTAAGGCGTTAGCGGCGATGGAAACACATCAGCCTGCGAGTAGGACGTATCGGTTGATGACGTCGGTGTTGTATTACGGAGGGTTGCGTCCTTCGGAGGTGGTGATGCTCCGGAAGCGAGCCTTGACGTTGCCAGAAACCGGTTGGGGTTCAATGGCGGTGACCGAAGCCGACATCTCGTTCGATGAGTCGGGGGAGCCGAAGACCGGTCCCAGAGACGTGCCGATCCCGCCCGTGTTGGTAGCTGCTTTGACGGCATGGCTCGATGAGCACGAGTTCGTCGATGGGGATTTGTTGTTTCGGACGAGGAATGGTCGGATGCCGACGGCGTCGAATTGGGGTCGTAGTTGGCATCGGGCACTCAAAGTGATTGGTGAGGAGCCGTTGCGGTTGTATGACTGTCGGCATGCTGCTGCGACGACGTGGTTGGGTGCTGGGGTGCCGTTGGGTGAGGCTGCCCGGAGGTTGGGGCATTCAGTGGAGGTGCTGGTGTCAACCTATGTTGGTGCGTTGACGGGTGATGAGGTGGCGTCGAACACCATGATTGACCGGGTGCTTGGCGAGGGAAGCTAGGCAGCCGTTGTCCTGGGGTGCTGGTTCTGGATCCTCAAGATGCAGTGTGGTATTCCTTCATCATAGCCAATCGACGAATACCCAGCCATCGGCTTTGTGGTGCCCTACTCTCGGGTGGTGTGCTACGTGGGATGGAGTCGAGAGTGATGACCCGATGGTCGATAGGCCGTCGCAGTATTCGATGGCACTCACCCCGGTCCTTGACGCTCAAACCGGGAACCACATCGTGAATGTGCTGGTGCCGAAATGAACCAACGGGACTCGCAAGATCTCGTCGAACTCATCGACCGGTTTATCTGTGGCGACGGTCTCTTGAAGGCTCTCGCTGCTGATATTGAAGGGATAGTCGTCGAGTGCTTCCAAGACGAACCTTGGTTCGATGAGGCGTCCGAGGCCTTAGCAATGTTTGTTCCCAGCGGAACGACCCCCTACGTCGATGAGCGCAGTCTTTCAGCCACGCTCAGGTTTGTTGCGAAAGATGTTCGCTCAAGGTCGTTGGCCGGTGGGTCCAGTGGCTCTACCAATCAACCTGGAACGGCGGAAGGACTCGATTCGACCTAGGTGGTTTGGACCTCGACCGTGCCCTATCAACGAGTCATTTCTCGGCCCGTTCGACGTCGAGCTGCGAATCGGGAGCTTCAACAGATCCTCGCGAATCCTCGGCTCCGTGGCGCGACTGACTTCTATCTCGGTGCCCAAGTCGTTCTTTCTCTGGGGACACCGAAGTCTTGATGGCTGACGGGACGAGCAAGTCGATCTCCGAGATCGATGCCGCCTGGGGTTCCCGCTCAGGGCCAGCTCGCGGCTCAGGGTGCGCTAGCTTTGGAGACGGCAGGAGTGGGCTCGGCGGGTTGCCTGGGCTACGAGGCCCCTGTTTGGAGGCTGACGTGATTTCCCGGCAACAAGCGCTTGAGGTCGCTGAGCAGGCTTGCGATGCGAGGGGCTTTCCCTTTGAGGAACCGGTCAAGGTGAGGCGGGGCCTGTTGAGTTTCCGTGTATGGACCAAGGCCGATCACCGCGGGGGACGTCGTCGTCACCGTGAGCGCTAGGACGGGGGAGGTCAAGCGTGTATGGGTCAACCTTCGTTGAACCGGTACCCTGGCGAGTCGTACGATTTCTGTCTGAGTTCCACGCTTGACCTAGTCGAATTGGGGGCTGGCAAGCCCTGCCAGTCAGACAACGGAGGAGCTTTCTTCTATGGAGATTCAGGACCCTGATCACGGACAGCGTCTGAACCTTGTTGAGCTTCGGCTGACAACGGCCGAGGCTGCCGAGCTGCGAGACGCGCTCACAGGTCTGCTCGAAGCCCCGTTCCCAGGCCATCATGTGCATGTGTCGTCCGAAGACTATCAGGTTGAGATCTCGGTCTGGATCGACGATGAGGTGTCGACAACCAAACACAGCGGTGAGCCAAGAGTTGTGTGACCTTGACCCATCCCCATAGCGCTCACGTTCGGTTGGCGGAGTCGAGTAGGCGCTCTGCGGCCTCCACTAACTCCGACTGACTGCGCTGGTGCCTTGACGGGTGATGAGGTGGCGTCGAACACGATGATCGACCGGGTACTTGGCGAGGGAAGCTAGGTCGCCGTTGTCTTGAGCGGGGGTCTAAAAGAAGCAAACCCGCCGTTGCAAGCAACGGCGGGTGCTGGTTCTGCATCCTCAAGATGCAGTGTGGTATTTCTTCATCATAGCCAATCGGCCGGTGTCCAGCAATCGGGATGGTTGCTGCTTAGCCTGATTGAATGACTGAGCGGGTTGGCGTCTTCATCGACGGGTACAACGTGTACTACGGGATGATACGAAAACAATGGCGGCAATATCTCTGGCTGAACTACCAGTCGCTGTTCGAGGACATCCTGATGCCCAGCCAGGAACTTGTGTCGGTCGACTACTTAACGGCCTGGTCAGGCCTTCATGACAGTCGTAGACGCCAAGAGGCATACATGAAGGCCCTGGGTACGTGCGATTTGGTGACTGCTCACTTTGGCAAGATGGAGCGAAGGCCAACGAAATGCGCAGAGTGTGGGAATCGTTGGAAGCGGCAACAGGAGAAAGAGTCCGATGTGGCTCTGGCGCTGGCCATGTTCCGCCGGAGCGTGAACAACGAGATCGACACGCTGTTCCTCATGACTAGGGACACTGACCTGACGCCCGCGGTTCGGGAGGTGGTTGGTCTCGGGAAGAAGGTTGTGATTGTTAAGCCACCTCTTGGGACGGGAAGGGGAGAGGGTGCTGGCGATGCGCTCGTGCAGGCTTCGGGGAACAGGGCTTTTCACGTGAGGCGTTCCAGCTACATCAGGAGTCAGTTTCCGCCGATTGTTCCCACTGAGTTTGGTGATGTGGTTCGACCGACCACATGGTCGGTCAAGCTGGAGTGATCTGCGGCAATTCAGTGGTTGCCGTGGGTGGAAGCCGAAGTATTGGTCGTTTGTGGATAACTCGCAACGACAGCTAAGGAGGCGACCCTGAAATCCTCCGGCTACGGCTCACTGCCTCGAGGTTTTGGCTCACGTGGCAGCCGGATCCTCGCTGGGTTGCTCGAGTAGGTGAAATTGGTCGTCGCAGGTTCCGGAAACGGAACCTGCAAGCGTTTGTCCACGAGATGATGGCAGAAAAGTAGTGCCAGGTTCTGGGCGGTTGCGTGGCCTGCGGTTGCTGCGTGAGGCACTCGATGGCCAGATTCACTCTGCAGATGATGTCGGGCTCCCGTGCGTTTCCGATGCTGTGGATAACTCACGGGTGGTGGTCAGGGCATTGCTCGGTTGCTGTCGATAGACAGCATCACGAATGTGACGTGGGTTGAGCGACTGGCGTCAAGTAGATCCGTGCGGTGATCTGGATAGCAAGGACATCGCCGAGCCGATCAACCACGTAGCAGTTCGACTTGGTCGTGGCCCGCCACCTGGGGAACCGCAGTGCTTGGCGTAGTTGGCTCACCGGTTATTCTGATCCCACAGTTTGCCGAGAGTGATTGGCCTTCGAGCCCACCGCCATGAACGGATGCTGGCATCGTCGAGTTTGACTTCTCGTGCGAGGGCCACGCCGCCATCATCGAGTGTTGTGAGTTTGAACCGCTCATCAAGCGGGTCCAAAAGCTCAGCCAAGAGCTTCCCGCGCAGGTCTTTTGGAAACGATGCGAAGTTCGACTCGACAAGATCCCGGCAGTTGAGTTCGGTCATGTATTCGCCAGGATGAAGACTGTTCGCCGTCTCGGTGTCTTCAACTAGACCCTGCCAGTGACGGACCCGCTCGGCGAGTGAGTACACCGGCGTACCCCCAAGACTCACTCGAAGCACTGCTGGCGGCTCGCCCTCAAGCCTCTTCGTCTCGGCATCGATGCCAGCGATGAGGAGCAGTTCATCGTCGTTGAGGCTGAGTGGCCAGACATCATCACCATCGCAAATGCCCCGTCGGAACGGACGCTTAGGCAGCGAGTTGAGACTGGTGGTCGAAGGAGCCTTGGCCTGGAGCCAGGTTGAGTACTCAGCCCAGTCTGCGTTGATGGCGGATGAACGCTCGCTGTTGGTGGGGGCGCTCAGCGAAACGAAACGCGAGTACTCGGCGTTTGAGATCACATCCCGGACATCCTTGTTGGATAATTGGACGGCCTCACGAAGTCGGTCCAAAGAGCCATTGGCAAGTTTGAGCACAGCAATCGCGGTTCGGGCAGTTGTGTCGGTCAGAGCATCAAGCTCACCCTGTGCGGCCTTGAGAATGTGACTGGGGAAATCGCGCTGCAGGACGCGTGAAACGTCCCCGATGTCGACTGATGGCACTGGCTGGCTGATGCCTTTGAATCTGTCATTCATTCTCCTCCCATTGTTACTGCTTGCCAGTGGAAGTGCTCTCGGGCAGCGTCGAGACAACGGCTAGAGCGGTCATGATTGATTCGTATCTGAGGGCGGGGTCACCTCGCCCATAGTTGCCAGGATGTCAGGTCTCTCAAGAGCATTGAAGAAGATCTGACCCTTCCCAATAGCTAACACAACTGTTATGTTGTGTTGATGATTCCTGATCTCGTGGATGGTCGACTGCCCCCAGGGGAGTGGCCCGCGCCATGGAACGAAATCGAAGCTGCCTTTGGGACGTCCGATTGGCGCAGACATTTGTTGGATGGTTGCCATCGAGCATTGGTATCGCTGAGAGCGGCTGGTTGTCGGCGGGCTTGGATTGATGGGAGTTTCGTTACTTCCAAAGCTCACCCGGGAGATATTGATGGCTGCTATGACCCGGTCGGCGTGGAGCGAGATCTGCTGCACTCGGCGTTGCTTGATCTCTCGCCTGGACGGCCAGCGCAGAAGTCTGAGTTTGGGTGTGAGTTCTTCCCCAACATCGTCGAAGCTGGGTCGGGGGCCTATTTCGTGGAGTTCTTCCAACAGGACCGTGATGGGCGGGTCAAGGGAATCGTTGTTGTCGATCTGGAAACCGAGGAGTTTGAGTCATGATTAAGAATGAACGGCAGTACAAGATCACGCGCAGTAAGGCTGATGAGGTCCGTGTGGCGATTAGTGAGCTTGAACAAGCCCCACTCTCGGCGGGCTTGGCGCCGGAGATGCGCCAGATGCAACTCGGAGCACTGCTTGGGACGCTGGGTGACTTTGAAGCTGAGTTGTCGGACTATGACGCGTTGAATGATGCGACGTTGATTGAGGCGACGGGGATCAGTGAGTTTCCGACTTCACTGATTCGTGCTCGAATAGCCCGAGGGTTGACTCAGCGCGAGTTGGCCGAGCGGTTGGGTCTTGCTGAACAAGCAGTTCAGCGTTACGAGGCCAGTGACTACGCGGGTGTGAGCTTTGCCCGCTTGGTGGAAATTGCTGAGGCTCTTGACCTCACGATTCACTATGACGTGAGACTGGCCTCAGCGAGCTGAGCATGATCGTGGTATGACCTTGGTTGTTCTGTGGAACGACCAATCAGGCGTAGCTCGGTGTTCAAGCGCTCAACCTTGCTCTGGTCATCTCGGAGGAGGGTTCTCGGCAACCTCGCGAGCAGACTCATATCCACTGGCGATAGAGGTTGGTTGAGGTCAACGGACCAGTCAGCTGATGGTGATTACCCAATTGCCATCGGCTTTCACCTCAATGAGGCTGGTGCCGGGGTCAATCACTGCTTGGCCGGTATAGGGCCCGATCTCATTGACCAGCAGATCTCGGCCTCGGTCTCCAAATCCCCAGACTCCGAAGTAGCCATCGTCATCGGTGTGGAACTCCCCGACTGTCAACCCCTTGGTCACAGGTGAAAGAATGAACACGTCATCGCCGCTGCCGGTGATCTCAGCCGCTGATTCTCTACGTGCGGCGCTGAGCGGATAGTACGTCACCGACCACGGACCCTCAGCAGATACCTCAATTGCTGCAGTGTCCTCACCATCATAGAAATCGACTAGGACACGACCGGAATAGGATCCGATCTCATTGACCATCAAATCAATCCGCTCCCCCGCAGCGTCATAGGACACGATCGCGAAGTGACCCTCACCTACATAGTTGATGTCAGCCAAGAAGAAATCGCCTGGCTTGTTCACGTTTACAACCTGGGCCCCTGTCCCGGACACCACTACTGGATCGGGCGGCTTGGGAGCCCAGCCTCCACAAGACCACGGCCTATCCAGACCGGTGTTGAACACTCCCAGGGTTGGGATGATGGTTCCGGAGCGGTTGATGTTTTCGGTTGACTCAGCAAACAAGACAAGCAGGTTTCCGCGGGTCAGTCCATTGCTCATAAGACCGTTCCAGTAGGTGACTCCTTCGGGTTCGCCTTCTCGACCGAGGATGTTCCGGTAGATCTGTTTGATGAACTGGTCTTGATTGAGTGAGCCGTAGGTGTTGGCGAATTCTGGGCTGGCGGCGAAGAAGTCGGCCATGCCCATGAGGCTGATTTTGCCTTGGGTGTACAGGTCCAGCCAGTACTCGAAACCGCCTTGTTCCGGAATCCGGTTGAGGCCAGCGGTGTAGAGACGGGCGACACTGTCGGAATAGCCCTCACAGCCAGTGTTGGTGAAGTCAAGGCCCGGTACTCCGGCACTTGCTGGGGATCCGTTCAGCAGGGTCGCGGCCAGTAGTAGTGGGGCAAGCAGTGCGGTCAATCGTTTCACGACGAAGTCTTCCGTTGGTTAGTCACCAAGGGATTCTCGTGTCACCGCCAAGTGATGACCGCCCAAGTCAACCCCCGCAGAGTACCAACAGAGTGTGATGGTCAACAAATTCTGGACAGATCAACAAACAGTGAGCTGCGGGCCCGGCAGCAACCGGTAGCCACTCATTATGCCCCGGACCGAATCCTAGCTAGATCGACAGCAGTTAACGGGACTATCGAGCGACTTGTTCCCCAACCCCCAACACAGCGCAGCCAGATTGAGTGCTTGATTATCAGACCTCGCCTACCGCGACCTTGATCTCGTGTCCAGCGAAAGAGATACCCGGTGGCTCACCCTGATCTAAACGACCGAAAAAACACCAGTTCACCCCGCCACCGTTCGCTGTGGATGGGTAGCAGACGGCTTCGACTCCTTGTCGTGCGGCGGTTGGAAGCGAGTACCTGATGTACTCGCCGAATACTTGCGATGCCAAGTAGGAATTCGCATCTCCAACGGAGTCATCCTTGGGTCTTGAAATGGCTCGCTGGAAGCCTTTGAGAAATGGCATGAACTGTCGCAGTCGAGCACCGTGGAGGTCAAAGAACGATGGGAGAGGTCGTTGAAGGGTTAGGTCGATGTAGCTGAAAGGTCTGGTGGTGACCCATTGCCCAACAGCCACGATGGAAGCAGGGTCGGCTCGAATCTCAGCTATAGCCGTCGCGGCGTCCTCCGCAGCGTAGAAGCATGAGACGCCAGCGGCAGACAGGCGTTGCGCTTGAGCCTTATTGGGAGGTGGTGAGCCGAGATCGTCAGCCGTGGTGAAGGTGCGGTTGTCGGTTTGCTCTCTGGCCCGAACCAGTTGACGACCGGGCTCCAGTTGTTGAACGAACTCCGTTTGTAGGTGGGAGGCAACGGTGTCAAGGTACCGCAGTACGTCTTCAAGTGAGTGCCCGCTGAGTCTTCGACGGTCACGACTAAACAGGAACCGTGGGCCTTCTTGAATCTCTTGGGAGAATTCTTCCCAGGACTTGAGAATGCGGATCCCGAACCGGTCATGGAGCCCGTCCTGCTCAACCCATTCGCGATCAATGGAGCGTTCGATCTCGTCGGCGAGTTGTTCGCTCCCGACAGGTTCGTCCAACGATTCCATTAGCTCGGTGGTCGACATCGGTTCAGCTCCGAATAGCTCTCTGACTTCCATTGGCACATGGATGTCGGTCTCTTCGGGATGGTCGTACTCTGTGTAGAGACACCGGTAGAGGTAGTCAATCAAGTGGCTCAAGGAGACGAGATGAGCGTTCCTCGCAGTTGCTTCGCAGTACTCGCAACTGTCCTCGTCTTCGGCGTTGGCAGGAACAACTCGGACCAACTCGGGAATGTTGACGCACTCTTCGCACACGAAGCCGGATGCGTTGGATGACCAACTGTGGCCAGCGATGTCCTCGGGCAGCGTTGGTAGGTCGTTGTATGGCAAGGAATCCGCGAACTGTTCTGCGAAGAGCTCGTTGATGTTCAAGGACTTCAGCTCATCGTTCGTAGACCGTTGATTCCACAGCGACGTACTGGTATTCAGCCGACTCCATGAGAACCGGGTCGACATAAGTGGCGGTACCACCTTCGGTGACCTCCACCTCAAACTTCGGGCCAATGCCGTCAGCAACCAGACCAGTCACATCACATTCAAGGAACCCGTCTTCGGCCTTTTGGCCGTCTAAGTCGATCAGGTTGATGTCGGGCATCGAGAACGGATTCGACACCAACTCATCACTATCTAGTGAATCCAAGGTGACCGTCACAATCACTGCCAGACAGATCCTCGGATCATCGTCATCAGTGAATAGGGCGCTTCGTGGGACCTCATACACATCATCAACACTGACCGTCCAACCCGCACCAGAGAATCCGGGCTCGCGGGAATGGGATTCCCCAAACTTGTAAGGATTGTCCTTGGTCCCTTTTTCAGCTGGCTCAGGAGAGTCCTCATCGACGGGTTCGTCGGCACTGTCATCAGTATCGTCGTCAGCGACTACTGGCTCGGATTCTGCCGTCACGTCAGCATCGTCCACAGTGCCCAAAGAGCTAATAGCAACAATCCCGACACAGCCAGCGAGCAGTACTCCGAGACCACCGAGCCCTATCCACAAACAGCCCTTCTTGCCTTTCTTGGAGGCTGGTGGGGCTGGCGCAGCGTAGGCAGCGGGCGGAGGTGTGATTGGTGGGGCTGGCGCTGGAGCGGCTGGTCCTGCCGGTCGTGGAGTGTTTGCCCAGCTGGCTCCGTCCCAGTAGTCCTCTTGGCCTGGTTGGTCAGCTCTTGGATACCAGCCTGCTGGTTGGCCACCGGTGTTTGTCATTTGCCTTTGCCCTTTGCTCACATAGGTTCAACCGCCTGCCGTGGCGGGAACGGGGTGAAGATACACCCTGGGCTGGTCGGGCCGGGTGTAAACCCCAAAATGTTGCGTGGTTGAAATCGTGAACGGTGCTCTCATGTCTGCCCGGATTGGGATAGATGGGGTTCGGGTGGTGTCTCGACCTCTACACCGTGTCCTCGCAAACCCGAACCAGGTGCATCACTTGCGAAGCCGTCATGCTTCGTCAGTGAGACCCACAGTCTCGATTTGTACCCACACAGTACCCACAGCCAAGAGGAAACAGGGGTGTTTAGACGTTTCTAGGAGCTTGCAGAGGTTTGCAAGTGGATTTGCATAAACCCTGGTCAAGGCGCTAAATCGGCTTGTGCCCCCGGGCAGAATCGAACTGCCGCACATGGTTTAGGAAACCAATGCTCTATCCACTGAGCTACGGGGGCGGGCGGCCTGTTGGAAGCTCCGACGGAGGCGCAGAGTGGCAGGTTAGCGGCGATATTCGAAGCCTTTGCCGGGGTCACGCTAACTAATAGGGGATCAAATGGGGATGACCCTCATCGTCACTGGTTACGTCCATCGTCTATGTTTGATGGCGTGAGTGATTCAACGAACGACGACCTCCCGCTACCGCCCCGCCGGCCCGGTCATACACCGCCCCCAGCAGCGACTCCCGCGGCCACACCTCCAGCAGCAACTCCGCCGCCGTCAGTAACTCCACCACCGGTCCCCTATCAACCGCCTGTGGCCACACCGCCCGCTGCGACCCCACCCCCGGCAGCGCCGCCGGCCCAGCCCTATCAACCCCCCGCCGCTACGCCACCACCTGCGGCCACGCCTCCACCTGCCGCGCCTCCAGCTCAGCCCTATCAACCGCCCGCGGCAACTCCGCCTCCCGCAGCGATGCCACCGGCCCAGCCCTACCAACCGCCAGCGGCTACGCCACCGCCTGCAGCCATGCCCCCGGCCCAGCCCTACCAGCCACCTCCGACTACCCAAATGCCAACGGCAGCCCCAGGACCCGCGGCAACTCCGCCTCCCGCAGCGATGCCTCCGGCCCAGCCCTACCAGGCACCCGCTGCAGCTCCCCCTGGCGGAACCCCACCACCAGCTCAAACCTATGGAGCGCCAACAGCCCCAGACCCATTCTCTCCAACCCCGGCTCCACCAAAGAAGAAGACCGGCCTGCTCATCGGTGGAGGAATCGCAGCCGTGCTGGCAATAGGTGTAGGCGGCGCCGTCCTGCTGGGCGGAGGCGACGACGAGGCCGGGCCCACGACCACGGGAATCCCCACCACGACAGTCCAGGCCGAAGATACGAGCACCACTGTGGAAGAAGTGGCCGGATCGCCAAGCGTCGAACGCCTGGCCCAGTCGACCGTGCAAGTTGTCGTCCTTGATGCCGCAGGAAACCCAACCTGTCAGGGCTCCGGCACAATCCTTGATGAGAGCGGAACCATCCTCACCAATGCCCACGTCATCACTCCGGGCGGAGGCTGCGAGGTCGAAGGAATCGCCATCGCCATCACCGACGATGCGGGCCTCGAGCCCGAGCTGCTCTACATGGCCGACCTGCTCAACTTCGACTTTGAGCTTGACCTGGCCGTCCTGCGAATTGCCAGCTCAATCGATGGCAGTCCCTTGCCCGATTCCTTCCCGGCCACCGAGCTCGGCAACAGCGACGACGTGACCATTGGTGACTCCATTCGCATTCTTGGGTATCCAGCAATTGGTGGAAGCACCATCACCTTCACCAATGGCTCAGTCTCAGGCTTTACCTCCCAAGCCGGGGTGAGTGATCGATCTTGGATCAAAACCGATGCCACCATCGCCGGAGGCAACAGCGGTGGCACCGCTGTCAATGACGCTGGTCAGCTCATCGGCGTACCCACGCAAGCATCTGCTAGCGAAGACGGCCCTATCGTCGATTGTCGGGTCATCACCGACACCAACGGCGACGGTGTCACCAACGACGCCGACCAGTGCATCCCCATCGGCGGTTTCCTCAACGGCATCCGACCAGTCAACCTGGCACTTCCCCTCATCGAAGCAGCCAAGACTGCTACCCCGCAGGCACCCAATGCCGCTGGTACGGCAGGGCCACAAGAAGTAACCGTCGACCCGTTCGCCGTCATTGCCTACCGTCCTGGCTTCAGTCTCGGTGTTGGGGAATCCGTTGATGCGACCGAATTCACCACCACCGCCGCTGCGGGGGCGCTGGAACTCTGCTTCTGGTTCGATTGGCAAAGCCTGCCAACTGGTGCTCGCTGGGATGCCGTCTGGCTCGTCGACGGAGAAATCATTGAAGACTTCAGCTATTTCGGCGAACTCTGGACCCTGGAAGAAAGCGGCAGCGACTTCTGGGTCTGCGCCCAAAGCGAAGAGGGCCTCGTTGCCGGACTCTACGAAGTGGTCTTCTTCGTACAAGATGAGATCATCTTTGTCGAAGCCATCGAGGTGACCCCCGATCCAGTACCGGTCTACGAGGTCGAGTTCGTCAACGAGTCAGCTCACCGCATCTGCTTCCTCAAGGTCAACCCACTTGGTGCGACCGATGTTGGCCTCGACGAGCTCGGCGCCGAGGATATTATTGAAATCGGCGGCAGCTACACGCTGTTCGTGCCCGAAGGCACCATCATTGCCAGTGCGCTGAACTGCGACGGTGAACTCGTATCGGGGTCGACCGATGGGATCACCATCATCGGTGACGACGTGATCACGATTTCCTAGGAACCCACTTGCCGGTTTCCTGAATGCTTTCTGTCTTGAGACCGGCCGCATCCCAACCACCGAAGCCAGGTTCGAGCTGGCCAACGTTGGGGTACCCCATGTCCTTCATGACCACGGCGGCCAGAGCTGAACGCCCGCCACCAGCGCAATAGATGATGTAGCGCCCCTCGGGAGTGAACATGTCCCGGTAGTACTCACTGGCCGGATCAATCCAGAACTCCAGCATCCCTCGCGGTGTGTGAACGGAGCCCGGAATCTTGCCCTTGGTGAAGATCTCGCGGTAGTCACGAATATCAATGGCAACGGCAGTACCTGCCTCCAGCTCGGCGTGGAGTTCCTCGGGAGAAAGGTTGTCGATCCGTTTCTTGGCCTCGGCCACCATGCCCCATGCCGAACGGATTCCTGATGTTTCGCTCTCTGTCATGGGTGCAGTATGACGCCAACCCGTCGCCGGGAGCCAATGCTGCAAGTCTGCCGAGCTAGTCGTCGTAGCTGACTCGGCGACTGGCCTTTCGCTGGCTCTGCTTCCGCTTGTTCGAAAGCCGTCGCTCTTTGGCTCCTCGGCCAGGCTTGGTCGCACGGCGAACCCGCTTTGGTTTGAGGGCATCAGCGAGCTTGCTGGCCAATCGTTCTGAGGCGACTTGTCGATTGCGCATCTGGGACCGCGACTCATCAACAACAACCCGCAAGCGCGGCCCGAAGACGCCAGACAAGATTGCTCGCTGGCTATCGCTCACAACCGCAGAATCAGCTATCTCGAAGATGAGTTCAACTCGAGTATTGGACTTGTTGGCGTGCTGACCGCCAGGGCCACCCGATGGGCTGTAGCGCCACACCAATTCCTCGGCTGGAATGGTGAGCGAATTGCTCACCTGAATATCTGATTCCCTCGCCATCACAAAACCCTAGATCGCTGAATGCGTGTCGTCCAGGCTTATTGGCTGATCGGGGTGCTGATGCCACCCTCAAGATCGTCACTGACCGAACAAGTAATGGCGCCAGAGTTGACAGTCATCTCCACATCGCCGAGGTCCAAGGCTGGCGGGTCGACGAAGTTCGGTGAGCCTTCAATGCTCACGGTCAATTTCTCCGGATCGGCCCCATTGGCGATGAATTGCTCGGTGTAGGCGTCGATCAGGATGCCTTCGGTGACGGTGTAGGCGGCCTGCATGCATTCACTGCCGCCGATCACATTCTGGGCATAAGCATAGGACAGGGGAGTGAGGCCAAGATCGGTGTCAACCCATGGGAACACATCGGTCCAGCGGCCAACCAAGCCCTTGTTGACGTGGACTGAGTCTGCAGTTTTGACTGCATCAACACGAGGCCGAACAAAGACGATGTCCTTACCAGCGATCGTGACCTCGGTGGTCCCGTCACTGTTGTACTGAACCTGGGCGGAGGAACCTTCGATGCAGGTATCGACATCACCGACCGCCTCCATCGTGACCGTGTCGGTCCGATAGATCCGACCAAAGGCGCTGTGCTCGCGCCGTCCTTCAACTGGCACCAGAGCATGAACCCGTGCTCGACAATCCAGTGTGATCGGCTCAATAGCGGTGATTTTGGCTTCTTCGGGAAGGGTGAGTTTCACCTCGACCTCGGTGAAATCAATGTCTGGTGCCCAGGGGAATTGCAGAGATATGACGTTGGACCACAAGCCAAAGGCCGCAACCGCTAGAGCGCCCAGAACGGCTCCGCTCAGTACTCGATTCATTGTTTGACTCCGATCGTGGTCCTCGACGAGCTGGTTCGCCCATCCCCTATAGGACGGATGAACAACGTCTTTTGTCGCGACATAAGTTCCCGTCAGCGCTGACTCCGTGTCCTAACCCACGAAAGCTCGCTGATAGATGCCCTCCTTGCGCCGAGGATCACCGTTCCGTGACAGAGAAGACTCGTATCTTTCATTTCGATGTCAAAGGGCCCTCCCGACGATGGGTGACGGGACTTGTCTGCCATGCTTCAAATGGGTCATCAAGGGCGAGTTGGTTGGCCAGCGAGGGAACAACGGCGACAGGCGACAGGTGGAAGCGGAATGACAACGGCGATATTTGTAGACCAAACAACCGAACGAGAATCGATCGACGCTCAACACGAGCTCGTACTCGTCAGCATTGTTTCGGTGTTTATTGTGGCTACTGGGATTTTGGTAAACGGGGCAACCACGGGGCTTCTTTCTGCTGCGGTTCTTGTTGCCGGGTCGACCCTGCTTCGCCGTGCGGGCACACCATTGGGTATGAAGCGAGCTTCTCTGATCGGATCTGCTCACCTTGCCGCAGTGGTTCTTCTCGCCCTCACCGCCACTGTCTGACCCCCCACCTAGCAAACCCTGACTGAGTGGGTTGGCGGTCCATTGCGATTAAGACACACTGTCCCTTGACGAAGGGGACACGTTGCGTGCCGTTGAAGACCTGCTGGAATCGCTCACACTGCAAGAGAAGGTTGCCCTGTTGTCGGGCAGCGACCCGTGGCGAACCACACCGATACCTCGCCTTGGTATTCCAGCCATCAAGGTAAGTGATGGCCCCAACGGGGTCCGAGGAGACTCGACGACAGGCGCGCGAGCCGTCTGCTTGCCTGCAGCGGTTTCCCTGGCCGCATCATTCAATACTGATTTGGTGACATCGGTCGGACAGTTACTTGGCCGGGAAACAGCGCGCAAGGGAGCTTCGATCCTGCTGGCCCCCACGATCAATATGGCTCGCAATCCACTGGGCGGACGGAACTTCGAGAGCATGGGTGAGGACCCCCTCCTGACTGGAGCGATGGCCACGGCATACATCACCGGAGTGCAGGACGAGGGAGTTGGGGCCTGCGCCAAACACTTCGTTGCCAACGACACCGAATATCGACGCATGACCGTGTCCTCACAGATTGATGCCCGAGCCCTGCGCGAGGTCTATCTCGCTCCGTTCGAACGAGCGGTAGAAGCCGACGTTTGGTCCATCATGTCGGCCTACCCGAAGCTCAACGGTGAGCATTGCAGCCAGAACCCCTGGCTCCTGAGCACCGTACTTCGCGACGAGTGGGGATTTGAAGGAATCGTTGTTTCCGATTGGGGCGCCACCCATCATCGCTCAGCTCCGTTGCTTGCAGGCCAAGACTTGGAAATGCCCGGACCAACCATTCATCTTGGAGACCAGACCCTGGCTGCGATCGCCGAAGGTGAGATCAGCGAAGAAACCATCGATACCCGAGTCCGCGCCATGCTCAACATGATTGTTCGTTCCGGTCGGCTCGACCAGATGGACGAGCAGCCCGAACAGAGTATTGACCTCCCCGAGGACAGAGCCCTCGCCCGACGTGCCGCGTCCAGTGGCATGGTCCTGCTTCGCAACTCGGGCCTCTTGCCACTGGATCCAACTGAGCCCAAATCAGTGGTGGTCATCGGACCAAACGCCGATCCAGGAGTCTTGCAAGGTGGCGGCTCAGCCGAACTCTTCTCCCACCACAGCGTGTCGCCCTTGCATGGACTTCAAGAAGCCTTGCCCAATGCCACCGTGAGCCTGCAAAGCGGTTGCCTGAGTCACCGCTACCTCCCTCTCGTTGAAAGAGAGCAGTGGGTAAGCGAGGAGAGCCGCGCGATCGCGCTCGAGACCTTTGATGGTGGCCAACTGGATGGCGAGACGATTTCCGTTCGCCGGATCTCCGGCATCGAGGCGTTGAGCATGACTCCGCCCGAAGGAGTAGCTGATCCGGGGAATTGGTCCCAGAGATTCAGCGGCCAGCTCCGCATTGAGGACTCTGGCATCCATCAGTTCGCGGTACAAGCCATTGGCCGCTCTCGGGTGTTTGTCAATGGAGCGCTCGTTGTTGACAACTGGAGCGATCCGCAGCCTGGTGACGGCTTCTTCCAAAGTGCCAGCACCGAAGTGGTCGGCCAGTTGCCCCTGGAGGCCGGAGCGGTGGTTGATGTGGTGGTCGAGTGGGCCTTCGAATCTGACGGCTTCTTGATGGGCCTTCGCTTCGGGCACTTTCTCCAGGTCGACGAAGACGCCATGCTGAACAATGCCGTTGCTGCAGCTGCTTCTGCTGACACCGTCGTCGTCGTTGTTGGTCAGAACGCCGAATGGGAGACCGAAGGCCATGACCGACCTCTCTTTGGCCTCCCTGGCCGACAAGCAGAGCTTGTTCGCAGGGTGCTCGAAGTGAACCCAAGGACCACCATTGTCCTCAATGCTGGCGGACCCATCGACATGCCCTGGTTCGATGATGCCGCCGCCGTACTTGTTGCCTGGTATCCGGGCCAAGAGTTCGGCAATGCTTTGGCTGACGTGCTGCTTGGCAAGGTCGATCCTGGAGGTCGGCTACCGATCACGTTCCCGAAAACACTGTCGGACAGCCCGACCTATCTTGATGTTCCCGGTGATAGCGATCACCTTCATTACCGCGAGGGGCTCTTTGTTGGTTATCGCTGGTATGACGCTCGCTCCATCGAGCCACTGGCCGAATTCGGAGCAGGATTGTCCTACGCCGAGTACGAAATTGCCCAGCCACAAACCAAGACAACAGGTACGGGTGAGACACTGAGTTTTGATGTTGGCAATACCTCTGACTGCGCGGGGACTTGTGTGGTCCAGGCCTATGTCCAGCCACCGCCAGGGGCTGCAACCCGACCGCTACGACATCTGGGCGGATTCGTCTCGGTCCACCTCGAAGCAGGCGAGCACAAGATGGTCGAGATTGACGTTCCCGAACGTTGTTTGGAGATATGGACCGAGGGTGAGGGTTGGTCGGTGCCTCCAGGGGCGTACTCTCTGCATATCGGTACATCGAGTCGACAGATTGTCGGGACAGTTGTGACCGTTCGAGCCTGATGCGAGACCGTGACGAACGACATAGGGGGCCAAGGCGGCCTCGCTGGCTTGTGCCTGCGGTTGTTGTTTGCTTGTTGTTGGCGATGTTCGGACGCTTTGATCGCTCGGAGCAAGAAACGATCGAGCTCGGCACTCCTTCGCGCATCATTGTCATCAATAATGCTGGACCGGTGAGTATCCGCCAGGGGCCAGTCTCGAAGGTCACCCACCGAGACAGTTGGGCCTTTAGTCAGCCAATGTTTGAGATAGAAGTGATCGAGAGTGACATCCTGATCCGGGTCATGTGCAACGGCCGAATGCCCTGTCGGTCCAGCATCAGCCTCGAGGTCACTGGTGCACCCGACCTGTTGGTCATGGCCGACGGCTTCGTTGACGTTGACCAATTCGACGGCAAACTCACGGTGTTTTCCTCCAAGGGTGGGGTTGCCCTCGGCCCGCTTTCTGGTTCAGTCCGTGTTGTATCTAATGGACCAGTTACCGGCGCTGGTCTTCAGACCGACTTGTTGGATGTCTCCTCGTCGAATGATGTTGACTTGTGGTTCGGAGGAGAAGTTGCCGATCATAGAGTCCAGATTGTCTCCGCTGAGGGTGATGATCGAGCCATTAGTGACGAAGCGATCCGGATTGAGATTGCTACTAATGGTGAGGCCGATAGCTCAGTGGCCATTCGAACTGATGGAGAGGTTCTGCTCCGTCCGCCGCCTTCACCGCCTTCCTCACCGCAGCAACCTGATGACGAGTAGGAAAACGGCTGCAACTGCTGATAGTTGTTGACCAGTGAAACCAGCAGACTCGCGCGATGAACTTTCAGAGATTTTGATGGTCCGAGACCCTACCGAGGGCCTCTGGGAGTTTTGTGATTCCGGCCGGGCGGCCGAAGTCGTTCCGGAGCTTCCGGCCTTGCAGTTGGAACAGGACCCCATTCACCGGCACAAGGATGTTCTGGCCCACACCATCGCGGTCACTGCAAAAACTGAACCCATTCTGACCTTACGCCTCGCCGCCCTCTTGCATGACATTGGCAAGCCCGCAACCCGATCCTTTCAACACGGCAAAGTCACCTTTCGCCATCATGAGGCGGTTGGGGCAAAGATGGCTCGCAAGCGGATGCGAGTACTTGAGTACGAACCAGCCATGGTCAAGGACGTGACCGAGCTGGTTCGGTTGTCTGGACGATTCAAGGGATATGGCGACGGCTGGAGCGACAGTGCCGTTCGCCGCTACGCCCGAGAAGCCGGACCTCTACTTGGCCAATTGAACAAGCTGATTCGGAGTGATTGCACCACTCGCAACCGGTCGAAGGAAGTTCGTCTCAATCGCCTAATTGATGAGATGGAAGGCCGCATTGTTGACCTGGCCAAGGAAGAGGCTGAAGCAGCGAAGCGTCCGCAGATTGATGGCCAAGCAGTCATGGAGCGGTATGACGTTCGGGGCGGCCCGGTCGTTGGCAAATCACTCCAGTTCTTGCTTGCTATCAAGAACGATGAGGGCGAGCTCCCAATCGAAGCCCTCCACGAACGGCTTGATGCCTGGTGGGCTGACAACGCCAGCTAGGCGCTTTGCTCTTCCGAGAGTTGGAGTTCTTAGCGCCCGGAGTCTTGAGCATCGAAATCGACCATAGGAATGCCAGCCTCAGCAACGCACAGAATGCTGCGGTCTCCGGAGTTCCAGCTCGCCCACCTCGGCAGGAGTGCATTGGCGCGCAACTCCGAAGCTTGTACGTCGGAGCCAACGAAGCCCTCAAAACGTGGCAAACAGACGCTGATCGATTCCTGCATAAGCACATCATCGCCGGGGAAGGAGTTGTGCTCACTCAGGTCGATGGAATCATAGGCCTGAGCATTGTGGGGAGTGTCACAGGGAACGATCTCCAAAGGAAAGATCTCTTCGGGTGTGTCGTAGAGCAGACATTCGCCATAGTCGACTGAGCCAAGGCTGACCGTAGCAAGATCAAACACCTCAACTGCTCCGACAAAGGAGGCCCAGCCAACAGCGACAACACCTACTAGTCTTCGAACCACCTTGTTGCCCCTGATCGCACCTTGCTGGAGGAGTCTCCTCTCCAAAGGTGTCGACGACGATTCGACGAGGCTTGAGAGATTCTGTGGTGACACTGAAAAACACAGCTCTATGACAACAACCCCCGACCGTTCTGGACTCACGCCCTTTGAGGCGGCGGTGGTTGCCATCTTGGACTCGACCGTTCCCGGCGATGTGATGAGCTATGGCGACGTTGCCGCCGAGGCTGGATTCCCTGGCGCGGCCCGAGCAGTAGGCGGCGTACTGAAACGGGTTGATGACCTTCCTTGGTGGCGCATTGTCAACTCGGCGGGGCGGGTGATTCCTCACAACCCCAGGGAGCACATTCGTCGGCTGCGAGCCGAGGGAGTCACAGTCAAGAACGGCAGGGTTATCGCTTCCGGTGACTAGGGCTGCTTAGGCCTGATAGCCGAAACGTCCCAGGACCGGCCGAGTAATCCGAGTTACTGCGGCTTTGGCCTTGGTATCAAACTGTGTTTTCCAGGCATCATCCAGCTTCAGCGTGATCTCGTCACCGTCGAATCGAAGCGGATTCCCAGCAACCGAATGCATGGGATTTTGGAGATTGATAGTCATGCCGTCAACCATGGGGAAGAGATCATCCCCGGCGATGCCGGCGAAGTTGGCGGCCGCAGTCATCGAGCCTTGGGGATCGGCCAGGAAGTCTTCATAGCGCAAGCGGTGAGTTGGCACACCGAGTTTGGCGAGAGCTTCGAAGCCAAGATTGTCCGTCACCCAGCGCAGCGCAGTGCGTGATGGCTTGTAGGTCGGCATTGACTCGCCGTCGGCCTCGGGCCGGTCGATAGTCTTGGTCCAGGAATGGGCGACACCGCGAGGGTCTCTCAGTACATGCAGGACTCGGACATCAAGTGCTGGGTCCAGGCCCAGAAGGGCAGCGGTCGAGAGATGCTTGGAGGAGTCGAGGATGATCTTGGTGCCGCCGTCGGGTGAAGGCCCAGCGATAGCGGCTGAGGCCAGAAGGACTGGCCGCAGATAGTCCAGATACTCCTTCTGCTGGTCACTCGTTGTTCCTGAGCGAAGTGCCCGAAAGATTTGGGGAAGCATGCGACTTCGGTCCTGTTTCCATCGCAGGTCAATGACCCGATCAAGATCGACATTGGCCCAGGAGCCAAACGCCGCTTCGCCAACCGCGCTCCAATGGGGGCAGGTGATGAAGGGTTCTCCGCAGCCACAGCGTTCCTGGTCTCGCACACCACGTTCCCAGAGGTGCACAGTCTCACCCACTGCTTGGGTTTGGGGCAGTTCGTTGAGGAGCTTCTCGATCAGGGTTGTGCCCGATCGGCCGAGGCCACCGATGAACAAGACCGTTTGTTGGCCTGGACCTTGCTCAGTGCTCACTGCCAGTTCATCTCTCGCCCAAGCAAGGCTTCAAGCTTGATGGTGTCTTCGAAAAGGGCGGCTTGAAGCAAAGCTGTGGCCTCGGCGGAGACGGGGTCTTTTGCTTTCATGTTCCAGGCAGAGAATGCCGCTGGTTCGTAGCTGGACAGACCGAGAAACTCCAAGACCTGGCCATAGATCTTGCCCGGATCGGCATACATGTCTTCACTCCGGAGCACCAAAACCTGTTCCGCCGGAAAGGCTTCGAGCCAGCGCGTTAGGCCATAGATATAGCGACCCTGATCGATGTAGGAAAAGTGTTGGTGGGCGAAGCTGACATAGCTTGGGTCGGCAAGCATCCTGGACTCTTCGCCAGCCAGTCTCTCCGATTCAGCGGCAAGAGCTTCTTCGAAGGTCAGCGTCTCAACACCATTGCGAGTCCGTTCAGTCCAATGACTGAAGGCCCGGTCAACCGGGTCGCGCAAGAGCGCAATGATCTTGGCCTGGGGGGCCGCTTCATAGGCCCGCTCGGCCGCGTGGATCGAGTGGAGATAATAGGGGGTGGCCTCACCGATCAGGACTGGGCGACCCTTGCGCTTGGTCTGAAGCTGCAGGCTGGCCTTGGTCGGAAAGTGAGATCGGTACCAACCCTCGCCCCGGCTGTAGTTGACGTCGAAGAAGTAGGTGCCTTTGCGCGTTTCTCGGGCGGGGAAGAGGGAACTGACGTCGGGATGTTCCAACAACCATCGGGCCATTGATGTTGTGCCGCCACGTTTTGCTCCGATGACGAGGTAGTCCGGATCGGCCCGCAAGCTGGCCGTGAGCTGGCCGAACTGACGGATGGTGTCGAGCGCGTGGGCGCGAAGCTTCGCCGGTGCCCCTTCAGGGGCTCGGTAGGGGGCGCCATATGGAGTCATACGCGGAAGCGGTGAGCCGTGGTCGATGGCCATCAAACTAGGCTAGCCACCATGCAAAATGGGGCAATAGGTCAGATGATTCGATCGGGGTTGGGTGTCCGACCGTGAAGGGCACTGCTGAATCATGTTGTTGTTAGCAATCGTTATGACCGTCGTGGTTGCCCTCATCGATTGGTGGGCGGTGGCAACCGATCAGACGCGGGTGGAAGAGGTGGCCAAGCCATTGGTGATGGTCGGCCTGATTGCGGTGGCATTGACTATCGAGTCGCCGCCGCCGGGGGTCCGCCACTGGATCGTTATTGCCTTGGTCTTTGGCCTTGTTGGGGACCTGTTCCTGCTGCCCCGGGTCGACCAGTTCATTGGTGGTTTGCTCGCCTTCCTGATTGGGCACCTGGCCTATGTGGTCGCGCTGACCCGGCTTGAGCAGGACGGGGTTTTGCTGCTTGTCGGTCTTGTGGTGGCTGTGGCGGTTCTTGGCTCGGTCGGCTATCGCGTGGTCGGAGGTGTCAAGGGCACTCCGCTGGTCGGCCCGGTTGTCGCCTACAACCTGGTGATTGCGGCCATGGTGGTTGCCGCCTTTGGATCTGGCCAGCCGATCGCCATTGCCGGAGCCCTGGCCTTTGCGGCCTCGGACGCCATCATTGGGTTGGATCGATTTGTTTGGGAAGGGCCAAATCACCGGATCCCGATCATGGTGCTCTATCACCTCGGCCAGGCCGGTCTAGTAGCCAGCCTCGCTGTTGGCTAGGGGCAGGTCCGGCCGGATGGTCGGTCGGGAATGGACGGATCGACAACCTCAACATGGACGTGTCCCCACGATGGTTCACCGGTGAACTCATCAATTTGTGAGCGGAAGGGGAAGAGGGTTTGGGTTGGAGCAATGACGGTCACACCAGCCTCAACCCGATCCCCGGCTCGAACCTGCACGCCATTGATATGGAAGATCTTCACTTCCCAGCCAGGATGCTCGTCGGGTTCAATCACCAGGAAATCATCCCGATATTTGCAGTAGAGGATGTAGCCGCCAGACCGGACGACGGTGCCGGTCACCGGTGAGCGAATCTCAAAGCCAGGGTGAACAGCAATGTCAGCCGCGGTCTGGCTACCCGTTCCGCGATTTCGACTCTCCATGGTCATGATTGGCGGACCGCTTGCAGTGAGTTCTGGCGTTGTCAGGATCGTCATCTGTTGAGAGCCGTCATGGCCGGACTGATGGAAGCCAACCTGTTCAACCGCAACCGACGGCAAGTGAATGGAAACTCCACCAACGGTGGCAAAGGCTTCGTAATTCTGAAAGTCCAGGGCCCGAGGCCCGGTCGGTTCAATCGTTACCCGGCACCCTCGCCCAGGCACACCATCGGACGGAAGAGAATGAGCATTGCGGAACTCCAGCGAATCAGCGAAGTTGAGCATGATGCCCGTTCGGTCCAGATGACTTCCAAGCTGGCCTAGCCAGTACAGCTTTCCCTCGGGCTCCGCCTCGCGGTCCAGCACATTGCGGTACACGAGGTCAATGAAGTCACTGTCGTTCAGTTCGCCATAGGTCGCCTCAAACTCGGGGCTCTGCAAGAACAATCGGGCGATCTGAGGAAGGGTCACACAATGGTCCCACCGGTCAATCCAGTACAAGGCGCCACCAGGATCAGGTTCACGATCGAAGATGGCCCAATACAAGCGAAACACCTGGGCATGGTCCCTGGTTAGCTCATCCAGTGCGGCAATGCGCTCGAAAGTAACGGTCTCGTTCCCGACGCCGTCGCCTTCGGCCGCTACTGGTGACGCGAGGCTCAGCAATAGGGCCAGAACGCTTAGAAGTAGCTTGGCTGATCTCTTTGAGCAGACGTTCATTGCTCACCCTCTCAATAGCTGCATGACTGACGAACTTGCGCCCTCGTTGAAAGGGTAAGTGGTCAATTGGTGATTCTTGTCTAGGTGAATTCCCTTGGCAACAGAAGCAGGCCGGTGAATCCAAAGGCTCAAGAAATGGTCCGTCCGAACTATCAAGCTCAACCTTTTTTGAGTCCCGCCCGATACCCCTTCGAACGCTCTTACCAAGATCCAGAAATCTGGACACCTGAGGAGCTGTTCTATCGAATCTTCAATGATCTGATCTGACCATCTCGTTCCACTTGAGCCACTCCAATGCAAGGACCTCCGGCAATGACTACAACTCCAATCGAGACACCGGGCGTCATCGACAACAATGAGAGAAAGGGCGCTGACGGGTCATCACCTTCTGGCTCCGGGAAGGTGATGAACCGTCGGGCCCTAGTTGGAACGCTTGCCCTGGTTGCTGTTGGGGCCGCTGCTTGTCGAGATGGCGAGAATGCCGAAGGAGTAGGGGGTGCGACGGGGAACTTGGCCATCCCCGACCCGGCAGACATCAGTCCGGAACCCCTCCCACTTTTCGAAGAGTCGTCCAATCGGGATGATGATGGATCTGTTCCAACAACACGAGTGACTCGGCCCAGTCCTACCTCAACCACCAGCGGTCGACCAACAACGACCAGGCGAACAGCGACGACAGAACGCCGTACAACAACGACGCTTGCGGTCGCCACGACCGCCCCGGCGATGACCTCCTCGACTACGGCGGCACCGACGACAACTTCAACCACCGCCGCACCTACGACAACGACAACTGAGCCTCCACCCGTCGTTTCGACGAGCTTGCTGGCAACTCGAGTCACTTTCGGATCTACCCCAGGCGTTGAAAACGACCTGAGTCTGCTTGGAGCATCACCTTGGATCGAGCAACAGCTCTCTCGATCAGCACCCGATCCAACTGTAGAAGCGCTGGTCTCTGGTTTCCGGACGCTTGACGTTGACCGCCAGCAGGCCTATCAGATTCGCAAGGATGCCGATGACGATGTCATTCGGTACGAACTCACCCATTCGGCTCTCGTGCGCTCCACCTACAGCACTCACCAACTTTACGAAATGATGTGCCATCTCTGGATGGACCACTTCAATCTCAACATCTCCGGCAATAGCAGCTACCGACATCTGGCCATCGACTATCAAGAGAACGTCATCCGACCCAACGCCATGGGGCGCTTTTCGGACCTGCTGATGGCCACGGCCAACTCATCAGCCATGATGATTTACCTGGACAACTACCGCAGCAATGCTAGTTCCAGCAGCGGAGTCAACGAGAACTACGGCCGGGAGCTATTGGAGCTCCATAGCCTCGGCATTGATCGCAACGACAACCAGATCTATACCGAAGAGGATGTTGTTGGGGCCGCCCTCATCATGAGTGGGTGGAGCGTCGACACCGATCGGAACTCTTCGACGTACAGCGACTTCCTGTACCGCTCCAACTACCACCACACGGAGCCAGTCAGCATTCTTGGGGGAGCGTTCTCGAGCGCTGGCCTGAGCGGGAAGGCAGCAGGCGACGCCCTGGTTGATTACCTGGCCACGCACCCAACAACGGCTCGACACATTGCCTGGAAGTTGGCCCGTCGGTTCGTTTCAGACACTCCCTCCGAAGCCTTGATCGCTTCCACCGCCCAGGTCTATCTGGCCAATGACACCCAGCTGATACCAACCCTGCGGCACTTGCTCAACAGTACGGAAATGGCTCAATCTGACGGGCTGAAATTTCGCCGACCCTTCGAACTTCTGATCGCATCGATGCGAGGACTCGGCACGAGCCTGTCGGTCGATCCAACATCAAGAGCGGCTCGCGTTCTACGCGATCGGCTAAACAGCCTTGGCCAAGAACCATGGCGCTGGGAGCAGCCCGACGGCTACGCCGACTTCTCTGATCCTTGGATTCACTCTGATGGCATGTTGCGTCGCTGGGAGCTCAGTGCTCGCCTCGCCCGCGACAACATGACCAGTTCCAGCGATGCTGAGCAATTGCTGACTGACCTGAATGCTCTTCGAGGGTCAGCGACGACCGCTGGCGAGCTGTACGACGAGATGGCCATGCGATTTGGACTCGGGGTACTCCCAGCCAACCTGCGTGAGCAGCAACTGGCCCTAGTCGATGCCGCCGACGCCGATGCCGCCAATTCCATTGATGACGACGCGCTGGCCGAGCTTGCCAGCTACTTGTTAGCCCACCCCATCTTCCAACTTCGCTAGGAGCGAGCACATGACTTCAACAATGACAGAAGACCAGAAGTGCTCCAGCACCATGATTGGCGAGAAGGCGGCGGCAACCTCTCGGCGACGCTTCCTCGCTGGAGCGGGCATGGTCGGAGCGGCAACCGCCCTCGGACCTCGGCTGGCTTTTGCCACCCCAAACCAGCCAGCCAGCGGTGATGCGTTGGTGGTCATCTTCCTTCGAGGCGGTGCTGACGGCCTGAGCCTCACTCCACCCTATGGACACCAGAGCTACCGAGATGCTCGGCCAACCATTGCCCTCCTACCACCCGGCAGCGGCACAGGTAGCGCCCTTCCTCTTGACACCGCCAGCAGCGCCAACGCTGTCTTCCCGACCGGTATTGACGGCGTCGTAGGCCTACATCCGGCAATGGCCCCAATTCACGACACCTTGTGGGCCAACGGCCAGCTAGCCATCATCCCGGCTTGCGGCTTGCCCCGCTCAGAAAGCCGAACCCGTAGCCACTTCTCCGCCGAACGGTATTGGGAGCGCGGCTCAGCGAGCTCGTCTGTCCGTACCGGCTGGCTGAACCGGATGCTGACCGCCCAGGGTGGTTCGGCGCAAGTCCCTGCAATCTCCAGTAGCTACCATGCCTCGGATTTGCTGAAGGGCCCAACCAAGTCGATCACCGTGCCACGGCTAAGTCAGTTCGGCCTTCGCGGGTTCGACAATGGCTCGCGAGCCTTTACCACTCTCCAGTCCATGTATTCCGCCAGCTCCGGGTCGATTGGGGTTGCGGGGGCTGAAGTCCTGTCGGTGGTAAGCATTCTGGATCAGCTGGACCCAGACGCTGGCATCGCCTATCCCAGTGGCGGTTTCAGTCGAAGCTTGAAAGACATCGCCGTCATGTTGCGTTCCAACATTGGATTGCGCGCCGCCCACGTCGACTACAGCAGCTGGGACCACCACGGAAACTTGGGAGCGCCGGGAGACGTTGAAGGCCCGTTGCACAAGCGTGCCGCTGGATTGGCGCAGGGCCTTCGCGCTTTCACCGATGACCTGGCCAGCGACGGATCCCTGAACGAGGTCACGATCCTGGTCATCACCGAGTTCGGTCGAACGATTCATGAGAATGGCTCACAGGGAACCGACCACGGTCGAGCGGCAACAGTCTTTGCCATGGGTGGAGGAATCCAAGGCGGAGTGTTTGGCGACGACTATCCCGAGGTGATCGAAGATGATCCCGACGACAGTGATCTCAGCGTCATGACCGACTTCCGCAAGCCAGTGTCAGAAATATTGGCCAATCGCGTTGGTGTTGGCAATGTTTTTCCAACGTTTACACCAGCTGGCCAGGCGATGGGCATTACCCGGCCGTAACTCCCGGGACTGGCGACCTGTCCGAGGCGTCACGAGGCTGTGAGCAGAGCCTCAATCAAATCCATCACTCCAGTGGCATCGACTCCGGTGCAGATGTCAACGTTGGGTCGCCCTTGCCAAGCCTCTGGAGCCATATCGGTTGGGCGCAGAAGCGGCCAGGTTTTGCCTCGGCTGAAGCTCTCGGTCTCGACTCGTAGCGGAGACGACACGGTGGTGAATAGCTCAGGATTGAGCACATAAGCAATGGTCGCGGGGTCATGCATGAAGATCCCCTCGATGCCTGCTACCTGCTCAACGAACTCTCGGTAGAACGAAAGGGCGCCGTCCAGTAGTTCTGCCTTCGCTGTGCCTGTGTTGGTGACCCGGTTCATGCAGGCGTGATCCATGATGATGTCGTGGGTGACATCGAGCCCAACCATCGTCACCGGCCAGCTGGCGCCAAACACCAGGTCGGCGGCTTCGGGATCATTGTTGATGTTGGCCTCAGCCGTTGGTGTGGCATTGCCGGGAACCAGGGCATTGCCTCCCATGATGACAACTTCGTCGATCAGTTCCGGCAGGTCCGGGTGTCGTTGGAGGGCGATGGCCAGGTTGGTGAGTGGCCCGATGGGAATGAGGGTGAGCTTGCCTGGATTGCTCAAGGCGCTGGTGTAGATGAACTCCGCAGCATCAGCTTGGATTGGGTTTGCCTGAGGATCCTTAACCCTGGTCTTGCCGAGTCCGTGCTCACCATGGACGAAAGCGGCTGGCCCCAAGTAGTCGGAGGCAATGGGCTTGCTTGCACCCTTGGCCACTGGGATATCGGACCGGTCAGCAACTTCGAGAAGAGCCAAAGCGTTTCGAGTGGTCACGTTGATCTCGGCATTGCCGTAAACCGTGGTGAGTCCAATGACGTCAAGATCCGGTGAGGCCAGGGCCATGAAAATGGCAACTGCATCGTCAATCCCTGGGTCAGTATCGATGATTATTGGGCGAGCCATGACGTTTGAGGTTAGTCCAGTCGTGTGCTGGCGCTGCCTGACCTGTCCGGTTTGCATTGATGGGTGTAGGTCGTTTGGCTCATTGTGCTCGCACCTGAATACGGTCACTCACTTGTGCGCTATCAGCTGGTAGCTTCGACACCCATGGGCCTGACATGTGCGCGCTACAACTGCCAAGAGGGTGGCGCAGCCAGCTTGCAATTCGACACTGCTGGATCCCGCGTCTTATTGGTTGACCTGACGGAGAGCGTTGCCGGCATTCCGGTCTGTGCCAGTCATGCTGAGACCCGCACTGCTCCCATGGGTTGGGAGCTTGTTGATCTGCGAACGGTCATCGGACAAGTGCTACTCCCTCAAGAAGAGATTGCTGTCGTTCGCGAAGTCGCGCCGTCCAGCAGACCATCTCGGCGTCGCACCGATTTCACGTCGCCCTTTACTTGGGATCGACAAGCTCGTGAAGAAGCGAACCACGAAGCTTCAGCCGAGCAACCAGCAAGCCCCATGCTGGCCCGAGCCTTCCGCCTGAGTTAGCGCCCATCAGCTGTAGGCATCCAGGGGTGGACACGAGCAGCTGAGGTTGCGGTCACCCCACGCATTGTCGACCCGGCCGACCGGTGGGAAGTACTTGTCAACCTTCATTCCCGGCAACGGAAAGGCTGCCTTGTTCCGGCTGTAGCTGTGTGACCAGTTGTCATCCAGAAGGACTTCTGCGGTATGGGGCGCATGGCGAAGAACACTGTCTTCGGTGGCAACCTTGCCGGCGGCAACATCGTCGATCTCACCCTTGATCACGATCATGGCATCACAGAATCGGTCGATCTCGGCCAGGCTTTCGCTCTCGGTTGGCTCGATCATCAATGTCCCAGGTACCGGGAAGGACATGGTTGGTGAGTGGAATCCACAGTCGGCCAATCGCTTGGCAATGTCATCAACACTTACGCCGGTTTCTTCGGTGATGGGGCGAATATCGATGATGCATTCGTGAGCCACTAGCCCGGCTTCGCCGGTGTAAAGCACCGGGTAGTAGGGCTGGAGGCGATGGGCGACGTAGTTGGCGGCCAAGACTGCGGCCTCGGTTGCAGCCCGCAGGCCGTCGGGCCCCATCATCTGGATGTACATCCACGTGATGGGCAGGATGCTGGCTGATCCCCAAGGTGCGGCCGAGACCGGGCCTTGACCAACTGGCCCGGCTTCGGGGACGACCGGATGGCCGGGTAAGAAGGGGGCAAGGTGCTCTCGAACTCCGACCGGCCCGACTCCTGGTCCACCACCACCGTGAGGGATGGCGAAGGTCTTGTGCAGATTGAGGTGGCTTACGTCGGAGCCGTACTTGCCTGGCTTGGCCACCCCGACCAGTGCATTCAGGTTGGCACCGTCGGTATAGACCTGGCCACCGGCCTCGTGAACCAGATCGCAGATCTCCACCACGGTATCTTCGTAAACCCCATGGGTTGAGGGATAGGTGATCATGAGGGCAGCCAGGTTCTGGTTGTGCTCGGTAATCTTGGCTTTCAGATCAGGGAGATCGACGTCACCTCGTTCATTGCAAGCAACGACAACAACCTTGAGCCCCGCCAGCACGGCCGACGCGGCGTTGGTGCCATGAGCGGACGAAGGAATCAGGCAGACTTCGCGATGGCCTTCGCCAATACTGGCCAGATAACCCTTGATCGCGAGTAGCCCGGCGTATTCGCCCTGGCTGCCAGCATTGGGTTGCAGCGAAATCCGGTCATAGCCAGTGATCTCCACCAGGGCTTGCTCAAGATCGGCAATGAGCTTGCGGTAACCAACCGTCTGATCCGCTGGTGCGTAGGGATGCATGTTGGCGAACTCTCCCCACGTCATTGGCTCCATCTCTGCTGCCGCGTTGAGCTTCATGGTGCAAGACCCGAGCGGGATCATGGTCCGGTCTAGGGCGAGGTCTCGGTCGGCCAGCTTGCGTAGCCAGCGCAGCATCTCGTGCTCGGACTGGTAGCGATGGAAGCGGGCATCGGTCAAGAACTCACTGGTCCGACGGAGCTCGGCCGGAATGCTGTTTGGCTCGGTGCCGTTGAAGATGTCATCGGGCATCTGATCGAGGGAATCCAACGTGAAATCAAACGCTGGCGCCAGTGCCTGCAAGGTGTCGACGGTAGTTGTCTCGTCGAAGGTGATGCTCAGGGTGTCTCCGTCGATCAGATGGAGGTTGATCTCAGCCTCGGCGGCGGCGGCCATGATGGTGGCGGCCTGTCCTTTGGCGGTAACGGTGATGGTGTCAAAGAAGGACCCGGTGACCTCGAAGCCGGAGTCGGGTCCGCTGAGCATCGAGCGGAACTGGTGGGTGAAGTAGTGCACTCGCTTGGCAATGGTGGTGAGGCCTTGGGGCCCATGCCAGCAGGCATAAGAAGCGGCAATGTTGGCTAGCAAGGCCTGAGCGGTACAGATGTTGGACGTGGCCTTCTCGCGACGGATGTGCTGCTCACGGGTCTGCAACGCCAGTCGGTACGCGGGGTTGTTGGCCGAGTCGACTGAGACTCCGACCAGACGGCCGGGCAGCGAGCGAGCCATCTTCTGCTTGGTGGCCATGAAGCCAGCATGAGGGCCACCAAAGCCCATTGGTACGCCAAACCGCTGGGCTGAGCCGACCACTACGTCGGCTCCCAACTCGCCGGGGGGAGTGATGAGGGTGCAAGCCAGCAGGTCGGTGGTGACAGCGACCCCGACCTTGGCCGCGTGGCAGGTTTCAATCATTGGGGCGACATCGACAAGGCGGCCTGACGAACCGGGCTGAGCAATCAATGCGCCATAGGCGGCTTCCAGCGTCGCGCTCTCTGGTATCAATTCGACGGTTGGATCACCGAGGATGATCTCGATTCCGAGCGGCTCGGCTCGGGTTTGCACCACGGCGATTGTTTGCGGGTGACAGTCAGTGTCGACAAAGAAAGATGAGCGCTTTGTCTTGTCGGCACGCCGCAGCATGGTCATGGCTTCGGCCGCGGCCGTGGCTTCATCCAGCATGGACGCGTTGGCTAGTTCGCAGCCGGTCAGGTCCGCGATCATGGTTTGGAAGACGGTGAGCATCTCCAACCGGCCTTGGCTGATTTCGGGTTGGTAGGGCGTGTAGGAGGTGTACCAGGCCGGGTTCTCAATCATGTTGCGGCGGATGACGGCCGGGGTGATGGTGTCGTTCCAACCCAAGCCGATCAGGGAGGTGAAGACCCGGTTTTGGTCGGCCAGCAGTCGCAGCTTGGCTTGAGCTTCGGTCTCGGTGAAGGGTCCGCCGGTCGTCAGCGGTTCGTTGATCTGGATGTTCTCGGGCACGGCCTTGGCCACCAGGGCAGCACCCGATTCATAGCCAAGTTCGGCCAGAAGCTTGGCTTGCTCCTCTGCGGTGAGAGAGATGTGGCGATCGGCGAAGGAGTGGGCGTGAGAGTGGTGTTCGGTAGTCATGAGGCAGGTTCCTGGCAGTTCTAGCGGCGGTAATTGTGGGCGACGAAGGGAAGATCGACAACAGTGACAGCGACGTCGCTGCCCCGAACATCGGCAATCAGTTCGGTGCCAACGGTGGCGTGTTCGGGCGGGACATAACCCATGGCGACCGGATGCTCGACCGTTGGGCCATAGCCACCGGAGGAGACTTCGCCTGCCGGCTCACCGGCCAGGGTTTTGAGTGAGGTGTGGTCCCGAACTGGTCGGCGACCGGTTGCCGCCAGGCCAACTCGAACGCGGGATGGACCGTTGTCGTATTGATCCATGATGATGTCGGCTCCGGGGAAGTCTTTGGCTTCACGCCGGCGCTTGGGCATTGTCCACTTGAGGTTGGCTTCGACTGGTGTGATGGACTCATTCAGATCATTGCCGTAGAGGCAGAGGCTGGCTTCAAGTCGAAGGGTGTCGCGGGCTCCCAAACCAGCAGGCCTCACCTCATCTTGAGCCAGCATCCATCGCGCCAACAAATCGGCTGCGTCGCCGGGCACAACAATCTCCAGCCCGTCTTCGCCGGTGTATCCGGAGCGGGAGATGGTAAGGGAGAGTGGCGCCTTGTGGCCATCCAACACAACGTCGACGGCCAGAGTTTCCATGAAGGCCATATCGGATACTGCGGGGGCCAAGCGAGCGAAGGTCTCGACGGCCTTTGGGCCTTGCAGAGCGAGCAAGGCGACATCGGTCCGTTCGATGATTTCGACCTTGTTCGGCCCTTCGGACGGCAGGTTGGCGCGAAGGTGCGGGAGATCGACCTCGCGGCGGGCGGCATTGACAACAATCATGAGATGATCCCCGACATTGCTCACCATCAGGTCATCAATCACACCACCTTCGTCGTTGGTGAACAAGGCATAGCGAATCTTGCCTGGCTTGAGGGTGCTCAGTCCAGCCGGGGTGAGCTGTTCCAGTGAAGCCGCGACATCGTCACCACGAAGCTCGACCACACCCATATGACTGACATCAAACAGCGCAGCGGACCTGCGGCACCAGTTGTGTTCGGCCACGACCCCTTCGTACTGGATGGGCAGCTCCCAGCCCGCGAAGTCGACCAGGCGCCCGCCAAGTTCGGTGTGCAGGGCATGGAGCGGGGTGATCTTCAGGGCTGGCTTGTTTTTGGGAGTGCTGTTTTCTGATGACATGAGGTACCTCAAAACGGTGAACGTTCGGTACCCCCTCTGTCACAAACCTGAGAGTTTGGCGCTGGTCCAGATAATGCAGAACAGTGCTTACACCTTCGGTGGTCAGGCGCTCGCCTATGTGGGACGGACCTGACGCTCTCCAGAGTGGTCAACGCCTTGCGGTACGAGTGCCTGAGAGTTTCCGGGGCGGTTGCTCCTTCGGCGGGCCAGTCAAGCTGACCTCTCTCCCACAAGGTGGTAAGACCAATCCGCAGGCTACCGGACTGACCTGTCGTTGATGACCTTCCGGACAGTGTCAGGCTGGTATGAGCACAAACAAGGCCAGGATGAAGGAAACTATTTGTCTTGACAGCCTCAAGATTTTCGACGCAAGGGACCGATACCCAGTGATGAACCGAAATGTGATGAACCGAAATCCAGGATCTCGATTTTCGCGTCTTCTAGCGATCACAGCTGTCGTTTGTTCGCTTCTCATCACCGCCACCTTGGCCCCATCGGTGGCCAGTGCCGAAGCGCGGCCCGATACCGCCTCCCTCCAGGTTGAACGCCTGTACCTGGCCTACTTCGAACGGGCACCCGAAGCAGCAGGTCACAGTTACTGGACCCGGCAGCGTCTCGGTGGCCAGTCGTTGGCGTCGATCTCCCAAGAGTTCTCCCGCAGCGATGAGTTCAGGACCACCTATGGCTCATTGTCCAACGAAGCCTTTGTCACCCTGGTCTATGACAATGTGCTTGACCGGACCCCCGATGCTCCGGGCTTGGCCCACTGGACCGGACAACTGAACAGTGGAGCAATGACGCGTGGTGAGGTCATGGTCGGATTTAGTGAGAGCCTGGAGTTTGTTCTTGGTCTCGACCATCTGGACGGTGATCCAGTCCGACGACTCTACCGGGCCTTCTTCTTACGAGAAGCTGATGCTGATGGCCTTAGCTACTGGTGGGGTAGACAGATTGGTGGCATGTCGCTAGTGGACATCGCCCAAGAGTTCGCGGGCGAAGCTGAGTTCGTTGCCCGCTACGGATCCCTCAGCGATCCAGAGTTTGTACAACTGGTCTATCGCAATGTCTTGGACCGCGATCCTGATGCCGGTGGCCTGGCGTTTTGGACTGATGAGCTGGCTTCGGGTCGACTCAATCGAGGTGCGGTCATGGTTGGATTCAGTGAAAGTCCGGAGTTCTCAGGCAATCCGGCTCCCGTCACGGGAACTACCATTGGTGGGTGCTCACTGTTCCCCAGTGACTCGTTCTGGTATTCCTCGGTTGCTGACCTGCCTGTTCTGGCGAACAGTCAGGCGTATGTGAATCGTCTTGGGGCGGACAAGAACGCCCACCCCGATTTCGGTGCGGGTTTGTGGAACGGCTCTCCCATTGGCATCCCCTACACGGTGGTGTCCGACCGTGGAGACGACACGGCTGTCTCGTTCACCTATGGAGATGAGAGTGACGCCAGTCCTTACCCAGTTCCGGCTGATGCTCCGATCGAAGGCGGAAGTGACCGCCATGTTCTGGTTGTCGAATCCGGAGCTTGCGTTCTGCACGAATTGTTCGCGGTGGAGTGGCAAGGCAACGGAACCATTGAAGCTGGCAGTGGTGCGCGCTGGGACTTGTCTTCCAACCATATGCGCCCTGATTCTTGGACTTCGGGTGACGCCGCTGGTCTGCCAATTCTGCCAGGCCTTGTTCGTTATGACGAGGTGGCATCCGGTTCGATCAACCATGCCATTCGCTTCACTGCCAATGTCACCGACGACTCCTTTGTCTGGCCAGCCTCACATTTCGCTGGCAGCAATGGGGCCGATCGGCCGCCCATGGGAAGCTGGATCAGACTCAAGGCGTCGGTCAATCCCGATGACTTCACCGGCCAGGCGCGAGTGATTGTCGATGCTCTGCAGGAGCACGGCGCGATTCTTGCCGACAATGGCTCGTCATGGCTCTTTAGCGGTGCACCTGATGAGCGGTGGGACAATCAGGATCTGCGCCAGCTGCGTGACCTTGACGGCAACATGTTTGAGTTCATTGATGCTTCATCGCTTCAGGTCGAAGCTGATTCCTACGCTGCTCACTAGGTCAGATGCTCACAATCCAGTGACTAGCTAGCCAATGAGTTGCTGCAGCTTGGCATCTACCGCAGTGGTGTCGTCATCCAGAGCATCGAGACGGCTGAGCCAGGTCATCGAGACCTCATTGTCCATGATGGCGCGAGTGTCGGTTCCTTCGGGCTGATCGACATTGTCACCGTATTCCAGCTCGACGTGATAGCTGCCAACGTGGCCTTCTTTGGGTTCGAGCCAGGCCTTGGTCCAGGTGCGAGGAGGCTTGTCGCCGACCTGGTTCCAGCTCCACTTGCTCAACTTGTCGGTGGCCAGGTTCGGCACATTGATATTGAGCACACTGGCAACCTCGGGTGGGTTCTCCAGGATTGCGGCGGCCGCCGCGGCCGCGACATCCGCAGCTGACTGCCACTTCTGGTTCTTGATCGTGTCTTCCCAAGCCTGGCCCTCAACCCCGAAGTTCTCGACTCGTTGGCTGACGGCGATTCCGTTGACGCCACCGTTGCGGCCGGTCAGGCAGGCCCCAATGGTTCCTGAGTGATAGACGCTCCGCCCGACGTTGGCCCCCGGGTTGATGCCGCTGAGAATGAGGTCGGGGGTGAAGCCGAAGGCACCCATGCGGGCAAACATGACGCAGAGTGCCGGGGGACCAGATACCGACCAGGCCTTGTCGAAACCTTCGACGTGAGCGTCGTGCACTTCGGGCTTGATCTCCCAGATGGCTCCAATGGCAGCGCCAGCACCGGAATACTCCGAATCAGGGGCGATGATGGTGACGTCACCGAGTTCCTGCATGGCCCGGGCCAGGACATGGAGGCCGACTGAGTCGATGCCGTCGTCGTTGGTAAGCAGGAGTTGAGGTCGTGTAGCCATTGAGTCTGACCCTACAGGCCTTGACTGGAGACTGGCTAACTACGCGGCAACCAGGCTGCAGCCGGCCGGCCACCAGCCTGTAGCCTCGGCCCGATGACCGGACGACAACGAGGGATCCTGCTGGCGTCGGGCGGCATGCTAGCCATCAGCACCGATTCGCTGTTTACCCGCATTGCCGATGCCGAGGCCTTTGACATCACCTTCTGGGTCGGTGTCTTGTCAGTAGGAGTGATGCTAGCCGTCATCGTTTTCCATGAAGGAACAACGCCAGCCGCCCTGCTGCGACGAGATGGCTGGACCCTCTTCTTGTCCGCAGCCCTTCAGGCATCGATGACCACGTTCTTTGTGCTGGCGGTCAAGAATACTTCGGTATCCAATGTGGTTGTCATCATTGCCGCCTCACCTCTGGTGGCGGCGGCCTTCGGTTGGATCTTGCTCCGCGAAGCCGTGTCCGCTCGGGTATGGCTCGCCATTGCGATATGTACTGCGGGAATCGGAGTCGTTGTGTCTGGCTCGCTGGCCGGAGGCAGCATCGTCGGTGATTTGCTGGCGATGGGTGCAGTCATCAGTTTTGGTCTTGGTGTTGTGGTGCTGCGTAGCAACCCGGAGATGAGTCGGCCGATGGTGGTTGGTCTGGGCGGCCTCCTTATGGCCTTGATCACCGCGTTTCCCGCCCAAATCTTTGGACACAACACCAAGACTTGGCTGGTGTTCGGTGCCATGGGAATCGTCTTTGGTCCACTTTCTCGCGTCATGCTTGGCAGCGCCCCCCGCTATCTATCCGCGGCTGAGGTCGGCCTCTTTGTACCGATCGAAACGGTGTTGGGGACCTTGTGGGCCTTCCTGGCCTTCGGTGAGATTCCGACGAACCAGACCTGGATTGGTGGCGCCATCATTCTTTGTGGGCTGTTGTGGGGAATCTGGCCCCGGAGTCAGGCCGCTGTCAGTACCGAATGAGAGAGCTGGCTAGTCGCCGAGAAGGAGCAAGGCCTCATTGGCAAGTGATTCGACCTGTTCGACGTATGCATCGGTGTCGACTTCCTCATCGCCCATCACGCCCTTGAGGTAGCGGGCGAGCACTCCTTCGATGATGGCCGCCAAGCGCCAATTCTGAAAGGCCCGGTAGTAGTTTATGTCGGCGATCTCAAAACCAGTGCGCTCGACATAGCGGGCGACCATCTGGTCTCGGGTGAAGAATCCGCCGATGCTCGTCGGGAAGGCTGTTGCTCCGCGGGTGGTTTCCTCGCCCTCTTCTACCCAATTGTTCAACAGGTAACCGACGTCAGCCAAGACGTCGCCAAGGGTGCAAAGCTCCCAATCCAATACACCAAGAACCTTCCCCTTGGCCGGATCAATCAAGAGGTTGCCCAAGCGGTAGTCACCATGCACGACCCCGGTGTAGCGCTGCTCAGGCTTGGCTCTAACCAGTTGGGCGTAGGCCTTTTCCATGGCTGGCAACTCTCGGGTTTTCGTTTTCTCCCATTGCCCATTCCAGCGACGCAGCTGACGGTCCAGGTAGGCCTCCTTGCGACCAAGTTCACCAAGACCAATGTCATCCGGATTGGCCAGGTGCAGATCAGCCAGCACATCAATGGTGTTCTCACTCAGGGCGGTGCGAGCCTCCATCGAAGTCATGTGCTCGGTGGCATCTTCATCACTATGAAGGACCGTGCCGTCCACATAGCTCATGACATAGAACGGGGCGTCGTTGACCGACTCATCTTCACAGTGAACCAGGGCAACGGGAACGGGGACCGAAGTGTTGTTAATGCCGGAGATGATTCGGTATTCGCGGCCCATGTCATGGGCGGTAGCGATGACCATGCCGAGCGGTGGCCGGCGCAGGACCACCTGGGAGCCGTCGCCGGTGGTGACCAGGTAGGTCAGATTGGAGTGTCCACCGGTAATGAAAGAGAAGGAATAGGGCCCAGAGATTCCTTCAACATTGGCGTCCAGCCAGGTGCTGACCGAATCGTGATTGATGCCTCGTACTGAGTCGTTCGATGATTCTGTCATGATCCTGCACGTTCTTGTTGGAGAGCGCTTCGCCTGACTTTTCCTGCGTCGTCGCGCATTGGCTGGTCTGTCCATTCGAAACTCTGCGGAATCTTGTATCGGACAAGACGTTCGGCCAGAAAGGCCAGCAACTCTCGCTCATCCAACGCCTTGGAGTCATCCGGACTGACCTGGACAATGGCGTGAACCAGGTTGCCCTTGTCCTCGTCGGGCAGCCCGATGACGGCGCATGACTGCACCTGGGGGTGAGCATTGATAGCGGCCTCAATTTCGGCCGGGTAGATGTTCGCTCCGCCCACCAGGATCATGTCGCCCTTGCGGTCCGACAAATACAGATACCCGGCTTCGTCCATTCGGCCAATATCGCCGAGGCATTCCCAGCCATCACGAGTCTCTGCTTCGGCCCCGATGTATCGGTAGGTGGGGGTATCGCGGCCGACCCAACGCATCCAGACATCACCGGTTTCTCCCGCTGCCAGTTCGTTGCCGTCGTCGTCACAGATTTTGACCTCACCAGAGACTGGCTTACCGACGGAGCCCCGATGTTCCAACCATTCGGTTCCACTAAGGAAGGTGAACATCTGTCCTTCGGTGCCACCGTAGAGCTCCCAAAGATTGTCGGCGCCGATCCACTCGATCCAGGCCTCTTTCAGCCACGGAGGGCAGGGCTCGGCCAGGTGGACGGCTCGGGTCAGACTGGAAAGGTCATAGCTGTACTTGATGTCATCCGCCAGCTTCCACATGCGCTGCATCATTGTCGGCACCAGGTAGATGGCCGATGCTTTGGTGTCAGCAACAAGCTGAAGCGTGGCCTCGGCATTGAAGCGAGGCAGGAGAGCCACATGGCCGCCTGCGAACAGGGCCGAGCAGGTCCAGATGAACGGGCCATTGTGATAAAGCGGACCGGGCATGGCCATGGTCTCGCCCGCCGCAGCTCCAACAAGTGAACCAAGACCGGCCAGGGTTGGGCTATAGATGGATGGGTCGCCAGAGACAATCAGCTTGGGTCGCCCGGTTGATCCGCCCGATGTTGGTGCCTTCCATGAAGGGGAGATGCAATCAGCCAGGGGTGAGTCGTCAAGTTTTTTTGGAGGCTCAAACCCGAGCGGAAGCGAAGTTCGTCCCTCAACATCGACACCAACAACAAGACTGGATTCTGCCAGCTCGACGATGGATTCGAGCTCCATGTTGGGAAGGCGTGCTGAGACTGGCTGGGGAATGGCTCCCATCTTCCAGCAGGCGATGGTGCTGGTAATGAACTGCACCCCGTTTGGTTCGGCGATGGTGACGAAGTCGCCTTGTTGTACTCCAAGGTCGATGAAGTGGCGAGCCAAACGGTTGGTGATACGGCCTAGCTCGGCGTAGTCATAGGTCCGGCCATCGAACGTGAGAGCTGGATCGGGCCCAGACTCCTCAGCCAGTTGATAGAAGCGAGCGGCGAAACTCTGGTCGGCTGGAGCCGCGGTCGTGTCAGGAGATGCCGCGCTAGGAGTGCTTGTGTCAGAAGAATCGGTCACCGGTACAAACTAGAGGCTGACTCGGCAAGGGTCGAACCGGACATGACCATTCGTTCTTTGCATGTGGCAGTAGATTCGTGGGGTGCATCAGCAGCTGCTACCGGGTTCCCGGCTCCGACGACGAGGCTTTGCCCTGTGGGTCTTGCCAATGCTGGCTCTGTCGTTGTTGAGCGCTGCTTGCACTGGTGACTACAGCACCACGCCAACCACCCTCCAACACCCACCAACATCGGCCCCTGCAACTGCCCCTCCAAGCTCGGGCGATGAAGCCGAACCGGAGACGCCAGGTGACCAAGACCTGGTCATCGAGCTTGGCGGCACGTTGGCCGTCACCGTTGAGCACTTGGTGGTGACCGCCAGTCCTGACGGTTCACAAATTGACCTGGTTGCCGGTGGCCCAGATGGGATTGCTTCTCAACCTGTTTGGTCACCCGATGGCTCCAGCCTGGCTTGGGTCTTTATCGGAGCCGACGGTGAGTCAGTCGGCACGCAAGGCGAAGACGGACAACCCATCTACAGCCCGGCCGTTGGTTCGGCCCCGTTCTATTTGCAATGGAACTCATCCGGTCAGCGACTGGCCTACCTGCGTCCGGCACCGATCCCCGTTTCTAGTGAACCGACCGAACCCGTCCCCGGTGATGGAACAGAGCCTCAGGGTGAAGGTGGTTTGGAGGCTGGCCTGATTGAGCCCGGCCTTCCGGTGACGCCGATTGCTTTGGGGTCACCGTTCTTCTTGTCCTGGGCCCCCGATCGTGATGAACTTATTGCCTACCGAAACCAGAGCGAACTGCTCTACCTGTCCGAAGATGCAGGAGCCCTGGTCTTGCCAGCGGGGGAGGGGCCCTATACCGCCCCGGTTTGGTTGACCCCGCAGTCGATCGTTGTCAGTGACGCCGATTCGATTGACGAACTGAATATTGAGACCGGTGAGCGGCGAGAGCTGGCATCGTTAGAGGGGCGCGTGCGCTTCGTTCTGAGTCCGAACAAGGAGCGCTTGGCCTACAGCCCAGCAGCGGACGGGGTCTTGCCTGGTGAGCAGGACCAGCTCATTGTGCTGGACATTGAGTCGGGTGAAGAACAGGTTGCCTCCGAGGGATTCCTGCTGGCTTGGGAATGGAGTCCCGATAGTGAGACTCTGGCGTGGTTGGCTCCTTCCCGGATTGCCGAGGTGGATCTGGTGTCCTATCAACGAGCCCATTTCGCCTGGTCGTTTTGGAACGACGGCGAGATCGAGGTCGGTGCTCCGTATCTTCCGTCTGGCCTGGCGTCACGTTCGTATTTGCCCTTCTTTGAGCAGTTCGCTCAGAGTCACAAGCGCTGGGCGCCGGGGTCGAATGCCTTTGCTTTCGCTGGGTCGGTTGATGGCTTTGAGGGTATTTGGATCCAGGTTGTTGGTCACGCTGGTGAGCCGGTCTACGTGACTCCGGGTGATGCGGTTACCTGGGGCCCGGCCGACCCGGCTGGCGGCGGTGGCAGCGTCCTGTAGGCATGCCCAGTGAGCATGATCCGGGTCTACGCTCAGGCTGGTGAAACGTTCGCTTCTTGTCGCCATTCTGGCATCGGTTGGTGCTTCCTACGTTGCTCCGCGGGTGTTCAAGCGTGCCTTCGCACCGGCTCAGCCAGGAGTCGATCAAACTCCGGCTGACCTGGGGCTACCGGAGGAACAGATCTGGCTCACCAGTAAGAAGGGCACCCGCCTTCACTGTTGGTATGTGCCGGTTGACACTGAGCATCCGGTTGACACTGAGCATCCGGCTGGCACTGAGCGCCCGGCCATTGTGGTCTTGCATGGATGGGGCGCCAATTCGTCCTTGATGTTGCCTCTAGCCAAGCATCTGCACGAAGCAGGGTTTCATGCCCTGTTCTTGGATGCCCGTAATCATGGCTTGTCCGAGCACGATGACTTCGTTTCCATGCCCCGCTTTGCCGAAGACCTCGAAGTTGCCGTCGGCTGGTTAGCTGGGCGATCCGAAGTCACAACGATAGGCGTCATCGGGCATTCGGTTGGTGCGGCCGCCTCGATCCTGAGTGCTTCGCGTAGCGACGGGCTGTCAGCCGTGGTTGCTGTCTCATCGTTTGCTCATCCAGGTGAGATGATGCATCAGCAGATGGAGCGTGCTCCTCGTGTCGTCGTCGAGGTCATTCTCGGTTTTGTGCAGCGAACGATCGGCTACAAGTTCGAAGAGTTTGCCCCCCGGTCGCGTATCGCTCTGATCAAGGTTCCAGTGCTATTGGTTCACGGAGATGAAGACGATGTCGTACCCGTTGCCGACATGTATGACTTGGCCAAAGCGGACCCACGGGCCGAAACCCTGCTGGTGCCCGGAGGCGGCCACCGTGACCTGGCCCCATATGAGCCCTACGTCGAAGTCATCACCGACTTCTTGACCCGCAGCTTGATAGAAATCTAGTCGGCGGGGACGAGGAGGGCCTCGGGGTGGATGGCCAACCATTCTTCGACTGGAATGGGCTCGGGCTGGTAGTAGTCGGCGGGCATGCGGATCAGGCCAGCTGAGGATAAGAAATAGACCTGCCACGCGTGATAGCCCCGATATGCCAGCTCATCCTCGGCCATAACTTCGGCATAGGCGGTCACCGCGTTGACGTACCGGTCGGAGTTGTTGTAGCGATACAGAGCTTTCTGGATGTCGCTGGCACCGCCCACCAGGACCAGGTACACACCGGCACCGATGATGGCGTCTCGATCAATGGTCGGGTCCCCTTCACAACAGTCAGCCCAGGTCGACGGCAGGAACTGCATGGGGCCCGTCGCCCCGGCCGTCGAGAACCCTTCAATCCGGCCCATGCGCGTTTCCACCAGATTGATGGCCGCCAGATAATTCCAGGGAACTCCGGTTTGGGTCTCAGCCTCCCGGTAGTACGCCATGAGTTCTTCCACCGGTAGCGGTTCTCGAAGTTGCCAGGCCGGAAGAGAGTCGGCCAGCTTTGCGCTCTTCACCAAAGATGACAGGGCCTGACGAGCAGCCCAATTCTGTTCGACTCCGAAACGGGCTTCATCGCTAACGGCGGCAATGACTGCATTTCCCCAGTCCGGATTCTCGGCCAGCACCCGGTAGAGCCGTTGCTGCCGCTGTCCCCACTGGGATGCCTCGGCGTTGTCGAGATCGGGGTTGCGGATGGCTTCTTCGGCCTCGGTCAAGGCGATGACAAGATCGTCCTGGGTTTCGGGGATCTCTCGATCAATGATCGGCTCTGTCGTTGTTGGAATGGCCGTCGTCGTTGTCGTCTCCACCTGGGTGGTTGCGGGGGAGGCAGTGGTGGCCGGAGCTGCTGTCGGCGGGGCGGTCACTGGGACCGAACTGTCGGACTGGCCTGAAGTGTCCTCCAAGGTCACCTCGGAGCAGCCCGCAACAAGGAGGGCGAGGGCCGCGGCCCCACCAACCCAGCGTAGGTACCGGGTTGCATGCAGCGACTTAGATCTATGCGGAGAAGACTGAGGATGACGAACCGCATCGGGACTTGGTGGAGGTTTACTCACCCTCCGAGTGTGGTCCAGTGGCAACCGGTCGTGAGGGATCACTGGACCATCCCGACCAAGAGCCAACATAGAGTCGTGGTGTGCCAAGACCTGCAGCCTCAACCGCCAGCAGGTTGTTGCAGGCGCTTACTCCGGAGCCGCAGTAGAAGATGGCGTCGCCGTCAACGGAGTTCGAGCGGAAACGCTCGACGAGTTCATCGGAGATCTTGAACGTATTGTCACTACTGAGGTTGTCGGCGAATGGAAGGCTGATGGCGCCAGGCACGTGACCACCGGTGGCGTCAATGGTCTCGTTCTCTCCGGCATAGCGGTCAGCACCGCGACTGTCAGCGACGATGCCTCCGCCAGCAATGTGGTCGACCACCTGGTCGGCTGTGGCCAATCGGTCATCTGGGATTGCCCGTGGCCAGCAGTTGGTGATCTGGTACTCGGGTTCGACTTGTTCCAGGTCATCACCCCAAGCCTGGATCCCGCCGTCCAATAGGGCAGCTGGTTGACCGAGTGATCGCAGCATCCAAACCAGACGTCCGGCGATCAGACCGCCCTGGTCGTCGTAAGCAACGACAGTGGTGTCTGGATCGATTCCCGCGGCGCCCAGGCTGGCGGCGAAGACCTCAGGATCGGGCAGGGGATGGCGCCCTTCATCTGTCTCCGGTGGGCCTGAGAAGTCTGCGTCAAGGTCGAGGAAGACGGCGCCGGGGATATGGCCTTCCATATAGTTGGTTCGACCATCACGGTCATCCAGGTAGGCCCTGGCGTCAACCACGGTGACGGCATCTCGATTCTGGCGAAGCCAGGACACCGAGACGATTGGATCAATTCGCTGCGCACTCGTGTTCTGCTCAGCCATGTTTCAGTCTCCTCGGAGGTATGCGTTGGCCTGATTGCTCAGGACAGAATAGAACTCTTCCATGCAGCCCCCAATGATGTTAGCCACCGGCGCAATGGACTCGATGCGTCCTTGAACCTGCCCGGTCAGGGGGATTGCCGCCTCCATATCACCACCGAAGTACAACTCCTGAGGATCACCAAAGTGGCCAAAGACATTGTGCTCGGCGAACTGCAACCCGAGCGTGCGCTCGGTCTTGAGGGCCCGCAACGCGGGGGAGTGTCGCTGGTTTAGGAACACGGTGTCGGTCTCGCCGCCATTGACGATGGCCTGCTTCCAGTTGTCATGTACTGGGCTTTCGGTGGCAGACACCATGCGGGTACCCATCTGGATTGCCTCAGCGCCAAGGGCGAAGGCGGCGGCCATGGTTGAGCCGTCCAACATGCCGCCAGCGGCAACGATTGGCACATCAACCTTGGAGCGGATCAGAGGTAACAAGACCATGAGGGCCACGGGGTCGGGGTTCTTGAAACCGCCTCCTTCGCCACCTTCAACTACCAGGCCATCAACTCCTGCTTCGATTGCCTTCATGGCTCCACGCAAGGTTGGCACAACGTGGTAAACGGTGAGACCAGCCTCTTTCAACAAGGCGGTGTAGGCCATCGGGTTGCCGGCCGAGGTGGTGACAAACTTGATGCCCTGATCGATCACGAACTGCACAATGTCGGGGTCCCGAACGAAGGCTTGGGCGATGTTCACACCGAATGGCTTGTCGGTCAGGTCACCCATCTTGCGAATCTCTTCGCGGATATTGTCCAGCTCACCCGATGAGGTTTCGATGATGCCGAGCCCACCAGCGTTGGACACTGCCGAAGCAAGTTGACTGCGGGCGATCCACCCCATTGGGGCTTGAATGATTGGATAGTCAATACCGAGGGATTCGGTGATTCGGTTCTTGATCGGTGCCGGGTTCTGGTTCACGGAATGAACCTAGCCCGTTGGCCGCCTAGGACTCCAGTTTCGGAGCGGTAGCCAAGGCCGCCGCGTACTCGTCCAGCTTGTGCCATGTGTCGGGCTCGAAGTAGAGGATGGCTCGGTCTGCCCCCAAGTCTTTGGCACGGGTAACAGCCTCAACCAATTGCTCGACTTCCTGTGGAACCCAGAGCTGGATGGACTTGGTGATCTCGGAATAGTCACGGCCAACAGCGTGGCAGTGCTGCTTGAGAACCTCGCACTTGTGGGTGAAGTTGTCGGTGTCATGCACACTGCCGAAGTTCCAATGATCGGCATGTTCGGCCACGATCCTCAGCATGCGCTTTTCGCCAGAACCGCCAATGGTGAGGGGCATTTTGTCTTGTACCGGTCTAGGAACGAGGCGTGCCTGATCAAGCTGATAATGCTCACCAGCATGACTGACGGTCTCACCGTCGAGCAGTGAACGGATGATGGAGCAAGCTTCATCAAAGGCATCGAGGCGGCGCCCCGGTTGCATCAGGTCGATTCCGTGGTCAGCATGCTCTCGCTCATGCCAACCTGCCCCGATTCCAAGCTCGAAGCGGCCACCCGAAATGTGATCGAGAGTGACCGCCATGCGGGCCAGCACCGCTGGGTGGCGAAACAGGTTGTTGGCTACCAGTGTGCCTATTCGTATGCGCTTGGTGATTGTGGCTAGGGAAGCGAGCGCGGTGAAGGCTTCGTAGGAGTGGGACGTGTCGGAGTCGTCGGGGAAGGACGGGTTATAGAGGTGGTCGTTCACCCAGCCCGTTTCGAACAGGTCGATTTGGTCGGCCCGTTGCCAGAAGTCGGCCAGGTCGGTCCAGGTCATGGTTTGCAGTGACGTCTTGAATGCGAACTTCATTTTTCTCTCGGATTGTGGGGCCGGCGATGAGGTTTGGGCTGAGTCGGCATGGGGCGAGTCGACATCGTAGGTTGAGCGAAGCCAGCTAGCTGTGAATATTGGCGAGGACGGCATCGGCGAAAGCCTGCGGATCCTCCGCCATCATCAGGTGGCCAGTGTTTGCGATGGTGGTGTCGGAGGTTGCCAGCTCCCGAACCCAGTCGGGTACGTTCCAGCCTGACTGGGAGCGTTCACCAGCAATGAGGTGGAACGGCGTAGCTGACTTCAACAGCATGCGGACCATGCCAAGGTAGATGTCGGTTGAGGTGGCTGACACCACGGCTCGGGCCTGAGCTTGGATGGTTGAGGGTGGCTGGTTATCGAGCCAGCTGACAGCGAGGGCATGAGTCCACTCGTTGATTGGCACACCAGCATCTTCGATCCATGCGTCGGGGTCGGAGCGGTAGAGATCGATGATTGCCTCGACCTCGCTATCGGGCTTGTCGGCCAGCTGGGCTGACCAGAAGGCATCCTCAATAGTGAAGTTTCCTTCCACACTGGTGAGGGAAGAAACAAGGTCGGGATAGTCGGCGGCAATGAGGACGGCGATGGCTCCTCCGACGGAGTGACCAACGAGGTGGACGGACCCCAGCTCGTTCCGCCGGATGTACTTGACGATGTTCTTGGCCTGGTCACGCAAGGTTAGTCCAGCAGTGTCGGTGCCTCCCGTGGCCGCCGTGTCGACCAGTGAGCCATAGCCGATCAGATCCGGGGCATGGACGGGAGTATGCCCAAAGGCCCCCAGTATCTGTTTGTCATTCAGGTGGCCGAACAGGCCGTGGATGAGAACAACAGGTGTTGAGGCGAGAGAGGACATGGGCGCCCAAGCTACTGCTCATTGTGCCGACTGTGATGCATGAACCATGTTGACTTCGCGACCCGCTACCGGGTCGCGAAGTCGACACAGAACAAGCAGCTGCAACCGATACATGTGCGGACAGCAATACTCACTCTCCAAGTTGTCGGAATCCCGTAGCATTGTTGTGGTGACGACTGAGACCGTGGTTGGTGCTTGCCCGCTGGATTGCCCCGACGCCTGCTCGTGGGTGGTCACGCTCGAAGATGGGGTGCCGGTCAAGTTGCGAGGCAATCCGGCACACCCTCACACCGCCAAAGGATTGTGCGTCAAGGTCAATCCGTATCTGGAATACACCCGTCATCCTGACCGGCTGATGACGCCACTACGCCGTGTCGGAGCAAAAGGAGAAGGCCGCTTCGAAGCCATCAGCTGGGATGAAGCCCTGACCGAAATTGCTAGCCGGCTTGACGGAGTCATCGACGAACACGGGGCGGAGGCGATCTGGCCATATCTGGGGACCGGGACCATCGGGTACCTTCAAGGGATAGGTGGGGCAGGCAAGCGCCTGTTTCATGCCCTGGGTGCCAGTCGCCATAGTGCCAATATCTGCTCAGCTGCCGCTTATCCCGGCCTGGCCTACACATCTGGCCGAGGCTCATCCATGGATCCAATGGACATGGTCCACGCCAAGACAATCGTCATATGGGGAGCGAACACCATCTCCACCAATCAACACCTGTGGCCCTTCATTCGCAGAGCCCAACAGGATGGCGCCACTGTCGTCGTCATCGACCCGGTCGCTACCCGGACGGCTCGGCGGGCAGATCAACACCTTGCCATCCGTCCTGGAACTGACGGTGCGTTGGCCCTAGGAGTCATGGCTCACCTGGTCAAGAATGGCATGGTCGACCCGGGAGTGGAAGAGGCTGTTGGCTGGTCCGATTTCCGAGACGAGGTGCTGGCGGAGTGGAGTGCGCAACGGGCAGCAGACGAGTGCGACATCCCGGTTGCTCAGGTCACTGAGTTGGCAGATCTGATGGCCGGTCCTGGACCGACCGCCATTCGTCTTGGCATGGGCATGCAACGCCACGCCGCCGGTGGCCAAGCGGCCCGCGTCATTTCTTGTCTGTCCTTGTTCACCGGTGACTATCACCGTTTCGGTGGTGGCCTGTGTTACTCGACTGGACCGCTCTATCCCGTCAATACCGACAAGCTGAACCGGCCCGACTTGTCACCTGGACCAACCCGGCGTCTGGCCATGACCCGCCTGGGTGAAGGGTTGTTGGATCTGGACGATCCACCGGTCAAGGCGCTAGTCGTCGTTGCCGCCAACCCAATGGCTTCCAACCCGGATCAGAACCGGGTGAGACGGGGTCTGGAACAGGACGACCTCTTCTGTGTAGTCATCGACAACTTTGCTACCGACACCGTTGACTATGCCGACATCGTTTTGCCTTCCACCATGCAAACCGAGCATCTGGACATCCACGATTCGGTTTCCCACCTCTTCCTCAATCTGAACAATCCAGTGGCGGATCCACCAGGTCAGTGTTTGAGCCATACCGAGATCTTCCGCCGACTGGCGGCGGCCATGGGGCGAACCGAGCCAGAGCTGTCTGCCAGTGACGAAGAGCTGCTGGCCGATGCGCTGGACACCGAGCACCCGGCGCTGGCCGATGTTGACATTGCCGAGCTTCAACGCACTGGTTTCGTACGGCTGAACTATCCCGTGCCGTTCATCCGGTTTGCCGATGGGTTCGAAACACCCTCGGGCCAATTCGAGTTTGCGTCTGATGTTGCTGAGCAAAATGGCGATGGTCGCCTGCCTCACTATGTGCCGCCGCGGGAAGCCGCCACTCCTCGGGCAAATGGCAGCGCGAGTTCCGTTGAGTCATCTGGCAGTCAGTCGTTGGCTTTGGTGGCCGCTGCGAACCATTTCTTGATGAACTCCATGTTTGCCAACTCGCCCGACCATGCACGTGCTGGTGGCCAGGTTGTTGCCATCCACCCAGACGATGCCGCTGACGGGGGTCTGGAAGCGGGGATGCTGGTTCGAGTCCACAATGACCGCGGTGAGTTCACTGCTGTGCTGGAGATTTCTGACCGGACTCGACGAGGCGTGGCCACCTCCACCAAGGGTCAATGGCCCAAGCTGGTTGGAGGACCGACGGTGAACGCCACCACGTTGGAGACTTACGCCGACATGGGCCGTGGCGCGATCTTCCATGACAACCAAGTCTTTCTCACCTCGCTTGGCCCAGTCACGGGATCACAACTCACCTCGGAGGCAACACGGTGAGCGGCAGATTCAAACCACGACCAGCACGACTTGTTGGTGTCTATGCCAACGGTCGGACCATCCGGTAGTGAAGTCATGGTCGAAGGAGTGACGTCTGGACTTTCGCTAACGGACGAATAGCCATGAAAGATGCATACCGAAAAGCGTTTGCCGGCTAGCGAATGACAGCGTGTCCTTCACGAAGAAGCTTGGCGATTGAGTGATTCTCACTCAACTCGGTACCTACTGCCACAACCAGCTCTTGTCCGACGGCAGAGGCGAGCTTCTCCAGGGTCTCCAACGTTGGTCGTGTTCCACCGCCTTCTAAGCGGGCGATGGCGGACTGGGTGGTTCCCATCCGTTCGGCGAGTTCGGCCTGGGTGAGGCCTGCTTCAGTCCGTAGTTTGTAGGCCAACTCGCGAAATTCACTGATGCGCGCTTCGTCGGCGTAGGCCTTAGCCGCAACTGGCGTGTGGCCAACTCTTGTGTCATCCCAATCTGTTCTACTACTCGTCATCTTCGATCCTGTGTTCTTCTGAGATGCACCGCATCATGGCCCGCCGCGCTCGCTCAACCTCGTGGCGCTCGTTCCGTTTGGTTTTTGAGAACACAGTCAACAAGATGATCCGCCGACCTGGAGCGACCCAATACGTGAGGCGCATTGGGGTTCCTGCCAGGTAGAACCGGAGTTCACGAAGCTTGCCCGAGAGTTGTTTTGTGTGCGGCTGATCAAGTAGTGGTCCTTTCAACGAGAGGCGGTCAATATGAAAGCCGACTCGTCCCTGTTGGTCTTGTGCAAGGCCGAGGTACCAATCTCGTATCTCTGCTTCCAGCTCAACGGTTCCCCAGATCATAGCGCTGGTGCTATGTCAATGTCCACAGTTTTGTCCCAGGGGCTTCGATTCGTCATTCATCCAGTTTGCACAACAGGTCTGACACTCTTTGCCGATCAGCTAACCGTCATGACGGATGTCTACCGGGAGGCCTTCTTCGACTGATGGCGGTGACGAGCAGATCGAGGAGCGACTAGTCCGAGGAATGATCGAGATCGGCTGCGATGGTGGCGGCGGAATAGTTGCCGTCATTGCCGGGTAGAGCGGCCAGGTAACTGGCGGCTTGTCGGTGATCCATGCCCCACGCCTCAGCCAAGCCTTCGGCGATCACCGAGAGGTAGGAGACATGAGCAGGCTGGGGCTCAAGCATTGGAACGGGCGACGCGATGGTGACCACCGGGACTCGATCAATCTCGCCCAACAGCTCAACCCGCCCGTACCAGCGATCAAGAAGATGGAGCTGTCCGTCCACCAGCAGGTCGCCTAGGTCGATGGGAATCACGTCTGTCTGTCCGTTCTCTTGGCGGAATAGATCTTCAAACTGACCGAGTGTGATTCGCCACGCTCGTCCCTTGGCCGGAACCTTGGGACGGGTATCTGCATCAAGGAAGGCGACACCGCCACCACCCCAGCGTTGTGATGAGCCTGCAAAGAACAGGGTCCGGTCAATGGCGAAGGGTTGATCGGCGGTGGGAAGCGACTGGTCACGGGCTGAGTCTTGCTGATGTCCAGCAGTCGACCCTGGAATGGGCCCGCCCTGGATGTAGCGAAGGAAGCGTTCCCGCGACACGTTGGATCCGTAGGCGGCATACCAAACTGGCTGGCTCAGTTGGGATGAGTCTTGTTCTGAAGTGTTCATCGAAGAACCACACAAACCCAGCCATCTTGATCCAAGCGGCTGACCGGAAGCAGGGAAGTGAACAGCTCTGTTACCTCATCAGCCTGGTCTTCCAAGAAGCCGCTGAGCACCAAGGTTTCGCCCACCAGCGTGGAAATGGAATCTGCCATCGGCCGCAGGTCAGCGAGCAGCATGTTGGCCACCACCAGATCAAAGGGATCGTGTACCAGGAGCAGCTCAGTCAGCCCAGTGTCGCTGATCTCGATGGTGACGTTATTCGATTCGGCGTTGGCGATTGCTGATTTGATGGCGGCCGGATCATTGTCAACGGCGAGCACTCGGTTAGCCCCCAGCTTCTTGGCCGCAATGGCTAAAACCCCGGTGCCGGTTCCGACATCAAGAAAGGAAGAGTCTTGACCAACCAGGGCTAGAAGGGTGTCAATCACCAACTGGGTCGTCGCATGCTCGCCGTGACCAAAGGCGTGCCCCGCGTCAATGGTGATGATGTTTCCCGCCACCGAGACCTCTGTGACCGGCGGCCCTTCCCAGGCCGAAGAGTCCAACGGTTCGACGGTCGCTTCAGGATGCGCGTTGGCTACGGCGCGGGCAGTGGCTTCGGTCTCGAATCCGGCGACAAGCACAATCTGTTGATCAGAATCGGCGTCAGGAAGTTCGGCTATTCCCGATGTCCCTGCATTCCACAACTCGCTGGAAACAGCTTCGACAGATTGGGTTGGAACAGTGACACGGAGCAGCCAAGACATTGTGATCAGGCTAGGCAGGTTGTAAGTCAGTCGTCGTTGGTCAAGACTTACCGCTATGACCGGGCAACCCGATAGCGAACAGTCAACTGATTCAAGTGCGGCCATCTGCGCCGCCATCGATATCGGAACCAACTCGATGCACCTGGTGGTGGCTCGTGCCAACGAGGGCGGGGGCTATGAGGTTCTGACCACCGAGAAGGAGATGGTTCGCCTGGGCACCGGGGCTGGCGACATGAAGAAGCTGGCTCCTGATGCCATGGATCGCGGCATTGCCTCCCTAAAGAGAATGGTGAAGGTGGCGGAGAGTTTCGGCACACCGAAGCTGTGTGCGGTAGCGACCAGTGCGGTGCGCGAAGCAACGAATAACAAGGTCTTCCTCGATCGGGCTCGTGAGGAGGCCGGAGTTGAGATTGAGGTCATAAGTGGCTTTGAAGAGGCTCGCCTTATCCACCTCGGAGTGTTGCAAGCCCTACCGGTCTATGACCGGCGAATCATTCTGGCTGACATCGGCGGCGGCAGCACCGAGCTGTTAGTTGGTAAGAAGGGAGTGACCCTGGAAGCACGCAGCATGAAGCTGGGAGCTATCCGCCTGACCCAGCGCTTCTTCCCCGACCGAACCGTGAGCGATGGTGCAGTGTCGGATTGTCGGAATCATGTGCGGGCTGCCTTGGCCTCAGTAGTGCGAGAGCTTGGTGGGCATCAGCCCGAGATCGCCATTGGTAGCTCCGGAACCATCAGCACGGTGGCCACCATGATCTTGAGTCGACGTGGTGTCAGCTCCAAGAATTTGAATGGGGCAACATTCACCCGATCCGAGCTGGACGGCCTGGTCAAAGAAATTCTTGCCACCAAACCAGATGAGCGGCACAAGCTTGATGGTCTGGACCTGAAGCGAGTCGACATCATTGTTGGCGGCGTCTTGTTGCTGTCGGAGATCTTCGAGGCCTTTGACCTGGAAGAGATGATGATCTCTGACTTTGCCCTGCGCGAAGGTGTTTTGTTCGACCGGTTTGGTGGAGGCGAAGCAACGGAGTCATTGGCTGACATTCGTGCCGCCAACGTTCGACGATTAGCTCGCCAGCTGGACCCGGACCCCGCTCACGCCCAAGTGACCGGTGCCTTGGCGGTTCAGCTCTTTGATCGCACTACCAAGCTGCACCGCTTGGGAGATTGGGAACGCGAGATCCTGGAGTCGGCGGCCATTGTCCACAATGTTGGACTGTTCATCAGCCACTCCAGTCACCACAAGCACAGCTACTACGTGATTCGCAATAGTGAGCATCTAACTGGCTTCACCCAGCATGAGATCGAACTGATTGCCCAGATTGCTCGCTATCACCGCAAGAGCCATCCAGCGGACAAACACCCACCCTTCGCCGGGCTGAGTGATACGGACAAGCAAGTGGTGAGGATCTTGGCAGGCTTGTTGCGAGTGGCTATCGGACTTGACCGCAGTCACAAGGGATCAGTCAAGAACCTGCGGGTATTCGTTGAAGATGGCGCCAAGAATGGCGAGCACAGTCAGACATTGACCATCGAACCAGTGCCACACGAAGGTGAGAGCCTGGAGCTCGAGATCTATTCAGCAGCCGAACGTTCGGGGCTGCTGGCCCAAGCGCTTGATGTGAACGTCATTGTGCAAGCCCCCGTTGCCGGAGACTCCGAACACCTCTCCAGCTGATGGAACTACCATCGGCACCAGATATCTGGAAGGAGAATTTCGACCCATCATGTTGATCATCAACAGCGAGCGAGCGGAACGTTTGGCTTAAGAACTATCCAAACTAACTGGTGAATCAATCCCCGAAGTCGTGGTTTCCGCCCTCGAAGCGATGCTTGCTATTGAGCATCGCAAGGAAAGGGATCTGCACGGCATTGTTGAGCAATTCAGACAACTTTCGTCAATTGACGGCCGAGCAGCTGAGGAGATTCTTGGCTACGACGAGAACGGTCTGCCAGCCTGAATCTTGGTGATACGTATTCTTACGCTCTTGCCATCGCCCGCGGGTTTCCGCTCTTGTTTGTCGGAAATGACTTCAGGCAAACTGATGTGCAGATCGCTTGAGCAGCGCTTCTAATACCTATCCGCACTCCAAATCTGGATCAGGCCTCCCGATCAGGTGGCGTAGGTACCAGCGGTCAATGGATCGTGGCGGCTCAGCGTCTGGGTCGAGTTCGGCCAGCAAGGCCTCGGTGGACTCCACGTAGCCGGTGACTGCTTCCAGGAACTCTGGCGGGATGCCGGAACCAGGAACGATCTCGGCTTCGGAGAACCCCCGAAACAGCCGGCATTCGACTGAGTTGGCCAGTTCGGTCGACTGAAGAGAAGATCCCTGAAAACTGGATGACTCAAATTGAAGTTGCACAAGTGGCCAGAGAAGCGCATTGTCGGTTTCTGAGAGGGACTCGGTGAGCGCTGGTGTGACGTCAGGAAGCCCCCGCAGTGATATTCGGAGGGGTAGTGGTCCAACGACATCGAGGTCGAGAGCGATGGCGTAGGTCCCCTCGTCATAGCTCATCGGACACTCGGCGTCTCCTCCTGGCCGGAACCAGTCGATGACGATAAGACCATCGATGACGTTCACAGCATCAAGCCGGATGCCACAGATCCCGCCGTTGATTCCCCACCCTTTTGTCTGGATAGTGAGAACCACTTCGTGAGAAAAGTCGATGGCTGGCTGGGTACTGATGGGACCTCGCAGTGGTTCTGGGCCTGCCTGGAAGGCTCCCCACATGGAGTCAAGTCCGGCTTGGGTGGTGATCAAGCTTCGGGACTCGCCGACCTCGATTGACTGGGCCCCGAGCCATCGCCAACCTTGGCCACCTAACGGCTGCGGTCCGTCGGGGACATATCCTTCAGGATCGGCCCCGTCTACGCAGACTTCTGATGGATCAACGAGTGTTGTCAGCGTCTTCAATGCTTCTTCGTTCAGGACGTAGAGGTCCAGGTGGACACGCGAGTTCGGTTCCATCGTCGCGCCGTGTCCGAGCCCTGCCGCCGCCGTTGCTCGGAAGAGTTCTTCTCGACGCTCGTCGGTGAGTGCCTCATTGGGTTCGTGAATGCCGCACCGCTCAAACCCGTATTCGACTAACAGAGCATCGACGTCGACCGGTGCACTGGTGGAGCCCGTCTGAGCGACATTCTCTCCCTCGATCGTTGTGGGAGTAGTGGCTTCGGTCGGTACCGCTTGGCTGGTCTCGGGCGAGGTTGCGGTACTCGACCCCCTCGTACACGCGGCAGCCAGTAGTAAGAGAACTATGGGGAGAACCAGACCAGAACGTGCATTCATACTCATCTCCGACGTTCCGTGAGCCGTTCTGGTTCCCGGCATTCAGCTACCTTGCGGACAACTCTCGGAGCCGTTGGTGGTCTTCCTCAGTGCCCAAGGCAATGAGCACGTCACCTTCATGCAAGATGGCTTCGGCATCCGGATGGTGAACGAATTCTCCACCCTGCTTGCGGACAGCCAGGACGGTCGCTCCGCTCGGTCCGCAATCTCGCACCGGGTGCGTATCGAGTGTCGATCCACAGGGAATCTGGATCTCGGTAATGGAGATATTGAGTTCTCGGTCGTGCATCGCAATGTCAAGAAACTCAGCCACGTTTGGTTGCGTCACCAATGCCGCCATGTGAGCTCCGCCAAGCTCATGAGGGTTGACTACACGGTTGGCTCCGGCCTGCAAAAGCTTCTTCTCGTCGCCGCTGGCCATGGCCCGGGCCACGATGAACAGATCAGGCTCGGCTGCCCGCCCGGACAAGGTGACGTACACGTTGGCTGGTGCGCTATTGAGGGCAACAACCAGGGCGGCAGCTCGCGTGATGCCAGCGGAAGCAAGTACATCATCGTCGGTGGCATCCCCGGTGACGAACAGCTCGTAGGTCTCGACAACACTCTCGTCTCGGTCGATAACGACGACCGTATTGCCCTCCTTCGTCAGGGTTTCAGTGATCGCTTGGCCGACCTGCCCCCAACCGCACACCACGATGTGGCCCTCCAGATCATCGATGTCTTGCACCATTCGTCTTCTCCCAAATTCTCTGGTCAGTCTTCCTTCGACCAAGGTCTCGAGGAAGACACCAGCGGTGTATAACACCGAGCCTGCCCCGAGCATGATGAGTACAATGCTGAATATCTTGTACGGCACCGTGACATCGCCAACCTCACGAAACCCGACAGTTGAGACAGTGATGACCGTCTGATAGACCGCATCAAGCACGCTGAGGCCTAGGAGCAGGAAGCCAAGCGTTCCTACAGCCAGCACTGCTGCCAGAATGCTTGCTGCCACGCGTAGGCGTCGCCAAATGTCTTCGTCGTAGGGTCTCCCCCAAAGACGAAGCCTCCTTCGCCGTCCAGCTCCAAGCTTCACCATCGGCACAAGACTGCCATGATTAGCGCAGCGATGAGTCGACCCACTTGGTGATCTTCTTCTCTGGTAGTGCCCCGACCTGTCGAGCGACTTCCTTGCCCTGGTTGTACAAGACCATTGTCGGTATGCCTTTCACCCCAAGCTTGGCTGAAACTGATGGCTCTTCGTCGACATTGACTTTCACGATTCGGAGCTTGCCTGCCCGATCGGCAGAGATCTTCCTGAGGACAGGAGCCACCGCCTTACATGGCCCGCACCACGGAGCCCAAAGATCGACCAGGACCGGCAGGGATGACTTGCGGATCAGGTCATCAAAGTCCTTGGCCTTGGCATCAACCAACCAGGGCAGGTCGAGATGGCACTCACCACAACGCGGTTTGCCCTTTGTCACCATTGGTAGACGATTCTTCGTCCCACACTTGCTGCACTTCGCAACCCGACCAGCCATCACGGCCTCCTCTACGTCATCACCCGTCTGATGCCCAGTCAACCGGATTCGGAGGCGGCTGCCTCCTCTAGGAGACGGCTACCACTTGACCGAGACGACTGTCACCTCACCGAGACGACCAAAGAAGGTCATGCGGGCGTGCTCGGACAGGGCAAGCTCAGGCTCGGTGTTGTATGCGAACACGTTGAGGATCCGTGTGCCTTCGCTGAGAACGGGTGTGACGCGGTGCAGGGTTTCTCGGCCCCGAAAGATGACCAGGTCCCCAGCCTGCTGGTTCAGGATTAGTGGGTCGCCGCCGGTGCGAAGTGTTTCCGCCACCCCTTCGTAGTTCTGGTCTCCGACTGTGGTGTCACGCATGGCGTCGATGTACTCGAACTGTCCACCCTCATCAGGATGCTGGGTGAGCAGCGTGATGGAGAAGGAAGAGTTGTCGAAATGCCAGCCGAGTTCCTGGCCGGTTTCGTAGTAGTTGATATTGATGGACGACAAGGAATCGGAGTAGGGGTAGAGCCTTTCTTCGCCAAGGATGGAAGCCAGAAACTGTCGGAAGACTTCGGAGTCATAGATCTTCCGCAGCCCGGAATCAGCAGGTACCTGGTCGGTGGTGACCGCTCCTTTGGTGCTGGTGATTGGCCAGCTACGGGCATCAGCCGAGCCCCGATCGGGTTCTGGCTCTTCGAGATAGACGGTGTGAACTTGCTCGGTGAAATAGGCCAGGTGGTGTCGCCCCACGGCCTCAGTCACCAGGTCGACGATGGCGGCAGGACGAACGAAGCCGTCCAGGACGAGCACCCCGGTCGAATCGAATGTCTGGCGACACTCGTCGACGAATCCTGGATCCTGCAGGGGATAGCGCTCAAGGTCGACGATTGTGCCTAACCCGTCTGAGCATGCGTTAGTCGCGGCAGTGTCTCCCACCCCGACTACTCCCCGTCAGACTCGGGAGCAGTCTGAACCTGTCCGCCACCCAGGTGTTTGGCGTAGAAGTCGTGGATGAAGCCGAAGCGTTCCATCCGGTGTTTTGGCTTTCCGCTACGGGACAGCTCATGGTTTTCTCCCGGGAAGATGACCATGGTGGCATCAACCCCATTGCGTCGATAGGCGGAGAAAAGCTGCTGGCCCTGCTCCAGCGGGCAGCGGTAGTCCGAGTCGGAATGGATGATCAGGACGGGAGTCTGTACGTTTGCTGCATAGGAAAGTGGCGACTGTCGACGCAGCTCGGCATGATCGATTTCGACCGTGGCGCCATTCAGCATCTGGGGAAAGTAGCCTCCGATGTCGGAGGTGCCAGCGAAGCTTTCGATATTGCTCACACAGCGCTCGACCAACGCGGCTTGGTATCGATTGCTGTGGCCGATCATCCATGCGGTCATGAGTCCGCCGTAACTACCGCCACCAACACCGATCTGGTGAGCGTCGACCTCGGGTAACGATTCGAGGTGGTCGCTGAGGGCCATGATGTCGTCGTAATCGACGGTGCCGATCTTGCCTTGCAAGACCTCAGCCCACTCATCTCCGTAGCCGTCTGAGCCACGTGGGTTGCCAGCGATCACCACATAGCCAGCGGCGGCGGCGACTTGGAATTCATCGAAAAAAGAATGCTCATACGCTGCTGTTGGCCCGCCATGGATGTAGACCAGGCCTGGTCGGGGACTGCTTTTGTCGGGGACTGAGGCAGGCGGTCGGAACACGAAGGCCTCAACCACGGCGCCGTCACTGGAGGGAACCTGCACAATCTCTACCGGAGCCAGGTCCAATTCGGCCAACAGGTCCTGGTTGAGTTGGATTAGGCGGCGAAGCTCACCATCCGCTAGCTCCCAAAGCTCGGCCGGTCGATTGGGGCTGGTGATGGCGGCGATCATTCGTGTTCCGGTTGAATTGCTGTCGAAGTTGGTGACAACCTGGTCGCCGCCAACAAGGGTGGAGAGCTTGCCCGTCTCAACGTCCAGCTGGTCGAGGGTGACGCTTCCCCTTCGGTTGGCCAGACAAAGTAGTGAGCCATCAAGCGACCAACGCCCGCGAGAGGCGGAGCCGGGCTGGTAGAGCGTGATGCCATCGTCATTGAGTCGGGTTGCTGACTGATTGGCAGCGATCAGGTCGGGATCGGAAATGTCGATATTGAGTCGGACCAATCGCCCGAGTTGGAGGGCATCATCCAATTTTGGTGACGTTGCTATCGCGGATCCATCAGCCAGCCATCCTGGTGAATCCCAATAGCTGCCGGCGGCAATCACAGCAACGGTACTTCCGTCACTGGCCAGCATGTGGATTTCTTGATAGCCGAGCAGGTTCGGGTCCTCACCTCGGTTAGCCAAGGCCAGAATCTGGCTGCCGTCTGGCGAAACTGCGATGGAGTGGTAGTCCAGAGCTTCACCGTCGGCTGCTGTCATGGCAGTGTTGCTCGCCGGGGCAACTGGACTCAGTTGGCGGCGCTCACCAGTCGCGATTGAAACAACCTCGATGGTCTTGAGTCGATCCGTGGTCCAGCCTGACCCTTCGTTGAGACCGCCGACGCCGTGGAGAATTCGTGGCTGTCGGGCCAGCTCATCATCATCGACATCAATATCGGCTTCACAGCGTTGAGGAGCGAGCACCACCATGTTGTCCTCGTCCAGCCACTGGATGTCACTGACTCCTTCTTCGCCCAACCCATCGATGGTGCGAAGCGAGCGTGATGACACGTCCAGAATCTGGACTTGAGCATGCTCCTCGGGGGTGTTGCGGATGAAGGCCAGGAGCTCGCCCGATGGTGAGAAGCGCAAGGTCGAATCGTGATGGCCGTAGCTGACCTGGCTGGAGTCACTGGCGGCACCTCCGGCCAGATGGAAGTGGATCTGCGAGCGATATGAATCGGACTCGTAGTCCATCTGGGTGATGGTGAAAGCCGCCAGTTCCCCATTGGGATGCAGGGCGACGTCACCAACTGATTGCAGATTCAGAAGATCAACAGGTTGCAGGGGGCGGGGCATGGCCTCAACCTACTCGTGCTGGTATGCCCGCAGCGAACGGCTTTCGCACAGGAAGGAGATCCCTGACCCGTAGCGCTCCTCATAGTCGGCTTCTACTGCGGCGCAATCGGTCTCGTCGTAGTGCACGACAACCACGAGCTTCTCATCGTCCAAGAACTTCTGCAGATGACTGTGAGTCCACCAGTCGATGTCATCGGGAAACGATTCAAAGGTTGCGCCATCAAAAATGTTTGGGCTGAAGCGGACATTCTTGGCCATGCACAGCATGTCGAGGGAATGCACATAGTCGCAGAGCTCGTTGCCAAAGTTTCGTGAATCGAGATCGCTGACCGTCAGTCCGTAGTTGGCGCGGTATTCGCCATCGCCGCCCCAGTCCATATTGTCGAACTCGACCCAATCACATCCCTGCGAAGCGAATACGTGCATCCGTTCCTTCATGATTGGGAGCGCCCCGGCAACGTCATCAACGAAGTACTCGCCTCCCCACTGCTCCCATTGCTTTTCGACGAGGAAAGGTTGGAGCTGGTTGAAGTCTGGCCGCCAATCTTCTCCCGTTCCGATACTGACGTAGCAGCCGACGGAGTTCCCGAGCTCTTTCAGCTCTGGAATGGCAGCAACAGGAATAGCAGTTGAGGTGTCGACCAGCACATAACAATCCTCGGCCAGTGAGGTCAGATCGGCGGCGACATCTTCTTGATAGTTCTCCTGGTACGCCTGATTGAAAACACATCGGTCCCCACTGGCGTTCCTCGCCTGCTCGGCGGCCGGAGTCCCTGTACAGGCAGCGGTCATGACCGCGGTGAAGAGGAGCAGTTGGACTAGTCGGTGATGACGGGGAAGCATCGGATCATGTCCTTCAACCAACCCATAACAATCTCAGATCGCTCGTTTGGCGTCTTGCCCAATCGAACCATGACCAGGTCTCGATCGGGCACAACAATGATGTACTGCCCCTCATATCCAATGGCACAAAAGGCACCCAGGTCATTGTCCAGCCACCAGTGGGCCCCGTACCAATAGGTGTCATCTACTTCAGATTCGGTCGGTGTTCGAGCATGATCGACCCATCCTTCGGGTAAGAGGCGTTTGTCCTCCCACATGCCATCACGCAGGTAGAGGTAGCCGAATCGCAGAAAGTCCCGCGCCGTTGCGTAGACGTAGGAAGAACCAATGAGTGTTCCAGCCTTGTCGAAACGGGGGTCGGCGGTGCTCATGCCCAAGGGGCCAAAGAGGCGCTCGGCCATGAAGGTCCGCATTCCTGCTTCACCGCCACCAATGATGTGGCCACAGATGGCAGCGAGGATGTTGGTGGTGCCGCTGGAGTAGCTGTTGATGGTGCCCGGCTTGTGAATCAGGGGCATGCTTCGGGCGTAGGCGGCAACGTCTTGCTCGCCCTCACCGAACAGCATCTCGATCACATGAGAGATCTGATCATCCACGTAGTCTTCGACAAATTCGAGACCCGAAGACATCTCCAGAAGCTGCTGCATGGTGATGGCCGCTCGCTCGTCATCTGCCCACTCGGGAACAGGGGCAGGTGCAGCCAGATCGATCAGCCCGTCCTTCACCAGCATGCCGATGATGGCATGGGTGATGCTCTTGGCTGTCGACCAGGAGACTAAAGCCGTGTCCTCGTCGGCGGACCGGCCATAGTGCTCAGACACCAGCTGACCTCGATGGGCAACCGCCAGGGCCAGATTCAGACTCAAGTCTTGGTTGGATCCTCGGCCGAACCCCGTTTCGGTGAGCTCCCGAAATCGCTCAGTGTCAACATCATCAGGTAGCGGAGCGACTGGCCAGGCCTTGGTTGGCCAATCCTGTCCCTCAGGCTGAGAGTGCAGTGGTGGTCGATTAGTTGGTTTCTGCATCGGGGTTCCTCGGGTTAGACCGTTTGGGTAGGTGCAACAACAGTGAAGTCAAGGGTTCGTTTGTTGGAGTCAACTCCAACAAGTCGCAGACTGATCTGATCGGCCAGCTTCAGGCCATCATCGGGAACCGAGGTCACGATTGCTGGGTCAGCAATCTGGATGACGGCTCGTTCGCGTTTGTTCTTCAGATCGACAACGAAGCCGTCGAAGGACTCGCCGACTCGGGATTGCAGCAGCATGGTTTCCGTGAAATTGACCATGGCGCGCTCGAGGGCTGAGTCTTTGGAGCGGGCTCGACCCATCAGGCCCGGCAGCTCGTCCAGTGCTTCGAGTGCCCAAGTGGGAGGCGTCTCATTGGCATACAACGACAGCAGGATCTCGTTACCGAATCGGTCAACTAGTCGTCGAAGTGGGGCAGTGACATGGGCATAGATGGAAGCAATGGCGCCATGGCCAGCGTCGTCGGGTTGCTCGCCCTGGAAGGCCAGGTAGCCAGCTCCTCGAAAGGATCGGGCTGCTTTTAGCAAGAAAGCAGTGCGGTGCGGACTGTCGGGAGAGATTTGTCGGACCGCTGCGGCATAGTCCATGTCATTGGGCCAATCGACGCCTAGGGCCCGAGCCTGGCGGCGAAGCTTCTTCAAGTCCTGCTTGCGAGTTGAGGGCAGGGTTCGCAAGATGCCGACACCGGCATCGAACATCGTGGTTCCAGCAACAATTCCGGTAAGCAGAGAGATCTGAGCGTTCCAGCCTTCGACCGGAAGCGAGGTGTCGTACGCCAGGTCATAACTGTCGCCACTGTCGACGATTTCTTGGCTGGGAAGATTGAGGCTGATCCCACCGCGCTCGATCTCTTGCTGTTGGCGGAGCAGGCCGATCTCTCGAAGCAGCAACATGGTCGAGTCGGACTCGCTGTCTATCCTTCGCTGAGCCTCGACATAGGTGATGGCCTCTCGAACCTGAACGACGGCCCGCTCCAGTCGTGAAGCTATTGGCAAGCCATCCGAATCTAGATCAATGGTCCATAAGAGGGCAGGCTTGTCGCTTCCCGGAAGCAGGCTGGCCCGGTCTTCGCTAATGACTGGCGGATGCAGGGGTGTCCGCATGTCGGGGCTATAGAGGGTGTTGCCGCGCTCGCGTGCCTCCAGATCGATCGGACCGCCCGGCTCGATGAAGGCTCCAAGATCGGCGATGGCGTAGAAGACTCGGTATCCACCTTGGTTGGAGCCGCTTTGGTTGGAGCCAGCTGTCCCCAGACGTTCAGCAAAGAACGCCTGATCCAGGTCGGTTGCCCCTGGGGGATCTACGGCGATGAATCCAAGATGTCGAGCATCCAGTCGCTTCACGTCAGGTGCATGTGCGGCCTCGGCGGCCTCTAACACCTCGCTCGAAAAATTGAGAGGAACATTGAGTTCAGATCGAATTTGGGCAAAGCCTTGTTCGAAGGCTTGTGGGGCACGAAGGATGAGGCGAGGCACGAGTATCGAAGCTACACGAGGAATGGGCGAATTCGGGACCAAGGTACGGTGTGTCGCCCGTCAGCTTGGCCCTACGATGACCGTCATCTCGTATTACGCCATCTCGTATTGTCGAACACGATTCGCTGAACACATTGATGAATAAGGAAGCAGACCTCATGCCAAACCTGGCCGAATATCGCAAGCTGTTTGATCTGACCGGCAAGACAGCCGTCGTCATCGGGGCAGCCTCGGGTATTGGCGAAGCTTCTGCCTGGGCGCTCGCCGCTCACGGAGCCAATGCTGTTTGCGCTGATCTGGATGCTGACCTTGCTGCTGCAGTTGCTTCCAGCATCACCGAAGACGGCGGCGCAGCCACCTCAGCCCAAGTTGACATCACAGACGCCAAGTCGGTTGAGGCCGTGGTCGAGGCGGCCGGTGAAATAGAGGTCATGGTCTGCACTCCGTCGATCAATGTGCGCAAGCCACTGCTGGACATGTCTGAAGATGAGTTCTCTCGTGTAGTCGACCTCAACCTGCGAGGCACCCTCAACGCCATGAAGGCCGGCGGCCGGGCTATGGCCGAGACCGGCAAGGGCTCGATCATCGTTATGAGCTCGGTCCGGTCCCAAGTGGTCGAACCCGGTCAAGGTGTCTATGCCGCCACCAAGGCTGGAACCCTGGCTCTGGTCAAAACCTTGGCTGCTGAGCTTGGCCCGGCTGGGGTTCGAGTCAATGCTGTTGGTCCTGGTGTGGTCGAAACGCCACTCACTGCTCAGATCAAGGACAACCCCGCCTGGTACCAGGCCTATGCCGACATTGGCGCCCTGGGTCGCTGGTCGCAGCCTTCGGAACAGACCGGTGCAGTCGTCTATCTGGCATCAGATGCCGCCTCGTTCGTGACCGGCACAATCCTGTTTGTTGACGGTGGTTGGCTTGCCGTCGATGGTCGCTTCACTCCGCCACTTTGAGGCAGCCCGGTTGACCTAGCATCGCTGATCCGTCACGGAACCGTGGGGCCTCGTTTGGCTCAGCAGAAACAGAGGAATTACCAAGATGCTGGATCGACAAGAGCTTGAGGCCCTGACTACATGGACGGGCGAGTAGTTTGATCTAGTGCGGGATCAGCAACGAAGGGGTAGGTAGAAGATGGCGCTGGGGATTGATGGAGTGCGGATCGGTGTGGTCACCGATGAGGAGAGCCATACCGGGTGCACGGTTGTTCTTCCGCCTGAAGGTTCGGTTGGAGGCATGGCCATTCGTGGTGGAGCACCCGGCACCCGCGAGGCCGGGGTCCTGTCGGTTGGATCAGCCAACACTGCGGTTCATGCCGTTGCTCTTTGTGGCTCGTCTCTATTTGGTCTTCGGGCTGCCGGCGGTGTTGCCGATTGGTGTGCTGCCCATGAGATCGGCTTGCAGCTACCTGGCGGTCGTTTCCCCATCGTTGGTGCGGCAGTGGTGATGGACATTCATTCACCCGATGAAGCCAGGATCGATCATGAGGCAGGTTGGGATGCCTGCCGACTGGCAACCTCAAATGACCCGGCCCAAGGATCAGTTGGTGCCGGAACCGGTTGCACTGTTGGCAAAGAAGGCGGCCGAGACTGGGGGAGCAAGGGAGGCCAAGGCTGGGCCGTGGTCGAAGGCGGAGGTGTCACGGTTGCTGCCCTGATGATCGTCAATGCTTTTGGCAGTGTGTACCAAGGAGGCCAGATATTGGCGGGGACTAGAGCCCCGGATGATTACCCTCGCTACCCGGCCACTGCGCCGAGTGGATTGTTCAATCGTGTTGGTCAGCCGGTTGGTGATGGTGAGTGGGGCTCACTCAGTGATGGCCCGACGTCCAATACCGTCATTGGTGTGGTGGTGACCGATGCGATGTTGACAAAGGCTTCGGCCTGTCGAGTGGCTGACTTGTCGCATTCGGGGATTGCCCGAATGGTGTCCCCTGCTCATACCAACCTGGACGGTGATGCCATGTTTGCTATCGGTACCGGGAGGGTGACCGCCTCAACCGATCTGATTGCAGACCTAGCCGCAAGCGCTGTAGCTGAAGCCATCCAGAGCGCGGTCACTCACGCCACCGGGATACCGGGATGGCCCGCCGACGAACGCGCCGGCAATAGTTCTTCAGCCAGCAGAACCCTTTGGGGCGAATAGCGGGTTAGGTTTGGCGAGCTCGACTGGTGTCAGCTTGGAGATGACAGGCCACCACAACATTGTTAGCTTGAGCCGGGCATGCGTCCCTCGTACTCAGACCTGGCCAGCAACTGGTCGCTCAATCCCGAGATCGTTTATCTGAATCACGGATCGTTCGGAGCGACACCCCGAATCATTCAGAGCTTCCGGGCCGAGCTGCAAGCGTCGATGGAAGACGACCCGATGAGGTTCTTTGTCCATGATGTTTGGGACCTGATTGATGATTCCCGCATGGCAGTGTCTGACTTCGTTGGCGCTGATCCTGAGGGCCTTGTCTTTGGCGAGAACGCCACCTCGCTAGTGAATGGGGTCTTGCGATCTCTTGAACTCAATCCGGGCGATGAGATCATCGTGCTGGACCATGGCTACGGAGCCTGCATCAACTCAGCGCAGTTCGTTTGTGAACGTGCCGGGGCAAGGGTTGTGGTCGTCGATCTTCCCTTTCCCCTGGATGAACCAGCCCAGGTCACCGCGGCCATCGTCGCCGCAGTAACAACCCGGACTGTGCTGGCACTGATCGACCATGTCACCAGCCCAACAGCATTGGTTCTACCCATCAATGAGATCGTCAGCCAGCTCGGAGATCGAGGCGTCGATGTTCTAGTCGATGGAGCCCACGCCCCCGGCATGCTGGACCTGGATGTGGCCGCGATCAACGCCGCCTACTACGTCGGCAACCTCCACAAGTGGGTCTGTGGCCCAAAGAGTGCCGCTTTCATGAGCATTGGGCCCAACCATCGAACGTCGGCAAGACCATTGCTCATCAGTCATGGAGCGACCGGATCCTATGAAACACGTTCGCGGTTGCATCTGGAGTTCGACTGGCAAGGAACATCAGACCCGACTGCCATCGCGTCGGTTGGCGAGACGATCAGGGTTATGGCCAACATGGTGCCTGGCGGCTGGGCCGAGATCCGTCAAAGGAACCGTGACCTGGCCCAAGAAGCGAGCAAGATCGTGTGCTCAAGGTTGGGAACAACTTCACCAGCGCCAGCTTCCATGTTTGGGAGCATGGGGTTGATCCCGATTCCGGGTGGACTACCCAACCAGATTGAGTGGCCCGGGTTGCAGCCCCTTCAAGTAGTACTGGAGGAGGACTATCGGGTTCCAATTCCGATCGTTCCTTGGCCCAAGTTCGACACCAGGTTTGTCAGAATTTCCGCCCATCTTTACAACACCAGCGCCCAGTACGAATACCTGGCTGACGCGGTTACCGCCGAGCTTCAATAGAGCCGTCCGGTGACGGGGTGCTCGAGCGGTTCTTGGCAGCAACGGCTGCGAGCCCAAGAATGGTGACAATAGCCAACGCCAGTCCAACGAACTTGGCGATAAAGGTGAATTGCAGAACGCTGAGCAGCCAATCGGAGGGCTGAACAATCTCAGACGGTCCTGGCTGATCCAGATCCACCCGGCCAAGGCCGAGCTGCACCATCAGGTTCTCGATCTGGTCGACGATGGCTCCGGCAAGCAAGAACCCCATCCCGATTCGGGCACTGCGACGGACCGATCCATCGAGGCTTCGAAAGAGGGCCAGGATTCCACCAACCAGCAATGTGTAGCCGAGGACGAAGACCAGGATGTCGGACCACGATGCCAGCCTTAGCTGGTTGCCGACACTGGTCGCCACGGTGGCAAATTCTTCAGCAGAGCCTGCCCCCTGGATCTCCTCAACCCCTCCCCAGTTGGCCATCAGGATCAAACCGATCGCGCTCAGGACAAGGCCGAGGATGATGATTTGGATCGGACTCAGAGTCTTTCGCATGATCATAACGGTATCAATGGTTATCGTTTTAGGTCAATTTCCGATTAGGGTCCAGGTATGAACAGGATGAAGGATCAATCTCGAACGGAGGTGATCCTGCGAGTAACGGAGGAGCTGCTCTTTGAGGTCGGGTTCGATAACTTCGGAGTTCGAGAAGTTGCTGACAAGGCATCGGTTGGACTGGGCACCATCTATCGTCGCTGGCCGACCAAGGAAGCCTTGATCGCCGAAGCCCTCAATACCAGCCGGTCTCAGCCCCTTCCAAAAGCGCAAACCGAACGTGAGGCAATCATCCAGTTTGTGCAGAACCGGGCGCAGTACTTCGTTGCCCACACCCATGTGTTTCCCAGCCTGATCGCGGCCAGCCGGAGCGACGAGGCCTTGGCTCAAGCAGTTCGGGACAATGTGCAACGAAACATTGACACACCGCTCAGCGCGTTGATCGGTGACTACATCGGTAACGATCATCCCGGTCTCGGTGTACTCAGCCAACTACCAGCCGCCCTGCTTATCCACCGACTTGTTCTGCTCTCGGGATCCGTTGACCCGATTGCATTCGCCGAAGAAATCCTGGCCGCCATCGATGCCGTCCGGACCTAGTCGATCTAGCCGAACGCCGAGAACAAACCGACCAGACCAGACTCAATCCACACAACACCAGTAGGGGTAAACAATCATGCAGACCACAACAATCAACTACAAGGCCTCCGGACTCGACGCCGTTGGCTACCTAGCCGTTCCCGATGGAGATGAGGTGCGCGGTGGTGTGCTGGTTTGTCATGAAGGGCCCGGGCAAGACGACCATGTTCGCGGTCGTGTCGAACGGATAGCAGACGAACTCGGTTACGTGGCCTTTGCCCTTGACTATCACGGCGGGGCCGCCATCTTGGGTGCCGATGAATACATCGGTCGTCTGATGGAACTGGGCGGAAACCCGACCGAGCTTCTCTCCATTGCCAACGCTGGCCTAGCAGTCCTGCGAGATCAGCCAATGGTCGACTCTGGCCGGCTCGCCGCCGTCGGCTACTGTTTCGGGGGAACCATGGCTCTTGAACTCGCTCGATCCGGAGCCGATCTGAAAGCCGTTGTCGGGTTGCACTCTGGCTTGCAAACCGCTCAGCCAGGAACTGCGGACAAGATCCAGGGGCAGGTGCTGGTTGCCATCGGCACGGACGACCCGTTTATCTCTGCTGATGACCGGGCTGCATTTGAGCAAGAGATGCAGGATGGTGGAGTCGACTTTGCTATGGAAGTCTTCGATGGAGTTGGCCACAGCTTCACCAATCGTGCCGCTGATGATTGGGGATTCCCCGGGATCGCCTTTGATCAGAAGGCTGACGCCTCTTCCTGGGAACTGATGAAGTCGGTTCTCTCCGACCGAATTGGATAGCACCCACAGCAGACCATGGCGAGAGCTGGACAACCCTCACAGCGGCCACGTCTAATCGCAGAGCTCGGCAGCATGCTCGCTGGGGCTGTATTGCATACTGTCGACGAGCACGCCACCCTTGTGAACCAAGACGGCGACGTCGTAGAGATAGTCATAGTCTCTGCAATCAAGTCCAGAAATAGGGAGTGCGAGGGAGTCCTCGGCGGTCTCGATATCCCACACATAGGGCCAGCCAATGCTGTATGCCACCAGCTTGTCGAAGTCACAGCCTGACACGCTGACGGAGTACTCGAGGTCAATTCCCACCATGACGATCTGAGGCGTGATGACGCAAGATTCTTGTGATGAGCAGAGGCTGGCAACGTCGATGCTGAATGCGTGAGTGCCGACAACGGCCCCGTGGTGCCCGTGTCCAGGCCGATGTGGTGGGTCTAGGAGTTTGGGTTGTGCACACGCCCGATGAAGAGTGGTTCCGTCGTCTCGTCGTGCTCAATGACAAAGATGAACGGGCGATCGATTTGAAGCTCGACGGGTTGTGGCGCGGATTCGGGACTAATGATGAGTGCGGTGGCGGCGGTCGCCGTTGTGCCGATCTCGTCAAGCTCGATGGTGGCTTGGTGGAAGGCCCCTGAAATGTAGAGACTGGCTTCGGTGGTCATCCCGGAGAAGTCGGCTGCAGCCAGATCGAACGGGTCCTTCATGCCCAGAGTATTGAATAGTGGAATCAGGTCGGTCGGAGTAGCAAAGTCAAACTTCGGCAAGGACAAACTGACCAGGTAGTCGCTGGCAATGGCGCTGACTTCATCCAACAGACCTTCGGACAACAGGTCGGCCACCGCATCGAATTGCTCAGCCTCGGGGACGAGCAGGGTCATGGAGTACCCGCCCCAATAGGGGAGGCGAACCATCTGCCAACCCTCACCTTGGCCGTATGTGGTTCGGGTACTACCGTGCATCATGTCAACCTGAACTTCGGTGCTGTCCAGGAGCGTGAACGGGGCCGATGTGGTCTGAGCGGGGTCGAATTCGTCGACCCATTGAGCCTTGAAGAAAACGGTGTTGACCAGCACCAGGCGAACCAGCTCATCGATACTGCCTTCTGGTAGCAGATCAGTGATCCGGTCGCGGGTGGCGTCGGCAACCCACTCGTTGATGAGTTGGCGGGCGGCTTCGGGGTTGGACTTGAAGTCGAGAGTGACCAGGTCAGCCCCGTACTCCTCCGCTAACAACTTGATGAACATGTCGACAAATTCGAACCCTGCCTGACCGAACGGCGTGTTGGCGATCTCCAATTCCAAGGGTTCGGCACCGTCGGACATGTGTATCGGTGTGCGAATTATGTGGTCCAGAGTGTTCCGACCGGCGTGCCAGTCGGCCTCGTCGAGCCCAATACGTAGAGTCGTGCGCATCTGGCTTTCAGTCTCGCCTTCTGCGCCGGCTTCGGCCATGGAGAAGGCGGTGGCGATGCTGTAGGGCGAGAAGATGAAGTTCCCGGTCTCATGCTGGCCGATCAGATCGAATAGGTCAGTGGCGAGCTTGCGGTCAGCGGCTACCACATCGGTGATGTTGGCGCCGGGCGATACGTCCTGCCGGGAATAGGAGTGGCCGACGGGCGTGGCGTCGTCGATGTTGGGTAGTGCTGGCCCAGTCGGAGTGCTTGTCGTTGTAGCGGCGGGTTGCGATGCTTCTGATCCGCAGGCGGCTAAGACGCTTGATGCGACTAGTGCTGCCATGAATGAACGGCGTGTGAGGGGACTGTATTGCAGAGGCATGGCTGAGGATCGAGTAAGAGTCGGTTTGGCATCCATAGTGATAGGACGAACCTAGAACCGCTCTGGTTCCCGCGGTGAACAGCTACCTGGCTTGGACCGCGGGCCTGGATGTCAGACCATTGATCTGCGGTCATGTGAAACCGACCTCGGGGAGAGCTCTCTGGTCTCGACTTGCGCATGACCAGATCCCGTGACGCGGCCACGTCATGGGCCTAGGCTTACGCTGCGTAGCTGAGCAGAATTGAGAACGTTTCCTTGAGATCCTCGAAACTCCGAACCGTTGGTCTAGTGGTTGCGGTGGCCATCGCCCCTGCTCTTTTCTTGTTGGTCGTCTTTCGCGGAGGTGATCAAGACGATGGGGCTACAACCTCAAGTGATCCTGAAACAAACGTCGCTGAGAGGTCAGTATTCAGTTCATCTGATGAGGCACCAACCAGATCGGTAGCAGCACAACCAGACACGAGTGCCTCTGAGTCGACCGTTCCCTACACCGGAGAGCCCTCGCCTGTAAGCGTCGAGTTCACCGCCAGCGCGATCGAAGGACTTGCCCCTCTCGGCGTGAACTTCGTCGCCAACGCGTCAACCGCTTCGGGTGGACAGATCCAGAGCTATGAGTGGATCTTCGGTGACGGGTTCGAAGCACCAGGCGATATGGCCACTCATATCTATCAAGCCTCGGGAAGCTACGAAGCTCGATTGCTGGTTACCGACAGCGAGGGTTTCGAATCAGCCACAAGGATCCAGATCGTGGTTAGCGCTGGAAGCGGCTCGACAAGTGAGCTTGTTGACTACTCAATCGACCCGGGATTCGAAACCAGCCAGAACGGATTCGAGAATGCCTACGACGAGTCTTCGAGCGAGTTGATCACCGATCACCCGATCGAAGGCCAAGCGAGCCTTGGCGTCATGCTCCCCGCCTGGTCAGACATCCTCCTTCCCGTTCAATATCCGTGGATGGCAGGCCCCTTCGCCAACTCTGTCACGGCGGAAGCATCGATCCGAGTTGATGAACGTGCGCCGGACACTATTCTTCAGCTCTGTGCGGTTGCCTACTGGGTCGTCAACGCAGGAGAAGTCAGGGAAGAGAACTGCGTCGAGATCGATGGTCAGGAAGGCAAGGTTGAAGACGTCAGCATTCAGCTCGATGTCGATCCAGAGATCCGTCTTGGCCGTATCTACTTCTGGCTTTCCTCCAATGGCAATGGTGAGGCCAACCTGAGCATTGATGACGCCCATCTCATTCTGGACAAGATCCCTGAATAGAGCCTGTCCTTGTTGTGAAAACTCCGCGATCCAGTCCTAACTGGCTAGCGCCATCGAAGGGTCCCTCGCCTTAAGCGGCGAGTGTGCCACTCTCGATAGATGGCTGGAGTCGTGCGGGCTTTGTTGGTTGTCTCGTCCTTGGTAAGTGCTGTTGTCTTGCCAGTAGCGCCAGCCCAGGCCAGCGAAGTTTCAGCCGAATCTGTTGTTGAGGCCGCCTATGAAGGACTGCTGGGTCGTGCACCCGACGCCAGCGGTTTGGCGCACTGGGTCGGCCAGATTGACTCCGGCCTATCCGCAGGTGTGGTGGTCGGACAAATCGGTGACTCGTTGGAACAACGTCGCCATGTCGTCGCCGGGGCCTATCGAGACATCCTTGGCCGCTCACCCGACACCGCCGGTTTGGACTACTGGGCCGACCTCTTGGTCGACAAGGAAACCGCTGGCGACCTGCACGCCCTATTCTTCTCCTCGCCGGAGTACCTCGCTCGATCAGGTGGCGATAACCAAGGCTTCGTCACTGGTTTGTATCGGGACGTTCTGAATCGGGCGCCCGAAGGTGCTGGATTGGCCTATTGGATCGACCAGATAGCGGGAGGCACCAGTCGTGAACAAGTTGCGGCTGAATTCTTGCGGTCGCCCGAGGGGGTTCTGCAACCGGAACTCTCGGTTGTGCGAGCCGAGCCCAACATGTTGGCGACGGCCACCCGTCTCAACACCATCGAGGTCACCCTCGACCGCAACGTCAACGCATCTGCCTCGGCAATGTTGGTTTCGGCGAACGGGCAACGCCTGGCTGGCACCGTTGTGGCTGGCGCAACCCCGGCCGACCTGGTCTTCGAGCCAGAGAGGCCACCAACGGGGTTGACCGCAGGTCAGGTCGTGCCAGTCATCGTCACGGTCTTTGCCTTTGACGGAATGACTGTCGAGCGAGTCGACTATCGATTCAGCTATCAGGCCGGGTTCGAAGGTGGCTCGCTGGACTACATGCTGGTGGCGTTCTATGGCCACCCGACCACCGGAGTGCTTGGAGTCGCTGGTGAAGGAACACCCGAACAGATTCTGCCTCGTCTGCTGGCCCAGGCTGAGCCCTATCGCATCCAAGGGCGTCCGGTAGTTCCCGCCTTCGAACTCATTGCCACGTTGGTCACCGCCTCGCCGGGACCTGACAACCACTATCGAAGCCGAGTCGACCATGCCGCAGTGAGGCCCTACATCGATGCCATTCGAGCTGTTGGTGGGCAGGTCATTCTGGACATCCAACCTGGTCGGGCAGACTTCCTGGATGAAGCTCGGTCCTATGAAGACTTGTTGTTGGAGCCCGAGGTGGGTCTAGCCATGGACCCCGAGTGGGTCGTCGGACCGAATCAGACCCCGGCCGGGAGAGTCGGCACGGTCGACGGTTCGGTCATCAATGAGGTTTCGGCCTACTTGTCTAACCTGGTGGTGGCCAACGACCTGCCCGACAAGATCCTGATCGTTCACCGCTTCCGGCCAGACATGGTCACCAACACCGACATCATCGTCTCGCGACCTGGCGTAGTCATCTTGTTCCAGGCTGATGGCGAAGGTGGTCCCGGAGCCAAGATCGCCGACTACAACACCCTGCTTCCAAACCGGTTCGCCCGCGGTTTCAAGGTGTTCTACGACGAAGACTCACCACCCATGTCCCCAGCAGCCGTGCTAGCGCTGAACCCAGATCCGGACTACGTGAGCTATCAGTAGCAGGTTTCGTCCCAGTACACGGGTGGGACTTAGCCTCTGCCGACATGAGAGCAAGCAATGAGTCAAGTATGTCGATGACGGCAAGGCTGATAGGTGGACTCTTGGTCACTGTGCTCTTCGGAGCGAGCTGTGGATCGAGCCCCTTGGTCAGTTCATTTCCTGCGTGTTGGATCGAGCACAGAAACGAAAACCTTCCCCAGACCGCCTCGATTGAGTGTGTGCAAGAGCTTCACACCAGTACCGGAGGCGGCCGCGACTCAACGACTAGAGAGGTTGAGTTTTCCTCCGATGGACTGCGGCTCTACACCTCGTCGAACAGGGTAGAGGAGTGGTCCATGGCCACTGGAAGTCGAATATCAGAATGCCCCGACGCGAGTGACGACAAGTGCGCCATTGAAGGTGGTGTACAGATGATTGTGACCGATGCGGGCTACCTCGGCTACATCTACTCCGGCCGGGTCTTCATTGGAACGATGTATGAAGAGCAACAGGTGGCCGATAGTGAGGTTCCGCCGTACTCCGATGAAGTCTATGTCGAGCCGTGGGACGCGCTTCTTTCCTACAACGAGAGTCTGTTCCACTTCTATGATGTCAAGAGCGGAGATTTCCTGCAAGAGGTTCCGGTCGAGACCGGCATTGAGCAGGTTGTTGCTGGACACAACTCCTACTCCGTAGCCAATCTTGGATATGAGATCCTGAACCTGCCTCTGGTCGAAGAGCACGAGAGCAAGCTTCTGCAAGGCCATCAGGCGCCGATCGCTGACATGATCTACAGCGACGATGACTCCCAGCTGGTTTCCATTGACGCCGATGGGCACCTGATCATCTGGGACACGACGACGGGCGAAAAGCTCCTGGACATTGTGGTAGCAGCTGACGACATGTTCATTGGTGGCGACATCTTTAGCCCAACGGTGGACATGGCCCTTTCACCGGACAACAGTCTTCTGGCCATCAACGCGGTGTCGCAGCTGCTCACGTTCTATGACACCAGTACCGGTGAGGTGATGGCCGAACTTGAGATGCTCGAAGCACCCTTCGACTTGGACTTCTCCCCTGACGGCACCCAGCTGGCCGTGGGTCTTTTGTACACCGGGGTCTACAACCAAAACCCGACTCGCTCCACTCTCCAACCCGGCCCCGCCGTTGTTTTGGACATTTCCGGAATCAAGGTCTCTAGCTAGTTCGGCCCGGTGTGTGCCGGAGAGCCTGAACTTGTACCCCGGGGAGCTAGCGGCCCAGAGGGTGCCAGACGGTTTTCATCTCGCAGAAGTCTGCGATGACGTAGGGGCTTTGCTCATCTGCCGCGCCGCGTACCAGTCGCTTCACATTGTCGGCTGCTTCGGCGATGACGTCGGGACCCAGGTCCTGCGGTGCACCAGTCAAGTCAACGGCATTCACATCACGATGGCCAAGCAGCCACGGCAGAAGCTCACCGCTGTCACCGGTCAAGATATTGACCACACCACCAGGAACATCCGACGTGGCAAAGACTTCAGCCATGGCCACCGCAGCTAGCGGCGAACTCTGACCTGCCAACACGATGGCGGTATTGCCACTAACCAAGGCCGGTGCCAGGCGAGAAGCTAAGCCAAGCAGGCTCGGCTCGTCCGGCGACACAACACCAACAACGCCGGTCGGTTCGGGGAAGGTGAAATTGAAATATGGCCCAGCAACGGGGTTAACAGTTCCGGCAACATGCTGGAACTTGTCACACCAACCGGCGTACCAAACCCAGCGATCAATGGCCTTGTCGACCTCACGCCGAGCCTTGCGGGCATCCACGCCACAGTGACGGAGTTCTTCGACGAACTGGGTCCGTCGACCTTCCATCACTTCGGCCACCCGATAGAGGATCTGGCCTCGGTTGTATGCAGTCCGAGCAGCCCAACCCGATTGAGCTGAGCGAGCAGCCAGGACGGCTTCACGCAAATCCTTGCGAGAAGCCCAAGCAACATTGGCAATCAGTGAGCCGTCTTCGTCGTTCACGGCAAAGGTGCGTCCCGACTCAGATCGGGGGAAAGCACCACCGATGAATAGCTTGTAAGTCTTCTGAACATCCAGTCGTTCGACCATCACGAACCCCCCGCCATCGGTGTGTGCGAGACGTAGGGAACCAGGCCGTGCAGGCCACCCTCTCGTCCGAAACCACTTTCCTTGTAGCCGCCAAAGGGGCTGGCCGGATCGAACTTGTTGTACGTATTGGCCCAGATGACACCAGCATGCAACCGGTCAGCCATCCACAGAATCTTCGAACCCTTCTCGGTCCAGATTCCGGCTGACAATCCATAAGGCGTGTCATTGGCTTTGCCCACTGCTTCTTCTGGTGTGCGGAAGGTCAGGACCGATAGCACTGGACCGAAGATCTCGTCCCGGGCAATCCGGTGGCTCTGGTGCACATTGGTGAAGATGGTCGGCTTGAACCAGAAACCGCGATCGGGCAGGGTGCAGTCTGGCTGATACAGCTCGGCTCCTTCGGCCACTCCCGATTCGACGATCTCGGTGATTCGCCCCAACTGTGCGGCAGAGTTGATGGCACCGACGTCAGTATTCTTATCCAACGGGTCACCAATACGAACCGTAGCCAGGCGACGCTTGAGCCGGTCGACGAAGGAGTCGGCAATGGACTCCTGCACCAGCAGTCGTGAGCCAGCGCAGCAAACATGGCCCTGGTTGAAGTAGATGCCGTCAATGACACCCTCAACCGCCTGTTCGATAGCAGCATCTTCAAAGACAATGTGGGCGGCCTTGCCGCCAAGTTCCAGAGTGAGAGGAACGCCACGGGCGCCAGCCGAACGTTGGATCTGCTTGCCAACAGCCGTTGACCCAGTGAACGCCAGCTTGTCGATGTCGCCGTGTTCGACCAAAGCCTGCCCGGTTGCTCCGGCACCAGTAACGATATTGACGACCCCGTCGGGCAGTCCGACATCCTGCATGAGCTGGGCTAGGAGCAGGGCGGTGAGGGGAGTGGTCTCGGCTGGCTTGAGAACAACGGTGTTGCCGGTAGCCAGTGCTGGTGCCAGCTTCCAAGCGGCCATCAGGAGGGGGAAGTTCCAGGGGATGATTTGTCCAACGACTCCGCGTGGCGCCACCTTGCGGCCAGGGAATGCATACTCCAGCTTGTCGGCCCAACCGGCGTAGTAGAAGAAGTAGGCAGCCGCCAACGGAATGTCGACGTCGCGACTTTCCTTGATTGGCTTGCCGCCATCCATGGTTTCCAGCACTGCGAACTCGCGGGCCCGCTCTTGTAGCTGGCGAGCAATGCGGAACAAGTACTTTGCTCGCTCCCGACCCGGCATGGGACCCCAAACCTCGGTCTGGGCTTTCCGGGCGGCGCCGACGGCTCGGTCAACGTCAGCCGCTGAGGCGGAGGAAATCTGGGCCAATGGTTCTTCGGTCGCCGGAGACAAGGTGGTGAAGGTCTCATTGCTTTGAGCCTCCACAAACTTGCCGCCGATGAAGAGTCCGTATTCCTTGTCAATGGAGACAATGGCGGTGGACTCGAGCGCCGGGGCGTAGTCGAGGTTGAAGGCCACGGGGCTTGGCACCATGGCCGAACCTCCAGAGGCGGGCTCGATGTTGTCGTTCTTTTCGGTAGTCATCGTTGGTTCATGATTCAGTCAATACTCACGTCGCGAGGGCCGGGGTAGCGGCCGGTATCCAATTTCTGAACTTGCAGTAGGGCGTCATTGAGCAGGCTCGAAGCTCCAATACGGAACAGGTCCGGGGTGAGCCAGTCCTCGCCCAACGTTTCGCTGATCAGCACGAGGTAGTGCCAGGCCTGCTTGGAGGTGCGAATACCACCGGCCACCTTGAGGCCGACAATCTCACCGGTCTGATCGGCATAGTCACGAATGGCCTCGGCCATGCACAGAGCAACCGGCATGGTCGAGTTTTTGGAGACCTTGCCAGTGCTGGTCTTGATGAAGTCGGCGCCAGCCGCCATGGACAGCATGGAGGCCTTGCGAATCTGGTCATAGGTCCCGAGCTCGCCAGTCTCCAGGATCACCTTGAGGTGGGCCTGGCCGCAGGCTTCTTTCTGGACTTCGATCTCGTTGAACACATAGTCGTAGTTGCCAGCGAGGAAGGCACCACGGCTGATGACAATGTCAATCTCGTCGGCGCCGGCGGCTACCGCTGCCCGGATATCAGCAGTGCGAACATCCAGCGTGGACTGCCCGGATGGGAAGGCGCCAGCGACACTGGCCACCTTGACCGGTGAGTCCTTGGTGTGTTCGACTGCGAACGGAACAAGTTCGGGATAGACGCAGACGGCCGCCACTGGTGGGATTGCCGGGTTGAAGGCGTCGGGGCGCACGGCCTTCTGGCAAAGGGCCGCGACCTTGCCCGGGGTGTCCATGCCTTCCAAGGTCGTCAGGTCGATGCAAGAAATGGCGAGATGAAGCGCGCCCCGTTTGGAGCGTGCCTTGATGGATCGGGTGGAGAAGGACTTGGCCCTTGCTTCAATTCCGACCTCGTCGACCGAGGTCATGCGGAGAGAAACGCCGCTGCGCGTACGCGGCGCGAAGGGCTGCGACGCGCTGACTAACCCGGGGTTCGTACTCATTTCGACAAGTCTGCCACACCGTGGCCCTGTTGGAAACCAGTTCGGTCCCGTGAACGATGACACACGTCGAACGAGCATCCGCCAGCGAAGGTCCACTGCGATCTGATGACCTGACCCACTGCCCGTCGCACACTAAGTGTCAGCCCGGTTCATGCGGGTTGCGGCCGAACAGGCCCACACCAGGCCCTTCCACAGCCCGATCTCATCGTAGTGTTTAGCGAAGTCGAGACCAGGCTTTCGTTGGAGTCCAAGTCTGGTCATGACATTCTGAGAGCGGATGTTGTCGGAGGCCGTGTAGGCCAGGACTTCCGACAGGCCAAGTCGATCGAACCCATCGTCCAGAGCGGCTTGTGCCGCCTCGGTTGCAAACCCATTTCCCCAAGCCTGACGAACGAGGCGCCAACCGATTTCGAGGTGGGCCCCAAGTGGGTGCTCATCGCCGACCGGCATGATTCCGCAGTAGCCGATGAAGCGATCATCGCTGTCGTTGACCACCCAACGGGCGATCTTGTCTTGCTGAAAGGCCTCTATATAGCGGCGCATCTTTTGATTGCTCGCTTCGGAAGAGATTGGGCCTCCGAGATCGGCTGCCACTTCGGCGTCAGCGTTCATACGGGCTAGTTCAGAGCTATCTGATGGTCGCCAGGACCGTAGCAAGAGGCGCGGCGTGGCGATCTCGAAGGACTGCGTGGTCATGGTGGCAAACTATCTCACTTGCGCGACTAGCACCGAGCCCGTGTGTCCAGTTCCCGTGTGCTGGCGGTATGCCCGCTACATGGTGACAAGAGCAAGACGAGGAGCAGAAGTTGCTCTATATTGAGCGAGCTAGGACGAACTCGAACAGCGAAGGCATGTGTCGACCGACGGCCTGAGTGCTTACGGAAGGAACACAGTGAATCAGCCTTATGACCCAGCGGTCGAGGGAGCCCAGATGTCGTTCGATGGACGCATGTCCTATGGCGACTACCTCAGCGTTGAACAAATCCTGAGTGCCCAGCACCCGAAGACAGATGCCCATGATGAGATGCTGTTTATCATCCAGCATCAGACATCTGAGCTCTGGATGAAGCTGGCGATTCACGAGGTTGCTGCGGCGCGCCTAGCAATCGAGGCCGGCAACCTCGCACCCGCTTTCAAGATGCTGGCCCGGGTGGCTCGGATCTTTGAGCAGCTCAACAATGCGTGGGATGTGCTCCGCACCATGACTCCCAGCGAATACACCGACTTCCGCGATGACCTTGGGCAATCATCCGGCTTCCAGTCCTACCAATACCGCCTGATCGAATATGTGGTCGGCAACCGCAATCACGCCATGCTTCGTCCTCACGAGCACAATGAAGAGGTCACGGCCCTGCTGACAAATGAGCTCGAACGGCCGTCACTCTACGACGCGGTTCTCGCCCATCTAAGCCGATCGGGAATCACCATTCCTCAAGAGGTTCTGGACCGCGACATCAGCCGAACCCATACTCCAGATGATGGAGTGGTTGAGGCCTGGAAGACGATCTATCAAGACCCCGAGCAACACTGGCAGCTCTATGACCTGGCGGAGAAGCTGGTCGATTTCGAGGACTACTTCCGTCGTTGGCGCTTCAACCATGTGACCACGGTCGAGCGAATCATCGGTCTGAAACGCGGCACAGGTGGAACCGGGGGAGTCAGCTACCTTCGCCGCATGCTCGAAGTCGAACTCTTCCCCGAACTGTGGGAAGTCCGCACCGTTCTCTAGCCTCGGGGGCTCGCTAGGCCATGTACCCCAGCCAAGAATAGGGGCAAACCACTATTCCAAAAGCTGGAGCTTGGATCAAAGATCAAAGCATGGCAGACACGGATGGCGGCGGCATTGTTTCCAGGCGAACTCTGAGCAGGATTGTTCTCGCTATCGCCTTCTTGATTTTCGCATACTTCACCCTTTCCTTCCCGCACTTCGGGGGTGCTTCGCTAGAGGAATTCCATAACTCCCGGAAGGCGGTTGCCCAGGCTGGAGCCGTTTGGTCGGTTGGAAGCATTCTCGCCTGGCTGATTCGAGATAGGAGGGGGCTTGTCCTTGGCTTCTTCTTCCTGCCTTTTGCGGTCACAGCTTGGGTTGGCGAAGTTCACGAATACCGGAGTCAGGTTGCCGATCTTGCTGTTGAGCATGATGCTGTCACCGAGTTGCTGGGTCAGCTCCAGCTGCCTGCCATCAATGAAGTCGTTGGTGAGGTTGATGACCCTGTTGATCTGTCAGACTCAAGATCTGATGAAGGAGTCGCTGGAGTGACTATCACGTTCGGGGGTTTCGGCGAAAAAAGAGGACTGCACGCGGCGATCCGCGCCTTGCCAGCAACCTTGGTTGCTAGTCAACGCGATGAAGGTGATGAATGGTACGAGTATGAGTTGGACGGTGGACGAAGGCTTGTCCTGACGCTGCAGGGATACCCGGCCGATGAGAACACCGCTGATCTGCGGATTGTGTATTCGCGAGATCTGAACTAGCACCGTCCTCGTCAGGCGATGAGGCTTCCAATTGCCTAAGGAATCGCCCCTCAGAACTAGGTCAGAGGGTGGGAAGTAGTGCGTCGAACAGGGCGTTGAAGTCCTTGGCCGCGTGGGCCGCTGTTTCCATCACTTCTTCACCCGAGAGCGGATTGGGTGAGATACCTGCTGCCAGATTGGTAACCAGTGAGATGCCAACTACTTCGGCCCCCATATGGCGGGCGGCCACTGCTTCGGGAACCGTTGACATGCCGACCAGTGATGCCCCGAGGATCTTGGACATCTGGACTTCGGCGGGAGTTTCGAAATTCGGACCCTGCCACCATGCGTAGATCCCTTCCTGCAGCGGCACACCAACCTTGGTTGATGCTGCCCTGGCCTTGTCACGCAGAGTTGGCGAATAGACATCGGTCATGTCGGGGAAGCGGGGGCCGAGACGATCATCGTTCTCGCCGCCGAGCGGACTGAGCCCGGACAGGTTGAGGTGATCGGTGATCAGGGTGAGGTCACCGGCTTTCATCCCGTCGGCTACACCACCGGCAGCGTTGGTCAGCACAACCTTGGAACACCCGGACAAGATGGAGCAACGAACAGCAAAGGTGATGGACTCCATCGGATGTCCCTCATAGGCGTGAGAACGACCAGCCAACAGCAGGACTCGATTGTCGCCCATCTGGACTGAATACGCCTTGCCGGCGTGACCATTTGCCCCCGGCTTGGGGAAGCCTGGCAAATCGCCATAGTCGATGATGGTGGCGTCGGGCACTGTTGCTGGATAGCTGCCCAACCCTGAGCCCAGCACGGCAACAACGTCATGTTTCTCGACGCCGGTGAGTTCAGCAATCCGGGTAGAGGTTGATTGCAGCTCTTCGTACAACATGGTGTGCACCTACTTGTTGATGTGGTCGTTCTTGTTGGCCTGCTCGTGATTTTCGGGTCAGTCGACTCGCGGTCACCAGGTTGGACGGGTCAGGACTCCGCCGTCAACTACTAGGTCGATGCCGGTGATCCAACGTGACAGGTCTGAGATCAGGAATAGGCAGGCGTCACCGATGTCGGACGGCTCTCCCATGCGGCCAAGGGGCGCTCTTGTCGTCCAGCGCTCAACTCCATCGGGCCAATCATTGGCCAGACCCGGTCGGTTGATCAGCCCGGGAGAGACCGTATTGACCCGAACTCCATCAGGACCATAAGCAAGGGCAGCTGCTTTGGCGTGGGCGATCAAGCCAGCCTTGGACACGGAGTAGTGGCCGTGTAGTTCGGTTGGCTGGTGTCCTTCGATTGAAGCGATATGCACGATGGAGCCGCCCGAATCTTGCTCGCTCATGGCCCTGGCTACGGCTTGGGTGAGGCGGTGGCTGGCGGTCAGATTGACGTCGATCATCTCACGCCACTCCTCATCGGTGAGCTGGTTGAAATGGCCCAACGTTTGCAGACCGGCGTTGTTGACCAGGCCATCGATTCGCCCGTGACTCTCCAGTACCTGCTTCACGATCTGAGCCGGTGCTTCGGTAGTGGTGAGATCAATAATCAGTTCGGCAGAATCTACTGGTCCGCTACGCCGATGGGTTACGACTGTTGCTCCGGCCATACGGAGCCGTTCGGTGATACCTGATCCGATGCCGCCGGTTGATCCAGTCACGATGATCACTTGGCCCGTCAGGCCCAACATGTCTGCCGGAGGAGTCGCTTGGGGCACGTCAGTTTGAGACAAGTCAGTATGAGACAGCTCAGCCTGGGGCGAGTCAGTCAGATTTGCTTCAGTCATGGTTGACTGCCTCAGTCCTGGTGAAGGCAGGAATCAGTTCCGTTGCTGACGGAAACTCCCTCGCCAGGTCATCGCGTGATCCCAGCTCGAATCCGTCTGAGTGATACGGAGGCGCCATGGTTGTTCCAACCAGTGACCACTCTCCCATGGTTCTTGCTCCCATCCAAACGCCTGGCTCGACTCCGTAGAACGGCCGCTGGCCAGTCACGAGGTCGTCACCAAGAACGAAGAGTGAATGTGACTCGACCTCCGGGTCTAACAACAACATCTGGACGGGGGCGCCGCCATAGTGATGCCAAAGTTCTGGACCTCTGAGTCGATGTAGGGCCGAGAAGTCGCCGTCTTGCATCAAGAAGTAGATACCGGAACCAGCATCATCTAGCCAGGTTTGTGCCCATTGGCCCCCCTCGTGAGGTAGTGGTTTGAGGTTGAGGAGTTCGATTACCTCCGGACCAGTCATCATGATTGCAACGTATCTCTGTTTGAGCTTCCCTGGCCAGCTCCGGCAATGGACCTTCGACCGGTCCCGACACCTCCGGCCAGCGACTAGAATCTCTCAGACTGGGAGAACCTGGATCACGCGGGCAGCACTAAACCCATGTTTGGATCGATGATCATGCCCACGTGGTCAATACCGAGGAGAGACACCTTATGAAACGATCAACTACTAGCGGGCCTGAGTCTCGCCGACTGGGTGGAATCCTTCGCCTGCTCGCCATCCTTGCGGCCTTCGCCATGGTCGCCGCCGCCTGTGGCGGTAGCTCGTCTGATGCAGGAACCACATCGGAGACCACCGAGGACACCGAAACCAGCGAAGATGCTGGCGATGATGAAGATGCCATGGACGATGACGATGCCATGGATGATGAGGATCACGCCGACGATGATGCCATGGGCGACGATTCTGGCGCCGGTGCCGCAGCGGCCCAGGTCACCATGGACCAAGAGTGCGAAGCTACCGGTGAACTTGATGTTCCCGAAGGTTTCAAAGTCATCCTGGTCACCGATCTTGGCAAGGTCGATGACGGAACGTTCAACCAGTTTGCTTTCGACGGCATGCAGGCAACGGCCGATTGCTACGGATTTGAAACCAGCTTCATCGAGACAGCTTCTGAAGCTGACTATGAGTCCAACATCGCTACCGCTCTTGAAGCCGAGCCAAACGTCATCGTGACCGTTGGTTTCCTTCTGGCCTCCGCCACCATGGAAGCAGCAACCGCCAACCCCGACGTTCAGTTCATCGGTGTTGACCACTTCCAGCTCGAGTTCCCCTCCAACTACATTGGCGTGCTCTTCCAGGAGCATGAGGGTGGCTACATGGCCGGAGCCTTGGCCGCTGCCATGAGCGAGACTGGTGTTGTCGGAATTGTTGCCGGTCGTGAAGACGTGCCTCCGGTTGTTCGCTTCGTCAACGGCTTCACCGTCGGTGCTACTTCGGTCAATCCTGACGTCACGGTGCTGAGCGTCTACAACGAATCCTTCGGCGATCCAGCCAAGGGTGCATCTGATGCTCAGCAGTTCATTGGCGAAGGTGCGGACGTCATCATGGGTGCTGGTGGACCAACCGGATCAGGTGCCGTCAAGTCGGCTGCGGAGTCCGGAGCTTGGGCCATTGGTGTTGACCAGGACGAGTACTTCACCACCTTCAATGGTGGTACCGCTCCCGGATCTGATCACCTGATCAGCTCGGCCATGAAGCGGGTCGACCTTGGTGTCTTCCGCAACATTGTTGCTGCCATCGACGGCAGCTTCACCGGAGGCATGTCAATCCTGACGGCGGAGAATCTGGGCATTACCTATGCTCCATTCCACGATGCAGCGGTAACTCCTGAAGCTGCAGCCGCGGTCGAAGCAGCTCGAGCTGGTCTAGCCGATGGCAGCATCGACACCGGAGTTTGTGGTGTTGACGGCCTGTTCATTGGTGAAGGGTCGTTCTGCGACTAGGTCGATTTGTGTGAAGACCCTGCTCGTGGAAACGTGTTCCGCGAGCAGGGTCATCTGTTCCGCCTGCAAAGATCGGGCGACCTTGGAAACTGCCTAGGCGGCCCTGGAGACACCATGACCACATCCGCATGACAACACCTGTACTCGAAGTTGGCAACATCCGGAAGACGTTTCCTGGTGTTGTTGCTAACGACGCAGTCGACTTCACCCTGATGAAGGGCGAGATTCACTGTCTTCTTGGCGAGAACGGTGCAGGCAAGAGCACCCTGATGAACGTGGTCTTCGGCTTGTACCAGCCAGACAACGGGACCATCAAGGTCAACGGGCAAGAAGTCTCCTTCGAAAACTCTCGTGACGCCATTGCCGCTGGTATTGGCATGGTTCACCAGCACTTCCAGCTGATCCCGGTGTTCACCGTGGCCGAGAACGTGATCCTTGGCAGTGAGACCACCAAGGGCAAGCTCCTCGATATGGAAGCGGCCCGCACGCTCATCCTGGATCTGGGTAAGAAGTACGGTCTCCATGTTGACCCCGACGCCAAGGTTGGTGATCTGTCGGTCGGTGAGCAACAACGAGTTGAGCTGATCAAGGCCCTGTATCGCGAGGCTGACATCCTCATTCTGGATGAGCCGACGGCGGTCTTGACACCTGGTGAGGTTGATGACTTCTTCGAGGTTGTGCAGTCCCTGGTCAAGCAGGGCAAGTCCATCATCTTCATCACCCACAAGCTGCGAGAAGTCTTGTCCGTTGCCGACAAGATCACGGTGATGCGGGCAGGCACCGTCGTGGGCACGGCTGAACCGGAAACCTCAACCCAGCAATCCTTGGCCAACCTCATGGTTGGTCACGATGTGATTTTGCAGGTTGACAAGACTCCAGCCGAACCGGGCAAGACTGCCCTGACCGTGACTGGCCTTCAGGTATCGGACACGCGAGGGCTTCCTGCTGTTGCGGGAATCGATTTGCAGGTTCGGGCGGGGGAAATATTTGGCATAGCCGGTGTGCAAGGGAACGGCCAGCGCGAGCTGGTGGAAGCCCTGGCTGGCATGCACAAGATTGATAGTGGGCGGGTGGAGATGCTCGGAAAAGACGTCACCTCCATGTCTCCCCGCCAGATCTCCGAACTTGGTGTTGCCCACGTTCCTGAAGATCGGGAGAAGCACGGCGTCGTTGGTGAGTACCCCATCTATGACAACCTCGTGCTCAATCGCTACTTCAAAGCCCCGTTCGTGAAGCGGGGAGTGCGACAGATGGGGGCCGTTCGGGCCGAGGCCGAACGTCTCATCGAGATGTTCGACGTCCGTACGCCGTCAATGGACACCCTCACCTCCAGCTTGTCTGGTGGCAATCGCCAGAAGACCATCATTGCCCGAGAGCTGAGCCAGGACCCAAAGCTCATGCTGGTGGCCCAACCCACACGCGGCCTCGACGTTGGTTCTATCCAGTTCATCCACGAACAGATCATTGCCTTGCGAGATTCAGGGGTCGCCGTCCTTCTGGTGTCTGCCGAGCTTGATGAAATCATGTCGCTGTCGGACCGCATCGGAGTGATGTACCAAGGAAAGATGGTCGGAACCGTGGCTGGCGAGGATGTCACGCGGGAGACGCTGGGAATCTTGATGGCTGGCGGGACCGTGCAACAAGACAGTGCTGAGGACGACCGTGTTGAGGAAGATCGGGCCGAGGGAGAGACCGATGAATGAAAAGATAAAGAAGGCCTGGAGCCTTCAGCCCATTCTCGTTCCCTTCTACGCGCTGATCCTGGCTGTCTTGGTGGGTGGCGTATTGATCGCCATCGTCGGTGTCAACCCCTTCACCGCCTACTGGTTCTTGCTGAAGGGAATGTTTGGAAGTCCCGACCGGGTCGCTGGCTCCATTGCCCGCTCGGTTCCCTTCATCGGCTCGGCCCTGGCGCTAGCTGTTGCCTTCCGTGCCGGACTATTCAATATTGGAGCCGAAGGCCAGCTCCTTCTTGGTGGAGTCAGCGCGGCCTGGGTCGGAACCTGGGCGTGGATGGCTGACATGCCCGCCATCATCGCCATACCGATTGTGATCCTGGCCGGAATACTCGGTGGCGGAATCTGGGGAGCAATCCCTGGCCTGCTCCGGGCCAAGACCGGGGCGCATGAAGTTATCACCACCATCATGTTGAACTCCATTGGACTATTCGGCGTTCGCTGGCTGGTCGCATCGCAGAAACCGGTGGTGCTACGAGACACCGAAAGTACGGTCCCTCGCACCAGCCCAATCGCCGAAGGGGCGCGGCTTCCAAGCTTTATCGATTCCAGCCAACCCAACCTGCACCTTGGCCTCATCTTGCTAATCCTGGCCGCGATTGCCATGGCCTTTCTTCTTGACCGCACCAGTTTTGGCTTCGAGGTCAACACCGTTGGTCTCAACTCCGGAGCAGCTAAGTACGCCGGGATTTCAGTGAACAAGACCATCATCTGGGTCATGGCGCTGTCGGGAGCAATGGCGGGTCTGGCCGCCGCTTCAGAAGTATCAGGAACCAGTGGAACCTTTCAGCCGGGAACCTTTGCTGGCATGGGCTTTGACGGGATCGCCATTGCTTTGCTGGCCCGAGCCAAACCAATTCCAATCATCTTCTCCGCCATTTTGTGGGGTTCCATGTTGTCCGGTGCTCCGCTGATGCAGCAAGAGGCAAACGTGTCCATTGATGTTGTTCGCATCATCCAAGCACTGGTACTTCTGCTCGTGGCCGCGGATGCCATTGTTCGCTACATCTTCCGAGTGAAGGGTGAGACTGGCAATGAGTTCGCCGCTTCGTCCACGGTGGAGGCCGCATGAGTTCCCCATCGAAGTTGGAAACACCGGTCACGCCGACGAATGAGAGACGACTCCGATCAAGCAAACACTATTACTTCGGGGCTGCCTTCGTCCTACTTGGCCTGGTGCTCTTGATATTCGTGGCCCCAAACCTGATCGATGAGACACGGGCGTTCCGGCTGAACAAGCCACCAGACCCGGTCCAGTTCGAGTTCAAACCCCCAACCTTCGTTGGCTTGTCCGGGGCTGCCTACATCCTGATTGGCATGCTCACAATTCTGCGAGATCGTCTCGGATCCTGGACCCGATTCGCCGCTATCGCTGGCGTGGCATTCATGCCCTTGTTGATTCTGGCCATGGCTCTGGGTCGATCTGGCCTGCCCGGCACCAATGTTGTAAACCTGCTGGTGTCCTCCCTCTTCTTGGCTACCCCAATTGCCTTGGGATCAATGACTGGCCTCTGGTCAGAACGAGTAGGAATCATCAATATTGGTATTGAAGGAACAATGCTCGGCGCTGCTGGCGTTGCCTACATGACCTACGCCCTGGTTGGTGAGGGAGCGGAGCGTTGGGCTCTCTGGCTATCTGTCCTGGTGGCCGTCTTGGTAGGCGGACTGTTTGCCCTCTTGCTGGCGGTGCTTTCCATCCGCTTTGGCATCAACCAGATCATTGCCGGCGTTGTTATCAACCTGCTTGCGCTTGGTTTGACTGGCTTTCTCCGGTCCCAGGTGATCGTGCCGACCGGGGTCGGAACCGGGGTGGCGACGCCCTCAATCAGCATCCCCCTCTTGAGCAAGATTCCGGTCATTGGCGATCAGCTTTTTGTCGGCCAACCCATCAACTTCCTCATGTACCTCGTGGTCTTCCTTACCTGGCTGGTCATGTTCAAGACCCCGTGGGGCTTGCGAGTCCGAGCTTGTGGTGAAGATCCTCACGCCGCGGAAACCGTTGGCATCAATGTGATCCGGACCCGCTACATGTCTGTGGTGCTCGGTGGTTTCATCGCTGGTCTGGCAGGCGCCTGGTTCTCGTTGGAGTCCTCGGCCAGGTTCGAGGACAATATGACCAATGCTGCGGGCTTCATCGCTCTAGCCGCCATGATTTTCGGCAAGTGGACGCCGTGGGGAGCCTTCGCCGGAGCCTTGTTGTTTGGCTACGCCGACGCCTTGCAAACCCGGCTCCAGTTCCTCAAGGTCGATATCGCTGGCTTTGAGATCCCGAGTGAGTTCTGGCAGATGCTGCCCTTCGCCATCACCATCCTGGTAGTCGCAGGCCTCGTTGGTCGAGCAACACCACCAGCAGCCGAAGGCAAGCCCTTCCAAGCCTCTCAATAGTTCCACTTCCCATCCCAAGCCTGGACCTGCTGAGGTGACTCGTGGACTTCTTGTAGCAAGGTGAGCGGATGTAGGGTCGCGAGCAGCGAGCTTCGACCCCTAAGACAATCCGGAGGATCAGCGAATGTCAGCTACAAGTATCCAATCCAAAGGGCTGCATCATGTGGCCTACACCACTCGGGATATCGAGGCCACGCTCGACTTCTACAACAACAAGCTTGGTATGCCCCTGATTCATGCCGAGAATCACCTCCACGGTGAAGGACACTTTCGTCATTTCTTCTTCGGACTTGGCAACGGGGAGGCCATTGCCTTCTTCGCTTTGCAGAACTGTGATGAGGAGCCCGACTACAAGACTGCGATCTCTACCGGTCTCGGGTTGCCGAACTGGGCCAACCACATTGCCTTAAAGCTCGACACGCTCGAAGAGTTAGAAGCCAAGACGGCGGAGATCAAAGCCAATGGTCACGAAGAGATCTTGATGATCGATCATGGCTGGTGCACCTCCATCTACCTGGATGATCCCAACGGAATCATGGTTGAGTACTGCGTGACCACTGATCCGGTTGAGTTCTCTCAGACGGAGGAGGAAGCACTGAACCTTCTGCGTCTGCCAGTGTCAGAGATTGGTGAGGTTTCTCGCAAGGATGCGGGCACAGCGACGGTCATTTGATGCCCACGCCAACGATTGAGCGCCAGTTCGTTTCGCTTCCCTCGCCCACAGCCGGTCAGAACGGCGCTGGGTATATGCCGACCCAAGGTCTGTATCACTTCGCTTCTGGTACCAAGCCTCGGGTCGCCTTCGTTGCTACTCACTACAACCAGGACTTCGCTGAGCATTACATGGCGCCACTCCTAGCGGAACGGGGCTACGGATTCCTCGGCTGGAACACCCGTTTTCGTGGAGGTGAGGCCTACTTCAGTCTGGATCACGCACTCATCGATATTGGTGTTGGTGTCCGCTGGTTGCGTGAGGAAGCCGGGGTTGAGCAAGTAGTTCTGCTCGGCAATTCAGGTGGCGGGTCCTTGATGGCGGCCTACCAGTCCCAAGCTGTTGACCCGAACTTGGTGCCTATTCTTGGCGGGCCATTGCCTGAGGCGGTGTTCGATCTTGTTCCCGGCGACCTCTATGTCTCGACCAACGCCCATCCGGGCCGCCCGGAAGTACTGACTGATTGGTTCGATCCGTCTGTGGTTGACGAGACTGACCTGACATCGGTCGATCCGGAGCTCGACATGTTCAACCCAGAGAATGGTCCTCCTTATTCGGTCGAGTTCGTTGAGAAGTACCGAAATGCTCAAGTTGCTCGCAACCACCGGATCACTGCTTGGGCCTTGGAAGAATACGAACGGGTCTCGGCTGCCGGTTGCTTGGACACGGCATTCAACCTCTATCGAACCTGGGCCGATTTGCGCTATCTGGATGGCAGGCTTGATCCCAGCGATCGGGAGGTTGGCGTTTGTTACCTCGGACCGCCCAAAGCCTTCAATTACAGCCCCTATGGGATTGGAATCACCAGCACCATCCGGACCTGGCTTTCCATGTGGAGCTTGGAGTATTCCCAGTGCCGTGGAGTACCCCATCTGGAGCGAATCAAGGTGCCATCACTGGTAGTGCAAAGCATGGGTGATGCTGGGGTGTATCCGGTTGATGCCCACACCCTCTATGGCAATCTGGCGGCCAAGGACAAGACCCTCGAGTTCATCTCGGGCGATCACTATCTGCAAGAACCATCCGGTGCCCGTGCCCAGATAACTGACCTCATTGTGAGCTGGCTGGAGACTCGTACCTAGTGGCGGCCGGTCAGCCTGCGGTGCCCAGTCGCTGCCAATGAGGCACGTCGCAAAAGTCTTCGAGCATGCCGTAGGGGTAGGGCGGTAAGCCGGGGGCAGAAGCCTTGTCGAGCCGGTCGAGCTCGCCGTCCGATAACTGCAAGCTGGAAGCGGCCAGGTTGTCCTTCAACTGCTCGAGGGTGCGGGCACCGAGCAAGACGGAGGAAACAGTGGGCCGGGTGAGGAGCCAGGCAATGGCTACATGGCTCATCGCTCGATGATGCCGGTCGGCAATGTCGGCAACCACGTCAAGAACCGCCCATGTGTGGGCATTGTTTCGAGTGTCATAAGCCTCGACGCCCCGGTTGGGGTCTTCGCCCAGTCGGGTGGGGCCGCTCGGGGGTAGATCGCGAGTGTACTTCCCGGTGAGCCATCCGCCGGCGAGTGGCGACCAGGGTGTGAGAGCGAGTCCCTCATCGATGCAGCAGGGAAGTAGCTCGACCTCGATGCCTCGGTCCAGCAAGTTGTATTGGGGTTGCACGGCAACGGGGTTGACAAAGCCGGAGAGCTTGGCCGTAGTGATGATGGTGGCGAGTTGCCAGCCGGTGATGTTTGACCAAGCCAGATTATGGATCTTGCCCTCTCGGACCAGGGTGGAGAGAGTGTCCAGGGTTTCGGCGATGGGTGTGTGTTGGTCCCAGCCGTGCACGAAGTAGACGTCGATTGCCTCGACAGCCAACCTTGTAAGACTTGCATCGACTGATCGGACGAGAGACCGACGGGAAGCCCCAGCTGACCCGGCAGGTGGAGCGAACCGGCCTTTCGTTGAGATGATCAGGTGGTCGTGGGAGCGGTCGGCAAGCCAGCGACCGATAATGGCTTCGGACTCGCCGTCGGCGTACACATCGGCGGTGTCGATGAAGGTGCCCCCAGCCTCCACGAAGGTGTCCAGCTGGGCAAAGGCCACTTCTTCGCTGGTCTCGACTGCAAACGTCATGGCGCCCAGTGCGAGACGTGAGACCTCTGGTCCGGCGGCACCAAGTGGTGACATTGGGAGTGAGGAGGCCTGTTCGGATTGCGAAGTGTGTTCATTGTCGGTGCTCATCTGATTGATTGAACAACATGGAGCGCACTCCAGGTCAAGGATCTATCCTGAGATTCATGACTGACCTAGCTGAACGAGAAGCAGCGGGGGTCGATGCGCTAGCTGCGTCGCTCTCCATTGGCGATGCTGCCAACGCGACAGGCGCGACGATCGACACCCTCCGCTACTACGAGCGGGCCGGAGTGCTGCCCGACATCCAGCGATCCTCCAACGGCCGACGTGTCTATAGCGCGGACGACCTCGGCTGGATCACCTTCGTGCGTCGGCTACGTGCAACTGGCATGTCGATGCAACGAATTGGTGAATACACGGCAATGGTTCGCGCCGGTGAAGGAACGATCTCCGAGCGTCGCCGATTCATTGAAGACCATCGCGAAACTGTGGCCGAAGCCATCGTTGAGCTAACCGGGGTCCTGGGTGTGTTGGACCGCAAGATCGCCCACTACCAAGCAGCGGAGCGAGGCATTGACCTCGATTGCAGCGATACCCCGCTGGTTCACGCCCCGACCTTGACCTGACACTCGCTGGGGACGGTTCCGGACCTCCGGATGGTTTCTCGATGGTTGCCAATCCAGATCCTCGAAACTGGATGGGCGGCAGTGTGTCTGGCATCTACGATGAACGACCATGGCTCTTTATCACGCGGCAACAATCACCCCCTCCAAGGCCGAAATCGTTGCTGCCTGGGCATCAAGCCAGTCTTGGTGCACGGCTGATCAGTCTGATGTCGAGGTGATCGGGGCCTACCGCTTCGATGATCCTGAGGGTCGCGTCGGGATGGAAATCCATCTCGCCCAGGCCGGAGACACAGTCCTCCAGGTACCGCTGACCTATCGGGATGAACCCCTCGAAGGTGCCGATGACGCACTGATTTCCGAGATGGAACATTCCGTTCTTGGCACCCGCTGGGTTTATGACGGATTGTGCGACCCTCGACTGGTGATCATGCTCGCCGCGGTTTCGATGACCGGCCAGGGTGAGGCGCTCGGCATGGTCGAGAAAGATGGCCGCTGGCATATCGCACCGAGCAATGTGCGACTTGAGGGCGGGGGTTGGACCCAAGAACGAGTGCCGGTTGACGGGTTCAACATCGAGCAAGACAACGGAGCGAGTGTTGTGCTTGGCAATGACCGGTTTGAGATGACGGTGTTCCGCTGCCCTGAGGTTGGACCTCGGCCGGCGATTGGTCTCACCGCTGCTTGGGACGGGGATGCCCCAGTTGTACTGGCGGAGCTTCGGGAACGCGCCAGCTGACGTTGCTCGTGGTCTCTGGTCCGGCGAGTGTTCAGCGAACCAGCAGATCACTACTCCACTATGACGTCTGCCTCGGCTAACGATGTTCGGATGTCCACATCCGCTTTGGGCACGACGTCGGGGCAGAAACGCAGTGATGCCAACTCCAGGGCCTCGCGGACTTCCTTGGCCAGCTGGGGAGCGTCGATTCGATCGCATTCAATGACGACGGAGTCGTGCACGGTCTGCACCGGGACCGCAGTGGGGAACTGACGGAGTCGACGATGCAGGTCGGCGTAACCGGCGAGCATGATGTCGGCCACCCCTCCCTGGATTGGCGCATTGCGCCAGGCATTGACCATGACTGAAACTCGTTCTCGTGCGGCTTTGGCCAAGAAACCGTGGGCGACACTGTCACCAAGGTCAGTGGCGATCGTTTCGAGGTAACGACGTCGGAGCGAGCGGTCCTCGAACTGCTTGGCTAGCTCAGCATCGGTTGGTGGCTCACCAGCGGAGCTCAGTCCACTCAGAGAATGCAGAACCAACGAATGCTCATGCTCGAAGCGGGTCCGGACGCCAACTAGATCTGGTGACTCGGTACGGGCTGCCTCGATTGCCGCATTGAGGAAGAGCCGGTCGAGATGCAGATTGAACTGTTGTCGACGCCCAGCCAGTGTGCGGCTGGCGAAGGTGAAAGGCTCGCCATCGCCCACTAATGCAACTGGTGCGGAGTACTTGAGAAGCCAGGTGACGTGGTCAAGGAGCTCGGGTCGTTGCTGGTGTTGTGAGTGCAGCTCGGTGATTTCGCTGGCCGATGGCCACCGGTTCCTAGTCTTTCGGAACGACCGGCGAATGGCTGCGACTTCGGCGAACCCCTGGGCCAGCGTTATGGTGAGATTCCAGTCAATGCCTGACGTCTCACCTCGCAGGTCGCGAATCTCGGCGATCCGGGCTTCGGCCCAGGCTGCGGTCCCTGGATAGGTCTTGCGGTACTTGGCCAGTAGCTCGGCCGCCTCATCCTTGGTTGTTGGTGATCCCTCGGCACTGAGGGTTCGAGCCAGGGCGGAGGCCCCCGAGCCATAGGCGATGCCAAAGTTGAGCGCCTTGGCGATCTGACGCAAGTGCTTGAGCCGGCCTGGGTCTTCGGCTTTGAGCTCGACCGGGTCAAAGCCGAACATGCTGGCAGCGGTACTGATATGGACATCGTCGCCGCGAGCGAACGCTGCTCGTAGGGGAGTGTCGTCGGCAACTTGAGCCAGGTAGCGCAATTCGGCTTGGCTGAGGTCGGCGTGAACAAAGACCCGGTCTTGGCTTGGGGATCGGAAGAATGGCTTCATCCGGGGGGTCAGGTTCTGGGCATTAGGGTTGCGACTGGCCAGGCGTCCGGTATTGGTCCCAACCACTTGGAGGTACTGGGGCCGCAGGCGGCCGTCGTCGTGCATGTGCTCGCGGATGGATTCGCCGTAGGTGCTCAGGGTCTTGGCGTAGTTGCGAAACTCCAGCAGGGCTTCACTGAGGTCACCACCGATTTCTCGCAGCACGGTGGCGGTCACCGAATCGAGATTGCTCAGTTCGCGGGCTTGACCGTGGCGCAGCTTGGTCCAGGCCAGGACCTGGTCGTTGGACCACTGGTTGAGTGCATGTCGGACTTGTTGATCCGATGCTGGGTTCCAGGTTGGCTCGACCACATCGTCAAAAAGGGTTCCTTGACCGCCACCGGTCAGGGCGGCCAGGTGGCCGATGATGTCGCGCTTGTTCTGCTCGATTGTTTTGAGTTCGGCTTGCCATCCTTCCCAATCGAAGGGCAGGCCGCTTCGTTCCATCTGGTCGAGAAAGGGCCGTGCAGCCAGTTCGATCTCACAAATCTCCTCCAGCTCAGCTTCGGCCAGCTCGACCCGAATGGCATCGGCCACCCACAGAGTCTCCACCGCGTCAGCGGCAGCGTAGGAAATCTGGTCGTCACTCAGATCGTCGAAGGCAGTGTAGGAAAGCTGGATCGTGCCCTTGCCTTCGGCTTGCAGGCCGAGATAGTGCTCGGTGGCCCAGGCCAGACCGTGAAACCACGTCACCCCACTCCGTCCCTGGTGGATCAGGGCGTCAGCCAGTTGAGCGTCCCACCAAACCAGTCCGGGTGTGGTGTCGGTCGAGTTCCAGACGGCGGCATCAACAACGCGAGCATCGAAGTTGGCGTTCCACGCATCGGCGGTGACCTTCTCCAGCAGGGGGCCTAGCAAGGTGGCATCAAGGTCTCGGGCATCAACAACGAAGGCCCGCTCGTCACCGGTGGTTGACCGCACGGCGACGGACATGACCCGCATCTCGCCGGCCTTTGGTCCGTCGATGGGAACCTCGGTGTCGATGGCAACGCGCTCGGCGTTGTCGAAGGCGCGTTGCAGTTCGCCCAGCTGGGCCGAGTCGTTCACGAAGGTGCAAGGAACCTCGCTGGGATTACGCGTCACATCTTGACCCTAGGGGACGAAACCGCGCATGTCTCTGGCCGGAGATCGAAACTAATCCTGGTCGGGACGATGCTCGACGTCGATCTGCGGTTCTTCGTCTGCTGGTACCGACTTGGGCAAATTTGGTTCCAGCGAAGTGGCTGTGGCTGGACGCTGCGGTGGCTCTGGCCGTCTGCCGATCTGCGAAGCAGCAGGAACCTTCGCCTCGGCTGACTCTGGGGCCTTTTCGGTTTTGGACGGTGGCTTGGTGACGTCATCCTTGCCGATTGGCTTAGTGAGATGAAGTCGACGTTGTTGTGGGCGCTGATGATGTCGATGCCTTGGCCGGTATCAATAACAAAGATCGAACGTAGGAGGCCGCGCCTGACAACTCTCGGCGGACGAGAACTGCCTCGCTCACGAATCTCAACCCGGTTTGGATAGATGATGAAGGACTCATTCCGATTGTTGCCACGGATCGTCAGCGGTCCGCTGCAATCAGGAGTCCGCGGGTTGATTTGAGGGCCCGTCTGAGCTTCTACTGGAGCAGAAGCGAGGCCGACAGCGGCGAAGCTGAGGGCGGCGGTTGCGATGGCGATTCTTCGTTTGAACTTCATCTAACTCTCTTTCCTAGGATCCGTGAGGACACCATGTCGCGTCCCCTGTTACGTGAGAGTTACGTCGGCCTGGAGCGCCAGCGAGTTGCCAAGCCGATCCAGCGTTGGGCGCTCGTAGAATCCCGACAATGAATCTGGCCCCACCTCGCCACGCAGAAACAACGATGGCTTTCGCCTGTGGCTGACACGTCGGTCTTCGCACCCCTTCGCCGCAAGCGTTTCCGGCGCATGGTCACCGCCCAATTCATGGCCGAGATGGGCGACGGCATCTCCCTCGTCGCCTTGCCTCTCTACGTTTGGGCCCGCACCGAGTCCGAAGTTTGGACCTCACTGACCTTTGGGGCCGAGCTGGGTATCGGTGTATTGCTGGCCATGCTCGGTGGAGTCTTTGCCGATGTATTTGATCGACAGAAGGTCCTGCTGGTCAGCTATGTGATTCGCGGCATCTTGTTGGTCCTGGCGTTTGCCGTTGATCCGCTCTTGCTGGCTGTCGCTTTCGGTGTCAGTGCCCGAGCTCTAGGCATGGCCGACAACCCATCCTTTGATGCCATGGTCCCCGGACAAGCCGAAGGCGACCTGCAACAAGTGGTCACCATTCGTCGCCTGGTGCAGGCAGTCTCCATCACTATCGGTCCCGGAATTGGTGCCCTGACCGTCGCCCTCATCGGTGCTCGGGAGGCTCTGGCCTTGAACGCGGTGACCTTCGCCATTGCCTTTGTCATCCTCATCGGTGTTCGCAATCTCGACGCTGACTATGAGGAGCGACGAGCTGAATTTGATGGCCTGCCTGTCGGTGAAGCGGTGAAGGACCTCACTTCGGGAATGGGAATTGCCCTGCACACTCCGGGTGTTCGGCGCATGGTTGTGCACACGACCCTGGTCATGGTGACGGTCGGATTGATGATGGCCGCTGCCCTGGTCTTCGTCGAACGAGACCTCGATGCAGCCGGCTATTGGTACGGAGCTGCGATCAGTGCTTTCGGAATCGGCAGCGCGGTTGGTCTTGGGCTTGCTGGCGGACATACCTTCTCCATGCCGCTTCCTAGGATCATCCTCTACGCCACCCCGTTTTATGCTGTGGCCTGTGCCATTGGCGGAGCAGTCGAGTGGCCTGCCGTGTTAGCAATCTCGTGGTTCGTGTGGGGCGTCCTGCTCGGTCCTGAGTTCGTGAATGCCGAGACCTTCTTCGTCAGCCGCATCGCCGAGAAACAGCGCGGCCGAGCCTTCGCCGGTCTGGGAGTGGCCAATGCACTGGGCATGGCCACAGGTTCATTCGCTGCCGCCCCACTCCTGAGCGCCTTCGACGCCCGCTGGGTCATCCTTGGCACTGGTGTCGCGGTACTGCTGGAAGGTGCTTTGTGGATCCGGCCAGCAATGGAAGGCGAGGCTTGGCCCGGCACCGCTGCGCTAACCTCCGATACATGACCACGGACGACAAGATGGCCGACAAGATGGATGACAAGTTGAAGGTTGGGCTCGTCCAGATGGCCCCGGTCTGGCTGGACCGAGACGCCACCCTGGACAAGATGGCGGGCTATGTCAGTGACTCCGCAAACGACGGCTGTCAACTGGTTGTGTTCGGCGAAGCCTTGGCCCCCGGCTACCCCTTCTGGCTTGAACTCACCGATGGCGCCCGTTTCAACCACGGCCCGCAGAAGGAGATGTTTGCCCACTACCTGGACCAGGGAGTCGTGGTCGAGCGTGGCGACCTGGCTGCTATCCAGAGCATTTGTGCTGACCGCAAGATCGCCGCCTACGTCGGCATCATGGAACGGCCGGCCGACCGCGGTGGCCACAGCCTCTATTGCTCGCTGGTCTACATTGATCAAGAAGGACAGATCCAATCGGTCCACCGCAAGCTGCAGCCCACCTATGAAGAACGCCTGGCCTGGGCCGCTGGTGACGGCCACGGTCTACGGGTGCATGACCTCGGAGCCTTCCGGGTCGGCGGCTTGAACTGCTATGAGAACTGGATGCCTTTGGCTCGGGCCGCCCTGTATGGCCAGGGTGAGAACCTGCACATCGCTGTATGGCCCGGCCAGGTCCGCAATACCGAGGACATCACCCGGTTCATTGCCTTTGAGTCCCGGTCCTTTGTGGTTTCGGTCTCAGGCTTGCTTCAAGGTGAGGACATCCCGGTCGGCACACCCTTCCGAGACGAGTTGTTGGAAGTTGCAGACTCCATTGGCTACTTCGGCAACGGCGGCTCATGTGTCGCTGGCCCCGATGGTAAGTGGCTGCTGGAACCAGTCTTGGAAACCGAAGGGTTGTTCACGGTCGAGATTGACCACACCAGGGTCCGCGAAGAACGCCAGAACTTCGACTTGGCCGGACACTACTCTCGACCGGATGTCACCCAACTCCACGTCGACCGCAGCCGGCAAAGCACGGTGGTTTTCGATGACCACGCCTGATTAGCCATGAGTACCCAGCCACTTAGCCGGCCTTTCACTGACACCGAGATAGAGACCCTGCAGGCGATTGAACGTCGTGTCCTGTGGCTGGCAACGCGGATGATTGACGAGGCCAATCGACGTCCCAGGTCCGAAGTCAAGGTTGGCGGTCACCAGGCCTCGTGCGCCTCCATGGTGTCAATCATGACGGCCCTCTGGTTCGCCCACATTGGTGGGGAGGACAAGGTGGCCATCAAGCCCCACGCTTCCCCCGTCTATCACGCCATCAAGTATCTCACTGGTGAACTTGATCGGTCCTACCTCACCACCCTGCGTCAGCGCGGAGGACTTCAGGCGTACCCATCTCGAACCAAAGACCCCGATGTTTCGGACTTTTCCACCGGCTCGGTCGGCCTTGGCGCGGTGGCTCCCTTGTTCTCGGCCGCCACCCGCCGCTATGTCGATGCCCACTTTGGTGAGCAACCAGCTGCCCGGTTCATTGCCACCGTTGGTGATGCTGAACTGGACGAAGGCAATGTTTGGGAAGCAATCGCTGACCCAACAACAGCTGGTCTGGCCAACGTCACCCTGGTTGTTGACCTCAACCGGCAAAGCTTGGACCGGGTCATCCCCGACATTCACGCCATCCGCTTGCAGCAGTTCTTCGCTGATGCTGGCTGGCATGTCACCGAAGCGAAGTACGGATCGCAGCTGATGGCCGCGTTCAAGGAACCGGGTGGGGATGCGCTGCGTGACCGCATCGACGAGATGTCGAACGAGGCCTACCAAGCCATGTTCGCCTTGGACGGAAGTGAACTTCGCCACAAGTTCTTGACCGGTGCGGACAAGGCAGTCAAGAAGTTGGCTCGCGAGATGGACGATGTTTCCCTCAAGTCGTTGGTGACTGATCTTGGTGGTCATGACCTCGGCTTGTTGGTGGACACCTTCCGGGAATGTGACCTGGTATCGACAAGGCCGAGCGTGGTCTTTGCCTACACGGTGAAAGGGTGGAGCCTGCCAATTGCCGGTGACCCAATGAATCACTCAGCTCTATTGAGTTCTGACCAGATTGATGATCTGCGAACCGCTAGCGGTTTGACCTCGGAAACTGAATGGGACCGCCTTGATCCCGTCAGCGCTGCCGGCCAGCTTTGTAACAAGGTCGGTGGCTCCATCAACAACCCAGATCCGGTACCCCGGCCTCGGCCACCAGTCCCGATCTCAACGGCCAAACCACAGCTGTCCGGCACGACCTCGACTCAAGAGGCCTTTGGTCGAACCTTGGCTCGCCTGGCCGACATTGATGGGGTGAAGGAACGTATCGTTACCACTGCACCCGATGTTTCCATCTCCACCAATCTCGGTGGCTGGATCAACAAGCGGGGCGTGTTTTCGCCCGATGAGCGAGAGGACCATGGGGGAGCGGACCGCCTCCTGAAGTGGGCTCCGTCGCCGAAAGGCCAACACATTGAGCTTGGCATTTCGGAGATGAACCTGTTCATGATGCTCGGCCAGCTTGGCCTCAGTCATGATCACCACGGTGAGCATCTGCTGCCGGTGGGCACCGTCTATGACCCATTTGTGTTGCGTGGACTGGATGCCCTGATCTATTCGCTCTACAACGATTCTCGTTTCATCGTAACTGGCACTCCTTCCGGAGTGACGCTCGCACCCGAAGGTGGCGCCCATCAGTCGACCATCACTGCCTCGGTTGGGATGGAACTTCCCGGAATGCACTATGTGGAGCCGACCTATGCCGCTGAAGTTGACTGGCTGCTGTGTGATGCCCTCGATCGACTGGGCTTGGTTGATGGTCAGAGCTGCTACCTGCGACTCTCCACTCGTCCCATTGACCAAGCGCCATTTGCTGCCGCTCTGGTGGCGCACGGTGAGTCCGAACTGCGAGACCTCGTGATCGCCGGCGGTTACCGGCTGTTATCGGTACCAGTAACAGAGCGGCCCGGAGTCACTCTCGTCTCCACCGGAGCGACCATTCCCAATGCGTTACTCGCGTCACAAGAGCTGGACCACGAAGGTGTTGATGCCACCGTTGTCCACCTCACCAGTCCGGACCGGACATACCGCAGCTGGCAACAACGACATGACAACCCCTGTTCGTCGGTTGGTGCCGTCGGAGAAAATGTTGATAGCGAAGCCAGCTTGATCCACCGGCTGGTCCCGGTTGCTGAACGAGAGCGCCCGGTTGTCAGTGTGCATGATGCTGCCAGCCACGCACTGGCCTGGATTGGTTCGGCGCTTGGTACGCCGCAGACCGCGCTCGGGGTTGACCGTTTTGGTGAGTCGGGGACGGTTGAGGACCTTCATGACATCACCGGTATCTCGGCCGGCCATATCGTGAACGCTGCCTTGCTTGCTATCGAACAGACGTAGATCCCAGCTTTAGCGAGCCCTGAGCGGATCCATCACCTGTTCGACGAAGCGCAAGATGTGCTCGTCAGTTGGTGGGTGACCAAAATCCATCACGAAATGCTGGATACCCAGTTCGGCCCAATGGCCAAGCAAGTCCAGAAGCTCAGCGGCTTCAGCATCGTTCTCGGGCAGAGCCTTCTCCAAGGTGGTGCTGACCTCGATGCTCCCAGGGTCACGCCCTGCCGCGGCAGCTGAGTCCTGCACGATGCCAAGTCTGCGCTTGAAGTCTTCGTCGGTGCCGCGTGACGTGCCGTTCCACATGTCGGCGAGTCGCCCAACCAGGGGTAGCCCAACCTTCTCGCCCGATGCACCAACACAGATAGGTGGCACGACTTCGGGTAGCGGCGAAGATGCGGCTCCGTCGATCTGGAAGTACTTGCCGTCAAAGCTCGGCTCGTCTTCGGTCCACATCTTTCGACAGATGGTGATGACCTCTTCCAGCTGGGCGAAACGGACAGATGGTTTGGGGAAGTCATAGCCATAAGCCAGATATTCGGCTTCTCGCCAGCCAGCTCCGATACCAAGCATGAATCGTCCGCCGGACAAGGTTTGCAGAGTTGCTGCCATCTTTGCGGTGAGCGCCGGTGGTCGGTAGCCGTGGCCGAGCACATGGTGGCACAACAAGACGTCGGGGAACTTGGCGGCCAACCAGGTCAGGGTGGTCCAGCCTTCAAGAAATGGGTCGGTCTTGGCGTCAAAGCCGTAGAAGTGATCGGCGATCCAGAGCGAGTCGAAGTGAGCCATTGCCGTTGGCAGGATGTGCTGCTCCTGGTGAATGACGATGGGCTGGTGATCGCTCCAACGATTCCCGATGACTGGTGAAAGCCACCCAAACTTCAGTTCAGCAGTCATTTGAGTTCTCCTGATCGGCCAGAGCTGCAGAGTTGCCTTCGACTGGACCATTTCGATCCTGGTCCAACACCTCACTGGTGGGCCTGCTTGCCGTGTGCTGCGCTGCTGATGTCAGTCGGGTTCTTGTCGGCGGCTCGATCCAGCCTTCTTCTATTCCATTCTGCATTCAGTCACCGTAGGCCAAGATGGGTTGTTGTGTTGCTAGTTAGTGAGCCTCCTTAGTTCTGGGGAGAACCGGCCGACGGAGTGGCCATGGGTAACACAGCGGCAACGATTTCCACTCCTCTTGATACGGGCGCGGCCAAGCGCAACCGTCGCAAGGGTCTTGCAGTCCTCCTTGGATTGAGTATGGCGGCAGCCGCCTGCGGCGGTTCCGGCGGCGATGATGGTGCCGAGAAGTTCGAAGAGGTTGATGAAGCAATCGCTGGGGCCGCAGATGACAGCGCCGATGAATATGAGGAGCCAGACGCTCCCGGGAACAGCCAGCAGGAACCTGCTCTGAAAGCCGGCTCTGTTGACGACAATGCCGACTTCCCGGCTTACTTGGCCTACCGAGATCAGTTCTTGCAGTCGGGCCTGCCGGTCCGTTCGCTGGACATTGATGAGCGGCACACGGTCCAGATCGTTGACGCCGACAATCGACCGGTAGCCAATGCGTTGGTCACGGTGCTGGCCGATGGTGAGCCGCAAGCCGAAGTTCGAGCTGGCAATGACGGCATTGTCTACATTCACCCGGGTGCGTATGGCCGGATCGAGCCTCAAGACATTCTGGAAGTACAGGTCGGCCAAAGCGACACCCTCAAGCTTGATCGCTCCGATCCTGGTGTCGACACTCTTCAGCTGAACGACAGCCAACAACGATTCGACTCCGCCGACCTCGACATCATCTTCTTGTTGGATGCCACCGGCTCCATGGCTGATGAGATCGAGCAACTTCGTACCACTATCGACAATGTCGCTGAACGCCTCGATGACCTGCCGTCACGGCCAAATGTTCGACTTGGTCTGACTCACTATCGAGACCAGGGCGATGCCTATGTTTCGGAGACCTTTGACCTCACTGGCGACATCGACGAGTTCCGAGACGCTCTCAACGAGGTGCAGGCAGATGGTGGGGGCGACATTCCCGAGGCGTTGGATGAAGGCTTGGCTGACGCCATGAACATCCCAACCTGGCGGGCGACGGACTCGACTACCCAGATCATCTTCATTGTTGCCGATGCCCCACCACAGGTTGAGCGTGACGTTGAGCAGCCCTATGACAACTCTCTTCGCAGCGCGGCTGCTCGTGGCATCAAGATCTTCCCCATTGCTTCGTCGGGTTCGGAAGACGATGCGGAGTACGTGTTCCGCCAGATGGCGCAGTTCACCGGTTCTCGCTTTGTCTTCCTGAGCTACGGTGCCGGTGGCTCTGCCGCTCTTGGCTCATCCACTGATATCTCTGAAGCTGACTATAACGAGCTCCCCCTCAACGACTTGATCGTTCGTCTGGTCATGGAAGAGTTGGAACCACTCAACCGATAGCCGACCTCGCCCAGGCAGCGCCTGGCATTGCTTCGGGCAACGGTAAGTGCCCCAGACTTGCTGGCGCAATACGATTGGCTCATGTCGCCACATGACGAGTCGAACGAAGTCTGCCAGGTATCGGAGACCGATGATCTACCACCGACTCGTTTACGAGTCATCGGCTACTGGGTCGATGACGACCGCCCAGACTTGCCTGATCCAGCAAACCTCATTGACTCCGATTGGGCGACGGACCAGCGGAAGTCTGTTGCCAATTACCTCAATGCTGGGCGCCCGATTGGTGCGGGCTGTGGATGCTCACCGTGTCGCATCTGTGGTGCCCCGAACGGTTTCGAGGAATTCACCGATGGTGTCTTCCAGTGGCCCGAAGGTCTGGCCCACTATGTGCTGGACCATGCTGTTCGTTTACCTGATGAGATCGTGGAACACGCGCTGCGCTCGACAGATGTGACAGCGGTTGGGTTGGTCGACACCACCTGGTGGATAACCGTCACAAGGTGATTGCCCTGCTGTGTTACCGGTTCCGATCAATCGTCTAAGTGGTTCGTTGCTCCGCGGCATGAGTGAAGACAGCTGGGATGTGGGTCAGAAGGCGATCCAGTATTTCTGGCCCAGCGGGATGCAGTAGATGGTCGGCCCCGTCAAGCAAGACAACCTCTCCGGTACCAGCCAACATCTGGACCATCTCACTGGAATAGTGGGGCAAGATGGTGTCAGAAGTTCCGTGGAAGAAGAGCAGGTCCCGGTCCGCAAGTTGGTCGGCGACTTCACAGCCCCCGGACTGTGTGGCGAAGGTGACGACCGCAGGAACGGTCTCGGCTGGAAGTAGGGCCGCAGTCTGGATTACCACCGCACCACCGAAGGAATGGCCGAGCAGCACGAACCGTTTCGCGCCTTGCTGTGATGCCATCTCGATGGTCGCCAATGTGTCATGAACACAGGCTTGCAGATCGTTTGGCTGGCGATAACTGAGGCGCTGCACACCGATGCCATTATTGGCCAGGGCCTGTCCAAGCTGGTGGTACACCCCTCCGTCCGGGCCGAGCAGACCACCCATGGCTCCACCAACACAAACCACCACATCAGTGGCATCGACTGGGCCGTGGCGCAGAATCGTCAACAAGCCACGCATGGTGTAAATCTCGACATGATCAAGATCATCGTCATAGCGAACGGTCTGCTTGGCCAGGACCCCAAGCTTGCTGAGTGGCGTGTGCTCAGCTTGGCTATCGGATGGCGGCTTCTCGGCAGATGAGTTTGCTGATTGGCTCATGACTTTGATCTATTCGTGAATGTCGTCGGTAGATGGTGGCCCGTAGCTACTAATCATTTCAATGTGTTCACTCGGGTCCCCGCTCCAGTCCATGGCTTCGATCTGGCTTCGGCTCCGTCGTCCGGTACAAGCCCGAAGAATCTCAAAGGCCGTTCCTCGGAGTACCACGTCGACATCGGCTGGGCCCTGTTGCTCTCCGTCCAACTCGACAGCGAGAGAAGCAAGCTCAGACTCGTTGATTCGATCAAGGAATCGATCGACGTACCTTTGGCCCGACGCCGTGATGGCTTCGCTCTCCTGAATTCCCGGCTGATTGAGAGCCAGGCGGATGTCGTGCTCGTGGGTTACCAGGTCAGCAACCAGCGCCCAAGCTAGATCGGGCTTGTCGGCAAAGAGCTCGTTGATGTAGTCATACTGATCGTTCCACTCTTGAACGAGTTGCTCGACACTGTCGTTGGACCGTGAGGCAACCTGAGCAGCTGTCCAGGCGTCGCCGCCAGATCCCTCTCGACGATCAGCCTTGAAGTCGGCACAGATACCAACCACGTGGGCCAGCACATCACGCGGGGTCCAGTCGGGGCAGGTTGGGACCGCGGCTTCGGTTTCTTCGGCGCTCATGGTTGAGCAGAGTTCGATGGTCGTTGCCTGTACGACGCGGTACAGCTCGGTAGCGTTCATGGACAGAACCTAGTGCTCTCGCCCACAATCTTGGAAGTCGGGGAACCAGGTTGGCCCGAGTGTCGTCTACGTGCTCATGAAACGATTCATCGCCCTCCTCGCTCTCCTCACCGTTGTTGCTGCCGCTTGTGGTTCCTCGAACTCAATCGATGCTGGGTCTGATGACCAGACCGAGGGGACAACGGTGACCCTGCCTGGTGGCCCCGATGATCCTGATGCCCCAGAGGGCGACGACGATGAAGGTGACAACGACGACGGCGATGGCGGTGACCCAGACGTAATTCCGGACCTGCCCGAACTGGCTGCCGATGAGATCGTCTTTGTCTGGAGCGAGAACGGTGGCTGCATGCAAGGTGGGCCCAACTGTGCGCGCTATGAGGTCTTGGCCGATGGCACCGTCAACACCTACCGCATGGGAGAAGATGAGGTTTCGACCACCGGATCCATCGACGGATCAGTGGTCAATAATTGGTTGATTGCGGTTGCATCGACTGACGCCGATGCTCTTCGAGCTCGCCTCGGCCCCGGTGAGGTGACGGCAGCGTACGACGGCGTTGACTTCGTTCTCGAAGCTCCGTATGACGGACTTCTGTTTGATAGCACCAATGTCGAGTTCGCTGCTGGCGAGCCTCTGTTTGAGGCGGCCAGCGATATGGCGAAGGCGGCTGTTGCGGCGGCACCGCTGGAAATGGAAATGCGGTAAATCGCGGACTGCAATAGACCCAGTGCAGCGAAGGGTGAGACACTGCTGGGCATGTTGAGACGTGCAATTGTGACCGGTGCTAGCTCGGGAATTGGAGCCGCCACCGCAGAGATGTTGGCCAGTGAGGGTTATGCCGTCTGGTTGACCTGGGCTCACGATGAAGCCGGGGCTGCCGAGGTCGGGGAACGTTGCGCTAGTCATGGTGGTCAGGTGGAGGTTTCCCAGCTGGATCTTGGTCAGCCTGAATCGATTGAGGGCCTGGTTGAGCTGGTCACCACGAAGTGGGGAAGCCTGCAGGTGCTTATCAACAATGGCGGGGTCTGCCCGTATCGGGCCTATGACGACATTGAGATTGATGAGTGGGACAGTGTCATGGAGACCAATGCCCGTGGCACGTTCTTACTCACCCGAGCAGCCTTGCCACTGTTGCGAGCATCAGAAGAAGGAGTTGATCGGAGTGTGGTCAATATCTCTTCGGTTGCTGCCCAACAGGGGGCACTCAAGACCGGCATCCACTATGCGGCTAGCAAGGCCGCCATTCTGGCCATCACCAAAAGTTTCGCTCGCCTGCTAGCTGGTGAAGGCATCCGAGTGAACGCGGTTTGCCCCGGGCCAGTGGTGAGTCGGATCACGGACCATCTGGTTGGGCAACCTCGTGAGGCCCTAACTGCTGCCATCCCGCTGGGTCGCTTTGGAACAGCTGAAGAGACGGCCTGGACCATTTCTAGCTTGTCGTCGGAGAAGGCCTCGTTCGTGACTGGGTCAACCTATGACGTTAACGGCGGTGTGCGAATCGACTGAAGAGAAGGCCGATGTATCGAGGCTTTTGATCAGAATCGAGTGTTGAGTACAGCTACTGGCCGAAGGCGGCGGACCAGCCGCCATCGACGCCAATGGATTCGCCGGTGACGTAGGACGCCTCGTCCGAAAGCAAGAAGGCAACCACATTGGCGATCTCGACCGGCTCGGCGATCCGGGCCAGCGGCGGCCCCTTCTTTAGTGCCTGCTCCAAGGCCTCTGGATCAGCAGAGCTGGCAATGGACGCTTTCAGGTGAGGAGTCATCACCCCACCCGGAGCCACCGTGTTGGCTCGAATACCTTGAGGTCCGTGGGAAACGGCGGTTGCCCTGGTCAGCGCGTCGATGCCACCTTTGGTGAACTCATAGACTGCATGATGAGCCGCACTTGCTCGACCATGGATTGAGCCGATATTGACAATCGCGCCAGGTATGTCTTGAGAGACGAAGTTCTCTACTGCCGCGGCGGTACCCCACAAGTAGCCGTAGCCATTGGTCTCCATGATGGCCCGGGTCGTCTCCTCATCCAAGGCGCTCAGCAGGGTATGACGAGTGATTCCCGCATTGTTGACCCAACCCGTTAGTGGGCCAAGGCTTTGGGCTGCTTCGGCTGCCCGATCATGAGTTGCTCGTTCGGCCACATCGCCAACAACGACCTGTTGGCAATAGCCCTTGGCCGGTTCGGCTGACTCCTCCGTCAGATCAATACCGACAACGGCCCAACCCTTCTCGGTCAGACACTCGGCGATCGCCCGGCCGATGCCTTGGCCACATCCTGTCACCACAACAGTGTTCATGGTCATTGCTCCTCTTGTTTGAAGATGTCCGGTGCGAACTCGAATCCGAGCCCGGGAGTGGAAGGTGGTTGCGCGTAGCCATCAAGGAACGCTGGCCCGCCAGAAATCAGTGTTGGCGATGGGTCATAGGGATTCCCGGCTGAAGAACGGTCGAAGGTCTCCACCTCAACACCCAGATGAACACTGGCTTCGGGACTCACATGACTGGAGACCCGCAAGCCAGCGTCTCGCAGACGAGGCAGCAGTTTCATCGCTGGGGTGATGCCACCCAGAGCGACAACATCGATCCGGGCAACGTCAATGGCGTCGGCCTCGATGTATCGATCGAACAGGCTCGGGTCAGTCACTTCATCACCAATCCCAATGGCCATCCCAGTTTCGCTGCGAATGCGAGCACAGCCAGCAATGTCTTCGGGGAGCAGTGGGTCTTCCAGCCAGCCAAGTCTGGGGTTTCCCCACGCCGCGAGTTCGGTCAACGCAGCCTCCGCGTCGGGCCAGCCAAAGCCGACGTCAACGACAAGTTCACATTCGGGAGCAAGCGACTGGGACAGGATGGTCAAGACCTCGCGCATCAGTTCGGTATCAGCTGACCGAGCAATCTTGAGGACCTTCCAACCTTGCTGGGCGTGATCCAGAACATCTTGAGCGATGTCGGTGGCTGTGCGTCCACTCGTCGGGTAGGTGGAAACCAACAGGGATTGCCGTGGCTCATCGCCGGTCCCCAACAGCTGCCAGAGAGGCAGTGCTCGTTGTTGCGCGGCCAGATCCCACAAAGCAATGTCCAGCAAACCAAGGGCTCGAACCACCAGGCCCACCCGGCCAACGATGGCACTGCCTCGGTAAGCCTTGTCCCAGATGGCGTTCACGTCATCAGTGTCCATGCCCAGCACGTGGGGACTGAGTAAGGAGGAACCGATAATCTCGGCCATCGGTGCTTCGCGTGACAGGCAATAGGCCTTGCCAAGCAAGCCGTCGGAGTTCTCGACCTGGACCAGGGTGTACTCGCGCCGGTGCACGGTCATGGCTCCCAGGTGAAGGGTCTGGGGAAGCTCCAGTACGACATTTCTTGCCGTGATCTTGGTGATGGTTGCTGTCGTCACTTGTTCGGCCGGATCAGTCGGGCTTCTTGGCCAGCGGAATGCCGTAGTCAATCATGAAGCCGCCGTCGACATAGAGGGTTTGACCAGTGACATAGGAGGACTGCTCGGACAACAAGAACTTCACCGTCTGGGCAATCTCGGTTGGCTGGGCCAGTCGGTTGGCGGGAATGCGGTTCATGATGACGTCCATGTCCAGGGTGCCAGCGGCGACCCCATCCCGCAGAACCCCGGTATCGATATAGCCGGGGGCGACTGCGTTCACCCGCACACCCTGTGAAGCCCACTCACCAGCGGCGGTGGAAACCAAAGCAATGATGGCCGCCTTGCTGGTGGAATAGGGGGCTCGTCCGGCTGAGCCCCGGGCGGAAACTGAAGAGATTGCAACAATGCTGCCGCCACCCGTAGCCAGCATGTTTCGCCCAGCAGCCTGGATGGTGGAGAACACCCCGTGCAGGTTCACGTCGATGACTGCTGACCACTCCTGCCAAGACAAGTCGACCAGGGCCCGGTGGCGTTGGATTCCCGCGTTGGCCACCACCGCATCGATGCCACCACATTGCTGGGAGATCTGATCAAAGACTTCGCCGACCTGGGCATGATTGGTGACATCAAGCTCGAGCCAGGACAGTCCCGCATCAGTCGATGAGCCATCAAATCCAGGCAGGCCGCCGTCATGCAGATCGGTGGAGATCACCCGATAACCCTCACCGACCAAGTGCTCACCAATGGTTCGACCCAGACCCTGACTTCCACCGGTGACAATGGCGGTTGGTGCTGGCTGCGTCGATTGTTTCGGGTCGAGGGACTCGGTGAGCGAAGATGTCATGGTGTCTTCGTGGTCTGAATCAGGCGGCATCTTGCCCCAATCGGGTGAGTAGGTCAGCGGCGTGATCTTCCAGCCGTTCCAGTGACCCGGCGGCAACCTTGGAAGCCCAGGCGGCATAGCCCCGGCGCTCATACACCTCATTGGGTGGCAGGTAGTGCGAACCGGGACCGTTGGTCAGATTCATCACCACCACTGGGTGCTCGCTGAAGCGACTACGAAGGTTCTCCTGGAAGACAGCGAAGGCTTCGCCCGGATGAGCAATGAGGTAGCCATCGCCAATCTGCCAAGCCCAAACCGGATGCTCCAGGGTTGGGTCATCACTCATTTCGGCCAGGGTGTGTTCGGCTCGACGCAGGCGCTCTTCCAGACTCTTGGGATCAATGCCTTCCCAACGCTTGCGCAGCTGTTCCAAGGTCGGCTTCTTCTGGGCCTCCAAGGTCACTGACTCCTGCAATGACCGAAGCACGGTGTTGCCCTCCACTGGTTTAGGTTCCCAAATAGCTAGAGGAGCACCCGATTCGGCCGAGCCAGTCAAGGTCAGGGTTGAGCCAGCTGGGGGGAGGGCCTGCATGGCAGCAAGCGCGGCATAGCCAAGCGATCGGCCGTTTCGATCGGCAATATCGACGTCGCCAACGTACTGATGGCGAGGTGCCAGGTCACCGGAGGCTCCTTGCAAGAAGGCGCATGGTGCACCGGTTTGGTCCTCGATGACTTCGCGCATTCCTCCGACATAGTCAGGAGAGATCAGGTGGTTGTCCCAGGCCAGGGTTGTTGGGTGGCAGGCATAGTTGACCAGGGTGCCAATAATGGTGCCCTCGTCATTCGTAATGCGGCCGATGGTGACGGTGTCATCTGCCGTCTTCTCCGGGTTGTAACCAACCAGCATCCGGTCACCAGCGTCCAACTCCCGGTTGGCGGCTAGCGGACAAGAGCCAATGGCCCAATCCAGGGTCGCTGGAGCCAGGTTAGCCAGGGCTTCAATGCCGGCTGAAACTCCTGCCTCGGCCAGCGCCTGGAGGTAGGGGGGAATCAGGTGGCCACCATCAAGGTCAGCTTCGCCGGACCCGAGCGATGTGCCTGCGTGGGTGTGGGTGAGTGACACCAGCAGCTGGTCGGGATCCAATTCGAGAGCATCGAGAATGGTGGAGCGCAGGGCCCACTCGTCGGCTGAGCTTTGCCACCAAGAAGCGTCAATACTGATCAACACCAGTGGGCGCCCCAGATTGCTTGTCTTCTGGCCGCTTGCCTGCTGATCGCTGGACAGGGCAATGGCGGTGAGGGCCAAGGGCCGATGAATGCCTTCAGACACGTCGGTCTCTGCCAGGCCCCAAAGTCGGTTGCGGATACCAACCGGGGGAGTGATGTCACGCCGCGCGACCCCGGCCTGCCCGGTGAACGATGGTTTGTTGGCGGTCGCTCCAACTTCGGTTGTCATGGGCAGGTAGAACTGGATTGTGTGCTGGACATGAGTCTCTGTTCGGTGATTGAGCGAATACGGTCGAGGGAAGCATTGAGCGAATGCCGTCAAGCGATTGCATAGTATTCCCCCTGTGACCTCCCTTGTACCAATTGCCGCCTATCCCATTCGACATGAGCTAGCTGAAGGCCCCTTGTGGGATGAGCAAGCTCAATGCTTGTGGTGGGTGGACATCACCCGAGGTCAGCTTTGGACTGCATCTGATCAAGAGACGGCCCGCATTGCTCACCAGTTCGATTCAACGGTTGGTGCCGTGGTCCTGAGTGATGATGGACGAGTTGTCTGTGCCGCTGGATCGCGTATCGTCACCATCGAGCTTAGACGGCAATGAAGAAGAGCTTGCGCTATTGCCCCTGACTGGAAATGGGCGGGCGAATGATGGCCAGGTGGATCCTGCTGGCCGTCTGATTGTTGGATCCTTCGATGACGATGTGGTGCTTGGTGCTGCTCACCTGTGGCAGGTCGAAAACGGCTCGGTGACATTGTTGAAGGATGGGCTGACCGTTCCCAATGGGATTGGCTGGTCCCTGGATGGTCTGACCATGTATTTCATCGATAGTGCCGACCGCGTCCTCTATCACCTGTCCTATGAGGTGGCGACTGGAAGCATCGGTGAGTTTGAGGTGTTGGCCGATTTCTCTGGCTTTGATGGTGTTCCCGATGGGCTAGCAGTTGACGCTCGGGGTTACATCTGGGTGGGGTTCTGGGATGGAGGAGTGATCCGGGTCTTCGCTCCTGACGGCCAGCTAGAGCAAACGCTTCCCACCGGTGCCAGTCGGACCACATCATGCTGTTTCGGGGGGCCTGATCTGATGACGCTCTACATCACCAGTGCCAGCATCGAATTATCCGACGAGGTTCTCGCAAGTGAACCGAACTCGGGTCATGTGCTGATGGTTCCGGATGCTGGCCGGGGCCGAGCAATGAAAAGGATGAAGGTCTAGTTCGATGATGGAAGCGTGTCGGTATTCAGAATGAACTCCACTGAATCACTGAAACCAATCATCAGTTCCCCGCGGTTCAGACCAGATTCGAGTCGACTAATCCAGTACGTTCGTCCAGACGGATCCGGTGGCCGACCCAAGACATTGCGGTAGACAAGGTCGACGAACTCCAGGTCAGAGACCTGGCCATATTGACTGGTGAACTCCTCGGATTGGGCGAACTGGTCGGAGATCTCTCGCAGGAGGAGACCCCTTGACGATTGATCCAGCCAGTAGTCGAAACCTTCCTGTTCCGCATCACGAAGGAAGTACGCCTTGTACAGACGCCAAATCCTGCCCTCGGTGATCGTCGCGGGACGAACCGTGCCAGTCTTAGCCACGAATTCAGCCGATTCGCTGAAGCCGACCATGAGCCCGCCGCGAGTCAAGCCAGTTGCCAGTCGGGCATTCCAGTAGGCCCGCCCTTCGACATCAGGTTGGCGGTCCAGCACGTTGGCATAAACGAGATCGACGAACTGGGCGTTGCTTAGTTCGCCGTAGCGGGTGCGGAACTCGGGAGAGTCGGCGAAGGCCTCAGAAATTGATTGCAATGCAGCCGGCGATGCCCGCTCGGAGCGCCAGTAGGCCAAGCCGGCAGCGTCCGGTGGACGCTGCAAATAGGCCTGGTAGAGCCGAGTCACCTGGTCAGACAGTTGGCCGCTTCCCATCTCCGCCACTGTCATCGGAGTCGAGTCGCCACCCCCGCCAGTTCCACCATTGCCGGTGCTGGCACCTGGACCGTAGGTTGCTAGCGACTGGCCGAGCTCGTAGGCACCGAGGTCCGGTTGGCCGTCATTTACCCATAGGTCGTTGATGTTGGTAAGAACCTGTCCCGCATCGATCAGGGGCCGAACCAGCCTCGGGCCGAAGGTCAAAGGAGTCGGGGTCAACCGCAATATTGGTAGCCATCGGTAGCGACGCGTTGGTCAGATCACTTAGGGACAGTTCCACGCCGTGGTCTTCAACGCCCGCAGGTAGATCGCTCAGCCGGGTGTAGCGAGTGTTTTCCCATTTGAACCAGGGGTCGGAACCTGTTCGGGTGGTGGACCAGCCGTTGTAGTCGAAGTCGCGGAAGCCGCTGGGCGAAACCGAGTACAGCTCGAAGGCATAGCGATCACCGAACAAGGCATTGTTCCGAAGCCGACCGTTGGTCCAGCCTGAACTGCCTTCGTCGAAGGCATTGTTGAGCTTGACCGCGGTGTTGTGAGCGATGAGGAATCCGGAGGGGTCGTTGTTGACCTTGATCGAGCTGGACTGGAGATTCACCAGCTCATTGCGGAGGATGTAAGCAGGGCCACCCCGTATGGGTTGGATGCTCACACCCATGCGGGCGTTCACGACGCGGTTGGCCCACACGCGAACGTTGGCCTGGTTGTAGTCAACCTCAATCCCATCATCAACGCAGTGCGAGGCGTCATTGCCATAGACATCGTTGCCATAGGAAGCACCAGTAAATGGTTGGACCGAAACACAATCCCCAAAGTTGCTAACCGCATTGTTGCAAACAGTATGACCCCAGCCCCGAAGGTCGATGCCCCGCTCGGACGGGATGCCAGACCCGGGCCAGGGAGTGCGTCCGGTGATGGTGTTGTTGCATACGACCTGGTGCCGTTCTTCGTCCCGGTCACGCCGGTTGTAGACACCGAAACCAACGTCGTTGATGTGGTTGCCGATGATGTCCAGGTATTGGGTGTTCTGGGCGTCGACTCCCCATCGTCCGTTCTGGATGGTGAAGTTCGACACCGAGACGTAGCTGGTGATCTGATCGAAGCGACCAATCGTGACGACCCCACGATTGATGTCGCCCCCGTCAACAATCACATCGCTGACGTCACCAAGGTTGGTGAACACGATTGGGGCTCCGGCCTGGCCGGATGTGGTGAGTGTGAACGGTGCATAGGTGCCAGCAGCCACGATGAATCGATCACCGGGCGATGCGTCGTCGGCAGCCGCTTGCAAGCCAAGGAAGGGGTCACCGGCGGTTCCCGAGCCACCACTCGAGCCGGGAGCGACGTAGCGATCGACGTAGGTGTGGCCGTCAGTCAGGCTGGCCGTGGTGGCTGAGTTGAGTGTGGTTGTGACACTGCCACCGTCGGGGTCGTTGATGGTTGCTTGCAACTCATAGCTGGTGCCCTGCTCCAGAAACAGAGCAGAGGCGGCCCAGTAATTGAGTCCGAGAGCCGACCCGTTGACCAGGGTCAGCGGATCGGCCCTCATGGCGGGAGCCGCCGGGCGCCAGATCGTTGAGCCAGCTTCCCGGTACTCAAGCGCCATGGTTGAGTTCAGATTGTCATCACCCTGGATTGGCCAATACAAGCCGATGGAATCAAGAGTGGCGTCGGAGCGAGCCTGGCCAGGAATGATGGCGTCGCCCGCGGCGGCGTTGGCCGCGGAGGGGACAAGTAGTACCCCCATCATGAATGACAGGGCGGCAGCGATCCTGGCAAAGCTCATCAAACAGCTTTCGGTCCTTGGTGAGTTTTTCTTTAATCGGTGGAACTCTGATCGGCGGCGAATATCTCAGTGGGCGGGAGTGCGTCCAAGAACTGCTGGAGCGTGTTCAGTTCTTCTTGTGAGGCGTCTTGGCCGGTCATAGCTCGAAGATAGTCCGGAAGGTAGGAGACTCGGGTGGACATGGTTTCGTTCGTGCCCACTGCGTAATAGCCAACCTGGGTGTGATACACCAGTCGAGCTCGAACGTGAGACTCGGTCTTGCTGAACCCATGTTGGCTGAACATTGCCGTCAAGGCTTGCTGCCGCTCGTGGTCTGACTCGGCTACTCGACGAGCAATCATTGAATCGCGCCGCCCCCAATCTCGCACGGCCATGTCCAGGGTCGAGTCATACAGAGACTCATCGGCCCAGCACTCAAAGACTCCCAAACAGGAAGCGGTGATGGTTGCTGCGGGGCGTGTGCATCGGTCGACGATCGACTTGGTGTTGCGTACCCAGAGCTTGAGCAGCTCCTCCACCAGGTCGCCCCGCTCGGCAAAGTACCAATAGAAACTGGAGCGCGACACATCGAGCGAGTTGGCCAGGGATAACACCTTGAGCTGGTCGATGGGGGTGTGTCCCAGCGCGGCCAAGGCGGCAGAAATCCAGTCATCCCGGGTGACCTTGGCGTGTGTTGGCTGGCGAGTACTACTCAGGTGCAGCACCGCCTTCGGAAACTCTGCGGTCAACAAAGTCCGCTATTTGTTGTCGAACGGCATCATCCAATGGCGGGGCCTCGAAGTCGGCCAGGGTTGATTTCCAGATAGCAGTTGCCCGCTCGTCGGTTCGCTGAGAGCCGTCCTCGGTCCATTGCTCAAAGTTGGATCGGCTGAATACCAGTGGCTGGTAGAAAGCTTCTTCATAGCGGGCCATGGTGTGGCCAACCCCAAAGAAGTGGCCGCCCGGCCCGACCTCGGTGATGGCATCCAGGGCCAGATCGTCGTCACTCATAGCGACGGGACTGAAGGTCTCGGCAATCATCTGGCACATCTCAATATCAACAATGAACTTCTCATAAGAAGCAGTGAGGCCGCCTTCTTGCCAACCAGCAGAATGCATGATCCAGTTGGCTCCGGCCTGCAAAGCCCCGAACGTGTTCATCATGGTTTCGTAGCCACCCTGGGCGTCAACCGCATTGGATGCGCTGGCCCCCGACGAGCGCCAAGGCACCTCGATATGGCGAGCCATCTGGCCGCTGATCATCGCTCCCTTGACCGCTTCGGGCGTACCGAAAGCAGGCGATCCCGACTTCATGTCGACGTTAGAGGTGAAGGACCCATAGATCACCGGCACACCCGGGCGAGTGAGCTGGGCCAGGGTGATCCCGGCAATAGCTTCCATGTGCTGTAAGACAATGGCGCCGGCCAGAGTCACTGGTGCCATCGCTCCGGCCAGAGTGAATGGGGTGATGATGGTTGGCTGCCCCGCACGGGCGAAGTCGATAATGCCGCGCCCCATTGGGATGTCCAGCTGGCGGGGTGAGTTGGTATTGATGACTGCCCAGCATCGTGGCAGCTCGGCCAACTCGTCATCACTTTCGAGCCCGTAGCGAAGCTTGATCATGTCGAAGTTGTCACGCACACGTTGGCCGCCGCGGGCAAACACGAAGGGTGACTTGTCGCTCAGGGTCAAGGTGGCCTGGTTTGACTTGAGGTGGCGGATATTGACGGGGATGTCGTTTGGTTCGACCGAGGCTGCGTTGACCCCCATGATGTCGAAGCTCTGCGCCAGCTTCAGGAAGTTCTCTTGGTCAACCAGAGTGCCGGAGCGGCGACCATTGTGACGGTCGCTTACGAAGGGCGGCCCACCAACCGGGGCGAGGACCAGATTGTTTCCACCAACCATGACATTGCGTTCCGGGTTGGGGGCGTGGAGTTCGAACTCGGCTGGAGCGGACTGGAGTGCAGCGGTAATGCTGTCGGGATCCAGCCGAACCATCATCTCGTCCTCGTCGACCGTGGCGCCACCCTCGGCGAAGATCTGTCGGGCTTCGGGAAGGAGAACCCTCATGCCCTCATCGGCCAGGTAGCGGATGGCAGTCTGATGAAGGTGAGCGACCTGATCCTCGGACAAGATGGAGGCCGGTTGGAACGGGTTGACAAGCTTGCGGTACTTCGTGGTCGAGACTGGCTTGCGCACCTTGCGCGGACGTCGCCGGGCCATTACCTAGCCCCGCATCCGGGAGCCGGTTGGATCAAAGGGAATCTCGCTCAGCAATCGAGCGCTATGGCGTTCGCCAATCAGGGGAACCTCATAGGGCGCCTCAGGGTCGATGGAATCGGCGTTGACATAGGCCAAAGCCAGGCTCTGTCCAGTGCGATGGCCGTAGCCACCAGACGTCACGAAGCCGACCACCTTTTCACCGATATACACCGGCTCGAATCCTGAAGCGTCCGAGGTCGTTGCCTCCAGGCGAAGCATGACCAGCTTCTGGGTTGGGCCCCGGTCTCGATCGGCTAGGACAGCATCGCGTCCAACGAATCCTGGCTTGTCATAGTTGACGAAGTGGCTCATGTCGTTCTGAGAGGGGCTGTAGTCGGGGCTGAACTCTCGACCCCAAATCCCGAAACCCTTTTCTAAGCGCATGCTGAGCAAGGCCAAGATGCCAACATTGCCGATGCCGAGATCAGCCCCGGCATCCAGAAGCCGGGTGTACACGTGGCGCATATAGGAGGCGGGCATCCAGATCTCATAGCCAAGCTCACCAGTGAGCGATACCCGGTCGACTCGGGCTGGAGCCAGGCCGATGTTCATTTCGGCCATGGCCAGGAAAGGGAGAGAAGCAAGGTCATAGCGGGTCAGCTCTTGCAACACCTGGCGAGACTTGGGGCCGACAACGGCTAAGCCCATCCATTGGTCGGTGATGTTGGCGACATGCACACCCTCAGCCGGCAAGTAGCGCTCGAACCAGCGCATGTGCCATTCCTGGATTGGGCCTGACCCGGTCATCATGAATCGTTCGTTGCCGTCGCTGTCTGGAGGGAGACAGAACAGGGTGAAGTCGCCGATGATTGCCCCGGCATCGGACAACATCACGGCCAAGCGACCGCGACCAAGCGCTGGCAGGGTGGTGGCTAACAACTTGTCCAGCCAGGCCCGAGCACCGGGTCCGGTGATCTCGAACTTGGAATAGGAACTGGTCTCGATGATGCCAACATTGGTGGTCGCCGTTTCCACCTCGCTGCCCACCGTGTCGAAACTGTTCGGACGAACGAAGGTTGGGATGTCTTCGGCGACCTCGCCGTCGCGGGCAAACCACATCGGCACTTCGACCGCGGCCGCTGGTGCGAACACCGCGCCCTGTTGTTTCTGGAGGTCATAGATGGGTGTGGTCTTGGCTGGTCGTCCCGCAGGCCAGGATTCGTTGGGGAAGCCGACCTTGAAGCGCCACTCATAGAACTGGGTGGAGGTTTCGATGGTGAAGGCTTGGTTGGCGAAGGATCCAAAGCGTGCCGGGTCCATGGCAAAGGCGTCTTCTTCCGGCTCACCGTCAATAATCCATTGGGCCAGTGCCAGGGCGATTCCGCCAGATTGGCTGAACCCGGCCATGCAGCCACAGGCCAGCCAATAGTTGGGAACGCCACGCACAGGACCGACTAATGGGTTGCCGTCTGGGGTGAAGGTGAATGGACCATTCACCACGTTTTTGATGCCAGCATCTTGCATGATGGGGAAGCGCTCAAAACCCTTCTCCAGTGCCGGTGCCAGCGCATCTAAACGAGGTTCCAGCAGTTCAGACTCTCCGTAGGACCAGGGTGTTCCGTCGACTGCCCACGCACGAGGGTCGGGTTCATAGACGCCGAACAGGAGGCCGCCGATCTCCTCACGGACGTAGATGCCTCCATCCAGATCGATAGTGCTCATGGACTCTGATTCCTGGGCCATGATCTCCGGAAGTTGCTCGGTGACCAGATAGTGATGCTCGTAGGGAATGAGGGGAAGGTCGAGTCCGACCATTTCGCCGACCTCCCGGGCCCACAGGCCACCAGCATTGATGACGTGGTCGGCATGGATGGTTCCCTTTTCGGTGACCACGTCCCAGGTATTGTCTGGCCGTCGGTCAAGTGAAGTCACCAAGGTCTGCTGGTAGATCTCCGCGCCAGCGATTCGTGCCGCTTTGGCGTAGGCCTGTGTGGCGCCAAAGGGGTCCAGGTAGCCGTCGGCCCGGTCGACCAGGGCACCAATCAGCTGGCTTGGATCGATGATGCGGCTGTACTCGGGGATCTGGTCCGGCCCGATCAGGTGCGACTCAATTCCGAGGGTTCGGTTGACTTCGTTGGTTGACTTGAGGAAGTCCCAGCGCTCCTTGGTTGCGGCGCAAGACAGGGTGCCAACCTGATGCATGCCAACATCTTGGCCACTGATCTTGGCCACCTCGTCATAGGTCTGGATGCTGTAGGCCTGGAGGCGGGCCATGTTGAGCGATCCGTTGAGGGAATGGAAACCGGCGGCAGCGTGCCATGTCGAGCCAGCGGTCAGCTGCTTGCGTTCGACGAGGACGACATCTTTCCATCCCAACTTGGTCAGGTGATAGAGCACGGCAACGCCGACAATGCCCCCACCAATGACTACAGCCTTAGTCTTTTCCTTCATCGTTCGTCCCCTTAGCTCTGGCAATCGGATCGTAGACCGCTCTAGACAGTGGTGTCCAGAGCCTCTCTCAACGTCATGAACACGATCTGAGGTGTGAGCCTTGGAATTGCACTTCATGTTGGCTTCATGTGTGCTTCGCCATAGTGCAACCATGACCATCTTCGACCGGCTAGCCATCCTCATTTCCATAGCTCTGGCTGCTGTGCCTGGATGGGCTGATGACAGCTGGGCCGAGCAAGGCGAGGTCGTCCCCCAAGTCGAAACGATTGAGGTCAACGTCGACTGGGATTGGACTGTGCGAGAGATACCGCCCTACGCCTACGGCGTCAACAGCCCAGCGAATTTCGTCCCTGAGTATTCCGGTGACTATGTCTTCATGAACAATCTGGAATTCATCACCCAGAAGAAGGGCTTTGTTCGCCTCCATGGGTGGGGAATGATTGAGGATGGTCCCCAATCCTGGCAAGAAGATGGTGTCTGGGATTCTGACAAGATCGGCGACGCGCTCAGACCGTTGGTGGATGAGGGTTACACGGTGATGATCAATATTCCCAGTGGCCCCCAAGGTGAAGACGACTACCTGGACCCAGCCAGTTTCGCCAAATTTGCCGCCGACCTGGTTCACATTGTGAACATTGAACACGACCTCGGGGTCAAGTACTGGGAAGTTCCAAACGAGAGAGAGGCCGGGTTTGCCGAGCCGGGCTTGGACGTAGCGGAGATGGCGTCACTCATTCGCAGTGCCAGCCAACAAATGAAAGCAGTAGACCCCAGTATCGAAGTCGGCGGACCTGCTACCGCCTGGGTCAACGTAGATTACGTCTCAGATCTGGTCGAAGAGGTCTATCCCAGCCTCGACTTCGTCACCGTGCACACCTATTCTGGTGACGACACGAACACCGTCGATGATGCCTATGACATTGCACAGAGTGCCACTGGTGAGCTGGCAAAGCTACGAGATCGACTGGACGTGATCACCGGCGATGACTACTTGCCAATCTTCGTGACTGAACACAATATTTCCTACATTGGTAGTTCTCGAATCGAAACCAACAAGGGTGCAGTCTATGACGCCATCATTCTGACGGAGAGCATTGCCGCCGGAGCCGACGCTTCCATGTACTGGAACGTGCATCCCTCCAGCGACATGTCAGTACTGGATGGTGACGCCCATTTCGAAACGGCTCATGTCTTTGAGGTCTTCAATCAAGCATTTCACGGGACCCTCAACCATGGCCAGTCTCAGGATCCGGGCCAGGTTGTCGTCTATGCCGTCTCCGACCAGGACTCGGGTGAGTATGCCGTTGCCCTCATCAACCGAACCGGCGATGAAGTGGTCGTTGACCTTGAGGTCGCTGGCTGGATGCCGTCCTCCTTTGACTGGCATTTGTGGGATGAGGAAACCGAGTACTCCATCTTCGAGACAGATGTGTTCGGTGAGCATTGCGCGGATCAAGGCGGCGACGACCTGGTTCTGTCTCCCTATTCGGTCAACCTGTTTGTCAGCCGCTAGCTCATCCTTGCATTCGTTTAAGAGCTAGCGTTCAGCCAGTCGACTACGGCCTGGACCTGACTTGTTGCTTCACCTTGGCGCCAGGTGACGTAGTAGCCACGCTCGGACTTGATCTCAGGACCGACGACAACCAATGCATCACCGGCCAGCAGGTCATCAATGAGGGGTCGCCAACCCAGGGCGATCCCGCGGCCAGCCAGCGTTTGCTGTAGCACCATCGGGTAATTGTTGAAGAGGATCCGGCCCGGTTCCCGCCTGAGGGTGATGCCAAATCGAGCTAGCCAACCAGGCCAGTTCATCCAGGGCTGGTCCCCATCATCCATGTGAACAAATGGAGCTTGATAGACATCTTCGGCGTTGCTGGTTGAGGAAAGGCCCCACTGCTCAGCAAAGGCTGGTGATGCCACGGGCACGACAGTCTCGTCATAGATGCGATGGCTCGACTGGCCTTCGAAATTGCCCATGCCGCTACGAATGGCTGCGTCGAATCCGCCACCGGCAATCTCATGATCACGATCAAACAGCCAGAGACGAAGCTCGAGATCTCCCAGGGCCTCCTGTAGCTCATCAATTCGGGGCACGATCCATTGCTGGGCAATACCTGGATGTGTGGCCAGAACGAAGATGCCGGCGTGACTGTCGAGCTCGCCGAGCCCGGCTTCGATCAGGTCGAACCCGGCGCTGATGTGGCTTTGCAGGCGATGGCCAAGCTCTGTTAGTTCGCTCCGGTTGGCCGTTCGACGGAACAGTTCGGCGCCAAGGGAACGTTCGAAGGAGCGAATCTGGCGAGTCACCGCGGGCTGGGTCATGCCAAGCTCGCTAGCCGCCGCAGTAAAGCTGCCAAGCCGGGCTGCGGCCTCAAAGATGGCCAGTCGCTGCAACCGGTCAACTCGTTCGATCAACTCTCTGGCCATCGGCCCAGCATAACTCAGAGTTATGCTAACTCGTACTGGAAACCATCTGTTCAAGCACGCTCTTTGGGCTCACTATTGCTCCATGAGTGGTAGCAGCGCATGTCGATAACCCAGATAGCACAAGTGACCGAGTCATCCCACGGGTCGAGGCTAAGTGAAGTGTCGACGAAATTGGCAGCGGGTGGCGTGCAGGTTGAGGTTGGACAGCAAAGCGGATGGCTGCATCCGAACTGGCTCCGCGACCGATCCCAGGAACCCGGACAGGTCGAGGAGAGCAATCGTCAGCGTCTGTTCACACCAGCTGATATTGATGCCGACATTTCGGTCACCGCCTGTCGGATCGGACACGAGGTTCTTGTCGTCACATTCAGCGATGGCCACACCGCCGAGATGGACTTGCTGGCAATTCAGCGGGCGTTGGGTTGGGAACGACCGAGTCCTGATGAACCACCGGCCCCCGAGCCCTGGACCACACCCCTCGATCCCTTCCCCTACATCGACTGGAACCACATTGGTTGGGACATCGAGAGTGAGCAGACCGACGCAGTCTTGGAGTTCCTCACGGCCTTCTTCCGCCACGGTTATGTCGTACTGCGCAACACATCAACCGAGCCCGGCACCGTGGCTCGCATCGCCGAGCGGTTGGGCTACCTGGTTGGCACCAACTTCGGATCGACCTTCGATGTCCGAGTCGAGCAGCAACCGACTGACCTGGCCTTCACCTCCATCGAACTCTTAGCCCATACCGACCTGCCCTATCGCCAACCGGTGCCCGGGATCCAGATGCTTCATTGTTTGCTGAACCAAGCCCCAGGTGGTGACTCCACCCTTGTCGATGGTCTGGCTGCAGCAGCCGCACTACGGCAAGCCAGCCCAGAGATGCACGCTGCCATGGTCGATACGGAACTGGACTTTCGCTACGACATGGGCTCGGACACCGTGGTGAACCGCGGCTACACCCTTGACTATGACCCCAACGGCCGGTTCCGTCAGATCCGATTCAATACCAAAATTGACGAACCCATCCTGCATCCCGGTCTCAATCTTGACGCCTTCTATGACGGCAGGCGCTGGCTCATCCAGTGGCTCAACGACAAAGCCCATCAGGTCACCTTCCGACTGGAACCAGGCGACGTGATGTTCATGGACAATCATCGTGTGCTTCACGGACGAACCGAGTTTGACCCATCTCAGGGCAGCCGCCATCTGCAAGGCTGCTACATCGAACATGACGGACCGGACACCATGTATCGATTGGCGAGTCGGTCTCGGTTGGCGAGTCGGTCTCGGTTGGCCAGCCGGTCTCAGTTGGCCGGTCGCTGTCATAGTCTGGCGTCATGAGCAAACCAGAAGTCGTCTCCTTCACCGCAATGGCCGATGGAACAGCGAAGGACTACGCCCTGCTGGAACGGTTGGAAAGCCAGTACGCCGAAGGGCTGGCAGACCGGTTGATGGTTTCATTGGAACGGTTGAGCGACTCGCTTGGCGGCTATCAGATCGACCGCCTTGCACACTCGCTGCAATCAGCCACTCGCGCTCGACGGCATGGTGCCAACTCGGAATGGATTGTCGCCACCCTGATCCACGACATCGGTGATGAGCTGGCTCCCTATAACCACGGCGAACTGGCGGCGTCGATCCTCCAGCCATATGTGTCAGAAGAAGTGACTTGGGTGATTCGCCATCACGGCATCTTCCAGAGCTACTACTACGCCCACCACCTTGGCGGTGATCGGAACGCTCGAGACGAGTTCGCCAGCAACCCATGGTCAGACTTGTGTGCAGAGTTCTGCGAACGTTGGGACCAGAACTCCTTTGATCCCTCCTATGACAACGATGACTTGCTCACCTTCGAACCAGAATTGCGTGAAGTTTTTGGACGTCAAGCATGGGCTCACGAGGTCATTGCCGTTGGAACCGAAAGTCTTAACTAGCGACACCAGACCGAGTCGTCAGACTTGCCTGCTACTCCCGACCGCGGAACTGGCTGGTGAACAGATTCTCGTAGAACCCGTCTAGGGCACGTAGGTCGTCATGGGTTCCTCGCTCAGTTATCTCACCATCCTGGATGACCAAGATCTGATCAGCATGGCGAACCGTCGAAAGCCGATGGGCAATCACGAAACTGGTTCGGTCAGCCATCAGATTGAGCAGGGCGGCCTGGATATCTCGTTCGGTTCGGGTGTCGACTGAGCTGGTGGCCTCATCCAGAATGAGCATGCGAGGATTGGCCAAGGCTGCCCGGGCGATAGCGAGCAGCTGACGCTGGCCCAGCGACAAGTTGGTGCCACCCTCCGATATCGGTTCGTCATAGCCTCGAGGGAGCGCCCGAATAAAATGGTCAGCATTAGCCAGCTTGGCTGCGGCTTCAATCTCGGCATCCGTGGCATCAAGCCGCCCGAACCGGATGTTCTCTAGCACCGTGTCGCTAAACAAGAAGGTCCGCTGCAAGACAATGCCGAGTTGGTCCCGAAGTGAGTCCTTCTTGACCTGGCAGATGTCGTGACCGTCGACGGTGACCGATCCGGCCTCGATGTCATAGAACCGGGAGAGCACGCTGATGATGGTGGACTTGCCCGCGCCGGTCGGTCCAACCAGGCCGATCATCTGGCCCGGTTCAGCCACGAAGCTGATGTCTCGTAGGATCGGCTGGCCTTTGTCGTAAGCGAAGTCCACATGGTCAAAGACCACTCGTCCTTCGACCGGTGGCAAGGTTTCGGCATCCACTTCGTCGACCAGGTCCGGGTCTTCATCAATCAGTTCGAAGACCCGACTGGCACCGGCCAAGGCACCAAAGACGGAGGTGACGGTATTGGCGATCCGTCCCATGGGTTGACCGAGCCGGTTGGCGTAGGTGACAAATGAAGCGATGAGACCGATGCTGATCCCATGTCCATCTCCGGAAACTGCCAGCCATGCACCGACCCCTACAACTGAGACGGTGCTCAAGTTTCCGAGTCCAAACATGATCGGCATCATGGCCATAGTCATGGTCTGGGCCTTGATTCCGCCAACACGTGCCTGCTCGTTGGCGGCGGCGAACTCTTCTTTCGCCTCGTCTTGACGGTTCATTGCGATCACGACTCGCTGCCCACTCAAGCGTTCCTGGGCCACACTGTTCAGCTGGCCAAGGCTGCGCTGGTACTTCCCGAATGCTGGACCCGAGCGGGCTCCAATCCTCTTCACGATCGACATGACAATGGGGAACGGGACCAGGGTGGCCAGGGTCATGCGCCAGTCCAGCACGATCATGATGCCGAGCAGGCCAACGATTTGGAAGGCAGACACGATCACGCTAAGGATGTTCTGGCTCAGCAATTGATCAACCGCATCAACGTCATTGGTGACCCGACTCATCAGGTCGCCGGTTCGGTTCTTGTCAAAGAACCGCATGGATAAGGTCTGCAGCTTGCGGAACAGATCCTGACGCAGCTTGGCCATGACTTGCTGAGCAATCTTGGCGATGACCCGTCCATAGATCACGCCCATAAGCCAGGCCGAGACATAGATGACGGTCATGATGGCGACGATGTTCCGCAGGCCCTCCCGGTCTCGCGAGGCAATGAAGTCGTCGATAGCGACCCCTTGAAGCCACGGGCCAAGAAGGTTTAAGACCGAAGAGAGCAAGATCAGCACGGCACTCATCGCCAGCTTGGGGCGATGTGGCTTCAGATAGCTGAGCAATCGGCGTAGTGAAGCGCTGGTCGTCTCGTCTCGAGTTACTCCTTGGCCGAGCCCGGACGACATCCGGGTGCGTTGTACAGAAGTCATCGGACTGATGCCGTCCCAATAGTGTTCATCGGACTGATGCCGTCCCAATATTGCTCATCGGATTGATGCTCCTAGCTGAGACCGGTAGATTTCTTGATAGACCTCGCTGGTTTCCATCAGCTGCTCGTGGGTGCCGTGAGCACAGACCCGACCGTCATCCAAGACAATGATCTCATCAGCTCCGAGGGCGGTACTGATGCGTTGGGCGACCAGGACAACGGTTTGATCCTCAAAGGCAGCGAGTGCGTCCTGGATGAGGGCCTCGGTCTCCAGATCAACTGCGCTGGTCGAATCGTCCAGGATCAGAATGGCTGGTTTTGCCAACAGGGTCCGAGCGATGGCAATTCGTTGACGTTGTCCGCCGGACAGGTTCGCTCCGCCCTGATCAATAACCGAGTCATAGCCATCGGGCATGGCACGAATGAACTCATCGGCTTGAGCTGCTTTAGCCGCGGCAAGCACGTCACCATCAGGTGCTTGCGGACGCCCATAGCGCAAATTGTCCATCACGGTTCCGCTGAACAGTTGGGGCTCCTGCAGGGCAATGCCAATGGTGCTGCGCAGCGAGTGTTTGCTGAGCTGACGGACATCGATGCCACCAACGAAGACAGTTCCCGAGGACGTGTCATAGAAGCGGGGGATGAGGTGAACCAGCGTTGACTTGCCCGAACCGGTGGCCCCGAGGATGGCAACAGTTTGACCCTGGGGAATACGGAAGGAGACATTGGAGAGCGCTTCATCCAATGACTGGCCCGGGTCCACGGCTCGATACTGGAAGCAGACATCTTCGAACCGAATCTCACCCGGCTGCCCCGATGAGGAAAGATCTAGTCCGTCAATGGGCTCAGGAACTTCGGGGAGTTCTTGCAGCACTTGGTCGATGCGAGCCATCGAGACACCGGCCGCAGACAGCATGGGCTGGATGAAGGCAAACATGATCATGGGCATAACAACCAGAACCATGTAGCTGATGAAGGCCACCAGGTCACCCTCACTTAGGGAGCCTTGCATGACGTCATTACCACCTAGCCAGATCACCGCGGCTACACCGAGACTGGACACCACGAGCAATGACGGCATCATCGAAACCAGTAGCTGGTTGACCAGGGTGGCTTGGTGAGCGAGATCATCAGCCACCACATCGAAGCGTTCTGTCTCGTGTTCTTGGCGAACGAAGGACTTGATGACCTCGGTTCCCTGAATGTTCTCCTGAAGGACGGTGTTAAGGCGGTCAAGTCTGGTTTGCACGGCGTCGTACAGGCTGGTTGAGCGAGTCAGCACGTACCAAACCATCAGCCCGATGACGGGAACCATGGCTAGTATCACCACGATTAGGGAGGCCTGAATGCTGACGATGGCGATGATCGCTCCGGCAAACATGATCGGAGTTTGAGCCACCATTGAAACACCGAGGGTGAGCACGGTTGTGACCTTGGTGATGTCGCTGGTGAGGCGAGTAAGCAGTTCAGCGGATGACAGCCGGTCCAGATTTCCGAAGGAGAAGTCCTGGGTGCGGGCGTAGAGGTCACGCCGCAAGTCGGTAACGGCGTTGAACGCCATGCGAACCGCAATGGTCCGGGTTAGAGCTGAAATAGCAATGCCGCCAACGGCGAGGGCCAACATCAAGAGCACTCGGTTGCGGACCAGTGAGCCGTTGTTTTGGGCGATGCCTTGATCGATGATTTGCGAGATTTGCAGAGGGATCATGAGGTTGACAGCGACAGTAACCAACGCTCCGAATAGGGAGAACACCATCAGATGCCAGTAAGGCTTCACCCATGGCCATATGCGAAAGAGTGGCTTCACGTGTTTTCGCGTCGAGCTTTGCGAATCAGATCCATGTTGTGGGCAACGATCGGGCTGGGCTCCGATGGCTGCCAACCCTTATAGGCAGCCCGCCGATCCTCTGGCCACTCCTCATCCAGATCTATTTGGGTCCGGGACTCAGTTGCGGTCACGAGGAGATCCAGAGCGGCTCGCAGGGTCCGGGTCTGCATGGCAACATTGCCGACGGTGCCGAACGAATGGCCGAAGGGAAACTCCACTCCGAGCACTCGTGAGGCCTGATACTTCATGGCCAGGACCGGCATCATGGTGACGGTCACGGTTGGGATTCCCGTTGCTTCAATCACTCGCGCCAGCACGGGCACGTTCATGCAGCAATCCGGTCAGGCGGGGGCCAGGATCAAGGCGTCAATATCATTGGCGTGGCAATGGGCGGCAATCTCGGGCCCAGTCTTGTTTTGCCAAACCTGGGCTCCATCCTGCTGGTAGCCCATGACTGAATAGTGCTCATTGGCCGCACTCCCAACGACTCCCTCGGCCACCAGCTCATTCAGTCGGCGGATGGGCAGGGCCGTGTCGAAATCTTGCAACAGGTCCGCAGTGTTGATGTGGAGATGAGTGGCATCGATCTCTGACTGTCTGACGCCGGCGCCAATGAGCCGCAGGGTTGGGTCACCCCAGGTCGGCTCTTGACGCTCACGTTCAATATCGAACGGTTCTTGCTTGTCGGCGAGAAAGACTCCCGCACTGGAGAGCAGTGCAACCTTTGCCTCAGCTAGGGGCTTGTCGAAGTCGGCCCAGACAGGATCGTGCTCGGCGGTGGGTGCAGCTTCGTACATGGTTCGGAAGGCTCGCGGCAGGAAGGCGTAGCTATCAACGGTCATGAAAGCAGTCTTCCACGTCCGGGGCCATATCTCGCATTCCCGTTTGTGGTTGTCCGCCCAGGTTGCTCGTACTCAGGCGGCGAAGTAACCGGCCAGGTTGACCACGACCGTGAGAATAACGGAGATAGCCAGCATGGCCTTCCAGGGGAAGAACACCCGCACTCTCGACTGACCTCTCGGCGCGTCAGCGTTGCTGGCTCGGTCTTCAATGGTTCGACGAACCTGATCGTGCACTCGCTGCTCGGCTCGGTCGGTGGCCTTGGGAAACAATCGAGGCAGCAGATTCAACGCCAGGGTGAGCACGACCGAAGCAATAATGGATTGGATGACAAATGCCTGCATGTTGGCCACCGTAGTAGCAGTGGTCTGTGGCTCGCTTAGCCGAGAGCGATGTCGGGCCGGTCGCTGATAAGACCGTCGACTCCCATCTCCACCAAGTCCTCCATCTGGTCCCGTTCGTTGACCGTCCAGGGAATCACGAGCAAGCCAGCGGCGTGGGCTTCTTCGATCACATTGGGGTTAAGACTCTGAAAACTCGGGGACCAGATGGAGGCCCCGCTTGCCGCCAGGTCAGTTAGATCGGGAACCCCCGAAGTGGTGAGGGCTGAGAGTCGAATATCAGTGGCGATCGACCGGATGGCCCAAAGCGAGCGGTGATCAAAACTCTGAATGATGACGCGCTCGCCCACTCCGGCTGCTTCCACAGCGGCCAATACTTCAATCTCAAACCGGCCAGGGTTGACCCCGTCAAAGCCGTCGCCGATGGTTGACGGATCGTCGACTTCTCGCTTGGTTTCGATATTGAATTCGACTCGACCAGCATTGCCTCGTTGTTCTTCGGTCTTCTCTTCTGATTGGGCATAGTCAGCTACGAAGGCAAAAAGCTCAGAAAGTGTGAGGGGCTGATACCGGCTTGCTGCTAGCGGAGTTGGACCGTTGTCCTGGTCGGGGAAACGACCAGGGTCGGGATTGAGGTCACAGATAATGCTCCCGAGTTGCGCCATCGTCTGAGAGGCGACGGCGATTCCCTCTTCTGGATAGGAGTCGTCAGCCTCGTTGGCGAAGCGACACTTGTCGGCTCCGAGTTTGGCGTCGTGCCAGACCACAACTTGATTGTCACTGGTCAGATGCATGTCCAGCTCGAGAGTGGTCACGCCCAGATCGAGAGCGGTTTCGAACGCTGGCAGGGTGTTCTCGGGCTTGAGTCCTCTGGCGCCGCGATGACCTTCGATATCCAAGGGCTGGTTTGATGCTGTTGTCGTCAGTGGTTTCACATTGTCAGGTGTATCGGCGTTTGGGTCGAGCATGTCGCTCCCAGAGAAGACTTCGTCACTGCCACACGAGCCGCACAAGAGGGAGATTGCGACCAGGAGCGAGAGCCTTCGATGTTGACTGAGGATTCTTGCAAGCATCGTTCCAGTAAAGCCCTGATTGGGAGAGGGTGCAGGATTCTGCTCTACTCAGTCTGCTTTGGTTGCTGGTGGGACCGGTGTGGGAGTGCGCCATCGCCGTGGACCTTGATGACGCCGCTGGGCCAGTTGAGACCCAGCAGCCAAGCCAATTAGTGCACGGTTAACCCATCGTGGCGTGAGGACTATTCATCTGGATCACACTTGGCGTGACTCGAATGAATTCGGCCTTCTCCCAAAATGATTCAATAGTGCGGGCATCGCTATAGCTCATGCCGGAACGAACCCCAGCAAGTAGCGAGTTCAGCAACTTCGAGACCTCGCCGCGGTAGGGAACCGTGCCTTCGACTCCTTCGGGGGCACGCTGCTCGAAGTACTCTTGGTCGACTGCTTCGCCTTCGCGGGCAGCGCGGGCTTCGATTGCTTCAAACGAGGCCATTCCTCGAACTCGTTTCACCAAGCCCTGCGCCGATTGCTCGACCTCGCCGGGGCTTTCTTTCGTCCCGGCAAAAAGGCTGCCGATCATGACCGAGCTGGCGCCTGCCGCCAACGCCTTTGCGATATCTCCCGAAGTGCGAATCCCTCCGTCAGCAATGATGGGGACTCGGGTGCCGTCTGGGTCTCGGACTTCGGCACATTCAGCGATGGCGGTCAGTTGAGGTACTCCAACTCCGGCCACCAAGCGGGTCGTGCACACTCCTCCTGGTCCGACTCCGACCTTGACCGCGTCAGCACCAGCATTGGCTAGTTCCTGAGCACCCAGGCGTGTCGCGACATTTCCTGCGATGAGATCGACCGTGGGGTAGGTCTGTTTCATCTTGGCCAATACCTCCAGCGCATGGTCGGCGTGGCCATGGGCAATGTCCAATACCAGTGCATCAACCCCGGCCTTCACCAGCGCATCCGCTCGGTCGAAGGCATCCCGATCGGTTCCAATGGCCGCACTCACGGGATGATTGCCAGATTCCTTTACGCGACGAACCATCTCGGCTTGAGCATCCACCGTGTTGAACCGGTGGATGGCACCCATGCCGCCCAGATGACCAAGAGCAATGGCCATCTCTGCTTCGCAAACCGTGTCCATGTTGGCGGCGATAATCGGAACAGCAATTCGGATGCTCTTGCTTGCCATGGTCTGCAACGAGACGTCAGAGCGTGACCGGATGCTGGAACGTTGGGGGACGAGCAGCACGTCATCGAAGGTCAGCCCCGTTCGGAGCTCTCCTTTCACCAGGTCGGCTCGGCTCATCGGGTCGTTCTCGTGTTCATATTGGGTCAATGTACTGAATATCTGTGACTCGCTGCCGATGACAAGGGGAATCCTGTCAACTCTTCATGACCGAAGCGGTTCTCAGGCAACAACCACCTCATGCAAGAACGATAAACCGACCGTGTTCTTGCTCAGCATGCGCCGTCCTTGACGGCAGGAACTTGAGAACTATGACTGATATAGCCGTTGGAAGAGATGAAGCAATCGAGCAACTCAGCTGGGATGTCTTGGACATCATTGTTGAAAAGATCGGTGGCATTATTGGTGAAGGTGCGGTCAGTGTGCTGAAGACCATCAAGACGGCCGACCGAAGCCACGCGCCAAGCCCCGAACTTGTATACAACATTGGCAACGAACTGGAAGATGTCATTGGCAAGAAGGGCGCTTTCGCCTTGCTTCGTCAGGTTGGCCGAGAAGTCGGCAAGATGTTCACCGATGGCAAAAATCCTGAAGAGGCAACCGAGATTCTGGCTGTGACGCTGCGAAACCTCGGGTTTGCCTACGAGATCAAGCTCAACGAAAAGGAAGCCTACATTTGCAAGTGTGTCTTCTACGACATTCTCGCTGCCGACGGCTACCGGCCAATCCAGAAGCCCGTGTGCTGGACCGGCATGGGCTTCATTGAGGGTTGCCTCTCCAACGTGAATGACACCCACCACATCAAGTGGAAGGGTCGAGACCTAGAGGCCCGCGAGTGTAGGTTCGAGATTCGCCGCAGCGTCGAAGAGTGGGACGCCTAGTCCTGGTCTGGACTTCAGCGATCGATCGCTGACAGATTGCGAGTTCGGTCAATCAGTCGTCGGGCTTGCAGGAACGAAGAATGTGTAGATGCCCTCTGGGCTGGGAGCGTTGCGGGAGTCGACCCCGCAGTGTCCTGGCCCGAGGGCATCGCTGCGCTTGTACCGCAGACGTCCAAAGCCGGACGCGAAGAATATCGAGACCTCTTTCCCGAAGCCCTAAGCATCGACGGGCGGCATCCGATAGGGGACGGTAGCCGCAAGACCTATTGGCGGCCTAACCCCCTTGTGGGAGAAGACATGGTGAACACAGTGCAGACACTGAACAAGGCGCAGACATTGAATGGCTTGCTTGCAGACTTGCAGAGCAGCTCCGGTGACATCGAAGCATGTGCGGTTGCCTCTGAAGACGGCTTGATCATCGCAAGTGCGTTGCCACAGGGACTCGAAGAGACCCGTGTCGCCGCTATGAGCGCAACCATGCTTTCCATGGGTACTCGGGCCTCCAACGAACTAGCCCGTGGCGACATGAGCCAGATCCTCATCAAGGGAAGCAACGGCTTTGTTGTTCTCATGCAGGCTGGGCCTCACGCTGTGCTCGTCGCCATTGCCCGCAAAGACGCCAAGCTCGGACTGATCTTCTACGACCTTGACCGCAGCTCGGAAGCCATCGGCGAAGTACTGGCCTAGTCGGCCGGCGGAGAATTCTTGTCATGATTACTCTTCACGAGGATGCCAACCAGAGGAACGTCTTCTTTCACGACATGAGTGAAGGTGAGGCCATCCAGTCCAACCAGCACATGATCATTCGGAACGGGGAAGCCATCATCCTTGACCCTGGCGGGCACAAGGTCTTCACCAAGCTATTTGCCGAGGCCGCCACCGAGATCGGTTCCGCCGACCTCAAGTACATGTTCTGTTCCCACCAGGATCCGGACATTGTGGCCGCGATCAATGGTTGGCTCATGACCACAGATGTGATGGCGTTTGCTCCACAGATCTGGCTGAAGTTCATCTCGCACTTTGGTGTCGACGCAATGGTGGTCGATCGCATGATCGGGATTCCTGATGAAGGCATGAGCATCGAGCTTGGTGGCTCCGAATTGAAGTTCATCCCTGCTCACTTCTTGCATTCCTCCGGCAACTACCAACTCTTGGACCCGGCATCCAAGATCTTGTACAGCGGTGACCTTGGTGCTTCCGTTGGTGGCGAGATGGAAGTCACGGACTTCGAGGCGCACATCCAGTACATGGAAGGCTTCCATCGTCGCTACATGCCCTCGACTCGTGCCATGAAGATGTGGGCCAATACTGCCCGTCAACTTGATCTAGAGATCATTGCTCCCCAGCATGGCGGCATCTTCCGGGGCAAGGAAATGTGCAACCAATTCATCGACTGGATCGACAGCCTTGAGACTGGTGCGGACATCATGGGAAATAGTTTTCCCATTCCGCGCCGGGAGCTCACAAGTGCTGGCAGTGATCAGTAGGTAGCGATACCGGTCTCGAACAAGGAAACCTAGGACTGAGATGACAAACACATTCATACTGATTAGCGGGGCACTTGTGCTCCTCGTTGCCGGCTACTTGTTTGGACGCTGGTCAACCCGTGGTGCGTCAAAACAGGCGGCCGAAGCGGTTCTCCTGGCTTCTGATCTGGAGTCCCAAGTCATCGTATTGAGCGATGACAGGACCAACCAGAAGCAGAAGATCAACGACCTGAAAGATGACGTTGGTATCAAGGTGCAGGAGCTAGCGACATTGAACTTGCGGTTGGATGGCGTGGAAATCATGCGTACCGACTATCGCCGGGCCAAGGTCAAGGGTGGCGAAGCTGATCGCTTGCGCCGAGAAGTCGACACGCTCCAAGAGGAACTCAGCACAAAGGCCGTGGTCGAAGACCTCTCTCCCCTTGGTCACGATGCAGCTGCTCGTGACAATGCCAAGTCTTTGCAAGAGGCTGTCAACAATCTCTTGAACGAAGACACTTTTGCTGCCACCGTGGTTGATGATGCTGGTCTGCAAATCGTTTCGGCCGGTGTGGCCGACGATGCGCTGGCTGCCTTCTCGGTACTCCTTGCCAGAGCGTGTGAGCGAGCCCCCGGCTTCGTAGCGATTGGGGATCCCTACGTGATTACCTTGATCGATTCTGCTGGTACCCGTGTTTCGTTGTGGCCATTCGATGTGAGCAACCGTCCGATGGCGCTGCTCACCCTCTCTCGGGCTCACCCGGCGACACCTGCCGTCAATTCGGCGATCTCCAAGGTTCGGGCCCTGTTGCCCAAGTCCTTCCGAAGCCTTGGGCCGGGTCAGTAGCGACTCGTCCTCTGAGTAAGAAATCCGCACGAGCTGCTCCACCAGTTCGGGTTGTCTTCGTCCCTATCGATTGCTCTTGTGAGCAGTGGTGGGGGCGAAGTCGTTTTTGGTCAGTGGCTGCTCAGCTCAACGGATCCCTAGCCTGGCGATTCGGCGGCGGCGATGGCTTCGAAAATCTTTTGGGGGGTTACTGGAGTCTCGGTGAAGGTGATGTCAAGCGGACGAAGAGCATCTTCGATGGCACTCACGATTGCCGCTGGTGGTCCGATGATGCCAGCCTCACCAACCCCTTTCATGCCACCGGGAATAACGGGTGACGGGCTGATGGTGTGGCCCGTGTTGACGTTGGGCAGCTCGACAGCTGACGGTACTAGGTAGGTCATGAGGTTGGCCGAAAGCGGTTGACCTTCAGGGCTATAGCTGAGGTCTTCGTAGAGAGCTGCCGCGATTCCTTGGGCGACTCCGCCGTGTATCTGGCCGTCAACAATCATGGGGTTTAGGATGGTGCCACAGTCGTGGAACACGGTGTAGTCAAGCACCTCAACTAGGCCGGTCTCAACGTCGACCTCGACCACGGCGATGTTCAGTCCGTAGGGCCAGGCCATGGCAATAGGGTCGAAGACTTCGATCACCTCAAGCCCGGGGTCAACCCCGGGGGGTAGGTCAATGGCTCGCAAGTAGGCAGCTCGGCCAACGTCCGCCGTGGTGACAGACTGGGTTGGGCTTCCCGTAACCCAGATCTTGCCGTCCTCTATCTCGAGATCTTGCTCGGCTGCTTCCAACATGTTGGAAGCAATGGTGATGACGCGCTCCCGTAGAGCCAGTGAGGCTTTGCGCACCGCTGCTCCACCTACCGCAGCTGAGCGACTGGCCCCAGTTCCGTGCCCGGTGTACGGACACTTGTCGGTATCGCCGGTGACGACCGTTACCTGGTCGGGATGCAGGCCGATGGTGTCGGCTGCCATCTGGGCCAGTCCGTTGGTAAAGCCCTGACCCATCTCACAGAGTCCGGTATAGACGGTGACTCCGCCGTCGGGTTCCATCCGAATATTGGAGATGTCATAGCCGCCCTGGTTGAGGCCGCCTTGATTCATCTGTCGAGATGGACCAAGGGCAGTATTCTCGACATAGAAGGACAGCCCGATACCAATATGCCGCCCTTCGGCCTTGGCCTGTTTCTGCTTGACCCGCCACTCCTCATAGCGTCCAACTTCCAGACCCTCGGTCAGGCAGGCGGCGTAGTCGCCATTGTCATATGTGTGGAACAAGCTGGTGTAGGGGAACTTGTCGGGGGTGATGAAGTTCTTGCGTCGGAGATCGATGGGATCCATCGAGAGTTGGGCTGCCAGTAAGTCAACCATGCGTTCAACCACGAAGTTGGCTTGGGGCTGTCCCCAACCTCGATATGACCCGGAAGGAGTCTTGTTAGTGACAACGGCCTTGAGCCGGGCACGAGCGTTTGGGATCTCATAGACATTTGTCATCATGACCGAGGTCAGCCATGCCGGGCCGTAGCTGGCCATGTGCATGTAGGCGCCCATGTCAGCAATAAGGTCGGCTGAGATGCCGACGATCTGGCCGTCATTGTTGGCAGCAATGGTGACGTCGACGCTTTGTTGGCGAGCATGCACGGTGGCTAGGAAGGATTCACTCCGTGCTTCGAGCCAGATGACTGGCCGCTTCAGCATCATTGATAGGAGGGCGACGGCTGTTTCTTCGGGGTAATAGTGAAACTTGGCCCCGAATGCGCCGCCGACAGCGGGTACTCGAACGATGATCTTGTGGGTTGGAAGTCCGGTGACCTCGGCCAAGAAATCGCGAACGATATGTGGGCTCTGGGTGGAGGTGGTGAGAACCAGCTCGCCTCGGTATTGGTCCCAGTCAGCGAGGGCGCCGCGCGTTTCCATAGAGACTGCGGTTTGTCGCTGGATCCCGAGCCGCTTGCGCACAACCACGTCGGCATTGGCAATCGCCGCGTCGACATCGCCAATCTGTGCGTCAAATGTGCCAGCAATGTTGTCGGGCCACTCTGGGTAGACCCGAACCGAATCTGGCTCCACGGCTTCACGGGCATCAACCACGACCGACCGTTCGGCGTAGTCAATCACAACCAATTCGGCTGCATCAGCAACTGCGGTCGCTGACTCACCAACGACGGCAACAATGGCTTCACCCACATAGCGTACGGTGCCTTGAGCCAGGGCGTAGTAGGGGGTCGGACGGGTGCCGAGCTCGTGAGTGCTGGGTTGGGCAACGAGTGGCTCGGGGAAGTCAGCGGCAGTGACAACGGCAACAATGCCTGGCATTGAGCGCGCCTCATCAACATCGATACTGGCGATGTCAGCGTGGGCGACGATGCTTCGGACAAAGCCAACATGGAGGGTTCCTGGCCGAGCGATGTCGGCCATGAAACCACTTGCTCCTGTCAAAAGGCTGTAGTCCTCGCGACGCTTGAGCGGCTTGCCAATCCAGCGATTCATGACTGGACCCGATCGGCTGCGGCGGTGACCTCGGCTACTTCGACCATCAGATCTTCAGCCCCGTCCATGTCGGCAACCACCAGCATGAACTCGTCAAACCCATGAGTATCCATGATTGTGGTCAACTCGACTGCACATTCATCGACTGTTCCCCGGATCACGAATGGGTCGACCCATTCATCAGGTATCAGCTTGGCTGCTTCTTCTAAGCCGCCATGCATGGCCGCGGCGATTGCTTTGGTATCAGCTTCGCTAATGCCCAGCAGTTCCTTGACCTTGGGAGGAGAATCAACCAATCGGTAGGTCATATGTGGCCTGACCTCTTCGATCCGATCCGGGTTGGTGATAATCATGGTTGAATAGCAAAGCTTCGGCTGTGTCTCGCGCCCAGCTGAGCCTTCTCGGACTCGACTAACGTAGTCGCCAAGTGTTGGCTTATGTAGGAACTCCAAGAGCACCCCGTCGGCAAGTTCGCCAGCCTGGCGCAACATCTTCGGTCCGCGTCCAGCGAACCAGATTTCCATGTCAGGACGGGAGAAGCTGAGTCGAGCTTCATCAAGAACGAAGGTGTCTGACATGCTCACTGTGTCGCCACCTAACAGTCGGCGGCTGGCGGTGATGGCATCGCGAACATGGGCCAATGGCCGATTTCTGTCTATGCCGAGCGGGTTCAGCGTCAGGCTTCCGCCGGCCCCGTAGCCAAGGAAGGCGCGTCCTCCGGAGAGTTCGTCAATGGTTGAGATAGCTGACGCGATAAGGGCTGGGTGACGGGAGTACGGGTTGACAATCCCCGTACCAATCTTGATGGATGTGGTGGCCTGAGCCATGGCGGCCATGGTCACAAACACGTCTCGCGAAGCAAGTCCCTCATCGGGGACCCAAACTCTGGAATAGCCCAACTTTTCGGCAATCTGGGCCAGCTCGACGAGGCGTGTAATCGAGGTGACGGGCATCAGCATGACACTGCTATCGATCATTTGGGTCAAGGTAGCAGGACTCGCTCCGCCAAGACGAAGTCGTTCCGTTCCAGTCCAGATCGTTCCCCAGTCCCCTCAACCGAGTTGATGGGGATTCTGAAGCGAAAGAGATGTCCTCCCGGCTTTGTGGGCTGTTGCGTTTAGGGGATGAGCAAGTTTCTGTCGAATGTGATCCGGATTACTCAATTGTGGGTATGGATCAGCCGATGTGCAAGGGAGAGATCTCATGAGAACAGACATCGCAGACAACCTCAAACAACTTCATGACCGACTTGGGCCAGATCTGGCTGGTGCGCTGGAAGCTGACTCCTCCGAGGCGTTTGTCAGCCCAAGTCTTGATCGTGGACTCACGCTGACCCAGATCACTGGCCTGGATGCCGGCGGTTCGTTCCCACTCTCGGTCGGGTCCTACCGGTTTGGTCACAGTTCAGGCGCCTCGGGCTTGGGGCAGGGGCAGCCAACGATGCCGCGCTTCGGCTTAGCGATTGCCAACGATGGCGCAATCACTATCACTCCAACTCCAGACGGACTGTTGCTCGATGGTCAACAGGTGATGAAGCCGACGGTCGTCAGCGACGGTCAGATCATCGACGTGGCTGGCGCCAGCTTTGTTGTTGCTTCAGCGACCCCTTCGCTCCTTCGCCGTGTTGAAGAATGCGCGCCAGAGTCTTTGCCTCCCATGCCCGAGCCGGGCAAGGGACGCGGTGCGGATGAGGCCATCGTTGCTTGGGCCAAAACTGGTCACGCACAGGCTCTTCAGGCCAGCCGGGGAGCCCGACTCGGGCCTGCGGAAATCAATCGACGTTCAATTGCTGGACCAACCTCATTCCATACCATGGGGCCGAATACGCTGGGCTTTGGACGAGCACCTATCGCTCTTGTCAGTGGACCCTACGTGGTGCCTGGTGATCTTTCGAAACTGAATTCAGCTACCCAGAAGAAGTTGAACTCCCTGGCCAGCATCCCCGCAGCTCCGCTTGAGATTGATCTGCTTTCTCAGAGCCTGGCTGTCGTTGGGCCTCGTGCCGCTGCGCGGGCCGTCGTGTCATGGGTTGCGCTTTGTGTGGCCACCATGTCTCGTCCTGATGCGGTTGGCCTTCGAACGATGGCACGCGGCAGCCGCAACGAATGGTCTTGGGTCGATTCGCTTCCCAACGCCGAGAATTTGCCTGACTCGACATTGAATTTACTGATCGTTGATGAGGGTGACGCTCCGGTGGACGTGCCCGATCGAGGAGCAATCGTTGTTGTCGAGACCGGTCAGCAAGTTCCGGAGTCCGTGGGACTTGTCATGGAACTCGGTTCGAAGTCGGCCACCGTTACTGATCGATCGACCGGACAAGTCCTGCAAGGCGTCTCACCGATCGGTGTCTCTTCTGTCTTTGCCCTTGGTGTTACCTTCCAGATGCGAGAGCACAGCATCACTGGAGCGAACTCGAATGATTGGATCGCCCCGTGACCGTGATTGACGGATGGGTCGGCGAAAAGGTTGATAGCAATCCTCTGGTTGTTCCCAACCTTGAGCCCGCTCCACAGCACGTGGCCGCCGAGGTTCCTTCGACAGACAGTGTCGTCCGGTCGCAGGGTGACGGTGAACACTCCTTCATTGTCAAGCTTGCGGCTGCTGTGGTTCTTGTTGCCGCTTTGGGTGGCATAGGAGCAGCGGGCTGGCCCTACCTCTCTGAATACCTCTTCGCTGACGGTCCTCCTGTGGCCTTGCCCTTTGACGCTGAGGCAACCCAGCAGTTGGTGATAAAGGATGGCGCCATCTACCTCGAAGGCATGGTCCCCGACGATGCTGCTTCGAATCTGATCCAGAGCGCAATGGAGAATGCAGTTGGCGAGAGTCAGGTCATCAACAATTTCGAGATCAGCTCGGATGCGGTCTTTGATCCGAGTCTTCCAATCCAGTTGACCGTGGCCGAAACCGTGTTGTTCCAGACCGGAGCTTCCAATGTTGCTGACAACTACCGACCTCTCATTGGGTTGGCCGTTCAGCTCATGGAGTCCCGCGAAGAAGCTATTCTGACCATCGTCGGGCACACCGATGACATTGGCGAAGAAGAATTGAATCTTCGATTGTCATCTGAGCGAGCCCAGGCAACGGCCGATGCCCTCATCTCCCTCGGAGTCGACTCCACTCGTCTCATGACGGAGGGTCGGGGCGAATCCGAGCCCCTGGTTTCGAATGACACCCGAGAAGGACGTCAGACGAACCGACGAGTCGAATTCCTCATCAGCGGCTTGCTGGGGTAGCACTCAAGGTGCTGGCCGACAGGACAGCAGCGCAGGTTGATTCGTGAGCCATGCGGGCGAGCTTCCCACTTCCGGTTGCTCAACTAGTCAAAGTTCAAGGGTCCGGGCTCGGTATTCACTGAAGCCGACGGCCAAGGTAAGTAGCCCGATGATGATGCCAAGAGAGAGAAAGGTGTCCAGGTGGTACACGGGGGAGATGACCATCTTGATACCAACAAAGGTCAGGATTGCTCCTAAGCCATGGGATAAATAGTGGAACCGCTCCCGTGCCCCAGCCAGTACGAAATACATGGCTCGCAAGCCGAGAATGGCGAAAGCGTTGGAAGCGAACACCAGATAGGTCTCATTGGATACTGCCAATACCGCTGGAACCGAGTCGACTGCAAAGATGACATCGCTGAACTCGATGACGACCAAGGCAGCAAAGAGAGGAGTGGCCGCTCGTTTCCCGTTGAGCTTTGTGAAGAAGTTGTGGCCGTCGAACTCTTCGGTGACCGGCATGACTCGTTTGAGTAAGCCAAGTCCGGTTGTCGCTGCCGCGTCACCCTCGTCATCGCGGTGGCGGATGACCTTGATACCGGTGAAAATAAGGAAGAGACCGAAGAGGACAAGGACCCAAACGAACCGCGAGATAAGGGCTGACCCGATGCCAATGAAGAGGGCCCGTAGGACGAGGGCGCCGAAGATTCCCCAGAATAGGACCCGGTGCTGGTATCGAAGTGGGGTGCGCATGGTGCTGAAAATCAGGGCCCAAACGAAGACGTTATCGATACTGAGTGATTTCTCGATGACGTAGCCGGAGATGTACTCGCCGAAGGCCTCGCCGCCCCAAGTAATAGCGATGAACAGGCCGAATGCCAGGCCGCAGGCGACCCAGAAGCCGGACTCGACAAGGGCACCGCGAATGGTCGGCTCGTGGTCCTCGCGGTGACGGAAGAGGTCGATGCCAAGCAAGACAACGATGGTTGCCCCCAACACAAGCCAGGCCCAGCCCTGAACCTCAATGTCGACGAAACTCTCTCGTGATGCGTTCGATGCGAACATGAGCGCGACATCGTACTGCGTCTGGTCCTCCGTTGTTCTCGCTGCCGATGAGGCTCCTGTGGTTTGGGGCTTCTGGGTTGATGATCTCTGAAATGGGCCATCTGACCCATTCCACGCGTTCGGTACGGGTCGAGCCTGAGAGGGCCAGCGAAAGACTGGTGTTTTGCTGAACCGATGAGGCGACAATGAGTAGTGACTCCCAAAGCAATGAAGTCTTCTGGCGATCGAGCGCCAGCCTGGCCCTCGTATTTCGCGTCGCCGCGGCCCTGGCGTCGCTGGCCTTGGTGAGCGTTCTTGTTGTGCGAAGCTCAACGGCCGCCTTTACCGACGTGACTCAAAACACGGGCAACGCCTTCCTGGTTGGTTCAGTCGATCTGGTTGATGATGACTCGGCTGCAACCATGTTCAACGTCACCAATATGGAACCCGGACAGATCGTCGTTGACTGCATCGTTGTCACCTATCAAGGCAGCGTTCCTGACACTTCCGCCGTCAAGGTCTATTCCGGTGGCTACACCGACTCGGGCACCCTGGCAACCTTCCTGAATCTGACGGTCGAAGAAGGAACTGGTGGCTCCTTTGGTGACTGCACGGGGTTTGTGAATGAGAACACCATCGTGGCCAGCATGGCCCTCGACACCTTCGATACTAGCCACACCAACTATGCCAATGGCGCCGGATTGTGGGACCCATCCGCTACTCCAGCCTCCAAGACCTATCGAGTCACGGTTGAGCTTGATACCTCGACTCCTAACGCGCAGCAGGGAGAATCGGTCACGACTCTCATCTTGAACTGGGAGACCCAGAACTAGGTCGGCGGACCACACAACGCCATGACTGACACCCGATGTCCCGGATAGTAGGCAAGGCCCGTTTCGCCACTGGCCTTGTTGCCCTGAGCGCTGTGTGCGGAGTCACGTACCTGCTGTTGTGGGTAAGTGTGCTGCCTCTCGTTCAGGGGTGGACGCCATTGGTGATCGTGTCTGGGTCGATGTCTCCAGCTGTTGATGCTGGCGACATCGTTCTGATCGAGGAACCGGTAGTGGATGAGTTGGGTCCAGGGATGGTTGTCACCTTCGACAACCCAGCCGGTGGCGGAACCATCACCCATCGGATTGTGGACCAAACACCCGATGGCGACTTCGTCACGATGGGAGACGCCGGGCACCGGATCGACTCGACTCCGGTCCCTCCCGAGGCCATTCTTGGTGTCGGGCGAGTCCTCGTTCCCTTCGTCGGACGGCCATTGGTGTGGATTGAACAAGGCCATTGGCTGAAGTTCGCCGCTGTATCCGTTCTTTTGGGTTTTGTGGTCTGGGTCTCGCGCTGGGCTCTACTGGATGAATTCAATCCTTGGAAGCCTCGGCACGGCGGGCATCCAGACGGCGAGCATCCAGGCAAGGGTCGGCTTGGGCAGGATCAGGGCCCGCCTGAGAACGATTGTGAAATAGCGAGAGCCCGCAGATCGGCTTTGTCTGGGGTCGCAGTGGCCGCTACCACAATGTCGCTAGTGACTGTGTTGAGTATCTCCACTTCCTTGGCCACCCTTTCTCACCTCACAACAAACCAAGGAAACCGGTTTGCGGCTGACACGCTTCAGGCGCCGACTTCACTCACGGCTACCGAAGGATCCGCCGTAACCCTGGACTGGTCCGCAACCAGTGACACCTATGCCGACGGACATCGGGTCTATCGCTCTTCCACCCAGGGAGGTCCCTATAGCCAGGTTTCCCAGATCAGCCCCCGAGCCACCGTAACTTATGACGACGACCCTGCTGTCGGACAGTTCTTCTACGTGGTCCGGGCCTACGCCAATAGTTGGGAGAGCGTGGATAGTGCCGAGGTCAGTGCCTGGGCTGAGGACTATGACGCTTTCTCACCCGCCTCCGATAACTGTCCTGCTTTGTTCAACATCAGACAGTTCGATACTGATTCCGATGGCTCCGGTGACCCATGCGACTCAAGCCCAACAGCGGCGAGTTCGGGCATTCTCAGCGATTCTGGACAGTCTCTCGAGTCGCTGGCCAGCTTTGGGGCTGGTTTGGGAGACTTGGATGGTGATGGTGATTTGGATGTTGTGGTTGCCAACTACAACCAGGGGAATCGGGTTTGGCTGAATAATGGAGCGGGGATTTTCGTCGATTCTGGTCAATCATTGGGTGCGTCCAAGAGTACGAGGGCGCTTGTGGCCGACATTGATGGTGATGGTGATTTGGATGTCGTGGTTGCCAACGATGGCCAGGGGAACCGGGTTTGGCTGAATAATGGTTCGGGGACCTTTGCTGATTCTGGTCAGTCATTGGGCACCGGAGCCAGTACCAGCCTGTCGCTTGGTGATGTTGATGGTGATGGTGATTTGGATGTTGTGGTTGCCAACTACAACCAGGGGAATCGGGTTTGGCTGAATAATGGTTTGGGAGTGTTCGTCGATTCTGGTCAGGTATTGGCTTCGTCGCCAAGCCGGGGCGTGGTGTTTGGTGATGTTGATGGTGATGGTGATTTGGATGTTGTGGTTGCCAACTATGGCCAAGCGAACCGGGTCTGGTTGAATAATGGTTCGGGGGTGTTCGTCGATTCTGGTCAGCTGTTGGGGGTCGCCGCAAGTTATGGGGCCGTGTTTGGCGATGTTGATGGTGACGGTGACTTGGATGCGGTGGTGGCGAACATCAGTCAAGCGAATCGAGTTTGGTTGAATAATGGTTCGGGGACCTTTGCTGATTCTGGTCAGTCATTGGGCACCGGAGCCAGTACCAGCCTGTCGCTTGGTGATGTTGATGGTGATGGTGACTTGGATGCGGTGGTGGCAAGCATCAATCAAGCCAACAAGGTGTGGTTGAACAACGGGTTTGGAGGGTTTTCTGACTCTGGACAATCCATGGGGACGGCGGGTAGTCGAGGGCTGGCATTGGGAGACATCGATGGCGACGGCGACCTCGATGCGTTCTTTGCCAACTATTATCAGGGGAACAAGGTGTGGCTCAACGACTCGGTTGAGGACTACGACGCTGTGGCTTTTGCTAGCGACAATTGCCCGATCACGTTCAATGTCAGCCAGTTCGACACCGATTCCGATGGCTCCGGTGACCCATGCGACTCAAGCCCAACAGGACTGAGTTCGGGAATCCTTACCAACAACGGACAGAGTCTTGGCTCGGCCGATTCCAGAAGCGTTGCACTCGGCGACCTGGACGGTGACGGTGACCTGGACGCGATGACCGTGGTTTTCTCGGGGCCGAACAAGGTTTGGCTCAACGACAGTGTGGGAACCTTCACTGACTCTGGTCAAGCACTCGGGGCGTCCGGGAGCCTCGGTGTTGTCCTTGCCGATGTTGATAAGGACGGTGACCTTGACGCCCTCATCAGCAACTGGGGTCAGGCGAACAGAATCTGGCTCAATAACGGCTCAGGTGCCTTCGTCGATTCTGGTCAGGCTCTTGGCTCGGCCTTAAGCTACAGATCGGAGTTCGGTGACGTCGACGGTGATGGCGATCTCGACGTGATGGTGGCCAACTACAACCAGGCGAACAAGGTTTGGCTCAACAATGGTGCTGGTGTGTTCGCTGATTCTAGCCAGGTTCTTGGATCCTCCAAGACGTTCAGCCTCGTTCTTGGTGATGTCGATGGTGACGGTGACCTGGACGCGGTGACCGCAAACTTTGGTCAAGCAAACAAGATCTGGTTGAACAACGGGTCTGGGGTGTTCACTGATTCGAGTCAGTCAGTTGGATTGGGGAACAGTCGATCGGTTGACCTTGGCGATGTTGATGGTGATGGAGACATCGACATCGTTGTGTCGAATTACGGAGCCAACGACCTGTGGCTCAATAATGGCGCAGGTGTGTTCGTTGACTCTGGGCAAACGATCGGGACAGCCGTCAGTACCAGTGCGAAATTTGGAGATATCGACGGTGATGGCGACCTCGACGTCACGGTCGCAAACAGCAACCAGGGAAACTCGGTTTGGCTCAATAGTGGCGCTGGCATATTCGCCGATTCTGGTCAGTCTCTGGGAACCTCGAACAGTCAAGAAGTGGGTCTTGGCGATCTCGATGGTGACAGTGACCTTGACGTGTTCTCTGCAAACTCAAACCAAGCCAACAGTGTTTGGCTCAACGACTGGACCCCAGCCGAGGACTACGACGCGGTCGCGTTCGCAGACGACAATTGTCCAGCGACCTTCAATATCGACCAGTTCGACACGGACTCAGATGGTGTTGGTGATCATTGCGATGCAACTCCGACGAGCATGAGCTCCGGAGTGTTTGCCGATTCTGGCCAGGTGCTGGGTGTGACCCTCGGCCGGAGTGTTCTGGTCGGTGACGTCGATAGTGACGGTGATCTCGATGCCGTTTTAGTCAACCATAATCAGGCCAACAAGGTGTGGTTAAACAGTGGTTCTGGAGTCTTCGTCGATTCTGGGCAGACACTTGGTTCGTCACAGAGTTTGGGAGGTGAACTAGGCGATGTTGACGGTGATGGGGACCTTGACCTTGTGGTGGCAAATAGCTACCAATCGAACCTGGTGTGGCTCAACAATGGTTCTGGAACGTTCACCGACTCTGGTCAGTCGATGGGTGTGGGGGCGAGCTATGACGTAGCTTTGGGCGACGTTGATGGCGATGGAGACTTGGATGTTTTGGCAATCAACTACAACCAGGGCAACCGGCTTTGGCTGAACAACGGCGCAGGTGTCTTCACCGTTTCGAGTCAATCTCTTGGACTGACCCTCAGTCGGGGAGCAGCTTTCGGTGACATTGATGGCGACCTTGATTTGGACATGGTCGTGGCGAGGTACAACCAGCCCAACCAGGTTTGGTTGAACAATGGTTCAGGCACCTTCGTTGTTTCCGGCCAGGCACTCGGTACATCAGCCAGCCAAGACGTTGAGCTTGCTGATGTTGATGGTGATGGTGATCTTGATGCGGTAGTTGCGAACTACGATCAGGCCAACAAGGTTTGGTTGAATGATGGGTCGGGAACGTTCTCTGATTCTGGTCAGTTGCTTGGTTCTGTAGGTACGTCCACCAGTAATGACGTTGAGCTTGCTGATGTTGATGGTGATGGTGATCTTGATGCGGTGGTTGCGAACTACGATCAGGCCAACAAGGTTTGGTTGAATGATGGATCGGGAACGTTCTCTGATTCTGGTCAGTTGCTTGGTTCTGTAGGTACGTCCACCAGCTACGGGCTTGCGCTAGGCGATCTCGACAGCGACGGGAAACTTGATGTCATCTCCGTGAACTCAGGTAACGGCAACAAGGTTTGGCTCAACGCGGGTGAAGATTTTGATGCGGTCGGCTACGCGGTCGACAATTGTCCAGCGACCTTCAATATCGACCAGTTCGACACAGACTCAGATGGTGTTGGTGATGCGTGCGACGCAAACCCGACGGTCACGAGTTCTGGCTTGTTGATCGACGGTGGGCAAGTGCTTTCTTCGCAGGCCAGTCGCGATGTGACTTTAGGCGACCTTGACGGCGATGGAGACTTGGACGCGTTTGTTGCCAACTACTCTCAAGCCAACGAGGTGTGGCTGAACAACGGCTCTGGCTTGCTCACCAACTCTGGTCAGTCGCTTGGTGCCTCGAGCAGTCTGGGTCTCGAGTTCGGTGACCTTGATGGTGACGGCGACCTGGACGTGATGGTGGCCAATTGGTCGCAAGGGAACAAGATTTGGTTGAACAACGGTTCGGGTGTCTTCACCGATTCGGGTCAGTCGCTCGGTGCGTCCCGTAGCTATGGGCTTGAGCTCGGTGATGTCGATGGTGATGGCGACCTGGATGTCGTGGTCGCCAATGAGTCAGGACAGGCCAACAAGGTTTGGTTGAATAGTGGTTCGGGTGTTTTCAGTGATTCGGGCCAATCCCTTGGCTCGTCGGATTCGTTGTCGGTAGCGCTTGGTGATTTGGATGGCGATGGAGACCTGGATATTGCCTCGGCTAATAGGGGCCAAGGAAACAAGGTTTGGTTGAATGATGGGGCAGGAGTGTTCTCCGACTCGGGCCAAGCACTTGGTGTCGCTTCTAGCCGAGACGTGGCTGACGTTGATGTTGATGCCGATGGCGACAGAGATCTGGTGGTTGCCAACTTCGGCGAAGGAAATAGGGTTTGGTTGAATAACGGTTCGGGTGTCTTCACCGATTCGGGCCAGTCACTGGGCACAGCAAACAGTTTCCGGCTCCGGGCTAGTGACTTGGATGGTGATGGCGACATCGACGTGGTCATTGGCAACTACAGCCAATCAAACAGACTTTGGCTAAACAATGGATCTGGAGTACTTGCGGACTCTGGACAGTTGCTTGGTTCTTCGAAGAGCCTTGGCCTTGCACTGGGAGACATGGACAACGATGGCGACCTCGATCTTCTCGTAGCCAATGAGAACCAATCCAACAGGGTCTGGATCAATGGCCTGGTAGAAGACTTTGATGCGGTGGCCTACGGGATGGACAACTGCCAAGCCAGCTTCAATCTCGACCAATTCGACACGGACTCCGATGGATCCGGTGATGCCTGTGACACCAGTCCGACCGCCATCAGTACTGGCACCTTCACCGATTCTGCACAGACTCTGGGCACGGTGCCAGCTCAGGCTGTCGTGGCCGGAGACCTGGACAGTGATGGCGACCTCGACTTGATTGTTCTGATTTCGGGCCAGGCCAACAAGGTATGGTTGAACAATGGCTCGGGAGTGTTCACCGATTCTGGCCAGTCCTTTGGTTTCTGGCCGAGCCTGGGCGCCATTCTCGGCGACATCGATGCTGATGGTGATCTGGACCTTGTCGTGGCCAACTACTCGGGCACGAACAAGATCTGGCTCAACAATGGTTCCGGAGTGTTTACCGATTCTGGCCAGTCTCTTGGTTCGAATCAAAGCCGAGGGGTAGCGCTCGGTGACATTGACGGTGATGGCGACCTAGACGCCTTCTTCGCTAACCAGGGCCAAGCAAACAGGGTTTGGTTGAACAATGGCTCGGGCGTGTTCTCTAACTCTGGTCAGGCCCTCGGCACCGCGGAGAGTACGGGAGTGGCATTTGGTGATGTTGATGGTGATGGCGACCTTGATGTCACGGTGGTCAACGCCAACCAGGCCAACAAGGTCTGGCTGAACAATGGTTCGGGGACCTTCACCGATTCCGGTCAGGCCCTGGGCACTGCTGCCAGTGACGGCGTTGCGCTGGGTGATCTGGATGGCGACGGCGACCTGGACGCGATTGTGGTCAATATGGCCCAGCCCAACAGGATTTGGTTGAACAACGGTTCCGGTACCTTCACTGACTCTGGCCAGACGTTGGCTTCCTGGTCAAGTCGATTCGTGGTGCTAGGCGACATCGATGGGGACGGTGATCTGGATGCCATGACGGCCAACTACTTGGAGGCCAATAAGGTCTGGCTTAACAACGGCTCGGGTACTTTTACCGACTCAGGGCTGAGTCTGGGATCCGCAAGTAGCTACGGCCTGACGTTGGCGGATGTTGATGGCGATGGTGATCTTGATGCGGTGTCGGCCAACAACAATCAGTCGACACGAGTGTGGACCAATAGCTAGTCGGTCGCTCCTCGGAGCTTGGCGTCTGCATTGTGAGGCTTGAGTTGACAAGGTTTCGGGGGTGCGGCCACTGGCTTGAGTTTCCGACTTAGGCTGTTGGCGTGTCAGCGGAGAAGGATGCGATTGAGGCGACAAGGCGGCCGAGTACTGTCTGCTCCCTGGTGTCGGACCTGCGAGACTTGGGGCTTGGCCGCGGTGACATCGTCATGGTTCACTCGTCCCTCTCCGCTCTGGGTTGGATCGTTGGTGGAGCGCAGGCAGTAGTGGAAGCCCTGCTGCAATTGGTTGGGCCAGAGGGCACCATCGTGATGCCGACCCAGACAGGCCAGCTCACCGACCCAGCCAATTGGACCAATCCACCGGTCCCTTCAGAGTGGATTCCGATCATCCGAGATGAGATCCCGGCGTTTGATCCTTCGACCACTCTGCCGAGAGGAATGGGCAAGGTCGTCGAATCCTTCCTGATGCACGGGGAGACGATGCGAAGCAATCACCCAACAGTTTCCTTCGCTGCCCGCGGCCCGGCTGCCTCAGAGATCGTTGGGTGCCATCCGCTGACTCCGGAACTCGGTGAGACGTCTCCCCTTGGTCGACTCTATGAACTTGATGCCAAGGTACTTCTTCTTGGTGTTGGGCACGGCAACAACACGTCCCTGCATCTGGCTGAGCATCGAGCGCTGTGGCCAAGTAAAACGGCCCGAGAAACCGGGGCGCCGATGATGATCGATGGTGAGCGGCAGTGGATCACTTATCACGATCTTGATTGGGACGAAGGTGACTTCGACAAGTTGGGGGAGGCCTTCGCTCATTCAGGAATGGAGGCCAGCGCCCCAATCGGATCCGGAGCCGGAAGGCTGTGCCGTCAGCGGAACCTGGTCGACTTCGCTACCGAATGGATGACGAAGAATCGTTGTTAAAGGATCCTTCGTTGGCCATGGGGCCTCCGTCTCAGTCGGCAACACCGAGCTCGCGTTGCTTCTTTTTGGACAAGGCGCTGGCGATGATGCGGTGGGAGTCCTCCAACTGTTCGAAGAGCTGCTCGTCATCCAGACCCGGTTCCTCAAAGTGTTGGATCCAGGTGAAGCCGCGTGACCCGAGATATGGAGCGGGGCGAAGGCCAGGCATCTCCTTCAGAAAGTCGAACTCGGTTGGTGTTGTCTTGAAGGTGATCCCAGTTAGGTCGCCTTCATCCCACCCTGCAATAGCGAAGACCTTGCCGCCGACCTTCCACACATGAGCATCACCCCACTGCACGATGTGGGTCGTTGCTGTTAGTGATCCACAAAACTCGTTGTACTCCTCAAGCGTCATACCCGGAGTCTAGGAATCAGGGATGACACTCGGTTCGGTGGGTCTATTGCCCGACCATGTAGTCGTTTCCGATGTAGTCGGCGCTCACCACCACGTCATTGATGAAAATGAAGCCGTCAACACCTGGGTCCGACCAATCACTGTTCCAACCAACGAGATTGTCGAAGAAGGTGAAGAAGTTGAAGCCGCTGCCCATGCGTGCTGTTGGGATACCCGTTCGATTGGGGGTACCGCCTCCGCCGCCGATGCGAGCGTAGGGCCCTTGGTTGATGCCGTCCCACCACATCTCAAACTCGCCATCGTCCGAGGTGGGGGTGGTTGCCAGCTTGAATCGGAATTCGATGGTGTGCCAGGTCTGGCTTGTGTTGTTCTCTAGGCTCCCGGGTCGATCGGTTTCATTGATGGGCCAGAGGGATTCGAAGTAGCCGGGCGAATTGTGTTGGTCACTGCCCGATCGGAAGAAGTCGAGTCCTTGGCGTGGACCCCCGGCGGAGCCAAGCTGTCGGCCGTCTCCTGTGTTCTCTCCCCACACCACGTTCACATCGGTGTAGGGGATGTTGCCCCCAAAGTTCCAGACGACATAGTGCGAGTTGGGCCGGTTTTCGGTCCAACCAGTGGTTGGGTCGGTGTTCTGCCAAAGGCGTCCCCACTTCCAATGTTCAATTCCCGCGGCGCTGTCACCGACTCGGAAGTTGTTGGGGAAGCGGACTTGGTAGCGAATGAAAACCTCGTCGAACCCGGTGCTGGCATCTCCGGTGAGGTGCTTGCCAAGGCTAAGAACAGGCTGCGACATTAACGGATCCCAGCTCAGCTTCAGGGCGTTGCTGGCTCCGACACCCTCGCCGCTCTCGACCTCGATGGAACCGTTGCCGGTTACCAACACTCCGTCCCAGCCATCTGGTGGGTCGACTGGGTTGCTGGAGCCACCATTCCAGAGGGTGGTCTGGCCTATGGAATAGCCCGTGTCTTGAGAGAAGTCCGATTCGAAGATGACGTTGCTTGTCGGAGGGACATAGGTCCGAATTGGGCAGCCTTCGTCGGGAAATTGGTTGATGTACTCGGGGCTTTCACTGAAGGCAGTAACAACCTCGCCCCGGCTGAGACTGCCGTTTGCAAGTTCGCTGGTCCAGTAGGCAAAGCCAGCTGACTCGGGCTCTCGTTGCAGGATGTTGCGGTAGATCAAGGTGACGAAGTTGGCGTTGTTGAGCTGGCCGTAGCGTGAAGTGAACTCGTCTGAAATGGCGAATTGTTCGGAGATGTCGTTGAGCGCAAGGCCGCCAGCGGCCAGCGTTTTCCAGTAGGTGCGTCCCTCAGCTTCGGGGGTTCGAAGGAAATAGGCGCAGTACAGACGGAAGACGGAACTGTCGTCGAAGCGAGTCAGCAGAAGGTTGCTGAATTCCGGGCTTTCGCTGAAACCGACCATCACCCCGCCGCGGCTGAGTCGGCTCGATGACAGCTCGTCAATCCAGAACTGCTCGTGTGATTGTCGGTCGCGGTCCAGCACATTCCGGTAGATGAGGTCCACGAACTGATTGTCGCTGAGCGCTCCGTAAGTGTTGCTGAACTCATCGCTGGCGGCGAAGAAATCAGCGATCTCGGCCAGTGAACTACCAGTATTGAGTTCACTCACCCAGTAGGTGCGGGCCTCTGTGGCTGGTGTGCGAAGAAAAAATGCTTGGTAGAGGCGCGTGACCTTGGCACTGGGGGAGTCGCCGGTAATCGCAGGGGTTGAGCCGTCCTGGGTAGATGCTGCAGCGGGAGCAACGCCCGCGGGAATGCCGCCGACAGTGGCAGCAATCAGGCCGAGCAAAACGACAATGGCGACGAGCTTGGAACGCATTCCCGATATTGGTGCCATCGGAAAACCCTAGTTGTTGGCTCTTGTCTGGTCGTGCCAATTCAGGCATTGGCGCGGCTTTCGCCGTGCCGTGAGCCAGAGTTGAGACCATGAGGTTCACTGCCGTTGGCGTTCTGACTGCCGCCGTTCAATCCTATTGGCCTTGGTAGCCGCTTCGCCTTCGTTTGGCGAGTCGTCTCGTCAAAGGCTGATTCTGGTTGCGGCCTCAACCATGTTGGAAAGCTTGCTCAGGGCAAGATCGCGCCCGAGATAGCCAAGCCCACAATCGGGGGCGGCGATGATCCGGTCATGGGGCAGATATTGCACGGCTTGGCGCAGGCGAGCCTCGATGGAATCAACCGTCTCGATCTCGCTTCGGGCAATTCCAATCACACCAAAGATGATGGTTGTGTTCTTGAACCGGGGAAGTAGCTGAGCCAAATCATTGTGACGATGAGCATCTTCTATGCTGAGAGCGTCGATGACCGAGGCGTCAATGGCTTCGGCCAGATCGAGGTACGCCGACTGGTCGGCCTTGGCGTAGTCGAGCTCATCCAGGCGATTGGGATAGCCGCAGCAGGCATGGCTAGCACGGGCAACAGAATCGGGAACGCCGTCGAAGCAGGCAGCCAGATTGTCAATCCCGTGATCGAGAGCCACCCGAGGCTTGCGGGCCATGACTGGCTCATCTACCTGGATGTGTCTGCATCCGGCCTCAACCAGGGCCAGAATGTGTTGGTTAAGTGCCTTGGCTAGGTCATGTCCGAGGTTGGCGTCATCGTGGTAAAAGTCGTCGGCAATCGAGTCGATGATGGTCATTGGACCAGGAACCGTGATCTTGATCGGACGGTCCGACGCCTCTTGAGCCAGCAGGAAGTCTCGGACCAGGACAGGGACTGACAAGTTGCTGATCGGCTGCTTCGAGGCACCCGGGTCAGCAATGCTTGGACCGGCACCGATTGGGCCAGTGATCGTGGGAACAAGACAGGTCGTTGTCCCCCGCAGTTCAACGGTACTCAGCTTAGAAAAATCGATTCCGTCAAGCTCGCGGCAGAGATAGTGGATGTAGTTCTCCCGCCGGATCTCACCATCAGTGGGTATGTCAATCCCAACATCGATCTGATCCTGCACAACTTCGAGAACCGCCCGATCGAACAGGGTGTCGGCTTCGTCGCCAGCGTTCTTGATCTGGTCCAGATAGCGACTGGTGTAGTCACCGTCGCTATTGCTGAACCAATCGGTCACCGGCACATAGCTTGGTTTTGGAAAGGCCCCAAGGGTGGTGGTCTGCATCGTGTCAGATCGTAGCTTCAACGATTAGGCGCGTGCTCGAAAACCGTCGACGAGCAGATCATGGAACCGGTCGATCGTTTCGTCCAGCGTGGTGTCCGCCAGCCCGAACTTCTCAGACATGTGGTTGAGCTTCGGCGTGAGTTCAACCAGTCCGTGCATCGAAGCCCAGCAAAGCGTGACGGCAGATTCAGTATCTAGCTCCGGGTTGATTTCTTGTGCCAGTTGGCTAACCGTTTCGACGAGGAGTCCATGGGCCCGCAAGCTGGCCTCCAAGAGTTCTTGATTGTCGTTGTCCCATAGCTCTTGTTGCATCATGACCCGCAGATGGCCGGGAGACTCCAGGGCCGTTCGTACATAGGCCCGACCGATCTTGCGCAATCGCTCTTCTGCATTTTTGCCGGTCTTGGTTGCTTCAAGAAATGCGTCTCCCAAGCGATCGAACCCCTCGATCGCGACGGCAGTCAGCAAGCCTTGTGCATCTCCAAAGTGATGCTTTGGAGCGGCATGGGAAACGCCTGCTCGTCGGGCGACTTCTCGAAGACTGAATCCCATGGCGCCCTTCTCCTGTACGAGCTGGGCCGTTGCTGCTCGTAGTGCGTCAGGAAGGGCTCCGTGGTGGTAGCTCGGCGTCATGGTCTCGCATTCTACTTCCTATGGACAGCCCTGGCTCCAAGGTCTTGACAACGTCAAGATCGGATCGTACAGTCTCCAAATGAGATCTTGACACTGTCAAATTGGCAGTGTCGTTTGGAAACTGTCTGCGCCCGACCAGTTGCGATTGGATAGCAAGCTGATGATGAACCGATTCGAATGGCTGCAACGCCACAGTGGCCAAGCCCTTGCCGCGATCCTCGTCATAACGGCCCTCTTGGCTATCCCATTTTTGGCCATGGCGCCGACGGAGACAGCGTCGACGGAGCCCAGCGGATCTATCTTTTTTGCCAGAGATCGGATTGACCAGAGATTCGACTCGTCGGTCCACACGGCGTTCTATATCGTCGAACACGAAGAGGGCGATCTCCTTCGGGCTGAACCTCTGGCTGAACTCCTTTCAGCCCAACGAGCATTGCAGGAAGATCCAGTGCTTGGACCATCACTCCTGAGCTACTTCGATGCCCAGATCAAGCTTGAGGTAAATGGCGCCATCAATCTTGCGACTGTCATTGATAGCGAACTTAGGAAGCAGGGGATTGCTGGAGTTGAAGCCGCATCCGACGCCCAGGTCAAAATGGCTGGGGCCCTGGTCATCGAACAGTTTGGAGAGCAGTCGTCAGCGCTTGGTCTGTCTCCATTATCGAAGCAAGCGAGCAACGGCGATTGGACAGTCCCGGCTCTAGCCTTTCCTGTTCTGTCAGACGATGATGTACTCGGATTCGGCAATACCTCGATCAACCTTGGCGGTGACACAGAGCCAGAGGAGTATGACCGCTCCGTGCAAGCGATCCTGCGGGGGGCCGATGGTTTCCAGGTGAACGGGGTGGCTATCGATGTCAATCTCACATCTCAAGAGCAGGGTGCAATTGCTGGCCCCTTCATTGGCTTCACCGTCGTTGCCGTCCTGCTTCTGGTTGGCCTGACCTTTCGGAGCTATTGGGTTCTGGCAACCGTCAGTGTTGCCTTCATGATCATGCTTATCTGGCTGAAGGGCATCAGCAATCTCATTGGTCTTAAGGACGACCTTGTGCTTTCACTCATCGTTCCGGTAGCCATGATTTCCTTTGGTGTCGACTTCGCCTTTCACGCCATTGGCCGGTACCGAGAAGAACGTGCGGTCGGAATGCCCTCGGGTACGGCATTTGTGACCGGGATGACGGCGGTGTCTGGTGCCCTCGTCCTTGCCCTCATTTCTGACGCCGCAGCCTTCTTGTCCAATCTGACGTCTGGAATTGAGTCGATCAACCAGTTTGGTATTGGTGCCGCCATCGCTCTTGTCTCTGCGTACGTGCTCCTTGGCATTGCAACCCCTCTTGCCATCGCTCGCATCGAAGCCGACATTCCATCGCCGTCACCTGGTAGGCGCAGTACCTGGTTCCGGATCGCTGGTTCGATCAACACTGCGGCAATGACCATGGGATCTGTGTTGCTGCTCGTCTTTGTTGCACCCCGGCTTGGCCTTGTTCTCTCTGTCATCACCGCATTTCTCACCGTTGCATTACCTTACCTGTTTCAGCGACGCAAGATTGCGGACGAGACCTCCTCCCAGACCCTCGGACAACTCCCAGTCTCGGAAAGCGAGAACATTGTTGCTCAGCCGATCGGAGCAGCGATCGCCGCTATCGCCGCCAAACCAAGAATCGTCCTGCCCATTGCGCTGGGGCTCACCGCAGTCGCCGCGGTCTTTGCCGTTCGAGTGCCGGTCGAGTTCGACGTGGAAGACTTCTTTGCCTCCGACACCGACTTTGTCACGAGTCTTGACCAGCTGGACACACATGTTGGCGACCGCGGAGGTGAGCCAGCCTTGATCTATATCGAAGGAGACATGACTGACCCTGTTCTCCTAGCCCAGCTCAGTCAGCGAGTCGATGAGATCAGCGAACTTGACACCGCATCCCTGGCGCGGGGAAAGCACGGAGTCGAGATCGATGCCGGTGTGCTCGCAGTTCTCGACGCAGCTTGGGAGTCCGGCGTCATGATTGATCTCGTTCAACAGCAGTCGGGAGTCATCCTGACCGACAAGAACGAAGACGCCATACCCGATACTCGTGAACAAGTGATTGCCCTGCTCAGCGTTGCCTCTCAAACCGGAGTGCCATTCGATACAACTCGGCTGATGCTCACCCCTGACGACGTTCGTACTGCGGTGAGCATCGAGGGCCCGGTTGGTGCCACCGTGCTTGGCCTGAGTCTGGTTGACAGCAGATCACAATCGTCGGTAGCGGCTGCAAGGGCTGACCTGAAGCCCATTGCCCAAGCGATCTCGACCGACTTCGGCGGTACCTTCGTGGAGGTCACTGGAAGTCCCTTCATACGCGAAGCGTCATTGGCCGCTACTAGTCGTGCTCTCCAGATTTCCCTCCCAGTCGCCCTTCTCTTGTGCTTGGCTATCGGATCGATCTTCTTGCGGTCCATTCGCTACGGGCTGGCCAGCATTGTGCCGATCCTGATGGTGGTTGCTTGGCTCTATGCCTTCATCGAGTTTGCCGGATACTCCATCAACCTTGTGACCGCCACGATTGCCGCTGTCTCCATCGGGATTGGGATTGATTTCGCCATCCACTTCATCTCTCGCTACAGAGAGGAGCTTGCTCGCTCGGGCTCTCGACAAGTTGCTGTTCGTTCTGCTGGCGAGGGAACCGGGGTCGCACTCGTTGCTTCGGCGTTGAGCTCGGCCATTGGTTTTGGCTTGCTTGCGTTGGCGCCCATGCCGCTGTTTGCTACCTATGGACTGCTCACTGCTCTGATGATTGTCTTGGCTTTGTTGGCAACCCTCGTTGTTCTTCCGAGCCTGCTTGTGCTCATCACGAGTGACAAGCTTCACTGATGCTCTAGATCGAGAGCTGTTTGCCCGCAATCAGTCCAGAATCGACCAGCACTTCGGCTATTCCCGGATCGGATGGAATTGGTATGGAGGCGGTCGAAGCGAGCTCAATTGCGTCTCGGAGCGGAAGCGGCTTGGCGTAGAGATAGCCCTGGCCGTGAGTGCAGCCAATGCTTCGCAAGAGCTCGGCTTGACTAATGTTCTCGATGCCCTCGGCAATGGTCTCCAACCGCAAGGCCTCTGCCAGTTGCACAATGGCTACGGCGATGGCTGCGCTTTCGGAATCGTCGATCTGTCCGAGACTGCTGACGAATGAGCGATCGATCTTGATCTTGTCCAGGGGGAATGTGCGCAGGTAAGACAAGGACGAGTAGCCGGTACCGAAGTCATCAAGCGCGACTCTCACACCCATCTGGCGTAGCCCACGCAAGATGCCCTGGGTAGTCTCTGTATCGGCCATTAAGGATGACTCTGTCACTTCTACTACTAGCCGATGACTAGGTAGGCCGCTGGACTTCAGGGCGTCTTGAACGATCTGAAGAACGTTGGAGTCGGTGAATTGTCGCCCCGAAACATTGACGGCGATGCTGAGATGTGACGGCAGCTGCATGGCCTCTCCGCAGACCTGGTTCATGATCCACGTGCCGAGGGGAACAATGAAGCCACTTTCTTCTGCCAGGGGGATGAAGTGGTCGGGGGGAATCATTCCCCGTGTCGGGTGTTGCCACCGGACGAGTGCTTCAAAGCCGACGATTGCGCCGGTGTCCATGTCCACCTGGGGCTGGTAATGCATGCGCAAGTCCGCGGTGTCCAGGGCAGTTCTCAGGTCACCGAGCAGGCTGAGCTTGTCCTTTACCCGAGCATCCATTGTTGCCTCAAAGAAGCGATGAGTATTGCGTCCAGCTTCCTTTGAGGCATAGAGGGCCATGTCGCAGACTCGGAGTAGGCGCTCGGCTGATTGGGCGTTGCTTGGGGCGAAGCCGACGCCAACACTGGCTCGAACCTCGATCTGATTGTCCGCGAGGTTCCATGGATTGCTGAGGCTGGCTCGGAGCCGGTCCAGGTACTTCTCAACCTGGTGCCTGGACAACTCTTCGGGGACAAAGATTACGAATTCGTCGCCACCGAGGCGGGCGATCATTTCGTCCTTGCGGACGACGGATCGAAGGCGGCTAGCGACCTCGACCAACAACTCATCACCGACCGCGTGGCCTAAAGAGTCGTTGATGATTTTGAAGTCGTCGAGGTCCAAGAGCATCAAGGTTCCGGGCTTGGCCCCATTGGTTTGATCGGCGAAGTGAGCAGCAAGGTGAGTGTTGAATTGATGTCGATTGGGGATCCCAGTCAGGCTGTCGATGTTGGCCAGACGGGTCATCTCGATTTCTCGTTGACGAAGGGCAGTGATGTCTGAGCCAACACCGCGCCAACCTTCTACCTCGTTGGCATTGTTAACAAGCGGTTTTGCAGTCAGGGACCACCATGAGGTGGTACCGGAGACCTGGACTGCCACGACCATGTCTCGGAATGGACTACGGCCAGCGAGGTATCCTTCTAGTTCGAAGATCATCTCGCGGTCTTCGGGTGTCTGCTCTGGCATCAGGGAGGCGACCAGTGCGATGAAGGGCATGCTTTGCAGCTCTTCGGGGCTATGGCCGAAGGCTTTTGCCAGGCTGGCCGAAACATGGCGCATGTGTCCATACTTGTCTGTCTCCCACAGCCAATCGCTGGTGTGCTCCTCGAAGTCATGGAGGAGTAATCCGACGAGCTGGCGCTGGTGGTCCGTCTCGGTTTGGGCGATCAGACCGGTCAAGAATGACCTTGAAGTCAGAAGCACACCGGTCGTGGTCGCGAATCCGTAGTACACCACGAGGAATCCCAAGACGGTGTGTCCCTCAGTGAAGCCAAAGATGCCGATGGCCGTGCCAGAACAGATTGTGACTGTCCATGCAATACCGGCTTGGGGGAGGTTGGCGTAGATCCAGCCTCCGGTTCCGATAAATGCGGTGACGATGGCCACGGAAATCGTCTGGGATTCCGGGCTGGTTTGCCGCAGAACCGGTGACACAATCATCGAATAGAGGGCGGCCATGGCTGCTAGCTCAATGGTTACCCGCCAAGCAGTGGCCTTGCTCACTGGGTTGCCCCGACCCCTGGACCGATAGTGAGCCCATTCAATCAGGTTGACGAGCGCCAAGCCCATGATGGAGGCAGACCAGAGCTTGAGATGGGTCTCGCTAAGACTTTCGCGGAGAAGGAAGAAGAAGATGACCGGGATGAAAAGGCCGCCGGTGATGCTGACGGGAAGCTGACTGACTAGCGCACCATATTGGGTGGCGCGGTAGCCATCGTTGATCGCATCCGAGGCGTCAGGATCTTTCCATGACCTGCTGAGCGACCGACGTAGTCGTTTGAAGAGTGGATCCTGGTCCTGTTCCCAGAGCGGTTTCCGCTTCAGCACAGCTGTGCTGCCGAACGGGCGCGTTCCGGTGATCGAGCTGTGAGCTGCAAGCGCGTGGCTGAGTGGCAAAGATCGGTCACCGGAACAGACTCGGCTGCTGGCCACCAAATGTAAGGGCGTTGAATCCGATCTAACGCACGGTGCAGATGACCACACTGGCGACGCTGTCTGGATCCTCTGTCATGCCGTGACCATAGATCGGGACCTCTCGCAGATCGTACGGATTGAGGGTGCCGTTTTCGACCGATTGATCCAGGAGCGATCTGAATCCGAATTCCTCGAAGTGAGCTGAATTGATCCCGACGGCGCAGAGAGCTCCAGGCGCAGCTACACGGAACACCTCATGTAGTGACTCGGGCCCGAGGTGGCCATGAGTGAAGGCTCCGGAGCTAACAACACCGGAGTATGAATCACTTTCGACCTCGATTGATCCAGTCAGATCAGCCTCGATCAGGCGGCGATAAATGGGTTCGAACCCGTCCATCTTCAATTGGGCTTGCGCCAGCATCTCCGGGGAAATATCGAGACCATCGATTTTGTCGATTCCGAGTCGACGCAGTTCTTGACCGAGAACTCCCGTTCCGCAGCCAACATCGAGAATGGCGTTGCGGTCTGGCGTGAACCGGTCCGATACGAAACGTTGGCAGAAGAGTTCGGCCACGCTGCGGTGATAGATGTAGCCAGATGTTTCCATGAAGCCGGACTCATAGGTGCTAGCCCAGGAGGCGTACAATTGCCGGTTGTCATCCGGACCGTCAAGGACGAAGGCTTCCTTCACCCCAATCTCGTCTTCATTGTTGGTCATTGTGTTCCATATCCCGGTGAATCACTGCCTCCAGCTAGTATCGCACCGCTTGGCAAAAAGGTCACGAATGGCACGAGGGTGCCGATAAATACTCTGTGACCAGGGTGAACCCAGACGATTTCATGCCGCTTCGTCAGCTCCTAGCCCGCCACCCTGCTGTGGTTGAGGCGACTAGGGCTGCTGCGACGTTAACCGCGTCGCTTTGTCAGTTCGTCGTTTTTGAGCGTTCCTGGTGTTACATCGTTGCCGCATCTGGGGGAGATGTCTTGCAGCCGCGTCAGCTAGTCGAGGCGGAGCGGGCCTTGTTTTCGTACCAGCTGGAGAGCGAGGCTGACGATGATGTCTCCATAGCGGAGCTAGCACAATCGCCCACCATCGAGGTTGACGGCACGGCCTCGTTCCCTGTCGTTGACAGGTTCGGTGTGACGGTAGGAGCCCTCACCATCCATGGGCCCGTTCGGGAGCGCCAGGCAAACACCTTTCTTGCGCTCACTCGGGTTGTCAGCGGGATTATTGTTTCGCATGACTTCTCAGACTCTTTGCCAACGGGCCAAGGAGTGAGTGAGGCTGCCATAGCCCATGGCCTGCGGGACGCGGTGATTGTCATCGATGAGGCTTTCCAGATCACCTGGGCCAACGATGCTCTGGGTTCGCTCGTCGCAAGGAGTCGGGTCGAACTGATCGGCACTAATGCCGTTGATCTCATTCATCCTGATGATTTGGGCATAGCCATGGACGCCGTTGCGCGTGTTGTCACTGGCCTCACGCTGTATCGAGTCTTGCTTCGGATCAGCAATGGTGAGGGCAGCTGGGGTCGGGTCGAACTCACCGGAACAGATCAAACAGCGAACCCCCAGATCAACGGCATTGTGATTTCGTTGCGAAGCGCGGAACTGGAACTTGAAGTCGAGCAGGATCAACACCGGTCCCGCAACATGTCGGATGCGCTGGTCGAACAACTTCATGATGGCATCATCGCAACGGATGCGGTTGGGGCGATTACCTTGGTCAATCGAGCGGCCTACTCCCTCTTTGGGATCGATCCGGACACGCCGCCCGGTCGTCTCACCTGGCGTGACTTCCCCTTGCTCGATTGTCGCGGGGCGATCGTTGTTCGTGAGCACCACCCGGCACGGGTGACCTTTGGGGCGACGTTTGAGAACAGTGCGGAGATGTCCATCGTGTCCCAGGTTGGGCAACATCACTACGTCGATGTCGCCCAACGGTCTGTTGTTGGTGAAGACGGGACCTTGCATGGCTCATTCGTCACCTTCCATGATGTCACTGCCACTCGAGAAGCTCAGAATGAATTGGTCTCCCAAGCTCTGCACGATCAGTTGACCGGTCTGCCGAATCGTCGGATGCTGAGCGAACGCCTGTCTGAGCTGAAGAATGAGTGGCGAGAGACCGGTAGTCCAGCTCCCGAGGTTGCCTGCTGTTTCCTTGACCTGGATGTGTTCAAACTCATCAACGACACCCATGGTCACCGAACGGGTGATCAGATGATCCGCATAGCCGCCGAACGGTTGGCCGACCAGCTTCGTGAGGATGATCTACTTGTTCGGCAGGGCGGCGACGAGTTTGTTGCCTTGTTGAGCAATGTTGAGTCTGAAGTTGCCGTTCACCTTGTTGCCGAGCGTCTCAGAGCATCACTCTCGGAGCCCTTCACCATTGATGGCAACCGGTTTGACATCACTGCATCGGCGGGCGTGGCTTTGGCAAGCTTGGATGACCTGGATGAAGATGAGCTTCTCAGCCAAGCTGACATTGCCTTGTCGCCGCCAAAGACCGTGGTCGGAATCGAACCGAAATTTTCGATACCGCACTTGAGGTAGCTACAGAGATCGAGGACCGACAACGACGCATGCTCCGCCATGCGCTGGACAATGACGGCATCGTGATGCACTTCCAGCCGCTGGTTGACTCCACAAGCGGCAAAACCATTGGCTTTGAGGCGCTGGCCCGGTGTCTTGATGTGGAAGGGACCCTTCACGGACCTGGAGCGTTCTTGGACAGCATCGCTGGCTCGGGACTGGTGTGGGAATTGGACCAACATGCTTTTGGCCTGTCGTGTGCTGCGGCAGCGGTCATCGCCGCTGCGGTTCCCGGTGAGCGTCCGGTCATGTCTTGCAATTTCTCGCCTCTCAGCATTATCCAGCCGGACTTCGTTCCCTTCGTCCTAAGAACAACGAAGGAGGCTGGGCTCGAACCTGAGGGTGTCTGTATCGAGATTACCGAGAGTGCCGCCTTCGCCGGGGGAGCATCGAGCCTGAGCGCGGTTCAGGCATTGAACGAGGCTGGTTTCTCACTGGCCCTCGATGATTTTGGCACCGGCTATTCATCTCTTTCACACTTGCGGGACTTGCCGCTGACCTCGGTCAAGGTCGACAAGAGTTTCGTGGACAAGTTGATTGAGGAGGGCTCGGAACGGGCCATTGCCCAGGCCGTTGTTGGACTGGCCAAGGACCTGGGAATTGGCGTTGTCGCCGAGGGAGTCGAGACCGAAAGTCAACTTGTTGCTGCTCGGGAGGTTGGATTCAGCGTCATTCAGGGTTGGCACTACGCGGCCGCTATGCCGTTGGATGACCTCCTCCACAATTGGCTTCGAGAGATGGCACAACCTTCGGAATAACACCTTGCCTATTGGCGTATACCAATGCGATAATCGGTACACACCAATTTGCGCAAGGGAAACCTGATGTTGCCAGATGGAGTAGGAAGCTCATCGGATGTAAGGACCGTTGAGTATGACCAGGACTGGCTCACCGTCACCTACGAAGACGGAGCAAGCCAGCGATACTTCGCCACCTGGTTGCGAGACAACGTGGCTGGCGGAAGGCATCAGAAGCGGGGCCAACGCACCTTCGACATCAATCTGCTGGATGGCGTCTCGATTGTTGGGGCCGAGCATGCAGATGCTCAAATTGTTGTACAGCTTGGCTCGAAGGAGTCTGGAACTGCCTCCTACCGCTTCGAAGCGTCCTGGTTACGCCAGGCCTCGATGTCGACGCCGACTGCTTCTGGCCGCACTCTCTGGTCATCCAATCTGCAAGAGTCATCGGTGTTTGTTGACTATTCAACAGCTGGCGGCGACCCAGTTGTGCTGCGGAAACTTCTCGCCCACGTCGATCGCTTTGGATTTGGGCTGCTGGAGAATGTTCCCTGCGAACCGGGAACGATCCTGGACGTTGTCGGCTTGTTCGGCTATGTCCGAGACACCAACTATGGTCCACTCTTTGATGTCCGGGTGGAACCGAATCCAGCCAACCTGGCCTTCACCAGCGGGACCATTGGCATGCACACCGACAATCCCTATCGCGATCCAGTACCCGGTCTCCAACTACTTCATTGTTTGGTAAACGATTCAGACGGCGGAGAGAGTCAGCTGGTTGATGGCTTCGCCGTTGCTGAGCGACTCCGCTCGGAGCACCCAGATGCCTTCAAGACTCTGACATCAACGCCGGTGGAGTTCCGGTTCGTCGAGGCTGAAGGCAAGCCAGTCAATGGGTCAGTCGATCTTTGGCATCGGACTCCGTTGATCTCGATGATGGGGGACACCATCACCGAGATTCGCTATAACAGTCGATCGATACAAGCGTTTGATCTTCCGCCCGATGAGATGGTCGCCTTCTATGAGGCCTATCGGATTCTGGGCCAGGCCCTGCACGAGTCCTCAGCCAGGATCGAGTTTCGACTGAAGCCCGGCCAGCTCATGATCTTTGACAACCAGCGTGTCTTGCATGGCCGGTCATCTTATGAGGAAGGCTCTCGCCATCTTCAGGGCTGCTACGCCGACAAGGACTCCTTGACCTCAAAGCTGCGCGTTTTGCAGGCTCACTCATCCGGCGGGGCTGTCCGATGAGCGTCGTTGAGGAACTCCGAGCCTTGATGGAAGAACGCGGGACAGAGCCTTACGGTGAGAAGGTCAGCATTGCTGAGCACTCCCTTTTGACGGCCCTAGCTGCTGAAGAGGCCAATGAACCGGAGGCACTTGTTGCTGCATGTCTGCTGCACGACGTCGGCCATTGGCTGGATGAGCCGGATGACGAGTACGGCATCCACTCCCATGGTGACCTGGGTGGCGATTGGGTAGCCGAGCGATTCGGCCCAGAAGTCAGCGAACCGGTGAGGCTTCATGTTGAAGCAAAGCGCTACCTTTGCTCGGTTGACCCGGACTATTTTGACCACCTGTCTGAGGCTTCGATCTACACATTGGGGAAACAAGGTGGGCCGATGTCGAGCGACGAGGCGGCCAGCTTCGCTGCCAACCCTCACTACTTGGACGCCATCACGTTGCGCCGCTTGGAGGATGATCATGGCAAACTGGCCGGAGTTGAAGTTCCGCTCCTGAACCGCTTTGCTGGCCTGCTGTTGAAACTAACGACTTGCTGAATCGAGGCCCTAACGACCTGTCTCCTGTGTAGCTGGCACTGATGTAGCCTCCACATACATGCTGTATTGGCGTCGGGACGAGGGTAGTTACCGATCGATCGGTAGGTTGAAGGAATGACGACTGCTGATGTGTCCTCTCCCTTTGTGCAGACGGTGACCGACAGGGTCGATCCACGCTCACTTGGACTGGTCCACCTCCACGAGCACCTGCTCAGCGACTTCTCCTGCTACATGCCAGCGGATCAGTCGACATGGGACCGGAGCAAGATCGAGCTTGGCTCCTATCGGCACCATCTCTGGTCCATTACCACCGAGCACAATGTGACGCTTGGTGATGTCGATGAGGCCGAGGTCGAAATCCGAGCGTTTCAGGCGGCAGGCGGCTCGACGGTTGTTGACTCAACCAGCATTGGTATCGGTCGTGATCCCGTCGGGCTCCGCGAATTGGCTGAGCGGACCGGGCTGCACATTGTCATGGGCTCGGGCTGGTACATCGATGGATCATTGCCGAATGACTTCGCCGAGAGGTCAGTTGAAGATCTAGCTCAGCAAACTGTCAACGAGATCACCGACGGCGTGGAAGGCACCGATATCAAGGCGGGCATTATTGGTGAGGTTGGCCTGAGCTGGCCTCACACCGAGCGAGAGATGCGGAGCCTGCACGCCGCCGCGTTAGCTCAGGTCGAGACCGGGGCTGCCTTGCAAATTCACCCCGGCAGGGCTTCAGCCTCACCAATGGCGGTGGTCGAAGCCTGCATCGCTTGGGGTGTCGACCCGAGCCGGATCGTGATGAGCCATGTGGAGCGCACCCTGACTTCCATTGACCAGATGCTCGCCTTGGCCGAGACGGGCTGTGTCCTAGAGTTCGATCTGTTTGGGCAAGAGAGCTCCTACTACCTGGATCCGAATTTCACCCAGATGCCAAACGACGGTGGCCGGATTCGCTTCATTGCCCAATTGATGGAAGCTGGATACCTGGACCAGATAGCGGTCAGTCAAGACATCTGCCAACGGGTACACACCACTGCCTTTGGCGGCGAAGGGCTTGATCACATCTTGACGCGGGTAGTCCCCTTGATGGGCCGGATTGGCTTGAGCGATGCTGACATTGACCAGATCATGCGACTGACCCCGGCTCGGGTACTGAGCATTAGCGAGTGATCGGCATCAGCGAGTGATCGGCATCAGCGAGTGAGCAGTACGCGCGAGCGAATCCGCGAAGCAGCGATTGAGCGTTTTGTCGAGCTTGGTTTTGCCGGAACGGGGATTCGCCAGCTGGCAGATGACGTCGGCATCACAACAGCCAGTCTGTACTACCACATCAACTCCAAGGATGATCTCCTGGATGAGATCATCGACTCGACTATGAGCGCCCTAATCGAAGCAGCAGAACTGGTCATTGCCCAGCAGCTGAACCCAGCGGACCGGTTGGCTGGCCTGGTTGCGCTACATGTCACCATTCATGCCACCAATGGTGCAGAAACCATCGTTGTCGATCGTCAGTTAGGGGCCATGAAGCCTGAAGCACGCGATCGAGCTGTCGCCCAACGAGATCGATACGAACGACTATGGCGCAAGGTTCTCAAGACCGGTGTCGTCGATGGTTCCTTCACGGGAGTTGAGCCTCGGCTTGGTGCCCAGTTCCTGCTTGGAAGTTGCACCGCAGTCGCTGATTGGTATCGGCCCGGTGGCCGCCTATCTCCCAAGAAGCTGGCTTCAGAGTACGTGGCCCTCGCCGCGCTGACGGTGCGAGCCGCCCTACCCGCGATCGTTCCCGACATTTCGCAACCGCTGGCTGTCTTCGAACAGCGCTATCTGACACCGGTCTGAACCGGCCACCCCGCTACGTCTCTCACCCCCTCGCAGCTCTCCCAGTCTTTATCTCAAGAAGGAAGACCCAACATGACAACCTCAATCGTGATCGCCCTCTTCGAAGGGGTGACCATGCTCGACGCCATCGGCCCCTATTCGGTCTTGTGCGATGTGCCCGATAGTGAGATCAGCTTTGCCGCCGAGAAGGCCGGGCCAGTTCTGGATAGTCGAGGTCGAATGAGTGTGGTCGCTCACGGGGCCTACGACGAGTTTGAGTCTGCTGATGTGATCGTGATTCCTGGCGGCTTAGCCACGGTCGAGATGGCTGCTGGTGGCGAGCATGCCATCATCGACTGGATCCGTCGCATCCACCCAACGACCCAATACACCACATCTGTCTGTACGGGTTCCCAGCTTCTGGGTGCTGCTGGCCTCTTAGATGGCCTGTCGGCTACTGGTCACTGGTTCCTGCGCGGTGGGCTGGATGAATACGGTGCAACCCCGTGTGATGATCGCATTGTTGAAGAAGGCAAGATCATCACTGCCGCTGGGGTTTCGTCCGGCATCGATATGGGTCTGCTTCTGATCGCCCGGCTGCGTGGCGACATGGTGGCCCAAGCCATCCAGCTCGGTATCGAGTACGACCCCGACCCTCCTTTCAATGCTGGCTCCCCATCGACGGCGCCCGAAGCTGTTGTGCGGCTGGTTTCTGAAGGTTTCGCTCGAGCGCTGGAGCGCTAGCAATGCCTGATTCTGGCAAGTCCGTCGAGGGGCTGGACGGAGCAATTGCGGCCGCCCACAAGGCGTATGTCGCGGTTCACGCTTCGAGCGCCCAGTTCGATCAGCAAGCCCGTAAGGTCATGCCCGGCGGCAATACTCGCTCGGTCCTGCATTTCGAACCGTTCCCTTTTCGTGTTGTCGGAGCACAAGGTTCGGTCGTCAGTGATGCCGATGGACATAACTATGTTGACTTCTGCGGGAACTACACCGCCGGTCTGCTTGGCCATTCGTCTCAGCTGATCCGAGACGCGGTTGTGGCTGCGTTGGACGAAGGATTTGCCGTTGGCGCCACCCATCCCCGTGAGATCGAGCTGGCCGAACTGGTCTGTGAGCGGTTCGCTGGTATCGACCAGGTGCGCTTCACCAACTCGGGAACCGAAGCGAACTTGATGGCCATCGGTACTGCCCTGCATTTCACTGGCCGTTCGGGGGTCGGCGTATTCAGCGATGGCTATCACGGTGGTGTTTTGTCCTTTGGGGGCGCGGGCAACCCGCTCAACGTTCCCCACAACTATTCAGTTGCTCCCTTTAACGACATGGCGGGTCTCGACGAACTCTTTCATCCCGACAATGACCTTGCTTGTGTCGTGATCGAGGCTGTGCAGGGCTCCGGTGGTTGTCGCCCAGCCAGTGAAGAGTTCATGACCGAGCTCAGTCGGCGCTGCACCGAGACTGATGTTGTGCTGATTCTGGATGAGGTCATGACCTCGCGCCTCGCCCGTGGGGGAGCGCAGGAGCTGTACGGAATTTCTCCTGACATGACCACCTTGGGAAAGTATCTGGGTGGAGGCATGACTTTCGGTGCCTTTGGTGGAAGAGCTAGAATTATGGCGACCTTCGACCCAGCCCAGGGTGGAGCCCTATCCCAGGCTGGAACATTCAACAATAATGTGGTCTCGATGGCGGCGGCTGTAGCCACTCTTCGCCATGGTCTTGATGATGATCTGCTGGCCGCACTGAATCAACGCGGCGATCAACTTCGAGAGCGGCTTGGTGTGGCCCTGTCTGGGGCCAAGCCCAAGATGTGGGTAACCGGTCGAGGCTCGATGCTGACGGTGCATGTCGATGATGACCGCTGGCTGGAGCTGTATTTCCATCAGATGCTGGCTGCTGGCCAGTACGTCGCGCGTCGTGGCTTCATCGCCTTGTCCATGGCTATTTCTGACCAACAGATCGACGACCTGGTCGCGGCCACCGAACGATGGGCCCAAACCACCAACGAACTCCTCTAGCCCAACACCTGTTCACGTCGCGGAAGTCAATGCCCCTGTCAGATAGGCGGGTAGGGGTCTAGGAAAGAGTGGCCAGGAATTGGCTTAGACGCTTGAGTCCATCGGTCAACACTTCTTCATGCTGGGCATAGCCAATACGTACATAACCTTCCATGTCCAGGGCACTGCCGGGGGTGAGCATCACGCCGGTTTCGGTCAGGAGCTGTACACAGAACTCCCGGGATGGCATGTCAATGTCGTACTTCAACAGCGCAACGGTTGCTGACTGTGGCTTGACGTAGCTGATGGAGTCTTCCTCGCTGACCCAGGCATCGAGAATGCTCAGATTGGTGCGAACGATTTGCCGGCTGCGAGCCAATATCTTGTCCCGGCATTCCAGCGCAACCCAGGCAAAGTAGTCGTCAATCTTGCTCACCGAAATCGTGTTGTAGTCACGGTGGATTGAGACCGTCTTGATCACGTCCACAGGTGCGGCGATCCATCCCAGACGGAGCCCGGCCAGCGAGAACGTTTTGGACATGCCAGAAGTACTGATGCCGTTTTCATACAGGTCAGCGACCGAAGCGGTGTAGCCCTCGCCGACCTGGTCGATGCCCCGGTAAACCTCATCGGATAGTAAGAAGGCACCGCTCTGCCTCGCAATTTCGGCGAGTTCAACCAGGAAGCCATGATCCATCAGGGACCCGGTTGGGTTGTTGGGATTGTTGATGGCGATGAGCTTGGTATCGGGGCGAAGCAAGGACCGCAGTTCGTCCAGGTCGGGCAAGAAGAGGTTCTCTTCCCGGAGTGGCAAGATGGAGACCTCTGCTCCGAGGCTTTCTGGGATTGAATAGTGTTGCTGATAGGTGGGAAGCACGGAAATGACGTGGTCACCCTGTGATACCAAAGCCTGGTGAACCAGTGAATTGGCTCCGATCGTTCCGTGAGTGATCACAATATTGTCGGGTCGCTGGTTGTCGTAGAGCTCGCAAATGGCTTGGCGAAGTCGATCGGACCCTTGGATTGCCCCATAGTCGAGCTTCATTGGCAAGAGGTCAGACAGTAGGGCGTTGCCGCGGCCTGAGAGATGGAGCAGCTCCTCAATTGTCAGGGACTCGACGCAGGTCTCAGCCAAGTTTAGTTCGCACGAATTTTCGAACTCGTCCATCCATAGTTCGACCCCGAAAGCTCTGATCTTCATCTCTATGTCCTTCCAAACCTGGCGGCAAGGCTTCAGTCGGCGTCTTTCAACCTGGCTCGGTGATCGGCGGTGTGGGTGCGGTTAGCGCAGCGTGGGTCCGAGCAGAATCTCTTCGATCGGTTGCGAGTTCCGTCATAGAAGAGGTCGTCACAGTCGGTCGCTGCACAGCTTCCGAATCGACTGGTGCCGTTGTCGCACAGTTCTTGAGCCAGCGCCATCAGAACGTCAGTGATGATCTGATCATCGAAGGTGGCGCTGATTGGGGTCCAGTGAATGTGAGGACCGATCCCGTGGTGATCAACGACGGAGGGCGAGATCGGTAGCTCTTTCAACTCATCGTTTACTCGGTCGGTGATGGTCTCTTGATCCGATGAGGGAAGATCGTGAAGTAGTGGGAGTAAGGCCTTCATTCTGGTCGTGACCCGCTGAACTGCGGCTTCTGATGCATCGCTGGCGCGACTGAATCCAGCCTTATCCAGAACAAGTCGGGTATCAAGCGTGCCAGCATCCAGGGCGTTGGCCATATCGACCGTCACTTCAAGGGTCAGGCGAATCTCTGATTGGCTGACGGAGGAAACGTACACGATGAGAGTTTAGCCCGATCGAGTGACAGGGTTCACGCCGAAGCGTTTCGAACTTGAGGTTGGGTGCGGAGCTAAAGATTGATAGAACCTTACCGATACAAGGAGCTATAACATAGTAGAACCTTACGGTCGTAAACCCACCGCCGTAGGCGCAAGTGGGCAAGAACAACAAAACGATCGAAACAAGAAATCAATCAAAGCAAGACAATCAATCAAAGCAAGACAGAGGTGAGAGCAATGAGATTCGATGTGATAGCGGTGCTGGTGGCTTTCGCTAATGTTTTGGGGGCGGGAATGATTGTCCCCCAGGTTCTGAAGATCCAACGTTCGAGGGATTTTGATGGCGTTTCCGGGATTTGGGTTGGTGTTGGAATCGGCATGAATCTCTGGTGGGTTGCCTACGCGCTCCAGGCCCAGTTGTGGGGGCTTGTCCCCGTTTCAGTTGCTGCCATCGTGTTGTACTCAATGATCGGTGTGCAATTCTCCGAACTGGTTGGTGCCGAGGGCCGGCGATCGCTGGCCCTCGGCGCTTTCGGCCTTGGATCCATTCCACTGCCCTTCCTACTGTTCTCTGGCTGGAGCGCCGCCGGCCTCGCCATCGGCCTGTGCTACGGCTTGCAGTTTGCGCCTGCCGTGCTCACGGCCTTGCGTTCGGACAAGCTGGGCGGGATCTCCTCTGTAACCTGGTCCATGGCCTTGGGTGAAGCGGTTATCTGGTTCATCTATGGAATCTCCGAAGGAGATCGAGCCCTCATGGTCGGCGGTGGAGGTGGGGCCCTCATGGCGCTGGTCATTCTTGTCCGACTGTACTCCCATACCCCACTGCAGACCGCCAAGCACAACAGTTGGGTCGAAACTCAGCACAGAGGTCGGCTCGATTCAGTCTCGGTCGTCGCGCCTCACTAGGGTGGGCTAATGGCCAAGGACAATTCTTCTGATGTAGCAACTGGTGCGAGCAATCGATGGGACAACGCCGTATATGAGCCGGGCAAGTGGGACTGGGCCGCGGCTCAGGTCGAGGCCTATGAAGCGGCGGACGGAACTGAAGCCAACACTCTGCGGGAAACCGGGCTACCTATCTTGATCATGTGGACCATCGGCAACAAGAGCGGCAAGCTTCGAAAGGTCCCCCTTATGGTGGTCGAGCATGAGGGGGAGTACGCCATTGTCGCATCCAAAGGAGGAGCCGAGGCTCACCCCGCCTGGTATCACAATCTGGTGGCCGATCCCCGAATCCGAATCCAGGATGGCCCCGAGCCGTTGGACTTCGAGCTCCGCCAGATCAGTGGCGAAGAACGAGCGGCTTGGTGGGTTCGAGCGGTCGCTGCCTTCCCGCCCTACCAGGAGTATCAGGACAAGACCGATCGTGAGATCCCCGTTCTGATTGCTTCACCAACGACCTAACGAATCTGGCCATGAGTAGTCAAATTGTTTCGCTCCGTGCCGAGGTCATCCGGGATCAGAGCAACCCACAGCTCTTGGTCCGTCTGGAAGCTGAGGATGGTTCGGTCGGAACCGGTGAGACCTGGTGGGGGACCTATCAGCCCCAAGCCGTAGCGGGCACACCCGTCGCTCCCATCGCAGCCATGATCGACTCGATTTTGCGGCCGCTTTGCCTTGCCCATGACAGCACCGATATTGCCGGTCTGCAAAGGCACCTGCATCGAGCTACGTATCAGTACGGACCGGAGGGCATCACCTCGGCCGCCATTGCCGGAATTGACCTTGCCATGTGGGACCTGAATGCTCGACGGCAGAACATGCCGGTCGCCGACCTTCTGGGCGAGCGTATTCACGACCAGTTACCCGCCTACGCCAGTCTGCATTGGATTGGTGATGCAGATGAAGTCACGAAGGAAGCAGAGCGAGCGGTTCAAGCCGGATTCCCCGGGGTCAAACTGCACGAAGCTGACGCCGGGATTGTTCTTGCTGTCCGCGAAGCCATTGGGCCCAATGTCGCGTTGATGGTCGACATCAGCGGACGGCTGAGCGATGACGAACATCGAATGCTGGCCAAGGCAGTCGAACCTGCCAACGTCTCCTGGTTGGAGGAGCCAATCTTCCCCCAACAAGCCCATAGCCGTCTGGCTCGGCTCCGAACTGCACAGAAGCAACGGATGGCTGCGGGAGAGAATGAGTTTGGGATTGAAGGGTGTCGACGGTTGTTGGAAGCTGATGCAGTCGATGTTTTCCAACCCGACATTGTCAAGTTCGGAGGACTCAGTGCGGCTGGAGAGCTGGCTGCGCTCGCGATGAAACACGATGTCTGGCTCTGCCCTCACAACTTCTCTCTGGGTCCGTCGTTGGGCGCCAACATCCATTGGTCGATGACGGCCAAGGCCGCCACCTGGATCGAGGTGCCCTTCTTGTCCGAGGGGCAGTCCTTCGCCGGGAACTGGATCGCTCCAACCCTGATCGATGGAATGATCCAGTACCCAAGCAAGCCTGGCTTGGATTGGGACTAGGGCAGACCTTGCGTTAGGCGTTGGCCAGAGAGCCCCACCTGCGGGTCGATGGGCGGCGACAGGTGTGGTCTAGGCCGTATGGTTCATTGGACTTTTACCCCTAATAGGCGCGTTTGCTTGGCCGACTGGCACATCGCTCCCCGGGCGAAAGGGTCTACAAGATGCGTTCAATTGTGAAGAGTGTGTTTGCTGCACTCATGGTTCTTGCGATACTCAGCATTGTTCCTGCTGCTCCATCGGGAGCAGCTTCGGTTTCATGCGGTGGCTTGGTATTCCAAGACTATGACGGTGACGGCGAACGGTCCGAGGACTACAGCTTTGCTTTCGATACAGCCACTCCGAGCAATGCCTACGACAATGTGCTCGATCCCGGAGTCTCCGGTGTCTTGGCCACGGTCACCACCGCCTCGGGCGCCGTGGTCACAGATACGACAGATGCCAACGGCGTGTGGACCGTCAGTGTAGATGACGCTGATTTCCCGGTGAGGGTTGAGTTCTCGAGCTTTCCGGCTGGGTGGAACCCGACAGCAGCTGGCGCCGATAGCGGCACCCATACTCAATTCATTCAGAGTGCCGCCGATTGCGCTGATCCTTCAGGAGGCACCGGCCCCGACGGCAATGCCGGCATCGTCGCCCCAGGTTCGTTCTGTGACAACCGTCCTGAGTTCGTTACCTCTTGCTTCTTGTTCGGCAATATCGCTGACCACGACAACATGCCAGCGGTTGTTTCGATCCTTGACGGAGCTCAGGACAACAACGCCGAAACCAATTGGCAATCACCCTCCTACACGCTGCAAGCTACGCTCGGCCAGGTCGGATCGGTGTGGGGAACGGGCCTTGATCGCACCACCGGCGACACCTACGTTGGCTCGTTCGTGAAACGCCACACCCGCCTAGCGGGGAATCCCACCACCATCTATCGCATCACCTCCGGTGGCGCAGTCGCCCCCTGGTTTACCACCGACACTTCAGCAACTAATCCTCATACCGCCGCCGCAGATGCAGCGGCATTGGGCTTGGCTGACCCGCTCGACGGCTGGATGTACGACTACGGCGCGTTCGACGACGTCGGCACCTCTGGACTCGGTGATGTCGAAGTCAGTGTCGATGGCAGCACGGTCTACACCGTTGACCTCGGCCGCCGTGAGCTCGTCGCCATCCCGATCCAGGCCAACGGCTCGCCTGGTACGCCGACCCGCACTGCGATCACCGCCGGTGCCCTTGGCCTTTCGACATGTCCGTCCTCCGACGTCCGTCCATTCGGACTTGGAATCGACGACAACGACGTCCTTCACATTGGCGCTGTCTGCTCAGCAGAGTCCACAGTGGTTGATCCGTTCGTGCCTATCGACGAGACCGGGCCAGTGCTTGGCAATCCTGCGCAGCTGGCCGCATGGGTCTTCAGTTTCGATGGCTCAAGCTTCTCACTTGTGACCGATGTGCCGATTCCGACGACGAGTCGGGGCAGCTCGGTCGGGAGTGGCAGCACCATCTTCGCACACCAGGCCCAATGGAGACCATGGGTCAATCGCATGCCCTATGCGGCCCAGAGCATCACTTCCTACGGCAACACCTACGCCCAACCAATCGTGAGCGATATCGAATTCGATGGCGCCGACATGATTGTCGGCCTCATGGATCGGTGGGGCCACCAGGCGGGTGCGAATGCGTTCTACGAAGACTGGACGAACATCACCCAACCCAACGGTGGCTTCGTTTCTGAGCAGCCGATCTCTTCTGGTGACGTGGTGCGAGCCGTGTTCAACGGCACAGACTATGACTTTCCGATCTCGGCTGGTGACTACACCTACCACGACTTCTATTCATCCGCTCACGCCGAAACGAACCTCGGATCGATTGCCCAGATTCCGGGCCGCCCCTACGTAGTCACCGCATCCTTTGACCCCAATCCAAACGCCAATACGTGGCAGTCGGGCGGCCTTGAGTGGTTCGACAATGCCTCGGGTGACCCAATCAACGGTTACCGCCTCTACAGCGGTCGGCCGCTGGGGACTGACGTCGGCACGTTTGAGAAGGCTGCCGGTATCGGTGATTTGGAGGCCACCTGCGGTGTTGCCTCGATTCAGATCGGCAACCGGGTGTTCTTTGATACCGACGGTGACGGGGTGCAAGACCCGGCTGAGCCAGGCATGGCTGGCATCACAATCCAGTTGCTCAATAGCTCGAACGTCGTCATTGACACGGCAGTGACTGATTCCGAAGGCAACTGGCTGTTTGACAACATTGCTCCCAATACCGATCGCAAGGTTCGCATCGCGCAAGTCAACTACGACGCCGGCGGTGTGTTTGCCATAGGCGGCACCCACGAGGGCCTCGGAGCTATCACCGTGCAGGACGCTGGAGGCGATGATGGCAACGATGCCGATGCCATGATCATGGACGGGCTGCCGTCAATCATGATCAACACCAACACCAGTGACCACACACTCGACTTCGGCTTGATAGTCGCTGGGGCGTTGCGTCTTGGTAATCGGGTGTGGTTGGATCAAGATGGTAATGGTTTCCAGAATGGTTCTGAGCCTGGTATTGATGGTGTTGAGGTTCAGTTGTGGACTGCTGATGCTGCTGGTGTGGCGGTGACGCAGGTTGCTAGTGACACTACTTCTGGCGGCGGTTTCTACTCCTTTGATTACCTGTTCGCAGGTGATTACATTGTGGCTATCGCGTCGAGTCAGCAGGCTTCTGGTGAAGCATTGGCTGGCCTCGGTTCGACTTCTGGCAACGGCGCCGCTCCTGATCCTGATGACGACATTGAACTCGATGACAATGGTGACCCGGCGGCCGGATTCGCATCCATCTCCGCGGCTGTCACGCTGTCTGAGAGTGGCGAACCAACCAATGATCTGGATGAGAACTCTCTGTTCGTGGACAGCAATTCCAACCTGACTCTCGACTTCGGGTTCGTTGAACGCCTCCGCCTCGGCAACCTTGTCTTCGAAGACGTCAATGGTGATGGAGATGCTGATGCTGGCGAACCTGGAATCGCTGACGTAAGCGTGCAGTTGTGGTCTGTTGATGAGAACTCTCTGTTCGTGGACACGGTGAGCAATTCCAACCTGACTCTCGACTTCGGGTTCGTTGAACGCCTCCGCCTCGGCAACCTTGTCTTCGAAGATTCAATGGTGATGCTGATACCTGGAATCGCTGACGTAAGCGTGCAGTTGTGGTCTGTTGATGACCACTGGCCATGCTGGGTGTTGATGTTACTGACGCCAACGGTTTCTATGAGTTTGTTGGGCTTCAGCCCAATGATTACATCATTGCTATTGGCGACGGTGAGCAGCTTGCCGGTAATGAGCTTCATCGCCTGACCTCCACAACGGGTAATGGCATTGCTCCTGATCCTGATGATGACGTTGACCTTGATGACAATGGTGAGCCGACTGCTGGTTTCGCGTCGATCACGGCTCCGGTTACCTTGGTTGGTGGGTCTGAGCCGACGGGTGAGCCTGAAGAAGATGGCAGTTATGCCGACACCGGCTCGAACTTGACGGTTGATCTTGGTTTCGTTCGGTCCTATCGCCTTGGCAATCTGGTTTGGCTTGATGCGGACAATGATGGTGTTGCTGATGCTGGTGAATCGCCGATTGTTGGTGTTGAGGTTCAGTTGTGGACCGTTGATGCTGGTGGTGTTCCGCTCGCTCAGATCGACTCCACAAATACTGATTCCAATGGCCGGTATGTGTTCCAGGATTTGGCGGCGGGTGACTATGTTGTTGCCATTGCGGACACTGAGTTGGCTAGCGGTCAGCCTCTTGCTGGTCTTGTTTCTAGTCTTGGTACGACAGTCGCTCCTGATCCTGATAATGGGTCAGATAATGATGACAATGGTTCGATTGTTTCTGGGTTTGCAGCGATTTCGGCTCCGGTGACGCTTGATAGTTCTGCTCCGACGGGTGAGACCGATGGTCTTGCTGGTGGTGTTGATGAGGATGGGACTTGGCCGGATGGCTCGTCTGATCTCAGTGTTGACTTTGGCTTTACTGGGGCGTTGCGTCTTGGTAATCGGGTGTGGTTGGATCAAGATGGTAATGGTTTCCAGAATGGTTCTGAGCCTGGTATTGATGGTGTTGAGGTTCAGTTGTGGACTGCTGATGCTGCTGGTGTGGCGGTGACGCAGGTTGCTAGTGACACTACTTCTGGCGGCGGCTTCTACTCCTTCGAGTTCTTGACACCCGGTGACTATGTTGTTGCTGTTAGCTCAACCCAGCAGGCCAGCGGCCAGCCGCTTGAGGGTCTTGGGTCCACGCTTGGAGCCAATAACCCTGAACTCGGCATTGATGGTGACGACAGCGGTGACGCGGCCGCTGGATTCGCCTCGATCAGCGCTGCGGTTACTCTTTCGGCCGGTGTCGAGCCTCTCGCCGAGACCGGCGAGGGCAGTTGGATCGACGCTGACTCCAACCTCACGGTGGACTTCGGCTTCGTAGCCGGAGTTGAAGTCGGCAACCTTGTCTGGTTCGATACTGACAATGACGGGGTTCGTGATCCGGGCGAACCGCCGATCGCTGGCGTGCGGATGGTTCTGCTCAACAGTGCCGGTCAGATCGTTGCGACGACGACCACGGCCATGGACGGAACCTATGTCTTCACCGGCATCGCCCCCGGTCAATACGTGGTTGAGATCCCTGCCGATCAATTTGTGGCGGGCGCTTCGCTGGCTGGCCACTATCCATCCAATGGTTCGGGTGTCACTGGAGACCCCAACAGCGATGTGGATGACAATAGTGATGGATCACCGGCTCACACCGCAGCAGGAACGGTCCGCTCCGGAGTCGTGACTGTGCTTGATGGCGGGGAGCCGACCGACGAGGTCGACGAGAGCCCGACGGGTACGCCTGACAATGCCTCGAACCTGACAGTCGACTTTGGTTTCTACAACGTGTCGCTTGGCGACCTGGTGTGGTTCGACGACGACAATGACGGGATCCGCGATGCCAGCGAGCTTCCAGCTGGAGCCGTGACGTTGCGCTTGCTCGATGAGAACAATCAGCCGGTGCTCGGACCCGACGGTCAACCGATGACCGCCGTCACCGATGCCTCCGGAAACTACCAGTTCGACGGCCTGGCTGAGGGTGTCTACGTGGTTGAGATCCCAGCTGATCAATTTGCTTCAGGTGCTCCTCTCTTTGGGCGGGCATCCTCAAGCGGCAATGACATCTTTGGCACGGCGCCAGATCCTGACAACGACGGCGACAACGACGACAACGGAGACTTCTATCTCGGTGGTGTGACCCGTTCGAAGCCGATCACCGTGACGGCTGGTGATGAGCCGGGTGTTGACAACAACCCAACCGTCGATTTCGGCTTCACGCCGGCCGCCGGTCTTGGTACTTTCGTGTGGATCGACATCGACCGTGATGGGATCCAGGATTCAAGTGAGCCTGGCGTGTCCGGCGTCACGGTGACGGTGTTCGATTCTGAGACCAACCAGGTCGTCGGTGTCGATGTGACGGATTCGAACGGCGAATGGGCCGTAACGGGCCTACCCCCTGGCGGCTACTATGTTGAGTTCCGCGATCCACACGGCCGGCCGTTCACGCCACCCAATGCCTTAACCGACGACGGAGTTGATTCTGACGCTGGCACAGGCGGCCGCACAAGTGTGGTCGTGCTTGGGATCGGCGAGTTCAATCCAACCGTGGATGCAGGCATCGTCTCATCGACGACGACGACGACGACGACGACGACTACGACTACGACGACCGGCACTCGCCCGTTGCCTCGCACCGGTGGCGAGTTGACGATCTATCTGTCATGGTCTGCACTGCTGATTGCACTCGGCGGCGCCTTGTTGATCTTCCGCCGTCTGGTTGTGAGCGACAAGGTCTGACGAGCTTGTCCGGTCTTGCCTAACGAATCGGATTCTTGTAGGTGTCCAGGTACGTGATTTCTTCCACCGGCGGACGTTTGGCTGGCTTGAAATCGGTTCCCTTGGTGTAAGCCACGGGAAGCAAACCAGCCTGGGTCATGTGGGCGGGAACGCCAAGTAGCTCGGCTGCTTTGGCTTCGTGCCCGAGGTGGAGAGTGGTGAGGCAGCTACCAAGGCCGCGGCTGCGCAATGCGAGTTGGAAGCTCCACATGGCCGGAATGATCGATCCGAATAGCCCGGCGGCCATGCCGGGGTTGTCTTCGATTCGGCCTGCGATGAGCGGGATGACCAGGACTGGGACCTTCTCCAAGTTTTGGGCTAGGTAGTTGGCCGAATCGATGACTCGGCCTGTCTGGCTTCCTTGTTCTGCTGCCTTGGCTGCTTCGGCCAGGTAGGCGCCGCCGGCTTCTCGGTACATCTCGGCCAAGGCCAGCTTCTTTGCTTCGTCACGGACAATGAGCCATCGCCAACCTTGGGTGTTTGATCCGGTCGGGGCTTGCACGGCCAGTTGGAGGCAGTCCAGCAGAACCCCGTCGGGAACCTCGCGCTCAAGATCCAGGCGCTTTCGCACGGCGCGAGTGGTGGACAAGAGGGCATCAGTTTGGGTCAGGTCAAAATCCATGCCCCATCGTGGCTCATTCTGGATCCCCTCACCCAATCCGCGTGTTGCCTTCGTAACCGCTACGGCGATCCCTCTTCGAACCAGGGGGTGCCTTCCTTGGTCACGAGGTCGGCAATGGACGACAAGAATTGACCTTGGAACTCGTCAACCGAATCAAGGGTCAGAGCGGTCAGGCGTTCCGGAATCGACGCTTGTTTGTGACACCAACGGATCAAGGTCCGTAGAACATCGGGCAGTCGCGCATAGTTGGCGTCAAGATTCTGGGCCTGGCCAATGAGGGAATGGACGAGCGCAATCTCAACTGATACCGGGCTCCACAAGATCGCATTTCGGTTGCCGGTTCGGCTCTTGAAGTCGATCAGTAGGTCGGCGAATCTCTCCTCGGATGGGGTGAGCGCACCGTCGGTAGTGCTTAGGAACTTGTCGAGGACTTCTCCATCGAAGGTGTATTGGTACTCGTCTCGAGGTGGCATCGTGCCACCCTCAGGCAAGAGAGATATCGCCCAGGCCAGCAGAGGTCGGGAGCGCGGCCAGTTCTCGGTTTGGTGTTCGGCCGGAAGAGCCAATGAGGATTCGATAGCCGCCTCCAGAAAGGCTCGGGCAGCTGCTGGGTCCAGCTCGCGAAATGATGCCTCCTCGGATTCCGCAGATCCGACGAAATGGTCCATCACAGTGCTGACGGGTTCTGGTGTCAGGGTGACTTCCTTGACCGCTGACCCAATCAGATGATCCACGTACACGACGATGGTGGCGTCGAGACCCTTGCCGAAACTGACCCCGATGAAGAGGTTCTGATCATCACCAAGAACATGGTTCATTGACCAGGGCACTGCTGGCTGGGTCGTGTCAAGTTGTGAGATCCATGCGGGGAAGGCATCAACACTGTCGACTCGTTCTCGGACCCGACTGGGCATGTCCTTGTCCAGGCTGAGGGTCGCCAGAACTAGCCCGAACGCAACCTGCTCGGCTACTTGGGATTCGATCATTCCGGCCGCCAATAGCTCGATGCCTTGAGCGGTTGAGTCATCCGTCTCAGAATCCTGAGGGGATGCTTCGATGATCTCGACAATCATGGTTGACGCCAGGCTGAGAAGGGCGAAAGGGTGATCATCCATAGCTTGACCGATCAGGGGAATCAAGCTGTCCTCACCGCCTTCATTGGCCCTGTTGCCTCCGGCAATTGCATTGGTCGGCGCCTTGCTCGCCGGGTTACCGAGCCCGGAGTTGGCGGATGGTGTTGCTCGAGGTGCTCGATTGCTCCCAGCTCGTTTGTTCGGGCGATTCTTCTTCGGAGTTGTGCGGCCTCCGCTTACTTTGCGACGAGTCATCCCTAGGTGATAGCCGGGAGAACAGTGATCCCCACCCATTCCGCATTCAACGTGGTGATCTCTCGTTTGGCTGCGAGACTCTGACTCCATGAGTCTTGTTCCGACCATTGACATCTCTGACCCTTCCGCCTCGTCCCTTGAACAGGTGGATGCCGCTTGTCGAGACCACGGATTCTTCCTACTGGCGGGACACGGTCTTGATGACCTGATCGCCCAGATGTGGGAACAGGCGGAAGACTTCTTCGACAGTCCAACTTCGATCTTGCAAGGATGTCGGCGATCGGGCGAGAGCCCATTTGGCTACAACGACCGTGAGCTCACCAAGCAGAAGCGAGATGCCAAGGAAGTTTTCGACTTTGGATCATCGGATGAGGGCCGGGCTACGGCCCTAAACAAATGGCCGGGCGCCATGCCCGAATTTCAGGCAACAATGGAGGAGTTCCACCGGGTCATGGGCGAGCTGGCTCTGCACACCATGGGCATCCTCCACGATGTGCTGGATCTATCAGCGGATGCAGCCAAGACAATGACTGGTGCCCCCAACCGAAGCGCAGTCCGACTCAACCACTATCCCGTTGGTGATCCAGTTCCTGAGGGTCAGCGCAACGGGCTAGCCGAACTCGGTGCGACCGCCCTGGGTGATCACACCGACCCCGGTGTCATCACCCTGCTTTTGCAGGACTCGATTGGTGGTCTGCAAACCCGAACCCGAGAGGGTGAGTGGATTGATGTTGAACCCCAGCCGGGCACCATCGTGGTCAATCTCGGTGATGTGATGCAGGTCTGGACCAATGACCGCTATATAGCCGCTGTGCATCAGGTCTTGCCCATGACCACCGACCGGCGCTTCAGCATTCCTCTCTTCTTCAGTCCAAAGAGGGGTGCTCGCATTGAGCCTCTGGCCGAACTGTGCGACGGGCCAGCTCACTATCGGCCATTCCCTTGGCGTCAATTCATGGCGGCTCGCAATAGTGACAATGTGCAAGATGTCGGCAGCGTCGACACGCAAATCAGCGACTACCTGATCTAGCCGCCGGCCATGTAGTGGACAAACCAGGTCGTCCTGGGCAGTTGACCTCAACCTTGGCGCGGTGATCAGTTCCTGGGGCACACTGGTGGAATGGCCAAGATGGAAGCGAATATCGAGAGTCAGCCGAATCAAGGTTCGGCTACGCCCGCGCCTGAAGACAAAGAGAGCAAGGTCAAGCGCAGGCTGATAGCTGGCGTGATTCTTGCTATTGCCGGAGCGGTTGGCTGGTTTGTCGGATCAACGATTGTGCCTCGCTGGTGGGCTCGGCGGATTGGCGATCTGGTGGACGGAAGCCTCACGTATGGGACCTTCTTGGGAATTGCTGTCGGTGCAGCCTTTGTGATCCTGCCGATGCTTGCCCTGAAGGCCGGCTGGAAGTTTCGGACGGGCTGGCAGCGTTGGCTGAAGTTCGTTGCGCTTGCCTTGATTCTGGCCGCTCCGAACCTGGCCACTCTCGGTATTGTCTTTGGCCGAAAGAGCGCTGCGCATGCTGGCGAACGAATCCTGGATGTTGATGGGCCAGGCTTCCGCGGCGGAAGCCTGGTTGGTGCACTACTGGGGTTCGTCCTGGTTGTCGGTGTCAGCTTGTTGATGGGATCTCGTCGACGAAACAAGGCCAAGGTGGCCGGACTCAAAGCGGAACTGGCGAACGCAACATCTGACTAAGTCCGCCGGCCTAGGTGCACTGCCGCGGGCTATTTGGCTTAACCGATAATGACCTCGAAGTCGCCGGTGTTCAGGTCAGTAATGGTGAAGATGATGGGGGCGGTATTGCCAAACTCATCAGATCCTTCACAGGTAAATTCGTTGCTGTCGGCAAGGATCACAGGACCAACTCCGCAATCGATGTCCAATGCCGCATTGATTTCCGGCTCGAGAAGTTCGGCCCCGAGTCGAGCGTAATCGGCCAGCCCGTCCTCGGTGATGAGGTTGGTTGACTGCAGGTCGATGTGATCCTCTGCGTCAACGACACCGGCAAAGTGGATCACCTCTCCGCCTGGGGTGGTGGCGGTGCAGTCGAAGGTTGCACCAATCTCAGGATCAGAAATAGCCGGACAACTGGCCACAAGCTCCTGGCCGAGAGACTCGGCAATCTCACTTTCGATAATTCTCTCGCCGGCACTTTCCACGCTTTCACCCCCAAGCGAGAACTCGCCTGAGCATGCACTGAGGAGCGCGCTCGCTCCAACCACTAACACAACGGACATGTTTCTTTGATTGCTCTTCACGGTGTTCCCTCCACCTGGTAGTTGAATACGTTTTTACGAACCTAAGCCGCTGGAGGCATGAATCGTCCCTCGGACGGTTGCACGATGACGATGCCCGACCCTTGGAAGGTGAGCTGGACAGCTTCACCGGAACCACGGCCGATCAATGCCTTGGCTTTCACGGTTCGATTAAGGCTGGTTTCTAGACTGGAGCTCCAAGCAACGGCGGCATCGGTATCGACGAAGGTCGGTTGATCGGTATTGAGTACAACGGGATCGCCGTCGGTGGTGATAGCAACCCAACCGGTTCCCTCAAGCTTGGTATTGAACATGCCGCCGGTAGTCATGCCAGCCCCCTTGATCCGTTCGATGTCCCAGGTCAGGCTGGGTTCGAAGGCCAAGATATTGCGGCCATTCACGGTGAGTCCAGCCCCCTCAAGGTGGACAATGTGTACTTGGTAGCCACTGTCGGCCAAGAAGAGCTCACCCTGTCCGCTGCATCGCATGAGGGCCAAACCCTCGCCGGTCAAAGCTTTCTTCATGAACTTGGCTGCGCCGGAGCCTTCGTGATCGAAGTCGATTGCCCCTTGGAAGGCGACCATGGAGCCTTGCCGGGCGAGCACGTCTTCGCCGAGCATGACCTTGAGCATGCGGCTGTTTTGGCGAGTGACGCGTGAGTCAGAGCCGACCTCGGCGAACCGACTATCGCTCAAGAGTTCAGTGCGAATCCCTCCGGTCGATGCCTTGATGCCTTCGTCTTGCCCCATTCCTGAACCGAACGCCTCGGCCTCTGCCGATACACCGGGTGCTGGCGGCATGGTGGGTTCGGATGATGGTGTAGGTGATTCTGGTGCTGGTGGCATGGCAGGTTCGGGTGAGGGCGCAAGCGTTTCGACCGTCGGGGTGTCCGGTGCCGGTGGCATCGCTGGTTCGAGTGATTGGGTGTGCTCGGTCCACTGAGTTCCGTCCCAATATCGTTGGAGAGACTCCTCTCCCGATGGATCTGCGTACCAACCTGCTGGAGTAGACATGGCGCTGATCCTAAACCGTTGGCGTTAACAGATCGGGAATGGGCGACGGGCTGGCGTTTGCGTGGTCACGAAGGCACTACGCTGACCCTTCGTGACAGTGCCAGCCGTGACAGCATCAGCCATAGTTCGGTCCCCCGAGGCGGCGCTGGCTGGGCTTGACCCAGAACAGAACGAAGTCGCTCAATGGCGTGGACGGTTTCTCTGTGTAATCGCTGGTGCCGGTTGTGGCAAGACAAGAACTGTCACCCACCGCATCGCCCATCTTGACACCACGGGTGACCTTGCGGCCAAACATGTTCTCGCTGTCACCCACACCCGCAAAGCGGCGGGTGAGCTGGGGGAGCGGTTGCGATCACTTGGAGTCACCGATGCCACCTGCAAGACATTCCACGCCGCTGCTCTTGGTCTGGTGCGTCGGTTCGACCCGGAAACCGCTGCCAAGCAACTGATCACTGATCCTTGGCCTCACCTGAAACGCATTGCCTATGGATCTCGCCGGACGACTGAGGACGAGAATTCAACCGTTAGCGACTTGAAGAGTGAGATCGAGCTTGGTCAGGCCCGACTTGGTGATCCAGCGACCATCGCGCCGATGATGAAGAGACCAACCGATGTTCCCAAGGAATTGTTGGCCCGGGTATGGGAGGCATGGGCGTCTCAGAAGCAAGAGTCTGGCTTGGTTGAGTTCAGTGACTATTTGCGAATAGCGACTGAGCTGTTGGAACAGGACGAGACGATTGCGGCCACGGTCCGCGATGAATGGCAGGGTGTCGTCGTTGACGAATATCAGGACATTGACCCGGCCCAACAGGCGTTTCTCGCCGCCATTCTTGGAGACAGCGGACAGCTCTGCGCCGTGGGCGATCCCCGTCAAACCATCTTCTCCTTCAAGGGTTCGGAACCTTCATTCCTGACGGACTTTGATGAGCATTGGCCAGGTTCGGAGATTCGCTACCTGAACCGTAACTATCGTTCGACACCTCAGATCGTTCGGGCCGCCAATCGGATCTCTCGTAGCACGGACAAGCCAGAAGCATTGGTGGCCTTCGGCTCAGATGGGCCAACTGAGGATGGCCCTAACCCCGCCATCCGATCCAGTCATGACACAGACTTGGAGGCCCAAAAAATCGCCGACCTACTGGCCGCAGCCCATCTGCGCGGTGAGCCTTGGAGTGAGATGGCTATTCTCTATCGCCTCAACTTCCAGTCGGCTGCCTTGGAGACGGCGCTGCGTCGCCAAGCGATTCCATTCAATGTCGTTGGTGACCGATTGTTCTATGAGGTTGACGCTGTTCTGGAGATCCTTCGACCTTTTGGTCAGGATGCTAGGAGGGACGAAGAACAAGACGGCCTGGCGTTGCTGACCGAGCATGCCCGTCGTCGTGGCTGGAATCCGTTTGACCCTCCGACAGGAATTGGTGCCGCTCGTCGACGCTGGGAGTATCAGTCGACATTGCTCGAACAAGCTGAACATCTGGTTTCCGAACACGGACCCTTGAGTGCCGGCAGTCTGCGTGCCGCCTTCTTGAATGCGGCGATGAACGACGCCGAGCCGACGACGGACAATGTCACGCTGGCCACCATTCACAAGGCCAAGGGGTTGGAGTGGGACAGCGTCTATCTCTATGGAACGACTGAAGGAATGCTGCCCTTCTATAGGGCGACCTCGGCTGGGACTGAAGCAGTCAACGAAGAGCGACGACTGTTCTATGTTGCTGTCACCCGAGCTCGCCGTGAACTGACGATCACCCATGCCGAGACCAAGACTTCGCGCAAGGGTTGGGAGAGCAAGCAAGAGCGTTCACGTTTTGTTCTTGACCTGATTGGCCAGCAGCATTCGGTATTCACTGCGGGTTCGAGCCAGTTCGATTCATCAGAGTCCTCGCTGGGGACGCATGGTGAAGTAACAGCTCCAAGGGTTATCGAAGTCATCAATTGTCCGTCGTGTCGCAAGATTCTGAACCGCGGCGAGCAGCAGCTTGGATCCCATTTGCGCTGCCTTAGCGGCACCGAGGCCCAAGCAGCGTCGTTGCTTATGGCTTGGAGGGACCGGGTGGCCTCGGACTTGGGAAAGAAGCCAAACCAGATCGCCAACGACGAGCTCGTGGCGCGTTGGCTCGCCCACCGACCCGACAAGATGTCGTCTTCACTCTTCGACATGATTCCGCAGCGAAGCCTGGTCTTTCAACGGTTTGGTGACGAACTACTGGACCTGCTGCGCGGCTGACTCTGCGATGAAAGGCCTTATGTGTGAGCAAGAAGGTGGTAGCGGCTCCCGACAGAACTCGGAGCGTACCGATCCGTCGGAGCGAATTCGTTGGCGAGGGCAGCCTTCGCCCGCCAGCCGGTGCAATGGCCTGGAGCCACCAGCTTAGGATTCAGTGCAACTAGGGCTTCAACGGTGTCTGGAATGCGTTGTTCCATCTCCTTCCCCGCTAGGTGATATCCACCGAGAATGAGATCGGCTGGAGCGTCGGTAGTTCTGGTTGCATCGGTGGCCGCATTGATGATTCCGGCGTGGGAGCATGCGGATAGGACTGTGACACCTCTTCCGGCGACGACTACGGCCAGGTAGCGTTCGTCGAGAATGAGCGGATCTGGTTCGAATTCGCCATTTCGACGAGTCTCATGACCGTGGAGGCCTTGCTCAAAAGAAGTCAGTCGAGGGATCTCCCCGCTGCCTAGGAACATCCCGCCAGCTAGTTCGTGCTGGTCGTCGCTCAAGACGATCCGTCCGCCAGCGGCCGAAAGTTCTTCGAAGGTCGGATCAGGCGGCAACAGCATGACTCTGCCGTCGTCTAGCCGTACGCCTCGCTGATCCGGTCTTGCCGGATGCAGATTGACAATTGGTGCTGGCAGATTGGCCTCTTGTCGTGCAATGGAAACGGCCTGTACGACCGTTTCAAGCCCTCCACTGTGGTCCCAATGCCAGTGGGACAAGAAGATCGTTTCGATCTGGCTGAGATTGATATTGAGATGCTGAGCATTCGCCAACCAGACGTCGCCATAAGGACCGACATCGAAGAGAACACTTCGAGTTTCCGTCCCCCTTCTCCCGGTGACGAGCACGGAGAATCCGTGGCTCGCGCAGCAGAGATGGTCGAACACGGAGGTATGAGGATGACCGTCGACCATGAATGACGGAGTCAGGCGGTCCAACAACTCAAGGGGCTCTGCCCTTTGCTGCGCATTGTCGATGCTTGAAAGCACATCGGTTTCGTTGTCGGTTACGACGACCAGGTTCAGCTCATCAAGTTCAGTCATATGTGCTCCATCGATCACGGGAAACAAGAAGGTGTGTCGTACTGTACATACTACTAGGTACAGTACGACAAATGAGTGCACGCGAATCGCTGATTGAGACAACGCAACTTCTCCTCGCTAGGCAGGGATATGAGGCAACGAGTCCGAGGGAGATCCAGGCAAGGAGTGGTGTTGGCCAAGGCAGCTTCTATCACCACTTTGCCGGCAAGGCCGACTTGGCGTCGGCCTCGCTGGAGGCTCTTGGCGATCAGATGTCGGCTGAGTTTGATCGGCTGAGCGACGAGGTCGGCTTTGATCAGATCATCGCGTATCTCGAAGTACCTCGCGATGCGCTCGCTGGCTGCCGGATTGGTCGAATCGCCATGGAGGCTTCAATCGCCGATGAGCGACTCAGCCAACCGGTCGGTGCGTACTTTGCCCACCTCAGGGAAGAGCTCGGCGCGGCCTTTGACCGGCTGGATCTCATGGTTGATGGAGGTGTTCTCGCTGACCTAGCCATCGCCGCCGTGCAAGGCGGATTCGTCCTTTCGCGAGCGACCGGTGATCCGAAAGCCATGGACAACGCAACGTCGGCGCTGATTTCTCTTATCCAGTCCGTACTTCCAAAGGAGCAACATCAATGAACTATTTACGTATCGAACAACACTTCGGGCGTGAGGCTCGTGATCTCACAGACCAGTCAGATGAACCTGGGATGGATGGGGCACTCGCCGCCCTCGAATCCTTCTATTTTGCCTTCAACAACGGTGACCTTCGTGTGTTTCAGAAAGTCTGGGTCCAACATGAGATGATCCGTCTGAACAATCCCCTTGGAGGCATTCTCGAGGGCATCGAGCCAATCACCGCGCTCTACGACAGTATTTTTAACGGGCCAGCCGCGGTCTGGGTCGAGTTTAGCGACATCGTTGCCTACGATTTTGGCGAAAGTGTCGTCTTTGCTGGTCGCGAGAAGGGAGAGTTCACGAAGAATGGAACGACTGTCGTTCTCGACATCCGCACGAGTCGTGTCTTGCATCGTGCCAACGGGAGGTGGGGACAGGTTCACCATCATGGATCGATCACTGACACCGAACAGCTGGACATCTACCGCAACGCTGTCCATGGCTAGTCACTTTCCCTTGCGGCGCCGGGTGGTTCCTGCTTTCATCGCTCCAGTTACCGCTTCGCTTGCCTCGCCTGTCCAAGGCTTGCCGTGGCCTGGCAGCAGGGTGATGTGGCCAAGATGGCTTAGTCGGTCGAGGTGGCGGATGGCATCATCATGATTGACGCTGAGGCTGGGGCTTGTGCATTGAGGGGCGATGTCGCGGCCGGTGTACATGTCGCGTGTGACCAGCGCGTCGCCGCTAAACAAGACTTCGCGGTCGGGCAGATGAACTACGACGTCACCAGGGGTATGACCGGGGACGTGAATGATGCGAGGCTGGCCTGGTACGTCAAGGACATCGCCATTGCGGATTGACTCCGCCGACTTGATTCGGGGGAGCCTCAGCAGTCCATGACCGACTGCATGAGCCAGCAGCGAGGCGGTGTAGGGGCGCCATGCCCGGCTGAGTAGCCCACCCCACGGGAGATAGAGCGGCCTCTTGGCCAGAGCGGAATCCGCTCCGTGGAGGAATATTGGGGCCCCCGATTCTCGGGAAAGGCGTGGGGCGAATCCCGTGTGGTCGGCGTGGGCGTGGGTGATCAGGATTGCTTCGACGTCATCGATGGTACGACCGATTGACGCCAAGCTTTTCTTGAACAATCGATAGTGTCCAGCGAAGCCACTATCGACGACCGTTATTCGTCCTCCGTCCTCAATGATGTACCAGTTGAACTTGTAGTTGGTGAAGTGGTGTATTCCAGATGCGATTTCCATATCGAGAACGTAGGCCCGGCACCTAGTCGTTGCAATGGCAGTACCAAGCGCATACTGTGCTCAAACAGCTGCGAGGTGAACCTGGTGAAGAAAACTCTCGATCCGCTTAGTGACCTGCTCCGAATGCTTCGCGTAAACGGGTCGCTCGTCCTTCATGATTCGTATGTGCCGCCATGGTCGGTTTCGATTCCTCATTCCGGATCCCTCGCTCAGCTTGCTGGTTTCCCGGCAACGGATCGAGTTGTTGCATTCCACCTTGTGCAGAAGGGCATGCTTCAACTCACGCCCGACGGATCTGTGCCGATCGAGGTGAGGACAGGCGACCTGTGCATCGCCTTCGGTGGCCACTCTCATCTGCTCTCGTGTGGTGGGGAGACTCAGCCGATACCCCTTGCCAGGTTGGTTGGGCTTGCTCAGGACTCAACCAAGCATGACTTGCTGGGGAGTGCAGGAGGGCAGACCAATCTGCTGTGTGGGGTCTTCGGATTAGGTGAACTAGAAAGCTCGCCGTTGGTCGGAGCCCTTCCTTCGGTCGCCCATATCCGCTCGGGCGAGAGTGAAACTCTTGATGCTCTGGTGTCTGTCCTGTCGAGTGAGGTTGACCGTCCACGGCCCGGCTCAGGGTTTGCTGTCGGACGTATTCTTGAGTTGCTTTGCTCTGAGGCCTTGCGCCACGTCGGCGCCAATTCGGATGAGAGTCAAAGCAACTGGCTAAGGGCGCTTGCCGATCCCGCTGTGCAAGCCGCGATGGCGGCGGTACATCGAGACCCAGGACACGACTGGACCGTAGGACGCCTTGCTGCGGTGGCCTCACTCTCACCGTCTCGACTGACCGTGAGATTCCGCACCTCTCTTGGAGAGAGTCCCATGTCCTATGTCGGTCGGTGGAGTATGATTGTCGCTGCTCGCCTTCTTAGTGACAGCGACGCCCAAGTTCAGCAGGTGGCCACGCACGTCGGCTACTCCAGTCAGCCGAGCTTCAGTCGAGCGTTTCAACGCTCCTACGGACTTGCGCCGCGGGACTATCGAGCGAAGCACCAACGCGACCGTTCAACGAAACTCCGCTGAGCTAGACGGTCGACATGCGGGGTCGGAAGTGCTTTGGCGGTCTTCTAGTCCCGATTGAGGAGGACTGGGAGCTTGCGAGGACCTCGAACCTGGCCGTTGGCCCAGGTGGTCTTCCTTGACTCGTCCAAGACATAGTTGGGGAATGCTCGGACCCACTCTTGCAAGGCAACAGTGAGTTCAATTCTGGCCAGGTTGGAGCCGAGGCAGCGGTGAATGCCGAGACCGAAGGCCACATGGCGGTTACGTTCACGATCGAGAATGAACTCTTCCGGATTCTCGAACGCTTCCGGGTCGTGGTTGGCCGCGGGGAAGGTGACCAGCATCTGGTCGCCTTCATGAACCGGGCATCCGGCAATTTCGGTGTCGCCAATGACCTTGCGAGCCATGGTGACTGGTGCGTAGAAACGAAGAATTTCTTCTGTCGCTGTTTGCCAAAGTGGATCGTCATTGTCGACAGCAGCTAGGCGAGCGACCTCATCGGGATTTTTGCTGAGATGCCAAAGACCGGAGCCAATGGCGCTCCAGGTGGTGTCGATGCCGGCGACGATCATGAGCTTCATGTAGCCGAGCTTGTAGGGCCAGCCGACATCTTCACCATCGATCTTCGCGTTGGCGATGAGGCTGGTGAGATCATCGGTGGGGTTCGTCTGCCGCTCCTTCAGCAGTTCAGTGAAGTAGGCGTCCATCTCTTGCTGCACAGCAACCCGGACCCTGTTGTCGCGGGGAGCGAGCTGGAAGTTTCGGTAGATCCAGTCTCGGAACATGTCGGCATCATCTTCGGGGATTCCGAGCAGCTGGCAGATGCCGTGGACCGGGATGTGTTGTGCGTACTCCTCGGCCGCATCAGCGGTTGGTGCGTCACCAAGGTCGGTGATCAGGCCCCGGCAGAACTCGCGAAGCTCTTCCTCCATGGGTGCAATAACCTTGGGGCTGAAGGCCGGAAGAAGCAACCGACGGTGTCCCTTGTGGTCAGGCGGATCCGACGTGATTGGCGGGGCCGGTGAACGAGTTGCATCCGGCTGGCTCACATTGACCCAGATCGATGAGAAGTTCTCGGTGTCCTGCGCGACCTGCTGAATCCCCTCCATAGTGACGGGCATATGGGCTCGGCCGTAGCGCTCGGTCGTCGCCATTGGGCACTCTTCGCGTACCGAGTTCCAGATGTCAATGGCGTTCTCGCCCCACTGATCGTCCAGCCAGTCCCAGTCATTCACCCAGTCGGTGACGGGAGGAAGATCTACCTGATTGTTGTCGGTGGACATGGGGTACTCCTCGTTGAGGTGCGTGACTTCTTCCACTCGAAACTACGCAAGATCGGCCGGGACCTGCAAATTGGTCGAGGCGACAGAACAGCAATAGCGCCCGAAGCTGGTTCGACGTTGCGAAAGTTTGGACCATTGAGCTATTCTGTAGCGATCGCTAAAGAAAGAAAATTGTGACAGGCCGACCCAAAGCATTTGAGACAACCGATGTGGTCAGAACCACCATGGCTGTCTTTCGTGAGAAGGGCTACGAAGCCACATCAATACGAGACCTTGAGGCAGCAACCGGGCTGAAGGCACCCAGCCTCTACAACGCCATTGGAAACAAAGAGATGCTCTTTGCCGAAGCCCTGTCCCTTTACCGGCGCGAAGTTGTTGAAAGGCGAATAGCCGTCCACCTCAGCCCGGAGATCGGCGTTGCTGGGATCGTACGATTCTTTACCTCCATTGCGACCGAGGCGGACCCAGCGCATGGTTGCATGCTGACCAACACAGCGGTCCAATCTGATCTGGTCGACGAATCAGCGAGATCTTCCGTCCAGGCCGGAATGAATGAGATCCGAGCTGCTTTTGCTGAGCAACTTCGCCGAGGGAAAGAGTCCGGCGAAGTTGCTGCTGAGGTTGATGTCGATGCTGTCGCCCAGATGCTGCTGGTGCTCTTCCAAGGCCTCCTTGTTCTCATCCGGTCGGGCTCACCTTCAGCCGACATCGAGACGGTGGTAACAACTGCGCTCAACCCGTTCCTACGAGCAACATCCACGAAGAAAGAGACGATCAAATGACCGAACAGCAGCAAGAAGAAATATGGGAGACCTACACAGCCAGCTGGGCTGCAAGTCCGGTCGACCGACGGGTGGCTTTCGAAGCGGCTCTACAAGACGATTGTGTATACAAGGATCCCAACATTGAGGCGAAGGGACTAGACGAGATAGCGGGATACATGGAGGGGTTCCAGGAACAGATGCCGGGAGCCGGCTTCGTCACCCGCTCCTTTGCCAGCCACCACGACTCAGCTCTGATCAACTGGGACATGGTTGATGGTGACGGAAATGTTGTCAGCCCAGGGACCAGCATTGGTGTCTTCGGCGAGAGCGGCAAGCTTGTTTCGATGACCGGGTTCTTTGCATGATGAAGAGTTGGTAGCGGCGCCGCCCCCGGTTCTTCCAACCGTCAATTGGTAGGAAGAACCGGGACACCGTTTGATTGAACACTGCTCGATGGACCTGCACCGATTGCACCCACGATGTAGGTGTTTCCAGTGGAGTTCTCCATCTGCTGAATAAGTCGCAGCTGCAGCAACTCGGGATTGTCCTTGGCCAGACGAGCGGTGTTGGCCAAGCTTCGCAGGGCTGCTGCTTCTCCTCGGGCGCGCTCCAGGTTGGCTTGTCCACTCAGCTTGGCCGAGATGACCTCGGCTACTGCTCGCTTCAGGTCTCCTGGCAGAACGAGGTCTCGAATAGCGATGGACTTGATTTCAAGACCAAGTTCCTCCGCCGCCGGAATGCACGCGGCCGAGAGCTCGGCCGCGATGGCCTCGCGCTCGACCAAGACCTGCTCAAGATCGCGGCCCGAGACGGCAGTTCGCAACGCCAGCTGCACGGTCAGGTACAGGGTCTCCTGGTTCATGCCCGTTCGAGCAACCTGCATTGGATCAGCAACCTGCAGGACAACGGCAATGCTGGCTCGGATGGTGGCACCGTCGGCTGTCGGTGTCTCCTGTCCCTGAACGTTCATGATGGTTGGCAAGGCGCTGAAGCGCATGATCTGGTCGATACGAGGGCGCAGCCAGTGACGACCGACCGCCAAGACGCGCTCGATCTTGCCCCGCCGCACAAGAACGACCTGCTCAAGCTCATTGACCATGAGGCGACGCTTTGCACGCTGGCCCGTGGTGTTGGCATGTCGGGCGGAACCCCGAAAACGGACGGGTCCAAACGAATGCTCGGTGTAGGTGTCGGTCGAATAGGTCTGCATACCGTTCTGGTCCTTCCTTGCATGTTTCCTGGATTGGTCTTGTGAGGTCTCAACCGCTCGACGCCGGTAGCAGGCGGGACGTGAGTCACAAGGTCCACTACCGGATGCCCGAAGGCTGTCGATTGATTGGTTTCCTTTCGGAAACGAGATGGGAGTTGAACCCAGGGCTGTCTAGGCCTTACCAACCCAACGTCGAACGCAAAACCATGATTGGGAATACCCTTTCATGCAAGACTGGCGCTGGGGAAGAATGACCATATATGAATGAGGGAAGCCTGTCATTTGCTTTAGCTGGATGCTTGAGACATGGCAACGGAATGAGAGTGGCACCATGAGGATAAAACAGTGAAGTGGTCAGGATTCAGTGATGAGGAGATCGAACGGTTCAGGCACTTCCAAGCCTTGTCCTTTGAGATCCAGCAGAGCATTGCCGCGACCCTCCGTACTGGGGTAACGGAGCGAGATATCGCCAAGGCAATGATGAAGGCCTACCGAGCGGAGGGAGTAGCCAGCTACTTCCACCTTCCCGTCGTGCTTTTCGGTGAGCGCACAACCCTTCCGGACCCCTGGAGCACCGGACACTTCTGGCCCAAGGACCGCCCGTTGGAACCAGGCGACTCGGTCATTCTTGACGCCTCACCAATCTTTGAGGGACTACTCGTCGACACGTCAACCACGGTCTGTCACCTGCCATCGGGCCCCTCGTTTCAGCAAGCGGCCAAGGACGATCTTGGCTATCGAACCTCCATCATCGAAGCCGTTCGGGCCGACGCCACCTTCCAAGAAATCGCCATCGAGGTCGACCACCAGTTCGAGGCGTCGGGCTATCGCAACTGCCACCGGCTGCACCCGGGAGAGGTCCTTGGTCACCGGGTTGGCGACGTCTCCGGGTCAGAATCAGCAGACGATATGGGTTTTGCCACCGAAGTCGTTGACTGGTTCTTCGCCCAACTGGCATCGCCAGCACCAGACAGCAAGTCGGCTCCGACACCGGCCCCGACCTGGAGCGCCAACCCAGGCTCGGACCATCCACCAGCCGATGGCCTGTGGGCGGTTGAGCCGCACCTGGGTAAGGGATCGGTTGGGGTGAAGTGGGAAGAGATCCTGGTCATCCAAGGATCCGACGTGTTCTGGTTGCAGGACAACCCACCCCACGTGCTTGCTGCCGGCTAGGCCCCCGGTACCTGTTGGCGGGGGCGTCAATGGTTAGAGTCACCAGCATGGCGACCCCACAAACTGGCATCTTTGTCGAAGACTCGAGCAATCACTGGTTTCAGGAATACGACATAGCGCGGACGGCTGACGCTTCTGCCGTCATCGCGGCGATCCGCAGTGCCGCTGCCCTTGGCCCGTCTATCCAGGAAGACGGGGTTGAAATTGTTGTTGCCATCGGTAGCGACCTTGCTCGTCAGATTGGGATTGAAACAGCCTCCGACTTCCGGCCGTTTGAAACGATCGGGTCGGGTTCTCGAGTCGCAGTAGCCACATCACATGATCTGGTCCTGTGGATCCACGGCAAAGACCAGGGCCCGATCTATGACGCTGCCTTGCACGCCCGCCGAATCTTGACCGAGGTTGGAGCCATCGTTGGTGATGTACCGGCCTTTGTCTACCGGGACAATCGTGACTTGACCGGATTCATTGACGGGACCGAGAACCCCGATGTCGACGAGGCACAATCGCTGGCAGTCATAGCCAACGGTCAGCCGGGAGAAGGTGGCAGCACGATGCTGGTGCAGCGCTGGGTCCACAAGTTGGACGCATTTCATGCCCTTGACGTGACAGAGCAAGAGCGTGTCATCGGCCGCACCAAGCCCGACTCGGTCGAGCTGGAAGGCGATGCTCTACCCGACACCGCCCATATCGCCCGCGTGGTGATGGAAGACGATGCAGGAGACGAGGTCGAGATCTATCGACGCTCGGTTCCATGGGGAGACAGCACCGAAGCCGGACTCATGTTTATTGGCTTCACCGATGAGCTGGACAAGATCGACAAGATGGTTCGGGCCATGTTCGGGCCACTGGAGGGCGAACGGGCCGACGTCTATGACCACCTCACAGACTTCTCGTCAGTCCGGACCAGTAACTACTTTTTCGCCCCGAGCCGGGAAGCTCTGGCCGGGCTCGGGCAGGAATAGTGCGAAAGCTTGAGGTGCTCCTGGTCGGGGCTACTCTCTTTGCCTCATTCCTGACCTATATCGGTGAGGCAACACCGATCGCTGCGGTCGTACTCGTTCTGATCCTGGTCGCCCATGTGCTCATCGAGTCGCCACGCTGGCAACTGCTTCCGGTCTACCTTGTGGCCACAGTGGCGGTCGTCATCGCTGGCCTGCAAGCGGGTCCTACCGGATGGCCAAATCAGCTGGTGTTCTGGCTCGGGTTCCTGGTCATCGTTCTTGGAGTGGCGCTGGCCATTGGCTTACCAGTCGTGAGCTTTCCCCAGCCGACTGGTCCCTACCCAGTAGGAACGTCAGTCTTCCATCTGTCTCAATTTGACCGCCCCGAGATCCACTCCACTCACCCCGATGACACCCGACAACTCATGCTTCAAGTCTGGTACCCGGCGACTGACTCCCTCCATCCGCATGCGGACTATTTGCCTGATCATCGCATCGGCTCGAGGGCGCTAACCCGTGTCTTTGGAATGCCGCGCTTTGGCCTGGATCACTTCGACCTGATGCGCCCAACTGCGCGGGTGGACCCACCAGTGGCTGAGGCTGAAGATGCGTTCCCTGTTCTGCTGTTCTCACACGGGCGAAGTGGAACTCGGATCCAGAACACCTTCCAGATCGAAGAACTGTGCAGTCATGGCTATGTGGTCGCCGCGGTTGATCATCCCTATGGTGCGGGCTACACCGTCTACCCCAACGGACAGACCATCGACTACGACATCTCGATCTTTGGCAATGACTCGCCTCGACAAGCAGGCCTCGTCATCAATGAGTGGGTCAAGGATTTCCAGTGTGTGCTGGACACACTGGAAGACTTCGATGGTGAAGAAGGTGGTCAGTTCGCCAATCGCCTTGATCTGGAGCAGATTGGCATCTTCGGACATTCGGCCGGTGGCGGTGCGGCCTTTGAGTTCTGCTTCCGTGATGAGCGCTGTGGCCCGGTTCTTTGTTATGACCCGTGGCTGATTCCAACTTCTGAGGAGGCGATTTCGGCTGGTCTTGAGCAGCCAATCCTGATATTGAAGCAGGATGTGCCGCTCGGGCCAATGAGTGATGCCCGACTCGATGCCCTGGTGGCCAACACCGCCTCACCCAGCTACGTCTATGACGTTCAAGAAGCAAGACACCTGGACTTCAACGACTTCAAGCTTCTGGTGCCAGCCATGGAGTGGATCGGCATGACCGGATCAGTCGATGGTGAGACGTTGCGTGAGATCTTGAACGAAACCACACGCGCCTTCTTCGACACCCATCTTCGTGGTCTTCCAACCTCGCCGATCCTGGCCGACGAATCCAGTTTTTCTGAGGCACCTCGCCGACGCGGTTAGGTTTGAGGCACAGCTTTGTTGTTGAAATAGTGCTGCTAGGTAGCAACGTTCCTCTTGAACTGCATCACACCGTCGTCGATGATGGCGTCACGAAACAGCTTGCGGTCAGCGGCATAGTCCTGAGTGTTGAGCCACGGCTCCCGGTCTCCCTGCTTGGGCAGCATCGACATCGACCGTTGCATGTAGCCAGCAGAGAAGTTCTCGATCCAGGGTCGGGCCTCCATTTGTGAATCGTCGGGCCGTAGCCGTGGTGTGCACTGAGTCGAGTCCATCTCCTTCATATGGTTCAAGATCCGGCAGACGTATTCACAAGTCAGGTCGGCTCGCAGCGTCCACGAAGCATTGATGTAGCCAAACGACGATGCCAGGTTGGGCACACCGGAGTAGGCGAACCCCTTATAGGACCACGTGTCGGAGAAGTCGACAGTCTTGCCATCGACCGTGAAGGTCATCTCGCCCAATGTCACCATCTGCAACCCGGTGGCGGTGACGATGATGTCGGCCGGGAGTTCTTGTCCCGACTGCAACCGAATGCCAGTCTCGGTAAAGCTATCGATGTGGTCGGTGACGACAGATGCCTTGCCGAACTTGATGGACTCAAACAGGTCACCGTTGGGAACCAGACACAGCCGCTGATCCCAAGGGTCATAGCTCGGAGTGAAATGCTCGTCGATCAAGTCTGCAGGTAGCTCCTTGCCCAGGAGGTCCAGCAACTTGCCTTTCACCTTCTCCGGTTGGGCCCGACTGCGCTTGTACATCAGCCCGGTGAGGCGAACGTTTTTCCAGCGAGTGATGCCGTAGGCCACCTTGTCGGGCAGGACCTTTCGCAGAGCGTTGGCCACTGCGTCGGTGTCGGGTCTGGCAACCATATAGGTGGGGGAGCGCTGCAACATCGTGATGTGCTTGGTGCTGTCCGCCATTGCCGGGATGAGGGTTACTGCCGTTGCCCCCGAGCCGATGACGACCACGTTCTTGTCGGCATAGTCCAGATCTTCGGGCCACTGCTGGGGGTGCACGATCTGACCGGTGAACGCCTCCTCGTTAGGGAAGTCCGGTCGATAGCCGCCCTTGTAGCTGTAGTAGCCCGAACACATGAACACGTATCCAGCGGTGTAAGTCACGTCCTGTTCTTGACCGGTGTCCGGATCGGTCTGGACGGCGTGAACTGTCCAAAGGGAGTCGAAACTGGACCAGTCGGCCGACATGACCTGATGGTGGTAGCGGATGTGTTCATCTATTCCGAATTCAGCCGAGGTTTCGCGCACGTAGTCCAGGATGGCTGGCCCGTCGGCGATGGACTTCTTTGCTGTCCAGGGCTTGAATCCATAGCCAAGGGTGTGCATGTCGCTATCGGATCGCACACCGGGGTAGCGGAACAGATCCCAGGTTCCGCCCAGGTCGGCTCGACCTTCCAAGATGACGAAGGATCGATCGGGACACATTGTCTTGAGGTGATAGCCAGCACCAATCCCTGAAAGGCCAGCTCCAACTACGAGAACATCAACATGGCTGACATCTGTCCGCGCGCCTTCGCTCGAAGATGGCTCAGCTGCCCGCTCTATTTGTTCGGTCTCAATCATGTCGTCCCCTCGTTTCGCCGCCAAGCTCTTGCGGCGATTCCGAACACTAGCCCGTTGACCGTGGACTATCGAAAGCGAGGTCGCCCTACTGGGTGTGGTTCGGGCCGGAATGGAGGCTGCGAACTGGGCATGCTTTACTGGTAGCAGGTGAATAAGCGGAGGGGGTTCTCGTGAACGATGTTTTGTGGCAGAAATCGGCAATGGAATTGGCAGAGCTGATTCGGACGAAGCAGGCCAGCAGTCGTGAGATTGTTGATGCTCATCTCGACCGGATCGACGAGGTCAATGGTGATCTGAATGCGATTGTCCTTGTGTTGGCGGAGGAGGCTCGGGCCGAAGCCAGCAAGGCTGATGACGCCGTAGTTGCTGGCAAGAATCTCGGAGCGTTACACGGCGTGCCCATGACGGTGAAAGAGAACCTCGATCTGGTTGGCACCCCAACCACCTCGGGCATGGCCATATTGGCCGAGGCGATGCCAACGATGGATGCTCCAGTCGTCGAGCGGATGCGGGCTGCTGGTGCCATTCCAATTGGCCGCACCAATCTGCCGGAGATGGGATTGCGGATGACCACCGACAATCCGCTGCGAGGGCTGACCCGCAACCCGTGGCATCCCGACATCACTGCTGGTGGGTCCAGTGGCGGCGAAGCTTCAGCTATTGCTTCTGGCATGTCTCCTATCGGCATTGGTAACGATATTGGAGGATCGCTGCGTAACCCGGCGTTCTGCTGTGGCATCACCGCGCTCAAGCCAACCCAGGGTCGTGTCCCATTTGGTACCTCTATCGAGCCACTGGATCAGTCGTTGGCTTCCAGCATGATGTCTACCTCGGGCCCGATGGCCCGGACCGTAGCCGACGTAAAGCTTGGGCTCGAATTGATGGCGGGCCGCCATGTTCGTGACCTTCGTTCCATCACCGTCCCCTTCGATTCCGGCGAGGCGGCCAAGAAGGTGGCCCTGGTGACGTCGGTGTATGGCGGGCCAATCGATTCCGCATTCATTGAGGCAACTCGGGAAGCTGGGCGTGCGCTCGAAGCCCAGGGCTTTGACATCGAGGAGGTCGAACTGCCCGATCTGGAGCAGACGAACACCACCTGGTCCGAGCTGCTGAGCGCCAGCATCGCTCCGGTTGTCTCCACCGTCGAAGGCTTGATGGATCCCGAGACGTGGCTGTTCTTGAAGACGTTTACCGAACGGTTCCGCACCGAAGGACCGATCGATACCGTGATTGGCAATGTTGGCCGCCTTGGGCGGGCCTGGTCGGAGTTCCTGGCCCAGTATCCCATCATCGTTACCCCTCTCCTGCCCAAGCCTGCTTGTACCCATGGGGCTGATATTGCTGGCGGCAAGATTGAGGTCACGTTGGAATATCTCCAGATGACGACTCCGGCCAACCTGCTTGGCTTACCTGCTGGAGTGGTCCCCACTGGCCTAATTGATGGCATGCCGTTTGCCGTGCAGATCATGGCTGATCGATTCGCCGATGATCGTATTCTCGCCGCCGCATCCATTATCGAGGCCGCATCCCCAACCATCTGGTCCGGACTCTAACCAGGTCGGATTCTCTTGATCAGATAGTCAGGATGCCCGGCGCCTCGAGCTGGAGTGGAGCCGGGAGCTGATTTCTGCTGTACTGCACAGCCTGACTGAATAGCAGCCTGGCTGAGTACAGGGCTGGATGGACTAGGGGAGTGCCCATGAGTGATGTGTTGTGGCAGAAGTCGGCAATTGAGCTAGCGGAGCTGATTCGGAGCAAGCAGGCCAGTAGTCGTGAGATTATTGATGCCCACCTGGATCGAATTGAGGCCGTCAACGGTGACTTGAACGCCGTGGTCGTTGTCCTAGCTGACGAAGCTCGGGCTGAGGCCGACAAGGCTGACGCTGCGGTTGTCGCCGGAGTAGAGCTTGGTGCATTGCATGGCGTTCCCATGACGGTGAAAGAGAACCTCGACCTGGTTGGCACTCCAACAACGTCGGGCATGGCCATGCTGGCTGAAGCCATGCCAACAGCCGATGCTCCCGCCGTTGAACGAATGCGGGCTGCTGGTGCCATTCCGATTGGCCGCACCAATATGCCGGAAATGGGGCTTCGCATTTCGACTGACAATCCCCTGCGTGGCCTGACCCGCAATCCGTGGCACCCCGACATCACTGCCGGCGGATCCAGTGGAGGTGAGGCTTCGGCCATTGCTTCTGGCATGTCTCCTGTGGGCATTGGTAACGATATTGGAGGATCACTGCGCAATCCTGCCTTCTGTTGTGGCATTGCGTCCATCAAGCCGACCCATGGCCGTGTTCCTATGGGTGGCACCATTGAACCCCTGGATCCGCCCCTGGCTGGCAGCATCATGGCCACCGACGGGCCAATGGCTCGCACTGTTGCTGACGTTCGATTGGGCTTGCAGCTCATGTCTGGCCAACACGTTCGCGATCCTCGCTCGGTGACTGTGGCTTTCGACTCAGAACCTGCCCCCAAAAAGGTGGCCTTGATCACCTCGATGCACGGTGCACCAGTCAAGCCGGAGTTCGTTGAAGCCGTCCGAGAGGCGGGGGCGGCCCTGGTGGCGCAGGGCTATGAAGTCGAAGAAGTTGAAGCACCCGAGCTAGAACAAGTGAACCTGACTTGGGCTGCCTTGTTGAGTGCCAGCGTCGGTCTCTTGATTCCGTTGCTGGAAGGAATCATGGACCCCGAAAGCTGGTCCTTCCTCAAAACCTTCACCGAAGACTTCGCCCAGGACGTACCGATTGATGTCATCACCGGCGAAACTGGTCGACTCGGTCGAGTTTGGTCGGCCTTCTTCGCCGACTACCCGATCATGGTGAGCCCGGTGTTGGCCAACTCGGCATTTCCTCACGGAGCTGACGTGGCCGAGGGTGGCACCGAACTGGCCATGGACCTGATGCGGATGATCACCCCAGGAAACCTGCTTGGTATGCCAGCGGCAGTAGTAACTACCGGTCTGGCCGACGGCATGCCAAAGGCCGTGCAGATCATGGCCGACCGCTTCGCCGATGATCGCACCCTGGCTGCGGCCGAGATCATCGAAGCAGCTTCACCCGTGATCTGGCCTGACCTGTAGCTCACATCGGCTTGCCGCGTGGCAAATCGATGCCGGGTCCTAGCCGCCCATGGCTGAATGCTCGGCCCCAATGAGAACAACAACAAGCAGACACGGCTCGTCATAGGGGTTGCGCCAGGCGTGACGGGTCCCGTTCTGGATGATGGTGTCGCCAGGGCCGAGTTCTCGGGTCGCGCCGTCATCCAGTTCTAATACCACGCGACCGGAGACCACGAATTCGTAGTCAACGGTCGCGGTGGTGTGCATGCCCGGATTCTCCGGCTCCAGATGAGATCCGAGGCCGGGAAGCTTTGTCTCCAGTTCCCCCAGGGCCGCTTCGAAATCTAGATCGTCGGGAAGGGTGACCGAGTCGGGGGCCACCGTGAACAGGCCAAAACGGAATCCGCCAATGGGTGGGAAGTACTGAACCATTGAGGGTTGGGACCCAGTATCGGGGAACGAGCTGACCTGGTCGCTTCCCCAAAGTCGGAAGAATTCGGTGTCGGGTAGGAGGTCCAGTGTGATGGACTCCACCTGCTCGTCGCTGGCGAAGACTGCCTTGCCGTCACTGTCATGTCCGGTTACTACTCGTCGAATCTGCATCGCTTTCTGGCTCCTCATTGTCGGTATCTGGAACCTAGTGCACGAGCGCGACCTTGGTCTCTTTGATGACCGAGCGGGTACTACTTTTGGCTGGCGGGTCTAGCTAAAAGACCACTATCGAACGAGTGAAGCGCTGCCAATACTGGAGTAAATCAAACCACAACAAGAAAGAATCATGACTACTTATCCCGTCACCCTGCAACTGCATCACCCTCAGGAGATCACGCGTTGGCGGCCCCTGATCCAGTGGATTCTGGCCCTGCCCCATGTCTTCATCTCCCATGTGCTTTCCAATATCAGCCAGCTTCTAGCCTTCGTTAGCTGGTTCATCATCATGTTCACTGGCCAGCTCCCGAAGGGCATTGCCGACTTCCAGGCCATGAGCATTCGCTATCAGGCCCGAGCCCATTCCTATTCCGGCTTCCTGCGGGAGTCCTACCCAGAGTTCACCTTTGACGTCAGCCAAGAAGATCCCGGTGGTGACCCGTTAGTTGTCGACATTCCGGCCCAGCTGGAAGATCGTGACCGAGTCAGTGTTGGTCTCCGGATCTTCCTGCTCATCCCCTTCATGCTCCTCTCCATCCTGTGGGGAATCGTGAGCCTGCTGGTCACCCTCATCGGGCTGGTGTCAATTCTCTTCACTGGTCAGTGGCCAGAGTCGATTCGCGAGACCTCTATCAAGATCCAGCAATGGATGACCAGGTTCAGCGCCTATGCCACCCTGCTGCGGGATGATTTCCCCCCACTTGGCTTGAACTAGTCAGAACAGCGTGAAGAAGCAGAGGCGGTTTCAATCAGAGGCCACTGACTTCGGTCGGTGGTCTCTGTCGTTCTCAGGCCCAACCTACGAGCCAGCCTTGCGGCCTGTCTCATAGGCCCAGATGACCAGTTCGACTCGGTTGCGGGCGTGGAGCTTGGCCATGATGCTGGCCACGTGGGCCTTGGCGGTACCAAGCGAGAAGTAGAGCTTCTCCGCAATTTCCTGATTGGTCAGGCCGTCTGCGACTGCGGTCAGAACCTCTTCTTCTCGGGGGGTGAGGTCGCCGCCGGGGCCCCCGGTTTTTGTGTCACCGGAGTTAGCGCCACCGGTCAGTTCCGGATGGTTGATGTGGCGAAGAAGGCGAGTGGTGATGTTGGGAGAGATCAACGAGTCGCCCTCGGCAGCTGCCCGAATGGCCTGGATCAAGAGTTCCGGCCCGGCGTTCTTGAGCAGGAAACCGATTGCTCCGGCTTGGAGCGCCCCGTAGACATATTCATCCAGATCGAAGGTGGTGATGATCACCACATTGAGTGGATCCTCAACGTCGGGTCCAGCAATAACCTTGGTGGCTTCGATTCCGTCGAGTTCGGGCATGCGAATATCGAAGAGGCAGACGTCAGGTCGTAGATGAAGCGCCTTGGTGACGGCGTCTCGACCATTGTTGGTATCGCCAACGACTTCGATGCCTTCGGTGTTTTCCAGAATCAGCTTGAAGCCAGCCCGAACTAGATCTTGGTCATCGGCAATGAGAACCCGGATACTCATACGTTGCCCTTGAGCGGAATCGAGACCATGGTCCGCCAACCGCTGACCGAGCGTGGTCCAGACTCAAATGTTCCTTCTAGTGCTGCCACTCGTTCTTGCATACCGATCAGACCGTACCCGCTTCCACTGTTGCGGGTAGTTGGGGAGCCATCATTGATGATTGTCAATTCGATGCGACCATCCTGACGGCTGGCGGCGACATCGATGAAGGTGACGTCGCGGTTGTGGCGCCGGGCGTTGGTAACAGATTCTTGGGCAATGCGATAAAGAGCGGCTGCCACTGGACTGGGAAGGGAACCGAGATCGAGATCGCCCTGCGCATTGACGATTGGGGTTGAGGCGTCGTCGGCGAGTTCGCGGAGACTGCTGGGGGGAACACTGCGGGCATCACCGTCGTCACTTCGCAAGATTCCGACCATGTGACGCATCTCTTCGATGGTTCGGTTGGCCAACTGCTCAACGTTTCTCATCGCCTCGGTGGCGGCCTCTGGGTTAGTGGCAGAGATGTACTGAGCTGCTTGGGCTTGCACCGCGATAGCCGACACATGGTGAGCGACGGTGTCGTGGAGCTCGCGAGCTAGGTCGTGGCGTTCCACCAGTCGCACCTGGTTTCGCTGCTCTGCCAGGAGGCTGGCCCGATACCGCATGGCCATCGCCAGAGCTGCCAGGGCAACCCACACAATCATGCCTGGCAGGGGAGTCAGCAGACCATCACCTAGAGCTACGGATCCGGCCATCATCGCGATGAATGCAGCAGCGGCTCCGATGAGTACCTGTTCAAGGGTCGACCATCGAAAGAGTGCATAGGCGATCATGGCCAGCGGAATTCCGATTGCATCGAGTACTCCGAAGTCGACATCCTTGGAGGCGGCAGCAAGTTCGATGATCAGAAAACTTGCGCTGATGCACAGAATAATGGGGAGGGCGAAGCGTCGTCGCCAAGGAAGGACCGCGATGACGGCGATCCCGGCAAGAGCCTGAGCGATGAGCCATGGGCCCCCGTCGAAGACAAGTTCGACGAGAGCAAAGGCACCAAAAACCAGGACCCATAGCCAGTCCAGCCGTTTGGGGCCGGGCACGAGGCCGTGCACGGAAAGATTGCGAATTTGTTCTCGTATCAGGTTCCTGATGGTGATCAATGGGGCATCTACTTGTCTGGGCGGCACGGCGGTTCTAGCCGGGGTTGGATCCTTGAAGTCTTTGGCTAAAGCGTACGCCCATGAACCCAGCCAATCTCCCAGGGAATTTACGGACCTTCCGGCTTCTCGGCATTGGTCTTTTGGCTAGTACAGAATCCAGTCCTTCGGCCAATGGCAGGCTCGATTGGGTCGGCGATTATTGTTCGTATGAAGAACTCAGCGGAAGTCCTGCACCTATCCAAACGCTACGGCGACCATATTGCGGTCGATGACCTCAGTTTCTCCATTCCTTTGGGCGGAGTCGTCGGTCTCATCGGTCCCAACGGGGCAGGCAAGACCACCACCCTCAAGATGTTGCTCGGCTTGGTCAAGCCAACCGGCGGTGACATCCAGCTGTTAGATGCCCAAGTCGGTGCCTCGGGCTGGGGATCAGTGCTTAAGCGGGTCGGTTCAATGATTGAAGAACCACCCATCTATGACCGGATGACGGCCCGCCAGAACCTTCGTTACCAGTCCCTCGCGGTCACCGGCCGCGTCGATGAGCAACAGATTGACGAGATCCTCCAACTCGTCGATCTTGTTGACCGTGCTGATGACCGGCCTCGGGCCTACTCCCTTGGCATGAAGCAGCGACTCGGCATCGGCATCAGCCTCATCGGCAACCCCGAGCTTGTCCTATTGGATGAGCCAGCGAACGGTCTCGACCCAATGGGAATCATCGATATTCGCAAGCTTCTCCGTCGTCTGCCCGAGAACGGGACAACGGTTCTGGTCTCCTCTCATCAGCTGGCCGAAGTGCAACAAGCCTGTGACCGGTTGATCATCCTGGCCAACGGTCGCCTAGTCACGCAAGGAACCGTGGACGAGATTCTTGGGTCCAGCACCAGCCACGTGTTCCGTATCTCCCTTGCCGAGATTGAAATGGAACGAGCACGGGAACTCTTCACCAAGCTTGGCCACCGAGTCGACACCGCCGGGCCAACAGCATTGCTGATCTCTCCACCTGCTGACATTGCTGGCGACATGATCAACCGATTCCTGGTTGACGCCGGGATCTACGCCTCCGAAATCGCCAAACCGACCGTCTCACTTGAGGACGCATTCCTCGACCTGGTGAGTACCCAACCCGTGGCCCAGGACGTGTCCACTATCCCACCCCTCAACCAGCTGGACCTGCAAGGAAGCCAATCATGATTCGCACTGAACTGTTCAAGATCCGTCACCACCGCACCCCCATGGTGCTGGCCGCTTTGTACTCGGTCTTCGTATTGATTGGGCCGGTGTATTTCCTGTTCCGTCCATCAACCGACCCTTCTGCCTACCTGGACGTGATGTTCGGGGTCTACTTTGTTACCGGATCCATTCTGGCTGCTGTGTTTGGCTCATGGATCGTCGGCAACGAATACAAACAAGGCACCCTCCGGCGAGTGCTAGCGACCGATGCTCGTCGGTCACATCTGTTGGCGGCAAAACTTGCTGTTGGCAGCGTGGTCGCCATCACTGGGTTGGCCGTGGTCGCCGCCATTGGTATCGGTGGCTCTGCTGCCAGCGCCGCCGTCAATGGGCCAAGCCTGGACTACACCGGACTACTCCGCTCAACCGTGGCTGTTGGCTTCCCATCGTTTGTGACCTTTCTCATTGGTTTCGGGCTCAGCATTGTTACTCGAAGCAACACTTACGCCATCATCACCACCATGGGGATCATGTCCATCTTTGGACAACTACTCACCCTCATCCCAAGGTTCGGTAAGTACACACCAGCGGCGGTAACCAATCAGGTCGCTGGATGGATTGAGGATGCTTCGGCGGTTGGTGAACTCAGTAACTCCACGGCCTTGTTGACCCTCACTGTGATGTTGGCCGGGTTGAGCGCCGCCAGTATTGGTCTCTTCAACCGGCGGGATGTGTGACCGTCAAGTTCAACGAGCGGCTTGTTCAGCTGGCAAGTTGGACTGTGACCAGGAACTGACAGGCCCCGGCCGCCAGAGTGAAGACATGCCAGACCTCGTGATACCCGAAGACTCGGGGCACGGGGTCTGGTGACTTTCGGGCGAACACGGTTGCCCCAGCGACATACATCAGGCCAGAGCCAGCAAGAAGCAGGGCGCTGGTGACACCCACCGTGGTCACCAGTCGAGGAATGGTCAGCAGGGGTAAGAAGCCGAGGAATGGAAAGAACCAGGAACATGGATCGTGGTCGGCTGTCAGTCGTGTCATCTTCAGAGCGGTTCCGATCAGGGCGCCGCCCCAGGAGATGGCTAGGAGGATCTTGCCACGAGCTCCACCGGCTCCCAGGAGGGCGATTGGCGTAGTTGCTCCGGCAATGTGGATGAAGATCATGGAGTGATCCAGGCGTCGCATCCAGAACCGGGCCAGGACACTTTGAGCCAGTCGGTGGTAGCTGGCGCTGGTGATGAACATGAGGCTGGATGACAGTGCGTAGATCAGAACTTCGATGCGGGCGTCCGGACGGGCGACATCAAGAACCAGGTACAGGCCGAGTGGGAGGGACAGAAGACTGCCGATCTGGTGAAATCGGCCTCGCAGGGTAGGTCGCACTCCATAGATGGGGTGGCTGCGAGGGATTTGCACGCTGGGTGCTGTGCAATCGAAGGTCGGGTTGAGGACGAGTGCCATAGCTGCACGGTAAGAAAATCGCCGTATCCCAGAATCGGGGTAATCCCCGTCATTCCTTGGACCAGTAAGGGTTCCAGCGAAGGTGGTGCCAGCATGCGGATCCGAAGGTGGCTTAAGATGCAGTCAGACGTGCCGATTAGGTAAGGACGGTTTCTGGACTCTGCTGAGTCGGGTGGCTGCAATCTGGAGGGATTGAATCATGAGAAGCAGAATCAGCATTGCCCTGCTTGCCAGCGTTCTGGCCGTCGCGGCCTGTGGCCCAGGAGGATCTGACGACGCGGCCTACAGGCCGGGAGTTGACGGACCGGGCACCGTTACCAGTGGCACCCTTGGCTTCGAGTTGGAAACGACGATTTCGCTTCCATCATCGATAACAATCGATTTGGCAACCAGCTCGACCGATTCCTCTTCAGGCTCAGTCTCCATCACAACAGCTCCGCCAATAACGACTGGGACTACGACTACGACAGCGCCGCGTCCGACTTCAACCTCACTGCGTCCGACTTTACCGCCGCCTTTGCCGACGGCTTGCTCAGCGGGCAAGCCACCGATCGGTGAAGTAGGCCACCAAGTCGGCATCGATGTTGATGGTGACGGCGTCGACGAGACCGTCTATGCCAGCAAGTTCGGTCTTGTTTGGATGATTGTCGTTGAATTCGCGGGCAATCGGTACACCTCTATGCCGGTGGTTGAGGCAGAAACATTTGACGGAGTGCGTGTCGTTGGTGGCGCCCCATTCCGGGGTGGTGCGAGCGAGGACATTGTGTTCTCTATGACCGGCGGTGCCTACTCCACCCTCATTGGATTCGCCCGGACCGATGGCTGTGGGATTGAGCGGCTGAGCAATGAGAACGGCTCACCGATCATGTTCTTGAGCGGAGCCAGCGTCGCCAACTTCTCGGGTGTGCATTGCTCGGTTGGTCTGGTTCAGCAATACACCTTTGAGCTGGCTGGTGAAGACGCGAATGGCAACCCATTCTTTGAGGGCGGTTTCACTCCTTACAACCTGAACGGTTATGCCTTCACCGAGTTTCCAAGTGATGGCGCTGTCATCAGCTTGGAAGAGCTGCAAGCCATCGGCACCTTCGAGTGTTTCGGGTTGTCTCTCTAAATCATCCTGTCAGGGATTGGCTACAGATCGACAGGGAACATGCTCGCAGCGATGTTTTTGGCGTGTGGTCGAACGAGCGCTCGCAGCTTCTTGCAGTCGGCTTCTCCCAAGGTCTCATAGGGAAGTAGCGCCAACAAATCGGTCCGGTCTTCAATGCTGTCGCGAAGGCTGCGTCCGTCAGTGGTGAAGCTGCCGTCAGAATCCACGAGTCCTCGGCTTGCAAGATCGGTGATGGCGGCGGCCCACGCGCTGTCGTCCCAACCACGAGTTGCCTGCAAGATCGATGGTGCGATGGTTCCCATTGCACCGTGTAGAAGGAGGGACTGGATGCCCGTGATCCCTTCACTAACCAGGAGCGCAATATGTCCGTCGCCGCGAAACTCCCGCAACAACATTTGGGCGTGGAACAGGACCTGATGAGGTTCGCTCGGCCAGTCGAGGCTGGCGTGGGCGGCGAATAGCGGCCGACCTTCGGGGTGCTCACATGCTGTTTCGGCTGCCCTGCGGGCAAGGTCGGCTGCTTCGGCAATCTCGTCGCTACGGACGGCTCCGCCAATCGCTCGTTCGATTGCTTGAGCAGCAGCGAGGTGTCGTGCTTCCAGGATGGACTCCGGTGAAACCTTGTCCCAAACGCCTGCCATTGACTGGCGCACAACAGCAGGGTTGAAGTTGAAGAAGGTGGCGATGATGAGCTCGTCACTGGCTTGGCCCATGGCGGCCGAACGTGAAGCAAAGTAGCCAGCCCGTTCGCTTAAGCCAAGGTCGGCAAAGGCGGCATGTGCTTCCGGGGCGAAGTAGATGAGTCCATGCATCGGCTCAAGAGTTCGCCAGGTTTTACGGGCAATAATCGGGTCCATCCGGTCACCCTAATTGAACGACGTAACCAGTCGCCTATTGGATGGCGACCCACAGTGAACGGCTTCGGGCAATGCACACGCCGTCGCCGGTGAACGCGGCTGATGCGCCAGCACGCTTGCGGCCGTCCCAGCCTGGTGTTGTGCCCCAACCAACCAGGGCATAGGTCTCATCCGGCTTGACCGCCTCGGAAACCTCGACAGCATATTGCACCGTGAAGGCAGGACGCTTGCCTCCCTCATACCCGACATACCATGCTGCGGTGCAATCAAGGGCAGCCCAAAGTACAGCCCCATCAACGGAGCCATCGATTCCGACGGCCCAGTCCGGGGCTTTCCAGTCGGTGGCGTAGCGACCGTCGGGGAGCGATCCGGCCTGCACCCCCATTGAGTCGTGTTGCGTCCCGCAAGAGAAACAGTGGGGGACTGGATGGTCAGCATCGCTAACCGGAAACTGCTGGCGAGCTGCCTTCGCTTCTTCGATCGAGATGGCACTGGTCGAGTCGAAGTCTGGATCCCAGCGCTCGGCTTCCATGATGACAGTGGGGTCGTTGGTGCCGGTATCGCTCGTTGTGGTGTCGACGAGGTGCCAACGCTCCTGCCCCGACTCAGAGCCAAGACTGACGACGGTCAGATCGGTGTTTAAGGGGATGGGTGCGCGGATGGCAACGGTTGCGGGCTGGCCGATGATGTCGATGAAACGAGCAGTGGTCCAGCCACCCTGGCCTGATCCGGTTGGTCCCTGAAACCAATGAGGGATACGCACAGTCGACATGTCGCTGGAGCCTAGCGAAACCTTCAAGCCTATTGGAATCTACGGCACGGTTCGGAGGTTCTGATATGGACCAGAACAACAAATTGGAGACACGATGCCACGCCTTCGAATCGAACAGAGTCCCTACCGGGTTCGAGCAATGCTCGGAACCAGCCCATTAGGGCGAGAACACGGTGGTGGACACCTTCGATGCCAAGCCTGGTCTACCTCGAAGGCCGACACCCGGAGTATTACGTACCGGCCGAGCAGATGTTGATTGGGACAAGTTGGCTGCCGGTTCTGACGTCATCGTTGATCCGGAAACAACGAGCCGTGGAGCAGCCCCGGCAGCAACCATGGGTGACGGCAAGGTAATCGATGCCAATCTGGCCTCCGAACTGGGAGCTTTCCAAACCATCAGCCGAGACGGAGTGATCATTGGACAGCGTTTCGTCGACGGACCTGCCGCCGAGCTGGTTCGTTTCGACTTCAAAGCCATGGACGCCTGGTTCGAAGAAGAAGAGCAACTCTTCGTGCACGTCCGTGACCCTTATGTTCGGATCGACGTGATCGAGTCCAGCAGGCACGTCGAAGTCACGATCAATGGCACATTGGTGGCCGCCACCGACCGGCCCCGACTGGTGACCGAAACGGGCCTCCCCGGGCGCTGGTACATCCCGCGGGCCGACATCAACCTCGGTCTTCTACAGTCATCCGACACCCAATCATCCTGTGGCTACAAGGGGCAAGCGAAGTGGTGGAACCTGGCAGTGCCCGGTCAGGACAATGTTCCTAACGTGGCCTGGGGCTATCAACGGCCAGTGCCGAACGCTTCCAAACTGGCCAGCCTCATCTGCTTCTTCGCGGAGAAAGAATCGGTCCAGACGACTGTCGATGGAGCCGAGCTCATGATGCCCTCCTTCGATCCATCCTGGATCAATGCCAGCTTGTACCTGGAGAACCAGACCATCGGAGCCTGAGGGTGCCGATGAGTGTCGGAGGAGTGGCGACCTTCATCGATCGGGCATGCTCAGTTGCCTCGCAGCGAACTCCGAACTGTCCAACTTGCAATGCCTCGACCACCCGTACCGCCTGTGTCTGAGTCATGCCATCGGCAAGGCATAGTTCGCCAGAACTGCGGGCTATGCCGATGGTCAGCCGGTAGGCCTGTCGCTTGCTTAATCCGATTGTTTCTTGAAGAGCGGTGACAATCTTGGGATCGAATCGATGGCTGTCCTCGCAGCTGATGATCACCCGCCACAAATTGGCCGGAGTCGTCGACCGTGAGCGATCCCCGGGTCCAGCCGCGACTTGTGAAACTGGATCAGACCGAGTCGAGTTGTTCATGTCCCCACGTCAAGATTGGACAATTCTTCATGCAATCAATCTCGTCACACCGGGTGAGTCTTCTTGAGCTTTCGGGTATGACGACCTACGGTTCGCCGCGATGAACCGTCGGTTACAAATAGCCATGGACCCATCTTGGCTAACCGCAATGACAGTGCCAGGACTCCGGATGTCGGAATGGCAAGATCGTTGAGTTTGGCGAAGGCCTCGGTCAGAGCATTTCGGGCTCGAAGATCTCCGCGGTCGCTCGTTTGCGTAAGGTCAAGATGAAGCCAATGGCCGTGATTAGGAAGATGGCTACTCCAAGGAGGGTGATGGGTGATTTGGTAGCGCCGGCGTCAACGAATAGACCATCAGCGAACAGGAAGAAGTCATAGAGGCCATGAAGCACAATGGCCAGCCAAAGAGACCGGGTGGCGATCACGAGGCCGATAAACATGAACCCAAGCAAGGTGGTGTTGCCCACTTGGCCAGCGACAGCAGGGGTGCTCTGACCACCCAAAACGTTGAGTGCATGTAGCAGTCCAAAAGCCACAGCAGCGAGAACCACCCCGCGATTGAATCCGAGCAGGCGAGTGAAGACAACGAGTAGGAGACCCCGATACATCCACTCCTCGGTGAAGCCGACCAGCATGGTGGTCAGAAAGGTTTGGAAGAGGATGCTGGTATCGACATTGGCTCCATCGGGCAGGCTGGCCCACGTCAAGCCGGTGGAAATCCCGACAACGACTACTGCCGCAATGGGAGCCAAGACCCAGATGGAGGCTTTGAGTTGGGGTGGGCGCAACCCAATCTGGCTGGGCTGGAGCATGAGGAAGCTCACACCAGCAAACAGGACGGTGAGGATCAGTTCGGTCCACAAATACTTGGCGGCAAAATCGGTGTCGCTGTACTTTGCCGGGTTCATTGCTAGACCGGTCCCCAGAATGACGAGGGAAACAACATACAAGGCCATCACCTTGGGGGGTGTGTCCAATACCTTGCCGAGTCGGTCGAGGGCTGAGCTGCCTGCGGAGCCAACCCTGTCGGGTTCGATCTGTCCGTTTGTATTCATTGCTGATTTTCCGATTTCTGAGAGTGAGGAATGCTGTTGCCGCTGACAGGCGTCAGAGGAAAGGGCGTAGGTAGGCAGTTGTCTAGTTGGTGATTCCGTTGAGCTCGTTGACGACCTGAATAAGATCGCCGGTCTGCACGAAATCGGTGGCCAACACGGTCGGTAGTCGCCCTCGTTCGGTTTGGCATGCTTCGACTCGCTTGAGCAGGGCATCGTGACTGTTCACCACGGCTGCCGCCTCCCGAACAGGGACACCGGTAGTCAGCCAGTGATTGATCAAGAACAGCGAGTTGTCGTCTTCTCCTCGATTGGGGGCACAAGAGAACTCGCTACGGAGGGCGAAGGTGTAGGGGGTCTCGGTGAAATCGCTGGCCCAGGCATTCTGGAACCAGGTGTTCGGCTCACCATTGTTCTCGCCGTAGATCAAGACCCGTTGACCAGAATCAATGAGCTCACCCAGGGTCGGAAACGCAGTCCCGGTTTTGTGGACATAGGCCATGTCACGCAAGCCGCTGGTTTCGAAGGCAGCAGTCAGATCCTCTGGACTGATCTCATCCTGGACCACGATGAGCAGGACCTCTCGCGGGTTGGACTGCAGCCAGAGAGAAATATCGGTGAGGCCGCCCGTCAAGTCGGTGGCACCGAGGGCGCAGAAGCCGTGACACAGCCAGGTACCGGGCTTGGGTTCGTCTTCGCTGAGGGCGGCTTCGATGACGGAGGAGGCTGCGGCATCCTCGCCGCCTTCGATGGCGCCACTCTTTTCCCAGTAGAGGGCATCGATGAGAAGAGCGCGAATACCCGTGTCCAGCTGGGTGACGATGTCACCGGTTTGCATGGCGAGCTCCCAGCCAAGATCAGTGGAGGACATCGAGTTGTGAGAACCGGCAAAGACCACGTCATCCACGGTTCGGTCACATAGTTCGATATGGCCATTGCAGCCAGTGGCAGCCTCGGCCCGGTCAGCGGAGCCGGTGGTGGACACGATTCCCAACACCGCAGCAATGGTGGCGACGGCTCCGGCAATGACGTAGCGGCGGCTCAGCCTTCCCTCTTCTTTGGTGACAGCAGTGCCGGTCACAACCCGGTTGGAGCGGGCCAGTTGCCGTGCTTGTGGCAGATCGATCAGTGCCAGAGCGAGGGCTGCAAGGGAAAGGAGAATAACCACCATTGCTCGGTCCCAGGCAGGCCAGAGCAGAAGCAGGACGGCGAACAGTACGGCTACGTTCACCCGCAGACGATTCGTTGCTCTTTCTGGCGAGGCTGGTGGGTCGAGTTCCAAGCCAAGGCGTTGTCGCCACAGGCCAGCGACCCGACCAGCGTTACTTACCAACCAGACTCCGGCCTGGCCGAGCACGGTCAAGATCAGGATGGTGACGAACACCCGGGTCGTCGGCGTCGACCACAAGACCAGGGTGAACAGCCCTGCTAACCACACCGCTGCGCGGGCCAGAGGCGGGTTGTCGTTGATGATCGTGGCGATGGTTTGGGGCGTTCCCGGGCGGCGATGCCACAGATTGGCGGGAAGAGTCCGTAGCGCGACGGCGGAGGCTCGGTCACCCAGGACCAGGCCGATGGTTGCCAGAAGTACACCGTTGATGAGTACGCCTCGTTGTTGCTGGGCAAAGTCCCCACTGATGACCTCGGCCACTGCGATGCCCGCGGGTGATCCTCCAGCAACGATTCCCAGGACAGCGAACAATACGATGGCGATCAACACGGTCGACACGGCCGCTCCTGCTGCTAGGGACAGCCCGCCGACAACCAGGCCTCGCCGCCGATCAGGAGCCAGGACAATTCCAGCGATCAAAGCCCCCAAGGCGGCAAAGGCGACCATGAATCCGAGGGTGGGGACAAGACGAATGGCGCCAATCAGGTTGGCGTTGGAACTTCCGGCCTCGGCCAGGGTGAAGCGGCCGGTGTCCTTGCCGGATACGAACTTGGCGACGCCGGCACCGATGGTTGGTCCGCCGATCTCCCGACTGGTGCGCACCAGCACAGCCCGTAGGTCAAGGACGACTTCATCAGTCTCGGCGGTGATCTGGCTGTGAACCTCCCGCAAGGCGGTGTCCCGAACTTCGACCGCTACCTCAGTGTCCAACAGCTTGAAGGCGGCGCCAGTGAGTTGGGTGGTTGCAATCTGGGTGAGGGGAACAGCGAAAGTGCGAACCTGTTCAGGCAGTGCTTCGGCCAGCGCCTCGTCGGCTTCCAGAGCATCGATGGTGATTGTGGTTGCTTGCTCGGCGACCAGTGTTCGGATTGCCGGATGGGCAAAGACCTGGTCGGCCACCGAGACGAAGGCGTCTTCATCCTCAATCACCGATGAGACGTAGAGCGAAGGCCCGGCCAGGAATGTCAGGATGAAGGTGGCGACAAAGGCCAGAGTCGAGAGGCGCTGCCGCCAGGTGGAGTTCATTGTTTGCCTCTTACTTTCTTCCTGGTCAACCTAATCCGATGACCCTGAGAATGCCCTTGATGGCCCCCAGACAGCATTGAACTTTCGGCCAAGACTTCCGCGTCCACTGATCACGTTCTCTCTTCCAATGTATGACGATATGTGATACATTCTGGTATGGCTCAAGCAATCTCTGTAAGACTCGACGACGCAGCGCTACGCGCCCTTACCAGGCTAGAAGCCCAGGGCCTCAGCCGTTCTGAGGCCATTCGGTCAGCCCTCGTCCGGGAGGCGGGTCGCTTGGATGACAAACAGAAGCTGGCAGCTGAAGTAGCGGACCTTGAGGCAGACGAGCAGGACCGAGCAGAGATGCTTGAGGTTGCTCGTCTGATGGAGGATCTCGGTGCGTAGAGGCGATATCTATTCCATTCGTCTCCCCAAGCGAACGGGAAACGAACAATACGGAAAACGTTACGCTGTCATTGTTCAAGCCGATAGCTTTTTGCCCCGCTCAACCATCCTCATCGCACCGACTTCTACCAGTGCAAGGCCAGCCTCGTTCCGGCCTGAGTTGGAGATGGACGGTCAGAAGACTCGAGTGCTCGCGGAACAAACAACAGCAGTCGATGCCACTCGACTTGGCGATTTCAAAGGACACCTTCAGCCCGACGAACTTTGGTCAGTGGACGAGGCCCTCGAGACCGTTCTAGACCTCAACTAGGCGCGATATCGCACCCATGAACTTCGTCCGCAGGCTGTTCAGACGGCGCGAGTCCCACGTTCGTTTTTGGGGCGGGCGCCTATCAGTTGGATTCCACGCCCTCTGTCTCGGAGTCACAGTTGCCTTTCTTGCCGGGAGTTCTTCGGCGGCTGGTTTGGATGCCGTGACCATGTTCGCCGTCGTGTTCCTGTTGCTTCCCCTAGATGCATGGTGGCTCATTCGCTTGGTCGGCTGGATCGGATCTGGAGTGAAGGATGAGACCAGGGGTTGGTTCTTCGCTCCTGGACTCGTTGTTTTGGCAATTTCGGTTGCAGCGACAGGATCGCTAACCTTTGTGCGTTTTTCCATGTCCCGGGGGGCGTTCGAGCAACAGGTCGAAGCATTCGATCGCTCTTCGGCAGAGTTCTTGGATCCCTCTCCTCGGGTCGGGTTCTTTGATGTCCAGGCAGCCAGACGCGAGGATGGCGAGTACTTCTTTCAGACCCAGGGATACGACGAATTCCTTACCGTTCATGCCGGCTTTGCCTATCTTCCTGACGGGCCTACGCCTGAGCAAGAAGTCAAGTACAGCTTTCGTTCTGTGGGTGGGGACTGGTACTCCTGGAAGTAACTAAAGACACACGTACCGAGAGAGGCGCCTCAGCTTTCCAACTTCTTGGCGATGCGAGCAATGGTGCCCTGAGTTCGGATCGTAAGGGGGCCAATGGCCCGGTTGAGGGTGTCGATCTTGACGGTGCTGGTGCTGATGCCTTCAGTTGGGAGCCAGTACACCTCGGTCCCATCAACCGCGATTCGGTCATCGGGTGTGGCGATTGCGAGAACAGTCTCCTGTTGCTCCTCGGTCAGCTCTGTCCTGAAGAGCATCACCTGGACCTTGCCGCTGGTCTCGGCCAAGACCTCTGGTGTAAACGGAGTTGCCAGCGCGATCGCTGCCACCTCGTTGGCCGTGCGAATCATGGTTGGCACGGCGTAGCCAAAGGCAGCTTCCAAAGCCTCCGCGATTGCCTCTTCGGTGGCGACCCGGTCGCTATCTGATTTGTGACTGGAGATTGAGGCGGGGGAGTCACCGAGCAAGAGGTTTCCGCTGGCTTGATACGGGGTCACCGCAGCGAAGCCAATATTGACAACGACGCCAGCCAACTCGTCATTGGTGACTCGATGCCCACCGACATTGATGGCACGAAGGAAGGCGACTTGCGTCAGCTTCGCTGGAGTTGGCTTGTTCTTGGCCATCTATTCGGGAGCAGCGTCGGCTGATCCGAAGGCGGCATCGAGGTCACCCTCGACGATGGGCAGGATGCGCGAGTCGGCCAATGCCGCTGTCCGGTGTCCAGCAACAGCGATGTACGCGGGGTCGCTGGTGAACTTCCCGAACGCTTCCAGGCTTTCCTGTTTGACAATGAGGACCACATCCCAACTCTCGTCCAATGGCCCGATGATGAATGCGCCGCCAACACCGAGCAGTGAGACTTCGCCACCAGCACTAGCGACGACGACCGAGGCGGCCTCGATGTATCGCCGGTAGGCAGCCTTGCCAGTGATCGGCTCATCGGGAGCGAGCTCAGGTGATTTGGAATAGTCAGCTACGGCGTTGAACCGCAGCAGGTTCAACATGGTTACCGGTCCTTCGATGCCTTGGCTGAGTACAGCCATGAAGGATTCTTCTGAAGGTGTCAGATAGCGGATTTCGGTGCTGTCGTTCATTGAGGTGTCCAGTCACGGTCTTGGGTTCGAGTCACTGAAACCATCGCAGACAGCAACTCATTCCTCAAACTCATGTCCTTTGGAGGCTGGTGCTATCGAGCGCAGCTAGGTAGGAGGATCGGAGTGATGGGCTGTTGTCCGAAACCGAATCCGCCGAACGGACGCCGCTGGGGAAAGTCTGTGGGAATGGTTACCGGGAGTTTGGTGGGTTTGGTCCAACTCGGGACCGAGAATGGGTTAACGCAGGTGTGGAGCTCGATCTCAACTGCGCCTGGCTCACAACCGTTCCCCTGGGGCCGACTCACACCACGCTCATCCGTGCGCCCTTGGCATTGGCTGTTGGGGATCATCCCACCGAATGGGGTGGACGCGACCGGCATCCGTGTAGGGGCAAAGCCGCCATTGTTAGCCAAGGGCCCGTGAAGTTCGGCTTGACGAGTGGCGGTCAAAGTCAACATCACCGCATCACTGGTCGAAAGGTCGCAGCTTGTATCGGTGGCGAAGCTGTCACCGTCGGATGTTGTTGCCCTCGCCAGATCGCAGTTGGACCCTCCAAGGGGTGATGTGAGTACCGTTGCTTCGACTCGGAGCGGTCGAGCGGCAATGGACACGTTGGCTCCGTAGGGGGCGGCATTGTCGGTCATGGTGACGAAGCGAAGGGTTGCGGATGAATGCTGCATAGTCATGACTCCGCCCCCGTACCGTCCCGCCGAGTTGTTCGTGAACGTTGAAGTCCGGATGTAAGCGTTGACTCCTCCATCCCCAACATTGACAAACAGGCCACCACCACCGCTGTAGGGAGACGAGGCAATGTTTCCACTCAGGGTCGTGTTGTCAATCTCCAACCACCCCGGAGCAAAGAATGCGTACTCCTGGATGGCGATGCCGCCGCCGACACTGGCCGTATTGTCGGCAATATGGGCCTGATCAATATGTAGCGAAGCTCCGGAAGCGGCGATTCCTCCACCACTGTCGGCCGCATTGTTGGCGATCAAGCTTCGTTCGATCTCGACCCTGCCTTCGGATAGAACAGAGATTCCGCCGCCTCGTCCGCTGGCGTGGTTGCTGATGATCTCGGAATCGAGAACGGTGAGTCCAGGGCGGAGATCTCCTTTGGCGTTGAGGCCGACGTGCACTCCGCCACCGTCGATGGCCCACGTTGTCTTGCCTTCGCCCACGCGGTTGGCTCGGATGGATGATCCATTGATGATCGCAACGCTGATGGACTCGGCATAGATACCAGCACCGCTGGTGCCAAAGTTGTTGGCAGTTTGATTGTTGGCGACAACCGTATTGTCAAAGGTCGCTACCGGGGCAGTTATGGGCAATCCGCCGGCCTCGACGTACTCGAGTCTCACGCCGCCGCCGGCCCGATTGGAGTAATTGCCTTCGATCCGGCTGTTCAGGAAGCGGAAGCTGTGAGTTGTTGCGTGGTCGTTGGTGGTAATCAAAACACCTCCGCCCCGAATTGCGTGGTTGGTGCCGTTGTTCTTGAGGGTGACGTTGTCGATGTGAACCTCGTTGCACATCGAGCAGGTGACTCCGGTGCCGCCGTTGTCGGCGATCGTCGAGTTGCTGATGTGCAAGCTGGTCCAGCCATTTCCAGTAGTCGCTATGCCTCCGTGGCTATTGCCCACGAAAGCAGAGTCAGTGATCGACACCGGTGAGCCGTCGACCATGCGGATTCCCCATCCCCGATTGTCGCGGATGCGAGCCTGGCCCGAAATGGTTAGTCCTCCGCCGGATTGAAAAACAACGTCCCCCCGATTCCTGGTGTATTCGCCACCGATGATCTCAACGTTTGGTCGACTGTCTTCCCCGAATTGGTCTCCGCCATAGATGATGGAACTGGTGTTGCCGTTGGCCGGACCGGATTGCACATCATGGATCTGGACGTTCAACAGCGACAGGGGGCCGTCAACCGAGATTGCCGCCCCAATCATGGCCTGTGAGGGATACCCGTCCTTGGTGAGGGACAGATCTTGAAGGGTGAGGGTTGAGGCTGACTCGGTGTTGGTGACGATACGACTGTCTGGGCAGGTCTGTCGGATCGAGGCTCCGTTGCCTTCAATCTTCAAGTCATCTGTGGCTGTATGGGCGACCGCGCCAGAGAGACAGGCATCCAGCGTGTAGTTCGTAGCGGGTTGTAGCGAGATGATGGAGTCCTGGCCGTCGCTGTTGGCGATGGAAAAGGCTTCTCGCAGGCTGGTAACACCATCGTTGGGGTTGATTGAGTCATCGGCCGCGGTGACCGCAATGACAGTGGCCGCAGATGCGGGATTGGGGGTACTAGCCAAGCCAGCGGATACGAAGATGGCGGCTGACGCCAATCCTCGTAGTTTGGATCGAATCTGACTCGACATTGCTTCTACGCCTCCATAAACGCCAGCTTTCTGCTGCTCGCCTGATCAGGATGCAGGCCCGGCAACAAACTCCGATCGGGGATATCCCCGTCCTCATTCCCCAAAGTGGGGGAAGTGATGGGCCCGATGGCCTACTTCGGCCTGCGGTCTGTAGGATTCCTAGACCCGTGACTCTGCCGAGAAGGATCGAATGCTCCAAGACTCCACGCTGAACTCCATACTGTCTGGACTGTTGCTCTCGCGGCCACAGTTCCAGAACGAATCTGGTCGGGCGACCGTTGCTGATCGACCGGTTTGCGGAGCGTTGCGCACGGACTCGGACTTAGGCGGGCTCAGATGAAGCCCATTGCCTTTTGGAGCGGCTCAAACCCTCCAGCGTTCACCGCTCAAGCCATTGCTTCGGTGACCCAGCAAATCCGCGAGACAGTTTCCATCATCCTTGACCCAGCAACGGGTCAACTTGGTCTCGCCACTGGTGGAGAAATCACCACCGAAGAACCGGATCAGAGCATCACGCGGTCCTGGCCGGTCACTGCTGTTCTACCGGCCATGTATCCAGAGTGGTTGGGTGACCGTAGCTTCGGTGAAGCTCACGGAACCCGCTTCCCCTATGTAGCTGGGGCCATGGCAAACGGTATTGCTACCACTCGCTTGGTTGTTGAAATGGCCAAGAATGGCTGCCTTGGTTTCTTTGGCGCTGGTGGCCTCGGCCTTGAGCGCATCAAGGTTGCGGTCGAAGAACTGATCAGCACCCTTGGACACAATGGTGCACCTTGGGGCTGCAATCTCATCCATTCGCCTAACGAGCCTGCCCTAGAAGAAGCAGCCGCTGACCTCTATATCGAGCAGGGTGTGCGCAAGGTCTCTGCTGCCGCGTACATGGCCCTCACCCCGGCCATTGTTCGCTACGCCTATCACGGCATCTACCGCGACGGCGATGGTCTCATCCAGCGACCAAACATGGTGTTCGCCAAAATCTCCCGACCCGAGGTTGCTCGCCATTTCATGAATCCCGCACCAAAAGCCATGCTGGATGGCCTGGTTGCTGACGGGAAACTCAGCGCCGAAGAGGGCGAGCTTGCCCTCCTGCTCCCCGTCGCTGAGGACTACACGGTCGAAAGCGACAGTGGCGGCCATACCGACAATCGGCCCTTGGCTCCCTTGTTCTCCACCATCCAAGCTGTTCGTGACGAGATCGTGGCCGAGCGGGGCTACACCCGCCCCATTCGCTTGGGTGCAGCTGGTGGAATTGGTTCGCCACAGGCGGTTGCCTCCGCCTTTGCCCTTGGCGCGTCCTATGTCCTGACCGGAACCGTCAACGAAGCCTGCGTCGAGTCTGGCCTGGCCGATGACGGAAAAGAGATGCTGGCTAACGCTGGACTGGCCGATGTCACCATGGCTCCTGCCGCCGACATGTTCGAACTTGGGGTTGATCTCCAGGTCTTGAAGCGGGGCACCATGTTTGCTCCTCGGGCCAAGAAGCTTTATGACTTCTACCGGGCCTATGAATCCTTGGACGCCATGCCCGAGGCCGAGACCGCTGAACTGGAAAAGATACTCGACGCGACAGTGGCCGAGAGCTGGGACTCCACCCGCGAGTTCTGGATGGAACGTGACCCCGAACAAGTCACCCGAGCCGAGGCCGAACCCCACCACAAGATGGCACTTGTCTTCCGGGCCTACCTCGGGCTTTCCAGCCGCTGGTCCATTGTCGGCGATGCCGCCAAAAAGATGGACTACCAGATCTGGTGTGGCCCAGCCATTGGTGCTTTCAATGCTTGGACAGCCGGCAGCTTCTTGGCCAAGCCCGAGAACCGAACCGTGGCCCAAGTATCCAACAACCTGATGGAAGGTGCTGCGGTGATCGCCCGCGCCCAGCAGCTCCGAACTTATGGCGTTGCCATACCTGCCTTCGCCTTTGATTACCGACCAAGACTTTTGAACTAAGAATGAGGACGACCCGATGAGCGACGATTCTGTGGATAGTGGTCCTGCCAGCCAGCCCTCTTCGGCACCTCGACCGGCTATCGCTGTTGTTGGTGTGTCTGCGCTGTTCCCCGGCTCGGTGACCTCGACCGGATTCTGGTCCGACATCCTGGCCGGAACAGATCTTCTAACCGAGGTCCCGCCCAGCCATTGGCTGGTGGATGATTACTACGACGAAGACATGACGGCCACCGATAAGACCTATGGTCGCCGCGGCGGTTTTCTTGACGAGGTTGGTCTGGATGCCATGGGATTTGGCATTCCACCAAACATGTTGGCCTCCACCGACACCGCCCAATTGTTGGCTCTGATCGTTGCTCAGCGAGTTCTGGACGATGCCGCTCGTGGCCAGTTCAGCGAGGTAGACCGGTCGCGCTGCTCAGTCATCCTTGGTGTGACGTCGGGTCAGGAACTACTTGGGGCGATGGCCAGCCGGATGAATCGGCCAATGTGGTTGCAAGGCATGCGCCGCGCTGGTGTTCCCGAAACCGAAGCCCAGCTCGCGTGTGACCGGATCGCCGACCTGCATCCGGAGTGGACCGAAAGCACCTTCCCTGGCCTGCTCGGCAATGTTGTTGCCGGTCGTATCGCCAACCGACTCGACCTTGGTGGAACCAACTGCGTAACCGATGCGGCATGCGCGTCATCCTTCTCGGCCCTATCCATGGGAATCAACGAGCTGTACCTGGGTGACAGCGACATGGTCATTGCCGGAGGTGTCGACACCATGAACGACATCTTCATGTACATGTGCTTCTCCAAGACCCCAGCCCTGTCCCAGTCCGAAGACATCCGGCCATTCTCCGACCAGGCTGACGGCACCATGTTGGGCGAAGGCATTGGCATGGTTGCCCTCAAGCGTCTGGAAGACGCCGAGCGTGACGGCAACGACATCTATTGTGTGATCAATGGTGTTGGCGCCAGCTCCGATGGCCGATCTAAGAGCGTTTATGCTCCGGTCTCAGAGGGTCAGGCCCGAGCTCTGGGCAATACCTATGACAAGACCAGCTACGGACCCGAAACCGTTGAGCTGTTGGAAGCTCACGGCACCGGCACTGTTGCTGGCGACGCCGCCGAGTTTGGTGGCCTCGAAATCGCCTTCAACGCAAGTGGCCGCGAAGACCGCCAGTGGTGCTCACTGGGAACCGTGAAGAGTCAGATCGGACATACCAAGGCGGCCGCTGGAGCGGCTGGCTTGTTCAAGGTCATCATGGCTCTGCATCACAAGGTGCTTCCCCAAACCGCCAAGATCGAGCAGCCAAACCCCAAGCTCGATCTTGAAGCCTCACCCTTCCATCTCAATACCCGGACCCGCCCGTGGATCCGAGGATCAGACCATGAGCGACGCGGCTCTGTCAGCTCGTTTGGTTTTGGTGGCTCCAACTTCCACGTTGCCATGTCGGAATACACCGGCTCTGGCAACAAGGCCCCGCGCCTACGCACCAGCGATGTCGAACTTGTTGTTCTGACCGGCACTGATGGCGCCGACATTATTGCTCAGGCCCGAAGCCATGCCGACGCATCAACCGAGTCCGGCTATCTGACCTGGCTAGCCCAATCCAGCCAGCGGGCCTACGCGGTCGACGCTGCATCTTCTGCATCGCGTCTCGCCTTGGTCGCCAGCGACGAACTTGATCTTGCCGACAAGCTGAGCAAGGCCATCGACCGAATCGAGAAGGATCCAACTGCGGCCTTCTCTACCCCCACCGGTATCCACTACGGCGTCGGTGCTCGTGATGGCGACATTGCTTTTGTCTTCCCCGGCCAAGGCAGTCAGTACCTGTTCATGGGTGCGGATCTGGCCAATCAACACGGCCTGGCCATGGATGCCTGGGATGTCGCTGCCGATCTCGACTGGGATGCTGAGCCGCTACAGGATGTGGTCTTCCCGATCGCGTCATTCCAAGAGGGTGGCGAAGCAGCCCAACAGTCATTGTTGACCGCAACCCAGTGGGCCCAGCCCGCCATTGGCTCAACCAGCTTGTCCATGTTGAGAATCCTGCGTTCCATTGGAGTCACTCCCAGCCATGTTGGTGGTCACAGCTTTGGTGAAATTACGGCTCTGCATGCTGCCGGGGTGTTGAGCGAGACCGACATGCTTCGGGTAGCTCGAAGTCGTGGTGAGCTCATGGCTGAAGCCGCCCAGACTCCGGGATCGATGACCGCGGTTGCTCGCACTATTGAAGAGGTGCGCGAACTGGTGGAAGCATCGGGCGTCGATGTCGTCGTCGCCAACCACAACAGCCCAACCCAGGTTGTGCTTTCTGGCACCACGGCGGCGATTGAAGAGATTGAAGTCAAGCTGGCCGAACAAGAGATCACGGCCAAGCGTCTACCGGTGGCCACTGCCTTCCATTCCCCTGTCGTCAGCGGTGCCAGTAGTGCCTTCGCCGAGTTCCTTGAGGGCATCGATTTTCAGGCACCGTCGCTGCCGGTCCATGCCAACCAAACCGCCGAGCACTATCCCTCCGATGTTGCGGAGATACGAGCCCAGCTCGGTCGCCAGCTGGCTAACCCGGTTCGCTTTGTCGAGATGATCGAAGCCATGTACGCCGAGGGAACCCGAACCTTTGTTGAGGTCGGACCGTCTTCGATCCTCACGGGTCTGATCGGCAAGATCCTCAAGGGTCGCGACCATGTCGCCATCCAGCTCGACAAGCGAAACAAGGCTGGTCTCGCCGCCTTCATGAGCGGCATTGGCCGCATGGTTGCCGCTGGCGTTGACATGGACCTTGCTCCATTGTGGGCCGAGTACGGCACGTTCGACAATCCTCACGAGATCGAAAAGCCGAAGCTGGTTATCCCGATCAATGGTGCCAACCATGGCAAGCCGTACCCACCCAAGGACTTGGCCGATCTGGCTGGCCCAAACCCCGATCGCCCGGTAGCCCAAGCAACATCGGCTGCAACTCCAACCCCGAAGGCCGCTGTGTCTGCTGATCCTGCCACTCTCACATCCGCCGCACCGAACGTCCCCCCAGCCTCATCCGTGCCAGCTCCGGCGCAGGCCCAAGCATTGGCTGGAACCGTGCCAGCCCCGAGCATTGCTAGCGGCCTGCCAGGTGGCGTATCAGCAGGGGTGTCAGACGGTGTGTTGGCTGCGTACCAGAGTGTGCAACAACAGACGGCTGAAGCCCATGCCGCCTACCTCAACGCCATGGCTCAGGCCCACACGTCATTCTTAGCCACGGCCCAGCAAGGATTCGCTGCCCTCGGACAACTCAGCGGGGCAGCTCCCGTTGTTGCTGCGCCGCTGACCGCCCCTGTGGTGGCCGCGGTCGCCCCAGTTGTTGCGCCGACGGCTGTAGTCCCGGTCGCAGCAGTTGAAGTTCAAGCCCCGGCGCCGGTCGTTCCCAGCTCGGCTCCTCCGGTGGTTGAGCCCATTGTTCCGGTTGTTGAAACACCGGCAGGCCCAGTGGCTGCCGCTCCTTCGTCTGGAGCAGCGGTGTCGCGTGATGGTTTGATGGTGTTGTTGTTGGATGTGGTGTCGGAGAAGACGGGTTATCCGGCGGACATGTTGAATATGGATATGGAGCTTGAGGCGGATCTGGGTATTGATTCGATTAAGCGGGTTGAGATTTTGTCGGCGATGCAGGATGAGGTTCCTGAGTTGCCGGAGGTTGATACGGCGGTGATGGCTGAGTTGGTGACGCTTGGTCAGATTGTTGATTACATGGACGGCCAGATCGCCACTGTGGAGGCTGCTCCTGTCTCCGACTTTGCGGCTCCGGCTGCAGCGGTGTCGCGTGATGGTTTGATGGTGTTGTTGTTGGATGTGGTGTCGGAGAAGACGGGTTATCCGGCGGACATGTTGAATATGGATATGGAGCTTGAGGCGGATCTGGGTATTGATTCGATTAAGCGGGTTGAGATTTTGTCGGCGATGCAGGATGAGGTTCCTGAGTTGCCGGAGGTTGATACGGCGGTGATGGCTGAGTTGGTGACGCTTGGTCAGATTGTTGATTACATGGACGGCCAGATCGCCACTGTGGAGGCTGCTCCTGTCTCCGACTTTGCGGCTCCGGCTGCAGCGGTGTCGCGTGATGGTTTGATGGTGTTGTTGTTGGATGTGGTGTCGGAGAAGACGGGTTATCCGGCGGACATGTTGAATATGGATATGGAGCTTGAGGCGGACCTGGGTATTGATTCGATTAAGCGGGTTGAGATTTTGTCGGCGATGCAGGATGAGGTTCCTGAGTTGCCGGAGGTTGATACGGCGGTGATGGCTGAGTTGGTGACGCTTGGTCAGATTGTTGATTACATGGACGGCCAGATCGACGGGTCATCTGCACAGAACGAGCCTTCACCAATCGACCTGGTCGAAAGCAGTGCCAGCACAGAAAACGGCAACTCCGCGAATGGCAATACTGCGAACGGTTCATCTCCCGATGCCACCGGCCTTGGCCGATACATCACTGAGTCTGTTGCTGCCCCCGCCACTGGCAACCCAATGGTTGGCCTAGCCGACGGCAAGATTGTGGTTACCAATGATGGTGGCTCGGTTGGCTCGACTCTGGTCGAACTGCTGCAGGCCGCCGGAGTAAGCGCCGAACTTGTCGACCAGGTTCCCGCCAGTGGCTACTCCGGAGCCATCCTTCTGGGTGGCCTCCGCGACGTGACTAGCGAGGATGAAGCCATCGCCGTCAATCGCGAAGCCTTCGCTGCTGCCCGAGCAGTCGCTAGCTCAGTTGTTTCCGGCGGAGTATTTGTGGCTGTTGCTGACAACAGCGGTCCGTTCGGTCCTTGGAACGCTGGCCTTACCGGCCTCGCTCGCACCGCCGCCATCGAGTGGCCAACTACCACGGTCAAAACAATCGACATCGAGAGCGCCGGACGAGATGCCAGCACCATCGCTTCCGCCATCGCCACGGAGCTCCTCGCTGGCGGACCAGAACTTGAGGTCGGCCTTGCCGCTGATGACACCCGGACCGTGCTGCGAAGCACCCTGGCCGCTGTCGAATCAGGATCCATGCCCCTAGGTAAAGATGACGTGATTGTCGTGTCCGGCGGTGGCCGCGGAGTCACCGCAGCCACCATGATCGAGCTAGCCAAAGACTCGGGCGCAAGCTTCGCTCTGCTCGGCCGCTCGGTATTGGAAGAAGAGCCGACAGCAGCCTCGGGTGCAACTGACGATGCTGCCCTGAAGCGAGCCTTGTTGGACGCCGCCGTCACTGCGGGCGAGGCAGTCTCCCCGGCCGATCTCGGCCGACAGGTCTCCCGCATCCTGGCCAACCGCGAAATCTTGGCCACCATCGCCGCCATCGAACAACATGGCGGTCGAGCCGTCTACCTGTCAGTCGACATCACCGACGCCGGTGCCGTCACTTCTGCCCTGGCCGGTGTCCGATCCGAGCTCGGAGCAATCACCGGCATCGTGCACGGAGCCGGAGTGCTGGCCGACAAGCTCATTGCCGAGAAGACCGATGCCCAATTCGATCGGGTGTTCAACACCAAGGTAGAAGGCCTTCGCACCCTCTTGACCGCAACTGCCGATGACTCACTCAAGTTGCTGTTGTTCTTCTCTTCGGTTGCCGCCCGCACCGGCAACAACGGCCAGTCCGACTACGCCATGGCCAACGAGATCCTGAACAAGGTGGCCGTTGCCGAACGCAGCCGACGAGGCGATGGTGTCGTGGTCAAATCACTTGGTTGGGGTCCATGGGCCGGTGGCATGGTCAGCCCGGCGCTGAGATCACACTTCGAAGCGATGGGAGTCACCTTGATCCCATTGGCGGAGGGGGCCCGCATGCTGGTGGACGAGATCGCCAGTCCGCAAACTGATCAGGTCGAACTTGTCCTTGGCGGGGGAGTCCTGGCTCAAAGCAATACATCGTCTGACAGATCGGTGCAACGGGCCCAAGGGGTCCGAGCGTGACCAACTTCCCCCCGATCGCCATCGTCGGGAGGGCTCTTGTCGTGCCGGGAGCTGACTCTCCCGAACAATTGTGGGAATCGGTCGTCGAAGGTAAGGATCTGGTCTCCTCGGTCCCTCCAGAACGCTGGGGAATGCGACCCGAGGACGTGCTCTGTGGTCCTCCCGAGCCAGGGGGTGCCTCAACTGATGACCGCACCTGGTCGGACCGGGGCGGCTACGTCCGAGGCTTTGAAGACATCTTTGATCCCGAAGGTTTCGCTATTCCCGCGGCAGAGATCACCGAGCTGGATCCCGTCTTCCAATGGACCTTCCACACCGCTCGCCAAGCCCTGCGTGACGCGGGCTACGCCGAGGCCGATGCGGGCCGATTCGGTGCTGTCTTCGGCAACCTGTCATTCCCTTCGGCTGGCATGGCTGAATTTACCCAAGCGACTGCAATCGAGTCGATCGATGGCTATGGAACGGATGATCTATCCGCCGCTGGCATCGAGACTCCGGTAGCGGCAAACCGATTCAACTCCGGGCTTCCCGCCCTGATGCTGGAACGTGCCCTTGGTTTAGGAAGCGGCGCCTTTGCCCTGGATGCGGCGTGTGCCAGCAGCCTGTATGCCATCAAGCTGGCTTGTGACCAACTGCACGACGGCACGAGCGACTTGATGCTGGCCGGAGCGGTGAACTGTGCCGATGATCTCTGCATCCACCTTGGTTTCGCCGCCTTGCAGGCGCTGAGCCGGACCGGACAATCACGACCCTTCCATCAGGATGCCGATGGCCTCGTTCCGGCCGAAGGCTGCGGCTTTGTTGCCCTGCGACGATTGGATGATGCGGTTGCCGACGGCGACACCATCCACGGAATCATCCGTGGTGTCGGCCTGTCCAATGATGGACGTGGCCGAGGCATGCTGGTCCCATCCAGCGATGGGCAGTCTCGGGCGATCGCCAAGGCCTTCGAGGTCTCTGGCTTGCAGCCTTCCGACATCTCGCTGTTGGAGTGCCATGCAACCGGCACCCAGGTTGGTGACGCCACCGAAGTTCGAGCCACAGCAGACGTCTATGGCAACAGCGGCGCCGATGGTTCCGATAGTGCCGAGCAACGATTGCCGATGGGCTCGCTCAAGTCGAACACTGGTCACCTGATCACCGCCGCCGGAGTGGCTGGCTTGATCAAGGTGGTTGAGGCCATGCGCCACGAGGTCCGGCCGCCGACCTTGCACACCGAATCCCCGCTGGACGTCATCGCGGATTCGCCATTCCGACTCTTGACCGAGGCCGAACCCTGGGACCGTCAATCCAGCCCTGATGGGGTCTTGCGGGCTGGTGTCTCCGCCTTCGGCTTCGGCGGAAACAATGCCCACCTCCTGGTGGAAGAGCCAGCCAGTGCGGCCGCTTTGCTTGCGGAACACCCAACCGAACGCCAGCCAGCTGCAGCGGTGCAATCCGCCGGCATATCGGGCGAGCAGATCGCCATTGTTGGGATGGGCGTCAATGCCGCCTCAGCAGTAGGGCGAGAAGCGTTCGACCAAGCCTTGCTGACCAATACGTCCTGTCTGAACGAGGCGGGTGAGGGGCGGATGGCCGCCATCTCGCTCAAGCTCAAGGGACTGAAGTTCCCGCCAAATGATCTCAAGAGTGCGCTGGGTCAGCAACTGGCTCTGTTGCAAGTTGCGGATGAGGCCCTCGAAGACTCCGGTCCATTGCCGACGGAATCAACCGGCATCTATGTCGGCATGGGAACCGATCCAGAAGCCGCTCGCTTCGGAGTTCGCTGGCGCCTGGCCACCGCAGGCCAAGAATGGGGATGCGACGCTGAATGGATCGCGTCAGCTCGAGACATGGTCGGACCCCCGCTCAATGCTGCTGGCGTCATGGGCACCATGCCCAACATCGTGGCCAATCGACTGAATAGCCAGTTCGACATGGCCGGTCCGAGCTTCACCGTGAGCGCAGAAGAACACAGTGGCCTGACCGCCATGGAGTTAGCCGTCCGAGCCCTTCGAGCCGGCGAGATCGACGCCGCCATGGTTGGTGCCGTTGACCTTTCCTGCGACCCGGTGCATGAGGCAGCCGCCCGGACCGAGCTGGCCCCAGACCGGCAGACCCTCGGTGACGCCGCAGTTGTGCTGGTACTCAAGCGACTCAGCGATGCCGAGGCCAATGGTGACAAGGTCTACGCCATTCTTCCCAACAGTCGTATCAATAGCGATGCTCACGCCGACGGTGCTGCCACTGATGATGCTGACCTCAGGCTTGGACTTGGCCAGCATTTGTCCGGTTCGCCCCGATTCAATCTGACCGATCTCTTTGGCCATGCCCACGCCGCTTCCGGCCTGGTGCATGTTGCTGCCGCCGCATTGGCCTTGCATCACCGAGTCGCACCTGGCGGCACTCCGTTGCTGGCAACTAATCCCGGTAGTGGCTCCGGACTTGCCGATGGGGTTGGCCCCCGAACTGCGTCGGTTGAGATCGAAGCAATGGATGGGACCACCCCCCGCTCGCTACTTCTGGCTGAAGCCGCCAACCATCTCTCGCCAAGCTCACTCACTGTTCCGACCTTGCACAGCTACTCCGGCCAGTCTGCAGCCGAAGTTCTCCAGAAGATGGAGGCAAACCTGGCCGATGAAGACGGCGCGAGTGCTGGCCCAGCTCGGCTCGTGCTGGTCGCCACTGGTGAAGCACAGCTTGCCGAGCGGCTGGTCAAGGCCAGGCGTCATATCGAAGATGGCCACCCTCCTGGCCAAGGAGTGCACTTTCGCTCCGCTCCGATCACGGGCGAGATGGCCTTCGTCTTCACCGCCGCAGGCGCCGCCTATGCCGGCATGGGAGCCGAACTTCTTCGAGCAATGCCCGAACTGCTCAGCCCGGTGTCCGCCAGCTTCCCCCTTGGAGAAGTGGCTGGCTGGATCTACGACGAACAAGGGGTAGAAGAATGCACCCCCGGACCCAGTGACTATCTGTGGGGCACATCCCTGCTGAGCCAGGCCCACGCCCAACTCACCCGCCAGTTACTCAAGCTCAAGCCCACGGCCGCCATTGGCTATTCGTCAGGCGAAAGCAACAGCTTGTATGCCTTTGATGTGTGGTCCGACATGGACGCCATGCGCCGCGAGATCGATGCAAGCGGAATGATGGAGCATGAGCTTGGCGTGAACTTTGCCGCCATTGCCCGAGCGTGGGGCACCGAGTCGGCCCAGTGGACCGTGTGGAACGTGCTGGCACCACTCAGCGAGGTGCAAGAAGCAGTCAGCACCCAAGACCGGGTCCATGTCGCCATCATCAATACCGAGAACGATGTGATCATCGGTGGGGATGCCGCTGGTTGTGAGGCCGTAGTCGAACTGCTCGGTCGACGACGCTGCTTGCCCGTTGGCTACAACCTGGCGTGTCACGTACCTGAGGTTGGCGAAACCTTCCATCAGCCTTGGATCGACATCCATACTCGCAAGGTCACACCCGCAACCGGAGTTCGCTACTACTCCAACGGCGTCAACGGCTCCTACGAAGTGAGCGAGAAGGCATGTGCCGCCGCCATCACCGGCCAAGCACAGGCCACTCTCGACTTCCCGGCGACCATCAAGGCGGCTTATGCCGATGGTGTTCGCATCTTTGTCGAGCATGGCCCGGCCGGTGCGTGCACCAAGTTCATTTCCGAAATCCTGGACGGCCAGGATGTGCTGTGCATCCAGCTTGACCGCAAGGACAAGAACATCGAGCAAGTCTTCGAGGTGGCGGCAGCCCTGATGGCTTGCGGAGTCGAGGTTGACCATCAGGCATTGACGGCTCGCCTTGAATATGGCTCGGACATGGCTGATCAGACAGGTGAGAGCGAAGCTGAGGCGACCTCGCCGGTCCTTACCTTCCTCGCTCATCCAGAGCCCATCGACCTCCCACCCCGGCCAGCAACAGAACAGTACGGCTCAGAACAGGATGGCAGTCCCATGGATCTAGGTTCAGGCTTCAGTAACGGCGATGCCAGTAATCAACACAATTCTCACCAGCACATGGCACCAGCCCCGAGCCTGCCTTCGGTCAGCTTCGTTCTTGACCTCACCCACTCCGGCGATGTCACTCTTGAACCCCGGCCGATTGGTGCCGGGTCGTTGGACAACTCGGCCCTGCCAGCAATTGCCAGTGTGGTCACCGCACCCGTCCAGCAAGCAGCCCAGACTGCTCAACCAGCTCAGACTGCCCAGCCCGTTGGGGATCCAGCGACCCCTTCCGTGCAGCCTGCCCCGGCAGTTGCGGTAGCGGCCCCGGCGATTGGCGCTCCGGCAGCCCAACACACTGATGTTGTTCAACAGACTGATGCAGAGCGATTGGTCCAAGAACAATTTGCTGCTTTGGCGGCAATGCACCAGTCCTTTATCGACCAGCAATCGATCGTTCACAATCGGTTTCTAGCCATGCGGACCCAGATGCTGCATTCGCTTCCCGCCGAGGGACAGCTAGCTCAAGCCGAGGGACACAGTGTTGAGGGGCACAGTGTTGCCCAGGGACATAGCGCCGTTGGCCACGTAGCCGCCCCCAAACCTGTCGTTGCTCCGACGAACTCACCGGCGCCAGCTCCGCTAGCTCCAGCATTGGCTCCGTTGCCAGTTGTGGCTCCGGCTGCCGAGGCCGAGCCATCAACATCAACACCAGTCGAGCCAACCCCAGCAGCCAAGCCGACCGCCATTCCCGCTGAGCCTCATACCGACCTCGTTGTCTTCAATCCCACGGGCCCAACATGGGACAAGGAGCAGCTCAAGATCCACTCCTCGGGCAAGATCTCCGAACTGTTCGGCCCAATGTTCGAGCCTCAGGATCCGTACGACTTGCAGTGCCGCATGCCCGAGCCGCCACTCCTTCTGGCTGACCGAGTAACCGGCATCGACGCCAAGCCTGGAGTGCTGGGCAAGGGTCGCATGTGGACCGAAACCGACGTCAAGGCCGGTGACTGGTACCTGAACGACGGCTACATGCCCGCCGGATTCATGATCGAATCGGGCCAAGCCGATCTCATGCTCATCAGCTATATGGGCATTGATCTGCTCAACAAGGGCGAGCGGGTCTACCGCTTGTTGGGCTGCACCCTCACCTATCACGCCGACCTGCCCTCGGCCGGTGAGACCCTCGAATACGAGATCCGAATCAACGGACACGCCAAGCATGGCGACGTTCGCCTGTTCTTCTTCGAATATGACTGCATCGTTGCTGGCCAACCACGACTCACCGTCGAGGACGCCCAGGCCGGGTTCTTCACCTATGACGAGTTGAAAGATGCCACTGGAGTCTTGTGGACTCCTGAAGAGGGCCAAGCCGACCTGAGCGACGATGCTCGACTTGACCCGCCGGCTGTGGTTTGTACCAAGTCATCCTTCTCCTCCGATGAGGTTGCTGCCTTCAGTGAAGGCCGCTTGCTGGAGTGTTTCGGTCCGGGCTATGAGTGGGCGGAAACTCACACCCGAAGCCCAAGTGTGCAGACCGGTGGCCATCTCTTCATCGATGAGATTTCCGAATATGACCCGACGGGTGGACCTTGGGGCCGTGGTTTCATGCGCTGTGAAACCGTGGTCAGCCCCGATGACTGGTACTTCCAGGGTCACTTCAAGAACGACCCCTGCATGCCCGGCAACTTCATGGTCGAGGCCTGCATCGAAGCCTTGTCCTTCTACCTTGCGGCTGCCGGTTACACCACGAAGAAGGACGGCTGGCGCTTCCAGCCCCTGCCCGAGCAGCCCTTCGAACTGAAGTGTCGGGGCGAGATCAATCCCCAATCCAAGCATGTCACCTACGAAGTTCATGTTGAGGAGGTTTGGGACGGACCTCATCCCACCGTCATTGCCGACGTTGTTGGATTCATTGACGGAAAGCCCGGCTTGCACGCTCACCGCATTGGGGTAGAGCTTGTTCCCGACTGGCCTCTAACCACCATGCCAGAGTTGGTCCAAGACTCAGCCAAACAAGCCCCAGATGGGGTCGTGGTTGCCACCGATTCAGAAGGTTTCCCCTTCGATTGGAAGGCCATGATCTCCTGCGCTTGGGGTCGGCCGTCTGAGGCCTTCGGCTCCATGTACAAGATGTTTGACGGCACCCGCCAGTCACCTCGATTGCCCGGTGAGCCCTATCACTTCATCAGCCGCATCATCAGCATCGACGGTGACCTGGACGTCTGCGAAGCGGGCATGGAAATCGTCTGCGAATACGACATCCCCGACGATGTCTGGTACTTCGACGAAAACGGGGCCGAGACCATGCCTCATGCCGTCTTGCTCGAAGCCGCCCTTCAGCCTTGTGGCTGGGTGGCGTCTGCGGTTGGTTCGGTCACCAAGCTTGATGACGATCTCATGTTCCGCAACCTGGATGGAACCGGGACCATTCTGGCTGAGCTGACTCGCAGCGCTGGGGTGTTGACCACCAAGGTCAAGATCACCAGTGTCTCCAATGCTGGTGGCATGGTCATTGAGAGCTTCGAAGTCGAGTGTTTCCTTGGCGACACCAAGGTCTATGTCATGGACACCGTCTTTGGTTTCTTCCCACCAGAAGCCTTCGACAATCAGGTTGGCCTGCCAATCAAGGACGGAGACCGCAATCAGCTTGAGGCCGATGGCGGAACCCTGATCGACCTGGCAACACGGCCTGAAAAATACTGTTCGGGATCGGTTCGCCTGGCTGAGCCAATGCTGCTCATGATCGACCGAGCAACCCACATACCCAATGCCGGTGAAGCTGGCCTTGGCATCTTGCGGGGCGAGAAAGACGTTGACGTCTCGGAGTGGTTCTTCAAGGCCCACTTCTTCCAAGATCCCGTGCAACCAGGCTCACTCGGTATCGAAGCCATGATCCAGCTTCTCCAGTTCTACATGCTGGATACCGGAATGGCTGACGGGTTGGATGGCAGTTTGGGAGACGGTGCGTACTTCGAGCCACTCAAGGTCGATGCACCACTGACTTGGAAGTATCGGGGCCAGGTAACACCCAAGAACGCGCTCATCACCTCGACCATGGAGATCACCGAAGTCGGAACCGACGATGTCGGGCCCTATGTCATCGGCAAGGGTTCGCTGTGGGTTGATGGTTTGCGGATCTATGAAGCGTCGAACATGGGCATGCGCATTGCCCCAGGCAAGCCGACTGGTCCGATTTCTTCGGGGCAAGACGAGAGCAGTTCCCCAAGCCCAAAAGCTGATGCCGTAGCTGAGACTGATTCAGCAGCTACGGCGACGAACACGGCCGCCCTTGTCTTGACTCCCGGCGCCAAACTGTCGGCCAAGGTTCGAGACTTCTGGAATCCCTTCCTTGGCACACCCCATGGCTGGGCGGGCGAAGACATCGTGCTGGGCTTGCTCAACCAGTACGTCAATCGAGTGCTGGTACCCGAGCCGCAAACCCTTGAGCGCTTGCAAGGTCAGCCAGCGATCTATCTGGCCAATCATCAGGTCCAGATCGAGTCCTTGATTGCCACCAACCTGATCCCCGCATTGACCGGTCTGCCGATAACTACCATGGCCAACGCCAAACATCGGACCCGTTGGATTGGTGAACTCATTGAGGCCTTAGAGGCTTACCCCGGCTTCCAGGCGTTCGAACAAATCGTCTACTTCGAGCAAGACAAGCCAGAGTCGATGTTTCAGATCATCGACAACATCAAGGCCGAGTTGGCTGCAGGAACCAGATCATTCTTTGTCCATACCGACGGCACTCGGTCGCGGAGTTGTCGAGAAGAAACCCAGAAGTGCAGCTCAGTCTTTCTCGATCTGGCTCTGGAGCTGAACATTCCCATCGTTCCCGTTTCCTTCACCGGTGGACTGCCGGTCGAGCCCATCAACGGCAAGGCCGACGTGCCGGTTGCCCACGGCTGCCAGGACTACTGGATCGGCTCTCCTATCGAAGCCGACGAGTTGCGAGCCCTGCCGTTGCGGGATCGTGTCGATCGAGTGGTGAGCGCCATCAACGAGCTTGGCGTGAACCCGGCTGATGATGCACCATTGCCTGGCGATATTACCTTTGCCGCCAAGGTTGATGCCTGGCGGCAGGAGTCGGGAGCACATGAGGTGTTCGCATCGATCTGGCAGACCCTGCAAGCTGGGGCGACTCTTGACGAAGATGGTGATGTCAGCCCAGAGACCGACCTGCTGCGAACGATCATGGCCAACAAGGTCAGATCAGTTGCTGCGGGATCTGGCGACCTGGCGGACTTCGTGCACTCAGCGGATGTTGACGAGGCAACGGGGCAATGGCTGAATCAGATGGCTGACCTGCTGCTGAGTCCAAGCTGGCAGGCACCATCTTTGGTCGCTGTCGCTACAAACCCTCTGGCGTCGAGTCCTCTCGCGGCCGATCCTCTTGCTGTCGACGCTGTTCAGGCAACCGAAATCTTGGTCAACAGGGCCAACTATCCCTACCTGGTTGATCATGTGGTGAATGGTGTTCCTGTCATTCCCGTGGTGTTGGTGCTGGAATGGTTTGCCCGGGCTGCCAGCGATCTGGCCGCTTCCGGTGATCTGTATCTGAGAGAACTGAACGAGCTACAGGTCTTGAAGGGTCTCACCCTCGACGACTTTGAATCCGGCGACCTGCAGCTCAATGTCACTGCTCGCGTGACCGAACTCAGTTCCGGTAAGGCCGTGCTGAGTTTGGATCTAAGCCAAGCAGGCAGCCCCCGGTTGCACTATCGCTGCACTGCCGTTCTCACGTCGGTCCGGCCAGCTACGCAAGCCGCTGACATCCTGGAGTTGAGCGCGGGTGAGGTGCTCCCGCAAGCCGACTTGTACGGAGGAGTTCTCTTCCATGGCCCAGCCTTCCAGGTCCTGAACCATTTGGAGTTCGATGCAACAGGCCAGGCGATGCAGGCCAATCTCAATGGGGTGTTCGGCATGGGCTGGCACGGCATGAAGTGGCTGGGAGATGACTGGGTCAGTGATCCCGCCGCCCTCGACGGTGCCTTGCAAATGGCCCTTCTCTGGACCGAACGAACCCTGGGTGGCCCGTCACTGCCGACCAGTATTGGCAGTATTCGTTTGCTGCGACCTCCAGCTGCTGGTCCTCACTCAATCACACTGACCGGCCAGAGCACTACCAAGAACAAGGTGGTGTGCGATGTCGTCCTTCGAGATTCTGAAGGGACCGTTGTGGCCGAACTCTCCGGCATCGAAACCCACCTACTACCCAGCTCTTGAGTGCTCTTCGCTGACTAGGACCCGGCTACGCTCGGCTCACGATCTAGGAGTACCCGTCAGACTGCCGTTTGCCTTCGGAACTGTCACGAGCCTTGGTCAATTCCGATCTGAGACCAGCATTCATTGCGACCAGGTCCGATCCGACGGTGATCATCCGGAATCCCATCTCCAGGCGCCTTGCTGCCAGGTCGCCGCTGGCGTGAATGCCAGGGACAACTTTGGCCTTCTCGCAGCCAGCGACGATTGTGGTCAGAGCTTCAACAAAGGCAGGCGAATCGTCATTGTTGCCGGGAGGCAATCCGAGGGTCAGTGACAAGTCAGCTGGTCCGACATAGATGGCGTCGACCCCTTCAACGGCCAGAATCTGGTCCAGATTCTCCACCGCTTGCACGGTTTCGATCATGGGGATGACAACGACATTGTCTCTTGCCCAATCGACATAGGCTCCATCGACACGCATCCCGGCCGCTGTTGGCCCATAGCTGCGGGACCCATCAGGCGCATAGCGGCAAGCCCGTACGGCAGCCTCGGCTTCGGAGACGCTGTTCACCATGGGCACGATCACGCCGTGTGCCCCAGCATCCAGCATCTTGCCGATGATTCCCGGTTCGTTCCACGGAGCCCGAACAATGGGAACTGACCCACCCAGGAGGATGGCTTGCATCATGCCAACAACATCGGAGTAGTCGACGACACCGTGCTGGGCATCAATGCAGACATAGTCAAAGCCGACGCGAGCCGTGGCTTCGGCGGTGACGGTATTGGGTATGGAAAGCCAACCTCCAAGAGTCGACTCGCCGCTGTTCCAGATCTCTCGCAGGCCTTTCATGACCTTGGGTCTACCACGTCATGACCCCATCGGCGGTTTTGGCTTTGGTGAAGGATGAGATCATCGGGCGACACTGTCACCCGGGAAAGCCGTCACCCTGGGAACTGATCATCTGGTGCTCGCTGCAAGATCAGGGCTGCCTCCAGGCCACCACCAGCGGGGCTTCGCAACTCGAACCGACCACCACAGCGCAGGGCCAGGGCATCGACAATGGCCAGTCCCAATCCCGATCCAGGCTTGTTCTGCTGACCAGAACCTCGCCAGAATCTTCCTTGGGCTCGCTCGATGTCGCCCTCGTTCATGCCAGGACCACGGTCCGCAACCACCAGTCGGATATTGGACAAGCCGCGAACGACCCGCACGGTTATTGGTGCGCCTTCACAGTATTTGATGGCATTGTCCAACAAGTTGTCCAGTACCTCCTCGACGGCCCCCGGGACAGCCCAAGCCATGGCAGATCGGCTCCCCTCTCGCCGGAGCTCGATATCGAGGTGTTGGGTGGTGAGTTCCCAGATCTGGATGCTCTCATTCACCAGCATGCCAATGTCCAACCGGATGGGCTTGTCTTCTTGCTCTTCGCTCTTGTTGAGTTGAACCAGCCGTTCGACCACGGATTCCAAGCGGTCAAGTTCTGCCAACGTCACCTCGACTGAAGGGTCGTTCCGGTCCAAGGACTCCAAGCGGATCCGCAGGGGAGTCATGAGGTTCCCAAGGTGGTGGGATGCACTTGCGACGAAGGCGCGCTCGCGGTGCATGGATGTTGCCACCTGCTCGGCCATCGTGTTGAAGGAATCACCGAGTTGTTGAATCTCACGGGCGCCCCCAGCCACCTTGGCCCGAGCATCGAGCTTGCCGGCGGCAAGAGCTTGGGCTTGCCGGTCCAGGTCGTGCACCGGGCGAAGAGCCCAGCGAACCAGGGGATACGCGGCGCCAGTGAGGAAAAGCATGACGGTTAAGGTCGAGACGCCGACCAAGGTGGCCCGGCGAGAAGCTTCGGCCTGGATGGGATCACTGGAAACCAGGTAGACAACCTCTACGGGGCCGGTAGTCAATTCTTGTGTTGCGGTGAGAGTGAAGTCACCATCGACCCAGGGCCAGATGTTCTGATCAGCCTGAAGTGCTCCATCGATTCGCCCTTGCTGAAGCGGTGAGGGCTCGTTGCGAAACCCCGGGAAGGTCTTGGGCCCGAGGAGAAGAACCATGCGATGAGGGTCGCTCTTCAGTTCCTGGGAAAGAGATGTGAGTTGTTCGGTCGTTCCTTCGCTAATTACATCCAATAGCTCATCGAACTGTTCCCGCCGTTCCAGTTGGGCGTGCACACTGGTACTAATAGCCATCTCGCGCGACAACAAGAAGCCAAGGATGGCGGTCACCAACAGAAGGGTTGGCAAGAAAAGGCCAACGATTCGAGCCTGCATCTAGGACTGAACCACCTGATAGCCGACCCCGTGTACCGTCTTGATCAGGTCAGGAACACCAAGTTTTTGGCGAAGAACAGCGACATGAACATCCACCGTGCGCGACTTGCCTAACCAGGTTGTGTGCCAGACCTGTTCTAGGATCTCAGCCCGACTGAGAACAGTCCCGGGCTGGCCAGCCAATAAGACCAGGAGGTCGTACTCCTTGCGGGTGAGTTGTACCTCTCGGCCATCCACCTCGACCGAGTGAGCAGTTTGGTCGATGATGACTGAGCCAATTTCCAGCCGCTCCAGGCGACTGGCGCTATGACCGGCTCGACGCAGAACAGCGTCAATGCGTGCCGCGAGCTCTGCCAAGGAGAACGGCTTGACAATGTAGTCATCGACACCGGTTCTCAAGCCAGCCACTCGCTGTGAAGATTCCCCCCGAGCAGTGAGGGCAATGATCGGCACATCGGAGATTTCGCGGATCTGTCGACACACTTCGAGGCCATCCATATCCGGAAGACCCAGATCTAACAAGATCAGATCAACAGGTTCTGCCTGCAATGCTTCATGTCCGGTGGCCACGACACATGTCTCGTATGACCGCTGATTGAGTGCATATTGCAAGGCTGAGGAGATCCGTTCGTCGTCCTCAACCAGAAGCAGTTTGGTGGCGCGGACCGGTTCAGCGCTGGCTTCGGGACTCATAAGTGTAAATGTTAGGTCTTTGCAAAGTCTTCTGTCGATCTCTTCAGTGTGACCACCATCACAACTACCGTAAGCATCTGCGACCTTTCTGGGCGCAGTGTCTTATAGACAGGGAGAGATTCATGCGTAAAACAAGCGCTCTTTGGGCGCTACTAATGGCCCTCGTGCTCGCCACCGCGGCGTGCACCTCAGCCGCATCTGATGGTGAGGCTGCTGACAATGACGGCACCACCGCCGATGCTGGTAGTGATGATGACGCTGGTACCGATGATGACGATGCCGGCACCGATGATGACGACGAGACCGTTGAATTGACTCAAGGTGGAGGCCTTCTCGCATCGGTCCAGGCCGCTGGAGAACTCAAGTGTGGTACTCGTGACGCCCTTGCCGGTTTCGCAGTACTCCAGAGTGATGGCTCCCACGTCGGCTTCGATAGCGATTTCTGCCGGGTTGTTGCCGCCGCTGTTCTTGGCGACGCCGACGCTGTTGATCATGTTGACCTTGAAACCGCTGACCGGTTCACTGCTTTGCAGTCCGGCGTTGTTGACGTGCTCATGCGCAACACCACCTGGACCGCTTCCCGTGATGGCAGCGAAGGTGCAACCTTCCTCCAGACCAACTTCTATGACGGTCAGGGCATGCTGGTCAATACTGGCTCGTACTCCAGCCTTGGAGACATGGACGGCACCGTCATCTGTGTTAGCGCCGGTACCACCACTGAAGGCAACGTTGCCACCGAATTTGAGCGTCTGGGAATGGGCGTCGAGGTTCTCTCCTTCGAGGGTCCTGACCTCATCCAAGAAGCCTTCATCAACGATCGCTGTGATGGATGGTCAGCTGACTCATCCGCACTCAGTGGATTCCGCGCCAACTTCCCTGACGGTCCCGATGCAGTCACCATCTTGCCCGAGGTCTTCTCCAAGGAGCCTCTTGGCCCCGCCGTCGCCGATGGCGACTCCCAGTGGGCCCAGGCTGTTGAGTGGGCAGTTTTTGCCACCATCCAGGCTGAAGAGTTCGGAATCACCCAAGCCAATGTCGATAGCTTCCTCACTTCGGACAACCCGAATATCCAGAAGTTCCTCGGTGTTGAAGTTGACGGCGCCTCTCTCGATCCAGGCCTCGGTCTCCCGACCGATTTCGCCTACCAGGTGATCAGCCAGGTCGGCAACTATGGCGAGATCTTCGAGCGTCACCTTGCTCCTCTTGGTCTTTCCCGTGGCGTCAATGCCCTGTGGACTGATGGTGGCTTGCTTTACGCACCGCCATACAAGTAAGCATGTAGCCAGCACGATGCTGGCAAGAGTTTTGTAAATACGGAATAACCACGGATCGGTGGTGAGTGGCCAACGCTGGCCACTCACCACCGGAAGTGGACAGGGGACCGAATGACGCAAACGACAACTGATGAGGCCGAAAGCCGAATCGCCAAGGCAACCGACAAGCCGCCCTTCTGGCGTGATGTCCGCAAGCTCTCTTGGGCCTTTCAGATATCGGTTTTGAGTGCCGTCCTGTTCGTCTTGTACGTCTTGTACAACAACGTTCGCGTCAACAGCCAGAACCTTGGCATCCCAATCAACTTTGACTTCTTGGGTCAGCCATCGGGATTCACCATCCCCGCTAACCCACTTCGAGAAACCCAAGCGGTGAAGACGGCCTTTGTCCAGGGCTATCTCAACACGGTTCGAGTCGCCGTTGTTGGGCTTCTACTTTCCACCATTCTGGGAATCGCCATCGGCATAGGACGACTCTCGGGCAACTGGCTCATCCGGAATCTGACTCGTGTCTATGTCGAGATCATCCGGAACATCCCCTTGCTCGGCATCGTATTGTTCTCCTACCTGGCCTTGGTGCTCAGCGTCTTGCCCAAGACCGAGGACTCCTGGAGCCTGGGGGCCTTGTTCCTTGGCAACAACCGTGGAATGTCGGTGCCTTGGGTTACTGGCTCGATGCTGACCTTCCTTGGCTTGGTCTTTGTCGGGGCAATCGCTGCTTGGGCGGTCCGCCGCTGGAGGCAGAAGACTTCTGAACGAACTGGCGAACCCGGACGTGAGTTGCTCTGGTCCGTACCGATCTTCCTACTCATCGTATTCTGGGGATCCGTCATCCTGGGCAATGGTATTTCTACCCCCTCATTGGAAGGTCGCAAGGCCGAGGGAGGCATGACCATGCAGCCCGAGTACTTTGCTTTGCTGGTTGCACTGGTGCTCTATACCGCCAGCCATATTGGTGAGATTGTTCGCGGTTCTATCCAGGCAGTTCCCAAGGGTCAGAACGAGGCGGCTTCTGCCTTGGCTCTGAGCAGCTGGCAGCGGATGCGCTACATCGTGCTTCCGCAGGCCCTGCGAGTGGCTGTTCCTTCGCTTGGTAACCAGTATCTGAATTTGGTAAAAAACTCCTCACTTGGCTTTGTGATCAGCTACTTCGAGCTGGTGAAGGTGACGTCAACCACCATTGGCAACCGCTCTCCAGCGGTTCCCGCCTACATGCTGATGATGGGGCTGTACCTGGCAACGTCACTAATCATCTCGGCCCTTGTCAACTACGCCAATAGAAGGATGCAGGTGGCCTTGTGACCATCGAATGGCTGAAGAAGAACCTGTTCCGTTCAACTGGCGACAGCATCCTTACGGTGGTTGCCGGTGGCGGGATCCTTTACGCCTCTTATCGAATGCTTCGCTTCGTCTTTGTGACTGGGCGCTGGGACATCATCAGGGTCAATCTAAACCTGTTGACTACTGGCGCATGGCCCCAAGAAGAGATGTGGCGGCTGACAACGGTGATTTTGACCCTTGCCGCTATGGCGGGCGTGTTCCTCGGTCTTGCTGCCAAGCAGAACGCGGTTGAGGCGGCTGATGACGACGATGTCGAGCCACTTACGGCGGCGGAAACAGCTCGCTCGCTTGTCGGCCGGTTGTGGCCAGCCGCTGCAACGGTGCTGCTGCTGCTGCTCCTGACCGAGACTGCTGGCCCGTGGCTTCTGGTTGCTGGTGTGATTGTGGTCTCGGTCGTTGGCTGGTTTGTCGGAAAGCAGCTGCCACTCAAGGCCAAGAGCGCGATGACTGGCGGCGGAGTCGTCTTGTTCGCCGTGCTCATATGGTTCTTGACCCTTGGCGTCTCATGGAATTCATGGGGTGGCATGGTGCTCAACCTATTCCTGGCTGGCATCTCCATTGTGCTCTGTTTCCCATTCGGAGTCTTGCTTGCTCTCGGTCGCCGCTCGGAGTATCCAATCGTTCGTGGTATCTGCACGGCCTATGTTGAGCTGTTCCGTGGTGTGCCCCTGCTCGGTCTCTTGCTTATGGCCAATGTTGCTCTTGGTTTCTTCATTCCTCGAGGACTGGTGCCTGGCAATGTTGTCAAGGCCATCGTCGTCTTCACCCTGTTCAGTGCGGCTTATGTGGCCGAGATCGTCCGTGGTGGACTCCAGTCGGTACCTCGTGGCCAGCTGGAAGCCGGTCGAGCCATGGGCATGTCGCCCATCACCGTTACTCGCAAGATCATCCTGCCTCAAGCCCTTCGCAATGTGATTCCCTCTTTGGTTGGCCAGTTCATCAGCCTGTTCAAGGACACGACATTGGCTGGGGCTGCACTCGGCATGACCGATCTTCTGACGGGAGCCGAGGTGCTTGCGGCTCAGAAGGACTTCCGAGGCCAAGGCTTGATCGCTGAAACCCTCGTCTTTGTACTGCTGCTGTTCTGGGCTGGTTCCTTCACCATGTCCCAAGAAAGCCAACGACTTGAATCCCGCCTCGGCATAGGAGAACGATAGATATGAGTGAGACCCAGACTGAAGTCTTTTCCGACGCCACCCAGGTAGGCGGTTCCGGCGATGTGATGATCGAGCTGGATGGTGTGCACAAGTACTTCGGTGCATTCCATGCTTTGAAGGACATCAACCTCAATGTTGGCCGCCAGGAAGTGGTGGTCATCATCGGTCCGTCAGGATCCGGCAAGTCAACCACCATTCGCTGCATCAACCGTCTGGAGAAGCACGACAAGGGTCGAATCGTCGTCGACGGTGTTGCACTCTCCGAAGACGTGCGAAACATTCAGGAGATCCGCCGCGAAACTGGCATGGTCTTCCAGGGGTTCAACCTCTTTCCTCACCTCACGGTGTTGGAGAACATCACCATTGCTCCTCGTCTCGTCCGGGGCAAGCCCAAGGCGGTGGCCGAAGAAAAGGCCATGGAGTTGTTGGAGCGGGTGCAGATTCCCGAGCAGGCCAACAAGTTCCCGGGTCAGCTTTCTGGTGGTCAGCAACAGCGTGTCGCCATCGCTCGCTCCTTGGCCATGGAGCCAAAGGTCATGCTCTTTGATGAGCCAACCTCAGCCCTCGACCCGGAGATGATCAATGAGGTTCTCGAAGTCATGATGGACCTTGCTCGTGAGAGCATGACCATGATTGTGGTGACTCACGAGATGGGCTTCGCCCGCCAGGTTGCTGACCGGGTTGTCTTCATGGCCGACGGTGAAATCGTCGAAGTCGGTACTCCTGAGCACTTCTTCACCAACCCGCAAGAAGAACGCACCCAGAAGTTCCTGAGCCAGATCCTGTAACAGCAACTTCTTCCGGAGCCAGCTCGTTAGGAGCTGACCTGGAGTGGAAGACGGAGAGTAAAGCGAGCTCCTCCGAGAGGGCTGTCCGCTACCTCAACCGTACCTCCGTGAGCCCGGGTGATCTCGCGGGTGATGGCGAGGCCAAGTCCCGAGCCGCCTGATGGCCGGTCTCGTGCTTCGTCCAGTCGAGTGAAGCGTTCGAACACAACAAGTCGATCGTCCGGATCGATTCCGGGCCCATCATCATCAACATGGAGGGTGGCCTCGGTCCCTGTCGTCGTCAGGCTGACGACGACAGTTTTGTCAGTGTGACGACTGGCGTTGTCGATCAGGTTGCGAATGGCACTGGTGATCAGCACGAGGTTGCCGGTGATTCGGACTGGCTCCGGGATCTGGATGTCAACGGAGACCTCTCGTGGCCGACCGGCCTCGGTAGCAACCAGATGATCAAGGTCGATATCGAACAACCGCCCGGCGCCAGCTTCTTCCAGGCGACTCAAGGCGAGGAGGTCATCGATGAGCGAGCTGAGGCGTTGTTGCTCGGCCAATACAACCTCAGCAGTTGTTGGCCAATCGGTGTTATCCGGATTGGCCCTGGCCACTTCAAGCTGAACCTGGCTGGCGGCGACCGGGCTGCGCAACTCGTGAGAAGCGTCGGAGATGAACTGCTTTTGCTGGCTCTGCGAAGCATCCAGCCTGGCCAACATGTCATTCATCGTGGTTGCCAGCTCGTGGATCTCGTCGTTTGCGGGATGAACGGGTAGACGGTCGCCAATATTGGTGGCTCCGATGGCTTGGGCTCGCTTGGTGAGATCGGTGACCGGCTTGAGTGCGTGAGTGGCGGCAAGCCAGGTGAGAGCGGCGATGACTGCCGACAAGACGGGGACGGCAATGAAGAGCAGCCGCTTGATGGTTGACACACTTTCAGCCACGGGTCGCAGAGGGCTGGAGACACCAATGGATGCCCATGAGCCATCAGGGAATGACAGGGTTTGTCCGACGGCTACAACGTCATCTCCGAGGTACACCGAATAAGGAGGGCCCTCAGGCACTGGCTCAAAGCTCAGCAGGATGATGTCCCCATTACTGTTCATGAATTCGCCGGTTTCAGGATCAAGGGTCAGAACTCCATCGGGGCCCTCGATCTGGAACGGATCGAACTCGGAGAAGTCAGGCTCCACCGCCTCCAGGGAACCCTCCTCAATGGTCCCTTCCAGTTGCCCGAAGATGCCGAGATCGCCGAAAGCAGCATCGTAGAACTCGTCTTCGCTGATTTCTATGCCATTGCCGTCGAGAAAGAAAAATCTGGTCGATTCGGCCGGGTCGACGATTGCGGCACTGGGTCCCGCCCCACTGCTCGTCACCAGATAGTCACTAAGCACAGCTTCAGCGTTTGTTCGAGTATTGGCAATCAGCTCATCTTCGGCGGCAGTGAGCATCAACATGGACAACAACGTCAAGCTCGCACCAAATATGAGGGTGACAAAGATCGTCAGTCGGCCGCGAAGGCTGATTCTTTCCACTAGTGCGCCACGAGCCGGTAGCCAACACCGCGAACGGTTTCGATGGGATTGTCCACATGTCCGGAACCTAGCTTCTTGCGCAGGTAGCCGATGTAAACATCTACAACGTTGGAGTCGCCGTCATGCTCGGGCCCCCATACTTGGTTGAGCAGCTGGCCTCGTGTCAGCGGCCGTCCGGCGTGGCGCGCCATTGTCTCCAGCAAGGAATACTCCCGTTGGGTCAGCTCAATGTGGTCTGCGTCAAATTGACATGCCTGGGTCACGGTGTCCAACTGGAGACGGCCCACAGTGAGCGTGCTTTCCCCATCAGTTTGTCGACGGACCAATGCCCGGACCCGAGCGGTGAGTACAACGAAGCTGAATGGCTTGGTCAGATAGTCATTGGCTCCAAGGTCCAGCCCTTCAGCAATGTCGTACTCCCCATCCTTTGCCGTCAGCATCAGGATTGGTGTTGTGATCCCTTCGGACCGCACCGTTCGGCATATTTCGTAGCCGTTCATACCAGGCAGCATGATGTCCAGAATGACAGCCGCATAGTCAAATTCTCGAATTCGCCAGATTCCGTCCGGTCCATTGACGGCAATGTCGACGTCGAAGCCTTCCGCAATCAAGCCGCGTTGGATCCCCTCAGCCATGACCTCATTGTCTTCAACAACCAGAAGCCGCATGTTGGGTAGTATCTCAATCAAACATAAGAACCAGATAAGAGCCAGAATCAGCGTGAGTTTCGCAATGCCTTGCGGTCGATCTTGCCCAGACTGGTAAGCGGGAGCTGATCGAGAAACTCGATTTGTGCTGGCATCTGGAATCGGGCGACCCGAGGACGGAGCCATTCGCTGAGCGAGCCGGAATCGAGATCACTTCCGCTCCGTCGAACGACTGCTGCCTTGAGTCGCTGCCCGAACTCATCATCGGGAATTCCAACAATGGCAACTGACTCGATCTCGTCGTGCTGAACCAGGATGTTCTCAACGTCCAGGGGATACACATTCTCCGCGCCAGACACGATCATGTCATCCACCCGCCCACGTAAGAAGAGGTCACCGTCGTCGTCCTGGTAGGCATTGTCTCCTGTGTGCACCCAATCGCCGCCGATTGACCACGATGCTCGGGCTAGTACCTCACCGGTCTGGCCAGCCGGGACGGTCTCTTGCTTCTCGTTTGCCAGCTTGATCTTGACCCCGGGGATTGCCCGCCCAATGGAGTCCGGTTTGTGAGCCAGGCTCTCCGGACTAGCCATCACGCTGAATCCGGCCTCGGATGTGCCGTAGGTGTTGAACAGGACTGGTCCAAGCGTGTCCAGGGTTTCTTGGGCCAACGCCGGACTGAGCACACCCCCGCCAGTAATGATGCACTTCAGCGAGGCCAGGGCGGCAGGGTCGTGGTGGAGCATTCGCTGCAACATCAGCGGCACAACAGAGACCACCTCGATCTGGTTGGCTTGTATGAGACGACATGCGTGCTCGGCGTTGAAGCGGCGGGTCAGGTAGGTGGTCGCTCCAAACGTCAAGCCAACGAACAGAGACGAGAGACCAAACCCGTGGCAGATGGGAGTAGCGACATAGACCGAGGAGTAGCGAGCCAGGTGTGCCCGGGTGAGCAGGGCATTGAGCGGGGCCAGGAAGGCGGTTGCCGATGTCTTTCGAGCCGCTGACTTTGGTACACCGGTTGTTCCTCCGGTCATGACCACGATGGCGCCTGCCCCGGCCTTGGTGAGTGCTCCGGCGCGATTGAGCTGGAGCTGTTGGCTGTTGTCTTGGCCGCCATCGTTGACGAGGACTGTCTCAATGGACTCAGCAACCAGCGAGTTCTCGCCGGTTGTGAGATCGTCGAGCTTTGTGGAAATCTCCTTGTCATAGACGTAGAAGTCAAATCGTTGACGTTGGCCAAGCGCCTGGATCTGATCACCACTCATTTCCGGATTGACGAAAACGATGTGGGCACCGAGTCGTGACAAGGCGAAGATTGCTTTGACGGCGGACACGTGGTCTCGACAAATGATGGCCGCCTTGCCGCCGTAGCGAACTCCCATCTCATGATGGAGGTGCCTGGCCAAAGACTCCGACTGCTCCAACAGCTGGGAATAGGTCAGGGTTTCGCTGTCGTCAGCAAGCGCAGGGCGATCGGGGTGCAGCGCAGCATTGGTGCTCAACAGAACCATGGGGTTCGGACCATCGGCCACCAGTGAGCGACCAGCACCCAACAGGCCGTTGGCACTCAATAACCCAGTGGCATGAACCTCGCGCAGGGTTTCAAACACTGCTATCGATCTCCGTAGTTATTGAAGTTTTTGACAGCCTGGTCATGAGCATTTCGAGAGGGGTTCGCAGTAGGACCGATCCGAGTTGAGCTGGCACCAGCCACCACGGGCCATACATTCGTCGTTGGGAGACAATGGCTCGACAGATGAGTGATGCCGCCTCTTCGGGGCTCAACGCTGGTGCCTTGTCATAGGCCTTGGTTGGCTCGATCATCCGGGTGCGAACCAGGGGCAAGTAGATGGTGGTGGTCTTCACACCCTTTGCCCGCAACTCGGGTGCGATACTACGCATCCACTGATCAAAGGCGGTTTTCGACGCCTGGTAGGCCGCCCATTTCGGCGCCGGCGTAAGCAAGACATTGAGGGCGGAGACATTGATGACATGTCCGTTCCCGTTGACCAGGGATGGGATCAAGCCCAGCACGAGCCGTGATGGTGCGAGGAAGTTGAGGTCCATGGTTCGTTGCACATCGTGATGACGATCCAAGGAATCGAAGATGGACCGATGGATTGACCGGCCCGCATTGCTAACCACGAGATCGACACCTCCCGTCGAACTGATATGGGCGACCAGTGAATCGACCTGATCCGGTTCGGTGAGATCACAAGGCCAGATCTCGGCGTCCCCACCCAGTGCTGTGGCCGCCCGCTGGACCTTTTCCAGCTTCTCCTCGGTACGAGCGACGAGGACAAGTCGGCAACCGGATGGGGCGAGGAGGTGAGCCAGACACTCGCCAATACCAAAGCTTGCCCCGGTGATCAGCACGGTCTTGCCCTTCAGGCGGAGTTTGAGCTTGTGGGGACTGAATCGCACCGAGGCGAAGAAGAGATGCTTCACTGCCTGCGCCTTTCGTCGTTGGAGTGCAGCAGCACCCTAACTCAGGTAGATCTTCTGAATCGGTAACCCTGTCGAGCAACGGCCTGGCTCTCATGTTGTTCTCATGTCTGATGGAGAGGATTCCAGTAAAGCGGCCGGATCGGATTGGTGTGACAGATGTCCCTCGATGAAAACGGAACGAGACGGAAGAGGAATGCGTCCAACAAACCTGTGGACATCAACCCTTCCGAGCAGACCCTGCCGGCAACCCGGCAGATCAATGATTTTGAGCAACGTCTCGCTGATGTTCACTCCAACATGCGGCGGCTCGCGGTGCGTATGGTCGATGGCGAAGCCGATGACATTCTGCAAGAGGCTTATCTCTCGGCCTTTCGGGCCTATCCCCGATTCCGTGGGGAGGCCCAGTTTGAGACCTGGCTCTACCGGATTGTCTACAACACCTGTATCAGTCAGCTTCGTCGGACTCGGCCATCGATGGTCTCCGATCTCGAACTTGAGCTCCTATCCAGTGAGGGCGATACCGCCCGATCAGCCTCGACCCGGGTTGACCTAGCGGCCGCACTGCAAACACTGGGTCCAACCCACCGAGCCGCTGTCTTGTTGGTCGATGCCGAAGGACTGACCTATGAGGACACGGCATCCATTCTCGGTCTGGCCAGAGGCACCGTTGCCTCGCGGGTCAGTCGAGCCCGAAAGATACTGCGCGCTCACCTAACGGAGACCAACCATGACTGAGTATCCAGACGTAGAAAACCAGGACTGGCAACTTGGCAGTGCCCTTCGTGACCTGGCCATGCCTCCCGAGAATCCCGTGTTCTGGGCTGATCTCCACGCGAACCTTCTCGCCTCGACCGAGCTTGATGACAGGCCACCCGCATTGTCAGTCAGTGAAGCAACAAGTCAAGATCTATTCCAACGAAAGCAGAACCAAGTCATGCCAACAAAAGCTCCTCTCCGGCCAGACTTCGTGGATGTCGGTCCTGCGCCGGAGCATGGGGACCGTCCCTCCTGGATGATTGGAGTAGCGGCCTCAATCCTGCTCCTCGCCGGTGTCGTCGGCTATCAGTTTTTCCTCAACCAGAAGGACAGTGTTGTCCTGGTCAACTCGACCGACGAAGCCCCGTCGGAAGCGGATGCGCCGATTTTGCCCTCAACGATTGCTTCGACTGCCATTGACGAAGCCATTCTTGGAGACTTGCTGTACCCGAGCGATTGGGACCTGGAAACGGGCACAATCCGGCTGACCAATGGTCGTTGGGAAGGTGAACCAGAAGACGGAGCGGGCTCAACCTTCCCGGTTGTAACCCTGACCGACCACATTGTCAGCCCCACTGAAGAGGATTCGGCCATTGCTGTACTGGCTGGGGATGGGGGAGGGTCGGGAACGTTCTTTGAACTCTATGTCGTCACCAAGCAGGCTGACGGATCCTTTCATGTCTCTCAACCCGTTGTCCTCGGTGACCGGATCACCTTTACCACTCTCACATTTGATGGCTCAACGGTTGTCGCCATCTACACCGATGGCTTCGGCGACACTCACGATCGGCAGCTCACGGTTGTTGAGGGTGAGCTGGGTTAGCCTTAGCGCTTGTCCTGCTTAGCCAAATCCCCTACCGTTTCTCCAGTATGAAGCTTGCCTTGTGCAATGAGTGATCTCGTATTCACAGGCGGCCGCGTTCTCACCCCAACAGGGTGGCTGGACGCCAATGTGACCGTCACCGGTGGCACGATTCACTCGATCACACCAAGAGCCTCGCGTTCGACAACACCGGTTGAGGCCAAGGTTCTTGACGTGTCCGGCTACCGGCTGGTTCCTGGCTTTGTTGACCTACAAGTCAACGGCGGCTGGGGCGTAGACTTCGCCAGCAATCCGGAGGGTATTTGGGAGGTAGGTCAACGGCTGGTATCAACCGGGGTTACTGCCTGGTTGCCCACCCTTATTTCTTCTCCAGAAGAACGTTGGCCGCAGGCCTTCTCCGCGCTGGCAAACCGTCCTGCTGGATGGATTGGGGCCGAGCCGTTGGGGTGGCACTTTGAAGGCCCGTGGCTCAATCCAACGCGTAAGGGTGCCCATCGAAAGAGCTTCCTGCGTACACCGCAGCTTCCTCTTGATCCATCCCTGGATTCGTCTTCGGGGTTAGCTCTTCTGACCCTGGCCCCCGAAATGGATGGATGTTTCGAAGCCATTGCGAGCCTTCGAGAACGAGGAGTCGTTGTTTCACTCGGACACAGTGACGCCACGCTTGCCCAAGCCCGGAAGGCTCTCTCGATGGGAGCCACCATGGGTACCCATTTGTACAACGCCATGAGCGGGCTTGGCCACCGAGATCCGGGTCTGGCTGCTGCCCTGCTGACCAATGATGTCTTCTTTGGTCTCATCGCCGACGGTATTCACTCAGCGTCAGAAATGGTAGATCTTGCTTGGCAGGCCAGTGGAAAGCAAATGGCTTTGGTGACTGACACAATGGCTGGCTTGGGTCTTGCTCCTGGTGTGATCCAGCTGGGCTCCCAAGAAGTACATCTTGATGGATCGTCGGCTCGCTTGGCTGATGGCACGCTGGCTGGAAGTGTGTTGGACATGCCAACTGCCATCCGGAACCTCCGAGAGTTTGCTGACTGTTCTTTGGCCGACGCCGTGAACGCTGCAGCGCTTGTTCCGTCTCGGGTACTGGCCGGTTCGCCAGTACTAGGGCGTGAGACTCGCGGTCAACTTGTCCCTGGAGGGCTCGCTGATCTGGTCGTTATTGATGACGACGTGAACGTGGTGGCAACGATGCTTTCTGGGCAATTGGTCTATGAGCACGGCGGTTTCTGACCCTAGAGGTTCCGCCAAACCGATGGTGACCTCAGGACAGCACTCAGTTGTTACGTGTCAATAAGGGTCATAGTCAAACTGCTTGGTGTCTCATCCGAGTCGTACCCAATGTGAAGAAGCTGGTTGGTGGTAGTGACCGCTAGTAATACAAGGCGCCGGCTTGATCCGAAGGAGTGGTTGAACGTGCCGAGACTGAACGTGAGGTTCTGAAACCCTTCGTCAATGGTGGAGGTAACTGTTCCCGTAGCCTCTCCCAGGATGTTGCACGAGGCGTATACCTGGTTGCAGTCGGCGAGGGCGAAGGCAACGCTTGCACTTGAACCCCCACTCGGGACCGCGGCATGAATACTCAGATGAACGGGTCCGCTCAAGTCGTGGTCTCCGGCGACTGACCGGAAGATCAAGATTCGCTCGCTGTTCCCTTCCGTCCAACCATTCCCGGTTTGTAGTAGTCCAATGCCGGCGACCGAATCGTAGTTTGTATCGAAGTTCGGCAGACTGGCGTCATCGGGCACGGTCAGCATGATCCACGCACCGCCTTGTCGGCTGGTGTTCCCTGATCCAGGATTCTTCAGGAAATACTCTTGGGCGGGTTGAGTCGATGTCGTTGTCGTGCTGGCAGAAGTTGTGCTCGTCGTTGTGGTCGTTGTTGTGCTGGCGGAGATTGCCGTTGTTGTAGCGGAAGAGGATGTGGCGGTTGATGTACTGGCAGGGGCCGTGCTTGTTGGAGTGCTCGTCGTGCTGTCGGACGCTGGCTCAATTGTGGTGAATCTGGAGATCGAGGTCGTCGGTTTGTCGGACGGAAGTAGACCGTCAGAAGGCTCAATCGTTAGAGGGGCTGCCGTAGATTCAGCGGTGCTTTCAAGCCGGGCAGGTTGTGTAGCGAGAGAGGTCGTTGACGCCTCAGGCACCGAGGTCGAAGTAGCAAAGGCCAGAGACTCTGGCTCGGCTGGAGGAAGTGCGATGACACTTGACGCGGCTAGCACGACGCTGGAGACCGCGATGACGGGTGTCTGCACAACCGCTGTGCCGATTTGACCGATCGGAATGTCACTCAGCCAGGCCAACGGCCCAAAGGTCCAGCGTTTTCCAAGGGAGACGTTGAGGTAGGCCCGGACGACATCAGGATCGAACTGGGCCCCTGCACAGCGGACCAGTTCCTGGCGGGCAGCCTCGACGGACATTCCGTCCTTGTAGGAGCGTTTGGCAGTGATGACGTCGTAGGCATCGGCAACGGCCGTGATGCGCCCAGCCAGCGAGATTTCTGTTCCAGCAAGGCCTTGTGGATAGCCAGTTCCGTCCCAGCGCTCATGATGTTCGCTTGCCGCGAGGACCCATTCGCCCAGCCAGGCAGAAAGGGGCTCCAAGATTGAGACGCCGGCAGCCGGATGCTCCTTGAGGAGCTCCCATTCCTCCCCGGTGAGATCACCCTTCTTGTTGAGGACTTCGGCAGGCACGGCGAGCTTGCCCATGTCATGAAGTAGAACACCCCAGGCTAAGAGAAGCCGATCATGCTCGGGCAGGCCCATTTCCTGGGCGATGAGGTCGGCATGGGCCCGGACCCGCTCCGAGTGGCCGCGGGTCAGCCGGTCGTGGGTGCTCAGCGAGGCAACCAGTTCGAGAGCGTGCGCTGCCGCTTCGTTGACAGTCGTGCCGAGCCCCTTCGTCTCAAGTTCCTCCAACCGTTTGTTGAGCTGGCGGACGCTGCCTGAGCGAAGAGCCATGCTGAATCGAGATGGAGCCTGGTCGGGGAAGACCATGCTGAGACCGAGCAGGGTGGCCAGTGGAAGCAATCGTCGAGTGACTCGGTCGACGAGGACGGAGACGGTGGCACCAATAGGAGCAGCTTGGATGATCCAGATGACCAGACCGGTCTGTCCTATGGGTCGGTAGAGCAGAGATCCGACTCCGCGAAGCACACCAACCGACACGGCCAGTGGGAGCACAAAGGCCAGAATTCGCACAAGAACTGCAAGAACGCGCCGACTTTGCCAAGCCTGACCTACAAGTTCTGTCGCACCGCGTGTTGGCTCGCCTGTCATTCTCTACCTAGCGGCACGTTTGGCTCGGGGATAGTGGCCTTCGTAGCGGGAGAGCAAGCTGCGAGGTGTCATGTTCGGAAGGAGCTAGGAGTGAGCGCCAACCATGCCCTGGATGGATTCCGCAACCGCGTGCAGGGTCCGGGCTGACTCAACGGTTATTGCGATGTCACTTTGGGCGTCGGTTGCCTGTTCAGCAACGGCGCGAATTGACAAGGCAATCTCGTTTGAACCGTCGGCCGCTTGGGCGATATTGCGAGAAATCTCACCAGTCGTTGCTGACTGCTCCTCAACTGCGGCCGCGATACTGGTCTGAATTTCGGCGATTTCTTGGATGATGTCGCCGATCTCTTGGATGGCTTGAGCTGACTTGTTCGAGTCCTGTTGGATGGCTGACACGAGGGTGGCGATCTGCTCGGTTGAGGCATTGGTCTGCTGAGCCAGCTCTTTCACCTCGTTGGCCACGACGGCGAACCCCTTACCGGACTCGCCCGCCCGAGCTGCTTCAATGGTTGCATTGAGCGCGAGCAGGTTCGTTTGCTCGGCAATGCCGGAAATGACTTCAACTACCGCACCGATCTGCTCCGATGAGTTGCCGAGCTGGGTGACTGCCTCGTTAGTCGCGGCTGCCTGCTGGACAGCTTGTCCTGCTACCTGACTGGCCCGGCTGGTGTTGACTGAGATCTCGGTTACGGCCTGAGCCAACTCGTCAACGGCATTGGCGACACGACCGACATTGTCCGACACCTCATCGGCTGCCCCGGAGGCGAAGCCGGCGGTTTCGGCCGCTGAACTCACGACACCAGAGATCTTTTCAGCACTACCGCCAAGTTCGACGGATGTCTTGGTGAGATTCTGAGCGTGACAGCTGAGGTTGCCGGTGATCGAGCGAATATTGAAGTAAGCCAGCAGAGCCGTGGCCAGGCTGAAGCCGAAGAAGAAGATGAGAGCATTTCGGAAGCTGGACGAAGCATCGGAGGAGACCTCTTCTGCAAACAACTCAATCTCGGCTGCCTGTGAGTCTTCCATCTTCTTGAGATGGTCAATTCGCTCACTCATGGTTGAGAACCACGCATCGGGATCAATTCCGAACGGAGCGCCTTCCTCGGACAGGGCGCGTTCTTCGAAGGCGTGAACAGCCAAGGTTGCTGGTGCTTCGGCGAAAGCATCGAACTCTGCTAGGAGGGTGTGAGATGCCGTGTGGTGGAAGACATCGAAGTATGTCTCTTGCTCGGTGATCAGATGCTCGATGGTGTCTCGCTGGCCCGGAGCAAAGGAATCGTTGGTAAAGGCATTGGCCAACTGGGCTCGGATAAGGCCGGCCCGTTCCTTGCCATCCAGCAGTGCGAAGTAGGAAGCGGTTGCTCGCGTAACCTCGACGCTGGTGCTGCCGGCTGAGCTGGCGGCGATCAGGTCAAGAAGGGTCCGGTTCATGTCTGTGTAGTGAGTGATTGCTGTTGGTAGATCTACTGAATGTGAGTCGACCTCGGCTCGCAGTGTTGTTAGCTCACCGACCGCTGATTCCATCTCCAGTGTCGTAGCTTGGGCGTCAGCAGGGAGTGAGCTTTGCTCATCATGCAGGAACTCTTCGATCTCGTTCCATGCCTCATCCGTGGCCAGCCGTTGCGCATCAAGAGCGCTTCTGTTGGCGCCTGTCCCGGCCGTGAGGAAGAGCGCCGTGAGGCCGCGTTCTTTCTGGTTCTCGTGGAGGAGCTGTCCGGAGTCGACCGCGAGGGTTACCAGACGGTCGACGTTGCGTGCCTCACCAATATCGGCACTTCGATGGAAGGCAGTTGACCCATTGGCCCAGGCCAAACCCAGCATGGGAAATAGCAGCAAGAGAATCAATTGCTTCTTGAGATGTGGCCTGTTGCTTTCAGATGCCGCCATGGGAGGTCTCCGGGTTGGTGATCAATCGTCACCGGTCAGCCTCGGACGGTTGGCTTGAAGAATTAGCGAAGCTCTTCAGCCAGGCAGCATGTAGGTTCCCTGGGCCGTCGCAGTTGGTCTTGATTCGTTGTCATCAGTCCATAGTCGGACAGTGCCAACCACACTTCGCCGTCCCGCTTTCTCGAGGGTGGCCTTAGCCCACAAGGTCTGGCCAACGGCTGGCCGCAAGAAGCGGATGGATAGCTCCGACGTCAGCGCCATCAACTCGATTCTGCCGATGGCGACGAAGGTGAGATACCACAGGGCCGAGTCGGCCAAGGCGAATTGTGTCGGTCCGGAAATGAAGCCACCTGGCCGGACGGAGCCAGCCTCGGGATTCGATCGGGCAAGGACCCAATCAAGTCCAATCTGGTGACACGTCACGGCCGCCCCAGGGAAGGCGGCCTGGACCGTGGCGGTGATTTCGTGGGGATCCAAGAGGTCAGGTGAGGATGGGGTGTTCTTGGTCATGAAGTTGCCTCGGTTCGCTTGCTTGCAAGCTGATGGATCGAGACAATGTAGTCGCCCTCTTGGTAAGGGTCTCCATCCCATGTCGCCCATTGTTTGACCACTTCGAGGCCAGCTTGGTGACACCATTGCTCGTAGTGAGCCACGGTGAACTCGCGAAGCGAGAAGCCTGCGACCAAGAAGCCATCGCCGTCCAGATGGTTGGCCATGTTGGTCAGAATCGCTGCTTCGGTTCCTTCGTGAACAAAGAGCAGGATATTTCCAGCCATCAAGACGACATCAAAGTTTTGCCCCAGGTTGATGGAGACGAGGTCACCGTGGTTCCAGTTGACCTCAGCTGACTTGCTGGTGGCCAGTGCAATCATGTCGGGATCGGAGTCGACCGCACTCACTGCCCAGCCTCGATTTGCCAGTTCTAACGCAATTCGTCCGGTGCCGCAGCCAGCATCAAGAACAGTAGGAGCTGCCCAGTCGTGATCGACTCGAAGACGTTCCAGGGCATCGACTTCGCCGTGGATGTTTTGGCCTTCGGCCGCGTGCTTGGCGAAGCGTTCCTCGTACTCATCTAGAGGAAGACGCTCGCGCCACACCTTCCAGCGATCACTAATGCCATCAAAAGTCACGGTCGGGTCACTCTCTCATCGCTGGTGGTGGCGATGCAGTCTGTGTTCGGGTCACTGACTCCATCCACGCTAGCGGGAGTCTTGGGTTGGCAGCTTGAGTCTGCCAGGCAATAGGGTTGCCGGTGATGGTCAACCAGTCCTTGCCCCTTATTGATGTTTCCGGCTTGCGAGCAGGCGAGGATGACCTGGCTGCTGCCGCTGCCATCGACCAAGCATGCCGCGAGATCGGCTTCTTTCGTATTACCGGCCACGGCCTGGAACCGGCAATGTTGGCCGCGCTCGATGAAGCGGCGCGGGCATTCTTTTCTCTACCTGAGCAAGAAAAGGCCGCTATTGCCATGACCTCTGGCGGCTCGGCCTGGAGAGGGTGGTTCCCGGTTGGTGATGAGCTGACCTCGGGCAAGCCCGATCAGAAAGAGGGCATTTACTTCGGAACCGAACACGCGCCCAACGATCCGCGGGTTGTTGCTGGTGTACCGCTTCATGGTTCGAATCTCTTCCCGGAGAGACCAGCCGAGCTTCGGGCTGCTGTCCTTGCCTGGCTGGATTCGATGTTGGCGTTGGGTCACGCTGTCATGCGGGGTATTGGATTGGGCCTTGGTCTTGAGTCCCACTGGTTTGAGCAACACCTGACAGCGGATCCGACGGCCCTGTTCCGCATCTTCCACTATCCGCCACAAGGGGAGGGGCCTAACCAAAGCGGGCAAAATCTGTGGGGCGTAGGTGAGCACACCGACTATGGACTACTGACCTTGCTTGCTCAGGATGAGCATGGCGGGCTGCAGGTACACAGCCGGGGGGAGTGGATTGAAGTCCCGGCCGACCCGGACATCATCATCTGCAATATCGGGGACATGCTGGACCGGTTGACCGAAGGGCGCTATCGCTCGACCCCTCATCGTGTTCGCAATACCTCTGGACAAGGTCGCTTGTCGTTCCCCTTCTTCTTTGATCCGTCTTGGGATGCTGTGGTCGAGCCCCTTCCGTTAGAAGGTTCGCTGGTTGAAGAGGGCCGGAATCGCTGGGACGAAGCCGATCCTGCTGCCTGGACTGGTACCTACGGCGACTATCTGACTACCAAGGTTTCCAAAGTCTTCCCTGACCTGTTCTCCGCAACCTCTCGATGGCATGGGTAGCGCTAGCTGAGGCCGTGCACGAACATCGACTCGAAGTTCGTCGAGTAGAACCGTCTCTGGCTGGCTTCATCAAGTGAGGACATCGACCGCTGAAACTTCCCGAGCGGATCTCGTCCGCCTTCAGGGTGGGGGTAGTCCGAGGAGAACATGAAAAGGTCGTCACCGGCCTCCTGCACAAGCCAGTCAACCGGCTCTTCGGGAAAGGGAGTGAAGCGGACTTGTCGGCGGATGTACTCCGAAGGGGCCATCTTGAGTTCGCTAAGCATTGGCTCGGACTTGGCGAACATGGCGGCCGCCAGGTCGATGCGCTTGAGCAGTGCCACTACCCACATTGCTCCCTGTTCGATACAGCCGATACGGAGATCCGGGAATCGTTCAAAGACTCCGTCCAAAGCCATTGCGGCTAGGAATATCTCGGGAGGATTGTGCAAGACCATGAAGTCTTTGGCCCGGAAGCTTTCTCCACCACCGAGAATATCGACGGGCTTCTCCCGACCGTTCTCGTGGAACGATGGGCGAAGCGGGTGACCGCCGCCGCCAACGTGGAGCATGAGGGGAATACCAGCGTCGGCAAGTCGAGCCCATACCGGGTCGAGATCGGGGTGAGTTGGTGAATGGGTGGAGGGTGGATGTGACGGGACCATCATGGCGGGCAAGCCGAGTTCGATTGCTTCATCGACAAGCTCAATTGTCCGTTCGGGAAGATGGAGGGGAGTGAAGCCAACACCCAGCAGTCGTTCGTCGGTAGAGCAGAATTCGGCCATGCCCCGGTTGTGAGCTTGGGCTCCGCCGTAGAACAGTTCCATATCTCGACCCTGGAACTGGGTGGTTGCGAAGGTCATGAATACCAGTTGACGGTCAAAACCGAGCAGGTCCAGGGCATCTGAACGCTCTTCACCATCCGATGAGCCATAGGCGAGCCAGCCCTTGCGTTCCATGAGCGAGGCTTCGATCTTGTCAACAGGAATGCCATCAGCTCGCTTGGCCGCTTCATCGGCCATGGCCAGCAACTCCTTGCCGTGCTCGCCAGCTCCACCCAAGTTGATGGGCCGCAGCTGCTTGCGAATTGCCAGGTCGGCGTAGGGGGCCAGCCAACCGCTTGTCTCCATGATGTGGCTATCAGCGTCATGAATGGTTTGTCCGATATCTGCATACGCCATGGTGTCGTCTTCTCGTTGCCTTTTGTTTGGGGCTGGACGGACTTGCTTGCCTGACGGCTCACTTGTCGTTGGTAGAACATTATTCTAGAATAACCCTCTAGTCGCAAGAGGAAGAAGAATGTCATGGCAGATCTGGTTAACGAGGCAGTCGCAGAGCTGACATCGCGGGCACGGCGAGAGATCGACGAAGGCTTACTCCCGTCCTGCCAGATCGCACTGGCTCTGAACGGCGAGATCGTTCATGCGGAGACCTTTGGTGATGCTCCAAAAGGGAACGATTCCAGTTTCCTCATGTACTCGGCAACAAAGGGGGTCATTTCCGCCGCCGTCTTACAGCTGCTTAGCGAAGGCTCTCTTCGCCTTGAGGACAATATTGCTGACCACCTCCCCGGATTCGAAGCCAACGGCAAGGCTGGGATTACCGTCCAGCAGGTCATGACCTACACCTCGGGCTTCGCCACCGCCCCAATGGGGCCAGCCGTGTGGGCGACTGAGGCGAGTCGTCTCCGGCAGATGGCTGAGTGGAAACTCACGGGGACTCCGGGCGTGTATGACTACCACATCACCTCAGCGCACTGGGTGTTGGCTGCCTTGTTAGAACGCATCGACGGGGTTGACTACCGCCAGTCCGTCACGGACCGCATTGCCGGCTCGCTCGGGTTGCCCTCATTGAGTCTTGGCCTGTCGGAGTCTGAGCAAGGTGATCTGCATCGACCGGTTCTTTGTGGTGTACCCGCAACGGCAGCAGAGTTTGAGGAGAAGCTTGGAATCAAGGGGATTGATCCCGGGGAAGCCTCGGACGACAACTTGCTAGCTCTTGGGCAACCGGAGATCGTGGCGGCAGGGCTGCCCGGCGGTGGCGCTACATCGACGGCCAGTGACGTCGCGCTGCTGTATCAGGCGCTCATGCACAATCCTGACGATGTTTGGGACCCGACCGTGCTGACCGATGCGACCTCAAATGTTCGTATCACCGCGTTCGACTCGATTCGTGGTGTGCCAGCCAACCGCAGTATTGCTTTCATGATTGCTGGCGAGGACGGCAAGTCGGGTGGACGAGGGCTTGGCCACGGGGCTAGTCCCGCAGCCTTTGGCCATGATGGCATTGGTGGTCAGCTGGCGTTCGCTGATCCGCGAACAGGTTTGTCGTTCAGCTACCTGACCAATGGCATTGACCGAAACATTCTGAGGCAGCAGAACCGGGCTCGCTCGATCGCAACGAGGGCGAATGTGTGTATGAACCATGATTCCTAGTGCGACAACTGCACCCGGTCTCGAGAATTCTTCGAATGCAGCGAAGCCGGCCCGTCGGTCGAGGCGCCAAGAACTACTGAATGCGGCACTCGAGTGTTTTGACGAACTCGGCTATGCCGCAACCACGATCGAGGTGATTCGTGATCGTGCTGACGCCAGCATCGGTAGCTTGTACCACCACTTCGATGGCAAACAGTCTCTTGCCAACGTGTTGTACTTAGATCTCCTAACCAGCTATCAGTCCGGCTTCTTGCAGGCTCTACGTGGTGCGTCTACAGCAGAGGACGGCATCGTCACCGTGGTGAAACACCATCTGGGGTGGGCCGAGAATCGGCCGGACGCTGCCCGATTCCTGTTGGAGCAAAGCCACCTGGAACGAATCCTCTCTGGTGCCGATGAGTTGCCAGCCACAAACCGCCAATTCTACGCAGGTGTCGAGACGTGGTTCAGAGATCGAATCGGAGAAGGAACAATTCGCCCACTCTCGGCTGACTTGTTCTATGCGCTGTGGCTTGGCCCAGCTCAAGAGTTCTCTCGACAGTTTCTGAGCGGCCGTTCTCGCAGTCGACCAACCATTGTGTCCAGTGTGTTGGCTGATGCTGCTTGGCAGTCGCTCAAGTCCCCATGGAAGGCTAACTCCAATGAGTCATGACCTCGTATCCAGTTTCTATCACAGCTTCGCTTCCGGTGACGGAGACGCGATGGCTACCTGCTATGCCGATGAAGTGGTGTTTGAAGACCCGGCCTTTGGAGAGCTGCGGGGGAGTGATGCCGGCGATATGTGGCGCATGCTTTGCTCGAACGCCTCGGACTTGAAGGTTGAGCACACGGTTGAACACGCTGATGATGTGTCAGCTCAGGTGCACTGGATTGCCACCTACACATTCTCCGCGACGGGCCGCCCCGTCCGCAATGACATCATGGCGACGATGCGAATCAGCGACGGCAAGATCGTTGATCATCGTGACCAGTTCTCCTTCTGGAAATGGTCATCTCAAGCATTGGGAGTGCCGGGGAAGCTCTTGGGCTGGGCGCCGCCGTTCCAGAAGAAAGTACGCAGCACTGCCCTGGGGAATCTGGCCAAGTTTCAGGCTCGTGGCTCCGGCTGAGTTTGTCAGGCTCGTGACTGAAGCCAGCTCACGGTGAGAGCAATGGCTTGCTCGTAGGGGGTTTCGTCCCACGCAAGGTCGTTCTTGGCGTGGGATGCATCGGGCACAACGTGAGACTCCAAGAAATGCAGGGCACCTTCAGGTATCAGTGGAGGCTTTCCCGTTCGCTCCGCAATCTTGCCCCCGGCCTTGGAAACCAGGTGCGCAAACCAGGTCGGCAAGACCTTTGGTACCTTGCTTGTGCCGGTGGCTTGGTGGACCTCTTGGGCGATTTCCAGCAAGGTCTTGTAGGGGCCGGACAAGATTGCTCGTGTTCCTGTGGGATTGAGTCCGATCTGGATGATGCCCCGTGCTACGTCCTGGTTAAAGACCATGGGCAAGCCGCCGGGAAGCAGCATGGGGATGTCATCGTTGACCAGGTCAGCGAGAAGCTGGTTTGCTCCGGGAGTAATGGTGGGGGCTGGTCCAAACACTCCGGCCGGACAGGCAAACCGAGCTGGCAAGCCCTTGTCCATAGCATCGACAACCGCTCGGTCAGCGGCCTGCTTGGACTGCTCGTAGGCGGTGTGCTTCGGAGCAGGGTCGATGATCTCGTCGAACGGCTTGCCTGGTGACCAGATGAATACATCGATTGTGCTGACATAAATGAAACACTCAACGTTGGCGGCCAGTGATGCGTCAACGATATTGATGGTGCCTGCCAGGTTGACTTCAGCGAAGATGTCTGGATTGGAATGCCACTGCTCGGGAAGGCCGGCGGCATGGACAACAGTCCCTGCTCCATCGACCGCAGCTTCGAGCGTGGCGGGATTGGTGATGTCGCCTTTGAACAGTTTGACTTCAGCCGGAAGAAGCTCCTTGGCCCGATCAATGGATCGGACCAGCGCCCGGACTTGGTGACCGTTGGCGATGAGGCGCTCAATAGTGGCCCCGCCCACGTTGCCGGTTGCGCCGGTCACAAGAACAGGTCCGGGCAGCATTGTCCGTTCGACCTGGCTCGGTTCTTCACTCATGCGGTGCTCAAATCGATCTGTGCTTGACGGTCGAGAGTCACCTGGAAGACACGGGCAGTTGCGGCATCGATCATGAAGCCACCGAGACTGGCCGCTCCCGAGCCTTCGTCTTCGGCCTTCTTGACCGCATCGATCACCGCTTGGGCCTGGCTCACTTCCTTCTCGGTCGGTGAGAACACCTCGTGGGCGATCTCGATCTGGCTGGGATGAATGGCCCATTTCCCTACACAACCCAATGTTGTTGCCCAGCCAGCCTCTTGGCGGTAGCCCTCGGGGTCACCGAAGTTCGAGTACGGGCCATCAACCGCATCAATGCCAGCCGCTCGAGCGGCAACAACCATCCTGGCTCGGGCATAGTGCCAGATGTCCCCGGGATAGGCTCCGCCGGTTCCAATGTGGCCGAGGCGAAGGCCTTGGCTGGCGGCCAGGTCGCCGACACCAAGGATGAGGGCTTCGAGCCGGTCACAACAAAGGGCAATCTCATCCACCCGGCTAAGCGCCTCGACCTCTTCGATCAAGACCTCCAAGCCGATGCGGTGAGGAAGATCAAGGCCAGCTTCGAGCTCGGTCAGCAGGGTGTCGACATACCAGACATCACGTGGTGAGCGGATCTTGGGAATAATGATGATGTCGATGTTGGCACCAGCCTGGGTGACCAGGTCAATGACTTCCTGATGGCACCACTGGCTGCCGACCTCATTGATGCGTACGGCTCGGGTGGTGTTGCCCCAGTCCAGCTCATTCAAGCCCGTGATGATGTTGACCCGCGCCGACACCTTGTTGATCGGGGCGACCGCGTCCTCAAGGTCGAGGAAGACTAGGTCAGCCGACGAGGCGGCTGCTTTGGCGATCATCTTGGGTGAGCTGCCGGGGGTGGCTAGCTCGGAGCGTCGCAGTCGGTTTGGCTTCGTTGAGTTTGTCGGGTTGCTCATGTCGGGTTGCTCATGTCGGGTTGCTCATGTCGGGTTGCTCATGTCGGGTTGCTCATGTCGGGTTGCTCATGTGATGGTCCTAGGTGGATTTGTTGATGCCGAACTCGGCGAGAATCTCATTGCTGTGCTCACCGAGTCGAGGGGCGCGGTTCTGGATTCCGGATGGAGTAGCGGTGAGCTTGATTGGGCATCCGGTGAATTGGACGGGACGTGAACCGTCGGGCTGTTGGACGGTTGGAAGCATGTCTCGTGCTTCGACATGTGGGTCGTTGAAAATCTCGCTCATGCGTTGCACCGGTCCTACCGGAACCTTGCCGCCGAGGCAGGCGACCACGGCGGATGTTGTTCGAGCGGCCGTCCAGGACTCGATGACGGATCGGAGAGCGGGCGCGTTGGCTACCCGCTCACGGTTGCTCTCAAACCGAGGGTCCTCAATCAACTCCGGCATGCCCATCTCGTGGCATAGGGTTGGCCACATGGTTTGCACCGGCGCGGCGATGGCGCACCAGCCGTCGTTGGTGGCAAAGATGTCGAATGGGGCCAGAACTGGGTGGCCGTTGCCGGTTGGTCCGGCGTCGATTCCCGTGTGGCTGTAGCGTTCGGCCGCTTGCTCGCAAAGAGCCAGAATGGCGTCATACATGGCGACATCGACAAATTGGCCTTCGCCGGTCCGCTGGGCATGGTGGAGTGCGGCCAGTACGCCAACAGCCAGCAGGGTTGCCGGGTAAATGTCGCCGACACTGGGACCGGACTTCAGCACCTGGGCCGAGCTGGCGTCGCTGTCGCCGTCGATTCCGGGCAGGCCGGTGGTGCCAACCAAGCCGCCCATGGCCTGGGCCACCACGTCAAAGGCGGGCCAGTGGGCATAGGGCGACTCGCCGGTGCGTGGGTCACCGAAGCCTCGGACACATCCATAAACCAGCTTGGGATTGCGTTCGGCCAAGGTTTCGTAGCCAAGACCGAGGCGTTCCATGGAGCCGACTCGGGTGTTCTCGATCAGCATGTCTGCCTGATCGACAAGCTCGAGCAGGATCTGCTTGTCGGCGTCGTCTTTCAGGTTCAGCACGATTGATCTTTTGGATCGATTGATCGACCCGAAGTAGCCGCCGTAGGCCTTCTCGGTGTCTTCACGGGTGAAGGGTCCGCCAAACCGAGTCATGTCGCCTTGTGGCGGCTCGACCTTGATGACGTTGGCTCCCAGGTCGGCCAACAGCATGGTGCAGAACGGTCCGGCCAGGGCTTGGGTCAGGTCGACGACAGTTATTCCAGCCAATGGTCCGGCCTTGGTCAGTTGGGCAGCGGTCATCGTTGCTCCCACATCTCTCGACGTTTGATCAGCACGGTCCGTCGGCATTCGAAGACCACGACGTCTTTCTGGTTGATGCCCCAATGCCGGAACTCAACAATGCCAGCGTCGTCTTGTTCGGCGGGGCTCGCTGACAGCACTTCGGTGAAGGCGTAGAGGGTGTCGCCATGATGAACCGGGGCCGTGAACCGTAAGGCAGTCAAGGAGAGCTCCCGCAGGGCACACTCGGCGGTGTCCTGGGTGGCGAGCCCGACAACGATGGACCCAGTGACCAGGCCAAAAACCAGGCGTCCGCCAAAGGGTTTCATGGTTGCTTCGTCAAAGTGGGCTGCCGCAGTGTTGACCACCAACTTGGAAAGATACTGATTCTCAACCTCATCAACCGTTGAGCCGCGGGCATGACGAATCTTCTGTCCAATCTCGAAGTCTTCGAAGAAGGTTCCTTCACCGACCAGTTTGGAAAGTGGTCCACGTTCGCTCATGGCTTGACCCGCTTGGCTACCAGATTGGTTCGGGTGTAGCTGAGAACAAGTTCGTCCCGCTGGTTTCTGGCTTCGGTTCCCCACGTCACGATGCCTGTGGTTGGTCGGCTGGATGATTCTCGAGCACTCAGTACGGTGCTGCTTGCGGTGAGTGTGTCGCCGGGGTAGACGTGTGCTTCGAAGGTGCAGTCTTCGACGCCGAGGAAGGGACCGCCGGCCTCGGACAAATCTTCGACCGAGAGGCCGACCACGGTGCACAAGACCAGCATGGGGGAGACCACCAGGTCATCATTTCCATGGGCCTTGGAGTACTCGGCGTTAAGGTACATCGGGTTATAGGCGCAGGTGATCGTTGCAAAGTTCAGCGCATCTGATTCGGTGATGGTTCGTCCCCAGTGGTGGCTGAATACCTGACCTTCGGTGAAGTCCTCAAACTTGTTTCCACGCGCCCGGACAGGAAAGTCGGCTGGGTCAAAGGCTGGTGCGGCTGTGCGGGCTGTGTGACTCATGTTGCGTAGTCCGCATCATCCTTATCCAAACTGGCTAACAGAGCTGGCCATTCCATGGTTCCCATATGCACAATATGGGTGGCTTGTTTCGGTACCTTCTCGATCACGTCCGGTGGCAATCGCACAAGGTCAACACCACCGGAAAGAGTCCGAGTTTGGTAGCGGCAGGCCATTTCCAAGAAGTAGAGGTACGTGTAGGCCTGGCCGATGGTTCGACCAACGGACAGGGTGCCGTGGTTGCGTAGCATCAGCAGCCACTTGTCGCCGAGATCACGAGCGAGGGTCACCCGCTCGTCATCATCGAGGGCGATGCCTTCGTAGTCGTGGTAGGCCAGGATGTCCTGGAAGTAAAGGGCCCGCTGATTGAGCGGCATCAAGCCATCGGCATGAGTTGAAACGGCAACACCATCAACGGTGTGGAGATGCATGACCGATTCGACGTCAGGGCGAGACTCGAGGATTCCGCCATGGATGACAACGGCCGCCGGATTGACAAAGAGGGGAGTGGGGCTGAGCACGTTGCCCATCATGTCGACCTTGATCAACGACGAAGCGGTCATCTGAGAGAACAAGAAGCCGTAGGGGTTGAGCAGCATGTGCTCGGGCTCGCCGGGCACTCGAGCCGAGAGGTGGGTGGACAGCAGGTCATCCCAGCGTTCTCGGGAAACTAACCGGTAGGCGGCAGCTAGGTCACAACGGGCGGTCCATTCCTCTTCGGAAACTTCGTTCGACAGATCAGGAATGTCGGGTAGGGCCATGATCAACTGCCTTCCGGCTTGGTTCGACGCTGTTTGGGTAGTAGGCGGCTGGAGATGATTCGTCGCTGGATCTCGCTGGTGCCCTCGAAGATGGTGGTGAGCCTGGCGTCTCGCCAGTAGCGCTCGACGGCGAACTCGGTGGTGTAGCCGTTGCCACCATGGATCTGGATAGCTTCGCCGGTCACATCGACGGCCATCTCGGTGGCATGCAACTTGACCATGGCCGACTCGCGTTCGGCTGAGCCACCCTGGTCCAAGGTGTGAGCTACGGCGTACATCATCGAGCGGCAGTGCTCGATTCGGGTGGCCATGTCCGCCAGCTTGAATCGAATGACCTGCTGCTCACCGATGGGTTTGCCAAACTGCACCCGGCTAGCGGCGTAATCCAACGAGTCTTCCAAGGCGGCTCTGGCAAGCCCGATGGCGCGCGCTGCGGTATGCACTCGGGCGATGTTCAAGCCTGCTTGGGTTGCCTTGAAGGCAGCGGTCGATGCCTTGTCTCCCGAACTGGACTTGGCCGAGCCAACCTTGTGGCTGGCCGGGATTCGCACATCATCAAACTGGAGGGCAAAAGTCGTCATGCCGAAGTAGCCGATCTTCTCGATCGGACTGCCAGTCAGGCCCTTGGGATACTTGCCACGTTCCTTCTCGATGATGAGGGTGGTGAGTCCCGCCGCCCGTGGCTGACCCGGCTCGGGGTCCTTGACCCGTACCAGGGCGGCAATAAAGTCGGCGTTCAGCGCGTTTCCACACCAGCGTTTCTCACCATTGATGACCCATTCGTCACCCTCCAGGGCGGCGCGGCATTCGACTGCCGCAAGATCACTTCCGGCGTTCGGCTCGGACAGAGCAACTGCACCAATCCAGTCGCCCCTTGCGCTGCGTCGTCTGAGTTCATCTTGATAGTTCGCATCGCCGATCTGAGTGCCAAGCCCTTGAGCGCGGGCGATAATGCTGGCGGCGCTCATCCACGCTCTGGCCAGTTCTTCGGCGACGAGGCAGTACTCGAAGACGCCGAGTCCCATGCCACCGTACTCAGTCGGGATGGTGACGCCGAAGTAGCCGAGCTCACCCATGCGCTCCAGGAGGGATGGCGGGAACTCCTTCTGTTGTGGGTCCAGTTCGTTCGCAATTGGCATCAGCTCATAGCGGGCGAAGGCCCTGGCTGTGGCTTGAACCTCAAGGCGTTCTGGGGTTAGAAGATGATCGTGGATGGACGTCTTGATGATGTCGTGAACGAAGGAGTCGGGTTCGGCGTAGCGCATGGCTTCAGGCTCCAACCGTTTCGCTGGGCTCAGGTTCCGCAGCGGCATCGGAATTGGGGACGATGAACTCGATCACATAGCCATCGGGGTCCTGCACCCAGCACTGGCCGTACTCGACATTGGTTTCGAACACCTCCAGACCTTCTTCTTTCAAGAAATCAACCGTTGACTGGTAGTCGGCAACGGCGAAGGCGGCATGGCGTGCCCGCGGATCACATACTGGTGGGGGCGATCCGACGTCGTCAGCTTCGGGCACCTCCAAGAGGTGAACCTGGCCTGCGCCAGCCTGGTACCACGCCCCTGGGAAGCCGAAAATGTCGGGACGGAAGAGCTCAGTCAGGCCAAGAATCTTCTCGTAGAAATACTTGGACTTGTCCAGGTCTCGAACGGGAAACGATGTGTGGTGGCTTGTGCAGTCCAGACTCACGAGCTGGCCTCCTGGCCGATGGTGGTGATATTGGTGAGGGCGGCAAGAGCATTGAGAACGTCGCTGGTTGAGTGATCGTCAAGACCAGACACGGTCGCTTCGAGAATTGAGCCGTAGAAGGCTCGTTCTTGTTCGAAGATCTCCCGGCCCTGCTTGGTCAGTTGCACGATGGTGACCCGCCGGTCAGATGGGTGTGGTTTTCGATCGAGAACCTTGAGCTGCTCCAGACGGTCAATGATCCTGGTCATGGTCGAAGCGGACAAGCCCAGTGTTGATCCGATGGACGCGATTGACTGTGGTTCGTCCAGGCCCAGCGTTTGCACTACCAGTCGTTGACGGACATCAAGATCATTGGTCGGTCGCTCGGTGCCAGCATTGGTGAGCCGATGGATGATGCCCATGAGGGCGTCGACATGCACGGCTTCGATTACTGGCATCGAGGTCGGTGGTGCCGTCCTCTTCGTTGCCCGCTGATCCTGGGTGCCCGGCTTGCCTGCGCGCGACTTCGTGTTTGGCGTGTCCTTGGTTGGTGTCACGGTATTCCCCTGGCGGCTACTTGGATCAACAGATAGTACGAAAGTGATACTATTCCGTTCTGGTACTAATATGTCAAGCGAGAGTCGATAGTTCTCCGAATAGGAGACTTTCAGGCCAGAGGGATTGAAAATGAAAAAGCTGCTTGTGACCGAAGCATTTCTCCAGGAGAATCAGGATCGCCTTCGGGACCTGGCTGAGTCCATCCAGACAATGACGCTGGGCCCCAATCTTGATCCGATGACAATTGACTTGGCCTTCTTCTCGCCGGATTGTTACCCCGATGGTGCAGCTGAGTTCATGACCGCTGTGTTGAAGGCTCCTCGGTTGGATTGGCTGCAGACCTTCTCGGCCGGAGTGGACCATCCCGTGTTCGGGACCCTGTCCGAGCGGGGTTGTCGCGTGACGACAGCGTCGGGCGCGTCAGCGATTCCAATCTCTCACGCCGTGGTTATGCACTTGTTGGCTCTCGGTCGCCGTCTGCCTGAGACATTGCACAACCAGCGTGAGCACCGATGGCAGCGGCTGGAGGGCAGAGGTCTGGATGGCACAACGACGGTGGTGCTTGGCGTCGGACCGATTGGATTGGCAGTAGCTGAGTTATTGCCAGCCTTTGGCTCGCGGGTTGTTGCCTTGAGGCGGTCGGTGAAGGGTGACGAGCCCTGCGAGACCTGGCCCATTACTCGGTTGCCTGAAGCACTTTCGCTCGCTGACCAGGTGGTGTTGGCCTTGCCGCTCACGCCGGACACCAACCAGATTCTCGATGCTGAGGCCATGGCCTTGATGCCGGACGATTGCCTGCTGGTGAACGTCGGGCGAGGCGAACTGATTGACGAAGCGGCTCTGGTCGAGTGTTGCGAACAGGGCCGGTTGGGTGGGGTCGCTCTCGATGTGTTTGCCACTGAGCCCTTGGCGAAGGAGAATCCGCTTTGGGATCTTCCCAACGTGATTGTCACTCCTCACATTGCCGCTCGTGTTCCTGCGACCGATCGCAATGCTGTGAACATCTTCTTTGACAACCTGGCTCGCTATGTCGCCGGTGAAGACCTGGTCAACCAGATCCAGTGATCAGAGCTGGCGAGCTTGCTAGGGCTCCAATACCGGGCGGACGAAGGTTCGGGTGAAGCGCACGATGCAGCCAGTCTTCTTGGCCTGCTCATAGACCTCGATGCATTCGCGATCGGTTTCGGCCTCGATTCGGTAGGTCTCGTACTCGGCGAAGGACGGAAACGTGAAGAGCGCGTAGGCCGTGTCGTTGCTTCCCTCTGATGGCAAGAAGTACCCGTGATGGTCTCCACCAAAGCGATTGACTAAGGCAATCCACGCCTTGCCGTATTGCTCAAATTCGTCGACCTGGTACGGATCGATCTGATAGGTGATGTGGGCGGTGACGGGCCGGTCAGTCATGCCGGAAAGCTATCGCAGACCGGACGAATCGCTCGCTAGTTTGCACCGGCATCCGCCAGTATCTGGAAGATCTCCTTGTTGCCAGCCTTGGCGGCGAGCTGAGCTGGGGTCATGCGTGAACGCCCAATTGCTCGGTTGAGATCCAGGCCTTGCGCCACTAGCAGGGCGAGGTGTCGAGGCCGCTCCCGGTGTATTGCCGCTTCCAACTCGTCATAGAGCAGTTCTTTCGGGTCTCGCAACTGGGAGCCCAGGTGCACATACCAGGGTCCGTTCTGTTGGGTGCCGAGACCAAACTGCAGCAGGAGTTCGAGGTGGGAGGGGTCGTCGTGATTCTCTCCTCCGATTCCATTGTTGTAGAGGGTCTGGCCATCATTGGGATCTGCCCCGGACTCCAACAAGAGCCTCGCGATCTGCATCCGTTGGGGATGTCGGGATTGGTGACCTTCACCATTGCCGAACGTGCCAGTCAGCGCAGTAAAGGGCGGAACAAGTCCTTGCCACAAGAATCCAGCGTTGGGGTCAGCACCCCGTTCCAGCAGGACCTTGACTGTCTCCAGCGCCGACCAGTCAGGATTGGTGGTCTCAATTCTTGAATAGGTGGCATACAGGAGTGGCGGCCAGTCATGCGGGCCGCAATTGTCTGCGATTGCTTCGGGCCGTCCGTCCAGTAGGTGGGTGAGCTGCTGGTGATCACCGACCGTCGCCAGTGCCTCGATCGAGCCCGTCGCGACTGTGCTGTCGGCTTCGAGCATCTGGTGACCCTCAGCAATTCGGTCGGTCGCGCTCGATTTTCCGCCGTCGTAGTTCACACACGCCAGCCGAATGAACTGCTGGGTGTCTTCGTCGGGATTGGGCTCCACGGATCGACCTTAGTCGATGGCTGGATTTAGCGAGGATGGAGCTGGGCGGAGCTGGTCTGGGGCGGCATGAGCCGGCCTGCCCCCGGGATCCCCTAACTAGGAACGTCGGTCAGCTCGAAATCGACATCGCCAAACGGCTTGCCATTGATCTGCAGCTGGACCCGATGGGTTCCGGGATAATAACGACGGGTGGTGATGGCCCGGATGGGATGCCTACGGGAAGCGGTCAGCGTCTTACCCGCAGCCAGGGTGATGTTCTTCCACTTGAACACCTTGGGAGAGGTCTGCCCGTTGGCCTTGACATGATGGACCACATAGTCGATCAAGAGCTTCTGATCCTTGCCAGAAGTAGACACCATCTCAACATCGAACTCCAGTGGCGATCCGAAGACGACTTCAGGAGTAGAGACGGAAAATCTGGTCACCTTGATCTTCGGTTGGCCATAGCCGAGCACGGCGAGGGCCTCTGAGTTGCCAGCTTTCACCAGTGTTCGTAGCGCGTGGCGGACCAGTCGTGCCTGGTCCTCCGATGCATCGATCATCCAGGCCTTGGCCAATCCCGTGACCAGGTCGGGGTGGTCCTTGGCAATGTCATTCAGATTGTTGGCAACCGAGCGACGCACATACTCCGACGGGTCGTCCTTCAGTTTCTCCAACAGTTCCACAACCGGTGTCGGATCCTCAATGAACTGATGCAATCGCATTCCCCAAGGAAGCCTTGGTCGGCTCCCTTCACTCACCAGTCGGCGCACATGTTCGTTGTCGTCTTGTGACCAACGGTGGAGCGTCTTGAGCGCGAGTTCGGGGTGGCTGACCAGAAATTGCCGAACGGCAAACTCTGATGATGAGCGCATGGTCATATGCCGGAGGGCTTCAAGTGAGAACTCCACATCATCGAGGCCGACGCGGGTGACAAAGTCAGCCATTGGCATGACCAGCCAGCCTGCGACCCCGAGGGTCGCCGTTGCCTCATCCATCTCGGCAATCCCAAATCTGGTTTCGGGGTGGAGACAATCCAACAGGACTTGGGTTGCTGTTCGGAAGTCAGTCGACAGGAACTTCTCCAACCCATCGGTGATCTGAGTCGAGCGTTCCTTCAGCTCCAGATCGTCGAGCCCTTTGATGGCGTAGGCCACGAATTCCTGCTCCGGGAAGCTCGGGTCAACTCGGACCAGATGCCCGGCCAATAAGCGGATGGGTTCGACTCCAAAGAAGTTCTTGAACGGTTCAACCATGGCCCGAGCATACGGTAAAGGTCTGACAGGCCCGAGTACGAGGCAGCGGGTTCGAAGGGTGGCCGCAATTCGTGCAAGGATGCAAGCAATGAAGACCTCCGTGAGCAACCAGAAGTGGACCGCGGTCCAGGAACGGGCAACAACAAGGGCTCGTGCATTGACTGGAGTATTGGCCGGAACGAACGTGGCCACGCCGAGCGACCCGGCCCAGCGAGGTCATGGGATACGGGTGTTGCCTGGCAGTTCTGATCATGATGCCGGTTTCGAGATTGGACCCGGGTTCGAACGGTTCAGCCAGGTCAACGACGTGTTCAGCCGATCGTTCTGGGACGAAGCCATCCGCAGTGAGCATTCCGACCGCTTCTACTCCACCTACCGGCGCCCGTTGGACACCTGGCGCAAGGCTCGTGGGTTTCGCCAGCGTGACTATGCCCTCCGCAACGCCTCGTGGCACGTCACCGACCTATTCGCTGAGATGCACGAAGATGAGGATCGCCGCGACGGCTTCCTTGACCCGCTCTCGATGTTGCGCGATGGACCGGACGAGCAGGTCGATTGCGGATCGCCAGACGAAGCAGCGCAAACCATCAAGAAGGTGGCCATGACCTTCGGTGCAGATCTGGTTGGGATCACCGAACGTGACGAACGTTGGACCTACACCGAACGCTTCTCGGCCACAACAGGCGAGGCCAAACCCAACCCTCTGGATGACACGCTGAAGCATGTCATCGTCATTGGCCAATCCATGGATCATGATCTGATCCGAACCGCTCCGTCGGCCTTGGCCGGAACGGCCACAGGGCTTGGTTACTCCCATGACGCCATGGTCCTGCTCGGTGTCTCCCAGTACTTGAAGAATCTGGGGTATGAAGCCGTGCCTTCCATGAACGACACCACCCTTGGCATCCCCTACGCCATCAAGGCCGGGCTGGGCGAGTACGGCCGCAATGGATTGGTCATCACCCCAGAGTTCGGGCCGCGGATTCGGGTAGGCAAGATTTTCACCAACCTGCCGCTCTCCCATGATCGACCGATCGACTTCGGTGTGAGGTCATTCTGTGACACTTGCACCCGCTGCGCCGACGCCTGCCCGTCCCAGGCCATTCCCCTTGGTCCACCGACGAGGAAACAGCACAACAAGTCCAACCTGTTGGATGTCAATAAATGGTCGGTTAACGGCGAATCCTGCTTCGGGTACTGGGCCAAGATCAATAGCGACTGCGCCATCTGTGTTCGAGTCTGTCCCTTCAACCGGGACTACTCCAAGCCGATCAACCGGTGGTGGCGGCGACTCGCCGGAAGCAATCAACGATCACTGGCCCTGCGTCTTCATGATCGGCTAGGAACAGGTGAACGCTTGAAGTCTCGAGATTGGTGGCCCAATTGAGTCAGGTCGCCGGCAGCGGGGTGCGCCCTGACGTGGTCATCATCATGACCGACGAAGAACGGGCGGCTCCTCCGTATGAATCTGACGACCTGGCTGGATGGCGGCGACGGACACTGTCAGGTCAAGCGTGGTTCGAGGACAACGCCACCAACTTCAAGCGGCACTACACCGGCTCGTTGGCCTGTGTGCCTAGTCGACCAACCATCTTTACCGGGCAATACCCAGACTTGCACGGCGTCACTCAGACTGACGGTCTGGGGAAGATGCCCGACGACTCGCGCCTGCGCTGGTTGCGTGAAGGCGAAGTCCCGACACTGGGCAACTGGTTTCGGGCCGCTGGCTATGACACCCACTACGACGGCAAGTGGCATATCTCCCACGCCGATCTGATCGACCCAGAGACGGGCAAGCCGCTGGCCACCAACGATTCTGATGGCGTCGTCGACCAGTCGGCGGTCCAGACCTACCTGGAAGCCGATCCTCTGGAGTCGTACGGATTCTCCGGCTGGGTTGGGCCCGAGCCTCATGGAGCACCCCTGGCCAATAGCGGATTTCGTCGAGATCCTCTGATTGCCGCTCGAGTGGTGGACTGGCTTGAAGATCGCTACGCCCGACGTCGCGCCGGTGAGGAAGCCGCGATCAAGCCGTTCTTGTTAGTGGCCAGCTTCGTCAACCCTCATGACATCGTTCTGTGGCCGTTGTGGGCTCGCCGTGGCCTGCCCTTCGCTGGCCGTGAAGAATTGGGTGAGGATGCTGGTTCGGGGGTCGGGTCTGATTCTTGGCCGCCGTCAATCGACGTAGCCCCGACAGCGAACGAAGACCTGGCCAACAAGCCTGCGGCCCAGGCTGCGTACCGAGATTCCTACCCCACGGCCTACGGCCCGGCCCCGCTGGTCAACCGGGCATACAAGAAACGGGCTCAGGAGTATCGAGACTTGTACTACCGATTGCATTCCGAGGTTGATGGGCCGATTGATCAGGTTCGTCGAGCAGTCACTGATGGCGGATCGACTGATGCGGTCATTGTTCGCACGTCCGATCATGGTGATCTTCTTGGCGCTCACGGCGGCCTGCATCAGAAGTGGTTCAACCTCTATGACGAAGCCACTCGGGTTCCCTTCTCCATCGCTCGGATCCGCGGTGGTGCTGTCAGCGCCGGTCGCGTGATTGCCGATGCTCCAACTTCACACGTTGACATCGTGCCAACCCTGCTATCTGCGGCTGGAGTCGATCAGGCAGTGACAGCTGCTGTCTTGAGCGAGGGTTTCTCGGAGGTGCATCCGCTGCCGGGTCGTGACTTGATGCCAGTGGTTGATGGTGCGGAGCCTGCTGATCTTCACCGTCCGGTCTACCTCATGACGCGAGACAATATTCTGGAAGGTGATAGTGGGGCTTCGGCCGCCGCCCGTCGGCTGGGCCAAACTGACGACCCGCCGTTGCCTCTGCGCATCCGAGTTCCAGCCAATGTCGGCGCCAACTTTGAAGGCATCGTGGCGCGAATCAAAGATTTGCGTCAATCTGACGAAGTCGGCTCAGATTCTCATCTGTGGAAACTGGTACGGAGCTTCGATGACCCTGCCACCTGGACTGAGCCCCATGTGCGTCACCTCAGCGACACTGGATCCAAGAAGGCTGCGTACCGAACGGTCGCCCTAGCTGACCAGTGGGAGCTTTATGACCTGAGCAATGATCCGATCGAAGCCGTGAACCTTTGGGATGATCCTGATTGCTCTGCTGTCTTTGGGCAGCTCCAGAGTCTCTTGAGCGTCGAGCGTGATCGTTCGATTCCTAGTCGAAATGATCCCTGGCCCTATGAGTCCCGTCTGGGCTCCAGTCGAGGCAAAGACCGTGAGATAGAAGGCGATCAAACCGGGGACAGTCAAAGCGAAGGCAGTGAGAAGTCTCGCCAGTTCGGCATGATGAAGGCCAGCGGCACCAGCTATGGCGCACTTGCCACGATTGCGTTCGGAACCTTCATTGGCAGCACGTTGCTGCGTCGCCTACTTCGCCGCTCGCCCGGCTGAGTTCATACCACTGATAGTCAGGATTGCTTCGGGTCAGCCAGCGAGAAGACCATGGCGATGGCGGGAATGATGCTGAGGATCAGAACGGCAGGTCGGTAGGACCCGAAGCTGCCCTCCAGTTGGGCGAGGGCGACGGGGCCGATGGCGGACGCACCAACGGTAAAGAAGGTCAGTGAGCCTTGGATCGAGCCAAGGTGAGTGGTACCAAACCATGCGGGGAGCAGGGTCGATGTTGAGGTGCGAACAGCGCCAGCCATCGCTCCAAGCACGATGGCGTAGAGCACGACAATGACTCCCGGTGACACGATGGCCGCCATCCAGTGAGCGCCGACAAGCAGTGCCATTCCGGCTGCGGGTAGGTAGCGGGTTCCAACGCGATCGCCGATCACGCCGACGCTGAGTCCAGCGATGGACGAACCGAGGACCTGGGGGAGGAACATGACAGCAGCTGCCTTGCTGGACAGCCCGGCATCACCCAACAGGTCGATCTGGTGGAAGTTCAATGCGGTACCAAGCATGCCGGCCGAGCCACTGACCGCAGCCAGGATCCAGAAGCCTCGGGAGCGAAGGGCCTGGGTTCGGTCGACGGATGGATCGCCAGTTTCAGCCTGGGATGATACAGATGAGGCTGACTTGGCGGAGCGAGTGGGAAGATCACGCAGGCCAAAGACGGCGAAGGCGACAACAACGACGGGCACAACGCCGGCAGCTACCAGCCATGCCACTCGCCAACCCCATTGGCTGATGGCGAAGGACAAGGCCACAGGCACGATGGCCATCAGCGCTCCGGCAGCGGTGGAGAAGATGCCGAGTGCGGTGCCGCGGTTCTTGACGAACTGTAGAGAGACGGTGACGGTGGCAATAAGGGAGAGTGAGCCTTGGCCGAGCAGTCGGATGCCAGTGAAACCAATGGCCAGCCAGATCAGGCCATTCACTTGGGACATGTTGACCAGTGCTAGACCAAAGAGGAGACCGACGATGATCTGAGACCGGCGGACTCCCCGATTGTCAATGAAGCGGCCGACTGAGGGAAGGAGGGTGGCCCCAGTCAAGGTTCCGACCAGGTAGGCGCCAGCGACCTGAGAGCGAGTCAGGCCAAGATCAGTGACGAAGTGGTCGATGAAGACGGCGACACCAAGGGTTTGGCCGGGTCCAGTCAGGGCGGCCGTGATGGTGGCCAGAGCCAGCACGATCCATGACTTCCTGCCAGTATCGCCAGCGGAATCGAGGAGTTTCTCCTGTGTTGGGGTTGTTGCTGGCACTTGCTGGAGCATACGGGGTAGTTGCGCGGCCCGGTCATCGTTTCGGTCACAGCTCGGACCCTTGTTGGCCTCGCCGCATGCCGATCGTCTTTTGATGAGTCTCTGGACGGCTCACCGAATTGGTGTTAAACAGAATGTTGAAGTTGGCCGACTGGTCGGCTCCAGAATAATGATCGGAAGGGGACTCCGATGACCGAGCTCAATGCTCCTGCCCGTGCCCTCCTTGGGTCCAACGCCGTTGCCCATCTTTGGACGCAGAATCCGGATGGCTCGCCTCAAGTGTCGGTGGTGTGGGTCTTGATCGAAGGTGATGTGATCCTGCTTGGCGCGTCGACGTCCAGTCGGAAGGTGCGCAACCTTCGCTTGAACCCGAAGGTGGTGATGAGCATCGAGGATGAAGAGCGAAACGAGCGCGGCTATCAGCGACACCTTGTTGTCCGCGGCACGGCTTCAATCTCAGACGGACCTGACCATGCGCTTTTGGATCGGCTCGGCGGGATTTACCGAGAGGGTGAGCGGCATCCCTTGCAGGAGATGGGGGATGAGGTTCGCACTATCTCGATTGCCGTTGACCGGATCAGTGGTCTTGGTCCCTGGACCTGACTTGATGTGACCTGACTTGGGCTGATTTGACGCTCGATTTCATTGGCCTAGGCGGCCATCGATTTGCTCTCGCAACAAGTCGACGTGGCCCAGGTGGCGTGCGTATTCTTCAATCATCCCGACCAGAACCTCGCGCAGCGACATCGCCCCGCCTCCGCTTCCATGTTGATTTAGCGTGTCGTCTGCGGTGATGTCGAGGCTCTCCGCTTCGGCAACGAATGTGTTGCTGAATTCGACTTCTTGGTGCCACGAGTCCCAAGCTTCTGCGACGACTTGAGGATCGGCAACAGCTCCATCGAAATCACCATCTCGGTTGCTTTCGGAGCAGAACAGCCGGGGTACGTCCTCGCCTGCCATCATCATTCGAAATGTGTCACGTTCGCCTCCCGCCAGGTGGCGCACGATTCCGAGCAGTGACATCGTTGATGGTGCGATCGGCCGCCGGGCCATCTGCTCGGCATCGAGGTCGGCGCACTTCATTTCTAAGGTAAGACGTAAGCAGCGCAGGGATTCGACCAGGGTTGTTCGCTCATCACCGAGCCGTGGCCCGTGCTCCCGTGGGTCATCATCAGACGGCTTGCCGTCCTCGGTGAACATGTCGGCTCTTCGAGAGGTGGCCATGACAGCAATACTGTCAGAGTTCCCCAAGCACAGCCCGAGATATTGGCTGGGATACCGGGTCAGATTTTAGGAATCGATTCGCCAGTTCTCCTGTAGATCTGGTAAATACTCTATCACTGTCACACTCGCTTTCTATAGTGGTACATATGTTCGATACAGCAACGAAAGGGCAGGAATGGTCGGCCGATCCGGCTTCTACCGGAGACAGTTCGTCAACCCTTGATGCTCGAACCGTCACGGATGTTCTGACCAGCTCTGATATTCCAGGCGAGTGTTATCGCCCCATTGAGGAACTTCTCGCTCCGGAAGAGTTGGTCGCCTCCTTGGCTGGGTCCCGCAACCTGGCCGATCACGCAGTCGTCGACATGATCGCCAACGTCATCGGTTCTGGCGAGTGGTGTGTCTCAGGCATCAACTCCATCTTCCACTGGGTCGAATGGCAGATGGGTCTGACCCGTCATCATGCCGGTCGGTTGGTTCGAATCGCCGAACGTCGTTCCGAGCTTCCCTTCGCTTTTGACCGGTTCTCCGAGGGGCAACTCAGTATCGATCAGATGGGTCTCATCGCGAAACATTGTCCGACTAACTATGACGAGACAGTTTCCGGGCTTGCCGTGCACGCCATGATTCCCCAACTGCGTCGAATCTTGCGTGACTACCGCTTTTCCGACCCTGACCCCAAACCTTCCGATGATCCATCTGGTGAACCTGACAACGAGTCTGGCTCAGCCTCTAACGACAGTTCTGATGTGAGCGATCCATCAGCCGATGGCTCACCTGATCCAGCCGACGGCTTGTCCCTTTCCGATTCGTCGACCGACAATTCCTGTCCGTCTGACATGCCTGAGGGTTTTGTCCGAGAAGAGTTGGACAAGCCCTATCGGGGGTTTGGGTATGGCTTTGATGACGACGGCAACTTCCGAATGTGGATGCGTTGCGGTGCCGATGACGGGGCCGAAATCTCTGCTGCTTTGGATCAGGCTCGTGCCTGGTTGAAGGCTGATACTGGTGAGACCGACGTAAGCGGGTTCGAGGCTTTTCTCACCATGGTTCGTGCCGGTGTAGAAGCCGATCCGTCTGGCTCTCGTGGCACCGATAATCGAGTACTTGTTCATTTGGAGGCCAGCGAACTGATTCGTTGGTCTCAAGGCTTGCGTCCAAACTTGCATCTTGGCCCTGTGCTGACGGCAGATGTGATGGAGTTGCTGTCGTGCGAGAGCTCGGTCCAGTTGCTTCTGAAGAATTTCGGCAAGCCCGTGTCATTGGGTTTGTCACAAGCGGCCGTGCCTCCTTGGTTGCGCGAGATCATTCTCAACAGAGACAATGGCTGCCGGTTCCCGGGGTGCTCATCCCAGCGCTGGCTGGACGTTCATCACATGAAGCACTGGGCTAAGGGCGGACGCACCGACACCAGCAACCTGGTGTGCCTTTGTCGGCGGCATCATCGTGAGCATCACCGTCATGCATTCGATATTGAGGGTGACCCGGAGGTGCTGTTCGGCGCCGGGTGCTCTGGTGGCGATGGTCTCCGCTTTGTCACCAGGGGCGGGCGTGAAATTCGCAAATCGGATCCTGTTCCCGATGCGCCTCCGGAAGGGGAATACGCCCATGCATTGGGCGAATCCTACGATGGGTCGCTGGTCCATTTCCCTCGAAACGAGCCTCACCCGAATCAAAACCGGGCCGATTCGGCTACCCCGGTCAATGATCGCGAGCATGATCCTCCACCCGACGACCAAGCAGCAGAAAGTCAACGCTTCATTGACCAAGTGGCTGAACTGGCAGCAATGGTTCCAGTCCAGTCCATGCCCGAGAACCCTGGTGCCCCCTAAGAAAGGGCGTGCGCTGGGAATGCTGAAGACTTGGGCTACCCGGGTTTGACGAACTACTGGAGATCAATCGAATGATCGGCCGATCGCGTGACGTCGCAGTGAAGACGATTGGCTAGCTAGACGATCTCAATACCGGCGCCGGCCATGTCAATCAATGCCTGCTCCGTGGAATCTGGGGCGACTCCGGCACACATGTCGGTGAGCAACCGAACTTCGTAGCCAAGCTTCTTGGCATCCATGGCCGTTGCCCGATCGCAATAGTCGGTTGCTAGACCAACAACATCGACGTCGGTTACTCCCTTGGATTGCAGATACCCATTGAGTGATCCACCGTCGGGAGCAGTTCCTTCAAACCCGCTATACGCGGCCGCATACTGTCCCTTGGACACAACCAGATCAACGATCTCACTGAAGGAAACGTGGTCGTTGACACAGGGGTGAAAGTCGGCCCCGGCGCTATCGGCCACACAGTGCGGAGGCCAGGTGTCCACATAGTCAGGCTCAGCGGCGAAGTGCTCACCGGGGTCGATATGCCAGTCACGAGTGGCGACGATGGTTGAGTATTCACTCGCGCTGTCTCGAAGGTAGGCCGAGATTCGTTCGGCAACAGCACCGCCCCCATCTACGGCAAGTGAGCCTTCTTCGCAGAAGTCGTTCTGCACATCCACCACGATCAAGGCTCGCGTCATTTCTGGCTGTCTCCATCTTTGCTTGCTCGTGATTCTTGTTCACGACTCCCGAGTGACCATAGTCAACCTTGCGCTGCCCGGGCCCAATGAGTAGGTTCTTTTCACTTGCATACGAGCGATCACGAAGCCTCGACAATCTCAAGACGCCCCAGCCTGCGCGTCCATCCAGATATCGAAGCAATGGAGAGAGAACGACATGAACGACATGAACGAACTGCCCAGCAATGGTGACATCAAGGTTCTGCGCACGCTGGCCGTCGTCGACGACCGGCACGTTGAGGTTGGACAAGAACTGTCAGCGCCGATACGTCGAGTCATCGCTGCCGCCGTGCTCTCCAATCCCTATGCCGGCCGCTATGTCGAAGACCTCACCCCATTCATCGAAGCCAGCAAGGTTCTGGCCAAGCAGCTATCAGAGCGTGCGGTTGCCCTGTTGGACGGCGCCGAAGTCCACAGCTACGGCAAGGGCGTCATCGTCGGCACCAGCGGTGAGCTAGAGCATGCAGCTGCTCTCTTACACCCTGCTCTTGGTGCACCGCTACGTGAAGCCTGCGGGGGAGGCAAATCCATCATTCCCTCGGCTAAGAAGCGGGGCGGTCCAGGGTGCACCCTGGACATCCCTCTTCACCACCGCAATGCTGCTTTTGTACGCAGCCACTTCGATGCTGTTGAGCTTCGAGTGCCCGACGGGCCCGCCGCCAACGAGCTTGTTCTTGCCGTCGCGGTGACTGATGGCGGGCGGCCTCTTCCCCGGGTAGGTGGGCTAACCGTTGATGAGATCGTTGGCGAGGACGGCTTGCGCTAAAGCTCAGCCAGCGATCCCGCTCCCAGCTATTCCGGTGCTACGGCGATCTTGTTGAGTAGTCGATGGAGGGTTGCTGATTCTCGGTCACTGAGGGGAGCGAGGGTGATGTCGGTGATTTCTGCTGCCAATGGGAGCAGGGCTTCGATGTGAGACCGGCCCTCGCTGGTGAGATCAATGATGCGCAAGCGGGCATCGTCCTTTGATTTTTCGCTGGTCACGTACCCGGCCTGAACCAGACGATTTACCACACCCTTGATGGTGGCCGAGTCGAGTGCGATCAATCGCCCAAGATGATTCTGGGACAAGGGCCCAAGCTCATACAGCTTGGCCAGGGTAGAGAATTGTGACGGAGCAATGCTGTTGTCGACTCGGGTGCTGAAGATCGATCGGTGCCGCTGGTTGGCCTTGCGCAACAAGAACCCAATCTGACTCTCCAGTACATAGCTGTTCTCGCTTGGGGTGTTGGCGGCGTTTCTGGCTCTGCTGCTGTCGCCACCATCGTCACCGCTGCTGTCGGAGTGTTTAGGCGTCGGCACTTGCTGCTCCTGGGTAGTGGGCCTCTACTTGTTGGTCTGAGGCGATCGAGATACTCACGGGGCCGGCCGTGGCAATCGTGATCCCGGATAGATGAAGGGTGGCTGCAGCGATGAGCCCTTTGGCTACAAGCTGATTGGCGTAGCCGAGCCCCGTGTTGAGCGCCTCTTTTGCCTCGGCCTCGCTGAGGCGGGGTACAAGGGTGGTCACGAGACGTTGGCCAAGATCGCTGTCGGGATCAAGTTCGCAGGCTGGCGTTCGCACGATGCCCGGATGCTCAGGCAAATCAACACGGTTAGCGATGAGGGTTGCTGCGACATCAGCAGCCGCTGCGTTGGCGGCCAGCACCGTGACCGAATCGGCAATCCCGAGTGAGAAGCTGCGCCCCTGTTGACCGCTGGTGGCGATCCCGCCAATTGGTCTTGCGCCACTCCCCAGGCCAACCACCGGTCCACTGCGCATCTCACTGTCGACGGTGATGGTGCCAGCCATCGAGTGGATGTTGTTACCGGTCGCCACTGTTGGTTGGGTGTCGGCCCCCAGAGCTTGATCGTGGTTCATCACAACCCCGACGCGATAGCTCTTTCCCTGGGTCAGCCAGATGGCGATGTCGCCGCCATTGTTGACCATCCATCGAGTCAGTTCGGGTATGCCATCCGATCGAGAGGTGTCCGACCCGGCGATGGCGGCACCGATCTCGTCGGCGACCGCTCCAGCCACTGCGGCCATGGGAGTTACATGGACCTGGTTCCGATAAGGCCAAACAGCCGTCAGCATCCGTTTGGCGACGGAACCGCTCAAGACCGGTGGTTGAGATTGGATGGATCGTCGGAGAGCGCTGAGTTCCTCCACCAACTCATCCAGCAGCCCATCAAACCGCCTCACGGCGGCATCAAAAGCTCGTTGTCGGGCATGGTCTGGGCCATCGGCGGAGAGGACTAGATCGATCGGGCCGTAGTGCAGGTGCAGCCGTGAGCCGTCCGCATTGACCCCCACCTGTTCACCAGACGCGGCCTGTTTGTGAGACATCGGCTGCTCGCGAAACAGCTGCCGGACAGCGGTGCGTTGGCTGGTCATGCGGGTCGATAGCCGGGCCACGGGTTTTGTGGGTCAGCCGTGATCACCTTGGTTGGCACGTCACCTAGTGCCTCATCCAGGGTGAGGATCGAGCCCTCATGTCCACCCAAGGCTAGGTAGGTAGCCCGAGGCATCGTGAATTCAATAGGAGCAACCAAGGCCGGGGTTGGTACATATCCAAACGAATCGACCGGCGTGCGAGTCACGTCAACGGTGAAGGTAATGCCACCTCCGGGCCAGACATAGGTTGGTGCGCCACCACAAGTAACGAGGGTCTCTTCTGCTCGTACCGACTCGGTCAGGCGAACCGGGTCGGCCGTCACCCCCGAACGAAGCGAGCCACCGGCACCGGCCATGAAGAGAACCGAGGTCATGGTCGGCTCACAATTTGAGCGAACCCGGTCAACCGATTCCTGTAAGACATCGGGCAGGGGTGCTGGCTGCGGGATCAGGTCGTCGTCCAGCACGTAGTAGGCGTAGTCGGTGCCAGTAGTGGAGACCATGAGCAAGGTGAGTCCTGGCCATGCCTTCTTTGGCTTGAACTGCTCCACAATAGAGAGTGGATCCTGCAGATCAGTTCCGCCCCAGCCCGAGCCGGGATTGGCAATCTCGAAGTAGCGGCCCGGGGTTGAACGCCGACCCTTCAGCTTGATGCCACTGGGCTTGATGCCAAGCACCACTCCGGCCTGGTGCTCGCTCAGCACGCCGGTGATGTGGTCATCAACCACGACGACCTCGTCCACGTTGGGGGCCCATTGGCTAGCGAACATACCGATAGCTGCTGAGCCACAACCGACACGCATTCGTTCATCGATGACACCATCGATAATGGGTGCCTGACCCGCCTGCAGGTCCAGCTCAGCACCATCTTCAACCTGGACGGTGATCGCTTTGCCGGCACAGAGGTCGACCAGGGCACGCATCGTGGCCAGCCCAGCCTTGCGTCCTTGTCCGGTTAGATGATGCACCCCACCGAGGGACATCATCTGGGAGCCGTACTCGGCGGTGGTGACATGGCCGATCTCTTCGCCTTCGGAATACACCACGGCCCGTTCGGCTCCAATGTGTCGATCGGTGTCGATCTTCACCTTGGCCCCGCAGTAGGAGAAAATTCCTTCAGTCACCACCGTCACCATGTCCACCCCGTCGATCTCTTGGGAGACAATGAACGGTGCGGGTTTGTAGTCGGGATAGGTGGTGCCCGAACCAGTTCCAGTGACAAAGACTTCACCTTGGCGAACGATCTCACCTGACCAAGAATCGCTGACGACGGCGAAAGGCACAATGTCTTTGCCCTGCTCGGTGGCCCGCTGCAGAACGGTGACAGGATCCATCCGGGTGAGCACTCCGTCAACATTGCCGTAGCGATCACACGAGCCTGTCCGACCTGGCAAAATGAAGCAGCGGATTGGGCAGGCGTCACAGCGAATCTTCACTTCTGATTCTGAACTGGCAGCGTCCATGTGCTCGGCCAGCTCAGAGGTCGGAGTGTGATCGATCGGTGCTGGTTCAGGATGCCTAGAAACGGAGCCGCTCATGCTCGCCCCTCGATGATGGCCAGTAGACGATCCGGGGTGGCGGGGATATGGCGGACCGGAGTGCCGATGGCTTGGCGTAGGGCGTTGAGGATGGCGGGTGCCGTTGGCAATAGCGAGTGCTCGCCAACCCCTTTTGCTCCATAGGGTCCGAGCGGGTCTCCGGATTCGACCAGGGTGACCCGCACTTCAGGCACGTCACCAATGGTGGGAATGAGGTAGTCATGCAGGTTGTTGGTCTTGCCGGGGATGTATTCCTCCATGAGTGCCAGGCCAATCCCTTGAGCGACACCGCCGGTGATCTGGCCGCGAACCAAGGCCGGGTTGATGGCGCGGCCGACGTCATAGACCGCCTCCACCGATAAGAGGTTCACAATCCCGGTTTCCATGTCGACCTCTAGCTCGACCATCTGGGCACCGAATCCGTAGACGGCATAGGGCTCACCTTGTCCCTTGTCGTCCAGCTCCTTGGTCGGCGGGTCATAGGTCCCGAAACCCGAAGCGACATAGCCATCGGAGTTGACGGGGAGGGTCGCCAGGTCGATGTTGACGCGATCTGACCGAGTGAGCAGTGAGAGGGTCGAACCATCCAGTTCGATGGTGGTGTTGACGTCAGTCTCAGAGTCAGACGACAGGTCGGCCAGGGCCAGAATCTCGGCCCGCAGGGCCTGGGCGGCAAGGAAGGTGGCGTTGCCGGTGATGAAGGTTTGGCGAGAGGCCGACGTCTTACCTGCATTCGGTGTGTGGTCGGTATCGGCGGAGACGAGGTGGATGTTGCTGAGGGGGACACCGAGCGCGTCGGCGCAGATCTGGCTCATGACGGTGTTGGCGCCCTGTCCAATATCAACGGCACCTTGATGGAGCAGGATTCGCCCATCGGCGTTGAGACCGATTTTCATCTCTGACGGATTGGGCAACGCAGTATTGCCACAGCCATACCAGGCGCCGGCAATGCCGACTCCGGCCCGGCGGGCTGATTGCCTTGTGTCATCGCCAGAGTTAGCGCCAGCATTGAACAGTACTACTCGTTCTTTGGCTTGCTCGTAGGGCTCCCGTAGTGCTTCGAGGCATTCGGTGAAACCCATCCCGGATGCAAAGGTTTGACCAGTGACTGTTGGCTGGCCCGTCCCGAGGGCATTCGTCAAACGCATCTCCAACGGATCGATGCCGAGCTCTTCGGCCAGGATGTCGACCAGGGTCTCCTGCACAATGGCGGCCTGGGGAACTCCGAAGCCGCGGAATGCGCCAGCCGGAGGCCCATTGGTGTGAACAGCCACGCTGCGGGCCTCATAGGCGTCATAGGTATAGGGGCCACCAGCGTGGAGGGGGACTCGGGTAGCCACCGTCGGACCCCACGATGCGTAGGCCCCAGTATTGAAAGTTCCCTCGAACTCATAGCTGGCAAAGGAGCCATCAGCTTTGGCGATGAGGGTGGCGGACATGGTGGCCGGATGACGCTTGGTTGTCGATGAAATGGACTCGGCCCGGTCATAGCTCATGCGAACCGGCACGCCGAGTTTCATGGCGGCCAGTGCCAGGATGGGTTGAACCGTCATGTCCAGCTTGCCGCCGAAACCTCCGCCACAAGCCGTTGGTCGGATGACGATCCGCTCAGGGTCGATGCCGAGGATGGCAGCGGTGTCGTTGCGATCGTGGAATGGTGCCTGGGTGGTGACGTGGATAGAGACGACGCGCCCGTTCGGCCCCTCAGCCACCTCGGCCCATCCAGCCTCGGTCTCGATATAGGCATGCTCGACAAACGAGGTTTGGAAGTCGCCGGAGGCGGTGACAACGACTCCCGTTTCCTTGGCACTAGCCAAGGCGGTCTTGAAGTCACCCCGCGAGACCAGTCGACGGGCCATCACATTGTTGGCTCGATCGGAGTGAAGAAGAGGGGCACCGGGGGCCTGGGCTTCGGCTGGATCCATCGATGGCTCCAGCTCGGTCCACGTGACCGGGAATGTGGCCAGATCCAGTTGGGCGCCGAGCTTGGAGGAGGTCGGCTCGGTGATGATGGCGGCGACGGCCTCACCCATGTGCCGGGTTTCAGTTTCGGCGAAGACTGGTTGATCAGCCATGGCGGGAATGACACCGAATTGGTTGACCCCAGTAATGTCGTCCGCAGTCAGCACCGCCACCACTCCCGGAGTCAGTCGGACGTAGCTGTCCAGGTGGCCGAACTTGAAGCTGGCCCGATGATGGGGTGAGCGGATGGCCCGAATTTCCAAGGCATGCTCGGGCACACCGTCATCACCGAAGATGTCCTGGCCCGACAGCTTGCGACGACCGTCAACCCGACCGATCGAGACTCCAACCGCTTTGCCTGTAGCTGGGTCATCCGGTGAAATAGCACCGGCCTGGGCCGCCTGAGTTGCCCCGATCACACTGTCGATGATCTGGCGGTAGCCGGTGCAGCGACACAGAACTCCGCCCAAGCCATCGGCGATTTCCTGGTTGGTGGGATTGGAGTTGCCGGCAAGCAGGGCCGTGCTGGCCATCAGAACACCGGGGGTGCAGAAGCCACACTGAGTACCGGCGTTGGTGAGGAAGGATTCTTGCAGAGTCCGACCTTCCGGTGTTTGCTCCAGGGATTCGACGGTTTCGATCGAGCTTCCGGCGAGGCGGCCGACAGGTGTCAGGCAGGAACACACCGGCTTCCCATCGAGGAGGACGGTGCATGCACCACAGTCACCGGCGTCACAGCCAACCTTGGTTCCGGTGAGGCCGAGTTCACCCCGAAGCACCTGGCTGAGCCGGGTCATCGGATCGCTGTTGACCTGAACTGGGCAGCCGTTGACGGTGAGTTCGACCTTGCGTTCGATATTGAGTCCAGCGGTTCCGCCTGTGCTCTGGTCGCTCAGGTTCTGCTCACTCATGACTGGCTTTCTCCTTGATCCGACGTCCGGCAACTGGCCAGAGCGCGAGCGATCAGGCGGGGGGTGACCGACATTCGGTAGGCAGCAGTGGCTCGCACGTCATCTATTGGAGACAGGGGAGCTAGGTGGTGCTCGCCGATCACGAATCCAGTTCCAAGATGGGAGAGCGAGACCCCTACCAGATCGTGTTCAAGGTCCGGCAAGCGTTGAGCAACTTCCGAACACGCTCCGACGGCGATTTGAGCAGAACGGATGATCCCGTCCTCGTCGATGTCGGCCAGCGCGGCGACCATGACAATGGAGATGGCTAGGTACGCCCGTGTGCCCAGCTTCACGAAACTCCCGACCATGACGTTCTCACCCACGATTGGCGGGTTTGGGATGAGGATGGCGGTGACCAGCTCATCGGGTTGCCGAACCGTCCGCCGATTTCCGAGAATGAACTCGTGCAAAGGAACAACGCGAGTCTGGCTAACGGATTGCAGTTCGACCTTGGCTCCCAAGGCGAGCAAGGGTGGAACCCCGTCGGCGGCAGGGGATGCGTTGCAGATATTACCGACCACGGTGCCAACATTCTGGATCTGCACACTGCCAATCTGAACGGCTGCTTGCTGGAGTCCGCGGAACGCTGCTGGTAATCCTGCCAGTGAAAGATCGTCCGATGTCAGGTCGGACCAAGTGGCGAGAGCGCCGATGCGCCAGAGGTCGCCGTCTCGTTGGATTGACCGGAGCTCGTTGACACCAGTGATGTCCAGGATGGCTTCGGCTGGCTGGCTCCCAACCGTTGCGTGGTCGAGTTGCGGGTAGTAATCGGTAGCTCCGGCGACGATGGTGGGCGCGCCTTCGCTCGCAGACGTGCTGTCTAACAAGCTCAGGGCCGCTTCGATTGAAGTTGGAAGCAGATAGCTCAATCGCTGTGTCCTCAGAAGGCTGTGTTGCCAGAAAAGCGTGTTGCCAGAAAAGCGTGTTGCCAGAAAGGCGTGTTCCCAGAAAGCTCGCTTGATGTCTTGCGTGTAATTGTGGGCAACACTAGCATCAACTCACTCGTACACAAGTGAACTTCGCCGCGAGTCGCTCAGCAGCTCTCGGCGCTGTCCAGCAGTCTTCCAACAATAAACCTCCAGCTACAAAGGGTCTCTCTCGTGAACGATCTAGTGATCAAAGGCATTGGCACCATGGTGTCTGGCGACCTGGATGAACCCCTGGTCGATGGTGACACCATCGTGGTGCGTGATGGTCTGATTGCGGCGGTGGGGCCCGAGGCCGATTGCGACACCGATGGCATTGATCAGGTGATTGACGCTGGCGGAGCAACGGTGATCCCCGGGCTGCACGACAATCATGTGCACCCCGTTATTGGTGACTTCACCCCACGGCAACGCACCTTTGACTTCATCGATTCCTGCATGCACGGTGGGGTCTCGACCATGCAGTCAGCGGGTGAGCCCCATGTTCCTGGCCGCCCGACCGACCCGGCCGGTGTGAAAGCGTTAGCGATCCTTGCCCACAAAGCCTTCAACAATCTGCGCCCATCGGGAGTCAAGGTTCATGCCGGAGCCATCCTGCTCGAAGAGGGCCTGACCGAAGCCGATTTCGATGATCTGGCCGCCGCTGGCTGCCGACTGGTCGGCGAGATTGGCATCTCCGGATTGAAAGACCCGGTCGAAGCCGCCCAGATGACTCGCTGGGCCCAAGCCCGTGACATGCGGGTAATGGTCCACACCGGTGGTGCCTCCATCCCTGGCAGTGGAGTCATCGATGCCGACTTCGTTGCTGAGGTCAAGCCCGATGTTGCGGGACACGTAAACGGTGGCCCGACGGCGCTTCCAATTGGCGATGTCATCCGCATTCTGGATGAGACAACGGCCCACATAGAGCTGGTCCACAATGGCAACATTGTCTCCTTAGGCGAGGTCGCCCGGCTGGCCCAAGAGCGCGGCGAGCTGGATCGAGTTGTTATTGGTACTGACTGTCCGGCGGGTTCGGGAGTGCAGCCACTTGGCATCTTGCGGGTGATGTCCTATGTGGCCAGCTTCGGAGCCGTCGCCCCAGAACTTGCCGTGGCCATGGCCACCGGCAACACCGCCAAACTGCACAATCTGAATCGTGGCATTATCCGTGTTGGAGCGGAGGCTGACCTGGCTGTGGTCGACGCCCCCATGGGATCCCAAGCTGGCGATGCTTTGGGCGCCCTGGCTATTGGTGACACCATGGCAGTCGCCGGACTGGTCATTGACGGAGAGGTCAAGTTCAGTAAAAGTCGCAACACACCTCCCGCCACTCGCACCATCTCATTTTCTCTGTAGGAGCCTTTCATGAGCACACCTTCTTCCAGGCCCGAACGCGTTCTGCAAAACTTCGTCAACGGCGCATGGGTTGATATCGACTCCATCAGTGAGTCCATCGTCACCAACCCGGCCACTGGTGCTGGTATCGCGGTTCACCCCAACTCTTCTGACGCCGCCATCGACGCTGCCATTGAGGCCGCCTCTGAGGCATATGAGTCCTGGCGCATGGTTCCGGTACCAACCCGGTCAGCCATGATGTTTCGCTATCGCCAATTGTTGTTTGATGCTCGAGATGAGCTGGCTGCCATCATTGTGGAAGAGAACGGCAAGTCGACTGCCGAAGCCTTGGGCGAGCTACTTCGTGCCATCCAGTATGTGGAGAATGCCGCAGCCGTTACCGAAACCCAGAAGGGTGCGGTCACCGAGAACGTCGCCACCTCGGTAGACATCGAGTACATCAAGGAACCCCTCGGTGTGTTTGCGGTCATTGCCCCCTTCAACTTCCCGGCGATGATCCCGCTCTACTTCAGCTGGGCTGTTGCTACCGGCAATACCGTGGTACTCAAGCCGAGCGAGTACTGCCCGCTCACCACCATCCGCATGGTCGAGTTGGCGGCCGAAGCCGGCATCCCCGACGGTGTGCTCAACATGGTGCTAGGCGAGAAGGTCACGGTCGAACGACTGTGTGACCATTTGGAGATTGAAGGCGTCACGTTTGTTGGTTCCTCCGAAGTGGCGGAGATTGTGTACCGCCGCTCGACCGGAAACTCCAAGCGCTGTCAGGCTCAGGGCGGAGCCAAGAACAACCTGGTTGTGACCGACACCGCAGTGCTGGATCGCTGCTTGCCCAACATCACCTCATCGCTCTACGGCTGCGCTTCGCAACGCTGCTTTGCTGGCTCCAACTTGCTGGTCTACCGGTCGGTCTATGAGAAATTCCTGGCCGCCATCGATGAGGTGGTCATGGGGCCCGGCACGGTGGAGGGAGTCGGCATGGGTCCGGTCATCAATGCCGCGGCACTGGCCAAGTTCACCGAAGCCATCGACGCAGCAGAAGCCAGCGGGGCTCGCATTCTTCGCGATGGCCGGGGAGCGACCGTGACTGGGAATCCAGAGGAATACCGAGATGGCCACTGGCTTGGGCCGACACTGATCGAAACGGATCCGTCCAACCCGGTGTGGGCTACTGAGCTGTTTGGACCGGTGCGCTGCATCACCGTGATCGACAGTATTGATGAGGCCATCGACATCATCAACGCCTCCACCTATGGCCACTCAGCGGTGATCTACACCGAGCGAGGTGGGCTGGCTCGACGATTCCGACAATCGGTACAAACCGGCCAGGTTGGCATCAATGTTGGCACCCCGGCACCCATTGCCTTCTACCCAGTTGGTGGCCGCAAGTCGTCTTTCTATGGGGCATTGCGGGGACGCGGCGTCGATGCGGTTGATTTCTATACCGACAAGAAGGTGGTGGTCACCACCTGGCATGACACCTTTGGTGGCGACCAAGCTGGCGTCGACCCCGCCTTTGAGGGCACCGTCTGATTGCCGTCTAGATCCACAGTCTGAGCTAGGTTCACTACATGGTCTTGTATACCGATGGCCCAACCGCAGAAGTGTCGATTGAAGTAAAGGCAACACCCGAAGCGGTGTGGAAGGTCATTGCAGATCCTAGCTTTCCGGCCTCAGTCAGTAGCGAGCTCCAAGAAGCCTCGTGGGTTGACGCTGAAGAGGGTGCACTCGGTGTGACCTTGCTTGGCCGCAATCATCACGAAGCCATCGGCGATTGGACGACTGAATCGCTAGTGGTCGAATGGTCGCCTTTGAGTCATTGGAGCTGGATGATTGGTGACGCACCGCACCAGTCATCTCAATGGTGGTTCGAGATGGTCGAGCAGGAGAACGGTGACGTTCTTGTCACCCAGCGAGTCCGCATTGGCCCCGGTGATTCGGGGCTGACTCCTGCTATCAAGGCCATGCCCGACAAGGAAGAGAGAATTGTCGCGGGCCGAATGAAGTTCCATGAGGTCAACATGACGGCCAACCTCGAAGCCCTCAAAGCCCGGCTGGAAGAAGCGTCAGAGTGAGCTGCCTTCGATGAGAGTTGCTATCCAACTGACTGCTGATGCTGGACCTTGGAACGAACTGGTGGACTATGTGGTCGAAGCCGAGGCCATGGGAGTCGAAGTTTGCTGGGTCGCTGAGGCCTGGGGGACCGACGCTGCCACACCGATTGGATTTCTAGCCGCTCGCACGTCGACCATGCTTCTTGGCTCCGGCATCTTCCAGGTCGGTTCACGCTCGGCCGCCCTCAGTGCCATGACAGCCCTGACCCTGCAGCGGATCACCAACGGTCGCTTCCTATTGGGCCTCGGCGTGAGTGGACCTCAGGTCATGGAAGGGCTACATGGCGTGCCCTTTGCCAAACCGCTTTCGAGGCTCAAAGACACGGTCGCCGTTCTGCGAAAGGCCGAAGCAGGGGAACGAATCGAGCATGACGGAAGCACTCTGACCCTGCCTTTGCCGGGCGGCGAGGGCAAGGCCCTGCGTCTTTCTCAACCCGTGCCCGAAACCCCAATCCCTCTCTACATCGCATCCCTGTCGCCGAATACCTTGGCCTACACCGGAGAAGCGGCGGACGGCTGGATCGGAACCTCGTTCATTCCCGAAGGAGCAGACACCGCTTACTTCCAACACCTCCGAGCAGGGGCGGAAAAGGCCGGGCGAAGCTTGAGTGAACTCGACCTGTGTCAGGGAGCCGAGGTGGCCTTTGGCGATGACCTACCGGCCATGGCAGCGAAACGAAAGATGGGCCTCGCCTTCAGTCTGGGCGGTATGGGCAGCGGAAGCACAAACTTCTACAACTCGGCCTACGCCCGCGCCGGATTCGAAGAGGTGGCTGCTGAGTCTCAACGGCGATGGTTGACCGGTGACCGAACAGGTGCTGCCGACGTCATCCCCGACGAGATGGTGCTAGCAACCACCCTTGTCGGTCCAGAGGAGCATGTCCATGACCGACTGCAATTGTGGAAGGACAGTGGCATCACCACCGTCCGGCTTTATCCCGCAGGTGACACCTTGTCGGACCGGCTGAACACATTGGGTCGAGCCATTGACCTAGTTGGTGCTGTTTCCTGAGGTGCTGTTTCTTGAGGTGCTGGTCCTCGAAGTCGGATGAATTAGCGCTGCATTGGGCTCTGGAATAGGGTTGCCTGGTGATTGTTGAATCCTTGACTATCGATCCTGCCGCCTTCTCTGCTCGCACGGGGTGGGAACTCAAGCCCGAGGGCATGTGTCGAGCTGATCAGTGTGTGCCCCTGATAGATGGGGCTCTGAACGAAGCGGGGCAGCTTGATCTCGCCGTGGTGGCTGAGCGGTTGCAAATGCCCCTCGTGCATGACGAGACGGCAGGAATCTGGGCCCTTGGGCCAAGTAGCGGGGGTAGGGCTCTGGCCTCAGCAACCGCTGCGGAGCTCGAACTGGACGATGCGGACGGCAACCCGTTCAAGCTGTCCAGCCTGCACGGCCGCAAGGTATTGCTAGTGGCGTGGGCCAGCTGGTGAGGTTGTCGCAACAGCTTGCCCGTGTGGCAAGCACTACACGCTGAACTGGAATCCAAAGGTCTGACCGTTGTCACGGTCGCCCTTGATGTCGAGCCAGACAATGCCAAACCGTGGATTGCTTTGGCTGAGCCCACCCACCCGTCGCTGATTGATACTTGTCACCTCAGCGATGAACTTTTTGGTTTCACCAATGTGCCGATGGCGGTGTGGATTGATGAAGAAGGCCAGCTGGTTCGTCCGGCCGAACTTGCTTCGATCGAACCTCGACCCGCTGGCGGTTCGATTCCTGAAGACCTGCCCGACCGCATCAAGCAGGTCTTCAGCGAGATCGGCAAGTTTCAAGGCAATCCCGAAGGCTACCTAGCTGCCATTCACGACTGGGTTGAGAAGGGGAGCGATAGCGAGTTCGCACTGTCGGCTGATGAAGTTGTGGCCAGGTCTCAGCCGCTGCCCATGGATCATGCCCGAGCTACGGCCTGCTTCGAGCTTGGCCAATGGCACTGGACTCAGGCAGCTCCAGACAGCCATGCTGCGGCCGCCCGCTGGTGGCAAGAAGCACACCATCTGCATCCCGAGAACTGGACCTACAAACGCCAAGCCTGGACCTTCGTTACTTCGACGCCAGGAGAGGCTCCTGATCTGTTGCAAGGTCCCAACGATGTGTACGACGGGAACTGGTTTGATGACCTGATGAACCAGGGTGGCGGAGCCGCCTACTACGACGCACCAGGGTTGTGATGTCAGCGAGGCCTATTCAGAACTAGGTTCGGTCCCACAACATGGAGGAGTCGGTCGCCCCAAGGAGACGCTGGGCCGCTGTTTGGCGGTCGATATGGCCGATCAAGCCACGATAGGTGCCGAATCCGCACAGCTCTTGCAACCGGGGGTCGAAGTTCTTGATGGTGTGCAAAGGGATGCCAAGCTGCTGGTTCTCCTGAGGACGGACCCAGCCTGCGCAGTAGTTCATGGCGATGCCGTAGCGGCGATCGTCGGAGGTATTTGCACCGCCGCCATGCCAGAACGAGCCATGCCACATCATGACACTTCCCGCCTTCATCTCAGCCGGGATCGAATCATAGTGAGTGCCATAGGTTGGGCCATGGTCTCGCAGGTGGCTACCGGGGATGATCCTGGTTGCTCCGTTGGCTTCGGTGAAATCGGTGATTGCCCACATCGAGTTGCAGACTGTGGCCTTGTGGGGACGAGCGATGGGCATGACCTGATCATCAGCATGAATGGGTTGAGCGGCCTGACCCGGACCGATGGTGATTGCGGCCACGGTTGATACCTGGAACTCGTGTTCCAGCACTCCTTCGACGATGGGGAGCACAATCGGATCGAGAGCAATCTCTTCGAAGAGCTTCCCGTGGGCCAACAGGTTGTAAACCCTTCGGGTCTCTGTTCCTTCGAAGCTGTTTGCACCGGCTTCGATCTGAAGTTCAGTCTCTAGCTGGTCCAACCGGCTACGGATGGCGACCGCCCGATCGGCGTCAAAGACGTCGGGGATGATGGTGTAACCATGCTCGCTGATGTCCGCCAGATGAGCCTCGGTTGAACTCTCGCGGTTGCCTGTGTCAGGCATGCTCGTCCCCAGTGTGGCTTTGGTTCTCAGATTCGTTCAAGTTCTTTCCCATCGAAGAGGGGAGTGATGCCAAGAGCATCGGTGTCCGCCTGAAGCTCTTGCTCGGTCGGAGGCGTGCCGCCAGCTGCAGCGGCCGCCAAGACCATGGGTAGCTTGGTGGCGTCACTGGTGGTATTCAAGAAGAGTTGCTCGTTACCGAGGATGTGACGAACCGCCCGGTCAATGGAGGCCTCGTCCTCGAGGGGTTGATACCAACTGAACTTGGGGCCGTCGATTTCTGCAGGCCAGCGACCGCGGGCAATGGACTTGATGGTCTGTACTGCAACTCCCCGGTCAGAACAGAGGCTCAGCAGTTCTTCGGCGTCGGCCCGGTACTGAGGGTTCTGCATCATGGTGAAGTTGAAGGGAACCAGTACTGAGTCAAAATCGAACTCTGCCAGGCTCCGCAAGTGCATATTGCAGATGCGGGTGCCGTGGCCGGTGATACCGATGAACCGCACCAGACCTTCGTCGCGGGCTTGAGCTAAGGCTTCAACCGCTCCTCCCTTGGCGTGGGCGGCCTTCCATTCGTCGTCTTCGACCAGATTGTGAAGCTGGATCATGTCAACCTGATCAACGCCCATGCGTTCCAGTGATCGCTCGAGACTTGCTCGCGCTCCAGCCCCGTCTCGATCGCCGGTCTTGGTGGCCAGGAAGACCTCAGCTCGATGGTCGCTAAGCCACGGCTTGAGCCGATCTTCGGACTGGCCGTAGCCAGCGGCTGTATCGAAGTGGTTGATTCCGGCAGCGCGGACCAGCTCTATTGTCTTGTCAGAGCGCTCTTGACTCATCGCGCTCAGGGCGGCAGCGCCGAAGATGATACGACTGCTCAGATGGCCGGTTGATCCAAAAGGTGAACGGGGAATCATGATTCGACCCTAATACATGTCAGACGGAACTCACCAAGACTGGGTATCCACCCGTTGCATACCACGAGGCTGAGCGCGAGAGAACCGCCGGTCTCCGGGTAAGGAGGCCGACGGTTCTCATCGGGATTGTTCGTGGTCCTGCTAGCTGAATTGCTCGCTAGTGGCTCAGATAGCTAGCCGTCCTGGTTGCTATCAGGGTCGTCTTCGCTCACTGTCGCGTCGTCAGTTAGTGAGCGACCATCGTGATCGAGGTTCTCATGGTCTGCCCCATCGACTGCCGTGCCAGCGGCTTTGCGCCAGTTCGATGGCTCGACTGGAATGTCCTGCTTGTCATAGCCATCTACGCCTTGCACGACGATGGCGGTGACCATGCCAAACATGCCCTCATCGCGCTCGACGTGGCTGAGAATGTGGCAATGCCAAACCCATGTGCCAACGTCATCGGGACGGAACATGACGGTGTAGCGCTCACCGGGGGCGACATTGATTGTGTCAACCCAGTAGGGCTGCTCCAGCGGGATTCCGTCCTTTGCGTACACCAGTTGTGGGAACTGGTGAAGGTGCATGGGGTGAATCTGGAGACCTTCGTTGTAGTAGGTCACCGTGATCCACTCGCCCTGATTGACGACGAGTGGCTCGGTGGCTGGGAAGCTCTTGCCGTTCAAGCTGAAACCAATGACTCCCGCATCGTTGAGGACCATGGGGATGTCTTGTGCGATCACCAGGTCATCGGGAAGGGTGACACCACTAATGGTGCTACCTCGTGGAACGGGGTTTTCGCCGTAGCGGATAACTCCGAAGAGCCCGTTGACCACCTGCATTTGCCCATGGTTGTGGGCGTGGTACATGCCGATGGCATCTTCGGTGACGGTGAACTCATAGGTGAATTTTCCACCGTTTGGCGCGATCAGATCCTGGGTTATGGGAGCAACGCCGTCTTGATCGTTTGGTGTGTGAACTCCGTGCCAGTGGATATCGGTTCCCATAGGCAGATTGTTGACAACGCGGACCTGGATCTTGTCTCCGCGGTCAAGGAGGAACTGTGGTCCAGGTACTACTCCGTTGTAGGTCCAGGCATCAACGAAGATCCCGGGCTCAACCTCCCAGGGGGTGATCTCCGTGACCAGATCAAAGACCTTGGTTCCATCAGCCAGAATTTCCGTGGGCTCGAGGACTGGATTGCCGATGCCTTCGGTCTCTGCTGGAAACTGCATCATTGTCGACATCATGGCGGCGTCAAGTGCAGCCCAATCGGTGTCTTCGCCCCCATGTCCGGCGGCGACGTGGTCTACGCCAGAACCATCAGCGGTGACAGTGAGGAACGCGACCATTCCCGAGGTCTTGTGACCAGGGATGTCGCAGTAGATCTCGTAGGTCCCAGGCGTCAGGTTGCCAAGGTCCAGCTGGATGGTGCCGCCTGCGCCAACGTCGTCGCTCTTCTTGCCTAGCTCATCGCTCACGACATTGTGAACCATTGAGCCATCATTAGAGATGAGGAGGCTGACGTTGCCGGCGGGTGCGGTGAGGTCACCGGTGATCGAGAACTCTTTCAGCGAGATATTGAGCGTGGATGAAACAGGGGTGGCAGCGCCGGATCCTCCGAGGGTGAGGGCAAGGCCGGCAATGCTGACGATGCCGATCATGCCAATGGCGGCAATGCCGAGGATCACTCCAAGCAGCCAGCGGTTGCTTTGTTGCTCTGGTTGGATTGGCGGCGCGTCGGCTCGCGGTTTAGTTACTGCGGTCATAGATAGGATTCCTAACTGGGGTACCAGCAGACCAGGTGCCCGGCCTAGTCAAAGAGGTGGATTGGGCAGTTCCGTTCTTTCTGACGGAATTCCGTCGCTCTCGTAAGGGACCTAAGTCCCAATATTTCCGTTTTGACCAGAAGTGAAGGTGACCCAGTGAGTCAAACTCGAAGATTCGCCCAACTTGATGTATTCGCCTCCTCCCCGTTTTCGGGCAATCCGCTGGCCTGTGTGATTGATGCGGACGGGATGACTACCGAGCAGATGCATCGCTTCACCAAGTGGGCCAACCTCTCAGAGTCGTCGTTCTTGTTGCAGCCAACGGTGCCCGAGGCTGACTATCGGGTGCGAATCTTCACCATTCCCCGCGAGCTACCCTTCGCCGGGCACCCGACCATTGGTTCCTGTCAAGCCTGGCTTGATGCTGGTGGTCAACCCAAGACCCCTGGCCGTGTGGTGCAAGAGTGTGGAGCCGGTTTGATCGAACTGAAGCTGACCTCGGGGCAAGTTGGCAAAAGTGCTGGGGACGGTGACGCTGGGGCCGGTGGAACTGGGAGTGGCGCCGATGATGGCGAGGTCGCCGATCAGATCGCCTTTGCGGCGCCCCCTCTGCTTCGTTCCGGTGATGTCGAAGAATCACTCATCATCGAGATGTCTGAAGTGTTAGGTATCGAGCGAAGCGAGGTGGTTGCCGCCCAGTGGGGAGACAATGGTCCGGGTTGGGTGATCTTGATGTTGGCTGACGCCGAGGCAGTCCTGGCACTACAGGCTCCGAGCGGCCCTCGAACGGAGTTGGATCTTGGCGTCGTCGGGTTGTACCCAGAAAGCAACTCGGGGGCCGACAGTGATTACTGCGCCTTGGAGATTCGAACGTTCTTTGCTGATGGAACCGGTGGCATCTTTGAGGACCCCGTCACCGGCAGCCTCAATGCGTCAGTGGCCCAGTGGCTGTTGGGCGAGGACTCGCCGGCCCCGTCATTGCCAACGAGCTATGTCGCCAGTCAAGGCACCGCTTTGGGTCGCCGAGGCCGGGTCTACATCGAGCAAGATTCTGACGGCGTGACCTGGGTCGGTGGCATTGCTGTTGCTTCCATCACTGGCACTGTCGAGATTTGAGCCTGTCGAGATTTGAGGTTCAGGGTTGACCGGGTAGCCAGCCGTTGAGGTCATAGCCAGCCATGCAGTCATTGATGAGGGTGCGACAGCGATCGGCGTCGCCTCGTTCTTTGGCCCAACGTAGAGCATCCAGCCGCTGCTGCTCTTGGTTGCCCGCATAGTTCCGTTCGTACATGGCGTGGCGGCCCGCAAACTCGCTATACATGCCATCCCAAATGAGCTTGAACAGTTTGATTCGATTCTCTGCATCCATACCAGTTCCACGGAAGTACTGATCGATGTCTGGTCGGAGCTCGTCGTTCAACAGATCTTGCGGCCCGGACACGGTGTAGATGGGGGCGCCGGCGAGGTAAGCCTCAAAGAGATCTCGGACTCGATGCCAGGCGTTGGTTGCATACAGACGACTGGCAGCGGCGGTGAGAAGTCGGGGCACAACGGTTCCGCCGATGGATGGCTCGGGGTCTGAAACCATCGCCGTGGTCATGGCCCACATGGTCTCGCGCATGGCAATGATCTCGCCAATCGCTGCTTGTACGCCACGGAACTGATCGGTACCGGTGGCTTCGGCTCCCATCAACAACATGCCAGCGGCAAAGTCCAGTTTGACCGACAGTCTGGTTGCTGACTGGAGGTTGTAGCGGTTGAAGAAACCGGAGTTGGCGTAGAAGCCCTTGGTTGTTTCGACATCCCGGTAAGCAAAGACATTCTCCCAAGGGACGAAGCACTCCTTGAAGATGATCACCGAATCGTTCTCTTCGAAGCGGCTAGCCAATGGCGCTTCGAACGGGCTCCGGGCCGATGCTTCATAAGACGGTCGACAGATCATCTTGAGGCCGGGAGCATTCATGTCAACCATGAACACCAGGGCCATGTCGTCGTCTCGGCCCGCTTCCATTCGTGCAGCAACACCACTGTTGACAGCAACGAAGGTGGCATGGGTGAGAACGGAACCGGTGGCAACCATTTTGGCTCCGGTGACATAGATGCCGTTGTCGTCCTCGCGATCAACAGTGACATAGACATCTCGAACGTCAGTCCGGTTCTGTGATCGATCAACCGGCGGGTCGATCAGCACATGGTTTATGAACATGACTTGAGAAGCGGACCTCTTGTACCAAGCCAGAGCGTTGTCAGCGTATTGGCCGTAGTAGCTGTGGCCTTCGGCCAGCTGGGCCATGAAGGCCGCCTTGTAGTCTGGCGTTCGGCCCATCCAGCCGAAGGTTTGGCGTTGCCAGGATTCAATGGCACCCCGACTGGCCAGGAGGTCATCGGCGTCATAGCTGGGGGCGAAGAACCTGTGGGTGCGGTGGCCGAAGCGGTCGACGGTGGTGAGGGTTTGTGCCTTGTCGGGGTCATGCAGCGAGTCGTATAGTCCTGCCACGGAGCGGCCCGAGTTGATGAAGGCCGGGTGGGTGGTGATGTTCTTGATCTTCTCGCCCTCAAACCAGACTTCCCGCCCATCATCCAGGCTTTCCAAAAAGGACGCCCCGTCGTACATACGGTTGGTCTCAGCCGGTCTGTTGCTTGCTGGGCTGTTGCTTGCTGTCGGGCTTGATGCTGTCTCGGGCGTTGTCATCTGTACTCCAGGTCCAGTCTCCGGCGATCGTTCAGTTTGTGTTCGTTCAGTCGGTGATCGTCGCAATCATGTCGGGTCGGTGGTGAGTCCGCCATTCGTGTACTGCCGCATGCTGTCTTTGACGAAGTCATCGGCTTGCATCTTGAGCTGGTCTCCGACTCTGGCAAAGAGCTTTCTAGCCGTCCTGCGTTCGGTGGCGAAAGCATGCAACTCATCCGGCAAGCCGGGGTCTCGATACGACAAGGGGCGCCAGTCCTCCAACGCCTGCATGCACGAGATGAAGGCCTGCTGGTTGGGGGTAGCCGAAGCCACGGTGAGTTTCATCGCCATCTGGTTGCGCTGGTTGAACCGGATGTAGTCCGAACCCAGCTGTTCGGAATCCCAGGCAGTTTCTACCAGTTCGGAGATTGGACCAAAACCGACATGGTCGGATCGGAAAAAGTGAACATATTGGTCAAGCTCATTGCGGATCATCAGATCCTGGGCGTCGGCCTCGACTCGTGATGGCGCCATCAGCACTCCCGAAGCGATCGGGCCAAAACCCAGCGAGGTGAGCTGGTTTCGAAGCTGGCGACGTTGTTCGCGTTTTGATTCGGGAACGGAGAAGATGGCCAACACCCAGCCATCGGACAAATCGGCTGGAACTTCGGTGCTGAAGATTCGGGATTCGCCCTTGTCAAGAACTGCTCGAAGATCCGCGGTGGCCGAGTACCCGGCGACTCCCTGCCGACTTCTGGCTTCGAGAAGCCCACGCTTCTTGAGTCGACCAACGGCGGCCCGCACGGCTGGCCCTTCCAGACCCAGCGTCTTCATTAGGGCCACGAGGTCGGCGATGGCGATCCAGTTGTCCATGAAGACAAGCCAGCCACCGAAGAGGGAAATGACAGCAGAGCGCGGCTGGACAACGGATCCGGTTACCTGGATGGATGGCTCGCTCTTCATGTCGCAACTGTACTGCAGAACGAGGAATATACGGTTGATTGTACGATCGTCAAATTAGTGTAGTACGGTCGATTTGGCTGGCTTGAAGATCGATGTAAAGGGGATTCCATGAAGGGGATGCGTGTTGAGTGCTTGGGCGGTGGACCCGGAGGGTTGTTCACTGCCATCTTGCTGAAGCTGGCTGACCCGACCTGCCAGGTCCGAGTCACCGAGCGAAGCGGACCAGACTTCACCTGGGGGTTTGGTGTCGTCTTTTCCGATGAGACGCTGGCCAACTTTGCCGACGGAGATCCGATTTCGATCGCCGCCATCGAAGCGGAAATGCGCTATTGGACCCAAATGGACACCGTGGCCAAGGGTCAGACGATTACCAGTGATGGTCATGGTTTCGCTGCCCTGTCGCGGCTTCGACTCCTCCAGATCCTCGGTGAGCGTGCTCTCGAACTTGGAGTAGAGATCCGCTATCTCACAGAGATTGGTGACCCCAACCTCTACCGCGATGCAGACCTTGTAGTCGGTTGTGATGGACTGAGCAGCTTGGTGCGAACAACCTGGGCCGATGAATTCCAGTTGGACATGCCGGTATCGGACACTCGCTTCATGTGGCTTGGAACCAAGCAGAAGTTTGACCGCTTCGCCTTCCTCTTCGAGGAGACCCCGCACGGCATCGTGCAGGCCCACGTCTATCCCTACGACGATGAACTATGTACCTTTATTGTCGAAATGGACGGGGACACCTGGCGTGGCCTTGGACTCGACGCCACGGCTGATCGCAACTTTGCTCCCGGCGAGACCGACGACTTTGCGGTCAGTGCCTGTGAAGCAATCTTTGCCGAACACCTGGATGGCCACCCCTTGATTCCAAATGCTTCGGTTTGGCGAGCATTCCCTGGTGTCAGCAACAAGAACTGGTACTTCGACAATGTGGTCTTGATTGGAGATGCGGTACACACCGCCCACTACTCCATTGGTTCGGGAACCAAGCTTGCCTTGGAGGATGCGGTTGCCTTAGCCAGTGCGGTTGAGCACGAAGACACGATTCCGTTAGCCCTGGCTCGCTATGAAGCCGAACGTCGTCCGGGTGCTGACTCTTTGCAGCGTTCTGCGGTAACCAGTCAGAACTGGTTTGAGGACGTTGGCCTGCGCTGGGGCTTGCCCGCTCAGCAATTCAACTTCTCCATGATGACCCGCTCGTTGCGGGTGACCTATGACAACCTGGCGATGCGAGATCAGAGCTTCATCGATGACGTGCTGGAGGATTGGTGGCAGCACCAGCCAAAATCCACTCGTCCTGAGGACAAGAAGACTCCTCCGATGTTCCATCCCTATGAGATAGGTGGTCTCCGCTTACCGAACCGGGTGGTCGTATCGGCTATGTCGCAGTACTGCGCGAGCAATGGCATGCCCGATCGCTGGCACGAGGTCCACCTTGGCAGCAGGGCTGTCGGTGGTGCTGGCTTGGTCATGACCGAGATGGCGGCCATCAGTCCTGATGCCCGAATCACCCCCGGCTGTGTCGGCATCTGGAATGACGAGCAGACCGAAGCCTGGAAGGGCATTGTCGGTTTCGTCCACGGTGAAACCCAGTCAAAGATTGGTCTCCAGATCGGACATGCCGGACGCAAGGGTTCAACCAAGGTTGCGTGGGAAGGCATGGACGAACCTCTGGACGGCGATCAGGCTGGCGATAACTGGCCCTTACTCTCCGCTTCCCCAATTCCCTATGCCGAAGGCAGCCAGACTCCGCAAGAAATGACGACAGATCAGATGGATCAGGTTGTCGCCGACTATGTGGCCGCAACCAAACGAGCGGCGGCCGCTGGCTTTGATCTGGTCGAAGTTCACGCCGCACACGGCTACTTGTTGGCCTGCTTCCTGAGTCCGATCACGAACAAACGAACCGATGAATTTGGTGGCTCCATCGAGAATCGACTCCGTTTCCCGGTGCGAGTAATCAAAGCCGTTCGCAACGCATGGCCAGCCGATCGCCCGGTGTTTGTCCGAATTTCGGCCACTGACTGGATTGAAGGCGGCAATGAAGAAGCCGATGCGTTGGAGATCGCCCGTGGACTGCACGCTGCCGGCGCCAACCTGATCGACGTTTCGACTGGCCAGACTGATCCGGCCAGCGATCCTCAATACGGCCGTCTCTATCAGGTTCCCTTTGCCGAACGCATCCGTTTGCAAGCCGGGATCCCGACCATGACTGTTGGTGGAGTGGCCAGTGTGGATGATGTCAACACCATCCTGGTTGCTGGCCGTGCCGATCTTTGTGCCTTGGCCCGCCCGCACCTGATCGATCCGTATTGGACCATGAATGCGGCATTGGACCAGGGCTATGAGGGACTTGAGTGGCCTCGCCAATATGTGGCGGGCCAGAGCGCTCGACGCCGTGAGCAAGCTCCGACTTTTACCAAGTCCGACCTTCACTAGATCGACCGGTAATCGTCGAGTCAATCGAAGTACCAGTAATTACCGGATACGTAGCAGTCACACCGAGAACAAAACTCAGGAGAACGAGTCGATATGACAGATAGCAATGCATGGCCAACTGATCGTCAACGTGAGCTAGTGGCGATGGTGGCCAAGCTTGGTCCCAAGTTCAAAGAGCGTGCGATCCAGACCGACATCGATGCTGCATTTCCGACCGGCAACTTTGCCGACCTTCGTGATATCGGGTTCCTTGCCCTGTGTATCCCTGAAGACCAGGGAGGCCTCGGCGCTGACTTTGCCAGCTATGCCCTGGTAGCCGAAGAGATCGGTCGCCACTGTGGCTCGACTGCACTGACCTTCAATATGCACACGGCCACCATGTTGCTGACTGGCCCGATCGCCGATGTGTTGGACTTCACTGATGAAGAACGAGCCCTGCACGACGAGCGTCGCAAGGTCATGTACAAGGGAGTGGTCGAGAACGGCGACATTCATGCCCAGCCTTTCTCCGAAGGAATCTCCACCGGAGCGACAACAGGTATTGCCACCACGGCTACTCCCGTTGGCGGTGGATTCGTGGTTAACGGCAAGAAAATCTTTGCCTCCTTAGCTGGTTCAGCCAACCGCCACAATGTCATCTGCGTGGTGCCTGGCGACCCGACTGTTCGGTTCCTGTCCATTGACGCTGATGCCGAGGGTGTCACTATCGACGGTGACTGGAATCCGCTTGGCATGCGGGGCACGGTCTCGATGGACCTGATCTTCAAGGATGTCTTTGTTCCCTCGGAGAACGAACTGCTTCCTCCCGGCGGCTTTGACAAGGCAGCGGAGCACTTCCCCTACTTCTATATGACGCTGTCGTTTGCCTACGTTGGCTTGATGCGCGGCATTCTCGACTTCACCGAGTCTTATCTTCGGGGTGATGCGGGCCCGAGCGCGCGGCGAGATGTTGCAGCAAAGCAGGCTGGCTGGGCCCAGATGCAGATCCAATACGAACACGCCCGAACACAGCTTCACTCTGTTATCCGAGAGGCAGCCATTGACCCGGACCCAGAGAAGTTGCGTCGGGCTTGGATCTCGGTTCTGACCTCGATGGACAATGCTCCTGAGGTCGCGTCTATGGCCATCCGTGTTTGCGGAGGCCGCTCCCTGTTGAAGAAGTATCCCCTGGAGCGGATGTATCGTGATGCTCGTTGTGGTGCCACCATGCTTCCTTGGGGAGTCGAAGTCTTGCTCGGTCGACTGGCGCGCTACGGAATCTACGATGACGAGCAAACGAAGTACCATGCCGGTGCATGAGAAAGACCGGTGCCGGAAAGCAACGGAGCTTGAGTCATGACGCGTGTTGAGTGGAATTGGATCGAGCGGTTCGTGCAGCAGTTCGAACTGTGTGAGGTCTCGGCTGACGACGCTGTCGTCTTATTGTCCGAGACAGCTAGTCGGCCAGAGCTGGTGGAGACGGCTCGGCTAGCACTGGGCTCGATGGGCCTTCATGTGGCTCATTTCGTGATGGACACACCACCCAACCGTGGCCCGGTTCCGATCAGATCAACCGGCGCATCGCAAGCCCTGTCCAGTCACCCGGCAGCGGTTGCTGGTTTAGCCGCGGCAACTTTCGTGGCTGACTGCACCGTTGAAGGATTAGTTCATGCCGTCGAACTTGGCGACATCCTGAGCAATGGCTGTCGAGTGCTCATGATCTCGAACGAGCATCCGGAAAACTACGAACGTCTTGGCAATGACCCGGCTCTGAGGGGTCAGGTCAATCGAGCCGCCGACATGATGCGCTCCACCAAGGTGATGCGGGCGACGTCACCAGCGGGGACCGACCTGACGATCGATCTGACTGACGCCTTTGTTGCTGCTTCGTGGGGAGCAACCACCGAGCCTGGCGATATCGCCCACTGGCCCGGAGGCCTAGTTCTGGCCTTCCCCAAGGCCGGAACCGTGAACGGAACCGTCGTCATGGCACCAGGTGACATGAACCTAACGTTCAAGGAATATGTTCGTTCCGAGATCGTGCTCACCATCGAGAATGATCACATTGTCTCGATCACGGGGGCTGATGGGGTTTCCGGAGATGGCAACAGCTTTGATGCCGAACTGTTCGCCTCCTATCTTGGCTCGTTTGGCGAAAAAGATGCCTACGCCACCAGTCATGTCGGATTCGGCATGAACCCTGGTGCGCGCTGGGATGTGTTGCCCATGTGGGATAAGAGCCAGATCAATGGGACCGAGCTGCGGGCCTTCAGTGGGAACTTCTTGTATTCAACGGGAGCAAACGAGGCTGCCAATCGGTTCTGTCGTGGACACTTTGATCTACCACTGCGTAACCACACCGTCGAGCTTGACGGCGTTCCCGTTGTGATCGATGGTGTACTTCAGGACAAACTGTTCGAGTAGTCGCCAAAGCAAGCAGGCAAACGGAACCGAGTTCGGAGCGGTGTTGTGCCGATTTCTGATGAGGCGACTTAAGGAGGCCTCATCCATCGCCGACACTCTTGTGTAGTGCAACCAGTTGTAGTCAATGAGGGACCCCCTCCGTGGATGCGATGGTTGGCGATTCCGGCGGCCCTCTTGGTCCTTGTGCTGGCGTCACTGGCTATTGACACCGAATCGAGACAAGGGTTCATTGATCGCGTCAAGGTTGAGCAGATCCAGCAGGAGAAGTTCGAGGACCAAGACGCCACCCGGCTCTTCTTTGAGACTGCTGACGGTGAAGTCGTTGAGTTCAGTCTGAACGATGGAGAAGTCCTTGGTCGAGACTCTGACGGCGACATCCAGACCATGGTGTTTGAACCGGACCCGGACGGAAATATCGCCGGTTTTGTTGTTAACGACGACGGCACGTTCACTCCTTTCGCCCCCGGTGATGATGTTTCCGGCGAAACAACTCTTGTCCCCACTGCTGATGGCGGATTCTCCCTGATCCAGTCCGATGGGTCAGTTACCCAGATACAGGTGGGCGAGAATGGCATCCAGGCAGTCGACGGAAACGGCAACGACTTGGGGCTTGACCGAGATTCTGATGGCCGAATCGATCTTGGTGACGGGCTAAGCGCCCGAGATACCGATATTGAGTTTGTTGAAGGCGATAGTGCTGATCAGCAGGCACTATCTGAGGACCCTGACCGAGGGGCAGGCGGTGCTGGCTGGATCCCGAGTGGTCGAAATCTGGTCATCATCCTGATCGCACTGCTGGCAATAGCGGGAACTGTTTGGTGGTTTGTCGCCATGAAGCCGAAGTTCCACCTTCGTGAAGGGCCGGTGCTCGCCCGAGTCGAAGCCGCCGGACATCGCCAAGCAACAACTTGGGAAGCGTTTGAGGCATACCTCGCTGAGCTTTTGGCCAACCCTGATCCGACCCAAGCCATTCGCCAGGTCTACGCCTACGCCGAGCAAGGCATGGGCCAACTGATTCCCCGCCACTCAGAGCAAACTCCCTTCGAATGGTGTGACTCAGTAGCGACAACACAGCCTGAGCTGGCTTCTATCTTGCGAACTCTTACCAACCGCTATAGCGCCATCCGCTTCGGCGACCAGGTCGCAAGTAGTGAGCAACGGGATCAAGCTGTGGAGGAACTACGCAACCTGGTTCAGCGGGCGTTTCAATGAGCAGCGTTTCAGTGAGCAGCGTTTCAGTGAGCAGGTCATTTTCGTGAGCAGGTCTTTCCGATGAGTGCTGTCGCAGAACTCTTTCCTCTTGTGGCATTCCTCGCCATCAGTGTGGTCGTGGTCTATGCGCTGGTCACTCGCAACAAGCTGGCCTTGGGGTCACAATCGGCAGGGCCGATGGTGACTATTGTTCAAGATGTGCATGGGCTCAAGTCACAAGCTTGGGATGTCACCTCGATTGCTGCCAATCTCAAGGGCAACCCAGAACACACCCTGACCCTTGTGCGTGGCTATTGCCACTCGGTCGGGCTTGATTCTTCGCAGACGTTGGGAACCTCGGAGCATGCAGTTGAAGTCTTGGTTGCTCGTCTGGAACAACAGCTTGAACTTGGGCCACTCACGGTTGACCACCAATCTCCGATAGATCACTCAGGCCTCTATTAGCAAAGCCCGAATCACGAGCTCGAATCACAAGACGGACGGCGCCCCTTGATGGACAACAACACGACGAACACTGCTATCAGTAGCGCTGCAACTGATAGCACCACGATCAGTGACGCTGCAAGAAGTGCTCCCTCAGTTGCTGATGTTCAGGTTGCGAGTGAAAATCTCGTCAATCAGATGGAACGGGCCATTGTCGGCAAGCGGCAAACGATGGAACTCATCGTCACCGCTCTGCTGGCTGATGGCCATGTACTCCTGGAAGATGTGCCTGGGGTAGCCAAGACCGCGACGGCCCGGGCCCTAGCTGAAGCATCAGGTCTGGGATTCTCCCGAATTCAGTTCACTCCCGACCTGATCCCAGCCGACATCACCGGGGCCGCCGTGTTCACCGGCGGAAATACTCAAGGTGGGGTCGAGTTCAAGCCGGGCCCAATCTTCGCCAATCTCGTCCTGGGGGATGAGATCAACCGGGCCCCGCCAAAGACCCAGTCGGCACTGCTGGAGGCCATGGAGGAGCGTCAGGTCACCGTAGATGGCGAGACGCGCCCATTGCCAAAGCCGTTCATGGTGATTGGAACCCAAAACCCGATCGAATCCGAAGGCACCTATCCGCTGCCTGAGGCCCAGATGGATCGCTTCCTGGTCCGAACCGGGATTGGCTACCCAACCACTGAGGACGAGATCTCCCTGATCCTGAAGCGGGCGGAACGTCAGACCGAACGCTTGGCTCTAGACCAAGTCCTTACTTCCGAGCATGTTGTGCAACTCCAGAAGTTGGTGGAGACGGTTCATGTCAGCGAGCCGGTGGCCCGCTATATCGTCGAACTGGTCGAAGCAACTCGGGCCAGTACTCGCACGATCGCGGGCGCGAGCCCCCGTGGATCATTGGGATTGCTGAAAGCCACCCGAGCCAAAGCCGCCATGGCCGGTCGAAACTTTGTCCTGCCTGATGATGTCAAGGCGCTGGCGATACCTGTCCTCGCCCATCGAATTCTTCTGCTGCCTGACCAGTGGGTGCGCGGAGTGAAGCCAGAACAGGTGATTGCGGAGGTGCTGCAGCAAGTCCCAGCACCCGTTGCTACCGATGCGGCTGATGACTCACATGCCGCCAATCAGGTACCGGTGCAACCCGCACAGACAGCACAGCCAGTGCAGACAGTGCAGACAGCACATCCGGTCCAGCCCGTTCCGCCGGATTCTGGACAGCCGACGAATCAGATGCCTCAACAGGCTCAGGCTCAAGCAACACCGGCCACCCAGCCAGCACCGGCTCCGTCCTGGGCTTCGCCGCAGGCCCAGCCGACACCACCCGCACCCTCACTGTCGCCCTCATCCCCACCGTCTCCCCAGCAAATGGGGGCATGAGCCAGCATCTGACCGGCCGGTTTTGGCTATGCGCTGTCCTGGGATGGGGCAGCGTGTTCCTTGCCGTGCTCGTCAAGGAGGTTGAGCCGCTCGCTTTGGGATTGCCATTCATCTGGGCGCTCGTCTTCAGCTTCGTTGATGGTTGGTGGCCCCACGCGTCGATAGACGAGATCGCGTTGTCCAGCACACGAGTCGTTGAAGGTGACAACATCGTGTTGAGCATGGTGGTCTCCTCATCTCGGCCCGTGCCGTGGTTCGAGGTTGAGGTGCAGATTCCTGCCGTACTTACGCCGGTCGGAACCCTGCGGAGGGTTGGCAGCCTGCCCGCGAACGCGGTTCGAGAAATGAAGATCGAGTTTGTAGCCAACCGCTGGGGTGTGACCGGGCCACAGTGGATCACCATTGTTGGACGGGACCGACTCGGCTTGACCGAGCGTGTGCAACACATCGCCGTTGCCAATCGAGTCAGGGTCCATCCGCCAACAGAACGCCTCACCAGCCTCATCCCGTTAGCAAAGACACGCCAGGTGACCGGTGATCATCGGAGTAAGCGACGGGGTGGTGGAACTGAACTGGCCGAAGTTCGTCCCTACCGGCCAGGCGATCCAGTTCGCATGATTCATAGCCGTCTATCCGCCAGACGAGGAACACCAATGGTGTTAGAGCGGCACCCGGACCAGTCTGCCGACATCGTGATCTTCGTCGATTCTGTTCAGGACATTGGTGCTGGTCTGGAGACGTCGCTTCGATGGACGGTTACCGCTGCGATTGCCCTGACCCAAAGGCACCTTCGCTCGATGGATCGGGTTGGCGTGCTTGACCGCGGCGCTGGGGTCAGGTGGCTTCCACCTGAGCTGGGACGCCAGGCTCTCCACAGTATTGTCGATGCTCTCCTCTCCACTGTTGTTCTACAGGGTCGAGCCGGTGATCAGCAGACGGTGCCGATAGCGAGGATTCCTCGGGGCGCAACCGTGTTCTGCATTTCTCCATTGATTTCAGCTGTTGTGCGACAGGACCTCGTTGTCTTGCGCCGCCGAGGCCATGAAGTCATAGTCATCCAGCCCGAGATGCAAGCGTCGGGGGCTACAGCATCGGGGATTGCAGGGCCGGGAGTTGCGGGGCCCGGTCAAACGGTGTTGGCTGAACGGGTGTTTCGTGTCGGAAAAGAAGTGACTCGGCGTAGCTTGGCTGAGCAGGGCGTAGTGGTGATCTCGTGGAATCCCGATGAGCCGCTGGAACCCACTCTGCAGCGAATGGGTCAGCACCTTGGTCGATTCCGGAGCAAGGTATGAGTCGCAAAGCCGCCCTAAGCCCACAGGAACAAGAGAAGAAAGAGAGGCAGAAGGCCGCCAGTCGTAGACTGTTTTCGGCTCCCGAGTTCGTGGTGGCGTCCCTCGTCCTACTCACCTGGACGGTCGTGCTCGTCCCAGTCTCCGGAATCGTGCTCACACTCATCTTCTGGGGAGGCGTCTTCGGGCTCGGTGAGCTATTCCTTTTCCTGTCCATAAAGAATGGGAGCCATGGGTTCGTGACAGCTACAGCTCTGTACACCTTGGTAATTTCTGCTTTAGCGGTGACCGTCCACGAATGGTCGATGCCTCTGAGTCTGATCCTTGCCGGGTCGTCAGCTCTCTTTGTCAGCGACCTCGCTCGATTGAGTTTTGCTCGACGGCGAGACGCATTCTTACCCGCAGACCTGATCGTCTCCACCTTGTTGATGACCGGAACGGTCACTGTTGTGTCGCTGCTGTCTTTCGGTCTTCTTCTTGGATTGGCCGACGATTCAGGCGAGCGAAGCTGGCTGTGGGTGCCAATCATTGCTGGAGTCCTGCTCGTCTTGACCGCTGGCGCCACGTTCGTTCTGAGTCGAAGCTCGGCTCGCTCCGAGGTTGGCCGCTGGAAACCGGGGCACACCATGTTGCCTCCGCCGACCACTGACTAGGAGATCGGTAACTCGTCAACAGCTGTCTAGGCGGCTCGTCAAGCGATTGCCTACACTCGTCTGACGCAGTATTGTCTCTCATGCTCTACGGAAATGTGCCGATACTGAGGGGATGACTTCACCGCTCCAGGAGGACGCTTCTCCTAACGAACATCGTTGGTTCGGCACCGGATATTCCCTGAAGCATGACTCCTGGCATGCGGGAGCAGAAGCGGCAGAACAAGCCAGGCAAAGTGACGACCCGAAACTTGTGATTGTCTTCGCTGCAATTGCTCATGATCTGGAGCAGATGTTGGCTGGAGTCCGGTCGGTTACTTCCGAAGTTCCACTTATTGGATGCACAACTGCGGGTGAACTCTCCAGCTCGTCTCCAGGTGCATCCGGGGTGAGTGTGAGCATTCTTGGCGGCGGGTTTTCCATCGACACTGCTTCTGCGCCGATTGCAGACGATTTGTTCGATGCGGCAAGCACTGTGTCCGAATGTGGCCTGCATTCACTGGAACGGGAACATCAGGTTTTACTGATGTTGTCTGACGGTCTGGCCGGAGACCAGCAGCAAGTCGTTCGAGGGGCCTATGCCACTCTTGGAGTCGCTGTGCCACTGGTTGGGGGCTGCGCCGGAGACAATCTGGCCATGGAACAAACCAAGCAGTTCTTCAACGATCAGGTACTTGAGAACGGAATTGTCGCCGCGTCAATAGCGTCGGATGCGCCCCTTGGAATTGGTGTTCGTCACGGCTGGAGCAGTGTTGGTGAACCAATGGTGGTCACTCATTCTGCGGGAACAACCGTGACTGAACTGGATGGACTGCCGGCACTGCAGGCCTACGGAGAGCGACTCGGTCTCGGCCAAGACGTGCTTGGAGACTCCGCTGCGTTCGCCGACTTTGCTCTCACCCACCCCCTAGGAATTCATCATCGCGGACATGAAGAAGTTCGATTTGTTACCGGCGCCGACGTCGAAGCTGGCTCGATCTCTTGTATCGCCGAAGTGCCACAAGGGGGCCTGGTTTGGATCATGGAAGGTGACGTTGCCTCAGTCATGGCCGGTACGGCCTCTGCCACCCAAGATGCGCTAGCCATGCTCGGCGACACTGCCCCAATTGGTGTTCTGGCTTTCGACTGCATTGCTCGACGCGAAGTCCTTGGCGAGGCTCGTCTCCTGGAGGAGTTCGAACTCATCACCGAATGCGCTAAAGGTGCACCAGTCAGTGGCTTTTACACCTATGGCGAGTTTGCCCGCACTATGGGCAGCCGTGGCTTCCACAGTCAAACTCTCGTAGCGCTGGCGATCGGTTGATGGGCGGTCGATGAACTGATGGCGATAGCGGGCGGACTTCAATACCTACCAGGCTTCATAGGCAGTCTGGAATCGGCAGTCGATCGGCGAACGGCTTTTCGCCGTGCCGTTGCGGATGTCGCTGATGCATTGGATAGTGAGGTCGTTGCTCTCTTCGAGAATGGTTCTCTCTTGCATTCGGTGGGTTTCCCAGCGAAGGCTGTTCCCGAAGAAGTCCTTCTTGCCGCGTTGCACAGCAGCGAGGACTCCCTGGAGCTGCCCCAACTCGGCACTTGCTCGGTGTTGCGTTCCTACCCAGCGGGATCTAATGACCTGATACTCGTCGCTGCTCGGATGTCGGAGGCTCCGTTCGATCCGAGTGACTCGGCCACCCTTGGGGCGATGGTCCGTGTGCTGTCGTTGACACTTCAGATGCTGGACACGATCAATGCCGAGCGTGAACTTCGTGAGTCGCAAGATCGGACCCATCTGGCTGCTATCGAAGAAAAGGAGCGCCGCTATCGCTTTGTCGAATCGGTCTTGGAGATCCAAAAGGCCATCAGCCAACGGGCGCCCCTGGTTGAGATTCTCGACGTGATCACCGCCACTAGTGCAGATCTTCTTCGCGTAACTGTTTGTGGGATCTCGGTTCGTACGGCCAACGGGTCGCTGCAACAGAGCTTTTCTTCGCAAGACGGTGCAAGGCCGTCCCGTCACCTCGAATGGCTCTTGACCTCATTGGCCGATACTGCCGCTGAGGGTCTTGAGCCGGTATCCACCGTCTTCGCCCAGGATGGATTTAGCTCGACTTCTGGGCAAGAAGCCGTCGCTGTTCCTATTGGTGATGGGGATAGAATCACCGGCGGGTTGGTCATCATGTGGGATACCGATGCCGGTATTGAGCGCAACGATGATTTGCAGACTCTCATCAGTGTTGCCACCCAGGCCGGTGTTGCCCTGGCTGATGCGCAGACGCGAGATGAGTTGGAGCTCGCATCACTCGATCTGCTCACGGGCCTCCCCAATCGGGCCAGCTTCGTCGCCCGGCTCGAACGCCTGGCTGAAGGGAATCGTTCGGCAGACAACCAGATCGGCCTGATGTTTATTGATCTGGATCATTTCAAGGCCATCAATGACCTGCACGGCCACGAACTCGGTGATGTGGTTTTGGCCGAGGCCGCCGCTCGAATTAGTGCCGGCATACGAGAAACTGACCTGGTCGCTCGCTATGGCGGGGATGAGTTCGCCGTCATCTTGGATGGGGTTGCGGGTTCGTTGGCAGCCGAACTTGTCGGCCTGCGCGTCATTGAAGAGCTGGAACGACCGTTTCGTGTTGGTGACCTCAACCTGCATCTGAGTGCAAGCATTGGCATCGCAATCGCAGACCTGGAGAATAGTTCCTTCGACCAACTCATTCGTCATGCCGACGTGGCCATGTATGACGTGAAAACAACGGGGCGAAGCGGTGTTGCCCTCTATGACGAGAAGTTGGACACGACACTTACTCGCAGAGCCTCGATGAAAGATGAGCTAAAGGAGGCGGTGAGTGACAATCAATTCGTCATTCACTACCAGCCCTTTGTTTGCCTGCGTACCCAACAGATTCGGGGCGTCGAAGCCCTCGTCCGCTGGCAACATCCAACTCGTGGTCTGGTGTCACCCTTGGAGTTCATCGGGTTGGCTGAGGAATCGGGATCGATTATTGACATTGGTCGCTTTGTTCTCAATGAGGCGTGCACCCAGGTGGCGAAGTGGCGGGATCGGTCCCCCGGAGGAGCGGAGCTAACCCTGAATGTGAACTTGTCCGGCCGCCAGGTGCTCACTAGTGGGCTTCTCGATGACGTCTCGATGGCCTTGTCCTCCAGCGGCCTTGAACCCGAAGCGCTCACCCTCGAGGTGACTGAATCAGTCCTATTGGATCAGGTTGAGGTGGTCAGTCGTGTACTGAACGAGCTTCGATCCCTAGGAATCTCGTTGGCTATGGACGACTTTGGTACTGGATTCTCATCGCTTAGCTACCTCCAACAGTTCGCCTTCGACGTGCTGAAGATCGATCGAAGCTTCGTGGCCGAGCTCCACAAGCGAGACGCCGACCATGTGTTGGTCAAGACCATTGTCGAGATGGGCCGACAACTGGGCATGAAGACCGTGGCCGAAGGTATTGAGCGACCGGTGCAGTTGGCGGAACTTCGTGCGCTGCATTGTGATCTTGGGCAAGGTTTCTTGTTCTCACGTCCCCTTGACGCGGTAAAGCTCGGCGCTCTGCTGACGACTGAGAATGTTGTGCTCTAGCAAGTCAGAAAACAAGCCTCGGAGCAACAACGTTCGGCTTCCAAAAACTGGCTGACTCGGCTAGATTCTGACCGAGTGTTGTAGGCGATGAGCTGGCGAATGGGGGAGCAGGACAAATGAACGGCGCATTTCGCCTGCAACCGGCAGCAGGTCGACTGGGTCGTGCTGTTCACCGCCCCCGATTGGTGAAGTTGCTACGGGCCAGGTTTGAACGTCGGTTGACCATGGTTATTGCTCCCGCTGGGTCAGGCAAGAGCACTGCACTGGCGCTTGCCATCGAGTCCAATCGGATTGATCCCGATGGAAGCGACTACTGGCTTGGGGCGCAGGCTGCCGACAATGACTGTTCCCAGCTTCTTGATGGGCTCTGCCAAGCAGTAGGAGTCAATGCCATTCCCGGTACGGAATCGACATTGGAAGAGCTTCTTGAAGAAGTCTGGCGGCACGCTCCGCGCGAGATGGCCATTATTGTTGATGATGTACACCTGATCACCAGTGATGAGTCTCTCGGACTGCTGCAAGAAATGATCACTCTTCTTCCGACCAACGGGCACCTCGTCTTGCTTGGCCGGACGCAGCCAACTTTACAGACAGCGCGGCTTCAGGCCCATGGAGAACTGCTTTGTCTCACTGCTGAAGACTTGGCATTGGATGATTCTGAGGTTGATGATCTACTTCTTTCCCGGGCGGTGGAATCAATCGATCCTGGTGAACTCCCACGTCATGTCGCCTTAGCCGACCTGCGGCTGGTGGTCGGTTCAGGAGCCGAGGCCGACTTCTTGGAGGAGGAGGTTCTGAGTGCACTTGAACCGGCCCGTCTGCGTGGCTTGGCTCGGGTTTCGGTGTTGGAGGAATTCGATGAGGTGATGGCTCTTGCGTTGTCGGAGGGTTCCTTCACCGCTGAAGCTCTTGTTCGTGACTTGCCCCTGGTGGAGGACACTGGCAATGGCTCGTTCCGTCTCCACTCCCTATTGCGTTCGGTGGTCCAGGAGCGGGTGTTGCCGGAGGAACAGGTCGAGGTGGCACGAGTTGCAGCCAAGGTCGAAAGGGAGCGGGACAACCTGGCCTACTCGCTCGAACTTCTCCTGAAAGCTGGTGACGATGAGCAGGCAGTGGACCTCGCCCGGTACCTGCTGGCTATGCCTGCGCTAAGGCGCAACTACTCCGAATTGCTCCTTGTTCGGAACACTCTGGTCGATCACTGTCCTGATTCGGCAGCGGCCCAACTGGTGGAGGCGGAGTATCAATTCGCACAGATTGAGCAGCAAATCAAGCCCGATGCCGTGATCGAACGTTTCCATCGTATTGCCAAACAGGCGCGAGTCGAAGGTGATGACATTGTTGAAGCAGTCACGATTTTCCGAGTTCTTCAATGGCATGACTCCGACCTCCAAGACGTGCCCCGAAGTGTGACCTCCCGGCTTGGTGAGCTGGGAGAACGCGAGTCCATAGCGCGCGACTTGATGCGGCATGCTGGAAGCGCCCTGGCCATTCGCAAGGGCGATTTGGAAGAAGCCAAATGGTGGTTGGATAGGTGGGAGCCACTGGACCCGTCGCTGGAGTTGATCTATCGAGCGACTCGGCTTTGTGATCTCGGTCGCCCGGAAGAGGTTGGAGCCGCGCTCACGCCGACTGATCTCGAGGACTTACCCGATGGTGCCGAGGTGCTCATTGCTTTCGCCATGTGGCTGCGTGGTGAGGTGTCTCCCGAGATCGGCTTGGCCATCGTGGCTGACATCGTTGTGGAAACCCTGCCCCGTCGTGTGGTCGAGAACAGTGTCTCACTGCTTGGGGTTGGGGTATTCATTGCCCTTGCTGCCGGCGATCGTGACTCGGCCAGCCGGTATTTGCGGCGTGGCGAAGCCCTTTGCCAAGAAAACGGTCCAGCCCGGGCCCGTCAGTTCATGGCCATTGGCAAGGTCGCGGCAGTAGCGGTCTATGAGAGTGACGATGCAGCGGGCAAGGAACTGGCAGAAAACTTCGAACGTGTGCCTCTTGGAAACTGGCCCGCTCGCTATCACCTCATGTGCTTGGCCTTCATCTATGTCGTCAGTCCGGAGTCCCGAGAGGTTCTTGATCGTTGTGAGTTTGGCCGCTCGCTTGTTGTCTCTGTCCGTGCCGGGCGTGCATTGCTTGCCCTGAGAGAGGCGGGATCAGCAACCGAAGCTGCAGCTTTGCCTTGGACGGAACCGGACCTACTACGTGTGCAAGTACTGCCACATCACCTGTGTGAGCTGGCACTGGCCGCCAACCTGGCTGGCGAGGTCGACGCGTTGCTTCTGTTGGAGCAATTGCCGAACCTTCGCCAGTTGTTGTCTCGCGTCATTTCGGAGTCTTCGGATATGGGAGCATCAGCGTCTGTCCGTCATGCAGCGGAGCGACGACTCAAACGCTTCCCGCCGCTTCCGACTTCGCAGATCCGCATTGTCACGCTGGGGGAGATCCAGATATGGCGAGACGGAAGTCTGGTTGACGACGATGACTGGGTTCGCCGCCGCCGAGTGCGGGAGCTGTTGGCGTATCTGATTGCCAATGGTCCGGGCCAGCGGTCCGCCGTTTCGGCTGCACTGTGGCCTGATCTGTCCGAGGCGAAGGCGGCAAGCAATCTCCGAGTCAACCTCAGCTATCTGCAGCGGGTACTCGAACCAGCCAGGCCTACCGGGAACGCTCCGTTTCATGTCCAGATCGATGGTGAACGCATATTCCTTCATCCCGACACCAAGATTGACGTTAAGGAGTTTGAGAGGATCATGACGGAGGCTCTTGGTCATGATCGGGGTGGCGCCCCTGGCCCTGCGCTTGACCTTTATCGATCCTCTTTGGAACTCTACGGTGGATCTTTCTTGGCTGGTTTTGACGAGGACTGGTGCGAAGACAATCAGGTTCGTCTCGATTCCCTTGCCCTTGGCGCGTACTGTCGAGTTGGCGAGTTGAGTGCGGCTAAGGGTGAGCCAGAGCAAGGCCTGCGCTGGGCGACAAATGCACTCCAGGTCAGCGAGTTATCAGAACGGGCGGGACGGCTCTTCGCCAATTGTTTGCTGGCCACTCAAGACCGTCCAGCGGCTCATCAGTCGCTACTCACCTTGCTGAGGCGATTAGACGAAGCTGGTTTGGAGCCCGAGACAGAAACCGTTCATTTGCTGGAGCGGTTGCAAGGCTGAGCTCCACAACCCAGAGGTCGTGTACCCATCGGAGTGTCGGTCTACGGGCGACCGGGCGCGCCTAGGGCATGGCGATTCGGAGTAGCTCGAGATCCGTTGAGCAGCCGTTGAACCCGTGGGGATCGTCGGCTGGGATGACGATGCTGTCGCCGGGACCAACGGCATGCTCGCCATGACAACGGAGCAGGGCTGATCCCGTGAGCACGTAGAACAGTAGGAACTCGCCCTCATGGGTGCTGACAGGAAGGCCGAGATCAGACTTGTTTGTTTCTTGGGCGGGTCGAAGGACACGAACGTCGGCCAGGCCGTCGCTGGCCTGGCCGATGCCGATGTCTCGATACTCGAACCCCGTCTCGCCTGGTTGGGTGAAGGGATGCCAGGTGGCGCCAGACGCGACGTGGTGAACGAAGCGCTGGCCGCCAAAATCACGGTCTGGTCGGACATATCCCGTTGGTAGCTGGATCTCCAGGTCGCCGAAGGTTTCGTGTTCAGCTGGGGTGCCAATCTCGACCACTTCAAGACCTGGTGAGCTTTCCAGAACCTGATGACGGATCTCTGGTGGCTGCAGGAAACAGTCACCAGCTTCGATGAGGAGTGGCTCGCCCTGATCCTCGTACGCCACACGCACCCAGCCCTTGACACAGAAAATCATTTGGAAACGGATCTTGTGAAAGTGGGGATAGTCGCTCACGTGCCCACCGCTCTGGATCCGAATGTTGGAGGCTATGAAACGTCCACCGAGGCGACTGGGGATGAGATCTCGATATTGCATGCCTGCTCGGCCGGTGATCCAATCGGCTTCAGCGCGGCGACTCAGTACGAACTCTTCAACCAGGTCCGGCATGAGCAAGAGCGGGTCAGCATCGATGAAGGTGACCCTGGTGCCGTTGGGAGCGGTCAAGTCTTCCCGCACGTGAGCGCGTTCCGTAACCAGCCGGATGGTTTGAGGGGATGCTTCGGCGGCTTCGCCTGGTGGGTCGGATCGTGAGGCAGTGGCATCCAAGCAGAGCTCGATTCCATGACCATGGATGATGGCCAGGGAAGGTTTGTCGGCCGGAGTAATCATGCGAACTCGAAAGCCAAGCTCATCTACGAAGAACTCCAAATTTGGATCAAGGTCTTGGCAGGGAAGAACGATCTGGGCCTGCATGGCTATTGCCTGCGGCTGTGTGCTTGTTTCCTTGGACTGGTTGTTACTCATCGGCAGATTGGAAATCGTTGGCTGACCTCAGCGGCGGGAACGATCGCGTTGATGGCGTCCAATCCTTCTCCGGCCCAAACCACTCGGACCGACATGTCTTTTTCTTCGACGGCCCTGTCATGGCGCTGCGCTTCAGACTGGTTTCCCCGAAGCTCGTTCTCTCTTCCCGTCCACTGGTCAGTTAGCTCGGTCCGGATGGAACGGCCACTGAACTCAGATGGCCACTCGGGACCACGAATGAGGTCATAGACGACGCCTCGCACCGTCTGATCTCCAGTTGCTTCAACCAGGCGTTGCTTGGCTTCGGAGGTGTCCAGCGCTTCATTGGTGGCGTAATAGGCAGTACCAAGGGCAACCCCTGAAGCTCCGAGCGCACAGGCCGCGTCGAATTCTTGGCGTCCGTTTATCCCACCAGCAGCAACTAGCGATGTGTCAGGTAAGGCAGCGTGAAGGGCTGGGAGTAGTCCAAACAAGGAGCGACCAGAGCGCCCGTGGCCACCAGACTCATCACCTTGGGCCACGATGATGTCGACCCCTGCGTGGGCTACTGCTTGGCCCTCGGCCACGGTCGTGACCTGGCAGATGACGGTCACGCCAGCATCGCGGATCATGGGAATGTAGGGGGTTGCATCACCAAAGGAAAGCCAGATGGCTACTGGTTCGTAGTCCAAAGCGGCTGCGACAGTGTCCTGGTTGATCTTCCAGTTGATAAATCCGATGCCGACGTTGGAGCTGCCAGCCAGGGTCATTTCGGTCGCAAGCGCATCGAGGTCGCCGTAGCCACCGCCGACGATGCCAAGACCTCCGCTGCTGCTGACAGCGGCCGCTAGCGCACCGCCGGCAACACCAGCCATGGGAGCTAAGAGCACGGGTCTGTCGATATCGAGCAGGTGGCAGAGTTTGGATGGTCCGGTTTGCTCAGAGTCCCCGGTCAGGTTCATTGTCCAAGCTTAGTCAGTGCGTTCAGTCTTAGCCGTTGGATCGGTTGAGTCGGAATCGTCGCTTGCGGGTGTCGCTCCACTCCCACTTGTGCGGCGGTAGGTGACGGCACCGCCAGCAATGACTGCGGCTGCTGGCAGAGCCCACCGCAGGGATCCGTCAGTCCAGCTTTTCACCGTGGATTCCGGCTGGGCCGAAAGCGCCTCCTCGAGCTCGGACCCAAGCTCACTGGACTCTGCTGATGTGGCTGATTCTGGAGGCGAAGATGTGTTGTGCCCTGTTGTGTTCGTCTCGGCCGTGGTGGTGGTTTCCGTGGATGGTTCCGTGGCGTCTGTTGTCGATGACTCGGCAGTCTCGGTAGTCGATGTTTCGGTTTCGGTGGTGGAGGTGGTTTCGAGATCAGGACTGCCGGAGTCTGGGTCGTCTGGCGGTGGAGGCTCAACCCCGTTGACCTTGGCCAGAACCAGGACTGGCAATCGGTTGGTCACAAAGGCATAGCCCTTGTCTCCAGGGCAACTGGTCTGGGACATGTCGCGATGTCCAGCAATGGTGGGAGTGGTGATCTCGGATCCCCGGGGCCACTTGTTGGAACCTCGCGAAGTGAAGCTGACGGTTGCTCCGGGTTGGATGTTGATATTGCGTTGCACGGCTAACCAGGCCAGAAGCTCGACCATGGAGTCGGTGGCTGCGGGGGTTGGCTCGCTCTCACTCAGGTTGCCGATGAAGCAACACAGCTGGGAGAAACCTTGGTTGCCGCCGGTGGCTGAGCCCCGCACTGGTCCGGCGATGCTGCCGGTTCGGCCTTCCCAGATTGTTCCGAATTGATCGACGAGGAAGTTGTAGGCAATGTCTGCCCAGCCCTTTTCATCTCCGGAGTGGAACCAGTACATGCTGCGAAGGAGACCGGGCACGTCGTCGGATGTGTAGTTGTTGCCAGGTTGGGCGGTGTGGTGGACTAACAAGAAGAGGGGTTCTTCAGCTTCAATTGGACCAGTTGGTCCGTTCCCCTGATCCCACTCGGCACGGGGCCGTATGGTGGGTTGCTGCCGAAGACGATTGGCACTGACTTGGCTTGGCATTACCCAAGGGACTGAGGCCGTCGCTCCGAGCGTGGCGCCCACCTTGACTGCCTTGTTCAGAAAGCTGCGTCGGTTCATTCCCTGCATCACCATGTGGGCAAGAGTCTCGCGTACCCGCCTGGCTAGGTGGTGGCGCTAGCTCGGGTTCGTCTCTGTCGATCAAGCAAAGGTGACGAAGAGGTTGCAGTTACGACCTGGTTCATGCCCTTGGCGTAGTGTCCGGAGGGCGATTGGGCAGGAGGGAAAAGCACGAGCATCCATCTCATGATGCTCGTGCTTCTGCCCATTGGCCCCGAAGTGGTAAAGGAGTCAGAGGATGCAAACCGACAACGACGTGATGACGTTCTTGCGTCGAGCCAGTCCAGCGATCCTGGTCTTTGTGGTAGCGACTGTGATCTACCTGAAGATCGTGTCGAGCGCTTGGAGCTATGGGCGAATCATGGCAATCACCCTTGGACTAATCCTCTTGCCCATACTCGGTCTTGTGTGCAAAGCCCTTTGGAAGTGGTCCAAAAGCAGGGCTCAGCACATACCTCGTCGAGCAAGTAGGACTCGCAGTACCACCCAGTTCGAGTGGGACGCCTTGGTCGATGATTCGAAGTAGTCGGGGTCAGGAGACGTAACTGCGGATTCAGTCTCAGTCCCAAACAGTGGGAGAGTCGGTCAAGGCTCAGGATCGAAGTTCAGTCGCTTGCCGATCTCATTGCTCAGGTAGGTGAAGTGTGCGTCACGATCGACAACGACATTCTTGAGGTGACCAAAAAGCTCAAGGCTGATCAGACCGATGACTTCCGCCCATGCGCCCAAACCATTGACAACGTCGGTTTCGGCAAATGGTCCGCCGATCTCGGCCAGGATACTGCTGAGGCCTGGGGCCAGAATCGGGGTATCGCTTTCAGTCGCTAGTTCTGTGGCTCCGGATCGTCCAGACTCGTCGATGAGAAGCTGGAGTAGAGGCCGGGTCGAGCGGGTAGCGGCGGCAATAGTGGCTTCAGGTGCGGCGTATCCCATGATCGGGGTGCCATAAATCAGGGCCCATTGTTGGGGATTGTCCAGGGCCCAGCCCCGAATGCTGGCACTGATGGCTTGCCATCTGGCGCGGTGGTCACCTCGTTCGCTGACCCCACCATCGGCCACCTCTACTCGGTCGGCCAGATCGTTGTAGGCCTCGATGATGAGGGCGGTGAGCAGTTCGTCGCGGCTGGAAAAGTAGCGATAGATGGCCGAAGAAGCCATGCCGAGATCGCGGGTGATCGCTCGCAGGGAGAGATCGGTCGAGCCGTGTTCGACCAGGTGGCGGTTGGCCGAAGCCAGAATCTCAGCTGTGAGTTCCAGCCGGTTCCGTTCCCGGATCCCGACTGCACTTGTCCTTCGCGACCCAGTTTTCATCAGTGGAGTATCGACGGGAATCGATCCAGAAGCAAGAGAAACGAGAGCAATTATCTAAAAAGAGAGCAGTGCTCTTGACTTTTCACCCACTTGCGTGCATTCTTTAAACAAGAGCGGTGCTCTCGGAATGAGTGCCGGTGAAACGAAGAACAGTGAAGAGGACCACGATGGCCAATCATGAGCAACAGAACGAGGAACAGAACGAGGCCACCCAATACGAATGGGAGGATGCCAAGCCGGGTGCGGAACTTCATGTCGTAGTCGGAGCGGGAGCAGTTGGTTCCTCCGTTGCCGGGCTCCTTGCCGATGCCGGTCACCGGGTGAAGGTCATCAGCCGGTCGGGGAGTGGGCCGAGTGGGGCGGGCATCCAGCTGGTCAAACTAGATGCAGCAAACTCCGCAAAGCTTGCTCAGGAAAGTGATGGCGCCACGGCCATCTACAACTGTGCCAACCCCCAATATCACCAGTGGGCCACAGCATGGCCGCCACTGGCCAAGTCGCTGCTGGCTGCGGCCGAGCAGACAGGCGCAGTTCTCTCAACCATGAGCAATCTGTATGGCTATGCCGACCCGACCGTACCCATGACCGAAGACTTCCCCCTCCGTCCGAGCTCCAAGAAGGGCCAGATTCGGGTCGACATGTGGAATGAGGCCAAGGCGGCCCACGATGCCGGAAAGGTTCGTATCACCGAAGCCCGCGCGTCGGACTACATCGGTTCGCAGATCACCGAGAACGGACAATTCGCAGACCGTCTCATGCCCAAGCTGCTGAAATCCAAATCGGTCTCCGTGCTTGGTGACCCCCGCCAACCCCATAGCTGGACCTCGGTTGATGATGCGGCCCGAGCCCTGGTGACACTGGCGGCAGAACCTGCTGCTTGGGGCAAAGCCTGGCACGTACCGACGGCTGCTCCGGTCACCGCCGAGGACATGGTCACCCGGATTTGCCAGCTGGCGGGCATTGACCCGGTGAAGACCAAATCGGTCCCAAGCCTTGCTCTGACCGTGATGGGAGTTTTCATGCCGGTGATCCGGGAGCTGAAGGAGATGCAGTACCAGTGGGACCGACCCTTCATCATCGATTCCAGCGCCTTCACCAAGGAGTTCGGCTGGGACCATCAGCCTCTGGACGAGACCTTGCTTGGCGTCATCGAGGCCTACCGGAAGTAACACCGAAGCCATCGTGCTGATTGCCGACATCGTCATTGCGTCTCGGCTTTGGTCAGGTGGTAGATGACAGCTAGTTTTCATGCCATGAGTGACGATGTCTTTGTTTGTGATGGTGCCCGTACCCCAGTCGGTCGATATGGAGGCTCCCTTTCGGGGGTGCGGCCAGATGATCTGGCCGCCGTCGTGCTTCGGGCCATTCGCGAGCGAAATGATGGGGTCGATTGGACCGCGGTTGATGACCTGATCATGGGTTGCGCCAACCAAGCCGGTGAGGACAACCGCAATGTCGCTCGCATGGCTTCGTTGCTTGCTGGCTTTCCAACCGAGGTTCCCGCGCATACGGTCAACCGGCTGTGTGCCTCGGGCATGACCTCGATCGGGAATGCCGCGGCCATGATTGCTTCGGGCATGGGTGAGCTCTATGTGGCCGGGGGAGTGGAGTCGATGTCACGGGCGCCAATGGTGGTTGGAAAATCAACCAAGGCGTTTGACCGGACCGCTCAGATGTTCGACACCACCATTGGTTGGCGTTTCGTCAACCCGGCATTGAAGGTTTACGGCACCGACTCCATGCCCGAGACCGCCCAGAACCTGGCCGATGACTACAACATCAGCCGGGAAGAACAGGACGCCTTCGCTCTGTGGAGTCAGACCAAGGCGGCGGCTGCCATTGCCGCCGGTGCTTTCTCCGATGAGATCGTGCCGGTCGAGGTGGTTGAGCGGCGTTCCACCACCATCGTCGACACCGATGAACACCCGCGGAAGTCATCACCCGAAGCGCTGGCCAAGTTGCGGGCCATTGTGCCTGACGGATCCATCACCGCAGGCAATGCATCAGGGATCAATGACGGGGCGGCCGCAGTCTTGCTGGCCTCAGCTGATGCGGTCGAGAAGTACGGACTGACACCACTGGCCAAAATCACGGCCTCGGCTGCTGCTGGGGTGGAGCCGCGAGTGATGGGTATTGGTCCGGTGTTTGCCACTCGCAAGGTGCTGGCAAAGACGGGGCTGAGCATGGATGACTTCGACCTCATCGAAATCAACGAAGCCTTTGCCGCCCAGGTTTTGGCTTGTACCCGCCAGCTTGGTATTGCCGATGATGACCCTCGCATCAATCCGCTCGGCGGCGGCATTGCCCTGGGTCATCCGTTGGGCATGAGCGGGGCTCGCCTGATTGTGACCGCGGTTCGTCAGCTGCAAGCGAGTGGCAAGGATCGTGCACTGGCCACCATGTGTATCGGCGTCGGCCAAGGCACCGCCATGATCGTGGAGCGTGTCTAGGCCTACAACCGGATGTCGGCCACCAGAGATGCGGCGGCTGGCAGCGACCGTCAGGGAGCGGCGTTGAGCTGGTCGAGGGGTGGATGGACGTAGAGGTTGGCTTTGCCGTAGCGGTAGTCGACCTCGCGTTCGAAGGTGGCACCCATGCGAGTGGCAACCGCTACCGAAGCTGGATTGTCCTTGGCGATCACGCTCACAGCTCGAGTCCAGCCGAACATCTCATAAGCCGCCTGCAATGCAGTCAGGGCTGCTTCTGTGGCGTAGCCATTTCCATGCTTGCCCGGCACCAGGGCCCAGGTGATCTCTGGCTCGATCCATCCCTCGGGATACCACAAGCCGCTCAGGCCAACGTATTCACCGGTGGCCTTCTCTTCCAACGCCCACGGGCCGTATCCCCGCAACATCCAATGCCCCGCATACGCAGCAAATTTGCGCCATCCTTCTTCCTTGTCGCAAGGTCCGCCGTAGAAGGCTGACATTGGATCGGCGTAGAACTTGGCCATCGGCTCAAAGTCCGACTCTTGGAATCCGCGAAGGATGAGGCGGTCGGATTCGATGACGGGAATGGACTGTGCTGTTGGATTTGAAGCTGAACTCACGAGACAGTCTTTCCATCCAGGACAATTGACCGAATGGCCGCCAAGTCAGACACAGTGAAGTCGATCTCCAGATGATCTGGGGCTGGCTGTTCGGACGGGTTGTACCAACAACACGACAGTCCGTAATTGTTGGCTCCGGTAATGTCAGACGTCAGACTGTCTCCAACCATCAGTGCAGTCTGCGGATCAGGATTACCCAGAGCGCTGAAGGCGTGATCGAAGAAGTCCGGGTGGGGTTTGGCTACGCCGACCTCGCTGGACACGATGATGGCGTCGAAGTAGTGAGCAAGGTCAAAGTTGCTCATGCGAGCGTGTTGAACTTCGCCGTAGCCGTTGGAAACCAGGGCCAGTGTGCAGTGGTCCACGAGACCATCCAACAGTTCTCGAGCGCCGGGGAAGAGGCCGCCGCTCTTACCTAGCCAAGAGAGGTAGCTGGTCCCCATGGCCGTGGGATCGGCATCGAGTCCAGCGACCTTCACAAGTTCTTCGAAGCGGCGATCGTTCAGTGAGTCGAGAGTAAGTTCGCCCCGCTCAAGACCAGCCCAAAGTGGTCGCTCAATCTGTTTGAACACATCCAGATAGGACCACGGGTTCTCGACTCCCTCCTCCTCCAGAACTTCTCGAAAGGCGATCTTCTTCGAGCCCTCGAAGTCAAAGAGGGTGTGGTCGAGGTCAAACAGGACGAGAGGGAAGGCTGGCACCCCGTCACAATAGAACATCTGGTCGAGGGCTCGGTTAATTGTCAGGTTGCCTGGTCGTCCCAGTTGAACTGTGTTCGTATCTTCGCCATTTCCTTCTTGTAGGCGGAGGCGTGAATGTAGGCGGCATGCCGCGGCACCTTGATCAATTTGACCTGGCCAATGATGTCGGGATCAGCTTGGCGTAAGAAGCGAAGCCAGGGGCCAGGCGTGGCTTGAGCCGCCGGCCCGATCTGCTGCACGACATTGGCCACCGCGTCAGCCATCAGTTCAAAGATGGGAAAACCTCCACCGTCGCCTTCACTGAAACCAACTGCGAAGAGGTGAGGGTTTCGTCGATCGAAGACTCGCATCAGCATGGAGGGACGACTCATCGTCCATTCGAACTCCGCTTCATCCACATAGGGAATCAAAGTGTTGTAACCAGTGGCGAAGATGACGACATCGAACTCTTCGGCTGAGCCGTCGGTAAAGCGAACAAGGGGTCCATCGAAGGATTCGACATCCCGCTTGACGTGAAGGTCGCCGTGGCTGAGGTAGTGGAAAATCTCTGAGTTCAAAATGGGGTGGGTTTCGAACATCTTGTGGTCGGGTTTGGGCAGGCCGAGCCGCTCTTGCTTACCGTTGAGTAGTCGGAGCATGAAGGCGAAGACACGCTGACTAATGGCGAGAGGAAGCTCTGGCCCAGAATCTCCGAAGACGTCGGAGGGGATGCCGAAGATGTGCTTGGGAATGAAGTGGTAGCCGCGACGCATGCTGATGGCGGCGTAGTCAGCTGAAGAGGCGGCGTCACAAGCGATATCAACACCGGAGTTACCCGCCCCAATGACGAGAACCCGCTTGCCTCGGAGCTGATCGATGGACGAGTAATCCTTGGAGTGAAACAGCTCGCCGTCAAACGAACCTGGAATGTCCGGCACGGCCGGATGCCACTGGGTTCCGTTGGCGCAAACCAGATTGTCGAACTGCCTGACCTCGCCGGACTCAAGGGTGACCGTCCAACCGAGATCAGACGACCATTCGGCTTTCTCTACGCCGCAACTGAAGGTGACGACGGAATCGAGGCTGTGCTTCTTGGTGAACGATTGCAGGTAGCTGAGGATCTGGTCGGCGCGGGGATAATCCGGAAAGTCGTCGGGGAACGGGTGGCCGGAGAAGCCCGACATGGTCTTGGAAGAGATGAAGTGAGCCGATTCGTAGATGGGTGTTCCTTCGTTTGTCGGATCCCAAATCCCTCCGACCTGATCGTTTCGTTCGAAGACCTCAACCGGAAGCCCCTTGGTCAGTAGTGCCCGTGCCGCTGCTAGTCCACTCGGACCAGCACCAACGACGCAGGTTGTCGGCTGACCGGTGATAGATCGTGAAGTCATGATCAAAAGCTAGCCTGCCGGAGATGTCTGCCCTCGAACAACTTGCCCCGCCGCCAACGGCACGGCGCTTGAGCTTTCTCCTCATCGGTCTCGTCTTGTTCGGCATCAGTATTGGCTTGATTGTGTTGGCTGATCTCGGTGCTGACCCTTGGACCGTCTTGCACCAAGGACTCGCCAAACACATCCCATTGACCTTGGGTCAGACAACGGTTGCCGTCAGCTTCGCTGTTCTGGCGATTTGGATTCCACTGAGGGAGAAGCCTGGGCTTGGAACCATTGGCAATGCGGTGATCGTTGGCTTGATGGTCGACGTCACCCTTGCCGTACTGCCCGAGATTGACCAGACAGGACTTCGGATCGGATCGCTGATTCTTGGCATTGTTGGCACGGGGATTGCATCGGGGCTCTATATCGGTGCAGGCCTTGGGGCAGGGCCGCGTGATGGCCTCATGACCGGATTTGCCCGGCTCGGATGGCCGATCCGACGCATTCGGACCTCGATCGAGGCGATCGCCTTAGGGGCTGGCTGGCTCCTCGGTGGATCTGTTGGCTTTGGCACCTTGGCTTTCGCTTTGCTGATCGGACCAATCGTGCATGTCACCCTGCCTCGCTTCACGATCGCTAACATCGACTGATGGACCTGGAACCTATCGATATCCTCCTGCGTGTCTTGGGGGCAGCCGCTGCGGGTGCGGTAGTTGGACTAGAACGCGACATGCGCGGTCACCCGGCCGGTACGCGAACCCACGCCCTAGTATCGGCAGGCGCGGCCCTCTTTGCCCTCAGTGGTGCACTGTGGGGTGACGGCGGGGCGGGAACCGATACCTCGCGCGCTGCCGCTCAAGTGGTCACTGGTATTGGTTTCATCGGTGCCGGTGCAATTATCCAGGACCGATTCGATGTGCGGGGGCTGACGACGGCCGCCACCATCTGGGTCGCTGGAGGCATCGGTGTCGCCGCTGCCTCGGGCAGTCTCGCCCTGGTCTTGTCGGGGCTTGCTGTGGTGGTGTTCGTCCTGGTGCTGCTTCGGCCCTTGCGCCGGCTAGTTTCCCATCGCCTCAGCTATCAGGATGTATCAGTTGACCTGGTATATGAGCGTGGTCATGGAACGTTGGGTCCCGTCATGCAGGCCGTTGATGAGTCCAGTGCTTCTCTCAAGAGTCTGAGCATTGACGATGAACGCGACATTCGAACCCGTCAGGTCTCCATCGAGTTATCCATCGAGCATGGGACACTGGCGGTGGTGCAAAAGGCAATGGCAACAATTGCTGGTCGGGATGAGATACGAGCCCTGGATGTTCGATTGAACTGAGTGTCCACTAGTCGTCTGGAAGAAGCCTTTGGATCATTCCATCGATCAAGCTTCGGGTGAAGAATTTGAAGTACTCATCGCCATTGGTGTCGATCAGAAACTCGGTGATCGAGGTGATATGTGGAATGTCAATCGGATCGATCTCGGCGAGAGCCGCCAGAGCTCGGGAATCGGAATTCTCTCTCGCCTCGGGTGTAGCCAGGAATTGCTCCTGGCGAACTACTGACGCGATGGTGGATTCGCCGATTGCTCCGATCAAAAGAAACGAGATCAGGGGTGAATGGCCGCGCTGGACCAGACTGTCGATGCTGTGTTCGGTCTTGTAAACGATTTGCGGAGTGCCCGGACCGATTGATTGAAGTTCGGCGGCTAAGCCTGGACTATTGCTTAGAAATTGCCTGGTGTCGACAGCGAATTGATAGAGCCATTCGCTGAGTGGTTGGCCGTGATCTTCCGTCATTATCCAACCGGCGGTGAGATGGTCAACACACAAGGTGACCAACTCACGGCGGCTAGCAACGTGGCGGTAGAGGCTTTGCGTGGCGACGCCAAGTTCATCAGCCACGCTGCTCATACTGAGCCCATCAAGCCCAAGATTGCAAGCGGTCTCAATAATCGAGTCACGGCTTATGAGCGGAGGCCGTCCGCGGCCGCGTTGGGGTGGTTGTGGTTCGCCCGAAGTCACGACCGCAACGTAGTGCAGTTTTGAAGCAATTCCACTGTGGGAGGTATGAAAGAGATTGATTGGGTCAATCAGAACTGAGGCGCGGGCTAAGCCAGGAAGCAGAGGCTTCTGAATCTTTGTCGCATCGCCTGCACACCATTGGAGACTTGCTGGGTTTGTGCTTGGTTGGTCGCAGTGATGGCTCGGGCCACGAGGCCAGCGAGTTCCGGCATATCGTTGGCGGTCATTCCCCATCGAACCAGTTCGTTTGTTCCGAGACGTAACCCGCCCATTGGGCCAGTTGTTTGCTCAGCGGCCGTGTCACTGGATGGACGGCTTGGAAGTCCGATTCCAGAGCTCAATAGCATGGCTTGCCTCAGCTTGACTGCGAGGTCTTGCCCGGCTCCAAGGCCGGTGATGGGTGGTTGCTTGTCAGTTGAGTTGGCCATGATTTGGCCGGCGTCGACGGCGAAGGCGTGAGACCGCGTTGGTCCACGCGTCGATCCTGAGTCGGATCCGTAGACGGGAATGCCTTCTGTTACGAGGGCTTCAGCCAGTGCGCTCGCCGAGAGCACCATCTCGGCGGCGTAGTCGGACCCACAAGCCTTCCAATCCAACAAGGTGATGGCCAGAGCGGCCGTCTTGGCCGCGTCGAAGTTGGCGGTGAGCCCGGGGTAGGCAATGGCATCGACTCGTTCGGCGATGGCTGGGTCATTACTCACCAGAAGCCCAGATGGCGGTCCTGCCAGGCTTTTGTAGGTGGACATGGTCATCACGTGGGCACCTTCAGCCAGTGGATTGGGCCAGGCTCCTCCGGCGATCAAACCAGACAGGTGGGCGGCATCGAATAGCACCTTGGCGCCGACGGTGTCGGCAACGGCCCGGATCTCGGCCACTGGATGGTGATGTAGATTGAGGCTGCCGCCGATGGTGATCATGGTGGGACGATGCTCTTTGGCCATTGTGGCCAGCTTGTCAACATCGACGGTGTAACGAGTGGCGTCGATCGGGGCGGCCAGAGTGTTGAGTCCATAGAGGCCCGCAACTCCAGCGTCGTGATGGGTGACGTGTCCGCCGATTTCTCCCGACGGGGCAATGATGGTGTCGCCGGGCTTGGTGCATGCCATGAAGGCATACATGTTGGCCAGAGCGCCCGAAGGCACCCGGATCTCGGCAAAGGATGCTTGGAAGACTTCGGCTGCCAATTCGGCAGCAATGACTTCGATCTGTTCGATGGCTTCGAGGCCCATCTCGTACTTGTCCCCGGGGTAACCCAACGATGGACGAGGTCCGATTCCTGATGCCAGGGCGGCTTCGGCTCTTGGGTTCATCACATTGGTGGCCGGGTTCAGGTTGATGCAGTCAACTTCGTGAATGGTCCGGTTCTGCTGGATGAGGTTGTCGATTTGTGTGGCCAGCTCCGACCCGTTGGCGGATGCTGTTCTGGCCGCGATCTGCTGAATGAATGTTTCCGCCTTGTCTGGCACCCAGTCGCGTCTGGCCAGATTCGGCTCGGTTGCTTGGTTGGTCTCGCCTGGCTGGGCAGTCTGGTCGGTGGTGCTCATGTTGTGATGATGACTCCGACGGAAGGATCGGCGGAGCCATCAAGGGCCGCGAGGTAGGCGGCTTGGCACGCATCAGCCCCGGAGCGAGACTCAACCGTCAGCAGATCGGATACTTCGACCACGAAGGGGTCCCAGGATTCCGCCGTCCGGGCGGCAATGCCATCAGATCCCCAATCTTGAGCTCGTTTGGCGATCTGGGTCGGGGCGAAGAAGAACTCTGGAGCTGGGCCGGGCAGGCTGTCTTCTCCAGGAGGTGACTCCCAGTGGGTGGCGCCAACCATCAGGTCGAAGCGAAGATCCGCAGCATTGTTGTGGATGTTCGCTCGCACGGTTGAGTCGCCAGACATGTCGACATAGACGGTGGGAACTTGCAATTGGGGACACTTGCTGTTCTTGACGTCGTCATAGGTCAATACCTCGTTGTACCAGCCGAGGCCCTTGACAAAGTCGACATTGCCAACAGAGGTCAGCCCAACGACAGGGGTGCCACGGCGATGAAGGCAGAAGGCCAGGGCGAAGGCCGTCTTGCTGGAAGCGCTGGAGACCATGACCTGTTCGGCATCGTGAAGGTCGTTGTCGAACAGAAGGTCATCGATGAAGAACGAGGTGGTGAACAGGGGACGAAGCAGGCTTTGCAGACTCTCGTTTTTGGAGCTGTAGATGGGGTCGGCGCTAGTTAGGTTGTACGAGTTGTAGACAGCGGGTAGTTCGGTGCGGTGAGCGGTTCCGTCGACAAAGCCAGTGGCGCTAAGGCGGGCTGGGCGAACCACAAGGTGGGTGCCACTGGGCCAATATCCGTAGTACCGATCTCCAGCCTTGATGCCCGGATGGTTGGACTCTTCGACGTCAGCGAACCCCCAGACTGGAACCACGCCCCAGACTGTCTGCAGTGCCGATTCCTGAGCCGGCTTGGCTGGACTGAAGAACTGCCAATAGCTCATGGTGTCGCCAAAGACTGCGTAGGTGATGTTGTTGGCAGTCATGGCAAAAGAATCGACGCGAAACAGAACTTCGCCCTCATCGAGTTCCGGCCGGTCAAACCCGTCTGGGTCGTCTGACTCCATGCTGATTCGAGTCTGGGAAAGATCGGATTGGTTCACCTGGAGTTGCCACGTTTGAGCCATGGCCGACAAGGTACTTCACGATGCCCGGCTACGTCAGGTGCGAGTATTTGAGCGTTGAGCAAGAATTCCCAAAGTGGGGGTTGACGAGGAGTGTTAAGCATGCTTATCATTCTTCTTCTATGGGAGCTGCACTACTGATAACACTTCGTGAGGGCTTAGAGATTTCTCTGGTTCTCGCCGCCATTGTTGCCTACTTGGTGAAGACCAATCGGTCCGAACATCTGCGCTCGGTGTGGATCGGCGCCGCATCCGCCGCCGTGGTCAGCCTCGTCGGAGGGCTCATCTTCAACGCCATCATCGGTGACTTCGAAGGCAAGTGGGAACAAGCCATCGAAGGAGTGCTGGCCTTGTTCACCGTTGCCGTTCTCACCTTCATGATCTTTTGGATGCGTCAGAACGCCCGAAACATGTCGGGGGAACTGCAAAACAAGGTCGACGCTGCCCTCACTCATTCGCCGATGGCGCTTGGGATCATGGCCTTCATTGCCGTGGCCCGAGAAGGGTTCGAAACAGCCTTGTTCCTCATTGGAGCAGAGACCGGAGACAGCTCGGGCATAAGCGTGCTTGTTGGAGGCCTGATTGGTCTTGGACTAGCCGCCATTCTGGGAATCAGTTTCTACCGGGGAAGCCACCGCATCGATCTAGCTCAATTCTTCCGACTAACCGGAATGCTGCTGATCTTGTTTGCCGCCGGCTTGTTCGCCAAAGCCTTTCATGAGTTTCGCGAGCTGTTCGAGATTGAATGGTCACTGGTCGCTGATCGGGTCTGGGAAGTCAAATCTGGCCCGCTGGCCAAGGGGTCGACGGTCCATGATTTCTTGAAGGGACTGTTTGGATGGAGTCCAAACCCAGAACGAATCCGAGTCGCCGCCTACTTCGCTTATCTGTTGCCGGTGGCCTGGTTCTTCCTCAGCGGTCAGACGAGTCAGCCGGGCAAGAGCGAGTCGTCGGCTGCACCGCTGGAATCATCCCGCCTCTGAGACTCAGCCTGGGCATCGGTCAGGTCCAACACCGCTTCGAGCTGGATGAAGGCCTTGTCGACGCAGCTGGCGAATGGACCCCAAATCGCCTCGACCCAATGTGGCCCATCGTCGGCAAACGCGGCCCGGACCTGGGCCTGTATCGCCGCTGAATCGGGTCCAACTGGGTCTCCGTAGCCGTGTAGCCAGGCGTCGGCCCGCAGGGCTTGCATGACCGAAATGGTGTCGACGGTGCCGTATTCGATCGCGACGCCGGTGATTTCGACCTCGGGCATGATGTTGCAGATTCCGCCGAGCCAGTCACCAGACAAGGCAGCAGAGACGCTGTCTTGTCCACCCATGGGGATGACCTCGCCGAACCATTCGCAGGCTCGCCGGTGAGCTTCAGTTTCTGGTCCGTTTGCCCCAATGAACTGGGCGGTTCCGTTGTCGCCGAGACCAGTGTGCAGGTCGAGGATGCCGAGCCTTTTAACCGTTGTCATGTGCTCGGTGACCCACTGGCGGAGCCAGCGATGGGACCAAACCGGCTCGGCGCCTCCATAGAAAACACCCTTGGGATCTTCGTACTGGCCGCCGCTGATAGTGGCTTGAAGTTTCTCCATGCCCACCTCGTTGAGGTACTCCAGCAGGAGCCCGAATGTGCGTTCTTGTTCTTCTTCGCTCCAGGAAGCCGGGACGACGATGTCGGCGATTCCCATATAGTCCGGAGCCAATGGAGCTGGACCGTTCCAATCGATGAAGTTTCGATTGAGGTCGACATTGTCTTCGTTGACTCGCCGCACCCAAGCAAAACCGTAGGGATTGAAGGCGTGGACCATAACCACTCGCACGTCAGCGGGCCGTTCGGCGGTGTGCTCCTCCAGCCAGCGTCGCTGCAGTGCAGATCCGGCGAAGCCTTCGACCCCGTGGGTGGCAGAAACAATGAGGAGGACTGATTCGGCGTCGGCCGGTCCAAACTCAGCTACGTCGATGGAGAGGTCTTCGCCTTCTGGTCCCGACATGGGGTGGGGGAACTCACTCAGGCGAGCCCCAGCAGCATTGGCGGCGCTAAGAAAGGCTTGTCGCGCTTCGGTGTAGTTCTGGCTCAGAGGTTTGATGGTCACCCGACAAGTGTGGCATCCGTGTGGAGGTGAGGTCCAGTCCTTCTGTCTCAAGTTGGCTGGGGCAATAGCACCTGTTCTAGTTTCGTGGGTATGAAACTTCTGCGAACACCCGATGACCGATTCGAGACTCTTGAGGGGTACCCGTTCGCGCCGAACTATGTGGAAGTGTCAGTCTCCGAAGGCGGTGGTGAAGGGCAGGAAGAGACAAGTGACGCGCCGCAATCCTTGCGGATCCATTATGTGGAAGAGGGTCCAGCAGACGGCGAAGTCATCTTGTTGCTTCATGGTGAGCCGAGCTGGTCTTACCTCTATCGGACGATGATCCCATCCTTCGCCGAAGCTGGGTACCGGGTGATTGCTCCGGACCTGCCGGGGTTCGGCCGGTCTGACAAACCCGCAGCCCAATCGGACTACACCTATCAACGCTTCGTCGATTGGATGAGAGAGGCCCTGTTCACGGAACTGGACCTGCGCAATATCACCCTGGTCTGTCAGGACTGGGGAGGATTGATTGGCTTGCGACTGGTGGCTGAACATCCCGATCGATTCGCCCGCTACGTGGTTGCCAATACTGGTTTGCCCACCGGCGATGCCACGCCAAGTGAAGCCTTCTTGTCTTGGCAGAAATTCAGCCAGGAAGCCCCCAACTTCGATGTTGGCACGGTGATCGCCATGGCTACCACCACCGATCTGTCCGAAGCCGTTGTTGCTGGCTATGACGCACCTTTCCCCGATGACAGCTTCAAAGCCGGTGCTCGCATCTTCCCCTCCTTAGTGCCGACCTCGCCCGATGATCCTGCCTCCGATGCGAACCGTGCTGCTTGGGCCAAGCTGGGAGAGTTGGAGCTACCGGTGTTAACCGCCTTCAGTGACCAGGACCCGATCACCGGTGGTGGTCACAAGGCTTTCCAGTCCCACGCTCCCGGAGCCAAGGGGCAAGATCACACCACCATTGTCGGCGGTGGACATTTCCTACAAGAGGACCGAGGCCCGGAGCTTGCGGCAGTCGTCTTGGCTTTCATCAGGGCAAGCTCATGAGTGATCGCAAGGCAATGGGAGTGCAACGATTTGTTCCGTCCCAGGAATCTCTCGATCTGGAGGCGGTTCCCAATGAACAGGTGCTTGATGGATCACCCGTGACTGGATGGAAGCTCTTGGCTTCCCTACCCAACGTCGAAGCTGGGATTTGGGAGCACTCGCCAGGATCCTCAACCGACACTGAGGAAGAAGAGGTGTTCGTCGTTCTCTCTGGCCGGGCGACCGTCGTGGTCCGGGACGAGCAGGGAATTGAACTGGAGCGACATGAGTTTTCTTCCGGCGACGTCGGGATTCTGAGCGAAGGCACGTTGACGACCTGGATCGTTCAGGAGACCTTCCGAAAAGTCTTCATCGCTCCGACTGCCTGATGTTCGTCATACGGCGGCGTGCATCTACCGGCTGCCGTCGATAGTCGATACGCGGGCGATGGCTTCGGCCACGTCGACAAAGTTGTCCCGAACAAAGGCTGTAGTGACCCGCAGGTGATCATCGGTTGAATGCACCCGGAATGGTTCTCCGGGAGCGACCCCAATCCCGTTTGCCGCCAAGCCGACCGTTGCCAACTGTTCACGAGCTACTGGCACCCAAATGTTCAGGCCGTGGCTTTCGCCGACCTCAATCCCACGGTCTGCCAATGCCAAGATCAGGGACTCTCGGCGATGCTGATACTGCTGCGAAGCCACAGCGATCTGCTCATCCACCTCGGCACTTTGCAACATCTCCACTAGGACCCTTTGGATCAATCGACTGGTCCAGCCCGGACCGAGCTGTCGACGTTCCCCAATCTCCTTGATGGCTTCTGCTGGGCCAGACATGGCGGCAATGCGAAGGTCGGGGCCATAGGTCTTGGAAAAGCTGTGAACCCGAAAGACCTGATCAGGAAGTACTGCGCCAGCACTCACCCCAGGCCTGTCTGCGGTAGCCCCCGCATGATTGTCTTCAATGAAAACGGTGTCGGTGGCTTCCAGCAGTTCGGCCAGCGCGTCGGCCCGTTCCTGAGTCAGCGAAAGGCCCGTCGGGTTGTGGGCCCCGGTCTGGATGATCATGGCCACTGGCTTCGAGGCCATCGCTTCAGCAACGGCTGCCAGCTCTGGTCCCTCGTCATCCAGTGGAACACCGATGATCTGGGCTCCAGCAAGATCAAGGATGTCCAACAACAGTGGATAGGTGGGATCTTCAACGATGACGGCGTCGCCAAGGCGGACAATGGATCGAACGATCCGGTCCAATCCGTCGTTGGCCCCATCGACCACAATGAGCCCCGGAGCTTCATAAGGCCAGCGCTGCTGAAGCTCATCGGCCAGGGCCGGGAGCACCGGTGGATCCAGGTAGGAGGTCACTTCCAGATTGGAGTGGATCTTCTCCAGAATCGGTTCGATGCGCGGCAGCAAAAGAGGATCGGGTGTGCCCGTACTTAGATCCAGGTCCAGAGTGCCGGGATCCATCGGCACTCGCCAATAACGACTTCGTCCGCTCTTGGGCAAGGTTCGAACCGTCGTGCCTCGTCGTCGGTCAGTTTCAATGATGCCGTGATGACGCATCTGGGACCAAGCCTCGGCCACCGTCGAGGTGCTCACCCCTAGCTGGGTGGCCACCGATCGGATTGGCGGCAGCTTGTCTCCGGGCGAGATCACACCAGAGGAAACCAGCGCCCCGAGTGCTCGGGCGATGCCTTGAGCGTCACGATCAGTGATCTCAGTAAGAAGATTCTCAAAAACTTTTGAATACAACAAAAACCTGCTTGTTCTGGCTTCCGGGAAACAATAGTGTCAACAGTCACAGAGTTTCAACTGGCTTCGTTATGTCCGCTTCAGCAGGCAGTAACCGAGTCACCGTCTCTGTTGAACAACTCGTGCAAACGGCCGCTACGGCCACGGAAGGAACCAACGATGTCAAGAATCGTGAAGTCGGCAATCCTGCAAACCGCCTGGACCGGTGACAAGGAATCGATGATCCAGTTGCACGAGAAGTATCTGGCCGAGGCCGCCGAGCAAGGCGTCCAGGTCATGTGTTTCCAAGAGCTGTTCTATGGCCCCTACTTCTGCCAGGTCCAAGAGGCTGAGTTCTACAGCTATGCCGAAGCCATTCCCGATGGTCCAACCACCAAGCGATTCCAAGAGCTAGCCAAGAAGTACGGGATCGTGCTCGTCCTTCCAATGTATGAAGAAGAGCAGCCCGGCATTCTCTACAACACTGCCGCTGTCATCGACGCCGACGGCAGTTACTTGGGCAAGTATCGCAAGATCCATATCCCTCAGGTCAAAGGCTTCTGGGAGAAGTTCTACTTCCGTCCCGGCAACCTTGGCTACCCGGTGTTCGACACCGCAGTCGGCAAGGTCGCCGTCAACATTTGTTATGACCGCCACTTCCCGGAAGGCTGGCGCATGCTTGGCCTCAACGGAGCCGAGATTGTCTTCAACCCATCGGCCACCAGCCGTGGCTTGTCCGCCTACCTGTGGCAGCTTGAACAGACTGCATCGGCCGCGGCAAACATGTACTACGTCGGCGCCATCAACCGCGTCGGGGTAGAAGAACTAGGTGAGAACGACTTCTACGGCACCAGCTATTTCGCTAACCCACGCGGCCAATTCGTTGGCGATACAGCATCCGATACTGAAGAAGAGTTGGTCGTGCGCGATCTCGATCTGGACCTGATCAGCGAGGTTCGAGATCAGTGGGCCTTCTATCGCGATCGTCGTCCGGACATGTACGGCAAGATCAGCGAGGCCTAGGCAGTGACTGAGCCAAAGAATGCCGAACTGCTCAAGCGCTACCGGCAGGTGCTGCCTTCCTTCCTGAGTCCCTACTACGCCGACCCAATCCAGATTGACCATGGCCAGGGCGGCTACGTCTTTGAGCCTGATGGCACCAAATACTTGGACTTCTTCGGTGGAGTACTCACCACCATGGTTGGCCACAACAACTCCGCGGTAACCAAGGCGGTCCAGGACCAAGCAGCCAAGGTGATGCACACCTCGTCGCTGTATCTGTCTGAGCCAATGATCGAGTTGGCCGAGAAAATCGCCGATCTGTCTGGCATCCCTGACGCCCGAGTTTTCATGACTCCGTCGGGAACCGAGGCCAACGATGCGGCCTTGCTCTTTGCCACCTCCTATCGCAAATCCAACCAGATCCTGGCTATGCGGAACAGCTATCACGGCCGCTCCTTCAGCACCCAGGCCATCACCTCCCACAGTTCCTGGTCATCCACCAGCATCTCTGGCTTGCAGGTGACGTTTGTTCAAGGTCCCTACCAGCTGCGCAGCCCCCATCCGGAGCTGGACGAAACTGCCTACACCCAAGCATGTGTTGACGATCTCTCCCAATTGTTGACCATGACGTCGTCCGGCGATGTTGCTGCGCTCATCGCCGAGCCGATTCAAGGTGTCGGTGGTTTCGCCACTCCGCCCGATGGCTTCTTTGGTTCCATGAAGAAGGAACTGGACAATGCGGGCATCCTCTACATCTCTGATGAGGTGCAAACCGGTTGGGGCCGTACCGGTGACAACTTCTGGGGCTATCAAGCCCACGGGATTGTTCCCGACATGCTGACCTTCGCCAAGGGAGTCGGAAACGGCATCACCCTGGCTGGCGTGGTTGCCCGGGCTGAAATCATGGACACCATCAAGGTGTTGAACTTCTCAACCTTCGGCGGCAATCCCTTGTCCGCTGCTGGTGGCCTTGCCACCATCAACTATGTGTTGGACAACAACTTGCAAGGCAATGCCAAGGCAATGGGTGATCGATTCCGCGCTGGCCTGGATGATCTAGCCTCCAAGCACGACTGGATCGCCGAGGTCCGCGGTCGCGGCTTGATGCAAGCCTTTGAGACAGTGGCTCCAGGATCGATGGAAGCAGCACCGTCCTATGCCAGCGAGATGTTGAGGCCACCAAGACCGAAGGCCTGCTGGTTGGCAAGGGTGGCCTGTACGGCAATGTCGTGCGCATGGCACCCATGCTCAACGTGAACGAAGCCGAGATTGACGAGGCATTGGCTGCCTTGCACACAGCGGCAGCTGCAGCTGCAATGCAGTGCATGAGCCTGACTTGGGTGGGCAATGCGTGAGATCATGAGTGACAACCACCTGAATGACATTCCAACTACTCCAGTGATGAAGAGGTAGAGCAATGACCATGTTGATCAAGGGCGGAACCGTCGTTAGTGCAACCGGCGCCGATCCAGCCGAGGTGTTGGTCGACGGCGAGACAATTATTGCCGTCATGTCTCCAGGGTCTGACCCCGCGCTGAGTGCCGAGTCTGGAGCCGAGCGAGTCATCGACGCCACCGGCAAGTACGTCATCCCCGGTGGAGTTGACTGCCACACCCATATGGAGCTGCCCTTCGGCGGCACCAATGCCTCGGACGATTTCGAGAACGGAACCAAGGCTGCTGCTTGGGGTGGAACAACCACCATCATCGACTTTGCCGTTCAGATGGCTGGCCAGCATGTTCGTGACGGTCTAGAAACCTGGATGGACAAGGCAGAAGGCAAGTGCGCCATCGACTATGGCTTCCACATGATCGTTGGTGAAGTCAATGATGCCTCCTTAGCCGAGATGGACAAGTTGGTGGACGAAGGAATCACCAGCTTCAAGTTGTTCATGGCTTATCCGGGCGTGTTTCTGAGCGATGACGCCCAGATCCTTCGAGCCATGCAGCAGTCGTCGAAGAACGGCGCCATGATCATGATGCACGCCGAGAACGGCATCGCCATCGATCTCCTGGCCCAGCAGGCTTTTGATCGTGGTGAAACCGATCCCATCAACCATGGCCTGGTTCGCCGGGCCGAGTTCGAAGGTGAAGCCACCCACCGGGCCATCATGCTGGCCAAGGTCGGCGCCGCTCCTCTCTACATCGTGCACCTCTCCGCTTCTGAGGCTTTGGAGCATGTTGCTCGGGCCCGAAATGCCGGAGCCAATGTCTTCGCCGAAACCTGCCCCCAGTACCTCTACCTCAACCTGGAAGAGCATCTTGGTGCTCCCGGATTCTTGGGTGCTGGCTATGTCTGCTCAACCCCGCTACGGACCAAGCACGAGCATCATCACGCCGATCTTTGGGCCGGACTCCGAAACGACAGCCTGTCCGTTGTTTCCACCGACCACTGCCCCTTCTGCATGAAGGATCAGAAAGAGCTCGGACTCAACGACTTCCGAGCCATCCCCAATGGCATTGGCAGCGTCGAGCATCGCATGGACCTCATCTACCAGGGTGTTGTCCAGGGCGAGATCAACCTGCCTCGCTGGGTGGAGCTCTGCTCAACCACACCGGCTCGCATGTTTGGTATGTATCCCCAGAAGGGCACCATCCAGCCCGGCTCCGACGCCGACATCGTGCTCTATGACCCGGACAACTCTTGGACCATCAGTGTCGACAAGCATCACATGAACATGGACTACTCGGCCTATGAGGGCATCGAGGTCAGCGGCCGGGTCCACACCGTTATCTCTCGTGGCCAAGTCATCCTGGAGAACGAGGAGTACAAGGGCCGCGCCGGTCACGGCAAGTATGTGCCTCGTGGGCTGAGCCAGTACCTGACCTAAGTCGGGCCGAAGCAGTGCCGTGCTCTGGTGAACCCGCCACCTGGGCAGTACTCCCAATTCCTGAACATCAAATCCCCTTTTTGTAGAAACGAGAAATTCGATGGAGAAGATTCATCACCTCATCGACGGAAAATCCGTTGAGGCCACTTCCGGCCGCACCTCACCAGTCTTCAACCCTGCAACCGGTGAGCAAACCGGTGAGCTTGGGTTGGCTTCGGTTGATGACGTCAACGATGCAGTAGCAATAGCGAAGAAGGCTCAAGCCGAGTGGCGCAACATGAGCATCGCCAAGCGCATTGCACCCATGTTTGAGTTCCGCGCCTTGTTAGCCGCCAACGCCGACGAGGTAGCCAAGAGGCTGACGGCCGAGCACGGCAAGGTCCTGAGTGACGCAGCGGGCGAAGTAGCCCGTGGCTTGGAAAACATCGAATACGCCTGTGGCATCACCGAGCATCTCAAGGGTGAATACACCGAGAATGCCTCCACCGGTGTTGACGTCTATTCGGTTCGCCAACCACTCGGTGTTGTTGCCGGAATCACCCCGTTCAACTTCCCGGCCATGGTGCCCCTGTGGACCATCCCCAACGCCATTGCTACTGGTAACTCCTACATCCTCAAGCCGTCCGAGCGCGATCCTTCGGCCCCGATGTTCATTGCCGAACTCTTCCACGAGGCCGGTTTCCCCGATGGATTGCTGAACGTGGTGAATGGAGACAAGGTTGCTGTCGACGCCTTGCTGGAACACCCCGACGTCAAGGCCATCTCCTTTGTTGGCTCTACTCCGATCGCCAAGTACATCTACGCCACCGGCGCAGCCAATGGCAAGCGGGTCCAGGCTTTGGGTGGAGCCAAGAACCACATGATTGTGCTCCCTGATGCGGACATTGGCTTGGCTGCGGACGCCGCGGTTTCTGCTGCTTATGGCTCAGCCGGTGAGCGCTGCATGGCCATTTCAGTGCTGGTCGTTGTCGGCGATATTGCTGATCCATTGGTCGCCGCCATTGAGGAACGAACCAAGAAGCTGATCATTGGTGATGGCACTGATGCCGCCTCGGAGATGGGGCCCATCATCACTGGCGAAGCTCGTGATCGTATTGCTTCCTACATCGGTGCTGGCGCCGATGCCGGAGCCACGATCGTCATCGATGGGCGGACTGACACTTTCGATAATGATGGCAGCTTCATTGGTTGCAGCCTGATCGACAATGTCACCACCGACATGTCGGTCTACACCGACGAGATCTTCGGCCCAGTCTTGTGTGTTGTGCGGGTTGATTCCTACGAAGATGGCCTCAAGCTGATCTCTGATTGTCCGTACGGAAACGGTGCGGCAATCTTCACTCGTGATGGGGGAGCGGCCCGAGACTTCCAGGACCGCTGCGACGCTGGCATGGTCGGCATCAATGTGCCAATCCCGGTCCCCGTTGGCTATCACAGCTTCGGTGGTTGGGGTGACTCGCTCTTTGGCGACACCGCCATGTACGGGCCGGAAGGAATCAAATTCTTCACCCGTCCCAAGGTCCTGACATCTCGCTGGCCTGATCCCGCAACCAGCTCGGTTGATCTGGGCTTTCCCACCAACGCATAACCGTCAACAAATCGAACACAGAACGAACACAGAACGAAAGGGACCGTCGTCATGGAATTCGGTGTTGTACTCCAGAATGATCCACCAGCCTCCCGGGTTGTCGACCTTGCTCGCAAGGCCGAGACCTATGGGTTCACCCATGGCTGGAGCTTCGATAGCCATATGTTGTGGCAGGAGCCCTACGTCATCTACTCCCAGATGCTGGCGGCCACTGATCGCATGATAGTTGGCCCCATGGTGACCAACCCCGGTACTCGCAACTGGACGGTCACTGGCTCACTGTTCGCCACCCTGAATGACATGTACGGCAACCGCACGGTATGTGGCATCGGTCGAGGAGACTCGGCCATGCGGGTACTTGGCCACAAGCCGGCCAAGCTCTCGACCTTGAGTGATGCCATGAAGGTCATCAAGGGTCTGGCCGAGGGTGATGAGGTCACCTACAACGGAACCCAGCAGCAGATCCCTTGGGTCAAGGAAGGTTCCAAGTTGCCGATGCTGATGGCGGCCTATGGGCCCCGTGCCCTCAATTTGTGCGGCTCAGAAACCGACGGTTTCATCCTCCAGCTGGCTGATCCTCAGATCACCGAATGGATGATTGGTGCGGTTCGCAAGGCAGCAGAAGAGGCCGGGCGAGATCCCGACTCGCTCTATATCTGTGTAGCCGCCCCGGCTTATGTTGGTGACGACATCGAGCACCAACGCGACCAATGCCGCTGGTTTGGTGGAATGGTCGGAAACCATGTTGCTGACCTTGTCGCTCGCTATGGCGACCAGAGCGATGCAGTCCCGCAATACCTGACCGACTACATCAAGGAACGTGAGGGCTATGATTATTCAGGCCACGGCAAGTCTGGTCACGATCACACGGACTTTGTTCCCGATGACATTGTCGACAAGTTCTGCATCCTGGGTAACGAAGAGCAGCACATCGAACGCCTGCAAGAGCTGAAGGCCTTGGGTGTCGACCAGTTCGCCATCTACCTCATGCATGACCAGAAGGACGAAACTCTGAGCGCATACGGCCAACGGATTATCCCCAACATCACATGACCGCAGTTGCAACGGAGGCGGCCGAGGTGGCCGTGAGGCACGACAATCGACGGCGAAAGTCGCTTGTTCGCGGGGTTCAACAGGTCGGAGTGATCCTATTCGGGCTCGTCTTGCTCGTTGCCATGTGGGAGGGCTACAAGGCCTTCGGTTCTTGGACCGGTGGGATGTGGCCTGGTACCGAACGTGAGTTGCCGGTGCCGTCAGACAATCTGAACATGCCGCACTCCTATGACATCGTGAAGCAGCTGTTCGAGCCGGTAACTCGTCGGGCCGAAGAGACCCTGTTGGAGTTCTTGTTCAAGTCGGCCTGGTTCACCTTCAAGATGGCCTTCCTTGGCTTTGTCATTGGCACCATTGTCGGGCTCGCTTTGGCCGTGGTCATGCTCCGCTCCAGCTGGCTGGAACGAGGTCTTGTTCCCTGGATCAATGTCAGCCAGACCATCCCGCTCATTGCTTTGGCTCCGCTGGTTGTCACCTGGGGCAGGGGATCCTTCTTGTCTGACACCCAATCGGTGGCCGTGATCGCCGCTTACCTCACCTTCTTCCCCGTGGCTGTTAATGGTCTTGCTGGCTTGAAGTCTCCAGATTCCGAAGCCTTGGAGCTGATGCGGTCCTTTGCTGCTCCGTGGAGCAAGACCCTGTTCAAGCTTCGATTTCCGGCGGCCCGTCCATACCTGTTTCCCGCCTTCCGGTTAGCTGCCGCCCTCAGTGTTGTTGGCACCATCGTCGGCGAAATTTCAGCTGGGGTGAAGGGCGGCGTTGGCCGAGTCGTTCTGGACTATGCAGGCAAGTACAGCACTGGCCCCGAACGCCTCTATGGATCGATCCTCGCCGCGGCCGCCCTTGGCTTGTTTGTATTCGGCATCATCACCCTGGCCGAGAAGATTCTCATGCGGGGTCAAGTAGGAGGAAGCGCATGACGTCCCCAGCAGTTACACAGACAGATCAGGGGACTCAGCCAGCCGTCATTGTGCAAGGCGTCTCCAAGACCTTCAATCCAGGAACACCAGAAGCAGTGCAGGCCCTCGTCGATGTCGACCTGACCATTGCTCCTGGCGAATTCGTTTCGCTCATTGGACCCTCTGGTTGTGGCAAGTCGACCCTGCTCCGACTGATCGCCGATTTGCTCCCGCCAACCGACGGATCGATCAAAGTCTTCGGCAAACCTGCGGCCCAAGCACGTGTCGATCAGGACTACGGCATGGCCTTCCAGAGCGCTGGTTTGTTTGACTGGCGCAAGGTTGCGGCCAATATCGAACTACCGCTTGAACTGATGGGCTATTCCAAGTCAGAACGCTCGGCCCGTTCGGCCGAGATGTTGGAGCTGGTGAAGCTGCCAGACTTTGGTGACCACTACCCTTGGCAGCTGTCTGGTGGCATGCAGCAACGGGTCGCCATCGCCCGCTCACTTGCCTTCAAGCCCCAGTTGCTCTTGATGGATGAACCATTCGGAGCATTGGACGAGATGACCCGAGAGCACATGCAGAACGAGCTGTTGGCCATTACGGCTGAGCTTGGCACCACGGTGGTGTTCGTGACTCACTCGATCTCTGAGTCCGCCTTCCTGTCTGACCGGGTAGTGGTGCTGTCGCCGAGGCCCGGCCAGGTTCACTCCATTGTCCAAGTCCCGCTGGGTGAGCGAAGTGATGACACTCGAGAAGAGCCGGAGTTCTTCGAGAAGGCAACCGAGATTCGCGAGGCCTTGCGGGCCGTCGAGGCCGGCCTATGAGTACGGGAAACTCATCGCAGATGGAAGCCGGAGGTCCGTCGATTCTGGGGAATCTGAAGCAGATTCCGCCCGCCCTGGTGGTTGGTGTTGCCTTCTTCGGTATTTGGGAGCTGGCAGTTTGGGGGTTCAAGATCAAGGAGTTCTTGTTGCCCAAACCAAGCTCGATCTGGAAAGAGGTCATGAATCAGTGGAGTGGAGCTGAAGGAACCCTGAGCACAGCGCCACTCAAAACCGCAGGCTGGAACACCGGCTATATCGCGGTGACCGGCTTGATTCTCGGCCTGGTCTTTGGTGTCGCCCTAGCCCTGACCGTAACCCGGTTCCGACGAGTCGGGGGAGCGCTCACCCCGTTCGCGGTTGCCGTCAACGCCACACCCATCATTGCTTTGGCCCCGATTTTCAACAACTGGTTTGGGATTACCGGGAACTTCAGCAACCAGGCCATTGTCATGGTCGTGGTCTTCTTCCCCGTCTTCATCAATACGGCCAAAGGCCTGACCGACGTGCACCCCGATCAGCTGGAGCTGATGCGCTCCTACGGTGCGTCCGACTTCACTATCCTGCGGCGGGTACGGGTTCCCAATGCCATCCCGTTCTTCTTGACATCCTTGCGTCTGGCCGCCCCACTATGCGTGATTGCTGCCATTGTGGCCGAGTACTTTGGCGGCCCTCAAGACCGTCTTGGACCTGTCATTACCCAGAACGCCAGCTTCACTCGCTATGACTCGGCTTGGGCTGCCATCGTGGTTGCCAGCGCGATTGGGCTTAGTCTGTTCGGCTTAGCTCTATTGGTTGAGCGATATGCCATGCCGTGGAAGCGACCAGCCGAGGCCGCATGACCGTGGGACAATAAGTCGTGAGACACTCATCAACATTCGTTCGCTAATAAGAAACAAGATCGACCCCCTCGTGGGGTAGAAAACAAAAGGGAGAGAATATGTCCAAGAAAAACACCCGAGTGTGGCGATTGCTCGCCGTGCTCCTCGCACTGGCTATGACCGCTGCTGCCTGTGGCAGTGACGCAACTGACGCCGTCGACGGCGCAGCCGATGCTGCGGGCGACGCAGTCGATGACGTCGTTGATGATGCCATGGACGATGACGATGATGCCATGGACGATGATGACGCCATGGATGACGGCGATCACGCCATGGGCGAATGCGAAGGCATGGATGACGTGACGTTGCAGCTTCAGTGGTTCGCTCAGTCTCAGTTCGCTGGTTACTATGCCGCTGTGGCCGAAGGTTTCTATGAAGCACGTTGCTTGAACGTCACCATCGAAGAAGGTGGCGTCGACATCGTTCCGCAGCAGCAGCTTGGATCTGGTGCCGCTGACTATGCAATCTCCTGGGTTCCCAAGGCGCTTGGCTCCCGGGCCGAAGGCATCGACATTGTCAATGTCGCCCAAATTTTCCAACGCTCCGGCACCCTCCAGGTTTCCTTCAAGGACTCCGGAATCAACGGTCCCGGCGACTTCAGTGGCAAGAACATTGGTAGCTGGGGTTATGGCAATGAGTTCGAACTCCTTGCTGGTGCCCACAAGGCTGGCCTCGATGAGAGCGCCGACTTCACCATTGTTGGTCAGAACTTCGACATGCTTGCGCTGATCAATGGCGAGATCGACGCTGCTCAGGCCATGACCTACAACGAGTACGCCCAGGTGTTGGAAACCATCAACCCTGACACCGGCGAACTGTTCACTGCCGATGACCTCACCGTCATTGACTGGAACGAAGAAGGTACGGCCATGTTGCAGGACGCCATCTGGGCCGACGGCACCAAGCTTGGTGACGCTGCTTATGACGACCAAACCACCCGCTTCATTGCTGCCTCCATGGAAGGCTGGATGTGGTGTCGGGACAATGCTGACGCATGCGTCGATCATGTTCTTGATGCTGGTTCAACCCTTGGTGCAACCCACCAGACCTGGCAGCTCAATGAGATCAACAAGCTGATCTGGCCATCCGCTGGCGGTATTGGTGTCATGGATCAGGGCCTGTGGGACCAGACCATTGCTGTGGCCACCGGCGAAGGTGTGCTGGCCGAGGCTCCTGATGAAGGCGCCTTCACTACCCAGTACGCCGATGAGGCCATCCATCTTCTGGGTGACTCAGACACCACCGGTGACAGCTGGTCACCAGTGACTGTTGTACTGACCGAGGGCGGCGAGTAGGTCCTTCGCTCCTTGAAGTATGAATGACTCCGCCCCAACTTTGGGGCGGTAGCTGAGTTAGGCCCTGGCACGTTGGTGCCGGGGCCTTACTGTTTCTCAGGGGAGGTGATTTGTTGTCGCCCGACCGATCCGTACGGGTTAACGGGCAGCAAACGCCGCCAACTCGGCGGGCGCACCAGGTGCGAGCGGATGTGCGCTTCTGCCATTTGCTTCCAAGTGAGTTGATTCGGACAAGAAGCAATGTTTGAATGAATGCATGAATCATGAGCAGCGTCTGATTGCCCTGATCGAGTCCGATCATCGGATCATGGAGCTGCTTCGAGCGGTCAGGTCGATCGGTCTCGGTGAATGGTGTATTGCTGCCGGAACCATTCGCAACAAGGTGTGGGACGACCTGCACTCCTACGCTCAACCGACTCTGCCGTCCGACATTGATGTGTTGTTCTTCGACGCGGAGAGAACCAGCTCTGATTATGAAGCGGAGATTGAGGCGCGGCTCAGCCTCCTTGTGCCCAATGTCCGGTGGGAGGCCGTGAACCAAGCTGCGATCCATTCCTACACGGGTGACGTCGATCCCTACGGGTCTATCGAAGAGGCCATGTCGCGCTGGGCTGATCTGGTTACTGCTGTTGGGGCCCGGCTTGGCGATGACGATCAGGTCAGGATTGTCGCACCCGATGGACTCGAAGATCTGTTTGCTTTGAGAGTTCGGCCGAACCTCGTCACACCAACTGCGGCGGCGGTCTATCAGGATCGGATGGCAAACAAGGGCTGGAAGGAACGCTGGCCGATGCTGACAATTGAAGGCCTTCACTGATCGCCCCCGAAACACATTGATGCCTCAACTAGTTGAATAGTGCTCCCTGCTTAGCAATGAGCTGTCGAGTAGCAAGGCCCCGGTACTCCGGGTGGCGGGGCTCTTTCGTTGCGGTTCAGTGGCAGATCGATCCTCCGAGCTGGGTGTTGGGGGTGAGCCATCTTCGAGTCAGCGTTATCCGAAGCAATTGATCTGTTATTAACATACGTTGTTATTTAACATTTGTTGTCGTAGATTGCACCTATGCGGGCCCCAGAGGAACTCACCGGAATACTCCGAGAGCATGGGTTGAAGGTCACGCCGCAACGCCGAGCTATCTTGGAAGCGCTCGCTTGCGTACCCGATCACGCGACCGCCGATGTCGTGTGGGAGCGGGTCAAGCTGCAGATGCCGTCGGTCTCGCTTCGGACCGTTTACCAGGCGTTAAATTGTCTGGTTGAGTTGAGTGAGATTCAGTTGGTGTCGGTAGGGACCGGCGCCTCTCGGTTTGATCAGAACACGACGGAGCACGACCATTTCGTATGCGATGGGTGTGGTCAGGTTCACGACGTAGTTTCCTCGCAACCTCGCGTGGTCTCAGGCGGCCCGGGTGATGGCTCGCAAAACTTCAGAGTCGACACAACTGAAGTCATCTTCCGAGGTCAATGTGGCTCTTGCTCATTATCTGCAAGAGCCGATCTCTCAAACAAGGAGCAATAATGGCTAGTTCAGATGCGAACGCGTGCCCGGTAATGCACGGTGCGAATGCGACCCAGACAGCAGTCGGGTCGACCGCCAATCAGCATTGGTGGCCGAACCAGCTCAACCTACGGATTCTTCACCAACGTTCGCCTTCATCGGATCCAATGGACGAAGACTTTGACTACGCCGAAGAGTTTAGCTCGCTGGACTATGTCGCTCTGAAGGAGGATCTCGTTGCCCTGATGACCGATTCGCAGGAGTGGTGGCCAGCCGATTATGGCCACTATGGCGGGCTGTTCATTCGAATGGCTTGGCATAGCGCCGGGACATATCGAATTGAGGACGGCCGGGGTGGTGGCGGCTCAGGCAATCAGCGCTTCGCCCCTCTCAACAGTTGGCCTGACAACGGCAACCTCGACAAGGCGAGAGCACTCTTGCAGCCGATCAAACTCAAGTACGGCAACCAGATATCTTGGGCCGATCTCATGCTTCTGACTGGCAACGTGGCGCTGGAGTCCATGGGGTTCGAGACGTTCGGTTTCGCAGGCGGTCGAGAAGACATCTGGTCACCTGAGGAAGACGTCTACTGGGGTCCCGAGACCACCTGGCTTGGCGATAGCCGCTACACCGGTGACCGTGAGCTGGACAATCCGCTGGGTGCGGTACAGATGGGCCTGATTTATGTGAACCCGGAAGGGCCAAACGGAAACCCGGACCCACTAGCGTCAGCCCGCGATATTCGCGAGACATTCGCCCGGATGGCGATGAATGATGAGGAGACCGTCGCCTTGGTAGCGGGGGGACACACCTTTGGCAAGGCGCATGGGGCTGGGGATCCAGATCTGGTCGGGGCCGAGCCGGAAGCTGCTTCAATCGAGCAGATCGGTCTTGGCTGGAAGAACGCCTATGGAAGTGGCAAGGGAGTCCACACTACAACGAGCGGTGTCGAGGGTGCTTGGAACAGCACACCTACCGCATGGGACAACAACTTCTTTGACACACTCTTTGGCCATGAGTGGGAGCTCACTAAGAGCCCCGCCGGTGCACATCAGTGGACGGCCCCCACCGCAGCTGGCACGGTGCCTGACGCTCACGATTCGTCTGTCACCCATGCCCCAATGATGACAACGGCTGACATGGCTCTTCGTGTGGATCCGATTTATGAGCCCATTTCCCGTCGATTCCACGAGAATCTGGATGAATTTGCCGATGTCTTTGCACGGGCCTGGTTCAAGCTGCTGCATCGTGATTTGGGCCCCGTCTCTCGCTATCTTGGCCCCGAAGTTCCCTCAGAAGAACTGATCTGGCAAGACCCGGTTCCAGATGGAAATGTGCTCAGTGATGCCGATGTTGCGACGTTGAAGGTCGACATCGTGGAATCAGGCCTGAGCATTTCTGAGATGGTGACTACGGCTTGGGCATCTGCGTCAACTTATCGAAATACAGACAAGCGTGGTGGTGCGAATGGTGGTCGAATCCGTTTGGCCCCGCAGAACGACTGGGAGATCAACCAGCCGGGCGATCTGCGCCGCATTCTTGGAGTCCTAGAGGGCATCCAATCTGGGTCAGATACTTCTGTCTCCATGGCCGACCTGATCGTTCTCGCTGGCTGTACGGCAATCGAGCTAGCAGCGAAGAACAACGGTCACGACGTGTCGGTTCCATTCGTTTCTGGACGTGGGGACTCGACCCAAGATCAGACGGACGTCGAATCGTTCGCGGTACTTGAGCCAACCTCGGATGGATTCCGCAACTACCTTGGGAAGGGACATACCCGTTCCGCTGAGGAGATGATGGTCGATCGTGCGCAATTGCTCACCCTCAGCGCTCCTGAGATGACAGTTCTTGTTGGTGGCCTGCGTGCGCTTGGTGGGGACTTCACTGACAAGATGGACTCTCTCAGCAACGACTTCTTTGTAAACATCCTTGACTACGGAATTGAGTGGTCAGCGACCGATGACATCGAGAATGCGTTTGAGGGGCGGGCTCGTGGCAGCGACAGTGTCAAGTGGAATGGCACCCGTACTGATCTCGTGTTCGTGTCGAACTCGCAGCTGAGAGCGATCTCGGAGGTGTACGGATCCGCAGACTCGGAACGGAAGTTCGTCTTGGACTTCGTGGCGGCGTGGGACAAGGTCATGATGCTCGATCGGTTCTGAGCATTGTCCTGGGCTAAGTCACTGTCTTGGGCTAAACCATCATGCCATGACCTCCAATCGGGTTGTCGGTAGGTTTGTCAAGCTGCAAGGTCCCGGCGCTTGTTGCTTCGGGGCCTTGCAGTTGCCAGGCGGCACATTCTTCCATCTGTCGTGCAGAGCTGATCATGATCGCGGTAATTACCGGGGCTGGTTTGGCCTCGCTGATCCTCCCCGAACACATCGATGCCCTCGCCCTTGTCGGTGCTGTTCTGGTCGCTGGTGCTCTACTGTTCAAACGACGCGGGTCCAAGGCGACGGAAACGAACGAGGGACTCGGTTTCAATATTCCCTTGACCTCAAGTTGACTTGAGGTCATAGAGTTGTTCTATGGCTACCAACAATGAGCAGAAGACGGCAACGGTCAGCACTCCGATTGTATGCACCATGCCGAGCGGTGAAGTGCCAGAACAACTCCACCAATGGACCAACTTGCAAGAGTGGGCTCTTGATGTCGTTGCCATTGAGTCTGGCGTGCGAATGACCTTGCCAGCCTCCCTGGTGCAACAGGTGCGTGACCTGGCGGACCGAGAAGCCTCGTGCTGTGCTTTCCTCAATCTCGACATCGAGTTGGAGGGCCAGACGATGAGCTTTGAGGTGACTTCTCCGAACCCCGACGCTCTACCGGTCATCGCCGCCCTCGCTGGTATCCCCCTGTCGTGAGCGAACTGTATGCAATTGGCAAGGTCGCCGACGCAACCGGGGTCTCGGTTTCGACCTTGCGGTACTACGACGAGATTGGACTCATCGCTCCGTCAGAGCGAGTTGGCGGGAAGCGGCGCTTCCAACAAGATGCAGTAGGGCGAGTCAACTTCATTCGCCGAGCCCAAGGTGTCGGCTTCAGCCTGGAAGAGGTCGCAGACATACTGGACGATAGTGATGGCACGTGGGGAAGGATGGTCGTCGACAAGCTGGCCGAGCTTCGATCTCAACGCAAGGAACTCGACTTGATGATCACAATGCTTGAGGAAGTGCGGACATGCGGCTGCCGAGTGGTAGCTGAATGTCCACGATTGGGGGAGGAATGCTAACCATCTTCGGTGCGGTTGCTGCCCTGACAATGGTTGTGTCGTACGCACTTGAGGATCAGCATCGCCGGTGGATCGCGGTGTTTGCCATCGGTTGCGCCGCTACATCCCTCTACGGTCTCCTGACTCAGGCCTGGATCTTCGCTGCCCTTGAGTCGGTATGGGCCTTCATCGCCATGTACCGGTATCGGCGACAGTCCTTCGGCGTGAGCAGTGTTCTATGAAGAAATCAACGCGTTGGGGACTCATTATTGGCGTTGTCTGTGGTGCGGAGGTCGTCGGAGTGGTGCTGATTGGAGCAGCTGGGCTGGCTTCGATCTTCAGTCCGGATAATGTTGTCGCCATTGGCTTGGCCGTCGGACTAATCATGATTGCCGTCTTGCTGTGGAGCCGTCGTAAGGGCAAGACGGGCATGAAAACTAGCTAGTTCCAAGCGCGGCTTGAAAAGTCAGATGATCAGGCACTTGTCCAGGCTGCTCCGCTGGTGTAGCGGCGTAGACCGAGGCGAAACACCAGTGATGCTCCGGCTGTCAGGGCAACGGACACGCCGATCAAGATGGCAAGGGCGGTGGCGTCAAACTCCTCGACGATTTTTGCCGGGAAGCTAGAAACAAAGGCCACGGGCACGATCACATAGAGAGTCAGCTTGATCAGTCCGCTGAATACGTCGATCGGGTAGTTGGCGAACATCAACAGGGCGAGGAACGACGACTCTGATGCTTCGGGACGGCCCAAGAAGAACGTGAGGCTACTGGAGATGATGAGGAAGCCAGTAATGACCACGCAGGAACAGAGTGTGACGATCACGAACACTATGGTCCGGCTCGGGGTGGGATTCCCAAGTACGGCAAACAACAGGATGCCAAAGACCAGGTCTCCAACATGCACGGGCGAGACCCGCCGCACCACAATCTGAGGTAGAGCCGACACGGGAAGCGACAGGAAGCTGTCGAGTCCACCAGTGGTGATCAGCTCCGGAATGCTCCGCACATTGCTGAGCAGACCAAGGCTCAGCCCGGCACCTGCCATGAAGACCGCCTGCAGCAAGATGATCTGATCAAACCCCCAGCCATTGATGTCGTCAATACTGCGCATGGTCAAGACCCAGAACAGCACCCAGACCACGTCATTGACCACCATGATGACGATGCCCATCCAGAAGCTGGCACGGTTGGCCCAAGCCTCTCGCCATGCCATGCCCAGAGTGGTTAGAACACTGCGTATCGCGTTGTGCATCAATCAGCCGCCGGTCCGAACGAAACGATCTTGGCCCCGACGGAAAGCAGACAGAGCAGCCAGGGAGATCACCAAGATCCACGCGGCTTGAGCCAGAAGTAGCCAAGGCTCAAAGAATCCAGCACTCAGTCGAGCCGGGGCGTACGCCATGAGGGGAAACGGAGTAAGCCAAGCCACGGTGCGTAGGCCAGTGGGAAGCACCTGGAACGGGATCAGCAGGCCGCCAAGAATGAACCACAGCTTTTGGTGGATGAACCAGGCCGAGCCTGCGTCGCGAAGCCAGAAGGCGGCGGCAGCGAACAGATGTTGATTGATGATGCTGAGCGCGGCCGCCAACGCCAGCGAGGGTATGGCGAGCGCCGCCGCCCAGCCATTGGGTGGGAAGCCAAACTGGATGAGACCAGCGATCAAGCCCAAGCCACCGCAGACCACCAGGCGCGGTGCAATGTCTCCAAGTTCTGATGCGACACGTATCGGAAGAGGGGAGATGGGCCGAACCATCTCGGTCGCTATCTCGCCGTTTCCAATCTGGTTGCCGGTTTTCTCCAACAGCCGTATGGGCACGGCGATGGCCCCGATCTCGGTGGCTGCCATGTACCAGAACACCATGGCACGGTCATACCCGGCAATCGTCTCGCTGCCAGCGATTGCCATCCAGAGTGAGGAGATAGCAATCAGGACAAAGAGGTAGATGACTCCGGTCATTGCTAGTGAGACGCGGTTGGCGCCCGAGCGTCTGGCGGCAATCCGAAAGGTGCGAGTGAGGACGGGAAGGAGTGGAGGAAGTTGAGTCTGGCTCGCCGAGGTGACTGGCCGTGAAGTAGCTGTCGAAGGCTCGGCTGATGCAGTCACAGGCGTCCCTCGTAGATCTCGGAGATGACATGCTCCAGCGGCGGATCGAGCACGGAAAGATCGGCCAGACGACCAATGGACATCAGATCGGACATCACGGCATCGACCGAGACCAGATCGGTGTCGACCTCGAGGCGGATAGATCCGGTGCCGTCGCCAGCGTCAGAGTGAATGACGGTGATTCCGTCCTTGGCGAGAAGTTCGACCTGTTCGATTGTGATCCCGGCCTCGTAGTGGGCCTCGATGGTCTTGGTCGAAAGCAAGCTGTTCCTCATGCGAGCCACGGTGTCGTCGTAGATGACGGTGCCATCGTTGATGATCACAGCACGATCAGCCACCATCTCGATGTCGGACACGTCATGGCTGGTAAGAAAGACCGTCGTCCCGAGTTCGTTATTGAGCTGTACCAACAGTTCCCGAAACAGCTTCTTGCCTACCAGGTCCAGGCCAATCGATGGTTCGTCGAGGAAGAGCAGGCTGGGCTCGTGCAGCATGGCGGCTGCTAGTTCACATCGCATCCGTTGGCCGAGGGAGAGGGTTCGCAGTGGTCGGTCGAATAATTGGCTGGCATCCAGCAGCTCACCAAGCTCGCCAACTCGTCGCCTGATGTGACCATCATCCAAGCCGTACATGGAGCCAAGCATGTTGTAGGAGTCCGTGGCCGGAAGCTCTTGCCAGAGCTGGGACCGCTGGCCGAACAGGGTCCCGATGTGCATGGCCAACTGCTTGCGTTGGGTCCAAGGGGTGAGGCCAAGCACCGAAGCGGTTCCCGAGGTTGGATGAAGCAGGCCGGTCAGAATCTTGATGGTGGTGGACTTACCTGCTCCGTTTGGACCGATGAAGGCCAGGCGTTCTCCGTGAGCGATCTCCAAGCTGATCTGGTCAACAGCGATGACTTCACGGCGCTTGTGCCGTCGACCGGTCGTGAAGGTACGAGCAATGTCGGTGATGATGATTGCCGCCGCTTGGGTCATCGGTCGATAGTAAGCCAGATGGTTTTGATGTCCAGCGAGTTTCGGTGGATTGGTCAGCTAGACCAATCCAACCAGGCTTGTCAGCCAGATCGGCCTGTCAGACATGATCACTATGTTAGTCAGCCTGGGCGCCAAGCCTGGTTGTACGGGTTGCAGGAGAAACATTTTGCAGTGGTAGGAAGGCGGTAATACTATGGAGAGCGTGGTTGTGAAGAAGCTGTCAGTCGCATTGGATGAGTCCGTTGCCGAAGGTGCGTCGAGCGCGGCTAGGCGAAGCGGTGTGAGCCTGTCCGCATGGCTAAACGCTGCCGCTCAGCGTGCTCTCATCGTTGAAAATGGGCTTGCCGCCGTTGCTGATTGGGAGGCTGAACATGGCGAGTTCAGCACGCACGAGTTGGCGTGGGCAGACACGATCCTCGATGCGGTACAGGACCGAGCGGAAGTCTGATCGGTGTCAGGCATTACTTATGACACCGGCGCTCTGATCTCAGCGGAGCGGAACGATCGGCGGATGTGGGCGATTCACCGACGGGCACTTGAGCGAGGGATCGTTCCGATAGTTCCAGCGGGTGTACTCGGTCAGGGGTGGCGGGGTGGGCCGCAAGCTCAGCTGTCGAGGTTGCTGATTGGATGTCGAATCGAACCTCTCGATGAATCCAGGGCGCGTTCGGCTGGCGCTGTATGTGCCCGCGCTGGCACCTCGGATATTGTTGATGCCGCGGTCGTCGTCGGTGCGGCGGCGCGGTCTGACCTGGTCATCACCGGTGATGAGGTTGACATCCGGCAAATTCGCGATGCACTGGGAGTGCAACTGCATATCGAAACGATCTGAGTCGGTTCAACGTTTGCCGGTCATGTCGCTGAGCTAGGACGTTAGATCCTCAGGATCGAGCCGCTCGATCGGTGGGGTGGTCACGTCCCGGCCGGCGATGGACAGGCGAACCCCGTCGGTGTCCAGATCATGGGGGTCGCCGTCGGCATCAGCCACGATGGCTATTTCTTCGGCTCGTGGTCCCTCATAGATCTCTTGAAGGGCCAGCATGGCCCCAGCCATGGCTGCTCCCATGACGCCACCCTTGACTCGGCCAGCTGCACGAATCGACTGACGGATCTCGGCGGCGACATCCTCGCTGGTGCGCTCGCCCAGTTCCATCGTCTCACTTGCCTGACCATGCAGGTCGGAGTTCTCATCGGGCACAGACCCAACCTAGTCGCGGCTTGGCCCTGGCCTCAGCCGCCTTGCTCAAAGCCGTTGAGTACGGCAGCAACATTCCAGCCCATGGCCTCTACGGCGTAGCCGCCCTCCAGGATGAAGACGGTTGGAAGATTGATCTGGGCGAGGCAGCGACCCACCTCGCTGAAGTCGGATGTGGTCAGTTTGAAACTGCTGATTGGGTCGTTCTCGAAGGCGTCGACCCCCAGCGACACCACCAATGCCCCGATATCGGAGCTAAGCAACTGGTCGATCCCCGCCTCCAGTGCTCGGGACCAGGCGACGAAGTCTGTTGCGGCGGGAAGCGGATAGTTGAAATTGAAACCCTCGCCCGATCCAACACCTCGTTCGTCGGCATGGCCAGAAAAGTAGGGAAACTCGAAGGTGGGGTCGCCGTGTATCGAGCAGAACGTCACATCATCGCGTGCAAAGAAGATCTGCTGGGTCCCGTTGCCGTGGTGGAAATCGATGTCCAGGATTCCGACCCTTTCGACCCCTGCATCGCGTAGTTGTTGGGCGGCGATGGCGGCGTTGTTGAGGTAGCAATAGCCGCCGAATTGGTCTGAGGTTGCGTGGTGGCCAGGTGGACGGCACAGGCCAAAGGCAGCCCGCTCTCCTCCCAGAACCGTCGTCGTTGCTGACTGGGCAATGGCGGCACTTTCGAGTGCGGCTTCCCAGGTTCCTTTCGTGATGCCGCAATCAGCACCGAGGGAGTAGTAGCCGAGTGCACCCTCGATCGAGCGAGGCGGCCGCTCGGTAAGGAGTCGTGAGGGCCAGCAAAACCCCATCGCCGTCGATGCCGTCTTGCCGCTATCAACCCACCTGGTCCAGGCGCTTGCAAGGAAGTCCAAGTACTGAGGGGTATGAACACGCTCCAGAACCTCGTAGCTGAGCTCACTTGGCTGTCGGAACTCGTGGCTGTCTGTTAGGGCTGCCTCCGTGACATCGACACGTTCGGGACACTCCCAGGACGGAATGAGCCGACCGCCGTCAAGCTCAGTGCTGTGGTGTTGCCTGTGAACGTCTGAGGTAAATACGAGCAACGGCTAGGACCTGTCTCTCGGCGGATCTGCCGCCACACTACAAGCTCGAGGTGGCTTAGGCTTCGGGGTTGTGGCCCTACCCTGGCGCATGTCTACTTAACTGCGGGTATTCGCTCTGCCCTAGCCGAATAGTCTTCCTACAATGGTGCAATGACGCCACGCCACTCTGCAAACCAGCCCCAGCAGCGAATACGGATGGCGACCGCTGCTGACCTGGATCAGCTGGTCGATCTTGCTGACGGAATCAAGGGCCTGATGACCACCATGCCTCGCGACCCAGCCCGCATGGCCGATCGAGTCGAAGAGGGTCGTTCCAGTCTTGACCCCGGAGTAGAAGTCACGGGAGAAGAAACCTATTTCTTCGTTCTCGAAGAGGACGGCGAGATCATTGGCACCTCGGCCATCTATGCCGCTGTCGGGCTCGATCGACCCTTCTATAGCTACAAGATCACCAAGCGCTCACAGGTCTCGCCCGAGCTCGATGTGCGCATTGACTACCGGGTCTTGCAACCAGTCAACGACTACACCGGCTCAGCAGAGGTAGGAACCCTCTACCTTTCTCCCGAGCATCGTGGTGGTGGTCGAGGTCGCCTCTTGTCCTTGTGTCGGTTCATGTTCATTGCCGCCCATCAAGAACGATTCGGTCAGCGGGTCATGGCCGAGATGCGAGGCTGGACCGATGAGCACGGGGCCAGCCCGTTCTGGGATGCGGTCGGAGCCAAGTTCTATGGCCTGGATCTGCACGCCGCCGACCTACGTTCGGGCCACGATGTGCGCTTCATTGCCGACTTGCTGCCGCCCTACCCAATCTTCATTGACCTCCTGCCCGAAGAGGCCCAACGAGTCGTTGGCCTGGCCAATACAGGCTCGGAGCCCGCCGCCGCCATGCTGCGCGGCCAAGGATTTCGCAACAACAACTATGTGGACATCTTCGATGCCGGGCTCTGCCTTGACTGCCACGTTCGTGACCTGGACACGGTCCGCCGGTCTGAAGTGCTGACCTTGGAGGTTGCGGCCGATCGTGAGTCGCCGGCGGGCCGACGCGTTGATGACGAACAGGTTTGGATGCCAGCGATGCTCGCCACCACTGGCCTGGCGGATTTCCGGGTGGCCCAGGCCGACGTGTGCATTGGGGACGGATCAGTGTTGGCCCACCCCGAACTAGCGGCTGACTTACAAGTCGAATCTGGCGATGAGTTGTTGGTCTATGTGTTGGCAGCAAAGCGATGAATTCGAGATCACCGGTTAGCAATCCAGCGTTGGCAAGAGAAGTCAACCTCGATGGCATCGTTGGACCTACCCACAACTTCGCCGGACTGTCGGCCGGGAACCTGGCCTCGAAGAAGCACGGCCAGCAGACCTCGTACCCCCGCCAAGCTGCACTCGAAGGCCTAGCCAAGATGCGAGCAATGATCGACCTTGGCATTCCTCAAGCGGTGCTGCCTCCACACGAACGTCCATCACTGCCCATCATGAACCAGCTTGGGTTCACTGGCACACTGGCGGACGCGGTAGCGGACTTGGCCAGATCCGACCCCGCCATGTTGGCCACCGTCTCCTCGGCGTCGGCTATGTGGGCCGCCAATGCAGCCACTGTCTCTCCTTCGGCGGACACCGCAGACGGTCGGGTTCATCTCACGCCGGCCAATCTCTCCTCCACCCTGCATCGCTCTTTTGAGGGAGGTTTCACCCGTCGGGTACTGGGCCAGATCTTCAACGACCCCGATCACTTTGTGGTTCATGATCCACTGCCCATGCATCAGCGTTTTGCGGATGAAGGGGCAGCTAACCACGGTCGCTTTGCCCCCAATCACGGCGACCCCGGACTTGAACTCTTTGTCTATGGCCGCGACGATGGCGAGCACTTGGACCCGAGCGGCTTCCCCCGTCGCCAAAGCAGGCTCGCTTCACAGACCATTGCTCACAGTCATGGTCTTGATCCCAGCCGGGTTTTGCTAGCCAAGCAGAATCCGGCCGCAATAGATGCCGGAGCATTCCACAACGATGTGGTTTCGGTCGCCAACCAGATGGTGTTCTTCAGTCACGAGCAAGCCTTTGAATCATCCGTCTCTAACGAATCGGTCTTTGGTGAGCTGCAGAGTCGAGGGGTAGAGACGGTTGTGGTCCCGGCAGATCAAGTCAGTCTGGACGATGCCATCTCGTCCTACCTGTTCAATTCGCAACTGGTCACCCTGCCAGTGTCTGGATCATCCGCGGATGCGGGTTCCCAAGGTCGGCCGTCCATGGTGCTGATTGCTCCGGCGGAGACTGCGGAGAACCCGAGGGTACGCGACTATCTGGACGAGCTGGTTCGTGGCCCGAGTCCAATCGATGCTGTGCGCCACGTTGATGTTCGCCAATCAATGAGCAATGGGGGAGGACCGGCCTGCTTGCGGCTTCGAGTGGTTCTAAGCAAGGCCGAAGAGTTAGCCCTTGGTGGTTCGGTGATGATGGATCACGACAAGCTCGATCAGCTGGAAGCCTGGGTGAAGCTCAACTATCGCGAGCAGCTTCAGCCCGATGACTTGGCCGACCCGAACCTCTTACTCGAAACCCAAACCACACTTGACCAGCTGACCCAGATCCTCGACCTCGGTTCGCTCTATCATTTCCAACAAGCTGACACTCGGCGAAACCAACGAGAAAGCACCTGATGTCAAACGAGCTTTTGCCGAATGAACTCTTGCCGTCGGGATCAATCCTGAGTCATGTTCTTGACCGTGCCTCGGCAACATCAGGGACGGTGGATTTCGACGGTGGCACAATCACCCTTCTTGATCGTGGAGTGATCCAGTTCGAGCCAGCCGTGGCTGGGTCTGGAGACGAGCCACTTGATTCGCTTCTCTTGTCCTGCGGGGTTCACGGCAATGAGACCGCGCCGATCGAGCTAGTTGATGCGCTGGTCAAAGACATGCTGTCTGGCCGGCAAACAATCGCTGTTCGGTTGCTGGTGATCCTCGGCAACCCCGATGCGATGATCAACCAATCCCGCTTTGTTGAGGAGAACCTCAACCGGATCTTCAACGGCATTCATGAGCAGCGGTCTTCACTCGAAGCTGACCGAGCAGCAGTCATCGAAGTCCACGTCGAACGCTTCTTCGACGGCGCCAGCCCTGAAGGTGGCGTCGGTGAAGGTGGCGGTGGTGGCCGTCGAGTGCATTATGACTTGCACACGGCGATCCGAGCATCGGCTCACGAACGTTTCGCCATCCTGCCGTTTGGTATTGACCTGCCCGACATCCAGATGGAGTTCTTGGCGGCATCAGAAATTCAGGCGGTGTTGTTGTCCAACGCTCCGGCTGGCACATTTTCCTACTACACCAGCTATCGATTCGGGGCGGAGTCGTTCACGGTTGAACTGGGCAAGGTCCGTCCCTTCGGTGAGAACGACCCGTCTCGACTCGCTGCCATCGACACCCAGCTCCGGCTGATGATCGCGGGAGAAGGCGTCGAATCGGATGCCGCATCGTTTGTCGATGGGGTAACGAAACCTGGCGACGTGCCCATCTATTCAGTCATCCACGAAGTGATGCGCCGCTGTGATGACGGATTCGAGCTGCACATTGATGATGAGGTAGCGAACTTCACCGAGCTTCCCGTCGGTCATGTTCTCACCACCTGCTTGAATCGACGCGTTGGTGGAGTCGATAGACGTGTCGGGGATGGTCAGCGAGTTGGTGGGCCGGATCGACGCCAAAACTCCGAGCGACGCGACGGGTCGGACGGCCCTACTCAGACTGCGACGAGTGGTGCAAGCTCGTTCCGAGATTTTGTTGTAGACGAACCAGGGTCCGCCATTGTTTTCCCCATACGAGGGGTTCCCATTGGTCAACGAGTGGCACTCATCGTGAAGCGACAGGAAGGGAATTGAAATGACCGCTGACTCAACAACGAAGGTCGCAATTATTGGCGGCTCGGGTTATGGCGCCGCCGAGCTACTTCGCAACCTCTTGCCCCGGCCCGACGTGTCAGTCATCCGAGTTTCATCCAAGGACCATATTGGTGAGTCGCTGGGGGACGTGCATCGCTCGCTTGGCTCGGCTGGCGCAGCCATGGACTTGATCCTGGAAGATATTCCTCCGGCCGAATGCGCCGCCGGTGCCGACATCGTCTTCCTGGCGATGCCCCATGTAATCACTGCCCGGGTGGCCATGGAACTCTTCGATCTGGATGTGAAGATCATTGACCTTTCGGGAGACTTCCGCCTCAACAAGCTTGAGGACTATGTGGCTGACTATGCCCCCGAGCATCCATGCCCGGAACGGCTTGGAACCTTTGTCTATGGCATGCCCGAGCTGAATGCCGCGGCCATTGCTGATGCCCGCTACGTGGCCAGCCCAGGCTGTTTTGCCACCGGCATCGCCATGGGATTGCTGCCGCTGGCCGATGCCGGCTTGCTCGAATCTGGAGCCGTTCGCACCGTGGCCATGACCGGCTCGTCGGGCTCCGGCGTTCGGCCCCAAGCGGGAACCCACCACGCGGTGCGAGTGAACAACCTCAAGGCATACAAGGTGCTCAATCACCAGCACCGAGCCGAGATTTTGCAGACCCTGCGATCGGCTGGAGCTGGTGAAATTGCCTTGGACTTCATCCCCGTTTCGGCTCCGTTGGCTCGGGGCATCTTGTCCATCTCCCAGCTGGATCTGCCCGACGGGGCCAGCGACGAGAGTGTGAGAGAGCTGTATACCCAGTACTACGACGGGCACGATCTGGTGCGGGTGATGGGTAAGGGCCAGGCCGCCGAGGTCGTTGCCGTTGCTGGAACTGCTCGGGTCGAGATCGGGATCGATACTCGCATCGATCCGACAACCGGACAGCGGACCCTGGCGGTGACCTCGGTTATCGACAATCTGATCAAGGGTGGTGCTGGGCAAGCCATCCAGTCGTTCAATCTGATGACCGGTCACCCGGCTCACTTTGGTCTTGACGCTCCGGGGTTGTGGCCCTAGTGCTTGCTTCGGCCAGCGTCTCTCGGGGCGTTGTCTCTCGGGCGACTGCCTCTCGGGTTGCTGTCGTCAAGGTCGGGGGCGATGTTGTTCTTGATTCCGAACAACGACAGGGTCTCGCCAGCAATCTTGGGGATCTGTTGAGTGATGGATGGCAGGTGGTCGTTCTCCATGGCGGTGGCCCACAAACCACGGCTCTGCAAGCAGCCCTCGGGCGAGAAACCAAGAAGATTGCTGGACGGCGCATTACTTCTCCCGAGGATCTGGTCATTGTCAGCCAAGCCATTGCCGGTGGGGCCAACGTGGCACTCACCGCTTCGTTGCAAGGGTCTGGCATTCCTGCGTTTGGGTGTCACGGGGTTTCGGGAGGCCTGATCCGGGCCTCTCGTCGGCCACCAACTGTGGTCGAAGGTGGTGGCCCCGAAGCGATTGACTTCGGTGAGGTTGGCGATGTCTCGTCGATCAACGATTCGCTACTGCGAGGTCTTCTTGATCTGGGCCAGGTTCCCGTCATTGCCACCCTCGGGCTTGGAGCCGGGGGAGAGGTGTACAACATCAATGCCGATACCACCGTCATCCAGATCGCTCAGACCTTGCAGGCCCAGCTACTTGTTCTTGCCACTGCTGTGGGGGCGGTGTTCAGAGACATCGCCGATCTGGGTAGCCGTCTGGAACAGATCACTTCCTCAGAGGCGCAGGCCCTGATCGAGTCAGGAGTCATTCAAGGCGGCATGATCCCCAAGGTCACCGAAGCCTTCCGTGCCCTGGAGTCTGGTGTTGGCGAGGTAGCAATCGTCGATGCGGGAGCGGAGGGATCGTTCCGCAGCATTGCCAACGGCGACCGCTTGTTAGGAACCGTCCTCGTCCGCTAGGCACGCTCAGCGGATGGGTTGAAGTTTCCGGTAGGTGGCGCAGCGCCAGGCCCATTCGAAGGGGCCGAACTTGAAACGGTTCAGCCACCACTTGGACCAGGTAACTTGGAGACCCCAGATGGCAAGGACTAGTCCGAAGATCTGAGCCCGGCCAAGAGAGTCGAACTCGAAGACGCCTCGCAGGACCGTGATGCCGATGATGGTCTGGGTCAGATAGTTGGTTAGGGCCATCCGCCCGGCTGCCCGAATTCGTTGATGCAGCCATGTGTCTTGCCTCTGGTTCCAAAGGGAGATCAAACCGACATAACCAAAGACAATGGGGATGGTGGCAATGGTGTTGGGTGCTTCACCAATCAAGGCGATGTTGGGGGAGAAGTCGCTGGCGACCTGTAGGGCCAGGCCTGCGGCGGCAAGTGGGAGACCAACGCCCAGTCCGATGACGGTCATCCGACGATAGAAGGCAGCCGGGCGGGTTCCGTCCAATACCCCCATCCGGTAGACGGCCACCCCGATCAGCATCATTCCCGCAGCCCGTGAGAAGAAGTCATTGATCAGGAAGATGCCAACGGCATCGGAGTAGTCAGCGGACGGATTGACAAGCCAATAAGCTCCGAGCCCTTCACCGCTACCGGGAACAAGCCCTTGAGTCAAGACGGCGACGACCGCGGACCAGAGAACCAGACCTGATCCGATGACTAGCAACACCTTGGTAGAGAGATGGCGCATCATGATCAAGAGGGGCGCGCAGACGGCATAGACCCGCAGCACATCGCCCTCCCACAGCAAGCCGTGCAGGACTCCGATAGCGAGCAGGAGCAGATTGCGCCACATGCTGAACCAGAACGCACTCTTCTCACCCTTGGCTTCTGTTCGGTCAGCGAACAGGTCAATGCCAGCACCGAACAACATGGAGAAGAGGCCCATGGTCTTCTGGTCGATGAAGATTTCTCCCGCACCGCCAACCAACCAGTCAAGCCAGGTTTGCTCGCCTGCCGCGTCCAGGTTGAAGTAGGCGGCTTCATTCAGTCCATAGGAAACCGCGTTCATGGCCAGGATGCCGAGAACGGCGAAGCCACGGATGGCGTCGAGGTTGGTGATGCGTTCGGTTGTCTTGGTCGGCGCGGCCGTCTTGGTCGGAGCGACTGACGCGGCCAGGGTGGCCTGCTTGGTCGGGGTGGCAGGACCCACCGGGGGAGGAGTTGGGGGATCTGGCACACTTCTACAATACTGACAGTCACTCGCATGTCAATAGTTGCTTCCGTATTGATTGTGGTTTCCGGTTTGGCTATCGTCAGATACATGGTTGGGACGATCTCGCTACGTCAACGCAACCGGGTGGCCGCCATGCGTTTGGTGCAAGGGACTGCGGTGTCCATGTTTGAGGCCGATGGCTATGACGCCACCCCGGTTGAGGCCATCGCCGATACTTCCGGGGTTTCGGCTTCAACGATCTATCGACACTTTGGAACCAAGGAAAACCTGGTTCTGTGGGACGAGCGCGATCCCGTCGTTGATGCTGAGCTGGCAAAACGACTTGGACGACAACCAGTGGTCGAAGCATTCCGGGATTCGGTTTCGGTGGCGCTGGCCGACCGAGAGGACATTGACCTCTTTCTCCGAAGATTGAAACTGATCTACGCCGAGTCAGAGATTTGGGGAGCTGCGGCCCAGCAGGATCAGATTGATCGGGCGGAATTAGCCAAGGCCTTCGCTCTTACCGATCTGCGCCGCAAGGTTCGGGTCAGCGATGAGGTCACTGCCGCCATCTGTCTAGCTGCTCTGGATGTGGCACTGAACCGTTGGCAAAAATCGAATGGGAAACCAAGCCTGCGTCGCGTGATCGAGGAGGCAGTCGCTGCCGCCCTCTCGCTCGGCTAGCTCGCGTCTGGTCAGGTCGCGTTGGTCAGGTCGCGTCGGGCAAGGACCGGGCTGGCCGATTCCCGCCAGCCATGACAGCCCCGATCTTTCATGATTGCTCCATGACAATCACCATGAGCAATGAAGACCGACAAGAGTTGAGCGAGAAGGCGAAGCTCTTTCGCTCACTCCACCAAGAGCAGCCACTGGTGCTAGCCAATGTGTGGGATGGTGCGTCGCTCGCGATTGTTCAGAAGGCGGGGGCCTCGGCGCTCGGCACCACCAGTGCGGGCGTGGCCTGGAGCTTGGGACGACAAGACGGCGGCGGGTTGAGCAGGGAAGAGGCTATGGGTGCCCTTCAGCGAATGACTGCTCTGGCCACGGTTCCTCTGACGGCGGACATCGAGGCTGGCTACGGCGAGACTCTGGATGAACTGACCGTCACCATGCAAGAAGTCATTGCCGCCGGGGCAGTCGGCATCAATATTGAAGACGGCATGCCCGGCGGTGCGCTTCGCTCCCTTGATGAGCAGCAAGGCCGGATTGCTCGGGTTCGTGAGGTTGCCGATGAGCAAGGCCTTGACCTGTTCATCAATGCAAGGCTCGATGCGGTGCTGTTTGGCCTTGATGATGGAACGTCGGAGACCACCATTGATCGAGCACTCGCACTTGTCGATGCCGGTGCCGACGGCATCTTCGTTCCCGGTGTCGGAGACTCGGCAACCATCAAGCTCTTGGCTGATCGGATTCCAGTTCCCCTCAATGTGATGACGGGGGGCGGCGGCTTGTCAGTATCTCAGGCAGTCGAAGCAGGGGCCCGTCGGATCAGTGTCGGCATGGCTATCCCGCAGATCGCCTACGCCTTGGTGAAGTCGGCTGCAACCGAGCTTCTTGGTAGCGGCTCCTGTGACTCCCTTGTTGGTGGTGTCGACTATGGCGAGCTGAACGGCCTGTTCAGTCGATGAGTTGCTCAGCGAGAAAGAACGCATCGGTATGGTGTGCCGGAAGAGCAATCAGTGGCAGACGACCTGTGTGAAGCGTTGGCATCATGCGTGAGCCTCCATGCCGCCATCACCGCCGACATCGTCGGGGTGTAGGTGGCGATAAACGAGGCAGGTCAGCCCTTCTGGTTTGGCCGCATCGAGATCAAGCAGCGCACCCAAGCGCTCGGTCATCTCGATTGACCTTTTGTTATCAGGTGCAACATAGCTGACGGCTGTTTTCCAGCCGAGACGGTTAAAGGCATGATCCAATACGGCGGTGGCCGCTTCAGAGGCAAACCCTTTTCCTTCATCCTCGTCCCGCCAAATTGACCAGCCAATTTCCGTTTCCGGCCAGCCTTCGGGCTTGAGACCGCCCACATGGCCAATTGCCGAGCCATTGTCTTTGCGCTCCATGGTCAAGGTGCCAAGCTCGGCGGTATTCCAGAAATCAATCATTTCTTGAAACTCGGCCTTGGCTTCTTCTCTATCTTGCGTCCCGCCGGCATAAATCGCCCGCTCCGACATCAGGAAGGACACAAAATCATCCTGATCATCGGCTACCGGTGCTCGCAAAATCATACGCTTGGTTTCAAGGGTGGGAATAGACGTCATTTCTCTTTCTCAAAGCCACTCATATCGGTAGGCAAACTACCACCAAGGCCGAGCAAGCCGCCAGCGCCACCCGGGGCAGACCGAACACACCTTGTTGCGTAGCACCGCCCTTGCCACGAAAGCCTCTTCGTGTATGCGAGGGGATCGAGTAGCGGGTGTTGACTAGTTGATCCCCAGCAGGTGAACCTCTGCCTTGAAGCCAAGATGGAGGAGGACCGATTCCAGTGCCTGATCGGCTTCGGCGCAGACAACGATGATCTGGGCGTCACCCCGCTGTCCGGCCTTGCTAGCGGCTTGTTCGATGAGCTGGGCCCGGTTCGAACCGACGACTTGATCAATCACACATGTCGGTCCACCCGGGTCATAGATCGGAGGTTCCGCGCTGGGTGAACCGATCACGTAGCCATGAACCTCGTCGACGATGACGAGTGCGTCTGGCGCCTCAGGTGAGAAAGAGCTACCACCGAATGTGTGTCGTGGGCCTGACGGCTTGTAGTCCGTTGGCAAGGAGGCTTCTGTATCTTTCGGGCCCGGGTTTTTGGCCGTGATCTGGCCCGGATTGAGCATCCGGGAGTAGTAGGTCGATAGGCGGTTCAGGCCCGATGCCTGGAGTCCATGAAGCCGATCGGTATCAGAGGAGCAAACGCAAGTGACCCATGGAGGGCTCACTTGCGAGCTGAGCGTTTGCATTGCGTTCTCCCACTGCTGCGGCACTGACAAGCTCAAGTCATCAACCCACCGATGGATCCCTTGATCGATTAAGACGAAGAACCCGATGACCTCGTCATCTTTCGTCAACACCGAGGTTGAGTGTTGATCAGAGCCAACAAGGAAGGCCAAGAACGCGGCATGGTTCTCGTCGGCCCCACTTCGAGGATTGAAGTAGACGGGTGACCAGTCGGCCAGCTGTCGCCGGTAGGCGCGAGTCAGAGAGATGACCGTGTCCAGGTCATCGCTGGTGGCTGGTCGTATGTCCACGGATGGCCCCCTTCGTTCAATGGACCTTAGGGCATCTAGGGAGGGAGGACGGGCCCTCGGACTATCACCAGCCAAATCTGGAATGCTCGTCGCAAGTAGGCGTGTCTAAGTTGAGCACTGTTCTGGCCGATTGGAACTGTTGATGGACCACGAGCCGACACGAGGGGCGACAGAGCAGGCGGGATGGCACTCCGTCCGCTGGGTCGCGACAGCGGTTCGGCTCCTCGCGTACCTCCTGCCAGTCGTTGTTTCGTGGGGGGTTGTGCATCTGGTCGCCGGGGTATTCTGGCTTCCGGGCGGGTTGTTTGGACTGATGATCTGGGTTGCCCAGGCATTGGTTGTGGCCGTATCGGTCTCGCTGTTAGTTGAACGTCAAAGCAATCGCCTGCTCCCGCTTTCTTACCTTTTCAATCTGGCCCTCGTCTTTCCGGACCGTGTGCCATCTCGCTATGGGGTTGCGCTTCGATCGGGCTTCAAACCTGACACCGCTGCTAGCTCGAAGAGGCTGACCGATGCGAGCGACGTTGGCGAGGCGGCTATCTGTGCCCTCGAACTCGTGACCGCCTTGTCACGCCATGATCGGGTCACCCGTGGCCATACGGAGCGGGTTCGGGCCTACAGCGAACTCATTGCGATTGAGCTTGGCCTGAGTGCAAAGGACCGCGAACGATTGGTGTGGGGCGCAATGCTTCATGACATCGGCAAGATGGCGGTACCGGAAGAGATTCTCAACAAGCGTGAAGCACTTACTGACATTGAGTGGGAGGCACTTCGCAGCCATCCGGCAGCCGCTCGGGATCTTCTCGGCGGACTGGACGACTGGCTGGGGCCGTGGCTACTGGCGGCAAGTGAGCATCATGAGAGGTGGGATGGGACTGGCTACCCCGATGGTTTGGTGGCTGAGGAGATCTCGTTGGCCGGGCGGATAGTTGCCGTCGCAGATGCTTACGATGTCATCACTTCTGTTCGCGCCTACAAAGCTCCCATGTCGTCAGAGGCCGCTCGGGCTGAGCTGGTTCGATGTTCGGGAACACAGTTTGACCCCGATGTGGTTCGGGCCTTTCTTGCGGTCGGTATTGGGGAGCGCAAGAACGCAGGGTTCCTTGGTTGGCTTCTTGAACTACCGACAGTTTCTCGCCTCGGGATGAGCTTGTCATCCGTCGGATCAACGGCTCTTACAGCCGGCACTGTCGCGGTTGTCGCGGTATCTGGGGCACTCAGCCCTGTTGCAGAGACAACAGATGGTCTCGCCTTTATTGATGAACAAGAAGAAGCAGTGACAGCGACGACGCCAGGTGATCCGACCACTGGGTCGACAGTGAGTCCCTCCGTCTCCACCCCTGATTCGGCCACAACCGTTTCGACATTGCAAGCCGGAGCGACGACAACTGATGGTGTTGGGGCGACAACCTCAGCGACGACGGAATTGGGTTCGACGGGTTCGTCCACCACGACAAGCAGAACAGGTACAACGGCCCGAGCGACAACCAGCCCTCGAGCTACCTCAACAACAACCACTGCAACAGGCCCGACTACAACAACCACTGCAACTGGCCCGACGACTACAACAACAACAACATCGACAACTACAACGACGGCCGTCGGGCCCTTGACGCTCTATCTGGGCAATCCCGGTTCCGGCAATACTTCTTCGAGTCCTTCGCTGGCCATGTCGCCGACTAGTCCAAGTGGATCCGTCCTCCCCAACTATGACACCGACCGAGATAGTGAAGCAGGCCTTGGTTTGGCCAAGGATGGGACTGGACTTGGTACCTCGGACCCAACCAAGTATCAGGAGTGGACATGGACATTGCCCGCGGGCCAGACGATGAGCGGCCTGATGGAGTTCTGGATCTGGGTGGGAGCGAAGGATGGCAATGGCGGAGAGACCATTGGAATCGCGGCGCGAGTGCAGTTCTGCGACCCCGGATGCGTCACGGTTGGATCCGACACCTGGTCAGGCGGTAGTTCACCTGGCGGACCTGGTGTGGTGCAGATGAACTTTGGATCGGTCAGCCAGACGTTGTCTGCTGGTGTCGTCGTGAAGATCAAGGTTGTTGCACCTGACTCATTGGCCACCACCAACATCGTGCTTGGCTATGACCTGTTCACCCAACCGGCTCGCTTGCAAATAAGCTGAGCCGTGATCAATCTGCCGCAGGAACGACTGCGAATAGCCCTTCTGCGAATCGCACGAGCGACGGAGAATCGGGAACCCAGCGGGCAGACTCACGAAAGTGCTGATGACATCATCGGCACTATTGACTGTGATGACGCCATTGGATTTGACCCGCTCCCGTTGCTGGGTTCGCTTGATCGGGCTGGAGTGAAGGCAGTAGTCATTGGCCAGGTTGCCGGAATCCTCCATGGATCGCTGGAGCTGACTGGCGACCTCGATCTACTCTGGTTGGGCAATGAGGATGAGGTCGCGGGCATGGTCACTGCCTTCGCCGGTGTTGACGCGTCGTTGTCCGATGACGATGGTCGATCCGTGACCTGCGGCCCCGCAGCCTTTGGCTTGCCCAAGGTGAACTTTCGATCGGTTCAGGTGTCAGGAGACTGCTGTACCCCGTCACTTCCGTGGGGCACGCTTGATGTTCGGCAATTCATGGGTCGAGCCGAGTCGTGTGAGGTCAACGGTGTTCGAATCAACTATGTATCGAAACCAGATCTCATTACCATGCGCTTGGCCGCTGGCCGGCCAAAGGACCTGCGTCGGGCCGCTGAGTTGGCTGACTGAGAGGGCCGGTCCGTGACTAATCTGTCCATGAGTCGGCTTGCGTTGACTCTCGCCCCATGTCACGTGATCTTGGCTCGGCCCAGGGCACGAGCTCGATGGGGAGGCGCGAGAACTGCAGCAAGTGCGAGTTCTAAGGAACGGGTGGAGCGCTCTCGGAACTGTTCAATGGAGATGGTGCCGAATGCCCACTGAACGAGCAGGGCGATTTGAGCATCGAGGAGATGGTCGGCCAGGAGCTCGATATCAATCGGGCCTTCAAACATGCCCTGCTCCTCGGCGACGACGAGGTCGGCCAGCATGAAGGACCGAAGTCGGTCGCCACTGACTCCAAGGCCATGATCCCCTGGTTCGGATTTAAGAGCGAGAAAGACCGGTCGCCAGATCTCTTCTTCGTCCTCGTATCGATCAAGGAGGGCGGTCATGAGTGAGCGAGTGGCATCCAACGGCTGGGTGCTGAGGTCGGGATCGAGCGTGTCAGCGAGAGCTTCAAGGCCGTCTCGGACCATGGCCATCAGGACTCCGGCACGGTCGCCGAACTGGTTGTAGATGGTGCCAACGGCTACCCCTGCCGACGTCGCCAACTTTCGTATAGACAAGCCATCGAGCCCGTCTTGGCAGATCAACTCTCGTGCCGCCAACAGAACCTTGGCTCGAGTCTGCTCTTGGCGTTTATCCCACTTACTGCTAGTCATCTCGCCTCTAGATTGGCAGGTGGACAGTGGTTTGGCCAGCATTTGGCGGTCTCGGACTCCAAGCCGCAATTGGATGGCGTTGCTGTTTCCCCGTCAGTCGCAGCTGGACCTGATCTTCCTGTCATCGAAACACCTTGGGCTGTTGCTTCTTTGCTTGTTCGGATTGACGGCAGAATTCTGGGTCGATACGTTTGCCCCATGATGCGGCATAGACGACAGTTCCAGATCGGCGCGGCAAGTGTTCTGGGGGTGATCGGTATCACTTCCAATGGTGTTGGATTCGCTGGCGCTGCGGTTGGCGATGCCATCGACGTTCAGATCAGAACGGGCATAACGGATACAGATTTCTTCGGGGGCTATGGGATTCACGGCTTCGGCACTGATGTATGTGTTGGAACGGTTCTTGATCCGAATGATGCTGGCCAGTCTTTCCGTGTTGAGGTGGATCCGGCGTGCGTCGACGGATACTTGGTTACGGGCTCTGGCTATGGCACGCTCGACGAACGAGAAGTGGTGATTGCGCCTTTTGAGGTGACGATTGATGGGGACAGTCGTTCCATTCAGTTGTCGACGGCGGTGTTGGTCGACTCGACGTACTCGGTGACCACGGTGGGTACCAGTATCAATCAAGACGGCTCCGATCCGGCGTCGGTTGTCCAGTTCTCGACTGGTCAGTATCCGTGCGCGACGGTTCGCTTGGAGGTCGCAGCGGATGATGGGAGCTACGCGGGACTCGACACCGGGTGTAGCGGTGGTTCGACGATGGGTGATGTGGATTGGGATTTCTGGCATCCAGGGGACGTGCATGCCCACGCTTCGGGGGACACGAACCTTTTGATCAATCCTCAGTGTGTCCAAGTCCTAGTCCCTGGGCCCGACTTGGCTGACTTGTCCGAGACCGCTTGCGCCAACAAACTCGTAGCGAATTCGTTGGCTCGCTCGGAGCGTTTTGACACCGAATGGGTGATCTTCACCGAGCACATGCCGTAGGGCGTCATACTGAGGGTTGCCGGTCCAATCGCTCCTGAAAGGAGCACCATGACAACCACAATATCAACCCAAGTACACCCCACAAAACGGGGGCGATTCACCAGAAACGAGAAGGCCCAGATCATCGCCGACTACGATCAAGCCACCACCCCAACCGAACGCGGGATCGTCCTACGAAAATGGGGCACCTACCAACAAAACGTGTCCCGCTGGAAACGCGAAAACCAGATGAGCAGACCAAAACGAACCCCAGCCGACACCAAACTAGCCAAACAGTTGGCCACAGCTGAGAAGAAACTCGCAAAAGCCACTGACCGGGTCAACCTCCTCGAAGAACTCGTCGAGGCCCAGGGAAAAGTTTTAGGGCTGCACGCCAAAAACACGGGCAGCCCGCATCAGGAATAGGCCACCACCCATCAATGAACGGTGTCATTGCCTGGGAACCAAGAATCGGCCGCACACAAGCCTGCCGGGCCTTCGGAATTCATGAACGACCGTGGCGCCATCACTGCCAAGATCAGCGCGGCGATGCCCGGGAACGGAAATCGCGGGCCAGGGAAGGACCACCAAAACCGCATCCAGCGAAACTCACCGAAGAAGAAAAACGAAAGGTGCTGGACGTTCTTTGCTCACCGCGTTTCTGCGATGTTGGCGTGACTGAAGCATGGGCCACCCTGCTGGACGAAAACACCTATTTGTGTTCGCCCAGGACTATGCACAGAATTCTCGCAGAGCAGGACCTGACTGGGGAACGACGCCAATCCGGGACCCGTGATAAGGCTGGTAGACCTAGGGTTGTTGCGACTGCACCGAACCAGGTTTGGTGCTGGGATATCACCCGCCTCGCGGGGCCATCCAGGGGCGTATGGTTCTACATGTATGTGATCTATGATTTGTGGTCACGTAAGATTGTGGGCTGGACAATTGACAAGGCTGAAACCGCGGAGGTAGCGGAGAATTTGATCACGGTGACCTGCGGCTGGGAGAACGTTGCGGAGCATCAGTTGACAATTCATTCCGATCGTGGGGCTCAGATGACGTCTCAGACGCTGGCGGATTTGTACGATGTTCTGGGTGTCCGCCGGTCCCTGTCACGGCCCCGTGTGTCCAATGACAATCCCCACGCTGAGGCGGGGTTCAAGACCATGAAGTACCGCTCGGATTGGCCTGGAAGCTATGAGACAATCGAGGACGCGATGCAGCATTGTGAGAGTTTCGTCAACTGGTACAACCATGAGCATCATCACACCGGGATTGGTTTGTTGACGCCAGCGGATCGTCATGCTGGTCGCGGGCAGGCTATTAGTCGTGCTCGTCAGGCCACGTTGGATCAGGCGTTTGAGGAGTATCCTGAGCGGTTCCCGGGTGGTCGTCCTGTGCCGCCGTTGGTTCCTGAGCGGGTGTGGATTAATCCGCCTGTGACTGAGGCGAAGTAGTAGCGTTAGTTTTATCAATTACCGGCAATCAGCTATTGACACGCTCCGACTCATCACCGAACACCGTGCCGACGTTGGACAATCCACCGTCCGCAAGTACGTGAAGTTCGTTCGAGACCAACAACAAGCACCTCTTGTTGAAGTCATGGTTCCCCAGGATCACGAACCAGGCGAAGAAGCTGAAGTCGACTTCGGAGAAATCTATGCCTACCTGAATGGAACACTCACTAGCGCATCAATGTTCGTGATGCGCCTCTCAGCCTCAGGCCGTTCCTACTCCCACGCCTATCTGAGTGAGTCCCAGGAAGTGTTCCTCGACGGACACGTGCAAGCCTTCAACCACTTCGGTGGGTTCCCTAAAACGGTTCGCTATGACAACCTCAAAGCAGCCGTCACCAAGGTGTTGAAAGGCCGCGACCGGATCGAGGCAGACCGATTCGTTGCGCTGCGATCGCATTACGGGTTCGAGAGTTTCTTCTGCCGACCAGGCATCAAAGGGGCTCATGAGAAAGGCGGAGTTGAAGGCGAAGTCGGCAGATTCCGGCGCCGCCATCTCGTCCCTGTCCCGGTTGTTGAATCATTGGCGGAACTCAACGCGCTGATACTTGCTGGATGTGAGGCAGATGACGACCGGGTTATTGGCCACCGTCGACAAACTATTGGCCAAGACTTCACTGTTGAACAAGCAGCGCTTCAACCGCTGCCGCTCGAGGAGTTCGATCCCTCAACACTCTCGAATCATCGAGTCGATTCCAAAGCACGTGTCAGTGTTCGAGCAGTTCACTACTCAGTACCCGCCGGCCTGGTTCGACGCCGCCTGGACGTGAAAGTTGGTGCCGAAGTGATCCGTGTTTTTGATGGAGCCTGCATAGTTGCTGAACATGCGCGTGGCCGCAAAGGAGACGAGGTGCTGGCGTTGGATCACTATCTGGAAGTTTTGGCGCTGAAGCCTGGGGCGATGCTGGGCGCATCGCCCCTGAATGCCGCCCGCAGGGGCGGCGCATTCGGGGCGATTCATGAACAGTTCTGGGCGACAGCGCGACGCAGGCTTGGTGATCGTGACGGGACTAAAGCAATGATCGAGATTCTCCTCATTCATCGGAGGCTGCCAGCTGAGGCTGTGGTGGCGGGAATGAGCCAAGCATTGAGCGTTGGATCTGTTGACCCTCAAGTGGTTTTGATTGAGGCCCGTCGGGTTGCTGAGGACACGGTCGCGCCGGTGATTCCGATTGGTACCAGAACCAAGATTGTGCGGCGGACCCCGACTCTTGCTGGATATGACCAACTATTGGAGAACATGTTATGACAATGAGTGATACTGCTGCTGAGGTTTCTGTGGTGACTGCTGCGACGCGGTTGAGGCTGCCCGCGTTGAAAGCCGACGCGGTTCGTTTGGCGGCTGAAGCGGAACGGTCGGGGATGACGCATCTAGGGTTTTTGGCGGAGTTGTTGGCCAATGAGGTGGATGCTCGGGTTGAGCGCATGAAGCAGAGGCGGGTGAAGGAGGCGAAGTTTCCGCGGTTGAAGCGGTTGGAGGATTTCGATATGGCGGCGGCTGCGACGGTGAACCCAGCGACGATCGCGACACTCGCTGGGGGCCAGTATTTGGTGGCTGGTGACCCGGTTGTGCTGCTAGGTGATTCTGGGACTGGGAAGTCTCATCTTCTGATTGGGCTTGGCCTCGCGGCTTGCGCGATGGGGAAACGGGTTCGGTATGTGACGGCTGCTGGGTTGGCCAATGAGTTGGCTGAAGCTGCTGATGAACGGCAGTTGTCGCGGCTAGTGGCCCGTTATGGGCGCCTGGATTTGTTGTGCCTGGATGAGGTTGGTTACGTGAAACTGGATGCTCGTGGCGCGGAGTTTGTGTTCCAGATTCTGACTGAGCGGGAGGAGCGGGCTTCGATCGCGTTGGCTTCGAATTTGCCGTTCAGTGAGTGGGGTCAGGTGTTTGAGGACCCAAGGTTGGTGGCGGCGATTGTTGATCGGGTGACGTTTAATGCTCACATTATTGAGACTGGTTCGGAGTCGTTCCGGTTGGCTTCAGCTCGTCGTAAGTGAGGTTGTTTGGTGGGGCCAGAATTGGGTAGCAAGGTGGGGCCGATTTACCTTGACATTCCCATGAGGGTGTCGTGGTTGGTCCACATGCCAAGAATCGGATTGAGTATCGGCCGATGCAGATCCTGGTTGACAACATGGTTTTCGCCCTCCGCATGTTCACCACCGAACTGTTCGATGCTTCTGGTGGTGTTGGGGATTTGGAGTCGGCTATTGACTGGGACATGAATCTACGTATGACCGAACTCACGACTCCGAGGTGTATCCCGCGTTGCCTGTATGACTACCGGGTCCATGAGAATCGCATGAGCCGTACTTCTGAACAAGAGACTGCGGCGATCGCTGCGGTTGAGGCTGCGATTGTGCGTCGAGGGCTGGATGTTGAGCTGGTGGTGTCGGAGGCTGGTTGGGGGCTTCGCAGACGGAGGCCGTCGGCCCGCCGCCTTGAGCTGCCCTGATGTTGAACCTTGACATATGATTAGAACAGTGTTTCAATCCCTTGCATGACTCGTCTTGGCTACCAGATCCCAAACTTCACCTATCCCAATACCGAATCCGCCGACATCTTCGACATCGTGGTTCGCCAAGCCAAGGAGGCTGAAGCCTCCGGTTTCGACACGGTCATGGTGATGGATCACTTCTATCAACTACCCCAGCTCGGCCCGCCCGAGCACGCCATGATCGAGTGCTACACCCTCCTGTCTGCCCTCGCCCAGCACACCTCCAAAGTCCGGCTCGGAGCACTGGTCACCGGCAACACCTATCGCAACCCGGCAATTCTGGCCAAGACGGTCACCGCACTGGACATCGTCTCGGGAGGCCGGGCTCAGCTCGGCATTGGGGCGGGCTGGTTCGAGCTTGAGCACGACTCGTTCGGCATTGAGTTTGGAACCTTCACCGATCGATTCGAGAAGATGGAAGAAGCGCTCCAGATCGTTAAGGGCATGTTTGCTGGCGAACGACCGTCACTGGACGGCAAGCACTACACCGTTAGTGATGCCATCAATGAGCCAGCTCCCCTGGGCAAGATTCCGATCATGATTGGTGGAGGCGGCGAGAAAAAGACTCTTCGCATGGTCGCTCAATACGCCGACGAATCGAACCTGACGGGAATTGCTCCCGAAGACGTGCAGCGCAAGCTGGATGCCCTCGACGCTCATTGTGAGCGGCTTGGCCGGGACCGAAGCGAGATCACGGTGTCGTGGCAACGAACAGTTTTGATCGCCCCAACAATGGAAGAAGCACTCGGTGACCTCGACGCATTCTTGGCAGCGAGCGGGGCATCGTTGGATTCGATGAGCGACGCCGACCGCGAGTTCATCATGGGCATCTTCATCTTCGGTGACTCAGACACCGTTGGCGAGAAACTCGAGTCCGACATGGCCCGAGGGGTCGACGGCTTGACCATCCACCTTCCAGCAAATGGCCACATCGAAGGCCGGGTCCAGCTCTTGGGCGAGACCGCCTCCAAGATCATCTTCTAAACGCGTGTACTAGGGTTGCTCCCATGATTCGCTCCCAGCCAATGGTGGTCCTTCATGATGTCGAAGCTGGCTCGCGCTGGTTTCAAGACGTGGTCGGAATGACGTCAGGCCATGGCGGCAAGGAGTACGAGATGCTGATGGACGGCGACACTGTGCTGATGCAGCTGCATGAATGGGACATGCACGAGCATCCTCACCTCGGCAATGTCGAGGATGCCAGCCGAGGAAACGGAGTACTTCTCTGGTTCGGAGTCGACGACTTTGATGGTGCGGTTGGGCGAGTCGAGACTCATGGAGTCGCAGTTCTGGATGGTCCGATGGAGAATCCACTGGCTCACCATCGAGAGATCTGGCTATGCGGACCCGAGGGTTACACGGTCGTGCTCGCAGGCAAGTAACCCGCTAGCAGATGACGCGGGCGGTATCGTTTCTTCATGGTGGCAAGTGAACGCAGTCCCAGGGGACAGGTCAGAATCCCGATACACGACGGCATCAGCCAGTCGGAAGTCGAAGACTTTGCTCGCGATGGAGTCATCGTGCTCAGGCAGCGGGTCGACCCCAACTGGCTGGAGTTGCTAGCCGCCGGAGTCGATTACAACCGGCAGAATCCCAGCAAGTGGGCCCACGGATTCAGTGCCGAAGTACCAGACGATGATGGTGAAGTCGTTGGATTCTGGAGTGATTATGTGACCTGGCCCGAGGTCCCGGAGTACCAGTCGGTGATCTTCGACAGTGGCCTGGCCAAGCTGGCTGGTCAGCTGATGCAGTCATCCGAAGTCAGGCTCTTTCATGAGCACGTCTTGGTGAAGGAACCTGGGACCACGGCTCGAACACCCTGGCACCACGACCAGCCCTACTACTGCGTGGACGGTGATCAGAACGTCAGTTTCTGGATTGCCCTTGATCCAGTCCCTCGAGGTGGTGGAATGCGCTTCGTGGCCGGCTCACACCAGTGGGGTCGTTGGTTCGTGCCTCGCCGTTTTGCTGATCATGTGCCCTATGTGGCTGACGATATTGATGTCCGGGACGGCCGAACCTTTGAGCTTGTGCCCGACCTAGACGCAGAACTCGACCAGCACGAGGTTCTTGCTTGGGATGTCGAGCCCGGCGACATCATCGCTTTCCACTACCGGACCTTGCATGATGCTCCTGGCAATCAGCTCAGGACCAGGCGTCGAGCAGTGAGTCTGCGCTGGATCGGCGATGACGCGACGTTCGGCCAGCGCCCCTGGGAGGTGTCGCCGCCGTTCGAAGCACTCAACCTCGTTGTTGGCGAGCCCATCGCCAACGACGATCGCTTCCCACTGGTCGGCTAGGACCCTGCTGGCGCTCTGCTAGAGATCAAGTGCGTTGCGCAGGATCCCATCCAATTGCTCTTGATTGGATGAGTCAAGCCGACCGAGGTGGTCAATAAGCCGTCGAACCGAGATCGCTCGTACCTGCTCGACTTGGAAGGCCGTCTTGGTGTCGAGGCCATTCTCGGCATCCGGTTCGACAACGGTGTGGAGAGGCAATTTTCGGATGGTCGACGTGCCGGGAATGACGATCACCATCTGAAGCCTTGGGTGGTGGAGGCGATTGTGGGAAACGATGATGGCCGGGCGAAAGAAGGCTTGCTCGGGATCGGTCGGGTCGCTTCCGAAGTCCGCTAACCAGATATCGCCTCGTTCTCGACCCTCAGAGACCATCTGGCGATGTCCGGTCCAATTTCTGGGTTTCGTCTTCGTAGGACTTGCTGGCAGAAGGAGACATGTCGTCAAGTGCGGTGTGAACCGAAACCCACCAGTCGTCGCGTTCGAGGCGATGAATGGCATCGCTGACGACCTCGACCATGCTGCTGCCTCGCTCCTCGGCAATTCGGGCGATTTCGTTCCGGAGCTCGTTCGGAACTCGTAGAGTTGTCGTCTTTGTAGGCGCCATAAAAGTAGACTAGCATGGCGATGCGGAGAGTGGAAGGGTCTTTGTCTATGCTCTGCGCAATGGTGCGACTCTCGCGAGCCTTTGACACGGTCCTGTTCGACTGGATGCTCAAGTGATGGTTCTGTTGTGATCGTGACACGATGGTGCCGTCTGCTCGCGGTCATGCTCAGTGGGGTCTTGTTGGCCAGCGCATGCAGTGGCTCAGCCCAGGACTATTCCGGCTTTGTTAGTAGCGAAGAATGCCTCAAGGCCATGCCCATTGTCCGGCCCGATATTGCTGCGGACGCGCTCGGTGACCGGTGTGGCGTGAGTGAGGAGATGGCCGAGATCGCTTTGACTGCCGCCCTGGTGTCAGGAGATGGCTCCGGTTCATCCGGTAGCTCCGATGAAGCCAGTGACACCGACGGCACGGATGACAGTGATTCCGGCGGCCCTGGGTCCGGTGATTCCAACCAGGGGGCTTCCAATACCACCGAATCCCAGCGAACAACGACGACCTCGAAGCAGACAACGACAACCTCCGAGCCCGCAACAACAACGACAGATCCTCCACCCATCGACGGGATCGAGGTTCCTAACGTGATGGGCCTTGACCATCAGCTGGCCCAGGACACCATGCAGTTTGCAGGGCTTCGCAACTTGTCCGAAGAGGACGCGTCAGGGGAAGGTCGCCGACTGTTGTGGGACCGCAACTGGATTGTCGTTGGCCAAACCCCCGAGCCTGGCCTCATCGTCGACAAAGACACCGAGATCACCCTGTATTCACTCAAGGACGATGAGGTGGAAGAGCAGTAGGCGAACCCCTGGCTGCCAGCGTCTGCTGTTCGGGAGCTTGCTAGAGCAGTTCCCCCAGCAAACGGATCAGGTCGGTGCTGGTCACGATGCCTTCCAGGTTTCCCTCACCATCAACAACGAGGACGGAATGGATGGATCCCGATGACATGGCGTTAGCGACTTCTCGTACCTTGGCATCAGTGGTAACGGTGACGAGCTTGCTCGACATGGCATCCTCGATATTGAACTGGATGTCCAAGAAGGTTCGGAGCATGCGGTCATCACCACTGTCGATGTCATAAACCAGGCTCAGGATGTCACTGGCGGAGATCATGCCGACTGGCCTGCGACCATCCAGCACGGGCACATGGTGGTAGCTCTTTTGCTGGAACATGTCATAGACCTCCGAAATCGGCTGCGCTGTATGCACCCAATCGGGGTCGGCGGTCATGATGTCGGAGATCTTTGGTCGGTTCTTCACAGGCGATGCCTTTCAGAGATGGTTGTTTGCTGATCCATCTATTGTCCATCCAGAGCTGCTGCCCACCCAGAGCAGTAGGACCACATTCGCTGTCGTCGTCATCAGTTTTGACATTCGGGGTCAAGGGACAGTAAGCCAGAGCTATGGGAACTGACTCGAGCAATACCTCACCCTTCAGCACTACACCTCTGTCCAAGTCCTATGTGACGGTGCTTGGCAAGCAGATGGCATACCACGAGGCGGGGGAGGGTGACCCGATTGTGTTCCTCCACGGCAACCCAACCTCGTCGTACTTGTGGCGAAACATCATCCCCCACCTCAGTGCCAACTATCGCTGCATCGCCCCGGACCTGATCGGGCAAGGCGACTCGGAGAAGCTGGCTGACACTGGTCCTGACTCGTACCGCTTCGTTCACCATCGGGAGTACTTGGACGCGCTCCTTGGCCAGTTGGACCTGGGTGATTCGGTGACACTCGTTGTCCACGACTGGGGATCGGCCCTCGGATTCGACTGGGCCAAGCGCAACCAGGATCGAGTCGCCGGGATCGCCTACATGGAATCCATCGTGCAGCCCATGGCGTGGCAGGCTTGGCCCGAAGCTGCCACTGATATCTTCAGAGCCATGCGGTCTGAGGCTGGTGAGGGACTAGTGATGGACAAGAACCTGTTCGTTGAAGCCATCCTTCCAGCATCGGTGCTGCGTGGCTTGAGCGATGAGGAGCACGACGAATACCGGCGCCCGTTCCTGGAACGAGATGACCGTCGCCCAACCTTGACCTGGCCCCGGGAGATCCCGTTGGAGGGTCATCCAGCCGATGTGGTCGAGATCGTTCAGGGCTATGGAGACTGGCTCTCGACCAGCGAGGTTCCCAAGCTGTTCATCAACGCTGATCCGGGGACAATTCTGACTGGGCCGCAGCGTGAGTTTTGTCGAACCTGGCCCAACCAGACAGAAGTAACGGTGAGCGGTAGCCACTTCATCCAGGAAGACAGTCCGCACGAGATCGGTCCGGCCATCGTCGACTGGTTGGATGCGCGCTGACCAGTCAGAAGCATTGAATTCGCACCCGCCTCAATCCGGCTTGGCCCATGGAATGCGGGCGTTCAAGCATCAGAGCTTCAAACGTTTCTGGCTTGGAGCCCTCGTCTCCAATTCGGGGACCTGGCTTCAGAACCTGACCATCCCCTATGTCTTATTGGAAATAACCAATGAGGCATCCTGGGTCGGTCTGGCCGCGTTCGCCACCCTCTTCCCGGTCATGATTCTGGGGCCTATCGCCGGCAACTTCGCTGACCGGTTCGATCGGCGAGTTGTGCTCATGGTTGGACAGACCGCGGCTGCCTTCGCCGCTGGGCTGTTGTACTTCGCCTACCGCAGTGGCGTTCGAGACCCGGGCGCAATCGTGGCCCTTGCCGCCCTTAGCGGGGTGATCGGGGGATTCACTCTTCCGACCTGGCAGTCGTTCATCCCGACCCTGGTTCCCAATGAAGACTTGGCCTCAGCCATCTCGCTCAACAGTCTCCAGTTCAATGTCTCGCGCGCCCTTGGCCCAGCGGTTGGCGGGGCACTCATTGCCGTGGTTGGCCCTGGTGCTGCATTTGGCATCAACGCGCTGAGCTTCGGTGCGGTCCTGTTGGCCTTGTTCTTCATCAAGGCCACAACAACGACCGCGACCCGTCAGCGCCACCCGATCATCAAAGGATTCGTTGAGTCCATCCACTATGTGCGAGGCCAACCCGGAATCATGGCTGCCATCGGGATTGCTTCGGTGGTGGCCTTTCTCGGCTATCCCATTGTCAGCTTTGTGGTGGTATTCGCCAAGCAGGTGTACGAGGTTGAACCCTGGGCGCTCGGTGTGCTGACTGCCTTGCTCGGTACTGGTTCGATCCTGGCCGTACCCATCGTGTCCGGAGTTTTCGGTGACTTGTCGCGGGCTACCGTTACCCGGGTGGCCTTGCCCCTCTATGGAGTTGCGGTGATCGTCTTCGGTAGCTCAGCATCACCGATCCAGGGAGCCATCGGGCTGCTGGCAGCGGGCATGGCCTTTCTCACCCTGGTGGCAACCAGCAATACGGCAACACAATCCATCGTGGCCGACCGGATCCGAGGCCGGGTCATGGCAACCCGCATCATGACCTTCACTGGTTCGTATCCAACTGGTGCTTTGATCCAGACCAGATTGTCCGACTTGTACGGCCCTCGAATTGTTGTCACCACGGCTGGGGTGCTTCTGCTGCTCATTGGCCTGGTGGTGGCGGCTGTGCCGAAGCTGGTTGTCCACCTGGATGATCCGCCCGACTTGAGTTGAGCTGAGGCCCGAGAGTGTCGGGTGAATAGTCTTGCTCGACCATGTTCATCGGGCCAGACTGTTAACGATGAGTGACCATCCTGATCTGATTGAGAATGTGCTCCGCTTCCAGAAAGCAGCGTTTGCTGGAACAGGGCTTGACCCAACCCTGCCCCCACCAGCTACAGAAGAAGAACTAGTAGAGGTCGAACAGCAATTGGGGTTCCAATTGCCTGAAGACTTGAAGACCCTGTACCGTTTCTGTGGCGGAGGTCGCCCGCTGGGGGTGCGTTCTTGGTATCCCGTCAGGCAGCTTCCTGAGCTTTGGGACAGAGACGAATTCGCGTTTCGTGACATTCTCGCTGATACACCTGGGCCGCTCAATGAAGGCCCTGGGGCCAGAAACGTGGTCTATTGCCAGGGCACCGACTCAGACCAGGTGATGGTTGAGGTTGACAGTGCCTTGGCTCCGGGCAGGGTATGGAGCTTTTTCGGACAGGGAATCGGAGATCCCTGGACACTGCTGGCGTCTTCGATGGGTGAGTATTGGTCCAATCTGGCGCAGCTCGCGGAAGCCGGTTGGTACAAGGCTGTCGAATGGCCTCCTGGGTCGGTGTCGATCGAGGCTATTGAAGAGGTCGAGTCGTATCCGAAGTATGTAGCTGATCTCGCTCGCCTTGGGCTCAGCCATATCGCTGCCTATCCCTGAGAACTCCGCTTCGGTCGTAGGAGCGTGAACACGCGCTGCCCCGGGAGTGGTGAATGGCCAGCCTGGAACGGTGTCGTGGTTGCTTCTGGAGAGATGGCAAGCCCGTCCAAGGCCGAAGCCAGCGTGGTACACACTCCCGCCGTATGACTGCAAGGTCACGAATTCCGACAATAACTGCGATGAGTACCCGTGGTGGGCAACCAATCAAGGTGGACCAACGAACCGGGCCGGTGCGCCTCAAAGCCCGTTACCGCACCTGAGGATTATCAACAAGAGTCACAACCAAGCTTCCGGCAGCGAGCTGGGAGCGTTCTACAATGTGTGTCACGTCGACGATGAAGAGTGGTTCATGTCGATCCCCACCCCATTGGCGTTGATACCGTTGATACCCGGCGCTGGGCCCTTGGAGGATCTACCGATGCATCACCTCATACCAACCATCTTCCTGGGTGAGAGTTGCAGCTGATGGTTACCCGGCCTCTTCCTGAGGATCTCGTTGACAACGTGCTCCGCTTCCAGAAAGCCGCGTTCGCGGGAACCGGCCTGGACTCGACTTTGGCGCCAGGGGCTAGTGAGGAAGAAGGCTGGTTGAGAATTTCAGTGACATCTTGGAAGCAGACCCACCACGGATAGAAATTGACGGCAGTGGGAACCCCTCGATCGCTGGAGAAGACGAAGCAATCCAGTTGATGTTGAATCAAGCGTTACCAACTATTCCAGAGATTCCTGACGACTGGTCCGGGGATCCATCAAGGTGGGAAGAGTTGGTTAGAAACATCGGCAAGACCGCTCTAACAACTTGTCTCACAGTGGTGACGACAGAAACTGTCCTGAATCTCATGCCAGGTTGGGGCCCAAACCTATACAAGGATGCTGCTCATGCTTGCACGGGTATCAGCATTATTGTGCCTGCGGGGAGAACCAATCCGAGGTCCACATCCAAGAGGGGATCCAAGCCGATTTATCAGGCTACCCAGCATATGAGTGAGGCTGTCTATGGCACGCCCGCGGAAACATCCCAGCTGCCATTTCACGATTCACCCCTCGAAGCCCCAGATAATCTGGTCAACGGTCCTACCGGGAACAGAGAGTGGATACCACTGAAACGTTGGCAAGGCCGCTCACTTGGTGATTGGTATACATCCAGCCCTTACTACTGCGAACCTGATGACCGCCAGACAGACAATTGTGATGAGTATCCTTGGAAAGCCACCAACCAGGGTGGACCCACCAACCGCGCACTCGAACCTCAGACCCCGCTTCCGCACCTACGCATCATCAACGCCGAACACAATAAGGACTCCGGCCGAGAACTCGGCTCCTTCTATGCCAGGTGTCATGTGGATGACAACGAGTGGTTCTTGTCAATACCTGCACCCTTGGAAGAAATCCCGTTACTCGGCGACGACGGACTCCTAAATGACCTTCCGTTTCATCATCTTGCCCCCACCCTCTGTCTTGGATCATCCTGTACCTAATGCCTGGCCATCCAGATCTCATCACCAACGTGAAACGCTTCCAGACAGCAGCATTTACTGGAACTGGACTTGATCCGACTCTGCCGCCGCCAGCCACCGAGGAAGAGCTGGCAGCAGCAGCACAAGACCTCGGATATGAGTTGCCCGCGGAACTGAAGACCTTGTATCGGTTCTGTGGCGGTGGTCTTCCACTGGGATCAAACCATTGGATAACCCCTGGCGGACTGGGTGAGGAGACTGCTACTCAGAGAGACGGGTTTCAAGACCACTACGAGTTCCTTGAGAAGTTGGGTCCTTTGAGCGAGGGCCCGCAGGATCACAAGATTGTTTGTATCCAGGTAGCGGCTGGTCAGTTGGTGGTAGTTGAAGCTGAGGAAGAGGGGGTGGCGGGCAGGGTTTGGGGCTACGACGCGCATGCAGTTGATGACCCCTTCACCCTCCTTGCGGCATCATTCGGTGAGTATTGGGCGAATCTTGCCGATTTGGCGGAAGCAGGCTGGTACCGGGCCAAGATCCGTAGAGGTCTTCCTGACGGAACTCCCCGGGTCGAAACGACCGATGACGCTTCTCGTGGCGTTCCGAAGTACAGGGCAGCCTTAGCCAAGCTGGGCTTGGGTCATATCGTTTCCTATCCTTAGTTCAGGCTTCTGACGGCAAATCTCTACCGATCCGAGTATTGGCTAGCTTGGAGTCTGAAGAACACTGTTCTGGTTTGTCGGACTGCAATCCTGGCGCCCGATAACATTCCTTTATCGATCGTTAGAAACAGAGCCGAGTATGCGGCCGATTTCGAGCTCTTCGGACTCCTCTTCGGACCAAGCGACCGGGACTTCATTGAGCGTCTAGCTCTGCTGCTACGGAAAGCTGTGATCAGCACTTCGTGGAGAACGGTGTATTCGACTCGGGGAAGGGTTGTCACCACAACTGTCATCGTCAAGACTTGACAAGAGCTACGGAGTATACGCTTAAACGTATAATACATTGCTCTGCCCTAGACATAATACGGTATAGCGTATAACATAGGTGAACCGACGTCAGGATCACTAAGGAGTTGTCGTGAATCACGAATGGTCAGATCAACGAATCGTCCAAGAGATCGGCCAGCGCCTGCGTCAAGAACGGTTGAACCAGAATCTAACCCAAGCCGTGGTGGGAAGAGAAGCTGGACTGCGGACTGCCACAATCTCCAACGTCGAGAGGGGAAAGGACTTCTCCCTGAGCACGCTGGTTGCCGTCTTGCGCGTCCTGGATCGCCTGGAGAACTTGGAAGCCTTTCTCCCTGATCCCGGCGTCAGCCCAATGCAGCTGCTCCGCGAACGGGGTAATGCTCGACAACGAGCCACGGGTCGAGAGGGTCGTTCCAATGAAGCAGCGATGTCGTCATGGGCCTGGGGCGAGAGCTGATGGCCGCAGTGGAGGTCGCCGAGGTCCGGATGTGGGGTCGAACAATCGGGGCCGTCTCCTGGGATCCAACGCGGGACCTGGCAGCCTTTGAGTATGAAAGGAACTTCCAGAAGAGCGGTATTCAACTTGCTCCTCTGACCATGCCACTAGGGGAAACGATCTACTCCTTTCCCGAACTCAGTCGCCAGACCTATCTTGGCCTGCCCGGAATGCTGGCCGATGTCTTGCCCGACAAGTTTGGCAACATCCTGATCGACCGGTGGCTGGCTGCTCAAGGCAGGACAGCCGTGGGGTTCAGCCCAATCGAACGTCTCGGCTATGTCGGATCCCGCGGAATGGGGGCACTTGAGTTCAAGCCCGCACTTGGGAACGAGGCTGCCCCGAGCCGACAATTGGACATCGCTAGACTGGTGGACCTGGTATCGCTTGCGCTCGCCAGCAAGGAGCAACTTCATCTGCGCTCTGAATCGACTTCAGCCGAGCTGGATGAGGTCGACCTCAGCGCCATTATTCAGGTTGGCACCTCGGCTGGTGGAGCGCGGGCCAAGGCCGTTATCGGCTGGAATGAGCAAACGGGTGAAGTGAGGTCAGGCCAGCTTGATCTTCCTGAGGGGTTCACCCATTGGTTGCTAAAATTCGATGGAGTCTCTGGCAACCGTGACAAGGAGTTGGCTGATCCAAGCGGCTTTGGTCGAATCGAATTCGCCTATTCGCTAATGGCCAAGGAGGCCGGGCTCACGATGAGCCGGTGTCGATTGTTGGAAGAAGGTGGCCGGGCCCATTTCATGACCGAACGCTTTGACCGTCCGGACGGAAACCGATTGCACATGCAGACCCTCGCCGCCATGGCCCACTTCGACTTCAACCAAGCAGGAGCGCATGGCTATGAACAGGCCCTACAGGTCATGCGTCGACTGGGCTTAAGTCGGCTGGAGTTAGAGGAGCAGTTTCGCCGAGCCGTGTTCAATGTCATTGCTCGAAACCAGGATGACCACACCAAGAACATTGCGTTCCTGATGGAGCAAACCGGTGCCTGGTCGCTGTCGCCGGCCTATGACGTCACCTATTCCTACAACCCTGCCGGGGCTTGGACTAGCACCCATCAGATGAGCATCAACGCCAAGCGAGACCTGTTCGAGCGTTCGGATTTGCTGAGCCTCGGAGTCGGAGCGAACCTGTCCAATGCTGAGGCGGGCCCAGTGATTGATCGCGTGGATGGAGCGGTCCAGCAATGGTCTCGGTTCGCTGAGGAGGCCGGCATCGAAGAGGAAACAGCGACCAGCATCGAGCGGACGTTTCGTACGATCACGTAACCAGCTTGCTAACCAGAAGACAGGCAGCTGACTTAGAGACTGGCCGGGCGATAGGTCCAATGCCAGGGTTCACGAGGCACATCTTCGACAAAGCCGAAGCGGGGACCATTTGCTCGCATCCAAGCCTGTGCATCGCTGTCTAGGTCAAGGTCCAGAGCCATGCCCCAGCCGTGATTGCTGGTGCCCGGAGTAGCGGCCAATCCGCCCTGGCTATACAAGCCCTTCTCGGCGGCGACCGCTCGCTGGCCCTCGATCGAGCGGTATGAATCGGTCACCCCGATATTGATGCCCTCTGCTCGGGCTGCAGCATTCAACTGCTGGAATGACTGGGCGGCCGGGGACCAGAGCCGGTGCTCGTCAACACCGATTGGTGCCAGCGCGGTGGAGGGAATGGTGCCATTGCCGAAACTTGCGAGCTCGGCTGGTGGGGTGAGGGGCCCGTAGTTGCCCGGGGAGCGAACTTCGGCCGGCGTCGCACCGATTGGACTGAATCCGGTCGAGCCGTAGGACGAGATTCCGAGCACGGGATTGCCAGCTCCAAGCCTTGCACCAACTCGTGCTGAAGTCGACAAGCTGACTGCTGCAGCCAGGGTGGAAGGCGGCTCAAAACTCACGTCGGTGGCACCGCCAAGCTCGGCATCCAGGACCGCGCCAAAGCGCCCCTCAACATCGGGGGCTCGTTCGGCGATCCTGGTTTCGATCTGTTCAATTCGCTCACTCACGCGAGAGATGGCGTGCATAGCCTTCAGTCTCGGCCGTTGACGGCTTGGCAGTAGAGACAGTGAAGGAGTGAAGGCTGGACGTGGCTGTCACTGCTCCGCCCTATGGTGCGAAGGCTTCCCCGGATTGCTGCAAGGCAGTATTGCTGGACTACACCGGAGTAAACATGTCACGGAACGGCCGAGGGCGGAAGAACAAGAGCAACCGCCAAAGCACTCAAAACAACAGATCACGCACGGGCCAACCCGTCGCTAAGCAATCAGGTAGTGATCCTGCCGGGCTTGCATCAATCGCCGAATTGGCCTCGCGACTTGATCGGGCGTGGGAAAAGGGTTGGCATCCAGAAGACGTCGCCCGGTCCATGGTCGATGATGGCTCGATTGATCGAGCAATTTTTGCCGACGCCTTGGCCCTCAACCGAGTCGGCTGGCATGCCCAAGCTGGCTCCCTCTGGACCGATCAGGCCGACTCCCAAGGAGCCATCACGCCCTGGTGGGACCAGGACAAGCCCTACTGGCCACAGTTTCACCACCGGTACCAGGTCGGGTTTGGTCAGCCGGACCAGGCCCGTCTGGCCTTAGCCGTTTCGTTCCTGGCCATGGTCTGCGAGAAAGGCGCACCGCAGCCAATCTTTGAGGCCCTTCCAACTCAGCCCGGTTGGAACCATCGGGCGAATAGTGCTGCAGGATCGTCTGATGGCATGTTGGCCAAGGTTCGTGCGCTGCTTTCCAAGGCCGAGGCTTCCGAGTACGAACACGAAGCCGAGGCCTTCTCGGCCAAGGCCCAAGAATTGATCACCCGGTACTCCATCGATGTCGCCTTGTTGGCCGACACCTTGGATGTTCCTGGCGGTCGCAAGGTCTACATCTCCGACCCATACGCCAAGGCCAAGTTCATGCTTCTGGCCGGAGTTGCCGAGGCCAACAACTGCCGTTGTGTTTGGGGCCAGAGTCGAAAGACCGCCACCCTCATCGGGCATCAGTCTGACCTCCATTTGGTGGAAGTCTTGTTCACCTCGCTCCTGCTGCAAGGAACCGGGGCAGTGCTGGCTTCGGGAGCGAAGACCGATTGGCAGGGTAAGTCATCAACTCGGTCGTGGCGCAACGCCTTCTGGCACGGGTTTGCTGGCCGAATTGGGGAGCGGCTGGCCGAGGCAACGGCTGCTGCCCATGGCTCACATCAACAAGAGACTGGGTTGGACTTTCTGCCGGTCTTGGCCAGACGGTCCGAAGCAGTCGAACAGGCGCTCAACGATGCCTTCCCGAAGTTGGGGACTATTCGAACCTCGGTATCCAATGTCGATGGCCTGGACGCGGGTCATCGTTTTGCCAACCAAGCCCAACTGGATTCGGAGCGACACTTGCGTGCTCAGGCACAAGGCGCGCTCGGGTCGTCCTAGCTGTCGAAGCCAACGCCAAACTTATCCAAGACCTGGAGCAGGGGGCCTCGCTTGCCGTCATTGGCATCTGAGCGAACAATGGCTCGGCGGGTCAGCTGGACTGCGGCATAGCGCAGAGGTTCGGGGGGAATCGGTATTGGCTTCTTGCGGACCATCTCCAACTCGGTCCGCTCCGTTGTCTTGCCATCAACCAGGTCAAGGGCAACCCGTGCTCCGAAGCGAGAAGCTCCGACTCCAAGACCGGTGTAGCCAGCAACCCAGGCCAGCTTCCCCTTGTGTCGCGTTCCGAAAGCAGCAGCGAACTTGGAGGTAGTACCGATTGGTCCGGCCCACCGATGGCTGAAACCGAGACCTTCAAGTTGAGGGAAGGTCTCAAAGAAGTGGCCAGCGATGAGCTTGTGTGAGTCGATCAGGTTCTCGTACTTCGGACCCATGCCGTTGTTGAAGTAGTAGTTGGCGTCATAGCCACCCCACAAGATGCGATTGTCCTCGGTGAGTCGGTAATAGTGAAACTGATTGGCACTATCAGCCAAACCTTCTCGGCCTGACCACCCAATGGACGTCATCTGCTGGCCGGACAGCGGCTCGGTCATCAAGACGTGGTCATAGATCGGAAGCACATAGTGACGGATGTACTTGCCTGGTTCGGCCCAGGCATTGGTGGCCACGATGACCCGCTCCGCACTGACCATGCCAGCAGCCGAACCGGTTCCGGCCATAACGACGAGCTTGCTTCCGTCGGGTTCGATTCCGGTCACTCGACTCTGGTCGTGGATGACTCCTCCCAACGACTCGACCGCGACCTTGAGATCCCAGACCAGGCGAGCTGGGTCGACCAGCAGGATCTCGTGGCTGGAAAGGCCGCCAAGATAGGTGGGGGAGTCAGCGATGGCTCGCATTGCCTGCTGGTCCAGCAAGGTGGCGGCGTGGCCATGGCTCGCGGCCTGCGCGGCGGCCTCTTTCAGTTCCTCCATCTGCCATTCTTCGGTGGCGGCACTCACTTCTGCCGCCTTCCACCACGGTGTTTTCATCTGGTACCGAGTGAGGGTGTCGACGATTTCGGACAGGTTCTCTTCGCCCATACGAAGCAGGGTCGGCATGTCCTTGGCCCAATGGCTGTAGCCGTTGGCCGCTCCATGAGTTAGGGAGGGGTCACAGAATCCGCCATTGCGTGACGACGCGCCAAAGCCAACGGTCTCGGCCTCAAGGATGATCACCGAACGATTGGGATTCTCCTCTAAGGATTGCAGTGCCGCCCATAGGCCGCTGAAGCCGCCACCAATGATGACCAGATCGGCGGAGTGTTTGCCAACCAAGCTTGGGGAGGGAGCGGGAGTATCGGGTTGATCGCTCCAAAACACTGCTGGCTTGGCTTCTTCGACCAGTCGCGAGATCTCACCGGTTGAGATTGAGCTTGAGACCGAACTCGAGTCTGAGACTGGGCGCTGGTCACTGCTGTCAGCCACGACTATACGTCTAGGAGGTCAGGGTTTGGCCAGGCAATGAGCACTGCATTGTGGCCAACGGATTCGTCGATGACATAGTTGGGAATTGGCCCGTGAGCCTCAAAGCCGTTGCTCAGTTGGAACGAGAGAGTCGAGTCATACAACTCGCCAGCGACGACCTTGTCGATGTACTCAGCAGCTGTCATCTGTCCTAAGTGTTCGGCATAGCCAGGAATGACGCCTCCGGCCACGATCCCTTTCTTGCCCAGTCGGCGAACGGCGTCTTTGCGAAGCTGGTAGAGCTGGCGGCCGATGCCCAGGCCCCGATAGTCGGGGAGCACACTGATGTCAGTTCCGTAGTACCAGTCATTGTCCAGACTGTGATTGCTTACCCCATCACTGCCAAGTACATCGGACAGGGCGTGCTCGGAATGCTCGAAGTCGAAGTCGACAAGCACACCGAGGCCCATCCCTACCGGCTTGTCCCCATCTAGGGCCACGAAATTCCCTTCAGGAAAGACCTGCGCTAGACGGCGAAGCTCAACTTCGTCATACAAGTCAGAAGGGTCGATACTGGGAAAGACTAAAAGCTCGAGCGCGGCGAGAGCCTCGGCGTACTGTTCACTCAGATTGGTGTAGGTGATCTCAGGCACTGGGGCTTCAATTCACTCGGGGGTTGGAGAGCGGGGCTTCGTTTATGGAAACTCGATGAGCTGGTAATCGTTTGACGCTGGCTGTCCCCAGCAGGCCCAGAACTCTTTCGTTCGTGGCCGCATCACGGCCGCTCCGCTGGACTCGATGTGATAGGGCTCGACTGGGACTTGGCAGATGGCGGATGGCTCACGGGTGAGTTCCATCAGGTCATCAGCGGTAATGCCTTCTCGATCAACCAGGTCAATGCCGGTCTGTAGCCGAAGTTGTGAGCTTTCCATCATTGCCGGGGCTTTGTCACCTTCGACCGCGATCGCTCCCTGGCTCAGGGCGTGGTTGGTTCGCACGATGGCATCGGTTCCCAGCGTCTCTGCTGGCCGAACAGTTGGCATTGCTTCGATGCTGTAGCCGTCGCCGGTGGCATCGAACAGATGGAAGTTGTGGCCACCAGCCAGATTGGCGTCCATGATCACGTCGCGGGCAGCAGCGGCAGTTTCTTGGTTCAGGGCTTCACGGACCACCGTGGGCCAGGTGACTCCTCGGCAGCCGTCAGTTGCCGTCAAATTGTTGATTCCAACGCAGACGCCAAGTTCGTTCATACCGAGTTGGGCCAGTGCTCCACCGGTGGTGAAGATGACCGAAGCGGGTGCATCATCAGGCTTGATTCGGAGCAAGATCACGTGCTTGGTTGCACTGTCATGCATATCCCAGGTCTGGGCCAAGAAGCCGGATCCGTCAGCCCGATGGTCGGGAATGATGACGGCGGTGCAGTCGTCTTCTTGCACCGATTCAGGGACCGGTCCCCCGACTTCGGCTCGCACGCTGTCGATGAAGTCGGTGAAACCACCGACAATGATTGCTTCGGCTGGTGAAATGCCTGCCGCTTTCGCCATGGCCATCATCTCGGCGTGAAGGGGAGCGGAGAACGACTCATGGGCCGGCAGCATTGCTTCGGCAATGTCTAGGACATCGGCCTGGCTGAGTGAGCCGCCAGTCCATAACGCTGAGCTAGCCAGCTCGACCCGCTCTTGGGTGTATTGACGAATCTGTTCGGCGTAGGCGGAGCCGTGGACATGACCCATCTCTTCCGGTGAGCCACGAAGGTCAAGAACACGAATAGGTGGAAGTTTCATGGTCCGTACTCTTTCATGCGCAGCACTCTCATGTGAATTGTCAGCATGGCTATTTCCTCATGCCCAATGCTCGGCCGCTGCTTCATCAACGGAGCGGGCGATTACTGCCATCGCTTCGTCAATCTGATCATCGCTCACAACCAGGGGTGGCAAGAAGCGAACACAATTGCTGTAGAGGCCAGCCCGAATGATGATCAGACCGTGAGCCAGAGCTGCCTTGGTGATGGCCAGGGTGACATCCGGATCAGGCTCGAGGGTTTCGGGGTCCTTGACCAGTTCGATGGCCAGCATTGGGCCAAGGCCACGAACGTCGACGATGTGTTCGGGGTACTTGGCGGCAATGGCCCCGAGACCAGCGCGCATTCGCGTGCCGATCTCGGTCGCTCGGGCCAAAAACTCGGGAGTATCGATGATCTTGAGTGATTCGATGGCGGCCACGCAGGCAACGGGGTTTCCGGTGTAGGTGCCACCCATGCCACCGGGGTGTGGTGCATCGATGATTTCTGCCCGGCCAGTGACAGCGGCCAGCGGCATTCCCGACGCCAGAGACTTGGCCGTGGTGATGAGGTCGGGCACGACATCGGAATGCTCGATGGCGAACATCTTGCCGGTTCGGCCAAAGCCTGACTGGATCTCATCGGCCACCATGACAATGCCGTTCTCGTCACAGATGTCTCGAATGGTCTGCAGGAAGGATGCGGGGGCGGCGACAAAGCCACCCTCACCCTGGACTGGTTCGATCACGATGGCCGCTAGTTCTCCGGGATCGATCTGGGCGATGAGCGAATCGCGGAGCTGCTTGTTGGACCAACGAACGAAGGTATCGACGTCCATTCCCGGCGGACGTCGCAAGGTGTTGGGGAACGGCACCCGGTAGATCTCCGAAGCGAAGGGCCCGAAACCTTTCTTGAATAATCCGTACTTAGAGGTCATGGCCAAGGTCAGATTGCTTCGGCCGTGGTAGCCACCCTCAAAGACCAGGATGGCCTGACGGCCAGTGGCAACGCGAACCATCTTGATGGCCGACTCCACCGCTTCGGCCCCGGTATTGGCCAGCATGGTCTTCTTGGCGAAATCGCCGGGAGTGATCTTATTCAGCCGTTCGGCCACCTCGACATAGGGCTCGTAGGTGGCGACGATGGCGCACATGTGCATCAGCTTTGCGGCCTGATCCTGCACCGCTGCTTCCACCGTTGGCGGGCAATGGCCAAGAGCCAGAACACCGATGCCACCGGCAAAATCTAAGAGCTCGTTGCCGTCGACATCGGTGACGACACAGCCCTTGGCCGATTCAACCGCTACCTGGGTGAGGTAGGCGGCTCCGCTTGACGTGGCTGCCGCCCGACGGGCAACAAGGGCTTCACTCTTGGGGCCAGGGATGGCAGTTTTCAGCTTGATGGATGTACTCATAGCAACGCATTCTTACGACCTTCAAGCAACAAATCAACTGATTCAGTTGATTTGTTGGGAAAAGTAGTGTTGAATTCGTCGTGTGCAGATCGACGTGACTCCCGCCACACGACCGAACGACTCAGGTTCTAGCCTCGCTGAATTGGCCGACCGTCACCTTTGGGGACACTTCTCCAGCCTCGGCCATGGAGTCGATGGCATGCCGATCATCGAGCGGGGCGAGGGCTGCTACGTCTGGGACGATCAAGGCAAGCGCTATCTCGATGGTTTGGCCGGTCTCTATACCACCCAGGTTGGATATGGCCGGGTGGAGCTCGCCCGCGCGGCTGCAGAGCAATCGGAGAAGCTGGCCTTCTATCCGCTTTGGACGCACGCCCACCCGAAGGGCATTGAACTTGCTGCTCGGCTGGCCACGGGGGCGCCCGGTGACCTGAACCGTGTCTTCTTCACCAGTGGCGGTTCGGAGGCGGTGGAATCTGCCATCAAGCTGTCCCGCCAATACTTCAAGCACATCGGCAAGCCGGGTAAAACCAAGATCCTGAGTCGCACGCTCGCCTATCACGGAACGACGATGGGTGCCTTGTCACTCACCGGAGTCCCCGCCCTTCGCCAGCCCTTTGAACCCCTGCTTGGTGGGGCCTTCAAGGTGGCCAACACCTATGAGTATCGCTGCGACTACTGCTCAGCAGCGCCGTCGTGCACGCTCAGCTGCGCCGATGACATCGAGCGCATGATTCTTCGTGAGGGTGCGGATACCGTCGCTGCGGTTTTCTTGGAGCCAGTGCAGAACTCAGGCGGTTGCATCACGTCTCCCGATGGCTACTTCGACCGAGTTCGCGAAATCTGTGACCGGTATGACGTGCTCTTTGTCTCCGACGAAGTCATCTGCGCCTTCGGTCGACTCGGAGCCATGTACGGATCAGAACGCCTCGGCTATCAACCCGACATCATCACCACGGCCAAGGGCATCACCTCGGGCTATGCGCCGCTGGGCGCAATGATTGTGAGCGACCGGGTAGCCGACGCCTTCATGGGTGATGACAACCCATTCCTTCACGGCTTCACCTTTGCTGGACACCCGGTTTCCTGCGCTGTAGCGCTAGCCAACCTCGACATCCTCGAGGGCGAAGATCTTTACGGTCATGTCCGTGCCAACGAGGATGGCTTTCGCTCGGCGTTGGAAGACCTACTGGACCTGCCGATCGTCGGTGACGTGCGAGGCAAGGGCTATTTCTACGGCATTGAACTCGTCAAGAATCGCGATACCAAGGAAAGCTTCAGCGAAGAAGAAGCCAACCATCTCCTTCGAGGGTTCTTGTCCCTACGCATGTCTGAACTTGGACTGATTTGCCGGGCCGATAGTCGTGGTGAAACGGTGATCCAGCTCTCGCCACCCTTGATAGCAGGACCCGAGCAGTTTGAAGAGATGAATCAGATTCTTCGTCAATCACTAACCGAGGCCATGGCCGAGATGGACAGGTGATATGAAGTCCGAGAATCAGTTGGATGAATTTGATAAGTCCATTCTTCGTGGTCTTCAGGCCGATGGCCGCCTCCCCTATTCCAAGTTGGCCGCAACCGTCGGCCTGTCCGAGGCGGCCACTCGCCAGCGTGTCAACCGGATGATTGAGCGCGGTGTGATGCAGATTGTGGCCGTCACCGACCCGATCAAGATGGGCTTCGGATATCAGGCCATGGTGGGGATCCGAGTCCAAGGCGACCCGCAAGTGGTGGCCGAGAAGCTCGCCCAGATCGACAACGCGGACTATGTCGTCATTACCGCCGGCCGTTACGACATGATCGTCGAGCTTTTCTGCCGTGATGCAGATGACCTGCTCGAGATCGTCGGACAAAGAATCCGGGCAACACCCGACGTGATCAGTACAGAAATTTTGTCTTATCTTCGACTGGTCAAGCAGACCTATGACTGGGGAACCATCTGATGACTGAACAAACGACTGAACGAGGGAGCGAGCCTTCGGTCGAGCTCAAGGGCCTGACGAAACGCTTTGGTGAGGACGTCACCGCGGTCGACTGCATTGATCTTGAAGTCGATGATGGCGAGTTCTTTGCTCTGCTCGGACCATCGGGCTGCGGTAAGACGACAACCTTGCGGATGATTGCTGGCCTGGAGTTTCCAACCGAAGGAAGCCTCAAGATCTACGGTGACGAGATGGGGACGCTGGCACCCAACAAGCGCCCGGTAAACACCGTCTTCCAGAACTATGCCCTGTTCCCCCACATGACCATTCTGGAGAACGTGTCCTTTGGCCTCAGGATGCAGAAGATAGGCAAAACAGAGGCGTCCAAGCGAGCACATGAAGCTCTAGAAATGGTGCGGCTCGGCCAGATGGCCAAGCGAAAACCCAACCAGCTGTCTGGCGGTCAGCAACAACGAATCGCCCTGGCCCGAGCTCTGGTGAATCGCCCCAAAGTGCTTCTCCTCGATGAGCCTCTTGGGGCCCTTGACCTCAAGTTGCGCCAAGAAATGCAGATCGAACTCAAGAGCCTGCAGCGCGAAGTCGGGATCACCTTTGTCTTCGTGACTCATGATCAAGAAGAGGCCCTGACCCTCAGCGATCGAATTGCCGTGATGCACGAAGGCAGGCTTCTCCAGGTGGCCGCTCCTGAGACCATGTATGAGCATCCGGCTAACCGGTTCGTGGCCGATTTCATTGGCCAGACCAACCTCCTGGAGGGCACGGTCGAGGACGCGAAGACTGTGTGTCTCGCCAATGGTGCTCGTGTTGATGTCGAAAACGACAAGGCCAAGGGAGCCAAGGTCGCGGTCAGCCTGCGGCCCGAACGAATCAATGTGCACAATTTGGGAGACAAGCCCGATGGGCCGTCGCTGGAAGGGATCATCAGCAGCGTCACCTATCTTGGAACCGCCCACTCCTACCGCATTGCTCTGGATTGGATGGAGATCGAGGTTCGGGAAGAGAACCGGCCGAGCCGGGGCCATTTCGACGTTGGTGACTCGGTCGCCATCAGTTGGCATCGTGATGGCGTCTGGGTGGTGGATGACTGATGGTGGACACGTTGGAGAAACTGGACAGCAAAAGTGTTGACGTGGATGAGGCGTCGCCGGAGTTGGAGCGAGCGGCCAACAAAGCCGACTCTCGTCGGGGCATGCTGTTTGCGTTGCCCGCGCTTGGGTTTCTCACCCTCTTCTTTGCTACCCCGCTCGTCATCGTCGCCGTCTACTCCTTTGCCACCCGCAACCGTTTCGGCGGGACGGATCTGTCGGGCTGGAACCTTGACTCCTACCGTCGCCTGGGTGAGCCAATTGTCCGAGACATCCTGTACCGATCTCTCATCTTGGCCCTCATCACCACCGTGATTTGTCTGATCTTCGCCTATCCCTTTGCCTACTACTTGGCGACCCGGAAGGAGTCGGTCCGCAACATCATGCTGGTGTTTGTGATGATCCCCTTCTGGACCAACTTTCTGGTACGCAACTACGCCTGGCGTGTCTTGCTGGGCAACGGCGGTCCCGTCTCACGAGCGACCGAGGCCGTTGGCCTGGGAGAAACCTCGATCCTCTTCACCCCAACGGCGGTGGTGCTCGGCCTGGTATACGGCTACTTGCCCTTCATGGTGTTGCCGTTGTACGCCTCAATCGAACGCATCGACTGGCGCCTGGTGGAGGCCAGCCGTGATCTCTACGCCAGCGGCTGGACTTCCTTCCGCAAGATCATCCTGCCGCTCTCCATGCCCGGTGTCATTGCTGGATCGATCCTGGTCTTTATCCCCAGTTTGGGGGCCTACGTCACCCCGGAACTGCTGGGAGGAGCGAAGACCACCTTGCTCGGTAGCTATATCGTCACCCAGTTCCTGACGGCCAGAAACTGGCCCGCCGGTGCGGCTCTCTCCATGGTTCTGATGGTCATCATGTTGATCACAACGATCATCTACTTCCGCAAAGACGGCAAGACGCTATGAGTAGTGCATCAGAACCTCGCGGTCTGTCAAAAGGCCTCCTAGCGGCCAACGCTTGGCTGGTCTATGTCTTCTTCTACGCACCAATCCTCCTGCTCGTTATCTTCTCGTTCTCTGACGACAAGCTGGTTGGCCGGTGGGGTGGCTTCACCCTTGGCTGGTACCGAGCTTTCGCTGCTGATGACAATGTGCAAGGAGCCCTCTGGGTATCGGTGCAAGTAGCCATTGTCTCCACCCTGGTATCGGTCGTTCTTGGCACCCTTGCTGCCTTATCGCTGGAGCGATTCAAGTTTCGAGGGCAGAAGGTGTTTGATGCGCTCCTCTATCTTCCGATCATCATCCCCGATGTCACCATGGCCGTCATGCTGCTCATGTTCTTCAGTCAGTTCTTCACCGTGGTTGATTCGGTCTTGGGACTCTCGCTGTCCAAGGACATCAGCACCGTCATCGTCAGCCACATTGCTTTCAACATCAGTTTCGTCTCCATCGTCGTGCGAGCACGACTGGAAGGCATGGATTCTCGACTGGAAGAAGCTGCCAGCGATCTCTACGCCAGCCGTTGGAAGGCCTTTCGTTATGTCACCTTTCCTCAGATTGTTCCGGGTATTGCCGGGGGAGCGCTCCTGGCTTTAACCCTGTCGCTGGATGACGTCGTCATTGCCCAGTTCGTTTCTGGCCCTGGCTCCACCACCCTGCCGGTCTACGTTTTTGGTCTGATCAGAAAGGGTGTCAGCCCGCTCATCAACGCCGTTTCAGTCGTCATGCTGGTCGCCTCCATCTTGCTTGTGATTCTGTCACTATTGGCTCAGCGCACTGGCAAGGATCCGGAGATCGAAGACTCCGACTTGGACGATGTAGAACAACCAAATCTCAAGCAAGTAGCAGTCAAGTGAAGTATCAAATCAGAAGTATCAAACAAAACGAATGCAGTCGAGAACTCATTCATAAGGGGAGTAACCCATGAGTAGTACCCGAATCCGGCTTTTTGCCGGCCTAGTGGCCTTTGGCCTTGTTGCCGCCAGTTGTGGTGGTAGTGATAATGCTGGATCGGAGGGAGGCGACTCATCTGAGGCTGCCAGCGGCGCAGCAGCATGCACCGTTGGTCAGACCGACGGTGATCTATCGCTATTCAACTGGTCCGAATACATCGATCCCGATCTGATCGCTGCCTTCGAGGCTGAAGCAGGAATCAAGGTCATCGAGTCGTTCTTCGACTCCAACGAAGCGATGCAACCAATCGTCATGGCGGGCAACTCTGGCCACGACGTCATTGTTCCCTCCGACTACATGGTCTCCATCCTGATCGATGCGTCCAAAGCTGGCGAGACGTCGGTGATGGCACTTAACAAGGACGCCATCCCCAATATGGCCAACCTTGACCCGGCATTCGCCAAGGGGCTTCCCTATGACCCCGAAGGCGACTACTCCGTTGCCTACCAGTGGGGAACAACCGGACTGGCTCTGGATGTCTCCGTTGTTGGCGAAGATGTACCCCACACCTGGGGACTTATCTTCGACCAAGAACTGGCCGAGAAGCACGGCATCACCGGGTCAGCGACTCTATTGAATGACCCTCGAGAGACTCTGGGAGCAGCCCTGAAGTACCTTGGCTATTCACTCAACTCCACTGACGAAGCTGAACTGGCCGAAGCGACCGCGTTGGTCAAAGAAGCAACTGGCTGGCTGACGGCCTTCGACTCAGATCAGTACGACGAGTTACTGGTCAGCGGTGACACGGCCTTGGCCCATGGCTATAGCGGCAACTTCATCGTCCAGTTCGATGAGGCCGACGACCCTGACAACTATGTCTACTTCGTGCCGGACGAGGGTGGGACCCGCTGGGTCGACAACATGATGGTGGTGGCGGACGCACCCCACCCGTGCTCGGCTCACACCTTTATTAACTTCATCCTCGACGCCGAGAATGGTGCGGCCCTCACCAACTGGAACTACTACGCCAGCCCAAATGCTGCGTCCAAAGAGTTCATTGATCCTGAGGTTCTCGAAGATCCGATCGTGTATCCAACCGATACCTCCAAGCTTGAGTTCATTGGCGATACCGGTGAGTACGAAACCAATTTCTCGGACTCGTTCATCGAAGCCAAGGGTTAAGCGCCGTCAAGATGGGATCGGGTCAGCTCAATGCTGGCTCGATCCCGAGCCGGTCCTTGCTGGACTAGCGAATGACGCGGTCGTACCAGCCTGAGACAAGAAAGATCGTTCCAAGAAGTGCCAGCCAGATCACGCTGGTGATGGCACCGGCGGCGATCAGTACCAGGCCAAGTCCGGTTCGGATCCAGCGGCTTTCTGAGGAAATCGAATAGCGGCGCACTGATTTTTCTGCTCCGCTAGCAGCATCAAAGACTCGCCGAACGTCGCCCTCGCTGCCCGCACCGACATGACGGGTAACTTCAGCGCCATCGCGAAAGGCCAGCAGGGTTGGTGCCGCCTTGATTTTCAGCTCGGTTGCAAGGTCAGGGGAGTCAGGGGCGGACACTTCAATGAAGGTCACGCCGTTGACTTGATCGACCCCGGTTGGTTCGGTAGCGGCAGATCCAGCACCGGCCACTGCCTCAATGTGGTTCCGGATGGAACGACAATGAGGACAGTGGGGCGTGGTTACCAGCACAACCGATGGGCCCTGAGGCATGTCAGTAGTGCTGCGAGGTGGATTCACGCTCCGGTGATTTTGCGGGTTCCGATCTTGAGTACGGAATAGATGGGGCACCAGCCAATGGCGCCGGTGACGGTGAGAATCAGTCCGGCGATCACGGCGATAACAGCAAGGATGCCGTTCAGGGCCGTTAATCCAAGGATCAACAACACCACTCCAACGGCCAACCGGCCAATTCTCTCCCAATTTGCTTCGTTCACAACTATCTCCTGTTTTCTGGGGCCAATATCGGCCGCTGCGTCTATGACGTATTAGGTATGACACCGCCAAGAAGGGAATGGTCACATTTGGACAATCTTGGTTTCCCAGTCTTCGGGAGGTTTGAGGAACTACCATCCTGCGATGCGAGTCCTGGTAGTGGAAGACGACCCTGACGTCCGCCAAGCAGTGGTCGAGGAACTTCTGGATAGTGGTTTTGCTGTTGATGAGGCTGGCACTCTTGTTGATGCTCAAGTCCTGGTTCTGGCCAACGAGTACGACTGCATGGTGCTTGACCGCACCCTGCCCGATGGTGACAGTCTGGACCAGCTGGTCCTATGGCGAGCCGATTCCATCGCCACTCCAGCGCTCTTCTTGACGGCGAAGGACACCGTCGCTGATCGGGTTGCTGGTTTTGAAGTTGGAGGTGATGACTACCTGGTCAAGCCCTTTGCCATGGCCGAGCTGGTGGTCCGGGTAAGACGGCTTTGTCGCCAGCGAGCGGTCGTTGTTCCCTCAATCCTGAGTCTTGGCGATCTGGAGCTCGATAGTGCTCGACGAGAGGTCCGTCGCTCTGGTGTCCTGCTTGGTCTGACTGGCAAGGAGTTCGCCCTGCTGGAGTTGCTGCTGGGTCAGCCAGGGGTAGTGGTGAGCAAGGAGGAGCTGGTCCAGCACTGTTGGGACGAACGGACTGATCCTCTCTCCAATACCGTCGAGGTGCATATCGCCAGCCTTCGTCGCAAGCTGGGAGAACCTGGAGTTATTCACACCCTTCGAGGAGCCGGATACCGAGTAGCGCTGGATATCGATGGCTGACGTTGGTTCCACCGCAGGCCGGGCCGTCCCAAAGAGGACATCGTTTGCCCCGCGCTTGCGTCGTCTTCGCCGACAACTAATGGCTACATCTGTCGTACTGACCCTCATAGGCTTGTCGACCCTGGCCTGGCTGGTTGTCAGGATTGACGAGCAAGCCAGAGCGGATCGAATAGGGAGTGAGCTCGAGACCCGAACGGCCACGGCCAGGTCGTTGCTGTACTACGAAGACGGCGTCTTGCGAACCGACGGCTTGCTGGACGACAGTGCAACCAACGGTAGCCCGCAGGTATTTGCTATTGAGATTGGTGGCTGGATTGCCTTTGACCACGGGGCGCGAGAGTTCGACCTCGATCTGCTTGCCCTGGCCGACAGGGCGGTGCAAGCCGAAGATCAGATTGCCTTCACCGTCTTGGACCGTGCAGGGCTCGAAGTGCGAATACTGACCGAGCCCTTCTATCACGACGAGACTGACGAGATTGCCGGTGCTGTTGTTGTCACCGCCGATGCAAGATCTGGACTGATCGCTCATGACCGCACAGCCAGAGTTGTTTGGCTTGGCTCAGCTGCTCTGGCTGGGCTCCTTGGACTAGTTGCTTGGCTGGTGATCAACCGAAGTCTTGCTCCAGCATCGATGGCCTTGGCTCAACAAGAACGTTTCGTTGCTGATGCGGCCCATGAACTGAGACGACCACTCACGTCGCTTCGCGCCACCGCTGAGCGAGGCCTTCGCGGTGAAAATCCGAACAAGTCGCTGGACCGGATCGTGGAGCTTGTTGATGATGCGTCTGGCATGGTCGACAATATGTTGGTTCTGGCACGCCTTGATGCTTCAGGCGAGGGTCGGTCTGCCAGCACCGAGCCGGTTCGCCTGGACCAGCTGGTTGAGTCCATGTTTGACGATGTCAATGATGTTGATGTCCAGGCAGGTGAGGCCGTCATCGCCGATATTGATGCGTCCCTGGTCCGCAATGCGGTATTCAACCTGGTGGCCAACGCCCGCCAGCACGGCAAGCCGCCAATTGAGATTGTGGTCGAGCAAGGTCGGATTCGTGTGCGGGACCGGGGCAGCGGCTTCTCCGAGGCTGAGAAGCGGGCGTCAATCGACCGCTTCCGTTCCGGACCGACTAGCACTGGCTATGGCCTGGGATTATCCCTGGTTAAGTCTGTAGCCCGAGTGCACGGAGGAAAGGTAGAAGTTGGCAACCGGATAGATGGGCCTGGTGCCGAGGTGATTCTCACCTTCGGCTGACTCCCATGTCTAGGCCCGTCGCCTGGTTTTCGATGCGTCTTCAGGTTCACTTCATCAAGGGTTTTCTAGTGTGCGCCGGCATGAGACAGAAATCTTGGAATCGCCCATCACCGAAGAGTTCTCCGTTCTCCCGGCTGCGAATGAGCTTCGCCGCCCTGCTAACCATGCTCATGGTTGCTGGCACGGTGTCTGTCGCCGGAGCCGAGCTCTACCGTCACCAGCTTTACCAAGGCTCAATCGGTGGTGGACAATCCACGGCCGCTCTGGCGGTTGCAGACCAGTCAGGAAATAACGACAACTGGTCCAAATATGTCGAATTTGAACCGGACGGATCACGGCACGATTCTCGTTTCAACTTCAGCACCCCCGATGTTGCCGACAACCAGTGGCTGGAGATCGGTATCAACTACCGAGGACCCGAGTATCACGAGAATCGCTGGAAGCTGGCCGTTCGCAATGTGCGAACCAATCGCTGGGAAACCGTCTACACCAACCGAGACGTTCCCAACTGGAGCTGGACTGACACCACTATCGAACTCGATCCGCCCGAGGACTACCGCCGAAACGATGGACGGGTACGACTTCGCTGGTTCTCATCCAATGACAACGATGTAAGCCAGCTGGACCTGCTAACCGTCAGTGTCTTAACCGACACAGATCCAGATCCAGATCCAGACCCAGATCCTTCCGGTGATTGGACCCTGCCTCCAGCCGGAGCCGGGTTCGACTATCAGATCGGCGGAGATTATTCGTTGCCCAATGGTGTGAGCGTTGTATCCCGAGACTGGTTCGAAGGATCAGCGGCTTCGGGTGCCTACAACATCTGCTACGTCAACGCCTTCCAGACCCAGCCTGATGAGTCCGGTGTTGACCGCCCAGACGAGAAGTCAAACTGGCCGCAGAACTTGTTGCTCAACGATCTGGGCGACGATCCGAACTGGGGTGGCGAGTACCTGGTCGACTTGAGTTCTTCCTCAAAGCGAAGCCAGGCCGCCAGCCACATTGCTGGCATGGTCTCAACCTGCGCCACGAAGGGATTCGATGCCGTCGAGTTTGACAACCTGGATTCCTGGACCCGCTTTGATGACACCCCGCTGGAAGGCCAAGTTCCCTTCGACAAGGCCGAAGCCGTTGCCTACGCCGAACTGATCACCGACCACGCCCATGGTCTTGGAATGGCGGTCGCCCAGAAGAACACACCTCAGCTTGGCTCGAACAATTCGCTCAATGTTGTTGGCTTCGACTTCGCCATTGCCGAAGAGTGTGGTCGATACCGAGAATGCGGCGACTACAGCTCCGTCTTTGGCAACCAGGTCATCGCCATCGAGTACAACTCCAGTGGCTTGAGCAGAGCATGTGCCGCCATTGGGTCGGTGTCATCGGTCGTGCGACGTGACGTCAACGTTTCCCGACCCGGCGAAAGTGGTTACCGGTTCCAAACCTGTTGATTCGGTTCTCGGCGGGTACGTCTTGTCTCCTAGACTGCCGGCCGTGAGCATCGACAAGCAGAACGATCAAGCGGATGACGAGCGGAAGGGCGATTTCGCCTTCCGAAGTGAGTCTGATGGCGGGAGCTGGGGGGAGATGACCTTTGCTGGTGCCCTCTCCTTCATGCGTCGGCGCTACACCCGAGACTTGGGTGGCGTTGACGTTGCTGTCTCCGGCATCCCGTTCGATTCGGCCACAACCAATCGAGCGGGGGCACGCCTCGGCCCACGAGCAATTCGAGCGGCATCAACCCAGGTAGCCGAGCTCGATTCGTTTCCCCAGGGCTTCAGCATCTTCGATCACCTGAACGTTGTTGACTACGGAGACTGCTTCCTGGACTCGGGCTTCCCCCAGCATGTGGTCGAGGCAGTCGAAGCTCATGCCGACACGATCTTGGCGTCCGGTGCCAAGATGCTGACCTTCGGTGGCGACCATTTCGTGTCCTATCCCTTGCTCCGAGCCCACGCCAAGAAGTACGGCCCGCTCGCCCTCATTCATTTCGATGCCCATAGCGATACCTGGCCCGATGATGGTGAGCGCCTGGATCACGGCTCGATGTTCTTGCGGGCCGCCCGAGAAGGACTCATCGATCCGGCGCGGTCGGTTCAGATCGGAATCCGCACTGCCAACGACGACACCCATGGTTTCACCATCCTGACCGCACCATGGGTGCAACGAAATGGCATCGAGGCCACGTTGGAGAAAGTCTTGCAAGTTGTTGGAGACTCCGAGACCTATCTGACCTTCGACATCGATTGTTTGGATCCTGCGTTTGCCCCCGGAACAGGGACGCCGGTGCCCGGCGGGCTGAGTTCGTCCATGGCGCTCGGAATCTTGCGGGGTCTTGGAGCGGTCGACTTCGTCGGCATGGACCTTGTTGAAGTCGCTCCCGCCTATGACCAGGCAGAAATCACCGCCATCGCTGCTGCCACTATTGCTCATGACTGGTTGGCCCTGATGGCAGCGAAAGCGGGAGCCCCCACCCTGGACCTGGGCCCAGACTTCTTTCTCTAGGCCAAGCCCGTTCAAGCATCAGGAGATTCCGGCTGGGACTGTCGAGATGTCGAAGCAGCGTCGTCATAGAGGCATTCCCCGAATAAGGAGCCTGCAATGACAACAATCACAAGTCCAGATTCTGAGCTGTTCAAGGGTCGAGCCGATGCCCGTAGCCACCCCATCTTGCACGGCTGGTTCAGGAGTCTCGTAGTGGCCGCGGCAATGAACATTGCTCTCTGGCTAGTCATCACCCAGCTCTTGTCGACTCCGCTAACCACGAAAGAAGAACTGGCAATTGGAGGCTCGAAGGTTCAGATTCCCCTTCTGCTGATCACGACCATGGTGGCTACTAGCGCCGCTGCTCTTGGTCGATTCGCGGCCGGAAAGGTCCTGTCTTCACCAGTCATGCCTTGGGTAGGAGTCACGGCGGTCCTCGGCTTGGCTTCTCTTGGTGGGCCAGCATCCAGTGCGGCGACGACGGAGGTTCAAGTTGGGTTGTCTTCGATGCATCTGGCAACCACGATCATTGTGGTGCTTGCCCACCTCCGGCGAGCCCGCTGACGGGAAGTCGGATCCAGACTTCTCTTGTCTGACTAGCCGGATCTGGGCAAATGGGCCGCTAGCGTCGCGGCATGGTTCGACCGTCGAAGAAGATTGCCAAGAAGTTGAAACAGGCAGGTGAACAGGCGCGCCGAACCGCAGAGACCACCATCGAGAACCGTCTGCCTCATCTGGCCAACACCCTGCCGAAATCCAAGAAGACCCAACCACGGTCACTAGCCGAGATCCAAGCCGAGCTTGATTCGCTCGTTGGTCTTGAGTCGGTCAAGGAACAAGTTCGGTCCCAGATCGCTTTCTTACAGGTGCAGTCCCGTCGCAAAGAGCACGGCCTCTCCGACGTCACCAGTAGCCAGCATCTGGTGTTTCTCGGAAACCCGGGCACGGGCAAAACAACGGTTGCTCGCCTCTTGGCCGAGATGTACGGATCGCTCGGGTTGCTGGCCAAGGGCCACCTGATCGAGGTCGACCGGGCTGGTCTGGTCGGCCAATATGTTGGACACACTGCCGGAAAGACCAATAAGGCAGTCAAGGCTGCTCTGGACGGCGTGCTCTTTATTGATGAGGCCTATGCCCTGTCACCGACCGGAAATCTTCCGACCAACGACTTTGGGTCCGAGGCGGTGGAGACACTGATCAAGCGGATGGAAGACCATCGGGACCGTCTGGTTGTCATCGTCGCTGGGTATCCCAAGCTGATGGAAGCCTTCCTGAGCTCGAACCCAGGTTTGCGTTCCCGGTTTGCTCGTGAGATCCCGTTTCCGGACTACAGCTCGGACGAACTCGTGACCATCACCGAGAAGATGGTGACTGACGCGGACTACTTGCTGGGTGTCGGAGCCGATGACACTCTGCGCGACATCTTCGGCCAGGTCACGCGTCACGACTCATTCGGCAACGCCCGCTACGCCAGAAACCTGTTCGAGCAGGCTCTAAGTCGTCAAGCCATGCGCCTGTCAGCCGACACCCATGTGACCAGTCTCGATGCTCGAACCGTGGCCATGATCACGTCGGAGGATCTGCGAGCCGCCGCCACCCTGCTGGACACCAAGTCGCCTAAGGCCAGTGATTCCCCACCTCCTCCGCGTGGGATGAAACATCGGTCCCATCGACCAGGTCGCTAGGTGGCCCGATGAACAAGCCTGCTCAGAGAGAGGTCGTTTCCCGAGCCATCGCGCCGCAGGACATTGCTGCACCTGCGGCCAACTACGCCCATGCTGTGCTCACAACGGGGGCGGAGCGTTGGTTGCACACGTCGGGAGTAGTGCCGGTCGGGCCCAACGGTCAGGTTCCAGAGGAGGTGGCCGCACAGGCAGAAACGATCTGGACCAATATTGACGCCATGCTTCTGGAGGCTGACATGTCGGTCGAACACATTGTGTCGGTCACGACCTATGTCGTTCCGGGCTTGGATCTGGGTCCGGTCATGGCTGTTCGCGACCAACGGTTGGGAGGAAGGCTGGTGGCCTCGACCTTGCTGATCGTTCCCGAGCTAGCCCAGGACGCTTGGAAGATGGAGATAGCGGTTATCGCTGCGGCCTAGCGCAGCTCTTGCTTAGAACAGCTTTGGCTAGCGCAGGTCTGCTCAGGGGCGTGAGCGAGGTGGAGTTGCTCAGACGCCAATGCGACTGTTGAGTTCTTTCTTCCAGGCCATCAGTGCCAGCGTCATCTCAGTCGACAGGTCGGAATACTCCGAACCGCGGTCAATAAGCCGCTTGGCTTCACTGGTATTGCCGGTGGTCGCTTCGCGAAGAATGTTCGAGGCGATCTTGTGGAAGGCAGCGTGCATCTCCACGATGATGGCGTAGTGTCGGTTGTCCCGATCTTCGGCACTCATGCCCTGATGAAGCCACTGACCGAACTCGCACTTATTGTCGAATTTCACGTTCTCGGGATCGAACTCGCTGGTTCCCTTCCCGATGGCATCGATCAGACGGAACTTCCACTGTCCGTGGGCTCCAATTGCTTTGGTGATCTGATCTTCAACTGACATGACTTCTCCCGAGATGTGCTGACGGCGACGCTCGCATTGAAGAAAGCTTCGTCAACAGAACACTCAGTATTAGGCCAGTTGGCCGCACTCACTGCTCGGTTGAGGGCTGCTACGTCAGCAGCGGGAGCACCGGATAGTCATCGTGAAGGACCTCGACTGGATCGACGCCGAGCCAGTCTTGCAGAACCGTTGCGTACAAGGACCGGTGGTGGACTGACCAGCGCAGGTTGCCATCCTCGTCAAGGTCCTCGAGATCTTGAGGTTCGCCGTACCGTCCACCGGCCACATTGGCCCCAAGAAGGAAGTGGCTGGAACCAGCACCATGGTCGGTGCCTCCGTTGTTGTCTTCGACCCGGCGACCAAACTCCGATGTGGTCATGACAATGGCTTGGTCTTCCATTCCGGCAGTGGCCAGAGTCTCATTGAAGGCAACCATGCCTCCATTGAGATCCACCATCATCTGATCATGGCTTTCTCTCTGGTTTTCGTGGGTGTCGAAGTCGGTGTTGCCATGCACCACGATGACTTTGGGTTCGAGACCCGAAGCGATGAGGTGGGCGGCAATGCGAAGCTGACCGGTCATGGTTTCTGCTTCGTCCTCGGAGACCAGTCCCTCCTCAATCTCCTTAGCCAGTGGCAGCAATCGTTGAGCTAACTCTTGTTGGGATTGCACTGTTGACTGGATGGAACGCTCCAGAACAGATAAATCTGCAGCAGCTACTCCGGCAGGGGCGAAGGAGGACCACTTGTCCATGAACCCCGATTCGTCTTCGACCCACCATGGCAGTCCAGTACCGATGTCGATGGCGTTGGTGATATTGACGGCGAAGGATGCGTCACCAGCTAGAGCCGGATTTGGGCCTGGACCAATGGAGATTCCAGCGAGAAGCTCGTCATAGCCAACGGTTCCGTCCAGGTACCGGCCGAGCCAGCCAGTGCGAACGGCTTGATCGGTCCCATCCCACCAGCGTTGCATCTGGACGAAGTGTGAGAGATCGGCTTCGGCTGTGCCGACTCCTTCGACGACGGCCATGTTTCCTTGCTCGTACATCTTGGCTAGTTCTTCCAAGGCTGGATGGAGGCCAATCTCGCCGTCCAGGTCAAGGGGGTCTTCGATAGCCAGGGTTGGTCGCAGGTCGTAGTAGCGGCCGTTGGCGTGGGGGACAACGGTGGAGAGTGAGTCATTTCCGCCAGCAAGTTCGACCACAACCAGGGTTCGCTGACCAGAAGATCCTGCTGCTGTGGTCGTCGTGGAGGCCAATGGTGCGGTTGTGGTTGGGCCCGAAGTCGCTGAACCTGAGGAGTTCGTGACTCGTGCCCCGGAGCAGGCTGCTGTCAAGGCAACCGACCCAAGACCAACCAGAAATTGTCGGCGCCCATGAGAAGACAGTGTTGTGGGAAGGGCTGTCGTTGGAAGGGTGGCGGGAAGTTTGAGCTGACTAGCTTTGGGTTGCATTGGTCTACTCATGTCAGCAAGAACTCCGGTGATCCGTAGGCCAAGGCCAAGCCTTGCCCGTCTGCGGCTGAGGAAACGACTTCGAGGGAATGCTCCGACACGTCAAAGAGACCGAGTCGTGCGAATTGCTCTTCTGCGCTGAGGTCGGGTGGATACTCCGCCACTAGTCCTAGGAAGACAAATGAACTGGCCAAGGTGCCGGGGCTGAGTAGCACGGTCCCCTTCTTGTAGCCGGCTGGGTTGGGTGCCCGGAAGGGTCCGTAGCCAGCCTTACCCGTTGCCCAGTTGTAGTCCCAAATATCCCAATCTTCTTCTGGCGGATAGGACTGCTGGATGGTGATGAGTTTCTCCAGTGGGGTTCTGACCTTGGAACGGACAGCCTCGGGGCTAGTGAAAGCCGGATCGGCAACAATGGCTTCGACCAGAGGCATGATCTCGTAGTCCGATCCAAATAGAGCACCGAGACGATCGATGGTTTCGTCATCTGGCTCCAGACCGACAAGCTCCCGATAGAGCTTGGCGGCGATGAAGCGTCCGGTTTGTGGATGCTCCAGCATGATGTCCAGAGCCTCGTCCATGGTGAAGACGCCGGTCTGGCCCAGCAGGGTTCGTGGCTCCTGGTCAAAGTCGTCCTCAAAGAATTTGGGAGACCAGCCTTCGACGCTCTCATCCTCGAATCCTTCGCCAGTGTCCTCCATGGGGAAGTTTGGCCGGTTCCCGGTACAGCATCGGGCGGCGGCGATGACGTCGTCTTGGCTGTAGTTGCCGACCCCAAGGGTGTAGAGCTCCAGCACTTCTCGGCCGAAATTCTCGTTCAGATCCCAAACACTGTTGGCCTCGCCATCGAGATAGACGAGCATGGCTGAGCTATGGGCGACGTGGCGAAGCATGTCGCGGAAGTTCCCCGTGGCATGCTCTCGCAGTCCTTCCAGGTGGCGCCAGACCATCCAGCCAACGTCGGCCTTGTCCGCCGTCATTGAGAAGTGATCGTGCCAGAACCAGCTCATTCGCTCCTGAATCGGTGAGTTGGCTGCTGCCATCTGCTGGATCCACCATGAGGTGATTGCAGGAACAGGGGCGTATTCCTCCTCATACGCGGTATCCCAGCTACGAGGAATCGTGATGTCCGGCGGTGGGGCAATGACCGACGGAACAAGGCAGCGGTCAATAGCTTCCTGCACGGTGCTGACGGCGGTGACGAGGTCGACGTTGGCGCCCATTCCCAGGCGACGAACGACGTGGGATATGAGCTCTGGGTCGGTGTTTTGCACTGTCTGGATTGGATCTGTCTGCGTCGCTCGTTTGGAACGAGGAAGAAGGTCTCGAATTCCGATCATGTCTGCAACCTAGATGAAGGCACATGAAGGAAGTCTGAAGTTGCGGCTCTCCCCAGTCGAATAGGCCTTTCGGCCTACGCCTCTGCGACCAGCAGGCGGTCTAGACAGATACTCCGGTCATTTCTTTGCGCCATTCAACCAGGGCTAAGGTCAGCTCGACAGAAACCTCTGAGTAGTCTGAATGTCGCTCAATGAGCTTTGCTGCTTTTGGCTGGTTGCCGGTGGTGGCCTCACGAAGGATGTCGGCGGCCAGACGATGGAAGCTGGCATGGAGCTTCACCGCCGTGTCGTAGTGGGCGTCGGCCTTGGTGGTCGGATCGATCTCATGATGGAGCCAGAGGCCGAACTCACACTTGTTGTCAACCTTGACCTTTTCGGGGTCGAAGTCGGACTGGCCAGTCGAGACGGCTTCGAGAAGACGTGACTTCCAAAGCCCGTGAGCACCGATGGCGTTGGTGATGGTTTCTTCGTTCGACACTGCTGACTCTGGCATGGTGACTCCTCAAACATGATGCGGGAATTCCCGCCGCATCTAGGAGTCTCGGTCGCCATTCAGCGCTTGTGAGGGCTCCGCTTGTGAGGGCTCAGCAAGTGAGGGTTCGAGGTGGCAGTCCGCCGGAGTTGGGGCAATGCTCAGCAGTGCTGATTCTCGAAGCCATTGATAGATCTCTGATGCTGCGGTGTCGCATTGGGTACAACTGCCGCACGGCAGCGGAACCTTGGACATCCGACCTTTCCGTTCCCAGACTCCGATCATGCCTCGTGTTGCTTCGGTCTCGGCCCCCAGGTGGAGAGCGATCTCAGCCAGAGTCGCCGTGCTCCGTTCCTGCATGAACGACCGGATGGTCGAAAGCATCAGGCGGCGACCTTTTCTCGTTGCCTTGAATCCGTCGAGTCTGGATGGCTTGCCGCCCAGTGGCGAAGTCCAAGAACAACCAGTCCGGCCACAACAGTAAGCAGTGCAATCCAGAAGCTGGAGCTTCCCGGATGGCGGGAGAACGTTGCCCCCTGGTAGAAGACGGTTGCCGTGTAGTACGCCACACCAGTCGTCCAGGCCGCAACAAAGGCGGCCCATGGCTTGCCAGCCTCTCGAGCAATGGCCCCAATCGTGGCCACGCACGGGAAGTAGAGCAGGATGAACAAGAGGTAAGCGAACGCACCGATTCGGCCATCGAAGCGTTCCGACATTGCCCCATAGGCTGCGCCAGTCTGTTCTTCGGGTGCTAACCCAAGGCCAAAGGGATGAGTGACTGAGCGAACAACGGCGCGCATATTGGTCGGGACAGTAGCGAAGGACTCGCCAATGGATCCGAGGAAGCTGAACTCACCGGAGTCCAGCTCGTCGCTCGGAGCTGAATCGAGGTCGCCATAGACGGCATCCAGGCTTCCAACGACGACCTCCTTGGCCAATACCCCTGATAGGACGCCGACGGTGGCGGGCCAGTTGTCTTCGTCAATCCCCATTGGACCGAATGCGGGAGTGGCCGTTCGGCCAATCTCGCTGAGTACGGAGCTCTCGGAGTCTTCTTGGCCGAAGGATCCGTCAGTACCAAGTGAGTTGAGGAAACTCAGAACCAAGACCATGCCGACGATGATCTTGCCTGCTTCGCCAATGAAGAGACGGACCCGGTCCCACGTTCGCAAAGCCAGACCTCGAAGGGTTGGCCGCTGGTAGGTCGGCAGCTCCATCATGAAGGGTTCGCTCTGGCCGGAAAGGAGTGACCCTTTCATGATCATGCCGGTAGCGATGGCAGCCAGAATTCCAATCAGGTAAAGGGCGAAGATAATGTTTGAGCCATTGCTCGGGAAGAAGGCCGCGGTGAACAGGGCATAGACAGGGAGTCGTGCGCCACAAGACATGAACGGGTTCATCAAGATGGTGAGTTTTCGCTCTCGCTCGCTCTCTAGCGTTCGAGTGGCCATGATGGCCGGCACGTTGCAGCCAAAGCCGACGATCATGGGCACAAAGGCCTTGCCTGGCAATCCGATTCGGCGCATGGACCGGTCCATGACGAAGGCGGCGCGGGCCATGTAGCCGCTGTCTTCGAGGAAGGAGAGGAACAAGAACAGGGCACCGACGATGGGGATGAACGTTGCCACTACCTGGACGCCGCCGCCAGCACCGTCAGCCAGAAGAACTCGTAGCCAGTCGGGTGCTCCAAGAGAAGAAAGGATGCCCCCGAAGCCGTCTACAAAGATGGCTCCAGCGATGCCATCGAAGAGATCAATAAATGCACCACCAAAGGTGATGGTGAAGACAAACATGGCATACATGATGGCGAGGAACACCAGCACACCCCAGCGGCGACTCAGGACCACCTGATCGATGCGATCGGTCATGGTCTGACCGGTCTGGCTGCTGGCTGTAACCACCTGGCCAGCAATGTCGTTAGCGAAGCCGAAGCGTCGGTCGGCAATGGTGAGGTCGATGTCGTCACCGGTTTCGTTTTCGATCATTTGGCAAAGTTGAGCCGCCTTGTGCTCAAGCTGCTCACCGGCAATCTTGACCGCGAGAGGGTCTCTCTCCAGAAGCTTGAGTGTCACCCAACGGCTGTCTTCAGTGCTGACCCGGTTCGCGAGCAAGGGTTGAAGTTCGGCGATGGCCTTTTCGATGACGTTGCTATGGGTAATGGCCAAGCCGCTATTCGCTATGTTCTTGTGAGCAGCGCTTTTCTGAATAGTGCCTTTCTGGACAGTGCCTTCCTGAGCAGCGGTCTTCGGACCTGTGACACCAGTATGTCCGTGGGTGGCGTATTGGTGGATGGAGCGGTTGAGGTCCTCAAGGCCGCGACCTTCGGTGGCCACGATGGGCAAAACCGGGCAACCGAGGTGTCGTTCCAGCGCGGCGATGTCGACCTTGATCCCCGCTTTCTGGGCTACGTCAACCATATTGAGGGCAACAATGACCGGGACGTTCATTTCCAGAAGCTGGACCGTGAGATAGAGGTGCCTCTCCAGGTTGGATGCGTCGACCACATTGATAAGCAGATCAGCTTCGTGGCTGAGGAGGTAGTCGCGGGTGATCTTCTCGTCGAGGCTGGCAGCATCCAAGGAGTAGATTCCTGGAAGGTCGATGACGTCAATGGTGCCGCCATTCCAGTTGTACCGGCCGGTCTTGCGATCAACGGTGACACCGGGCCAGTTTCCCGTCTTTTGATGGATGCCCGTTAGGGCATTGAACAGAGCGGTCTTGCCGCTGTTTGGGTTGCCAGCTAGGGCAACCCGGTGGTCTCCACCGATAAGGGTGTCTGGAGAAGTATCGCAATCCGCGCAGCTCATTAGTCGTTCCCAACGACGTCAGTGCCCGCCGATGAGCTCGCGACGACCGGCTCGATCTGGAGTCTGGAAGCCATGTCTTGGCCGAGGGCGATGCGGCTACCTCCGCAGGTCACGACGATTCCCTGGCCTCGGTTCTGAGAAGTGGTGACTTCCGTGCCGATTCGAAGTCCGAGGGCGAGGCAGCGGCGTTTGGCGGCGCGGTCTCCGATGATGGCAGCAATGCGGCCTGTCTCACCCGAGTTCAGGTCGCACAGGGTTTTTGGCGGGGAAGGGCTCAGGGACATCGCCGGACACACTAGCGAAAATCTGCCCATGTAACATGGGTCTAACGTCCCATAGTAAGGATGCTTAACTTTCGGCTTCCATGGCCGATGAGGTCAGGGGGTGGCCTAGTTTTCCAGGAGTCCGCCTAGTTGGCCAGAAGTCCTTCTGCTGTCTTGTCATCGGTGATGAGCTCAGAAATGAAGCCAGCCTCTAGGGCGGCGCGGATGGCAGGAACTCGTTCCAGGCCGGCAGCTACACCAATAACACGCTTGGCTGCCCGAACATCATCGAGGCGTAATCCAACGGGTTCGAACTCGGGAATGATGACCTCGTTGCCAGAGGAGTCGTAGAAGTTGGCCAGGATGTCCCCGACTGCTCCTTTCCGAAGGGTCTGCTTCATCGCCTTTGGAGTAAGCATTCCTTTGGCGATGAGGGGGTTTGTGAGTTCGGCTTGGCCGATGCTGGCAAAGATGATGTCAGCCTCTCGTGCCCGATCAAGAACACGAGCGACGGCGACATTGTTGACCAAGGCTTGGGTGAGTTCGCTGCCAACGGAGTACAAGGGGGCTGGCACCCATTCGACTTCGGCTCCAAACTTGGTGCCGAGTTCCTGCACGACAGACAAGGAGCGACCCGGCTCGCTGGTCAAGGCATGCCCAATGGCTCCAACAATGGTGACGCTGCGAGTCTTCCGAGGTTGGAGGTAGGGCAGCATGGCGGCCAAAGTCCGACCCCAGCCCATGGCAATGGTGATGTCGTCTTGGAGTACCAGTGTTTCCAGGGTTCGGGCGGCGGCGCGGCCGGCGGCTTGTCGTGGGTCGTCGCCGCTGTGGGAAATACCAACGACGGCAGTCACCCCGTATCGGTCGGCTAGCGCCGTTTCCAGTCGGAGTGCTTCAGGCAAGGGTTCGGTGATGACGACACGAACAATGCCGAGGCGCTCTGCCTCACTCAGTGCACGACTCACGGTTGATCGTGAAATCTTGAACCGTTCGGCGATCTGCTCCTGGGTTAGGTGGTCGTCGTGGTAGAGCCACGCACAGCGCAGGATGAGTTCATGGCGGTCTGACGCCCGGGATGTCACAAGTTAATTCTACGACTTTCCTTGCGAGAGCGGCTTCTTCTGATTAAGGTCTAGCACAGACGTGCAACTCGTGCACAAACGTGCACAAAGGAGGAGGATGGCATGCGAAATTGGAAAATAGGATCAGTACTGATGGCAACAGCTATGGCAGCTGCAGCCTGTGGAGGTTCAGACGCTTCGTCTGGCGGTGGTGACACCGACAGCGAATCGGGAAGTGACACAACCGTCGCTGCTGCAGCTGGCAACGACATGCCGGCACCATTCGATGATGGACCAGTCAAGATCGCCATTGTTCAGAACAGTGGCGCAGGCGACTACTTCCAGCAATGGACGGCCGGAGCAAACCAGCAAGCCGACCTTATTGGCTTCGACGTACAAGTCTTTGATGCTCAGGCCGACAATGCCAAGCAAGCAACGGACATGGAAACTGCCATTGGCCTTGGTGTCGCCGGAATCATTGTTGACCATGGTCAAACCGACACCATGTGCCCCCTGATCAACGACGCTCTGGAAAAGGGAATCAAGGTCGTTATCTATGACATCGCAATTGCCGAGTGTGCCCCCGATGCTGTCGAGACCTCTCAGAGCGATGCCGACTTGGCAACCCTGGTTCTGACCCAGATGGCAGCCGATATTGGTAAGGATCAGTCCGTTGGCTATGTCAACGTGCTGGGAATTGCTCCGCTTGATCGTCGCCACGTGATTTGGGACGAGATGGTTGCGGCCAACAATTGGTCACAAGACTTCTTCGTCGGCGAGTTCACCAACTCTGTAGCTACCGACAATGCACGTCTTGTTGATGCTGCACTTCGAGCCAACACTGGCGTATCCGCCATCTTTGCTCCCTATGACGAGTTCACCAAGGGAACCGTCTCTGCCATCGAGCAGAGCAACCTGCAGGACTCCATTCGGGCCTATGGCATCGATATCTCCAATGCTGACATCGAAATCATGACCAAGGACGGAAGCCCCTGGGTCGCCACCGCAACTACCGATCCAAACGCAATCGGTGCTGGTGTTGTGCGGACCATGGCCCTGGAACTTGCCGGTGAGCAAGATTCTCGTACCGTTCAGTTCCCCGGTGTTCTCGTAACTCAGGACTTCTTGCGAGAGAATTCCATCACCAATATGGATGACCTGCGAATTGCTCTTCCTGCCTTGAACTTGACCGACACCAGCTCCGCTGACTGGATTCCTGCACTCGAGTTCAAGTAGAGCTGGATCTGATCGAGTTCAAAGGGATATTCGGGATCTGATATGACGTCGATGTTTGAGCTGCGCGACATTACAAAGTCGTTTGGCACTAACCAGGTGCTCCGTGGAGTCGATCTTGACTTCGAACCGGGGAGGGTAACTGCCCTCCTCGGGGCGAACGGGGCTGGCAAGTCAACCGTTATCAAGGTCTTGTCTGGCGTACACGATTATGGGGGCACCATTTCCCTTGATGGTGCCCCCGTCACCATCGACTCGCCGGGAACAGCCCGGCGACTCGGTATTGAAGCCGTCCATCAGAAGATCAGCGATGGGGTCATTCCCGGGCTGAGCGTGGCTGCGAACCTTCTCTTTGATGAGATCGTGACCAACGAAACCTCGCGGTTTGCTTCTTCCAGGTCACTGCTCCCCAAAGCAAAAGAGATGGCTTCGATCCTGGATCTGGGATGGACCGACGCGCAGTTCAAGGGTGATGTTGATGATCTGCTTCTTGCCGATCAGCAACTTCTGTTGCTCGCCCGAGCATTAGTTCGCAAGCCCCGACTACTCATTCTCGACGAGCCGACCTCTGCCCTCTCAAAATCTGAGGCTGATCGGCTCTTTGAAGTCATCGAGCAGCTCACCGAAGCTGGGGTCGGCGTGTTCTACGTCTCTCACCGGCTCCGAGAAATCGATCGAATTGCCGATGAATTGGTCGTCCTGAGAGACGGTCAGATTCGCGGTCGCTATGAACCACCCTTCGAATGGTCCTCGGCCCTGGATGACATGCTCGGCCAAACCCGAGCTGAGACCGAGGAGCGAAATGACGAGATGCAAGGCACGGCCGACGTCTTGCAACTGCAAGGAGTCCAGCTCTTACCCAAATCGGACCCCATCGACGTCACCTTTCGAGCCGGTGAGGTAACCGGAGTCTTTGGACTCCTCGGAGCAGGGAAGACCGAATTGGCCAGTGGCATGTTTGGTGCTGCACCGTTCAAGGTCGGGGCGATGACCTTGAACGACAGCACCTACGCGCCACGTTCACCCGCCTCGGCAATCAAGGACGAGGTCTTCATGGTTCCCGAGGATCGGGCGGCCGGAACCCTGGTTGGAGACTGGTCAATCGCTCGCACATCCAGCCTCCCCTTCCTCTCGGCAGTTTCCTCTCTTGGCATACTGAACGCGAAGAGCGAGCAGGACGTTGGTGAGACCGTGATTCGGGACTTTGGCGTGGTTGCCAACTCGGCCAAGGACCCGGTGATCTCACTGTCTGGTGGAAATCAGCAGAAGGTCGTCGTCGGTCGCTGGCTCAAGGAGCAACCCGTGGTCATGATCTTGGACGAGCCATTCCAAGGCGTAGATATTGGAGCCCGGCATGATCTTGTCGTGCGGGTTCGTGAGGTGGCCAAGGCAGGTTCAGCAGTCGTCTTGATGACCAGCGACTTGGAAGAAATCATGCAAGCCGCAGACCGGGTCCTCGTCCTTGTTGACGGAGAGATCCAGCACGATGTGTATTTGTCACAAACGAGCCGAGAAGAGATTCTCGACTCACTCGTAACCAGTTGATTGGAAGAGGAACTTGTCAACCACAGCAAACCCTGACACAAAGGACACCCTGGGATCGTCCCCAGAGGTGTCGCGAGCCTTCTCTGCCCGCGAGTTTGTCGTTCGCTACGGCTTCATCATCGTCACGATCTTGTTCTTTGCCTTCTTCTACTGGACCGAGCCATCATTCCGTCTCGAGACGACCCTCTTCTCGATGATGAAGTTCACCTCCGTGGTAGCGATCACGGGTTTGGGAATCACGACGGCCATGACTGTTGGTGGACTGGACCTTTCGGTTGGTTCGACGGCGGGCATGTCGGTGACTATCTCGGCCATGACCATGGTCATCTACGCCCAGAGTGCCCCCTTGGCGGTTGGAGCGGTGCTGGTCGGCGGTCTCTTGATTGGCGCAATCAACGCCTTCTTGATCGTGGTGTTGAAAATCCCCGACCTCTTAGCCACGCTGGCCATGATGTTCAGTATTCAGGGGCTCAAACTCATACCGGTCGATGGACAATCGGTGTCATCCGGCTTGATCTTGCGTGACGGCTCTGTGGCACCCGGCAAGTTCACGGAGGGTTTCTTGAAATTGGACCGAGGCTTTGTTGGACCGGTTCCGTATCCAGTCATTCTCATGGTCATTCTCACCATCGTCACGTGGTTCTTTTTGACGCACACCAAATGGGGCCGGGTCATGTACGCCATTGGCTCCAACCCCGAAGCCGCCCGGCTGGCAGGGGTGAAAGTCGGCTTGTATAAGGCTGCGGCCTACATGATCTCCGGAGTTCTGGCCTCCATCTCCGGACTCATCCTTGCTTCGCGAATCGGCCAAGGCGACATCAGCGCCGGCGCTTCCCTCTTGCTAGATGGCATTGCCGTCGCCCTGATCGGAACCTCGGTTCTTGGCGCCAATCGTCCGAATGCGCTTGGCACCGCCCTCGGGGCTGTACTCATGGGTATCCTCATTTACGGTACGACAATCCGCGGCTATCCCTTCTACTTACAAGATGTAGTCAAGGGTGCGGTGCTCCTGCTTGCCTTGGTGTTCTCATTCACCTTGTCCCGCAAGAAGCACCGCCACCAGCCCGCAGTGCCGATGTAGAACTTCGGGCCGGGCGGTGCTGGATCAACACTATTTGGCCGACAGCAGGCCACGAACTGCAAACGAAACTATTCATTCATCTCGTAGAAATCACGGGCGACGAGGCATCTCATGGAAATCAATATCGATTCACCCCCCACCCTAATCTGGAAGGACAATCTGATCGAGATGATCGATCAGACCCTCCTACCCGCTGAGCTCAAGGTGATTAGGGTCTCCACCGTTGACGATGTAGTCGACACCATTTTCCGTCTAGCGGTGCGCGGCGCCCCGGCCATTGGGGCCGCTGGTGCCTACGGGATCGTGGTTGCTCTGGATGAGGGTGCCCCAACCTCGGTCACCGAGGCCAGGGAGATTCTGGCCAAGGACGGCGACCGGATCGGGAATGCTCGGCCGACGGCAGTGAACCTGTCCTGGGCCGTAGAGCGAGTTCGCGCTGTTGCCTCCCAAGGAAATACCGTGGAGGAAATCCGCTCCATTGCGTTGGCTGAGGCCCACGAAGTGTTCAACGAGGACCGGGCGGCTTGTGATGCGATCGGAACCTTTGGATCACAAGAGCTGGCTGACTACAGCATCATCATGACCCACTGCAATGCCGGTCGCCTCGCTACCACCGGAATCGGAACTGCGCTGGGCGTGATCTACGGAAAGGCCAGGGCTGGCCAAGACGTCGAGGTCTATTCATCAGAAACCCGCCCGCTCCTCCAGGGAGCCCGTCTTACCTCCTGGGAGTTGGCCAACGCCGGAATCCCCGTGACCGTAATGCCTGACTCGGCGGCGGCTTCGCTGTTACGGACCGGCCGAATCCAGGCCATCGTGGTCGGGGCCGACCGGATTGCTGCCAACGGTGATGTTGCCAACAAGATTGGAACATACACCCATGCCCTAGCGGCCAAGGCAGCCGGTGTGCCGTTCTACGTTGCCGCACCAACCTCAACCCTTGATGCCCAGACAGCAACCGGGGATGAGATCGAGATTGAGCAACGCATTCCCCAAGAGATCCGGATGTGTGGCGACCGTCAGGCCACACCGGAGGGCATGGCCATTTGGAACCCAGCCTTTGATGTGACACCAGCCGAATTGGTGACGGCGATCATCACCGAGGTCGGTGTGTTGCGACCGGACTATAACGAGTCGATCCGGGGCGCTCTGGCCAAAGTAGCCACCGACTGAGGGTCAGTCCAGATCAGCAGTTCCCTACAATTTCTAGTAACACGACACCCAGCAATACGACATCCAGCAACAGAAGTTTGAACGAAGGAGTACATCATCATGATCAACGGTATGGACTGGGGAATGGCGAGTCGCATGGAGCGTCTCATTCCCGGAGGTAAGGCCTTTTTCTTGGCCGGGGACCACGGCTATTTCCTCGGCCCAACACGCAAGCTTGAGAACCCCGGCAAAACCTTGGCCCCACTGGCCGAGTACGCCGATGCCATCTTCGTCACCCGCGGTGTCTTGCGAGCCTCCATCGCTCCCGACATCGGCACCCCGATCATCCTTCGCATCAGCGGTGGAACCAGTGTGATTGGAAACCTTGAAGACGAGTCCATCACCGTCACCGTCGAAGAAGCACTTCGTCTCGGCGTCGACTCGGTCGGAATCTCTGTCTTTGTTGGCAGCGGCTATGAGCACAAGACACTCATGAACCTGGCCAATGCCATCAGTGAGTTCGAGAAGTACGGCATCCCGGTCATGGCCGTTACCGCCGTAGGTAAGGAACTGGAGAAGCGAGATTCTCGCTATCTGGCCCTGGCCTCACGCGTTGCCGCTGAGCTTGGCGCTCGAGTAGTCAAGACCTACTACTGCGAAGACTTCGACAAGATCACCGAGTCCTGTCCTGTTCCGGTTGTCATTGCCGGCGGGCCCAAGACCGACGACGATCTCGAGGTGTTGGACTTTGTCCACGACGGCATGTCCAAAGGCGCCGTTGGTGTGAACCTTGGCCGCAATATCTGGCAGCACGAGCATCCGGTGGCCATGGCCAAGGCTCTGCGTGCTGTGATCCACGATGATGCCAAGCCAACCGAAGCGATTGAGATTGTCCGCGAAGCCCAGGCCAAGGCCTAGCCAAAGCCCGATCGAAAGGTAGGAGCGTCATGGAATTCCTGGTCGATATCTCAACCAACTTCCCAGCGGGCATGGACCCCGATGTGATCGCAGAGATCAAGGGGCGCGAACGCGAGCGAGGGGTCCAGCTGATGGCTCAAGGCCAGCTCTGTCGCATCTGGCGCCACCCGGGTCGCCGCTCCTCCCTCAGTCTCTACGACGTCGCTGACGCCAACGAACTGCACGGAATCTTGTCCGGTCTTCCCCAATTCCCGTGGATGGACATCCAGGTCACACCCCTGGCTGACCATCCGCTGGACGTGGAAGCTCGAGCTGATAGCTAGCACTCCAGACAGCTAGCACCTCAGACGGCTAGTTACGCCATTTTGGGTACCGAGGTATTGAACGAATCGGTACCGCAAGAATAGGTACCGCACGAATCGATATCGAACGAACAGAGCTCAAGGAGGCTCGATCATGGTCAAAGAATACGAACTGCTAACAGCAGAGACAGTGCCAGCCTATGTGGCCAGCATGCCCAACCTTGCCGACAAGGTCGATGCCAGCACCCTGGTTGCCGAAGAAGTTGGTGACGGAAACCTCAACCTGGTTTTCGTCGCTCGTGACGCGGCCGGTGGGGGCATCTGTATCAAGCAGTCCCTGCCTTATGTTCGTCTGGTCGGCGAAGATTGGCCGCTGACCCCAGAGCGTGTGGTGGCCGAAGCGCGTGGCTATTCTGCTGCCGCCGATGCGACGCCAGAGGACATTCCCGTTGTTTATGGCTATGACGATTCTCGCTACACGCTGGCGATGGAGAACCTCCATGACCTGGTGATCTGGCGAACCGCCCTGAACGAAGGAATCATGCATCCCGGAGTGGGTGCACAGATGGGCCGCTTTGTTGCTCGTGTGGCCTTCTCCACATCCCTGTTCAAGATGGATGCTGGCGAGCTCAAGGAGCGTGTGGCCGAGTCCATCAATCCGGAGCTTTGCAAGATCACCGAAGACCTGGTCTTCACCGAGCCCTACGGTGACTACGCCAACAATGGGGTGCAACCGGGGGTCGAGCCAGCGGTCAAGGACATCCAGTCCGACGCAGTGCTTGTGGCCAATGTCGGCATGTTGAAATCGAAGTTCATGACGAGTGCAGAGATGTTGCTTCACGGCGATCTTCACTCGGGCTCCGTCATGGTCACCGTTGACAAGGACGAGGCATACGGCAAGGTCATCGATCCAGAGTTCTGTTTCTACGGTCCGGTTGGATTTGACCTTGGTGCCTTGTTCGGGAACTATCTGGCTGCACGGGCTCGGGCCGAAGTGCTTGACCGCAGTGATGAGTTTCGAACCTGGGTTGGGCAGTTGCCGCAGGAAACCTGGGAAGCCTTCGAGGCAGAAATATGGAAGCTTTGGCCGTCTCGGTCTGAGACCTTCCTGACTGATGAGTTCTTGAGCCTCTGGTTACGTGACGTCTTGAGAGATGCCGCAGGGTTCGGTGGCTGCAAAGCCATTCGCCGAATCATTGGGCTAGCCAAGGTCTCCGACATCGAGACGCTCGAAGGCGACGACCATGTCACCGCAGCCACTGCGGTCTTGCGAGTGGGTGCCCGCTGGATCAAGGAGCGCGACTCGATCATGAGCAGCGGCCGCCTGGTTGAGATCGCTGGCGAAGAACTCACCCGCTCGTGAAACCAGATCGACTTATTCACCCCGAGCTGGTGGCCCTCTTGGCCGAAGCCGGACATGGCGACACCATCGTGCTGGCCGATGCTGGACTCAAGATCCCGTCGGGTGCCCGTCGGATCGATCTGGGCCTCACCTGTGGTGTGCCTTCCATGACCCAGGTGCTCGAAGCTGTGCTGCCAGAACTGGTGGTCGAGTCGGCCATCGTCGCCACTGAATTCGCCGTGTGGAACCCAAAGGTCCACACCAAGATCGCCGATGCCCTGCCCGTCATTGCTGAGACCTCTCCTCATGCTGAGCTAATGACTGAGGCAGCGGCATCGGCTAATGCCTATATCAAAACGGGGGAGTGCACGGCCTACTCCAGTGTGGTGCTGGTGGCTGGGGTGAGTTATATGCAGGACGCACTGGACCTCTATCAATCAATTCACGGAGAAATGCCATCATGAAACCTTGGGCATCACAAGCAACACCGCCCTCATCGGAGTCTGATCCGCTGGACGAACTTGTTGGTGTTTCGCGACTCCTTGGATCACAACGCGACCTTGTCTTGCACGGAGGTGGTAACACCTCCTGTAAGGGGTCCGTTCAAGACGTGTTTGGCAAAGAGCATGATGCCCTTTTCGTAAAGGGGAGTGGCATCAATCTCGCCACTATCGATGCAAGCGGATTCGCGGTGACTGACCTGGAAATGGTCCGGCGCCTGCTATCGCTGGATGAGCTTTCTGACTTCCAGATGGTGAACGAGCTGCGGCGCTCACTCTTGGACGTATCGGGGCCGAACCCGTCGTTGGAGACAATTCTTCACGCCTTCCTCCCTCACCCGTTTGTCATCCATACCCATGCCGATGCCTTCCTTACCGTTTCCGACACTGCTGACGGCGACGCCATCTTGCGCGAGTTGTTCGGCGACACCGCAGTCCTGGCTGACTACCGCCGACCTGGCTTGCCGCTAGCTCTGGCTTGTGTCGAGGCGTGGGAAGCACAAGCAAATGAGCAGACCACCGTCTTGTTCTTGAAGCATCACGGCGTCTTCACCTTCGGTGATTCGGCCGAAGAGGCTTATGGCCGCATGTTCGATGTGGTTGGAACCCTTGAGGCCAGAATCGCATCTGCCTCCAGCTCACCTAGCCCGGCCAGCTCATCGAGTCCGGCCAACGAGTTGACTGATCCTGACCCAGTCCAGCTTGCACGGTTCCGAGCTGAAGTCTCCGATGCTGCTGGCCAAGCAATGATCATGACTCGAGTGGTTGACCCGACGGTGGCTGGCTTTGTTTCCCGGCCGGATCTAGAGTCCCTGACCGAACAGGGCCCGGCAACCCCAGATCATGTGATCCGAACCAAGTCTCGACCACAGGTCGGTCGGGATGTGGCCGGCTTCGTCGCCGACTACAAGGACTACTTCGATACCCATTCGGCCAGGCAAGGCACCGACCTGGTGATGCTGGATCCAGCGCCGCGGGTTGTGCTTGACTCTGATTGGGGCCTGCTGGGGATTGGCGAAAGCTATGCCGCGGCCAAGATCTCTTCGGACATCTACCGTCAGACCATTGATTGTGTGAACGGGGCTGAAGCCTTGGGTGGTTTCCGTCCCCTTGGTGTTGAGTCCCAATTCGAGATTGAGTACTGGGCTTTGGAGCAAGCCAAGCTCACTCTGGCCGAACCGAGCCGAGGGCTCACCGGACAGATAGCAATCGTGACCGGTGCCGCTTCGGGCATTGGCCGTGCCTGCGCTCAGGCCTTGTTGGATGACGGGGCTGCGGTCTGTGGTATCGACCTATCAGCTGACGTTGCTACGACCTTTGAGCACCCGACCTGGTTAGGTGTGCAAGCCAATGTGACCGATCGTGAGCAGATGCGTTCGGCCATCGCCCAGACCGTGGAACGATTCGGTGGCATCGACATTGTGGTCATCGCCGCCGGCATCTTCGGTCAGTCGGCACCGATTGCTGACCTTCCCGTCGAGGATTGGCGCAAGGTCCTGAGCATCAATGTCGACTCGGTGTTCGAGTTCTTCCAGGATGTACACCCGGTTCTTGCTGCCTCGCCAGTCTCAGCCAGCGTGGTCATGATTGCGTCAAAAAATGTGCCTGCGCCTGGCAAGGGAGCCGCGGCATATTCAACCTCCAAGGCGGCGCTGGTTCAGCTCAGCCGGGTGGCGGCGTTGGAATGGGCCGATGACGGGATCCGGATCAATATGGTCCACCCCGATGCCGTATTTGATACCGGCTTGTGGACACCCGAGCTATTGGCCGAACGGGCCGAGAAGTATGGTCTGTCCATTGATGAATACAAGCGGCGCAACCTGCTCAGCACCGAGGTGAAAGCCGCCAGTGTCGGGGCTCTGGTGCTGGACATGTGTGGTCCCGGCTTCGTGGCAACGACAGGGTCCCAAGTGCCGATTGATGGTGGCAGCGACCGGGTGATCTAGCGACTTCAGTTCGTCTTAAGTCCTGCCGACACTGAGAAGGTGAGTTCAAACATCAATCTTCTCGATCCGCCTGAACAACTGGGACCACTTGATCTTGGTTCAGCTGAAACCGGCGACACCAGTGACACGGCTGACGCTAGCAAGGCCCGGGAGAAGAAGGGTCGGCGGTGGCTGATGTGGTCATTCATCTTTTGCCCTTGCCATCTTCCTTTGACCATGGGGCTACTGGCCCTTGTCTTTGGCGGCACGGCTTTTGGTGCGCTGCTTAGTCGCAACACGCTGGGTGTTGGCCTAGCAGTCGGAACGATCTATGCCATCGGTGTTGGCATCGGCCTGCGTCACATTCGAGCCGCGACCAAGGACGTTGATTGCAGCGGCGACACCTGCGAAGTCAAGACCGCTGGCTGAAAGCGCGCCACACGCGGTCCCTCTGATGGCCTTCATTCTGAAGATAATGGACTTGACGACCCAATAGTGGGTCGCCAAGTCCATTAACTACGCGACTGCTGCTAACTACGCTGCTGCTGCACTTATTCGCTAAGGAACAACGACGGGCAGTCCGGCGCCAAGCCAGCCGCCGATGCCGCCGTCGACGTCAGCTACATCGGCGAAGCCGAGGCCCTCCATGAGGGAGATTGTCTGACCGCTTCGGTTGCCGGAGCGGCAGTACAAGACGTACGGCACACTCGGGTCGAGCTTCGCCAGTTCATCGGCGAAGTCATCCCGATAGAAGTCCAGCATGATGGCACCTTCGATATGGCCCTCAGCAAACTCTTCGGGTGTACGTACATCGAGGATGACCAGATTCTCTGGTGGACTATCAATGATCCCGGCGGCGTCCTCGGCTGAAACCAGACGCAAGCCAGCACCATCAGCGGCTGAGCTGCCCGCGGATTCCGTTGTTTCCGTGCCGGAGTCAGTCGAGTCCGAACTACCACAACTGGCCAAGACCAGGGCCAGAGCTAAGGAGGCAGCAATGCCGGTGCGCCGGAACTTGGGAGTTGACTTGGATAAACGGTCAATTGACTGGTTCTTGCCTGCGGCCTGGATCATGGTGGGTACCTTTGCTGATAATGAACACCGCGCCCGAGACGCTGTGTCTTGTGAGACTGCAGCTCCAATTGTACGGACATATAGATAAAATGGCAATAAGGCCGGTCGACTCCGTGTAATTCCAGACTCGCGGGTGCGCGTCTGGCAAAAGATTTCGCACTTACATTTGACCGGCACTCCGAAAGGCCGTACCTTTCCTTCTGCCGGCGTGTCGCCGGTCACAGTCGACTGCGGTGTTGGGGAACAAGCACCTGGAGGCGATTGTTGGACCCGTGAAAGCGCATATTCGATCCAAGGGGGATCATTGTGGCCACCTCAGCCCATCATAAAGTAGTCATTGTCGGGGGCGGTGCTGCTGGAATTGCAATGGCGGCGCGCTTGAAGAAGAAGAAGATCACGGACATTGCCATTATTGAGCCTTCGGACAAGCACTACTACCAGCCGCTCTTCACCCTGGTTGGTGCTGGCTGTGTAAATGTGAAGAAGACCGAGCGTTCCGAGGCCTCGGTGATGCCCAAGGGCGTGACCTGGATCAAGGATGCGGCCAATGCCTTTGACCCCGACAACAACTCCGTCGACACTGCTGGTGGTAAGACCATTGGCTATGACGTGCTTATTGTTTGTCCCGGCATCCAGCTTGACTGGGACAAGATCCCCGGGGTAACCGAGACGCTCGGTAAGAACGGTGTCTCCTCCAACTATCGGGTTGACCTGGCCCCCAAGACCTGGGACTTCATACGCAATACCAAGTCTGGCTCGGCTGTATTCACCATGCCTGCCGGGCCAATCAAGTGTGCTGGCGCTCCCCAGAAAATTGCCTACCTAGCCTGCGACTATTGGCGCTCGGAAGGAGTGCTGGACAATATCGATGTGCACCTGGTCCTGCCGACCCCACGTACCTTCGGTGTCCCAGTCTTCGCCGACGCCCTAGATAAAGTTGTGGCCGACTATGGCATCAACTTGCATCTCAAAGCTGACCTGGCCTCGATCGATCCGGACGCCAAGAACGCCACCTTCAAGTCAATGGACGAGGGCGGCCCTGGGTTCGATCTGTCCTATGACATGCTCCACGTCGTGCCCCATCAGTCGGCCCCGAACTGGGTGAAGTCCAGTCCGTTGGCCAACGATACGCCGCTGGGATATGTCGACGTTGACAAGCACAGTCATCAGCACGTTCGCTACCCCAACGTGTTTGCTCTTGGTGATGCTGGCTCCACTCCAAATTCCAAGACGGGCGCTGCTATTCGCAAGCAGGCGCCCGTTGTCGAGGCCAACGTGTTGGCACAACTTGCTGGCCAGAAACTTGAGGGCAGTTATGGCGGCTATGCCTCCTGCCCGCTCACCACATCCCGGTCCAAGATGCTGCTGGCTGAGTTCGACTACACCATGGAACCGACCCCATCGATCCCATTGCTCAACTTCCAGAAGCCCCGCCGCGATGCATGGCTACTCAAGAAGTACGGACTGCCTGTTCTCTACTGGGACTTCTTGTTGAAGGGTCGCGCCTAAGACACCGGGCCTCTACGTAGAAGCCCGGCCTGTGAGTGTTGCAACAATAGATGGGGAGAGCGCATGACCCGCCTGGGTTTCTTGCTTGATAGTGATAACTGCATTGGATGCCATGCCTGCACGGTGGCGTGCAAGAGTGAGCACGATGTTCCTCTAGGCGTGAACCGCACCTGGGTGAAATACATCGAGACCGGGACGTTCCCCGACGTCGCTCGCAAGTTCAGCGTCATGCGCTGCAACCAGTGTGAAGATGCTCCATGCATGAAGATCTGCCCCACCAATGCGTTGTTCCGCAGCGACAATGGTGTGGTCGATTTTCAGGACGACAACTGCATTGGCTGCAAGAGCTGCATGAATGCTTGTCCCTATGATGCGCTCTACATCAATCCGGCCACCAATACGGCCCACAAGTGCAATATGTGCAACCACCGACTCGAGGTCGGTCTTGAGCCATCGTGTCAGATTGTCTGCCCAACTGAAGCCATCAAGATTGGTGATCTGGACGATCCTGCATCGGAGATCAGTCGCATCATCGCCCGTGACGATGTTGCTGTCCGTGCACCCGAGCAGAACACCAGACCAAAGGTGTTCTACCGCGGTGCTGACCAAGCTTCACTTGATCCGACCCGAACCGCCATCGCCAACGATGGTTTGATCTGGGCCGAGACCACTCCTGACCATCCGTCAATCCCCGTCACCCTTGGCAAGGTGCCGACCGACGAACACGGAGTTGTGGCTCGAACCACGTATACCACCGCTCACAAGATGACGTGGAAAGAGAAGGTCTCGGGCTATCTGGTAACGAAGGCTGTTGCTGCCGGTGTCATGTTGGTCGCGGCCCTGTTGGTCTTGCTCGGCCATGCCGACAACAAAGCTGCTGTTGGCATCGTGCCGCCGATGGTGGCCGGAGCGTTCCTTGGCCTCACCGGGCTCCTGCTGATCACCGACCTCAAACAACCAATGCGCTTCCACTACCTCATCACCAAGGGGAACATGACCTCGTGGCTGGTGAAGGGTGCCTACATCCTCATGGCTTTCACTGCGGTCTGCGGACTGTGGTTCTTGGGAGGCCTGCTGGAGTCCGAGAGCCTGCTCAAGATTCTGGCCGTTCCCGCCGTCGTCGGGGCCGCCGGCACTGCTGGCTACACCGCCTTCTTGTTCGGCCAATGCGAGGGCCGCGATCTTTGGCAAACACCCCTACTGTTGCCGGTGCTGCTAGCCCAGGCGGTCACCGCTGGTGGAGCCGTGTACACCTTCATGGACCTGGTCATCGATGTGCCAGAGGTGACAGCGGTTCGCTGGGTCCTGCTCGGCGGTGTTCTCGCTACCGGTGCACTCATCGCAGTCGAGCTGACCTCGAAAGGCAGTCGCCATGTCGAGTTGGCAGTCGAGGCCATGACCAAGGGTCGCTACGCCAAGCAGTTCTGGTGGGGTGGCATCGTGCTTGGCCTTCTTATCCCGGCCGCGCTGGTGATTGTCTCCTTGGCCACCGACACATCGAACCCGTTGCTGGCCGCCATCGCTGGTGTCGCTGCTCTCGTCGGCATGTTTGCCTATGAAGATTCATTTGTTCGTGCCGGTCAATCGGTACCACTTTCCTAGGAGCCAGGACCATGACTGATCTAGAGAAGTACCCACCGCACGAAAAATGGCATGACTGGACCGAGCTAGACGCCAAGGCGTGGCCAGACAAGGTCGAACGCAAGTACACCCTGGTGCCCACCACCTGCTTCAACTGTGAAGCCGCTTGCGGACTCACGGCCTACTTCGACCAAGAGACCGACGAGCTGTGCAAGATCGAGGGCAATCCCGAGCATCCGGCTAGCCGTGGCCGCAATTGCGCCAAGGGCCCAGCCACGCTCAATCAGGTGCATGACCCGGAACGAATCCTGTACCCAATGAAGAGGGTAGGGGAGCGCGGCTCGGGCGACTGGGAACGCATTACCTGGGACCAGGCGCTGGACGAGATCGGCGGCCGCATGCGGACTGCCTTCGAAGAAGAGCGTCACAACGAGGTCATGTACCACGTTGGTCGACCGGGCGAGGATGGCTACACCGAGCGCGTGCTAAAAGCCTGGGGTGTTGACGGCCACAACTCTCACACCAATATCTGCTCCAGCAATGCTCGAATCGGCTACCAATCCTGGATGGGCCACGACCGGCCGTCATCAGACTTCGCCAATGCCGAAGTCATCTTCTTGATCTCAGCCCATCTTGAGGCTGGCCACTACTTCAACCCTCACGCCCAGCGGATCATGGAGGCCCAGAAGAAGGGCGCCAAGATCATTGTTTGTGATCCTCGCCTTTCCAATAGTGGAGCCAAGGCCGATTTCTGGCTGCCAACTTGGCCCGGTACCGAACCGTTCATGTTGCTGGCCATCGCCAAGCTCCTGATCGAAAACGACACCTGGAACCAGACGTTCATGAAGCGGTGGGTCAACTGGAAAACCTACCTGGAGCGAACGCGCCCTGACCTGCCGGTCGAGTGGGATTCCATGCGCGAAGCCCTGCTGGATGAGTACGCCGAGTACACGCCGGAAGCAGCCGAGCAAAAGACTGGCGTCGAGGCGGACACCCTGCGCGAGATCGCCGATCTGATTGGTGAGCACCCAACCAAGTTCGCGTCCCATAACTGGCGCTCGGCCGGGGCTGGAAACATGGGTGGTTGGCAGGTTGCCCGCTGCCTGTTTTTCCTCAACGTGTTGACGGGCTCGGTTGCTACCAAGGGTGGAACCGCCGGGAACGGCATGAACAAATTCAAGGCAAAGCCAACAGTCGGTGCTCCGGGAATCAACTCATGGAACGAGCTTGAGTGGCCAACCGAGTACCCGCTGGCCTATCACGAGATGTCCATCTTGCTGCCCCACTTCCTGAATGAAGGAAGAGGCAAGCTTGACACCTATTTCTCCCGGGTCTACAACCCGATCTGGACCAACCCGGATGGTTTCACCTGGCTAGAAGCACTCAAGGACGAATCGAAGGTCAACTGCCACGTTGCCCTCACGCCGACCTGGTCCGAGACCGCCTGGTTTGCGGATTATGTGCTGCCAATGGGCGTCTCCATGGAGCGTCACGACGTCACCAGTTATGAAACCCACGCTTCCAAGTGGATTGGATTCCGACAGTCGGTCTTCCGACGCTATGCCGAGATCAAGGGCGAAGAAATCGGACCCGACACTCGCAGTTATGAGTACAACCCGGGCGAGGTCTGGGAAGAGAACGAGTTCTGGATTGACCTGAGCTGGCGAATCGATCCTGATGGATCGATGGGTATTCGTCAGTGGTTCGAGTCAACCGACCATCCCGGCAAGCCAATGACGGTGGATGAGTATTACGCCGGCATGTTTACCGAGAACGTTCCTGGCCTGGCTGATGCGGCTGCGGAGGCAGGCGAAACTCCACTGGAGTACATGCGTAACCGTGGTGCCTATGAGCTGCCAGGTGATCCGTATGAGCCTTATGAGCGAGCGGTGGACGAGTCAGCCGTTGATGGCTGCATCAAGGATGAGTCTGGTGTGTTCCGCAAGCCGGGAACTCCGGGCACTTGGTCCGGTGATGTTGATGACTTGGAAGACCTGACGCTGGACCCCTTGGGTGATGGGTCGCCCGCCGTGGAGATTGACGGTGAGATAAAAGAAGGTTTCCCCACCCCCTCCAAGAAGCTGGAGCTTTACTCCGAGACGCTGGCCGACTGGGGCTGGCCCGAATACGCCACCCCGAAATGGATCCCCTCCCATGTGCACTGGGAAGACATGGACATGGCGGGTAACGAGCGAATCTTGTTGCCGACGTTCCGAATCCCAACCCTCATTCACACTCGTTCGGCCAACTCCAAGTGGCTGAACGAGATCAGCCACCGCCATCCGCTCTGGCTCCACCCCGAAGATGCCGAGAAGCTTGACATTGAAGAGAATGGCCTGGTTCGGGTCACTACCCAGATCGGCCACTTTGTCATTGGCTCGTGGCGCACCGAAGGCATCCGGCCTGGTGTTGTTGCCGCTTCGCACCATATGGGCCGCTGGCGTCTCGAAGAAGAAAAGGCTCGGTCCTGGGGAACCGGCATGGCCAACATCTCCTCCACTCCTGGTGAGGATGGCGGATCGGTCTGGAAGTTGCAGCGCAAGCACGGCAACGAGGCTTACACATCCAGTGATGACGACACCGAACGAATCTGGTGGAAGGACACGGGTGTTCATCAGAACGCTTCGTTCTGTGTGCAACCCGACCCCATCTCCGGCATGCAATGTTGGCACCAGCGGGTTCGTATCACACCGGCCGAATCTGGCGATGAGTACGGTGACGTGGTTGTTGATACAGGAAAGTCTCGTGAGGCTTACCTGGATTGGCTCACCAAGACTCGTCCCTCTACCAACGGCCTTCGTCGCCCATTCTGGTACGCCAGGCCGGTGAAGCCCGCGGCAACCGCGTACCGGATGCCTGACGCGGACTAGCCGAAAATTCTCTCAGCTCGTATCCCTCCACCTCCGATCCCCTCCATCTAGTCCCTCCAACTCAACGTCTTGGCTATGGCCTTGCGTCATTGTCCTGCGTTGATTCCCTCCGCGCTGCTGACTCGTTTAACGAGAACGGTGGCGACAACAAAAGAAGGAGTCGAGTCGTGATTGATTCGTTCCCCGACCGAATGGCCTGGTATCTGGCTGGACCTGCTTTGGGCTTGCTCATTGTCGGCCTATTCATGCTGGCCAACCAACCCCTTGGCGCCAGTGGCGCCTATGTCCAGATGTCCGGATTCGTGCGGCGAAAATCGGAGATTGCGGTTTGGCGTGTCTGGTACTTCGTCGGCATGTTCGTTGGTGGATTCCTCGTCACCCAAGTGATTCGTGATGGTGGTGGTGTGCATTCTGGCTATAACGCCCTGGTGGATGTCTTCCCAATGCCGCTTGTCGTTGTCCTGGTCTTCGCTGGCGCGGTCACTTTGGGCTACGGCGCAGCAATGGCCGGTGGCTGTACCTCCGGGCATGGCTTGTGTGGCACGGCACAGCGTTCCCCAGCAAGTGTTGCGGTGACCGTGACCTTCATGGCTACCGGGATTGCCACGACCTTCATTCTTCGCCTTCTGACTGGAGGTGCACTATGAGCACCCACGTAGGTCCTAGCCCGGTGCGGCTCGGCTCAAAAGGCCCGAAGACGACGAAGCTCAATATGGTCGGACTCCTATTTGGGACATTGTTCGGTGGAATCCTGGCCAGTGTGCGACTGCACGAGTACGACACCATTCACTCCATGCTTCGTCTCGACGAGCCAGATGTATATCTCTTGATGGCATCCGCCGTCGGGGTTTCGGCCCCCTTGCTTTGGTTGCTGGAACGCAGGGGTATGACCACGCCCTTTGGCGGTCAGCTCTCGTTGTCTCGGTCGATGCCCGAGGCACATCACCTCAAAGGCGGTGCACTCTTTGGTGTTGGTTGGGCCATTGCCGGGACTTGCCCAGCGCCAGCCCTCGTCATGCTCTCATCGGGTGCGGTGCTTGGCCTGGTGACGATTCCCGGGATTTTTCTTGGGCTCTGGCTCTTCCGGCGAAACTCGGAACGTCAAATCCAGGCTGGAGCAGGAAACGGAGACGGGGAACATCGTGAGATCCACCTCACTCCTCAAACTCTGGATCTAACTGATGACGGCTTGCGAGCAGGTAGCGCACTGGCCGAAGAAGCTGACCTCGGTATGAGCCAACACAAAGCCTGACTCGTCCTCTGGCATGATGTCAAAGGAAGCTGCAGCGACATCCCAAATGCCGTCACAGCTGGTGCAGATCAGGTGATGGTGATCGATATGGGCGTTGGGATCGAATCGCTTCGGTCCGTCCTCAAGCTGTATTTCGCGAACTGATCCTGATTCGACAAACTCGGCGAGGGCTTTGTAGACAGTGGCGCGCCCAATTTCTGGCAGGCTCGTTTTTGCTGCCGCCAGGACTTCGTCCGCAGTGAGATGTTGGTTCGTACCGTCAAGGCATTCGGCGATGATGCGACGTTGCGCGGTGATGCGCACACCAGATGCTCCAAGACGAGACAGAAGAGTTTCCATCGGGCCAGGATAGAGGGGAGTTATGTGCCCGTCTAGGACTAAATACGAAGCGACACAGAGTCCTAATATAGATATGATCTTGACAGAGACAAAGTCTCAGTAGATAATGTACGTACATTCACTCTCCGGCCACCACCCAGCGATCTGGTTGGCAGCCGGAGAACTACAGAAGGACTGAACTCATGGGACTACATCTTGGCGATGACGCACCAAACTTTGTGAGCGACACCACTGATGGTGAAATTGACTTCCATTCGTGGAAGGGCGATTCGTGGGCTGTGCTCTTCAGTCATCCAGCGGACTACACCCCGGTCTGCACGACCGAGCTTGGACGCACGGCAGCATTGAAGAGTGGATTTGCTGAGCGCAACACCAAAGTTCTTGCCTTGTCCATCGACCCCATTGAAGATCATCACGGATGGGCTCCCGACATTGGAGAGGTTTTTGGAACGGCTCTCAACTTCCCCATCATTGCCGATCCAGACCACAAGGTTGCCGAGCTGTACGACATGATCCATCCTGGCGAGGGCGACACTTCGACGGTCCGGTCGGTCTTCCTGATTGACCCTGCTAACAAGATTCGTATGACAATGACTTACCCGAAGTCGACTGGACGGAACTTCGATGAAATCCTGCGGGTTGTTGATGCTCTGCAAATAGCCGATCAGTATGAGATTGCGACGCCGGTTGATTGGCAACCGGGAGATCGAGTCATCGTTCCGCCGAACGTCTCCACTGATGATGCTCGGGCGAAGTTCTCCAATGTTGAGGAGATCAAGCCCTATCTCCGTTGGGCAGACAACCCGGCCTGATCTGCTTACTCAGCGGTGAGAGCCTTTTGGTTGTGTAGGGCTGGTCACGTATTGGATCAGCCCTACAAACCAGAAAGTCGGCGCCGTGGTGTTGATCCGATAACTCGCTTGAATGCTCGGCTGAAAGCCGCCTCGGAGTCATATCCAACTTGTGACGCAACGCTGGCGATGGTTGCGTCGGTGGTATCCAGTAACTCGATAGCAGCGTACATTCGCCAGCGGGTGACATACCGCATGGCGGATTCTCCGACCATGGCTGTGAACTTGGCGGCGAAGGCGGAGCGGGACATTGATGCTTGGTCGGCCAGGCTGGCGACTGACCAATCGCCGGCAGGTTCGGTGTGAATGAGTGCGATGGTCGAGCCGATCTGCTCGTCGTTCAGTGCCCCAAGCCAGCCAGTTTGTGCTGCAGGGTCGCGTTCGATCCAGGTTCGAATTGCCTGAATAACCAAGATGTCGCACAGTCGACTCACCACCGCATCGCTGCCTGGTCGTACTAGTTGGGTTTCTTCTGCCATCAAGTCAAGAATGGCCTGGATCCAATCGCCACGACTCAGGAACGACGATTCGATATGGATGATTGACGGCAGGGCGTCAATGAGGTGTCGACTTGCCGGGTGATCAAAGCGGATGCCGCCGCAAACGAGGTTGGTTGATGAGCCCCCTCCGCCATGGCGCAGGACTGAGTACTGCTCGCTTACATACTCGTGGGGTAGCTCGAGCACGGGGCGTGTTTCGCAGACTTCGGCTCCCCAGGCCCGGTGGCCGTGCCCGTGCGGTATCAAGACAAGATCGCCAGCCCGAAGTAGCCGCGTATTGCCTTCGACTTCGATGGTGCAACCGCCTGAGGTCACCATGTGGAACCAAACACAGTCCTGCATTGACGGCAATTCGAGACCCCACGGTTCGGTGAGCTTTGAGGGGCAATAGAAAATGCCAGACATCTGCACGAATCGCAGAGCTTCGCCGATTGCTGGGGGTGGTGTCGCGACTGTCATCCAGTCATTGTGGGCGATTCTCCATCGTTCGTCCATGACGGTGGACGGAAGAGCAGGAAACGTAGCGTTTCAGTCATCGACAAGCTGGTGACGGTCGAGGAAGGTGGACAACATGAATAGACCAAGTCCTACCAGTACCGATAGTTCCACCAGCTCCCGCGGTCCCACCGGTTCCGCGAGCTCCACCAGTGAATCCGACCGAGATCAGCTCAAGCGGATCGATCGAGCGATTGCCAGCCGTTCTTTCGCCGTGCTATCGACATGTTCACCCGCCGGCTTTCCTCACGCTGCCGGAGTTCTGTATGACTCAGTGGACATGATCTTGTACGTCCACACCATGCGTTCCAGTCGAAAGGCCACAAACGTGCTGGCCAACCAGCGTTGTGCTGTGGTGATTCCCGTGCGGCGCCTTCCCGTTGGCCCGCCGTTTACCGTGCAATACCAAGCGAAAGCCCGGGTGTTGGCCATGGACCAGCCCGAGATCCTGGCCTTGCTCGAGGATGGCGAGCTGAAGGGAATCTCGGGACACGGTGCACTGGATGAATCTGATGGGTGCTTTCTTCGTATTGAGCCCCGAGGGAGCATTCATAGCTACGGCATCGGCGTCTCAGTCATGGGAGTTGCCCGCGATCCGCTCCACGCTGGTGCCCGATCAGTCACTGTTCCCTGACGAGTTCCTGTGTACCCCAGGGGGTACACGTTGACAAATGTGCTAATGTCCGTATAATTAAACAAATGAAGACGTTGATCCCCGCGCTCACGTGGATGCCGAACTATGAACGATCGAATCTTCGGAGCGACCTAGCCGCCGGGGTGACGGTCGGGGCCATGCTCGTACCCCAGGCCATGGCATATGCGCTGCTTGCAGGCTTGCCCCCCGAAGTCGGCCTCTATGCCGCCACTGTCCCTGTCCTTATCTACGCGATCTTCGGCACCTCTCGTCAGCTGGCGGTTGGTCCGGTCGCCATCGTCTCGCTTCTGACTGCCACCGCTCTGGCTCCGTTGGTCGAAGAGGGGACAGAGGCCTATCTGAAGGCAGCTGCTTTGCTGGCCCTCATGGTTGGACTGATCCACATCGTGCTCGGCATCGGCCGTCTCGGCTTCCTGGTCAACTTCCTGTCTCACTCGGTTCTGGTCGGCTTTACCGGGGCTGCCGCCATCATCATTGGGTTCAGCCAAGCCAAGCACCTTCTCGGAATCAGCGTTCCCCGCCAGGAGCACTTCTATGAAACGGTTCTGGAGGTGGGCCGAAGCTTGGGTGAAACCAACGGTGCAACCCTGATCCTTGGTCTCGTGGCTCTGGTCACGCTCTACACCCTCAAAAAGGTGGTCCCTAAGGTTCCTGGTGCGCTGGTCGTTGTCGTCGGCTCAATTCTTGCCGTGGAACTCCTTGATTTGGAAAGCCGAGGAGTCCGAGTAGTTGGTGAGGTTCCTGACTCGCTTCCGACACTCAGTGTTCCCAGCGACGGCTCGCTCATAGGCCAACTCATCCCAATCGCCCTGGTCATCACCATGGTTGGATTCATGGAATCCATAGCGGTGGCCAAGGTCTATGCCCGGCGAAATCGCTATGAGGTTGTGCCCAATCAAGAACTTGTCGGCCTTGGCCTGGCTAACGTCGCCTCGGGTCTCTTTGGCGGCTACCCCATTACCGGTGGATTCTCCCGTACCGCCGTCAACGCAACAGCTGGTGCCCGAACCGGTCTGGCTTCACTCATCACCGCAGGCATCGTTCTCCTCAGCATTGCCTTCCTTACACCCTTGTTCAGCTCGCTACCCAATGCGGCCCTCGGAGCGATCATCGTGATCGCCGTCATCGGACTGATTGATGTGAAGGAGATGCGCCATATTGCCAAGGTGAAGAAGAACGACCTCATCGGGTTGTTCGTTGCCTTCTTCGCCACCCTCGTCCTGGGAATTGAGCTCGGTATCGCGGTGGCTGTGTTGGCCTCCATGCTGGTTGTGTTCGCCCGTATGTCGCTGCCCCACAGTGCAGTCCTCGGCCATATCGAAGGAACGACGAACTATCGAAATGTGCAGCGATTCCCGGAAGCAACCACAACCGAGGGCATCCGGGTCATCCGTCTTGATGCCGCCATCTCGTTTGCAAATGCCAATCATGTGAAGCGATTGCTACAAGACCAAGCCGACCTGATCACCGAGGCCCCGCGCGCCCTCATTCTTGACGCTGGTGGCATCAATGACATTGACGTCACCGGTGTCGAGATGCTGGAAGCAGTATTCGAAGACCTCGGCGGCAAGGGAGTGCAACTCCACCTCAGCGACGTCAAGGGCCCTGTCCGAGACGTTCTTATTCTTGCCGGAGTCTGGGATGCCAACGCCGATCGCATCCACGCCTCATGTCACGAGGCGGTTGAGGCCATTGATCACAATGAACCGGCTCCTACCGACAAGCTTGCTCGCGGCATTGACGAACGTCATGAGACTGGCGGACCTCATGTTCCCGATCTCCACGAGACGGCAAGCCAGTTGGCCAGCAAGTCCTAACTCTTGCCTCAGGGAACGCAGTTCGGGTGTTGTACTAGCCGAGCCTCAGCGTTTCCAGTGGTTCTAGTCTGGCTGCTTTCACCGCCGGGATGAGGCCGGCGACGATGGCCACGACTACCGATAGCACCGCAGCGCCGAGCAGCACTTCGATCGGCAGAACCATGGTCCAGTTGCGCCAATCGGCGCCAACGGCAACAACGCCCGCCCCAAGCAGTGCGCCAAGCACGCCTCCGAGGAAACCAACGGCGGCAGCTTCACTCAAGAACTGGGCGGCAATACGTGCCCGAGTGTGGCCAACTGCACGGCGAATGCCGATCTCCGCTGAGCGCTGCAACACGCTGATGGACATGACGTTGGCGATGCCAAGACCACCGACCAGCAAAGACAGCCCACCCATAAGCAGCACCACGGTTCGCAGAGTTTCATCAACAGAGGCGGTTGCTTCCAGTTCATCGGTTGGAACGGTCGGCGGATCGATTCCGCCCGGTCCGCCGTAGGTCAACACCGTGTTGAGGAAGGCGGCGTCACTTTCTCGCAAGGCCTCGCCGTCGGCGATACGCAAGATGGCTTCGGTCGGTCCGCCCTCATTGGCGAAATCGTCCTCGGCGGCTGTTGGACTGATGAAGACCGACAAGTTATAGCTGGGAACCAGCACAACCTCGGACAGCACGCCTGCGACTCCGTACACTCGCCCGTCAATCAGGATCGAGCGGACTTCACCTGGTAGGACAGCGAATTGTTCGGCGGTATCGGAGCCGAGAACAACGGTTCGATGGCCAGATTGATTGTCCCAGGTGTTGAGCCAGCGCCCCCACGACATGTCCACCTCCAACACTTCGGGAAGCTTGGTGCCCGCAACTCGGACCGAGATCGGAAGAACTTCAAATGCCTCGGCCGCCTCGCGATGGGGGAGAACCTGATGACCCGGAAGCTCAGTCACGACTGCGGATGCCCGGAGCAAGGAGATTCGCTTGAGCCGTTCGTCGGCTTCTTCGGGCAGACGAGGCAAGCCTTGATTCCCCTGGAAGCCCGACGATGCTTGCACCGTGACCAGATCGGTACCAAGGTCTTCGAGAGTGGCTCGAACATCTCCTTTGGCGCTTTCGGTCAGGCCGATGGCGGCCACAATGGCACCAACACCAATGATTGGTCCCATCAAGATCAGCATGGTGCGCGAGGGGCGGGCGAACAATCCAGCTGCCGCCGTCGCCAGCAGATCCAGCAAGGACCGCATCAGATCGGGCTATCCATAATCTTGGAGGTGTCCGTCTTGGGGGTGTCTGCCTTGAGATTGGCTGTCGCGCTGTTGGTGGTCGTGTCGCTCACGATCGCACCATCACTCATATGGATGCGACGACCGGCTTGGTCGGCAAGCTCTCGATCGTGGGTAACCATGATCACGGCGGTGTTCTCATCCACGAGTCCGGTCAGAACTCCCATGATGTTCTCGGCGTTGGCACTGTCAAGCGCTCCCGTCGGCTCATCGGCTAGCACGATTCTCGGATCAGTGACGATGGCACGCGCAATAGCGACTCGTTGCTGCTCACCGCCGGACAGCTCGGTTGGCTTGTGGTTGAAGCGGTGACCGAGTCCGATTCGCTCTAGCGCGGCATGAGCCTTCGCTTGTCGCTCGCGTGGACGGAGGTTGCGATAGAGCAAGGCCATCTCGACATTTCCTGATGCAGTGAGATGAGGAACAAGGTGAAACTGTTGGAAGACAAATCCTAGGACCTGCCCACGAAGAGCTGTTCGGCGGGCATCAGAGGCGTTGCTGACATCGATCCCCGTCAGTGAGATTGTCCCTGCGGTTGGGCGGTCCAAAAGACCGAGTAGTCCCAGCAGCGTTGACTTGCCGCTGCCGCTCTGGCCGGTGACAGATACAAACTCGCCAACTCCAACCTTCAAGTCGACATCGCGAACCGCATGGACCAGTTCGGCTCCGGCATAGGTTCGACTGACCTTGCTCAACTCAATGAGGGTGTCATCGGGCCTGCTCATTGACGGACCTCGATGACCACCTGTTCAGAGCCATCGAGTCCTTCAACGATCTCGACAAATGCTCCCTCGGTCAGACCAGTCACAACCGCGACTCGTGTGATTGTGCCGTCGGCGGCCAAGATACGAACCTCTTCGTCACCGCTGCCGTTGAGAGAGACTGAAGCAACCGGCACGACTAAGGCGTCAACAACTTCAGCCAGAATGACCTCGACTCGAACGGCCGCACCTTCAACCAGCTCCAGGGTTCCAGTGATGGCAATGTCACCGTCGTATCGCTCGGTCCCTTGACCGTCTACGACCGGAGCATCCGAAAGCTCTGACACCGAGCCAGTGGATTCGATATTGCTGGCGGTCACCGTGATGATGGCGGGCAGCCCAATTCGTAGCCGACTTCGATCGGTGGGGTCGACCTTGACTGAGACGGCCAAGTCATTCTCAACCAGAGACAACATTGGTTGGGAGGCGGCCACTGGATCACCGACCTCGACATGCACGTCCCCAACTCGAGCTGGCCATTGTTGGACGGACAGGTCGGTTGGAAAGAACCGGCCGTCGATCGGGTAGCCATTATCTTCTTGCCAGTCCTCAAGCGCATCACGGGTGACCGAGCTGAAGTCTTGGTTGATGGTGCCGGGATCATAACCCTGCTCATCCAGGAAGGTTTCCAGCATTTCGATGTCGGATCCATCGCTGGCAAAACGGTCCAAGGGGCGCCAATAGGGTGTGTCGCCAACGACGGCCAACATCGGTCGACCATCCAGTTTGAACAGTTCGTGGCCAGGCTCGATCAGATCGTCGACGGCAACATTCACCGATGTAACGAGCTTGGGACTTGAGGCCACGATCTCAAAGCGAGCCTCTCGGCCGACCTGGCCGCGAAGGACCACGGTGTCCTGCAGGGTCGCTCGGCCGACCTCGTCAATGACAATGGTCTGCTCCGTTGGACCTTCGGCCTCATCGGCGGTGAGTCGGGTCACCCCGTAGACCGCACCGGCAATGATCAGGGCTGCAATGAGAAGCCATCCGAAACGTTTCATGGACTACTAACCGAGCTCAAGATCGTTCCAGCCACATGCATCAAGGTCACGTTGAAACTCATCCTGCCGTGAGGGTGGGACTGCGGGAAAGCGGCTGGGAGAAAGAATGCCATTGTCGTTTGGTTCCAGCTCGCCCAGATCCCAGCCCCGGTCGATGAGGCAGCCGAAGACTGTTCGTCCAGACTCATTGGCTTCTTTCTTTTCCGATGCCGTGAGGTCTTGCTGACGCACACCCTGTTCTTGCAAGACACTGGCAATTCCGCTCTCGTTGTTGCATTCGATGAGGGCAGTCAGATACTCCGGCTCAGCTGCTATTGGGTCCTCGGTTTGGCCGGGAATTCCCACAAAGGTGTAGCCAACTTCACCCAAGCAGGTGTTGAACACGGTGAGGGCTGTGCCTAAGCGTGTCTGGAATGATCGACCGGCTTCGGACACGGCGAGAGTGGTTGAAGTTGAGCTCGTTGCTCGGTCTTGCCCTTCTTCCAGGAGGTCGGAGGCTTCATCGGAGTCCACAATCTGGACCTCATCAGCCGATTGCACATTCACCGACGGTGCTGACTCGTCCTTGCCTCCGCAGGCACCAAGAAAGAGGACGAGAGCTAGAACTCCAACAATGGTCGTCGTGATTGTTGTTCTAGGGGTGGTTGTGTGAATGTTGGCCATTGAGCGTCTAAGGGTAGCCAAGATCATGATGGCAACGGATTCACGATTGTGAAGATGGAACAGGAGCACCCTGGGTGATAGCGAGACATCACCAGTGGCGCAGGTCGATCGGCCACTGGTCAACTACTTGCTCGCCGTCGACCACCCAGAATTGCTCGTGTCGAGCAACCGTTGGATCCAAGTGGCCGGGTTGGAGACGAACACGGTCATCAATCCGCAAATGGGAATCTGGATTGAGAAGGGTGGTGTGCTCATCGGAGCAGAAGAGGAGTTCGCCCTCGGGCCATGTGGGGTTGCCGTGATCCATGCCGAATGCTTTGAGCCCGGCGTCGGCCACCGCCCATCCCTTGGCGCTGATTGAGACGATGGTGGCGAGTACCGACACCGCAATCTCAAACGGGCTATCGAGCGTGGCGTAGTCGGTGTCCAGCAAACAGTATGACCCGGCCTGGATCTCTGTCGCCCAGGTATTAGCAGCGTAGGTACCGGTTCCGCCAGCTGAGATGATGTCACCACCGACATCGGCGTGAGCGGCGAGCAGCAATCCCATCGCCTCTTCGACCGCAGCCAGTTTCTCATCAGCCGCCGCCATCATCAGATGTCCCTCATAGCCCATAACCCCACGGACTTCGAGGCCCGCCGCTCTGGCCATGTCCGCAATACGGCCAGCATCGGCTGGCTCACAACCGCATCGAGGTAGCCCAACTTCGACGTCGATGAGGACCTCTTTCACACCGCCGTTGGCCGCGGCCTTCACTGTCTCGGCGCTGTCAACCGCGACCGTGATTCGATGACCTTGGCTGACAAGGGCACCCAAGCGGCGCGCATCCAACACCTCATTGGCGAGCAGGAGATCGGTGCCGAGTCCGACCTTGGCCAGCCCTTCAACTTCGCGAATGGTGGCGGCGCAGAAATTGTGATGACCAGCCAGTGTCAGCTCGTTGGCGATTGCAGTCGATTTGAATGCCTTGACGTGGGGTCGCAACGCCGCTCCCGGAAGAACCGTCGACATTGCCGCCACGTTGGCGTCAAATACCGAGCGTTCCACCAGCAGGCTGGGTGTTGGGAGATCATCGAGGGTGGACGGATCGGCCATGGCCGGAACCTTAGCCCGGACGGAGGTTTGTCTATCTAGCGAATACTCACAAGAGGGCCAGCCTTTGTCGGAGGTGGCTTCGAGGGGTTTCTTTTCTTGCTCGACATACGCTCAGTCGTGGCCATTGCTCTCGCAGCTCTCACCTCCCTGCTAATCGGGTTGGGCGAAACCGTTTCGGCCCGCGAGACCCGGTCGACTCGGGCCGTTGAAATCACGGTTGCGTATTTTGCCAGCGGACTCGTCCTGGTAACTCTTGGACTGGCCGCCGGGGTTATTCCCAGTGAGTGGGACCAGGCCGATATCGCCTACGGAGCTCTGTCCGGGCTGTTCAACGGCTTTGCCCTCATCTTGTTGTACCTCGCCTACACCGAGTCGTCAGTTGGCATTGCCTTGCCGATCACGGGAATGGTGTCGGTGGTTGCGCCGGTGGCTGTTGACTTGGCCATCAATGGGTCAGCAGTGAGCGGGCTCTTGGTTGTCGGAGTTGTGATCGGAACCCTCTCACTTGGGCTTACTTCGTTCTCTCCTGACCTCAAAGGCAAGATCCTGAAGGGGGTCGTGCTGGCTACTGGCTCGGGGCTTTGTTATGGCGCCATGTTGATCCTGCTGGCGGAAACATCCAGTGAATCAGGACTGTGGCCAGTGCTTCCCCAGCGGATGGTGTCACTAATCGTGGCGGTGTCAATGGCGCGTCTCACTGGTCCACGAGCACTTCCGACTCGCGGGGCTCGTCGATTGCCAGTCGTGGCCGGATTGTTTGGATCGGCCGGGTTGATCACCTTCGCTCTGGCTGCTCAGCGGGGATCGCTAAGCGCGGTCTCCGTTGTTGGCTCGCAATATGCCGCGGTAGCAATTGTTGCTGGCTACCTGATTGATGGAACCCGCGTCCGGTGGTGGCAAGTCGTTGGGCTGATCGGAACCATCATCGGGGTTGCTCTCATCATTTTCGGCTGATTGGCCCCGAAGCGTTCCCTTCAGACCGAGCAGTTCGTCTGTTGTCCTGCGAGACTCACGTGGTGGGTATCTATCGTGATCAGGTTCTTCCTCGCCTTGTGGATCGAGCATGTAGCTCGTCTTCAGTCGGCCGCTGGAGAAAGAAAGCTGTGCAGGGTTTGGCTGGCACCGTGGTCGAACCCGGATTTGGTTCGGGCACGAACCTGCCCTACTACCCGGCCGAGGTCTCGAAGGTATACGCGGTTGACCCTGCGGTGCTTGGGCAGAAGCTGGCGGCGGTACGCTTGGCCCAGTCGCAAGTCGAAGTCGAGTTCATTGGCTTAGACGGACAAGCCATCCCCTTGCCCGATGACTCCTGCGATGCTGGACTATTGACCTTCACCCTTTGCACCATTCCGGACGCAGCTGCGGCCCTGTCTGAGTTGCGGCGGATCATCAAGCCAGGCGGCTTCCTGCACTTTGCCGAACATGGTTTGGCGGAGGATCCCTCAATCCAACGCTGGCAGTTTCGGATCGATCCTGTCCAGAAGCGACTCTTTGATGGCTGTCACGTCAGTCGGAACCATCCTGATCTTCTTCAGCAGGCTGGATTCGAAATGGACTGGCATGAAAGTGACTACGGCGAAGGGCCCGCCCCCTGGTCGTTCATCCATGTCGGCCGGGCCGTCAACCCTGGATAGTTGGCCAAACGTGAGAGCAAGATCGAGCGATGAGATACTCTTGAGCCATGGTGGCCTCCGTTCTGACCGGTCTCAGTGAATAGTCCACTGCTCTATATTCGTGCGACCTTGTTCTGGGCTGGGTTTGCCCTCAGCACGCTCTTGGTCGGCGTCGGATCGTTCTTTTTGTTGCCGTTTTCGCATGAGACCAGCTACCGAATTCTGCTCCCTTGGACACATTTCAATATCTGGTGGATCGAAGTTTGCTGCGGCGTTAAACACGACTTAGTAGGAAAAGAGAACATAGATTTCAGTACTAATGGCATTCTCTTGATCAATCATGAGTCAAACTGGGAAACGCTGTTCGTCCCGACTCTGTTCCCATCTGTTTCTTGGATATTGAAGAAGGAACTATTCAAGATTCCCTTCTTCGGTTGGGCGCTTTCGAGCATACGACCGATAGCTATCGATCGAGAGGGGGGAAGTTCTGCAATCGACCAGGTCAAATCAAAGGGAAAGATCCACTTGGATGAGGGGCGGTGGGTCGGGATTTTCCCGGAAGGTACTCGAGTAAATCCTGGCGAAACAAAACGCTACCGCATGGGTGGAGCATTGCTTGCCGATCATTGTGCAAAAAACTCTGAAGACGGGGTCGGGTATCTAATTTATCCGATGGCACATAATGCGGGACAGTGCTGGCCTCGGCAGAGCTATGTCAAGTTTCCTGGAACAATTACGGTGAGTATTGGTAAACCATTTAGTGTTGAAGGCTTAGACCCGGGTGTAGTTAATGACAGGGTGCAAAGTTGGATCGAAGCGGAAATCGAAAAGATGCCTGCGGCAGTTGTGTAAGAACAAACCCCAACGGGACCAAGACCCAGAAGTGCCTTTCTACTGGCAGTACTGATGTTGTAACATCTGGTCCATGGCTAAACTTGTGCTGACGGTGATTGGTGATGATCAGTCGGGCCTGGTCGATGCGTTGTCTGGCGTTGTCGCCGACCACGAGGGAAATTGGGACACCAGTCAGATGGCCCGTTTGGCGGGAAAGTTCGCCGGAATCGTACTGATCTCGGTACCGGACCAGAAGGTGGCGGGCTTGCTCGAGAGCCTCGCGCCGCTGAAGAATCAGGGCCTCTTGGATATCACGGCCTCCGACGCAAACGCTGAGTCCGCGGAGGTTGGATCAACAGTTCTTTCGCTCGAACTGCTCGGTCCCGATCACCCTGGCATCATCCACGACATCTCGCATGCACTAGCGACTCGCGGGGTCAGCATTGAAGAGCTGAGCACCGAAACATTTAGCGCCCCGATGGCAGGAGGACAGCTCTTTCGGGCAACCGCCAAGCTGCGTGTTCCCTCCGGACTGACTCTTGAAGACCTGTATGAAACGATTGATAAACTGGCTGATGAATTGTTGGTCGACATAGAGCTTCACGAGTAGCTCATGCGGTGGTGATGAGTGCTCCGCCGATGACAACCAAGACCAGGGCAATCAGGATCCGATTGGTCCGCTCCCGGGCCCCGAAGACGACAGCCCCGAGAGTGACAACGGCAAGGCTCTGTGCGGCATTGGATAGGGGAGCGACTAGGCCCACCCGTCCTTGACTGAGAGCGCTGAACAATGCGGTAAGAGCAATCGCTATGGCGACACCCGAAAGGGCAAACTCGGGCAGGGCCGCTTTGACGTCAAGCCCGATGGTTCGGCGCCGTTGAACTAGAGCAATGGCGCCGACGACCAGGGACGCACTTATCAGGACTATGGCGGCCGACCAGATGGATGAAACATCCGATGTGGTGGAGAATTGTCGAGCTACCACGTCTCGAACCCCGAAGGTGAAGGCGGTGGCAAGAGCGAGCAGCACTCCTACCTGACGAAATCCAATCCCCGGTTCCCAACTGATCAAAGCGCCCCCGGCAACGGTCAAGAGCGTGCCAGCAATAACAACAACCTGCCAGTCTTCGTTGAGGAAGATCATGGCCAGTAATACTGAGACCAAGGGATTAGTGCTCACCAGGACCGAGCTTCGTGAGGTTCCGATTGCTCCAATGGCGGCAACAAAGAGGCCCTGAGAGCTGCCGGGGGCGATGGCTCCTACCAGTGCGAACTTGCCAATGGTGGAGGCATCGGGGAACGGTTGAGAACTGGCCAGTGCAAGTGCGCTGACCAAGATCGCGGCAGTGCTGAGTCCAACCAGCGCACCGACCAATGGCGGAGCGGAGGTGCGGTCCAGGGACCAGCGAACGAGCACGATATTGACGGCCCAGCCACATCCCGCGAGCAAGGAAAGGACGATTGCGGTATTCACGAGTTGGAATTCTTCATTGGCAGCGAAGGGTCATCGATCGGGCTTGCTCATCGATGGCACGTTACTGGGTGAGTCCGCCAACAATCTGGTCGGCCAGTTGTTGAAGCCATCCGAGATAGTTGGAAGAGGCCGAGCCAGGATTCCCGAGCGATGAGGTCTGCAATGGTATGAGGGTGACACCCAGTCGCCGGGCAAGGGCATCCGCTTCTTGGTTGGACTGCTGGGCTTCGCTGAAGATCGCTGGTGTACTGGTGTTGGTGATGAGTTCGGCCAGCTTCTCGATAGTCGCTGGACTGGCTTCGGCCAAGGAAGATGATGATGGGATAACGGTTCCGATCACGGTGAGGCCATACCGCTCGGCAAAGTAGCCAAGCGAGTCGTGATTGGTAACCAGGTTGCGTTGCTCGGTTGGAATGCTGGCAAGGGTCTGGCTGATGCTCTCGTCAAGATCAGTGAGTGCTTGCTGGAAGTCGTCGGCACATTGCTGCACGGCTTCAGAATCAAGACCGGCGTGGCTGATGAGGTGCTCAGCTATTTCGGGAATAGCGGTCGAGACGAGCACGGGGTCTAACCAGATATGTGGATCAGCACCGTCGTGATGCTGGTGGTCGGCAGACTCGCCTTCCTGATCTGCCGGGGCCGGTTCATCATGTTCGGTCAGGTCCAGGTGTTCTCCGATTCGCAGGACAGGGACCCCGTCGGCTTCTGTTGATTCGACCGTCTTCTCCAAGGACTCTTCGAGGCCGAGCCCGTTGCTGATGATCAGGGAAGCCTGACCAAGCTCGGTCCGGTCTCGCAGGGAGGCTTCGAACCCGTGAGGGTCAGACCCTGGAGGTATGAGTGTCTCAACCTGTACCCAAGAGTCAGCGCCCGGTTCAGATCCAGTGATGTCACCTTGACAGGCAACGTTGGACACGATGTTGGCCCAAATGTTCGTGGTGACTACAACAGTCTGGCGGCCTGACCTGGCGGACTGGGAGTTACTTGGACCACCTGCTTGGCCCCCGAGAGTACAACTTGTCGCCAGCATCAAGCCAGCCACCATCAATACCACCAGGTGCGGAGACCGTGTCCGAGGATTCGGGACTGAAGGGTTTGCGGCGAAGCAGGACAAGAGCCATGAGGCTAGCTCCAGGCTACGGGAGCAACGATCTTTGTGTTTTCCGACCACGAATTATTGGAGCTCACTGCTGGTGGCCTTGGCCAGGAGTATCCGGTGGATGGAGCAGTACTCATTCGGGTCACTTCTGCGGCCGCTGTTATCTCGCCTGCTTATGACTGTGGAGGTCGGGCCGAAGACTCAGTTGTCGCTGAGTTCCGGTCTCAATACGGGTGGTGAGAAGCACGGCGGTTGACTGTCTTTGGTGGGCAATCGTGCCCGATCGCTCTCTTCGTGGGCAATTGTGCGTCAGTTCTGCAACCATGTCAGGGTCAGCTTGATAAAGCTGACCTATATCCAAATAGGAGCGACATGACTGATACAAAGGCGTTAGCGGCTGAAGTGATCGGAACGTTCTGGCTAGTCCTGGGTGGCTGCGGCGCCGCCGTTCTGGCCGCGGACTTTGGGGTCGGTGGCAATGGCACCAGCCTTGGTCTCGGGTTTCTTGGGGTGAGCTTCGCCTTCGGTCTCACGGTCGTAACTGGCGCCTACGCAGTGGGCCACATATCCGGTGGCCACTTCAATCCGGCAGTGACGCTGGGTCTTGTTGCCGGTGGCCGGTTTGAAGCGGCAAAGGCTATTGCTTACATCATCGCTCAAGTAGTTGGTGCGGTATTGGCTGCTGCGGTGATCTATCTGGTTGCCTCCGGACAGTCCGACTGGAGTATCGGTGAAGGAGCTGGTGCATTCGCTTCCAACGGTTATGGCGACTTCTCGCCCGGCGGCTACAACCTTGGTGCCGCCTTCCTGATCGAAGTAGTCCTCACAGCTGTATTCCTGATCGTGATCTTGGGAGCAACGGCAAAGAAGGCCGCACCCGCCATGGGTGGTTTGGCCATCGGACTTGCCTTGACCCTGATCCACCTGATTTCGATCCCGGTGACCAACACCTCCGTCAACCCAGCTCGCTCGACCTCACAGGCTTTGTTCGCTGGTTCTGATCAGATCGCCCAGCTCTGGATGTTCTGGGTAGCCCCGATCCTGGGTGCTGTTATTGGTGCCCTGATCTATCGAACCGTGCTCGGTGACGACGAAGACGTCACCATCAAGTAGTACCAACAAGACGATCGTTCTTGCACCGGTACAGCCACAACATACACGTTGTACCGGTGCCAGAACGGAGGGTAGTTAGGCGCCCTTGCGGCTGAGAGCGTCGACTGAGCTGGCGGCTAATAGAGCCAGGCCCGCACAGATGAACTTCACACCGGAGCTGCTGAAGTCGATATCGATAATGCCGAACGGTGAGCGTTGGCCGACCAGCGGCAAGCCGTTGGGAATAAGAGCCAAGACAATGCCGCCGAGTACTGCGTTCAACACCCGACCCTTGCCGCCGAACAACGAGGTGCCACCAATAACTGCGGCACCAACAGCCAAGAGCAGGGTGTCATTTGCTCCGGTATTCGGATCGACCGAGTCGACGAAAGAGGCCAAGAAGATGCCTCCGACACCGGCGATCAAGCCACAGAGCGCAAAGGCGGTCAGGCGGATGCGCTGCACATTGATGCCCGCTCGTCGAGCCGCCTCGGGATTGCCGCCAACAGCCATGAGGTGACGGCCATATTGGGTACGAGTCAGCAGGAACGTCAACAGAACCAGAAGGACCATGATGGCTGGTACGACGTAAGGAATGCCCTCAATAACGGTGCCTTGCTCCTTCGCCTTTTCGAATGCCCGGTTCCCGTTCAGGAGCAGGGTGAGCAAGATGGCGGCGGCGGCAGCTCCTCCGAGCTTGATTAGCACGAGTGATCGTGGAACTGCACCGTAGGAGTTTGCCATCGTGCGCCAAAGGGACCAGGCAAAGAATGTCAATCCCACAGCGACGAGAAGCCACGAGAGTGTTGGGCTGAGGTTGCCGCCGACCAGTGCCTTGACCGGTGTGCTCTCGACTCGCAAGGTGCCCTTGTCTTTAACCAATAAGAGCAAGATCCCCTGGAAGGACAAGAAGTTGGCCAGAGTCACCACGAAGGATGGGATGCCAACCTTGGCCACCATGTAGCCGGTGAACATGCCAAGAGCAATGGCGACAAGTGCAGAGATTGCCAGGGCCTGCCACAAGGGCCAGCCGTCGGCCAGTCGAGTTGCCATGACGGTGGCAGCTACACCAGCGGTGAAACCGGCAGCCAGATCGATTTCGCCTAGAAGCAAGACGAAGGTCACGGCCATCGCAATCACGATGACGGCCGAAGCCTGACCCATGAGGTTGGCCAGGTTGGATGTGGTGAGGAAGGCTTGGGGATTGGCGTAGCCAAAGATGGTTACCAGGGTGATGATGGCCAAGATCGAGGGCAACGAACCCAAGTTCCCTGACTTGAATCGTGCCTTGGCGTCAGAAACCACGTCTCCCAGAGATTTGGCTGTTGTATCGAGGGCGAAGTCGGCGAGAACTTCAGACGATGTGTCGCTCATGCGGTGACTTCCTCTTCAGCATCATTTGTAATGATGCCAACATCTCCTGAGCGGCCAGAAGTAATGAGCTCAACCAGGGTTTCGCGGGTGGTGGACTTGGTGACCTCGATATCGGCGGCAACCTGGCCGAGATACATGGCGCTCACCCGGTCGGCGACCTGCAGAATCTCGTTCATATTGTGGCTGATGAGCACAACCCCAACACCCTGATCCGCAAGGTTGCGAACCAGTTCTAAGACCTGTGCGGTCTGGGCCACCCCGAGGGCGGCCGTTGGCTCGTCCAGGATGATGACCTTAGAATTCCACAAGACGGCCCGGGCAATGGCAACTGTTTGTCGCTGCCCGCCAGATAAGGACATGACTTGCTGACGCACGCTCTTGAGGGTGCGGACTGACAAGGAGGCAAGGGTGTCTCTGGCCGCTTGTTCCATACTGGATCCATCCAGTAAGCCGTGCTTGAGCCGTTCCCGGCCGAGGAACATGTTCTGCACAACGTCGAGATTTTCACACAAGGCGAGGTCTTGGTAGACGATCTCGATACCGAGCTCGGACGCATCCTTTGGGCCATGGATTGAGACTGGCTGGCCATTGAATCGAACCTCGCCGGAGTCGGTTGGATGCACCCCGGCGATGCACTTCACCAGGGTCGACTTGCCAGCGCCGTTGTCGCCGATCAGGGCAGTCACCTTGCCGGCGTAGACATCGAAGTCGACGTCGCGCAAGACCTGCACGGGACCAAACGATTTATTGATTCCTCGTAGTTCAAGAATCGGATTGTCATTGCTCACGTGTGCTGGCTCCCCTTGCCGAAACTCTTGGTCTTCTTTTGCGATTGCTGCATTCTCACTTTTGGATGCTGGCCGCTGCAAGACAGTAGCCAGAACCAGCGGTGGCCGCCCCTTGACGGAGCGGCCACCGCTTGAATCTCCAGTTATCGAGACTCAGAATTCTTGCTGCGAAGCGAGAACTAGCCGATGCCGTTTTCGCTACAGAGATCTTCGATCCCGGCACAAACGTCTTCGGCAGAGACGAAGCCATCATCGATCGGGATGTGAACATCACCGATGAACAGTGGCTGCACCTTGGCCTGGACATATGGGATGTCGGCATTCTCGTTGTTGATGGTGGCGTTGGCATCAAGGTCGTCACCATTGAGCAGGGCAACGGCGGCAGCAACTGCTCCGTTAGCTTCCTGAACGACTGGCTTGTAGACCGTCATGCACTGGGTGCCTTGCAGGATGGCTCGAAGTCCATCAACAGTTGCGTCTTGACCTGTGGTCGGAAGAGAAAGACCAGCATCAGCCAGTACGGCCTGGGCAGCCAGTGACAGGCCGTCATTGGCAACAAGTACGCCGTCAACATCGCCACCGGCAGCGGTGAGGAGCTGCTCGAAGATGACGCCACCCTGGGCATTGTCCCAGTCTGGAACGGCTTCTTCGCCAACAGTCTCGAACCCGGCACCTTCAATGGCAGCCTGATAACCCTGAGCAAACAAGGTGGCGTTGTTGTCGGTGGGGGAGCCGTGAAGCTGGATGATCTTCTTGCCTTCGGTGTCACCATCGAAGCAGGCAATCAGGCCTTCACCTTGAGCGGTTCCGACGGCAACATTGTCGAAGGAGACATACACATCGGCAAAGCCACCAAGAGTCAAGCGGTCATAGTCGATGTTCTTCACACCGGCTGCAGCAGCCTTTTCTTGGATGGCTGCTCCAGATGCGGAGTCAAGGTTGACAATGGCCAAGACGCCGATGCCGTCAGCGATCATCTGATCGGCGATGGTGGCCATATTGTCCTTGTCGCCTTCAGCATTCTGGATGATGCATTCGATACCGGCATCAGAGCAGGCTGCTTCGATGAGTGGGCGGTCGAAGGCTTCCCAGCGGGCTGAGGAGGCTGAGTCGGGAAGGATGAAACCGGCCTTGAGGCCAGCTGATGCGGTTTCTTCGCCACCTTCGCCAATTCCGGCGGCGGCACAAGCAGCTTCGATTCCGGCGCAAACCTCATCGGCAGAGACGAAACCGTCATCCAATGGAATGTGTACGTCGTCAATGAAGATTGGCTGAACTTGAGCCTGGACGTATGGGATGTCACCAGTCTCGTTGTTGATGGTGGCGTTGGCATCAAGGTCGTCACCATTGAGCAGGGCAACGGCGGCAGCAACTGCTCCATTGGCCTCTTCGACTACTGGCTTGTAGACCGTCATGCACTGGGTGCCTTGCAGGATGGCCCGAAGCCCATCAACAGTTGCGTCTTGACCTGTGGTTGGGACAGAAAGTCCGGCGTCGGACAAGACAGCTTGAGCGGCCAGTGAAAGGCCGTCATTGGCAACAAGCACGCCGTCAACGTCGCCACCGGCGGCGGTGAGGAGCTGCTCGAAGATGACGCCACCCTGGGCGTTGTCCCAGTCTGGAACGGCTTCTTCGCCAACAGTCTCGAACCCGGCACCTTCAATGGCAGCCTGGTAGCCCTCGCGGAAGAGGGTGGCGTTGTTGTCGGTGGGGGAGCCGTGAAGCTGGATGATTTTCTTGCCTTCGGTGTCACCATCGAAGCATGCGATCAGGCCTTCGCCCTGGGCGGTTCCTACAGCAACATTGTCGAAGGAAACGTAGACATCCGCGGATCCGCCAAGGGTGAGGCGGTCATAGTCGATGTTCTTGACACCGGCTGCGGCAGCCTTTTCTTGGATGGCTGCTCCGGATGCGGAGTCAAGGTTGACAATAGAGAGCACACCGATTCCGTCAGCGATCATCTGATCGGCGATGGTGGCCATATTGTCTTTGTCGCCTTCGGCGTTTTGGATGATGCACTCGATGCCAGCTTCATCACAAGCGGCTTGGATGAGTGGACGGTCAAAGGCTTCCCAGCGGGCCGAGGAGGCCGAGTCGGGCAGGATGAAACCGGCCTTGCCGCCGCCTTCACCGCCTCCGGATGCTTCTTCGGATCCGCCATCGCTCCCGGAACTGTCGGAGCCGCAAGCGGCTGCCACCAGTGCGAGGGCGAACAGCATGGCGAGCATGCCTCTAAATCGCTTGGTCATAGATTCTCTCCCTGATTCAGTCGTTGACCTTTTTGACCAACGGTTGACTTCTGCCAAGCAGAACGGACGTTTGTCCGCAGCTTTGACAAAACATTTTGTAACAGCCTGAAACAAAACTCAGGCGCCGTCAAGTGGTAAATGAAATCGAAGGAGAGAAGCACCCTAGATCTCACAAAGAGTGGCCAAATTGGACAGATTGGCTACGTCCGGTGGACTGCGAGGGGATTAGCGAGAAGCGATTGGAAGGCGAGTTCTGCTGCCCCAAGCAATGACGCATCTTCGCCAACGGCGGATGCGACAATGTCAATAGTGGTCACTCGGCCATTCAGTCTGCGGCTGGTGATGACTTCCTGAACCGCGTCGATGACATAGGGGTAGACCCTTCGTAGGGTTCCGCCGAGCACAACCATTTGTGGATCAAAGACATTGATGAGGCCGGCCAAGCCGATCCCGATCCATTCTCCCTGTCGGGCCAGGGCCCGCAGCACATCGGGGTCTTCGGCCGCCGCAGCTTCTAGGACATTGTTGAGGGCGGCCCGACCACCATCGGCCATTCGCCCGGTTCGACGAAGAAGTGCGCCTTCACCAATTTCGGTCTCCCAACAGCCCCGGGCGCCGCAGCCGCAATCGAGGCCCTCAGGGTTGACGGGCATATGGCCGATCTCACCGGCGAACCCGCCTTGCCCGTTGATGACCTGTCCATCAACGATGATGCCGCCACCGACTCCGACCTCTCCGCTCAGGAAGATCACGTTCTTCTGGCCAACCGCAGCGCCACGACGAGACTCAGCCAGTACTCCGGCATTGCCATCGTTGGCGATGGTGATTGGGACAGAAAGCGAGCATGCTTCCCGAAGCAGGTCGCCAAGTGGTATCTCGTTCCAGCTCAGATTTGGAGCGACGACCACCGTGTTCGTCGCTCGGTGAACGAGTCCGACAATGGCCACTCCTACACCAAGTAGGGGAGTGTTCTCTGTAGCCGAGAGGACCTCGGACACAAGTTCTGCTACGTCAGCGATGGTTTCTTGGACGGTCGAGCGGTCCCGTGGATGATCGATTCGGATCCGATGCAACACCGTCCCACCCAGTCCGACAATGGCGACGGCGAGGTCATCAACCGCAATCTCAATGGCCAGCACGGCGTTTTGCGCGGAGTTGGCGCTCACCGTTGGAGATGGCCGACCTGGGCTTCCGTCCGGCGAGCCAGCAAGTTCGAAGACGAGTCCTGCTTCTTCGAGCTCACCGACGAGGGCGGCCACGGAGCTGCGAGTCAGGCCGGTTTCCTCCACCAGTTCCGAGCGCGTCGCTGGGCCGGCGAAGTGGAGCCGTTGCAGCACGGTGCTCAAGTTGGTGGTGCGTACCGACTCGCTACGGACGCCGCCAGCTGAGACGTGCCGGAGTGACGTCTTGACATCGGAGTTGGCCGCGCTCGCGCTCGTGACATGTTCAAACATTTGTTATTTCCTTCGACAAATATTTGTATTAGGTTTCAACAAAACTTCAGCCTGGTCAAACTAGCAGTCACTCGTGATGTCATGCAGTGTAGTGCTCCTGGCCGGTGTGCATCTACAAATCCACTAATCCCCAAGGTTCGCAGGCCTTGCCGTCAGACCACCATCTCAAGGATCACAACACCCCATGAGTACCGAGTTCTTCGCCAACGTAGACAAGATCCAATTTGAGGGGCCCGACAGCGACAACTCGCTGGCCTTCCGATGGTACGACAAGGACCGCCTCGTCGATGGCAAGTCAATGGCTGAGCATCTTCGCCTGGCCGCCTGCTACTGGCACTCTTTTTGTTGGGACGGCTTCGACATTTTCGGTGCGGGAACCATGGACCGACCCTGGGATGATGCTCAATCATCCGTTGCTGATCCGATGGCCCAAGCCAAGCTCAAGATGGCGGCCGCCTTTGAGTTCTTCGACAAGCTCAGCATCCCCTATTGGTGCTTTCACGATCGAGACATCGCCCCGGAAGGCGACTCCTTCGCTGAGACATCGCGCATGGTTGATGAGATGGTCGATCTTGCTGGCCAGTATCAAGAAGAAACCGGCATGAAGTTGTTGTGGGGCACCGCCAATCTGTTCAGCAATGCCCGCTTCCAAGCTGGCGCAGCAACCAACCCTGACCCAGAAGTGTTCGCCAATGCTGCCGGACAGGTAGCCCATTGTCTGGAAGCGACCCACAAGTTGGGCGGCCAGAACTATGTGCTCTGGGGTGGTCGCGAAGGTTATGAAACCCTATTGAACACTGACATGGGTCGTGAGCTTGATCAGATGGCTCGATTCCTTCACATGGTGGTTGAGCACAAGTACAAGATCGGCTTCGAAGGTTTGTTGCTGCTTGAACCCAAGCCGTTCGAACCAACCAAGCACCAGTACGACTATGACGTCGCAGCGGTCCACGCCTTCCTTCAGAAGTATGGATTGCAGGATGAGATAGCCGTCAATATCGAGGTCAACCACGCCACCCTTTCTGGACATGATTTCGCTCACGAGATCGCCGTTGCGTTCAACGCTGGAATCTTCGGCTCCGTCGACGCCAATGCCGGTGACCCACGCCTCGGATGGGACGTCGACCGATTCCCCGTGTCGGTCGAAGAGATGACCCTGGGCATGGTCGAGATCCTGAGAGGTGGAGGATTTACCTCTGGCGGCCTGAACTTTGACGCCAAGCTGCGCCGTCAGTCCACGGAACGAGATGACCTATTCCACGCTCACATTGGTGGAATGGACACCATGGCTCGCTCCTTGCTGGCAGCCTCATCAATCTTGAACTCTGGCGATCTGGACAACTCACGTGATGCCCGCTACTTGGGGTGGACCACCGAGTTCGGCCAGTCAATCCTGACTGGTGACACAACACTGTCTGGTCTGCACTCCCGGTCCATGACTGCGGAGGAACCAGTTCGGGTCTCCGGACGCCAAGAAGCGTTGGAGAACATCGTTGCTCGACACATTGAACGCATCCGCTAGTCCGAACGTAGCAACACCCGAACGGAGGCTTTCGTCATGGCGTTAGTTCTAGGAGTTGACTCCTCGACCCAGTCGACCAAGGTCGAAGTTCGTGACCTGCAAACCGGCAAGATCGTTGGCACCGGCTCGGCTCGTCACCCCTCGACGACACCACCAATTTCTGAGCAAGAACCCGAGGCCTGGTGGACAGCTCTCGTCGATGCCTGTGCCCAACTGGGTGTCGTTCGATCCGATGTTGTGGCCATGTCGGTGGCCGGACAGCAGCATGGATTTGCTGTCCTCGACGCCAAGGGCGAGTCCATCCGTCCAGCCAAACTCTGGAATGACACCACATCAGCGCCTCAAGCCGCTGCCCTTGTCCAGTCTTTGGGAGCCGAAGCTTGGACGGCTTCGACTGGCAGCGTGCCCGTCGCTTCGTTCACGATCACCAAGCTTGCTTGGTTGGCAGAGAATGAGCCTGAGTCCTTGGCCAAGATCACCAAGATCATGCTGCCCCATGACTATCTCACCTGGCGACTGTGCGGCCGGCACGTGACCGATCGCGGCGATGCTTCTGGTACCGGCTGGTACTCACCTCGACATGGTTCGTATCAGCCTCAGATGATGGCAGCGGCAGTCGCTGATGGCCGTAGCGAACAAGACTGGCTCACACTCTTGCCAACGGTGCTCGGACCTGGCGAAGCTGCAGGCACCCTCACATCAGCTGCGGCGGCTGTTTTGGGTCTGTCAACCGATGTCATCGTCGGCCCAGGCACCGGCGACAATATGGCGGCTGCCTTGGGGCTCGGTTTGGGCCCCGGTGACATTGCCATGTCACTGGGCACATCGGGAACCGTCTATGCCGTCTCCGTTACCCCGACCGAGGACGTGACTGGAGCAGTGGCCGGCTTCGCGGACGCCAACGGTGGCTTCCTGCCCTTGGTGGCAACGCTGAATGCCACCAAGGTGACCGATGCCGTTGCCCGCTGGCTGGGGACCGATGCCCCGGGCTTGGCCGATCTGGCCATGCAGGCGCCCCAATCTGACTCGGGCCCAGTGTTGATTCCCTACTTTGATGGTGAGCGAACCCCGAATCTGCCTGATGCCACTGGGACTATTCTTGGACTCACCACCTCGACCACTCGCGAGCAACTGGCCCTGGCCGCTCATGACGGGGTTCTGTGCGGCTTGCTTGCTGGCCTTGATGCTCTGATCGCGGCAGGAGCTTCGGCTTCAGGACGGGTCAACCTGATTGGTGGCGGCTCGCGCTCAGTTGCCTATCGACAACGGCTTGCGGATCTGTCGGGCTCACCCGTCATGGTTCCCTCAACCGATGAAACTGTCGCCACTGGAGCCGCCGTGCAGGCAGCCATGGTCATGGGCCAAGGCTCGGCCGCGGAGCTAGCCAAGGAGTGGCAGCTCGGATCGGGCACAGTCGTCGAACCCGCATCTGATGCCTCTGCTACCCGAACTGCGTATCAAGAAGCAGCGTCGCGAGAGCATCCTGCTTCTACACATTTGGGGTGACACTGTCGTTCGTGCGCTAGCCTGAGGTGATGGCCACAGCGGAACAACAGAAGCGATGGCGAGCGAGGAACGGCGTCAAGGTCGGCCAGCCTGGCCGACCGGCAACCTCTGAGTGCGGGACAACAGCGGCCTACAAACGCCACCTTCGGCATGGTGAAACGCCGTGCAACGCTTGTCGGAAGGAGGCAGCTGCCACTCGTCAACGAGCACGACTGTTGCGCCGATCGCGCCCCACTTTCCTCACTGCGGCCCAAGCCGCCGATGCACTCGCTTCCAGCGGACAAGATGCAAGACTTCTTCTGGTGAGGGAGTTCGTCCGAGGGTGGAATGAGACTCCAGAGGAACGCCTCCCATCCCTCATCGCCAAGAACCCCCGACTGATCGGGCATCAGGGGTGGGATTCTCTCCTGGCTGGTTGTGTCGAGTATTTGGCCCGCCGCGACAGGGTTTCGCTGCCCGATTGGGTAATGCGGCCAGAAGGCTGGTCGTCCAACTTTTTCTACCCCGTTGATCTCCCCTCACTTCGAGTGCGTGGCCTGGTTGATGCGCCGGTCGAGTTGGCTCGCCGTGGTGTAATGCTGGACTTTGCGGCCCTCGAACAGGAACCCGCCAGCCCATGAATGGACCGCTGTTTGATGGTGAAGAAATCACCGAACTTCTAGTCGAGTTGGACGGCCGTCTGAAGCGACGGGGCGTGACCGGGAGGATCTACGTGGTCGGAGGTGCGGCCATTGCCCTCTCGTTCGATACTCGGCGATCCACTCGCGATATTGACGCCGTCATCCTTGACTCTCACGGCGCTCTGATAGAGGAGGTCCGCTCCATGGCCCGTGCTCACAGTCTTCCGGAGACCTGGCTAAACGAACAAGCTTCGGTTTATGCCAATACCGATGACGTGGATGCACCCATTGTCTACTCAGGATCGAACCTCTCGGTGTCTGCCGGGTCTGCCCGGCACCTTCTGGCTATGAAAGCCCGGGCGTCTCGCGCCTCCGACGTTGCCGATATCCGACTTCTTGCTCGGCACCTGGACCTGTCAACGGCGGTGGAGATCGAACGTGTCGCTTCAGAGGTCTTTGGCGAACCGTTGGGCGACCGGCAAAAGCTGGTGGTGGAAGATATCGCCGACACTCTCGGCGAGCCTGACGAGTTGCGTGGTTGATTGCTTGCCAGCGAGTTCGGGCTTTGGCTCGACATCGTGGATTACTTGAACCACTAGCTCGCTGGACTACAGGCTTTCGTCCGCAGATCTCTTGTTGCCTGTGAGGACCAGGACCCCGGCAATAATGAGGCTGACAACTAGGTGGCTGGCCAGATACCAGGTCATCGTTCCCGGGCTCACCACTCCTTGGTCGCCGAGGAAGAACTTCACCTGGTCATCGAAGACCAGCCCGTAGCCCTTTTCGTTCGTCCCGACACGGACTGCCCAGAGTGCCGCCTGTTGCCAGGGAAGAAGGAGCCCGCTGAGCAGAGCCACACCTGTGAGGATGGGGAGAGCGAGCAGGCCAAGGCGACGGCCGGCCGCCATCTCCTTCTGAGCAAGACCAACGACGGCCGTGGCCAGGCTAAGAGGGATCAGCAAGTAGCTGGACCAGCGGTGAACGACTTGGATGGTCTGGCTGATCGAGCCAGTGTTGGTGAGGTCGCCCCAGGTCGCGGCGGCAGAAGGTTGGTAGAAGAAAAGGAGGAATACCCCTGTCGCCACCAGGACCGAGAAGGCCCCCGTGCTCGCCTCGAGTAGAACCTGGAAAATTGGTGAACGATCTCTTGCCGCCTGTGGGGTCATTTGGTGTTTCTGCTAGTCGTGCAGGGCGATGCGAACTCGCTTGTTGCCCTTGCCTTTCGATTGGGTCTTGACCACCTCGAAGGTGCCAACCTCACTGGTGGAATGCACATGGGTTCCACCGTCGGCTTGCTTGTCCAGGCCAACAATATCGACGACCCGGATTTCGGTCACGAACTCGGGAATCAGGTTGACCTTGGTTCGGATCAGGTCCTCATCAGCCAAGGCCGTTGAGCGAGGCAAGAAGGAAACCTCGATCGGGAGATCCTTGTTGATCTCTTCGTTGACCAGATCCTGAACCCGTTGGCCAAAACCTTCGGGTAATGGGTCGAATTCGAAGTCCATGCGGGCACTTAGCGGTTCCATGTTTCCGCCGGTAACCGCCTTGCCGTACTCGTTCCAGATCACCCCACACAAGATGTGCATGGCGGTGTGGGTTCGCATCAGCTGATGACGACGATCCCAGTCCACAGTACCAACGACTGCTGATCCGGCTGCTGGGGCCGCTGGGTCCGAATCGTCAGAACCAGGCTGATCAGTCAGATCGGACTCGCCTTCTGGCAGGGTGATGGTGTGCCAGACCAGGTCGCCATCCTTGCGAACCTTGCTGACTTGATAGTTGCTTCCATCGATGGTGAGGGTGCCGGTGTCGTGGGGCTGACCACCACCGGTCGGATAGAAGCAGGTCTGGTCGAGGGCGATCTCGGCACACCCGGTTTCGGCCTGGCTGCTCTCGACCACTGTTGCTTCAAATTCGGTCTGGTAGGCATCGCGGAGAAACAGCAAGTCGGTCACTGAGTCGGGCCTTCCTTCGAGGCTGAGTCGGCGGTGCGTTGCACGGCTTCAACAATCCTGGCGTAGCCGGTACAGCGACACAGATTGCCCGAGAGTCCGATTCGGACTTCTTCTTCGGTTGGGCTGTCATTGCGCTCCAGCAGAGCCCGAGCGGACAAGATCATGCCCGGCGTGCAGAAGCCACACTGCACTCCGCCAGCCTCCAAGATGTTGGCTTGGAGAGGATCCATCTGCTCGGGGCTTGGGGCGATTCCTTCGATGGTGGTGATCTCGCGGCCTTGGGTTTGGGCTGCTAGATAGGAGCACGAATTGACTGGTTGACCATCGAGCAAGACCATGCAGGCGCCACACTCACAATCGTCGCAACCCTCCTTGGTTCCCGTGAGGCCGATCTCGCCCCGGAGAACACTCAACAGATTTCTACTGGCCTCAATGCTGACCGGGTAGCTCACACCGTTCACGTTCAGGAACATGCTCTGGCTCGTTTCTTGATTGCTCATTTCACTGCTCCGTTTGGTGCCGCATCGTTTGGTGCCGCCCCACTACCTTCTGCCCCAATACGTGCCGCCCCGATGCCCTGCGCCCGGTTGACGGGAATCGGAATGGTTTCGCCGGCCGCTCGTTTTCCGGCTGCTTCCAATGCCCGCTTTGCCATCACACCAACGGTGTGGCGCCGGTACTTGTCACTGGCCCGCAGATCAGAAATCGGTGAGGCCTGGTCTGAGGCCAGCATGGCAACAGCGGACAACGACAAGTCGTCCAACGGTGTGCCAATCAGCATTTCCTCTAGCCCAGTCACTTGCATGATGGTGGGTCCAACAGCAGTCAAAGCCACCGAGGCCTTAGCAACCGTGCCGTCCTCGTTCAAGGTCACTGCGGCGCCGGCTCCAACGACCGCAATCTCCATTGCTCGCCGGTATTCCAGCCGAACATAGGCGCTGCCTTCGGACCCCATTCTCCGAGGAATCAAGATGGCTTCGCACAACTCGTCGGGTTTGGCTGAAGTCGTGCCCGGGCCAGTCCACAGCTCAGCCAACGGCACGGTTCGAGAACCTGACACTGACTTTAGCGCTGCCATTGCCCCCATGGCCAGCAAGGGTGCGCCGGTGTCCATGGCGGGCGAGGCGTTCATGACATTGCCACCGATGGTGCCTACGTTGCGGGTTGACGGTGAGCCAACCAGAGCGCTGGCGTCGGCCAGGCCGCTATAGCTGGCCCCAATGAGTGGATGATCCATGATGGTGGCATGACTGACCATGGCCCCGACAAAGAGAAGTGGTGTTGGGTCATCAGATCCACCAGGAACCAAGCCAACGATGTCCAGCTCTTCGAGCCGGTCAATGGCCACCAATTGCTCGGGCAGTGGCTCCTTTCCGACTCGGGCACCGACCACCAGATCGGTGCCTCCGGCGATAGGTCGAGCGCCAGCGGCCATGGCGGACAAGGCTTCGTCAAGAGTTGTGGCGATTGTCAGATGAGTCGTCATCTTTATGACCCTCCTTCGGAGATCGTGTCCCATACTCGTTCGGCCGTCATTGGCAACTGGGTCATTGGTGTCCCGATCAGCTTGGCCAGACCGTTGGCCACTGCGGCTGCGGTGGCAATGTTCGGGGCTTCGGCCAATCCCTTCGCCCCGTGCGGTCCCGCGTTTTCGGTAAAGACTTCAACGAACTGGGTGTGGATTGTTGGGCTGTCAGCCGCTGTCTGCAGCTTGTACTCCAGCAAGGATGTGTTCATCTGCTTGCCCGTCTCGTCATAGCGAGTGCCTTCGGTTAGAGCCTGGCCAATGCCCATGATGATGGCGCCCTCGACCTGACCATGAGCCCCCATCGGATTGATGATCGTGCCTGAGTCATGGGCAGCGTGCACACTGACAACACGGGTGACTCCGGTTTCTGGGTCCAGTCGAACACGAACGGCATGGCAAGAAAACTGTGGACCAACCCATGAAGCCATGCCCTGATCACCGACACAATTCGCACCGACGATGGGTGGTGCTTCTGGAGGCGAACCCGAGCCATGTCCGAGTAGGAGCTTGCCGCCTCCGGCGATGGCCGCCAGCTTGGAAATCGGCACTGCAGATTCCGGTGATCCCGCCACGTGAGCCTTGCCATCAATCAGAACGATGTCGGCCGGGGCTGCTTCCAACCGGTCAGCAGCCAGCTCTCGTAGCTGTTCGGCGATCTGTTGCGAAGCTTCAACGACGGCCCGGCCGTTGTTGAGCAGGGTCTGTGAACCGGTGGCCCCCATGTCGTACGGACCAGTGGCAGTGTCCTGGTAGATGATCTCGAAGTTTTCGGGACTCATGCCAAGTTCGTCAGCGGCCAGTTGGCGCAGGGTCATGACCGCACCGGTGCCGCACTCTTGTGCGCCGGTGATGATCTGGCCTGCACCGTCGTCATCGAGCTTCACGTAGGACCCGGAGGCTGAGGAGAAGCTGGGCCACCAACCAATTGCCACCCCGATTGCTTCATCGTCGGGAAGCTCTTGGCCATAGCCAGCGGCTTCGGTGGCCTGCTGGATGCAGCGGCGCAAGCCGATCTCTTCGTAGGTCTGACCCAGCGGGCCGACCATTCCGGTGTCGACCGCGTTCTTGAGTCGGAACTTGACCGGGTCCATGTCGATGGCCTTGGCCACCTCGTCAATGTGGGATTCGAGAGCCCAACACGCCTGGGGTGCGGTGGGCGCCCGAACGGACCCGGATGGTTGGTGATTGGTGTAGACGATTTGGGATTCGACCATGAGGTTGGGCACCAGATACGGACCAACTGCATGCATTGCTGCCAGCTGGGGGAAGAAGGCAGTATCGGCGATGTAGGCGCCACAATCGATGATTACGTTGGCTTTGCGGGCGGTGATGGTTCCGTCCTTGCGAACACCGGTGGTGAGTTCAACCACCATGCCCTCCCGGCGACGGTCGGGGATGGTGAACTCTTCTTGGCGACTGAAGACCAGACGAACTGGTCTTCTGGCGGCCCGGGCAAGGGCAGCGACATGGGCTTCGAAATGGAAGCCACACTTGCCACCGAATCCGCCACCGAGGTGGGGCACGATGACGCGAACTCGATTCGTTGGCAGTTGTAGTGTTTCGCAGACCCCGGCCCGAGCATCGAAGGGGACCTGGGTTGAGCTCCAGATGGTGACCTTGTTGCCTTCCCATTGGGCGACCACGGCCCGAGGTTCGATTGGTGCGGCATGGGAAGCATCGGCGACATAGCGACTGGAGATAATCTGGTCGGCTTCGGCCAAGCCAGCTTCGACGTCGCCTCGCTCCAAGGATGAAAAGGAAGCGGTATTGCCCGACCGGACAAGCCAGCTGCCTGCTTCATAGGACTCCCAGCCCTCATGTACCAGGGGTGAGCCTGCAGCCATGGCTGCTTCTGGATCGACGATGGGTGTGAGCTCGTCGTATTCCACAACGATGGCGGCCACAGCTGCTTCGGCGATCTCGGGAGTGGCGGCGGCGACGGCGGCCACAATCTCGCCCTCGAAACGGACCACATCGCGAGCGAACAGGGTCCGATCCTTGATCTGTGAGTTGTAGTGCACGTCGGGCACGTCATCATTGGTGAGAACAGCAAAGACGCCGGGCATTTCTTTCGCCGCCGATACGTCGAGCTTGATAATCCGCCCATGGGAGATTCCCGCATACTTGAACTTGGCCGCCAACATCCCCGTGAGGGTCAGGTCGGCGGTATAGCGCCCAGTGCCCGTCACCTTGTCCGGGCCATCGGCTCGAACGAAGCGGGGTATCTCAGTCGTCGTCATGATTCGTTCCTCTTCTCGGCCACCCAATTGCTCAGCGGTCAGGCCAAGCAATCAGATTTTGGATTGGCCATGTCTCAGATTTGTTGGTTTCAGGTTCGTAGTGTTCCAGGCTTCCAGTGTCTCAGATTGTTGGACGAAGTACCGGATCCTGCTACGAATAATGGTGAGGTATTCCGCCAGCCAATCCCGACACCGATTCGACTGGCCGATACAGTCGCCGAGTGAGCGATCTTTCCTTGGAAATGACTAGTGAGCAGCGTGTTGATCTTGGTCAAGAAGCTGTTCGCTTTCTCGATGAGTTTCTCTCGTCTCGGCCAGATGCTCCGGCCTCCTACCCAATGGCGGATTCGTCGACTCTCAGCCGATTCCGGGAAGCACCACCCGAACATGGGTCTGCACTCGATGGGCTCTTGACCACGATTGCTGAGGCCAGCGATGTGGGTGCTGATTCGGCCGCGGGATCTTTTCTGGGGTATATCCCAAACTGTGGAATCTATAGCGGTGCCGTCGGTGAGTTCATTGCCGCTGGGCTCAACCGTTATACCGGAGGCAACCATGCCAGCACAGGAGCAGTGGCTATCGAGCAGGGCGTTATTGACTGGATGCTGAAGCTCTTCGGGCTGGGCCCAAAGGCAGCCGGTGTGCTGTTGTCGGGTGGTTCGGTCGCCAATCTGACAGCCATCGTTGCCGCCAGAACCCAATTTGGCAACGATTTCCGCGATGGAGTCGTCTATGTCTCGGTTCAAGCCCACCACTCGGTGATGAAGGCTGCTCGTCTGGCTGGCATCGGTGATGACCGAGTCCGGATTGTCGGAGCCGACCAGTCACTTTGCATGGACATTGCTCAGCTGGAGGCAGCGATCGAGGCCGACCTTGCGGCTGGCCTGAAGCCACTGGCCATCGTCGCCTCGGCTGGCACAACCGATTCAGGAGCCATCGATCCTCTGAGCAAGGTGGCCGAGATTGCCGCATCGCATGGCGCGTGGAGTCATGCTGATGCTGCATACGGTGGGTTCTTCCAGCTCACCGAGCGAGGCAAGAACCGGCTGGCGGGGATTGAGCAATTCGATTCGATCACCGTCGATGCCCACAAGAGCCTGTTCATGCCCTTCGGCATTGGTGGCCTGCTGGTCAAGGATGGGGACACGCTGGTTGAGGCCAACTCCGGGGTGGGGTCCTACATGCAAGACGTGGTTGACATCGAAGGTCTACCCCATTTCTTTGCCTTGGGGCCAGAGCTGACCCGCCCCTTCCGCGGCTTGCCGGTTTGGCTTGGTCTACACCTTCACGGGGTGGGCGCATTCCGCAGCGAGCTGGACCGGATGCTCGATTTGGCGGAACGGGCGCAGCGAGAATTGGACAAGTTGAAGCGAGTCAGAACGGTCGGCCAACCTGATCTGAGCGTGGTTGTCTTCCAATCGATCCACGGTGATGCCGACAGCAAAGCTCTCTTCGACTACATCAACGACAGTGGGCGTGTCTTCTTGTCCAGCAGTGAGATCCACGGCAAGTTTGTGCTCCGACTGGCTTTCCTCAGCCCCCGGACAAAGGACAGTGATCTTGATGCGGTCCTCGAACTGATCGGATCAATGCCTTCCGCTCCGAGCTGAACAAACCTCATGAATCCAGTTAGCAGGTCGAGCTTCGTCGCCTAGTCGGATTCATAGATCGTGACGATTCCTTCGCTGACGATCTCGAAGAGGTGCTCGTCATTGCAGCCGATTTCGACGACGGCATCATCGACTTCTTCCCAGCAGCTACCGTCCGGAGCATCGGTTGGTATCGCCTGCGCCAACGTAACCAGGCCATTGGAACGGCTCCGCACCGACACAGTCGATCGAGTCTCGGGCTGGTGTTGACAGATATAGGTCATTAGACCTATGTTCAGCCACTCGGAGCGGAACCAACCTTAAAGGGGCGGCGGTATATGCGCGGAGCTAGGTATTGGCGAATTCTGGTTGTCAGTGTTTTGATGGCCAGTGTGGTGGTGGCGACTGCACCGGAGGCTGCGGTTGCTGACAGTGGAACAGATCCTGTTACCGCACCAAATGTTTGTAGCAGTGGTTCCAGTGGCGGCCCCAACTTTGTTTATGACCCGTTCACTGGCGACACCGTTTGGGGCAAACTCACGCTAGGGGCCGGTGACGAGATCACGGTTACTAGCGTGCATCGTAAGAATTCGGCCGTGAACGGGAACTGGTCAGGCCGGTTGTCCCTGAACGCTGTCAATGCTGACGGAACCCCAGGCGTGGGGTTGAGTTCAACAACGTACTCAATGTCCTACTATTGGGCAGAGCATTTCGATGATCCAGCGACTACTGAGTATCCGGGTCCGACTCGCTCTTACGTGAATTCTTCTGGTTCGGCCATGGAAATTTTGGTTTCGGCTTCGAAGATTGCCACAGTCAGTATTGCTTCTGATGAGGGGGCACGAACCGAAGCCGATTTCTCGGTGACTGATGCTGGCGGGAACGTGCAGGCCACCGTTGTGCCCGACACTGGATCCGTTGGATCCTTTTGGGCTTGGTATTCAGATTCCGGTCGGGTTTATTACTCAGAGCTCGACTACGTTCCGTGCGGGGCTTGGTGGTCCGGCGGATCCGATTGATCCGGTGGATCATCATTGCGCGGTTCTGGTTTCTCATATTGATGAACCATTGTTTTGTTATGACACGGTGGTGGAGCGTGATACTGCAGCGAACTTGTATGCGGCTCATGCCGAGAATCAGCGGTTGTCGACTCATTGGGATGCTGCGGTTGGTGAGAGTGCTTCGATCACGATGATGGGCACAGGATGCAGTTTGGATGTGAATCTGAATGGTACGTCTTGGGATAATCTGATTTCGTCTTCGGCATCTGTTTGTCCGGGGACGGAGCTTTGGTCTGATTATTTGGGTGGCACACCTCCGGTTGGTGTGAGTGGCACTCAAGAACTCATTGTTGGCGGTGACCGTCGTGTGCTTAGCGGGCTGGGATAATCAGGTGAGCGGTTTGCAACATCACCAAGCAGCCCCCGACCGGTTCGTCTATGTAGCCCTTGGAGACAGTTTTGCTTCTGGTGAAGGAACTGACCAGTTCACCAGCGTCACGGGCTCATCCTATGAAACCAGCGCTGAATTTCGACTCGACCATAAACGACAACACCCTCACCAGATTCGCTGTCAGTGGCGACCCTGGCAACGGTTGCCACCGAAGTCTCATCAACTACGCCAAAATCAACGCCGAACTGTTCCAGCCCGACCAATCATCGGTGCTGGTTGACCGTGCATGTTCAGGCGCTGAGGCCGACCCAGCCTCTGGTCCGAAGACTCCGATAATGAGCGACCCCGACGATCTTGTACCCACAACGCGAGATGAGGCCCTGCAGGCTTCCCAAATCAATCAGGCCTTGTGGGTCCTGAACGAACGAGGCCTTGACAATACTGATGTTGATCTGATTACGGTGTCAATGGGCGGCAATGACATGGGCTTCGCGAACCTGATCACGGCGTGTATCGCATCAAACGTGGCAAGACAAGCGATTGACGGAGCGGCGCTTCTGGATCTACCCCAGACTCGGCTAGATGAATATGCCAGAGCATACATTTCGGCCCGTTGGGGAAGCTGTGCTGCTCTAGACCCAATAATTGCCGATACCGCCAATGGGATACAAAGACTTAGATCCCTCCTTCCGGACGCCTACGCAGAGTTGGCGGCCACCTACCCGAACGCTGAGATCCTCCAAGTCAACTACCCGACATTCCTACCGCCAGGCTCGATCTTCCCTGGTGACACCTGTAGCGGCATCAACCCGGGAGACACCGACCATGCCATAGGCGTCGCTAACCAGCTCAACGATCTGATCTCAACCCAAGTCGCAGCAGCAAACGCCCTATACGACAACGAGATCCGAGTCGTGGACATCAGCGACGGGTTCGGACCGAATCCTCTGTGCCCTACCAATATCGAAGATCAGTATTTCGTTTCAATCCCCGACGCGGTCGCGCTTCGGATCCTCAACCGGATCCTTGATCCTGCACAAGAACCAGGGATCTACCTCGACTTGGCGGACGACGCCGACGTACTTGGCTCCTGCGCCACAGCCTGGTTCCCGGGAAATGACTGTTACACCGACGACTTCCTTAACCTGTTCGTCGAATGGTTCCAAGAACCAGGCAATCTTGAAGTAATCAAGGCGCAACTAACTGAAGTCGATCCAAGCGTGCCACCAGCCGATCGTGATGATGCTGGGATAGAGAACGTCCAGACACTGTTCCATCCCAACGCCGCGGGGTTCGAGGTCATTGCCTGCAACGTGCTCGCTACCTATGAACACACCAGCCAAACCGGCTGTGTACCGACACCGGCTGGCAATGAGCCAGTCAACAAGCTCGGAATCATTGATGGTTTGGTCGATCTGATCACCAGAAGCCCCATCGTGGTTAGCGCCGGGCAGGCAATGAATTTTGAGTTCAACGGTTGGGCCAGCGGTACCAGCGTTGACGTGGTAATGCGGTCAAACCCGATCGAGCTTGGATCCTTCACCTCCAGTGCCAACGGCACGGTCCAGGGCACCGTCACTGTCCCGGTAACTACTCCTGGGATTCACAGGGTCGAGTTCCACGGCGAAGGTGTCGGTGGCCAGATCCGGTCAATTAGTGTGCTGGTCGAGGTAGAAGGATCCCCGGCGCCGGGAACCCTGTTCGGCGTGTACTTCGATGGCTTTGATCCATTCGAAACCGCAACCGTTCAATACATGGGAGGCACCTACGGTACTTACCAGGCTGACCGTGATGGAGGCATCTTCTTCGAGGTTCCGGTGCCAGCTTTCGCAGCGACCGGTGAAGTGCCACTATCGATTGCTGGTGAGTCCAGCGGAACACAAACAACGGTGGTTACCGCGGTTGAAGACGCCTCGCCGCCGGTCGCTGGAGACGATTCAGCGATGGTAGAGACCGGCCAGACCGTCTTGATTGATGTCCTTGGCAACGACACTGACGATGATGGCGACATTGACGAAGCGACCCTGACTATCATGACCGCTCCGGCGAATGGGCTGGCTGCCATTATTGATGATGGGGAGGGCCCCGAGATCAGTTACGAAGCCGGGACCGTCGGGAGTATCGAGAGCCTGGTCTATGAGATCTGTGACGAGACAGGCTTGTGTAATCAAGCAACAGTAACCATCACAGTGTTGGCACCATCGGACTGCACCATCACTGGCACCAGCGGCCCAGACACCCTTGTCGGAACCGAAGGGCCTGACGTTATCTGTGGCCTTGGCGGGGCGGATGAGATTGATGGCCTTGGTGGTGACGACATCATTCTTGGGGGCCGCGGCGCTGACACTATTGATGGCGGTGACGGTAACGATCTCATTATCGGGGGACGTGGACATGACCACCTTGAGGGTGGTGCTGGTGATGACATTCTTCGAGGTCGCCTCGGCAGCGACACTCTTATTGGGGGTGATGGTGATGACGTGTTACGTGGCGGACGCGGAGCGGATCTGTTGCGAGGCAACGACGGGGCTGACATGCTTTACGGTGGCCGCGGTGCCGATGTCCTGAGGGGTGGTGCTGGTGATGACGTTTTGCGAGGCAGGCAGGGAGATGACTTGTTGAGAGGCGGGGCCGGCAACGACGCTCTCTATGGTGGCCGGGGTGCCGATGAACTGCGTGGCGGTGCTGGTGATGACACTCTGTTTGGTCGGCGTGGTCCAGATTATCTCAATGGTGGTGCCGGCTTTGATGTTGGTCGTGGTGGCCGAGGGTCCGATACTTGCGTCCACACCGAGGATGAGTACAGCTGCGGAGGCTAGCCGCCTGGGTTCTTAAGGTTCTGGTGTCTTGGTGCCGACAACAATGGGTATGAGTTTGATGAGGTGGCCTACTGGCTTGTCGATGCGACGTTTGCTGAGGACTGTTGCCGTGATAGTGACGGCTGTGGTTGTCTTGTCGGCTTGTACTAGCACCGAGACCAGTGAACTTTTGGAGGCGCATCCCGAGCTATCGGACCTACAGTTAGACAGTGCGGAACGCACCCGTCGCGGTACTTCGTCCTCCTTGGATGCAGCATTTCCGACGTACAATGACGTAACTCAATACTATGTTCCTAGGGGTGGTGAAAGCTCATACGATGCTCTAGCAGAGGAGATCGTGGCGCTTGCTGAAGACCTAGGTTGGGAGGTGTCATTCAACGAACCAAGAAACAAGTGGTCAGGGTGTATGCCCTCACCGTCCGACTCTAGTGTGGGTCACCACTTGAGGGTGCGGGTCCTCGAGGCGTCGGGTGCCACCGGCGCAGCTAAGGAGGTCTTCGTCCAGCTGCTAGCCGGTTCCCCATGTTCCTAGAACCAGGTCATTTCGGCTCTTGAGAACCTGGTCGGGTTAGGGCCTGTTGCGCAAACGATCTGGGCATAGGAGACTTTGTCGAATGGAGTCCCATATCCGACCGACTGGGGTGCTGAGGCCGACCCAGCCTCTGGTCCGAAGGCCCCAATAGTGAGCGACCCGGACGATCTTGTACCCACAACACGAGATGAGGCATTGCAGGCTTCCCAAATCAATCAGGCCCTGTGGGTCCTGAACGAACGAGGCCTTTACAATACTGATGTTGACCTGATCACGGTCTCAGTGGGCGGCAACGACATAGGCTTCGCCAACCTGATCACGGCGTGCATCGCATCAAACGTCGCCAGACAAGCCATTGACGGAGCGACGCTTCTGAATCTGATCTGAGCCCCGCTATCTGAGCCAAGTGATATGAGGACTCCAATTGCCCCAACAAGGGCCAGAGAGGATCATGAACGGCACTGTTGCGTTTAGCGCAGACACGGCGCTCCGAGACCGGCAGCGATGACGCTAGCTGTCAGATAAGATCGATGAGTTCGTCGAAAGCCTCGGAGATCCTGAGATGTTGCTTGGGCGCTTCGGCTCCGAGTTCGTAGTGGCCTCGCCGTAGATTCTGGGTGAACGCATGGCCACGAATCACTACTGAGGCGGTCCGGTCTGTCTTCAGTCCTCACATTGGTCTCAGCCGGGATTTCAATCGCCCGTGGTCGCACTCGACCCGGTTATTGGCGTATTGCTTAGTGTTGTGGAAAGCCCTCGGGAGCTGTTCCTCGATCACGGTTTCTAATGCCTGGGCCAGATCGGTGACGACTTCGACTGGTTCATCGTGGGCAAGTAGCACTGCTCGGAAGAACTTGCGGGCGGCGGGGATGTTCAGCGCTTGGACACGAACACATCAATGACTTGACCGTATTGATCGATTGCCCGATACACGTACCTCCAGGTCCCGGTCACTTTGACGTAGGTCTCATCAACAAACCATCAGCTACCAGTCGCGTAGCGGCAGGGGCGTGCAGCGTCGATCAGGAGGGGAGTGAAGCGCTGGACCCACCGTTGATGGTGACGTGGTCGACCTCGATTCCTCGTTCGCTCAGTAGTTCCTCGACGTCGCGGTAGGAGAGGCCGTATCGGAGGTACCAACGAACGGCGAGCATGGTGACCTCGGGCGGAAATCGGTAGCCAGTGAAGGCTGACAGCTCTGTGAAGGGTGGTTTCTGGGGTTTCGGCATCGATGGAGTCTTCCCGGTGACTGGGGCGATGCGCTAACGCAACAGTCCCCAATCAGCTATCCCCTTTGATGGTGTACTCAGCGCGATCATCCTCCCAACAAGGATCAACAAGTTTTTCGATCACAATCAGATCCTCGAAGACAGGCTGCGGATCATCCGCGCTCGCCCCAAGCCTGAAATCCGGATCCACGTGTTGCACAAACCAGTACGTAACCCCAGCCTGGCAAGCCGGACGCTCCCTGACCACAGGATCCTCGAATCCCCACGAATTTGCCCAAGACTCCCCATCGTCACGAGTGATCTGGCGAGGACTATAGTCAGACAGCCACTCCCCTAGAGTTAGGCGAGTCGGCACTTCGTAGGGGATGATCGGTACGCCTGTCTTGTTTGTGAAGCGAACCTCAGCATGAACCGGGTTGTTCTCACCAACACACCCAGCCGCCAGCAACGAACAGCCAACCAGCACCACTAGCCACCGGCGCATCAGGTATCTCACGACTCACAACCCAACTTGGCTTCGCTGCGACAAGAATCGGTGCCACGACCACCATAAGAAGCATCGCTTCCCGGCCCACCAAGAAGCACATCGTCACCACGATTCCCCCGCAGCACATCATCACCAGGCCCGCCATACAACTCATCGGCACCCCGACGGCCATAGAGAACGTCATCGCCGCCCTGGCCACGCAACACATCGCTACCCCGGCCCCCGTAGATCGTGTCGTTACCGGCCCCACCTTTCAAGGTGTCTTGGCCACGATGGCCCCGGATGGTGTCATGACCGTCACCACCACGAGCCGTATCAGAACCACGGCCGGTCATGATCGTGTCGTTGCCAGACCCACCGTAGAGATCGTCGTTGCCCCGACCTCCGCGGATGAGATCGTCTCCACCACGACCTCGAATAGTGTCAGCACCACGATTACCACGCAACGTGTCGTTGCCGTTGCCGCCATCAATCGTGTCGGCTCCACGGCCACCCGACACATCATCATCCCCATCACCAGCATCAACAACATCGTTACCAGCGCCGGCAAGGATGATGTCGTTGCCACCGAGTGCGTCAACGATGTCGTCGCCTCCACCAGCACAAATCACATCATCACCCTCGGTCCCAAGTAGTACGTCGTCACCCTCAGTGCCGACAATGGTGCAAGCTGACGAAGCAATGATTGTCACCTCCAAGACGCCGGTGGCGCAACGTTGAGTCTCATCACAAATGGTGTACCCAACCAAGTCAAGTCCCCCTACCTGACCAGCGACGTAGTGCACTACCGGGTCAGCTGCACCATCGTCTACCAGGACCGCTGTTCCTAAGGTGGGTTGGATAGTTATGGTGAGCGAAGCTGCGTCGATATTGTCTTCCGGGTCTGTGTCATTGGCCAAGACATCCACATCAATTGTTTCACCCGCTTGGATGGTCTCGCTTTCACCGAGTACGTCTGGGGGAAGAGGATAGGTTTCGGGGTCCACGATCAGAGGGAGAACATTGACACCCTCTCGAAGATCACAGGCTGTTCCTTGTGAGCGTTCTCCGATGCTTTCCTGTCCGGGGTTGGGGACAAGCGGGCAGTTGTCGATCTCGTTGGGAATCAGATCGAAGTCGGCGTCGGCTAAGGGCCCGTCGTAGGGATTCGGGTCACAATCATCAAAGACCTGGTCACCATCAACGTCAGGGTCCGATGGGGCCGCAAGACAGTTGGACTCTACGGTCACAGAAATGTCGCTGCCTGCTATCTGCCTACCGGTCATGCCGTCGCGTACGACGAGGCGATGATGTCCCGGATGGGTTCCTTCCGGGATCTGGAAACCGAAATGCGCCACCCCGTTCCCGTCGGCTATGGCCGACGCTAGGGGGACTTCAACGCTGGCGAGAGACAGGTACAACGTGTCACCGGGGGTGGCTCCAGTGTAGGTCGCGGTGGCGTTGGTTTGCCAGCCTGCTTCTTGGGGTAGGTCATTGATGAAGTCGAATGCTGCCGCCAAGTTAGGGAGCAGGCACTCGCCGGGGGCACTGACACGAGCCCAGGCAACATTGTGATACGGACCCGCCGGTCCTGTCCCATGAGTTGACAGAGCGTCAACATTGAGCGGAGCATTCGAGGTATTGCCCCAAGCACCCCCGTATCCGTTCCAGCATTGGGAGGCTGGGGCCACAACATGGTCCCAGGTTTGCCATACACGAGACACGCCAACGGTGTAGCCTGTGACGTCGGACCTTCCGCTGAGCGACCCACAAAGAGGGACATTGGTGCCCTTGTCTGGCGTGTTGTAAGAGGCGTGTGACCCCTCAGCAACATAGACAATGGGGTGTGTGCCCCCAACAGTATTCCCAGGAGCCCAAGCCTGAGCGGTCACGTCGCAGCCGTGTCCGTAGTATGTGACTTGGGTTGGTTGGTCGTCGGTATCAAGGAAGACTTCGATGCTTTCCCAATCGCCTTCGTGAGCCAGGATTTGGTCTCCTGCCCCTACGGGGCCCCAGTTCTCTACGGAGTGATTGGCCTTGGGGTCGTGACCGTAGAAAAACTGGTAGACGATTGAACGCTGACCGCTACCGGCATCAGTGACGACCTCGCCGAAAGCCGGTGCGGACAACAGTCCTCCGGGGCCCGGATCAACCCCTGATGGGTCGGACTCGCCGACCCATTTCAGATAGAAGCCCTCATTGGTGGACAACCCATCTTTGCGTTCGCCGACCTTGTTCTTTGGCTCGGATGAGTATGGGCGGGTGTAATCCAAGGTTGAATACGCATCCGACACCGACCCACACCCCACAACAGGCAGACCGAAACGCGACATCCACGTCGTCAGGCCCTTGGAGCGTGCGCTTGTGGGGATCACCGCGAGTTCAATCGCTGTCGGGTTCGGCAAAATGACCCGGTCATTCAGACAGGTCAGGCCAGAGTCGGCCCAGCGAAGCTCTGACCCTTCAATGAAATCATTCGGATCCATTGGAAACACGGCCTCTTGTGGATGGAAGCGGACTTCTGGGGCATAACACTCCGCCAAGGAGACCCCCTCGCAGAAATCCACCGGTGGTGGCACCGTTGTTAGGTGTTGCAAACCACTCACCTGATTCCCCAGCCCGCTAAGCACACGACGGTCACCGCCAATAATGAGTTCTTGTGTGCCGCTCACACCAACCGGAGGTGTGCCACCCAAATAATCAGACCAAAGCTCCGTCCCAGCACAAACAGATGCCGAAGACGAAATCAGATTATCCCAAGACGTACCATTCAGATTCACATCCAAACTGCATCCTGTGCCCATCATCGTGATCGACGGACTGTCACCAACCGCAGCATCCCAATGAGTCGACAACCGCTGATACTCGGCATGAGCCGCATACAAATTCGCAGCAAAATCACGCTCCACCACCGTGTCATAACAAAACAATGGTTCATCAATATGAGAAACCAGAACCGCGCAATGATGATCAACCGGATCAATCGGATCCGCCGGACCACCAAGCCCCGCACGGAACTTCTGAGTAATAAACCCGACCGGAATCTGAATACCAAGACCAAAAGGATCCAACGGATCTAGCGGCGGGCACAACGGTTGCACGTTCCCGCCAGCATCAGTAACCGAGAAATCGGCTTCGGTTCGCGCCCCCTCATCAGAAGCAATACTGACTGTGGCGATCTTCGAAGCCGAAACCAAAATCTCCATGGCCAAACCAGAAGAATTCACATAAGAACGAGTCGGACCCGGATACTCCGTAGTCGCTGGATCATCAAAATGCTCTGCCCAGTAATAGGACATCGAGTACGTTGTCGAACTCAATCTGACGCCTGGGGTTCCGTCCGCGTTGACCGCGTTCAGGGACAACCGGCCTGACCAGTTTCCGTTCTCGGCCACATTCTTACGATGCACGCTAGTAACGGTGATCTCATCACCGGCCCCCTAGCGTGAGTTTGCCCCAAACGGTGTCGCCAGTGAACGGGTCATAAACAAAGTTGGGGCCGCCACTGGAACCACTGCTACAAACATTTGGTGCGGTAACAGGATCTGTTCCACTGTCAGCAACCGCAGCCTCCGGTGCAGTCGCCACCACCACACTGGCCATCAAAACACTGACTAGGAATGCCACACTGATCTGGCCCCACTAGGACCCTAAAAGCTCACCCAACTTGGCTCCACCCAAGGAACCAAACAAGCAGGGATCCGCGACACCAACTCGGCCAGCAACTCCGCTGCCCCAATGCCCAAAAGGACCAGAGTGCAGCTCTATGAACAAATTCGTCGCGCCCACACCACCGACAACACTTCCATCCGGGAACTCTCCCGCCAATTCGGTGTGCATCGCCGCGACATCCGGGCCGCCCTGGCCTCACCAATCCCCCCACCACGCAAACCCGGACCAACACCCCCATCCCCAAAACTCGATCCCTGGAAACCACTGATTGATCAATGGCTCAAAGAAGACCTGCAAGCCCCCAGAAAACAGCGACATACCGGCCGCCGAATCTGGGAACGACTCGTGGCCGAACACGGAGCCGATGTCGGCCAATCAACCGTCCGAAAATATGTCACCACGATCCGTAACCAACACCAAACGCCGCTGGCCGAAGTCAACATCCCCCAACACCACCCCCTGGGCGAAGAAGCAGAAGTCGATTTCGGATCGATCCACATCCACCTCAATGGCACTCTGACCGAGGTCTCAATGTTCGTGATGCGCCTCTCAGCATCAGGCCGTTCCTACGCCCGCGGATATCTGAATGAGTCCCAAGAAGTGTTCCTCGATGGCCACGTGCAAGCCTTCAACCACTTCAGTGGTCGCCCACAACGCATCCGCTACGACAACCTCAAAGCAGCAGTCACCAAAGTTCTCAAAGGCCGCGACCGGATCGAGGCAGACCGCTTCGTTGCCCTGCGGTCCCACTACGGATTCGAAAGTTTCTTCTGCCAACCCGGCATCAAAGGAGCCCATGAGAAAGGCGGGGTGGAAGGAGAAATCGGCCGGTTCCGACGCCGCCACCTCGTCCCAGTCCCGAAAGTTTCCTCAATGATTGAACTCAACGAGCTGATGCTTGCTGGCTGCATCACAGATGACGACCGGATCATTGCCCACCGGCGAATGACTATTGGCGAACACTTCAATCTCGAAGCCCCAACCCTGACCCCGCTACCAGTCGATGAGTTCAACCCCGCAACCTTGTCCTCTCACCGCGTTGACAGCAAAGCACGGATCAGTGTCCGGGCCGTGCACTACTCGGTTCCTGCTGGCCTTGTTCGCCGTCGTGTCGATGTTTGGGTCGGGGCCGACACCGTCACTGTTATGGACGGGTCCCGCCTGGTTGCACGCCATGCTCGTGGCCGTAGAGGCGACGAAGTCTTGGCTTTGGATCATTACCTGGAAGTCCTGGGCTACAAGCCTGGGGCGATGCTCAACGCCAAGCCTCTCCTAGCGGCCCGTAAATCTGGTGGGTTTAGTCCAACCCATGAAGCATTCTGGGACCAAGCCCGCCACCGCCTCGGGGATCGTGACGGAACCCGTGCCCTCATCGAGGTGCTCCTCATGCAGCGGTCCTTGGCCACCCAAGCAGTGATTACTGGCATGACCCAAGCCTTGCTGGTGGGTTCAGTGGATCCCGCCGTGGTCCTCATCGAGGCCCGACGAGCAGCCCAGAACACGATCGCGCCGGTGATCCCAATCGGGACGCACCTTCGCTTGGAGCGCCCTGCCCCAACCCTGAACGCTTATGACCAGCTATTGGAGAACACACTGTGACAACAACATCAATGACTGACACCGCTGCTGAAGCAGCGGTCCTCGCCGCAGCCACTGAGCTGCGACTACCGAGCCTGAAACGCGATGTGGTTGGTATGGCTGCGGCTGCTGAGCGGGAAGGAATGACCTATCTCGGGTTCCTGAATGAGTTGCTGACAAATGAGGTTGATTCCCGGCGAGAGCGGCGTCAGCAACGGCGTATCAAACAAGCGAAGTTTCCTCGGTTGAAACGGTTGGAGGACTTCGATATGTCTGCGGCTCCGAGTGTGAACCCGGCGACGATCGCGACTCTGGCCGAGGGCGCCTACCTCGCTAAGGGAGATCCGGTGGTGTTGCTCGGGGATTCAGGGACCGGGAAAAGTCATCTTCTGATTGGTCTTGGTTTGGCGGCTTGCGCCCAGGGCAAAATGGTTCGGTATGTGACTGCTGCGGCGTTAGCGAATGAGTTGGCTGAGGCGGCTGATGAGCGGCAGTTGTCGAGGTTGGTGGCCCGCTATGGGCGCCTGGATTTGTTGTGTTTGGATGAGGTTGGCTATGTGAGGCTGGATGCTCGTGGGGCGGAGTTCGTGTTCCAGATCTTGACTGAGAGGGAGGAGCGGGCGTCGATTGCGTTGGCTTCGAATCTGCCTTTTAGTGAGTGGGGTCAGGTGTTTGAGGACCCGAGGTTGGTGGCAGCGATTGTTGATCGGGTCACCTTCAATGCACACATTATTGAGACTGGTAGTAAGTCGTATCGGTTGGCGTCTTCAAGCCGGAAGCAGTGATTCAGGTGGGGCCAGGTTGAGTGAGCAAAAGGGGCCTAAATGGGTTGACAATCCCAACTGACAACCAGAATTCGCCAATACCTAGCTCCGCGCATATACCGCCGCCCCTTTAAGGTTGGTTCCGCTCCGAGCGGCCGAACATAGGTCTAATGACCTATATCTGTCAACACCAGCCCGAGACTCGATCGACTGTGTCGGTGCGGAGCCGTTAACGGCGCCTCAAACCACCCGGGTCGCGCTACCGGTCGTGTCCCGGCTTTGTGACTCCCAGGCTGCAGCCACGAACAGTTGACTCTTCTTGGGCAGCATTGGGAACTTCACCAAGTCCGTTGAAACCAACCCATACGACGTGAGTCTGCTGGCTGGCCGGAAACACCCCATCCCGGCCCCCATTTGGTGGAACTATTCGATCCTCAACCGCCATATTCAGGGCACTCCCACTGAGCCAGCAATCTTGCGCTCCATCCGCCGGTCTGGACTCCAGACCGTCTCTGCTACCTCCCTCGGTGTTGTCGCCCTGATCGCTGGCCTTCTCCTGGATCTCAAAGGCGTCTAAAATTAGGCCATGAGTATCAGCCCTGACGCCATCGCTCGACAAAGCCAGAGCCTGCGCACACCGGCTCGCTGGCGGACCGACCCGGTACCGGATGGGTTCGGCGATGCCCCCTACAGGGGTTTTGAGGGGCCGGTGGAATTGCCGGTGCGGTTGGAGTGGTCCACTCGTGGCGTCACCCGAGACTTACAAGATCTCTCGAATCGCCAAGTCGTATACGAAATCGTTCTCACCGAAGGAACGACCGCAGATGTCCTGGCTTACATCAACCCCGTACTGCTGCTCGGTGACTGGGACTCTTTGACTATCCCGCTAGCGGTCAGGGAAACGTGGCAGCCCTGGGTCACCCTGCAGGCGAACTAATGGCTCTCACTGCTTCCCAGGAACACGTGTTGCGGGTGTTCGCTGGCTTCGATGACAGTTCCTCTTTTGCTCTAGTTGGAGGCGGAGCAATGAACGTTCATGGCGTTATTGACCGGCCAACCAATGACCTGGATTTCTTCACCCCCGAGATTGAACACATCAAGACCGTCGCCGACGCACTGTGTGCCGCAATGGTAAGTGAAGGGCCGACGGGCTTGTGAGCTGTGAGCCAAAGGCCCAAGAGAATCCACACGGCAATGACGGAAACGAGAATTGCCACCGTGGTTCGTGCCGTGGTTTGACTGATTCGAGGAGTCAAGCTGCCGCTCATGGAAATAACGCTAGGGCCACTGAGCGACAAGCGGGCTTCGTCTACAGGCAGAGCCCCTCGGTGACACCGCGTCCGCAGAGAATGGTTCGTTGAACAGTATTGAGCACAACAAAGGCCACGTTCGAGGGATCTTCATCAACGAGAGCAAGATTGGCGGTAATCCTTAGGCGCTCACCCTTGAGGGCATCGTCAGCGAAGTCCAATACGTCAATGGTGATGACCGCTTGGGTTGCATCGATGCCTATGGGCTCGGCAACGATGACAACCCGAGGTTCTGGGTCACCCTCATGTCGAGTTGCTGCGACCTTGTTGGCCAGGTCCTCCATGTCGGCTGCCTTCAGAACAACCAGATCGGCCGCAACTTCATCGGAAATGTCATCGCTGAAACCGGGGGCAGCCAAGAACCGTTGACTGGCCCAGGCCTCGGTTCCATCAACATTGACCTTCCACCAGATGGAATCATCGAACTGCCATGCCTGGCCAAGACCGGTGATCGTGTGCTCATCGTCGACGGATCTGACATTGTCCAGCACAGGGTTCGATGTGCCTGGCGCTGAACGGAAGTTGAGGTCGTCGTCCCAGCGAACGCCAACAACAGAAAACACTGTTCCGATTGGAGGAAAGAAGTCCAGTGCTGAGCCAACGTCTTCGGGTTCGGCTGCGGCAGTAGTCGTTGCAGCCTCGGCCTCGGTCGTTGATGTGGTCGTGCTTGGCGATGAGTCAGCCGGTGACTCGACGTCGATGCTCCCCGAGGTGTCAAGTTCGGAACCGACCCCGGACTCGGAGGACGCCGATTCCCCATTGGAATCAGAAGATGAAGCCGTCGAGGATCCGCAAGCGGCCGCGGTCAAGGACAAGGCCACAAGAACGGCAAGCCGTCGCTTGCGCATTGGGTTGGTCGGCTTCGTTCTTGCTAGCTCTGTCATAGTTGACATGGTTCCCTCACTCATCATGTTGGTTCATTTATCGGCAGTTGGGGCGGGCACATGAGCGGCGCTGACGGGTCTCAATGGCCTCAGCGTCCGACATAGAGCAGGTCGAAGTCAATGCTGGCGGAGGCGATTTCGGTTCCGGTCGAAAGGTCAAGCACTACGATCGCTATGGGTGTCGATCCAGTAGTCATCGGATCGATCAGTTCGAGAAGGACGCGGTTCTCAAGGAAGTGAATCTGTGCAAAGACTTCGGCTAGCTGGCTCTCCCACAGCAAGGCTCCGGAGTTGGTGTCCCTGACCCTGACCGTGGTCGTGTAGTGCGGGCTTCCACTATTGGTGAAGTCACCGTAGGCCACCAGCGAACCATCGGGGCTGAACGTGTGATATCCGGCGTAGTCGTCCCCGTTCAATGAGATGCCTTGTTCGTTGACCATGTCGGCATTGCCTTCGGCATCTCCCAGTCCGGTGAACTCTCGGCCGGCAACTCGAACGGCATAGCCGTAGCCCGTCTCACCTATGCCGTAGGTCGCAAATGACTCAATTGCCTGGCTCTCACCCGTCTGGCAATCAATGGCAAAGGTCGGTATCGCATACGGGCTCTGCCCATCCCAGTTGTCTTCAGTAGCGGTTTCGTGTTCGGTGACGGCCATGACGAAGCTGCCGTCGGAACGTTGGGTGGCGTGATGCAGCGGCAACTTGGTATCGCAGATGACTTCGCCTGACAAGAGCGATGCCGTGGAGCGAAAGGTCTTGCCACCTTCTGCTGATGACTCGTAGACAAATCGGCCATCAGACCATGCCCATCCCAGAGCAATCGGGCGACTGGTTTGGACCCCGTTCTGGAAAATGAAGAGCGTTTGCTCCACATGAGCGACGACAGTCTCGGCCCCGACGGTCATAGCGAAGGCAGCAAGGTCGGGGGTGTGCCCTGGCGCATCCTGCGATGATTCGATCGTCGAGTCAGCTTGCGCTTGGGGGCCTTCGGTGGTCATTGTCCCCTGAAGAACCGTCGTGCTCGAAATGCTTGAAGCACTCGATGGGGCACTATTCGCGGTGCCGTCATCCTCGGCTTGTCGCGTGCAGGCAGTCGCCAACACCAACATGGTGGTGAGAACGATCGTGAGTCGAAGAAGAGTCGAGATCTGCCCGCCGCTCGGTCTCATGAGGTCAGCCTGTGCCATGAACCCAGTTTGGCCCAGATCGGTGATCAGAACTGGTCAGTGTCGATCAGTTGGGTGGCTGGAAGGAGATGATGGTGAAGGTGCCGTTGGCGGTAGCGATGAGGCGGTCGTCTTCTCCCATCACTTCTGCCTGCAAATGAACAATGGACCTGCCTCGTTTGAGCACGGTCGCCGTCGCAGTCGCTGGCCCCTCCGATGCAGGTCGAATGAATCGCAGCTGAACTTCGACTGATGCGCAAAATTGTCCCTCGTCCAACACACTCATCGTCGCCTTACCCATGGCCGTGTCGACCATGGTGAAAAGGACACCCCCATGCGCAACACCGTTGGGATTGAGATGATTGTGGCCGATTGTGATCCTGGCGACCCCAGTTCCTGGTTTGAGGTTGACCTCGTCATCCATACGCATGTCGAGAAAGTTTTTGAGAGGAAACTCGCCGTATTCGACCTCGGAGTTGTCTTGCGATGTGGCGCCCTGGAAGACGCCAGCACCGCGATCAGAAGGAGAAGTCATGTCTTCACACTGTCACATTGTGCGGTGGACTATCCAATACGTCTCGGACCGATTTGGCCAGCGTCGAAAGAGTGAATGGCTTGGCGAGGAATTGCTCCCCGAGTAACTCCTTCTGCAATGTTGCAGCCGAGTAGCCGCTGGTGAAAAGCACTCGCAATTCAGGAAGAATCGGACGCAACTGCCTCAGTAATTCGTGGCCAAACATGATGGGCATTTCCACGTCGCTAACCAGTAGATCAATCGCACCGTCATGAGTGTCGACTATGGCGAGGGCTTCGAGTGGATCGCTCCCAACCAGGACCTGGTACCCGAGGCGAGACAGAATGAGCTCTACCGCTTGACGAGTGTCCTGGTCGTCCTCAACCACGAGGATGGTCTCGGTTCCTCCTGACAATTCGCCGCTAGCTGAGATGGTCCCGCGGTCTGGATCGAGGGTCGCCAACGGGAGAAGCACACAGATCCTTGCCCCTTCGCCATCTTGGCTACGGATGGAAACCGAGCCACCCAGCTGTTGAACAATGCCATAGACCACCGTCAGCCCAATCCCTTGGCCCTCGCCAACATCATGCGTGGTGAAGAAGGGCTCAAAGGCTTGAGCCACAACATCGGGCTCCATACCAACACCGTCGTCATGGCAGAGAAACTCGACGTACTCACGAGCCACGAGTTCCTCATTCTGGATCTCAACGGCGGAGGCTTCGAGCCAAACGTTTCGGGTTCTGAGCGTGATCCTTCCACTCTGGTTCGTGTCCTTGGCCTCGGCCTGGCGACCGATGGCGTCCAGAGAGTTGTGAACGAGATTGAGGATGATCTGTTCAAGACTTCCGTGGTCGCCTCGGATAATGCTCAGGTTTGGATCAAGGTCGACCGAAAGGTCGATGCCCTCGCCGACCATGGTTTCCAGAGTGGGTCGTGTCTTGCGCAGCACGGAGTTGAGATCCACCGTTGACTTTGATCCGACGGACTGGGTACTGAATAGCAAGAGCTGGTCAGTCAAAGTCACTGCTCGGTCAACTGCAGTTCGAATAGCATCGACATAGCGGGTGTTTGGATCTGATGTGACAGTGTTGTAGGCGATGAGATCGCTGTAGGTCTTGATGACGGTGAGCAGGTTGTTGAAGTCGTGGGCCACACCGCCAGCGAGCCGTCCTACGGCATCCATCCTTTGGGTATTCCGTCCGATTGCCGTTCGATGCTTCTGCTCGGTGATGTCGGCCAGTGAACCTCGTAGCCCAACAGTTGTCCCGTCATCGATTATGGGCCCGACGAGTCCATCGAACCACATGACGGAACCGTCGGCTGCCGTCATGCGGCATTCGAAGTGTCCGTCGGTCTGATTGGTGATGGTGGCCCCGCAAATTTCAGCGACAGCGGGAAAGTCCTCTGGGTGGATCCGAGCTACCCAGAATCCGGGGGACAACCATTCCTCCTGGGAGAAGCCCCAAGTATCGAAGTGGCTCCCAATCAGCTTGGTAAACCGCTGCTGGGCAAGATCGGCCTCCCAAGTCATGATCGTGGACTGTGTTTCTGGGCGCGGTGTTTCTGGGCGCGACGAAATGTCGGGTGGCCTGGAGGGTGACGGCGGCATGGGTAAGAGAGTAGTCAGGTGAACGAGACTCGGTCACCTGCTAAGGTCATTCATTAACAGGTCTAATGAATTCAATTCATGAACATTAGCATGAGTAATGAGGACGAATCTATGGAAACAGCGCGTTCACCCCGCCTGGCAGGCAAGGTCGCCATCGTGACCGGAGCCGGAAAAGGTATTGGCGAAGCGATCGCCCGTCGCTTTGCTGCCGAAGGAGCGAGCGTCATTGTTAACGATGTCGACTCCGAAACCGCTCAATCAGTTGCCGCTGACATTGTTGCCAATGGACAAACAGCACTGGCCGCTCCCGCTGATGTTTCTAACGCCGAGCAGGTCGGGGCCATGGTCGATCTCACCATGGACACCTACGGCAAGCTCGACATCTTGTTAAACAATGCTGGCCTGGTCTCACCCATGCTGCACTTCCTTGAAGCCGATGAAGCCTGGTGGCGTCGCATCATTGACGTCAATCTCACCGGCACCTTCCTCACCTGTCACCGGGCAGCCAAGATCATGGTTGAGGCCGGCGAAGGTGTCATCATCAATATGTCATCAGGTGGGGCGACACGAGCCCATCGAGCGTTCACGTCCTACGACGCATCCAAGGGTGGGATTGAAGCCTTCACCCGTGCACTTGCGCTGGATCTTGGGCCCTACGGCATCCGGGTAAACGCCTTGATGCCTGGATCCATTGACACCATGGGACTAGGCCTGGAAGACCGGGTGCTCCGAGGTGAGAATGTGCCGATGAGTCGTATCGGTGAGCCCGCCGACATGGCTGGACCAGCGGTATTCCTGGCCAGTGATGATGCCAGCTATGTGTCCGGAGACGTGTTGCGAGTAGATGGCGGCATGTTGGCTCAACAGCGCTCGGCCACGGTCGACATCATGCCACCCAAGGACTTCCCCAAGGTCGGACGACTCGCTTGAGCGTGTTGTCATGACGAGCCAGCAACACAAGCAGTCACCTCGTCAGCTACAGAGTCAGTCACACTTTGACACCGTCATCATTGGGGGTGCGGTCATGGGAAGTGCAGCCGCCTACTTCCTGACCGAACACCCGGACTACGACGAGACCGTCTGCGTCATTGAGCCTGACCCAACCTATGAGAAGGCATCGACTCCTCGCTCCGGAGGCAGCTTTCGCCAGCAGTTTTCAACCCCGCTCAATGTCTCCGTCTCCCAGTTTGGGTTGGACTTTGTTGACGACTGGTTTGATCGTGTGCAGGTCGATGGGGAAGCCCCTGAACTCGGTTTCCGTGACACGGGCTACCTTTTTCTCATCGACCAGGACAGGCTGGCTGGCTATCAAGCAAGTCATGAGGTGCAGAAGGCCTGTGGTGCTGATGTACGTCTGCTTGAACCGGCAGAGCTGGAAGCGGAGTTTCCGTACTTGAGTATTGACGGTCTGGTTTCGGCCAGCCTTGGAGCCCGCGAAGGAACCCTGGATCCGTGGGCCTTCATGAACGGTTTCCGACAACGGGCACGGGCCAATGGCGCGAATTACCTCACTGGCAAGGCAACTGGCATTGACAAGGCCGTCGAATCCCTGAAGGAAGTCCAGCTGGCCTCAGGAGAGGTCTTGACCTGTCAACGGATCATCAATTGTGCGGGCCCACGAGCCAATGAGGTGGCAGCCATGGTTGGCCTTGATTTGCCAGTCGAGCCTCGAATTCGGAGCAGCTTCGTTTTTGATTGTCGCACTCCAATTGATCAAGTGTTCCCCCTCACCATAGATACCACGGGCGTTCACGTTCGCCGGGAAGGGAACCAGTTTCTGGCGGGCACAGTTCCCCTTGACGATGTTGCCGTTGACCCCAATGACTTGCGGGTTCGGAGCAGTGAATTTGAAGAGATCATCTGGCCTTCTCTAGCCAACCGAATTCCGCAGTTTGATCAGATCAGCCTGACCTCATCGTGGGCCGGCCACTATGCCTACAACACGCTGGATCACAACATGATTGTTGGCCCAACCCCGGTCGACGGGTTCTATTTCTGTAGCGGGTTTAGTGGACACGGCTTGCAGCAGGCAGCCGCCGTCGGTCGAGGTCTGGCCGAGCTGATTGTGCATGGTTCTTACCAGAGCCTTGACCTTTCGCCCCTGGGTTATGAACGAGTACTTCGCAATGAACCAGTGCTTGAAGTCAACATCATCTGATGGGACCGGACAAGTAGTCAGCATGGAACTCAACTTCGAACGCATGCGCACCCTCTGGCTGGTCTCCCAACACGGATCCATGGCCGCTGCTGCCCGCCATCTTGGCGTGACCCCATCGGCCGTGTCCCAGCAAATCAGCACTCTGGAAGAGACAGTAGGGGCCGAGCTGCTCCAGGCGGAAGGTCGAGGCGTTGCCCTCACTTCAACCGGACAGTCCTTGGCCGATCGGGCCGGGGAAATGGTTGGCTCACTTGAGAGTGCCGGGGCCATGATTGAGAAAGATCTTGCTGCGATATCAGGGGCGTACCGAATCTCGGCCATCCCAACCGCTGCACTCTCCCTGGTGCGCCACGCCGTCCGTGCGCTACAGGACAGCCACCCAATGTTGGCGATGTCGGTGGTCGATCAGGACCCGGACACCAGCATTCAGCAACTCCACAGTCGCCAGGTTGAACTGGCCGTCGTTGATGTTTTCGATGCCGAGCCTTGGCTCGTTCCGACTGGGATGACGGCGACATCATTGGGTCATGAAACCATGCAGCTCTTTGTTCCCGAGTCGATGAACCTGCCTGAAGGACCACTGGAACTATCCGAGCTGGCCGACGCTTCGTGGATCTGTTCTCCAGCCTTTGTCGCCTACAGCAATACGGTTCGCAATCATTGTCGCCAAGCGGGCTTCGAGCCCAACATTCGATGGGAGACTGATGACATCTTCCTCATGCAGCACTATGTTGCTGATGGATTTGGTGTTGCCCTACACCCTCCCTTTTCGTCCTCGTCACCACCGCCTGGCGTCGCTATCCGGCCAGTGGCTGGCGATCCGATCAACCGAGAGATTCTGGCCATCACCCGGACCTCCTCTGCCGCTCGTCCAATCGAACAAGAAGTACTGAATCAGCTCCAGTTATCTGCCCGCTAGTCGCCCCAACAGCCTTTCTATCAGTGTGAGAGTAACCATGGTCCCAAATTCAGATCCTGCTGCCAGTTCTGAAACGCGCCTCGCCGTCGACATTGGCGGAACCTTCACCGATATTGCGCTGGAGCAAGGCGCTGGGTCCCAGGTACGAACGACGGTGGCAAAGACCCTGACCACCCACGACGCTCCCGAGCGTGGAGTGATTTCCGGGATCGCCGAGGTGCTGGGTCGAGCTGGAGTTGGCGCCGATCAGATCACCACCATGGTGTACGGGACGACGTTGGCAACCAACATGTTGATTGAGCGCAAGGGTGCCCCAATCGCTCTGCTCACCACCGAGGGGTTCCGAGACACGCTGGCCATTCGCAACGAGAGTCGCTACGAGCAGTACGACCTCAATATCGACCTTCCTGAGCCACTTGTGCCTCGGCGACTCAGGCTGCCAATCCCGGAACGGATGAATGTGCGAGGAGAAGTCTTGTTGGAGATGGACAGCGACGCTGTCGCTGCCACAGCTCCCATCTTGCGTGATGCCGGAGTGCAGAGTCTGGCCATTGGCTTCCTCCATAGCTATGTCAACGACAGTCACGAAGTCCAGGCCCGAGACATTATGGCCAAGCTCCTTCCCGACGTCGAGATCTCCATTTCCAGCGAGGTCTCTCCGGAGATGCGGGAGTACGAGCGGATTTCCACCACCTGTGCCAACGCCTATGTGCAGCCACTCATCAGCAGTCACCTTGCTCGTCTTGAATCGGAGCTGCATCGGGTTGGGATTCGGTGCCCACTCTTCTTGATGCTGTCCGGCGGTGGCATTACTACCCTGGAGACGGCGCGCCGCTTTCCGGTCAGGTTGGTTGAATCCGGGCCAGCCGGCGGAGCGATCTTTGCTGGTCACATCGCCAGGCAGCTAGGGCTGGATGAGGTTGTCTCCTACGACATGGGAGGAACAACGGCCAAGCTGTGCCTGATCGATGACGGCATGCCCCACACCTCCCGCAACTTTGAAGTGGCGCGTATCTATCGGTTCATGAAAGGCAGCGGCCTTCCGCTCCGAATCCCGGTTATCGAGATGGTCGAGATCGGTGCGGGTGGTGGCTCGATCGCCCACGTTGACGCGCTCGGACGAATTGCCGTTGGTCCAGAAAGCGCAGGATCGGAGCCGGGGCCAGCTGCCTATGGCCAAGGTGGCACCGAGCCAACGGTGACCGATGCGGATGTGGTTCTTGGTCGGATTGATCCGGATAATTTTGCTGGCGGCACCATGACTCTGGATCGATCAGCTGCAGAGGGGGCAATGGTCAAGGCCGTTGGGTCCAAGCTTGGTCTTGATGCCACCGAGTCGGCACTTGGTGTAGCTGAAATGGTGGATGAAAATATGGCTAATGCAGCCCGAGTTCATGCCATCGAATCGGGAGAAGTTGTCGAGGCCCGTACTCTCATTGCCTTCGGTGGCGCCGCGCCCCTGCATGCGGCGAGAATTGGCGAGAAGCTGGATATGGACCGGGTCATCATCCCGCCTGGTGCTGGGGTCGGATCCGCACTTGGCTTCCTTCGGGCGCCGGTTGCCTATGAAGTCACCCGAAGTTTTCATCAGAGGCTGAGCGAAGTGGACGCCGACGCATGCAACCAGCTGCTGGATGGCATGCGCGACGAAGCCAATGCCGTGGTCACGCCTGGTGCTGCTGGGCGGCCATTGGTGGAATCTCGCTTGGCCTACATGCGCTATGTCGGGCAAGGTCACGAGGTTGGGGTTGAGCTGCCAATCAAGATTGAGGCTGTTCGTTTCGACGCTGACACACCGGGGGCATTGACCGAAGCCTTCCTGGCTTCCTATCACCGGCTGTATGAACGATCGATCCCGAACCTGGAGATCGAGATCCTGAGCTGGGTTCTCACAATTGGAACAGAACCCGAAGCGGTCACCGGAATCGACGTTCGCGAGCAAGATCTGCAACCGTCGACACCAGAAGCCACCGCGATTCGCCGCCTGGTCGAATCATCAACTGGCGAGACCGTTGACGCCCCGGTCTATGAGCGAGCAGCACTCGAGCCGGGTTCCGTTATTCCTGGCCCAGCTGTCGTGGTCGAAACCGATACTGCAACGGTCATCACCTCTCGCTATGTCGCCCATGTCCATCCCGACGGGCACCTCATCCTGGAAACCGCCGACCTCGCCAAAGGGGCATCCCAATGACTTCCGCAACCTCAAGCAGCGCAACCTCAACGAATGCCCTAGCCCAAATCCATCTTCATGTGATGTGGAACCGGCTCATCGCCGTGGTTGAAGAGCAAGCCCAAACCCTGATCCGAACGGCCTTCTCCACCAGTGTGCGTGAAGCCGGTGACCTTGCTGCGGCAGTATTTGATGGTGAAGGGCGCATGCTAGCCCAAGCCATCACCGGCACCCCCGGCCACATCAATGCCCTGGCCGCCTGCGTTGTGCACTTCGTCGAGAAATACCCGATGGATCAGATGCTTCCCGGTGACGTCTACATCACCAACGACCCGTGGCTGGCTTCGGGTCATCAACACGACATCACGGTGGCTACCCCCGTCTTCTTCGATGGGGTCGCCGTTGCCATTGTGGCCAACACCTGCCACGTTGTTGATATCGGCGGCCGAGGGTTCAGCCCCGACGGTCGCCAGGTGTATGAAGAAGGCCTCAACATCCCGATCCTTCCCCTGTTCTCCGAAGGTGTGGCCAATGAGACCCTTCTGGAGATCGTTCGCATGAACGTCCGGGAACCGGATCAGGTCATCGGTGACATCTATTCTTTCGCCGCCGCCAATGACATTGCTGCCAATCGTCTCGTTTCGATGATGGAAGAATTCAACATCAGCGACCTCGATGAGCTAGCCAACTTCGTCATCGATCGTTCCCGACAAGCCACCCTGGACCGGATCAATGAGCTGGACCACGGGACCTTCCACAACGAACTGACCATGGATGGCTACGACAAGCCAGTCACCCTGGCTGCAACCTTGACCATTCGCAAGGACAATATCCACATTGATTATGAGGGGACTTCTGCAGCCTCCAGCTATGGCATCAATGTGGTACTCAATTACACCAAGGCTTACACCACCTACGGAATCAAAGCCGTGGTTGCTCCCGAGATTCCCAACAACTATGGATCGATTGAACCCTTCACCTTCAGCGCACCTCTTGGCTGCATTCTCAATGCCCCCCGACCCTACGCAGTAGCGGCCCGGCACATCATTGGGCACTTGCTGCCCGACACCATCTTGGGATGTCTGGACCAGGTCGTTGAGGGGGGAGTGCAGGCCGAGGGTTCTTCGGCGCTATGGAACATCCAGCTTCGCAGCGGACCATCGGTGTCCACCGATACCGACTATGACGGAGATGTGCCCGAGTTTGAGATGACTCATTTCAATAGTGGTGGAGCGGGTGCCCGACCAACAAAGGACGGCCTGAGCGCCACTGGTTTCCCCAGCGGGGTGCGGGGTGTGCCGGTCGAGGCAACGGAGTCGATTGTGCCCATGGTGTTCTGGCGCAAGGAGCTGCGCGAAGACTCCGGCGGAGCGGGTGAGTTCCGCGGGGGCCTCGGTCAGATAATCGAACTTGCCGGTGATGGGGGAGCACCTTTTGATGTGCTGGCCATGTTCGAGCGGGTTGACAACGCACCCCGTGGCCGCCATGGCGGTCTTGACGGATCTACCGGGAGCGTGGATCTAGCGTCGGGTGAAGTGATGCGGTCCAAGGGACAGCAATCAATTCCCGCTTATGACCGATTGTTGCTGGCCATGCCCGGTGGTGCCGGACTTGGTGATCCCCACCAACGACCAGCTGACATCGTTGCCGCAGACCTGGCCGATGGTTTGATTTCGACTGAATCAGCTCGCGACGAATATGGCGTCGTGGTCAACGAAGACGGGACAACGGATGTTTCTGCCCGGCCGTAAAGCCGGAGCCGATTTGACCCAGTTGTGTATTTGATGATCGGAGAGACTGTCCGCATCTGTCAGAGTCTCACCATAGGGTGCCGACGGCTATCGGGTAAGGTCTGATCTCCTGCTCGCGGCAACCTGCTGCGGGAGTCTTCGGAGGGAAGAACATGCATAGAAACATGTCCGGCGCTCGTTTGTGTTTGATGTTTGGGTTCGCGTTGATGATCGTGTCGGTGACAGGCGGTATTGGACCATCGGCATCAGCCGCTGCGGGTGAACCCTTGACCTACATCGATTTGTCCGTGGATTCCGACACTGGATGCGCCGTGGTGTCTGATGGCACCGTGAGATGTTGGGGAAGCCATCTGAAAGGCAGCCCCGATGCTGCTGTCCCAGAGACGTTCACGGGCCAGCATCATGAGTCTGTGCCAGTGAGAGTCAAAAACGTGAGCAACGCCGTACAGGTAGCTGTCGGATCTAGCTTTGCCTGCGCCGTGATTGGTGGAGGCGAAGTTGAATGTTGGGATCTGGTCGTAGCGGCTGACTCGCACGGGCTTCGGTCCATAGCGAGGCCGGCGGTGGCTGGCATCGACAACGCCGTCAAAGTAGATGTCGACCTTTACCACGGGTGTGCTCTGTTGGATGACGGCCAGATCAAGTGCTGGGGTTCCAACATCAAAGGTCAGCTCGGCAATGGCGTCAGCACCTCGGGGCCAACTGCGACGCTGGTCGGTGGTATTGCTGATGCCACTGATATGACGACGAACCAGTGGGGTGGCTGCGCCGTCGTGGGCGACGGCGTGGTGAAATGCTGGGGGTGGAAAGACTCTGGTGAGTTTGACCCATGGGTTTACCCCGACTCCTTAAGCCCGAAGACTAGTTCCTTGATCACTAGGGCTGTGTCCGTGGTTCACAGGTGTGCGCTGCTCGATGATCAGCTCGTCAGCTGTTGGGACCAGATGCCGAGCTCCAGCGCTGCAGTTCAGATTGCTGGTATCCAGACCGGTGCACAGGTTCCTGTTCGCTTGAGTGGAGACGGCGGAGAAGAGTGCCTCCTGTACACCGATGGGAGCGCCGATTGTTGGCTCAGTGACTCCGCTGGCGCGGTAACTCAGCTGATAGCAACCAGCAATGGGGCAGACCACGTGGTCAAACTTGAGCTTGGTTATCAGCACTACTGCGTACTTCTACAAGATGGCCGTATCCAATGCTGGGGCAAGAACGACCTGGGCCAGTTGGGTGACGGGACCACGACCGACTCGGCTACGCCGGTTGATCTGGTTGAAGTTACGAGCTTCTTCAAGTTGGCGGAGGCGACGAATGCGTCGTTATATCGTTTGTATTCCGCGTACTTCTTGCGGAATCCGGATGGGCCAGGATTTGAGTATTGGTTGACGGAGTTTCAAGCTAACGGTGTTGGCTTGGACGAGATTTCTGACCTGTTTGCGTTGTCGGAGGAATTTGATCTTCTATACGGCGACCTAGGGAACAGTGAGTTCTTGGATTTGGTGTACGCGAATGTGATGGAGCGTTCGCCTGATGCTGAGGGTCATGCGTATTGGTTGGGTCTCGTTGAGAACGCCGAAATCAGTCGGGGTGATGTGATGCTGTATTTCGCTGAGTCTCAGGAGTTCAGAAACAGGACAGACACGTGATCTTGGTAGGAGGCATGCCCCGACCGAACGAGTCTGCGCATGCGCCGTATTCCCTGGACCAGGCTGTCGCTCAGGACCCGAGCGCCCCCAGAACCAAGCGATTGTCGCCCATGGCTACTCCTTGTACCCAATAACGGAGTATGAGCCAGCGACCCCATCGTCTTCCTCAGCAATAAGGATATTGATGATGAGGTCGTCACCCAGGTCATAGGTCCGAGTAACGAACTTTTGGCCGTCCGAGGTCGAGGTGATGTCATTTGTTGGATCGCGCCCATCGAGCGTGGATTCGATCTCGCTTAGCACCTGATCGAAATCACCGTCTCCCTCAAAGAAAACTGAGTATGCCGTGGTTCCAGTGTCAGGATCGCTGATCTTTGAACTGGTAATAACGGTAAGCCCCGACGGGACTGGATAGTCCGACGGCCAACCGTCCACGATGTCTTCGCCAGTGGTAAATAGGGTCTCGCCATCACCATCGGTGATGTCAACGGTTCCTTCATCTTCGTCGGCGTTGAACTCGATGACTTCACCGTCTTCGCCCTTGATGATGATCTGTCCGCTGTCGGCATCGATTTCCACCTCAGCACCACTGTCACCAGCGATGACCTCTTCGAGCACTTCCTCGGTGGCCTTCTCAGCGACCATGTCAACGATTGCTCCGCACCCGGTCGTGACCGGGATAAGTGTTGCGACACCAATAGCTAAATACTTGTTCATTTTTGTTCCCTCCAAAGTCATTCTGTTCTCTATCGGACAAACCCAACATCAAGTTGAATTGAGTGTTGGAATTGAACCGTCAACCTGAGCTATCGACCAATCGTCACCGCATCCGGCTTTGTTTTCGACATTCCGGCCATTCAACGTTTGACTCGATCGTTTCGTTCCAATCTTCTCAGTTCCGCTCCAGCAGGAGTTTCGCCAGCTGACGAGCAGCAGTTGCTGGCGCGAGAGCGAGATCCTTGAGTTCGGCCATGATCTTCGTGCCCTCAACTGACATCATCGTGTCCTTGGCGGCCAGGCTCAGGATCTGTTCCAAGCGGGCTTCTACCTCGGCTTCTTGACGCAGTTCTTGGCGAACGGAGCGTCCGTTGCCCTGATCTAAAAAGAGGCGATGATTCTGAATCTCCTGCCAGAGTTCCTCAAACCCGACGCCTTCGATGCTCTTGAGCATGATCACCGGTGGACGTCGTCCCCAAATTTCTTCACGACCAGTCATGTGGCTCAGGTCCAACATGATCTGCAGATCACCCCGAACCTCGTTGGCTCCGGGCCGATCAGCCTTGTTGACAACAAAGATGTCAGCCACTTCCAGCAGGCCAGCCTTGTTGGCCTGCACCGCATCTCCGGTCCCGGGGTTCATGACGACAATGGTGGTGTCAGCGGTAGCGGTCACATCGACTTCGACCTGGCCGACGCCAACCGTTTCAATGATGATCGGGTCGAATCCGCAAGCATCAAATACCCGCACGGCACCGGGGACTGCCAGAGCGAGGCCTCCGGAATGGCCACGAGTGGCGATAGATCGGATAAAGGAGTCCGAGTCTGGATCGTCCATGCGAATTCGGTCACCGAGGATGGCGCCGCCACTCAACGGGGACGATGGGTCAACAGCCAGGATTGCTGGTCGAGCCCCGTTCTTGGTTGCTTCCTTGATGAGCTGGCCGACCAGGGTCGACTTGCCGGCGCCAGGCGGACCGGTGATCCCGATCACAGTCGCTCCATGGCCACGGGCGTGGGTGAGCGAAGCGACCTCGTCTGCTGGATCGCCGCCCCGTTCAACCAGCGTGAGCAGTCGCCCGATGGCGTGGCGGTTCCCAGCCAGCGCCTTGTCGAGAATTTCTGCTGGGGTGAGGCCGCGCAGGCTCACGAAGCTGCGGCGAGGATGGCGTCTCGCATGGCGCCCACAACCTCTTGCGAGGAGGCCCCTGGGGTCAGTATGGCGGCAACACCCTCGTCCAGGAGAGACTGGATGTCAGCGTCGGGAACAATGCCACCGACGACAACGGGAATGTCAAGGTCGGCATCTCGCAGAGCTTGCACCATGCGGGGAGCCAATGTCATGTGGCCAGCATTGTGGAGCGACAGCCCGATGGCGTCGGCGTCTTCTTGCTGGGCCGCAGACACGATGTCTTGAGTGGTTTGGCGAAGGCCAAGATAGATGACCTCAAAACCCGCATCTCGCAAGGTTCGGGCCACGATCTTGACCCCGCGGTCATGCCCGTCGTAACCCACCTTGGCTAGGATGACTCGCATCGGCCCGTAGGCGGCCGCTGCTTCGATGGCTGGGTCGATGCTCTCTGACTCGTTTGTTACCGGCTCGTTCATTGCTGGCTCACTCATTACTGGCCCACTCATTACATCGTCGCTTTCTCAACATAGGTGCCAAATACGCCTCGCAAGGCTTCGACGATCTCACCTTCGGTGGCCATGGCCTGCACAGCGGCAATGGTGGCAGGCATGGTGTTGGTTGTTGGCTCTTCAGCCGCCGTGACCAGGTCAGCTAAGCACGCCCGTACCTGGTCATCGTTCCGATCATGTTTGACGTTGGCCAGTCGCTTGAGCTGATAGTCCTCGACAGTGGAGTCAATCCGCAGAAGATTCTGCTCGTCGGAGTCGCCGTCGGTGAATTGGTTGACCCCGACCACGATGCGCCGACCAGCATTGATTTGTTGCTCGAAGCGATAGGCCGCATTGGCTATCTCGCTGGTGAAGTAGCTGTTGTCGATTCCAGCGAACACCCCTTCGAGGATGGAGCCTTGTCCCAGCTCATCCAGGTGAGCGAAAATGGCCTCGGCTTGGCGTTCCATCTCATCGGTCATCCACTCCACATAGTGGGAGCCGCCAAGAGGGTCAGCCACCGATGCCGCTCCGGTTTCATGCGCCACGATCTGTTGGGTTCGCAGAGCGATACGAGCAGCGTCTTCGGTTGGTAGGGCCATGGCCTCATCGAAGGCATCGGTGTGAAGACTTTGGGTGCCTCCGAGTACACCGGCCATGGCTTGGATGGCCACCCGGGCGATATTGATCTCGGGCTGCTGGGCGGTGAGTGAAACACCGGCGGTTTGGGTGTGGAAGCGGCACAGCATGGAGCGCTCGTCCTTGGCCCCGTAGCGTTCCTTCATCCAGGTGGCCCAGATCCGACGGGCCGCCCGGAACTTGCCGATTTCTTCGAAGAAATCGCTGTGACTATTGAAGAAGAAGCTCAGTCGGGGGGCGAAGTCGTCGACGTCGATGCCAGCGGCGATGGCTGCCTCCACATAGGCAAATCCGTTGGCCAGGGTGTAGGCCAGCTCTTGAGCGGCAGTACTGCCTGCTTCACGGATGTGATAACCGGACACCGAGACCGGATGCCATTTTGGCATCTCGGCCGAGGTGAAACGGATGAGGTCGGTGACCAGTCGCATGGAGGGGCGGGGAGGGAAGATGTATTCCTTCTGAGCCTGGTACTCCTTGAGCAAATCGTTCTGGATCGTTCCTGCCAGACCTGCTCGTTTGGTCCCGGTTTCCTCAGCGTTGGCGATGTACATGGCCATGATGATGTTGGCCGGACCATTGATCGTCATGGAGGTTGAGACGCCACCGACATCAATGTCGGCGAAGAGATCACGCATGTCGGCCAGGGTGTCGACGGCGACACCACACTTGCCGACCTCACCAAGGGACCATTCGTGGTCAGAGTCGTGTCCCATCAGGGTTGGCATGTCGAAAGCGGTTGAGAGTCCGCCGCCACCATTGTTCAGGATGTCCTTGAATCGCATATTGGTGTCTTCGGCCGTGCCGAACCCGGCAAACATGCGCATGGTCCACAGGCGTGACCGGTACATGGAGTTGTAGACCCCGCGGGTGTAGGGGTACTGACCGGGATACGGAGCATCGCCGTAGACGGGTTCGACGGGGATGCCCGACATGGTTTCCCAGTCGGCATCACGCAGTCGCGCCTGGTCATAGGTCTCTTGCCACTGGGCCTTCGTCGAGTCAGCAGGTTGCTCACTCCCTGGGTGTTCAGTGTCCTCTGGGTGTGCAGTGTCATCAGCCACGAGGGCGCCTCCAAATATCTTTGATGTCAGATAGTTGGACATCCGACTAATGGCAAGAACTAAGATAGCGCTCGTGACCCAACCTGTCGATCTGATCGCTGAGGCTAAGCGAAACTGGGACAAGCGGGGTTGGGCCGAGTCCGATGCGATGGCTGCGGCCACCTCGATAACCCGGGCTCACCAGATCGTGCTTGGTCGTATCAATCAGGCTCTCTTACCTTTTGGGCTGACGTTTTCTCGCTACGAAGCACTAGCCCTCATCAGCTTCTCTCGGGAGGGGGCTCTGCCGCTCGGCAAGATGGGTGAGCGGCTTCAGGTGCATCCAACGAGCGTGACAAACACCATTGACCGGCTGGAGGCTGATGGCCTGGTGGAGCGGGTTCCTCACCCCAGTGATCGTCGGGCCACGCTGGCCAAGATCACGGGCAAAGGTGTGAGTCGCTTGGAGGACGCCACAGACGCCATGGAGTCCATCCGCTTTGGTCTTGGCCAGGTTGAGCTTGAGCCCATTGCCAGGATTACCGAAGCACTGGTCGAGGTCCGCCGATCTGCTGGTGATGTCCCCTAGTGGCAGAGATACAGCAGGCCGGAGTATTGGAGACGCCACCGTCACATGTTGTTCGTGCCGTTGCTCTTGGTCTCTTCGCCGTGGCCTATGGAACCAATGTCTCGACCCCGTTCTTGGTGCTCTACCAAGAACGAATGGAGCTCTCGCCCAGTCAGACGATGGCCATCTTTGTTGTCTATGTGGCCGGTATCTTTTTGACCCTCTTCGTTGCTGGACTGCTTTCGGATCGGTATGGGCGGCGAGCAGTCATGGTTCCCTTCGTTGTCTTGTCGGCCCTGGCGTCAATCATCCTCATCCTCGGTCGGGACCGCTTCTGGTTGTTGCTTTCTGGCCGGTTTCTGCTTGGAATGGTGAGCGGCTGTGTGCTTGGAGTGGGAGCCGCCTGGATTCAGGAACTTCTTGGCAAAGGTAACGAGCAGCGCGCCGCTGTGCTCTTGACCGTCGTGACCTATGTCGGGTTCGGGTTTGGGCCGATCACCTCAGCCTTGCTGGCTGAATTCCTGCCGAGCCCGCTCGTCACCCCCTTTGTTATCCACGTGGTCTTTACCCTGATGCTGGTTCCCTGGCTCGTTCAAGCCCATGAGACGGTGAAACGAGTGGAGCCACCGCCACCCATTCGTTTGTCCTTTGGTGTTCCGGCACCCCAACGTCGAGCATTCCTGTTGACCATTGTTCCTCCTGCTCTTTGGGTCTTCGCCTTTGCTTCGACATCTTTTGCTCTGTTCCCGGTTCTGTTGGGCGGGTCCATCGGTGAATCGGGATTGTCTGCATCCAAGGTGATTGTCGCCGGAGTGGCTGGAACACTCACAGCCTTGTCCGGGGTGCTCGCCCGACCGCTGGTCAATCGTGTTGGCTCCAAACGGGCGCTCCCTATCGGGGTTGGACTTGGTGCCATTGGCTATTTGCTCGGATCGGGCGCATATTTCAGTGGCACCTGGCTACTCCTTCTCCCGGCCGCGGTCGTTCTTGGCACCTCGTCTGGAACACTCACTGCTGGCTGTCTCACTCGCTTGGGCGAGATGTCCGATGATGAGACTCGCGGTGCTTGTGTCTCAACCTTCTACTTGCTGGCGTACCCAGGGATGGCGGTCCCGCTGGTGGTCACGGCACTGGCCAGCCAGATCGGCATTGATACCGCCCTCATCGTCATGTGCGTGACCGGGGTGCTGGCCGCGATCACAGTGTCGGCTTTAGCTCGACTTGTGGCAGCACGGGTCGGCAGCCGTGTCAGGCGTAGTTGATCGTGACCTGAGCTTGGTGGTCGTCGGTTAGCTCGATGAGTTGTCCAGCAACCGCGGGCGGTCGAAGGTCGATCTCGATTCCCTTGTCTCCCTCTTCGGCTGGCTCTAGGGAAAGGGTGACTGCCCCAGTTCCGCTGGCGACAAGGCAGACGGGAATCGGTTCTCTGGCTGCCTCGGCCAGCATCTCCTGCGCCAGTCGAAGGATCAGGTGTGATCGAGCAGCATCTTGGACCGGTGCGGCTTGCCAGTCGACGGAAATGAAGGCGCCGGCTTCTTCTTTCAGGGCCGCTGCCTCGATCTCGACGGCTGTTCGAAGCAGGTCGTCGCTGTCGACCAAGGGGCTCGCGGTTGATTCCGGGGCAATGGAAACACTATGTCGCCAGGTTCGCTCAGATCGCTGGAGCTCTAGCTCCCACAAGGTTTGAGGCTCGATCTCGGAGAATCCTTGCCCAAGTCGGTCGTTGTCGGCTTGGAGTGAGGAGACCTGGTGTAAGAGCTCCTGGTTCGAGCCGCGAAGATCGTCGGCGGTTTCTTGCATCTTGGTGACCCGTCGGTCCTGTTGTTCGTTCTCTGACTCGAGTTTCTTGACGGTGTTGCTTACTCCCTCAAGACGGATCTCAATGTCGGAACGTTCGCTGGCATCTTGTGCCGATTTTGCTTCCAACTCCTGGACCGCGGCGGCAGTTTCTCGCTGGGATCGGGCCGCCCCTTGGCGTGTCTTGAGCAGGATCGTCAGGAGGACGATGGCGGCAAGGAGGGCTGCGATGAACGGGGCAAGCATGATTCGACACTATCGAAGCTCGACTCCAGACAGTCGGCACCAGATGCCATCACTCCAAGTTGATTTGTCGAGAAAGATTGACGGTCAGGGTCCGTTCGCGGGGGCCCCGCTCAAGCCTTGCGATTGCTCGGCGGGCCGGTCGAAGACGTTCGAGGGGTGATCTCTCTGACGACATCCATGTTGGCGCAGATCGCTCGTGCCCACTACCTACGGGGATGTCTTCGATCGCCGGATGCCAAGAGTTTGTTAAAGCCTGAACAACAGTGCGAAATGGTCAGCCTTGTGGAAGAATGACATGGCTGGAATTACACTCCAGTAGTGGGCTCGAGACGGCGTGGGACAGTCTCGAGTTGGCGAGCATCAAGTTTCTCAACCAGCTTGTCGATGAATTCACATGTGTGGTCGGTTTGCCACGGGTGACATGAAAGATGATGACAAAGATGAAGAATCGCACGTCTCGCTCTCTCTTGGTGGTCGCGCTCGTCGCTGCCCTGCTCAGTTTCGTTAGCAATGCTGGTGCCGCTCCTGGTGACGGCTCACCCGACCTAGACCTCGGCCCATTCGGGCCTGGCTTGATCGACGGCTCTGCTCCCTTTGACACCACAGGAAACTGTGGCTCCAGCGGAGAAACCCCGGGAGATGACTGTGGGCCTTCCAACCACATCGTCCGCTCCCAAGACACCGTCAGCTACGTGTGGTCGATCACCGCTGATGATTTTGCTCCCGGTGACACCGAACTTGTTGACGTGGTGATGGAACAAACCATCACCCCCAGCACCGATGCTGACGTGGCATTTGTTGGTGTTCCCGCAATCTGCACTCCGCCCGGTGGTGGTGGAACGACCCCGCCATCAGAAATAGTCGACAACGGCGACGGCACCTTCACCCTGATCTGCAACCTCGGCATCTTCACCGAAGGCCAGCAGAAGTCGTTCTCTTCGGTAGTCAAGGTTGCTGGCACGTCACTGAACGGCGAAACCTTCACTTCTACCCAAGAGGTCTACGCCCGTGACGCACAGGGTGGCGATCGAGCCACTCCGGACACCGAAGCTGCCATTCTGGAAACCATCTCCGCTGCTCCGGCCTATGACCTCTCCAAGGGTGGCTGGCACAACCAGGACGTTGCCACACATGACATCGGCAATGGCCCCGAACTCGGCTACATCACCTACTTCAATATTCGGATTGCCGCCGATCGGGTTTCAGGCATTGAAGCCTTGGCCATGCCCTTCAGTTTCCAAGACACCATCACGGCCAAGCACTCCAACGGAACGACCGACTACACCGAAGCCGAAGGTTTCGAGTTCTATATTCTTGACTGTCGGCCGAACCCATCCGGTTGGGGAGACGAGATCTACGGCAACGAATCCATCCAAACTGGGTCCGCCATCTATCCCAACGCCAATGTGCAAGACTCCGGCACCTGTAGCTATACCCGTGACGGAGTTGGCCCAACCGACGGCTATACGTTCACTATCGACAACGCCGACCTGAGCGGAACTCGCTATCCATCACGCACCATTGGTGGGACCGACCTGACTGCCGGTCCGTACTACGTCATCAACCACCGAGTCCAGGTATTCCTCCCCTTCTCATCAATCGACATCGAAGACGGCACCACCGACGATGTCGGTGCCATCCATCTCTACAACCTGTTTGAGAACTTCGACCCAGACAGCGTTTCGGGAGTATCCAACTTCGCTCCCAATGATGAGCCGTTGGAGAACAACGGCATTGGCCCGACAACATTCCAACTCACCACCCGCGGCTCATTCGCCAAGTATGCGTTTGGACGAGTCAGCAACGCTGGCTACCGAACCGCCTATATGCCCAACCAAGCCGGCAACCATACGGGAGATGGCGAATTGGAGCCTGGTCAGTATCACGCTTCGGCCGTCTACTACACCAACAACGGCACTGTTCCCCACGACGACCCGGTTTCCTGTGACGTGTTTGACAACACCACCCTGCAACTCACTGATGCAGGCAACACCGGAGCCACCACTGGCAAGTTCGCCTATGTAGGAAACGCCACCGGAGTTGTCCCCGCCGACTGGGTTGTCGAGTACGCCCACTACGACTTCGCCGGAGACAGTCCAATATCCGGCGGGTTTGACGACACGAGCAAGCGCTACCTTGGAACCTGGGACGCCCAGAGCGCCGTGCGCTGCGAGGATGCTGGCGTCGCCGGCGGCCCCACCAGCTGGCACACCGATCCCACCACGGTACCCGGCGGCTTCGATGCCGTGAACGCAGTACGCGCCCGTCCGGCCGACGCTGCCACCGACCTCATTCCAGGAAATCGCTTGCAACTGGTGATTCCCCTTCAGGCCCGGGACAGCTTCAACGGTGGCCCAGACGACGGTACCCTGATCCCTGAGGGCACGGTCATGGCGGACTTCGGAATGGCCCGATCCGACACCTACTTCCAATCCTGGACTGGACGGAACTACCAGCCATCGCCAGAAAACGCATCCAATGACGGTGACCGCGCCACCCTGGTTCGTCTGCGGGCTCGACTGGAAAAGCGCAGCATTACTCCGGCGGCTGATATTGGCAATACCGGCTCAACGGTTGCTGGCAACGAGATCGTATGGGAGCTGTTGCCTGCTTTGCAGTCTTCTGCTACCCCTCCCGGCACTGCCCTCAACGTCACGGTGGTCGACGTGCTGCCCCCAGACTCGACCTACAACGCAACCTGTACCGCGGCCCGCGCTGACGGTACGCCTCCTGACAATATTGAGCCCAATACTGATCGTGATGGCAACGCTGCTCCGGGCTATACCCGCCTCACTTGGGACCTCGGTGACCGGGTAGCTAACTCGGTCTTCACGCCGATTGTGATCTGCACCGATTCCAACTCTCTTGCCCCTGACGGAACCTCGGTAGTCAATTACGGTGAAATCAACGCTGACAATGTGGTCAATGCGCTGAGTGAGCGCAGTGATGAGCACACCGTCGTCCTGCAGCAGACCGGCTCCATGCAGCTATCCAAGGCAGTTGATGCTTCCTTCGATGGATTGGATCAAGACCAGGTCTATTCACTGTCGTGGGCAAACTTTGCCGCCACCTTCGAGATCGACCCACCAGTCGTGATTGATGTGTTCTCCTTCATGTCCGGTAGCGGCGATGGCGTTGGCTCCAACTCACCACGGATTCCAACCTCAAACTTCACTGGGGACTTCGAACTTCGAGGCGAGCCAACTATCACCTGGCTGGATGATTCCGTGCCCGGCGGAGGCGACCCGCATGCCACCATCGGAATCTGGTACTACACCGCCGATGCTCCCGAGACCGTCGGCTATGACCCAGACAACAACACCTCAAACTGGTGTCTGGAAGCGGCCTTTGGCACACCTTCGTGCCCGGCTTCATTTGCTGACGCCACCGCGGTCAAGTTCATCTCGAACTATTCGCTGGCACGAGATGGCAATCCTCGTCAGGGGATGAAGGCCAGCTACACCATCGATGCTTCCAATAACACCGATGGTGATCTCTACACCAACCGCTTCACCTTGGATTCAACCTCACTGCCTTCTGAGCAGTTCTTGCGTTCCAACAATGTGTCGGTCGAAGTAGCTGCTTCCAGTATTGGCAACTATGTCTGGCTTGATACCAATGGCGACGGCGTGCAAGACAACGCAGAGAACGGTCTCGGCGGCGTTGAAGTCACCCTCACCTGGTATGGACCCGACGGTGTTGCTTGGAGGCGGCGACGATGTCGTTACCACCACCACAACCGCAGCCGACGGCTCCTACCTGTTCGACAATCTGCATGACGGCAACTATGGCGTCGCAGTGACGGGCGGACTTGCCCGGAGTTGTGGTCGCTACCTATGACGAGACTGGTGCTGTCGGACAGTGCGTCTGAAGTCACTGGCCTTTCGGGCGGAACCTTCCACGAAACCGCTGACTTTGGCTACCAGGCCACTGGACCCATTGGCACGGCCTCGCTTGGTCGAAGCGTCTGGGCCGATACCGATGGTGACGGCATCAAGGATGCCGACGAGGTCGGGATCTCCGGCGCCACTGTCACCATTGTTTGGCACGGCCCCGATGGTGATGTGACCTACACGGTCGTTACTGATGACAATGGCGAATGGTCTCTCAACAACCTGCCTGCCGGTGACTACACCGTCACCCTGAACAAGAGCACGGTTGCCGAGGGTCTCGTTGCCTCCACTCCGGATTCGGTCAATGTGACCCTGCCCGATGGTGGACACGAAGACGTCGACATTGGCCTGGTCCAAGGATCAACAGTCGGTTCCACGGTCTGGGTTGACACCGATCGTGATGGCAAGGTTGATGCCGACGAGGCTGGAATTGCCGGAGTCACGATTGAATTGCGTGACTCTGACGGAGCCCTAGTGGCAACAACCACCACCGACGCCAACGGCAAGTACCTCTTCATCGATGTGGTCCCGGGTGACTACACCCTGGTGCTCTTGCCAAACACTGTGCCCTCCCAGTACAAGAACGTATTCACCAAGGACGGCAACGGCGATCTGGTGGTAGCAGTGAGCCTGGCTCCCGGTGAGAATCTGCTGGACATCAACTATGGCTACGTTCCACCACAGCTGGCAGTCACTGGTTCCAACTCGGGCCGGATAGTCAATACCGGGCTGTTGCTGTTGGTGCTGGGTACCGCTGGCGTATTGCTGGGTCGCCGACGCAAGCATGCTTTGGCCATCGCCTAAAGACTGACCTCGTATTCGGCTAGGACTGCTCCGGGGCTCAATAGCTTCGGGGTAGTCCGAGCCCCTTCTGGGCGATGTAGTTCAGTGTCATTTCTTGGCTGACCGGGGCAAGTCGTTGGATTCTGGCTTCACGCCAGTATCGCTCAACGTGGTACTCGGTCGCATAGCCCAGCCCACCGAGAGTCTGCACCGCCTGATCAGCGGCGAAGTAGCTGGCTTCGGCGGCCAGGAACTTGGCCGTGTTAGCCATCTCTCCGACCTGTTGCACACTCACCGTTTGATGGTCGTAGTGCCAGGCGGCCTTCATGGCCATAGTCCAGGCGGCCTCCAGCTCCATATGGGCCTTCGCCAGCGGGTGAGCGATGGCCTGGTTGGCTCCGATGGCGTGGCCGAATACCTCGCGTTCTTTTGCATAGGACACGGCGCGTTTGATGGCGACCTCACCGATTCCGCAGGCCATTGCTGCCAGTAAGATTCGCTCCGGGTTCATCCCGTGGAGGATGTGACGAAATCCCTGGCCACGTTGACCAATCAGCCTCCAGCCTTCAACTGGTAGCCGGTCATAAAACACCTCACAGGAGGCGACGGCGTTTCGGCCCGCCTTGGAGATGGGAACGATCTGGCAGTAGTCGGGATCGAGATCTACTAGGAAGAGGCTTAGACCCTCAAGGCTCCCTGGCTCACCATCGGTACGGGCAAGCAGAAGGCAGACTTCGGACTCCAGTGCCTTCGATGTCCAGATCTTGTGTCCGCTGATGAGCCATCCGCCATTTGCGGCTTCTTGGGCTCGGGTGGAGATCCGGCTCGTGTCGGTGCCGGCGTCGGCCTCGGTAACCCCGAAGGCCACATGTAAATCACCGATTGCTGCTCTGGGCAAAAACGTTTCTTTCAGACGGTCGTTGCCGAACTTGATCACCGGGTTGAGTCCGAACAGGGTGAGATGCAATGCGGTGGATCCGTTCATGGCCGCACCGGAAGCGGCAACTCGGTTGAGAACCAGGGCACCCTCGGTGATGCCTTGGCCCCCGCCGCCATAGTGCTCAGGGATGCAGATTCCAACCCATCCACTATCGGCCATGGCTTGGTAGAAGTCCCAAGGGAAGGTGTGGTTCTGGTCGCATTCTGACCAGTACTGATCATCGAAATCTGAACAGACGGCGTCGACTGCTTCAACAATGAGTTCGTGATCCGGATTCAGTCCGAAGTCCATGACAGCTCAGTCTTGTGTCTAGGAGCGAGCCGGTCCAATTGCCGTTCGAATCAGCTCCATTTGAGGAGAGCTCACCTTGAACCAGGCCCACTTGCCCCGTTGCTCACGTTCGAGAATTCCGGCATTGACCAACAAGCTGAGATGATGGCTGACTGTCGGCTGTGACTTGCCAAGCAGGCCCGGGAAGTCACAGGTGCACGCTTCACCTGAGCTGGCGATGATACTAACTAAGCGAAGCCGGACTGGGTCGGCGAGTGCCTTCAGAAGAGCAGCCAGTTCCACCGCTTCATCCGCTTCCAGGATGCTTCCCAGAATGGGCTCACAACAAATGTTTGCTTGGGTTGTGGCCTTGGCTGGCGACGTTGTCACAGCGTCGCTCTTGTTGGTGGGCATGGAGATAGTTTGCCAGTTTCTTGGTGGTGTGAGCCACTCGACGCCTAGTGTGGTGGCTGCGGATGGGCCACAGGGCCCAGGCTTGCGGGGTTGTTCGCCTATTCAGGCGTCACACCGTGGGCTCTACTTTGGCAGAATGAGCGGATTTGGTGATATGAGTAGGCGACGATTTTTTCGTGTTCTAGTAGTGGCCATGGCGATGGTTTCAACGGCGATCGTAGGTGCGGGTCCAGCCCAAGCCGAGCTAGTCGAACCAACGAGTTCTGAATGGGGGCTTGTTGTCGATAACGGCTCGGCCACCATGGGAAGTTGGGATGCGCTTGGCTATGCAGTGGAGTACAGCTCTGGACTGGTCATTGCCGGTGGCAAGTTCCGTGATGTGACCAACGGCAGCACAACCATCACCCAGCCTTGGTTGGCAGCCTTTGACGCATCAACGCAAGAGTTTCAGTCCTGGTGGACGCCGACTTTGGATGGAACTGTCCTGGCACTCGAAGCAAGCTCCGACGGTGGCCTTTTTGTTGGCGGCGAGTTCGGCGATTGGGAGGGCCAAACCGTTGGCGCTCTCCAGAAGATCGATCCAACGACCGGAGAGGTTTGGCCGGGGTGGAATTCGCGGGTATACGGCGGAACGAGTGTGGTACGTGATATCCGATTGGAACACGACGGCTGGCTCTACGTCGTTGGAACCTTTACGACCGCAACTGATGGCAACGGACCCCAAGCGGTAACAAATGCCATCCGGATGAATCCGGTGACTGGTGCTATTGACTGGACCTGGGATCCAGCGCCCAACGGAAGTGTCTGGGGCGTGTCGGCAAGCCACACCAGCTCCGAGGTTTACCTCGCCGGCTGGTTCACCGAACTCAATGGCGATGCTGGAGCCCGTGGCTTTGCCGGCGTCAGCCCAACCGGTGACATCCTGCATGATCGTTCGACTATTGGCTACAACACCTGCGTCAACTGCACTCAGTACTATCGCTTGTATGACGTGGTCGCCACTGCCCAAGGTGACGTTTGGGTGGGTGGTGAGCAGCATGCACTCTTCGTGTTGGACGAGGCGACGAACCTCGACATGGAGTACATGCACTACACCAACTACGACACGGCTCACCCGACCCCCGGCCGTTGGGGTGGGGAGTACCAAGAAATCGAGCTGGTCGGCAACCGCATATATGCCACCTGCCATTGCTGGGGATCGCACCTGTCCGATGACGAACTCATCATGCATTCATCCACTCCAACCGGAACGTGGACCGGAGAAATCAGCGCTCTCGCCGCCTATGACGTGGTGACCCTGGAACGCATCCAGGGCTTTGACCCCTACATGTCGGGCGAATCTGGCGGCTTTGGTATCGTCGGCACCCCGGATGGTTGTGTCTGGCTAACCGGTGGCATCAACAGCTTTGGCACGCCGGGAAACCAGAGCTCTGCCCGCGACCTTGTCCGATTCTGTGACGAAGGGGGAGCGGGCACGATTCCGGATCCCTTGCCAACCGGCCCTGCTCCGCTTTCGTGTACAGCAACCAACCCGACCGGCAATCAGATTGAGCTGATCTTCGATCAGCCTGAGGGTGCGACCGACATTATTGTTGAGCGCGAGATCGACAATAGCGGAAGCAATAGCTGGCGCGGCAAGGTCGCGGCTCCTGGAACGACGTTCCAAGAGAACGGTGTGGAGGGATCACTCAACAGCTATCGAGTGAAAGCAAAGTATCCGGTCGGCCAGTTCTCGGCTCCGGTCAACTGTGATCCGGCAATCAATCTTGCCGGACCTCAGCCACCTTCAGCTCCTGCTGTTTGTTCGGCGAGTGCTGCTGGTTTGGCGGCGACGGTGAGTTGGGATGCGGTTGCTGGTGCGACTGATTATCGGGTGTATCGCTCGGTGAATGGTGGCAATACGTATTGGCGTGGTGTGACTCAGACAACCTCGTTCTCTGAGTCGTTGAATGCTGGTGCTTCGCATCATTACAGCGTGCAAGCCAAGAGCAATGGGGTGTGGTCGGTTTCGACTGATTGCACGCCTGATGTTGTTGGTGATGTTCCGGTGAGTCAGGCGCCTGCTGTTTGTTCGGCGAGTGCTGCTGGTTTGGCGGCGACGGTGAGCTGGGATGCGGTTGCTGGTGCGACTGATTATCGGGTGTATCGCTCGGTGAATGGTGGCAATACGTATTGGCGTGGTGTGACTCAGACAACCTCGTTCTCCGAGTCGTTGAATGCTGGTGCTTCGCATCATTACAGCGTGCAAGCCAAGAGCAATGGGGTGTGGTCGGTTTCGACTGATTGCACGCCTGATGTTGTTGGTGATGTTCCGGTGAGTCAGGCGCCTGCTGTTTGTTCGGCGAGTGCTGCTGGTTTGGCGGCGACGGTGAGCTGGGATGCGGTTGCTGGTGCGACTGATTATCGGGTGTATCGCTCGGTGAATGGTGGCAATACGTATTGGCGTGGTGTGACTCAGACAACCTCGTTCTCCGAGTCGTTGAATGCTGGTGCTTCGCATCATTACAGCGTGCAAGCCAAGAGCAATGGGGTGTGGTCGGCTTCGACTGATTGCACACCTGACCTGGCGGGCTAACTGTCTGGCCAACACGGTCTGGCTGGCAAACAACTGGCTAACAGCTCTTGATCCCCGCCAGCTACTGTCTAGGAGTCTCTCCAGTGGAGTGGGAGACTCCTAGACAGTTAGCAAATGAGTGGATTGAGAGTGACGATGCGTGCAATTCTGGTCAACAAGGATGACGACGGCTACCGGTCTGAAATCACCGAAGTGTCGGAGCAGGACATGCCTGAAGGCGACGTCACCGTTGCCATCGACTACTCGACGGTCAACTTCAAAGACAGCATGGCCATTGTCGGCTCGTCGCCCATCATCCGAGACTTCCCCATGGTGCCAGGAGTCGATTTTGCTGGCACCGTTGAGGCCAGTTCAAGTAGCGAGTTTGCCAAGGGTGACACCGTTGTCCTGAACGGCTGGGGAGTCGGAGAACGTCATTGGGGCGGGCTGGCCCAGAAAGCCCGGGTGAACGGTGACTGGTTGGTTGCCCTTCCCGATGCCTTCACCACTGAGCAGGCCATGGTTATTGGCACAGCCGGTTACACCGCCATGCTTTGTGTTCTCAACCTGGAGAAGAACGGGGTCACCCCTGACCAAGGCGAGATCCTGGTGACGGGAGCTGCGGGCGGAGTTGGCAGTGTTGCCATTGCCATCTTGTCCAAGCTCGGATACGAAGTCATTGCTTCCACTGGTCGTCCAGAAGAAGCCGACTACTTCACCGAATTGGGTGCGGCTGGTCTCATCGACCGCAACGAGTTGTCCGAGCCTGGACGTCCACTTGGGAAAGAGCGATGGGCCGGAGCCGTCGACACGGTTGGCAGCCATACCTTGGCCAATGTGTGCGCCTCCACCAAATACGGTGGCACGGTCGCCGCTTGTGGGCTGGCCCAAGGTTTCGACCTGCCCGCAACCGTCATGCCGTTTATTCTTCGTAGCGTGACCTTGGCCGGGACCGACAGTGTCAATTGCCCCAAGCCACGGCGGGTCGAAGCATGGAACCGACTGGCGACCGATCTGGATCCCAAGCATCTGGCCACGATGGCCACCAAGATCAATCTGGCTGACGTTATTCCCCTGGCGGCTGAGCAATTAGCGGGCAAGGTCCGCGGTCGTGTCGTTGTCGACGTCAACAACTAGGGCAGCGAGTCAACTCTCCCGAAAGGCACAATCACCCCATGTCCGAATACCCCATCAGTCGCTTCCCTGTCCCCGAGATCAAGGACCTTCCCGACGATATTCGCGAGAAGGTTCTGGCCATCCAAGAGAAGTCGGGCTTTGTCCCCAATGTCTTCTTAGCACTGGCCCACCGACCGGATGAGATGCGAGCCTTCTTTGACTATCACGATGCCTTGATGGGTCGCGAGGGAAACCTCACCATGGCCGAAAAGGAGATGATTGTCGTCGCCACGTCAGCCGATAACGGCTGCCAGTACTGTGTGGTTGCCCATGGCGCGATCCTGCGGATCCGGGCCAAGAATGCATTGCTTGCTGACCAGGTTGCAACCAACTATCGCAAGGCCGACATCACCGACCGACAGAAGGCAATGCTGGACTTTGCGCTGAAGGTCTCCAATGATGCTCGCTCGACCAATGATGCCGACTTTGAGCTGCTTCGAGCCTTTGACCTTGATGACGAGGACATCTGGGACATCGCTGCCATTACTGCCTTCTTCGGACTTAGCAATCGCATGGCCAACTTCACCGCTATGCGACCAAACGACGAGTTCTACGCCATGGCGCGTTAGCAGCCGATGCCGAGCCAGAGTGGGACGTTGCGGCCGGTTCCGGCGACTCGGGTTTCGCCACCAACGTTGAATTCGACCGAGCCGCCACCATCGAACTTGATGAGGTCGTCATAGCCATTGGCGTTAGCCCAGTCGATCATGCCGGAGCTGGTCATTCCCTGAGTTGAACCAAAGGCCAGCAGGCCATTGTCCTTGTCGAAGGCGACGAAGCTGTGTCCATAGGTGTAGTGGGTGTAGTTGTTGCTTGGGATGTTGTAGAACTGCGGCCAGACCTGGCCGTCGATGATGAGCGGGATGCCTGCTGCTGCCCAGCGCCACTCGGACGGGTTGTCGACAGCGGGAGTGCCGTCTGGCCGCCAGCTATGCCAGCTCTCCAGCACTCGGCCATCCTTGGAGGCCAGATTGCTATTGATGTTGTAGGAGCCCTGGTAGACCCACACGATCTCTTCTGCTGGGCCGCTTGGTCGGTAGCGCTCACCGAATACCCCGCGGTCGGTCCGATTGACCGCCCCGGGAAGTTGGTTGCCGTCGATGACAGCGAAGCCCGTCGGAGTTGGGTTTGCGCTGCCGGGATTGAAGAACCAGTTTCCGTTGATGGAGGCGACAGCGCAGCGATTGTGGCCGGCGGAGAAGTCGACTCGCTGATAGTCAAGGACTGCGATCTGGCCACCCGGGATCGAGCGAATCTCGTATCCGTTCTTGGCGAGGGTCGCGTCGTCGGGATCGGCGAATAGGGACCAGGTGGTCTGTGTCTTGATGATGTATTCCTCGGACTCGGAGAACAAGATCATCATCTCGCCGCGAGCCAGTTCGCCACTGTCTAGCTTGCCGAGCCAGTAGTTGTAGCCGCTCGGGTCGGCAGTCCGGCACATCACATTGCGGTAGATCAGGTCGAGGAAATCTGCGTTGCTAAGATTGCCGTAGGTCAATGCGAACTCGCGTGACCGTTCAAAGTTGTCGGAGATTTGTTGCAGGGTGTCGCCTGACTTGGAGATGCCGATCCAGTACTCCAGGCCGTCGCGGTCGGGCTGGCGAAGGAAGTAGGCCTGGTAGAGACGCCAAACTTGGGCGTAGCGGGGTGAGGACACAACATCGCTGGCGAAGGCGGAGTCTGGTTGACCGACACCGCAGGTTGCTGCCGAGGCCGGAGCGGGATCGACCGCATTGGATACACCCGTGGCCAGGGTGGCGGCGAGTGCTGCGGTGGTGAAGGCGGCGACGAGTCGCTTGGTTGGAGAGGGAACGCTTTTCTGCATTCCTGACTCATCGGCGCGTCGAGAGGCTGAACTCACCGAAATGATCCGTTTGACCCACGGGTTGATACGACCGCCATCAGATCTGTTCGAAGTAGCGTTTCAGTTCCCAGTCGGTGACCGATTGCTGGAAGGCGATGACTTCCTGGTTCATGAAGTGGCTGTAGTGGTCAACAACAGTGTCGCCGAAGAGGCGCCTGGCATCGGGGCTGGCTGAGAAGCGCTCCACTGCCGCAGCCAGAGTTGGGGGCACCAATTCGGCTTCGGTCGAGTCATAGACGTTGCCGCTGAACTCTGGTGGTGGTTCGATCTTGTTGTTGATGCCGTCCAGCCCGCTGGCAACTGCGGCAGCAAAAGCCAGGTACGGATTGGCGTCGGCTCCAGGGATGCGGCACTCGATCCGCAGGCTGGGTCCGGACCCGATGATGCGAAAGCCGGCCGTTCGGTTGTCGGTGGACCAGGCAATCCTGGTTGGCGCCCATGACGCATCTTGGTAGCGCTTGTAGGAGTTGATGGTTGGTGCGTAGAACGGCATCAGGTCAGGCAGGTGTTTCATCCAGCCAGCAAGGAACCAGCGGAACAGGTCGCTTCGGCCATCTGCTGAATCTTCGCTGGCGAACACGTTCTTCCCATTGGCCCAAAGACTGAGGTGGATGTGACAACTATTGCCGGGCTGATCGCCATCGGGCTTGGCCATGAAGCAGACACTGACTCCGAGGGAATCAGCGAGCTCCTTCATGCCTTGTTTCATGATGACGTGACGGTCCGCCATAGTCATAGCTTCGGCATAGCGAATGTTCAGTTCGTGCTGACCAATGGAGGCTTCGCCTTTGGAGTTCTCAACCGGTATGCCGGACTTCTTCAGGGCGCGTCGTGCGGCTCCGACATAGTCGTCGACCCGCGCTCCTTGGAGGAGGTGGTAGTCCTCGACATACCAGCCAGCATCTTCCAAGTTCTTGTAGCCCTTGGCGTTAGCCGAGCGGTAGGAGTCTCGGTACAAGAAGAACTCCAGCTCAGACGCGGCGGCGATGGTGTAGCCAGCTGCGGTTGCTGCTTCGACCTGGCGGTGCAGGATGGATCGTGGAGCGATGGGAACCAGGCTCTCGCTGCCGCTGGCGTCGTGGTCATTGACATGGCACAAGACAATGGCCACGCCATCGGTCCAGCCAGCTATGCGCAGGGTGGCCAGATCGGGCACCAGATGCACGTCGCCATAGCCCTGGTCCCAGCTGGCCGACTCGAACCCTTCGATTGGCTCCATGTTCATATCAACGGTGAACAGGTAATTGCAGACATGGGTGCCGTCATCCAAGGAATCAAGGAAGAAGTCGGCATCAAAACGCTTGCCTAAGGTCCGGCCATAGTGATCGGTAAAGCCGACCACCACGGTTTCGATGTCACCGTTGGCGACCAATCTGGTGAGTTCGTCGAGCTTGAGTGGAGCTTCGGCTGCTTCTGTCATGGCTGCGAGCCTAGGCGTTGGCCACCTGAAGAACCGCTCCGAGCAGAACCGACGCGCCGCGGGAGGCCTGCTCGGCGGTGATCAGCTCGGCTTCGTTGTGGGACAAACCACCCTCACAGGGAACGAAGATCATCGATGTTGGGCAGTGCAAGGCCACATAACATGCGTCATGCCCAGCGCCGGAAATCATCTTGTTGTGGCTGTAACCCAGTTCCTTGGCTGATGCTTCTACTGCGTCAATGCAGTTGTCGGCAAAACGAACGGGTGGTGAGTCATTGTCCAGGGTGATGTTGTGCTTGACGCCGAGGCGCTCAGATTCTTCGGCCACGATGGCCCGCATCTTGGCTTCCATGGCATCCAACGATTCCAGTTCGGGGTGGCGAATGTCCAGTGAGCATTGCAGTCGTTCTGGCACGGTGTTGGGGGAGACCGGGTAGGAACTGAACATGGCGAAGGTTGATCGACCCCAAGGGGCGAACTCGGCGGCCATTTCATACACCTTGGTGATGATCTGTCCGATGGCTTTGGCCGGGTCCTGTCGTCCCTCCATTGGGGTCGGCCCAGCGTGAACTGGGTGACCTTCAAGCTCGATGGTGTACCAGCGAAAACCCTGCACGCCGGTTACAACACCGATCTCCAGCTGGTCTGTTTCCAGGATTGGGCCCTGCTCAATGTGCAGCTCGAAAGCAGCGGAGTAGTCGCTGGGATGGGCTGGTCGGTCACCCTTCCAACCGAGTCGGTCCAGTTCTTGGGCCACCGTGATGCCATCCACGTCGGTCAGGGCCCGTGCGGTGCTCAGCTCCAGATGATTCGCCCAGACCCCCGAACCCATCATGGAATACTGGAAACGTGAGCCTTCTTCGTTGGTCCAGACACAGAGCTCGATTGGCCGGGTGGTGGTGATGTCTTGGTCATTGAGTGATTCGATGACTTCCAGACCACCAAGGACTCCGTAGACCCCGTCAAAGCGGCCACCGGTTGGTTGGGTGTCCAGATGTGAGCCCATCAAGATGGGCGCGGCTGTTGGGTCGGTGCCAGGACGGCGGATAAAGAGGTTGCCGATCTCGTCGTATTCGTGGGTACAGCCAGCAGCAGTGGCCCAAGAGATGAACAGGTCGCGACCATCGCGGTCTTCATCGCTGAGCGACTGTCGGTTGGAGCCGCCGGCAACGCCGGGTCCAACCTTGGCCATGTCCATCAGTCGAGACCACAATCGCTCACCATTGACCTGCATCTGAGTTTTCCGATCTGTTGACGAGGAGAGAACGCTAGTTGATGAGAGGTGCTTCTGCCATCTGCCCGCTAGCCAATCTGCAGGCCAGAAAGTCTGTCATCTTGATGTTTGCTGCGGGAGCGAGGATGCTGGTGTCATGACTTCACTTCTCCTACAAGGCGGATTCGTTTTCGATGGCACGGCGAGCGGCGGTGCTGGCGTTATGACCGATGTTGCCTTCGAAGACGGCAAAGTCAGCGCTGTCGGTGCAGACTTGCCCACTGACGGGCTGGCCCAAGATCAGATCATCGACTGTTCCGGTAAGACGGTTGTGCCAGGGTTGATCGACTGTCACGTGCATTTCATGGTTGATGGAAACTTCAGTCCAGCAGCCCACGGCCAAACCCCGTTCTCCTACAACTTCTATGAAGCAGCCGAACGAATGAGGCGCACCCTAGAGGCCGGGGTAACGACAGTACGAGAGGCCGGGGGTTCTGACCTTGGGGTGAAAGTAGCCCAGGAACGGGGACTCATCTCGGGCCCCAGAATGCAGATTGCCATCACCATCTTGAGCCAGACCGGTGGGCATGGTGATAGCTGGGAAGTCTGTGGAGCACACATGCCTGGTCTATTGGACTGCCACCCTGGTCGGCCAAGCAATATTGTTGATGGCCCAGAAGAGATGCGTAAGAAGGTGCGTGAGGTCATTCGGGCCGGAGCCGATGTCATCAAGGTATGCACATCGGGAGGAGTTCTTTCTCCCCGTGATGATCCTCGACACGCCCACTTCCGCGACGAGGAGTTGGAGGTATTGGTGGCCGAAGCAACGGCGGCTCACCTCTTCGTGATGGCTCACGCCCAAGCCAATGATGGAATCAAGTCGGCCATCCGGACCGGCATCCGATCGATCGAGCATGGCATCTACCTTGATGACGAAGCGATCCAGATGATGTTGGACGCAGGCACCTATCTGGTCCCAACTTTGTTGGCCCCGCAAGGAGTCTTGGATGCAGCCGATCGAGGCATTGATATCCCCGCCTATGCGATTGAGAAGACGAAGCAGGTAATTGAAGTTCATCGCGAGTCAATCGGGATGGCCATCGAGGCGGGTGTCAAGATTGCCATGGGAACAGACTGCGGAGTCATACCTCATGGTCAGAATCTGCGTGAGCTGGCTCTGATGGCCGACCTTGGTATGTCCGAGGCGGATGTGTTCAGAGCAGCCACTTCGGTTGCCGCGGAATTGATGGGGATGGAGGATGAGGTGGGGAGTCTCAAGCCTGGCCTTCGAGCCGATGCCGTTGTGCTGGACGGTGCCTCTCTTGATGTCTCCGATGTGCAGAGCAGGATCAACCAGGTTTACCAGGACGGTAAGGCCGTGCTCTGAAACTGCCTGCCCCTAGTACCCCCTTGATGGACTAGGGGATGCCCCGATGTTGGTTGCGGCGTTGTTTCGTATCTTGATACCCGGCGGGCCCCGCTGGAGGGAGTGGGGGTCGGCGGAGGGAGGCGGATGCATGGGGCTCGCTTGAGGGAGCGGGCCCCATCACCCAACTGGCGGCTGCGTCCTATGAGGCAGACCCGTGAGCGAGAACAGCTCGTTTCTAGCCGAGGGTTTGAGCCAGGGCAATGACCGCGTCGGAACCGCCGGTTTCAATGGGATTGCCATGACCGAAAACGACCGTCTCATATTGGCGCTCAGCAAGGCGTAACACTGATGCGTTGCCCTCGCTCATGTCGGGGGTGAAGTCGGGGTTTGGCCCCAACACCAGGCCGTCGCGTTCATTGATGGCGTCACCGGCAACCAGAAGACCGGCCCCCTCATCGAACACCGAGATATGGCCCGGTGTGTGGCCAGGGCTGCCAATGATTTGCAAGCCAAATATCTCGTCACCATCGTTGATTGCCTCGGCTTTGATTGAGCCGAGGGCTGCAAGGTCGGCCTCGCCGATATGGATGGTGGCCTTGGGGGCAACGCCGATGATCTCGGGAAGCCCGCCAACGTGATCACCATGATTGTGGGTCAAGATGATGTGGCCGACATCATTCCAGCTGGCGCCAATTGCCGACAGAGCCTCGTCGAACACCGGCAGGTTCTTGGAAACGCCAGCGTCGATGATGGTGACTTCGTTTCCTCGGGCCAGCACATAGGCCGAGACGAATCCCATATTGACTCGTTCCCACCTCAGTGCAGCTGTTGGCTCGCTGTCTGACCCGGAGTTTGACCCTGGCTCTGACTCTGACTCGGTGGTGGGAACCGACGCCGAATTGCCGGAATTGGTGGTGGTTGTTCCTTCGTCACCTGCTGTTGTTGGAAGCGTGATGTCTTCATCGCTGCTGCAGGCGACAAGGATCGATGGTCCTAAGACAGCAACACCGACCGCCCCCTTGCCGTACTGGGTCAAGAATGCTCTGCGTTGAAGTCGGTGAAGCTCGGGCATAAAGCGAAACTAATCGCTGGCGACTGGTCAACCGCTTCACCCGGCAAGAAGTTGGCCAGGAAATCGATCACGAATTGATCAAGAAGACGGTGCCAACGAGAAGCAAGCCAAGAAAGGCATTGACGATTCGGCGTCGCCGGTCGTTGGTGAGCAGGCGGCCGATGGCTGATCCGGCCAACGCCCAGGTGCTGACGCAGGGGAGGTTGACGATGGAAAAGACGGCAGTGATGAAGAGGGCGCCGACCAGCAGTGGCTGACTCTCTGGGAGGAATGCGCTGGCCGCCGTCGCCGCCATGATCCAGGCCTTTGGGTTGACGTACTGGAAGGCCGCTGCCTGAAGGAACGTCATTGGAGTCGAAGTGGCTTCGCCTTCAACTACTCGCCCAGCGGTGGCCACCTTGTAGGCCAAGTACAACAGGTAGGCCGACCCAATGATTCGTAGCACGAAGCTGATCACCGGGAAGCGAAGAAAGACTGTGCCCAGCCCAAGGTTGGTGACCAGAATTAGTGAAGCAAACCCGATATTGATTCCGGCCAGATGGGGGAGGGTTTGACGAAATCCGAAGTTCATGCCTGAGCCCCACAGCATGATGTTGTTTGGGCCAGGAGTGATCGAACTCACAAAGGCAAAAATGATGAGGGCCCCGAGGTTCATGAGTGCAGGATGAAGGCGTGAGGCGTGCAATCCAAGGGCCAATCGACAAACAGTGGCCTGCGGCTAGAGACGTAGGCCAGTACCGTGCTCACGATGGCTCACTTGTTCTATGTCACTCATCCAGAAGTCCAGGTTGATCCTTCGACTCCGGTTCCGCAATGGTCTTTGAGCGACGCTGGTCGAGAGCGTGCGGAGAGCTTCTCTCGCCAGTCGCCTGACCGAACACTGCTCAGCCGGGTAGCACGCATTGTCAGTAGCGGTGAGACCAAGGCGATGGAAGCGGCGGACATCATTTCTGCTGTCGTTGGAGCGTCTGTTGAGGTTCGAGAGGGCCTGGGAGAGAATGATCGATCGGCCACCGGCTTTGTTCCGCCCGAAGAGTTCGGGAAGCTGGCCGATGCCTTCTTTGCTGACCCAGAGAACTCGATCAGGGGGTGGGAAACGGCTTCTGACGCCCAAGCTCGGATCGTGCAACATTTGGCCGATCTGCTCCAGCCATCTGAGGATGGCCGTGATGTCATTGTTGTTGGCCATGGTGGGGTCGGCACGCTCTGGTATTGCCATCTCATGGGCTTGCCCATCGACCGGCAGCACGACCAAGCTCATCAGGGAAGTTATTTCACTGTTGACTTGGCTAGCGGCAGACCTACCCACGCCTGGCGGTCAATCACCAACTAAAAAGTCGGAGCACTTCCTAACACAGCACCGTCTTTTACATAGCACTGTCTCTAATTGAGGATCGTCTCGAATTGGTCCAGAGCGGAAGTGAGGGTGAAGGTTCGGCCAAGCTCATACCCGGCTTGTGCAAGGTCTGCTGCCAACGTTGGGTCCGATGCCAAGCGATCCATTGCCTGGGCTAAAGCAACGGGCGTTGCCTCAACAACTAGCCCCGTCTCTTCGTGGCTCACAAACTCGGTGAGACCACCTCCGTCTCGGCAGACGATCAGAGGTTTGCGGGCGGCAAATGCTTCCAGCGCAGTCAGGCCGTAGTCCTCGTTGTGGGCCGGGGCGACAATGGCACAAGCAGACCCTGTGAGTACATCCCGCTCGGCATCGCTCAGGGCTCCGTGGAAGGTGACCCGACCACTGGATTCCAGATTGGCGGCTTCCCAACCGGCTGACGAAGGGCCGCGATTTTGCCAGAGCCCAAGGTCAGCGATCTCTTCGCCGGCGCCGAGCCTGGCATCGAGGTCTCGCACGTAGGGCAGCCTTGATCCGCCGCCAACACAATCAAGGCTTGTTGGTCCGGTCATGAGCTGGGCTGCGGCGACGGCAAGTTCGGTTCGCTTGGGCCACTCATGGCGACTCACCATGGCAATCGACGTCGCATCAGATCGTGAGTCCAGAGCGGTCGGCGTCATTCGTTGGGAGAATGCTGGATGGCGATAGGGCGAGATCTTGGCGGGGTCGATGTTCCAATAGTTGACTAGGCGGTCAGCCGAAGTCTGGGAACCGGCAAGCCAGTGTTTGATGCGCCCACTGACGGTGTCATCCAATGCCTGGATGGCCTTGCTTGCTGCGTCGTGGATGGTTGCGTCAACAAAATCACTGTCGACGAACTAGCTGGGCGAGGTCGTAGAAGACTCGTCCGTGATGGAAGAAGAGGCCAACAACATTGTCGTGGTTGGCATGCCAGGTCGGTGGCTGGGTGGCGACAATCAGGTCGAAGTCATCCAGGGCCAGGCGCTGAACCCGCTCGGCGATGGTGATGTACTCGAAATACTCGTTGTGCCATTGGTGAAATGCGCCATTGACCAATAAGCCGTAGAGATGCTCTGCTCGACTGGTTGCATCCACCGGGACATGATTTCGACATCGTGTCCGCGTGAGCGAAGGCCATCTACCAGCTGTCGGATCAAGACTTCGAAGCCACCCTGAACGCCATAGTCAGGCTTGAGGAATCCGATTCGCTGGCTCATTTGTGAGATTGTTCGAGACGATCCAGGCGGCGCTGTAGCTGAACAATCTTCTCGTTGGCAATAGCCAGTTGCTGGCGAAGCTCACGAACCTCTCGACGCTGATAGAGGCCACGGTGATCCAACTGATGCAGGGCGTGAACAATGCGCGAATTGAAGCTGGCTTGAATCTGGTCGGGGATGCGTGCCCGGTCCTTCAGCTTCTGAAGGTTGCTGGCTGGTCGCTCCTCTTCATCGATGATGAGATGTTGTCCGACCTTGTCCAGGTGCTCAACCAGCAAGGAGTCAGTCGCCATCGGGTGGGGAAGTTCTGGCGGCTCGTCACCCTTGGCTCGAGAACCAACGGTATTGACCACTTGCTCAATGACTTCCCGGTCGAACTGCACGCGATGATCCTATAAGTGGCGCCCCGAATGCCGGTGGATAGAACCCAGCTCGCATCGGTGTACTCGACGGTTCCTGAACGGAAGAGTTGCCTACTGCTCTTCTTGCTTCGCTTTCAGTTCGGCAATTGACTCAGCGGTCGAAGCCTGAAGTTGGTTGAGCTGATCGATGATTGGCTGGAGCTGCCAGGCCGTTGCTCGCTGCACGAACTGCTTCAGTTCAGCCACGCCGGGTCGAGCCGAATGAGGTTTGGGCATAGCAACTTGCCCAACCTGTTCCACCGGTGAGCGATCGTCGACGGCGTTGGTGCGGCCCGACCGTGCGTGGATCAGACCAGTTAGTTCAGAACGACTAAGCAGCTCCGTTTCACCCAGATCGACTTCGTGACCGGCCGCTTGGGCCATCGCCTTGGCTAGGCCCGAATCGTTCTCCACCACAACGGCCCCTTCCGGAGCTTGGTCGGCGAGACCACCAACAGCAGTGGTGATGGCGGGGATGCGGAACAGGGCTGCTCGTTCCAAAACTCCGGAGGACCAGATGTCTCGATAGGGCAGGACAAGGGTGTCGGCGGCAACCAGCCAGGCATCGAACTCTTCATCCCCGACGTATTCGTGACGGAACTCGGCTCCCGGAGTGGCGTCGCACAATGCTTGGAGTTCTTCGGCGTAGCTGACCAGATCGGGGTGATCCACTCGGGTCGATCCAACGACGATGTATCGGGCGCCTGTCTGGCCGAGGCCAGCTCGGCCGAAGGCTCGCACACCACGATCAAATCCCTTGTGAGACTGGATGAACCCGATGGAAACAAAGACGTGTTCGTTGGACTGAAGTCCAAACTCGGCTCGGGCCGTTTCCTTGTCGACTGCGGTTCGTGGCTGGAAGTTACCACCATGTTCCACCAGCTCGATTGTTCGATACATCCAGATCCAGGGAGTCGGCCAAGGTGGTGGCTTCTGCCGCGGTGTGTACCTGTAGCTTGGCTGCGGTCTGCAGGGCTGAGCGAGCAGTTGACAAGGTGAGGGGGTCGACGGTGATGGCCCCGTAGTCGATCTCGTGGATGCGGAGTTCGAGCGGAACCTTCAGGGCCAACTGCTTGAGCAGGCGCCAGACCGCAAGGCGTTCAACCCGGCCCCGGCACCCACCGAAAAGTAGCTCAGGGTAGAACTGCATGATGATCTTGTCGTAGTTCCCAGCAATTCGGAGCAACCTGCTCATTCCGGTGGCGGAGCCGATGACCAGGTGTCGGTGGGCGGCCGAGGGAAGTGGGGAAAGCACTTCGACATCGAGACCTTGTTGCCGCATCGCTCGAACTTCTTGCACGGCGTAGACGGCGATGCCGTCCCGGTATGGGGCGTAGGGGGTGATCATGAGGATGCTCATGCGGGGGCCTCAGTCCAGTCCAGCAGGGTCTGTTCGGCCCGATCCATCACGTCATCTGGTGTGTAGTGATCAATCACGTATTGTCGGCCCGGTGCGGCCAGGGAGGCCAGTGACTGGGGTCGTTCAACCACCAGGCGCAGGGCTTCGATCAGTTCTCGCTCTGTTTCATAAACGAGTCCGGCTTGTGAGCGTTCGATGTGCCAGCTCACGACCTCACTGCCAGCATTGGCGATGACCGGGGTCCCGGCGAGCCAGGCTTCGAGAACCGTTCGGCTGAAGCTCTCCAACGCCGAGGGTTGCACATAAGCGGCGGCGGCGGCCATCGCATTGTTGCGATCTTCGGGGCTGAGGAAGCCGACGTCTATGACCCGATCAGCGATTGATGGGGGAGCGTCGAGGGCACCGACACCGGAGGTAACCAGCTTGAGATCGGCATTGGTTTCTTCGATCAAGGCAGCGAACGCGGCTAGAAGCTCGGTCCAGCCCTTGCCCCACTCGCGACGCCCGGCGTAATAGAGAAACGGGGAGGCAATGGAGAACTTCTCTCGAAAGCTCGTTGGATCATAGGACTGTGGCTGCTCAATCCCGGCTCCGATGACCTCGTGGCGTGGGGTCAGGCGATGAATGCTTGCTGCCAGCTGTGCTTCGGGCTCGCTAAGGAACCAGAGGCCACGCGATCCGGAGAAGCAGGGTGCGAATAGGTCAAGGTAGGCCGTGGCTTCGTCGTGCAAGCACGGCATGAGGATGGTGCGTTCGGGCATGATTTGGGAGACGGCGAAGGTCGTCCAGAACATGTAGGGCCCAAGAACCAGTGCCCGGTACTGGTCCGCATTGTCCAACACATAGTGCCAAAGGCCGCTGACCCGCAGGCTGTCGTTGACCCACAGCTGCTGCTCGCTGATGTTGGCTCCGTGGCCAGCGAGCATCTGTTGACCGATTCGTTCGCGGGCCTTGCCGGGTGTGTCGGTCTGGGTGGAAAACCGGCGGACCGTGACTAGACCATCGGTTGATTCACCTTCTGGATAGTGATTGGCCCAGGTGACATGGTCTTTGGCACATGTTGTGAGCACATCGACTTCCCAGCCTCGGGCGGCGAATCCGTGGGCCATCTCGGTGAGAACCGCCTCGGCACCGCCGACGACCTCGGCTCCATAGCGCGGTGGAACAAACCCAATACGACCGCGAGGTTGAGCGGTGCTGACTGCATCTGGCATGCCGAGACCATAGCCAGGTCGCGGCGAGAGTTGAGAGACCCAATGCCAGTAGATGATGGGATTATCTGGCCTGACTCATGAGTCCGGTCAACAAGAGGTCGAGAACTTCATTTGCCGCCTCGGTTGGTGTGGATCGAATAGCCGAGACCATCTCGGGTTCGGCGAAGGTTCGGCCGAGCCCGGCGATGACATGAGCGGCGGCTGCGATATCGACATTGCCGATTTCTCCCGCCTCTTGGGCCATCTCCAAGAGTGAGCTGGTTACCGCGACGAGGTAGTCGGTGTGGGCCAGCCCGAGATCGGACCATTGCGCCATGTTCGCTGTATCGGTGGCAAAGGCCTGGGTGGTGTTTTCGACCGCCAGATTGGCTGCACCGAGGTAGGCGCGCAGTGCTTCCAAGGGGGCCATGTCAGGTCGGATAACGGCCATGGCCTGACGACCTGTTCGCCAGAGGTTTCGATCAACTACCAGCATTACCAGTTCGTCACGACTCGAGGCCAATCCATAGAGGGTGCGCAGTGAGCAACCGAGCTGTGAGGCCAGGTCAGCCATGGTGAGCGAAGCAAAGCCGTGGTGAAAAATCTCGCCAAGTTGATCCAGCAGTTCCCTCTGTCGGTTGGTCAGATTCTCCTTGGCTTGACGAGACAAGACGGGCTTTGGCCGAGGGATGGCCAGCAGCCTTTGTTCCAGCTCGCTTGCATGGCTCTCTGTCGAAGGGGAGTCAGGTTTCGCTGAAGCGGTCGCAGTTCTCGAGCTCACTTCTTTCGCGCCTCGGACCAGGTCAGGCCTTTCTCCAGGTTCGGCTCGCGATTAAGGCCGAGCACCATCTCGGCAACAATGTTTCGCTGCACAGCAAAGGTGCCTCCCCCAAGGGTGAGTGCCGGGGCGAACAGGTAGCCGTAGTGCCAGACCGGGTCGATTCCCGACTGATCCATGTTGCCAATGGAGCGATTGACCTCGGTAGCCCCCCTCGAAGCATCGGCGGGCAAGGTTCCCGCTGGTCCAGAGCCGGCGAGCATGCCGTTGCTTCCGACCAGCGCTTTGGCCAGTTCCATCACATGCTGGCCGTGCTCATCGGACATGATCTTCTGGATCGAGGCTTCGGGGCCCGGTGTTTTGCCAGCAAGTTGGGCACTCAAGGTCCGTAGTCGGTTGAGCCGTAGAACTTCGCCTTCGATATAGGTGTCGGCTGCTTGTTGGCGAAGGATCGGATCGTCGATTCCGCCGCTGTCTCGAATCAGATCCATGAGCATCTCGGTGGTTGGGCCGTGACCCCACAACGATCCAGCGGAAGACAAGCTGACCCGCTCGTTGGCCAGCGTCACCTTCGTCAGTCTCCAACCATCTCCTTCTTCGCCCACCAACATCGAGGCGGGCAAGCGAACGTCATCGAAGAAGACTTCATTGAAGGAATGGGCCGTTGTCATGTCAATGATGGGTGACATGGTGATGCCGGGCAGGTCGGTGGGGCAGATGAAATAGCTGATGCCCTTGTGCTTGGGAGCGTCAGGATTGGTTCGAGCAATCAGGATTCCGAACTGGGAGTGGTGGCCACCGCTGGTCCAGATCTTGGAACCATTGATGATGTATTCGTCCCCGTCACGAACCGCTCGGGTAGCCAGGCTGGCCAGGTCAGAACCAGCATCGGGCTCGGAGAACATCTGGCACCAGGTCTCTTCTCCACTAAAGATCTTTGGTAGATAGCGCCTCTTCTGTTCTTCGGTTCCGGCCAGGGCAATGGTGGGGGCAGCCCAGCCAATGCCGATGTCGTTGGCCGGACGGCTGATGCCGCCGGCCCGAAGTTCCTCGGCAATCAGGACCTGCTCCATCGGGTCGGCGTCCAGGCCATAGGGGGCAGGCCAATGGGGGACCACATAGCCAGCCTCGGAAAGCTCACGACCAGTCGGCGTCGGGTTGTCCTGAATCCAGTCCCGGACCTTGAGACGTCGAGGATCATCGTCGGCGGGGAAGTCGAAGTCCATGGTCTACACCTCCAACTGCTTTGCCAGAGATTCGGTTGCTTCGATGAACTCTTCCATCATGTCGTACACCACTTGAGCCGCCGGTTTGGACTTGTTCATGTCCCCAACAATCTGACCAACGAAGTAGTTGGCCAACTGTTCGGCCCCCGAACCCTTCTGGTGGGCCGCTCGGTTGATACGGACTTGGGCTTCTCCAATCAAGGCAGGCTGGATGGGCATGCCCAACGGCATGGGGGTTTCCGGATTGTCCCACTCTTCGGTCCAGGCCGTTTTGAGCTGGCGAGCAGGCTTGCCCGTGATGGACCGAGAACGAACCGTGTCACTTGATGAGGCAGCCAGGAACTTCTCCTTCACCACCGGATGAGTTTCGGCTTCCTCGGTAGTAAGCCAGACCGAGCCACACCATACGCCTTCGGAGCCAAGGGCCATGGCTGCTGCCATCTGTCGACCCCGTCCAATACCTCCTGCTCCCAGAACGGGCACATCAACGGCGTCCACAATCTCGGGGATGAGAACCATGGATGCAATCTCACCGGTGTGGCCTCCAGCCTCGGTTCCTTGGGCGATGATCACGTCAACCCCGGCCAGCTGGTGGCGCTGCGCGTGTTGCGCCTTGCCTGCGAGCGCACCGATGAGTCGTCCTTCTTCCTTGCAGCGTTTGATCATGTGCTCCGGAGGTGGTCCGAGAGCGTTGACGATGAAGGACGCCCGGTGAGCTAGCGCAATGTCCAGTTGCGGCTCGGCTCGATCGTTGGAGAAGATGGCCCCGTTGGCGCTGCTGCTGTAGCCGCCATCGTTGTCATCCTCGGGAAGTTCGGGCACGTCGTAGCGATCGAGGATGTCTTGCAGAAACTCTCGATGGCCGGGCGGAATGAGGGCTTCGAGCTTCTCCCGGGTGATGCCGCCTTCATCGGATCCTGCATACTTGGCCGGGATGATGAGGTCAACACCGTAGGGCCGGTCGCCGATCTCATCCTCAATCCAGTCAAGGTCGATTTCCAACTGCTCGGGGGTGTGGGCAACTGCTCCCAGAACGCCCATGCCACCGGCCTTGCTGACTGCGGCGACAACGTCGCGGCAGTGGCTGAAAGCCAGGATGGGAACGTCAATTCCGAACAGTTCGGTGATGCGGGTTTGCATGGCTATCAGCTTTCGTTCGGACGACCGTGGTTTGGTTGATCGGGAAGGACTGTGGGCAGGAGCGCTTCGGGAATGTCAATGACGCGGGCTCGTAGCCATTCGCCCAGGCTCTTGGCTTGGCTGTCTCGTCGACTGCTGGCGGCCACGCCTTCATCCAATAGACCATGGAGAACGAAGTTCAGTGACAATAAGCCGGGCAGCGAGAATCGTTCGACCTGGAGACTCGCAGTTTCTGGTAGCAGTTCCTTGATTCTGGCCTCGGTGAAGAAGTCGTGCATCCAGATGAAGGACTGTTCATTGCGAGCGAAGAGGCCGAGGTTGGCATTGCCCCCCTTGTCTCCGGACCGGGCACCTAACACCTTGCCGATTGCCGCACGCCTCGTCGGGCCAGTCGGATAGTCGGCCGCCGGGTTTGAGAGGGGCACGATCGGCTTGGCGATCGTTTGGGTCTCAGGGGCCGCTGACTCGATGGGCGTTGAGGTCTCGCCTTTTGGAGCACCGAAGAAGTTGACGTATTGGGGTACCAGTTCAGCTGGGATGATTGCTGGTCGATAGACGCCATAAGGCTTGGCTGCTCCAGGCCCACCACTGGTTCCGTAGAATCCGGGGATGGTGGCTAGAGCCAGCTCGGTCATGGCGTTGGAGACGGCTCGGCCGACCTTGTGTTGGTCGAGGTCTTTGAGGGTGAGTCGCCATTGGGCGACCGCCTCTTCGTTCGATGCTGGATCACTCTTCTCGGTTCGCTCAATACGAGTGGTGACACTCTCGAAGTCTTCGCGGTTGTAGGGACAAGCGGCCCAAAAGGCTTTATCGACCAGGGAAGCTTTGGCTTCAATGTCGAGGCCGACCAGCGCCACCCCGAGGTCTTGGCGGTAGCCGCCCAACTCGTTCATGGCCACCTTCAGGGTCTTCGGTGGTGGCTCGCCCTTGGTTCCAGAAACAAGGACTCGGTCACGGCCGACTTCCTTGACATGGATGGTGTCAAACCGGGCGGTGACGTCGGGTCCCAGGTAGGCGGGCCCGCCGATCTCATACAGCAATTGGGACGTAACTGTTCCGACCGAAACTGCGCCACCGGTGTTGTCGTGCTTTCCAATCGTGCACGAACCATCGCTTGCCACCTCAGCCCAGGGGAAGCCAAGATTCATCATATTTTCGATCTCGGTAAAGAAGGAATAGTTGCCGCCCGTGGCTTGGGTTCCGCACTCAATGATGTGACCGGCAACCACTCCACCGGCCAGCTGATCCCAGTCATCTCGAGCCCAGCCGTGATGCCATGCTGCTGGTCCGCAAACAACCGCGGCGTCGGTGACTCGACCGGTGACCACAATGTCGGCTCCTTGATTGAGAGCGTCCACGATGCCCCAACAGCCGAGGTAGGCGTTGGCACTGATGAAGCGAGAGTTCGCTTGCGGATCGCTGAGTAATGGCTCACCGGTTTCGAAGTGGGTGAGGCCGACACCGGCTGCGGCCAACTCGTCCAATCTGCCGAGCAGGTTGTCGCCACTGACGTAGGCGATCTTCGGTGCGATGCCGAGCTTGTCGGCCACCTCGGCAACAGCTTCGGCGCAATGGTCCGGGTCGAGGCCACCAGCATTTGTGACTACCTTGATGCCCTTGTCCAGACAGGTGCCCATGGTCTGTTCCATCTGGGTAACGAAGGTTCGGGCATAGCCGCCACCTGGGTGTTTGGCTTGGGTGCGAGCCAGAATGAGCATGGTCAGTTCGGCCAACCAATCGCCGGTCAGGACATCGATCGGGCCGCCCTCCACCATCTCCATGGCCGCACTAAGGCGGTCTCCGTAGAACCCCGAACAGTTGGCTATTCGGATGGGGTCACTCATGCCGGATCCTTTGCTGTGTCTTCTTGCTGTCCTGTGTCTTCTTGCATCGTGATCATGATCAGGCCAAGCTCGACCTGCTGGCCAACAGTTACCCGGACTTCATCAATCTGGCCATCGGTCGGTGCGGTGATCTGATGTTCCATCTTCATTGCTTCGAGTACCAATACGACTTGGCCAGCGCTGACAGCGTCGCCGGGACCGACTCGCACCTCCAAGACGGAGCCGGGCATGGGTGCAGCGAGTCCACCACCGGCAGCCAGAGACTGCTCATTGGTGCCAGGCACCGTGAACCGTGGAGCTATAGCAAAGGTCAGGGTGGTGGCTGGGGTTTGTACATGGAGTTGGTCCGTCGTGCCGCTTGGAGTGGATCTGGTTGCTCGCGTGACCTGGACTGTGCGTCGGAGACCGTCGACCTCGATCTCGATTGCATCTGGTCCCCAGCGATGAGCGATGGCGGTTCCAGCAGAGCACGAAGTGCTCTCTCCAATGCTGAAGGCCTCGGGTTGCTTGGAGCGGGACCGCTGTTGCCGGTAGCGAACCTCGATCGTGCTTTGATCTTCGTCAGTTTCAGCTCGTGTGTTGGATCGCAGCTGGAGTGTGGTTCGCTCCATGGGGAGGCGAGCGTTGCGCCAGCCACTGGGGACTTGGGCGAGAACGTTGGCGGAGGCAGTATTTCCGCCTTGTATCCAGAGCGCTCCGGCGATGGCAGCGAAGCGGACCTCCTCACTGCTGGCGGGAGCCAGTGTTGATGGTTGGGTTTGCTGTATGAAGTCAGTGGTGGTCGCGCCAGCCACGAAGGCCTCGGTTCGCAGGGTGGCTGACAGGAAGTCTCGATTGGTTGTGACCCCACCGAGGTGGAGGCTCTCCAGAGCGTTAGCCAACTGGGCGGCCGCTTCGGCACGAGAAGAGGCGTGGGCGATGACCTTGCCTAGCATCGGGTCGAAATCGACTCCGATGACTGAACCTTGCTCGACCCCGAAGTCCCAGCGAAGCGCAGAGCTCGGTGAAGGCTCAAAAGCATCCAGCTGGCCGATCGCTGGCAGGAAGTCATTGGTCGGGTCCTCGGCATAGAGCCGAGCTTCGATGGCATGCCCAGAAAACCCAAGGTCGGATTGTTCAAAGCCAAGTGGCTCACCGGCAGCGATGCGCAGTTGTTCGCGTACCAGGTCGATCCCGGTGACCGCCTCGGTAACCGGGTGCTCTACTTGGAGGCGAGTATTGACCTCTAAGAAGTAGAACTCCTTTGTGTCATCGTCGAGCAGGAACTCGACGGTGCCAGTGGAGGAATAGTTGAGGGATGCAGCCAGTCGAAGGGCAGCAGTGGACATGTCCAGACGTAGCTCGGCGTTGACAGCGGATGACGGCGACTCTTCGATGATTTTTTGGTGGCGCCGCTGGATCGAACACTCTCGCTCGCCCAGATGCACCAGGTTGCCGTGCTTATCACCCAGGATCTGAATTTCGACATGTCGAGAGCGGGCGATATAGCGCTCCAGGAACACTCGATCATCCCCAAACGATTTGAGTGCCTCTCGCTGGGCTGAAGCCACGGCCTCGGACAGATCGGCTGGTGATTCAACGATCCGCATTCCCTTGCCACCACCTCCAGAAGCAGCCTTGACCAGGAGTGGGTAGTCGGCATCGGTGGCTGTCGTGATCTTCTGATCATCCAGGTCGAAAGAGGCCAGAACAGGGACACCACAGGCGACGGCGGCGTCCTTGGCACGAATCTTGTCACCCATGGTCGAAATGACCTCGGGTGTGGGCCCAACCCAGATCAGGCCAGCATCTTGCACGGCTTGAGCAAACTCGGCATTCTCGGACAAGAAGCCATAGCCGGGATGGATGGCGTCAACCCCAGTTCGCTTGGCCGCAGCGATGATGGCTTGCCCGTCCATATAGCTTTCGGGCAGTCTGATGGCCTGGTCAGCCTCTCGAACAAAGGGCGAGTCGCTATCGGCGTCCACAAAGACGGCGACGCATTGCATGCCCATGGCGCGGGCGGTGGCCGTGACTCGCCTGGCAATTTCGCCCCGGTTGGCCACCAGAACCGTATTGATTGGAGACAGCATTTGGGTTGGCGTTGCTGTATTGGCGCTCGCTGCCTGATTACTCATAGCCGGAACACTCCATATCCGTTGGCTCCCTCAATGGGCGTATTGCGCACCGCCGAGAGACAGATGCCTAGGACGGTTCGAGTGTCGCGAGGATCGATGATTCCGTCGTCGCTGATGGCGCCGGTGGCGGCCAGGGCTAGGGAGCCCTTCTCTTGCACCGCTTCGACCATGGCCACGATCTGGGCGTCCTCTTCTTCGTCGAATTCCAGTCCCTTGCGCGCTGCCTGGCCTCGCCGGACCATGGACATCACGCCGGCGATCTGTTTGGGGCCCATCACCGCCACCTTGGCTGTTGGCCAGAGCCAGGTGAAGCGGTTGCCGAACGCTCGACCAGACATGCCGTAGGTTCCGGCCCCATAGGAAGATCCGATGATGATGGTCAGGTGGGGGACCGTCGAGTTGGAGACGGCGTTGAGCATCTGGGATCCCTTCTTGATGATCCCGGCTTGCTCGAAGTCCTTGCCAACCATGAAGCCGGTGATGTTCTGAAGGAAAACCAGGGGCACGTCGATCTGGTTGCAGAGCTGGATGAACTGGGCACCCTTCTCGGCTGCTTCAGGATGCAGGACCCCGTTGTTGCCCAGGATGCCGACGGGGTAGCCGTGTATCGAGGCCCAGCCACAAACCAGGGTCGGCCCGTATCTGGCCTTGAACTCTTCAAAGCGGGAGCCGTCGACGGTTCGTGCGATGATGTCGCGGATGTCGACGGGGGAGCGCAGGTCCTGGCTGACGATGCCAAGCAGCTCTTCCGGATCGTGCACCGGTTCCTCTGGCACGAGGCTGGGCTCGGGACCGGGTTTGCGCCAGTTCAGGTGGGAGACAACCTCGCGGCACATGCGTAGGGCATCCATCTCATCCTCAGCGAAGTAGTCGCCAAGCCCGGAGACTTCAGCATGCATCTTGGCTCCGCCCAGGGTTTCGTCGTCAGATTCTTCCCCGGTGGCCATCTTGACCAGAGGGGGGCCAGCCAGGAAGATCTTCGATTGATCCTTGACCACGATGTTGTAGTCGGACAGGCCGGGTTGGTAGGCGCCGCCAGCAGTGGAGGATCCAAAGACGACACAGACGAGGGGGATGTCCATCTTGGACAGCTCGATCATCTCATAGAAGAACCGCCCGCTTTCCGCAAAATGCGAGGTGTTGGCCCGGCGGCTGCCATCCCCGGCTTGGACTCGAAGGTCGGCTCCGGCTGATTCGACGAAGCTGACGTAGGGCATGTGGTTGTCGCGGGCGATCTCTAGGGCCCGGTTCCACTTCTTCTGCACGTAGGGAGTGAGGGCACCGCCCAAGACCGAAGGGTCATTGGCCAAGATGACACATTCGGTTCCGGCGATGATGCCGATGCCGAGAACGATGCCGCCACCGATGGTGTAGTCGGAGTCGTAGCCAGCGAGAGCGCTGATTTCTAGGAAGGGGGTGTCGGGGTCCAGCACATTGGCGATGCGTTCGCGAACCGGCATTTTGCCCCGTGAGCGCATCCGGTCCATGGATTTCTGGCCGCCACCGGCTTCGGCTTCGTCCAGCAGATCATCAATAACCGCCAGCTGGTCCAGCATGGCCTGCTGGTTCTTTGCGAAGGCTGCAGAACCAGTGTCGAGACGGGACGGAAGAGGCGGAGCCAGCAAGGTTCGATCCATGCCCGGACACTAGGTGGGGTAATGCAATCGTGTCAATATTACCGCTACTCAGAACCCGTTCTGGCACCGACCAGGTGTCGCATATGGATCGCAGGAACCCGCAGGGTTCCCCGGTGCCAGGTCGCATAGAGGAGGTCGACGTGGCGCGTTGATTGGTGAGCAGTCTTCTAGGCTTGCCGCTCATGTCGGCTTCGACTACCGCAACACCAGGTTCTCGCCTGAGTGACGATCTCTATTCGCTCTATCTGGCTGGCCTCGGCTGGCTTCTTTTGCCGTTCTACGGAGACGGTTTGGCTGAAGTTCTACCTAGTGATTTTGACAGTATCGAACCCGGCGTTGACATCGCGGTCGTGGTCCTGGCTCTAGCCGCCATCTGGTCAGGATTCCGGGGTGGTCCGCTGATGGTTTCTCGGGCCGGAGTTCTGCACGAACTTGCATCCGGCGCTTCAAGACGTCAGATGCTCTACCCCCGATTTCTTCGACAATTGGTGGCTCGTGCCGCCATCGCTGCAATTGCCGGGACCGTATTCTTAGCCCTATCGACGCCCGGCGAGTTCGAAGTCAGCTCATCGCTGACCATCTCGGTGGTGGCTCTCCTGGCCGCATCGATCAGCGTGAGTCAATCAATGGTCTGGCACATCGTTGTCTCTGCCGACGGTGATCAGGCACCCCAAGGACGTGCACCCTGGTTTGTGGCCGCCTCGCTGGTGGCGCCACTGGCGCTGGTCGCAGTATTGGCTACCAATCGAACGTTCTTCACCTCCACCGGCCTCGTCGTTCTTTTGCTGGCCGCATTGTTCTCGCTAGTGATTGCCATTGTCGGCTTGGAATGGGCGCCCGTAGAGCGACTCTGGTCGCGAGCCCGAGCACTGGAAACCATGCGCTCGTCAATGCAAACCGTTGACTTCCAACAGATGCTCTTGGACATGCGAAAGGTCACCGACAAGCCCCGCGTTGCTGGGCGACCTCTCGCCCGCTCCTGGATGCCGACCCCAGTCTGGCGACAAGTGACAGCCCTACAACACGGACTGGCGGGACAACTCGCCCGCCTGGCCTTCGCTGCTGGAGCCATTGCCGCCCTCCTTATCTACTCTGATCCGACTCACGGAATCGTGGCCCTTGCCATCGCAGGTTGCATCGCCATCATCGGATTCGACCTCGCTGTGCCCATCGCTGCTACCGCTGACCATCTCCCGTTTCTTGTGCACTACCGGCACGGTTCGGCCCGAGTCCTACAAGGCCAGACCTTCACCGCGGTGGCCATTGGCATGAGCATTGGTGCGGTACTGACCAGCAGCCTTTGGGCCGATTCTTCCCAGACAGCAGTTGGCGCGTTGCTCCTGTTCCTGGTCGGAACATTGGCTGCCCTCATGCAGGCCAGGATTGGTTCACCGGACGTAGCCAAATGGGCATCGACGTTTGGGCCGAGCTCGCTTGGACCACTACTTTGGGCCCGAGCGCTTAGTGGACCACTGATGCTCTTGGCCGCCACGGTTGCCATTTCTCATCAGTACTTTCGACCGGACGAATTTGCCACTACTTGGGGCAACCTGACCATGGTGGTTGCCTTCAGTCTTGCCGTCGTCACCATGCAACCTTTGGAGAAGTCCCTGCGATGATTCGGGTGAAGAAGCTGACAAAGACCTACGGGCGGGTCACTGTTCTCCAGGTGGATGAATGGCGCCTGCGGCCAGGATCGAATGCGGTCCTGATCGGCCACAACGGAGCAGGAAAAACGACCCTTCTGACTCTGCTGGCGGGCTTGGCTCGGCCAACCACAGGCTCAATCTTGATTGATGGTTCGGCTGCTGGCTTGCGTCCTGCTCGTGAAGCAACCACGTTCGTTCCCGACCAACCTGCCCTCTTTGATGACCTGACGGTTGAGGAACAGATGCTCTATGTGGCCAAGCTCAATGGTGAGAGTGAGCCGACAGGATTCTCACTTGAACTAGCCGAGCGGTTGGACGCCGAGGCTTTGCTGACACGCTTCCCCCAAGCAATGAGCAAGGGTCAGCGACAGAAGGCTGGCTTGTTGGTGGGGACAGCACGACCGTTCAAGGTGTTGTTGTTAGACGAGCCAACGACGGGGCTCGATGCTGCATCGCGGTTGGCGCTGATTGAGACCCTGGGCGAATTCGCCGAGAACGGCGGAGTTGTCTTGTCCAGCACTCATGACCCTGAACTGATTGAGCAAGCAACCGACATTGTCGAGATCGAAGCCGGGGAACTTGTCTGATGTCTCACTCCATTGTCACCCTCACCCTCAACCCGGCCCTCGATATTTCCAGTTCGGCCGACATCGTTATTCCCAATCACAAGCTGCGCTGCTCGAACCCGGTCTATGAGCCAGGAGGGGGCGGCATCAATGTCGCCCGAGTGGTTCGTCGATTGGGTGAACAGGCGCTGGCCGTTGTGCCTCTGGGTGGGGGAGCCGGCCAGCGGGTTGAGGCCTTGTTGGCGGATGAAGGAATCCCGCTGCATGCCGTGACGATTGAGGCCGAGACGCGCGAGAGCATCACCATTGGTGTCGATGCAACTGAAGACCAATTCCGGTTCGTCTTTCCCGGTCCGTCGTTGAGTCAATCCGAGCTCGAGATTTGCGAGCAGGCCTTGGTCGATGAGGCGAAGGCCGCATTGTGCGTCATCATCTCGGGAAGCCTGCCCAGCGGAGTTCCCGCCAATGCGTTGGCCTCGCTCGTAGAAGCGGTGTCTCCAGCCTCGGTCATCATCGACACGTCGGGAGAAGCACTCACAGCCGCACTGCAATCGGGTGCATTCCTGGTTAAGCCAAGTGCTCGGGAGTTGGCGGCCATCGTTGGTCGAGAGCTACCAACCGAGATTGAAGTTATTGAGGCTGCGAAGTCTGTCCTGAGGGACTCCCAGGTCGAGAACCTGGTCGTCTCGATCGGAGCCGGTGGTGCAATTGCCTTGGGCCGCGACGGCTCGTTCTTGCGACTGCGGGCCCCCGCGGTACGCGTGGCCAGCGCGGTTGGCGCTGGTGACTCGATGGTCGGTGGAATTGCTGTAGGGCTGGCCCGTGGTTTGTCCTTGCCTGAGGCGCTCAAGCTTGGGATCGCCGCTGGTACTGCCACTGTCTTGACCAGCGGAACCAACTTGTGTGACCCCGACGCGGTTGCCTCGCTGCTCCCTCTTGTTGCCGTCGATCAGGCCTGATCCAGGGCTTAGTCCTCTTCTCGGTCAAGTCCGAAAGGAGTGAGATTGGGGGTATGGATACCGATGGAAGTGCCAGCGTTGTGAAGAGATATCTAACTTCGCCGACCTGGTCGAACAGGCGGAGCCGTCGCCTATGGCGTCGGCCGCATGACCATGACGGGGCACTTGGCGTGGCGGACCACATTGCTGGTGACGCTGCCGGTCGCCACTCGGGACAGGCCGGTAGCGCCGTGGGTGGCCATAGCCATGATCTTGGCACCGGAAGAGTCCAGGCGCTCCAACAAGACCTTGGCTGGTTTCTTGCCATGTAGGACCTCGAAGTTCACAAGCTTGCCGAGCTCTTTTTGAGCCGAACGAGCCTGGCGTTCGACTTGAACTGATTCGCCCATGGTGCTTCCCCGTGATGGTTCGAGCACGGTGACGAACTCCAATGGGCTTCCAAACTCTCGGGCCCACCACACTGCGGGGGCAATGACGGTCTCAGAAGTACGGCTTCCGTCGATGGCGACCACCAGATGTCCGTCCGGTTCGAAGGCGTCGGTATCGCAGTCGGGGCCAACCAGAAGGATTGGTGTCTTGACGTGTTGCAGCATGCTGGTGGCCACGCTTCCGGCGAGAGCTTCGGAGCGGCTGCGACCGTGGGTGGTCATGCAGACCAGGACCTTGTCCAGACCGTCGATGATGGTCTGTAGTTCCAAGTCGATGCTTTCCTGAGGGGTCACGATCATCACGGTGGTGTCGATGCCAACGGTATTGGCTACTGCTACCTGATCTTCGACTCGAATTCGACGGGAGTCGACCTCGTTCTCCGAAGCGAAACTGATGACGTTGAGCTTTGCCTTGCTCGCACGGCAGACTTTGGCTGCAATGGGAAGGGCAGTGGCGGAAAGATCAGATCCGTCCAGGGGTACGACAATTTCCTTAAACATGGTGGGTCCTTTTCTACGGGTGGCTGCTCGCCACTCCTACCCTTACCTTTACCAGTAATTGGGCGGTTAGAAAGGGCCCAAGGTCATATCGTTAGGCTCCAAACGATGCCGTCGATTTCGTGTGAACCGAGATGGTCGATCAGTCGTTCGATTAGTAGTCCGAGCTATCAAGAATGGATTGGAAGACCCGCTCTCGTGCCTCGGGGTCCAGTTTCTCGCCACCGTGTTCGGCGGTCGTGGCCACAACGGCCTTGGTTTCGGCCAGAATCGTTTCGCAGTGCTGGCAGGTGGCTAGGTGCTCGATCGCAGCTTGCTCTTCTTGAGGGTTGAGTTCACCCTCAAGGAATTCAGTGAGATTGGCTTCGAGTTCGTGGCATTCCATGGTTCTCTGGCTCCGTTTCGCGAGGTTCTGGTCGGGCTGGTTGGAGTGGGGTTGCTCGATCAGTTCGGATCGATCAGTCTGGCTAGATCAGTCCGGACAGTTCGGTTCGTAGTTGTTCGCGCGCTCGAGCAACGCGCATCTTGGCTGCCGATTGTCCGATGTCGAGAACGGACGCAACTTCGCGCATGGGAAGGCCCTCGACGTCACGCAGGACCACGGCCATCCGTAGGTTTTGGGGCAAGCTATCGATGGCTGTCTGGATCGTGAGTCGCAGATCGTTCCGCAGGGCTGGCTCGGCGGTTGAATCGTGAGAGGTGAATCGGTCGGGCAGGTCGGTGGGGTCGGTGGGTTGATCCTTACGGCGACGCAGCACATTGAGGGCCTGACGGTAGGCAATCTGCAGAAGCCAGCTCCTGGCCTTGCTCTTGTCTTCCAACTGATCCATTTTCAAATAGACCTGGATGAAGGTCGATTGGACCACGTCTTCCGCATCGGCTCGGTTCCAAACAATCCGATAGGCGACGTTGAAGACGGCATCCGCGTTGGCTTGGAACAGGGCAGTGATCTGGGCCAGCCGGGAGTTCGCCGATCCAAGGCCGACTGTGTCGCTCTCGGTCATGGCCTGCATTCTTGCAGGGTTAGCCCCCACTCCGTAACCCAAGAGGGTATTTGAGCAAATGCTCAACTGAGAGTATGGTGGTCGGGTGAAAAGCCAACGCTTGGCCGTACTTGTGGCGTGGCTGATTCTGGCTGGCGGGGTGGCAATCATGGTATTTCACTACTACGCCGGAGAGTCGGGCGGTCCTGAGGGCTGGCTGTCCTCGGTCGGATTCGGGTCACCTTTTGTGGGGGCAGCCGTGCTCATCCTCGTTGCTCTCTATCGATCACGACCAGAACTTCTATTCGTCGCTGTGCTTGCGTTAGGCCCGATCAGTATTGTCTCCGTCATCTTGTTCCCATTTCTGGGGCTGGGAGCGGCCATGCTCGTCTTCCTTTTCGCCGACCAGAAGAGCCTTGAACCGGTCGCCCTTGTCGTCCCTATCATCCTCGCTCTTACCCTGATCGGAGTGTTCTTCCTTGGCATCTATGTTGAGGATCTTCAACCTTGGCTGAGTATCGGTGTGGTCACAGGTGTAGTGCTGGTCGGACTCCTCTGGTCCTTCCGAAACGAACGAACGGCCGGGTTGATTGAGCCTGAGCTGTCTGTCCCGACTACTTGACGGTCTTGGCCCATTTACGAATGAGCTTGCTGGCCCAGGCGTAGTGACTGGCCGAGGCAGAGATGGTGTAGCTGGCGACCGAGGTTGTGCTTGCCGGAGTCAGCCAGAAGGGGTGAAGCGTCGAGGTTAGTGTGGGTCAATTCCCAGGAGCGGTCGAAGAATTGCCAGGAATTCATCGCGGCTGAATCGCTCGGGATCGATCAGATGCTGCAGTGCGAGGCCCTCTATTTGGGCAATGATAGCGGTGCCTGGCGTGTCGAGAAATTCTTGGTGGAGGCGATCCCTATATCGATCGAGTAGGCCTTGTAGCGGCTCGCGAACATCTGGCTTCTCCAGTGATTTGAGTACCAGGTTGTAGAAAACTCGGTTGAGTTCGCGATCGAGGATGAACTGGTCGATGATGAAGTCGAGCGTGGCGTCGGCACGGTTGCTGGAGGCTGGCTGGTCGGCGAGGTATTTATCGAGAAGGGTCTCGTACTGGTCGCGCATCGAGGTTGAAAGGGCGCTGTAGATCTCGTCCTTGTTGGTGAAGTAGTGGTGGACAATGCCGGGGGCAACGTCGGCCTGCTTGGCAATGTCTTTGATGGTCACCCGGCCGAAGTCTGACTGGGCCAGACATGAATAGAGGCCCCACACGATCTGTTCGCGTCGGGCGGTTGCAATGGAGGGCCGAGCCATCAGATCTTGATCATGGGGAATGGATTGAGAGGATGACGTAGAGTCCACTTGGCGGAGACAGCAACAAGCCCGCGACGAAAGCCAGCCGATGGGTATTGCTTGAGCAAGGAGCGGTACTCGCTTCGGCGCGTTCCTGGACTGGAGACAAGCCCGAAGGAGACATCGGTCAGGTCGGCTCGTCGGAAAGCTTCGACCAGCGGATTGTCGTGCTTGGCTCGTCGTTGCCGGTGGTGTTCGTCAATGACGGCTCGGACCAGGTCGGCGTCAGCTGGGTGGTCGTTACCAATGGCGGTCAGATGCTCCATGGCCCGATTGGTAGATGGTGGAAGATAGTCGAAGGTTCCATCCATCCAGATTCCTGCGTCATGGAAGAAGGCGGCTATGCCAAGCAATTGTGCAGACGAACTGTCCAGCTCGACCTGCTTGGCTGTGAGTGCGATGACCCGATGGACGTGGCCGCGATAGCCCGCAAGGCTCGGGCCGAACTCGGCTCCGTACTTCTCGAAAAGCTCGCTGGCGACATCCTGGGCTTGTTGGGTTGGGTCATTGTCTGGTGACATCCCCTCAGCGTAGAGGGTTCATTGGTTCGTTGACCAATCATCAGGTCACGAGCTGATGATTTCGAAACCCTCGTCCTTCCATCCCTCAATGCCGCCGATCATCTTCTTCACCGATCGACCGAGGCGGGATAGTCGAACGGCAGCCTTGTCCGCTCCGTTGCAGTGGGGGCCAGCGCAATACACGACAAAGAGGGTGTCTTCGGGGTAGTCGGCCAAGCTTTCTTCGTTCATGTCCAGATGAGGGAAGTGGGTGGCACCCAAGACATGGCCAGCGTCGAAACCGCCCTTGCCTCGAACGTCCAGCAGGGTGAAGTCGACTGGCCCGGCGGCCAAGGACTCATGCACATCCCAACAGTCGGTCTCCATAGCCAAGAGGCCAGCGAAGTGGGCCAGTGTGGTTTCGTGGCTGGCAGCCGGGATTTCGGTGACGAGAGTAGTTGTGGGGGGAGCAGGTGACATTGTGGCAGGCCTCCGGTGGCTCTAGGTCGCCCATCATTGTCGCGGATTCTGTCGCCCATCTCAAGTGGCTCGATCAGCACTCGTCAACTGGCCGGATGCACGGTCACGGCCCAGCATCCGCGGCTCGCGTTGTGGACGTGGATGAACTCAGATTCTGCATTGGTGAAGAAGCGGTTGATGGTCTCGTCCAGGCTGCCTCCATCAATGATCGCAGCATCGATCATGAGCGCATTCTCATCGAAGGAGCGCACGGAAAGCTCTCGCACTGTGAGTTGTAGTGGAAGCATTCCCTCCTGGTCCGGAGTCATACAAGGGGAGGCATGAAGAAAGATCGGACTCGCAGATCGGTAAGCAGAGATCCTGTCGAACGGATCGTGGCTGGTAAGAACAAGTGTCTCCCCGACCTCCGCATCTCGAAGGCACTGGCGGCATGGATATCCAGGGTTGGAGTCTGCGATGTAGGTCGGGCCCCCGAGTGCTCGAAGATGATCGGCGTCGGCCGGACTGATTGGGACGAGGTGGTAGGGGATTTGTTCCATGTCGAACGATATGGCCATCGGCGAAATGAGTCTGGCGGGAATCAGACGAGCAACTGGGTGCGAGCTACTAGGTTTGTGTTCATGATTGAGATAGGCGTAGCTGGTGTGGATAACCTTGAAGCAGTCGTTCACTCGGTAGATGGCCTGTTTGCAGAAGACGCCGGGACTCATGACGAACATGCTGATGTGGCCTGGCCCGATAGGGAAGGCTTGAGTTACTACCGGGACCTGGTTGACGATCCGGCCGCCCTTCTTCTGGTTGCATGCCAAGAAGACAATGTCGTGGGCCACCTCGTTGGCCTGCTCAGCGAGTCGACACCGACCCGACTGTCGGTCCGGTTCGCGGTATTGCAGAGCATCCGTGTCGAACCCGAACTGCGCGGCCAAGGAATTGGAGATCTCCTCACCGAACGTTTCCTGGATTGGGGTCGGGAGCAAGGTTGTGTGCAAGCAGTGGTGACGGCCTATATCAACAACCAGGATGCACAACGTTTCTACGAACGACATGGCTTTGCTGGGCGAAGTCTGACCTCGGTGGCCGACCTTCGTTAGCAACCTCCGCCCTGGTCTCATTGTTGGTCGGAGTGGCCTAGCTGCGGTTGGGGGTGCGAGCCAGAATCTGTAGCCAGTCCCGATGACTTGAACGGACCGATACTTCAACCAGCTGCCATCCCCGCCTGGCCATTTTTGCCAGTCTAGGTGGGCAACCTCATTCGGTCTGATTCGATAGTTCGTGCTAGACAGAGGTCATGGCTGCATATCTCATCGTGAACTACAACATCGAAGACCGTGACATGTACAAGACGTACCAGAAGGCGGCGGGCCCGTCGCTTCACATTGGAAGCGAGTGCACGGTTCGAGTTCTCGATGGCAAGTCCGAAACCTTGGAAGGCGATGCCGGACATCAGACCGTCGTCCTTGAATTTGAGTCGAGGGAGCGGGCGAAAGAGATTTATGAATCAGGCGAATATCAGGCCGTTTTGCCAAATCGCTTGCAAGCTACGTCGAACCATTTCGCCGTCCTGGTTGACAGCTTCGTAGCGCCTAGCTAGCTGTCACCGGCTACTCGAAAGGAAGATCGTGAACGTTCATCCAAAACTGAAGGCATTCGATTTTCAAGGCTGGGTTGACGCCAACCAAGATCAGCTGAAACCGCCGGTCAACAACAAGCTCCTTCATGAAGACTCGGGCATGATTGTCATGGTCGTTGGGGGGCCAAACACTCGTGTTGATTTCCATGATGATCCGGTGGAGGAGTGGTTCTACCAGGTCAAGGGTGACATGGTCCTCAAGATCGCCGACGGTGGAGAAATCTACGATGTTCCCATCCGTGAGGGTGAGGTCTTCTTCCTTCCCTCCCACACCAAACATGCCCCCCAACGGCCCCAAGAAGGCTCGATCGGGATTGTGGTCGAATCGCCGCGAATGGCAGGTATGAAAGAGGGGTTCGAGTGGTATTGCTTCAACTGTGGCGAAAGGGTGCATCGCATCGAAGTTGACCTTGGCCCGTCCAGTAATATTGTCGATGCGCTGCCGGTGGTCTATGACCAGTTCCACGACGACCCAGCTGCTCGGACGTGTGGGAAGTGTGGTGAGTTGCACCCGGGCAAGGGCAAACCACCCGAAGGCTGGGTCACCCTCTAGTTTGCGATTTGCGGGTTCTAGACTGATGCTATGACACCCGTGGAGCCAAGTGGTCAGCTACGAATCAAGATGTTCAAGCAAGAAGTTGACCGTCTCTACGATTCCGGTGTGACCCATCCAGTTGCTGCCGTGGTTTCGATGACGGCGCGTAGTGATGCTGGTTTCGATGTTGCCCACTACTCCCAAGAAATCAACGTCTCTGTTGATGACATCGAAGCCATCGAGCGCGGCGAAGTCGAACTTGGCGCCACCCTCGGGCGACTTGGCGAAGGCCTGCCCCTGGACATCGACGAACTGCTGACCTCAATCTTTACCCGCTAGTCATTCCTTCCGGCCAATGGCACTGGTCCCGATTGAGACTGAACGATTCCTGTTGAGCGTTTTGGAGCCAGCTGATGCGCTTGGGATCTTCCGGATACTGGGGACGCCCAGACGAGAGGGAGCGCGCGAAGACGAGCGGGGGGAACTTCTTGTGTTCAAGATGGTCGCAGCAGACGTGGGCGAGTGAGGTCGTTGTTGTCGATCAGGATGTCGGCACGGTTGGCCGGGTTGATGAGATCCAGGTAGTAGCGCATGCCTGAGCGGTAGCGCTCGAAACGTTCGGCCCACTCCATGGTTTGCATGGTGGCTTGATCTGGATCATCCGGCAGCTCATCCAAGACCAGGCCAAGGCGACCTAGATCGACCCGCTTCTGACCGTCCACGAACACGGTGAGATCCCAATAATGGGCGAGGTCAGGGCGTTGCAGGAAGATGCCGTCGAAGATGAGTACGTCTTGGGTCGAAACGGTCGACTGACCTGATTCGATCGGTGCATCCAATGGCTCATCAAATACCGCAGTTCGGTAGGGCGAACCGGCGCCGGCCCGAAATGGGTCCAAGAGCTCCGATCGCAACGAATCGAGATTGTGTGAGTCCAGATAGAAGCCAAGCGGTGAGGACCGGCCCCGCTGCCAGCGGACCTGGCGTGAGTTGTGAAACGAATCGATGCTGGCCCGGACAATGCTCATCTCATGAGCCGCTGCTGCTAGCTCGTCAGCGAAGGTGGTCTTTCCTGCTCCGTCAATACCGTCAATAGCGATCAACATCGGGCGACCGGCCTGTTGCTTGGAATCGATGAGCTTGGCCACATCGGCGATAAGTCTCGTTCGCTCGGACGAGATGACAGGGTCGGGATTTCCATCAAGACCGGCGGGCATCGGATCATTCTGTCACTGATCAGTGACTGGCCGGGTCCGCCTGTCCGAAGATCTGGGGTAGATCGCTGATCGGCCGGACATCTCCGAAGATCTGGGGTAGATCGCTGATCGGCCGGACATCTCCGAAGATTCGAAAGAACGTAGCCAGGCTGGCCTCGTGAAGGCCGTAGCTGTGTACCGGCCCTCTAGTAGGCATCACTTTTGTACAAGACATCGTGCGGTCCCTGTGGTGAAATTTGGCTATGAACTGGAAACTAGCGGTAGCTGTCCGAGACGATCTCGCCATATGGCAGAAGCTGAACGTCACCGGCTTTGTCACCAGCGGCCTTGCCTCGGCAGAGCCACATGTTCTTGGAGAGAAGTACGTCGACGCCTCGGGTCAGGAATATCCGCCGATTCTTGGCCTGCCGTTGAGCGTCTTCTCCGGTGATGCCACTGCCCTACGACGAGCATTCGAGCGTGGCCTCGGCCGTGAGGTGCTGGTCAGTGTCTATACCGACGACATGTTCTCGACCATGAACGATGACGACAATCGTGCCGCCGTACTTGCTGTGTCCACAGCCGACTTAGTACTAGCTGGCTTCGCCGTTGCCGGTGAGGCCAAGCAGGTGGACAAGGTTTTTGACAAGCTCAAGCTCCACCCCTAGGCACGGTCCGTCCGAACAGGCCTAGAGCTGATGACCAGTTGTGCTGTCCACGTTGTCAGGCAGCTCTCCATCGAAGTTGTCTCCGGTGGTTGAGGTACCTGAAGGCTCGAACATCAAGATGGAGCCGCCGGGCGATGATGGCTTGTGTTCGGTTCCCTTGGGTACAACATAGGTGTCTCCTTGGCGGAGCTCGACCGAAGTTTCGGTGCCGTCTGCATTGCGAAGAGCGAGGTTGAACTGGCCGCTGAGAACCAAGAAAAACTCGTCTGTGTCGGTGTGGCTGTGCCAGACATGATCCCCCTTCACATGAGCGACCCGAACGTCATAGTCGTTCATCTTGGCCACAATCCTCGGACTGTAGATGTCCTTGAACGAGGCCAAGGCTTGATCGATATTGATGGGTGAGACAGATTCCATTGCACAACAGTGACATCGATTGGTAGGAGTGTCTTGTACGTTGATGATGTGGAGGCATCACTACCCAAGAACTGTCATGTGCAGGCGTGGCGACCCAAGGTCGACGGTATAGCCGAGGTCTTTCATGCCCAGATCTCTGACTACTCCTACCCGGCCCACTGTCACGACACCTGGACAGTGCTGATCGTTGATCATGGTGCCATCCGCTATGACCTGGACAGTCGCCAATGCGGTGCTCTCGGCGATGCCGTCGCCATCCTTCCCCCGGGAGTGATTCACAATGGCCGACGTGCTCCTGGAGCCCCAGGATTCAAGAAGCGGGTGCTTTATCTCGATGAGTCCTTCCTCGACCTGGACATGATTGGGGCTGCGGTTGATAAGACCAATATCTTCGATGCTGAGCTGCGTGAGACCCTGGTGGGTCTGCATGACTCGTTGATGACCGGCGAGGAGGAGTTGGACAGTGAGTGGCGGTTGGCTTTGATCCAGGACCGTCTCGGCACACACCTTCGATCGGTGGATCATCAAGAACGCCCACCCGAGCCTGTTATTGCTCTTCGACTTCGTGAATTGTTGGATGAGAACATCGTCCAGTCGTTGAGCCTGGCTGAGGCCGCCCGTGTCCTGGACCGTTCGAAGGCTCACCTGATCCGCAGCTTCTCCGCCGCCTTTGGCGTGAGCCCGCACGCCTACGTCATCGCTCGACGGGTTGAGGCCGCTCGCTCGCTCTTGCTGGAAGGCTCGCCAATCGCAGAAGTCGCTGCGTCCGTTGGCTTCTTTGATCAAGCGCACTTCACTCGCCACTTTAAACGCCACACTTCGGTCACACCTGGCAAATACGCCAGCTGTCATGCATGAAATGACGCCAACGGCGGAAGACTCCGAGATTGTCGAGCTTCGGGGCACCCTTACCCGGCGTCGTCGATTCAGTGTTGTGGTGCGAGAGTCTGTCATTGAGATCCGGGTGGGAATGCTCTTCGGTCGTAAGCCGTGGATCTTGCCAAACGGTTCATTCCGAGCAGGACCCCCGATGAGCATGGACCTGGTTGATGAGGATTGGGGTGAGGAGGATGATTCGCTCGTCGAGCCAAACAGTCTCTCCAATGATGGAGGCACCGATGATGCTCTTGCCCAGTATTTGGCGCTACCCGAGCGAGCAACCATCGGCGTTGCCCACCTGTCTCTGGCTGATGATGGCCCAGACCCGACAGTCGAGCTCGATTTCGGTCGTCTTGTTCTGGCACCAAGAATCAATTGGTTTCTGTCCTGGGCGCCCCAAATCTCCTCATCGGCAAACTGCCTTCCCGACCGCCGCTTATTGGTCAGCGGAGTCACCATGGTTGAACGCCAGCCCGGCCAGCTGGTCGACGCATTGACCCGGCTTGGATGGACCCCTGGTCGAATCACTGGCGAATGGAGTGCTGGCTACCAATCGGGTCTCCTGGTTGAGCACGCCAAGAGCGAGGCGGGATCGCTCCTCCGTCGTTCCCGCCAGGCAGCAATTGCTGCCTGGCTTTGCGTTCCGCTGTTCTTCCTGATCCCGATTCTGGCTGTCATCGGATTGGGGAGTCTGAAGTGGCCGCTACTGGCGGTCCTGACCGTCGGAGTCGCCTCTGCTGTTTCGGCCCGAACGTTTCGGCGTCGCTATTGGAAAGCTCTCGCCGACCGGATCGGTCTTGAATGAACTATCTGGGCTCAACGACCAGCTAGTGGTCGTCTAACCCAGAAAGCTCTTGGCAAGGCATCTCCGTAATCAGAAACTGGCCGCCGAGATGGCACTGGCGGCTAGTGCTGGCCATTGGTCTTCATGACCGCTGGTCACCACGACCCATGCCTTCATTGCTCGGCCCTTTCCTGATGGATCAAACAAGACCGAGCCGGGCAAGGCCAGCGCCTCGGTGTGGGCATCGCCTTCCAGCTTGAACACGGCGCCGCCGTCAAAGGATCCGATGACGGCCTTGCCGCCAGCCTTCAAGCAAGGCATGCCGAACAGGGAGCCAGACTCGATGTCAGGATGCTCATTCTGCACGGTCTCGGCCAAGGCTTCGTACTGGGGTGAGCTGTCCTTCTTGGGATTAGCCATGAGCGCAAGGTAGCAGCAGGGCCCTCGCCTGATCGAAACGGTTACTGCTGTAGACAAAAAGTAGACGACGGGTGGTTAATCGTCTAGAATGGACACATGGCCACCACTACCATTCGAGTAGACACGGAGACTCACGCTCGCCTTGTGGAGCTGAGTCGAGCGAGCGGAAACTCGATCCTTGAGACAGTCGGAGATGCTGCCGAAGCCCTCCGACGACAGCGCTTTGCTCACCAGGTAGCAGGTGAGATCACGGTACTTCGCCAGGACTCAGCTGCGTGGAACGACTATGTCGGTGAGGCACAAACGACTTCGGTGACTGATGGCCTCGGTTGACGATCTCTGGCTGGTTGACTTTGGTGACCCGGACCCCGGGGAGCCAGCTTTTCATCGTCCAGCCTTAGTGGTCGGCCCACCCATCACTTTTGGTCCCAGTTTTCCGTTTGTGATTCTTGTGCCCCTGACCACCACAGATCGGGGGCTGTCACTTCATGTCGAGATTGAAGCTTCATCCGAGACGGGCCTGGACGAGACCAGCTTCGTTCAGTGTGAGCTGATTCGGTCTGTCAACCTGATGCGCCTCGTCCATCAACTTGGTGTCATTGGCATTGGCCAATCAGAACAAGTGGAAGTGATCCTGCGAACACTTCTCAACCACTGACCCGACACCAGAGAATTGCTTCCGGTCCTGAGCTCGGGCAGCTAGATTTCCCGTGGTGAGCAACAGGACCCCGAAACCTCGAATCATTCTTGACTGTGACCCCGGCCTGGATGATGCCGTAGCCATTGCCCTAGCTGTGCGCCACGCCGATGTGGTCGGCATCACCACCGTTGGCGGCAATGTCGGACTAGAACACACGACGGCCAATGCCCTCGCCTTGTGCGACATCCTGGCTGTGCCTGAACTCGAAGTGCACGCGGGTCATGACCTGCCGCTCAGCGGCTCCTTGGACCACCGTGCCACCGAGTATCACGGTCCCTTTGGTACTGGCTCGGTTCGCCTGGCAGAACCGTCACGACCAGCAACCTCCGATGATGCCGTTGGCTGGATCATCGAGACTGTCCGGGCCGAAGAAGGAATCGCGCTGGTCGCTACCGGCCCTTTGACTAATATCGCATTGGCCTTCCAGAAGGCTCCCGACATCGTCGACAAGATCTCCGAAATCTCCTGGATGGGCGGCAGCAGTAACGGCGGCAATACCACCCCCGGCGCAGAGTTCAATTCCTGGGTCGACCCCGAAGCCGCCGCCATCGTCTTCGCCGCCGGACACCCCAACCTGGTGATGGTTGGCTTGAACGTCACCCACACCGTCTTATTGGACCGACCCTGGATCGAACTACTACGCCAGCAAACTCAGGGCACGAAGATGGAAGTTTTCGCCGATCTCCTGGACTACTACGAAGTCCGCCAGCGAGAGATGACGACCCTGGCGGGTGCAGCAGTTCACGATGCCCTGGCCGTACTTCACGTTACCCACCCCGAACTACTGGCTGGCGTCAGACGGCCAGTTGAGATCATCCTCAGCGAAGGCCCAGCCCGCGGCATGACCCTTGTTGACCTACGGCCAATGCGGAGACGACGCCTGGACAATGCTGGCCCGGCCAACACCAAGGTCATCGAATGGGCCGACGTCTCGGCTATTCAGGAATTGATTGGGCAGGCGCTGACGGCCTAGACGGAGTACCGAACTCGAAGCAGCTAGTACTTCAATGGAACGAAGGTTTGCTCACGCATTGGCGGCCGGATGTAGGGCACATCTTCCCGATCGGGAATCACGACTGGGTCTGGAGTTACATCCTCATAAGGAATCGAATCCAGAATATGGCTGATGCAATTCAGTCGAGCCCGCCGCTTCTCATCTGAAGGCACAACAAACCATGGCGACTGCTTGGTGTCGGTGTACTGGAACGTGGTGTCCTTGGCCATTGAGTACTTGGTGTACAGACGATGCTCTTCTAAGTCGATGTCCGACAGTTTCCAGCGCTTGATTGGCTCTTCATTTCGCGCATTGAAGCGCTTTTCTTGCTCGTCGTAGCTCACCGAGAACCAGTACTTCAGGATGATGATTCCCGAGCGAACCAGCATGCGTTCGAAGTCTGGACAGGTGCGCAAGAATTCCTGGTGCTGCTCAGGAGTGCAATAGTCCATCACCCATTCGACGTTGGAGCGGTTGTACCAGGATCGGTCGAACATGACGACCTCGCCGGCAGAGGGAAGATGAGGAACGTAGCGCTGGAAGTACCACTGAGTTCGCTCACGGTCATTGGGCTTTGGCAAGGCGACGGTGCGAACAATGCGAGGACTTGTACGTTCATTGATGCGCTTGATCACTCCACCCTTGCCTGCTGAGCCCCGGCCCTCAAAGATGATCAGAACCCGGAGACCGGCCTGATCAACCCAAGCCTGAAGTTTCACCAATTCGCCCTGAAGGCGAGCAAGCTCCTCTTCGTAGTACTCCCTCTTCAAGCGCCCGCTTTTGGTCAGATTCTCGGGCGCTGTCGGTGAGGGAAGCGTGGACTTTTTGTCACTCATAGTGAACCAATCGGGAGTAAATGCTCTGTTGTGAGAAACCAGGGTGACATACCTTGAAAGCGGCGTCGAGCTGCCGACCTGAGAGAGGGCTGGGCGAACGGCTTTTATCAAACAAGGAGGCGGGTGTGAGAGCAATCTCTGATCCCAAAATGCAACGACTTATTCGGCGAAGGCAACAAGAGCTAGACCTTCGTCCGTACCAGGTCGAGCTGCTGAAACTTCAGCAGCATCTGGAAGCCAACTCCCAGCGAATGATCGTCTTGTTTGAAGGCCGAGATGCTGCCGGGAAGGGTGGGACTATTCGCCGAGTCACCCGCTACATGAACGAGAAGCACTATCGAGTAGTCGCACTAGGCCGTCCAACCGAAGAACAGCGCACCCAGTGGTACTTCCAGCGCTACGTCGCCGAATTTCCCTCTGGTGGCAAGATCGTGCTGTTCGACCGATCCTGGTACAACCGGGCCATGGTCGAACCAGTCTTTGGTTTCTGCACTCCCGACGAGCACCGAAACTTCCTCAAGGGAGTCACTGGCTTTGAGAAAGACCTGGTACGTCAAGGAACCATCTTGGTCAAGCTCTACTTCTCGGTAACCAAGAAAGAACAGCAGCGCCGATTTGAGCGTCGTCGTGATGATGCTTTGCGCAGCTGGAAGCTCAGCGAGATCGACATGCAGGCGCAGGAGTTCTGGACAGAATTCACCGAGCGAAAATATGAGATGCTGCGACGTTCTCACACCAACGTTGCTCCCTGGACCATCGTCCGCTCAAAAGACAAGCATGAAGCCCGACTCAATGCCATGCGTGTCATTCTGAACGCTGTTGACTTTGAGGATCGCAACCTTGATCTTGACTTTGTCCCTGACCCGAAGATTGTCGTGTCTGGTGCTCATGAGATCGAAATGATGGAAGCCCAGCGAATCAAGAAGGGCACGTTCAGTCACTAGCAGCACGGTAGAGGAGCAGCTGGCAAGTTGAAGTGCTCGATGGTCTATGAGCGCTTCCGACCCAGGCGTGGCACGAATCGGGGCGTCGTCGAGGCGTAGATTCCGTATTCCGGATAGCGGCGACGAAGCTGACCTTCCTCCCAGCTGGACTTCACATAGAAGAAGCCGATGGTCGCTGCACCAACGATCAGAACGATGAGACTTCGCGACCGGATGATGATGCCGAGCACCACAGCGAGCACACCAGTGTAAATCGGATGGCGAACCAGGCTGTAGAGGCCTGCTGTCTTGAGTTGCCCGCCGCTGGTGGGGACCGGTGTTGGAGTCAGCGAGCTTCCTAGTCGAAGTGAGGCGACCACAATCAAGAGCAGGCCGCCGAAGAACAAGATCCGTCCGAGGAGAAAGAGCGGGAATGGGGAAGGCCAGTCACTGGCTCCGGGAAGCACCATGAGTAGGACAAGCAAGATGGCCTGCCCGGCAACGAATGCCCAGCCGATCTGGTTGGTCGTGAGTTTCACAGTTCTCCCTTGAATGTTTCAGCTGCTCGTCCGGAAAACTTGGTTTGTTCTGCTTCAATTTCGTTCATGAAACGGCCTCACGATCTCGTTACGAGCGTGTGGCAACCACCATGTCTTCGATCAGAGGCCGATCATCGGGTCCTTCAGATCGGTAGAGGAAACGTATACGGCCATCGGGTCCAATCACGACATCGCCACCGAGCTGGAGGGTGTCTTCGGACGGCACCCGGAGGCCTTTCATGCTCTGCAGGCCTAGCTGCAGGTATCGCTTGATTGTCTTGAGGCCCCACACTCGTCGCACCGACCCGCGGCCGAATCCGAATAGTCGGTAGAACTCTCGATCGGGGTCGCTAAGTACCGGAAACCCAAGACCAAGCTGTTCCTGATGACGGGCAAGGTTGCCGGGATCGGTGAAGGTAACGAGGGCGACAACCGGTGAGCTGTCGACAGAGTCTTCAGCAGCTACTTCCAGATCGGCCCTCTCTTGAGCCAGTCGTTGTTGCAACGCGACCGCGTGCGCTCCGCAAGGAAGTCAATGTAGGTGGCGGTGGAAAACCAGGACCACGGACCGACCGATGAAGTCCTCGGAACGCCACTGTTTACCGCCCTGATCGATCAGGTGAATGGAGGGGGCCAGATCGCCGACCGAAAGCAGGTCGTTGTCAATATTGGATTGTCGCACCATGAGAGCCAAGCCTTGGGGTAGAGCAGTTTTCGATTGGCGCTGCCCAGGACTCTCAACCGGACAGGAAAGAAAATTGTTCCCCTTGTCCCCTGTAACCACTGGCTCAGGAGTGTTATACCCGTGGGATCAACGTTCCAAATGGCGACAGCCAGCAACAAGTCTCAATCTAGCACTCAGATGAGAAGCAGCCAGGAGCCGACCGAACTGTCGATCATTGAGAGTTTCGACAGCTACTATCGGCGCGACTATCGATCCTTGCTTGGACTTGCCTACGTCCTAACCGGGTCCAGCGGACTGTCCGAAGATATTGTGCAGGAAGCGCTGACGGAGGCCCACCGTCGTTGGGAGCAGGTCAGCCGTTACGAGGACCCGGGAGCTTGGGTGCGACGAGTCATGGTGAACAAGTCTCGGTCGCGTTTTCGAAAGCTGCGATCCGAGGCAAGAGCGCTGACGCGGCTTGGGGGGCGACCGGAGGAAGTCATCCGACCGAGCGAACGGGTTGTTGAGGTGTGGGCAGCGGTACGCGATCTGCCAACCCGGCAGTGTCAGGCCATCGCCCTGCACTATTGGGAAGATTGTTCGCTGGCCCAGATCGCCCGAATCATGGGCTGTGGTGAAGAAACGGTCAAGACCCATCTCAAACGAGGCCGGGCCGCCCTGGCGAAAGAACTGAAGGAGCAAGGATTAAAGCCTGTGGGATTGATGACCAGTGAGATCGAGAGTGGGGAAGAGAGATGAGAGAACAGGTGGAACCTCTGGATAAACAATTGGGCTCCGCGGTTCGCGGGTTGCAGGATGACCTGACCGGCATTGAGGTACCAGACTTCTCCCCGTCGTCACGTCGCGCTCGGGCAGCGGTTGCTGTTGTGGCGCTGATCGTCGTTGGAATCGGGGCCTACGCCTTTGGCAACCTAGACGTCGGCCAGGTGATCGAGACTCCTCCCGCTGGATCCGTACCGGAGGAAAGCAAACCCAGCGAGCAAGCGTCGCTGACCTGGGGTCAAGACGCCGCCACGCCGTCCCTTGATTGGACAAGGCCAGCCTTACTTGACCCTTACCCGGACCCGGTCTATGGCATCCCCCTTCGGCGCATCACAGATGTCGCGGCGCTAGGGGTCGACCACATTCCCAGCAGTCGGCGTCAGACTGAGAATGCCGACGGCACGCTTGTCGTAACCCTTGGTGGTGATGACGCGTACCGGGTCTATGACCGAAGCTCAGGTGATGCTGTGCGATCGTTGGCGATTCATTCTGGAGCCGAGCCGCAGTGGCATCCGACTGACCCAAACAAGATTCGATACATGCTGGGGCCGAACTCCTACGTGGGTGACCTCCGTCTTTATGAATTTGATGCCAGGTCGGGAGAAGACGCAATCATCGCCGACCTGACGGGCCGGATTCAGACGGTTGTTCCTGAAGCGTTGTACATGTCTGACAAGACAGGGGGATCTCCCAGTATTGACGGAAATCGGTACGCCTGGATTGTTATGAACGAGGAGGAACAAGAGATCGGCATCGTGAGCTATGACTTGGCCGCGGATCAGGTTCTTGGTATCCGTACCACCCTTGATGCTGGGTATGGAGCGGTGAGGTGGGTTTCTGCCACTCCGTCTGGTGACTCCGTCGTTGCCGGATTCGATAGCGCGACCGTTGTTTGGGACGCCGATCTTGGTAATGAGCGCCTACTCAATCAACTTGACTCGCCAGGCGATCTGGCTGTCCAGGCCGACGGTGGTGATGCCTGGGTTTATGTTGATGTCGATGATGAGAACAGTGAGGATGCTGGCTGGTTGCTTTCGGTTGACCTGAGCACTCTTGGACGAACCCGGCTCTTCCAGTTCTATGGAGGAGCGAACACCTCCGTGCAAGTTTCGGGTAAGGGGTACGACAAGCCGGGTTGGGTCATTGCTTCCACCTTCAACTGCTCAGATGCTGGAGCGTGGACCTGTGACAAGGTCATGGCCGTCGAGATTGGTGGTGCCAACCGAATCCTAAGTCTGGCCCACACCTACAGCTGTGCTGACAGTTTCTGGGCTGAGCCCCAGGCGGTGGTCAATCGGTCGTTCACTCGGGTTTACTTCAACAGTGATGGTGGAAGCTGTGGAGCTGACGCCGAGATCTATGAGCTTGAGGTTCCAGATTTCGAGTAGGCAACCTGGGAGATCTCCGGAATGGATGTTTCGATCAGCTGAGCTTCAAGAACAGCTTCTCGAGTTCGGCAACATTGCTCTCGCGGGCCTCATCGTCAGTATCGATAAGGCAGTGCTGCATGCCAGCGGACATGAGCTTGAAGCCCACTCGATCCAGGGCTCCCTTGGTCGCCGATAGTTGGGTGACTACCTTCGCGCAGTCGGCGCCCTCTTCGACCAGGCGTTGCAGGCCTCGAACCTGACCTTCGATTCGACGGAGGCGAACGAGGACATCGTGGTCGATTTCTTCCGGGAAGCGCATCCATCCAGGATACCCCCACGGGTACTTTTGCGCCACAGTCGCGGTAGGTTCTTGGTTTCGCTTTGAAGGAGTCACCACCCATGAGTCAAGAATCATCTGTAAAAGAACACCCAGTCACTGACTATCAAGCCCTTGTGGCTGAAGGCACCCAGTTGGTCGACGTCCGTGAAGCTGACGAGGTTGCCCAAGGAACACTGCCCGAAGCTATCCACATCCCCTTGGGTGATCTGTCGAACCGGGTGGGGGAGCTTGACTCGACAAAACGAACTCTCTTGCTTTGTCGTAGCGGCGGGCGCAGCGGCCAGGCGGCGCAGTTTCTGGTTCAGAATGGGTTTGAGGACGTGACGAACCTCGTCGGCGGCATGCTCGCTTGGGCCGATCGCTAAGTCTGCAGCCTGTGGCCAGTTTTCGTCAACGGTGTGGGGGAACGGTGTCGGGCGACACACCCTTGACGAAGTTGTATGGAATCGTTATGATTGTCCGTACATTTAGTAATCATATCATTTCACTCCGCCCCATTCGCATGACTTCATCCGGATGGTCTGTAGAAACTCAGTAAGGGACCGACATGAAGTTCAATCAGTACTATCTCGAATGCCTCTCACACGCCTCCTACCTCGTAGGCGATGAAACCTCCGGACGTGCGGTCGTTGTTGACCCTCAGCGCGATGTCTCTGAGTACATCCGTGACGCCGAAGAGGCTGGACTGACAATTGAGCTGATCATTGAGACCCACTTCCACGCTGACTTCCTGTCCGGCCACCTGGAGCTGGCCGAGGCCACCGGTGCGAAAATCGTTTATTCCGCCGTTGCGGAGACCGAGTTTGAGTCGATGGGAGTCGAGGACGGCGAGCGCTATGACCTTGGCGGCCTTGTGCTCGAATTCCGTCAGACGCCTGGCCACACTCCTGAATCGATGAGCATCGTGATCTTCGAATCCGCCGATGCAAAGGAGCCTTGGGGCGTGCTCACCGGAGACACCCTTTTCATCGGCGACGTTGGACGACCTGACCTGCTTTCTTCCATCGGATTCACTCAGGAAGAGCTGGCCAACAGTCTCTATGACAGCCTGCACGACAAGATCATGACCCTGCCCGATGACACCCAAGTCTTCCCGGCGCACGGTGCTGGCTCGGCGTGCGGCAAGAACCTCTCCACCGAGCTCGTGTCAACCATTGGCGCTCAGAAGCTGACCAACTACGCTTTGCTTGCCCCAGACAAAGCCACCTTCCTTGATCTCGTGACCGAGGGTCAGGCCCCCGCCCCTTCATACTTCGTTCATGACGCCATCTTGAATCGCAAGAACCGTCCGTTGCTGGACGAGACCTCGGTGCCCGAGGCCTTGTCCTATGAAACGGTTAAGGATCATGTCGCTGGCGGTGCAATCGTGCTCGACGGCCGAGACCCCGACGACTTCGCTCATGGCCACCTGCAAGGCGCCATCAATGTTGGTATGGACGGCCGCTACTCCGAGTACTCCGGCTCCGTTGTTTCTGCCGAAACCCCGATCGTGCTCTTCGTTGATCCCGGCCATGAGGTCGAGGCACGCAATCGCCTGGCTCGAATTGGTTTCGACAAGGTCGTTGGCTACTTGGCCGATCCCTATGACGTTATGACAGCAAATCCTGGTGAGACTGGCAGAGCCTCACGTCTCACTGTGGCCGAGTTTGCCGACCGTCAAAAAGACATTGCTGATCTCCAGGTTGTTGACATTCGTAACCCGGGTGAACTGGAAGGTGGAACAATTGGCAATGCGGTCAATATCCCAACCGGCCAGGTCCCGTCGCGGCTGAATGAGCTTGATCCAACCAAGCCAACCGTGGTGTTCTGTGCCGGTGGCTATCGCTCCTCCATTGCCGCCAGCGTGCTGCGTCAGGCTGGTTTCAGCGATGTATCCGACCTGATCGGTGGCTTCGGCGCCTGGCAAGAAATCATGGCCGCTTCCTGATCGGCTTGCTGATCCAGTCGGAGAATACTGAGATGAACGATTGCTCCGGACTGCTGCCTGGCGGTAGTCCGGACAATCGGGCTATGGTTCCAATATGTCAGAAATCGTAGAGTTTGCCGATGGCGCCAAGTCATTGGATCGGTCAAGCCCGTTGCCGCTCTGGGCACAGCTCGAAGCTGAACTCCGCCGTCGGCTCGAAGCTGGCGATTTCAGTGATCGTTTCCCAACTGATCTTGAGCTGACCGATCTCTATGAGGTCAGTCGTCATACTGCTCGCCACGCCGTCAGCAGGCTCAATGCTGATGGCATCGTGAAGCGAGAACGCGGTCGGGGAACAACGGTAAACCAGGGGCACTTCGAACAGTCCTTAGGCGCGCTGTACAGCTTGTTCCGTTTGGTTGAAGATGGCGGTGGCACCCAATGCAGTGAGGTTCTCGGACTCGAGGTGACCACTGATGCTCGTGCCGCCAAGGAGCTTGAGCTTCCCGAGCACAGTCAGTTCGTTCGGCTGGACCGCCTCCGTATGGCTGATGATCAACCCTTGGCCCTTGACCGGGTTTGGTTACCACTCGAACTAGCCAAGCCGTTGCTGGACACAGACTTCAGTCATACCGCCTTGTACGACGAGCTTGAGCAGACGCTTCAGGCTCGCCCCAATCAAGGATGGGAACGGATTAGCCCCGTCGTTCCCAATGCCACCGATCGTGAACTGCTTGGACTTGCGAGTGGTGTCGCTGCCTTCTCCTTGGAACGGCGCGGTTGTTATGACGGACGGCCGATTGAATGGCGAGTGACCCTCATTCGGGGCGATCGCTTCACCTTCCTGGCCGACTGGTCAACCGGCAAGGGAAGTGGCATGCGGCTCTCGATGGTCGAGAGTTAGTCGGGCCGAGAGTTAGTCGGGCCGAGAGTGGCACCGCGGGCTGGTTGTCGGGATGAAACCCAACCTAGTCTTCGTTGTTGCTGACTCGTCTACCCGAAACCCGATCGGGCACGATCCGCACATAGCGGCTCTTTTCTCCTGAAGCCCACGGCTTCACGTCGAGGTCCTCGGCGTGGAGCCGATCCTCCACCTGGTCGATCTCTTGACCGTAACCGTGGACGACCACACTCCAGCCGGTGTGGGTTTCTTCGTGTATTTCGTCGATCTCAAAAGCCACAGGATTCCCGAGCACGGCGGCAGCGAGCTTCAAACCGGGCAGAGTTCGAATGACAATGGTCTTGTTGTCGACGCGATAATTCAGGGGAAACACGTCGGGATCGTTGGCGATGGAGACAGCGAGACGGCCGATCTGCTTGCCAGCGACCAGATCCCAACACTCATCTTCGTCGATTGTTTCCAGACCTGTTCTCGGGTCGATCGTTGCCATCATTTCATTAACCGTCTTGGGCTCAAATTTGACCAGTGCCGTTGGTCCTATCGTCGGCACCTCAACTGAATCTAGACTGGGTGTATGAGTTCGAACGATCGATCGGCCCTTGTTGACTACATCCGGAAGTCGGTGATTGGCCGCGATGAGGTGGTTGATGGCCCCTTTGGTCGCAAGCCCGTCATTTATGCCGACTACACCGCGTCTGGGCGTTCCCTGTCCTTTATTGAGGATTACATCCGATCGGTCGTTCTGCCTCTCTATGCCAACACGCACACTGAGTCTTCAGGAACAGGGTTGCAGACCTCTCGCTTTCGGGAGGAAGCCCGTCAGATCATCGCCAAGTGCATGGGAGCAAGCGAGGACCATGCCATCCTTTTCTGTGGCTCAGGGAGCACCGCAGCCATTGACCGGTTGATCAGTGTGCTTGGCATTCGCATTCCTTCGACCTTGGATGACGAATTCGGATTGAGTGAGACCATTCCCGCTGACCGTCGGCCCGTGGTCTTCATCGGTCCCTATGAGCATCACTCCAACGAGTTGCCATGGCGAGAATCAATCGCTGATGTCGTGACCATTCCTGAAGACGCCGACGGTCATGTCAGCTTGCCTGCTCTGGAGGCTGAGTTGGTGAGGTTCGCCGACCGAAAAGTCAAGATCGGATCCTTCTCCGCCGCCTCGAATGTGACTGGCATCATGACCGACACCAAGGCGGTGGCTCAACTGCTTCACCAGCATGGCGCTTTGTCTTTCTGGGACTTCGCCGCTGCTGCCCCCTATGTTGAGATCGAGATGGGTACACCTGTGGAGGGTGGCGGCGACGGCGATGGTGTCAACGGTTATTTCGATGCCATCTTCATCTCGCCCCACAAGCTCATTGGTGGTCCAGGAACTCCGGGATTGCTGGTTGCCCGACGAGAGCTATTCAAGAACCGTGTACCCGCGGTACCCGGTGGCGGCACGGTGCGCTTCGTCAATCCGAACGATCACGGCTATCTGGAGGATGTGGAGCATCGGGAGGAGGGTGGGACACCTGCGATTGTTGAATCCATCCGGGCTGGCCTGGTGTTTGGACTGAAAGAAGCCGTTGGTATCGAGGAGATCCGATCTCGGGAAGAGGTATTCGTACGCCAGGCAATTACCTCTTGGGAAACAAACCCCAAGATCGAGATTCTCGGTAGTCGCGACGCCGAACGGCTTTCCATCATCTCGTTCGTAATCAAGCACGAGCGCGAAGGATGGGGTGGCCACCTGCACCACAATTTTGTGGTCGCCTTGCTTAACGATGTCTTCGGAATCCAGTCGAGGGGAGGCTGCTCGTGTGCCGGACCCTATGGGCACAGGCTTCTTGGCATTGATCTGGATCAGTCCAAGGAGTTCGAGCGAGAAATCGATCGTGGTTGTGAAGGAATCAAGCCGGGCTGGGTGAGGGTCAACTTCAACTATTTCATCACTGATGAGACTGCCCGCTACATCATTGATGCCGTCCACTTGATCGCCAATGAGGGTGCAAGCCTGCTGCCCTTGTATGACTTTGACCCGAGCAGTGGTCTGTGGCGACATCGAGACGGTCTCAAAACTCCTCCCATGTCGCTGATGGACATCGGCTTTGACCATCGTGGCATGGTCTATGCCGACCATAGGCGGCGTCGCGATGGAACCCCATTGGCCGCTTATATGGATCAAGCTCGGACCCTCATGGCCAAGACAGCGTCTGAGCCGTGCTGCGAGGTGGCGCCAAACCCAGTTACCACTGGCGATTTTGAGCATCTTCGATGGTTTCCGTATCCAAGTGAGTCGCCACAGAGTTGATGCGGCCAGGCAAGAATTGCAGTCTCCTTCTGCTCAGGCTCGTGACCGAAGCAAGTCTGGGTCTGTGGACGTAAGGCTCTAGACACTGGGGTTTGCTGGGCGGACGATTAAGACATGACAAGAATCATCGTAGGTATTGACGGTTCGGACTCAGCGAAGCAAGCCCTCAGCTGGGCCATCGAACATGCAAGTGCAGAAGACACCATCACCGCGGTCCACACGTGGTCCATGTACCTCGTGGGCGGTATGGAGACCCCATATGTGAATCCGGCTGACTATGAAGTGTTAGCTAGACAATCGGCCGATGCCATTGTTGAAGAGGTCATGGAATCGATCGGGGAGAAGCTCTCCGGTGAGGATTTCTCACCAAAGCTGGTGACTGAGGTTCGACACGGTCATGCTGGCCGAATACTGATCGAGTTGTCTGAGGAAGCTGACCTTGTTGTGGTTGGAAGTCGCGGACTGGGAGGTTTTCGTGGTCTGATGCTGGGCTCGGTGAGCACCTATGTAGTGCACCATGCTCGCTGCCCTGTCGTCGTGGTGCCAACCGAAAGGGGCTGAAGCCGAGCTGAGTGGGATGGTCTGGTGAACCAGTTCCAGTCAGCTAAGGAGTGGGACCGACCACATAGCGGTTGTTCCTACTCCACCAGGCCCTGGTCCCAACTTCACAGAGCCCCCGAGGTACTCGGCTCGATTGGTGATATTTCGGATGCCAAAGCCGTGGGGTTTGTCATGGTCGATTCCACTGCCGTCGTCAGTCACGGTCAGCACCAGCATCTCGCCCACCTCGATGGACGCTGCAGCAGTGGAGGCGTTGGCATGGCGCTCCACGTTGGACAACATCTCGTTCAGAGTGGGTAGCAGATGGTCGCCGACTTGTTCCGGGACAGAATCGAGATCACCGATAGTTTCGAGGGCCACATTGTTTCGTCCCATCATCCGATAACGATCAACGATTCGTCCGACTTCGCCAGATAAAGATGAGTCAGACTGTGTCAGCTTGAAAATCGTCTCTCGAATCACATCGATTGTCGCGTCCAGTTCGTCAACCACCGTTGTCGCCTTGGACTCGAGCTTCTCGGGATTGGATAAGGAGGCATTGAGGCTCATGCCAGCAGCGAAGAGTCGCTGGATCACGACGTCATGAAGGTCGCGTGCGATTCGCTCTCGGTCCTCAACCAAAAATATCCGGCGTCGATCTGATCGGGCCCGGGCAAGTTCCATGGTGACCGCCGTTTCAGAGCCAAGCGAGGTAGCGATCGCCATTTCTTCAGCCGTGAATAACTCTGCTCCCGTTGGACGGGCCGTTACTAGCACACCTTCAATCGAGCCGGAGGCAAGAAGGGGCACCATGATGCCAGGGCCGGCTAGGGGTGTGTCGGCCAAGAATCCACCCCCGTCGGCATTGACACCGACGAGCAGGGGTTGGCCGCCGAGCAGTACATCCTTGATGAGTTCTGAGTTAGCCATGACGTTGCCCGACTGGTCCGGTCCGAGTGATGACTTCATTGCCCGGTAGACGAGGTCTCCCTCATGCGTCGGGATGGCAACAAAGCTGTGGTCGGAAGCCAGAAGGCGCCCAGTACTGCTCAGAATCATGGCCAGGACCTCGTCGATCGAGGTCTCCTGCATGGTTGCTTTGCGGATCTCGGCCAGAGTGGTGAGGAGCTGTTCTCGTCGGTCGCGCTGATGCTCGGCTTCGACTCGGCGAGTCACGTCGACGATATGGGACAAAGAATAGGTCTGTCCGTCGGTTGACTGCAGCTCGGCCGCGTGGAGAGCCCCCCAGACGACGTGCCCGTCTCGATGCCGGTAGCGCCTCTCGGCATTGAGGCCTGAGCTGAAGGCATTCGCATCGACCGGATGGCCTGACGGCGTGGCAGTCAAGGGGGTCTCAGGCTCAGTGAGGCTGCCCAACGCCGTAAGGCCGAGATCATCGTGGCTCCAACCCAATAGATCAGCGAAGGCCTGGTTGGACTCGACTATTTTCCCCTCAGCCTGGGTAATGACCATGGCAACGGGCGCATCACTGAATGCTGTTCGAAAGGCGTGCTCGCTGGCGCGCAGCCGATCTTCTGACGCTTTTCGCTCAGTGATATCTCGCACAACAGCCACGATGGTTGCTTCGTCGGTCGAATCGAGTTTGGGAAACTGGAGAAAGACTTCGACCGGAACATCGGTGCCGTCCTGGCGCCGATGGACGGTGGTGATCGAGATGGAACCTCCTTTCGCCTCGGTGAGCTCGGTGATGTGGGACCGGAAAGCAGCCTCGGTGTAGGACGGCATGACATGGAGAGGAGTCATACCGTTGGTCAAGTCTGATCGCGAGTACCCCAGTTGAGTCACAGCCCCGGTGTTTACATAGGAGTAGGCGAGCGACTCGGGGTCGAAAATGAAGACAGCATCTTCGATAGTGTCCAGACTCCTCCGCACGAGTTCGTGTTGAGACTCCCTAGCAATGCGGGTGGTGAGATCTCGAATGATGGCGATGACCCGGTGCTCGTTGCCGGAAATGACGGGGCTGAGAGCAATCTCGACCGCGATGGTCGAGCCATCCTTTCGTCGTCCGTTGACCCGACTATTGATGTCGCCCATCTGGCGGGGTGTTGGCTTGGCTCGGTAGCGAGTCCAGTGGGCTCGGTGGGTCGATTGGTATTCGTGAGGCACCAGAATCTCGACTGATTCTCCAATCAGTTCGGAGGGCTCGAATCCGAAGAGGGCTTCAGCTTGAGGGTTGGCCATGACAATGGAGCCGAGCTCATCGGTCACCACGATGGCGTCCGGTGCAGCGGCAAGGTAGGCCGCGGCGAACTCTTGTTCATCGGGAAGGGCTTCGACGTGTTGCGTCACCGCGTCAATCGTATTTCCTACGATTGCGTTCGTCGATTCTTGCCGCGAATGCTGCCGCTTCTGTCCTTCGGCTCATACCGAGTTTGGACAACATGTTCGAGACATAGTTCTTCACTGTTTTCTCGGCCAGGAACAACTCGTCCGCGATCTGACGGTTGGAGTAGCCCTCGCCAATCAGGTCAAAGATCTTGTGTTCTTGGGCAGTGAGAGTATCGACGACACCTTCGTCACTGTTTTTGAGTCGTTGCATGCAGAGCCGCACGGTTGCGGCGTCCAACAGAGTTGCGCCGTCCGCCACTCGACGAATCGATTCGACGAGTTCGTTTCCACGAATCTGCTTGAGGACGTAGCCCTTTGCTCCAGCCATTGCAGCATCGACGAGCGCCCGGTCATCGGAGAATGAGGTCAGAATCAAGCAGGCGACATCTGGGTTAGATGAGGTTATGTCGCGACAGACTTCGATTCCGTTGCCATCACCGAGGCGAACGTCCAAAACAGCAACATCGGGCTTGCTCTGTTCGACGATCCGAAGTGCTTCGCCAGCGGTGCCAGCCTCGCTGATGACTTCCATGTCTTCCTGGCTGTCGACAAGATCGGCAACGCCTCGACGCACAATCTCGTGGTCGTCCAGTAGGAATACTCGGATTAGTCCATCATTTGACATGGTTGAGATCCCCCGATTTCGTGGCCCAGGTACCGAGGCAGACTAGTTGCATCGCCCGGGCTTTGTAGTTGGCTAGCCCCTAATTGTTCAACGTTGATTGAGTCCGTCGTCGCGCTCCAGGGTCCAAAGTCCTAACCAGTCCAAAGTCCTAACCAGCGGCGCGGTTCCCCTCGCTGTTGGGTTCACCTTCGAGGCAGGGGACGACAATGGTTGGAACATCGGGTTGATGAACCAGAGCAGTTGTCACAGATCCAAGGAGGAGGTGGGCGACCCCGGATCGTCCTCGAGCGCCGAGAACTAAGAAGTCGGTGTCCTGGGACAGGTGACGCAGAACCGTCCGTGGGTCGCCTTGCTCGGGGCAGGGCCGAACAAGGCGTTGGCTGTTGACAGCACTGGCGCGAGCATTTGCGATGGCGCGATTCAGTGTCCGGGTGGCATTTGCCCGGATCAGGTCGGTGGGGAGCGCGGTGAACTCCAGCGAGGTATTCGCTGCTGAGTTCCACACATGGACTGCCTCTATCGATACTGCTGGCGGAAGGTTGTCCAGTGCCCATTGGAGGGATCGAATGCTGGCTGGAGATCCGTCGATGGCCACAATCGCTTTATTGGCCCTGGGGTTGCCTGAAGTTGAATTGGGGATGATGGCGACAGGGACCGGCGAGTTGGCGGCGCAATAGGAGCTCACCGAACCGAGCACAGACTCAGCGACTGCGCCGCGACCGCGGGTCCCAACGACAAGGAGGCTCGTGCCCTCGGCGGCCTCAACCAGGGTTGGTCCGGCTGGCCCTCGAGTGATTCGTGCTGGCCGAAGCTTGGTGTGGTCTGTCAGGTGGAGCGCTCTCGTTGCCGCTTCCTCGACCTCGGCCACGAAGTCCTCAGACGTCATGACTGGTTGACCACCCACGATTGTCGGGGTGCTGGCCCACCAAGGCAAGCTCCAAGCGGCAACGGGCTGAACCGGGCCAAAGAATGCCGAGTTCTCTAGAGCCCAGCGGATTGCTGTTTCGGAAGCAGGTGTTCCGTCGACGCCGACGACCATCAGGTCTCGATCACGGGTATCGAGCTCCTGAATAGGCGACATCTGGTCATGATGCGTGCGGCTTGGCGAAGGTTGAAAGAGGCAAAGGTCACAGCCGACCTTCGTATCGGTGGTGGGCGATTCTGTGTAGGAATCACCGGAACCTGGATTCGTAGGCGAGACTGGACCGGTGACCAGTGCTCAATCTCACCATGGCGCCGCCCAGACTGCTCCGGGATGGTACCCGGACCCGTGGAACCAGTCATCCTGGCGATGGTGGGACGGCATTGCGTGGACAGCGAATATCAGCGGTGCGATCGAAAAGAAGCCGCGGCTACCAACGTGGCTCAGTGTGCCGGTCGTATTTGCCGGGATACCAACGGTTATGGCCTTGCTCTTTTTTGCCTTCACCTCAAGCCTGCTTGCCGTGTTCTTAGGATTGGTTCCCCTGCTCATCGTTGTCCCAGTTCTGGTATGGCTCGATCGGGTCGAGCCAGAACCCTGGTCGTCTCGGCTGCACGCTCTGTTGTGGGGAGTGACGGTTGCCGCCCTTGTGGCCTCGATAGCGAACACTATTGTTGCCTTGGTCGCCAGCGAAGCTGTAGCCGCCGTAGTGTCAGCTCCCGTTGCAGAAGAGGGAATGAAGGCTGCCGGACTTCTGTGGGTTGTGAGGCGGAAGGAAATCGACGGGGTCATGGACGGTATTGTCTATGCGGGCTGGATTGCGTTGGGATTCGCGGTCATTGAGGATGCGTTGTACTTCGCCACAGCGGCTCAAGTCGGTTTTCTGGCTCAGACCTTCGTCTTGCGGGCGATTCTCACTCCCTTCGCCCATCCGCTCTTCACGGTTTGGAGTGGGATCGCCGCCGGTCTTGCCATCTCTAAGGGCAAGCGAGCATTCCCTTCAATCTTGTGGGGCTATGTGATTGCTGTTGCCTTGCATATGGCTTGGAATGGCTCGATCACCTACAGCGAAGGACTGGATGAGAACAAGGCCCTGGCTGTCGTTGGCCTAACATTCCTGCTTTTTGTCATCCTGTTCTTCACGGTCGGTATTGCCCTGTTCGTCTTCCGCCGACGGGAGCAGAAGCGTTTCACCGCCCAGGTTCCGTTCTTGGCTGAACGGTATGGCTTGACGCCAGGCGAGGTAGTGGTCTTTAGCAAGTGGCGCGACATGCTTCGAATCCGAAGCTCACTTTCGCGAAGCCAGCGCAAGCACTTCGATGGGGTCCACTCATCCCTTGCCCGTCTTGCCTTGCTGCATTCACGTCCGGGTGGTGTCGATGCATCCGAGGAGCAACGTCTTGCTGGACAACTGGACCGAGCCCGTCGAGCTCCTTCGGCCTAGTAAGAAGCGAAGCCTGGGGAAGGACTCAGGTTATGAGTCGCAGAATCATCGGGTATTTGTACCACTCGCCTCGGTTGGCTGCCATGGCAGCCACAATGGTCAGTACAAGGCTGGCCACCATCAAGAGCGGCAACAGGATGATCCCAACGAGCAGGAAGATCAAGAAGAATGAGACGGTGAAGGCAATCATCAAGGTGATCTGAAAGTTGAGAGCTTCGGCGGCGTGATGGCGTAGGAATGGTGACTCATCCTTCTTGATCAAGTAGATGATCAGAGGAAGCAAGAAGCTGCCAATGAGTCCGCCGAGATGGGCCAGTACCGCGATGCCAGTCTCGTCACTGGTTGCAGGAATGGCTGCTAGGTGACCGGGTGCGACCCCCGGCCCGGCTACGGCAAGTGGGCTACGATGCTCGGTCCACTGAGAACCGTCCCAGTACTGCTGCCAGCCGGGTTCGCTCGGATACCAGCCAGGGGGCATCTGAGGCACCGCATGGTCTTCAGATCTGTTGAAGTCGCTCATTTTCCCTCCGTGGCTGTTCGTCAACTTGCCTGGCTAACTGGTCTCGGTGACGACCTTGAATTCTGGTGACTCAGAGAACCAGAGTGTTAGTTCGGTCCTATTCATACCCGAGTCAAGTTCACCGATCCAGTAATTGCGACCTTCGGCATCCGCGGGTCTTCCCAAGACATTCAGATAGAGAAGGTCGACGAATTCAGCATTTGATGTCGCCCCGTAGAGGGCAATAAATTCGGGACTGTTGACAAAGGACTCCGTTGCCTTTTCGAGCTTGAGTCCCCTGGAAACCCGGCCGGTCCAGTAGGCGAAGCCGTCGGCGTCAGGCTGGCGCCCGAATACCGCCATATAGAGGCGGGCTATCGAGCCGCGAGTGCCGCTGGCATTCTTGTACTCCCCGAGCAGGACTCGCTCATTGGGCAGGGGGAGTTCGCGAATGCGGTGGTTGCTGGTGTCGGCGATGAGTAGCCGGCCGGGATCGTTCGGTCCGTCATCAATGACGTGGATGCCTCGTGGGCTTTGCAGACTGGCCCCGGAGTCGGCGATGACGCTGAGAATACTGCCGCTGTCATCAAGCCTCAGGATCCGGTGGTTGACGGTGTCGCTTACAAAGACGTTTCCAAATCGATCAACCTCGACGCCCCACGGATACCGCAAACGGGTTTGGGTTGGGCCACTCAGTGTGCGTCCTTCGTGTCCAGTCCCGATAACGGTGGTGATGGCGGTTCCCGCAGCATTGATCTTGCGGACCCGGTGGTTGAAGGTGTCAGCAAAGTAGACATTGCCAGCGGCATCAACGGCGACGGCGTGGGGAAAGTTGAGCTGCACGTTGGTCGGGTTTCCGTTTCCATCAGCATTGCCGTGGGTGACAGTTCCTGCGATGGTGGTGATGGTGGTTCCGTCTGCGCTGAGTTTGCGGATGCGGTGATTGTTGGTGTCGGCGATGTAGAGATTGCCTGCAGTATCGAGAGCCAGACCGTTGGGTCGGCTGAGTTGAACACCGGTTGGGCTGCCGTTTCCGTTGGAGCTTCCTTCGGTTCCGGTGCCTGCGATGGTGGTGATGGTGGTTCCGTCTGCACTCAGTTTGCGGATGCGGTGATTGAGGGTGTCAGCGATATAGACATTGCCCGCCTGGTCGACGGCGAGGCCACTTGGGTAGCGGAGCTGGGCACTGGTTGGGCTGCCGTTTCCGTTGGAGCTTCCTTCGGTTCCGGTGCCTGCGATGGTGGTGAGGACTCCGCCTGCGCTGAGTTTGCGAATCCGGTGATTGTTCGTGTCGGCGATATAGGTATTGCCGACACGATCGATGGCAACGTCACCCGGATGGCTGAGCTGGGCTTCCGGTCCAGCCACAGTCGAGATGGCTTCACCCGCGGCAGAAGCGGGCCCGATGGGAGTGACGGCGGCGACGAGAGCCAAGGTGAGAAGCAAAACAATGCGTTTCATGACAACAACGGTAGTTTCTGGCGCTCGTCGGGTGTTGTATGCGCCGTCCATGAGGAATCGAAAAGTTGTTTTGCGGCTTGAGTCGTAGTCTCTTGTCATGTCGAGTGCTTCATCCCCGACCTCTTCGGGTACCCCGATCCGCCCGGCAACGCTGGCGTGGGGAGGCCCCGGTGGCCCTCGGGTCCTGCTTGTTCATGGACTGTCCTCGGTTGCCGGATCCTGGTGGCGGGTCGGAGCCGGACTGGCCGAGGCTGGATGTTCGGTAGTGGCACCTGACCTGCGGGGTCACGGACAATCTCCATCGGCCATGACGTACCGATTCAGCGACCATGCCAATGACCTGGCCACACTCGGAGACTCGTGGGATCTGATTGTCGGCCACAGTCTTGCTGGCCCAATCGTGGCCCTCGTTGCCGCCCAGACCGGAAATGCCCGTCGCCTACTCTTACTCGACCCGATGTTTGACATCCCAGATCCGGAATTCGAGGTGGTCGTTGCCGATCAGCTTTCGGAGATCGACCCCAATGCGAGTGCCGAAGACTACGAAGGGGATTATCCGGGTTGGCATCCTGAAGACCGTTTTCGCAAAGCGGTCGGGGCTCGCGCCACCAGTCCATTTGTGATCGAGCAGTGTTTGCGAGACAACGCTCCTTACCATCACCTGGAGTTACTGGAAGTACTTGTTATGCGCACTCGGATCCTGCTGGCTGATCCAACGGTCGGAACCATGAGCTTGGCGGAGTCTTTTGACCGGATCAAGAATCCGGTGGTGACGCACATCCAGATCGACGGAGCAGGTCACAGCATTCAACGCGACCGACCCGACCTGGTCATCGAACATGCTCTTGACCTGCTCAATACCTGATTGAGGATCGAGAAGAGTGCTGGTTTACTTGCCGGTCCAGACGGGTGGCCGCTTTTGGGCGAAAGCGGCGGGACCTTCTTTTGCATCTTCGGAGGCGAAAACCTCAATGATCATGGGTAGTTGAGCGTCCCAGAATTCGCCCTGATTGAGACCTTTCTGAGTCCGAAGAGTCTTCTTGGATGCCACAACCGAAATGGGAGCGTTAGCAGCGATCCGTTCGGCGAGTTCCATCGCCACGTCCACTGATGTCCCGGCCGGCGCCATTCGGTCAATGAGTCGGTGGGCTAGGGCTTCCTCGGCTTCGATGGGGTCGCCGGTCAGCGCCATCTCCATGGCCAGTCCATAGGGAAGTCGCTGGGGCAATCGGAACAAGGCACCGGCCGCGGCCAACAGGCCTACTTTCACTTCTGGAATACCGAAACGCGAGTTGTCTGCGGCGACAATGAGGTCACAGGCCAAGGCGATTTCTAGGCCACCGGCAAGCGCAAACCCTTCGATGGCGGCAATGAGAGGCTTGTCGCAGACTTTCTGAAAAAAGCGGTCCAACCCTTTTGGCGGACCCTCCTTGGCGAAGGCCTTGAGATCCATGCCTGCGGAGAATCCCTTGCCTGCCCCGGTCAGGATCCCGACGGTGAGATCGGGATCGTTGTCCAGCTCGTCCAGCGCGGCATTGAGTGCCTGCGCCAGGGGAGTGTTGATGGAGTTCATTGCTTCTGGACGGTTCAGGGTGATCAGAAACACCCGTCCCCGGCGCTCGGTCAGTACCTCGTTTGCCATGCTGTGACCCTAGTTCGTGACCGTGTTTCGAACTATTCGCGACACCTCCGAGTCTCGCAATGCGCTAGTAGCGAGAGCATCTCGTCTGTTCAGCATTGAATTCTGTCGCCTAGGATCGTTTCATGGGCCTAAGCGAAACACTGACCGATGTGCAAATGAAGACGATGAATGTTGTGCATCGCGGAATTCTCCTGTTGTCAGGTGGCCGCTTCGGAAATACTGCTGGTTCGATGCCCGTGGTTGAACTCCACGTCGTCGGCCGAAAGAGCGGCAAGACTCGCACGACAATGCTGACCTCACCCCTCAAGCAAGATGGCAACTACATCCTGGTGGCCTCCAAGGGTGGCGATGACCGCAACCCTGAGTGGTACAACAATCTGGTCGCCAATCCGGATGCCGAGCTTGTAGTGGCTGGCAACGAAGGGCTGTTGGTGTCAGCCCGGACAGCGAACCCGGAGGAAAGGGCTGACTTGTGGCCGCGAATAGTCCAGGCGTATGACGGATACGCGGGCTACGCGAAGAAGACCGAGCGCGAGATTCCAGTCGTGATCTGCGAGCCACGCTCCTGAGTACGGCTAGTACTCGGGGTTGCTCTACTTCTCGTCGAGCTTGGAGGCGTAGTGCTTGGCACCCGGACCCTTGGGTGATCGGATCCCTCGGAACTCCCAGTCGCCACCCATAGCGGTGGAAATGACCTCTTCGGATTCGGTTGGTTGTGCGCCGACGTCATCTCGGATGGGTGTTGGCCCAACCACGATGGTGTTGCTCAGCTTGCCGAGTCCTTCGACTTCGACCTCGACCAAGTCCCCCGGCTGCACCGGTCGACTATTGGCGGGCGTACCCGAAAGCAAAATGTCGCCTGGCTCTAGGGTGATGTTGCGAGCAATATCCGCCACGAGATAGTGCATATTCCACTCCATCTCGTTGGTGTTGGCGTCCTGGACGATCGTTCCGTTGACCGAGGTGGTAATGCGCTTGTTGTGGTAATCCCAGTCCGTCACCAGGGCCGGCCCAACGGGACAGAGCGTGTCGGATCCTTTTACCCGCAGCATCGATCCTGAGTCAGTGTCGCGGAAGTCGTGCAGGCCGTAGTCGTTGGAGACGCTGTAGCCAGCGATGTAGTCGCCAACTTCTTCCGGACTGACATTGCGGCAGGTGCGACCGATAATGATGGCGATTTCGCCTTCGTAGTTGAGCCAGTTGCAGCGCTCGGGCCGAACAATGCCAGAGTTGTGGGCGCTAAGGGCGCTCACGGGCTTGTGGAAATAGGTTGGCGCTGCTGGGAGCTTCGTCATGAACTCCTCAACCCGGCTGCGGTAGTTCAGGTGAACGCAGATGATCTTGCTTGGCGTTGTTGGAGGCAGGTGCACCGCGTCATCAATGGCAACGACTCGACCGTCGTTGGCTACGAGGTTGTCGCCGTCACGCTCGGTAATAGTCGGGTAGCCGTCTAACAGGATTCGTCGATACTCAGCCATCAAAAAGTCTCCGGATCGTTCTGGCAATTGTTCGCTTCCAAACGATATTGTCACAAGGGGCCAACTTCCACCCCTACCGGGTGATGAGCTTTGCCCAATAGATGCAGGTTCGCCGGTTGAACCTGAGTTCGCATTCCCCGATCGCCTTACCAATCGCAATTGAAAACGGAGCAACGACATGGCAGAAGTTCACGGATTCATGTTTCCCCGTTCAGCTACCGGACGGTCATCGCTGGTTCCCAATCCGCCCTGGCACTACTCGGGTGCTCTCATGACCTTGGAATACCGGACGGACCCGGCCGCCGTCGCCGAGCTTCTGCCCGATCCACTGGAGCTGGCCGACGATGACCCAGGAGCCATCGCCATGATCTGGGCTGACTGGCAGAGCTGTTCAGATTCCTTCGAAGAACTACTGGATCCGGTGCGATCTCAGTACATGGAAGTGTTCATGGTTGTTCGCTGCAAGTACAAGGGCGAACACTATTCGCGCTGTGTCAATATTTGGGTCGATCGTGACTACGCCATGGGACGCGGCAATCATCAGGGCTATCCGAAGAAGATGGGCTCATGCTTCATGACTCGGCCAGTCACAGTTGGTAAGGCTGGTCCCCGGCTGGAAGTCGGAGGCAAATTTGGGGCAACACTTGCTGCCTATGACCGCCGTCTGGCCGAAGCTACCTTCACTATCACCGACGAATCTGACCATGCGGGGTTCGTGAACGCACTACCGATGATCCACAATCGTTGGATGCCGGCGATCGAAACCGACGGTAGTGACAGCCTGGATGAACTGGTCACCATGGGGGGCTACGACGCGGAGATCGGCCGAACCTTTGTTGGCGACTTCGACCTTTCGCTGTTCGAGTCGCCGACCGAGGAGCTGGAGCGACTGCAACCTCAGGAACTGATCGCCGGGTACTACCGAGAGGTCGGAGTCTCTTGGAATGGTGGTACAACGCTGGAACGCAATCTGCCGCCTGCGATCTAAACCTAAGCCTCGTTGGATCAGAGTGTGAACAGCGCGTTCTGGCCCAGTTCGACCGATCTTCGCCTAGAATTGACGACCGATGAACGGTGGATTTGCCAGTAGCGACAAAACAGACCTGATTCGTGCCGAGCGCGACGTTCAAGAACGCGTTGGTGACCTTGATGTTGACCTGACATCGCTCGCTGCAGTTTCCAATATCTTTCGTGCTGCCAATAAGGCTCGATACCACCTGGAACGAACTGTCTTGGCTGAGCAGGACCTCTCCTTCACCGCCTTCACCGTGCTTTGGGTGTTGTGGGTTTGGGGAGAACAAGAGGCCAGGCATCTTGCGGTTGAGGCCGGGATCAGCAAGGGGACCTTGACCGGGGTGATGACGACGTTGGAGCGTCGTGGCTATGTCAAGCGATCGCCGCACCCGACTGACAAGAGGCTGGTTCTGGTGAAATCGACGGAGTTGGGGGACGATGTTATTGCCGACCTATACCCCCGATTCAACGCGGAGGAAGCTCGAGTCGCCGATGGCCTGAGCGAGGAGGAAAAGCGAACCCTGGCAAAGAGCTTGCGCACGGTCTTGCGCACGCTGGAAATGTTGGACTAGGGGTCTCACGCGAAAGCCAGACCCTAGCCGGATAGCTCGGCGGACCGTCGAGTCAGATAGTGGCTAGCCGATGAGGGCGACTTCGCGTCGATTCTTTCGATCAACCAGGCGGTTGGCTGCTGCCACTGATAGTCCGGCGTAGCAGAAGCCGACAAGAACATCGAAGACATAGTGTTCGCCTGAAGAAACAATTGAGAAGGCCATAGCCAACGGATAGGTGATGAGTACGACTTGAATGGGTCGCTTTGATCGAGACCAGAGTGCGAATGCTGGCAGCGCGGAAAAGGCCGCGTGCAGGCTAGGGAGCGCGGCAACGTCGTTAACTAAGGCCTGGCCAGTGTGAAGAACCTTCGAGGCCACCGAGAACCCCATGTACTCCCAGCCGTTGTTGGTGGAGCGGGTGACCGCGCCGATCAGTCCTTCCTCCGCAGCCAGCCATGGTGGAGCGGTTGGCAGAACAATGTAGGTAACGATTCCAGCGAAACTCAAGATTACGAACGCTCGGAAGTAGCGGCTCCATACGTCTCGGTTTCGGTACCAGAGGACAGCAAGAAGGACGTAGGGCACGAAGAAGTGGGTCACGTAGACCAGGCTCGAGATTGATTCCCACCACTGGGGCTGATCACCGATGTTTAGCCAGCGTTGAAGGGTGACGGTTGGGATCTCACCGAAGACTGTTCGGTCGAAATCGGCTGGCAGGTTCCATTGGGTGGGGAAACCGAGGGTGTCGGCAGCCCCTCGGGAAAAGTCGTAGGCAAACACGACCGGGAAGATAGGAGCCCAGTCTCGGAGCACGGACAGTCTTGCATCCTTTGATTTGCCGACGTTGGCGACGGTAAGGGTGATCAAGAGCCAGAGAATGAGCTGGGTCCGCTCGAAAATTACGCCACCTAGGGCGTATGAATAGATGATGAAGCAGCAAGCGACGATCATCAGGCGAAGCTGATAGAGCGGGTGCCGTTCTGTCTCATCCGAATCGGGGACTAGAGTCGTTGCCTCCTCCAGCGAGCCAGCCATCTTCGGATCTAGCTTTGACTCAAGAGTCGAGCGTTGCTTGCCGGAATTCCGTTGACCAGTGCTGCCGCTGCTTGGGGTTCTTGTCTCTTTGGTAGTCGATTTGTTCGTTGCCATCGATGTCCTGGACTCCTAGGTCCAGGATCTATCGGCAGGACCTGGTCAGTATTGACCGAATCCTGACCGCGAGAAGGCAGTCTGCTAGTGGGTTGTCCCGTCCTTGATGATCAGTGTTTTCAGATCAGAATGAAACTCCAGTGCATGGGCTCCACCCTCGCGGCCGATTCCCGAGATGCCAATGCCTCCAAAGGGAGCCGTCAGATCTCGAATCAGGAAGGTGTTGACCCAAACAATGCCAGCCCGCACTGATCGACCCACCCGGACCGCCCGTTCGCTTGAGCTAGTAAAGATCAGTGAAGAGAGCCCGTATTCGGTGCTGTTGGCTAACTCAATCGCCTCATCGTCAGATTCGAAGGTCTGGAAGGTGAGGACAGGACCAAAGATTTCGGACTGCACAACCTCGCTGTCGTTGGACTTGGGCTCGATCAAGGTCGGCTCGTAGTTCAACCGGCTTGGGCGGCTTCCGCCGCGAACAATACAGTCGCCATTGGCCTTGGCTCGCTCGACGAATCCCTCGACATTGTCTACATGGTCAGGATGAACCATGGGGGCCATGGTGGTTGCACCGTCACGAGGATCACCCATGACATGCTGGTCGGCTAGCTCATTGAACTTTGCCAAGAACTCATCCTTGATTGAAGCTTCTACCAACAGTCTCGTTCCCGCCAGGCAAACCTGTCCTGAGTCATCGAACTGTCCTGAGGCCATGCTGGCAGCGGCATCAAGATCACAATCGGCGAAGATGATGAGTGGGCCCTTGCCGCCGAGTTCGGCTGTGAAAGGAACGATGTTTTCTGCTGCCGCCTTGCCAATGTGGCGGGCCGTTGGTGGCGAGCCGGTGAAGCTGATGCGGCGAACGCGGCGATCAGAAACCAGGGCCGCTCCGACCTCTTCGCCAATTCCTTGCACCACGTTGAAAGAGCCGGCTGGGAAACCAGCCTCATCGGCCAGGTCGGCGAGAAGGGAGGCCGACAAGGGTGACCATTCGGCCGGTTTCAGAATGACCGAGTTGCCCGCGGCCAGGGCGGGAGTGACCTTCCAAGTAGAAAGCATGAACGGTGCGTTCCACGGGGTGATGATGACGGCGGGTCCGGCTGGCATGGACTGCACGACATGGGCTCCGCCTCGTCCGTCCCAGGTTCGTTCCTGATGCTCGATGGCCAGGTCGGCGTAGAGCCGAAAGTTCGTGGCGCCGCGGGCAACTAGTCTCAGTCGCATTGACTCATAGAGGAAGGCCATGTCCATGGTTTCCACCATGGCGATCTCATCATTGTTGGCTTCGATCAGATCGGCCATGCGGTGCATGATTTCGCCCCGCTCCGTCGGAGTCATCGATCCCCAGACCTTGAAGCCTTCGACCGCGGCGCCGACGGCAATATCGGCGGTTGAGGCATCCCCGCGGGCCACATTGGCCAAGATCCGGTCCCAATCCGACGGAGACCGAGACTCAAAAGTGCTGGCCGACGGAACACGCTTGCCACCGATGTAGTGGTCAGGTGAGACGCTGACGCCTTCGACGTCGACTCGACGCGGATCGTTGAGGTTGAAGCTGGACATGATTCATTTGCTCCGATTGGAGGTGAGGACGAAGAGGAACAGTGACTGCCGACGTTTGGGCTCTCGCCCGTGGATGGGGAGTGTGAACCCCTAGCTGACGGCGACGGGGAGGTGCTTGATTCCGGCTATGAAGTTTGAGCGAAGTCTGCTCACTTCACCGACCTGCTCAATTCCATCAATGCGCTTGAACAGTTCTTGGAGGGTGACTCGAACTTCCATGCGAGCCAGCCATGCCCCCAAACACAGGTGAGGGCCACCTCGGCCAAAGGCCATGTGGTCGTTGGAAACTCGATGAATATCAAAATGGTAGGGATTCTCGAACTGGTCCTCGTCGAAGTCGCCAGACACGAAGTACAACAGGACCTTGTCTCCAGCCTTGATCTGCTTTCCCTGCATTTCGACATCGACCGAGGCGGTGCGTCGGAAGTGGGTGGTGACCGTGGTCCAGCGAAGGATCTCATCAACTGCGCTGATCCAGCGCTCATCGTCATCGGGTGCGGCCTTGAGTTGGGCGATCATGTCGGGTCGAGAGATCAGTGCGTGGATGCCGCCGGTCATGGTGTAGCGAGTGGTGTCGTTAGCTGCAGCCACCAAGAGGGTGAAGAAGTTGTTGAACTCCAGTTCGGTGAGTGGGTCGCCGTCGGTGGTGTCGGCCAGTAGCTGGGTGATGATGTCTTCGGTGGGATGCTCTCGTCGGGCGGCAGCCTGTGAACGGGCGTATTCGAACACCTCGATGGCGGCAGGGGATCGGAACGGCACCATCCGGTATTCATCGGTGTCCATCTGATCAACGACGAAGTCGGTGAATTCGGGGTCGGTGTTGCCGAGCAACGAGTCGCCAAGTTCGACCAGATGGTCACCGTCCTCGTCTGGCGTGCCCATCAATTTGCCCAGCATTTTCATCGGCAATTGGGTGGCGACATCAGTGACGAAATCGAACTCGCCCTTTGCCACTGCGGCTTCGACCACTTCGGCAGCAAGCTCTCGGATCTGTTCTTCGTAGGACTCGACCTTGCGGCGGGTGAATCCCTTGGAGACCAGACGGCGCAGCCTGGTGTGATCAGGAGGATCAGTTTCCATCATGGTGCCGCGGGCTGCGGTCTCTTCCGGGGTCATCTCTTCGAGGCGAATGCCCATGCGGCTGGAGAAGGTCTCGTAGTCGCGGCTGGCATCGATGATGTCGCGGTATTTAGTGATTGCCCAGAAACCGCTTCCCTCTTCCTCCTCAACCCATGACACGGGCTCTTCTTTGCGAAGCCGGGCGAAGGTAGCGTGGGGTACACCCTTGGTGTAGGTGTCATGCGACGTGAGGTCAGCGTGGTCGTCGCCCATCACGAAATCAGGATCAATCAAGCTCACGGTGTTGTTTTCCTTTTTGCTGCGGGCAAAGAGCGCACGTGCACCCCGGCCTTGATAATAGTTTGGATCCAAACGATGTGTCGAGTCTGGATGGGTTGATCTGTGTCGTTGCTCACGATACTCCGATAGTTTGGCTCCAAACGAAGGGAACTGATTGTGCAGACTCGAGTGCTTAAGACGTTGACTGAGACACAGACGAAAACACTGGCTACGAACAATGGGTGAAGTCGTCGGCGTTGGATTGTTCTCTCACGTTCCAACCATCATGTTGGATCAGGACATTCGCTTCGAACTCAACGATGGCAAGGAGATCAGCCTTGTTCCTGGGTTTGCTCGGCTGAAAGAGGAAGTCTTCGATCGCTTGAAGCCGGACACGGTCATCATCCTGGACAGCCACTGGGCTACCACTGTCGAGTTTGTTGTTGCATCCCATCGTCGTCGCCACGGCTTCTATACCTCCGACGAGCTGCCTCGCGGGATGAGTTCCCTGCCTTATGACTTCCCAGGCAACCCTGAACTTGCCGAGCGCATAGCCGATGAAGTGACCGTTGGCGGCTCGTGGTGCTCGGCCATTGACAACGAGCACCTGCCGATTCACTACCCGACCATCAACACCTGGACCTATCTCGGTGATGGTCAACGCTGGGTCGGAATCAGCCTCACCCAAACTGGGGAGGCCAATGACTTCCGATTGCTGGGCGAGGGAATCAAGCGGGCCGTGGAAGCATCGGAAGGCCGTGTCGTCATCATTGGATCGGGAGGCATGAGTCATCGATTCCACTCGTTGAGCACCCTACGCAATCATGAATCCTCCGATCCCAGTCATGTGTATACCGCCGAAGCCAGGGTGGCCGATGAAGCCCGTTTGCAATGGATGCGGGACGGAGACCATCGTCGCATCCTTGATGAGATGGACGGTTACAAGCAATTCGCGCCAGAAGGACGTTTCGGACACTATCTGGCCATGATTGCAGCGGTTGGCGGCCCAGAGTGTGTGGCTAGTGGTGAGCTCTATAGCGACTACGAAAACTCCATCGGCACCGGACAGGTCCATGTCTGGTTTGAGCGTCCAGCATCAGGCTGGGTTGTCGCATAGCGGCGGGATGTTTCTATGAGGTGGTTCCGATGAGGCTGCACGACTCGACACGATTTGGATTGCTGGGGCGACGTGCCTTGGTAACCGGAGCATCTGCGGGTATCGGATTTGGCATCGCTCAGATGCTGGGCGAGGCTGGTGCCAGGGTGGCACTCGTTGCTCGAAATGCTGCTGCTCTTGATGAAGCGTGCGACAAACTGGGCGCGCTCGGCATCGATGCTGTCCCACTGGCCGCGGACTTGTTGGACCCTGAAGAAGTCGATCGTGTGGTCGATCGAGCTGTCGAGGCAATGGGTGGGCTCGACATCGTGGTCAACAATGCCGGGATGGCACGGTGGCAGAGCGCTCTCGACCTGGAACGAAAGAACTTTGACCAGCACATGGCCTTAAATGTTTGGGCCCCGCTTCGGATTTCTCAGCTGGCCCACCCCCACATGGTTGCTAGCCCGTTTCCTGATCGGTCCATTGTCATGATTGGATCCATTGACGGTGATCGTCCATCACCAGGGGCTGCCATTTATGGAGCGACGAAAGGGGCCTTGCAATCAATGATTGTTGCCCTGGCCAAAGAGTGGAGAGATGACCACATCCGGGTGAACCTGGTAGCCCCCGGGCTGGTCGAGACGCCACTGGCACAGTCGGTTGTCGACGGGTTGGATGATAGTCCCGTCCGCATCAACCTGGCTGACCGGGCTGGCCAATCACCGAAGTTGGTGGCATGGTCCTCTACCTAGTCAGCGCGCTAGGCCAATTCGCCAACGGAACCTGTTTCACCATCGACGGGGGAGCGCTGGCCAGTGGACCCTTCGACGGCCTGGCCATCTAGTTTGGGTCGTCCCGGCCGCCCTGGTTCTCAGCCCCCGAGAAGTTCGAATCGAACCCGACGGTTAGCTTCATAGTTCTCAGCCAGGTCGCCCGGCTCAAACTGGTCGGTTTCCCCGTATCCCTTGGCCTGAAGTAGCTCGGCAGGGATGCCCTTGTCGGTGAGATAAGCAACAACAGCGTCGGCTCGTTGCTGGCTCAAGGTCAGGTTCTTCGATTCTGATCCAGCCAGGTCGGTGTAGCCCTGAACTTCTAGACTGGTTCCTTCCGGAGCCGTCGCCAAGATCTCAGCGGCAGAATCCAGGGTGGGGAAACTTGCTTCGAGGATCTGAGGGGAGCTGGTGGCGAACTGGATTGGTGCCAATTCGAACAGTTCGTTGAGACGGTCGGTGACGGGAATGACAACAGTCAGTTCATCGATCACGTTGGTGATTCCAGGTACGCCAGCAGCTGCGGTCACGGCTGCTGTTCGTGCCTCTTCGGAGGAAACCACTCCTCGAACTGTCGCTGTCGAACCGTCCATGATTGCTGTGGGTCCGGCAACGCCTGAGGTGGTGAGCGAGGCCAAGACGTCGGGCTCAAGATCAAGAGCTGTCGTTGGGGGAGCCGTTGTTGTTGCTTCGGTGGTCGGAGGGGTCGTGGCGGCGATGGTGGTGGGAGCGGCGGACTCGACTTCGGTGGTTGGTGAGGATGTGCTGACAGTTTCCGGAATGACGGCGTCGAGACCTTGACCGTCAGTGTTGCCTGCCTGGATGGCGGCAATGCCCGGGTCGAGGGCGATCTGGTCATCGCCACCCGATCGCCACAAGCCAACTCCGATAGCCAGGCTCAGCAGGATGAAGGCAAGCACACCTGTAAGCACGATCTGCTCGTCAGCATCGACATTCCATTCGGGAATGAGTTTCTCGTTCTTCACTTTATTGCTCACGCGGGCTGCCTTCAGTTTGCGGACTCCACCATAGGACGCATTGGGACGACAAGAAGTCGCGGAATCTTGGCTAGGTATTGTTGAATTCAGCCTAGGTCGATCGCGAGTTCCATGTGGACTCGGCGGTTGGCCCGGAGTGTCTGGTAGGAGTTGTTGTTCTGCCGGTCATGTTGACGCGCTGCAAACTGATCGGTTGCCCCGTGGCCTTCGGCGGTCAGTCGAGTCATGGCAATGTTCTGGTTCAGGAGAACAGCAGCGACTGCATCGGCCCGTTGTTGGCTTAAGACCAGGTTCTGCTCGGCTTCACCAATGATGTCGCTGTAGCCCTTGATCGTGAGATGAACGGTTACCGGTGCGGCAGCCAAGAAGGCAACGACGAGTGCAGTGGAGGCAATTCCCTGTTGTGAGAGTGTGGCGGATCTGCTGGCAAAGATGATTGGGTCTGAGCCAAACTCGGGGATTGGCGTCCGCGTTGGCAGCGAAAGAGCACCCTGTGCCTGTGAGTCCGCTGGTGGCTTGGCTGCTGATCTCGGACCGTTGCCGGTGGGGTTCGTTCCGAACCCGTAGGTCGAGCCGAGGTTTATCTCACCCAGGGGTCCGAGCGCCGGATTGCTCCGGCATCTCCGGCCGGGTCCATCGGGTTGCTGATCCTTGTTCGCAGACATGTATTGCACGGGCGTTCTCCGCTGAGCATTGCTACACGAATAGTGACGCTCAGAGAGACGTTCGAGCTGGCGAAGAAGTCGCGAGATGACTTCAACAATTCTCAAGTTGATAAAGCAGAGTCTCGCGCCGCAAGACCCGTGCTGTTTCCAAACCTTGCCTGCTATCGGTGGTAGATGACCGATTCCCAGTCCAAGATGGCTGTTGCTTTCGCGCCATCGCGGGTGGCCCCGTCCTGACGGAAGCCGATTGTTATCATGTGCAACAGCTGTCCAGAACCTGCGGGTTCCGTCTTGGTCAGGGTGTGTTCGAAACTCAATGTGTCGCCCTCAAAGGCTGGGCCGAGGTGGTTGCATTGTCCCCAGCCAACAATTGTTGCCATGCCTGGTAACAGGCGGGTCAGCGAGGCTTCACCTAGGGCAATGACGTGACCGCCATAGACAAGCCGCTTGCCGTAGGAGCTTTCCATGGGTGAGCGGTGAACAATGGCCTGGTTGAATGTCATGCGAGCGAGCGCCGGCGCCATGTCAACGTGATCCCACATGATGTCTGCCTTGGTTTGGCTGACCTCCCAGTCGAGTTCGGCTAGCTCTGACAGATTCCAGCCCGTTGGGATGGCATTGGCATAGTCCGGGACGTCACCCGAGGTTGCCGAACCAACATCGTCACTATGACCAGGTGCTTCGGAGCGGCAAGGCAGTAGGGCGCAACGTTGGTATTGGGCGATTGGGCCGTTGTCTCCGTGGGTCCAAATGCCAAGCAGAACCTTGCCCCGGTTGAGGTCACCCTTAGGCCGCGAATCACACAAGGCCATGACGGTGGTGGTGGTCTCGATTCGTTCGCCGACTTCAACCGGACGCTGAAGCAGTACCCCGCGGTAGAAGAGGTTGGCGATGGCTTTGCGGGTGGCACTGGTGGACTGGCCAATGGAGAGCTGGAGCACAAGGCCGGGATTGGCTAGCTTGCCGCTGGATCCGCTGGTGGTTTGATACAGCGACGAGTCGGCAGTCAGGCGGTGCTCGTTGCCCGTGATCATCCGATATTGGAGGTTGTCGGCTTCGCCAATAGCGGTCGCCGGCAGTGTTGGGAAGACATATCCGACCGACAGATCGTCGTAGTAAGGCCCGTCAAGAGCTGGAGTGGCGGAGGGGGCGGAGTTTGGATCTGCGTCTGAGGTTGGCGAGGAGTTGTGCACATTTGATATTGTATGCAATGTGCAAAGAACCACCTACCCGGTCGTCTTTCTGGACATCCCCCAAGGACTACCTCAAGTGATCGTTCTCGTCGTTTATGAAGCGGTGTCCCAATGAATCAGCCGGTCACCCGACCGCCGCGGCGTGGAGGCCTCGCCGACGATGTTGTCAGCTATGTGCGAGAACTCATCTTGACCGGATCACTCAAGCCCGGTACTCACATCGACCAGGAAGCCATTGGTGAGGCTCTCGGGGTGAGTCGCAGTCCCGTGCGCGAGGCGATCGTCGTGCTTGGTCAAGAGGGCCTGTTGGATGTCTTGCCTCGTCGAGGTGCCCAAGTCGCGCACATCAGTCGCTCAGACGTCATTGATCACTATGAACTCTTCGGTCTTGTTTCGGGACGAGCCGCCGCCGCGGCTGCGATCGAGCTTCAAGATGAAGACCTGGATCGGCTGGCCGACCTGCACCAACAATTTGAAGATGCAGCAAAGGGATCGACAGGCCGGGCGGCGACGATGTCAGCTCTCAATGCCGAGTTCCATCGGGTCATCAACCGAGCAGCCTCTCCTCGCACGCGTTGGCTGTTGAAGTTGCTGGATCGCACGGTTCCGTCTCGATATTTTGAATTTGCCGAAGGATGGGACCAACAAGCCATCTCTCATCACGCACAAATCTTGGCGGCAGTCGTCGCCAGGGATGCTGAGGGGGCACGTCTAGCAATGGAATCACACCTCCACCAGAGCGGAGTGGCCGCCGCCGCCGCACTCGAGGCGCAGGGCTTCTGGAGCAAACTCGAAGAAACAGGATCTGAGGAATAGGGATGCAATTTGATGAACCGGAAGACTTCGCTGTCATCCGAAGTGAGGTTCGGCGGTTAGCCGATAAGTACGGCAATGAGTATTGGCGATCGTTGGAGCCGGACAAATACCCTGAAGAGTTTGTGGCCGAACTCACCAAGAACGGTTGGCTTTCAGCTCTCATCCCCGAAGAGTACGGAGGTGGTGGCCTCAGCCTGATGGGAGCATCAGTCATCCTGGAGGAGATCTCCGCCAGTGGTGGAAATCCCAGTGCTTGCCACGCCCAGATGTATGTGATGGGCACCCTGCTTCGTCACGGTTCAGAGCAACAGAAGCAGAAGTATTTGCCTCAGGTGGCTGACGGGTCCAAGCGACTGCAAGCCTTTGCTGTCACCGAACCGGAGGCAGGATCCGAGACCGGCAAGCTGCGGACCAAGGCAGTGCGGGACGGTGATAGCTGGCGGATCAATGGCCAGAAGATCTGGACATCACGGGCGATGTATTCCGACCTGATGATCCTTCTTGCCCGCACAACCCCGGTTGAAGAGTGCGAGCGCGGTATTGATGGACTATCAGTGTTTCTGGTAGAGATGCGAAATGAAGACGGCACACTTGTTGACGGATTGACGATCAATCCCATCGATACTTGGATGAACCACAGCACCACCGAGGTGTTCTTCGACAACGTGGTCATTCCCGCCGACACCTTGCTTGGAACGGAAGGCAAGGGGTTTCGTCACATCCTCGATGGCATGAATGCCGAGCGGATTCTCATTGCGTCTGAATGCATTGGTGATGGCCGATTCTTCCTAGACAAGGCCAGCGCTTATGCCAACGAGCGGGAAGTCTTCGGTCGTCCCATTGGAGCCAACCAGGGGGTGCAGTTCCCACTGGCTAAGGCCTATGCCCATCTGGAAGCAGCCAACCTGATGCGGTTCAAGGCGGCGGCCATGTTTGACGAGGGCCGGTCCTGCGGCGCCGAAGCCAACATGGCCAAGATGTTGGCTTCCAACGCTTCTTGGGAAGCTGGCAATGCGGCGCTGGACACCCACGGTGGTTTCGGCTTCGCCACTGAATACGACATCGAGCGAAAGCTGCGGGAGACTCGGCTGTACCAAGTCGCTCCAATTAACAACAATCTGATTCTCGCCTTCCTGGGCGAGAAGGTGCTGGGCCTACCCAAGAGTTACTGAACGCCCAAGATCTACTGACTAGTACCGACCCGACCCGACCCGACCCGACCCAATCCTGATCCAAATCCGACCCAAGACCAGAAAGCACTCACCGATGAGCAAGATGGACCTCGACTCGTTTCGAGCACTTACCCAGGAACATGGCATCCACACGGTGGAGATCGCCCATCCGGACAACTATGGACATCTTCGGGGAAAGCGAATGCCGGTGGAGCGGTTCTTTGGTGCGGGCCAGAAGGGGATCGGGATTGCCGATGCGATCTACATCATGGACCTGCAGTGTGACCTGGTCGACAATCCTTGGATTTCAATGGAGTCAGGGTTTCTTGACACCATCCTGGTTCCCGATGTCTCTAGCGCCCGGCTGCTGACCCACCGGCCGGGATACGCCATGGTCTTCAGTGACTCTCTCGACGAGGAGGGCCAGCCCCACCAGATGTCACCCCGCCGCTTGCTGGCCGATCAGGTCAAGCGCTGCCAGGCGGCCGGTGTCGATCCCTTTGTTGCCACCGAGATCGAGTTCTATCTCACCACTCCGGAGTGGGAGCCGATCCAGGGTTACATCCAGTACAGCTCGATGACGGACTCGTTCGTGGTTGATGAGATCCTGCTGGACATGCGCAACGCGCTCGCGGGTGCAGGCATGGAAGTCGAGTCGGCCAATGCCGAGTACGGACCCGGCCAATTCGAGATCAATGTTGGCCCCGCTGATGCCATGCGAACCGCTGACAGCACCGTCTTGCTCAAGTCAATAATCAAGCAGGTTGCGGTCCAGCATGGTGTTCGAGCAACCTTCATGCCCAAGCCGTGGGAACCCGATTCGGGCAATGGATTGCACATCCACACCAGTCTGATTGGCGCCGATGGAGGTAACGCCTTTGCCGATTCCGACGAGCGGCCAAATGAGTTGATGGCCCATTGGGTGGCCGGGATCCTCGAGCACGCACCAGCCATGTCGCTGATCAATTCGATGACACCCAATGGCTACAAGCGGGTTCGTCCCTACACGTTCGCCCCCACCCATATTCATTGGGGACTGGACAATCGCACAGTGATGGCTCGGTGTATGACGGAGAAGGGATCGTCGGCCAATCGGGTTGAGTATCGCTGTGCCGGGGCAGACGCCAATCCCTATGTGGCCATTGCCGCCATCTTGGCTGCTGGCGTTGATGGTCTGGAACGGAAGCTGTCGCTGCCCACCATGTCGACGGGTGATCTGTATGCCAACCATGGGGACAGCGAGGCGCTATCCACCACCATGGCTGATGCCATGGCCAAGTTCGACGGCTCGATGTTGACGGAGCTGTTTGGTGAGAAGTTCTCGACCACCTGGCTGGAGCTGGCCAAGTGGGAGCTCAACAAATTCACCGAAGCGGTCGGCGAAGAGTCTGATGACATCAGCGACTGGGAACGCGCCCGCTATATGGAGCACACGTAACCTCTGGGCCCAATTTGTCTCAGGCCCAGGGCGATCTGAGCGGGATGGCTGGATGGTGTGTGATGAGTCGGGTGCTGAGACACGGGGCACATCTCTTGCAGCTCGGGGGGTGTGTTCTCTAGAGTCGCGGACGTGACCGAAGAACCGTCGATGGGCGAGCAGCAGCAAGTTGTGCGGGTTTCCGCCAGCTCGAAACCGGTGCACGTGGCGGCTGAAGACCGTTCCGGAGTCGAGGTTGTGGGTCGAGCTACCGTCGATCAATCTGGCAACCGCACCACGATTCGTGAGGTTGAAAGTCGGTTGGCCATTCGGGTCCCGTTCGGGACCGATTTGATTATTGGCACAACCTCGGGTCGCATTGACATTGACGGTGCGGTCGGTTCCGTCGCGGTTGTCAGCGAATCGGGTCGGGTAGAGATCGAACACGCTACGTCGGTTGATGTTCGTGCCAATAGCTCAAGAGTTGAGATTGGGCTTTGTCCGGGTGAGTGCCGCATCCGAACGGTGTCGGGTCGAGTGGAGGTTGACTCGTGTGGACCTGCTGATATTGCCACCGAGACTGGTCGCATCACCTTGTCAGGTGTGAGCGGCCCAGCGCATGCTCATTGTGTGAAAAGCCGGATCGAGATTCGGATGGAGGAAGGAAGCGAGGTCGTGGCCGAGACGGTTTCCGGTCGGATTGATGTCTCCTTGCCCCCCGGGACTCACGTCCTTCGATCTGACTCAGGCAACAAGGAGGACTTCGAGGAGCAGGCCGACTGTTGCAGAGTTCATGCCCGTTCGGTCAGTGGCCGAGTCAATATTCTCACCCGCTCATGACCGAGTGTCACCTTCAGATCGTTTCGATGAGTGTCTTTCAATGAGTGTGGGGCGATGAGTGACGACGGCCTGCGCCCGCCGATCGTTGGCTCGGTTCTGTTTACTGACCTGGTTGGCTTTACCGAGTTCAACGACATTGTCGGCGATCAGACGGCCTTTGAGCTTTTAGAGCAGCAAACCAAGATGGCCGAGCTTGCACTGGGAAAATGCCCCGGCAGTCGGCTGATCAAAGAGCTTGGTGATGGGCTGATGATGTGGTTCCAGTCGGCGAACGATGGGCTCATGGCCGCGTCAGCTCTCTTGGCTGCGGTCGAGATGGCTCGCGATGCCGGCGACTTCCCCTTAGCTATTCGCATGGGCATCCATCATGGTGAGGTGATGACCCGCGGTGACGATGTGCTCGGGCAGACGGTGAACATTGCCGCCAGAGTCTCTGCTCTAGCTGGACCTGGAGAGCTTCTTGTTTCCGACAGCGTGATTGAAGCCAACGGTGTCGCTGAAGCTGGTACCAGCGCTCAAGGCAGATCCGAGTTCACACCCCTCGGCCCAGTGTCAGTCAAGGGTGTTCGAGAACCAATCTGGCTCCATCGACTGCTCACCTGACGGGTGGCGCAAATAGTTACCCGACTGATCGATACTGTTCAACGTGGCCAACCCCAAGCCCGACCACCTTGGGTTGCCCCTCAAGGGCGACAAGCAATTGGTCGATGTCTCTGCCATGGAATCTCGACGAGCATGGCTCTGGCTAGCGGCAGCCGCCTTGCTCCCCGCAGCTGGTTGTAGTTCGGCAGCAGAGACTGTGCACGCCGATGGTGTGTCAGTCGCTACTCCGACTACGGCCAGATCTTCAAGCCTGAGCGGTGACAACGCCCTTCCCTTCGCTTCAGATATCTCGGGTGATGACACCTACTACGCACACTACTGGACCACGAGTTTTCACTCAGTCACCTACTTCATCCAATCCAGCGGTGACCTCGATGAGTTGTTCGATGGCGGAGAGAATGAGTTCCGAGTAGATCCAGCGTTTGGCATGCCACCAGGCTTCGGCCGATTACTGGTCTGGTCGCCTGTCGGTGATTCCGCCAGTCATCCAACACGTCCGGTTGTCTGGCCATCGGAGTGCCTTGGAGTCTCCCCAGACCTTGACGGCGATGGTCTTGTGGATGCTTGTGATCCGTATCCGGCCGACGGTCCGTTGGCTGACTTTGATGGTGACGGTGTCCTGAACCCAGACGACAACTGCCCAAGCATGAGCAATGCCGACCAAGAGACACTCTTTGAAGGAAGATCGTCTGGAGCAGTCTGCGACGGAAAGGAAGTGCACCCATCGATCTGGATGGTTCCGGCGATAGCCACCCTGGATGGTTGGAACGAGCATCGAGCTGAAATAGGTCTCGATCCGATCGTGATGTCGGAGCGATCTGAGGACCTTCCCGCCGGCGTTGCTCGGTGGTGCGAAGAAATCGCTGCCCTGGAGCAAGAAGATGTTGAGGCCTCAGGTTTCGCCTATGAGGTACCAGCGGAGTACGGGCTCAGCCCACAGGAGGTGTCGCGACTCGATGAGTTGAGCAGTCAATTCCGGTTTTTGGCAAGTCGTCTGTCTGACTACGAGGATCGCGCACAGGAATCGGGGGAGTTCGATGTTGCTGAGTACGAGCAGATCGAAAATGAGCTGCATACAGTCCAGCGTGACTTCATCCCGTTCCGTGCCGTCTTGAGTGATTCAGAACTGGCTTGTCCTTAGCTAGTCACCCCGACCAATTGGCATCTCGGCCTATAAAGCAGGCGTATTGCTCCATGGTGGTTGCATCCTCGGCTGGCTCGATTGCCGGACCAAACATGGCCCCTCGGTGCTCGGGTTGCACGATGGTCTGAGCGGCAAGAAGCGCCGCTGCAATTTCGTCCTCACAGTGGACCAGGTCGAGCCCCGTTGCTTGTGCCAGGTCCCAGCTGTGGCCGACGTATTCCATCAGCATCATGTTGAGGATGAACTCACCAGGCATGGGGTTGCCCATCATCGTCATCTCTCGCTTAACCCCTTGGGATCGCAGCCCCGAGATGATCGATTCACCGGCCGAGTCAACCAGATCAGCCCAACCGGACTCGATGGTGTGCTCCATTGGATTGAAGCCGAGCGCTGTGCCGTTGACCACAGTGTCAAAAACTTGAACCCAAGTAGCAACATGTTCCAGCAGCTGCACCACCGAGTACTCCAAACAAGGTGTCGCTGCCTGGTGGTGCTCGCTTTTAATTGAGCGCATCAAGCCGCTCGTCTTGGCAAACATTGATTCCAGGGTGTCGATTCGTTGATCCATAGCCTGCAAGCTAGATCAGAGCCCGCAAGTCAGTCTTTGAGAAAGGCGACAACCTGTCCAACTGGGAGTCCAGACGATCGAAAACGATCGCCTGGCATCCCAATGGGAGAAGCGTTCGGTCGAAGCGGGGGAGTAGTGTCGCTGGCATGGTGCGTCCGGTGGAGTTTGATACGAGGGGGATCGTTCTTCCCAATCGAGCGTTCGAGAAATTCACCCTGGACCGCATTGCCCCGTCCGCTCCGATTGATCGTTTTGTTGACCGATACTGGATTGCCTCGTGGAATCTCCCGGAGCCCTTTACCCAAACCATCGTCCCTCCGCCAGCCGTGAACCTGGTGTTCGAACCCGACGGAACCGCGATTCTGTCCGGCGTGCTCCACGATGACTTTCACCGGAAATTGGAGGGCAACGGATGGGTCTTTGGTGTCTTGTTCCGGCCGGGCGGATTCAGACCATTTCTCGGTTATCCGATGGCGGAGCTCAGGGGTCAGCGGCTGAGCATTGACGAAGTCTTTGGACCAGCGGGGAAAGAGCTGGCCTGTGTTATTGCCGACGCTACAGACGACCAGGCACGAAGTGAGCTCGTTGACGGGTTCTTCCAAGCTCGACTACCGGAGGAACGTACCGTTGGTGAAGACATCTCCGATCTCATCGAAGACGTAGGTGGGAAGCAACCGCTGAGCAGCGCGGCCGAGCTTGCCAGCCAGTTTGGTGTGTCAGTCCGAACCTTGCAGCGGCTATTTGCCGAGCATGTCGGGGTCGGGCCGAAGTGGGTACTTGATCGTTGTCGTGTCCAGGCCGCGGCCGAGCGGGCTAGCAAACCCGTCGATTCTTGGGCTGATGTTGCTCACGAGCTTGGCTATGCCGACCAAGCCCATCTCACCACCTCAGTTAGCCGATCATTTGGTAGCCCGCCGGCCGCCTATGCCCGACTGGATCGTCCGAACGAGCGCTGAAAAGCGCACGCACGGGTTACCCAGTTCGACTGGGTGCCGTCCTAGGCCGGAGGGTCGGTGGTGTAGGAGGGAACGTGCAGATACCCCTCGGGCTGGATCTCAACGACCAGTCCGTGCTTGCGAGCAAGCTCAGCGACCAGATTGACGTCGATTCGTCCTTCGGCCTGCAGTGCCCCGGCTAGTTCCCGAAGAAGATCCTCGTGGGCAAGAAGGAGCTCGCGCACCTCTCCATCCAGGCGAGTGATCATCTTCTCGACGTCGCTGTCGGTCACGGTCTTGTCCATGGCGTGGGCATCGTCCAACGCATAGTTGGCATGGAACTCTTGGTCGAAGCCGTACTTGCGTACGAAGTCCAGGGCCAGGCCCGTTGCTTGCTCTCGATCGGTCAACCGTCCGGTGCTGGCGTTTGCCTCTCCAAAGATGATCTCTTCGGCTACTCCACCGGCCAGGAAGATCTGGATCTTGTCCAGGATGCTTTCACGAGTCCCATAGATCTCATGGGGGAAGGTGAAGCCAGCTACATGGGTGGACGCAACTCGCGAGACAAGTTGCAGCGGAGCGAGACCAAACAGGGCAATGTAGGCCACCGCGTGTCCAGCCTCATGCACACTGATATTGGCCACCACGTCATCGACATTGGTGGCACGGACACGATCCAGCCGGCCAATAAACTCTGTCTCGACCACCTTGTTCTTGGTTAGCTTGCCGCCGCTCAGGCTGGCCCGCAGACATCCGGCCGCCGGGTCATAGTCAACATCGATTGATGTCGCACCAATGGTGGCGGCTTCCAACACATATCGAGACAGGTTCGATTCCAGGATGTCGCCGATGCTGGAGAACACCGGCCGCACCCCCTGCACCGGGAATACGCCATTGCGGTAGATGACCGTCTCGATTCGATTCGAAACCGAGATCGTCAGTCCAAAGAGATTTTCCATGTTCTGGGCGATGCGCTTGATTTCGCGGTGGATCAGGTGCTCGAAGTCCTTGCGTCCCAGGCTTCGGTAGATCAGGTGGATGTTGCCAAAACGAGCGACCTGTTCTGGTTTGAAACGGGTGGAGAGTGCCTGCTTGATGTCGACAATGGAGACCTTCTCGGTGAAGGCGCTGAAGATGTCGGCGTCCACGTCGGCCTCTGCTGTTTGCATGGCCATGGAGAATGCTTCATCCAGGTTGCCGGAGATCAGGATCAGGGTCTTGGAGTGATCAACGGGTTCGAAGACTCGCTTGGCCACCTTGGCTCGTTCGATACGACGGATCAGATCTGCTCGGGGGATCTCGATGATTTGTTGGATGTCTTCGTCCATCTCCAGCAGGTTCTTCAGCTGGTTGGCTTCATAGATGCCAATCTCTTCGACCTCCACTTCTTCGCCTCGTTGGCGTTTCTTGTCCTGTTGGCGTTCGGAGTGAACGAACTCGGCGTGCATAAGGTCGAGATCGTTCCGATCGCGACGGGATAGACGGCCGTCGGAGAGCAGTTCCCAGAAGTCGGAGAACTTGGCTGAGGTGAGGTCTTTCCCGTCACTATCGATTGTCCGGAATCGCTGGATCTCGTCGAATAGGACGATCTTGGTCGCAGAGTCATTGAGGCCGTTGGAGGTGAGGACCGATCCAACGGAGGAGTACCAGCTGGTCGAATCACCATTGGAAAGCTCAACCTCGATGAAACGGTCCTGCATATCCAACGAAGAGATGAGGTGGCGCACAAGATCGGTCTTGCCAACCCCGGTCATGCCCCACAGGTTGATGATGACCGGCCGGGTGAGGGCTTCGGGCATGAGGGCCCAGACCCGCATAGCATCAATCAACTCGTCGATGGTTTGGTCGATTCCGACGAATCGTGTTTTCAGGTTCTTGCTGGCAGTTTCAAGAGCATCAGCCCGACTCTTGAGTAGTTCTGGATCGAGCTTCAATGCAACTCCCTTTTGTCTGGCCGCGACCTTACTCTGAACTGCTCATTCTTCGGGCGCAGTTCTGAGCCTCTCGCTCAGTTCTGGATCAGGAGCACGATGGCGTCTTCGTCATCCAAGGCATACATCCAACGTGCTCTGTGGGTATCAGTGTTATCGGCGGCACCGTCGGTCGGAAGATTGAAGGGCGCTACCGCTTCGGCCTTGCGGTAGCCCTCAAACGTCTGCAGTTGCTCAGCCTTGAGGACGGCGGTTGCATCAGCCCCGATATTGGTTCGGAGGTGTTGGTAGGCGGCAGACTGAACCTTGTCGGCAGTCATTTCGCGTTCGGTTGGGCCAGTAATGAGGTGCACCGTTCCTCCTGATTGCTCAGGGTCGATGGTCATTCCCCGAATGCCGGCTGGTCGCTTGGGAGTACCAACGTCCACTGGGTGAACGGTGGTCGGGCAATCGGCGAGGGCTTCAGCGGTCCAGGTGTCGGACAACAAGATCTGTCGAGCACCGCTGATTCTGGCAACGAGCGGCTGACCTTGACTGCTGACCGGCCACCTCAATCCAAGAACTAGATCATCGCCGATGAATACCGCACCTTCGATATTGATGGGCTGCATTTCTGGGTCCAGATCGGCACCCGCCTTGATTGACTTCTTGACCTGCTTTGCTACCCGGCTGTGTGGTTTCAATAGCTGCAGCTCTTGAGCCTCGATTGCCGTGTTGATCGAGCGGGTTATGTGTGTGTCAAGGTCGAGCACAGAAACGGGAGCTGACAGTGTCGTCGGAGGCTGCTTCTTGGTCTTCTTGTCACCGTTCGTCCTTCGGTCGCTCTTCTTGGATTCATCCTCCGTGGCTTCAACGGCAGTAGCCGTGACATCGTGCTCGGAGAAGCGGGCGACAAACGAGCGTCGCTCGTCCAGCAATCCTTTCGGTCCAACGAAGGATGAGCCAAAGATAAAGACGAAGCCATCGGCGAAGGCAAGTGCTTCGGCATCAGTGAGGACGGGGTTGCTGTCGGCTGTCAACTGCAAGGTCGTGACTTGCCACGATTCGTCAGACTCCTGGTCAACCCCCTGAACAGAACAGACAACAGAAACCATGGCATCCAAGCCAGCCTCATCATGAGCAATCCACCAAGCCTGGTCCGTGTCCAGTTGGGACAAGAGGCTGGGAGAGCGCACGGTGAGCAGAGCCGAGGCCTCGTTGACACCTGCCTTCAGACGTACTCGCCGGAGTGATCCCACCTCGGCATCGTATGGCTTGGCATCGCTTCAGCAATGTCGAACGGATCTGTGATCTTGGCCAAGTGGGGGAGTGCCCGGTTCGTTGGCCGCAACGCCTGAAGGGGCGGCCCGGGCCTTTGCGGCGCGTATTCGGGTCTAACTCGCGTTCAAGACCGTCTGCTCAAAGCTCCAGCGCCCGGCCGCCGTCAACGACGTGGATGTCGGAGTGGCAGACTCCGCAGGCCGTGATGTCGATGACTGTTCCTTCAGTGTTGGTTGGCGGCGGCGGGCGTTCGACGACAGTGAGTGACCCACCGAACTCCCGCAACTCGATCGCCTTCATGTGAGTGGCCGAATGGCGAGGCGACCAACTCCGTGCCAGGTTGTCGGCTCCGCAAGCTCGAACTTGGGGTGGCGCCGAATGAATTCTTCGAGGGCGACATTGACTTCCCGTCGAGCGAGATTGCTTCCGAGGCACCGGTGAGCACCAATGCCGAAGGAAATATGAGGGTTCGACGCTCGGTCCAACTGGATGTCGTGGGGGCATTCGAAGACTTCAGGATCTCGATTGGCCGCTCCGAAGGCCAGCACAACTCGCTCTCCAGCCTTCATGTCGACTCCACCGATTGTGGTGTCGATCTTGAGAGTTCGGGCCATGGCTTGCACCGGGGAAAGGGCCCGAAGGAATTCTTCCGTCGCCGCGGGGATCAAGGCAGGATCCGCCACCAAGGCTTCTAATGCTTCGGGGTGTTGGGCGAGATACCACAGAGCAACACGAATGGTTCCAGCCGTTGTTTCAAGACCGGCAACAAACAGAAGGTAGACAATGTCCAGCATCTCGTCATCCGTGAGCTTTCGTCCGTGATTGTCGGCTTCGAGCAGGGCCGACAAGACGTCGTCTCCTGGTTCGGATCTCCGGTGGGCAATTAGTGCACGGAAGTAGTCATAGACCTCGTCAGCAGCTGCCCGAGCGACTGACTCGTCGTCACTGCGGGCAAAGACGATGTCTTCCACCCACTGATCGAAGCGGGCGGCATCCTCCATCGGGAAGCCGCAGTATTCACCGAAGACCATGGCGGGCACCATGCGGGCGTAGGGCGAAGCATCGAAGACTTCTTGTTCAGCGACATCGTCCAGTAGTTCGTTGGCGATGTCGTGGGTACGGGGTAGGAGGGCATCCATCCGGTTTGGAGAGAAGAAGGGCAACAAGATCTGCCGGTAGGCGGTTAGTTCTGGTGGGTCGATGTCGAGTGGGATGAGTGGCCGGTCGGTTCCAAAGGAAGGCAAGATCATGGACGGAGAGACCGAGAAGGTATCCCAGTCGTGTTCTGCCTTTCGGATGTCTTCCATTCGCGTCAGAGTCCAGAAGCCGCCGTAGTGCTCGCTCCATGAAACTGGGCACTCCTGGTGCATGGTTTGGTAGTCGTCGAAGATTGTGTCCAGAGCGGTTCCGTGAAAGTCGAAATCGAAGCTGGGCGGCTCTTGGTTCGGCATTGTTCCTCGTCTTTCTCGGCACCGGTAGCAGCAAATCGAGCATCGCTCACCATCGTGCATCTCACAAATTTGGCGATGGCGTAGGACTGACGATCCTGGCCGAGTTGTAGTCAAGTCGCCAAATCCTCCATAATGTATACAATATATTCTGAGGCTCGTTTGCTTCCGAATGATTAGTGTGTGAGCCTGCTGCGTCGCACAGGTTCGACCAGCTCTCACCCAAAGGGATGATTCAATGAAACCAAAGCTCTTATTCTCGTTGTTTGCAGCGTTTGCCTTAGTAGTCGCTGCTTGCGGTAGCGATTCTTCCGGCTCCGATGCTGGTGATGCTGGAAGCGGTGATTCATCTGGTGAGAACTCAGATAGCGGTGGAGACGCCATGGGCGGTGTTGCCGTCGATATCGATGCCATTCTTGCTGCTGATCTCGCTAATTGTGAACCAGCACCTACCGGCGATCCAATCAAGGTCGGCATGGCCATGGACTTCAGCGAGGTCGTCGGTTTTGTCGATATCCCTGGCTCCAAGATCGTTCCCCATGTTGCTGATCTCATCAACTGTGTTGGTGGTGTAAACGGTTCACCGGTCGAAGTTCAGGTCGAAGATGTTGGAGGCGATGCCACCACCGCTGGTGTGGCTGCCGAAACCTTGCTTGATGGAGGGGCTCAGTTCTTGATTGGCCCACCATTTGCTGACTTTGCCCTGCCAATCTTGCAGGCCACTGGAGGAAAGGTGCCAATGTTTGTCGCCGCCTCGACCGAGCCAAGTTTGGCTGATGCCGCCAACAACTCCTTCCTTGTGACTTTCGATGATGATGGACAGTCCACGGCTGCTGCCGAATGGGCCCTGGATCAAGGAATCACCCGGGCATTCGTCTTCACCCAGCCTGGCCCGTACACCGGTACAAACCCTGACAACTTTGCTGCGGTCTTCGAAGCTGGGGGCGGCACCATTGTTAGCAGTCAGACCTATGAGTGGGGCGCCGATACCGATTTCTCGGCCCAGGTTGCCGAGCTCGGCGGGATTCTTGAGGACAACGAGGCCATGTACTCCGCAGCCCTCGGTTTCCAGGTCACCGCACTTCGTGGTCAGCTTGAAGGCGCCGGATTCAACAACATCACCTATATCGGCACTGATGCCATGGATGCCACCGGAATCCAGTTTGAAGACAATAATGAGGGCATCGTTCACACCCCCCACGTCAACATCCAGCCTGGTGACCGTAACGACCAGTTGCTAGCCAGCTACTCCGCAGCCAACGGTGGAGAAGAACTAGAGAGTCGTGGTTTCATGCCGCTCTATATTGATTCGCTGCTCGTTGGTTTGCAGGGAGTTGTCAACTGTGGCTGCACTGACTCCGAAGGAATTGGTGCCGCTGTGGCCAAGCTCGATGGCTTCGAGGGCCTCAGTGGTGTGATCACCTACGCCGGAACAAACGGAGTTCCGCCTAAGGCTGTGCCAATCGTGCAGATCGTGGATGGCAAAGACACCGTTGTCGATACCAAGTAAGACTATTGCGCTACTAGCTCGGTCCAACAAGTAAAAATGGGAGTTTCCGTTGCTTGAGACAGCCGGGCTAACAACAACGTACGGTTCGATCGCGGCGTTACGAGATGTAAGCCTGTCGGTTGGGGAAGGTGAGGTCGTTGGCCTCATCGGCCCCAACGGGGCTGGTAAGACAACCTTGCTCGGCTCAATCGCTGGCCTGCTCCAACCTGCTGCCGGGTCGGTCAGTTTTGAAGGAACCGATGTCACGGGGTACGCCCCGGACAAGATGCTCAAGGCCGGTCTGGCTTTGGTTCCCGAGCATCGCCGAATCTTTACCGACCTCAGCGTTGTCGAGAATCTGAAGGTCGGAGGAATCACTGTCGGCGCTTCGGAGCGGGCAGAACTTCTCGAAGAGATGGCCGACCTCTTCCCTGTCTTGCGAGACAAATGGGAGACCGCGGCTGGCTTCTTGTCCGGTGGTGAGGCCCAACAGCTGGCCATCGCTCGGGCGCTGATGTCGAAACCCAGATTGTTGATGATGGACGAGCCTTCGCTCGGGCTTGCGCCAGTATTGGTGGATCTGGTGTTCGAACTGATCGAGTCGCTGCGGGACCAAGGCCGCACACTCTTGATCGTCGAGCAGAACGCCACACGCATGCTTGAGGTCTCGGACCGAGCCTATGTCCTGCGAAGTGGAGAGCTTGTGGCCGAAGGAACGGGTGCCGAATTGTTGGAACGTTCAGACCTCTTCGACACATTCATTGGAGGAACGACTTCGTGACTGAGCTAATCCAGAATCTGATTGATGGGCTTGGCCGGGGCAGCATTTATGCGTTGCTGGCCCTAGGAGTTGCCGTCATTTTTGGTGTCATGCATCTCCTAAACTTCGCTCACGGAGAGCTGATTACGGTGAGCGGATATGTGGCCTACGCTGCGTTCAACCAGGGTTGGTCGTGGTATCTCGTTGCCCCACTCATCATTGTCGTCGCAATCATCACATCGCTGCTTATCGAGCGCATCGCTTTTAGCCTGGTCCGAGGAGCCAGTGACTTCACTCTGGTGTTGACGTCATTTGGGATCCATTTTCTTGTTTCGGCAATGTTTGTGATGTTTGTTGGAGCGCGAGTCAAGACCTTCTCCGAACCCAGCTGGATAGCCAACACCGTTGCTGTTGGCCCAATCAATGTTGAGGTGTTCGACCTTGTTGTCATCGGCGTGACTGCCGTGACCCTGTTGGCCACAGTTGCGATCCTGCAAAAGACCATGTTTGGTTTAGCTTTGCGAGCTGCCGCCGCCGACTTTGATACCGCACGTCTTATGGGGATCGACTCCAACCGGGTTATCCGTGGCGCCTTTGCTTTGTCGGGAGCGTTGGCTGGGATCGCCGGAATATTCTGGCTGATGCGAGCTGGGAACACTGCCCCAAGTTCAGGAATCGACCCAATGCTGAAGGGCGTTTTGGCTGCTCTGATTGGTGGACTCGGGAGCATGCGAGGAGCCGTGCTTGGCGGCCTCGCCCTCGGTGTCGCCGAGGTCATGCTGAGATCCCAGCTTCCCGGTGAGGCAGCAGCTCTCACCGAAGGAGTCGTCTTTGCCCTGATCGCTCTCTTGTTTATCTTCCGGCCACAGGGCATTATCTCGGTCGCTACCGCGGAGCGTGTCTGATGTTCCCCAATCTTCGGCGTGATGTTGGCTTTCCGTTCCTGGGGTCTCTTGCCCTGTTCGGAATGTTCGTGGGCAGTGGGCTGCTCTACGCCATGCTGCAGGGAGGTCGAGCTTCCGGCAACCTGATCACGGCCATGTTCATCGATGCCATCATGGTGATCGGGATCCAGATCTATGTTGGAAACACCGGCGTGTTCTCCTTTGGTCATATCGGCTTTGGTGCTATCGCCGGCTATACGTTTGCCCTGTTTGCCATCGAGCCGGCTGATAAGGCGAGTCGAATAGCGGATGCCCCGTGGGGTCTGGCTGATGTGAGTACCGGTCCGCTGCTGGCAACGCTGATCGCCGTCGCCGTCACCCTGGTTGTTGCCACGATCATCGGCATTGGCCTGGCCCGCTCTGGCGCTCAGTCCGGAGCCGTTGCTGCCACGGTCATCACCTTGGCCTTACTGTTTGTTACCCACGAACTTGCTCGGAGCTGGGTTCGCCTGACCGGCGGTGAGCGTGCTGGTCTGGCCTTTGGAATTGGAGATACGCTCGATTCTCGCCTGCCGATCTATCTCGCCCTATTCGCCGCGATCTTGACCGCCCGACTCTTTGCTCAAAGCCGATCTGGTCGTTTGTCCAAGGCCGCCCGAGAGGACAACCTCGCTGCGAGGGCAATGGGAATCAACCCCATCGTGCAACAAACTGTCGCTCTTCTGCTGTCCGTGGTCGTCGTGGCTGTGGCAGCGTCCTTGCGGGTCTATGAGGTCGGTAGTGTTCTGCCCGGTCTCTTCTTCTTTGACTACACCCTGCTGACGATCGTGATGTTGGTGGTTGGCGGTCGCAATAGTGTGACGGGAGCGATCCTCGGAGTATCGGTGATTACCGCAGCACGCGAGCTTGCCCGTCGACTCGGATCTGACGGGTACGAAGTCTTCGGTATTGGCCTCGATGATGCTCCCCTCGACTGGATCTTCAGGGAGGGGCTGCCCCGAGTCGTGCTTGGGTTGGCCATGCTTGGATTCATGATCTGGCGATCAGACGGATTGCTCTCGGATTGGGAAATCGATGACTGGCTGTGGCGCAAGTTCCGTGGCACCACAAAGAAGCCCGAATTGCCCGACGCGATGGAGTCGGACCCTTCAGCCAAACTGCAAGCATCAGACGTTGAAGTTGCCTTTGGAGGATTCCGAGCACTGGACGGTGCAACGATGGAGGCCTCTGGTAATGAGATCATCGGATTGATTGGCCCCAACGGTGCTGGAAAAACAACTCTGGTGAATGTGATCACCGGCATGGTTCCCCCAACCGATGGTTCGGTGAGCTTGGCTGGTAAGAATTTGACCGGTGCGCCGTCCTTCGAAATTGCCCGGGCAGGTCTGGTTCGAACATTTCAGAACCTCCGGCTTTTCTCCCTGCTCAGCGTCCGGGAGAATGTTGAGATTCCAGCACTCGTAGCCGAGCAACACCGATCATCGAAGACGCTTCCGAGTATTGATGAGTTGGTGGCTGCTGCTGGACTCTGGGAGCATCGGGACCGACGCGCCAGTGAGCTTGACTACGGCAACTCTCGCCGCCTCGAGCTTGCTCGGGCTGCTGCGCTTGGGCCCCAGTTCCTACTGCTGGACGAACCAACCAGCGGGATGAGTGATAGTGAATCGCTGGAGATGATCGAGCAGGTCCGACGTATGGCCTCCCTCGTCGGTGCCGGTGTCCTGGTCATAGACCACGATCTCAACTTCATTACCGGGATCTGCGACCGAATCTATTGTCTGGACCAAGGCGCGGTCATTGCCAGCGGTACGCCCGAGGAGATCCAGGCCGATCCTCATGTCCGCGCTGCCTATCTTGGAATCTCAGCAACAGTCTGACCGGGTCATATCTGATCTGAGCACCCAGCTCTGATCTGAGCACCCAGCACTCAGCTGGTTGTCTCAGCTAGTCCGCAAGCCTTAGACGAACAAGCTTGGTTCCAACCTCAAGCATGAGCCTGTTCTCATTGTCAATAGTGATACCTCCGAGGATGCGACTGGCTGAGCGCAGTCGGGCGGCTAATGAGTTGCGGTGGAGGTTGAGCTTGCGAGACGTTGCCGTTGGCCGGCAGCCGAGTTCGAGGAAGCACTCCACGGTGACAAAAAGGTCGGTCCCGTTCTTCATGTCCTGGTCATACAGCTCACGGAGTTGTTGCTCCAACAATCCTGCTTCACCGGCGTCAATCAGGGGTAACAAGAATCGCTCGGCACCGGTCTGGCTGAAAGCCAAAGTCGGGCGCGATGGCAGTTGCTTGGTGCAAAGCCGCGCTGCGAGTGAAGCCTCTTGAAGAGCAACCCGATAGCGGCTGATTGGGCCGACTGGGTCCGAAACCCCGATATATCCCAATGCCAGTCCTGGTCGCAGGGCTAGGCCTGTGCGGAGCAAGGCGGCCAGCTCCTCGGCTGTTCGATGAAGGAGGGGAATCACCGCTCGAACCCCGTGCATTTGCACATCGCACAAGGAGCCCGGCGCGGCCTGTCGAATCACCCGTTCCAGCGTCTGCATCTGAAGCTGAGCCCCAAGGGCTGGAGTATCAGAGCCTAAGCGGCCGTAGGCAACACAGTGTGCCGAACCAAGATCGAAGCCAACCTCATCGGCCAAGCGGTTCATCAAGGCCATGCGGTCATCACCCCCGAACAAGATCTCCAAGAGACGGCGTTCGGCACGGCGTTCGTCCGGATCCGTTGTCAGGTCAATGACAGCAATAGCCAATGCCGCCTGACTCACCAAGCGCTGGAGCTGGTCGAAGGAATCGGATCTTCTCGGTGGCTGGCTTCGTTGATACGCCAGAACTGTTCCGAAACTGAGTCCTCGGGTGCGCATTGGGATGGCCAAGACCGAATGCATGGATTGTATTGAACGAGCCCCAATGGCGGCGAAGAGTTCTGGGGCCTCATCCTGGTGTAGTGAGCGGCCTGAACCAGTCGCGGCCGCAACCGCCGCAGCGGAGACCTGAGCAACCTGGATGGGTGGAAGTTCGGCTTGACGGCGTACACCAAGCCCACGCGCTTCAAGGTACGGGCGATTCGAGATCTGAGCGGAGACAATCAACACGATGTCGCTCTGGGTGGTCTCAGCCAACTGATTGGCGATCAGGTTGACGGCTTCGTGAGCTTGTAGCGCATCAGAGGCCCCAGCCTCACCAATGGCTCTGATTGACTCGACATCGCGGTCCTGATTGATTTGGCTCAGAGCCAATCGCCCGGCGAGGAGGTGGTGCAAGATGAGGGCGCCGATGGATTGCAAGACGGAGACGTCGGCCTCGTCAAAGCGATCGGGATCCATATGTCGGGCAACAATGACGGCCTGAACCTGATTGGTGGAATCGTGGAGCGGTACAGCGATGAAGGATCGGTGGCCGGCCTCATCAACATCAGGAACGAGACGAAACCGCAAATCTTCAGCTGGCAGGTCGCTCAAGACCACCGGCTCGCGATTGAGAGCACTCCATCCGACCACACCATCACCGAGGGCCAGTTCGATGGCGAGTTCAAAGTCTCGATGACGGTCGGTTGCTGCACGCGCGATCAGACGTTGTCGGCTCTCATCCCAGACATAGAGCATGGCGTCATCACAGTTGAGCAGGGTGGCGCACTGTTCAATAGCCAGATGCAGGTAGGTCTCAGACACAGGTCATCCGACTGAGGGTGTGGCTAGCGAAACAGCCGTTCATATGACCCGAAATTCCATGTCAGGCGATGTCGAACTCGACAGAGAGTACCCCGTGGACAAAGTTTGATGGTGAGCGCACGGCCCCGGAGCGTTCGGTGAGCACAAGATTTCGCTTCAGCATTTCTTCCAGAAGGATCTTGATCTCCATCCTGGCCAAGAATGCCCCCATGCAGAAGTGTGAGCCTCCGCCACCGAAGGCGAAGTGGGGGTTTGGGTCACGAGTAACGTCGAAGCGGAACGGGTCTTCAAATACTTCGGGGTCCCGGTTGGCCGAGCAGTACCACATGACCACCTTGTCGCCCTTGGCGATCTTGGTCCCCGCCACCTCGGTGTCACAACTCGCGGTCCGACGCATATGAAGGATTGGCGATCCCCACCTCAGAATTTCTTCGACGGCAGAGTCAAGGAAGGAATGGTCGGCTTGGAGCTTGGTCCACTGCTCGGGGTTGGCGGCGAAGGCCATGGCTGCGTGGGTGATACCAGTCCGAGTGGTTTCATTGCCTGCGAACACCAGGAGGTGGAAGAAGTTGCGGTACTCCGCTGGAGTGAGCTTCTCGCCGTCAATCTCGGCGCTGACCAGTCGGGTAACCAGGTCATCTTGAGGTTCCTGCCGTCGTTTTTCACCAATTTCCTCACCGTAGGTGAACAGGGCATGCGATGCTGGACTGTTGAATGGCAACAGGCGCAGTGGTGTTGTGTTGCCGTATGCGTCGTCTGGCAGGGATTGCTTGTCTGAAGTTCCTTCGACCAGATAGTTGGAGATCTCGATCAGCCAGTCGGCGTCTTCCAATGGCACTCCGGCGATGGAGAGAATCACGTTGATGGGAACTGGCGCAGCAACATAATGAACCCAATCACCGCCTCCGTTCTCGATGTAGTTGTCCAAGGCCATGGCAGAAATGGCTCGGGTGTTGTCCTCCCAAACCTTGATATTTCGAGGAGTGAAGGCTTTGGAGACCACTCGTCGAAGTCGCGTGTGGTCTGGGGCATCGGAGTCGATAAGCGAGCGACGTATTTCTAGGGCATCAGCCTCCAGATCCCACAAGTTGGTGTGGCCTATGGCCGAGGAGAATGTCTCAGAGTCACGTGATATGACCTCGACATCGGCATGACGGGTTGCTGCCCAGAATCCGTTCTCTTCATAGGGGTGCCAGATCAGGCCATCGTTCTCACGCATGGCGGTGAAGACCTCATGAGGTATGCCGGTGAGATAGATGTCGGAACTGGTCACGTCGAAAGGCGGATTGGTAGTCAACGAAGTCATTCTCCGAGTCAAGTGGGAACCGAGGCCCAAGTCTAGGACAAACTGTCGTGGAATTCGAATCAAATGGGACGGAACGTCCTTGTGATGTACTCTTGTGTTGACCGACAATGCTCTAGGCGGATGCGTCAGATACGCGTGTTGCAGAGCCAGATAGATCGAGGATCGTCCAATGACCGAACAGACCAATTCCAACGAAACAGACGAAGCGGCGTCCCCAGAGGTGGACGGCGGTGAGCCAGCCATGGTCGAGCTCTACATCGATACCGATGTCTGTGTCGGAATGGGTATGTGCGAGGTCATTGAACCAACTGTCTTTGAGATCAATGATGATGCCATCAGCGAGGTCATTGGATCGGCATTGTTTCCAGCAGATCGAGCCGAGAAGGTCATGTTTGAATGCCCCAGTGGAGCGATCAAGGCGAAGTCTTAGCAGTAGCTTTTGTGGTGATGCGGCACTCGGGCCCCATTCGTCCTCGGTTGAGGTGAAGGGTTGGAGCGAAGGGTCGAGGTGAACAACGACCCTTGCTCATAAAGTGGGCCACCATGTCACTTTCCCCCGTGAGCAAGGATCGCCTCACCCTGGCTGACGCGGCCTATGCCTCCATTGTCGATGCAGTCATGGCCGGCGACATTGGGCCTGGTCATCGCTTGATCATGGATCAATTGGCCGGGCAGCTGGAAATCTCTCGCACACCGGTCCGAGAAGCGCTACACCGGCTGGAACGCGAAGGTCTGATCGAAACTGCAGGTCGTCGAGGTTTTGTTGTTCGAGTCTTGGATGACGACGAGATCGCTCAGATCTATACCGCTCGCGAAGCCATTGAGGGCTACGCCGCTCGCCTTTTGGTCGAGCGTCGTGAGACTTCCGATTGGCTTGACCTGTTCACCCGATCACTTGATGAGGCCACCAGCATTGAGGATGGGACTCCGGCTGGCTCCTTTGCCGCCAACCGCCTTGTGCATCGTCGAGTCGTGGAACTCACTGGCAACCGGTTCCTGCTGTCGAGTTTCGATAGTCTTTGGGGACTTGGTTTGGCCGTGTTCGCTTTCATCCAACGGTTTCCGGTTGACCCCGAGGTTGATGATGTTCGTGCTGATCATGAGGCATTGCTGACCGCCTTTGCCACCGGCGACCCTGATGAAGCCCAACGAGCCATGGTCGCCCACATCCGTGAAGGATTTGATCGGTTCAGCGGAACGGCATGAAACCGCTCATTGGCATCAGTGTCTACGGCCTCAGTGAGTACCGAGTTGAAAGCAACCACTATGAGCACCACTATCTGATACCGGATGAATATGTGGCAGCAGTGAGGCGAGCTGGCGGTGTCCCCATCCTTCTTCCTCCCGGTGAAGAATCAGTCGAACGTTGGCTTGACATCGTGGACGGAGTGATCATGGCTGGGGGGACCGATCTCAGTCCGGCCCTCTACGGGTCTGACATCGGCGACAAGCGTGTCTTTCCCGTGGATGCGCCGCGAGATGCGACCGAGCTAACACTCACGAGGGCCTTGCTGGCAGCAGACATCCCGACCTTGTATGTCTGTCGTGGTCTCCAGATGTTGAATGTGGTTTGCGGAGGCAGTCTTCATCCCCACCTGCCCGATGCAGGCCTTGCCGTTGGAGCTGATATCCACCGCGACGATGTTGGCCTCTGGACCACTCATGAGGTGGAGGTCGTCCCGGGGTCCAGGCTGGCCCGAGCAATGGGAACGACTGCGGCCAAGGCGGTTTCTGGTCACCATCAGGGAGTGGACCGGGTTGGAACAGGTCTGGATGTCGTTGCCGTAGCCCCAGATGGGGTGATTGAAGGCTTGGAGGCCTCTGAACAGCGATGGGCAGTAGCTGTGCAATGGCACCCGGAGCTGACGGCTTCCGAAGACCCAATCCAACAGAGCATCTTCGATGCGCTTATTCAGGCCTCTACCTCAATCTGAGGAGTCGTCTATCCAGGTGGTTGCTTTGCCAATCGACTGGTGACGCCGTTCTAGGTGTTCCTTCTCGGTCTCGTTCGTGGATCGCGTGATAGCTCGCTGGTAAGCCTCGCCAGCCTCGCTCGGTCGCCCGATTCGTGCCAGCAATTCAGCTCGGGCGACATGGAAATGCACATACCCGTCGAGCGCATCTTCAAGCCCGACGAGGGTCACCAGTGAGGCCTCTGGTCCTTCAATGTGAGAGAGCGCGGCTGCCCGATTGAGGGCAACGATCGCCGTCGGTTGGCTGAGAATCAGGATGTCATAGAGGGCAACGATTCGAACCCAATCAGTATTTCGAAATGCTGGGGCAGTTGCATGGAGGGCTTGGATCGAGGCCTGGAGTTGAAACGGGCCAAGGTGGCCGAGTGCATGGGCTCGGGAAATCAGCTTGAGGCCCTGACCGATCTGGCCTTGGTTCCACAAGCTCCGATCTTGGTCTTCGAGCAGGATCGGGGAACCATCCTTATTGGTCCGCGCTGTTCGGCGAGAATCTGTCAGGTGGATGAGGGCGGCAAGGCCAAGCACCTCCGGGTCGTTGGGGACGAGCTGGACCAACAGGTCTGACAGCCACAATGCCTCGTCACAAAGCTCGCCTCGAATCAGATCGGGAGAACTCGCGCTGGAGTGACCCTCGGTGAAGATCAGGTAGACCACCTGGGTAACGGAGTTGATCCTCGTCGCCAGGACCTCGCGATCGGGAATGGTGAACGGAATACCAGCCTTCCGGATCTTGGTTTTGGCTCGGGTGATTCTTCGAACCATCGTTGCTTCGGTCACCAAAAATGAGCGAGCGATCTGTCCGGTTGAAAGGCCCGCAACCACTCGCAATGTGAGGGCCACCTGAGCATCAAGATTCAAGGCTGGGTGGCAGCAGCCGAGGAGGAGTGCGAGCTGATCATCAACCAGGGTTGGGGCCGCGGCTTGCTCGGCCCAGCGAGCATCTTCGATCAGCTTTGTTTGTCGCTCGGTTGATCGGTTGATCTGCCTGGCTCGGTCGATTGCTTTTCGACGGGCGACCGTCAAGAGCCAGGCGCCAGGCCGTTCGGGCAAGCCAGACTTGGGCCAGCGGATGGTTGCTTCGGCGAATGCATCTTGTGCCGCGTCCTCGGCGATGTCGAGATCGCCAAGGTCGCGGACAAGGGTGGCAACGAGCCGAGACCGTTCATGTCGAAAGATCGCGTCAAGGCCAGAGGTATCCATCACCGAGGTGGCAGCTCCATGAGTGGTCTCACTTCAACGGAACCATAGGGTGCGAGTGGGCACTTGGCTGCCCACTCCAGAGCAGTGTCGAGGTCGGGCACATCGAGAAGATAGAAGCCGCCGAGCAACTCCTTGGTCTCGGCGAAGGGCCCATCAACGGTGAGTGTCTGGCTATCTCGGACCTGGACCGTGGTTGCGGTCTCGATTCCTTGCAGTGGTTCACCAGAGACGAGTGCGCCCGCTGCCGCCAGTGCATCGGTGTAGGCGAACCAGGCCTGCATCTGAGCCATCTGTTCGGGAGAACCGTCGGCTGGTCCGGCATCGGGAGCGCTGTAGAGCAAGAGCATGTACTGCATGATGTAGCTGCCTTCATTGTTGGTGTATTGGGATTACTACACCAACGACGATTGGTCGAGTCCGATTCGGACAATCCTTCACGTATTCCTGTGATTATTCGTTTGACTATTCTGGCGCTCTGCCTCGAACGATGGCACCGTGCAGGCCGGGACTAGTCTCATGGGTGAGTTCAATCGAGACATCGCGAAGCCCGGCTTCGGACAGCATGCGCAGGTAGTTGTCGTATTGGAGCGCCCCGGCTCCACATCCCGCCCAGTCAACACCGTCTTCGGGTACCGCCCCGTTGGCGGCGACCACGTCGGATAGAGCGAAGCGCCCGCCGGGTCGAAGAACGCGAGCGATCTCGGAGAAAACCGGCGCCTTGTCCGGAGCCAGATTGATCACGCAGTTGGAGATCACGGCGTCTATGGAGCGATCTGGTAGGGGAACGTTTTCGATGTCGCCGGTCAGGAACTTGACGTTCTCTACACCAGCTTCCAGCGCGTTTTTCCTGGCGGCGACGCCCATCTCGTCCAGGAAGTCGACCCCATAGGCGAAACCGTCCGGTGCCACTCGCTTGGCTGAGAGGATCACATCGAGTCCTCCACCAGATCCAAGATCAAGCACCGTCTCTCCTGGTTGCAGGTCGACCATCAGGTGAGGATTGCCGCATCCCATCGACAGGTTGGCTGCCCCGTCGTTCGCGTCATCTAAAGATTCGGCGTCGTAGCGACTTGCACCCCAGCGATCGTCGCGCCCGACTGTGCTGGTCCGGGTTTCGATGGCGTCTCGATAGTACGTGCGAACTTCTTCGCGGACGGTCTCACGGGTGTTGTCATTCATGGTTTGCTCCACTGATTGGATGATGGGGCCGCTTGGTGCGTGCGTCCTGGTGCGAGATGGCTAATCTGGATGCTCGTCTCATCTGGAGGCCCGTCCCATGATCACGTCGACGGCTGAGGGGAAGCCCTCGATACAGGACTGATTGATGGCCCAATGGCTGGAGGTTCCTGACCGTTGAACGATGGCGAAGCGGACATTGGCCAGCTTGGCCAGGTGGTGTGAGACGGTCGATTGGCCGACATCCAGTTGCTCGGTGATCTGGCCAACTGTGAGGGGCTCATCCTGAGTTGCCAGCAGGTTGAGGATCAGAACCCGTGTTGGGTCACTGAGAGCGTCAAACCAGGTGGACCATTCTTCGGCTTGCGAGCGGTCCAGACGAGGGTCGATCTTCTTCTTGAGTCTTGATGTATTCATCTACCATCGACGATAATCGATGAACAACGGGAAGGCAACCAGCAGAACCGGGGGGATCCATGGAGATCCCCCGGAGTCAGAATGAAGTTTTCTGGAGACGGACTATGAACGCTTAGACGCGAGGATTCGGACGAAGCCGAAGTGTTCTCCTTGATCGGCTTCGAGCATGGCTTGTTCCGACACCGACGATTCTTTGCGCCAGCCCGTGAGATGAGGTGTGCTCAGGTCAAGGAACCGGATCCAGTCCTTCCAGCCATCCTCTACCGCGTCGGCATGATCGACCGTGACCAGTCCAGTTTTGGACCAATGCTCGCTCCACCATGCCGGGCTATGGAAGCAGCAGAACTCCCACTCCCAATACGGCTTGATGTGATCGGGCACGGTTCCGCCAATCTCTTTCAACATGGCGGGGGAGACCATGCCGAACTGGCCTCCTGGCTTAAGGAAGTCCACCAGATACCCAAGATAGAGATCGTCGGTGCCGAAATACTGATAGGCATCGATGCTGATAATGGCGTCGAAGAAGCCCTCGGCGTAGGGAAGGGTGTGGGCTTCAGCGTGGATGGGAGTGACTAGGTCTTCCACTCCGGCTTCGGTGATCCGTTCTTGGTTTTCTGAAGCGGCAACCCACAAATCGGTGGCCCAGACCTGAGCCCCAAATTCCTTGGCCAAGAAGATGGAGGTCATGGCCTTGCCGCAACCGAGATCAAGGATCTTCATTCCTGGTTTGATGTCCATGACTTCGGCTAGTGACTCGATCAGCCACAGAGCATTGGGTCCCATCTGATTGCTGTATACCCAGTCATCGGAGTATTGGTTTGAGCGTGGGTAGCGCGCGTGTTGAAGGGCATCTTCTGAGTTGCTCATGGTGGAATTAGTAGTCCTCTCGCGGTGCTTCTGTCCAGCGGGTTTCGCTAGATCCGGTCCAAAGCGTCAGTAGGCTCTGCTGGTATGGATCTCGATCTTCAGAAGGCGGTACGGACTCGCCGTCTTCATGCCTTGTCTTGGACTCTTTCGGCGGCTGCTTTTGTTGCTGGTTTCGCCGTTGGCATGACAATCCACGCTCGACTCGGCGCTGCTCTGTGGATTGCTTCAGCTGTCTTGGCCTTGCTTCCGTTCTCCTCTCACCGCGATCGAGTCTGACTCCTGTGGGTTCCTACTGCCTTGTTCGGAGCGAGCAGGGGTGTAGCCAGCTATGGAGCAATTGGACCATGATTGGGCAGTAAAGGGGTCTTCGTATACGGTATACCTAACCCGTCGTTGAGTCGACGAGGTGTGATGTCGAGAGGAAGTATCGTGGTCGATCAGTTTGGGCAAGAAGTAAGCGGCAACGTCGAATCACTCGCTGTCTGGGATGCCGCGGTATTGGACCTCATGGGCATGCGCGGTGATCCGATGACGCCACTTGATGAAGCCGCATCTGCGGACGAGAGTTTTGTTCTTGGGTCCGTGTTCACCGGCTCCTATCGAATTGTGGGTGCTGGCATTCCAACCGGGCCAGAGATCCAGCAAGATCTCGAGCGGGTCAGGCAACGGCGTGATGAAGCGAGCGAGCAAGAGCAAGCTCACATTGCCGCTTTCGAATCCCTGGCCGCAGGCGAATTCTCCCACGCAGCCGCCCAATGGGACCAGATCGTGCGTGATCATCCCCGGGATCTCGTCGCCGCCCGCATCGCCCACGATGTCTATCTCCATGTTGGCGACATTGATGATCGGCTCACATCGGCCGAGCGCGCGATGCAACCATGGAATCCTGGTGAAGCTGGGTATGGCTGGGTCATGGGCATCTACTCCTTTGGTTTGGAAGAAGCTGGCCGCCATGATGAAGCCGAGCAGGCTGGTCGAATAGCCCTAGAAGAGAACCCAACCGATTGCTGGGCCTTGCATTCGCTGGCCCACACCTATGAGCATCTGGACGCTCATGAAGAGGCGATTGAACTCCTTCGCGCCAATGAGCATTGGTGGACTGAGTCAGATCTGCTTGGCGGCCATGTCTGGTGGCACCTGGCTTTGAGACTGATTGAAAGCGGTGACTACGACGAGGCTCTCGCCATTGCTGAGGACCTGGCTGAGGGTAAGACAGCCTTCCGCTTGGCTGACATCACCTCTCTGCTCTGGCGCCTTGAGTTGGATGGCCAAGAAGTTGGTGATCAATGGGACCCATTGATCCAACACTGGTCAGAGTCAAAAAACCTGCACACCAGCGCCTTCATCGACATGCATGCGGCGATGGCCTTCGCCACAGCTGGCTCGACACCCGATGCTGAACGTTTCTGGGCTGGCGTTGAGTCACCTCATTACGGTCAGTCGGAGAATGGACGCCTGCTCCAGGGAACCGTGCATGACCTCCTATCTGCTATTCGTGAATTCCGAGACGGAAATAGCGCTGCATGTGAGCAGCAATTCCAGCTGGTTGAGAACGACCTGCAACAAATAGGTGGCTCCCTAGCTCAGCGAGAAGTCCTCACTCGCACCCGCGTCAAGAATCTGATGGAATCTGACCCAAAGGCTGCAGCCAGCTACTTGAATCAACTTCAAGCCGCTGATCCAACACGCGTCTGGATGCAAAGGGCGCAGGACAGCCTCACCGAACAGAGAGAACGATGAGCATCACCGATCACAATCCAACGACCTCTGGTGTCTTCGATATCGCCGACCCGGCCAACTTCGATGCCGGAATACCCCACCACCTCTTCAACCAGCTTCGCTCTCAGCCTGGCCTGGCGTGGAACGAATCTGGCCCTTTCGGATCGGGATTCTGGTCCGTGACTCGAATTGCTGACCTGGTTGAAGTGTCCCGGAACCCTCAGGTCTATTCGTCCGAAGAGGGTCATATCCAGATCTATGACATTGATCCTGAAGCGCGTGCCGGCAGAGCATCCATGATCGATTTGGATGCTCCGGTCCACACCCGGCTACGACGTCTGGTGTCAAAGGTTTTTACCCCCACCCATGTGCAAAGCTACGCACCAAACATCCAAGGCCGGGTGACGGCCTTGTTAGACGCAGTCGTGGCGCAAGGCCAGGTTGAGTGGGTCTCCGCTGTGGCCGCACCAATCCCAATCGGCGTCATCTGTGACATCTTGGGGGTGCCCGACGAGGACGAGGCCTACATGATTGAGCTGAGCGATCATCTGGCTGAAGGCACGGGTTCACAACCATTGGACCCTTCGGCCTATGGCAACACCCGACCTCTTCGTGAGCTGCCGTTCAACTCGCCAGCAGCTCATGGCATCGATGTCTACGCTCGCCAGACTCGCGAACGAGTTTTGGCCATTCCTGGTGATGACCTCTTGTCCAAGTTGGCAGTTGCGGAGATTGACGGGGTTCGATTGACCGAGGCCGAGTACGCCAGGTTCTTCCAGCTCATGATCTTTGCTGGTAACGAGACAACCCGCTCGTCCATGGCCTACATGGCCCTCTACCTGGCGACCTATCCAGAAGAGTTCAACAAGGTTCGAGACGACCGATCATTGTTGGCTGGAGCAGTCGAGGAGATCATCCGGTTCTCGTCGCCGATCCTGTATTTCCGTCGTACCGCCGTCGCTGACAGCGAGCTTGCCGGTACCTCAATCAAGGCTGGCGACAAGATTGTGATGTGGTACTCGGCCGCCAACTTCGATCCCGAATATTTCGACCAGCCCGACCAGTTTCGGGTCGAACGTCCGCCGGTTCCGGCAAATGTCGCCTTCGGGGGCGGGGGAGCACACTTCTGTCTCGGTGCGTCGCTGGCGCGCCTCGAAATCTCTATCTTGCTGAATGAGATTCTCGACCGGGATCTACAGTTCGACGTTGTGACCGAACCCGAACATGTGCACTCCAACTTCGTGAATGGTGTTGCCAGCTTGCATCTCTCGGTGGCGACTTGACAGTCGACCTCCCAGCTGATGGCCCGCGTCGACCACTTGAGGGGTTGAGAGTCCTTGACCTGGCCACCTTGTTGGCTGGTCCGTTCGCGGCTTCGATCCTTGGCGAGCAAGGCGCCGATGTAGTCAAGGTTGAGCAACCTGGTGTTGGTGACCCCATGCGTCGGCTTGGTACGCCGACCGCAGGTGGCGACACCTACTGGTGGTACAGCGATACTCGCAACAAGCAGATGGTTGACATTGACTTGCGATCACCGCAGGGCGTCGCCGCCATCAAGGAACTGGTAGCTGAAGCCGACGTCTTGATCGAGAACTTCCGGACCGGGACCATGGCCAAGTGGGGGCTCGGCTTTGACGAGCTGCGGGCCATCAACCCTGGGCTGATCCTGCTCTCCGTCACGGGCTACGGCCAAACTGGTCCCCTGGCTCAGACTGCTGGGGTGGCACGGATTGCGGAGGCGTTCACCGGCATGACTCATCTGACTGGTGAGGTCGATGGTGCCCCGGCAATGTCCGGGTCCTCAGCCCTGGCTGATTACGTTTGTGGGCTCTATGGGGCCCTCGGAGTGATGCTGGCGTTGCGAGCCCGGGATGCCACGGGTCGTGGCCAGCGGATCGACATGGCGCTCTATGACGGCATCGCCCGTTTCCTGGACGAGCTCATGCCCGTCTTCGCCAGTACCGGTCAGGGTCGAGACCGGATGGGGAGCGAGACCAACCGGTCGGTTCCCCACAACAACTATCAAGCGTCAGACGGTCGCTGGATCACCATTGCTTGTACCAACGACTCATTGTTTGGGCGCTTGGCTTCGGTGATGGACCGGGCCGATCTTCTTGATGATGAGCGGTACGCAACCAACGCCGCCCGCATTGCCCGGCGTCACGAAGTCAACGGGATCGTTGCTGACTGGGTCGCTCTACATGAGGCCGACCACGTGGTCAGGCTTTGTCGCCAGGCAACCGTGCCCTGTGGCGTGGTCAATACCATTGCTGACTACCTTGCCGACCCTCAGGTAGCGGCCCGTGAATCGGCCATAACTCTGGACGTGCCCGGTCTTGGTGAGATCACGGTGCCTGGGATTGTTCCTCGACTTAGTGAGACTCCGGGCCGGGTCGATCGACTGGGCGGAACGCAGAACGAAATGACTGTGCCCCAAATCGTCAAGCGGTGGCAAGCCCTGTCGCCGGGCGAATGAGAGTCATAACCGAGTGAGATGCAGACAAACAATGATGACCTGGCAATGATGATCTGGACAAGGAAGTACGCACCATGTGGGAACTGACGAGTGAACAGTTGGAAATTCAGACCAGAGCTCGAGCTCTGGCCACAGAGGTAATCGGCCCTCGCGCTGCGGAGGTTGATCGAACCGAGCAATACCCCTGGGACAATGTCAAAGCATTACAGGAAGCTGGTTTCACTGGCATGTGTGTGCCCAAGGATCTTGGTGGGCCCGGCCATAGTTACTTGGACGCCATTGTGGTCATCGAAGAGATGTCCAAGGTTTGTGGAGTTACTGGTCGTATTGCCGTAGAAGCGAATATGGGGGCCATCAGCGCCATCCTTCACTATGGCTCCGACTCCCAGCGCAAGCTGGCCGCTGAGTACGTTTTGGGCGGCGACAAGCCTGCCATCTGCATCACCGAACCAGGGGCCGGGTCAGCGGCGTCAATGATGACGACCAGAGCGGACCGCAAGGGCAATGGTTATGTGCTCAACGGCAAGAAGCATTGGATAACCGGCGGCGGTGTGTCCAAGCTCCACCTGATCTTCGCTCGAGTCTTTGACGAAGGCGGGGTTGAGCAGGGCATCGGTGGTTTCATGGCCATTCTGGATGAGACCGAAGGGTTGAGCATTGGCAAGCGTGAACCAACGATGGGTCTGCGGGGCATACCGGAGATGGAGGTCATCTTCAGCGACATGTTCGTAGCCGACGACATGGTTGTTACCCCGCCAAGTGGCTTCCGGCGAGGGTTTGCTGATCTGATGAACGCCTACAACGCCCAACGGGTGGGAGCTGGAACCGTGGCCCTCGGCATTGCCACCGGAGCCTATGAATTAGCCCTGGACTTCGCCAAGACGCGCGAACAATTCGATCGCCCAATCGCAGAGTTTCAGGGTTTGCAGTGGATGTTGGCTGACATGTCAACCAAGCTGGAGGCAGCCCGCAGCCTGCTGTACCGAGCCGCCGACACGCGTGGCGACAATGACAGTCCCTTCCCCGACGTTGCCATGGCTGGCCGGGCCAAAATCTTCGCCGCCGAAGCATCAATCTCGGTGGCCAATGATGCACTGCAGATCTTTGGCGCTGCTGGTTACTCGCGTAACAATCCGATCGAGCGAATGTGTCGTGACGTACGCATGTTCACCATCGGGGGAGGCACAGCCCAGATCCTGCGAACCGTTGTCGCCGCCAAGATTCTGGAGCAGAAACTGCCTCAAACCAGAGATGGCTACTGCTAGACGGGCCTGTTCTGTTGGCACCCGAGTGTTTGTGGGCGCCGCCTAGAGCCCCAGGCCGCTGAGGTAGTAGGCCACGTCGTTGATAGGTCCAGCTGGTGATCCAGGTAGAGGCAAAGGGTAAAGGCATCAGCGGCTTGCCAAGCCAGCAGGTGTCCGGAGTTCCGATCTCCTGGCTCCGAGTTTGCTACGATCATTCACAAATCTGTGGAGGGATTGCATGAAAGTAGGAGCGCGTCAGGCCATCGAAGAATCGATCGCGGATGACCTATTGCCGGGTGAGGTTGTTCTTGAGACGTTCGGCGCTCAAACGGGGCCGAATCCCATGTGGGCAGCTCTGTTGATTTGGATCGTGATTCTTGGATCGAAGTACCGAACGGTCACGCTTACCAATCATGGCCTCCTTGTTCATTCGGCGAATGGCTTGAGGCCCTTTAAGGCCAAAGAACTACTCAATCGCCTACCGCATAACACCCCGATCGGTCCAGCTGATGGGTTGTGGAGCAAGATTGAACTGGGCGGCGAAGAGATGTGGATCCATCGTCGGTTTCACAAGGACGTGATGGCCATGAACGGTCGACTCGATCCTGATGTCGAGTCTGGTTCCCCGCTTCTGTAGTTCATCGACAAATCACGCTAAGTGGTGCATATTCACCATGCGTGGTATCGTGTTTTCTCGATTGTGGAGGTCGGAACATGGCGGCAAGGTCGCGGCGTTTTCTTGGAGTGTTAGCTGTCTGTTTGATGGCGAGTTCGTTGGCTAGCTTGCCAGCGTCGGCTGACACCTCAGCCATGGTGATCAACGAGTTGATGTATCACCCAGCTGATCCTGAGACCGAATTCATCGAGCTCTACAACTCTTCCAATGCGCCAATCGACATTTCGGACTGGTGTTTCACCGAGGGAGTAGACGGTTGTTTCGGTGCGGGCACTCCGCCCGTTCCCGCTGGTGGCTACGTGACGGTCACCAAAGATCTGACTGGCTATGCCAACGACTACCCGGGTGCGCCGACCCCACTTTTTCAGTACGAAGGCAAGCTCTCCAACGGTGGTGAACCGGTCACGCTGACCGACTCGGCCGGACAAGTTGCCGACACGGTTTCTTACCTTGATGCCGCCCCCTGGCCCACCACCCCTGATGGACTCGGCCCCAGCCTTGAATTGATCGATGCCGCTGGCTCGAACCAAGCAGCTTCAGCCTGGGCCGCGAGCCTTGATGCTTCTGGCAGTACGCCGGGAGCGGAGAACTCGCTGACCGGAGGCGGCAATCCAACGATCGCCAATGTGTTGGCCGATCCAGCTTGGCCCGCAGCCAATACCGAGGTCACGGTCTCCGCAGAACTGACCGACCCGGTCTCGGCCAATCTGGTCTATCGCGTTGGTTTCGGATCAGAGACAACGCTCGCCATGAACGATGGCCCGAACAGCGTCGGTGGTGCCGGAGACGGCACCTGGTCAGCAACCGTGCCTGGCCAAGCAGTTGGTGAACTCATCCGCTACAAGATTGTGCTGGGCGGCCCAAATGCGGTGCAATCGCCCGCAGCCAGCGACTCCATCAATTATCACGGCGTGACCGTTCGCCACGGAGTTTCCAGTGCGCTACCCGTAGTCGAACTCTTCATCCCCGACGATGTCATTGACGACCTGATGGAGAACCATCGCTTCGATGACGTGACCGGAGAGGTCGCAGTAGCAGTGGATGGAGTGGTGTATGACAACGCAACCATGCGGATCCGTGGGGCCTCATCCCGGGCCAACGAAAAGCCAAGCTGGAAGGTCAAGCTGCCATCTGGCTACTTGATTACCAGACCTGATCTCTTGTCCTACCCGATTGACCAGTTCAATCTCCAGTCCGATCGGTTCCCCCTCACCGAGATGGGTTGGGATACTGCGTCAGCTGAGGGCGAGGTGCACCCGGACTACTTCAAGGCACTGTTCCAGCGCAACGGTTCGTACTGGTACACGGGCAGCTTCTCCACCAGCTATGACGGCGAGTTCCGTGATCACTATGGCTATGACGACTGGGCCATCTACAAGGCGGTCAAGAACCGTGGCCGAACCCGCGAATCTGCGGCAGTTTTGGAGGCCAAGGGAGATTGGGAAAAGAAGGAGCGCAAGGACGAGGACTACACCGATCTTTGGAATCTGACCCAAGCGCTAGATGCGCCAGCCAGCCAAGCACAAGCAGACTGGATCTGGGAGAACATGGACGTTCCCCGCATGATCAACTACGCCGCCGTGGTCGGCCTCATGCGCCACAGCGACTCGTCCTGGCGTAATTACTACATCGCCCGAGATAGCGCCGGTACCCAGCGTTGGGAAATGTGGATGTGGGACATCGACCAACTCTTTAGCAATGACCAGGAAGATGATGATGGCGACTTCCTGACTCCGGCCTACAACGGGCAGAAGTTCATGATTGCGTTGATGAATCATGCGGAGTTCCGCCAGATGTACTTCCGCCGGTTGCGCACCTTTCAAGATTCGTATTTGGAAGACAGCTACTTCCTCGATCTCTACAACTCCATTGGAAATCCGTATCTGGCGGAGGCTGAGCAGGACCGTCAACTCTGGGGTGGCCGAACCTGGGACTCCAAGCGCAACCGTCTCACTCGTGGTTTGACCGATCGGCGAGAGATCTTCGCTCGCAACCAGGGCGCCGATGGATCTGATCTGATTCCACCCTCGGCCAGTGGCCAGACGCCAGTGGTAATCAACGAGGTTCATTACGATCCGCTACCAGGCGGCGACTTTGAATATGTCGAGTTGTACAACACTTCGACTACTGAGTCCATCGATCTGTCCAACTGGACGCTCAGCGATGGAGTGAACCTGACCATCACTCCCGGCACGGTGATCCTGCCCGGTGGGTACCTCCTCCTTGTCGATACCGACACTGCGTATCGGTCTGAGTATGACCCGACCACCTTTGTTGCTGGCGAGTATTCCGGAGGTCTGAAGAACTCGGGTGAAACTCTGACGCTGCGTACCTCGATGGGAGCAACCGTCGATTCACTCACTTGGAGCAATGTCGCACCCTGGCCAGAAGCGGCCGGAGGTAGCGGACCCTCGCTGAGTCGTATCAGTCCAGCCGGCAACACCAATGATCCAGCTAACTGGTCGCCGAGTGCTCAGGTGGGTGGCACCCCGGGAATCGACAATGACGGGACTCCTCCTCCGGTTGATGATGCCGTTTGTTTCTATGTTCGAGATGGTGGCTCTGTCGAGGTGACGTTTGCTGATTTCGATTGGTCGTCGCTGGTGGTTCGGCGCTCGGTGAACAACAGCCGCTATTACTGGCGTGCTCGATTCGATGGTCAGGCAGATGGCACCTTTACTGACAGCGATCGTGTTGGAGCGAGCATGAGCTATCAGGTCCATCCCGGCTTCGGGATTGCTGGAACTCCGGTTGACTGCACCGAGGGCGATCCTCCACCTCCGGTTGACGTACCGGCCTGTTCCTATGTCCGTGGCGGCGGTTCGGTCGTGGTGACGTTTGCCGATATTGAGTGGTCGTCGTTGGTGGTTCGTCGTTCGGTGAACAACAGCCAGTACTACTGGCGTGCCCGCGTTGATGGGCAAGCTGACGGCACCTTCACTGACACTGATCGCCCAGGGGTGAGCATGGCCTATCACGTCGGGCCAGCCTTCGGTATCGCTGGAACCGCCATCAACTGCACGGCCGGCTAACGGCGGCCTAGCTGATGGTCTGAGCAATGAGGGGAACTCCTGGTCGGTAGGCCAAGTCGTGAAACGACCGGGCCTCCAGAATGACCAGGTGGCCCTTGGCTCCCGGGGCCAGGTAGCCGACATCATCGCGGCGTAGCGCCGCTGCTCCTCCAAGGGTGACCGCCTGGATAGCTTCTTCAATGCTCATGCCCATATCTCGTACCGCCAAAGCAATACAGAACGACAGTGATGTGGTGTAGCTCGAACCAGGATTGCAGTTGGAGGCAATAGCAACGGTCGCCCCAGCATCAATGACGCGACGAGCATCGGGGTAAGGCTGGCGGGTGGAGAAATCAGTAGCTGGTAGAAAAGTGGCGACCGTGTTGCTGGTGGCCAGAGCCTCGACGTCTTCGTCGCTCAGATAGGTGCAGTGGTCGACCGAGGCGCACTCCATCTCCACTGCGAGCTGAACACCGGGGCCGTGGCCAAGCTGGTTGCCGTGGAGGCGGAGCCCAAGGCCCGCCTTCTTGCCAGCGATTAGGACCTGCCGGCATTGATCCTCGTCAAAGGCCCCAACCTCGCAGAAGGCATCGATCCATTTGGCGAACGGGCTGGCTGCGGCCAGCATGTCACCGCATACCAGATCGACGTAATCATCGGCCCGGTAGGCGTATTCGCTGGGCAGGAGGTGGGCGCCAAGGAAGGTTGTTTCTGGAGTGATCTCTTGGGCCAGACGCAGGCTTCGCGCTTCATCCTCGACGTTCAACCCGTAGCCGGACTTGATCTCGATGGTGGTGGTTCCCGCCCGATGTGCCTCTTCCAGTCGGGCCCTGCTCAGGGCTCGAAGTTGATCATCGCTGGCGGCTCGGGTTGCGTTGGTTGTGACCTGGATTCCGCCTCCGTCATACGGCTGACCGGCCATGCGTTTGGTGAACTCCTCGGATCGATCGCCGGCAAAAACCAGGTGAGTGTGAGAATCGACGAAGCCAGGCAGTACGCAACGTCCAGCGGCATCGATGCGTTGATCAGCTTGCTGGCCGGTTGTTCCAACTGAGGCAACGTCACCATCTTCAATGACTACCGAGACATTGTGCAATAGTCCCAGTGGTCCTTGGCCCAGGTCCGGCCGGTTGGTTACCAGCAGACCAATATTGTCGATGACGAGGCTTGTCGGCTTGCTGCTCACGTCATCATCCATCCTGCTCACATTTTACCCTGTTCATTGGATGACCGCCTTGATAGAAGTTGTGAGCTCGGCGGCCACATCGATGGACTTGTGCCGACCGTCCTTGACAATGACCTCACCGCCAACGACGACACAATCGACATCGGCGGGACTGGCGCCGTAGATCACCGAAGCCAACGAGGTCTCTGGGTCTGCCCCGGCGGTGCGAACCGAGTCCAGCCTGATCGAAACGAAGTCAGCGAGTTGGCCGGCTTGAATCTTGCCGCCATTGCTCTCCTCACCACCGGTCTTCTTGCCACCTGTCCAACCGAGCGCCCGGTAGCCGTTTGTTGTCGCCATATCCATCAGCTGGGTAACGGAATGATTCCCGCGCACATGACTCAGCAATCGTTCGTTCAGTTCAACGCCTCGGGCCTCTTCGAGGATGTCGATGACGGCATGGGAGTCACTGCCCAGACTGATGTCGACTCCTGCTTTGGCGAATTCTGTGGAGGGCCCGATGCCATCGGCTAGGTCTCGCTCGGTGGTTGGACACATACAGACTTTTGACTGGTAGAGCCTGAGCAGGTTGAGATCGGTGTCGGACAGGTGGGTGGCATGAACTGCGGTGAGTCGTGGGGAGAGTACGTCGGCCCGCTCCAACAGCTCGGTTGGTGATGCGGCGAAGGTGTTCTGGCATCGCTGGTTCTCAGCCAGTGTCTCGGACAGGTGCACATGGAGAGGCAGGCTGTTCTTCGAAGTGAAGCGACCGACCTCAGTCATGTCAGTCACATCAAGAGCACGAACTGAATGGATAGCGGCACCGGTCTGTACGCGATCCGAATCGCTGGCGCCGAGCAGAGCGTGCATCCGTTCTGCCCAGTTCTCTACGGAGCCGTCGCTGAATCGTTGCTGGTGTTCGCTTATCGGCAGGTAGCCGTCGGGTGTTGTGTCATCGATGCCACCTCGGAGGTAGGCCGTGTCCAGCAGGGTGATGCGCAGCCCCGCATCAGCGGCAGCCGCGAGCAAGGCCAGGCCCATGGCGTTCGGGTCATCGTAAGGAGCGCCATCTGGTTGGTGGTGCACATAGTGGAACTCACCAACGGCGGTGATTCCGGCCAAGACCATCTCGCCGTAGACGGCTCGGGCCAGCTGGTAATAGGAGTTCGGTGTGAGTTGTTGGGCCACTGCGTACATCTGGTCTCGCCATGTCCAGAACGAGCCTGTTCCCTCATGTGTGCGCCCACGGAGGGCCCGATGGAAGGCGTGACTGTGGGTGTTGGCCAAACCAGGAACTGTGAGACCGGTGAGTGTTCTTGCTTCCGCTGGTGCGGCAGTTCGGGAGGTGGCGGAGACGATCAAGCCGTTCTCTGTCTTGATCAGAACAGCCGACTCAACGGCATCGCCGAGCAACGCGTACTCGCACCAGAAGGACCCTTCGGTCATTGGTGAGAGTCTCGATGACATGTCGCTCACGAACCGACCTGTTCGACAAAGGCGGTGATGTGTTCGATGAAGACATCACGCCCGTTGCGGTTGAACTCATCCCAGGTCGACAGTGTTGCACGATCTTTGACCCGGTCGACGAACAGCACGCCATCCAGATGGTCACATTCGTGCTGCCAAGTGCCAGCGGTGAGTCCCCGCTTGACCTCATCGTGCAGCACACCTTCGCCGTCGTAGTAGCGAACCCGGATATTGACCTGGCGCTCGACATCGCCACGCAGGGGAACCGACAAGCAGCCCTCGTTGATCATGACGGTTTCCGGGCCACCTGGGTCATCGACCTGGGCTGGTGACAAGAACTCGATGGCGGGATTGATAACAATGGTCAGGGGCAGACGTGGCTTGTAGGGGTAACGAGGATTGTCGGTCACTTCCATCACCGTGACCCGGAGAGGAACCCCGATCTGGTTGGCGGCAATACCGGCACCGTTGGCTGCTCGCATGGTGTCAACAAGGTCAGCGATGAGGGACTGGACCTCATCCGACTTGATATCAGCTACATCAATAGCTTTGGCCACTTGCCGGAGAACTGGATGGCCGATCTGCAGGATGTCTCGGACTGTCATTGGAGGTGTCTCACGAACTGGCTCTCGAGGTTTGGAGGCTCATCGTCACTGGCCCTCGGTCATGGGGATGCGGACCCCACGCTCGGAGGCGACTTCGTTGGCCCGCTCGTAACCGGCATCGGCATGACGGATGACTCCGGTCCCAGGATCATTAGTGAGGACCCGTTCTAGCTTCTCATTGGCCAATTCGGTTCCGTCAGCCACGCTGACCTGACCTGAGTGAATGGAACGACCGATGCCGACTCCGCCTCCGTGGTGGATGCTGACCCACGTGGCTCCCGAAGAGGTATTGAGCATGGCGTTGAGCAGGGGCCAGTCGGCAATGGCGTCGGACCCATCAATCATGCCTTCGGTCTCTCGGTAGGGAGAAGCCACTGAACCTGAGTCCAGATGGTCGCGGCCAATGGCTACGGGGGCTGAGATCTCGCCGGAAGCAACCATCTGATTGAATCGCAGGCCGAGGCGGTGTCGCTCGCCGTACCCCAGCCAGCAGATACGAGCGGGCAGGCCCTGGAACTCCACCCGATCTTGGGCCATCTTGATCCAGCGATGCAGGCCTTCGTCGTCAGGGAATTCCTCCAACACGGCCCGGTCGGTGGCGGCAATGTCTGCTGGGTCGCCGGATAACGCGGCCCAGCGGAATGGGCCCTTGCCTTCACAAAACAGGGGTCGGATGTAGGCCGGTACAAAGCCGGGGTAGTCCAACGCTCGGTCATAGCCATGGAGCTGGGCTTCGGCTCGAAGGCTGTTGCCGTAGTCAAACACTTCTGCGCCCGCGTCCATGAATCCGACCATGGCTTCACAATGGGTGGCCATGGCTGCCCGAGAGCGACGAATGTACTCATCTGGGTTGTTGAGTCGCATCTCCTCGGCTGCTTCATCCGACAGGTCGTTGGGCCAATAGGTCATGGGGTCATGGGCGGAGGTTTGGTCGGTAACGATGTCGGCGTCGAAGTTCAGTTCCAGCAGTTTGGGGAAGATGTCAGCACAGTTTCCCTTGTAGGCAATACTGAGGCCCCGCTTGGCTGCTTTGGCTTCGCTGGCCAGCTTCATTGCCTCTTCGAGCGTGTGGGCTTGCACGTCGACGTAGCGGGTTTCCAAGCGCCGGTCGATGCTGCGCTGGTCAACGTCAATGCACAGGGCTACGCCATCGTTCATGGTGACAGCCAGGGGTTGAGCACCGCCCATGCCGCCAAGACCACCAGTCAGGGTGATGGTTCCAGCCAGGGTTCCGCCAAAGCGCTTCTTGGCGATGGCGGCAAAGGTTTCATAGGTTCCCTGCAGGATTCCTTGGGTTCCAATATAGATCCAGGAGCCAGCGGTCATCTGGCCGTACATAGTGAGGTCCATGTGTTCCAGCTTGCGGAACTCATCCCACGTGGCCCAGTCGGGAACCAGATTTGAGTTGGCGATGATGGCTCGTGGGGCCCACTCGTGTGTCCGGAAGACACCGACCGGCTTACCCGACTGGACCAGCATGGTCTCATCACCTTCAAGACTTCGCAGCGTCCGAGTGATGGCGTCGAATGCTTCCCAGGAACGAGCGGCCCGACCGGTGCCGCCATACACCACGAGCTTGTCGGGGTTCTCGGCGTTGGCCGGATCCAGGTTGTTGTGGAACATGCGCAGCACGGCTTCTTGTTGCCAGCCCTTGCACGAGATTTCTAGGCCTGTTGCGGCCTTGACTGGCCGAGGTCCAGAGACGGGTGCTTGTGATTGCTTCGATGTGTTCATCGTTTGCTCGCGGTCTAGAGAAGGGGGACAGGCTAGAGAAGGGGGCCGGAAGCGGCTTCGATAGTGCCTACAAAGGCCGGCTGACTGATGATGGTGTTGACGGCGTCCAGCTCGGGTGACAGCCAGCGGTCCGAGCCGAGGCCGGGGACTCGTTCACGAATCTGGGTTAGGGCGGCGGCAGTCGCTGGTGAGGGTTGAAGAGGAGAGCGGCATTCGATGGCTCGTGTTCCTGCGGTGATCTCCACGGCCAGGATGTTGCTAAGGTTTTGCACGGCTTCGCGCAGTTTTCGGCAGGCTCCCCATCCCATGGAGACATGGTCTTCTTGCATGGCGCTGGTGGGGATGGAGTCGACGCTGGCGGGCACGGCGAGACGGCGGTTGACGGCCACCATCCCAGCTTGGGTGTAGTGGGCGATCATGAGGCCGGAGTCAACCCCGGGGTCGGCGGCCAGGAACGGTGGCAGCCCGTGGGAGCGGCCGACGTCCAACATGCGGTCGGTTCGCCGTTCGCAGAGTGCACCAAGATCGGCAATGGATACGGCCAAGAAATCGGCCACCTGGGCCACCGGTGCGCCATGGAAGTTGCCGCATGATTCGACTCGTCCATCGGGGAGGATCATGGGGTTGTCAATGGCCGACGCTAGCTCGCGTTGTGCAATGAGTCTGGCGTGGGCGATAGTGTCTCGCACCGCACCGTGCACCGCAGGGGTGCAGCGCAACGAATAGGCGTCCTGGACGCGGGTGTCGTTCTCCTTGTGGCTGGCCATGATCTGTGAATCAGCCAGCAGGGCTCTGAGGTTGGCCGCACTGTCGGCTTGGCCGAGCTGGGGTCGAAGCTCCTGTAGGTCGGCGGCAAAGACCCGGTCGGTTCCCATCAGGCCTTCGATCGTGAGGGCAGCGGCGATGTCGGCCACCTTGAGCAGGTGTTCGAGATCGGCCAGGGCCAGCAGCAACATGCCGAGCATGCCGTCGGTGCCGTTGATGAGGGCGAGTCCTTCTTTGGCCCGAAGCTTGACTGGCTTGATACCAGCCTGCTTTAAGGCTTCGGCTGCGGGCTGGCGTTGGCCGGAGTCATCGACGATGTCGCCTTCGCCGATGATGCCCATGGCGCAATGAGCCAGGGGAGCGAGGTCCCCAGACGCTCCGAGTGAGCCATGCTCGTGAACGGCGGGGGTGATGCCAGCATTCAGCATGGCGATGATGGTTTCGACTACCACGGGGCGTACGCCGGAGTAGCCGCGGGCCAGACTGCGAGCTCGCAGGGCCATGGTGGCCCGCACCACTTCGCGTTCGACCAGCGGTCCCATACCGGCGGCATGGGACCGCACTAGGGCGACCTGGAGTTCGGCCGATCGTTCGGGCGGGATTGGCGTGTCGGCCAGGGCTCCGAATCCGGTCGTTACTCCATAGACCGACTCACCACCGTCGAGGATGCGATCGATGATGGCGGCACTGGATGTGATGGCTTCGACCGCTGAGAAATCAAGTTCGAGTTCAGCGTCGTCGCGGGCAATAGCCACAAGATCATTGGCGGTGAGGCCGGTATTGGAGAGTTGAACAGTCACGGTGAAGACGGGTCCGATCAAGGGTCGTGTCTTGTGTCTCCTGGATCAGACCACAGATCACCGACACTTCTCAAGCTTTGTGCAGTTCACGATCCACTATTGGGTCGAGAACTGCACACTGTTCGGCGACGGTCCGGCGTGAAGCAGGCTCGGGCCAGGCCATCAGCCGCTTGCCGCAATACCGCGGGCAACCGTGTCGCGGACTGCCCGAGCTAGGCGGCTTCCCCATTCCGAACGTGGCCCCATGAACGCAACGGGCTTACCGCTACTGGCAAGGCTGTCGCCTGGGATGCTCTCGTTCTCACTTGCTTTTGGGGCCCAGCAGATGAGAACCGCATCGCTGGCCGTTCCGGTTCCGGGAACACCCGCTTCGACCAGGGCCTGAGTCTTGGCCTCGGTGATGGTGATGATGGCATTGACAGCGGCTGCTTCGGTCAGGACAATTGGCAGCTGGACGACAATATTGATAGTGCCCGGACCCGGCCTCGTTTTCTCAGCCTTGGCCCAGTCTGTGAAGACTCCATCATCGTCGGCAGCCCAAGTTGGCTTGGAGATGCCGACGGTCGTATCAACCCGCAGACGGTTTGCCTCTTCGTGCTGAATGCGAGTGGTATCAGCAGCGGTGAACAGTGCGGCACCACTGTCCAGCAGTCCAGTGCTGGCCGCGATTTCCGCTGCATGTGTGGCCAGATCGGTGCGGGAGTACTTGAGCGGAACACCAATGTTCAGCACCCAGCCGATTGCTCGCAATCCGCCCCCGACAGAGGCCGAAGACAAGGCTGGTCGTGTGCGGTCGAACTCCCAGACCACGGTAGGTGCCTCGTCACCCGCAGGCTTGTCCAGGAAACGAGGCGTTGTCGCCGAGAACAGAAGGCCAGTCACTCCCGAACCCTATTCCCCGTCATCGCGATCGGGACCATGCCTCCGACGAATCCAGAACCATGTCGACTTTGCGACCCACTAGAGGGTCGCAAAGTCGACACGGTTCGAGCAGTTGTCAGCCAACTGAGAGTGCGCCACAGATTTGGGGCCAGACGTCTGGGTGTGCGACAAGTAGGCCTTCCGATGTCTGGCCCGGACGGTATGGGCTGCCGTCGAGGCGGGCTGCTCGTCCACCAGCTTCTTCGACAAACAGACTCCCCGGGGCATGATCCCAGGGAAGAGTTCGCCAATACAAGATGAAGTCAGCTTCGCCGTGAAGCAAGGCGGGGTATTCGATCCCGGCGGCGCCCGAACCTTCACCGGTCGATGCGAAGTTGTTTGCGCCATGATCAACACTCGCCAGTACCTCTGGTGGCAGAAAACGCTTCTTCACCACCCCACGCAGTCGATCCTTCTGACCACTTGCCGGTGAGAGCCTGACGGTTTGCCCATCGACGCGGGCTCCATGACCTTTGATGGCGGTTGCCATGGCCATGTGAGCGGAGGTGCCGTCGTCGTTGGCGCCGTCTTCCTTGAGAGGTGTTGGCCGCAAGATCCATGACGCTGTTGTTTCACCGTCTTCAACCAGGGCGACCATGACAGCGAACTCAGATGACCCATCGATGAAGTTCGCTGTTCCATCAATCGGGTCAACTAACCAGACGGCAGGGGAGGAGCTGATCTGATCGACAAGGTTTGGGTTGGCGGAGGTCGCCTCCTCACCAACTACCGGCAGGTCAAGCAACGCCTTGAGCCTTGGTGTGAGTGCCAATTCAGCTTCCCGGTCGGCATCGGTGACCAGTTCTCCCGGTGACTTTTCCGTCACCTCGAGGTCGGCAAGCGCGGCGAACCTAGGCAGAATCTCGTCCGCGGCAACCTGGCGCATGGTCTGGCCAACCGCCTCGATGAGTCCTGACTGGGTGGCAAGGAGTGCATCGCCCGTCATCGGTGAGCTGGCACCGAAACTATGTCGAGTTCGCGACCCACTAGAGGGTCGCAAAGTCGACACGGTTCGATGGATTCTGCTTGAGCTGAATCTGGCCAGAGCGTCTCAGCCAAGGTTGTTGGCTTTGCGCCAGATGTCCCAGGCCTCGTTGCTGGAACGGGACATGGCCGCGTGTTCCTTGGCCATTACCTTGGATGCTGGGTCGTCAGCTCGCCCAGCAATGGCGATGGCCCCAAACATGTTCCCACGGAAGTAGGCGCCATAGTCCTTGGGACGGAAGTAGCCCCGAAGCTCGTCAGACGCCTGGACGGTCACAGTCCAAGGACCGGGGTTCACGGCAGGAAGATCAAGCCCGGTCAACGCCTCGAACAGGTCGTCGTCGTTGGTTCGGTCGGCGAAATCACGTCCTTGATAGCGATAGACCTCGTTCCCATCAGGATCGATGATCACCATGCCGGGCAGGGCAATACCGTCTCGCTCAACTGGGTCATACAAGTCCAGTGCCTTCAGGTACGTCTCGCCACCAGGATCAGACACCATCCGGGTATGGCTCAGACCCCAACGAGCAGCCATGCCTGCCTGGCGCTCGTCATCGTTCACACTGATGGCAACTAGCTCGGCGCCAGCAGCATGAATCTCGTCGTACCTCGTTGCCAACCTCACGAGCTGGCTACAGCAATAGGGTCACCAATCACCCCGGTACGTCATCAAGATGATCGCACCACTTGCTCGGCGTAGATCCAATGGGTTGCTCATGATGGTGGTCCTATCCTTGGTTTCGTTCGGTTTGTGCTTGCTTCTCACTGGCCAGGTGCCCGACTCGGCGGCCACCGGTCCAGTCTTCTGATGATGGGGTGTCGCTGGTTCCACCGAGAATGTTGAGCTGGGGGACTTCGCGCATGCTGCGCTTCATTTCGGTAAAGCCGGGGAATGAAGCCAGAGTGGTGACTGCCTCCCACAAAGGCACGGCTTCTTCATCACTAGGGACTCGCGAAATGACCGGGCCAAAGAACGACAGGCCATCCGGCGGCTGGAAGGTGATGATCGGGGTTCCAACATCTCGCCCGGTTCGGGAGAGGGCCAGTTCGGTTTCGTCATCCAACAGTGCATCCCATGAGGTGTCATCCAGGCTTTCGGCGTAGCTGGTGGGCAGTCCGGCTGCGGTGAGCACTTCGATGGCGTGCTCGGTGGTGCTCAAGTACGAGCGGGTGCCGGTGCCCCTTTCACGGTCCCAGTAGCTTTCGCCGTATGCGGTGACCAGGGCGTGCATTGGCTCTCGACCTAGGTCATGACGAATGGCGGCGGCGACCCGAAGCATGCGAAGACCAGCGGTGTGGCCTTTCTCGTATTCGGGGGGAAACTCGGTGGCGTAGTCCTTGTCCTTGTTCAGCAGACGCAGAGAGATGAAGCGCCAGTCAACCTTGTAGTCGGTCTGGGCGGCGACTTTGACCAGCCATCTTGAGGTGATCCAGGCGAAGGGGCAGACGGGATCCCAGAAGAACTCGATGTCATAGGCGGGGTCTGATGCTGGGGCCGTCTTTGGGGTACTCGCGGGCACGGTGGCTGGGTCGGTTGTCGGCAAGGTGGAATCGCTCCTCGTTGGGCTTCTGGTTGACAATAATGATGCGCTCGATAAGCAACCAATTCGAGAGCTCGCTGATTCCCTGACAAACATTGCTGACAACAATGATCAAACCGTGTTGAGACATTGGGCACGCCGTTCTACGATGGCAATTGTTTGGAAGCGAACAATCGTTTCTGTGATAGCTGGCAAGTGAACAAGTCCAGTCCATCGAATTCCGAAGTGGGGTGTATTGCAAATGTCGAATTTGTCGAATGTTTGGTTCAAGGTCACGGATCTTGAAGTTGAGTCGGGCGAGGGGTCTTGGATCAAAACCACCGATGGTGAGCGCTATCTGGACTTCATTGCCGGCATCGCCGTGAACTCCACTGGGCACTCCCACCCCAAGGTGGTCGACGCCATTGCGAGACAGGCTGCTCGTGGCATCCACCTCCAGGTCAATACCTTCACCCACGACCTGCTGCAGCCGCTGGCTGACAAGCTGGGTGAGCTGACTCCGGAGGGCATCGACTCGTTCTTCTACGCTAACTCCGGGGCAGAAATCACCGAAGCGGCGGTCAAGCTAGCCAAGCAGGCCACCGGTCGACCCAACACCATTGTCTTCCACGGCAGCTTCCATGGTCGCACCCACATGGCCATGGCCATGACAACCTCCAAGACTGTTTACCGAGCCGGTCACGCGCCCCTGCCATCGGGCGTTTATGTCGCCCCCTATCCCGATGTGCATGCCGATGACATCGAGGCCGAAGTAGCCCGAGCCCTTGATGGTTTTGACCTCTTGCTCAAGACCATGACTGCGCCGGAGGATACTGCTTGTGCCATCATCGAACCAGTGCTTGGCGAGGGTGGCTACCGGGCGGCCCCTCCTGGATTCTTGGAAGGTATCGATGCCCGCTGCAAGCAGCACGGCATCTTGTTCGTCGCTGATGAGGTCCAGTCTGGTTTTGCCCGCACCGGCAAGATGTTTGCCATTGAGCACTATGACGTGCAGCCCGACATCATCTGTATGGCAAAAGGCATCGCTTCAGGCTTCCCCTTCGCTGCTCTTGGCACTCGCAAGGAACTGGATGACAAGTGGACCACCGGCAGTCATGGCGGAACCTATGGAGGAAACGCCATTGGTTGTGCCGCCGCACTAGCCACCATCGAGATCTTGACCGACGACGGCTTCCTCGAATCGGTACAGGCTCGTGGTGATCAATTGGCCAAGGGTCTGCGGGAGATGCAAGCGGAGTATGGGGGAATCAAGCATGTGCGCCAGCTTGGTCTGATGATTGCCGCCGACTTTGTTGACGCCGCCACTGCTTCGGCCGTGGTTAAGCACGCGTTTGATGAAGGTAATTTGCTGACCATGACCACCGGTCACGCTGGAACTGCCCTTCGTTTCATGCCGCCCCTAACGGTGAGCGAAGAAGAGATGGATCTCGCTCTCAACGTCATCGGCAAAGCCCTTGCTGCCTCTGTCTAAGCACACAATCCCTAAGAACACAAGCCAACCCTTGACCCAGCTCACGAAACGAACCAGGTAGTTCCGATGCAAACCCAATTACTGATCAACGGCGAATGGCGAGACGGTGCCGATAGCCAACGAATTTCTGTCCTCGATCCCTCAACCGGCGAAGAAATCGCCAGTGTCGCTGCAGGCACTCCGGCCGATGCCACCGCTGCCGTCGATGCGGCGACGAAAGCCCAGAAACTTTGGGCCAAGGTCGCTCCCCGAGAGCGTTCGGAGATCTTGCGAGCCTGCTGGAAAACTCTCTTGGATCATGCCGACGAGCTAACCGAACTCATCACACTCGAGCACGGTAAACCCTTCGCCGATGCCCGAGGTGAAGTGGCCTATGCCGCAGAATTCTTCCGCTGGAACGCCGAAGAAGCGGTGCGGATCCATGGGTCCATCGGTCTTGCCCCTTCCGGGAACAACAACATCATCATTCGCCATCCTCCAGTCGGCGTGGTCGTCATTGTGACTCCCTGGAACTTCCCGGCGGCCATGATCACCCGCAAGCTGGCTCCCGCCCTTGCCGCTGGCAACGCGGTAGTGATCAAGCCGCCTAAGGAAACACCACTCACGGCACTGCGAATTGGTGAACTGCTGGAGGAAGCCGGAGTCCCAGCTGGCGTGGTCAACATCGTGCCAACGCTCTCATCTGGATCATGGTTTGATGCTGCTGTTGAGCACCCGGCAACCCGCATGGTTTCCTTCACCGGATCAACCGAGGTGGGACGAGTCTTGCTTAAGCGCTGTGCCGATCGTGTGCTCAAGGTCTGCATGGAACTTGGTGGCAATGCGCCGTTCATCGTGTTCAACGATGCCGATATCGATGCCGCAGTCGAAGGAGCCATGACAGCCAAAATGCGCCACTCGGCCGAGACCTGCACTGCCGCCAACCGCTTCTTTGTCGAAGAAGGAGTGGCCGATGAGTTCACCAAGAAGCTGTCGGCCGCCATTGGCGCTGTCAAATGTGGACCCGGCAGCGAAGACGGTGTTACGTGTGGGCCGATGATCAACGCCAAGGCCATCGAGGACATGGATGGTTTGGTCAAAGAAGCCATTGCCGCCGGGGCGACCGCCACCGTTGGTGGAGCGCCGCGTGAGCGAGCCGGGTTCTTCTACCAGCCAACCGTGTTGGACAATGTTGCTCACGATTCGCCCATCACCAGTCAGGAGATTTTCGGGCCGATTGCTCCCGTCATCCGATTCAGCGATACCGACGAGATGATCTCCCAAGCCAACAACACCGAGATGGGATTGATGGCCTATGTCTTTACCCAGGACATCGGCAAGGGCATGGCCGTGAGTGAGCGGCTGGAGTCTGGCATGGTTGGTTTGAACCGTGGCTCGGTTTCTGACCCGGCCGCACCATTTGGCGGAATGAAGCAGTCTGGCCTCGGACGTGAGGGTGCAAGCGAAGGAATCTACGAGTTCTGTGAGACCCAGTACATCGCTGCCCAGTGGTAGCCGTGACCTGAGGCCGGCACCAGAAATACGTCAGCACAATCAGCAAGAAACAAGATGAACAAGGAACACAACGTGACAACTGAAGCTCATCGAATCCGTCTCTTCTGGCCGGACCATCTTGGCATTCCCCGTAGCAAGTACCTGCCCATCGAGTTTGCAGCCGGAGGAACCGGGCACTGCACGGCTGTCTTTGCCCTTGGTTATCACCGTGACATGGACCCGGCTCCCGGCTCGTTCATGATGGAAGGCCTACGAGACATGCGGGCCGAGTTCGATGGCCATGATGTTCGTCCTGGCTGGGACCCCGACACCGATGTTGTTGTTGGCAGCTTGCGTCTGGACGAAGACCCATACCCGTGGGCGCCTCGCTATGTGTTGGAGCAAGCGGTCGCTGGTTGGGCCGAGCTTGGCTACAAGGTCAATATTGGAATCGAGCTGGAAGCGTTCGTTCTGGAGAAGGACGAACGAGGCGACTGGGTGCCGTACAACACCCCAGGTTCCCATGTGTATGCAGTCGGTGCATTCGCCGACCCGGCTGGGCTGTTGGAAAAGATCATGGCGCAGGCGCGAATCTGTGGCTTTGAGCTTGAGTCAGTCAACTCCGAGTACGACGTGCCCCAGTTTGAGTTCACGCTTCATTACAAGGAAGCGCTGGCCGCTATTGACGAAGCTTTCTTGTTCAAGGCCATGGCCCGTGAGATTGCTGCTCGGGAAGGCTACCGGTTGACCTTTATGGGTAAGCCGTTTGGTGATCGTGGTGGCAACGGACTGCACGTCAATATGAGTCTGGAAGATCAGGACGGCCGCAATGTTCTGAACGACCACGACAAGCCTGATGAGCTGTCTGAAGTTGCGATGCAATGTGTTGGCGGCATGTTGAAGTATCACCGCCCGATGGCTGCTTTGTGTGCGCCAACGGTGAATGCCTACAAGCGGTTGAAGCCAGCTCAGATGGCCGGCTATTGGGCCAACTGGGGCTATGACCACCGGGGAGCGACAGCCAGAATCTCATCTGATCGTGGCCCTGCTTGTCGCATCGAGCATCGCATGGCCGATGGTGCGGCCAATCCGTACCTGGCGACTGCGGCCATCATGCAGGCGGCTCGGCTCGGTGTTGTCAACAATATGGACCCTGGTCCGGCCACGACATCGGACGGCCTCATGACCTTCGATGATGTTGATTGCATTCCAGCCAACTTGTCCGATGCCCTCGATGCGCTGGAAGCAGATCAAGACTTTGTTGATGCTGTATCAAGCGACGCGGTTGAACAGTTCGTGGTGATCAAGCGGGCTGAATGGGAGCGCTTCAACAATGCCGTCACCGACTGGGAACTGAACGAGTACCTGGACTATCTGTAGACATCGTCTGCTCCAGGTCAAATCTAGTCAAAGGAATCATGAACGATCCGGTCGATTCGACGCGCTTGGCCCGTCATAGCTGTGTCGAATCAGTGTCGAAGCCAGTTGTCACCTAGGCTCCGGGACGAGAAAAGGGGAGAGACAAGACATGGCAACGTGGGAATTGGCAGGAAAGGCTCGGCGAGACTTCGCCGACATGATCGAGGCACTGACGCCAGATCAGCTCCAGCAGCAGAGCCAGTGCGGGGCGTGGACTGCCGAAGGTGTGCTGGCTCATATCGCCAGCTTCGTGGAGACTGGCTTCGGTGGCTTTGTTGGCACCATGGTCAAGTCGAGGTTCGACTTCGACAAGGTTTCCGTGTCCATGGCCAATACCCAGTTGCAGCGATCGGTGCCCGAAGTTCTTGCTTCGCTTCGATCTCAAGCAACCAAGTCTGCGGCTATGCCGATGTTCCCCGAGGAGATGACGGTTACCGATATCGCCATCCATACCCAGGACGTTCGTCGTCCACTCGGCTTGCCAGGAGCGTTGGATTCCGAGGTGTTGCGTACGGCCTTGGACTTCATGACCACCAACAAGAAGGCCAAGATGATGGTGACAAACAAGTCGCTGGATGGTGTCCGCCTGGTGGCCAACGACATGGACTGGTCATACGGGACAGGTGCGGAGATCACTGGCACCGGGGAAGCAATCCTCATGGCGCTGGGCAACCGAGATGTGTTGGATGAGCTATCCGGCGACGGCCTCGTCAACTGGAGCTAGTCGCAGGTCGCGGTGGCAGAACGGTTCCTAGTCCTCGGACGGCCTTGGGTTGAGGAGGAGGTTCTGCACAGCACGACCGACGGGGCCATGAGTGTCGAACAGTTCGGAGTCAGTCATTCCGGTGCCATCATTTTGCCAGTGCGAAATTGACTTGGACGCGAACCATTCTCCGACCGGCTCGCGATGCAAGGACAGCTGTAAGTCAGGATTGACGAACAGAACCTTGTGGAGGGTCTCGTTGTAGCTGAGGCCGTTACCGCAATCGGCTAAGGGACAGATGCGTTGGAAGGGCGAAGGCTCTTCGTCAGCCAAGATCGGAACCCGTGTCCGCAACCACACCGTCGCAGGGCCGAGCTTTTCTTGGGCGCTCCCAGGGGCGTAACGGGTCTCGACTGATTCGGGAAATGCAGGAAACCCGTGGGGCGGCTTGCCAATAGCAAAGGGCCCCGGTGTCGCTTCGGCTAGGTCAGGCCCGGCAATGTTGGGAGTGGGAACTTCGAAGCCATCGAGCTTTCGCATGTGCATGGCGTAGACCCGGGCATAGACCCTGTCGTCGTCCAAGATCTCGGCCTCGGTATAGGAAACCGAACGACCTGGCTTGCGGACCTCGGCCTGCACGCGAAACCCAGCCATCGGGATGGGACGCAGAAGTTCGACGTTCAGCCGCACCAAGCGAAGGTCGGGCATGAGCTGTTCGAGCGCCCGAGCCATTAATGCCGTGGGTGGGCCAGCGTGACAGGCCTCTGGGTCCCACGGACCTCGGGCATGATCCGTGGGTTGGAACCAACGTCCATCATTACTGGTGAAGTAGGAATCGGGCATTCCGAGACTCTAGGTGTCGATTGGCGGGACGTACCAAACCCCACCGCTCGTCATCACGACCGGTGGGTCATGCGGCTCCCTGGTCGATGGCCCGTAGCCAGTCGCTCCAATAGAACTTCCACTCGGCAACATCATCGAGGGTCGGCAGCCGACTATGGATGATGGAAATCTTGGTCTTGCCATCAGCCTTGGGCTCGATCCTGAACTGGGCAACGCCAGGACCTAAGGAAAGACTGATCGCTTTTGACGTTGCTTTGGAACGAAGTTCCGTTGCCCGGCCAGGAAAGAGGTCCCTCCGGCCCTCCTTGTCCAGCAGCATGACCCTCAACAGCGACGCGTCAACTCGCAGGGTCTGCGACTTGCCCGCACTAAAGGTTCCATCGGGCATTTGGTGTGGGAGTCGCAGTCCGGTGATCCGCTCGAAGCCGACGGTGATTCCCTGAGCCCACCAAGCGTCAACTCCGTGCTCTGCCTGCAGGTAGCTGGCGATTCCGGCGTGACCGTTGCTGGATCCCGGCCACTTGTCAATGAGATCGCACCAGTCATCCCAGCTTCTGCCCGTTGCAGCCTGCACTGCATCTTCGCTGGTTTCAGGGTCTGAAACCCATAGACGACGGTGGTCGGGGGTTTGCTCGATTAGCACCCGCCGGGCCGCGGCATAGCGTTCGCCCGTTTTGGCCATCCGCTCACGAATCTGGCGCTTGAATGATTCTTGTTTTGTCACAACAACTACTTTCCTGCGTCGCGAGTCATCGTTCGTCGGACAACCAGCGCTTGTCGACGCACGCCTGGACGCATCATCGGTAGTTGAAGTCTTGCTGTCGAGCACTCAAGGTCCCCTTTGCCTCCCAATGTCGACGGCGTTGGCGTCGAGTGAAGGTGTGGCGTGACAAGTCGCCAGAATGAAGAATAGCGAACGTCAGTCGATGGTGCCAGCGAGCTGCCGGTTCTCTGTCTGACGATGGCTAGTACATGGTTGCCGCTTGACGGTCCTGGAGTGCATCGTCATAGGCCTGGCCGTCGAACTCGCCAGATGTGATGGCAGTCATGATCTGGCCCGGGCTAGGGACCGAAGCTCGATCAACCTGCACCTCAGGATTCCACAGGTCAGCCCGTTTGACTGCTCGGGCGCACTGGAAGTAGGCGGCTTCTACGGTGATCTCAACTACGGTGGCTGGCAGCTTGTCGCCAAAAGCGTACAGGGCGAGAGTTTCTGGATCGTGACGCAAGACGGCTCGTCCGTTGATCCGCATGCATTCGGTGATCCCGGGAATCAAGAACATCAACGCGATGCGTCCGTCGCTCACGATGTTGCGCAGTGTGTCGATGCGATTGTTGCCGCGCCGGTCCGGTAGATGAAGGGTGTGCTCGTCGACAACATAGACCACCTGTGGTCGGTCACCACGAGGTGAGCAGTCCATGCCGTCGGGTCCAACAGTGGCCACAGAAACGAACGGCGAAGCCTCGATCAGCTTCTGGTACTCCGGCGTGATGACCGTTGTTTCCTTGGTCAGGGACGCCGGGTTGAGCGTCGAGTAGATGGATTCAAGCTGCTCGATCGAGGTGACGGTCTGCGTAGTTGCCATGAGCCCAGTCTGCCAGGGCGCCATGGTCTTGACGAGGAGCGGTTGCTACAGGCTGATGAGAGGGACGGCGATTAGCGCCATGGCAACTGCGAACCATTGGATGTAGGCCAACTTCTCTCGTAGCACAACAGCAGCCAACAACACGGTGGAGATGGGGTAGAGCGATGCCAAGACGCCAACAATGGAGAGTTGCCCTCGGCGCAGTGCAATGAGTAAGAGCATCGAAGCGATCATCTCCAAGGCTCCCGCCGCCACTGCAAGCCAGAGGACAGACTTGTCGGCCCAGAGGCGCTCTCGAAGGGGCGCACCGGCGCTGGAGAGGTAGGCCAAGAGCCCGAGCATCAGCACTGACACGACCCGAGCGATCACCAGCGGCCACAGGCCTGCGTCATCGGCGGTATGGCTGAGCGACACAAAGAACCAGCCGAACAAGACACCAGCCGCGACACTTTCGCCGACTTCCTTGAGTGACGTGGCTACTCCAACTTCTGCCTCAGAATCCTCTTCAGTGGCAACGCTGGAGATCACCGCCCCAGCGACGATGGCCATCGCAATACCGATCAGATTCAACCAGCTCGGCCGGTCACCCCCGCCAACACCAAAGGCCACCGTGGTCAAGGACCCAGCAACCGCGGCAATGGGAGCGACAACACTGATCTGGGCGTGGGCCATAGCCCGAAACAACAGATAGATACCAAAGCCGCCGCTTAGGCCTGCGCTAATTCCCCAGTAGAAGTCGCTCAGGACCACGAGCGGCGCGGCGATGAACAAGGCGCCGATGAACATGAAAACCAAGCTGGCCAGGTGAGCCAAGTATGGCACCAACTCGGGTCGACTCTTGCGCGTGGCCTGACTGCCGAAGAAGTCTGAGGCTCCGACGGCGATGGCCGACACAAGGGCGATGAGTTCGGTCACGTCCTACGAAGCCATGCTGGAACGGGCCCGATCAACCAACCAGGCAAAGATCGGGTCGATACCTTCCAACATCTCTGGGTGCCATTGCACCGCGACTACGTCACGACCGACCATCTCCACGCCTTCGACGGTGCCGTCAGGAGCAGTTGCTGTCACAGCCAGGTCGTTCCCCAGCTGATCAACGGTCTGATGGTGGAGAGTGTTGACGCCAATGGTTGTTCCGTAGATCTCTGACAATCGAGTTCCGGGCTCGATGTTGACATCGTGCACGTGATCGACAACGGGAACGTCATAGCGAGAGTGCACGGGCACATCCTGATGCAAGGTTCCACCGGTGGCAACATTCAGGACCTGCAAGCCTCGGCAGATACCAAGTACGGGGATCTCCTGGTCGAGAGCTCCTTGAAGCAAGGTGAGTTCCAATTCATCTCGGTCGGACTCATAGGCCGTGCCTTCGGGTTCGTGACCGTAGCGAGAGGGGTGGACATCGGCTCCGCCGGGGAGCAGGAGGCCGTGCAGGTGAGGGAGCATCAGTTCAACGTCGAGGTCCATCGGGATGTGAATGGGGATACCACCGGCATCAATGACGCCCCGGGAGTAGTCGGCCAGATACATGTCGATGTCGAGACCACTAAGGCAGCCTTCGAACCCTTCGATCTGGGAGCCGACCTTACGTCGGCCCGGTAAACCAATGAGGGGTGCAGATCGGGTCATCTTCTTGGCTTTCGGCGGAGATCGGCGGAGTCGGGAGCTAGCAGACTGGCTAGCTGTTGTGAAGAGCGGTGGCAGCCTCGGCTGGAATGATCTCAGCTACTTCGGATAAGAACCAATCGACGAACTTATTGGTGTTGTGTTGCACTTGAGGAACAACCTCAGCCGTCTGGGCCAACATGGCATCAGTGTCGACTCCGGTCGCCTCAGCTTCGCTCTTGCCTTCGCCTTCGAACCAGAACTTGAGGTGGTCATAGGTGACCTCAGGATGGAACTGGGTGCCAACGTTCTTGCGAATGCGGAAGGCCTGCACACACGAGTGGTCCTTGGCAACAATCTCGGCTCCCGGTGGCGCCTTGATCTGGTCGTAGTGCCACTCCAACCAGGGCCCTTCGGCCAGTCCGTCGGTTGTGCTTTCGAAGTAATACCAGCCAACCTGCTTCTCGGTGGCTGGGACGGATGCGCCGCCCAGGGCAACAGCCAGGGCTTGTCCACCAAAGCAGATGCCAAGAATCGGAACACCAAGCGTGTCGGCCTTCTGAAGCATTTGAATCTCTCGCTGAACCCAAGAGCCGATGACATGGTCGTCATAGACCGACCAGACTGCACCCATGGGCAGGATCAGGTCATAGTCGGTGGGTTCGGGGAACTGGACTTCGCTGTGCGCATTGTCCAAGGATTCGGTCAGTACCAGTAGGTCGAGTTCGAAACCGTGGTGTTCGAGACGGTTACCCACCATGCCTGGAAGCGATCCTGGGTCATGGACGATCACTAATGCACGCATCAGATGAGGGTAGAGCCAATCCGGACGAATGCCATTTGGAAGCAAACGATCTACTCGTTCTGGTCTCTTTGATCTGCCTTGTTGGAACGCACAAGAGGAATGACAAAGAGGATGACTCCAGCCAGGAACAAAATTCCGGAGACGATGCCGATCGCATCACCATCGCGAACTGAAACAACCAGAAGCAGCCCGCTACTGACCATCCACAGCACGCAGGCCGTGATCCATAGTGTTCGCTCAGACATCATCGGATCTCATCGTCGGTCCGGGTCGCCGAACCCAGGAAATTAATGAGGAGCTGATTGAATGCGACGGGCCCTTCGCTTGGTGTGAGGTGGCCGATTCCGGGGATGATTCGCAGCTCCGCATCCGCTATCTCATTCCGCAAGATATCCGAATAGGCCAGCGGGGTTTCTTGATCGTGCTCACCGATGATGACCAGTGTCTTGGCCTCGATCTCACCAAGTCGTGGACGCGCATTATTAGTTGGCAGACAGTGCACGGCTGCTCGGAGCCCGCTGCTAGGAATGCGCCGGAAAGCGGCGATGGCCAGGTCACGCTCCGGGCCAGCGAAACCAGCTTCGGTGATGCCGTCGATGATGATTTCGGCCAAATCCGCCGGCGTCTTGCCTGCGTCGAGGGCTGCGAGACGCAGCTGTTTCCATTCTTCGACGTCGGTCCCATCAGCCCCGAACTCCGAGCTGGTGTCGGCCAACACGAGGTGTGCAACCCGTTCCGGATGGTTGAGTGCGAGGTAGAGGGCCTGCTGGCCGCCGAAAGAAAGCCCAACAATGTGAGCCCGTTCAATCTCCAGCAAATCGAGGAGCCGACACGCCTCGGCTGCAATCGCAGGGAAGGTGAGTGGTGTGAGCGGATCGGACTCGCCATAGCCGGGCATGTCCCAGGCAATACATCGATGGTCGTGCCCGAGCCCAACCAGCTGGGCATCCCAGGCAATGCGACTGCCACCCAGGCCGTGAAGAAACAGGATAGGCAAGCTGGCCGTGTTGTCACCAAGCGGCCCCGCTTCGCGCCAGGCCAGACCATCCTGCTTGTGATTGCTCAGCGCTGGTATTGGGTTGCTCGAACCTGGATTGGGAATGGGATCAGCCATGACGATCGAAACCTAGCCGAGGGTCTAGCTTCGGCCGAAAACGGCGACCACGAAGTCCGATGCAGAAGTCAGCGGATGCAGGTCCCAGGTCCCCAACTTCAGCTCCGACTCCAGACCAGATGCTTCGGCGTCAGCGAAGAACTCATCAAATTCATATCCTCGTCCGGCCCCAAAGCCGATCACGGCCCGTCCACCGTTTCGCAGATGAAGGCCCATGCGGCGCAAAACCTCTCGGCGGGTACTCGGAGCGAGGAAGGTCATCACATTGCCGGCGCACAAGATGGCGTCAAAACCTTCGCTCACGCCGTGGGCGGGAAGGTCCAACTCGGCCAGATCCGCAACGAACCACTTTGGGCCCGACTCGTCTTTCTTGGCTTCATCAATCAGAACCGGGTCGACGTCCACACCGACTACGTCGTGGCCAAGCACTGACAGCATGGAAGCAACTCGACCGGGCCCGCAGCCAGCGTCCAGAACCCGACTGCCACGAGACAACATGGCATTAATCAATCGGGCTTCGCCGCCAAGATCCTTGCCAGCAGACGCCATGTCGGCAAAGCGCTTGATGTACCAGGCCGAGTGGTCCGGGTTCTCTTCGGTGATCTTGACCCACTGGCTCTTTTCAACCATTGCCTGTCCTCGTTCGCGTTGACTTGCTGATGACGGCTGAAGGTGGGCCAACCGATCTCGGACTGGGATCGTATCCAGGAGCACTGCCTGAGCATCCGATACTGGACTGATGTCAGACCCCCATTTGACTAGTGTCTTGGTTCGATGGACCACGCCGAAACAACAAAGAAGCTGGGAGCCAGCTATTGGAAGCTGCTGGTTGCCAGCACCATCTCCAACTTGGGCGATGGTGTTGGGCTGATCGCCTACCCATGGCTGGCCTCGGCCATCACCCGAAACCCGATCCTGATAGCGCTGGTCGCTGTCTTGCAAAAGCTTCCGTGGCTGTTGTTCAGCCTGCCAGCAGGAGTGATCACCGACCGTTTCGATCGGCGGACTCTGATGATGCGGGCCAATGTGGCCCGGGGTTTGCTGACCTTGGTCGTCGCTCTGGTCGTCCTTGGTCGGCAAGGTGTTCTGCCGGGGCCAGACGAGGTTGAAGCTGGAGTGGCTGGGGGCACGGACTTCTTGTTGTACGGGATGATCCTGGTGGCCACGTTTTTGTTGGGCATGGCCGAGGTGATCTACGACAATGCGGGCCAAACGTTGATGCCATCGGTTGTTGACAAGTCTCTATTGGAGAAGGCCAACGGACGGCTGTGGAGCGTCGAACAGGTGGCCAACACATTTGTCGGCCCACCACTTGGCGCTGCTCTCTTGGTCATTGCTTTCTCCGTACCGTTCTTCTTCGATGCGGTCTCCTTCCTTGCGGCGGCACTATTGATTGCCCTGATTCCGAGAGTCCGCCGCTCGGCAGCTCCGGAGAAGTCGGAGACGTCGTCGTGGCGAACCGAACTGAAAGAGGGTTTCTCTTGGCTTTGGAATCACCCTCTTCTGCGGAGCATGGCCATCATCCTGGGTTTGTTGAACATGCTGTGGATGGTGGTCGGTGCCGTCTTGGTGCTCTTCGCTCAGGAGATTCTGGAGACAACACCGACCGAGTTCGCCTTGCTTGGGACCGGCGGTGCCGTAGGTGGTGTGCTTGGAGGCTGGCTTGCGTCCCCAATCGTGGCCAAGATCGGCCCGGGCAAGTGCTTGGCCTTCACCTTTGGTGTTGGGTGCCTGGCGCTACTTGCCATAGGTCTGTCTTCGTTCTGGCCGGTTGCGTGGGTGATGATCGCCAGCTACACCTTCGTTGGCACGCTCTGGAACGTGATCACGGTGAGTCTGCGACAGAGCATCATCCCCGACCATCTGCTTGGTCGAGTAAACAGCGTCTACCGATTTTTCGCCTGGGGCATGATGCCGATTGGTGCCCTCCTGGGCGGCCTCATCATTGTGGTTACCGAGTCGTTCGGGAGTCGCGAACTGGCCTTACGCATGCCGTGGTTCGTTGCTGGTCTCGCTCAGCTCGTCTTGTTCATCGTCGCTGCACCCAAGTTGACAACAGCCAAACTCGAAGCGGCTCGAACTGCGGCGACCTAATCCAGGCCGCCCCCGGTTCTGCTCTAATCCTGCTCAACGAGGAACGCCATGGCTCCAAGTAACTCCAGGGCAGGCGAAGGTGCCCTCCCAACTAACTGGTCGACGAATTCAGCAGCGATCCTTCGAGCTTCAGAAGGTTGAAGGACATCAGGCTGCGCGGCACGGTCCAGGAGCTGGACTGTGTTGAGACCTGGCGACCAGGCCTCATGCCACACTGGCCCAGGAATTGACCGAAGTTGAGTGGGGCCACGACAATGCGACCTGAGGGCTAAGCCGGGTCAGTTTGTCAACTACCCACGGAATCTTCACCGTCTCGAACCACCAGATCTGATTCCAACGGCGGAACGGCGCCAAGGTGGAAGTGGCGACGGACAAGGGATCCTTGCCTCGGATGACTGCTTCGGCGGCACTCACTCCGGCGATGGCCGCGCCAGCCATACCGTCGGCGTAGTAGGCGGCAATGCCCGGAGTGCAAGCCCGGCGGATATCGAACACGCCTTTGGCTGCAGGTTTCGGAGCCTTCCAACTTGGTGCTGGCACCCAGGCTTCACCCAGAGTCTCATCCAGGTTGACGCCGGTGAGGCCACAAGCCTCGGCGATGCCGAGGAGTTCCTTCCTCAACGAGGCCAGCTCGTGTTCCCGGCCGGCCTTCTCATCATGGATCCGCACTGGTCGAGCCAGAATGCCGTACCAATTCGCTTCGGGCGAGAGTGGATCGGCGAACGGGGTGTAGTAGCCAACATCCACCCGGCCTTCTCGGTAGACCAGGGGAGCGAGCGTCGTCTCCTCCTCCAGTGGGCCCTCGCCCGATGTGCGAGTGAACGGGGCCTGGGCCACCGCAATACCCCAGCCCGGTGCCTTGTCTCGCCCAGCGATCAAGCCTGTCTTGGTGGCGTCAACTACCAGTGGGTTGTTGCCGTTGGCCAGCTTTCGTGCACTGGCGATGTCGGTTGGGGTCTCATCGATCCGGATGACGTCAGCGGACAATGAGGTGATGGCGGCAACAGTGGCGGAGTTGCGGAACCCAATCACGATTGGCCGCTCGCTCCGCCCGGAATGGTTCTGCCATGGACCAACTCGGGAAAGCTCGTAGCCGTTCGGTCCGGGGGCAGCCATGCAAACTGTTTGCCTGGTCGCGATCGGGGCGCGGCCGGGCGAAGCCGTTTCCATGAAGGTGGCCAGGTCAGTATCTAACGCATGCACGATGTAGTCCGCAGCCGAGCCGCGAAGCGATACTCCGTTACGCAACATTGGATCTTGGCTGACCCGGCCACCAGCGATGGTGACCTTGCTTGCGAACTTTGGATCGCGGGCCAGTCTGGCAGCGAAGACTCCGGTGGTTATTCCTTCGTCTCCGACGATGACCACACTGTCGTAGTTGGCCGATGTGTGATCGGCTTTTCCGCAGACGGTGGCGATGGACTCCTCCACATGATGCCGCCGAAGATTGTCGCGCCTGTCTGGCCCAAGTCCTGTCATGTCCTAGCCCCCTATTGCCGGTCCACTCGAACTTACTGAAGTCAACCAGTTGCGTCCATCCCCCGTGCGGGGGATCATGTCGGTCGTGTCGTCTCTTCCCCGCAGCTCGTCTGACCCCGTTCTGGACGAGGCCCGCGCCCTATTGACCGAACTCAATCCCGGTGTATCCAGCCACAATATGGGAGAGGCAGAAGTTGTTGTCGCCCTCGCCGGGGCGGGTGGTCTAGTCCGAAGCAACGAGAGACTCGGACGTCTTTCAACCGACGTTGCATTTGAATTCTCGGAGACAGCGTCGGTCCTGCACCGCCTCCTTCGTATTCGTCAGCGGGCGCTGCCTCGTCCAACCCCGAGACTTCTCCACGATGTTCTGGAACAGACAGCGGAGACCCTTTGCTACGACATTGGTTTCGAACGGGTGATGACCTTCATCGTTGGTCAGGGGCAACTGGACATTGCATCGTCGGTCTTTGTGCAAGACAGTGAATGGGCACAAGACATGGCTGAGCACGCTCGGCACGCACCACCTCGGATGGACTTCGCCGTCATGGAATCAGCAGTGGTTGATGGTCAACGGTGTGTGGTCGTCGAGGACCCTCAGAACGACGCCAGGACCTGGAAACCAGTGATCGAACCTCTGGCCACCCAGGGCTATGTCTCGGCGCCTATCGTGGTCGAGGGGCAGACGATTGCCACCTTGCACGCCGACCGTTGGTTCAGCGGGCGCTCCGTCGAGGAGCACGACCGCGACATGCTCGGCTTCGTAGCAGCTGAAGCTTCACGGGTCTTCATGTCTTCGCTGGCCGAAAACTCGGGCAGCGCGGTGTTACTGTCGGATCGGCAAGTAGAAGTCTTGGAGCAAGTTGCCACTGGTGCGTCCAATGCCCAGATTGCTCAAGTCTTGTTCATCTCGGCAGAGACGGTGAAGTCTCACCTCAAGAGCATCTATGGGATCCTTGGGGCCAGTAATCGCCTCCAGGCTGTGACCCGGTATCGGAAGCTGGGCTGAACGCAGAATCGTCTTGCGACGGGTCTCAGACTCCACAGCCGGTGCTAAGAATCTCGACCGGACCGAGATCGTCGTTGACGTACTCCCAGGCAACAACAGCGGAGCCCTCGTAGTAGTCATTCTGGGTCAAGATTTCCATCTTGGCATCGCCGTTGAGGTCAGCGAATCCAGCCAGACGGCCTCGGGGGAAGTAGATGCTGTCCGGCTCAAATCCAGTTTCGAAGTTGAGGATGGCGGTTTCTACATTGCCCTCGATCACCTTGCGCAGTAGGACGATCGAGTAACTCTCTGCATCGGGGAAGACCGTCCAGTCCCAGCTGTCGTTGGCCGAGATGAGAATTTCGTCGACGCCGTCGCCTTCGAGGTCGACTCGCACAACCTGATCAAGAACGGCCCCGGCCGGATCGAGACCTCGACTGGACAGGAGATCTTGCACGGCTTCGAGGTAGACCTCGGGTGGAGACTCCAGGATGTCCCAGGTTCGGGGCACTGGATTCCAGTCCGCCAACACACCAATCTCGGGGTAGCCAGCAGGGTACGGAGCGTTGTAGCCAAGGGCAGGCTCGGTAGATAGGCCACCATGGAAGATCGGATCGCAAGTCTCGCTAGCAGCGCCAGCGATCGCGGAACCCTGGACACCATCAATAGTAATGACGGTGACGTCTTCACCTTCCCAGTTAGGCAGGCTGCCAACGCCGTCGTTCCAGTCTCCGCGAAACCAGCGGTTGCCGGCCCAGCCGCCAGCGGCGCCATGGGAGTAGATCATGAGGCTGGAAGAGTTGGCCGGTGCTTGCTGCACGGCGGCCGTCGTTGGTGCCGCAGTTACCGCAGCTGACGTTTGGGTGGTGTCAGAAGCGACGGTAGTGGTCGTCTCTTCCGGCGTTGAGTCATTAGGACTCTCGGCGCTTTCATCCAGATCACTACCCACCGATGGGTCGGGTGCTGTGTCCCCGACAGCAGTTGTGCCCGAGGCATCGACCCCGCCATCGGAGCTACATCCGGCGAGCAGGCTCGCGCCTACAAAAACCGGAAGACCAATATTGAACCAAATCTGTTTCCCTCGCATAGACAAACAATCGCCCATTCTCGACTGAATATGAGGCATCTTCCTGAATTGGACGGGTTGGGCTCTTTAATTCAGATCGTGTTTGGTTCGGTCGCAGATGGTCCGAAGTCCAAAGCTTGAGCGGATCCGGGCGATGCCCGGCAACCGTGAGAAGTGGGTTCGATGCAGGTTCTCGTAGTCCTCCACGTCTTGGCAGGCTACGCGGACCAGGTAGTCAGAGTTGCCAGCCATCAGGTGGCAGCTCATGACGGCGGGGTGTTTGGCCACCTCGGTTTCGAAGGAATTCAACAACGTCTCTTCTTGGCTGGATAGTGAGATTTCGACAAAGACCGAGGTGGCCTTGCCGATGGCTGCTGGATTGACCAACGCCACGTAGCGGTCGATGACTCCCTTGTCTTCGAGGGTTCGGACTCGGCGTAGACATGCTGAGGGTGACAGACCAACTCGGTCAGCTAGCTCAGTATTGGTGATGCGGCCGTCCTCTTGCAACGACGAGAGGATGGTGCAATCGGTGGTGTCAAGATCCATGGGCACAATAATGAACGACGAATGCGTTCAAACGCAAGCGAAAAGTGTGTTGAAGACGGAAAACTTCGTGGAAAACGCAATCGTCAACGTCGAGCCATCTTCTAAGGTTTGTAGCTCTTACACATTTCGAGCCGCCCGATGTTGGGCGCTCGATCCGATCGCCCCAGATCAAGACGAAGAAGGTGAATGCCATGCATGTCGGTGTACCCAAGGAAATCAAAACACTCGAACAACGAGTTGGACTCAGTGTTGGAAGTGTGCAAGAACTCATCGCTCATGGCCACTCCGTCATGGTCGAAACCAATGCCGGTGCGGGAATTGGCGCCAGCGACATTGACTATGAAACCGTCGGTGCGAGCATTGCCGCTACCCCGGCCGATGTATTTGCTGCTTGTGACATGATCGTCAAGGTTAAGGAACCCCAGGCGGTCGAGCGGGCCATGCTACGCCCAGGTCAACTCCTGTTCACCTATCTCCACCTTGCTCCCGATCCAGATCAGACCAATGACTTGCTGGCCAGTGGCGCCACCTGCATTGCCTACGAAACGGTCACTGACGACGTCGGCGGGCTTCCGCTACTGGCGCCGATGTCCAAGGTTGCCGGACGAATGTCCATCCAGGCCGCCGCCCACTCGCTTGAAGCGCCACAAGGTGGAGCAGGACTTCTGATGGGTGGCGTGCCCGGTGTGGCTCCAGCCAAGGTCGTCATCATCGGTGGCGGCGTCGTCGGTGAGCATGCAACGGAAATGGCCGTTGGTCTTGGTGCGGACGTGACCGTGCTCGATCGCAACCATGCGGTCCTTGATCACCTGGCCGCCCGATTTGGGCCAACCATCAAGGCCATCTACTCCACCACCGCAGCGCTGGAAGAACATGTTCTTGCTGCCGACGTTGTTGTTGGTGCGGTGCTGGTCAAGGGTGCTCGCGCCCCTCGCCTGGTCACCGCCGACATGGTCAAGGCCATGCACAACGGATCGGTCTTGGTTGATGTTGCCATTGACCAAGGAGGAGCATTCGAGACCTCGCATGCCACCACTCACTCCGATCCGACTTATGTGGTGGACGGAGTGGTGCACTACTGCGTGGCCAACATGCCCGGAGCTGTGCCCCGCACCTCAACCTTCGCCCTGAACAACTCGACCTTGCCTTTCGTGCTGGCCCTGGCCGACAAGGGTGTCGCCCAAGCGTTGGCTGATGACCCTCATCTGATGAACGGTCTCAATGTGGCTGGCGGCAAGCTCACCGAGCCATCGGTAGCCGAAGCCCTTGGCCTGACGTACCACGACCCTTCTTCCTTGTAGCTCACTCTCGGACCTGGCCGATGGACCAGCGAGCATGACCAGATCAACCGTTCGTAGTGGGAGTCATTCCCATTATGATCGGAGGGTGGAATTTCTGACCAACCCGATTGAGTGGTGGCTCAACCCGTTTGAGTTTCCCTCCATGCAGCGAGCCCTGATTGCTGGCTTGCTCGTTGTTATTTCGACATCGCTGGTTGGCACTTGGGTTGTGCTGCGAGGCATGACCTTCTTTGGCGATGCCCTGGCTCATGGCGTGCTGCCCGGAGTCGCCCTGGCCTTTGTCTTTGGCGTCAACACTACCCTCGGCGCCGTGCTCGCAGCGGCGGCGATGATGGGGGCAGTGAGCTTCTTGAAGTACCGATCGCCATTGCCGGAAGAGACCTCCATTGGCGTGCTTTTCGTGGGGTTCTTAGCCGTCGCCATCGTGATCATGTCGGCTGACCGACCAGACTATGTCGGAGACCTCAATCGTTTCTTGTTCGGCTCGGTGACGGGCCTGATGAATGGTGATCTTGTTCGCCAAGCGATCGCCGCAGCAATCACGGTGGTTGGAGTTGTGGTGTTCTACCGGGCGTTTCTGGTCATGACCTTCAGTGAAACCAAGGCGCAGCTACTTGGCTTGCGACCCAAGCTTGCGCACATCGTCTTGTTGGCCCTGCTTGGTTTGTCTATTGTTTCGTCGTTCCAAACTGTCGGAAACCTGCTGGTCTTCGCCTTCCTGGTCGCTCCTCCCGCTGCGGCTGCGCTGGTTGTTCGCCGGGTCCCGTTGATCATGGCGACCTCGGTTCTGCTCGGCTCGATCTCGGTCGTCGTTGGCTTGTTGATCAGCTTCCACTATGAGAGTGCCGCTGGTGCGACCATGGCTCTGGTGGCAGTGGCCTTGTTCTTTGTCATGCTGATGGTGAGTCCAGTCACAAAACCTCGAGTGCACTAGCGCTTCGGTCTCGACCGCGCTGGTCAACCCAATTCCGCATTCAACCTGTTGAGGAGTGTCGATGTCCAAGGTCATGATCATCACCGGAGCCAGTCGAGGCATTGGTGCGGCTACCGCCCGCATGGCTGCGGCTGCGGGCTATGACGTAGTCGTCAACTATGTCGGCAACAAGGAAGCGGCCGAAGGTGTGGCCCAAGAGGTTCGGGCTGCTGGGCAGCGCGCCCTTGTCCATCAAGCCGACGTGTCCGATGAAGCCGCTGTCATTGGGTTGTTCGACGCCGCCGAAGCCGAGCTTGGCCCGGTCACGGCGTTGGTCAACAATGCTGGCATCTTGTTCACCCAGGGTCGGTTCGAAACCTTCGATGCCGACCGGCTGCGACGAGTAGTTGAAGTCAATGTGCTCGGCGCCATGTTCTGTGCTCGAGAAGCGGTGCGGCGCATGTCGACCAGCAACGGTGGGCCCGGTGGAGCCATCGTGAACGTGTCTTCTGCCGCCTCGTACCTGGGTAGTCCGAATGAGTTCGTGGACTATGCGGCTACCAAAGGGGCCATGGACTCCATGACCATTGGCCTTGCTAAGGAGCTGGCCCAGGATGGGGTGCGAGTAAACGGGGTTCGCCCCGGTCTGATCCGGACCGAGATCCATGCCAGCAGCGGCGAGCCCGGCCGGGTTGACCGGTTGCAGGGGAACGTACCGATGGGCCGTGGGGGAGAAGCAGATGAAGTGGCGTCAGTCATCATGTGGCTCCTGTCCGATGGGGCCTCCTACGTGACCGGCGACTTCATCAGCGTCGCCGGCGGGCGCTAGGTAGCAGGAGTCCCTGCGGAAACTGATCTATTCCCCGAGATTCCACTTGGACTGATAGGGGACAACGTGGTTTCGTTCGTGAAACCAGGCGATGAGGACGAGCACGACGATCAGGGCGTTGGCGACCGTGTTGGCAATGAGAAATCCGCTAGAAATCTCGAGGGATCGGTAGGCAGATTGGCGTAGCAGATCGATCGAGACGGTGACCATGGGGAAAAAGGTAATGAACACGAGCACGAGGGCAGCCGTAGGACTGTCTTTGAGCCAGGCGAGCAGATATGAGATCACAAGAAAGGCCAGGCATAAGGCTGCCATCGCATAGAAGGCCACGATGTCCTTTGCCGGATCGCAGCATGTGATTCCATCCCACTCGCCTGCCAACCGGCCCGGCTGGAGGATGGTCCTTATGGCGATGAACAACCACGGCACGGTGACTAGGGCGCCGAGGGAACCGGCAATCCGGATGAGTCGCTGACTTGTGGGGTCGCCCGTACCTGAGGACATTGTTAGAAGCCGCGCATGCCGCGCTTGAGCTCCATTTCCATTTCCATCTCTGAAGTGTTCGCCACCTTGCCCGGAGCTCGGGACTCAGACTTGCCAAGGTTTTGGAAGAATTGCACAATCTGCCGCAGGATGCTCATGGGATGACCATACATGAGCACGGAGGCGTGAGACCGGCGCATTGTCAGCTTGTAACAAGGCGGGCCGCGGACCACTGAGACGCATTTTGCGAGGCGATGAGCGGGAAAAAGTAAACACCCCCGATCGGGCGAGCGACCAGGGGTGTTAAAGCGACGTTAGATCCACCACAGTCGACTTGATCGGTATTACCGTTCGCCTCGAACTGTTTCACTGCCCGTCGGACGAATCCGGCGGGCAGTTTGCTTTTCGGTGCGGTGGGGTTGCCCCTCCTACTCCGACTGGTCTCAGTGGTGCCGAAGCAACCAGTGTTTCCAGGGCTCGTTCACTTCCACTTCCATCTTCACTTCGGTTTTCACGCCCACGTTTAACGGTGAGTGTTTCAGTTTCGGTGTCGTTGTTGGTTTGGCGAGTTTGCCGATGGTGTTTCAATGTCTGACCGGACCTTCACTTCGGCTCTTTGGAAAGTAGACGGTGCTGTTCTTCGTCACTCTGCTTCTTGATGTCACTCGGCGGTGTTGCCACTGCCTTGTTTCGTCGTTCAGCTTTGTGCTTTGGAATAGTGTCTTATTTGACTTCCAAGCCTTGTTCCTGACTGGCTGAGGACCATCATAGGGACTCCTTTTACCTGGTCAAGACCTTTCTTTGAATCCCCAGGGTTGTCCCCAGAACTTCTTGGTTATGCCCAGAAGTTCTTTGTTTCTCCACCGGTTGTCCACTGAGTTAGCCACAGGCTTACCAGTAAAGAGGGAGAGCTGGCTTAGTGCTGGTGGCCGTGATCATCGAGGACGAGAAAGTCGCTTGCGTGGTCATGATCGGCATGGTCGCCGAGCACTCGATCACCAAATGCACGCCGCAGGTTGTCCGACGAGAGCACATCGTCCGGAGGCCCATAGGCCACCAGCTCGGTCGACAACAACATGACCTGATCGCAGTGTCGAGCCTCATCCAGATGATGGGTCGAGATGATGATGGTGCGCTTGGCCTCGGCTGCACCATCAATCAAGTCGAGGATCTTTTGCTGACTCGGAAGGTCAAGGCCAGTGATTGGTTCGTCCATCAACAGCACGTCGGGTTGCTGCACCAGGGCTTGGGCCACCAGAACCCGTTGTCGTTGGCCACCGGAGAGATCACTAAACTGCTGGCCCAGAAGGTCCGCTACCTCCAGCTCTTCCGCCGCCTTGGCAATGGCCTCTCGGTCTTCGGCCTTGAGACGAGAAAGCAGCCCAAGCTTGCCGTAAAGACCCATGCGCAATACCTCACCCGCGGTCACGGGCAGCCAACGTTTGGAGTCTTGGTGTTGGAGCACAAAGGCAGGCTTGCTGGTGCATTCGATGGTGATGTCGCCTGACGTTGGCTGGGCCAGTCCGGCGATGACATTGAGCAGGGTTGTCTTTCCCGAGCCGTTGGCGCCGACCAGGGCAACGCTGGTCGCCCGGTCAATGCTGAAGCTCAGGCCTCGCAGGGCATGCTTGGATCCGAAGCTGACAGACATACCTCGGGCCGAGACGCACGTCTTCGCTGAAGCGTCGCTGCTGTCGCTGGAGGGTCCGTTCTTGTTTGGCACAGCGGTCAGTATGCCTGGCTGGTGGGGTGATCCCGGTGGGGTAGTGAGCACTGGTCTGATAGATCTGCTGGGTCGGGCTGGCCTTGTCGAAGAGCTACGGCTGGGCCAGGCTGCGGGCTCGACTGATGACTTCGGCTCGCTGTTCCGGAATGGAAGCATTGACTGGTTGGCCGTCGTTCATTGAGAGTTCGCCCTCGACCCAGACCTGTCGCACCGCAGCCCGGGAGCCTCCCCATACCGCGGCGGGAATGATGTCATCGTTGCTCAGGATTGGACCGAAGGAAAGCTGCTCGAGGTCAAGATGAACCATGTCGGCTCGGAATCCGGGACGAAGCTGGCCAAGGTCAGAGCGGCCAAGGACCGATGCCGCCCGATGAGTGGTGAGAGCTAGTACATCTCGGGGGCCCAAGGCCGAGGCATCTTGATTGTGTAACCGGTGCAATCGAAGGGCCGTTCGCATCTCCTCAAACAGATCCAGTCGATAGTGCGAGGCGGGGCCATCGGTGGCGAGGCAGACGTCGATGCCAGCTTCTTGCAGACGTTGCAGAGGCGCAATGCCTTGGGCATGGCCCATGTTGGAAACGGGGCAATGGCAAACACCGACACCCCGTTCAGCCAGGAGTGCGATGTCCTCGTCGTCAACCCAGATGCCGTGAGCGGCAACCGTCTTGGGAGTGAGCAGGCCCAGCCCGTCCAAGACCTTCACCACTGAAGGACCGAGCTCGGAAACCATCTGGTTCTCGGCTGGCAGTTCGGCCACATGGATGTGGATCAACATGTCATTGTCGGCGGCAAGCTGGCCGATCGAGGCCAAGGTGTCGGAGCCAAGAGCGTAGACCGAGTGAGGGCCGAGGCCAGCCCCGATCAGTCGATGGCCAGCGTGGCGGTCGGCGAAGTCGACAGCGGCGGCCATTTGTTCGGAGATGGGACCAAGCCCGGCGAAGGAGTCGGCCTCGATGAAGGGGGCGGTGATGATGGAACGGAAGTTGGCTTCGATGGCAGCTTCGGCCATGGCGTCGGCGTGGAAGTACATCTCACAGCTGGTTCCGATGCCGTTGCTGAGCATCTCGGTAACACCGAGGGCCATACCGGCTTTGACGTCGGCCGGAGTGAGCTTGGACTCACGGGGCCACATCACTTCCTTGAGCCAGCGGTCGACGGGCAAGCCTTCTCCCGCACCCCGAAACAAAACCATAGGGGTGTGGCAGTGAGCATTGATCATGGCCGGCATCAGCAAGCCGGGGACGGTGACTTCGTTGGTGACAGGCGCGACGGGTGGGGCGTCGCTGGCTGGCCCGGACCAGACAACGGCCCCGTCGGCAACGTCAACGACACCATCGTCGACAATCTCCATCGACTCGCCGCCAAGGAGGAGGTGCGCAGCGGTGTATCGAGTGGTCTTCATAGGGCGGCAGTCTGGACTTCGGATGTCGTGACAGGCAAGGTATGAAGTCTAAACCAGCCAGGCACGGACCTTCGGTCGATCAGCGATCACCGAGTCGCCGGACCTCGTTCCCATCGGCATCCAGCAGCAAAATGATGTGAGGATTTCTCGAGCTTTCGGACACAGGAAACAAGATGATCCCGGCATGAGGCCGGGTCCAGTAATCCTGCCCGTCAGTCTGTAGGACTGCGACCGAGACGGTGGGCGGAACTCCATCAGACACGAAGCCTGTTCCGTTCCATGTCCCGGTGCTAGTAACAGTCCCGTAGCCGGGCTCTCCAGCGGAGGGGGACTGGATGAAGTCGAGGCTGGCCCGATCTGCTTGCTTCCCGCTGCTGAGTGAGTTGGCGCCAAAGGACCCGATGGCTCGCAGCCGAACATTGGTATCGGGGCTCTTGCTGGCGGATCCAAACCCGAAGGGTCGGTCAGAAACGCCCACGTACCAGCACTGGCCGGCTACGTGGCCTATTACGGTGAACTTGATCGGGATGGCCGCAGGGTTATCTTCCAGAGTGCTATCCCACCAGCGGCCGTAGGGGCCGCTCGGGTCGGCACAACTCTCCTGCGTGCCAACGGTGACCTCAATGCCCAAGTTGCTTGTATCAAACCGTGGCTCGGGTCCAGGGACAGCTTGCACGATGAGCGGGTCTTCGCCCAACACCACTTCGCCTTCCAACACATAGTGTGATGGTGGGGGAGTGGCCTCATCGAAGCGACCGCTGATCAACTCGGGTCCTTCGTACTCTGTGGCCTTCACCTGGGTGAAATCGAGTTGAGCTTCTCGAGAAGAGATCTCTACCCCGTCGATATTGAGTGCCCGAAGGACAATAGTCTCACCGTGGTCGAGACCAGATCGGAAGACGGCCACACCATCTCGCGGTCGCATCCATTCGCGTCCAGCTGCACTTTCGAAGGCAACGACTGATGTTTCGGCTGGGAGTTGCGACCAGAGAACCAGACCATCGCTGGGCACGATGAACAAGTCCGGCTCGATGTTGCCATCCTCGACCGAAGGTTGTTGGATAAGTGCGAGGCTGCCTTGCGTGATCGGCTTCCGCTCGGTCATTCCTCCCAACGACGACATGACGGTACGGCGTCGCACGATGTCGTTAGGACCAGATGCCCCGTATTTGTTCCAATTATCCCCGGCTGCCTCGTCAACCAGGTTGACAACCACCGGTATGGCGTCAACCGTTCCAAGCAGGACGGTCTTGCGATGAATACCAGCTTGAGTATTCTCTTCGACATTGACCCGTTCCAGCATCTGATCGATCTGAGGTTGAACGAGTGGAAGGAAGCCCACTTCGTCCCCGAGGCCTGAGGTGTCGAACTGTGGTTCGGGTCCGTCGGCGGCGTGGACGATGAGTGGATCTTCGCTGACCACGACTTCACCGGGTAAGACGAATGGCAGGGTCGGGTCCGGAAGCTCCTCTTGGACTTGGGACGTGTTGGTTGAATCAGTCGAGTCGAGGTCGAAGGCTTCTTGGTTGCTTGCTCGCAGCCAAGCGAATGAGCTAGCGGCCACCACCAGAAGACCAGCGGCAGCTAGCAAGCGATTCCGACGGTGATCGGTCGCAGGGCCAACCTCGGAGTCGAGCTGCGCGACGATCTGGTTGAACTCCAGGGTTGGCGAAGTGTCGTTGGCCACGGTGGTCAAGGCATCCCTCAGACGGGATTCGGTTGTTTTGTTAATCATGGCTCGATCCTTTCTTTCAACTGGGCTAGCCCCGATGGATCAGCGACTTGACCGTTCCCGGTCGGACCTCCATCACCTCGGCAATGGCCGGAACCGTGAGGTCCTCATAGAAACGCAAGACCAGGGCCGTGCGTTGGCGGGCCGACAAGTGGGCCAAGAGGTCCCAGACCTCGTCCACTTCTGGGGGCCAGTCAGCGTGGCTGGATTGGGAAGCGACGATCTGCAATTTCTGCTTCTCGACTCCTCGTCGCCTGGTTCGGGAATGGCAGTTGTTCACGACCACTCGCCGCAGATATTGCTCGGGCTTGTTGATGTCGGCGCGTCGCTGGTAGACGGTGACAAATGCGTCTTGTACCGCCTCTTCAGCCAGTGCCAAGGAACCGGTCAAGAGATGGGCCAGACGAACAAGCCCCGGCATCAGTTCCTCAAACAGAGCAGCCAAGTCATCCAGCGATTCCAGGCCGGGACGCGACGGGTCCCGATCTGTTCCAAGAATCAGAATCTCGTTGTGATCTTGTGTCATCTCTGGTCCGACGCACGAGGTATGCAGAAACGTTGCGCGTGTCGCTCAGTTTCTATCGCAAATCAGACATGACCTCCCATGCGTTAGTCAGAGAGTGTCATCTATCGATCTAGAGGGCGAGCCAACACGACTTGGGTGTAGGCCACCTGGAAACCTGCTCGAAGCAGATTTCTTTGTGAGCCGCTGCCGGATGCTGCGGTCGTGACGGCAAGGTCTGCCCCAAAGGTAAGTGCGTCGCCCATTCGATGTTGGATCAGGGCTTGTTGTACACCTTGGCATCTGGCTGAGGGAATGGTTGCCATGCCACCGAGGATGGCTAGGCCATCGATCATGGTGAGGCTGGCAGTAGCAACTGGCCCGACCTCATCCGATGCCAGATACATGGTCTCTCCGGCTGAACGAAACGCAGCTGCAGCAAAGGCGTCGCTCATTTCTCGCTGGGCCGTAGTGGTCACGTCGTGGGCTGTGGCGACGGTGTCTTGCCATTCCGGAAGGGTGTCATCGTCAATGACGCTGATGGTTGGACCGGAGTCAGACCTTGTTTGGGAGGGCAGGCTTGGTCCCAGAATTCGATACATGGTGGCGTTGAAGGTCGTCGCCCGGTACCCGCGTTCTGCGGCGAGGTCTGCGAGTGAGGCATCGGCCCATGGGCAGAGCTGGATTTGGGCGGGCACACCGACCCGGTCGCTGGCGGTTTCGAGTTGATCAAACATTTCTTGGTCCACAGGATCAGCCAGTCCTGAACCGATCAGACGATTGACGTAGAAACCAGGTCCCATCAGGATTGCTGTACCTCCACCAACTTCGAAGACCTCGCTCGGACTGGCCTCTGGGGCGAGTGTGAGGTTCTGGGCTATGCGGGCACTTGAACTGGCTAAACCCGACTCGATTCGACGAACCATCTGATGGTCCAAGAGGTGCAGAGAGTGCTGTTGGCTTTCTGTCATGGCCCAAAGGGTGTCACATAGAACCGGGCGGGCGCGATGTTTGATTTGCATCGGAACAATCAGGCTCGATCACCAGTAATGAGTCGTGGTGAGCATGGCTGTCACTCCCAGCCTCTACCTTCTAGGGGGTGGGAACAGAACCAGTCACGGTCGGGCGAGTTATTGGCATCGAGGATGCAACACCTCTGGAGTTTTGGGTTGCCGTTGACCCAGAGCAAACCCTGCAACTGGACGATGTGGTCGCATTGGACCGCACCCTGCCTGACGGTCAGCTGGTACAGATCTTTGGCCTGGTCACCCAGGTCCGCGCTCGCCACGAAGGAGCCCGCTTCCAGAGCGACGTGTTCCTCATCGCCGATGGCATCCTCCCGGCCGAAGTCAGCGAAGCTGCCCTGGTGCAGCCCACTCGTTTCGAACCCGAAATCCTTCTACCGCCGCTACCCGGTGCCGCCGTTCGTCGTGCCACCGACAACGAACGAGACATTGCCCTCTCCTTTGACGATGTCGACCGCCGCCTCCCTGCTGGACTAAGTCGCTCCGACGAACCCGTCTTCCTCGATCTCGACTTTGTCGACGGAACGAAGGGTGCCCACATCAACATTTCCGGCATCTCCGGTGTGGCCACCAAAACCAGTTACGCCACCTTTCTGCTCTACTCCATGTTCAACTCCGGTGTTCTTGGAGCTGAGGCCGCCAATACCAAGGCCCTCATCTTCAACGTCAAGGGCGAAGACCTGCTCTTCCTCGACCATCACAACTCCTCCATGGACGAGAAACAGGTGGACCGCTACCGCGCCCTCGGACTCGAACCGGCACCCTTCCGAGATGTCGGCATTCTGGCCCCGCCACGCAAGGGGGACCCCAACGCCACTCCGGCCACTGGCTCTCGTACCCTCGGCGTTTCGCCCTTCTTCTGGACCATCGCCCAGTTCTGCCAGCAAGGCCTGCTGCCCTTCCTATTCGCTGACTCCGAAGACGAACGCCAGCAATACACCATCGTGGTTCAATCGGTCACCGCCCAGCTAGCCAAGCTGCCCGAGGGAGGCGACGGCACCGTCCGCTTCGATGGCCGCACCATCCGCACCTTCTCCGAACTGGTTGATGCCATCGAAACCAAGCTCATCCCCGATGACGCCGACGAGCTGGTGGATCAACGTTGGACCGGACGGGCCGTCGGGGCGGGAACCATCAACGCCTTTATCCGTCGCCTTGCCTCTTCCCGTCGCCACCTCGAACAACTCATCCGGGCCGACATTGGAAATGCCGAGCGCTACGCCCTCGACCTCGACGCCCACCAGGTCACCGTCATTGACATCCACTCACTGCACGACCGAGCCAAACGCTTCGTGGTCGGTGTCGTGTTGCGCCAAGCCTTCGACGCCAAGGAAGCCAGCGGCATAGCCAAGCCCTATCAATTCGTGGTCTTGGATGAGCTCAACAAGTACGCCCCGCGTGACTCGTCTAGCCCGATCAAGGAGATCCTGTTGGACGTAGCCGAACGAGGTCGCTCCCTCGGCATCATCCTGATTGGGGCCCAGCAAACCGCGAGCGAGGTCGAGCGGCGCATCGTGTCCAACTGCGCCATCCGAGTCGTCGGCCGACTCGATGCTGCCGAAGCAAAGCGGGACGAATACGGCTTCTTGCCAACGGTGCAACGCCAGCGGGCCACCATCCTCAAACCAGGTTCCATGTACTTGTCTCAACCACGGCTTCCGGTCCCGCTGCTGGTCGAATTTCCGTTCCCGGCTTGGGCGACCCGCTCAGCCGAAGCCGCTGCTGGCTCGCAGTCCAGCGGCGTCAGCCAATCCGGTGACCCGGACGACCCCTTCGCTGGCTTGGTCTAGAGCGTGAAGTTTCTGCACACTTCCGACTGGCATGTCGGCAAGGCCATTCGCGGCCACAGCCGAGCCGATGAGCACCGGGCTGTCTTGGATGAGATCATCAACATCGCCGAACGAGAAGCCGTCGATCTAGTCATCGTCGCTGGTGACCTCTTCGAGACCGCTAGCCCCACCCCCGAATCCGAGTCCATTGTCTATGACACGTTTCTGCGCCTCGCCGCCGTTGCCCCGGTGGTGGCCATATCGGGCAATCACGACAACCCTCGTCGACTGAACGCGGTTGCCCCCTTGCTGGAACTGGGCCGAGTCACCATGGTTACCGAACCCAGGGCTCCCAACGATGGGGGAGTGATCGACGTTGTCGTCGGTGAAGGAACCGATCAGGAGACGGTTCGCATTGCCCTCTTGCCCTTTGTCTCCCAACGCTCCATTGTGCGGGCCGATGATCTGATGGCTGATGCCGCATTCCAGAATGTGCAGCTCTATGCCGACCGCATGCATCGTGTCGTTGGTGCCCTGTCGGCATCTTTCTCTGCGGACACGGTCAATCTGATTGTCGGTCACGCCTTTGTGCAAGGAGGAGCAGCTGGTGGTGGTGAACGGCCCGCCCATCTGGCTGATGAATACTCGGTCCCAACCACCGCCTTCCCTTCCACCGCCAACTATGTCGCTCTCGGTCACCTCCACCGGCCACAGGTGGTGAGGGGCGCTACCGCTATCCACTATTGCGGCTCGCCCTTGCAACTGGACTTTGGCGAAGAAGCCCAAATCAAGCAGGTCAATATCGTCGAGGCCAGTCCCGGGCTGCCAGCCAAGATGACCGCCGTCCCCCTCAGTGCTGGCCGTTCGCTGCGCACCGTGGTTGGCACCCTGGCCGAGCTGGCGGACATGGTCGAAACATCACTGGTCACCGATACCGGCCAAGGCGCACCCTGGTTACGAGTTCGGGTTCGAGAGGCAACCCGGCCTGGCCTGGCCGATGAGGTTCGTGAACTACTTGGCCCTTGCGTGGTCGATGTGGTGGTTGAGCATGACGGTCCGGTTGCTTCTCCCCGGGTACGGCGCGATGGGCGCAGTCCGCAAGAATTGTTCGCCGAGTTCTTGTCCGACCGGGACATTGTCGACCCTCGTCTCGAAGCTGGGTTCAGTCTGTTGTTGGAAGACGTGAGCACTGCCGACGGTGGAGCTGCCGCTTCCTCAGATCAGGTGGCTGTCCAATGAGACCGATTCGGGTACAGATGGAAGGCTTCTCCACTTTTCGTGAAGCAACCGAAGTCCTCTTCGACTCTGTTGACCTGGTGGCCTTCGTTGGCCCGACTGGGTCAGGCAAGTCCACCATCATCGATGCCATCACCTTTGCCTTGTACGGCTCGGTTGCACGATTCGATGATGCCCGACTGGTAGCTCCGGTCATCAACCAGGGATCGAATGAGGCCAAGGTCCGACTCGACTTCGAGCTGGCCGGACAGAACTACACCGCGGTGCGTATCGTTCGCCGAACAAAAAGTGGGGCGACCACCAAGGAAGCCAGACTGCAACGAGATGACGCGGCCAGCGAGGGACAGTCGGACGGTTCGAGCGTTGTCGCCTCCGGAGCCAAGGAACTGACCGCTGCAATTGAGGACCTCCTGGGTCTCGACTTCAACCAGTTCACCCGGACAGTCGTGTTGCCTCAAGGCCAGTTTGCTGAGTTCCTCAAAGACGACCCGGCCAGTCGCCAGCGATTGCTCCGCCGATTGCTGGACCTGGAGGTTTACTCCCGCATGGGTTCCTTGGCCCGAGAGCGAGCCAAGGGAGCGGGCCAGCAGTTGGAGCTGTTGCGGACCCAATTCGAGAAGTTCGAAGATGCCACCGCTGAACATCTGGCCAGGGCCAAGTCTCGCGTGCAGATACTCGCCGCCTTTCATACCGAAGCCACTGGCAAACTCGAACAGTTGCTAGAAGTCGATTCTCGCTTGGGTTCGCTGCGGACCGAGGTGCTGGCCATCGACGAGAACCTCAAACGGCTCACCCTCATCGAACTGCCCAAGGAGTTAACAAGTGAGGGGCAAGAGGTTGTCAGCGCCGCCAAAGCTGTCACGAAGGCTCGTGACGGAGTCGGGCGTGCTAGAAGCCAGCGGGACGAAGCCCAGAAAGTTCTTGTCGAGGTCGGCGACCCCCAGCTGTTGAATAGCCAGTTGATCGCTCATGCCCGACTGGCTGAACTCGAACCGCAGTTAGACATGCTGAAAGAAGAACGAGAGCAAGCGAAGAACAAGGTCAAGCAGGTGCAGGCTGAGTCGGACGATGCCGACAGCTCTCTAGAAGAAGCCTCGACAGCCCTATCGGCGGCACGGCTTGGGGCGGAAGCTGGCAGCTGGATCGGCAGCCTGGTTCTTGGTGAAGACTGCCCCGTCTGTCGCCAGCAAGTGGACTCGATTCCCGATCATGACCCGTCGGCAGAACTGGCCACAGCCACGGCCAAGGAATCCGCCGCAGTCAAGCGGGTGAAGCTCGCTCAGCAAGAGCAGCGGACCGCTCAGACCAACCTTGACCGATTCCAAGCCCGGTTGGATCAGGCCACCAGCGACGCCAACCGGATGAAGGCCTCTCTGGTTGGTGTTGCCACACCAGAGATTCTGTCGGCCAAGCTGGACGCTGCCTCCTCAGCCAAGAAGACGGTCCAAGCTTCTATGGCGGCGGTCAAGGATGCTGAGGGGTCGGCCACTGTGGCCGAAGCCGAGCTGACAAGGCTGGAGAAACGCGAGCAAGCTCACCGTCATCAGTTCGGTGGGCAGCGTGATGGGGTCGCGGGACTTGAGCCACCGGCCCCCCAAAATGAGTCCCTGGTCATTGACTGGGATGCACTGTTGGCTTGGGCTGATTCTCAGCGGAACGAACTGGCCGAGCGCCGGGTTGGAATTGCTGATGAGGGAAAGGCCGCAGCGGCGGCGAAGGCCGAACTGGTTACGGTTCTGGAGCAGGGAGCCAAGGCTGTCGACCTGCCTTTCCCTTCGGGAGAACTGGGTGGCGGCGAGCTCGCTGCCTTGGGCCAAAGCATCGCTCGGGCTCAAGCGACCGCCGAAGCGTCGGTTGCCAGGATCAGCGAACGCATGACCCAGCAAGCCCACCTGAAGACCCAGATCACGGGACTAGAAGAAGCACAGACGGTCAACTCGGCCTTGGGCCAGCAGCTATCGGCTTCGGGATTTGAGCGCTGGTTGCTGGCCGAAGCGTTGGATGATCTGGTCAATCGGGCCACAGTGCGACTGTTGGAGCTATCCGGAGGCCAGTACTCCCTGGCCACTGACGACACTGCGTTCAAGATCATCGATCATCACAATGCCGACGACTTGCGGGACGTTCGAACCTTGTCTGGTGGTGAAACCTTCCTCGCCTCACTGGCCCTAGCCTTGGCCTTGTCGGACTCGATTGCCGAGATGGCTCCGGTGGAGGCCCCACGTCTCGGTTCGGTCTTCCTGGATGAAGGTTTCGGCACGCTTGATCCGGAGACTCTGGATGTGGTGGCCTGCGCTATTGAAGACCTTTCCGCCCGAGGCAGGTTGGTTGGCATCGTCACCCATATTGACGCTCTGGCCGAACGTATGCCTGTGCGCTTCGTGGTGTCCAAAGGGCCGGTCACCTCGACTATTGAAAAGGTTGTGTCGTGACCGGCGCGATGAACTTCGCTGTTGAGTCTTGGGACCCGTCCTATGGGGTGTCGGCAGATGAGACCGCCATGGGGGAGGCCAGTAACCCGGTCGACCTTGGGCTCGAGGTTCGATCTGATGACTGGACTCCAATCCAACCGGCGGACGATGTGGAACCGCCAACATCGGTCCTGTTCGTTGATGGCGTGCGCCGGATCGATGCCCGGGTATGGATCACCGGGGCTGACGGCCGGGCCTATCCAGGCGTTTGTGCCACTGTGGCCGCTGGAGCGGTTCGCTGTCGGGCGGACAGTGCCAGGGTCGCCGTTGCCCGGGTCGAGCGAGCGCTCTACACCGCCGCTCCGGAAGGCGGGCCCATCGTGACCAGCTGTCGGGCGGACAGTGCCAGGGTCGCCGTTGCCCGGGTCGAGCGAGCGCTCTACACCGCCGCTCCGGAAGACACGGCACCTATGAACTGCGTCCGGTGCTTGTCACTCCTGACACCGACGTCAATCAGGCCATGAACCTGGCCGTGCATAGTCATATGACCGCAATCGAAACATCCTTGGATGTGCCAGCTGAAGCGGGCGAGATGATTGTGTTCGATGGCCCCTTGCGGGGCCGGGAGGCAGCGGTCGCGGTTGGCTATGTCAAGACCCAGCATGTGCAGTACCTGCCCGATGAGCAGCAGCTGGTGGTTGGCCAACTTGGCGCTGGTCAGCGAACTCCGGTCTTCTTGATCGGAGGCCAGTTCACTCGCTGGTCTTGGTATCTGCGTCTGCCTGGCCCAATCTCTCATCCGTTGAGCGGAGTGGTTCGGATCGAGCTGGCCGGACTCGGCCAAGCCGAAGATGCTGCCGGCCGAGCCGATGAGATCAGCGCAGCGTTGCCTCGCTATGCCAGTACTCCACACAAGGACACACGAGCGCCCCAAAACCTGCACCCCATTGCTGGGCTTGAACGAGAGCTGCGCCGTCGTCTTGGGGACCCCCAGCTGATGGAACGGGCCCTGCGAATCGCGGCCGCCAGCTAGCTGAGGTCTTAGCTTTGTGGCCCTACCGACCCACTATTGGGTCGGTGCCGCGACAAAGCTCAAAGAAAGAGCATCGTGTAACGACGAAAAAGTATGTGTTTCCGACAACTGTGGTTAGCTAGCCGAACCAGATTGGACCTGGCGGTCTAGACGTTGGCTGGCCCAGCTGAGACTGCAACTTCAAACTCCAACAAGGTCGGCTTGCCTGGCCGAGCAGGAGGTTCGCCTCCAGGATGACCACCGGAGTGTGCTCCAGGGCGGTCACCTTCGGCACCTGCTGGAGGTCCACCAGCTGGAGCGCCACCAGCTGGAGGTCCATCACCCTTGTGGCTCTTGGCGAACATCTCACCATCTCGCCATGCTTGGTATGATTCCTCATCCGCCCAACGGGTGTAAACAAACCAGCGCGGCTCGTCCTCTCCAGTAGGGCGGAGCAGCTCGAAGCCCTCGAACCCGGCGACCGTGGCTAGGGATTCAACCTGGGCTTCAAATCGCTCGACCATCGCTGGTCCGGCCTGTGGTGGGATAGCGAGGGCGTTGATCTTGACGAGTGACATGCCTATGTGTGTATCAAATGTGTCGATCAAACTGATGGCCACGTTCGCGCCTCATGAACTGGATCGATGAATCAGCGAATTCGGTGAGAGACAGCTGGTGCAATGTGGCCCTCGCCTCCGAAGAAGACGAAGGCCACCGGTCGTGCCTAGCTGTTGGTGAGAGCGCCGAGCAATCCGCCGCCACCACCACCGGTTGAGCCGCCCGCTCCAGCTCCGCCAGCGGGACCCTCGGAAGGCTGAATCAGAACGAAGCCTTCTCCTTGGAAGTCCATCTGGAAGGTCTCACCGGATCCGCCGCGAGCCAGTGATTTGAGTCCACCAGTGGTATCGGTCTTGAGATTCATCACTACGCCGCCACTCCACATGACAACCGCATTTGGATCACCGAACGTGTTGCCTCCAGCCACGTCGAGCATGACCGGGGGCCCATCGGTGGTGATGGCGACGTAGCCCGAACCAGTGAGAGTCACGTTGTACCGGCCGCCTGCCATCGCTCCAGCCATGCCACTGCCAATTTTCTTGATGTCCCACTTGATTGAGCTTGAGAAGGCGAGAATGTTGGCGCCGTTCACACTGACCATGTCGTTCTCCAGGTACAAGACCTGAATGTCGGCGCTCTGGTCGGCGAGAAAGACCTCACCGGACCCCGCACAATGCATCATGTCGACGCCTTCACCCGTCGTAGCCTTTTTCAACATCTTGCCCAGGCCTCCAGATCCCTTATTCTCAAAGGTGGCAGCTCCTTGATACGCAACCATTGATCCGGTTTTGGCTTCGACCTGGCCGTGAGCCAAGCTGATCCGCAATAGTTTCTTGTTCTGCAATTGAAACTGTTGTTCTCCGGCTGGGATCTCTCCGTACTCGGCCAAACTGCTGTGAATTACCATGTTCTAACTCTTCCCTCTTGAGTGAATTCTGGACTATCGGCAAAAGCCCTTCAAAAATGTAGGGCGAACCGCGGGGTAGTCTAGTTTCCGGTGGGTCAGCAGGTTGGCCGGGCCAACTCATCGACGGGATTCTTCTTGACTGGCTTGGCAACGGGCCAGACCGACTAGTCAGCGAACCGTCCAAACTTCTTGGCCACCATCAATACGATCACCGCGCCGATGATTGAGCCAAGGAAGCCAGCCTTGGTGAAGTCCAATCCGCTACCGGTCAGCACGTTCCACAGGGTGCCGCCAACGACGGAGCCCACGATTCCCAGGAGAGAGGTTCCGATACAACCCAACTTCTGGGTGCCAGGAATGATGGCCCGGGCAATCAATCCGGCAAGGAGTCCAACTACGAGGGCTATGAGTATTGACATCTGGCAATGATCCCACATTGCTGTCAGGCGTGCTCAACTCATGGAAGTCACACCGATCCAAGACTTGCTGAATATGTGAGTGGGAACGCACCGGGTTGCTGCGATCCTTGCCTCATGCCAATTCGCCATGAGGCCGCCGCCATCTGTACTCCTGGGCTCGAAGTCCTGTGTGAAGCCGAGCTTCGTGCTTTGGGCATCAAGCCGAAGAAGGGCGCCTCAGGAGTCGTCGAGTTTCGATGCAATAACCGCCAGCTTTATGCCGCCAACCTTTGGACTCGGACCGCCTCACGGATCCTGGTCCGAGTTGCCTCATTCCGAGCGACGGACTTCGCCCACCTGCAAGAACGGGCCGATGAGTTGGACTGGAAACGTTGGATCCCCAGCGATCACCGAGCTGAATTTCGCATCACTTGCCACAAGTCCAAGCTCTATCACACCGATGCCATCGCTCAGCGACTGCATCAGATTGTCGGCCCACCCTCCATTGGCGAGCCAACCCAGCCCTTCGTGGTCCGCTTTGACCGGGATCAGGTCACTATCTCTGTCGATGCTGGCGGCACACCGCTCAACCATCGAGGCTGGCGTACTGAGATTGGAGTTGCCCCCATCCGCCCGACTATGGCCGCAGGAATGCTCATGGCTTCGGGTTGGACTGGAGAAGCCCCAATGCTGGATCCATTCTGCGGATCTGGCACGATTGCAATCGAAGCTGCCCTGATCGCCAAGGGTCTTCCGCCAGGAGGCAAGCGCGACTTCGCCTTTCAGAATTGGCCGGAGTTCGAACCAGGCGCGTGGGCCAGTGTGAATGCCGCGGCCAAGAGCGCCGCCAGCGAAGAGAACGAAGGTTCGATCACCATCGAGGCCTCCGATCGTGACGCCGGAGCAGTTGCTTCCACCATGGCCAACGCCAAACGGGCCGGAGTGGCCGACATCATGGACATCCGCGAGGCAGTTGTGTCCGACATCAGCCCCCGTGATGGTCAAGGGCTGGTTTGCACCAATCCGCCCTACGGCAAGCGGGTCGGTGACGGTGACCTCACCTCCCTTTATCAGCGTTTCGGCACCGTTTTACGAGAGAAGCGGCCCGAGTGGGAATTGACAGTGGTGACGCCGGATCGTCGTTTGGCCGTCAACACCGATCGCCGACTCAAACCGCTAACAGGCTTTGGCCATGGTGGCTTGAAGGTGACGGTGCTTACTCGACCAGGTGGAAAACCAGCGTCGCCGGAAACGGATTCTCCGGCGGGCTAGATGCTGAGGTGGTCTCGTCGCTAGTCCTCGGGTCGGCAAAGAGTGTCAGCTTGTCGTCGGAGCGTTCCCAGCCAGTGACTGATTCCAATAGACGCACGGCGAGGTCTTCAAACGCTGCGGCGGTGGTGTCACAGGTTTGGGTCGTTGAGCCAGGAAGCGAGATTGAGGCCGAGTGGTCCGGGCTGAAGGTGTAAGAGCCCGAACGCTCGTGACAGTTGGTGTGGACCACGAGGGTTGAAGTCGAATCATCAACCTCAAACAAGACGACGAGTTCGGCGAGCGGCCGACCCTCAGTCTCTGGTTGGCCAGAAACGGCGGCCTCAGTCAGAACCCAGTTGCCGTCGAACACTCCGATACCCCCGCCGGGCACTTGCACAGCCAGCTCCGATGGTGAGGGTGAGTCGCTCGGTGGAAGCTCGTCGTCTCCGCTGCTAGCGGCCCCACATGCGGAGGTGAAGACGACGATTGTCAACAACAGGCCTGGCCAGATCCGGGTTCTGATCAGATACTGGGGGCGGCGTGCGGACATCAGCGGGAACGCTACCTGGGCAGTGTTCAGTCGGTGCGATTTGCTCTACGACGAATCAAGCCTCGCATCTAGAAGGTTGACAAATTGTTGAAATATTGACCAGTGTCGTTGATGACACGGATGAAGTCTGGGAAGATAGGGAGCTTGTTAGCCATCCGCCATTCGGAGAGTCAATGACCGTCTTTGCCGTCCACGACGTGCAACTTGCGCCCCACCGGGCGACAACCCATATCAACGCGGGCTCCATCGAAGAAGTCCTGCGCTTTCTCACCGAACATGGCCCCAAGGCCAGAATCATTGCTGGAGGCACCGACCTCATGCTGGAGATGGATCGGCGGGTCCGGACCGAAGTTGAAGTCCTGATCGACATCAGCCGGATCGAAGGGATGGACGCAATTTATGAAGCCAAGGACCGCGTCAACCTTGGCCCCTTGGTCACCCACAATCAAGCGGCAACCAGTCCAGTGGTCGTCGCCAGCGGCCTGCCTCTGGCCCAAGCCTGTCTCGAAGTTGGGTCACCTGCCCTGCGTAACCGGGCCACCATCGTTGGAAATATCGTCACGGCCAGCCCGGCTAATGACACCATCTCGGCCCTGCGAGTCCTTGAAGCCGACATCACCCTGGCTTCCGAACGTGGCATTCGCTCCGTTGCTCTGGCCGACTTCCACACCGGTGTTCGCAAGACCGTGATGGCCGATGACGAGATGGTCACGGGTATCTCCTTCCGTTCACTTAGTGCAAACGAACGCGGACTCTTCGTCAAGCTTGGCCTCCGTCGAGCCCAAGCCATCTCGGTTGTGCACCTAGCTGCTGTACTGGACTTTGAGGGCGACACTGTCTGCGAAGCCCGGCTGGCCCTTGGCAGCGTGGCGCCAACCATTGTCCGCCTTCCCGACGTTGAACAGCTTCTGGTTGGACACAAACTCACAACCGAACGGATTGCACAGGCAGCTACTCTGGCCCAGGCCTCGGTCAGCCCTATTGATGACCTGCGAGCGACTGCTGACTATCGCGTCGACCTGATAGGCGTCATGGTCCGACGGACCCTGCAAGCCCTGGCTGCCAACGAACAGCAGGTTGCGTTTCCCAAATCCATTCCCGTTCTCGGCGGCCCGATCGTGTTGGCTGATGGGGTTTCCGGGTCCCTACAAGATGGTAATGACATAGCGGCCACCATCAATGGCGAAACTGTGTCTGCGTCGTGGACACCAGGCTCGATGCTGGACTGGCTACGCGATGAAGTCGAACTCACCGGAACCAAGGAAGGCTGCGCCGAAGGCGAGTGTGGTGCTTGCACCGTTTACCTCAATGGCACCTCGGTGCTCAGTTGCCTGGTCCCAGCCGGACGGGTCGACGGCGCGACGATCACGACAATCGAAGGCCTGGCCCCCGCCGACACCTCCGAAACGAACGCTGAGCTGCATCCGACCCAGCAGAGTTTTGTGGACAAGGCTGCGGTGCAATGCGGCTATTGCATTCCCGGCTATGTGATGGCTGCAGCCTCGCTTCAGTCAGATGCCGATGCGTCAGGACAAGGCACACCATCGGCTGAGCAGATGAAGCTCGGCCTGTCGGGCAACCTCTGCCGTTGCACCGGCTACTACGCCATCGAGAAAGCCGTCGGCAACTTACAGAAAGCCGATGCCGGGGGCAGCAAATGACTCTCGGAGACTCCCAACTCAAGCCTGATGCGCCGGGCAAGACCACCGGCAAAACCCTCTACGCCGGTGACTACAAGTACGACAATCTGCTCCACGCCAAAGCAGTGTTCACTAACGAGCCGCACGCCCGCATCACCAAGCTTGACGTGTCTGCTGCTGAAGCGTTGGATGGAGTCGTCCTTGTTTTGACAGCGGCCGACGTGCCGGTCAACAACTATGGCTTGACCATGCCTGACCAGCCGGTCCTGGTCGGCCCAGCCAGCCCCGGTAAGTCCGGGACAGCCACCAACTCGGTGCCTCATGATGTATCCCGCTGGGAAGCCGACCATCTGGCCATCATCGTGGCTGAGACCACCGAGATCTGCGATCAGGCTGCTCTGCTGATCAATGCTGAATGGGAACAGCTTCCCCTCATCGCCGACATCGAAGCGGCCATGGCTGATGACGCCTACCTGGTTCACCCGGAAGCAGATGCCGACTCCAATCTCTACTACAACATCGTGATCCGCAAGGGTGACGTAGCCGAAGCCTTCGCCCAGGCCGACGTCATCATTGAAGGCAGTTACGAACTGCCTTATCAGGAGCACGCCTTCCTTCAAACCGAAGTATCGGTTGGCTCCGTTGATGATGAGGGACGCATCACGGTTGAGACCGCTGGGCAGTGGACCCACGAAGACCAGGAGCAGATCGCTCACTCACTCGGCCTACCCATGGATCAGATCCGGGTGATCTACCGTGCCATCGGTGGAGCCTTTGGTGGCAAGGAAGATATGAGCCTCCAGATCGTGGTGGCTCTCGCGGTCAAGGCCTTGCGAGAGGCCGGGATCAATCGACCGGTCCGTTCGGAATGGAATCGTGAAGAATCAATCGTTGGCCATCACAAGCGGCATCGGGGCAAGGTCACAACCCGTTGGGCGGCAACCTCGGATGGCATGATCCTCGGCGTCGAAGCCGACTCGTACCTGGATGCCGGTGCCTACAACTACACCACGAACAAGGTGCTGGGAAACCTCCACCTGTCGGTGTCTGGGCCCTACAACATTCCGGCAGCCAGAATCGACTCCAACGCGGTCTATACCAATGCCATTCCCGGCGGTGCTTTCCGCGGTTTTGGCGGCCCGCAAGGTTCCTTTGTTTCTGAGTGTCAGATGAACAAGCTGGCCGAAGCCTGCGGAATCGACCCGGTCGAGATCAGACGCAAGAATCTACTGACCGACGGATCCGTCGGCATCACCGGCACTGTGCTCCCGTTGGGAGTGTCCATCGGAGAAGTAGTCGACGCCTGCGCCGATGCCGCTGCCTGGACCAGTTCGCTGGGCGAAGCAAAACCGAACCCCTCCTTTGCTTCGCTGCCTCTGGCCACTGGCTCGATACGGCGAGGCCGAGGCATGGCGTGTGCCTACAAGAACATCGGATTCTCCTTCGGTTTCCCCGAACGATCCGAAGCCAAAATCATCCTCCACGGCGAGCTGGACCCAGACAAGGGCTCGAGCCAGACTGACCCGACTCGCGGTGAGGTGTTCCTGGCCGGTGCTGACGTTGGGCAAGGGGCCCACACCGCCTTTGTGCAAATGGCAGCTGAAGCAACCGGCCTGGCCTTCGAGGACTTCAGTGCAACCTTCTCCGACACCGCCACTACCGGCGACTCGGGATCGGCTTCGGCATCACGACTCAGCTGGATGACGGGCAACGCCATCCTGGGTGCGGCCGAAAAAGCCCAAGAAGCCTGGCTGGCCGGTGACCGTCCAGCCATTGGTGAGTTCCGCTATGTACCACCACCGACCGAGGCCTTGGACCCCGAAGGAGCACCAACCCAACCCAACTTCGCCTACGGCTATGTAGCCGAGTCAGTCGACCTCACCGTCGACACTGAGACCGGACACATCACCGTGCATGACGTTGTCTGTGCCATCGATGTTGGCCGAATCATCAACCACGACCTGGTTGTTGGGCAGGTCGAAGGAGCCATCATTCAAGCCCACGGCTACGCCATCTCCGAGAACCTGATCGTAGAAGAGGGGAGGGTCAAGAACCCTCGCCTCAGTGGCTATCTCATACCCGGCATCGGCGACATCCCCGAAGAGGTGCGAACGGTATTGCTGGAGATTCCCGACCCTCGCGGACCGTTTGGCGTTCGTGGCATGTCGGAGATGCCTTTTATCCCCTATGCACCAGCAATCGTGGCGGCTATGCATGACGCCACCGGAGTCTGGTTCGACGAATTCCCCCTCACCCCAACCCGGGTGCAAGCCAAGTTGAAGGAGGCAGGAAATGTCTGATCCTGTTATTGCCGGTGGCACTGATGCCACAACTAATCCTGATGAAGAACCTCTGACCCCCATCCCACTCGGGACCTTGCTGGACCGAATCCAACGCGAGTGGACATCACGACAACGCATCTTCGACTTACCAACGGCCCGTTTCTACAATGTGTCTACTGGACCCGACATCAGCGCTTGCTTCCTTGGCCAGCCCATTGCCACCCCGATCGGACCGGCGGCCGGGCCCCACACCCAACTGGCCCAAAACATCGTGCTGGCCTGGCTCGGTGGTGGGCGCCTCTTCGAACTCAAGACGGTGCAGATCGTTGATGACCTGGTCATCGGGCGGCCCTGCATTGATATGGAAACCATTGGCTACAACATCGAGTGGAGCCAGGAACTTCGTGTGCCGGATTCACTTGAGGAGTACGTCAAGGCCTCAATGATGATCGAGATTCTCAGCCAATGGGAGCCGCTCAAGGAATACCTCGGGGACGATCCAGGGGCTCACGTGCTCGACCTGTCGGTTGGTTATGACCTAGAGGGCATCAGCGGCCCCAAGGTGGCGAGCTTTATTGCTTCGATGATGGATGCCACCGATGTGGTCGAGCGTCTTCGTAGCGAGCTGACAGGGGAGTGGGCCCAGTTCAAGGACTTTGGGTTCGCCACCAAGATCTCCAACACCCTGACCCTGTCCTCGTTCCACGGCTGTCCACCGGATCAGATCGAGTTGATCACCAAACACCTGATGCTCGACCATGGGCTTGACGTCATCGTCAAGCTCAACCCGACCCTGCTCGGCTATGAACGAGTCAAGTCAATCCTGCATGACACCTTGGGCTACACCGAGCTCGAACTCATGCCCAAGTCTTTCGACGATGACCTGCAGTTCGATGACGCCATTGGCCTGATCAATGGATTGCTGGAATTCGCTCAAGAAAACGGCAAGGAATTCGGCATCAAGCTGTCGAACACCATGATCCTCAACAACCATCGAGGCATCATCCCCGATGACAATATGTACATGTCGGGTGCTCCCTTGCATGTGTTGGCGATGACGCTGTTGGCCGAGCTGCATCGGGCGCTTCCGGGCAAGCTGCGAATCGAAGATCAGACTGATGCGCCGATCCAGGTGAGCTGGTCGGCTGGAATTACCCGCGACAACCTGGCCGACTCGCTGAGTCTTGGTTTGGTGCCCGCCACCATCTGTAGCGACCTGCTCAAGCCCGGTGGCTATGGACGCATGGTGCCCATGCTGAAGAAGCTGGCCAAGGCCATGCGGGAATCTGAAGTGGAGAACCTGGCCGGGCTTGTTGCTGCCGGTGGCAGTGGCTCGGTTGAGCGCTATGTGGCTTCGTTGTATTCGCCGGAGACCAACGGCATGTACCACAAGGACGGCAACTCCAAGCTGCCTCGCTCGGTTGATCATGAGCTGGAGCAGTGGGGCTGTGTTGCCTGCAACTTCTGCGTCACGGTCTGCCCCAACGATGCATTCTTGAAACTGCCCAGCCCGATTGAGGGCAGTCGCTGGGAGTATGTCGTGCTTGGTGAGTCCTGCAATGAGTGCGGGAACTGCATGACTTTCTGTCCTGAAGATGGAGACCCGGCTCAGATCAAGTCGAAGCTGTATCTCAACCAGCATCGATTCGATGACGCCACCGGCCCAGCCTTCTTGATCGGCGGAGATGACCAGAAGGTGGTCATCCAAGCCAAGGATGAAGTCGTCGGTGAGGTTGACACCCTGGTTTCCATCCTCGATGGCGCCGACGGCCTCCCCATCCGCCCCTTGCGCTAGAACGCACCTCGGTACGTCAAGTGAGCTCCAAGTGACCGATTCCCGAAGCTAGCATCAGTCGCTATGTCTTCGTCACTCAAGCTTGGCTACAACACTGGCTACTGGTCCCAGGGACCACCCGAAGGTGTCTTGGATGCCATTCTTGAAGCTGATCGACTGGGGTTCGACTCCATCTGGTCGGCTGAGGCGTATGGCTCGGATGCATTCACTCCCTTGGCCTGGTGGGGATCCCAAACCAGCAACGTGAAGCTCGGAACCTCCATCGCCCAGATGTCCGCCCGCACCCCTGCAGCCACCGCCATGGCCGCACTCACCTTGGACCACCTCTCCGGTGGACGCTTCATCCTGGGCATCGGAGCATCTGGACCCCAGGTAGTCGAAGGCTGGTACGGCCAGCCCTACCCACGCCCTCTGGCCCGCACTCGTGAGTTCGTCGACATCGTGCGCCAAGTATTCGACCGAGAAAAGCCCGTCGAGTTCTCGGGCAAGCATTACCAGATCCCATACGAAGGTGGAGCAGGCCTTGGCAAGCCGCTCAAGTCAACCGTGCATCCCATCCGCACCGACCTTCCCATCTACCTGGCTGCCGAGGGTCCCAAGAATGTCGCCCTATCGGCTGAAATCTGTGACGGCTGGCTACCCCTGTTCTTTGCCCCGAAAGACAATCAGTTCTACGCAGATGCCCTGGCCAACGGGGTCACCGCCTCCACCCGACGAGACAGCCTGGACGGCTTCGAGATTGCCGCCGTTGCTTCCATGATCCCGGGAGAAGACATCGACCAGTGCGCCGACTTCATGCGGCCAATGCTGGCCCTTTACATCGGCGGCATGGGAGCCAAGGGCAAGAACTTCCACAAGGACGTCTTTGTCCGCATGGGGTTTGGTGCCGAGTGTGACCGGATTCAAGAGCTGTACTTGGATGGCCACAAGAAGGACGCCATCGCTGCGGTCACTACCGAGATGGTTGAAGCCATCAGCCTGATCGGCCCACCGGACAAGATCCGCGACGAGATCGTCATGTGGGAAGAGACGGTGGTGACCACCCTGATGCTGTCCGGACCCATCGACCTGGTCCGCTTTGCCGCCGACATCATGGGCTGAGCTGCCGCCACTGTTATGGCCCGAACAGATGACCGAGATCCACGGCCCTGAGCCTCAGCCGATAAATTGCGGAGATGACCACGGGCACCACTCCAGGATTCGTTTGCAGCCACCACCACCTCTATTCGGCGCTGGTGCGCGGCATGCCGGCCCCACCACAAACACCAGCGAACTTCCTGGAGATCCTGGAACAGGTCTGGTGGCGCATCGACACTGCCCTTGATCTGGAAATGTTGGAGTGGTCAGCGAAGCTCGGTGCCCTCGAAGCCCTCAAGTCCGGGACCACCGCCATCGTTGACCACCACGAGTCGCCTAACGCCATCGAAGGCAGCCTTAGTGTGATTGCCGATGCCTGCGAAGAAGTCGGAGTCCGCGTGGTCTGCTCATATGGCGTCACCGACCGCCACGGGCCCGAGGGAGCCGCAGCTGGCCTGGCCGAGAACGAACGCTTCATCAAGGACGGCGGAAACGGCATGGTCGGCCTGCACGCTGCCTTCACCTGTGAGCAAGCCACTATTGATGCAGCCATCAGCTTGGCCGATGACCTGGACGTTGGTGTTCACGTGCATGTGGCCGAAGGCTTCACCGACGCTGGATCAGGCGCGGCGCTAGCCCGCCGCTCGAAGGAAAACTGGCTGCTGGTTCATGGTGTGCACCTTCCCGACGGGCTCAGCTTCGCCGGCATGATGGCCCACAATCCACGCTCCAACATGAACAACTCGGTTGGCTACGCCGACCCTAAGCGATTCGGTGGCCGGGTCGTTCTGGGCACCGACGGAATTGGCGCCGACATGCTGGACGAGTTCCGTCTGGCTTTCGCCAAACTGCGCGAAGACAATGTCACCTCCACTCCCCAAACTCCGTGGAATTGGCTGGAGAACGGCTGGATGCTCGTGCCCGAAGCCGAGTCGGACGAGGTCACCTGGAGCTACCCCACCATGGACCCATGGCACCTGGCTTACACCACTGGTGTTCATCCGATCGACGTCACTATTGACGGTGAGAAGGTTCTGGACAACGGGGTCACCACCAAGGTTGATGAAGCCGAGGTCCGAGCCAAGGCCGCCGAACAAGCCACTCGCCTGTTCGCCAAACTCTGATGAGCAGTGCGAGCGCAACGAGTCTTGGCCAAGAGTCATTGGGTGATGCCGAGAAACGCCAAGAACTGAAGAAGATGAAGGCCATCGCTGCGGGCATGCTGGTGCTCGCCGCCATCATCTTCGTGTTCGCCCGCTGGCAACAAGGCTCCCATGGCTGGGCCGGGTATGTCCGGGCCACAGCCGAGGCGGCCATGATCGGCGCCCTGGCCGACTGGTTCGCGGTAACGGCTCTCTTTCGCCATCCGCTTGGCTTGCCGATCCCCCACACCGCCATCATCAAGAAGCGAAAGGACCAGATCGGTGACGGCTTGGGCGAGTTTGTGCGCGACAACTTCCTCACCCGCGAAGTCATCAACGAACGACTGGCTAGTGCCGATCTTGGTCAACGAATCGGTCACTGGCTCTCCAGCCCCGACAATGCAGCCGTGGTTGGCGATCAGAGCGCAGCCGTGGTGCGCGGCATCATGGAAGTCATGCAAGACGAGAAGATCCAGCAAGGCTTGGATCAGGTCGTTGAGCACAGGGTTCGAGCAGCAGCGGTCGCGCCCCTGGTCGGACGAGCCATTGACCTGGCCATGGAGGGTGACCACCACCACGCCGTGGTCGAATCAACCCTGACTGGCATCGCCGCGTTCCTGGACGAGAACCAGCGAACCTTCCGCCAGCGAATGTCGGAGGAATCACCTTGGTGGGTGCCCGAACCAGTGGATGACGTTGTCTTCGACAAGATTTACAGCGGTGTGTCCAGCTTCCTCAACGAGGTTGGTGGTCAACGTAATCACTCACTACGGATTCAACTTGACGAGCGAACGCGGGAGATGTCTGAACGACTCAAGACCGACCCCGAACTTGAGTCCCGGGCAGCCAAGCTCAAGGATGAGTTGCTGGCCCACCCCGAATTCAAGGCCTGGTCCGATTCCCTCTGGCAGCGAATGAAGCTGGGCATTCTTGACGCCACCGAGGACAACACGTCTCCCTTGCGGGTCAAGATGCAGGACTCGCTGGTTGAAGCTGGCCAAACCATCGAAGCTGACCCGGAACTCCAGAAGAAGCTGGATCACTGGATTGCCGATGCCATTGGCTACGTAGCCGAACAGTTCCGGGACGAGGTGGTCGATCTGATTGCCTCAACCGTGCAGCGTTGGGACGGAGATGAGACCAGTGACCGGCTGGAACTCCAGGTCGGTCGAGATCTCCAGTTCATCCGGATCAACGGCACCATCGTTGGTGGCCTTGCTGGCCTCCTGATCTACACCGTTTCCGAACTGCTCTTCTGAGCTGCTGCCTGAGGCACTCTTCGAGGATCCGCTCCTCCAGGTTGCTTTGAGAGTCAAAGTAGTGTTCGATGCTCCGGATGGAACTGCCTCCCGAACCGGACGGTCAACTGATCCACGAACGGAACTACTCCGTTCGGATCTACCGCCAGTCACCAACCTCCATGCTGATGCGCGGCATTGTCTGGGATCAGAAGCCGCCCGGCCTGTACTTCGAACATGACCCCGAGCCGCTCCCGGTTCACCACATGGTTGTTGACCTGGTCGTGACGTACCCGACGCTGGAAATAACCAGCATCGACGTGGCCATGAACGTTACGCCCCACAGTGAATGCACCGATATCGAACCGACCTACCAACAGCTGGTCGGCGTCTCGATCGCTCGTGGATTTAGTCGCAAACTCAAAGAACTCTTCATTGGCCCCGCCGGCTGTACCCATATTGGTGCCCTACTGCAGGCCATGGCTCCGGCCGCAATCCAATCCATCTGGTCGATGCGCACGGTCAACGGACGAGAAGGGACCGAAGTGTCTCTTGGCAAGCCGGGAGAGGACGAGGTTGAAGTACGCCGACGAGCGATGCGCTTCAACATCAACTCCTGCCACGTCTGGGCCGAAGACAGTGCGAACTCGATCGCCGTGCTTGCTGGTGAGCAATTGGATCCGCCGATCTGGGCCGAAGAGCGAATGAAGAAGCTCGGCGTCGACGAAGACGAATGGGCCAAGTTCTAGCTAGTTCTGCCAGGCTGAGACAGCGCAGCCGATTGAGACAGTCCTGTTTGTTGAGTTAGTGACCGGTGAGATAGTCCTCATGCAATGTGAAGGGCTCACGAGGTAGTAAGTCGGGGGAGAACCGTTCCAGGATCTGGTTAAGCGAAACCGCCTCGCCCGGTTGCGCCAAGCCAAGACTGGCAGCCAGCAAGGACAACACCTGGGCCGGTGTTTCGCCCAGGTCGAGGCGATCTTCCAGGGTCACGGCACCGTCGCGCTTGGCCAGGCGCTTGCCGCTTGGAGCGAGAACCAGGGGCACGTGGGCGAAGGTCGGCGTGTTCAGGCCCAAGGCATCAGCAACGAAGAGCTGGCGTACGGTTGAACTCAGCAAGTCGTCAGCGCGAACGACCTGCTGGATTCCTTGCAATGAATCGTCGACCATGACGGCGAGGTTGTAGGCAGGGGTGCCGTCGTTGCGCTGGATCACGAAGTCGTCGACTATCTCGGACTGTTCGCCGCAGAGCAGATCAGTGAAGCTTAACTGGATGGCTTCTGCCCGGACCCGGATCGCAGGCGGTCGTCCAGCCTCTTGTCGCTCGCTCCGCTGCTCCGTGGTCAGGGTACGACAAGTTCCGGGATAATGGCTGCTAGCTGGCCCCGAGCCAGTTGATCCGGAGCCGGCTGATTGGCGGGCCCCAGGCGGACCGTTTGGTGCCTGGCTGGCTTCACGAATGTCCTTGCGTGAGCAATAGCAGGGATAGGTCAGGCCTCGTTGGGTGAAGAGGTTGATGGCGTCCAGATAGAGGTCGAAACGCTCGCTCTGGCGAACCGGTTTGCCGTCCCAATGCAGTCCAAGGGAAGCCAGCTCATCGGACTGGCTCTGGTAGTGCTCGTCCCGAACGAGGGCCATATCCAGATCTTCGAACCGAAGCAGATAGTCCGATCCGGCGGACCGGGCGAATAGCCAGGCCAACAGCCCAGTACGCAGGTTGCCAATATGGAGAGGCCCGGTGGGGCTTGGAGCGAATCGTCCAGTCGGCACCCGTTCAAACTAGCAATGTCCGGTGTCGCTGGCGAACTATTGTCTGCCGCTCGTTGCTACAGAAGACCATCGAAGGACGCTCTGGCAGCGGTACCTCCGTTTCCATGCTCCGATGTGGCAAACTGTGGCGCTAAGGCAGTCACGGTTGTGTAGCAATCTTGTAGCAAGTCAATCTCAAAGGCGTTATTGGAGTCGTTGGTGGAAGACATTCAGACAGAGGAACGTCTTCGGGCCGAACAGCCCCGATTTGCCATGGGTGAATTCGTCAGCAATGTGGCTATGGCGTTGGTCCTGTTCTTTGTTGCTTGGAAGGCCTACGGCGCAATTCGACCGCTCATCGTCGATGACTCGGTCCCGCTGCCGCTTGTCTTTGCCCAAACACCGACGGTTGAGGATCACCTGCCCGACGGCTTCATCGCACCCGACGGCTTCGAACTGGCCCAGAGCCGTTTCGTCGAAGAGACCCCCATTGGCGTCCGCTATTGGCTACTGGCCTCAACTGAAGAGGCTGGCGAAGTCTGCCTATACGCACTGCTCCGCACCGGTGAGGGCGCCTCCGATTGTGTTGCTTTGGAAGTATTTGCTGCTCAGGGAGTTGCCGCGGGCTATAGCGAAGGCGCCGATGCCCCTGGTGGGGAACCTTACGCCGGACTTGGGCGCTACCTGGCTGAAGAGATGGAGCTTGTCGACCTCTCACCCGAAGTGAAAACTCACGAGCGGTTCAGCTTCGTTGAAGGACCGGTCGAGACCTATGAGCAGGTTGTCGCTTCCTTCGAAGAAGCAACCACCACCGGCGGACGGGATCTACCCGAGCCTGAGGATTCCTAGGCCCGTCCGGCTTTCCCTGCTCATCACTGGGCGAAGGCAGCCACTCGCTTGGCCAGAGCGGCGCGCATGTTGGCGGCTCGCTCAAGCTTGAGGTCCTCGAACCCCCGAATGTCCAGAGCCAGGCTCACAATAGACGTCGCCTCGCCAATGGTGGCGCTGGTGACATGAGCCAAGAGGGTCCGGACCGCAGCCTCATACTCGGGGATCAGCGCCCGCTCCACCCGGCGAACTTCGGCCCGCCCAAATGGATCCTTCTTGGTGCCCCGTAGATGCTTCATCTTCACCAGCGACTGCATCATTGGTATGCCGACGCGCGTTGGGATCTGGATCTTGGAACTGCCAGAACTGCCAGTATCCCTGTCGACTGAATCATCATCTTCGCCCCGTCGGAATGGACGACGCAATCGACTCTTCACCTGGTCCAACGTTTTGAAGATTGGTGGGTCAAGACGCCAGGTGATCTCGGCCCCCGGCCCGGCTACTGCGTCGGCCGCCGCCTGGGACTCCGGCAGTAGCAATAGTCGTGCCACTTCGTATTCGTCCTTGTAGGCCATCAGCTTGTGGAGCCCGCGGGCGACGGTCTCGGTGAGTGCGATATCTGTCCCGAAGACAGCATGTGTGCCGAGGCCTGTTTCGGCCGCATACGCCAAAGCAACAGTGTCGAGGAAGCGGTTGGCATACGCCTCGTCTTGATAATCCACCAGGTCTGAGGTCAGGAGCCGGATGAGGTTAGTGAGTTGTTCGTCTGGCTCAGAGATGGGTTCGGCGGTGCTCAGGCCTTGGATCCGGTTGGCGATCATGGCTGGTAGTGGCTTCTCGCTTACCTCTACGGGACTTGAGTTGGATGAAACCTGTGAGGGGTCATTGATTCCTGCTGCAACCTCGACTTCGGCCGGAGCCAGAATCCAGCGACGACCCCAAGTGAAAGCTTCCTTGTTTGCCTCCACAGCGACACCGTTGAGTTCGATTGCTTGTTCCAGGGCATTTGGTGACACCGGGATCATGCCCGCTTGGATCGCAACGCCGAGCATGAACACATTGGCCGAAGCCCTGTTGCCCAGCAGGCCCTCGACCACAGCGCCTCCGTCGACAAACTTGTTGTCGGTCTCGCCGGTTGACGCCCCAACCCGGTCGATGAGTTCGGTAGCGGTGGGGTACTCGGTTTCGGGGTGCCCGATCATGGCTCCGGTTGGGGTTGGTGTTGTCGAACCGATGAATCGAGTGCTGCCGGGGCCATCCAGACCCGAGGCGACCGACAAGGTCTTGACGTCGGCGCCAACCAGAAGATCGAAAGCCAGAATGGCGGTGGCCTCACCTTCGCCGATCAGGTTAGAGACGGGGGTCTGGTGGCGAGACATGCGAATGTCGCTCACCACCGGACCGGCTTTTTGTGAGAGCCCGATCTGATCCAACCCTCGAACGTGCCAGCCATCCAGCATGGCTGCAGTGGAGAGGATCTGGGCCACCGTGACCACACCGGTTCCCCCGATACCTGCCATGCGAAGACTCAGATCGTCACCGCTGAACATGCTGCTCGGATCGGGGAGTTCGCCCTCCAGCATGACGGCCTTTTCCGTATCTTGCTCAACCGGATCGTCGGCAGGCTCCACGGTCATGAAGCTGGGGCAGTCTCCGCCGATGCAAGAGAAGTCCAAGTTGCATGAGTCCTGGTCGATGGTGGTCTTGCGGCCAAGTGGTGTGTCAATGGCCTGAACCGACAGGCAGTTGGAAACCTCTCCGCAATCACCGCACGCCTCGCAGATCCGATGGTTGATGACCACTCGCTCACTAGGGGTCGCCACCTTGTCGCGCTTGCGCAGGCGTCGATTCTGGGCGGCGCATGCCTGGTCATGGATGATGACCGTGACACCCTCAATGTTGGCCAATTCTTCTTGGGCCTCGAGGATGCGAGTTCGGTCCCAGACCTTGATTTTTCCGTTTGGTCCCTCCGGCAGCTTGACGCCCTTGTAGGCCGAGACATCATCAGTGGTGATGCGAACGTCGGTTGCTCCGTGTGCCAGCAAGATGGTGGCAATCTCCGGCACTCCGACCCCGCCAATGGCATCTTGTCCACCGGTCATGGCCACCGTGGCGTTGTACAAGAGTTTGTAGGTGATGTTGACATTGGCGGCAATGGCGGCCTGGATGGCCAGTTGGCCGGAGTGAAAGAAGGTTCCGTCCCCCAGGTTCTGGATGAAATGCTCACGGTCAACGAAGGGAGCCATACCAATCCACTGTGCCCCCTCACCGCCCATGGCGGTCAGCCCGGCAATGTTGCCGACCTTGGGGTCATCAATCAACATGATCATGGTGTGGCACCCAATGCCAGCCCCGATCAGGCTGCCTTCGGGATTCTTCGTGCCCCAGTTGTGAGGGCAACCCGAGCAGAAGTAGGGACTGCGTGAAACTTCTAGGGGGATGAGTGTCCGGGTGCGTTCTGGCTGAGGTGGGGGAGCGAGACGATCAGCAATCCGCAGTGACAGTCGTTCTCGAAGGCCCTCAATCATGGAGTCTGCATCGAGGATTGAGTAGCTGCGCATCAAGGTTCGCCCATCGGGATGATGCTTTCCCAGAACTAGGGGTTGGTCGGGCCCGCCGTAGAGGGCGTCCTTGACTAGCCACTCCAGGGTCGGATTCTTCTCTTCCACGATCAGGATCTCGTCCAGGCCCTTGGCGAAGGTTCGCATGTTGGCCTTGTCGAAAGGCACCGGCATGGTCATTTGGAAGAGTCGGATTCCTGCGGCCTCGATCTGTTCAATAGTTTCGAGCCCGAGACGCCGCAGGGCTTCGACCAGCTCGTGGTAGGTGTAGCCCGAAGAAATGATGCCGATCCAAGCATCGCTGGGATCGGCGGTGGTGTGGTTGAGCTTGTTCTCTACTGCGTAGCGCAGGACCAGGCCAGAGCGAACCTCTCGGAACTCTCGTTCAAGATCGAGGGTGTGGGGCGTAAGGAGCTGTCCCGATGGGTGGTGCACATAGGGTTCTCCGTCCGGACCAATGGTGATCGTCTCAACCGTTGGTTGTCCGTGCGCTGGTGCCAGGTCGACGGTGCCCGATCCGTCGGCCACCGAGGCCACGATCTTCATGGCGGTCCAGACCCCGGTTGCCCGGCTCATGGCGACGGCATGGCGACCGAGGTCTAGGACTTCTTGCACGTCGCCGGGGTAAAGCATCGGCATGTGCAGGTCGACCAGGGTGGCATCAGAGCTTGACGGCAGGGTTGAGCTCTTTGCCGCCGGGTCATCGCCGACAAGAGCGACTGCACCGCCATAATGGGAGGTGCCAGCAAAGACGGCATGGCGTAGTGCGTCACCTGCCCGGTCAAGGCCAGGGGCTTTTCCGTACCAGAGTCCCAATATGCCGTCGTACTTGCAATCGGGCTGCTCACTAGCGAGCTGGCTCCCCATGACGGAGGTCGCCCCAAGTTCCTCATTGACGGCTGGTTCGCAAACAATGGGCAGCTCGGGAACGAGCCTGGCTGCACGAGTGACCTCCTGGTCAAAGCCTCCCAGCGGCGAGCCCTGGTAGCCGGAGATAAAGGCTGCGGTGTTGAGCCCATTGGCTCGGTCAGCCCAAAGCTGCTGAATTGGGATGCGCGCCAGTGCTTGAACCCCGGTGAGGAACACCTGCCCGGACGGCTGGGTGTAGCGGTCACTGATCTGGTAGTTCCGCGTCGAGCTGCTGGTGTTGCTGGCCATATCGCTAGTGGTGTTTGGCGTGTTCGGCACCCTGTCTCCTTAAGCCCAGATCTCTACCTGTGACCCTCGACACTCCCACTTTCACGACCTAAGCTCAAGCTTTCCGAATAATGAACGGATAAGGCGCGATGAAGAAGAAGATTGACCGGAATGATCAACGGATCTTGGCTCAGCTTCAGTCAGATGCACGGCAGAGCAATCGGGCCATTTCCACCAGTGTCGGCCTCGCGCCGTCGACAACGCTTGATCGGATCCGGGAGTTGGAGCGTTCGGGGGTGATCACGGGCTATCACGCTGAGGTCGATCTGGCCGCCCTGAATCGTCCGCTGCAGGCCTTGGTAGCAGTCAAGATCCAACCCAAGACTCGAGTGATTATTGACGAGTTCATCGACTCGGTTTGGGCCCTGCCCGAGACGATTGCCGTTCATCTGATGTCTGGCCAAGAGGATGTGTTGGTTCATCTGAGTGTGCCTGACACCGATCGTTTGCAGCAGATCGTGATCGACAATATTGCTTCCCTGCCGGGTGTGGTTGATGAGCGGACCAGTCTGGTGTTCGACCATCGGAGGCGATCAGTGATTGAGCCGTTGGAATCGACTCGCTGAACTAGGCTCTGACCTTGTGAGGGACGATGCGGAGTGTTTCAGGCCAAGACCGGGACCGAGGTCAGCAAAGCGAGGCTTCGGGATGCTGGTCGTACTCAGCCTTTTGGCAACGGCTTGTGGCGGCGGCAGTGAGGTTGCAGAGAACGTCACGTCCAGTATCGAGCCAGTCGTCGCGTCGGAGCTGGACGACAGCCCGGTTGTCGAAGCGACCACAACCGCTCCGCCGGAGACGTCAACCACAGCGGTAGCGACGGCACCTCCAACCACGGCCGCACCAACCACCGAGGAACAAGCAACGACTGAGAAAGACCCCGGCACTGTCAACGATGCCGAAGATGGTTTGAGATTCGACGTTGGACACATCACCTCGATCGAAGATGTTGACGGTGTCACCTTCATCCAGTTCGATCGCTATCAGGGCTATGACGACAACTCGGTTCTGGTCTCGGGGGTGGAGCTGCAAGAGGAGTACATCATCGGGGCGATCACGGATTGGCCGTTCATTAACGAGAACCCGAAGTTGCGGAGCTACCCGGTTGCGCCCTCAGCTCGGGTGCTGATCACCAGCCAGGACTGGCTGGCTGGGCAGGATGAGTTCTGTGGCGGAGACTCGTCCCAGATCGGCATCCCCATCGCCTTTGTACCCACGGTTCTGGAAACCGGCCTTAGTGGGATCGTGACCTCCCTGGTCTTCGACAACCTCGGCTGGGTAACGTCCATCCGCTTCATGCTCACCTGCTAGGAACCTAGGACATTGACTGGCGAAGGTGATCACCGACGAGTTGATCGTTCCTGGCGTGAATCTCCGAATCGAGGGGCGGCAAGGTAAACCCCCAAATTGGCAGCATGTAGCCGCTGAACTGCCACGCACCCTTTGGCCGCCCAAGGAACCACACGTGGAAATGGAATGCACCATCGCCCCATCGGTTGTAGTGGACACGTCCAACATCTCCAAGAGACATGATTGCTCGGTCAAGGCGGATCGTCAGTATCCCGAGCTCGCTGGCGTACTGATCATCCAGACTGTCGATGTCAATGCATGCCTGCGTGCTGAGCATGTATGCCGGAAACGGGGCGGCCTTGTTGCCAAATTGGATGGGGCGAACTCGCCAGCGGTCATTGGACCACACTGGCTCCGCCTTGATTTCATCGGTACTGCACCCGCAAGGGTCACCACCCGGATCGCCTTGTCGAATCCGCTCTTCGGCGGTATGCGGCTCGAGCTTGCGGACCCGCATGTCTCCTTCGAAGGGAAAGATCGGCCACCTAACAACCGCAGGCACCTCAAGCCGCTCAGGCTCATCATGATTGGAAGTGGACCGGCTATCGGTTTGCTCTGTCATAGGAACAGACTGCCACAACCCTGGTCTTGGCGGTGATGACTATCGCCTACGAGCTTCTGCAACGTAGCATTCACTTCTGACGAGGACGATGGGGGACATGATGAGACGGATCGTGGTTGTGGGCTGCCCCGGATCGGGGAAGTCGACGATGGCTCGCGAGCTTGCGACCGAACTGGGTCTCACCCACATCGAGCTCGATGCCCTCTTCCATCAGCCTGATTGGACGCCAGCATCGAACGAGCAGTTTCAAGCGAGCCTTCGCGCTGCTCTGGACGAAGCCGACGAGGTCAGCGATGGTTGGGTGACGTGCGGAAACTACAACAGGCAATCCTGCGGTATCCATCATGAACGGGCAGACACGATCGTGTGGCTGGACCTGCCCAAATCAGTCATCATGCGTCGGGTGATCTGGCGCACGCTTCGACGAGGGCTCACACGGGAGGAGCTCTGGAACGGAAACCGGGAGCCCTTGACTAACTTCTACCGTTGGGATCCAAAGAAAAACATCACCCGATGGGCCTGGGTCAACTTCGACAAGTATCAAACGCAGTATGCGGCCAAGCTAGTGGGTGAGGACTGGGCCCACGCCTCAGCCCACAGACTCCGGAGCAAGAGCGAAGTGCGCGGCTTTCGTGCCCGACTAGCGCCGGAGATCTAAAACCGGCCCTCAAGCGGCCTCCTTTGCCCGCCGCAAATTCCTTGGGGTCAGCACGATAATTGTGAGACGATGGCCTCTATGGCGATGGTTGAGACAATCACCGAAGGAAAAGCTGCTTTAGACAGATGCGGTGATCTTTTCGATTCCGACCCGATCGGCTGCAACCTGGTGGCTTCGTCGCTGCGCACAGATCAAGAATGCGACCTGCTTCGGATTCATGATCAAGGGCAGACCGTTGGCGTCGCTGTGCGCTGGAACGACGGATACACGCTCAGCCCCTTATCGGGCGGCACCGAGCACCTTCTTGCCGACGAGCTTCCAACCTCCGATAATCTTCGTCTGATGGGCTCACCGGGCGATACCGCAAGTGTTGCTGGCTACTGGTCTGAACGTGTTGGCGGAGCAATCGAAACCGTTGAGCTGTTTCGGGTCTACCGACTTGCCGAGCTGAGCAGCTCAGATGCTGCAGGTCAGGTGGCAGTTCTCAGATCCGAGCATGTTGAACAATCTGCTGAGTGGATGGTGGACTTCGGAACGGCTACGGGTCTCACGTCCACGACGGAGGCCGCTAGGGCGCAGGTTGAACGATCGATCTCTGAAGGTCGACTGTTTGGATGGATTGTTGGAGGTGAGCTGGTTTCTCAGCTTGGATGCTCGGTTGAACGTTGCGGGGTGGTTCGGATCGGCGGCGTGTTCACCCCGGATGAACGGCAAGGCCGCGGCTACGCCAGTGCGTTGACGGCAGCGGTTTCCCGAGCGCAGCAAGCCAAACCGGAGGTTGATGAGGTGACACTGAATACCCAGGCATCAAACCCGAGCACAAATCGCTTGTACCGACGTCTTGGATTCGAATCAGTGGCTGAGCTTTTGGTTGTTGTACTTAGGACCACTGACTAGATCCTCCTGGCGAACTGAATAGAGTGAGCGGGTGATCCAATCGTTAACGTCTCTGGAAGAGGGACAAGCCATCATCTTCGGCGGTAATCAGCTCAGCACGGTTTCCGCCGAGCTTGCCGCCTCGTTCCAGCCGGGCGACCGTCTTGTTGTTGTCAACGACACCGGAGCATTGCTTCATATCCCGGCTCGTGAATGGGACATTGCCGCCACGGCGGTCACGCGGGCCAGCCAGGCGTTTCTCGCTATCGGCTCCGTAAATGACGATGACATCTCTCGCTTCTTCGACCTCTTCGCCAGACGCCTAGCTGATGACGATGTCTTCGGACCGATCGCCCAGGCAAACGCGGAAGACGTCGAGCGAGCCCAAGGACGTGGTCGCTCAACTACTCGGCTCGTGCTGAGCGATGTGATGCGCACCGACATGATCTCGGGCTTGCAAATGTGGCGTGACGCGGCAACGACCAGAGACTCGGTCATCGAGACTATCGAGCATGATGGTTGGCAAGTTCAGCAACGAGTAGCCGGACTCGGTGTTGTCGGCTTTGTCTTCGAAGGCAGGCCAAACGTTTTCGCCGATGCCTGTGGAGTCATCCGTAGCGGCAACGCAGTGGTCTTTCGTATTGGATCAGATGCCCTGGGCACAGCCAAAGCCATTGTCGAGCACGCCTTGGACCCAGCTCTTGAAGAAGCCGGGCTACCACCGGGACTCGCCTCACTGGTTCCAAGCGCCGCCCACGCTGCTGGCTGGGCCCTGTTCTCTGATTCTCGTCTTGCACTGGCCGTGGCTCGAGGTAGTGGCCAAGCAGTCAATCAGCTTGGCTCGGTTGCTCGTCAGGCCGGAATCTCGGTCAGCTTGCATGGCACCGGTGGTGCCTGGATATTCGCTGGCGAGGACGCTGACCCTGACCGCCTGCAGGCTGTTGTATCTGCATCCCTTGACCGCAAGGTTTGCAACACCCTCAACACCTGTGCCATCTCGCGCTCTCAGGCCGCTGTTCTGGTTCCCGCGGTCCTGGCAGGACTGCATGATGCTGGCCAACGACTTGGAGTAAACGCCAAACTGCATGTGTCTGAGGGCAGCGAGTCATTTGTTCCTCAGGGAATGTTCACCGATCAGGTCGCCATCGGTAGAGCCGAAGGCGACGTGCTGGAATCATCGGCCCAAGCCATCAGCACTGATCAGCTTGGCCACGAATGGGAATGGGAAACGTCCCCGGAAATGACCCTTGTCATCACTGACACCGTGGCGGAGGCAGTCGCACTTTTCAATAAACAGTCTCCTCGCTTCGTTGCCTCCATGATCTCTGAAGATCAGGCGGAACAAGATTGGTTCTGGGGAGCTATTGACGCACCCTTTGTTGGCGACGGCTTTACCCGCTGGGTTGACGGGCAGTACGCGCTCAACAAGCCTGAGCTCGGCCTGTCCAACTGGGACTTTGGTCGGCTGTTCTCGCGCGGTGGCGTTCTGGCCGGAGACAGTGTCTTTACCGTTCGCAGTCGGGTCGTGCAGACCGACCCTCTGCTTCGTCGCTAGTTCACTCGCCGTCGACGGCGACTGCTAGATCAATCGGGCACTGGTTTCGCCTCGCAGAACCTCATAAGAGGGACCAGGAAGAACATCAGAGTCTGGGTCTTGCACATCGCTCACATAGTGGAAGGTGGCAACGACCTTCTCGGCCGTGATCTCCAAATGCAGCCAACCATTGGAGGTATCGATATGGCGAAGTTGGCCGTTGAACAAGGGGAGCAGGGGAGCCGCAGATTCGAATCGGGCCGGGAACTGTGAGCTGATGGACGGGGCCATGAACTCAGGTGCAGCTGCCTTGGATTCTGGGTTGGTTGGCTCCGCTCGAAAATCTAGGACCATCGAGGTGTGCAGATCGCCCGAGACGATGACGGCATCAGTGTCGGCCAATTTTTCGGCCAATTTGTTGCGATCTTGGGGAGCGCCATCCCAGGTGTAAGGCAGGAGTGGACCCTCTTGGTCGACGGGGGCACTCAGCCCAGAGGCCAGGACGGGGCTGCCGATGATGGACCAGGCGGCCTCATGATTGAGGCTGCCCAGCAGCCATTCTTGCTGGGTTGAACCAAGAATCGAGCCAGACCCGCCTTGTCCAACATCGGAATACTGTCGTGCGTCGAGCATCAATATTCGACAGAGGTCACCAACCTCGAAGGATCGGTAGCCGACGAGCCCCGAGGCATCAGGTGCGGGTAGTCGAACGGGCTGGTTCTCTCGCCAGGCCTGCAGACCGGCTTGCAACCTTGCCGGATCTACCTGGGAATCGAAGTCGTTGGCAATCTCATGATCGTCCCAGATCATGATCCACGGGTGAGCGGCATGCGCTGCTCGCAACGCTGGATCGGATCGATGCTCGGCATAGGCGGAGCGGTACTCCTCGAGGGAAGACGACTCGCCATAGATGTAGTCCCCAAGCCAGACCACCGCATCGATGTCGGCCTCAGCAATGGAGCGGTGGGCGGCATATGCCCCGTCGGTGCGGGCCTGGCAAGAAGAAACAGCGAGACGGAGAACTGATGCCGCTTGACCAGCTGGGGCGAACGTCTTGGTGCGCCCGACGTCAGAGACTTCGTCCCCGACGCGGAAGCGATAGAACAGCGAGCTTGCTGAGGGCAAGCCAGTGGCATCGATCCGCACGCTGTGGTTCTCACCAACCGTGGCTACGGCTCGGCCCGTGGCCAGCAAGAGCAGGAAGCCCGCATCATCAGCCACCTCCCAAACCAGAGGAACCTCATCGGGGAGTTCACCGGTCAGGGTCGTCCAGAGCATCACCGAATCTGAACTTGGGTCTCCCGAAGCGATTCCTTGATCAAAGGGTAAGCCGCTGAGAGTCACTGGTTCGGTATCAAGGGCGTCAACAATGGTCGGGGATGGTGGTTCGGTCGAGATGCTGGACGAAGCGGTGTTGCCGAGCGAAGTGTCGGCGGTTGATGTGGTTGTAGGGTCAGGGTCCAGTAGCTCAACATCTTGGGTGCATGCACCAACGAGCCCAGCAAGAGCTGCTCCGAGGAAGTGACGACGTTCCATCCGTTCAACCTGCCAGCGAACGGTGACTAGCGGGCATCAAGGATGGAGTGGAAAAGTCGCTCGGCATGAGGCGGGATGCCTTCGAAGCGAACATGAACACCATTGCTGCGCGCATCAACCGCCAACTCCGCTAACTCACCAGCGGCAGTCAGATCAAGGCGCCCGACCCCTTGTAGCGAGATACGAACATGGTCGATTTCTGGATGGTCGGCGATGGCGTCGAGAATTTTCTGACTGATCTTGGTGATTGACCCGAACCACAAGACGCCGTGGGGTCGAATCCTCAAGGCTCCATCCTCGGTGTCATCGATCTCTACATAGACACTGAGTTCTCGCCACAGATGCACACCGATGGACAGGCCGACTCCAACCAATATGGCTCGGTCGACTCGCGGGTCAAAGGCGAGGGTGGCCACCAGGGTTGCGGCCGCTGAGAAGGATTGGGGCTGACTCCAGGACCACATGGCCCGGATCCGATCAATTCGAATCAAGCGCAGAGCAGCAGTGATCACAACCGCGGACAGAACCGTGGTTGGCATGGAGGCCAACACACCAGCGAAAGGCAATATCAAGAGGACGAGAACACCAGTAAAGAATCCAGACCATCGGGTCTGCGCCCCGGCGGTGACATTCAACGAGCTTCGACCGAACGAACCACCAACGGGGAAGGCTCCGGTGAATGCCGAAGCAATGTTGGCGGCGCCCTGGCTGACGAATTCCTGATTGGCACTCCACCGCTCGCGCTTCTCAGCGGCAAAGGTTCTGGCGATGGACGCTGGTTCGGCGAAACCGATCAAGGCGATGACTAGACCAGGCACGAGAAGCTCAAGAGTGCGGTCGAAGGGAAAGTCGCTTTGGAAGCTGATGAAACCTCCCGAGATGTCACCAACCTCCTGTACATGCAGACCAAAGATCGCTCCGACCAGCCAGGTCACCGCAACAGCCACCAAAGCCGCCGGGAACAAGGGGTTGATTCGTCGCAGGACGGTGATCAGCAGCATGGCCAGCACGCCAAGGAAGAGGCTTGACCAGTTCCATTCATCGATCCGGCTGATGGCGTCACCAGCACGAGAAAGAACTCGACCGCCCTCCCCATCGATCCCGAGGACCTTGGGAATCTGGGAGCCGCAGATCAACACGGCGGCGCCGGTGGTGAAGCCGGTCAGAACAGGCTGGCTGAGGAAGTAGGCGATCACCCCGAGTCGGAGGAAACCCATGGCCAACCGGGCGATACCAACGATCAGGGCCAGCAGCATGCCTAACTTGATGTACTCATCGGTGCCTGGTGTTGCCAAGGATTGCAGTGAGCCAAAGACTAATAACGCGGTGAGCGCCGTTGGTCCTGTCTGTAGATAGGGCGAGGAAACGAATACGGCGGCAACGAGAGCGGGCAGCGCCGCTGCGACCAATCCGAGCCGGGCTGGCATTCCCGCCAGCTCGGCGTAGGCCAGGACCTGGGGAATGAGAACCATGAGCACACTGGCCGCTGCGATGACGTCACCGAGCTGAGGCGGAGGTGGCCGCAAGCGTTTGAGCACCCGAACATAGTGCCCGAACATCGCTGCTTCTCAACCAACAGGCCGGATTGGTGATGATTCTGACGACCTGTCTCGCTTGCCCCGAGAGAGCTAGCTACGATCACCCAATGGCCCACGGAACGCATGACTACGCAGTCGACCCACGCAACGAGAACATCCTGATCCACCTGAACGGAGAGCTTGTTCCGAGGGCCGAGGCCATGGTCTCGGTTTTTGATAGCGGCTTCATGCTTGGAGATGGAATCTGGGAAGGTATTCGTGTCCACAATGGCAAGATGGCGTTCCTGGACGAGCATCTTCGTCGCCTCTTTGAAGGGGCGAAGTCGTTGGACATGGATATTGGCAAGACCGAAGAGGACTTGGCGAAGATGCTGCTTGAGACCATCCAGGCCAACGGGATGCGAGATGACACCCACATCCGACTGATGGTGACTCGGGGAATGAAATCAACCCCGTATCAAGACCCTGCGTTCACCATCACCGCTCCGACAATCGTTGCTATTCCCGAGTACAAGCAACCGCATCCCGAGACCTTGACCGACGGCTTAAGCCTGTTCACGGTTCACGTGCGACGGGGGAGGCCTGATGTGCAGGACCCGAAGTGGAACTCTCATTCCAAGCTGAATTGCATTTCGGCTTGCATCCAAGCGAACAAGGCTGGTGCTGATGAGGCGCTCATGCTTGACCCGCAAGGTTTTGTGGCTACTTGCAACTCGACCCATTTCTTCATTGTGAAGCGGCCGGATGGCCCCGAGGCTCCACCCGAAGTTTGGACCTCAACCGGCGACTACTGCATGCCGGGAATCACTCGGCGCAACGTGCTGCGGCTCTGTGCGAGGCACGGCCTCATTCATCATGAGAAGAATTTCTCACTAACCGATGTGTACAGCGCCGATGAGGCATTCATTACCGGGACCTTTGCCGGCATTGCTCCAGTAACCGAGATTGACGGCCGGGTCATCGGCAGCGGCGGTCGAGGACCCGTCGTTAAGCAGATGCAAGGCTTCTATCTTGACCTCTTGGCCGAAGTGACTGCGTGAGCAGCGATGGACATTGTGAGTAGTGTGAGCTTGTGAGCGAGCCCATTCGTCTGGCTATGTGGTCCGGACCAAGAAATCTCTCAACCGCCATGATGCGTGCCTGGGAGAACCGTTCGGACACCCGGGTGATGGATGAGCCGCTCTACGCCCACTACCTCACCAAGACTGGACTCACCGACCATCCGTTGAGCAAGGAGATCCTGGCCTCTCAGCCACGGGAAGAGGCAGAGGCCATCGGGACGTGTTTCCAGTCGATGGACGACGGCATCACCATCGACTATCAGAAGCACATGGCCCAACATCTTCTGCCGGGAATGGACCGAGGCTGGCTAGCCAAGCAAACCATCATTTTGTTGCTTCGTGACCCTCGACGTGTTCTGGCCAGCTACAGCAAGGTGAGAGCATCGGTGACGCTGGCTGATATTGGCCTTCCTCAACAACAAGAGCTAGCTGAGCAGGCAACACTCATTGTTGACAGCGGGAATTTCTTGTGTGACCCCGAGGCCTACTTGCGGGCCATCTGTTCCTCGGTTGGTGTCGAGTTTGATCCAGCGATGTTGTCGTGGCCTGCGGGTCGTCGGGATAGTGACGGGGCATGGGCGCCAGCCTGGTACGCATCCGTCGAGGCTTCGACCGGCTTTGGTCCAGCACTGCAAGACTCCGGCTCTTTGGTCCAGCTGCCACCGGCCTTGGAACCGGTAGCGGAAGAGGCGACAGAGATATACCGCCATCTGCTTGCCCAGTCTCTTGTCCTCGCCTAGTCGGCGATCCTTTTCAGGCCCGGCCCGATCGCGCCCATCGGGAGCGCGGTTCTGCTCGATCTTCATCGGGCTAGTCCTTGGGCTGGCCGGCTCGTCGTGCGGAGTGATCTCATCATCGTCTGATGGTGCTTCGGGTGACGAGACGAATTCGGCCCAACAATCGACCGAGAGTGGTGAGGATGCGCCATCGCCGACGACCCTGTCGACTGCGGATAATACGGCTTCTTCAGATTCAGTGGGAGAGTCGTCCACAACTGCTACAACGGAGCGGTCCGAACCAGGACTAGCCGCCGTCGTCCCTGGTTCGGGCACTCTCTCTCGTGATGGTTTCGGTGCGCTCGAAGGCATGACGCTGGGCCTCATTGTCAACCAGACTTCGGTGGACGATGGCGTGCACCTCATCGATCTGGTGAACAGTTCAGATGAGGTGGAACTGGGGGCAATCTTTGCCCCCGAACATGGGGTCCGAGGTACTGCTGACGCCGGAGAACTGATCGACGATCAGATCGATGCTGGTACCGGGGTGAGGATCTTCAGCCTGTACGGAGGTACCCGCCAGCCCACCGCCGCCATGTTGGTTGGGCTCGATGCCTTGGTCTATGACCTGCAAGATGTCGGTGCCCGTCACTACACCTATATCTCAACTATGGGCCTGGCTATGCAGACCGCGGCCGAGATCGGCATCCCTTTCATTATTTTGGACCGTCCGAATCCACTGGGTGGTGAGCGAATCGAGGGCCCAGTCCTTGAAGCCGGGCTGCTCTCTTTCATCGGCCAATACCCGATCCCGTCTGTCTACGGACTGACCGCCGGTGAGCTCGCTCTGATGATCAAGGGTGAAGAATGGTTGCCCGGCTTGGAGAACCTGGACTTGCGAGTGGTCGAGCTGGAAAATTGGCAGCGCGACATGCACTGGCCCGACACCGGTCTTGATTGGATTGCTCCCAGCCCTGGGTTGCCAACATTTGAGTCGGCCTTGGTTTATCCCGGAACCGTTCTGATCGAGGCCACCTCCATCAGCTATGGCAACGGAACCATGCAACCGTTCACCACCGTTGGAGCCTTGTGGCTGGACGAGCAAGCCTTGGCCGATGAACTGACTGAGCTCCAGCTGCCGGGTGTCATCTTTGAGGCGATCAGCTATGTGCCAACTGTGATCCCGAACATGGCACCAAATCCTCGCTTCGAGGGCCAAGAACTCTTTGGAGTGACGATCAATATTGTTGACCCGTCGGCCTACTCGCCGTTCCGAACAGGCTTGGAATTACTGGGCGCCATCGAGGCCGACGCGGCTCGGCAAGGTCTGGGCTCAATCGTCGATCGAGGTCAAGTTTTTGACCTTCTCACTGGCTCCCGCCAACTACGGGCTGCCCTAGCCAGTGGCCGGGATCTGGACGAGTTGTTGTCACAATTGGAACCGGCGCTGGATCAATTCCGAGAGTTTCGCCAGCCCTACCTGCTGTACTAGGCCTGTCGTTCTAACTCCACTATTCGAGGGCGGAGTAGTTGGTCGATCGGTCCTCGACTCGAGATGCGCCGACCTGGCCGGCTGACGCCTGCAGATCGGCGATGAACTGGCCGACCACGGCTTCGTTGCCCGCCGAGATCGTTCCGTGCAATGAGTCCGGCGGGCCTTGACGGTCGAAGTGCCAGCCTCGTTCTTTGAGGGCGTCGCCAAGAGCAAAGACGTCCATCGGCTGCCCAGCGTCGGGGTCAGATGAGATGGCGATGATGTGATATTCGGCGTCGCCAAGCACACGGAGACCATCAATGGCATTGATAGCCGCTCGCATCTGGTCGGCGGCGCTCAGTGTTTGGCGAGTCAGATCCAGATAGCCCTCGACACCGAGGAACTGGATGACGGCCCACGCAGCTGCCATTGGTGCACCTGAGCGGGTCCCTTGCATGTTGGGGGAGGCGTAGAACCCGCCAAGCCAATCGTCGAAGATGAATGTCTGGTAGCTGCGTAGCTTCTTGGTTCGGTGCAGGATGACTGACGCACCCTTCGGGGAGTACCCGAGCTTGTGAATGTCAGCCGAAATTGACGTCACTCCGTCAACCCGAAAGTCCCACGGCGCAACGGACCGGCCGAGCCTCTCGACGAAGGGAAGAACGAAGCCGCCGATGCATGCATCGACGTGGCATGACGCACCGATGCTCGCTGCTAAGGCAGCGATGGCGGGTATGTCATCAACAACACCTTGGGGGTATTGGGGAGCAGACCCAACCATCAGGACGGTGTTTTCGGTCATGGCGTCAGCCATGGAGGCAACGTTGGCCGTCCAATCATCATTGACCGGCGTTTTCGCAACCTCTATGCCGAAGTACTTGGCTCCCTTGTGAAAGGCAGCGTGAGCGCTCTCGGCGATCACCATCTGGGGTTCGGTGATTCCTCGTTCGGCCTTGCCTCGTTCGCGGGCTGCCTTGACTGCCACCAACAGGCTTTCGGTTCCCCCGCTGGTCATGAACCCGGCCGTGGTGTCTGGGCCGTGGAACAGCTCGGCCGTCCAGTCACAGACTTCGGACTGGATCGAGCCAAGTGAAGGAAAGGCGATGGGGTTCAGGGCATTCTCGTGGAGGAAGAGGTTGCTGGCCTTTTCAGCAATGGCATGGACTTCGGCTCCGCCGTCATAGACCAGGCCGAAGGTCTTGCCATCTTGCCAGCGAGCGTCTGTCGCTCGTTTCTCTCGCAACTCAGCCAATACCTCGTCGGCTGGTCTGCCCCCATTGCGAAGATGTCCGCTAAGTCTCGTCATGGCGGGACCCTACTTGAGCACCACTAAGTCAACCAAACGGGCTAGTTCTCTGGAGCCATCACGTCGAGATCAACGCGACCGTCGATGCCATCAACGGTGATATAGGGCGGAAGCTGCCAGATCAGCCACTCTTCGCTTGGCCGGAAGGGGTAGTTGAGTTGCCATATCTGATGATGTAGTCGATCCGAGGTCGGAAATAGCTCATCCCATTCGTCGCTCATGTAGACCAAGGGTGGTTGAGTCCACGCTTCTTCTATGAGTCGTAGGAAGACGTCCAGCTCGTTGGCAACGACAGAAGCTGAAGGATGATTAATGCAGTTTCCAGCCAGCTCAAGATCCACTGCAGGTGGGAGCACTCCGGCCTGGGGCGGAGCCACTCGAAGAAAATTCTGGGCTTGCGTCGCCCCTGAGGTGCAGGCGGTGAAGAAGTGGTAGGACCCGCGGTCAAGGCCAGCCGCTCCAGCGAGTCGCCAGTTCCGGCCAAACTGTGGGTCGGTGAAGTCTTCGCCTTCGGTTGCCTTGATATAGACAAAGGTGATGTTGTCGCCGGCAACAGCCTCCCAGTCGATTTCGCCCTGATGGTGGGAAACGTCGATTCCATAACGTTCACCCTCGTGCAATGGTGGCCGGATTCGGGGGAGTACGAAGTACCAGCAGACGGCAAGGAAGGCCGCGAGAAAGATGAGTCGTAGAAGCAATCTGCGACAGAACAGGAACAGAGAACGCTTCTTGGTAGGAGACGGGGAACGAGCGGAGGACGGCGACACCAGTGATCAGCTTAGGCCCTTGTTGGGTCAAGGCCCAGACGCGAAAGCCGGCCTGTTTCGGGTTGGCGCTCCGTTCCCTGGTTAGTCAGTTGATCCCGACTGAAGTCGTCAATCGGGACAGGTCGAGCAAAGAGGTAGCCCTGCACAGTGTCGCAGCCCATCTCTTGCAGGAGATTTAGGGTTGCTTCGTCCTCGACCCCTTCGGCGGTCAGAGTCAAGCCGAGGTCGTGGGCGAGGCCGACGAGCGCCTGAACTACAACTCGATCCGGTGGCGAGTGGGCCATCGACGACACGAACTGGCGATCAACCTTCAGCTCAGTGAGCGGAAGGCTTCGGAGGTGGGAGAGTGAGGAATAGCCAGTGCCAAAGTCATCAACGGCCACACCGACACCTAGCTCCGATAGTTCCTGTAAGGATGCTTCAACCCTGCCCGTGTCATCCATGAACTCTGATTCGGTGAGCTCGACGGTGAGTCGTGCTGGAGCAATGTTGAAGGTCTCGATTGCCTGTCGGAAGAGAAGCGTGGTGTCGGTCTTGAGCAGATTGACGGCCGACAGGTTGATGGCGACGTGTAAATGATCAGGCATCTGTGAGATGGCTTGGACAGAGGGCCAAAGCACGGCGCGGAGCAGGTCATCAAAGCGGCCAGAGACGGCAATGAGCTCCATGAATTCGGCCGGCACGAGGGTTCCATTGACTGGGTGTTCCCACCGGACTAGCGCCTCAGCCCCGATGACGGCCCCGGAAAGAGTGTCGCACTTTGCTTGGAAGTACGGCACGAACTGCCCGGTGGCGAATGCTTCGTCCAATTCGGCCATGAGCCCCAACCGTTCGGGCGAGGTGTCAAAACTGGCTTCGTAGTATTGAACCGTACTGCGAGAGCGCTTGGCGTCATACATTGCCACGTCGGCGAGACGAAGCAGGGTTTCAGGGTCGGATCCGTCGTTGGGTGCGGACACCAGTCCGATGCTTACTCCTACCGAGATGGAGGATCCATCGATGGATACACGATCTCGACAGGCGCGGAGGACGGCGTCCAGACGCTCGTCAATTTCGGTCTCCAGTTGATGAGAGAAGATGATGGCGAATTCGTCTCCTCCCAATCGAGCGACGACATCGCCTTCACCAATCGAATTGCTGAGGCGGGATGCAACGATCTGGAGCAGTTCATCGCCAGTGAGATGGCCGAGTGTGTCATTGACCGCCTTGAAACGGTTCAGGTCCAGCATGGCAAAGGTGAAGGGCCTGCCCTCTTCGATGAAACGTTCCATCTCCTCCATGAGTGCGCTGCGGTTTGGCAGGTGAGTGAGCGAGTCATGAAGTGCTTGGAAGCGAATGGTTGCTTGGGCTCGTTCTCGGCTGGTGACGTTCTCGATGATGAGGGCCGTCGTTCGATCAGGCATTGAGAAGAGCTGCACGTCGACGATGAGTGGATCTGAATTCGGTCGATGCAACTCTTGAGCGCCAGCGTGCACGGTCTTAGAACTCGTAAGTTGTTCAATGCCCTCAGCCAACCAGTGTTGCTTGGCTAGTTCGGGAAAGACTGCACCAAAGGGCAGGCCAACCGCGGCGCGGGGATTGTCCAAGAGGTCATGTCGAGGATCACTAATGGAGATGATTGTGGCGATTGGCAGAACTTCGTCGGTAAGGACGATTGTTGTTGCCGACATGCGTTCGACGATTTCACTTTGCCGTACCAAGCTCTCTTGAGTTCGGTGCAATTGGGTGACATCAATAGTGATTCCGCGAAGGACTTTCTGGCCATCGATCTCGACTTCTTCCACCTGATCAGTCAGCCAACGTTCAGCGCCACGGTCGCCATGGAAACGATAGGTCAAGGAACAGCGGTCACCGTGGGAGAATCGTCGCTTGAAGGCTTCCTGGTCCCGCGAGTCGATCCGGTCCACATATCCAGTTCCGACTAGACGATCGACCGTGGTGAACAGGACTCGTTCTGGTGCCCCGAGCACGGTCAACATGTCTCCTGTTGCCAGGTCAGCTTCCCAGAGGGCCGTCGGTAGCGACGCCGTGATGGCGGCGATTCGTTCTTGTTTCCAGCGACTCTGTAGTCGCCTTCGAGTAGTCCCCAAGAAGACCGCTGGCAATAGAATCCCGGCGATGACGAGCATGGCGACGGAGATCGGATCGACTGGCAAGACGATGGCAATCGTCAGCATCGAAAGAAATGAGCCCCCACCAAGCCAGTATGCCCAACGAGTGGAGAGGAAGGGAATGGCGCCGATGAGATGGATGGTTTGGAAGAAGAAGGCAGGGACGAATGCTGCCGGTTCGATAATTGCGGTAGTGCTGGCAGCGACAACGGCGATGAGGTCTAGCCAGCCGGTTGGGTTCGGATTGCCCTTGACCCAACGGACAATGAAGTGAGCTGGTAGAGCAAGGAGGCCGAGCATCGCTGCGACGGCGAAGCGGTTGGGCCCAGCTTGGGGGACGAATGGTGTGACGATGGCCAGAGCGGACACGATGCTGATCCGGATCCGGAACTGGTGACGGTCATGAATTGCGCCGTTTTGTGGAGCCCCAGAACGCAGAGGTTGTTCAACACTGGACACCCTCCAGTAGTCGGCCCGAGGCTCCGATTTGTGACAGCATGGACAAGGAACCCGACATTGCGATGACGTGTCCTAACATCACGGGTCCAAAAGCGAAAGAATCCCAGACCAAAGGCCCAGGATCCAAGTCCGTCATCGATGTTTGTGAGCGCTAGCGAACAAACTCGAGTTTCGCCGCAGGCGACGTTTCCTCTTCCGACGTTCTGAGCGCTAGCCGTTGTTGTCCCGATGTTTGTGAGCGCTAGCGAACAAACTCGAGTTTCGCCGGAGGCGAATACGTGCACTCGCAGGGAGTCGAACCCCAAACCTTCTGGTTCGAAACCAGATGCTCTATCCAATTGAGCTACAAGTGCGTGTGATTGCTGTGTTGATACTTGCTGCTACTTCGATGTTTCCGAGCCTCAGCGAGGAAACTCGGTTAGTGAACGAAGTGAACGGCGTGCACTCGCAGGGAGTCGAACCCCAAACCTTCTGGTTCGAAACCAGATGCTCTATCCAATTGAGCTACAAGTGCTAGGTATTGCTGTGTTGCTTGTAGTCGCTGGTCCGGTGTTCCCCGATGTTTGTGAGCGCTAGCGAACAAACTCGAGTTTCGCCGGAGGCGAATACGTGCACTCGCAGGGAGTCGAACCCCAAACCTTCTGGTTCGAAACCAGATGCTCTATCCAATTGAGCTACAAGTGCTTGGTACTACTGTGAGTGACTGTGCGTCGCTGCAAATAGGTATCGGTGTTGAGGGAGCCGACTTTAGAAAACTCTCAAGAAGTCTGCAAAAGGTTTGCGCTTGCGTGGATCGCCTGCGCTTTCACTTCGTCACTTTGAGTGGCCGAAGGCTGGCGCCCGCTCCTTCCGAGTAGCTGTGATGCGTCGATCCGAAGGGCGAGGCGCAAGGGGCGCGGCGTCGAGTCAAGCGCCAAGAAGGGAGCAAAGAACGGGCCGAGCTGCTGGTACGAATCGTGCTCGATTGTGAGAAGGTCGCGCAAGAGGGTGGGCGGTGCGGGGCGAAGGTGAATACCCCGTCGGGTTAGCCCGTCCAGTAGGCGTCTATGAGTTCGTACGAGGCGCTCAAGATCACCACCGGCTACCTGATTAACGATGAGTCGTTCACTCGGCGGAATCAATAGATCGGTTGAAGCAAGAATCCTGCCATCGGTCAGCTGGGAAATCAGGGTGATTGTTCCGCCTTGGCGGCCAAGGGCCGCGGTTGTTTGCCCATCGCGCGATTGGAACACGTCGAAGAGGATGTGCTCTTCATCCGACGTTTCGTTCTCTGGTCCGTCTTTGGTCTCGTCGTAGGGCAACGATGCGGTAAGTACGGGATGGAACTCGAAGAGTCCAAGTTCGACCCCAGTCTTGCCGAGACCGGCTAGATCACTGGTCGACCGGATCAGGACGGTTGGATTTTCGATCAACTGGCTGACAGCTTGTTGGCTAAGGGGGTTCGTGCTTAAGCTGATGGTGGCCCGGAGTAGAACGAGGACTTGAGCAGCAACGATGGCAAAGGGAGCGACCTCAACCTGGCTCCAGCCGAGAAAAGTCAGCAGGATCCAGAGCGCGACGACAACAGCAACAAACTCCAGCACGAGGCGCTTGGTCAAGTAACGAAGGATTTTTCGCCGTAGCCAGCGAATGTTTGGATCCACCTTGCTTCCATCGGCTCGGGCGTCTCTGTCATGAGGTTGTTCTCTTGTGACGATGGCGGCTGCTAATCTCCTGCGGTGCCCATCACCCTCAACAGCGACCACCCGAAGTCGACGAGGTCGACCTCATGATTGCCGTCCTCTTCGCCGCCGTATCTGGCATGGCGTACGGAGCCTCGGACTTCTCCGGTGCACTGGCGAGCAAGGAGAATGACTCCGTTCTCGTAACTGCCGCTGTTCAAGTTGTCAGTCTGGCAGCGGTTGTTCTACTCCTCGTCGTTTACCCATTTGGTGTGTTCCAGATGAGTGATCTTGTCTGGGGCGGCGCGGCTGGTTTGGGGGCAACACTTGGACTGACCACTTTCTACAAGGCACTGGCCATTGGCCCAATGTCAACAGCCGCTTCGATCACAGCTCTGTGTAGCGCATCAATCCCCGTTCTCTACGGCCTGCTCAAGGGGATTGTTCCAAGCACGATGACCCTGGCTGGCATCGGGCTAGCTATTCCCGCTGCGGTCCTGGTATCGGTAGGTGGAATGGCGCTGCACGCAGCTTCACCAATGATGCCGCCCCGTGAGATTGTTGGGGCAAAGGGAAATGCTGGCCAAACCCGGGTCTTGTCCGTTGTTGCCGGGTTTGGGTTCGCCTGGTTCTTCATCGCACTGGCTCAAACATCTGCCGATGCAGGCCTCTACCCACTGTTGGGGGCGAGAGCCGCTTCGATCGGCATCCTCGTTGTGGCCTTGACAACCCAACGCGGTTGGGCTCCGATCCGAGCCAGCCAGTGGTTGATTCTCCTGATCGCCGGCTTGTTGGACTTCGCTGCTAACAGTCTTTACTTGCTGGCTCTTGACGGCGACAACTTCACCTGGGTGGCCGCGCTGAGCTCGCTCTACCCCGTCAGCACGGTGCTGCTGGCTCGGGCTTTCTTGAACGAGCGACTGGCTGCCCTCCAGCTCGTTGGCATGGCGATGGCCGGTGGAGCTTTGGTATTCGTCGCTATTGGTCAGTAAGCCAAAGAACAATGCGTAGGGACGTTGCGACCTCATGTTGCGTCGAGTCCTTATCTTGGGCGCTTCGCAACCGATAAGAACTTCATGCGTAACATGTGGAAGATCTGGCTTGGAATCGCCGTCGTGCTCACGACGTTGTATTTCGCCTTGCCAAACACCCCGACCTCGAAGCTGGTGCTGTACAACGGTGTTGGCCTCTTGTCTGTTGGCTTCTTGCTCCTCGGGGTGAAGAAGAACCACTCCGAGGCTAAGGAGCCATGGATGTGGTTCGCCGCGGGCCTGACATCGTTCTTGACCGCCGACATCATCTACTACGTCCTGGAGCTGGCCAATCCGGACGGGGTTCCGTTCCCCTCCGTTGCCGACTTCTTCTACTTGATGATGTATCCCCTGATGATCGTCGGGCTGACCAAGATGGTGCGCTCACTCACTCCGGGCCGCAATACCGCCAGCTTCATTGATGCTGCGGTAGTTGGTATCGCCATGTTCGGTGCCCTCTGGGTCCTGTTTGTCGACAACCTGTACGTCAGCGGCCAATCGTTTACCTCTTTGGCCGTCTCCTTCGGCTATCCCGTCATGGACGTTGCCCTTCTCGCTGTTGCTGCTCGACTGATCGTGACTGCCCAGCTAAAGCACCCTCCCTTTGCCTTCATGGCTGCCGCCATTGGCTCGCTGGCCATCGCCGACACTGGCTATAACATCATGCTCGGCAACGACACTTTTTCAACCGGCACCCCCATTGATGCCTTCTGGCTGTTCTTCTATGCTGGATTTGCTGCTGCTGCCCTTCACCCGGCCGGTGAGCATGAGGTCAGCGACCTGCATAACCAGGACAAATTGACAGCCACCCAGCTGGTCGTGATGTTTGTTGCCACCTTGAGTGTGCCGTTGATTGACCTGGTCTGGGGTACCCAGGATGACCGTGTGGTAACCATCATTGCTTCGGCTCTGTTGTTCCTCTTGATCCTGGTCCGAGTCTTCACCCTGATGAAGGCAATTGAGCGAGGTAAGGATCGCTTGCGCCACGATGCCGAGCATGATTCGCTTACCGGTCTCTCCAACCGAGTGCTTTTCGCCGAGCGAACCGAGCTAGCTCTCAACAATGATGGCCCCGGCCACGTTGCGGTTCTGTTCATTGACTTGGACGATTTCAAGACCGTCAATGACAGTCTCGGCCATGCTGCTGGTGATGAAATGTTAGCCGTGATCGCTGGCCGCCTTGGCCGATGTATCCGCCCCGGCGACACTGTTGCTCGCTTCGGTGGCGACGAGTTCGCCATCCTTCTTGAGTCTGCTGCTGATCGCCGAGATGCCGTTGCGGTAGCTCGTCGAGCGTTGGAAGCTCTTGGCGAGCCGATCGACCTTGGTCCTCGCAGTGTGCGGGCCTCGGCCAGCATCGGTATCGCCATGGATGGCGACGACACTGCTGACGTCGACACCCTTCTTCGCAACGCCGACGTCGCCATGTATCTGTCCAAGACCCGCGGCAAGGGTCGGTTCGAGTTCTTCGAGCCGATCATGTACGAAGAGGCCGTTGAGCGCCTTGATCTCAAGGCCGACCTTCAGCGGGGCATTGACGAAGACCAATTCGTCCTTCACTACCAGCCGATTTTTGATCTCAAGACCGGCAAGGTCTCACTGGTTGAAGCCTTGATCCGCTGGAAGCATCCCGAGCGCGGCCTTGTCGCCCCGGACCGGTTCATCCCCTTGGCCGAAGAAAGTGGACTCATCGTCCCAATCGGCGACTGGGTCATGAAAGAGGCCTGCACCCAGGCCGCCATCTGGCAGAAGATCGAAGGCTGCGAAGACATCAGCATCACCGTGAACCTTTCGGTTCGCCAGTTGCACGACATGCAGCTGGTTAACACCTTGACCAGTGTGTTGCGTGACTCTGGCCTTGCCGCCAACAAGCTTGTCTTTGAGATTACCGAGTCCATGTTGGCCGTCGATGCCGAACGCAGTGCTGGAATTCTCGAACAGCTCAAGACGGTTGGAGTGAAGCTCGCCATTGATGACTTCGGAACCGGCTACTCCTCCATGAGTTACCTGAAGTCCTTCCCGGTCGACGCCATCAAGATCGACCGTTCGTTCATCAGTGAGCTTCACCGGTCTTCTACCTCTTCTGCCCTGGTTGAAGCAATCGTGAACTTGTCCAAGGCCCTCGGTGCATACACCGTGGCCGAAGGAATCGAATACGCCGACCAGGCAGCAGAACTGCGCAAGCTTGGTTGTGACCAGGCCCAGGGCTTCTATTACTGCCGTCCACTTCCAGCCCCGGCTCTAACTGCTCTATTGAAAGAGCATGTTGATGATGAGACCGAGCCTTTGGAAGCCTGGCGTCGATCGTCAGAACAGATCCAAGAGCGCGTGTTCTATACCAGCGTGCACAATGGCATGAACGAGATTCGCTCGGTTGTTCACGACATCGACGAGATGAATCAGGACCTTGGCCTGCCTCTGATGGCAACCTTCCCATGGCTGTCTCACTGGGCGGAGTCATTCCCCCAGTGGACCCCGCTCATGATCGAGGTTCGTTCGGCTCAAACTGAACAGCTGATGGCCTATGCCTTGTTGGCAACCGATCAGCGTCCAGAAGGAACCACCATCGTGACCATGGGTCATGGCAGTTCCCTCTTTGCCTCGTTGCCAGCACGTGATGGTGATTCGGCCCGAGCTCTTGCCCAGGCAATTGTCGGGGCAATCGAAGAACTCCCGGCTCCCTGGTCTGTGGATCTGGAACAGCTTCCGGAGATGGATCCTGTCATGCAGCACCTGGTCGACATTCTGGACCATGGCCAGTCGCTGCCCGAGCTTCGCATCCCGCGAGTGGTCTTCTCGACCTCCAACAATATTGATGATGTCTTGACCAAGTCCAAGCGCAAGGCTCTTCGCCGAGCCAAGTCCAGGATTGAGAACGAAGGCATAGCGATGACCATTGGTTTCGACCGTGGCCGAGCGCTTACCTCCGAGCTCATTGATGAGGTTGAGGCAGTCCACGTTTCTCGTGACCGTCATGCTCGTCGCAACTCTGACCTTGACCGCCCGGCTGAGCGCGAGTTCTGGCGCCGTGTTGTCGAAGGTGGCAACGAGGAGTGGGAAGTCGAGATTGCCACCCTGCGTCTTGATGGGGAACTGGCGGCCTACGCCATTGCCCTGCTTGATGGTGATGTCTATCGCATCTATGACGGTCGAATGAGTACCGAGCATCGGGACTATTCGCCTGGTCGTATTGTCGAAGCTGCGTCGCTGAGTCGTGCCATGGGTGATCCTCGCTTCACCTCTCTGGACTGGATGTCTGGTATCGCGGCGGAGAAGCTTCTGACCACAAACATCGCTGAGGGTCGTGCCCGTTTGGTCGCAACCTCCGGTAGTCGGTTCCTTGGTCCAGGCAAGCGCTCGGCCCGGTCCAAGCGCAAGGTAGTCGACGAGAGCAGTGTTGAGCCCAAGTCCAAGCGGAACTCGAAGGCAGCCAAACCTTCGAAGTCATCGAAGGATTCCGGCAGCTCCGATGAAGACAAGGTATTGACGAGTTCATAGGTTGGTGGCGGCCCGACCGGGCCGCTTCAATCAACCGCCTCAGCCACAACCAGCGAAATAGATGCCGATTCGTTCGGAGGCTTCTACCCCCTCAATGGTGACGGTGGCTTCAAGCTCACCCGGCTGGGTTCCGGCCCAATGGTGAGACGTCCATGGAACGATGTAGCCAAATGGCACCGATCGAGTCTCTTCCCAATCCGAGCTCATCGTCATGGCGAAGTCGCCATCAAGATCCTCTCCGGCCTGAGAGGTTGCCGTGCACTTTCCGGTTACGGAGACTTCCTCTGTGGCGATCCTTTCAAAGCCCGCGAGGTTGAAACCTTCCGGATAGCTGGTATCGCCTGGATAGGTGTTCGCGCCGGTCGCTAGATCAGCGTAGACATAGTCCCAGCCGGATTCGCTAGCCGGACTGGCAACGAGCTCAAAGACGGTGGCAGTGTCCGCGGATTCACAATGCAGCTTGAGATCTGGTTTCACTCGGACCTCACTGGTGGCCAGAACGGCACCGTCATTGTTGACCAGCGAGATGATGACCGCTCCAACAGACTTGGGCGAATAGCTGGCTGTGCTGATCGGCGTGACCTCGCCGTCGCCCCAGTCGACCGAGATCTTGGACTCGTCGACGCCGCCAACAAGACAATCGATCGGCTCGCCGTACACAATTGCTGCCGTACAAGTGATTTCTGGCACCGATGGCTGGGCGAGCGCTCCCGACATTCCCAGTCCGACCGCGCCGCCGATAGCACCCACCAGGCCGATGGCGAGATTTCGCGATGGTCGCAAACTCCTCATTTTGGAGCTGCCGATCGCTTCTCGTGCCATGGAGAGAACGCTAACACAGCCTTGCGTCGTGCTCCTAGGCGTGGCCACAGGAGCGCCGTTCGGACTGAGCTAGTTGGATCTGGGGCCGTGGCCAGACACCATGTCGGGGTGAATCCAACACTTGTCATCATCGCCGCTGGACTCGGAAGTCGATTTGGGGGAGTGAAGCAGCTGGCTCGCGTCGGCTCGAACAATGAAGCCATCCTCGATTTCTCTATCAATGATGGGCTGACCGCTGGTTTTGAATCGGTCGTTCTCGTCATCCGGGGCGAAATCGAAGCTGACGTTCGAACTCATATGGCCGAGCAACATCCAGGGCTCGAAGCCATCTATGTCCGACAAGAAGACCTTGGTCCAGCGCGAGACAAGCCCTGGGGAACCCTGCACGCGGTCCTCAGTGCCGCTGATGTAGTAGACAAGCCATTCGCTGTCATCAATGCCGATGACTACTACGGCCCGACCAGCTTCCGGCTAGCTGTCGAAGAATTGGAAACGATCGAAGCTGGAGTCGGGGCCAACATCGCGTTCGAACTTGGCAAGACGGTCCCACCTCGGGGAGCCGTGTCTCGGGCACAATGTCAGGTTGCCGATGGCCAGCTAACCGCCATTGTGGAGACCCACGGGTGTGAGCGGGTGGAGTCCGGCGAGCTCGTGGTTGCTGGCCATGTCGTTCCTGAAGAAACCCTGGTCTCATTGAATATGTGGTGCTTCCATCACTCGGTGATGGACGACTTTGCTGAGCGATGGGCGTCGTTCTACGAGGCCAACTCTGAGGATTCGAAGTCAGAGTGTCAGCTGCCGACCGTGGTTGGAGAGCTGATGGATTCGAATCGCCTGAGGATTCGAGTGACCTCATCGCCCGACCAGTGGATCGGCATCACGAACCCGGAAGACCTCGCAGTGGCTCAAGCCAAGCTGGCTGAGCGGGGGGAATGAAAGCGATCCCCGTCCGAAGCCGATGGTTGGCCTCCATCGTAGTTGTTCTTTTCATGAGTATTTCTGTCGCCGCGTGTACGGCGAAGTCGGACGTTGATCCACCAAGCGCGGCGGAGTCTCCAAGTATCGTGCTTCCAAATACGGTGAAGCCGTCGCTAGCCCAGCTTCCCGCTGGCACCACGGCTTTTGAGCTGAAGGTTGTGTCGGCTGGCGAGTCGTTGCGGCGAGCACTTCTTGAGCCAGCTCCGGTCGGGAGCATGCAACAGCTCGAGGTTCGAATCGAGCAGCCCGGATCGTGGGTGTCCGCCATCGTTGAAGTTCTGGTGGAGCGCTCCTCGGCCGATGGTTCTTCAGACACCCTGATCATCACGGGCCTTGAGTTTTCCGCATCTGACCAGGCGTTGGCTGATTCTCTCAAGTCGAATCTGGGTGCGAGCCTTCGAATGACTCGTGGACCCAACAGGGTGGTTGAAGAATATGGTTCGACTCTGAACCGAGACGGATCAGCAATCGAGGTCGTCTCCATTTCGAACGAATCGTTCTGGTTAGGTCAGCTTCTGCGAGCGCCGGTCACGTTCGCTGGTCCGATTCCCGCTGGTCCGGTTGGTCAGGGCGCGGTTTGGGAGGTCACCTTCCAGGACGACGCTGACTCCCGAACGACGGAGCTCAATACGCTGACTCGACTGAACCTCGACCGCTATGTGATTGAGGTGCGCCCGGTCGAGCAGACCATCGATTCCGGCAGCCGGCCCCAATCGATTCTGCTGGAGGGGCAGGTCGGCCAGGTACTTCCTGACCGTCAGGAGATCGTGATTGCTGACTTGACGATCACGGTGAAAGCCGTCTCCTAGCGAGGACGTCTCCGCGCACTGGTTACCTAGATCTCCTACTGTGTAGTTCGTTTGATTTTTCCCGATGCTGTTCTTGGCAAGCGATCAACGATCTGGATGGACTGGGGCGCGTACCAGGCGGGAAGTTCAGCCTTGACCACCGATCGGAGCTGAGTAAGCGAAGGGACCTGCGATGGCTCGGCGACAACAACGGCAACGACTTCGTGACCCCATTCGGGATGGGGCCGACCGACAAGCATTGCTTCAGCTATGCCGGGCTGTCGGTTGAGTAGTGGCTCAACTCGGGCAGGCCAAACTTTCTCTCCGCCGGTCACGATCACATCACCACGCCGTCCAAAGACCTGTAGTTGGCCGTCGTGTTGGAACCGGCTGTCTTGCCTGAATCTACCCAGATCACCGGTGGCAAACCAGCCGTCGGCTGTCTTGGGGTCGATGTCGGCTTGGTCCAGTGGCCCACGATACGTTCGCAGCAGCATCGGTCCGCGCAGCCAGATTTCGTCTGCCTCGTCGATCTTGATCTCAACCCCATTCAGCGGATGTCGGTCATAAACAATGCCAGAACCTGTCTCGGTCATGCCGTAGGTGGCGATCACGTTGACTGGACGGTCAGCCGGGGGAGCAGCTCCGCCGATCACTACTGTTCGGAACAGTTCCGCGTCGACCTGGCTGAGAGCCCGCGTGACGAGGGAGACCAGGGTGCAGTCGTTTCTGGCCGCCTCAATGGTTGCTTCGGCGTCAAAGCGCGGATGAACTACCAGTGGAGTGTCGGTCAAAAGGGCCCGGGTGATGACCGAAAGACCGCCGACATGAGCCAGCGGCAGGCAAGCCAGCCATTGATCATGCTGCGGGTCGACATCGAGGGCCGAACTGGTGGCGAGAGCTGAAGCCAGAAGGCCGTCATGGGTGTGCACTACCCCTTTGGGCTCGCCCGTGGTTCCACTGGTTGCGATAACGAGGGCATCACCTGGTTCGACAGGCTTTCCTCCGTCGAGCCGGCGCTGTTCGCCATCAGACTCAATGATTGCGCTGGGAGCGACGGAGGCCAGGACACGCTTGGCCTCTTGAGCAGGCAATCGCAGGTCCAGAGGGAAGGCGGCATCGCCATTGGCCCAGACGCGTTGCATTGCGTCAACAAAAGACGGGCCGCCTTCGAGGGCCAGGACAACGAGCTGATTCATCTGGACTGCTTCACTGGAAACCGTCTCATCGGAACCGTCTTATCGGAACCGTCTTATTGGGTTGCTTACCGGAGCACCTCATCTGCTCAATCTAGTAGTTGAGTCGATCGAGTCAGTGCGATGACGGACTAACGACGGACTATCGTGCGGTGGATGGAATCAATGATGTGGGCCGATGGTGAGATGATCCGATTTGAAGACGCGACGATGCATGTCTTGTCGCACTCAACACAGCGAGGTTCCGCCGTCTTTGATGTCATCAATATCCTGGATGTGGAAACCGAGGAGGGGTCAGCAACGGCCCCTCACGCGACAACCCCTTATGCATTGGGGCTGAACGGCCACGTTGCCCGCTTTGTTCGATCGATGAAGCTGATGGGAATGGACTCGGACTACACCGTCGAAGAATTGGAGGCAGCCGTTGTCGCGACCGTGCTGGCCAACCCTGGTGCTGCCGTTGTCAAGCTGGTGGGTGCCTGGACCGAGATCCCGCTGCGAACACTGCCGATCACCACCACACCGCACGTCTGGATTGCGGCCATGGTTCGCGATCCGAACGCCGATATGCCGCCAGCGGCAGGAGTCAAGCTGCAGACGGCTTCCTGCCCCAAGATGCCTGCGTCTATCCTGCCCCCAAGCCTGAAGGTGGCGGCCAGCTATACCGCTGGGGTACGTCAACGTATGACGGCGGTCGCAGCCGGGTTCGACGACGTTGTCTTCAAGACAACCGAGGGTGACCTGGCCGAAGGCACAACCCAGTCCTTATCCGTCATCACCGGCAACACCTTGGCCGTGCCCCCGCTGGACGACGTATTGGACAGCATCACCCGACAGATGATGCTTGAGGTGGCCAAGCACGAAGGCTTGACCGTCGAGATTCGTACGGTTCCATGGAGCGAGGTCATGGCTGCGGATGAGTTGTTCTTGTCCTCGGCCAACCTCAGTGCTCTACCGGTCAGCCATATTGATAATCAGGCGTATCCGTCACCCGGACCGGTCACTCAGCGATTGATGGCAGCAGCAGACCTGTTGGCCGCTGGCAAGCACGAACTCTCCGACCGTTGGCTGACCCACATGATCTAGCGCATTGACGCCATTAGCTCTCGTCGGCGTATTTACTGAGCTTCTTGCCAGCGCTATGAACAACGGTGGCGAGAACTGCCTCAAGTGCACCTGACCAGAGGCTTCCGCCGTAGGCCAGGCCGATCGCCAATTCGGAGTGTTCGCCATCAGGGGTGACGGCGGCTTTCATGGTCCAGGTTGCGTGCTCGCGGCCATCAATTTCGCCCCGTTCAAAGAGTGCTTCACCACCGGAGAAACTGGTACGAACCATGCGGAGACGCTTGGATCGTGAGAAGGGGCCGATCTTGGCTTGCAGGGTGCAAAGCCAGGCCGGTCCTGCATCATCGGGATGGGCGTCGTCCGGTGTTGCTTCGGTGACCAGTTCCATCCAATGGGGATAGGTGGCGAGGTCTCCAATAATGTCAGTGACCTTGGCTGGCGATGCGGAAATGGCGGCAGTAATCGTACGATCCACGAGGTTCCTCGACGGGGGAGTGGCGTTGGTGACGGCGAATGGGAACAGGCTGGCTTCTAGTTTGCTGCCAAGTAGTGTGCCGCGTCTAGCCTAGGTTGGTGATTTCCACCACCATCCGTCTTGACCCCGATATTGACCCCGTCACATTGGGGGCACGATCAGGATTGCTCTGGCATGATCGGCGAGTGTCCCTGGCCGGAATTGGTGAAGCCTGTCGCATTCCTGTCAGCCGACCAAAGGGGGCAGAGGATGCCCAAGCAGCACTCTCGGCCCTTTGTGGCTCTGATGAGGTCCAGCGTCCCGGCACGGGTCCCGTCGCATTCAGCGCCATGCCGTTTGACCGAACGGCAGACGCCGATTTGATTGTTCCGGAAATCCTCATCGGTCGAGGGAGCGAAGGACGACGCTGGCTGACCCTGATCTCCGATTCACCCGCAACTGAAACAGATATTGCCGCTGCGTTGGAGAAGGTGGACAGTGTTGTGAACCGGCAGGTTCCTGCTGGACCGGACCCAACCACGATGCAACTCACGTCAGTTGTCGAGCCGGAGGCTTGGAAGCGCATCGTGGAGAGGGCGGTGAGTGAGATCAATGAAGGCAAGCTGAACAAGGTTGTGCTTGCCCGAGAAATCCGCCTGACGACCGATCACGCAATCGATCCTGCAACAGTAATCGACCAACTCCGTAAGACGTTCGCCACGGCAATCCTGTTCCAAGTTGACGGATTTCTCGGGGCGTCGCCTGAGTTGTTGGCGGCGCGGACTGGAGACGTGGTTTGGGCTCATCCACTTGCTGGCACTGCCCCGCGAGGAGCCGATGCCGCGCAAGACGCCAGACTGGCGGCGGAATTGCTGGCATCGACCAAGGACCAGTGGGAGCACCGAGTAACCATCAGCTGGTTGCTGGACACCCTTCTGCCTTTCTGTTCCTACGTCGATGCCGAGCCAGAGCCAACAATCGTGACCTTGGCCAACTTGTTCCACCTTGGTACTCGGGTCGAAGGAAGGCTGTCGTCGCCTCCAGCGTCCATCCTCGAACTGGTCGCCGCCTTGCATCCGACACCGGCGGTTGGTGGCGATCCACAAGACACCGCCATCCAGTTGATTCAGGAAATCGAAGAAGCAGAGCGGGGGCTCTATGCCGGTCCGGTTGGTTGGCTTGACGGTGAAGGCAATGGCGCATTTGCCGTTGGTATCCGATCGGCAACTGTCAGTTCTGGTCATGCTGGCGCAGGCAAAACCTACACGGTCTTCTCCGGTGTTGGTGTGGTCGGCGACAGTGACCCGGTGGCTGAACTGGCCGAAACTCGTACCAAGCTGAAAGCCATGCTGGGTGCGCTCATTCGGCCGTGACTTTGTGACGGGTCCGCTCACGGACTCGAGTGAACTCGACATCTCGGCGATCAGTATGGCTCGGACAAGGCCTCGACCAGGTTCACATGAATATAGACAACGGCTGGGACTGTCTCTTTGGCTTTGGTTGACCATGTCAGCTCGGTAGGAACGAGGTCACAGGCCAAGATTACCGAGAGCACTCGACGCATGATGTCATCGGGGGTCGCGCTAGCAATCGCTTTTTGTCCGTGCCCAGCGGATGAACACGTTCGCCATATCGCCGTAGTCAGTTGATGCTGTTTCGAAGCTTTGACGGAGAGCGGCGGCAATATTTGGGTTGTGTAGCCAGGGTAGATAGGCCGCTTCTAGAGCATCTCTTCTGACTCCCGTGTCCTGAAAGGTCTGGGACATGAGCCCAATCAATTCCGCCCGTTCAGTTTCCGTTGTCGTGGAGCGTTCCGACGGGTCTCCGTCCCCCGTCTTGATCTCCAGTTCGGTCAAGACTGCTTCGCGCCCTGGCTCGTAGCTGGCAAGAATGCTGTAGACGGCCATAGCCTGACGAAATTCCTCGGCGTTCTCGAAGTGTCGGTAGAAGGTTGAAGCACCGATACCGATGGCCTTGCAGAGCTGGTTGATTGATGGTGTTGGCGGAGGCTCCGGTGGGTTGGCCAGGATCAGATCCGCCGCGGCGTCAAGCGCTAGCTCGGTCGTGTTGCTCGCCGTCCAGCTCATGCTGGAGCGGTTTCTGCAAGACTGCGTCTGATCCCGGTCCAAAGCACGAGTCCGGTCTGTTCAAAGGATGCTCCATCGATTTCAACGACTGGGTGATTGATGTGCACGACGAGTTCGGTTTGCGTCCAACCGGCAACAACCGCGGTGCGAGCCAGCTCACCAAGCTGGGAGTCGTCCGATGGTCCAGGTGCTGTTGATTCGCGGCAAGTACGAGTTGGATCAGGTCAACCAGATTGGAGGTGAGTCTTTCCCACACCGAGTCAATTGTCGCTGCCAGGGCTGGGTTTGATTCGGATCGGGCGCGAGCGCCCAGGAGATAGGGAGTTGCCGGATCGGTGCGGAACTGGAGAGCGATGGCCGCACACATGGCGGCGAAGGCCTGCGGCATGGTCACGCGACTAGCCAAGGCTGCGAGGACCGCCTCGTGCGTGGATCGGCCGATTCCCGTGTCGAATCGTTCAACTACCCGCACATAGGCGAGCTGGCGAAAGATGGTTAGTGCGTCGACATCGCCCCGTGGCTCAATCTGGTAGAGGATGCTGGATTCTGGCTTGTCGATTCGGGCGGCAATGTCTGCCAGTGTGATTGAGGCAAAAGGGTCGGGAGTGTTCGAGACCGAGTGAGCCGCTTCCAACAGCCTTGCGCTCACTGAGCTTGTGTCAGTATCTGGGGCTGTTGTTTCTTCCATCAATGCAGAAACCTAGTAGTAGTAGGGGAAGGCTGACCAGTCGGGGTCACGCTTGTTGAGGAAGGCGTCGCGGCCTTCGACTGCTTCATCGGTCATGTAGGCGAGACGTGTGGCTTCACCGGCGAAGACTTGTTGGCCAACCATGCCGTCGTCCACCATATTGAGAGCGTATTTGGCCATGCGTTGGGCGGTTGGGCTCTTGCCGCAGATTTCCTTGGCCCATTGCAAGGCTTCGGTTTCGAGCTCGGCATGAGGGACCACGGAGTTGACGACACCCTGGGCCATGGCCTCGGTCGCGCTGTAGGTCCGACCAAGGAAGAAGATCTCGCGGGCGACTTTCTGGCCTACTTGGCGAGCCAACAGGGCAGAGCCAAAACCGCCATCAAAACTGGCGACGTCGGTGTCTGTTTGCTTGAACTTGGCGTGTTCTTCGCTGGCGATGGTGAGATCGCAAACAACGTGCAGGCTGTGGCCGCCACCGGCAGCCCAGCCGGGAACAACGGCAATGACAACCTTTGGCATCATCCGGATCAGGCGCTGCACTTCCAGGATGTGGAGCCGCCCACTACGGCCAGCGTCGATGGAGTCGGCGGTTTCGCCTTCGGCATACTTGTAGCCATCCCGGCCACGGATTCGCTGATCGCCACCGGAGCAGAATGCCCACCCGCCGTCGCGTGCGGAAGGGCCGTTACCGGTGAGTAGAACACAGCCAACGTCGCTGGACATGCGGGCATGATCCAGAGCTTGGTAGAGCTCATCGACCGTGTGAGGTCGGAAGGCATTTCTGATCTCGGGCCGGTTGAAGGCAATACGAACGGCTGCTACATCCTTGGCCCGGTGGTAGGTGATGTCACTGAAATCAAACCCGGGAACAGCATTCCAAAGAGAGGGGTCGAAGATTTCAGAAACGGCATCGTCAGACATGCTTGACTACGGTAGGTCGCCGTGCCCCAAACCCTACGCGTCGTCCAGCTCAACATTGGCTCTCTGATTGAAGCTGACTGGGAATCTCGTCGCCACGAGATCGTGGCCTGGCTTCAGAAATTGGCACCCGACGTGATCTGCTTGCAAGAGGTCTGGGAGAGTGAATCTCAGGAGAATACGGCTGGCTGGATTGCTGATCAGTTGAGTGAGGCTGGTGCTGGGTCTGGCGCTGGAAAGACCCAGTGGCACTGGGCCTTCGGTGGCTTTGGTGTGAGTGCCTTCATTCCTGACCCCACCCTGCTCTTTGGCTCGGCCGTCATCTCTCGCTGGCCTATCGAGCACTCCGAACCTTGGCGTCTCCCGTTCGCTGATGGTGCCCCCAAGATTGTTTCGATGATCCCGTGGGAGCTGCTTCACGTGCGCACTGCTGGCATTGACTTCTTCTCCACTCATCTGAGTCCGGCACCGACCGACGGTATGCATCGCATCCTTCAGGTCCAGGCCATCGATGAGCACATCAAGGAGGTTCGAGGGGACAAGGACGATCATGTCTTCGGCTCAAATCGCCAGGGCATGCCAGCCATCTTGTGTGGTGACTTCAATGCTGAGCCAGATAGTGATGAGATCCGGTTTCTGAGCTCACTTAGCCCGCTGAACGGCAAGACCACGTTCTACCAGGACGCATGGCGGGTGGCTGGCGGTGACGGCCCTGGCTATACCCAGGATTGGCGGGACAATCCCACCTCGGCCGAGTTGAACCTGCACCGTAAGCGCATCGATTATGTCTTTGTTGGTGATGCTTTCAAGCGTGAGGGTTCGGCTGGGCGAGTGTTGGACTGTGAGATTGTTTTCAACACCAAGCTGACCGGTGTCATGGCCAGCGATCATTGGGGCTTGTGTGTCAACATCTTGTGGCCCGGTCGTCCAGAGTAGAGATTGCCACCCCGTTGGTGCAACGTATTGAGCCAAACTTCGTGGCTAGAGTTGAGTATGGATCTCAGGACGATCGTGCGGCGTATCGCAAACTTGCTCAGCAGCTTGAAGGTGAAGTCGCCGCGAGAGCACTTGGATGAGCTGCCTTCAACCGGCGAGCAGGAGCGGGCTCGCGGCGTAGGCCGGATGAGAAGTTACTTCGGATCGTAGATGCTGACGGTTTCTTGCCCTTGGCGCCTCTACCTGATGGCCTCGGCTACCGACTTCACCATCTGGTTGTGGAGATCCAAGTTGGCCTGACGGTCCGTCCTCGCGATGATGATCCGAACACCTTGGCTTGCGGTCACCAGCAAGTCTGGATTCTGGGCATCTTCCCAAGTCGCGGTCGGAATGCCGTGGGCGGCGCCGAGAGTAGCGAGGTCAGTTCCGTGCGGAGTGCCAAAAAGCTGTTCATATCGGTCTGAGTCCAACAATGTGTGTTGGGGCAGGAACGAGAAGATGCCACCACCGTCGTTGTCAGTCACAACAATGGTCAGATCCAGGTGACGTTGAGTTAGGGCCAGCAATGATCCGCTGTCGTGAAGGAAGGCGACGTCACCGATAAGACAAACCGTCGGCACACCAGTAAGCGCAATGCCGATAGCGGTGGAGACAACTCCATCAATCCCGTTGGCGCCGCGGTTGGCGTAGAGGGCGACATCGTTTCGGTTCTCTCCGAACCATTCAAGATCCCTGACTGGCATGGACGAGGAGACGACGAGGGCTGCCCCATCGGGCAGACGTCTCAAGGTTTCGCGGGCAACGTGTGGTTCGGCAAGGCTGTCATTGCCGGCGAGGACTTTGGTGATGGCTCGGTTGGCAGCTTCGTCCGCAGTCGTCCATGAGTCCAGCCACTTGTGGTTGGCCGGGTTGAGCGGTTCTGTCGGTAGGGCTTCGACCGCTGCTTCGATCAGATTGGCTTGGGGAAGAACAAAGGGTAAAACAGCCTCAGGGTCGATCCGGCGGCCCCACGGGGTTGCCGCAACCACGTCAGCACTGGTGGCTGCTATCCATTGGCTGACGGCCTTGCTGGAGACAAGCTCACCGAGACGCAAGATCACCTCAGGCTGATGACTGGCGGCAAACTCCGCAGAACGTAAGAGCCCATCGAAGTGGCGGAGGGCTTTGCCTGGTGCTCGACACCCGGAGCGATGATCGGCCAGCACCGGCCAGCACAGATGAGAAGCAAATGACGCCACGGCTGCGGGCTCGCTCTGGCCCCGACCCGCGATGATGACGCCCTTCTTTGGTGAGCCATCGGAGTTGAAGCATTGCTCCAAAAGCTGAGAGGCAGCGTATTGCGAAACAGCAGTTTCAGAAGCCGCCGCTTGCTTGAGGCTTGAGTTCGCTGGGCTGCCGGTTACTGGGTCGTGAGCTGCTGGGGGAAGTTCTCCTGGCTCACCGACCAGTGGGTCTCGGAAGCTCAGGTTGAGGTGAACGGGACCAGGCCGCTGTCCGGTTGCTTCCTGATGGCTGGTCGTTGCCAGAGATCGCCAACCGTTGGGCTCGCTGTCTTCGGGAGGGCCAGGTTGATGAAATGCTCGTACTGTTTTGCCGTACAGCTCGGTCTGGTTGATGGTTTGGGGGGCTCCGACGTCCCAAAGCTCGGGAGGCCGATCAGCGGTGCAAACCAGGAGGGGCACGCAGCTAAGGTCGGCTTCGATTACCGCGGCATGGAAATGGGCTGCTGCTGTCCCACTGGTGCATAGCAAGATCGCAGGCTGGCCGGCGGCGAGTCCGTGGCCCAAGGCGGCAAACGATGCCGACCGCTCATCGTGGAAGATGTTGATTTCGATGCTTGGGTTGGCAGCCAGCGCGAGCGCCAGGGGAGTTGAGCGTGAGCCCGGAGAAATGAAGGCGGTCGTCACACCAAGGTTTGACCATTGATCGACCAGGGTGGCGCAGAAGGTGGCTGTTGCGGTCGTCGGTGCCTTGGGTGTTGGTTCAGATGACGGGACAGTCTCGGGGACCGGGGGCTGCATCTGGGACAGGATACGGGCATCCTTGGGTGGTGAGCTTGCATATTGAGACGATTGGATCCGGACCGCGAATCGTTCTGGTTCATGGGTTCACCCAGAATGGCCGTTGCTGGGAACCGCTGGCTTCGTCGCTGGCGGTATCTCATGAGGTCGTTCTGGTCGATGCTCCTGGTCATGGCCTGTCCGAGCATGACGATGCCGATCTATTCGAAGCCGGCCAACTGATCCTGGAAGCGGGTTCTGGTGGCCCGTCGGGCGAGCCGATCCCGGCCACTTATGTTGGCTATTCGATGGGCGCTCGGATGCTGCTACACGCTGCGCTGAATATGGGTCCACTAGCGTCTGAGCCCGGCTCTGAGTCCGATGCCGTTTCAGCGGCCGGTTCGAGCGCTGACTCGGCCCCTGATTCGGTTGTCAGTCCAGGTGACGGATCGCCAGGTGACGGCTTGATCAAGAGGTTGATCTTGATCGGGGCAACTGCTGGCTTGGAGTCCGACGACGAGCGTATTGCTCGGCGAGAAGCCGATGAAAGTTTGGCTTGTTCGCTGGAGCTGGATGGCCTTGGGCCGTTCCTGGACCGATGGCTGGCCATGCCCATGTTTGCTGGCTTGTCGACTGAGGCGGCTGCGTATCATGAGCGCCTGAGTAACCGTGTCGATGGGTTGGCGGCCAGCTTGCGCCGTTGTGGCACAGGGACGCAGCAACCCCTGTGGTATGCGCTGGCTGGGTTGGGCATGCCGGTCTCGGTCGTTGTTGGAGTGGGGGATCAGAAGTTTGGTCTGCTGGCCTCGCGTCTGGCCTCTGCCATTGGAAGCAACGCCACCAAGATCGAGATCCCTGGTGGCCATGCCGTTCACCTCGAATCGCCCGAGCTATTGCTGCCGATTCTGACGAGCTAGAGGCCGCGGCCCGATAGGCGTTGAGCCGAAGTTACGTGCAACGTTACATGTAACATCTATCAACTGTCACACCCTCCTTCTATAGTGAAACGCATGTTCGATTCAATGACGATTGAGCAATTGAATACTGATCATTCCGATCCCGGTCCCGTCGATCGCTCGTGGGCAGATTCCCGCGAGGTGGCGGTCGACCCGAGCGCCTCTGCGTTGCTCGATGACAACACTGGGCAACCTGACATGGCTGAGCAGTCCGCCAAGCCTGAGCAACGTGACGAGATTGTTACCCAGCCTCGCATCAGGCCACCGGATCTGGGCGAACGCATGTGGGATGCCAGCGAGTTGCTAGCACCAGACGATCGAGTCGCAGGCCTGGCTGGGTCACGCAACCTGGCAGACTCAGCTCTGATCGACATGATCGCTGACGTGATATTCAGCGGTCAGTGGCGAATCTCGGGAATCAATTCCGAGCATCACTGGGTGGCCTACAAGCTGGGGATGAGCCGTCGCCAAGCAGCCCGCTTGATTGTGGTGGCGGAGCGCCGTGACGAGTTGCCCTATGCCTTTGCCGAGTTCACGGAGGGAAGGCTAAGCCTCGATCAGATGTTGCTGATCGCTCGATTCTGCCCGACAGGCTATGACGAGACCTTGGCCGAGATGGCCGTGAATGCAACGATTCCTCAACTGCGCCGAATCATGCGGGACTACGAGTTTCCCGATCCAAACCCGGAACCAGATCCAAAAGCAACTGATGAGCCGGCCGATGATTCAGCCGACGACCTGTCCGGCGATCCAAACGCTGTATCCAGCGAGTCCGGTCAGAACGGTTGTGATCCCGATGTTGGTGCCGGCGAAGATCCGAGCGGTGGCTTGCGCCTTCCCGACTCGCTTCCTGATGGATTCTCGCCAGCGGACGTGCCCGAGGGGTTCTCTCCCGACGAGCTCGACAAGCCGTATCGGGGCATGGGTTATGAATTCGATGACGACGGCAACTTCCGGATGTGGCTTCGCTGTGGAGCCGATGACGGGGCAGAGATTTCGGCCGCAATGGATCAGGCTCGTGCGTGGTTGAAGACCGATACTGGCGAGACCGACGTGTCTGGCTTTGAAGCCTTTCTCAACATGATTCGAGCCGGAATAGATGCTGACCCTTCAGGGGCCCGCGGCGCCAACAATCGTGTTGTTGTGCATCTTGATGGCCGTGACTTGGACGCATGGGCCAACGGGTTGCGGCCGAGTCTGCACTTGGGGCCGATGCTCCGATCGGAGGCGGCAGAATTGTTGACATGTGATGGGTCAGTCCAGGTAGTGAACTACCTGTTTGGGCGGCCAGTCTCGCTTGGTCTTTCTCAGCGACTGGTTCCAGCGACCTTGCGGCGAATCATCCTGTATCGAGACAATGGCTGCCGCTTTCCCGGTTGCTCGGCCCAGCGTTGGCTGGACGTTCACCACATGAAGCACTGGGTCAAGGGTGGCCGGACCGACAGTAACAATCTGGTGACCTTTTGCCGGAGGCACCATCGAGAGCACCACCGTGGCTTGTTTGACATCTCCGGTGATCCCGAGATCTTGCTGGGGGAGACAGGGCTGAGGTTCGTCGACTCGTGTGGGCGGGAGATCTCTCGGCCGGTTCCAGTCGGTGTTCCGCCTCCGGTCGGGGACTATGTGCACGGAACAGGTGAAAGCTTCGATATGTCGCTGGTTCACCTTCCGCCCAATGGTCCATATGAAGTCCCGCCGCCGTCGTCTGCGACCATGGTTGGGTCGAAGGGGCCCCAGCCTGATGAGGCCGTGACTGCTGAGGTGCCACCTGAAGAGGATGAGGTCGGTGAACAGGCCTCGGCCTCCGAATATGGAGTGAGGCAGCAGGTTCCGACCACAGATTCGAGTATCCGCAACAGCCCTTCCCATCCCGGAGCGCCTTGACCGCTGGTCGGGCTTGGTCAAGGTTGGCGGCGGTAGACCCTGGTGGTTGTCATTGGTACGAATCCGGCCTTGCGATAGAGCGACCCAGAGGCCGGGTTGTCGTTCTCGTAGTTGATCTTGATTCGGCTCGCTCCGGCTTCAATCAATTTCTGGATCCCGACCGTGAGTACATGCTTGGCTAGGCCTCGTCTTTGATGATCGTCTTCTGTCCTCATCGGTTCAACGAATCCAAGGTGAGTTGTTGGGTCATACCAGCACAAGTCGTAGGCAGGTCAGCAGCCTCCCATGCTCCGTGGGTCGGTTCAGCGTTTCGAATCCGCTGCAGCAAGCGCAGCGTCCAGATAGTCCGTGCCTGAGAGCATCCGTTCGGTCAAATCCATTGGCCCGAAGACTACCCGAGAGTCGTTGGTGGGTACCCGGAGTTTCTTGTGCGGATCGTCGGCGCGTTTGGGTGGACCGGTAACTGATCCTTGCCGGTGCCCGAGGTCTCTCTGTCTTTGGCCTTTTGTCGTTGGTCTGTGTTCTTCTGGCGCTGGAGTGCACCCCGGTGGCCGGCTTCGCGGTGTCTGTCTGGCGGTCGTGTGTCTAGCTACGGCCTGTCCATCGGTAGATGGTCAGGTCTTCGATCAGGTCTTGGTCGGGCAGGGGAGCGACACCTGGGGACCTTGGAACAGCAATCATGCCATCGCTCATGTCCAGGTCTGGCCATGGATCGGCGGCCAGCCAGCGACGTGATGGTGAGACATCGCCGGTAATGCTAAGCCCATCGTTGGCGGCGAACGCGGCCAGGGCGTGGCGACCCAAGGCCGATTCGAGCATGCCTCCTGCCGTTGCCGGTATCCCTTGTCCAACGCACCAGGCCAGGATTTCCAGTGCTCGGCTGATTCCGCCGACCCGAGGTGGCTTGATCGAGACGCCAGACAAAGCCCCTTGCGCTAGGAGCAGCTTGGCTGCCTCCAAGGTCGGAGCCGCTTCGTCAGCCACCACAGCCACCGCGACGCCTCCCCGGCCCGTTTCGCCCGAAGCTAAGCCAACGGAGTTGGAGCCGGTGGGATCAGAGTCTGTGAATCGGGAGCCAGCGGTGTTCGAACCTGTGGAGTCTGAGTCCGCATCACCAGAGCCAGCGTGGTCAGCAAGTCGCGAAATCAGGTCTGCGGCCAGCTCTGGTTGATCGACGGGAAACGGTTGCTCGACGGCGGTGACCCCCAGTTCAGCTAGTTCCATCAGCTGCTCCATGTGGCTCTCATCCAACGAGCCGTTGGCGTCGACCTGGATCTCCAGACTCCGGGAAACGTCATGCGCAAGACAGCAGGAACGATGCCGATCTGGCTGGGTGCAATCTTGACCTTGATCCGCCGGTATCCCTGTTTCACCAGCCGGCCGGCGTGGACCACTGACTCATCAGGCGGCATGAGCCCGAGAACTGCACCCGCCTTTACCTTTATGCCTTGCTTTACGTCCTGTCTCGACCTCTGTCTTCGCCGCTAGTCGATGGGGCGGAGTCGTTGAGGTGAGTCCCATGGACTCGGCCAGCGACTGCCCCACCTTGCGAAGTCGCAAGTCCAGCCGCGCCATCTCGATAGCTGCCGCTGCCATTGGCAGCTTGCTCGGATCGGGGTTCCGGGTGCCAGTCAGTGCATGGAATGACGACATCGCCGACTCGTTGCTGTATCCAATCTCGTTGAGGGCACTGCACTCGCCCCATCCAACTGATCCATCTGAGTCCTCGAAGCGCACTACGACCAGCTGTCGATTCGCCGACCCCGCAACCTCGTCGCCAGCGATGACGTTCATGTCACCTGACGCCACACCTGACGCCAGACCTGATGTCCCAGCTGCACCCTCAGCTTCTGCTGCAGCTTTCCCCATCTTCTTCTCACCGCGGGAGGTTGGCAGGTCAGACAGAGTCGGGATCGAGAGCAGGCGAATCTCAACGGCCAAGGCCCCAGCCCGAAACCCGGGCGAGGAGTCGGGTTTGGCGCGGGTGTTGGAGTCGTTCATCGACTCCGTCCAGGCGTTTTCGCGGGATTGGCTGCCCTCTGGATTGGTCTTTGCCACCCTGAGAAGCTAGCAATGGCTCATGGCTCCACAACCAAATCTCGACGATCTTTCACCCCTGGACCTGTCGGCCCGCGTCATTGACGAGAATCTGAGTGGAGCCACGGTCAACCGCGTGGACGGTCGAATATCGGAGCTGACTGATGACCTAGCGTTGGTCGAATCGTTCTCGCATTGTGTCGCCTTCAAGACCGAAGACGGACTCGTTCTCTTTGACTCCAGCGGGAAGAACTCAGCAGTAACCGTGACGGATTCGCTCCGCTCTTGGAGCAAGGATCGCATCGCCACCCTGGTCTATACCCATGGGCATGTTGACCATGTCGGAGGCTCCGGGAACCTGATTGCCGACAATCGCGAGCGGGGTCACCGTGACCCACGAGTCATTGGACATGAGCAGGTAGCGGAGAGGTTCGCTCGCTACCGAAAGACCAATGAGTGGAATATCGGAATCAATCGCCGCCAGTTCGGTGGTGCCCGGGGTGCCCGTGGCCTGATGCTCGCTCCGCCTCCTTCCGATGCCGCTATCGAGCGCACCAAGGATGGCACCGGTTCAAGCGGGAGCGGGTCAAACAGTGAGAAGTCAAACAGTGAGAAGTCAAACAGTGAGAAGTCAAACAGTGAGAAGTCAAACAGCAAGAAGTCCGGCAGCAAGGAGTCTGACGGTAAGAAATCGGGCTGGACACGGTTCTTGCCCGACGATGTGGCCGAGCTGACTGACACTTTTGCCACCCGAACCTCCTTCAAGGTCGGTGACCTCGACGTCGAATTGCGTCATGCTCGCGGCGAAACCGATGACCATGCATGGGCCTGGATCGCCGACAAGAAGACCATCTGCTCAGGCGACATGCTGATCTGGGCCTTCCCCAATGCGGGAAATCCACAGAAGGTGCAGCGTTACCCGGGTGAGTGGGCCGCGTCCCTTCGGGAAATGGCTTCCCTCAGCCCCGAGCTCCTGGTCCCCGCTCATGGCCTCCCCATCTCGGGTAAGGATCGAATCGCCACGGTCCTGGTCACCATCGCTGAGGTGTTGGAGAATCTGGTCGCCGAGGTGGTCGACCTCATGAACGATGGGGCTCCCTTGGACGAGATCTTGCACACCGTGAAAGTTCCCGAAGCGAAGCTGGCCCTTCCCTATATGACCCCAACCTATGACGAGCCAGAGTTCGTGATCCGCAATATCTGGCGTCTCTATGGAGGCTGGTGGAACGGGGATCCGGCCGAACTGAAGCCAGCACCCGCCGCCACCCTGGCCACCGAGATGGTCAACTTGTCCGGCGGTCTCAAACCGCTTCTCGCTCGTGCTGTCGAGCTTGCAGCCAGCGGTGACCTTCGAACCGCCTGCCACCTGGTGGAAACAGCATCGCTGGCTGCACCCGCTGATGGCGACGTTCACGAAGTGCGGGCCGCTGTTTATCGCCAACGTCGCAACGAAGAGACCTCCCTTATGGCCAAGGGCATCTTCATGGGAGCGGTTCGAGAGTCCGAAGCCAAGCTAGCCTCCGAGGATGGCTGAAGAGAACCCACCAACTGACAAAGCTGTACCCAAAGAAGCAAAGAAGAAGGTTGCTTCTTCATTGGTGCTGGTCAATACCGGCCATGGCAAGGGAAAGTCAACGGCGGCCTTTGGCACTCTGATTCGTGGGGTAGCACGGGGCTGGCCAACAGCAGTTGTTCAGTTCCTCAAGAGTGGGAACTGGCAAGTTGGTGAAGAGAAAATTTGTCGCGACCTTGGAGTCGACTGGTATGCCGAAGGCGATGGTTTTACTTGGGACTCTGACGATCTGGATGAGAGTGCTGCCTTGGCCGCCGGAGCTTGGGCCAAAGCGAAGGCGCTCATTGAATCCGGTGAGCACCGGCTCATTGTCCTAGATGAGATCAGCTATGCCATGACCTGGGACTGGATCGATGTCGATGACGTGGCTGACACGCTGAAGAATCGGCCACCAAAGACCAGCGTCATCCTGACCGGGCGCGATATGCACGACAAGATCATCGAAGTTGCCGACACCGTGACGGAGATGAGCAATATCAAGCACGCCTTTGATTCAGGCATCGTGGCCAAGAAGGGCATCGACTACTAGTGATAGCCGCAAGGGTTTCGCGATCATGGTGAGCATCTTTCTTCTTGGTGGTGCACGTTCGGGAAAGTCCTTACTTTCTGAACGCCTGGCCTCAGGATTGGGGTTACCCGTCACCGCGGTTGTGACTGCTGAACTGATCGACGAGGAGATGCGAGAACGAGCCCGGCGACATCAGGAGGACCGTCCCGATGCATGGTCCGTGGTGGAGGCCCCCTATGACCTGGTCGAAGCCGTAAAGGAAGTTCCGGAGAACGAAACCGTGGTCGTTGACTGTGTCACTGTCTGGCTCACCAACCTCTTGGTTCACGGTGATGACCCGACCAAGATTGAGAGTCAAGGCCAAGCGTTGGCTGACGTATTGGTGCGACGGTCCGGTCCAAGCATCGCTGTCAGCAATGAGGTTGGGCTCGGAATTGTGCCCGGTGATCCCATGTCCCGGTCCTTTCGAGACATCCAGGGTCGGGTGAACCAGTCGTTGGCTGCAACGCTGGACCACGCCTACCTTGTGGTCGCTGGTCAGTTGCTGACGCTGGCTTCAGCAGAGCAAGTACTGGACGTTCTTCAGTCAGGTCGTGCTGAGGTCGAGTCTTCGTGATCACGTCTTTTCGGCATGCGGTAGCATTTCTTACTCGACTGCCTGGTGGGGCTCACCCGTCCGGCAATGAGGCGATCGCCCGATCCGTCCCCTACTTTCCGGTTGTAGGCCTATTGGTGGGCGCTCTCGGGGCGGGAACGTTCTGGGCCGGAACCCAAATCTTCACGCCAGCCATTGGGGCTGTCCTGAGCCTGATGGTGACTGCTTTGGTGACCGGTGGCCTTCATGAGGACGGCTTGGCTGATTCCATGGACGCCCTGGCCGGAGGGTGGGATCGTGAGCAGCGGATGGAAATCTTCAAGGACTCACGGCATGGCACGTTTGGTGTGCTGTCGCTGGTTCTCATCTCGCTGTTGAAGTTCTCAGCCCTTGTGACTCTCACCGGGAAGACGGCAGTTCTGGTGATTGTTGCCAGCCATGTGATTGGGCGATCTGCGGCCGTAATGACCATGGCTGTCTTGCCGCCGGCTCGGGCCGACGGACTGGGGGCAGAGTACGGAAAGACCTTACCGTTGCTTCCGACAATCGTTGCCGCCGCGTGGGGGCTGACGGCCGCTGTCGGGGCGTTTGGAGTTTCGGCTCCGGTAGCGGTAGCTGCAGTCATGATGAGCAGCCTGGTGGTGTCGGCCTGGGCCATGCGAAAGATCGGCGGAGCCACCGGGGACATTCTCGGCGCCGTCGAACAAGTTGCCGAATGCGCGGTCTTGCTCACTGCGGCTGCGGTCATGGCCTAGGTAGTACCTGCACGACGTGTTGCCAGCGCTCGTGGTTGTGTGTGCTAGTGGTTGTGTGTGCTAGTGACTGTGCTGCTGATCGCGTTTCTTGCGTAAGGCCATGCCGGTGGCAGTGAACATGAACCACACCAAGCCAAAGAAACAGATCGGTCCCCAGAACTCTGGGCTCCACCGCTCTTCGAATTCATATCCGAGAGCTCGACCGAAGGCCAGTGCGGCAATCAGCGTGGTGCTGACCTGCACCTTTGCCGAATAGGCAATAACTCCGATCGCTTCGCCGCAGTAGGCAATGGTTGCGGGAAGGGACAAGATCCAGATGGCCCAAGGGTCCAGGGCCCCAGGCCAGGGAACAATGTCGAAGGTGGCCAAGATAGCGACCAAGAGCCCCAGCGGATAGAGAGCGGCGCAACGGCGACAAACGTGCCTGCTCCCAATCGTCACGCATCGCTCGCCATAGTGTTCGGGCCAATGATGGGCCAGCCACATGTTCTTGCGACCAGTCTTCTGCTGCTGGATGTCAGCCATCGACTTGAGCTTGGCGTCAAACATTGCCAGGGCAATGGCGTTGCCGCCGTTGCTCAGCTCGTTCGCCGATTCGTTCGTCGTATGACTGTCCGCATTGCGGTTCGAAGCCGGTGATTCAGGCGGCTCAACATCATTGTTCACCTAGGTCTATCGGCCTATAGCCGCTAGTTGTGAGTGGAGTTGTGCGAGAATCAAGGGACGAGCATTTGACCGTTGAGGTCAGAAAGTGCGACCATCTCTCCGGCCATATTGGCTGTTTCTCTTGCAAGCTAGTTCCCAATCTGAATGGAGTCCTCATGCCCGAGGCAGTAATCGTTTCCACCGCGCGAAGTGCAATCGGCAGAGCCTTTAAGGGTTCTCTCAAGGACGAGCGTCCTGATGACATTGCCACCCAGATCATCCACTCGACTTTGGCGAAGATTCCTGAGCTCGATCCCAATGAGCTTGAAGACCTCATTCTTGGAACTGGTTCGCCAGCCGGTGAGCAGGGCTTCAACATGGCACGCGTTGTTGCGGTCATGGCTGGTCTGGAGAACGTGCCCGGTGTGACCGTGAACCGCTATTGCTCTTCGTCGTTGCAGACCATCCGCATGGCCGCTCATGCCATCAAGGCTGGGGAGGGTGATGCATTCTTGACCGCCGGAGTCGAGTTCGTCAGCCGCTATGTCAATGGCGCATCCGATGCCGGAGATGTCACGAACCAAGCCGTCTTTGGCGAGGCAATGGCACGAACGGCTGCCCGCTCAGAAGCTGGAGCTGAGGTCTGGACAGCACCAGCAGGAATGCCAGATATCTATGTTGCCATGGGGCAAACAGCCGAGAACGTTGCTCAGATCGAGAACGTTTCTCGTCAAGAGATGGACGAATGGGGCGTCATCAGTCAGAACCGAGCTGAAGCAGCTAAGGAACGGGGATTCTTCGAGATCGACATCACTCCCGTGACCCTTTCCGATGGATCAATCCTCAAGGATGACGACGGCCCTCGTGCTGGCGTCACTCTCGAGAGCATCAGTGGCATGAAGCCAGTCTTCCGCCCAGATGGTCGGGTGACTGCTGCCAACTGCTGCTCACTTAATGACGGTGCAGCTGCGGTTGTTGTCATGAGTGATACTCGAGCCAAGGAACTTGGCATCAAGCCGCTCGCTCGCATCATTTCCTCTGGAGTTTCTGGTCTCAACCCGGAGATCATGGGACTTGGGCCGGTTGAGGCTTGTCGTCAGGCCATGCGCCGAGCGGGCATGAGCATTGATGACATTGACCTGGTTGAGATCAATGAAGCTTTTGCTGCTCAGGTGCTTCCATCGGCCAAGCAGCTTGGAATCAGTCACGACAAGCTGAACGTCAATGGGGGCGGAATTGCCTTGGGGCACCCCTTCGGTATGACGGGTGCACGCATCATGACCACCCTGATCAATAACCTCGAAGAGCACGACAAGTCCATTGGCATGGAGACCATGTGTGTCGGTGGCGGGCAGGGCATGTCCATGATCATCGAACGTCTCTAGTCCAAACTCGTTCTCGTGAACGTGAGCAGTCCGGGTCTGTCAAAGATCCGGACTGCTAGCGGATCTGGGTTGCCATCCAGGAGCGATGCTTCTTGGGCTTTCGAGCGAATGCCTTGAGACCCAGATCCAGCAGGTCTGACTCGATTCTTGCTTTCTCGGCTAGGTCGATACCGGCCGAGATAGTGAGGTCATGGTGATCGCCCAACCTGTCGCCAAGCTGAACGAATATTTGGCGATGGTGCTTGAGTTTCGTCGGGCTCGCGTTCTTTCCGTGCTTCGTCTTGCCGTACTCCTTCTGGCGAAAGAAGCCGATGTCGTCAAGGATGGCCAGTTGGTAATGCAAGCGCTTCACTGATTTTCGGGCGTCGTGAAAGTGGTCATAGCCAACCCAATCGTCACCGAGGCAGCCCTCACAGACACAGCTCTCACCCGTACAGCTCGCGATTGTTGCCGACGCGTCTTGCCAGCGGCGCCAAGCCTTCTTGTAGACGTCTGCGAGCTCGGATTCGATGGTCTGGGCAGTTACACCAGTGACGTCCCAGCGAGCGGCTCGGGAAGCAGAACTATTCAAGAGCACAGTTGTCGCGACGATGAGCTGGCGAATCTGGTGAGAATACGGGGGCGGCAGAGCAATGTCCGGCTTGCGAAGGAAGGCGACATGGCCGTCTCTAACTGGGCCGAGACGTCGAGCAGCATCAGCAAGCACGAGATCTTCGCGCTGGAGTGTTTTCGGGTCGGCTGGCCGCAGAATTCGAAGAGCGGCGCGGGCTCGTTTGATTCGTCGCCGGCAATCATGCACGGAATGAATCGGAGAGCGGTGAGCCAGAGCCAAGCTCAGTGTCGCTTCGTCCAATTCCTCAATGATTCGCAGCTGGATGTGCGGTCCCCATGATCCAGCCGGTGCTTTCATGGTCAGCTAGGAGCCCGTGCAGGTTTCGATGGCGGAAGTGACAGCATCTTCGAACCCGGGAACTGACTTGATATCGGCCGCAGCCTTCTTCATGTCATCGTCTTCGTACTTGCCTTCAGCGAAGATGGCATCGGCCACACAGGTTGCCTCTTCGGTGCTCATCTGGTCTTGGGAAGTCAAGGCCGTGACCAGGGCCTTATGGTCGACACTGTCGCCTCCGCATGCTGACAGCAGCAGGCCCAAGGAGGCGAGGGCAGCGACGGGTTTGGCCAGTGAAGAACGCATTCGCATAGTCAATCGGGTTTTGTTGCCTTTCGGACCGTGCTTGCAACGAGATTCTGTTCGCAGGAACCTATGAACGAGGGGCTGTGAGTTACTGCAATCCGCCAGCGGCTCCGCCGTCGACGGGGATGGCAGCTCCTGTCACAAATTTGGCGGCATCGGAACATAAGAAGGCAGCCACTCGGCCAAAATCATCGGGATTGCCAAGCGTTCTGGTTGGCACACCGGCCGCTAGTTCCTCGGGACTGGCAGGCAAACCGTTCAACCTTGCCGTGAGGTGAAGTCCTGGCTGTACTGAGTTGACCGTGATGCCATCAGCCGCCACTTCAGTGGCCAAAGTCTTGAGGAACGCAGTAGCTCCGGCTCGGGCGGTGTTGGACAAGATCAGGTGGGCCATGGGTTGGCGCACGGATAGGGAGGTGATGGCTACTACCCGTCCCCACCCCTCCTTCTGCATGTGGGGTACGGCGGTCTTACACATGGCGATGACGGACATGAGGTTGAGATTGAGGGCAGCGGGGTATGCGTCAAGGTCAGTTGTGGCGAAGTTTCCTGTAGGAGGGCCGCCAGCGTTGGTGATCAAGATGTCAACTCCGCCAAGGGAACTGATCGCGTTGTTGACAAACTCGACGGCTCCCTCGGGCGTTGAGACATCACCGACGATGGGAATCGAATTAGGGACCTCGGCTGCAGCGCTGACGATGCGGCTCTCAGTTCGGCTACCCATGGCAACGATCGCGCCCTCTGCAGCGAGGGCCTTGGCACACCCAAGCCCGAGTCCAGCGGAGGCTCCGGCGACAATGACACGCTTACCGTTCAATCCAAGATCCATACCAATGAATCTAGCTAGTCAAGCCGGTCTTGACCAAGCCCGGATCAATCAGAACAGGGTTGAGCATGGCACTGCCAACCCAAACCGGTGTCAGGTGCTTGGCGTTAGCTATTGGAGTGAGGCACTTGTGTTAGCTAAAGGTGGCGAAACGCTCGGCGTCTTCTGCTGTTCCCGCAATCACCAGCAGGTCACCCTCATTGACGTGGGTCTCTGAGGTCGCATACGTAAAGCCGCGGCCTTGCTGCTTGATACAGACGACGGTGACGCCGAATCGCTCGCGAATATTGAGATCCTTGAGTGTGCCACCACACATGGGGTCCTTGGCCCGGATCTCGGCGAGCACGAACCCTTCATCCAGCTGGAAATAGTCAACCACCCGGCCAGAAACGGCGTGGGCCACCCGGGCTCCCATCTGCTTTTCTGGGAAGACAACATGGTGGGCGCCGACCCGTTCCAGAATTCGGCCGTGGTCCTCGCGAATGGCCTTGGCCCAGATGTTCTTAACCCCAAGATCAGAGAGAATCGAGGTGGTGAGGATGGAGGCCTCGACCGCCGTGCCGATGGCGACGACAGCCACATCAAAATCAGCAGCGCCCAGTTGTCGCATCGTCTCCACGCTTGTGGCGTCGGCCTCGCGTACGTCGGTGAGCTTGTTGGACCAGTCCTGGACAAGCTTGGGATCGGTATCGATAGCGAGCACCTCGCTACCTAAGTCCAGCAAAGTCTCGGCCAGGGCGGAGCCAAACCGGCCGAGACCAATGATGAGTACAGAGTCGGCTTGCAACGGAGCCATCTCGTCCTCTCCGAGGAAAAGACTGAGGAACTTATTTCGAGGCATGGAGGGCTCCTAGGAGATTCTTCTGGATACTCATCCGACGATGAGTTTTTCTTCGGCAAAGCGATAGCGGCGAGCTTTGCTTCGTAGTAAGAGGGCGGCGCCAAAGGTGATTGGTCCAACTCGGCCAACGAACATCAGAGCAATCATCAAGAGCTTGCCAAGCAGTCCAAGCTGAGCGGTAACCCCACGAGTGACCCCAGCGGTGGCGAAAGCGGAGGCCGTTTCAAAGAGTAAGTCGCCGAGCCCAACATCGGGAAGCAATATAGCCAACAAGAAGGTGGCAGTGCCGATGGTTCCGAGTGCGACGATAACCAGAGCAAGGGCCTGGCGTTGCACGGTTCGATGGATCCTTCGCTTGAGGATTGTGACTTCCGGATCACCACGAAATTCTGCCAGAGCTGTCCACACGACCACGGCAAAAGTTGAAGTCTTGATGCCACCCCCGGTGGATGCACTGCTGGCTCCGATCACCATGAGCAGGATCATGACCAGCACGGAACTGCCCCGGAGCGAGCCGATGTCGATCGTGCTAAAACCGGCGGTGCGAGCGGTTGCCGATTGGAAGAAGGCAGCCAGAAACTTGTCGGCACTGCTGAGTGGACCAAGGGTGGCTGGGTTGTTCCACTCGAGACCCAAGAGGGCGACGGTGCCGGTGCTGAGGAGGGCAGCAGTGGCGGTGAGGGTGACCTTGGTGTGAAGCGACCAGGGACGGGGTCCACGGTCTTTTCTGAGCACTTCGATTACCACGGGGAAGCCCAGTCCACCGCCGATGAAGGCGGCTGCAATCACCAGGCTTACGTACCAGTCCGAGACATAGCGCTCCAGTCCTCCGTCCAAGGTCGAGAAACCGGCATTGTTGAAGGCGGATACGGCGTGAAAGACTCCGAGGTAGATGGATCCGGCGATGCTCCGTCCTCCTTCGGCGATGAAGCGGATGCTGAGCAAGACCGCCACCACTACCTCGCTTGCAAGTGAGAAGCGAATAAGGGCCCGCATCACCGTTCGGAGTTCACCAAGATCAGCGACTCCGATTTCGGCCCCAACCAGGCGGCCGCGGTTGATACCGAGCTTGCGACTCAGGAAGACGCTCATGACGCTGGCTAGGGTCATGATTCCCAGTCCACCGATCTGGATCAGACCAAGGACTACGACCTCACCAAACTTGGAGAGGGCGGCCCCGGTGTCGACCACGACTAGCCCCGTCACGGTCACTGCTGAGGAAGCGGTGAAAAAGGCGTCGATGAGTGACAGTTTTGGCTCACTGGCTTCGTGACTGATGGGTAGCCAGAGCAAGACCGTGCCGATGAGGATGAAACCAGCGAATGCAGAAACGACGAGTCGGCCGGGGTGGCGGCGGTGTCCTCGCAGAAGTGGCATCCGCTGCACTGTAATGCCAGCTGGATCTAGCAGGATTGATCTGGCATGATTCGCTGGCGGGGGAGCAGGATGATGGTGTGTGAGGGATGGTGTGTGAGGGATGGTGTGCGAGGGATGGTGTGCGAGGGATGAGAGTACGCGCGATGGGTAGGTCACTTCGAGTGGCAGCCAGGCTAGTCATGATCCTGAGTGCGGGGACTGGTCTGCTGGGTCTGCTAGCGATCGGCCCGCTGCCAGTTGGAGCGGAGACGCCGACTGAGTCGGTAGGAGAGGCATCAAAGCTCGAAGGGTCAGAATCGGATCAAGCCCTACCAGGGGTGAGGGACTCTGTGGTCCGTTTGTATTTCGCCGTCTTCGACCGCGCTCCCGATCCGGCTGGGCAGGACTATTGGGTGGAGCGCTACGTCACTGGCACCTCATTGTCCAAGATTGCCGACCTTTTCATTTCTTCACCGGAATGGACGGCAACCTATGGGCAAGTTGATGATCGACGCTTCGTCCGTTTGCTCTATGAGAATGTTCTGGATCGCCAACCCGACGATGAAGGTTGGGACTATTGGGCTGATCTGCTGGCTTCAGGCGCACCACGAGCAACGATCTTGCTGGGGTTTTCTGAATCAATTGAGTTTGTTGCCACTTCGGGAACAACAAGCCCGGTCGCTCCACCTCACCCGTCGATTCCCGACGGCTCGGGCTCCGGCCGCCGAATCGTCTACTCCAACTCTGGTCAACGGATCTGGATGGTGAATGAGGACGAAACCATCCATGACAGCTATCTGGTGTCAGGAAGGAGAAATGCTCCGGCAACTGGGACTTACCATGTCTACTCCAAGTCACCCAAGGCGTGGGCAGGACATGGCGGGATCACCATGGAACACATGGTTCGTTTTGCTTGGGGTCGACGGCTCTCCATCGGCTTTCATTCGATACCCCGCTACGGCAATGGTCAGCCGATGCAAGAGGTGGAAGAGCTGGGCACCTACCAATCAGCGGGCTGTGTCCGCCAACGGGATGACCTGGCACTCGCTCTCTTTGAGTGGACTCCGGTCGGAACCCTGGTCGTCGTTCTGCCCTAGGTTGGTAGCCGGTTTTCTTGGCATCGATCCCGGTTGGAACGAAAATCTTGGGATGACGGGGACGGCTAAAAACCTAGTCACTAGGCCGTCTGGCGACTGGATTGAGTCGTTTGTCTCCCTTACCGACCCCCTTTTGTGTGCCGAATGATGGCAACATGGGGATTGTGATTATCAAGTTGCTCGAAGAACTCAAGTCGCAAATCGATGGCAAGGTCATTGACCGGGCCAGCGTCATTGACCACCTCCTGGATCTGCGCCTCGAAGCTGGTCAGGATACGCACCTCACTACCACCATCGATGAAGTACTCGGGACGGTGCCTGGCCGCAATATGGTCGAGTCCGACTGGTGGAGCTCCACTCTGGACTCACTGGCCGCCTCCGCCGAGCGGTTGCCTGCCTAGTAGTTAACAGGGCAGTATCCAACCTGGCAGCAGTTCGCTGGACAGTGTTTCATCGGTTCGCCGCTGGCTGGTTTCTTGTAGCTAGCTGGTTTTGCGCCGCAATCGGTCGGCGCCAGCATCAATACCGGGAATCTGAGGCTGGATCGCGCCATTCTTTGATGCGAGTTCCATGACGATTTCCTCAACCTCCAGCCAGGTCGATGCTCGTGGTCCCGAAACACTCTGGTTATAGGGCTGGTCAAACACAATGACTGGGTTGCCCGTCTTGCGAAGCGCCTCCACATTGTGGGGGGCATCGTCGATGTAGACGTCGGCTTCGACCTGTGGCTTCGCTCCGAGGAAACAGATATCCCTGTACGGGATCTGTGCCGTGTCCAGCCAGCTAACGGTGTCAGCAACCGAGGCGGCGTGGCTCCAATTGACATAGAGTCGGTGAGTGATAATGCGAATCCAAACCCCGGCATCGGATAGGCGCCACAGTACGTCGGAGCAGTTCTCGATGACCGGCAATGTAGCCATCATCCGATGTTCGGTGACTGCGTAGTGGTGCATCTCCATGAACTCATCGGCTGAGAGGTCCCACTCGTTGAAATCCCAGGACCGTTCCAGTGGTAGAGACTCGGGCGAGACACCACGGCGGTCGGCCACGATTTGCCGGAACGCGATCGTGTAGTCGGCGCAGACGCCGTCCAGGTCGACACCAAAGATGAACGTAGCAGTCACGGCCGAGACCGTACCTGGTCGCTGAGCCTTGTCGTTGCATCGTGTGATCGTCGCTTATCCTCGTGCCTGTCGCCGTAGCTGAGACTGCTTTCGACGCTGCTGGTTCATTCGCCTGGATCGGCGAGCACATTTTTTGTGGAAAATGTGCCAGTTTGGTCGCAGGTTGAGATTTACCTCCCCATCCTTATCGAGCGTGGAGACCGTGATTGCAGTTGGGCCGGGACGAATCGATGAAGGTGCCGTTGGTGGCCCCGTTAGTCAGGCCCAACGTTTTGGGTTGCCAGTCGACAAGATCACTCGCTACGGACTCGTTCATCTGCTCGGCGAATTGAGTGAGCAAGACATAGCGATCGTGGCTGATCGGCTGCTCATCGATCCGGTTGGACAGTGGTGGAGGATCGCTGGACAAGAAGACCTGGTCGGTGAGAGTTCGGCTGGCGAGAGTTCGGCTGTCCGGCAGGCAAAGGGTGGCAGTCTGGTGATTGAGACTGGTCTCCGACCTGGCGTGACCGATCGTGAAGGTGCCGAGTTGGTCCGGGCGGCCAAAGAACTTGGCATTGCTTTGCAGTACGCCACTGTGGCCACTCGCTGGGTGATTGAAAGCGGCAGTGGTAGTGAAGATGGTGGTAGTGAAGATGGTGGCAGTGATGCTCTCTCGGAAAGCCAGATCACTGAGCTAGCGAACCGGGTTCTGCACAATGAGGTCATTGAGCGATGGACGGTTGGTGTCTTGGCTCCCGCCTTTGCCGACCAGTCAGCGGCTTCAGCGGTAACCGAAACTATCGCCATTCGAGATCTCGATGAAGAAGGGTTGGCGGGGGTAAATGCTGGCCGCCGGCTCGGGCTCGATCCCGAAGAGATGATCGTGATTCGTGATCATTTCCGAGACCTGGGGCGTGATCCACGCGACGCCGAGATGGAGACGCTGGCCCAAACCTGGAGCGAGCATTGCGCCCACAAAACCTTTAGTGCTCGCATCACGGTCCGATCGCGCCAAGAACTCGACGGTCCGGCATCGGATGACGCCGCACCAGCAGCGCCAATCGAAACAGAGCCGACCGTCATTGATAGTTTGATGAAGACCTACCTGCGAACGGCAACTGACACCATCGATGCACCGTGGGTACGAAGTGCATTTGTTGATAATGCCGGGATCTTGGACTTTGAGGATGGCTGGGAAGTAGCGATCAAGGCCGAGACCCATAACCACCCATCTGCCCTCGAACCCTTTGGCGGCTCCAACACAGGAGTTGGCGGTGTCGTCCGCGACATTCTTGGAGTTTCAGCCAAGCCCATCGCGGTCACCGACATCCTGTGTTTCGGCGATCAAGACATCGACCCGGACGATCTACCCGCTGGGGTTCTCCATCCGGCGCGGGTCCGCGAAGGGGTGATTGCCGGGGTCGGCGACTATGGCAACAAGATTGGCGTCCCCAATATTGCTGGTGCCGTCGTGCATGACCCCAGCTACACCACCACTCCACTGGTGTTCGCTGGCTGTCTCGGATTGCTGCCTGCGGGCTCGAATCCAACCAACGCTCAGCCCGGTGACTCGATTGTTGTCTTTGGTGGAGCAGTAGGTCGTGATGGGGTTGGGGGAGCAACCTTCTCCAGCCAGACCATGGGTGTAGAAACGGCGGACATTGCCGGCTCATCGGTTCAGATTGGTGACCCGATTGTCGAAAAGGGATTGATCGACGTCATGATGGCGGCGCGCGACGCCAAGCTCTATAGCGCGGTAACTGACTGTGGCGCTGGTGGGTTGTCCTCAGCAGTTGGTGAGATGGCCGAGACACTCGGAGCCGAAGTCGACCTCCAGCTCGTTCCCCGCAAGTACCCCGGGCTAGCCCCGTGGGAAGTCTGGTTGAGTGAGGCCCAAGAGCGCATGGTGGTAGCCAGTGCGGACCCAGAGCCCCTTATTGCTCTGGCCGAACGGTTCGGCGTTGGCGTCTCCGTCATCGGTCGATTCACCGGTGAGGGCCGACTGATCGTCAAAGATGGAGCCGATGATCTGATCGATCTCGACTGTGCGTTCCTGCATGGCTGCCAGCCTCAGCGACAGATGGAAGCACTCGCGATCCAGGCCGACCGACCAGCCCGAAGAGCGACACACTTTGACTCAGCCGATGCACTTCTTGGGCTCTTGGCTCACCCCTCGATCCGGTCCAACGAAGACATCGTTCGCACCTTCGACCATGAAATTCTGGGTGGCACACTTGTCCGTCCCTTCGGAGGTCCCGAAGCCGATGGGCCGGCTGATGGCACCGTCATTATTCCGCCGGGAACGTCTGGCACCCGAGGAATCGCGCTGGGCATCGGCGTGAACTGTGTGCTTGGCAACTACGACCCCGAAGCCATGGCCTGGCATGTTGTTGATGAGGCGGTTCGCAACGCCGTCATTGCTGGCGCTGACCCGAATGAGCTTTCTTTGCTGGACAATTTCTCCTGGGGCGACCCGACTGACCCGGAGACCTTGGGTGCTCTGGTTGCCGCGGTTAAGGGTTGTCATGATGCCGCCGTGGCCTTCGGTGCTCCGTTCGTTTCCGGCAAGGATTCCCTCTACAACGTCTTTGTTAAACCCGACGGCACCCCCGATCCAGTTACCCCGACACTGGTCATCACCGTGATGGGGATTGTGAAGGATCTGAACGTCGTGCCCCTGACCGGGGTCGTTGAGGCTGGCAACGATGTCTGGCTGGTCGGACCGGCTGCGGGTGCCCTCGGTGGTTCACACCTGGATCAGGTTCTGGGCTCAGACTTTGGGGGAGAGGTGCCGGCTGCTGAACCTGAGGCTGTTTCTCGACATCATCGGGTTGCCTCCGCTATTGCCGCTGGCCTTGTTCGCAGCGCCCATGACCTGTCCGAAGGCGGTCTAGCCGTTGCAGCAGCCGAGTGGGCATTTGCCGGAAGGCTCGGATTGGCCCTCGACGTGTCTGAATCAACCGAAGTTCTCTTTGGTGAGGCATCTGGTCGCTACTTACTGGAAGTCGTGCCTGAGGATTCGGCCAAGCTGCTCCAGCTGATTCCCGATGCGGTGAATATCGGAGTGGTGCATGACGAGCCGCTGGTCGTGCTTGGAGACCTGACGGTATCGCTGGATCAGATCGCTCAAGCCTGGACTGGTCATCATCACGGTTCCGTCCAGCAGGCCGCTTACCAGCAGGATTCTTCCCAGCGCGGTTCTTCCGGCCACGAGATTGGTTCAAACTCATGAAACCACGAGTACTGCTCCCGCTGGCCCTCGGTACCAATCGCGATAGCGATCTGGCCCTCGCATTCGAACTGGCGGGAGCTGAGCCGGTGATCGTGCCCCTGACAGCGCTACGGGCAGGCGAAGTTTCGATGAGTGATTTCCAGATGCTGGCTGTGCCCGGCGGGTTCTCCTATGGCGACGCCTTGGGTGCAGGACGCCTGCTCGGTCTGGATCTTGCTGGCTGGTTTGGCGATCAGTTGCATGAGGCTGCCGCTGCGGGTAAGCCGATCTTTGGTGTTTGCAATGGCTTTCAAGCCCTGGTTCGGGCTGGGCTTCTTCCCGGCGGTGAACGCTCCGATGACAAGACGGCCCGGTCAAGTGAGACAACTCAGTCCAGCAGCACAGCTCAGTCCAGCAGCACAGCTCAGTCCAGCAGCACAGTTCAGTCCAGCACAGCTCAGTCCAGCACAGCTCAGTCCAGCAGCACAGCTCAATCCAGTAACACAGTTCTGACCGAGAATGCCAGTGGCCGGTTTGAGTGTCGTTGGGTGACGTTGGCTGCGCCATCCAGCCGTTCGGTCTGGACCAGCGACTTGACCGAGTCAATCCGGTGTCCGATTGCCCACGGTGAGGGACGACTTGTGTCTGAGGACTTGGCCGGGCTTGAAGAGCGCAACCAGGTTGCCCTTCGCTATGTCGCTAGCGATAGCACGCCAGCCGAGGGCAATTACCCGGATAATCCGAATGGCTCCGATGGAGACATTGCCGGAGTCTGTGACGAGACTGGGCTGGTGCTGGGCCTCATGCCTCACCCAGAGAATCATGTTTTGGCTCGCCAGGATCCGCTACGGGGACGCAAGTTGCTCTCCGGTAGCGACAGTGTTTCCAGTGGCGACAGTGCTTCCAGTGGGGGTAGTACGTCTGGGGGTCGCGGGATCTGCTTGCCTCTGTTCGTTTCCGGAGTCGCCGCCGTCACTGGTTAGTCACACTCGTCACGAGTTCTGGCTCGCTGATCTGACTCGCTGTTCTGGCTCGTTGTTCTGGTCAGCGCTAGCCGGATAGAAGACTAGTGAGCATCGCCGACTATGGTCCCGCCATGACCGATCTGTCAGCCTTTCTTGATGCCCGCCAGTTCTTGTTGGACAACCGAACTGACTATGTAGCGGCGAGTGCCGGATTTATGTGGCCCGAACTCACCGACTTCAACTGGGCGATCGATTACTTCGATTCGATTTCTGTCGGGAACAACAATACCGCTCTGCACATTGTTGAAGAGTCGGGTGAGGTAGCCAAGAGGACCTACGCCGAGCTCTCGGCCAGATCCAATCAGGTAGCCAATCTGTTGACTGGTCTAGGGGCAGTAAAGGGTGATCGGGTCCTGGTCATGCTCGGCAACGAGGTTCCCTTGTGGGAAGTCATGTTGGCTGCCATAAAGATGGGTTTGGTCATCATTCCAGCTGCCACCCAGCTTGCGGGAGCAGACTTGGCTGATCGGGTCGGTCGAGGCAACGCCAAGTTTGTGATTACCAACAATACTGGCGTGGCCACCTTCAACAGTTTGGACGGTGGCGACGAGTCGGACGGTGGCGACGAGGCGACCGGCAATCTCAAGGATCGTGTGGTCTTGATCACGGTCGCTGATCCTGCTTCGGGTTGGACCAACTTCTCCGACTCCGATCGTGAGCCGACCGATTTCGTGGCGGCAACAGCGACGCTTCCCAGTGATCCGATCCTGGAGTATTTCACCTCGGGCACGACTGCTCGACCCAAGCTGGTTCAGCACACCCAAGCCAGCTATCCGGTTGGTCACCTGTCGACTATGTACTGGCTCGGCCTGCAGCCTGGCGATGTGCACTGGACCATCAGCTCACCCGGTTGGGCCAAGCACGCCTGGAGCTGTTTCTTCGCCCCGTTCAACGCACAAGCCTGTGTCTTCATTTACAACTACACCCGGTTTGACGGGCCGACGGTTCTTGACGTACTGGTTAACAACCAGGTCAACACCTTGTGTGCGCCTCCAACAGTGTGGAGGTTCCTCATCCAAGAAGATCTCGCTTCTTATGACGTGTCTCTTCGGGAATTGATCTCGGCCGGTGAGCCCCTCAATCCCGAAGTGATTGAGCAGGTTCGGGCCAGCTGGAACATCACCATTCGTGATGGCTACGGGCAGACCGAGACCACGGCCCAGATCGGAAATCCACCTGGTGCGGTGCTCAAGGCTGGCTCGATGGGCCGCCCCCTGCCCGGCTACCAGATCCAGCTACTGGACGCCGATGGAGAACCGGCCGACGAAGGAGAAATCTGTATCACCCTTGGAGAGAGTCGACCAATGGCCTTGATGACTTCTTATGCCGATGACGCCGACAAGACAGCCGAAGTCATGCGTGATGGTTACTACCACACCGGCGATGTTGGCTCCCGGGATGAGGATGGCTACATCACCTATGTGGGGCGATCAGACGATGTGTTCAAGGCTTCCGGTTATCGAATCAGCCCGTTTGAGCTGGAGAGCGCCCTCATCGAACATGTGGCGGTGGCCGAGGCGGCCATTGTTCCTTCACCTGACCCGTTACGGGGCTATGTGCCAAAGGCCTATGTGATCCTGGCCCCCGGACATGAAGCAACGGCAGAAACTGCTGGTTCGATCTTCGCCTTCCTTCGCCAGAACCTGTCGGGATACAAGATGATCCGGCGGATCGAGTTTTCCGATCTGCCAAAGACGATTTCCGGCAAGATTCGCCGGGTGGAGCTTCGAGGTCAAGAAGCCGGTCGTCCAGACGAAGGGGCCAGGAATGGATCAGAGTTCTTGGCGAGCGATTTCAAGAAGTAGCGGGCAAGGCCGAACGAGCGGGCCGGACTGGCGGGGCTGGCTGGACTGAACCAGTCGGCGGAACCCGGTCGACTGGTGCGATCCCCAAGACCTGATTGATCGGCGCCGGGTGGCCAAGAAAATAGCCTTGCACGTGGTCGATGCCAATGCCCTTGAGCGTTGCTAGCTCGAGCTCATCGTCGATGTGCTCAGCAATGGTCCGAACCTCGAGGGCGTCAGCCATGGCCTTGATGGCGGAGACCATTGTCGTCTTGATTGGGTCTGACCCGACTTCGCGGACCAACGACCCGTCAATCTTCAAGAAGTCGATATCAAGCTGACGGAGATAGCCAAGCGAAGAAAGTCCGACTCCAAAGTCATCCAAGGCGAAGCGGGGCCCGAATGCTCTCATGCGGTTGACGAACTCCAGCGTCGTCTCAAAGTTGTACATCGAACCGGTTTCGGTGATCTCGAAGACGATCCGCTCGGTCGGTACGCCGCTTTTGGTCACAATTGTTCGGAGGCGCTCAAAGAAACCGTCAGCCGAGATCGAGTTCGGAGACAGGTTGATGAAGATCAGCTCGGGAGCATCCGAGTCCGGGTCAGCGATTGCCGCCTTCATGGCGGCCAAGGCATGTTCGGTGACCCATGAATCGAGGCGACAAATGAGACCATACTTTTCAGCGATCGGTACAAATCGATCCGGAGAAACGATTGACCCGTCCTCGGCTCGGAGTCGCACCAGTACCTCTGCTGAAGCAACTCCTTGCTTGGAGATGGGTCGTATTGGCTGGGCGTAGAGAACAAACTCGTCATTGTCAATGGCCTGTTGCACTAGCGTCATCCAAGACGCGGCATTGCGTCTGATGGCCTGGCTGGTGCCGTCTGAGGCCTCGACGCTGACCCGATTTCCGCCGAGACGCTTCGACTCGTATGATGCGGCCTCAGCACTGGCCAGCACTTCGACCCCAGAAATCGTATGGGCCCGAACGGCAGCCAGACCGATGCTGACAGTCACGTGGAAGGCTCTTCCGTCAGAAATGAAAGGGATGCTGGAAATGACCTTCGTCAACGAACGACCGAGTTTCTCGTGCTCTTGACGAGTCCGGTTCTTGAGAAGAACGATGAAGTCAGGACCCAGTCTGGACGGAATATCGTCATCTCGCAGCGAGCGGCCGATTCGGGAGGAAATGTCCCGTAACAGGTCATCACCCGCCAGGTGGCCGTCGGTATCATTCACGAGCTTGAAATGGTCGATGTCGATGAAACAAAGGGCGTCGATCTTTTGGGTCGCGAGATCGGGCTTTTCGCCTTTGAGACTGTCTGCTGTTGCCTTCTCGGTCGCTGCTTGTAGCGCTTGATCAACCTGATCGTTGAAGAGACGACGACGGATGAGTCCGGTGAGATGGTCGTGGTTGGCCAAGAAGAGTAGCTCTTCCTGGGCCTCAATTCGTTGGAGGGCGCTGCCCATGAAAGACGCCACGGCTCGGATGAACGACTGGTCTGTCGTCGAGATTCCATCAACGCGAGCAGCACCGACGTTGAGCATGCCAATCACGGCACCATTGACGAAGACTCCGAGGTTCATGGAGCTCATGACCCCCGCACTGGCGAGAGCCCGGAAGATCGGGTCAGGAGTTCTTCGGTGATCCGGAGTGTAGGTGTCCTTGGATTCACTGAACCGTCTGGTTAGCGCTGCCCAGTCGACCTCCAGAATGGTCCCGGCCGAAACGTTTGCAGTGCCTTGGACGCCGAATATTTCGTGAACCTGAGCCTGATTTGGCTTGGGCCCGAGCTTGACAAAACTGACCCGCTTCACATCGATCAACTCGGTCAGAGCAGAGGAAAGCGAAGTGATCACCTCGTCCAGATCGCTTGCCGCCGCCAGTTGAGATTCCAGCGAATGAAGTTGTTCCAACTTGAGTGTGTGGAGCTCGCGGGTCTCGATCTCATTCTTGAGCCCGAGTTGGGCTTCGATCCGAGCCAGCTGGCTTCCCAGCAGGCTGGCAAGGCGAGTCAGAAGGTCTTGGTCTGAGTTGGTTGATTCAAGGCTGTCGGCCTCTGTGCCGTTGTCCCGGGTTGTTTTGATGTTTGGGTGTTCCAGATAGCCAACGTTGAATGTTCCGAACGTTTTTGTGCCCGAGCTGATGGGTGCAACAAATGCGGCGACAACTCCGCGCTCGACAAGTGAGCGTGCGTCCAGCTCATCTCGTCCAGCCAGGGTCCAGAACAGTGGCACCCCAGAAACGGCGACTTTGCCAACCATGGTTTGATCGACCGGCATCCTGGTCCCGCCAGCTATGGAGATGTCGGTCCCGGCCAGTGCCATGGCTTCGATGATCGTTGGATCTTCCGGATCGACCAGGAAGATGGAAGCTCGATCGACACCGAGATGAAGGCGGACATGGTTGGCCACCAGTTCGAACAAGTGCTGTGAACTGTTCGCATCGGCGAGGCTGATTGCGAGCGCGAGCAGTCGAGCTTCGGCTGATGTCTCCTGGCTCATTGGTTGCTGAGCCAAGTCGAACTGTTCAGTTTTCTCGCTCTGCTCGATCACTCTGACGCCCTGGGAACAGGACAGGCATGCCGCGTGCCTGTCTTGGTCTTCTTCGGTTCCCTCTATTGTCGGCGAATTTGTGGCCCGCTTGAGAAGTCTGAGATGATCGATCGACTGGGTTCGCGTTGGGAATTTACATCCGGTGGTGTTTTGTACAGCTTGTCGTCGGGAGCGATGGTCAGAGCCCGCTCAATTGGAGCAGGATGGCCGACGAAATAGCCCTGGACATGGTCGATGCCGATGCCCTTGAGCGTCCTGAGGTCGTGCTCACTGTCAATGTGCTCGGCAATGGTCTCAACTTGCAGCGCATCGGCCATGGCTTTGATGGCAGAAACCATGGTGGCCTTGATGGGATCCGCCCCAACGTCACATATCAAGGTGCCATCAATTTTGAGGAAGTCGATGTCCAACTGGCGTAGGTAGCCCAACGACGAGAGGCCAACCCCAAAGTCGTCCAGCGCCAGGCGGGGGCCAAAGGCTCTCATGCGGCGGACGAAGTCCAGGGTTGCTTCGAAGTCATACATCGAACCGGTCTCGGTGATCTCGAAAATGATCCGGTCGGTCGGCACACCACTATTGACAATGATGGTCTCCAGTTCTTGGAAGAAGTTCTTGCTGGAGATCGAGTTGGCGGACAAGTTGATGAACATGAGTTCGGGAGCCTGACCCTGCGGCTCATTGTCTAAGGCCTTCTTCATGGCTCGCAGCGCATTCTCCGTGACCCACGCATCCAGGCGGGAGATCAACCCATACTGCTCAGCGATAGGTATGAAGCGGTCAGGGGGAATAATTGAGCCATCCTCATCTCGGAGTCGAACCAGTACCTCAACTGAGCGGTTGCCGGATGATGACAAGGGATGGATTGGTTGGGCGTAGAGCACAAACTCATTGGCGTCCAGAGCTCGTTGAACCCGGGCGATCCAGGATGCCGCCGTTCGGCGAGCTGCTTGCTCGGAGTTGCTGGAGGATTCCACACTGACATGATTGCCACCGAGCTTCTTCGACTCGTGGCAGGCGGCCTCGGCACTGGCCATCGCCGTCGCACCCGAGACGGTTGTCTCGGTAACGAAGGACAGGCCAATGCTAACGGTGGCCTCGAAGACGCGGCCGTTGAAGATGAACGGCATGGCCGAGATTGATGTCGCAATCTCTTGGCAGAGTTGCCTGTGATGCTTGGGCGTTCGCCCCCGTAGAAGCACAACGAAGTCGGCGCCCAACCTTGATGGGGTGTCGTCTCCGCCTAACGATCGACTGATTCTGGCGCCAATGTCTCGCAGAAGCTTGTCGCCGGCGTTGTGACCATCGGCGTCGTTGATGAGCTTGAAGTGGTCGATATCGATAAAGCACAGGGCTGACTGTGGGTGATCACTGTCGTCGGGAGACTTGATGGCGACGGCGCGTTGAATCTCCGCCTCAAGCTCGGCCTCGAACATACGATGACGGATAAGCCCAGTGAGGTGGTCGTGGTTGGCAACAAAGACAAGTTCGTTGTGGGTTACGATTCGTTGCAGGGTTGCGCCCATGAAGGTGGCAACGGCGGCAAGGGTTTTGTGATCTGCGGCTGACACACCTCCTGGCCGGGAGCTACTGATGTTGAGCGTGCCGATTCCGGTTCCATGAACGAAGACAGTGAGGTTGAGGGCTGTCGCCGGCTCCGCCGAGGATCGAGCTTGTTTTACCGGCTTCGACGTGGCCATGAGCCCCGATGTGCCCTTGTTGGGAGTGAGATGTGGCTCGACACTGGCAATTTGGCGTCGGAATATTTGTTCGCCGACGGAAAGGCTTGTATCGATCCGCACGGCGCTGGATCCGTGGATTTCATAGACGATCGAGTTGTTGGGACTGGAAGTGATCTTGGTGAAACTGACGTAGCTGACGTCCACCAGACGAGCCAGGTTGGCAGACAAGATGCCAATGACTTCTTCCAGGCTGTCCGCAGTGGCGAGGACAGATTCGAGGCTGTGAAGCTTCTCAAGTTCAGAAGCCCGATGGTGGCGAGTGTCACTCTGGGAAGTAATTTCGTTTTGTCGTTCCAACCTCGCGAGTTGGCAACCCAAGAGCTCCGAAAGCCGAATAAGCAGATCTTGGAACGGGTAGTCATCGCGAGGATCCTGCACGTACCCAATATTTAGGGTGCCGTATCGCGTCTGCTCGCACCGGATCGGGGCGATGAAGGCGGCGACTACACCTTCTGCGAGGAGTGAACTCCTCTCGTTGTCATTGCTGCTTTCCAGGGTCCAGAGCTGGGGCTCGCCGGTAGCGACTACCTCGCCAACCAGAGTCTGTTCGAGCGGCATCCGTATGCCGCCTCGTTCCGATGCTGGAGTCGAGGGAGCAGAGGACCAAGTTTCAGATTCAGCGCTGTCTGGTCGAGCGCTATCGGAACCAGTGCCGTCGGAACCAGTGCCGTCGGAACCAGTGCCGTCGGAACCAGTGAGGGCAACGGCTTCGAAGACGTCAGGATCGGACGGATCGATAATGCAGATTGAAGCCAGGTCGGTACTCGAATGGAGACGGATGTAGCGTCCAACAAGCTGATACATCACAAATGCCGAGTCGGCTTGAGCAAGTGAGGTAGCGAGCGCGAGGAGCCGGGCCCCATCGTGTAGCGATTGGTCCTCCGGTTGATCCGTCACTGGATTTCTCACTGGAATGCTCACTCCGATAACTCAGACACGACCTGAGATCTTGCGCTGCGGTGCGGTGTTCTCTAAATCGGCACAATCGAGGCAAGCTTGAGCGGCTTTTTCTAAGCCCCGCTACCGGCCGAGGTGACGAATTCGACTGACCAGCAGGGCAAAGAAGGCTTCGGCGTCAATATCACCGAGAACTAGGCAGTTGCTCGGACGGTTCGTGACGTTCCACCAATCGATGACAGTTGTTCCCATCGTGAGTTCGGACTCGGTCTCAATCTCAACATTGCATTGTCGGCCAGTGAGGATTTCTGGGGCCAACAGATAGGCGATTACCGTGGGGTCGTGCAGCGGCCCGCCAACGCTTCCGTATTTCTCAACGTCGAAGCGCTCAAAGAATCCGAGCATGCCTGCAACACAGTCGCCTGCCGGTGAATTGAGGGCATGGAATTCCTCCAGGCGTTCGGGAGTAGTCAGTGCCTTGTGGGTCACATCCAGTGGCATCAAGACCAGTGGTAGTCCGCTGGCGAACACAATGGCTGCGGCTTGTGGATCGACATAGATATTAAACTCAGCGCTCGGGGTGACATTCCCCCCTTCGAAGAGGCCGCCGCCCATCATGACGATCTCTTCGATCTGATCGATGACTGCTGGCTCTCGCTCCAAGGCGGTGGCAATATTGGTGAGCGGGCCGAGGGCGCAAATGGTGACCTTTTGATCGCGATCTTGTTGATCGTGCCCAAGCAGGGTGTCGATGATGAAGTCGACGGCATGCCCACTGGCGGCTTTCAAGGTCGGGTCGCCTAGTCCTGAGCCATTCAGGCCGGTTGCTCCGTGTACATATTCTGCGGTGACCAAGGGCCGGGCCAGCGGGCGATCGCAACCGGCGTAGACGGGGACGTCATCACGCTGGCAGAGTTCGACAATTGAAAGTGCGTTTTTCAGGGTGAGTGGCAGCGGCACGTTGCCCGCAACTGCGGTGATGCCAAGTACGTCAAGTTCTTGTGGGCAGGCCAGGGCCAACATGATGGCGACGGCATCGTCTTGTCCCGGGTCAGTATCGATGATGATTGGCCGTGGCTGGCTTTTGGAAGAACTACTCATTCGAATCACCTTAGGGCGAGTCTCACGGCAGGCACATATCCAGACTTTTTGTATAAATGTTCTCAGAATGTGATGACTTTGGACTCCTGCGGTCCATCCTGTTAGCCGTGACCATTGTGGGGACCTTGGAGACCGTCGCGCTGAACTTGCCTGGGCATTTGACCGGCAAAGTTCGCGAAACTTGGAGCCTGCCTGACCAGCGGCGCCTTCTAGTTACCACCGATCGGCTGAGTGCGTTCGACAAGGTGATCGGGGCAGCCCAACACAAGGGACAGGTGCTCAACCAGCTGGCCGCGTGGTGGTTTGAGCAGACCTCTGACATTGTGTCCAACCACGTGATTTCGGTACCAGACCCCAACTGTTTGATTGCCGTTGACGCATCGCCGCTTCCGGTGGAAGTCGTCGTTCGCGGTCGGCTCACGGGATCAACCTCAACCTCGGTCTTGCCTCGCTACCAACAAGGCGAGCGGGTGCTCTATGGCTATGAGTTGCCAGACGGCATTCCCGATCATGGATCGTTGCCGACCCCACTTATCACCCCGACTACCAAAGCCCAGGCCGGTGGACACGACGAGCCGATCACGTGTGCAGAAGTAGCTGAGTCCGGACTGGTCGAGCCAGCCTTGTGGGAAGAAGTGCAGCGAGTCGCGCTAGCGGTGTTCCAACGGGGCGTCGAAGTGGCAGAGAAAGCTGGCTTCGTCCTGGCCGACACCAAGTACGAGTTTGGGTTGTCACCCAGTGGTGAGTTGCTCCTGATCGACGAGATGCATACGCCGGACTCGTCCCGTTTTTGGGCCATCGACGGTTTGGATGAGCGCATTGCCAGCGGCAAGACTCCGGAGAGCTTCGACAAGGAGCCAGTGCGTCTCTACCTCGGTGAGATTGGCTATCGGGGTGACGGAACACCGCCGGTCCTTCCCGATTCGGTGTGGGAAGCAACGACGGCTCGCTATGTCAAGCTGTTCGAAGAACTAACGGGACAATCGTTTGAGCCTGGGGCGCAACCAGCGGCTGAACGAATCAACACCAATTTGGCTGCGGTAGGAGTGTTGTAGTTATGCGGGTTGTCGTCTTGTCTGGATCGGGATCTGATGCACCATGGGTGGACAAGATCGTTGCCGTACTGGACTCCCTTAAGGTGCCCTATGTGCGGCGAGTCGGCTCGGCCCACCGAGTCCCTGAGCATGTGCTGACCTTGTTGCACGACTACGACAATGACCCAGACCCAACCGTATTCATCACCGTTGCTGGCATGAGCGACGCCTTGTCTGGGCTCACAGATGCCAATGTGCAGTCGCCGGTCATTGCCTGCCCACCTGCATCCAATTCGTTCTCTGGCCTCGACATCCTCTCTAGCCTGCGAACACCGCCCGGAGTGGCCCCAGCGACAGCCTTGCTGCCCGCCAACGCAGCGATTGTGGCCGCCAAGATCCTTGGCTTGCATGACCCAGCCCTTCGCCAGCGCATCCGTGACTATCAGGCGGCGGCCGCCGAGCGAGTCATGAACGCCGACACTGAGCAGCCAAATGCCGAGCAGACAACAACTGAGCAGACAGCAGCAGTCGAGGAATGAACGAGAACACGGGCGACGGGGTATCGAGATGAGTGACGTGCTGGGTTTAGATCATCCGAAGGAAGAATGTGGAGTGCTTGGTGTTTCCGCCACGGGGAACGACGCCGCACGAACGGCCTTTTTTGGACTGTACGCACTCCAGCACCGAGGTCAAGAAGCGGCCGGAATTGCTGTCTCTGACGGCCGTGCTATCCGGGTGCACAAGGCGCAGGGCCTCGTCAGCCAGGCCTTCAACGACAAGAAGCTCGAGCCCCTCGTTGGTGGATTGGCCATTGGCCACACCCGCTACTCAACCACGGGTGCAAATTCGGATCGCAATGTGCAGCCCTATGTGGTTGAGACCATGCATGGGCCGCTAGCCATTGCTCACAACGGCAATCTGGTGAACGCCGACCAGCTTCGTTCCAAGCTATTGGAACGCGGCGCTGGCCTGCAGTCATCCAGCGATTCTGAAGTCCTGGCCTTGATGTTGGCGGCAACGGAGGGAGAGACTTGGGAAGATCGCCTGGCTACGGTGATGCCCCAATGGCAGGGAGCGTTCTCCCTGGTCATCTTGTGTGCGGGCAAGGTCATCGCCACCCGCGACCCTTGGGGATTCCGGCCATTGTCGATCGGCCGGCTGTCATCGGGCGGCCATGTCGTTGCCTCTGAAACCGGAGCATTGCAGACGGTTGGTTGCGACAATATCCGAGAGATTGAACCGGGCGAGATCGTCGTATTACAGGGCCAGGTCGCCCGCTCCCATCAGGGGGTGAAACCAAACAGTACCCAGGCTCGCTGTACCTTTGAGCACGTCTACTTCTCCCGCCCCGATGCGGTCTGGGATGGCAAGAGCATCCACCAGGTTCGCCAGCGCCTTGGCGCCGAGCTGGCCAAGCAGCATCCGGTCGATGCCGACATTGTGTTGCCAGTTCCGGACAGTTCCATGCCTGCGGCCATTGGCTACGCCGCTGAGTCGGGCATCACCTACACCGAAGGGTTCGTGAAGAACCGGTATATCGGGCGCACCTTCATTGAGCCGACCGATGAGCTTCGCCGTCAGGGCGTGGCTCTCAAGTTCAACACCCTCCCGGACAACCTGTTTGGCAAGCGTGTGGTCATGGTCGATGACTCGATTGTGCGGGGTACAACGGCTGGGCCGCTTGTGCGTCTCTTGCGAGACGCTGGCGCGGCCGAGGTGCACGTGCGAATCACGTGTCCGCCTATTGCTCACCCGTGCTTCTTTGGCGTTGATATGGGAACCCATGACGAACTGATTGCTCACCAACTCGGGGTGCCCGAGATCTGTGACCATATTGGCGCCGACAGCCTGGGCTATCTCTCCCTCGAAAACATGATGACGGCCATTGGTCGTGATGACGGCTATTGCAATGCCTGTTTTACCGGTTCGTATCCCGTTCCCGTCCAGCTTTCGCTCATGAGTTCCAAGCAACGCTTTGATGGGGTGCTTGGCTAGTGGGCCCCGGTTCTTGGAATTTTAGTGCCTGACATGATCACGGCTCTGCTCATCGGGTCGGGTGGCCGAGAGCATGCCCTGGCCAACAAGTTGGCCACTTCGCCCCTGCTTGAGCGACTATTGGTTGCTCCCGGTAATCCTGGCACCGCCACGGGCCACCCCCGGGTAAGCAATGTCGACATCGACTCGTGCGATATTTCTGACCATGAGGCTGTGGTTTCCTTCTGCCAGACAGAAGGCGTTGACCTGGTTGTCGTAGGACCAGAGGTCCCGCTGGTTAAGGGCTTGGCCGATGTCTTGAGCGGGGTTGGCATTGCCTGCTTCGGTCCGAGCGCGGCGGCAGCCCGGCTGGAGGGTTCGAAGTCCTTCACCCGAGAGTTTGCTCGGCGGCACGGCATTCCCGGGCCCGAGACCGCAGTCTTTGCTGACCTGGATGAAGCTCTGGCCTGGCTGGACACGATTGACTTTGACATCGTGGTCAAGGCCGATGGCTTGGCTGCGGGCAAGGGAGTGGTCATTCCTGAGGGTCGGGCTGAAACTGAGCAAGCCATTCGCGAGATGCTTGTTGATGGCTCGATGGGCCAGGCCGGAAGTACGGTCCTGCTTGAAGAGCGAATGACAGGTGAGGAGCTATCCCTTTTCGGGATCAGCTCGGCTACACAAACGGATCCGCTCGGCGGCCTGACGGCTCAGGATCACAAGCGAGTTGGTGCCGGTGATACTGGCCCAAATACCGGTGGCATGGGAGCCTTCGCTCCAGTCCCTGGATTTGATGAGGCCTTTGTGGCTGACCTGGTCGCCACCTTCCTTGATCCGGTCACCCGAGGGATGGCGGCGGAAGGCACTCCCTATGTCGGTGTGATCTATGCCGGGATCATGCTGACTCCCGCTGGTCCCCGGCTCGTTGAGTACAACTGCCGCTTTGGTGATCCAGAAGCCCAGGTCCTCATGCCGCTGATTGACAGCGATCTGCTGGAAGTGCTCTGGAAGGCGGCGACCGACCAGAGCTGGAGTCCGGTCCAGATCAAGACAGAATTGAGCGCGGCCACCGTTGTCGTTGCCGCCGAGGGCTACCCAGCGGACCCGATCAAGGGTGTCGCCATCCCCGATGTCGAGGTCCCGACCGGCGTTCAGCTGATTCATGCCGGAACCAGACTGGGGGACGAAGGCTTGGTTTCAACAGGTGGCCGGGTCCTGAATATCGTGGCTGTCGGGAATGATTTATCCCAGGCCCTTTCCGCCAGTTATGGCGTGGTTGAACAACTCACCGGTGATGGGCTTTTCGCCCGACCCGATATCGGATGGAGACATGTGATGACAGATTCAGGCAGTCCAGATTCAGCCAGTGCAGATTCAGCCAGTCCAGAGTCAGGAACCGCTAGTACCTATGCCAGCGCTGGGGTTTCATTGACGGCCGGGGCAGCAACAACCGCTCGCATCGGAGCGTCAGTCAAGAGCACCCATGATGAGCGTGTGGTTTCTGGCTTGGGCAGCTTTGGTGGAGTATTCGATATTGCCGCCTGACCAAGATGGACGAGCCACTGCTGGTTGCCACCACCGACGGTGTTGGAACCAAGACCCTGCTGGCGGAGCAGCTGGATCGTTGGGAAGGCTGCGGAGCGGACATTGTCAACCATGGTGTGAACGATGTCCTGGTGCAGGGGGCCGAGCCCCTCTTCTTCCTGGACACCGTGGCTTCGGAAAAGTTGGACCCCGAGATCGTTGGCCGCATTGTTGATGGCATGGCCGAGGCTTGTCGTGAAGCTGGTTGCGTCCTGCTTGGTGGCGAGACGGCTGAGATGCCTGGTGTGCTGGTTGATGGGGCCGTTGATATTGCCGGAACCTTGATTGGGGCCGTTGATCGAGTCAAGCTCCTGCCTCGGCCGGGGATTGTTGCCGGACATGTGCTCATTGGTGTTGGCTCATCCGGACTGCATACCAACGGCTACAGCCTGGCCCGCAAGGTGGTTGCCGATATGGATCTCAATGATCCATTGCCCGGTGGTGATGGCGAATCCATTGGGGACGCCTTGCTGGCCGTGCATCGCAACTATCACCCGGTGCTGGTCGACGCGCTGGATGAAGAATTGATTGACGGCCTCGCCCACATCACCGGTGGTGGTCTGATTGACAATCTGCCTCGCATCTTGCCCCCGGGCGTTGGTGCGCAGATCGATACGGCTTCGTGGCCGACGCCGCCCCTGTTCCAGTTCTTGATTGATGAGGCCGGGCTTGGTCTGACCGAGGCACACCAGATCTTGAACTGCGGAATCGGCATGATTGTTGTTGTCGCCGCCGATCATGCCGCGGCGGTGCAGGCTCTGATTCCAGAGACAACCTGGCTGATTGGTCGGCTGGTTGACTGTGCGGTTGATGCCTCCGGCACTGACCGCGTCGTACTCTCTTGAGTGGGCTGTCCCTTATGGGTAGCTCCTGTTCTCTCTTGAGTAGGTCCTGGTGAAGAAGCGGCTTGTGGTGCTGGTGTCCGGTGGAGGCACGAATCTGCAAGCGATTCTGGATTCCTGTGAGTCGGGACGCTTAGCCGTTGACCCGGCGGCCGAAGTAATCGCCGTTGTCTCGAACAAGATCGAGGCCTTTGGGTTAGAACGAGCCCGATCGGCTGGTGTGCCTGCCGTGGTGGTTGAGCGTGACGGCCGAGACCGGGCCTCGTATTGCGTGGCGCTAGCTGACATTGTGGCCAGCTATCAGCCGGATCTGGTGATCCTGGCTGGCTGGATGCGCATCTTGACATCGGACTTTCTCGACCGATTCCCCGTCATCAATCTCCACCCAGCCTTGCCTGGCACCTTTCCTGGCACCGATGCCATCGAGCGGGCCTTTGCCGGGTTTCAGGAGACTGGGTTTCTGGGGTCGGGAGTCATGGTGCACTGGGTCCCGGATGAGGGTGTCGATGTCGGCCCGGTAATTGCGCAGGAAGCCGTCTTGTTCGAGGAGAACGACACTCTTGAGCGATTCGAGAAACGAATGCACGAGGTAGAGCATCGCCTCCTGATTGAAGGCATCGCCATGGCTCTAGCCTCAACAGAGAACGAGCAATGAAGATAGGTAAAGGGCCAGATATGAAGGACAGTAGATGAGCGACCTACCGATGAACGACGGCCTCTTCGACCATTTCGAGTCGCTGACTTTCGATGATGTTCTGGTTGTGCCCGGCTGGAGTGAGGTCCTACCTCATGACGTGGACACCACCACCACCCTTGGCGATCTGGTCCTACGTGTGCCGCTCATGTCGGCGGCCATGGACACGGTGACCGAAGCCCCGCTTGCCATCTCGCTGGCGCGCGAGGGTGGCATCGGCATCATGCATCGCAACCTCAGCATCGAGGAGCAACAGGTGCAGGTCGATCAGGTCAAGCGAGCCCAGTCGGGAATGATCACCGCCCCGATCAGTCTCGGCCCGGAAGCTACCTTGGCTGATGCTGAGGTGCTGATGGCTCGACACAAGATCAGTGGCGTGCCCATCTGCGACCAGGTCGGAAAGCTGGTTGGCATCCTCACCAATCGTGATGTCCGGTTCTGCGGACCCGAGGACCAGGCCCGCTGTGTCACCGATTTCATGACCAGCGAGAATCTGGTCACCGCCCCGGTAGGGACCACCCTGGACGAAGCGGTCGAGGTTCTGCACAAGTACCGGATCGAAAAGCTTCCCCTGGTCGATGACGCTGGCGTTTTGCAAGGCTTGATCACCGTCAAGGACATCTCCAAACGGCTGGAAAAGCCCAACGCCACCCTCGACTCTGAAGGGCGCCTCTGCGTCGGAGCAGCTGTGGGTGTCAGCGACGTGAGCGAACGAGTCGGCGCATTGGCCGAAGCGGGAGTGGACATGCTTGTCATCGATACCGCTCATGGGCACACCCTTGGAGTGGTCGAAGCCGTACGGACCATTAAGAAGGGCTGGCCGTCCTTGACAGTGGTTGGCGGCAATGTTGTAACCCGTGAGGGTGTGCAAGCCTTGGTTGAAGCCGGGTCTGACATCATCAAGGTTGGGGTCGGTGCAGGATCCATCTGCACGACACGAATCGTTGCCGGGTCCGGCATGCCTCAGATGAGCGCCATCCATGAGTGTGTGCAGGCTGCTCGCGCCATTGAAGCCACCGTTGGACGCAAGGTTCCCATCATTGCCGACGGGGGAGTGGTGACGTCGGGTGACATCGTCAAGGCCTTCGTTGCTGGAGCTGACGCCGTCATGCTTGGGAACGCGTTGGCTGGTTGTGACGAAGCTCCCGGTGACCTGGAACTGGTTGATGGCGCAATGTGGAAGACCTACCGGGGCATGGGTTCGGCCGGAGCGATGAGAGGCCGAGCAGCCGATCGTTATGGCACTGCTCAGACCCAGGGCAAGCATGTTGCCGAGGGGGTTGAGGCCAGGGTGCGCTACGCCGGTCAGCTTTCTGAACTGGTTGCGCAGCTCGTTGGCGGCTTGCGCTCAGGAATGGGCTACGCCGGAGCAGCCACGCTTGATGACTTGCGCTTTCGGACCCGCCTCACCCGCATTACTGGGGCCGGTCTACGAGAGAGTCACCCTCATGATGTTGACGTCCTGAGGGACTAGCTGAGGGGTGAGTGGAAAGCAGGAGAGCGGTCGTTCCTGCCACGGCGAGGACCGCTACGGTTGTCTTCATGCGCAAGCCACTGACCAGTCCAACCGCGTCGGCCGTCGGGCCCTACAGTCACGGTGTCGATGCTGACCCGATGGTGTTCTGTTCGGGCCAGACCCCAATCGATCCAGCGACAGGCAAGCTGGCCGAAGGCTCAGTTGGTGATCGAACCAACCAGTGCTTCGACAACCTTTTTGCCGTACTAGAAGACGGTGGGCTCGGTCCTGACGATGTGGTCAAGGTCAATGTCTTTTTGACCAATATGGACGACTTCAGCGCCATGAATGAGGTGTATGCCAAGCGGTTCACCGAGCCGTTCCCCGCTCGGACCACCATCGGAGTCGCTTCGCTCCCTCTTGGAGCCGACATCGAGATCGAACTCATCGCCTCTCGTTGAGCTAGTTGTTCGTCCGACCGAGATGTCTGATTTCCGCTAGTAGTAGCTGGCGGTATCGGGCACAATGGCGAGCATGAAGATGAACGCCAACAGGGCGACTGTCGCAACTGAGGATGGCAATTCTGCCAACGCCGGGACCGAATCCAGTAACGGACCCAGCACCGAGTCCAGTACTGAGGCTTGGATGTTGGCTGTCGAGAGTCGGGATGCTCGTTTTGATGGCTGGGTCACCATTGGTGTCACGTCCACCGGTATCTATTGTCGACCGAGCTGTCCAACGCCTGTCCGCCCGAAGCGATCGAACATGCGGTTCTTCGCCACCCCAGCTTCGGCCCAGGCTGAAGGATTTCGAGCCTGCAAACGCTGTGCTCCCGACGCCACCCCCGGCTCGCCGGAATGGAATCGCCGGGACGACCTGGTGGCCCGGGCTATTCGCGGCATCGAGGATGGTGTCATTGACCGCCACCGTGTCGAAGGACTTGCGTCGCAACTGGCCGTGAGTAGCCGTCATCTGAATCGACTTCTGGTCAGTCAGGTCGGAGCAACGCCCATCCAGCTGGCTCGGGCTCGCAGGGCGCGGGCAGCCAGAGTCTTGATTGAGGGGACGGCAATGTCGTTCTCCGATATTGCCTTTGCCGCTGGGTTTGACAGCATCCGCCAGTTCAACGACACCGTGCGAGAGGTCTTTGCTGCCTCACCAACCAAGCTGCGCAAATCAAGACGCAAGACCGGCTCGACCCAACAAGAACTCATGGACGGAGACTGGTTGAGTGTGCGCTTGCCTTTTCGTCCGCCCCTGGATGCGACAACCTTGTGGGCTTGGCTTGCCGCTCATGCCGTTCCCGGAATTGAAGAGGTCGACGGCTCGCTATACCGGAGAAGTCTGCGGCTTGAGGGCGGGCCAGCAGTTGTCGAATTGGTGGCGCCACGACCAGATGAGACAGCGATCGAGGCTCGATTCCTCCTGACCAGCCTGAGTGACCTGCAACAAGCTATCCAACGCTGTCGACGCCTGCTGGACCTTGATGCCGATCCGCGAGTGATTCGTGCTGATCTTGGCCAAGACGCAGGCCTCGTCTCCTTGTTGGATTCGCGCCCTGGGGTGCGGGCCCCTGGGGATGTTGATGGGATCGACTCGGCCGTCCGAGCCGTTCTCCATCAACAGGTCTCCTTGGCCAGTGGTCGCGCAGTGTGCGCTCGACTGGTTGCGGCCCACGGCGAACCGTTGGCTGCTTCGGTAGGTGAGGTCGGCTCACTAACCCGGGTGTTCCCGACTTCCGCAACCTGGGCTGGTTTGGATCCGGAGAAGTTGGGTCTGCCGAAATCGCGGGCCAATGCGCTGGTAGCCGTAGCCCAAGCTGTCGCGTCGGGTGATCTGGACTTGAGCCCGGCTGCTGATCGAGAAGAAGCCAAAGTCAGGCTTTGCGCCATCAAGGGAATTGGCCCTTGGACAGCGACCATCGTTGCCCTTCGCGCTTTGCACGGACCGGATGAATTCTCCTCTGGTGACCTCGCCCTGCGGCGAGCCGCCGAGACGGTTGGTCTGCCAAGTGAGGCCGAAGAACTGCAGAAGGCGGCGGAGCGATGGAGGCCGTGGCGATCCTACGTCATGCACCATTTGTGGGCCGAATACGCTTCCCAGCCAAGCGGCTCACCCGGTACACCCTCACCCGCTAAACCCTCACCCGCTAAACCATTGAAGGAGAGAAACGATGGCTGATAGTGAAGTGTTGACGACGTCGACATATGTGTCGCCGGTTGGCACCCTGACCCTGGTGGCTAGTCAGAAGGGACTGCGAGCAATTCTCTGGCCCAATGACAATGAAGAGCGTGGCCGGGTGAAGCTTGGGCCAACCGAAGCCGGGCCCTCGCCAATCCTGGACCAGGCAGTGCTTGAGTTGGATGAGTACTTCGCTGGCTCGCGCCAAGCCTTTGATCTTGCTCTGGATCCAGTTGGAACCGAATTTCAGCGCGAGGTGTGGCTGGCTTTGGCTGACATTCCCTACGGCCAGACCACCAGCTACGGCCGGCAAGCCGAAGCTCTTGGTCGACCCAAGAGCGTGCGAGCGGTCGCGTCGGCCAATGGCAAGAATCCGATTTCGATCGTGCTGCCCTGTCATCGAATCATTGGAGCTGATGGATCCCTGACCGGATTCGCCGGAGGGTTGGAGGGCAAGGCCTGGTTGCTGTCCCATGAAGGGCAGTCCTTGCCCCTCTAAGTGGTCGTCTTGGTTGGCAGGGAGGTGGCTGCTTTTGGTTGGCAGGGAGGCGGCTGCTTTTGGTTCGCAGGGAGGTGGGCAGTAGGATTTCCCACTCGATGGATCAAGTAAACCGAATCGACCAGAAATCCAATGGCCTGCGCCTCAACGGCGCCGCCACAAAGTTCACCATTGAAGATGTTGCCAACGCGGCTGGAGTGTCGGTGGCAACGGTGAGTCGTGCTTTGCGTGATCTGCCGAACGTGGCTCCGTCGACCAGGCAGAAGGTGCTGGATGTTGCCCAGGAGCTGCACTATGTCGTCGATCCGACCGCTTCCAGATTGGCCGCCGGAAAGACTCGCACCGTTGCTGTGGCCGTTCCCGTTCTTGATGCGTGGTATTGCGCCAAGGTGGTCGCCGGTATAGAAGCAGTCTTGAAGGAATCTGAGTTCGACCTCTTGCTGTATGCGGTCACCGATGAGCAGGAACGGAAGCGCTTTGTCGCCGGGCGAGGTGCCTGGTGGCGTCGCAGCGACGCCGTCATCTTGGTTGATATCTCTCTCTTTGAAGAAGAAGCCGAGCGGTTGGCCGATTCCGGAGCTGCTGTTGTCACGATTGGAACTGAGCTCGCCCAATTCTCCTCCGTTCGTCTGGATGAGTTGAACTCGGCCCGCGAAGCGACCGAGCACCTGATTGCTGGAGGCCACCGACGGATTGCGTTGCTCAAGGGAGACCCCTTGGTCGGGCAGTTTCGGGTTCCCCTCTATCGCGAGCAGGGGTTCTTCGAGGCCCTCGCTGACGCCGGAATCGAATGGCTTCCAGATTTGCAGATATCGGGTGGTTTCTCCGTTGATGGCGGGCGTGATGCGATGCGGGCGTTGCTGGCCCTGGATGAGCCACCGACCGCCGTCTTTGCCCTCAGTGATGAGATGGCTTTCGGTGCCCTGCACGAACTGCAATGCCAAGGACTGTCTGCTCCGGATGATGTTGCCATTATCGGCTTTGATGATCATGACATTTCGGAAATCTTCGGGCTGACCACGATTCGACAAGATGTCGAAGCGATCGGAGCAGCTGCGGCCCGAATGGCCCTTTCTAGTGTCCGGCGGGCCGGCGATTCGTCACTATTTGAGCCAGAGCGGGTCGTTTCTCCGACCAAGTTGATTGTTCGACGCACCAGCTAGCTGAACTCCCAAGCCGAAGTTTTTCGTCCGACTTCACACAATGACGGCTTTGTTGCCGATTGGTGTCAAAGGAACTGAGGCGGCAGCGCTCACGTCATAGTCGCCGACGAGCTATCGGACCATCGAGCTTTTGAGCCTTGTGCTTTTGAGCATCGAGCGATGACACATTCTGCTTGCGGACTGGATAGGGACACGAGCTATGAGAATCACTGGACTGACAAAGAAACTTGCCGCCGCCCTCTTGGGGCTTGGCCTGGTTGCCGCCTCCTGTAGCGCCGCTGAAGACTACGGTACTGACGCTTCCTCGTCGGACAAGTTCGAAGAGGTGGGTGCAGCGATTGACGGTGGTGATGCGGGCAGCAACGAGGACAGTGCTGAAGAGTTCGAGATGTCAGACTCTCCGACACCAGAAGCGACGGCTGTTCCCGCAAGCTTTCAGGATGATGAGGCAGCGGTTGATGAAACAGTGCCCGATGAGGCGCTAAACGAAGCCGAACCGGAGGCCAACCCGGTCATCCGGACCGTCATCCGTCGAGCCACCATGCACCTTCAGGTCGAGAATGTTCTGGCTGCGTCCAACGAGGCCACCATCTTGATCGAGAGCTTTGGCGGATTCGTCTTTGGCCAGGAGACCTCAATTGAAGGTGAGGCTCGCAGTTCTCTAACCTTCAAGGTGGACCCCGAGGATTTCCAGAAGGTTTTGAACGAGTTGTCGGCGTTGGGTTTCCTTCGTGGCCAGACGGTCACGGCAGATGATGTGACCGGTCGGGTAGTGGACCTGGATAGCCAGATTCGCACCAAAGAGGAAAGCGTCAATGTGCTGCGGGGGTTCCTTTCCCAGGCGAACGATGTGGCGACGATAACCACCATGGAAAGTTCACTACACGAGCGAGAGACCGAATTGGAGCTTCTGCGGGGCCAGCTGCGAACGATCCAGGCCCAGGCGGCGCTGGCCACCATCACCGTGGTCTTTACCGAAAAGGTCCCAGGTCCAGTGCTGGAAGTTGATGTTACGGCCTATGGCGGCCACGACGGTGGAACAACCTGTGACGGTGATGATGACCTCACCACTGATGAGGATGATCTCGTCACCCTCTGCTATCGACTGAGCAATACCGGCGACACCTACCTCAGTGACTTCAGCCTTCGAGACGGCCAGATGAAGCTGGATCAGGACGACTTCCTAGAGGTCAAAGAAGGTTCGCTGGACAAGCCTCTGGCTCCGGGTGATCACCTGACCTTGTACGTCGAAGTTATGGCTGACCCGGACCGGGTTGCCGTTCTGGGCCAGGTCGGTGCCGTGCCGACCGATGAGCTTGGCAACTCGCTTGACATCGAAGGCATCGGTGGACGAGATGAGCTGAGACTGATCGTGAATCGTGACGAGTCGGTGCCGACATTCTCCGACGGATTGTCCAAGAGCTGGGATGCACTCAAGTACGTGATCACCGTTCTGGTCTTGCTTGCAGGCGTTGCCTTGCCATGGATCCCCTTCCTGATCGCACTCTTCTTCCTCAGCAGGTGGTGGAACAACCGTCCCAAGAAGGCCAAGGCACGAAAGCTGGGCAAGCAGGTCGAACCACTTACCAATCTGACTAATACCGCGAACAACCCAGTTCCACCTGCACCCGGTACATCAGCACCTCCTGCCCCAGCACCGTCTGCCTCAGGGCCCCCTGCCCCCGTGCCCCCGGCAGCCCAGTCTGGTGAGGGAACAGCCAAGCCCGAATAGTCCAGCGAGTGGACTCGGTCTGCCTGAGGCAGACTGGCCGGATGACAAGCCAAGGTTCTGGTTCAACTGGTGGATCAACGACTGAGTGGGTTCGCGAAGTCGATCTACTGATTGAGCAACTCCGGGGCCGACTCGGTCAGCTGCCCTATGATCCGACTCCGGCTTCGCTCTACACCGCAGAAACCCTGTACCCCAATCATCCTGGCAGTTCGAACAGTATTGGCAACGGTGGCACCTCCGGGTTTGCCGACAGCCTGGACCAGGAGATCTATCGCCGAGCCAGGATCAGCGGCGGTCCCCCAATCCCTCCAGTAGAGGAGCTGGCTCAGCGACTCCACGATCACGGCATCACGGTTGCGCTCAATGAGTTTCGGGCCAACAAGACACTGGTTGGGGTGATGGGCGGCCACGCCCTGGTGCGGGGCTCGGTGGGCTATCGCCAGGCGGTATCGCTGGGTCGCAACTTGGCATTGGCTGGTTATTGCGTCACCACGGGCGGCGGCCCCGGGGCAATGGAAGCAGCCAACCTTGGCGCAGTTACCTCGGCCATGGGCGAATCAGAAGTTGACAAGCGAATCGACCTTCTGGCCACCGTCCCGGAGTTTGCCGCCGACCCCGACGCCTTCGTCTCGGTTTCGCTAGAAGTAATGGCCAGCATCCCGGAGCCGCATGAGAATCTGTCGGTCCCAACCTGGTTCTACGGGCACGAACCATCCAATCCTTTCGCCACCCAGATCGCCAAGTACTTCTCCAATAGTGAGCGAGAGGACGGATTGCTGGCCATTGCCTTGGGAGGCATCGTCTTTGTTCGGGGAGGTCCTGGGACCCTGCAAGAAGTATTTCAGGACGCAGCACAGAACGCCTACCGGACGTTCGGACCGCCCAGTCCCATGGTGTTTCTTGATCCGCCGGATTCACCTCAGTGGTGGGCCAATTCTGGAGTTCTCGCCGCGTTGGAACACGGTTTCAGCAAGCCTCTAGGGGGTAACCGGCCCGGGTGGGATCTCGTCAGCTACGCCGAAGGGTTGGACGACGTTCTGAGTGCGATTGCCGCTCGACCAACCTCCTAGCGCCGGAGGTTGTTGCTCTAGCCTGTTTTGGCGGCAATAGATAGCGTGCCTCTGTAATGAAAGGGATCCCATTGGCGAGCAAGGTCAGCAACGGGGACTCATCGTCGTTCCCAATTTCCTGTGACGCATGTTTCATCGTCGGGTGAGCGCGATTGCCCCTGTTGGGCTACGGTCGGAAGGGCTCCTTCAGTGAGCAGACAATTCGAGCGAAAGAAGAAGTGAACATGGGTGTATTCGATTTTGTGAAAGAAGCCGGCGCGAAGATCGGTATTGGCGACTCCGCTGACGAAAAGGCTGAGAAGGCCGACATGGCTGAAGCCGCCTCAAAGGCCGCCCGCAACGCCAAGATGGAAGCTGCTTCTGATGCTCGCGCTTCGGCCGTGGCCAAGCAGGTTCGAGCTCGCAAGAGTGCTGACCGCAAGGAAGAGCAGAAGGAACGTCTAGCGGAGAACAAGAAGGCCGCTGGCCTTGAGCGCTACCTCGTTGCCCTCGGTGTCGAGATTGAAGATCTCGACGTGCGTTTCGATGACGGCGTTGCCACCATCAGTGGACAAGCAGCGACTCAGGCCATTCGTGAGAAGGCCATCTTGCTCATCGGCAATACCAGCGGTGTTGGACAGGTGCACGACGAAATCACCCTGCCTGACGGTGCTGATGCTGAGTCGGTCATGCATGTGGTCGTCAGTGGCGACACCCTGTCCAAGATCGCAAAAGAGGTCTATGGCGACGCCATGAAGTACCCCGTCATCTTCGAAGCCAACCGGCCAATGCTGAGCGATCCCGACAAGATCTTTGTCGGCCAGGTTCTGCGGATCCCAGCACTCTAGAAACGTGTTGTAGAAGCTTTTGGTCAGGCTGTAAGGGGCCATTCGGCCCGCGTCAGTTTGATGAAGAGAGGGGTCTGAGGCAAGTGCCTCAGACCCTTCTCTTCGTTTTGCGGTGCTGGTCTGGCTCTAGGATTGAGTCATGATCGACTACCAGCAACCGACCGATGTCCTGCGGAATAACGTCGAGCTGGAAGGCCGTCGAGTTATTGATGTCGGCGCTGGCTCTGGTGGCCTTGTTCGATGGTTGCGTGAGCAGGGGGCCGATCCCGTTGGTGTCGAGTGTGGGCTTGACGTGCTGGAGCAGGCCCGTGACCGTGATCAAGAGAATGCGGGCGACTATCTAGAAGGTGTTGGTCAAAGCCTTCCTGTCGACGATGCCAGCGCAGACGTTGTTGTTCTCTTTCGTTCCCTCCACCACATACCCGTCGATCAAATGCTTCCGGCGATGGTCGAGGCCCGCCGGGTGCTTGTGTCGGGCGGAACCCTCTTCGTCTTGGAACCTACCTATGACGAGCAAGGCCATGAACTGCAACGTCTCATCGACGATGAGACGGTTGTTCGAGCCCAAGCGCAAGCCGTGTTGTTGGAAGTGCCAGATCTCGGATTCGACCTCGTGACCTCGGGCGACTTCATCCAGGAGTACGTCTATCGAGACTTTGCCCAGTGGGAGAAACACATGGTCGACGTCGATGTCAAACGGCGGTCCTTGCTGGACCAGAATCGGGATCGAGCCGATGAGTTGTTCCACGCCATTGGGCGTGAGCACCGAGACGGCTATTCGTTCGACTTTCCGGCCGTGTTCAAGGTGTTTCGCAAGACCTGAAGGCGAGCAGTTCGCGACTAGGTCGTGACCAGGATGCGTTCGGCGGTGAAGGCACTGATGCCGATGATTTCACCTTCGACTTCGACTGTTGCCGTACCGTCGGGGGACTTGGCGATGACCTTGGCATCGGTTCCGGGAATGAGGCTGTTTTCTTCCAGGAACTCCAGTAGGCCCGGGGCGAACTCCAGCTCTTCGGGGATACGAGTTACCGTGACCTTTTGTCCGGGCTCGATCTCCGACAACGCAACGAGGTCGGGCTCGACATAGGTGGAGCCAGGAATGGGATTGCCATGAGGACAGGTGGTTGGGTTATTCAATCGGCTGGCGATTGCTTCTTCAACTTCGGGGCTGATGACGTGCTCCCACTTGCCAGCTTCGTGGTGGGCGGCGGCCCACGATAGACCGAGCATGTCGGTCAAGAACCGTTCGGCCAGGCGGTGACGACGAACCATGGTGGTTGCCAGCTTGATCCCGGATTCCGTGAGCCGGATCTCTCCGCTGCTTGTCTCAATGAGACCTTCTTCGGCCATGCGCTTGGTCATTTCCGAGACGGCAGGCCGCGAAACCTGCAATCGTTCAGCCAGACGGGCTTGAATGACCCGGACTCCGTCTTCGGTGAGTTCCCAGATTGTCTCGCAATATTCCTCGAATGCGGGGTGATGCTCAGGGGAGGTGTACGAACTCATGGTGTTCGCCCTGTCATTATCGAATTCAGCCTCACGGGTGTCAGCTTCATGGGGCCAGCATAGGGGGCCTTGTCGCTCGCTTCATGCTGGCGTCTGAGCGATACTGGTCGCCATGAATCGTGCTGGTGTGACTCGCTGCCTAATGGCGGCCGTATTCTTTGGTGCTTCGGCCCCTGTCGTCTCGCTCTTGTCCGACGAGATGCCAGTCCTCGTCTTGGCTGGCCTCCTCTATGTCGGTGCAGCGTTGGCGGTTCTGCCAACGGCCATCGGGCAAACTCGGGAGCACATGGCGACGGGTGGCGGAGCATCTCGTGAGGCACTGATCCAGGAGTGGCGGCCACTCCTGGTTGCGGTGGTAGCAGGTGGGGCGATTGGGCCTGCCTTGTTGGTCGCGGGTCTGGCCAGGACCAACGCGGCCTCTGCCTCAATCTTGCTGAACCTGGAGCTGGTGGCGACCGTCTTCTTGGCTGCGACCATCTTTCGTGAGCACCTTGGCAGGCGAGTCATTCTGGGTGCAGCGCTTGTAGCCCTCGGTGGAGTTGTTCTTGTTTGGCAGCCAGGAGCGGAGATCAACACGGGAGCCTTGCTGATTGCTGGCGGTTGTCTCGCCTGGGGTTTCGACAATGGAGTGACGGCAAATATCCAGCGTCTTTCACCCGAACAAGTTGTGTTCGCTAAGGGCGTCCTGGCTGGAGGCGGGAATCTCCTTCTTGGACTCATCCTTGCTCTGACGATCAGCAAGTCCGACCTGGGCCAGATCAGCCCTTGGTCCGTTCTGGCTGCCCTTGTGATTGGTGCGGTTGGCTACGGGATCTCGATCACCTTGTGGGTCAAGGGGGCGCGTGATCTTGGTGCGGCCAGAGGGCAGGTGATCTTTGCTACTGCCCCCTTTATCGGTGCCCTGGTTGCATGGATTGCGCTCCGTGAGGCGGCAACAGCCAGCCAGTTCATCGCTGCAGGCTTCGCCATCGCTGGAGTCGCAGTATCTCTGGACTCAGCTCATGAGCATGAGCACGCGCATGTACTGCTCGAGCACGATCATGAGCACGATCACGACGACCATCACCAGCACAGTCACGACACGCACGATCCCGACACGAATTCTCCAGAGCAATTGCTCGGGGCCAGCCAGCGCCACAGTCATGGCCATGTGCACGAGGTCATACGTCATTCTCACCCCCACGTTCCCGACTTGCACCATCGTCACGAGCACGATGGCTAACAACTTGTGACTGGTTGGACTGGAGTGAGATGCAGAGAGTTCTAGATCAATTCGGGTGCTTGCTTCCGCCTTAGTCCTGGTTTGTTATGGTATGGCCCATGTCCGAAACCCCTTGGCTGGACCAGGATCAACAACGAGCTTGGAGGGGCTGGATAGATACGTCAAGGCGGGTCCACGCCTTGTTGGAGAAGGACCTGCGCAGCGGTAGCGGCTTGGCCCTGGACGACTACGAAGTACTCATGAATCTCTCTGAAGCCGATGACCGAAAGCTGCAGATGTCAGCGCTTGGTTCGAAGGTCGTGCAGTCTCCCAGCCGACTCTCACAGCGGGTTGACCGTATGGAAGCTGCTGGCTTCGTCCGGCGAGAGAGGTCATCTGATGACGGGCGCGTTTTCTTTGTCTGCTTGACTGATGACGGCTTCAAGAAGCTGGAGACTGCTGCCGCCCACCATGTTGTCGCGGTGCGAGAAGCGCTCATTGACCAGATGAATGGCGAAGAAGTGGCATTCTTGGCTGAACTGCTTCCTCGACTAGCAGCGAATCTCCGTCAACCGGACACACAGTCGGAGCTGAAGTCTCAAGCAGAGGAAGACTGAGGAGTGCCTCATCAGACTGAAATCAAGGTCCGATTCTCTGAGCTGGATCCCTATAGCCATGTCAATCACGCGGTGTACGTGACCTACTTCGAGGTGGCCCGCAGTGAGGCCCTAGTCGATGCTGGTATTCCGTTGGAGCGAGTGGCCGAGGCTGGCTATCAGTTTGTTGTGGTCGAACTCCAAACCAAGTTCAAGCGGCCAGCGGTTGCCGGAGACACCCTGGTGGTTGAGACCTGGTTGAGTGAGATCGGCCGTGCGAGCACGCGGTGGGCTCAGCGCATCCTTCGTGATGATGTTGTGCTCACCACCCAAGAGGTGCGAGTTGGCATGGCCAATAGTGAGGGCCGGCCAACCCGTCCGCCCCAGTTCATCCTCGATGCCCTCAGCATAGGTTCGGTGACCGAGGAGCCAAGCTAAGACTGGCTAGCTCGCTGCCGATGAGAAGAATCTCAGGCCCAATGGAACCGCGGTCGTCTCCGCAACGTCTTAGCGCTTGTGAGGACGGTAGTAGTGAGCAGGACAAAAAGGAAACCGGACAGGGGCCGCAGCTGGCCTGATGGCTCCTGGATGCTGTCGATCCTCCTTGTCCTGATGTTCATGGCATCCAGCTGTACCGATACTGATTCGACTGGTCAGGCGTCGTCTACCGCTTCGACCGAGCCTGGCTCCGCGCCCAGCACATCGATGGGAACGAGCCCAGAGCAGGGCGGATTCGACTCCCACACGTTGCCGGCCTTGGCCAGCGTCGATGCCTACTTCGATCTTGCCCGAGAGGGCGTGCATCAGCGATCGTCGGCAAAGTTCCTCATACCGGATCTGTTGGAAAGCGATGAGGTGGTGTGGCTGGACAGTAACTTCTATGAGCTCCACGACGAGTGGTACTGGTTCTTGTTACTCAACGGCCAAGAAGTGCCAGGCTCGGACACCCGTCCAGTAAACGGCGAGAACTTCTCTTCGGTCGAGGAGGTCTATGACTGGGCCAACTCGGTTCAACCCGGCGAGCTCCCGCTCGATCTTCGCTGGGTCAACAGCCGCTACTCGGATCGCCGTCTCTATTCGAAAGAGTTCTATCAGCTCGCCCTCCATGCCGAACAGCGTGGTTTTGGAGCTGGCTCGCTCCTGCACTTTCCGGCCCTTCGCTCAGATGGCTCGGTCGGGGAGGAGCACTGGCTGATCGAATTTGAGTACACCGATGCGCTCACGGCTGAGGAAGTCGGCTTGTTCTTCGAGCGCCTCGCCCCGACCTTGCCCAGCGACATTGCCGACAATCTCCAATGGGTCGTGCGATCGCCCCATCAAGAACAACTGGCGCAGAAGATGACCGAAGACAAGTTGCCCTACCACGACCAAGTCGTTCGCTTCGATGAGCTGGTACCAGCCGGTGAGGTGTCCATCTACAACGAAGGGGTCACCGCCGGTCGCCTGCTCCTTGTTGGCGAAGACGGTTCGGAGCTGACGGCGTCGGTTGAGACCGACATCCTGCTGGTTGACAATGCCCCAGACTGGCTGCCTCCAGCCAGTGCCCTCATTTCTTCCGGACCGCAGACTCCGCTAGCCCATGTGAACTTGCTGGCCCGAAATCGAGGCATACCCAACGCGTCCCAGGCTGGGATCTTGAATGATGCCTGGATACTGCAGGCAGCTCGTGTTCGAGCTCCGGCCATTGTCCGGGCCAGTGCCAAAGGAGGCCTGGAGATCGTCTTGATTAGTGAAGACGAATACAAGGAGTGGCGTTCGCTGCGAAGCAAGGACCAGATTGCCGTCCCTGCGGTAGAGGTCGATGCGCTGTCGCTGGTGCTGGATCTCACTGACTTGTCACGAACGATTGCCAACGACGATGACGTCGCCGAACTGCGGTCGATCATTGGTGGCAAGTCAGCCGGCTTCTTGACCCTGATCAGAGCCAATGGAGTCTCAACTCCCGAGACCCCACTGGCTATCACGGTCCGCCCCTACATGGAACATCTGGAACTTGTCCAGGATGAGCTTGATGCCATGCTGGGTCTGGCTGACTTCCAAGACTCAGCCCGAGCCCGGTACTTGCTGTTGGAGGGCCCGGAAGACTATGCCGAATTCTACACCAGTGAGAGCGACGCGGCCTATGCCGAGCAGTTGATTGGTGAGTATTCGGAGGACTCCTTCATCGGCAACATTCTGGCTGCCGGGGGCTTCAAGGACTTCTTCCGAGATGCGCCAATGAATGCCAGCAACCTGGCTGAAATCACTGCCGTTCTGGAAGCAACCTATGGGGACTATGCCGATGGTCAGGGATTGCGTTTCCGTTCGTCCAGCTCGGTAGAAGACATCGAAGGCTTCAGCGGTGCTGGCTTATATGACTCCAACACTGGCTTCTTGCACCCCGAGCTGCAAGACAAGGAGAAGGACCAGAAGAAGTCAGTTGAGCGCACCATCAAAAAGACTTGGAGTTCCTATTGGGGATTCGAGGCTTTTGAAGAACGTCGCTTGGAGAATGTCGATCACCTGAGTGGGGCCATGGCTGTTCTGGTTCATGCCCGTTTCGATGACCCGTTGGAGATGAGCAATGGGGTGGCAACCTTCACCCTCTTGCCAGACCGGTCTGGGCTTGCTGGTGATGGCGCCACTTCGCTGGTACGAATCAATACTCAGCTTGGTGATGTCAGTGTCACCAATCCAGATCCGGGTAGTGCAGAGTTGCCAGAAGTCGTCGAAGTTCGAATTGCCAGTGACGGCTCGCTCGACATCGTGAGAGTGAGTTCGACGACTCTTCTGGAGGAGGGCACTGGGCTGGTTATGGACGATGATGCCATCACCGAATTGGTGACTCAGCTTGAAGCAGTGACGCGGCTTTGGCGTGACCAAGTAAATGCCTCGTTGCCCGGCTCTCACCAGATCCAGACCGTGACATTGGATTTTGAGTTCAAGACCATGGCTGAGGGCTGGCCTGCCCTTGCCGGCGCAGCCTCCCCGTTCCCTGGCCGCTTGATTGTCAAGCAGGCGCGAAGCTTGGACCCTGGCCTGCGGGGAATTCCTGAATCTGTCTTGGCTCTGCCGGTGCCCCGAGATGTGTTGGCCCGGGCCAGCCTGGTGCAACTGGTGGAGTGTGGGACATCAGTTGTCGGTGGTTCGGCCGTTGGCGGCTCTGGTGGTGATTCGGGGGACGGTTCCTTTGAGGCATCAGCTACCTGGCATGAGATCTTCACCGACCCATTGCGCTTGCCCGACATCGGATATTCGGAGATTCCCCTGGTGGTCGGCCTCGGTAGCGATGACCTAGATGCACAGTCGAAGCCAGAACCTGGCCTGGACTGTGAACGAACCACCTTGCTAAGTACACCCGACCGATTCTTGCTGGAACTCTTATGGAGCTACAGCTAGCCGGCTTCAACTAATCCGCGCGAACTAGCCAGTCCGACTAGTCAGCACCAGTCAGCACCAGTCAGCGGAGCATTGCTCGGTGAATTGGTGATCTGATTTAGACGGGAGAGCGGTCTCCGGTATTGTCCTGGCCCTGATGGGTATTGCATTCAATAGAGATTTCGAACCGGACTATGGGAAGATCGTCCAACTAGCACCCGGGGTGCGTCGGGTGGTGGCCAAGAACCCCAATCCGTTCACCTTCATGGGGACTGGCGTTTACATCATTGGTGAGGGTGAAGTGGCCGTCATCGATCCCGGGCCCTCTGTCGACGAACACCTGGATGCGGTTCTTGCTGGACTGAATCCGGGGGAGACGGTCAGCCATATTCTGGTGACTCATACCCATAGTGATCACACTGCCGGGGTAGCCAAACTGCAAGAACGCACCGGAGCGTCCACCTACGGTTTTGGTCCCCACGGTCCGGTCCCGGATAAGGATCCGATGGAGCAGATCAGCTTCGATGAGTACTTCACTTCGGAGGAGAAGCACACCATCGAGAAGGAATGGGCCGATATTCCTGATGAGCTCAAGCGGGAGGGGCCCGACCTCGATTTTGTCCCCGATATTGCAGTGACCCACGGAGACATTGTTGAGGGACGCGGCTGGAGCGTCGAGGTGGTGCACACACCGGGCCACACGTCCAACCACGTTTGTTTCGGCCTGCCCGATCAGAAAATTCTGTTTACCGGCGATCATGTTATGGGCTGGGCAACGTCGGTGATTGCAGTGCCGGATGGGAACCTGTTCGACTACATGGCTTCGCTGAGACTTCTGCTTGGTCGAGATGATCAGCGGTACTGGCCGACCCATGGTCCCGCCATCGATCAGCCTCACGCCTATGTGCGCAGCTTTATCGAGCATCGGACCGGTCGGGAGAATCAGATCTTGTCGGCCCTGGGCGATGGCCCGATCACCATCAAGGATGTGGTGCCGTCCATGTATGCCGACACGGACAAGCGGTTGTGGCGGGCGGCAGCGAGCTCGGTGTTCTCCCACCTGCATGCGCTCCACCAAGAAGGTCGAGTATCGGCCAGCGATGTTTCCGGTAGTGGCGATCCCAGTATTAACGCCACCTGGACTCTGGTCTGATCACGTCTGCCGGTCTAGGGACCGGTTGTTTGAGGGTGTGAAGCGTCTAGATCCGGGAGGCGTCGGGTAAGGGGCCTGAGGTGTCGAACGCATCGTCTTCATTGTCGGCCGCTTCGATGTCTTCGCGCCGCACACCAAGCACAAACAAGATGGCATCGAGGAACGGCACATTCAGAGCGGTCTCGACCGCGTCTTGCACGACGGGTTTGGCGTTGAAGGCAATTCCAAACCCGGCGGCATTGAGCATGTCCAGATCGTTGGCCCCGTCGCCAACGGCCACCGTTTGATCCAGTGGGATGTTCTCTTCAGCGGCGATGCGACGGAGCAGCGTCTCCTTGCCCGCCCGGTCGACAATGTCGCCAATGATCCCACCGGTCAGCTTGCCATCGACAATCTCCAAGGTGTTGGCGTAGGCATGGTCAATTCCGAGGTCTTCGGCCAGGCGTTCAACCAGGTGGGTGAAACCTCCGGACACAATGGCGGTACGAAAGCCGAGTCGTTGCAGCGTGCGTACGAAGGTTCGTGCCCCAGGGGTAAGACGGATGCGGTCATAGGTTCGATCCAATGACCCTGCATCCAGACCCTTCAATAACTTCACCCTGGCCAGCAGAGACTGGCCAAAGTCCAGCTCACCTGCCATGGCTAGAGCGGTGATGGCAGCTACCTCATCGAGGCAGCCTGCCTCTTCGGCCATGAGTTCGATGACCTCATCCTGGATAAGGGTCGAGTCAACATCGAGCACAACGAGGCGGGCAGCTCGACGACCAAGGCCTTCGCGGTTGACCGCGATGTCGCAAGGCAGGGTGTCGGCCACGGTCATGAGATCGCGGCGCATGCCGTCCAGATCGGTACCGGATGCCAGAATCTCATAGGCCAATACTGGGTAGCGGGCCAGGCGAATAATTCGGTCGATGTTGCCACCGTGAGCCGCGAGCACCTTGGCCACCGCTCCGAATTCGGCTGGAGATACCTCACGTCCGATGAGGGTGACGACGAGTCCGGGAACACGTGTGATAGCGGGGTCTTTGATGACCTCGAAGTCGATCTCGACCTTGTTCTCCCAACCGAAGAGGAGCAGTTCCTTCATAACGTCCCGACCAGGTGGGACGGTGATGACGAGGCTCAAGAACAGCTGCCCTCGGATCAAGACCTGTTCGACGTCTTGCATGCCAGCTCCGGCGCCCGCCAGAAGCTCCATGAGCCCGGCGGTGATGCCGGGATGGTCCGGCCCTGAGATGCGTACCAGGATGGTCTCTGTGTTGTCGCTCATGGGTTCAGGAGTTCCGCAATCCATTTGGTCGGAGGGTTGGCGCACATGGCCTCGGGGGTGTCAAAGCCGCTGACCTGGCCCTCTTCAATGGCCAAAATCAGATCGGCGGTTATGGCATGGTCGCGCCCATGGGTGACGATTACTTGGACCTGCCCGGTCGGTCGTTGATCGGTTAGTGCCTGACGGATTCTTCGCCGGTTGCCAACATCGATCCGAGAGAGAGGCTCGTCCAGGAGCAGGATGGGTTGCTGCAAAGCAAGGGCTCGGGCAACCGCCACTCGTTGGGCTTGCCCTCCGGACAACTGGTAGGGACGCTTTGTGGTGAATTCAGCCATCTCGACTGCTTGCAGTGACCGGAAGGCTCGTTCGAGGCGCTCGGGCTTGGTGAGTGGACCTGACTTATTTTGACGAAGTCCATACAAGACATTGTCCAAGACCGTGAGATGGGGGAAGAGCAGCCCGTCTTGAGGGACGAGGGCAATTGGTCGGTCGACGGGTTCAACCCAATCGCCTGCTTTGGGTCGGTCGACCATGGTTTCGGCCATCTGGATCTCTCCGCTCTTGATGGCAACGTGCCCGGCAAGGGTGGTGAGCAGGGTCGACTTTCCGGACCCGTTCGGTCCAATGACGGCCAACGTTTGACCCGCCGGAACCGTGAGATTGATGGCAAGCACGAAGCCATTGCTTTTGAGTCGGAAGTTGGCTCGCAAACCGGATCGCCGCTGCCTCGCCGAATTAGAGTCCGACTTGGCGCTCACTGATCCGTCGTCTGTTGGCGTACCGCTCGTCGGCTCGTCGTTCATCGAGACATCACTCGTCGGCACATCACTCGTCGGCACATCACTCGTCGGCACATCATTCATCGGCGCGGTACCCATCGATCACGGAGCGCCACCAGGACGGTCAAGGCAACGGCAAGCATGAGCAGGCTGAGGGCCAAGGCTTGCTCGGGTTTTTGCTCGAAGGCCAAACTGATTTTTAGAGGCAGGGTCTGGGTCACCCCAGGAATATTGCCGGCGAAGGTGATGGTTGCCCCAAACTCGCCTAAGGCTCGGGCCCAGGCCAACACCATGCCAGCCAGGATGCTTGGACGGATCATGGGCAGGGTCACCGTCAGCCATCGAGCTAGTGGTCGGGCTCCGAGGCTTGCTGCCATCTGCTCGAAGCGAGGATCGGTATTGCGTAGTGCACCTTCCACGCTCAGCACCAGGAAGGGCATGGCCACGATGGTGGCGGCCAAGACGGCTCCGACGGTGGTGAAGGGCAATTCGAGGCCGAGGGTTCGTCCGATCAGGCCGCGCCGGCCGAAGCCGTAGAGCATGGCCACTCCGGTGACGACGGGGGGTAGGACGAGAGGCACGGTGACGACTGTTCGCAGCAGTGACTTGCCTGGGAAGTTGGCGCGAGCCAAGACGAAGGCAATTGGCACGCCGAATACCGTGGATAATGCGGCGGCGCTGACGCTGACGACGAGTGAAACTCGGACAGCCTCCAGGGTGTCGTCATCGGTGAATAGTTCTGCCAGGTTCGACCAGGGCGCGGCGATCAATAGTCCGGCCAGAGGGACGATGAGAAGGAGGAGTCCGAGCCCGGCCATCAGTCGAATCAACCAGGGAATGGGCTGGCCGCCTCGGCGGCGTGATCTCTTGCTCATGGTCGGTCGAATCCAAGCTCGCTCAACACGGTGGACCCAGTTTCAGACAATACAAACTGAACGAAGTCCTTGGCTTGCTCGTCGCCGTTCGTGAGATCAGCAATTCCTAGATCAACCGTTGGTGCCTCGGTTCCGTCAGTGTCCAGCTCGATGATTGTTACCTCGGTTGAGGCGCTCATGGCGTCGGTCCGGTAGACGAATCCTCCGTCGGCTTCACCCAGTCGGACCTTGGTCAAGACCGAGCGGACGTTTGCTTCCATCGAGGCTTGGCCAAGGCTGGCAGTTTGGGTAAGCAGCCACTTGTTGGTAGCGGTTCCACAGGGCACACCGTCAGCACAACGGGCCAGGGTCAATCCTGGCTGGAAAAGATCATCGGTGGTGGTCAGGTGAGAGTCGACGGGAACGATGGCCACCAGGGTATTGCCAGCGAAGATGGTGGACACGATTTGTGGATGTTGCTCAAGGAGATCTGGATCGTCGAGGAAGCTCGCATCGGCTGGGGCGAACACATCGGCGTCGGCACCGTCGGCGATCTGGCGAAGCAAGGTATTGGAGCCAGCGAGGTTGAGTCGGATGTCTACCTCTGGGTTGGCTTCTTCGTAGCGTGACTCGAGTTCGCTGAAGGCATCGGTCAGTGATGATGCGGCAAACACGTCGACGGTCTCGGTGTCTTGCCCGCAGCCCGCTAACGCCTGCATGGAGGCAGTGACAATCACGACTCCTGAAACGAGCTGGCTTCGGCGGCGCAAGTGATCAACCCTAGTCTGGTCTCTAGTCCGATTGTCTCGTTCGACTGTCTAGTTGGAAGTTGGCTGAGGGTCCGCTTCAGGCTCCAACTCAGCACTCAGCGTCGGCTCATCGGACACGACCAGTTGTAGGTCCTGGACTGCACCAGCTTCAGCCACGTCCTTGATTGCTTGATTCAGCAACTGGATATTGGCTTCGGTCTGACCAAGCTTGGCTTGAACAATGACGGTGCGCAGGTTGCGCTTGGCTTCGGTCTTGACCCGGCGGAGGTCACCAAGGGCGCTTCCGGCTAGAGCCAGAAGTTCAGCCGGAGTCTCCGACGCATCAGCGGCTAGTGGTTCAGAGACTGGCCACGAGCTGATGTGGATGGATCCTTCTCGCCACCACGACCACACCTCTTCGGTGGCGAAGGGGAGGAACGGGGCAAGCAGTCGAAGCAGTGTGTCCAACGCTCGGGCCAGGGCAGCATGGGCTGAGGCCGCGGCCGCATCCCCTTGACTTCCGTAGGCCCGATTCTTGACCAGTTCGATGTAGTCATCGGTGAAGGTCCAGAAGAACTGCTCGGTGCGCTCCAGCGCCCGGGCGTAGTCATAGCCGTCGAAGGCTTTGGTGCATTCATCAACCAGGGTGGCTAGCCGAGCCAACATGGCTTGATCCAGTGGCTCGGTGACGGGTTGTTCAAGAGCGGCAACCAGGTCGCCCATGCCGAGGGCGAACTTGGAAGCATTCAACAACTTGATAGCCAGGCGGCGGCCAATCTTCATCTGGCCAACGTCAAAGGCGGTGTCGGTTCCGGGGCGACCAGAAGCAGCCCAATAGCGAACGGCATCAGAGCCGAACTTCTCCAATTGGTCCATGGGGGTGACAACATTGCCGACCGACTTGGACATCTTCTTGCGGTCAGGATCAAGGATCCAGCCGGATAAGCAGGCGTTGGCCCAGGGGAAGGAGTCTTCTTCGTAGTGGGAGCGAACGATGGTGGCGAACATCCAGGTGCGGATGATGTCGTGGGCCTGGGGTCGCATGTCGAAGGGGTAGACCCGATTGAACATTGAGGAGTCTTCGTCCCACTCCGATGCGATTTGGGGGCTGAGGGATGAGGTGGCCCAGGTATCGAACACGTCGGGCTCGCCCATGAAACCACCGGGCTTGCCTCGCTGGTCGTCAGCGAAACCCTCGGGGACATCGACGCTGGGATCGATTGGAAGATCACGCGCTGCGGGAACCAGACGCTGGTCATAGACCGGCTCGCCTTGCTCATCCAGCTGATACCACAGTGGGATCGGGACACCAAAGAAGCGCTGGCGGCTGATAAGCCAGTCACCATTGAGGCCATCAACCCAGTTGATGTAGCGGCTGCGCATGTGGGTTGGGTGGAACTCGATATCTCGCCCGCGGCCAATCAGATCCTGCTTGAGGTCGTCCTCGCGACCACCGTTGCGGATGTACCACTGGCGGCTGCTGACGATTTCCAGCGGCTTGTCGCCCTTTTCGAAGAACTTGACCGGGTGGGTGATGGGCCGTGGCTCGCCGACCAAGGTGTCGGTCTCGGTGAGCATCTCGATGATGGCTTGGCGACCGGAGTGAACAGTCTTTCCTGCCATCTCTGAGTAGCGGGCAATAGCGGCCTCGTCCATGACGTCGGGAGCATCGGCGATGAAGCGACCGTTGCGGCCAATGACAGCCCGTGCTGGCAGGTTGAGTTCGCGCCACCAGGTGACGTCGGTGAGGTCGCCGAAGGTGCAGATCATGGCAACACCGGTTCCCTTTTCGGGGTCGGCTAGTTCGTGGAACACCATGGGGACGTCAACCCCAAAGACTGGGGAGGTGATGTTCTGGCCCTTGAGCGGGAGGTAGCGCTCGTCCTCGGGATGGGCGACGACGGCAACACAGGCAGGAAGTAATTCGGGCCGGGTGGTGTCGATCAGGAGCTCGGAACCGTCGGGCTTGGTGAACTTGAGGGTGTGGTAGGCGCTTGGCTGCTCGCGGTCTTCTAACTCGGCTTGGGCGACGGCGGTTTGGAAGGTGACGTCCCACAGGCTTGGGGCTTCTTGTTGGTAGGCCTCGCCTCGCTCCAGGTTCTTGAGGAAAGCTTTCTGGGAGATGCGGCGACTGCGCTCGTCGATGGTGGAATAGAGCAGGCTCCAGTCGACGCTGAGGCCAACGGTACGAAAGAGGTGCTCGAAGACCTGCTCGTCTTCTTCAACCAGGCGTTCGCAAAGCTCGATGAAGTTAGGCCGGCTGATTGACTCGGCCCGCTTGATCTTCTTGCCCGCATTCTCGGTGCCAGGAGCACCCTTGCCTTCGAGTCCGGGGGGTTCATAGCCCTCGACATAGGGGAAGGACGGATCACAGCGCACACCGAAATAATTCTGCACCCGGCGTTCGGTTGGCAGGCCGTTGTCGTCCCAACCCATGGGGTAGAAGACGGCTTTGCCTTGCATGCGGTGATAGCGAGCGAGGGTGTCGGTATGGGTGTAGCTAAAGATGTGGCCGACATGAAGCGAGCCAGAAACTGTCGGGGGAGGGGTATCGATGGAGAAGACGTCTGCACGCTCAGCTGTGCGATCAAACGTGTAGGTTCCCTGGTCGTGCCAGCGCCGTACCCACTTGGCTTCGAGGCCGTCGAGGGAGGGTTTGTCGGGGGCACCCGATGTCGCGCTGGCGTTCGTGTCACTCATGGCCAACCAGACTAGGGCCAACCTCGCGAGTTGGGCCGGAATTTGGAGTCAGTTATTCCCTTCACTTTCGGGCCCGGTGCGGGTAGCTTCTAGCCCATGATGAGGCTCTATGACACCGCCAAGCAAGAGGTAGTCCCGTTCAAGCTGCGGGATGAAGGACGAGTGTCCATCTATGTCTGCGGACCAACCGTCTATGCGCCACCCCATATCGGCCACGGCCGCATGGTTCTGGTGTTCGACACGTTCCGCAGTTATCTGGAGTGGAGTGGCCTTGACGTCACCTTCGTTTCCAATATCACCGACATTGATGACAACATCATCAAGAGGGCCAACGAGCTGGGTGTCAGCAGCGAAGAAGTTGCGGCCACCAGTGAAGAATCGTGGTGGAAGGCCATGGATCTGATTGACGTACGCAAGCCCGATCACACTCCCCATGCCACCGACTATGTGGATGAGATGGTGGCCCTGATTGGCCGTCTGATTGACGCTGACCAGGCCTACGTGACCTCTGACGGTGTGTATTTGTCGGTGGACAAGGTCGATGGCTATGGCTTGTTGGCCCATCAGTCCTTGGATCAGTTGCTGGAAGGTGGCGGTGATCGAGAGATCGTCGGCACCGAAAAGAAGTTCGCCGCTGATTTTGCGCTGTGGAAGTTCTCCAAGCCGGGCGAGCCGTCGTGGCCATCACCATGGGGCGCTGGTCGACCAGGTTGGCACACCGAGTGTGTCGTCATGAGTCTGGACCTCTTGGGTGAGGGATTCGATCTGCATACCGGTGGGCTGGACCTGACCTTCCCTCATCATGAGAATGAGCGGGCCCAAGCCGTTGCGTTGGGTCACGAGTTCGCCACTCACTGGATGCACAACGGGTTTGTTGAGACTGATGGGCAGAAGATGTCCAAGTCGTTGGGCAATGGCTGGGACCTGATGGGACTAGCCACCGAATATGATCCGCGGGCCTATCGCCTGTTGATCTTGCAGTCGCACTATCGCTCTCCGATCGAGATCAGCGACGTGAGCATGCGCAATGCCGAGGCTGCGTTGGACCGGTTGGATGCTTTTGCTCGTCGCACGGCTTCATTTGATGCTCAGGCTGATCAGGCGGTGGTGGATGAGTTCAAGGCCATTGTTGACAACGACTTCGATACTTCTGGTGGAACGGACTTGATGTTCCGTCAGGTTCGCGACGGCAATAGTGCGCTGGATGCTGGGCAGTTGAAGGCGGCGGCCGTGCATGCGGCCAATGTGCGTGAGATAGCCGGAGCGTTCCGCCTGCGACTGATCGAGGATCAGGGTGCGCCCGAAGACATGAAGCAGCTGGCGACCGAGCGCACTGAGGCTCGGGCTGCGAAGGACTTTGCCCGGGCCGACGAGATACGCGATGAATTGGCGGCAGCTGGCTGGGTGGTCGAGGACCTGGCCGATGGTCCCGTCCTGCGCCGCAAGTAGGGCGTCTCTGATTAGCGCGGCGAAAACAAGACAGTGCAATGGGTTGGGGATGACTTAGGAGATGCAGTAGTAAGATCTATTTAACTTGACGGTTATCTAACCGTATGGTTAGATAACATCATGGATGTGTTTGAGGCAGTAGCCGACCCGACTCGACGACGGATTTTGGAGATGGCGTCTGAGTGTGAACGGTCGGTCAGCGAACTGACAGCCGAGTTCGCCATGTCAGGGCCCGCAGTGTCCCGCCACCTACGAGTGTTGCGGGACGCAGGCATGGTCGAGTGTCGAAGACACGGCAACCGTCGTATGTATCGCCTCAGGCCAGAATCATTGGATGAGGTCAACTCGTGGGTCGAATCCACCAAACAACTATGGACGCGACGGTTGGACGCCCTCGCCACCCATCTTGACAATGTTGCCGCCAATGAGGTTGCCGCCAACGAGGCCGCGCCAATGCTGGGTGAGGAGTAGCGGTGACCGGCGAACTGGCAACGTTTGCACGCGACGGCGACGGGGAGAGGGTGCACTTGCGACGGCACTTTCCCCATCCACTCGAACGCGTTTGGGCTGCGTTGACTGATCCTGAGCAGATCAAGGTGTGGTTGATGGATCTGGACATCCTTGAGCTTGAGGTTGGCGGGGCGATTCGCTTCGAAGCGGACTGCATGGGCCCTACTGGAGAGATCCTCGTGCTCGATCCACCCAGCGTGTTTGAGTACACCTGGACTGGCCATGACCCACCCCTTTCGATCGTGCGATTCGAGCTTGAATCAACCGAAAACGGAACCATGCTCGATGTCAGTCACATCCGGCTACCCACACGATCCAGTGCTGTAGAACATGCTGCGGGCTGGCACACCCACATTGAATGGATGCAAGCAATGCTTAGCGGGGGTGAGAAGTCGGACTTCGATTCTCGCCATGGCGAGCTCGTAGCCCTCTACACCACAACTATTGAAGGAGTCAGCGATGTCTAGTTCGGGCCACCCGCTACCTACAGTCGTATCGGCCATAGAGTGGCAGCGCTCGTTGGATGAATTGACAATCCAGGAGAAGGCCTTGACCCGCCAACGTGATGCCTTGAGTGCGCAACGCCGACGTTTACCCATGGTGCGAGTTGAATCTGACTATCGATTCAAAGGGACTGGCGGCGAATCAACCCTGCTCGAACTGTTCGATGCTCGACGACAGCTGATTGTCTATCACTTCATGTTTCAACCGGAGTGGGACGAAGGGTGCCCGGGGTGTTCCTGGCTGGTCGATTCGATGACCCACCCTGCTCACCTTCACGCCAGAGACACATCACTTATCCTGATCTCGCGGGCTGAAGTGGGCCAGCTTCACCAATACCAAGAGCGGATGGGCTGGGACCTGCCGTGGTTCTCTTCGGCTGGGTCCGACTTCAACGCTGACATGGGCGCCACGGTCGATGGGAGCGATCACCACGGCGTTAGTGTGTTTCTTCGAGATGGAGACAGTGTCTTTCGGACCTACTACAGCGGTGCCCGGGGTATCGAACATCTTGGAAGCCACTGGACCTACCTGGACCTGACGCCCTTTGGGCGCCAAGAGACCTGGGAGGACTCGCCCGAGGGATGGCCGCAGTCAGAGCCTTACACCTGGTTTCGCCATGATGACTACCCAATCCGTACTATCTGAACAACAGAGCTTGGAGGTCCGTCTGACTTTGCGTTGATGGCGGCTAGAGTCGAAGCGAACAAAACACATATGACCGGGGAGCTCAAGGAATTGGGCTGAGAGGACAGCTTGCCTGCTGTCGACCCGTGAACCTGATCTGGGTAATGCCAGCGAGAGGGAGAGCGAAGATGAAACTCAAGGCGATTGTTGCCGGCGCCATTTTGTTGTTGGGGGCGTGCACCAGTGACGATGAAACCCTGGAGGCCAGCGGTGAGCCGGAGGATGCAACAGTCACATCTGCATCCTCGGAAGATCCGGCGATGGATGATTCGGAATCCGGCGTGACCACGTCGAAGGACACGTCAGATGACGACGTCACCCTCACCCTGGTGACCCATGACTCCTTCGCTGTAAGTGAAGGCATCTTCGACTCCTTCACCGCCGAGACCGGCATCAGCGTCGAAGTCGTCAGTGCTGGTGACGCGGGCGAGCTGGTGGCCCGGGCCGTTCTTACCTCAGGCCAACCCGAGGGTGACGTGCTGTTTGGGGTAGACAACACCTTCTTACAGCGAGCACTTGATGCCGACGTCTTTGAGGTCTACCGCTCAGAGTTCTTGGCTTCCATCCCCGACGAGCTGGAACTGGACCAGGAGTGGCGTGCGCTTCCCATTGACTATGGCGATGTCTGCATCAACTACATCCATGACGATAACCCGGCACCAACTTCTCTCGATGACCTGGCCACAGCCGAGTTTGCCTCCCAGTTTGTCACCATGAACCCGGAAACCTCATCGCCCGGCTTCGCCTTCTTACTGGCCACCATTGCTGCTTATGGCGAGGACGGCTGGCAGGACTATTGGCAGAAGCTGACCGATGGGGGAGTCACCGTGACTTCGGGTTGGAGCGAGGCCTACTACGGCGAATTCGTGCAAGGTGGCGGCGATAAAACCATCGTCACCTCCTACGCCACGAGCCCAGCGGCCGAGGTCTTGTTCGCTGACCCGCCGGTCGACTCTTCACCAACCGGGGTCCTCACCGAAGGCTGCTTTCGCCAGATCGAGTTCGCCGGGATCCTCAAAGGGACTGAGCACCCCCACGAAGCAGAGAAGCTGATTGACTTCATGCTGGATGAAACATTCCAAGCAGACATTCCGCTGAACATGTTTGTCTTCCCAGCCAATGAGCACACCGATCTACCCCAGATCTTCCTTGACCATGCGGTCAAGGTCGACAACCCGTTGATCCTGGATCCGATTGAGATCGAAGCCAATCGAGGTCGTTGGACTGAGGAGTGGACAGAGATCGTGCTCCGCTAGTGGAGTCTCGACCGGCTTTCTCCATCCGGAACCTGTCACTTCTGGTGCCGCTGGTTTTCCTTGGGGTGTTCGTTGTCTGGCCCCTCGTGGCCGTGCTGCAGCGAAGCCTCATCGGGGTAGACCTGGATCGGGTCGCGGAGATTCTTACAAGGGCATCGACCCGTCGGATTCTCTGGTTCACCTTCTGGCAGGCCCTGGCTTCAACCGGCTTGACCCTGTTGGTCGGCTTGCCTATCGCCCATGCGCTATCTCGCTACCGATTCCCCGGACGGTCCGTCATCCGCTCTATTGCCGTTGTGCCCTTCGTGCTGCCGACGGTGGTGGTTGCCGCCGCCTTCAACTCCCTGTTTGAACAGGCGGACACCGTATTTGATCAGACCATGTTTGGGCAGAGCGTCTTTGAGCAGATCACCTCGCAACGTTCACTGCTGGCCATTCTGGGGGCCCACGTCTTCTTCAACGTGGCGATCATCATCAGAGTGGTCGGTGGATTCTGGCAGGGGATGGACGGCTCGTTGGAAGAGGCAGCTCAGGTGCTGGGAGCGAAACCACTCGCCGCATTCAGGCGAGTCACCTTGCCCCGTTTAGCTCCCGTCATTCTCGGTGCATCTCTGCTGGTCTTCCTGTTCTCCTTCACCAGCTTCGGGGTCATCCTCATCCTTGGTGGACCCAAGCGAGCAACGGTTGAGACCGAGATCTATCGCTATGCAATCTCTCGCGGCGAATTGGATGTCGCCGCTTTGCTGGCCCTGATCCAGCTAGGCATTGTCATTGCTTTGGCCACGGCCTCAGCCCGCTTTCAACGGTCATACGCCAAGGCTTCGACCGGACGATCCAAGCCGGTTCCTCTCACTGTCAATACGATGAATCGTCGACTCCATCTCGGCCTGGTGGTGTTCCTGGTCATGGTTGTGATTGGCCTACCCATTGCTTCGCTCGTTGGCAGATCTCTCCAGGTCGGCGATGGCTACGGACTGGCCAACTACACCAATCTGGCTGAACCGGTCAGTCTCTTGCCAACAACATCGGTTCTAGCCCTTTTGACGTCGCTCAAGTTTGCGTTGATGGCCGCGGTTGTTGCTTCGCTGATCGGCCTGATTTCCGCTTTCGGCATTGTTCGTGGTGGGCGAATGGGGCGCCTGGTTGAGGCTGCATCTCTGGTACCGCTCGGAATCTCGGCGGTCACACTGGGACTCGGCTACCTGCTGGCGTTCACGGTGTTCGACTTCCGCCGCTCCATCTGGCTGGTGCCACTGGCCCATGCCGTGATGGGCCTGCCTTTTGTGCTGGCTTCGGTGGTTCCCGCCATGCGCTCTATTGATGACCGGCTGCGCCAAGTCGCCGCCACCCTGGGTGCTTCGCCCACGCGGGTTGGCTTGGGAGTTGTGTGGCCTCTGGTTCGCAGGCCATTGATGACGGGTGCTGGATTTGCCGCCGCCATCAGCATGGGTGAGTTCGGAGCGACCTCGTTTGTGGCCAGGGGCAAGGGCTCCTTCACTGCCCCGTTGGCCATCTTCCGGCTGTTGTCTCAACCGGGCGAGCTGATACGGGGCCAGGCCATTGCCCTGAGCGTGGTCGTCGGCGTGATGGTTGCGGTCATTGCTGCAGTGTTGGAACGCCAGCGAGGCCAAGGAGTCCAGATCTTGTGAGTACACGTCTTGTGAGTACACATCTTGTGAGGTCATGCGAGTGAGGTGTTACCTGTGAGCGAGCTTGTTGTTCGAGATCTGTCGGTGCGCTATGGCGAGACTGACGCGCTTCGTGACGTGAACCTGGAAGTGGCCTCAGGTGAAATCGTTGCCGTGATTGGACCCAGTGGTTGTGGCAAGAGCAGCCTGCTTCGAGCCATAGCCGGGCTCGAACCGCTGGCCTCGGGTTCGATAAGCCTCGGAGGCAAGGACCTGGCCGGGGTCGCCACCCACCAGCGTGACCTGGGTTTGATGTTTCAAGATCATGCTCTGTTCCCTCACCTGAACGTTGCTGACAATGTGGCCTTCGGACTGCGGATGCAGAAGCAGACACGGGCCGAGCGACAGGCTCGTGTAGATGAGTTGTTGGAATTGGTCGGGTTGGCGGAGTTGGCTGGGCGCAGTATCGACGCCTTGTCGGGTGGTGAGGCTCAGCGGGTCGCGCTTGCTCGGGCGTTGGCGCCTCGGCCTGGCTTGTTGATGCTGGATGAACCGCTGGGCTCGCTTGACCAGCTGTTGCGCCAGCAATTGGTGGCGGAGCTTTGGTCGATGTTTGCCGAGCTTGAAGTGACGGCTCTGCATGTGACCCATGATCAGAGCGAGGCGTTTGCTTTGGCTGACCGGGTTGTGGTGCTGCGAGATGGCGAGATCCAACAGGTCGGGCGACCGGTGGATGTCTGGCGCGATCCAAGCTCGGCGTTTGTTGCTCGCTTCCTTGGTCATCCCAATGTCTGGGGAGGCGATAGCCAGCCAGATGGCCACGAGTCAGGTGGCAGTTCCGCAATCCTGGTTCCGATCTCGGCCATCGCTGCACGCCGTGATGATCGGGCGCGAGATTCTGATTTGTCGGCGGCTGATCTTGAGCGCTCGGTGATTGTGCAGCAAGTCCAGTTCACCGAAGGCCGCTTCCGGGTGACGGCCCGGTCGTCGGGCTCGACGCTTTGTCAGATGAATGTCGGTCCGGTCAGTGTCGTACTGGACATGATTGATGAGCCTCAGGTTGGTGAGCGATTGCTGATCAAGATCGACCATCGACAGGTGGTGGCCTTCTGATCTGTTGGCCTATCGTGCTCACGTGCAGCCGATCCAACAACATCAGAACTTCCTTCGGGCAGGCAAAGCCTTTACCCAGCTGGCCAAGATCGGGTGTGAGCTGGATTTGCCAGAGAAACTGACACTGCCAACCAACCGCCCGGTCGTGTTTGCTGGCAATCACCGAAGCCTGTTCGACCTTCTTCCTTCGATGGCCATCTTCACCAAGTTCGGGTTGTCGTGCCGGATTCTAATTCGCGCTGACCTGATGGAGAAGGGTGCGGGAGGCGCGTTCTTCAAGGGGCTCGGTTGCATCCCAGCGTCGAAGGAACTTCGGGCCGAGTCCGAAGAGACAGCAATCGAGGCATTGAACGCCGGTGAGATGGTTTGTCTGATGCCGGAGGGACGTCTGGTGAAACCAGAGGAGCGAGTCGACGGTGTTGGTCCGGCGAGACCAGGTGTTTCTCGGATTGCTTGTGCAGGCAATGCAGTCGTTGTGCCAGTGGCATTCGCGGGAGCAGAGAAGGTATGGCCCCGAGGCTCCAAACCCAAATTGCAGTGGCCCCGCCCGAAGGTCACCTTGCGGCTTGGTGAGCCGATCGAATTCGAGACTGAGGACCATCAGGCCAATGCCGATGCTGTCATGAAAGCGCTGGCCGACCTGTTGGCCACGATGGAGTAGTTGGGGTTGGCAAGAACCCGAGAGAGGCCATCCCCAATAAGCCGAACGCCTCTTGTAGCTTAGGTTTCGTCCCGATAGTGTGAAGTTACCAGTGGGTAACCTCGCGTCTCGGGAGAACCCACGCAGACCAATCGCCAATCACTTGTTCTGGACTCCCGCCTGCGGAATCCGGCCTCGGGAGACACGAAATGACAGAGTTCTCACTCAAGCTCAACGAAGACCAAATCCAGTTGAAGAAATGGATCAATGGTTTCGCTATTGAGAAGATGCGGCCGATCGCTGAGGAGTGGGACGACAAGGAAGAGTTTCCTTGGCCGTTCCTGCAAGAGGCGGCCGACATTGGTCTATACGGCTGGGAGTTCATGGCCGAGATGATGATGAACGATCCGACCGGTATCTCCATGATGGTCTCGCTGGAAGAATTGTTCTGGGGCGATGCTGGTCTAGGCATGTGTGTCATGGGTTCGGGTCTTGCTGCTGCTGGCATTGCCGCTTCAGGCACCAGTGAGCAGGTCATGGAATGGGTACCCCAGTGTTATGGCACGACCGACAAGCTGGCCCTGGGCGCGTTTGTTGCTTCGGAACCTGATGCTGGATCTGATGTCGCCGCTTATCGGACCCGGGCGGTCTATGACGAGGCCAACGACGAGTGGGTGCTAAACGGAACCAAGGCGTGGATCACCAATGGTGGTATTGCGGACATTCACGTGGTTGTTGCTGTTGTCGATCCGGAACTTCGCTCGAAGGGGCATGCCAGCTTCATTGTTCCGCCCAACAATCCCGGCCTGACCATGGGACAGAAATACAAGAAGCACGGCATCAAGGCTTCCCATACCGCTGAGGTTGTCTTGGACGATTGTCGGATTCCCGGTAGCTGCCTCTTGGGCGGCAAGGAGAAGCTGGATGAGCGTTTGGCTCGGGTCCGGGAAGGCAAGAAGGGCAATAGCCAGGCCGCAATGCAAACCTTCGAAGCCACTCGGCCTGCTGTTGGTGCCCAGGCCATTGGTGTTGCTCGGGCGGCCTATGAATATTCGCTGGAGTACGCCAAGGAGCGCGAGGCGTTTGGTCGGCCGATCATCATGAATCAGAGCATCGCTTTCATGCTGGCTGATATGGCCACGGAGATTGATGCTGCTCGGATCATGGTTTGGCGTGCTGCCTGGTTGGGCAAGCAGAAGGGCTTCAAGTACGCCGAGGGCTCGATGGCCAAACTGAAAGCTGGCCGGGTTGCCGTGCATTCAACCGAGCGAGCCATCCAGATTCTTGGTGGCTATGGCTATACCCGCGAGTACCCGGTTGAGCGTTGGCATCGTGACGCCAAGATCTTCGACATCTTCGAAGGCACCGAGCAAATCCAGCAACTCGTCATCGCCCGGGCCATTTCTGGACTGCGTATCGAGTAACTGAATAGAGGGATCGCTGGTCAGGCAAGCGCGTATGTTCTTGTAAATATTGGAATACTCCTATATATTCTTCCCATGTCTTCGGACCTGGTTTCGCTTGCTGACGCATCCGCGCTCCTTGGTGTCTCATCTGAGCGCGTACGTCAGCTAGTCATGGCTGGCGATATCCCTGGTGTGCGCTTTGGTAATGCGTGGGCAGTTCCACGTGAGGCCATATTGGCCAGGGAACACGGTTCGAGTCGTCGTGGTCGTCCTCTGAGTGCCCGTAACTCGTGGGAAATGATCACCGCTGGACAGGTTGATTTGTCCAACACCAGCCGTTTCAGGAACCGTGGCGAATTGCACCGTCTTGAGATGAGTCATGCGGATCTCCAGTTTCTTACCCAGCACGACAATGTCCTCGTCAGCGGAATCGAGGCAGCGATTGGCTTCGGTGAACTTTTGTCTGCGGATGCTGCAGATCTGCATCTGTATCTACCCGATTCGCTCTACGCCGAGTTGATATCCATGGTTGCTGCTATTCCTGATCCGTTAGGCAGCGTCCGGCTTCGGGTAGTCCCAGACGAAGTATGGGGTCTCGTCATTGACGAGTCCGAGGAGAAGGGAGCTATTTGGTTTGCTCCCAGGTCTGCGGTGGCGTTGGATCTGATGGAGTCTGCTGATCCCCGTCACTGGATCGCAGCAGAGAACCTGGTTGCTCGTCGTGGCTGAGGTCCCACTAGTTACTCTGCCGCCCTTGCACGGGGCACAAGCAGAATCGTGGGCAGCACTAGTCGAGCTTGCTTCGGACTTTGGTAAGAACTGGCTGCTCGTCGGTGGCCAGATGGTCTTCTTGCACATGATCGAACGCCATGAGACCGACCTGCGAGCAACCGATGACATCGATGTCGTTGTCGACTTGCGTGCCGAACCATCAGGACTTGACCGAATCGACCAGTCTCTTCGTGGGGCTGGCTTTCAACAGGACAGTCCCGGTCCTGAAGGCACCGCCCACCGGTATCGCCGTGGAGGCCGCCGTTGTTGATGTCCTTGCTCCAGACAATATGGGGGAGCGGGCTCGGCTGGATCTTGGTGCTGGTCGGCCGATTGAGGCGCCGGGTACTACTCAAGCGTTGAGGCGAAGCTCAGTCGTCATTGTTGATTTGGCTGGCGCCAGGGCTGAGATACGCCGTCCTGATGTGATCGGTGCCCTACTGGGTAAGGCGGCAGCTGTCATGCGGATCTTTTCACAAACAGCAGCAGGTCGGGCGAAGCATCTTCATGACTTCGATTCGCTTGCCCGGCTGCTTGGTGTGGCCGACCGACGTTCGGCTGATTTGACGAGAAGTGAGCGGAAGACCATCGCTGTACTTGGCGAGGCTCCGGAGCTCTCAGAACTCGCCGGTGTATCGCTTAGGGTCTTGCTGGATGGGGAAGCCTCATAAGTGGCAACAAGTCGGGTCAGTGGAGTGCCTGGCATCGGACGGCTATTCCAGCCGCCGACGAGTTCAGTGAGTCGCTTTCGTGCCGTCTCGGGCTGGCAACTGGGAGTCTTGCTCCTAGCTGATTGCGTTGGCGCGCTTCCAAGCGCGTTTGGCGTAGTACGTGCTCTGAATCGGGTCGCTGGTCGCTGTCATCTTGTCAAGCTCCGCCTCGGCCCGCCGCAGGTTTCGCAGACCGTCTCGACAGCTTCTGGAATTGCCCGAGGTCGAAGCGTTACAGCCGCTCTCGGCCAACCGTTGCCGCGCTCGCTCAGTCGCACTTGTGCTGATCGCTGCGGCGCTGTCACTCAGGTTGGAAACAATGGAGGTGATGGCATCGCGTTGAGCCGACGTTGCTCCACTGGCACTTGCTGCCGAAAGAAGCTTCTTGGTGGCAGCGGCAATGTTTTCCAGTGCAGCGGAGTTCCCATCTGGAATAGCCTCATTCGGCCAGTCGGCAGGATTGATGGCCTCGTCCAACAACTCAAGCGCCCGGTTCAGGCGCCAGCTGATCTTGCCGTCATCTGCTGGCAGTAGCTGATCTATCCGCGCACCGGCCGCTTGCAGATCTGTCAGATTGCTGTCGCCCGTCGGAACGGGAGGTCGGTCAGGCGGGTCGACGGGTGGCCGGGTCTCACCCCGTGAACCCCAGCAAGTGTTGGCGAAACGGATGTAGGTGGTGTCGTTTGGTGCCCACTCCCAACCGTTGCCGCCATAGAACGTTGCGTAGTTGAGATAATCGATCACTGGTGTGCCAGCTGACTGCCACCAGATGCCGTGGCGCTCCAGTAGTAGCTCGCCGTTTGCCCAGGCTCGCACCGATCCATCGGCGACATCGGCAGAGGAATTGAGAGTGACCTCCATAGCGACATCAAACCACTGACCGACTGGGATATTGAATCCCTCCAGCGGATAGTCGTCGCCATACTTCCCCGAGCGGTCAGCGGTGTAGGCGTACACCGCGAGGTGAGCTGTGCCGTCGCCGTTGCCGCGCCACATAAAGCGAGAGCTGAATCCGGCGGTGTCCTTCGAGTCGCCGCCGGATGGGTGAGTTCCCCCGGCGAGGCCAAAGCCAAGCTTTCCACCTTGCTTGTCGCGGCCCCAGTCAAAGCCTGGCTCGAGGAATACGGACTGGGTCAAGAAGTAGGTCCTGGCTGGTGCGATTGAATTGCGGGTAACGACTCGCTGGGTGCCCTGTCTCGAAGGAACCATCTGCTGTCGCAGACTTGGTTGTCCAGCAATGCTGGAGTCGACGGATAGGTGGTGGCTCTTCGAAATGGAAGGCGCTTCCGCCAAGCCAGTCCAGGTTGCCCAGTCGGCCTCGGTTACGTCTCGATCACTGGCGGGAAGCGTCATGCACTGCAACGTGGTGCCACTTCCAGGCTGTCTTGCTGACGCTGGGCCAACGTTCAACAGTCCGAGCATCGATAGACAAACGACCAGTACCAAGACCTGTCTTCTCATCAGAACCCCTTTGCCAGCGCCAACAAAACACCGTAGACCAATCTAGGGAACAGGGCCGGGCCAGTGAGGATTCGGTCGGCACTACCAATGGACTGTGTATTGCTTGGTGTCTGGGAGCGGGAGGCAGATCTCCGGTATGGACTGATCGAGTATGGATGATTCGTCCTTGTGCGGGTAGCCCAACCGACTACTGACAGGTCAGCACGCTTTCGGTGTTCCACGTGCCATCGTCGTTGCGAACATAGGTGGCCACCGTGTCGGGATTATCTGGATCCCCAACGAACCAGGTTTCGATGCCGGGCTGATACCGAATAGCCCACTCCTCGATGCCGGTATAGGTCCCGGTCTCGACAGTCGCGTCCCAGAGTGCCATCTCCTTGGAGAGCAGAAGAGGATCAAAGGCAGGGAAGCCCTCGCAAGAAACCAGCTCACCACGAGGCCCGAATTCGACAATGGACATCGTGAGATCTGCTGGAAGTACGTACTCTTGCGGATCTGGGTCGGGCACAACACCCAAGACATCACCAGTGATGTCCCCGATCGGTGATATCCAGCCAACACCCTCTATGCATCCGACTTCGGTTGCTGGGTCGCAATTTGGGTAGACCCCGATGCCAAATCCCAGCGGCCGTGCCTGCACCCCGAGTCCTCCGTATGGACGCAACCAGCCCGTCTTGTCTTCGATCAAGGGAAGATCCCCCACACGCTCGCTGATCGACAACCCAGCAAGAAGCTCTGATTGCCGTTCAGCATGCAGAGCCGGGTCTCCGGTCCAAAGCAGAACATCGACCCACCAGGGTCCAACTGAGATCGTGAGATGCTCGGGATCGTTTGGCTCGTCCTCATGGTGTCGAACAAGGAACGCTTCGTGCCCATTGACCAGGCCATCCAACGGTTTGACATCAGTAAAGTCGCGATCAAGATTGTGGACCGTGACTGTGCCCCAGACATCGATCGTCGGCTCCCAGAGTGAATAGGAGTAGGAGAAGATCGGGTCGATCAACTCGTCAGTGGTTGTGAGTTCTACGAGAGAGCCGTCAACTGTCAGGATCGTCGGACCACCTGGGCCGATTCTGATATCAGTTGCGTTTGGTACGGGTTCCGCTGCCATGACATGATCACCATCTTCGTTGCGAACCGTCAACCGCTGACACTGATCCTTGCCGACAATCCTGAAACACACGAAATCCTCTGGCAGGAACCCCCGGTTGACGTGAGACACAATGAGGTCTCGTTCTCCAAACGGTTCCGCGAGGTTGATAGTAACAGTGTCCAGACCTACAGTCTCGGCGCACTGCCGGTCGGCGGTTGAGTCACCAGATTCGATGCTCTGGGCCCAGACTCCAATGGTGACAGAATCATCCCCTTCTTCACTCCATCCCTCCAGCCGTTGACATGGGTTGTTCACCACCTCTAGTTCGAACGTGGTGTCATCGACAAGGGTCGCTGTGTGTATCTGAGCTGGAAACGGCTCCCCGAGACTTTGGCCCAAGTTGATCGTGGTGCATGCTGAGACGAGAAGACTGATGAATAGGCCGAGGTGCAGCCAGCGGATTCGATGGTTTCTTGGTATTGCCGCCTTTGCTCGGTCACCATCCATTTCTCCAGGATATGCCGATATGCCTGATGACTTGACGCACGACCAGCTATCCGCAGGCGAGCACGCTTTCGGTGTTCCAGGCGTCATGTATCGGTCTGATCGTGATGCCGCTTGATAGCAAAGCCGGGCTGGTATCACCATGTTGACTACCTGTCCCAGAAGGTCGTGCTCGCTTGCTAACTAAGGACTAGCCAGCGAATGGCCTCTGTCGGGTTACAGACTGGTTAGCGGTGTGCCGATACGTTCTCGATCACGAACATCTGGAGGGAACAGAGATGAATACACGACACGGGACGGCCGTTTTGGCCGCACTGACTCTTGGGTTGTTGACGGGCTGCGGCTCGGGAAGTAGCAGCGACAGTGATGCTAGCGATGCTGCCACCGGCGATGCCGTGGCGACAACGGTGGCCGAAGACTCAGCTACGACCACAGCGATTGAAGAAGAGACTCCAGCCGAGACCGAACCTCCAGCGGCAGAACCTGCATCGGCGGAATGGTCCGGCCCGAACTTCGTTGATGTCGCTGAGGCTCGAATGGCTGAGCTGGAGCCACCGATTGGACAACCCTATTCTGACAGTGCTGTTGCCCCAGTGTTCGAGATGCCAAGCGACTTTCCGGACATGGCAGGAACCATCACCGGAATCTTCCACGTCTGGGAAGTGGATATTCGAGATGGCGCGCGAAGTGAGGAGCGAATTGTTGGTGCCGACACCGTGGCTGGCGAGGAAGACTTGAATACTCATGGAGCGCAGTTCGTTGACAACGAGGCAGCTCCGTGGAAATTCGCGTCGATTTCTGATGGTGGCGACAATTTCATCGCACTCTTCACCTCGCAAGGAGATGCCGAACCCGGTCAACGTCTGGCGCTCAAGGCCTACCAGGCGCCAGATGCTGGCGAACCGAACTTCCAATGGAATCTCGAGATTGAACCATCAGAACTTGTGGCCCCAAGTTGGGCCGAGGCCTTGCCGATTCCTGAAGGCGGCGAGCTTGCTGGCTTCCGGGAAGGAATCGGAGTTGTTGAAGACTTTGGTACGACAGCGGAGAATGGCTTCTTGGAGATCACCACCAGCTACCCGGCCGAGGCCTTGCCCGAACTTGAAGCCTTCTTTAGCACTGATGTTCTCAAGCAAGCTGGCTTCACTTACGAAGACACACCATTCAACAATCAAAGCGTTCGCATCGACCTGTCGGCCGGAGACTGGGATGGCATAGCTTCAGTCTGGGAGGGGTCCTATGGAGACACCACCTACTACGGCGTTACATGGACCCTCTGGCGTCCGGTCGGCTAACTGTGTCGAGTGAGAAGGATGGCTTGGCCGAGCCGCCAGCCTGCTAAGAATGGGCATGCGAGTTTTCTGCACTGCCCTCTCTCACGAGACCAATAGCTTCTCTCCCGTCCCAACCAATCGTGAGAGCTTTGCTCAAACAATCCTGATCCGACCGGGTGACCCCAAGATGGGTCGCCCGGTCAGGTTCATGGGCGTCGACGCCATCGTTGATGCCGCCCGGGACGTTGGGTGTGAGCTGACAATGTCGACTCTGGCCTTCGCTCAACCATCGGCACCAACGGTGAGAGTCGACTACGAAGTTTTGCGGGGCGAAATTCTGGACGACCTGCAAGCGGCAGTCTCGATCGGACCAGTCGACATGGTCTTCTTCATCATGCACGGCGCCATGATGGCTGAGGGCTACGACGATTGTGAGGGTGACATCCTTGAGCGTGCGCGCTCGATTGTTGGACCGGATTGCGCCGTTGGCGTGCTGCTGGATCTGCACTGCAATATCACCGATGCCATGCTGGACAACGCCACCATCATCATGGCTTGTCGCGAGTATCCCCACGTCGATTTTGAGGAGCGTGGGGCTGAACTGTTTGATCAGATTCACGCAGTGGCGCGAGGTGACGTCAAGCCGACGACAGCCCAGTTTCGGATTCCGATGTTGTCGATGTTCCATACCCCACGAGAGCCAATGCGCAGCTTCGTGGATCGGGCTCAGGCCTGTGAGGGCAAGGCGGCTGGCAGTGAGGGTGATGGCTCTGTTGATGGGGACGGCTCCAGTGGTAGTCCGAAACCTGTGATGCAAGTGAGCTTGGCTCACGGGTTCCCATGGTCCGATTTTGCTGGTGCTGGGGCCAGCGTCATTGTGACCACTGATGGTGATCCTGAAGGTGCAGCCTCGCTGGCCAGCAAACTTGGGCACGAGTTCTTTGCCCTGCGAGACCAGGGCACCGAAGCAATGCTCACCATCGATGAGGCGCTGGATGCGGCAGCTGGGTTGCTTGCTGACTCGCCAAAGGGAACAGTGGTGATGTCAGACGGCTCCGACAATGCTGGCGGGGGAGCGGCCAGCGACTCCACCTTCCTCATCCGGGCCTGCCTGGAGCGCGGCCTGACCGACGTGGCGGTTGCCTTGCTTTGGGACCCGGTGGCGGTTGACATGGCCTTCGCTGCCGGCGAAGGAGCAATCCTGGACATGCGTATTGGTGGCAAGACCGGGCCGCTGTCTGGTGACCCCTTGGACCTGAAAGTCAAGGTCCTGAAGTTGACTGAGGGCAAGAAGCACCAGCTCTGGTCGGCCAAGCAGTTGGTCCACCTGGGGCGCACCGCGCTGCTGGAGTCCGACGGTGTGCAGATCGTGCTCAACGACTTGCGCCAACAACCCATGCACCCCAGCGCCTTCCTTGAAGCTGGTTGTGACCCGTGGAGCAAGCGCCTGGTCATCGTGAAATCCAGCCAGCACTTCTACGCCAACTTCGAACCTCTGGCCGCGGGCATTATCTATTGCGATGCCCCGGGCTCGATGAACGGCAACGTCTTCGAACGCCCGTACCAGCACATCACCCGGCCCATCTGGCCCCTCGACGATGTCCAGCTGTAGCCAACGAGGGACCTAGTACGGCAGCCCGACATAGTTCTCGGCCATGGATCTCATGGCGCTCTCCGACGAGAACAGATATGCCACATCGGTGTCTTGCAGCTTGTTGTCATAGCCGCTGTTCTCGGGGAAGGTGTGCAACAAGGTCGTCATCCACCAGGAGAACCGCTGAGCCTTCCACACCCGGGCTAGAGCCTTGGCCGAATAGCCCTCCAGACCCGAATCGTCATTGTTCAGATAGTGATCAACGAAGGCGTGATACAGGTACTGAATATCTGACGCCGCACTGTTCAATCCGCGAGCGCCAGTAGGGGGCACGATGTGGGCGGCGTCTCCGGCCAGGAACATATTGCCATAGCGCATGGGCTCGGCCACGAAGCTACGCAAGGGAGCGATGCTCTTCTCCACCGATGGACCAGTAATCAGGTTAGCCACGACGTCCTCGGGCAGGCGGCGCTTGAGCTCCTCCCAGAACATGTCATCGGACCAGTCCTCAACCTTGTCCGAAAGCGGTACTTGGATGTAGTAGCGGCTCAGCACCTGGGACCGCATGGAGCAAAGAGCGAAGCCTCGCTCGTGCTTGGCGTAGATCAATTCGGGTGACACTGGCTTGGTCTCCGACAGTACACCCAGCCAGCCGAAGGGATAGACCCGCTCGTACTCCTTCAGAATGTCTTTGGGGATGGACTGACGACTCACTCCGTGATAGCCGTCGGCCCCAATAATGAACTCACAATCGACTCGCTGAGCTTCGCCGTCCAACTCATAGGTCAGGTAGGGGGCATCAGATTTCAGGTCGTGGGGTTGCACGTTCATCGCGTTGTGAACAACGATGCCACCGGCTGCTTCCCTAGCGTCATAGAGATCGCGGGTCAGTTCAGTTTGTCCATAGACCATGACGGTGTCGCCACCGGTCAGGGTCTTGAGGTCCAGACGGTCTCGAATACCGTCATGGGCAATCTCGAACCCGTCATGGATCTCGCCTTCGATGTCCATCCGTTCGGCGCACTTGGCTTCACGCATCAGATCGACGAAACCGTGTTCTAACACCCCGGCCCGAATCCGGCCCAGCACGTACTCTCGCGTATGCTTCTCCAGCAGCACCGTCTCGATTCCCCGAACGTGGAGGAGCTGGGAGAGCAGGAGTCCAGATGGGCCTCCGCCGATAATGCCGACCTGGGTCTTCATTCCGATGTCTTGCACGGTGGTGTCTCCCGAAACTGGTTATTCACTTGTCCCCTGCCTGTGGCATTGCTTGGCGCTCGTCCGATGAGGATGAGTCCACAGTGTGAGCAATTGAATTGACTGTAGATCGTGGACTATAGGTCAGAAGCAATTACTTGTGCACACCCAATCGGGAGCCGCCATCTTTTGGCCGCAAACTCCCTGATCGACCAATCCTTGGCTAACAAGCCATAAGGGTTCTGAGCCATGATGGAGCCATGTGTGCAGCCCTGGGTCTTGACATCGGCACCACCAATCTCAAGGTGGTTCTTGTTTCTGGTGACGGTGCAGTGACAGCGACGGCCCAGCGGGGGATCCAGACGTCCCGAAACGGCCCGGTGGCCGAACAAGACGCGGACCAACTCTGGCATCACCTGCGAGATGCGGTCGCCGAGGTTGCTGGCGCTCAACCGGATGTTTCCGCTGAGGTGAAGGCAATCGGAGTCTGCAGCCAGTACTCCTCCATTGTCCCAGTCAACGCCGCGGCCCAGCCGGTCGGACCGATGATCTTGTGGAGCGACCAACGAGGAAGCGATCACTCCTGGAACATCATTGCTCAACATGATGAGGCCTTCTTGACGTGGATCGACCGTCACGGCATCCCAACAGTTGGCGGAGGCCTGGCCCTGGCCCACATCCTCTATCTGCAACATGAGCAGCCAGAAATTCATGCCAAGACGGCGGCCTATCTCGAACCGATGGACTATGTCACGGCCCGACTGACTGGGAACATCAGCGCCACACAGCACTCGATGTTCATGTCCCAACTCTGTGACAACCGGACGCTTGGTGTGACTGACTATGACGACGAGCTGGTCCGAATGGCGGGGGTGGACCCCAACAAGTTGCCCGGACTGGTCGCAGTGGACAGCCCAATCGGAACCCTGGTCCCGGACGTAGCCGCGCAACTCGGCCTTCCTGCCAGTGTGGTGGTCTACCCCGGGTTCAATGACACCGCCACCCTTGGTCTCGCAGCCGGGGTGCACCGGCTAGGCCATGCTGGCCTAGCTATTGGTACCACCAGTGTGCTTGTCGACACGGTAGGAGACAAGAACACCGACCTGGATCACGAAGTCTTGTCCATGCCAGCCTTGTCACGACAGGACTACCTAGTCTTCGCCGAGAATGGCAACGGTGGCCGAGTTGTCGAGTATGTGATGGAGCAGCTCGTTCACGGCAACGATGCGCTGGCCGACCACCAGACTGAGCAGCCCTTCGCCCGCTTCGACGACGCGCTTGCTCAGTCGGAGCCGGGCGCCGGTGGCATCTTGTTTCTACCCTGGATGGCTGGTTCGTTGGCACCCAACGCCAATGCCAACATGCGCGGCGGCTTCATCAATATGTCTCTGGAGGCAAGCCGCACCGACCTGGTTCGAGCGGCGGCAGAAGGAGTGGCCCACAATCTTGCCTGGCTGTTGCCCTATGTTGAGTCGTTCACCGGGAATGTCATCCATGACCTTGTCTTTGTTGGCGGGGCGGCCCGCTCGACCAGCTGGTGTCAGATCTTGGCCGACATCCTCAACCGGCCGATCCACCGCGCCATCGAGCCAGAGATGGCCATTGCTCGAACCGCCGCCACCCATGCACTGGTTCGAGTCGGCCTGCTTGATCCGGATCAGATCATGGTTGAGACAGCTCAAGTCAACGAGCCCCAGTTGGCCAACCGGGCGATGTATGAGCTACACCAAGAGCAATTCGAGGCCACCTTTGCGGCCCTTCGCCCCATCAGCGAGACGCTGACGACTTTTCATGCCGCCCAGCCAGATCAAGATCAGATGTAGAACTCAACCAAGACGCATATTCAGATCTAGACCCAGCAGCCAGACCCTAGGAACAACGCCATGAGTAGCCAGTACCCCTACGCCGAGCAATTCCCTGTGAACCGAGGCATGCCCGCCACTGGACGGGACCGAGCCGAGATTCTGGCCGAGCTGGGTGGGTTGGCCCGCAAGGAAGATGCAGTCTGGGAAACGGGTCAATGCTCGGGAACCATGTATTGCGGTGACCATGATCACTACAAGTTCATGGCCGAGGCATTCGAGCGTTTCGCTCACGTCAACTCCCTGCAACGAGACATGTGCCCCAGCTCGACCCGATTTGAGGGTGAGATTATCGCCATGTCGCTGGACATGCTGAACGCTGGCGCAATCACGGGGAGCGGCTCTGGCGAGATGGGAGGCACAACATCTGGTGGCACATCGTCTGGTGGCACATCATCTGGTGAGCCGGTTGGCATGGTCACCTCCGGAGGTTCGGGCAGCATCTTGCATGCGGTGCTGGCCTATCGCGAGCAAGGCAAGCGGAACGGGATCGACCGTCCGAACATGGTCAAGCCCGAAACCGCCCATGTTGCCTTTGACAAGGCCGGGCACTTGCTCGGAGTCGAGATTCGCATTGCTCCGATTGACCCGGTGACCACCAAGGTGGACCTGGAAGCCATGGCGGCATTGATTGACGAGAACACCGTGGCCCTGGTCGGCTCGGCCACCAACTACGGCTACGGAACCATCGATCCCATCACCGAGCTCGGACAGCTAGCCCTGGACCGGGGCATTGGTCTACATGTTGATGGCTGTCTCGGTGGTTTCATCCTCCCGTGGGGTGAGGCTTTGGGATATGACCTGCCACGATGGGACTTCCGAGTCCCGGGTGTAACGACCATCTCCGCCGATACCCACAAGTACGGCTACGGATTCAAGGGCACTTCCGTGCTGGCCTTTGCGGACAAGGCGTTGCGAAACGGCCAGTACTTCTACGTGACCGAGTGGACCGGCGGCAAGTATTGCTCGCCGGGCATCGAAGGCTCACGGTCCGGCGGTCTGGTGGCAGCAACCTGGGCGGCCATGGTCAGCCTCGGCAAGGAGGGCTATATGGAGCATGCCCGTGGCATCTTCGAAGCATCGTTCGCCATGCAAGATGCGGTGCGTTCACACGATGCCCTGCGAGTGATTGGTGATCCCAGCTTCTGCTTCAGTTTCACCAGCGACGAGTTTGACATCTATCACTTGAACGACTTCCTCCGGAGCAAGGGCTGGCGACTGAACGGTCAGCAATATCCTGACGCCATCCATATGGCTGTCACCCGGCCTCAATCCCAAGAAGGTGTGGTCCAACGATTCACGACCGACCTCGCCGATGCGGTGGAGTATGCGGCTGGTGATCATGACGGGCCGCCGAAGTCGGGCGCCATTTATGGGGGAGTGGCCGGGGGCATGACCGATGAAGCCGATGAGTTCATCCGGGCGATCATGGCCGACATGATGGACAAGCACCAGGGTCTGCCGCTCTAGCTGGAGGACGGCGCTTGTTGTCGTAGGGCGAGTAGCGGCGGCAGGAAGAGGCCGACAAAACCAAGGTTCAAAATCAGGTTGCCGGGAAGGCCAGAGCTGACTGAACCGAACGAATCCAGCACGAACCATAAGGCCATGGAAAGGATGATCGGCATGGTCAGCTCGTAGTCGCCCCGAGCAAAGGGGCCGGTGACGATGTAGTACATCAGCAGACCCCAGCCCGCCATCAAGCCCCCAGCTACTCCGTTCATGAAATGTGTGCCGTCAACAAAAGCCGCAGGGTTATCGTCCAGCGGCCAGCGAATCAGATCAAACAGGAATAGCCACGGACCCTGCAAGGCTTCGGTACTGGCCGCAGCCGACACAACCCCGGTGGCGATGGTGACGAAGCAGGCCACTTTCAGCCAGGTGATCCACTTCTGAGTCTCCGTATGCATTTGCATCGTCCTTGCTCGCTGTTTGGCGCCTGAACGAGATTCAGCGTGGCACACCGTGGCCGGCCGGGCAATTGCTAGAAGAACACAAGAAATCCGATCACTAGCCAGCCCCAAGGAAGGCTCGCCGAACATTGTCATTGTTCAAGAGCTCCGTGGCCTTGCCACTGTAAGTCTGGCGTCCAACCTCGACCACATAGCCACGGTGACTGGCGGCCAAACCTTGACGGGCGTTCTGCTCAATCATCAGGACGGTCAAACCAATCTCACGATTGAGTCGAGTAATGGCCTCAAAGATCTGCTTGGTAATGATGGGGGCTAAGCCAGCGCTGGGTTCGTCCATCAGGACCAGTCGGGGTTCCCACATCAATGATCGTCCGATCTCCAGCATGCGCTGCTCGCCGCCGGACATGGTTCCCGCATCCTGCTTGGCTCGTTCTGCCAGACGGGGAAACAGATCATAGACATAATCGATGCGTTCCTTGACTCGAACCTTGTCCTTGGTGAGGTACATGCCGAGCTCCAAGTTCTCGTGCACGGTCATCTGAGGAAAGACGCTACGCAACTGAGGAACAATGGTGATACCAGCGGTTTGCAATGCTTGCTGAGGAGGAATATTGGTGATCTCGCGGCCCCCACAAATGACTCGCCCCTTACGGACCGGAATGATCCCGTAGATCGCCTTGAAGACTGTCGACTTACCCGCACCGTTTGGACCAATGACACAGACGATCTCACCCTCATAGACCTCGAGGGTGACACCCTTGAGCACGTCCTGGCCCACGTAGTAGCCGGCATAGATGTTCTGTACTTCGAGTAGGGGTCGCTCAGAACCAGTAGAAGGTGGTCGCATCAGATGACTCCCTGGATCTTGGCTTCGGTTGAAGTGTCGTCTTCAACCGGGGCATCGGTCTCGCCGTCGTCACCGAAATAGGCTTCAATGACGTCCTTGTTTTCCATGATTTCTTGAGGACTTCCTTCGGCCAGCAGCGCCCCGTAGTTCAGGACAACCACCCGCTCACAAAGGTCCTTGACGAAACGCACATCGTGCTCGACTAGCAAGAAGGCCACGCCTTGTTCTTGGTTGAGGATTTGCAGGCGGACCTTGATCTCTTCGACGAGGGCCGGGTTCACGCCCGATGTTGCTTCGTCCAGGAGAACTAGCTTTGGATCGCTCATGAGGGACATTCCGATCTCCAGCAGACGGCGCTGGCCGCCAGACAGGGTGCCTGCCCGCTCATTGCGAAGCCGAGAAAGAAGGAGGAAGTCGATGAGCTGGTCTGCCTTGTCGCGTGTGCTGCTGTCAGGCTTTTGGAACAGCTTGGCTGTGCTGACCTTGCCCCACTGGAGGCTCAGTTCCATATTCTCCAAGACCGTCAGCTCGCGGTAGACGCGAATGACTTGGAAGGTTCTGGATAGTCCAAGGTGGGCGACCAGGTGAGGACGCTTCTTGGTGATGTCGACACCATCAAACTCGATCTTGCCCTGGTCGATGTCTTGTACCCGACTCAGGCAATCGAACAGGGTTGTCTTGCCGCTTCCGTTGGGACCGATCAGGCCAACCATCTCGCCCTTGTTGACATGGATGCTCACGTCGTCGACGGCCACCAAGCCACCGAAACGTTTTGATACTCCTTTTGCTACCAGCAAGTGGCCACTCATGAGCTCACCCCAGTCTTGTTCTCATTCGGTGTGTCTGTATCCGAATCGTTCATCTGGACGAGATCTTCGCTGGACCCATAGGCGTCAACGGAGTCGCCGCCGAACCATCGTGACCACAAGGTCACGATGGAGGTTGAGCGTGGATCAAACAATCCAACAATTCCCTTCGGGACATAAAGCACGATCATGATGAGCAAGAGGCCTTGGATGATCAGGTGATAGTCCAAGAAGTTGGCCCACAGAATTTCCCGTAGCCAGTACAGGGCGGCTGAACCGACGACGGGCCCGGCAACGGTGCCGATGCCGCCGAGCATGGTTCCCATCACCGCATCGATTGTTCGTGATTCGACAAAGGCAATATCGGGGTCAACGAAGGTGTTCTGGAATGCCCATAGGCCACCGAACAATCCGGTGGAACCTCCAGCGAAGCTGAACACCGTCACCTTGAGACGGGTGGCATTGATGCCCCGCATCTCGGCCCCGACCTCATCTTCACGAATAGCGATCAAGGCCGAGCCGAAGCGAGTTCGACGCAACCACCAGGTGAAGCAGATCAAGGCAACAACCAGGCCGAGTTCGATGTAGTAGAAGAGCTGCCGGTTCAGATAGGGCGGCAAGGTCAGACCGACACCACCTCCGGTGAGGGGCGAAGCGACCCGGACGATTTCTCGAACGGCAACGAAGGTGCCCAGCATGGCAATGGAAAAGTAGGGCCCCTTGAGTCGCATCGTCGCCTTACCAATGACCGCAGCCATGACGCCCGCCACCAGTGCGCCAAGAATGATGGCTGGGAGGGCAGGCCAACCAATGCCAAGCCCCGAAGTCTGTTTGGTCATCAAGATGGCGGTGACGTATGCGCCAATTCCGAACCAGACGGCGTGACCGAAGTCGATATAGCCGGTGAAGCCACCAGTCAGGTTCCAGTTGATGGAGATAGCAATGGTGGTGAGCATCAAGGTGAGGGAGAAGAGGGTGGAATTGGTTGTCGACTCCCGAAGGGGGAGCACAACGAGCCAAGCCAAGACCGCAAGAGAAAGTATGAATGCGACTCGGCGAAAGGCTTTGGATTCAACTAGTCGGCGCATCAGCTAGCCATCGCATCGACGGGGCGGAGGCCACCAAAGAGACCCTGCGGACGCAGTACCAGAGCAACCACCAGGATTACAAAGGATGCAATCACCGCCAGATTGGTGCCGATCCCGGAGATATAGATGGCCAAGCCAGCTTCGATGAGGCCCAAGATCATGGCGCCCCCGAGTGCGCCCTTGATGGAGCCGAGCCCGGCCATGGCCGTGATGGCGAACGCCTTGAGAGTGAGGGGCGGGCCCTGGAAGGGTTGCACCGCCAGGATGGGGCTGATTAATGCTCCGGCCGCACCGGTGATACCGATACAGAGGGCAAAGGTGATGGCATAAACCTTCTTGACGTCGATTCCGACGATGCGGGCCGCTTCACGATTTTGGGCGGCGGCGCGGATGCTCTTGCCCATTCGTGTTCGTTGCAGGAACACGCTGAGGGCACTCACGATGCCGAGTGCAGCCAGCAACACAAAGAACTTGGTGACCGGGACGGTTACTCCGTCCATCAATTGCCAGCTCCCATCAAGAGCTGTGTCGTTCCGCCGGAAGTCGGCTGAGAAGATGAGTTTCATGCCGTTGGAAAGGATGATGGAAACACCGAACATGACGAGAAGTGAAACAAGGTGGGGCCGGTCGATGACCCGGTTGACAAGAATCTTCTGGACAGCGAAGCCAACGACCATCATGAAGAGAAAGACCAGCGGTGCGGCCAGGAACGGGTCGAGTCCGAGCTGGTCGTTGGCCAACCAGGCGGTGTATGCGCCAAGCATGACGAACTCGCCGTGGGCGAAGTTGATGACGCCGAGCACACCCCAAATGATGGAGAAACCGAGCACGAGCACGGTGTACATGCCGCCGAGGGCAATGCCATTGATGATTACTTGCAAGAGCTGGCTCACGGAGCCTCCGGGTTAGATCTGCTGGACTGGACTTAATCGTTGGCTGACTAGCTGGTTGCTAGCTGGAGTACTGGTTGGGCTGTTTGTGTGGGTCGCCGACCACCGATCGGCGACCCACAACACTGGTAGTAGATGGTTAGCGCTTACTCAGCGATTGGGAAGACAAGCTCGGCCACCGCTGCTTTCTCGGGGGCAACAACCTTGATTTCTCCGTTCTGGATCTGGACGGTTCCCATTGGCTTGCCAACGTTGACTCCCCGCTCGTCAAAGGAGATGGGGCCGTAGAAGATCTCGGCGTCCAGCCCTCGTAGAGCGGTGCGGACTGCGTCGGTATCCAATGAGCCCGCAGACTCGATGGCGAGCATGAGGGCCATGCCCGATGCCGTCGCGCTTGCTGCTTGGTAGACAGGGGCCTCACCCCAAAGGCTCTCGTAGTAGGCGGCATAATCCCCGGCTGTACCGAAGTAGTCACCCTCATAGGCCATGGACGCTTCCCACTGGGTTGGGCCAAGAATGCCCGCAACGTCCTCACCGAGCTCATTGACCAGCTTCGGATTGGACGGGCCAACCGTGATGAGCATGGCGTCAGGCTTGAATCCAAGCTCCTTGGCTGAGTTGGCGAACAAGACAGCATCGTTGTAGTGACCGCCACCAATGAAGATGTCGGGTTCGAGATCCCGGAACTTGGTCATGATGGCGGACACGTCCTGAATGTCTTTCGGGTACTTCTCGGTGGCCAGAAGTTCGATCCCGTTTGCTTCGAGGTGAGCGATTGCTCCCTGCGCAACTGCGGTTGGGAACGATGTGTCCTCATAGGCAATGACAGCGGTTGTTGCTCCGCTGGCTGCCATGGCCTCGATGCCAGACTTGGTGTAGTCGCTGGCAACGGTTCCGACCAGGAAGAGGTTCTGGAAGCCGCGTTCGAACATGGAGTCTGAGGTTCCGTTGCCTTCAACCATGATGACGCCGTTGGCTTCGGAGATGGCGCTGGCCCCGGTGGTCAGGCCACTGGAGTATGGACCGAGGAGAAAGTTCACTTCGTCCTCGTCGATGAGTCGCTGGATCAGGTTCGCCGCAGTATCGGCGTCGGATTCATCGTCGTAGTAAATGATCTCCACTTCGTAGCGCTCATCGCCAACCTTGATTCCCCCATACTCATTGTTGACCCACTCGGCCCAGGTGTCATAACCCTGGCGAGAGTCCTTGCCTTCAACCGAGAACTTGCCGGTCTCCGAAAGGGCGGCGCCGAACTTGATGGTGCCAGCGAACCCGCCGGTCTCTTCCATTGCACTGTCATCGGGATCATCCGATTCTTCTGACGTTGCGTCGTCTTCGGTTCCGTCGCCAGAACTCCCCGAATCTTCCTCCGCTGGCTCGATGGCATTGTCCACCGATTCGGCGTCAGAGCCGCAAGCGGCGGCAATTATGGCCAATGCAAAGACCAGAGCCAATATGCGTTGCAGTCGTCTCATCTGTTCACTCCCCTTTTCGACGGGATGCCCCGTCAAGTTGCTGATGTCAACGAACCTAGATTCGCCGGGAGTAGCAAGTCTCTAAACAATGAGGCCTCAGACATCAATAATTCGTAAATATGGGCACCGAAGAAGGCGAAAAGGGGCCAGTCGGAGGATTTGGGCGGCAAAATCGAACAATCGCCTTCCAATCATCTGCGTGCCAGTTATCTGTCAGCCAGCTAACCAAGTCGGTAGCCCAAGCCATGCTCGTTAGTAAAATAGGAGGCGTCGCCGCTCTCCAGTTTGTTGCGGATCCGGCTCAGGTAGATGCGAACATAGTGAGTTTCCGATTCATAGCCTGCACCCCAAACTGACTGAAGAACTTGACTATGCGAAACCGTCTTCCCCAGGTTCTGTGCATAGAGCCTCAGCACGCTGCGCTCAGTCCGGGTGAGGTCGATCTCGGTTTCGCCAACCCAGGTCCGATTGCTGTCCAGGTCAATTCGTAATTCGCCAATGTTGACCACCTCGCCAGCAATGACGGCGCCTGATCGTTGGGATCGGCGCAGCAAGGAACGCAATCGAGCCAGTAGTTCATCGACACCAAATGGCTTCGTTAGGCAATCATCAGCGCCACAATCCAGGGCGGCGACGATGTCTCGTTCGTCACCCATGGCTGTGAGCACAACGACTGGTATGTCACTGAATTGGCGCAAGCGCCGGCAGGTTTCGTAGCCATCTAGGTGCGGCATCATGATGTCGAGCACCACAATGTCAAAGGTCTCGTGGTGGAGAAGGGCGAGGGCTTCCAGGCCGTTTGCTGCTTCGGTCACCTGGTACTCGCGGGCCTCCAGGTTACGTCGAACGAAGGCCCGCATTGGTTGGTCGTCATCGACAATGAGGACTTGAGTGCTGGTGCTCTCACTCATGATTCGTCGTTCCTGATGGCGTTGACAAGCTGTTTGTGCGGGGGAGGCTGATGGAGAACACACTGCCGCCCCCGGCTCGGTCTTCCACCCAGAGACGCCCCTCGTGGGCGTTAACGAAACCGCGAGCGAGTGCCAGGCCCAGGCCGGTTCCGCCGTGACTGGCGTCCAACCGATTGTCTCCACGAACAAAGGTTCCAAAGACTTGCTCCTTCATTGGGTCAGGAATTCCGGGTCCTCGATCAGAGACGGTGATGAGTATCTGATCATCAGATACTTGGGATTCGATCTGGACCATGGCTGGTGATTGAGTGTCGGGTGCCTGAGTGTGAGGTCCGGCGAGATCCTGACTGGTCTCGGAGTATTTGCAGGCGTTCTCAATCAGGTTCCGTAGAGCGGTTGAAAGACGGGCGTCGTCGGCCAACAGCATCACGTCGGGGATCTCGCCAATGTGAAGGCGGTGTTCGATATGTCCAAGTCCGTCAATCGCGGCATCAATGATTTCCACCAGTTCGACTGGAGCGGTTTGGAGGTCGACCATGCCTGCGTCGATTCGTCTCATGTCCAAGAGTCGGACCACGAGGGCGGTCAGGCGGTCGGCCTCAGTCACCACCAGGTTGAGGAACTCGTCCCGGTCTGTTTCGGACCATGAGACGTCCTGAGCCAATAGGGTGGTGGCGTACCCCTTGATAAGGGTGAGCGGAGTACGGAACTCGTGCGACACGGCGGCGAGCAGGCCAGCTTTCATGTGTTGCAGTTCGTGATCCTTGGTGACGTCGGTCCAGACCTGGCCCCGTCCGAGTACCTGGCCTCTGCCGTCGAGCACATCAAATCGGCGAACCCGTTGTGTCCGTACCGATCCGTCAGGTTCGAGCAGCTCCACATCGACCCAAGACTCGTGGTCAGCCGGTAACTGGTCCAGCAACTGGAGGGCCTTGTTCGGATGGAGTGCGCGCTTCACGATCTCGCCAACAAGTTCTTTCGATGACAGTTCTGTACTCTCTGTCCTGAGATCGGCCTGTGCCTCTGGTGGCCGAAGTTCGGCCATCTTGGCGTTGCTGTAAATGACCTGACCACTGGCTGCTTCCACCATGATTCCCTCGTCGACGCTTTCGACAATGGCCTCGAGCTGGCTGGACTGTTCCTGGAGGCTCTGGTCTGTTCGGGCAAACAACTCAGCATTGCGAAGCGCGGCCGCCGCAATGGAAGCAAAGGTGACCGATAGCTCGATTTCGTCGTACGAATAGGTGTAGGGCTGGTCCTTGTGAAGAATGAGCACGGTTGGTGCTTCGAGAATTGGTGGAAGTGGAACGGCGAGAACACTCCGATATCCCTGCTCTCGGGCTCGTTGGGTGAGCGATGGTGAGACTATTTCTGACTCGGTGTCGGGCACCTGCGTCGGGCGCTGCTCCTTGATGGCGACTACTGATGGCAGGGTTGGGTCGGCGACTCGGGCAGCCAAGAGTGCTTCGAATGAGGCTTCGTGGCCCCGTAGGGCGAGGGTACGGGGGTTGGCCAGGCGGCGATCAAGTTGAAGAATGGCTGATCGGCGAGCACCGAGAAGATGTTCCAGATGTTCCAGAGTGCTGGCTAATACATCGCCGGGGTCAAGGGACTCTCCCAGAGCACCGGCGGCCCGCAGCAGACTTTCGTTCTGGTTGAAGCTGCGCCTTGTCTCCGCTTCGATGCTGATGAGTGAGCGGGCCAAACGTTTCAGCTCGATGGGTCGGTCCTTGATCGCTTCGAGCCTGTTCCGTGCATTGGGTTGAAGTTCTCCACGAAGACGTAGATCCTCAGCGGCTTCGATGAGAGCGTTGGTTGGTACCCCAACCCGTCGGCGTAACGCACCGCGAAGCAATCCGAGTCCGATGACCAGAACGACCCCAAGTCCGGTCAACCATTGCATGATGGCGTAGGCGGTTGCCATCGCCGCGGCTTGCCTGCGTTGTACAACCAGGGTGCGACCGTCGTCCATGATGACAACGGTGTGCCACCAGGTGTCTCGTCGAGGGTCCCGTGACTCGAACAACGTAGGCGATGTCAGTTGGCGTGAGGTCGGCGGGGACGAGGCTTGCTGAAGGGCTGTCTGGTGGATAGCGCGCCCAGCGACGGAGTCGAGCCAGCGTTCGGTGGCCTGGTTTGGAATCACTTCGGCTGCGATGACTTGCACAGTCCAATCGCTGGCTGGACCGCTAGGCGCATCTTGGATAGCGGCTTCTTGAGCGGGTGCCTTTTGAGTGGTTTCGGCTTGGGGGCTCGCTGTGTCTGAGGGGATCGCGTCTGCGAGGCTTGCGTCTGAGGCATTCGGCAGAGCGCTGACGATCATCGCTTCTCGTCCCGCGGCCGCGGCAAGATCACCCATGAGGTGCTGGGGTGTGTGGGCCAGGGTTCGGGCGAGGGCTCGGTCGTCGGCTTGTTCATTGCCTCGGACGCGGGCAGCCAACACAAACCCGCAAACGAGGCCGCTAAGGGTGACAAGGCAGATGAGTGCGAGCAGTAAGCGGTTGACCACGTTGATGAACCGGCGACGGTCCGCGGATTCGAACCAGATCTCGGTCAGCGATTCTTCTTGCGGGGCCGTGGCTGGGCTCGGGAGTGCGTAGCCAGTCTCGACTGGGTGGCTTCGTTGGTCTGGATAGGCGGACCTGGTCGAAAGGTCTGCAGCCGTCAGCGCGTCAAACTCAGTCGCTCCGGTCTTGGCGTGCTGGCCATTCATTGGCTTTTCTTGAATCGATCCCGGCATTGGCCATGATGGTGGCACTGAATTGCATACATCTCCAGTGGCTCGCAGAATTGACGCTCTTTTTGGACCCGGTCTCGGCGCTAGCAGTTTCGCCGATCATGGGCTCTTGAGTCGAGTTCATGTCGTTGCCATTGACTGCCCGGAATCAAGTTGGCCAGTCTTGAGCAATGGTTTGATCAGCGATTCGGGCGGAGGAATTCGTTTGTAGATCGTCTTGTCTGGTCTTCGCAGAATCAAGCTGCGATCCGAGTTCATAGTGAGGGTCCAACCATCATCGTGAACCAGGTGGTGCCAACGCCTGGAAATGGGTATCAGGTTGTTGAGATCGGTTGGGCCACCATTCTCCCAATACTTGATGTGGTGGATTTCGCAATCAGTGAAGTCAATACCCGAGAGCGGGCAGGAGTCGTAGAGAGCTCGCAAGGCTCGACGTTGAGCATCAGTGACGCTGCGATAGTCGCGACCAACATTGAGGGGCAGTCCGTCAAGGCCGAGCACCACCTCGTGGATGTTGGCGTCGCAAGCCAGTCGGGCCAACGACTGGGGCGGGAGTGGAACGCCCGACCATGTTTCGCTCACGGAATTGTCGTGCGGGCCGTATCGATAGGTGCGCATGTCGTTGATAAGGGTGATGCACGGAATGCGAGACACCGTGTGGCTTGTGCGGTTTCCGCTGCCGGGCGACGAGTGACTGTTCCTCGATGACGGATGGCTGGTCCGGGGCCTGTTGGCCGCCAGGTTCATGTCGTGGAACTTGGTGCCGTCCATGATGAGTTCGTAGAGGGCTTGGGCTCGAAGGTTGTCAGTGATTTCGAGCGGTTCATCCTTAGTCCCATCTCGACGGGCTATGGCCCGGGTTTTGCTATTGATGGCTTGTTGGATGCTGGCGCCGCGTTCGGGGTCAAACAGGGCGGAGAGGTAGAACATGCCGGTGTCGGATTGTTTGCCGGTGCTGGCTCGAGAGTTCGCCTTCTGCTGATCGAAGATGGTTTGTCCGGCGTCCTTGCGGATGTCGGTGATCTTCTTGCGGACAGTCTTGCGGAAGTTCTCTGGAGGCTCGGTCTTGGCCTTGTTGGCCAAGTCTTCGTCGTGCTTCTTCAGCTCATCGACCTCGGCTGGGGTAAGTCCGTTGAGTGCGTTGGTGAGGGTGTCGATGTTCTCGGTGTTGGCTGAACCATCGTCAAGAGTTTCACCGACCTTGGGGAGGGCTTTTGCTGTCTTGGTTCGGGCGGCTTGTTTGCGGGCTTGGCGGCCAGAAGAGCGTCCCTTGTTCCGAAGGATGTCTTCTGCAGGGTCGCCGCTGCCTTGTTCATGGAGATGATCAGCCCGCTTGGAGGCTGCAGCCAGGATGCCTTCGACTAGGCGTTTCATCGTTCCGATGACGGTGACGGCTTCCATCAGATCGTTGGGCGATGCCTTGGCGAGATCGCTGGTCATGCGGGTATGAACTTGTTGGGTTGCTTCGACTCCGTATTCGAACATGTGTACGACTATAGATCAGGGGTGTGACAGTCAGTTGTTAATAGTGATGTATTGCCGTCGATCAGAACGACAGCCAGCCAAGACCAATGGCTACAAAGGTGAGTAAGCCTGAGGCGATTCGGTACCAGCCGAAAACTTCGAAGCCGCGGTCATTCAACCAGGCCACCATCCAGCGAACAGCCACAACGGCGGAGACAAAAGCAACCACTAGTCCAACGGCGGGCGTAAAGAAACCGAACTCGCTGATCAGGGCTGCCCCGTCAGACTTGGCCGTGTACACGGTGGCCGCAGTCAGGGTCAGAAGACCAAGCAAGAAGCTGTACTCAACTGCCGCCCGAAGGCTGAGGCCGACCAGGACGCCAGCGATGATGGTCACCAATGAGCGACTTACCCCTGGCCACACGGCGATGGCCTGCATCAGACCGATCAGCACGGCCTGCTTGACCGTGATCTCCGTCAGCTCGGCTTTGGCCCTATCGAAGAACGCCATGCGGCTCAGAACCAGGATGGCCACACCACCCACCAACCAAGCAATAGCGATATATCCAGGGCTGAAGATGTGCTCCCGAATCGGAGGGAAGATGAAGTTGGCAATGATGGCAGTCGGGATGAAGGAGGCGATGACCGCTAGCAAGATTCGCCGACCCTCTTCGCTGCGCCCGAGCAAGCCATCAAGCAGCTGCATGATCCGTTCCTTGTACACCACCAACACTGCAAGAATTGCCCCAGCCTGAATGCCAATGGCGTAGGTGTCCAAAAGACGTTCCGCCTCGTCGTTGATATTGAGCCCCAGAATCTCATTGGTCATCAAGAGGTGACCAGTCGAGCTCACCGGCAGATATTCGGTCAGTCCCTCCACCAAACCCAACACAATCGCGGAGAACAACGAAAGCTCAAGATCGCTGTCCGAGCCAGCAAAAGCGTTGGCGGGAATGGCGGTCGAAAGACCAAGCAGCATCAGGGCCAAGGCCGAGCATCCGGCTACCCAGCGGGCCGACGAACGAGGCGCCCAACGGCCCAACAAGCGAGACGGCGGCGACGAGATGGGGGGAGAGGAAACGCGGCGAAGACGCGGGCGCGCAGACAAAGACATGGCGGCCATGATCCCACATCGGCAAGGCAAGAGGGCTGAGTCATCTGGTTCATCTCTTGGGCCATCAAGATCTGACTGTCCCGGTCGCGCTCCCGGACCCGATCCAGCAAGCAACGTGGCCTGGTAGGTTGCCCGAATAGCGCCACCCGGCGAAGCAGTTTTGAGGAGCACAAGATGACCGCCAGCAACACCTCCACCAGTAATTCTGCCTTCGAACGCACCGCAGGTGGAGCAGTCTTGATGAACGGCAACAAGCTGCGTGACGAACTCATCGCCAAGCTTCGCCAAAGAGTCGAAGCCGACGGCAACCCAGAGATTTGCCTGGCCACCGTCCTGGTCGGTGACGACAAGCCAAGCCAGCTCTACATCAAGGCCAAGGGAAAGAAGGCCATCGAGGCCGGCCTGCAGTCACGCCATGTTGGCCTCGGCAATGACGCCACCCAAGTCGAAGTCGAAGCCGCCGTCGCCGAACTCGTCGCCGATCCATCCGTGCACGGAATCTTGGTCCAACTGCCACTGCCCGACGGCCTGGATCCCGAGCCCGTACTCGACATGATTCCGCCAGTGAAAGACGTCGACGGTTTGACCGAACGCTCCATGGGACGACTGGTCCGAGGCAAGCCCGGCCACGTGCCCTGCACCCCACTCGGAGTCATGCGATTGCTGGATCGCTACGGCGTCGAAACCTCAGGCAAGCGAGCCGTCGTTGTTGGCCGATCCACCCTGGTCGGCTTGCCCCAAGTCCTGCTCTTGGGTCGCAAGGGCATCGACACCACCGTCACCCTGGCCCACTCCCGCACCTCCGACCTAATAGCGGTTTGCCAACAAGCCGACATAATTGTCGCTGCCGCTGGATCAGCCAAGATGATCACCGCCGACCATGTAAAGCCAGGCGCAGCCGTTGTCGACGTTGGAGTTTCACGAACCGAAGCTGGCATTGTTGGCGACGTTGACTTCGATGCGGTGCAAGCCGTTGCTGGCTACATCACCCCCATGCCCGGTGGCACCGGACCGATGACGATTGCCTGTCTGATGGAGAACACCTACGCCGCCTACGGCATGGTGAATCCCTAACAGCTGGGCTCAGCCATCATCATTCGTTCACTTTTATTCTGCTGGCGAAAAGTGGCGCCCGTCACGCCTGGTGGGCCACTATGTCCGGCGTGATCGAACACTTCAAAGAAGCATGGAACGAACTGCTGGCCCCCGAATCGGGATTCGCCATCACCGAGCAAGAGGTGCGCGGCATCAAGATGAAGGTGTTCAACCAGGCACCCCCGAACATGCGGGTACTGTGGGAGCTGGCCACGCTGCATGGTGACAAGACCTACATCGTCTACGAAGACGAGCGCTACAGCTACGCCGAGATCGATGCCCGAGTCCGAGCCTTGGCCCACCATCTTCGTGATGGGCATGGGATCGGGTCCGGCGACCGAGTGGCAGTGGCCATGCGCAACTATCCCGAGTGGCTGGTCAGCTACTGGGCCATCCTCTCCATCGGAGCAGCGGTTGTTGGTATGAATGCCTGGTGGACGGGACCAGAAATGGAGTTCGGCCTCACCGATTCCAAGCCCAAGGTGCTCATCGCCGATTCCGAGAGGCTGGAGCGAATTGTGCCCCACCTCGAAACCATCCGAGCGGCATCCCCCATGGCCCTCATCGGTGTGCGTCTCCCCGAAGGCAATGTCCTCCCGAAAGGAACTGACATACCCAAGGACGCAGTCCGATGGGAAGATGTGATTGACGCGGACAATGCTCCAGCTGGACTTCCCGAAACGGACATCGATCCAGATGATGATGTCACCATCTTCTACACCTCAGGTACGACGGGCTTCCCCAAAGGGGCGCAACTCACTCACCGCGGCTCGGTTCACAATGTCTTCAATATCGCCTTCCTCAGCATGGTTGGTGGCATGGCAGACGCCAAGCAGCGGGCAGCTTCGGGTCAGGAGCCTGCTGCTCCTGCTGACCCGACCGTTCAGAAGGTGTTCATGGCGCCAACACCCCTGTTCCATGTCACGGCCTGCAACTGTCTGATGCATCCGGCCACACTGACCGGGTCGACCCTGGTACTCATGTACAAGTGGGACACCGCCCGCGCCATCGAACTGATCGAACGAGAAGGGGTGACAAACTTCTCCGGTGTACCAACCATGAGCCGCGAGATGCTGTTGCACGAAGACTGGGACAAGCGCGACACCTCAACGCTCGAAGCCCTGGGAGGTGGTGGAGCACCCCTGCAACCGGACCTGGTCGGCAAGATCAATGAAGCCTTGCCAACAGGTGCCCCCAGTACGGGATACGGCCTGACCGAGGTCAGCGGCATCGTCACCGCCGTCTCCGCCCAGCTCTACGTGGACAAACCCGCATCGTGTGGACCCGTGGTCCCGACCCTGGACTACAAGCTCATCGACGAGCTTGGCAACGACTTGCCCGAAGGCTCAACCGGTGAGCTCTGTGTCAAGGGCCCAATCGTCATCAAGGGTTACATCAATCGAGAAGAAGCAACGGCTGAGGCCATCCAAGATGGATGGTTCCGAACTGGCGACATCGCCAACATTGATGAAGACGGATTCGTCTTCCTGGTCGACCGGGCCAAGGACATGGTCTTGCGTGGGGGAGAGAATGTCTATTGCTCAGAGGTCGAGGCCGCCATCTATCGCCACCCCGACATTGCCGAAGCGGCAGTCTTCAGCCTGCCCGATGAGCGCCTGGGTGAAGAGGTGGCTGCCGCCATTGTTCTGCAACCGGGAACCGCTCTGGACGAAGCCGGACTGGTCGAATTCTTGACCCCGCAGATCGCCAAGTTCAAGATCCCAACCCGTGTCTGGTTCCGCACGGAAGCCCTGCCGCAGAACGCCAACGGCAAGTTCCTCAAGAAGAATCTGCGAGACGAGTTGCTGGAGCAGATCTAGCCTGGCCGGGCTTGTATTTAGGCCGGCTTGTAGTTGGTGAGTGCTGCCACGGTTAGGTCGATCAGGACGATGGCCGTTTCTTCATCAATGGGGAGGAAGCGCATGATTTTACGCAGCATGAATGGACCCTCCATCACGTCCATGGCGATGTCGAGATCCAGATCTGGGTGAACCTCGCCACGACCTTGGGCCAACTCGATGATGGTCTTGATTGGCCTGCGTAGTTCCTCGACGAAGGCATTGTGAACCTCAGCGAAGTCGGGGTCGTTGGCCGAGCGATTGAGCAGTCCGAGAAAGGTGCGAGGGATTGACTCGTCCATCATGAATTCACGGTGGGAGTCAATGAAGGCGAGCAAGTCGTCTCGAAGGCTGCCGGTGTTCGGAGTTGGCAGCGGTACGACCATGCAGCCAAAGGCTGACAACATGAGCTCGTCGGTGGTGGAGAAATGGCGGTAGATGGTTGACTTGGCCACGCCAGAACGTCGAGCCACCTCGTCAACAGTGAAGCTTTCAACGCCAAGGTCCTGTAACACGACAAGAGCGGCGTGCAGGGTTTTGCTTCGTGCTTCTTCACTCAGAGGTCTGGCCATAACGAGACGCAAGGGTAGCGACAATCACCTCCAGATGGTGTGACGTTCATCTCATCGGGTGTACTTCACAGGAAAAGCAAGATAGAAACGCTACGTCGAAGTATCGTAACTGGAGTCAGTCGTCAAGGTTCTCTCTTCGCACGACTACCCATCTCGTCTATCCACCCCGCCGAGCTATCCGCCTTTCTTGAAGGAGACTTTCTGTGTACGCACGCCTCGCCCGATGGAGCTTCCGTCATCGACTTCTGGTCCTCATCGCCTGGATCGCCGCCATTGTTGGCATCAACGGAATCGGCGCCGCCATTGGCGGAGCCACCTTCAACGCTGAAATGGAGATCCCAGCCAGCGAAACCGCTGACGGGTTCGCCACCCTCGAAGAGCACTTCCCCAGCCAGGGCGGTGCGCTGACCGGGTCCATTGTCTTCCAACATGAGGGCGGCGTTGATCAGCCCGAAGTACAAGAGGCGATGGAGGGCTTGTTCGCCGCGGTAGATGAAATCGAGGGGGTGGCAACCAATAGTCCCTACAGCGAGTTTGCTCGCCAGCAACAGATCTCACCCGACGGCACCATCGCTTTTGCCCAAGTCAACTTTGACAATGACATCGACCAAACAGAATCGTCTGCCATTGGTAAGGAAATCCTCGAGCTGGTGCCGGAACAAGACGGCTTGCGGGTCGAACTTGGTGGCGCTGCTTTGGCCGCCTTCGAACCGCCAGAAACCGAACTGGTTGGCTTGGCCTTCGCCATTGTCATCCTGATCGTGGCCTTCGGCTCGGTGTTAGCGATGGGCCTGCCCATCGGTGTTGCCCTCTTCGGTGTCGGCACCGGCTCGGCCATCGTGGTGCTGATCACCCACCTCATGACCGTTCCCGATTTCGCTCCGTTGATCGGCGTCATGATTGGACTGGGTGCTGGCATTGACTATGCCCTGTTCATCATCACCCGATACCGAGAAGGCACGAAGGAAGGACTATCTCCCGAAGAAGCAACAGTGACGGCCATGGACACCGCGGGTCGAGCCGTGGTATTCGCTGGCTTGACTGTTGTTGTCTCCCTGCTCGGCATGTTGCTGATCGGGCTGGCCTTCATCTCCGGACTCGGCATTGCTGCCGCCGTCACCGTGGCTTGCACCATGTTGGCCTCGGTCACCCTGCTGCCTGCCCTGCTCGGATTTGCCGGAAGCAAGGTCGAAGTCACCCGCTGGCGCGGCCTGGTTGCGGCCGCATCTATCGCTGCCGCCTTGTTGTTCCTGGGTATTGGTGCATCCACGACGCTTGTTCTTGCTGCCGTTGCTCTGGCTCTACTGACGTTGACCGTCGGTTCCTTCATCCCACCCCTGATGAGAGAGGTGCCCGAACGCACGGAGAAGCCACTTCGAGAAACCATGGCCTATCGCTGGAGTCGTATTGTTCAGCGCAATCCGTGGCAATCCTTGCTGGTTGGCGGTGGCCTCTTGCTGCTGCTGTCGGCACCAATGCTCAGCCTGAGACTCGGGTTCTCCGATGAGGGGAATTTCAGCGAAGAGACAACTACCCGTCAGGCCTATGACCTGGTGGCTGAAGGATTTGGACCTGGTTTCAACGGTCCGTTTGTGGTGGCAATCGAAGTTGATTCGCCACAAGACATGGCCGTGGTGGCTGGCTTGCAAAAGGCCATTCTGGCCGATGAGGGAGTGGCCTCGGCCAGCCCGCCAATACCCAGTGATCGAGAGAACCCCGAGTCGTCATCGGCTTTCTTGATCAGTGTGGTACCAACCACATCGCCTCAAGATGCCTTGACCAACGAGACGGTGGAACGGCTGCGAGAGATCGTGGTACCAGCGGCCATTGAAGGGTCGACGGTGACCGCCAATATCACCGGTGCGGTCCCCGCCAATATTGACTTCAGTGCCTTCCTAGCCAAGCGGATCCTGGTCTTCTTGGCTGTTGTGCTTGGACTCTCATTCATCTTGTTGATGGCGGTATTCCGGTCCGTTGTTGTGCCGCTCAAGGCAGTGATCATGAACATGCTCAGCATCTCAGCTGCCTATGGCCTGGTCGTTGCCCTGTTCCAGTGGGGCTGGTTCGGAGGTCTGACCGGGATCGAACCGGCACCAATTGAGCCGTTCATTCCCATGATGCTGTTCGCCATCGTCTTTGGCCTATCCATGGACTATGAGGTCTTCTTGTTGTCGAGAGTGAAAGAGGAGTTCGATCGCACCGGTGATCCGGTCGAGTCGGTCGCCGACGGCCTGGCTTCAACCGCTCGGGTCATCACCGCGGCTGCGGCCATCATGGTTGTGGTGTTCGGCAGCTTCCTGTTTGAAGATGACCGGATCATCAAGCTGTTCGGAACCGGGCTTGCCTCGGCGGTGTTCTTGGATGCCACCCTGGTGAGGATGCTTCTGGTGCCCGCCACCATGGAGTTGCTTGGCGGCAAAAACTGGTGGCTGCCGGGATGGTTGGACAAGATCGTGCCAACCATCAATGTCGAAGGCCCTGCCCCGGTCGCTTCCGTGGAGTAGGCCAGCGGAGTAGACCTGAACTCTTGAGGGCTCCTGTCGGCTTTCAGGACGGGCTACTCGCGAGCCAAAGTCCAGCTGACTCGGAGGGTTTGGCTGGGGTCATAGCAACAGAACCGGCCAGTCCGGACAGAGCGGTCCAGATGGTCCCCTAGGGCAGGATTGACTGACGAGATGCTGCTCAACGCCCGCGAGATAGAGCGACGCACGTTGACTCGAGCTTTCTCTGCTGTGTCGTGAGAAGTGCGGGAACGTCCACCCAAACCGAATGCTCCGACCAGTTCCGCCTCCAATAGCTCAATTTCAACCCGGGTGGCATCTGATGTACCGAGGTCTGCCGCCTCAACTGAACGGTCAAGTCGGTCAGTCAATTCGAGGTAGCGGGACCGATAGGCCTCGCGAGCTGCGGCGTCGAGCCCAGGGCCGGTCCCCGTCTCGTCCAGCACCGGCACGCCAGCCACCAGAGAGTAGAGGTCCAGTACGTACCAATCGCGTCCCGGTCGTTCGATGAGTCGAGCCAGATAGTCGAGGCCCTTTGAATGCCGAACCAAATGAACATGGTCGTCAAGACCAACACACCAGACGTCACCCTGCCGTTGAAGAATTGCCCGCATGGCCAGTTTTGCCGGTGAGGGTATTCCAGTATCCGTCCCTGACGCTGGCCCATCGGGGCTCTCGTAGTCGCCGATCAGGGTCATCGCCGGAGACATTCCGATCTCGTCGGCCAGCCTGACTGCCGTCGCTGCATGTTCGGTGGCCCCAGTACGGTCGCCAAGACGATCGAGGGCTATGGAGAGCGCTGCATGGCTCCGTGCCGCCCACGGCACCGCGTGCATGCGTTCGTGGACTTCCAAGCTGGCCCGAAGATGGTTGGCAGCATCAAGGTCTCGTCCAAGCCGCAAGGCCAGCAGCCCCCGATAGCGGTCGAATGCACCGATCCACGCCGCAGCTGAGGTTGCGGCGACCACGCATTCTCCTCCGAACGCGCTGAGGGTGTCGTAGAGGCTGCCAGTACTTGGGTGATCAATGGCTGTCGCGGCCTCGGACACAATGGCCATGGTGACTGCCCACAAAATTGTTGGGCGGTCAGATTCAATAGTCTCGAGCGTCTCGTCAATCAGTTTGGCGGCCGCCTCGTTGTCGCCAGATATGGCCTTAGCTAGCGCAACAGCAGCTCTCAGCGCAGGATCGGCCACGAGAGGTAGCAGGGACTCGTACTTTTGCAGAGTCTCCGGCAGGTCACCTCGGTCCCACGAGTAGACGATGCGATAAAACTCGAGTGCCGGGGTCTCGATATCGAAGTAATGGAGCTCCTTGACTGTGTCATCTAACACATCGTCGGCATCTCGATAGCGCCCCTCCAACGCAGCCACTGTCGCTGTTGCCAATGCCTGTTGCACTCGGCCTGCCGCCGAAACAGGTTTGCTTCTCAGCAAGGTGGTTACACGCTGGCGGTCGCCAGCAGCCAACGCGTCGGTGAGGGCCATACGTTGGGTCCTGATGAGTAACTCATGGTCATCGAGCTGGGTAGCTAGTCGTAGCGCTTTGTCGGCATCGACTCGTCGTTCGGCTGTCCGAGTGGGGTGAACGCTGAGTGCTCGGCGTCGAGCAAGATGGGCTTCGCCCAGCAGGAGCAGATCGCCGGACTTGCTTGCCGCTGCTACCGCTCGATCAGCGGCCGACACGTCATCCATATGGCCACCGCCAATATCCCCAGCCGTCGCCACCGCGGTGTTGAAAACAGCCACATCGGCGGCGGCATCACTTGGCTGCAGCCACCGCTCGGATATCTCAAGCAGGAATGTGGCGTCGAGCGTCGAAGGATTGGGCTCCTCAAGCCACCGCAGTCGTCCATAGGCCCGCACCAGGCGTTGTCGGCGGTCAGGTGTTGAGACCTTCATTGATTGGGATGCCTCGATGAGTCGCTGCTCGGCTTCGGAAACTCGCCCAATAAGAGCTAGAACCTCGGCCTCCTCCATGAGCGCCTCGACCAGGGCTTCGGTGTCGCCGATATCGCGAAACAACGTGACCGCAAGTCCGAAGTAGTGAATCGCTTCGCTAGGCGCACCTGAAGTGCGCTCGATGCGCGCCGCTTGGCTGGCCGCCTCGGCTGCCTCGCGGCCCTGTTCACTAAGCGCCATTCGCGAAAGATGGTGAGTCAGAGCGACCGGACTGGCATCAACAGATCGGAGCACATCGGCAGCTCGAGCGTGCAGCGCGAACCGTTCGTCAGCCTCAAGATCGGCGTAGATGACATCGCGAAACAGACCATGGCGAAATGATGCAACACCATCGGCGATGGCTACGACATCGGCCGGCATGCGTGCAAACTCTGCGTCCCCACTGGCCGTCCGTTTCCAGACGTCGATGGGGGCCGACCCCAGAACAGCCAGCGCTCGCAATCCGGGTTGAGACGCCGCTGGGACTGCCTCTATTCGACTGCGGAGAAGATCGGCGATATCCGCGGGAACGGGTCCATCGGACTCGCTGGAGTTGTGCTCCAGCAGTCGTTGCACAAAGAGCGGGTTGCCATTGGTCCGCTTAGCCAGTCTGGCTGCATCAGCGGCACTGAGGACGGCGCCAGAATCGTGAGCGAGCTCAATGATTTGATGGTTCGTGAATCCATCAAGAGCGACGCGAACACATCGGAGCGAATCGATGTCTTGGCTGCCCGGTCGCGCCGACGCAATGATGGTGAGACCGGGGATCGGGGGTCGGCGTGAGAGATAGGAGAAGAGGGCAACGGCGGTTGGCTCGGCCTCGTGAAGATCCTCGATCATGATCACGAGTTCTGTTCTTGAAGCTTGCTCGGCCAGCCATATGGCGATCGAGCGAAACATCTCGGCCATGTCGGGTTGAGTTGGGGCGGAGCGGTGCCCTGCAGAGATGATTGTCTGTTTCGGATCGATATCGCGAAGCGCTTCAAACCATGGCCACAAACTAGGAGTTCCCTCCCACTCGCCAGCGACGCCCCAGCCCACTGCACAACCATCGGCGATTGCCTCGGACCGAAATGCCTGCAGGAGGGTGGTCTTGCCGATTCCAGCCGGGCCAATCACCAGCGCTACCCGTTGTTCAGAGCCCAACGCTCGAGAGTTCTTAAGCCGAGCAAGAGCAGACGATCGCCCGATGATTCGGGATGTTTGACCGGCCTGCTCACCCATCAAACTCACCGTAGTCGACGTCTCTGGCCTGCGACGAACGCGTGAGGGCCAAACATGGAACATTGTTCCGACCGTTGGAACGCCTGCAGTGTAAGAGAGGGAGCAGATCAGTATGAGAGGGAAACAGATCGCCGCGCTAGCGATAGCTGGTGCAGCGGTGGCAGGAGCTGTCGGTGCGCCAACCGCGGCCTTCTCCCAGGGGGTGGGAATGGGAGAGGGGGCTTGGCGAGGCAGTCTTTCCTACAACGCCTTGGTTGTGTATGACGACGAAATCCCTGCCAGTTATTACGGGAGGGGCACGCTCAACATAAATGTCAATGGTGGATCGGTTGAGGGATCCTTCTTCTTCAATCAATTGACGGTCGTCCGGCCGCCTGATCTCGAACCAGCTGTGGCCAAAGCAAATATCTATGGTGAGGTGACTGGTGGAGCGCTGGCCCCGGAGCTTGTCTACGACGAGATCCGGGTGACGAGCACGAGCGCCGGGATCAAGGCTGAGCTGACCTTCACCGCGGCCGAGCTAGGTAACCCGAGCATCTCTTTGGTGCCAACGGCCGGTAGCTGTGGCTCGGTGCAAGGCTTCTGGAATCATGAGTTCGCAGCCGGGCTCGGTGCGCAGGGCGAGTTCATTGCGGGGCGTCAAGGTACATGGGCGGCACACCGGCTCGGTGAGCATGAGACGCCACTTGCCCAATACGAAGCAGCGATGGCAGATATCGAGTCCAGCGCGAACACCCTGATAGAACAGCTGCGTGCTGGTGGTCCCTGGTCGGCTGACATTGTGAGCGACGTATTGAGTCGGGCCGAAGAGCTAGCGGTCGGCGGTTTCAGACGCTCCAACTGTGACACGGGTGAAGACGACACCATGTTCCGAAACCGGGCTTACGCGGTCGTCGCCCAGATGCTCAATGAAGCAGCGCTCTCTGACACCGTTTTTGCTGATGGGATTCTGGAGCTCATGGTCGCCGGATACCGGTCCGGCGTGTTTGCCTCTGACCCCGAACTCCGTGACTTCTATGACGGCCAATTCGATCAGATAGTTCAGCAAGCCCTTGACTCGGGTAGCCAGACTGAGCTGCTGGCTGTGTACTCCGCTGCAGTCCAGCTCGGAAAGATCGAACTCGCTGCCGCTGTGGCCGAACTGCTCGAAGTGGTGGACTCGTGATGGAGACCTCGGTCGCTCGTCGTGTTCTGTTAGCCGCGGCTAGCACGCTGGCCTTCATGGGGGCAGGCTGCGGCGGGGGACAGACCTCGTCATCCGCAGATGAACCGATCGCTGATCAGGTCGCTGAGGATGACGTCTCAGGCAAGAGCGACACGACAACTCCGGTCGCCCCAGATGCCCCGGAAACTGAGGACGCAAACTATCTGCCGGAACTCTCGCTCGAAGATGCTGAGTCGGGCCCGCGCCCCTTGTTGACGTGGGTCGCCGTTGATGGCACGGCCCGCTACACCCTCGTGGTTCTCGGTAGCGATGGCGCGCCCTATTGGGCATGGTCAGGGACTGAAACCTCGATCCACCTTGGCGGATTTGAGGACCCCGACGCCATTGGGCCCTGGGTACACGAGCCCATGACTTGGACTGTCGCCGCCATCGATGGCGACGGCAAACCCATCGCGATCTCGCACGCTGGCGCCTTGACTCCGTGATGCACGCACACCCAAAGTTGGACCACATGAGACTCTCGATCTACGCAGCTTTCCTGGCCGTCGCACTACTGCTCGGGGGCTGCGGAGGCTCCAATGAGGCCCAATCCGGTTCTGGTGCTGGAGGAGGAGGAAGTGACGATGGGGCCGCTGCGAACGATGCGGCCGGCGACAGCAGCGACGGTGACCCGGCCGTCCCGTTTGATGCTGGTGCGCTCGGAAACGGATCGCTCAACGCTGTTCATGTGCAACCGCTGAACCGCTCTGGTCCGACACCACCGCCACAGGTCACCCCGGTCATCGACACGTGCGCCGCCCTTGCCAGCTCAGATTTTGATGTGATCGTCAATGAGATCGCCACTGAGTTCTCATTCGGAGAAGACCCCAGGTTTGTGGCCACTTCACTTGGAGCTGCGTGCGACTACCGCAGCGACACCCACCTGATTCGAGTCCTGGTTGGACCGAGCGAGCAGGTGGGCACAACCCCGGACAGCCCCGGCCTTTCCTTGCCGATCGGAGCGGGAGTTGTCAGCGAAATGGTGTCACCAGAAGATGGCGCCGTGAGCATCCTTAGCGAAGACTCGATCGGTTTCGTCACGCCGTTCGCTGCATTCACCAGCTCAGGTTCTTATGGGGTGATGGTCTCCAATATCGGTGGAACCGGGATTGACTACGGCTCGACTGGGTTACTCTTTTCGCGGGTGGCTTCGACTGTGTCGGCTCAAGTTTCCGCTGCCCCCGCACCTTCAGAACAGGCAGTAGAAGGGATGGAGAACGTGGCGGCTGATCCTTGCTCGGTCTGGACTGTGGCTGAGCTGGATGCGTTCTTGGTTGATATGTCAATCGAGCGAGCGGAGGACGGCAACATTACCGACGGATGTCGCTGGTCAAGCGAAGCAACGCTGGACCAGATCACTCTTGAAGCCTTCCTGCCAGGGGCAGCAACAGAGGGATACCAACCCATCACCGACGGCAGTTCCGTCCTCGTCAAGCCTGGGACCGACCGAGTCTTCATTGTTACCGGCGAGATTGTCTTGCGGATCCAGGTCTCGAAAGAGACCGTCGGATCGGTCTTCTACGACGGCACCGATGCCGGGGTGGCTTTGGCAGAGAACATCTTGTCTCGGCTCGGCTAACAAACCTGCCTAGACCGAACCGGCCTTCCAACGGGGTTGGCGACGGCGAAGGCCAATGAGGACGAACCCGACGGCACCAAGAGTGGACAGAAGGTTGGCGTAGCGGGTCAAGCGGCCAGGGCCATAGTTCACACTCAGCTGTGCATCGCCGACGCCCGTCAGCCACCACCCTTGAGACCAGCCGTCAACCATGATCGGCTCGGCCGACCAGCCATCAGGCAAGCCGTCGATCTCCCAACCCGGGGCGAATGACTCAGCCAACACCAGCAAGCTTGACTGTTCCAAACCGTCAACCGAGACCTGCCAACTGCCGGGGCCTGTCTGGATCGATTCAACAGATGCTGAGTCAATCGACGCTGATTCGAGAGAGCCTGAGCTAGCGCCAGCATCGACGGGCGAAACCACCAGCCGCTCCGGATGGGCACGAGCAATATCCACATCCCGGAACTCGACCTCGGTCCGACCGGTTCCATTGTCTGGCCCATCGGCATACAGGTAAAGGTCGAGCCAAACCGCACCAACGGGAACCGTCACAGTCACTCGCTCGCTGGTCCAGTCCGACGTCGACATCAGACTGCCCGACTGGGCGCAATAACTCGGGCCCTCAACCCACAAGCAATAGCGGGCTGGTCGCCCCGACAGTGTCCGGTGATCGAACGAGATGGTCAGCGAGTCGCGGCCCGAGGTAAGTCCAGATCCAGCAGCAGTATTGTCGACTGCGGCAATCAGACACGCGGTGTGAGCGGCCGCCCCCAGTCCGATCACACCGGCACGGTCACTGGACCACAACTGTGCTTCTTCAAGACTGCGGCCATCAGAGTTATCACAATCGCCAAGCTCGCCAAAGCTGGCCAGGACCGAACGGCTCTGTGCCCGCCTACTGGAGAAGACATGCTCGCCCGCACCCAGTTCAATGACCGATCCGGATGACATCGACACGGTCGTGCTGGCGATTGTGTGAATGCTCCGCTGGCTGGCCGCCCCATAGGCAACACTGGCTGGCCCCTCGCTGGCATCGGCATACAAGAACAACTCCAAGCCCTCGACGCCAGCGGGCTGGGCCAAAACTAGCTCGCCTTGAGGATCAGTGGCATGAGCAGTATCAACGCACCGCTGCTCCGCCGCCAACCACAAACAAGCCGAAGCACTGTCGCCCTGGCGAACCTCGAACGGCACCCGAATCTGGGCCGGTTCTGGAAGCCCTGGAACGTCGCTAACAACACACGCCGTGTGCTCCCGGGCAGCCACGATCAGATTGATGTCCTCCACCGTTGAACTGATCCCAACCTCAGCCAGCGGACGAGCATCGACATTGTTGCAGTCACCGGCAGCCCGAGGGCTAGCCAGCGGACCAAGGGCTACGGTCCGTCGAGCCTCGATGACCGATCCGTGGGCAACCAGAAATGGCCGATGGGGCGAAACGGTCTGTCCATCCACCGCCAATGTCTCATACCCATCACTACCCACCGACAAGACGGCTACTGACTCGAACTCAATAGTGGCTCCGTCAGCAAGAACTTGCAGGGTCGGGTCCAGCCGCAGCTCAGCCCCGGAACTATTCCATGTTTGTGTGAGTTCGACAGGGAAACGAGAGCGACTGGACATCTGGACCTGGAAGTCCTCGTACCCCGAAGTCAGCAATGACAGTGCATCCTCTTGATTCTCGGCTGACCAGGTAACACCACCTGTTGGGCCTTGGCCATATTGCACGACCGGAAGACCAGAATCGGATACCGCCTGGGCCAGATCCTGGTTGGAGGAAAGAACGGTTTGCTCCAGACGAACCTGTCCAGCGGCCTCACCCAGTTCAAGCACGACGGCGACCGCGCCGTCATGCACAATTGTCGCCCCCGGCAAGGTGGCCGCATGATCGGCCATAGCTTCAGCATCGGCATAGCGAAGGTTCAGAGGCCCAGACTCAACATCTCGCCGAATGACAATGTGGGAAACACCCAGTGACTCCGCTGCCGCCGAAGCAGCAGCAACGTCGCCCTGTTCCAGGCTGTTCTCAACCGTCTGGAACAGTGCTTCATAACCGGCAAGCTCACCGAAGTAGCCGCCAGGCAGCATCTGGATCACGGGTCGGTCAAAGAATTGGGGAGCAAGATCAACCCCGTGATATCCCCAGGATGTTGTCACCTGGTAGTACTGGTTCACCGGTAGTACCAACACCTTGCCCGCAACCGGTGAGTCATGAACGAGGTCGCCAATGGCATTCCACTCGGCCGGGACGATCACATGGGCCGAGGGCAATCCGGGACGCTGATCGGGGATGACTTCGCCGGTGATCAGGGGAATAGGGAAGAGGAACGCAGTCCCAGCAACACCCAATGCGGTGGACATTCCGCCAATCGAAGCAATGGACTGCATCCGCCACATGCTGTGAAGCAGGAACTCCAAGAAGAGTGAGAACAGCAAGAGATAGATCAAGACGAGAGCGGGGCCGAACTTGTTGACTGGTTCTCGGAACAGCCACCAGCCGGGAACAGAGTCGAACAAGACTTCGCTGATCGGGCCAAACGGTTCGTGGATCCCTTGGGAAAACACGATCAGTATTCCGGCGATTGCCCCCAGTACAACGGCGCCCCGTCGGTGATGCCAGGTGGTTCGGAAGGTGGCAGCCAGCCCGCCCAATGCGCCCAGGGGCAAGGCCCAGCGCAGCACCAACCAGAGACCGTTCTCAACTGCGGGAACCCAAGGGAAGAAGCTTCGCTCGTCCCAACCCCAATGGGCAGTCAGGGTGACAACCCGGTCCAGGCTGTTCTTGGCAAAGACCCATGACCAATTGTCGGTGTCGGTAACGGCGGCAAACTCGGTGCCAACCGCTCCGCCTACATAGACCTGGATGAAGGGCACGATCCACCATGCGTGCAGGATCAAGGCAATCGGAGTGGCAGCAATGCAGAGCCGCAATGCAGCTCCCCCGGCTTGTCGCCCATACACAAGGGTGATGGCCAAAAGGGCTACAACAATTGAACCCGTGATCATGACCACGAGGGGAGGGTTGGTCGACAAATACATCATTGGTAAGGACAAGAAGGCCAGCTTGATGGGGCTGGACCCTCCCTCCTTGGCATGGCGCCCCAGCTCACCGACCAAGAGGCCAAGCGCCCCAATGGCAATCGGGAAGATCAGATTAGGCAAATAGAGCAGAAGGAAGGGATTGAACACGGCCAAGATGCCCGTGACTCCGGCTACGAAGGGTGAGCGAACAACCCGGCGGATGGCGTGCACCGATCCGCATACCGTCAGCGCCAGGGCGGTAGCGAACAGGGCGCGCTGACCTGCGGCCGGACTGCCAAAGACCCGGACAAAGAGGGCGTCAATGCTGCTGGCGATTGCCAGTGACGTTCCACCGGCACCGGTGACCTGATGGTTCCAAAGCGAGCCAAGCTCACTATCAATGCTGCGACGGATCAGGGGTGAGACGTCGCCGTTTCCGATCTGGGCGCCGGGCTGGAACCAGGACAAGGTGACCAGTACTACCACGATTGAGGGGATCAGGTAGGGGCCAACTGAATGTAGGAACCACTGCCTCAATGGCGATGGAGCAGCGGAGCGAGTACGGGAACCTGACCAGTACCTTTTCTTTAGTGGGAGGGCGACTGTTGTCATTGCGCCTGGCTAGTTCGCTCAGCCTGGACATGACCGGAGCGGACTCGGCCTGACCAGGCTCCACTCGCGAGTCCGCTGAATTCGGTGGCTTTGAGCACAACGAGCCCTGAGCCAATCAAAGGGTCGCGGCCAAGCTTGCGAAGCACACCAACTATCGCGGGTCGAGTCATGCGGCGTTGTGAAGGATCAGAGCGGGTGCGAAGGTAGTGCTGAAAAGTTTTGCCGTAGTACTGCTTCTTCTTGAAGGTGTCGCGCAATGAGATGTGGCCGTCGTCATGGCGGATGAAGGCTTCGGTCCGACCAAGAGTGGCGCCGGCAGCTTCCATGCGGTCACTGAAGTCCCAATCTTCGCCAGCAATCAAGTCTTCTCGATAGCCACCAACTGATCGAGCCAGGGAGACGGGGAAGAAACGGGCAGCTTCGACGTCGGGGTTGTTGAGGTACAGCTCCTTTTCAAGCTTGCGGCAACGGGCGAAGAAGCCTTCGCCGAAGGACTCTTCGGGCACAACAACGGCATGGGTTCCAGCCAGCAGCGCTTCGACCGCTTGGCCACATACTTCGGGCGTGAGCACCATGTCAGCATCGATGAATGCTACGAAGTCGGATGTGGATGCAGCCAAGCCAAGATTGCGTTGGGTGCTGCGCTCCGGTCCGGCAACAATCACCTTGTCGGCATATTGGTCTGCAACGGTCTGGGTGTCATCGGTTGAGTGATTGTCAACCACAATCAGCTCAATTTGGCCGAGGTCGCCGCCCAACTTCTGGTTGACAATGCTGGCCAGGCAAGCCTCGATGGTGCGTCCAGCATTCTTGGTCGGAACCACAACGGTTAGTGAACTCATGAGACTGCCACCATCTGGGTCAGGCTTTGGAGGAATTCGTCGGCGACATCGTCCCAGGAAACGGCTCCGCCCTGGATGGATTGCGCTTCGGCCCCAACCAGCGAAGGCAAGACTTCGACCAACTGCTGCGCCAATGCTTCGGGCCTTGCTTCGACCAGCCACCCGCCAGAAGCTCCAATGGAGTCACGCAAGCCAGCAACGTCATAGCCAATGGCCGGGGTACCGACCGCAGCTGCTTCATCCACGACCAGGCCCCAGCCTTCGCGAACTGAAGTTGCAACCAGGACGTGGGCCCGGGCCATGAGGGACTGTTTCTCCTGGTGGCTGACACGTCCAAACAGGGTGACGCCGTCCAAGCCCCTCAAGCGAGAAGCCAGCGGACCGTCACCGACCACCCAGATCTGCAAATCGGGGATGACTCGGCGGGCCAACAGGACGGCTTCGACCGCATGATCGGGGCGCTTGTTGGCGGCCAGACGGCCCACGAAAATCGCAGTGGGCTCCTGCTCTTTCGTCTCAGGGCCCGCGGTTGTTGACGTGTTTGGTGCATCGACCCCTTCGGGTACAACCACCACTCGTTGCAAGCCAGCGTCCAGCAAGGACTGCCGGCTGGAGTTGGAAACTGTGAGAGTCGGGAGGTGTCGGAGCTGGCGCAGCCAGTGAGGCTCTAGAACGAAACGTCCTACGAGGGCGGCCGGAAGCGGGAACTCGGTGAACCAGATCTCTTTGGCGATCTGGTGAGCGAAACCAACAACTGGTGTGTCTTTCACCCATGCTTGGCAGTTGAACGGACGGGTGTTGATCTGGTCAATAACCACATCATGGCCTTGCCTGGACCCAACCTGGGAGTACCAATGGCGGGCGGCTCGGTAGACACCAAAGCGGCCACCAGCTCGAACATGGTCGATGCCGTCAATGACTTCGGATGGCAGCTGGCTAGCGGACTGAGCGGAGAACAAGGTGACCTCATGTCCACGAGTGGCCAGACGTCGCAGTACCTCGTGGGTGTAAACCTCGGCTCCGCCATGAGCAGGATGAGTGATGTCGCGCCAGTTGAAAACCAGGATACGCACTAGACGGTCACCCCTTGCAGCGATCTCTCTGTGGACGGCTTGGCGGCCGGAGATTCACCCACGCCACTGAAGCGGCCAATCAGTCTCAACAGAGATATGCCTGATTTCAAGATGGCCAATGGCCCAACCGAGCTTTGGCTACTGGAAGGGATCTGAACCGGCGATTCGATGAGATGATCAAAGCCTCGGGCCCGAGCGGCCAGCAAGAGCTCAAGGTCGAACAGATAGCCGTTCTCTCGCGTGCGAGGAAGAACGTCCACGACAAGGTCTCGACGAAAGACCTTGATGCCGGTCTGTGAATCGGGAATAGGAGAGCTGAGCAGAACTCTGGCCGCAGCGCGCCCAGCTAGCGAAAGAAGCTTTCGAGATGACGACGCCTCTGCGTTGGAACGAGGATGGTGTTTGCTGCCAATGATGGCGTCGGCATGGAATAGGTCCAGCTCAGCCAGCATGGGCTGCAGGTGAGAGGCGGCAATATCGCCATCACCATCGATCGTGGCAATCTGATGACCCTGGGCCAGGGTCATACCGGTTCGAAGGGCGGCACCCTTGCCTTCCGAAGCGGGCTTGTCGATCAGGATGACTCGTGGGTCAGTCATGGCTCGCACCAGTTCGGCCCCATCATCGGCAGAGCCATCGGAGACGGCGATGATCTCGAAACCACCGTGCTGTTTTCTATCCAGCTGTTTTCTATCCAGCTGTTTTCTATCCAGCTGTTGCATGCCATCCAGCTGTTGCACGAGGTCGCTGATCAGTTGCCGGGTCCGGTTTCCCTCATTCAAGAATGGGATGACAATGGTCAGGTCGAGGGTGGCCAGTGCCACGGGACCAACACCGCTGGCAGCCAGTTGCTCGCGCTGCGCCTTGAGTAGAGGAAGAGTCAGAGCCACAGTGGCTAGAGCGCCTGAGCCCAACACAACGAGGGCTAGGCCTCGTGGGTTGGCCGTGGTCCGGGAGGCGAGTATTAACAAGACTGGGAAGCCGATCCAGACTCGGGCGGCCAACCTGGTTTCGCCTTGAGCCAGATGGAAGTTGACCAAAGCAGTCAAGAGGGCCAGCCAGATTGCGGCTCCAGCCAAGATGGCCATCACACCGCTATCGAGCGGGAAGGCACTTCCCATGACCAGGTGTCCGACCGGTTGGGCTAGGCCAAGCAAGGCAACAGTGACGGCCAGGCCCAGGGTCAAGCAGATCAGCAGGGTGTCCATCAGGTGGGAGATAGCTTCTCGACGTTCAGCAGCAAACTTGGGCAGAGCCGCAGTTACTGCCGCTTGGGGAAGGAACAGGACCGTTCGGGCCGCAAGAGCGGTGGCGGCATATGCGCCGGCGTCGATCGGGTCCAGGTGATGGCGGGCCAGAATCGTGTCAGCTCCGAGCAGGACCCAGAGGCCGCCGAAGGCAGCGATGCCAGCAACAACCTCGGTAGCCCGCAGCGTCAGGCGCCACGGTATTGAGGGTGACGGTATTGAGGGTGACGGTATTGAGGGTGACGGTTTGGCTGCTGCGGTTACATCGCCCCGGCATCCTCGGGCCAGGAAGAGAGTGGTAGCAATCTCGCTGATCAGGGTGCCAACAAGTGCTCCGGTCACACCAGCCTGGGTAGCAAACAGGATCAGGCCTGCCCCAACCCGCAAGGCGGTGCCAAATATGAGGATGCGGCTGAGATCAAAGAACCGTTCCTGCCCCAACAGAACTGAGCGGTAGACGATGCCCATGGCGGTGGGAACAAAGAAGGCGCCAACCAGGTAAATGTCGCTCACACCCCTCATATTGAGGAAACGGGCTAGAGCGGCGGAGCCAGTGGTAAGCAGGGCCGCCCCGAACAGGCCGAAAGCGGCGAAGACGAGGGCCAGCTGCTGATAGTCAACCTGGCGGTCAGAGCGGCGCAGGTGCACCACCTTGGTGGTGAGGGCAACCTGGACGGCGCCGGCAGGAACGGCAAGACCAAGCAGAATCGTCAGTAGCGCACTTAGCGTTCCGTAGTCCGATGGGCCAAGGGCGCGGCCAGCGAGGATATGGAAGACCACATTGCCTGCGGTGACCGAAGCCAGCGCCAGGAACAAGCCCTGCTGGGAATGAGCAATGGTGGAGAGCCGCGTGGTGTAACGACTCACGGCTTAGGCCAGTCGGCTGCGCCGAGAGATGGCAATGAGCACTCCGCCAGCGCCAGTCAGGCTGAGGGCAAGAATGACAGCCACCATGGAACTGGTTCCGGTGAAGGCTAATTCTTCCGGGGTGCCGCCGGTGATATCGACGGGCTGGGTGAGAACGAGGGTTCCGTCATTGCTTTGACCTGCAGCCTTGATGGTGTGGCTGCCATTGCTGAAATCGGCTGGGATGGCGCCGGAGAAGGTGAAAGCCCCGGTGGCATCGGCGATGGCGGTTCCCAGCGTGACTGGGTCTGATTCGATGGTGATCGTGATGGTGGCACCTGGCTTGTAGCCACTGCCGGCCAGCTCGATGGAGGCTCCGGCGGTGAGGTTGGACGAAGCTGAGGAGGAGTCTCCGAGCCGAAGATCGCCACTTGTGACGGGGTAGGTCTGGGCATCAGCCTGGGAGGCCATGAAAACAACCAGCAATGCCAGGACGGCAACAAGGCGGGAAAGCAGCGATCTGTTCATTGGCACAGGCTCGGCCAGCAAAACTAGTTCATAAGTCCTGTTAAGTGCGGAGATTGTTGGACCGATGGCGAGATCACGACCAGCTGGGTCGGTGCTGGCAGGCTGTCCGGCTCAGCCAGTTCTGCGCTGGAAAGAGCGGTGATGACTCGTCTGCGGCCAACGACTTGGATCAGGAGACGGGTCCCGTCATGGGCCTGGGCGATTCCTTTGGCCCGGAGTGTGTCCGTTGGTAGCTCATCGATCAGATCTTGTAGGTCAGTTTGGCTGATGGGGGAGGGCAGAGGCAGGGTCTGGATGTGGTGCTGATCGAACAGGGTCGGTGGTGGGGTGTCATGGATTTGAGTGGGTGAGCTGGCTCCAAGTTCGAGTACCCCAGCGCTGGCTAGGGCGGTGGAGGAGTCGATGATTGGTGTGGCGGGAGCGAGTGCACTGAGCCGGTTGCTTACTGATTGGCGAATCTCTGAAGCAACAAGATCGGTCTTGGTGAGAACCAGCAAGTCAGCCGATTTGACCTGGGTCCGAAGCACGGTGCCGATGACAGGGTGGGCATTCAGTTCGAGGAACTGCTCGCAGTCGACCAGGATGACCACACCATCGAGTCGGAAGCCAGCGCTGTTTCCCCATGGGCGGACCCGATCGGGGTTGGCCAAGCCACTGAGTTCGAGGATGACATGTTCGGGCGCTATGTCGCGCTGGCGCAGCTGGTCGAAAGCGCGCCCGAGGCCGTCGCTGAGGCTGCAGCAAACACAGCCCTCGGTGAACTCGATGGTGTCGCGGTTGCGTTGGCGGATCAGGGCGGCATCAACGTTGATGGCGCCGACGTCATTTACCAGGATGGCGATTGGACGATCGGACCGGGCCAAGAGTTCGTTGATAAGGGTCGTCTTGCCCGATCCCAAGTAGCCGCCAAGCAGAGTTAGGGGAACCCGACGACCATCCCAAGGCATGAACTCCGGCTCTTCATATCCCACCCAGCGGACTCTAGGTAGGTGGCGCGTAGAAACCTTCACCATGCCGCCGAAGTCATACGGCGGAGCGGGTCCATTTCGGCCCGGATCAGACTGCATTCGTGGGCTTCGATTCTGAGCGCCCTCGAGCACTGAAGGATTCGTACCGGCGCCCTCCCTACAATCGAGCCGATGCGGGTGGTCACTTGGAATGTCAATTCGATTCGGAGTCGTCAGCCGCGAGTTCTGGCTTGGATCACCGAGCACCAGCCCGATGTGGTCTTGCTTCAAGAAACCAAGTGCACCGACGCTGCCTTTGCCTCTGACGAAATCGCTGGCCAGTACAACAAGCTTGGCTACGAGGTAGCCCATCACGGTGTCGACCACTGGAACGGCGTAGCAGTCTTGAGCAAGGTAGGGCTTGAGAACGTCACCTGCGGATTCGCGGGAGTCAACCGCACACCTTATGACGAGGCGCGGATCATCTCTGCTACTTGTGACGGCATCCAGTTCACATCGGTTTATGTTCCAAACGGACGTGAACTGGATGACCCCCACTACCTCTTCAAGCTGGTTTGGCTCGAACGGCTCCGCGCCAGTCTTGATCCATCCCAACCCATGATGCTGGCTGGCGACCTCAACGTCGCCCCAACCGATCAGGACATCTACGCCCCTGAACGTTGGAAGAAACGAACTCACGCCAGTGCCCCCGAACGAGCAGCCATTTCCGCCATCACTGATCTTGGGCTCCGTGACGTGACTCGTGAGCACCTTCCCAATGATGGCGTTTTCACCTGGTGGAGCTACCGACCTGGCCAGTTTGAGAAGAACCATGGCATGCGCTTGGACATGGCCTATTGCAGCCCTGTCCTGGCAGACCGAACCTCCACCGTCTGGATCGACACCATCGAGCGTGGAACCCGAGAAGTAGCAGGCAAGCGACCCTCTGATCATGCGCCCCTAGTCATCGATCTTGAGTAGCATTCGCCGATCTGCAGTTAGTGACCTGGGTCAAACTTGACAATCGGCACTTCGAACGGAACCGGAAGAACCCGGATGCCCCATTGCTCAAGGTCATGAACAACAGAGCCAAGCGTTCCCGTCGTCGGGTCCCACTCCCAGCCATAGGGAGAGTGCTCACCCTTTGGGCCCCACAATGTCAAGGTTCGATGCCGGCCGGTCACATCATGACGAGGCAGGGCCACCACCGCTTGGTAGCCAGCATGAGCAAGGGCAACAGCCCAGCCGCGGGTGAGCTGGCGATCATCAGTTGTGTGAATCTCCGCCGTTAGTCCAAAGCGACGCGCTGCTTTGACCGGAATGTTAGCGACTCGCTCCAGGTCGTGAGGGAGTGTGGCCTCGGTTAAGGAGAATCGATCGAGTAAGTCAGCCGGAATGGTTTGAACCGGTCTGCGAACCAGCGTTTCCAGCAAGGCAACGACCGGCTGCAAAGCCCAGTAGGACGCCCCATCCGGCGACGGCAAATCGAACCGGTTTCCGCCGGTGTCTGCCAGCTCAGTCGAGTTGAACCAGAATGGGCCAAGCTCTCGATGATGCAGACGAAAGATGGAACGACCCGAGCGAAGTACCCGACTAGGAAACGTTGCCAACTCCGAGGTCGGTGGCGCTTTAGGAAAATCAACCACGCTGCTCAGCCTCGAAGCGAGCCGGCGAGTTCCCGAGCAGCAGCTTCGACGCCAGCTTGCTCGCCCGCCTTCAAGGCCACGATGGGGGAGCGACCACCAAGGGCAGGATCAGAACTGGTCAGCCACGATGCGGTGTACCAAGACTCAACATCGTCGGGGGCGACGATGCTGAGAACATCCCCCAACCCACGGGCCACAGATCGCCCGTCAAACTGAAAGGTTGGGTAGACCAGTCGGCCCGAACCGGTGCGCAGGGCCAAGAGGCGATGGCGCTGAACTCGGTCACTGACTGCTTGCTTGGAGACTCCTCCCAACAGTTGACGTACGCCGTCTGAGTCGTAGAACGGGCCGAGTTCTTCTGACCAGAGCGAGCCAGCCATGGCTTCAAGGGCGGCGTCACGGCCGGCACTTACCGGATCGAGGTCCGGACTGCTATCACCAACGATGTCCGCTAGAGCAGCTTCGAAAGCGGCTGTTGCTTGGTCGATCCAGGGTGCAACCATAGAGTCAAGGTAGTCAAGGCTGAAGCTTGTGTCAAGGTGGTCAAGGCTCAGTGATTGGTGTTCCGTCTGGGTGAATCTGTCTGCATGCTTCTGTTTGCTGCTTCACCGTGTCAGAGTTGTGTAATGCGGCTCCCACGGAACCGCTCATTCCGCCTGCTCCTTGCCGGTACCGTCGTGTCTCAGTTGGGAGACTGGGCGGCCCGTCTCGCCTTAGCGTTGCTGGTGTTTGAGCGCACACAAAGCGACCAGATGGTTGGTTTCACCGCCGCACTCCTGACTATCCCTTGGCTTGGACCTGGACAGTGGTTGGCGCAGAAGGCCGACCGATTTGATCGACGTCGATTGCTGATGGTCTGTGACGGGACTCGCGGGCTGGTCTTTGTAATTCTTGGCTTCACCCATTTTCCGATTCCGATCTTGCTTGCTTTGGTATTCTTCGTCGCCCTTATCGATCCTGTCTTTGAGGCCAACCGGGCAGCAATGATCGCCGATGTCGTCGCGAAGAGGGAATACGCCAACGCCATCCAGGCCACGCACGGAGTGAACCAGGCCGCCCAGCTGGCCGGATTTGGACTGGGAGGGTTGTTGGCAACGGCTCTGAGTCCAACTGGGGCACTGGCCGTCAATGGAATCACCTTCTTTGGATCGGCCTTCTTAATCTCGCTCATCAAGCTCAAGGGCGACGGCAGCAAGCGCAAGGGAGTGGCTCCCAGTTTTCGACAAGCCTTTCAATTCCTGGCTACTGATCGCATATCACTTACCGCCGTTGCCGCCACCGTCGTTACTGTTGGCTTGGCCAATGCAGTCGAAACCCAAGTCCCGGTCTATGGCGAAGTGGTCGCCGGTTTTGGGGGAATCGGCATCGGACTTCTGGCGGCACTCATCCCGTTGGCGACGTTGATCATTATCTGGGGATTGGACAACTCGGGCAAGGACATCGAGCTCCTGCGTCGAGGCGTGCTGTTGGCCCTTGTTTCTGCTGTGCCGGCGTCCGGCCTGCTCTGGTTGGGCTTTGACCAGGTGTCGGTATTCGTCGGATTCGCTTGTGTAGGTGGGATCTTTGTCCTGTCAACAACTGGCAATATCGTGGCCGGGCGACGTATTCCTGCGGAGATCCGGGTTGGAACGTTCGCCGTCCTTCAGGCATCTGTCTATGTTGGTATTGGTGTTGGCTCGTTCTTGGGCGGGATTGTTTCGGAACGAACCTCTCCCCAAGCCGCCGCTGGTTGGGCCATGGCTCTTTGTGTCGTTGTGTGTCTTGTTGCACTGTTCGTCTTGAGTCGGATGGAAAATGCCGAGGCGACTGCCCAAGCCGGGATGGACGCGAAAAAGGCGGAACGATCCGCTCCCATCTCTGGGTAGTGCAAGAACATTCCGCCTTTCTCTACAAATTGGGGCTCATTCAGCTCCAGGTTGAGTTGTCAGTCATGCTCGGTACCCCCTTCCACACACATCGTGGAATGATTCTAGTTCTGACCACTTAGCGCGACCCTGTTGGCAGTAGATCTACCCACTAACTGGGCGGAAAAGCATCGAAACAAACACTTAGAGTCACTTTGCAACTACTGACCATGAGCTTGTCCGTCCTGCAACAAGCGAAAGACACGAACACTTGGGGAATGGCAGTCGCAAAACATCCCCAACAGACGCATGAAATTGCCGCGCTCGGCTCGGCTTCGGTCGCTAACGTGCAGCGATGATGAACCGGCTGTGCTATCTCACCAATTTCTTGATGGCAGCATCACTCGGCGTCGGATTCGTGTTCATGGACGACATCCAAAAGACTCATGGTCTGGATGATTGGCAGATCGGTCTGGTTGTTGCCGCTGGTTTTATTGCCGCCCTGATCACCCAACTCATCCTGGCCCCGTTCGCCGATCGAGGACAGATCGGGGTGCTGGCTTGGACCTCGATTGCGGCGGGAGTCGTTGGCAGCGTCGGGTTTGCCTACGCCGACCAGACCTGGACCCTAGTCATGAGTCGAGGGCTTGTCGGCATCGGTCTTGGCCTCTTCTCGGTGACGGCCCGGAAGGCCCTCATCGGGCTTGACGTGGCCGGTGGCGGGCACAAGGTTGGTGCTCTTTTATCGACCGGAGTCGGCGGGTTCATTTCCGGCCCAGTCATTGGCGTGGCCCTCGGCCGGATTTCCTTTGCTACGCCCTTTCTTGTTGTCGGATTCGCCATTGCTATTGTTGGTCCAATCGCAGTGAGGCGAATCGTGCGTGAACCCATCGCCATCGCAAAGGTGGACTACTCCGATGTTGGACGACTACTGAAGCGTCCCCGTGTCCAGGTCGCCATCCTCGTCCAGATCATTCTCTTTGGATTCATTGGTATTTTTGACTCCACCATCGACCGCTATCTCACTGATCTCGGCTCCTCCGATGTGATGACTAGTTTGGTGATCTTGAGTGTCGGCCTTCCGCTCCTCGTACTTCCGACGCGCTTTGGTTCGCTGTCAGAACGCATCGGCGGCACGCGGGTCCTGCTCCCTGGTGTCTTCCTCGCCCTCATCACCATGACGATGTTTGGCTTCGCCTCAACCCCGGTGTTGTTGGGAGTGATTGGTCTCTTTCAAGGAATTGGAGAATCGGCCACTTCCATGGGTGCCCAAGTCCTCGTTCTTGAGGCGACCGGAGCGGAACGGGTTGCCATAGGTGCCGCCATCCTGGAGACTGTCGGTCTGGGCATGGCAACGGTGACGGCGGTGCTAGCCCCCATCATCTACGGGGCTCACGGAGAAGTCTGGTTGTTCTGTGGCTATGGCGCCTTGAGTGCATTGATCGCCGTTGCCCTGATTGTCCGGATTCGCTCAATCAAACCAACCTTGGGCCACTCATGACCCGACAGCTGATCGTGCTTGGGACCGCATCTCAGGCTCCGACCCGTCACCGCAATCACAATGGCTACGCACTTCGGTGGAACGAGCAACTCTTGGTGTTCGACCCTGGTGAAGGATTTCAACGTCAGTGTCTGCTGGCCAACCTGACAATCTCTCGTGCGACCGCCTGCCTGATCACCCACTTCCATGGTGACCATTCGTTGGGCTTGCCGGGGTTCCTGCAACGACGGGCCCTTGACGGCGCCACCGAGCCAATCCCGATCTGGCATCCTGCCGATGGCACCCTGTACCTGGAGCGACTCCGAACCAGCACCATCTGGCATGATCCGGTTGGAGTCATAGCGATGCCGGTCGACACCGACGGACCCAACGGCCGCATCGGCAACCTCGCTGTAACCACCCGGCACCTGGACCACCGCGTGACCACCGTTGGCTACCGCATCCAAGAACCCGATCAATTCCGGGTTGATGCTGAGCGGCTTCATCAAGCCGGAGTCGTTGGACCTGACATCGGTCGATTGATCAACGACGGCAGAGTTACTGTGAACGGGGTAACTCACCAGCGAGACGACTTCGGCCAGATGTCCACAGGTAAGTCCATGGCCTTCATCATGGATACCCGACTCTGTGACTCGGCCTTTGAACTGGCGAAAAATGTCGACCTCCTGGTGTGCGAGTCGACCTATCTGGAAGCCGAATCCGGCCTCGCGCAAGAATACGGCCACCTCACTGCTTCACAAGCAGCCACCATCGCCGCTGATGCTGGAGCGGCCCAACTGGTACTCACGCACTTCTCCCAGCGTCATCCAGATTCCTCTGTCTTCGTAGAAGAGGCGGAACGCATTCATCCAAATGTGGTCGCGGCCAGTGATCTGGCCCGAATCAGTTTCTAGTACTTCCCAGGTCCGATGGGATGCGACTGACTGTCACCACCGCGACTGTGGCTAGGACAGCGGCTCCAAACCAGACCGGTTGATAGCTGTCAAAGGTGTCGACCACCCAGCCGGTGAGAGGTGCTCCGATGGTCATGCCGAACAAGAACCCCAGCATGACAATGCCAGAGAAGCGACCAGAATCGCTACGGGGGGCGCTGCTGATGATCGTCAGGTTGACCACTGCGTTCCAAGCTATGTGGCCAAGGGCGTAGAGAACAGCGATCGGCCACAAGATCCAGGGACCGACCGTCGTGGCCGAGACGAGCAACAGGGACGTCCCAATGGCGATGAGGGAGAGGACCGTCAGAATGCGCTGTGGAGCGACCGTCGATCCGGCCAGTCGGGCGGCTCCGATCCGAAATGCGATCCCGCAAACCCCGACCACAGCAATCAACATGCCCGCCGAGGTTCTTCCCATGCCAACGGCTTCTTCGGCGAAGAGGGGAAGGAATCGGCCGATGGCTCCACTTGAGGTACCCATGGCGAAGGCATAGACGGCCAGTTGCCAGATGAATGTTGGAACGGGGGCACGCCCTTTGGACTCTAGGGGAGTGTCTGGGGAGAGGGTGTCAGTAGCTGGTGTCGAATCTGACGAGGTGCCAGAAGGTGGAATCCAAACTGCGTTGAGCAGACCGAAGAGAGCGAACATGGCGGCAAAGACGCTGGCAGCCAGATTCCAGCTAGTCCACTGAGCCAAGGAAGGAAGAGTTGCGCCAGCCAGGAACAAGGCAAGAGTCACCCCGGACTGTTTGACGCCAGTAATAGTTCCTCGCCGCTCCGGCTTGACGTGTCTCGCGATCAGGGTATTCGTGGCTGGATTCCCCCACCCCTGGGGTATGCCGGAAACAGCGGCAGCCAGTGCCAGAATCCACAGATTCGTGGCTGCAGCCATCAGTCCCATTCCGGTAGCCGCAATCCCGCAGAGAAGAAGAATCGAACGACGAGGCCCGATCCGGTCAGTGATCCGTCCACTGAAGGGCGAGGAGGCGGCGCCGACAAGGGTATTGACCGCCCCAACCACGCCCAGTGCCCACCGGCTGACATCAAGGTCGTCCAGGATTGGAGCGGCCAAGACCCCAATGGCAAACAACTGAAAACTGGAAGCGATCATGGTGAAGATCAGTACTGCGGGCAGCATACGGAACCGCCCGGGCGAGGACGTCGACGGCTCTGAAACGAGCTCGTCTGCCCAAGGACTAGCTGACCGACTGGCCGGTGGAATCTCTGGTTGATTGTCTGGTGGATGACGAGGCAAGATCGAAGAGTGGCATACTTTCGCCTGCGCAGAAAGGTCGGGCATGGAAGAAGGGTCGAAAACCGCGAGTATCCAGTCTTTGCGCGAGGAGAACCTCGTCTGCTTCAAGCGAATTCGAGCCGGCGAGCGTGGTGTTCCCGATCTGTTGGACCGGGCCGAGCTATTAGATGACATGGTTGCCACCATCGAATGCCTGATCACCCTTGCCGCTAGGCAAGAGATGGGCAATCGGATTGAGGACCGCAGAGCGACTTTGAGCCGACTTCACAGCCTGCTCAATCGTGATACGGAGCCTCAGGTGCAGCCAGCAATGAGGTGGGCGCTGCGACTGGCAGAAGGAGTGGCCGCCTTCGTTTCCGGTGATTTCGAAACGGCGTATCAGCTTTGTGAACTTGCCGAACAGATGGCCCCTCATGTCGACTATGACGATGCCTTGCCATCCACCCTCAACATGCTCGGAGTCTCGGCCTATCGGGTTGAGTCATTCGATCGGGCAGTTGAACTGTTCACACGATCGCTTGCTGCTGACGGATCGATACGGACGAAGGCGGTTGCGCACACCCACCTCGGTACGGTGCTGGAAGATCAGGGTGAACTTGAACTGGCTCTTGCCCATCGCCAAATGGTCGACGACCTCATCTACGGAGCGGGTGCCACCCATCCGATCAGCGACGGATTTCGATTCGACTGCGACCACTGTTCGACCCTGATTATGCTTGGGCGATTTGATGAAGCAAGAGACCGACTGGCCGTCATTGACCGCTCTCGGCCTGATGCTCATGCCTTTGTATGCGGAGTGGAAGCCGAGCGGGCGTGGGCCGAGAAAAACTATGACGAGGCCTACGATTTCGCCACTAGTTCGGCGAGGGCTTTTGACGAGCTAGGCATGGTCAGTTACCGGCGAAGCGCGATTGATGTCCAAGTCGACGTGCTTTTGCAGCGTGGTGACTATCAGGGGGCAGTGGAGCTTGTCTCTCAGGACCTAGCTTCGCCAGACACCATTGGCCACCTGAAAGCATGTACTCAACTGATTCAAGCTCACCAGAGTCTGGAGAACTGGCAGGAAGTCTGCCACTACCAGGAGCTTCAGCGCCACCACTTGGAACAAACACAGATTGCCCTCCACTCCTTTCATCAGGTTCAGGAGCAATCCCTTCGTTTCGAGGACTTGCAGGCCAAGAATATGGCCCTTGATGAGCGGAACCAGGAGTTTGAGCTGCTTCGTTCAGATCGTGAGAACCTGCTCAATATCGTGGCTCATGAGCTTCGTTCCCCGCTGACCGCCTTAGGTCTGGTTCTTCATAGCGTTGATGAGCGAAGCAATGATGGGGCCAAATTGGATGACCGAATCCGAACGGGCTCTCGCCTCGTTCGACGCCTGCAAGGTCTTGCTGACCAGGTGGCAACCGTAGGCGAGCTCGCTAGCGGCACCTTCGAGCTTGAGCTGTCCCTTGTTGAGCTGGACACCGTTGTTGAGAATGTGCTGGACGGGCTGTCACTCACTGCTCGTCGAAAACGAATTGCGATCGACTTCACCCCAAGCGGTCTTGCGGTTCTCGGACACCGTGGGCGACTTGAACAGGTGTTGACGAATCTGATTTCCAACTCCATCAAGTTCTCTGGCACGGGGACAGCAATCATGATCAGGGCGTCCAGTTTTGGGGGATTAGTCGAACTCTCCGTCGTCGACCAGGGACTTGGACTAACCGAGGCAGATCTTGACCGGGTTTTTCGGCGCCACGCGAAACTGTCGGCCCGCCCAACAGGAGGAGAAACGTCGTCTGGAATGGGCCTCTATATTGCCAAGCAGCTTGCGCTGGCAATGGGAGGCAACCTATGCGCCAGCTCCGCCGGATCAGGACACGGAGCAAGCTTCACCGTGAAACTGTCCGGCGCTTCGGACTCCCTGAGGTTTCCATGAACGGTGAGACTCCAACGGAGCGAAGCATGGTCGAGTCGCAGTCCATCCGGAGGCTGCGCGACAACAATCGCGCCATTGTGGATCGGCTTCGAATCGACCACCATGACGGGGAAAGCGTGCTGGAAGAGGCGAAACAGCTTGGTGACTCACTCCTTCTTGGTGAGAGTTATGCCACGGAGTCTGTTCGTTGTTACATCCTTGGCGACGTCGATGCGGCCGTTGTCAACAATGAGCGAGCAAGGCGGCTGCTGGCTCAACATCGACAAGACGTCGACCCGTTTTTTCTCTGGCTAGTAGAAACGACCTCTGGCCTAACAATGGAGTCGCAGGGCAAAATGAGCGAAGCTCAGACGCATTTCGCTGATGCAGTCGATATCGGCCGGTCGGCCCGCTTGATTGATCTCACTGCGCGATCGTTGATGAGCCTCGGGTTCTTGGCTAACCGTCAATCTGACCCAGTCCGAGCCCTCGGCTACTTCTTGGAACTGCTACACCTTCCGGATCTGGACGATTCAACCAGAGCTGCTACCTACAACTACCTCGCAGTCCTGTTTGAGGACCAACGGCAGTGGGATCTTGCCCTCCTGTATCTCAGCGAGGGGCTGGCACGGGCCAGTAACCTTGCCCCAGACGTTGAGGGAGCGATGCGTGGTCTGTATGCAGGCCTCTTGGCCCGGACGGGCCGGTTCTCTGAGGCGAAGGAGGCGTTGGAACTAGCCGGCCGGGTTACGGTTTCGGGCACTATTTATGTGGCCCAATTGGATGAGTCTCGCGGGCGGTACCTCTATGAGATTGGTGAGCTTGTTGAGGCCGAGAAGTATGCGCGCCAAGCACTCTCCCTCCTGAAGAAGCAGGGTGTTCCGTCTCATCTTGGCAAGCCAGCGGTCTTGCTTGCCCAAATCCTGCTGGATACCGACCGGGCTATTGAAGTACTGGAGTGCATGGCGGATTTTGATCACTCGATGTTGCCAGTGCCTCAGGTCAAGGATCTTCTCTTGCTCAGACTCAGTGCTCATAGAGCTTTAGGGCAATTCGAAGAGGCTGCGAAGTCACATGATTACTTCGTGAAGCTGGCTGAGCACAGCAAGTTGGATGCCCACACCTTCTATCGACTCCACCAACAGCTGGTCGATGCCCATTCATTGGAGGCACAGCACAGCACACTAATCTCACGCCAGATCGAACTGACTCGTTTGCAGGATGAGCTGGTCGAACTCATGGACCAGGTAGCCAATGATCTCAACAGTCCGCTAACCACCCTCCAACTGGTTTTTGATGGGTTGGCCCAGAATCAAGAAGCAAGCATCGTCGCTAGGCGGTTGCCGAATGCGTGGGCGGCCCTGGAACGGATGAATCAATTGGCCGAGTTGTTCTCGGCGGTGAAAGAAGAAGACGAGATTGAGTCGGTGGAGTCAGCCCGGATCTAGGTTGAGAAGCCTCAGCTTCCGGTTGGCTAGCCGAGCGTATTCGGTAGTCAGATTCCGCAGTCTTGACATCGTTTGCTGTCGCGCTAGTTCCCGATCATCTGTTCTTCGGGGATGGGGTAGGCCAACAAGATGCCTCGATACACCTCGGCATCTGGGCCTGTGTCGTGGGGCCCGACGCTGAGGGCTAGAAGGAACCAGGTTGTCAACTCGTGAATGAGTCGCTCACCGGTGAACTCTTGAGCCGCCTTATGCATGGGTGGCAGCACGCTCTCGATCAGAAGTTGCAGTCCTGGTGGTCCGGCGACCCCAATCTGGTTTGCTCCGGCAGCGATAATTCTCATTGCCTGTTTGGAGGTTTCGTTATCAATGGCCATTGCCGTCGTCGGACCAAGGCCAACCCTGTCCTCACAAAAGCTCAGGGCGCGTTGGCCAGCAGCCAGCGCATGAACAGCAAGCATTGCTGGGTCAGCAGCCTCGGGCAAAGAATCGAGCTGGATCCGAATGAGATTCGAAGCGGCCCACGGCAAGACGGAAGCCTGATCTGCGGTGAGCTGAGTCGCCGCCCTCAGCACTGAGTCGGTCGCTGGATTGGTCTGCCATTCTCGGTCCATACCCCCGCAATCATTCCTGAGAGGATGGTGGCCAGACCAGGGCAAAGGTTCCGGATCAACTAGGCCGGACGTACCTATGGGCGGGCGACCCTCATGATGTTGTTCGCTTCGCCTGGGCTAAGTCGGCGGAAGCAGGAGTCGAGTTTGACGATGTCAAGCTCGACGGCAGGTTGCGTTAGGATCGAGCAATGCCCGCAAACCCGACCTACTACCAGGGTGATCTGCGGGCAGATCTACTCCAAGCAGCGGCTGAGTCCATTGATGAGCACGGCATTGCTGCCTTGAGCTTGCGTGAAGTAGCTAGGCGAGTCGGCGTATCCCATGCAGCCCCGGCTCACCATTTTGGCGACAAGGCTGGTCTCTTCACTGCCCTAGCCACCGAGAGCTTCCGGCGGTTCGCCCAATCAATGGTCGAAGCAGTCGAAGCGCAGGACCCCAATGAACCACTGGACCGCCTGGACGCATCCGGTGCGGCCTACATAGACTTTGCGCTCAACAACCGAGCGCGGTTCGAGGTCATGTTTCGCCCTGAAGTTCTCAACCGCGATGACCCTGACTATGTGGCAGCGGCACGACTGTCGGCCAGCTTGCTCACCGAGTTGGTGATTGCCGCTCAAGAAGCTGGCTGGGCCCGCGGTCGCGAAACCGAATCTGTTGTATTAGCTATGTGGGGAGTTGTACACGGATTAGCCACCCTGGCCAACCAGGGCAATCTGGCTAACCGCGGCCCGGCAAAGGCCCATGGTGTGACCGAAGAACTCTTGCAAGACGCACGCGGTGCGTTGCATGCGGTCCGAAGTGGCTTGGCTTAGAGGTGGCCTGGCAGAGAGTCTGCGGCGGTTCGTGGCCCTGTGGCAACGTGCGTCTCGGCCAGTACGTCCAACCAATCCTGGCGATGCCGTACGGGTGGATGAAGGCGAGGAGAGGCAAAACGTTGCCATGATTCACCGGCAATGACATCATCGGGATGCCCGAAGCGGGACAAGGCCACATGCAAGGACTCGGTCCCTGGGTACTTGCTGAGTTGTCCGATGGTGTCACCAGCCAATGACCGCACCTTGAGGTTGTCGGTGCGAGAGCGACCGGGCGATGCTGACTCGTTCAGGTTCTTGGTCCAACACTGGACGAACTCATGGGGATCCATGGCGAGAATCTCATCATTGAGGGAAGGTAGGCACCAGCGAAGAGACTCAATGACCTTGAGAGTCGAGATTTGATGGCGCTGACTCTGAGCTCCCTCGTCCTTGAGCCAGGAAATGACCGATTCCGGAGTGTTATCTGGCTGTCGTTGTTGGCGACGCGTGATGATCTTGAGACCAATCTGCCAACCCAACTGTCCATCGGCGGTGAGATTGTCCAATGGGGGCAGCGGTATGCCGAATCGCCAAGCGATCGAAGGACGGATACCAAAAACTAAACCCCTGACGAGATGTGAGGTCTCGCCCAAATCGTGGTACATCTCCTGCACCCCTTCCAACTCACCTATGCTCATGTGTGAACCTGATTGGTCCAATGTGAAGAGTCAAAACCATCCCTGTCCCATGAGCGTCTCGTCCCGCGTCCTTCTGGCGCGAGATGCAAGCGCACAAGGCTGAAGCGATGAGTCAGGAGTACGTCGACCAGGCTGCACCGAACATTTCGCGAATCTGTCAGACTGTTGAAGCTTCAGCCCAGATCGTGATGATTGAAGCCCCAAAAGGGTTCGGAAAATCCCTTCTGGCCCAGCGCCTTGTCGACGGATCGGCCGGGTTCACTCGAATCGATGGGCCAGATCTGATTGATCATCCAAGTGTTGCTGCCAGCCAGGTGGCCTTGGTCATTGATGGTGTCACCGAAACCCTTCCCCCGGAGCTGTTGGACACGTTGTGTGGCGAAAGTCGACAGATAGTGATCACGGGCCGGGACTTGAGCCACCTCGTTCGCTGGTCAGCCGGGAAAGATGTGCTGCGGATTGGCGCCAACGACCTGGCCCTTGATCGAGATGACATACGAGTTTTGGCTGACCAGGTGCTTAGTAGTAACGAGTCGAAGGTCTTCGCCGACGCGACCCTGAGCCTGAGCCGGGGGTGGCCCGCCCTGGTTTGTGCGCTTCTGCAAGATTCCGATCAGATGGAATCCAGTTACGCCGGGATTCCCAGCGATCGTTGGATTCATGGATCTCATGTCAGCATGTTGGTAGAGGAATGCCTGGCCGAGTCGGACGATGCTTTGCAGGATTCGTTTGGCCAGCTAGCTCACCTTCCGTCGTTCTCGGCGTCGTGTGTCACTGCCATTGCTGGTCCTGGTGGCCTGGCTCGAGCTAGAGCAAATGGGTTACCGGTGATACAGCGGCGTGACGGTTGGCTAGCCATCGCTCGCCCAGTGAAAGAAGCCCTTCAGGCTCGTGGCCCATTCCGGACGCTGAGTGCGGAACTGCTTGGACCGGTGCTCGTCGCTTCTGGTGGGCTTTTGTTCGCTGCCAAAGCCTTGCTGGCTGCTGGTGATGCGTTGGTGGCGGCTGACTTATTGTGCTCGGTCCCTGGCTATCGATTTGATGATCACAATCAGGCCGAGCTAGCAGGCATGATCCGCTCATTGGACTCCCAGCTGGATCCCGAACCCGAACTGATGTTGCTCTTAGCCCGGGTCCACGTCAATCGAGCCGAGATTGGCCAGCAACGAGCGGCGCTTCAAGAGGCCGAACGGCGGGCCCGCGCCATTGGCAACCTTGAGGCAGAACTTGAAGCGCAGACCGAGTTGCTGTTCTCAGATCTGGGAGAAGGTCAAGAAGACCTGCTTGAGCGACTCATTCGTTTGGAGAAGCAGGTATCCGGTGTTAGTCGAGCCACTACCCGCGTGCGGTTGCGGGAGGTGCGAGCCATGTACCTGGTTCAAACCGAGGACCTAAGCAACGTGTATGCCTCGCTGACCCTGTTTAAGGATGCCAGCTATGAGTGGGAGAGCCTGGGTGAACCCGGTCGGGCCGCCTGGACTCTACGCGTGTCTGCCGCTGTGCCGTGCTGGCACCTAGGCCAATACCGTGAAGGACTGGAAGCCTTGGACCGGGCATTGTTGCTGGTGGAGTCAAAACCGGTCTCTCTCATCAAGACCCTGGGAATGGCCGCTCGGCTGGCTGCAGCGGCTGGTGACCGGGGGCGTCACTCGAACCTGGTAGCCCAGATTGAGGCTCTGCCGTCTGGCCATTCGCTCGGCTGGGTTGATGCATACGTGAGCTGGGCGGAGATGACTCTTTCATCGCTGGGAGGTGATATCTCGGGAGCCCAGATCGCTCGCGACCGTGCTTGGACCTTGCTTGGGCCATTATTGGATCACCCGACCGGGGTGCTGTTCTTCGCCGAATGCGCTTGCGTCTCGGCTCTTTTAGGAGAGACGGAAGAGGCCTTGCGGATGCTTACCCAGGCTAAGGAACGGCAGGAGGAGGCTCCGTTAGAGGTCCAACTAGCCGAGATTACAGTGCACGCTCGGGTGGGTGAAGCGGCGGCAGTTCCTGGCTTGGTCGCCACACTGGATGCTTCCGGCACCTTGCCCTTCGAGCGACGCTGGCGGGTCGAGCTTGAGGCTCTGCTGGCCCACAGTCGAGTGTCTGGTGTTGCTCCCGATCAAGAGGCCTTGAACAAGATCAAGCACCAGGTCAACAATCTGGGCTTGGAGTTGCTGTGGGACCAGTTGTTGGAGCGATTTGGGCTGACACCACCGTCGCTTTCCCCGTCGTCAGCCATGAGCCTTCTTGGATCATTCTCCGTTGACGCCGCTGCTGGAGGCAGGGTCCCTCCTCCTGGACATTCGACCCAGCTGGTCAAATACCTAGCTGCCTCCGGAGGCGATGTGCCGGTGGAAGTGGTGATTGAGATCCTCTGGCCCGACGGAGATCCAGACAAGGGCCGCAAACGACTGCGCAATGTCATCAATCGGGCACGAGCTGCCCTTGGTTCAGACTCGGTCTTGCGAACCGGCGATCTGATTCGCCTCGGCCCGGAAGTCAAAACTGACCTGGCCCGATTTCGACAGCTGGGCAGTCAAGCCCTAACTGGATCTGAAGCAGAGACTGAGCGCGCTTCCAAGGCTATTCAAGCACTTAACTTGTATCAGGGCGAGCTCCTGCCCGATGATTTGTACAGCAATTGGGTCGATGGTCACCGGGAGACAGCCAAGCTCACTGCGATCGGGCTGTTGGATCTGGTCTTGGCCCACCCAACGCCGGAGGTTGTTCCTTCCTGGCTACTGGAGACTGCTGCCCGGGTCGGTGCCATGACCGAGTCCTTGTGGGTGGATATCGCCCAGTTTGCAGATCAAAGCGGAGCGATGGAGTGCTGTCGAGTAGCGGCCTTGCGAGCCGAGGCCGTGGCCCACGATCTGGGCCTTGAACCCTCCGCAGCAACACTGAAGTTGCTGGCCAACTATCGCTGACCGGTCTGTTCTTGCGGCTTGATTCCGGTCTCGCCATTTGGGAGCAGACTCATCACCGCAAAAAGAAGCGAACCGCCCCCGAAGGAGCGGTTCGCATATCTGTTCATCAGGGCAAGACGAGCGCCGCCGTCAAGAGGGACCCGGTCTGCCGTGTTGAACAGAGAATGTGACCGGCGGACCGGCCAGAGAACTCGTTTAGGAAACCCAATTGCCCGTCGCACTGGCGACGACTGGAAGGCCGGCAATAGCACCGATGGCGAGTGCGGCGGAGATGGTAAGGCGACGGGCGATCTTCATGGGATTCTCCAATATTGTGCGAGCGACTCCGTGCAGCCAGTGTTGGCCCCGGATGCAAATAGATAATCCGACCCTCGTCCCATCAAGGGTTCGTCACCTAGTGGGACGCGCGTGGGACGACCGGCCAAAGCTCCGACCCTTTTGGATCGCGAGGTATTCGATGAGGTGAGTGTCGGCTGATGAGACCCAGCCTTGAGCGCTTTCCTCGGCGGGTCTAGCCCAATGAGTCCCACGACCCAGCAGCTCCGGAGTCGTGGTTTGCGGTCATCCAGCCGCTCTGAAGAAATTCAAAAGAATCTCTTGGAAACGCTCATAGGTCAAACGACCTATGCCGATGGAGGGCGAACAAAGCCAGTCAGAGACCAGTCAGAGCAATGATCGGTCATTCCAAATGAGATATGTGTGGAGACAATCGTGAGCCAGCAGCAGCTAAACCATCCAAGCCAACCAGACTTCGGTCGTACCGAGCTTGATCAACTGGTCATCGACCTCACCGAGACCCGGGTCTCCTTGGAGCTCTGCCAGCGTTGGCTACAAAACGCTCATGACTCTGCCACCGATGAGTCCTTCCGTCGCCTGATCGGTGACGTCATGGGCGACTTGCACGATCTTGGCTCAAACCAGCTTGCTTCAGACCACGATGGATCGATGGACCACGAACTGGAATCCCTCGTTCTTGGAGCCCTGGGATCTGTCCAGTCAGCTATGGAGCTACAAGCCCAAGGCTGATCGCCTCTTGGTCATGGCGAGTCCGAGAGCGTGGTGGGTCGCCGAGAGCGGCAAAATGCCCGGTGATGCGGTTGCGGTCGGCTAGCGTGAACAATCATGTTGATTGACACCATTCGAGACGATCTGAAGACAGCAATGAAGGCTCGTGATGCCTTGAGTCTGCGCACCCTTCGATCGATCATTGCCGCCGTGCAAGAACAGGAAGTGTCCGGCAAGGGCGCCAAGACTTTGGATGACGCCGGGGTCGAGAAGGTTATTGCCGCCCAAGCGAAGCGTCGCGTTGAAGCGGCCGAAGCGTTTGATGCTGCGGGTCGAGACGAGAAAGCGGCCGACGAGCGGGCCGAAGGTAAAATCCTCGAGTCCTATCTGCCAGAGCGCTTGTCCGATGATGATCTGGCCTCACTAGTCGCAGCCACGCTTGCCGAAGAAGGGCTCAGTGCCAAGGCGGATATGGGTCAAGCAATGAAGGCCGTGAACGCCAAGGTTGCCGGCCGGGCCGATGGCCGCAAGGTTGCTGAGCTCGTAAAGTCGAGCCTGACCTAGCCGAGCCGCGTGTGTGCAACCTGGCGACACTATTGGGCGTTCTAGTCGGGAAGAGCTAGGTCCAGCTGCTTGCTATGTACCTTGGCCACGTTCTGGGCCAGATGCTTCATGCGGTCGACGTTCTCGCCCTGCCAGTTGGCATCCAGTGCGTCGTGGAACAGTTCTAACCAGCGAACAAAGTGAGCCGAGGTAAAGGGTCGCTGGCCATGGATATGGAAGTGGGCAGCCATCGGGTTGCCGTCATAGCCGCGGATCCCAAACAAGAAGCGATTCCAGAAGCCGGCGATCTTGGGGATGTGCTCATGCCAATTGACTTGAGCTACTTCATTGAACATCGGGCCAAGCAAAAGATCCTGAGCAACGTCTTGATAAAAGTCTCGCAAGAATGCTTCAAGTCGTTCCGGGGTGTCGATGTCGGGGAGACCACTCTGGCTCTCTCTCCCGTCAGCAGGATCTGGATTCGGGGTAGACCGCATGGTGACACGCACCGACCCTTTCTACCGTCAAACGGGCAAGTCTGGAACAACAAGGGAACGTTTGAGGTGGTCTGGCGTCACCCTGGCTCAGCCACGAATCGGAGTGGTGAGGACTCATCATCGAAAATATCAGGCAAGATCATTGCCGTGCCTTGTTCCTCATCATCCATGAAGCCCCGCTCATCGATGCTGGCGTATGTCGCTGCCATGATGTTGCTGGCGGCGTCCTGCGGTGGCAAGGGTGAGCTCGGACCGGACGAAGCTTCAGCCGTCGTACCTGCATCATCGACATCAACGAGTCTTCCAACCACGGCCGCAACCGCGCCCCCAACAACTGAATCGGCTACGACTCAGGCCCCAACAACCGAGTCAACGACGACAACAACTGCGGCAGCCACAACATTGACAACGCTCGCTCCCTCCTGCCCTGGACTCGAACCCGGAGCCAGCACGATCACCGTCAGTTCTGGCGGCAATAGTTACGAGACACGGATCTACATTCCCTCGGCGTTTGAGGATGGCCAGCCGACACCCGTTGTATTGGACTTCCACGGCTTGGGATCGACGGGGATTCAACAGGTCGCCCTCACCGACTATGAGGCCTTGGCCAAGAGTGAAGGATTCATTGTTGTGCATCCAACCGGATTGAACATTCCGGGCCGAGGGGCATCTTGGGAGTTGAACCAGACCGACATTCCTGACCGAGATGATCTGGCCTATGCCTCCGAGCTGATCGATCTGATGACTGAGGAGTACTGCGGCGACGCCAACCGCATTTATTCCACCGGCATGTCAAACGGAGGCTTCTTCACCAGTCGTCTTGTATGTGAGCTGGCTGATCGGATCGCTGCGGCCTCATCCATAGCTGGAGTTAGCCACTTCGAGGGTTGCGAACCCAGTCGAGATGTCCCATTCTTGGCCTTCCACGGAACCAACGACAAGGTCGTTCCCTTCTCTGGCGGAACTAGCACTCTGGGCGAAGGGGTGGACGGCTTCTTCGATCAGGTCATGCCCGAAGAGTTCGCCGAGTTTGCTGCCGATGCTGGATGTAGTCCCGAGCCAGACGTAGAGATCATCTCCGATGAAGTTAGCCGCTTCGATTATGTCGATTGCGACGGTGACACACCGATGAGTTTCTATGAGATTGCCGGTGGGGGACACACCTGGCCCGGCTCGCCCATCGGTCCGCTGCTCACGGCATTCTTGGGCAAGACAACTGAGGACGTCAATGCCACCAAGCTGAGTTGGAAGTTCTTTAGCGAACACACGCTCAACTAAGATTTTGTAGCGGACCCGAATCAAGCTGAGCGTATTTGGTCAGCCTCGGGTCCTACTGGCGCCGAGTGCGATCGGAAAGCTCTCGTCGGGCATCGCGATCGGCATCTCGCTTGGCAATCATCTGACGCTTGTCGACGGTTTTCAGTCCCTTGCCCAAGCCAAGTTCGATCTTGGCTCGACTGCCCTTGAAATAGATGGCCATCGGCACCAGCGTTAGCTGACCTTGGTTGACCTTGGAAGAGATCCGATCCAACTCGTGCCGGTGCATCAAAAGCTTCCGCTTACGGGTGGATTCAGCCGACCCCTGCACACTCGCTCGCGAATACTGGGCGATATTCAGGCCGACAAGCCACAGTTGGCCGTCTTCAAAACGGGCATAGGCGTCGTTGAGCTGAACCTTTGACTCGCGCAGTGACTTCACTTCGACACCACGTAAGGCAATACCAGCTTCATAGGTTTCGGTGATGTGGTAGTTCCGTCGCGCTGTCTTGTTAGTTGCCACCATCTTTACCGACATCAGATTGAGGATACCGTTGTCGAATGCTCTCGCTGAGTCGTCAATCGTGGATGGAGATTTTGGCCGAGGCTTGGAAGGTCTATCCGCTGGAAGCCTGCGGCCTGTTGCTGGCCGAGTCGTCCAACAACATTGGGTCAGATCTTGACCAGTCAAGCCTCGGCCCGCCATACCTCGACCCGCCAAGCCTCGACCAGCCCATTAGGGAGTTTGTGCCGATTCTTAACGCCGCCCACTCATCTCGAATCTTCCAACTGGATCCGGTGGGGTACATGAAGGCCGAGCGCGCTGCCGATGATGCTGGGTTGGAAGTCGTCGGTGTTGTGCATTCTCACACCCACACTGCGGCCTACCCATCGTCGACCGATGTGGCTGAAGCAATCAAGCCTCTGGTGCCGCCTAGCTGGCATTGGGCCATCGTCTCGCTTGCTTGGGGATACCCCGAACTGAGAAGTTTTCGCGTCAATGGTGATGAAACGGATTCGTTGACCATGGCGGGAATAGTTGAAGAGCGGGTCATGTTGAAGGACTAATACCTGACTATTCGTGTCTGGTTTGTCAACAATTCACCTCAGAGGTCCCCATGTCAGCCATCAGTGTTCGTCTCCCGACCGTCCTACGCCCCCAAGCGAACGGGCAATCATCTGTCAGTATTGATGGCAGCACCGTCGGCGAAATTGTCAGTGGCCTAGTCGCTGACTATCCGGGGCTGGAGTCCAACCTGCTTGATGGCGACGGAAGTGTTCGCAAGTTCATCAACATCTACCTCAATGATGAAGACATCAGGTTCTTGGAGAAGTTGGAAACGCCAGTGGTTCAGGGTGACGAAGTCGCCATCTTGCCAGCGGTCGCCGGGGGCTGATCCTCCGTGGTCGTTGTGCAATCGATGGTTGACCTGATCGGCAAAACGCCAATGATCGATGTCAGTCAACTCAGTCCGAATCCCGACGTGCGAATACTGGCCAAGCTAGAAAACCACAATCCGACTGGGAGCGTGAAAGATCGGATCGCTTTGGCCATGGTGGATGCTGCAGAGGTAACAGGCGAACTCGTCCCCGGCCGGATAGTGATCGAGCCGTCATCGGGCAACACGGGCATTGCCCTGGCCATGATCTGCGCCCAACGTGGCTATCAGCTCAAGATTGTTTTGCCAGAGAGTGTTACTGAAGAACGCCGCCAAGTTCTGGAGGCGTACGGGGCAGAGATTCTTCCTTCGCCTGGAGGTGAAGGCTCCAATGGTGCGGTCCGAATGGCGCGACGTTTATCCGAGGAGAATCCGAGCTGGGTCTTCCTCTACCAATATGGGAATGAAGCGAATCCGCTGGCCCACTATGAGGGAACCGGCCCAGAGATACTGGCGGACGTTCCTGACATCACTCACTTCGTCGCTGGCCTCGGGACAAGTGGCACCTTGATGGGGGTCGGTTCCTATCTGAAGGAGAAGCGACCTGGCATCAAGCTCTATGCGGTTGAACCTCCGAGCGGCGAAACGGTCGAGGGCCTCCGCAGTCTTGATGATGGCTATGTCCCACCGATCTTTGACAAGTGGGGCGGAACTGACCTGCTGGACGGCAAACGCATTGTTCGGCCGACAGAATCCATCTACTGGGCCCGTAGAATGATGCTGGAGACAGGAGTCTTCGCGGGGATATCCGCCGGCGCTGCGTTAGCCGGAGCCATCAAGGTGGCCGAGCGGTTGCCCGCAAACCCGATCGACGCGGACAAGCTCCAGCCAGACAGGCTAGATGTGGCGACCATCGTATTCCTCGTGAGTGACGGGGCTTGGAAGTATCTTTCGACGGGGGTCTATAGCAGTGAGCTGGGAGAGAGTGACATCGCCCAAGCGGCCAAGAAGCTTGACGAACTGATCTACTTCTGAGCTGGTTGTCGACGAATTGCCACGGGCCAGGCGTTCGTAACGACCATCCCCAAAACCTTGTTCGACCGTCGGCCCCCGGTCAAGAACTGTCCCAGTGGGCCGCCGGTCGAAGTACTGAGAGTGAACATAGGGTCACTCTTCGCTTGGAATCCAGTGAACGGGTAGTTCCACTCATGGGCCGCATAGGCTTTCGTGATGGACCGCCGACCGATCGGGATGTTCGACAGCGGATTCGGCGGGCTCACCGTGGCTCGGGCGATCATTGACCTGCTCCCGGAAGAGGATCTGGTCTACCTCGGTGACACCGCTCGTTATCCCTATGGGGCTCGCCCCATTGACCAGGTTCGAGAGTTCTCTCTCGAAATCGGCCAGTTCTTGGTTGACAAGTTCGACATCAAGGTCTTGGTGGTTGCCTGCAATACGGCCACTGCGGCTGCCTTGGAGGACTTGCGGCAGGTCTTGCAAATTCCCGTCGTCGGTGTGATCGAGCCGGGTGTTCGCTCTGTCCTTGCCGCGTCCGAGTCCGGGCATGTTGGGGTCATTGGCACGGTGGCCACCATGGACTCTGGCGCCTACCAGTCAGCGATGCTTCATGCGGACCCTCTTGTCGACCTCACCACCTGCGCCTGCCCCGGTTTTGTCGAATTCGTTGAACGGGGTACAACGGAAGGCCCGCAAGTCGAGGTCCTCGCCGAGCGGCTGCTCACGCCGGTCATGGAAGCCGGGGTCGACACGCTACTTCTCGGCTGCACCCACTATCCGTTCCTAGCCCGCACCATTAGCCAGGTCATGGGCCCATCGGTTCTACTCATCTCCTCAGCCGAGGAAACTGCATTTGCCCTGGCCCATGATCTGGCTGAATCGGTGCTGGCTCATCCTGAACAAGACCGAGTCGGGACTCATCAGTTCATTTCTTCGGGAGATGTGCGAGCTTTTGCCGCCGTAGGCAGCAGACTCCTAGGACCAGAACTTGTCAATGCAGAAAGATGGAACCCACATGCGACCTGACGGACGAGCAACGGACGAACTTCGTCCCATGAGCTTCGAACGAGATTTCACCGATATGGCCGACGGTTCGGTCCTGGTGAAGTTCGGTCGAACCCACGTCTTGTGTACAGCGTCTATTCAGGAAGACGTCCCTCGCTGGATGCGCAATAGTGGCAAGGGTTGGGTCACCGCTGAGTACAACATGCTGCCCGGCTCAAGCCCTGAGCGAATCCGCCGCCGCACATCGGGGCGAGACCAGGAAATCCAGCGACTGATCGGCCGCAGCCTGCGGGCCGTGTGTGACATGAAACTGCTCGGAGAACGCTCCATCACGGTCGACTGTGATGTTTTACAGGCTGATGGTGGAACTCGCACCGCATCCATTTGTGGCGGCTTTGTTGCCCTACATGACGCCATCACTCGTCTTGGCCTGTCCAAGAATCCACTGGTCGATCACGTTGCCGCCATCAGCGTTGGCATTATTGAGGGTGAGTGTCGTCTCGACCTTCCCTATATCGAAGATGCCGGTGCCGAGGTCGACATGAATGTGGTCATGACCGGAAGCGCTGGCCTGGTTGAAGTTCAAGGCACCGCCGAAGGAGCAGTCTTCAGCCGCGATGAGCTCAATACCCTCCTCGATCTTGCCGAAGGTGGAATTGCTTCCATTGTTGAGGCGCAAAAGGCCGTTCTCGGTACTCCTCCGGCCGAGCGGGCACAGCGTCCGTGACACCAGAACTGTCCGTGAAGCCAAAACTGGTAGTGGCATCAGCTAACCCGGACAAGGTTGCTGACCTGGTCCGGCTTCTTGGGGAGCGTTTCGAGGTGCTTCCGCGCCCCGTTGATGCCCCCGAGACCATTGAGGATCAGGACACCTTGGAAGGCAACTCGGTGAAGAAGGCGACAGAAATTGCTGAGTTCTCCGGATGTGCTGCCTTGGCTGATGACACCGGACTATTCGTGGCAGCACTCGATGGGCGGCCGGGGGTCTTCAGTGCCCGGTACGCCGGCGTAGACGCCAGCTACCAAGACAATGTCGAGAAGTTGCTCGGTGAGCTCGCTGATGTGGCCGAAGAGGACCGGGTGGCCGAGTTTCGTACGGTAGTTGCCCTCATTCTTCCTGATGGCTCTGGCGTGACCGGCGAGGGCAGCGTTTCTGGTGCCATCACTGCTGAGCCAGCGGGCGAGCACGGTTTTGGCTATGACCCAGTCTTTGCTCCTGATGAAGGTGAAGGACGAACCTTCGCCCAAATGAGTAGGGAACAAAAACAGGAGCTCAGCCATCGAGCGCGGGCCTTCCGTAGCCTGGAGATGGCGCTGGAGCACGCAGGACCTATTCTCGACTAGCCCAGTCGGATCCTGTTCCACCAGCGCCCCGTGACCGCTGATGAATCCACTCGACCCAGAGGGGCGGAGCGTCCAGCGAAATACCCTCGCCAGAATCCGCGCAGGCCTGCCGCTTCGAATGCCTCGGATGCCTCGGGGGCGAAGTAGGTAAGGGCATGAATCGGTTCGGTGAGTTTCCAGAGGTCTCGGGAGCCAAGCGTCACTGTTGCATCGTGACACGCCGCAGCTCCAAGGGCCAGAACTCGCCGTCTGATTGTTCCCCACCAAACGATTGTGGCCACCTGGTGCGACACTCGTCACACGGGAAACATGTGGGTGGGCAGCCACCGTTCGCGGTATTCCAGAAATAGCGCGAATCACCGGAACAAAAGGTTGCCTCAGGCCCCTCCGTCCGTTATGTTTGTCCCTCGCCTCGCTCGGAGGCCACACATTGTGTGGCATGCCGGTGTGGCAACAAAATGGCTTTCAGGCCTGCACCTCCGCTACAGAGAATCGTTTGGTTCCTGTTTCGTGTGTTGACTGTTTGCTAGCTCCTTGAAAACGGAAGAGACAATGAACGCAGCGTGTGCGGAGCATTACCACATACCAAACCCCTTTTTGGGGTTGGTGGTTTTGCCTCGTCAAAAAGAATACAAATATATAGCCCACAATATTCTGGGGTGGTACTCGGAGTGTTGTGAAACGGATTTACATTGAGCGTCAACTTTGGTTGGTGTTTGGTGGGATTCTCTGATGGAGAGTTTGATCCTGGCTCAGGATGAACGCTGGAGGCGTGCTTAACACATGCAAGTCGTACGCACTCGGACTTCGGTCCATATGAGTGAGTGGCGAACGGGTGAGTAACACGTGAGAAACCTGCCCTGAAGTTTGGGATAACTCAAAGAAATTTGAGCTAATACCGTATGTCCTTTCTGAACTGAGTGGTTCGTTAAGGAAAGCTTTATGTGCTTTGGGAGGGTCTCGCGGCCTATCAGTTTGTTGGTGAGGTAATGGCTCACCAAGACTTCGACGGGTAGCTGGATTGAGAGATTGATCAGCCACACTGGAACTGAGACACGGTCCAGACTCCTACGGGAGGCAGCAGTGGGGAATATTGCACAATGGGCGAAAGCCTGATGCAGCGACGCCTCGTGAGGGATGAAGGCCTTAGGGTCGTAAACCTCTTTCAGTAGGGAAGAAAATGACGGTACCTACAGAAGAAGCGCCGGCCAACTACGTGCCAGCAGCCGCGGTAAGACGTAGGGCGCGAGCGTTATCCGGATTTATTGGGCGTAAAGGGCTCGTAGGTGGTTATGTAAGTCGGGTGTGAAAACTTGGGGCTTAACCCTGAGAGGCCATTCGATACTGCATTGACTGGAGTTCGGTAGAGGAGTGTGGAATTCCTAGTGTAGCGGTGAAATGCGCAGATATTAGGAGGAACACCTATTGCGAAGGCAGCACTCTGGGCCGATACTGACACTGAGGAGCGAAAGCGTGGGTAGCAAACAGGATTAGATACCCTGGTAGTCCACGCCGTAAACGGTGGGCACTAGATGTGGGGACTTTCAACGGTTTCTGTGTCGTAGCTAACGCATTAAGTGCCCCGCCTGGGGAGTACGGCCGCAAGGCTAAAACTCAAAGGAATTGACGGGGGCCCGCACAAGCAGCGGAGCATGTTGCTTAATTCGAGGCAACGCGAAGAACCTTACCTAGGTTTGACATGTACGGAAAAGCTACAGAGATGTGGTGTCCTTCGGGGCCGTACACAGGTGGTGCATGGCTGTCGTCAGCTCGTGTCGTGAGATGTTGGGTTAAGTCCCGCAACGAGCGCAACCCTCATTCTATGTTGCTAACGCGTAATGGCGAGGACTCATGGGAGACTGCCGGGGTCAACTCGGAGGAAGGTGGGGATGACGTCAAGTCATCATGCCCCTTATGCCTAGGGCTGCAAACATGCTACAATGGTCGGTACAACGGGCAGCGACACCGCGAGGTGGAGCGAATCCCTTAAAGCCGATCTCAGTTCGGATTGGAGTCTGCAACTCGACTCCATGAAGCTGGAGTTGCTAGTAATCCCGGATCAGCAACGCCGGGGTGAATACGTTCCCGGGCCTTGTACACACCGCCCGTCACACCACGAAAGTTGCCAACACCCGAAGCACGTGGCTGAACCCTTAGGGGACAGAGCGTTCGAAGGTGGGGGTGGCGATTGGGGTGAAGTCGTAACAAGGTAGCCGTACCGGAAGGTGCGGCTGGATCACCTCCTTTCTAAGGAGTTTCGTAACCATTTATCAGACGTTTGTTCTGGTGTGGGGGCGAAACAACTAGTTGACACACGTTGGTTATCGTTTTTTGTCTCTTCCGCTTTGAGGGAGTTGAAGCCTGTGTCACGTGTTTTGCGTGCCTGACCGTTTGGTTGGGTTTTTGTGGGTTTTGGTTGTTTCTGATTTGTTTTTTGAGAATTGCATAGCGAGCACGAGTATTTTTATTGGGCATTGCTGGTGTTGACTGTTCTTCCTTTTGTATTCAGCCTTTTGGTTGTTTGCTTGGGGTTGGGTTTGGTTGATGTTGGTTGTGTCCTTGTATTTTGATTTCGGTTTTGTTTCTGAGGTTTGGTTAAACAGATCTTGGGGGCAGGGCAGTTATTTAAGTAATATTTCTTAACAAGCATATGTTTACAAGCTATTAAGGGCCAACGGTGGATGCCTTGGCACCTACGACCGATGAAAGACGTGATTGGCTGCGATATGCCTCGGGGAGCCGTCGAATAGGCTTTGATCCGGGGATTTCTGAATGGGGAAACCCAGCACTCTTTTGGGGTGTTACTCCCGCCTGAATTTATAGGGTGGGTAGAGGGAACTGCGGGAACTGAAACATCTAAGTACCGTAAGGAACGGAAAGTAATAACGACTCCCTGAGTAGCGGCGAGCGAAAGGGGATGAGCCTAAACTGTAGTGGTGTAAGCCTGACGGCGTTGCCATTGCGGGGTTGTGGGGTTCTATTTGATCATGCGTCAGAGTGATTGCAGAGTTACAAAGTGTTCTGGTAGTGGAAGCGTCTGGGAAGGCGCACCGTAGGGGGTAATAGTCCCGTACACGAAACCAGGGTGCCTCTGTTATAGGATTCCCGAGTAGCACTGGGCCCGTGAAACCTGGTGTGAATCTGCGAAGACCATTTCGTAAGGCTAAGTATCCGTAGGTGACCGATAGTGCACGAGTACCGTGAGGGAAAGGTGAAAAGTACCCCGGGAGGGGAGTGAAATAGTACCTGAAACCGTTGGTCTACAATCAGTCAGAGCACACACCAGCCCTTTGGGGTTGGAGTTTGTTGTGCGATGGCGTGCCTTTTGAAGAATGAGCCAACGAGTTACGGTGTGTGGCGAGGTTAACCCGTTGTGGGGAAGCCGGAGCGAAAGCGAGTCTGAATAGGGCGTTTTAGTCGCATGCTGTAGACCCGAAGCCGAGTGATCTAGCCATGGGCAGTGGGAAGCCGGGGTAAGACCCGGTGGACGCGCGAACCCACCTAGGCTGAAAACTGGGGGGATGACCTGTGGTTAGGGGTGAAAGGCCAAGCAAACTCGGTGATAGCTGGTTCTCCGCGAAATGCATTTAGGTGCAGCGTCGTGTGTTCAGCCATGGAGGTAGAGCTACTGGATGGGTTAGGGGGCCTACAAGCTTACCGACCCCAACCAAACTCCGAATACCATGGTTCTAGAGCGCGGCAGTGAGACCTTGGGGGATGAGCTTCAATGGTCGAGAGGGAAACAGCCCAGACCGCCAGCTAAGGCCCCTAATTCTGGACTAAGTGGTAAACGATGTGAGATTGCTCAGACAGCCAGGAGGTTGGCTTAGAAGCAGCCATCCTTTAAAGAGTGCGTAATAGCTCACTGGTCGAGTGGTCTTGCGCGGACAATGTAACGGGGCTCAAGTCCAGAGCCGAAGCTGCGGATGCAGTCTTTTGACTGCGTGGTAGCGGAGCGTCGATCTCGTGATGAAGCAGGAGAGGAATCTTTTGTGGAGTGTGGTCGAGTGCGAATGTTGGCATGAGTAGCGAAAGAGGAGTGAGAATCTCCTCCGCCGAATATCCAAGGGTTCCTGGGGAAGGTTCGTCCGCCCAGGGTTAGTCGGGAGCTAAGGCGAGGCCGGAAGGCGTAGTCGATGCACAACTGGTTAATATTCCAGTACCGATGGAGAAACGTCCGAACCAATTTGTTGTTGCTAAGAGGCTGCTGTCCCTTTGGGATAGCGAATTGACCCACTACGAGGCGGTTAGCAATGGAGTGACGCAGGAAGGTAAGTGATCCCAGGCGTTGGTTGTCCTGGGGTAAGTGTGTAGGGCGGGGTCTAGGTAAATCCGGATCCTATTTATGTCTGAGGCACGATGCCATCCCTTTTTTGGGATAGTCACTGATCCTATGCTGCCTAGAAAAGCTTCTAGCGAGTTTCTTTGTTGCCCGTACCCCAAACCGACACAGGTGGATAGGTCGAGTAGACTAAGGCGAGTGGGTGAACTATGGTTAAGGAACTCGGCAAATTGCCTCTGTAACTTCGGGATAAAGAGGACCTCGGTAGGGTGATAGACCACGCGTCTGGAGCTTGATGAGGTGGCACAAACTAGAGGGAAGCGACTGTTTACTAAAAACACAGGAGCGTGCGAAGCCGTAAGGCGCTGTATACGCTCTGACGCCTGCCCGGTGCTGGAAGGTTACGCGGAGGGGTTAGCCACTTGTGGCGAAGCTCTGAAGTTAAGCCCCAGTAAACGGCGGCGGTAACTATAACCGTCCTAAGGTAGCGAAATTCCTTGTCGGGTAAGTTCCGACCTGCACGAATGGCGTAACGACTTCCCTACTGTCTCAACCATAGGCCCAGCGAAATTGAAGTACGAGTAAAGATGCTCGTTAGCTGCAGAAGGACGGAAAGACCCCGTGGACCTTTACTACAGCTTGATATTGGTGCTTGATCTTAATTGTGTAGGATAGGTGGGAGACTTGGAAGCTGACACGCTAGTGTTGGTGGAGTCGTCGTTGAAATACCACCCTGTTAATATTGATCATCTAACTTAGGTCCGTTATCCGGATCGGGGACAGTGTCAGGTGGGTAGTTTGACTGGGGCGGTCGCCTCCTAAATTGTAACGGAGGCGCTCAAAGGTTCCCTCAGACTGGTCGGCCATCAGTCGTTGAGTGCAATGGCACAAGGGAGCTTGACTGCGAGACCGACAGGTCAAGCAGGTGCGAAAGCAGGACATAGTGATCCGACGGCGCCGTATGGAAGGGCCGTCGCAAACGGATAAAAGGTACCCCGGGGATAACAGGCTTATCTTCCCCAAGAGTCCATATCGACGGGAAGGTTTGGCACCTCGATGTCGGCTCATCGCATCCTGGGGCTGAAGCAGGTCCCAAGGGTTGGGCTGTTCGCCCATTAAAGCGGTACGCGAGCTGGGTTTAGAACGTCGTGAGACAGTTCGGTCCCTATCCTCTGCAGCCGGAAGTGATTTGAAGAAGTCTGTCCCTAGTACGAGAGGACCGGGATGGACGCAGCTCTAGTGTGCCAGTTGTTCCGCCAGGAGCATTGCTGGTTTGCCACCTGCGGGAGGGATAACCGCTGAAAGCATCTAAGTGGGAAACCTGTTCTAAGATGAGATCACTCACCCACATAGTGGGGTAAGGCCCCTAGTAGGTGACTAGGTTGATAGGCCGGATGTGTAAGCACTGTGAGGTGTTTAGCTGACCGGTACTAATAGGTCGAGGGCTTGTATTTATTGTTTGTTGTACTCGTGTTCGCTGTGGAGTTCTCAAGGAACCTGTTTAGGGTTTTGTTGTTTGTTCTCATTTATATGTTTCTTTGCTTCGCCCTGTTGTGGGGTGTTGTCACTGGTTTCGGTGGCGATGGCGGAGGGGTCACACCCGTTTCCATTTCGAACACGGTAGTTAAGCCCTCCTGCGCTGATGGTACTTGGACCTAGGGGTCCTGGGAGAGTAGGTCGCCGCCGGATTTCTATTGGTAGTTCCGCCCTGTTTTTGGGCCGGGTTACGAGAAATCCAGATGAAATGCCTCCCCGGCTTTGCCGGGGAGGCATTCTTCGTTTTGGAGTACCCAGGACCGGGTTCGGATCCGCTAGTCCAGATTCTCCAGAATTGAGGCAAGGTCTGATCGGCATCGAAGGTTAGGGCTTCGATCATGATCAGGGAAGCTGGCCTCCGTCGGAATGGAGCAATTGATTATTGATCCAATTGCCCTCATCCGAGCATAGGAAGCGCACCAGACTGGCGCAGTCTTGCGGATCGCCGATGCGAGGTTGCAGGTTGCCGTCTTGGATCACCGGCGCAAGATCTGAATCGATCCATCCGGTGTCGGTTGCTCCGGGGTTGATGACGTTGGCGGTAGTTCCTAGGTGTGCCAGCTCCACAGCCGCGGCGAGCACGATCCGATCCATTGCGCCCTTACTTGCGCCGTAAGGCATGTTGAAATGGGTGTGATCGCTGGTGATGGCAATGATCCTGCGTCCTTCGTCGAAGTGACTCGGCGCAGAACCCGCAGTCGAATACTCACCTGTCTGTTTCTTGTGGTGTTGGTGGGCCTCGATTGCATTCAGGCTGGACCTGCGAGACTCTGAGGGGGGTGAGTCATCGCCAAATTGCTCGGCGAATGACTTGATCAGAAGCCAGGTCGCTCGTGCATTGACAGCAAAATGGTGATCAAAGCTCTCAACTGTCGTATTGAGAATCGATGAGTCGACTGACTCACAATGACACATGATCAGGGCATTGACTGTTCCGATTTGTTTGTTCACCTGAGTGAACAGGTCGGCGGGAGCCATCGGGTCCGACAGATCGGCCTCGATCGACGCGAGGGGAGTGGCATCTTGACCCCAATGCATCTTGTCGTCATAGGCCCGCCAACCTGTGGTGATAACTGTCCACCCATCTCGCTGCAGTGTCCGGGCGATCGAATAACCGATCCCAATCTGTCTGCTGACCCCGGTAACAAGTGCGATCCGGGGCGATTCGGCGTTAGTCGTCACCACACAAACGTAGTCATGAGTCGGTCGGCCGGCAACTGAATTCGATTCGGTCTCCGTCATAGCGGCGATGTTGTGACAGCTAGCGATCAACTCGGCTAACGAGGAGCCCGTCAGGGCGAAGAACGGCGTGCGGACGGGGGGACTCGAACCCCCACACCTGTTAAGGCGCCAGGACCTAAACCTGGTGCGTCTGCCAATTCCGCCACGTCCGCGTCGCTCACTTCGTTCGCTTAAGAAGTTTCGAGCCCCAGGGGGCTCATACCTTCAGTCGTGAGTTTGGTGAGATTGTTGTTCACTTCGTTCACTTAGGAAGTCGGTGAGGTTGTAGCGAGGTTGAGCGTAGTGGGTCTGGGCGAAGGCGACACCGCAATTGTCATGTGATTTCCATTGCACGCATGCTTCGCTCAAGACCAGAAGGCCGGTAACCTACTCAACTATGACAACCCCTGGATTGCCAACCGCCGAAGTTCCAAGTGGCGGATTCGGATTCGATATCTACCAACAGCTACTCAAGGAACGAATCATCTTCCTTGGCCAGCAGGTGGACGACGATATTTCCAACGCTATCGCTGCTCAGATGCTGTACTTGGCCGGGCAAGACCCTGACAAAGACATCTGGCTCTATATCAACTCACCCGGCGGCTCAGTGACCGCAGGCATGGCCATCTATGACACCATGCAATTCGTCAAGCCTGACATTGCTACCGTATGCCTGGGCCTCGGAGCTTCGATGGGACAATTCCTGCTCACCGCTGGAGCAGCTGGCAAGCGTTACGCCCTGCCTCATGCTCGCATCCTCATGCACCAGCCAAGTGCCGGGGTGCAAGGCCAGGCGACCGACATTGCCATCCAGGCCGAAAATCTGATTCATATCAAGAAGGAGATGGCTGAGCTTATTGCCGAGCACTCCGGCCAGACCGCGGATCAGATCAACGAAGACTCCGACCGTGACAAGTGGTTCAGCGCAGAGGAGGCTCGTGACTACGGGCTCTGCGATCACGTCATTGCCCGAGCTGGAGATCTCGCTCAGTAGTTGGTCTCAGTATCGAGCCTCGGCTCCAACACGGTGCAGTTCGTCAATAGCGGCCGCATAGCCATCTGGATGATTGAACACTGCTGAACCAGCGACAAAGACGTTGGCTCCCGCAGCAGCGGCTGGAGCGATGGTGGCCGCACCGATGCCACCATCGACCTCGAGGTCAATGTGGTGGTCAGCGGTGTCCAGTAGTTCACGGGCCAGACGAATCTTGGGTTCGACGGCGGCGATATAGCTCTGGCCTCCAAACCCTGGATTAACACTCATGATGAGGACGATGTCGATCATCTCCAGCACATGGCGAAGTGGGTCGATGGATGTGTGGGGATTGAGCACGACTCCGGCGGAGGCCCCACGATCCTTGATGATGCTCAACGAGCGGTGAAGATGAGTGCACGCTTCGGCGTGCACCATGACGGTTTCGCAACCAGCATCCACAAACCCTTTCAGAAGATGGTCAGGCTCATTCACCATCAGGTGGGCCTCGAAGGGTAGATCAACCTCGCTGCGACAGGACTTGATGATGTCAGCCCCCATGGACATGTTGGGAACGAATTGTCCGTCCATCACGTCCCAATGGATGCGGTCGGCTCCGGCCGCTTCCAAGTCACGGCACTCTTGGCCAAGCTGAGCGAAGTTGGCAGGCAGCACAGACGGAGAGATAAGGACAGAAGGATCAGAAGCCATATCCCCTAGCATGCCAGTCGTGAGCCCGAACCCCATTCTTGTGACAATTGATCGGATGGCGACAGGCGGTGCAGGCATCGCCAACGCACCAGATGGTCGAATCATGATGGTTGAGGGTGGCCTACCCGGAGACCGTGTAGCGGTCGAGGTCATTAAGGAACGGAAACGTCTGATCCAAGGCCACGTCGTTGAGGTGTTGGAGTCAGGGCCCTACCGGATACCAGCAAGCTGCAATCATTTTAACGCCGGTTGTGGGGGCTGTGATTGGCAGCCGTGCAGCTCCGAAGGTGCGACTGAACTCCGGCGCCTCATTGTTGTTGACTCCCTGCGCCGACTCGGCAAGATTGACTCCATCGACGTTGAAACTCAGGCCTCTTCGGGGGCGGGCTTGCCCAGGGTTGACTACCGAACAACGGTACGGGCAGCGGTCACCGACGGCTTGGCGGGATTTCGAACGGCTCGATCCAACGAGGTCGTGCTGATAGACAGCTGCGAGACGGCGCATCCGTTAGCAGAGCGAATCCTGGTGGAGGGACGGTTTCCTGGAGCGACCGAGGTGGTCGCTCGGGTTGGTGCACGAACGGGAGAATGCCTGTTGATCACCGATTGCCCTGCGGAGATGCTTGCCAAGACTGTTCTGCCCGACGAGGTCCAGGTCATTACTCGTGAACAGCTGGCGGCTGGAGAAACCGCTTGGATCCATGAAGAGGTCGCTGCTCACCGCTTCCGAATCTCGGCTGATTCCTTCTTCCAATGCAGGCCTGATGGAGCGGAGGCTCTCATCAGACTGGTCGATCAGGCGCTGGTCGGGACAGACGGCCCGATGATCGATGCCTACGGCGGGGTCGGATTGTTCGGGGCGACCGTCGGACAGAACCGACAACTCACGATCATCGAGAGCAATCAATCGTCAGTGGCTGATGCAAGAGTCAATCTTCACCCGGATGCGAAGGTTGTCCAGTCCCGTGTTGAGCGGTGGACGGCGACGCAGGCACAAGCCGTTGTTGCTGACCCAGCCCGCCGCGGATTGGGCAAGGACGGGGTGCAGAAGCTCCTGGAAACCAAGGCGTCGGTTATCGCTCTGGTGAGCTGTGACCCGGCTTCGCTCGCTCGTGATGCCCGGCTGCTAATTGATGCAGGATTTGGCCTTGACTGGGTCACAACCGTGGACATGTTTGGGCAAACCTCACACATCGAAACGGTTAGTCGCTTCAGTCGCTAGTCCGACGTACTTTCGGGGATACGCATATAGCTGGTCCGCCAGTCATCATCGCCCCACTGAGCGGTCGCCTTGACCGTGGTTTGAGGAACAACGGCATGCTCGAACAGGCTCAGCGCCTGGCCGACAAGATCAGCCTGCATGGCGGAATCGTTGGGCTTGCCACATGGATTGCCCAGGGGGAAGTCGACGAACAAGAAGCGGGGGACAGCGCAATATTCAACGATGTCTCGAGCGCTTCCAATCACAACGGTGGGAATGTCAACTGATTCAAGGTGGCGGGCAACCAGACTCACGGTCTGGTGACACACCGGTCAAAGAGGGACGAGGAGAACTAGGTCAACCTCATCTTCCTGACACCACCGAGCGATCGTGAGCGCGTCCTCGCGGGTTTCACGCTGGCTGTAGTTGGTCGGCACCCCGTAGAAGCGGGATGCGAGACTGCCAAGCCGGCCTCTTCCCACTAATTCGCTGAGTCGGGCCAAGGGCAGGAACGTTTCGATGTCGTCGGTATTGGTCGCTTCTTTGTGCCACGACAAGTGATTGGTGAACATCTGCTGAGGGCGCGGCGAACAGTTCTGAGCGTAGGCACTTCCCTTTGGCGCGTCAGCAAGCAGTTCATCCCCTTGACCATGGAAGGGCACCGTGGTGGTGACCACAGCAACCCGAGATTCGGACAAGGGTTTGTCGAGCTGGGTGAAGGGAGCGTCATCATTTTGAGCCCAGATGTAGGGGCGCTCAAAACCGCGGGCCTCATAGAAGGCCCGCGATTTCTGCACATAAGAAACGGGAATGCGATCAACGCTGGACTCAGTCACTGGCTGATCATGACCGATCTAGAGATAGCTCGGCAACTCCGCTGCTATTTCCTCTGGAGTGACGGTCGGGGCGTAGCGCTTGAGCACCGTGCCGTCCCGTCCAACGAGGAACTTGGCGAAGTTCCAAACAATATCGGAGTTGCCCTCCTCATCAGGATGCTCAGCCTTCAAGAAGTTGTACAGGGGCGCGGCACTATCGCCGTTGACCTCGATCTTGGAGAACATCGGGAAGGTGACGTCATAGTTGGACGTTGCGAACTCGAGAACCTCAGCGTCGCTGCCGGGCTCTTGGGCGCCGAACTGGTTGCAGGGAAACCCAAGAACAGCGAAGCCAGCGTCCTTGTTGTCTTCGTGAAGAGTACGCAGACCTGCGTACTGGGGAGTAAGGCCTCAGGCGCTGGCGACGTTGACGACAAGGCAGACCTTGTCTTGGTAGGTGGCGAAGCTGATCTGCTCGCCAGTAATCGATGTCATTGCTAGATCGTGAAAGGTGGACATGGCAGAACCATAGCGTCGCCAAGGTTCGGTGTCAGGGCGACGCTCGATCACGCCAAAGGCAGCGCCACCTCGAATACCAACTACGGCAGGTACATGACTCGTAGGGTGTCAGTGGCCCGCGTGGACGTTGAGTGGCCCGAGATCACCACTACTCGGTCTCCAGTGGTGAGATCGCTGTGGTCCCTCAAGAGGGTCAGCGCGTCATCGATCATGTCGCGAGGTTGGGTTCGTTCCTGGGACTTGACAGCTATGGTCCCCCAGCTCAATGAGAGCTGGCGAACCGCCCGCTCGTCGGGGCTAAACCCGTAGATCGGCACCGTCGGGCGAAATCGACTCACTGACCGAACCGTGTAGCCAGTTCGGGACAAGCAAACGATGGCTTGTGCCCCGACTTCCTTGGCGATCCTTCGTGCAGCCATGGTGATTGCATCGGTGGTTAGCGCCCCGGCTCCGAGTTCGCCGTCGCTTTCTCGCACCTGGCTGACCGTATTGGCCCATGCTTCGTGCGGAAAGCCGATATCGGATCGCTCGGTGATTTCGGCCATGGTGGCCACAGCGTTGACCGGATCGACCCCGACGGCGCTTTCGCCCGAAAGCATGACGGAGCTGGTTCCGTCGAAGACGGCATTAGCTACGTCGGAGGCCTCAGCCCGGGTTGGAGTTGGCGCATAGACCATTGACTCAAGCATCTGGGTGGCGGTAATGACCGGAAGTCCACGAGCGACACAGCGTTGGATGATGTGCTTCTGGAGATGAGGGAGTTCGGAGAGGGAATAGTCAACACCAAGGTCACCACGAGCGACCATGACTGCACCGGACACGGTGATGATTCCTTCCAAGTTCTCTACCGCTGCCCGCGTCTCGATCTTGGCTACGACAAGAGGGCCGCGTGGGGATGGCTCAACACCGAGTGAGCGAATGTCGTGAGCGCTACGAACAAAGGAGATAGCCAACATGTCGACGCCTTCTTCGATGAAGGCGTCTGCGAATCGAAAGTCTTCTTCGGTTGGTGTCGAGATTCGAATTCGATCGGATGGGATTTGCAGCCCAGGTTTACCTTGAACTTTCGCTCCTCGGATGACCCGCGCCATCAAGGTGTCGGCAGTTTTGTCGTGGATAACAAAGCTGATATTTCCGTCCCCGAGAGCGAGGCAATCGCCGACCTCGACGGACTGAACCATCTGTTCATAGTCAGAGGAGATGACTTCAAGCGAGCTGGAGGATTCGCCGGTAGTGAATCGGACCTCTTGGCCGTCTTGGAAGACGACGCCGCCTTCAGGAAACGGGGCACAGCGAACCTTCGGACCAGGGAGGTCGGCCAGAATGCCGACGTTTGCGTCCAGTTCCTTCGCCGCTGCACGGATGGCCTTGTATTTGGCCAGGTGCTCTTCGATGGTTCCGTGAGCACAGCCGATGCGGGCCACATCCATGCCAGCGCGAATCATGGCGCGAAGTGTGGTTGGGTCTTCGGATGCCGGGCCAATGGTGGCCACGATCTTCGTGCGTCGCAAGGGGGCTCCTGGCAAGAAAGATGCCTACATCAGTCACGGCAACGCTGACGACGATCCGGTGTTGGGCGAAGGGGAATCGAGGATGCCCGTCAGCGAGAAACGGAGGGAATGTCCCCCACTGACGGACCCGTCCAGTCTAGGGCATGGCCCGGCGGATGCGACGTTGTATCGCATTTGCCGTGCTGCGAGCGGTTCTGAGCTTCGCAGTAGGCCAAAAGCCCCAGATTGAAGAACGAATCCCTGCCGACGCTGAGAGCGCTATGCGATTTGGGGACGTATCAATCCAGCGATCATCGATCCGATTTCGCCTGCTCGCGCTTGTACTCGTGCCAATTCTGGGGCTCGGCGTTCTTGCCGCTGATCGAGGACTTGCCCGACACCACACAGCCGAAACTGCGCGACTCGTTCGTGCCGACGCGGAGATGACGGCCGCTTTTTCCCATGCCTTGGCCGTCATCAACCTAGAGATCGATTTGGCAACCGGCTTCGCCGTCGGAGCGGTCCTAGGGTTGGACCCGGCAGCTACCGAGCAAGTCCTGGGCTTGTATTTGGAGTCGCCGGTCTCGGCTTCGAGGGGTGAAGTCGAGGCCGCCTTTGACCAGATGGAGCAAACCATGCGGGAGCATGGACTGCTGGACCTCGGCGGAATGACTGACGTGATGGCCACCGAGAGCGAGGTGGATGATGCTTTGGCGCGAATGGTGACGGTTGGAATCTCCTTGGAAGAGATCCAGATGCTCAGGGAGCGCGTTCGCTTGGCCTTTTCTCGAGCCGTTGCGTTGCAGGTTGATTCGCTGTGGCGACGCCAGGCTGAGTTACCGAATTCCGCAGACCTGACTGCTGCTATCCGAACCAGCGATTCGGTGATTGATCTTGTCGCAGCAACTCGAGCTGAGGCCGGGGTAACGGCGCGTGTTCTTCTGCCTGCTTCTCGCACTCCGTTCCTACCCGATACCGCTGTTGAGCAAGCAGTTGCTCACGCGAACTTCCAGCTCGCGGTTGTTGCGCTCGAACGGAATCTGGCTCCGTCGCTCAGGCAAGAATTCGAGAGTCTGCGTTCGGCTGAAGAATGGATTGCACACGATCGCTTACTGGCCGAGATGGATGAGGGTGAACTTGGTCCGCTGGATTTGTCTCCTACTCTGGAGGGCGGCCCCAAGATAGGCATGAGCCTGCAGGATCTGGATCGCGTACTAGGAATCACGGAGTTTCAGTCGATCTTGGCCGACTTCCAGCAAACCGTCAACACGCAGATGGTGGTTGAGTCCGTGGCCCTTGAATCTGCGGCCCAATCTGATGCGAGGCAAGCCATTCTTCTTTCTGTCTCACTCGCTGTTTTTACCATCGCCGGGGCGTTTCTAACTATGCGCTCGATCCTCTTCCCGTTGCAGCAAATGAAGGAACGGGCTCAACAGATCAGCCGAGGTTCTTTGCAGGCCGGGAAGGCGACGGTCATGCCTCATGACTTGGAGGCGGTGGACGCTGCCTTCGACGATCTAACCATCAGCCTGCGAGCTATAGAGCGCCAGGCCAGGCTGCTGGCAAAGGGAGACGTTGACAGCGCCGAGCTAGACAGAACGATTCCGGGACCGTTGGGACGATCCGTCCATGGTTCTGTGGAGAAGCTTCGCCAGCTCAATTCTCGGCTGGACTATCAGGCCAACCATGATGCGCTAACCGGTCTTCCCAACCGGGCCGCGATTCTGGCTCGACTGGACCGGAATCTCACCGGGTCGGTCCAGGCACGAACACCATCGACGATCATGCTCCTTGATCTCGACGGATTCAAACAAGCCAATGACTCACTCGGCCACGTCATTGGGGATGAGGTTCTTTGCCGTGTAGCTGACCGGCTCCGTCAGCGTGCTACGGGGCACCTGGTTGGGCGTCTTGGTGGCGACGAATTCATGGTGATTATTGGCGAGGAACTTGACGAAGACGCTTCGCAGGACTTCGCTCGGACCCTCCTGGAAGGCTTTGTCGAGCCGATCACCTCTTCGGCTGGAACAGTCTGGCTTTCGGTTTGTGTTGGTGTTGTTCGTACAGGCCACTCGGCCTGGCTCACGCCGTCGGAGGTCATGCAACGTGTTGATGTGGCTCTGTATGAAGGAAAGTCTCGTGGGCCAGGGTCATTGGTACTGTTTGATCAACGACTTCATGACAATGTGCTGAATCAGACTTCGTTGCAATCTCGCCTCAGGTTGGCGTTGAGTAATGGTGAACTGGAACTGCATTACCAGCCAGTCATTGGCGTCGATGGTGCGGTGGGGGTTGAGGCTCTTCTTCGCTGGAGCCCGGAGGGGGAGTCCCCAATTCCTCCCGACGTGTTCATTGCGGCGGCGGAACAGAGTGAGCTGATCTTCCACATTGACGAGTGGGTCATGGATCGGGCTTGCCAGCAGCTAGTGGAGTGGACCGCTGTTCCTGGATTGGCTGACGTCACCGTGTCCATCAATATCTCGGGCCGTCATGTAGCTAACTATCAGTTGCCGGAGAAGCTGGCCGAGACAATGGCCAAGTACGGGGTTCAGGCCGACCGGCTGATTCTCGAGGTCACCGAGACCGAACTCATTCCCAGTATCGAGCAATCAGTGGGAGTTCTCTCGCGTATTCGTGAGTTGGGAGTGAAGCTGGCTATCGATGACTTTGGAACGGGCTTTGCTTCGGTTGCTCACCTGCGTCGGGTTCAATTTGATCGGATCAAGATCGACCGAGCATTTGTTTGGGCGTTGGATGACCCGACGGAGCGCTCGATCGCCAACCTATTGGTGTCCCTCGGGGTCGACCTCAAGCTGGAAGTGGTGGCCGAAGGGGTGGAGACCGCCGCCCAGTTGGCGTGGGCTACTCAGGCTGGTTGCACCCACTTGCAGGGCTACTTCTTTGCTCGGCCGATGCCAGCGTCGGAGATCGAGCAGGCGATTCTCTCGATTCGGGAGCAGTCCTCCACCTGGTTTTCTCCCACGCAAGCAGTCTTGGCCGGTCCCTAGTCAGGATTGCAGTCCAGGCAGTCAACTGCTCTTGCTTTGTCGTCTTTCTGAAGGAGTAGCGGTCAGCAAGCGTCAGAGGTGCACGGATGGCATTCCAGCTGCAGGGTGGAGTGGGCGACATGGAGCTTGTCGGTCAACACCGCAGACAGCGCATCAGTTCGTTCTTGGGCGTCGTGAAGGGTTTGGGTGCCGTCAACCACGATGTGGGCGGTGACACTGGTTCGTTGCTGGCCGAGGGGTCGGACATGGATGTGGTGGACTTCTTTGACGCCGGGTTGGTCAACCAGGACTCGGGAGATTGATTCCGCCGAGATTGTTGCTGGTGTGCGATCTAAGAGCTCGGCGACAGCACTGCGGAGAAGTTGTTGTGTCGAACGGATAACAAGGATGCAGAGAAGAAGGGATGCGGCCGGGTCCAGCCAGGTCCATGCGGTGCCTCCAAGGGCAAGTCCTGTGAGCACAACAAGTACGGATCCGGCGAGGTCGGTGAGCAGGTGAAGCCGGGCGGCGCGGATCGCAAGAATCTCTTGTCCACCGCCAAGGATGAGCACACTCAGGCCGTTGACAAATAGGCCAGCCAATCCGATGAGAACGATGCCTGACCCATCCACTTCGACGGGACTAAAGAGTCGCTGAATGGACTCATAGGCAATCCAGGCAATGGAAGCGAGTAGTAGAAGCGCCGAGAGGAACCCGCCGAGGGCGTCGGCCTTGCCCCATCCGTAAGACATTTTGGAATCGGACGGTCGCGCCATTAACAAGACGGCAGCCATGGCGGTGAGTAAGCCGAGAGCATCAACGACCTGGTGGGCAGCGTCGGCCAGAACAACAATTGAACCGATGGAGATTCCGACGATGATCTGAACAACGGCGAAGAGAGTATTGATTGTGGCAGCACCTACCAAGCCGCGAGTCGACTGCGTACCGCCGTGGCTATGGGCCGCATGATCGTGGCCGGTGCTTGCATGACTGCTCATGCCGGAGATCGTAAATGAGAATGAATGAGAATGCAAGGCTTGTGGAGGCGAGCTGTTGGCTTGTGGAGGCGAGCTGTTGCATTAGCGATAAGTGGGGCAGTCCCGAATAGGAAGGACACCTGACTGGACAGGGTGGCGGCGCGGGCGATGTCGGCAGCTTCTGGCTCACGGCCCGTTCCCAACGTGCCCCGATCCTCAATGATGCCCTCATAGCTATTCTCCCCGCCAAGCTGCACACCTAGAGCGGCGGCGAATCCTGCCTCAACCAGACCTCCGTTTGGGCTTGGATGACGCCAAGCATCGCTCCGGACGGTGTGCAGGATTGACTGTGCCCTTGTTGGGCGCACCATCATGAGCGCCATCACCGTGAGTCGAGCAGGGATAGCGGCCAGCGCGTCGTCCAGCCGGGCCGAGGCCCAGCCGAAGTTCTCATAGTGAGGCGTCCGGTGTCCGACCATGGCGTCCAAGGTGTTGCTGATGCGATGGCAAATCACCGCAGTTGGTCCGCCCGCGAATCCAAAGAACAAGGTGGCGGTTACGGCGTCGACGGTGTTCTCTGCCACCGACTCGATGACTGCTCGTGCCACTTCGTGGGGAACGAGATTGCTCGGATCTCGTCCGACCAGTGTGGGAAGTGAGTCTCGGGCGCCCTCAAGGTTTCCAGCCATCAACTTGTCACCGATGTGATTGGCCGATAGTCGGAGCATCCTTCCAGAAGAAGCGATAGCAACACTCGCTGCGGTCGCAGACGTCGGTCCAACTGCTCTTGTCAGCAATCGTCCAATGAGTGCACCAGAACCGAGGGCAACACCAAGATGGAGGAGGCCCGCCCTTCGTGTGTCGCGATAGGTCTGCTTTTCGAGCCGGTCGAGGCCTTGGCCGAGCCAAACAATGGGGTGGAATGCTGTTGGCGGTTCGCCCAGTAGACGGTCCAGGATGAGTCCAATAGGTGGTCCGATCGGGAGAGCCTGGAGGTGGGCGATGGAGGGAGCCACTGTGCTAGCGGGTCCGGCAAGACTCAAAGGCGGAAACGACTCGATCGAGTTCGTGAGGTTTGGGGAGCGCAATCCGGAAGGTCCTTGGCAGGCCAAACGAAGTGCAATCACGAATCAGGATTCGCTCGTTGATTAGTTCGTCGCGCAGATCGTTTTCACCCTCGACGAGGACCCAGTTCGCAACGGTCGATCGGGCCTGGAAGCCCAACCTCACCAGTTCATCGGCAAGTTCGTTTCCCAGCAGTGTGATCTGGCTTGACCAATCGGGTAAGTCTGTCCGGTCGAGCAGATCTCCGAGTAGAGCTAGGGCAAGGCCATTGACGGACCAGCGGGGCTGAATCTTGCGAATCTGGTTGGCGCCTCCAACGGTCGGGGCAATGACATATCCCAGGCGAAGACCAGCACATGCCCAAAGCTTGGTTAGCGACCCGACTCGCCACGCTTCACTATCTCCTCGGGTCCATTGACCGGTGGCCAGGGGGTAGAAAGCTTCGTCCCACACAACTGCCTTTTCGCTGTTGTCAGCCAGAATCCCCAGAGGGTTGGACGGGTTGGACCGCCAACGACCAAGGCCCTGGCCAACCTTGTCGAGGTGGTGTCGATACAGCGAAAATTCCGGCTCGATGACCTCACCTTGTTTCAGCACGACGGCAAGCAGAGCAATGGCTTCGGCACCACCGTTGCAGAGCACCAGGCGCTCGGCCGGAATGTTAAACTCGTTGGCGAGGCGTTCGGTCGCCGGGCCGTCATCGGGGTAGGGGGCGAGTGATGTCAGGTGGTTGGCAGCCAGGCCAGCTACATCAGGGGCGAAGGGGTTTAGGCTGGCGCTGAGGTCCAGTAACTGGTCAGTGGTCAGTCCCAAACGGCGAGCAATAGCTGGCGCGTCACCACCATGTTGGTAGTCCATCATTAGGGGTATGGGCCTATTGACCGGCAGGACCACAAACTAAGGCCGAATAGGATTCCCATGCGGTTTCGTTAGCCGTTGCGTCCGAAAAGTCGGCGAGGAACTTGTCGAAATCGATCTTGTCGGCGTCGTTTCCGGCCGCCTCGGCAACCTCGACCAGCTTTTCCCAGGCGGGACGGATAAGAGTCAAGTTGTCTTGCCATGCAGCAGGTATCACGGTCTCGAGCTCGTTGAAATACTGAACCTTGGCCGCAGCCAGATTGCCAATGCCTTGGGGTGCGGCTGCGGAGACGGCTTGTGTCCCACGGTCGACCACCGCGCACATTGCTGTTGTTTCCTCTGCGGTTGGAATTGCTGGTGCTTTCGCCGCCAATGGGTTCGAGCCGCAACCCGCGCCAAGTAGGGCCGTCCCAAGAATGAGGAAGATGGCAAGAGGGGTGGAATGGGAGATTCGTGTACCGCAGAGCATGGAGCCAGGTTAGCTCTTGGCAGGACGTGTGTGGGCTCTTCAACACGTCACTGTCGGCTGTCCCAGTCTTTCGATCGTTGTCATGTGTTCGCAATCAATCCGAAACAATTTCGTAAAGATTCATGATCGGCGAGCCGATACTCAATTGTCAGATCAAAACCCAAGCGGGCGACGGAAAGGAAGCATCATGTCTGTATTTTCCTACCTGTTCGCCGCACTTGTCTTCTTCTGTCCCTCCGGAGGTCACGGAGGATGGGACGACGAAAGTCAACAGGCGGATCCGGTGGTGGAGTTTGTAGAACCGGTTGAAGCGGCGACGATCACTGAGCCTCTGACTTACGGCTCCATCCAGGTAAAGGCGTCGGACCCAGACGCCGGAACCCAAAACGGAGCAGGTATCGACAGCGTCGAGATGACGATCGTCGACCTCGGCACTGGTCAAGTAGTTGCCACCCGCTCGGAGTATTGGCCGACCTATGATTTCGGTCCCGACTTACCCGACGGCAACTATGAACTCGTCGCCACAGCGCACTCGTCATGGTGGGCTGGAGGGTCTTCTTCCACTGTGTCGATTGTGATCGTTCTTGACACGACCTCAGATGCACCGCCGTCTACTAGCACTCCGTCCACGACTGCACCCGTCAATACGACTCCGTCCACGACTGCACCCGCTACTACCGCGCCGTCCACGACTGCACCCGCTACTACCGCGCCGTCCACGACTACACCCGCTACTACGACTCCGTCCACGACTGCACCCGCTACTACGACTCCGTCCACGGGTGAGATCGACCGAGCCAACGCTCGATCACTTCAGCTGCTCAACGAGCTTCGTGTGCAGCAGGGCCTGGGCGTGCTGGCTAGCAATGCGACCATGGCAGCCTTTGCCCAAGACTGGTCACTCACGATGCGTCAGACTGGCTTCCGGCATAGTGGTGGCCCCTACGGCGAGAACATTGTCTGGTACAGCGACGACTCCCTAACTGCTGAGGAAGCCGCTGAGCGGTTCCATGAATCGTGGGTCAATAGCCCTGGCCATTACGCCAACATGACCAGCCCTCGATGGACCCAGGTCGGAGTCGGTCTCTACCACGACGAATCCGGCTGGTGGGGCACACACGTGTTCCGCTAGACCAGCGAGAGGCTTGATGACTACGGCGAGACCACGTTCCTGATCAAATGCATGGTCTCGCCGTAGTCTCGTTCTCTGAGGCAGCGAGTGGACGCCTGCGAGAAAAGCTCAAGACAGCTCGATCACTACAAGTGGGCGTACCAGTCATAGCCACGCTCATGCCAGTAGTCCGATGGCTGTTGGTGGCTGAATCGGATGGTTCCAATTCGCTTGATCTGCTTGATGCCATACTTGAGAGGCGTGGTGAGCCGCAGAGGAGCGCCGTGAGCGGGTTCCAATTCTTGGCCTTGCATCTCATAGGTGAGCAGGGTTTGGGAATGGAGCATCGTGGCCAGGTCAACTCCGACGTAGTAGCCGCCATCAGGTGTTCGCAGATCTACAAAGTCGGGGAACTGGCCGAGTTGGTCTTCGTACATGGTGGCTAGATCGGAGAATCGGGCCCCACCCCAGGTGATGACATGGCTCCAGCCTTCGACGCATTTGTGTTCGATGGTGTGCTCGACCTTGGCCAACGCTCGAATATCGTCCATTGAATGCGTGCCGAGCAGATCGCCGTCCGGTCCTTCGATTCGTAGCTCCCACGTCGCAGGGTCAATGTCTTCGTCAAGGCCCTTGCGGCCGTTGACTCGAATAGGTGACGACTCGCTTGGGTCAAAGGTCCGAGCAAGATGATCCTCCCGGAACAGTGCTCGCCAAAGGGTCTCATTCTTTTCGTGAACGGCTCGTAGCGGGCCCGGCGCCCGATCAACGAGGTCGGCGGTTTGTACCGAGCGAAAGACACTGAAGCCAGCGAGGGCGGCGAGTCCGCCAACCAGGACTGAGCGCCGGGACCGCTGATAGAACTCAACCTCTTTAAGTCGCGGTGTGTCTCGCTCAAGGGCGGCGTAGCGCTGTTCTCTTTGAGAAGGGGTGTTCTTCTTCGCGGTCTTGCTGTCAGCGGTGCCTTTGGGTGTGCTTTTCTCAGACATGGACGGACTCGCTTTCGGCTTGAGGGTCACCGATTGGTTTGTCTGGCTCGAGTTCGTAGCCAGAAATCATTGACCAGAAGTTTCCGAATCCGGCCATTGCTACCTGGAAGATGTGGACAATGAAGAAGGCGACGAAACTCAGCGTGACGAAGAAGTGAATGCTCCGAGCCATCTCGTATCCTCCGAATAGGGCGGTAAGGAAACTGAGCTGGGTCGGCTTGTAAATTGAGAGGCCAGTGAGTACCGCAATCACGCCCAGAAACAAGATGAGGGTGTAGCTCCATCGCTGCGCCCCGTTGTAGCGACCCTGCGGTGGGAGTGGTGAGTTCGGCAAGTGCAGATCGTGGGCTACGACCTTGGCTGCGTCACCAAGCGATTCTCTTTCGGGCAAGATATGTCGCCAACCTCCGCTTCGCCACAGGTAGAGGCCATAAGCAACACCATTGAAGGTGAACAACCAAGCCACCGTGAAATGAAACGCCATACCTCGGGCCAAGGTTCGGTTGAGTCCCAACTTCTCATTGACCGAATCGGGGAAGAGATCAAACCAATGCCAACCAATGAATCCGATGCCGACACCGAAGGGGTCAGCCCGGTCAGCCCAATAGATACGTAGGCCGCTCCAGACCATGATGGTGAGCAGAGGAAAGTTGATCCAATGCATCCACCGGTTCGGACCGGGGTGTTTCTCAATAGCAGTACGGCCTAAGGACGGATCCGACTGCTTTGGTTGTGCTGTCGTTGACTGGGACATGAGGTAGTTCTAGTCCGGATTTCAGGGCTGTTGGGGTGATGTTCTCGACTTGTTCAGAGGATCTTGTCCACTTGTTCAGATCGTTGCTCAGATGAGGTCATCTGATCGGCCACTTGTTGAGTAATCTAAGCTTGACAATTCGTTGAATTACTGGACAGACTGATGCCCAATGAGCAAGCTCACTATCTCTAATTTCGATGATTCGATCAGTCCAAATCACCTTCGAATTGATGGTCATCGGCTTACTCGTCGGCTGGCTGAATTGGGGGAGATTGGCGGCTTGGAAGGTGGTGGGTGTGCTCGGTTGGCATTGACAGATGCCGACAAGGAGGGCCGTGACCTCGTCGTTGCCTGGATGGCCGAACTTGGGCTTGAAATCAACACTGACACCATCGGAAACGTAACGGCAATCTTGCCTGGTCGCGAAGACCTGGATCCGGTCATGATGGGATCCCACATTGACACCGTGCAAACCGGAGGCATCTATGATGGTAACCTCGGAGTCCTCACCGGCCTTGAGGTCATCGAAACGGTAAAGAAGTCCGGCTTTGTTCCTCGCCGTCCACTCGCCGTTGCCTTTTTTACTGACGAAGAAGGAGCTCGGTTCGCCCCAGACATGCTGGGTTCACTGGTCTATGTCGGGGCGATGAGTGCGGAGGAAGCCCATGACATTGTCGCCACTGACGGCGCCAGGCTTGGCGATGAGTTAGAACGAATCGGCTACCGCGGATCCTCGCCTTGCCCCGGACGAGCCCCACATGCGTTCGTCGAGTTACACATCGAGCAAGGTCCGGTTCTTGAGCGTGAAGCCATCGACATTGGCGTGGTCACCGGGGTGCAAGGGATCTCCTGGCAACAGCTCGCCATCACCGGGCAATCTGCGCACGCAGGTACAACTCCGATGAAGTTGCGCCATGACCCCGGCTATGTTGCTGCGGCTATAGCTGTCTTTGTCCGTGGCCTGGCTGAAGAGTTTGGCGAACCACAAGTAGGCACTGTTGGGGCTATTGATCTGCACCCAAACTTGATCAATGTGGTGCCGGCGTCGGCAACGATCACTGTCGACCTCCGTAATACAGATGAGCAGATCCTTCAGGCAGCGGAGGCTCGCTTGGCCCAGTTCTGTGAGGAGATTGCGGAGTCCGAAGGTGTGAGCATTGAGGCAGTTTCGTTGGCCCGCTTCGAACCGGTTGAATTCGACGAGCGTGTAATCAACTTGGTTGACGATCAAGCTAAAGAGCTTGGCCTTTCAACCCGTCGTATGCCATCTGGCGCCGGCCACGATGCTCAAATGCTCTCACGAGTGGCTCCAGCCGCCATGGTGTTTGTGCCCAGTGTGGACGGGATCAGTCACAATGTTGCCGAGTTCACCAAGCCAGCCGACAACGAGAACGGCGCCAACGTTCTGCTCCAAGTTGTCTTGAGTCTGGCCGACGAGCCGGACTTTTCTCGCGAGACAGACGCAACCGAGCGAGCGAATCAATCAGGCAAGGAATCTTCATGACCAGGATGCTGACCGTTGGTGCCGCCCAGTTGGGGCCAATCCAGAAGGAGCACACTCGAGAAGAAGTCGTGCAACGACTTCTTGCCTTGCTGGCTGAGGGGGCCATGCGGGGATGCGACATTGTGGTTTTCCCCGAACTCGCGCTGACCACGTTTTTCCCCCGTTGGTTTGTTGAGGACATCAGCGAGGCCGATCACTACTACGAACGAGCCATGCCCAATGAGGCGACCCAGCCGCTCTTTGATGAAGCGAAACGGTTGGGCATCGGCTTTTGCCTGGGCTACGCACTGCTGGATGATGATGGCCATCGTTGGAACGTGCAGACCTTGGTTGAGCGCGACGGCTCTATTGTCGCTACCTACCGGAAGTGTCACATCCCTGGCCATCAAGAGCATGAGCCGGACCGGCCATTCCAACACGCGGAGCGGTACTACTTCGAGCCCAGCGACGAAGGTTTCGGAGTTTGGAAAGCCTTTGGTGGGAATATGGGAATGATGATTTGCAACGATCGTCGCTGGCCTGAGTCCTATCGGGTCATGGGATTGCAGTCGGTTGAGATGATCCTCTGTGGCTACAACACGCCGATCCACTATGTGCCTGACCCGAGTCAGGACATCCTCCAAGGATTCCACAACTCTCTCGTCCTCCAATCCGGTGCGTATCAGAACGGCACGTGGGTGGTTGGAGTGGCCAAGGGTGGAGTGGAAGAAGGAGTAATGGGGCTCGGACAGAGCTGCATCATTGCTCCATCGGGGCAGATCGTGGCACAGGCACTGACGACCGACGACGAACTGATCGTCGCCAACTGTGACCTGGACTGGTGCGCCCGTTACAAGGACACCTTGTTCGATTTCGACCTCTACCGCCGGCCGGAACTCTATGGCCGTATCACGAGTCAACGCGGCGCCGTCGAACCAGAGGGGGCTCAGCATGACTGACCTTGCCAGTGGAACTGAAACATCGACAGGCGAACGTGTGGGGTTCACCCTGAACGGGCGGCCGGTGACCGTGGCGGCCAACCATCCTCACCTGTTGGCGGCTTTGCGTGAAGAACTGAATGTTACATCGGTGAAAGACGGCTGTTCGCCGACCGGGCAGTGTGGTTGTTGCACCGTTCACCTGGACGGCAAGGCACAGGTTTCCTGCCAGATTTCGTTGGAGAAGGTGGCCGACCGCGACGTGCTCACGTTGGAAGGAGTTGATGAGCCCGAGCGTCAGACCTATGCCGATGCTTTTTCGTCTTGTGGAGGTTTGCAATGTGGCTTCTGTATCCCCGGCATCGTCATGCGAGCCAAGTCCCAGGTGGACAAGAAGGGTTCGGAGTTAACAGCTGACACCATGTCTCGTCACCTTGGTGGAAACCTTTGTCGCTGTACCGGCTATGTCAAGGTGCTCGAAGCAATCGAAACCGTCGCCAAGCAATCAGACGCGACCGGCTTGGATGCAGGCCAGCCGGTCACCTTGGAACGGGCAGGCACCGTTGGTGGTCGAGGAGTGAAGTATGAGGCGTCAGAACTTGCGCTCGGTGACCGCGACTATGTGGACGACATCCGATCCCACCAAGGACAGAGTCTTGACGGGATGCTTCACGCATCCTTGTACCTGACCGACCATGCCCGTGCCGATATATCAGCCGTCGACACAGCCGCGGCCCTGGCGGCTGAAGGCGTTGTCGCCGTCTACACCGCGGCCGACATTCCCGGTGACCTGAAGGTCGGCATTATTCACACTGACTGGCCAGTCATGGTTCCCGTCGGAGGACGCACCTCCTATGCCGGCGATGTATTGGCCATTGTTGTTGCCGATAGTCGCATTAACTCTCGGGCAGCGGTTGAACTCGTCGAGGTCGACTATGACGTCTTGGTGCCCTTCACCGACCCCAAGCTGGCCTTGGCGTCGGATGAGGATGCGGTCTGGGGGCTGGACGGCAACACCCTTTCGTTGACCGAGTTTTCACGCGGTGATGTCGGTGATGTGTTGTCTGCCAGTGCTCATGTTGTGCACGAAACCTTCCATACCCAACGCATTGAACATGCCTTCTTGGAGCCGGAGTCGACTCTGGCTGTTCCCTCCGGCAGGGCAGGCTCCGATGGTCGCAGTCTGCATGTCTACTCCGGTGGTCAGGGAATGTGGGATGACCGCAATCAAATTGCTGCAGTCCTGGCTATTGGCCATGATCAGATTGTGGTCGAACTGGTCTCAAACGGGGGAGCGTTTGGCGGTAAGGAAGACATGTCCAACCAGGCCCACACCGCGCTCGCGGCTTGGCTTACCGGGCAGCCGGTCAAATGCACCTTGTCCCGAGAAGAAAGCTTCCGGATGCACGCCAAGCGTCACCCGATCGAGATGGAAGTTTGGGCCGGATGCGACGAGCAGGGCAACCTAACGGGACTGCGTTTCCATGCTATTGGTGACTCCGGGCCGTATGCCAGTGTTGGTATGAAGGTTCTGGAACGAGCAGCGGGCCACGCGTCTGGGCCATACCGGTGGGACGCGGTAGAGGTCGAAGCGGTTGCAGTCAGAACCAACAACCCGGTTTGTGGAGCCTTCCGCGGGTTTGGCGCCAACCAGGCCCAGTTTGCTACCGAAGGCTGCTTGGACCGGCTGGCCGAGAAGGCTGGTATCTCTGGTTGGGACATTCGCAAGCGCAATGTTGTTCACCCTGGTGATGTGTGGGGTCCCGGGCAGATCATGGACGATGGTTGTCTCGGGGCTGAAGCCTGCCTCGATCAAATCAAGCCTCACTACGACGCCGCGATTGAAGCCGGAGAGGCTGTAGGTCTGGCCCTTGGTCTCAAGAACTCAGGCCTTGGCAATGGGTTCAAGGAGTTCAGCAAGGCGTGTATCCGGTTTGAGGAAGACGGAACCGTCAGTGTCTGGCATGGCTGGACCGAGATGGGTCAAGGTGTTCACACGGTGGCCTTGCAGGTCGCCGCACAGGAGCTCCAGATTGATCCCAATCGCATCACCGTCCAGGTCGACACACGACGTGAACTTGGCCTTGGTCAAACCACGGGTAGTCGTGGAACCTTGATGGGTGCCGGATCAGTCAAGGCTGCAGCTGAGCTGGCGATGGCCGGTGGTTGTGAGCTTGGTGTTGACTATGTGGGGGAGTATCGGGTCGATTGGACCACCAAGCTTGGTGATCCGGACGTGGAGACTCCGCTGATTCACTCCACCTTCAGTTACGCCTCCCAGATGATGATCGCCAATCGAGACACGGGCACCATCGAGCGAGTGGTCGCTGTGCACGACGTTGGCAAGGCTGTGAACCCTCTGCTTTGTGAAGGCCAGGTTGAAGGAGCCGTCCACATGGGACTGGGTTACGCCCTCAGCGAGGAGTTCCCCACTGATCCTGAGACCGCGTTCCCAGTCAACATGACCCTGCGGTCCTTGGACATCATCCGAGCCAAGGATGTTCCGGAGATCGAGGTGATCCTGGTTGAGGCTCCTCAGCCCGATTCACCCTATGGCATCAAGGGTGTTGGCGAGATCGGGCTTGTGCCAACCGCACCTGCGGTTGCTGGTGCACTACGGGCCGTCGATGGCCGGTGGCGAACCATCCTCCCACTCAAGAACGACATCGCCTCAGAATAGCCTTGGGGTGCCGCTATCTAGTAACCCTGGATGTAGTTGCCCAAATGGCGGGCTTCTTCTTCTAATTCGGAGACGCGGGCTTTTACCACGTCACCAATACTGATCAATCCACCGAGTAAGCCATCAGCTGATACCGGCAGGTGCCGGATTCGCTTGTCAGTCATGCGGCTCATGAGTGATTCAACCGTGTCGCCAGACTCACACGTAAAGACCTCACTGGTCATGACGGTTGAAACCGGATCGCCAAGTAGATCCGCACCACGTGAGGCCAACCCTCGGACGATGTCTCGCTCGGAGATAATACCCTCGATGGCCGATCCGTTGGATGAGATCACCAATACGCCATATTTCTTCTCCGCCAGGATTGCAGCGGCATTGCCGACTGTCTCATCACAGGTGATGGTGATGACGGTGGTTCCCTTTTTGGACAAGATATCGCTGACAAGCATGGGGCGTCTCCCTCAGAGCGTTCGTGGTGGGCCACTAACAGTGTGCCACATCTGACTGGTACGGTTTCCACTCGTAGAGTCGCAGGTGATTGTCGACCGAAACTTCATCAACAGCGAACAAGAGGAGCTAGACCTGTGAACCCGTCGAATGCATACGACCTGGTCATTGTCGGAGGGACAGCTGGAGGTCTCTCCGTCGCAGTTTCATCCCTTCGTTCTGGCTTGGGACTGATCCGAATAATCGAGTCGTCTAGTTCGGTGGCCTTTCCCGAGCTCGTTGGTGACAACCTTTTGGACGTCGGCTACGGCGAGACCGTCACGTCGATTGAACGGCTGGGCGATGACCTAGTGATCAACACCAATCGAATGGCTTACCGGACCAAGGCTTGCCTTGTCGCTGATCGCTCAGCCATACCCGATTGGACTCCGCCGATCTCGGTGACACCGATCTCGGTGACACTGAGCGAACGCGTCCATATCGACACCATTCCCGATCATGTTGAGGACCAGGATGTCCTGGTTGTTGGCTACACCGATCATGCCATCGAGTTGGCTGTAACCCTTGCCAACGCTGGCGCCAACGTCGTGCTCGCCGCCGGAGGCATGGACATCGGACGCCTCGCCCCCGCCGCAGACAACGCCCTACGACGCTTGGAGCAAGAACGCCGAGCCACACTCCTGTACCGATCGGTGCCTGACCAGATCGGAGAGGTCAAGGGATTCCCTATGGCCTTCTTCGATGACCGCCGAACCCCCGACCTGCAATTTGATCATGTCGTTTTCTCTTCATCTCGCCGAACCCTGACACCCCAAGAAGTAGGTGTGAGCGATGAGGCTCTGGCAACCGGTCAGGTCTGGTTCTTAGGTGAGCCAGAAGAGTCGCTGACTGACATTGTTCCGGCGTCTGAAGGTACCCCAATCCCAATTCCGACTGCCCCCGGTTGGTGCATCGGTACCAAGATCGCTCAAGCTTGCTTTCCTGAAGTGGATCTTGAGCAGCGTACGTCAGTGGTGCAACAGCGGCGTCGCAATACTGCGGCCATCTCTGAGCTCCGGGATGAGTACTACAACGCCACCATCACCCATTTCGAACCGACTCATTCGGATCTCTGGGTGTTGAGAGTCCGTCCCGACCACGGTGAGACTAATCACAAGCCGGGCCAGTACGCCTCGCTTGGTTTGGGCTTTTGGGAGGATCGAATCGACGATGCCGAGGACACGAATCTTGATGATCGGTGGGAGAAGCTCATTCGACGGTCCTATTCGATTTCCAGCCGGATGTTCGACGAGTATGGCTACCTGACTGACGAGTCATCATCGGACGAGCTGGAGTTCTACATTGTCTTGGTTCCTCCAACTCCGGAGAATGTGCCAGCGCTGACTCCTCGGCTGGCTCTCAAGCGCCCGGGGGATCGCATCTATCTGGGACCAAAGGTCGCTGGGCGATACACCTTGGATTCGGTGACCGATCCGGAGTCCACCGTCATCCTCTTTTCCACCGGCACGGGCGAAGCGCCGCAGAATGCCATGGTGGTGGAGTTGCTGAGAAAGGGCCATAGCGGTCCGATCGTTTCGGCGGTGTCGGTTCGCAAGTGGGCTGACCTTGGCTATGCCGAGCAGCACCGGACCCTGGAACGCCGCTACCAGAATTATCACTACCTGCCCTTGCCGACGCGGGAAGACGACATTGCAAAGCAGTACATGCAAGATGTTGTGCGCAACGAGGTGTTCCAGAACCGGTTTGGTGTCACCCTTGACCCGGATCGGACCAACGTTTTTCTTTGTGGCAATCCATCCATGATCGGCTTGCCTGAGAAGAATGAGGCCGGGGAGGAAGAGTTCCCTGAAGTCGTTGGCGTGGTGCAGCTCTTAACTGAACGAGGTTTCACGCTCGACCGCCGCAAGCAACCCGGCAACATTCACTATGAAGAGTATTGGTAGGAGAAGAAGGGTCTGCCGTAGGCGATGTTGTGAGCTTGCGAGCAACTCGAGGAATCCTCAAGGGCCCCTGGGGCCCGACGGATTCCCTCGATGCCAGAAGGTTGGTTGGTTCTATGGATTCTGGTATTCCGCCTTGGGGCCGAGGTAGTACCACCAGTTGATGCCTAAGCAGACCAGGTAGAACACAGCGAACGCATACAAGGCGTACTGCGGTGTTGCGTTCTTGATCTGGGTCCCAAACTCGGCCGGAATAATGAAGGCTCCGTAAGCGGCGACCGCTGAGGTCCAACCGAGAACTGGACCGGCCTGCTCCTTGTCGAAGACCTGGGCAATGGTTCGGAAGGTTGAGCCGTTGCCAATACCCGTTGCTGCGAACAGCACGAGGAAGAGCAACAGGAACGGTACGAAGAAGTCCTGAGGAGTGTCGGACTTGTAGGCCTGGCTCATGAAGTAAGCAACGCCAAGAGCGCTGGCGACCATGACGATGGATACATAGTGAGTAACCCGGGCTCCGCCAACCTTGTCGGCGATGATGCCACCAACCGGGCGGATAAGGGCGCCGATAAATGGACCCATCCAGGCGAAGGTCAAAGCGGAAGGACCATCGGGGTTGGAGAGCTCGTGGATCCCTTCGGTACTGGCCGCAGCAATATCGCCGTGCTTGAAGCCGAAGATGACCTTGATGGCCAGGGCGAAGCCGGCGGAGAAGCCGATGAAGGAGCCGAAGGTCATGGTGTAGATGATGCTCATGATCCAGGTGTGCTTATGGCCAAAGATCTTGTACTGGCGGTCGAGGCTGGTTCGAATCTCACCGGGCAGCAACTTGAGCAAGAACACCGTGGATGCAATGGCACCGGCAATAACCGGCCACTTGGCGATGGAAGGTGCACCCAGGCCAGTCGGACTTGGCAGGATGATGAATAGTCCAACAGCAGCCGGGATCGCGGCAGCCAACAGCATCATCAGGATTTTGGCAGCGGAGGGGACAAAGCCGCTGATGTTGGGGGAGACGTGGGAAGCCCGGATGTTGTTCATTCCGAACCAGCCAGCAAACGCCAGCGGGATCAAGAACACCATCCAGATAAACCCGGCATTGTGAATGTAGGTATCGGTCCCCTCAGCGATTTTGCCAATGAGGGTTCCCGAAGCCGTCTTCAGCTTCGAGGGAGTTCCACCAAAGACCGCCTTGGTCATGACCAAGGGGATCAGGATCTGCATGGTCGTCACGCCGGCGTTACCAAGTCCAGCATTCATGCCCAGGGCGTAACCCTGCTTCGCCTTGGGGTAGAAGAAGCTGATGTTGGACATGGAGGAGGCGAAGTTGCCGCCACCAATGCCGCTGAGGAAGGCCAGCAGCTGATACATCCACATTGGGGTCTCAGCGTTTTGCAGAGCTAGCCCGGTGCCGATTGCGGGGATCATCAGCATGGCTGTGGTTAAGAAGATGGTATTTCGACCACCAGCCAAACGAATGAAGAAGGAGTTGGGGATTCGCAGGGTGGCGCCGCTAAAACCGGCGATTGCCATGATGGTGAACAACTGCGGTTTCTCAAATGGCACACCTCCGGGACCAACCTCGAGGTTGAGCATCTGGACGGTGATGATGCCCCAATACAGCCAGACGGCAAAGCCGACGAGCAGGCTGGGGATCGAAATCCAGAGGTTCTTGGACGCAATTTTCTTACCTTCGGATTCCCAGAAGGCTTCGTCTTCTACGTCCCAGTTGGCAATGTCAGCCATGCTGGGCTCCTTTCGTTTGTGTTTGACGGGAATGTGGGTGGGATTGCATTTCTGGATCTACTGCAGCTTCCTCATGCATCGGCATGAGAGTTCTTGGGGTCTTCCATCAACGCCCAGGTGATGGCAAAGCTGGCAAAAGCACCAGCTGAGAGGACGAAGAAGAAGGTGCGGGAATCGACCAGGGAGAAGATCACGAGATAGATGACGGCTCCGACGTTGCCATACGCCCCCGCCATGCCAGCAATCTGGCCAGTCATCTTCTTGTTGACCGTGGGAATAATGGCGAATGTCGAACCCTCCGCACCCTGCACAAAGACCGATGCGGCGATGGTGATGATCACGGCCATGATGAGCCAGCTCACTCCGTCATAACGGGCTACCACACCGTCACCTGAACCCTTGCCAATCATGGCCATGCCCAGGAAGCCGAAGCCGATACCCAGGATGTAAACCAGCATGGTCTTCTTCCGGCTCTCGAACTTGTCCGACAGTAGGCCGCCAAGGGGACGAGCAACCAGGTTGACAAAGGCGAAGGATGCTGCAACCAAACCAGCGACGGTGGCGGTGACGATTTGTCCGCCACTGGAGTTGGTCAGGGTGGAGAAGACTTCCTCGAAGAAGGTTGGCAGCATGGAAACCACGGCAAGTTCCGCACCAAAGTTGGCGAAATAGGTGGAGTTGAGGGCGGTCACCGAACCGAAGTGGTACTTCTCATCTTCGGGGACACCAGCCTTGAGGTATGGAAGGTTGACCTGCAGGGTGCGAACGGCATGTCCGATGTAGACCAGGGTGAGCACGCCATAGATGGCCCAGAGGATGCCACTGGACATCACGACCTCGCCGTCAACCTCGACACTGGAAACTCGCCATGCCAGAACGCCGAGAGCGCCAACCAGAGGGATGGATTGCAGCAAGTACTGCCAGAGCGCACTGTAGGAGCTGACCAGCATTGGCTGGGCCTTCTGGCTCTTCAGCAAGGTCTTTCCGTCGGGCACGTCCTTGACCAAGAAGTAGTACATGACGCCATACACGCCCATGACCACACCATTGAGTGCCATGGCCCAGCGCCAGGAGTCATCTCCTAGATTGAACCAGTCGCCCATCACTGTCAGGGCGATCCAGGGCAGGGTCATGGCGGCGAAGGCAGAACCGAAGTTGCCCCAACCGGCATAAAAGCCTTCCGCCCGGCCGATGTATTTGGGCGGGAACCATTGGGCCACCATCTTGATGCCGACGACAAAACCAGCTCCGACTGAGCTCAAGACCAGTCGAGCGATCAGCATCTGGACAAAGCCGCTGGAGAAAGCGAAGACGACGGTAGGAACCGCCATAACCACCATCAGGATGGAAAAGACAATCCGGGATCCGTAGCGATCGATCAGCGCACCGACAATGATGCGGGCCGGGATCGTAAGAGCCACATTGGAGATGGCCAGGATCTTGAGGTGCTCTTTCTCCAGCCCATCAACCGTGTCGATGATGGTGGTGGCCAGCGGAGCCAGGTTGAACCAGACGTAGAACGTCATGAAGAAGGCAATCCACGTGTAGTGGAGCGTCCTGATCCGTTCTTGCCCTAGATCCAAGAGTTTCGGTGGCCCACCGTCAGGACCCCCGTCCCCTGCAGCCGAACCATTCTTGAACTTTTCGTTGCCCATAGCTGAGCTTGCTCCTATTCAGTACCCGAGGGTCGGGTCACGAGGGTGTTTTGATGAGAGAGTGGTCGTTAGACCCGGGAGTCCTCGGCGCCAACAACGACAGGGGCTCGTGAGCCTCCAGTGGTGTTTGGCTCAAAGTCCGGGATGGATGGGGTCCTGTTGGCAACAACCTTCTGCCACGGACGGGCGAAGTATTGAAGAGGCAGGGTGATGATGTGAACCAGACGAGTGAAGGGGAAGACCGCCATGAAGGCGAAGAAGGACAAGACGTGAGTCTTGAGCACCCAAGGAAGGGCGGCCACCAGTTCTGGTTTCGGCTGGAAGTAGAACAGGGAACGCACGTAAGGCACAAAGACAGAAGTGCCCCAGTAGGAGCCCCATCGATAGCCAATGGCAATCCAGACACCGGTGATGATCTGCACCAGCACGACAGCTAGAACGAGCAGATCGGACTTGGTGGTCACCTTCATGATCCGTTGGTCCGAATAGCGCCGCCAAATCAAGACACAGATGCCGAACAAGGCCCACAGGCCCAGGGCCAGACCCGTTATCTCCAGAAGATAGAGCCGCAGCGGAGCACCGTTCCAGAGCTCAAATGCTTGAGGAATGATCAGAGCGATGAAGTGGAGGGTCAAGATGATGGATAGGCCCCAATGGAAGGGAATGGATCCCCAATAGAGCTTGCGGCTCTCCAATAGTTGAGATGAGAGGGATGAAACGGTGAACTGATGCATGCGCCAGCGCATGAAGGTGACGATGATGGCCAGGACCCCGACCACATAGGGAATGACGCCAAAGAGAAAGTCGTTACTGGTCATCGGCGGGATCCAATCGTGAGAGGCCGTAGGTCGGCGACGAAGGCGGTGGTTGCCGCCAGGAGATGCAGATAAGGGTTTTGGGGAGAAGCAGTCTTGAGGGTCTGCTCCATATAGGTCATCGCCCCGGGGAGAACGTCCACCAATTCCGTCAGCGGCGAATCAGCGGCTGCCAGATAGCGCATGATCGGTTCAAGATGGTCCGGAAGCTCACCACCAAGGCCAATCCCCTCGTTTCGCATGACGCCCTTGAGTTCGGCCATGAACTCGCCCCGCTTGTAATTGTCGCCCCACATGACGTGGCCGACGTAGGGCACAAACAAGGCGGAGAGATCAAGGGTCGAGGTGTGCAGCTCTTCCCATTCAGCCTGCGACAAGACGCAGACTTCGTTGAGGAACTGTTGAAGATGGCGGTGTACGACACCACGGGTGTGAGCAACAACCCTGGTGAGAATTTCGAGTGAGTCTGGCCGGGGGTAGCGAAAACCAACAGCTATGGCCAGAGCCGGATGGAGAGGCTCGCTGTCCATCAGGCGCCACGTTTCGGTGAGGCCAGATAGCCAAAGCCAGCGCTGCCCTTGGCGCTCAACGGATCGTTGAGCTCTTCGATGGACTCTTCACGGTGGTAGGGCGGGAAGACAAAGCGGTCTTCGATCGTTGGCAGGGTGGTGAGGCGATAGATGTCTTCTGCCATCTGCTCATCCAAACCGGCGTCAGCCAACATGTCGATTGTTGCCTGATCAACCTGGCCAGTGGCGGCATTGTCGACACTTTGGCGGCGCTTGTAGCTGCGGACCGAAAGCATCTTCTTGAGAATGTGTCGGATCGGCTCCTGGTCTCCAATGGAGAAGAGGTTGGCCAGGTACTGGACGGGCATACGAGCCTTGTCCAGCTCATCCAACAGTTCGAAGTCGCGACGCTCGCTTGGCAGGTCCAGGCGGACCAGTCCCTCTTCGATGGTGCTGACAATGGGGGAGAGTGGCGGGATGTAGAACATCATGGCGCCCGTGCGGTACTCGGGATGAAGAGGCAGGGCGAGGCCCCAGTCCTTCACGAACCGGTACACCGGTGAGCGTCGAGCTGAATCCATCCAGCCGTCATCAATGCCAGAAGCCTTGGCCGCAGCAATGACCCGAGGATCGTTGGGATCAAGGATGTTGTCCATCTGGGCCTGGAGGAGTTCATCATCCGGAGCCGATACCATTTCTTCGATCTTGTCTGCGTCGTACAGAAGCACACCCATATAGCGGATGCGACCGACACAAGAGTGGGCGCATGCTGGGGCTTGGCCAGTCTCCATCCGAGGGAAGCACAAGATGCACTTCTCGGATTTACCGGTGGTCCAGTTGTAATAGACCTTCTTGTATGGGCAGGCCGAGACACATTGGCGCCAGCCTCGGCACTTGTCTTCGTTGACCAGGACGACGCCATCTTCGGCTCGCTTGTAGATTGCGCCGGAGGGGCAAGCGCCGACACATGCTGGATTCAGGCAGTGATTACAGATGCGGGGCAGGTAGTTCATAACTACTCGCTCCAACTCTTCCATCTGGGCTCGGACCTCTTGGGTCACACCTTCCATGGAGACATCGTTGGCGGCAAAGGTGTCGGATCCACCAAGGTCGTCGTCCCAGTTCGGTCCGTTGCTGATCTCGACTGGTTGACCGGTGATCTTGGAGATTGGAATAGCGGTTGCCTGCTGCTCCTGGGCTGGGCCGGTAAAGAGGTCACCGTACTTGAAGGTGAAGGGGTCGTAATAGTCTTCAAGCTCAGGCAAGGAAGGGTTGTAGAAGGCCTTGGCCACTCCACCACCCTTGGAATGCAGGGTCAGCTTGAGCTTGCCCTTCTTGTCCCGCTTCCAGCCACCCTTGTAGTGGTCCTGGTCTTCCCAACCAACCGGATAGCCGGTCCCCGGTCGGGTTTCGACATTGTTCCACCACATGTATTCGGCACCTTCGCGGTCCGTCCACAAGTTCTTGCAAGCGACGGAGCAGGTATGGCAACCAATGCATTTATCAAGGTGGAAAAGCATGCTCATTTGAGCGCGTACTCTCATAACAACTGGCTCCTAGTATTCGGGTCGATCAATGCGGCGGAGATAGACGAAGGTGTCTCGGTTGACACCGGTTGGGCCCCAATAGTTGAAGGCATAGCTGAATTGGGCGTAACCACCGCTCATCAGTACTGGCTTCAATCGGGTCCGGGTAAGCGAGTTGTTCATGCCCGCTCGCTTCTTCCTCAGCGGTGAGATTGGTACGCCAACGGTGCGTTCGGTGGCGTGATAGAGGAAGACGGTTCCGCTTGGGATTCGGGCCGAGGTCACACACCGTTGCACGAAGACACCATTGTCGTTGTAGAGCTCGACCCAATCGTTGTCTTGTATGCCAAGGGACTTGGCGTCCTTGTTGTTGATCCAGATCGGATAACCACCTCGGGAGAGGGTCATCATCCGGTCGTTTTCCGAGTAGGTGGAGTGGATGGACCACTTGCCATGCGGAGTAATCAAGTTGAACAGCACACCGTCTTGACCTTCGGCCAGAGATGCCTCGGTCTCGCTCAGCATGGCGTGATCTGGTCGAGGCTTGTACACCGGCAGGTGCTCGCCCCACGCAATGTACATCTCATGATCCAGGTAATAATGCTGGCGCCCGGTCAGGGTTCGCCATGGGATCAGATCCTCGACATTGAGGGTGAAGGGGGCATACGCCCGTCCCTTAGCTACCTTGCCGCTCCAAGTCGGAGTGGTCAGGATGCGTTGAGGCTGGGAGATCAGGTTCCGGAAGGTGATCCTGGTGTCGCGCTGGCCCGCACCAAGATGGGTCAGGTCTAGCCCGGTCTTCTTCTCTTCGGCAATGAAGGCCCGGTGGGCCAGTTCACCATTTGATGCTGGATCGAGAGCCAGGATGGCCTCGACGACGTCACGGCCCCGTTCCATGGTCGGACGCAGGGGTGCTTCTTCGGTTCCGGACAAGCTGGGCCCATAAGGCTGCTTGCGAGCCAGCTCGTCGTAGAAGTCGTCAACTTGGACCCGTAGACCGTGGGCTCCGACTCCATTGTTGCGGACACCGAGTCCGAGGGATGACATCTGCTCTTCGAGCTTGCGGTAGCTGCGCTTGACCACCTTGAACTTGGGCATGGTCTTGCCAGGAATGGGTTCGACCTCGCCCTTGGTCCAATCGCCAACCTTGGTCTGGCTGATCTCATCGGGTGAGTCATGAACCAGTGGTTGCATGACAACGTCTTCGACTTCGGCCGGAAGGTGACCGGGCGAAATCTCGGAAACCTTGGCCGCGATCTTGACGAAGATGTCCCAGTCAGGCTTGGACTCCCAAGCTGGCGGTACAGCCATTTGCATGGGGTTGAAGAACGAGTGCATGTCGGTGGTATTGAGGTCGTCCTTCTCATACCAGGTAGCAGCAGGAAGCACGATGTCGGAATAGAGGGCTGTGGTATCCATGCGGAAGTTCAGGTCGACGACCAGATCCATCTTGCCGATGGGGGCCTCTTCCCGAACGGTGACTTCGGTGACTCCATGGTCAACGGGTTCACGGGCGATGGCGGTGGAGGTGGTTCCCAGGTAGTGACGCATGAAGAACTCGTGGCCCTTGGCTGAGGTGCCAATGGCATTGCCTCGCCAGATGAACCAGGTTCGTGGCCAGTTCTCCGGTGCGTCTGGATCGTCAATGGACAGTTCGAGGTCACCAGAGACCAGACGATCCTTGATGTTCTCTGAGAGTGCATCGTCGGTCGTGGCACCGCTGCGGCGTGCAGCCTGGACGGTTGCCAGCGGGTTTTCCTTGAACTGGGGGAAGAAGGGCAGCCAGCCTTGACGGACGGCCCGAGCTTGATGATCCAGGGTGTGATCGAAGTTGCCGGGATGGTCCTCGGGAAGTGAGTCGTAGTCACGGTAACCCCGCTCATAACGCCACTGATCCGAGTGCACATAGTGGAAGGAGGGAGTGTTCTGGTGGCGTGGCGCCATTCCCCAATCCTGACCAAAGGCAATAGCTCCCCAGGAGGCGTGAGCGACCAGCTTCTCCTGGCCAACATAGTGAGCTAGGCCACCGCCATTGATGCCGACCGATCCGGTCAGCATCAGGGCGACAATGCCCGCTCGATAGAGCAGGTTGTTGTGATACCAGTGGTTGGCACCGGCGCCGATGATGATCATGTTCTTACCGTTGGTGAGTTCGCCGTTGCGACCCCACTCTTGGGCGAACTTGATCACGGTGTCGCGAGAGATGCCGCTGTATTGCTCCTGCCAAGCAGGGGTGTAAGCCGCTGTCGCGTCGTCATAGTCAATGGCGTGGGAGCCAGCGAGGCCTCGCTCAACCCCGAAGCGGGCATTGAGCAGGTCGAAGACCGTGGTGACCTGGATTGGTCCGTCACTGGTCTGGATGGTGCGGGTCGGAACAGAACGCTGGACCGTGCCACCTTCACCGAAGAGATCGAAGCCAATGGAGGCAGTACTGTCGTGGTTGTCGATGAAGCTGATGCCGGGGGAGATATCGGTTCCAAGAACCGAGTCATGCATTTCCAGGTTCCAACGAGCCTTGCCGTCTTCATACTGGGAGTTGTCGGCCCAACGGTTTCCGATGGTGCCATTGGGCATGCGGACTTCGTTGGCTTCTTCGTCCCACACCAGGAGCTGCCAGTCTCCGTTTTGCACATCGGCGTAGGTATCAACCCGATTTGCTCGCAGGTACTTGCCCGCCTTGCCGTCGGCAACCTCCACCAGGAAGGGCATGTCGGTGTACTTGCGGGAGTAGTCCTCGAAATAGGCCACCTTGCGCTGGTGGTACTGCTCGGTGAGCAGCACATGGTCAACGGCGAGCCAGAAGGCAGTGTCTTGGCCCGGATTGGAGGGGATCCACCAGTCGGCGAACTTTGCTACCTGGGAGAAGTCGGGGCTAAAGACCGTGAGCTTGGCCCCTGCGTGGCGTACCTCGGAAATGAAGTGGGCGTCCGGGGTGCGGGTCATGTTGAGGTTGGCACCAACGACCGCTACGAAGCGAGCGTTGTACCAGTCGGCGGACTCGTGCACATCGGTCTGCTCGCCCCAGATTTCCGGGGAGGCTGGTGGCAGGTCGCAGTACCAGTCATAGAAACTCATGACGACGCCACCAATAAGTGACATGAAGCGGCTACCCGCGGCATAGCTGACCTGGGACATGGCGGGAATCGGGGAGAATCCAGCGACTCGGTCTGGGCCGTGGGTCTTGATGGTGTGGACGGTGGAAGCAGCAGCCATTTCCAGGGCTTCATCCCAGGAAACGCGTCGGAAGCCGCCCTTACCTCGGGCTTGTTGGTAGCGCGTCCGCTTTTCTGGATCGGCCTGGATGCTGGACCATGCGGCAACTGCGTCTCCGAGGTATTCCTTCTTGGCCTCGCGGAACATGTCGACTAAGACGCCGCGGGCGTAGGGGTACTTCACCCGGATGGGGGAGTAGAGGTACCAGGAGAAGGAGATGCCACGCTGGCAGCCCCGAGGCTCATAGGGAGGCAGTCCCTCTTCAAGTTGCGGGTAGTCGGTGGCCTGGAGTTCCCAGGTGACGATCCCGTCCTTGACGAAGACTTCCCAGGAGCAGCTACCGGTGCAATTCACTCCGTGGGTGGTGCGCACTCGCTTGTCGTGCTGGAAGCGGTTGCGATAGAATTCTTCCCACTTACGTGCGGCTGGGTCGACCGTCTCTTTAATCCACTGGGTCATTATTTGCTCCTCAGTCGCTCGACGTAGGTCTGACGCATTCCACGCCAGAAGAACGCCATGCCACCGATCAGGACTGCTGTGCCCAGAAGAGAGGCCAGCAGTAGGCGGTCGGGTCCACTTGCTTTGTCTTGATTTGGGGTGTCGTTTAGGTAGGCGGCCACATCGGCCAGCTCTTGCTCGTTTAGGGGGTGGTCTTCAAAGAGAGGAGCCATTGTCTCCGCCGGCGGATTGGCCATCCAGCCCACAAAGCCCGCCTCCCCGCCGAGCGTGCCCAACACATTGGTGAGGTCCGGCCCAAGGCTGGAACCACCAAGGTTGGAGACTTCGCCAGCAGTGTGGCAAGCAGCACAAGCTGGTCCGCCTTCATCAAATCGGTCAGATCCAAGGAAGAGGCCGTGTCCTCGGTCGACGTCGCCAACGATTGGAGCGGCGACGACCTCTTCATCACCGGGTTCGGCTTCTTCTCGGGCTCCGGCAAGGAGTACGACATAGTCGACGACGGCGTCCAGATCGGCGCCGCTGAGGGCTCCAATGGCTGGCATCGCCGAGTCATAGCTAATACCGTCGACTTCAAGCGGCCCGGTTAGTCCGTTGCTGATGACCTCGGCAACGTAAGCCGGGTCCGCCGCATTTGGGTTCCCAGCAAGAGGAGGGAAGGTGCCGGGTAGACCAATACCCCCAGCCTGGTGGCAAGAGGCGCAGTTGCTGGCGAACAACTCTTCGCCGATACCGCTTTCATCTTGCGCGTCGACTGGTTGCTGAGTCGCAACAAGGCCGACCGCAAACAATGCAGCACCAGCGCTGGCCATGAGAACCATGGCTGGTAAGAATCGGGTTAGGTGGAATGGGTGCTGCCGGGGGGCCGACCGTCCTGAGCGCCGGTCCGGTATTGAATGATCCGGTAGCGATTGGGTGGGGCCAGCCTGCGCAGCATCTTGTCTCTGATTGCGGCTCACCTGAAGAGTGTTGGCGGAGGACCGAAGCTTCACTAGGGAACAACGTCCCGAGATCTAGAGCAGTAAGGGTTCGTCCCCAAAAAGCGAAAAGGTGGAGCGGATCCACCTCTGACCGCTCCACCCGGGTGTGTGGAAGTATCTTCCAGCGACTTGGCCTCGCGTTGCCAATGGTTCATTGGCCTATCGGCGCGTGAGCATTGAACACTCTGGCGAATTTCGCCTCACCCAAATAGGGACCAAGGGCCCTAATGGAGCAAAGCCATTCGCCCATAGGTTGCCAACGTGTCTGTTCACCGACCGCCGCCCTGGCACAAACGATCGAGGCGACCACTGTCGCCACATTCGACTAGCCGATCCAGAACCCGATCGGGTCCGGATTCTGGATCGGCGGTCTGCCACGCTCCCGTGCGCTTGAGCACATCGAACCTTCCTCTCAGGCCGAGGTCAGCTCAGCGGTGGGAAGTAGCTAATTCCGCGGCCTCGAAATCGCATTCGGCAGGACCAAACGATGTCTAGTGAGCTCAGCTTCTTTGATCAGAACATCCCGTGTTTGGCCGCGTGTCCTGTTCACACCAATGCGGGAATGTACGTCGCCGCCATCGCCGACGGAAATGACGAGCAGGCGTACCTGACCGCTCGCATGCCCAATCCGTTTGCCTCCGTGTGCGGGCGTGTTTGCGCCGCGCCTTGCGAAGATGCCTGTCGGCGAGGGGCCATCGATCGGCCCATTGCTATTCGAGCATTGAAGCGTTTCGTCACCGAGCAGTATGGGCCCGAGTCAGGGCAAGCCGAAGAGGGCAGCGAGGTCTGGAATAAGGTCCTTGCTCCACCGCTTAGTGAACGAAAGGAGAGCATCGGCATCGTCGGCGGGGGACCAGCAGGAATGGCTTGTGCTCACGACCTGCGTCGCTGGGGCTACCAAGTCACGGTCTATGAGGCAACTGACAAGCTCGGTGGCGCAGCTTGGCTTGGTATCCCTGAGTATCGCCTGGACCGGAAGGTCTTGGCTGGTGATATGGATGCCATTGTTGGCCTGGGAGTTGAGGTCAAATACAACACCAAGATTGGCGAACATGTTCATCTTTCTGAGCTGAAAGAACAACACGATGCGATTTTCCTCGCTATCGGTGCGACTCTCGGCCGTGGCCTCGACATTGAGGGCCACGAGGCCGATGGTGTTGTAACCGCCATCGAGTTCTTGATCAACATGAACCGTGGTTTTGAAGTCGAGGTTGGCGAACGGGTCATCGTGATTGGTGGCGGTGACGTTGCTATGGACGCAGCCCGAACAGCCCTCCGCTCCGATGACTACGACGACAAGCGAGCCGCTGGTGAAATCGCTGATGGCAGCGAAGAAGGCGATCGCTCCACCATGGTCGAAGCCTTTGACGTGGCCCGCTCCGCGGCGCGTTCCGGTGCGCGCGAAATCAAGATCATGTCGCTGGAATCGCGAGAAGAAATGCCAGCCCACGATTTCGAAGTGGAGGAAGCCGAGCACGAGGGCATCACCTTCCTGCCACGGCGAGGTCCAAAGAGCATCGTGGTTGAAGGCGGCAGGGTTGTTGGCTTAGAGACAATTGGGGTCAACTCGGTCTTCGATGATGAGGGACGATTCAGTCCCGACTTTGATACTGATGATGTGCAAACCTTCGACGCCGACACCATCATTCTTGCTATTGGCCAGGCGATCGACCTTGACTCGCTCGGCGATGCCTCGCCAGAGATCAGCCCTCGTCGCACCATCCAGATCGATTGGGAGACCGGCGAGACTTCCGATCCCGGTGTCTGGTCCGGTGGCGATGCGGCCAAGGGCCCGCGGACGCTGATTGATGCCATCGCTGACGGTCGAAAATCCGCTGCAGACATCCATCGGTCCTTTGGCGGAGAGCTACTGGAAGACAAGCCAGGAAGAATGGTGCAGCTCAACCAATTCCACCGGCTTGATGACGACTATGACCGCCATGATCGGGTCGAAGTACCGACCTTGGAAACCGGACGACGCACGGGCCTGGCCATGGTCGAGCTCGGATTCACCGAAGATCAGGCGCGTTGTGAAGCAAACCGATGCTTGCGCTGCTTCGCCAACATCTTGTTGGATCCGCAGAAGTGCGTGCTTTGTGCGTTGTGTGCTGATGTGTGTCCGGTCGATGTCATCTCACTGGTGCCGACCGAAGATCTCAACCCAGAGGAAAAGGGCGGCACCGCCCTCTTGCTGGATGAAACAGCCTGCATTCGCTGCGGGCTCTGTATTGAACGTTGCCCACCTGACGCCTTGTCGATGGGTATGTGGACTGGAATGGGAGTACCAGAATGGATGTGAGGAACACCACCGACACCGATCTGATCGATCGTATTCGGGAGACGCGAGTTGGTCGTTCCATCTGGCGTACGCCGAGGCGAGTGACGCCACGAGATCGAGCGGCTGCCCACTGGTCCAGCTTCCTGCTCCACATTTACCCGGTGAAGGTCCGCAAGGAAGAACTGTCATTCAAGTACTCCTGGTATCTCGGAGTTATCTCCACCGTGCTGTTCGCCTCCTTGGCGGTCTCCGGAGTCTGGCTAATGTTCTTCTTTGTCCCGTCACCGGGACAGGCCTATACCAATATTCAGACCCTCCAGACCGAGGTGCCCTTCGGGCAATATCTCCGAAATGTGCACCGCTGGTCTGCCCACCTCATGGTGTTGGCTGTTGCCATGCATATGGCCAAGGTGTTCTATCGAGGGGCTTACAAGGCCCCCCGTGAGTTCAACTGGGTCATCGGAGTCATGTTGTTGGTCATGACCTTGCTGCTCTCGTTCACGGGCTACCTGCTTCCCTGGGACCAGCTGGCCTATTGGGCCGTGACCGTGGGAACGGAGATGGCGGCCTACGTTCCGTTCGCAGGTGAGAAGGTGCAGAGCATCTTGATGGGTGGCAATACGGTCGGCCAAGCCACCCTGATCCGTTTCTATGTTCTGCATGTCGCCGTGCTTCCTATCTTCCTGACGATTGGCCTCACCTTCCACCTGTGGCGCTGGCGCAAGGACACCATGCTGGATCTTGATCGAGGAGAGCCAAATGTCTGAAAAATCAGGCGCTGAATCGACAACGGTGACATCGGTCGCAATTGGAGCCAAAGGCCGGGCCGATGAGACACCAGCCTTCGGCACCCCTGATGTGTTGAAAGGCCGCCGAGTTCTGGGCATGGTCCCGGGTAAGCCATTGGCAGGCGATCGCAAGGAGCCAGCCGAAGATGACATGGTGATGGTCTTTCCCCACCTGCTGGTTCGTCACGCCGTGGCGGCCATGTCCATTCTTTTGGCCGTCCTGGTCATCGCAATCTTCTTCGATGCACCTTTGCGGGCGATCGCGAACCCAACGATCACTCCCAACCCGGAGAAGGCCCCGTGGTACTTCGCAGCGCTGCAGGAGTTGCTGGCTCACTTCCACCCTTTGATTGCTGGCGTCTTGATTCCCGGAGCAATCATCATGGGCTTGGTAGCCCTTCCCTATATCGACAGAAGCCTCTTTGTGCTGGCTTCCCACCGCAAGGTCGCGGTGGCAACATTCACCGCCTTCATGGTGATCTGGATCGCATTGACAATCATCGGTTTCGCCTTCCGCGGCCCCAACTGGGGCTGGGTATGGCCATGGCAAGAATGGCACGGAGAACTATGAGCTACAACATGAAACGCCGATCCTTCATCACTAAAGCTGGTGTTGGTGGAGCCGGGTTGATTGGAATTGCTGGAGCGTGGACTTCCTGGGACCTGATACAACCATTGCCAACTAGCGGCTTTGGCGGCAAGGTCCGTACGGTCGCACCAACGGCTGTTCCGGACAAGGGTGTGCTTGAAGTGCCCGCAGCTCGGGCTTATCTCGGCAAGGACCCTGAAGGCATCGTTGTTGCTTACTCCGAGAAGTGTTCCCACCTCGGATGCCGGGTGCCGTTTTGTGAATCATCCAGCCAATTCGAGTGTCCTTGTCATGGCTCGGTCTTTAACCAATCCGGTGACTACATCACTGGACCTGCTCCGCGAGGTATGGATCAATACCCGGTTGAGTTGGGCGATGACGGCTTGCTCTATATCGACACTGGGTCGCGGATGGATGGCCCGGCGCCTGGGACCTTCGTTCTTGATGAGCCAGCAACGGGTCCAGCCTGTGAAGCGGAAGGCCACTGATGAGGTACGGAGCTGAAGATGACGATCTTGAGCGGTCAACAACCAATGTGATGGCTTTCGGCTTGGTGTTGATGCTGGCGTTCATCCTGGTCTTTCCCCTTTATCGAGTCTTTGAGCCAGCTAGCCGTGATGACGCCAGGGCGACCCATGTGGAATCCCTTGCTCATGAGGGCGAAAATCTCTGGGGTTTCAACTGTGCCTCATGCCACGGCGAGACCGGCGAGGGGGGAATCGGCCCGGCCTTGAACGCCAAGGAGTTCTTACAAGCAGCAACCGACGAACAGATTGAGCTTCTGATCGCGGTCGGGGTACCGGGCAGTGCCATGGGTGCCTATTCTCAGGATTTTGCTGGGCCATTGACCAGTGCCCAGATTCGGGCGGTCGCCACCTACATTCGCTCCTTGGAAGACGACGCTCCGTCCAACCCGAACTGGCGAGCTGGGGCACCGGCTGAAGCTGCCGCTAGTTCTGATAGCGATGCAGATTCAGCCAACGGCGCAGATTCAGTCGACGATTCGGAGTAGTGGGCTCCGTTGCATTGAACAATCGCATTGTTGATCCGGTCGCGGCCCCCAAAGCTGTTGGGCAGATTCGAGCGGTAGCGCTACCCAACGAGCACGGCGGCTGGAGCCTCTCGCTTGAGCCTGCCATTCTGGGTCTCCTGGTTGCTCCGTCATGGTCCGGGGTCATGCTCAGCCTCGTTGGTCTCCTGGCCTTCGTCACCCGCACCCCCTTGAAGGTTGCCCTCGTTGATCGATGGCGGCACCGCCGGCTTGAGCGCACGGAGCTGGCTGAAAGAATCGCACTGATCGAGATGATTCTTCTGGCCTGCTTACTGGGTCTTGCCTTTGCCCTGACGTCGCAGACGGGTTGGTGGTGGCCAATTGCTGTGGCCACGCCACTGTTTGCTATTGAACTCTGGTACGACATGCATAGCCGGGGGCGGCGCTTGCTCGCCTTGTTATCTGGCCCGTTGGGCATCGGGGCTTTAGCGGCCTCGGTTGTCATGGTTGGGGGAGGATCAACCCACCTGGCACTTGGAGCTTGGCTAGCTATCTCCATCCGCTCCATTGCTGCCATCTTCTTCGTCCGGTTCCAACTGGCCCGGTCCAAAGGCCAAGATCGGGCATCATCCTCGCAGACCGGCTTCGTGCAGGGCCTGGTTGCTCTGATCGCCTTGAGTGCATGGGCAGTGGGACTGCTGGCTGATTGGGCGAGCTTGCTTCCCTGGACCGTCGCGGCCCTCGTCATGATCATCGTCAGCATTCACCTGGTCCTTAGCCGGAGGCCGGTGCCATCTCCCAAGATCGTCGGTATCCAACAACTGGTTCTGGGAATCGTCTTCGTGGCAGCCGCTGGCATGGCTTTCTAGCTTGGATTCCCGAGCTGGGTTTCCTTCCAGTCGGTCATGCAAAGTAGGCTCCGCGCCGAACAAGGAGTAGCCATGTACGAATGGTCAGATGAACACAACATGCTTCGCCAAGCAATGAAGGATTTCATTGCCAAGGAGCTGATTCCGATTCGAGAAGAGTTGGAGCATGGCGATTTGCCGCCATATGACCTGTTGCGAAAAATGTTCAAGAACTTTGGCATGGACGAGATGGCTCGAGCCAACTTCGATAAGCGCATTGCTCATGACAAGGCGGTGGAAGCCGGTGAGGTCGATCTATCCGATGGCGGGAAGGCTGCCAAGAAGAAGAGCGGCGGCATGGATCCAGGGTTCAGCCTGATCCCAACCATCGAGCTTTGCCGGCAGTCTCCGGGACTGGTCACCGCCATGGGTGTGTCCATGGGACTCACGGCCTCGTCCATCAACAACAAGGGAACGATCGCCCAGCGCGAGCGGTGGGTGCCCGACTTGCTCACCATGGAGAAGATTGGTGCTTGGGCCATCACCGAGCCGAATTCGGGCTCTGATGCCTTTGGTTCGATGCTGGCGACCGCCAAACGGGACGGCGATGAGTACATCCTCAATGGTTCGAAGACATTCATTACCAATGGGCCCTACGCCGACACCATTGTCTATATCTGCAAGCTGGATGAAGGCAATGACCGCAAGGATCGCAAGGTTCTGAGCTTTGTGCTGGACAAGGGGATGGAGGGACTGGTCCAGTCCAGACCCTTGCGCAAGATGGGCATGCATTCTTCGCCAACGGGTGAACTTTTCCTGACCGACGTGCGGGTGGGTAAGGATCGACTTATCGGCGAGACCGAGGACGTCAAGAAGGGTGGCCGAGATGGCGCCAAGTCGACTTTCCAACAAGAGCGTTCCGGTGTTGCCGCCATGTCGCTTGGCATTATCGAAGAGTGCCTGGAGCTCTCGATTGGCTACGCCAAGGACCGGGAGCAGTTCGGTCAACGCATTGGTGACTTCCAGCTGATCCAGCAGAAGCTGGCCATGATGGAGGTAGCCAGGATGAATGTGCAGAACCTGGTCTTCCGTACAATCGAGTTGTCACAGGATGGCAAGACCATGACCTTCGCCGAAGCCTCAGCAATGAAGCTCTACTCGGCTCAACAGGCAACAGCCGTTGCCTTGGAAGCGGTCCAGCTTCACGGAGGCAACGGCTATATGGCCGAGTATCACGTTGAGCAACTGGCACGAGATGCCAAAGTGCTGCAGATTTATGCCGGGACCGATGAGATCCAGACAGTGGCGATCGCCCGAGACTTGCTCAAGTAGCTTGGCTCAACCCTGTTGTTACCAGCCGGTCCCAGTGACAGCGATTGCGCTGACGGCGGTGCAGGCGGTTGAATCTGAACTTCCGTATTGGGTGCTGCCATCAGAACGAAGATGGATAAAGAAGCAGGTCCCCGACTTCGACATGGAGGCGGCCCCAAACTCCGTGCCGTCACTGGATCCGTGGATGCTGACGATGTTTGGTGTGTTGGATGCGTTCGAGTGCCAGAACCAAGTAATCTGAGGCTCGGCGGCGGCCATCGTAGCTTGGGTTGCGTCTCGGAACGTTGCGTTGTCGGTGTAGATGATCAAGGCGGTGTTCTGGGCAGTGCGAAGACTGGACTGAGCTGCACGGTCGTGTGCTCGGTTGCGAGCTCCCAGGAAGGTTGGTACGCCGATGGCGAGCAGGATGCCAATGATGAGGACAACAACCATGACCTCAACCAGGGTGAAGCCACTTTCGGAGTTCTCTGCTGAGCGCTTGATCCCAGAGTGGCGACGTCGCTTTGCGGCGTTGTTCATTTCCGGAACAGCCTTGGCCTCGGTGGCCATGGTGTCGATCGTGGCCGAGGCCGCGGTAATGGTCATCAGTTCTCTCCTAGTAAGCGTGTTCGCAGTCTCGGATCGTTCGGGCGCTCCATTAGGGAAACCCCTCCGATAATTGGCCGAGTGATGGTGGTTACTGGATGAGGTCGACGATTCGGAACATCGGCAGATACAGCGAGATAACCATGCCGCCAACGATTACTCCAATGAAGGCCATGAGCAGTGGTTCGATCAGGGAGGCGAAGCCGGCGACCGCCGATTCAACCTCGGTCTCAAATGATGTAGCTACGGTTTCTAACATTTCATCCAAGGTTCCGGTCTCTTCTCCGATGGAGACAAGCTGGACCACCATTGGCGGAAAGAGCGAGTTGTCGGCCATCTGGTCGCCCATCGAACCACCTTGGCGAACTACTTGGCGGGTTTCGAGAACGGCTTGCTCGATCGCCGCGTTGCCCACGGTTTCGGCACTGATGGTGAGGGCCTCAAGGACAGGAACACCGGCCCGATTGAGTACAGCTAGCACCCGGGTCAGGCGGGCGATCGCTGTCTTGTGGATGAGGTCTCCGACAAGGGGCAAGCGGAGCTTGAAATTGGCCCATTGCAAGCGTCCGGTAGCGGAGTTCTTCCAACGCCGAACAAGGTAGGTGGACGTTCCGAGAAGCAGCAAGGTGATTGGCAGCTTGTCCGTGAGCGCCGACGACACTGCAACCAGGATCCTGGTTGGTAGCGGGAGGCTTCCGCCCAGGTCGTCGTAGATGCTGGCGAAGACTGGGACAACGAAGAAGAGCATGGCGGCGATAACAATCGTGATGAGCACCAAAACAGCTACTGGGTAGGTCAACGCAGACCGGATCTTTTGGCGGAGGGCAACGGAACGCTCCATCGTTGTCGCCAGCTGAGCCAAGACCTCGTCCAATGCACCGGCTGTTTCACCTGCCCGAACCATTGGCACATACAGACCGTCGAAGACCCGAGGATGTCGGGCCAACGAGTCGCTTAGAGAGTCGCCGGTCTCGACATCGGTTCGAACCCGGGAAAGTGTTTCGATCAAGAATTGGTTATCGGTCTGCTCGATCAGGACCGAAAGGCTGCGCAGAAGTGGAACCCCAGCCCCGACCATGGTCGCCAATTGTCGTGAAAGGACGGCAATTTCTGCGTCGTGGACTTTTGGCCCGAATCCGGGGATTCGTATCTCTGAACGAAGGATCGACGTTGTAGCGGGCTGAATATCGGTTGGGCGGAGGCCGAGTCGGCGAATGCGCTGCGTCGCCTCTGCCTCGGAGGCAGACAGGAGTTGTCCAGTGCGAATGCTTCCCTTGCCGTCAATGGCGGTGTACCGAAAATCGATTAGTGAAGTTTGACTCTTGGCGCTGGCGGCCTGGCTGCTTGCAGGAATCGTCTTGGTTTGTTTTGCCTTGGATTGCGTCTTCGAATCAGACCTGCTGGTCTTTCGTCTGGTTTGGGTTGCAGTCATGGTGTGATCAAGGCCCCTAGCGTCTGTTGATCTCGTGAGGCAGACATTGCAGCGTCTCGAGTGGTTCGTCCTTGACGCACCATTGTGGCCAGCGATTGCTCAAAGGTCTGCATGCCGTCTTCGCTACCGGTCTCCAACAGTGATCGCAGTTGGTGCAACTTGTCTTCGCGAATGAGATTCCTAGCCGCAGAGTTGGCACTCAGAATCTCCGTTGCTGGAACCAGAGTGCCATCGGTCGTTTGAACGAGATCTTGGGTGACGATGCCCCGGAGCGAGAGGGCGAGTTGTGAGCGGATCTGGGGTTGCTGATCGCCAGGAAATACGTCAATCATGCGGGTCACCGCCCCGGTGGTGTCGCTGGAGTGGAGGGTAGCAAGCACGAGATGGCCAGTCTCGGCTGCGGTGAGAGCAGTCCGCATCGTGTCCAAGTCACGAAGCTCACCAATCAGGATTACGTCGGGGTCCTGACGTAGTGCGTGACGCAAAGCTGATGAGAAGGAGGACGTGTCGACTCCAACTTCTCGCTGCTGGATGATTGACCGGTTGGCGACGTGGCGATACTCGATTGGGTCCTCAATGGTGATCACGTGAGCCGATCGAGTCTGGTTGATGTGCTCGATCATCGCGGCCAGGGTTGTTGACTTCCCTGATCCTGTTCGGCCGGTCACCAGAACCAGACCATGGTTGAGCTCGGCGAAGGTCCGCACCATGTCGGGCAAACCAAGTTCCGCAATGGTGGGAATGCCTTTGGCCACAACCCGGAATGCTCCGGCGTAGGACCCGGACTGGCGAAAGATCGACACTCGGAATCGTTGATTGCGTCCCTGCGAACCTTGCCACTCCATGGCGAGGTCTAGGTCTCCGCAATCGGCAAGGGTCTGTTTCTGGGTGATTGTGAGCTGATCGAGCAGGAGGCGTTCCACTGCCGCTTGCTCGAGAATGCCAACCCCTCGAATTGTGCGGAGTTCCCCTCCGACCCGGAGGTGAGGTGGTAGATCGGCGCTGAGATGTAGATCGGAGGCTCCAGACTGGATGGCAATGTCGAGGAGCTCGGTGAGGCCAGGATTGGCTTCTTGGGGTGCGACTGGCAGGGGAGTCGTCTCGTCGGTGGAACGGTCAGATCCAGTTGCAGGTGACGTGTCTGCCGAATGACGACCGGGCGGTCCGAGAGCCTGGCTAAGAAAGGCAATGCCGTCATCGTCCAGCTCACCCCATTCTGACGGGGTGGAGTGTGACGACATGGGGTCCTCTTTTGTCATCGGTCTGCCTTCCATCGCCGGATCCAGTGGGGAACGACGTCAGACTCGGCTTGGCCTCGCCCGTTGTGAGGTTTGTTTGCTGATCAACGACGGAAGGGTCATAGCACTCCAAGATCGGCCGACCCTGCCGCCATGGCCGTTGCGCGTACCGCCACTCGAAGGCGACTGGGTGAGATTCTTGTTGAACTAGGCATTGTTTCCGATGCCGAAATTGTCACCGCGCTCGAAGAGCAGCAGAGAAGTGGGCGGCGCCTGGGAGACGTATTGCTGGACAACGGCGCAGTGACTTCTCGTCAACTGCTCCAGGGCCTAGCCGCCCAGTTCGATCAGGAGTTCGTCGACCTTGATGATCACGTCATTGACCTCGAGCTAACCCAGCAAGTACCTCAACAACTGGCCCGACGGCATCGCGCCGTTCCAGTCTGGCGAACCGATGATCGCGTTGTTGTCGCGATGGCCAACCCGGCCGACGTTCTCGCTTTGGACGACATCCGAAATGCGTTGGGCCGTCAAGTTCACCCTGTCATGGCTGAGGCTCAACAGATCTTCGCCATTCTTGACCGAGTCGGTCTAAGCGACACTCGTGTACAAGAAGCCATCCAGGCCGCAGTTGGTGCATCCCGGTCAGACGACGAAGTAATCACCGATCGAGTGGCTCCTTTGGAGACGGGTGTTGACCTATCACCAATCGTTCAGTTCGTGAATCTTCTTCTTTCCAAAGCGGTTCAGGAGCGTGCCTCCGATGTACACATCGAACCCACCGCTGATGAACTACGGGTCCGGTTCCGTGTGGATGGTGTGCTTCACGATGCAATGTCGCCCCCCAAATCGTTGCAGTCAGGAATCGTTAGCCGTCTGAAGGTGATGGCCGAGATCGACATTGCCGAGCGCCGTCTGCCTCAGGACGGTCGCATGACCATTGGTGTAGGCGGGGCGGATATCGACCTGCGAGTTGTCACCCTTCCAACGGTGCACGGTGAGGCTGTCGTCCTCCGGATTCTCAAGAACGATCGAGAGGGCGTTGGCGTGGCTTCTCTCGGCTTCTTGCCTCAACAACTGGCCAAGTATGAAGAGGCCTTTCGTCGGCCCTGGGGTGCCATCCTGGTCACAGGGCCTACCGGCTCGGGCAAGTCGACCACCTTGTATGCGACGCTCGAGGAGCTTCGGGACCCCACGCGAAACATCATCACCATTGAGGATCCAGTTGAGTACCGGATCGAAGGGATCAAACAGGTTCAGGTCAACAACAAGGCGGGGATGTCGTTCCCGACGGCCTTGCGTTCGTTCTTGCGGGCTGACCCAGACGTGATGCTGATTGGTGAGATCCGGGATGGCGAAACAGCAACGATCGCCATCGAAGCCTCGTTGACCGGCCACCTAGTACTTTCGACCTTGCATACCAATAGCGCCGCGGCAACACCGATGCGTCTGATCGAGATGGGGGTGCAGCCGTTCCTGGTGACTTCTTCGATCACTGCGGTGGTGGCCCAGCGTCTTGCTCGGCTCCTTTGTGAAGCATGCAAGAAGCCTGTCGAGCTCTCCGCCGCAGCCGTCGCCGCCACGGGTATCGCTGAGGAGCTGTTGAACGACAGAGGGACCATCGAGGTTTTCCAGGCTGGTGGCTGCTCCAAGTGCGGAGAAACTGGCTATCAGGGCCGTTTCGCTATTCATGAAGTCATGGGCATGTCCGAAGAGATCGCCCAACTGGTCCTCGCTAGGGCCACGTCAGATGCGGTCGAACGCCTGGCGGTTCAGCAGGGAATGCTGACCCTGAAGGCTGATGGCATGCGGAAGGTCGCTCTCGGGATGACCAGCCTCGAAGAGCTGCATCGGGTCATCGCCTGACAAGTCGGGATCCCACTTGGCCCCAGACCGCACCAACTGGGTTGGCTGGAGTGAACGACCCTAGCGAGACGGTCACACCGAGCTAAGGACAACCAAGGTTGTGGCGACGGATAGGGCAGGTCCGAATGGGACCTGTCTTCCTCGAAACGACCTTGCAACGCAGTTCTGTTTCATTCGGGGCTCAACCAAGAGGGCGCTGAACAGACCCAGGATTGAGGCCAGGAGTAGGACGAGTCCGATATTCCAGCCCGTGTCGTACACGTCCTGTGATGTCCATCCAATGAACAGTCCGAGCAGAGCAGCGAGCCGGACGTCGCCCCTTCCCATCCCGTCTGGGCTGAGTCGGTGGATCGTGCCGAGAAGCCCAGAAAACGCTGCGGCTCCGAGTACTCCGAGCATGATCGAACCAGTTCCGGCGAGAAGGGAGATCAGGAGAAGTAGGACGGACGATCCGACAAAAGCGGGCTTGATGGCAAGGTTTGGGATCCGTTGGTGAGACCAGTCGATGATTGACACGCCGAGTAAGACAGCGACCAGAATCAGGATCGGCAGGAGTGGCCACGTGGCGCCCGTTTGAAGACCAACGAGACAAAAGAGGATGGCGGCGATCATCTGGGTCTGATGGTGAGATGGAGTTGGGCGACCGCCGTGTGTCTCGGTTGATTGCTGAACCAAATGGGCGACGTGGTGGCCAGCGACCAGACCAATCGGAAGGCAGACCAGGGCCACTCCGATCGTCAAATTGTCTCGCCCGAGCAGGACGGACATCACCGGACGGGGACTTCTTCCCACGAGGTGACCCGCCAACCAGTTGGACTCTGGATTGTCGTTGCCTTGTCGGGTTTGGCGCTGAAAAGCCATCCATCATTGATCTGCAGATTCTTCATGACAATGGACCCAGTGATGTTGGTGTCTACTGGTTGTAGGTCTCGGCCTGGCGCATAGATGGTGCTGGTCAGATCGGCCGAGAACAGGTACATCTCCGCCGGGTCTTTGGGTTCTGACTTTACGTAGATCTGAACATCTGATGCGCTGCCGCCTTGGTTGAGCACACTGCCGTAGAAGTAGATCTGGCGAGGGGAGTCAATGTAGATCACCAGCGGTGGATTCTTGATCTCGATGGGGCCAGCAAAGATAACGAAGCCCTTACCCTCGCAAACGTAGGGTATTCCGTTCTCCCCATCGATGGCAGTGTGAAACTGTTGAATGGAAGCACAAGCTTGGTTCGGTCCGGTCGGAAATTCTGGTTCAGGGACGGCCATTGGACCGACCGACCGGATCAGGTTGGGACAGTTTAGACATTCACCCTTGGGACTAAAGATTTCCTGCTCGTCGCCGGGAGCCCGCCCAAAGACGCGGAACTCACCATTGGTGCCAACACGACCGGTAATGGCGCCTTTGTTGTCGTCGCTCACGATGCGTTCAGTAGCAAAGATGGTGTAACCGCGATTGTTGGTGCCATTGACGGTCGCTTCTATTGCCCGTATGGCTCCATTGACTTCGGCCACTGCATAGATCTCGACTGCTGTTGAGTTCAGCTTGGTGACCTCGTACCAATAGACACCGTCCTGCAAGTCGAGCTTGACCGAGGCGAACGGAGGTGATTCGCCGTGCTCAAGTCGCGAGACTGCCTCTGCCAAGCCGCGCTCAGCCCCGCTGCTCGCCGTTGCCCGGTCAACGTTCAGTTGCACCGCATGGAGTGAGCTTTGGCTTCTGCTGAGAGCAGCGGCCCCGAGGAGGGCGATGATCATCAGAACCATGAGCGCAATGACCACGCTGCCTTGCTCCGGATCGCGGGGCGTTGTGGCGGCCTTGTTGTGACGGTGTGAGGCTCGGTGCGGATTCAGCATTCCTTGGCTTTCGGGTTGACGCGAAAGGCGGCGGAAGAGTGGTTGGGCTTGGTCTGTCCGAGGTCGTTGATTGAGTGCAAGCGAATCTCGACTCTGGCGGTGCAGATGATGAGTTTGTCGGGTGCTGTTCGTGGGTCGATGGCGTAGCCGTCGCTGGTCAGGTAGACGAAACTGGCCCGCGTTTCATGAGACCCGACACTTGGTGCGATCAGCACTGAGTGCGGTTTCGCTCCGATGACAGCGTCACTGGTATGGCGGACGAGACCGGCTGGGGTTACCTGCCATTGCACAAGGCTGCGAGTTCCGTCGGGATTGGAGATAAGGATGGGGAGCGTTTCGCCTGAGTGATCGATGGTGAGGTCAGGCGCCAAGGCGCCGAGGCGAATGTCGCTTGCTATCTGGTCACTGGCGCGCCAGATCTCGGTTTGGGAGCCAATGCGTTGTTCCTGGTTGACGTCATGGCGGGCGGTACTTTGCAGCACACCCATCAATGAGATGGCAACGGCAGCGGCGATCGCCATGGTCACGATCACCTCGCTCATTGTCGCGCCTTGCTCATCCGAACGGTCTACGTGTGGCGTCAGTCCGGGCCGCTGGTTGGACTTCGCCAGTTTGCGCGGACGTGCCAGCAAGCGGGTCATGAGCCCGCCCCGGCGAAGAGACCGGACTCTCGCTCGAGTCGGTGATCACCTGTTGAGTCGGTCCATTTGACGATGATGTTGATGACCTTGTATCCGAACTGGTCCTTTTGTCCCTGAGGGTCAGCTTTTGCCCAGGTGATGTGTCGGGTAACGGAGAACTCAAGCTCGCCAAGCTGGACAACTTCCCATGGCACGACGAGAGGTGCTCCTTTGGGAGATGGAACGAGGGCAGCTTGGGTGCTGGAGATGGAGAGCTGATTTGGCACCACGGTTGTTCGTCTGTCGTAGCTGTGTTCGTAACCCTTCGCGTTCGGGTCAATGACGACATCCCTATAGGGCATGGCCCGCAAGGTCTCGATTTCGGCTGTGGCGAGATGACTGGCCTGGGCCCGTTGGTCTGCTGCGGCCACGGTACGACTGGTTGCTGCTAAGACGCTGGCGGCGCCAGCTATACCAATTCCGAGCAATGTGGTAGCCACGATGACTTCAACCAGAGTCAGGCCCGCTTCTCTGTCGGCGCTCGGAGCGGAGAGCCAGGGCGCGGCATGAGTCCCAGCCAGGGGGCTCGGTGTTCCAGAAGTTTGGATCGACAGAGTTTGGCTGATCCATCGCGAAATGCTGCTCAACCAGGAGTGAATAGATTGCACTTACCTTGTCTCGGCCCAAAAGGGTTCCCAATGAGGCTGAATGAACACATTTGCTTATGCATCGACAATCGTGGCCGAACACTTTTGCAAGGGTTCAGATCGCAATAACCGGATCGGTGCCCCAATCTTGAGAGCAGGTTTGGTGTATGGCGGACTCCGTCGTCGGGTTAATGATCGACTCGGACAAGATCCGAGCGGTCGAACTACAAAAATGGCGGGGCAAGCGCCCCAAAGTCGTTGGCGCGGGCGAGGTTCCGTTACCCCCAACTGCATTCGTTCAAGGTGCCGTAGCTGATCCAGCGGCCATTTGCTCAGCCATGAAGGCCTTGTGGCGAAATCAAGGTTTCACAAGCAAGCGTGTGATCATGAGCGTTGATGGTCGCCAAGCTATTGTTCGGCGATCTGAGTTGCCGTCAGCATCACCCGATGTACTGCGGCGGTCGGCCGGGTTCGATATTGAAGAACTCCTGAGCTATCCCCTTGATGAAGCAATCTATGATGTCGCGTCGATCGGAGCATCACAGAGGACGGCGTCTGAATCCGGTCCGGAGCCCGACTCCGTCGATTGGGTATCAACCCTGGTCGTGGCCATCCATGCATCGACGCGTCAGAGTCTTCTGGATGCCGCCGTTGGTGCTGGACTGAAACCGATTGCCGTGCATCTGGCTTCTGAGGCGTTGACAAGAAGTGTGCTGAGCAGCCCTGCAGTCAGTCTTAGGGGCGAGGCCGGGCAGCCGCCCCCTGCTGAGGCAGACCTGACTGCGTCGCCGGTCTCTGCGGTGGTGAGCGTCGGCGAGAGCCAGACAGACATTGTTATTCGCGATCAAGGCGGGACCTTGTTCTCTCGGACCCTGACCGTTGGTGTTGGAGAGTCGGCCCTCAATGTCGCCGACGAATTGGAATCCCATCTCGAAGGGCTGTCGGGGTATCACTCGAGAGCAGACGCTCAGACTGAAGCGGAGCGACGGGCTTCGGCCGAACAAGCTGGAGTCTCGACCGTTGTTGAGGGCGTTCGGCGGACTCTCGCCTACTACAGTTCCGAGCTGGACCAGCGAGCAATTGGTCGGCTGGCGCTCGTCGGGTCGAAGGCGGAGGCGCCTGGATTACTGCCAGCGATGGCTTCTTCGCTCGGCATTGTTGTTCAACCGGGCGAGCCCCAGGTTGCTTGGCTTCAAAGCCTTGGACGGTGGCATCGCTATGCCACTGCCCTCGGTGTTGCCTTGTGTGAGTCGAAATCAGGTGCCAGCGACCGATCATTCTCCCTCGTTCCGTGGCAGGACCAGGAAGATCGGGCAACAAATCGACGCCGCACCGTTGGTGTGGGGATCGCTGTTCTGATCGCTGCCGGCCTCCTGAACGTAAGCCTTCGCCAACAGGACAACCTTGCCGATCGAGAAACAGCGGCTGATGAGGCCGAACAAGCTCGCAAGGCCATAGCTGATGACCTCGCAGACTATGACACGCTGATCGCCGAAGTGAACTCTCTGAATGCCGCCGCTGCGGACCTGGAAGCCGTCCGGAGACAAGTCATCCGATTCCCATTGGTTGTGCAGGAAATCGCTGAGGCAATGCCGCAACAGAGTCAATTGGTCTCGATCCAGATGAGCCGAGCAATCTCTGGAGAACAGGTCATTGGCTATGTTGGCCCGGAGCCAATCGCTGTGGTGTCCCTGAATGCCTTGACCACCGACATTTCCAACGTCGGGGTGTTCATTAATAGTATTTCAGATCTACAGCTGAGTACGGGGTACTGGCTGAATCAATCAACCGTCGGTCCTGTTGGTGCAGCTGAGGAAGTGGGCGCATTGTTCTCACTCAAAGGCGTGATCACCGAAGCGGCGTTGAACCAGACCGAGCCAGTCAATTCAGACCAAACCGATTCTGAAGGCGAGTTGGGATCATGAACTCAAAGAAGACTGCCTCGGTCATTGTTCCGAGCCTGCTCGTTGTTGCCCTCTGGATCGCAATGGCCGGGATCCCGTCGATGAGAGCGAGCAACGCAGCCGACGAGCGGCTCGCATCTGCGGAGTCTGATCGCTCAGCTCTAGCTCGATCGTTGGTAGAAGTACAAGGCCTTTCCGCTATGCAAGGCGAGACGGAGCGGAGCGCTCACCAGATCGAGGCTGCGATTCCGTCCCAGTTGGAACTTGGGTCATTGCTTCAGGCCATCGATGGGGCGGGCTACGCCAATGGGGTGGCGGTAGGCAACTTCTCGCCAATTCAAATCACTGACAATGCATCGTCAACGCAGGCGACCCGGATGCCTGATGGAATTTCTTCGGTCTCGTTTGGGCTGAGTGCGGAGGGAAGCTATGACAGCATCCTGGACTTCTTTGAGGCGGTGGAGAGCCTTGACAGGCTCGTGATCTTTGACTCGGTTGATGTGTTCACCGGCACTGAGGATTCAGCCGTCTTGATCGTTGAAGGGAGACTCCGGATCTTTACTTCCGGAGCGATCACGGAGTTTGAAGCAACGAATCGTTCCCAGGGCGGGGCGTTGGCCTTGAGCGAAGGTTCCAACGATCAGTCCGACCCCGACCGAGAGGCAGAAGGGGGCGATGCGTTCTCCGAGCACATGCCGCCAGGACTCACCGAGGTCGAGTTATCAGAGTTCGTCGAGAGCATTGGTTCAGCAAATGAGTAGGAATCGAGACCCCAAGTTGATTGCCGTCGGGATACTAAGTATCGGCCTATGTGTCGTGCTCTATCCGACTCTCTTCAGCAATTTCGATGATTCGACTGAGTCTGGATTCGATGCTCCGCCGGCACTCGGTCTGGGTGAGACCGGGCTTGATCGGGAGTCCAGTTATCGCTGGCAACCATCAGCAATACAGCGCAATCCATTCGTCGGTCCGTTTGCGTCGGGAGCCGTTGTGAACGATGAGTTCGCCGAGCAGGATGATCGCGAGGCAGTGGCGGAAGAAGGCACGGTTAGGGAACTGCAAAACATACCGATCAGTCCATCCGAGCTTGCCCCGGAATTGACCTTCGAAGGTTTTCCAGTGATTGGTGACTCCTCGGCCGCTGAGACGGAATAGTTCTGTCAAGGGCCACGTTTGCGAGTGCTGGCTCGGTCTGTCACCTCTTGCTGGTCTTACGCACCAACACACTCCCGACGGAGTAGCCAGCGCCGAAGGAGCAGATCACGCCAAGCTCGCCGTCGCCGAGATCATCTCGGTGCTTGTGGAAGGCGATGACCGACCCGGCTGAGCTGGTGTTGGCATAGGTGTCCAAGATGACGGGTGCTTCGTCCTCATCTGGGACCCGACCAAGAACACCCTTGGCGATCAGCTGGTTCATCTTGAGATTTGCCTGGTGGAGCCAGAAACGACGAACATCGCCGGCTTCAAGTCCGGTCGCTTCCAGATGATCGCGAATGTGTGCGGCCACCATGGGGCAGACTTCCTTGAATACACGCTGTCCGGACTGGCGGAAGATGAGTTCGTGGGCATCACGCTCGTCGGCCTCTGACGGATTCATGAAGCCAAAGTCATTGCGGATGTTGTTGGAGAACTTGGTGGCCAGTTTGGTGCCAAGCACTGACCATTGCTCAGCGGCTACAGCGTCGTCCTCTCGTTCCAACACGGTCACGGTGCAGGCATCTCCAAAGATGAAATGGAAGTCGCGGAGCTCGAAGTTGTTGTGGGCGGAAGTGATTTCAGGGTTGACAACCAGCACGCAGTTGGCGGATCCGCCCCGCAGAGCATCGACGGCGGCCTGGATGGAGAACGTGGCTGATGAGCAAGCAACGTTCATGTCATAGGCCCAGCCACTGGCACCGATTGCGTCCTGGATCTCGATGGCCACGGCCGGATAAGCCCGCTGGATGTTGGAAGCACCGACAATGATGGCGTCGACGTCGTTGGCGCTGCGCCCGGCCTGGGTCAACGCCTCGGTGATTGCGGGAATAGCCATTTCGGCTTGGATACCGAGCTGGTCTTCGGAACGTGTTTCCAGGATGGGCCGCAGGCGGCTTGGATCAAGAACACCTTCCTTGTTCATGACAAAGCGGGACTTGATTCCTGACGCCTTGAAGATGAACTCTTCGACCGGAACGTGGCGGGCCTCAAGCTCACCCGCTTCGATCCGTTGCGCGTTGTCGGTGTTCCACGTGTTGGTGGCCTCGGTAAGCGATTCCACCAACTCGGCATTGCTGATGGACTCGTCTGGTGTGAAGAGTCCGGTGCCGGTGATGACTACTGCGACCATGGTGTTCCCTCTGTGTTCTGATGAGCGTGCACCGGTGATTGTTGCACCGGAAATGTGTCGTGGGTCTTGCGTTCGATCCCTGTTCGACAGCATAACTGGCCCGTCCAGACAGGGCTCTCATTGCCAAGCTGGGATGGTCAGCTGGCTGTCGGTTTGTTTGGGTCGGTCAGCTGGCTTTCGGCTTGTTTGGGTCGGTCAGCTGACCTTCCATGGCCTCAAGCAGAGGAGTGCCAAATCCCGCCAAATTGTTCAAGACGGCGAAGATGCGATCGGCTTGTTGGTTGCTTGGATCCAATCGGCCAAGTATTTCGATACCCAGAAAGAGGGCGGCGATGGCATGAGCGAGGTCGTCGGTGGGAATGAACTTGGCCAACGGGTGATCGCCGAGTACCCGTTTGAGAGCCGCGCTGACCATGTCGTTCCAGGGTTGAAGAATACCCAAGACCGTCTTGCCGTTCTCGCTGGTTGCTGACCAACCAGCGACAATGGCGGCCAGAGCTGCTTGGTCCGGATCCTCCGCCGTAGCGTGGAGTTCTTGGGCGATCCTGGTTAATCCCTGGAGATCGGTCACGGCTTCGAGGTCTTGCTCGAATCGATTCATTCGTCGTTCGTGGGCCCGTTCCAATGCGGCGAGCAGTAGGCCTTCGATGGAGCCGAAGTGATAGAACACGAGAGCCTGATTGAAATCCCCGGTGCGGGCAATTGAGCGAGCACTTGTGCCGACAAGACCCTCGTTCTTTACCGTATGCAGGGCGGCATCGAGGATCTTGTTTTTGGTGTCTTGCCCGCCTTTTGAGGACTTGCGAGACTGGCTTGACTCGCTGGCCTGACTAGATTTGGAAGGCTGGTTCATGTGATCGCGATCTGGAGAGGGAGGCCTTGAGAGTTGGTGAGTTGGAGAGTTTGGCTATCAAACACTGTCAAAGGCGTCAGCCAAGACTAGGTCAGTGCTGCGGACGACGCGGCGTGCGTCGTCCGAGCTTCGGACAGTGGCTTCAGCGCTAGCGAGCGTAGTGACTACCTGGGTTCGCCGGAGGTGCAGGCTGAGCCACGAAGGCAGGCACAGGTGCGGTGAACTGGGGGGCTGGCCGGGGGCTTTGTTGCGCACGGCTCCGGTGATTGCGGATCCGCCAGAACACGAACATGTTGACCAGGTGGATAACTCCCAGGCTGAGCAGGAGCATTCCAATTCGACTGATCAACCCGTTGTAGGCCCCGGTGAGGCTGAGGTTCGTCTGGACCTTGTAAAGGGTCAATGCGTAGCCAAGATTGAGTAGGTAGAAGCCAACAACGAGTAGATGGTTGACTGCCTTGGCCATGTCTTCGTTCTCGAATACATCGGCCAGGAAAACCTTGCCATTGCTAAAGAGGGTTCGAGCCAGCCAGATGACGAGGCCTAGGGCAATGATGGCGTACACGAAGTAGAAGCTGATGGCGGTTCGATCGCTGAGCGTTCCTGTGGTTTCGATGGGATCGCCGTACTGACCGCTGCTGCTCAGCTCGCTGAGCCTGCCGCTTACCTGGGTCGTGAGTTGGGTCGTGAGTTGGGTAAATGGGTTGCTCATTGCTTTGGCCAATCAATAGAAGTTTGAGCGATCGCTCAAGACGTGATTTGAGCATACGCTTAACCTTGATCGAAGGCAAGAGAAACTTTGAGCAATCGCTCAAATCGGGCTGAATGGCCCAACGACTATCGGAGTTGGCTAGTTGATGGTGATGACGACCTTGCCAGCGGTCTTGCGAGACCCGATGTCGACCAGACCTTGTTGCGCCTGCTCCAGTGGCCGTACCGATGAGATCAACGGATCGATCTTGCCGGTCTTGAACAACTGGATGATTCGATCCCAGTTCTCCCGAGGTGCGCCAGCGCTCCGATCGAGGTAGGCACCCCAATGCACACCGACTATTGAATAGTTCTTCAACAAGACGTGATTGGTGGGGGCCTCAGCAATGCGGCCGCTGGTAAAGCCAATGATCAGCAGTCGTCCGTCCCAAGCCATGCAGCGGCGGACCTGATCGAATATGTCGCCGCTGACGGCTTCGTAGCAAACATCGACCCCTCGCCCGTCAGTTGCGGCCCGAATTGCATCGACGATGTCCACCTCCCGATAGTCGAAGGCCGCATCGGCTCCCAACTCATAGACGGTCGCCACCTTTTCCGGACCTCCGGCCAAGCCAATCACGTTGGCCCCCATGGCCTTACCCAGCTGAATTGCGGCTGAGCCAACTCCACCAGCAGCGGCGGTGACCAGCATGGTTTCGCCAGGCGTTAGTCGTGCGCGATTCTCCAGGGCATAGACCCCGGTTCCATAGTTGTAAGGCAAGCACGCAGCCTTCTCGAACGATAGATCATCGGGCATAGGGAAGAGCGACGTTGCCGGAGCGGCAACAAACTCGGCCAATCCGCCAGTGCCCATCCAGACAACACGATCGCCGACCGTCCAGTCGACCACCTGTTGGCCGGCTACTTTCTCACCGACACTGACAATCACTCCGGCAATTTCTGAGCCAGGAATGAACGGCAACTTGGCCTTGACCTGATAGCCACCGCGGATCTGCAAGCCATCAGGGAAATTGAGGCCAACCGCCTTGACCTCGATCAATACCTGGTCGGGTCGGATTGTTGGGACAGGGATAGTGACGAGGCTGAGGACTTCAGCCGGTTCACCAAGTTCTGTTACTTGCCACGCGCGCATCATGAGGACATCGTGTCAGGTCGCCTGGGCGGAGGCGAATCTAGCCTGACGCAGCACTCGGCTGAATCAGGACTCTAAGACAGAGCTGAGCGTGGCAGGCCTGATCGATCGAAACACACCCGGCCAGGATCTGCTGTCAGATTCGGTCTTCCTTGTGGGCCCACCACAAGCCGCCGAGCACGGTGAGGAGGCCAACGCTCCACAAGCCAACACCAACGAGATCTTGTACGTTCCCATCCATCTTGGAAACTGCACCGCTTGTTAGCGCCCAGTTCGGAACAAAGATGGTGAGAAGGGCCACCAACACAACAATGGCCACCGCCTTCATCCACGCCTCAAGCCATGTTGATTCTAGTCGATCGCTCATGTGGCAAGTCTAGTGGAGATTTCTGCAAAGCTTCATCTGGGTCAGTCGGTTAAATCGAGATGTCGTGACATGGATGGGCCTAGGGCCGGGCAGGTGAATTGAGTATTGCTCTCTGGCCGGACTCAGCGGTTGAACAAGTTCAGCGATTGTTCTGAGAAAAGTGCTGATAGTCCTTCAGGGAATTCCAGTTGCCGCCCCAACCCCAGCCAAGTTCTAAGAATGCTTGCACGGGCACACTGTCACTGGCCATCATGCCTTCCAATCCCTGGTCGCGATCGATATAGGCAGTAGCCAACTCCGGGAGGAGTCGCTCTCCTTTGATGTAGGGGTTGTGGAATGGATTGATGTCGATGGCCAAACCGTAGGCGTGCTGAGAGAATTTGGACCCTCCGGTTACGGCCCGACAAACGAAGCTGCCGGAATTGTTGCCGTCGCCGGTTGGATCAGCGTCCAGATCAGCAGCTGTGATGACTCGCATCTCCTCGATGGGGAACCGGTCCTCATAGATCAGACGAAAGATCTGGACAATATCGAAGGCGACATCCTTGTGCAGGATCATTTCGCCAAGGTGTGGCCGCTCGTCAAATCCCCAGAACGTCACCTGTACATAGCGGAGGTCGTCGTTGTGTACCGGGCAACCTTCATGCCAGGTCGAGCGAGCCAATGGCTCGCCATCCAGTGGGTTGATGGTTGCCTTGAAATCCAGTGTCGTTGGAAGTGGCAACACGTCTTGAGGTGGAAGCTTGCGGTTGATGAGCTCGGGTGGAGTTGGCTGTGAGCTGGCAATGCCGTTTCCATCGGTCGGGAGTGGTCGGGTGTACAGCCAGTCAGGAATGGTGACGGGTAGCCCGGGAATTGTGGCTCGTTCCGTTGTCGGTGGCTCCGTCGACGTGGCGACCTGGGATACCGTTGTCGAAACGAGGACCGCTATGTCGTCAGAGGATTCGGCCTCAGAGCGGGATCCGCAAGAGGCCAAGATGGCTAAGCACCCAGCGAGCAAGAGCACCACAAATTTTGGGGCCTGCAGTTTCTGAAATATTGTCGTTCCACTCACGGTGGCAGACACTAGCGCTCGGTACGATCCACCGGGTCTCATGGTTGATCAATTGACAATTGCCGATATTTCGTTCCTCGACCTCCTGGAGTTGGAGCCACACGGCCCTGACACCTATGTGGGCCAGACCGTTCGCTACCCATGGGGTGGACTGTTCGGCGGTCAGATTGTGGCCCAAGCTCTGCGGGCAGCCCAACACACGCTGGATCCGGAGTACCAGGTGCACTCGCTGCACGCCTACTTCATTCGTCGTGGGACCCATAAAGAGCCGGTTCGATTCGAGGTTGACCGGATCCGAAATGGCCGCTCATTCTCGACCAGGCGAGTCGTCGCCAGGCAATCGGGTGGAGCAATCCTCAACCTGTCTTGCAGCTTCCAAAAGGGTGAAGAAGCAGCTGACGTGCAGATTCAAGAACTGGAGTCCGGTCTCGCTCGTCCTGATGCCATTACCGAAGACATCGGCTGGGGATCAATGATCGAGCGTCGAGTGGCGTTGTTGGAAACCGGCCGTAGCGCGATCTGGGTTCGCATGAGCCAGCCACTTCCCGATGATCAGCAACTGCATGCCTGCGCCACCGCTTTCTTCTCCGACTCGGTGGTCACCAGCGTGATCCGAGCGTCTCATCCGCTGAATGTGACCGATCGCTCCAAGGCGCGAGAGCATTTCGTCAATGCGAGCCTGGACCACTCGCTCTACTTCCAGCGTGCAATTGATGCCAACCAGTGGCTGTTGGCGGACATCACCTGCCATGGTCTGGTCGGTGCTCGGGGCCTTTCGGTTGGAAATCTCTTTGATATGGACGGAATTCAGAAGGCCAGCGTGGTGCAAGAGGTCCTGATGCGGGAGCGTCGAAACATTTAACAAATGCTTACCCTCTGCCGACGGAAGTGGTTGAAGGGGTGAACATGGGAATCCGCAGGGCGTCCGACGTTGTCGAACAGCTGGATATTCAAGAAGAAGACGACAAGCACGTTGACGCGCTGACCGGCCTTGCCGATCGCTGGCAGTTCGAGGCGTGGCTCTCCAATCAGTTGGAACGAAACCGGCGAACTGGCGATAAGTGTGCACTGCTTCTCTTCAGCGTTTCCAACCTGACCAGAATCAACTCTGGCTATGGCAGCGCTGTTGGCGATGAAGTTCTGCAAGCTATCGCCGATTCATTGTCCACCTCGGTTGGCAATCGTGGCCAGACTGCGCGTTATCTTGGCTCGGAGTTCGCCGTCATGTGGCCCGGGGTCTTTGCCAACGATGATGTTCATCGCGTGGCAGATGACCTGAGGTCGGTCTTGCCCGAACAGGTCACGTTCGAGTCATTCGTCGTGCCGTTGGAAGTCACCGTGGCCGGTCTGTTGTGCGAGTTTGAGAGCAACGAACGACGCCTCCTGGTTGACCTCGAGTCGGCCTTGGTCGAGGCTCGGACAGGCGAGTCAAATCTTCTGATTCGAGATGAGGTCTACGGTCGAGGGCGCGAGCCTGAGATTCTGGCTGTCCGGCTTCAACAGGCCTTCGAAAACGATGAATTCCAGCTTTTCTTCCAGCCGATCGTTTCCCTGGCCTCTGGTGTCATTGTTGGCTTCGAATCGTTCTTGCGTTGGCTCGCTCCCAGTGGTGGAGTGAAGGGAGCCGAACTGATGTCACCTGCGGTCTTTATGGAAGCGCTCCGCACGTCGCCGATCGTCGTTCCCCTCCATGCGTGGATCCTGCGGGAGACGATTAGCCAGGTGGCTGAGTGGGATCGCCAACTTGGCGGCCCGGGGCTATTCGCTGCCATGAACCTCGACCCCTCTTTTGTTCTTGACTCGCGTTTCTCTCGTGTGGTCACCTCAGCCATCACCGACCTAGGAGTTCGACCAAATCAGGTTCTCTTGGACGTGAACGGCAGTACAGCGGGGCCTCAACTGCATCTGATGTGGCCGGCCTTGCAGCAATTGAAGGCGGAGGGCGTGGGGATCGCTCTCGAGGACTTTGGGGTTGGTTTCGGCTCTCCTGACCTGCTTCGGCGCTGTCGCTTCGATGTGATTCGCTTGCCCCGAGTGTTCGTCGGCGGACTGGGACTCGCCGATGAAGATCGTCTGATTGTTGGCTCCCTCATTAGCTTGGCTCACCAGATCGGCTGCACCGTCATCGCCGAGGGAGTCGAAACCGAGTACCAGGCAGAGGTTTTGGCTGAGCTTGGATGCGACTTCGTCCAAGGATTCCTCTTTGGACGACCGACTCACGGCTCTGAAGTCGCTCAGGAGCTTGCTTCTACCATTGAGCTCGCCAAGTTTGCGGCGGAGATCCATAGTCGGGTCACGGGGCAGAGCTGAGAGCGTTGCCAAGATCGCTGACGCGTGGGCCTTAGAGCTTCAGCAGCGATCGCACTTCATCGGCGATCCCGACGCCAGTGAGACCGAGTCGAGCCAGGATGTCATCGGCCTTGGCTTGAGGAATGAACTCCGATGGAACTCCGAGGACTCGAACCTGGGTACCGAGGCTTCGAACCGCGTCAGCAATCATGTTGCCGATCCCACCGTGGCGTAAACCGTCCTCGATGGTGACAACCAGGCTGTGGCCCGCGGCGTCTTCCAACATCTCGGGCGGAAGGGGCTTGACGACCCGCGGATCCCATACGGTGGCGTTGACCCCGTCGGCAATGAGGAGGTCAGCGGCTTCTTCAGCCGCTGCCAGCATTTTCCCGATCCCGATCAGACAAACCTGTGATCCTTCACGGATCTTTCGGCCAGTAAGGCCGCGGCCAACCATGCTTTCGTGAACCGAGGGAGCGGCTGTCTTAGGCCAGCGAATAGCGACCGGGCCATCGGTGATGACCAGCGCATCGGTCATCATCTGGCCCAGTTCTTGATACGAAGATGGGCAGAAGATGGTCATCCCCGGCACCTTCGACAAGAGGACCAGGTCCAGGACTCCGTGGTGAGATGCGCCGTCGTCGCCAGTAATCCCCGCTCGATCCAGACAGAAAATCACGGGTTGACCATGCAAGCCAACATCCAGATTGACCTGGTCAAAGGCCCGGGTCAGGAATGTGGCATAGAGCGCAACCACCGGTCGAAGGCCACCCATGGCCATGGCTGCAGCGGCTGTGACTGCGTGCTGTTCAGCAATACCAACATCGAAGCAACGATCAGGGAAACGATCTCGGAAGGGCAAGAGGCCGGTTGAGTCGGGCATAGCAGCGGTGATGGCGACCAGCTCGGGGTGCTCCTCACCCAGCTTGACCAGGGTCTCGGTGAAGGCCGCGGTATAGCTACCAGGCTTCACCCCTCCCATGTCGTGCATGTGCTTGATGGGGTCGTTCTCAGCTGGAGCGTAGCCACGACCCTTCTTGGTCATCACGTGAACAACAACCGGACCTTTGAACTGGAGCGCATTCTCCAGAGCGGTCTCGATCTCTTCAATATTGTGGCCATCGAAGGGGCCCATGTAACGAAGCCCGAGGGTCTCGAAGAAGGGTCGAGGCTCCAAGGCCTCGCGAATAGCGGCCTTTGATGCTTGCAGCCCAAGCAAGGAGGCTTTGCCAATCACGGGAAGCTTCTCGGTGAAGGCTTCCAGCTTGCGCTGGCGATTCATATAGATGGGATTGTTGCGGATCTTGACCAGGCTCTCAGACAGCAGAGACACCGTCGGGGCATAGGACCGGCCGTTGTCGTTGAGAATCACGGTGACGTCGCGGCCAGACACTCCAAGGTTGTTGAGTCCCTCATAGGCCATTCCACCGGTGAGTGATCCGTCGCCAATAACGGCAACTACTCGGCGATCGACTTCCTGGGTCTCATAGGCAGTGGCTAGGCCATGGGCGTAGGACAGGACGGTCGAGGCATGGGAGTTCTCAATCCAATCGAAGTCGGATTCTTCCCGGCTGGGGTAGCCAGACAGGCCGCCTTCTTGGCGCAGCGTCTCAAAATCCTTGGTTCGCCCAGTCAGCATCTTGTGCACATACGTCTGATGTCCGGTGTCCCAAAGAAGTACATCGGTGGGTGTGTTCAAGGTGCGATGCAGGGCAATCGTCAATTCGACCACGCCGAGATTTGAGCCGAGATGGCCGCCGGAGGGACTGTGATTGATGGCGTCAACCACGAACTCGCGAATCTCGCCACAAAGGACGTCCAATTGGGCTGGAGTGAGCGTCTTGAGATCGGCGGGGCCATTGATGGAGTCGAGAATCATCGAAGGCAACGTTAGCGGGCCCAGGTGGTCGTTGGGGGCCCGCTAGGATCAGCGCGTGATTGAACAAGAGGTTTTGGACCAGGTTTTGACGAGTGCCATTGCTGGTGGTGCCAACTTTGCCGAGATATTCGCCGAGGAGACCGTCCGGTCCGGGGTAAACCTGGACGACGGGAGGGTCGAGAGCTTGTCCTCAAGTCGAGACCGAGGAGCGGGCATTCGCGTCATTGTCGGTGAGACAACTGGCTATGCCCATACCGCAGACTTGTCGCTTGAGAGCCTGTTGGCTGCCGCTTCCTCTGCTGCTGATGTGGCTCGCAAGCCTGATGCCATTTCTCGGGTCGTCGAAGTGATGCCGGTGCAGAATGAGCCAGCCGTGGTCGAGATCGAACCCCAATCGGTTGGCAAGGCAGAAAAAGTAAGCCTGGTCCGAATGGCTGATGAGGTGGCGCGATCAGCTGATCCAGCCATCACCCAAGTCAGTGCTCGCGTTGGCGATACTCGACGCAAGATCCTGGTAGCGAACTCTGATGGTTTGATGGCCACCGATGACCAGACCCATACCAACATGTCCATCAGCTGTGTAGCTCAGGGCGACTCGGGGCTGCAGACTGGCTACGAGTCGACCGGGTTGTCCATCGGGTTCGAGTTGTTTGATCAGGTCTCTGTCCAGGACATGGCCAAGGCGGCGGCTGAGCGAGCATTGACGAAGCTGGAGGCTCGGCCTGCGCCGTCTGGAACCCATGTAGTGGTGATCGGCCCCGGCTCTGGTGGAGTGCTGTTTCATGAGGCTTGTGGCCATGGGCTCGAAGCGGACTTGGTGGCCAAGGGTGCATCGACGTTCGCTGGCAAGATTGGTGAGCAAGTTGCTTCGCCACTGGTGACTTTGATCGACGATGGCACGATGTCTCAAGAGTGGGGACACTTCACCATTGATGACGAGGGCTACCCAGCCAAGAAGAACGTCCTGATCAAGGACGGAATCTTGATGGACTATATGTGGGACGGCAATCGGGCTCGTGATGAGGGCCGCTCCAGCTCAGGCAATGGCCGCCGTCAAAGCTACCGCCACCTGCCGATGGTCCGCATGAGCAATACCTATCTGGCTCCGGGAGAATCAACCCCGGAAGAAATCATTGCCGGTGTTGATTATGGCGTCTACGTAGCCAAGCTTGGTGGGGGACAGGTCAACACCGCTTCGGGTGACTTTGTCTTTGGCATGACTGAGGCGTACCTGATCGAGAACGGCGAGATCACCACGCCGTTGCGTGAAGGTCAGTTGATTGGCAATGGCCCCAAGGTCTTGCAGAATATTGATGCTGTTGGAAATGACTTCGCCATGGGTCCTCCGGGGATGTGCGGCAAGGACGGCCAAGGTGTGCCGGTCGGAGATGGTGTGCCGACCTTGCGAATCACCGAACTCACCATTGGGGGGACCGCAGCATGACCCCCGAGGAGCTCCTTGGTATCGCCGATCGGATCATTGCCCAGTCCGAGTCGGGCGAGCAGCTTGAGATTGCGGTTTCAGCCGGTCAGACAACGACCGTTCGGGTCTATGACGGCTCGGTTGAGTCTTTCACCGCGGCTTCGAACCAGGCGATTGGAATTCGAGTTATTGCCGAGGGCAGGCAGGGTTTTGCCAGTGCGGGCACCCTTGACGAAGCCGTACTTCGCCAGACCTTGGCTGACGCGCGAGACAATGCCTCATTTGCTGAGGCGGACCCTCATGCCGGCTTGGCTGAGCCTGACGGAGTGGCCCCGGTTGAGATTGACCTGTGGCGTGATTCGGAGTTGTCCAACGAGGACAAGATTGACATGGCATTGGAGCTGGAACGACGAGTTATGGGAGCCGACAACCGTATTTCTGGTGTTCGTACCAGCTCCTATGGTGACAGCATCGGTTCATTCGCTCTGGCCTCGACCAACGGAATCCGTGCGACAACGCGGGCCACATCAGCTGGGATTGGAATCCAGGCACTGGCAAAGGACGGCGAGCGAACACAGACTGGCTATGCGGGCGACGGTGCTCGCCAGCCAAGCGAGTTGGACCTCGAAGCCGTTGCTGAGCGCGCAGTGAGCCAAGCGGTTGACCTGATCGGGGCAATCAAGCCAACAACAAGGAAAGTCGATCTGGTGTTTGATCAGCGATTGGCTTCAACCTTGCTGGGTCTGATTGCGGGCACGCTGACCGGAGACCGAATCAACAAGAAGCGTTCACCCTTTGTAGATCGTGTCGGTGAAGAGATCGCTTCACCCTTATTGACCATGACCGATGATCCAACGGACCCTCGTTCTTTGGGAGCTGACACCCACGATGGAGAAGGCTTGGCCTGTCGCCCGAACAACCTTGTCACCAAGGGCAGGTTGGATGGCTATGTCTATGACGCCTATCACGGTCGCAGAGCTGGGGTTCCTTCCACTGGTTCGGCCGTGAGAGGAACCCGGGGACTACCTTCTCCGGGAATTCAAGCTCTTGCAGTCGAACCAGGGCCCGACGGCACGCTGGAGGATCTAATCCGGGGCGTGGAGGACGGGATTCTTGTCTTCTCACTTGCCGGCCTTCATTCTGGCGTGAACCCGGTCTCGGGCGACTTCTCAGTTGGAATTGAGGGTCGAGCAATTCGTGGAGGTGAACTGGCAGAACCACTCAGTGAGTGCACGATAGGTTCTTCGCTCCAGAGGCTGCTTCTCGACATCAAGAAACTTGGTTCTGACCAGCTATTCCTACCGTCGGGAGTTTCGGTGCCGAGTCTGGTTGTTGCCGACGTCATGATGTCGGGTGAAAGCAGCTGAATACAGATCAATACGGGTTCTTGCCTCGGATTTGACGCGTGCCATTAGGTCCAACGGCCTAGTGAATCTTGGTGATGACGTCCGATAGAGAAGGGTGTCAGCTTCTACCCAAATGCCCGAGACCCCGGTCTCCGAGCTGCTCGACCATGTCTGGGGTCGCCTGTATGACCGGCTGGATCGACCGCTTGGCCAGTTGGAAGCAATCATTTCGGTACTCTTTGATCGGAAACTTGCCCCGATCGAACTCACTCGATCGCAACAATACTGCGATCTGGTGGCTCGTGAACTTAGTCTTCTTGGCTTCTCCGAAAGTGCTGACCTCATGCGTCGGGCGGGAGCGGTCCTCGACCGTGGTGAGCTCGGGCTCGATGACGGGCTGACGATTGCAACCCTGGTCGACGAGGCGCGAACCGCTGTTGTCACCACCATTGCTGGTCTTGAATTGGTACCAAGGGTCGGGTTTGAGCTGATTGTCGTTGGGCCGCTCTGTGAGACGGTGGATGAGATTATCTGGACTGCGAGCAACCGTGGTCTATCTGTCAGCCACCGTCACCAGGTGCTGTTCGCGGGACCAACCCAGGCTGCCGCCATCGTGGTGGTTCCCGAGAAACATGATGTTGACCGAAACCAGGACCTTTTCCGGTCAATTCGCAACAGCCACCCTTCGCTTCCCGTCATCGCCGTTCTTCAAGATATGGATCCGGAGACTCGTGTGATTGCCGCCCAGGCTGTCACCACCATCCTTGACTCCCGCACCACTACTCCTGTTGAGATTCTGAACGAGGTGCAGCGCGGGGTATTGCGACATCGCGCCGGGCGAATGGTTGGGGTCTATGGCCATGGCGCGTCATGGCTGGCTGAGCAGCTTCAACAGCGTGGTTTGGATTGTCGAGTTGAGAACGATCTGGCTGACCTCTTTGCCAGCATTCGGTCAGACGATGTACGGGCTGTTGTGCTCACCCCTCATGCCGACATGTCGATGGCTTCCTCCGCGGATCGCCATCTCATCCTTCGGCTCATCCGCACTGATCCCACGCTTCGCTCAGTCACCGTGGTCATTGTCGATGAAAATGCCGATGTTGCACGACAACATGACGCCCTCCGGAAAGGGGCCGATATGTATGTTGGCCCCGAAGCGGAGCTGGACGACTTGACGGTGCAAATCAAGGCCAAGCTCGAGCGGCGGGGCGACAGCGAATTGATTGGCAACAAGACGGTAGGTCGCAGGGTTGAGTCTTGGGAGAGCGCAACGGTCTCGATTGACCGACTGCTGCAGCAGGCGGCGCGCCGTCGCTCGACCGTCGGAATCGTTCTGGTTCGGCTTGACCAACAAGATGCAAAGGCAACGTCAGCGTTAGATCAGGCAATCGTCAACCAGTTTCGAGATGATGCGGTGATTACTCGCCTTGATGGTCGCCATCTTGTAATTGCCCTTGATGGAATCCGAAGACAAACACTGGTCCGACGAATGTCCGATATTCACCGGAGCTTGTCTCTTCATGAACTTGGAGCGGCCATTGCTTGTGTGGAGTGCCCGACCGAAGGTCGCTCTCTCGATGCGGCCCTGGAGCGTGGCGAAGTGCTGCTTCGTCAGATCGGTCGGGGTGAAGGACCAGCGGTTATGGGGGAAGAGGATCAAGTAGATCAGAATCTCACCGATGTCTTGATCTTGGATCCGGACCCGAACGTGGCCAAGATGCTCATGTCCAGTCTAGAACGGCGGGGCATGCTGGTTGAGTATCAGAGCGATGGCCTTGATGCATTGGATCTGCTTACTGGTCAGACCGAACGGCCGCTACCTCGGGTCGTGCTCATGGACCTCGACCTTCGTGACATCGACGGTTTGGCTTTCCTCCGATTGTTGGCTGAGGCGGGAACGTTGGATGAGGTCAAGGTGATTGTCTTGTCGCCTCGATCCAATGAATCGGAGCTGAGGGTGGCATTCGACCTTGGCATTGATGATTTCGTTCCGAAACCTCTCAGCATCCCTCTGCTTCATCGTCGGATTTGTCGAGCGTTGGAGCGCTAGTGCGAATCCAGCTGTTCACCATTGCGTGGCTACTTGTCGGGGCGCTCACTGTCGTCTATCTCGTGGCTGGACTGATTTCTGATATTGCCACTGGTCTCATCGAACGACGAAAACAACGAGTCCTTGCCGTTCTGGCAGTCTTGCTGTTTGAGTCTGACGCTGAGGCTAAGACGGTGCACCAACGCGCAGGCCAACTGCCAACACGGGCGTTGCTGGCCGTTATCCAAACCCTCGCCTTTGACTTGGAAGGACAGGCGGCTCAACGACTTCGCACGCTGGTTAGAACACGTGGCCTTGAGCGACACATTCGTCGTCGGGCGAAGAGCTGGCGATGGCGTCGACGAATTCAAGCTGCCCAACTCCACTACCTGATTGATGATTCAGATTTCGATCGTTCCGTGTTTCTGAATGATCGACACCCTCTGGTTCGGGCCCGGGCAATCGAGAGCCTGACGCCGAAACAGGCGGCACCCTTAGCGCCAGAACTCCTTGGCTCGCTGATCGGAGCTGATGCGGGTTTGTCATGGGTGGTCAAGCAAGCCCTCCTAGGGGTGGGTGAAGCAATGGTGCCTGATCTCATCGTGTTCTTGAACGAGTCGCCTCGTGGTCAGAGTCAGTCTGGTCAGAGTCAGTCTGGTCAGAGTCAGTCTGGTGATGCGCTCCCTGGTCATATTCTGTCTGCTCTGGAGGTTGCCGCTCACCTATCGGACCCTCGACTCACCCTTGCTCTTCGCAGGCATTGTCAGGACTCGGATCCCGCTATTCGACGGATGGCGGTACGTGCCCTGACCAGTGGTCGAGGTGCTGGTACCCAAGAACTCTTGACGGAGGCACTCAATGATACGGATTCGCGGGTGCGAGTGGCCGCTCTGGAGGGACTGGAACGATTACACATGACCGCCTCGGTCGGAGCGATTGGCCGTTGTCTTGGTGACCGATCGTGGATTGTTAGGCGGGCAGCAGGCGGTGCGTTGGATGGCCTCGGAGCGCCGGGTCGGTTGCTGCTGCGTAGCTACCTGACTCACTCAGACCCCTTCGCTCGTGACATGGCCAGACGCACGCTGGACATCGGAGCGGTCAAGACGGGAGTTGTTTCTGTGCCTTCGTTCCAGCATCGTCGGGCAGATGATGGCAGCGCGAATGGCGGCGCCAGCGACGGGCTTGTTCTTTCCGCTGACTCGGGATCGAGGGCAACCTGATGAGCTCAATTCTGGAGAATTCAGTTCTATTCTCGATTGCTTGGGTGACGCTGGTTACGGTCCTGCAACTCATGATCGTCGTGTCGGCTGTGGTGGAGATTCGGCGGATCCGACAGCGCGACCGGCATCAGATCTGGCGCCGGGTCATGGCCTCGCCTATTGCTCCCAAGATCTCGGTACTCGTCCCTGCTTTCAACGAAGAGATCACGGTTTGTGACACGGTGCAAGGCTTGCTTGCCCTGGCCTACCCAAACCTGGAGATTGTGGTCATCAATGATGGGTCTCCAGACCGAACAGCTGAAGTTCTAGCCGAGCGATTCGATCTGCAGTCCATTCATCCAGCCTTCCAACGGGTCATTGAGACCGCCGAAGTGAAGAGCCTCTATTTGTCGACTCGCGAGCCCCGCTTGGTCATGATCGACAAGCTCAATGGGGGGAAGGCAGATTCTCTGAACGCCGGGTTGAATGTTGCTTCGGGTGATCTTGTCTGCGCCATCGACGCTGACACGTTGGTCGCCCCCGATGCGTTGCAACTTTTGGTTGCTCCATTTCTGAATCAGTCCACCGTGGTGGCGGTCGGTGGCACCGTCCGCCTTACCAACGACTCGCCTATTCGTGCAGCCCGAGTAACCAAGCTTGTTGTGCCCAAACGGATCTTGCCTGCCATACAGGCAGTTGAGTATGTGCGGGCCTTCGTGATTGGCCGCCTTGGCTGGAATGCACTGGGCGGAAACCTGATTATTTCGGGGGCCTTCGGCCTCTTTGATCGGGGAGCCGTTGTTGATGTTGGAGGCTATGAGACGGGTTCTATTGGCGAGGACATGGAGCTGATTGTGCGGCTGCGACGCCGGGCCTATGAGGACCGACGAACAGCCAAGGTCGAGTTCTTACCCGATCCAGTTGCGTGGACGGAAGCGCCTGAGCAACAACGAGTGCTGGCCCGTCAACGCAATCGCTGGCAGCGCGGCTTGATGGATGTGCTGCTTCGGCACCGCAGAATGATCTTCAACCCTCGCTACAAATCGGCGGGACTTCTGGCCATGCCGTACTTCTTGATTGTGGAATTCATGGCGCCGCTAATCGAGTTCATCGGCTTGGTGCTACTCGCCATCGGCTTGATCACGGGGTTGCTGGATTGGTCAGTTTTGTGGCTGGTCGGAGCTTCCTACGGATTTGGTACTGCGGTGACCGTTGTGACTCTGATCTTCGATGATCTGGCCTTCCGGTCCTATCCAAAGACGCGATCCCGGCTTGCCTTGGCTTGTTACGCGGTGGTTGAGCAGTTGGTGTACCGGCCGCTGACCTTGCTGTGGCGGTTGTGGGGAATCCAGTTGTTCTTGCGTGGTCGCAAGGAGTGGGGACTGCAGGTTCGCAAAGGCTTTGCCGTTGGGTGAGAGCTTTGCCACCAGCTAGACAAAGCTTGCCTAGCCGGGCGTGAGAATCAGATCGATCGAGCCGATCGCCAGAGCGTTGATGACCGAGTTTGCAACCTGGGCCGGGACGGCCAGGGTGATCGCATCGGGGCTGACCACGAGCACTCGGCCAGTGGTAATGGTTGTTGCTGGCCGAACGAAGGCACCATTTGGGGCGGCGACTGTCACGAGCAGAACTTGGTGGCCGATCTCCAGGGGCGGTGGCGCTAATGGTGGCGGAATAGTGACCGCCAGCTCGTGACTCAGCAGACCAAATGGACCAGTTCCGATTCGGGAGGTGACAAGGACCTCATTCGCCAAGATTGATTCGGTCAGGACTAGCCCGTCCGGGCTGCCCTGCCAGGTATCACTGGGAAGCATGGCCCGGGGGCGCTCGGCGAAGGTGTAGTCACCGGTCTCCAGCAGGTGGCCGCTCGGCAAGTTCCGAGTGGCCACAACGATTCTCTGGACTGAACCAAGCGAGCTGGTGGTTGCGTCGGCTTCGGCAACAATGCGATGAGTCAGTAGAGCCACAAGCCCGGCGAGTCCGAGGGCGAGCAGTCTTCTTCGGTCTACCCCGCCTCGAATTCGCTGCAGGAGATGGGCTATTGGCCAGCTCGTAAGGCGGGGTGACTTGTCGTGCTGGGCTAGGGGTCTGCTAAGGGACTTGGTTGGCGATCCTGACATCATTCTTCCTCGGTTCGGGCATGCGAAGGCAAGCCGTACGGGTTGATGGCAGGCTCAGCTTGGATCGAGGGGCTGCGAGATGTTTGGAGGAAGGGAGGTAGCCCGATGGCTGGACTACTTCGAGGACGTTGCCTTGGAGCTCTTCTTCTTTGACCCGGGCGACTTAGCAGGCTTGGCGGTCGACCCACCCGTTGACTCGGACTTGTTTGATGAGTCTGAAGAACCGGAACTGCCGCTGTCGGAATTTGCCGAAGAATCGGTCTTGGACTCGCCTGGCTTCGCCGAGCCTTTCACGGAGTCTGAAGAGTCAGAGGAACTTGTACCTGAGTCACTGGATGTCTTGGTCTTAGCAGAGGATGATCGGGCGTCGTTCTTGTAGAAGCCGTCTCCCTTGAAGGAGATTCCAACCGGATGGAAAACCTTTTTGACCTGATGTTCATGATCGCTGCCCGGCATCGTCGTCAGTGTGTCATCCTTGATGGATTGCTGAACGTCGAAGTGCTCGCCGCATTCGGTGCATTTGTATTCATAGGTTGGCATTACTTGCTCCTCGCTTCCACTATCTGAAGGAAGCACAGGCAGACTATCGCCGGGGGATCGGTTGTCATGTTCAAGAAATGAACGAGACGGCCGACTGGGTCATCCAGAAGCAATGTCGTTTCCTGCGCTTCCGCGTATCTCCCGCTAGATATCCCATCTTCAAGGATCATTTTCATGCCAAAATCAGTTCGCAAAGCCGTCATTCCTGCCGCTGGTCTTGGTACACGGTTTCTGCCATTTTCCAAGGCTGTGCCCAAGGAGATGCTGCCGGTCATCGACCGACCGGTCATCCAGTACATCATTGAGGAAGCGGTTGACGCAGGCATTGAAGACATCCTGATCATCACTTCTCGTCACAAGAAGGTGATGGAGGACCATTTCGACCGGCACACAGAGCTAGAAGCTGCTCTTGCCGGGAAAGGCAAGACTGCTGAAGCGGATCAGATTCGGGCCTTGAGCGAGCTGGCCGACATTCACTTTGTGCGCCAGGGTGAAGCTCTGGGCCTCGGTCATGCCATCGGAACCGCGAAGAATCATGTTGGTGATGAACCCTTCGTGGTCCTTCTTGGTGACGACATCATGCTCAATCCGGTTCTCAAAGGCATGATCGCTTCCTATGAGGAACATGAGTCCTCCGTTGTTGCCTTGATGGAGGTTCCCAAGGAGAACATCAGTTCCTACGGTTGTGCCGCCATCAGGCAAGTTGCAGGATCTGCTGATTCTTCGAACCTTGTTCAGGTGACCGACCTGGTCGAGAAGCCACCAGCTGAGGTCGCTCCATCCAACCTGGCCATCATGGGTCGCTATCTGTTCACCCCCTCGATCTTTGATGAGATTGAGCAGACCAAGCCAGGTGTTGGTGGAGAAATCCAGATAACCGACGCCATGCTGAGCTTGCTCGGTAGCCAGTCGATGTACGGCTACACCTTCAGTGGGGGCCGCTATGACACGGGAATGAAGATCGATTATCTGCGAGCCGTAGTTGACTTCGCGCTGGACCGTGACGACCTAGCCCCGGAGTTCCGCCAGATATTGATGGCAGCGGTCAAACGCGAAGGTTTGGTGTAGCTAGTCCCTGGGCGAGCGATGATTGACCCACCGGCCCATTAGCTTGGGGTCATGATTCCTCTGGCTGATGCTCAAGCCCGTGTACACGGCGATATCAAGGTCTTGTCCACGGCAACGGTTCGACTGTCAGATGCTCTTGGTCTTGTGCTGGCACAAGCCGTTGTCGCCCGAGAAGCAATCCCGCCATTCGCCAATACGGCCATGGATGGATTCGCCCTGCGGGCAGCTGACTCGGTTGGTGCAACTGATGACTCTCCTCGGACCCTGCCGGTTGCAGAAACCGTCGCGGCCGGGGCCATAGCCTCGCGGCCGTTACAAGCTGGTGAGGTCATGCGAATCATGACCGGCGCGCCGATACCCGATGGTGCCGATGCGGTGATCATGGTCGAGCTAACCCGGTCAGCAGCGGGGCATGACGGACCAATATCGGATGCCCTCAGTATTGACCTGTTGGCTGAGGTTGCGGTTGGCAATCACATTCGCCCCGCTGGAGACGACGTTGGGGCCGGGGTTGAGGTCTTGTCACCAGGTGCGGTTCTTTCGCCTGCCCACCTTGGAGTCCTGGCTAGCGTTGGCTATGAGCAGGTCGAAGTTTTCCGACGACCTCGGGTTGGGATCTTTTCCACCGGTGACGAGTTGGTCACTGGTTCAGCCCCACTACAGCCAGGACAGATCCGCGACTCAAATCGACCAACCCTGTTGGCGTTAGTAGCCGAATCGGGCTGCATTCCCATTGACCTCGGATCGTTGCCCGACAACGAAGAACTGATCGAAGCTGCGCTTCGCAAGGCCGTCGGATCAGATGCCGCCGATCCCTGTGATGCACTCGTCACCTCGGGTGGGGTCAGCATGGGTGATTTCGATTTCGTCAAGCGAGTGCTTTCTCGACTCGGCGACCTCAATTGGATGCAAGTCGCCATCAAGCCAGCAAAACCCCTGGCGTTCGGTCTTTTGATGGAGACTCCGATTTTCGGCTTACCTGGCAACCCGGTGAGTTCGATGGTCAGTTTTGAGCTCTTTGCTCGGCCAGCACTATTGAAGATGATGGGCCGCGAGCACACCGAACGACTATCAGTCTGGGCGGTCAGTGACGATGGAATGAGCCGTTATCTCGACGGTAAGACTCACTTCTTGCGGGTGGTGGTGTACCAAGACTCAGACGGGGAGTGGAAAACTCGCTCTGCTGGTGGACAGGGGTCGCATCAGCTCACTGCCATGGCGCGGGCCAACGGGCTTGCCGTTGTCCCAGATGGGGACGGAATCGAACCTGGCGGCCGGGTTCGAGTCCTATTATTGGATTGATCTGTTGGATTGATTGAGCAATGGGGAGCTACTGTTCTAGGTAGCAGATACTGCATTCGTCATCGACTGTCCGTTTCATCGAACTACCCCCACCCGAACTCAGGTTTGAGCCAATGTCGCTAGATCAGCCAGCACAGAACCACGACACACAGAAGAACACCAAACAATCGGTCCTCGTCGACAAGTTCGATCGAGTGCATTCCGACCTTCGGATTTCGGTGACGGACCGGTGTAACTTTCGGTGTGCCTATTGCATGCCTGAAGAGGGGATGACCTGGGTTGATCGGGCCGACCTTCTGTCCTTTGAGGAGATTGAGCGAATCACGGCCCTGTTGGTGAATCGGGCTGGTGTTGGATCGGTTCGCCTCACTGGTGGTGAGCCGACGATTCGAGCTCGGTTGCCACTGCTTGTTGCCAAGTTGTCCAAGCTCCGTGTCCGGGCGACCGGCGAGCCGATCGACATTTCGATGACTACCAATGGGGCAACGTTGGCCCTGATTGCTGATGATCTTTACCAGGCTGGTTTGCGTCGTCTCAATGTCAGTCTGGACACCCTGGATCCGGCACGTTTTCTTGAACTGACCCGCCGTGATGAGCTCACGCGAGTTCTTGAGGGCATCGACGCTGCGGTTGAGGCTGGGTTCGCTCCGGTCAAGGTTAATGCGGTGCTGATGCGAGGAATCAACCACGACGAAGTGAGTCGGTTCCTGCAACTTGGCCGCGACAAGGGTGTGACCATTCGATTTATCGAATTCATGCCCCTTGATGCCCAGGGCGAGTGGACCGAGGAGCGGGTTGTTTCCCGGGCTGAAATTCTGGAACAAGCTGCCGCCGAGTTTGACTTCGAGCCATTGGAGCGGGGGTCTTCCCCCGCTGAGCGCTTCGGCTATCGCGATGCTGTCCTCGGTTCACCTGGATCGGAGTTCGGGATAATCGCGAGCGTGACCGAGCCGTTCTGTGAATCCTGCGATCGGATGCGGCTGTCAGCCGAGGGCCAGCTTCGGAATTGCTTGTTTGGTCTTGAGCATGTTGATCTGCGAGACATCATGCGCAACGGGGGGAGTGATGACGCACTCCTGGCCGCAGTGGCTGGCGAAGTTGATCGAAAGTGGGCTGGTCACGCCATTGGTCAGGTCCACTTCATTAGGCCATCCAAGTCAATGTCTCAACTTGGCGGCTGAGTGATGAGCAATGCTGAACCCCATGATTTGCCAGAGCAGAAGCTGAGTCATCTGGACTCACAAGGTCAAGCCAGAATGGTGGACGTCACTCAAAAAGATCAGACTGCTCGACGCGCAGTCGCTCGTGGTCGGATCACCATGCTTGCCAGCACGATCAAACTGATTGCCGAGGGTGGGGTGCCGAAGGGTGATGTGCTTGCCGTCGCCCGCATAGCTGGAATTCAGGCGGCCAAGAAGACCAGCGACCTGATTCCGCTCTGCCACCCGATCATGGTCGGCGCTGTCAGCGTCGATTTCGATATTCAAGACACATCCATCGAAATCGAATGCCAGGTCGACATTGTGGAGCGGACGGGAATTGAGATGGAGGCGCTGACCGCAGTGTCAGTAGCGGCCTTGACCATCTATGACATGTGTAAAGCCGCCGACAAATCCATGACGATCGACCAGATTGCGTTGTGGGAAAAGAGTGGTGGTCGTTCCGGCACGTATAGCCGGACAGAAGCAATCGATGAGACGCTCGGCTGAGGCCGCGATTACTGCCAACAGTATTTGCTCTTCTGGTTGTTGCTCTGCGCGGTCTGTAGTAGTTTTGTTACGCTTTGGCAGCACCCTCGACCCGCCGAGAGGATGCTGCAGCCAGAAAGAAGTCATTCAGTGCCGAATCCAGTTCAAGCCATCGTGATTGTGGGCCTCGCCACTGTCTGGATTTGGGTTCTCGGTCGGCCGGTACTTCAGAGCCTATTTGATCGGGCTCGTCGCGATCCGGTTGGCCACTTCAATCGTGAGATGTCTGTCTTGGGATCTAGCCCCGGTATCGGCAAAGGCAGTCGCCCATCCTCGTCTTCTCGACCCGGCATGGCTTCCATGGGACGACAGAGTGCTCAACGACGTCGTCTTCAGGTCTTTCTTGGCCTTGGGATTGCTGCCGTGGTCTCACTTGTCCTTGCGATTGTCTTCCGTGGTGCGTTTGTAGTCCAGAACCTCATCATCGATGTGCTCCTCGTGGCCTACACCGTGATGGCCGCTCGGGTCGGCGGGGTGCAACGTGAGCAAGGAGCCAAGGTCACGATGCTCAATGTCGACCATGTGCCGAATCCCGTCTATGCACGGACGGCGGAAGGTCGCTAGACCGACAGAGTTGTTCAGTTGGCCCCACAAGGGGATGTAGCTCAGTTGGCTAGAGCGCCTCGGTCGCATCGAGGAGGCCAGGGGTTCGAATCCCCTCATCTCCACGGGAACTCTTCGGCCCTGAGGGCCTCGGGAGTTCCTTGAAGTATCGGCCTGCGGCCGAACTTCCCAGTTTTCGCCTTCGGCGAAACTCGAGTTTCTCGCTAGCGCTCCAAACATCGCTGGCCCAGGATGGTTCCTTGTCAGGGAACCACGACCGGAAGGTGAGTTGCTTGCCCAACCCGCAGGGTTGACGTGCTCACAACGTCGCTGGCCTGTGATGACGCTGGATCTAGTCGGTGGTGGAAACGATTTCTATGAGTTCGTCGTAGGAGAATGGCTTCTTGAGAAACCGGAGGCGTTCGGTATTGTCCTGACCGGCGAGCGCTCGCTGCTTCGGATGCCCAGACATGACAACAACTCGACCAGCCTTGCCCTGTTCTTGCGCTTCCTTAGCCAAGGAAGCACCAGAAAACTCGCCCTCCACGACGATGTCGGTAAGAAAAAGATCGAAGGTCGTCAACGTGAATTGGTGACGTGCAGCTGCAACCGTGTTGGTTGACGTCACATCCATGCCTCGCAGTGCCAACATCTCCGATATAAGCTCCAGGAGCGTTGGCTCATCTTCAAGAATGAGGACCTTGGTCGGTCTTTGGGAACCTTCCGGCTCAGAGTCAGATGCCGGATGCGCCTCAATCACGATGATGCCTCGATTCCTGATACGCCCGTTTGATCAGCACCGTAGTCGACAGGGAGCAATGGGGAGTGGCGCTGGGTGTTTCACTCAAGTGTGTCGCCCAGCGAAGACCTCAGGCATCGAGAACGACATTCCCGTCGGCTTGACTGGCGAGGGGAGGCTCGGTTGACCAGGGGAAGTTGATCCACTGGTCGGTGTGCTTCCAGACATAGTCGCACTTCACGAGAGAGTGTGACTTCTGGTAAAGAACGGCCGTACGCGACTCGGCGACGACATCCTGGCAAAACTCATGCACCGCTTTTAGGGTGTGTCCAGTGTCAGCGACGTCATCGGCGACGAGAATTTTGGCGCCAGTCAGATCGACCTTGTCGAAATAGGGAGGCAACATGATTGGAACGTCGAGACGGGCATCAACACCGGAATAGAACTCCAGGTTCATCACGTACAGGTTCTTGACCGACAATGCGTAGCCCAACGAGCCAGCAACGAAGAGACCGCCTCTGGCAATGGCGAGAATCATGTCGGGGCGAAAGTCGCTCTCGGCCACCATGGCAGCCAGCTGGCGGGCCGCTGTCCCATACGTTTGCCAGTCCAGTTCTTCGCGGTCCGGGTTGGCGTCAGTCATGGGCAGTTCCTCCGGTTTGGATGATCGACACGAAACTACCGGATACTCAAGTCGATATTGCCTTCGGTCAGCGAATTCGTTAGTCCGCTGTTAGCTGCAGGCTGATTCGGGAGGCCCCGCTGGCGAAGGCTGCTTCCAGGATCTCCTGCGTCGTAATGAGAACCTGGTCCCGTGGACCAGAAACCACTGTGCCAAAGGGTCCAACCTCGGTGAGCAGACCGTCAACATTCGTGGCCGCGGCGATGGCGGCCTGCACATGTGGCCCTGGATTCGATTCGACAAAGGGTTCGACGGTGAATTCAAGACTGAGGGTTGCGGACCCAGCATTGGCTTGGGTCCGGTCTTCTTGATCCGGCTGATCTTGGTTTGGCACAGCGGGCTCCTTCTAGGGCTGAGAGTTCAGATAGTTATAGATGGTGAAACGGCTGACCTGGAGGAAGTCAGCGATGTCCTCAACCGCCTTTCGCAGGTTGAAAGCACCGAGTTCGTCGAGACGTCGAACCGCTTCCTGTTTGGCCGCTCGGTCCAGCCCGCCGATCGGGGCTCCCATCTCTCGCTCGACCTGTTTGACCAGACGTTCCAAGGCCCCCTGCAGACCTCCAGGCCGGTAGGCCCCGACAAGTTCGCCCTCCCAGTGGAGTGGGATATCGCCATCCGTGAGTTCAGACGCTTCGATGATCTCGCCGCCACACTCGGCTACCAGAGGTCTCAGGCCAACGAGAAACGGATGCATGATCAGGAGGCTACAGTGCTTGGCTGTCAGTAGGTGGGGTGACCGTGTGGGCGCCGTGAGCTTCGTGGAGGAGGTTGGAATGCCTGATGAGACTCGTCGAGTTCGGTGGTTGGCCAGATCGGCGCGCAGAATCGCTCTATTGGCCATCCTCACCCTGGCTAGCGTTGCATCACCGGGATTCTGGGCTTCCCTGCCCGCCAATGGCCAAGACTCAATCGATGATGCTCGAGATGAGCGAGAACAAGCCCGTCAAGAGAAGGCTGCAGCTGCCGCCGAGCTTGACGCGGCGAAGGCCGATGATGCCGAAGTGGCTGCAGCGCTTGGTGCGATAACTGAGCTGGTCGATGCGCAGCAACTTCGGGTTAGTGAGGCCCAGCGACAGCTGGCTCTCCATCAGTCCGAGCTCCTGCTAGCGAGAGCGGAGGTGGAGGCTGCTGAGGCCGCGCAGGTTGGGCTCGAAATTCAGCTCTCGCAGACGGCAGTCTCTGGATTCGTCACCGCTGGCGAGGGAGCGACTGGCTTCCTCCAGGTCGATGACGTTACTCGCGCATTGCGGCAGGAAGCCCTGCTTGATGAGGTCAAGGCCGACACCGAAGAGTTGCTGGAACAGCTCCTCATCGTGCAAGAAGATCGCGATATTGCGGAGGTTCGGGCAGACAACGCCCTGACCGAGTCCACCAGGATTGAGGCCGAGCTGGCCATCATCCTGGTTGACCTTGAGGGGCAGCAGGCAATACAGGCTGAGCTGAAGGCCGAGATGGAGACTCGGGTTCGGAGGTGGCAAGCAGAACTAGCAGAGGCCCAGGCCGAAGAAGCCAAACTTACCGAGTTCATCCGTCGCGAAGAAGCCAAAGCAGCGGCGCCACCTCCTGCTCCGGCCCCCAGCGCTGGCAATCCATCATCTCATGGGTTTCAGTGGCCGCTCTCGGCTCCGATCACCAGTGGATACGGCTATCGAGTTCATCCCATCCACGGCACTCGCCGGCTTCACAAGGGCATCGACCTTGCTGCTGGCTCTGGCTCGGCGATCGCCGCATCCAAGGGTGGCACGGTGATTTCGGCTGGCTGGCTCGGCGGCTATGGCAATGCGGTAGTAATCAGCCACGGCAACGGCTTGACCACCCTCTATGCGCATCAGTCAAAGATCGCGGTGACGGTTGGCCAAGGTGTCGGCCGCGGTGAAGTGATTGGCTATGTCGGCTCGACCGGGCAGTCGACCGGGCCCCATCTCCACTTCGAGATCCGGTCCAATGGTGCCCCGGTTAACCCAAGGCCTTACTTGCCTTAGACCGCCTGGGTGACGATGACCTGACATGAATGGGTTACCGGGTCGGACCCTTTTGGCCGTGGGGCTGGGGTGTGCGGGGTTTGGGCGAGGCTGGTAGCTGTCATAGCTGGCTCGTTCTTGGGGTCGGTGGCGGTGGGAGAGTGTTGGTTGGTCTTTGCGTCGTGGTGACTCGAGGCAGTCAACTTGATTGGAATCGGACGATTGAGATGATTTCGATGTTCATCGATGTGAGGTGAGTGACGATTCCGTGCAGGTGGGCGGCATCGGTGATGTTGCCGATTAGACGGGTTGTGCCCTTTGGGGATCTGGTGATGCGGAAGTCGTCGACAAGCGGGCGGAGCAGCTTCATTCCGACATTGCTGGCCAGTTCGATCTCATAGGCGATTGGTTCGGGCATGCCGCTACTGTGAGGGTTGGACGCCGGTTGCGCCTCGTCACGACACCGATCTCACCCGGGTGAGACCAGTATGCGGTCTGGGCCAGATGCACGGGAGGGACGCGATGAACGCAGAGTTCGAGGTTGGGCTGGCTGCCACCAAGCTGCGTACGCCCATGCTGCCTAAGAATCTTGTTCAGCGCTCCCGTCTCGACGCGGTGTTGGATGAAGGAGTCGACGCCCATACTCGCTTGCTACTAGTCAGTGCACCCGCCGGTTCGGGGAAGTCAACCTTGGTTGCGTCGTGGCTCGGTGGCCGATCGGGTGCTGCTGCCTGGCTGCAGGTGGAACATGGCGACGATGACCCGACTCGATTCTGGACGTATCTCATTGAAGCGATCGGTCAGGCAGACACGAGTGTGCGTACTGCTGTCATGCCGATCGTGGTGGCGTCGAAGGGAGATCACGACCTGGTCGTACCTGCGTTGGTCAATGCCTTGACGGCCCTCGATGACCCTCTTTTCGTTGTGATCGACGACTATCACTTGATTAGCAACGATGTGGTGCATCGAGGCATGGAGCGCCTCATCGAATTGTGCCCAGTCGGGGTCACGATTGCCATTCTGGCAAGATTTGACCCACCCTTTCGACTTGGCCGGTTGCGGGTGAGAAAACATCTGAGTGAGATCCGCGGAGAGCTTCTCCGATTTGAGCCCGCCGAGGCCGCAGGTCTTCTCGGCTCTATTGACCGGCCACTCAGCACAAGCCAAGTCCAATTGCTTTCCGACCGCACCGAGGGGTGGGCGGCCGGGCTGGTGTTGGCGGGGCTCTCACTGGGTCAATCGATCGACACTGCAAAGTTTGTCGAGGAATTCCACGGTGATGATCAGATGGTCGTCGACTATCTGAGTGATGAGTTCTTGGGTGGTGTGCAAGAAAATCATCGCCAGCGGCTGCTTGCGACGTCGATTCTGGAAAGACTGAGCGGTCCACTGATTGATGCGGTTACCCAATCAACTGGCGGAAGGCAATGGCTGATCGAGACTGCCGCTTCCAACCAACTGGTGATAGGTCTGGATCGAACCGGCGATTGGTATCGGTACCACCATCTGTTGCGAGACCTGCTCCGCCTTGAAGCAACGAACGCCATGCCTGAGGATCTTCCAGGGCTTCACCGTCGCGCTGCAGCCTGGTTTGAGGAGGAGGGTGATTACCACCGGGCATTTGCTCACTGGCTCGAAGCGGGAGATCGCCACGATGCTGCCCGAGCGATGCTGCCCTACGGTTCGAAACTCATCGCCGATAGTCAGATCGAGACGCTGCGTCGAGCTCTTGAGGCTCTCGGCGACGTAGCCAGCACCGACGCTGCGTGTGCATTGTTGTGGGGCTGGTGTGAGTTCATCGCTGGCAACTACTCTGCTGCTGGAGACTGGGTCGCCGTTACCCATGATGTTGCTTCCAATAGTTTTGATCAACAGATCACTGCTCCACTGCGAATGAACATCTTCTTGGGTCGAGGTGACGTCAACTCAGCGCTGGTGATCGCCCGGGAACTAGCGGCCTCCGAGACGTTCCAATCCCTCGAATCGGCTCAGACCGTGGTGACGGGCGGAGTCTTCATGTGGGCAGGTATGGGTGACGATGCTCGACAAGCGTTGGAACTTGCGGTGAAGAAGGCTCGGCACACCCAGTTCAGCTCGGTTCATGTGCTCGGCCTGATCTATCAGGCGATCGTGGAGCTCGATGCCGGGAACACCGTTGCTGCCGGAGTAGCGGCATCACTGGCGATCGACACAGCGGACAAGCTGGGAATTGCTGGCTACTACCGACTCGGCCCGGCCTACGCCATTCGAGCCCGTACCGCTTTGAACGACACTGCTTCGGATGATGCTGATGCGCTGGAGAATGCGATGCGAGCGATCGAGGTTGTCCGTCGAACGACCAGCGATCTGGCGTTCGCATATGTCCTAACGATCGGCGGTGATGTCCTGACCGAGTTGGGCGACAATCGCGGGCCAGAGCTATTGGCGGAGGCTCGCGAGGCCATTGACCGGTTCCCAGATCCAGGGATTGTGGCTCGGCACCTGGAACGCATCGAGTCTCGTCACGCAATCGCCGCGCTTGCAGTAGAGGTGCCAACGATGGTGGAACAGTTGACCGAGCGGGAAACCGCCGTGCTTCGCTATCTGCCAACGGCACTGTCGCAGCGGGAAATCGCTAGCGAACTGTTTGTCTCGCCCAACACGGTCAAGACTCACTGTGGAGCGATTTATCGAAAGCTAGCGGTTGACAATCGCAAGGCTGCGGTTCAGGTCGCTCGCGATCTGGGGATTCTCTAGCGGTCTCACCCGGGTGAGATGTGCAATCGGCGGAGGCGGTCCCATACCGGTGTGCTCGACGATGAAACAGTCCCGGTGCTCCCGCATAGGGACTGGATTCGTCGAAGGAGACACCTCATGTCGCACGCTCTCTACAAGCTTGGCCGCTTTGCCGCCCGCCGCCCCTGGATCATCATTGGGTCCTGGGTGAGCATTGCGGTCATCGTGATCGGTGCATCGACCATGTTCGGACGCGAACTCACCGATTCGTTTGACGTGCCGGGACTCGATTCCCAGGAGGCCATCGACCTGCTCTCTGCCGCCAACTCCGAGCAGGCTGGCATCACCGCCGAGGTGGTAGTGACACCGCTGGACAACTCCAGCACATTCCTCAATTCGGCCGAGTCGCGGCAGTCGTTGGCCGAGTTGCAAGCCAAGCTTGCGACTCTTCCCAGCCTCGTCAACGCCGGTGATCCAGCAGGGCTGCTCGTCTCGGATCCAGATAGGGCGATCGCATCCGGGATGATCTCGCCCGATGGGAAGGTTGCCATCATTCGCCTCCAGTACCCACTCGCCGAGCAGGTTGGTGCGAGCGATTTGGACAACCTCAAGGATCTCGTCGAGCTTGCTAGAGTTGATTCGCTGCTCCAGATTGAGATGACCGGTGAGCTGTTCTTCGAGTTCGAAGAACCCGAGTCTGGTGTGGGTGAGATGGCGGGAGTGGTTCTGGCCGCCATCATCTTGCTGGTTGCTTTCGGGACCCTGATTGCTATGGGCCTTCCGATCGGAATGGCCCTGTTCGGCTTGGTTATCGGCGTCAGCTCGATGTCGCTCATAACCTATCTCATCGATATTCCCAGTTGGGCACCACAGATGGCCAGCATGATCGGGCTGGGTGTTGGCATTGACTACGCCCTGTTCTTGCTCACCCGCCACCGGGAGAACCTCGCCACCGGAATGGGCGTCGAAGAGTCAGTCGGCCGGGCGGTTGCCACCGCGGGTCAAGCCGTGATCTTCGCCGGGGGAACGGTGGTAATCGCCATCCTTGGTCTGGCTTTGGCGGGCGTGCCGTTCATGACCGCAGCCGGTGTCGCCACTTCAGTTGTGGTTCTGATCATGGTTCTGGCCTCGGTGACGCTGCTACCAGCGTTCCTTGGTGTCGCTGGCCTCTGGGTAAATCGGCTCGGAATACACCGCCCAAATCGAGCCTCGAGTCAAGCCTTGAACCAAGTTGGAGCAGGGTGGCTCCGCTGGGGTCAGCACGTTTCGAAGAACGCCTGGAAGTACGCCATTGGCGTCACGATGGGGTTGTTGGTACTCACGTCCCCAGTCTTGGCGCTGCAACTTGGAACCGCTGACGGTGGCTCATTCCCGGAGACCCGCACTGAACGGCGCGCCTATGACCTTGTTGCCGAAGGCTTCGGACCGGGGATCAACGGGCCGCTAATCATCGCCATCGACATTGCCGAGGACTCGAATGTGGTGGAGCTTCTTGTTGCTGCTGTGACAGCCGACGCTGGCATAGCCTCTGTTGCTCCGGCAGTTGTCAATGCGGATGCAGGCGTAGCAATTCTGTTGGCGTTCCCGACCACCTCGCCCCAAGACCGCGCCACGCTCGACACGATCCAGCGACTGCGCTCCGATGTCTTGCCTTCGGTTCTCGATGGCAGCCCAGCACGGGCTCATATTGGCGGCCTGACGGCAACATTTGCGGACATCGGTGACCGAGTGAACAGTCGCTTACCCTTGTTCATTTCGGCGGTGCTGGGATTATCATTCCTGTTGCTGATGATGGTATTTCGATCTGTGCTTGTGCCACTCAAGGCGGTGCTCCTGAACTTGTTGAGCATTGGCGCTGCTTATGGAGTACTGGTCATGGTCTTCCAGTGGGGCTGGGGTTCTGGTCTCGTCGGGCTCGAATCAACAGTGCCAATCAACCCGTTCATCCCGATGTTCATGTTTGCGGTGTTGTTTGGATTGTCGATGGACTATGAGGTATTCCTGCTGTCACGTGTGCGTGAGGAATACCTCGCAACTGGCGACAACGACACATCGGTCATCCACGGCATCGCCGGCACAGCTCGCGTCATTACCTCGGCTGCCTTGATCATGATTTCTGTGTTCGGCGGGTTCGTTTTCGGCAATGATCCGACCATCAAAATGTTCGGTGTCGGGCTTGCGACTGCGATCTTTGTCGACGCCAGCATTGTCCGCATGATCTTGGTGCCAGCGACCATGAAACTCATGGGCGACGCAAACTGGTGGCTCCCTGATTGGCTCGATCGGATCCTGCCAAACATTGACATCGATGGCGAAACCGGCATCGCAGATCCTGACCTCGGACCCACAGTCATCGACCAAGACCAGGCTGTGTCCAACGATGAACAAGCGCTTGTCTGAGGCGTACGGGTGAAATCAACGAGAAGTCGTGGTGATCTCATCCTCGGAGCGGCGACGCTCTCCTTGTCAAGAACGAGGTGTATTGGAGGTCAGCCGGAGAACCGCCCTGGTCGAATCGGCCTTGCGGCTATTCAGACCCGGAGCCGGATGGTGTGCCAGCCGCTGGCCCCGTCAGGAGCAACGGCGGTGCGTTGCTCAGTTTGGGTTGTGCCGCTGCCATCAGTTGCTCGGACTCGGACTTCATGCTCCCCAATAGTTGGTGTCCATGACACCAGCCATTGACGCCAGGCGTTGATACCAAGTGACTCTCCCAGGGTGGCTTCGACCCAGGGTTCGTCATCAACCTGTACTTCCACCTTGGTGATGCCAATGTTGGGGGCCCAGGCGACTCCCGCAATCGGTACGGGGTCTGTTCCTTCGATCTGGGTGAAGTCGCGTGGGGTGTCGATTCGTGATTGGGTTTTGACTGGGCCCCACTTTGCCCACCCTCGGGGAATCCAGTAGCCATCGAAGTCTTCGGTCGTGGTCAACTCAATTTCGGAGAGCCACTTGGTGGCGGAGATGTAGCCGTAGAGACCACTGACCACCAGGCGAACCGGGAAGCCATGGTCAATAGGAAGCGGCTCACCGTTCATGGCCACTGCCACCAGGGCTGTCCTGCCGTCATAGGCCGCTTCGGTTGGGAATCCACAGTCCCAGCCATCAACAGAACGGCTGCTGATCTGGGTGGCCCCGGATTGCACTCCTGCTTCATCCAACAAGTCCGCGAGCGGAACTCCTTGCCAGATGGCGTTGCCGACAAGGCCTCCGCCAACCTCGTTGGACACGCAAGACAGGGTGACGGGTTCGACGGTGGTAGCCCGCTTCAGCAACTCGTCGTATGTGAATGTGAGCTCGTTGTCGACCATTCCCTTGATGGTGAGACTCCAGGTTGCGGGGTCGATCTGGGGAACGAGTAGGGCGGTGTCGATCCGGTAATAGTCTTCGCCAGCGACAACGATCGGCGTGATCCCCGGGGTTGCGGCAACGTCGCTGGTGGCGGCAACAATGACTTGCTCTTCGACGACTTCAGCCACTTCTGGCTTGATAATCTCGACTGCATCTCGTGCTTCGTTGGCCGAGGTCCGGCTTCGTAGCGAGTTGGCCGCTACTCCACCGAGAACTGATCCAGCTCCGACAACGGCACTGAAACCGAGGAATGAACGCCGGGCAACGGCCGGGTCAGTGGGAATGTCGAGAGGCATGCTTGAAGCCGGTTGACTGGTGACCAGTACCGGTTTAAGACCTGATCCAGGGCCGGACCCAGAGCTTGCTAGTCCTTGCAGGATGAGCAGAACACCAATACCAGTTGCAACGGCCAGTGCGCTGATAAGTACAGCGGCAAAGACTCCGGATTGGGCATCTACTGCCATGGAAATCAATCCGATGAGTCCAAACAAGCCAATGCCAGCAACACCAGTTGAAGGTTTGGACCGGGAGGCCAAGCCAAGAGCAGCGGCAGCGATCAGCGACAGGATGACCGTACCCAGCAAGAGAGCTGGCTTGTCGGCCAATCCAAAAAGGTCCTTGCCGAAATTGACGAACCACACGGGGGCCTTGTCGACCACCCGGTTGGATACCGCAGTCACCGGGCCCGGGCGCGGCGCAGCAATGGCACCAGCCAGCTCACCAACCGATAAGGCTGTGGCTCCGGCAAGCACGCCGGTCATGATGCCGCGCAGAGGTGAGATGGAACCGCGTTGTCGATCCACGGATGCAGGCTGAGAATCGGCAGAGTTTGGATCGGTCATGATAGGAGTCAACCCTTCCTTCATCGGCAGTGTTCCGGCGTTCATCACTTGTTCAGCATTGATTCTGCCAAAACGGAATGATGACCGCTCCGGGCCGGTTGACTGAAACCGTGTGTACCCGATTTCAAGAGCAGACCCGCTCGCATCAATTTGTTGCACCGAAGGTTGGCATAAGAAAACTGTCTGCAATGGTTGTCGGCGTGAGCATGCTGGCGACGGCTTGTGGTAGCGGGGCGACGAACCCTGAGTTGGGTGCAGGTCTTAGCTCTCCTTCGAGTGAGCCCTCGGTTGTGACCAGTGCATCGGATTCCACAAGCGATTCTGACTCGGCCGACAATGGAACTGCGACTGCGGCAGACGCTGGCTCAGAATCGACCGATGAGGCTGCTGCCGGTCCGGTGGCCCCAATTTCCGATCATCTCTTTCCTGATGTTGACGTCGTCGACATCCAGACAGGGGCAACGCTGAACATCGCAACCGAGCTTGCTGGTGGTGATCGTCCGGTATTGCTTTGGTTCTGGGCGCCTCATTGACCATCGTGTCGGGCCGAGGGTCCGACCGTCGAGCAGTTCGCTCGAGAGCACGGAGATGAAGTCCGCATCATTGGTATGGGGGCACAAGACAGTTTTGATCAGGCTGAGCAGTTCTTGGAGTCGACTGGAACGAAGTCGCTGACCATGATCTGGGATGAATCGTTTGAGACCTGGAGCTACTACGGAGTCCGTGGCCAACCGGCCGCCCTCCTCGTCACCACTCAGGGCGAGCCGATCCAAGCTTGGCTCGGGGCATTCGATGTCGATGAGGTTCTGGAGTTAGCTCGGGCCGCTTAGCTCACGGTCGACTAGGTGGCGGGCTGGATTTGCTGGCTCGCTCCACTGCATACTGAGCATATGACTGACTTATCTGGACGAGTAGTTCTCATCACTGGCGGCAATGGAGGCATCGGTCTCGGGATGGCAGAAGGTTGCGCCATGGCTGGTGCTGATCTGGTGATTTGGGGCACCAATGCTGACAAGCTGGACCGAGCCGCTGCGGTCCTGCAACCACTGGGTGCTCGTGTTCTTACCCAACAGGTCGATGTGAGTGATGAAGAGTCCGTTGTCGCAGGCATGGCCGATGCGATCAAGGAAATGGGGCGTCTCGACTCGGTGATCGCGAATGCAGGGATATCTGGTGGCGGAGCCTTTATTGAGCAGACCCTGGATGACTGGCGTCGGGTCATGTCAGTCAATCTGGAAGGCGTCTTTCTCACACTTCGTGAAGGGTCCAGGCACTTGGTGAAACAGGGAGATGGGGGAGCGCTGGTCGCAGTCTCGTCTGTCTCAGCCATTCATGGCGCCCCACAAGCTCAGGCCTACGCGTCCAGCAAGGCGGGTGTGCTAGCCATGATTCGCGGACTGGCGGTCGAACTTGCCCGCTATGGAATCCGAGCAAACTCCGTCGTTCCTGGTTGGACCGAAACCGAGATGACCGAAGCCGGACGCCAGAACGAACGTTTCTTGACCAACACAACGGCCCGTACCCCCATCCGTCGCTGGGGAGTGCCCGAGGACTTCCGAACGGTTGGAGCCTTCCTGGCTGACCCAACCCAGAGCTATCACACTGGCGATGAGATCGTGATGGACGGCGGCTATACCCGTTTCTAAGGGTTCCTTTAGCTGGCCAGGCGAGTGTGTCGGGGAGTCTGGTGGGGAGTGTGACAAACTGCCTGGCATGATCCAGACAACTACTCCGCCCCGCGTTGTGATCGTTGGTGCCTCCCTGGCTGGCATGCAATCGGCCCAGGCCATGAGACGCTCGGGATTCGATGGCGAGATTGTCATGATCGGAGCCGAAACTCACTTCCCCTATGACCGACCGCCTCTCTCCAAACAGTTCCTAGCTGGCACCTGGGATGAAGCAAAACTCACCTTGCGTGGCGCCGTCGATCCGACCGAGCATGATCTGACCTGGATGTTGGGCCAGCCGGCCACCGGACTGGATCTGGCCAATCGTGAAGTCGCTATTGGCGACAAACGCGTGGCCTATGACGGCCTGATCATTGCCACTGGCGCAACTCCGCGTGCGCTGCCCGGAATTGACCTAGAGGGGGTTCATGTTCTGCGAACCCTGGATGACGCCCGATCGCTGCGGGCCGACCTTGCCCAAGGGGAGGTTGTTCAACCTCGGAAGGTTTGTGTGATCGGCGCTGGGTTCATCGGAGCAGAGGTTGCTGCCACTGCCCAACAGTTGGGACACCAGGTCACCATGATCGAAGCAGCCGAAGCCCCGCTTGCACGGGTGTTGGATCTCGAAACTGGCATGGCCATTGCCGAACTTCACCGATCCAATGGTGTGGATGTTCGACTTGGTGTTGGCGTTGAGGAGGTACATGGAGATGACAGCGAACCCGGTCGAGTTGACAGGGTTGTGCTCAGCGACGGGACCAGCATTGAAACTGATGTGGTTGTTGTCGGAATCGGCGTCATCCCTTGCACCGAGTGGCTGGTCGGGTCAGGCCTCGAACTGGACAACGGCATAGTTTGTGACAACACCTGCCTCGCCGCACCTGGAGTGGTGGTTGCCGGTGACATCGCCAGCTGGCCAAACCAGCGCTATGGCAACAAGATGATGCGAGTTGAGCAGTGGGATAACGCCATCGAGCAAGGGGCCTATGCAGGCAAGCGGTTGCTGGCATTGCTGGATCTGGCCAGCTCAGATCAGGCTGATATCGAGCCTTATGCCCCGGTTCCTTGGTTCTGGTCTGATCAATATGACCGCAAGATCCAACTGGCCGGTGTTCCGAGCAAGACTGCCGAGCTGGTTCATGGCAGCTTAGAGGAACGACGGTTCGTGCAGATCTACTCCGATGAGGATGGTGCCTTTGTTGGAGCGGTCGCCTGGAATCGGCCGCGTCACGCCATCATGGCCCGCCAGATTCTGCTTCGGGGCGGGACTCTGGATGAGGCCCGCGAAGAGTTGGCTTAGCAAGATGGCAACAAGGTCGGACCCCGAATCTGTGGCACCAACCCCCGAAACAGCTGACCCCGCTGATGAGCTGGTTGAGATTGTTGATGTCCACGGCAAGGTCCAGCAGATAGTCACTCGAGCCGAGATGAGGCGGGGAACGCTTCGGCACCGTTCCACCTACATTGCGGTGGTCAATAGCCGTCTGGAGCTTGTTGTTCACAAGCGGGCGGATTGGAAGGATGTTGCCGCAGGTTATTGGGATCTTTGTTTTGGTGGAGTCGCCGGAGTCGGGGAAGGTTGGCGAGAGGCCGCGCAACGAGAGCTACTCGAAGAGGCGGGGCTCTGCGTGGCTGAGCAGCGGCTTGACGAGCTCGGATCGGTCTTCTTCGATCAACCAGGCATGCGAATCATTGGGAAAGCATTTGTGGTGCGATCGGATGATCCGATGACTTGCCCGGATGGTGAAGTAGTTGCTCTCGATGTCGTCCCATTGGCGCGGATTGGGTCGTGGGTCGCCGAACGGGACGTATGTGCCGACTCGGTCCAGGCCGTACTTCCGCTCCTTCTCGATTGTTTTGCTGAGGATCTGAAGAGCCTGTGAACTCTGCTCTTGAAAGGAATGATTGGGGGAACCTGCTGGTTCGATCAAACCATGGCAGCATTCTTGGGTGAAAGATCATCTCCAGAGCAAACATCTTCTGGACGAGCATCGCTCGAACAGGCGTCTTCAGAACAGGGCTGGCAAATGACAGGGAACGAGGCGCCAGATGTTCTGGTAGTCGACGACGAGCCCCAGGTCCGACAGATCGTTGCTTCGTATCTGGAGCGTGACGGGTTTCGGGTGCGTACAGCGGCTGACGGTAACGAGGCCTTGGCCGAACTTGCCAAGAAGCGACCAGATCTTGTTGTCTTGGACCTGATGCTTCCCGGTGTCGACGGCCTTACAGTTTTGAAACGGCTGCGGGCCTCAGGAGATCAGGTCCCGGTCATCGTGCTGAGCGCCAAGGGACAGGAATCTGAGCGGGTTGCTGGTCTCGAGTTAGGAGCCGATGACTACCTGGCCAAACCCGCCTCGCCTCGCGAGGTCGCCGCCAGAGTTCGTGCCGTCCTGCGGCGTGCCGGGTCCGGCGGTCCAGAATCAATCACGGTCGGAAATATGGAAATCGATCTCAGCGGCCGACGGCTCCACCAGGATGAAGTTGAGGTCGAGCTAACTCCCAAAGAATTCGATCTATTGGCACAGCTTGCCAGCACGCCCGGAGAGGTTCATAGTAGGGCCGATCTGTTGCGCGACGTTTGGGGATCAAGTCCGGATTGGCAAGACCCGGGCACCGTGACGGTTCACATGCGGCGCCTCAGAAGAAAACTCGAAGCCGATCCGGCCAACCCGGTGCATCTGGTAACGGTGTATGGCGTTGGCTATCGGTTCGATCCGTGATGCTCTTGCTCGGTAGCCAGACAGTTCAGCTTCTACAGACAGTCGACAAGAACGACATGATGGATGACGGTCAGAGCCTGACCCTCTTCATCGTGGTTGTCGTCGCTCTTTCTGTCGTCGTAGCGCTGGGGTTACCGATCCTCATGGGCAGACTCTCCCTGCGGCGTTCTGTTCCCGTGCTCGCCCTGGTTGGGCCAATGCTGGCCATCGTTGGTGCTCTTGTTGGAACCGGAGCGATGACCCTGTCAGGCCATGATGCCGGGTATGTGCTGACGGTGACGATCCTGTCCGGTGTAGCTGCCATCATTGTTGGCTGGCGCCTGGCACGGCCATTGGCCAATGATCTCGGAAAGGTGGCCACAACCGTGAGCGCCATCGCCGCCGGTCAACGATCAGCTCGGACCGACATTGATCGCCAAGACGAACTGGGTGAGCTGGCCTCCGCCGTGGATGAACTTGGCCGCTCGCTGGTTCGAGCCGAAGCAGAACGATCCGCAGCTGACGATGAGCGGCAGTCTGTGGTGAGCGCCTTGAGCCATGATCTACGAACGCCGCTTGCGTCCTTGCTGGTCTCCATTGATGCCATCGAAGATGGCATCGCCGAGGTTGATGAGCATCTTCCGGCCATGAGACAGAACGTGCTTGCGCTGAACCGCCTGGTCGAAGATCTCTTCCTCTTGGCCAGAGCAGACAGTGGCAACCTGGCCTTGCAGTCTGAGTCGTTGGATCTGGCCGAACTGGTTGATGAAGCTCTGGAAGCTATGGGGCCGACGGCTTCGGAGAGACAGGTTCGGCTGCAGGCGGTCCTGCATCAGGCGGTCCCGGTCCGAGGCGATGCAACTGCTATTGGCCGGGTGCTTCGAAACCTGGTCGACAACGCCATTCGACATTCACCCGACGGGGGCGGCGTTGTCGTCGCTGTTGAAGTTGAGGGCGGTTCGGTAATTGTGCAGGTTTCTGATGATGGCCCAGGATTTGATGCGGATTTCCTTCCCCGAGCTTTTGAGCGTTTTAGCCAGCATGACCCGGCGCGGTCTCGCCACGGTGGAGCCGGTCTCGGCCTTGCCATTGCTCAGACCCTGATCCAGGCTCACGGCGGTTCGGTGAGTATCGAAGCCGGCCCTGGCGGACGTGTCCGGCTTGTTCTTCCGTTGGAGAAACTTGGTGTAGCTCAGGCAAGGTCCTCCTAGGACAATGTCAACGCCAGACGGGACAGGGCTTCATCGAATAGCTCAGGGTCTCCGCTGGAATAGGACAGGCGTAGCGTGCCCGGTCGTTTTGTGGCGACGGCAAAAGCATCTCCCGGTACATAGGCCACGCCATTTTCGACTGCCTTCGGAAGTAACTCCGTCATGTCAAGAGGGGAACTCCGATGCTCACCGCCATCACCTTCATTGACCGATACCCAGAGGAAGAACCCGCCGCCCTGTTTGGCAATGGTCGAATGAGGAAGATGGTGCCGAAGAGCTTGTGTCAGCGCGGCACGTCGGATCCGGTAGTCGGCTCGCAAAGCATCGGTGTGCCTGGACCACCAGGCCTGGTCGCTCATGAGTTCGGCCACCAGTAGCTGGTTCAGGGTCGATGTTTGCAGATCGACCGGCTGCTTGGCCAGAGCGACCACGGAGGCTAAGGCGGGATCGGCATCCAGCCATCCGACTCGTAGGCCGGGAGACAGGGTCTTGGACGTTGATCCGAGGTAGGCCACCATCTCGCTCTGGGGTAGGGGCTTTGGCCGGCCAGCATCCAGGTGAAGCTCGACGTATGGATCATCGGCCAGAATGACGAAGTTGTATCGTTCGGCCAGCAGCACCAACGTGGAGGCTCGTTCGGGCGAGAGAGATGCCCCAGTGGGGTTCTGGAACGACGGGTTGATGTAGCAGAGCCGAGGCCGAAGACCGGCCTTCAGTTTGGCTGACAGCAGTTGAACGTCGAGGCCGTTCTCATCGACGGGAATCGGAGCCAGGGTGTAGCCGTGGCCCCGAAAGGCTTGCAACGCACCCAAGTAGCCGGGATCTTCAACAACAGCAATGTTGGCTTGTCGGTCCGTGCTGGCCATAACCCGAATGACGAGGTCAAGAGCTTGCTGAGAGCCAGCAGTAACCACGATCTGATCGGGTTCGCGTCGATAGGGCGCAGCTGCCGCCAACTGCTCCTGGAGCTCGGGCTCGCCAGCGGTCAAGCCATATTGCAAGGCGGCCGTCCCGCGCTGGCTGAGGATCTTGTCCATGGCAACGCCGACTCGTTCAACTGGGAGCGCAAATTCAGACGGCAGCCCTCCGGCCAAGGAGATCACATCCGGCTGTCGAGCATGAACTAGAAGATCTCGGATGACGGATGAGGTGAACCGGTTGGTGACACTGTCGGGCTGGTGAAGCAGGTCGGTAAGAGCCATACCTGAGCTTGAAGCGGATCGTTCCCTGCGTCACGGGCCAACTTTGAGTAATTGGCCTGGGTGTTGCTGGGCCACTTTCGTCTACGGTGGAGGCATGGCGATATCCGGCCGCGCTGGTCAAACGACATGTGGTCAAACGACATGTGGTCAAACGACATGTGGCCAAACAAGATCTGGCCGGGAGTCCGCGTGTCTGTGAGTCAGCGGGTCGGGACGAATGCGCTCATCAATATGTTGGGTGATTGGTCCGTTGGTCGTGGTGTTCCCCTCCATACCAAGCTGGCCGAAGCCATGCTGGACGTCATCGAGTCTGGTGTTCTGCCTGCGGCGGCAACCTTGCCAGCTGAACGGGCTTTGGCCCGTTCGCTTTCCGTTAGTCGCTCAACCGTCACCGCGGCCATGAACGATCTCAAGTCCCGCGGGGTTCTGGAGTCGCGACAAGGTAGCGGAACCCGAGTTGTTGGCTCCTCAGCGGCGCACGGTCCAGGGGCACAGGATCCAGGAGCAACGGTGTTGCCGGGTATCTTGGGACGAGGCAGTGTCCCAGTTGGGGCAATTGATCTTGCTGCGTCGGTTCCCGCTGATGCTCGAGCCCTCCCTCAGGTTGAGGTTGACCTGGCCGCGCTGCTTCGCGCCGGACCCCGACATGGTTACACGCCAGCCGGGTTGCCCGCCCTTCGCCTAGCCGTCGCCGAGCGCTTGGCTTTGGGCGGCTTGCCTACCGAGTTGGAGAACGTCCTGATCACCAATGGGGCTCAGCATGGCTTGGCGTTGGCCCTCAACATGCTTACTAATCGAGGTGACAGTGTGCTCGTTGATGAGCCCACCTATCCCGGCATCTTTGACCTTCTCTCTGCACGTGGCTTGAAGCCGGTTCCTTTGCCCCGGGCCGGGGGCGGAATTGACACCACTGAGCTGCGGCACCTTGTTCATGAGCACGATCTATCGATTGCTTATCTGCAAACAGCGGTGCACAACCCAACTGGGTTCGGTATGGACGATTGGCAGTTGCGCTCGCTGGCCACGGTCTGCGACGAGCTGAACCTGACCGTGTTGGAAGACTTGGTGTTGGCTGATTTGCGCTATGACGGCTCGCGCCCAACGCCACTGGCTGGAAGGGTCAAACATGCTTCGGTGTTGGCGATCGGGAGCCTGTCAAAGCTGGGATGGGGTGGCCTCCGCATTGGCTGGCTTCGAGCTCCTCATTCGCTCCTGGAGCGCTTGGTGCGAGCGCGATTGTCAGACGACCTTGGAAGTTCAATCCCTTCGCAAGTCATTGCCGCTGGTGTCTTGGCCAGCTTCGATCAGGTGGCCAAGGTTCGCCAAGAGACCTTGTCGTTGCGGGCTGCCGCGACTAGTCAGTATCTGGCTCGGGAGCTGCCAGAATGGAGACTGACGATTCCCCTCGGTGGGCTCTCGATGTGGATCGAGCTTCCCGGGCCTCATGCCGAGCCATTGGCCCAGGTTGCTGTCCGACATGGTGTCACGATTGCCACTGGCGCCTCGGCCTCAGTTGCCAGCGAAGCCGATCACTTCATCCGACTCTGCTTTGACCGACCCGAGTCCCAACTGATGGAGGGCCTGGATCGCCTAGCCCAAGCATGGCGAGGGTTCACGTCCAGGAGTGGCTGAGACAGCGCTGCTTCATTGGTCCACTTGACCAGTATCGCCAGATGCCACCGACCGCGTCCTTGGAGTACTCGTGCCAGTGGATGGCGCCCGGTTGCGCGATCCGCCGCACAACCTGGCTGATGCCACCCTCATAGATGGTGTAGCCAGCCCAAACTCCGGGCCAGTCCCGGGTCGAGGCCACCTGGGTCAACAGAACCGGACCGTGGTGCCGTACCCGGTTGCGGTGGGTGTGTCCTGAAGTCACCAGGGTGTTCTTGTTGGCCCGGCCCAGGTCGGTGAGGAAGTCCGTCGATTCCGGAGCTGGAATGCCGAGGGGCCAGTAGGTGGGATAGGACCGCGGCTGGAAGTGGTGATGTATTGCCAGCAACACGGGGTCTGGTGAGCCCGCGACCAAGTCCAGTAGCTCACTACGGTTCTCGTTGATGGTTCCGGGGCCAGTGTTGTCAATGGTGCTATCGGTTGCGACGAGGCGGAGACCAGGCAAATCCAGATGGTCTTGAGTCCGAATGAGGGGCAACTGGCGTTGCCCAAAGGTGCTCGGAACGTCCATGTCGGACTTGTCGTCAACATCATGATTGCCGGGAATCATCAGGATGGGTAGATCGGCGAACTTGTCGACTAACTGATCGACGAGTTGAAAGGCTTCGGGGGTGCGATGGTGAGCGGCGTCACCCTTGATGACGAGTTGGCTGGCACCCCAGGCGACTGCTTCATCGATGGCTGCGGTGGCGCACCGCATCGAGGCTGGGGTTGCCGCTATGGCGGGATCGATCCCGGCCGGCAGCTCCATCTTTGATTCGTTCATGGTCTTGAGAAAGCCCCACCGCTCTGCTCCAAGGTGGAGGTCAGAAACGGTGGCGATTCGAGCCAGTCGCTCACCGGGTGGGGGAGTCAGGGTCGTGAACTTGAGCACGGTCGTGCCTGCAGCTGAGCGCACAACCATCTGCAGCTTGCTGGAAGGTGGGAGATTGTTGACAACCAGCGCTCCGGCTCCACCTACGTGGTCAAGAGCCGCAGTTTGGTTGCCAACTTCGGCCTGGACCTCCCCGGGAGGCAGATCACCCCACACCACCTGTACGGCGTCATCCTCGATCGCCCAGATTGCCAAGGGTGACGCCGGAAACCTCACCGAGGGGCCAGGATGGCGTTGAGTAAGACGGCCTCGCGAGCACGTAAGGCGGTGCCGACCCGTTGTCGTTCCTGGATCTGCAAGATGTTTTGTTCTCCCTGAGGAACAGGGTTGGCAGCGAAGAAGGCGGCGACCTGATCGGCAGCTCCCTCGGCGGTATGTGTTGCCAGGCCCGAGACCATTCGGGCGACAGCACTGGTGGGAACGATCGCAATAAGTGCGTCCCAGTTCTGTTGCACAAACTCCCAAACTTGTGGACCATTGGCTCGGTTTCGCAGAGCCCGATTGACCCAGAGGTAGGCGTTCTGCGAGCGAACATCGCCGTTCAGAACCATGTTCAGGACTACCTGCAACTGCTCAAAGTCAGGGAAGTCCGCGGTTGCGTAGAGATAGCGCAAATGCTCCTGCGGGGTTGCTGCTTCGTCGGCGGCGGCCAAGAAATCGTCCAGATCGGTTTGATCCCCAAGGGAGGCCACAACGTCAATGGCCGCGGCCATGATTGATGTTTCTACCGAGTCTGGATTGCGTCGTCCCTCCGAAACTGTTCGCTGGGCTTCGCGCTGAATTTCCTCATCGTTGGCAGTCGTGCCCATGGCCCGGATGAGATCACCGCGCAGCTGGCGTGAGCGGTCGTCGTCGTCATCCTGGGGGGACAGGGTCAAGCCAGCCAGGGCAGGAGCGAAAGCATCGTGGGCGATGGCCTCAAACACGGCCTTGGCTTCGCCATCCAACAATCGGCCAATCGAGCTGAATCCGGTGAGGATCCGTTGCCAAACCGAGCGATCGCCTTCGGCCGTCAAGGACTCCAGTAGTGAGAGGAATGACGCTGCGCTCATCAAGCCAGATAGCACGGCGGCCCAAGCATCATCGATCAGTGCGTAGCGTTCGACTGGGGCAAGAGCTTCAAAGGCCACCGAACCAAGAGTGTCTAGGGCCTCAGGTGGATAGACCACACGGACGTAGCTGGCCCCATCAGCATTGGCGACGAGCCACTGGACGCCGTTAGATCCGCTTTCTTCAGCGGACTCGCTCAGCAGTTCGACCTCAGTCTCGTCGCTATCCAACAAAATGCGTCCGGTGATCGGATCACCGTCAACGGGCTTCCAGCGGTAGCGGATCGGAACCATCCAGTTCTGGTCCGAAACCTCGTCGCCCCCTAGGTAGTGCAATCGCTCCTGGCTAAAGCTCACTGATCGGCCGTTGGCTGCTAGCTCGGTGTGGATTACTGGGGCTCCACCCTGGAATATCCAGGAATCCATGATGGCCCGAACAGGCTCGTTGGTTTCTGCCTCGATGGCATCCCACAAGTCGGTGGTTTCAGTATTGCCGTAGGCATTCTCCGCCATATAGCGTCGGATGCCGGATCGGAACGGGCCCTCCCCGAGGTGCTGCTCCAGCATCCGGACAACGGCGGCGCCTTTTTCATAGGTGAGCACGTCGAACATGGCTTCGGCGTCGTCCGGGCTGATCACATCGAACTCGATTGGCCGAGTCGATGCCAACGCATCAACGTCAAAGGCTGCAGTCCGGGATAAGCCGAAGTCGACCCACCGTTGCCACTCGGGCCGGAACGCATCGGTGCAGCGCATCTCCATGAAGGTGGCAAACGCCTCGTTCAGCCAGAGTCCGTTCCACCACTTCATGGTGACCAGGTCACCGAACCACATGTGGGCCAGTTCATGGAAGATGACATCGGCGACACGCTGCAGCTCGGACTGTGTACTGGCCTCGGGGTCAACAAGAAGCAGTGATTCTCGGAAGGTGATACAGCCGAGGTTTTCCATTGCTCCCATGGCGAAGTCGGGTATGGCAACAAGATCGACCTTGTCTCCGGGATAAGGAATGCCGAAGTAGGCGCTGAAATAGCGCAAGCCGAAGGCACCGCATTCCGCAGCAAAAGCGGTGAGATCGATAGTAGTTGTTTCGGCGGAGGTCGCGTCGGCCGTTTGTTGTTGGGAAGCTGCTGGTGGGGTGACGGTGCTGGCATTTGCTGCGCTGCCAGCTTCGTCGCCGGTCAACAGTTCCTTTCGTCTGGCAACGGTGGTGGATCCAGCTCCGATCACGTGCACGACTCGCAACGGGGTGCCGTCGATGTCAGCGGGCTCAGTGATCTCGATCGGTCCGACAACATAGGCAACAAGGTAGGTACTCATCACCATTGTGGTGGCGAAGGTGATTGTTGTTCCACCCTCGACTTGTTCGCGTGCGATCTCACCGGTGTTGGCGATGGCCGTCATCCCGGGGGGAGCGACCAGTGTCAGATCAAAGGTCGCCTTGAGTGCAGGTTCATCCCAGCAAGGGAAGGCCTTCCTGGCATAGGTGGACTCGAATTGAGTCGAAGCAAGTACCCGGTCTGTTCCCTCAGAATCGGTGAATGCACTCAGGTAGAAGCCAACGAGCTGGGGGTCGAACTCGCCACTGAATTCCAGCTCAACAACGACCTCTCCCGGAATGGTCTGATGGTGCAGGGTGAGGCGCTCTAGCTCAGGATCCAGCGTGAACGTCACGTTCTTGCCATCGACCTTGGCCGCACCAATATCTAGCGCATCACTGTTGAGAATGAGAGACTCACTCGGGCGGAGGACCGTGACGGTGATGATGACCGAGCCGCTGAACTTCTTTTGTTCAAGGTCAGGAACAATTCGCAACTGGTAGTTAGTTGGCACCGCGGAGTCCGGCAAGCGGTACCGGTTCGGGCCAGTCGAGTCGGACTCGTTGCTGATGGTGGGCTCTTGGGAGGTTGAATGATCTGCAGACACACCGATGAGGGTATCGACACGCTAGGTTCACGTGCTGGTGGGGCTTACTGTCAGCTGATGCACTGTCAGTTACTGAGTCCCATCGCGAATCAAACACCAAGCCAGATCGGAAGAGCGACATGGGTGGAAACAAGCCTCAGGAAGTCGACGTAGTTGGTGTAGGAAATGCCATCGTTGATGTGATCACACAGGCAACGGATGAGTTCCTGGTTGAGCAGAAGATGACCAAGAATTCGATGACGCTCATTGATGAGAAGCGGGCGCATGACCTGTACGCCAATATGGGTCCAGGTATCGAATCGTCTGGTGGCTCCGCGGCCAACACCATGGCGGGTATTGCCAGTTTTGGTGGCAGCTCTGCTTTTGTCGGCAAGGTTGCGGACGACCAGCTCGGTCGAGTATTTGCTCACGACATGCGGGCGAGTGGAGTGAGCTATGAAGTGGCAGGCAGCGAGGATGGTCCAGCAACAGCCCGGTGCCTGATACTGGTGACGCCCGACGCCAATCGAACAATGAACACTTACCTGGGAGTGTCCTCTCAACTAGCCCCCGACGACGTATCCCCCGAGATCGTCGCCTCTGGCCGAGTTGTGTTTTGTGAGGGGTATCTTTGGGATATTGAGTCGGCAAAGCAGGCCATTCGTAAGGCAATGGATATCGCTCGGGCTGCTGGTCGCAAATCGGCCTTGGCTCTCTCGGACACGTTTTGTGTTGATCGCCACCATCAGGAGTTCCGTGAGCTTGTTCGCGGACCCGTCGACATCCTCTTTGCCAATCGAGCAGAGTTGGCCTCGCTGTACGAAACCGATGACCTTGAGGCTGCGGTTGACATGGTTCGGTCCGAAGTCGAACTTGGCTGCATCACCTTGGGCAAGGAAGGCTCATTGCTGGTGACCCCTGACGGGGTCTTGGCTGTCGAAGCCGAAGAGATAGCTGCGGTTGTTGACACCACCGGGGCTGGCGACCAATACGCCGCCGGGGTCCTGTATGGGGTGGCGAAAGGCTTCGATCTTGCCCGCTGTGGCTACCTCGGATCACTTGCCGCGGCCGAAGTGATTGCTCACGTTGGTGCTCGGCCAATCCAATCATTGAAAGAATTGGCCGAATTGGCCTAGTTCTGGCTGCTTCGCAAGTTCAAATCGTCAAAAGTCGACCGGGTTCAACAATTTTGAGACGGATATCAACAATTTCTGATTGAGTCAAACACCGCTGAATGTAGCCATTGTTCATGATTTGTTCACAGCTTGAACATTTTTTCTCGTTCAGCTTGAGCTGTTGGTGTGGAGACTGCAAAATTGCCCGCTAGAAACTAGATGCGCTGGCGGGGAAGAGTCGCCCCTTCTCCGCCAGCCACTTTCAGTTGTGAGTGCTCGACAAGTCCAATATCGCCAGGCATGGCAGACATGCTGGCGAGGGCTCAGCCTGGTGGATTAAGGCAAACCGGGGGCACCGAAGAAGTGGCCTTGGCCCCAATCGACGCCGAGGTCACGGGCCTGTTGAGCCTGGGTAGCCGTTTCTATGTTCTCGGCCACCACCCAAGCTCCAGTCTCATGAGCCAGGTCAACGATGGCGCGCACAACGGCCTGCCCCTCAGGCTTGCCCAGATCTCTCGCCAGGCTGCCGGCGATCTTCACAATGTCTGGTTTGAACGAAACCACTTTACGAAGACTCGAATAGCCATCGCCGACGTCATCTACGGCGATTCGCACACCCTGCTGACGGAAGCCTTCAACCTGCCCGCTGGCTTCGGTCATCGACGAGTAGCGGTTTCGCTCAACGGCTTCCAGTACCAGCTGATCCGCCGATAGTCCGGCGTCCTGGGCCTTCGCTATCGTTCGATGCACAGCCGCTTCATCGAATGCCCCGTCCGGAGCCATCACGTTCAGAAACAGGAGACCCTCACCAAGCCATGGGCCTATCCCTTCGATTGCCAGTGAACGCCCGAGATCGTCGAGTTCAGCAATCCAGCCACCAGCGAGTGCTCGATTGATCAACTCATCAGCAGAGACAGCGTCGCCGTGGCTATTGGCCCTGATGAGGCTTTCAAATCCAATAACTGAGCGATCACTCAGGGAGACGATTGGCTGGTATCGAACCTGGTACTGGGGAGCCTCGGCCGGGCTCAATTCCAGCTGGCTGGCAAGCAGGTCCAGACTCGAAGCGAGCAGGGCATGGCGAAGCAATTCTTGCACGGTGGCGTGAGGAGCGGCGAATGCGAAGCGAACCTGAGCAAGGTCGCCGTCCATGGCCTCGATGACAGTTTGCAAGAACGCTGATCCATCACGGACCTCGGTCCACAAGGCATTTGATCGTAAATCAAGGCGACTGGCTTCTGCGTGAAGTAGTCGATCCAGCGGAGCTAGTAAGGTTGGATCGTCAGAGCCGAGCATGACGAGAGTCGGCTGACCGGTCGGCAAACGTGGGCGTCGCACATGACGCTCAGTGAGGCTCATGGTTGAACGTCCATCGGTCCCGCTATCGCTCCGGTTGTCATTCCATCAGGTTGGTTTGCCCCCATGGTGCAAAGTGTAACGTTTCGCTCAAAGTCAGTGAAGCGGTCCTGCTAGGTGATTGTGCACAGGGTTGGGGAGCCTTACCTAGCAACAAGAGCAGGAGAAACCTCATCGAATCGAGTCTCTTTGACGGGTTTGGTCATCAGTAGAAGACTGTGCGGCAACGATGGCGTGGGACTTGCTTGTACTTGGGCTGGCTGCCTTGGGTCCAGAGCAATAGATCCAGGTCCGTTTCGGTTCTCCCCGTTAGCTGCGCCAGCAGTCTGACTGCCTCGATTCCAGCGGCTCGTATCTCGATCTCTGCCGGTGAGCCTGCGGGCAGGAGCTTGCCGCTGTTGATTTGCTTCTCAAGCCTGCGGTCAAGAATGATGGCTCCGTCGATGCGTAAAACATGAGGCACCAGATTGTCAGCGAAAGCGGTCAGCTTGTCCAGGTCGTTGAAGAGAGGCTCACCCAACTCCCGCTGGAGGTCTGCCGGGGTGATCTGAGCACGCTTGTAGAAATGCACGGGCGCACCAAAATGGTCTGCCTTGTCACGGTAGAAGGGCATCTCCAATAGCATTGTGGCCAATGTGACGGCTGAGCCGTTGGCAGCTTCGATGGCGTGCAGTGCCTTTCCGTCGTAGGTGTCGAGCCAGGCGGCAAGAGAACTAAATGCCGAAGAGAACAGCGCCATAAGCTCTGCCTTGCCTTCGGCGTGGCGAGATCCTTCCATTTCCTGTCGAAAGATGGTCGCGCATCGTGTATCCGACAGTGTTCGCAGAACGTCCGGAGTGAGGGGCCCTTCCCTTTCGTCAAACTCTCGAAGATTGGCTTCCATCGATCGTGCGCCGGAAAGCTCGGGACGCTTGTCGACGATGTCGTGATAGCCCGACCCGAAATTGATGGCGTCAAGAGCGAATATGAGGAGGCTGGACCGTTCCCTCATCATGGATACTTCTGGGTTGGAAGTGTCCTTTCTGGAAGGGTTGCCAAAGACATCGGTCGTCGTTTCCGAGCCGTCTCGCTTGGCCAGCGTCAGAAGCTCCGATCCGATCGAAGCGAGCCGATCGGGATTGAGGGCAACCAGGGCAGCAGACTCACAGACTCTCGTGCAGGACTGCCGAACGAGATTGGGGAGGGAGGCGACCGGATTCATCCCGCGACCCTAGGAGCAAGCTCTCAAAAGCTGGGCCATACTCTGGTCGTGACCTCAATCCCTGAAGCAATTCGTTTGGCGGCCCAGGATTGGATGGCTGCGGATCCTGATCCGCAGACGCGCAACGAGGTCTCTGACTTGTTGGAGTCTGACTCCGACGAGCTTCTTGACATGTTCGATGGCCGGATCGCTTTTGGCACCGCCGGCTTGCGGGCGCAGATGGGCCCTGGTCCAAGACAGATGAATCGGCTTGTGGTTCGCCAAACGACCGCTGGCCTTATGCGATGGCTCAAGCCCGGAGCCAAGGTTGTCATTGGCTATGACGCTCGCCATCACTCTGCGGACTTTGCCAGCGACGTTGCCAGAGTCGTGGCTGGAGCGGGCGGTCAAGCAGAACTCCTGCCGCGCCCGCTACCGACCCCTGTGCTGGCATTTGCAGTACTGAGTCAGTCAGCGGATGCTGGCATCATGATCACGGCCAGCCATAACCCCCCGGCTGACAATGGTTACAAACTGTACCTCGCTGATGGCATCCAGCTTGTGAGTCCGGCTGACGCAGAGGTGGCGGCCAGTATCGAAAAATGCTTGGAGGAGCCTCTGGTTCTCGCCTCCGCGGATGATGAGCGAATTACTGTCCTCGGCCCCGAGGTCGCCCAGGCTCACCTGGACGCCTCCGTGGCCGCTTGTGTTTCCAATGACCGGTCTGTCACCCTGGTCTACACAGCCATGCATGGGGTCGGAGGCGAACACATGGTGCAGGCAATGGGCCAGGCTGGCTTCCCCGAGCTGATCCTGGTTCCAGAACAGTTCGACCCTGATCCTGACTTTCCCACCGTTGCCTTTCCCAACCCAGAAGAGGCAGGCGCCCTGGACCTTGCTCTGGCCCTTGCCCAGCAGCACGATGCTGATGCTGTTGTTGCCAACGACCCTGATGCTGATCGGCTTGCTCTGGCTGTAAAGAGGCGCGAGCCAGACGACGGTGGTCCAAGCCATATTGCTTTGTCTGGCGACCAGGTCGGAATACTGCTGGCGGACTACTTGATCGCACAGGGGTCAGGCTCTGACCGAATCGTTTCGAATTCGTTGGTGTCCAGTCGTCTGGTTAGCCAGATTGCTGCTGCGGCTGGTATCGAGAGTGCAACAACCTTGACGGGATTCAAGTGGGTGGCTCGTCCAATCGTCGAGAGGCCTGAATTACGGTTTGTGCTTGGTTATGAAGAAGCGCTTGGCTACTGCGTCGGAGGTGCTGTTCGTGACAAGGACGGGATTTCTGCCGCCCTGGTTGCCGCCGAGCTACTGGCGGGTTTGAAGAGGTCTGGTAGCACCGTGTGGGATCGGCTGGATCAGCTGTCTCGAGAACATGGTGTTTATGTGACCGGCCCTGTCACCGTTCGGTTGCCTGGTGTCGATGGTGTAACGAAGCGCCAAGAGCTAATGGGGCTGGCCCAAACCGACCCACCAACATCGCTTGGTGGGTCCAAACTTGAGGCGTTCCTTGATCTGTCACTTGGCGAAACCTTGCCCGCTGCTGACGGGGTGGTGTTGAACTATGCCGATGGAAGCAGGGTCATCATTCGACCTAGCGGGACCGAACCGAAGCTGAAGGCATACATCGAGATTGTCGAGCCAGTGGGCGACGATAGTGACGCCCTCGCAGATGCTCAAGAGCGCGCAAATCAGCGCCTCGCCGACTATCAACGGGACCTCACCGTCTATTTCAACGCTTGACTAGCCCAATCCTGACGCGCAATCGATGACTCCGGTGGCCAGCATTTGGACAGCACGGCACATCCGGTCGTTCGAGGCTTGACTAGCGTCCTGCGTTTGGCTTCCGACCGTGGTTCGCCTTCTTGCGGCGGGCGGCCAGGCGTTTCTTCTTGCGGCGCTTAGACATAGGTCAGTGAGGCTAGCGACTCAACAACCGTTCTCCCCCTCTTCTTGCGAGGGGGGTTCCTGGGGGAGTCGGGCTTGATTCTGGGCTGGAGGAGCCGACAGGTAGAACAAGTTTGACGAGTAGTGGCTGAATTTGTTGGTCCGGTTCGGGAATTGATTCCTGAGGCGGGCTGCCAGGTGCAGTTTGGAAACGACAAGGGAGCCGTTGTGGTTCGAAGCTGGGATGCGAGAGTTCGTGGGGCGACTGATCGGGTTGTGCCTGAGGGTGAGGAAGCAGAGACTCTGGACCCCGCTGAGCTTGAGGCACTCGCTTCGTCGATGGACGCCTTGGATGCTGAAGTCTTAGCCACTGAGACCGCGGAAGTCGTGGCGGGCAGCACTGTTCCTGAGGCGCTTGCTGTTCCTGAGGCGCTTGCTGTTCCTGAGGCGCTTGCTGTTCCTGAGGCGCTTGCTGTTCCTGAGGCGCTTGCGGGGCCATCGGATGAGCCACTTCCGGAGGTGCTCGAGTCTTTTGAGGAAGCCGAGAACCTGGATGAGCTGTCGGCTGCTGACTTGACCGACATTGAGCCGGGATTAGCTACGAACGAATCAGCGAGCGGCTCGTTGCCAGACTGGAAGTCGTCGGAAGAGACTTCTGCAGGTGGTGACCGGCGGATGGACTCTCGCTTGCTTGGGGACGGAGCGCTCACTCAGTCCTACATGAATCGGGAGTCCGACGGACTAGATCCTTCGATCCAACCCGACTTAACGGCGGAGATGGTGATTGAAGGGCTATCGGTTGCGGTTGCCGCCGTCGGCCTTTCGATGGCCGTCGTTGACCGGTCAAGTGGACAGATTCTCTGGAGCAGTGAGGGCTGGACGTCACGTTTCGGGGTCCAAGAATTGCTCGACTCCCATTGGTCTGCTGAGGCCGGTGACGACGAAGCCCTCCTACCTGAGATTGATGAATCCTGGCAGCGGAATCGTGGCATGTTGCTCTCGGATGGCACCAAGGAACTCGTCGAACTGCTCCTGATCGGGGCAGCAACCAAGATGGGCGTCAGCTTCGTCACTGTCGTCGCCATTGAAGGGGCAACTGGCGGTACCCAGGTAACAGACCGAGTCGAAGTCATTGGGGTTATCGATGCGGCCCTCCAGCTGGCGTCAGAAGCAACAGCTGCGAGCACCGGAGACTCGAAAGCACACAAGGTCGCAGTCCTCTATGTGGACCTGGATCGCTTCAAGGTCGTGCACGACCTCGTTGGAAACATCGAGGCCCTGCGCCTTCTTGAAGTCGTAAGCGACACCATTCGGTCCACGATGCGAGAAACAGATCTGTTCTTCCGGCTTCCCTCAGATGAGTTCGTGATTGTTGCCTCAGAATTGGGCCGCAGTGGTAGTGCGGAAGAGCTGGCTGACCGAGTGCGGCTAGCGGTGGCCACCCTGTCCGACCTTGGCCATGCCCTTGCCCTCACCGCCAGCATCGGGGTGGCATTGGCTGAGAGCGGCCAGAGCGGCGATGAGCTACTGAGTGCTGCTGAAACAGCCGTTTACCTGGCCAAAGGCCGGGGCCGAAACCGAGTCGCTGTCCATGACGAGGAATTGAGAGCACGATCTCAGCGATTACTCGTCGTCGAGCGCCAACTTCGGCGAGCAATCGACCGGCGTGATGTGCGTTTCGCCTACCAAGCAGTCGTAGACATGCCGACTGGTGCTGTGGTCGGTGCTGAAGCTCTGTTGCGCCTTGGTGGCGAGGTAGGACTGTCCGCCATGGAAGTGATTACTGCCGCCGAGCACAGTGGTCTGATGGGTGCTCTTGGTTCACTCGTTGTCGAGGGTGTAAACGAGCAGCTTTCGGATCTACTCCGATCCAGCGAAGCGAATTTTCAAGTCATGGTGAACCTCTCGGGGACCCAACTTGAAGATGAGGCTCTTCTGCAAACCCTCATCAGGTTGGCTGAGGATCCGGGTATTCCTGCTGGTCGAATCGCGGTCGAGGTTCCCGAATCCGTCGTCGAGGATAACCGTGGCGCCTTCTTGCGGCTAGCTGAATTGGTGCGACCAAGGTTCAGCCTCGGTGTCGACGGTTTTGGCAGCTTGATGTCGTCAACTACCTTGCTTGAGACCCTGCCTGTCGACTATGTGAAGCTGCATCGCTCCATCACCACGGCGGCAAGTTCGGCTGGACAGGATCGTGTTGCCGAATTGGTTTCGGCCGCCAACGCTGTTGGGATCACCACCATTGCCCTTGGTGTCGAAAGCTTGGATCAAGTGAACGCGCTTCAGGCGGTTGGCTGTCACCTGGCACAAGGATTCCTGTACGCCGGAGCCGTAGCGGCCGAGGATTTGCGGGAGCTGATTGCGGTTGGTTTCGGTGAGACAGCCGGGGTCCGATAGCTCAGGAGGATGAATCCGGTTGCCCCCGGGCAATCAGTTCATCCGCTGATAGCAGATTCAGAATTCGGTCGGGATCGATGTGGTGCTGTTCGGCCTTCTCACAGCCATAGTTGATCCACTCCAGCTGGCCTGGCGCGTGGGCGTCGGAGTTGATGGCGATCTCGCAATCCCAGCCCAGAGCGATGTCCAGGAGATCGTCGGGCGGATCTTGTCGTTCGGGCCGGCAATTAATCTCGACCGCAGTGCGGTATTTGGCGCAGGCAGCAAAGACATAGTCGGGATCAAAAGTGCTTTGCTTGCGGGTTCCGCCGCCACGTCGAGCCCGCTGATCGGGAATGACCTTGCGATTGGTGCAATGTCCCAGGATGTCCACGTGGGGGTTCGCGACCGCCCGAACGAGTCGCTTGGTCATGACGTCTGAAGGTTGAGCCAGTTTGGAGTGGGCGGACGCTACGACAATGTCGAGCTTGCTGAGCATCTCATCGGACAAATCCAAGGTGCCATCTTCCAGAATGTCGACCTCCATCCCACTCAGAATCCGAAATGGCCCATCTGGTTGTGCCAATGGCTGTTCTGTTTCCTGGGCCGCAAGTCCCTCATTGATCGATTGGATTTCCGCCAATTGCTTCTCCAGTCGCTCTTCAGAAAGTCCGTGAGCAATGGTGAGGCGAGCCGAGTGGTCGGTGAGGACGAGATAGGAGTGTCCGAGATCTCGTGCTGCCAATGCCATTGTCAGGATTGAAGCACCGCCGTCGGACCAGGTCGAGTGGCTGTGGCAGTCGCCGCGATACTGCTGTCGTAGATCGAGACCACCCTCGATTTCAATCTTCGTTCTCGCTTCCAGCTCCTCGAGGTAGGTGTTTGGCTGACCGAGCAGGGCGGCAGAAGCAACAGAGGCCAAGGACTTGCCGATCCCATCCAGCTTGGTGAGTGAGTTGGATTCGGCAAGCTGGCGAAGTTCTGCAGGTTCGATTGCGGCGAGAATCGCCCGCCCTTTGCTGAAGGCGCGTGTCTTCTGAACCGGTGCCAGCGAGCGATCCAGACAATAGATGACTCGATCGATGGCATCCAGATGCGAGGTGATTTCCGATGTTGGATTGATGCTCACCCAGACCAGGTTAGGAGAGGCATCGGGTGGCTGGCTGTTTCGATGGCGGATTGAAGCTTTCGGACTTGTTGTGTCGGGGGAGGCGGAGGCTCACTTCAGACCTAGCCTGCACGACGTATGGAAAAGTTTGGATTTGTTGGCTTGCCCAACGCAGGAAAATCGTCGCTCTACAACGCACTGACTGGTGGGAGCGCTTTGGCTGCCCCCTACGCCTTTGCCACTACTGACCCCAATGTCGGAGTGGCAAAAGTCTTTGACAAGCGGTTGGATGCGCTGTCGATCATGAGCAAGACCAAGAAGATCGTGCACGCCTCGGTCCAGTTCAATGACATTGGGGGCCTGGTCGAGGGTGCGAGCAAGGGTGAGGGACTTGGCAACAAGTTCTTGGCTGGCATACGCGAAGTCGATGCCATTGTTTTTGTGCTGCGAGCTTTTGAGGACGATGACGTGCCTGGGCCGAGTGACCCGTTGGAGCATCTCCGCATCCTCGAAATCGAGCTGACGCTGGCGGACCTTGATGTGGTCGAGAAACAGATTTACAAGAAGCGAAAGGCAGCGCGAGCTGATGCATCGCTGCAACCCGAGGTTGATGCCGCTGAGGCTGCCTTGGCGATTCTCGAAGAAGGAATACCGATCTATCGCAGTGACCTCAGCGACGAGCACCGTGAAGAACTCAAGCCGTGGTTCCTTCTCACCAACAAGCCGGTGCTGGCCATTGTCAATGTCGGCGAAGAACAGTTGGGAGAGATCGAGTCTGTTATTGCTCCGGTGAAGGCCGAGCTTGGTGAGATCGCTTCTGTCTTTGGTGCCAGCATCCAGCTTGAGGCTGAAGCCGCCCAGTTGGATGAAGAAGACCGCGCCGAAATGCTCGAAGCCTTGGGACTGGGCGAAGGAGCGTTGCCCCAGTTCATCCAGCAGGCCTATCACGTGCTTGGCTTGAGAACCTTCCTCACCACTGGCGAGCAAGAAACCAGAGCGTGGACCTATCGGGTTGGATCGACGGCTCCGGTTTGTGCCGGCAAAATCCATTCCGACTTGGAACGAGGATTCATCAAGGCGGAGACGATTCGTTGGGATGAGCTCTTGGAACACGGATCATGGGCAAAAGCCAAAGAGGTTGGCAAGATTCGCCAAGAAGGCAAGGACTACATTGTGCAAGACGGTGATGTGCTGGACATCCGGCACAGCACCTAGGCCGAGCCGCACGTAGACAGCACAGCACTCAGACAACACAGCACTCAGACAACAGGGAGCGACATGGGTTTTGGAGAGGTGGCATCACATGAGGCGCCGGAACCCTGCTGGCTTGTCCGTGAAGGCCGCGTGCTTGCCTCGCTCGAAATCCCTGTTGGTCGCAAAGGAAAAGCCAAGGGCCTGCTTGGTCGACGTGGGCTGGAGGGAGCGATCCTCATCCAACCTGCTCGTTCGATTCACACGATTGGCATGAGGTTTGATCTCGATGTTGCCTTATTGGACGAGGACTTCGTGGTGATCAAGACTCTGCGGGTTCGTCGCCATCGAGTTACCGCACCAATGTGGCGGGCTCGTGCCGTGCTTGAAGCTGAAGCCGGTGCCTTTGGCCAGTGGGAACTCAAGATTGGCGATGAGTTGGAGATCCGTGACGGGGGCTGAGCAAGCTGGCGTCCCACGGTCGCCCGGGGCATTGCTAGTCGTCGGAACCCCGATCGGGAACCTTGCTGACTTTTCCGAACGTGGAAAGGCAGCCTTGTCGAGCGTCGATGTCATCATTTGTGAAGACACGCGCCGTTCGGGAAGACTCCTTCAACAGCTAGGTCTTCCGAAGAAGCCGTACATCGTTGCCAATGAGCACACCGAAGCCCGAGTGGCGGCCGAGGTCGTACGGCGAATCCAGGCCGGTGAACGGTTTGCCCTGATCACCGATGCTGGCATGCCTGGGGTCTCCGATCCCGGTCAGCGGTTGATCCAGCAGGCAATCAGCAACGGATGTTTGCTTGAAGTGGTTCCTGGCCCAACAGCGGTTATCTCCGCGCTGGTTCTGAGTGGTCTGAGTTCTTCGCGTTTCAGCTTCGAAGGGTTCCTTGCTCGTAAGGGAAAGGAGCGGGCCACCCAACTGGATGAGATCGCCCAGTCGTCACGGACGGTCGTCTTCTATGAATCACCAAAGAGGATCAAGGCGACTCTTCGAGATCTTGAGCAACACTGTGGAGCTCAGCACCAGGTAGCCCTGGCTCGTGAGCTCACAAAGCTGCATGAGCAGGTGGTTCGAGGCTCTATCGCCGAACTCATCCAACACTTCTCCGAGACCGAGCCGAGAGGCGAGTTCGTCATTGTTGTTGCTGGTCGAGAACCAGCCGCCGAAGCGACTGATGATGAGCTGGTCGTGCTCTTGCAAGCCGAGCTGGATTCGGGGTCGTCTCGCCGGGACGCGGTGATGACGGTTGTTGCCAGTACCGGCGTTGGGAAGAATCGGGTCTACCGGCTGCTGACTGATCGTGTTTCGGGCAGTCCTGTTTCGGCTAGCTCAGACGACATAGCGACAGGGAACGCGAGTGCAGAGGGCACAAGTGCAACGGGAATAGCAGAGTAGCGATGGCGCCCCAAACGGTTCGTGTCGACAAGTGGTTGTGGTCGGTGCGGGTGTACAAGACCCGATCTCAGGCAAGTGAAGGCTGTAAATCGGGAAGGGTTCGGGTCAATGATGAGATCGCTAAGCCGTCGACCAAGCTGGTGATTGGTGACCGGGTCGAGGCCAGGTTGAAGGAACGAACCACGATCTATGTGGTGGTTGCGCTTTTGGAGAAACGAGTAGGCGCGGCATTGGCGGTTGAGGCCTACGACGATCATTCGCCGCCGGTGGTCACCTCGTCTCGTTCCTCTGGTCCTGGAGGCGACGATGCTGCCGGATTCGATCCAGGGGTTCGCGATCCTGGGGCTGGACGACCAACCAAGAAGGACCGTCGAGAGATGCAACGATTCCGCGGGCGTGACTAACAATGACTGGCCTCTGACGTACTGCCTTTGGCTAGGAGAAGCACCTTGCTAAGCGACTGAGACCAGGCCGCTGTCAGTGGCGGTCTTTATGGTCATCATCATGATTCTTCCCGCACTGCTTCTCCTGGTCGCGATCGCTGTTCTTCTGCTTATGTTCCTTGTTGTTGCTCAGCGAGGTGCTCCCAAAGGGGCGCAGGCATTGGACCCGGCACTTCTCGAGGAAGAACGGTCTGAGGCCATTAGTGCTGCCTTTGGTGCCGCTCAACGTGAGCGGGCCGAGATGATGCAGCAAGCACTGGACACCGTCTTGACTGTCGCCTCGTCCAAGCTTGGGGATCAGATGACCGTCGGTAAGCAGGTCATCGATCGTGAGCACAGCATGGTGGCTGACCAGGTCGAAGGGCTGCAAAACGAGCTGAAGCGAGTCGGTGACCTGGTGACCAGCCTGCAACAAGAACGGGCTGAGCAGGACGGAAGGCTTGTCGCTGGCATGGAGCAAGCTCTCGCCGTAACAACCACCCTGGCCGAGACAACCCAATCACTTCGCCAAGCATTGGCTTCGCCCAAGGCTCGTGGCCAATGGGGCGAGCGGATGGCCGAGGACGTGCTTCGGCTCGCTGGATTCGTCGATGGCATCAACTACTCCAAGCAGGCCCAGGTGGCTGGCGGTGGAATCCCCGACTACACGTTCAATCTCCCCCAGGACCGGGTGGTCCACATGGACGTGAAGTTCCCGATTGACAACTACCTTCGCTGGCTTGAGGTGGAAACCAGAGAGGCGAAGGCTCAGCACCTGAAGCTGTTTCGACGTGATGTTCGCCAGCGAGTGAAGGAGTTGGGGGATCGTGCCTACATCGACCCGGAGACCACGGTTGACTATCTCTTGCTGTTCATCCCGAACGAGAGTGTGTACGGGTTCCTGCATGAGCATGACCCCAAACTCGTCGATCTGGCTCTGGCCCAGAAGGTCGTTCTCTGCTCGCCCACCAGCCTGTTTGCGGTACTGGCCGTGATCCGACAGGCGGCCGACAACTTCCTGGTCGAGAAGCGGAGCGACGAGATCTTGTCCTCTATCGGGGGTTTGCGTGAGCAATGGCAGAAATTTGGCGACTCAGTTGAGAAGATCGGTCGTGGGCTCACTTCAGCCCAGAAGGGGTTCGACGATCTGACTGGCCCCCGGACCCGCCAGTTTGAGAAGCAGCTACACAAGCTGGAATCGGTCCGTGATGGACGCCTGGCCGAGCTTGCCGAGCCCGCGGAAGAAGGCAATCCAGCGCCCCTACCCGACGAGTATTTGACGCGAAGCAGCCAAGACCAGAAAACCCCAGCTCTCTGGCAAGCGGTGTAGCTACGCTTCACCCCTATGAGTAAACCGATTCTGGTAGCCGTTGCTTGGCCCTATGCCTCTGGCTCACGCCACGTTGGCCACCTCGGTGGCGCCTACCTGCCTGCCGATGTCTTTGCCCGCTTCCAGCGAAGGATTGGCAACGAGGTGCTCATGGTGAGCGGCTCTGACGTGCACGGCACCCCAATCACCGTTCGAGCCGATGAAGAAGGAGTGACGCCCCAGGACATCGTTGATCGCTACCACAATGAGTTCGTTCGCCAGTGGGAGGAACTTGGCATCTCGTGGGACCTCTACACCAGCACCGGCACCGCCAACCATGCGGCCGTCACCCAAGACATGTTCATGAAGCAACTGGAGAACGGCCACATCGACAGGCGGATCTCCGAACAATTCTATGATCCGGAAGCCCAGCGGTTCCTTCCCGATCGATATGTCGAAGGAACCTGTCCCAACTGTGACTACGCCGATGCTCGGGGCGATCAATGCGACAATTGTGGCCGCACCCTCGATCCAATCGACCTGATCAATCCCCGCTCCAAGCTCTCTGGTGCAACCCCCGAACCTCGGGAAACCGAGCACTTCTACTTCAAGCTGTCGGATTTCCAAACGGAGTTGGGGACCTGGCTGAAGTCCCGGAAGGGCTGGCGCAACCACGTACTGAACTTTGCTCTTGGTTGGATCGAAGAGGGCCTGCACGATCGCGCTATCACCCGTGACATCGAGTGGGGCATTGATCTTCCGGTTGATGACCTGGGTGAGGGCAAGCGGATCTATGTCTGGTACGACGCAGTCATCGGCTATTTGTCTGCCTCCAAAGAGTGGGCAGCTGGGACCGATGATCCCGAACGTTGGAAGCACTGGTGGGAGAACCCAGAAGCCGAGTCCTACTACTTCGTTGGCAAGGACAATATTCCCTTCCACGCCATCTTCTGGCCCGCACAATTGATGGCTTATGGCGGCCTCAACCTGCCCACGAATGTGCCAGCAAATCAATACGTCACCTTCAAGGGTGGCAAGGCCTCATCCAGTCGGGGAATTGGCCTCACCATCCAAGACGCTCTTGATCAGTTCGAGCCCGACGCCATTCGTTACGCCCTGGCTGCTGCCTTCCCCGAGCAAGCCGACACCGAAATTTCGGTTCCGGAGATTGCGCGCCGAGTAAACGAAGAGTTAGTCGCCACCTGGGGGAACCTGGTTAACCGGGTCCTGTCCATGACCAACAAGAGTTGTGACGCACAGATTCTTGAGCCTGGCTCCTACAGCGATGAAGACCAAGCCCTTCTGGATCTGGTCGATGCCGCCATAATCGATGCCGCGGCCCAAATCAGTGCGGTCGAGTTGCGGGCGGCTCTGCGCAGTGCGATGTCGAGCGCCCAGGCAGTAAACGCCTATCTCAATGCCACCGAGCCGTGGAAGGTAATCAAGGTCGATCAGGAGCGTGGTAGAACCATGCTCCACGTTGCTTTGAGCGCGATCAATGGCGTGCGGGTGATGTTCGATCCGTTCCTGCCCTTCACCTCGGCCAAGATCTCCGACATCCTTGGTCCCATCGAGGGCTGGCAACGAGCACCACTGGTCGTCGGCACTCCGATCGCCAAGCCGACTCCGCTCTTCGCCAAGGTCGAGCTGGATGCCGATGCCTGAGACCGTCCTGCCTGAAACCGTCCTGCCTGAGACCGGGCAGCCTCAAGAGATGCAGGCCGCGAACCAGACGCAAGATGAGGCAGAGGAATCCCAGATAGGCGGCTGGTTCGACAATCACTGCCACCTGACCACGGTGAAACGTGACCCGGCTGAGGTCGTTGCCGAGGCGGTTGACGGGGGAGTGAGCAGGATGCTCACGGTTGGCTGCGATGTGGCTGATAGCAAGAGGGCGATCGAGATCGCCAGTGGCTTTGACAATGTTTGGGCCACTGCTGGGGTACATCCGCACGAGGCCAAGGACGGAGTCGCCGGTCTTGAAGAACTCTTGTCTGATGACCAGGTCGTCGCTGTTGGCGAATGTGGACTCGACTTCCACTATGACAACTCACCACGCCGTGAACAGGCCGAAGTCTTCCGTCTGCAAATCGACATGGCGCTACGGCTGGACATGGCCCTAGTCATTCACACGCGTGAAGCTTGGACCGAGACGTTCGAGATACTGGACGAGGTCGGCATGCCAGAGCGAACGGTTTTCCACTGTTTCACCGGTGGCCCGGCCGAGGCAGAAGCTTGTTTGGAGCGTGGAGCGTTTCTCTCCTTCAGTGGCATCGTGACGTTTCCCAGCGCCAAAGAGCTGAGAGAAGCAGCCCGTCTGACCCCAACCGCCCGCACCCTGATCGAGACAGATTCGCCCTTCTTGACTCCTGTTCCCCACCGCGGTCAGCCCAATCGACCAGCTCTGGTGTCCTTTGTTGGAAAAGAAGTGGCAAATTTGCAACAAATTGTGGCAACTGAGATGGCTACTGCCAGTTGGGTAAACGGACAACAGCTTTACGGACTGTGACCGAGCGGCCACAGCCTGATGTTGCGGTTGTGTTACGGGCCCCGTTACGGTCTCGGTGTGCGTAATTCAGCTGTGTCGACCACACAGTCATTCCCTCTGGAGCGGTCGCGATCCATTCGTCCGACAGGAATCGTTTTAGCGATCCTGTCGACGTTCTTGGCGATCCCCATTCTCATGACTGGCGGAGCCGAGGGAAGTGGCGAAATTCTGGCCGCTTCCGTCGCCGTGCCGGAGACTTCGACCGCATCAACCTCGGTTGATGAATCAACCAGTAGTTCACTGTTCGACGAGGCCCAATCCTCTGACCTGTTTCAAGCGGGTGCGAGCGTGGCGGTGCCCTATGGGCAAAGTGTTGCTCCTGAAGGCTCTGCGGGTAGCGACCTGGACCGACGTGAAGCAATGCCTCTGTCTCCGTCAACAACACTGATCGCTGCTCCAACGACTTTCGAGTCAGATGACTCCGAGCCGACGACGACGGCACGACCGGCAACCAGCGCTCCAGCCACGACATCGCCAGCAGCGGCTCCGGCCCCAACTTCGCCAGCCACCACCGCAGTCCCACCGACGGAACCCGCTCCGGTCACCGAACCGCCAGTAACCGAGCCGACAACGACGAGCGCTCCAACGCCAACGACGCCGCCGCCGACGGAAGTCTCCGGCGCTCCGACACCAGACCAGTGGGCCCAACTCCGAATGTGCGAAGCTAGCGGCAGCTACACCATTGTGAATCCGTCGGGCAAGTATCACGGTGCATATCAATTCGGTGTTGCCACCTGGGATGGTCTGGCCGCTTCTATGGGGCGCACGGACCTTATTGGGGTGCTGCCAAGCCAGGCCAGCCCCGCCGATCAAGATGCGATGGCCTTGGAACTGTGGAATCGTCGAGGTTCGAGCCCATGGCCGCACTGCGGCCGCTACCTGCCAGCAGGCTAGGTTTCGCTGGGTGGCCCTGACCTTGAACTTGCCATCAATGCTGGCATGAGCTTGTTAACGCGAACGGCCGTGCGTGAGCTGATGGACAGGCACGGCCTTTCTCCGAGTCGTGCCCTCGGACAGAACTTTCTTTGTGATCCCGGAACGATCGACAAGATCGTTCGCCTGTCTGGGGTGAAACCTGGCGATCGGGTGGTCGAGATCGGGCCAGGACTTGGCTCGCTCACGCTCGGCTTGACTGATGCTGGTGCGTCGGTTCTGGCCATTGAAATCGACCGCTACTTGATTCCAGCACTGGAGGAAGTCGTGGCTGGGAGAGATGTTCGCATTCTTCATGCCGACGCCATGACCGTCGACTGGCAAGCTGAGCTGGAAGCAGACCATGCCGAATCGGACCAGCCCGAAGCAGAACAGTCAGACAGATGGAGCGTTGTGGCCAACCTGCCCTACAACGTTGGCACACCCTTGATCCTGGAAATGCTGCCCAGCGTGCCCCAGCTGGAGCGATACCTAGTCATGGTCCAGGCCGAAGTTGGAGAACGGCTGGCGGCCGAACCTGGCGAAAAGGGTTGCGGCATCCCATCGGTTATCACCTCATACTGGGGATCGGCCACAGTTGTTGGATCTGTTTCTTCACAGGTTTTCTTTCCCAAGCCCAAGGTTGAGTCCGTGCTGGTCCGTATTGAACGGCGACGCCAGCCAATGGTGGAGGCCAACTTCGATCGTTTGATGGCCTTGGTTCGCGCCGGGTTTGGGCAGCGACGCAAGATGATCCGGCGCAGCCTGTCGGCCTTCCTGACCAGCGATCAGATAGATGGAGCTGGTATCGACCCGACAAAGCGGGCAGAAGCACTGGGGCTAGCCGAGTGGGGCAAACTGGCGAACGTCTAGCCTGCTTAATCGTGGCCTCAATCATCAAACTGGTAGCACCAGCCAAACTCACCCTCCGACTTCGAGTCGTTGGCGTCCGCCCAGACGGTCTTCATCTCATCGAGGCAGAAATGGTGACCCTCGACCTCTACGACTCACTGGAGATTGACGTGGGTGGGTCTGGCCTGAATGTAGATGGGGGAGAGGCCGACATCCCAACGGGCCCAACGAACCTGGTTAACCGAGCGATGGCACTGGCAGGAAGGACCGGAGCGGTCAGGTTGACGAAACGTATTCCTTCCCAGGCCGGGCTCGGCGGAGGGTCCTCGGATGCGGGCGCAATCCTGCGTTGGGCTGGGTTCGATCCTCAGAAACAGAATGACCTTGATCAGGCCGCCAGTCTTGGTGCTGATGTTGCCTTCTGTCTTGCTGGCGGTAGAGCCAACGTCGCTGGCATTGGTGAATTTGTCACCCCGCTGGAGTTTCTCCCGCTTGACTTCACCCTGGTTACTCCACCAATAGCCTGCTCGACTCCCTTGGTCTACCAGGCTTGGGACGAACTTGGAGGCCCTTCTAACCCAGACGGGAGCAATGACCTTGAAGCTGCCGCCATCATGGTCGCCCCCGAGCTGAAACAGTGGCGGGAGGGATTGGCCGAAGCGACAGGCCAAGAACCGGTGCTGGCTGGCAGCGGCTCGACCTGGTTCGTGCGAGGACACTTTCCGGGCCCAGGTCGGGTAACGACAAAGACCACCCCAGCGGGGTGGTCTCCGGCAGATTGAACATCAGAAGATGAGACTGGAGCGTGCTCCAGTCTTCAGTCCTCTTTTTGATGCCTACTTCTTGTTGCGACGTTGCACACGAGTCCTCTTCAGGAGTTTGCGGTGCTTCTTCTTACGCATGCGCTTGCGGCGCTTCTTAATCAGCGATCCCATAGAGGCGAAAGGTTAGCGGCTGACTGAGTGGCTCCAACGCGCCGGGCAATTACCTCTGAGAAGTTTGTTCCGGCCGGATGTTCCAGAATATTCGTTCCCGATTATTCACCCATTTATTCGCCAAATTGGTTCCACGTCTCCGATAGTGTTGTGGCTCATCCTTCCCGGGTAGTTCAGCTGGCAGAACGCCGGACTTTGAATCCGGTCGTCGTTGGTTCGAATCCAACCCCGGGAGCTAACAAATCCTTAGTGGCGTCATCCACTCGTCCCCCTATGCTGCTCCCGGCGCCACGAACGGCGTTGGTGTCAGGCCAGAGTCGGCGAGAACTCGTGCACACTTCAGGGGAATCACATGGAAGCTGTCACAACCAAGAAGCTGCACCTCTTCGCGGGTCGGCACAACTTCAAGCTGGCGCAAGATGTTGCTACTGAGTTGGGCGTAGAGATCACCGAATCACACCTGGCCCAATTCGCAAACGGCGAAACCCATTGCCGGTTCTCCGAGTCGATTCGTGGTTCGGACGTCTTCATCATCCAGAGTCACTCGACCATCGATGGAGCAACGCTGAACGACTCCATCATGGAGCACCTCATCATGGTCGATGCCGCTCGTCGAGCATCGGCCAAGCGCATCACCGCGGTCATGCCTTTCTATGGCTACGCCAGGCAGGATCGAAAGTCCGAAGGACGTGAGCCAATCACCGCTCGCCTCATGGCCGATCTGTTCAAGGCGGCCGGAGCATCCCGTCTGCTTTCGGTCGATCTGCACTCCGGACAAATCCAGGGGTTCTTCAGCGGCCCGGTCGACCACCTGACGGCCATGCCGGTTCTGGTCAAGTACCTGAGGGAAACCAAAGGCGAGAACCTCGTCGTTGTCTCGCCTGACGCTGGCCGAGTCAAGGTGGCCGAGCGCTATACCCAGAAACTCAACGCCGACCTCGCCATCGTGCACAAGCGCCGAGTCAAGGGCATGAAGAACGCGGTTGAAGCCAAGGACGTTGTTGGTGAGGTAGAAGGTCGAGACTGTGTGCTGATCGACGACATGATCGATACCGCTGGCACCATCTGCTCAGCCGCCGAGCTACTCATGGAGCGAGGCGCCAAGTCTGTTGTCTGTGCTGCGACCCACGCCGTGTTCAGTGGACCAGCGGTTGAGCGTCTCGATCAGTCGGTCATGGAGCAGGTCATCGTCACCGACACCCTGCCCTTGCCACCTGCCAAGCAGTTTGACAAGCTTGAGGTTCTGTCGGTCGCTCCCATCATCGCTGAGACCATCAAGGCTGTATTCGAAGAATCCTCAGTAAGTCAGATCTTCGACGGCCACAACCAGAACTAATCCCGATAGTCTGTCCCGTCTGCGTCTGCCCGCGTCTAGGGCAGAATTCGTTTCTCAAGGATCATCATGTCAACAGTCGTCAAAGCTACAACAGGACGTACAACCGGCTCGGGCGCTTCTCGGCGTCTTCGCAATGCTGGCCAACTCCCCGGTGTCCTCTACGGTCTCGGTAAGGATCCCGTCGCGGTCGAGGTCGTCTACGACGAACTGCGTGATGCGCTCAGGACAGACGCTGGCCTGAATACGGTCTTCGTGCTCAGCGTTGACGGTGATGAGCAAGAGGTCGTCGTCCGCGATGTTCAGCGCGATCCACTCAAGCGCCGTGCGATCCACGCCGACTTCCTTCGGGTCTCCAATGACCATCGAGTCAACGTGACGATCCCTGTCAACCTGTATGGTTCGGCCGTCATGGTCGCTGAGGCCGGCGGCATGGTTGAGCAGAAAATGTTCAGCCTCAAGATCACCTGTGCTCCGAACCACATTCCCAACTCACTCGAGGTGGATATCACCGAGATGACAATCGAAGGCCGTCTCGCCCTCGCTGACGTGGAACTGCCAGAAGGTGTCACCACCAAGGTCCTGGACAAGATCACCGTCGCCGCTTCCGTTGTGCCTCGTGGCCTCAAGTCCGAAGACGAAGAAGGCGAAGAAGGCGAAGAAGGCGAAGAAGGCGAAGAGGGTGCCGAAGGCGAAGAGGGTGAAGCCTCCGCTGAGGGTGAATCCTCCAGCGAAGAGTAGGTACAGGACGTGTCGCGGTTGCCTCGCCCACCGGGTGAACCAAAGCGTCGCGGCACTCCAGCCGACCTCCTTCTTGTTGGTCTAGGTAATCCCGGTCCTGAGTTCGAAAATACGCGTCACAATATTGGTGCCGACGTTGTTTCTTGCCTGGCCAAGCGCCACGGCCAGAAGCTCAGCAAGGGCAAGGAACGCGCCCTGGCAGCCGAACTGCGAGTAGATGGCAAGCGTCTCGCCGTTGCTTTTCCCTTGACGTTCATGAACAACTCGGGTGAGTCTGTCCGGATTCTTACTCGTCGCTACGGCATCGAAGATGGCGAGCAACTGATCGTTGTTCATGACGAGTTGGATCTGGAACCTGGGCGTCTGAAGATGAAGGGTGGCGGTGGACTCGCTGGCCACAACGCTTGCGCTCCATCACCCAGCACCTAGGCACCACTGACTACATCCGTCTACGTATCGGTGTTGGCAAGCCTCCGGCTTCCCAGGCCGGGCGCGATTGGGTGCTTCGGCGCCCGTCCAAGGCTGACCGACAGGTCCTTGACCACGCCGTTGAAGAAGCTGCTGACGCAGTTGAACTCTTGTTGGCCCAAGGTCTTGACGCAACCATGAATGTGGTCAATCGTCGCCCGGATGCTGTCTAGCTAAAACCGTCTAGCTAAAACCGTCTAGCTCAAAACAGGCCCGCTCACACTGTTAGCTGAGGCTTGCGAACTAGATCACGAGCCGGGTGTGGGTACAAGCACTCAACGGGGCGCGCCCAACGCGGTCCGCATTGTACCTAAGCTGGGACTCGTGACTGCCAGTAGCAAGCGACGTCGATCAAGGCGCAACTCAAACCGTTCCCGACCGCGATTATTCACTCGTGTCGCTGATGGGTTCAGTCGAACCCTGCAATTCGCCTTTCGGTGGACGTTCCGTTTGGGGTTCCTGGGTTTTGCTCTTGTTGTTGCCGGCCTGTCATTCAGTGACCGGGCCCCAGGTTTCACCTCCGCTCGTGGCCTGTGGTTCGCTCGAGCGGTCGAGGCCCAGGCTGGTATGGACTTGATTAGTCGGGGTGACATTCCTTGGCGATTCGATGCTGTTGGTCACTTCTTGATGTGGTCGTTGGCAGGGCTTCTCGGCTGGTTTGCCATTGGGCGCCGCGACAGTGGCCTCTTTCTCATCGCCAGTCTGTCTGCGATTTCCGCCGGGGTCGAGTTTGTACAACCCATACTCTCGAGCAGCCGGGCCTCCAGCTATCAGGACCTGATTGCCAATGTCTTGGGCATCACTCTTGGTGTCGTCGGGGGTTGGATGCTGAGCATGAGCTTCGAGGGATTTCGTTGGGTCCGAGGGACTCTCTCGCACTGAACTGCGTCCCCCTAGGGGAGGCCGACAATCCGGCGGTAGTTCCCTTTAGCCTGAGCCAGTGAGTTTTCGTCGTCTCCCGCAACTGTTGGCAAGTGATCCTGCTCTTGAGCGGGTGATCGGTCGTGCCGTGACCGTCCTTGCCATGCCAGAGCCGGCTCGGGCACTCGCTATTGCTGCGCTGGCTGAAGGGTCAGAACGTCGGCCAGTGCTGGTTGCGGTGCCAACCACGGCCGAGGCCAATCGGCTGGTCAATGACCTTTCCTTGTACCTGGGGGAAGACGAAGTCTTGTCCTTTCCGGCCTGGGAGACCCTGCCCTTCGAACGAGTGAGCCCGTCGACCGAAGCGATGGGTCAGCGACTTCGAACCCTCTGGCATCTGCAAGACGCCGAGAAGTGCCCCCGAGTGGTGGTTGCCCCGGCCCGTGCGCTGGTTCAACGACTTGGCCCCCATGTTGAAGAAGTTGACCCAATCATCGTTGGGGTTGGTGATCAGATCGATCCCCAGTCTTTGATCGCCGATCTGGTCAATAGCGGCTATCGACGCGAGGCTCAGGTCGAACATCGCGGCGAGGTCGCCATCCGAGGTTCGATCGTTGATGTTTTCCCCTCCACCGCCGATGGTCCGATCCGCATCGACCTGTGGGGTGATGAAGTCGACCGATTGACTGAGTTCAGTGCCTCTGATCAGCGCTCGACCATCGATATTGCTGACACCGAAATCTTTCCTTGCCGTGAGCTCCTGCCAACCCAAGAGATTCAAGAACGTGCGGCCGCTCTTGTCGCGGAGGAGCCCTGGGGCCGTGAGCAATGGGAGCGGTTGGCCCGAGGTGAGCAGTTCGATGGCATGGAGTCGTGGCTGCCTTGGCTGAGCCCCGAAGAACGTGTCATGCCTGACCTCCTTCAAGATGATGCTCTGGTTGTTTTGATTGAGCCACGACGTATGCGCGCCCGGGGCGCGGATCTGATGGCAGAAGAAGCGGACCTGGCCGAGACATTGGCCAAGACGTGGGGAGCAGCCGTCGAAGGAGAAGAGCACGCCGAATTCCCTCGACTCCATCTCCCATTCGATCGCCTGCTGGCCAAGACAGGAGCACCAATCATCTCGGTGTCGGCCACTCCGGAGAATCCTGACGTCGCCGTACTTGATGCTTCGGGGTGGGATGCCCCCGGCGAGGCATTGTCCAACCGCCTGCACCAGCTGCTGTCTGATGGTGCCCGGCTGATTGTGACCGCCGATGGTGAAGGCTCAGCCAGTCGAGTGATGGAGCTCTTGTCCGAGTGGGGGCTCCATCCAGAAGATCACGGTCATCTGGTTCCTGAAGAGTTTGGGCCAGGAGCCCATCTGGTCGTCACCTCGGTCGAGCGAGGAGTTGTGCTTCCGTCGGTCGGCATTGCCATCTTGACCGAGGCCGAGCTGACCGGGCGTCGTCGGGCTCACCGCAAGGTCCGGCCACGCAAGCGCCAGAGCGAAGGGTTCTTTGATGACCTTCGAGTTGGCAGCCTGGTTGTTCACCACCAGCACGGGGTTGGCAAGTTTGCCGGCATGGTCACCCGCGCTATTGGTGGTCATGAGCGTGACTACCTCATGCTGGAATACCGCGGTAACGACAAGCTCTACGTTCCATCAGACCAGATTGACCTGATCCGGCCCTACACCGGTGGCGACTCTCCTTCCCTCCATCGCCTGGGCGGCAGCGACTTTGCGAAGTCCAAGGCCAAGGTTCGCAGCGCGGTCGAGGAGATTGCCCAAGAACTCGTCGTTTTGTATCAGCAGCGGATGGCGGCTGAGGGATACGCATTCCCGTCAGACACTCCCTGGCAACGAGAGCTCGCTGGAGCCTTCCCATTTGAGTTGACGCCTGACCAAGCCTCCTCCATTGCCAGTATTGGCGAAGACATGGAACGGCCAGTACCGATGGATCGGCTGGTGGTCGGCGACGTCGGATTTGGCAAGACGGAAATTGCGGTTCAGGCCGCGTTCAAGGCGGTCCAAGCAGGCAAACAGGTTGCCATCTTGGTGCCGACAACCTTGCTGGCTCAACAACACTTCCAGACCTTCAGTGATCGCTACGCTCCCTACCCCGTTCGGGTTGAGGTTCTCAGCCGCTTCCTCACAGCGAAACAACAGCGGGCCGTCGTTGCCGCCACCGAAGCCGGCGAAGTTGACGTGCTCATTGGCACCCATCGCTTGCTTTCCCAAGACGTGAAATTGCCGAAGCTCGGGCTACTCGTTGTTGATGAAGAGCAACGTTTCGGGGTTTCGCACAAGGAAGCAATCAAGCAGTTCAAAGCCAATGTTGACGTCTTGACTCTGACGGCGACGCCAATTCCGAGAACTCTGGAGATGAGCCTGACCGGAATTCGGGATCTGTCGTTGCTGAACACGCCACCAGCTGATCGTCAGCCGATCCTGACCTATGTCGGCGAGTATGACGATCGGGCGGTGGCCGAGGCCATCCGACGCGAACTCCTCCGAGAAGGTCAGGTCTTCTATGTCCATAACCGGGTGCAGAGCATTGAGAAGGTGGCCAATGAGCTTCGTGACCTCGTGCCTGAGGCCCGCATTGCCATTGCTCACGGCCAGATGGACGAGGGCACACTAGAAAAGGTTGTACTGGACTTCTGGGAGGGTGAGTACGACGTCCTGGTATGCACCACCATCATCGAGTCCGGCATCGACATGCCAACGGTGAACACCCTGGTTGTCGACCGAGCCGAGCTGCTTGGACTCGGACAGCTTCACCAGTTGCGTGGACGGGTCGGCCGTTCTGGTCAGCGGGCCTACGCCTATCTGTTCACTCGTCCGGACGCCTCCCTGTCCGAAGAGGCGTATGAGCGGTTGAAGACCATTGGCGAGGCCACCGCCCTTGGGTCAGGCTTCAAGATCGCTATGCGAGACCTAGAGATCCGAGGGGCTGGCAATCTGTTGGGGGTCGGCCAGACTGGCCATATCGCGGCTGTTGGCTACGACTTGTATTGTCAGCTTGTGACCGAAGCGGTGGCCGAGCTCAATGGCACGGTGGCCGAAGAGGTAGCCGAGATCAAGATCGACTTACCGATCGATGCCAATATCCCCGCTGACTATGTCAGCTCGGAGGCGCAGAGGCTGGAGGCGTATCGCCGACTAGCAACCGTAAGTTCAGTTTCTGAGGTCGAAGACATCCGACTTGAGTGGAAGGATCGCTACGGCAAAATTCCTGAAGTGGCGGAACGGCTTCTGGAAGTTGCCCTGCTTCGGGCGGCGTGCTCCCGCCTTGGCATTCGCGATGCAGTGGTAGTCAAGGGTCCAGGTTTTGGTGGACCCGAATGGATTGCCAAGCTCGGGCCGGTGAGTATGAAGGCGAGCCAAGAGATCCGGTTTGAGCGCTTGTTCCCCAAGGGGCTTTGGAAGTCTGAAGAATATGGAGACGAGGGCGGGCAGGTCCAGGTTGGTCTGCGAAAGAAGTCGTCGATTGCCCCCGATCTCCTGACCTTCCTTGACACGATCTGGCCGGAAGCAAGCTAGGTGTTCGAACAGTTCACCTGGTAGCTGGCCATGATGGCGGTCCGCAAGTTCTCGTCCTGGTTGATGGACTCTCGAAACTCTCCGTAAGTTTGCTCGTCGATGCCAGCCTCGGCCAAACGGTCTTCCAACGCATTGGAGATAGCCCCGTTTGAGTCGAAGGTTTGGCTCTGCACGTCACAAACCCAAGCAGCTTCAAAGGCTACGAGGACCTCCTCTTCGGCGTCCAACTCGAAGATCAGATCTTGTGGAACGAGGGTCGGCGTCGTCGTTGCATCTTCGACGGATTCCTGAACAAAGGCGAGATCAGGACCAGGCTCAGTAGTTTCCTCGACACCACCACATGACGCGGTGGCCACGACGAATCCGGTGCCAGCAAGCAGAAGTATGAAACGATTTCTCACGATCTGAGTATCGGTCTGTCCGGGGCCATCTTGAGAAAGGAGGCCATTTGGCCCATGAGACCCGTGCTTTGTCCGGGCACAGGTGGTGTAACGCAGGTTCCGGAAGCGATGCTGTGCCGAATTTGTTTGTGAGCTAGCTTCAAGCCATGAACGAGCAACCAGTGAGCCTAGGCGAAACAACTGACCCGCTGGATTGGAGTCAGGAAGACTGGGATGGGTTTGATTGGAAACATCTGGTTGCTGAGTTGAATCATTTGCTCCGGTTGAGGACTACCCCGATAGGGATGTCGATGTTCGCAACCGTTGAGGAGATGGAGGCCATACCGAGGATCCGTCGACCAAAGGACATTCACACTGCCGACCAAATTGTTGGCATGGCCAGCCGTCTGAACTTCACTGTTGGAATCACCAACGATGACCTGGTCGGAGACCAATGTGGAGCCGTTCTTGGCCTGCGGCCGCGTGATGAAGAGTGGTTGTCAGGCAAGCACATGGCGGGGGTGTGGTTCAAGACCCTTGAAGACTCAGCCATTCATCAAGAAGCCATGCACACCGTTCCTGATGATCGCTACGTGGCCATGGCGGTTTCGCCCCTGGTTTCTGGGCGTCTCACGCCTCCCGATATCTGCCTGATTTACGCCAATCCGGCTCAGATGATCTTGCTGATCAACGGTTTGCAGTGGAGCGGGTACAGGAACTTCTCCTGGGGATGTGTTGGTGAGTCCTCGTGCGCGGACTCTTGGGGGAGAGCGCTTGCCACCCGTGAACCAAGCGTGTCCATTCCTTGTTTCGCCGAGCGACGCTATGGGGGAGTGCAAGATGATGAGCTTTTGATGGCAACTCCTCCCGGCTTCCTACCCAAAGCTATTGCCGGTCTGAAGGCGCTCTCTGGCAATGGCCTGCGCTATCCAATTCCGCCTTATGGGGTGCAACAGGACGCTCGGGCCGGCCTCGGCGTCTCGTACAGCTAGCTTGGCCAGCGGCCGGCGTCCGGGGGTGGTGCGAAGGGCATGAATGCTTGGTTCCAGCGGGAGCCGAACCAACCATCATGTCTCACGCGTGTGAAAGTGGGCGAAACTTTCATCCACCACCGGAGCCAGACGAGTGGCCAGCGATGGGAAATGGCGCGACACGAGGCCGCTAACCAGTCCCCTTCAAGGCATATATGCATGCCTTGAAGCTGAAGGTGGTCATCTGCTATCGGTTGGGTAGAGCAGACGACGCGAATAGGTTGTGAGGATTCTGGGGGAATGATTGTTCGTGACATGATTTCCATGGCACAGTCTTTTGCGATAACCACCGATCAGGTGATGTGTCGGGTGACCCGACAGTTGAATAGATCAACGTCGGTTTCGCCACTGACTCCTCTGGGGATAAGGCGACCACTACTGGCCCCAGAGTCAACGTCTCGCTACGCGGAGAGTTCCGCACCCACCACTACGGCCGTTCGTTGTCGGTCCTTGAACATTTGGGGGTCTGTACCCAAGACGTATGAGCCCCAAGACCCAACAGGCTTGGGACGACGCCAAACAGGTTGACGTTTAGACAGTCCAGCATCTAGACAGTCCAGCATCTAGACAGTCCAGCATCCAGACGGTCCAGCGTCTAGACACTCCAGCCGACGAGTTTGGTATCCAGGTACTCCTCCAGGCCGACGTGTCCGCCTTCTCGCCCCAGGCCAGATTCCTTCATTCCGCCAAAGGGTGCGGCAGCTGAAGTTGGGTTGATGTCATTGATCCCGATAATGCCGAATCGCAGACCTTCAGCGATCCGCCAGGCTCGCGAAATGTCATTGGTGTAGAGATAGGCAGCTAAGCCATAGGACGTGTCATTGGCCTTGTCCAAGATGTCACTCTCGTCGTCGAAGATGATGATCGGAGCCACGGGCCCGAACGTCTCCTCGTTGTGGATGTCCATGTCCGAAGTGACATTGGTGAGCACCGTCGGGGCAAAGAAGTGCCCCTTGTCCAGTCCATCTTCTTGCAGGCGTTTCCCGCCTGTGAGCAGCTTGGCTCCCTTGGCCACGGCATCTTGCACTTGTCGTTCCACCTTGTCCACGCTGGCCGAGTCGACCAGTGGGCCGATGGTGATGCCGTCCTTGGTGCCCTCGCCGGCCCGCATGGCCGCCACCCTGGTGGTGAGGGTTTGCAAGAACTCCTCGGCAATGGACCGCTGCACATAGATCCGATTGGGGGAGATGCAGGCCTGACCAGTGTTGAGAAACTTGAGGAGGGAAAGGCCCTTGGCTGCGTGCACCGGGTCGGCATCGTCAAAGACAATGAACGGAGCATGGCCGCCGAGCTCCATCGAGACCCGCTTGACGTTGGCCACGGCCTGGCTTCCCAGCAGTTTGCCGACTTCTGTTGAGCCAGTAAAGGTCAACTTGGCGACCCGGTCATCTTGTAGCCAGACGTCCCCGACTTTCTCTGGGGTCGACGTATTGACCATATTGACGACACCGGCCGGGATGCCGGCCTCCTCGAAAATCTCAAACATGGCAATGGCACAAAGCGGGGTTTGCTCGGCCGGCTTGAGCACCATGGTGCAGCCAGCAGCCAGGGCTGGGCCGACCTTGCGGGTGATCATCGAGATTGGATAGTTCCAAGGGGTGATGGCGGCACAGACCCCGACTGGCTGATGCATGACCATGAATCGCTGGTTGGACCTAGCCGAGGGAATGGTCTCGCCGTAGACGCGCTTGGCCTCCTCGGCGTACCACAGCAGGAAGTCTGCTGCGTACTTCACCTCATTGCGCGCTGCTTTGAGTGGTTTGCCTTGCTCGGTAGTCATGAGCATGGCCAGATCTTCGCTGCGGTCAGTCATCAGCTGCCATGCCCTATACAGAAGAGCACTTCGCTCGTAAGCGGTGAGGGCAGCGAAGGAAGCAAACGCCTTGTCCGCGGCTGTGACGGCTTCGGCTGCTTCGCATGCGCCACCGTCAGCAACCTGAGCAATCGCCTCACCTGTTGCTGGGTTGGTGACCTCAAATGTGTGAGCTGATTCAATCCACGAGCCGTCGATGTAGTGCATCCAGCGATGCTAGAGGCACGCTGAGGAATGGCGGAAGTTATGGGAACTTCTTTCATGCCCCCTTCGTTACATCCGAGAACCTATGATGCGGAACAGGGAGGACTGAGCAGCGGCATGCGAGTCATTGAAATTGCGTTTGGATATCCAACGGTCATCTTCACCACGGTCCTTTTGGTGTCCGCTGGTTACTGGATCTTGTCGGTGTTGCTTGGTTTTGAGAGCGGTGGCGGTGACCTTGATCTCGACCTTGGCGGTGATGTTGCCGGTGACGTCGGTGCTGATGCTGGTGACATTGGTAGTGACGCTGGTGGCGACGGAGCCGGAAGCTCCAACGGGTTCTTGGTTGGGATCTTGCAGGCTTTCGACCTGCACCTGATGCCAGTGGCCCTGGTGCTTACGGTCATCTCACTGGTTGGTTTCTTGGTGTCAGCTTTGGGAACATTGGCTCTCACCTCGGCTGGAGGTAGTACCGCAACCCTGGTTGGCCTGGCATTGACCTTGGCCAGCCTGCTTGCAGGAATGTTCATTGCTGGCAAGATCGCAATCGTTCTAGCTCCGGTCTTTGTGCCCGAGCCTCATATCCGCCGAGCCGATCTCATTGGCCGGATTTGCACCATTCGAACCGGAAGCGTGAGCACCCTGTTTGGACAGGCTGAAGCGGTTGACTCAGTGTCGGGAAGTCACATCATTCAGGTGCGTTGTCAGACCCCTAACCGTCTCGGAGCGGGGTCACAAGCCTTGATTGTCTCGGTTGATGAGGGTGGCGACTACCTCGTCTCCCCAGACGTCGAAGGCCTGGTTTAGTTTGATGGTTGTTCTAGAGAAAAGTAGAGGGAAATAGTGTCCACAGCAATTGGAATAGTTCTTGTTGTCGTCTTCGTCTTCTTGATGTTGGCGGCCGTCATCGGCCTGGTCTTCTCCCGGCTCTATCGAAAGGTGCCTCAGGGTAAGGCACTGGTTGTCAGCACCATGAAGAAGGTTGTGGTGACCTTCACCGGCCAGATCGTGGTTCCCGTCTTGCACAAGGCGGAGATGATGGACATCTCGGTCAAGACCATCGAGATTGATCGTCGTGGCACGGAGGGACTCATTTGTGAGGACAACATCCGGGCCGACATCAAGGTCAACTTCTTCGTCCGAGTCAACAAGGCTGAAGAAGACGTGATCAAGGTGGCTCAGGCCATTGGTTGTGAGCGAGCATCAGAGCGCGAGACGCTTGAAGAGCTGTTCACTGCGAAGTTCTCCGAGGCGTTGAAGACTGTCGGTAAGCAGATGCAGTTCGTCTCGCTCTACACCGAGCGAGCCACCTTCCGTGACCGGATCATCGAGGTCATTGGTACCGATCTGAACGGCTATTCGCTGGAAGACGTCGCCATTGACTACCTGGAGCAAACTCCGCTGGCCAGTTTGGATACGGACAATATTCTCGATGCCCAAGGCATCCGCAAGATTACCGAGCTGACTGCTATCGAGCACGTAGCCACCAATAACATTGCCAACAACGAAGCCAAGCAGATCACGGCCAAGAATGTTGAGACTCGCGAAGCCGTGCTGGAACTCGAGCGTCAGCAAGCCGATGCCGAAGCTCGTCAGCATCGCGAGATCCAAGCGGTACGCCACCGCGAGCAGGCGACCATTGACAAGGTTAAGGCTGAGGAGCGCTTGCGGGCCGAGATGGCCACCCTCGAGGTTGACCAGAAGCTTGGGGTCGAGCAAGAGAATCTGCAGCGCGAAATTGAGGTTGCAGCCAAGAACCGCGAGCGAGTGCTTGGGGTCGAGGCCGAGCGTGTTCGCAAGGCAGCCGAGCTGGAGAACATGAGCCGCCAGGTCGAAACCTTGGCCGCAGAAAAGGCGCTCGAAGAAGAAATGAGCGTCATTGCGGACATCAAGCGCGGCCGTGTCGCCGTCGAGAAGACGGTGGCTGAGCAAGAGGAGCAGATCGCGACCTTGCGGGTAGTCGAGCAAGCCAATCGTGAGCGTGACGCCGTCGTTATTGCCGCCGAAGCCGAGGCGCAGGGTGCGTTGGTCAAAGACATCAAGGAAGCAGAAGCAGCTGAGACTGCGTCTGGTCATGAAGCCAAGCGTCAGCTGACGCTGGCTCAGGCTGAAATGGAAGCAGCGGAACTGAGCGCTCAGGCCAAGATTCGTTTGGCTGAAGGCGTCAAGGCCGAAGAAGCCGCCAGCGGCTTGGCCGTGGTTGACGTTGACCGGGCCCGGGCCATTGTGGTTCGTGAGATGGGTCAGGCCGAAGCCGACAAGTTGCGAGTCGCTGGACTAGCCGAAGCCGAGATCGCCGAAGCGAAGCTGAAGGGTGAGGCCGCTGGTCTGACCGAGAAGGCGGCGGCGATGCGCGAGCTTGAGGGTGTTGGTCAAGAGCACGAAGAATTTGTTCGTGAACTTGAAGCCGATACCAAGGTCCGTCTGGCTGCAGTCGGTGCCCAGGTTGATATTGCCGAGGCCCAAGCTGACGCCATGAAGGCCGGACTCGAAAGTGCCGATATTGACATCGTTGGTGGCTCGGACATCTTTGTCGACCGAGTGATTGGTGCCATTGGTTCGGGCAAGGCCCTGGATGCCTTTGTCGAGAAGTCCGATGTGGCCGAAACCGCCCTTGATCCTTACCTTGACGGTGATGAGGATCTGGTAGCCAAGCTGGCCGAAGCCATTGGTGGCCTTGGTCCGGAAGGTCTTCGCGACCTGTCGGTAGCTGACCTGCTACGCCGCATCGGCAAGTGAGCGACGAACCACAGAACCAGACGACGGACAGTATTTCGTCTGCCCAAGAGGGCCCCGAGCAGATCGGATCTGATCAGATCGGATCAGAGTCTGGCGAACCAGGCAACGAGACCTCGCGGGTTTCCCAGAGTGCTTACGCTCTCTTGCGGGGTCGACTGGAAGCAGCGGCCGGCGAGCTGACCACACGAGCAAATTCGCTCAACGCGATGCGGCTCGAAGCGTTTGGCTCGTCGCCGTTCGAACTGCTTGGTACGGAGCGAGTTCGGACCGAGGCCAACGCCGTTCCTCGTGATGTCGCCAATATTGGCGATCAACTGGTCCTGGCGTACAACGCAGTCAGCGGAGTGTCCGACAACGTTCGGCCCGAAGACATCTTTGCGGTCCATCACCTCGAACTTGGCGACGACGTTGCGTCAGATGCCCCAGGTCAGGTGAGTTTCAGCCCGAACCCCGAAGGTCTGACCGGATCGGTCTTGGATGACGACCAGTTCCGCCGTGACTTCGAAGAGCTGCACACCTACTTCAAGCAGACTTCGCTTCAACAGCTGTACCGAACCGGAAATCGCCTACTCGCGGTCTTCCGGACTGGCTCAGGCGTAGGCGACATTCGTGTTCTGCGTTGGGAGATTTCGCCCGACAACGAACTTCGCTACCTTGATGCTCGGGGCGAGCGAGATCATTCCTTTCCTGCGTCTCAAGATGTTGAGTGGACCAAAAGCACACGGGCCGATCACCTGGATCGGTCACTTATCAAGTTGTCTGAGCGTGTCCTGATCAATCCTCTTGGTGGGTCGCTGCAGATTCTTCTCGATGACGGTGGAGCGGGCAGTCTCCTGTTGGAGGATCGTCTAGAGCATGCCGATCAGTCGCTACAAGATTGCGAGATCAGTTGGGCCGTCGCCGGTGATCTTGTTCTTGTCGATCTGTTGCCCTACGGCGAGAATGACCACCGCTACTACGTGGTCAACCGGCTAGCTCACTCTGCTGTTCGCTTGGATAGCTTGGGTGATGCTTTTCGCCAACTTCCCGACGATCAGGGTCTGATCTTTCCTGAGGGTGTCTACCTCAAAACCGGTGAAGTTCGGACCTTTGATCTCGACGTTACCGACATGGAGTTGCTCGAAGTCGTTCGCTCGCCAAACGGTGAAGATGTCATGTACATCTTCTATGAGCAGGCAGGCGGCCGCTCGATTCTGTTGACCTACAACGTCGTGCGCCAGGAAGTAGCGGCTCCAATCTGGTGCCACGGTCACACGATCTTTGACGACGGCACCATGGTCGTCTTTCGAGAAGAGCCGACACCAACCCGCATCCATCCGATCCAGACGTGGATCACTCCCTTCTTCTCCGATGAGTTCGCGGCCAAGCAGCCCCATCAGAACTCTGAATTCGATCGGATTGGCAACGCTTCGTTGGTTAGTGGGATCGCCGACGCATTAGCCCTCGCTCGACTGGTCGGCGAAGTCGAGGCGAGCGCTGCGGTCTATGGCGACCTTCTTAGCTCCGCCGGACGGTTCGTCGATGTTCATCACTGGGCCGGTGACGACGAAACTGGTGATCTGGCCAGCCCTGCCCGCGACATTCGATTGGTAGCCGAGCAGGTCCTGGACGAGTTCGAACGGATGAAGGAGGTCGAGGCCGGCGCGGCCGAAGCCCTGGCCGAAGCTGAGGTCTCTCTTTCCAAAGCCTTAGAAGAGTTCCGACTCTCCCCACCCCAAGACACCGAGGGTTTCATCGCCGGACTGGCCGTTGTTCGGCGGGAGATCGGTCATCTCCACACCATCAAGGAGCGTCGAGAGATTGACGTTGTCAGAGTGGAAGAGCTCATCGGTCAGGCTGAGGCTGCCCATGATGGATTGGCCCAAGAGGCGGCCCGTCACCTGTCAACTGATGGGGCATTCAGTAGTTACCATCAACGATTGTCAGTCATTTCCGAGCAGGCGCCTCTAACTGAATCGTCGGTGGAGGCTGGTGAGCTTCTGGTTGAAGTTGATCAGCTCTCCGACTCGATGGATCTGGTTGCCAGCACTGTCGGCGATCTGGTCGTTGACGATCCTCGTGTTCGGACCTCGGTGCTGTCACAAGTCTCTGGTGTCTTGGCCGAGGTCAATCGGGCTCGAGCCGTTGTCGAGTCTCGCAACGACCTGCTCATCCAATTGGAGACGGGTGCGGCCTTCGCTACCGAAATTGGCTTACTTGGCCAATCCATTGCCACCGCAGTTGGCCGTGCCTCAACCCCGGAGGCTTGTGACGAGGCGCTAGCTCGGCTCATGCTGCAGCTGGAACAACTGGAGACAGCTGGGCCTCGGACCGAAGATCAGTTGGATGAGCTTGGGCAACGTCGTGACCAGGTCACCGAAGCCTTGTCCTCACGCCGTCAGCAATTGGTGGATGATCGTCAACAGCGGGCCGAGCGATTGGTGGGAGCAGCTGTTCGCACTCTGGACCGGGTGGCGGACCGAGCAGCCAACCTGCCCTCAACCGATGATGTCAATGGCTTCTTTGCTGCAGACCCGATGGTGGCGCGTGTTCGTGGTCTGCTTGATGACCTCCGTGAGCTTGGCGAACCGGTCCGGGCCGATGAATTGCAGGCTCGAATCGGAAGTGCTCGCGATGGCGCTGTCCGTGCCTTGCGGGACCGGGCAGACCTTTTCGATGGTGATGCCGTCAAACTTGGACGGCACCGGTTCAGTGTGGATGATCGCCGACGGGAGCTGACCATTGTTCCCGGCAAGGATCATCTGGAGGCGGTCCTGACAGGGACCGACTTGCGGATTGCCCTGCAGACGACGTCTTCCAATGATTCGGCTGGCTCTGATGGTTTGGCTGATCGCGATATGTGGGAGCGGCCCCTGCGGTCAGAGACCGCCGATCTCTACCGGGCGACCTACCTGGCCGTCGACATGATTCTGGACATGTTGGCTGGGCGAGATGCGACCGGCGAGAGCCCGCAGAAGGCCTTCGACATAGGATCCGGAGCAGGCTCTGACACGGAATCTGATGGGATCCTGCGACTGGTGCAGGACCAGGTCGATCAGCGACTCTCTGAAGGTTATGACCGTGGTGTTCACGACATGGATGCCGCCTTGATCCTTCGCGAACTTGGACAGTTGGCCTTGAGCGCTGAGTCTCTTTTGACTCCTGGCCCGGTTCGAGCCGCGGCTCAGCTGGCCTGGGCCGAGCGATTGGATGACAAGGGACGCGAGCGTTGGGTTGAGCGGGGTGATGCCGCCTCAGAGATTCGGGTGGAGCCGTCGACATTGGATGAACTAGCTCAGCAGCTGGTGCTGGATCTCACCAACAATGACGACCAGGACAAGCCCAGCAACACCGTCTGGCCCATAGCCCGGTACTTGATTGGCGAACTATTTCGATCAGCGAGATTCGCCTTTGCCCAATCGCCGGCGGTTGTTGATTGGATGAAGAAGCTGGCGAAGGACGAGGTCGTTGCGGCCATGGTTCAGGACCTCGACGGTGACCGGGACGGCGCATTGGTCCTGGTCAGCGACTATGTCGAAGGTAAGGTTGGTGCGCCGAATTCTCATCTGGTGGCCGAGCTTGTTGTCTGCCTTGTGCTACCCGAACTGCCGAGGCGCCTCGTCGATGTTGACCTGGCTTTCGCCGTTGAAGGCCTGACCGGCCGCCACCAGACAGTGGAGGCGGGAACTCTCAGCGGGCGAATCGATCAGGTGATCCAGCAAGTCCGACTGCACAATGCGGAAGGTGTTCCTCGCCATAGTGCCTTTACCGCGGCCCGCGATATTGCCCTGACCGAGCTGCGAGATTCGCTGCGCCTTGATGGTCTGGAGCCGCAAGTTCCCGAAGGTTTTGTTCGCAATCAGCTCATTGACCAGGTCTACCTGCCGCTGATTGGCGACAATCTGGCACGCCAGATCGGAACCATTGATGACCAGGTGGGAGCCAGGTCAGGATTGTTGATGCTGTTGTCGCCTCCTGGCTACGGCAAGACCACGCTGGTTGAGTACATCGCTGATCGCCTGGGCATGGCCCTGGTTAAGGTGTCCGGGCCCGGATTGGGTCATGAGGTCACCTCGTTGGACCCGGCTCAGGCCCCAAGCGCAACCGCTGCCCGGGAGATCGAACGCATCAACCTGGCCTTTGCTGTTGGCGCCAACGTGATCTTGTATCTGGATGACATCCAGCACACCAATCCGGAATTCCTGCAACGATTCATCTCCTTGTGTGATGCGCAGCGTCGAATCGAGGGCGTCTGGGATGGGTCAGCCCGATCCTTTGATCTTCGCGGAAAGCGGTTTGCCGTCGTCATGGCCGGCAACCCCTATACCGAATCGGGGGAGCGCTTCCGAATTCCGGACATGTTGGCTAACCGTGCCGACACCTACAACCTTGGTGATGTGCTGTCCGGCAACGAAGAAGTGTTTGCTCGGAGCTATCTGGAGAACGCTCTAACCTCGAATCCCGCCCTCGCTCCACTGGCAGGAAGCAGCCCCGAAGATCTCAATCGGTTATTCCGTGCGTCGGATGGGGCCGCAGGATCGGCTGCAATTGAAGAGTCAATGCTTGATGGTTCCTACTCCTCGGTTGAAGTGAATGAGATGGTGATGACCCTGCGCCACCTTCGTCAGGTGCAAGAGGTCGTGCTTTCGGTTAATCGTCAATACATCGCGTCGGCTGCGACCGATGATCAGTATCGAACAGAGCCGCCATTCCTGTTGCAGGGCTCGTATCGAAATATGGCCAGGATGGCCTCGAAGTTGTTGCCAATCATGACTTCGGATGAGGTCGATCGTTTGATCGATGAACACTATGCGGCAGAGTCTCAGGCCTTGACTGGTGCGGCAGAATGGAATCTGCTGCGCCTGGCTGAGCTTCGAGACTCAATGACTGATGTGCAGCGGCAGCGTTGGAGTGACATTCTGGCGACCTTTCGTCGTCAACAACGCCTCGGCGGCGACGATCGCGATCCGGCAACTCGGCTGGTTGCCGCTATTGAGTCAGTGGCCGATGCCTTCAACAACCAGCCCGACATCCATTTCACTCCCGATATCCATGTTGGCGCGAGTAAGCCAAAAGTCCGTCAGAAACCGCCAGACTGGGTGTCCGAACCAGCTCCGCCCGAAGAACCTGACTGACCCCTCGAACACCGTGATGCAGCTATTGCTCGTATTCGGTTTTCGATAGCAGAAAGTGATTGCCCCATGAGTGAGTCCAAAATCAAGACTGTTGTGTTTGACATGGGGGGAGTCCTGGTCGAACTGGGCCCCATCAGCGACATCTTGGGTGAAGAGGAGATCTCGGTTGACGACTTCTGGCGGGGTTGGTTGCGCAGCCCAACGGTTCGTCACTTTGAGCGAGGTCGCTGCACCCCGGAGTACTTCGGGGCCGAGCTGGTCAAAGAACTTGGTTTGGCCATGTCTGGTGAAGAACTGATCGAGCGATTTGCTCGCTGGCCAAAGGGTCTCTTCCCCGGCGCCCGAGACCTTCTGGTTGAACTCAAGTCAAACGGCGTGCCCTTCTCGGTCTTGAGCAATACCAATGTGATGCACTGGGAAACCCAGACCGACCATGAGGTCATCGCCGAACTGTTCGATCGTATGTTCACGTCCTATAGCTTGGACATGGTCAAGCCTGATGCCATCATCTTCGAGCATGTGATCGCCGAGCTTCGCAACGAACTGGACGTCGAACCGGAACAGATTCTCTTTGTCGACGACAACCAGCCGAACATTGATGCCGCCCTTGCTCTGGGCATCGATGCGGTTTTGACCAAGGGGGTTGATCAGGTTCGGGCCGCGCTGGCCGAGCGTGGCCTAGTCGGAGGCGGCTCAGTCGGGGCTTGAGGGGCGGTTGCCCGAATCAAGATGTAGACGCCGATCAGGACGAAGACGCCGCCGACCAGTTCGGCGAGTCCCAGAACTTCGCCGCGGATCAAGAAGCTGAATAGCACACCGAAGACGGGAATGACGTAGGCGGTTGAGGCGGCCAAGGTCGGAGAGGCTTTGCGGACCACGGTGGCGATGAGGGCGAAGGTGACGGCCATGCCGGGAACGGCGGAGTAGGCCACAGGAAGAGCAAGGCCGAGGCTCCAATCAGTGTCTGCTGTGCCTTCGACCACTAGGGCGAAGGGCACCAGCACAACGGCGGACATCAGGAGTTGGCATCCGACCAGCATGACTGGACTGACCCGGCTCAGGTCCTTCCATTTCATGTACACGGTGCCGAAAGCCCAAGCCAAGGCCGACACAACCATGGACACAATGCCGATGCCCGCGGTTTGGCCACCCAGTGAGGGCATGGCCAAGATGATGGTGCCCATGAAGCCGATCGAGAGGCCAAGAACGGCAAGCCGTGACAGTGTCGTTTTCAGCAGGAGAAAAGAAAGCACGGCAGTGAACAGGGGCATGGTTGAAGCCAAGAGGGACGCCACCCCGGCGGGCACCCGGCTGACTCCGAAGACCAGGAGCGCGCTGGAGATGGTGGTGATGCTGAAGGAGACGACGAAAATCCGGACCAGGTCGTCTCGTCGTCGGGGCAGGGCTTCACCCCGCAGAAGAGCAAACGAAGTCAAGACAATTCCACCGACCACCGTGCGCATGGAGGTCAAGAGAAACGGAGTGGTGTGATCCAAGGCGAATTTGAGGGAGGTGAAGTTGCCGCCGACCAAGACGGCGACCAAGATCACCGTCGCAAACACCACCCGAGAATTCATGGCCCGCATTCTGCCACACCTTCCCCTGTCATAGCGCCCTCCCTTCCGGCACCGGTAGCGATCCATATACGACATCGGCTCGGTGCCAGAAGGGACTATGAGGGTGAGTTTCGGCCGAATCGGACGGCGTCGAGATCCAAGCGTTCACCGGTGAGTTCATCAACCACGACTGGTTGCACGATCTTGCCGGTGGCTTTGGACTTGAGGGCGAGAAATGGCTGCTCGTCATCGGGCCAACACCAGTCGGTTCCCCATCGCCACATGGCCGCCAGCACATCCCAGAACGCCTGGCCCTTGTCGGTTAGGTGGTACTCATAGCGAGGAGGGTGCTCCTGATAGGAGACCTTCTCCATCATTCCTTCGTCGCACAACCTTGCTAACCGTGCAGCAAGAACGGCTTTGGGAATATCGAGGCTTTCTTGGAAGCCGGAGAAGCGGCGTTGTCCGAAGAAGGCGTCTCGCAAGACGAGGGGTGTCCACCAATCGCCCATCAGATCGGTTGCTCTTGCCACCGGGCAGTGGGCATCGTCAAATCGAGTACGACGCATCAAGATGCGGTTGCTGCAGCTGGTGTTTCGGCCGGCTCAACCTTGGCTCGGACATGCTTGTGATGAGGGGTGCCAGCGAACCAGTCCCGGTCACTGCCAGAGGTCAGCTCGTTGGGTGCGATTCCGACGGCGTCGCTGGAACCAGCTGGCCCCAGTCCGAAACCATTGGGAAGGGAAATATGGCCGGCCAGCAGGGTGTCGGTGATCTCGACTTCGGTGACAGCGCTTCCGGCCCTGGTAGTGATGCGAGCTTTATCGCCATTGCTGAGACCAAGACCCTCGGCATCGGTGGTGGAGATGCGCAGGGCTCCATGCTGGTCAGTTTTTCGCCATGATGGGTCGCGGTAGATGGTGTTGGCGGTTGATGAGCGACGTTCTCCGGCGGAAAGCACCATGGGGAATTCGGGGTCGGCTTCGAAGGGGGCAGGTTCAGTAGCGAGCCCGTCGAATTCTTTCAGCAACGAGTCGATGGCCAGGCGGACCTTGCCGTCATCGGTTTGTACCCGAGCCATGGTCTCGGAGTAGTTGTCAATCGTGAAGGTGACGCCCGATGGGTTGGCGAGAATATGGTCAAAGAGAGCGTCGCCAAGGGATTCGCCTTCGGCCAGATTGCCACCGATGCCTGCTCGCAGAACTGAGGGGCCGAACGAGCTAGCGCAGAGTTGGGCAAGTCCCCAGACCGTTGCTGCTCCCGCCGCTGGGGCGCCGTCTGGTGTGTGCAGGATTGGGCCGAGAGTCTCATACAAGATGACTGGAGCGAGGCGGCTCAGCTCGGGACGGTCAATGCTGAACTGGAAGAAGGCTTCCAGATAGGCGGATCGACCATTGCTAGCTGCTGCATGAAGTGGGGCAAGGTCATCATCGCCGTAGGCGCCGAGTTCTCGACAAAGCCTGGCGTGGATCTCGACTTCGGGCAGGGTTCCCTCGAGCGGCTCAAAGACTGGTGGACGAAGTTGGAAGAAGTTCGACGGGAACTCCAGGTTGAAGAAGGTGGCTTCCCATTTCTCAAATTGGGAGGAGCCTGGCAGCACGTAGTCAGCGTGGCGCGCTGTTTCGGTGAGCGCAACATCGATGACGACCAGGAAGTCCAAAGCATCCAAGGCTTCACGCATGCGGGTGCTATCGGCCACTGAGTGAACGGGGTTACCCGACTCGATCAGCATGGCCCGAAAACGGTCGGGGTGATCAGTCAAGATCTCGTCGGGCATGACATTGCACGGCACAAGTCCGGTAACCAGCCTGTGTCCGGTAACGGGAGTTGCCGGCTCGACTCTCGGGCCGTTGCGGGAGCGGCCAGATGCGCCAGCCGAACTCAGCGAGGCGAATCGAGAGTGGATATTCATGCCTCCCTTGACTCCGAAGTTTCCGGTCAGCAGAACAAGAAGCTTCTCCAAATAGCTATTGAGGGTGGAGTGAGGGGCTTGCTGGATGCCAAGGTCCTCGAAGATCGAGACGCCGCCTTTGGCCTGGGCCAGTATGCGAGCGACCTCTCGTACCTGGGCCTCGGGTACACCAGCCTTGACACACGATGCGGCAATATCGACGCTGCGTACATGGCCGAGTAACTCCTCCAAGCCATTGGCATTGTTGGCCAACCACTCGTCGTTGAGCAACGCTTCTTCGACCAGGACACCGAGCATGGCGGCCAGAAGGTGAGCGTCCCCGCCCGGGTTTGGACGGAGGTGGATATCGGCCATCTTGGCTGATTCGCTGATTCGCGGGTCGACCACGATCATGGTCCGGTACGGGTCCTTTGCGATGGCTTTGAGGATGCGGCGGGCTTGGGGGAAGCCGTGGGACTGCCAGGGGTTCTTGCCCCAAAAGACTGAGACCTCGGCTTCTTCGTAGTCGCCGGTGGTGTGGCAGTTGGATCGGCCGAACAGCTGACCATCAACCCAGAACTCACCGGTTTTCTCCTGAGCTAGTGCGTTGGAGTTGTAACGGATTCCAAGGGCTGAACGGGTAGCCGATCCATAGGCGGCTCCGCCAAGATGGTTTCCTTGGCCTCCGCCCCCATAGAACAGGATCTTGTCACCCCCGTGGGTGTCGATGATGTCGCGATAGCGATCAGCTATTTCGGCGATAGCGGTGTCCCAATCGATCTCCTCGAAGGTTCCGTCGCTGCGTCTCCGTAGGGGACTCGCCAATCGATGCGGGTCGTTTTGGTAGTGATTGAGACGAAGGGCCTTTTCGCAGGTGTAACCCTCCGATGAGGGGCTTGCCTTGTCGCCGCGGACTCGGATGATTTCTCGGCCGTTGGTGCGCAACTCAACCGCACAATTGATGGAGCAGAGGATGCAGGCACTCTTGTGCCAGGTTGGAGTTTCAGTCATAGCAGTCTCGTGTCAGGTCAGTTGGTAGCCGGGGGAGGTGTTGTTGAATTGATCGATGCCTAGTTGGTTCAACAAACGAACCTACTGGATTCGGCCTAGGGATGCGAACTGGTGCCATCTTCTTTACGAAGTCTAGAAAAGCACCTAGAGTCTAGAAATGGCCTTCTGTATTAAGAATCCCGACGCAGATGTTCTGGTCCGAGAGCTCACTGCTTTAACCGGAGAGAGCCTCACCGCGGCGGTCACCGAATCCCTGCGCCAGAGGCTGAGACGAGAACGACTGCTGCACGGCCCAACAAAAGCAGAGTGCATCCGGGAGGTTCTCGAGCGAGCCCAAAGCCTAGAGCGGGTAGAAAACCCTGCATCCATACCCCAATTCGATGATGTGGGCCTGCCGATCTGATGAAACGCCCAATCAACGACGATCTGGTGGTGGACACATCCGCTCTCATGGCCATGCTTCTGGATGAAGACAAGGCGAATGCCTGTGAGCTAGTTCTGAGCGAGGCGCATTCCGCAATCATCAGTGATGCGTCACTGTTGGAGTTGCGGATGGTGGCGACGTCTCGACTTGGAGAACAAGGAGGCAGAATCGCCGATGATCTCGTCCAGCAAGCAGGCATAGACCGTATTCCTGTCACTGAGCAGCTGGCTGATCTGGCCTTTGACGCGTGGCAAAAATACGGCAAGGGCAGGCACCCGGCAGCACTGAACTATGGGGACTGCTTCACCTATGCGTTGGCGTCTCACGCCGACTTGCCATTGTTATGTGTAGGCAATGACTTCGCCCAAACCGACCTACGGCTAGCGGTGAGCTAACCCAGTTCGAGGAAACCCCGAGCAGTCCCGAGGTTGCGGGCTATCGGTCGAGGTGGAAGGGGAACTTGGCCCGAACCTCGGCGACATGAGCGGCGCTGACGTCGCCGACTAGTGCCGTTTCGATCTCCGCCGCGTGCAGCAGGGTCTTGCCAAGCGGATCGATCAGGGCTGAGTCACCGCCATAGGCCAAACCGTTGTTGTCTTCGCCCACTCGATTGACGGCCAAGACATAAGCCTGGTTCTCGATAGCGCGGGCCCGGAGCAGGGTCTGCCAATGCTGGCGACGAGCAGCTGGCCAGTTGGCGACGACGACGTAGAGGTCCGTGACAGCTGCGGTGTCCCAGAAATCGGTGACGAAGCGCAGGTCGTAGCAGATGAAGAACGTGCATTGCACTCCGTCAAGGTCCAACGTCAACAGTCCAGTGCCGGGGTCGTAGTGCTGGTCCTCTCCGGCATATCTGAAGGGGTGGATCTTGTCGTAGTGGGCAACGATTCCGTTGCCGTCGCAGACAATCAGACGATTGACTGGGCGTTCATAGTCAGGCGAACGAGTTGGGACCGATGCGCAGGTCCACACGTCGTACTTGGATGCCTGCTCGATCAGGAAGGATGCGCTCGGACCGTCCTCTTGCTCAGCAATCTTGTCGCTGGCCATGGAAAAGCCGGCGGAGAACATCTCGGTCAGGCAGACGAGTTTGGCTCCGCCGCCGGCAGCCTCTTCGATCAGGGGTGCGACCCGCAGAAAGGTCGCAGGCGGATCCTCCCAGACAATGCTGTGTTGGATGGCAGCAACCTTGAGGCTGGATTGGCCAAGCGCTGGCTCTGCCGGACTGCTCAGATTTGTCGAACGGGTCAGATTTGCGGAAGTACTCACTGGAAAGCTGCCTTCAGTCGGTCACCGGATTCGATCAGGGTTTCATCACTCTTGGCGAAGCAGAAGCGAACGAAACTGTTGCCGGGCTGGGTCTTGCCTGCAGCCGCCTGCTGATAGAACACTCGGCTAGGAACAGCAACCACCCCGGCGCGACGGGGAAGTTCAAGACAGAATTCAATCCCGTCTTCATAGCCAAGTGGAGTGATATCAGCCGTGGCGAAATAGGTGCCCTGCGGACGATGGACGAGGAAACCAGCATCTTGCAAGGCCTCGCAGAGCAGATCACGCTTGGCGCGAAGTCCAGTGACGAAGTCACGGTAGTAGTCGTCTCCCAACCGCAGGCCAACGGCGATTGCTGGCTGGAAGGGTGCTCCGTTGACGAATGTCAGATACTGCTTTGCTGTGCGGACAGCGGCAACCAGTTCAGCCGGTCCGCTTACCCAGCCAATCTTCCAGCCGGTGAACGAGAATGTCTTACCTCCGGAGGAGATGGTGAGAGTTCGCTCAGCCATCTCTGGCAGATTGGCTAAGAGCTGGTGGCTGCCTTCGAAGACGAGGTGTTCATAGACCTCGTCGGTAACCGCAATCACGTCGTGTTCGATGCAGAGTTCGGCGATGAGATCCAGCTCGTGTGACGTGAAGACCTTGCCCGTCGGGTTGTGGGGCGTGTTCAGTAGAAGCAGTCGGGTCTTTGGTCCGAACGCTGACCGCAACTCGGATTCGTCGAATCCGTAGGCGGTAGTTTCACTGTCCTGACTTCGGCTGTCGCTGGCGTCGGCGACGGGCCGCAACGTTACGGGCCGGATAATGGCGTGGGCCATGGAGATCCCGGCAGCGTAAGAGTCATAGGTCGGATCAAAGACAATGACTTCGTCACCGGGCTCGCACAAGGCCAACAGGGTGGCGGCAATGGCTTCTGTCGCGCCGGCTGTCACCAGGATTTCCGAATCTGGATCCAGCGCCTGATTCCAGAACCGTTGTTGGTGTTCGGCGATGGCGTTGCGTAGATCGGGATGGCCAGGACCGGGGGAGTACTGGTTGACACCATCTTGGATGGCCTGGATCGCCGCATCGGACACTACGCGCGGGCCGTCACTATCGGGGAATCCTTGGCCGAGGTTGAGAGCCCCGGTTTCGGCTGCGAGCGCCGACATTTGGGCAAAGATTGTCGTTCCGAAGCCCTGAAGTTTCATGGAAAGAGGAGTCAGACGATTCACCGGGCCCAAGTTACATCAGCCGTCGCGATCCAGCAGATTCTCCCGCCCAAATGTTCTGTTACGACTGCCGGATGAACTACTTCCAGATGTATTCAGAAACGAAACTGAAACGATTCGAAATTGATTCGGCTGACTCTTGCTTCTAGGCGTGATTTCGGGTGTAACGTACCTCTCGTCGTTACCAGCAACGGGGCTGGTCTTGGACTGGCACCTCCTGGTCAGAGTGACGCTCCCGTGATGGATTTCGCTCACTTGGAGTACACAACATGACCAATACTGCTGACCGGGTCGATAAGACGAATCTTGACCAGGTCGTAATCCGCTTCGCCGGGGACTCCGGCGATGGAATGCAACTCACGGGAGACCGTTTCACCTCCGCTAGCGCGTTGGCTGGAAACGATGTTCTGACCTTGCCGGAATATCCGGCCGAGATCCGAGCACCCCAAGGAACCGTGGCTGGGGTATCAGCGTTCCAAATCCACATTTCCGATCACGAGATCTATACACCCGGGGATGAGCCCGATGTGTTGGTGGCCATGAACCCGGCGGCGCTCAAGAGTCAGATCGACCGGATCAAGTCCGGTGGAACTGTGATTCTGAACATCGACGCCTTCGATGAGCGCAACCTGACCAAGTGTGGCTATGAAGTTGACCCTCGTGAAGATGGCAGCCTGGATGACTACATCGTGCACGAGGTGCCGATGACGTCCCTGACCGTCGGTGCCACTGCTGACATCGACGTGAAAAAACGCGATGCTGAGCGGTCTAAGAACCTCTTTGCGCTCGGCCTAATCAGCTGGATGTACACCCGATCGCTCGAGCCGACCATTGATTGGGTCGAGAAGAAGTTCGCCAAGAAGCCCGAAGTTGTTGCCGCCAACATCGCCGCACTCAAGGCGGGCCATGCATACGGCGAAACCACCGAGATGTTCGCTGATCAGTTCGAGGTGGTTGCTGCTCCTCATGCGCCGGGCACCTACACCAATATCACCGGCAATGCCGCCACAGCTTGGGGCATGATCGCGGCCGGTGAGTTGGCCAAGCTGCCGATCTTTCTTGGCAGCTACCCCATCACACCGGCTTCTGACATCCTGCACGAATTGTCCAAGCACAAGAACTTCGGCATCCGGACCTTCCAAGCCGAAGACGAGATCGCCGCTGCAGGCGCTGCCGTCGGTGCGGCCTTTGGTGGCCACCTTGCGTTCACAACAACGTCAGGTCCTGGTGTTGCCCTCAAGGGGGAAACCATCAGCCTGGCCAATATGGCCGAGCTGCCAATGGTCATCATCAATGTGCAACGTGGTGGTCCATCAACGGGACTTCCAACCAAGACCGAAGCCAGCGACTTGTTGCAGGCGGTGTACGGCCGCCACGGCGAGTCACCCTTGCCAGTCGTTGCCGCCTATAGCCCATCCAACTGCTTTGACATGGCAATAGAGGCTTGTCGAATTGCGCTGAAGTATCGCACCCCAGTGATTCTTCTCACCGACGGCTATCTGGCCAACGGAGCGGAGCCCTGGAACCTGCCAGACGTTGACTCACTACCTGACATCTCTGTCGAGTTCGCCACCGAGTTCAACGCCGAGGATGCCAACGGAAACCCTGCCTTCTACCCGTTCTTGCGTGATCCCGAGACGCTCGCTCGACCGTGGGCGCTGCCGGGAACACCAGGCCTTGAGCATCGGCTCGGCGGCCTAGAGAAGGCCGATGGCTCCGGTGACGTCGAGTACTCACCCGAGAACCATGAGCTGATGTCTCGACTTCGCAAGGCCAAGGTCGACGGTATTGCTTCGGACATTCCGTTGGTTGAGGTACATGGGTCGGGCGACTGTGACACCGTGCTTGTTGGCTGGGGTTCAACCGCTGGCTCCATCACCTACGCCCAGAACTTGCTCGCGCAAGAGGGCACTCCTGTTGACCGAATCCACCTCACCCATATCTCACCCTTCCACTCCAATTTGGGTGAGGTACTCAAGCGATACAAGCACATCTATGTACCGGAACTGAATATGGGTCAGTTGGTCAAGATTCTCCGCTCAGAATTCCTAGTGGATGCAATGTCCATCACCAAGATGAAGGGCCTTCCCTTCACCGCACGAGAGATTATGGCCGGAATGAATCAACACATCGATGGAGTAAAGGCATGAGCAACAGCGTCGTTGAAATTCAGACTGACCCAACAAAGCGTGGCTATTGGACCTCGAGTCAGGAGGTTCGCTGGTGCCCGGGTTGTGGCGACTACGGCATCTTGGCCGCCATGCAGTTCCTCCATACCGAACTTGGGGTGAAGCGAGAGAACTCGGTCTTCATCTCTGGCATTGGTTGCGCTGCCCGATTCCCGTACTACATGAACAGCTACGGCATGCACACCATTCACGGACGTGCGCCAGCAATTGCCACTGGACTAGCCCTGGCTCGCCCCGACCTTGACGTTTGGGTCATTGGCGGCGACGGCGACATGCTGTCCATTGGTGGAAACCACCTGATCCACGCACTGCGCCGGAACGTCAACATCAAGATCTTGTTGTTCAACAACCAAATTTACGGTCTCACCAAGGGCCAGTTCTCGCCGACCAGTGAGGTTGGCAAGGTAACGAAGTCGACCCCGATGGGATCAATTGACGCACCATTCAAGCCGCTGAGTTTGGTAGCAGGGGCGGGCGCAACGTTCATTGCTCGCACTCATGATCTTGACCGCAAGCACATGATGGCCACGTTCAAGCGTGCTCATGAGCACAAGGGTGCGGCTCTGGTTGAGATCTACCAGAACTGCAATGTGTTCAACGACGGTGCCTTTGATGCCATCGTGAAGCGCGCCAACCGGGACGAGATGATGATTGACCTTGTTCACGGTGAGCGCATCCTCTTTGGTGCCGAGAAGCAGCGTGGCATCGTGATGCACGGCGGCGGAGCGACCATTGCCGAAGTTGCCGACGTTGGGCTGGATGCCATTGCTATCCACGATGAGACCAACCCCGACCCCTCGGTGGCCTTTGCTCTTGGGCAGATGGCTGACAATCGTCAATCCCCGACACCCTTTGGTGTGTTCCGTGCGGTTGAGCAGCAGGAGTATTCCGAAGCGGTCGAAGATCAGCTGAAGACAGCCAAAAAGAACCAGGGTGTCGGAAAGCTTCATGATCTTCTCCACTCGGGTGCCACCTGGGACGTCGCGTAGGCCTCTAGCCTTTCCATTGTGAAGACTTCCTCGACGAATACTCGTATCCTGCTCGCCGTCCTTGGCGTGCTCACGTTGCTGGCTTCAGCCTGCGGTGTAACCCGCGGGGGCCCAGCTGCAACGGTCCACATTCCCGACGGCGACTCGGTTGAGATTGCTTCGAGCGAACTCACCGACATCGTTACTTCAATCGAGTCAAGCCAACGCTTCTTGGACGCTGCCTTTTCTGGTCAGATGCCCGAAGGGTTTCAAGCCCAACTGCTCACGACCTTGATCATCGAGAAAGTCATTGACAGTGTGCTTGTTGACGAGGGAATCACGGTCCCAGAGTCAGCTTTTGTCGAGTCCAGCGATGCATTTTTACTTGAAGTAGACCGACTCTTCAATGATCAAGCGGTCACGAGTGAGATCGTGGCAGAGTTGGCTCCGTATCTGGACTCGCTGAGTCGAATTCGTGCCAAGCAAGGTGCGCTGGCTGATGAGCTGGCTGCTAACCAGCCTGAGGCTGAGACGGTTCTGATTCCCTGCACCCGCCACATTCTGGTCGAAACCTTAGACGAGGCCGATGACCTCGCGGGGCAGATCCAGCAAGGTGCTGACTTTGGTGACCTCGCGTCTGAGTTCTCGCAAGATCCTGGCAGCGGCGCCCAGGGCGGTTCGCTTGGCTGTAGTGCCCCCGACCGTTTCGTAGAGCCTTTCCGGGATGCAATCTTGGCTGGGGAGCAAGGCGAGATTCTTGGTCCGGTTGAGACCCAGTTCGGCTTCCACCTCATCATCATTGATGAATACGAAGAGACTGTCCTTGATGAAGTCGATGCAGCTGAATTGGCTAGCCAGCGAATCTCGGCTGTTCTGTCGGTGATGCCTGATGTTGACGTCGATCCAACGATCGGGTTCTGGGACCCTGGTCGATTGATTGTCTCGCCGGCGGTACAGCAACCAGGTCAATGACACCACGGGTAACCGTCTGTGGCCTTGGTCCGGGCGGGGAGGGTGATCTCACCGAGGCAACAGCCTCGGCGTTGGACTCGGATGTACCGAGCTTTCTGCGCACCTCGCGACACCCAACGGCCCATCGGGTCCAGGCGACGATCACCTTTGACGACGTCTACGACGCTGGCAACTCTCTAGTCGAGGTCTACCGGACGATTGCGGACCGCCTGGTCGAAGCCGCAACAGACTCTGGCGAAGTTCTCTATGTGGTTCCGGGTTCGCCCCTGGTGCTTGAACGCTCGGTCATGCATCTGCTTGCTGACACTCGGGTTGAGGTCGACATTCTTCCGTCCTTGTCTTTTTTGGACGTGGCCTGGGCCCGGCTGGCCATCGATCCGGTTGAAGCCGGAGTTCGGTTGGTGGATGGTCATGTCTTCTCTCAAGAGATTGAAGGTCAGGCCGGGCCCCTCCTCATTGCCCATACTCATGCGCCCTGGGTATTGTCCGAGATCAAACTCGCCATGGATGCTGGCCCAGAGCAGACAGTGATTGTTCTGAAGGGGCTTGGTACTCCAGATGAAGAAGTCTTTGAGGTCCCGTGGCCTGAGCTCGACCGGTCATTTGAGCCAGACCATCTGACCTCACTGTTCCTGCCCGAGGTTCTTGCTCCTGTTGGTGGCGAACTCAAGCGGACGGTTGATCTGATGCACCGGCTGCGTCAGGAATGCCCGTGGGATCAGAAGCAGACCCATGAGTCGTTACGGCGCTACCTGTTGGAAGAGACCTACGAGGTGCTGGAAGCCTTGGACGATCTTGTTAGTCAGGAGGGAGAACGAGCCGCTGGGTATGCTGATCTGGAAGAAGAACTTGGTGATCTCTGGTTCCAGATCCTCTTTCATGCTGAGCTAGCAGCAGAGGCTGGCGTCTTCTCCATTGGCGATGTGGCCCGAACGGTTCATGACAAGCTGGTGGCTCGTCATCCTCATGTTTTCGCCGAGACCGAGGTCAAGGATGCCGATGATGTTGTGGCCAACTGGGAGGCGATCAAGAAGGTGGAGAAGGGACGTGCATCCATCATGGATGGAATCCCGTCAGCCCTCCCTGCCCTCAGTCTGGCTCACAAGATTCAAGAAAAGGCAGCTCGCTCTCAGAATGCCAGTGGTGCTGCTCTGGCCTCGGCAGTTCTTGATCGTGGCTTGCTGGCTGATGCTGGCGAGTACGAACTTGGCCAGCTACTCCTTGCTGTGGTTGATCAAGCCTGCCAGCTAGGCCTTGATCCGGAGCACGCGCTGCGTCAAGCAGCAATCCAGGCCCGGGATCGCTATCGCCAGGGCGAAGCAGCGGGACTTGTTCCCGTGAACTGGCTACTCGGTTAGAACTGGAGAATCGGGTAGGTCAGTGATGGCGTTGCGAAGGCAACGAGATTGCTAGACCGGTGGTGGAGGGGGCGGGGGCGTCACTGAGTCACCAGGGTTTGCTCCGCTGGGGCGAGGCGGCGGCGCCGGGGCGTCACTGAGTGGAGGCATTGGCGGAAGCTCAGTTCCGGGATCGATTGGCGATGGACCCGACGGAAAAGGATTCGAAGGTACGGGCGGCGGCATGTCCGCGACTGGTGGGTTGCTCACGGGCTGGGTCGGCGGTCCCCACTCTGGAGTAGGAGGCGGTGCAGCAACCGGGGGCTCTGCAATGAAAGGAGCCGGTGGTGCGCTCGGGGCTCCAGGCAGCGGACTGGCAGGTGGCGGATTGGCAGGTGGCGGAGTCATCGGGGCGGGTGCAGTCGAGGGGGCCGGTGGTGGAGCTGCCGGTGTAGGAGCCGGTGGCGGTGTTGCCAATGGCGTGGGTGGCGGAAGCTCGGACAGGGGTGGAAGTTCCTCGAGCGGTGGCAGGTGTGCAGGACTTGGCAGATCTGCTAGATCCGAAAGCGCCGACGGTTGCTTTGGCATCGGCAAGTCTGGGATGAGAGGCAGGTCCGACGCACCGGGACTGGATGAAATATCTGCGGGTGGCGGTGGGCTCATGCCGGGGGGTGGCATCGGAGGTGAATCTGTCAGGATCGAAGGAGCTGATGCAAGATCGGGGGTGGAAAGAACCTCCGCCGGTGGAGTGAAGCTCGGAGCGGGAGGCAGATCGGGAGCTGCTGCAAGGTCTGGTACAGGCGGAAGGTCGGGTGGTGCTGCGAGGTCTGGCGCTGGCGGGAGGTTGGGTATGGGCGGGGCCTGACCGGCCGAAGAAGCATCATCGGCGGGTGCAGGTGGCGGTGGCGGTGAGTTAGTGGCTTCTTGATGAAGAATTGGTTCTGGCACGGGCGGAGTCGGCGGAGCCTCGGCTGCTTCGGGAGCGACTGCTGCAGCACCCGCTTCCATGGCATGATCGGCACTAGCTGCTGGCAATGGGTCAATCACGGGATCGGTGTCTGGCAATTCCATGGGTGGCGGTGGGGTGATGGATGAGTCCGGTGCTTCCGTTGCCGGGACCGAGACTTCGACGGGCTCGGGGGCGGGCAAGTCCTTGATCTCACCGGTCGGGACGTCGAGTGCTTCACCGGGGTCGACGGTCGTTGGAGGAGCGTCATAGGCGGGTGCAGGTTCAGCGACTGCTTGGGACGTGGGAGCAACCATTGCGGGCTCAGCCTCAATGTCGCTTTCGGGGACCTCCGTTGCGGTGACCGTTGGCTCTTCAGCTGGGGCTGGAGCATCAACGGGTATCGCTGCCCCAGCTCCTCGAACAAGACCGGCACGAAGTTCGGTTTCCTCGTCGATGGAGGAGAACGGCACGCTGGCGAGGCGAAGCTCGACGAGTGGGCCGGGGACAACTTCGGTTGTCCATCCTGCTCGGCCATCACCCTTGTGTCGGATCTTGCCGATGACAGCTTCTGCTCGGTCGAAAACGAAGACGATTGGTTCATCTGGATCATCGAGCAGGGCGCTGACGCCCGATGGATTCTGGGCCACGACCAGTTCGTGGAGGGCGGCGGCCACCGCCTCAAAGGTCCAACTATTGGTTGTAGCCAGCACATCGATCATGGCCAAGGCAGCGATCCCTGTCGCTTCTGAGCCGGATGTGACGACAGTAAGTGGACCTGAACGCGCCACCGACCCGTCCCCTGAAATGATCTGAACTCCACGGCTAGCTGTCATTGCTCGCGACCTTTCGTTTCCCTCTATGCCCTGATTGTGTCACGCGTGGGGGTCGAATGGGTGATGGCTGCCACTTCATCTTGACGCGGAAGTATGAGGAGTCTGGCTCAGCCAGAAACCTCACCCAGAAACGGCGTGATTTGCGGTCGGAGGGTGGTTGGCTGGCTCCGGTTTGTGGTCAGCAGATTTCGGTTAGGTGATTTCTCACTACAGCCAGTCGTTGATCCTGTCGATGAGGCAGAATGGGCGATTGTGGGTATTGCGGACTACGGAGCTAGGTAATGAGTCGAATGCGAAAAATTCTTGCCATCGTTGTGAGTGCAATGGCCATGGTCATGCTCAGTACGACCCCGGTCTTCGCCGCTGTGCCAGATCCTTTCGCATCTGCCCCGACCGTAGCGAGCTCCTCAGCTACGACCGTTGACGTCACCTGGGCGATTCCCGGAGACGGGGGATCATCTCTTACGAGCTTCACCATCGATTCGACTCCAGTCGCCGGTGGGCCAGTCACTGGCATTGATCCTGCTGCCACCACGGCAGAAGTTACGGGTCTTACCGCTGGCGTTTCTTACACGTTCATAGTCACGGCAATCAACGCCGATGGTTCAACGGCGAGTTCTGCTTCGGCTGCCATCACACCGGACGCGGTTCCGGATGCGCCTGGGCCACCAACTGCGGTTGTTGCCTCGTCTACTTCGGCCACAGTCAACTGGTCTGCGCCAACGAATACTGGCTCAGCGATTTCGGGCTATGTCGTGACGTCTTCGCCCGACGGATTGACCGGGTCTACAGCTGGACCGACCAGCGTCGCGGTGACCGGGTTGACTCCGGGCACTGCCTATACGTTCTCCGTGGTTGCGAGCAACGGTGCCGGTGATAGCCCGGCTTCGGCCGCCTCGAACTCCGTCACTCCTTCGGCTGGTCCGGGTTCACCGGGTACTCCGAACGCCTCGGTTGCCAGTCCGACTTCGGTTGATTTGGACTGGACCGCTGCTGCGGCGAATGGGTCAGCGATTTCTGACTACACGGTCACTGCGAGCCCGGGTGGAGCGACAGCGTCGTCGGGTACTGGCTTGTCGTTGACGTTCACTGGATTGACTACTGGGACCGCCTATACGTTTACGGTTGTCGCCACCAATGGAAATGGTGCCGGTTCTGCTTCGGGGCCTTCGAGCGGGGTGACACCGTCTTCGACCGCTTCGGTTGTGTCTTCGACTTCGGTTGATGTGTCGTGGTCGGCTCCCGCAGCGGGGTGACACCGTCTGGTGTACCAGATGCTCCTGCTGCTCCGACCGCTTCGGTTGTGTCTTCGACTTCGGTTGATGTGTCGTGGTCGGCTCCCGCAGACAATGGTTCTGGAATAACCGGGTACACGGTGACGGCTTCGACTGGTGGCTCGCAGACCACGGCGGCTACTTCCTTGACGTACACGGGTCTTGCTCCTGGGACTCCGGTGACCTTCACCGTTGTTGCTACCAACGCCATTGGTGACAGTGCTGCTTCGGCCGCTTCGCCTTCGGTAACCCCTTCGGCTGGTCCGGGTTCACCGGGTACTCCCAATGCCTCGGTTGCCAGTCCGACTTCGGTTGATTTGGACTGGACCGCTGCTGCGGCGAATGGGTCAGCGATTTCTGACTACACGGTCACTGCGAGCCCGGGTGGAGCGACAGCATCGTCGGGTACTGGTTTGTCGTTGACGTTCACTGGATTGACTACTGGCACTTCCTATACGTTTACGGTTGTTGCCACCAATGGAAGCGGCACGGCATCAAGCGGCGCATCGAGTGCGGTGACGCCCGCAGCAGTGCCGGATGCTCCTGCTGCTCCGAGCGCCTCGGGCGTCTCTTCATCTTCGGTTGATGTGTCGTGGTCGGCTCCCGCAGGCAATGGTTCTGGAATAACCGGGTACACGGTGACGGCATCGACTGGTGGCTCGCAAACCACGGCGGCTACTTCCTTGACGTACACCGGTCTTGCTCCTGGGACTCCGGTGACCTTCACCGTTGTTGCTACCAACGCCATTGGTGACAGTGTTGCTTCGGCCGCTTCGCCTTCGGTAACTCCATCATCTGGACCGGGGGCTCCGGGCAAGCCAAATGTGAGTATTGCCAGTCCGACCTCGATCGCTCTTGATTGGTCGGCGGCTGCGGCCAATGGCTCGGCTGTATCCGAATACAAGGTCTTTGCTTCGACTGGTGGTTCTGCTCAGACGACGGCGGGCACGTCTTTGACCTTCACCGGCTTGACGACTGGTACGTCGGTCACCTTCACGGTGGTGGCGACGAATGGCAATGGTGATGGTCCTGCGAGTCCTGCTTCGGACTCGATCACGCCGGCCGACGCCCCGGGCCCGTCAGGTGTGCCAACGGTGGTCGTTGCAAGCTCTACTTCCCTGACGCCGTCATGGACGGTGGCGCAGTCGAACGGTGCTTCCGTGACTTACCAGGTCACCGCCTTTGACGGAGCGACGCAGATCGCTAGCCAGAACACGTCTAACCTCTCCGCCACCTTCACCGGCCTCACGACTGGCACGCCCTATACCTTCAGGGTCCGGCCATTTAACGCCATCGGTAGTGGCCCAACATCGGCTAACTCGGCGGAGGCCACACCAGCGGGAGTTCCCAACAAGCCTGCAGTCCCAACGGTTTCGTTTGATCCGGCAGTTGGCCTGAATTCGATCAAGGTCGATTGGACGGCGCCTGGTTCCAACGGGTCAGATGTCACCGAGTACGAGATCGTCGTGAATCCAGGCGATGTGACCGTGATGGCCGCCCCAGGAGCCACAACCGTCCAGGTCAGTCCCCTTAGCCCTGGCACCTACACGGCCAAGGTTCGAGCGATCAACTCCTTCGGCAACGGAGCCTTCAGCGATGCATCGGGCAGCGTTGTGGTTCCCGATGTACCTGGTCAGGTCACCAACATCCAGGCTGTCCCCAATGAGCTGTTCGGCAATGTTGTTCAGATCAGCTGGAATCCTCCGACCGAAGATGGCGGTTCGGTTGTTCTTTCCTACACCGTGAGGATGGCAGGCGTTGAAGCAACAGTCGACGCCAACGTTTCGTCGGTGTTGATTGGTCCACTTCCAAGCGGGTTCCATTCCGCAGAAATCAATGCCAACACGGTGGCCGGTGAGGGACCAACCCTCTTCTCGAACCAGATTGAAGTCCGGAGCTTCGCACCGTTCAATTCTAAGGAAGCATTCGTTACTCAGCAGTATCTGGACTTCCTCGGCCGTGCCCCCGATGCCGGAGGCCTGGCCTTTTGGACCAATCAGACTGCTTCGGACAAGGGCAACGTCACCGAGACCATTGTCCAGTTCATGCGCTCACCCGAGTTCGCCCCGAGGCGTCCGGTTGCTCGTCTCTATCTGGCCTACTTCGAGCGAAACCCGGAACCAGGAGGTTTCGACTACTGGACCGGCTTGCTAGCCAGCGGTCAAACCAACTTGGAGAGCATTTCCCAAGAGTTTTCCAAGAGTCAGGAATTTGTCAATACCTATGGGGCTCTCAGCAATGCTGACTTCGTGAGCCTTGTCTATCAGAATGTCTTAGGCCGAGACGGCGAAGCTGACGGTGTCGCATATTGGAACAGTCAATTGGACGGCGGCTTGAACCGGGGCTCCATGATGACCCTATTCTCCGAGTCTGCGGAGAACCTCAATACCACCTCCGCCTTAGTAGACGTCATTGTCACCTACCGGGGGATGCTCAATCGACCTCCGGATGAGAGTGGACAGGCCTACTGGACGGCACAGATTGCTGGCAACCCCGATGCGATCTTCAGTCTGGTCGGTGGCTTCTATGTGAGCGCCGAGTACGGCAACCGGGTCACCCCGTAGCTGATACCGCGTTTCTAAGCTGGGCCAATTCGAGTCCTTGGTCCTAGCCTGATTGGCCCACATTCAGGTCGAGGCCTGCTAGTGTTCTCACATCTGGCGTCTGCGAAGACACGTAGAGTGAGATTTCTTAGAATTCGTGATTCTAAGTGAGCAAAGAACACAAAAAGTTCGTCCGAGACGTGGTGCGTCGTCCCTGCCACGCCGCCGAGACGAGCTAACAAACGAGCAGGTTGCAAATGATTGAACAGGTTGTTGGTCGTGAAGTGCTGGATTCCCGTGGGAATCCAACGGTTGAGGTCGAGGTTGTTCTGGCCTCTGGTGCTCATGGCCGAGCCCTGGTTCCCTCCGGTGCGTCGACCGGCAAGTTCGAGGCAGTCGAGCTTCGAGACGGTGGCGATCGCTATCTCGGCAAGGGAGTTCTGACCGCGGTCGGCCATATCAACACCACGATTGCTGGTGCCCTGCATGGGATCGACGCCTGCTCGCAACGTGAAATTGACGCCATCATGTTGGATCTTGATGGCACACCCAACAAAGCCAATCTCGGTGCCAATGCCATTCTTGGCGTCTCACTGGCTGTCGCCCGTGCTGCCGCTGATGAACTGGACCTTCCCCTGTATCGCTACATCGGTGGAGCCAATGCTCACGTCCTGCCGGTCCCAATGATGAACGTGCTCAATGGGGGCGAGCACGCCGACAACAATATTGACTTCCAAGAGTTCATGGTGATGCCCGTTGGTGCCTCTTCCTTCTCCGAAGCCTTACGCTGGGGGGTCGAGACCTATCACGCTCTTAAGGGTGTACTGAGCGAGCGCGGCCTGTCCACCTCCATCGGCGACGAAGGCGGCTTTGCCCCCAACCTGGCGTCGAACGAAGAAGCACTGGAGCTCCTGATGTTCGCCATCGACAAGGCCGGCCTCACTCCGGGAACCGACATGGCGCTGGCCATGGATGTCGCCTCCTCAGAGTTCTATATCGATGGTGAGTACTGCCTGGCGGGCGAAGATCGCAAGCTGTCCTCTGACGGCATGGTTGAGCTATTGGCCGATCTGGTCGATCGTTATCCGATCGTGTCGGTTGAAGACGGTATGGACGAGGAGGACTGGGACGGCTGGGCCGCCCACACCAAGGCAATGGGCGATCACTGCCAGCTTGTTGGTGATGATCTTTTCGTGACCAACACCGAACGACTCGGTCGAGGGATTGAAGCCGACACCGCAAACTCCATTCTGGTAAAAGTCAACCAGATCGGTTCACTGAGTGAGACCCTCGACACCGTCGACATGGCTACCAAGGCCAGCTACACCTCGGTGATGTCTCACCGCTCGGGTGACACCGAAGACACCACGATTGCCGACCTCGCTGTTGCCACCAACTGTGGACAGATCAAGACCGGGGCACCCGCTCGTAGTGACCGGGTTGCTAAGTACAACCAGCTATTGCGTATCGAAGATGATCTTGGTGAGGCTGCTACCTTCCACGGGATATCCGCTCTTTCCCGTCAACCCAAGACTCACTAGACCAATTCACTATACCGAACGACCAAGAACAGAACCGGGCGAAAACGAAACTCTGTGATCCAAATCCCCTCATTCATGGCGAAGAACACCAAGCCAAAGAAGCGATCTTCATCAGCTAAGTCGGCGACGAGCAAGGCCAAGTCGCCTCGCCTAGTTCGCCGCGTTCTACCGTCTCTGCTAACCGTTGGAGTGTCGGTCATGATTGTGATCGGCATTGGCCTCCTGCCTGCACGAACTTGGATGGCACAACGCGAATCGATTGCCGATACACAGTCCCAACTCGATGAGCTCGACACCGAGGTCGCCAAGTTGGAGGTTCAGCTCCAGCTGTTGGAAACCGACGCCGAAGTCGAGCGAGTGGCTCGGGAGAACTTCGACTACGTGTATCCCGGAGAAGAGAGCTATCGAATCCTCCCGGCGCCGATAGTCAGCGGCACGGATTAGCAGCCAGCGGCACGGATTAGCAGCCAGCGGCACGGATTAGCAGCCAGCGGCACGGACGAATAGCCAGCCTTTTGTCTATGGATGTGAGCATTCGGTGTGATCCGTGCCAGACTCGATGGATCGCTGCTTCGAACCGTTTACTTTGGAGGCAATTGTGGAGATAACCGTCGAGGTCAACGGAACGACTTTCAGTCACGACGTTGAGCCAAGAACCCTGCTGGTGCACTACCTTCGAGAAACCGTTGGGCTAACCGGCACCAATATTGGTTGCGACACGTCATCGTGTGGCGCCTGCACGATTCACGTCAATGGTGAATCGGTGAAGAGTTGCACCATGCTTGCGGTGCAGGCCGATGGTGAAAAGCTCACAACCATTGAGGGTGTGGCTGATGGCGAAACGATGGCGCCCATGCAGACTGCCTTCATGGAGTGTCATGCTCTGCAATGTGGCTACTGCACGCCGGGAATGGTGATGGCATCCATCTCCTTCTTGGACGAGAATCCCGACCCGACTGAGGCCGAAGTTCGCGAAGGGCTCGAAGGCAATCTGTGCCGTTGTACGGGCTACCAGAACATTGTTTCTGCTGTTCTATCGGTGGCTGGTGGTTCCAAATGATCCCGGTTGCCTTTGACTATGTCCGTGTCGAGTCGGCTGATGAGGCGTTGGCCCAACTGGTCGAGCACGGTGATGAAGCCAAGCTGATGGCCGGCGGCCATTCACTGTTGCCAATGATGAAGTTCCGGTTGGCGTATCCGTCTGTGGTTGTCGACATCGGGCGGTTGCATGATCTGTCCTACATTCGCGATCAGGGCGATCATGTCGCCATCGGTGCCCTCACCCGGCATCGCGCTATCGAGATCAGTGATCTTGTCCAAGAACACGCGCCCTTGCTGGCTCACACCACTGGGCAGGTTGGTGACCCCCAGGTCCGCCATCGTGGCACTATCGGTGGTTCGCTGGCTCACGCCGATGCTGCAGCGGACCATCCGTCGGCTCTGCTCGCATTGAATGGTTCGGTCATGGTGAAGGGACCAGGCGGTGAGCGAGAGATCGCTGCTGTTGATCTCTTTACTGGCTTCTTAGAATCCAGTATTGAAGAAACCGAGCTGATCACCGAGATCCGGATACCCAAGTTCACCGGCAAGGGGTGGAGCTTCCAGAAGATGAACCGAAGAGCCCAAGACTGGGCCATCGTCGGAGCATCAGTTCAACAAGGTGATGCAGGTGTGCAGGTGTCGCTCATCAATATGCATCAAACTCCCATTCGAGCCACCGCAGTTGAAGAAGCACTTGCTGGCGGCGCATCGGCTTCTGACTCAGCCGAGCTTGCGGCCGAGGGGATGGAGCCATCCAGTGATCTCAACGCCAGCGTCGAGTTCCGTCAACACCTTGCTCGCGTCCTGGTTGGTCGTGGGTTAGCCGAGGCCGGAGTTAGCTAGCCGCCATGCGAGAGATCATGAGTGATCTGCAACGTTGGCGCCGTCAGGGCAAAGAGATTGCCGTCGCCCGTGTTGTCGACGTTGAAGGATCCGGGCCGCGTCTACCTGGCGCCGCCATGGCCGTTAATGAAGACGGTGATGTAGCGGGTTCGGTGAGTGGCGGCTGTGTCGAGGGAGCCGTTGTTGTCGAAGCCCTGCAGTGCATCAAGGATCACACACGCAAGATGGTGACCTTCGGCTACAGCGATGATGAAGCCTTCGCTGTTGGTCTGACCTGTGGCGGAACAATCCACCTCTTTCTTGAACCGCTGGACTGGTAGGCCATGGCCGAACTCTTTAATGAGCTGGCAGCTGCGATCAAGGCGGAAGAACCCGTTGCGTTAGCAACCATTGTTCGTGGCCAAGACTCGGGAGCAAAACTCCTGGTCAAAGCAGATGGCACCGTGTTGGGATCGTTGGGCAACACAGACCTTGACCGTGTCGTTGTGCGGGACACCATTGGTGAGCTGGCGGCGGGGACTTCAGGCATTCGCCACTATGGGGAGCACGGAGAAGCCCGCCAAGATGTTCTCGACATCTTCATTGAGAGCTACGCCCGACCTCCAGTCATGCTCATCTTTGGTGCCGTCGACTTCACCGCATCGCTTTGTCGTGTGGCCAAGGTTCTTGGCTATCGGGTGACGGTGTGTGACGCCCGCCCAGTCTTTGCCACCCACCAGAGATTTCCTGCGGCTGATGAAGTTGTTGTTGACTGGCCGCACCGGCTCTTGGCTAAGGTCGGGCCAGATCTTGGCCCACGAGACGCAGTTTGTGTGCTCACCCATGACCCTAAGTTCGATGTGCCGGCGGTGATCGCTGCCCTAGCGACCGATGTTGGCTACCTGGGTGCAATGGGCTCTCGCCGCACGACTGATGATCGAAATCGCCGGTTGCTGGACGAAGGTGTTTCCCAGGAGCAATTGGATCGCATGATGGGGCCAATTGGCCTCGATCTTGGGGCCCGAACACCGGAAGAAACTGCCATCTCCATCTGCGCAGAGATCATTGCCCTGCGGTCGGGGCGACTGGCTCCTTCATTGCGTGATGCGAGAGGCGACATCCACCGGCCATCCTGAGCCATCGCAGCTGGATCGGTCTACAAGCAGGCTGATCTGAAATGTGGGTATAGGTCCTAGGCCCTAGAAGCAGATTCGGGGCTTGAATCCACGGCTCAGAGGCCGATGGGTTGGGGTGACATCGGAGTCTGGCCGGGTGCGGCCTGTTCTTGTATGGCGTCGCCTCCGTCTTGGCCAGAAAGTGAGCCTGGCGGTGATGGCTTCCTGCCTGCCCCTGGTGCTACTCGGCGTCCAGGTGGCCAATGTCGCGTCCGGGATGGTGCAACGACAGATGCTGGGCAACGTCGCCCTCGCCGGACAAGTCGAAGCTGATCGAATCGAAAGTTCTGTTGATGGGGCGATTGATCGGATTCGAACCATTGAAGATGACCCCGTCTTTATCCAGTGGATCTCGAATCTGAGTTCGCTGGAGACCGGTGCGGGTGTAACCACCGTGCGCCTTGACGAATTCATGGACGCGTCGTTCACACGGCTCCAAGGCGACGGCCTTCTTGGTGTGCAACTTCGGGTCAGTGGTGAATCCGCAAGCGGATTTGTTGGTGGCGATCTTCAACCAGAAGCTGACGCCGTGCGCCTAGAAATTGGAACCGGCGATGTACTGGTAGGCGATGTTTTCCTGCACCACGGCGAACCTCATGTGGGCATTGTTCGTCGAGTCCGTTCCGGACCATCTGGGGTCTCGATGTGGTTGGTCACTGAGTGGGACCTCAACGTCCTGCTTGAGGGTTCGGTTGACTTGTCCGAGACGCTGGAGACGGACACTCGGACCGTGGTGCTTCAGCCAGTTTCGGCTGGTGAGTACGAAGTGATCTTGCGCAGTGATAGCCCAATTGTTGGCAGTTCCTTCAATTTGCAAACCAACCCCAACCCGTTCGAGCCTTCGCCAGTTCTGGAGACAACGGACCAGTTCGGAGTTGAGGTTGTGCAAGCAGCGGCCCGAATCGAGGGAGACCCAGGCTGGATCGTGGTCATTGAGGTTGACCAGGCTGGCTTGTACCAAAGGTTGAACAGTGTACGAATGTCGATCATTGGTGTCTTTGTGGCCGCTGGCGCAGTCATCTTGGTCGTGGTTGCCATAGCTTTCCGCGGATTTGCTCGCAGGCTTGGCCGCATGACGGTCCTGGCCGAGGCTGTCGCCAGCGGTGATTTGACGGTTCGCACCGACGATCACCGCTTGGATGAACTGGGTCGCTTGTCATTGGCATTTGATGAGATGACTCGGGCATTGGCAGAAGACATCGCCCGCAGAGAACGCATGGAGGCTCAGCTGGCTTACCAGGCCACCCATGACAGTCTGACTGGCCTGCCCAACCGGCATCAGCTGGTCACTGAGCTTGATGAGTTGTTGCTGGAGACAGATGAGCAGCTCAGTGTCCTGTTTGTCGACCTCGATGGGTTCAAATCGGTCAATGATCGCTATGGCCATGGGGCCGGCGATGATCTTCTGGTTCGGGTGGCTGAACGGCTGCGAGATGTGCTCCGTCCCGTTGACTTCTTGGCCAGGCTCGGTGGGGATGAGTTCGTGATTGTTCTGCGAGGACTGGGCCCTGCTGATGCGGAACGACTGGCCACCCGAGTGGTGTCAGTTCTGGAAATGCCCTTTATCGCGGGTGGCGTTGAGGTGCAGATCAGCGCGTCGATCGGTGTGGCGTCAGGAAGCAATGACAGCTCGTCGGAACGACTGATTCGTCAAGCTGATGTCGCCATGTACCGAGCCAAGGCCATGGGTCGCGGTCAAGCCGTGCGAGTAACCCGCGACAGCCTGGCCGAAGCCGACGCCAAGATTTCTGTTGTGAATGAGATGCGCGACGCCATTGATAATGACGAGCTTGAGTTGTTGATGTGGCCAATGGCCGACTTGGAAACCGGCCGAATCACCGGCGTCGAGACCACGGTTCGTTGGGCCAGTCCGACCCGCGGGCTAGTACTTCCCGCCGAGTTCTTGCCGCTCGCCAGTGAGGCTGGGCTTGCTACCAAAATTGATGACTGGGTCATCTCCAAGAGTGTGCAATACCTCGCTTCGTGGCGTGACGACGGGATTGAGATTGAGGACCTGGAGATGGCCGTCAACCTGACCCCAGAGATGTTCCTAGATCCTCGCTCCCGCCAGCTCATCTCCTCCGAGCTAGGACGGCATCGTCTGCGAGCGTCGAACCTTCGCATTGAGGTGCCCGAATCGGTACTGCGGGGAGACGGTGAGATGTTGAAGGAGACCTTCGCGACCTACCGAGCCGTCGGGATGGCAGTAACCCTTGATCGATTCGGGTCGGATTACTCCAACCTTGATCGCCTGACTCGGTTCGCCATCGATGCCGTCAAGATCGACTTGGCTCTGATTTCTGATCTCGGAAACCGCTTGTCCAGCCGTGCTCTGGTTGGCTCACTGATCACCCTGGCCTTTACCGCGGGCTCGCGGGTGTATGCCGCTGGTGTTGACAATGAGCCGCTTCGTGAGCAATTGGTGGAACTTGGTTGCCAAACCGGTCAGGGCCTCTGGATATCGGGTGCGGTTGATGCTGATCAATTTGCCGAATTGTTGCGGGCCCGCGATTTCGTTGAGATCGACTGAGCTTGTGGCTGAGCGCTAGCTTGGCCCGGTGACTATTGCTGGAGTTGTGCTTGCCGCCGGAGCTGGGTCCCGATTTGAGGGACCGAACCACAAGTTGTTGGCAGACTTTCGCGGCCAGCCAGTGGTGGTTCACGCCATCAAGGCTGCGCTGGGTGCTGGCTTCAATCAGCTCTACGTCGTCACTGGTGCCGTAGAGCTGGAGCAAGAATTGCAACGTTGGTTTGACCCGGAGCCTGATTCTGAGTGTGACGCTGGCTTTGAGTCTGGTGATGATGCGGGCCCAATTACCTGGGTCGAGTCTCCCGATTGGGAGCTCGGCCAGGCCCATAGTTTGCAGTCGGCGCTGGCTGCGATCAGGGCCGACGGTCATGTGTCGTTTGTCGTTGGCTTGGGTGACCAGCCCATGGTCCCAACATCGGCATGGCGTTCGGTTGGCGCGTCCCGGGGCCCAATCACGGTGGCTGAGTTCGGTGGCCAGCGTCGGCCTCCGGTCAAGTTGGAGCAAGAAGTGTGGGGGTTGCTCCCAAGGGAAGGCGATTTGGGGGCAAGGGAGCTGATCCGAAGTCATCCCGAGATGGTTTCTGCGGTACCGTGTGCCGGGAACGCAGCAGATATCGATACCGAGAGGGATCTGAAACGATGGAGCTAACCAACGAGTTCGTTGTCGAACGGCCAATCGATGAAACATGGAGGATTATCAACGATCTTGAGTTCATCGCTCCCTGTATGCCGGGCGCCCAGCTGACCGAGATCGAGGGCGATGAGTACCGAGGTCTGGTCAAAATCAAGGTGGGTCCGATTTCGGCCAAGTACAAAGGCAAGGCCTCCTTCATCAGCCAAGACGAGGTGGCCAAGGTCGCCAAGCTGAGTGCGGAGGGGCGAGACCCTCGCAATGGCAATGCCAACGCCATCATCACTGCCACCATGTCCGAGGTCGCAAATGGGACCTTGGTGGTCATTCATACCGATCTGGCTCTGGTTGGCAAGGTCGCGAGTTTTGGCCGGGGAGCGATCGAAGATGTCTCCAAGAAGCTGCTGACCATGTTCAGCGACAACCTTCGCGACAAGTTAGCCGAGACCGATGCTGCTGCTGGTGGCGTCGAGGCTGGGTCGGGCACTGTTGCGACGGGGGCTGTTGAGGGTGTCAGCGACTCAGCTGCAAGTACCCCGGAGAGTGCTGACTCTGACTCGACGGAAACTGAAGAGCCGCAGGTTCGCAAGATCAACTCCGAAGAACCCGATGCCGTTGACCTGTTCTCCGTTACCGGGGACAGCATGGTGAAGCGTCTTGCTCCCGTTCTTGGTGGCGTTCTTGCCCTTTTCCTTCTCCGCATGTTGCTGAGGGGCCGTGCCACAGACTGATCGAGAGCTGGTCACCCTGCTGCTTGGACGAGAACCAATGGGTGAGTTCACCGTGGTGGTTCGGCGCGATGACGGCAGCCCCGTTGTCCTTTCCAACCAACCACTTCTTGACACCGGCCGTCCAATGCCAACCCGGTTCTGGCTGGCTGACAGTGCTCTTAATCGGGCCATCGGCCAGCTTGAGTCAACCGGAGCGGTTAATCGGGCCGAGCGGGAGATTTCTGCCGAAGCAATCGCCGCTACCCACTCTGCGGCCGAGACCGAGAGAGATACGCATCTGGACCCCGACCATTCTGGGCCCCGTCCCTCTGGCGGCGTTGGCGGAACCCGTCTCGGGGTGAAGTGTCTGCATGCGCACTACGCCAATTTGTTGGCTGGTGCTGAGGACGTTGTCGGACAGTGGACTCATGATCAGCTCTGTTTGATGGGACAGGAGTTTGACCCCAGCAAGGGTGGAATCGTGAGCAAGCTGGCCCGCCAACAACGTTCACAAGAGGCTCAGCCCGATGATCAGCGCGATCAACAGAAGGACCAACAGAAGGACGAGCAGGGGACACGACCGTGACCGATTCGAGTTTCTCGCCAGCGGCCGCGCCATCAGGCTCACCGGTTGCCGTGATCGATCTTGGTTCTGGTAGTAGTCGGCTCTTGATCAGCTATCCCGCAGCGAACCAGGCATCGCCAGATGAAGAGCCAGGCGTGGCCGACATCCGGCTACACGTTGTGACCCGAATGGGGGAAGGCTCAGCAGGGGTGCTCAGCAGCGAAGGACTAGCTCGAGTCGAAGAGGCGTTACTTACCTTCCAACAGCGTTGTGCAGATGCAAGGGTCCAGCACATCGTGGTTGTTGCCACCGAGGCAGCACGCCGAGCCACGAATGTGCATGAATTGCAGGGGTTGGTCCAGCGGGTGCTGGGCACCGATGTTCATGTGCTCAGCTCGGCCGATGAAGGTCGTTTGGCCTTTGCTGGCGCGACGTCTGGACTGGCGTCGGGATCACTTGCTCTTGTTCTGGATATTGGAGGGGCCTCCACCGAGTTCGCCGTTGGGCACACTGATGCGCCTGGGAACACTCGGGCAGCATCGTTGTCTCCCAATCAGGTCAGTGTTGTTTCCTTACCCATTGGGGCGGTTCAGATCTCCGATCAATACATCGAGTCTGATCCTCCAGACCCAGCCGAACTGTCTTCCGCCTTGTCTGTTGTCACCAGCCATGTGGATGATGTCATTCGTGACCTGCCTGCAGTCCTGGATGCCATTTCTCAGGGTGTGGTTGTCGGGGTTGGCGGCACAAATACCACGACTGCGGCGGTTGAACTTGGGCTAGCCGAATATCGGGCAGACGTGATCAATGGCTTTGTCCTCGAGCGTGATGCGGCCGAGGATGTGTTTCGTACCCTTGCTACGGAGTCCAATGCCGATCGTGCCTTCAACCCGGGATTGCATGCTGAGCGGGTGTCGCTGATCGTTGGTGGCCTGTGTGTTTTGCTTGCTGTCATGCGCCGCCTGGTAATCAATGAGATCATCATGTCTGAAGCCGACTTGCTGGATGGGATTGTGGCGGAGTTGAGAGCCAGTTGACGACGACACTGATTGGCCGACGCGTCCTGCTGCGCCCCTTGAAGTCTGGCGACTTTGATCAGTGGCGTGAGGTCCGAGAACGTAACCATGACTGGTTGACCAAGTGGGAGCCGGAGCGTTCGAAGAAGGGTCCAGACACCATTGGTGATCCTGGGGCTTTCTCATTGCGCTGTCATGCCCGAGACCGTGAGTGGCAGTTGGGAACCGGTTATGGGTTCGGCATCTTTGTTGATGGCAATTTTGCTGGCGAAATCAATCTGAACTCGGTGCAGCGTGGCCCCTTCCAAAACGCCTACCTCGGCTATTGGATGGACGAAGCCCAGTGTGGTCAGGGCTACATCCCTGAAGCAGTAGTGCTGGTGTTGCGCTATGCCTTTGGCCAGCTTGATCTGCACCGGATCCAGATCTCGATCGTGCCTCGCAATGATGCGTCTCTGCGGGTGGTCGAAAAGCTCGGCATCCGCTCGGAGGGAACCGCAGTGCGTTACCTGGAGATCAACGGGGTTTGGGAAGACCATGTTCGCTACGCCGTCACCAACGAAGAATGGTCGGCTTGGGGTGGCGCGTTGTCGGCCAAGTGGCTGGATTAGAAGAAGTCGATCAGGGTCGGTTGCTGGGCGGCGAAGCAACGGATGAGATTGGCGATGTCTTGGCTTGTCGCTCCAGAAATGTGGCCAGCGGCGGCGAGCTGGCTGGCGGCTTGATAGCCGGTGTAGAGCGCGGCCAGGTCGGTGATGTGTAGCTGGATAGACCCCCTTCCTCCGGATTCAACGTTGGCCTGGCCGTTAGGGCTTGCCTGCAGGACGAAGTCGCCGTTGTTTGAACTGATCTGGCCATCGCTAATTCGCAAGTGAAGCTCTCCTTCGAAGAAGCCGATTGGCCGTGAGGTGAGGGCAGTCCGGACGTCAATAATTCGTTCCATCCACGGCAGTTGCTCCACGGCGCGGGCCTTTTCGGGTCGGCGAGTGAGGGCATCAATCTGGCTCAAGGGAAGCTGGGTCTGGACCATCCCAGCCATGGTGCTATGGCTAGAAAGGGTGGCGACAATGGAACGGATTCCGTCGGCTTCACCGAACAGGTCTTCGAACCGGAAATCATACGATGAGGCAGCGAGTCGAGAGGTCGCGGTGTGGTGGACCATGGCAACTGCCAGCGGCTTGGCGCCGCGTGAGGCGACAAGGATTCGTTGATGGGCCTTGGCTTCTGGACCGGTTCCCTGTTGCGCTGTGTGGCGCAATTGCTCCCACCACCAGTCATTGCGCACCAGCCAGCCATTGCTTCGCTGGGCTTGCTCCTCATGAAGATGCCGAAGCTCGTCAAAGACCTCGGGTCCAGCGGGCTCGACTGTGACACCATCGACTGGTCGGCGATGCACATCGGTCAGTGGGATGGCGTACTCCGCCCACATTCCTGCGGTTTCATAGCCAGCAGATCGATAGAGGGTTGAGGTGGCCGGAAAGAGGCAGGCGATTGGTTGTTTTCGTTCGATCGCACCCTGGTTGAGGCCGTCCATGAGGGCTTTGGCGATGCCATTGCCAGCGGCGTGGGGAGCAATGGCTACCCCGGTCACGCCTGACATCGGGACGGTGATGCCGTTGAAGACCTGGCCGAAATTGGCAGCCGAGGCCGTACCAACGACTGCTCCTTTTGTGCGGGCTACCAGATTGTGTCCGGATCGAAGTCGTGGCCAGTCAGGATCAAGCTTGGTGGGGCCCCCAAAGGCGGATGAGCGGAGCATGGCACACTGCTCCCACTCGTCGTCTTCCATCTCGCCATAGGTGATATCCATACCCAGGACGCTAGCCCGAGTGCTTGCCGACCTGCCACCCATTTTGGGCCAGAACCCGTTGCCCGAACTCGGTCGGTGACGCTTCGAGTTCGGTGGCCATGGTGTCGTTCCAGCGGTTCAGGAATCCGAACAGTGCGCAGACCGAAACAATGGTGGCGATCTGATCATCGTTGAAGTGGAGACGGCAGGCTTCGAAGTCTTCGTCGGTGGCTTCGTTCGGGACCTGGCCAGCATGGAGGCCAAGTCGTAGGGCTGCCCGCTCGGGCTCATTGAACAGTGGACTGGTTTCGAACTCCCAGATGGCGACCAGCTTGGCTGGGTCGACTCCCAAGCGTTCGGCCGAGTGGCCGGTGTGAGATTGGCAATAGCGACAACCAGCGGCCAAGCTCGTGATGTGGGCCACCATCTGGATCAGGTCGGGCGGGATCAGCGGGTTCATCATGATGGTGCCAGCCAGGGTTTGGAAGGCTGGTAGCAAGCCGGGAACCCGAGCCATAGTCGGCATGGAGTTCGGCACAAAGCCAAAGACCTCTTGAACCAGATCTAGCCCTTCCCGGTGTTCGGTGAGTTCTTCGGTGGGGAGGGGAGCGATTCGAGCCATGACGAAAGTCTGGCACTTGAGGGGCGGTCCAACCGCATTGCTTTGGCTGGTTCGAGACAGCGTCGGTTGGGTGCTAGCTGGAGATTCTGGCCTTGAGGGCGGCCAGCTTCTTCTTGAAGGCAGGGTGGCGGGCCGATGCCGCCTGCGGTCCGAGTTCCATGTGCATGGCAGCTTGTTGGCTGGTGACGTCTCGGATCTCGGCCATGGTTTGCTTGGTTCGAATGACCAGTTGACGAGGAGCAGACCCGGCGCGAGCCGCCATCTCCTGGCAGTAGCTCGCAAGCTTGTCGTCTTCGACACAGCGGTAAGCCAAGCCCAATCGTTCAGCTTCTGGTCCGTCGATGACCTCGCTAAACAAGACTGCGGCGGCCGCGGTCTGTGGACCGCAGATGTTCTGCAGCATCCAGGTATGGCCACCGCCGGGATGAATGCCGATCTGGAGGAAGCGATCATCGAAGCGGGCGCTACGTCCGGCAATGCGAACGTCGCAGATGAGAGCCAGGTTCATCCCTGCACCAACCGCCGCACCGTTGACGGCGGCGATAGTGGGCAAGGGGCTTCGACCAATGCGGAGGAAGCCTTCATAGATGGCAACAAGCCCGTCTTCTTCTGAACTGGTTGGCCGGTCTGCATCCTGGTCGTTGTCGTGACTGGATGCCGGGTTGCCGAGGTGGGTGAGGTCAGCACCAGCGCAGAAGGCTGGTGCTGCACCAGTGACCACGATGGCGTGCACGTCCTGGTTGTTGTCGATCTCATCCATCGCCGCGCTGACCTCGTCGCACATGGCCAGAGTGACGGCATTGCGCCGTTTGGGATCATTCAGGGTGATGGTGGCTACGGACTCAGCGATATCGACGGTGACCAGGCTCATGGCACCGAGTGTGGCATGAATCACTGGTTTGATGGTCATCGAGTTCGGAGTCATTGGGGGCGGGTGCGGACAATTGTCCGGCCGGGTCCTACGATGTGCGGATGTCGATCCGATCGGCCGCTGATCGCCCGCGGCTTGTGCTTGCTTCTGGTTCACCCCGTCGGGCTGAACTGCTTCGTTCTGTTGGTGTCGAAGCACAGATCGTGGTGACCGATATTGACGAGACACCATTGGCTGGTGAAGCAGCCCAAGACATGGTTGCCCGCCTGGCGACCGGCAAGGCCGAGGCCGGTGCCGACCTGGTTCGAATGCTAGAACCGGCACCGCAGAGTGATGGGCAAATGAGCCAATCCTCCGACTGTTCGGTTGCAGTCCTTGGGGCTGACACCATCGTGGAGGTAGACGGGAAGATTCTGGGCAAGCCAGTTGATGATGAGGATGCAGCATCCATGCTGTCGCTACTCAGCGGCAAGACACATCGGGTTCACACCGGGCTGTGCGTTGTTGTTGCTAGCGCTGAAGGTGACGACAGGATTGGAGTGGCCGTCAGCACAACACGAGTGACGATGCGCATCCTGTCTGGTGAAGACGTGCAGTGGTACCTGGCGACCGGTGACCACCGCGGTAAGGCCGGTGGGTATGCCATTCAGGGGTTTGCTGCCCCGTTTGTGACCGGAATTGATGGCCCTTATGACGGGGTTGTTGGGCTCCCGCTGCAAAGGCTTGATCTGTTGCTGACCGAGTTGGGTTGGCCGCTACGAACCTTCTCCAGCGTCGATTTGGGATCGGGAGCGATGACTGACGCAGGAGTAGGCTCGACGGGGGTAGGTTCCGGGTGAGCCGTTGGCCCTTTGGTGCTCGGCCGGTTACCGAGCAGGTCATTGATCGGGTTCGAACCCGATCAGATGGAACAGCTCAGATTGGTGACTGGACCAAGCGAGCGGTCTTTATTGCTCTTGGGCTGATCTCGCTCTTGTTTCTGTGGGACAAGCTCCTTCCCATCTTCTCCTCCGGCGATCGCCTGCGAACCGTTGACATACGCTGGTTCGGCGTAGCTCTTTTGTTGGAGGCGGCGAGCTTCATCTGTATCTGGTGGCTCACGCGCATTGTGCTTCCCAAGGTGAGCTGGTTTGTTGCCGCCACCAGCCAGCTCGTGTCCAATGCAGTGAGCCGGTCTGTGCCTGGTGGAGTGGCGGCCAGTGGTGCCACCTTGTATCGCATGCTGTCGGTGAGCGGCGTAGCCCCCGCCGAAGCAGCCGGAGCCTTGGCTGCCACCTCGATCCTTTCGACCGCGGCATTGTTTGCCATTCCGGCAACGGCTCTGGTTCTCGCCCTTCTGGGTGCGCCGATCCCGGAGGACTTGTTGCCAACGGCGATCGCTGGTGGAGTGCTCTTCGCTGTGTTGGTGGCAACGGGGCTGCTTGCGTTGCGGACCGACTGGCCGCTCCAGTTGATTGGCCGGGGAGTCAACAAGATTTATGGGCTGCTCAATGGCCGCTTCGGTCGACCAACGTACTTCGATCCAGCAACCTTGCTGGAAGAGCGGGATCGACTCAGCAGTGTCTTGGAAAACAAGGGACCCCAAGCCATTGCCGCGGTGGCAGGCAACTGGGCTTTTGACTACCTGGCCTTGATTGCTGCCTTGTACGGGGTCGGAGCTGACCCCCGGTTGAGCGTGGTCTTGCTGGCTTTTGCTGGTGTGTCGGTGTTGGGCATGATCCCGTTCACTCCCGGAGGAGCGGGCTTCGTTGACGCTGGTCTGGTGTACCTGCTGGTTATCTCCGGCATCTCGACCCAATCGGCGACCCTGGCCACCGTGGTGTACCGGATTGTGTCGCTCTTGTTTCCTCTACTGTCGGGTCTGGTTGCTTGGTGGGCCTATCGCCGTCGCTATCACCCCAGTCAGGTTCAGACCGTCTCGTCTCGGCCGCCAACTGCCCCCGCCCCCTAGCGACGCTGTTCGGGCTGGCCCATCTAGGGTGTTGCCCTATGCAGATTCGTGAATTGTGGCGCTATCCGGTCAAGTCCATGGGTGGCGAACGGGTGGCGTCGGCTCGACTTCTGACCAATGGGATTGAAGGAGACCGTGGCTGGGGCATCTTGGCCCAAGAATCACAGATGGTCCTGACGGCGCGACGTACTCCGGACTTGTTATTCGCTTCGGCCAAGTATCACGGACCGGGCGAGGTTTCGATCGTGCTGCCTGATGGTACCGAGACGGCCGATGATCAGGCCCTGTCCGGATGGCTTGGACAAGATGTTCGTTTGATTGGGCCCAGTGATACTGGTGGCACCTACGAGTGTCCGATTGATCCTGGGGTGGAGGCGGAGTGGGTGCAGTGGCAGGGTCCGGCAGGCTCCTTTCATGACAGCACCAAGTCCATGATCTCTTTGGTGTCGGAGTCGACATTGGGAGAGTGGGACTTGAAACGGTTCCGGAGCAATGTCTTGCTGACGGGTGCTGGCGAAGACGAGTGGGTTGGTGAATTCGTGGATATTGGTGACACTGTTGTTATTGATGTTCGCAAGCAGATCGACCGTTGTGTGATGATCAGCCGCCCTCAGCCTGGGCTCGATCGTGACCTGGAGTTGTTGAAGTTCATCAACGCCGAGCGGGCGACGTTCCTCAGTGTCGGAGCGATGGTCATTGTTGAGGGCGTGATTGCCGAAGGCGACGAGGTTGGGCTATCGGAGAATGGGTCGTGCTGCTAGTCGTTGTTGTCAGTCGTTGTTGTCAGTCGCTGTTGTCGAGAGTGAAGGCCGAGCTGCTGTCTTGGAGATGGGCAAGCCCGGTTTCGCAGTCATCCAAGATTGGGCAGAAGCGGCAAACTCCTGATGCGGTGATCGTTGGCTCGCGGTTGCCAGCGGTGAGGTCCAACAGTTTGTGAATGGCGTCGACAATGCGCATCGCTGTTGACCACAACAGGTCTTCGGTGACCTTCTCGGTCCGGGGTTGACCGGCTTCCAAGTAATAGTTGACCAGCAGGCGTGGGGGAGTGCCGATCTTCATGGTCTCCAGCAGGGCATAGAAGCGGAGATCTTCGATATGGCTGCTGTGAGGCTTGCCGGTCTTGAGGTCGATCAAGACCTTGCCTGCTTCGTTGCCGCGGGCCCGGCCCAAGCTGAGGTCGATGGCTCCTTGCAGGACAACCTTGTCCGAGCACAGGTCGGCTCGAACTCGTGACTCGGCGACGGGAACCCATTTTCGACTGAGCGGTGGGAAGGTCTCGACAAAGGTCGAGACGAAGTTGTTGACCTTTCCAACCAGATCGGCTCGTTGTGCTTCGTCCAGTTCTTGAATGAATTCGCTGATGCTGCGGTTGTCGGCTTCGAGCCGGGCCATGGCGTCTTCGGTGAGTTCGATTGGGGTTGGGTTGCCGCGGCGGGTGATGAATAGCTCGATGGCTTTGTGAGCGACGGTTCCTCGGGCGGAGGGCACGCTCCAGGCGAAGTCGGCTTGTTCTTCAGCCACGAAGCGGGCTTCGCAACCGTGCAACATGCCAAGTTTGTGTTTGGACAAGAAGAGGGTTTGCTCGGTATCGGCCAAGGCGTCAGAGACCGCTTGACCGATGGACTCCTCGAGCTCGAAACGGAGATGGTCACGCAGGTCGTCACGGAAGGTTGGACGGTCGGTCGAGCCGAGCTCGTCCAAGACTTGTTGCTGGGCCGGGTTAAGCCTGGGGGCCTCGGAGATGGAGGCAGGTGATGGTGCGAACGAGCCCCGTGATGGCTCAGGTGCTTGTGTTTCTGCTGAGTCTGTCGTTGATTCCCAATCGGACATGGTGACAGTCTGGCCGAGAACTATGACGCTGGCCGACTCTTGGCGCTGTGGTGAGTGTTCGGGGTGTCTGTCGAGGGGTGACTGTCAGGGGTGGCCGTCATGATGGTGCTTGTGGAGGTGTTGGAGCAGTGACGTCATTGGAGTTTGCGGAGGCGGCCCGCCAGATGGGGAGCGTGATTCGAAGGGCTGGGCATGTGGTGCCCACATTCCGGAGCCCGCCAAAGGTTCCGGGTCGATCTCGGTCGATTTTGCGGAGACTCGATGGCTCGGCTTCGGTGGCCGTTGCCTTGCGGGGGCGGGCGATCGCGTCGATTGTGTCGGACATGATCGAGGGGGTCGTTGTTGCCAATCAGTTGCATGGTCAAGAGGCCGCATGGCTACGTGACCAGTTGTGGGCTTCGGTGGAGGTGGTCTTGGCCGAGGGTGGTCTCACGAGAGGCTTGAGACCGCATGCTCTGTCTAGCGTCGGCGAGGCTCCGCCCCAGGCTGCGTGAGCGCAGCTTCGTTCGGGAGGTGCCTTGAAGCGGTGGGTCAAGTCTGCGAGACTGCTCGGGTATGCAAAGTGTGGTGAAGGAACAAGGAACACTGTTGAACCGGGCTCTTCCGATCTTGGTTCGGGTCGTGATCAATCTGATTGTGGTCGTCATCCTCATAGCGGTCATTGTTCGCCTGCTGCAGAACTTCCTGTAGCTGGCCGACAAGTCCTCGGTGTGAGGCCTAGCTGGCCTGCTGGAGGGCTACCCTGAGGAACCCGGCCCGGATGGCGGAATTGGCAGACGCAGAGGGCTTAAACCCCTCGGATTCGAAAGAGTCGTGTGGGTTCAAGTCCCACTCCGGGCACCGCTGACCAGGGAAAACGCCTTTAGGCACCTCTGGCCGATGGCCACTCGACGTGATACGCGCACAAAACGCGCACAGAGTGATCTGACTTGGACTCGTTGTTTCTCAGGGGTTGTTCCGCAAGCGAGTGTCTGTTCTTCTAGGTGACTCTACGTGGGAGTTCTCCTGTTCTAGAGTCGGGTGATGCGCGGCGCACCGGTACTTCTTGGAATCACACTTGTTCTTGGGGCATGTTCCTCCTCAGCCAGTGACCAGGGAGTGGCGCCGACGGGATCTGTAGCAGTCGAGCAAGACCCCATCACGGTAGTTGTTGCTCTTCCGCGAGAAGCCGGCATTCTTTATGGACCGGCAGTCGGCCGAGTCCTGGCTGCGGACGGTACCGAGGTTGCCACCTTCGCTTTCGAATCAGGCTGGGACACGCCACCGGGCTGGAACTGGGGCGATCCAACACCTCCAAGAAGCCAATCCTTGACCGAAATTGAGGTGCAGCTTCCCGCTCCCGGTGACTACACATTCGTGCTTGATGAGTTCGCCACTTCGGGTGGTCCCTGTGGAACGTGTGAAGCCGGGCACGAAGGTGGATCAATCGACGCCGCCGTGCAGGAAGGGGCGACCGTTGCCCTTCCGCAGGGCGAACGATCTTGGGAGTCCTGAAGATGACGATGTGGTCCCGCCTGGCTGGAAAGATCCGTTCATTCCGAAAGCCTCGGAAAGTCAAGCGGAATCGGCCTTCATGACGATGCGGTCCTAGCTCCGGCAGCCGTGACCGGGCGAGGTTCGAATCGGACACCTTCGGCCAACAAGGGATGGGTTAAACGTCTAGTCATGCGATATCCGACGGGCTGAGGTGGCGGGTTTGATCAACCAGGACCGGGGTTAGTCATTGTCGAGGCAGCCCCATCGGCTATTGCGGCTGGAGTGTTTCTCAGCGCCCCCACGATTGTGCTGTTCGGAGTCGGACTGCTGTTCTCCCGTCGCAGGGTCGGAGGTGCGGGAATGACGAGGCCTGTGGGCGCGAGTTGAGTCCAACCGACCATCACTCGAGGATGTCAATGTCATGATGGAATGCACAGCTTTAAATACTCGAAAACGATGTTGTGATACGAACAAGTGTTCGATAGGGTGAGTATTCAACGAAAGCGAGGAAGGAGACACAATGGCCGAAAGCAACACAACAACCACACCCACCAGCTGGGACGCCATCACCAACCTCCGTCTCCAACTCCTCCACATCCCAACCAACAAGCTCACATCCAGCCAACTCGCCACCCTCACCCAAAACATTCGCCTCCTCGAAACAGCTACCGCCACCATCAAAATCCGGATCGCCCACCAAGTCGAAAAACTCATGGAGGACGGTCAAAGCCCCGACCCAACCGAAACCTCCCTCGCCAACGGCCGAGTCTCCGCCAAAACCGCCCGCCAAGAAGCAGCCCGCGCCAAAACCGCGGAAGAACTACCCGGATTAGGTGACGCACTCCAAGACGGTGACATCAGCCCCGAACACATCGACACCATCTCCCGCCAAACCAAAAACCTCACCGATGAGGAACGTGCCAGTCTCAAAGAAGACGAAGAAGACCTCGTCAACAAAGCCAAGAACCTCCCCGTCGACACGTTCAACCGGCACCTCGCAAGAAGAATCGACGACATCCGCCAAGACCACGGCCGTGCAACTGAACGTAAACAACGCGCCGAATCCTTCTTCCGTCACTGGAACGACAAAGCCACTGGCATGGGCCGTATCACCGGTGCGTTGGATCCGGAACGATTCGAAGCCATCATCAATGCCATCGAAGCAGAAATGCGTTCCATGGCTCAGACCGCCAAACGAGACGGCTCAACCGAGACCCTTCACCTCAATGACCATCTGGCTGCCTCCGCACTGGTAGAACTGATTTCCCATGGCAACGGCAGCCAAGGCCGACCAAACATTGTGGTCATCACCGACCAGCAAACCCTTTCAGATGGCCCGCATGACCACACCATGCGTGAAACCCGCAACGGCCACGATCTGTCAACCGAAGCCATCACCCGGTTGTGCTGTGATGCTGTCATGCAACGAGTCATCATCGACGCTGATGGAGTCGCCATCAATGTTGGCCGTGCCCAACGCACCGCCACACCACCTCAATGGTCTGCGTTGAATGCCATGCACGCCACGTGTGCCTGGGCAGGTTGTGACCGACCCATCTCGTGGTGTCAGGCACACCACATCCAAGAATGGGACCACGACGGCCCCACTGACCTGGACAATCTCATACCGTTGTGTTCCACCCACCACCACCGGGTACACGAGGGCCGCTGGAACATCAAGTTGTTGCCGGACCGGACTCTCAAGATTTATCAACCCGACGGTACTCACTACATCAATGTGGTCCCGGATCGCCTCCAGAATTGGTTGGATCGCAAGAATCCATCCAAATCCAATGGCCGGACTACTGCTGGTGCGACGGCCCCATCAGGCCCCAAATCATCAGGCCCCAACTCACCAGACCACAGTGGGCCAAGGGCCAAGACCGTTTCGGCTAGAGCCGGGTCGAGAACCCGTCGGGCCTCGGACCGGCAACCCAGCCGACAATAGGCACGATCACTCGGCTAGTCGGCATGAGGGCAGGAAATTGGGCGCTATTCACGCGCTCTTCTGTCGCGCCTGGCTTCACATTGCTCGGCTGGGGGAGGCAGTACAGCTTCTGTCATCGGGGTCCGCTCCAGCTCTAGAACGGTCGCAAGTTCTGAGCTTGTCAGTGGCCTCCACTAGTGTCGCCGGATGAGCCAATCCCTCGAACGAAACCTGCACCTGATTCCCTGGCATCAGATGCTGGCTCGCACTGGCCCTTGGATATCAGTCTTCGTTCTATTTACTCGCTCCCAGTTCGGGCTTAGCGGAGCCATCCAGCTGGCCAGCATCTACTACCTGGCGGTCGTCGTCTTCGAAGTTCCCTCGGGCTGGATGAGTGACCGACTCGGCCGGGCACTCACCCTGCGATTCGCCGCCCTGGCCTGGATGGTCTGCTTCTCGCTCTTCTTTCTCGGAGGCGATCACTTCTGGATGGTGGCGGCCGGGCAAGCCTTCCTGGCCCTGGGCTACGCATCCTTGTCCGGTACCGATGTCGCTTTTCACTACGACACGCTCGAAGCCCTCGGTCGAGCGGATGAATTCGCCGATCGACAGTCAGTCGTGTCCTCCAAGGCTCTTGTGGCTGGAGGACTGGGAGCACTAGCTGGTGGCCTGCTCGGCTTGGCTGACCTCCGCCTGGCCTTCGCCCTATCACTACTATTGGCGATCTTTCAGTTCATGGTGGCCAACCGGTACTTCGAACCGCCAGGCGCAGCTGCTACCGAAAACATGCTGCCCCAGGTCACACGCTGCCTGGCCTATTTGCGAGCGCTCCCCATGGCCTGGATATTCGGCTATGGCGTTGCCGTGGTCGTGCTCGAACATGTTGCTTCCACCCTGCTGCAGCCCTGGCTGACACTGGTTCTTGGTCAGTCGCCAACCGAGCTTGGAGCAACACCACTTGTTGCCGGCGTACTCATTGCCGTCACCGCATTTATCGGTGCCGGGTTCGCCCGATCCAGCGCCGAGCTTGGGCGTCGCTTTGGCTTGCGTTTTGTGCTGGTTGCGCTCGGAGCCTTGTCGGCGCTGATTGTGTCGGTGATGGCCGTGACGACCTTGCCAATCGTGATTGCACTCGTCATGTTCAGAAGCGCTCAGGGGTCCACCGCTCCGGTCCTGATTAGTGCGGCAGTCGCCCCAGTCGTTGCCCGCGAGCATCGGGCAACATTTCTCAGCCTCAACTCACTGGCCGGTCGACTCTCCTACGGTGGGCTCTTGTTTGTGCTGGCTGCCGATGCGACCGAGGACGTCGGGCATGTGCTCAGTCAGCTAGCCGTGGTGGCCTGGGTTCTAGTGGTGATCACGGCGCTTACGGCAGTGTTCGTTGCTCGCCGAGAGGATTCGAGCGGGCTTCCCTCTTAGCCAGCGACCGAATTGGCGTGGGCCACAGCGGCACTGGCGTGGTCAAGGACAGATTCTGCCGAGTTCGTGAGGTCAGTCGTGACAAAGACCGCAAGTATCAGGCGATCGACTCGAATACGGATTTCTTTCCTTTGAGCCGGAGTGGAGGAATTGTTACCCACCATCAGGACGCCAACTGACTCGTCGCCATACCCCGTTGTGGGGAAATCCGAGATCGTCAGTGACTCATAGCCGGAGATTGTGCTGTCGCATGCAGCCACGATCGTTCTTGATCGGTCCATGAAGGCTTCAGCCGCGGCCACGGTCGAGAATTCGTACACGATCTGGGTGAAGGTCGAGTTGCCATCGACTTCGTATAGAACAGCCTCCAAGTTCTTCGGGAACGCATACGCAGCATCGCAACCGCGCTGACTATTCTCGGCTCGAGGCCCCGGCTCCAGGCCCGTGTTGTAGGTGCTGCCGCTAAACCCGACGACCTGGTCGGTGGACAAAAGAAAGTCTTCGAGAGCTGTAGCGGTTCCGGTGAAGGGGTAGTTGGTGATGAACTCATCGTTGGCGACGACCCAGCGCACGACTCCGTGCTGAGTGAGTCCACCGTTCATCTGGCCGAGCCAGTAATCGAAGCCCTCTTGATCGGGGGCTCGGCCCAGGACGTTGGAGTAGACAATGGTGAGGAACTCGCTGTTGGCTAGTGATGATCCGTACTGGTTTTGGAATTCGGTTGAGTTGGAGAAGCCCCAGGCAATGTCGTCCAGGGTGGAGCCGTCTTCGTACTTGTCGATCCAATAGGCGGCGCCACCCGTATCGGGTGTGCGGTTGAAGAAGGCCTGATAGAGCCGGAGCACATCGGCATGCCAGATTCGGTACTCCGGGGAATCCAAGAGTTGTTCAATCGTGGTTGGTGAGCCGAGGTCTACTTCGGACGCGCCTGCTTTTCCCGGCGTGATGCCAGCAACGAGGAATAGGGCCAGGACAATGCCTGCCAGCCTTCTTTGGATCTTCATGCCGCTGCCGCCTTGTTGATTTCGATCGAGGTCCTACTTCCTAGACATCGACAGTGGCAGGTTGCGGGTTGAGAAAGAGAGGTCGTTGGACCTACCGGCTCACCAACTCAAGCATCCACCGAGTTGGCGTGGGCAACCGCGACAGCCGCGTAGTCAAAGACGCTGCTGGGCGAGACACCGAACGAGGTCGTCACATCAACCAGGATGACCAAGCGACCAACCCGGATGTAGATGTCTTGCCAGTGATAGCCGACATCGTCTGCTCCAAGGATGACGAACTCATGAGCCACTGCCTCGTCACCAATGCCGTCCGCGGGAAGACCAGACACCGTCATGGTGCGTTCGCCGTAGGGCGTGTTCTGACAGAAGCTCGTGATTTCTCGCTTTGTTGCTATGTAGGACTGCGCTGCCTCAACCGTGGAGAACTCATAGACGAAGTGTGCGAAGTCAGCATTGTCGTTGACGATGTAGCTTGCGCCCACGCTGTTCTTTGGCAGTACCCGACGACTGGCACATTCGTTCATTTCGTATTCGATGGATGGTCCGACCTTGTCTTCGCTGGGGTAGGTGGAGGTGTGCCCTGCTACCTGATTTGGAGCCAGGACATAGTCAGACAACGACGTGGCTGTTCCGGTGAAGGGGTAGTTGGTGATGAACTCGTCGTTGGCAACAACCCAGCGCACGACACCGTGCTGTGTGAGTCCTTCGTTCATCTGGCCGAGCCAGTAGTGAAAGCCCTCTAGATCGGGGGCTCGACCCAGGACGTTGGAGTAGACAATGGTGAGGAACTCGTCGTTGGCCAAAGACGATCCGTACTGGTTCTGGAACTCGGTTGAGTTGGAGAAGCCCCAGGCAATGTCGTCCAGGGTTGAACCGTCTTCGTACTTGTCGATCCAATAAATGGAGCCGCCTACGTCGGGAGCCCGGTTGAAGAAGGCCTGATAGAGCCGGAGCACGTTGCCATGCCACGCCCGGTACTCCGGAGATTCCAACAACTGACTCATCGTTGCCGGTGAGCCGAGATCGACCTGGGACGCGCTAGCCGGTCCAGCGAGGACCCCCATCATCAAGAAAAGGGTCAGGAGTACGCCCGAGAGCTTTCGCCGTGTGATCTTCATCTGCCACCTGTTTCGCGTCTGACGTTGAGGGACATCACAAGACTAATCGTCGCTAACTGGTGCGAATGGACACGAGGGCAGAATTGCCGCAGACCTATGTCATGAAACCCAAGTCATTGCTGGCAAAGTGAGAGAGGTCAGGAAAGGCAGCAGAGACTTGGCTAGCGGAGAGCCCCATCCAGCGGGCCAGGGTCGCCCCGTATTGACTCACCGACGTTGTTGGAATCAGACGCCCGGCAAAGTCGGCGCCACCAGTGCCAGCGCCAATGTCATCCGGGTTGTTCTCGGTGGAATAGCTGGGGAAGGTTCCGTAGTCACCTCCGGCCACTGCACCTCCCATCACAAAGGCGTGCCCGCCCCATCCGTGGTCGGTGCCGTCGCCGTTGATGGTCAGGGTCCGGCCAAAATCTGATGCGGTGAAGGACGTGACCGAGTCGGCGACTCCCAGTGACTGCATCGACGCGTGGAATGAGCCAAGCGCATCGTCCAACGTCGATAACAGCGGAGGGAAGATCTGTTCCTGTATCCGGTGGGTATCCCAGCCTCCAAGGTGGACGAAGAAGACCTGGCGGGGCATGCCAAGCTGCTCTCGGTTCTTGATCAGCCTGGCCACCTGGCGAAGCTGAACTCCAAGGGCATTGCCGCCAACATCGTCCATGCCGACATCGTTGGCTTCATTGGGTTGGGTCGCGGCCTCCAGCTGCTCGGTAGTGATGACCGAACTGGACAAGCTGGCTGAAACTGTCTGGTCCAGACGATTACTCGAGGCGGCCGCAGCAGAAAGACCGGCCTGCATCACTGTCTCCACCCCAGCAAAGGACGGAATCCAGCCCCGGGTCGAGGCGTCATAACCCAGCAGGCGGTTGATGGTGACGGTGGGTGAGAGTTGGGCGTAGCCCGATCCCAAGGTTGTTTGGAACGAGTTGGAACCGGCAATGGAGAAGGCCGGGGGAAGCGCCGCTGAGCCGTTGATGACGTCAGTGACCGAGCCGCCCCAGCCCTGATCGGTCGTGAGCACCGGCCGTCCCGTCTGCCAGAGTTTGGCTTGAGCGTCATGAGCGAACAAGCTCTGGGGCAAGGACCGCCGAGCATGAACATCTGCCTTGGATGTTGGCCGAGCCAGGGGCCCAACATTGCGGACAACAGCCACATCGCCGTTGGCGGCGAGGGCAGCCAGGTTCCGCAGTCGGGGGTGGAGCCCAAAGCTTCCGTCACCGATGGGGACGAGTTCACTGGCGGGTACCGCGAACTGGCCTCGGGTGGCGGCGTACACCGCGTGGCTCTGACCGGCCGCCGCATGATCACGGGGGATATACATATTGAACGAGTCAGCACCCCCGGCCAAGAAGATGCAAACCAGGCTGCGTGGACCAGTCTGGGCGGCAGTCGCGTTGGCCCAACCGCCTGGCAGGGAGGTGATCGAGGCCAGGCCAAAGCCTGCCCCTACCGCGCCCGCTGCTTGGAGGAAGTAGCGCCGGTTCATTGCAGATTGACTCTGTGCTCTCGGTTGGTTCATCTTGAACGTCCCATTTCTTGAACGTGTCACTTCTGGAATGTCCTATTTCTGAACTGTCTCATTTCTGGACGATGTGGGCGGGAGAGCCAACGATGCAATAGATGGCATCGAGAGCTCGCTGTTCGCTTCCTCCGTCATCGGTCGGCAACGTGGCCAGGTGGGTGGTGATAGCTGTTCGCTGGGCCGAAGGCAGCTGTCCTGCGCAGAGCAAGGCGTCCAGATGATCCAGCAAGGCATCGCTGTCAGAAGCCAAGGCAACCTCGCGATCAATCTGGATTCGCACCTCGGTGCCGTTGGAATTGAAACGCCGATTGTTGCTGGCGTAGACCTGGTCAAACAGGTCATTGTTGACCGAAGCGGCATTGACATCCGAGAAAATCTGCAACTCGGGTGCAACCAGATCGCTACCGGGTGTGATGGGGTGATCGGGAAGGTAGAAGTTGAAGACCGACGGAGCGCCAAGAATGGATTGGCCGGTGTAATCACTGATCTGGGTCAGGGCTTTCTGCGGTGATCGGTACCGGCCGCCGGCGACAGGACCGGGCTGGGCGTCAAAGGCTCGCCACACCTGGGTGTAGCGGATCACTGGTTCTTTCACCTTGCCGAAGGTCTCTGGCATGGTGCTGTGCCCGGACCGAGCCTCGTCGTCCAGCAGAATCGCCTGGCTTACTGCGGCCAGGTCGCCACGAACCCCACTCCCATCATTGTTGAACACTGTCGCCACCCGACCGACATAGGACGGACTGGGGTTGCTGGTTACCAATCGCTGGATCAGTGCCCGGGCAATAAAGGGCCCAACGTTGGGGTGGGCAAAGATATTGTCCAGGGCATCAGTCAGGTCTTGTCGAGCACTCTGACCAGCGGGCAAGACAACCCCGTTCAGCAGTGTCTTGGCCGTGGTGTCGTGATAAATCTCAAGCGGAACCATCGATGATTCCTTGTCAAAAGTCGTGAGATCGTTGGAGACCCACACCTCGCCAGCATCGGCCAGGTTCCATCCGGTAAAGACCTTGGCGAACTGTTCGATGGTCTGCTGGTCATAGGTGGGAATCGGACCGTTGGCATCAGTCCTCGCTTGGCCGTTGGCATCCAGCTCGTACAGCCCAATGGTGAATAGCTGCAAGATCTCACGGGCATAGTTCTCATCGGGTCGCACGTTTCGTGCTGGATCGGCCCGCTCATTGCGGAGCATGCTCAAGAAGATCCCCATCAGGGGATGCAGGGTCACCCGCTCCAGAAGATCTCGGAAATTGCCGGTGCTGAGTTCGGCCAGCATGTCGTAGTACCCGGCCAGCGGAACCTGGGCCAAGCCGAGTTCATAGTCGTGATCATTGATGACCATGATCTGGCTCCAAGCAAAAGCCAGACGTTGGCGGAGCTGGTCTTCGCCTTCCACGACATTCTTCCACCAGATGTCGTGGCGTCGTGGTTCGAAGTTGTTGGTGTCATCGGCGGTGTAAGGGCGGGATAGCGATACGGGCAGATCCAACTGTTGCTGGATCCAGGTTTCGTAGCTGCCGATGGTTTGCAACTCGGCGATCGAAGTAGCACTGGCGCCATAGGTGGCTTGATTGAGGAATCGAACAGCATCGATGGTGTTGATGTCGCCGGAGAGGGGAGGCGGCGGTGGTGCGCAAACAGAGGTCATGGTGACGCCGAGCCTCCGTTTTCTGGGGTCCAGCTGATGGCTTCCAAGGGACAACTCCCGATTCGGTCGATGGTGTGCTCATTGAGTCACACGCATCAGGACCAGGTCGCGGGGGACACAGACTGGAACAGTCAGAGATTGGCGTCGGCTAAGCCTGTTACGAAAGTGATGAAAGCTCACTGCCGTCATGCTGCGGCACCAGACCGGCCAAGAGCTGCCGTACCAACATGTCTGACTCGACCTCGCGCCGAACAAGTAAGTTGACTTGGCGGTCTGCCACCAGCCCCATCAATGGCCAGACGTGAACCCCATCGGACTTGACCAGCTGGGCCATGGCTTCGCCGAACACACAAACCGATTGGCCCGAGGTCAAGACTGCGGCTGCCAGTTCCGATGATGGAAATTCGCGGATGTCGGTGGGGGAAATCTTGAGCGAAGCAAGAGCCTCATTGGTCACGGATTCCCACGTTGAGCCAGCTGGTCCTGTGATCCAGGTTGAGGTTTGCAGAGCTTCAAGCGAAGGCAGAGCCGAACCGACAGCCGCCGCTAACCAGACTGGTTCTTGTTGGAGGGTGAATCTGCTGGACCCAGCAGGTGGGGTAGGCCCTGTGTTGTCGCCAATCTCGGAACCGATGGCGACGTCGATTGTTCCGGCCCTGAGGCCAGCCAGCATTTCTTGCTCACTCATGACACTCACATTGGAGGGAGCATCAGCGGCCAAAGCCATCCTGGCAATTCGTGTTTTGAGGCCTGGGTCAAGATCGGGAGAAAGAGCCAGTCGAAGCACCGCGGTTCTCGGCTGACGGAGTGCTGCATCAACGAAGGGTCTCGGCGTAGGTACTGACAACGCTGCTGGGGTGACTGGTTGAGCTGTTGACGTCTCGCCTGCTGCTGCTGTTTCGTGCTCAACCGGAGCGATTGCTGCGACCGATGTTTCAACCAGCGCTGGTCCAGGTGTGGTGATGGTCAGGCCGCCAAATTCGACCAGTAAGGACGGTAGTACACCAACGGCTGCGACCAGAGCGAAGAAGATCATCATGGCGGTGAGTAAGCCATAGGTAGCAAACATTGGCATTGGTGCGAAAGCCAGAATGCCAAAGCCAGCGATGGAAGTCATGGCCGACCCGGTTAAGGCTGTGCCGGTTCCGCCGAGGGCGGCACGTAGCGCAGCCTCGGGAGTCTCGTGTTGTTGGTATTCCTCTTGCAAGCGCATCGTCATGTGGGTGGCGAAGTCGATGCCGACCCCAATGGAGATGGCGCCGATGGTGGCAGTCACCACGTTCACGCCAAAGCCAGCCAGCTCCATGAACCCGTACAGCCAGGTGACTACAAGCAGGAGGGGAACAATGCTGAGGAAGCCGAGTCGCAGTGACCGGGTGAACGCTGCTGCCAGGATCAGGCAGATCACGATGGCAATGGGAAGCGACAAGACCAGGGACTGGATAATGGCGCCAAGTTGTTCGTCTCGAAACACTGGTGACCCAGTGAAAGTGACCGCAGATCCGGGGCTGGAAGCGGCGAGGTCTGCGGCCAGAGACTCGGTTAGCGGCTCGACGAATGCCCGGACCGAGTCAATTGCTTCCTGGCTTCGGGTGTCGGGAATCTCGACAATGAACTGGGTCATGAGACCCGTCGTATCATTGCTGGCGAGCACGGTCGAAACGGTTTCCGGTGTCCACAGGGTGTTGCCGGTCTCGTCCAACAAACCGTTGGCGGAAACAGCATCGACCAGGTCCTGGAAATCTTGGCGAGAGTCAGGGAGCTGATTGCTGTCGTTGTCGGATTGCCATGTCGGCTCGACTCCGGGCACCGAATTGCCGACCAGCATGGCGTCGTGCACCAGGTCAATGACTCCGGCATTGAGTACGAGGCCGTTGGCATCATGGGCCAGCAGACCGGTGGACGACGCACGAAGCTCGGCGACAAAGTCTGCGGTGGTCTGCAAGGTTTGCGGGTCGGCAAGATCGGTCTCGATGAGAAGCGCTGCCCGCTCTCCACCCTGTGGCCCAAGGTGCTCGTTGATCTTGTCCAAACCAACGACGAAGTCGACGTCGGGCGAGAAATAGTCGGTTACTTTGAAGCTGGGACCAACCCGTACCGCGAAGCTCAGCATGAAGGCGGTGAAGACAAAAGCACCAGCAAGAGTCAGACGAGGCTTCTGGGCCAGCGTGGTCGCCACGCGTTCGACCGACGTAGCGAACGGAAGATCGGCCGGTGCTGACTGGCGCTGTTGATCTGCCACATTGTCCGGTTGCTTCCTCGAGGCTCGATAGAGCGGCAACAAGACGGCAATCGCCCCGTAGGCCAGAAGCAAGCCGAGTCCAGCTGATGGCGACACGAAGATCAGGATCATGACGGGAAGAGTGGCTCCGCCTGCAGCTGCGGCCCCAACAAGAAGATCCTTCTTCTTGTTGCCCAAGCCAGTTGATGGCAGCAGCTCATCAATTTCAGAAACCGCGAGTGGGGTCACGATTCCGAGCAGCAAGAAGGCCGAAGTCGCCGCCATGGCCGAGGCAATACCGAACTGCTGGACCGATTCGATTGGTGAACTCAGGTTGGACAAGAAGGCGGCGGAGTCGCTGGACAAGGCGAGGGCGACGGGGCTGAGAATGGCTGCGGTTCCCATCGTGAACGCGCGCCTGGGGTTAACTGACGGCGATCCTTCTTCTCGATAGCGGCCATAGACATGGAAGGCTGAGTCAATACCAAAGGAGATCATGCTGATGGGCACGATGGTGGCCAGCAGCTGGTCGTTCTCCAGACCAACAAGATTGGAAAGGCCCTGGAGCCAGATCATGAGCGCACCGAGCGTGAGGCCAGAGATTGCGGTTAGCCAGTAGGACCGGAAGGCCAACAAGAGGATGACGAGCACCACAAACACCGTCATGCCGATAAACGGGCCGGCTCGGGTTCCTTGCTCGATGCTGGTCAGGTTTACATCAGTGGCGATCGTCCATGCATTGAAGTCTTCTTGATCTGCGGTCAAGACTCGGAGAACATCGCGTGAGTAGTGCTCCTTGGTGAGGTCTTCGGCCCCGATGGCAACAATTGCGGTTCCACCGCCCAGCGCCTCATTGTCAGCCTCGACAAAGAGCACCAGGGCCGCCGAAGTCCAATGGCCTGCATTGTCTTGACTTGCGTGTTGGGACAGACCCCAGGCGAACGGCCCCGCCTGATCAATCAGGGCCGTTGCGGTTTCTTGGATGGCGCTGTCTTGTGCCGCCAAGAGTCCGACGCTTGATGTGGACAAGAGGCTCTGGTTGATGGCGTCGGCAATGGTGTGCACACCATTGATTTCCGTAGCTAGCTCGGGGCTGTAGCGAGAACGCAGGAACGGACCGGTCTTCGAATCGGACCGAAGCTCGGTCGTCTGGCGAAAGAGTGAGCGCAAGACGTCCGGGTCAAGGATGTTGCCTTCGGTGGCTTCGAGGATGAGGGGGACTTCATGAACCGGGGGAGCGAAGGAGTCCGAGATGGTGTCCTGTGCGTTAGTGACCGCATTGCTTGGGCTCTGTGAAGCCGTCTCGGTTGGTGCCATGAAGATCATGGGGATCGACAAGGCCAGGGTCATGGCGAATGCAGCCCAGAGCACTGTCCGGGCATGCGATGTCAGCCACTGGGCCATGGTCTTGGTCGTAGGCATTGCCCCACTATCGGCATCTCCGACCTGGGCGTTGAGAGATTTGTCTACATCGCTTCTCCAACCCATTTGTTGGACATGGGAGCGCCTGGGACTAGAGAGAGGCGGTGTTGGTGTCCCACAGTGACTGGTGCTGATCGGTGACGAAATGACGTTGATGATCAGACAGGATTTGGAAAATGTTCGTCTTCTCTTCGAAGAAGTAGGTGAGCAGCTCTGGTGTCCAAGGACTGATCAGCCCATTCTCTGCCGGGAGGGAGATGACACCACTTTCATGCTCATAGAAGTAGTCGTGCATGTTGTACTCGGGCGGCTGACCGGCGTATGCCGCAAGGCTTCGTGCCTTAGAAGTGTGCAGGTTGAGGCGCATTGGCACCGCGGGCACACCCTCGATCGAGCTGTAGGTCTTGGCCGTCCCGAAGTTCTCGAACAGGAACAGGTCGCGGTACAGGGGTGCGTGCTCTGGGCTGGCCGTGATCAAGAAGTCATCCAGGTCAAGGTGGTTCTTGCCATAGAGATACATGGTTTTGATCATGGCAATGACGGCAGCCATACCACCGACTCGATTCTCGGGGTCAGAAGCCAAGGCACTGACTTCGGCGAAGCGTCGCTGATCGATTCGTAGGAGGGACACCTCTTCACCAAAGTCATCGGACATGGGAAGCCCAAGGGGTGAATCGAGAAGCAGGCTGATTGTTAAGACGACCTTGTCACCTTTCTTGGCCACAAAGACTGTGCTTTGAGGGTGAGCGTTTGCCGGATGGATACGCATCCCATGGGGGTTGTCATCAACGAAACCGGAGTCCAGGTGGACCTCATGAACAAGCTCAAATGCTTGACTGAATTCGTCTTCGGTTTCCGCCACCTTGAATAGCAGGCCACTGACCAGATCCTCGTTGATCTTGAACATCTTGGTCTTGGGTCGCACACCTTCAACCGATGAATCTTCACTGTCGATCTGGTTGTCTGGAACGAATTCCCGGTCAGTATTGGCCGGGGTTGGGCCGTTGGGCATGAGCTTGCGCTTGGCTATCTGGAGGACCAGCTTGCGGATCGGGTTCTTGTAGCCGCCTGGCATCCAGGTCTTCTTGAAACTGTTGGTATAGGCATCGAAGTGGATTCCGTGCGGTGCGACTGGAACCTTGCCTCGTCCTAGCAGAATCTTCAGAGCGTTGGCTCCAATGACGCCGGCGCAAAGCTTGATTCCCATGGCGGTCGATGGAGATCGTTGGGCGACGAAGTCGACAGCCTCGGGCTCGGCCACATACTTCATGTGGTAAAGACCCGTGGTGACTCCGGCAATCAGATTCATGGATTGCTCAAGGTCGGTTCGTCCCTCCATGCCGAAGAACTCCTCAAACGTCATGCGGCCTGGCATGAAGCACATGAGGGCAGTACCCATCCCGATCGGAGCGGCGGTGATGGCTGGAATGTTGTGCTTGGCGCAGTAAGCAAAGACCATACTTCTGGCCTTGGTGGCGTACACATCAAGGCCATCCAGGTACAGGTCCACCCCATCGAAGAACTCTTCAAGACACTCCTCGTTGACCCCCTCTGTGAAGACATTGATGTCCAGCTCAGGGTTGATGGACAAGGCTTGCTCTTCGAGCGCCAGTGCCTTGTGTTGGCCAACGGTGTTCAGGAATGCTCCCGCTTGCCGATTGAAGTTCCCGACCTCGAACTCGTCCAGGTCGGCAATGTTGAATTTGCCCACTCCCAGGCGAGTCATGGTGATCATGTACTCGCCGCCAACTCCGCCGACACCGGCGATAGCGATCCGCTTGTTGCGCAGGATTTGCTGTTCGTCGCCGGTCACCCAACCGCGATTGCGTGAGAATGCTGTCTTGTAGTCAAACATCATGCGGTGGCTGCTCTCTCGAATCGAGAATAGGTAGGTGGTGAAGTCGTTGTCACCGTTGGGAGTACTGGTGGCAATCCAAACTTGTCACCCGGTACGAGCTGGACCAATTGCCCTGAGGCGACGAGTTCTCGAACCTCTCGGCGGATGACTTTGGCCAGGCCGCTGCGCGGAAGTTCGGCGACGACTCGGATGTCGGCTGGCATGTCACCGTCGGGCGATTTGGTTTCAATGAACCGAGTGAGGTCTGCAACAAAGGCAGGAACGTCTCCCGCAATTCCGTCGAAGAATCGGCGCCGAGGTGAGACTACGAGAATTGCCTGACCCGCTGCCTCGACGAGGCAGCATTCCTTCACCATCTGGTGCTGGTGAACAATCTCTTCGACCAGACGTGGATAGATCGGACCATCATGCCCAGCAACAATGTCCGCCTTGCGACCCAAAACATGGAGGCGGCGCTCTCGGGTCACATAGCCAACGTCACCAAGTTCGAACCATCCGTCCGTAGTTGCTGGCTGAATTGTCGCTGGCTGAACGGTTCCTGGCTCCTCGGACCCGTAGTAGCCGTCGAATAGGGTTGGGCTCTTAACCAGGATGTCGCCAATCTGTCCGGTGGGGGCGTTGAGACCGTTCTTGTCGAGGATGCGAACGCTGACCTCGGGAATGATGGTTCCGGCTGAGGCCAGAATGTCGAGTCCGACGGGCTGGCCGTAGCTGTCGACGTGTTCGTGTGGTTGCAGCATCGAAACTGGCGGCATGACCTCGGCGCTACCATATCCCTGCTGAAAGATGGGCCCGAATCGTTTGATGGCTTCTTGCAGCTTGGCTCCAGCCGTCACCTCGGTGCCGTAGATGACGTTCGTCAGGCTGGAAAGGTCATGAGCCTCTGAGGGAAGGTCCAGCAGGTCAATGAGCATGCTCGGGGTAACGAAAAGTCTGGTGATCCGGTGTTGCTCAACCAGGGCCGCCAGGGTCGTGGCTTCGTAGCGAGGCGTGATGATGAGGGTGCCGCCACTAAGCAGAGTCGGAAGAAGGATTCCGCTACCAGCTCCTGTTAGCGGGATTCCGGCCATGGCCTTGTCGGGTGTTTTGCTGCCAGCATCGATCCTGATGTTCTTGAGCACGAGTTGGAGGCTGGCAATGATCGTCCCGTGAGAGGAGACGAGGGCTTTGGGCTTGCCGGTAGTGCCCGAGCTGAAACCGACGCCCATTATGTGAGAGGGTTCGATCGCTGTCGTCGAGCTGACAGGCTTCGCCGCCGCCAACTGTCTTTCGTACTCGCCCGACCGGATGTTCCAAACTTGGAGGTCGGGATGGCGCTCCTGGAGGATGTCAGCACTTTCCTGAGCGAGCGTCGGGTCATAGATGAACAAGTCCGGTTTGATCAGTTCAGCAGCGGCAAGGATTTGTTCAGCGCTGGTGTCAGCATGAAACTGGGTGAGCAAGATGCCGGACTCATAGCTGGCCAATCGGGTTTCGATGATGGCAGCGCCGTCGGGTAGGAGACAGAAAACAACATCGCCCTTGTTGATGTCGGCCCGTTGCCAAGCATTGGCTAGGCGAAGGTGGCGATCGCGGAGCTGGTCATAGGTCAGGGATGTGTCGCCGTCGATCAAGGCTGTTCGGATCCCGTACCGCTTGGTGGTAAATCGGACAGCATCGCGGGGAACATCGAAGCGTCCGACGGTTCGACGGACAACAAAGCTTCGAATGCTAGAACGTACAGAGGCGGCCACTGCTTGATCTTCGACCAGAGGGAGGGTTTTCTTAACGGATAATCGTGTGACGATTTGGCCTGCTCCCGGGTTCTCGACCTGGATCGGTGTCGCCGCTCGGACCGTGGTCGGTCTGCCTTGGTTGCCCGATCTTCTCTCGCCAGCCTGGTGACCTACGGTGGTGGAATGCGAACTCTGATTGTGCTCCTGGCCACAGCCGTCTCACTGGTTGCATGCACTGGCTCGGAACGCGAAGCAGTCCCGGCTGAGGGGAATACGGCGACAAGTGAGGCCGACGGCAGTGATGGGAGTACCACTTCAGACCCTGATGGGCTCCACGTGATTGTGGCCCCCGATGATGGTTCCCTACCCACTGGTATCGAGGTGGGATGTATCTCGGGTCCATGGTTCCCCGCATCGGCCCTTGATGAGGTTCCGCCAGTGGAAGAGTCTGGGTTGAGCGGCCTGACCGAAGCGATGGCTACATTTTTGGGCAACGATGAGGGCTCACACTGGCCCCAGGAGGACTGGCGGGTCTTACATGCTAGCGACGCCCAGGTTCTGCTGGTGCACCTGGACAGTGCCGATGCCGACGGAGTCTCATTCATGACGTTGGAGGGGAGTGACGGAGCATGGCAGTGGGCGGGAGCAACTTCACCTGCTTCGTGTCAGCTGAGGACTGAGCTTCGGGAAGGATTGAACACCGTCGGGTGGGCACTGGACCCGGACCATCCTGCGCCGACGCCGGAAAGCACATCGGTGCATCTGCTGGTCACTGAGCAAGAGTGTGTGAGCGGCCAGGCCATGGGCGACCGGCTGCTCGGACCAGAAGTTGTACTGACTGAGTCTGATGTGCTGATTGCCTTCGCCGCTGAGATACCGCCTGGTGAGGTGCAGAACTGCCCCGGCAATCCTTCAAGTTCAGTGGTCGTAGAGCTGGGTGAGCCACTTGGCGACCGTGACCTTCGGGACGGGCTTGCCGTTGGTGATGAGCTTGCCGACTATCTGAGGTAGGACGAGCTGGTCCTTCTCGATTTCGACCCGTTGTCGAACACAGGCCAACCGAAGACTATTCGACCCGTTGTTGCTAGCCCGTCGCGAATCCCCGACAAGGCGATTCCAACGGCGGCGATACTGGCGGAGATTGACATCCAGGTGGGGACGCCGTTGCGGATGAGAGCAGTCGGACCTGCTAGTCCGTTGCCCAGGATCGGGAGCAAGGATGCCAACATGGCTCCATAGACGATGGCCATGATCGTGTGACTGATCCGCTCTCCGGGGGAGATGCCGCCGATTCTTGGGCGGTCTCGGTCTTCGACCACGAAGTCAGCCAGGGTGACGAGCAACTCGGCCAGCAAGACGAAGAGAAAGACGGAAACCAACCAACCGCTTGGTTTCCACCAGGCGAAGCCGGCATAGATGAAGACATAGAGTCCGTCACGAACGGCATGGAGCCTGAGCTCGGTCTTGGTCGTTGCGGTGTTTGCCGGAAGTTGAGCTTTGTATTCGTGATACCAGAGGGTGTCGAAGGCTCCGATGCTTGCGTTGATGAGGAGCAGGGTGAGCACGATTGTCATGAAGTCACACAACGATCTTCACGTCGATGAGTTCGAGCTCAGTCAGGATGGGATCCCAGCGTTGGCCTAGTCGACGAAGGCGATGGATTGGAACGGTGGGGTAGATGTGGTGTTCGAGGTGGAGGTCGTGGCTGAACAAGAAATAGCGAGCAAGGCGACTGCGGACCAGAACAAATGGGCTAGCGACGGGTCGTCCCCAGTTGGTTTGTGGGCCTCGGCCTGCGGTGATAGCGAAGAGAAAAGAAGCGAGGTGGATCGAGGTCAGATAGATCCACAGAAGAGGGTGACTCGGAAGGAGTATGAGGCTGACAATGTGGGCGAAGGAATGAACGGCAAGCTCGAGCCTGACAAGTTGTGGGTTTGGCCCATAGCGCATTCCCCACCATGCCAATCGGTAACGAAGGGAGAGGGCGGCTAGCGGTAGTTGTCGCCAGCTGACGTTCTCGACATAGCCCTCGGGGTCGGGGAGGCTGGGGTCGGTGCGATGGTGGAGGAGGTGGGTTGCTCGTAGGGCGTGGCCGCTTTCGACGACGAGGCAGCCGAGGATGGACAGCCAGGCATTTTTGGAGCGGGTGGAGAGTCCCATGTTCGAATGGATGAGTTGGTGGACGGCGCTGATGGTCGATCCATAGAGAAACCAGACACTCGGCAGAATGCCCAGCCACCAGCCCTGAGAGATGATGAGCAGAAAGATAAGTGCGGCAGCGATGGGCCTACTGATAAGCATGACAGCGACCCGTCGCCGATTCCCGATGATTTCTTCGCCCAGGTTCTGTAGCGGGGGTGCCTTGACCGGGCCGAGCGACCGTTCGGAGCGAGTTGCCCATGCGGGGAAGTCTCCGTTGTCGTGTTGTCGGTTCAGAACCGTTGCTGTTGTCTGGCTCATGATCAAGTTCCTCAGTATGAAACGTTCGTTTCAATATCTCGTGAACAGTAAACCATCAGAAGGCTAAATGCAAACGTTTGTTTCAATAACTCGTCGTTGCTGAATACCACCGCACATCGGACGTGAAGCTGCTAGCTGTTCGCGAGCTGGTAATCCCACTCGCGAGGCAGCTCGAAGAGGAAAACTTCGCGGTGGTCAAGCATGCCGCCCCAGTTGGCTGACAAGTAGACGCGATCACCCGTCGAGTTGATGGCGGCCGGGGCCTCATCTCGGTACTCCCCGTCATAGTGGTTGTAGGTAGGGGATATCCGCCAAATCAACGCCGTTTCGTTGGCTCGGGGAGTCCGAATCATCAGGAGCTGATCGGCGGCCCAATCAGCCTCATGAGTCTGATTAGTCGAATTTGAGTATGTGCTGACCAGAGTCCAGCCGGGACGAGTGTTTGGCATTGCCGCGAAGTGGAAGCCATTGCTCCAACCGAGGTCCTCGTGCTCAGCAATCGAGAGACGTTCGTCGTAGCCGTCTACCAGCGAGACAGCATCGATCTGATCGGTTCGGTTGTTTTGGCTGACGAAGAGGTATGTGTTGTTTTCGTTGTCGTAGGCCCACCCGGAGTGGGTTGCGTCAATGGCTATGGGTACTGGTTTCTGGTCATCGATGTTGAAGTCCAGTGGCCAGTGGTGGGGTCCGTCGAACCAGGTGTCAATGTCTTGAGGACGGTTGCCATAGTCCTGGTCTCCCCATGCCCTGTCGTAGTGCAAGACAATCCCGGTGCCCCATGGTGAGACTTCGACCATGTTCGGGCGAGGCAGTGTTTGGTCCTGAGCGCGGTGGCCAAGACTGGTCCCCGACAGCATCGCAGGGCGTAGCAGGTCCGTCTTCTCGCGGGAAATGTCGTAGTGAACGAAGGCGTCAACAACAAAGGTTGTTCCGTCGTAGTGAGCGGCCATCCAAGCCCACTGCTGACTGTCGACAGAGCTGTTTCCCTCCACGTCATTGTAGATCTGAGTCGAATTGGGAAGCAGATCGGAGAAGTCTCGGATCAGCACTGGAGAACTCTCGGGGTCAGTCACGTCTTCGATCATGTTGAACGTCATGCCTTGGCGGAAGTAGACCCGGTTTGCATACTGCTCGGAGGTATCCCAGCGAACCTCGTGCACTTCTCCGATGCCATTTCCGGCACTGTCTTGGAGCTCGGTGACAATGGCTCCGGTCGCGCGTTCTATGACCCAGCTTGTGGTCGAGTTAGTCCCAAAGGCAAGGACGAGCTCGCCCGAAATGTTTTCGGGGGTGTAGCGAGAATAGACAATCAGCGCATCCTCAGACCCAGGCAACTCCGAAGCATCAGTGAGCCTGGTGATGGTGATCCCCGTGGTGGGATCGACCCGGCTTTCACCCTTCTTCGGAGCGGAGTCACCCAAGAAGGGCTCGATGTGCTGGTCCCCAGTGACATAGACGAAGTTGCTGATTTCTGCTGTTGCTGTTGTTGTTTCTGTTGTGTCGCCGGCTCCGGAAAGATTTGGTTCCGACGTACTGACGACTGTGACCTGAACTGCATCTGCCAACTCCGAAGGACCGGACTCATTGACACAACTGGCCAGGAGTACACATATCACAAGCAAGCTGCTGGATCGCCTTGCGGCTCCTCTCAGACTGTCCGAGATATTGCGGCCCTTTGTCAGCATCAGTCGTAGCGTACGGTCTCGGACCAGCCACAGCTGCTGATTGTCATCGGCGTATGAAACGATGGAGTCACGAGTTGGCCTAACGCTGTGAATCGAGATTGAACAGAAGTTCTTCAGATAGCGTGGAATAGGACCAGCCGGATGGCTGTTTATGCTTGGAACGGCGGGCCGGTCTCGCTGTCTTTTGACCCGTGTTGAAGCCCCGCCGAAATGAGTCCCCTTTGAGACGACTACTTGCTCTTCTCTTTACGTTCGCCTTAGTCGCCTCTGCTTGTGGTTCTGATAACGATGCGAGCGGCGGAACGACATCCGGCGCAGGCGGGTCACCAGACAAGATTGTCATCGGTGCGATTCCTGATCAGGACCCGGAGTTGCTGGCCAGAAATTATGGCCTGGTTGCGGACTACCTGTCCGAAGAAGTCGGAGTTGAAGTCACCTTCCAACCGGTCACCGAATATGACGCCGCTGTTACCCAGTTCCGTGTTGGCGACCTCGATCTTGTCTGGTTCGGTGGCCTCACCGGAGTGCAAGCACGACTCCAGGTCGATGGTGCCGAGGCCATTGCTCAGCGAGATATTGATGCCGAGTTCACCTCGGTCTTTGTCGCCAGCGTCGATAGTGGTATCGGGCCACTGGATGGTGTCGATGGATTGAGCGTTGTCGCTGGTCGCACCCTCACCTTTGGTTCAGATTCCAGCACCTCAGGACGTCTCATGCCTCAGGCATTTCTTGACCAGGCTGGCGTCACCCTGGATGACGTCGACGGAGAGCCCGGGTTCTCCGGATCCCACGACAAGACCATTGCCCTGGTCGAAGCGGGAACCTATGAGGTTGGCGCACTGAACTCCCAAGTCTGGTTCGACCGGGTCGAAGCTGGTGAAGTCGACACGTCCAAAGTGCAGCTCATCCTGGAGACCCCCACCTATTACGACTATCACTGGGTCGCCCACCCCGACCTTGGAGCTGATCTGAAAGCAAAGATCACTACAGCCTTGCTGGGTCTGGACTCCACCAATCCCGACCATCAGGTCATCCTCGACTTCTTTGGAGCCGACGCCTTCATCGATACTGATGATTCCAATTACGCCGACATCGAAGCCATTGCTCGTGATGCTGGCAAGATCACTGGCTAGCCGACTCTCTCGACCGATTCTCGAACCCACCTCATGCTCACCTTTGCCGACGTCACGGTCCAGTACAACAAGGCGGCTTCGCCTGCGCTTCACGGGTTTTCGCTGTCCATTGGCGAGGGGGAGCGAGTCGCCCTCATCGGTCCTTCCGGAGCGGGTAAATCAACCGTTCTCTCTCTGGCCACTGGGCTAACCCTGCCGGGTTCGGGAACGGTCACCGTGCTTGGTGTTGATTCGGTCGACCTTGGTATCCGAACCAATCGCGATACTCGCCGCAAGATCGGCCTGGTGCAACAGGACTTTGCTCTCGTTGGTCCGTTGCGGGTCGCCCACAATGTGTCGGCGGGTCGATTGGGCAGTTGGTCGTTCCTGACGGCCCTTCGCTCGCTGGTTCGTCCTCGCAACCTGGAAGAAATCACCGACGCCCTCCAGCGCATGGGTATTGCCGACAAGTTGTGGGAACGGACCGACCAGCTCTCCGGCGGTCAGCAGCAACGTACCGCCATTGCGCGGGCACTGTTTCAAGACCCGGATCTGCTGATTGCCGATGAGCCAGTAAGTGCCCTTGACCCGGCCCGCTCCGGAGCAGTCTTGGAAGTGATGACTGAGGCGGCGCGGACCAGTCCGAACCGAGCAGTGTTGGCCAGCCTTCACGATGCCCCCCTGGCTTGTTCCCATTTCACTCGAATCGTCGCCTTGCGTGATGGTCAGATCGCTTTTGATCTGGAGCCGATCGACGTAACTCAACCGATGCTGGATGATCTTTACCGGCTCGAAGACGACTAGCTTGAGCGCCGCCGTAAACCTTGATGGGCCACTGCCGAACAGGCCAATTCTCAACCGTGGCCGTAGGGCCTGGCTGGCGACGGGTCTTGTGGTTGTTGCTCTCTCGGTTATTCGAGCGGGCCTGGACCCGACGGAGCTGATCAATACCCGCGGCTGGCCTCAGGTTCGAGACTTCTTCGTCGCTGCCGTTCACCCAGACTTGAGTAGCGATTTCCTGGCGCTAACTCTTCGTGAAGCCGCTGTCACGCTGTCATTCGCCTTGTTGGGAACAGCGCTGGCCCTACTTATCGGGCTGTTCGGCGGGGTCTTGCTGACCGAACGAATCTGGTCACCAATGGCAGCGCCTGCCAGCGACAGCTCTCAGGCCGGACATGCGAGAACTGGCCATAACCAACTGACACGACGAGGCCGAGTCGGGTGGGCACTGGGTAGATTGGCTTTCGCCATCCCTCGCTCCATGCACGAAGTTGTGTTCGCCCTCTTGCTGGTGAACATTCTCGGCCTCAACCCGTTGGTGGCCATCTTGGCCATCGGCATCCCCTTTGGAGCGGTCACGGCCAAGGTGTTCTCGGAGTTGCTGGATGAGGTTCCATCCTCAGCCGAGTTGAGTTTTCGAGCCAGTGGGGCGGGCCGGCTTAGTGCTCTGCTGTTTGGCACATTTCCCCAGGCCATGGGTGACCTCCTTTCCTACGCCTTCTACCGATTCGAATGCAGTATCCGTAGCGCGGCGGTGCTTGGCATCGTGGGTGCTGGCGGTATCGGATTCCAACTGGCCTTGTCCTTTCAGTCCTTGCGCTATGAGGAGATGTGGACCCTGCTTTGGGCCCTGATCATCTTGTCGGGTATTGGTGACCGCTGGTCAACAGTTGTGCGACGTCGCCGCAATACTGCGGCCGTGGAAATGGGAATGTCTGGCGACAGAGCGTGGACTTCACGCCGCAAGGACCCGTTCCTTCGAGGTAGTGCGCTCCTGCTGGCCATCATGGTGCCCGTGGCTTACTGGTGGCTGGACCTGGACTTGTCAACCCTGTGGAATAGCAGGGCGCGAACTCTTGGCAATGAACTGGTGGCCGATGCCTTCCCACCCAGGATTGGCAACGGCGGCTGGTCTCAGCTGATCTCGGACTCCGTGGACACCATTGCGTTGGCTGTGCTCGCTCTCGTTCTGGCCTGGATGATTGGCACCCTGGTTTCATTCTTGGCTGCCCGGCCTGATCCGATCGCGTCGGAGTCCAACAGCAGAAATGTCAGCGGCTGGCGTTTCGTGTGGTCCGGATTGAGTGGGTTGATCCGATTCATCCTTCTGGTCAGCCGATCGGTTCCTCCTCCCGTTTGGGCCTTCATTGTGGTCTTCGTTGTTTTCCCCGGTCTGTGGCCCGGAGTCATTGCCCTAGCCATCTATAACGCCGGTGTGCTTGGCCGACTGCAAGCCGAAGTATTGGAGAACATTGACCGCGGCCCCGAAGAGGCCCTACGCGCCAGCGGAGCGACAATGCCTAGTGCACTGGCCTACGCCACGGTCCCCGCCGTATCGGGGCGTTTCGTTGCCCTTGGTCTGTACCGATGGGAAGTCGCCATTCGCGAGACTGTCATTGTTGGGGTCGTCGGTGCCGCCGGCTTGGGACGTCGCTTGGACGAGCAGACCTCGGCTTTTGACTATCAGGGAATCGTCGCCACCATCCTGGCTCTCTTGGCAGTAACCGTTGCTGTTGATCTGGCCTCGGCGTCAGTTCGCCGCAGCGTCCGGTGAACGTTCCGCTCTAGTCAAGTATCAAGGTGTGCAGAAGGCTGGCCCATGCGGCTTGCTCGTTGGCGGGTTCAGTAATGGGGTACCGGCTATCAATTCGTCCTTGCAGCTCGGCCAGAGCCGCAGGCTGACTCTCAAGCCGAAGGAGAAGGTCAGCAAGGGCCTGATCGTCCCCGACGGGGACCAATCCTGGATAGTCATCTCCCAGCAAGCCGGTGTTGCCATCAATCGTGGTGCCAACCACCGGGATTCCTAGAGCTATTGCTTCGGTGACGACGTTCGCCCCACCTTCCAGCAGGGAGGTACAGGCCAGAACGGTTGCTGTTGTGAGAAGCTCCAACGCATCGCTGCGGTCCAGGGGGCCATGCCACCAGTAGCGTGGATTGCTGCTGGTTTCATCGCTGGCCAGCTGCTCCCAATCGCGAGTGTGAGCAGCCCCGACATGGTGAACGGCGATGGCGCTGGTTCCGGGGAGCAGGCGTGCGGCCCGAGCACACATCAGCGGGTCTTTCACTTCTCGCAGGTGGCTGAGTACGACTACTCGAAATTCACCCTGGCGGAGTTCGGCCTTGTCCGCGGTGCTCAATCGATCGGGTAGTGGCCCGGGCACAGACTGATGAATGACCGTGGTCTTGGCGGCTAGAGCCGCGTCAAAGCCAGCCAATCGGGTCACGGCGGCTGTCTGCAGGACAACAAGCGCGTCCGCGGCTTCAATGCTCCACATGGCATCGGCATCATCAGGCAGGTCTTGGTAGAGATCGGTTCCAGCTAGGGCCACCACCATTGCTGCTGGACCGCGTTCATCACGCCACCACCGGGCAACGGGAGCACAGCGGCGGGCGTGCAGCACGATCAAGAGCTGACCCTGAGCCAGTTCGACAGTCGAAAACTCGCCGTCGGGGGAAACATCAATGACGGTGGCTTGATGTCCAAGCTCAACCAGATGGTCAGCCCAACGTCTGGCGGTCACGTCATTGCCTGAGGTGGAACCTGGCCGGACCGGTGCAGCAATGATGATGTGAGTCATGGACCGGGCTTGTCCTAGTCAGCAGCGCAGGTTCGGAACCCGGCAATGACGTCGCGGCGGTCAGGGGTGAAGTAGTTCCGGAAGGTTGAGCGCACATAGCGACTCTGAGTGGCCCAAGAGCCGCCTCGCAGGACCTTGCGGCTCCCAAACCAAGGCTCGCTGTTGTCGCGATAGGCGTCCGGTTCGAAGTGGGGGTACGGCTCAAAGGTGCTGGCTGTCCACTCCCACACGTTGCCGATGAGCTGGCGGTGACCCCAAGGCCCGTCGCCATCACTTTTCGCTCCGACGGGGACGGTGCCAATGGTTTCGGCTCGTAGTGCTGCTTCGTCATGTTTGGCGTCACGATTGCCCCAGGGGAACCAGGGTTGTCTGGGCTGGTCTTTGCCTGATGTGGCCGCCATCTCCCATTCGGCTTCGGTTGGCAAGCGTCGGCCAGCCCAGGTGGCAAAGGCCTCGGCTTCATACCATGACACATGCACCATGGGGTGGTATTGGTGTTCCAGAATCGGGCACCATTTGTTCATGCGCTTATGTTCCCAGCCGTCCTTGGTGCCTCGCCAATACAAGGGTTGGGTGGCGTGCACACTTTCGCGCCAAGCCCAACCTTCGGGTGACCAGAGTGCTGGATTGCTGTAGCCGCCATCATGAACAAAGGCGGAATAGTCCGAGTTGGTGACCGGTGCGGCAGCCATCGAGAAGGGGGCGACTTCAACCTTGTGGGCCCACCTCTCGTTGTCCATTACCAGGGGTTGATCGCGTGATGCTCCGAGTAGGAGGGTGCCTCCATCGACCTTGCGGTCACCGGCAATACGCAGTCCCTCCTGAGGTGACTGTCGACCGTCCCAGACCGGTGGACCCCAGTCCAAGGTTTGGCGGGTGTAGGTCAACGCTTCGTTGTGGGCGTCATAGTGGGTGATGGCGTACATCACGAAGCTGTCAGTCGAGTCCAGTCCTTGGTTGTCTTGCAGGACTTCGACCAACCCGTCGGCCACAGCTCGGACGTAGTCTTTGGTGGTTTGGGAATCGGGGAAGTTCAGCTGCCAGCGAGTGATATGCGGGACCTTGGCCGAGTCATAGAGTGCGTCGCCATGGGCCAGAATCGGGTCACGGCCATGGAGTTGGCGAAGCACGAACCATTCGGCGAACCAGGCAGCGTGGCCGATTTCCCAGATTGGAGGATTCACGACGGGCAAGTACGGGCCAAGCCAGCGCTCGTCGTCGGGCTCGAAGTCGCTCACATGCTGGAGCATGGTGTCGGTGGTCCCGGTCACCCACTGTTGGAGTACGTCCGTTGGAGCCCAATCCGTGAGTTGCATAGGCCTACGCTATCGCCAGCGGGAATAGCTCGCTAGATTCACTGGTTGATCATTATTCCGAAGGAGACCCGTATGAATTCCACCACTCCAAACGCGGAGATTTCAATTCGTCTTACCCAGTTCAGTCATGGCGCTGGTTGAGGTTGCAAACTCGCTCCGGGGGAGCTGGCGCAGGTCGTGCGTCAATTGAAGTCTGATCGTCCCGATGCCTTGCTTGTTGGAACCGAAACTGGTGATGATGCCGCGGTCTGGAAACTTGATGATGATCGAGCGATCGTGTCTACCGCCGACTTCATCACACCAGTTGTGGATGATGCTCGGACATGGGGTCGCGTCGCCGCGGCTAACAGTGTCTCTGACGTGTACGCCATGGGTGGGAGGCCATTGTTCGCCCTAAATCTTGTCGGTTGGAACACCGAAGCCTTGCCGACGGAGATGCTGGGAGAGTTGTTGGCTGGTGGCCAAGATGTTGCGACCGCAGGTGGCTTTGCCATTGTCGGTGGCCACACCATTGACGATCCCGAACCCAAGTACGGCTTGTCGGTAACTGGTGAAGTGCACCCCGATCGCATTCTGACCAATGCCGGTCTGAAGCCTGGCCAGGACTTGATCTTGAGCAAGCCGTTGGGTGTCGGAGTATTGACAACGGCCATCAAGGCTGGCGCGGCCTCGACCGAACAGGCCGATGCCGCCATTGCTTCAATGACCCGGTTGAACGATGTCGCATCTCGTGTCGCCCTTGATGCTGGTGCCACTGGTTGCACAGACGTCACCGGTTTTGGCTTACTCGGCCACCTTGGCCGGATGGCCATTGAGTCAAAGGTCGTCGTCACCGTTGAGTGGGACGCAGTCCCGTTCCTTCCAGGAGCAGTTGACCTGGCGGTCGGCGGCATCATGCCCGGTGGCAGCAAGCGCAACCTGGAGTGGGGCAGCAAGATTCTGGATGCCGGTGAGCATGACGAAACCCGCCAGCTTCTGATTGCTGACGCTCAAACCTCGGGTGGTTTGGTGTTTGGTGTCGACCCAAGCGAAACCGCTGGTGTGTTAGCCGCGTTAGCTGACTCTGATCACACGGCGGCCAAGATTGGTGTTACTTCAGCTGGTGAAGGCAAGTTCGTCCTGAGCTAGAGCGGTCAGGACCGTTCGTTGCTCGCATATCTCGTTTGTCCGCATCTCGTCTGTACACAGCTTGTTGCTGGAGCTTGACTCCAGCAACAAGGTGCCGACGAGATAGGCATGTTTAACCCGAGCTTCGATGATGACGATGAGCCGGTTCCTTTTGGAGCCGGGTTGTTCGCGACGAATGGGTCGAGAAAGAAACCAGGATCAAGCTGGTTCAAGCCTGCTGAGTTGCCCGAGCGAACTGCTCCTCAGTGGGGCGGCGAGCGAGGTTTCTCCGGCATCGAACTGAAGCTCGTTCTCGGTTCTGCCGCAGTCTTTGGCGGCGTGCTCTACGGGGCGGCCAACCTCGTGTTCGGCTAAGGTCGCTCTTCGACCCACGAGCAAGCAGACGGCGGTAGGCAATGGCAGTCAAGGGACAGGATCCGGAGTATCTCCGGTCGACGCAGTACAAGAACTCATCCAATCTGAGCAAGCGCGCCAACCTGCACGAGAAGTATGGAACGTCGGGCACCACGGTCTTTGACTGGTTCAGCGAGCTTGTTGGTTGGGCTCCGAACACGTCGGTCCTTGACGTCGGCTGTGGGCCAGCGTGGCTCTGGGATGCGATAGCCCCAGCTCTGCCGACGGGACTCGATCTAACTCTCAGCGATTTGTCGCCGGGCATGATTGAGGAAGCTGTGCCCCGAGCTGAGGCCACTGGTCAATATGCGTCGGTTCGTGGACAGGCTTGCGATGCACGAGAGCTGCCCTTTGAAGACGACTCGTTCGATGTCGTTGTTTCCACCTACGCCCTCTACCACGTGCCCAATCCGCTGGAGGCGGTAGCGCAAATGGCCCGCGTGCTCAAACCCGGAGGCACCATGGCCATCATCACCAACGGGCCGGGCCATCTGGCCGAGATCGAATCAGTCGCGGTAGCAGTCCTGGGATCACGAGCCGAATACTCCTCCATGTTTAGTGCCTGCACCCCGGCCATGATGAGTGCCGCACTAACCGAACTGTTTGACGAGGTCTGTTGGCGGCGATACGACGATGAACTGCACTGCACCGACCCCAAAGACGTGATTGATTTCGTGCTATCCAGCCCAACTACTGACGGCGTGACCGACCGGGAAGAGGAACAGATGCGTCGGCTGGTGTTGGAGTCTTTCGCTGAACAGGACGGAGTGTTCAAGGTAAAGAAGCACACGGGGGCAATCATCGGTCGCTAGATATTGGTGAAGAGCCCAACACCGATCAGGACCGGGAGATCTCGTTGGCAGGTGAGCTACGATCTTGGCCATGCCAACCCAGGATCGGATACTCCTCAGCCTTGCTGGCATTTCCGGATGCGTGAGTGTATGGCTGGTTTTTCAGAGCGTTACCCAGTGGACGCTTCGGCCAACAGCTTCATTGAGCAATCTGGTCTTCTTGGTCGTGGTGACTGGCACCATCGTCATCATCATATTGACCAAGAAGCCACCAGTCTCGCAACGCACCTCGGGTCGGGTTCGTGTCAATCGACGGCCGTTGCTTGTATTTGGGGTGCTTGCTGCCTTCTTTTTGTTTGTGCTGACAATGGCTTCTGACCAGGTGCAAGATCCCGGAACCGAATCGATTGTCATGCCCGCGGAGGCCTCGTTGGCTGGGTTTGCTGGCCTTGGAGTACTGCTGGTTTTGCTCCGGCTGACGTGGCAGCGAGTACGAGCCGAGCAAGACATTGAGTTAGCCCCAGGACCGGTCTCTGATGGTAGGCACACTGAAGGACCTCCAACCGTCTAGCGACTCGTTGGCGGGTTGGTCGATCAGTCGGTGATGGTGAAGTCCAGGCGCCCCGTTAGGCAACCGCCAGCGTTGTTGCAGATCCGGTATTCCAGGAAGTCGCTTCCCTCGTAGTCCTTCTCGGCCTTGTAGTGGATGTGGTCACCGTGGACCCGGAAGTTCGGCGAGTGGGCCGGGTCGACGGTGATCTCGAAGGTGTCGAGATCAAAGCCTGAGCCGCCATCTAGGTCGTTTTCCAAGACGTAAATCTTCTTGTTCTTGTTCTCTCGCAAGGTGAGCGTGTCGCCGGCCACGACAAGTCCATGTGAGTCGATAGTTGTTGTTGTGGCCTGGGTCGTTGTTGTTGACGCCTGGATTGTCGTTGTTGCCTTGGCCTGGCTCGTGGTTGATCGAGAGGCAAGGGCAGATGTGCTCGTTGTTGATGGATGCGGCAACTGGCTGGTCGTGCTGTCGTTGATGCTGACGGTTGTCGTCGAGGCTTCGATCGTGGTTGAAGACGTGGCTTGAGAAATTGTTGACGTAGGGCTGGTCGATGTTGGCTCGGTTGAAGACGTCGGCGACAGCTCTTCGAGCGCCGCCACTGGCTCGCTTGTGGCGACGATTGTCGTTGTTATCCCATCGAAGGCAAGGGTCTCAGGCATCGGAGCTATCGCGAGGGCGCCGACAGCCATGGATCCAGCGACGACCCCGGTTGTCGCCACCGCACTGGGAATCGCTGTGGCACCGGTGGCAACTCCCGGCAGTTCGGCTAACCACGCCACGGGACCAAAGCGGACCTTCTTGCCGACCGAAACATTGAGCAGGGCTCGCACCACATTGGGATCAAACTGCGTTCCCGAAGCTTGTACCAGTTCTTCTCGGGCCTCTTCTGCTGGCATCGGAGCCTTGTAGGACCGCTTGGAGGTCATCACGTCATAGGCATCGGCCACAGCGGTGATTCGTCCAGCAGTCGAGATCTGACTACCGGCTAACCCAAGGGGGTAGCCGGTCCCGTCCCATCGCTCGTGATGCTCCGAAGCAGCCAGGACCCAGGGGCCAAGCCAGTCGGACAAGGGGTTCAGTAGGTCTGCGCCCGCTGCTGGGTGGCCCTGCAAGATGGCCCATTCTTCCTTCGTTGGCTTCGTTTCCTTGTTCAGGATCTCGGAGGGAACCATCATCTTTCCGACATCGTGAAGCATGGAGCCCCAAGCCAGCATGTCGCGGTCTGCTTGGGAGAGCCCCATCTCTTGGGCAATGAGATCGGAATAGGCCCGAACTCGTTCGGTGTGGCCGCGGGTCAGGCGGTCGTGTTGTCCCAACATTGCAACTAGATGGATGGCTTCGGCAGCCGCTTCGGTTTCTGAAGTCCCCAGACCGTTTTCCTGGATGGTTTTTAGGCGTTCCTTTTGCTTACGAATGGTCCCTGACTTGAGGGCCAGCCCAAACCGCGATGGTGACTCGTCGGGGAAGACCAAGGACATGTTGAGCAAGGCGGCGAGCGGCAGGAAACGACGGGTGAATCGCTCGGTCAGCAGCGAGACCAGGGAACCAACAATAAAGGCTTGGAGTATCCACAAGACGAGGCCGCAGGCACCTTCGGGTCGGTAGAAGGACTCTGAAAGAACTCGGACTGTCATCCAGGCAACAAGGACAGGTAACGCGACAATAGAAACCCGGACTGTCCAAGCAAGAATCGGTGACGCAACCCAGGCCTTTGTTTCGTAGCCGGGGGCGCGCTGTGTCGGGCCACTCATCCCCTTGTTTTCGGCTGATTTGGGCAAATTTGTAGTGGGCGGGAAGATTGACCCAGGTGTTCTTCGTCAGGGCGCGGGCCAGCCCTGAGGAAGCGGGTTGGTTAATGGCCAGGTGGTTTGTCACTGTTGTCGTCGATGCTGGCGGCGCTCTGCCGTGTCCAGTGCGGCCGCCGACAAGGGAAGACCGAGGGCTAATTCCAAAAGCTGGTCAGTCAACAGAGGGTTCTGCGGCCCCTTAGATGTAGGGCTCGGCTGCGACTTGTTCGGCCAGCATTCGGCGGGCGGCGAACCCTCCGGCGTCAATCTTGAAACTCACTTCACTGTGCGGACCATCCTGGCTGAGACGGCTCTCCAGAAGCGAGAGCGCTACGACGTCCTGGAGCACCACCTCTCGGTTCATACGAGCAAGAAATCTGCTCACGTCGTCGTCATCAACCGCGAAGTCTCGACACAGACCCCAGAAATCCATGGTGTTGCTCTCATCAATGGGAGTAATGCCATAGAGCACCTTCAGGTGGGCGCCGTCGGTCGCTTGCTTGCTGTTCGAGTCTCCCTCAGTGAGGATCGAGGTGCTGGGAGCGACCCGGACATGCAAGAGGTAGAAGCATGTCGGGTGGTATTCAATGTCTTGCCAGCGGTCAATTGGTGACTGGAGTCCAGTGGACTCGGTGTAGAACGGCGGGCACTCCACGCCGGCCATCCTGCGACTGACTCGGATCACTTGTGCTTCTTCGTCGACCGAGGTTTCGATTGGGGTATCGGCCACTTCCGGCGTGCCGATAAAGCCGCCATGGAGAAAGGTTTCGTGCGACAGATCCATGAGGTTGTCGATGAGCAGGCCGAAGCGTGCTGGCAGCAACTCCATCCCATGCACGGTCGTCCAAGCGGGGTCGTTAAACCAGGGGATGGACGGAAGCTTCTCATGATCAGGGTTTGCCGGGTCGCCCATCCACACCCAGAGCCACGGCCCGATCTCAAGCACGGGTCGGGCATCAACGTTGGCCTTTGAGGGGATGCGATCTTGGCCAGGCACCCAGACGCATGTGCCGCGGCAATCAAACTGCAGCCCGTGGTAGCCACATTGCACCTGGTCATCGATCAGGCTTCCGGCTGAGAGTGGATAGCCCCGGTGGGAACAGCTATCGGTGAGCGCCACGGGGTCACCTGATGAGGTCCGAAAGAGGACGAGGTGTTGGCCACAAACGGTGCGCGGCAAGAGTGATTGCTTTACCTCATCGCTTGAGGCAGCGATGTACCACTGGTTCAGAGGAAAGCTCATACGAAGGGAACTTAGGCTCCACTCCGAAGTGAGTCAACCAGACCTGAATTGCTTGTGACCGACTAGTCGGTGAGTTGCTTAGCGGTGAGCGGCTCGAAAGCGTGCTGGTGTCTCGTTGGTGAGGCGAGCAAACTTTCTGGTGAAGTCGGCCTGGTCATAGAAGCCGCAACTGCTGGCAACATCGGCCAGCGCAATATCGGTGGTGCTGAGCAGCTCAGCGGCCCGGTCGACCCGGACACGCAGCACGTACTGGGTTGGAGTCAAGCCAAAGACCCGCTTCATTCGTCGCTCCAACTGGGAGGTTGAGCAGTCAGCGGCTTCGGCCAAATCAGAGGGGCGAAGCTTCTCAGCGTGCCGCTCGTTGACCAGCTCAACCACCTTACTCAGAGACGAAACAGCTGTTCCTTCTCCGCCCTCTCCCGTGCCCAAAGCGGTCGTTTCCAGGTCCCGACTGACACTGAGAATGCCCGTGACAGCCTGGCCGTCTCGTTTCTGATCGTTCGTCCCAGCGGCTGGAGGCGAACTGCCGGCCGGTGGAGAAGTCTTGGTCGCGGCGGTCCCAAAAATTGGCAACTTGGTGGTGAGGTACCAGCCAAGCGAACCATCAGGTCGACGAATCAGTTCCAGCTCGTCGCGAAGGGCCTTGCCGCTGGCCATAACCGCAGCATCTTGTTCTTCGTAACGCTCCGCTAGTTCTGGCGAGAAGAGCTCGTTGGCCATGCGGCCAATGACATCTCGCTTGGAGGAACGCCCGGTCCGTCGCACAAAGGCAGAGTTCACAGCCACATACCGATTGTCGCTGTTCTTGATGCAGAACATCACGTTGACTAGGACGTCGAAAATCTCCAACAATTGGTTCTGGTCGGCAACTCCGTGCAACAGCGATTCCAGCCCGAGAGTGGGCTGTGGCGTCTGTGGGGTGTTGGCCTGACTGGTTTTGGGTGATTGCGACGCCATGGGTATGCGGATCGTACAAGACCCGGCCGCCTTCATCGTTCACGATTGATGGATGAAATCATCTGAGCCGGATATCGAGGTTGTTGACGACGCCCTCATTGGTGCAGCGGTAGCGCTCGTCGACGGCTGGCTACGGGAAGCCCCAGATCTAGAGACTAGGCAGGACAAAGCAACTGCGAGCCAGCTGCAGGAATTGATTGAGGATCCCGACGGCGTTGCCTTCACCATGGGATTTGTTGACCGCGTTGCCCGGCCCGATAACAACGCCGTCGCTGCTGCTCAGCTGGCCGGCTTGGTGCAGAGCAACGCGCTCCCTTCGTACTTATCCGTCATCGATCGTTTCTTGCTGCAGGCAGGGGCCAAGGTCGGCCAGTACTTGCCGGGAATTGTCATGCCCTTGGCTCGGCGTCGAATGCGCCAAATTGTCGGTCATATGGTGGTCGATTCTGAAACGAAGCCTCTGCGCTCGCACCTGGAGGAGCGTCGTTCTGCTGGCTATGACCTGAACGTCAACCTGCTGGGCGAGGCCGTGCTCGGTGAGCGAGAAGCCGACAAGCGAATGCAGGCGACACTCGACCTGCTGCAAGAACCTGCAATTGACTATGTGTCGATCAAGCTGTCGTCGGTTGTGCCCCAGCTCAACTATTGGGCATGGGAAGAGTCTCGATCCCGGGTCTTGGAACGCCTCATCACCTTGTTCGACGCGGCAGCCGGGTCAATGAGCAACACGTTCATCAACCTGGATATGGAGGAATACCACGATCTCGAATTGACGGTTTCGGTCTTCATTGAAGTCATTGCCATGGATCGATTCGCTTCCATCGATGCTGGCATTGTTCTCCAGGCCTACCTGCCCGATTCATTCGCCGCCCTGCAGCAGGTCGTGCAAGCGGCCAACGAGCGCAAGGCCGCTGGTGGGGGAGACGTCAAGATCCGTCTGGTTAAGGGCGCCAACCTGGCAATGGAGAAGGTTGAGGCCGCGCTGCATGGTTGGGAGCAAGCGCCATACCGGACCAAGGCAGAGACCGATGCCAACTACAAGCGGCTGGTTGACTGGGTATTGACCCCGGCCAATACCGCTGGTGTGCGCATCGGGGTAGGCAGCCACAACCTGTTCGACATTGCTTACGCTCGTTTGCTGGCTGAAAAGCGAGGGGTACTGCACCGGATCGAATTCGAAATGCTGCAAGGCATGGCCCCCGGTGAGGCTCGAGCAGTCAAGAACGATCACGGGAGCCTGTTGCTGTACACGCCGATCGTGGGCAGGGCCGACTTTGATGTCGCCATCAGCTACCTGTTCCGACGGTTGGAAGAGAACTCAGCTGAGGACAACTTCCTGCGGATCCTGTTTTCGCTCAAGCCGGACACGCCGTTGTTTGAGCAACAGGCCAAGCTTTTCCGAGCCTCAGTCGCTGATCGTCACCAGGTCGGACTCGGCCCTCAACGTTCTCAAATCCGTCAGCCGGCCCAGCCTGTGGCCGGGGAACTGGGAAGCCAGACGTACGAAGAAGGCGTCCTGGACTCCCAGTTGGATTTGGAGAAGCAGCCCGGAACCGAGAGTCAATTCCAAAACACCGCGGATTCTGACCCAGCTCTTGTGGAGAATCGGGCGTGGGCTGTTGAGGTCATGGCCCTCGCGGCCCAAGCTCAGGAGCCGAAGGCAGCGCTGACCACTGATACCGACACTGTTCAACGGATAGTCGAATCATGCAGCCGGGCTCAGCCCGGTTGGTTCGCTCTTGGTGGAAAGGCCCGACGTTCGGTGTTGCACGCTGCAGCCGATGAGATGGAACGGCGGCGAGGCGACCTGATCGCCGCCATGATCGCCGAGGCTTCCAAGACCTTTGAGCAGTCTGATGTTGAGGTTTCCGAAGCCATCGACTTCGCTCGCTACTACGGCGACCGGGCCGCAGACCTTGACGACGCCAGCAGTTGGGACGGAGCTGAGTTCGACCCCTTCGGAGTCATGGCCATTGTTCCTCCTTGGAACTTCCCGGTGGCTATTCCAGCTGGGGGAGTGCTGGCGTCATTGGCTGCGGGCAACGCCGTTGTGCTGAAGCCCGCTCCGGAGACCCCGCGATGTGCGGAGATCGTGGCCGAATGCTGCTGGAGCGCTGGGGTGCCGTTAGAGGTCCTGGCATTCCTGCGAACGCCGGACAACGAGGTCGGACAAGCCCTGATCACCTCAGTCGATGGGGTGATCTTGACTGGTGCTTCAGAGACCGCGGCCATGTTCTTGGATTGGAAACCAGAGCTCCGGTTGCTGGCTGAGACCTCGGGTAAGAACGCCCTGATCATCACCCCCAGTGCGGACCTTGACCTGGCCGTTCAGGATCTGGTGAAGTCCGCCTTTGGCCATTCAGGTCAGAAGTGTTCGGCTGCCAGCCTGGCCATTCTGGTTGGCGATGTTTATGACTCTCCCCGGTTCCGCAACCAGCTGATCGACGCGGTGCAAAGCTTGGTTGTTGGGCCACCCAATGACTTGAGCACCGCAGTGAACCCGACCATCCTTCCGGTTGAAGGCAAGCTCCAGCGGGGCCTGACGCAGCTGGAACCTGGTGAGGTCTGGGTGGTTGAACCTCGACTTGTAGACGGCTTCTGTGGTGACGGGGTTCTGCCGGGAACCCTCTGGTCACCTGGCGTGAGAGACGGGGTCAGCGAAGGTTCGTGGTTCCACCAGACCGAGTGTTTTGGTCCGGTGCTTGGCCTCATGTTTGCCCCTGATTTGGATGCGGCGATCGAGCTGCAGAACGGAAACGACTTTGGCTTGACCGGCGGTATTCATTCGCTGGACCCGGCGGAGATCGAACATTGGCTGGAACATGTCGAGATCGGCAATGCCTATGTCAATCGCCAGATAACCGGTGCCATTGTGCAGCGCCAGCCGTTTGGTGGCTGGAAGAAGTCGGCTGTTGGCCCGGGAGTCAAAGCCGGTGGCCCCAACTATGTGGCCCAGCTAGGCACGTGGACCGACACATCTCAGACTGACGAGGCGCAGCGGGATCAGGCGTGGCTCGATCGAGCCGCCGCCAGTGATGATCATTGGGACTCAGTCGAGTTCAACGTTGAACACGATCCGAGTGGACTGTTCTGTGAGGCCAACATCCTGCGCTATCGGCTACTGCACTCCGTTGTGATCCGAGTAGGCCTCGGGGCTGACCCGGTCGAGGTCAAACGAGTCCGAGCGGCCGCCAACCGGATGGCCAAGATGGTGGTTGCCTCGTCGGTCGAAACTGAAAGCGACGAACAATTCGCCCAACGCCTCGCTACCCCGCCCCCCACAAACCTCCGAACTGGCACCGGTAGTGATCCATATGCGACATCTGGTCGGTGCCAGAACGGTGGGGAGCGGCCGGAGTTTCGCGTTGATCGGGTGCGAGTGGTGGGCGAGGTAAGCGATGCGGTGCGCCGAGCAGCGGCAGCCAACCAGATCCACCTGGCCGAGCAGCCAGTCACCGCTTGTGGCCGACTCGAACTGCTGAACTACTGCCGTGAGCAGGCCATCAGTCGAACCCTGCACCGGTTCGGCAACCTGGTGCTGTAGTCAGAGAATGCAAGCAGTCCGGCCAGGTGGCTCGCCCATCGTTTGACAGCTTGGCAGCCAGACAGCTCTAGCCGAGCAGCATTGGGCCGAGTCGCCGGCTGGCCCAGCGGCCACAAACCAGCGCAACCACGAGCATGTAGGCCACATGGCCAAGATCTGACCAGCCGACAGTGCCAAGACTGAGATCACGCAGAAGGTCCACCCCGTGATAGAGGGGAGTGGCCTGGACAATCGGACGGGCCCATGCTGGATAGGTGGACAGTGGGAAGAAGGTGGCCGAAGCGAGGAACATGGGAAGCATGGCAATCTGGATGAAGTCGAAGTCCTGCCAGGTGCGCACGAAGGTGGTGGCGACAATCCCCATCGACGAGAACATGGCCGCGATCAAGACAGCGGCAGGCAAGGTCAGCAAGACCCACCATGATGTGGCCAACCCGAGGGCAGCCATGGCCACGAGGAAGAAGAGGGCGTAGATTCCGCCTCGGGCGACCGACCAGCCCAGCTCCCCGATCACGATGTCGCTCAGTGAGACCGGAGTGTTGAGGACCGCGTCGTAGGTTCGTGAGCGCTTCAGCTTGAAGTAGAAGTTCATGGTCGTGTCGAAGATGGCACCATTCATCGCGGTTGAAGCCATCAGCGCAGGAGCAACGAAGTTCTTGTAGGCCAGCTCGGTGTCGTTGACCTCGATAGTTCCGACGAGAGCGCCCATACCGATGCCAAGACCAAGCAGGTAGAAGAGTGGTTCGAAGGCCCCCGAGGCAATGACCCACCACGAGTGGCGCCACGCCAACGCGTTTCGCTCAATCAATCGCAAGGGAGCAGTGTTGATACTTCTCATGAGGCTGTTTTCATGAGGCTAGGGTTTTCTTGAATCCGGCCCGGCTCCAGAACAATCCGAGCACAATGAACACCAGGCAGTAGGCCACATGGCCAAGAGCAACCAGGGGCGAAAGTGAACCCTGAGATAAGCCTCGACACAGCTCGACACCATGCCAGGACGGGGTCAGTCGGGCCACCCAGGCGAGCACTGTTGGAAGATTCGTGATCGGAAAGAACGAACCAGAGAACAACAGGAGGGGGATCACCACGAACCGCTGAACCAGCGGGAACATGTGGTCATCGGTGTTGTTGGCGCTGAAGCCGACGGTAGGAGCGGCGAAGGCGGCACACGTCAGGGTGGCAGCAAAGGGAGCCAGCAAGATCCACCAGCTTTGGGGAACTCCGAACCCGGCGAGCACACCGGTGAACATGACCGAAGCGGCGAAGAAGCGCAGGCTGATCCAACCGATATGGCCGACCGCCAACTCATCAACGGTCAGGGGCGAAACGAGGGCAGCCTTGTAACCACCCTCCCACTTGATCTCCGCCATCGTCGGCCAAAGCGCTTGCACGGTTCCCCATTGCATGGCCGAGGTTGCCAACAGGCCGGGCCCGATATAGCTGAGGTAATTGACCGCTCCCAGGTCATTGTCGCCCCGGTCGACCAGGTCACCCAGTCCGGAGCCCATGACTAACAAGAACAAGATGGGGCTGAGCAGTCCGGTGACGAACAGCCCGCGCCAGCCGGACCGAAAGCGGTAGATCTGGTACTCGAAATAGTGAATAAGGCCGGAGCGACTGAGGTCAAGACCTCGACTCCTTCTAAGCACAGCCGTCATTCGTCCAGGCTCCGTCCGGTCAAGGACAAGAAGACATCTTCTAGGGTCGCTCGCCGAACCAGGGTGCCGGTTGGGTGAATATCGCGGGATTGCAGATGCTCCAAAGCGGCATCACCGTCATCGGCGTAGACGAGGGTCCGATCGGGCAAGGTCTCCGTCCTCAGTCCAGCTTCGGTAGCGACCTGATCAACCTCGTTGGGCGCTCGATCAGGGAACCGCAGCTCAAGAACTTCCCGAGAGCAATGCTCGGCGATCAATTCCTTGGGTGAACCCTCGGCGGCGATGCTTCCCTTGTCCATGACGATCAGGCGATCGGCCAACTGCTCAGCTTCATCCATGTAGTGGGTGGTGAGGAGCAGGCTCACTCCCTGGTCCTTGAGCTGATATAGGCGTTCCCACAGAAGGTGGCGGGCCTGGGGATCCAGCCCCGTTGTTGGTTCGTCCAACAAGACCAGGCTGGGGTCATTGACCAGGGCGCGGGCGATGGTGAGCCTGCGCTTCATGCCACCGGAGAGGGGTTCGACCTTGTCGTTGGCGCGGTCAGAAAGTTTGACAAACTTGAGCAACTCATCGGCCTTGGATTTGGCCTCACTCCAGGAGATCCCGAAGTAACGGGAGTACATGACCAGGTTCTCGCGAACCGTCATCTCCTCATCCAGAATGTCCTCTTGAGGAACGACGCCAAGCTGGGCACGAATCTCTCTGCCTTGCCTGAGAGGGTCCATGCCAAGGATGGTCAAGCTGCCACTGGTCGTTGGTGAAACGGTGGTCACCATTTTCATGGTCGAGCTTTTACCAGCCCCGTTTGGACCCAGGATGGCGAAGGTCTGGCCCATGGGAACCGTGAAGCTGATGCCGTCAACCGCGACGAAGGAGCTAAACTGCTTGCGTAGTTGGACGGCTTCAACCGCAGTCCCTGAGTTGCCGCCGGTTTGGGCTGAGGCATTGCCCGATGTCGTTGTCACTTCGTCGACACTAGTGTCCGGCAGTGACGCAGGGTGAATCATTTGTGAGGCACAGGGTGAATCAGTCTTGGTTAGAGATTCAGTCGACCCTTGAATGGTGGTAACCATCCGGATTGCTGCCAGGATCACTCGATGGCAAAGAACGTGTTGGGAACAGATTTGGAATTGTGCTCAACTGAGCCAATGACGGGCTTCTATCGCGACGGATCGTGTCAGACTGGAGCGGGAGATGATGGGGTACACACGGTTTGTGCTCGCATGACCGCGGAGTTCTTGGCCTATTCGGCTTCGGTCGGCAATGACCTGTCAACCCCAATGCCCGAGTATGGGTTCGCGGGCCTCAAGCCAGGAGATCAATGGTGCTTGTGCGCCCCTCGCTGGCAAGAAGCTTTCGAGGCAGGTGCAGCGCCGGGTGTGGTATTGGAAGCCACCCATATCGGAACCTTGGAATGGGCCACACTGAGCGACTTGCAAGCCAACGCGGCGTGAGTCGAAGCGATACCGACCTCACCGCGGGCGAACGGCGCGACCAGGACGGGTTCAATCAGATTCCTCGCGGGGTCTGGATCCTCTTGGGCTGCAAGGTTCTCATCACCATGGCCACCGTTGGTCAGCTCACCATCCTGGGCAAGCAGGTGTGGGATCTCACCGAGAATCTGTTGGATCTCGGCTTGCTGGGCCTGGCCGAATTTGTTCCAACCGCGTTGCTGTCTCCGATCACTGGTTCATTCGCTGATCGATTCGACCGCAGGATCGTTGCTGCGTTTGGCCTACTGGCCTCTGCCGGTGTGTCGTTCGCGTTGTGGGCTTACGCCGGGACTGATCCGACAGCCTTGTGGCCTATCTACGTATTAGTTGTGCTTTTTGGAGCGGCTCGAGCCTTTGTCGCTCCGGCCCTGCGGGCCCTACCGGTTGACCTGTCGCCACGGTCGGTCATCGAACGCGTCATTGCGCTCGGAGCGGTGGCTTGGCAGACCGGGTCCATCACCGGACCCGTGACTGCTGGCTTCTTGTTTACCGTTAGTGAGCCCGCTCCTTACCTCATGTCCGGGTTGCTGCTTCTGGCCGCCGTCGCTGGGCTGAGCCAGGTGCCCTCATCGACGGTTGCCCGTCTGGAAACTGCTCCCGGACTGAAGGCTGCGCTATCCGATGCGGTTGAGGGGTTGAAGTTCATTCGACGAACTCCGGTTTTGTTTGGCGCGATTTCCCTCGACTTGTTCGCTGTTTTGTTCGGCGGCGCCGTTGCCCTGCTACCCGCCATTGCCGATCAGCGACTGGGTGTTGGAGCCATCGGTCTGGGTTGGCTCCGGGCTGCCGTCGGAATCGGAGCAGCCACGGTCTCGATCGGACTTGCTCGACAACCCCTCACCCGTCACGTTGGGCGTGTGTTGTTGGTGACAGTCGCGGTTTTTGGTCTGGCCACGCTGGTGCTTGGGCTCACTCGATCCTTTGCCGTTGCTTTCATTGCCTTGCTGGTCTTGGCCGGGGCCGACGCCTTCAGTGTGTTCATCCGCTCGGCCATCGTGCCCCTCGCTACGCCGGAGAACATGCGGGGCCGCGTGCTGGCCACGGAGAATGTGTTCATCGGCGCATCAAATGAACTCGGTGCATTTGAGTCTGGCGTGACGGCAAGCCTGTTTGGCCTGGTTGGAGCAGTCATGATCGGCGGGTTCGGCACCCTGGTTATTGTTGGCATCTGGGCCATCTTCTTCCCGGCGCTGCGCAAGATCGACCGCTTCGATGAACTCAATCCTGAGGGATAAGGGCGAGCTGGCGGGACTGGGCCACCATTTGGCCGGACTCGTCCCAGACCAGGCCGTCCTCTTCGAGGAAGCCTCCGGTCACGAAACGGGTGCGGAACTCACAACGCAGCCAGCCGGGAACTGGTTGGGCCCGAACGTGGGCCGTCAGCTCGACGGTGGGCACCCATGACACTGGCAGGTTGGCGTTGAAAACCGTTGGCGGCAGTGCATCAGTGGCAAGCAGCAGAGCGATCGCGTCCATTGGCTCGTCGTTCAGGAGTCGGAAATAGCCACGGGTCAAGGCTTGGCCCGAAGGTTGTACGGAGAATTTGGCATCGTCGGGGTGGAGCCGGACCTCGACCTGGTTGAAGAACTCGGGCGAGGACATTTCCTTGGTGTCGGTGCCGACACATTCTTCCACTGGTGGCAGATCGGGCGGTGATCCATCAACCAGTTCGGGGCCACTCGCGGCTGACAAGTCGGTGAAGGCGCCCATGACTTGCAGGATAGGACGAGGCTCAGGCGAGGTTGGGTCTGTTTTGGCTCCGCGCATGGAGGCAGTGACGGTGGCGAACTTGCGTCCTTCTTTCACCATCTCGGTCTTGATCTGGATCTTGCCGGGTTTGCCCGGCGAGAGATAGTGGGCGGTGATGGTGGCAGGGTCAGGTCGGCCAGCTCGTTTAGCCATGGCACGTGCCGTCATGGCTATGAGGTAGCCACCGTTGGCATTGCCGTGGATGCCCCAACCCTCCTCAATGCTCGCTTCGAAGACGCTTTTGTTGTCGCCCGACTCGGCCTCACTAGGTGTCGTGTTCAGTGGATGGACAGCAGTCGCCTGTTGAAATCGCATTGGGTCAAATCTAGACGGCCGAAGTCGGACAAGGCCAAACTGCATCGAGACGAAAGTGGCGTGCTTGAAGCTGAACCTGATTGATGACAGGCCAGCACTTGTTCAGCGGCGAGACTAGTGGCACCATTTGAGCCATGTCTTCCCACATCTTCAAGAGCCCACTTCCTGACGTTGAAATGCCGGAGGTTCCTCTCACCCAGTATGTGATGCAAGGCGCATCGAACTATCCCGATCGGCTAGCGCTGATTGACGGGCCGACCGGTCGGTCCTATACCTTCGCTCAACTTGGCGACCACGTGGCCCGGTTGGCCGGAGGATTGCAAGCCAAGGGGTTTGGTCCTGGGGTCACGCTGGCTGTGCTGGCTCCAAACGTTCCTGAATATGCCATTGTCTTCCACGCAGCGGCCATCTCCGGTGGAACCGTCACCACCATCAACCCGGTGTACGGAGTGGAAGAGGTTAAGTTTCAGCTCAATGATGCTGGGGCAACGATGACAATCACCGTGCCGGATTTTGCTGATGTGGCTCGGGAGGCCATGGATGGAACAGCCGTCACTGAGGTAGCGGTGATTGGCGAAGACTCCTTCGAAGCCTTGTACGGGGAGGCCATCGAGCAGGTCGACATTGACGTGAAGTCTCAGGTTGTTGTCTTGCCCTATTCGTCAGGAACCACTGGTCTTCCCAAAGGGGTCATGCTGACCCACTACAACCTGGTGGCAAATCTGGTTCAGACCAAGGCCATCATGGAATACGAAGACGAGAACGAGGTCGCACTGGCTGTCCTGCCCTTCTTCCACATCTACGGCATGCAGATCTTGATGAACTCACTTCTGGCCGAAGGCGTGACGGTGGTGACCATGCCTCGCTTCGATATGGCACAGGCCCTTGGTCTAGTCCAGGAACACAAGGTGACCCAGTTCTTTGCTGTTCCCCCCATCGTGCTTGGTTTGGCTAAAGCCCCAATTGTTGATGATTTCGATCTGAGCTCGGTCAAGAAAATCTTCTGCGGGGCCGCACCTCTGGGTGGAGAGCTGGCCGAGGAAGCGGCCACCCGGATCGGTTGTGCGGTGGTTCAGGGTTATGGCATGACCGAGATGAGCCCGGTGAGTCACGCAACCAAGGGCACCGGCTTCAAGCCTGGATCCAACGGCATCACCGTTTCCAACACCGAGTGTCGTGTGATTGACCCAGACGGCAACGATCAGGGAATCGATGGTGAAGGTGAGCTTCTGGTTCGTGGCCCACAGGTCATGGTCGGCTACCTCAATAACCCCGAAGCCACCGCGGCCACCATCGATAGTGATGGATGGCTTCACACCGGTGATGTGGCCCGGATCGATGCCGATGGCCACATGTACATTGTTGACCGGGTGAAGGAACTGATCAAGTACAAGGGCTTCCAAGTACCCCCGGCCGAGCTTGAAGCGCTGCTGGTGACTCATCCGGCAGTGGCGGATGTTGCCGTGATTGGTATCGCCGATGTCGAAGCCGGTGAGCTGCCAAAGGCCTTTGTTGTGCTCAAGCCCGGAGTCGAGGCGACGGCTGAGGACTTGCAGGACTTTGTGGCCGGTCATGTTGCCAGCTACAAGAAGATCCGCATTGTCGAGTTCACCGATGAGATCCCCAAGTCCGCTTCGGGCAAGATCCTGCGCCGACTTCTGCGAGACCAGTCGACTGAAAACGCGTAGCTGATGCTGGCTGGGTCTGGTGATATGGATTCGATTCTGACTGGTCTGCTGCACTCGGGCACCGCCGTCGATGCCCTGGCCGCTCTTGCACTCGGCGACATCACCAGTGTGCAGTTGCTAGAAGCCCAGCTCGCACGCATCGAGAAACACAATGGATCGGTGAATGCAGTGGTGGGCTTCGATCTGGATCGGGCCCGAACTGAAGCGGTAGCCGCCGATAGCGCTCGTGCTGCTGGCAAGAACCTGGGCCCGCTACACGGCTTGCCCATGACCATCAAGGACACCTACGAGACGGTCGGAATGGCCACTGTTGCTGGCTCGCCAGCATTGGCCGATCACATGCCTACTCAAGACGCAGACCTGGTGATGGCCTTACGGAAGGCTGGGGCAATCGTCTTTGGCAAGACAAACGTTCCTCTCTTCGCCGGTGACCATCAGACCTACAACGAGGTGTTCGGAGTCAGTAACAATCCCCATGATTTGAGTCGCACACCCGGTGGATCATCGGGAGGAGCGGCGGCTTCGCTGGCCTGTGGTTTCACCCTGGCCGAGGTCGGCAGTGACATTGGTGCCAGCATCCGATTGCCTGCCCATTTCAACGGCGTATTCGGCCTCAAACCGACCCACGGCGTGCTGTCATTGCGAGGCCACATTCCTGGCCCTCCCGGCGTGCTGTCCCATCCCGACCTGGCCGTCGCCGGACCTTTGGCCCGTTCGACGCAAGACCTAACCCTCCTACTAGAAGTCCTGGTGTCGGAGAGCTCCTTTGGCGGAGCTCCCGGGGCAACACTGCCGCCAGCCACTCCCCGCCCGGTTGAGGATCTGCGTATCGGAGTGTGGAGCGACGACGAAGAAGCGCCCGTGGCTTCCGGAGTTCGTGACGTGGTCGAGAACCTTGGGGCCAAGCTGGGCGAAGCTGGATCCACAGTCCTGAGCAATGCACGGCCCGACATCTCCTCTCGTGACCTACACGAGACCTACCTACAACTCCTCTTCCCCATCATCGGGGCAGATTTTCCAGTTAGGTTCTATGACCGCTTGTCCAAATTCGCCAGCAACCCGGAGGGCTTTGGGGCCAACGACGGACATGACGCGGGTGACGAAAGCAACGGCTGGCAACCCGACCGTTCGGCCCAAGACGCAGCCTGGGTCACGCTCAGTCATCGGGACTGGCTCAAAGCGAATGAAGCGAGGGCGCAGGCGATCGCCAGCTGGGATCGACTGTTTGAGTCTGTTGATCTGGTGATTGCTCCTCCAGCGCCGACGGTCGCGTTCCCTCACAACACTGATCTTGCCTACAACCAGCGAGTCACCGATGTTGATGGGGTCGAACGCCCCTATACCGAGCTGTTGTTCTGGGCGGGGATTGCCACCATGCCATTGCTGCCCTCGGTTGTCGTCCCCGGTGGCACGGTGGATGGCTTGCCCTGTGGGGTCCAGCTGATTGCCCGACGTTGGTCGGACTTCCAATTGCTGGCTGATGCGGACACGATTTGTGAGGCATTGGGCCTGCGGTTCCGGCCGCCCGACCTCGTGGCAAACTGAGCACCATGGACGAAGAGGCGATCATCGGGCCAGCTGCGGTTCGTCCCATGCGGGTAGTCGTTGTCGGAGCTGGCCCGGCTGGATGTGTTGTCAGCCGCCGACTCAGTGATGCCGGCCATGAAGTGACCTTGATTGAGGCGGGACCTGGTAAGCCGGTTCCGCAGGCAGTGACCGATCCGGATTGGTTCAAAGCACTGGATGAGCCAGACTGGTGGTGGCAGAACTTGCTGGTGGCCCGAGCCGCTGGCCAGGCCCAAGTCCCGTATCTTCGGGGTCGAGGGCTTGGTGGTTGTTCCGCCGTCAATGCCATGATTGCGCTGTCTGGCCCGAGCGAAGACCTTTCTAAATTCGCCACCAATCGGGCTCAACACCAGGTCCTGGCTGACTCGGTAACTGCGTCGGCGGTTCCGGGACCGCTAGCGGTGGCGTTTGCTCGGGAAGTTCCGGTCACTCCAGTTTCACTGTCCATGAAGGATGGGCGACGTCACTCGGCCTATGACATCTATCTGGCTGGACGCGAGTATCAGCTGGAGATTCGGACTGGGGTTGAAGTCAGTCGTCTTGTTGTCACCTCGGGTCGGCGAGTTTGTGGTGTCGAATTGAGCACCGGAGAGATCCTGGATGCCGAGCGCGTGGTGTTGTGTGCCGGAGCCATTCATTCGCCAGCCCTGCTTTTGCGTTCAGAGGTCGTGAATCCTCATGTGGGTGCTGGCCTGCAGGACCACCCGGCGATTCCCTTCACTCTGAAGCTGCGCGAGGCTTGCCCCACGGAAACTCCGGCAGCTACGGGCTTGCTGACGTGGTCCTCGGGTCTTGGGCAGCGACGTGATGATCTCCAAGTTTTGATCCTTGAGCACCTCGGGAGCCGGGGCGGTCAGCAAGACTGGCAAGCCGGGCAAGACGGTTCGGCTGGGTCTGGGTCTGGGTCTGCTCAGGTGATGGTGGCCTTGATGGATGTCGAGTCTCGCGGATCGGTGACGGTGGACGAAAATGGTCAACCGATCGTGCAGTTCAACATGTTGGACACCTCCAGTGATCGAGCTCGGCTGCGCCATGGCTTGCGACGACTGGTGGAGTTGCTGGAGGGTGGGGTTCTGGATGCCGAAGTCAGTGAAATCTACGCTGACGATTCAGGCGGCGGACTTGGATCGGTTCCAAGTAACCGGTCCTCGCTGTTTGATCTGGATGCTCGTGATGAAGAGCTGGATGAATGGATGCGAGAACACCTCGGTGACTATGTGCATGCCGCCGGGTCCTGTGCGTTGGACCTGGCGGTCGGAAATGGGGGAGTGGTACGAGGGTGGCAGGGAGTCAGTGTGATCGATGCATCGGTCATGCCTCAACTGCCACGAGCCAACACTCAACTGCCAACCCTGATGCTGGCTGAGTCCTTGGTTGGCCAGCTCCAAGTCCTCCTCAACTCCCAGTCCTAACGCGCAGCGCTAACCCGCGCAAGATTGGCAGAGGCCGATGAGGTCGATGCGGTGGTGGGCACCGGCGAACGAATGCTCCTTGGCTGCCGCATCCAGTGACTGATGCAGTAGATCTTCCAACTGGTCGGGCAGGGTGACATCGAGAACGAGTCCGCAGTTGGTACAAACCAGGTGATGGTGGTGGGTGCCGGTCACGTCTTCGGTTAGCTCGAATCGGGCATGGTCGTCGGACGTCACAATTCGATGCACGACCCCCGCCTCTTCCAACACCCCAAGGTTGCGGTAGGTGGAACTCAGCGCGAGGGACGACTCTGCTTGGATCACACCGTCAATGGTGAGCGGTGCGTCAGCCTTGGCCAGGGCCTGCACAATCAGCCGTCGGTTGGCGGTGTAGCGCTGATCATGAGAACGGAGAAAGCGGAGAGCAACATCGTGTACCTCACTCAGGCTGATCACCAACAGCTCAACAGTCTTGAGCGGGTGACGTGGAAAAACAGCATGTGTGCAGGGTAGCGAAGTTTCCGAGACTCATTCTCGGTTCTCGGAGGTTCGAAATGTCGAATTGGGAACCTATTCCCCAGAAACGTCGTTGAGCACTAGACTAGAAACACTGTCTGCCCAGGAGGACCCGTGGCATATCAACAATCACCTTCGATGACCCCCGTCATCAACGCATCCGAAGAAGACCGAGCATCATTCTTAGTCAAGGTCTATCAGCACCTTGCTTTGGCTGTTGCTGCCTTTGTTGGCTTTGAGACCATCCTGTTCATGACGGGAACGGCACAGGCCATTCATGAGTTCTTGGTGAGAACCGGGGGCGCTTCGTGGCTCCTGATCCTTGGTGGCTTCATGGTCATCAACTGGTTCGCTTCCCAGTCGGTTCAGAAGTTGGACAATCCTGCGGCCCAGTACGGCGGCCTCTTTGGCATTGCCTTTGGGCAGTCATTCATCTTCGCTCCATTCCTTTACCAGGTCTTCCAGATCAAGGGAGCGGGAACGGTGGCCTCGGCCGCGGTTGTTACCGCAATTGGCTTTGCTGGCCTCACCATTGTTGCTTTCGTCACCCGCAAAGATCTGAGCTTCCTTCGTCCCATCGTCATGTGGGGCATGATGGCCGCACTCGTGCTGATCATTGGCGGTGTCATCTTCGGCTTTAACCTCGGCTTGTTCTTTAGCGTGGCCATGGTCGGCCTGTCTGGTGCTTCCATCCTCTATCAGACACAGAACATCGTGCGCCGTTACCCAACCTGGGCCTATGTTGGCGCTGCTGTTGCCCTGTTCGGTTCGCTGATGACCATGTTCTGGTACATCCTGCGCATCTTCTCTCGCCGCTAGCAGCGGTGTCGTTAGTCATTGACCACAACCGAGACGACTGAACTCGAATCGGAGAAATCCGGATTTGGATTCGCTTTTGGGGCCTACCTCCTTTGGGGGTTGGCCCCGCTTTATTGGCATCAGGTTGCTTCCATTCCCGCTGGCCAGGTCACGGCCCAGCGAGCGGTGCAAACCATGCTCCTCCTGGTGGTCTTCTTGTGGATTGTCCGCAAGCAGTCGCCCAGGGACCTGTTGGCAGCGACGATGCGCAATCGGATCCACCTGGTCGCAGGCCTCCTGCTCGGGTTGAACTGGCTGGTCTTTGTCTACGCCGTTTCTACCGAGCGGGTTGTTGAGGTCAGCCTTGGCTACTTCATCAACCCACTCATGTCGGTTTTCCTTGGGGTGGTATTTCTGGGGGAGCGGCTGAGTCGAGTTGGCTGGTTCGCCATAGCGACCGCGGCGGTCGGTGTCGCGTTGCTTGGGGTCGAAGCAGGCTCACTGCCCTGGATTTCTCTGGTGTTGGCCTCCAGCTTTGCTGTCTATGGCTTGACCAAGAAGCAGTCGACGAGGGGCCCGGTCGAGGGTTTGGCCATGGAGACCATCTGGATTGTGCCTTTCGCCGTGGTCTATCTCGCTTGGGTCGGCTTGACCGGTGACGGCGACACAGGTGGAAGTGGCTTAGGTGACGGCGGCGTAGGCGGCAACGGCATCAGTATGGGTGAGGGCTTAGCTCCCGTGTTTGCGGGGTTGATTGGTCTGGCTACGGCCGCACCGCTCCTGCTCTTCGCTCGTGCTGCGCAGAGTATTCCCTTGTGGGCCATTGGCTTGATGCAGTACATGGCGCCTTCCATCCAGTTCACCATTGGGGTATTCGTGTTTGGAGAAACAGCGAACCCCACCCGGTTGGTGGGGTTCGCCATTATCTGGATTGGTTTAGCTGTCTTCGCCTTCGAGAACGTGCAGAAGGTCAGAAGCCGGTCGTAAGAAGCTGGACGTAAGAAGCCGCCAGCGTCGCTACCTACGTATCGCTCCAGACCCCAGGTCATATGTCCGGATATGTCAGTTGTAGTCGTAGAAGCCTCGGCCGGTCTTGCGGCCAAGTAGCCCAGCTTCACACATGCGGGCCAGCAGTGGTGGAGGCGCATAAAGCTGCTCCTTGAACTCGGCGTAGAGCGATTCGGCCACCGCATTGGTGGTATCCAGGCCGATGAGATCGGCCAAGGCCAGGGGCCCCATTGGGTGGGCGCAGCCGGTGACCATGCCCTGGTCAATGTCCTCTTTGGAGGCGAAGCCCGACTCGAACATGCGTATGGCGGACAAGATATAGGGGATCAGCAAGGCGTTAACGATGAAGCCGGCCCGGTCCTTGGAATGGATAACTCGCTTGCCGAGTTGCTCGCCAGCAAACGACGTTGCTTTGTCCCGCGTCTCGGGCGAGGTGTGAAGCGAGGTCACCAGCTCAACCAGATGAAGGATGGGCACGGGATTGAAGAAGTGGATGCCAATGACCTTTTCGGGGCGCTTGGTGGCCATAGCCAGCTTCATGATTGGGATGGATGAGGTGTTGGAAGCGAGGATGGCCTCGGGGTCTTCAACGATCTCATCTAGTCGGCGGAACAAGGTGGTCTTGGCGTTCTCGTTCTCGACAATGGCCTCAACCACCAACTGGCGGTCAGTCATTTTCTCCATGTCGGTAGTGAAGACGAGCCGGTCAAGAACCGCGATCTGTTCGTCGGGTTGCATCTTTCCAGCCTTGACCGCTCGGTCCAGTGATTTCTCGATCCTGGCCTGGCCAGCCTTCGCTGCATCTTCACTGGTCTCGGCCACGACCACAGTCGCTCCGGCCTTGGCTGATACTTCGGCGATGCCCGACCCCATGAGCCCGGCACCAACCACTCCAATTCGCTCAAATGTCATGTCCGACAGTGTGCCACTTTTTGTGCCGACTCAGTTCAGTCTGGTTCAGTGCCAGTACGCGCTTCCTGGACGGTTGGGTAAGCCGTGCACCCCAAGCTTTGTCGCTTCCTCCATGAAGGCATCAATCAGCTCGGCTAGACGACGGGCGTTTCGATGGGCAACTTCAACGGCATGCCGCATGTCATCCACCGAAGCTTGGGAACCAATGGCAAGCTCGGCATTGGCCATGATGGCGGTAATGGGACTTCGCAAATCGTGCGATGTGTTTGCCAACCAGTTCTGGCGCTCCTCAAACTGCTGAGCGATTCGCTCCAGCATGTCATTAACGAGTGACTCGACAATGGGATCGCTGGGATAGCGGATTGGTCCGACATGCTCAAGGGGGATCTGGTTGAGCTGATTTGCTAGGGCTGAGATTGGATGGATGAACTCTTCGTCGCCATTGTTGGCACCGGTATCTGAACTGCCGGTGTCTGAACTGCCGGTGTCTTGCGCCTGACTATCGCTCTGGGGTTGGCTAGATCGTGGCATCGGCGGGTTCGTCAAGTGCAAAGACTGCTGTGTCCTGAGGGCTGAGCTCAGGGGTGCTGAGTTCTTGCAGGACGTAGCCAATTCTTGGGATGGTCTTGATGCGATCAGGGCCGAGCTTCTTGCGGAGGTAGCGGATGTAGACGTCGACGACGTTGGCGTCTCCCTCAAAGTCCAAACCCCAAACCGAATGGAGTAGGCCTTGCTTGGTTACGGGAACATCCTTGGCCATCAACAGAGAAGCGAGGAGTTGTGACTCTCGAGGAGTGAGCTGAAGGTCCTGGCCCTCAACGATGCAGCGCCGGGTCTTGAGGTCCAGCTCGATTCCGGCGAAGCTCGTTGGGGCGAGTCGCAATGGTCGGCGTCGTAGCAGCGCCTTGCAACGAGCCAGAAGCACATGGATTGAGAACGGCTTCCGCAGAAAATCGTCGGCCCCAAGTTCGAGTGCTTCGACCTCATCAAATTCACCCGACTTGGCGGTCAGCATGAGGATGGGGGTTTCGACTCCAGCTTCGCGCACCCGACGACAAAGCTGGTAGCCGTTGATGCCTGGCAGCAAGATGTCGAGGACGATGAGGGCGTAGTTGCCTTCGGTGGCATGCCAGTATCCGTCGTTTCCGTTTTCGGCAATGACAGTGGTGAAGCCTTCTCGCTCCAGGCCTCGCTGGATGGCTTCGGCTATGTCACGTTCATCTTCGATGATTAGGACTCGCAAGACTGATAGTTAATCAAGTTCTCAGAGTTTCCTCAGCAATAGTGTGGAAACTGTAATGCTTGGACAAACAGCAAGTTCTGTCAGATCGGCTCCAGACCGAGCAAATTCTCCCCGCTTTCGAGTCGGAAATGGAGTCGACGGTTGTGTCGATCCAGGGCCCTTGGCTTGGTATTGACGAACTTGACCAACAGCTTTTCACCCAATTGGCTGAGATCACCTCGACGTTTCAATCCCATGCGGCCAAGATTTGGGGCTTCGGGTTCCGACCCGAGCTTCGACCAACCCTTCTTGTTCGTCAAGAGGCTGAGTTTGGGAGTTACGGGTACGCCCTCAACATCGACCATATTGCTGCTCTTGGAAATGCCACGCTAGGAAACACGGTCCAGCTAGTTCCACTTCCTGAAGAGCTTGGCCTGCCTCCGGTCTATCGATTTGGTGCAGAATTCGCGGCTGGCCTAGGACTGACGGCGGAAGAACCCGCCCAGTTCGCCATTGATGTTGCTGACCAAGAGTGTCTCGCCCTCGTCTATGACAGTGACGAGGCTCACGCCAGTTCGTGGGAATTCGCTCGCTTCTTTGTGCACGAGGCGTTCCACCAGTATCAAATGTTTGAGATCTCTTGGCGAGTTCCCACCGGTTATGACCCGTCGCTGCCATGGACGAATGATGCGACTGATGCCGAGATGGCCACCCGCGAGATGTGGTACTTGGAAGCGGCTGCTGCACAGAAGACAAGCCCGTCCCAAATCGGGGGAGCGGCCGAACTGGTGGCAAGCTTTCTCGGGTTGCGAGCCGAACGCCACGCTCGACGCCCGGATCTGGTTGCCCTTGAGCAAGGGCATGAGCAGATCGAGGGCACCGCACGGTTTGTTGAGAACATCTACAGCTTGTTGAATGGGCGAGAGCTTCGGCTCCCTATCCCAACCGGCAGCGATCTGGATCCGGAAGAATTCTCCAGCATCGGTCGGTACTATCGAACCGGTGCGCGAGTCTTGGAACTCCTGGATCAGACACAGACACCGTGGCGGCACCGGCTGGCCAAGGGGCAGGATCCAGTATCCATCCTGATTGATGTCATGGAGGAGCAGAACACAGCCGCAGTTCCACGCTGCCCCATCGGCGTGACCATCAACCTCGCCGAGATGAGCCCTGCTGAAATCAATCTGACTGAGACGATCGATATCCGTGACGCGGATGTGCGCCCTTCCAGGTATCTGGAGAGTTGCGCGACCAGCGACGCTGCCGCATAGGCGATCATGAGTCTGGCTGCCACTTGGGCTGACTGCCAGGGGCCCGGCTGCCTCTAGTATGAGGGTGTGACTCCCGAAGAATTCCGTCTTGCTGGCCACGAACTCATCGACTGGATTGCCGACCACCGGGCCTCGGTCACCGATCGGCCGGTTCGATCAAGGACCGAACCCGGCGACATTGTCGCCGCCCTTCCCGCTGAGCCTCCGACCGAGGTCGAGTCCTTTGACGCAGTAATGGCCGACCTCGATTCGATCGTGGTTCCTGGCCTGTTCGAGATGCAACACCCCATGCATTTTGGCTGGTTCCCGGCCAACGCCGAGCTGTCTTCCATCCTTGGTGACCTGGCGTCGGCCGGGCTCTCTTCGCTGGGAATTTCTTGGGAGAGCGCCCCGGCTTTGACCGAGGTCGAAGAAGTTGTCTGTGACTGGATGCGTCAACTGGTTGGGCTGAGTGATAACTGGTTTGGATCCATAACCGACACTGCTTCGACTGGTTGTCTCACTGCCATGCTGGCGGCCCGGGAACGGGCATCGTCGTTGTCGCAGAATACTGGCGGCTTGCAAGCGGTCGATTCACCGCTTGTGGTCTATTCAACCCAGCAAGCTCATTCGTCGGTGGCCAAGGCGGCCCTGCTGGCTGGATTTGGCTGGGACAATATTGTGATGGTGGACACTGACCCGGTGAGCTTTGCCATGGACCCGGAATCGTTGGCGTCATGTGTTGCCGCTGATGTCGCTGCGGGCAAGACGCCGGCGGTGGTGGTTGCAGCGGTTGGCACAACGGGCACCACGGCGATGGACCCGGTGGCTGCCATTGTTGATATTGCCGGATCGGTTGGGGCTTGGGTGCACATTGATGCGGCCATGGCCGGGACGGCAATGTTGCTGCCAGAATGCCGTCACTTGTGGGCCGGAGTGGAGGGTGCGGACTCGATCTCGTGGAACCCGCACAAGTGGATGGGCACCATTCTGGATTGTTCGTTGTTCTATGTGCGCGACACCGAGCAGTTGCAGTCGGTGATGTCCACCAACCCCAGTTACCTACAGTCCAGTGCTGATGGTGAAGTCACCCAATATCGCGATTGGGGAATCCCGCTCGGTCGTCGTTTCCGGGCGCTGAAGATCTGGTTCCAGCTTCGTCTTGATGGGGTGGAAGCAATCAAGGAGCGGATTCGCCGAGATCTGGACAACGCACAGTGGTTGGCTGCTCAGGTTGCCGGGGCTGATGGCTGGCAGGTACTCGCTCCGGTTGATTTACAGACCGTGTGTGTATTGCACACGCCGCTGGTCGGTGGCGAGCCGCTGGTCGGTGAAGCATTGGATGCGCACACCTTGTCATGGGTCCGGGCAATCAATGAATCGGGCGAAGCCTTCCTCAGCCCGTCCCAGCTGAACGGCCAATGGATGGCCCGAGTTTCGATCGGAGTTCTGGCCACTGAACGCCATCATGTAGCGCAATTGTGGAAGCGTTTACAGAAGGTCGTTGAGTTGAGTGAACCTTCCAACTAGGTGGATCGTCCGGCGACACCTGTTGCCAACCCAAAGTCGTTAGGATCTCGGGGTGACTGATGATCAGGCGGGCGAACTCTCCCTTGAGGACTATGTAGCGATTCTCCGACGCCGCTGGCCTTGGGTTCTGCTGCCTATTCTTCTTCTTGGCGGACTTGCTGGATTTCTTGGATCGCAGGCGGCACCGCAATACTCGGCCACCGCTTCGGTGCTGATCGCCGATTCCGCTGCTCAGGATGCTCTTGGCAGCTCCAGCGGCAACACGGGATTGTTGAATCGTCGCATCGAAAACGAGATCAATCTTGCCCTAGGCAATTCGACGGAAACACGGGTCGAGGAGCTGCTGGGCTTTGTGCCTGACGCGGTCAAGGTCACTGGCTTGTCCACCGCGGATGTGTTGGAGTTCTCGGCCACCGCACCGACCCCGGATGAAGCCGCTGACTGGGCCAATGGTTGGGCCGGTGCCTACGTGCTGACCAAGCAGGAGAATGCCTCCCAAAGCATTGGTGACACGGTGACTCGTTTGGAAACAAGTCTGACTGAGTTGCGGATCGAACGTCAGACCTTGCTGGAACCTCTTGCCCCGCTTCGAGATCGCTTGGTCCGAGCCACCGATCCAGTTCAGCAGACCACCCTGCAAGCCCAGATCGATCAGCTTGCTGCTGACCTTGATCCTGAGCTGGTGTTGATCGACTCCCAGATTGCCGCCCACGTAGCCAACATTGGCCGGCTGGAACTGAGTTCTCAGGTGGCTTCGGTCGGTTCAGCCAGGGTCTTGCAGTCGGCCGAACCGCCCATCAATGACTCGGGCGCCCCCCTGTCCCGCTCGATCCTGCTTGGTTTGGTTGCTGGCTCAGTTCTGGGCATTGCCTTGGCTTTATTGGCAGAGTCGCTGGATCGTTCGGTGAAGGATGCCGACTATTTCCATACTCGGACGGGTCTGACGGTTCTTGGTTCATTGCCGAAGCTACCTCGCTCCATGAAGGGCAAGGAGCTAAGCCTCATCAGTCGGGATGAGCCCGAGTCAATGTTGGCTGATGGCTACCAACGTATTGCCACTGCCTTGCAGTTCTCTTCGGTTGGCAAGGACATCCGCTCAATCCTGGTGACAAGCGCCAATGAGTCCGAGGGCAAGACGACGACGGCTACCAATATGGCCTATTCGATGTCGGTTGTCGGACGCCATGTTGTGCTGATGGACGGAGACTTACGCCGACCGCGGTTGCATCGCGTGTTTGGCGAGAAGCATGCCCCGGGATTCACTGACCATCTGGTGGATGGAGTGCCGGTCTTTGACATTGTGTCTCGTCCTGATGGCATGGAGGGTGTGGCGCTGTTGACCAGCGGCACCATTCCCCCGAACCCAGCCGAATTTGTTTCTTCACCCGGTTATCACACGGCGATCAAGAAGCTGGAAGCACTGGCTGACCTGGTCATCATTGACGGGCCGCCGGTGCTCCCGGTTGCTGATGCGCCAGCAATCGCGCGCTGTGTTGATGCGGTGGTCTTGGTGGCTTCAGCTGGCTCGACCACCCGTGAGCAGGTGGTCCGTGCGGCTGAAAGCATCAAGAGTGTTGGCGGCACCGTGCTTGGAGTCATCTTGTTGAACGTCAAGGATGATGGCCGCTATGGCCGCTATGGCTACGGCTATGGAACTCCCGACGACGACTAGGTCAGTTCCCTAGAAGACGACTAGGTCCGTTCCGTGAACTAGTGCACGACCGAGTCTCGGCCGTGCAACAAAACGTCAGATTTCGCTCTCTTATATTTGGTTCCAAGAGGCCGAGTCTTTGGGTGCCGTCAAGCAAATCTCGTGGGCGAATTCACGTCCATTTGTAAGCTGAACGGAAGGGTGGCACCTGATGAAGTCAACAATCCTCGTAGTCCACGATGCTGGACGGTGCGCGGCTGAAATGGTGGCGACTTTTCAGAACAAGCCTTATGAGATGGTGATTGTGGACTCCGCAGCCGAAGGCTTGGCTGTTCTGCGTAGCCGCGAGATCGACATTCTTATTTGTGATGATCAGCCAAACGGCATGTCGGGCATCGCTGTTCTGAAGATCGCCAAAACGATTGCCCCGGATTGCATGCGCGTCCTGTTGACTACTTCGGAGTCGATGGCCTTGACGGCTCACGCGGTGAGCGATATCCAGATTTTCCGGTTCCTGTTGAAACCTTGTACACCTGGTGAGATCAATGGCACCATCTTGGACGCGCTCAAGGCGAGACGCGATCACGACGTGTTTCGAACGGAGGAAGCTCAGTACCTGCATCCCGTTGTTGATGAGGCGTTGAATTCCGAGATTGACCGGGCGTTTGAGTCATGCAGGATGATCTACCAGCCGGTGCTATCGGTCTTGCCCGAGAGTGATGCGTACGGGGCCGGAGTGGTGCAGTCGACTTTTGGCTATGAAGCCTTGGTTCGGGTGGAGCATCCGACCTTGTCCAATCCCTTGCTTTTGATTGAGGCAGTGACCGAAGCAGGTCGTGAATACGATTTTGATCGCATGGTCCGCCGGCTGGTGGCTGCTGATTTGTCCGCTGCTACTGGAACGCTGGATCCGAATGCCCTGATCTTTGTGAACCTGCTGACTAGATCATTGGCTGACCCCGAGTTGCAGTCGGGGCGAGACCCCCTGCACCGGTTCGCCCGCCGAGTGGTCTTTGAGGTGAGTGAGCGAACGCCACTTGTTGTTGTCGGAGACTTGAACAAGGTGAAACGGGATCTGCGGGGCCAGGGCTACCGGATCGGGTTGGATGACCTCGGTGGCGGACCGACCGGATTGCGGGTCTTTGGACTGCTGGGTCCTGATGTGGTCAAGTTCGACATCTCGCTGGTTCGAGGTATCTATCAGTCTCGCTCTCGAGCCAAGACGATCATGGCGATGATCGAGTTGTGTCATGGCATGGGTTGTCTGGTCTTAGCCGAAGGGGTCGAGACTAAAAAGGAATTCGAGTATCTACAAGAGCTCGGTGTCGAGCTTTTCCAGGGATATTACATTGGTCGACCGAGTGCCGGGTTCACACCGGTTCTAAGTGCAGTCGACAATCAGATGAGCTACGGCTCGGCCCGCTAGTCATTTCGGCATTGATTGCTAGAAGGCGGCAATGGAAAGCCAGATGCTGAGCATCATCCCAGCGGTGAGGACGAATTGGTTTCGCTGGGCGGAGGAAATCTTGTCACCAATGCGCTCTTCAAGCTGACCGAATTTGCCGTGTATGGTTGTGAGCTGACCACCGAACTCGGTGCGGAGGCTGGCTATCTCAGTCCCGTGATTGCCTAGCTGAGTTTGAACCTCGTTGTGGAATTTGTCTTGGTCGGCTTTGATCTCTGAGCGGAACTTACCGAACTCTCCGGTTAGGTCAGATCGGAAGTCGCTCATGTCGGAGCGGAGCTCGTTGAAGTCACTGTTCATCTCGGACCGGAAGTCGCTCATTTCCGACCGGAACGCGCCCACCTCGGAGCGAAGGCCGACGAAGTCTCCGTTCATCTCGGACCGGAAGTCGCTCATTTCGGAGCGAAGGTCGCCGCGTAGCTCGCTCATTTCTCCGCGCAGGGCGGTGCCTTGGGCCACCATCTGAGCGCTGAGGCCCCCAACGGCGTTGTTGACACCAAGCATGTCGGTCTTGAGGGTGTGGACGTCGGTCTTGAGGGTGTGGACGTCGGTCTTGAGGGTGTGGACGTCAGCCTTGACGGTATGGATGTCGTCTTTGAGGGCGTCGACCTCGGTCTTGAGGGCGTAGACGTCGTCTTTCGTGGCGATCTGGTGCCAGTCGATTGGGGGAAGATGTTCCATCAGGGTTCCTGCCTCCTTTGGTCCGATGAATTCGGCGAGCTTCTTTTGGAGGGTGAATCGTTCTTGTTCGGTCATGGCCACTTCAGCATCTACTAGTTGGTGATGTTCAGGAATCCAAAACCGCATTGCCATGGATTCGAGTGGCTGGAAGTAAAGGTAGCAGAGCGCAGTGACATCGAAGTATCCACATGGTCTGGAACCAGGGTCCCAGACCGGCCAGGTGAATCTGCGGTGGACGGGAGTGCTGTCGGGTGCGATGGTGGGCGCCATGGGTATGGGAATCTGATGTCGAGTGAACCAGAAGAGATCGAATCGGATCCCGACACGGCCGAAGCCATATCTGCTGAGCCCCAGAGTCGGGGCATTCTCTTGGTGGCCTTGCTTGCCTGGATCCTGATTGGGTTGTTCTTGTTGGAGTCTCCGAATCCTCCTGCCTTCGCCGCCACGATCGATCCGCTGCTGTCGCATGTGATCCTGTTCTTCTGGATTGCCTTCGCTGGATTGGGTGCATTCATCGGCGGAGCGGCTCGTCCGCTACGAAAGATGATCATCGGCCTTGCTGCCGTCGTTGGATTTGCGGCCGCAACCGAGATTGTGCAGTCCGCCCTAGATTTCGGACGAACGGGAGACAAGCAAGACTTTATTGCTGACTGCATTGGTGCAGGTATTGCTGCTGTCTTGATCACTGTTCTGCTGGTGGCGGTGAGCAGGGCGAAAATGGTTCGAATGGTGTCGATTGCTTCGCTGGGAGCTTTGACGCTGTTGGTGGTGGCCGCGATCTTTGGTGCGGACCTGCAGACCCGTGCGGAGTGCTTCAACGTCGACAGTCAGTTGCTGAGTGATGACGGCCTGTCACCCTTGGTGCGAGTGCGGCCTGGTGAGGGAAGCTATGAGGACCATGAAGGACAGCAGAGCTATAGCGGCGGTGCAACCCCGATGGATGGGGAGCGGCTGCGCTGCGGGGTGGCGAGGACTCAAGCCTTCACCGTTGTGGTGACCATCACGCCCGACAATGTGCAGCAGACGGGTCCGACTCGCATTGTCACTTCGTCGGCCGGGATTCAAAGCGATGAGGTGAACTTCCACCTGGGGCAAGAGGGGAGCGATCTGAGTGTGCGTCTTCGTCCTGGCCCGGTTCGCAACGCCACCATCTTGTTGGTGGAGAACGTGTTCGAAGCGAACGTCTTGACCACCATTGCCTTCGCCTATTCCGATGGAGTCGGCGAGGTCTACAAGGACGGGATCCTCATCGAGGTTCTGGAGTTTGAGGCTGACTCGCTTCTGGGCTGGGATGCAACCTATCCCCTTGTCATTGGTGATGAGTCAACCGGCGATCGGACTTATGAGGGTGAGATTCATGAGGTGGCGATCTTCACGGCGGCTCTTGACGAAAGTGAAGTGAGACCATTGGGCTAGGGGCCGTTTGGACCTTGGTCGTGGTTGCCGGGTAGATGCTGTAGCTGCTCGGCCTTGGTGAGTGGGTCGCCGACCGCGTTCTTGATCGACGAGACGGCGAGACCTTCATCGATCGTCCAGTGGAACAGGCTCTGCTTTGGTCCGCAACCAGTCAGGATCGGCCATGTTGGCTTGCTGAGCGGCAACAATCTTGTCGCCGGTGCGTTCTCGGAGCATTTGCTGGCTGATGGGTCGAGGGAGAGTGGAGGCTGGGTCAAACGAATCAGTTGGCGAACTGGGCAATTCAAGACTTGCTATGATCTATTACTCGACCATCAATCGAAGAGGCGGCAGTTTCGGGATGTTTGTGAACAGGATGACATGCGGTCAAGGCCCTTCTCTGTGACGGCGAATCAGAAACGTATTCTGCTCTCTCCGCCTGATGTTGGAAAAGCAGAACGTGAAGCTCTGCTGCGAGCGTTCGACACGGGTTGGATTGCCCCACTAGGCCCTGAGGTTGATGCTTTCGAAGCCGAGCTTGCGGAGTACGCCGGCGCTGAGTCCTGTGCAGTCTTGGCCAGTGGTACCTCGGCCTTGCAACTGGGCCTGTTGGCCATTGGAGTGAAGCCTGGTCACGAGGTTGTGGTGCAGTCGGCCACCTTCGCCGCTACTGCATTCGCTGTGGTCCATGCTGGTGCTGTGCCTGTCTTCATGGACAGTGACCGGGCTACCTGGAACATGGACCCAGACTTGCTGGAGCAGTTTCTGGAAGAACGTGCGGCACAAGATCGTCTGCCCAAGGCGGTGATGCCGGTCGACTTGTACGGGATGCTGGCCGACTACGGGCGGTTGGAAGCTATCTGCCAGCGCTTTGAGGTTCCCCTCATCGAAGATGCGGCCGAGGCCCTTGGGTCCCTTGGTCAAGGTCGAGCCGGGGGAGCGTTCGGTGCCTGTGCTGCCTTGTCGTTCAATGGCAACAAGATCATCACCACCAGTGGCGGTGGAGCCCTTCTTGGTCCAGCCGAGTTAACCCAACGAGTCCGCTTCTTGGCCACCCAGGCCCGCGAACCAGCCTTGCACTATCAACATGTGGAGATTGGTCACAACGCTCGCATGTCGAACCTGCTGGCAGGCCTGGGCCGGGCGCAACTGGCTGGATTGGAACGAAAGATCCAGCGGCGCGAGGCAATCTCTGGCCGCTATCAGGCAGCGTTCCCGCAGATCGATTGGATGCCATCGACCCATACCGATCGGTCAAACCGTTGGCTCAGCGTTGGCTTATTGCCGGAGGGGGTCAAGCCGGCGGAGGTTTGTGCCGATCTTGATTCTGCAGGAATTGAAGCCCGCCCTGCGTGGAAGCCGATGCACGTTCAACCCGTATTTGAATCGACTGAGATGGTCGGAGGCGAAGTCGCTGACGAGCTATTTGCCCGCGGCATCTGCCTTCCATCAGGCTCAAGCATGAGTGACGACGAACTCGACAGCGTTGTTCAGGCCCTTGACGACTCGCTCAATGATCGATCCCTCCAGATCTAGGAAACCGCAATCAATGACATCCTCAGATGCTCCGACCATCTCACTTGTTGCGGGAGCGCGACCAAACTTCATGAAGGTCAAGCCGATCCTGGATTCCCTGGAGGGGGTTGGGGCCAAGGTTGAGCTGGTCCATACCGGACAGCACTATGACGCCGCAATGAGTGACGTCTTCTTTGAGGACCTAGGAATACGCAAACCCGACCACCACCTGGGTGTTGGTTCGGCGTCGCATGCTGAGCAAACGGCAAAGGTGATGGTGCTGTACGAGCAGCTTCTGACCGAGCACCCGGTTGATGCCGTGGTGGTGGTAGGCGATGTGAACTCGACCCTGGCATGTGCTCTGGTCGGAGCCAAGATGGGTCGCCTTGTGGCCCATGTTGAGGCAGGACTGCGCAGTCGGGACTGGAGCATGCCCGAAGAGGTCAACCGAGTAGTTGCCGATCGGGTCGCCGACCTCTTACTGGCTTCCTCGCCGGATGCAGCGGTAAATCTACGCAACGAGGGCTATCGCGACGATCAGATTCACCTTGTTGGCAATGTCATGATCGACACACTTCTGGTCAACGCTGAGCGAGCTCGTGAGCGCAAGACCCCGGAACGCTTCGATGTTGAGCCGGGCAACTATGGATTGGTCACCCTTCACCGGCCATCCAATGTTGATGATCCCGCTTTGTTGAAAGGGCTGATTGAGGCTCTTTCTGACGTGGCCGAGAAGCTGCCCCTGCTCTTCGCGGTTCACCCCCGAACGCGAGAAGCCGTTGAGGCCCTGAACAAGTCGGAGAACCTGCGGCTAATTGGCCCCCAGGGCTATCTGGACTTCCTTGGGCTGCAAGCCGATTCACGCATGGTCCTGACAGACTCTGGCGGGCTGCAAGAAGAAACGACGGCATTGGGGATCCCGTGTCTGACCCTTCGAACGTCAACCGAACGGCCAATCACGATCACCGAAGGAACAAACCGTCTGGTTGGACCCGATCCGGACAAGATCCGTATCGCTGCCGCAGAGATTCTTGAGAACCCGCCAGAACCAGGCTGCCCCGAGCTGTGGGACGGACACGCTGGTGACCGAATTGCCAAGGTCCTCCTGTCCACCTTGGCTGATGAGAACCGGCTGCGTCCAACAGACCTGGCAGGTTGAACGTGTCCTCTGGCCTTTCTGGCAGAATCAAGCGCCTGCTGGATGTGGTTGTTTCCGTATCTGGGCTGCTCGTGCTCTGGCCACTTTTGCTCGTCACGGCGATCCTGGTTCGTCTCCGCCTGGGTTCTCCTGTGATTTTTCGCCAGACTCGCCCAGGTCTGAACGGCGAGCCATTCGAGCTGTTGAAGTTCCGGTCGATGAGAGACGGGGATGAACTTGATGAGGAACGTCTGACTGAATTCGGAAGGAGGCTGCGCTCGCTCAGTCTTGATGAATTGCCCGAGCTCTTGAACATCGCCCGCGGTGACATGAGCCTGGTGGGGCCTCGGCCGTTGCTGACGGAGTACCTTCCGCTCTATTCAGAACGACAGGCCCGTCGACACGAAGTTCGACCAGGGCTGACGGGGCTCGCCCAAGTATCGGGGCGTAACCTGGTTGGCTGGGACGATCGGTTTGAGATGGATGTGGAATACGTGGAGAACCATTCGCTAGTCGGGGACGTGAAGATACTGATTCAGACAGTCCAGGCTGTTCTGACTCAGGACGGCATCTCATCCTCGGAGACTTCAACAATGCATCACTTCCTAGGTTCTGAGATCGGTGAGCGAGGATGAAGGCGCTTGCGATTCTCGGAGGCGGAGGACATGCCAGTGATGTCCTATCCGTGGTCGAGGCTTGCTCGTTAGCTGGCCTCTGCGACATTGATTTGGTCACGGTGTCTGATGACGTTTGGGAGCGGCGAGACCGTTTCGATGGAAGACAAGCTCACCTTATCGATGGCGTGTTCAGGCCGATCAAAGAGGGCATCTTCTTCATCATGGGTATTGGCTATCCGGAATCGAGAAAGGCAGTGGCCGAGCAGGCCGTGGCCAAGGGAGGGATACCGCTTCCCACTCTTCAGCATCCAAGAACCGACGTGGGCGCCGGAGCACAGGTATCACCTGGTGTGGTGATCTTCGGACAGGTTTGGGTTTCGCCGAATGTGAGCCTAGGTGAGCATGTTCACGTGTCGTATGGATCAACTATTGGCCATGACACACAGGTCGGTCAGTTCTCTTCCATCATGCCTGGGGCCAAGATCGCCGGTGATGTGATCATTGGAAACGAAGTGTTGGTCGGCACCGGGTCCGTGATCCTGGAAGGCATCGAAGTCGGCGACGGAGCCCGGATTGGTGCGGGTTCTGTCGTGACCAAGGATATCGCAGCGGGTACGACCGTTGTTGGCATACCAGCCAAGGAGATGACGTGAAGCGTCGGATACTCGTCCTCAATCAGTTCGCTTTGCCCATGTCCGGTGGAGGTGGAACCAGACATGTTGAACTCTTCGGCCGGCTGGCCGAGTGGGATGCTCGCATTCTGGCCGCCAACCGGCATTACTTTGACCAGAGCTCGGTCTCATCGGAGGGGATTCTTCGAACGCTTCCGGTCACCCCGTTTCGCGGGAACGGGACCAGTCGAGTCCTGAACTGGGCCAGCTACTCAGCGGTTGCGTTGTTGCGTGGTGTGACCTCTCCAAAACCGGCCGTGGTCTATGGCTCCTCACCGCACCTTGGGGCTGCCCTGGCCGGCCTGATGATTGCCAAGGTTCGCCGGGCGGCCTTCGTACTCGAGGTCCGCGACCTTTGGCCTCAGATCCTGGTTGATTCTGGGATGATGGCAGAGACCTCCAAGGTCTATCGATCGCTACGAAAGTTAGAGAAGTTCCTGTACCAGTCCGCTGACCGGATCGTCATTCTGGCTGAAGGCAGTGGTCCCCCGATCGTTGCTTTGGGAATCCCTCAGGACAAGTTGGTCTTCATCCCCAACGGCGCGGATCCTGCTGACTTTGAGTCAACCGAAGATCGTGACGTGCTGCGACGGCGCTATGGCTTCGAAGGTTTCACTGCGGTCTATGCCGGTGCTCATGGCCCAGCAAACGGTCTTGACCTGGTCCTTGATGCTGCGGCAGAGGTGGTCGAGGAGAACATTCACTTTGTTCTGGTCGGTGACGGGGTCGTCAAGCAAGCTCTGGTGGACCGAGTACGAGATGAGGGCCTGAGCAATGTGCACTTCCTCGATCCCATTCCGAAGACGGAAATGGCGGACCTGTTAGCGGCCGCTGATGTTGGACTGCATAGTCTTGCCGATGTTGAGCTTTTCAAGACTGGAGTGAGCCCCAACAAGCTGTATGACTATATGGCAGCTGGCTTGCCTGCTCTCACCAATACCGGCGGTGATGTGGCCCAGATGGTACGCGACGCTGGCTCCGGCCTTGCCGTGGAGCCAGCGGGAATGGCTGACGGAATGCGACAGTTGGCTGCCCTGTCGGGGACAGAACGTGACCAGATGTCAGTGGCAGGTAAGGCATTTATGGAGGCGGAGCGTTCCAGGAGTGCGATGGCTGCCCTGCTGGCGCAGGTATTCGAGGATGTCACGGGGTGAACCTGCAAATGGTTCGGCGGCTGCCTCTCTATGTGGATGCGGCTCGGCGGCTTGGCCCAGGATGGGTTGCGTTTCGTCTCCGCTATGCCGCTGAGCTGAAGTCCGGTGTTCATGTTCGTCGTTCTCCGTTGGGGGAGTGGCCTGTGTCGGCTCCAACTTCGTGGCGTCCGACTCCGATCGTGGATGCTGATGGGCTCTCTGCGTGGTTGTTGGAGAACTACTGCCGCGATCAGCGTCAAGAGTTGGCCGGACTGGTCTCTGATCTTCGAGAACGACGATTCGGTGTGTTTGGTACCAAGGTTCAGATGGAGGACTGGCACCATGATCCCTTCGCTGGGGTTCGCTATCCCCGAGAGACCCACTGGTCGCAGGTCTCGGAGTTCCCCGATGCGGACTTGAAACGAATCTGGGAACCGAGTCGGTTTGGTTGGGCCTTTGACCTTGTTCGTGCCCACGTCGTTGTGCCCGAGTGCGGTGCGGGTGAGCTGTTCTGGGAGCTGTTTGACGAATGGCGTGAGCAGAACCCACCCAATGAGGGTGTCAACTGGCAGTGCGGCCAGGAAGCAAGCCTTCGCCTCATGGCAGTAACTTGTGCCGCCCAAGCTATGCCCGAAATATTAAACGATATGCGAATGGGCCAGCTCCAGCAATTCGCCGAAGTCACCGCAAATCGGGTGGCCTCCAATATCGCCTATGCCCGGAGTCAGAAGAACAATCATCACATCAGTGAGGCTGTCGGCTTGCTGACGGCAAGCTACTTGCACCCCGATGGCGGCGGTGAGCAGTGGCACAAGCTTGGTCAGAGGCACCTCAAAGAGGTGGCGGAGACTCTCATCTTCCAAGACGGTGGATCATCACAGTATTCAACTAACTATCACCGGGTGTTTGTTCAGAACTTGACGTGGGCCAAGATGCTGTCACTCCGAACCGGAGGGACACTCTTGGCTGAGGTATCGGATGCGCTGGAGCGATCAGCCCTGTTCCTCTCCGCCCTGGTCGAACCGATCTCTGGGTCTGGACCCTTCTTTGGACCTGATGATGGAGCGAGAGTGCTACCGCTGGACCGGGTCCCGCACCGAGATCTAGCTCACGATGCACATATCGCAAGCGCGGTAGCCGGCTGCGAATGCGGATGTGGACTGGGCGGGGGTGCAGCTTCAACCGAAGGTTTGGCCTGGCTGGGGATGGCTCTGCCCTCACCGACTAAGACCGACATGTCGGAGCCGTGGGTCAAATCGTTCGCCGACATTGGTCTTCATCTTCTGGTTCATGGATCGACCCGGGTGTATGTGCGCTGTGGATCTTATGAGTTCCGCCCTGCCCACGAAGACCAGCTCCACTGCGATATCTGGATCGACGGACGAAACGTTGCTAGCGATTCTGGGACCCAGAGCTACAAGCCGGCATCGGGTGAGCCTGGTCCGCTCAGTGGGGTTGCAGCGCACAATTCTCCGCACATTGAAGGTGAGCCACAGATGCCAACCGTCGGGCGATTCCTGAAGGCCCGCTGGCCATCGGGGTCAATTGTCCGATTGGTGGCAAGCGAAGACAGTGTTTCTGGAGTGTTCACCGTGCACACCGATGGGTCTCATCATTTCGAGCGGACGGTTGAGGTGTCGGCCGAAGGCGTTCGGGTGGACGATTCGTGCCAGTCTGACTCTGAGTTCGTGACCCACTGGAGCGCACCGTGCGGAGTGACGGAGGTGCGCGGTTCTAAGGTCAAAACCTACGAGCGCACGGGATTCAGGAGCGACGCCTATGGCCGGTTCGATGAAGTGCCGGTTTTGATCTGCCAGGCATCTCAACAGATATCAGTCTTCTGGGCCAACGAACGGGAGTATCGACAACAATGAGCCAAACCTTGATAGGCCATATGACCAGTGCTGAGCGGTGCCAATCAGGCTATTCTCGATGCGTTCGACAGATCGGGATGTCGACAGTTTTGTGCGTCCCGCAAACGGCAGAGGCAGAATGAAACAAGTAGTTCAGTCCGCAGGCGGCGGATCCATTGAGGTCATCGAAGCTCCGGCTCCACGCATGTCCTCAGTATCGGTCTTGGTGGCAACATCGGCGACCCTCATTTCGGCCGGAACAGAACGTGCGGTCACCCAATTGGCCCAGGCGAATCTGGTGGCCAAGGCAAGGGCACGCCCAGATCTGGTTCGACAGGTCCTCTCCAAAGCCAAGACCGATGGCTTGAAGCCAACAATTCAGGCCGTCCGAGCCAAGCTGGCCGATGATCTTGCGCTGGGTTACTCCGGGGCCGGAACGATTTTGGAGATTGGGCCTGGAGTTCGTGGGCTTGCTCCCGGCGACCGGGTTGCGACTGGTGGCGGTGGCTTTGCCTCTCACGCCGAGTTCCAGTCGGTGCCCTGGGTTCTTGCTTCCAAGATTCCCGATGAGGTCAGCGACGAGGCTGCCTCGTTCAGCACGGTGGCCAGTGTTGGCCTCCATGGTCTGCGCCAGGCCGACATTCGAATTGGCTCCAAGATCGTTGTTGTTGGCATGGGACTGATTGGGCAGATGACTGCTCGTATGGCTGCGGCTTCTGGTTGCGACGTGCTCGGTATTGACCTTGATCAGCGCTTGCTGGACCTTGGGGAACAGCACGGCATCAAGGGTGTGCTTGAAGCAGGCAGCTCAACAACGGCCGAAATCATGGAATGGAGCCGTGGCCGAGGGGCCGATGCCGTGATTATTACCGCCGGTGCCCAAGGCAAGTCACAGATCATCCAGGCAGTGCCAGACCGATGTCGTGACCGGGCAACCGTCGTGGCTGTGGGTGACGTTGGGCTTGATCTGAACCGGAACGACTTTTACCACAAGGAACTGGATCTCAAGCTGGCCCGAAGCTATGGGCCGGGCCGCTATGACCGGAGCTATGAGGAGTGGGGCGTCGACTATCCAGTGGGCCATGTCCGTTGGACCGAGGGGCGCAACCTTGAAGCAGTGTTGGACTTGATGGCCTCTGGTCGCCTTGATGTCTCTGACTTGATTACCCATCGGGTTGATATTGCAGAAGCCACGAAAGCCTACGGAATTCTTGAGGATCGCTCGCAGAACGCCATTGGCATTGTACTGACCTACCCAGGCACCACCGAACCTGAGCGAACGATTCAGATCAAGTCGGACAAAACTCTGCGGCCCATTAAGGGACAGCCCTCGGTTGGTATCTTGGGAGCCGGAAACTTCGTCCGAGGCGTCATTGTTCCGTCGCTGAAAGAAGCTGGCTTTGGGCCCGTAGTTCACGTCGCCTCCGCCTCCGGATTGAGCGCCACCAGACTGGCTGAACGCGAAGGCATCGCCAAGGCCTCCAGCGACCCGGACGCGGTCATCAATGATCCGGATGTTGATGTCGTTGTTGTCGCCACACCGCACTCCACCCACGCCGAATACACCGCGGTTGCGTTGCGGGCTGGCAAGGACGTCTATTGCGAGAAGCCGCTGGCTCTTTCCTGGGAAGAACTGGCTGATGTCGAAGCAGCGCTCGAAGAATCAGACGGACGGCTGTACGTCGGGTTCAATCGTCGCTATGCGCCGATGGTCGTAGCTGCACGAGATGCGTTGAAGGGGCCTGGTCCTCTTCAGATCCAGTACCGGGTGAACGCTGGGGCACTGCCTGCTGGGCACTGGTATTCGGATCGACGCGAAGGCGGTCGGCTTCTTGGCGAGGTCTCCCACTTCGTCGACACCTGCCACTTCCTCGTCGGTGATCAAGAAGTCACATCAGTCCATGCCCTCGGGCCGGGGACCGACGAGCATGACTCACATCACCTGCTCATCGGTTATGCCGATGGGTCTTCAGCCTCGGTTGTCTACTGTGCTGATGCTAACGCGGCGACACCAAAAGAACGGATCGAGATCAATGGCCGAGCGCACACGGTGGTTGTAGACAACTTCCGGCAACTCACCGTGGACGGTGACAAGGTGAAGGCTGAACAAGGCAAGGGTCACGCCGAAGGGGTGGCGAGCATGCGAAACCAGAGCCAGCAAGTGGCAGACGGTGTCATGGAGACGATGCGAGTTGTCCTACGTGCTTCGAGCGAAGCGTACAACGGTGACATCAGGTGATCGTCGGGTCCGTGGACCGGGATAGACTTGGACTTCGCCTGAGGCTGATTGGAGGCTCGAGTGATCATTCCCAAGTTTGAGAAAGCGGCAGCACTGTTGGTTCTTCGGGTGAGCTCACTTCGCCCTCGCTGGAGTACCAAATCAGCAATCTGGATCTATTCTCGATGGGGAATGAAGTTTGATGGGACCCCGAACTACATCTCGAGTTCCGCGTGGTTTGATGGGGCCGACTACTCCTTGATCACCTTGGGGGAAGGGTGCACAATTTCCAGTCGTACCTCGTTCTTGACCCATGACTGGACCGTGTACAACGTCGGCAGGGCGCTCGGGGATGTCGACACACCTAAGCAATCGATCAATCGACCAATTGCTATTGGTTCGTACTCCTTTGTCGGCCGCGGATCGACGATCATGCCGGGCTCCACAGTTGGACATGGGGCTGTAATCGGCGCTGGAACCGTTGTGCGAGGAGAGGTCCCCGACTATGCGATCTTTGCCGGAAACCCTGGGCAAGTAGTCGGCGACGCAAGAGATCACCACTCGAAACATCGACACCGGCTGACGGACAACTGAGTCCGGACATGCTTCTCACCGTCGGTATCGTAGCAACTGGTGTACTGGTCCTTCTGCGACTAGTCGGGCTCCGACGCATCTCATCGTTCAATCCTGTTTGGTACTTCTCGGTCATCAATTGGCTCATGATTGTCGGGTCGCTTGCGCTTCTCGACCTTGAGCGTTCTGAAGATGTTCGACATGCTTGGGTGCTCATCGTTTCTAGCGTTGTCTACTCGGTTAGCGCAACCGTGACGCTGCGAGTCCATGGGGGTATTGAGGCCAGGTCTCGCGACTTCTGGACTCAGCCCACTCATCCAATGAGCGCGTTGTCTCGATCCCGGCTCCGGGTCCTCTTGCTCGTGTCTGGGGCAGTCTCTGTTGTCTACTTCTTCCTGATCGGGTACAACGTATTTTTGGTGGGAATTTCCGATGCCATAACTGGGAATGAGAGCGACTTCACCACGCTGCGGCTCCAGTCGTATGCGGGTGATCGCTACTTCGCCCCGGGCTACGTTAACCAGTTCAAGAATGCAATCTTCCCGCTGTCGGTGGCGCTGCTCTGGCACGATCGCCGGACAGCGAAACAAGGTCAAGGCTGGCGTTGGATACTACCTATTGTCGCAATGATCTTCCTTGTTGGTGCTGGCCAACGTGGAGCCTTTGTTCTATCAATCCTCATGGTCTTGCTCTTTGCCCAGGGTTACTACAGACGGAAGCGGACAGTGAGACAGGTCATTGTTCCGGTAAGTCTGGCGTTCACTGTCTTTTCTCTGCTTTCATTTCTTCAGGGGAGATTCGCCGAGGGCACAAGTGTTCTTGGCAGTGCGTTTGGTTCTGCCTGGGACCGAGCTTTTCACTCTAACCAGAGCAGTTCTGTTGCCGGGTTTCGAATCGTGAGCGAGCTGCCGATCGTGAATGGACGTGAGTGGTTAGATGCTGGCCTGGGTCTCTTGCCTGGCCACAGCGGAAGTGACCTCTCATCAATCGTTTACCAGGAACTCTTTGGCGGAACTCGGGGCACATCCCCAGTCTCTGTGTGGGGCTCCTTCTGGCACAACGGTGGGTGGTACGGCGTCATCGTGGGAGCGGTCTTGTTGGGCTGGGTCCATGGAGCGGTGTATCGACGACTACTCAGTGGTCAGCGCGAACCGGTTCGCCTCATGGCCTACGCCGCAACGGTCGTCCTCCTGTCGACTTGGGTAGCTGGATCGTTTACCTACGTGCTCAACAATGGCCTGCTTGGCATCGGAATACTCGTCCTCGTTCTCAAGGAGCGTCAGTATGTCGAGGAACAACAGAGCACTGAATCCTTAACTGTGGTGGTCGCGTAGATGCGCCCTTTGATTGTTGCCTACTCATTTCCGCCAAAGGGTGGTCCAGGAGTACAGCGGAACCTCAAGTTCGTCAAGTACCTGGAGCGACTAGGCCACCGCCCGTCTGTCCTCACAGTCAAACGACTCGCTCAGACGGTCGAGGATCCGTTGCTCTTATCTCAGGTGCCCGAGGGCACCGTAGTTTCGCGGGCTGGGTCGCTTGATCCAGCCCGCATCATGACTATCGTCCGATCAGCTAGGCATAGCCTGAGCCGGTCAACCGATGCAGCTAAGCGAGCTGGCTCAGTGTCGGAGACGTCGGCTGCGTACAAACTCCACAAGTGGCTTCAGCGGTGGGTTCTTTTGCCAGACGCCGGAGTGCTTTGGGCACCTTTCGCCATTCCGAAAGGAGTCCGTCATGTACGTCAGGAAGGAGTGGACGTGATTGTCGGCTCGTGTCCAGGGCCTTCCTCGCTTGTCATTGCGCTGATAATCGGCAAGCTGACGTCGAAGCCTGTTGTCTTTGACTATCGCGACGGTTGGCGGGACTATCCCTATCGAGAGTTCGCAACACCGTGGCATGAGAAACTGGATGCTCGGCTTGAGTCAATGGTCATTCCCCGAGCTGACCACCACATTGTGTTCGGAAGCTTCCTGTCTGACCGACTCGGTGAGCGATACTCCTTGGATCCCTCGACTTTCTCCGTTATCCCAAATGGGTTTGATCCGGAAGACTTTGAGAATCTTGAGCCTTGGCAGCACTCAGGACACAAGCGTCGGATTGTGCATAGTGGTAACCTGATGGGATTCAGGTTGGATCCGTTTCGAACCTTCGTTGCAGGGTTGGCTCGCCTTCCTTCGGACGTGCAAGACTCAATCGTTGTAGATCTCGTCGGCAACTGCCACCCTGATGTCCAGAGCATCATTGCCGAACATGACCTTTCCGGCATCTTTAGTGAATGGGGATACCGATCACACAATGAGGCACTACAGCTATTGGCAGCTGCTGATGCAAGTCTGATTCTTCTACCCGCCCACGACACAGCGGCGTTTACCGGAAAGATCTTCGAATACCTAGCGGTAGGAAAGCCGATCTTGGGTCTGGCGAACCCAGTCAGCGGTTGCGGCCAGATCCTCAGCTCCCTTGGTGATGGAGGAGCCCTCGTTGATCCGGATAATCCCGAGGAAGTGACGTCCGCAATTCTGAGCTTCGTCGCAAACGGTTGGCCTTCGCTCGGGGGCGATGGTGCTGTGCAATACAGTAGACGTACGCAAGCTGACGCCTTTGCTCTTGAACTGAGCAAAGTCATTGATGACTTCACTCGAAATAGGACGTGATCTCTAAGCTGCTTCGGCGGGGTGATGATCTGGGTGCCGCCATTGTCTATGCACTGGGCCTGGCTTCCATGATGGTTATCGATCTCTCGGTCGCATCGCTGCCTGACTCCCAACAGGTCGCTTCCTGGGCTCTACTCAAGTCCGTTCTATTCATCGGGTCGCCCCTGGTCTTGCTTGGGATTGATCACGCCTTGGTGAGAAGTCCGGACCTGCTTCGCAAGGCAACTCCGCTAGTGGCGGCCCAGGCGATCATTCTCTCTCTTGGTGTCGGAATAGGTGTGCAGCTCATCCTGGGGGAACCATGGCCTGGAACAGCTGCAGGTGTTCTGGCTGTTGCTGCTACCTCGTACTTGTTTGCAGCGCTTCGAGCACGCAATCATCTTGGCTGGGCCCAGGTTGCGCTTCAAGGTTGGAAGCAGGTGGTGGTGCTCATCGTCTTGTTCCGAATGTGGAGCGGGGCTGAGAGTGTCACACCGACCCGGACGCTGGTTGTAGTTGGCTGTCTAGCCACTCTCGTCTTGGTCTTGACCATTGGCCGGGCACCCTCTCTCCTTGGCCGGAAAACCAATCTAACGAATATGGAGGGCTCGATTCGAGATCTGTACCGTGCTGGCACGCCATTTGTCGCCACCATGGTTTTGCTGAATCTTTCGCTCTTTGTGGAGCAGCTGCTATTGAATGCTCAAGGTTCTGTGGAAGAGTCGGCTCGGCTGTTTTCCCATACCAGTGTGGTCTTGCCGTTGATCGTGTTCGGAAACGGATTCGTCAATTTTTGGCTCGGTTCTCAGGCTCGACGAAATGGACAAGGGTTTGTCAAACGGTGGAATCGGTTTAAGGGGCTCATTCCGCTCTGGTCCGGCTTGTCAGCACTCTTTGGCCTGTTGCTCGGCTGGCAAGTCGTGGTCACCTCTCCCATCGCTCAGTTTCACTTCGAGTGGAAGATCGCCATCGCCCTTGCTGTCGTTGGAGCCCTGCGAACGTCATTCGTTGTTCCGAGCTCATACATCGCTGTTTGGGCAGATCCATCTGAGCTCCACCGGTTTGTTCGAGTCAATGCTCTCGGGTTTGCCGGCTTCATCGCGGTGTTCATGGTCTTGGTTGTGCTCGATGTCTCGGTCATTGCCGCCGTCCTGGCTGGCTCACTGACGAACTGGACAGTTCGGGTCTTTAGCGCCTACTCGACGTTCTTGCCTGTGGTGAGACGGGATGCCCTCCTAGCTGATGATGCCAATCAGGCGTAGTTGCTGACCCTGGCTACGACGGCCAGATTTGGAGCTGGTCCTCCATCACCGTTGACAGGCGATGAGAGTAGGAAGCGGTCAAGTGGTGGCTATCGCGCCACACGAGAGAGCCATCTATCACTGCGGGGCAAACCAGTGGGCTGCAAAGCCAGTCGGTCACGTCGACAACCGGAACGTGAAGCTCGGTGGCGACCGCCAGCTGAGCAGTGTTGCCTTCCATGGCTTGCTCTCGGGAGAAAGCGCACTTCTGAAGGGACTGACGATTCTCTCCCACACACTCCGCCACGTCAAAGCTCGGTCGGGGAGTATCTCGGATCACCGCCAAAGGAATCCCAGCATCGATAATCTCAGCCCAGCGGCTCTCGAGTCCGCTCTCAATTTCCGCTAGAGCCAGCTCTTTTCCAGACGCCTCTTCTAGACCGATGGATTGCCCATCAGCATCCAGAAGGGCGATCCATTGAGCGCTAGAAACCAGAACCAGGTCGGGATGAATCTCCTCAAACAACTCCTTCAGCACATTCAGATTCCACTGTGTGCACTCTTCATGAGGCTTGAGGCTTTGACCAACTCCGATGCTGATGTCGGCCAAAGGGCAGCTGGACTTGGTGTAGCTATACAACTGGAACCCGCGTCGTTGGGCTATGGCTTGCAACGCTGGCACCCATTGGGCGGCGTGAGAATCACCGACAATGGCCACAATGGGGCCGCTCTTTGCTCCAGACACACAGGGATCAGGTGACGAGTCAGCAACAGCTTTGTGGCACAGAGCGGCGTAAATGTCAGGTAGGTCTAGGCGGGCAACCAGTGGGTCTGGCACGATCGCTGCTGCTGTCTCTTGAACAAGGGTCTGGTTATCCAGAGCAGGTGCAGGGGTATCGACCCTTGCACCATGAGCCCCATCGGGTAGGGCGAGCACTGCCTGGTCTGCATCTGGTATCGCGAAAAGAAGGCCGAACCCAGCACCTAGGCCGATCAGGGTCATTGTCACACCAAGAGCTAGTCCCTTGATAGGCGGCGAGACAAAGGTGGCCATCTTCCGAATTGGTTGCTCCACCAAAACACTTGATAGCCATGCCATTGCTAGTGAGACGAGGACGAACAGCAGGTTTCCTGGGACTGACAGGTCTTCGACGAGGGCGTTGGCGGTGATCAGGATCGGCCAGTGCCAAAGGTAAAGAGAGTACGACAAGCCTCCGATCGCTACGAGTGACCGATGTTCCAACAGGATGCTCGAAGAAAGCGGGTGACCGGGAACCCCAGCGGCGAGCACCGCCGCTGTCGCCAATACTGGTAAGAGCGCCGCATAGCCGGGGAATGGGGTCGCGGCACCGAATTGGGTAGCCGCCCATCCAATACCGAGGAGTCCGCCCCATGCCAATCCCTCTGCTGCGGGCTTGGGTAGGCGCAAGATCAGGGGTGCCGCAATTGCCAGTCCTCCGCCGACTGCAAGTTCCCAGAGGCGAGTGTTTGAGACAAAGTAAGCAGAACGTGGCTCAGACACGGTCGACACAACGGAAGAAGTGAAGGAAATGAGCGTGACTGCGGCTACTGGAACCATGAGTGCTGTGCGTGACCTGAGTCCAAGCTTTCCACTGATCCACCAGGCAATGACGAGGAACAGGGGCCAGGCCAGGTAGAACTGCTCTTCGACTGCTAACGACCAATAGTGCTGAAGGGGAGACGCTGATTCTTCGGAGGCAAGGTAGTCAATCGCTAAGGCTGAATAGCGCCAGTTGAGAACATAGAGGGAGGCCCAGGTCGCATCGCGCCCGACACCATTCCACCTGATTTGGGGTAGGAAGAAATAAGTTAGTAGCAGCGTGCCGAGCGTGGTCAGAACGGCTGCTGGTAGCAATCTCCGAGCCCGTCGAGCATAGAACCGGCTCAGGCTCAGAGAACCACTGGACTCAAGCTCGCGGATGATCAGTCCGGTGATCAAGAAACCGGAAACGACAAAGAAGACATCGACTCCAACAAATCCACCAGGGACCATAGAAATGCCAGCATGGTAGAGAACGACAAGCCCAACAGCGACGGCTCGTAGCCCCTCGATGTCGAGGCGCTTGGACTCGCTACCCGTAGCAGAATGCTCTTGTGTGATGTTTGTTGCCAGTCGAATCCCCTGACTCAGTGATTCTTGACTTCCGACCGCCTTCGTTGTGGCGGAGTCAGCTCAGTCGTCGAGCGAGCCGAGTCGAAGTATTGCGTAGCCCTCAGAATGCTGGGACTTCAGCTGTCCACGTCCGTCGAGTACATATTCTGCACCTTGAAGATCAGAGCTAGTCAGGGCTTCGTACTCGGCGTGGTTTGCCTGGATGATTGCTGCATTGATTGGTGAGCCCATGGTGTACTCCGTGAAGCCAAACCGCTCGATTTCCTCAGACGTGTAAAGGGGATCATGAACCAGGACCGATGCGCCGCGCGACTCTAGTTCTCGCACTACATCAAAAACACCAGAGAATGCCGACTCCTTGACTCCGCCACGATATGCAATGCCCAGAACTGCCACCGTCTTGTCTTGAAGAGAGCCCATAGCCGTCTCAAGTTTCGCGACCGCATAACCGGGCATCGAGAGGTTCACCTCACGTGCAGCGGCAGGCATCTTGGCGTCGGCGTGACCACTCAGATAGAAACGTGGGTAGACAGGGATGCAGTGGCCTCCAACGGCGATACCAGGCCGATGGATGTGGCTGAAGGGCTGGCTATTGGAGGCATCGATGACCTTCTGCACATCGATCCCGATCTGATCGCTGTACTTCGCCAACTCGTTGGCGAAGGCGATATTGATATCTCGATAGGTGGTCTCAGCCAGCTTAGCTAATTCAGCGGCTTCCACTGAACCGAGATCCCACACTCCATTTACTTGGGCAAGGTCATCTCGATCGTCGAACTGGAGGGCCGCCTCATAGAACTCTCGGGCCCGTTCAGTCGACTGCTCATCGATACCCCCAATGAGCTTGGGATAGGCGCTCAGATCGGCAAAGATACGGCCAGAATAGACGCGCTCCGGACTGTGGCAGACCAGGAGGTCTTGACCAGCAGAGAGTCCGCTGCCCGCTTCCAGCATAGGAGTAAATCGGTTTCGCGTTGACCCGACTGGCAGGGTGGTCTCATAGGAAACCAGTGTCCCAGGCGTGATTCCAGCGGCGACGGCAACAGTTGCCGAATCCATGATGGAGAAATCAGGTTTACCGTCGTCATCCACGATCAGGGGAACAACAATGATGACAACATCACTCTTGGAGACGGCCTCGGCAGTATCGGTTGTGGCCGTGAAGGAACCGTTGGCGATGACTTCACCCAGGTATTCCTCCAGGTGGGCTTCGCCGGGAAAGGGTTCCTTGCCAGCGTTGACCAGATCAACCACCGCATCAGCGATGTCGGCGCCATAGACCCGCATCCCGGAGCGAGCGAACTGAACACTCAGCGGTAGCCCGATCTTGCCTAGACCAACAACACAAACGGTTTGTGGTGCGGTCATTGTTCGGCTCCGACCTTGGTGGACAGAATCAGGTCACTGACGATTCGTTGTGCGAGTTCCAGGGCTCGCATGCCGTCTCGGCCGCTCACTCGTGGCTCGCTACCGTCTCGGACGGCATCGCAGAAGTGACGTAGTTCGAGGGCAAGGGGTTCTCCACGAGTCTCTAAGAATGGGATCTCGACTACTCCGGACTGTCGATAGCGGACTCCGTCGTCGGCCAGGTACTCGTGACGCGACATCCGGTGAATGGTGACGTCTTGGCGTAGAAGATCAGCGGTAATGACCGCGTCGGATTCAACAATCTCGATAGTTCGAGTCTTCTGTTGGCCAAGCCTGCTGGTAGTGAATGAAGCAGAGACCCCGTTGGAGAAGTTGACGAGTGCCGTAGCGAGATCTTCGCTCTCACTCCGGTGCTTGACCCCAGTGGCTGAGCTGGACACAACGTGGGCATCGGGTCCAACCAAGGAGAGGACAATGTCGAGGTCGTGGATCATGAGATCCATAACCACGCCGTCGCTAATCCGAGCGCTGTAGGGAGAGATTCTCTCTGCCCGAATGTGGATTGGGTCTTGGATAAGCCGAGGAAGCTCAGCGACGGCTGCGTTGAACCGTTCGATATGTCCAATGGCCAGAACTACTCCTGCTGTTTCAGCGGCGTCAACGAGTCCTCGGGCTTCTTCCATATTGAGGGCAATGGGTTTCTCCACTAGGACTGACTTTCCCGCAGCAATGAGCTGAGACGCCAGTGGGAAGTGCAGCGCTGTGGGAACAGCGACGACGGCAGCGTCGATCTGGTCCAATACGGCATCCATGTCGGCAAGTGCTTGCACTCCTTCGCCAGCACACGCAGCGGCCCGTTCCACGTCCTGGTCGATGACGGCGATCAATTCGATTCCCTCCAGGGACTTGGCTAGACGAACATGATTGGCGCCCATCATCCCGGCGCCGAGTACAGCCAGCCGGATTGGATCAGTCATGACAGTACCTTCTTGATCGTTGAGCAGATGGTGTCCAGCTCTTCACTAGTTAGGAAGGGATGGACAGGGAGGGACACAACCTCTGACGCTATTCTGGTTGCGTTGGGGACTTCTGACGCTCGAACCCTGTCGTCGTCGCGGTAGCAGTCGTAGTCAAAGACGACCTTGGGATAGTAGATCCCGCACCCGACACCTGCGGCAATGAGAGTTTCGACAAAGTCATCTCGGCTCAGCGAGGCATCGGGGGTTATACGGATCGTAAACTGGTGGTAGACATGGGTTTGGCCATCTTGGACTGCGGGTGGAAGCAGAATGCCTTCCACGCCGGCCAATCCCTTTCTCAGGGCCGCGGCATTGTTTTGTCGGGCTGTGTTGATCTCATCCAGTTGGTCGACCTGGGGGATGCCAACAGCGGCGGCAAGGTTGGTCAGGCGATAGTTGTGGCCAGCGGCCTCATATTCATAGCGGGCCCTCATGCCCTGATTGCGCAGGAGTCGCAGGCGATCATCGAGTTCATCAGAGTTAGTGGTGATCATGCCTCCTTCTCCGGTGCTTATGTTCTTGGTGGCGTACATGCTGAAGCAGCCGGTACCGGTTGCGCCGGCCTTAGTGCCGTGATAGTCGGCCCCAACGGCCTGGGCAGCATCTTCGACGATGTCCAGATTGTGCTTCTCAGCGATGGCACTCAAGGCCCTCATGTCGGCCATGTAGCCATAGAGGTGAACTGGCATGATGGCTCTTGTCCGCGCGTTGACGAGGGGCGCGATCTTGGCAGGGTCAATGTTGTAGTCCTCGCCTATATCGGCGAACACTGCGGTTGCTCCGGCCTCAAGGATTGCGTTCAGGGTGGCAACAAAGGTAAATGGAGTGGTGATGACTTCGTCTCCAGGCCCAATGTCGAGTGCCTGCATCGTCAGGACCAGAGCGGTTGTTCCGTTGTTGACCGCCACGGCGTGCTTAACACCATGCACAGCAGCGAACTTGGTTTCTAGCTCAGCTACGACGGCCCCTTGGGCCAGCATGCCCGAGCGAAGAACTTCGATTACACGAGCCTCGGATTCAGGAGAGACTTCGACTCTGGTGATTGGGATCATTTACCGTTGCCTTTGCAGTTTTCACATTGAAGATCAGATGGTCGCTCGCTTGAACGCGTGATGAGCTGGCCACATGCGCAGACCCAGCCAATGGGCCGTGCAGGATTGCCGACCACAAGTGAATGAGACTCGACGCTCTTTGTGACTACTGAGCCTGCTCCCACCATGCAATACTCGCCGAGTCGGGTCCCACAGACGATGGTGGCATTTGCTCCGATTGAGGCACCCTTCGAGACGTGGGTGGTGGTCACAGACCAGTCCGAGGCGAACGCTCTTGGAACGAGGTCGTTGGTGAAAGTGGCAGCGGGACCTACAAAGACGTCGTCGGCGATGGTGACACCGTGGAAGACACTGACATTGTTTTGTATCTTGCAGCCAGTACCAATCTGGACTTCGAAGTCAACAAAGACGTTCTTTCCCAGGACGCAGCTTGGGCCAATTTGTGCATCGGTTCTAATCTGGGAATGGTGCCAGATCTTGGTGTCGTTGCCCAGGATTACACCTGGTTCGACTGACGCGGTTTCGTGGATGAAGGCTTGCATTGTCGCCTTGCTCTCTCTCATATGTTGATCAGATTCAGCGGATGAGTGGTTGTTCGCTAGATATGCTCGACGTTCTCACCGAACACGCGACGGCGAGAGTCAAGGATATAGCTGGCTTTGGATGTGATGACGTCGTAGTCGACGTCATCGTGGTCGGTGATGATCACAACGGCATCAGCCGCGACGACCTCGTCCTCTGAGAGCTCGATGCGGGTGACCAGGTCGTCCAGGACATAGTCAGTTACCCAAGAGTCATGAACGCGTACTTCGGCGCCAAGTTCCAATAGGCCTTCGATTACTCCTGTTGCTGGTGTTTCCCGAGCGTCGTTTGAGTTCTTCTTGTAGGCGACACCAACAACAAGAACGCGGCTTCCGTTGACAGCCTTTCTACGGTCATTGAGTCCGAGCTGAACTCGCTTGACGACATGGGCAGGCATGCCGTTGTTGATGTTGTTGGCGATCTTCACGAACTCGCTAACGGTTCCAAGTTCTCGCTCGAACTGCCAGGACAAATAGGTCGGATCGATGGGCAAACAGTGGCCGCCAACTCCGGGCCCTGGATAGAAGGGCATGAAACCGAAGGGCTTGGTCTTGGCGGCATCGATCACATCCCAGAAATCGATGCCAAGCTGGCGAGAGTTGACAGCCAGTTCGTTGACGAGAGCGATGTTGACATGGCGAAAGGTGTTTTCGAGGAGCTTTGTCAGCTCAGCTTCTTTGGTGCCCTTCGTTGCCACCGTCTGGTCAACAAGGTTGTCGTAGAACACCTGAATGGCTTTGGTCGAAGCCTCATCGATTCCCGACACAACCTTTGGAGTTCGCTGGAAGTTCCATACGGCGTTGCCTGGATCGATGCGCTCGGGTGAGAAGCCGAGGTGGAAGTCTGGGCCAGCAGTGAGGCCGCTGCCACGCTCGATGATCGGGCCAAAGAAGTCTTCGGTCGTACCCGGATACGTGGTTGATTCAAGAATGACTGTGCAGCCGACGGTGGCGAACTTCGCAACTGTTTCGGCCGCCGATTCGATGAAGCGCATATCAGGTGCACCATCACGAAGGGGTGTTGGCACAGTAACCACGGCGATATCGAATTCGGCAAGACTGGTGAGATCACTTGACGCTGTGTACCGGCCGCTTTGCAGAGCAGTCGAAACACCAGAGTCGGTGATGTCATCGATGTGAGAAATCCCAGTGTTCAGCCCAGTGATCTTGGACTCATCGAGGTCGAAACCCACAACCGTGTAGCCAACTTCAATAGCCCGCATCGCTACTGGCAAGCCAACGTATCCCTGACCCAGGATTACTACCTTCTGGTCAGCAAGACCGAGGGGTTCCTTCGTTGTCGTCATCGGTGGAGCCTCAAACGTTTGAATAGCGAGAACGGATGGCTCGAAGATCAAGCTTGTCTGCAAGGTCGACGGGAATCATGTCGGAAATGTCCAGCTGGGTCGAGCCTGCGGTATGAGTAATTCGTGGGTGCTGTCGAACATCACCGGCCTCGGTGTGAGCAACCAGAACCTCGTGGAGCTTCTCGCCCTCACGCAAACCCGTGAACACGATCTGGACCGGCTTGTCCGCTTGGCGAATCAGTTGCTGGGCCAGGTGGGCGATCTTCACTGGTTGGCCCATGTCCAGGATCAGGATCTCGCCGTCTTCACCAATGGCACCGGCCTGCAAGACCAGACGACAAGCCTCGGGAATGGTCATGAAGTAGCGAGTCACATCGGGGTGAGTAATCGTCACCGGCCCCCCGATGGCGATCTGCTCACGGAAGGTTGGCAACACCGAACCCCGCGAACCAAGCACATTGCCAAAGCGGACCGACACAAATTTGCCCGACGAACGGGCGGCGGTGCGAGCAGTCAACCGCTCTGCCATCAGCTTGGTGGCGCCCAAAACACTGGTCGGATCAGCGGCCTTGTCGGTTGAGATATTGACGAAGTAATCAACGTCGTTGACGACAGCAGCATCAAGGAGGTTCTTGGTGCCGGCGATATTGGTCTTGATCCCTTCGCTGGGATGATTCTCCAACAGGGTCAAGTGCTTGAGGGCCGCAGTGTGGAAGACGACTTCGGGCTTGAAACGACTGAACACTTCATCAACCCGCTCGGTATCGCGAATGTCGGCCACGATCAGGTTTGGTGTGTCCAGTAGGGCCTTGCCTTCGAGCGAGAGTTGCACACCATGCAGGGCAGTCTCGTCGCGGTCCAGCATGAACAGCTCGGCCGGGGCCAGCTGATAGAGCTGGCGGCAAAGCTCAGAACCAATGGAACCACCAGCACCGGTTACCAAAACGCGCTTACCGGTGACATAGGCAAGAATTGAGTCCAAGTCGACCTGGACCTCGGCACGGCCAAGCAAGTCGGCGGGCGTGAGTTCACGGATGTCGCCAAGCTGGAGCAGGCCCAAGAGTTCGGTCGTGGTGGGTAGAACCCGTGTCTTGAGCCCGGCTTCGTCTGCCTGCTCGTCCAAGTCACGAATCAGCTCCGAACCAGCGGTGGGAATGGCAATCAGCAGTTCCGAGGCTTGCGTGTCTTTGGCCACTCGGGCAAGGTCATCCCGGGTGCCGCGGACGCGCACGCCCTCGATGGAGCGGTTGGACATGCCTTCATCGTCATCGAGAATGGCGACTGGTACATAGGAAGAATCGGGATCGCGCAGCATGGCTCGGATGATCTGGTCCGCACCCTCTCCGGCACCAAAGACGATGACGCGGGTACGGAAGCGGTCAAAGGCCGGCCGGCGCAGGTAGTCATAGACAACTCGCCACATCATTCGAGCGCCCATCATCAGCATGAGGGCAAGGGGAAGACCAAGCAGGAATGACGACGTCGGCACCGGTCGGCCGAACAGATAGTAGTTAGCGAAGGCCAACAGGGGGGCGACGATCAGCCAGGTTAGGAAGACGTCCTGGGCATCAGCAGCCGAGCCGCGCCGCGTTCGAGAATGATGGAAGCGCGGAGTGAGCGAAAGCAAGAAGACAACGGCCGCGCTGAGGGCGGCCAAGGCAGCAATGCCTTGAAAATCGGTGGTCCCACCGCTAATGGATAGGCGGGTAGCCGTTGCCGCCGACAGGGTTACCAGCCATGCCGCAGTGTCAACAGCGGCCAGGATGAGGTGGCGATAGCGGCCACCGACAGCGCGCGAGATCGTCTCGGCACTTGCACGAACACTATTGTCGCCCGGAGGGCGTGTCGCCTCGCGTTCCGCCATGATTCCTTCGATCCCGCCACTAGGCCCCACGCCCGGTCGCGTTGAAATACTAGCACTGTTTAGGCGGGTTGGAATAGGTCGTCCGACACCGTTGGTGCCGGAGCTCTTGTCAGAATGCACAGGACGTTGCGGGTACCCGGGTGCGATCATGTTCTACCCCTTTCGGGGAGGATTGGCGGGAGATGGTCCATCAACTCAGGCGAAAGCTGGCCAGAAATATGGCGCTAGGAAAACTGCGCCATTCCAGTCGGCGAGCAAGGACTGAGTATGAGGAACCGGAAAAGAAACTGTTGCGGGTCGGCCTGCCTGCCAAGCAAAAAGACAGCAGAGCCTTTGGTTCTGCATCGACTGGTTTTCCCCGTACCTTGAGCGGCTTTGCTGTGAGGCTCGTAGACCCTGTAGCGGGGGGGTGGTTTGTTTAACTCGGAACTATCACCTAAGGTGCGGGCAGGGACCAGCTGAGCCAGGGCGGAGCGGCAACATCCTTAGGTCGGAGGGGACCGTGGAAAGCAATGGAGGGAACACGACAGTTTTGTCGTCGAAGAGCAGCCGAGAGGCGCGCCCTGGGGGAAGCGTCATGGCTGCACATGAAACGGCGCTGTCTTCGCTCCAGCAGGGGATGGTGTATCACGCCGCCACCAATCCCGGGCACGGCATCGATATTGAACAAATCCAGTTCTCTGCTACCAGCGAACTGGATGTCGATCGGCTTGTTGCCGCCTTCCACACGGTCAATGCCAGCCACCCCGAGCTGCGAACCGGATTCCGATGGCGAGGTCAACCGGAACCGACACGCTTTGTTGGCGTCGACCTGATGCCGGTCGAAGTCATCACCCTTCATGGGCGCCCGGAAGCCGAAGAGGTCTGGTCTGCCCGAGTTGAAGCCGACCGCTTGCTCGACTTTGACCTTGCTGCACCACCATTGCAACGCCTACTCCTGGCCAACCTTGGTCACGACAAAGGCTGGCGCATTCTCTGGACCTTCCACCACACCATCCTCGACGGCCGGTCCTTTTCCTTGGTTTTGTCGGATTTGGCTGACTGTTACCGAGGAGTCGTCCAGCCACCGACCCGGCCCAGCTTTGACCAGCACATCGCATCGCTCACCCGGGCCAATGCCAACCAGTCCGAACAAAGGCGTTTCTGGTCCACCTATCTGCAAGGTGTTGCTGCCGATCAAGGGCTAAGCCTGCAAGAAGCAACTGCAACTGATCCTGGCCCGCGACACGACACCATCCGCTTCGAATGTACCCAGTTCCACCTGGATGAAGATCAAACCTCTGCTTTGTCGGCGACGGCCCAGTCGCTCGCATGCACCATGAACGTCATGGTGCAGGCCGCATGGGCCATCCTCCTGCATCGCCATCTCGGCTGGAACGACGAAACGAACGACGGGGAGACCGGCCAACGAAGTGATGTTGTCTTTGGCACCACTCGGGCCTGTCGTCACCTGAATCCTGATGCCGACCAGATGCTTGGCTTGTTAATCAACACCCTGCCCACCCGAGCCACGATCACCCCAACCACCACCCTTGGCCAGCTGTGTGGTGACCTGTCCCGCCACCAGCACAACCTTCGCAACTATGAAGCCACCTCGCTTTCAGACATCAAGGGCTACTCCGGCCTTGGCCACGATCAGGAACTCTTCGCTTCGCTGGTCATGTACGACGACAAAACTCTGAACCATCGCATGGCTTCGATCGACACCGGGCCCATGTCGAACTTCGCCTACAAGGGACAAACCAACTTTCCCCTGGCCTTGATCTGCTACGGCGGACCACAATTGCACGTCTCCATTGAGCACGACCGAAGCCAGATTTATGATGACGCAGCCAACCAGCTCAGTCAACGCCTTCGCACCATCCTTGGGGCACTAGGCACTCCAGGTGCCACGCGTGAAACCATGCTGAGCGAGCTGGCCTACCTCAGTGAGGATGACCAACGCGACCTAGCCACCTGGAATGACACCGACCGTCCCGATGGCCAGGACCAAGCAGCCAGCCCAGCCACCGCCAGCAATGCCACCGCCAGCAATGCCACCGCAAGCGATGCCACCCTGATCGACCTCTTCGATGCCCAGGTTGAGCGAACCCCCCGAGCCCCCGCCCTTACCTTCGGTCAAGAAACACTTAGCTACGGACAACTCAAGCGGCTGGCCCTGGACCAAGCCGACCAGCTGGTCGAGGCCGGAGTTGGCAATGGTGACGTGGTAGCCATCGTGGCCGATCGCAGCCTCGAAATGATGGTGGCCATCTACGGCACCCTCTACGCCGGGGCCGCCTACTGCCCAATCGACCCGGACTATCCGGCCGAACGGGCACGATTCATCATTGAGCAGTCACAAGCCAAGCTCGTGCTGCTCGCTGGTCTTGCCGACAGCCAAGCTTTGGCTTCGAGCCGCTACGGCACGACCACTGAGACCGTCAACACGATCACGGTCGACCTTGAACAGTTGCAGGGTCGGGAAATTAGCCACCGTCTGCCCAAACCCAAAACCAGCGACCTGGCCTATGTGATCTACACCTCAGGCTCGACCGGCAAGCCAAAAGGCTGTGCCAACGAGCATCGTGGAATCACCAACCGCCTGCTGTGGATGCAAGAAACCTTCCATCTGGATCACTCCGACACCGTCTTGCAGAAGACTCCCTTCACCTTCGACGTCTCGGTTTGGGAACTGTTCTGGCCACTCCAGGTTGGAGCCAGCCTCACCATCGCCAAGCCCGGTGATCACAAGGAACCAGCCAAGCTGGCTGCCCTGATCCAGCGTGACCGTGTCACCACCATCCACTTCGTCCCAAGCATGTTGCGAGCTTTCGTCGACGGCCTCGCCGACAAGAAGCAGCCACTGGCCGATCAATGCAGGTCGCTGCGGCGAGTTGTTTGCAGTGGGGAGGCCCTTCCTAAGGATCTCGCTGACGAATGCATCGGCGTCCTGGACGCCCAACTGCACAACCTCTACGGCCCAACCGAAGCCGCAGTTGATGTGACCTGGCATCATCACCAAGCCGGGTCAGACTTGAGTTTTGTGCCCATTGGCGCCGCCATCGCCAATACCCGCATCGTGATTCTTGACCGCATGCTGCAACCGGTGCCTCCGGGTGTGGCTGGCGAACTATTCATTGCCGGAGTGCAGGTGTGTCGCGGTTACCTGGGCCGACCTGACCTGACCGCTGAACGCTTCATTCCCGAGGTGAGCAGTGCCTCGATGCGAACCGGATCAGCGATGATGCCTGGATCAGACATCATGTACCGGACCGGTGATCTCGGCCGCCATCTGCCTGACGGGCAGATCCAGTATCTGGGACGAACCGATCACCAGGTCAAGATTCGCGGCTTCCGCATCGAACTGGGTGAAATCGAGGTCGCGCTGTCCACCCACCCGGCAATCGCTCACTGTGTTGTCATTGATCGTGAGCTAGGCAAGGCCGGACGACAGCTGGTGGCCTACCTGGTGCATGCCAGCCCGGACGAGGAGCACACCGCACCCGCTAATCAGAGACCGACCGATCAGGAGATCCGCCACCACCTCTTGGCATCCTTGGCTGACTATATGGTGCCAAACCATCTGGTTTGGCTGGACGCACTGCCCTTGTCCGCAGCAGGCAAGGTCGACCGCAAGGCTCTCCCCGAACCTGCAGTCACGGTCACACGGGGCCTGACCAGCAACTCGCCCCTGGGGGAACGCGAAGAAGTCGTGGCCCAAATCTGGCGTGGTCTCACCGACATTGAGTCCGTAGGCCGTGATGTCCCCTTCTTTGCCGCTGGCGGGCACTCCTTGTTAGCCATTGCTTTGGCCGTGCGACTCAGCGAGGTGGCCGGTCGAGAAATCACCGTCACCGACATCTTGGATGCACCGACGGTGGCTGACCAGGCGGAGTTGTTGGCCAAGAGTGACGACGATCTGGTGATTGACCTTCGAGATACTGCGCACTCGCCAGACGGGAATGTGCAACGGCGGCGCGCCGTTGCGCAACGGAAACGGCGGCAAGCCACCCGACAAGTCGCCGGACTCGAAAGCTTGGACGACTGATGGTGGATGCGGCGGCAGACACAGATCTGGTAGCACAGCCTGCCTCAGCAGATGAGGCTGAGTTTGAGCGAATTGCTGTTGTCGGCATGGCGGGCCAGTTTCCCGGTGCCAACAGTACCGACGAGCTCTGGGCCAACCTGCTGGCCCAGAAGGACGGACTGCACACCTTCAGCCCAGAAGAACTGGCCGAACTTGGCATCCCCCAGTCAGTCATCGCCAAGCCAGGGTTTGTACCCCGAGGCTCGATCATCGACGGCTATGACACCTTCGATGCAAGGCGATTCGCCATGTCGCCACGCGAAGCAGCCAAGACCGATCCCCAGGCCCGCCTGTTCTTGAAAACCTGCCACCGAGCATTGGAACACGCTGGCTATCCACCCCTTGCCGGTAGCGACAACGGTTCGTCGAAGAATGTCGCTTCACGGAATACGGGTGTCTTTGCCGGCTGCAACCCGGTCGACTACGCCGCCCTGCTGGGTGAGCCCGACTACTCCGACTCACTCACTGCCTTTGACCAGATGATCGGCAACGACCGAGACTTCCTAGCTACCCGAGTGGCCTTCAAACTTGGCTTGACCGGACCAGCGCTCAATTTGCAGTCGGCCTGCTCAACATCACTGGTCGCCGTACACCTCGCCGCCCAGCACCTGTTGGAATTCCAATGCGACATGGCCATCGCCGGCGGAGTCAGCCTCAACTTCCGTCAAGGAATCGGCTACTTCTACCAGGACGGCATGATCCTGTCGCCCGATGGCCGCTGCCGCGCTTTTGACGCTGGCGCCAACGGCACCACCCTGGGCCAGGGGAGCGGTGCCGTCATCCTCAAGCGACTCTCGGACGCACTCAATGACGGCGACACCATCCACGCCGTCATCGACGGATCAGCCATCAACAACGATGGCGGTGACAAGATCAGCTACACCGCACCCAGCCGAGCTGGGCAAGCCAAGGTAGTGGCCATGGCCCATTCGGTCGCCGGGATCGACAGTCGAGAAGTCACCTATGTCGAAGCCCACGGAACGGGAACCAACCTGGGTGACCCGGTCGAGATTGAAGGCCTGACCCGGGCCTTCCGCTTGCACACCGACGAGGTTGGCTTCTGCCGCATTGGATCCATCAAGTCCAGTATTGGGCACCTGGATGCCGCCGCCGGGATCGCCGGATTCATCAAGGCGGTGTTATGCGTCAAGCACGGCCAAATCCCGGCGACCCTGCACTATGAACAACCGAACCCGGCCATCGACTTCGCCAACAGCCCATTCGTCGTTGCCGACTCGACCCAGGAATGGGACCCAGCTGAGGTTGGCATTCGTCGAGCCGGAATCAGTGCTTTTGGTATTGGCGGCACCAACGCCCACGTGGTCATTTCCGAGCCGCCACTCACCGTTCCGCACGTAGCGGCCGCTGCACCTCGACTTGTTCTGGCCAGCGCCACCAGTGAGACTTCCGCCGACCTGAGCATCGAAGCACTCCGGTCTTGGTCAGAGCCCGGTCCGGTGAGCGACGCTGCCGTGGACACCCTGTGGTCAGGGCGCACCCCCCACAAGATCCGACGATCGTTCACGTTAAGCCCTGTCACCCTCAAGGCCGGATCAGAGCGTCCGCTCACACCAACCCGCAGTGGTGTTGCCGGGCCGGACCCATCGCAGGTTTGGCTGTTCAGCGGCCAAGGAGCCCAGTTCCCCGGCGTGGCCAACGGCCTGGGCCACTACGCCCCAAGCTTTCGTGCCAGGTACGAAGAAATCGCCCAGTTCTTCCTCGAATTTGAGGGCATCGATGTCGGTGACCTCTTGGCGGACAACCGGTCCAATGCTGGCGCCGTGGCCCGCCTACGCCAGACCGAGCTGACCCAGCCCGCAATCTTCACCCATCAGCTGGCCATGGCCTCGGTGATGGACGAGGTGGGCTGCAAGCCAAGCGCCGTTCTTGGCCACAGTATTGGCGAGTTCGCCGCCCTGGTGGTTGCCGGAGGCTTGAGCTGGCAAGACGGGGCGCGGGCCGTTGCCGCCCGCGGACGCTGCATGGCCGCCATGCCTGCAGGAGCCATGCTGGCCACCCAACTCAGCGAAGCCCAACTACGAACATTCCTTAACCAAGCCAACCAGAGGGTCCCGGACCAAGCCAACCAGACGGCAAATCCTGCGGTGAATCTGGCAGGCAGCAGCTCCGTGGTCGAGATCGCTGCCCTGAACACCAGCCAATCCACGGTTGCCTCCGGCCCCTTCGAGGCCATTGCTCGGCTGGAGGCCTTCCTCACCGACGCCGGACATCGATCCAAGGTGCTGCAAACCTCCCACGCCTTCCACTCGGCCATGATGGATAAGGCCGCCACCCGGTTCCAGCAAACCTTGAACGAGCTTGCCTTCCAGGCCCCGACCATCGACGTCATGTGCAACCTGACTGGCCAATGGCTGACACCTGAACAGGCAACTGATCCCGCACACTGGGCCACCCAGATGCGCTCACCGGTTCGCTTCTGGCAATGTCTGGAACACCTGGGCAAGCCAGCGCCAATAGCTGGACTTTTGGCTGACACCGGTCCGTTGCTGCTGGTGGAACTTGGACCGGGCTCAACCCTGTCCAGCTTCGCTCTTGCTGCCTCATCCAAGGCTGCCTCATCCGGTACAGCTTCGTCTCCTCTCGGCACAGTTGAGCGACTAGAACCGGTCTCTCTTTCCTTGAACCAGGGCGACCGTCGACAACCAGTGGCCGCCCTGCTGGATGGACTTGGCGCTCTCTGGTGCAACGGTGTCACCTTTGCCGCACCACCAGACCTCCTGGCGCAAGGCAAAGTCCTATCCCACCAGAAAGCCGAAGCACCAGGCTCGGTCCTTGACTCCAAGCCATGCTGGCTACCCCAACGACGACATCTGCTGGCACCTCTACTTGGAGATGATGCTGGTCCAGGCGCAACCCGGACTGACACAAACCGGACTGACGCAAACCAAGCTGGTGCTACAAGCCGCCAGCACCGCGATCGCTGGCTGTACGGACGCAGCTGGACCACCGTATTGCCAACATCCGGTGGCAATAATGACGCGACTACCCCCTCGCCAGAGATCATCGTCATTGGCCACGAAGGCTGGGTCCTGGACAAGGTCTGTGATGCTCTCCACATCGAAGGTGCCAACGGACGCTTCATTCCACTTGCCGAAGTCAGCGACCGAGATGGGGTGCTGGATGAGGAGGCCCTTGCGCTGGTTCTCCAGACTGTTTCACAACCGGTCACGCCAACGGCCTCTTCAGTCACGGCAACAGCGTCAGGAACAACAACAGCGACGACCCCAGCAAATGATCTGCATGTATTCCACGTAGCTAGCACCATGGCGCCGACTTCACAGCCAAAGCTGACCACCGTCAACGACGTGAGCTCAGCCCTCAACAGTGGAGCCCATGCCCTACTCGGGTTCGCCCGGGTACTGGCTCCTGTTTCCCAAGGCCGCCATGTTCGCCTGACGTCGGTCAGCAGCGACGCTTTCTCTGTCACCGGAAACGAAGTAGTTGACCCCTCCAGCACCGCGCTGTTGGGCCCAATCAAGGTCATCCCACTGGAATACTCAGGAATCTCCACCAGCCTGATCGACATTGACCGCCAGTCCGACCTCGGTCAGCTTCGGACCGTTTTGAGCGGCCAATCCCAACCCGTGCTTGCGGTCCGGGGTACTCGCTGTTGGAGTCCCGGCGTGGTCCTGGACGAGCAAGCCTTGCCCGGGGACAATGATCTGCCCATTCGCCAAGGCGGCCACTACCTGCTGGTCGGTGGTCTCGGCGGAGTTGGACTCAGCATTGCCGGCTACCTGGCCGAAAACTTCGGAGCCAAGCTGACCCTCACCAGCCGATCCGGACGACCCGTCCCTGTTTCTGACTCTGACTCCGGCCAACCAGGCACCGGCGAGAATAGCGAAGCCCAACGTCGCCTGGACCTGCTGGAAGCCATCGAAGCCAAGGCATGCGCCGTCAGTATCCACCAAGCCGATGCTGCTGACCCGGAACAGATGAGCGCCGTCATCCAGGCAGCGGTCGCACAAAACGGCCCGATCAACGGAGTCTTCTTCGGAGCTGGTGTCGCCGACCAGGCAGGCGCAATCCACCGGCGCAGTCATCGAGCCGCCGACGACGCTGTCTCGGCCAAGGTGTATGGAGCGGGAGCACTTAGCACCGCGCTGCAAGGCCACCAGACCGACTTCGTTCTGCTGTCCAGCTCGATCGCCTCCGAGCTCTACCACAACCGCTTTGGCCAGGTCGGCTATGTCACCGCCAACAGCTATATCGAAGCCTTCGCCCACTTCGGAGCATTCGACACCGACCGGCTGGTCACTGTTGCTTGGGACGACTGGACTGATATTGGCATGTCGGTCCGCGCCGCCCAATCATTCCGAGAAGACCAAGACAGTGAGCTGGACCTGGTTGATGAGTTGCATTCCTTCAGCCCCGAAGACGGGCTCGGCATCTTCAAGCGGGTATTGCTCAGCAGCGAACCCGTGCTCTATGTCTCGACCACTGATCTGGCTGCACGGGTGGAGCGTGACAAGAATGAAGAAAGCCCGTTCCTGGCTCAAGCCATCGCCGCCGACACTGGCCCCGAGCTTGAAGCCCAATCGGTTAGTGACGCCGTGCGTCAAGTCTGGGTGCAGCTTCTTGGCACCGACGATTTTGGCGATGACGATGACTTCTTCGAACTGGGTGGTGACTCACTCCAGGTAGCCAGGATGGCCGATCGTCTCGGCAACTTCGTTGATCAGGAAATCCCGCTGGACCTGGTCTTTGACAATGCAACCGTGGCCAAACTCAGCCATGCCCTGGACCAGGGCGTGCACAGCAGTGCCGCTTTGGAGGAGGTGCAGGGAGAGGTTCCCCTCGCTCCTGCCCAACGCCGGTTCCTGCAACGACACTCGGCCAACCCCATGTACTTCAATGTCTCGCTCATGTTGGGTGTGGACCGACCGCTGGACATGGTCGAGTTTGAACGTATCGTGGCCAGGCTGGTGGAACGCCACGGCGTCTTGCGTACCCGTTTCAGCTCTGTTGACCCGACCGCCGCCGTGCAGCTGGTCGGACAGGAATCGACCGTTGCTGTCAGCCACGTCACAGGTCCAGACATCGCTGCCAGTGAGGATCCGACCCTGAGCTGGGCTGCGCATGCTCGCCAGCTCCAGCACTCCCTTGATCTGGTTGATGGACCAGTGGCCGCATTCTGTCTCTACGACGAGTCAGATCTGATCGGCTCCATGCGACCGGCTGGATCCAAGCAACAAGTCATGCTGTTGCTGCATCACATGATCTCGGATCGACTCTCGCTCTTGCAGCTGGTCTCGGAGTTCGACCGGCTTGTCGGAGCGGTTGGCAGCGAGATGGGCCCGGCGCCGAGCGCGTACTCGGGTTGGAGTCTGGCAATGAGCCAGTGGGGCGACAGCCCTCGAGCAGACAGCGCACGTTACCGCTGGCGCGCTCTGGCCGATGAGCTTGGACCGTTGCGAACCTTCCCCCAGCTGGAGGGCCCTCACCACCAACTCAACGAGTCGGCTACCCAACTCAAGGTCAAACTGGACAAGGCCGACTCGGCCTCAATCTTGTCGGGTGGGCAAGGCCAGCCACAAGCCAAGCTTTTGCTCAGCCTGGCTCAGGCTCTGGCCCCGCTGACGTCTGACCCGGCTTCCAACTTGGCATCCGGCTCGGTCGTCCGTTTCGACTGTCTCGGCCACGGCCGGCGCCAGGTCGCTGATGTTGACTCGGCTCGAACCCTCGGATTCTTCCTCAGCTATTGCCCCGTGTGGGTCGACCCATCCCAGCCTCACTTGGCCCTCGCTGGTGAGGGCCAGGCCAGCTTGACCCAGCAGATAGGCAACAACTGGACCTATGACCTGCTGGTAAATGAGCAGCCGAGTGGCCCCGAGTCAGACTTGCCAGACCTGTCCAGCGATAGTCAGCCCGGCAAGAGTCAGCCCAGCGATAGTGAGTCAAGTGAGCCGCCGAGCCGCGACCGACTACTGCAACCGGGGTCGGTCCTGTTCAACTTCATTGGCCGGGCCATTGAGTCCGAGCCGTTGCAGTATCTTCGCATTCTCGAGGTGGATAAGGGACCCGACACCTTGCCCGAGAACAATCGTGATCACCCTCTGGCCATCAGCGCCGCTATCGACGAAACGGGATGCCTGGACATCACCTTTGTCTACCCACAGACCGCCCTTGACCAGGTCGAGATGGAAGCGGTCGCCGCCCGCTTTGTGGCCAGCGTGAGAGACACGTGGGCTGTCGCCTCTGACGCGGTGCTAGTCCAATGAGTAGTGCTAGCCCAGTGAGTAGCGCCGGTGCAGCGGACGGGCTACCGAATCGGCTGGCCGAAACAGGGTTGTCGCGCGTCTGCTTCGGCGCGATGCGGATGACTGATCTGAGCACAACCGATGATGGACCAGGAGCGGCGAAGTTCCTGACCCAGCTGCATGAGCTCGGCATTGACAGCCATCATTCATCGTGGGAATACGGCAGCGACGACACCTATGTGTCGGCCCTGAAAAAGGCTGCTAGCTGGGGCTATGGATTCAAGCATGTGGTCAAGCTGGCTGAGCCCTCTTGGGATGACCTGGAGTTCAGCCCACAACGATTCCGAAGCAAGGTCGAAGACGAATGCCTACGCCTCGGGGTTGAGCATCTAGAGGTTGTGCAATGGCTGATCCGCACCAAGGTCCCCGAAGACGAAGCGGTCTGCCTTGCCCTCATTGAGCGAGATGCTGGACTGATTCAGGACACCTTCAACACCATGATTGGGGAGGGTCTGATCGGCGCAGTAGTCGGCTTTCCCTACCGGACTCGAATTGGCCAACGGCTGGTGGTTAGTCAAGCAGGATCACCTCCACTGGTGGACGGGCTGTCCATCTACCTCAACGACCTGGAGCCAGACCCGGCCGATCCCGAAGCCGTGGCCTTGAGCGCCGCCTGCCCCATCCTGGCCATCCGTCCATTTGCTGGCGGTCAGATTTCGGCCGAGCACCGCCAAGGTTCGTTTGATCGAGTGGTGGCCAACCCGCAAGTGGTGTCGGTCATCGTCAGCTTGTCTGGCATTGAACGAGCCCATTCGCTGGTAGCGGGTTTCGCAAGTGAGAGAAGTTGAAACAGACTTGATGAGAAACGGAGGAAAGGTTTGATGAGGTTCTTTAAGACAGTGGAAATTGAGGGTGCGGACCCTGTTGTGGATGCTGGCCGGGTACTGGACGAACTGGCCGATACCGAGGTGCTGATGATCAAGCCCAAGCGAGACTTGGGGCTACTGGACGAAGCCGAACTACGCAATTACTTCGATTCAATGGTGGAGACCATGGGAGTGCCCATTGAGGCTGGCGAGGACTACGAGGAGGCTGGTGCCCCCAACGGTGAGCGCTGGCAAGAGATTCGCTATGTGGAGGAGATTCCGGACATGGACGCGTTTCGGCACTCCAAGAATGCCCAACCCCTGCACACCGACGAGTCCTACGTTTCGACTGGCGCGGGACTCATGATGTTCTACTGCCAGCATGCGGCCAGCGAAGGGGGAGCCACCTACTTTGTTTCTGGTCGCCAACTGGTGACGGAACTGGAACGCGATGATCCGAAGCTTCTGGCTGACTTGCGAAGCACAAAGGTTTGCTACTCCAAAGCCGGAGACTTCAAGGATCGGCCAATCATGGAAATTTCCGACGACGGAAGTGTTGATCTGAACTTCAATTACTTCTGTGCGGACCCCGACCAGGGCACAGAGGGTTTGGAACTGAACCAACGTTTCTTGGACTATGTGGACTCACGCCTGGACTCCAGTAGTTTCGCTCTGGCCCAGATGCAGCCCGGCCAGGCGGCAGCCTGGAGAGACAACCGGGTCTTGCACGGGCGTCAATCATTCTCGGCGAACAAGACCAACGACCGCCTGATCTACAAGACCGGAATCGTGCTGCACCAGCACTAGAAGATCGGGCTTAGAACACGAGATGACCTAAGTCGATGCTGGACCAGAGCCCATGAACTCTTCGGTGTGGTCAATGCCATCGGCTCCGCCGCGGCTTAGTACCGCACCGACAGTCTCCTTCAAGATTCGCAGGTCAACGAGGAGGGATTGTGAGTCGACATATTCCAAGTCGAGAGCAAACTTCTCTTCCCAACTCAAGGCGTTTCTTCCTTGCACCTGGGCCACCCCAGTAAGGCCCGGTAGCACACTATGGCGACGCATCTGTTCGGGGGAGTACCGCTCCAAATACTTGGCCATCAGAGGTCGAGGGCCAACAATACTCATCTCACCTCGCAAGACATTGAGCAGGGCAGGTAGCTCGTCCAGGCTAGAGGCTCGCAAGAAGTCCCCGAAAGGATGGCGGCGCTCGTCGTCGGGAAGAGGATTGCCATCGGCATCGGTCTCACCGGTCATGGTCCGGAACTTGTGAATCTTGAATGTTCGCCCGCCGAGCCCTCCTCGGTCTTGGGAGAAGATTACCGGCGAGCCAAGCTTCATACGAACGCCAACCGCCACTGCAATCAGTACCGGAGAAAGGCCGAGCAAGGCAGCACTGGCTACCACCAGATCAAAACCGCGTTTGGAGCGCGGCATCGACACCACCTCGACCAGTGGCTCATGCAGACCTGGCTCATGTAGATCTGACTCATGCGAATCCAACGCACGAGAATCTGGTCCTCGCGAACCGCCCTCATCCCTCATCGTTCCCTCCGCTGACCAGGATAGTGGCTGATGGCCGGCTCCTGAAATCAGCTGGCCGGATAGGTGAGGACGACCACTCCCCAGGCCGGGAGCGAGACCGTCACCTCACCATTGGAAAGCTCATAGGTCTCGCCGCTGAGCAGCTCTTGCAAGAGTGAATCTCGCTCCGAGTCTTGACCGTCACTGGTCAGCTGGACTCCTTCCAGCTTCACGGTGATCGGATCGCTGCCGTGATTGACGAGCAGGATCGTTTTGCTGCCGTCGAGGTCCCAGGCCCGCAGACTGAAGGAATCGAAGGTTTCAACCGGATTGCCTCGATCCGGAATGAAGAAGACCTTGGCTGACAGGGTTGCTGGCCCAGCAGTCACCAAACCGGTCACCGTCAGGTCGGGGGTTCCCTGCGCATAGAGATCCAACATGTTGGTCTTGACAATTTCCCCAACCACCTGGGTGTAGGCATCGTTGTAACGATCGAAAGTCGGCTGATCTTCCTTGGGCGGAAAGCCGGAGAAAGCAATGAACCCATCGGCACCATTGACAATGGAGGTGAACAGGTCGTGACGGACCCAGGACTCAATATGAGGAACCAGAGCCGGATCGAGAACGCCGGAGTGGATGCGATGCTCAACCACCGGCATTACTGCATCATCCAACTCGCCCATCGCTTCACGAGCAGCAATCGATCGAAGGATTGAGGCCTTCAGGTAGACGCGTTCGTTGTGCAGTCCGTTGGTTGAGAGATAGTTGCCTTGGCCCAGAACCTCGGTCTCTTGTGCCAGCAATTCGAACTGGAGCTCATCAGCATTGCTTTGCAAGTAGATGTAGACGGGACGACCTAAGGGATCGTTCTCCCGAACTGTCTCGGTCAATTGGTAGAACAGCTCGGCTTCGTCGCGACGGTAGGTATTGAGCTCCTCGGGAAGAATTGACCACATCGAGATCGACTCGTTCAATGCTGGGTTTGCGATTGCCGCTTCCATATCGGCCACTACTTGGGCCAGGGTCGCTGGTACGTCGAGCATGGCGTCTTGTTTGCTGAGCGCAGGGCCAACCGGAAAAACCGTGCATAATCCAAGCTCGGCTGCGGCCTGCCCGCTTTCCCAACGATCCTCCACATACCAAGGCCCAACATGCGTGAATCCCTCCTCAGCCAGGTCAGCAACGGTGCGAGTAGCAGGATTGTTGATTGGCACCGAGTACACCGTCATCACAAACCGGCGGCCAACCCAGTCCTGACATTCGCTCAGACTGTCATCGTGTTCGGGACGAACCCGATTGACTGTTGATCCGGGAATCACTGGCTGGGTGATGACCTCTTCTTCTGGCGGAAACAGTGGCTGTATGTCCCAGGTTTTGGTGACCTCACCGTCGGTGGAGCCAGGGCATGATCGGTTGAAAAGCTTGGCGTGCACCGTGCCCAACCACTCATGTCCATAGCGGCTGGATGCCTTGCTGTCAGCACCGACTTGGGAGACCTCGCCACGAAAGCAGCGAGCCATCCACAATGCCGCCCGAGTCAGATGGGCATCAGAGGTGACAACGATGACATGGTCCCACTCGTTGCTCGCCGCCACCTGGCTAAAGATCACCGCTTCGCCAATGGTGTCATCGGGATTTGGAACAATACAGATCACCTTGAACTCGTCAGAGCCGCGGTCACACAACTGCTCCACCGCGGTGCCGTGCCCCCAACCCCGACTGCCTTCGCTAATAACCAGGGTCTGGGCCACCCCGGTTTCCATCAGCTGAACCGCCCGGTCAATCCGTTCACCCGGCAGGTCTCCGGCAAAGACCACTACCGCGTCAGCTGACTCTGGATGGTCTTGCGCGGGAAATACGAACGAGCGCACGCTCCAACCAGCCACCACGAGAAACAATATTGCCCCCACTATGACCAGCCAGCGCCTTCGAGTCCAGGACGTCGGCTTCACCCCCACAGCGTACTTGCACTACGGTGAGGAAGCCGACGGAATGAGCTCGGCCGGTGGTGGAGGGAGTCACGTGGATAGGTCCATTGGATCTGGGGATAGTCGCGGCAACGCTGTGCGCAGAGGTCCCGCGCAGAACGCAGGGGCGGCTGACAACGCAGGGCCCGGCGAGAACGTTGAGTCCGCCAGCAGCGCAGCGGAGTCACCGGTCTTTCTGGTTCTTGACTCACCCGTTCGGTCCTTTCTGGAAATCCCCATTTCCGGGGACCCCACCTTTGACTCGATTGAACTCCAGTATCTGTCATGCGACTCACCAAGCACCGGCAGGGCAGCCGGTTGTTTCGCCGCCCTGGTGCATACTCCGGCCGGAGTTGACCTGTACCTGGACCCCGAGATTGGCCTCGACCGAGAATGGTTTGACACTGACCCGGCTTATGCCAACCTCGAACGGGCCGGGTTCCACCTCACCCCAGTGATGGTTGAGCGGTGGGAGATCGCCGCTGACCGGATCGATATTGACGCCAGCTTCCAACTTGATGATGGACGAACCGTCAGTTTCCGAGTTGATCAGGAACGGGGAAGCGACCGCGTTCTTCGCCAATTCATCCCCACGCCAGCTATCCAGAACCTGGCTCTGCTTCGCTTTCTCCAGGTTGATGGATTTGGCTTATTGCGCCGCACATCGCGGGTAGAGGTTGCCATTGACGGCCAGGCGCTGACACCGGCAAGGTTCGCTTTGCCGTTGGGGGGAAAGCGACGCTACGCCGCCCGCTACGCGGCTCGCTGCTTCGTGGTCGGACTCAACCCGCAAGGGGAGCATCAGCTGGAGGACAAGACTGCTGACGAATCAGGCGGCAACCTGGAATGGACATTTCAACCCCTCTTGGAAGACCCTGTTCCAAGTAACAGCACTGAAGGAACGGTGACATTCCGAATGGAGATTGGGCAGGTGGCAACCGCCCAATACTGCTACCGGCCAACACCTGAAGGCTTCGGGATCGCGCTGACGAATGTTGAACAAGAGTGGAAGCCCTCCAAGCGAAATCTGCAGCTCTGGGTACTGGGCTTGTTGCGGCGTCTGCGACGACGAAACCTGACGTGGCACTGGTCGGGCATTGTCAGTCCTGCTGGCTCGTCCCGGGCCGGCTCGCCCTCGGCTGGAACGCTTACCCAATCCAAGTGGATGGCCGGACATGACTGAGAAACGAGCAAGGCAACCAGAGGTCACGGTCATCGATCCCCTCAGCGATCCACGCTGGGCCGGGCTCGTTGCGGGCTCACCTGTCGGACTGTTCCTCTCGTCGCCCTGGCTTGAGTCTCTGGCCGATACCTACGGATTTAGTTTCCAAGCAGCCGCCATCGAACAGGATGGGAGAATCGAGCAGGGCCAAACATTGGAAGCTGCACTCCCGTTTGTCGTCGTCGACGATATTCGAGGACCCCGGATTCGGTGTCTGCCGTTCTGCGACCTGATCGAACTGCCCGGCGCCAATGCATCCCTTGCAGACGTCCTTTACTCCCACCTGGAAGACCAAGAACTACAAACCGAAGTCATCACGGAAGCCTCACAAGCACCAAGCGGTGAGCGGTGGCAAGCCAACGCCAGTCACCTGTGGCACACCATCGATCTTGGCTGTGGCCGAGACACCCTCTTGGCGGCTTGTGGATCCAATACCCGCAACCGGATCCGCAAGGTGGAACGAGAAGGATTCACGGTTTGGGCTGACCCCGAGCCCCAAGCAGTGAATGACTTCTTTGACCTTCACCTTGGGGTTCGCAAGTACCGACACCAGTTGCTGCCCCAGCCACGGGCCTTGTTTCATGCCATCGCCGACCGCTTCTTTGACACCGGCAACGGCTGGGTCATCAAGGTGGAACGAGAGGGCTCGCTTTCCTCCGCTGCCATTGTGCTGCGTCACGAGGACACGCTCTATTACAAGTTCTCCGCCAGTGATCCGGCTCATCGCAATATTGGCACCAATCACGCGGTGGCCTTTGGTGCGGCCAGTCACGCCCTGGACATTGGCTGCACCTCCTTGGACTTGGGGCGAACACCAGTGGCCCAACCTGGCCTGGTGCAGTTCAAGGAGCGGCTCGGAGCAACCAGTCAACCAGTTGTTCGCTCCCGACTCTCCGGTCCAGTGACAGATGCTCAGCGAGACGCTGGCGAGACCCTCGGGCGCCTCACTGCCCTCCTTGTCGATGAAAATGTGCCCGATGCAATAACCGAAGCCGCAGGAACCGAGCTCTACCGGTTCTTCGCCTGAGGAAAACAGCCGTCAATACTCTGTATTTCAGCCTTGACCCTGTGTTTCAGTCTTGGCCCCGATCTTGACCCTGATCTTGACACCGTGAGCGGTCATGTGGTCCACTCTGGGTACGGATGGCGGGCCGAGGTGGGGGCCTGATCTGAGTTGAGCGGTCTTCGTGAGGGAACAACCAACCGGTTGTGGCGACTGTCTGCTTGACGAGGAGGGAACGGCGAATTGAATCATGGTGGGAACTGCATTAATCGGTGCCGGGTATTGGGGCGCCAATTTGGCGCGCAACCTGGCGGGAAATCAACGATCGAGCTTTGAGGCCATTGTTGATTCCGACCTCGAAGCAGCCAAGGCGTTAGCCGGTCGATTCGGGGCACGGCCCTGCGCTTCGGTAGATGAGGTCCTCAACGACCCAACCATCCAGGCCATTGTTGTGGCCACCCCGGCCGCCAGCCACGGCGCGCTCGGTCTGCAGATTGTCTCCTCTGGTCGACACGTCCTGATCGAAAAACCATTCGCCACCAACCTCGCTGATGCCCGAGCCATTGTGGATGAGGCAGCCAAGCAAGGAGTGGTGGCCATGCCCGGTCACACCTTCCTCTATTCCGAACCAGTGCGCTTCCTGCGACAACTGGTGCAAGGAGGCGAACTCGGCGACCCGCTCTACGCCTATTCACAGCGACTCAACCTGGGCCGGATCCGATCAGACTGTGACGCCATGTGGAACCTCGCACCCCATGACCTGTCCATCTTCGATCACCTCTTTGAGGCGCCAGCAACCTCGGTCACCGCCTCGGGCGGAACCTTCCTGCAACCATCTCTGGCCGACGTTGTTTTCGGCAAGCTTGACTATGCCTCCGGGGCCGTCAGCCACTTCCATGTGTCCTGGCTGGACCCCCGCAAGATTCGCAGTGTGGTGGTGGTCGGCAGCGAAAAGATGGCTGTCTATGACGACGTCTCGTCTGACCGCAAGGTCGAGATATATGAATCACGAGCCATATCCGAGGTCGCAAAGGACGGCTCAGAAGGGGCCTTTGACGGAGCCTTTGATCATGCGTGGCAAACCCGGCCAGGCTCAATCCAGATCCCAAGGTTGTCGCTAGAAGAACCACTAAGCCGAGAAATCGACGACTTCGTTGGTGCCTGCCTCAACGGAAACGAGCCAGTGGCAACCGGCCACAGCGGACTGCGGGTGGCCAGCCAGCTCGAAGCCCTCGCCGCCTCACTCGAATTGGATGGAACGACCATCAAGATTCCCGCCGACAACCAGTACGGAGCCTGATCCTGATGCTTGATACCGAACGACACGCAGCAAAACCCACTGAGCTTGCAAACATTGGGTTGCTGAACCTGACCCGGATGCACCAGAGCATCGAAACCGAGATTGAGGCAGCGATGCGGGGAGTGATCAACGCCAGCTCCTTCATCGGTGGCCCAGCCGTCGCTTCCTTCGAGGCCGCCTTCGCTGCCTTCCAGGGAGTGGACCATGCGGTTGGCTGCGCCTCAGGAACCGATGCACTTTCGCTGGCCTTGCGGGCCCTAGGAATTGGACCCGGTGACGAGGTCATCCTCCCTTCCATGACCTTCGTCGCCACCGCCGAAGCGGTGATTCACGTGGGAGCAACACCGGTCATCGTCGACGTCGACCCCTCCACCATGCTGTTGTCCACCGACGCCGTGAACGGTGCCCGGTCAGCCAAGACCAAGGCCATCATCGCCGTGCATCTGTATGGCCATTGCCTTGACGCCGCCACCATCGAAGGCTGGCGGCGCGAGGGCCTCAAGGTGATCGAAGACGCAGCCCAAGCACATGGCGCCTCCTACCCAGACCGGCCCAATGCCCGAGCCGGTCAGGCTGGTGATGTTGCCTGCTTCAGTTTCTACCCCGGCAAGAACCTGGGGGCCTTTGGTGACGGAGGGGCCGTTGTCACCACCGACAGCGAAATTCGCCACCGGATCGGGGTCTTGGCCAACCATGGTCGAACATCGAAGTTTGATCACGAAATGGTTGGCTACTGCAGCCGACTCGACAGCTTGCAGGCAGCCATCCTGGAAGTGAAGCTGACCCAGCTGCAAGGGTGGAACGAGTCAAGGCAGCTGCTGTCCAGTCGCTACGACGCATGCCTGGAACAACACCCAACTCTGACCCCCCTCAGCTATCGACCAGGGTCGGTCTTTCACCAATATGTGGTGCGCGTTGACGGCGATCGAGATGCCTTCCGGACACATATGACCGAGCTTGGCATCTCCGTTGGTGTTCATTACCCACGCGCCGTTAGCCATTACTCGGCCTACACCCAATTCAGTCGTGCCTGCCCGGTTGCTGAAGGCGCAGCTGGCGTGATTGCTTCGCTACCAATGGATCCACTGCTCTCCACCGATGAGATTGAACGTGTCTGTTCCGCCCTCGAACAATGGGCAGGTGCAGCCGGTAGAGCCAGTTCAGCTAGCGGGACCGACCTTGGGACTGACAGTGAGAGCGATGCCGGTCGAACTGGCTGAGCAAAAAGGTCGCTCCGCGGCCAGCGCCCGATCTCAGGTTTCCCACGCCGTTGCTTCCCACGGTGTGGTCCTTCTCCTGTCCATCCTGACCAACATCATTGCCGCCAGGACCCTTGACCCGAGCCAGCGTGGAGCCCTGGCCGCAGGCATGCAGGCTGCATTTTTCCTCAGCACCTTCCTGCTGCTGGGGATAGACAAGTCGGTCCCCATTGTCTTCAACGAGCAGAAGATGGACAAGACCATTCCCTTTGTCTGGCTAGCGGCTTCTCGACAAGGAGCGGTGGCTCTCATCATTGGAGCATTGATGACTGTGGTCGGCTTGACCGCCGACCTTGGCCGCCTCGACCCCATCTTTGTATTCGGCCTGCCCACCGCTCTGATGGCCATTGCCACCATGCTGGACGCCAGCTTCCGCTCGGTGGCAATCAACTCCAATCGGTCCCAACTGGTGCTGCTGTCAACCGCCACTGTCGGTGGACTGATCCTGGCGGGAGTGGCTGGCCTATCGGTCACCGACATTCGCACCGTGCCCGTCTGGCTCCTGCTGTACGGGCTGGCCCGAGGGGGAGTGTCTCTCGTTCTGCACCTTCGTAACGGGCGGCCGACCCGCACTGTGGAGACGAGTCAGCTGGAATCCTTGCGAGTCCTGCGTCGAACTGGTCGTCGGCTATGGGTCGCATCCTTCGCCAACTTCGCTGCCCTGCGATCAGATCGGCTCCTGCTGCCAATCCTGGCTACGACGGCTGACCTTGGGGTCTATGTCGTGGTCTCGACCCTGACTGATGTGCTGGCTGCCCCAACCGAAGCCATCGCCAGTGTGATGATCCCTCGATGGCGCAGCGCAGCACTTGCCGGGAAGTTGCGGACGGCCGCCATCCTGGCCATGACCTTGGCCTACTTGTCTGTGAGTGTGGCTGGCCTGATCGTGCTTGGGCCCTGGATCACCGAGCTGCTCTTTGGGGCTGCGTATCGCCCGACCACTGGCTTGATCATTGCCCTGTCCCTGGCATCGGCGGTTTATGGGATGAACCGGCTCTTGAGTGGGCGAGCCATGGCCCTTGGTGCCACCCGCTCTGTTTCGACCGCTGAACTGGTTGGCATGGTGCTTGCCATTGTCAGCTACGTCGCCCTTATTCCGAGCCTCGGCACAACCGGTGCGGCCTTGGGCTCGCTTATTGGCTATTCGGCAACAGCTATTGGTCTAGTCATTGCCGGCTGGGGAGCGACCGGACAGCCGAATGCTGGGGATGGCACCCTGGACCTTGCTGTTGATCAAGGGGCCGAGGTGCGGACATGATCTTTCTCATCAACGTGCTGGCTGCATTATTCCTGGTTGGCGTGGCCTTCTTCCGCCCAGGCATTGGCCTCGGAGTTGCCCTTGTTTTGGGTCGCCACACCTTCCCCGACCGGGTCACGCCAATCGTTGCTGCCGCGCCACTGTTGTGTTTGGCTTCCTTCTTCGGCTATCGACTATCGGGTCGGCGTTTGCATCTGAGTGGACCCAGCATTGTCGGCGTCCTGCTGATCGCCCTAATCGTCATGGTTGGTGGCTTTCGACACCTGAGCACATCCAATGACACCATCCGAATGCTGTCCAACGACAAATCGTTCTTCCTCATGGCGGCCGTTGTTCCCCTGATGCTGCTCACCAACACCTTGCGCGACAGGGATGTTCGAACCGACTTCCTGCGTTCAATTCTTGGCATCTCGTTCCTGATGGCGCTGCTCATGATTGCCAGCGGTGGAGGCGACCATGAAGGAGTGCTGGGCGGTGGACCTATCACCCTGGCCACCTTCATTGGCATCTCCATCATCATCCTTTCCCATCACCATGACCCACTACTGCCACCCGAGATCCAAGAATTCGAGAACCCAATCAGGATCGTTGTCGGGCTGATCTATGGATACGGAATCTGGCTCACCCAGTCACGTCAGCCTCTGCTTTCACTCGTCCTGGTGTTAGGCATCGGGTCGGTCATCGGCCTCTCGCGAGACCGTGCGCATGCCACCACCCTGAAACGTCTGAAGCGAATCCGTCGGCTTCGCTCCCTCTCGGTCATCATGATTGGCTTGGCATCGGTTGGCTTGTTGCAACTCATCTTTAGTGGCTCAGATAGCCGCTTCACCTTGCTGGCTAACCCGACAGAAGAAATTGGCCGAAGCCGATCCTTTGTCTGGAAAGCAGGCATGGAAGTGGCCCGAACCGCTGGCATCTTTGGTCACGGCTTTGGCGCAACCGTGGTTGCTCAGGCCCCGGAGATCGTGCTCTACCCCCACAACATCTTCCTCGAACTCTTCGCCGAGGTTGGCCCGGTCTTGACCCTCATCGTCTCCGTGGCGATGCTCTTCGTCGCTATCACAGCGGTGCGTTCTGGCAACCGACTCTTCAGCCTGCTTTCGCTTTACGCCTTCCTGGGAGCCCAGTTCAGCGGCGACTTGTATAACAGCCGCTTCTTGTTCGTCTTCCTGCTGGCCACCACCGTGGTCAAGGCGGTCGACGTGAAGCCAGACAGAGCAGCGAGTCGCAGAGACAAGACCATACGAGATCAGGCGGACACGGGAAAGGCAATGGCGCATGCGACCTGGACAGACTGAGATGGGCGGCTTGGGATGGGCGGAATCAAATGGGCGGAACCGAATGAACGAGCGAGATCATGATTGAACAACAACCAGTACGAGACTTTCGCTCCTTGCTCCAGATGCTTCGAGAGCAATGGAAAGTCGTGGCCCTCATCGTCGGCGGGCTGAGTGCGGCTGTCTTGTTCTTCGACCTTCTGATTGCCTCCCCCCTGTACCGGAGCGATACCGAAGTTCTGGTTCGGAACTCGGCCAGCGAGCTGGTGGCTGGACGAGCCCAATCCGACGCCAACCGCCTCATGGCCAATGAGCAGAGCCTGGCCGGGAGCCGGTCGGTCACTGATGTGGTTGAAGCCGTCTATGGGGATGAGATCGAGATTTCTATCGTTATTGCCGACAACCGCGATGTCCTGGTCATCTCCGCCGTGGAGGAAACCCCCGAACTGGCCCAGGAGATCGCCGCCTTCTACACCAATACCTATCTTGATGTTCGGGCTCGGGCCACATTGGATGACCTCCTGGCCGCCGGAGACATTGTGGGAGAACGGCTGCGTGACCTTGACACCCAGATTGCGGAGCTTGACATTGCCAACCCGCAGTCCGGGGCCAGTCGCGACCTCGAACTCCTGCAAGCACAGCGTGTGCTGCTGGTTGAGCGGCTGGATCAACTGGTCATCAATTCTGACCTCACAACATCGGGGACGGGCCGGATCATTTCACCCGCCAACCTCCCCGATGAACCCGTGAGCCCAAACACGGTTCGAGACGTCACCCTTGCCGTGGCCGTCGGCCTCATTCTTGGGCTCGGAGCGGCCTATGTCTTGGCCTTGCTCGGTGACGAAGGAGAAGAAGAGCAGAAGCAGGTTGCGGCGCTGGGGGACATCCCGGTCTTTATCGAGCTGCCTGTTGTTGATGAGGATCCGGGTCTCTCTATCTTGTACCGGCCGACCGCACCCTTCAGCGAAGCCCTGCGTGGCTTGCGTACGACTGTCCGGTTCGCTATCCCGAAACATCGAGTCATCCAGGTGGCCTCGGCCATGCCCAATGATGGCAAAACTACGGTTTCAGCCAACCTGGCCTACGCCCTCGCCGTTGACGGATTCCGTGTGCTGGTCATTGATGCAGACCTGCGGACCCGTGGACTGAGCGAGATGATGGGTCTAGAGGACGAGAAGGCTGGTCTGGCTACTGTTCTGATGCAGGGTGGGCCACCCTTTGAGGTTCCAGCCTGGCATGACAAGGAAGCCAATGTCTGGGTGGTGGCGGCCGGGCGAAGCGATGTCGGTCCCGCAGAACTTCTTGGCCAGCCGACATTTGGGATATTGATGAACTGGCTTCGCGAGGAATTTGACGTCGTCATTATTGATAGTCCACCGTTGCTGCCGGTGACTGACGGGTCCTTGATTGCTCGAGAAGTCGACGATGTCCTGCTCACTGTTGGGCAACGCTCGACTGCTGACCAGGTGGCCAAGGCGCGGGGGACACTGGACAATATTGGGATCACGCCAACGGGAACCATCATCAACGCCAAATCTGATGGAGCGGGAGCCTACGGCTATGGATACGGGACCAATGTGGTTGCTGATCAACCAGCGCTTCCCAGCCATGCGGTAACCAGAGTCCGATTCCGCCCAGTGCTCCTGCGAAGCAAGCCTCAACATCGTCAAAAGACCGGTACCCAGAAAACCGGAACAGCGCAAAAGACTGGTGCTGTGCAGAAGACCGGAACTAGCCAGAAGCCGGGAACGACGCAGAAGACTGCCGCCAGTAGGAAGGCCGCTCGCCGGAAGGGCAACTCATCTTCCCAGCGAAAGAAGTAGTGGCCAGACATATCGTCATCGTGCACCAAGGTGAGGACATTCCGGGCGACCCGGGTTACGCACCCTTGCGCTATGGCCGGCTGGCCGCCTTCTTGACCGCTGAGGGGGTACGAGTGACCAGGCTTGTTCCCTCCTTCCGCCACCTGAACCGTGAGCAGCGTTCAGCTGATCAGCCGGATAGCTCAGGAGATTCAGCAGAGGGTGCCGTCCATGTGGTCCCTACCACCGGCTATGACGGGTCGCTGAGTATAGGTCGGGCGCGATTTACCGCCGACTTCATCAGAGGAGCAGCCAAGTACCTCCGACAAAACCGGCACCACATTGATGCCACGCTGGTCGGCATCCCGCCCCCCGGCATGGTTCTGGCCGCCCGACTCGCACTTGGCCGTCACGCCCGACTAGTGGCCGACGTGCGCGATGTCTGGCCAGACTGCCTGGCTGTTGGGCCTCGAGCTTCATGGGAGCCGTACCTGAAGGGCATCGGCCGCTTGGTGTCCCAAGAGCTGAGGGCCTCAACCGCAACTCTGGCCGTTTCTCAACCAATGCTGGATTGGGTGCCGAACCGCTCGGCGACCGCGGTCGTTCCCATTGGCATGGCCGGAAAGTCACTTGCCCCGGAGAACTTCGCTGACGCCACGGACAGTCTCCGCGTTTGTTTCATCAGCAACCACACACTCGGGTTCGATTTCGTGCCCGTCTTGCGCGGATGGCGTGAGTTCGTCGATGGTTTAGATGGGAACGAGCGGCGACCCGAGCTGGTCTTTGTTGGGGCCGAGCCCGCCGATCCGGAGGCCCATGAACTTGCTCTGCGGACCGACTCGGTCCACCTTGCCGGGCGAATTGCGCCCTCCGAAGTTGGTGCCACATTGAGTCGTTTCGATGTAGGCCTCGCTCCGACTACGCCGCGATTTGGCGACTCGCTGGCCAACAAGGTTTTTGACTATCTGGGCGCTGGACTCTTTGTGTCCCATTCGATGGATCCAGCTGTGTCACGAGCCCTGGACCAAGAGCAACTTTCGGAGCACGTGCCCCTTCGCAGCGACGCTTGGACTGGTCACTTCCGTGAACTCCACAGCAATCGGGTGGGACTTCGTGAAGGACGTCTTGAGCGCCTTGCCTGGGCGGAAGCTCTCTTCGGCCAGAAGACAACCACAGAGACACTGGCTGGCTACGTTTTGGGTTCGTGATGGCCCTAGGAGGCGGCGACTCGAAGATCGGTTGGTTGGGACAAGGAGCCAATCTTGGCCGCGAGCTCCTCGGACAGCAGAGCTGAAATGTCCAGGTCGGTTGGTCCAACCGTATGACTGATCTTTTCGTGCTCGCGAGTCACCCCAATCTCGGTGGAAGCAATGAGAACCTCATGCAGCTTCTCGCCGGCGCGCAGACCGGTGTACTCGATGGCAACCGGCTTGCCTGCCTGGCGAATCAAGCGCTCGGCCAGGTCACTGATCTTGACTGGTTCACCCATGTCCAGAATCATGATCTCGCCGTCTTCGCCAATGGCGCCCGATTGCAGAACGAGGCGAACTGCTTCGGGAATGGTCATGAAGTAGCGGGTCACGTCAGGGTGGGTGATAGTGACTGGGCCGCCAATGGCGATCTGTTCAACAAAGGTCGGCAGGACCGAACCACGAGAGCCAAGCACGTTGCCGAAGCGGACCGAGACATAGGTTCCCTTGGCTCGAACCGCGGTGAGGGCCGTGAGTCGTTCGGCCAGAAGCTTGGTTGCTCCCAACACACTTGTCGGATCCGCAGCCTTGTCGGTGGAGACATTCACGAAGTGCTTGACGTCATGGCGTGCGGCTGCGTTCAAGAGGTTGTTGGTGCCCCAGACATTGGTCTTCATTCCTTCACCGTCGTTTTGTTCCAACAGTGTGAGGTGTTTGAGTGCCGCAGTATGGAAGACGACCTGAGGCTTGTAGGAAGCGAATATCTCCTCCATGCGTTGGGCGTCTCGAATGTCGGCCACGATCAGATTTGGGGTATCGAGGAGGGCCTTGCCTTCCAACGAAAGCTGTACCCCATGCAAGGCCGTTTCGTCCCGGTCGAGCATGAACAATTCACCGGGGGAGAGCTTGTCCAATTGTCGGCATAGTTCTGAACCGATGGAGCCGCCAGCGCCAGTCACCAAGACCCGCTGGCCTTTGACATAGGCCAAGATCGAATCGATGTCGACTTCGACCTCGTCCCGGCCCAGCAGATCGGCGGTGGTCAGCTCTCGAATGTCCTCCACCTGGAGCATGCCAAGCAGCTGGCTTGTTGTTGGCAAGACTCGGATGCCCAGGCCAGCCTTGGTGGCTGCCTCATCCATTTCGCGAACCAGATCGGAGCCAGCGCTAGGAATGGCGACCAGTAGCTCGGTCGCGCCAGTACTTGTGGCGACGCTGGCTAGGTCATCTCGTGTTCCCTGCACTCGGACTCCGCTGATGGAGCGGTTGGCCATGCTTGGGTCGTCATCCAGCAGTGCGACGGGCACATAGGCAGAGTTTGGATCTCGCAGCATGGCCCGAATGATCTGGTCACCACCCAGTCCAGCGCCAAATACGAGCACCCGAGTCCGGGTCTCGTCAAAGTCCGGTCGTCTGATGGCATCGAGTGCGAGACGCCACATCATGCGGGCACCAAGCATCAAGGAAAGGGCCAGCGGTAGGCCAAGTAGGAAGGCCGATGTTGGTACCGGCCGGTCAAGTAAGAAGTAGTTGGCCAGTCCGGCAATGGGGGCAACGGTTAGCCACGACAAGATCACATTGTTGGCGTCCTCGACTGATCCTCGACGGGCTCGCATGTGATGGAAGCGGGGGGTGAGTGAGAGGCCAACGGTTGCAACCGCGCAAAGACCGGCTAGCCAGAGAAGCGGTGTCTCTGTCAGATGACTGGTGGAGATGGTTCCGCGAGCAATGGAAAGCCTGGTAGCAGTTGCTGCGAGCAGGGTCACCACCCAAGCCAGGGCGTCTATGACAGCCCAAATAAGGTGGCGGCGCCAGCCGCGCAGATACGCCTGTAGATCGGAAAGGTATGTGGTCACAGTCTTCGCCCTGTGGTTGTTGTTGTTGCAAGCGGACAAGAGGGCCCATCAGGATGGGTCGCCCCCTCCTGTCCGTTCGATGTGTGTGAGAGGGAACACCGACTTGAGTGACCAAATTTTGATCGATTGCTCTCGCCGGTTCGAGAAACAGTCTGCCAGACCAAACTGGCCACGTCCACGCTTGTGGGTGGGAATACCTTGGGAGTGAGTGAATACATTGTTTGTAACCAAGTCCAATAGATCATTTGCTGGACTATTTGTCCGCCGCGAGATCGACTCAAGGCTGACATTATCGAATGACATCGCTGTAGTTGGCGATGCATGTCGGAAGACCCACAGTCTTCCCACCGCCAGGTGGTGGATCGTCGTAAACAGGTCGTGAGTAGGCACAAGTACCTTCGACGAGACGCATACGACTAAATGTGGTTTAGTAAGCACGCTAAGACGTCGATAACCGGGAATCACGACCCCGGGCACAAACCAGCGGGAGGGTTTGGCAAATGTTCAGTCAACAGTCAGATAGTGGCGACAGCCATCTCAGTTCGGCTACAAGTCGAATCGTGGCGGACGGCTCCTCAACTGGTGATCCCAAGACCAGCAACACGAATCGGGGAGCCACCTACCTCGGCCTGGTCCCACCAAACATCGAATCGTCCTACTTGTCGCTGAGCGCGTATCGCTCAAAGCCCGTGTTCGACCTGCTGGCGGCCAGCGCCGCAGCCTTCGTGTTGACCCCCGTTGGCGTCATGATCGCCTGCTCCATCCGCCTCACCTCTCGGGGTCCGGTGTTTCTCTCCGAAGAGCGAATCGGCAAGCGAGGCCTGCGTTTCCAGCAGCATGCATTCCGGATTACCAGCGACAAGGAAGTCGCCTTGCTCACCCCAATTGGTCGCTTTCTTGATCAGACAGGGCTGCACAAGATGCCTCAGCTTCTCAATGTCTTGAGCGGTGACATGAGCCTGGTGGGGCCAAAGGCCCTGCGTCCAGCCGAGACTCACTTCTATGGCTCGGCGATGCCCATTATCTTGTCGGTCAAGCCAGGAATCCTGGAGCCTCGCCCTATTCCCAAGGACGAGCGCAGCTACGAAGACGGCACGCTGGTTCAGTCCGAGCTTGACGTTGGATATGTGGCTGACCAGTCCTTTGGCCTTGATCTGAAGATCTGCCTGGACGCCATCGAGCAGAAAACCGCTGGCCGTAGCTAGTTGAGGCCTAGTCCGGAGCCGATCGGTGCTGTCCAAATAAGGATGCGAGGGGGATAGCCCAGATGTTCTCTTCCAGTTGCAAGGTTGCTCGTCCGGTATAGACAATGATGCTGCGAGTTAGCTGCTCTCCGGCTGCTTGAGCAAATGCGATCAATCCCTTTGCGTCGGAGAGGGACACGGTGGAAGCAGACTTCACCTCGATGGCCAGCATGGATCCATCGTCCCGGCGAAGGACCAGATCAACTTCTCGACCGGCCTTGCTGTCTCGCCAATGAAGCAACCGTGTCGCTGAGGGCGACCATGCTGTTTGGGCCGACAGTTCATTGCTACCAGGTTCTCAAGCAGGGAACCCACTCCTCCAGTATTGGAGTTTTTCGAACGTTAGTATAGGAGTTTTTCGACACTTAGAATAGGAGTTTTTCCGGTGGTGTGTAGCCAACAGCGGAGATGTGCTGCAATTGTGCATGGATCTTCGCCGGAATCGGTTCTATCCACCAGGAGCAGTCGCCACCAACAAGCGGCCATTGCCGACCTGGCCGGACTACTGTTGTCCCAATGAGGTTCTGGTGCGGGTCTGGTGATCGATGAATAGGCAGTGTCTTCATTAGGCGGGGACCGTCGGCAAGGTGGCGCTCTCGCTGGGCTAACGCTTGCCGGATGGGTTCTTGGTGCAGGGGTTCTTGGCGGAAGCTGGGCTCTGCATCGAGTTGAATCCTCTCTGGAGGGCACTGCCAGCGAACTCGCGGTCGTTGTTCAGGCCCGGTCCCAGGGAGCGAGCATTGACTGGGAAGGCCGAACCGCCAACCTGAGTCAGGGCTCGCTCGATACACAACAAGTTGATGAGGTTGTGAGCGCGTTGGCTGGACTCAACGGCGTCGCCGGTGTCAATGTGCTTGACCCTGATTCGCAGGAAACCACAGACGCCACCCGTCTCCCAGCTGCTGGAGCGACAACGACCGAATCTCCAACGACCGAACTTCCAACCACAGAGTCGACGACCACCACTCAGACTCCGGCTGCGTTGACTACGGAACCTCCGACAACCGAAGCAGTCAGTGCCACCACCACGACTACGACGCCAGCAAACGACAGCGATCCAGCAGTCCAATTGGAGCTGCTCCTTGCGGGCCGGACCGTCGAGTTCATCTTCTCCACCGCAGTGCCAACACCCGAGACCGAAGTCCTGTTGGATGAGCTTCACGACTTGCTGGAAGCCAACCACGATCTCTCACTCCACATCACCGGCCATACCGATCTTGCCGGAAACGAAACGGCCAACCAGCTCTTGAGCGTGGCTCGAGCCCAATCAATAGCCAACCACCTGATCATCCGCGGCATCGACGCTGACAGGATGACGACCGCTGGCAAGGGTTCATCCGAACCCATAGCGGACAACGACACAATCGTTGGCAAGCAACAGAATAGGCGAGTCGTCATCGAGGCTGCGGTGGACGCAACAACATGACAAGATGGGCAAGTCTGAACAGATCAGAGTCAGGTTTGACGAGATCGAGGGGATGAAGTGATGGAATGGTTCTCGGACATGGCCTGGCTTGTTGGCGAATGGTTTCTGCTACTGGCGCTGTCCGCCCTGGTTGGCTTGGGTATTGGTTGGCTTGCGTGGCGGCGCAGACCTTCATCGGGTCAAAGGGTTAGGACTGAGGCAGCGGCGACCATCGACCTGACGAGGGCATCGAAATCGGCGACTGAGCGGGAAATCATCGACCTCACAGTCCTCACCAGCGAACGAGATGCACTGCGGTTTCAACGTGACCGCTTGCGATCCCAACTCAAGGAGATCGAAGCCATGGTTGGTGATGAGGAGACTCGCCGGCGGCGAAACGGAGCTCAGTAGGGGCCATTGTGGTGGCCCGACCACGTTTCGCGAGCAGTTGGTGTATATTACAGTTTCGATACCAAATCCGAGTTTGATGGCGGAAAGGTAAGGACACTTCCCAGATGATCGTGCTCGACCATTCGGTCGATCAACGAGAGACCGAGGATCTACGGCGCCAGGCGGGCGGCGAGGCCATCCTCGATCTTACTGTTGACCCGCCAGCTATTCAGCTGCGCTCACAGGGTTTTGTCCTCAATGAGCGCGAGCCTTCGCGCAAGCAGCGCGCTGCGGTTCGATCCTTCGATCTCCTAGCATCTGGTCTGGGAATCATCCTGCTTTCGCCGGTCTTCCTGCTTACTGCCTTGCTGGTTGGTTTGACCTCACGTGGCGCTGTTGTCTACCGAAGCAAGCGGATCGGCAAGGGGACAAGCCAGTTCTCTGCCTTCAAGTTCCGTTCAATGAGCCATGACGCCGAAGCTCAACTTCAGGCCATGTTGGACGAAGACCCGACTGCTCGTGAAGAGTACGAGCGCTATCACAAGTTGCGCCGCGACCCGCGGGTCACCAAGGTTGGTCGCTTCATCCGCCGAACCAGTCTTGACGAACTTCCTCAACTGTTCAACGTTCTGCGTGGCGACATGAGCCTGGTCGGTCCACGACCAAACCTGCTGGATGAAGTCGACCGGTTCGGCCCAGCCATCGACACGGTCCTACGGGTAAAGCCCGGACTCACCGGCTTGTGGCAGGTGAATGGACGAAGTAATCTCGGCTTCGACGAGCGCATCATGCTCGACGTTGACTACGCCCTGAACCGAACGCTCGGTGGCGATGTGGTGATCTGTTTGCGCACGGTCGGCCAGATGGTTGCCACCGACGACAACGGGGCCTACTAAGCGCGTCGACTCCTAGCTTGGTGGCACCGCTAGCAATCAGCAAGAGCGGACAGGGCTTCACAAATCTGCTGTCGGCCACTAAGTCCGAGAGAACCGAGACGCGTGGTGAGCAGGGACTTGGGCACGGTCGCTAGATTGTGGAACGTCGCAACACTGTCGTGATCGATACCTTCTTCTGGTCCGACCGCTAGGCAGGTCGGAATCGAGCGAATTGTGCTGGTCACCGGGGCCACAACGATGTTGTTGAGAACCGGGATGGACTCGTTTCGAGAAACGACAAGGACGGGTCGACGTTTGCTGTTCGGTGGTTCCAGAAGCCACAATTCTCCCTGGCTCATGTCTGCTCGGCTTACCATGACTCGGCCTCGGTGAGAGAGAGTGCGTTGGCCATCGCTAGCGCGTCCTCGTCTTCATTTTGGGGTTGGGAGCGGTACGAATCGGCGATCTGCTTCCCAATACTTGCCCGCCTCACCGACTCATCGAGATTACTTAGGGCAAGCCGGATGACGTCGGACCGGTTGTCGGCAATGCCGTCGGCTACCAGTCGATCGAGAACTTGCAGTTGTTCATCGGAGAAGCGGGTTGGTACTGGCGTAGTCATACGTTTGGTATACGGTACGTATAACATCGAGTCAATCAGTGAATGGAGGCTCAGTGGCGCTTGTTGACCAGATTGCACCACTGGATTTGAGGCGCTATCGGCCGATAGTCAGGAGATGGCTAGCGCTCACCTGATCCCCACCGTCGGACCCTTGCGGTCGTGGTCTGTTTTGACCATGACCGTTGCTGCCTTGCTGCTCGTAGCCAGCTGCAGCAGCAATGTCGTAGGCGGCGCTGCTGGCGAGGCTGGAAGCGACGGTCTGGTCAATGAGAGTTCTGGTGCTGATCCTGCAGTAACGCCGGAGCTGCTGGCCAATAACACGCTCGAGTCTGTCGACACAGATCGCGGTTGTGAGAGCGAAGAAACGCTCTGCATTGGGTTGGCCATCGCTCCCGGAGCCATCCCCTTGCCGTACCTCTTAGGCGACCTGGAGCAAATCGAAGCCGAGCACGAATCGATCGTCGAGGTTCTCGAAGCCGAAGACGTGACCCACCTGGAATACAAGGTCAAAGACTTTGCCCACGAATTCTTCGACATCATCATCGTCGCCGGAGATCCAACCGGACTACTGGTATCACGATCAGCCACGGACTACCCAGACACAACCTTCATCTCTATGGAGGCGATACCGGAGTCGGTCTCGGGTGCCGGAGCACAAGACGCAGCCAAGCAAGGAGATCTGACACCAACGAATCCGGTGACGCTTAGCTTCGCCTATCAAGACTCGGGCTTCCTTGCCGGAGCGCTGGCTGCATTGACGACCGAGACTGGCAAGATTGCCGCCGTCATTGGCCCGGACTCAGACCCGGCCGCAGTCCAATTCAAAACCGGCTTCGAAACAGGCGCCCAATTCATCAACCCTCAAGTCCAGCTCTTCACCTCATTCCACCCCACGTCGACGGCTCCCGGCTACAACGACCCGCTTTGGGCTTCCACCAAGACACGCCAAGTCATCGAACAGGGTGTTGATGTTGTTGTCGGGTTTGGTGGAATCACCGGCAGCGCTGCCTTAGTTGAAGCGTCCCGTCACGACGGCTCGGTGCTTTGCATCGGAACCGTTGTTGACCACCAAGTCATGACCCCAGAAGCCAACAGCTGCCTTGTTGCCAGTGCCGAAGTTGGGCTTGATCACATCCTGTACTCGACGCTTGATGGCTTACTGGATGGTGATCACCGGTCAGGACTCAACGACTCAGAAGCGTTCAGCCCCAATCCTGTGCCAGCAACCCTGAGCATCGTTGGTGGTGATCGAGTTCCCGGCGACGTCATTGCTCAGATGGACGAGATCATGGCTGGTCTCAACGGTGGAACCATTTCCTCCAACTAGCTTCTCAGCTGAGAGCCTTGACTTGGGTAATGACCTGTTGCTTGGTGTCGTGATGGGCGAAGCTGGCTTCGGCGCCATTGAGCAGCAGCTGTCGCACCTCGTCGCTTGACAAGTCGAAGGTGGTGGCTACATCAGCGAGCTCGCTGGACGCGCTCACCCCAGACATCAAGCGATTGTCGGTATTGATGGTGGCCTTGAATCCCGCCCGCAGGAAGGCCCCAATCGGATGATCGGACAGAGTCGGAACCGCACCAATCTGCACATTGCAGGACGGGCACAGCTCCAGCGGAATCTGACGATCTCGGATGGAGCTAGCCAGCGGCCCAAGGATCAAACCTTCCGACCCAAGCTCACAGTCCTCGATGAGTCGGACCCCATGGCCAATCCGTTGGGCCCCAACCTCCAGTGCTTGTGAGATCAACTCCAACCCTGGAGCCTCCGAAGCGTGCACGGTTAAGCGAGCTAGACCCTCACGAGCAATGGCGACAGCCGCAGCATGATCCGTTGGAGGAAATCCAGTCTCGGCGCCAGCCAGGTCAAAGGCCACCACGCGGCCAGCACCATCAATGCCCCGATCCAGCCAGCGAACACAAGCCTCGGCTACCTCGACGGATCGTTGCTCGGTCCGCATGGCACAAACAATGGTGTTGATCTTGATGCTGGCGGAGCCTGCCTTGGACACACCGTCGGCGAACCCGCTGGTCACCGCCTCGATGGCATCATCCAGTGCGAGGGGAGAGCCAGCAGATCCAACATGCAGCTCGGGGGCAAAACGAACCTCGGCATAGATCACGCCATCGGCCGCCAGATCCTGAGCAGCCTCACGGGCAACTCGGTGCAAGCTCTCTGCGTTCTGCAGCAACGGCACCGTATGTCCGAAGGTTTCCAAGTACTGCAGGATGTCGCCGGCATCAGCGCCGTATCGGAAGTAGGCCACCAGCTCATCCAGGTCAGTCGTCGGCAATGAGTGGCCAACGGCATCGGCTAGTCCAACAATGGTCTCCGGTCGCAGGCCTCCGTCCAGGTGGTCATGGAGCAACACCTTGGGGAGGGCACGCGCCTCCTCCAAGGAGAGGCCCAACTTAGGATCCACCCTTGCGATAAGGAAGCCCAACCGCGGCTGGCATTCGGAGCCGCTGGCTGGCGAACACCAAGACCAGCAACACTAAGACATAGGGCATCGTGCCCGGTAACCATTTGGGTGCCGTATCCGTTCCAAAGAAGAACAGGAGGCTGCCCGCTGCCACCACCCCGGCCAGGATGGCATCTGCGTTGTTCTTCTCGCTCAGGGCCCAGAAGACGACGGCGACGAGGGCGATGGCGATGACCAGCAGGAGCGAGCGGGTCGCCGTTCCCTCCAAGTCCCGAAGCGACAGTCCAAACGGGTAGCCGAACAAGACAGCACCAGTGAGCACCCCTCGGGCTTTCCAGTTGCCGAAGATCAAGGCAGCCAAGGCAATAAAGCCTCGACCAGTTGTTTGGTTCTGTCGGTAGAGGCCAGCCAGTTCCAGCACGATGAACGATCCAGCCAAACCAGCCAAACCACCGCTGATGATGACACCCAGGAACTTCTGCTTATAGATGTTGATTCCCAAGGACTCACCAGCAAGAGGCTTCTCACCAGCGATGCGCAGACGCAGGCCAAACTTGGTCTTGTTCAACAGGAAGGCCGAGATCGGCACCAGGGCAAGACCAATGGCGGTGAGATAGGTCATCTGGAACAGCAGACCTCGGACCACACCGAAGACATCGGAGATCAAGAACCAATCCAGCCTCTCGACCTTGCCTAACAAGTCGGGCCCCTTAGCCAGGATCGGCCAGGTGAAATCACCAAGTGATTCAACCCGAGGGGACTGGGAGATCGAGCCGCCGTCCCACTGGGTGAACACTCGTTCCGAAAGGTAACGGGCGGTACCGGGAGCCAGGATATTGATGGCAACACCCGACACGATGTGATCAACACTGAAGACAACGGTGGCAATGGCGTGGAGTAGGCCACCGAGGGCCCCACCAACAATGCCGGCCACCAGGCCCCACCACGGAGAACCGAACTGGATTGCTCCCCAGGCGCCGCACCAGGTACCGAGGATCATCATGCCCTCAAGGCCAATATTGACCACACCGCAACGCTCGGCGAACAAGCCGCCGAGGCCAGCAATCAGGATGGGCATGGCCCACTTGAGTGCAGTCTGGACAGTGGTGGTCGAGGTCAGTAGTTGCTGATCAGTAAAGAACTGAACGGTGGATAGCACAAGGATTCCGACGGTAGCCAGGATTGGCCAGCGGAAATATGCGGGCAGCTTCTGAAATTGAGCGAAATTCATGCGGTTGCTCCCACGGTGGCCTCAGAAGCAAGTTTCACTTCTTCACGCTGCTTTACTTGTCCAACTATCTGATAAGCCACTACTGCGGCCAGCAAGATGATGCCCTGCATGATGGTCACAATCTCACTGGAGGCGGTTCCCGTGATCTGCAGGATTCCCGACGAGGTGTTCAAGAAGGCAAAGAGCAAGGCTGCTCCCACCATGCCGCCGGGGTGATTCCGGCCGAGCAAGGCAACAGCGATTCCAGCGAACCCTCGCAGCTTGGTGAAACCTTGGTCATAGGCGTGGGTCTTGGACAGTAGGTCGGGCATGCCAACCAGACCGGCGACCACGCCGGATAAAACCATGGCTAACAAGATCATTCGCTTGGAGGGAACACCTCCAACCTTGGCTGCCAACGGGTTCATGCCCGTTGCTCGGACGTCGAAGCCGAGTCTGGAACGGTTGATGAACAGGTGATACAAGATGCCAACGATGATGGCGACAACGAGCATGCCGGTGAGCTTTCGTCCCTTGGTGATTTCACGAGTGAAGATCTCGACGAAGCCGTTGAGGTTCGGAATCCAAGCCGATTCGGCCAATGGCGTGGTTCCACCGCCAACCGCACCGCCGCTCTTCTTCTCCAAGAAGATCTTGAACAAGCCAGCGATGATGCCAAGGGTGGCGACGGCATTCAGCATGATGGTGGAGATGACCTCATTGACCCCACGAGTCACCTTCAACAGTCCGGCGAGACCGGAGTACAAGCCACCAACGACCATGGCCACCGCCATGACGAACAACATGTGCACGCCATCGGGAAGAACCACCTTGGCACCAATAACCGCGGCCGCAAAAGCGGCCAACTGATACTGGCCCTCGACCCCGATATTGAACAGGTTCATGCGGAAGCCGATAGCAGCGGCAACACCAGAGATATAGAGAGGTGTTGTCTCGTTCAACATGTCGATCATGGACTCAAGCTTGAGTGCATTGCTGATCATTTCACCGTATGCATCGATCGGGTTGTAGCCCGACACGAGCAAGACAATGGATGACAGGACAAAGGCGAAGGCAAAGGCCGCGACTGGAGCGGCCAGGGCTAAGACCAGTCTGCGAAGGAGTGAAGCTTTCATTGGGTTCCCCCTGAGGTGACGTTGGCTGCAGCTTCGTCTCCACTGTGCGCCTTGTCTCCACCGTGCATCTCGTCTCCGCCGTGCAGGGCGGCGCCCGTCATATAGCTTCCTAACAGTCGAGGAGTAACTTCACTTGGATCCAGTTCGGCTACGAGTTTTCCGTGGAACATGACAACAATTCGATCCGAGAGGCCAATCAGTTCGTCTAGGTCAGCCGAGATCAACATGGAAGCCTGGCCCGAGGCCCGAGCGGTACGAATCTCATTCCACACCGCGGCTTGAGCACCAACATCGATGCCTCGGGTCGGATGAGCCAGGATCATGATTTTGGGATTGCTAATGAGTTCTCGACCAATGATGAGCTTCTGCTGGTTACCACCGGACAAGGCGTGGGCCGCGACATCAGCATTGGGGCTGCGAACATCAAACCGCTCACGAATCTCATCAGTACGATCCCTGGATCCCTTCCGGTCAATCCACATACCCTTGGAGTAGGGGGCCTTGGTCTGATGCCCAAGTGCGGCATTCTCCCAAAGTGGTGCAGTGAGCAGCAAGCCTTCTTCGTGACGATCCTTTGGCACATAGCCAAAACCCTCATCACGACGTTCACGAACCGAATGGGCCGAGACGTCCTTGCCGCTGAGCCAGACCGAGCCGTTCTCCGGTTTCTCCATGCCGACGATGGCATCAACCAGTTCACCCTGGCCGTTGCCTTCGATTCCAGCAATGCCAAGAACCTCGCCCTTGTGAATCTGGAAGGAAACGTCATCAACAACTGGTCGAGCGAACTCGTCCAAAACCGTGATGTTCTTGACTTCGAGGGCGACAACGTCGGTCACCGTCGAATCGGTGGTCTCAGGGGAGGGAAGCTCTTCCCCGACCATCAATTCGGCCAGGTCACCAGCGGTAACGTCGGATGCATTAACGGTGGTGATTGTCTTGCCACGACGGATGACAGTGATGCGATCCGATATCTCCAGGACCTCTTGAAGCTTGTGGTCGATAAAGATGATGGTCGATCCGGCGGCTTTGAGTTCTCGCAGATTGTCGAACAAAGCCTCAACTTCCTGTGGCACTAACACCGCAGTCGGCTCGTCCAGAATCAAGATGTTGGCACCCCGATACAGAACCTTGATGATCTCGACTCTCTGGCGTTCCCCGACCTCTAGCTCGGTCACGAAGTCATCAGGGTCGATGGTGAGACCATAGGCCTCACCCACCTCAGCCAGGTGCGCCTTTGCTGTGTCGAAGTCCAGCACCCCGTTCTTGGTGGGTTCGGAGCCAAGGATCACGTTTTCAATAACGGTGAATTGATCGGCGAGCATGAAGTGCTGGTGGACCATGCCGATGCCAGCGGCGATGGCATCGGTGGGGGAGGAGAAGTTGACCTCGACCCCATTTACTTTCATCACTCCCTCGTCCGCTGGCTGCATGCCATACAAGATCTTCATCAGGGTTGACTTGCCCGCACCATTCTCGCCGCAGATGGCGTGGATCTCACCCTCTTCAACAGTGAAGTTGATGTTGTCGTTGGCAATGACACCAGGGAAACGTTTGGTGATACCGATGAGCTCAATGGCAGTGGGCAACCCAGACTCCTAAATCTCAGGACGCAAAAACGAAAAAGCGGCGGGATCGGAGACAGTAGTCCGATCCCGCCGCTGCGTCATATGGTCACAACAGATTGTGACCGAGACTGTATTTCAGGAGCCTTATGGCTCGGTTGGCACTTCGATCTCTCCGGAGATGATCTTGGCCTTGAAGTCTTCAAGCTGATCTTCGATGTCGGCAACGAATCCACCAGTGGTGGAGTAGCCGACGCCGTCAACGGACAGGTCATAGACGGTGTTGCCAGCAGCAAACTCGCCAGCAGCCTGATCGTGGATGATCTGGAAGACAGCAACGTCAACCCGCTTGAGCATGGAAGTCAAGATGTATTCCTTGACCGCATCATCAGCAGTGTTGTACTGGTCAGAGTCAACGCCGATGGCCCAAACCTTGGAGCCGGAAGCTTCGCTGGTGGCCTTGGCCGCCTCGAAGAGTCCGCCACCAGAACCGCCAGCGGCGTGGTAGACGATGTCTGCTCCGCTTTCGTACATGGCCGAGGCAATTTCATTGGCCCGGTCCGGGGCGAAGAAGCCGTCGAAGTCAGGGAACTCGGTGATGTAGGAAGAGGTGATCTCGATGTCGGGGTTGACGGCCTTGGCGCCGGCAGCGAAGCCAGCCTCAAAGCGCTCGATGAGTCCGAAGCCAGAAACGCCGCCAATGAAGCCGACCTTTCCGGTCTCGCTCTTGAGAGCAGCAGCAGCACCGACGAGGAAGGATCCCTCGTGCTCGGCGAAGGTTAGACCGGCAATATTGTCACCGAAAGGAACGGCGCCATTGTCGAAGTCCAACATGGCTGAGTCGATGACAGCAAAGTTGGTGTCAGGATTCTCGGCGGCAACAGCCTTGACGTCACCCTCAAAGAGGAAGCCAACGGCGACCACAAGAGGAGAGTTGTCAGCCTGAAGCTGAAGAAGCTCAGCACGGTTGGAACCGTCTGAGTTCGGCTCAGCTTCGGTGAAGCTGATGCCAATGTCGCTGTTGGCCTTCTCGATACCAGCTGCTGCTGAGTCGTTGAAGGACTGGTCGCCACGGCCACCAACATCGAAGGTCAGACCAACATTGAAGTCAGCAGAGGCCATAGCCTCTTCTTCCATGGCCTCTTCTTCCTCCTCCATGGCCTCTTCTTCCATGGCCTCTTCTTCCATGGCCTCTGTGGTTGTCGGATCTTCACCCTCACCGGCTTGTACTTCGCCTGCACTGTCGCTACCGCATGCGGCGGCAACTAGGGCAAACGCTGCAAGCAGCGAAAGCATCAATCTCCATGATCGCTTCATGGTTTCTCTCCTGTGATTCGTTGTACGCCAGCAGAACAAGATCGTCCCAACCAGCAAGTCGCACAGGTTAGCCCGCTTTCTGCCTAGTTTCGTTGCGAGTGCCTTCTGACCTCTCGGGAGGTAACAGCGCTGTCATACTCCCGCAATAGAGTGTTTTGGGCAGGGGCGGCCCAATGAGGAGCCCGGCTGTGGCCTGTTGGTAGCCGGGTGGGGTAGTAAATGGAGACGAGATGAGCACGAGATGAGCACGAGATGAGCACGGAAACGAGTAAGCCGGTCAGGATGATCGCCACTGATATTGACGGCACCATGCTTCGCAGCGACGGGTCAATGTCGGTGCGGACCCAGAAAGCCCTTCATCGAGCCCAAGCCAGAGGCATCCACGTTGTTCCTTCAACCGGGCGGCCGTTGATGGCCGCCTATGACGTGATTGATGAGCTAGGACTGCACAACTATTGGATTTTTGCCAACGGGGCCCTGACTCGCCACCTGGAGCGCGGTGAGACAATCCGGGCGTACTGGATGAATCCAGCGGTAGCACAGGGCTTGGTCGTTGAGATGCGCGCGAAGTTCCCTGGTGCTGGCTTCGGGCTAGAGCTCGAAGATGACGTCACGTTCGAGCCCGGCTTTCAAGAGCTGGTACCAACCAAGCTTCGGGCCGAGCCGATTGATGACGTGCTGGACGGGATCCATGGTCGGGTACAAAAGGTTGTTGTTTTTCACCCAGAGCTCACCATCGATGAATTGTTTGAGGCGACCTGCGCCGCCGTTGGCGATCATGGGGTGGTGTCCTACACCGGCCTAGATTTCGTTGAGGTTGGCGCCCGTCGGGTGACTAAGGCGCTGGCGATCGAGGGCCTCTGTGCCGATCTGAATGTTCGCCAGTCAGAAGTCGTCAGCTTCGGTGACAACCACAATGATGTGTCAATGTTGCAATGGTGTGGTCAGAGCTTCGCCATGGGCAACGCGTCCGATGATGCCAAGGAGGCTGCCGGAGGCGTTATTGGCCACACCGACGATGACGGCCTGGCCATCAAGATCGAAGAACTGGTGGAGGCCCAGAGTTAGACAGGCTCTGAGCTGAACCAGCACGCCTTGCTTCTACGGGTCTTGCTGGGTCTGACGCAAGAGGGCAGTGGCTACTCCCTCGATCCCGGCGATGCTGCTGAGCATGCCGAGGTGAGACGCATTAATCTCGATATTGGCGGCACCCGGTTCCAGACTGAGGCGCCAATCAACAATACCGTCGGTCTTTGACCAGATGGAGACCAGATCGATGTGATCGGGGATAGCCAAGAAGCGCATGTCCTCGGTGGCATCTTCCTGAACCTTGTCAACTGGTCCAAAAACGCCGACCCGCCAGGCCTTGTCCAGAATTTCCGCTGGCACCTTCATGACGAAGAACGACGGGTACTTCACACGCATCGGGGTGCCAAGCCCGATGACCTGCCTCACTGCCTCTGGCGAGCGGATAGCTAAAATCTTGGAGAATTGGCCCCCACGACTATGGCCAATCAGGGTCACAGTCTGACCGGTCTCTTCCGCCAGCTCGAGAAGGTTTCGCTGGGCGGTGTCGACATTGCGGTGAGCAGGTCCAGAATTTCGGCCAACCTCGGCTACACGAACCAGCCAGCCAGCCTCGGTCATGATGTGTCCCAGAGCATGCGTGCTTCGAGGAGATGCGAGGAAACCAGGCATCAGAAGAACCGGACGCCCCCGCCCCTCGGGAAAGTTCTCGCCCTGCCAATAGGTGCTTTGGCGAAGGTTCCTCAACTCGACAATGCTGCGCGCCTCTTTCCACAGTGGACGCCCGACAAAGCCGGGCAGGCCGGACTTTGGCGTTGGCAGTGAGTCGGGGGTTGGTGACACGACAGGCAAGGTCAACAACGCTACTGCTTTGCCCAGCGGATGGGGTTGCGGGAAGCGACACGCTAAATTGTTGCGAATGGCAGCGTTGAGATTCTTCTTTGGAACGATGGGGTCGGGAAAATCAACCCAAGCTCTCCAGATCCACCACAACCTTACGGGTCGGGGTCTCGCGTGCATGCTGGTAACCCAACTGGACCGTCAAGATGGCGTGGTCTCCAGCCGTTTGGGAGTCTCCGCCGAGGCCCTCATCCTGGACGAAACCGTGGATGTCTTCCGGCTGGTCAACGCACGCCATCACCAGGGTGACGGCCTTAACGCAGTTATTTGTGATGAGGCACAGTTCTATGAGCCTCACCAGATCGATCAGCTTGCTCGACTTGTTGATGAGTTGGACATCGATGTCTACGCCTTTGGACTGCTGACCAGTTTCCAAGGCTTTCTCTTCCGGGGCACGAAGCGACTTCTTGAATTGGCCGATGTGCGCCAGGAGATCCAGGTGGAGGCCCGCTGCTGGTGCGGCGAGCGCGCCACCCACAATGCTCGCTTGGTCAATGGACGTCAGGTCTATGACGGTGAGTTGAAGGTCGTTGGCGACACAACAAGTGGTAATGATGAAGAGCCACCTCGCGTGACCTATGACTTGCGCTGTCGCCTTCACTGGCTGGCAGGCAAGGAAGATGCGCAGCAAGACTCGCTCTTCATGGATCAGGACGACGTCGACACCAGCGTCGAAGGCACATCCGGCCAAATTGACCTAACAGTGGTCCGCTAAGACCGTGATCCGCTAGACCCTGACCCGCAGACAGTGGTTCAGAGCGTCTGGTGCGCACCGTCCATGACTCGTTGCTGATGCTCCTCTATTCTTGGTCTGCTCGAAGTTTCGATCAGTTCTGAAGAAGGAAGACCATGACACGAACGATTGCTGTTCTGAATCAGAAGGGCGGAGTCGGCAAGACAACCGTCACGCTGGGATTGGCTTCGGCCGCTTGGGCCCGTGGACTCAAGACTCTGGTCGTGGACCTCGATGCCCAGGCCAACGCCACATGGTCACTCGGTATCGAACCGACCCGTGACAACTGGGGTACCGGCGATGCGCTCGTGGCCAACAAATCTGGGGCCGCGGCGGAAATGATTGTGCCCTCGGGCTGGGGGGACCGGGTTTGGCTGTTGCCAGCATGTTCGGACCTGACCGAGCGTGAGGTTGAGATCAATCGGGTTGACCCCCAGAAACGCCTCGCCAAAGCGCTTGAAGGCGTGAGTAAGAAGTTTGACCTCGTACTGATTGACTGTGGCCCATCGCTTGGTTTGAATACAACCAATGGCCTGGCTGCAGCAACCGGAGCCCTCCTGGTTGTTGAACCAACAGTGTTTGGATTGCGGGGGATCGATCCGGTTCTCGAACTGATCGAAGACGTATGGACCAGCTACAACCGCAAGCTCGACCTAGCCGGTGTTGTCCTCAATCGTGTGCCTGCCATTTCCAGTGACGCCGAGGCCCATGCCGCAGAGCTGGCCAAGATGGTCGGCGCCAAGGCGATCTGGAAGCCGACCCTTCCTCTGCGGGTTCTGATCAACGAGGCTCACGCCGATCGCTCGCCGATCCACTCCTATGGCCAGCGCGCCATCGATCTCACCACCCCGTTCGACAACTACCTGCGAAACATCCTTCGCGCCTAACCCTCCCGGCCCGACTCGCGAACTTAATGGACTTTGCGACCCACTATTGGGTCGCAAAGTCCATTATCTTCTGATCTGAGCCCGGCCGATGGGAAGCCACCAGGGGCCAGGTAGATGGTTCGATGTCACTGGCTGTATCTACTGTGGAATACATCGGAGCTAAGGCTCCCGGCAGAATCCAACAGATAGCCGGGGCCAATGCTCAGTCACGATTCCGACCACCACCACGTCAACCAGTCCAAGTCTCGACCACCCCACCCGGATGAGACGAGGGCACTGGTCGAGCGGCATGCGCTGGCCACCAGACACGGAGTCATTCTTCGCTCCGACGCCATAGCTGCGGGCATGAATAGGGCCCAGATCGATCGTCGAGTGCGGCGTGGCCACTGGGTCTCGGGTGCTGTTCGAGGATCGTGTGTCCTTGCGTCGCACGCCGATGATCCATTGGCGAAACTAACAGCAGCCACAGCCGGTCTGGGTGCTGTGGCCTGGGCTCGTTCTGCGCTGGCACTGTGGGGACTGGCCGAATATCCGAAGCACCCCGAGGTGGTCAGCGCCAAACAGAGGAAGTGCGCTGACGTCTCCATCACATGGGTCCGCAAGTTTGAGGCATTGCGAACAATCCATCGGAAGAAGATCGCCACCGTCAGTCTCGAGCTTGGACTGGCGTCGGTTGCATCGTCTTGTACCCAGCGGGATCTGAATGAGCTTTTGGACGAGACCTTGCGTCGACGTCTTTCGACCTGGCCGCGAATCGAGGCCGTTTGGTGTGACTTCGCTGGGCAAGGACGGTCAGGCTCGGCCTTGTTGGAGCAAGTGATCAAGGATCGGTCGGCTGACATGGCGGTGCCGTTGTCTCAATGGAGTCGAGACTTTGCTGCCAAACTGGTGGCCTCGGGATTGCCTCGACCTCAGATGGAATGTCGAGTTGGCGATGGCTGCGGCCAGTTCGTTGCCCAGGTCGATCTGGCTTACCCGGAGTTTCGCTATGCCATCGAACTCGACAGTGTGGCCTACCACCTCAACTCCGAAGCCTTCGAAGTTGACCGACGGCGTGATGCTGACCTTGCTCGTCAGGGATGGAGCGTCGGCCGCTTCACCTGGAACCAGTACACAACTGGCTGGGACCAGGTGGTTGCCACGGTCACCTCTCAGATTAGAACCTGACGCGCTTGAAGCAGGCCTGCTTGTGCCTGAGCCCAGACGCGGCGTTGAAGATAATGGACTTCGCGACCCACTAATGGGTCGCGAACTCCATTATCTATCGAGTCAGATCCGTCGAGGAACACTGTGGCGGTGGCACTGTGGCGGTGGCCGTGCCGCATGGTGTGGCCAAGACCGCGTGGTGCTGCCTGGCTGGGTGGGTCGGCGCGACCGGATGGTGTGGCCTGGCTCGTGGTCCGGGCCTACCGGGTGATCAGGCCTTTGATTTCGGTGACCCAGATGTCGCGGGTGACTTCGGTGATGATGGCACCGGGCACGTTGGGTGGGGCGGTGCAGTTGTTGGCCGGGACGCAGGTGTAGGTGAGGTCCCATTGGATGGTGGTGGTGAGCTTGTAAGGCTCACTGATGCCGTCGTGTTGGGTGGTGGCGGTGTAGGTGTGGCTGCATGGGGCGTCGTCGTCGTTGGAGCCTGGTGTCCAGGCGTCGCCTGCTTCGCAGACGATGGGGGCTGAGCCGTCGCCGGGGTTCCACCAGGAGGTGGTTGGGGTGACGGTTGCGGTGACGGAGATACCGAATTCGGGGATGGAGGCGGTGACGGAGTCTGGTTGCCAGAGGGTCGGGTCGGTCCAGTACCAGGTTTCCAGTTGGGTGATGAGGGGGATGTCGCGGGTTCCGTTGGGGGAGGTTCGTGGTGTGGGGAGTGGGACGGTGGATGAGTTAGCGGCGGCTCGGGCGACTGCTCGTACGACTTCTGGTGGCGCTGGGTCGCCAACTTCCCAGACCATCCAGTTGTGGGTGCCGAAGTTGGTGACGGGGCAGGCTATGAAGTGGTAGAAGGTGTCTTCGGGGAGGTTGGTGAGGTCGAAGTTGATGAGGTCTTGGCCGGTGCCGCCGAGGTAGTCGAGGAGTTGTTCGGGTGTGAGTCCGGTGACGATGGCGCATCCTTTGAGGATGTCTCGCCCCTTTGGCGAGGTGCCGGATCCGGGTGTCCCGGCAACAGCCGTGGCTGTGTAACGAAGCTCGCCCGGACCTTGGTCATCCTCTGATCCGGCAAGGGCGGGCGATGTGAGTCCGGTCAGCGCAATGCTTGCAACGGCTAACAGCTTGATCAGAGGTCGCATGCGGTCTTCCCACCCTCGCTGAAGCCCGTGTCTGTAACGCGCCACCCAATGTCCAGCAGTGCGAGTTCAGTGACCCGTACATACCGGACTTCGTCGGCAGGCACATAGACGTCGCCATTTGGGTAGATCAGTGAACCAGCGTCCAAGTTGCAGCTGGTTACGATGGCCGTCGTGCCTTCCAGCTCAATATTTGTAATGTGGATGTCGTAGACGTTCTCACCGAACTCAATCCCTTCGGCCTCATAGAAGCGAAGGCGCTCGATCTTGTAGCTCAGAAGGGGTTCGGCGGTGACGGCTCGGAGTTCTTCTTCGTGGATCTCCAGGCCATATGTTCGACCGTAGGCGTAGTGACCGCGATAGGCGGCTTCGACTAAGGCGATGTTGGGGTCTTCGGTGGTGGGAGGAGCGGTGGTGGTGGGCTCGGTTGTGGTGGTTGTGGTCGGGACTGTTGAGGTCGTCAACTCCACTGTTGGTATCGGTGCGGCCTCGTCGGAGCCTCCGGTGCAACCCGCTAGTACGGCAGCTAGTGCCAACGCCGCTGTCCAGGGTCGCCTCGGTCGTCCGAGTTCCTCTGTCAGCCCAGCCAGTCTTGCTCGTCTCTTCAGCATCCAGCACCTTCATCGATTGCGTCTCCACAAGAGGGGAGACGATCATGGTTTCTGGGCGAGATGACGCCGATGCCGGAACTAGCCCGGTGATACGACGGTACCACCGGCGTGCCAGCCATTCCAGCAGGACCTACCTGCCAGCCAGTCCGATCCTCACACGAGCTACTCTCCGCCATCAGCTAACGCTAGGTCTTGGGCGACCTCACGTCGATAGGAATATCGGCCCAGCAGCGAACGGGCATCGCTCAAGGAGACAGCAGAAGATAATGGACTTCGCGACCCAATAGTGGGTCGCGAAGTCCATTATCTTCGGGAAGAGCTAGTCAGCACAGGATCAGACAGGTCACGATCAGACAGGTCACGATCAGACAGGTCACGATCAGACAGGTCTGGATCTCGCAAGTCGAGCGCGTAGGTCTCGAACAGGTCGGGGGCCTCATGAATGTCCTGGTCACGTGCTCGATGCTCGGCGAGCTGTCGTTCCCAGCGACGGACCACATACCAAACGGTTAGGACCAGCACGATGGCCACGATGGCGTCGGTCCAATAGTGGTTGGCCGTAAGCACAACAACGAACGTGGTGACGATGGGATGAGCTAGGGCCAGAAAACGGAACCGATACCCGGTCACCGCAATGACACTGAGAGCAACCAACAAGGCCCAGCCAACATGAAGCGATGGCATGGCCGCCAGCTGGTTGGCGGCCTCCGAAGCACCGTGGTCATAGGGGCTTGGCCCGAACGTCAGCCCCGTGTCAATGAAACCAGGAAGCTTGCGAGGCGGAAGCAGGGGGTAGACCACATGGAGGAACAGGCCAGCACTGGTGACGGCGATCAACGTATTGCGGATAGCCGCATACTCTTGCCGGTGCCAACCCCATGCCCAGACAAGGAAGATGGCGGTGACCGGAAAGTGCGCCCACATGTAGTAGATATTGGCGGCTTGAACGAAACCCGGATGCTCAACGAAAAGGGCCTGAAACGAGGCCTCGTGGGGAAGACCAATGCTGCTCTGCAGCTGCTGGATACTTGTGCTGTGCGCAACCGCGTAGCCCAGTTCGTCACCAGCGGTCACTCGCACCAGGTTGTAGATAAGCCACAGCCCTACCAATAGGAGGAAGTTCCTGACCGCGTCAAGAACCAGGGACATCTTGTTGCTATCGGACTGACCCGTCTGCCTCTTGCCTACGGTTCCAGAAATCTGAACTGCCATGCGACTTCCACCTCCGTTCGACGCCGCTCGAACGTTGCTATGAGTCCCGAAACTCCGTAGAACTCACAACGTGTGCTGTTGTTGGCTTATTCCCTCACAGGCTCCACTGCTCTGTGATTCTGTATCTCTCGTCACTCTAATTCGAGATCAATTCGTAATAAAGTGATTTTCGAACGCTAACACGACATTGGCTAGAGGCGAATTCACCTACCCATATTGAGTCAGCCAGGTCCGGGTCAGCTCAGAAGGGGAGCAAGCTGCCAATCGATGGGAGATCGACCGGCTTCTATCAAGACCTCGTTGGTGCGGGAGAAGCACTTGCTGCCAAAGAAGCCGCGGTAGGCCGAGAGGGGAGAAGGGTGAGGCGCCTCGATGATCCGGTGGCGAGAAGCATCGATCAATGACCGCTTTCTTCGGGCGGATGCTCCCCACAACAAGAAGACGACAAGATCCGGGAGCTCGTTCACCTGGCGGATCATCTGATCAGTGAACTGCTCCCAGCCCTTCCCGCGATGCGACCCCGCCTCATGAGCCCGAACAGTCAGGCTGGCATTCAACAAGAGCACACCCTGCTGAGCCCAACCATGCAGAGATCCGTGTCCCGGGTGAACGAATCCAACGTCGTCAGCCAACTCCTTGAACATGTTGAGCAGGGATGGTGGTGGCTTGATTGGCGGCCGGACGGAGAAGCTCAAGCCGTGGGCCTGATCGGGACCGTGATAGGGGTCCTGGCCCAAGATGACCACCTTGACCTCGGCATAAGGAGTGAGGTGCAGGGCAGCAAAGACATCGTCGGCCGGTGGGTAGACCAGACCCCGAGAACGCTCATCGGCTACGAAGGATTGCAGCTCGGCCCAATAGGGCTTGTCGAGCTCATCTCGCAAGATCGGGTTCCAGTCCGTCTTCGTCACAGTGATGGACCCTACCCTCACGGGGTGGCCGAGTTCATTGAAATCAACGATCCTGAGGATCCGCAACGTCGCTGGCGCCTGCAAGCCGACTTCCTTCAGTCAAACTGGACCTGCATTTGGGGTCGCGGCTGCCAAGGCATCCTCGATGAACCGGCCGAGGCTCTGGGCCAAGGATGCTGCTCCCTGGGGGCGGAAATGTTCGATCAGGATGAGGCTCGCTTGACCTCAGCGATGGCAGCCATGCTGGACCCGGCTCGCTTCCAGTTCCATGCTGAGGCGGCCGAAGGTGGCATCTTTGTCGACGAGAAGGCCACGAACACCCGGGTCATTGATGGCGCATGTATCTTCTTGAACCGACCTGGATTCACCGGTGGTCCCGGTTGCGCACTGCACCATGCTGCTGTCGATCAAGGCGAATCTCCGACCGATTGGAAACCGTCGGTGTGTTGGCAACTCCCAGTCAAGATTGATTGGGAAATTGATAGTAAATCGGGAATCGAGACGGCGACCTTGCGTCAATGGGATCGCAAGGATTGGGGTTCGGGTGGTGAGACCATGGCCTGGATCTGTACCGACTCACCCGACGCCTACGTTGGCGACAGCACGGTGATGGAATCGATGGCGGATGAGCTTGAGGCTCTGCTCGGCCCGCAGCTGTATCGCGAGGTTCGTGTTCAGCTGGGAAGCACAGATCAAGGGGCCACCCCAGTCCAAGGGGATAGCGACTCATGAGACGCTGGCTCTTGCTCTCGTGGCTACTAATAGTTGCAGGCTGTACCAGTGGCGACGTGGTATTGGATGACGGGGCGGCAGGCGACAGTGCGACGGGCGAGGCAGTGTCGCCAACAACGACTGTGACGACGACGTCGACCACCAGCCCCACCACGACGGCGCCAACAACGACCCAACCCCCGCCGACAACTGTGCCGCCGCCAAGTCCGATTGAGCTGGCCGTTCTTGGTATGTCGGCTGATCAGAAAATCGGTCAGCTCCTGATGCCGCTGGTCGCAGGCACCTCGGCCACCGAAGTTAGCTCGGCGGAGGCGGCAGTCAACATCAAGCTGGCCGGGGTTGAAACCCCAGCGGCGATCTTGGCCGAGTTCCAGGTCGGAGGTTTCATCTACCTGGGTCACAATATCGTCAACGCCGGACAGGTGACCGGGCTCTCCGGCGGGCTACAAGACGTAGCAGCCACGGCGGACCTGCCTGGCCTGCTCATCTCCATTGACCAGGAGGGGGGACGCGTGACCAGAATCACCGACGGAGTGACCCCGCTTCCGTCGGCCAGGTCGTTGTCTGGTGACTGGTCGGCGGTGTGGGAAAGCACCTTCCGGTCCGGGCGTGAGCTGCGAACCCAGGGCTTCAATCTTGTCTTTGCCCCAGTCGCTGACCTGGCTACCGGATCTGCCGGTGTGATTGGTGATCGCTCCTATTCATCTGATCCGGCGATTGCCGCCGACATGGTGAGCGCTGCAGTTCGAGGCTTTCGCCTGAGTGGCGTTGCCAGCGTGGTGAAACACTGGCCCGGACATGGCGCGACCGTTGTTGATAGTCACCGAGCGCTACCAACCGTTGACGTTGACTATGAGACCTGGATTCAGCGTGAGCGTGTGCCATTCGTCGCTGCCATTGAAGAAGGTGTTGACATGGTCATGGTTGGGCATCTCGCACTACCCGGACTCGACCCCGTTCAAGATGGACAGCGGCCGGCTTCGGTGTCCCCAATACTGATCGAGCTCTTGCTCCGCGAAGAGCTCGGGTTTGAGGGTGTTGTTGTCACCGATGCCTTGGATATGGGTGCGGTTCGTTCCATCGAACGAGGGGAGCTGGCGGTGCAAGCAATCGAGGCTGGTGTCGACATCTTGTTGGCACCACCAGACCTGCTCGCAGTTCGGGATGCTTTGCGTGCCGCGGTCGCCAGTGGTCGCATCTCCCAAGAGAGGCTCGATCAGTCGGTGAGCAGGATCCTGACCTTGAAGGACCGGCTGGGTCTGCCAATCGAGATGGGGCCCGCGGGATGACGGGTCCATCAGGCGAATGGCTCTATGACCAGGAGTCCGCAATTAGTGCGACCTCGTCGGGAACTTGGTCCACCTCCGTTGCAGCCGCCTGGAACATTGGGATGAACCCCAACGGTGGTTATGCCATGGCTTCGTGCTTGCGAGCAATGCGCCAGCTAGTCATCGAAGCCGACGGCATGAACGAGAGTATTTCCGCCGACCCAGAGCCCGCGGCCAAGCTCGATCCGCTCACGGTGACGACCCACTTCTTGCGCCCAAGTCTCGGAGGGCAGGCGGGTGAGGTTAAAGCGGACCTTGTTCGCTCGGGTCGACGACTCAGCACCGCTACCGCATCCCTGACTCAGGGCGGCAAGGAGCGACTTCGAGTCATCGCCGCATTCGGCCGCCTCGATGATCATGATGGCGATGATGATGATGACGGCACCCCAGCCCCTGGACAATCATCAACCCACGCTGCTTGGGACATTGCCCCCGAGCTCACGATCGAGCCCGTCCAGCTACCAGACCCAGAAGACTGCCGAGACCGGCGACAGCTGGAGCAAGGGGTGGAACTTCCCATCTTGTCTCGACTGGACGTGCGGATCGATCCCGAGCTGGCGGAACCCGGTGCTGGCGGCCGCGCCGAAGTAGCGGGCTGGATCCGGTTTGGTGATGGCCGGCCTGTAGACACCATGGGTTTGGTCCTATTCGCCGATGCGTTCCCACCATCGCTCTATAGCCTGCTTGGCCGCGTCGGCTGGGTCCCAACTATTGAACTGACGGTTCAGGTTCGGCGCCGGCCCAAACCCGGCTGGATTCGTGCCCGACTCCGGACCAGTGATCTCACCGATGGAATGCTGGTGGAAGATGGTGAGCTTTGGGACATCGAAGGCAATCTGGTTGCTCGAACTCGACAATTGGCCCTGCTACTCCCGCCTGACTAACAGCACAGATCGATCTGCTAGCGGCGAGCAATCAGCCAGGCCTCGTGCACACCATTGGCTCGCCAGTCCTCGTCATAGCGAAGAATTTCCAATCCGCCGACCTCTAACCCGTCGACTTGTAGGCCCCCAACAAGGTCTCGCAATTCGCCAGGTTTCAGGAGAAAGCGGGCGGGTGGTCGTGCACGTCGTTCCAGGTTGGTTGTTGTGGCGATGGCGATCACCAGGGTGCCGCCCACTCCCAATTCGGCGACCGCAGCGGTAATGGTCGGTCGGTGGAGATAGTGGCCGATATGGATGAGATCCCAAGGCCCGCTGGGTAAGGGGTCAGTCTCGGTATTGAGGGAAATGGTTTGAAGAGCAAGACCAGCCTCAACCGACTCGGCTTGGGCAATGCTCAATGCTTTGGGAGAAATGTCCAACAGGGTTGTGTCCAACCCGCTACCAGCAAGGAACAACGCGTCGGCTCCGGACCCGCCAGCAATATCCAAGGCCCGACCCGAGGTCGGCAGTATCTCTGCGGACTCGATCAAGAGCGCGTTGACATTCCCGGGTCTCTCGGTTTCTGCGTACCTGGCGTCCCAACGAGCTTGCTCGCTCAATTCGTTCACAAGATGATTCTAGGGAGCATCGAATTGCCTGATGGGGATCGTTGGTGGCAAGCTTCCACCCATGTCTGCCACCGAAGTCATGTCCGCCACCGCATCTGCCACCGGCGATATTGGTGCCTCGTTCTATTTCGCCCCCGAAAGCCTGGCCAAGGGCAGCGATGTTGGGCTCGACGGTTTCCGGCTCTACGTGCTCGGACGAGGCGGAGTAATGGGTGATGTGAGCGCTGCGGTGGCGCAAAGTGCCTTCGGCTACTTCAACCCAGAGATGGTGGCCAACATATGGGATAGTGGCGTCGAGATAATGTCGGCCCGTGAGGCTGCAGACGTGTATTGGCAATGCGCCGCCGACCACGGCCGAGCGAAACTCGCCGACGTCGAGGGGTTGGCCGAATACTGCACCGCGGCCGAGGCCATCATCGCAGCCGCCGACCGAGATGGCCTACCCCTCTTTGCTGGCGCAGCCAGCATGCCCCTGGTCGATGACCTTCCTGGCCGTGCCTATCAGCTGGCCGTGGTGCTTCGCGAGCTTCGAGGCAGTGCCCACCTGGCCGCCGTCCGCTCAGCTGGCCTGGTGCCCCGAGAGGCTCATGCCCTGAAGCGGCCAGAAATGGTCGAGATGTTTGGTTGGAAAGACATCGTGATCAGCGATGACACCGAGGCAAAGATGGCAGAGGCCGAGAACATGACCAATGCAGCCCTCGAGTGTTGCTACTCGGTACTGGATGACTCAGTCGCTGCCGATTTTGTGAAGACGACAAAGGCCATGGCCACAGCCTGCGCCGGATAGCTGCCTGCGCCGGCTAGAACCTGCTAGAGCAGGTTCTTCAGCGCTGCTAGCAGGAGCTCGACGTTGCGAAGACGCGCCGTGTGGCCCATGCAACCAATGCGCCACACCTTGCCCGCATAGGCCCCAAGTCCTCCGCCAATCTCAATGCCATAGTCGCGCAAAAGAGAGGAGCGGATCGCAGCCTCGTCAACCCCAGCGGGCACCTCAACGGTTGTGAGCTGGGGGAGCTGGTGTCCCTCGGCGGCGAACAGGGTGAAGCCCAGCTCCATCAGCCCCGCTCGGAGTCGCTGGCCGCAGGCCTCGTGACGCGCCCAGGCGTTTTCAAGACCCTCGTCCAGCAGGGCGCCGAGGCCAGCATGAAGGCTGAAAATCATAGAGATCGGCGCCGTGTGGTGATAGGCCCGTGCCCCGTCGCCGTCGACATAGTTGGAGATCAGATTGAGATCCAGGTACCAGCTCCTCGGTCGTTCCAGAATATGGCTGCGAGCCCGGTCAGAGACCGTGACTGGTGAGAGTCCCGGTGCAACACCAAGACACTTCTGTGTTCCGGAGTAGGCCAGGTCGACACCCCAGTTGTCGATTTCGACCGGGATGCCCCCAAGTGAGGTGACACAGTCAGCCAATAGCAGGGCGTCTCCCTTGTTCGCTCCAAGCTCGGCCAGGTCGGTCCGGGCGCCCGTCGAGGTTTCGGCGTGGACTACCCCAATCAGTTTGGGATTGGGGTGAGCTCCTAGAAGCTGTGCCGGGTCCATTGGCTGACCCCACTCAGCCTCAACCTTGATGACGTCGGCCCCACACCGCTCGGCTACATCAACCATACGGCCACCGAACACCCCATTGACTCCAATGACAACTGGGTCGCCTGGCTCGATGATATTCACCAAACAAATTTCCATTCCCGCCGAGCCAGTGGCACTGACGGGGAAGGTCAGCCGATTCTCGGTCTGCCAAACCTGACGCAAGCGGTCATTGGTTTCGTCGAGAATGGTGAGGAAGTCGGGGTCGAGATGGCCCAACATTGGTCGAGCAAGCGCTGCTACTGCCTCGGGGTACGGGTTGCATGGTCCGGGTCCCATCAGGATGCGGTCAGACAGGGGCGGTGTTGATCCAGACGAGTTGGGCATGCCCGCGATTCTACACAAATGCCTCTTCCGTTTGGATCCTGTCGCTCGGCCCTGCTCATCGATTTCAGCAATCGGCCGATGAGACCCTGAGAGCCAGGCAATGTAACCCACTCATGGTGGGTGCAGCCAAGGCTTGGGCCAGAGTAGAACGCAGAGTTACGGAGTTGATTTGCGGGACAGCAGGTGGCGGCGAACAGCATGGATATGGCAATGAGGGTCCCTCCGGCCCCCAGTGCTCTTGGCGCGCTCCGTGGACTGATGGCCTTGTCACTGGCCTTCGGCCTCACCGGTGCAGTGCTCCAGACCCGATCTGGATCAACCACTGGCTCGACCTCAGACGCAATTTCCAACGCTGTTGGCGTTGCTGAATCGTCCCACTTGCCCTTGCTTGACGCGGGAAGCAACGGCGAGCTCGCCGCCAACGCCAGCTTGTCTCGGTTTTCTGAGTCGCCGTTGCTCGCACCAAGTGCAATTCTGGAGACCAGGGTAGATCCGGCTGTGGTTGAGCCTGTATTGGTGATGGGCTCGACTCTGGCGACAGCGCTGCTGCAAGATGGCGAAGTTCAGGTTTACGATTCTCCTGACGGTGAGGCGACATGGAATCTGAGCGTGCCAACCGAGTTCGGTGGGTTGCGACATTTCCTTGTTGTTGGTCAAGATGGTGATTGGTTGCAAGTACAGGTTCCCGTTCGGCCCAATGGCACGACAGGCTGGATTCACAGCTCGTCCGTAACAGTGTCCAACATCAATCACCGGGTGCAGGTTGACCTGTCCGATCGAAGTGTCATCGTGTGGGAGAACGATGTGATCGTCTTGGATACGACCGGAGCGGTCGGTCGCGAGTCAGCGCCAACTCCGCTTGGATCCTTCTATATTCGCGACATCTTTGAGTGGAATGCCGAATCTGCCTATGGACCGTGGGTGCTTGCCCTTTCTTCTTATTCTGAAACCATTGACCAGATCAATGGTGGCGATGCTGTGGTTGCTATCCACGGCACCAATGATCCATGGAGCGTGGGCAAAGCGGTATCGCTGGGCTGTATCCGTCTGGACAACGACATGGTGACCGCATTGGCTCATCTAGTTGGTCCGGGAACACCAATCGAAATCGTCCGCTAGCGGCGGTCCGCTTCAATCCAGTCATCCTCCCTCCAAGTCGCCGCTGATGCCGACTGAATGGTTAGCGACCCGAGCAAGATCTGACCGACCCGCTTGCGCCTGTCCAAATGAAGCGCGAACGTGGCCTCATCGTCCAGCGCTTCATCGTTGGTGAATTAGGGGAGTTCATATGGTCAAGCCATGGATAGTGCAAACAGATCTGAGTGATCATTACTCGTTCTACACACGGGCCAACATCGGCGAGGTCTTTCCTGATCCGGTTGCGCCCTCATCGTTTTCCTTTGCCTTTCAATCAGACTCTGGTCCAGCTGGAGCAGAGATGGGCTTTCGACGTGCCTATGCCCGTATTGGGGTAATGGACCTGGAGGAGTTTCCCCCCGATGAGTGCATGTTCTTGGGAGTCGCGGGAGGCTATGCCTACCTGAACGCGTCGGCGCTGCGCATGCTTGGACACCGGGCCCCGGGCATGACCTACAAGGACATTGATGATTCGTTCTTTGGTGATTCTCCGGGAGTTCCCGACTTCGTGGTCAAGCCGGGAGATGACAGGCCCGACCTCACCGCCAAGATCGGGGAGACCTTCGGCTGGGTTCTCACCACCCCAGATTTGCCTGAGGTGGCAGCAGAGGAGCAGATGGTCAATGAGCTCCGATCAAACCGGCCAGACTTCGCCAGCATGTCGGACCAGGAAGTGATTGACTTTGCCTGGGCCAACCTTGACGCCCACTATGAGGATCTCTTCGCCCAACATATCTACATCTCGTTCTTGGCTACGATGCCCATTGGCATCATCACCGCGGTCTGCAATGCAATCGGGCAACCGGAGTCAACACTCAAGCTGATTGCTGGAGTGGGAGACGTGGAGTCGGCCATGCCGTCGATGCTGATGTGGGACCTTGGCCGCATAGTTCGTCGATCAAGTGCATTGACGGGAGTCTTTGATGACGGAATCATTGACCTCAACGAGCGACTACGTGCTGCAGCGGTCGATGACAGCGACGTTGCCGCCTTCATCGAACGGTTCGAGCAGTTCTTGTTCAAGTACGGTTGCCGGGGGCCAAATGAGTGGGAGACACGATGCCCAACCTGGGAGACCGAGCCCGATCTCGCCCTGGCCGCTATCGACCGCATGCGGTTGGCCGAAGATGAGGCCGCTCCCCAGACATCGAATGCTCAACGAGCAGCAGAGCGAGAGGCACTCGGGGCCGGAATCGCCGAAGCGTTGGCCGGCGATCCGGAAACTCAGGGCCAGTTCTTAGCAGCGTTGCATGCCGCCACCGTCTTCATGCCTGGTCGAGAACGAACAAAGACCAATTGCATCAAACTGATTCATGAAACCAGGATGGCGTTCCGGGAGTATGGCCGCCGCGCCGTCGTCGCTGGCTTGCTTCCGTCGATCGAATCCTTGAGCATGTTGCGGCGAGACGAGATGGACCGCTTCGCCGTCGAGCCAACCGGGTTCCATGCCCTGGTATCGGAGCGGCTCGAACACTTTGATCAGATTGCGGAGTTGCAAGAGCCATTTCTCTTTGTTGGTCGGCCGGAACCAGTTCAGGAGTACTCAAAGCGTGATGCGGACAAGACTGACACCTTGAATCCGGGAGAAACCTTGCAAGGTTTGCCTGGCTGTACCGGTCACGCCAGAGGAGTTGCCCGAGTGGTAACTGATTCACATGACCCGACCGCGTTGGAGCCTGGTGACATCCTGATCGCACCTATCACCGACCCATCCTGGACACCTCTGTTCGTGCCAGCTGGGGCCGTGGTAGTTGATGTCGGAGCGCCCTTGTCCCATGCCATCATCGTCAGTCGGGAGCTTGGCATCCCGTGTATCGTCTCAGCCACCAATGCCACCAAGTGCATCCCGGACGGAGCCCTGGTCGAAGTGGATGGAGACACCGGCGTCGTCACCATTCTTGAGTTGCCTACTTGATCGCTAGACAGTCTGATCGTAAACAGTCTGATCGTAAGCAGTCTGATCGCAGGCAGTGTGACCGCGACGAATCAGCTGGAACCCAATCGATAGTGGATGCCCGCCTTGGTCCGGTTCACTTGCTGGATGAGGCCCGCCGCCTTGAAGCAGTAGGCAAGTCGTTGCGCGGCATCTCGCGTCATCTGCTTACCTTGGGCGAGGTCGGCGGTAGTGAAGACCTCGGGAAGACCAGAAGGCAAGAGCTGGAGAAGATCTTCGAGAGTACTAAATCGACGAGTTTCAAGGATCTCCTCGAGGCTGCGATCGATGGTCCGGAATCCGCCGCGGCCGCGCCGTGCTTTGGCGTCAAAGACCTGCTTCTTCGCCACACGAACCAGAACAACTTCTAACTCCAGGTTCGGATGGTCCAGCAAGGTTGGCATGCTCACCAACTCATCGAAGAGGGAATAGATTGACCCTCGCTTTGGGGAGCGTCGAGGACGCGCCCCAGGTTTGTGAAGGATGGTCTCCACCGCGATGGGGTGAACAAGCAGCATGGTTCGCTCGGCCAAGAGACGATCCATCTTGTTGCCCATCGCTCCGAATGCACCGGTCTGGATCTCGATCAGCAGTTCATCGGACTGTCCAGCGGAGCGGACGATGTCGATGACGAATCCCTCCATTGGTACCTCAAATTGATCACCAGTCTGGGAGTAGTGCTGCTTCAGCGCTGCATGGAGCGAGCCCTCGTTCAGGGTGCCAATGTGAGGCTGAGTCTCATCTGGAGCGGGATTACTTCCCGCCCTTGTGTCCGAGGTAGGCATCGCTGAGGAAACATAGGTTGAAAGAGATGGCAGCGGCTGGATCCTCTCTGAGGTCCAGCCCCTGCGAGGCTCGGCTAGCTACCAGCGAATGTCCGACGCCCAACCCTGGTCAGAGTCCCAGGGGTCACCTTCGTTGTCGGAGTCTTTGGCCTCGGTCTCGGTGTGCATTTCGACGGTCGCGGCACTCTCATCAGGCTCGACAGACTGAACAGCAGCGTCCTGGCTTGTCTTCTGTTCGGTCGACTGCTGCACTGCCTTTGGTTGCATTGCCCCAGGTCGAGGTTCGGAGCCGGATGGCTTGGTATTGGAAAATTGAGGCAGCAGGGTCAGGACGCCGGCAGCAAAACCAGTAGCAGATAGGGCAATGGTCAGGCTTGGGCCGAGGCCCATTGTGGTTGTGTCGTGAAGAATGCCAGCAACTCCTCCCCACAAGAAGAACGAGCCGAAAATCAGAGGGCCATAGGAGGGTCGAGAGCGACGCACGGCAGGGGTTGGATTGTGGCTAGTTTGCATGACGAATCTCCACTTCACCAAAGGTTGTTTCCGCCCGGATGGTCAGGGTCGGTTGATCATTGTCTGTTGGACTCTCGTCTTCGACCGGTGTTGATATCTCGTCTTCGACTTGGTGAACAGCAACATCGACACCCGATTCGAAGTGGTCGAACACCGTCACTTCACCGAAGTTGCTCGTTCCTTCGGCGTCGACCTTGATTCCCGATGGGACCAGAACGATGATGGAGCCAGCTCCAAGTTCAACCTTGATGGTGGTGTCGCCCTCGAAGTCAATATCGGTCAGGTCAACGGTGAGCTCACCGGCAGCCAGCTGATAGTGATCCTTGAGCTCGGCATGATTCTGCGGGGCGTAGTCGCGTTCACCGAAGCCTCCATTGATGGTGAGGTTGGTGAAAGGAGCCGTGACCATGCCAGTGAAGGCGATGAGGGCCACAGGAACGAGACCCCAAGCCCGGCCTTTGATCGATGCAAAGAGGAGCCCCAGGCCGCACATGGCCAGGACCGAGCCAAACAAGACCCCGGCCCCAATATCGATTCTGGGCAGCTGGTCAAGTCCAGCGAGCAGTCCAACGAGGACGGCGGCTAGAGCCAGTGTCACTGAGGTGATGGGCGGCCCGGGGTCAACGGGTTTAGGTTCGGGAGATGCGGGCCGCTGCAAGCTGGCCGAAAGGTTCGAAGCGGAATTGCCAACCGCTGCCAATCGCTGGGTCAAGTCGAGCTGGCTAGGAGTGGGCGGAGGAATTGGCATACCGGTGTTCGCTGTTGGAACAGCTGCGGAGCCAGCTGTGGGAACACTTGTGGTTGTAGCCATGGACGACATGGTGGGCCCCGGTGGAGGCGGTGGGGTTGAAGTCTGGCTGGGGTTAGCCGAGCCAAGGTTGGTGTGTGGCTTCGCCCAAGGCTGGGTCGGATTGGCTGGCCGCACAAGATCTTTCATGCTGGCCCCAACAGCAGACATTTCCTGCGGACGCTGGTTTAACAAGAAGACACCGGCACCAAGAAGGAGAAGCCAGATGAATACCGATCCGTCGAAGGCAAAGCCAAGTCCAATAAAGGACATGATCAGGGCGACCGCTGCGACGAGAACCAAAGCTCCAATGACAACAGATGCGGCTCCTGGCTCAGACGGAGTGGAGCTTGGGTCCTGAAAGTCCGCTTCGGGAATGAGAAGCCAGGCAGCGAGGTAGATCAGGATGCCGCTACCGCCAAAGATGGTCAGGAGGATGAAGCCAATCTGGACCAGGACCGGGTCGATTCCGAGATAGTGGGCCAGGCCGGTGGCAACTCCCCGAAGAGGGCCCGACGAATCCCGATAGAGCCTGCGAGTGGAGGGGTTGGCACCCGGTTGGCCAGGATGGTCCTCAGTGCTGTCTTGTGGCGACTGGTCTTGTGGCGACTGGTCTTGTGGGGGAGGGTCGGTTCGTGGGTCTTGTGGGAGTTCTGTCGAGTTCATGGGCTTGATTCTTGGGCAGAGGAGGTGGAAGAGTAATCAGGGATGTCCATGATTGTGCTCTGATTGTGGTCCGGGGTCACTCAGGGGTTCCCCTGAATTCAATGAGGCCCGATTTGTGGCAGAATCATGTTCGAATATGACCAGCATGCCAATGACAACTGATAGCGAAGAACCGCCGTTCTGGCAGGTGCCGACCGTGCGCAAAGACGGTCGGATGCTAAGTGGTGTCTCAGGGGCCTTGGCCGAAGAGGTCGGGGTCGACGTGCTGTGGGTCCGCATCACCTGGGTAGCCCTCTTCGCTGTCGGGGGCTGGGGCGCCTTGCTTTACGTGATTGTTTGGGGTGCCCTGTCCTGGACGGAGTACAACGGCCTCTCGGCGCATGCGCCAGCGACAACCAAGGGGCGGACCGCGCGTTCGCGCAGTCTAGGTTTCGGAATGGCTGCCCTCGGACTAGTCGGGGTCTTCGCCAACATGGGAGGCTTGCCTCAAGGTGTGCTGTGGCCAGCGGGAGTCATGGCACTTGGTGTCTTGTTGTCTTGGCGCCGACTTGGTCCAGAAGCCGTCAATCGCTCGGGCGGCCGATTCCCAATGGTTCAGGCCATTGGGGGCCTCGTCATCGTCGCCATCGGCGCCAGCCTCTTGGTATTTCTTGCCCTGGGGTTGAACTCAGCGGCTGCCATCTTGTACCTGGTGATCTTTGTCAGTGTTGCTGGTGTGGTGGCAACGTCGCCCTGGTGGTGGCGGTTTGTGCAGAACCTTGACCGAGAGCGTCAGGCCAAGGTGTTGTCCGACGAGCGAGCCATTGTTGCGGCCCACCTGCATGATTCGGTTCTGCAAACCCTGTCGCTCATCCAGCACAACGCCGATGATCCTCAAGTCATGCTGAATCTGGCTCGCCGTCAAGAACGTGAATTGCGGAACTGGCTGGACCCTGACCGCGCATCTCGGCTGGGCGGCAGTGTTCGAGGTCACCTGGACACCATGGCCAGCGAGATCGAGGAACTGTATGGAACTCCGGTTGAGGCCGTCATTGTTGGGGATTGCCTGGTCGATGAGCGACTGGAGCAGGCCCTGGCTGCGGCCAGAGAGGCCGTTGTGAACGCGGCCAGGCATGCACAATCGGAACAGGTGGATGTATATGTCGAGATCAGCTCGGAACAGGTAGAGATCTTTGTACGAGACCGAGGAATTGGCTTTGACAGAGACTCCGTTGACAGTGACCGGCGCGGAATTCGTGAGTCGATTGAGGCCCGAATGAAGCGGGTTGGTGGATCTTCCAATGTTGCTTCGACACTGGGCGAAGGCACCGAGGTTGAACTCCTTGTTCCTCTGGTGGCCGCATCCGGTGAGCCCGAGGTAGTCGATGGTGCGCCTGGCACCAGTTTCGCCAGCCAGCAGGTCGGCAAGATTGAGAAGGGTTTGTATTCGTGAGCTACCAACCAAGTGTTGTACTGGTGGATGACCATGACATGGTGCGGGCTGGGGTGCGGGCCGAACTGGGTGATGCGGTCCGGGTGATCGGTGAAGCAGCAGACGTCATCGAAGCCGTTGACGCCATCGAGGATCGGACGCCTGACGTCGTACTGCTCGATGTTCACCTGCCATCGGGAACCGGAGCCGACGTCATCAAGGCGGTCCTGGCTCGTGGTATTGAGACCAAGTTTCTTGCCCTCTCGGTTTCTGACTCGCCCGAAGATGTCATCTCCGTCATTCGAGCCGGCGCTCGGGGCTATGTGACCAAGTCGATCAAGGGTGACGAGCTGATAGCAGCGGTCATCCGAGTAGCCGAAGGCGATGCGGTGTTCTCACCCCGACTCGCAGGCTTCGTCATCGATGCCTTCTCCGCGACCATTCCGGAGCCAAGCGACCCGGAACTGGATCTTCTTTCCCCTCGTGAGCAGGAAGTGATGCGTCTGCTGGCTCGGGGCTATGCCTACAAGGAGATTGCGCGCAGGCTGACAATCTCCATCAAGACGGTGGAGACCCACGCGTCAAGCGTGCTGCGCAAGCTGCAACTCTCCAGCCGATACGAACTGTCCAACTGGGCCACCCGTCACCGCATTGTCTAGCCGCTGCCCGCCCAAGAAGGCCTACCCTGAGCGGTAGTCAGGGCTCGCTCAGGGTTAGGTCCGGGGTGTCACTGATAGCTGGAACCGTGGCTTGGGTTCACGATTGATCTCATGATCAAGACGACGAACACCTCACCCGGTCAGACTCAAGCTAGCGACACTGACGCATCACGTGACACTGGCCTAGCTCCGAGGCCCATCCCAGAGAATCAGAACCTGGATGTCATGGTGCATGCTCGAAACGTCGTCAAAACCTACCGAACCGGTGACATCTCCGTTGAGGCCCTGAGAGGTGTCGACCTCGACATCCGGTCCGGCGAGTTCGTCGTCATCATGGGGCCATCTGGGCACGGAAAGTCAACCCTCCTGAACTGCTTGTCGGGCATTGATTCCATTGACAGCGGAACGGTTCGGATAGACGGTCAGCAGATACATGAGATGAAGGACCGGGCCCGCACCGCTCACCGAGCAAAGCGCATGGGGTTCGTCTTCCAAAACTTCAATCTCATTCCGGTTCTGTCCGCAGCGGAGAACGTTGAGCTGCCGCTACTGGCGGCAGGGGCCAAGCCAGCCATCGCCCGTGAGCGGGCAGCGGCACTGTTGAGCAGGGTTGGTTTGAGTCAGCGAGGCCAACACCGTCCAGCCGAGCTGTCCGGGGGCGAGCAACAACGAGTCGCTATTGCCCGCTCGCTGGTGACCGACCCAGCGGTGGTGTGGGCTGATGAGCCAACCGGAAATCTTGATAGTGCAACGGCCGCATCGGTTCTCGACCTATTCCGAGCAGTCAATGCTGGTGGTCAGACATTCGTGATCGTCACCCACGATCCAGAGATTGGGGCCAACGCTGACCGAATGATTGAGGTGCGTGATGGTCTCATCCATCAGCATGTGACTGATGATCCCGAGGGTGTAGGCGAAGCGACGATCTCTGAGATCAGCATCCCTGGGCAATACGACGGGATGGTGTCCTGATGACCATCGTGAGCGCTGGCATCCTTGCCGTTCTTTTGCCCTTCATCCTGTTTGACCTCATTCGTCGCCCATCCATTCGCCGCATTGGTATACGCAATGTCACCCGTCGAGCGCGTGAAGCCGCTCTCGTTGTTGGCGGATCGCTGCTCGCTACATCACTCATCACTGCTTCCTTTGTGATTGGAGACAGCTTTGATGCCTCAATTCGCAATATTGCGGCCACTCACTGGGGTCCCACCGATGAGGTGATCTATGTGGACAGTCCGACGGCCGCCACGGCCCTGCTGACCGAGATCGAAACAACCGATCCGGCAATGATTGATGGCGCAATCACCGCGTCATTTATTCGAGTAGCCGCAGGCTCGATAGGCGAGGACCGCCTGGTCGAACCTCGAGTTCGTCTGTTGGAGGTCGACATGGCTAGCGCCCAGACCTTCGGTTCGGATGCCTCAGCCACTGGTCTTGATGGCATCGACCTCGCCCATCTGGCCCAAGACACGGTTGTTATCAATACCGAGCTTGCCAACGATCTTGGCCTGCAACCGGATGATCCGATCGACTTGTTTGCCAATGGGGTTGGGCACCAGTTCACCGTTGCCTATGTCGTTCCCGTTCAAGGGCTCGCCGGAATCGGGCAGATCATGGCCCAACCCGGAGCCTTCACCGGCCAGTTGCAAGAAGCCAGCTCCATCTCCAACGCAGCTGTACTGGTCTCCAATGCTGGCGACGTCTTCACCGGTGCTGAGCAAACAAGCGAGGTCAGCTCGATCATCGAGTCGGCCATGGCTGCCGCTGGCGTCGATGGTGAAATCGATGATGTCAAGCAATCGTTGCTCGATGACGCCGCAGCCGAGGGAGCCGAAACCACCCAGCTATTTGGGACCATCGGTGGCTTCAGTGTGATTGCTGGCATCTTGCTGGTGATCAACCTCTTCGTGATGCTGGCTAGCGAACGCAAGACCGAACTTGGCACCATGCGCGCTCTTGGTATGAGTCGCGGCTCCATCGTGCGCGGTTTCTCACTCGAGGGAGCCATATATGGCAGCGTCGCCGCCGTGCTTGGAGCCTTGACTGGTATTGGGGTTGGAATTGCTGTGGTGGCCTACGCCAGCAACTCTTTGACCAGTGGGGGCGGCATAACGCTCAGCCCGTCGATCCAGTTCTCCAGCCTGCTTTCGGGCGCCGTGATCGGCTTTGCCATCTCCCAACTCACGGTCCTGTTCACCAGTATCAAGATGACCAAGCTGAATATTGTTCGGGCCCTCAAGGATCTCCCAGAGCCAAAGAGTATCGGTCACCAGACTCGCAATCTGGTGATGGGCGTTGTTGGCGTCGCTGGAGCGGCTGCAGTTTGGGTCGTGTTCGGAGACACCCAAGTCGGGGCATTGGCTGCTCCGGTGCTTGCGGCGCTCTTCGCTATTCCGGTCCTGAGTCGCATCATCCCGTCTCGGTTGGCCACCACCATCGGGTGTGCAGTTGGTCTGGGATGGAGTGCTGTTGTCTTTGGCCTCCTCCCTGAAACCATGAAGAACCCTGACATAGCAGTCTTCCTGTTGCAGGGAGTCATCCTGGTTGGCCTTGGTTCAACCATCGTTGCCATGCTGGACGGCGTATGGCTCAAGGTGGCGGACAAGGCAGCGGTTGGCGGTGTTGGTACGAAGCTTGGCATGGCCCATCCGCTTTCCCGGCCGGTCCGGTCGGTCATGTTGGTGGCCATGTTCGCCTTGGTCTTATTCACCGTCACCTTCATGGGCATCATGAACGCGGTCTTTCAGGCCCAAGGGCCAGAGATGGCTCACCGGGCGGGCGGCGACTACACCATGATTGTTGACTCCAACCCGACATCTGGTTTCGACCCAGCAGAGCTATCAGCTATTGAAGGAATCGATCTTGTCACTCCCGTGCGAACCAATGAGATCGAAATGGCTAACGACGTGCTGTCTGGCGAGGGTGACGAGACAGAAGTGGTCGACACCTGGGACGGTTCACAGCGAGTGTCCTTCGTTGCCCCCGACTTTGATCAGGTCACACCACCGGCAACCATGATCCGGTCTGAGCAGTTCGCCAGCGACGCTGAAGCGTGGGCCGCGGTCCTGAATCCTGGAACTGATGATCAAGTCTGGGTGATGTCGCCGGACTTCAGTGACTTGCGGGTCGGGCAAACCATCACCATGTTCAGCGATCATGGTCAAGCCATCGAGGCGAAGATTGCTGGCAAGACGGAGATGGGATGGATGGTGGGCGCCGGGTTCTACCTTCCTGTCGAATTGGAGTCCCGACTCTCTGATCATGCTTCTCCAACCACTCGGTTCTATATGACAGCCGAATCTGGAGCTGACCCTGAGGTGGTGGCGGCAGCCCTGACCGCCGACGCACCAGAACGCGGCATGAACGCAAGAGCCTTCACCGACGCCGCTCAGGAGGAACTGGACGGCCAAGAGACATTCCTCACCATGCTGCAGGGCTACCTCGGACTCGGACTTCTCATCGGAGTCGCCGGACTCAGCGTGGTCCTGATACGAGCGGTGCGTGAACGCCGTCGACAGATCGGCATGATGCGTGCCATTGGCATTCCTGCCAGCCAGGTCCGCTCGATGTTTGTGGTCGAGGCTTTGTTCATCGGGTTGCAGGGAGTTGTGCTTGGCCTTGGGCTTGGAACGCTCAGCTCATGGCAAATACTGACCAAGTCCAGCGCATTTGAACGCGGTCTCGGGTTCACGATTCCTGCGGTCTGGCTGGTTGGTTTGGCCCTATTTGGACTCGTGGTTTCGGTTGTCGCCGCCATTGGTCCTGCGCTCTTGGCGGGCAAGGAATCGCCAGCAGAGGCTCTTCGGTTCAGCGGCTGATTCGCTGGCTGATGTGTCGGCTCATTGATTGTCCACCCGATTCTGTCAAGCGGACCCAGGCTCGCTAGGTTTCTTGCATGTTCGTCCCACGTGTGAATCTGCCTGAGCACATGCCCCGAACCCAGGGCCGCTGGATTCTTCTTGATCAGCGACAACGGGTGCTGGTCATTGATGGAAAGTTTCCTGTCGACGAGGAATCTCCGGTAGCTGGCCAGTCACAGCAACTTCTGGGTCTTGAAGACGGCACACCAATCTGGGCGGTATCAGTCCAGGATGAAGCGGGACTGTCTGAGCTTCCAGAAGGAGGGGAGTGGGTTGGTCTGCGAGACCTGTTCGGACAGGTCAGTGAATCTGACTGGGTCTTGGCTGGCCGGGCTAGTCAAGTCCTGGTCTGGGAACGGGACCACCAGTTCTGCGGACGATGCGCCACCAAGACCATTCATCACCCAACCGACCGAGCTCGTCAGTGCCCCGGTTGCAAGCTCATGGCCTTTCCCCGGATAAGCCCAGCGGTCATCATGTTGGTGGAGCGGGATGGTCCTGACGGTCCTGAGGTTCTTCTGGCTTGGGGACGCCAGTTCCGGGGGCGTTTCTATAGCGCTCTGGCGGGGTTTGTTGAGCCAGGAGAAAGCCTAGAAGAGTGCGTGATCCGGGAGGTGATGGAGGAGACCGGCATTGTCGTTGATGATGTCCGGTATTTTGGTAGTCAGCCTTGGCCCTTCCCTCACTCGATGATGATCGGCTTTACCGCCAGCTATGTGTCCGGTGAGATCGTGATCCAGGAAGAGGAAATCGTGGAGGCTGGCTGGTATGGACCGGACAACCTTCCGTCGGCACCTCGCGGTGGCATGTCCATTGCGGGCTGGCTAATTGAAGACTGGCTTGCTCGATGTTCTGCAAGTGGGCAGTTCAGCTAGAGGCAGGTTGGCGAGCGCCCAGCTAACGGAGATCGATGACGTCTTCGTCAGATTTTGTCGCTCCGAGCAGGAGAACGATGCCTCGGATATCGGCAATCTCGGCGCGAGCCTGGTCGAGGCCTGCCTCAGCCTGAATCAACTGGTGCTGGCTTGACCGCCACTGTCCCTCTATTTTGGTGTTCTGTTGTTCCACCCGTTCAAGTTCTAGCGACAGCGAGAGAAGCTGGCGGTGATAGCGAGCCTTCTCAACATCCTCGACAGGCGTGACTGCATCAGCCTCGATATCAGTTTCGATCGATTGGTCGGGCTGAGACGCAAGCGTTGGGTTGGCAATCGGTAGCTGTATCTGTTGGATGATGACAGGGGGCGCCGCCCTGCGCCTTTGACGCCAAGCGGCTAGCCACCAGAGCGCACCCATGAGGACCAGTCCGACGACCGCCCCAAGTAGAAAGGTTCGTACCTCTGCCTCGTCCATCGCCCGCATTGCTCCTGTTCAGATCGCGTTCTGACTTCTTTGCCGGGTTCTTCCTGGCCGGATCAGTTCTAGCCGCATTTGGATCACTTCGGGTGGTGGTTGACGCGAAACGTCTCGCCCATATTCGCGTAATGCGAGGACGAGACGCTTCTCCGATCACGCGATACATCTGTCATGGGCGACCGAGCCCTGGGAGGATCGTCCACCGAAATGGAGGTCGATCGAACATCCTGCTGGCTCGTATAGACAGGCATCGAGCGTCGGACGATCCACCGGGTCTTGGCGGGCCCCTTGACGGACAAGCTGTGTGTTGAACTAATCAAACTCCGAAGACCCCAATTGGTCAAGGGTGTAGCTCAGCAAACTATTCTGGAGATGTTAGTGATCTCTGAAAGCGATCAGTCGCGGATGGAAAGACCAGTCTCTGGGTCAAAGAAGTGCATCCGAGTTGTATTGAAGTTCAAGTCCACTGTCCCACCAAGGGTGGCAGTCGAGCGAGGATTCACCCGAGCAACATAGATGGTGCGGCCGTCTGAGTCGGTAATCGCATCCAAGGCGTCCTCACCCTCGAATTCTGCGTCCATGATCGAATAGGACTCAACATCCAGAGGGAAGTGAATAATGATCTCTGAGCCCAAGGACTCCATCATGTGAACTGTGCTGGACATTGTCTGACCCGGCGTCGCATCGGACAAGCCTGCGTCACTAATGTCCTCAGGGCGAATCCCGACAACAATGTTCTTGCCAATGAAGTCGCCCAACTTGCTGTGAGACTTGACCACGACTGGATCAATGTCCAAGGTCTGCTCACCAATCTTCACCGATGGGGCTTCGACGGTCCCATCCAAACGGACCTTCAACAAGTTCATGGATGGTGATCCAATAAACCCGGCAACGAACACGTTCGAGGGTCGGTCATACAGGTTCTGGGGAGTATCAGCCTGCTGGAGGTAGCCGCGCTTCATGACTGCGACCCGGTCACCCATGGTCATGGCCTCGACCTGATCATGTGTCACATACAAGGTGGTGACACCCAAGTCTTTTTGCAAGCCTGCAATCTCCGCTCGCATCTGCACTCGTAGCTTGGCGTCAAGGTTGGAGAGCGGCTCGTCCATGAGAAATGCTTTTGGCTGGCGGACAATGGCGCGACCCATGGCCACTCGCTGACGCTGACCACCGGACAGGTTGCCGGGCTTCTTGTCCAACTGGTCAGTCAGGTCCAATATTTCGGCCGCTTTCCCGACTCGTTCGCTGATTTCGGCTTTGGAGACTTTGGCCAGTTTGAGGGGGAAACCAATATTGTCGGCCACCGTCATGTGGGGGTACAGGGCGTAGTTCTGGAAGACCATGGCAATGTCGCGGTCTTTGGGGTGAACGTCATTGACGATGGTGTCGCCAATGGAGAGTTCGCCACCACTGATCTCTTCCAGGCCTGCAACCATGCGTAGGGCTGTGGATTTGCCGCAACCGGACGGGCCGACCAGGACCAGGAATTCGCCGTCTTGGATTTCGAGCGAGAGGTCGACGATGGCGTGGTATCCGTTGGGATAAACCTTGTTTATGTCCTTGAGTACTACTCCGGCCATTGTGCCAAACCCCTGTTTTGTCGAGCGTTGTCGCAATCCAGTTGCGAGTGAGCTTGCAACCTACCACCCTGAGCTGGTGGGGGCTAGTGGTAGCGGTCGGTATTCGACAAGAGGAACATTCACGCGACGTCAGCGGATCAGGGTGAATCTCCAGCCGATGAGGAACTATGATTCCAACAATGATTGATCTGTCCAAGGTTCCCGAAGACATCGATATCACCTGTCCACGGTGCTCCCAGCCAGTGAAGGTCCGACTGTATGGCCCGTGTGAGTCTTGCCGCGGAGAACTTCGGGCAACTCAGCATGGGGAGAAGAGCGAAATCGCAGCGGAGGAGTATGTACCCAAGATGAATGTCACTCCCAATGCCGTTGCCTCCAAGGACTAGGACGGTCGCTGATGGGTCCGATCACCTTTGACGTAATCGAGGTTGGTGACGATCGCTCGGTCGCGCTTCATCGCGCCCAAGCAGTTCGTGATTGTGGTGTCCGCGTTGACCTCACCGAGAAGGCCTCTGGTGGTTTCCGGCTGATGGTTCGAAGTGAAGGCGGCGACAAGGCACGTGCTGCGATTGAGGAACAGATCGAAAACGACGCAAAAGAGGAGACGGGCGATGGCCCAACCCCATGATGTCTCACTCATGAAGTCTTCACTGTCGATCTCTCCGTTGGTGCACCCTCCAGACGTCAGCATTCGTGTTCCTGGATCCAAGAGCCACACCAACCGAGCATTGATTTGCGCTGCGCTAGCCAACGGAACCTCGCGACTCGAAGGCATCCTGCTGGCCGAGGACACCTGGGCCATGCTTAATGCGCTGAAGGATCTCGGCATCGAGCTGGATGTTGATGAGGCGAAGCAGCAGGTAGAGATACAGGGCTGTGGTGGCCAGTTCGGTACGAGCCAAGAAAAAGTCAAGCTCGACGTGCGACAGTCGGGCACAACCGGCCGTTTCTTGTTACCAATGCTCACCCTTGGCACCGGACGATTCGAACTTGACGGCGATCCCCAGCTTCGCGGCCGCCCCTTCGATGAACTTGTGAGTGGCTTGCGAACGCTGGGAGCCCGGATCGAAGGCGAATCGTTGCCTCTGGTGGTTGAAGGATCAGGACTCCGAGGAGGGACGATGCCGGTGAGCGGATCGGTCTCCAGTCAGTTTCTCTCCGCCTTGCTGCTGAGCGCCCCCTGCGCTGAATCTGAGGTGGTGATTGAGATGACGTCCCCACTCGTTTCCAAGCCCTACATTGACCTGACTCTGGCCACCATGGAGTCTTTCGGGGCCCAGGTCATCAATGACGACTATCAACGCTTCGCCATCGAAAACTCCGGCTACGTCGCCACTGATCTGGCCATCGAACCTGATGCTTCGGCCGCCTCCTACTTCTTTGCTGCCGCCGCTATCACCGGGGGACGCGTCACGGTTGAGGGTCTAGGAACAGAGACAATTCAAGGCGACTTGAAGTTTGTTGAGGCCCTTGAGGCCATGGGCGCAAACGTAGAGATCGAGGTAGATCAGACAACAGTCGGCGGCCCGGTCGACGGTGGGCTGACTGGCATCGAGATCGACATGGCGGATATATCTGACACGGCCCAAACCCTGGCAGTAGTTGCGCCCTTTGCCAGTACACCAACGCGGATCACCGGCATTGGTTTCATCCGCAAGAAGGAAACCGATCGGATCGCAGCCGTTGCGCAAGAACTCAGTCGGCTAGGAGTTCGAGCCATCGAAGAAGCTGACGGGTTACTGATCAATCCTGGCTTGCCAGGTCCCGGTCTGGTGGACACCTATGACGATCATCGGATGGCCATGAGCTTCGCACTACTGGGACTGGTTGCATCGGGTATCCGAATCGACAATCCTGGTTGTGTGGCCAAGACCTTTCCCACCTTCTTTGAGGTCCTCCAGCAGTTGCATTCCGAGCAGTTGCATTCCGAACAGCCACACACCAAACAGGGAGCTAGTCGATGAGAGCCGTGTTGTTGCAAGGCAAGATGGACGCTCAGCTCGTGGAGGTTCCTGAGCCCGAACTCGTCGATGGCAGCGTCATCGTTGAGATCGACCGTTGTGGAATCGGAGGATCTGACGTGGAGGCCTACGTCAGTGGAGAGCTCCCGGCACCGGCTTGGTTTGGTCACGAATGGGTTGGTCGAATCGTTGAAGTTGGCGCTGGACTGCCTGACCGATTTGTTGGTGAGCCAGTAATCGGGGCCGTTCCTGCCCCGTGTGGCGAGTGCAGGCCTTGCCTCGCCGGACTGGGTTCTCATTGCGTTCTCGTGCTGGACATGATTGTTGGAGCCGATCCGCTGGCATCTTCCCACGGGGCTTTTGCCGAGCGAATCCGCGTCGATGCTCGACGAGTACAACGGCTACCCGAAGGAATCGACACCAATGATGCTGCCCTAACCGAACCGGCGGCGGTCGCCGTTCACGCCATCGAGCGAAGCGGTGTCGGTATAGGTGACCTGGTTGTGGTGGTCGGTGCAGGCACCATCGGACTACTTGTCGCTGAGCTCGCACGCATTGCTGGTGCTGCGCGTGTTGCCGCCATTGACCCCGAAGCTGCCCGACGCGAGTTGGTTTGTGACCTGGGTGCCGATGCTGCATTTGCTCCGGGCGGGGAGATCGACGGCTGGTTGGACCGCACCGGCCACGGCCTTGGTGCTGACATTGTCTTTGACTGCTCTGGTAGCGAAGGTGCTCTCGCCGCTGCCATCACCCAAGTTCGGCGGGGCGGGTCCGTCATTGCTGTTGGGGTGGCCAGTCGAACCCGCGACTCGCTGACGTCCAAACTGGTTGAGCGCGAGGTCACCATTCGGGCGTCACTCGGCTATTCCATTGCCGACGTTCGCCGTGCGCTCACCTTGATGGCCGAAGACCGCCTGCAGGTGTCCAGCATCTATCAAGACGAGTTGATCGGCTTGAGCGAGGTACCCGAGGTGATCGAACACATGGCACAGTATGGACGAGCGGCCGGCAAGCTCTTGGTGGCTCCTTGAGTAAGAAAGTGTGCGTTCAGTCCTCGGCCAGCTGAGACAAGAAGCTTCGAGCCCAGGCTGCAGCATCATTGTGCTCGACGTTGGCCCGCAGAGCCTTCATTCGGGTACGGCTCTGATCGGTCTCCATTTCCACTGCTCGCACAATGGCGCTCTTGAGGCCATCGATGTCATAGGGGTTGACGAGCAGGGCGTCGATCAACTGGTGGGCAGCTCCAGCAAACTCGCTGAGCACCAGGGTGCCAGTTTCATCGAATCTGGAGGCGACATACTCCTTGGCCACCAGATTCATGCCGTCTCGGAACGGTGTAACCAGCATGACATCGGCCACTCGGTACATGGCCATGATCTGCTCGAAGGACTGGGTTTGATGGATGTAGTGCACGACCGGGAAGCCGACACGGCCGTAGTTGCCATTGATTTCACCCACCATCTGCTCGACGCGCTCACGCAAGCTGATGTAGGCCTCAACTCGATCTCGGCTTGGCTCGGCCACCTGGATCATGGTTACGTGCGCCGGGTCGATGCGCTCCTCGGCCAGCAGCTCACCGAATGCTCGAAGTCGAACATCAATTCCCTTGGTGTAGTCAAGCCGGTCAACCCCGAGCATGACCACTTCGGGCTCACCCAGCTGCGCCCGTAGGTCTCGAGCCAGATACTGGATCTCCTTGGACTCGGCCGCGTCGGCATAGCGCTCGGTGTCGATACCAATGGGGAAAGCCTTGATCTGGACACTGCGGACGGTGGTGTCATTGTTGGAATGGACCGACAAGATTCCTGGCCCCTGGTTTGTGGCTTCGTCCAGCTTGACGGCCAGTCGTTCGAAGTTGGTGGCGTCGTCGGGTGTCTGGAATCCGATCAGGTCAGATCCCAGCAAGCCTCGTGTCATTTCGCGACGCCACGGCAATTGGAAGAACAGCTCTGGTGCGGGGAAGGGGATGTGGAGGAAGAACCCGATTTTCAGATCCGGACGTATCGTCCGCAGCATTCCTGGGACGAGTTGGAGCTGATAGTCCTGGACCCAGACGGTTGCCCCCTGGGCAGCAACAGCGGCCGTCTGCTCGGTGAACCGGCGGTTGACTCGGCGGTAGCCGTCAAACCAGGTTCGGTGGTATTCAGAGGGCTCGACCTTGTCGTGGTAGAGGGGCCAGATTGTTCCGTTGGACATGCCCTCATAGTGCAGCTCGAGCTCTTCTTCGCTGAGTCCAACCGGGACAAGGAGCAGGCCATCATGGCTGAAGGGCTCAAGTGTCTCCCCTCCGGTTTCACCGGTCCAACCAAGCCAAGCTGCTCCGTCATAGTCAGCCATTGCTGGGGAGAGGGCGGCAACTAGCCCGCCAGGGCTCGTTACCCATTGCTTTGATTCTGGTTCGACACCGTCGCCGTCTTCGAGCGGCACCAGCTTGACCGGTAGTCGGTTTGCCACCACGACCAGATTGGCCTCATCTTTGGACATAGCGACCAGTATTGCTGATCGAACCAGGTCTGAGTGCTACCCGGCCTTGCTCATGATGGAACTGATCTTCTATTCGATCCCGTGAGCGATGGTTGTATGCAAGACTGCAACATGGACAAGGTGGTGGTGCGCGACGCGGTTCTGGAGGACGCCGCAGCGATGGGGCGAGTGCACGTCCGGTCTTGGCAGGCCGCATACGTCGGCATCATGCCTCAAAGCGCGCTGGACGCTTTGGAAGACGCGGAGCGAGCGAGCAATTGGCGAGAGGCGATAGAACGCAATCCTGTCTTGCCGGCGGCTCGACGGCTGGTGGTTGAGGTCGGGGGGCAGGTGGTCGGCATCGCTCTGGTCGGGCGGGATCGGGAATTTGAGAATGGGCTGGCGGTTGACAATCCGCTTTCTGAGATTGCCATGGGTGAGGTGGTCTTGATCTATCTCGAGCCCGAGGTCTGGGGACAGGGGATAGGAAGCAAGCTTCTGGCGGTGTGCGTCGAGTCCCTTGTTGGCCTTGGCTACCTTGAGGCCGTCCTTTGGGTTGGCGCTGAAAATCGTCGGGCTCGCCGATTCTACGAACGCGAAGGCTGGCACTTTGACGGAGCCGAAAAGGTCGAAATAATGGAAGGCGTTGAAGTTTCTGAAATCCGATATCGGCGACTGCTGAGGGAAGATTGACGATTGCTCAATGCTCGGAAAACCGGCACACGGTGCGTCAGGCGATCATTGGCCGACGGCCGGGGCAATGAATCAAGACCGCAAACGCGCCTTTCTGGGCGGGCATGAAGGTACTAGAGTAGAACCATTGTGATTGTCAACATTGACCCGCCGCCTTGTCCCGGACTTTGAGCTAGCTCGGCAGCTTTCTCAGCGAGTCACCGAGGTGAGGTTGGAGCGCCAGCTTTTGTTGCCTGCTTCGTCGCTGGCTTTGACGGCGTAGGTGTAGACGGTTCCGACGGTTGTGGTGGTGTCTTGATAATTGCTAGTGATGGATGTTCCCAGTAGCGGTCCGAGGGTGCCGTCGGTTGAGCGGTAGATCTCGTAGCTGACCACCGCCACATTGTCGGTCGAGTCGTTCCAATCCAGTGCCACATTGGCGTTGACCAGCTCGGCCTCAAGGCCAGTGGGAGTGCTGGGGCGTTCTGCATCAGTTGCCGCCGAGGTTGAACCCGTCGCCAGATTCGAGCGCCAGCTTTTGTTGCCTACTTCGTCGCTGGCTTTGACGGCGTAGGTGTAGACGGTTCCCACTATTGCGGTGGTGTCTTGATAATTGCTAGTGGTGGATGTTCCCAGTAGCGGTCCGAGAGTACCGTCGGTTGAGCGGTAGATTTCGTATCCCGTGACGCCGACATTGTCGGTCGAGTCGGCCCAGTCCAGTGTCATCGTGGTCAGGTCGGCGGAGGAGAGCGCCAGTCCCTTGGGTGAGCTCGGGCGCTGGGTGTCAGCCTGAGATCCTGCTTCCAACGTGACGAGGTTGGAGCGCCAGCTGTAGTTGCCAGCGGCATCAAACGCCTTGACGGCATAGTCATAGGACGTGCCGTCCACGGGTGTGGAGTCAACAAACTCAGTGCCTCCGGATGGATCATTCACCGACGTTGTAGCCAGTGCAGGTCCGACGGTTCCGTCGGTTGAGCGGTAGATCTCATAGCCAGCAACGGCGACATTGTCGGTTGAACCTGTCCACCGAAGGGCAATCTCTGCTGCTCCGCCATTGTCGTCTCGCAAGCCACCGGGGGTGGACGGGCGCTCATTGTCGACCTGCTGGCCCGCTTGGCAGAACCGAGCCAGATTGCCGACCCAGTTCCCAGACGATTGGGTTAGCTGTCCGCCAACCCAGAGGCATTGGTTGGGCGATCCATGGATGGCCCAGGTCCCGGACTTGCCGGAAAGATCGACGGTGAAACTCTCGACATGAGCTCCTGTTTCGGCTTCATAAGCAAGAACAGAGTTAACCGGAGTCCAGTTGCCGTCGGGGGCTTCCAGGGTGGGGAAGAGCTGTCCGCCGGTCGATGGTTCCAGGTGATAGCTCCAGCAATGGCAGCCGGCATAGACACGATCACCCACTCGTTCTAGGGTTTGGAAGTCACCGCCGCCAGCCAAGGGCCACTGATTGATGAAGCTGGGAGTGCCGGTAAAATGAACCTGTACCCGAGTCAGGGTGTCAGCATCAAGGACCTGGATCATGTGCTCTTCGCCGGCAACAAAGACCTTCGTGTCAGTTGCGATCACGGCGTATTGACGACCGGTTGATTCCAGGTTGGGAGTGAAAGGCTGCACACCGTCAACCAGATCCCCGTTGGCGGTTTGTACCGCGGCGAATCGATCGCCGTTGGCAGCGTCGCCGTTGACTGAAGTAAAGAACCCGGCGACATAGAGCCGCGTGCCGTCGGGACTGGGGTCAATGTCCCAGACGCCGCCACCGGCTACAACAGGATCAAAGGCGAGGTCCGGAGCACCGGTGCCCAGGTTGACTCGGGCCACCCGGCTATGGCGCTGGAAGCTTGAGCCGTTGCGGACGTGGGAGAAGGTGCCACCGATATAGAGCCAGTCGCCCTGGATATCGATGGCTCGACCAACAGCATTGCGAGTTGACCATGGGCGTTCAAGTCCAGCCCGCCAGGTCGGATCCAGTGCGCCAGTTGATGGATTGATGGCGGCTAGTCCGGCGGTGTCAGGTGCTCCAGCGATAGAGGTGAAGTCGCCAGCTAAGAACAGTCGGGTGCCGTCGGGGGAGGCTTCGAGCGCAAAGACGCTACCGCCCTGCACGTCAGGGAGAAAGGTTGAGATCCATTGCCCGTTGCTGGCGCTGAAGGCAGCCAGCGCTGGACGTGAATTGTTTTGTCCTCCTGGCCCAGAAGTGACCGAGGTGAACTTGCCGCCGACATAGATGACATTGCCAATCTGTTCGATGGCCCAGACCGAGGCATCGAAGTTGTTGGATTGTGAGTACATGACACCGTCGACTCCCCAAATTGGATCAGCATTGGGAGACAGCTCGGCTTCGGCGGACTTGGGAGCGGCAAGAACGGCGATTGCTGACATGAAGAGCAAGAAAATGAAGAGAGTGGAGCGGCGCACCAAGAGACCTTCGATAGGGGATCTCTCTCAATATCGGCAGGGTTCTCCCTGGCCTAAGAAAAATCTGAAGCTCAGGCCGACTGCACTACCGCAGCCTGAACGTGCCCTCGGTGTCCAGATCGACCGGTCGCCCGACTCCCTCGTCAAGCAGCAGCTGATTGAGGTCGTCCGTCTGTTCGTCGCGGCCCCAGGTTCGACAGCCGCTGGGGGTAGTCAGGGCAGCCAATGCCTGGACCGGGCCATTTCCTTTGCTGGATCGGCCATGCATGACGGTGTAGGCCTCGATTGTGGCTGGACCAGCATAAGAAGTGTCGGCCACGGTGCTCGGGTAGGCATCCACTGCATCTTGCACGTCAGCAAAGCGATGGCCATCCGGACCGGGCTCGGTTGAATACAGGCCCAGGGCGTGCTTGGTCAGGTAGCCGCCGTTGGCAGTGACCAGGCCGACCGATGCGGTGTCTTCTCGCAGAATTTGCACCATGGCGGCGATGGAGTGGCTGACATAGTTATTGAGCGGCCCACCGGCGAAGGTCAGCCCGCCAGTAACGGTGAGTTGACGACCGAGTTCGATGCCAAGCTCGGCGGCTCCGACCTGCACGGCTGATGGGAAGCAGGAGTACAGGTCGATGTGATCGGCTTGGCTGAGTTCCCTTCCGCTGAGCTCGGCCAGCCTTTTGCCTGCCTCGCCAATGGCGGGGGAAGAGTGAAGGTCTCGCCGTTCCGACACGGCGTAAGTGTCATGGGCATCAGTCCCAGCCAGAGGAAAGACCCAGCGATCGCTGGGAACACCAGCGGCGGTTGCAGCTTGGGCGGAGCACATGATCAGTCCGGCAGCCTGGTCAAGGTCCCAGTTGGAGTTCATGGCCTTGGTATAGGGAAAACCAACCATGCGATTGGCTGAGGATGCGGTGATGATCTCACTGGCCGTCATGGCCGACCGATTCCAGCCGTGAGGGTTGGTAACCGCTACCTCATTGAACCCCACCCACAATTGGCCGAGCCGAGTCCGGTGCTGGTCATGAGTTTCGCCATTGTTGGCCCGGACGGCTGACTCGAAGAGGGGATAGAAGTTGATTGGGGCCAGCATTCCCCGCTCAGTCTCGAACTCGGTCGACATGGTGACATCGGTCTGGAATCGCTCGTCGGGTTCGACGTCGGACTGCTTAGTGCGAGGCCGGACAGTGTCGGTCTTGCGCTGGCGACGGCGCGACCAGATGGTTTCCGCTCCGACGATGGCCACCGCGTCCAGCTGGCCTTGCTGGATTCGCTGGGCCAGGTTGTTCAGCAAGGATTGCGGAGTGTTGCCGCCATTATTGGACAGGATGGTTCGGGCCTGTTCTGCCCCCACCGCATCGGCTACAAGCCGCGCCGGGTCTGAATAGCTCCACGCCCCTTGCACCACGGCGATGGCGTCTAGCTTGCTGAGCAGGGATTGCTTACCCGCGTCGGCGGCAGCCTGGCGCATGACCTGTTCCATCAGCGCAATGGGTTCAACCGCATCGCTTGGATCATCCGGGTGCTGGTTGATTTGGGCTACGCCGACAATGACGGGGGTACGCGGGTCCAGTGTCATGGCCGGGGACCTTAGGTCGCGTGGATCCGAATCACCAGACGAGACTCAGCATGATTGTCACCCTGCGGTTGATTCCTCGTTGGGGACGATTTTGGCGGCGTTGGAGTGATTGAGGAGACGTAGGTGACGAACGAGAGGTCGGGAACCCTGGCCACTGGCTCAAAGGACCAGGCTGCATTGCCGACGGCAATGACTTGGGCTCCGGCTGCTAGCCCAGCACGAGCACCGCTTTCGGAGTCTTCGAACACGAGGCAATGCTCGATCTGGGCTCCGAGCTTGTTGGCACCGGCGACAAAGGGCTCGGGATCGGGCTTGCCCTTGCTGACGTCGTCGGCGGAGACCGTGTTGGTCGGGACGGGGATTCCAGCCCCGGACCAGCGGGCCAAGGCCAAGCGGCGACTAGCCGAGGTGACAATGCTCCACCGGTCCTGCGGCAACGAGTGCAAGAGCGGTACGGCTCCATCGAGGGCCGGCGTCTGCGGAGCGAGCTCCATCTCGATCTCCTCCAGGCGGCCAATGGCCTGGTCCAGGAATGGCTGATCCAGGAAGTGCACCAGGGTGTCAATTGCTCGCCTGCCAGCGATCTGAGCCAGGAGGGTTTCGATGTCGAGCGAGAACTCCTCGGCAAGTTGTGTCCAGGCAACTTCGACCAGATCGTGGGAGTCGACCAGGACACCGTCGTTGTCAAAGAGTAAGGCTTCGACTTCAAGCTCTATGAAACCTGTTCGGTCTGTTCGGTTTGTTTGACCTGGCATCACGACAGTAAAGCAGGTGTTAGCAGGCTTGGATGCGACGTTGCAGGTGGCGTCTCTCCGCTGGGCCTTTTGCTAAGCCCAGAGCAGTTTCGAAGAAGGGCTTGGCCTTGGCGGCAGAGCCAGCCCGCAAGTGGAGCTCGGCCTTCGTGGCCCAGTAGAGGTGGTAGTCCTCAAGACCTTGCAACGCTTCAATACGTCGAAGCCCCACCAGCGGCCCATCGGCCATGGCCACCGCAATGGCCCGGTTCAGCGAGACAATGGGGGAGTCAACCATTGAGTCCAGCTGGCGATAGAGGTCCGCAATAGTGGCCCAGTCCGTTGTCTGCGATGTGGTTGCGTTGGCGTGTTGAGCGGCAATGATGGCTTGCAGCTGATATGCCCCAGGGTCCATGCGTTTCATGGCGTCACTCAGCAAGCGGTTCGCTGCACGGATTTGCTTGGCGTCCCAAGTGCTGCGGTCCTGCTCATCTAACAGAACAAGGTCGCCAAGCTCATCCACACGGCTCTGACTACGAGCGCAATGAAACAATTGCAGGGCCAGCAAGCCAAGGGTTTCAGCTGATTTCGGAGCCAGCTGTGACACCAACCGGGTCAGGCGAACTGCTTCATCCACCAGATCTACCCGGATGACATCCGCCTGCTCATTGCTGGACAAGTAGCCCTCATTGAATACCAGATACAGGACCATGAGCACCGTGTCCAGGCGTTGCTCCAGTCGTTCCGGTAGTGACATTGGAATCTTGGCTGTGCGAATCTTGCGTTTGGCGCGCACAATTCGCTGGGCCACGGTCGGCTCAGGAACCAAGAAGGCGGCACCGATTTCCGCCGTGGTCAGGCCTCCGACAAGCCGCAAGGTCAACGCGATCTGGGCTTCCTGGTTTAGTGCGGGGTGGCAGCAGAGCAGAAGTAGTCGGAGTCGCTCATCACCACCGGTCGGGTCAGGAGCGTCGCCCGCTGGCTCGTTGCTGTTCGAGATCATGAGCACTCCTCCAGCATCAGGCGGCAGGCCTTCTTCGCGAATGTCGCGGGCCGAGGATCGCAATCGGGAGTCGCGTCGGGTGCGGCTTCGCAGAAGATCCACCGCCCGATTGCGGGCCACCGTCATCAGCCAGCCTCCAGCATTGTCAGGAATCCCCCGATGTGGCCATGTTTTGGCCGCAGACTCCAGGGCATCTTGTACCGCGTCGTCAGCCAGATCGAGATCACCAAACTTGGCGAGCAAGACCGACAAGATGCGCGGGCAGTCGTCGCGGGCAGCCAGACGAAGGCGGTCCTGAACGGACTGACCCTCAGGTTTGTCTGGTCTCCCGGCGAGACTGCCCGGCTGGCTCACTGTTGTGCGTCAGGCCGGAACGCCACTGGGCGAACCTCCAAGGCTCCGTCATCCAAGGGCATGGCCGAAGCGAGCTTGATCGCCTGGTCAAGGTCGGTGGCCGAGATCAGGTAGTAGCCGCCGAGCTGTTCCTTTGCTTCCATGAAGGGGCCATCGACCACCGTCGCGTTACCCCCGGACTTGCGAATAGTGGTGGCAGTGTCTGAGCTAGCCAAGCTGGCGCCGCTAACCCAGTGACCACCGTCGATCAGCATCTGGTTGTAGCCCATCCAGCGACCCATGAATGCTTCAAACTCAGGAGTTCCCGGGACCGGACCTTCGGTCTCCTCGGAGTGATTGATGATCATGTATTCCATTTGTGATTCTCCTCGTACTGAGATTTGACGGAATTCGAGCTGGCGCCCGAATAGGGGTTTTGGTGACCCCACACAGATTTGACGTCGAGCCTGGACCGAATCGACCAAGAAGTCTGAAGAAATCTACACTGCAGTCATGCGTACAAGTCTTGGCCGTACCGTCATCAGTGCCTATAGCTGGACAATCTTTGCCATATCGCTCGTCGTATGGCTGCCAATGGTGGCTGTTGTGCGACTGGTCACCGCCCCGTTCGACTCGGGTCGCTATGCCGCCGGGTACCTGTTTCGCAAGGTTGTTGTCTTCCACCAGAAGACCAATCCCCTGTGGAAATTCACGGTCTCAGGTGAGGTTCCGGACAATCCGCGCAATCCCTACGTGGTGGTGGCCAACCACGAGAGCTTTGTCGACATTTTGCTGATCTCACATCTGCCTATGGAGATGAAGTGGCTGTCGAAGGACACCTTCTTCAAGATCCCGGTTGTGGGATGGCTCATGAGTCTGGCCGGTGACATCAAGCTTTCGCGTGGTGACAAGTCCAGTGCGGCCGAAGCGATCCGGCAGTGTCATGACCGGTTGCAGAAAAACGTCTCCGTCATGATCTTCCCCGAGGGCAGTCGTTCCAAAACTGGTGAACTGCAAGAGTTCAAGAACGGAGCCTTCCGAATGGCCGTTGATGCACAAGTGCCCATCCTCCCTCTGGTGGTGCTCGGGACTCGCTCAGCGCTCCGCAAAGACGACTGGCGTTTTGGCGATTCAGAGGCCGAGGTCCGCATTCTCGAACCAATTAGCACCGATGGCTTGACGGTCGAGGACGTGCCTGAACTTCGGGAACGAGTCCGCTCGATCATCGAAACCGAGCTTTCCTCAATGAGATCGGAACGCGGCCTACCTGCCGCCTCTTAGGCTCCATCGGCTGTCCTCGCGAGTTCATCAGTTCGTGCATGACCGCATCGTGCCAAACATTTCCGCTATTTTCTGCGGGTATGCGGAACCGGCGGCCCTTTTCGAACGTCTCAGTAGATATGGCGTCCCTCACTCCAGCTATTCGGCATTCCCGGATTCCCACGTTCTTGGCTGTTCTCGTGCTCATGGTGGCTGGAATGGCCTTGCCAGCGGGAGCCGAGACCAAGGTGGAAGCAACCACCCCAGCCGGGGGGCGCTACCAGCCAGGAACCCCAACCCCGCTCCTCATCACTATCACCAGCGACCGAGCTATTGCCGGAACCCTGATTGCCACCGTTGATGGAATCCCCTCCGGTGAGCTGACGATCGAAGTCCCCGGTGGCAGCGCCAAAGACTTTGTCATGATTGTGCAGACCCCGCCATGGGGGAGCCAGATCTTCATTCGTTTCGAGTCCAGCGACGGCAAGGACGACAAGACCATTCGGGTCAACCTGCAGACTGCCGGCAGTGATGAGCTGGTCGGTGTTCTGCCCGATCTAGCCGCTAGGAATCTGCCCGAAACAGCGGACCTGAGTATCGACCTCGGCATTGCCCGCTTCTTCAGCCTCGATCCCAGCATCCTGAACGCTGGATCCGACATCTTGTCTCCCTTCGATCATGTCTTGGCTACGGCCCAAGACTTGCAGAACCTTGATCCACAGCAGCTGGCCGCGATCGAGCAATGGGTCGGCTCAAGTGGCGGCGTTCTTCTGGTGGACGAAGCTCCGGGCACGACAATCCCTCTAGCTGTTGATACTCCAGGGGAAACAGTCACTACCTATGGATTGGGGACCGTGGTCTTCACCGGTGGTGATGCAGCCGCTGGTTCCTATGACGGCCTGGTTCGGCCAACGGTCTCCAGCAACAGTGACGAGATGCCTTGGGGCAACGAAGGCTTCGGATCATTCCCAACCACCATGATCCTGGCCCAAGACGCGGGCCTCGAAGTCCCAAGCATCAAGATGATCCTCATCCTGCTCGCCGGATACACCATCTTGGTCGGACCCGTTCTCTGGTTCCTTCTGAAGAAGAGTCGGCGCGAAACCTCGCTCTGGATTGCGGTACCCCTGGTGGCATTGCTGGCGACCGGTGGCGTCTATGTGCTTGGGCAACGCCAACGCCTTGGGGTCGCCACCGCCCACGCCACCGTCGTTGCCGACTTGCCAACAGCACGACTCACCAGGACCGAGGTCTTGGTGAGCTCACCTAACGGGGGTAGTGAAGGATTGAAGCTGCGAGATGGATGGAAGGCATCCACGGTGAGGGTGGACGAATCATTCTTCTGGGAACAAGGACCAGGCCGTGCACCGGCATCGACTCCGCAACTTCATGGAACGAGCCTAACTCTTGACCTTCCTCCGGGCGGAACCGGAACTGTTGCCGCTCAAACCAGTCAAGATCGAACCGACCCGGTGTGGGAGATTGACCTTGCTGCTGACGGTGACCAGCTGGTCGGAACGGTTACTAATCACTCCGGCTATGAACTGCAAGAATCATTCCTGGTAGTCGGACAAGGCATTGTCAGGCTGGGAACAATTGGCGATGGACAAAGCAAGGACGTCACGGTGAAGCCCGGAAACGCCTTCTCGCCCGAAGGTGACCCGCTGATGGAGCAGCTTTATCGCCATGACCCCTGGTCCCCGGACCACGAGGGGGTTGTGAACGCAGGGGCAATTGGCAATCTTCTTGGAGCCCATCCGAACCTGCGTGGCCCTGGTATAGCTTTTGTTGCTGGCTGGACCCGAGACGCTCCCGGCCCACTGGACTCAACCCGAGGCGGAGAGATCGTTGCCGGTCGGACCGCCTTCGTGTCGGTCGAACGGGTGCAAAGCTCGAGGAACGGGGCGGGTACGACGACGACCGAACTTCTACGGGGCATGAACACCCGGATCCTTGACTCGCCTGCTCCCGGCCAATGCAATGATTTCAACGTGGCCATCCGGTTGCAGCCAGCCGTTGCGCCAACCACATCAGACGCCCTGATCCTTGAAGCATCAACTCGGTCAATCGCTGCTTTTGACGTTTGGGACGGTTCCCAATGGCTGCCAGGTGGGATGGCGGACTCAGAGGGCCAGCAAGAGCGCTTGCTTGGCTTGCCGGTTGAGGCCTTTGCCGACGGAGCAGCCTATGTCCGGGTCACCTTGTCGTGTGAGTTCTGGGGATCCAACGAGTTCGTCACCTTGCGACCAGCTGAGCCTGGAGAAGCAATCACCACCTGGGCGGATGCCATGATGAGCGAGGGGGTCAGCAATGGTTGATCTCCAAGTCAGTCCACCACCTTCGCCAGACGCTCCTCCACCCCCACCCGTTGCACTTGGCGAGCTGGATTCGAATGCCATCATTTCTGCCCGTGGCTTGACCAAGAAGTACGGGACACTGACGGCTCTTGATCGGCTGGACCTCGACGTACCCAGCGGGTCCGTCTTTGGTTTCATCGGGCCAAATGGGGCAGGCAAGTCAACGGCATTCTCCATCTTCGCTTCACTGCTAATTCCAACGTCTGGATCGGTTTCGGTTTGTGGCCACAACCCGATCACTGAAGCCAAGAAAGTCCGTCGCAAGATGGGCTATATGCCCGATGTGATGGGTGTGTACGAACGCCTCCGGGTCGATGAGTACCTGGAATTCCATGCCGCCGCCTATGGCCTGCCTCGGGGCGAACATGCCGAGCTTGTGACTGGCTTGTTAGAACTGGTGGACCTCGACGTGAAACGCGACGCCATGGTTGATGGCCTCAGCCGTGGCATGAAACAACGGCTTTCCCTGGCCCGCTCCCTGGTGCATGACCCGGATCTACTAATTCTCGACGAGCCAGCGTCGGGCTTGGATCCACGAGCCCGCATTGAGTTTCGAGACCTACTGTCCGAGTTGCAGAATATGGGTAAGACCATCCTGATCAGTTCCCACATCCTGGTGGAGCTCCAGCAGATGTGTAGCCATATTGCGGTGATCGAGGCTGGCCAACTACTGACTTCAGGTGCGCCTCAAGACATCCTGGACCGACTCGGCGGCACCCGACGAGCAGTTGTGACTTTCGTTGGGGGAGAGACCATGGAGTATCCGGTGGCCGATGAAATTGAGCAGGCCGCCCTCCTACGGCGCTTGGTGAGTGAGGGTCGAGACATTGCCGAGTTCACCGTTGCCAGCCATGACCTGGAAGACCTCTTTTTGAGGATCACCGAGGGCATCGTCCAGTGAGTATTCGTCTGCCCAGCCTGCAAACCATCAACCCGGTACTGGATATTGAGCTTCGTCAGCGAAGTCGTTCGCGACGCTCGGTAGTGGTACTCACCATCTTTCTGACCGTGATGGTGCTGGTATCACTCCTGGTCTATGAGGCCAGCACCGCAACCAACGAATTCGATTTCAATCCGGTCCAGGCCCTGACCAATGGTGTCGGGCGCAAGATGTTCGAATGGGTGCTGGCGGCCGAACTTGGCATCTTGTTGCTGATTGTTCCCGGCATCAGTGCGGGCACCATTTCCGGTGAGCGGGATCGTCAAACCCTGGTACCGCTCCAAGTCACCATGATCGGCCCATGGGGAATCTTCATGGGCAAGGTGTTGTCATCCAGCAGCTTCATCTTGTTGCTGATTGTGGCCACCGTCCCGGTCATGGCGGTTCCCTACCTGGTCGGCGGAATCTCATTGACCCAGGTTCTGCTATCCCTATTGAGCTTGCTGATCCTCGGGTTCTTGCTGGCGGTGATGGGTGTTGCTTGCTCGGCGATCTTCAAACGGACACAGATTGCCACCCTCATGGCGTACGCCTTGGTGGCTGCCCTGACGGTCGGAACCGTGATTGCCATGGTGACAGTCGCGGTGATCCAGGAAAGCCGAGGTCAGTTCGTCGATTCCCCACCATTCTGGCCGCTCTACGCCAATCCTTTCGTTGCCATTGCTGATGCAGCTGGCGACATCTCTGACCAGTTCGATGGACCCTTCAGCCCGATCAAGCGCTTCTTCTGGGAGAGCCAGAATCAATTCAACCAGTTCCAAGAGTTTGGAGGAGACATTGCCATCGAGCCCGGTATTGAGGGATTCGACGAGTTCGGCAATCCGATCTTCATCGATGAGGGATTCGGTGGCGCCCCCCAACGCCAGGAACCACGTTTTTCTGGCATCCCGCTCTGGGTGCGCTCACTGGGAACCCTGGCCATGATCTCACTCTTGATGTCTCTTGCTGCCGTACGCAAGCTCAAAGCACCTCGAACCGTGATGTCCGCCTGATGGGACTCGCAGCGTGATTGCGTTCCTCCACAGGCTTCGGATTCGGCTTCGGATGATCTGGATGGTGGCTACTGCCTCCCTCGTGGCTCCACTGGTTGCGGGTGCGGCTTTGTTGGTTGTTCTCATTGGATTTGTTCGTCCATATGGCTGGCCGGAGAGACTGGCCTTGGGCCTGGCCGTCGGATCTGTGGTTGGTGTTGTCCTGTTCGGAATCATCCAACGGTTGCCCATTCCTGTCGTTGCTCGTTCCGCTGACCGGGGCCTTGGCACCAAGGATGCCTTCGGTGCCGCCCTGCAATTCCAAGACTTGGATGGCCCCTTTGGTGAACGCATCCGCTCACGAGCCGAGAACCTCTCCCAGGGTGCAGCACCAAAAGAGGCAGCCCCAGTTCCGGATAGTTGGCGTCGTTGGGCGGTTGCCGGAGTTCTTGGCTTGGCTGCGGTTGGCTTGGCCTTTGTGCCCAACCCTCAAGACGATGTTCGAGCTGAGCAGGAAGAGATTCGAGCCATCATCGACGACGCGGCCGAAGTATTGGAAGAGCAAGCTGAGGTGCTGGCTGATGACCCGGCCACCGAAGCTGTCGCCGAAGAGCTCCGTGACATTGCCGAGGAGCTCCGTCAAACCGATGATCTGGCAACAGCCGAAGAACTCTTGGCTGAAGCCCGCGAACTCTTGCAGGAATCTAAGCCCGATGACTTTGCTTCTCGACAGGCTGCGGTAGCTGGACTCGAACGAAACCTTGCCGAGAATCCTCTGGCTGCGGGCGGTACCGCAGAAGAACAATTGACTGAGCTGGCCGAGGCTCTGGACGAAGCCGACTCTGAGGAGTTGGAGGCCCTGGCCGAACGCTTGCAGGATCTGGCTGAGACTCAGGCCGCTGGCAATCCGGCAGCGGCTGCTGCGCTGGGCGAGGCGGCGGCTGCTCTGGAAGCCGGTGACATTGCTGGCGCTCAGGCTGCTCTTGGTGAGGCCGCCCAGGCCCAGGTCGATGGCCAAGAGGCCTTGGCTGCGGGTGAAGCCACCGATCAGGCCATTGATGCTGTTGCTGCGGCCGAAGGTGAGGTCAAGGAAGGCACCGGCAAGGGCGAGGGCCAGGGCGAAGGTCAAGGCGAGGGCCAGGGCGAAGGTCAGGGCGAGGGCCAGGGCGAAGGTCAAGGTCAGGGCCAGGGTGAAGGTAGCGGCGAGGGTCAAGGCCAGGGCGAAGGACAGGGTGAGGGACAAGGTTCAGGAAGCGGTGGCCAAGGCGGCGACGGAGCCCAAGGTGAAGTTGGCGGAGCCAGTGGCGGCACTGGGTCTGGCCAAGGTGGAGTGGGCACGCCGGGTGGGACCGACCAACCTCGAGTTGATCCGGGAACACAAACCATCGTCGACCCGCTCTCCCTCAACCCAAGTGACGAGGTGGATCTCGGCGGAGACGCCAGCGGCGCGCCGGGTGAAGTTGTTGGCAAGGGCGATGGCCCAACAACGGCGGGTCCGGTTCGAGTTCCACTGTCAGAAATCGTTGACGACTACGCCACCCGGGCAACGGCCACCGCCGACCGAGGCCAACTGGCCCCCAGCCAGGTCGAACTGGTCGGCGACTACTTCGATCTGCTCACGCGCTAACCAGATATCAATCACCTCCCTCCAGCAATACGTTCTCCAGCAATACGTTCTCCAGCAACAAGCCCTCCAGAAAGCAGCCCCATGACTCCCGAAGAATGTGCACAACGGGCCGAAGAGATCACCAACGAGATCGGCAAGGTCATCGTTGGTCAGCATCAACTCATCTCCGAAGTCCTGATCTGCCTGCTGGCCGAAGGCCACGTCCTGTTGGAGGGTGTGCCCGGCCTGGGTAAGACCATGCTGCTCAAGACCTTGGCTGACACGGTGGACATCCCCTGGTCACGAATTCAATTCACTCCCGACCTGATGCCAGCCGACATTGTTGGCACCCAGATCCTGCACCAGTCAGCCGAAGGTGATCGAGAGCTGCGTTTCAACCCGGGGCCGATCATGTCGAATCTGGTTTTGGCCGATGAAGTCAACCGGGCCACCCCCAAGACCCAGGCCGCCATGCTCGAAGCCATGCAGGAGCGCGCGGTTACCGTTGCTGGCGAGACCCGGCCTCTGCCTCGACCCTTCCTGGTTATGGCTACCCAGAACCCACTGGAGATGGAAGGCACCTACCCACTGCCCGAAGCCCAGCTGGACCGCTTCTTACTCAAGGCAATCGTGCCCTTTCCTTCCGCCGAAGAGCTGATCGCCATTGTCGAGCGCACAACCAGCGTCGTCAATCCGGAAGCCAAGCCGGTGTGTGACGGCGACACCTTGCGCCAGATGATTGCTCTGACCCGGGAGGTTCCGGTCCCGGATCATGTGACCCGCCATGCCGTCGATCTAGTAATCGCCACTCACCCCGAGCAAGAAAGCGCACCCGAGCCAGTGCAGAAGTATGTGCGCTTCGGTGCATCACCCCGTGGTGTGCAGTCGATGATTTTGGCGGGCAAGGCGCGGGCCATCATGGACGGCAGGCCATCGGTTTCTGTCGAAGATGTTCGCAGTGTTGCTGTTGCCGCTATGCGCCACCGCCTGGTTGTTGGCTATGAAGCAACCGCCGATGGGCGCACTGCTGATGATCTGGTGGCCACGGTGCTGGAGACCGTTAGCGAGCCGACCTCGGGCATCCGGGGCGCTCCGTGAGCGAGCTGCTCCCGGCCCGTCTCCTTGCCCGGTTGGAGCGATTGCAGCTGCGTACCCGCCAGCGCCTGGCCGGTGGACTCTCGGGTGAGCATCGCTCGCCTCGCCACGGCTCCTCTCTCGATTTCGCTGACTTCCGGGACTACTACCCGGGGGATGACCTGCGCCGCTTGGACCTCAACGCATTAGCCCGGCTGGACAAGCTTCTGATCCGGCTCTATGACGCCGAGGATGACCTGACCCTGCGCCTCCTGGTCGATACCAGCGGCTCCATGGCTGGACCCAAATTGCAGCGGGCCACCGAGATTGCTGGCGCGCTGGGGTTCTCCGCCCTGATCCGACGTGACATTGTCACCGTTCATACCTTCCCGGTGAATCAGCCTGGCCCTCGCTACCGGGGGCGTACGGCTACTGGCACCCTGTTCAATCACCTGTCCGGCCTCGAAGCGGGGGGAGAGACGCCCTTTGTCCATGCCGCCAGCATGGTGCTCAACCAGCCCGGGCCTGCTGGCCTGACCGTGGTGCTATCTGACCTGTTGACGGCAGATTGGGAAGCTGGCCTTGATCGTCTGCCTGCTCGGCGCGGCGACTTCGTCGTTGTCCATGTATTAGATCCCACTGATCTTGATCCGTCGGCCGGGCAGCCGCCACTGACCGGTGACCTGGAACTGATCGATGATGAGACGGGGGCCAAGCTGGAGGTCTCCCTGTCGGCTTCGGCGCTGGATGACTATCGGGAACTGGCCACTCGCTGGGCCGACGATGTGGCCGACCGGGTCCGCTCCCGCGGTGGTTCCTACCTGCGAGTCTTGACCACCGACGATCTGGAACAGACCGTGCTCGGGCCGGCCCGAACAGCAGGGATCATTCGATGAACGGCTGGGGATTGGCCAATCCACTTGGGCTCCTTTGGGGCCTGCTTGCCGTCCCCATCATTGCTATGCACATCCTGCGGCCCCGCCGCATCCAGCAGAGCGTTTCTGCCATCTTCTTGTGGCGCAAGGTTGCCACCCCGGTCACAGCCGCCAGCCCCTGGCAGAAGCTGATTCCCAGCTGGCTACTGACCGCCCAGGTTATGACTGCCCTGTTGTTTGGCTTGCTGATGGCCCGACCGGTACAAGAAACCGAGGCCTTGCTGAGCGAGCACACGGTCTTTGTCATCGACGGCTCTGCCTCCATGCAGTCGCTCGACGGACAACCCAGCCGTTTCGATCAGGCCATTGCTCGGGCCACCGAGCTTCGCCAACAAGTCCCCGTTGGCGGCGAGGTCAGCGTGGTGCTGGCCGGAGCCAACGCTCGGGCCGTCTTGACCCACTCCGCCGATGAGGGCGCATTCGTTGAGGCTCTGGGTGGTTTGGAAGCCAGCGACGGTCCTGGCGACTTTGCTGGTGCCTTCGCCTTGGCCGCCGGCTTGGACACCGTTGATGTGGAAAGCCGGGTGGTGTTCATTTCCGATGGTGGCGTGAGCGCAGCAGACCTGCGGGCGGCACCGCTTGGCACCCAATACGAACCCGTCGGCAACTCCGCCACCAATCGAGGTATCACCCAGCTCTCGGTCGAACCGACCACCGACGGAATGCTGGTGCGGGCAACTATTGCCCACTTTGGTGGCCCTCCATCCAGTCAAGAAATTCGCTTCGATGTTGATGGGGTCACCGTCGAACGTCGCCAGGTAGATCTGGAAACGGGGGGAGTACTCAACCTAACCGTTTCGGTTCCACCGGGGGAGCGGGTCGAGGCCTTCCTTGAGGGTGAAGATGTTCTGTCCTTGGACAATCGGGCCATTGCCATCGTGCCCCAACGACCCGGCATTGATGTGCTGGTCGTCGGACCCGACAACGCCTTTCTTGATGCTGGCCTGGGGGCTATGGCCGGGGTCACGGTGCAACACCTGGAGGCCTTCCCCGACAAGATTGACTCCACCATTGATGTGATCATCGCCGACCGGGTTGCCGTGCCAGCAGATCTGGAGGATTCTGCCGCCGGTGAAGATTTGCCTCTGCTGGCGATTGCTCCGCCCGGCGGAGCCCGGGGCGTCATCCCAACCACGACAGTTGAGCGCCCAGTCCTGACCCTGGTTCGATCAGATGTTGGCTTGATCCGCGGCTTGGATCTCTCGTCGGTTCTGGTGGCCGAAGCCCAACGAGTCAGTATGCCCGAGGGAGCCCAAGTGGTGCTCGGAGCCGAAGGTGCACCCCTGCTCGTTACGGTGCCCGCCGATCCTGTCGTTGGTGTTGGCCCGATGACGTACCTTTCCTTCGCCCTGGATCAATCGACCCTGCCGTTGGAGGCAGCTTTCCCGCTCCTGCTTGACCGAGCCTTGGCTGACTTGACCGGCCTGGTGAACCCACCGGCTCGCCTGACGGTTGGCTCCGATCTGCCGCTCGATCCTCGCCTCACAGCGGTTATCACTTCTCCAGCGGGAACGTCGGAAACCGTTCCCCCCGGATCCAGCTACCCGACCGCAGATCGGATCGGGTTCTGGACAGTCGAACAAGATGGCCGCACTCCTGTCGTGGTCGCAGTATCCACCGATCGGGCCGAGTCGGCGGTTGCTCCCGCCCCAGACCTGCCCTTTGAAGTCGGTTTCGTCGAGGCCGGTCGTCAGGACACCCGAGGTGAACGCCCCTGGGTAATGCCCGTCTTGCTCGTGCTCTTGGCACTACTGGTAACGGAGTGGTTGCTGGCTCGCCGACGGGTCGGTGTCGCACCACGCCAATGGCAGCTGGCGACCGTACTGCGAGCACTCATTGGTCTGGCCCTCATTGTTGCCCTGCTGGCTCCAACCTTGAAGCGACCGGCCAATGATGTGGCCACCGTCTTCCTGGTTGATGTCAGTGACTCCATGGGATTCGCTGGACGAACCCAAGCCATCGATGTTGTCCGTCAAGCCTTAGAAGATCAGCCCGAAGGATCGGTGGCAGGTGTGGTGGCCTTTGGGTCCGATGCCCGCTTGGATGCGCTGGTTGATTCTCAGATTGGGTTCACCGGCGTGTCGGTCCAGATCGATCCGTCGGCCACCGACCTGGCTTCGGCCTTGCGCCTTGGTGCGGCAGCGTTGCCTGCCGATTCGCGCCGTCGTCTGGTGCTGATCAGCGATGGTCGAGCCACCACCGGCGATGTCGTTCGAGAAACCGAGCGACTTGAAGCCGAACAAATCCCCGTTGATGTGCTGGTGGTTCATCCTCCCCTTGGCAACGACGCCTCGGTCGCTGGAGTGGAAGCACCATCGCTGGCTCGTGCGGGAGAGAAGGTGGCCATCAAGGTTCGGGTTGAAGTCGAGAGTGCCGGAACTGGCGTGGTCACCCTGCGCCGCGAAGGCGAGTTGATTGGCGAAGAAACCATCGAGCTGGCGGCGGGTGAGAATGTCGTCACCTTCTCCGACATTGCCAGCACCGAAGGCGTGCTTCGCTACCAGGCTGATGTGCAGGTTCTTGGTGACGAGGTATCGGCCAATGATGTTGGCTATGCCGCTGTCCCGGTGGTTGGTGCCGAAACGGTGTTGGTGGTTGATGGTGGTGGCTCGGGAGAGTCTGGTGGCCAAGCCGCTGGTCTGGTGGCCGACTTGGAGGCCGCCGGCATGACGGTTGAGTCGGTGGACGTAGGTCGCATTCCCCCCATTGATGAGCTGACCCGTTATGCCTCCATTGTGCTGGTCAATGTTGATCGACGCGACATGAGCGACGGCCAGGTTCAAGCCCTGACCGGTGCGGTGCGCGACCTTGGCCGAGGCATGGTGGTCATCGGCGGCTCCCACACCTACGCCCTTGGTGGTTATCGGGATAGTGACTTGGAAGAACTGCTGCCAGTGGTCAGCGAGATTACTGATCCGCTGCGCCGTCAAACGGTGGCCGAAGTCTTGATGATCGACACCAGTGGCTCCATGGGTGCCTGTCACTGTGACGAAGAAGGTCAGAACGGGTTGGGTGGCGGCAACCGTATTGACGGTGGCATCTCCAAAACCGCTATTGCCCGCAACGCCAGTGCCCGTGCCATTGCTGCGCTGGAAGCGACCGATGAGGTTGGTGTCTTGTCAGTCAACGCCTCGGACAAGTGGGTGCTGGACCTGCAAGCATCACCCAGCCAAGCCGACATTGATACTGGCTTGAGCCAGCTCAATCCCGATGGACCGACCTTTGTTGACACCGGCCTGCTGACTGCGGCTGAGGCTTTACGAAAGTCTGACGCCAACCTGAAGCACATCATCTTCTTCAGCGATGGCTTCACCGAGCCGCGCTGGCTAACCCTGTTGGCCGAACAAGCGGCTGACCTGTTTGCCGAAGGCATCACGGTTTCGGTGGTGGCAACCGGTGAGGGTGCGGCCGAGGACTTGAGGCCCATTGCCGAAGCCGGTGGCGGACGTTTCTATCCCGGTCGCAATTTGGATGAGATTCCCGAACTGATTGCTGAAGAAGCCGTGGTTGCTTCTCGGAACTTCGTGACCGAGGGTGAGTTCTTCCCGTTGGTGGCCCGCTCAGGTGCAGCCAGCCAGGTCTTGACCGAGTCGCCGGCCTTGCTGGGCTATGTGGCCACAACGGCCCGGCCTACAGCTCGAGTCGAGCTTCGCATTGGGCCTGATGAGGATCCGTTGCTGGCTTCTTGGCAGACCGGGCTTGGTCGAGTGACGGCCTGGACCAGTGACGGGGGAGCGCGTTGGGCTGCACCGTGGAATGGATGGGACCAGGCTCCGGACTTCTGGGCAGCCGTAGTGAAAGACACCTTCCCCGTGGTTGGTGATGGCGCGGGCTTACAAGCTCAGATTGTCAATGGCGAGTTGCAGCTGCGTTTGGAATCGGCAACGGAGTTTGATAGTGATGCCTCCGCGGTTGTTCGTGTCGCTACTCCCGATGGTGAGAGCCAGGAAATCATTCTGGAGCGCTTGGATGGCTCGACGTTTGCCGCGTCGACGCCAGTTGGTGAGGCCGGGACTTACGCCATTGGTGCCACTGTCAGCAGTGGTGATGAGGTTTCGTGGTCGGGTATTGGGCTGGCTACCCGGTCCTACCCGGCTGAGTACGCCACCCGTTCGGTCGGCGTTGATCCGTTGACTCGGATTGCCGAGCAAACCGGTGGCCGGGTTGATCCCGAGCCGGTGGACTTGTTTGCCGAGCTTGGCACCGTGGCCGGGGTCAAACGGTTTGACTTGTCACCCTGGTTGTTCTGGTTTGCCATGCTGGCTTGGCCAATAGCAGTGGCGCTGAGCCGCTTGTCGTGGCGTCGGGGATTGGTGTCCCAAGGAGCGGCGGTGGCAACGACGACGGTTGGTGAGCTCAAGCGGCGCTTACCCAAGATGTCTGAGCCAAAGCTGCGAGGCTCGCTTCCGGAGACGAAGTCTGAGCGGGTTCCAGGGAAGGCCACGACCGTAGAGCCGGAGCCAGTTCGTCCCCGCCAGTCCGCGCCGGTTGGCCCGCCCACCATCAAGCCAGAGACTGTTCTTGCGTCAGCAAAGAAGGAGCTCAAGTCGAAGGAGTCGTCGCCAGCTAGCGATGACGACGACGGTTCGACCGTAAATCAACTCCTAGCCCGCAAACGCAAGCGACGATAGCTTGACTCCAAGGGTTGATTAAGAAGACATAACTCTAGTATCCTTTCTAAATAGCACCTATTGAGAAAGGATCCCATGCCGCACGAGATTGTCAACGTTGACTGGGAGGGGCGTCCTGTCGATGCGTTCGCTCCGGCTCCTCTGGCCGAGCTCGATCCAATCAGCTCGTCATCCCTGGTCGAGGCAGCTCGAGCCACGGGAGTGCTAAGCACCTTTGCAGTCCAACACGATTCTCGGCTCGAGGTTGCAGCTCGGTTGTTGCTGCGAGCTGAGGGGGTGGCCTCAAGCAGGATCGAAGCCATCAACGCACCAGCTGAATGGGTGGCGGTGGCGGACATGGACCAGTCCGTGACAGGGCCAGCGCTGGAGGTCGTCGACAATCTCCGCGCCCTTGACGCGGCTCTAGCTCACAAAGGACCCCTTACGCGAGAAGATCTTTGGGGGTGGCATCGCATCCTGATGAAATCATCGAGTCTTGATGACAACCTCAAAGGAGCGTGGCGAGACCGGCTGGGCTGGGTCGGTGGTCCGACACCACACCGTGCGGTCTATGTCGCGACCCCGGAAGATCGGATCGACGCCCTGATGGCTGATCTTGTGAGCTACGCCACCAGTCCGATTCATGACCCGGTCACCGCAGCCGCTCTTGTTCATGCTCAATTTGAGACCATTCATCCTTTCGCTGATGGCAATGGGCGTATCGGTCGGATACTCATTGGCTGGATGCTGCACCGCCATGCTGGCCTTGTCTTCCCACCGCCAGTGTCGGTGGCGTTCTTGCGTGACATCGGTGGATACCTATCAGGGCTGACGCTCTATCGAAGCATCGGACCGGACAGCTGGGTGAGCTGGTTCGCCAACACTCTTGAGGACTTGGCTCAGTCGACCGCACAGACCTTAGAAGCAGTGAACAACCTGATTGCTGAGTGGCCAGCCCGACTGGCCAGTCTTCGCTCCGACGCTGCCGCCCACCGGCTGGTCAGCCAACTGTTTAGCCAGCCAGCGCTTGACGTCGATGCTGTTGTGAGCCTGCTGGACGTCAGTCGACCAACGGCTCGGGCAGCTTTGCTTGCTCTTACCGAGTGCGGAATCTTGCGTCCAGCGGAGCTGCCCACGTCGGGTGGGGTCGGACGACCCCGAAGCTGGTGGGTTGCTGGCGAGATGCTGGACCTTCTCGCTCGCTGAAGAGTTGTTCGGGATTGCTACTCGCGATAGTCCCGCCAGACCGGTTCAAGTGTGCTGCGGGTAGGAGCAGACTTGGTGAACTTCTGGTCCTTGACAGTGATTGTTTGACCGAGAGAAACTCGGTCAAGCAAGGCGGTGAATTCGGTGAGACTATTGACGGCAATGATTGTGGCCAGATAGCGGTCCTCAGAGTCCTGGTCCGAGGACCGGAACGCCAGCTGCTGACCAGTTGCCAGCTCGGCAGCGTTGGTCGGGTTCATGGGCCTGATCTGGACGATTCCTGATCTCGCTTCGCTCGTGATGACACCATCCAACGGGGTCAAGGCTGATGATTCTGACATGGGTGGATCCTCCGTCTCGGGGTACTGGGCGTAAGTAGTCACATTAATGATTGAATCATTGATGAATACCTCTATGAATCGATAATTGCGTAGTCGGTTGAGTTGGTTCACCGAGCCGGCGCGGCTCGTCAAAGACGCAATCGACATCTGTTGCTCAGTCGGATTCGAATTCGGCATCACCACATACGGCCGCCAGCGAAGCTACCAATCGGGGATGTATTTCTCGATAGAAGTCGCTGAAACTGCTCATCTACTTCCTAAAGCCTTGAAACCCCAGAATCGCGCAGTTCGCGTTGAGAAATCGAAAAGGGAAGCTCTGAGCAGACAAGGTCATCTTCTTGCCCCGTAGCTGATGGAGAGGCCTTGTGCGACTGGACCACCTGCCGAGCTCCTAGGTTTGAACTGGCATCACACGAGCCACTTATATGTGCCGTCCTCGTTGGCACCAGGAGCCGTAGAGATCGGTGAGACTTCACGCTCCTTGATGGTGAGCATCTGGGTGAGCGCAACCCGATCTAGAAGGACCGTCACTTGGGTTGGGCTATCGACCGAAGTCACTGTGCCAACGAATCGATCGTCATTGTTGTGTTCGTCCACTGGGCGGAAAGCGACTTGCTGACCTGCTGCAAGGTCTGTTGTGCGGACTGATCCCGCAAGTCTGATGCCAACCAGTCCCTCCAGTACCTCCGACACCACAATGCCGTCAATGGGGGTGATCTCTGCCGCTTCTGCCATCGAACCAGCTTAGTCGGAGTTGTGGTGGCCATTCTTCCGACTACGGCGAGATCACGTCTGATTCATGATTGGCAGTAGCGAAACTGCCTTGCCATGAGAGCAAGGTTTCACTTGCAGCGAGCAATCGTGCGGTTCCGTGCCGCCTGGTTCATCTTGTTCTTGGCCCAGGTCTGAGCCTCTTCGCCGATGGGGCCTGCTTCGTCGGCCAATTCGTCAAGGAGATGCTGCATACGCCTTCGATCGATTTCCTGCTGCGTGGAATGCTCATTGTGCACGTCTGCAGTATGGCCGATGGATTCCCGCAATGCCGCACTACGGGCCACCCGGTCGGCCAGAAGGAGGACGTGCGTCTCGGACGAATGGCCGAGTGAAGACAGGCCAAATCGGTGATGCGTCAATGGGGACAGTTCGTCAAGATGAGGATCGAGGAGCACCTGACGATGAGAAACGAACAAACCATGCCAAGTAGAAGAACAGCCCGAGCAGTGGGGGCGCTCTATATCGCGGCAACGGCGGCGGGCGTGGCCTCCATCGGCCCGATCCTGTCACTGATCGACGCAGACGACAGGCTTTCCAAGTTCGCCGCCAGCAAGGGTCAGCTGATACTGGCTGTCTCCCTCGAATTCATGATGGCCACTTCGGTAGCGGCTGTGGCCTTCATGATCTACCCGATCTTGAAAAAGGACGCGGACACCGAAATCAAGCAGGGCATGGCCGTCTGGTATCTCGGAAGCAGGATCACTGAAGGGGCACTCTTCCTGGTCGCCATCCTGGCCAGACTGTCACTATTCACACTGAGTCAAGAGTACGTAAAGGCGGGCTCCCCGGATGATTCTTATTTCCAAACCGGTGGCGAGGTATTGGTCGCGGCCTCCAACCATGCCTACATGCTGGGGCAATCGGTGTTCTGCATCGGTGCCATGATGCTGTACTACCTGCTGTATCAATCGAAGCGGGTACCTAGGTGGTTGTCCGTCTGGGGATTGATCGGTGCCCCCTTGATGTTGGCCGCTGGCCTTCTGGTTCTGATCGATGGTGACCCAAGCTCGCCGCTTTCCACCGCCTTCTATGCACCGCTCGCCTTGCAAGAAATGGTCTTCGCCATCTGGTTGATTGCGAAGGGGTTCAATGCAGTGGACGGAGGCGCTGAGGTTTCACGGCCGCCGGCACGACCAAGGCCGATTGCTGTCTGAGAGCCCGCGGCTGGGTCGCTGCTCAGGCTAGCCAGCCCGGGTTTCTCACTTTTCGACCGGCTTCTGCCGATATGTAGCAGAACCGATCGAACGAGGGCGGCCCCATGAGTGCAAACGAAACCCTAGAAATTGGTGATCTGATCTCCGAAGTCAAAGCCGACCGCAATCGCGCCGTCGACTTCTACAAGGCGACAGCCATGGTTGCAGTGGCCTTCGGGCACTGGATGGCGATCGCTGTCTTCAAGGACAGTGACGGCGCCCTGGTAGCCAAGAACGCTCTGGAGTTTGACTACTCCCTGGCTTGGGTGACCTGGGCCCTGCAGGTCATGCCACTGTTCTTTCTTGCCGGTGGTTTCTCGTCAGCTGTCTCGCTTGATTCACACAATCGCAAGGGTGGACGGCCCCAAGACTGGGTGGCGAATCGACTACGACGCATGATGTTGCCAACCATGATCCTGGCCTACTTGTGGATCGTGGTACTGGCCGTCGCTTCCGTCGTTGGCATTGGCGACATGGCCTTCTTGGGTGCAGCCGCAGCCGCCATCCCGCTCTGGTTCTTGGCCAACTACACCATTGACACCGCGATCGCCCCACTGACCCTTCCCTTGTTCCGCAAGAACCCGTTGATGTTCTTTGTCGGCATTGGTTCGGCCTTCTCCTTCTTTGAGATTCTGGGCATGGTTGGTGTTCCCTACATCCATGGCGTCAACTGGGTCATCGGCTGGCTGATCTTCCAGATCTTGGGCTTTGCTTGGAAGGACGGGCTGCTGCCCAACAGCAGGCTGATGGTTCTGATTGCCCCGATTCTGTGGGCTGTGACCTACATCGTTGTCAAGCTTGGCCCCTGGCGAGCATCAATGGTCAATGACGGCGAGGAGACCTTCAACCCAACCCACCCTCCATCCATCGCCCTCATGCTGTTCGGCCTTGCTTACTGCGCCACCGCTCTGGTCTTGGCTCCCTACATCAATACCTGGCTGGAGAAGTCAGTCGCTTCGTTCAAGACGGTGGCCATGCTCGGCGGGGTTGGCATGAGCGTCTACTTGTGGCACTTCTCCGCTGCCGTCGTCGCTGGTGTGATCTTGTTGTACACCGGTGGCTTGCCGACCGCAGATGTTGGAACCGCCGCTTGGTGGATTCAGAAAATGCCCCTGATCGGATTGAGCTTCGTCATCTTGATGGCGACCCTCAGCTTGGTGAAGCGTTTCGAGGTGCAAGGCCTCTTTGCCGCCAAAGCTCCCTACCAGGGTTCGATGATCCAGGTCCTGATTTCGGCCGCCTTGCTGTCTGCTGGCGTGAAGTTGTGGACCGGTGGCTCACCAACCAAGATCGTGATCGGCCTCACCCTCACTACCCTCGTCTGGCACCTGGATTTGAAGGCGAACCCGATCTTGGCGGGTGGAGCCCGAAGACCTTCTGAGCCGCCCGCCTGACAGTCTTGACGAAGACCGTCGGATCATCAATCGGGGGGAAGGCCTGGGTATCGACCTCCGGCACGAAGAGTCGTCCTCGACCCGATAAGTGGAAATAGATTGGTGCGGCCGTGGCGGACACGCATCGGAACCAGAGGGTTGCCTGTGGTGTTCGGAAGCCGTCGAATGGGCCTGGTTCACCCTCGACCCGAGTCGGTCGTGAGGTGGACCCGAACCACTGATCAGCTTGCCGAACAAATTCCGATGCTGAGGGATCAGGAAATCCCATGTCGGCGAATACCGCAGCATCCACACTGAAGGCATCGGTTCCTGCATAAAGGCGTCGGACATCGCTGGGTTTGTGACATCCCATGACACCGAGTGGGCCGTCGGCGACCGGAGCCCATGCATCAACGATGGCAAAGTCGGGAGGAGCAACATCAAGAGCCATCAAGGCGGCGGTCCGGTGATCGATCATCTTGTCGGTGTAAAGATGGTTGTCCGTGCGTCCGCCAATTCCGCAAAGGCTTGCCAACGAAAGATGAGCCAACTCAGCGGGGTCCCCACGGAGTTTTGACACAACGATCCGTAGTTTCGCGTCTGCCCACGTTGCGGAAACATTGGACGCAACGAGGCCACGCTCGAAGTCGATGGGGCGTTCGTCCTCGGACACATCGACGATGCGATAAAGGGGTGAGGTATACCCGAAGTACTCGGCGACTTCGGCCACAGAGCGATTAGCGAAGAACCGGTCGTAAACCATTGGCGTTTCGATCACTGCGACGTCGGTGGCACCCCACTCTCGAAGCTTCTGAGCTAGGACCTCGACAACCTCAGGGTGCACAACGGTTGACATATCTTCACGGCTGTAACCCAACATGAATTGGGCTCGAACCGCAACCGGACCGGGGTTGGATCGAACGAGGTCTTCAAGCCCCGACTCCTCAATTGTCCGAATCAGCGTCGGTATCAAGGAACCAGGCTGACCTCGGTCGACGCGAACAGATGAGCCCTTGCCGAAGCTTGATTTCACAGGGCGTCTTGCGCTGTCAGTGGCATCCTGCGGTGAGCGAAGGCCGGCCGGAAGAAACCACGGACTAACGGCGCGGATGTCATCGACCAAGCTCTCAAGCGTCACCCCTTCGCGTATGCGGTCCTCCTCGTCAAAGGACTCGGCCAAGATCGCGAAGACTGCGGCATGTCGTCGTTCGTCAGCGAGGATTCGACTGAAGACGTCGATCTCGTCGGGATCACTGAGCAGGTTGAGTATGTGTTCATAGGAGAGAATTGCCGTCATCTCCAGTGCGACGCTGAGAAGGCAGAATCTCCGGAACCCCTGATAGGTCAGCTCACCGGCGAGACCATCGGGGATGCGTCCAGCGATCTCGCCGAGCTTGATTGCACTGCTGGATACAAGTCGACGAAGCCCCCAGCTCTCGGCGTCGTGATGGTGGCTAACTGCACTGACCCAGCCCGATACCCCGCCGACCAGCTGATGAGCCATGATGAATGGAACTGGGACCGCGGGGCGTTTTTGGACGAGCAGGCCGCGAAGATACTGAGCGTGAAGTGCTTCATCTCGTTGGGTCCACTTCACAACTCGACTGATGAGTTCGCGCACCTCAGGCTCAACAGGTAGGTCGGTGATGCGAGCGGTCACCAGGTCTTCTGAGTAGGCGACGGCAGCAATTTGCTCACGTTCTAGAGACAGCAACAGCAGTCTGGAGAACCGCTTTGGTTCAGGCAGTCGGGAAATCTCCGCTAGTTCGCGTTCGGTGTCCGCCAGTAGCGTCTCGACCAGTGTGCTCACCGAACAAACAATAGGACAGATGTCGCTGCCGAAGGGGAACCGCTGGGCGCTGGGCTCAGGATCTGATTCGACCGGTTTCATATGCCCACATGGCGATCTCGACTCGGTTGCGGGCGGCGAGCTTGCTCATGAGATGAGCGAGGTGAGTCTTGACCGTGCTGAGGCTGATGTGTAGCTGGGCGGCAATCTCCGTATTGGTGAGACCTTTAGCCACCGTGAGCAGGACCTCTTCTTCTCGTTCGGTCAGCGCTTCGATCGGTTGAACCGGTTTGCGCGAGTCACCCAGATTGCTGAACTCAGACAACAGGCGAACCGTGATGCTCGGGGCAATGAGCGCGTCGCCGTTAGCGGCGGCTTCGATGGCCTGGACCAAGAGCTCGGGGCCAGCATCCTTGAGTAGGAAACCGCGCGCCCCAGCCTTGAGAGCGCCGTGAACGTACTCATCCAGATCGAAGGTGGTGATGACAACCACCGCCATTGGATCATCAACCATTGGCCCGGCCAGCTGTTCGGTGGCTTCGATGCCGTCCATATCGGGCATGCGGATGTCGAACAGGCAAACATCAGGCCGGAGGCTTCGGGCCAGTCGCACGGCCTCTCGACCGTCCGAGGCCTCACCAACCACGTCGATCCCGGGTTGGGCGTCAAGGATCATTCGCAGCCCTGTGCGGATCAGTTCCTGGTCATCGGCGATGAGGACACGAACGCTCATCACGGTGCCACCTGCTTAGCCATCTCTGGTGTCGCTAGGCCGGCACGAACGGTTGCAACGGTTTGTGGCTCCCGGGGGAGTTCAGCTCGGACGAACCAGCCCGAGTCGTCACTCACGCCATAGGTGAGGGTTCCGCCAACTATGGCCGCCCGCTCCATCATGCCGACAAGTCCGTAGCCGTTCGCTCCACGGCTGATGGAGCTGGGCTCGCCATCGTCTTCAACCAACATTGTGACGCCGTCGGAATCACCAGTGACTCGGATCGTGATACAGGTCCAATTCTTGGCGTGGCGCACCGCATTGGTGACCGACTCTTGGACAAGTCGGTAGGTGGTGGTCTCAATCACCGGCGGAAGGTCCCGAAGATCCCCCGATAGCTCCACCTGAACCCGACCTGGCCCACTGATTGTGTCTGCCAGCGGTTGAATATCTGCCAGCATCGGTTGGGGACGGAAGGCTGCTTCTTCATCGCCGCGGAGTGTTCCAACCATGAGGCGCATCTCGCTCAGGGTACGCGCTGCTTCCTCTTCAATGATTTCCAGGGCGTCTAGAGCGGCAGCTGAATCGGTCTGGCCGACCACTCGGCCTGCCTGGGCTCGGATGACGATGGCCGAGACATGATGGGCAACAGTGTCGTGCAACTCCCGAGCCAATCGCTCGCGCTCCAATGCCTTGATCTGGTCGGTCTGGCGGAGCCGAGATGTGGTTGCATATCGAACCATGGCGCCCAACACGGCCGGGAACAAGAAGAAGACCATCGAAGCAATGGTCTCTCCCACACCGGTGTAGTCGCCGATGGATCCAACGCCAAATGTGACGAACATGAACCCCAGCCCAATTGCTGCGTGGCGACCGGATGCCCAGCGGAAAAGGGCGTAGGGCAAGAGCAGGATTGAGATGGTGGTGTAGAGCCCGACAGGTTCGTCGACCTTCACCAAGGCGACAATCTCGATCAGCGTGATGGCGCCAAAGGTGATCGCTGTCATCAGGAGTGGATGGGTCCGACGCCAAAGCAGCAAGAAGAACAGTGCGACTCCGAAGAACAATGAAAATGGTCGCCATACCAAATCGGTTCGGAGGATGCCCTCAAGAAGGGCGCTAGCCAAGAGGACTGCCAGCAATGCCCAGTCTCGCCACACTCGTGTGGGCGGGTCAGGGACGGCAGGTTCCTGCAGTAGGGAATGGAGGAGGGCTCGGTTCACGGGACCATTGTAGGAAATCGCCTGCACCAATTTCATCAACCAAAAGTAGGAATCCTGCGTCGTGACAATGGACGATGCAGAACTGGCCAAATCGTTGATTCTGCAAACAGCAATCTCGTTCAGACTGACATCTGATCGTTCAGCGTGGCAACAAGGCAGCGGTGGACAAGGAAGTCTGAAAAGGAACACGCTATGTCTCTTTTGTTGTACCGATTGGGAAAGTTCGCCGCCCGCCGACCGTGGGTTGTCATCGGAACGTGGCTGGCAGTCTCGGTTCTTGTTGTTGGTTCGTCCATGGCCTTTGGGCGTGAACTCGAAGACTCATTTGACGCCCCGGGCCTTGACTCCTCCGAGGCCCTAGCCTTGTTGACGGCCGCCCAATCAGAATCAGCGGGCCTGAGCTCGCTGGTTGTGCTCACACCCCTGGATCCAAACGAAACGTTCTTCGACTCGCCGCAAGCTCAAACCGAACTAGCTGCCACCCAAGCCAGAGCCGCTGGTCTGCCAAACGTTCTCGGCACCAGCGACTCCGCAGGGCTCTTGGCAGAAGATCCCGAGCTAGCAGTGGCTAGTGGACTGGTTTCCGCCGACGGGAGGGTCGCACTCATTCGTATCCAGTACCCGATTGTTGAAGGACTCGATGCTGGCGATCTAAGCAATCTCAAGGAGATGGCGACGGAGGCCAGGCTGGCTTCTTCGCTCCAGATCGAATTGAGTGGCGATCTCTTCTTCAGTTTTGAGGAACCCGAGACCGGGACCGGCGAGATGATCGGGCTAGCGGCAGCTGTCGTAATCCTGCTTCTGGCTTTTGGCTCAGTGATCGCCATGGGTCTACCTATCGGGATGAGTCTGTTTGGTCTCGCGCTTGGCGTGACCTCGATGTCCCTCGTCACATACCTGATTGAGATTCCCAGTTGGGCGCCGCAGATGGCCAGCATGGTTGGACTCGGGGTTGGCATTGACTACGCGCTGTTCTTGGTCACCCGCCATCGCGAGTTCTTGGCCAGAGGAATGACGGTGGAAGAATCGGTCGGGCGTGCGGCTGCTACCGCTGGCCAAGCCGTCGTCTTCGCCGGTGGAACTGTGGTGATCGCCATTCTTGGTCTGGCCGTCGCCGGTGTTCCTTTCATGACGGCGGCCGGAGTGGCGATCTCGGTGACTGTCTTGATCATGGTGTTGGCATCCATCTCCCTATTGCCAGCCTTCCTTGGCCTGGCTGGACACCGAGTCAATGGCCTTACGCGGAGAAGTCGGGCTGGGAAAGGCAAGCGGGCCACTGGTGACCTCAGCACACGCTGGCAGAACTGGGGAGTCCACGTTTCGCGGCACGCCTGGCCCTATGCCGTTGGAGTGACGGTCGTCCTGTTGGCCCTAACGGCGCCTGTACTGTCGCTAAGACTGGGTTTCCCCGACGATGGATCGTTGCCTGAGAGTCGTACCCAGCGTCGAGCCTATGATCTGGTGGCCGAAGGATTTGGGCCCGGGCTCAACGGCCCGCTCCTGATTGCGGTCGACATCTCCGAGGATGAGGGCGTCGTAGACCCATTGCTTTCCGCCATCTCCGCCGATTCCGGAATCGCCGAGGCGTTCGTTTCCGAAATCAACTCAGAAGCCGGAGTAGCAACCGTTATCGCCTTCCCCCTGACAGCGCCCCAAGACAGCGAGACCCTGGAGACAGTTCACCGCTTGCGAAATGAGGTGTTCCCATCCGTGTTGGAGGACAGTCCAGCTCGCGCTCACATCGGCGGGGTGACAACAACCTTTGCCGACGTTGGCGATCGGGTCAGCGATCGGCTGCCCCTGTTTGTGGCCGCGGTGATTGGCGCATCGTTCCTACTGTTGATGCTGGTATTCCGCTCGGTTCTTGTCCCCCTAAAAGCAGCCCTGCTCAATTTGCTGAGTATCGGAGCGGCCTACGGTGTTCTGGTCATGGTCTTCCAATGGGGTTGGGGCAAGAGCCTGATCGGATTGGAATCGACGGTGCCGATTGTTGCGTTCATCCCCATGTTCATGTTCGCCATCCTGTTTGGTCTGTCGATGGACTATGAAGTCTTCCTTCTCTCCCGGGTTCGGGAGGAGTATCTGATCAGTGGCGACAATGATTCATCGGTCATCAAAGGCATTGCCAGCACGGCTCGAGTGATCACCTCGGCGGCGATGATCATGATCTCGGTATTCCTGGGGTTTGTGCTGGGAGAGGACCCGGTCATCAAGATGATGGGGCTTGGGTTAGCCACCGCCATCTTTGTTGATGCCACCATTGTTCGCATGGTGCTTGTACCGGCAACCATGAAGCTGATGGGTGACGCCAACTGGTGGCTGCCCGGCTGGCTTGACCGGATCATGCCGACCATCGATATCGAAGGGGAGTCCGGCTTGCCTGCACCCGAGATGATGGTTGACGTCGGGCCCTTGGCCGAGATTGTTGCTCGTGCTGACACGGAGGTCTATGTCTGATGCCTATGCCATTGTGGTTTGGCAAGTTGAACAAGCGAGTATTCAATCCCCGCGAGATCCGGCAAGGTATTCGCCCGGTGCTGACCCATGTTGGTCGGGTGTCGGGTCGTCAATACCAGACGCCACTGGAGGCATACGCGGTCGACGGCGGATTTGTCTTCGTGCTCATGTACGGCTCGCAGTCGGACTGGGTGAAGAACATCTTGGCTTCCGAATCTGGTGTTCTGAGGTTTGAGGGGAGTGATGTTGCCGTGAGCAATCCGAAATTGATTGATGAAGCAGAAGCGTGGTCGTTGCTGCCAGCAGATACGAAGCGTCCACCGCCGCTTCTTCGGATCACCGAGTATCTGGGTGTGGATGCTGATTAGACCGGCAGCAAGGTCAGGTGATAGTTCTGCTCGGCTAGAGCGTCTGGTAGGAGACGTCGAGCTCACCCCCCGGATGCAGTTTCACGGTGAAGTGGACTCTGAACATGACATGCAACTGATAAGTTGCATGTCATGAGTAGTCCATTTAGATTCGGCATCCAAACTGGACCTTTCGGAGATCCTCGGATGCTGCGAGAGTTCGCCAAGAAGATTGAGGATCTCGGTTTTGCCGAACTCTTCAGCTCGGATCACATTGGTGGTGGCGGCCTGAACAATGTTGACCCGTTTCTTCCGCTGATGGTCGCGGCCGAGGCAACTTCCACATTGCGGTTCGGGCCATTGGTGCTCAACAATGAGTTCCACAACCCGGTTCTCCTCGCCCGCACCGCCGCTTCGTTCGATCTGCTAAGTGACGGTCGCCTGATTCTTGGTCTGGGTACCGGCTATGCCCAAGACGAGCACGATGCCGCTGATATTCTGCTGCGAGCACCCCGGGACCGTGTGACCCGCCTAAGCGAGTCACTCTCTGCGCTGCGGCAGCTGTTGGACTCCGGTTCGGTGAGCTGTGCCGGGGAGTATGTGAGCCTTTCCGTTGATGCCCTAGGGGTTCGACCCGCTCAGGAGCACGTTCCGATTCTTGTTGGTGGCAACGGCAAGCGTGTGGTGACCATCGCAGCCCAGAAAGCCGACATCTTCCAGTTCACCGGGCTAACTCATGATGTCGAAACCGGCAAGCCTTCGGCCGGGGGCTTTGCTCGGAGCGATGTTGCCAAGCGTTCCCGTTGGCTGCGTGAGGCCGCCGGGGATCGATATGAGCAGTTGGAGGTTTCAACCCTGGTTCAGCAGACTCATGTTGGCAGTGGCTCAAGCGAAGTCCGGGAGGCCACGGCGACGAGGATGAGCGTTGATCCCTCCCTTATTGATGAGACTCCGTTCATGCTTATCGGATCCGAGAATCAGATTGTCGAGAAGCTGCAAGCCCTTCGGGAGGACTTCGGCATTCATCACGTGGTCTCCCGCGATCCCGATGACTTCGCACCCATCGTTGCCGCTCTGAACGGCCAGTAAATGGAGGGGGCGAACCGGGGCTGGTGAGCTAGCTCTCGGCAGCAGCCTTCAGGCCCTCGTTCTCCGTCTTGATTGCGTTCAGGATGGGTCCTCGGAGCACGGCCCCTAGCACGGGTGTGGGTCCGCCTTCAATGTCGACGATGAGGGCATTCTTGGTTCCGGTCTCGCTCTGCTTCAGCAGGTGTGTTGCCGTCATGGTCATTCCCATCAGCTTTGCTGTCCAAGCAAAGCCTTTCGGAGGATCGACCAGTGTGACGGTCCAGACCTTGGCCCGTTGACCTGGTTGCTTGATGCGAACCTTTGAGCCGATCTTGAGTGGACCGCTTTCGAGTCGTTGGACCGATGTCATGGTGGAAGTGTGGTCGGGCCACTTCTCGACGTCGAGGGTCATGTCCCAGACCTTCTCGATCGGAGCGGCAATCTCGATTTTGTTCTCGATTCGCATGGCCTTCAAACCACCTTCGTTTCGTCCAGCTTGCGCAGTGTACCATTTGGTACACTACGTGATGTAGGCTCGAACGATGGAAGATCCGCGGTCGCTCCTGTTGGACAGGATTATTGAAGAGGTTGCGGCAAACGGACTGGCCGATCGAAGTCTGCGTCATGTAGCTGCAGCAATTGGGTCAAGCCACCGCATGCTCCACTACCACTTCGGGTCGCGGGCAGGGCTGGTGTCTGCCATTGTTCAGGCGACGGAGTCAGCTCAGCGGGATCTGTTGCTGCACTTAGCCGACGAGGTCGAGGACCCAACCGACCTTGTTCGCTTGTTGTGGCAGACCGTGTGCTCGGAAGACATGTTGCCCTTCGTCCGCCTGTTCTTCGAGTGTGTCGCCATAACCGGAGGCGAAGGTCTGACAGAGCCCTGGCTTGAGCTGTCGTCCGACATTGTTGACCGACTTGGTGTTGACGCCAACGAGGATGAGCTGCGACTTGGTGTTGCCGCAACTCGTGGATTGCTGATCGAGGTTCTAGCTACCGGAGACGTGAAGGCCGCAACTCGCTCGCTTGAGCGATTGCTTGAAATGTGGAGCTTGCAACGGCCATGAAGTCGATGCGAGGGGGCTAGGGCTCTGGGGATTCATTGGATCGGGCTCGTGTTGGGCCGCAACGATTGCTCACAAGGCATTGTGCATTATCTCTAAAGAACTTCCAACAGGTGTTGAATGCCGAACAAATGTTCGTTACAATACGAACATGATGCAAACGGCGGACCCAGAAACCGAGCCACACTCGGCCCAGACAGAACTCATTGCTGAAATACGAACTGGCCTCAACCTGCTACAAGAAACCGGCACCCAAGGCCTCACTCGAGCAGAAATACGCGACCAGATCCTGGCCACAAACCAACTGCAAGAAAGCCTCGACGCCGCCCTCATCCCCATCTTCGCCGCCGGACGAAAAGAACGAATCTTCGAACTCGACCGCGCACGATCAGACTCAACCTGGCTCTCCACCCGAACCCGTCGCTCAAGGTCTTCGTGTGCTAGTCAGTTTTCCCGGTCCTACACCCTGATCGAAGACCTCCCCGACCTCTACGCAGCGCTCGTCGACGGCCGAGTCAACAGCAATCATGTTGACGCCATCCTCCGAGTATCCCGCCGCCCCAAACTCCAGCCCCTCATTATCCGCGACATCCAGATCCTGATCGGATTCGCTGCTCAACACTGGGACCAATTCAACCTGGATCTCGAAGGCTGGGCCGAATACGTCGACCCAATAGACCCCGCTGACCAGGACGAGAAAGCCTTCTCGGATCGGAAAATGATTGTTTCTCAAGGCTTGGGTGGAGTCACCATGATCCAGATCGACATGCCCAACCTGGAATACGAACAACTCACCAACAGCATTCAACCCCACTACGACGCCATGCTGGAACAAGAGTGGCGGGCCGCACGCGAAGAATACGGTGACAACGCGGAGCATTCCGACCTGGAACGAACGGACGCGCAACGCTGGCTCGACGCACTCATGGCTGGCCAACGAGCCGGTGCTGGTGGAACCGATGATGGTGCCTCCGTCGAAGTCTGCATTGTCATGGATCTAGCGACTTTCGAACGCGAAGCCGCTCGCCAGAATGGACTGCCTGCAGTGCCCCTGTCGGGCAAGGATGCGGAGGACTACCGCTGTGAAACACTGTCGGGCCGACCAATAAGTCCGACCACTGCGTTGCGGGCCGCCACGTTTGGCAGTATCCGTCGAATCGTTCTTGGTCTCCCGGATATGAGAATTGATGCTTCGGTCAAGAAACGCTTGTTCAGTAAGAAACAGCGGCAAGCATTGATGATTCGAGACCGGACCTGTACTGGTGCTGGTTGTGACACTCGGGCGGAGAAGTGCCAGGCTGATCATGTTCTTCCGTTCACCAACGACGGTCCTACTGTGACATCGAATGGGAAGATGCGATGCAAACCCTGTCACCGACACAAATCCCGGCTCGAACTCGCAGGGTTTTGGGACAACGATCTGGACCGCCCCAAGCCAATGTCGGATATGGAGCGAAGGCCTTCGTGAATATATACAAAATCCGAAGTTGAGTATATACTGCGGGCATGACAAAGCGGTTGGTTGATATTGATGACGAGCTCTTGAGTGAGGCCCGTTCGATCTTGGATGGTGCAACCATGAAGGAAACGGTCAACTCGGCGTTGAAGCAATTGATTGATGCTGAGCTTCGTCGCCACCATCTTCGGCGTCTGGAGACCGGTTTGGGTACCGACCTGGCCGATGATGACATCATGTCCGGCGCATGGAGATAGAGCCCGTCTATCTGGCTGACAAGAGCGCCCTGGCTCGGTTGCGTATCCCGCTGGTGGCAGACAGGATTGGGCCACTGATGCTCGAAGGTCTGCTAGCCACCTGCCCGATCATCGACCTTGAGATCCTTTATAGCGCCCGGTCGCTTTCTGACTACGAAGGCATACTGGCAGAACGGCAGGCCATGGCTTCCTTTGCGATCACCGAAGCTGTCACAGACCGGGCCATTAATGTGCAGCACCAATTGGCCGAGCGCGGCCAGCATCGACTGCCAATTCCGGATCTCCTGATAGCGGCTGTCGCTGAAATCAATGATCTCACCGTCCTGCACTACGACGCCGACTTTGACCGCATCGCTCAGATCACATCTCAGCCCGTCGACTGGGTTGTGCCCAGAGGATCGGTCTGACTGCTAGCTGTCGGTTGGGCAGCTTTGGCGAGCTAGCTTCATGGCGTCGCAGAACGAGTCCCGGGCGACGATCCAGGTGCCGTCGACCTTGATCATCTCCCCGGTCAGGTCAGCAGCCATTGTTGCTCCGTTGCCAAGTACGTCAAAAGTGACGGTTGCTGACTCGCCATTGACGGCAATGGCGGTGACCGGAAGCTCGATGGATCCAAAGCTATTGACCGCAGCGACGTAGGAGTCAAGAGTCTCTTCCAGCGCCACTGAGTCTTCCAGCGCGGCTGCCTTGTCTTCGAAGGCCCCGGTGCCAAAGGTCAGATCCCAGTTCTGGACGATCTCAATCTGATCTGGGCCTTCGGCGACAAAGGGGACGTCTTCGGTGGTTGTCGTGGCTTCCGCAGTCGTCGTCGTGGTCGCTTCGGTTGTGGCTGGAGCGGCGGTAGTCGTGGTTGCTTCGGTTGTGGCTGGAGCGGCGGTAGTCGTGGCTGGCTCGCTTGCTTCGGATGATCCGCATGAAGCGGCAAGAATCGCGAGTGCCAACAGGAAGGTAGATGTACGTATCAAGGGAGTTTCCTAACGGGTTTCAGTTTGTAAAGTCTTGGGGAACGGTCAGCACTAGCGGACCATCCCGGAAGGGATGTTCGATGACCTGCATCTGGAGCTGATAGGTCTCGCTCAATGTCTCGCTGGTCAACACTTCTGCTGGATGGCCGCACGCAACCGTCTGGCCATTGGCCAACAACAAGATGCGATCGGCGTAAGCGGCGGCCAGATTCAGGTCGTGAATGATGGCAACCACGCTTCCGCGCTCGGCAGCGATGCGACGAGCCTCGGTCATGATCAACTCTTGGTGGGCAACATCGGTGAACGTCGTTGGTTCGTCCATCAACAAGATGGGAGTGTGTTGGGCAATGATGCGGGCCAGGCTGACTCGCTGCCTCTCGCCGCCCGAAAGCGACCCGAATACCCGCTCAGCCAGATGGGTGATTTCCACCCGAGCGAGAGCATCGGCGACCGCCTCCTGGTCCATATCGGGAGAATTGTCGTGCTGAGCCCGATGGGGATAGCGCCCCATCTCCACAATCGCTTGAACCGAGAACCCCAGGTCAAGTCGTGGACTCTGGCTCAGAAATGCTCGTTGCAGAGCAAGTTCTTGAGTTGAGATCTGGCCGATGTCGACGCTGTCAAGTTGGACCGATCCGGTCGTTGGTGCCAGGTCGCCGGCCAGGAGCTTGAGAAGGGTCGACTTGCCCGCTCCATTTGGCCCAAGAATGGCGACGAGCTGCCCTTCTTCGACGGCAAGGTCGATGTCAGAAACGAGGTCGGTGTTGTTGGTTTGGTAGCCAACACTGTCTGCCTGGAGAATCATTTGGTTTGCCATCTGACCTGCCTCATCGCGAACCCGTACTGAGCTGGGGTCGGATCAGGATCCAGGCCATGATTGGCGCGCCGACCATGCCGGTGAGCAGGCCGACGGGAATCTCTGTTGGGTTGGCCACGGTCCTGGCGCAAGTATCGGCAACCAGAAGAAGGACGGCCCCGGCCAAGCCAGAACCGATCAATAGATCTCGATGCCCAGGACCAACGAATCGACGAACCAGGTTCGGGGCCACCAGCCCGATGAAGCCAATGACCCCAGCCATTGCCACCGCGGCCCCGATGGCAACTCCGGCAATAGTCAGGATTTGCTGTCGGGCCCGTCCTACTGGCACCCCAAGGTGCCGGGCTTCGACCTCACCCAACGCCAGAATGTCCAAGGTCCGTGCTGTTCGTTGGAGAGCGACAGCAGCCAAGACAATGACCGGCGCAACAACATAAAGAGTCCGCCATGTGGCCCCGGTGAAGCCGCCGAAGATCCAGAACAAGAGCGTGGGCACCCGGCTGTTGTCCCACACCAACACAATCGCGCCCAGCCAAGCAGTCGCCCCAAATGAGAGGGCCGCTCCGATCAAGCTCAATTGTCCAGGCTCGGTCGGTATTCGGCCGAGGTAGAGAGAGAAAGCGACCCCGGCCAAGGCACTGCAAGCAGTGATGACGATCGGGGTGAACCAGGAAGTGGCACCACTGGGAGTCAACGCGTAGCCGAGCAGCGCGCCCAGACCGGCTGCTGGAGCAATACCAAGCAGGTGAGAGTCAGCCAAGGGATTGCGGAACACCCCTTGCAACGCCGCGCCAACGGCGCCCAATCCATAGCCGACAATGATGGTGGCCAGCGCCCGAGGAAGGCGGATGCCGACCAAGACAGACTCGGCCTGGGGCTGCACCTCGGCGTCGAAACCCATACGATCAAGGCCGACCCGAACGATCTGCCCAACTTCGAGTGAAGCGGCACCAACTAAGAGTGAACCCAGCCCAACTAAGCCAAGAAGCACGGCGAGGCCGACAAGGATGAAACGGTTCCTGCTCACTACTGATCCCGAAGCTCTTGCAAGTCTTGAATCAGCAATCGAAGCGAGGCCGGAACCCGTGGCCCCATGGTGAGAAAATCGCCCTGGGGGTAGTCGAGGATTGCTCGGGTTTCGCCAGCCGGAGTCTCGGCGATACCGGGGATCTCCAGCAAGCCATCGATGCCGCCAATGTCGGCCAAACCTTCACTGGGAACAATGATCACGTCAGGCGCGGCAGCCACCAAGGCTTCCGGCGTGACATTAACAAAGCCGGACACTCCAGATTCGGTGCCGACGTCAACGGCCCCCGCCCCCTCGATCAGTGCATGAGTGGTCATGCCTTCACCGAAGAGCAGCAAGGTGCCGGGGCCGCGGGTGTACAGATAGAGAGCACGAGGTGCCTGCTCCCGATCCAGGACACCAACGGTGATTCCGTCGATCTCTTCCCGTAACCGCTCAACGAGCTCTCGCCCCTCGGCTTCGGCTCCGAGCAAGTTCGCCAGATTGGTGATCTTGGTGAAGTACTCCTCAAAAGTGGATGGGGTCTCAAAGACTTCTACCGCTACGCCAGCATCGCGGAGCTGATCAAGTGCGGTTGAAGGGGCGGTGTCGGTATCGGCCAGTATCAAGGTTGGCGAAACCGCAAGCACACCCTCTGGGGCCAAGAACCGGCCAATGCCGACTGATGGCAGTCTCATTGCCGCCGGGGGGCCGACTGTGGTCACGTCGATCCCGACCAAGGAATCGCCCAGACCGAGTTCGTAGATCAGCTCGGTCATGTCGCCGCCGAGGCTCACGATCCGGCTGGTGTCGGGTCCAGTTGTTGTTGGAGGGTTCTCGAGCGCTGCATCGACGATCGTGGCGACAAAGGGCTCAGGATCGGCTGTCTCGGCGCCTGAACAGGCAGTGAGAAGTAGTGCCAGACCGAGGAGGCACAGGCTTCGGCGTACGAAAAACATCAATCTTGAGACTAAAGACCGTTTGTACCGACGGGGTGTCGGTTCTTCCTTGCTCTAGGCTGTACGAATGGTCGGACCTCGGACAGAAACGCACGCGGCATTGCTGGATGCTGCCGCCGAGCTTTTTGCTGCCAAGGGGTACCGTAATACCAGTCACGCCGACGTATCGGCCGCTGCTTTCTCAGGTCGCACGACTTTCTATGAGTACTTCGACTCGATGGAGGATCTGTTGGTCCAATTGGTCGAGTCGTGGCTGCCACCGTGGATTGAAGAGACCCTGGCCTCGATCCCCACGGATTTGCCAGCGGATCTTCGGATGGCCGAAGTCTGCTCCCGCATGATTTCCTTCGTCGCCACTGACAATCTTGGACTTGTCCTGCACGACGACGTTCGCTGCCTGAGCCCTGAGATGCAGCAACGCATTGGTGTTGCCCACCGAGAACTGGCAATCACCCTCACGGAGATCTATGTCGAAGGTGTGCAAGAACAGATTTTCCGATCGATGCCACCTTCCCTAGTTGGAGCACTTATTGATGCCACCATCATGGCGGCCGCTCGAACCCTGATGAATTCTGATGACCCCAAGGGCCAGGTTCATGAGGTTTCCGACTCCGCTATCGAATTCCTGCTGAGCGGCCTGGGTCGGATCTAGCACGAGTCAGACTGGGTCGAAGCAGTCCCACGATCAGGACCGCTCCTCCGATCCACACCAGTCCCAAACGGGGTAGGCGGTTCAGGCGATAGCGGGCACCGCCACTGTCTCCGTCCAGCAGGATCAGCTGCACCTCGTCGAGGCCTCGAAACTGGTTGGACATCTCACTAGTTGTCACTCCTCGTTGCTCGAAACGCACAAGCCTCGCCGTCGCTGCTTCGCCGTCGATACTGGCGTTGGCTTGCACGAAAGTCTGGCCAGGAGCAGTACCGGACTGCAGGCTCTGATGGGTGATGTCGAGACCTGCGATCGGGCTGGTTTTGCTGTTCTCGATCCAGGCGCTGCCCGATGATGAAGCAACGGTGCCAGCAATGCCGACCAGTAGGAGCCCGGCGCCGAGGTGAGCGATGGCTCCGGGTCTTCGCTTACCGATCATGGCCAGCGAGGTGCCAACCAGACTGCCGCCGGCGGCAGCCAGGGCGAGGCCTGCGAAACCAGCGGAAGGTGGGGTGGCGAGCAACGCAAGAGCGCCGCCAGCGACCGCTGGCCACCAGCGACGATCCGAGCGTACGGCCAAGGCGACTCCAACAACAGTAACTGGCCAGAGCATGCGACTAAAGAAGGTGCCGGCGATGGCGACTCGATTGCCACGGGTGGCAGCTTCGACCAGCGGCTCGTAGGTGCCGACGGCGGCGAGGAAGCCAGCAAGGCCGAGCATGATGGCGGCCAATGAGCGGTGGGTTGTCAGGGAGTGAGCGACTGTGGATTTGTGGCGTGGCCCTGCTCGAGTGGTGTAGATCAGCAGTCCGGTCAAGGCAAAGGCAACGATCAGGAGTCCGGTTCGCAGACCAGCCCGGTTAGCGAAAGCGTGGACCGATTCGATGACCCCAATCCGGGTCAGGGTGGTGGCCCAGATGGCGGCGATACCGGGCAGGACCAGGACAATTGGTTTTGCCGTTGTTCGGACATGAAGTGCAGCGGCGCCAGCTAGCCAGGCCACCAATCCGGCAGTCTCGATCGGATCCCAGGCCCAGTAGCCACCCCAACCCAATTCGACGTGGGCCCAGCGTGCACCAGTCAACAAACCTGCCGCCAGGACGGCCAGCGGGATTGTGAGGAGCTTGATCGGGGGTATCAACCCGGAACGGCCAGCAACGATGAAAGCAGCGGGAAGAAGTCCGACCAATCCGGCGTACAGGATTGGGGGGTGCCAAACCATGGCTGGGTGTTCCAGGATTGGTTGCAGGCCAAGACCATCGACCGGTGGCACGTCCAGCCGGTGAAATGGTGAGGCCAGAAATAGATTGACCAACGCGTAACCGCCAGTTGTGAGGGCGCCGAGCCGGATGGTGCCGGGTTCAGGGCTGATGCTGGTGGCAATCACCGCGGCCCACGCGACCATCATCGTCCACAGCAAGAGCGAGCCCTCGGCCCCGGCCCATGACCCCGCTATTCGTAGGACCGGGCCGACCCCAGCACGGGCGTTGTCGGCCACATACTCAAACTCCCATTGCTGGCGAAGAAAGGCCGAGGCCAGCAAGACCATGGTGGCGGTAGCTGCAGTCGCACTAAGCCAGGTAGCCACGATGCCAACCCGAGTTTCCGGCCAGAAGATGCTGGCCATCGAGCCGACAATAATCAGAATCAGCCCGGTCTGGCCAGCGAGGGTTGACACAGCCTTGACTGTAGTAGCAGTTGTCCGGGCCCTTAGAGTCAGGCCAGGTCAGATGCCCCGAAAGCGACACCGAAGCGTCGACACCAGATGACGACGGTGTTGAACTTCTCTAGGTCGGTATCGGCCGGAATCTCATAGTTCTGATCGCCGATATTGCCCTTGAGCGAGCCCAGGTTGACAAACTCACCCTCTTGGCCAAAGTCGCCGTCGTCTGCTTCGGCATTAGCGGTGGTGAGATAGACGAAGAGGTCGGGGCCATTGTCGGTCTCGAACTCTTCAAACCGCAAGAACCGTTGCTCGGATCCGTCGCCCAGGACGCTGGCGATTCCCGATGAGGGGTGGGCCCGGTCAATGAAGGAGCCGTTGGCGAGCACCGAGACCTCGGCTGGGGCTTCAGTCGTGGTGGTCGTTTCTGTTTGCCCCGGCGCTGGAGCAACGGTTGAGGCCGTGGAGTCCGGCGCTGATTCTTCCGCCGTCTGGCTGGCGAACACGGGGCCAGTCTCATCGACAGTCTCGTCGATGAACAGTGTCTGAATACCGAAGACGGCGACAGCGAGGTAGATGATGATGGGAACCCCGATCGCACCAGCAATCAATAGGTTTCGTTTCTTGTTGGATGATTCGTTGCTTGCCATGTGCCGTCGATTCTCTGAGGTGGTCATCGGAATCTAACCCAGTCGATTGACTGGATCTTTCCGAATGATGTGAACAACTCCTTACCATGAGGGGCTCTGATGCTCGGAAGGGGAGATTCTGTGACTGGTGAAACTGACCTGACCAAGATGCTGAGCACCCTGTCGGTGAGTGTTCGGCCCGGACGTTTTGCGGTGGTCAGCCTGTCGCCAGAGCTGTCGGTCCTTCCTTCATTGGCAGACGGCATTGAGATGGTGATGGCGGAAGAAGAAGGGACGACCGTGATCTGTCGAGTTGAGCGGGCCGAAGCGGAAGGATGGCCGGTCAGATTCGTGGCCTCCTGGCTCACCCTGGACGTGCACAGCTCACTGGAAGCCGTTGGCCTGACCGCCGCCTTCTCCGCCGCCTTGGCGGTAGATCAAATCTCCTGCAATGTGCTGGCTGGCTATTACCACGATCACATCCTGGTGCCAGTCGATCGGACCGATGATGCGCTGGCCTGCTTGGAAAGGTTGCGCTCAACACAAGTGGTCTAGCCTGGTCTGATGGCTGAACTGGTGACGGCAACACAATTTGATCAAGGCGAAGGCTTGTCCGACTGGCGCTATCTGCTTGGCCGAATCGAAGCTCAGTTTCGAGCGGGGTCATTTGATGGAGCGACGGCCTTTGCTCACCAAGTGGCCGAGGCCGCTAATGCGGCTGATCATCATCCGGACATCGATATTCGCTATCCCGACCGGGTGGTAGTGGCGCTGATGACTCACGCGGTTGGCGGATTGACCGAGCTTGACTTGGAGCTAGCTCGCACGATTTCTGGCCTCGCCGTTCAGTTAGAAGTGACGTGTGAGCCGTCTCCGGTGAGTCGGGTTGAGGTGGCCATTGATGCCATGGACATTGACGCCGTCCTGCCGTTCTGGCAAGCGGTGTTGGGGTATGAGGCCGGACCGGCCGAGCCTGATGGAACGGTTGAGGTCCTGGTTGACCCGAATCGGGTTGGTCCCGCCTTCTGGTTCCAGCAGATGGATGAGCCCCGCACAGATCGAAACCGGATCCACCTGGATGTGGCTGTTCCTCATGACCAAGCCGGAGGCCGAGTCGCAGCGGCTATCGCTGCCGGTGGGCACCTGGTCTCGGATCGTCGGGCGAAGGCCTTCTGGGTCTTGGCTGACGTTGAAGGTAACGAGGCCTGCATTTGCACCTGGCAGGACCGGGACTAGACCCCAGCGTTGTCGGCTGGAGCTGGCTGGGTCGTGAGCCAGACGATCGGGGTGCTGATGGCGGCGAGAGATCCGGCGAGCACAAGGCTGGTCTGGATGGATGCGACTTCGGCGATGAGTCCACCAGTGAAGGCGCCTGCGGCGGCGGCCGCCAGTACGACAGTCTTGTAGGCGCCAGTCACCCGACCAAGCAGGTGGCGGGGAGTCAGTCGTTGGCGGGCAGACACGGCGAAAACATTCCACACGGCGAATGCTCCGCTGGTGGAGATCAACACAGCGACGGTGGACATGACCGTTGGGTAAAAGCCAAGCCCAAGTAGCGAAACTGCCATAGTGGCGAAGACCCCGACGCTGACATGTCGCAGGCTGAGGTGGGGGAACCGGTCGGCGATGGCGCTCCCGGCTAGGCCACCAATCGCGCCGCTAGCCAATAACAGGCCAAAGGCTGAGTCCGGAAGACCCAGTACTGCTGAGTTCATGATGACCAAGAGGGTAAACCAGGCGCCGTCGATGGCGATCAGGAGTGCACTGGCCAGGGTGATTACCCGTAACGGTTGTGATTGCTTCAGGTACGCCAAGCCGTCTCGGATACGCCCTGAATCGGTTGACGGTACCAATGTTTCCGGCGCGGGGTGGATGAGGGGAAGGCCAGCCAGCAGAAGAACTGAGGCTGCTAGCAGGCCAGCATTGCTGACAAAGGGCACAACCATTCCGAGGCCGATGAGTGCGGCTCCAAGAGCAGGGCCGATGAACTCATTGCCCATGATCTCCGAGGCCACCATCCGGCTGTTGGCTCGCTCCAATTGCTCAGGCTCGACCACCGAGGGAACCAGTGTGCTCAGTGAGTTGTCGGCCAACACCTCGCTCGTGCCAAGCACAAAGGCGGCGACCAAGAGTAGGGGGATTGTGGCCCAGCCCGCCACGATGAAGGTGGCCAATGCAATGAGCAGGATCGAGCGAAGCATGTTGGTCCGCTGCACCAAGACTCGCCGATCGAACCGATCAGACAACCAACCTGCCCACAATCCGAATAGGGGACCGGGCACCAGGCCAGCAGTGGCCACCATGCCGACCTGGAAAGGACTGGATGTGAGGCGGAGCGCTAACAAGGGGAAGGCGGCAAGACGAATGCCGTCACTCAGGTTGGACAGGGTGGAGGCAGCAAGAACCCGCCGATAAGGACCGGGAAGGACTGCTGCCGTCATCGGCTGCCCCTAGGAAGATCCGACGATGGATCGAACCACATCAACTGCGCTGTAACTGGTCTTGCCTTCGGGCACGAAGCGCGAGATCAGCTCGACATCATCACCTGAGGTCACCAGCTGGTTCTCGACGTCGCCGTTGACCTGAATCTGGGGCATGCCAATGGCAGAAGCCAGGGCATTGCAGACACAACCTCGCCCCACCGTGTCATCTATATCGCCGCCCTTCTTCACGAAGTCTTCGATTGGTTCCGACGCGCAACGCCAACCAATTCGACCATTGTCGCGCTTGTAGGCATGACGCAGATAGCCAAGGTCACAGACTCGTTCGCGAGCCAGATAGAGCTTGGGGTTGGCCAACGTTTCTTCGATCTGGACAACCTTGAACGGGAAGCCAGTAGGTGAGACGCGGGCGTCGGTTTTGATCTTGGCGGTACCGGCGGCCGACATGGCCAGAACCCGCGTCTTGATCTCATCGGTAAAGCCAGACTCTTCGCTATAAGCAAAGGCAGTGCCAACCTGGATGCCAACGGCACCCATGGACTGGGCCTTGGCCAGACCTTCGGCTGACGCGTAGCTACCGGCTAGCCAGAATGGTCGACCGACAGCGGCGATCTTTTCCATATTGGGAACGTCTCGTTCACCGTAGATCGGCTCACCTTTTTCGCTGATCTGCATCTTGCCCCGTGGGGGAGCGTTGTGGCCGCCAGCGGTTGGGCCCTCAACGATGAATCCGTCCACATATCCAGAGGCCTTGGTGGCGAGGCGTTTGGCCAGGATTTCTGAGGAGATGATGGCCAGGAACTTTGGTCGCGCCATGGTGTGGGGGACGGCCCCTTCTTCGTCGCCCCAGAAGTCCGAGGGATCGAAAGTCATCACGAAGTTGTCTTCGCGAGTTGCTCCCTTGACGTCGAGACGAAGGTCGGCTGACTTGCCTTCGGAGAACCGGTCCATGATTCCGGGGAAGGCTCCGGGAATGCCGGCCCCGACGAGGATGAAGTCGACCCCGGCCAACATGACGCCATAGATGGCGGCCAGGTTTGGGGCCTGCACCTTCTCCAAGAAGTTGACGCCAACAACGCCGTCGTGGCCTTCTTTGGCTAGCCACACTTCGACAAAGCTAGCGGCGACGATCAGTTCGTTGACTTGCTGTGATGGTCGGTGCGACATCATTGGCCGTTGGGTGAAGCGATCGCCGTCGCCCTTGCCCCCTTCCACGTAATACAAGTCGAGGATTCGCTCAGCTACACCTGCAACCGGAAAGGCCTGCAAGGCACGCCGAGAAGAACCATCAAGGTCACCCATTTCGAGGCGACGAGACAGGGCTACATCGAGAGCAACACCGGACACCACCCCCATCTGGCCTTCCATAGAAACGGTCTTGGCCAGAGTCCAATTGGACACACCAATACCCATGCCGCCTTGGATGAGAACGGGAAGTGTTTCAGTCACGAGCAGGAGTGTAGTGAGGCCAAGCTAGACGGCGACGAGAACCGGCTGTCGTATGAAAGCCGCACCAACGGTTCGTTCGATTGCGACGATGTCAGCAGTTCGATAGGAAGAAATGCGAGTCGCCCACGAGTCCAGAGTTTGGCGGCTGGATCCGGTGGAGAAGAAGGTGGTTAGCGGACCTTCTGGCTGGTAGCTGGTGGCATTACTGATCTCGATCTGCTTGCCATCCTTGAGATGAACGCTGAAGATCACCGCGTCCAGATCAAGAATTGCATCGTGGCTATCTGCTTCTAGGTCGCTGGTATTGGTCTCATACATCGTTGACTCCCCGAGGTCGTTGGTAGAGACACCTTGACACCGGGGTGTGACAGTGGCGGTTAGGCCGGATGCTAGGAGAGACCTCGCGCAAGGACCCGAAGGGTGGAATAGACCTCGTCTTGGTCGATGTACATGCCCCGCAGAATTCGAGAACCATCGGAGGGTTCGAAGGCGTCGCGGCCATGCAACACCCGACGATTGTCGAAACCGACTACGTCGCCGGGAGTAAAGGGAAATCGCATCTGGAATCGGTCATCGTGGGCAAGGTCGGAGAACACCTTCATGGCGACATAGGCACGAGGCACATCAGCCTCGGCCATATCGGGAAAGGCTCGAACGGGATAGAAGGCCCGCAGCGTCAGCGGTTGATCGGGTCCACCAAGATCGATCATTGGTCCACTCCAGCGATGGTCACAGTCGGGTGATCGATTGAAGAAGATCCAATGCAGGGTGGTTAGGGCGTCATAGGACGCCGGATGATGTTCAACCAGTTCGGCGACAAGAGCTTCGCCATCGGTCATGCGTGACCAACCACCAGCGACCGTATTCGCCACACAATGTAGGAACTGGAAACCGGGCGGAGTCTCTCTTGTCGGCAGGTCGGTGTGCTGTCCGAGATTGAGTCCGGTGTAGGCAGTGGAGTCCCGCTCGACCTTGGCTTCAACGGTGAAGGTCGACCCGAAGTTGGTGGACCGAACGGCCCCAATTTTGGCCGCTAGTTCATCCACGAAGGAACGGTCGGTCGGCGTATGGCTCATGCGTGCCAGTCCGTATTGGGCCAGGTCTGTCAACCAGTGTTGAAGGACTGCCGGCTCGCCAAGAACTTGGGATCCGTCGATTGTTGGTGGCTCGCTGATGATGGAGGTATCCCAAACCCGCATGGGCGGCAGATACGAACCTGGCCGGTGTTTGTCATCGACCACATGGCGGAGCCAGCCCGGATGGATCGTGGCCCATTCTCCGTCGGCCCAGGTCAAGTGGAGAGAGCCATCGTCAGTGACCGCAGCGGAGCTCAGCTGGCTCCGATCGGCGATCTGGCTGGGGTCAATAGTTGATTCTCGGGAGGTCTCATCGAAACCGCGACCGGGAGCGTTCTCGGTCAGCCAATATTTGTGAGCCCGCAGGGCTGCCCCATCGGGCCACTGGAGATTGACCCAGTCTCCATCCAGCTTTGCTGAAGACAATCCAGTTTGGGGATAGTTGTAGAAATCGGGGGTGAGCATCAGAGAAACTCCAAGACAGTGGCCCAACCGCCAAGGTGGGGCGGATCGATCAGATGGTCAGATGCTGCCACGGCATCTGGATGACCACCTCGGACCCCGATCGCCCGAGAGCTTTCTTGGTGCATGGCAACATCGTTAGCTCCATCCCCAATGGTCATGACCTGGCTCGGATCGATTCCTTCTCGCTGGCAGTAGGCGAGTATGCCGGACCACTTGCTTACTCCGAGCGGGTTGATGGTGAGGCCCCAGCCGCCATAAGTCAGCTCCGGCGCTGCAACCGCGTTGACCCGCCCAGACCGCTGAAGGTGGTCGGTGACGGTGGCCAGCTTCTCTTGGGCCAAACCAAACATGGAGAGGCTGTATACGGGCGACTCAGCCGCCGCTGTACCGATGTCTCTGATTTCTGCGTGTTCTGCCAGCTTCTCTTGATGGACCTCACTGGTAGAAGGTGTTTGGCTATGCACAACATCGCAGTCGCCGTCCAAGAGATAGACAACGGGGGAGAGGTCGTGATCGGCGAGAAGGTCAAGGCACCACAAGACGGCGTCAGTCTCGAAATGGGCACTGTGAAAGCGGACTCCGTCAGCCATCCCGATACTGCCATCGACACATACATAGGGAAGGTGCCCGAGCCCATTGGCTTGAAGCGGAGCTGCGGCGTAGCGGGGCCTACGAGCAGTGGCGGCCAGGACCGGAATACCCCGATCAGCAAGCTGGCCCAACGCATCATGGTGGGCTGCGGGCACAACCTCATCCTCAGCCCAAAGTGTGCCGTCCAGGTCGGTAACTACCAGCGAGATCATTGTTGCTCACACTACTCTGCGCATATGCAAGCTTCTGATGAACTGATTGATCCGCCGTATTCCGGCACAGAGCGGGCGACGCTCACCACGATGTTGGACTACTACCGCGCCGTACTGCTTCGCAAGGCTGCCGGCCTCAATGACGAGCAGCTTCGCCAACGGCTCGGCCCATCAACTCTGACTATTGGAGTCTTGCTGTACCACTCGGCCTTTGTTGAGGACTATTGGTCCCATAGTGTCTGGCTGGCCGACGACTCGATCGAGCCGTGGGCCAGTGCGGATTGGAAGACCGACCAGGATTGGGAAATGACTCGTGCCGGAGCCTTGTCGGGGGATGAGATTCGAGAGCAATATCAGATCTCGGTTGCTCGAGCGCAGGCGGTGTTGGCGGAGAACTCGGATTTGAGTCAGGTCAGCCAGGGCAACAGCGCTGCTGGCAACTCGTTCTCGATGCGCTTCATCCTGGTGCACTTGATTGAAGAATATGCTCGCCACTGTGGCCACGCTGACCTGCTCCGTGAGTCCATCGACGGAGCCACCGGCGACTAGATGGCGGATCTGGTCATTGAGCTGGATGAGCCATTGATCCGATTCGTTGGCGACGTGTCAGGGCCAAGACTAGGGCACCGCCCAGCAGGAGAGCCAAGCCAATGAGTGGCACTCGTGTTGATGAGCCGGTCAGCGCCAGCTGCGGGCCAGGTCGCACGGTCACCGTTGAGGTGGCGACGTTGTCGGCGGTGGCCGTCTCGCTTCGGCCAAGAGTCAGGCTGCTCACACGGGTGCTATTACTGATGGTTACACCAGCCCTGGTCACCCTGGTAACCACCGAGATGGCTGGCGCAGTTTCACCGGGACTCAGGGCGGCGGCATAGTCACACTGCACCGTCCGGATTGTGGCATCGAACCCGCAAGTCCAGCCCTGGCCGCTGGCCGAAACATAGTCAAGATCAGCAGGCAGGGGATCGGTGACCGTTGCTCCCGGAAGGGGCGTGGTTGAGGCGTTTGTTGCCGTCAACGTCCAGGTGACCGAATCTCCACGAGCAATAGAGGTTGCCGTGGTGGCCAGCGTCTTGTGAGCAATCAGGTTGATCTGATTGGTGATGAGGCCAGCATCGATATTGCTGACCGGCTGAGGGCAGTCGGGGAGAGAATCTCCGGCGGCATTGACGCAAGATGTGGTGCCGACCACGATGCTGTCGGTCACGCCGCTGATCCAATCCACATCGGAGTCCCTGGTGTTGTCCGAACCTTGATCTTGCAGGGTGAAGGCCAAGCCAGCGGGGGGAGTGACCCGAACCGAATACGAGCCGAGTTGCACGTCGTCGAATCGGTAGCTGCCATCCGGGTTGCTGATGACCGAATCGATTGCGTTGCCAGCGTCGTCCAAGAGCACAACAACAACGCCCCCTTGGAATGTCTCGGCGCTACTGCCGCCAGTTTGATCGAGCCCGTCTGGGGTCGCGTCATTCCAGATGGTTCCTTCGATGGAAGCCAGTTGCTCACCGAAGTCAACGTCGGGCAATCCCGCAAGCGGTACCGACACCGATTGGGTGTTGGCGGTGGTTGATCCATAACCAGCAGGTTGGGTCTGAACGACCTGATAATCCCCGGCGGACAGGCCGCTGAAGGAATAGAAGCCGACGGCATCGGTGGTCGTGGTGGCGATGGAGTTGCCAGCTCCGTCCAACAAGGTCAGTTCGACCCCTGTCAGTCGCACCGTCTCGCCTGTTTCGTAGATGCCACTGGCATCACGGTCCAGCCAGACAATGCCAGACAGGCCGGTACCGATCTCACCAAAGTCGTAGTCGGTCGCATGTTCGCCAGCAACAAGGGTGATGGCCTCAAAGGCGTCCCCGGCAGGATCGAGGGTGCCACCTGCTGAGCCGATCGTGTCTTGGCCGTCGTTGTAGCTGACTGGTTGAGCTTCGCTGACATGGTAGGTGCCCGCAGCCAAACCGCCGAAGGACCATTGGCCGGTCACATTCGTTGTCGTTGTGCGAGTGATGGTGTTGCCGTAGACGTCAGTGCCGGTCAGGGTGATCTCCACCCCGGCAATGCCGATCTCTCCCGTTTGGCGAGTTCCGTCATCGTTCAGGTCGTGGAAGACCTGACCGGCGATGGAGGAACCGGAACTGTTGGCGTAGGCCTCATCGCTATTGCTCACGTCGGCCAGTTGGGTGCCGTCGGCGAGAAGGGAGGGTCTGCCGGTTGCGGTCGCGGTGTTGTGGTGGACAACTCCCGCGGCGGGAGCAGGATGGCTGGCCGTGCACTGGATGGTTTCGTCTGGCTGCACCACCCCAATCGGGCATGCAACCGCGGTTGCCTGGTCGTCGGCAACCGAGACGGTGCTGAGAGCGACGTTGCCAGTATTGGTGACGTCGAAGGTGATACTCATGGTCGAGCCGAGGTCAACAACTACACCTGGGCTGATGGCGGCATCATCGCCGTTGATCTTCTTGACAATGGCGATCGACGGGTCAGCGAAGAAGATGCCCTGGTCGACGTCGACCATGTTGAAGTTGGACGGCAGGGTCACCGAGGCGACACCAGTCGTCGGATCGCCATCAGAATCAATCGTGGGATCAAGGCCAACAGACTGGAGAGTGAAGTGAGGCTCACCCAGAGCGGATGGGGTCGGAAGTCCGAAGGTGATGTCATAGTCACCGGACGGCAATTCGTCAAAAGAGTAGAGCCCAAATGAATCGCTGATAGTTGAGAGGGTGACGACGTTGCCATCACTGTCTGTTCCGCTCAGCGCGACGGTGACTCCAGCGATTGGGTCATCGCCAGCTTCACGAACTCCGTCACCATCAACGTCATGCCAAACCAGGTTCCCGATGGACGAATCGACGACCCGTTCCGGAGCGGTCACTGGCCCGACAAGCTCAACCAATCCTCCGGCTCGAGCCGAGATGGCGTTCACATAGACATCGTCGGCAGCATTGGCTTCGGGCAGCATGGTGATGTCGACTGTCACCTGGGACCCTGGACCGAAGGCACCAGGACGACGGATTCGGACTCCAGTAACCTCGTCCGGGGTTTGTGGACAGGTACTAACCGCGCCAGCACCGAGAATGACGGCGCCGCCCGCGGGTTGATCACACCAGGTGGTGGAGCCGGTGGCCTGATTCGTTGCGTCATCTGGGTCAGGATGAACCGTTGGCTCCGAAGTGTAGAGCAGCTCGACATTTGAGCCGCCAGCAATAGCGGTGGCCGAAACGAAGCTCAGGGTTCCCGTATAGGACGTGCCGCCCTGGCCATTGACTGGAAGCACGTCGATCACGTCGGGAGAGGTTGGCCCCGGTGTGGTGTCGAAGTTGGCGAACTCGGTGCGCCAACGCAACATGTCGGGGCTGGATTCTCCAGGCCGGTTGACCTCGATCTGGGGAGTGATGGCTCGCTTGCCCAGCGAGATGCCTGCAGGCTGGGTGACCTGAACTGAGGCTGAGGCCCGGCGCTTGTTGATCGAGGATGGATCTCCCACGGCGGTGACGAGGGCCCGATTGATGAGGGTTCCCGAGTTAGCCAAAGGCGAGATACGCACGGTGTATTCGATCGGGGGAACAACCTCATTCAGTGGCATTGGACCGAGGTCCCACAAGATGTAGGTTTCGCCTGATGCGCAGGTGATGTCAGCTCCAGGAGGGGACACCGGTTCGATGCTGGTAGGGCTGGTGGTGGAAGAAACAAACACCTGGCCGGGAGGGAGACAGTCTTCGACCTTGAGTGGCACCGAAACTGATGCGCTGGTTGCCGCGGTAATGGATGGCCGAAGCTGGAAATCGACCAGGTCGCCACCAGTCACTGCTGGGGTGGTGAGCACCCAGTTGTCGGTTGCTGGGTCTCGGACTTCCTTCACCAGGCGGGCTACGGCGGTGCCGACACGAACCCGGTCGCCGCGAGCGCCAACATTGGTTTCTGGCACATAGCTGGAGCGGGTCCACGCCTTGGGCGAGACCAGCATCTCGGCCTGGGTGTGGCTTCCGAACTCGATCTTGCCAGTGGCGTAGTTGGGTAGGATGGTGTCAACGGCCAAGCCGTCGGCAGCTTGTAAGCCAATGGCCAGCCAGGTCCAGGTGCCGACCCCGTTCTGATGAGGAGGGACAACAAGATGCACCCGTACTTGGGAGACCGCGGTGTAGACGCCGGTGGCGGCTAAGGCGGCATCGTTGCCCGGAACTGAAGCCGGGTCGCTATGCCAGCCACTGGGGGAGTCCGCATCGGTGCAGGTTGTTCCCGCACCGGTGGCTCCGTTGCCGTACTCGATGGTCATTGGTAAGGGTTGTGGATTTGCCGGTGTGGCGTATCCGGAGTCGGTGTGGCGGCCGTGCATCCACACGGCCTCACCGCTGGATGGCATTTGTTGGGCTCGCGCCACCGACGACGCGGGATAGTTTCCCTCGGCCAGATGGAGCAAGGCGGGGTCCCAACCGTCACAAACCAGGAAGCTCACGTCTTGTTGGGTGGCGGCGCTGCGCGCATCAAGATGTAGCAGGGAGAGAATCCGTTGGCCGGGATAGATCTGGGCTTCGCCGGTGTGAGCACCGGTACTTCCCGAGGGGCCTTCCCAGATGGCCCAGCCTGGACTGAACTCAACGGGGGAGACATTGCCGGGAGCATCGCCAATGCCGACATACCACTTGTCGAACCGGCCCGTCGTCGAGGCAACAGTGCGGCTGGCCCGATGGTCATTGAAGGCGTCCTGGGCCGCCGGATCATTGACAACCCCATCGATGCCGAGCGGATTGAAATTGGTGTAGCGATTGTCCCAGTTCAAGGTCCAGGTCGTGCCCAACGAGTCGACGATGCCGAGATCAATTACGGTTTCGACTGGGATTTGCACATACACCGACCAGCTATAGACATAGCCGCGGTTGGCAGGCAGCGTTCGGCCCGCCGGACGGTGAGCCTGGGACGGCACCGTGTAGGCGGATGAGTCCATGTCAGCGATGGAAACATCAACCTCGGTGCCTGGACCGCCGGGCTGGGTGCAGGTTGTGGTTCCAGACTGGCGGACTGAGGTTGTCTGGTTGCCAGCACCGCCAAGGAAGGGGTAGGGCTGGGACCAGGTCAGCGAACGGCATTGGACCAGGATCGCCCCGTACTTGGCTACGGCTCCCGCTCCAGCGGCGACATAGTCTGGGTCGGCTACTGCAGCCGCGCCATAGAGGGACAGGGGTGTGAGGTCATCATTGAAGGTGACGGGCATTTGCAGGGGAGTGGTTCCCTTGCCGCCAACCGGGGCGGCGATCACCATGGGGATGACGTAGCCAAAACATTGGCGGCCGCTGCCGTCAGCACAAGCCCGGATTCCCTGGGTTGAGTAGTAGCCCGCGTTCTCCGTTTCGGAAGTCGAGTTTTTCGAGATGTCGAATTGGGCCCGAGCCGAGACCTGGCTGTTGACAGGGTTGGAAACGGCCGGCGTTGACACGTCGTCCGAGATCGATGAAGCGGTCGGGGGATCAAGATTCGTGCCATTTGGAACCTCGGACCGGACCTTGGCTACAACGGGATAGGTGAAGGTGGAGAAAGCGGTGCGATCGCCAACATTGCAGACAAGGGTCTGGATCGGCAGGGTGGTCCACGAGGTGAGAGTCGCTGGCACCGCAGGGGCAGGCAAGGTTGGGGGAGTCAGTGACGAACCAGCTTGGCAATAGGGGGGAACAGCGGAAAGCTCGACTCCCTGAGGCAATGGCAGGGTGAAAGCGACGTTCGTTCCCGGGGCATCGTTGACACTGATCTCGACCTGATAGGTGAGGTTGTCGTTAGTACGAACAATGCCGTTCGCTGGTCCGGAGTCAAGACCGGGCCCATCGGTGGCATCAAAGCTAGGTGTTCCATCAACAACGGACAGCACAGTTTCTAACGATTCCCCTACTGCATGAGCGGAACCCGCCGAGACTGCGAATGCACTGAAAACCATCAATGCAGTAACAACTCTTCGCCATGTGCGATTTTGGAATCGAATATCTGACACGCCAGATCCAGTTCGTAAACGCCGCGAGAGCGGCCTTGTTCACGTTCCCGTCGGTCCGTCATGTCAGACGGTGATGCTTTGGCGCGCCTATGGGCGCGAAATGAGTCGGGGGACCTACGTGGGCCCATATTGCTCTAGAGGCAACGACTCAAGACTTGATCTTTTTGAGTTCTGAGTCATAGAGCGCTCCAAAACGAATGGAGCATGGAATCCGGCGGGCCGCGACTTCTAGCTCATAGATTCCAGCCTCGAGCGAGGCCCGATCAAGGGTGCTTGGGTCGTCGGGGCTTCGTAGGTAGCCGTAGCCGATGTTGGCGCCAACCGTGTAGCCCCAACCTCCACTGCTCAGCCAGCCAACGGGTACCCCGTCGCGGTAGATGGTCTCTCGGCCCAAAAGGGTGACTTCGGGATCCTCAATGGTGAAGCAAGCGAGACGCTTTCTGACTCCCGTTTGTTGCTGTTGCTCGAGGGCTGATCTGCCTCGAAAGTCAATGTTGGTTTTAAGCTTCGTGGCCCAAGACAGGCCAGCTTCCAATGGCGTGTAGTCGGGTCCGATATCGCTGCCCCAGGCCCGGTACCCGTTCTCCAGCCGGAGCGATTCAATCGCTCGATACCCGGCATTGCCAATCCCGTGGGCTTCTCCTGCCACCAACAGTTCTCGGTAGACGCTCGCAGCGGCAGCGCGCGGCATGTGCAGCTCCCAACCGAGCTCGCCGACATAGGTCACGCGAAGGGCCCGGACGGACGTGCCACAAATCATCAGTTCGGTCACCGTGCCGAATGGGAGCGAGGTATTTGAAACGTCGCTGTCGGTCACGTGTTCAAGTACGCGGCGGGCCTTTGGCCCCATCAGGCTGAGCACAGCCACGTCCTCCGTCACATCCCGTATCTGGACCCTGCTGTTGAGGGGAATACTGTTGGTGATCCAATGGAGGTCCCTGGTGCGCAAACCAGTTCCGGTGACCAGATAGAACAGGTCGGGCCCAAGGCGCGAGACCGTGAGGTCGGCTTCGATTCCTCCCCGGTCGTTGAGCAGCTGGGTGTAGGTGACCCGCCCGACACCATCAGCGACACCATCAAAGGCGGATCGAGATATGTCGTTGGCGCAGATCTGTTGCAAGACCGCCTCGGCGTCGGGTCCGCTGAGTTCGAACTTGGCGAAGGAACTCTGATCGAAAATGACGACCTGTTCACGGCACGCCTGGTGCTCCTTCCCGACCGCGTCAAACCAGTTCTGTCGGCCAAAGGAATAGACGTCTTTGGGCTTCTCGGCGGATCGCGCAAACCAGTTCGGTCGCTCCCAGCCGAGCTTGGATCCAAAACAAGCGCCGCCGTCTTTCAAGATGTCATAGAGGGGCGAGCGCAAACGCGGTCGGGCACTCTCATGCTCTTCGTGGGGCCAGGACATGGTGTAGTGCTTGGCGTACAGTTCGGTTGTTCGTTCTCGCACCCAGTCGACATCTTGGTGGACCGAGCCGAAGCGACGAATGTCGACTGGCCACAAGTCGACGGGCTGCTCACTGGCGATTACCCACTGGGCCAACGCCTGGCCTGCACCGCCACCGGCAGCAATGCCGAAGGCGTTGAATCCGGCGCCGACGAAGAAGCCGGCGACTTCGGGGGCTTCACCCAGGATGAAGTTGCCGTCAGGGGTGAAACTTTCAGGCCCATTGATCAGCTTGCGAATGCCAAGGGTTTCCATTGCGGGAACGCGCTGCACAGCCTGTGTCAGCAGTGGCTCGAAGTGCTCCCAGTCAGCAGGCAAGAGCCGATTGTTGAAGTCGGTGGGAATGCCCGTCACGGCCCATGACAGGGGATTGGGCTCGTACCCTCCCATGACCAGACCACCCACTTCTTCCTTGAAGTACACCAGGCGATCGGGGTCCCGAAGTGTTGGCAAGGAAGCGGTCACGCCGTCCAAGTGTTCGGTGACGACGTATTGGTGCTGCATCGAAACCAGAGGAACCGAGACGCCAGCCATCTCTCCGATCGTGCGGGCCCACTGGCCACCACAATTCACCACCTTCTCACAAGCGATGTTTCCTAGGTCAGTTGAAACACCGGAGACCCGACGATTGGTGGTTGAGAGGTCGTCGACGGTGATCCCGGTGACATTGCAGTTTTCGATAATCCGTACCCCTAGCTGGCGGGCGCCCCGAGCTAGAGCTTGGGTGATGTCAGATGGGTTGGCCTGACCATCACCGGGTAGGAAGGCGGCACCAACAACATCGGAGATGTCCATCAAGGGCCAGAGACTGAGGGCTTCGGCAGGAGAGATTATCTCGATGTCAAGCCCGAAGGAGCGACCGGTGGTTGCGCTGCGTTCCAGCTCGATCATCCGTTCCTGGTTGCAGGCCAGCCGTATTCCTCCATTGCGTTTCCAGCCAGTGGCCTGACCCGTCTCCGCTTCCAAGTTTTCATAGAGTTCGACGGAGTATTTCAGAAGCTGGGTGATATTGCGTGATGAGCGCAGCTGGCCAACGAGCCCGGCCGCGTGGAAGGTTGAGCCCGAGGTCAGCTGGGCTCGTTCCAGAAGCACCACATCTGTTGCTCCTTCTTTGGCCAGGTGGTAGGCGGTGGAACAACCAATGATGCCGCCGCCGATGATGACGATTTGAGCTTGTTCTGGCGGGGCCTTTCGGCCTAACGCCTTTGCTTGATTCATAGCGAGGCCCCAAGCTGTTGGTAGGCGTTGCGAAAGCTGGACAGTTGTCCGTCGCTGTAGGTCTCAAAGTCGAAGTCGAGCGAGGAGTGTTGTTCCTGCACCAGGCTCCAGAGCAGCTCTCTCAGCAGTGATGCACAGGCCAGGACCCGCACACTCGATTGCTCACGGCCCGATGGTGAGCGTTGCAGATAGGACTCGATCAGGACGTACGTCTGGGTGGTGTCGAGATCAGCGTTGGAAGCCAGATTGGCCAGGTCGAACAATGGGGTGTTCCATCCGGCGTACTCCCAGTCCAACAACCAGAGCTTCTCACCATCGTCGAGAATGTTGGCCGGGAGCAGGTCATTGTGGCAGAAGGTCGGCTGGATTGGGCCGAGCTGTCGTTCGAGGTCTTGGTTGATCTCTGCGAGTTCGGCCAACCGGGCGGCCATTCGACATGTGCCCTGAGCGATGGTCACGAGGTACTGGCGGTTGACTTGAAAGACCCAAAACATCAGGCTGGCGCCGGTGAGCTTTCCTGGCATGTCTGTGTGACATTGCCGCAATAGCTTCGCGATGCGTTCGAGCATCTTCGGTTGGGCGACATCGGCCTTGCTCAGCGTCTTGGCCTGGATGAACGTCATGACCAATGCGCCAGGCTCGTGATGGATGATCTCGGGGGAGACTCCACAGGCATGAGCGGCTCGGCAGGTCGCCGCTTCGTGACTGCGGATAATTCCATGCAGGGGCATGTCGTCGCCGACTCGAACGACAAAGGTGCGGCCACCATGCTCAACCGTGAAGTTGGTGTTGGTGGTGCCGCCACCCAGTGGCTTGGGGTCAACCGGGTCATTCCAACATCTCAGGCCCTTGACAAAATCGCGGGTGTTAGCTGGGTCGGTCGGAGGTGTGGCTGGATTGGGTGCCATCGCCACTTCATAGCAGGTGGCGCTGCTATGTGGTCAGCCGTGGGTTGTCAGAAGTACCCCAAGGAAAACAATGGCGAGACTGAACAGGCCGCCGAGGGCTCCGGTTGCTGCCTTGATTCCTCGATTCGTTGTCAACGCGTGGGCAAAGGCTGAACCTCCAGCAGCGACGACAAGAAGAACCTTGATGCCAAGCACGGCCATATATGCACTGGATGTGTCGCCGCTGGCGAAGACTCCCCACATCCCCGTGACAACGGCAACCCCGAATGCAGGCCAGGCCACTCGGGCAAAGCCATTGGCCGCAGCCTTGCTTGCGTCGGGCCCAACCCTTCGCAAGCCGGGCAGTGCACCAGCGAGCGCGAACTGGCCGCCGACCCAGATGGCGGCGGCCAGAACATGAATGAACAAGCGAACGGTGTCCAGTGTGGGAGAAAGCATGTTTCGCTTTTTGAGGCTTAGCGTCCCAGGATCTTGCCAAGCAGACCGCCGAGGCCGCCCTTTGGCTTAGCACCACCGACGGCGCCACCAGCTCCACCGCCACCGGTAGCCATACCGATCACGTCATCCATGATCGAGCCATCTCCGTCAGCATCCAAGATGGACGCAAGCCCACCAAGGCCGGGGGACTTCTTCTGGCTGGCCTGGTGTTCCTGGCTAAGCATCGAGCCCAAACCACTGGCATCGAGGCCACCGGATGAGCGTTGCTTGGATAAGTAACCCATAACGAGTGGAGCCAAGATCGGAAGGAGCTTGGCGATCATGCTGGCGTTCATGCCGGACTGGCCGACCAGGTTCTGCTCGACCGAGCCCTGTTTGGCGCCGAGCACATGGCCAAGAATCTTGGCTCCGTCACCACCGCCTCCGAGCAGGGATCCCAGACTGCCAAAGATCGAATCGTCGTGACCGTCAAGGGCCGTGGCCAGTGATTGAGCTCCGCCAGCACTCTGGCTGTTGTTCGCTAGCCCTCCGAGAATGGCAGGCAATGCCATTCCAATGGCGCCGCTGGCCAAACTTTCGTCGACCCCAAGAGACTTGGCGATCTGGGAGACACCGCTTTCTCCGAGCTGACCCATCAATCCATCCAATAAACCTGACATGTTCTGGCCCTTTCGTCGCCAAACTCCAAGCCTAGGGCCGCAAGTCGGTAGTCGTCCAACTACCGAATGTGAGAAAAACTTGGAAAGGTCCTTTCATCTCACTGTAGGCGTCGGCTACGCTACCCACCGGGCGGAGTTGGTAGCCAGAGGTTTGCCTCGTGTCACCATCTCCAAAGATCATTTCGCCAAGCCGTCGTTCGGCCTACTTGTCGACTCCGGCCTTCTTTAGGCGGTTTGTCACCCTTCTTCTAGCTTCAGTCCTCCTGCTCTTCGTCGCGGGCTCAGCATTGGCCACCATCGACGCACCGCGTCCACTCGTTGGGGAGCCCTATACCTCAGGAGTCTGGGATCCATCGGAACTCCCAGATGTTGCTTTACTCGTCTCCGGCGTCGAGTCCGCCGACCCAACAATGGAGCGGTTGGTCATTCCTGCCCTTCGGGACCTGCCCGGAGTCGCCGCGGTGACGGCCGAGCTCGCCCCCTCTGGCCGTATTGCTCTGCATGTTGCCCTCGCACCCGAAGCCGATGAGAACGTCGTTGCCGCCATACGCAGCGTGGTGGCCAGCAGCTTGCCTGATGCCCACGTGGCCCTCGGTGGCCGCACCGTGGCCGATCAAGATCTACTTAGTCGCCTGAATCGCAGCACCGTAGTGGCAGTCGTCCCCGTTGTACTACTGCTCACCGCAGTCATCACGTTGGCCTTTGGCGGCCAGCTCGGAATAGCAGCCGGAGGCACCGTCGGACTGTCGACCCTGCTCGGTGGATTGGTTGGTAGCCAGATTGCTGGCAAGTTCGACGGCACACTTGCAACAACAGCGGTTCCGGCAGTTCTGGTCGCAGTTCTCGTCTCGACGGTCCTGACCTTGCGCCTGCTGGAATGGTTTAAGAATCCGATTGGTGAAGATCAAGCAGCAGCGATCCGCAACTCGGTGCGCCACCTTCTGCCCGAAACTGGCCTCCTCTTCGGCGGCCTGATTGTGACCGCACTGTTCCTTGAACTACTCGGCACCGGTCGAGCAACGGCTTCAGTTGTTGCTGCCGGTGGGGTCATTGCCGCCGTCATCACTCTTGGTGCGTTACCAGCACTTCTCTCGACCCTTGAACGAGTTCCCACCAACGACGAAGGAGTCTTTAGCTCCGAACTCCCCGATGGTCGAGACTTTCCTATCGCCGTCCTTGGCGGTTTTGCCTGCTTCCTTCTTGGCCTTGGCCTCTTTGCTATCCGAGTGCCAAGCTCGGACCTATTGGATGAGTCGGCCTTGTCTTCTGGTGTTTCTTCTCGACGAGTATCCGAACAGCTCATCGAGCTTGGCGGCGATCCAAGCTCCGCCATCCTGGCTGGAATCCCAGCAACCGCGAGTTCTACGGAGATCTCTGCCTGGTCATCCTCGGTCTCCGAACTGCAAACCGTTGGCTGGGTACAAACCTCGACCGGCCGTTTCGTCGCCGGTGAGTTGATGGCTGAAACTGATTCGACCCTCTTCGTGCAGGGTGACTCGATCGTGGCCATCGTGACACCAACGGTGACAGCTCGATCTGAGGCTGCGCAGAACCTGATTGGGCAGCTGGAAACATCCGGAGGCGAAGTCTTTACCGTCGAGCTCAGCGGCGCTCCAGTTGAAGCTGCACTTGTTGCTGCCAGCGCTAATCGCAGCTTGTGGATCATGATTGTCTTGCTCGCTGTTTCTGGTGGACTGGCGATCCTGGTTCTGGTCGGCGACATCCGCATGGCTGCGGCCACTGTCGCCCTGCGCTTCCTTGGTCTTGGAGCAGTTCTTGGTGTCTACCGGGTTGTTGCTGGTGACGTTGGAGCCTCAGAACTCCAGGTTGCAGTTCTCGTGTTGAGTGTTGGGATTGGGCTCTTTGAGATCGGCTTTGTTCGACGTATTACGTCCGGCCTAGAGGCCGACCTAGCAACCGGCCCGGCGACAGCTGGCCTCCCGACATCTGACGGAGACGACATTTCCGAAGCCTTGGCTAACGATCGCAATGAGCTAGTCACCTCGGCCCTGCACCGGGAAGGACGAGCAGCAATGTTTGGATTGGGAGTCACTGCCCTTGTCGGCCTGGGGTTTCTCGCAGGCGACCTCGATATTGCTCGTCGACTCGGCGTAGCCGTAGCTGCTGCTGTTGTCGTCGAGATGATGGTTGGCACGTGGTTGCTGCGTCCGGTTGTTCTCGGCCAACGAATTGTCGGGACAGAGTTTGCAGGCAACCCAGCCCTGTTCCGATCTGCGGAGGACGCTGACCCCCAGGTTCTCGCTGATGCGTCAGCGCTACTTGAAGTCCGGCTAGCCGGTGAGTCCACACCTATTGACCCAGCGAACATCAACACGAACCGGTCCGGATCAAGCAGCACAGACGCTCCGGTCAAGACTGGATTCAAGTGGCGAGAGATGCTTCCGATTGGCCGTCCGTTGTCCGCTACGTTCGCCGAAGAACGGCAGTCGCCGGAGTGGCGTCGGATCGTTAATGGACTTCTGCGAGCTGAGTTCGCTTTCCAAACCGACCCGGATGAGGCCGAGCTGGAAACAGTCTTTGTCTCCGAAACCCCATTGTTCTCCGAACTTGAGAGCCACAATCAGCGACTGCGCAAGGCTGGGCTGAGCATCATTGGTCAAGGCCCAGAACTGGTGAAGGTCACGGCTGTTAATGATGAATCGCCGGTGACGTTGGCCATCACCGTTGATCACCCCGAGCGGCGCCTGCTGAATGCTCATGCCGAACTAGTCGGGATCCGCCCGGCCGAACGGCGTCATGGCATGCTCTGGCTCGTGCAGGACCCGTCAGGTCGCTATCGCATTGCCGAAGCCGTTGATCTGGGTGCTGGAGACATGCAACCCCAGGCTGATGTGTCGGTAGCTATGCCGAGCAGTGCACAGCTTTTGGCTGCTTCCAGCTAGCGTTCCGCCGTGCAAGCAATCCAGTGGCTAGGTTGGCTGGATGGAGATAGCCGACTCAGTACTGGACCTCATTGGCAATACGCCGCTCGTTCGCTTGCGACGAGTCACCAGGGGCATCGACTGCCCCGTGGTAATGAAATACGAGACATATAACCCGGGCGGCTCATCCAAGGATCGAGCCGCCTTGGCCATGATCAACGCGGCCGAACGAGATGGCCTGCTCAAGCCCGGCGGCACCATTATCGAACCAACGTCGGGCAATACCGGCGTTGGCTTGGCCATCGTGGCCGCCCAACGCGATTACAAATGCATCTTTGTGTGTACCGACAAGGTCGGTGTCGAGAAGATCGACCTTCTGCGGGCTTACGGAGCCGAGGTGATTGTTTGCCCGGTAGCGGTGGCTCCGGAGGATCCGGCTTCCTACTACTCCACTGCTGAACGGTTGGTAGCAGAAACTCCCGGGTCTTTCCGTCCGAATCAGTACGACAACAATTGGAACCCGGAAGCCCACTACCAGTCAACGGGGCCAGAAATCTGGCGTCAGACCGACGGGAAGATCACCCACTTCGTCACCGGAGCAGGTACCGGGGGAACCATCAGTGGTGTCGGTCGCTACCTCAAGGAACAGAACCCCGATATTCAGGTAATCGCAGGAGACCCTGACCAATCGGTGTACTCCGGAGGCTCGGGACGGCCCTACCTGGTTGAAGGGGTCGGCGAAGATTTCTGGCCGACCACCTATCACCGAGAAGTCGTTGACAAGGTTGTGCCGGTGTCGGACCTTGACTCCTTCCTGATGGCACGAACCGTCACCGAAGAAGAGGGCATCCTCATTGGAGGATCTGGAGGCACAGCTGTCTACGCCGCGCTCGAAGTGGCACGGGGGCTGACAAAAGATGACCTTGTTGTTGTGCTCACCCCTGATTCGGGTCGCGGCTATCTGTCGACTGTTTTCAACGATGAATGGATGGCAGGCTTTGGCTTCTTGAGCGAAGATGGACCAGTCGTTCGAGACGTGCTGGACCAGCGCCACGGCGACATCCCGCCCCTGCTGTACGCCAAGCCCGATGATTCGGTTCGCTCAGTCGTGGCGCTGATGCGAGAACACGATGTGTCTCAGCTGCCGGTGGCCAAGAATGAGATGCCATTGGCCGCAGCCGAGGTTATGGGATCAATCGACGAACTTCGAATCATGGAAGCGGCCTTCAGCGACGGTGGTGTGCTTGATCGCTCCGTCGAAGAGGTCATGAGCCCCCGGCTTCCAACCATTGGCATCGGCCAATCGGTTGAGTTGGTCGTGCAACTCCTGGACCTTTCTTCGGCACTGCTTGTCCTTGACGGCGGCCGCCCTCGAACCGTTCTTGCCCGCGCCGACGTCTTGTCCTTCCTCTCCGAAAGAAGCAACGCATGAGCAGCACCCCAGACGACACATCCGATGACACGCCGACGTTTGGCTTCAGCACCCGAGCCATTCATGTTGGGCAAGACCCCGAACCCATTACGGGCGCCGTCACCGTCCCCGTCTTTCAGACCTCAACTTTTGCTCAAGATGCCGTCGGCAAGCACTCAGGTTACGAATACGCCCGGACCGGCAACCCAACCCGTACTGCGCTGGAGCGGGCCTTCGCCTCGCTAGAAGAAGCAGCCTTCGGTGTCGACTTCTCATCGGGTCTGGCCGCCGAAGATGCCATCCTGCGCATGTTGGACCCTGGCGATCATGTCGTCATGGGCAACGATGCGTATGGCGGTACCTTCCGACTCATTTCCAAGGTCTTCGGTAAGGTCGGAATTACCTGGTCGGCCCATGACCTGACCGACCCTGCTGCGCTGGCCAATAGCTGGCCAGAAAAGACCAAGATTGTTTGGCTAGAAACCCCAACCAATCCGCTCCTGAACATCTTTGACATTGCTGCGGTGTCCAAGGTTGCGCATGACAATGGCGCACTGCTCGTTGCCGACAACACCTTCGCCACCCCGTACCTCCAGCAGCCGCTCAACCATGGAGCGGACATCGTGGTGCACTCGACCACCAAGTATCTGGGTGGGCACAGCGACACCGTTGGCGGTTTCGTTGCCACCAACGAGGCCCAGATCGATACCCATCTTCGGTTCATTCAGAACTCAGTCGGCGCGGTTCGCGGACCGTGGGACGTGTACCTCACCTTGCGGGGAGCCAAGACGTTGGCGGTACGAATGGACCGACACCTCACGAACGCGGCGGCCGTGGTAGGTCTGCTGGATGGCCACGAATCCGTTGCTGAGGTGATGTACCCGGGCCTGGCCAGTCATGCCGGACACGAGATTGCCAAGAAACAAATGTCGGGTTTTGGGGGCATGGTTAGCTTCCGGGCAGCCGGCGGTCGTGACGCGGCAATGCGAATCATCGAGTCAACCGAACTGTTCATCCTGGCTGAGTCGCTTGGCGCGGTGGAATCGCTTATCGAACACCCCGGTGTCATGACCCACGCCTCGGCTGAGGGATCGCCGCTGGAGGTTCCGGATGACTTGGTCCGACTCTCGGTTGGCATCGAAGACGAAGCGGACATTCTGGCCGACCTTGCCCAAGCCCTACAGGCTGGTAGTTGAATGACGGCTCCGCTCATCGCCGTTGAGCCGAAGTCCGGTCGCTTCGAATCGATCGAAGTTGCCGTAGTCGAAGGGGGAGGAAAGCTTGCTCCCCTTGAGCAGGCCGACGCCCTGATCTGGGCGGATGCGCACAATCCCGGTGCCCTGCCAGCAATGCTGGAACGGGCCCCAAAACTTCGATGGGTGAGTCTTCCCTTTGCTGGCATCGAACCATTTGTGCCGTATCTGAATACCGATCTGGACTGGACTTGTGCTCGCGGGGTCTATTCCAAGCCAGTGGCTGAGCATGCCTTGATGCTGGGGCTGGCCGGCTTGCGGGGTCTGACCACCTACGTGCCCGCCACGACCTGGTCACCGCCCGAAGGCCACAATCTTCTTGGTGGCAAGGTCACCATCTTCGGTGCTGGTGGTATCACCCAAGAGCTGATCAAGCTTCTCGCTCCTTTTGAGTGCGAGATCACCGTCATTCGCCGCAAGGCCGAGCCACTCGCTGGAGCGCACCGGACCTTGGCCCTCGAGGACCGCGTCGATGGGCTGGCTGGCGCCGACCTTGTTGTTCTGGCCTTAGCCCTCACCGATACCACTAGAGGGGTTATTGGCGAGGCCGAGCTAGCGGCGATGGCCGATCACGGCTGGCTGGTTAATGTTGCCCGAGGTGGGCACGTTCAAGTTGAACCGCTGTTGGCAGCTTTGCGCGCCGGGACTATCGGTGGCGCAGCCCTCGATGTCACTGACCCAGAGCCCCTCCCCGATGGCCATGATCTGTGGAATGAGCCAAGAGTCATCATTACGCCACATATCGGGAACACTCCGGAAATGGGTGTGCCTCTGCTGGCAGATCACGTGCGGCTCAATGTCGCGAACTTCCGTGCTGGTCTTGCTCTGGAGGGTTTAGTCAGTGTTACCGCTGGTTACTGACGAGTAACTCTCGTCAGCTCGTTGGTAGTCGATTTGACCGACCGAAGTTGGTTCTTCACTAGATCGTCAAGGACTTGATGATCGGAACAGCGACTATTTCGTGCTCGCCTTGATTCTCTGTCGCAGACATGGCTAGTCTGCCTGCTTCGACAGTACAGTGTGTCGCGCGTCACGACTGATGAAGGGGAGATCATGGTTGCTGTTGCTGAAAGCCCGGTAGTGCCGTCTTCTGGTGCTGGATATCGCACCGTTGCCGCACGTGCTCAAGAGTGGGCCCAGAAGGCTCCGACTCAAGTAGCCATGCGAGACAAGGACCTTGGAGTCTGGAAAGAACTGACCTGGGGTGAGACTTGGGAGCTGATTCTTGATGCGGCCAATGGTCTGTTGGCCCTTGGAGTTGACGTTGGGGATCGCGTTTCGATCCACTCTGAAGATCGTCCAGAATGGGTTATTCTTGACCTGGCTTCGGTGGCTGTGCGGGGCATCACGGTTGGCCACTACCCGACCAATCCTCACGCCGAGGTCGAATACACCCTGAATGACTGTGGAGCCAAGATCCACATGGTCGAGGACGAAGAGCAAGCGGACAAGGTGCTTGATCTTCCAGCTGCCGCCTACCCCAGCGTCGAGAAGCTGATCTATCTGGAGCCGCGTGGTGTTCGCCGTAATACCGACGAACGTCTCATGGATTGGCAAGACTTCCTTACCCTGGGGAGAGAGCACCGAGCTGCCAATCCTGGAGCGGTAGAGGCACGGATGGCTGATGCCACCGCAGACGATGTGATGACATTTGTCTACACGTCGGGAACAACTGGGCCGCCGAAGGGAGCCATGCTGGCTAACAGCAATGCCGACTTCGCCATCGAAGTCATTGGCGGCACTCCGGAACGAATCCGAGGAGGCAAGCTGCCGAGCCCGAAGGATTCAGTTCTGACCTTCCTCCCTCTCTGCCATGTGGCCGAGCGAATCTTCTCCACCTGGCACCTGGTTGGCTTTGGAGTGGTTCTGAATTTTGCCGAAGGAATCGACACCCTTAACGCCAACCTGCGGGAAATCCAGCCCACCCTCTTCTTTGCGGTGCCACGCATGTGGGAAAAGCTGCACGCCGTCACCATGATCAAAGGCAATGACGCCAGCATGTTCAAGAAGGCGCTGTTCAAGCCTTCGATGAAGCTGGCCATGTGGATTGGCGGCCAGCGGGCAGCCAACGGTGGCAACTGGCCCATCGGCGCTCGGATCGCCTACTTCTTCGGCTATTTCCTGATGTTCCGCTCTCTGCGAGAACGCCTCGGTCTGCGTCGCTGTCGCTGGGCCGGTACCGGAGCGGCCCCCATTGCCCCAGAGATCCTCCAGTTCTTCCTCGGCATCGGCATCAATGTCTATGAGCTCTACGGAATGACCGAGAACGCCGCGGTTGCCACCCTGAATCTGGCTGGCCGCAACAAGCTCGGCTCGGTCGGTGAGGCGTATCCCAGCATCAAGGACTCGGTCCGGATTGATGAGACAACCGGCGAAGTGCAGACCAAGCACCCAGGGGTGTTTGTCGGATATTGGGGCAAGCCGGACAAGACAGCTGAGACCTTTACCGAAGATGGCTGGCTCATGACCGGTGACGTTGGTGAATGGATCGATGGCACCCACGTCAAAATCGTTGACCGCATCAAGCACATCATCATCACTGCCGGCGGCAAGAACATTTCGCCGTCGGAAATCGAGAACGTGATCAAGACGAGTCCCTTCATCAACGAAGCCATGGTGATTGGCGACCGGCGAAAATATCTGACCGCCCTGATCGCCATCGAGCTGGAAACCGTCGGCAACTGGGCCACTCGTGAGAACATCTCCTACACCACCTACCGTGACCTAACCGAGAAGCCCGAAGTCATCGCCTTGGTTGAAGCCGAAGTCGAGCGAGCGAACGAGAAGTTCTCCCGAGTAGAGGGAATCAAGAAGTTCCGAATGATTCCCAAAGAACTTGATCATGAAGACGGCGAGCTAACAGCAACCCAGAAACTGAAACGGTCGGCAGTCGAAGATGCATTCCGCGACCTGGTGGAGGACATGTACTAATGGGTGACCTTCTCATACTGGCCCAGGACTCATCGGGTTTCTTCCCGACCTTCCTGCAAACCCTGGTGAAGGGCCTAGCCCTGGGCTCCATCTACGCCATCATGGGTATCGGCTTTGTCATTGTGTTCAAGGGCACCCAGGTCCTGAACTTCGCTTCTGGCGGCATGGCCATGGCTGGTGCCTTGTTCATGTCCATCATGATTAATGACGGCGGACTGCCCTTCATGCCCTGGAGCAATCCATTGGCGCCAGCGGCGGGCGTCGACCCCAGCATTCCTCGCTGGTTGGTTAACCTCTTCTTTGCCCTGATCTTCGCTGCCATCATGGGAATGATCTTGGAACGAATAGCCATCCGTCCCATGGTCGGCCAGCCCCTATTCTCCATGGCTGTCATCACCCTTGGATTGGAAACCGCCATCGGGCCCTTCAACCGGGACGCAACCTCGCAAGCTGCTCGCACCCTCGGTGTTCCCTGGAAGCTGGAGCAGTGGAGGCTATTCGATGCCGGAATTCCCAAGTCGTATGTAGCGGCCATGGTTGCGGCTGCAGTCTGTTTCGTTGCCGTCAACTTCTTCTTCCGCTCACGCTTCGGTGTAGCCATGCGGGCCGTCGCCTTCGATCAAGAAGCGGCTCAAGCCCAGGGAATCAATGTTGGCCGAGTGTTCTCCATTGCCTGGGGCCTCGGTGCTGCGCTTGTCACCGTAGCTGCCATCTTCTACGGCATGGGTCCGTTCCCTCCACAAGGAACCGTCAGCCAGGAGATCCACCCGGTGCTCGCTTTCCGAGTGCTTCCCGTCATTATTCTTGGGGGACTGGACTCGATTCCCGGAGCCTTATACGGAGGCCTGATCATCGCTAGCGCGGAAGTATTCGCTGGTCAGTACTTGTCCCAATGGACCAAGATATTGGGCGCTGGTTATTCCACCATCGTGCCTTATCTGGTCATGTTGATTGTGCTGCTTGTCAGGCCCTACGGCCTGTTCGGCACTGAAGAAATCCGGAGGGTCTGAGTCCATGAGCTTCGGTCGACCACATCTACGCACGTCCTATGAGCAAGACGCTGCCATCCTGCCTACCTGGTGGCAAAAAGGCGCTGCTGGGTTCGCACTTCTGTTCATCCTCTTCATGGTGCTTGGCAATGGTCTTGCTGCCGCCATTCCCACGTGGCTGTTTGGTGCCACCTGGTTGGATCCGCTCACCCTGGTTATTCCATTTGCTATTGCTGCACTTGGCTACAACATTCTGACTGGGGTGACTGGTCAGGTCTCACTTGGTCACGCGTTCTTTATGGGCGTCGGCGCCTACACCGCGGTAGCCCTTGGCGGCAAGGGTGACGGCGGCGTCAAAGCCTGTGTGCCCTTTCACGACAACCTCGGCCTGCTTGAAAGTGCAGGAGAGTGCGGGCTTGGCTTACCCATCTGGATCTGGCTTCCCATGGCTGGCGTTCTTGCTGCCCTTGTTGGCATCGCAGTCTCACCAGCGGCCGTCAAGGTCCGTGGGCTCTACCTCGCCATTGTCACCGTTGGCTTGACCTTCATTGGCCTTCATATCGCCAGAATGCTTCCCGAGTATGCCGGTGACTATGAGTCTGGTCGCAAGTGGCCGAAACTGGACATTCGTTTGTGGAAGGAAGAAACACCTCTCATTGATCTCAACGAAGATGGCAAATGGTTCGGCCTGATCCATCTCTCTGAAGAGCAGAAGCAGTTCTTCTTCCTTTTTGCCCTATTGCTCCTGATGATGGCCTTCGCCAAGAACCTGGTTCGGACCCGAACCGGTCGAGCTCTGCAGGCCATTCGAGACCGAGATGTCGCCGCCGAGGTCATGGGAGTGCCTGAACAACACTACAAGCGTGTCGGATTTGCGATCAGCTCATTCTATGCCGGTATTGGTGGGGCCTTGTGGGCTTCCTATCAGGGCCGAGTCTCACCTATTGACTTCAGCTTGTTGTTGTCGGTCGAGTTCGTCGCCATCGTGCTCATTGGTGGCGCTGGCACCATTGCCGGAACCATGTTGGGAGTCACCTTTGTCGAGTTGCTGCCCAAAGCGGTCGAGCGATTAACCGGCTGGCTTGCTGGCCAACTGGCTCCCAGCACCGATCCGAACGTGTTCGGGCGATTCACTAGCTGGCTGATAGGCGTGATTACCCGTGACCCGGATGCTGGCGGCGTCATCAGCACAATCGCTAACTTTCTGCTCACTAGTGGTCAACAGGGTGACTTCGGCCCGGTCTCTACATCGCCGACTGCTCCGGGTTGGCCCATGAGCGTGTTCCTCTGGAACCCCGTCATTTACGGTGTCTTGATCGTTGTTTTCTTGATCTTTGAGCCTCATGGTCTGTTTGGCATTTGGTTGAAGTTTCGTAACTATTGGAAGGGATGGCCCTTTAGCTACTAGCTGATCGGCTACAACGTTCCAGTCAGATTGTTCAACAAACATATAGATCGCAATCCCGGCACCCGTCGGGAGAACGAAACACAAGGGGAGGAATCCTGTGAAAATCAAGCGATTGCTTGCGTTGCTATTGGCATTTGGTCTCGTGGCCAGTGCCTGTGGTGGCAGTAGTAGTGAAGGTGCTGACGACACGTCAGAGACCACCGAAGCTATGGAAGAAGAGACAGAAACGACGGAGCCCGAGGCTACGGAGATCGAAGAACCGGCCGCGGAAATCGCGACTGACTTCGGTGTAACTGATGACGTCATCAGGGTTGGGCTTAACCCCGACCTTTCTGGCCCATTCGGTTCGCTGGTCTCAGAAATCGTTGAAGGCCAGACCGTCTACTGGGAGACCGTCAATGCCAATGGTGGCATTGCTGGCCGCCAGGTCGAGATGGTCATCTTGGACAGTGGCTACGCCACCGACAAGGGCATCGAGAACTACGGCGTTCTTGCTCAAGAGAGCGACGACGGCGTGGTAATCATTTCAGAGAACACTGGTTCCCCGATTACTGCTGCCATTGCCGAAGACGCCATCGACGATGACATGTTGGTCATCCCGTTGAGCTGGGCCTCCCTGTGGCCAGACCCAGACATTGGTGCCAACATCTTGGAGAAGGGTGCCACCTATTGCGTTGAAGCAATGAACGGCGTCTCCTTCCTCAATGACCTGGTCACCGAAGCTGGAGATACTCCCAAGCTTGCCATCATCTCTCGCCCCGGCGAGTACGGCGAAGACGGACACGTCGGCGCCGAGATTGCTGCTGAAGAGCTCGGTATCGAGGTTGTGTACAACGCCAAGGGCGAAGTTGCCGGCGACGATCGCACCGCGATTGTTTCCCAGCTGCTTGCTTCTGACGCCAACATGGTCTGGGTCACCCTGACTCCAGGTGAGACTGCAGACATCTTCGGCAACGCCGTTGCTGGTGGCATGACCGCTCAGTGGTCCGGCAACCTGCCGTCCTTCAACTACCTGTTCCACCTCGGTGGCGACCTTGCCCCTGCCTTTGATGAGTATTACTGGCAGTCAGGCTTCAACCTTCCTTGGAATGTTGGAGACTCCGAAGGTATGGGAGACGCAGTCGCAGCGTTCAATGAGCTGCGTCCTGATCTTCCACTGGCCGATGGCTATGTCACCGGTTGGATGGAAGGCATGATTGTGCAGACCATCCTCGAGCAAGCCGCCGCCAATGGCGACATGACTCGTGCCGGAATGGTTGCAGCTTCCAAGGAAGTTGTTGTTGACTTCAAGGGCATCTCCCCGAACCAGGGTTGGGCCGGAGAATACAACGATTCTGTCGTTCGTGAGACCTACATCTTTGATGTGTCACTCGACGCCTTCGATATCCAGCCTGTGAGTGCGGGAACCGGTGGTACCGGCCTTCCCGTTCACAAGGGTCCATTCGTCTCCGACGTTGCGGCCAACTATGTATTTGATGGTCCTTGCATCTAGTAACTAGCAAGTCATCATGAACACTGGGTCGGGGGCACATTGCCCCCGACCCGGGTTCTCGTTTAGTTCTTTCGACATCCACTATTCACAAGGAGCCCAGAACGGTGCTTGAGATCAGCAACCTTGAGGTCGTATACAACGAGGTCGCCCTCGTTCTACGTGGCCTATCCATCGAGGTCCCTGACGGCAGCGTCGTGGCGCTTCTTGGTTCAAATGGAGCAGGCAAGACAACCACTGCCCGGGCAACGACCGGGTTGTTGGACAATCATGAAGGCAAGGCCACCAAGGGCGCCATCATGTGGAACGGCCAAGACATCACCCATATGAAACCGTCGGCCATTGTTCGGGCCGGAATCTCCCAGGTCATGGAAGGCCGCCGCTGCTTTGGCGAGCTAACGGTCGATGAGAATCTGGCAACAGGAGCCTTCACCAATCGAGCCAACGCCAAGAAGAACTATGACCGGGTGATGGAACTGTTCCCTCGCCTCTTGGAACGGAACAAGCAGCTGGCTGGCTACATGTCTGGTGGCGAGCAGCAGATGCTGGCCATTGGTCGGGCCATGATGGCCGAGCCCAAGCTGATGATTCTAGACGAACCCTCCCTGGGGCTTGCCCCCTTGCTGGTGCAACAAGTCCGCGACGTGATCAAGTTGCTCAATGATGAAGGCACTTCGATTCTGCTGATTGAGCAGAACGCCATGATGGCTCTCTCTATTGCCGACTATGGCTATGTCATGGAGAACGGCAAGATTGTGATGGATGGAACGGGCGAGAAACTTCTGGCTGACGATGATGTCAAGGAGTTCTACCTCGGCTTGCACGGCGATGAGACCGGCGAGCGCAAATCATTCCGTGACGTCAAGCACTACAAGCGCAGGAAGAAGTGGGCATCATGAGCTCTGACTCAGCAGACGCATCCAAGCTCATTGAGGTCGAAGACATCACCCTGCGTTTTGGTGGAGTGACGGCTATCAACGGCGTTGGCTTTCATGTCAATGAAGGCGAGCTGTTCGCCATTATTGGTCCCAACGGTGCGGGCAAGACGTCTGTCTTCAACAGTATTAGCCAGGTCTATCGCCCCCAAGAAGGCGATATTCGTTGGAAGGGCAAGTCCATCATGGGCGAACGCCCTGATGCGGTTGCTCGCCTTGGCATCGCCCGGACCTTCCAGAACATCGCCCTGTTCGGCCAGATGACGGTGATCGACAATATTCTCACCGGTCGCCATATTCGGATGAAGAACAACTGGCTCACGGGCATGTTGTGGCTTGGTCCGGCTAAGAAGGAAGAGATGGAGAACCGGGAACGGGTCGAAGATATCATCGACTTCCTGGAGATCAACGAATGGCGCAAGCACCCTGTTGCACTGCTGCCCTATGGTATCCAGAAGCGGGTCGAGCTTGGTCGAGCCTTAGCCATGGATCCGGAACTCTTGCTGCTGGATGAGCCTGTGGCTGGCATGAACTTGGAAGAAACTGAGGACATGGCTCGGTTCATCCTCGACATTCGAGAAGAACTCGGTATTTCGATGATTCTGGTCGAGCACGACATGGGACTGGTCATGGACATTGCTGATCGCATCCTGGTGGTCGACTTCGGCAAGCCGATCGGCACCGGGCTGCCCCACGAGATTCAGGCCAATCCGGACGTGATCGCCGCCTATCTTGGCGCCGACTTCTCCGACGAGATCAGCGTCGACTAAGCAGACATGGTCTGTTTGGACTAATTCCGTCTGTTCGCTTGTAATCGGCGGTCGCTGGTCGACTGGTGATGCATGCGTTGGACGGTGCTACTGCGGCTGCTTCCTGCTGCCGTTGTTGTTGGTGGCTTCTTCTTGACGTTGCAAATAGCCGCTGACCGAGCCGACCTCTTCGCTCAAGAGAGATCAGCGGCACGCCACGAGACCTATCAAGGGTTCGCTGATATCAGCGATCATGAGGTCGACCGCTTGCGGGCCGAGGCTGCACGAGTTGATGGGCTTATCCAAACACTCTTCCTGACCGCCGGTGATGAAGGCCAGGTCCGGGACACCCTGGACTCACTTCAGGTATTCGAACGCGGTCCATCAGTTCGAGCTGTTGAATACAACGATGCAGGAGATCGTCAGCTCGTCTTGCCCGACGGGCTTCAGCCGATTCATGCCCTGCCTACGGTGACTAGAGGGATCGCCCCGATCGACGAGGGCCGTTGGAGCAATATGCTCTCCTATCGGGTCTTCAGCGAGAACGATTCGGACCAATCAATCACCCTGATCCTGGACCAGCAACAGTTGGAATCCGATGTTGGATCGGACGTCTCGGTCACGATCGAGGGACTTCGTGGTCCCCTGGCGCTGAGCCCGGTCTCCTCAGAGCTGACCGAGCGTGATCACCAGATCTATTCTTCGACATCGGACCGCAGTCTGCTGGGTGTTCGCGATATTGAACTGTTCGGTCGTAGCGGCAGGGTCATTGTCCGGTCAAGACCTGGTTCGGTGGTCGAATACGCCACCTGGTCCCCAACCCAGGTTGGCTATTTGACCGCCACTGGAGGCTTGCTCACGATCTTGTTGGCCAGCCTTGCTTATCTGGCGTTACGCCGCTTCGATCGCCGAGCGATTGCCAAGGCAATCACCAGGAGGGAGCACCAGGTGACCGTTGATCGGTTTGAGGCGAGTTTTAGCCATGCTCCCGTTGGTGTGGTCGAGCTGGATTCTGAGGGCATGATCGCCCTCGCCAACCCACGCTTCGCTAGCATGTTTGGGTATCTCAATGAGGAACTGAACTCGGTTCGCTTTCTTGATCTGGTGGATCAGACCGAGAGCAATGCAGTAGGTGAACTCATTGAGCAGATTCTCGCTGGAGCGGACGCAGGGCAGAGCGAACGTCGCTACCGAGATCGCAATGGAGCGGCCCTATGGGTCCGTGAGTCCATCAGCCTTTTGTCGACAACGACGGGGTCATCCAGAGTTCTGGTCCAGATCGAAGATATCTCCGAAGAACGAAGAACTCGAGTCGAGTTGCACCGCAAGGCCCTCTTCGACGAGCTGACTGGCCTGCCAAATCGAGCCAATCTCGTTGAGCGGCTTGCGCAAGCGATCGAGCGGTCACAATCAACTGGCCAACAGCTGGCCGTGATGTTTGTCGACCTCAACGAGTTCAAGTCAGTCAATGACAATCACGGGCACGAGGCCGGCGATCGGATGCTGATCGAGGTCGCTGATCGACTCCGGCATACCTCAAGAGACTCCGATACTGTCGCCAGAATCGGTGGCGACGAATTCGTGATCCTTTGTGAGCAGATCACCCAGGACGATGGTGCTGAAGTGGCAGCCAAACGCTACGCCGAGGCCCTCAACCGCCCAGCAACCATTCTGGGGGTAACGCATGAGGTGCGTGCCTCCATTGGACTTGCCCTGACCGATACGGACTCGATGGATGTCGCCTCAGTTGATGATCTGCTGCGTCGGGCTGATGAGGCCATGTACCAAGCGAAGTCTGAACAAGATCTTAGCTTTGTGCGCTATGACAACTCGATGCCAACGATTTCGGTGAACCGCCGGACTCAGGAAGCTGCATTGCGGGCGGCTGTTGAGGATGAAGAGCTGGTCATTCACTATCAGCCGATCTTCAAGTTGTCCGAGGGAAACGAGCCAACAATGGTCGGGGTCGAGGCCCTGGTGAGGTGGTCACATCCCACTCAAGGGCTCATCAGTCCCGGTGAGTTCCTACCGCTGGCGGACAAGCTGGGCTTGCTAGGTGCCATTGATGAGTGGAGCCTTGACACGGCGATCCGCCAGATGGCCCGGTGGTCAGACCCTGATGGCAAGGAATTGGTTGAAGGCGCACGATCTTGGTTCTTGAGCGTGAATGTCAGTGCCCAACTATTCCAGGAGTCAGGTTTTGCCGAACGAGTCGACGGGCTGTTGCAGGCGGCAGGGATAGAGGCGAACCGCCTCGTTCTGGAACGAGAAGAATCAACGATTTATGACGACCACGGGACGGCGCAGGAAACGATGGCCGCACTTCGGCACTCAGGGGTACGTGTCGTTGTCGATCAATTCGGCCGCGGCGCAACGAATCTGGCTCAGCTCTTTCAGATGAAGTTCGACGGGCTCAAGTTGCATCGTTCGATTTTGGCGCCCGATTCTCAAACGACGGAGTCCGGGCCCGGGGGAGCAGGCTTGCGGTCCATCCTCGCCGCCGCTGCTCAAAGACACATTGATGTCTTGGTTGGGGGAGTGGAAAGCCGCGAGGAAGCCGATCTGCTGATGACGACCGATGTTGCTTGGGTGCAGGGTTTCCACTTCTCTCGCCCCATGAGTGACACAGACCTCGTTATGTACGTTGCTCAAGCAGAGACAGATACTTCAACGGCGGGTACAGCTACCGTCCAATGAAGGTCGGCTTGCGTTTCTCCATGAATGCGGAGATTCCTTCGACATAATCCGGGTCACCGGCAAGTTCACCCTGAGCGGTCGCTTCCTGATTGAGGGAATCTTCGGCGGATCCAGCCTCATCCAGAATGGCTCGAACGATCGCCTTGGACTTGGCAAACGCTGCTGTCGGACCTTGAGCAACAGTTGAGGCTACGGTTCGGACTGATTCAAGCAGCTCTTCACTGGGAAGTGAGTAGTTAACCAATCCCATCTCTGCGGCTTCGAGCCCAGCCAATAGTCTCGACGTATAGATCAGGTCGAGGGTTCGGTGCGGGCCAATTCGCTCGACCATGGCCCGATGACCTCCAGAATCCAGGACACACCCGATGGTAGCGAATGGCGAGCCGAGTCGAGCACGGTCACTGGCGGTGACCACATCGCATGCCATGGCGATACCAAATCCCACCCCGAGGGCAGCCCCGTTGACCACGGCAAAGGTTGGCACCGGAAGGTCCCGGATGCGCAGGATCAGGGGGTTGAAAAGCTGGCTCAGAATTTCTGCGGCATCTTCTTCCAGCGGCGAGGCGTTGGACAGATCACGTCCAGCGCAGAACCCCCGCCCGGCACCGGTGATCAGAACCGCTCGAACTTCCTGATCCTGCTCGATGGATTGCAGAACGGTGTGAAAGTTCTTCACCATCTGCTCGTCCAGACTGTTCATCACGTCGGGCCGATTGAGGGTGATCTCTGCCAATCCGCCAGCCACCGAGAGCAAGACACAAGAGTCGCCTCCCGAATCCGATGCCTGGCCTTCCTGTTCCTGAGCCATCGTTGCCTTTCTTCTCAGCTGGTTGCGATATAGACGGTCAATTCAAGGGCATCGCCATCTGCGGCACCCAGGGCCACGCCAACAGCATTGTTCAGCCAGGCCATGTCCTCGTTCGCAGTCTCGAAGAGGAAGAGTTCTCGGGCGCCATCAGCATCGCCGCGGCCAGCAGCGGTGTAGGCAACCACATCCTTGCCTGAGCCGATCTGGCCCCGAATGTTCAGCTCCTGGGAGCCGTCCTTGCGGACGGTGACATAGTCAATTCCAGTTACCGGTCGCTCTCCTTCCCAGTGGCTGGAAGTCGCAGTTCCGGTGAAGGGGAGATCTACTCGCATCCCTCCGGCCATCTTCCCGATTGGAGCGAATGTCAATTTGGCGGAAATCTTGCAGAATTCAGTAAGTGAAGGCATGACAGGCTTTCTGTTAAGTTTTGGCTTTGAACTGTGACCTGGGAGAACGTTGGCTTATCGAGTGTTGTTGGCAGCTTCTTGTTTGTTACCACTCAGCAGCAGGATCGAGAGAGATGACGGCCTGAAGTGAGGTCAAGAACTCATCGAACCCGTCGCTGCGTTGCATCCGATCACCCGAGGGGTCAGGCGGGGTCGAGGAATCAGGCTGAGCGGGGGAGGGATCGAGGAAGACTTCAACCGCGGGACTCAGTGGCAGGTTCCAGGCTTGGAGGTCATCACTAACGAGTGTTTTCCACTTGGCCGCTAAGGATGTTGATGATTCGGTCACGAACCCTTCAGTCAGGGCATCCGCCTCACCTTCTGGCGGTGCCCAGAGTCCGTCGGCCAATGGCAGCAGTCGCTGGATCGAGTCGGTGATTCGAGTGATGGACTCAGTGTTTCCTGATTCGGCAATGCGGCTCATGAATGAGGCGGCATGAGCCCGATGAAAGGCCTCCTCTCGCTCCGAGCGAACGGCAATGGCGGCCAAGGCGACGTTGGAAGAGCCAGTCAGTGCAGCCCAGCGGAGTTCTTCAGCTCGGTCATAGAGCCAATGGCGAACCAGGGCATCTTGCCAATCATTGCACGCTGCCTCGGCTAGGGAGCACGATCGATACTCAGACGCTGGACGCAAGAGAGCGAAGTGGTCCACGGATGTGGCGGAATCTGAGGAGGAGTTGAGACTGTTGACGACCAGCTCGTAGAGGGCGATTGCGTGGCCGAGCTCATCTTGGGCAATGGAGCAGAAGGCCAGGTCTTCTTCCAGAAAAGGACCCATTCCGATCCAGGATGTGTGTCGGGCACCAACCATGTGCTCGTCATCAGCAAAGGCAATCAGATAGGCAAGGGCCGCGGGTGAAAGCTCGCTCATGATGCTGTCCCGGGTGAGCTGGGGTCCGATGGATCTGTCCCTGATTGATCTGTTTCAGCGCGCTTGCGCTTGCGTCGGGCGGCAATGTTTGAGCCGTCGTTGTGACGATGTGGCTTGTCGAAGTTGGGAGAAAGGAACTCTTCATCACCTTCGATGATGTTGCATCGCTCTATCAGCCACATCTGGGCACCTTCGCCTCGTCGAACGTAACTCTCGCGGGCAAGGAGTCTTGCCATGTCGTCGTCAGGGGCCTCCAGCGCCCCTGCATGACGGAACTCGTCTTTGCCTGCCTTCTTGAGGAACACTTCATATGTTTTCATGATGCTGTCCTCATGATGCTGTGTCCTGTGTCGTTGCCTTGTTCATCGCATGACCTCAACGGGGTTGCGACAAGATGAACACCAGGCGATGGAACGACATCGGGTTGGCCCTGCCATGCTCTGGTCTTGCACCGTGGTGCTACCACAGATAGGACAAAGCAAGGTTCCGTCCTTGCGGCGCAGAACCACGGTGTATTCGGTTGAAAGTCGCTTCTGGGCATCAGCCGTGATGCGGTCTGTTGACCAGATCGGGCTGGTGAGCCACTCAACGGCCACCTTGTCCGTGCCCTCCAAGGCCTGGACGGCCTCTTGCACATCGCCAGCAATCATGGCCAGCGCCGGACAACCGGAGAAGGTTGGGATCAGCCCAATAGTGGCCATCCCGTCGGCGGAGACCTCCACCGACTGGACGAGCCCGAGGTCGATCACGGAGATGTCGGGGTATTCCGGATCAAAGACCTGCTCAAGAGCGGAGCGCACCTGTTCGGCGGTGTTGTGGGCAGTAGATGTCGTGGCTGTGCTTAGGGTGGATGTGCTCGAGGTGGCTGAGGTGGTGGCTGTCATGAGCTAGGCAGCCTCGCGATTCAGAGTTGCTGCATCAAGCGCATCGCGAACCCAAGCAGTGTCAGCCCAGTTCGTTGCCGCATCAGCAATACGGCGACGCGAATCGGGTCCGCCATTGCGCATGGTTGCTTTCAGCGGTTCCCAATCGATCTCGCTGGTGATCCACTTCTTGGTTTCGTCGTCATAGTGGAGCTTGTCGTCAGGAATTTCAAAGCCATAGCCCTGTAAAAGGGGCACGAACTTTTGGATGTATGCCGTGCGAAGAGTCTCGTTGCGTTCTGATTTGATCTTCCACTTGAGCAGTGGATCATTGGGATCCGAATCGGGGCCAAAGAGTTGCACGGCGGGCCACCACCAACGCTCCAAGGCGTCCTGGAACATCTGATGCTGGATGTTGCTGCCCTCAGCCATAGACATCAACATGTCTTCACCATGGCGAAGGTGGAACCCTTCTTCGGCCACGATCCGCTTCAAGACCCGCTTGTAGGGGCCATAGGTGCACTCGGCAAAAACTGCACGCTGGCTAGCGAAGGCGGCGGCGTCGACCAGGAAGGCAATGGCAACCTGGTCGGCCCAGGTCACTGCTTGGTAGTGGAACACATTGTGGAAGCGTGACTTGCCAGAGAACAATTCTTCAATCATCTGGTTGCGGGACTTCATGCCCATGTCCGCTGCCACCATGTAGAGCAGGTGAGCATGCCCGATCTCGTCCTGGGTCTTGGCCAGAAAGATTTGCTTGAGACGAAGGCCTGGAGCCTTGGGAATCCAGTCCCGCTCGGTCAGCCCACCCATGAGTTCGGAGTTGGCATGAAACTCAATGAACCGGAAGACTTCTTCTCGGAACTCCTCGGGCATGTCATCGTTGGGTTCGACTATGCCACCAGCGTCAATGAAGGTCTGAAAGTCGTCGAGATCTGTCCATTTTCTCATAGGCGTGTTCTCATAGTGGCATCCTCACAGAGTCGTTCCCTTCGGTCGCTGATCAACGGTACGACTGAGCTTGCCACCTTCGGAGCGGGGGAGCGAGCCGAGAGGTTCAACACTCGCGGTGACGCCAATCCCAAGGGAAGACCGCATGGCCGCTTGGATTGTCTTGGCTAGATCTGTTTTCGCGGTATCGGAGAGGCCTGTACCGGAGTTGGCTGTATCGCCAGGCTCTGGCTCCACTCGGATATGGAGGGTGTCCATGGCGCCTTCGCGGTCTACCACCAGCTGGAAGTGGGGGTTTGCTCGATATCCGGACTCAGTAGCGGTGTTCAGCAGGGTGTGCTCAACCTGACTTGGATAGACATTGACGCCACGGATGACCAGCATGTCATCGGCCCGCCCCACAATTGGTGACATGCGGGCGTGGGTTCGGCCGCACGGTGATGGCTCCCGAGTGATGGAACACAGGTCGCCGGTCCAGTACCGCAGTACCGGGAAGGCCTGCTTGGTAAGGCTGGTCAGGACCAGCACCCCGACTTCGCCATCGGGAACGGGTTCACCGGTTTCGGGGTGAACAATCTCGGGAAGGAAATGGTCTTCCATGATGACTAAGCCGTTCTTGGCTGCAGTCTCACAGGCAACACCGGGGCCTATGACTTCGGACAGGCCATAGATATTGACGGCGGTGATGCCAAGGCCCCGTTCAATGGCGGCTCGCATCTCAAACGTCCACGCTTCGGCCCCCAAGATGCCAACTCTCAAGGAGCAGTCCCGGGCCTCGTCTCCTAGAAGTTCGGTTAATGCCAGGGCGTAGGAAGGAGTGCAACAGATTGCCTCTGGAGCGAAATCGTCCAGCAGCATGAGCTGGCGCTCGGTATTGCCACCAGATACCGGGACCACATTGATGCCTGCTGCTTCGGCGCCACCGTGCAGACCAAGGCCGCCGGTGAAGAGGCCGTAGCCGTAGGCATTGTGGAGCATCCAGCCCGGCTCGATTCCGGCTCCCCGCAGGCAGCGGGCGACACAATCAGCCCACATGTCCAGATCGTCCCGGGTGTAGCCAACCACCGTTGGTTTGCCGGTTGTTCCGGAGCTTGCATGGACGCGGGCCAGCTCGGATCGGTCGACGGCGAAGAGGCCAAACGGGTAGTTGTCCCGCAAGTCGACCTTCTTCAAGAGTGGAAGTGAGGAGAGGTCAGCAAGAGACTCGGGGTCGGGCACATCTTTCAGCCGCTCAGCCATGAAGGGCACCTTGTCCCGCAGAGTCTTCACGGTGTGGCGCAGGCGTTCCAACTGGAGTGCCTCCAGCTCGGGACGAGGCATCGTTTCGATGTCAGGCTGGTGGAAACCTGGCTCGATCATGGCGATCCAATCTTGGGCGGCTCGAGAGTTGCGCAACTCTTGGGGGTGATCCCTAACGAAGGGTGAATGAGAACCTAGGGCGCATGGGCAAGATCGTCAAGCCCCTAACGAGTTTGATTTTTAGTCGCCTTCGGATGTTTCCGGCGATTCAGTCGTCGTGTCGAGGGGAGTGGCCAACAATTTGCGCATGATCTTGCTGAAGGCTTGCAGTTCACCAGCACTGAGGGCATCGAAGTGCACGGCTTCTCGCTGGTTTTGATTGCGATACGCGACTTGCACAAGATCAGAGCCAGATGGGGTGAGTCGGACGGTCACCAAGCGTCGGTCTGCTTGGTCGCGACGGCGGTCAATCAGCTCACTTCGCTCCAAGGTATTGAGTACTCCAGAAACTGCAGCGCGGGTGACGCCAGAAAAGGCCGCGATCTGGCGAGGTTCTAGCTCCCCGAATACCCAGACGGTGAACAACACCCGAAATCCGGCGATGGACAAGCCAAGAGGTCGGTGGACCTCGACCTCCATGTCGTGTAGGAGGCGGGACGAGACGCGAAACAGATTGAAGGCTGCCGAGAACGTGTCCTGGTCAATATTGCTGCCCAGCTCGGCTACTGCTTCAGATGAGCGCTGCTCAAAATGGTCAGTCAGCTCACTGGCCGCTGATTCAACCATTCACTTCCACCGCCGTGCCAGTGTAAATCTCACTGTTGCGTTGCCGCTAGTCGTCCTCATTGCCAAGAGACCCTACTCGGCAACCTTGCCAGGAAAGAGGTCCACCCCAGAGAATCTCCCCGGCCGGGTTCCCCAGCCAAGAATCGGGCAGATACGATGCCTTCACCTGGTTGCCCGGACTGGGACGATCTATCGAGGAGCGAACTCATGACCATCAGCTACCGCCTTCTATCCGCCATGGACCGCATGTTCCCAGCCCCCGTTGCTGAAGCCCATTGCGATGGCCCGTGCGGGGTCTACGATCCGGCCAGTGCACGGATTGCTGGCGAAGCCGTCCTGTCCATGACCAAGAAGATCCTCGCCATCGACATGTCCGCTGATGGCGCCCACAACACCTACATCCGGTATGTAGCCATCAAGGAAGAGCAGGCTGACGACGTCAAGCGCGAACTGTGCATCCTCTGGCACGACTACTTCAAGCCCGAGCACCTTGAGGCCTACCCTGATCTGCACACCATCTTCTGGAACGCCACCAAGCAAGGTTCTGCCTGCAAGACCTCCGTGAGTGTCGAAGCAGCCGAGACCCTGATGGGCATGATCGAGAACATTCACAACATGTTCTGGGAGTCCAAGGGTCGAGACATTCCTTGGTACACGGCTTCCTGAGTCCAGCAGTCCAAATCGAGCGATTCTGAATCTAACCATCCCGATGGTGCGACTCTGATGGTACGACACGCCGCCCGCGAAGGAGGAGCCTGGCTCCTGCGACGTCGGCGGCGTTTTCGCGTTCAGGGCCCCAGCATGTTGCCAACCCTTACACCCGGCGAGTTCGTCTTGATCAATCCCCAAGCGGTCGCCGCAATCGGCGACCTGGTTGTCGCCGACCATCCTCACAAATCCATCCAGATCCTGAAGCGGGTTGAGGGATTTGACGAGACCGGCAATGTCCGGCTCGAAAGTGACAACCAATCCGAGGGAAGCGACAGTCGACACTTCGGACTGATCTCGCCCTCGGCGGTCCATGGAGTGGTGACTCTCTGTCTGAGCTCACCGAGTCAGTCGCTGTCGCCACCGAGCTGAAGGCCCCATAACGAAACTGACTGGCTAGCATCCTTGGGTGCTTTCGGTCGCTGGTCTTACCAAGTCATTCGGTCCCCGCCTCTTGTTCCAAGGGGTGACCTTTCAGTTGTCTGGCAGCCGGCGTATCGCCTTGGTTGGAGGCAACGGCGCGGGCAAGACCACCATGCTCGAGATCATCGTTGGTCTTCAGGAATACGACAGCGGCACGGTCTCCAAGCAGAAGGGATCCCGGGTCGGGTATCTGCCCCAGGAGATTCTTGATGTCTGGACGGGCAGTGTCATCGAAGAAGTGCTCAAGGGTGCGGCCCACATCCTGGATCTGGAAGCGGAGCTGCGGGAACTCGAAGGCCGGATGGGGACAACCACAGGAGACGAACACGACAACGTGATGTCCGCCTACGGTGATCTTCAGAGCCGGTTCGAGCAAGAGGGCGGCTATCTGATCGAACCGGAGGCCCGTCGCATTCTTGGTGGACTCGGCTTCACCGCGGTCGACATGGACCGGCCACTGGCTGACATGTCCGGTGGCTGGCAAATGCGGGCATCACTGGCCCGGCTCCTCCTGCAGAACCCCGATGTCTTGGTCTTGGATGAGCCAACTAACCACCTTGATGTTGACTCGGTGCAATGGTTGGAGGGCCAGCTGCAAGCCTTCCCTGGAGCTATCTTGTTTGTCTCCCATGATCGTGACTTCATTGATGCGGTTGCTGATCGTGTGGTTGAGCTGGCACGAAGAGAAGCGGTCGAATACGTCGGCGGCTTTGCTGAATTTGTCGTGCTGCGAGAAGAACGCATCCGCATGGCCGAAGCCGCAGCGTCTAACCAGGCTCGCAAGATTGCCCACGCCGAACAATTCATCGAGCGGTTCCGTTACAAAGCAACCAAGGCCCGCCAGGTCCAGTCTCGAATCAAGACTCTGGCCAAGCTGGACACCATCCATGTACCAGAGTTGGAAGAGCTTAAGCTCAAGTTTGCCTTCCCCGAGCCTCGGCGATCTGGCCGAGTCGTGATTGACATCAAGGACGCTTCCATCGGGTACGACGATGGCCTTCCCGTGGTTACTGGGGCCAATCTGGTGGTTGAACGGGGCCAGAAGCTGGCTCTGATCGGACCAAACGGGGCAGGTAAGTCGACTGTTCTGAAAGCGGTTCTTGGCCAGCTGAAGCCAGAGGTCGGAACGGTTGAGATTGGCTCGAACGTCGACATCGCCTATTTCGCCCAGCACCAGGTCGATGCGCTGGACTTGTCCAAGACGGTCGAGCACGAGTTTCGCCAGAAGGTCGGAGCCGGAGCCGGCAACCGCAACTTGAGAACGATCCTTGGTTCGTTCGGCTTCTCTGGTGATGCTGTTGACCGACATGTCCGTGATCTCTCCGGGGGTGAGCGAACCCGCCTGGCCTTGGCCGAGGTGATGTGTAACCCGGTCAATCTCCTGATCTTGGACGAGCCGACCAATCACCTGGATATCCAGAGTTGTGACGTGCTGGAAGACGCGCTGCAGGCCTATCCAGGAACCATCTTGTTGGTTAGCCACGACCGCTATCTGGTGCGAAATGTGGCCGAGGCGTTGGTTGAAGTTCGAGACGGCAAGGTCACCCAGCACCTGGACGTCGAAGAACGAGTCTTGAATCCTGCTGGTTCGAAGAAGGCCCCCAAGAGTTCGAGTGGAACGAGCAAGACCACGTCGAAGCGTGATGGCAAGTCAGGAAGTAAGTCTGGCACTAAGTCGGGTGGCAAGGCAGATCTTCGCAAGTCCGATGTTCGCAAGGCGGAGAAGCGGGCCGAGGCCGAGGCTCGAAATGACAAGTCGAAATCAACCCGCGGGCAGCGCAAGAATGTTGATCGTTTGGAACGCCAAGTAGGACGAGCCGATGACGTGGTCGCTGGGCTAGAAAGCCAGCTCGCTGATCCTAAGATCTATGAAGACAAGTCAGCGATGCGGGATCTGCTGGCCACCCACGAACAGGCCAAGAAGAAGGCTGCGGACTTGCTGGCCGAATGGGAGAAAGCCGCCGAGGGTCTGGACTGAGCATCCTGGACTGAGCATCCTGGACTGAGTGTGGTGGACTGAGTCAGCTTCTGTTTAGCTCAAGACTCGGGCGTTGTTGATCAAACCAAGGTGGCTGTAGGCCTGGGGTAGGTTGCCGAGTGCGCGTCCGGTCGCGGTATCGAACTCTTCGGCCATCAGGCCCGTCTTGCCCACCAGGCCAACCAGTTGATTGAACAGCTCCAAGGCGTCTTCTTCTCGGCCGATCAAGGCTAAGGATTCGATGAGCCAGCTGGTCATCAGGTTGAAGCCGCCTTCGCGCCCGGGTAGACCGTCGTCCTCCAGGTAGCGGTAAACGGTTGGGCCATCACGAAGCTCGCGCTCGACTGCGGCCACCGTGGAGGCGAAACGGTCATCGGTTGGATCAATCAGACCCCACATGCCAACCGCAAGAACCGAAGCATCAAGGTCGTCCCCGTCATAGGCGGCGGTGAAGGTTCCTCGATCAGCATTCCAACCATTGCTCAGAATGTCGGTTGCGATCTCATCTCGAAGTCCGACCCAAGCCTCTGGCTCGCGGTCCAGGAACTGATCGGCAATGGCGATCGCCCGGTCGACGGTGACCCAACACATGACCTTTGAGTAGACATGGTGGCGAGGTGGTTTGCGGATCTCCCAGATGCCGTGGTCGGGCTCTTGCCAGCGTCGAGAAACAGCCAAGACCATGGCCTCAACCAGTTTCCAATGCTCGGTCGACAAGGCTTCGCCTCGGGTGAGTAAGACGTGGACGAGGTCAACAATGGGACCGAAGACATCGAGTTGGACCTGGCCGTCGGCTGCATTGCCGACCCGGACAGGGCGTGAACCGCCATAGCCAGGCAGTTCGGCGATTTCGGCTTCGGGTGGAAGGTGCCGGCCGGTGACGTTGTAAAGCGGGGCCAGTCGTTCCGGATCACTTCTGGTTTCCAGAATATTGAGGACCCAGTCCAGATAGGCCATGCCTTCGGCGTGAGAGTTGAGATTAGCGAGTGCGGTGGCGGTCAAGGCGGCGTCTCGGAGCCAGCAGTACCGGTAGTCCCAGTTTCGGATACCGCCAAGGTGTTCGGGCAGGCTGGTGGTAGCTGCGGCCAGAATTGCTCCGGTTGGACCATGGCACAGACCCTTGAGGGTGATGGCGCTTCGGGCCACCAGTTCTCGCTCCAACAGGGGAAGGTCGAGCTTGGCCGTCCAATTTCGCCAGAAGCGTTCGGAGTCTTCACGGCGGTCACCTTCAGACCGAGCATCGGGACGCAAGGTGCCAGTACCACAGCGCATCTCTAGGGCAACCGGGCCCTCATCCAAGTTGACTTGACCAAGAGCAGTCTGGTGGTTTCCGTCCGAGATGATTTCCCACTGCACATTGGGGGAGCGCAGCACGATCAGGTCCGCACCACCGCGAACGACGATTCCTTCTTCACGGATTTCCAGCTGGGTTGGTACCCGACCAAAGTCGATTCGGGGAGCAAAGCTGATCTGTGCGTTGCCGCTGCCAGACAAGACCCGAATCAGGTCTGAACGTCCAGCCAAGCGTCTGCTTCGTCCGCTAGAAACATCCAGATAATCCGAAAGGATGAAGTTCTCGAAGTGAGACTGCAGGACCATGGTGTTGTTCGAGTATTGCTGACTTGAGGGCTCTTCGCCGTTGGGTCCGGAGACGGCGAAATGGCCAGCTGATGGTCCGCCAAGAAGTTCGGCGAAGACGGCAGCTGAATCAATGCGCGGAGCACAAAGCCAGGTGACTCGGGCACTCGGGCTGACGATGGCCGATGTGCGCAAGTCAGACAGCATCGAATGATCTTCGATTGGTGTGAGTCCGGACCCTTGCAGCCACTCAGAGCGGAGTTCGGCGACCAGAGCGAGGACTTGTGCCACCGTGTCGGGGTCCTTGACCCGGAAGGCAGCGGCGCTCATGCCGTCCCCGACCTTGACCCCGATGTCAGGCCCAGCCAGGCTGCGGAAACCGTCTTCGTCAGTGACATCATCACCAAAGAACAAGACAGCTGATGCGCCAACCTGGGAACGGATAGTTTCTAGCGCCCAGCCCTTGTTGGTTTCAATGACGGACATTTCCATGATCTCGTGCCCATTGCGGGTGTAGATCGAGTCCCAGCTGGCGGGACCGTGCACCAATTCGTCGCGGGCAGCGGTCTTCTGGTCCTCGCTGAGGCCGCGGAAGTGGAAGGTCACGCCAGTTGGCTTCTCTTCGACCAGGCCCCCGTATTTCTGACCAAGTTCGTGCACGGCTTGGGTCAGATGGCGACGACGTTCAACAATCTCGGGTTCGAGCTTGGACGCAAACCCCAGATCAAATTCGCGACCGTGGCTGCCGACAAGGCGGATTTCTTCGGGAAAACGGGACAGTGCGGCTAGATCTCGCAAGCTTCGGCCGGAGATGACGGTGACGTGGGTATTGGCTAACTCGGCTAGTGCGCGCATCGCCGAAACCGAATCTCGGTTGGCCCGGGCGTCCATGGGGTCATCCACCAGGGGAGCGACGGTGCCGTCGTAGTCGCAGGCAATCAAAAGGGACGGCACGCGGGCTAGCTGTCGTAGTTGCTCACCCAGGTCCGCAAGGCTGTCGCTCGTCATAGTGCGTGATTCTCCCGAAGGAACGAAGGAAGGTCAAGCGTCGTTTGACGACTGACATACAACTTAGCGCTCTGCAACTTAGCGCTGATCTGATGACACGGGGTGGTTCCGCAAATGACCGGTCGGGCGGGTGGCTGAATGACTGGGCGATCGAGTGGCTGTATTCAGGGTCGAAGGCAAGCTGCCGATGGAGTGAATGGCTTGGTGGTTTGGCCCGATGACGGGTTGCCGTTGCCGTGACCTACCCTGCTCTATTGCTCCGGCCGGCCGTCTCTTAAAGGACAGTGACTACACATGACAAATCCGCAAGACCCAGGGGATTCCCTCGGCCACGGTTCGGTTCCGACTGGTCCACCGTCGATGCCCTTCGACCCTCGCGTTCCGGTTGCTGGCTCTCCTGAGCCCAGTGCGGTCCAGCCATCCCCTGGCCCCGCTCCGGTCCCGTCGCCTGTTCCGGATACCTCTGTTTCGGTCCCAGCTGCTGTTCCTGTTCCTTCTACAGCTTCTGAATTCCCCCCTCAAGCGCATGTACCCCAAGCCCCGCCGCTGCATACAGATACAGCCCCGGTTATCACTGGGCAGGACAACGCTTCGAAGAAGACGGGTTGGCTGATCGGAGCCGGCCTGGCCTTGGTGGTGCTCGTCGGAGCTGCCTTTTTCGCCTTTGGCCGTGGTGATGAAACCGTGGCTGGTGGGCCCGGACCGACGACGACCGGAGCGAGCTCGACTGACTCATCGGCCGTCACCGAAGGAACAACCACGATTCCTGATGCCGATGAGTCAGAGCCCATCGAAGATGTTGCGCCCGACCCCGATGCTGGCTTGGAACATATTGCCTGCCCGAGTGAAACTCCCGCTGACCTTTGTGAGCTGGCCGTCTATGTCGAAACGGTTCGAGGACGGGCATTCAAGACCTTCCCCGTCATTGAGCTGGAGGAGAATGACGAATTCGATCGTCGACTGCTGGAATTGTTTGACGAGGACAGTGCCGAACTTGTTGTCTCCGGTCATGTTCTGAGCTCGCTAGGAATGATTCCGGCGGATTCGGACCTGGTTGCCTTGATGCGCAAGACCCTGGAGATCGGTGTCGTTGGCTATTACGACACCGACACTCAAGGCTTGGTTGTGCGAGGGTCTGAGTTTGATCTGTACTCCAAACTGGTTCTGGTCCACGAACTCACTCATGCCCATGACGATCAGTGGATCGGTCTGGACCGTCCCGAGCTAGAAGAAGTTGAGGACGAAAGCGACTTCGGTTTTCTCGCCATCACCGAGGGAAATGCTTCTCGGGTTGATGACATGTGGCGAGCATCGTTGTCCGGAAGTGATCAGGCTGAGCTCTCGGCCCTTGAGCTCTCGGCGCTGTCTCCCGAAGACATCGAGGTCTATCTGGCCCTGCCGCCGTTCATCTTGCAGATGCAATTCTCGCCGTATGTTGATGGTCTCGCTCTAGTCCAGAAGATTGTCGCCGACGGTGGCGAAGCCGCCATCAATGAAGCCTTTGAAAATCCACCCCAGAGCAGTGAGCAGGTCCTACACCCGGGCCAGTACTTGTCGGAGGCGGCGGATACGCTGCCCCCCTTCCCGAGTGCGGACGGCGACATCATTGATCAAGGTGTGCTCGGCGAGCTGAGTTTCCGGCACTGGCTTGGTCAACGCGTTGGCGAAGGCTGGGGTGGCGATCACTATGTCACATGGCTTGACGGTGCCAAGGCCTGTACCCGAGTTGAGGTGCAAGCTGATGATGCCAAGGACCTCGAAGAGTTCTCCAGGGCTGCTGCTGACTGGGCCAGCGAAGCCCCAGATCGCTCAGTTGAAGATCTTGACGGTCTTGTACGAATGACTGGCTGCGCCTAGGTTTCAGAGTTGCAGGGATCGAGGATGGCAGCCTTGATTCCCGCGGCCTTGGCCGCCATGCCTTCTTCGCCCAACAAGGCGAAAGCCGGGATGATGGTGCGATGCACACCCAACGCGGTAAGTTCTTCGGCTGCTCCAGCAGGGTCGGAGCTAAAGATGCCGGGATGGCCGGCCGTGATCTCAATGGCGGCGGGATCGCGGCCTGCATCGGCTGCGGCCTGATTCATCACGTCGAACAGCTCGGCCAGTTCTTCCATGGAACCCTTGCCAGGGAAGAAGCCATCACCGAGCCGTCCGGCTCGCCGGGCCGCTGCCTTGGAGTGACCTCCGATCACAACGGGGACTGCGCCACCGGGTGGTTTCGGATTGGATGTCACATTGTGGAAGGCGGCAAACTCACCGTCGAAGTGAGCGTTGTCCCCGGACCACAGGGCCCGCATTGCGCCGATGTAGTCATCGGTTCGCTTGCCCCGTCGTTCCCATGGAATGCCAAGAGCTTCGAATTCTTCCTTGAGCCAGCCAACCCCGATGCCTAGCTGGAAGCGACCTTTGGACAGTGAAGCCAAGGTGGCCACAGTCTTGGCCAGGACGAGAGGGTTGCGTTCAGGCAAGATGATGATGCCGGTTGCCAGCTTGATCGTCTTGGTATTGGCGGCGACAAAAGCTAGCCAGATCAAGGGATCGGGGATAGACGAGGTTGAATCACCTGGCATCTTCCCTCCGGGATCATAGGGATAGGTGGAGTCATATTCGGTTGGCCAGATGACATGCTCGACCGTCCACAGGGACTCAAAGCCGTTGGCTTCGGCCGCTTGGGCCAGCTCGATCAGGCCCTCGGTTTCTGCAAACGGGCCGGTATTGGCGAACATCAAGCCGAACTTCATGGTGGAGCTTTCCGATCATTTGAGGTGGGGTTGGGGGCAGCTAGTGATTGAGACGGTCAGTCGTCGTCTAGTCGACTGATTGCACAGTAACAGGGCACGACTCCAGACCCCTCAACGTCAGACGCTGGCGGAATGGACGTGGCCCTGCGGGCGCCAGTTGTCCGAAGTGACGGATGAGACCAGCGAAGACTTCTTGACCTTCGATGCGAGCCAGGTTTGCACCCAAGCAGTAGTGAATCCCAGAAGCAAAGCTCATGATCGGACTCTGTTGCTCAATCTTGTTTGTGTTTTCATTCACTGCGAAGCGGTCAACGAGAAAGTCATCTGGCCTATCAAAGTGGGCTGGGTCATGGTTTGCCGCTCCAAGCAGGGTGACAAGCCGATCTCCGGGTTCGAAGGACAAGCCTGCGACTTCTGCGGGCTCTAGACAAAGCCGGCCATCCAGTTGCACTGGTGAATCATGACGCAACATCTCTTCGATCGCCGATGGAACCAGCTCAGGATCTGCCCAAAGTCTGCCCATCTGATCAGGATGATTCAGCAAAAGATTCACCCCATTGCCAATCAGGTTTGTTGTTGTCTCTGCCCCAGCGGCGAACAAGAGGATGGCCACCGCCAGAATCTCCCCCTCACTCAAACGATCTGAGCCATCAGCCGCAACGATCAGGCCGCTCAAGAGATCATCAGTCGGATTCTGGCGGCGCTTCTTGATCAGCCCAGTGAAGTAAGCCAGCAGGTCATCATTGGCGGCCTCAGAGGCGACGAGTTCGGGGATGGTGGCCGAGGGTTCAAGAGCGGCAACTAGATCAGTCACCTGCTCGCGAATGTCGGGCCAATCATCATTCGGCACGCCAAGCATCTCGCTAATGACGGTGACGGGTAGCGGCTTGGCCAGGGCATCCATCACATCAGTCGGCCCCGTCAATGAAAAGTTATCCAGAAGTTCGTTGATCAGTTCCCTGATCCGGGGCCGAAGCTTCTCCACCGTGCGCGGCGTGAAGGCTCGACTGACGAGGCTCCGTTGACGTCCATGATCGGGTGGATCCAATGCCAGCATCGAAAGGGGCCGACCCTTGCGCCGTTCGAACATTTCCAAACGATAGGCAACGACCTCCGGGTCACCGCCACCGAAGGCGCCACCCGGTCGGTTGTCGCCGTTGCCGAACCGGTTGTCCCGCAACACTGCCCGGCAATCGTCATGGCCACTGAGAACCGCCATGCCTAAGCCGGAAATACAAGTCCCTACCTCGTCTTGAAACTGGCGATAGAGGGGAACTGGATCAGCGAAGCCTTGTGGCGAATAGAAGATCTTGGCCAACAGCTCATCGCCACGTGCCTGGATGCTTGGGTCTTGTTCGCCGTGCGGAAACCGGATCACGAGTGCAGTCTGGCTCAAAAGCAGTGCTCGGTCTAAGTTGAGCGAGATGAAGATTCGGATTGGCTACGGCCTGGGCACGGCGGGTGCCACCAATGATCAGGAACGGTTCCGTCAACTGGTTGATGGTTTGGAGCGTCATCGCTTTGATTCGCTCTGGCTGTCGGAACGGATGCGAGGCGACTGCCTGGACCCCATGGTTGGCATGTCCTACGCCTGCGCTCGCACAACCCACCTCAAGGTCGGTATGTCGGTGATGGTCCTACCGGGACGCAACCCCGTGGTGCTGGCTAAGTCCATCGCCAGCCTTGATCGCCTGTCGGGTGGTCGGGTTCTGCCCGCCTTCGGGCTCGGTGTCGCCAATGCTGGGGAGCACCAGGCCTTTGGAGTGGACCGCAAGGACCGTGGACGATGGTTCAACGAAGCCCTGCCCTTGATGCGGAGACTCTGGTCCGAAGACAATGTCAGTCATGAGGGAGCTCGGTTCAATCTGAAAGATGTCACCATCCGACCCCGGCCAATCCAGGACCCGCTGGAGGTTTGGCTCGGTGGTGCGTCACCATTGGAACTGAAACGAGTCGGTCGCCACGGCGACGGATGGCTGCCATCGTTCTGCACCCCCAAACAGGTGGCCAAGGACCGGCTGGTCATCGAACAGATCGCCAAAGAGCACGACCGCGAAATCGAAGCCGAACACTACGGCGCCCTCATTCCCTACCGAAATGACGGTGAGGAGATGAACGAACGGTTCCAAGCAATCTTGACTGCCAGGAACCCTGACGCGGACCCCAGCGAGGTGCTGCCGACCAAGTCACAACTGGTCACCACCCTTGGCCGATTCATTGACGAAGGGTTCTCCAAATTCGTGGTGGTGCCAAGCATCGAACCAGGCGTGAATGATGACCGGGACTGGGACGACGAGCTGGACGAGATCGCCGCTCTGGTGAAACCACTGGAAAACTGACAGCAGCAGCACGGTAAAACTGACAGCAGCAGCACGGTAAAACTGACAGCAGCTAAGCGGCTGGACTAGTTTTCCTGCCTACCTCGGCATCAGCGCCGACCGATCCTGGGAGTTCTCCGTGAAGGTGCCATTGACGATCAACGACTTCCTTGACCGAGGGGTCACCGTGTACCCCGATCGAGTCGCCATTGTTGATGAGCCCGATCAGCCAGCACCATCGCTTGGCCGCATCACTTATCGCCAGCTTGGGGACATGCAGCGCCAGATGGGTGTAGCTATGGACGAGCTTGGTTTGGCGATGGGAGCCAAGGTTGCCATGGTCAGCCACAACTCTGCCCGCTTGCTGACGTCGTTCTATGGGGTCAGTGGCAATGGACGCATCTTCGTGCCCATCAACTTCCGCCTGTCGGCAACGGAGATCCAATACATCGTTGATCATTGCGAAGCCGACGCCTTGCTGATCGACCCGGAGCTGGAGGACGATCTTGCGTCGGTGATCTGTGACAAGAAGTGGATCATGGGGCCAGAGAGTGACGCCATCTGGTACGGCAAGGAGGGAACGCCAGTTGCTTGGGAGCCAGATGAGGACGCCATCAGCTCCATCAACTACACCTCAGGTACAACGGCCCGACCAAAGGGCGTTGAGCAAACCCACCGGGCTCGCTGGATCAATGCTGTCACCTTTGGCTGGCATGTTTCGGTAACTGACCGTGACGTGTACCTGCACACCCTGCCCATGTTCCACTGCGATGGTTGGGGATTGCTCTACACCATGTGTGGAATGGGCGTGAAGCATGTTGTGCTACGCAAGGTCGACGGGGCCGAGATCTTGCGTCGAGTGCGAGACGAGGGCGTAACGGTTATGGCTGGCGCCCCGGCAGTGGTGGCCGCTGTCTTGGATGCAGCAGCGGAATGGGATGGAGAGATCCCAGGCCGAGACAAGGTCCGAATGATTGTTGCCGGTGCTCCACCACCGACAGCAACTATCGAACGAATGGAGACCGAGCTTGGTTGGGAATTCATCCAGATCTATGGCCTGACCGAAACCGCTCCCTTGCTGACCATCAATCGCAAGCGACAAGAATGGGATGATCTGACCGCGAATGAGCGGGCCCAGAAGCTTGGCCGAGCTGGCGTACCCGCCATCGGGATCAAGATGGGTCTCGGCTCAACTGGGGAATTGCTCGCTCAGGGCAATCACATCCTTGATGCCTACCTGGCCAACCCAGATGCAACTGAGGAAGCCATGGAGGGCGGCTGGTTCCATACTGGCGACGGCGGAGTTTGTGACGATGAGGGCTACTACGCCATCACCGACCGAAAGAAGGACGTCATCATCTCTGGTGGCGAAAACGTCAGCTCCATCGAAGTCGAGGACATGCTGTTCTCTCACCCAGCGGTGAACGAGGTGGCGGTGATCGGTGTACCCCATGAGAAGTGGGGAGAGACTGTCAAGGCGTTGGTCGTTTTGTCGCCGGGCTCATCAGCCGATGAGGCCGAGCTGATCCAGCACTGCCGAGACAAGATGACTCACTACAAGTGTCCAACGTCGATTGAGTTTCGAGATGAGCTGGCACGAACTGCTACCGGCAAGCTCCAGAAATTCAAGCTGCGCGCCCCCTTCTGGGAGGGTCGCGACAAGATGATCAACTAGTGGGGAGCTACCGATCTGGCGTCGCCGTCATGCTGGCGGTCGTCATCGCTGTTGCTGGTTGCTCATCGTCTTTGACTCGTCAGGAGGCCGATGAGGCCTTCCTGCGAAGTCACTCTGACGCCACTGCTCACCAGGCAGGCTGCGTTGTTGACAATCTCATCTCAACCTATGGACTGGATGGGCTCCAGATCGAGTTGGAGCGTGAGGTGCCGGTTCGGTCCTTTGAGATTGATCAATTCCGAGCATCGTTTGGCTGTGGGCTGACCGCTGATGTCGAGGCCGAACTTTCACGCCAGCTCGAAGCCACCGGAGTCAAGCCTGTGGCGGCCAGGTGTGCGGGCAAGGAATTGACCGCAAGTCTCGATGATGAGGGTCTGGACGTCTTGTTGTCGGGAGAGATCACCGATGAGTTCTATGAGAAGTACTTTGTCGCCCTTGAAGCCTGCAATGCCCTGCCCTAGGCAGCAGCAATCCCAGGAAGACAAGTCAAGGAAGATCGACCCATCAAAACGAACCGCACACGAAAGAAACATGTCATGAGCTATGCCAGCGACGATGCCGCCAAACTGATCGGCGACGTGTGGGCCGATGAGATAGTCCAGCAACTCAGCGACTACATCGAAATCCCTGCTCTGTCCCCCAGTTTTGACCCAAATTGGGTGGCCAACGGGCACATCCAATCAGCAGTTGACCAGATCGTGAGCTGGATCCAGACCCGTCCGGTTCAGGGGATGACCGTGAGCGTGCAAGAACTGGAAGGTCGCACGCCGGTCATTGTGGTGGAGATTGCCGCCTTCGGAGTTGCGGAGAACACAAGCTCTGGTGAAGTAGACCAGACAGCGCAAACCGTTCTGCTCTACGGACACTTGGATAAGCAGCCCGAGATGATTGGTTGGCGCGATGACCTGGGCCCCTGGAAGCCGGTGCGGCAAGGCGACCGGCTCTATGGGCGAGGAGGGGCCGACGATGGCTACGCCGCGTTCGCAAGCCTGACTGCGATCGAAGCTGTGCAGGCCAGTGGGGGCAGTCATAGTCGCTGCGTCTTGCTGGTCGAAGCATCAGAAGAGTCCGGCAGTCCGGATCTGCCTGCCCACATCGATGCCCTGAAGGATCGCCTGGGCGACGTTTCGCTGGTCATCTGTCTTGACTCGGGTTGCGCAACCTTTGACACCCTGTGGCTCACGACATCGTTACGAGGGATGGTTGCTGGCACCTTGACTGTTGACATTGTGTCTGAGGGTTTGCACTCAGGTGATGCCGGGGGAGTGGTGCCATCCTCGTTCCGGATCATTCGTCAGCTGTTGAATCGGATCGAGAATGTCCTCACCGGTGAGATCTTGTTGGAGGGTGCCAATGTTGACATTCCTGACTATCGGCAAGTGGAGATGGCTGCCGTTGCCGATGAGCTGGGCTCGGCTGCACTGGAGTCGATCCCCTTTGTAGAGGGTGCCATGCCGGTTGGTGATGATGTGACCGAGATGCTGCTGAATCGAACTTGGCGGCCCTCCTTATCCGTAACCGGGGCTGACGGGTTACCGCCAACCTCTGACGCAGGCAATGTTCTTCGCCCCTCAACCTCGTTGAAACTGTCCTTGCGCTTGCCGCCAACGGCGAATGAAGAAGCAGTACTGGCGGAGATGACTCGAATGCTCACCGAGGACCCTCCCTACGGAGCCCAAGTGAGATTTGGAAGCCCGGAAAGCGGCCCCGGCTGGAATGCACCCGATCTGCAGCCATGGTTGGAAGCGGCCTTGGAGCATGCCAGCCAGGAGAGCTTTTCTCGGCCCCTGCGCTTGTACGGCGAGGGCGGGAGCATCCCCTTCATGGGCATGCTGGGTCAGAAGTTCCCCAACGCTCAGTTCGTCATTACTGGTGTTCTTGGACCTGAATCAAATGCCCACGGTCCGAACGAGTTCATTGATGTTGCCTACGCTGAGAGATTGACTCGCTGTATTGCTTCCGTTCTCAACTCTCACTCAGAGTCGGACTGGGTCGAGGTGTAGGCCTTCCTGACCATTCGCATATCTAAGGGAACCAGAATGCACCGGGTCGTCGTCCTAGGAGCCATGAAGAAACAAGTCTCTTGCGCTATTGCCGCCCTCTCGCTCGTTTCGGTCCTTGCTGCCTGCGGGGCCTCGAGCGCAGATGAATTGGTGGCTGGCCAACCAGACGATCAGAATGGACCGACAACCTCGATGTTAGATCAGCCACAAGATGACAAGCCCGAAGATGCTCACGATGACGAGAAGCCGCTGGGTGCTGGCCCCTTTCCAATTGCCACGCTCAATATCACCGTGAGCCACCCTGAATTCGCTGATCTTGACTATGTGATCTCCTGCCTAGGAGACACCGCCACGATCACCCCTGATGTTGGCTTGTCAGCTGATGATGCGTGTCGAGCACTGGTTGGAGCCGATGTGCAAGCACTTCTGACCCGGGGTCAGCCTGTGGATCAGATCTGCAGCCAGCTCTTTGGTGGGCCCGACATTGCCGTCATCAGTGGAGAAATTGACGGGCAGTCAGTGTCGGTTGAGATCAAGCGCAACGATGGCTGCGGCATTGCTGCCTGGGACCTGCTTGGATCGGCACTACCGACGAGCCAGGGTCTTTAGCGTGACCCCTCAAACAAATGCTCCAGGTCGCTGCATGGACAACCGATAGAACTGGTTGTGGGACCACAGGGAAATCACCCTCGGCAACGAGCGGTAGCCGAAGCAGAGCTGCATAGCGGCCTTTCCCTGCGACGGATTGTGCCGGGTCTGGTCGCGGTGATCACTATTCTCCTCCCCCACAGCCTGCCTCTTGATTGGCAGGCCATCTACAGCGCGATCTTTGCCTTTGCGGTGTTCGGTCTGCTGTCGGTTTGGGCTCGGCTTAGCCTGCGGACCCGAACCCGGCTGCCTTATTGGATCCACGTTGCGCAGCTTGTTTCTGGGAGTGTCTCTATCGGGTTTGGCATCATTGGAACCGGCGGGACTCAAGGGGGCTTGCATCTACTGCTAATTCTGCCAGTAATGGTCGCCGCTAGTTTCCGTCGCAAGTACCTGACACACATCGGCTGGATCTGCGCCAACACGTCCCTGATCGTCAGCACCCTCTTCGTCGGACCGGACCCTCAGCTTGCTTTGGCCTTTGCCCTGAACTTTGCTGCGGTAACGGCCGCGGTTGCAAGTGTGATGGTCTATTTCCGGGACTCATTGGCGAAAGCAACTGAACGATCAAGCGACCTGGCCTACCTGGCTGCCGTCTCCGCACGAGCAACGACAATCCGGGCAGCAATCAGCGAGGCCGGACCCACCATTTGTCGGGTCACCGGGGCTACCGAGGTGCGGTTAGCAGGCGAGCGAGCAAAGGTGGTAAAGGTTGGCGACGAATGGCTTGACCTCGGGCAGACAAGCCGAGGCCCAATCCATCTCGCCCTCATCGGCGTCACGAACCCTGATGAAACCGAGATGGCTGCCATTGCTGACATCTTTCGACCGGTCGTTGCCCGCGATGGCGTCTTTGCTGACCTGCAAACCTTGAGCCAAACCGATTCCCTAACCGGGTTGGCCAATCGGCGAGGGCTGGATGAGTTCCTAGCAAGCCATTGTGTTGATACCGAAGACATCACTTGGAACGATGGCCCAGAACCCTTCGGGCAACAACTGGACGTCACCCTTGTGCTCCTGGACCTTGACCACTTCAAGATCTACAACGATGTCAACGGCCATCTAGCTGGCGATCAAGTCCTCCGTGATCTTGGAGCAGTTCTCCGTCAGGGAGTGCGAGGAACCGATCTCGCTGCACGCTATGGAGGCGAAGAGTTCTGCCTCGTCCTTCGGGGCAAGACAGATGGTGCCGCTCCGCTGCTTTCGCGCTTGCGTGAGCAATGGGCCGCAGTGCATCCCGATGTGAAGTTCTCCGCCGGGGTCGCAGTTTGGGATCGCTCCGAGGGCCCCCAAGCCTTGCTGGCTCGATCCGATAGTGCGCTTTATGACTCAAAAGAGCGGGGTCGAAACCGAACGACTATGGCCACAGCGCTTGTTATCTGAACGGCGTCGCTCTACCGGTCAGAGTTTGAGGTCAACGGGGCGTGAGGTCTCGGCGTAGAAGTCATTGCCTTTGTCATCAACAACAATGAAGGCGGGGAAGTCTTCTACCTCGATCCTCCAGATTGCTTCCATGCCCAATTCCGGATACTCCAACACCTCGACATGGCGAATTGAATCCTTGGCCAGTCGAGCCGCTGGCCCTCCAATGGAGCCAAGATAGAAGCCACCATTTTGTTGACAACTGTCGGTGACCTGCTGGCTGCGATTCCCCTTGGCCAGCATGACCATTGAGCCTCCGGCTGCTTGGAACTGGCTGACATAGCTGTCCATCCGGCCCGCGGTGGTTGGCCCAAAGGAGCCGGACGCATACCCCTCTGGGGTCTTGGCTGGACCCGCATAGTAGATGGGATGATCTTTCAAGTATTGGGGCATTTCTTCGCCTGCGTCCAGGCGTTCCTTGATTTTGGCGTGCGCAATATCACGGCCAACAACCAAGGTTCCGCTGAGGGCGAGGCGAGTCTTGACTGGATACTTGGCCAGCGTCGAGCGGATCTCATCCATCGGAGCGTTCAAGTCGATACGAACAACCTCGCCTGATAAGTCATCAGCCAGGTCCCGATCGGTGATCTCGGGCAAATACTTGGCCGGATCAGTTTCCAGCTGCTCAAGGAAGATGCCTTCGGCGGTGATCTTGGCATGAGCCTGACGATCAGCGGAGCAGCTCACGGCCAAACCAACGGGGAGTGATGCTCCATGGCGCGGCAACCGGATGACTCGAACATCGTGGCAGAAATACTTGCCGCCGAATTGGGCACCAATCCCGAATGACTGGGTTAAGGCCAGTATCTCGGCTTCCATCTCTACGTCGCGGAATGCGTGTCCGGAGGCTGATCCTGACGTTGGCAGTGAGTCCAGAGCCCGGGTTGAAGCCAACTTTGCTGTCTCAACCGCCATCTCAGCCGATGTACCGCCAATGACCAAGCCGAGGTGATAGGGAGGGCAGGCTGATGTTCCAATCAGTCGAAGCTTCTCGTCCAGGAATCGCATCAGGCTGGTTGGGTTCAGAAGGGCCTTCGTTTCCTGGAACAGATAGCTCTTGTTGGCCGAACCGCCGCCCTTGGTCATGAACATGAACTTGTAGGACTGACCTTGGACCGCTTCGATCTTGATCTCGGCCGGGAGGTTGGTCTTGGTGTTTTGCTCTTCCCACATGGTGATGGGTGCCATCTGTGAATAGCGAAGGTTTGAGGCCTGGTAGGTGTCATAGATGCCGCGGGAGATGGCTTCCTTGTCGTTTCCCTCGGTCAGAACGAATTGCCCCTTCTTTGCCTTGACCAGAGCTGTGCCAGTGTCTTGACATCCCGGCAAGACAAACCCGGCAGCAATGTTGGCATTCTTCAGTAGCTCGGTCGCCACGAACTTGTCGTTAGCCGAAGCCTCGGGATCCTCCAGAATGTTGGCCAGCTGTTGAAGGTGGCCTGGGCGAAGGAGATGGGAGATGTCATTGATTGCTGTTGCTGTCAGAAGACGAATTGCTTCGGGTGTGACCGTGAGGAACTGATGATCACCGAGGGTGACTTCCTCGACCCCTTCCTTGCTAATCAGGCGATAGGGGGTCGCGTCTTCCCCTAGGGGAAAGAGGTCGGTGAAATTGAAATCCGTCATGGTCAATCGCTTTGTCTACGGGGGTCGCTTGGATGCTGTGGTCTACCGGGTCCGACTATAAGCAACCATGGTAGAGCCAGCGCCAAGCATCCAGAGCCCAGAAAGAAGAAGCAAGGTTGACTCCGAACCAGTCACCGGCAAGGTTGGTCCCTTGGGTGGTGGTGCAGTCGCGATGGGAGCGACCGTCGTTGTTGTTGGCTGCGGGCAATCCGGGTCCGATGGGTCAATAGGATTGCCGTCGCTACCAAGAGGGCAGGCAAGCTCGGTGGTTGGGCCGCTTGGAGGTGGTGGCGGAGCTGTCGTGGTTGTTGAAGGGACCGTGGTGCTCACCGGCACGGGACAGTTGGGGTTGTCTGACTCGATCGGGTTGCCGTCACTGCCCAAGGGGCATGCGTCACCGGGAGCCGTGGTTGGTGGCACAGTAGCTGGTGGCTCAGTGGTCGGTGGTTCTGGTGCCGGAACCACAACCTGCCAGCAGACGGTGATGTCACTGGCGTGCACACTGTTCTTGGACGTGTCGTCGTACAGGTCTGGGCGATGATGTGCTCGAAGGCCAACAGCGGGGGCGGTCAGCGTCGTGTCTCCTAGCGTTCCATTCCAGTGACCCTCGGCCACATTGTCTTCAACATCCTCGGTTGGAGAGGAAACGCCAACGATCGAACCATCAGCGGCGATGAACTCAACTTCCCAGATTTCGGACAGTTGCACAACATCGACCCTGCTGGGGTAAGCATCCCAAGAGTGGGCCGCGGTGATGGTGACCACTCCGGCAGGCAGCTCAATTTCCGCCACTGGCGTGCGCGGTGTCTCGGGGTTCAACAGGGTGAAGTCACCAAACGATGTATTGGCGCAGACCTGGGAAGATTCGCCGTCAGTCGCTTGGGCGGTGGCCGGACCGGCCAATCCAAGAAGGAGCGGAGCTCCGAACAGGCTCACACCCAATAGGACTCGACGGGCTTTTGCCCCGAATCCAGACGTTTTGCCTTGCCCTGTCGCACTGTCTTGTTCTGTGCCGCCGACTGTTCTGCCGCGCGTCATCGAAAAATTGGTCGCCATTCTGCCTCCACAACGTTCAAGCTGACACTGACCGTAGCGCGTTTGGGTGATTGAACCCATTCCTATGACCACGTAGCGCGAGATTTCTTCCCAACTCGGCTCGGTATTAGTAGTAGATGCGCATCCGTCTTTAGTTGACGGTGACCTCGTAGTAGAGGTTTGCGGCATCCTCCAGGTCAAGGGTGGTGAAGCCAGCGAACCCGGCGTCGGTAACAAGTTCTTTCGCCCGCTCGGGATGCAAACCGAGGGTTCCGAGGCCAAGACCATCGGGCTCCGACGTTGCTGACTGCAGGCATGAGGCGATGGAGAAGCCGTAGAACAAGGCCAGAAGTGGGTTGCGTTGATCCTTGGAGAAATCTCCAGTTGAACGGATGTCCTTGATGAGCCATGTCCCGTCCTCGGCCAGGGCTTGACGCACTGCACTTGCGGTGAGGTCAGGGCGTGGCATGTCATGCAAGCAGTCAAAGGTCAGGACAAGGTCGATGTCGGCACCAGTAGGAATCCGGTGGCCAAAGTCAACAACAAATGAGCAGTTCTCCAGCCCCATCTCTGTGGCTCGTTCGTTGGCGAGGTCGATGGCCGAAGCCGATGGGTCATAGCCAACACAAGTCGAATTCGGATAGGCCTCAGCAATGGTGGTCAGCATGACGCCGCCGCCACAGCCGATGTCGAGCACTTTGGCTCCAGACTCCAGCTTTGGGATCACCCCATTAAGGGCTGGCAGGATGAACCGCTGCAAGCCTAAGCGGGACCAGGGCCCCGTCATTCTGGCCATCCCGGCCGCGGCACTTGGCCCCTGCTCTTCATAGGTCAATCCCTTGCCGGTCGAGAAGGACTGGGCAATCCGATCGATGACATCGGGTTCGATACCGCCGCGGAAGGCGCCTGCAGCAAAGGCGAGTGAGTCCTCCTCATCAGCCAGAACCGCGGCTTGAACCGTCGTCAGCTCAAAAGTTCCGTCGTCGTGTCGGTCAATCAGCCGGGCGGCCGCTTGTCCAAGAAGCCACTCGCGGATGAAGCGTTCATCACAATCAACCCGCTCGGCCACCATGTCAGTTGTCAGCGGACCTTGGCTGGCCATGGCCCGATAGATGCCTAGTCGGTCGCCAAGATGGATGGTGAACGCGACTTGTTCTCCCATCTTGTAGGTCCAGACAGAAAAGCTGAACATCTTGACTGCATCAGAGTCTGGCTGATCGAGGTCCTGAGAGTGACTGTCGTTCATGAGGCGTCGCGTTCGCTTCCGCTGCGTTGAGTGTTGACAATGATTGCGTCGATCATCTCCGGCCAGAGGCTCCGAGGCAAATCGTGACCCATGTCGGGGAACATGACGAGCCGGGCGCCTGGGATGGCCTTAGCAGTAGCGATGCCGCCGGAATAGCCAATCAGAGAGTCGACAAGTCCGTGCACAACGAGCGTTGGCGCTTGAACGCTGCCCAGCTTCCTTGTTCGATCTGGGCTGGCGACGACGGCTGCCAGTTGGCGGTCAACTCCGGACCGGTCGAAGTCGCGTTCAAAGGCCAGGGTTGCGGCCCGACGGACTTCGTCATCATTGACCAATGGTCCGCCGATGAGATTGAACAAGGTGACTTGTCCTTCCACGGCTTGGGCTGGGCTTGGATCCATCAGATTGTGGAGCTTGCGCAGGATGCGAACGTCAGCCAAACCGTGGCGCTTGTCACCAGTGTTGGACATGATCGAAGCCAAGGACAGGACGCGCTCTGGGTGACTAAAGGCCATTGTTTGGGCGATCATGGCACCCATTGAGACTCCGACAAGATGAGCCTTGCCGATTTGGAGGGCATCAAGGAGAGCGACGGTGTCAGCGGCCATATCGGCAAGGACGTAAGGGGCCTTGCTTTTGCGACCTGCTAGCTGGGAGGCGATCTGTCGAGGTACAGATGGGACTGAAGCATCAATTTTGCTGCTCAAGCCAACATCGCGGTTATCAAACCAGACAACACGAAAACCCCGGCCAACGATCGCATTGATGAAATCGTCGGGCCAAGCGGTCATTTGCGCACCCAGACCCATGATGAGTAGCACCACCTCGCCAGAGCCTCGTGACTCATACTCAAGCGATATGCCGTTCACCCTGATCTGTGTCATAGAAAGAGACTAGACGGCCTCAGCCGTGCTCCGTCTCTGCTATTCGACGACTCAGTCTGTGTCGTCGCCTTCTGACTCGAGCATGACTGGATCCTTGGCTGGACCCGAGATGAGCTTCCAACGGCCGGAGACCTTCTCGAAACGGAACCATTGAGCAAGCTCATTCTTGCGGAACTGGACGAACTTGTTTATCTCAAGAACGTCCCGTGAGGATTCGACGATCTCGACCCCTGCGCTGCCAGCAATACGCCAGGCGTCTGCTTTGGTCGATAGCTCCCGGCTCGTGCGACCTGAATGCAGGACCAACCGACTCCAATGCTCGGTCCCTTCTACCAGAGCTGCCCGGCGAGCCAGGTCAGGCTCGGTACCCAGCTCCAAGTCGGCTCCAGCTGACCCTGTGAGGTGACGATGGGCTCGGGCGACAGCATCCACCACCAGAGAATGAAGCCCTGGACCAGTAAAGGGAGCGTTCGCCGGCGCATCGGAAGGATATGGGGGAATCACCGCAGCCGTTTCCGGCGGAACAAGAGTCAACGGCAGTGCCGTCTGTGTTCGGTTCCACGCGTCCAAGGCGTTGATCGTCAGTGTTGGTGGAGACTCGGTCCTGGTTGCAGCAGGTTGTTGCTCATCGGAACCGTCGGTCGGCGCGACCTCCGGCGTCGTGTCAGTAAACGCCGCGGTCGATGTTCCATTGTCGCTCGCGTCTTCGCTGGTTGAGCTTCGACGCTGATGAACTCGTTCGACCAGATCTTCATAGGGCAGGCCACGCCACAATAGGAGGTCAAACGGCGCCTCGTCAAAAACGTCGGCCAATAGATAGACCACGGCTGATGAATGCTTGCACAACTCGCCCCAGTTTCGACACGAGCAATTGACCTTGAGCGACCGGGGCGCCGGAAGAAGATTCACCCCTTCTGATTTGGCCTCGGCCAGGATGTAGGGATCGATTTCGTGGTCGAGCAAGGCGGCAGTTCTGGCGCTGGAGTCGGCAATCAGGCCGATGACGATGGACCATTCGTTCTCGCTGAGAACCGGTACTTCGATGGAGGCTCGATTGCGAATACGCGGACCCGAGCGAGCCAAAGCTTCTGCTTTGCCTGGCTCAAGGTCAACTTCCAATTGCCAATCGTGTAGTGCGTAGGCGCGGCCCCGCTCGAGAGATTCGTTGGTGAAGGTTGCCGTTGTCTCCAGTCTGTGCAGCCACTTGCCTCCCCAGGTGTCACTGAGTTTCTTCTTGCCCTTCGCTGGAGAGGTCCTGGTTTTGTCTGGCTTGTCGGTTTTGTCTGGATTGTTACTTGGGTCCTGTGTGCTCACAGCTCTGCCTGATCTTCAGAGAGTGCAACCAGATCAACCAGATCTTGATCGCTGAGTTCGGATATCCAGCCTTCTCCCGCTCCAACAACAGCGTCGGCAATGGCTCGCTTGTCGTTCAGCATCGCCGCAATCCGATCCTCGATGGTTCCCTCACAAATGAGGCGGTGGACTTGTACCGGCAGATCTTGTCCGATTCGCCAAACCCGGTCGCTGGCTTGATCTTCGACCGCTGGGTTCCACCAGCGGTCATAGTGAATGACGTGGCTGGCCCTGGTCAGATTGAGGCCGGTTCCACCAGCACGTAGGGAGACTATGAAGGCATCGACCCCTCCATCCTGGAAGGTGTCGACCATTCTCTCGCGCTCGTTAATGGACAAGCCGCCGTGGAGGAAGAGGGTTGTGAAGCCGCTGTCCTCAAGATGGCGGACAAGGAGGTGACCCATTGCGACATATTGGGTGAACACAAGTGTGCGCTCTCCCTCATCGGAGATGACGCGAAGTAGATCGGTCGTTGCTTTGAGCTTGCCTGATCGATTGGCAAGCTCACCGCCCTCAGCCAGGAGATGCTCGGGGTGGTTGCACACCTGCTTGAGCCTGGTCACCAGGCGAAGAACCAGACCTCGGCGGCTGATGCCGGTCGCCTCGGCAATTTCGGCCATGACCTCGGCAACGACGGCCTTGTAGAGGGTCGCCTGTTCGCCAGTTAGAGGAACGATTTCGTCGGTTTCGGTCTTGGGTGGAAGATCTGGAGCAATGTCGGGATCGCTCTTGCGACGGCGAAGCAGGAAGGGGCGTAGAAGCCGATTGAGTTGGGCGGTGACATCGGGGTCGCCGTCTCGTTCGATTGGGGTGGCGAGATCCCGACGGAACCGTTCTAAGGGGCCGAGCAACCCCGGAGTAGTCCAATCCAGGATTGCCCACAGATCGGTGAGCTGGTTCTGGATTGGTGTGCCAGTAAGCGCGAATCGTGTCTCGGCCGATATTTGTCGCAGGGCCCGCGCCGTGCGAGACCGGGGATTCTTGATGGCTTGGGCTTCGTCCGCGATCAGCAGGCCCCAGGGGACTGAGGTCAGGCTGGCAGCATCGCGTCGGGCCACCCCATAGCTGGTGAGCACGATGGCATTATCGGGAATGTCGCCGAGGTGCCGCGAAGCCCCGTGGTACCGCAAGACGGGGATCCCGGGCAAGAACTTGTTGGTTTCCCGCTCCCAGTTTCCAACCACCGAAGTTGGGCAGATCACCAGTGTTGGAGCTGACCGGGTCTTCTGGCGATGGAGATGAAGGGCAAGGAGTTGCACGGTCTTTCCCAAACCCATGTCGTCGGCAAGGATGCCGCCCAGTCCAAGCTCGTCCATCTCAACCATCCAGGCCAAGCCTCGACGCTGGTAAGGACGAAGCTCCGCGTTGAATCCCTCGGGTGGGTCAAGAGAGCGCAGCTGATCCAGACCTCGGAGTCGTTCGCCCAGAGTCGCCAGCGGGCCTTCAACCTCAATGTCATATCCGCCAGCATCGGCTCCGCCATCGAGGGGAACGGTTCCGCCTAAGGCAGCGGCAAGCGCAGCAGACGCTCCAACCGAGCGACGCTGGTTGAGACGCTGCACTTCATCAGAGTCGACTCGAATCCATTGGCCTCGAAGCCGGATAATGCTCCGCTTGCTTTCGGCCAGGTCGGTGAGCTCTTCGTCGGTGAGCTCTTTGCCGTCGATTTCGCCTCGCCAGCGCAGCTCCAGCAGGGAGGCAAGGTCCATTCGAGACGTACGACCCGTGAGATTGATCTGGGGTGCGTCTGAGTCCCTGGCCGAGCGGTCCCGGCTGCTGGAGTTGCCGACTGAGTTCCCCACTGGGTTACCAACAACGGGTCGGAAGGTGATGGCGCTGACCATATTGGTCGGCCACATGACCGACAGGCCCGCCGCCCCGAGATCGTTGCAAAGGTCTTGTTCCAGCTGCTCAAGTTCCTTGTCAGTGAGCTGGATTTCACTCGGTTGGGCTTGTGCCAGCAGGCGATCAATGGGAGGCCAAACCTTGGTGGCCCGACGCAGGGTCAGCAGAAGTGAGTTCTCGATGGCAGAGAAACGAGCTCTGACTGAGTCGGGCGCATTCCAAAGCGCGGAGGCAGAAACGGTCAGGCTGGTGTCGCGGCGACTCTGAAAGAAAAGGGCGGCACGAAAGCTCCCGGTGGACTGGTCCGGCGGCATGAGTCGCAGGGTCAGAAGGGGAGGCTTGTCTCCAGCCAGCGCATCCAGTGCGGAGCGCGGGTCGACGGTGACTGGCGTCAGAGAGGCGAAGGCAGCATGGCCAGCGCCGAGTCGTGCGGCCGATGTTCGTACGAAACGATCGGCGACTGCATCCATGAATGTGCTGAGGACGGATTCGGCTGTGGTGATGAGCGGTTCTTCGGATGGGGCATCGTCGTGCTCGAATGCCGCTCTTGGGTTGCTGGGCATCATCACCGGGTAGGTATGTGCTTCGGGCGGTAGTGCCTGCGCCAAGCAGACCACATGTTGCACGTGATCCTTGGTGAAGGGGCCGAGCCTCCAACTATCGGTGCCCGCAGGTGTTGCCGAAGGTCGGAGAAGCCCGCCAGCGATCATGGCCAGGGACGACTGGGTGGCCACAGACCAGGCTTGCAGTGACGGGGATCGATCCTCAGCGTTGTCTCCGCTGGATGGCGTACCCAACAGCTGAATAACTGCGTGAAGTTCGAATCGAATCACTGGGGTGGCGAGTCGCTGGACTCGGACGGGGGAGAAAGACTCTTGTGGAACCCCCGCGGCCATGCCTGGTCGGATCAGATCGACTGATTCGGTGGCACCCTCGATTGGCTGATCGGGCATCCACAACGCGAGCCATGACGAGCGCGGCGGATCAGCAACAATAAAGGTGGCTCGTGTTTCGGCATTGGCCAGGGCGCGGGCCAAGGAACTCTGCTTCAAGCCGGGTCTCGCATCGTTGGTAACCTTTCATGGATGTCGCCACACACGCGGGCCTCGTTGTACAGCCCGCGAGTAGACATCCTGTCAATTCTAGGCCGCAGTTTCTGAAATGTGGACACTGTTCTTGAGTGGATGAGGTTGCTCGCTGTCGCGCTACGGTTCGTTCATGGTTGAACCTGTCGCCCCCGCCCAACAACCGACTGAGGAGATCGAGTTTTGGGTTGATCCCATATGACCATGGTGTTGGGTGACGGCCCGTTGGGTCGTCGACGTCGTAGCTCCTGAGCGCAACCTGAACATCACCTGGCAGCCAATCAGCTTGCTACGCAAGAATGAGCCAGATCCAGATAGTGAGTACTACCCCCACTATCTACGAACCCACAAGATGTTGCGAGTGCTGGAGTCGGTGCGAGCCGCCAATGACGGTGGCGATGGTGGCAATGCTGGCTTCTTCAAGCTGTATTGGGAACTAGGCACACGAATTCACAATGATGGTGACCGCGATTTCGCCATGGAAGACGTGCTGGCTGCCTGCGGTCTCAATGCCAGCCACCTCGACGCCTGGGAAGACGAGGCGTGGGATGAGGTTATTGCCACTCGCATGGATGCTGGCTTAGATCTGGTGGGTGCCGACGTTGGCACCCCGATCATCGCGATTGATGCCAACTCGGCCAGTGCTAAGTCAGACAGCACAGATTCAGACAAAGATTCAGGTGATACAGCACGTCTGGGCATTTTTGGACCTGTGATTACCAAGGTTCCCAATCTTGAGGATTCGCTCAAGCTGTGGGACTCGGTCGTGACCATGACTCGGATTCCCGGTTTCTGGGAGTTGAAGCGGACTCGGACCGAACGTCCAGATTTTGGAGACCGGCCCCTCTAGCTCTAGGTGCTGGAGAGAAGGATGCGCAGCTCGCCCACGCTGCAGTAGCCAGCTGCGCTTGCTGATTCTAGATCTTCTCCAGACTCGTAGCCGACGATTGGCAAGAGCGGATCAATGGACGAGACAGCCGCTGTTGCCTGAGCGAAGATGCTGCTTGATGCAGATTGAGTGGATTCAGTTCTTGAGAAGACATTCGAGATTCCGATACAGCTGTCCGAGCGGTTAGCAATGCAACCGGCCTCATATCGCCCCTTGCTCTTGACTCCGAGGAACGTCACGTCGGATTGGTTCAACATCACCCTATTGAACATGCGATTGGGGGTTGGTGAGTTAGACCCGTTCCAGGCATCTTCCCAGAGCACAAGATCTTCCTCAGATAGGACTGGTTCCCAATTCACTGGCGTTTGAATACCGCCGGCTCGCCAGATCCAGGAAGCAGAGAACAACGCATCAAAGCCTTCTAATTCCAGCTGGCAGAAACTGTCTTTCAGCCCGATCCGGCCCGTGAAACGTTTTGTTACTGATTCGATCTGTTGTGCAATTTCTTGGGCGTGGTCTGGAGAAAGGGTTGTGAGATTGGAATAGAAAGGCGGTGGGTTTTGCTTGCCGACGAAGGCGAACGGCAGCCTTTCGTAATCCAAGCCGTGCGCCGAATACATCGCCTCGTACAAGTCCGCATTATTGTTGGCCGCTAGTATTGCTCGCTCATCGACGTTCATGGATCTTCCCTCGTTGGAATGGCGATTCCAACACATCTGACTCCAGCTGCCGAGCCGTGTCCAGGCATTTCCGTTGTTGGAAGTGGGACGAACGTCTGTTCCCTCTAGTCTGTGGCCCATACAGCCGGTCGGATGGGAGAGTGGACGAGGGTGAAGACTTCCAGGCCTACATTGACCCTGGTTCCGTCTTTGTCGGACTCTCAAAGTGGGTCGACTCGAGGCCAGCTCGATCTCGGTCATGTTGAGATGACCTTCGTTCCCGTGGACCCGCCGCGCCACTCCTGGTTTGCCCTGTGGGAGCCTCGTGGCATCGGTGGTCTGCTGAAGCCCTCATTCGACGGGCTTTCCGAGACCGAACTGGATCTGATAGTCAAGGACCCGAATCACCCGCAACGTCCCTCGCAACAGACAACCGTGCCGGCACAAGTCATGCCGATGGATCGGGCTATTGAGTTTTTGGCCACCTTGCCCACTTCTCAGCCAGCGACACCTTCAGTTCGGGCGTTAGCCGTCGTGGTTCGATCAGCGCTAGCGATTGTGGCCGGCGGACGAGTCTTGCCCAGCGTGAGCAAGGACGGTTGGGAGTGCTGGCAGCTGAAGCCATTGCTGACGGATGATCACAATCATATTGAGGCCTTGGCCATGGCTCTTCCCGCCGCGGCCCACTGTGTTCCCGCTGGCAGCTTTCTCGCTGACGAATCAAGAATTCTGCCAGCCAATGAAGCGATCACGATGTGTTGGGATGCGGTTGCTGATCGGATGGTACGAACCGCGGGCGCGGCCATGGTTGTTTCGTCGCCGTTGTTCGCCGAGCAGGATGCCATCCGGATTCCTCATTTGCGGTCCTGGGCTAGTGACTTGCACCAGGCCCACAGTCCGGGGGCAGCGCTGAGTCTTCGGGTTGTGCCGCCCGCTGTGGAGGACCACCCGTGGACGCTGGTTTTCCTTCTCCGTAGCCAACTGGATCCATCACTGGTGATCGATGCCGCCGACTTGTGGAGGGCTCCAGTCGAAGTTCAGGTTCGATTCGGCAATGAAGCTGAGTCAGATCTGCTGATTGGCCTACGTCGAGGCGCGGCGATCTGCCCGATCCTGGATCGAGGCCTGCAACAATCGGCGCCGACTCACATCTATTTGGACGAAGAGTCGCTGGACTCGCTGGTTGACCATCTTGATGAACTGGCTCAGGTTGGCATTGACGTTCGCTGGCCCAGTGGGCTAGTTGCCCCGGACCTCGAACGTCGTGTTGTCGTCAGTGCATCAAGCCCCAGCGGTGCATTGCCAACCGTCACCGATCTCGACAGCCTCATGTCGATCGACTGGGAGTTCCTGCTCGATGGGGTCGCTTTGACTCCAGAAGAACTGGATGTGCTTTCCGAGGCCAAGCGGCCAGTGGTGCCTCTCCGGGGTCGTTGGATCCGGCTGGACCGCCAAGCACGAGAGCGGCTGCGAGCCGGGGTGCCAGAAATTTCCGCCGCTGACGCCCTTGCCGCCGCATTGGGCTCGGGACTTGAACTGGATGGAGCCGGGGCTCACACGCTGGAGGGGGCAGGCGAGGTCATACCAGTTGATATCCGTGGCGCAATCAAGGAACTGGCCGACCGCCTCTTAGCCCTTGATGGTCAACGAGAGGAGCAAGAGCCACCGGGACTCAAAGCCGAACTTCGCCCCTACCAGAAGCGAGGATTGGCCTGGATGTCGGACCTGTGTTCTCTAGGTCTGGGAGGGTGTCTGGCTGATGACATGGGGCTCGGCAAGACAATCCAGCTCTTGGCCCTGCATGCCCTCCGTGAAGGCCCAACCCTGGTCGTTTGTCCGACTTCCTTGCTGGCAAACTGGGAGCGCGAATGTCACCGCTTCTTGCCAGGAACGATCGTCCATCGATTCCACGGCTCTTCACGCTCACTGGGAACCGTCGAGAAGGGTGACCTCGTGATCACCACCTATGGGGTGATCCGCAGCGATGCTGCCACTCTGGCCCAAGTTGAGTGGGACCTGGTGGTGGCCGACGAGGCGCAGTACGCCAAGAACCCTCGATCCAGGACGGCCAAGGCCCTGCGACAAATCCCCGGCAACTCACGTCTGGCTTTGACGGGGACTCCGGTAGAGAATCGCCTGAGCGAGCTCTGGTCAATCCTTGACTGGACAGTTCCTGGCCTGCTTGGTCCACTGGAGACATTCAGGCGGAGTGTGGCGACACCCATTGAGCGAGACGGCGACCCCGAAGCGATCGAGCGACTCAACGCGGTGGTGAAGCCGTTCTTGCTCCGTCGGAAGAAGACCGATCCTGGCATTGCCCCAGAACTGCCTCCAAAAATCGAACGAGACGTGATTGTTCCGCTCACTCCAGAACAGATCACCCTCTACCAGGCCACCACGAAAGAAGTATTGGCCGAGCTGGCTCAGAATGATGGCATTGCCCGACACGGCCTGATCCTCAAGTTGCTCACCGCCCTGAAACAGATCACCAATCACCCTGCCCAGTATTTGGGAGAGACGGCCCCGCTGGCCGGACGCTCGGGCAAGCTGGCCGCTCTGGATGATCTCATGGCCAGCACCCTCAGCCAAGGTCAGAGCACCCTGATCTTCAGCCAGTACGTCACGATGGGCAACCTGATCAAGGATCATCTCGGCTCTCAAGGGGTCGAGATTGACCTGCTCCACGGTGGCCTCAGCATCAAGAAACGTCAGGAACTGGTTGACCGGTTCCAGACGGGCAAACTGCCTGTCCTGATCCTGTCTCTTAAGGCCGGTGGTACTGGCCTCAATCTCACCCGTGCCACGAATGTGGTGCACTATGATCGCTGGTGGAACCCGGCAGTCGAGGACCAAGCAACTGACCGGGCATACCGTATTGGTCAGGACCAAACGGTAACCGTGCATCGCCTCGTCACCGAAGGCACCGTCGAGGATCGAGTCCGAGAGTTGCTGAGCCAGAAGCGAGCCCTTGCTGACAGTGTCATTGGCTCAGGAGAACAGTGGATAGGCAACCTCAGCGATGATGCCTTAGCCGAGTTGGTCCAGCTTTCGACCAGTGTCACCGGCCCCGATGTTGGCGATGAGCCACTGGCTGATGGGCCGCTGATCGATGAGGTCATGTCCTGATGGCTCGAAGATTCGGCAATACCTGGTGGGGCAAGGAATGGATCGCCGCTCTTGAGACCAGCCTCACTGCCGATACTGGTCGGCTCTCGCGTGGGCGGACCTACGCCAGGCAAGGTCGAGTTTCGTTGCCTGAGATCCTTCCCGGATCGGTTCGTGCCGAAGTCAGCGGCCAAGAAGAATATGTCGCTGACCTGTCAATCAAGGTTCTCCATGATGATGACTGGGACCAGATCGCCGGCTTGATTGCCAGCAAGTCCGGGCACGCTGCGGCCTTGCTCAGTGGCGAGTTGCCTGTCGAACTGTTGAGTGATGCGTTGGAGCTAGGCATTGGCATGCTCCCCGTCTCGGGTGAGGTTTTGGCCGATTGCAGTTGCCCGGACTGGGGTGATCCATGCAAGCATGCTGCCTCGCTGGCGTATCTGGTTGCCGATGCGATTGACGAGGACCCGTTCGTTCTTCTCTTGTTGAGGGGGCGCGGTCGTACTGAGCTGTTAGACGCAGTGCGAGCCCGACGCACCACTCAAGCAAGCGATGCAGCTCAAGCAAGCGATGCAGCGAGCGACAGCGATGGAAGGCCCGGCAAGGACACGTTGAGTGAGGGACGAATCGTCTCGCTCTTTGATCGAGAACAACCCTCGTCACCCTCAATCGGCACCCTGGCTGCTCAAGCGTATGACAGAGTCCTTGGTCCGCTGCCGACGCCAATCGCGGCACCCAGCCGCGCTGGCAGCGCAATCTCGCTGGGGGCTCCGCCTCCGATTGATGCTGGCTTACGGTTGCGTGAACTGGAAATGCTGGCCACCGATGCGGCAGTCCGGGCGACCGATTTACTCCATCAAGAGACGGGGTCGGGCTTGGGTCTGACAGCAGAGCAAGACGTCGCACGCCGCGCTTGTGAACTCATGGTTGCGTGTATCGGCGCTCGACGGCCAGCACAAGCGCTCCGAGACGCGGCTTTTGTCCAACTCGCCGACACTGTTGGTGTTGCCGCCAACGAGCTGCTCGTTCAGGCTGTCGCCTGGCTCGAAGGCGGTTCCCAGGGATTGCGTGTGGCGACGCGTCAATGGCACCCAGAAGCAGGCCTTGTCGAACAGGCCCGGGTCCTCCTTGGTCCACGCTCGCGAGTGAGCGCCAACCAGGTGACTGGAAACGGTTCACAGCTCAGATTGGACGAGCAGCAACGCTGGTGGCGTTTCCGTCCGGACAAGGAACTGGGTTGGATCCTGGACAGTCAGGGGTTTCGTGAGGTCACTGAACTGCTAGAAATCAATTTGCTGCAAGAAACCGACTAGCTGTTGGACGGCAGGACTAGTCCTCGTCCTCGTCATCTTCGAAGCGAGACATGTCAATTGGCTTGCCACCAGAATAGTGGACAACTTCGCCTTCGTCGCCGCTGGTCAGGTACCGGTATCCCTTTGACTGCATCTCGGCGAGAACACCAAGTTCGGAATCAATGGTGTCATCCCAGGTCTTTGGGTCAACTTCCAGACACATGCCAGCACCGAGGGCTTCACCGTCGGCGAGACAATCCCGATTGAGCTCCCAAACGACCTTCTTGACCTTGGCTCGGGCTACGAGCCGGTCTGCGGTCCGCAGATAGACCCACCCAGAGCGGCGCAGGTGGTGAGGGAAGGTGCGGGCTGTGAGCAGGGTTTGTCCAAGGGCGACTTTTGGATCTTCCACCCGCAGCGATAGGTCCAGTGAGCCGGTCAGCGGAGCGATCAGGTCGTTTTCGCTCGTAGGCGATTTCGTCGTTCGCTGATTCTGTTTCTTCTTTGGAGCCAGGGGTTGCGGCATTGCAAAACAATCAAGACAAGCAGCTGCTACTTCGCCATGCTCACAGAGCTGACTGGCTGCTCCTGTTTGTTTTGTCACAAGTTTCTCCCGTATCGATGGCCGCCCAAGGTACAGGGAACAAGCCTACACGGAATTGTCACCGGTACTGGCGGTCAAGTTGGGGATAGACTCGCTGGGCTCCCTTGAACTGTGGTGCTAGTTGGGGGATCGGGAAAGCTGACTTTGGGAGGAACCTGTGTCAGTACGAGATTTGTCAGAATCAGAGTGGGCGGACATTCGGGCAGTTGGACGCGTGCGGCACTACTCCGACGGGTCGTATCTAGCTAACGAGGGCTCAGTCGGCGACACCGTGTTTGCAATCGAGTCTGGGCTGGTGTGCATCACCCTGGTTGGAGAAGCTGGCACCCAGCACTTGATTGGCCAACGCAAGGCGGGCGATCTGATCGGTGAAATGTGCGCCATTGATGGCTTGCCCCGATCGGCTTCCATGGTGGCCAAGGGCCCTGTCATCGCCTTAGTCGTGAGCACCGAAGACTTCCGTCTGTTCTTGGCTGCTCACCCGGATGCGGCGTTGCGGATCATGCAATCAATGGCTCGACGCATTCGTCAAGCAGCGGCCATGTATGTTGCCCGTGGCGGTTCATTGAGTTCTCGGATCGCTTCGACCTTGATTGCCCTGGTTGCCGAAGGGCAGACCGTCGTGGACGGTATCGATCTTGTGGCCAGAACTGAGCGAGGTGTAGAGCTTTCGCTCACTCAACAAGAGTTGGCTGATTGGGTTGGCGCAACCCGCGAAGCGACTGCTCGGGTGTTGGCGCAATTCCGAGCGGAGCAACTGATTGAAACTCGCCGGGGTGGAATTGTGGTTCTCAACCCAGCGGAGTTAGCCGCCATCTAAGTCAGATTGCTGATCGTCACAAAATCTTGTGGTGTCTGCATGACGGAAGTCACACGACTTGCGTGATCGGGGTTACAGACCCATTGGTGGGACTCCGTCATACTGCGGATGACCCTGCGGTGGGGGTCCTGCTAATACAACAAGAAATCTTGGGTCGGTTTGGAGGGAACATCCGACCCATTGTTCCTGAAGTAGGCAGCATCGGCAGTCCTGGCTTCTACTTCGTCAGGGCTGCCGAACTTTTTGATGCGCCTGGGCTTGTCTTTATTGGACCGTAAGAAGCTTCTGGAGACCATCGGCCATCGTGACCCGACCGTGAGCGACGTAGTCGTCGTGGTTGGACTCGATCTCGCCTGGCATGTACCGGTAGTTGACCATGAAGGCCAAGCTGCGCTCCCATCCGGTCTGGTTGGGATTGGCCCACCAATTGATGTGTTCGATTCGGGCCCCATTGGAGAGATGAAAATGGGCGACCGGGTCAATCGCCCGTGCGGAGCGCTTGCTCGAAGCTGTTTCCCCGAGGGACTTGGTTCCGCTGAGATAACTAGCGACAAGTCGCGTCAGAACCCCCTGAAGCGGATCAAGGCTGACTCGGGGAGGCGTCGTAGTCGATGAGATCAGTTCGAGAAGAACTGCCGCTGCTTTGGAAGGATCGTCCGGACTGATGAGGGCAGACTCATTGGGTGTGAGAAAACTGTCCAACTCGGGAGAAATGATCTCGACCTGCATTTCCAGCTGGTTAGTGAGCCAGCGTCGGAACCCTGGGATGGGAGACAGGGTGGCAAAGGTCTTGATGTTGGGTAACTCCAGGGCCAGATCCTCCACCACCTTCTTGATCAGGAAGTCTCCAAGCGACACTCCAGCGAGGCCTCGATGGCAGTTCGAGATCGAATAGAAGATGGCGGTATCAGCCGACGAGCTGTTATTCCGATCCGCGTCATGATCGAGCAAGGGTGCCAGCTCACTGGCAATTCCTTGAGTCAACGCAACTTCAACAAAGATCAGAGGCTCACCAGCCATCATCGAGTGGAGGAAGGCGTAGCAACGCCGACCGGGCCCAAGTCGGCCGCGTAGGTCATCCCAGGACTCAATGGCATGAACCGCTTCGTACTGGATCAACTTCTCCAACAGGGCAGCTGGCGTGTCATCCCAGGTCAACCGTTCAAGGCGCAGCAGTGCGAGGTCAAACCAGGTTTCCAATAGCAGGCGAAGGTCATCGTCGACCGCAGCCATTGGCGGATCGTCGCGGCGATGAATCAGCAGTTCCTCGCGAAGATCAACCAGGAAACCGAGCCCACCTTCAAGCCCGACAAACCGATGGAGCAGCCGTTCCCGCCTCGGTCGCAGGGCTTCAGCTAGAGCGAGTTCGGCAATCCGACGCTCGTTCAGATCTTGGCTGGCACTGACCATGGCCATGCACTGATCAACGGCTTCGTCGTCATGATCGTACTCGTCGGCCAGGAGTCGAAAGAAGCTGCGACGGCCATCTTCATTCAGGCCCAGGAAGGTGGCTGCAATGGCCGTTGCCCGTTGTCGGGCGGCGAGTTCGCCGCCTCGAGCGAGAAGGCAATCATCGATGATCTTTCGAAGTCGGGGAAGGTCTGTTTCTGGCAGACCGGCGGCAACGATGACGGGTGCGCTCAGCTGGCCGGTTGATGAACCGCTGCGCCACTGACGAACACGATCGACCATGCGCTCAAGGCGCTGGGCCACCATGGTTCTTGACTCGACTAGCCCTGGGCCGGTGTGCCGACAAATGGGGCAGGGTCACCGGGTGCGGGAATGAGCGGCAGACTCCAAGAAAGCATCTTGGCCAGAGGCGAGACTAGGTCGTGCCAACCTTGTGGGTTCCATCCATCAACAACTTGAATTTCGAGGGTTGGCTGGATGATGGCCAGGCCGGGCAGCTGTTCAAGGCCAAGCTGAGTAATCGTCTTGCGCTCCGGGTCAGCAAAGGTCAAGAATCGCTCGGCATAGGGACCTAGGAACTGGCGGCAGTCATCGTCGCTGGCAGCAACCAGGAAGGCGGTGCGAACGTCTGAGGGCTGGAAATGCTCAAGCAACTTGCCTGCCGTTTCCAGAATCCAGGCGCTCTCGTTGGTGAATGGGTCCAACACGACCATCACCAGTGGGAACGACGTAAGCCAGTCACGGACTGGAAAACCTTTGCCTCGAATGGAGTCGAGGATCATCTCGTCGGTTGCTAGGGCCACGGCGTGCGAGGCTAGCGCAGATTCAGCCGTCTGACCGAGCTTTGGCAGCGATCTTTCTGTCGAGAGCATTCTTCTTCGCTAGCGCACGGTGCCTTGATCCGCCTCCCCCTAGCCTTGAAGGGTGCACCCCATTGAACAGTTGCGCTTCGTTGCCCGATCGAGGGGAGTTGATTCTGGCCTGCTGGTCGAGGAGGCAGCGGACGCTCTCGGATTCTTCGCCAACGAACCACGGGCCCTCATAACTGCCTGTCGCCAGCTCTTGAGCCGTCAACCCGGCGTTGGCCCGCTCTGGTGGTTGTGTAACAGGCTTGTTCTCGCCCAGAATCCACGCACCGAGGCGCGGCTGGTTTTGGAAGAACACTGGGGCTTCGATTCAGGAGTGGGCCCTCAAGTGACCGAAGAAGACTTCGAGAAGCCTCTGGTGGTTTGGACTGATGCTGCGGGAATCGATGACGGTGGGGCGGGTCAAGCTCTCGTGAGCCGGGAGGCCCTTCACCAGATTGATGAGGCTGAATCGACAGGTCGGCCGGTCTGGATAGTGATGGGCCCCGGAGTCTGGTTGCCGACGGTCATCTGGGAAGAAGTCAAGGCGCGTTGTGACGCTGACCAGCGAAACGATTGCACGATCGTTGATCTCAACCGAATCAATGGCATTCACACACCGGATGGCAAGGTCGCCCCCGATCAGCTGGCCCCATCAACGATGTCAGTTGCCCCTGAACTGCTGGTGCGGCTGAACTAGCCCGCTTCGCTGATTAGCCCGCTTCGCGAACCAGGGTTCGGGCAATCACCTTGAGACACAGGGTTTCGTCCGCACCTTCGAAGATTGACAAGACCCGAGCGTCCAGCCAGTAGCGGCTCACGTCGTACTCCTCGGCGTATCCCATGCCGCCATGGATCTGCATGGCTTCACGAGTGACCCATTCGGCCGCCTTGCAGACATAGGCCTTGATCAGGGTTGCTTCCATCTTGCCTTCACCCTTGGCCATCATCTTGCCGACCGAATAGGCGAACTGGCGAGAGGCTTGGATGATGACCGCCATGCGCGTGAGTTTGGCCCGCGTCAGCTGGTAGTCGGCAATGGGGGCTCCAAAGACCACCCGGTTCTCGGCGTATTCCTTGGCTGTTTCATACGCCGCCTGCATGACACCAACGGCACGGGCCGCGGTTTGCAGCCGACCGTTCTCGAAACCCGCCATCTGGAAATAGAATCCGCGACCTTCACCGTCTTCCAACCCAATCAGGTTCTCGGCCGGGACCGCAAAGTTCTCGAAGGCCACTTCATAGGAGTGCATGCCCCGATAGCCAATGGTGTCAATGGGGCGGGCCTCCAGCTTGCCGCCGCCGTCTTGTTCCTGCGTAAACCCATGGGCATCACCCCGCTCCTTGGGCACGATCAGGATCGATAGTCCCTTGTGGCCCAATGATCGGTCGGGGTTGGTTCGGGCCAGGACCATCAAGATGTCGGCTCGGGCGCCGAACGTGCACCAGGTCTTCACCCCGTTGAGCAGCCACTGGGTTCCGTCTTCACTCTTGGTGGCGGTGACCTTGACGCCGGCAACATCAGATCCAAAGTCGGGTTCGGTCACGGCGACAGCGTTCATGATTTCGCCGGTTGCAAGTCGGGGGAGCCAGGCCTGCTTCTGCTCTTCGGTTCCGCCAGCTTCAAGTGCTCGGGCCAGGATCTCGGGGCGAGTTATCAGTGAGCCACCAGCTCCCAGGCTTGCCCGGCTGAGTTCTTCAGTGGCGATGACCATGCCGAAATAGTCGCTCTCACCGCCACCGGCGAAACCTCCATACTCCTCGGGAATGGAAAGGCCAAAGACACCGATCTCGGCTAAGCCCTGGATGATCTCTTCAGGAATATCGCTGTTGGTGCGATGAATGTGCTCGGCGTGAGGCTTGATCTCTTCTTCGCCGAAGCGACGGAAGGTGTCCTGCACCAGATCAAACTCCGGATCCAGGTGACGTGGTCCATCCTCGAAAGCCAGTGCAGCTAGCACTGCTGGGTCTCGCCAGATAGCAACAAACTCGCGGGCTGAATCCAAGGCGGTTGAATCACAGTTCCATTGGGTTTCGCGACCCCAAATCTTGGCTCCAAGCTCACTCACTGCATCAGCAACAAAGATGCAAGTGAACTTGGCTTCGATGTCGCCTTTGGCTCCATAGTCCAGCATGGATCGGGCGGTCTCGACCGCGGCTGCGGCATGGGCCAGGTCATAGGCCAGGACCTGGTCGTCATCAACTGACCCGGTGGCGGCCAGGTGAGCGGTCGCTCCCCGGACAATGTTGGATGCGAGCTCGATGGCAGAGGCGGCATCTTGCAAATCAGGCTGTGTCATGGGCAAGGAGAATAGATCAGGCAGAGCGCAAATACTGCTTTCGGGAAGTCAACTACTGGACGGGTCTGAACTTCGACCGATCCGACCGTTCGAAGTAGGCTGCTTCCCATGACTGAGCACGATCGTCCCTTTGGCCGCTACCTCGAAGACTTCGAGGTCGGTGACATCTACAAACACTGGCCGGGTAAAACCATTACTGAAGCCGACGATCATCTGTTCTGCATGATCACCATGAATCACCACCCGCTGCACACCAACACCTGGTTTGCTGAGAACGAGACGGTGCACAAGAAGAATGTGGTGGTTGGAAATCTGGTGTACTCCCTGGTGCTTGGCATGAGTGTGGCCGACGTATCGGGTGCTGCCATTGCCAACCTGGAGATCGAGACCCTGAAACACTCCAAGCCAACTTTCCATGGCGACACCATCTACGCCGAGACGCGGGTGCTCTCAACGAGAGAAACGTCGAAGGGTGACCGGGGGATCGTTGCGGTTGAAACCAAGGGCATCAATCAGCGAGGCGAAGAGGTCTGCTATTTCAAGCGCAAGGTCTTGGTGTGGAAGCGGGACGCTGCTCCCCAGCGCAACCGACCCTACGGGTCAGAAATCTGGGAGGACTGACGATCTTGCACGGCCGCATGGTCGCACTCGAAGTGGAGGGGACTGGGGTACAACCGCCGTGCTGTCAACCTTCACCGGGCGGCGGCATGGATCCGGGACGAGCACGGCGGCCGTATACCTTCTAACCGTTCTGAGCTGCTGATTCTTCCCGGTGTAGATGTTCCTAAGGCAGCTAGTTCTGCCCGGTCAGTTTGGCAATGAGGATGTCCACCGCCTGATCGGCAATGGCCCGCATCTCCTCATCGGTACGGTCCTGGATTGGATGCTCAACAAAGAGTCGTTCGGGCTGGAATCCCAATGCATCTCCCTGGGTCTCGGCGGCACCAATGAAGACCTCACTAGCAACAAAGACCCCCGGGATCCCTCGTCGTTCCAGGTCAGCGATGTCATGCACACTGCATGACGTGCAACTGCCTCAATCAGCCAGCGCTTCGATCACCGCATCACAGCTGGTGGCAATCTCGTGTCGTAGGTCAACGGGTGCTGGCTTGGCAAACGTCGGCTTCTTGAATCGCTTGGTGGTGACACCGAGTTCGCCGAGTCGTTCATCGACTCGATCGAGGAAGATGTCTCCCCGAGCTTTGGAGATGTCCAGCAAGGCGATGGTGAGGCCATCCAGGCTGGCTGGCCGAGGGACCGTTTCGATGGAGGCCGCTGGCTTGCCTGCGGTTGGATCAAGAACAATGGTCATGACGGGTGGCTCCTAGGCAGAGGGTGGATGGCAGGTGAGATGGAATGGGGGCTGTGATGGAAGGTGCGTCTTCTCATGGTTTGATCTCGACCGTGATGAGTTCGCTGCCCATTGGACCACTCACCCAGCCACCGATGATGGCAGAGAACAGCCCCGCATCGCCGCCTGCATGCACAATATGCAGGCCGCCGGGGCGGAACTTGGGCATCTGGGTACCAGCAACCGAGTCGGGCAAACCCTCGGCAATGCCGTCTGCCCCTCGGACCAGCTCATCCCCATCAAGAAGGAGCAGCTGCTCAAGTTCAGCGAGTAGTCGTTCTCGGTCCCAGCCAGCTTCGCTGAAGATTCGTCCGTGCTCAGGAGTCACCACCAGCATGGCGTCAAAGGCAATGATGAGTTTGGGGTGTGCCACTGTTCGTAGAACGGCGGCCATGGAGCGGGCCAGCGACTCTGGTGTCCGTGAAATCTGGTCGGCAATGGGTGTTGGCCCTTGGCCAGCGAAGAGGGTGAGGGCGTCAGCCCCCGCTTCCAAGCCACGGGCCGTGCTCATGGGAGTGAAAGGGGAGTCGTGCTCCCGTTCGGAGAAGCAGAAGGAAAGCTTGCCCGGGTTGCCAAGCACGGCCATGTCGATGCCAGCCTGGCGCGTTGTGCCTGGCCTGCCACCGCCAAGGTTGCGAATGACGAGCTGGAGGGCTCGCCCGATGGTCATGTTGGCGCGGTTTCCTTGACCGAAGGCGTTGTTGGCGCCGTTCATGCCAATGCGTTCGGCGATCGGACCGTTGACCACGATGACGGGGCCAGAGAAATAGGTGGTGGCCAACAGGCCGTGCATGTTGAAGGTTTGGCTGCAGGCGGCCTCGACGGCTGCCAGCACGACTGGGAAATACTCGGGCTTGCATCCGGCTAGTACGGCGTTGATGGCGATTTGTTCAACCGTTGCTTCCACCAGGTCGGGCGGGATGATGGCGACTGTGTCTTGAGGGTTGCGTGTTGTGCCTTCCAACATGCGCAGGACTCGGGCCTCAGTGGGCGGCACGACCGGGAGCCCGTCACTCCAACCGCGGTCAAAACCCGCCTCCATCTCATCTTCCAGGGCAGCAATCTCGATACGCCTGCTGTGAAGAGTTGATCCGCTGAAGCGAACAGTGAGTTCATCGGTCAGGTTTGGGTCAACCGACAGTGAACCGCATCCGGGCCGTTGCTCGGGCAAGTCAGGGGCAAGGTCGCTCACTCCTGTCAGGTCCTGCCACTGTTCTCGTGACCAGCCAACGGTCCGGTTCGTCTCCTTACCGTCCTTGATGAGTAGCAGGGTCGGTACGGTTTCGATCTGGTTATGCCAGGAGAAATCAAGGGTCCGGTCATCGACTATCTGGGCCGTTGCTGCTTCGAACTGGGGGAAGTTTGGGTCGTCTTGGCTGATGATCGTCAGCGAACTACCAGCCTCGTTCAGTCTGATAGCCAGCTGTTCCAGGGCGGGCACGACCAGTTCGCAGGTCGGGCAATCTTGCTTCACTACCGCCACGAAACCTTGACTGATGGGGGCATGCGGGCCAGAAGTCATGGTGAGACCTTATTCACAAACCCTTTACGGGGCCTAACTCGGTGACCTAGGTTCGTTGAGCAAGATCAACATGAATGGGACCGCATGATTGAAATCGAGTTTTTCGGGGTACGGGGTTCGACCCCGTGCTCGTGCCTGTCAACGGTTGGCGTTGGCGGCAACACGTCATGTGTTGTGCTGCATTGTGGATCTGAGGATCCCATCATTCTTGATCTCGGGACCGGCGTGCGATACTTGGGTGACCGGTTGAAGGCCGAGCGGATGGAAGCTCAGCAGTTGGCGGAGCAGAAGCCGGACGGCGCAACATCGATCAAACCGTTTCGGGGCACGGCACTTGTAACGCATCTGCATTGGGACCATGTGCAGGGCCTGCCCTTCTTTGTTCCCTTGCTCAATGATGAGGCAGAATTGGTCGTCGTTGGCCCGGTCCAAGAAGAGGGAAACCTGCAAGAAGCCGTGCAGGCCTTCGTTCGCCCACCCCTGTTCCCGGTTGATCTTCACGTGTTGCCTGGCACTGTCAGCTTTGTGGAGACGTCGGAGGCTCGGCTCACTTGCGGTTCGGTTGAGGTTCTGGTTCGTCCAGTCGAACACATCGGTCCGACCAATGGCTATCGCATCGAGTACGGCGAAGGATCGGTTGCCTACATTCCCGACCATCAGCAACCCATTGACGGTTCGATGGTGGTATCAGATTCAGTCCTTGAGCTTTGTCGAGACGTGGACGTCTTGATCCACGACGCACAGTACGACGAGGAAGACTTTGCCCAGAAGACCGAGTGGGGTCATTCGACGGTGGCCTATGCGGTTGAAGTCGCCATCCAGTCTGGTGCCCGCCGTTTGGTTCTGTTCCATCATGATCCGTCTCACTCCGATGATTGGGTAGCCGAGGCCGTCATTCGAGCCAATGAACTGGCCGGTGGCGCGTGTGAGGTAGTGGCGGCTCGCGAGAAGCTGGTTTTGTTTTCTGGCGTTCGCGCTTCGGTTCCGGCAACTTTGATCTAGACAGCCTGATCCAGGCAGTGTCGATTCAGGCAGTGTCGATTCAGGCAGTGCGAATACAGGCAGTGCGAATACAGGCAGTGCGAATACAGGCAGTGCGAATACAGGCAGTGCGAATACAGGCAGTGTCGATTCAGGCTGTCTGAGGCAACCTGTCTAGACTGCGCACTCATGAGCGAAGATCCACAAATCGACCCAGCCGACTACCGAAATGTGCTCGGACAATTTCCGACCGGCGTGACGGTTGTGACCAGCCTGGACGGCGAGCAGCCCAAGGGTGTCGCCATTGGTTCGTTCGCTTCCATCTCGATCGATCCGCCTTTAGTGGGCTTCTTCCTCGGTACGGGATCCACCAGCGGCCCAGCCATCCAGGAGGCTGGTGGGTTCTGTGTGAACGTGCTGGCGCTTGACCAGATGGAACTGTGCGGCGTGATGGCCTCTCGGTCCGATGACAAGTTCGTTGGGGTCGAATGGACCCCAGCCCCAGGCACCGGCGCTCCCATCTTGCCCGGCAGCAACGCCGTGATTGACTGCACGCTGGATCAGGTAGTGGAGCTTGGTGATCACATCCTGATCGTTGGGCGAGTCGTGCACCTTGAGGTCGTAGGCGAAGCTGATCCGATGGTGTTCTTCAAGGGCCAATACGGAACCTTCGGCTCGTCTTCCTGACGTAGCTTCTGATCCGGGGGACCCATTGGGCAAAGGTTCGGGCGGACAGCAGGACCCGTAGGCCAAATGGCCTAGTCCAATCTGGGTGAACGTTCCTGATTGCTCAAGTTGACTTTTGTTGCCCGCGTTCGCGTGGTCTTGTGTGGATCCCTGCTGTTCCCGCACCAGAAGAGAGTCATCTTGTCCAACCTCAGAATCTCGCCCGTTTGGGCGGGGATCACCGTCGCCTCACTCGCACTGCTCGGCATTCTTGCGCCTAGCGGCCTCTGGCTCTTGCTGTTCATCGGGATCATTGTTCTGACCCATGAAGGTGGACACCTCATCGCCGCCCGTCGCTCCGGCATGGACCCAACCGAATTCTTCTGGGGATTTGGGCCAGAGATCATTGGTTTCGATATTGGTGATTGTCGCTATGGGCTCAAAGCTATTTTCCTTGGCGGCTATGTGAAGTTGTGGGGCATGACTCCAACATCGGAGTTGCCACCCGGCGTTCCCGAGCACGGCACCTATCGAGCGGCCTCCCACAATGGACGACTCAAGACGATCCTGGCTGGGCCTATGGTCAATCTCGTTTCTGCCGTCCTGGCGTTCACCGCCGCCAACCTTCTGCGAGGCGCCAGCTTCGGCGTGGCCTTCGAGGGTGGGCTGGACAATCTCTGGATCGTGATCTCCGCTACCGGTGAGGCCCTGTGGCTGTGGGTGACCAGTATTGGTACCTATGTTGGGGCAGTTTTTCGTCCGGACTCGGTTGAAGCTCCGGTTCGATTCATGTCGCCGGTCTCTCAGGCCCAATACACGGGGCAGTCAGTTGACGGCGGCTGGATCAGCTCGCTGGAATGGTTCGGGATCTTGTCTTGTGCCATTGGCATCGTGAACCTATTGCCACTTCCCCCGCTGGACGGTGGCCACGCCATTGTTGCCTTGGCCGAGAAGGTGACTCAGAAGGTGAAGGGGCGATCCGACATTCGTTTCGACGTGCAGCGGTTGGAGCCAGTGGCCTATGTGACCGTTGCTGCCTTGGTGCTGCTGTCGGCATCAGCCCTGGCTATGGACCTGCGCGACGTCATGTAGCAGTCGGTCATGTAGCCACTGGTCATGTAGCTATTGTTTGCCTGGCGGGTCGCTCGGCTAGGTTTGCGCCGTGCCTATCTACGCTCTCGGCGATATCGAGCCGACCATTCATCCCAGTGCCTTCATCCATCCCGAGGCTGTGATCATCGGCAATGTTGAGATTGGCGAAGACTCCTCGGTCTGGCCCTGCGCTGTGCTGCGGGGTGATGAGGGCAAGATTGTCATTGGGGACAGGACATCGATCCAAGATGGGTCGGTTTTGCACACAACGGCGGAGTGGCCGACCACGGTTGGCGACGATTGTGTGATTGGCCACATCGTGCATCTGGAAGGGTGCACAATTGAGAGTGGCTCGCTTGTTGGCAACGGAGCCGTCGTGCTTCACCGGGCCGTGGTGCGCACCGGTGCGCTGGTCGGAGCCAATGCGGTTGTTACCAATGACACTGAGGTTCCCGGTGGGGCCATGGCCCTTGGCATTCCGGCCAAAATTCGGCCTGATTGTGTTGCGCCGGAGATGATTTCCTACGGCGTAGCTGCCTACATCGAGCGCGGCAGAAGCTACGCCAAAGATCTACGCAGGATCGACTAGTTCCAAAGTCAAGAGGGGTTTGTTACTATGGCGGTAGTGCTAATTATTCGGCAGTTGTTCCTGACTGCTTTTCAATCCTGGAGACCGGCATGACGATTGCCCCCGACGCTCTCGATCTCGACAAATACAAGCTCGGCTGGAGCGACGAAGAGGACTATGTCTTCAAGCCTCAGCGCGGCTTGGATGAGGCCATGTTGCGGGAGATCTCCTGGATGAAGGGTGAGCCCGATTGGATGCTCAACTTCCGTCTCAAGTCTTACGAACGGTTCCTTAAGCGGCCAATGCCAAACTGGGGTGGCGACACCTCCGGAATCTTCTTTGATGACATCTACTACTACATCAAGCCGACCGAAGGTCAGGTCAATGATTGGGACGACCTTCCCGACGCCATCAAGGACACCTACGAGAAGCTCGGCATCCCTGAGGCCGAACGCAAATACCTGGCTGGAGTAACCGCCCAGTACGAAAGCGAAGTGGTCTTCCACCGCAACCGTGAAGATCTCGAAGCCCAAGGTGTCTTGTTCACCGATATGGACACCGCCCTTCGCGAGTACCCCGAGCTGGTCAAGGAGTACTTCGGCAAGATCATCCCACCTAATGACAACAAGTTCTCGGCCCTGAACTCTTCGGTCTGGTCTGGTGGCTCCTTCATCTATGTGCCACCGGGTGTCGAAGTAGAGATGCCGTTGCAGGCCTATTTCCGCATCAATGCCGAGAACATGGGCCAGTTCGAACGCACCCTCATCATTGCCGATGAAGGCTCCAAGGTTCATTACATCGAAGGCTGCTCCGCCCCCGTCTACAGCTCGGACTCACTGCACTCCGCCGTGGTCGAGATCATTGTTAAGCCCAACGCTCACGTCACCTATACCACCATCCAGAACTGGTCCTCCAACGTCTACAACCTGGTGACCAAGCGGGCCTGGGTTGAAGCCGAAGGGCACATGGAGTGGATTGACGGCAATATCGGTAGCCGCCTGACCATGAAGTACCCGGCCATCTGGCTCGCTGGCCCCAAGGCCACCGGCGAGGTCTTGTCCGTTGCCTATGCGGGCAAGGGTCAGCATCAAGACACCGGTGCCAAGATGGTGCACCTCGCTCCAGAAACAACCTCCAAGATCATCTCCAAGTCGATCTCCAAAGACGGTGGACGCTCCAGCTACCGGGGCTTAGTCCGGGTAGAAGATGGTGCCTATGGCTGCAAGAGTCATGTGCAGTGTGACGCACTCATCCTCGATGACGACTCGGTTAGCGACACCTATCCCTATATGGAGATTGGGATGCGTGACGCCCAGATCGGTCACGAAGCCACCGTTTCCAAGGTGGCAGACGAGCAGCTGTTCTACCTGATGAGTCGTGGGCTTTCCGAAGAGCAAGCCATTGGCATGATCGTCAACGGCTTCATCGAGCCTGTCACCCGCACCCTGCCCATGGAATACGCAGTCGAGTGGAGTCGCCTCATCGAGCTGCAAATGGAAGGCTCTGTCGGCTGAAACTCTCAGGCCCGGAGGGCCTTCGAGTTTCTTGAAGTTGCTCGCTACGCTCTCAACTTCTTCTTTGGGATCTGCCAAGACGTTCGCGGCGATCGCTGGGCTCCAAAACTCGAACTGGCACCGGTAGAGCACGCAGCTGCGTGCTCTACCGGTGCCAGAACGGTTAGTTCAGGACCCGGAAGGGTTACTGTCCGGGGATCTTGTCGGCCAGGTCGGAGGCCTTGTCCAAGGCATCTGCTGCCTTGTCACCAAGTCCACCAGGGATCTTGTCTCCGTGCTCGTCGACTGCGTCCTTGGCCTTGTCGACCATGTCGTCGAGACCGCCGTCGCCGGCCATGTCTTTTGCCTTATCAAAAATGCCCATGAGGGAACTCCTTTTCGTGGTCCAACAGCTGGTATTTGGCCAGCTATTGGTTTTCAACAGTTTGTCATGATGACAACTTCTCACACCTTAGTCGCTCAGGGTGGGGGACCAACATCGCCAAAATGTCGATCCAGCGGCCAGTTACAGGGCCAAACGGACTAGTCGAACCCTTGCCCGTTGGGCGACCCCAGATGGTCACAAAGCATTCACCAAATGTCGGAAATATGACGGACCGATGAATTGGGGAACCACAGACGGTCGGGAACCGCCATAGTCCGGCATGCGGAAAACTCAGGCAAGACGAAGTCAACGAACAACCGTGGGAAACACACAACCGAGCAAGGCTCACAGGGGCACAAAGCTCCTGGCCACACTGATGGCAGCGAGCCTTATCGCTAGTGCTTGCGGTGGATCCGACAGCGGAACAGCCGGTGACGCCGAAGGCGGTCTCTTTGAAGGTGGCTCGGGTCAAAGCGACTCCTCCACTGCGACGACCAATGCCTCTAGCGACGATGCCGAGGACGGTTTCTCACTCGATTCTGACTCAGAACGTCCGGAGGCAACCTACGCCGACCGTGATGAGTCTGATGAAGATGCCATGGAGGAGGAGACAGCAGCAGCCGATTCTGATGGAGGTTCACGAGCCGCAGCGGTTGAAGGGGGCGCAGGGTTCTTTGACGCCGAAGCTCCGGTCGAACCACGCGAGCCCGAAGCCAGCAACACCTTCAAGGACTACGGGGTTCGCTCATTCGTCGAGACTGACCGAGATCCTCTTTCAACCTTCGCCCTCGATGTTGACACTGCCAGCTACTTCATTGGCCGCCAGTTCCTCAATGATGGGGTTCTGCCGCCAACGGCTTCGGTGCGAGTTGAGGAATACGTCAACACCTTTGACTATGACTACCCAGCACCACGTGACGGACTGACCGTTGTTGCCGATGCTGGGCCATCACCCTTCAATGAAGGAAACGTGATTGTTCGCCTTGGCGTGCAAGCCGAAGAAGTTCGCTACGCCGACCGGGCGGACGCCAGCCTCACCTTCGTGGTTGATACTTCCGGTTCGATGGACCGTGATGACCGGCTTGGCTTGGTCAAGATTGCGCTCAGGAATCTGGTGCAAGAGCTTGATGGTGGCGACACCGTTGCCATCGTTACCTACAGCAGTTCCGGTGATGTGATCTTGCCTCCAACCTCTGTTCGAGACAGCGATGTCATCCTTGATGCCATTGACAATCTTCGTCCCGGAGGCTCAACCAACCTCGAAGCAGGCCTGCAACTTGGCTATGACCTGGCCGATGAATCCTTCCAACGTGGGGGCATCAACCGGGTGATCCTGGCATCAGACGGCGTAGCCAACGTTGGGCTCACTGACCCGGACGGGCTCGTTCGCCTCATTCGTGGCGACGCTGATCGTGGCATCCAGCTGGTCACTGTCGGAGTCGGCATGGGCAACTTCAATGACGTTGTCATGGAGACCCTGGCCGATGACGGCGACGGCTTTTATGCCTATGTCAATGATGAAGAACAAGCTCAGAAGATCTTCACCGATGATCTCTTGTCCAACCTCATCACCGTTGCCATCGACTCCAAGATTCAGGTCGAGTTCAACTCCGACAATGTCATTGCTTATCGCCTCATCGGATTTGAGAACCGGGCCGTGCACGACGACGACTTCCGCAACGATGATGTTGATGCGGGAGAGCTCGGATCGGGCCATCAGGTCACGGCCCTCTATGAGCTGGAACTTGCTCGTGGAGTCCGTGGTCGAGACCGCTTGGGAACCGTAGCCCTGCGTTGGGAAGATCCCGAGACTCGTGATGTTCGAGAGACTCGACTGGAGCTCACTGGTTCGATTCTTGAAGACTCCTGGGACAAAGCCGCCGACGATTTCCGTCTCGCTGTCACCGTTGCCGCCTATGCCGAAATTCTTCGACAAAGCCAGTACGCCGAAGAGATCACCCTCAGCAGTGTGGCCGCAGAAGCCGACGTACTCTCGGACAATTCTTCGGAGATCCAAGAACTGGTTGACCTGATCAATGAGGCTGACCGGCTCAGCTAGAAAATAGCGAGAGCTAGCCAATAGCAAGAACGGTATCGAGAGCGACCAACATCATGTCATGGAAGCTGGTCTGGCGATCTTCGGCAGACATCACTTCCTTGGTCTTGATGTGGTCGCTCACGGTGCATATGGCGAGCGCAGCAATGCCATGTTCGGCGGCTAGGCCATAGAGGCCTGCAGCTTCCATCTCAACAGCCAAGAAGCCATAACGCTCCAAGATGTCAAACGAACCTTCGTTGGGGTCATAGAACAGGTCAGAGGTGAAAATATTTCCTACCTGATAGTTCAGGCCTCGAGCCTCAGAAGCTTCCACGGCTGAACGAGTCAGCGCAAAGTCGGCGGTGGCGGAGAAGTCCCAACCATTCAGTCGTGTCCGATTCACCAGGGAATCGGTTCCGGCACCAACACCGATGACAACGTCACCCAGGGCCAGATCGTCTGTCAGGGCGCCACAAGACCCAATCCGGATGATGTTCTTCACCCCATAGAAGCGGATGAGTTCGGTGGCATAAATGGAGATGGAAGGCACTCCCATTCCGGAACCCTGGATCGAGATCGGCTTACCCTTGTAGGTCCCCGTATAGCCCAGCATGTTGCGAACGTCTGTCACCAAGACGGGGTCATCGAAATAGTTTTCGGCGATGAATTTGGCCCGGAGGGGGTCTCCTGGCATGAGGACGGTTTCTGCGAATTCGCCGGCTTCGGCTCGAAGATGAGGGGTAGACATCCCTTGAGGATGGCACACTATCGAGATGGCAATGCGCCAAGACTGCAAGCACTTTCAGAGCCGGACCTACGCAACTGGGGATGCCATGCGGAAATGCGCGCTCGATCTCGCGCCGGAAGCACCCTGGAATTGCCCCCAAGATTGTCCCAGATACGAGCGGCGCCTGGCTGATGTTGCCTGGCATCACGGCAGCCTCGTCACCCCGGCCACACCCGAAGGGCCAAGTAGTGTTGGTAACGACCCCTCAGTTGGCGCCCTGCTTGACGCGGCCGAAGACATTATCAACTCGGCTGGCCCGGCGATTCGCGATGAGATCAATGAGGCAGAGGCCGCTCGGCGAGCAGCAGCACAAAAACAGAGTCGAATAGGTCGTTTCTTCCGGCGCAGAAAACGCTGAGTGACGGCCAAGATCAGGGCCGATAATTAGTCCTAAGCCGATAGTGTTAATGACCGTGAGTTTCACTCCTGAATCAGCCAAGGCTCTGCAAACCCTGCCCAGCGGAGACGGTCGTTTTGACCTAGCCGTCGAGGCACTCGAAGCGGAACTTCCATCTGCTGAAACCGAAGAATGGCGCTACAGCCCCATTGGTGATCTGGCCCTGGGCGGCTACTCGCCCCAGATGGTCTCACCCGGTCCGTCAACGGGCTCCGGACTGAGTCTGGACGCAGGCGCGAGTGCCATTGTCGAGATCGAGAATGGTTGGGTGACACGGATCGAGCTGTCTCCCGAAGCCCAGTCGGCCGGATTGAGTATCGACGTACAAGACTGGTCCGATGGATCAGTCGACCTGGCCGATAGCAGCAGCCTTGATCAGATCCATGCCGCCTACACCCCAGGTTGCCTCCTGGTCTCTGCGCCAGCAGGGGCACAAATCAACGGGCCAGTCCGGATTGCTAACCGTCATAGTGGGGGCGGCATTGCTGCATTCCCGCACATGCGAATAGAGGTTGGAGCCAACGCCGAGCTTTCGGTTATTGAACGCCAAACCAGTGCCGACGGCCCTGGGCTGACGGCCTCGCTGGTCGAGCTTTCTGTGGCTTCGGCTGGCCGACTGAACCACTGGACCGTGCAAGCGGTCGCCGATGAACACTGGCACCTTGCTCGCCACGTCAGCTCGGTGAGTGATCAAGCGTCACTGACCAGTGGCATCGCGGCCTTTGGCGGAGCCTATGCCCGGCTTCGCACTGACGCTGACCTTGCTGGCCGAGGAGCATCCGGAGAGCTACTGGCCGTCTATTTCGGCGACAAGGAGCAGATACACGACTTCCGCACGTTCCAGCATCACTCAGCCAAGGACACCCAGAGCGACCTGGTGTTCAAGGGAACTCTGGATGACAAGTCGGGCTCCATCTACACCGGCATGGTTCGCATCCATCCCGGGGGCGCCGGGTCCAATGCCAATCAGACCAATCGCAACATCAAGCTGAGTGAAGATGCGTGGGCCTGGTCGGTACCGAACTTGGAGATCGAGAACAGTGACGTTCGTTGCAGCCATGCATCAACGGTGAGTCCCGTCGATGCTGACCAGCGCTTCTACTTACATGCACGTGGCGTGCCACCGGTTGAGGCCGACAAGCTCATCACCGCCGGCTTCTTCGACGAAGTCATCCAACGATTCCCCGAAGAACTGCGGGCCGAGATCAGTGGGCATGTCGCAGCCAAGCTCGAAAACAAGGCTGCCCAGACCTCTCAGACAGTATCGGCAGTCGCATCATGAGCGTGCTTCGAGTCTGCGAACTAGAAGAGGTCGCCCCAGACAGCGCCAAGCTTGTCGTTGTCAATGGTCTGAAGCTTTCCGTTGTTCGAATCGAAGAAGACGTCTTCGTTATTGGAGACACTTGCAGCCACGCCGATTTCTCTCTTTCGGAGGGTGAAGTCGATACCCAAGACAAGACGCTGGAGTGCTCCAAGCACGGGGCGGCATTCTCCTTGGAGAACGGCGAACCCCAGTGTCTGCCCGCAACCAAGCCAGTCCCCGTCTATGACGTGGAGGTCCGTGAAGGAACCATCTACATCAAACAAGCCGAACTAGCACCAGGCCAAACATCAGGAGACTCCGCATGAGTGAGCTCGTAATTCGTGGCCTGCGTGCCGTCATCGCCAATACCGACAACGAGATTCTTCGCGGCATCGACTTGACTATTCGTTCTGGTGAGGTGCACGCCATCATGGGACCAAATGGTGCGGGCAAGTCAACCCTGTCCCATGTGCTGTTGGGCAAGCCCGGATATGAGGTCACTGGTGGAACCGTCGAGCTTGACGGAGTCGATGTTCTTGAATTGGAAACCTGGCAGCGGGCTCAAGCGGGCCTGTTCCTGGGCATGCAATACCCAACCGAGGTTCCTGGTGTTTCACTCAATGACATGTTGGCTGCATCCTTTGCCGCCAGCGATCGCAGCAGCGAGGGCCTTGACTCGCTGATCCACACCGAAGCCGATCGCATTGGCTTTGATCACAAGTTCCTTGATCGCCCCCTCAATGTTGACCTGAGCGGAGGCGAGAAAAAGCGAAACGAAACCCTCCAGCTCGGCGTCTTGCAACCCAAGATTGCCATCCTGGACGAGCTGGACTCGGGCCTGGACGTCGACGCTCTACGCATGGTGTCCCAGCGGGTGGAAGCAGCAACCGAAGAGGACCAACTGGGCGTGCTTGTCATCACCCACTACAGCCGCCTGCTGGAAGAACTTCGTCCCGATCATGTGCATGTCTTGGCCAAGGGTCAGATTGTCAAGAGTGGGGGAGCTGGGCTGGCTGACGAGCTGGAGAAGACTGGCTACGGCGAATTCGTGAGCGACGACGATTCGGCTGATGCTGGCAAGCGGAATCTGGCCGAGGGTGAAACCTTCGCTGACATGTTCGCTGATCCGCTGGCTTAAGAACTGGTCCGTTGCCAAGGCTGGGGCCTGGTCGCGCTGGGTTTCGGTTGAAAACGTGGATTTTGGCTCGAATAGGAGATCTTTTGAGAAGCGTCTCAGCGAATCCTTAACATGAGCGTGCAGTTGTCGATAGGTGGGTACAGGGATGTCATCACCATCCCGACCGAGCACCGCTGACGGTTCTTGCCTTCTGTCTTGGTGCTCATACGGTCTTCACCTGAGTGCGGCTCTGACCTCTCCCCGATGGGTCGCCCTCAGGTGGAAGACTGAAGACCGGCGATGTGAGACAGCGACGACAAGGCTCCTTTAACAGTTGCTGTCGTCGGACCCAGTCTCTTGGCCGATGATGCCCTACACGATGCTCCTTGTGGGACACTGGACATCCCATGTGGAATAATCAAAAACGTCAGTACGGGGCCCTCGTCCTCGTCCTCATTCTCCTGGGTGCGGCATGCACCTCTGGTTCCGAGGATTCCTCTGAGGGGTCCGCTGGATCCTCGCCGGACGGCTCGTCGACGACCGCTACAGGCGGGTCAGATGCCAGCTCCGCTAACGAAGCAGTTTCCACGTTTGAGCCGCTGATCGATACCTCGCTCATCACTGACCCGGTTGAGCACGACCTGGTCTTTGCCTGCAATGCCATGATTGCCTCAGCTGAGCAGTTGGATGCCGCTCTAGAAGCAGCGTCGCCCACCGAAATCGAGCTGGACAACAGGCTGAGCCAGCAACAAGGCTCCGACGAAGAGTTCGTCTTTGTCGGCAACGCCTCGTCCTTCGGCCAGCTCCCGACCGGCTGGATCATCGACCGGGATCCGCTCACCTCGACACCGGCCTCCTTCTCGGTGATTTCCCCCGATGGCAGCAACATCCCATGCGCGTTCCGTCGCGCTGGCTTCTTCAAGACTCGTCCAGTTGCTTGGAAGCTGGCTGATGATGGACGGGTCACGATCGAAGCCTGCGTTGATCCGGCCGACGTAGTTGTCGACCTGCGCCAGATTGGGGGCCGCGACGTCTTGACCTTGTTTGGTCCCTATGAGGACACCGAGCCGGGCACCGAGCCAGTGCAATGTGCCGTCAACGGTTCCGTCAGTCTTGAACTGGACCAGGTCGAAGTTGGAGAGGACGTACTGTCCGGCTTGACCTATCCGTTCCAGTCTCCAGACCCACTGACCTTCCAGCTGCTGGGATTTGGCAGCACGGTGACCGATCTTCCTGTTCCCCTGGTCGATGAGTTGAGTTGTCGGGCCATCGATGGGGACAGTGAAGTGTCTGTGACCTGGTCGACCCTGCCTGCGGGGCTTTCCGCCACCGTGTCCAGCGAAGGTGACACACTTTTCCGGGCGGCCCCTTTGCGCTTTGAAGAGTCGGCACTGACGGCGGCCGCCTATGACGAGCGTCGAGCCGCCTATGGGTTCGCAATCGATCCTGTTCCCGTGGATCAACACTTCGGTGATGTGCTCGCTCCGAACACCTCTCAACGTGAATATCAGCTAGTCATTGGTGGTCAGGGCATCGATGCAATCACGCTCGGCTGTGGCAGTGCAGGCATTAGTGGCTTGGGTACTGGTCCCACGACCGTTGAGCTTCCCGGTGGTGATCTGGGTGTTGCTGCCGCCCTCTTCCAATCCGCTGCGGTTGGTCCTTACGGGTACATGACCGTGGTTGCCTTGTGCGATGGTTGCAGCTCCACCCCATTCCAGATCCAACTGGCTCCTGGTGGAGAATTTGGCCATGATTTCTCCCCAAGCCTGAACGAGCAGACCGGAGGCAAGTTCGGAGGCATTCTCAACCCGTTCGCCATCCACCATCTACTGGATCAGGCCGAAGCAGAAGGCAAGGACGTCAGCTACCAGATTGATTCGCTGGCCGGTATCCCTTCAACCTGGATGATTGATGGAATCGGCGCCCGAATCCTGTGCTTCGAGGTCGATGTTGCTCCGCCAGAATTGCGCGATGGAGCCTTGTGTAATCCTGACTGGGACCTCATGACCGGGCCCTAGCTGGGCCCACGGACTAGCTAGCGTCCTGGATTTCTTCGAAGACCTGGTCCAGGGTGTTCCAGCTCAGGGTGGCGCACTTGATGCGAACAGGAAACTTCACCACACCCTTGAGGGCTTCAAGATCACCCAGTTTTAGCTTGGCCGTAGCAATCGTTTCGACCGGCTCTGCTGCACTGTCTTGATCAGAACTGTCCTGCTCAGCGTCGGAGTCATCCCCACCGATACTCGTCTCGTGCAGGTTCATCATTCCCTTGAAGGCAAACATGACTTCACGGGCTTCATCGATGGTCTTGCCCTTCACCGCTCCGGACATCATCGAAGCTGATGATTGGCTGATGGAACAGCCCTGTCCACCGATCTTGATGTCAACGATTCGCTCGTCGTCATCGGTCTGGACGTAAACCACAATCTCGTCGCCACAAAGGGGATTGAAACCCTCGACCTTGTGGGCTGGTGGTGTTTCCAGTTCGCCCTTGTTGCGGGGTGAACGGTAGTGATCAAGGATGATTTCTCGATAGAGGTCTTCGAGTCCGGCCATGGCTGGCTCTCCCGGCTAGAGGGCGAAGAAGTCGCGGGCAGAAACCAGTGCTTCGGTTAATGCGTCGACGTCGTCGCGATCGTTGTAGATGTAGAGGCTGGCTCGGGCTGTTGCCGAGACACCGAATTGTCGCATGAGCGGCTTGGCGCAATGGTGACCCGGCCGGATGCACACGGCTTTTTCGTCCAGGACCTGGCTGATGTCATGGGCATGCACGTCATCAAGAGTCAGGGAAAGCACTCCGCCCCGCGCCGCTGGTTCGGATGGGCCATGAATGGTGAGGCCCTCACCTAAGGCTTCGGTCAGGGAACGCATGGCGTAGGCCGTCAGCTCGATCTCGTGCTGGCGGATGGCGTCCATGCCCAAGTCGCTCAGGTAGTCGACGGCGGCACCAAGTCCAGCGGCTTCGGCGATTGGAGGAGTTCCCGCTTCGAACTTGCCGGGGATTCCATCAGGGATGAAGCCATCGGTGGTGACATTGAGGATCATGCCACCGCCACCCAGGAAGGGGGGCATTGCTTCGAGCAGCTCGCGTCGACCCCACAGCACACCAATTCCAGTTGGACCGAGCATCTTGTGGCCGCTGAAGGCAACGAAGTCGGCATCCCATTCGGTGACATTGACGGGTAGATGAGGGACAGCCTGGCAAGCATCAACACAAGCCAAGGCGCCTTTGGCATGGGCGGCATCGACCAGCTGGCGGACCGGGGTGAGCGTGCCTGTCACATTCGACATGGCGGTGAAGGAGAAGAGCTTGACGCCGTCCAGCAGGCGGTCAAGGTCGGTGAGAACAAGCTCGCCCGAATCGTTCACTGGCACCCAGCGAATCTCAAAACCCTTTTCTTCGGCCAGCATCTGCCACGGAACGATGTTGGCGTGGTGCTCAAGCATGGTGATGAGGACGGCGTCGCCGGGCCCAAGGTTGGCCCGGCCCCAAGAGCCAGCGACCAGGTTGATGGCTTCGGTAGCGTTCTTGGTGAAGATGACTTCGGCTGCTTCGGGTGCACCGATGAACTTTGCGATCTTGGTGCGGCCACCTTCGTAAGCGTTGGTTGCCCGTTCGGCCAGCTGGTAGACGCCGCGGTGCACGTTGGCATAGCCGGTTTCATACACCCTGTTCATGGCATCCAAGACCTGGGTTGGACGTTGCGATGATGCAGCAGAGTCAAGGAATACCAGGCGGCGTTCGATCCCGTCGCTGGCTGTCTGTAGTGGCTGAAGGATGGGGAAGTCAGCCCGAATTTTCGCTATGTCCAGTGTCATCGGAAGATCTGTCATTGGAACATCGGTCATAGGAACATCTCATAGCCGTTGTCTTCCAGCTCTTGGGAGATTTCGGAACCACCGGACTTCACGATCTTGCCATCAACCATGACATGCACATGATCGGGCTGCAGATGGTCCAGTAGCCGCTGATAGTGGGTGATGACCAGGGCACCAAGCTGAGGCCGATCCTTGCGAATCTCCTGAACGCCGGTGGCCACGATGCGCAGGGCATCGATGTCCAGTCCCGAGTCGGTCTCATCCATGATGGCCATTTCTGGTTCGAGGATGGCCATTTGCAGGATCTCGTTGCGCTTCTTTTCGCCGCCGGAGAAACCTTCGTTGACGTAGCGCTCCATGAATGACTCGTCCATGTCCAGGCGTTCCATCCAATCCATGAGCTCAAGCCGCAACTCCAGCACGCTCATGTCCATGCCCTTACGGGCGCTGAGGGATTGGCGCAGGAAGTTGAGGATGCTGACGCCAGCAATTTCCTGGGGATACTGGAAAGCAAGGAACAGGCCAGCCTTGCCTCGTATGTCGGTGTCCCACTCAGTGATGTCGTCCCCTTGGAAGAAGATCTGGCCTGAAGTGACCTCGTATTCGGGCGCACCCATCAGGGTGGAAGCAAGCGTTGACTTGCCGCAGCCATTGGGGCCCATCAGCGCGTGAACTTCGCCGTGGCCGATGGCGAGGGTGACTCCCTTGAGGATTTCCACCGAAGGCTGGTGGCCATCGGAGACCGTTTGCACGTGCAGGTCACGAATCTCGAAGAGGGGAGTGGATGGCTCGGCTGGGGATGACGATTCCGACATAGCTGTCCAGTGTATTTGCGGTCCTCACCAGTGAAACGCCTGTGATGGAATTAACACTGTCTCCATAGGAGAAACCCTGGCGAGCTGGTGCCTGATCGGCGATCAATCGAGAAGGTAGGGTGTTTCGGGATGGATTGCCGATGTGGGCGCCCATCCCCTGATGACAGCAAAGGCGGCAGGGTGTGAGGGGTAGCCTCAAGGGTAGAAACGTCATCGCTGCGGCCCTTCTGCCCATAGCTGCTCTGGGTGGGGTCGTGCTTGCCGTGTTTCTAATCAAAGCCCTCGCCGAGCCGAGTCCGGATCCCTTGATGAGGACCCGACCAGCCGCCTTCAACCGGGCAGTAAGACCCGAAGACGTGTTGCCAGCAGGAACCAGATTTCGATCCGACGATGGCGCTGCCGTTGACCCCCTGGACAGTCGACTCTTGTTGGCCAACGGCGCTGCCCGATACTGGATCGTGTTGCTTCCGGAGACTCAGACACGATCCATCTGCATTGTGCTCCAATCAATACAGGCAAAGCACGCAGGACTCTCATGTGTGACGCCTCAACAGTTCGCCGAGCGGGGAGTTGGCGTCGTCTTGAAGACCCCCATCCTGGCGCACGCAGGCCTGATCAGACCAGAAACGGCGGCTCTTCCTGAAGGCTCCATATTTGAGAGCAGAGGCGAACTCATTCATCTGACAGTCGCTGCTAGTCAGGCCGAACAACTGGTTACAGACTACGAAGTACTGAAGGATGAGATGTCTCGCTGATTCTTTGGCTTGACGCGCTATTTGCTATCTTCTGACCATGACCTCTGAGACCCAGACTGCTACCCAGACCGCAATCCATGGCGATTGTGACGAGCGATTCAGCTCTGTACGTGATGCGTTTGCCGCCAACTTCGCTACCGGCGAGGAGATTGGCGCCAGCGTTGCCGTGACCATTGAAGGCAAGACAGTGGTTGATCTTTGGGCTGGCAAGATGGCCGATCCCGTCGATGGCGTCGAGAGCGCCGACTGGGAACGTGACACGATCGTCAACGTCTGGTCAACCACCAAAACTATGGTCGGAACTTGCATGTTGATGCTGGCTGACCAGGGCAAGCTCGACTTCAATGCGTCGATTGCCCAGTACTGGCCACAGTTCGCTGCCAATGGCAAGGAAGATGTTCTGGTTCGCCACATGATGGGCCACACCGCGGGCATGGCTGGTTGGGCTGAGCCGGTGGAAGTCGAAGACCTCTATGACTGGGACAAGATCACCGGTCTCTTGGCGGCGCAGCCCACCTTCTGGCAGACCGGTGACCGGTCGGGCTATCACGCGATCACCCTTGGATACCTGCAAGGTGAGATCCTGCGTCGCATCACCGGCCAGACTGTTGGCCAGTTCTTTGCCGAGCATGTGGCTGGGCCTCTTGGTGCTGACTTCCACATCGGGCTCGACGAGTCAAACGACGATCGGGTCGCAACCTTGCGCATTCCCGAACTGGAGCTGGGCCAAGCTGGTGTTAGCGAGTTCACAGCCAAAATTCTTGGCAACCCGATGGTGACCGGCGCAGAACCAGAAACCAGTGCCTGGCGACGAGCCGAGATTCCCGCTGCGGGCGGGCACGGCAATGCGCGCTCGGTGGCCCGGGTGCTCTCCGCCTTGGCCTGTGGCGGAACCGTCGACGGAGTAACCCTGATGAGCCCTGCAGGCTTGGAAGCAATCTTTGAGGTCCAAGCAGCTGGTGTTGACCGTATTCTTGGCGAAGACATCAAGCTGGGAATGGGTTTCGGCCTGACCAGTCCTTCAACCCCGCTACCCAGCGAGCGGGCGTTCTATTGGGGTGGCTGGGGTGGTTCGTTGGCCGTTGTTGACCTTGACCAGAAGATGTCGTTCTCCTATGTCATGAACAAGATGCACCCAACCCTTGACGGTGACATGCGTTCGGCCAATCTCCTGTTAGCGGCCTATGGCAGTGTCATGTCATAAGGCTGCCATGTCATAAGGCTGCCTTGTCGTAGCGGCATGGGTCTGAGGCCGCGACCGTAATCAGGTAGCGTGTTTGGCTGCTTTGTGGGCGTCAAGTAGTCGTTCACCAACAATGTCGCCCGGCTGGATCCTGCCGGTCAAAGCGAGCATGGCGGCGACAGTCGCACTCAACAACATGGTGGTCGTTGGTGATGTTTGATCGGTGAACCAACCAGACCACAGATTCGTCAGGGAAACCACGCCTCCAAAGGACAGGGTCCACAGTGCCATAACCCGGCCGCGGACCTCATCGTGGAGGTGTTGCTGGATGAAGGTGCTGAGCGTGACGGGCAAGATGAAGTAGAAGAAACCAACAAAGAACAACCCGACGCTGGCCAAGGCTGGTCCCCGCACCAACGACAATGAAGCCAGGCTCAATGCAAACCCGCCAAGGGACAAGCGGACCAGCAGTGGTTTTGAGGCATGAAGGAGCACTGTTCCGGCGCTGGCCGCTCCGATCAATGCTCCCATACCGAATGCGGCGTAAATCCAACCGTAGGTCGAGCTTTCGGTATCGATTCCCCAGTTGATGTCAGCGATCACTGGCATGAGCCCAATGAATGGAAGGCAGAACAAGACGAAGGCCACCATGATCAACAATGGTCGGCCGATCTGTGGCGCGAGCCGAGCAAGCCGGAAGCCTCCAAGAAAACGATCGGAGGCTGACAGCACACCTGACCGTTTGGCGTTTGGGATCTTCGATATGAACAGTACGGCAATGATGATGGCGTAGGTGGCGGCGTTGATGAAGAAGACCGTCGCCACACCGGCCCAGGGAACAAGCAAGCCGCCGATTGCTGGGCCGACGACTCGGGCTCCGTTCATCGAAGCAGAGTTGAGTGAGATGGCGGCGCCCAGGTTTTCTCGGCCGACCAGGCCAGGAATGACTGCGCCAAAGGTGGGGGCGAAGATGGCTTGGCCCAGCCCAATCAAGAAGACAATCGCGAGGAGAAGCTCGCGGCTGATCTGACCATCGATGACCTGCCAGGCCAGGATCAGTGTCCAAAAGGTCTGCCAGCCCTGAGTCACCAACAAGAGCATTCGTCGGTCAACGGTGTCGGCTAGGGATCCGCCAACAAGGCTAAGCATGAGCATTGGCACCAGCTGGGCAAACACAACCAGGGTGGTAAAGGTTGCGTTCCCGCTCAGCTTGAAGGCAAAGACTCCAAGGGCAACGTTCTGCATCCAGCGGCCAATGGCCGAAGCGAACGAAGCAAGGAAGATTCGGCGAAAGGCCGTGATGCGAAGAACGTCGGTTGCGGTGCCCGGCTTGGTGAGATCCTTGTCAGTGGGGTCGAGCTTCTTCGGTTGGGCCTTCGAGGGACCGGCCTTCGACAGTTCTGCCTTTGAGACCTCTGCTTTGGAGAGCTCTGTCTTCGAGGAATCAGCCTTCGTCGGCTCAGTGGACGTCATTACCGGCAGTCTCGTCGGCCAAACCCCCGAACACCAACTTGAGGTGGTGTGAATCTGGTCTCGCTCGCTTCCGCGGATGGTTCACGAAGCTAGCGCTTGGAACGGCCAGTTAGAGCAGGCGCTCTTTGGGCGGAGACTCGGGAATGAACTGGGTCACGTACCCTTCGGAATGTACGAGGTCTTCCTGGGCGCCGACGGAGTATGCGGCTTCCTTGCAATCATCCACGAAGGATGGGGAGCCGGCAATGAAGACGCTGGTATTGGCCAGATCGCCAAAGAGTTCTTCAAGGATGGTGGGGATACGCCCGGTGTGAGCTGCGCCTTCTGGGGCCTCACGGGTGAAGGTGGTGATGGCCCTAAAGTTGGAGTGAGTTGCCTCCCACCATGACGTCAGGCCAGTCAACAGTTCGGCGTCTTCGGATGGTGCGGAGAACACCAGGGTCACCGGGTGAGGGAAACCTCGTCGTAGGGCGGCGTCGGTCAGGGCCAGGATCGGGGCGAGGCCGGACCCGGCGGCCAAGCAGACCACGGGGGTATCGATGGCGGCGTCGCCAACAAAGGTTCCAAAGGGGCCTGAGGCGAAGACTCGATCTCCCGGCTGCAGGGTGTCGTGCACCCAACCACTGGTCATGCCGTCGTCCACCCGGCTGATCAGGAGGCTGATCTCGCCGTCGGGCTTTGGCGCATTAGCAATGGAGTAGCAGCGAGGTGGCGCCCCGGCCGACGTTTGTCCCAACTGTAGATACTGGCCAGGCCAATACTTCAGGGGCTCTCCCATCGGTCGGAGGCGCAGTTCCACGATCCTCCCGGTACGTGGAATCTTGTCCACCACAACAAAGGGCACATCGGTTCGTGGTGGGAAAAGCTTGGGCTGTGCGTCGATCGTGCCGTACTCCAACTCCAGCACGTCCGAAGTTGGCATCGCCATGCACATGAGGCCGTAGCCCTCTTCGATCTCCTCGTCGGAGAGAGCCATGGTGAAGATCATGCCCTGGTCATAGTCGCCGCTGATGACCTTGGCCCGACACTCCCCACACGCTCCAGCCCGACAGTTGTTTGGCAGGGCGTAACCCTGACGCTCAAGAGCAGTGAGAACACTGTCTCCGTCCTGAACCGCAACATCCTTGCCCGAAGGCTGGAGCCGGATCACTTTTGATGTTGCTGAACTGTCGCTGTCTGCTGGAGGCATGGGGAGGATCCTCGGTTGAAGTGAAGGGTTAAACCTAGAAGACGGGAATGATGTCTCCTGTCACCTAGAAGACGGGAATGATGTCTTCCATGTCAATATCGGTGACCTCCTGGCCGTCAATCCCAACCTCAGGAATGGCGGGGAAGGGGATGTCGTACTTGTCCAACACCGACTTGAGGTTGAGCATGGCCTTGCGCCAGTTCTCCTTCTTAGCCTCATATTCGGGAATGAAGAAACCTGCTTCGCGAGCAATGGCTTCGCCAGCACGCTGGTTCTCGATGAAGTCCGAGGGAATGTCCCAGAACTCTGCGGGTGGCTCAAACAGAACGGCGGACAAGAACAGATAGCCCGCTCGGATCTGCTTGGTAACGGTGGCCTTGTCCTCGTCGCTGATCTTGGGATAGTCCCGCTGCATGAGGGTGAGGCAGATGGCCATATGGCGGCCCTCATCTCGACCGATATTGCGGAACGCAGCCTCGAACACCGGCTCCTTTGCTCCGGCGGCCATCTGATGGAAGATGGTTGCCGCACCCATCTCGCCCATCAGGAACGAGCTGAACAAGACGGCGAGGCTGTACTTGGGTACTGCGGCCTTGTAGCCATCCCAGTAGCGGGCACCGTTGTAGTAGAGCCACTTGGCGTTCTTCTGAAGACACTTGCCCAAGTCAGTCTTTGGCTCATAGGTGATGGGGTCTGGATGCTCAAGCAGCTTGGTGATGGCCAGGCCACAGACCTGTTCATGGTTCTGCTCGTCCTTGGTGACGGAGAAGAAGCAGCGTCGCACGGCATCTTCTTCGTGATCTTCATAGGTCTTGATGAAGGCGCCGGCGAAGACCGGGGGAGCAGAGGCATCGAACACCGAAAGGATGGTCCACCAGTAGGCAATGGCTTCGCGCTGTTCCCAGGTGTAGCTGGAAACGTCGAAGGTGTCCCACGGAAGGGCCATCGGGTCCCAGAATTCACGAAGTGATGCTTCGTAGATTTCTTCCATCTTCTCGGTTCCGCGATGCCACGAGAGTGGATAGACGTTTGGCTGTTCAATCTCTGGAGGAAACTCCATGTCCTGGGCGAGTTTTTCTCTCTTGCTCATGTGGTATCCCTTTGCGAGTGGTGGTTGCGTCGCCGGCTGTCATGTGACGAACGTCAATCATTAAGGCCTTAACGACTTTCCACGCATAGGGACTAACGTCACGAAACTGACGATCAGTGGATGTCGCTGGTCCTGCTACCAGCCGCGGTCGACCCAGGACTGGAACGACGGACGCTCCGTCCCGATCGTCGTGTCGTCGCCATGGCCAGGCAGCACGATGGTCTCTGTTCCGTAGGTGAGCAGCCGCTCATCGATGGAAGCCAGAATTTCTGGAAAGCTGGAACCTTCGGAATTGGTTGCTCCCGGCCCGCCCGGGAACAAGGTGTCGCCGGTGAATAGGAGAGGCTTGTCAACCAACTTGAAGCAGATCGAGCCGGGAGTATGTCCCGGAGTGGTGACCGTGTGTAGCCGAAGCTTGCCGACCTCGATCATCTTGTCGTCCTCCAGGATGTAGTCATAGCTGGGCAACATCGCGGCATCGGCCGCGGTGACTCCGACCTTATAGCCAGCGTCTCGGACCTGGGGTATGGCCTGGATGTGATCCCAATGGCCGTGGGTCTCCAGCACAGTGCGAACACCAAGACCTTCGCAAAGTTCGAGCAAGAGCTCGTGCTCATTGGCGGCGTCGAGCATCACTGCTTCGCCGGTGTGGCGACAGCGCACCACAAAAACATTGTTCTCAAATGGCCCAACAACAACCTTGTGGACCTCGACGTCACTGTCGTTCCAGTGCAGGGTTTGGGTGAGATCAACCATTGGTATTCCTCTGTCTTGCTTTGGTGGCTTGCTCTGGTGTCTTGCTCAGGTGTCTTGGTCAGCGCTGCGTGGCTAGCCCGGCCAGTTTGGCACGGTCGAAACCAGCCAATTGTTTGTAGGCGTTAGCCGCTTCGGATAGTTCTTCTTGGGGAACACATTGGTGCTCACTTACACAGCTGCCATCGCAACGATCCTTGACCCACTGCAAAACTCGTTCCGGTCCTGATTGGCGATTGGCCAGAGTCAATACAGCAGTCTTCTCCAACCGTTCTTCCTGGTAGCGCTCCAGGGCGACGGCCACGTCGGGCTCGGCACTCAAGGCTTGAGTGATGGCTTCACAATCGAGGATTCCCTGGCTAGCCCCGTTGGAACCGTTCGGTCGCATGGCGTGGGCAGCATCGCCAAGCAAGGTCACCCGTCCGTAGGACCAGCGATCAAGCGGGTCGCGGTCACTCATGGGGAACTCATAACACACCGGAGTTTTAGCAAATAGCTGGGGCAAATCGATCCAATCCCAGCGCCAGTCCTCGAAATACTCGCTGAACGCCTCCGGGCTTGCCTCACGGTTCCAGTCGGCGGTGTTGACGTCAAAATCAACGGGGCGCTCGGCAATCCAGTTGACCAGGCTTCGACCTTGTCGATGCTCGGGTCCACCAATGGGATACACCACGGCCTTGGCTTCATCATGTCCGGCCATGAACATGGACTCCCCGTCCAGAAACGGATCGGTTTGTGTGGCGCCCCGCCACAGCATGAGCCCGGAGTAGACCGGTGGTCCTTCGTCAGGGTTGAAGAACTTGCGGGCGGCCGAATGCAAGCCATCGGCGGCAATCAGAACATCGCCCGAATAACTGCCGACATGCTTGCCTGAGGAGCGATTGGTGAAGGTGGCCCGCACCTCGTTGCTGTCCTGCTCGAAACTGGTCAGATGGTGGCCGGTGAGCAGCCGCTCTGGACCGAGCTCGTCCCGTGCAGCTCGCCACAGCAACATTTGTAGACGACCTCGATGCAGCGAGTACTGGGGCCACGGGTTCCCCGCGTGTAAGCCACGATCCTCTTCCCAGATCTTGACGCCATCTTCAGAATAGAAACTGAGGCGGCGGGTCAAGATCGCGATTTCTTCCAGAACTCCCTGCAAGCCAAGATCGTGGAGAACCCGAACTGAATGGGGCAACAAGTTGATGCCAACCCCCAGCTCGCGGGGTTGTTCCACTGACTCAAAGACGGTCACATCATGGCCGGCCTGATGAAGGGACAAAGCCACAGTCAGGCCGGTGATGCCACCACCAGCTATCAGCACCTTGTGGCGGTTGAGGGGTGCGGCATCAACCTCATTCACCGGGCCAGATCACCTTCTTCATGGCCAGAACCGTCACCGTCTGGAACAGGCCTACCTTGCGGTATGGGTCATGAGTGGCGAATCTTTCGGCCGCGGCGAGGTCGTCCATCTCGATGATGATGATCGAGCCGCATGACTCGCCCTCTTCATCAAGCATTGGGCCACCAACTTGGATGTCAAAGTTGGACATGTAGGCCAGGTGATCGGACCTTGTTGCTTGGCGAAGTGGGGCGGAACCGGGCTTGTCTAGTGCATGGATAACGAAGAGCATCGTCTCAGATTAGTTGCTGTTAGCCAAGACCAAGCAAACTGCTTTGATGCCAGACTCTTCTGCCACCCCTTCGATCACCTCGATGAGCCCTTATCCCCGCAAACTATTGGTCGCCAACCGGGCCGAAATTGCCTGCCGGATCCTGCGTGCGTCTGCCGAATTGGATATCGAAACGGTGGCTGTCTACCCACGAGATGATGAGTCGTGCGCCCATGTGGGCCAAGCCGACTCAGCAGTCTTGCTCGCTGGCGCAGGGGCAACCGCCTATCTGGACATCCAGCAACTGGTGGCGGTTGCCACGGCACAGCGCTGCGACGCGGTTCATCCTGGCTACGGCTTTCTCAGTGAGAATCCCGACCTTGCCCGCGCCGTCGAGGACGCGGGCCTGACCTTCGTCGGTCCAACCCCAGAAACTCTGGCCAAGTTGGGAAACAAGACCGAAGCGCTGTCTTTAGCCGTTGGCCTCGGGGTTCCGGTCTTGTCCAGCACTGGGGCGTTGTCTGACCCAGCCGAAGCCGATGCATTTGTGGCTGAGCATGGGGGAGCCATGCTTAAGGCCGTTGCCGGTGGTGGCGGTCGGGGCATGCGGCCGGTTGGTGCCGATGATGCGGCTGGCGGAGGAGTGGCCGAGGCCTTCCAGCGGTGTCGCTCCGAAGCACTCTCGACCTTCGGCGACGACAGGGTGTACGCCGAGCAACTGATCAGCCAAGCTCGACACATTGAGGTTCAGGTCCTTGGTGACGGAACAGGAGCGGTCACCCACCTGTGGGAACGTGAATGCACCCTGCAGCGCCAGAACCAGAAAATCGTCGAAGTTGCGCCAGCCCCAGGGCTTGACGCGGAGCTACGAACGACACTGCTGGGTGCGGCAACCAAGATGGCAGCAGCCTTGAGCTATCGCGGACTCGGCACCTTTGAGTTCCTGGTCGACTCGGCCACCGGCCAGGCCTACTTCATCGAGGCCAACGCCCGGATCCAGGTCGAACACACGGTAACTGAGGAAATCACCGGCATTGATCTGGTCCAGACCCAGCTGGCCATTGCTGGCGGCGCGACCCTGGCTGATCTGGGGTTGGCGAAGCCACCAGCGGCAACCGGTCAAGCGGTACAGCTTCGTATCAACACCGAGCTCATGCAGGCCGACGGAACGGCCCGACCTTCAGGCGGCCAAATCACTCGCTTCGACACGCCATCCGGGCTTGGTGTCCGCATCGAAACCCACGGCTATTCCGGCTACACCACCTCGCCTGCCTATGACTCACTACTGGCCAAGCTTGTCGTTCATGTCCAAACCGGAGGCTTGCCCGCTGCTCTAGCCCGAGCTCGACGAGCCCTCGACGGCTTGGTGATTGAAGGTGTTGTCACCAATAAGGAATTCTTGGCCGAACTCATCAGCCATCCCGCGGTGATCGAGAATCAGGTCACGACCCAATTTGTGGCGGAGCACGCGGCAAGCCTGCTCGGTGCTCTTGGCGAAGCCGTCACCCCCAGAAACGACGCCGCCTCCAGCAACGAACCTGCTCCTGATGTGCTCACAGATTCCCTCATCGTTGCTGCACCCATGCAGGGCACCATTGTCTCCATTGACATAGCGACCGGTGATGAAGTGGTTGCCGGTGAGACCGTGATGATCATGGAAGCTATGAAGATGGAACACCTCATCGTCGCCGAGCACAGTGGCATCGTCACCAGTATTGGGGTCACCGCAGGCGAGGCGGTGTTTGAGGGGCACACACTGCTGGCAATGCAGGCCGCCGACATCAGCCGATCCTCAGTCAACAATGATCAAGCCATTGACCTGGATCGGATACGTCTTGACCTGGCCGAGGTGCAAGAGCGACACGGCTATGGGCTGGATGAGAACCGAGCCGAAGCCGTGGCCAAGCGGCAGAGCACCGGCAAGCGCACGGCCCGAGAAAACGTGGCCGACCTGGTTGACCCCGACACCTTCACTGAATGGGGCCCCTTGGTCGTGGCTGCCCAGCGCAAACGACGCTCCATTGAAGAACTGATTGAGAAAACCCCCGGTGATGGCATGGTCGGTGGCATCGGCGCAATCAACGGCACCGAGTTCGGTGAAGACGACAGCCAGTGCATTGTTGTCTCCTATGACTACATGGTCATGGCTGGCACCCAGGGTTTCCAGAACCATCGCAAGAAGGATCGCCTATTTGAGATTGCTCATGACCTGAAACTGCCCGTGATCCTGTTTGCCGAAGGCGGGGGAGGCCGACCAGGCGACACCGACGGGGTGACGGTTGCGGGGTTGGACTGCATGGCCTTTGCCTTGTTTGCCAAGCTGAGTGGTGAGGTACCGCTGATCGGCATCAACGCTGGCTATTGCTTTGCTGGCAACGCGGCGCTCTTGGGTTGTTGTGATGTTGTCATCGCGACCCGAGACTCCAATGTTGGCATGGGGGGACCAGCCATGATTGAAGGCGGCGGCCTTGGTGTCTTCCATCCCAAGGAGATCGGGCCTGCTGATGAACAGTCAGCCAATGGTGTCATTGACGTGCTGGTGGATGACGAAGCCGAAGCGGTCCGGGTAGCCAAACAATACCTGAGCTACTTCCAAGGGCCCAAGGCCGACTGGACGATGGCCGACCAGCGCAAGCTCCGTCACGTCATCCCCGAGAACCGCTTGCGAATCTATGACGTGCGCGAAGTCATCGACACCATGTTTGATGAGGGCTCGGTTCTGGAGCTTCGCCAAGAGTTTGGTATCGGCATGATCACCGCCCTGGCCCGGGTTGAAGGCCGTACTGTTGGAGTGATTGCTAACAACCCGGTGCACCTGGCCGGTGCCATCGATAGTGATGGCGCTGACAAGTCGTGTCGATTCATGCAGCTATGCGATGCCTACGGAATCCCTGTGGTGTTCTTGTGTGACACACCCGGATTCATGGTTGGTCCCGACGTTGAACGCACGGCGTTGGTTCGTCACGCCGCCCGATTGTTCGTCACTTCGGCCAGCTTGAGTGTGCCGTTCTGCACCATTGTCCTGCGAAAGGGTTATGGGCTAGGTGCCCAAGCCATGGCGGGCGGCAGCTTCAAGGCCCCGATCTTCACCGTTGGCTGGCCAACCAGCGAGTTTGGTGGCATGGGTTTGGAAGGCGCAGTCAAGCTTGGCTACCGCAATGAGTTGGCAGCCATCGAGGATCCCGACGAGCGACAGGCCGCCTATGAGTCCATGGTGGCCAAGATGTATGAGATTGGGAAAGGCACCTCAATGGCCGATCACTTTGAGATCGACGATGTGATCGATCCCATGGAGTCGCGTCGCTGGATCATGACGGCGCTGCGAGCCGGCCAACCGGGAGGAATATCAGCTCGCAAGTCAGGCGGCCGACGACCCTTCGTTGATACCTGGTAGTGGTCCTTACCTGGCCCAAGGATGCAGCCCCCTATGAGTCCCCGAAACCCTAGGGGTTTCCCCGATCCAAGATTCTGAGTTGTGATTTATCTTCATCCCTAACAACAAACAAGGGGAAGAACACATGAGCAACATCACCATCAACACGACAACCACTAGCAAGACAAGCAAGACCGCAGACAGTTTCACCAGCGCTAGCGAAGCCTTCTGGGCCGTCGCAGGCGACGAGTACAGCACCATCAGCTTCGATCGCTGCACCGACTGGCTCCTGGACCTCTACCAGACCACCGAAGATGTCCAGCTCCGCACCCTGATCACCGAGGTCCTTGATGACCTTCGGGCTCTTGGTCCAATCGAAGGCGAGTTCGAGGACATCGTGCTCGGCGCCTTAGCTTCAGTCGAGGTTGCCTTTGAGATCAAGATGGCCGCCTGATGAGCCTTCTCGAAGCACCCGTCACGAGCCATGCCCAGTCCACCCATGACCAGTCCACCCACGCCCCAGCCACCAAACAGCGAGGCCCAGCACCATTCACGCCACGACCACAACCACGAATCGCCCACTACAACCTGAATTACATCGGCCTCGCCCGGCTGATCAAGGAGGAAGAGCAACTGGCCTATCGAGCATCAATTGAGGGATTGACCGCCGCTGGCCAGCATCGCCTGGACGCTATTGCAAAGGAGTTGGACCGCCGCTGGAAAATTCTTGGATAGAACTCACATCTCGGCTCCAGGAATAAGTTGCCCACAACTTGACCTAGGGCCGACCGAATTGAACCGACTCTCCTGACCCCTTGGAGATGTCGGTTCTTTTCGTTTCTCCCACCCCAATGAGCATGATGGTCACTCCAACAAAGGCCACCGATGCCATGGCGAGAGCAGCCGTGTCGAGGCCAACCCGGTCAGCCAGGAAGCCAACACCGAGCGGCCCGCCAATCCTGCCAAGCTCTCGAATGGTTCCGAGTGCAGCCAAGAACTCACCTGGTGAGTCCAATGGAGCAAGGTCGGATGACAGGGTCATCATTGTTCCTGAGCCAAGGCCGTTGCCGACCCCAATGATTGCGGCGGCAATAATGATGGCGCCATGGCTTGATGCTCCGGCCAGAAAGAGCAGTCCGACACCCATCAGGCTGAAGGACGGAACGATGGCGGCCAGACGACCAAACCGGTCCATCAGATAACCAGCGGCAGGAAAGAGAACAATGTCGGAGGCAGACCCGATGGCCACCAAGATTCCGATCTGGGCGATATCCAAACCAATGGACTCGCCGATCAGTGGCAAGATGATGAATCGGCCATAGCGAACGGCGATGATACAGACCTGAGCTGCCCCGGCCGGGATCAGAATCCGACGGTGCTTAGCAAAGACGGCGAGGGGATGAGCAGTTTCCACTCGCTGACTCTCTTGTTGGCCTGCCCTCTTTCTTCGGTCGTCTCCTCGGTCGGACATCAGCAGAGGAATCACGCCTGCCCCGGTGAACACAGCAGCGACGACGAAGGCTTGACGAAAACCGTACTGCTCGGCGATGAGTCCGCCAAGCAGTGGCCCGATCAAGAAGGCAACCCGGTTAAGGCCTCCAAACAGTGACATGGCCCGACCCCGAACCCCGGGTTCGATTGTCCTGGTGATGAAGGTCTGACGAGAAAGCAGCCAGCCAGTACCGCCGATGCCGGAGACGAATCGCAAGGCCATCAGCCCGGCCACGGTCCCAACGAAACCGAGGAGGACAACGGACAACCCAGCCAGGATGACACAGGCGATCATGACTTCGTTCTCGCTATGTCGATTCAACAGGCGGCCGATGGGGATCTGGGAGAGAAGAGCGCCGGCGCCTGTTGCCGCCAACACTGCGCTGAGGCTCTGATAGGACAGCCCATCAGCCAACAATGCGAGGGGTAATACGGGTAGCAGCATGCCAGACCCAGTTTGGATCAAGAAGGCGGGAGCGTAGAGCTGGAGGACGAGATCACGAAGTGGGAGGCGGATACCAGCAGACTATTGGGTCCGGTGATCCGTGGTGTTGGCCAGATCGTGTGGTTTACTCACAAGTCTTGAGCAACACCAGTAAGGACGAGGATCTGGGCCAGTGGGCTCTGGAGACTGGTAGTAAGAAATCGTCGCTGCGGATCTATGACGGTGTCCGACGGGGTGTTCGGCTGAGCTTGCTGCCTTACTTGCGAGTACAGAGTCAGGGCCAGGAAACCCTCAATACCGAAGGGCCAGCTATCTACGCACCCGTTCATCGCTCACACCTGGACAGTGTGGTGGTAGCAGCCCTGAGTGAGCGTCGGGTTCGGGCCTTGGCGAAAGAGTCGCTGTTCACCGCCCCCGGGCTTGGCCGGCTGTGCGCCACCATGGGCGCTATCCCCGTTCGTCGAGGTGAAGCTGACTTGGCGGCCATGAAGTCGGCCAGGCGCTTGTTGGACACCGGGGTGGCCATGATCGTGTTCCCGGAGGGGACTCGACAAGACAGCACAAGTGACACAGACCAGATCGGCGAACTCTTTGATGGCACCGCTTGGCTGGCGGCCCGAACGGGGGCCCAGGTCATTCCCATTGGTGTTGCCGGAACTGGCCAGGCCATGGGCGAAGGGTCGAAGTGGATCCGTCGCAGTCGGGTCGCGGTTGTGGTTGGTGATGCACTCCCGGCTCCCACCGGGCCAGACGGCAAGCGAGCCAACCGGACCCAGATGGCGGAGTTTACTGACCTGCTACGGAGTGAATTACAGCAAGCCCAGGACACCGCCGTCAATCTGAGTCGCTCCTAGAAGCTCATTTCGGTGTGACCGCCAGCTGGCTTGCCGGTCCTTCGACCCGCCCATCGCCATGCACGGCGAAGCGGCCCTTCGTAGCTCCGTGATTGGGTGCGCTGTTTGGCCACGGCCATGCGCCGAACTGGGTCTGCTGGTAGTCGGCGATGGCTTGGCGGATCTCTTCGTCGGTGGTCATGACGAAGGGGCCATAGCGGGCAACTGGTTCGCCGATCGGTCGACCCTGCATCACTAGAAATTCCGAACCAGCGCCACCGGCCTGGACCAGAACTTCACCGGAAGCCTCAACCCGGGCGCCATATCCCTCGCCCAGATGCTCACCTCCGAGTTGCATACCTCCGCCGTCAAACAGATAGATGGAGCGGACCGACTCCGCCCTGGCAGCGGGCATGGTCCAGGTGGCGTGGGGATCGAGCTTTACATGCCAGATGGCCAGGTCTGACTCTGGTCTGGCAGCCCAAGAGTTGGCCGGTGGCCTCGGTGCTCTGGTCTGGCCCAGCGAGCCAGCCAATACCACCACCGTTGTTTCCCTACCATTCTGATCCGTCTCGGTGTGACGAGGCAGATCCTCATTCCAGAACATGGTGAAGTAGGGATCAACCATCTTGTCCGCCGAGGGCAGGTTCAACCAGATCTGAAATAGCTCCAGCGGATTAGGCGAGCCCTGGCTGGTGAGGGGGAACATCTCGGAGTGCTGAATGCCCTTGCCCGTCGTCATCCACTGCACATCGCCTGCCCCGAATCGAGCAGTGGCTCCCAGCGAGTCGGCATGGTCCATGGTCCCAGAGCGCAGGTAGCTGATGGTCTCGAAACCACGGTGAGGATGCTGGGGAAAGCCGGGGACATCGGTTCCGTGATACATGTTCCAGCCATCGGGATGCTCGAAGTCTTGGCCGATTGAGTGTGTTGCCAGGGACGCGTCTGGCCCCAGGGAGGAGTTGCCTGACGGATAATCATCTCGGTGGTGGGCGCAGAACAGGAAGGGGTCAAAGGTTGGCCATTGGGATTCAAGTTTGAAGGACTCGAGAATGATGCTCGCCATATTGGTCTCACCGATCGAAGAAGACGATAGTTAAAGATTGAAACAACTTCTCACCCAATATATTCCAGCCCGTTCCCAGGGTGAGCCAAGCTCCCCGATCCATCAAGTATGGCCGGGCACCCATCTTGTGTCACCATGGTCCAATGACCAGCGCCAGCCAAGTTCCAAGTATTTCTGCCGGACCGACTGACGTTCCCCTCCTTCATGAAACCATTGGCTCCAACCTGGCAGCAACGGTAAGCAAACATGCCGACCGAGAAGCCCTGGTCGTTTGCCACCAAGACATCCGCTGGACCTACCAACAGCTCTGGGATGAGGTCGACCTGTTAGCCAGGGCCCTATCTGCGAAAGGTTTCGTCAAAGGTGACCGGATTGGCATCTGGTCACCGAACTGCGCTGAGTGGATCCTGACCCAGTTCGCAACCGCTCGACTTGGTGTGATCCTGGTCAATATGAACCCGGCCTACCGCACCCATGAGGTCAGCTATGCCCTCAACCATTCCGGCTGCAAGGGTCTCATTGCCGCCACCGACTTCAAGACAAGTGACTATGTGGCCATGGTGGCCGAGGTCCGCTCCGACCTGCCAGACCTTACCGAGGTCATCTTCATCGGAACCGACGACTGGACGGGGTTGATCGACGGAGCCTCGGCGGTGAGTTCAGCCGAAGTGGCTGCCATCGAGGCCATGCTCGATCCCGAAGAAGCAATCAATATCCAATACACCTCAGGCACAACCGGATTCCCCAAAGGTGCCACCCTCAGCCACAAGAACATCCTGAACAATGCCTACTTCGTGGCCGAAGGCTGTCGCTACACCCCCGAAGACCGGGTCTGTGTTCCCGTGCCCTTCTACCACTGCTTCGGCATGGTCATGGGAGTGCTTGGCTGCACCACTCATGGCTCGACCATCGTGGTTCCAGCCGCCGCATTTGATCCGGTCGAAACCCTGGCCGCCACCGCCAATGAGCACTGCACCAGCCTCTATGGGGTGCCGACCATGTTCATTGCCGAACTGGCCGAGCAAGACTTTGACGGCTATGACTTCTCGGCCCTTCGAACCGGCATCATGGCTGGCAGTCCTTGCCCAATCGAGACCATGAAGCAGGTCATGGCCAAGATGAATATGGACCAGGTCACCATTGCCTACGGCATGACCGAAACCTCACCAGTTTCAACCCAGACGGCCACTGATGATCCCTTGAATAAGCGGGTCGGCACCGTCGGCCGAGTGCATCCCCACGTCGAGGTCAAGGTCGTTGATCCGGAAACTGGTCAGGTAGTAGAACGAGGCGTATCCGGCGAGTTCTGCACCCGGGGCTACTCGGTGATGATCGGCTATTGGAACGACGAAGAACGCACCGCTGAAGCCATTGACTCTGACGGCTGGATGCATACCGGTGACCTGGCGGTCATGGATGACGAGGGCTACCTCAATATTGTTGGCCGGATCAAGGACATGATTATTCGGGGTGGCGAGAACGTCTATCCCCGAGAGGTCGAGGAGTTCTTGTACGCCCATCCCAGCATTCGCGATGTGCAAGTGGTCGGTGTGCCCGATCGAAAGTACGGCGAAGAGATCATGGCTTGGGTTCAGGTCGAACCAGGCATGGAACTGGACCAGGAAGAAGTACGCGAGTTCTGCAAAGGAAAGATCGCGCACTACAAGATCCCACGCTATGTGTCGGTGATTGAGGAGTTCCCCATGACCGTGACCGGCAAGATCCAGAAATTCATCCTGCGAGACACGGCCATCGAGCAGCTGGACCTGGCAGGCGAAGTAACCGAGACTGCGTGAGTAACAGTATGAGCGACGGCGTGAGCGATGGCGTGAGTGACGCACCCGTGTTAGAGATTGAGATCTGGTCCGATGTTGTTTGCCCCTGGTGCTATATCGGCAAGCGCAAGTTCGAAGAGGGCCTGGCCCAGTTTCGAGTTAGCCGTCCCGACGTCGAGGTGTCGGTCAGCTACCGAGCATTCCAGCTGGACCCGACCGCACCTCCGGGCGTGTCCCAGAAGGTGTTCGAGGTTTATGCCAAGAAGTTCGGTGGGCCGGACAAGGCCAATGAAATCCTGGCCCATGTCACCAGAGAAGCCGCGGCGGTCGGCATTGACTTCGACATGGACAATGCTCAGCGGGCCAACACACTGGTGGCCCATCAGCTTCTGGCCATGGCCGAAGGATTCGGCGAGCAGGGTGAGAACAAGCAGGGTGCACTCAAGGAACGGCTGATGAAAGCCTATTTCTGTGAAGGTGAGGCCGTTGGTGACCCCGATGTCCTGGTTCGCCTGGCCGCGGACGTCGGTATCGACACCGAAACCACCCAGGGATGGCTGGAGTCAGGTCAAGGCCTACGAGATGTGGCCAGCCAACTCGAGGCGGCAGCGGACATGGGAATCAGCTCAGTCCCAACCTTCGTCATCAATCGGGCCTTCGGAGTGCCCGGTGCCCAAACACCGGAGTACTTCGTGCGCGTGTTCGAAAAGATGGCCGAGAAGATGGCCGAGAAGCTGATTGAAGATAGCTAGCTGTTGAACTTGCCGGCCAGTTCGGCCAACTTGTCCATGGCCGGCAGAACCTCGTCGGCTTTGCCTTGGGGGAGGCCAAAGACTGCTCGACTGACACCTTGCTCCATCAAACTCTCGATCGCTTCGGGCTTTGGCTTCGCTCCAAAAACCCCAAGCTCGATGGTCTTTGGATCGCGCCCGATCTTGTCGCACGCCTTGTTGATTTCTTCCAGAGCGGGACTGAAATCACGGGTTCCAATGGGCATGAACCCATCGCAGAACTCTGCGATATGGGCCGCCGTCTTTGGTCCGGCGCTGCCGCCGAGGATGACCGGTGGATGAGGAGAGGAGACGGGTTTTGGCCAAGACCAGATTGGTGAGAAGTTGACGTGCTCACCCTCGAAGCTGGCTTCGTCTTCAGTCCAGATGGCCTTCATGGCCAAGACGCATTCACGCAGGCGGGCCCGACGCTGGTTGTAAGCAACGCCGTGATGGGCCAGCTCTTCCTTGTTCCAGCCATAGCCAATGCCAAACATCATTCGACCGCCGCTTATGGCGTCGATACTGGCGACCTCTTTGGCGGTCCAGATCGGGTCACGTTGAGCCACCAGGCAGATGCCGGTTGCCACCTTGATGGTTGAAGTGGTGGCCGCAACTGCAGCTAGGGCAGTCATCTGGTCATAGCTGCGCCAGTACTCCCGCGGCAGTGGCGGTGCACCTTCACGTCCGCCCCAGGGCGTAGCCCGGCTGGCGGGGATGTGGGAGTGCTCTGGGAACCAGACTGATTCGAAGCCTCGCTGCTCGGCTGCCTGGCCAATATCGACTGGTCCGATTGTTTCATCGGTTGGGAACATCATGACGCCAAATTCCATGGCCCGAAGCTAGCCCGCCTGGAACCAGAGCGCCTAGTCTCAGCCCCATGAATGAGTTGACCGAATCCAACCCTCTCTGGACACCGAGTGATGAATGGGTGCAGGCGACCCAGATGGACGTCTTCCGCCGAGATATGCGGCCCGAGGCCAAAGATAGTCGCGAGTTGTGGCAGTGGTCGGTTGATGAGCCGGGGGAGTTCTGGCGAGCTATCTGGGATTGGTGCGGCGTGCTCGGAGAACCTGGTGACCGCCTGGTCGAGTCGGGCGACTCCTTCCACCAATGGCGCTTTCTTCCTGATGCCACCATGAACTTCGCGGAGAACCTGCTGGCCGAGCGAGAAGGTGCCAGCTCCACGGCCATTGTTTCCATTGCCGAAGACGGAACCGAGCGAGAAGTGAGCTGGACCGAGCTGCGGTCTGAGGCCGCGGCCATGGCCGACTACTTCGCGTCGGTTGGCGTGGCTGCCGGAGATCGGGTGGCGGCATGGATGCCCCATGTGCCGGAAACCATCGTCGCCTTCTTGGCTGCGGCTTCCATCGGCGCTGTCTTCACCTCAACATCAGCCGACTTTGGTGTGGAAGGAGTGGTTGACCGGTTCGGCCAAACCGAACCCAAGATCCTGATCGCAGCTGACGGTTACCAATACGCTGGCAAGTCCTTTGATTGTCTGAGTCGCCTGGCCGAGATCGCTGATCGTCTGCCGTCAGTGGAACATGTTCTGGTGGTGGCCCACCTGGCCGACAGCGTCGAGGTGCAAGACATCCCGCAGGCGACAGCCTGGGCTGATGTCGCCGCCAAGCACGCGGGAGCCCAACCGGCCTACACCCAGCTGCCCGGGGATCACCCCATCTACATCCTCTATTCCAGCGGCACTACCGGCAAACCAAAGTGCATCGTGCATCGCTCATTGGGTGTGCTGCTAAAACACCTGAGTGAGCAGCGCCTCAGTTCAGACATGAAGCCCGGGGATGAGGTCTTCTTCTTCACTACTTGTGGCTGGATGATGTGGAATTGGCTCACCTCAGTCCTGACTACTGGTGCCACCATCGTGCTCTATGACGGCAACCCTGCCTATCCCAACCCTGAGCGATTGTTCGATCTTGCACAAGATCGCAAGCTCAGCTTTCTTGGGGTGTCAGCCAAGTTCATTGATGGTGCGATGAAGGGTGGTCTTCATCCGGCGCAAACTCATGACCTGACGAACTTGCGAACCATCTGCTCGACCGGCTCGCCGCTTAGTCATGAGGGTTTTGCTTGGGTCTATGACTCGGTGAAGACCGACGTGCACCTGGCTTCCATGTCCGGAGGTACCGACTTGTGTGGCTGCCTGGTGGCGGGAGATCCGACGAGGCCTGTTTACGCCGGGGAGATCCAGGCCAAGAGCTTGGGTATGAGTATCGAAGTGTTCAGCGATGATGGGCAGGCTGAGGGCGCCGGCACCAAGGGTGAGCTGGTGTGCACCACACCGTTCCCGTCCATGCCACTGGAGTTCTGGGGTGATGCGGATGGGAGTCGCTACCACTCGGCTTACTTCGACCGGTTCGATGGCGTTTGGGCCCATGGTGACTTCGCGTCCTGGACCGAGACGGGCGGCATGATCATCCATGGCCGCTCCGATGCCACCCTCAATTCCTTCGGGGTGCGAATTGGAACGGCTGAGATCTACCGGGTGGTCGAGCAGCTCAGCGAGGTTGCAGAATCCATCGCCATTGGTCAGCAGTATGACAATGACACCCGAGTGGTTCTCTTCGTCAAGCTGGCTGAGGGTGCAAACCTCGATGAGAAGTTGGAGAAACGAATCCGAACTGACTTGCGGACCAAGTGCTCACCCCGGCACGTTCCCGCAGTAATCCGAACGGTCACTGATATTCCTCGAACGCGCTCGGGCAAGATCGTGGAGATGGCGGTCACCAATGTCGTGCACGGCCGAGCAGTGAAGAACTTGGAAGCTCTAGCCAATCCGGAAGCCCTGGATCAGTTTGTCGATCGCTTGCCCGAATAGCTGGATCAATACGAGCCAAGCACCATATTGAGTTGGGTCACAAACTCGATCTGGGCATCTCGTTCCAAGTGATTCTTGCGTCCAAACAAGCAGGGCAAGGCAACCGTGCGATCGGGATAGATCGCGAGCAGCTGCGGATTGCCAGTATCGGAGGTTCCGTGAGAGAAGGCCATCAAACCCTGGCGTGCAATGGTCTCGGCTCGGTCCGGTTCAGACGTGTCCTGATGTCGGACTGTGACCTGTAAGTCGCCAAGGTTGGCGTCCAGTCGTTGGGTCGAACCGGTCACGGCCATCCTCCAGAACTGGCGTCCCATCTCCTTGAGGCCTCCGATGAAGAGGAAGGGGACCCAAGCAAATGAGAGCAAGATCATGGGGCAAACATCCAGACCCAGCGTGATGGCGTGGCCTCGACGACCACCTCAACGATGGTCTCCCCATCTGAATTTGTTGCCACCTTGCTCAGCTCTGCTGGCGTGGGGTTCTGGCCGTACCAGATTTCATCATCAGTGACCGCTGTTCCCATGGTGTTGGCCTCGTGGGCAGCGATGGCGAGGCATCCAAATTGACGAGCAGCCGTATGCACCAGTGACAACAAGTTGTCGTCCTTGGGAACAGCCCGGGTGCTCACCGTGCCCGAAGCAGTCAGCCATTCAAGGCGAATCCCGTCCCAAACACCAGGTTCCCCGGGTGATTCCAAGTCAAATACCTCATCAACCAAGTCGGTTCCGAGACTGGACTTTGCCGACGCGTAGGTTCGGACCAACCGGACGGCAGTGCAGCCCGCTGGGGCCTGAGACAAGAAGCCGCGAGCAGCCGCATTGGCTGCAGGTGGCGACGGTGCGGGCGGAGGCGGTTGATTGGACGGCGAGACGATCTCAGCAGTCTAGTTTGTCTTATGGGGCAGGCAGATTACAGGGCCGACAGGGCAGCGTTTATGTCCACGGCCGCTGCCTTGCCGTCGCCGAACAGCATGAGCGCATTGTCGGCGGCAAACAGTGGATTGGGGATACCGGCAAAGCCAGGGGACAGCGAGCGCTTGATGACGATAACGGTGCGGGCCTGGTCAACGTCCAGAATGGGCATGCCCGAAATGGCACTGTCGGCCTCCCGAGCGACGGGGTTCACCACATCATTTGCACCCAACACGATGGCGACATCGGTTTGGGCGAAGGTCGGATTGACCACATCCATCTCGATGAGCTTCTCGTAGTCAATTTCGGCCTCGGCCAGCAGGACATTCATATGGCCGGGCATGCGTCCGGCCACGGGATGGATGGCGAAGACCACTTCGGTGCCGTTCTCTTCCAGGGTGCGGGTGAGATCTCGGACGGCATGCTGGGCTTGGGCTACAGCTAGTCCATAGCCGGGCACGATGACGACCCGCTCGGCGGTGTCCAGAATCATGGCGACATCATCAGCAGAGGTGGTGCGGACCTTGCCTTCATAGACATCGTTGGCGTCAATGGTGGCGCCGCCTGCTCCCATGGAGGAGAACAGCACGTTGGCGAGGGTCCGGTTCATGGCCTTGCACATGACCTGGGTGAGGATGAGCCCACTGGCGCCAACGAGGGAGCCAGCAATGATGAGCAGGGTGTTACCAATGGCAAAGCCGGTAGCCGCGGCGGCCAGTCCCGAAGCTGAGTTAAGCAGGGCAATGATGACGGGCATGTCGGCCCCACCAATGGGGAGCACGACGGTCAGCCCGAGAATGAGGCCGAGCACCGTGAGCACAATCAGCCAGGTCCAACCCTGGGGACTGAGAACAAAGGCAACACCAGCTGCCAGTACACCAACCAGCATGATGGCGTTGGCGGGCCGGATCAGGCTGGAGCTAATCGACTTAATGGATTCGTTGAGCTTGCCAAATGCGATGATGCTGCCGGTGAAGGTGATGGCTCCAATGACGGCGGTTGCTGCCGCTGCGATCAGGTAGGTCAGGTCTTCGGTTCCGGTATGGATGACCTGGTCATAGCTGGCCAGCACAACCAGAACTGAAGCAACACCGCCAAAGCCGTTGTACAGAGCCACCAGTTCGGGCATTCCGGTCATCTGCACTCGAAGGGCCAGGAGTGCACCGAGAACGGAACCGACAACAATGCCAGCAATCATGATGGGCCAGGAAACAATCTGCTCGTTGCTCAGGGTGACCAGCACAGCGAGCAGCATGCCTAAGGCACCAAGTTGGTTGCCTCGAACGGCGGTGCGGGGGCGACCGAGGCCTTTAAGGCCCAGGATGAAGAGGATGGCCGAGACCAGGTAGCCGGCCTGAATCAGGTTGCTCACGTCGTGATCTTCTTTGCTGATTTCTTCTTGGTGGAGAACATGGCCAGCATGCGATGGGTGACCAGGAAGCCGCCGACGGCATTGATGGTGGCCAGAGTTACGGCACCGAAACCCAGCCAGGTGGCCAGGGTGGAGTAGTTGTTACCGGCGGAGACGAGGGCTCCCAGCAGGGTTATGCCGGAGATGGCATTGGACCCGGACATGAGTGGGGTGTGCAGGGTTGGTGGGACCTTGGAAATGAGCTCGATGCCGAGGAACACCGCCAGAGTGAACAAGGTCAGAAGGATGAGGAAGCTCATGAGCTTGGGCTTTCTAGGCCGAGGGCATCTCGGACTCGGGGATGAAGGATCTCGCTGTCTTTGGCCACGACGATGCCGGAGGTGATCTCGTCGTCGAGGTCGATCACGAGCTCTGCGTCATCGTTGGTGAGGTGACGGATGAGGGTGACGAGGTTGTTGCCGAACATCTGGCTGGCACTTTGGGCTGACCAGCTGGCCATATCGGAGGGGCCAAGGATGAGCACGCCATTGTGGATGACCTCTTCGTCCAGCTTGGTGAGGTCGCAGTTGCCACCTCGTTCTGCGGCCAGGTCAATAATGACGGAGCCGGGACGCATGGCCTCGACCATGTCGGTGGTCACCAAGCGAGGGCTGGCCATGCCAGGGATGGCGGCGGTGGTGATGACAATGTCGGCTTCGGATACATGGTGGGAGAGCAGCTCGAGCTGGCGAGCGGCAACGTCTTGCGACTGGGCCTTGGCGTAGCCGCCGGAGTCTTCTGAGTCGGAGGTTTCAAGTTCGAGTTCGACGGCCTTGGCTCCAAGGGAGCGAATCTGTTCGGCTGCGGCTGGACGCACGTCATAGCCTTCGACCACTGCTCCCAGTCGTTTGGCGGTGGCGATGGCTTGTAGGCCTGCGACTCCGGCTCCGAGGATGAGGACCTTGGCGGCGGGGATGGTGCCAGCGGCCGTCATCATGAGTGGGAAGAGTTTGGGGAGGCGACGTGCGGCGAGGAGCACGGCTTCGGTGCCCGAGACTGTCGACATGGATGAAAGTACGTCCATGCTTTGGGCTCGGGTGATGCGGGGCATGAGTTCGAGTGAGATCAGGGTGGCGCCGCCTTGGCCCAGTGTCTGAGACTCTTCTGGTCTCCATAGAGGATCGAGCAAGGCAAGCACTGTTTGCTCGGAGGTGAACGGCCCTCTGGGCCGATTGACGGCCAGGACCAGGCCCGCCTGCCCACTGGCGGTGGCGGCATCGACCATGCTCGCCCCTGCGTCGACATAGAGCTGGTCCACGTAGCCAGCTAGTTGACCCGCTCCGGTCTCGACGAATACGTCATGGCTATCTGACACCAGCTTGGAAGCAGTGTCGGGCGAGAGGGCCACCCGCTTTTCGAGAGGGAGCATTTCCTTAACAACCGAGATTCGCACGGCACAATGGTATGCGGCAACGTCACCATCGAATGGGACCGAAAGTCACAATCTCACCTTGGCCCTCGTCAGGCTTTCAGGCTGGCATATCAACTAGCCTTGGACAATGGACCAAACTGTTCTGCACGACTGGTGGAACCGAGGCCAACTTGTGCCACCCCCAGGAGCGAAAGTGGCCGTTAGCGGCTCGGATCCAGTGTTTCCGTCGCGTCATCGGCCGGCCGAAGCAGCGGCTGCTGCACTGGGACTGGTCGGAGCATGGGCGGCCCGTATCGGTGAACAGCGTGGCATCGCGGCCCAAGAGGTCAGTGTTGATACCGAGGCGGCTGCGGCATCTCTAGTGGGATTTCTTTTGCAGTCGTACGAGGACCTCGACTTTCTTCGGTTCATGAATCCACTGACTGAGTTGTATGCAACCGCCGACGATCGCTGGATTCACCTGCATGGTGGCTTTGAACATCTGGCTGATGGACTCATCCAGCTGTTGGACTGTGACAGCTCGGCTGAGTCAGTGGGCGCGGCAGTGAAGACCTGGGTTGGTGCCGAGCTTGAAGACGCAATTGCTGAAGCTGGCTTGTGTGCAGTGCTGGCGCGAACGCGGTCGGAGTGGGCGGCTCATCCGCAAGGCCAGGCCTTGGCTGAGTTGGGGGCGGTGACGATCCGTCGCATTGGTGATGCCCCGCCGAGGGACAGGAAAGCGAGTGACCGCCCCTTGGGTGGGGTTCGGGTTGCGGATCTCACTCGGGTGCTGGCTGGTCCGACCTGTGGCCGTTCGCTGGCTGCCCATGGTGCCGATGTCTTGCGGATCGGGTCGGAGAGCCTGCCCAGTATCGAGCCGTTTGTGATTGAGACTGGCCACGGCAAGCGTTCGGCATCTCTGGATCTGGCGGCGGCTGATGGGGTGGAGCGCCTGAAGGAGTTGGTGGCGGGTGCTGATGTGTTCGTCGAGAGCTATCGCCACGGTTCGTTGGCCAAACGGGGACTCGGACCCGATGATCTTGCTGCTCTCAATCCTGGCCTGATTCATGTCTCGATCAACTGCTATGGCCATGTCGGGCCGTGGGCAGGGCGGGCTGGTTGGGAGCAGCTGGCCCAGACCACTAGCGGAATCGCCATGACCGAGGCGGCTGAGGGAGTGCCAACCCTGATTCAGGCGGCGGTCACCGACTACACAACTGGATACCTCGCGGCCATGGGCACCATGATGGCCCTTTCGAGGCAGATGGAAGAGGGCGGATCGTGGGTAGTTGAGGCTTCGCTCTGCCAGACGAGCCAGTGGATCCAGTCCGGCGGTTCGGACCTCGATCCGGCCGCTGCCACCGGATTTGGTGATGTCACCAACCAGCTCGGCACCATCGAATCGGCGTGGGGCGAGCTCAAGTTCTTGCCGCCAGTCGAACAGCTGAGTCTGACCCCTGCTCGATGGGAGCAACCACCGGTTCCGTTGGGCACCCACAATCTAGAGTGGGTCTAACCACACGAACCGCCATTTCGGTTGGATGATACGGACTGCCGCTTTCATGCGGCTTCGACCGGTTGATCTAGCAACTCCAACAGACTTGGCTGCTCAGTCTGGATCGATTCGTCGATGTCATCCGATGATCGTGATCGATCGGATACTTTGCGTGGCTTGTCCGGATCAATCCAGAGACCATGGGCTTGAAGCCATGTCTTGTGCCGGTGACACGGGCCGCAACGCATCTTCCCGTTGCTAGGGACAGTGTCGCCGCCCTTGGACCACTCTTCGATGTGGTCTGCTTCACACTTGTTGGCCGGGGTTCCACATCCAGGATCCTGACAGTAGCGATCTCTGGCGATCAGTGCGGTGCGCCGCGGGCCAGTGAAGTACCGGGTACGGCGGGAGAGATGGAAGTCGAGATCGTTGGGCTTGAGAATCATGCGACGGAAATGGCCGAGTTCGAGAAGGTCGACAGCAACCGCGGGAGATAGCGGCATGCCACTGAGTGTTTCGCAGCGATAATCCTTGGCATCTTCGGCCGCAAGGTCAGGAAGAGTCAGGCCATTGCGTCGAGCAATCTCGCGTTCAGCTGTCTTCTGGTCAAGAATGATGACGACCTCGGTTCCCGTTCCAGGATCGATGTCTTCGGAATCGAGATCTTCGCCATTGGCATCCGCTTGAGAATGCATGCTCTTGATTGCTGACCCGCCAGCCCTCAGCACGATCATGTGGGCGTCGAGCCAGCGTTGCCGGTCAGTCCGGGCCAGGTCGAGGAATCGGTCATCATCATCTTGCTCGTCGGGGTTGAGACCGGCAGCAAGCCGCGCTTCGCGTACTTCTTCACGCAATAGCTGATCGTAGGTGGGACCGACTGTGTTGAGGAACACTTCGAACATCTGGTTCGGCATCGAAAGCTCCATCAGAACTGTTCGGTCCAAACCTTGGGCCCAGACCAGTCGACGGTCAAGAAAGCTCTTCTCGTCTTCGTCGGTTGGATCGCTGGGGTCGACGGCTTCGGCCCAGGCCTGCATCTGGATCTTGAACAGCGGCCACGGATCACTGGACCAGTTGATAAACGATGCCTGGTCGCGAATGGCGTACTCCAGCAAGTGAGAGATGTCGGCGTAGCGACAGATGAGCTGGATCTGATCGGGGTTCACGACTCCGGCAAGGTAAGCGGTGTGTACGCGGGGAAGTTTATTGACGATGGTGTCGGCTTGATTGGTATGACGCCCGCAGGTGGCTCTAGAGAGGCGGGATTCATTGGAAATGCCGGTTGCCGAGGAGCGGTACCGGCGAGCCCGATAGGACTTGCGGTTGTGAGCGGCAGCTTGGAAAGGCATACCGTGAGCGAGCACGGCAGCTGTTAGTTCTTCGATCTGCACCGTCACTCGGAAGAGGTCCTTGTCGGAGAGCGCGTCGGGGTCGAAGTTGTAGAGGTTGTTTAGTTTGGCCGTCAACTCTCCGAGGTCCATTCACGGAATATTAGCGAACAGATGTTCGGGAAACAACCGGAGTGTTGAGGAAGTACAAGAAATATCAACAGCAAGGTATCGTCGAAGTTTGGGACTCTTCGGGGCGTAGCCGTTCGTCGTGGTCGAGGATGGCATCGGCAAGATCGGGGGGAAACATCCTCTTGACATCGATGGGATAGCTCTCACCATCACCGGGGATTGAGACCTTGTCTCCATCGATGCGTAGAGGGACTGATGCACCAGAAACGCCATCTGAGCAGTAGGCCCAGACAAATGACGCCGACTCGTCTTGGCCGAGCAATCTCACATCGCAGTCTCCGGGAAGTGATACGTCGGGGGTGGTCTTCAACAGGGTGATGATCCGGGCTTCCTCGGAGCGGACTGCATCGGCCATTCGGTCAGGCAACTCCAATGCACCTTCGACCGGCTGTGTCCTGACGGTTGTCGTTTCAACTATCGACACCGTGGTCTGAGGCACCGTCATGTCACTCAAGGCCACTGATGGCTCCGCCCCATTGGCCGCCAGTGCGTCGCCTTCACCCGAACAAGCGGAGACGAGAAGACCACAGGCACCGATCAGGACAGTGATGAGGGCAAGGGCAGGTATTGGTCGCATCACACCAGTATCGCGGGCTGTTCATCTGCTCACTCCGCGGCAGCCATCGCCTGAACCTAGCGAGCAATGATTGTGACGAAATGGACAACGGCGAGCATGGCCATCATGACTGCGGGAATAGATTCCTTGGGCTCGTCCTTGGCCTTGTTGTGATAGAAGATGGCACCAACCATGGTGGCAAAGAGGCCAACAGCAGCCAATGGTCCAGTCCATTCCAACGACTTTCCGTCACGGACAAGACCGACCAGCAGACCGAGCACACCGAGCAGTTCGGCGGCACCGATTAGCTGATACATGCCCTTGGCTACCCCGAGTCTGGTCCCAACTTCTACCGCCATCTTGTGGTCGGTGACCTTGACCATTCCAGCCATGGCAAACATCAAGATCAAAATGATTCCAACAATCCAAGAATGCCCGTGAGTGGGTGGTCTAAAGACCTAGGGGGTCGGATGCCGACAAGGACCAATGGCTCAACACGCATTGAAGACGCCCGTTCTGGTAGGTGTTGCTGCGATCGCGGTCATCATTGGAACACTCGCCTTCAGGGGTGACTCTGATGTTGTCGACGTTGTTGATGTTGTCCCTCCCTGCACCGCCCCGCAAGGCCAGTTCTGTCTACAACTCAAATTGCATGAAGGAATGTGGGGACGCCCAGCAAATTTGAACGAGAACCGCGTCTTTGATCTGGTCTTCATCGAAGGGGACAGGGCAGAGATAGAGGCCACGTTACCTACGCTCAGCCTTGACATCTATGACGAAGAGGAGATGTACGCTGGCGTGGGGGCATACCTTGGTGGACTAACCCAAGGCAAGTTTGATGAAATCCCTGCTGACTACCGGGTCACGGGAGCAAAAGACAAAGTTTGACTAAATCTGGACGTCGGCGACTACATGGTGTGCGCCTACTCTCCTGAACCACCTTGGGGCGGAGGCGTCATTACCAGCGCCCTCTGTACGTACATCCTCCATGGCGATGTGGACATGATGGATGGCAACACGCATGTCGACAGCCTTGATGTGAACATCGCCCCATGACAGGGTAGGTGAGTGAAGAACGGCCATCCCGCCCACCGTGGCGATCATGTTTCTAGGCTTCCCAAACATCGCCGCATCTATGTCCAAGGTCACCAGCAGAACGGGCGAGTCTGATAAGAGCCTGCTGGCATACTGAGTCAATGTCGAGACTGATCGTTACCCACCATGCGCACTCCTAGCGTCTGGGCTGGGTCCGCTGCTATCGCCCTCGCCGCTGGAGCCGCCCTGGCCACCCGCCGATCGCTGAAAGCACTGGACAAAGCCGACGCCGAACATCCCGTACCTGAATTCCGATTCCCAGCGGGCCAGGTCCACCACGTTGAAACCGCTGACGGCGGTTCCATTGCCGTCGAAGTGACTGGCGATACAGACGGCAAACAAGCGGTTGTCGTTCTGGTGCATGGCATCGTCAGTAATCGACACCACTGGGGGCCGGTTGCTCAACTCCTGGTTGATCAGGGTTGCACGGTCGTTGGCATTGACCAGCGTGGCCATGGCGACTCAACCTTGGGCAGTTCTGGATGCGAGACCAACCGCTTGGGACTCGACATTCACCGAGTGCTCGAACACCTGGATCTCAATAACGTGATTCTGGTTGGCCATTCCATGGGTGGAATGGCCGCCATGAGCTATGGCGTCGACCAAGACTCATCCTTCACTGAGCGTGTTGGCGGACTGGTCTTGGTCGCGACCGCAGCTCGAGCATCGATGGCTTACCAGCGGTTCGGCCTCGGCCTACTCAGCCCACTGCTGGGGATCGCCGATCGCGAGATGCCCATCTTTCGTCCAATTGCCTCCCAATCAATGTTCGGTCGATTCGGGTCGACACAGCTTCTTGAGGCCGCCCGCTTATCAGTTGGAGACGTCGATCTTGCAGCGATGAAAGAGTGCGCTCGTGCTCTCGGGTCCTTTGACATCAGCGATCAGCTGGGCCGTATCAAGGTTCCAACCCGACTGATCTATGGCAGCCGCGACACCGTGACGCCACCGTTCGAGGAACCGTCGCATTGGGCAGTCCATTGAGGGCACGCTCGTCACTGAAGTCAGCGGAGCCGGACACCTCTTCATCTGGACTCACGCACGCGACATCAGTGAGCAAATCCTTGGACTTCGATCCGAACTGTCCGCAGCGATCTAGTGCAGATCGCTGTTGAGCCCGCCCCAGTTCGAGTCTCCCGAGGGCACGGCCTCAACAGATCCAGTCTGGCTATTGCGCCAGAACATGAGGTCGGACTGGCCGGATAACTCCCGGGCCCTGACCGTTGAGCCATCTGGCAACAAGATCTTTGTTCCAGCGGTGACATAGAGTCCGGCTTCGACAATGCAGCGGTCGCCCAAGGAGATTCCGATCCCGGCGTTGGCTCCAAGCAATGTGTTCTGGCCAATGGAGTTGACCTGCTTACCCCCGCCAGACAAGGTGCCTTGGATGGATGAGCCAGCGCCAATGTCGGAACCCTGGCCAACGGTCACCCCAGGTGTTACCCGACCTTCGATCATGACCGAACCCAGTGAGCCAGCATTGAAGTTCACAAAGCCCTCGTGCATCACGGTCGTGCCCGGAGCGAGATGGGCGCCAAGGCGCACTCGGTCCGCATCACCAATGCGAACTCCGGTTGGCGTGACATAGTCGGTCATGCGTGGAAACTTGTCGATCGAAGTCACCTGCAAGTGATGCTCGTGTTCGGCAACCAGTGAACGAAGTCGATCAACATGTTCAGGAAGAACAGGACCAGCCGATGTCCAAGCGACCGTTGGCAGCAGTCCGAAGATCCCTTCGAGATTGACCTCATTTGGTGCCACTTCGCAGCGAGACAACAGGTGGAGGCGGTAGTACACGTCGCCTGCCGACAACGGAGCCTCATCCAAGCCAGCTTGCTCGATCTCTTGCACCCGGCCAACGATCAAGCCAACCTCTTGGGCCAAACAGAACCGCTTCGGCTCGACACCCTCGGAAGGAAACCACGAATCGAGCACGAGGCCAGAAGCAGAATCGATATAGCTATGAGCGGTGGCGGTGGGCATGGCCCAAGTATGGACCGGGCCGGAATCGTTGCCTTGCCACATCGCCTGCCGCCCGATCAATGGTCCAGCTATTCGAGGGTGATGACGGTTCCGTCGGCGCCGGTGATGGTGAGCTGTTCGTCGACGTAAAGAAGCACCGGCTCAGAATTCAACAAGTCCATTACTGCCTGATCGCTTTCGCTGGGATTCGGGCAGTTGGTTGGGTCGAAACCACTGATGATGTCTCGGCGGTCGACTTGTTGCAGGACCCCAGCCTGAGTGTGGAGGCTGCAGGTTTCCAGCTTGAACTCGATCACGAAGAAGGCTCGAACGATCATGGACACCCGCTCGGCATTGATGGTGGTATCGGTCGAAGCTATGCCTCGGTACCAGACATTGGTTGGCGCCACGGGCCGGTTGTCGGTCGGGTTATCGGTCTCGAGGACCAGCCGAGTTGTTCCGCTCTCCAGAATTATTGAGTCGACAGTGACCTCAATCTTCGGACCAGACAAGAAGAGATCCTCGAGGGCTTGACCATCCGCGATGAGGTCAGCCGGTTCTTCGGGACAACCAGCTCCCTCCCTGTGGGACAAGTCGTCGATCAGCAGGCGATCGCCGGCAATCTCGAACTCTGCGTGTCCGCCAAAGAGGCAGGACTCAAATGAAGCATCGAAGGAGCCCGTCTGGAAGGAGACCAGCCAGATCGAACGAAGGTGAGTCTCGCCATTCAGCTCGAACTCGCTGGCCGCGAACTCTGGGCCAATGGGCCAAGCCTGAACGTCGTCGACTGGCTCGGTACTGGCCAATATCGTTACATCTGTCGACACCGCTGTCTGAGGCACTGTCGTTTCGCTCAAGGCCACAGACTCACTCAAGGGCGCAGGCGGCCCCGTGGCATTGGCCTCCAGGGTGACATCCTCACCTGAACAAGCGGAGACGAGAAGAGCAAAGGCAGCCAATGCAAAAGTCGTTTTCATGCCGCTTCTGACGTCAGAGAGCAGCGCCTGGTTCCCGTCTGGATCGTTTTCTTTCGCAGATTCCCCCGGACTTTCCCTTGATGCGTAGCCGGTCTAATATGAGGACATGACTACTTCGTTCGCTTCCCTTGACCGGTCAGAAGCCGGAGCGAACCAGGCTGGACAGCACACCATGTCCGATCCGATGTTGGACGGGATTCGCCGCGAGTGGCAACGACTTGGCCAAGCCGGAACCTGGTGGACTGGATCTGAACGAGTGGCCATGGCCGAGGTTGCCCGCAAAGCCCTTGCTGGACAAGACACCACCAACTTCATGCTTCCACTCGCTGCTACCGAAGCGGCTGCCCGAGTAGCCAGTGATGCGACATCGATCAACCCCGCCATGCTGCAACAATTCGAAGAAGACGGCTTGTCAGCCGCGGCCTACACCGAGATCGTTGGTGTGGTTGCACGCCTCGTCGCCGTTGACACCGCAGTCCGCGGAACCGGGGCACCCGAAGAACCGCTGCCAGCCCCATCACCCGGCGAGCCTTCTCGACTCGAGACCGAGGACGCAAGGAAGCGTTCCGCCTGGGTTCCCATGGTTGGAGCCGCCGGAGCCATTGCCGCCCTCACCGGAGTCCGCTCCGAAGCCGAAGCCCAGGCAGACCTGCATGGTTCCCTCTATCTGAGCTATGACGAGATGGGCGACTCCACCATCGTCAAGGGGCTGACCAGAGCCCAGTTGGAATTGGTCGCATGCAAGACTTCGATGCTCAATGAGTGTGTCTACTGACTGGTCTCACATGCCAAGATGCTCCGTGCGAGCACCGAAGCAACGAACACCCAGGTCGACCTGCTCGCCATTGACGACGCCGACCGGGACCCCCTGATAGATGGTGGCGCCGCCCTCCTAGCTTTCGTCACCGTGGTGATCGGCCGAGAGCAGATGCTCCTCCCTGGTGGGATCGCAGCAGTGGCCCAAGCACTAGGCTCCGACGCCGTCAGCGCTGCAGCCGGAGCAGCAGGAAACTTCGAAATGATGAACCGCCTGCTGGATGCCACTGGCGTACCACATCCCAAGGATCTCGCAATCCTGACTGAACTCGGCCTACCTTTCGACTGGCCCCACTAGCGCAGCTTCTAGCTAGAGCCAGACTGGATCAGAAGTGCCAAGCTGCATTGGTGGACTGGTGAAGGATCCCGTTGGTGGCTTGGCCAAGCTCAAGCGGCCCCACGACGTGTCGACCTCATACAGCGCTTCGGGCACAGCTACGGCTGGTGCGGGCGTGAATGGTGCGGGCCCACCGAGTCCGACCAGCCAGTTCCGGGTTCGCAGCAACGACAAGCGAACCCGCCACGAACCACCGTGCACACTCTGGTGCTGTAAGGCCCGGGCAGCAGCGAACGCCCCCAACTGGCCGGTGGCATAGTCCAATGCTTGCACCGGCAGAGGAGTCGGCTTGTCAACTCCCGCAGCCTTTGACCCGGCATCGACAATGCCGGTGGTTGATTGCACGATGGAATCAAAGCCGCGACGGTTGGCCCAGGGCCCAATCCAATCAAAAGCCGAGAGTTGCACAACCACGATGCCGGGATTGAGTTCGGCGGCACGCTCGGCGGTGAAGCCCTTTCCTTCCAAGCCCCCGGGTCGGTAGGCGTCAACCCAGAGGTGGGCATCAGCCAGCAGCTCAGCCATTGCGGCCGTGCCATCGCCAGTATCCAGGTCGACGAAGGCGTTGCGCTTGCCTGGTCCAGTCATCTGCACACAGATCTCGACTGCGGGCAGCTGGGGCGAACTCAAGCGCAACACATCGGCCCCGTGGGCGGCCATCATCAGTCCGACGATCGGGCCAGCCAATACCCGCGAGCAGTCGACAACCCGGACACCGTGCATGGCCGGACTAGCACCTCCAGCGTTCTCGGCGAGCGATGGCAACGGTCGTGGATCGGCCTCACCAACTTTCTCGAATGTCAGTAGAGGCAGGTCTCGGGTGGCAACGGCGTGAGGATGGGCATCCCATTCTTCCAGGGTCCGCAACTTGGCCGCGATCATGTCTCGCTCGATGAGTGCGGCTTCCAAGTCTTCCGAATCCCAAGTTGCGGCGGCCGCCTCTACCGATGCCCGATCCGGGTCGCCGCCCAGGAGGGCAACAACACCGGCCGCATGGTGAGGGAAGTTGCAGTGGAACTGCACAAACCGGTCATCTTTGCATCGGTAGTAGCCAGACAAGTCTGACCAGATTGGTGGCCTTTCGCCATCAACCAGCAAGTGGTTGGCAAACCCCGCCTTGGCCACCTCACCATTGACTCGAACCCCGCTAGCAGGCAAGCCCCGATGATGGCCAAGCTCGGCGATAGCTGCAGCCGCGGCCGATACCGACGTCATGGTCACCTCGTCGACGTCGAAGGCCGATTGCAGACCGGGCTTGCTGCCCTGTACCAGCCGTTCCAGGGCCGAGCCGTCGCCCGGAGCCAGCTTCCACACTTCAGACAGATTCACTGGTGGGCCGCCTTCACGCTGCCAGAACCCAGCACAGCCGTAGCCATCAGCTCGCCGACATCCTTGCGAAAGCCGTCGTTTACCGACATCCATCGTGGGTCATAGTCATAGCGATCCCAAAGCGACTCGATCTGGTGTCCCGTGCCAAGCAGAGCGACGGCCGAGCCGGTTACCAGGCATGGATGAGATTCGCCACAAGCATGAGCCAGGTCCAGCAAGCCGTGTCGTAGCGAGATCACATAGTTGCCCAATCTGGCCGCCTTGTCAGTCGGATCCAGACTACGAACAAACCACTTATTGTGGGTAGCAATTCCGGTCGGACAATGTCCGGTGTGGCAGCGCTGGGCCTGAATGCATCCAATTGCCATCATGGCTTCACGGGCCACATAGATCATGTCTGCTCCGAGTCCGAGCGCCAGTAAGGCCTCGCCGGGAAAGCCGACCTTGCCTGCGCCGATGAAGGTCACATTCTTGTCCATCTCGGCTTGGGCGAAGGCCCGGAATACTTGGGCGAAGCCAGCGCGAAAGGGCAGGGCAACATGGTCGCTGAAGACCAGGGGAGCGGCACCGGTTCCGCCCTCGCCACCGTCGATGGCAATGAAGTCTGGTCCAGCTCCACGAGCTTTCATTTGCAAAGCGAGCTCTGGCCAGAAGGACTCATCTCCGACTGCCGACTTGATACCGACTGGTAAGCCGGTGGCATCGGCGATGCGTTCGATGAAGTCGATCATGGTTGGGATCGATTCGAATTCTCGATGTGAGCTGGGGCTGGCCACGGTGATTCCAACAGGGACCCCGCGGGCTTCGGCCACCTCTTCGGTCACCTTGGTGCCGGGAAGCACTCCGCCCAAACCGGGCTTTGCTCCCTGGGACAGCTTGATCTCGATCATCTTCACTGGAGCTGAGTTGACAGTCTCGACCAGCTTGTCCATCGAGAAGCGGCCGTCAGAACCGCGGGCGCCGAAGTAGCCGGTGCCGAGCTGATAGATCAGGTCACCGCCGTGACGGTGGTGCTTGCTGATACCGCCTTCGCCGGTGTTTTGCATGCAGCCAGCGATCTTCGATCCACGATTGATGGCCTCAATAGCTGGTCCTGACAGTGAGCCAAAACTCATGGCGCTGACGTTCACGATCGACTCGGGTCGGAATGAGCCCGGCCTCTTGTTCCATTCACCGATGACCTTGGCCACCGGGAGAACGCTTTGCGGGTTCGGCTCTTCGGCATGAAAGGGGAACGGACTATGACGAATGATCAGATGCTGAGCCGAATCAAGCTTGGATTCGGTGCCGAACCCGAAGTAGGGGTTCTGCGACTTGGCTGAGGCATAAACCCAGCGTCGCTGATCCCGGCTGAATGGGCGCTCCTCGCTGTTGTCAGCTACCACATATTGGCGAAGCTCGGGCCCGATTGACTCGAGCCAGTACCGGATATGGCCGACGACGGGAAAGGCCCGCAGGATGGCGTGTTTCTTCTGGGTGACGTCCCATATGGCGATGACCAGCAAGAAACCCAGAACAATGAGAGGAATGATCAGCCAGAGAGACATCGGGCCAACCTATATCACGAATCGAAGTCGTGCCGCCCGAAGCATCCTTGGTGCTGCTCGCTGATCCGACCGGCACTCGGACACGAAGAGAACCACTGGCGGTCACTCAACCTTCCCAAAGTTGTCTTGGTTCTGGTCCTGCTTGGTGAACCGTGAGTCGCTCTAACTCGGGACCGATCGTATTCTGCGCCCCTGCCGGAAGGCCTACATCCAACGAACTCCCGTGGGCACTTGTGCTCAGTAGCTGAGTTGTGCCACAGTTCGTTGCGCGGTGGGGCGAGCGGTTTCACCTTTGGCGAATGTGGAGGCGACCCCATGGGTCTGCGTAGAACGGTTGTTGGTATTGCTGGTGCGGCGTTGCTGATGGCGGGGATTCTGGCCCCCCCCGGTTGAGGCTCAAACCGACCCACCTCCTCCGCCTTCTGATGAGCCGGCTGAGGTTCTTGACGCGGTCGATGACGTGGAAATGGTCTCCAAGAACGGAACCACCATCATTGATGTGACTGGCAACGACACCGATGATTCTGATGACTCTGATGTGGTCATCAGCATGCAAACCCAGCCCACCAGCGGCACCGTCAGTATCGATGTGGATGAGGATCTACCGGTCGTGGAATACACACCCGACAGTGGGGCACCAGCAACAGATTCGTTTACTTATGAAGCGTGCGTGGATGGGTCTTGCGACACCGCAACGGTGACGATTTTCATTGGCACCAGTGGTTGCACGATCAAGGGGACGAATGGTGCGGACACCCTGACGGGTACGGAAGGTGATGACGTGATTTGTGGCCGCAAAGGTCATGACACCATCAATGGTTTGGGTGGCAACGACATCATCTTTGGTGGCAAAGGCCGCGACACCATTGACGGTGGTGACGGTGATGACGTTATTCGAGGTCAGCGGGGTAAGGACACGATTAGTGGTGGTGCTGGGGATGACGAAATCCGGGGTGGCCGCTTCCAAGACATCCTTGACGGCGGACCAGGTAACGACCGGATTTACGGCGGTGATGGTGACGACATTCTGAATGGTGGTGATGGTGATGATCTGTTGATTGGTAAGGCGGGTGCCGACCTCCTGAATGGCGGTGAAGGCAATGACGTGTTGCGTGGTTGGCGTGGACCGGATGTTCTGAATGGTGACGGCGGTAACGACTACTTGTATGGGGGTCGTGGCCAGGACGTGTTGGATGGTGGTGATGGTGATGATGTTCTGTATGGCCGCCAGCACGCCGACACTTTGAGTGGTGGTGCGGGTGATGATGAGTTGCGGGGAAATCGCGGACCCGACACTCTCGATGGTGGCCCTGGTACCGATCTACTCCGGGGCGGGCACGGCAATGACAGTGCTGATGGTGGTGAGGGGACCGATGATTGTGAAGGCGAGACCATCACCAACTGCGAGGACGACACGGTTGTCACCCCGACACTGGCAATCAGCTACCCGATCGAGGGCGGTCAGGTCTTTGATCAACTCCAGTTGGCGGTCACGGTGACCGATCCACCCGAGGCAGGTGAGCTGGTCGTTCTTGTCAACGAAACCATCTTGGGTACCTTCGGTCGTGACCAGGCGTCACTAGCCGTCGACCTCGCGGCGATTGCTGCGGGCTCGGCTGTTGTCGTGGTCCAGGTGAGGTCTGGTGAGGAGATCCTGGTGTCCACCTCGGTAAGTATCGAATTGGATCATCTTGACGCCGCAACTGGTTTCGATGATCTAGAAGACCTGTTTGATGCTGGGCAGATCACGGTCGATGAGTACTTGGTAAACGGTATCGCCGCTCTGGCCACGGCGTCGGAGGAAGGAACATCGCCAACTCTGAGCGAAGAGTTCACTACCGATGTTCTCAGTCTGGCACTAGAGACTTGGGGCGAAGCAAGCGCCGGAGCCAAACAAGCCACTATTGAGATGGCCACACCCGAGCTGGTCCCAGACCCCGGGGCCGGTCTGCGGGCAGCAGCAGCTACTTGTGAGATGTCAGGGCCCTACGTTTGGGCATTGGCCGGTATCCGCGCCTCGAACTTTTGTGAGTACAAGGTCGACCCGTCGGTGGTGCCCGCTGATTTGATCCCAGCCGGCGTGAGCCGTACGACATTGACTGAGATCGATTTCCTGGTTGATCCAGCGCTCGATGGCACCACAGTTGGCACCGACGGGATCCTCAGCTTGGGCAATTCGGCAATCCCGTTTCCTTTGGCTCAGGCAGCAAAACGAATGTGGGAAGCCGAGGCCTTGTTTGAAGGGATGGGACTTTCTCTTCCGGAGTCTCATCGTGAGGAAGGTGTGCCGATACACGTCTTTATTGTTGACAATGACTTGGCCGCCTTCTCGTCTCCTTTCAACGAGAAATCTCTTGGAAACGGCGCGGGATGGCTTCTTGGTCAGCGAGAGTTCGGCCATCCGATACGCGTACGGACGGCGCATCTATCTAAGACGATTATTCACGAGTTTTTCCATACTTTCGAGTGGGACACCATCAACTGGACCAACGACGTAGCGCTGGGTTCTGAAACCGGGCGAACAGTCGTCTTGTATGAGTCTGCGGCGAACTGGGGAACCCATGAATTCTCCCGCCAGGGTGATAGGGATTGGGCCTACAACTTCGGAAGGTCAATGAAAGAATGGCTCGTTCGTCCTCAACAACAGTTCATGCAGTCACCGTCGGGCCCACCCGATGTGATCAAAGCACCTGATCGCGCATACGCGTATTTTCCGGCGATGGTTTGGCTGAACGAGCATGCAGGCCAGCATGGTCCAACCAATCAATTGATGCCATCGGTCATCCGCGCGTTGGATTCCCATGCCTTTGGGGCGGATCCGATTGATTTGATTGAAGATCAGGTTGATGGGGGTTTGTGGGCCAATCCTGGTGGTGAGCCAATGGCTAGAGCGTGGCCGCGGATGTGGACGGCTCTGTACCTGATGAGCGACGACAGCACCAATACTGCACCAGTGTTTGGGACCCCTGAGTATTCGTGGTCTAAGCTCCCAAACTCAGAGGTGGCGCGGTGGGGAGAGCTCCTTGATGGTTCGAGTCTTGAGCCTCTGCAAGGTGAGGCCGAATTCTCCGAACAGAATCGGCTTGGCAGATACCCGGACAGTCCGATCGTTCTTTCTGCGGCCAATCCGAGCTTCCTACCAATACCGCGGCCAAGTGTCGCCAAGGGTGGCGCAGGGTTCGTTGACGTCAAGGTCGATGTCGCTGCGGGTTCTGAGGGATACAGTCGTGTCACTGTTGATTCTGTTCAAGCGGGTAGGAACACCAAGTTCGAAGTAGCTGTCACCCAATACGGCTCTGCCGGATACCCCAATGTTTGTCTACGAGCTGGTGTCCCGCAGTTTTTCTTAAGCGACGGAGTCCGCAACGCTGCGGGCGAAGTTGTCATCGACGTACCTTTCGACGACAATTGCAGTGACTTCACTGTTGCCTTGGTGCATGTTGATCCGAACTCTGGCCGCGGTGACTTCCTGAGCCTGCAGATCGAACTACACGACGAGGGTGGCATCACCACGACTGATGTTCCTGACGGCGAAGCCGGAAAACCCTATGACCCGTTCGCATTTGCTTCGGTAGATCCTTCCGCTGTTTGGAGTGTCACTGCTGGGACTGTTCCGGAGGGACTGCGGGTGAACACTGCTGGCATCCTGAATGGCAAACCAACCGAAGCAGGACCGTTCTCATTCACTCTGCAAGCCTCAGCCCCTGGTGGACCGTCACCCACCCGAGATTTCAACATGGACGTCGTCGGGCCACGAGTGACAACCAATACTCTCCCCGGCGGTCAAGTAGGCGTCGGCTACAGCCAAACAGTTCAAGCTAACGCCTACTACCCCGACTTTGGTCCGACCCATCCAGGTCGACCTGCCATCAGCAGCTACGAACTAGACGCGGGTTCTCTACCCGATGGATTGGCCCTGGACACCGTGTCTGGGCTGATCAGTGGCCAACCAACCAGCAACGGCGACTACGAGTTCACTATCGCCGTTTCTGACACTGCGGGCAACACCGGATCAAGGACTTACACGGTCTCTATCGGGGCTCCGAGTCGGGCATACCTTCAATTCCGGGCAGTCACGACTCCAGATCCGTTGATACCCGGTCAAGCAGGGACAGGGGTTATCACGGTGACCAATACTGGTGGTGAGACTGCTACTGGGCGTACGCTCCGGTTCCGGCTGCCTGACGGGTTCAGTAGCATTTCTGCTCCGGGTTGTGGCCTTGTTGCTGGCCAGACAACTGTGTTTGATTGCCCACTGGTCGATATCGCGCCTGGGGATGTCGTTGAGCTCGATGTTTCGTTCATGGTGCCGGCTGGGTTTGATCCGACAAGCAGGGTTTTCCGGTTTGGTGACCTCAAACCAGTGTTCGCCGACACTGGCTACATCATTGCGTACTTGAACCAGGGTTGGTCCTATAGTCACCAGATCGTGGCTACTGATCCGGATGGGGATGATGCTGACTTGGTGTTCAGTATTGTTGCTGGGAGCCTGCCACCGGGATTCGGCATGGATTCATCCGGGTTGATTGCTGGGGTCATGCAGGTGACTGAGGACGACTACATTTGGGATTTCACGGTGCGGGTGGTGGACGCGACGGGTGCGGAGGAGACTGCGGAGTTGAGGCTTTGGATTAATCAGTCCTTGTGATGAAGAGGTCTGGTCGTGATGAAGAGGTCTGGTCGCGGGGGCGGATGCCCGGCTGACCGTTGGTGAATGACTAGGCGAAAGTGTTGGTATGTCCTGCTGGTATCGGCGGCTTGATTCAAGCGTGTGGGTCTGGTGGCCGATAGTTGGGAAGGGTCCGGAAGGAGTGGTCATGGCTTGTAGAGCACGATGTATTTGGCAGGTGTTAGCGAGTTTGGTCTTGTTGGGGACGGGGTGCCCAGGCGAAGCCGACGACACGGTAACTCCCCAATCCTTGATTGTTCGGCTGCATGGCAGCAACAAGGCGTTCGATCTTCGCTATGACACAGACAATGTGGGATTTGAAGTTCGATTCTCGGCAGCCGACGCTGAAGCTTTGGGTGCACCAGGAACACGTGCAGAGCGCGAAGGGGAGGCTGTCAGCATTTTCGTAGACACCCGATTTCAGTCGCACTCCGATGCAGGCGTCGACCTTGGGCCGTGTCTTGTTGACGATGTCATTGTCACCAATCTGGATACTGGTCAGGAGTTCATCGCTATTGAGGCTGGTGACTGCATTGAGGACCAGTGGGTCTATAGCGTCGAGGGGGCCTATGACTATTTGATCGACGCTGGTCCTTGCACGGGCTTTGTGACGCTGGAGGATGGCCGGGAACTGACGGTGAAATGCCGCTGAGGACTAGTCGTAGACTGGTCGCTCTGATGGGGGAGCCAGAGAACGGTGATTGATTGCCCAACTCGGCTGAGTTTGCAACCGGGAAAGCACGGGCAGCGCGGCTTGTGTCTGCGGTGGACATGGAGGCTGACGGTCTCCCTTTCGATGAGCAAGATCGGCTCTGTTTGAAAGACCCGATCCGCTTCTTTGACCCAGACACGTTGGAGGAGGTTGGGGCAATTGAGGCGGGGACATGTCTTGAAGACGGTGGAGAGACGGACCTCGCATTTGAGACTCGACGAGCTGTTCTCAGCCCTCTCGGACGCGTTCGGCGGTGGCCCCCCACTTGCTCATGTTTTGGGGATTGGCTTTGATGTCGGGTTGGGCGGAGTACATGACCAGACGACTCGCAATCCCGGCGTAGCGGTCGACCAACTTGTCGGCCAGATCAGCCCAGCTTGCAGTCACCGAGAAGTGCTGCATCACCTCAGGAGTGATGAGACCCTTCATCCCATCAATGTCCCCAGCCTTCAATCTCTCATTGAGCTTGGCTGACAAGCCATCAAAACCAAGCAGCTCAAATTGAAAGGCATAGTCGCGAGTCGACCCGTAGAAGCCGATCTGTTGCTCGGCGAAATCAAGCGACGCTGCTTGCTCATCAGGACTGTCACCAACAACGGCAAACACTGGCACGATCAAATCAATATCCGACGCGTCCCGCTCAGCCCGTGCGGCACCTTCTTCCAACCGTGGGATCAGGACTTCTTGCAGCGAACGAATCGAATGCAGGGGATGCACGTGCACCCCGTCGGCGACCTCACCAGCCATGCGTGACATCCACGGTCCCACTGCTGACACATCAACCTTCACATCACCATAAGCATGTTTGGATGGAGACCATTGAGCAGGCAGAAGACTGAGGTTGTAAAACTTGCCTTCATAAGACAAGCGTTCTTCGCCCCGAAAGGCCCGGAAGCAGGCCTGTATCGCCTCGACGTATTCCTTGAGTCGAGGACCGGGAGAATCGAACTCAGCGGAATAACGCCGCTCGACATGGGCCTTGACCTGGCTGCCAAGACCGAGCCGGAACTTGCCGTTGGTATTGTCGGCCAGCTCCCACGCCATCGAGGCTGCCATCATGGGCGAGCGAGGAAAGGCCACGGCAATGCCAGTAGCGAAATGTAACTCTGGTGCAGCCATGGAGGCAGCGGTAATGCTCATCCATGGAGTGTGCGCAGTCTCAACAAAGACCAGGCCAGAGATGCCAGCATCTTGAGCCGAACGGGCGAAGTCTGCTGCTTCGTCCCATCGACTTGGGCTCACCATGAGATCGAGTTCCATCAGAGCAGTTCCGTTTCGGTTGGTGGGCTGTGTGTCGGAATGACGTGTTTTGAACGAGGTGGGTGGGACAGAGGTGTATTGGAATGATGCGTGTCGGAGTCAATCGCGTTTAAGTGATTGCTGATACCGGCCGATAACAAAGGGGAGACTAACGTAGGAAGACATGACGCATCGAATTGCCATGATCACGGGTGGAGCGGGCGGAATTGGAAGCGAGGCAGCTCGCTGGCTGGCCACAGCCGGTCAGGCGGTAGCCATCGCCGACCTGTCCCTTGACGCGGCCGAAGAAGTGGCAAAGGGCATCCGTTCCCACGGCGGACTTGCACTGGCAGTGGAGATTGACGTCACCGATATGGCGTCTGTTGAAGCCGCCGTGTCCAAGGTCGAGCACGAGCTTGGACCGATTGACATCCTCGTGCATTCTGTTGGCTGGGACCGTCTCTATCCCTTCCTTGATACTGACGAAGAGTTCTGGGAACAAGTCATCGAGATCAACTATGTCGGCATGCTGCGCTGTAACAAGGCGGTAGGCATTGGCATGGTCGAACGAGGGCATGGCCGGATCATCAATATCGCATCGGATGCTGGACGAGTTGGCTCATCGCTGGAAGGTGTCTACTCCGGAGCCAAGGGCGGCGTGATCGCATTCTCCAAGACCTTCGCTCGCGAATTGGCGAAGAAGGGTGTGACGGTCAACGTTGTTTGCCCCGGCCCAACCGACACCCAGCTGCTCAGCGACTTGGGACAAACCATGACCGACGGGGGAGACAAGCTTGTCTCCTCCCTGGGTCGAGCAATCCCCGCCGGTCGTATTGGCAAGCCATCTGACGTCGCCCCAGCCATCGTCTTCTTTGCTTCAGATGAAGCTGGCTACATCACCGGTCAGACCCTGTCGGTCAGCGGCGGCATGACCATGGCCTAGAGGGCTGTCTCGTCGGTCGATCTTGTCATCAGGCCGATACGGAGAGCTTCGGCATGGTCAAAATGCAGCTCGCGAACCCACTTCGTGTTGCCCCAAAGCATGTCATGGCCCTTGAGGTGGCTAAGCGGCTTGGTGAATCGCTGGAAGTGCTGAATCTCTTCTTCGGTAGCTATGCGACGAATGCCAGCTGTTCCCGTTAGGCGGACTCCCGGAGGCTGTTGGAAGGCTCCCTCCGTCATTGAATCGACCCAGAACTCCAACGAACTGTCGACAGCCAGCAGGGTGAAGCGAGGGTCCCGTTCGAGATTCTTCGCTTGCGTCGTGGCGAATATCTCGAAGAAGAGCCCACGGCGCTCGGGGCCCGTTTCGAACAAGCGGACAGAACCAATGGGTGCCAGGTGAGGAGAGCCATCCGAGTTGATGGTGGCGATCGAGCAATGAAGGCTTGAACGCAAACCACGATTGACAGTCTGGCAGATGTCAAACCAGTCCTCTTCACTGATCCCGGCAGCAGTCGAGCCCAAGGGTGTGGGAGAAACCTGGCGGCTCATGCGGGACCTTCTGGGCTGTTCGTTGGATTCAGATTTGCGGCCAAGGGAGCGAGCATGGCACCAACGGCTTCAAGGGCGAGGCGTTCGGTAGCCTCACTGGGTCGTTTCCCTCTATTGAGGGCAGGACGAACTGCACCCATGGGAATGGTGACAACGGCGAAGTGGACCCGTTCGCTGTCTGGGCCGAGGGCACCGAGTGAGCGGCACAGACTCGTCATTGCCTCGCGACCCTTGTTGTCTTGAATGGCCGATTCTTCTCGAATCTCTTCTGGCCAGCTATCGGCAAGCAAGTCTTCTCGACGATGCACCAACAAGAGCTGAGCGTCGTCGAAATACTCGCGGCTCCAGGTCAGGGTGTGTCTGGCCGCTTCGAATGCCGCTGCCATTGGATCGGGGTTCTGCAATGCGGCAAGGAAACCGGTCTGGAATCGGTCAATGGTCCGTAGCCACAGGGAAGCAACAAGGACATCCCGGCTGGCAAATCGGTGATAGATGGATCCACTCGGTGCACCAACGGAACGGGCAATGGCACTGATGGTCAGGGACTGGATCCCTTCCCGGTTGCAGAGTCGCAAGGAGTGATCCAGAACCTGCTCCGTACTGAACTTCTGAGGCCTTGACATGTTTTAGAGGCTTGTCTCTAAAACATTCGAACGTCAAGAAGGCGCCTACTTCTTGAGCTGAGGCCCGAGAGGAACACCAGCTAGCAGGGCTTCGCTGATCCGGTTCGGAGCTTCCCGGAGCAAGCCGTTGACTGTCAGTCGGCGAGGTGTTCGTACGTGACGTCGATTGGCCTCGACCGCGGCGACGGTTCGCTTGGCGATCAGCTCGGGAGACTTCTTGGGAATGACCTGGAGCCGCTTGAGACGAGTGAGGACGGGAGCAAGGTCATCGGCACCTTCCAGCGTGTCCCACATGCCAGTGTCCACCGGGCCGGGGGCAACTACCGTTGAGTGAATACTGGTATCGCGCAACTCCATTCGCAGGCCAGCAGCAAAGTTGCTGAGACCAGCCTTGGTAGCTCCATAGGCAGTGAGCCCAGGGAATCCGGCCGAGCCAGCCAGTGAGCTGGTGAAGACCAGATGGCCATGGTTACGTTCCAGCATGCCGCCCAGCACCGCTCGGGTCAGAACCATTGGCACTTCCAGATTCAGGGTGGTGATGTCGCGAATCTGTTTGGCGGTGACATTGTGGAAGAAGGCGTTGGTCTCGATTCCCGCATTGTTCACCAGCACGTCGATTGCGCCGGCTTCTTCTGTTATTTGAGGGATGAGATTGTCGACCTCGCGGGGATCCATCAGGTCGGCGGGAAAGGCCTGGCCACCCAGTTCGGACGCCAACGCCTTGAGGTCCTCCACGCTTCGGGCCACCAGCGAGACCCTGGCGCCAGCCTTGACGAAGGATCGGGCCATGGCGGCACCGATGCCCCGTGAACCACCAGTAATGACGACATGGGCATTGGAGAGTTCCATAGGCGCACGCTAGACGGTTCATCTGAATCCAGCCAGAGACTCGGTCCGATGCCCACTAGAGTCTTGGCCGTGCATAGCTATTTGGAGCGACTTGTTGGGATTCTTGAGCGACTGACGATCATCGTCAAGGGGCTACGGGCCATCGCCGGGTTGTTCATGGGGCTAGCCATTCTTGGCGGCCTGTTGATGTTTGTCGGCTTCATTCTTGCTGGCTGGTGGTGGTGGCTCGGCTTGCTTATCGGACTAGCCATGTGTTGGCCAGCCTTTGTCTTGTGGCGTTTCCGCGTCGCTCTGGAAGCGGCGATCCTTGTGCCTACACAACTCCGAGCCATGCCGACCAGTGGCGAAGAAGTGAAAGAAGACCTGACTCCCATGCTTGCGGTGCTTGATGGGATGGTGGAGAAGCCGAAGTCTCCACGGGCCTTCGTCAAGTCGGCCATGGGGACCAAGGAAGTCATGGACCTGTTCAACGACAGCCACTACGGCAAGCTCCTTGGTGGAATCGTCATACTCAACCCGGCGGCCTTGCTGGCGGGTGGAACCATGACGATGTTCGCTGCCGGTTCCTTCGCCATCGGGCTGTTGATGTTCTTGCTGGGTCGAGCCATCTAGTCATGCCAGGACGGGCCTTGTCATCTAGTCATGCCAGGACGGGCCTTGTCATCTAGCTGACTGGCGTGTCCTGGCTGAATGTGTTGAGCCAACGTCCGTCACGTTTTGACCACAGGGACGACACGTACATTGACTCCGGCTCTTGACCCGGCCCATTCCGTGTGAAATCAGCCCGGTAAGACAAGATGACGTCATGCTCAGAAACAACCGTCATTCGTGCGTCAAGGATGGCGAACTCGCTAACCGTTGCTCCATTCGCCAACTGACCAACATGGTCGGAACGGTTAGCAAATCCGCTGGGGTAGACACCAAGAAAGTCCTCGGACAGCGATTGTCGATCGGCATCGACATCACCAGCTTGCAACGCGAGCCAAACGGCGGTTTCCAGGGCGATAAAATCGTCGAGCTGCATCATGTGTCAAGCCTAAGGTCTGTTGCCAGACGGTGCCTCCAGTCTGGCCCCAAGAGCTGGGCCTAAGAGCTGGACCTAAGAACTGGGCCGATTGCGGCTGCTTTCAGATCAAGGTCTGTTTCGAGCGAGCGGTGAACTAACCTGCCGGTCGTGACTGCCGTCTTCGCCCCCGCATCAACAGCCAACTTGGGACCAGGTTTCGACGTACTTGGTCTTGCTTTGAACCGTCATTGCTGGGTCAGCGACACGCCACCCGACGCTAAGGGCTTCTCGAAGAAGGTGAAGGTCGAAGCAGAGGTTTGTGGCCCCGACCATATTGCTCGCATTGCTTATGAGGCTGCCGGAGGGTCGGCGCCGATCTGGTTCGGATTCGGTTTCGCCCCCAGTCGAGGTCTTGGTTTCTCTGCCGCGGCCCGCTCTGCTGGTGCCGTACTGGCCAAGGTGCAAGAGGGACTGTCAAACGAGCAGGCCCAACTGGCCGCCTACCCCCTTGTTTGTGACCTTGAAGGTCATGGCGACAATGCTGCGCCCGCAGTCTTTGGTGGTCTGCATGTGATTGTTGACAACAAGAACCATCGACTCAACCTGGCCGTGCCCGGACGATTGCTGGCGTGGGTTCCCAACGACGCCACCACGCCGACCGATGCGTCCCGAGCGGTGATGCCCACCCAGATTGACCGTGTCGACGCAGTCTTCAACCTCGGCCGTATTGGCTTACTCGTCTCGGCCCTCTATGAGGGTGACTTGTCGAAGCTGGCGCAGGCAACTCAGGACCGGCTCCATCAGCCAGCCCGGCTGGATGCAGCGCCAGACTCCAAGCTGGCTTTGGACTCCGCACTTGAAGCAGGAGCCGCTGCGGCCTGGCTTAGTGGCTCGGGACCAACCATTACCATCATCACCGAGGCGAGCAAGGTTGAAGCAGTGGCGGCTGCCTTACCTGGTGATGCCGACATCCTTCAACTCGAAGTCGACACCCTCGGTGCGGTCGTTCGCCCCTGATTTTCCGATCTGGCACCGGTAGCGACCCATATGCGACACCAGTTCGGTGCCAAGTCGGCGCCGTTCGCTTCGCTCACTAAGCGAGTTGCTCGCTGCGCTCACAACATCGGCCGGGGTATCAGCCTGAAAGAGTTAGCCGTGGTCGGCGGCGGCGATCCAGCGAAGGGTTCCGGTTGCTCCAACAGTGACAGCATCGTCGGTATCAACGACGACAGCCATGGTTGACGTGGTGCCATCGGCAATGACAACAGAACCCGGCGTGGTTACGACTCCACCGGCCACGCTCAGCATCTCCACCCAGGTGCCGGGAAGGCCAGGAACGACAACCCCGGCTGGATCTGCCAGGTAGAACGAGACATTCACGTCATCCCAGATACCACCGGTTGCAGGCTCAATGGCCAAGCCGCCAGCCGGATCGACCGAGCTTAGGAAGGTCAGGGTCAAGTCGTTGCCGCAGGCATTGTTGAAGTCGACGGCCTCGCTATAGAGCAGCCGGTCGCCCGCAAAGGCTTGAATGGTGCTGGTCTCTTGCAATAGGTCGACACCAGCATCGGTCACGGTTGCGGTGTCATCAAAGGAGAAAAACCCGGTGGCTGAAGCCGCATCGGCTCCAGGAGTCTTGGTGAAACACGCGTCAGCGGTCACCACCTCGGCCGCCATGAAGTTCTGCACCGCAACATCAGCAGCCACGGGGATGGCGAACAGGATTAGCAGGACTGTGGCCAGAGCCCCAACCTTGGTGAAAGATCCATTGGCTCTCAAACGAATGCTCATGACTGCTCTCCAATATTGGCTTCCGCATCCTCGTTGATCGGTGCGCTGCGGCTTGCTTCACTTCGTTCGGTCCGGCGTTCGGTCCATAGCGGGACCGCCAGCAGGATGATTCCGGCAAGGCCGGTGACGATGACCAACCAAGACCATTGCCACTGCACACTCGGTCCGCCCTGAGGTTGGCGAAAGACCTGCAGAGCCAGGGTCTCCAGCACAACAACGCCGGCTATCAGTCGCCCCCACAACCGTTGACGATCCCGATCAGTGGTGCGGGCAACGGTGACCGCCGCCAATACCAAGGCGGCACTGGCCATGGCGATGGTCGACCAGGTCACGATTGAAGCGAAGGTTTCTGGGCTGGTGGAGAAGGCGAAGTGGGGGAGAACCCCACGCCAGAGTTGGAACCGGATGGGGGCGCCAAAGTACTGGGCCAGCGCGAGCACGGCAAACACCTTGACCCCGAGCACCAGCAGGGCAGCCTTAGCGGCGCTGATGACCAGCTCGTCATAGTTGACCTCGTCTGGTCTATCGGGGACGGGCCGGGGCGGCGCCACCCTGGCGGGCAGGTCAGAGTTGGAAGAGATTGTGGTCATGGGCTGGATACCTCCACGGTGAAGTCGGTTTCGGCGATGATGTCGCCGCCTTGGATATGCACCCGGATGAAACCATCGAGGGTGTCTTGAGAAGAAGGAGTAACAACGGACAAGTCAGCAATCACTGAGACTGAGGACGCCGAGTCGAAGGGTTGCGGACCACCGTTGACGGGCACACCGCCGTGCTGAATCGAGGCCACTCCGGTGGCAACATTCTCCAGTCGCAGGCGCAGCACACCAAACCCGGGACCATTGGATCGGACCTGCAAGCCAAGGGTGCTTCCCGCTAGATCTGCACTCTGGGTACGTACTCGTAAGAGGTAGATCGCCGTCTGTTCAGGGTCAACGGCAACCTCAGCCGCCAGTGATGTCGGAACCCCAAGGTCACGTTCAACCAGGGGCAGGTTGTAGCGAACACTGACAGCGGACAGGCGAGGAGTCTTGGTGCGATCAACAGCGGTCAGCCGAACTCGTAGGCGAACGAACTGATCGCCATCATGGGCGAAGTCCAGGACGGCTGGAAGCTGGTCTGGGGTGAAGAAGGAGGAGCTTGTTCCGTCGGGACCAGCAAAGCTGGTTGGAGCAGGAGCTGTGTCGCTGGCGACCTGGATTTCTAGCTCGGTGTCCACAGGTGTGACCGTCGTGAAGTCGATATTTCCAAAGATTCGGGTACCAGCGGGAACAACAAGTTCGGGACTCACCCAAAGGCCCTCTTCGGGGAAGAGACCCTCAATCCGATCGGCTACCACTGGCTCGGGCCAGGTGTACTGCCGGGCCTGCTTCATGCCCAAAACATTGGTTTCGTCGTCTGAAGCTTCGTTCTCGTAGTGCAAGTAGAACGGGGCACCATCGAGTGAGCGAACGACGGTGGCTACCCCCAGGATCGGGCCACCGATGGTGAACGTGCTGGGCGTGACGGGGATGCTCACGGTCTCCTTGGCCCAACCAACTGTTCCGAGACCATCACAGGTCATGGTGGTTGCTGGCCCGGTCGGTGGAGCAATCTCGATCTGCGTGCCCGGCACCGGACAAGAAACAACGATGTACTGGGACGAGGTTGGAATCACATAACGGCTATTCAACTCCTGGGCGGGGAAGAAGGTGACCGACTCCCAGCCGTCGCTATCGGCCTGGCTGATCGCTGCGAACTCGGCTCCAACCGGACTGACCTCCGGATCGGGATCGGCGGAAGAATCCAGCACCAGTCGCACGCCAGCATTGGGCCCGCCACCTTGGGAGCCGCCATTGTCGGTGATGACATGGGACCCTCGGTTGAGGGCTCGGTCCAGCTCATCAACTGAATCTGAGCGGTATTCATCGATATGGGTGCCGGTGGTATTGGCCCCAATGTGGGCCCGGGTCGAGGCGATACCAAACCACTCATCATCCAAGAAGGGCGCAATGGGGAAACTGTCTCGGCCGTCGGTCCAGTCGTGGAACAACAAGATCGGAAGATCAGATTCGACCAGGATCGACTCATTGTTGATGGTGTCCCCCGGTGGCTCCAACCAGACCGCGGTATTGGCGGGAACGGTCAATGTCGTGAGCGGGCCAGGGTTGGCACCCTCAAAGATCGTGACCGTCGTATCGCCGAAAGGAGCGAAGATGGACAATCGCTGGATGTTGGAACGCTCGGAAGGAACAACGAAGGATCGTGCTGCCCATGAAATTGGGACCAGTGAGTCATAGCCGTCGCCCAGAGCTCGAGAAGACAAGGGCCCTGTGGTCGAGATGATGCTGCCGGGCTCAACACCGTTGACCGTGAGTAGCTGACCAGCGCCCACAGTGGCTGCTGGTCCGCCGTCCAGGTTGAACTGGGTACCGTCAACGTAGCCAGCAATTTCCAGCGGGATGCCGCCGGAATAGCGCTCGTGAACCCCGTAGTACACGGGCTTGGGTGTGGCATAGGTGAAGACTGCTTCTTCGCTGTGGTTGGCCAGCGAAAGCTGATCGCCGAGCAGATGGTCGTAGTAGAGGCAGACGGTCTGTTGGGAACCAGCGGCAATCGAATCGATCTGGATCCAGACCGCGTCCATCTGGGGATCGACCCAGAGGGGGAGTTGGGTGGCTCCATCGCTGGCCACGGCTCGGAAGTCTTGTGTGTCGGCCTGGAGGAAGCCATCAGCAACCAACTGGAGCACATCAAGCTCGACTCGGATCTGGTACTGATCAACCGAGGTGGCTGCCGGGTCGGTGTGGTCAATGACGAGGCAGTGGCGGATATTCCAGTCAGTGCTCCACCAGGCCAAGTCGTCGGTCTTGGGAACGGCTATGCCCTCGGGGCCGATCGGCTTGAGTGTCAACTGGTCAAAGGCAATGCCGTCGCTGCCAATCGAGTCGTTGGTGGTTCGCTCGTCGAACTGGCCGAGATCGAACTCTGCGGGCTCATCAATGGCCCAGGTCGAGCCAGCTTGATAGTTATAAACCTCGATGAGAGGGCCACTGGCTGTGAGCTGTGCTTGCAGGAAATCAATGGTGGTGATGGCGGCCAGGGCAATTGATGGCAAGCCAAGGATGGTGCCCAGCATGACACTGGTCGCGAAAAGGTAGCCCCGGTGTCTAAACCTGGTCGACGAACGATGACCAGCATGTGCTGGCCGACGGCCGCGACGATAAAAGCCACTCCGCTCCACAGGAGGAACTCTAATCCTCGACCCAGAGCCGATCTGGGATGCCAGCGAAGCTGTGATCCTATGGCATGAAGCCTGAGAAAGACTGGTGAGAACTGGACTCAACCCATCTCGGGTTATCCGTGGGGCAGATTCGAAGAATCTAGCCTCGTAGTCGATCAGGAAGTAGCCCGGCCAGGTCGAGATCGAGGCCGTCGAACGCATCACCCGGTGCTCCTTCGGCTACCAAACCAGCGATGAGCTTTCCGGCGCCAGGCGAGGTCTGGATTCCGATACCACCCTGACCGACCAGCCAGAAGAACTTCTCATCTGATGGATCGGGACCAATCACCAGGGCTCGGTCGGGAGCGAACGTTCGAAGCCCCGCCCACTCCGAAGAAACACTACGAATACTGAGTGTGGTCGCCTCATTGATTCGGTCAATGGCGAGAGCAACATCCAGCTCTTCGGGTTTGGCGTCGCATGGCTCGCTTGGAGTCTCATCGGCTGGGGAACACAAGAACTGGGGGCCATCAGGTTTGGCGTACCAGGTGTGCTCAGCATTGGAGACAATGGGCCAGTCAGCAGAATCGTCGAAAGGACTATTCACCATGAAGGCGGTTCGGCGCATCGGCGTCAGGCCAATGGGAGCAATGCCAGCATGGGCCGCCACCACATCGCCCCACGCGCCGGCCGCATTGATGACAGTATCGACGATGACGGTTTCTGAAGTGGAGCCAAGCTCCCAACCGCGATCAGTTCTGGTGATGTCTTCAATCCGGTTGGACGTCACGATGGTGCCGCCAGCGCGACGAAAGCCGCGCACGTAGGCCTGATGAAGTCCAGCAACATCGATGTCCGAAGCGGCAGGTTCATACAGAGCACGTGAGTGGACTTCGGGTCGGAGCATGGGACAAAGTTTCAGTGCTTCTTCAGGGGTGAGTTCATGCTGCTCGACCCCGTTTTGAGCCGCCTCGGCAATGAGCCGCTCAATCTCATCATCCTCACCAGGTGTGGCCACGAAGAGGCTGCCGCGTGGTGTCGTGATCGGGGCATCAACAAGATCCGCTGGTGGATTGCGCAAGAATGACAAGCCAGCGCGGGTCAGGCCACGCACGGGCAGTGCGCCGTAGTTCTCGATCAGGATGGCAGCCGAGCGACCAGTGGTGTGGTGGGTGAGCTGTTCCTCAGCCTCAACCAGGACGATATTCTCTCCGCCAATTTGCTCGGCCAAAAAGTGAGCAGCGCTCATTCCGGCAATGCCACCACCAATGATTCCAACTCGTGACTTCATGACCCGAAAGCTAGCGCTTTAGACCGGGGTACCAGTAACCGATCATTGTTATCGTGTCGTCAATGTCTCGATCCGTCCGAACCCTCCTGTTGATTGGGTTGTTTGGCTTCGTGGGCTTGGTCGCCGTGGGCGGAGCGACCGTCGTCTTCCTGGCTACTCGTACCGACGTTTTTGAGGCGGCTACTGGGTCATCCGGTGATGACTCCAAATCCCTCGATGAAGGTGCGATGCGTGAGACGCCAGCCGGGGATGATGGACCGGACGAACGAGAACCGTCGGAGATGGATCGCCAGGATGGTGGTTCCTCCGATGGCGGCGGATCATCGGGCAACAATCGCGAGCGACCCGATGAGGATGACGCGGCCGAGGTCATTTGTGAGCCGGACACCATTGGCGAAGAGGATGGTCCGGTCATCGCCATCTACGAGGTCAATGACGGTGTTCTTGGGGGTCTGTGCTTCGGTGAGGCCAGCGATGAAGTCTTGCAAAGCTGGGACCTGCTGGACGAATTCACCGACCCAGAGCAGCTGCTGCCAATCAAGCTTTTTGCGGGAATCGAGTCCGACACGGTCTTTGCTTTCGCCGGCCCTGCGACAATCGACAGCTACGACGAGTTCATCATCGCGGTCGACGTCTATTCCGCTGATGACCTGCAAGAGTTGCGGCTGACCATGGCGCACGAGCTGAGCCATATCTTCACCCAAGACCCCGACCAATTCGACGAGAACCAGCGGCGAAGCAGTTGCGACAGCTACTACAACGGCTATGTCTGCTTCCTGCCCGACTCCTATATCACCGCTTGGGTTGAAGCCTTCTGGACCCAAGAAATGCTGGATGATCTACCCAAGTCCGGATCGATTGATGAAGAAGGCGGAGAGGACCGCTGCGAATTGGATCGCTCGTTCCTGGGCAGCTATGCCGCCAGCCATCCCGAAGAAGACTTCGCCGAGGCGTTCTCTGCCTTTGTCTATGGCCTTGATGTTCCTGATGAGGCCGAACCACGCATGCAGTTCTTCGAGGCCTACCCAGAGTTAGTGGCCTATCGAGACCGTGCAGCCGCGGCCGGACAAACCGATCTGCCCAACACCCTTGGCCAATGCGGCTAGCTCGGCCGACTCGAATCTGCTTCAGTCGTCGTTCCGTATACCTCGTCAGCGAGTTTCCGTCCGTAGCGTCGCAATGCGAGCTGGTAGCGAATTGCGTCTTGGGAGAGTCCATCGGAACGGGCATGGATGCCAGCGAGGGCAAGAGCTGTGCAGTCGAGGGTGAGTTGGTTGGCGAGTTCCGCCTTCTGCCACGGTTCCATCGACCTCCACTTGGTTTCTAGCCAGACCCGAGCTTCCGGACTGGTGTCTAGTGGGGTTGAGAATGGTCTGGTCACGACCATGAGGCTAGCGGCGCGTGCTGGAGTGCTCAGTCCGGGTTGGCTTGAGGACCGCGGATGAGGCGTCCGGGTAGGGCGCCGGTGAAGGCGCCGTCTTTGGCCACAACTTGCCCGGCACAGATAGTCGCCCGGTATCCCGTCGCCTTCTGCACATAGCGTCTTGCCCCAGTTGGCAAGTCATAGGCAATCTTGGCGGGCTCAACATCGAGATTGTCGTAGTCGATGAGGTTGAGATCGGCTCGGTAGCCAGACTGGACCAGACCCCGATCAAACAAGCCGTAGTGCTCGGCGGTCTGGCGAGTCTGGCGATGCACCATCCATGCCAAGTCGAACTTGTCGCCGTCACGATCCCGAGTCCAGTGAGTCATCATGAAGGTTGGCATGCCACCGTCACAGATCGCCCCACAGTGCGCCCCTCCATCGGACAGGCCCATGAGGGTGTTGGGGTGTTGTTGAAGCTCGTGAGTCAGATCCAAGTTGCCGGAGGTGTAGTTCATCAGGGGGAAATACAAAAGGCCCCGCCCGTCAGCCTCAAGCAAAAGGTCATAGGCCAGCTCGGCTGCGGAATGGGCACCGCCCTCGGTAGCTGCAACTCGAGAAGCCAGGCTGTGTTCGGGCTTGGGTTCATAGTCCGTCTCGCCGGTGAAGGGGAACATCTTGTGAAAGCTGGAGACCAGGAACCGGCTGAAACTGGTGAGGTCTTCCGGAGACTCCGCGAGCATGGCGGCCTTGATCTCCAGATCGCGGAGCTTGGCCAGTCGCTCGGCGGTCGGAAGTCCCGAAATCCGCTTCCAGGTGGGATGGCCAATGAAGGGATGCACGGTCCCTTCCCAGCTCATCAAGATGCCAATGGCTCGGCCTGCTACCTGGGCGTTGACAAGAAGCCCATCGGCATGGGCCTGCTCCAAGAGGGGCAGAACTTCCTTCCAAACATCAGGGTCAGAGTCGATCTGATTGAGGTTGAAGGTGACATTGCCGCCAGTGATTTCCGCAATCTGGCGCAACCATGAAAAGGAGTCGGGAATCTCCGGATGATGCAGCGCACCCTGGAAGACTCCGTGCCCGGCATCTCGGACGGCTCCGGCAATACTGAGCAGCTCGTCTTCTTCGGCGTCGGTACCTGGTACCAACTCGCCGGTCACTGTCTTGTGGAGCGGGGTCCGGCTGGTGCTGAACCCAAGAGCGCCTGCTTCGAGGGCTTCTTGGGTGATGGCGGCCATCTGTTGACGCTCATCGGCCGAAGCCTGGTCGTCCAAGGATCCTCGCTCGCCCATGACATAGGTGCGCACGGCGACATGGGGGACTTGGGTTCCAACGTCGCAGACCCACTTCCTGCCTTCCAGCGAGTCCAGGTATTGGGGGAAGGTCTCCCAGTCCCACTGGATTCCCTCGGTCAGGGCGGCACCGGGAATGTCCTCGACACCTTCCATCACCTGGACCAGGAAGTCTTGCTGGTCAGGAGCAACGGGAGCGAAGCCGACGCCACAGTTGCCCATGACAATGGTGGTGACACCATGCCAGCCAGAAGGGGTGAGCTCGGGGTCCCACGTGACTTGGGCGTCATAATGGGTATGGATATCAACCCAGCCAGGGGTCACCAGCAGACCGGTGGCGTCAATCTCTTTGCGGCCGCGGCCGGTGAGGTTGCCAACCTCGACGATGGTTTCACCGGTGATGGCGATGTCGGCTTGGCGGGCCGGTTGACCGGATCCATCAACCAGGTTTCCGCCACGGATGACAAGATCAAAATCGGGCGCGTCCAGTGAGTCATTCATCTTCAGGGTCCCCTACTCAAATACCAATGTGCCGTCGTCAAGATCTGCCTCGGGCAGAACCTTCACCTCGGTCTTGTAGTCCTGGGTGTGCATCCAGGGTTCGTGATCACCCTGCTTAGGCATCAGATGCATGCCTCGTTGCAGGTAGCCGGGGTTGAAGTCTTCTGGGTCGACCCAAGGGTTCATGGTCATGTCTTGCTCGTCGGCACGCAGCCGAGGAGTGACGACCTGAGCGCCCTTGTCATCCATGTGCTGCAGGAGGCGGCAAACGAAGTCGCCAAGCATGTCGGCTCGCAGGGTCCAGCTGGCTCGGAAGTAACCGAAGACCCAAGCCATGTTCGGAATCCCGGTGAACATGGCACCGCGATAGGTGATGGTGTCGTGGAAGTTCAGAGGCTTGTCATCGATGGTGAAGGCGATATCACCAAGCACGTTGAGGTTGAAGCCGGTGGCGGTGACGATGATGTCGGCCTCGATTGTTTCGCCAGACTTGAGCAGGATGCCGGTCTCAGTGAAGGTGTCGATCTCGTCGGTGACAACTGATGCTTTGCCGCTCTTGATTCCCTCAAACAGATCGGCGTCAGGCACGAAAGCCACGCGCTGTCGCCACGGGTCATAAGACGGGTTGAAATGGGTCGAGACTGGATAGTCATCCCCAAGGATCTCCTGGATTGGGGCCAGCAGTTCCTTGCGCACCTCATCGGGGTAAGTGAAACACATCTCCGAAAATGCTGCCTGGTCAAAGAGCACCTTGCGGCGCACGATTTCGTGGATCCAGTCGTCGTCAATTTCCAGCTCACGCAGGGTGTCGGCTAGCTCGTTGGAGTTGCGTCCGGTGATGAAAAAGGTGGGGGAACGCTGCAGCATGGTGACGTGCTCAGCCTGAGGCGCCATGGCCGGGATGATGGTGGCTGCTGTGGCTCCCGATCCAATGACCAGGACTTTCTTGTCGGCGTACTCCAGATCATCTGGCCAGGTCTGGGGATGTACGATCGGCCCGTTGAACCGGTCCATGCCTGGCCATTCGGGGGTGTAGCCCTCAGAGTGGCGGTAGTAGCCCTGGCACATCCACAAGAAGTTGGACGTGAACTCGAACGACTCGCCGGTGTCGGTTTGGGTTCCGGCCAGAGTCCAGATCTTGTTGTTGCTGGACCAGGTAGCGGTATTGATCTGGTGCTCGTAATTGATGTGTTGAGCGAGATCGTTCTCCTCAATCACCTCGCCCATGTAGTCCAGGATTTCTTGTGCGGTAGCAATTGGCTTGCCCATCCATGGTTTGAACCGGTAGCCGAAGGTAAAGAGATCGCTGTCGGAACGAATACCGGGGTAGGTGTGGGTGGTCCAGGTTCCCCCGAAGGTCGACTTGGACTCGAGGATGGCGTAGCTCTTGTCCGGGCATTGGTCCTGGAGGTGGTAGGCGCCAGCAATACCAGAAATCCCAGCGCCAACAATTAACACGTCGACATGTTTCGCCCTCGCCGCATCTGTCGAATCCAGGGTCGTGTCTGTTGCGGTCATCTATCGTTACCTATCAGTCGGCCATTTGTCGCCAACCAATGTCTCACGTCCAGCAGTCCCAACGCCAAACGACTCGCGATGTTGAAGTCATCAGCTGGACATTGGCCCATTGGAGAATGAGGCCCTAGGGTCTGCGACCATGGATCTTCAGGACAAGGTTGTAGTCATTACCGGCGGCGGATCAGGCATTGGGGAGGCCTTGGCTAAGGCTGCTGCAGCTGCTGGAGCGCGCCACGTCGTTGTCGCTGACTTGGATGGCGAGGGAGCAGATCGTGTAGCCGCCGAAATCGGTGGAACCGGCGTGACCTTGGACGTTCGAGATGAAGCGGCGCTAAAGGCCATGGTTGAAGAGACCCTGCAAGCCCATGGGCCAATCGGGCTGTTCGCCAGCAATGCTGGCTTTGTCACCACCGCAGGGCTCGAAGATACGAACGAGCGGATCCAGAACATGTGGGAGGTGCACGTCATGTCCCACATCTATGCGGCCCGGGCCGTGCTGCCTTCGATGATTGCCAATGGTGAGGGTTATTTGCTCAACACAGCGTCAGCTGCTGGCCTGCTCAGCCAGATTGGATCCATGAGCTACTCGGTCACCAAATCAGCGGCAGTTTCTCTCGCTGAGTGGTTGGCCATCACCCACCATCACCAAGGCATTCGAGTCTCGGTGCTGTGCCCGCAGGCTGTGCGGACGGCCATCATTGCCAATAGTCCCGACTCGCTGGGATCCGACGATGATATCGACCTCGGTGTTGCCGGTGGTGACGGTGTGCTCGAAGCCGACGATGTTGCCCGAATTTGTCTGGAAGCAATGGCCGAAGAGCGGTTCCACATCTTGCCTCACCCAGAAGTCGCCACCTATGTCGAGCGCAAGGCCACTGATGTTGACCGCTGGCTCGGCGGAATGCGCCGGTTCCAAGAGATCATGATTGGCGATGACCCAATGCCCGGTGATGCCATCGCCAACCTTGGCTAGACAAGAACGGCTACGTCACTCCCGCCTCATCCAGTTATCAGCCCTGCTTCTGATGCGCGTCGCGTCCTAGGCGACGTGGGGTGCGGACATGCAGAACTCGTTGCCTTCAGGATCGTTGTAGATCGTCCAGCGATGGCCCCACTCTTCCTTCTTGGCGATCTCGGTTGCCCCGAGTGAAACAAGGCGTTCGCCGTCGCTGGACTCGTCATTGGATTCGAGGTCGAGGTGGAGTCGGTTCTTGACCGTCTTGCCTTCGGGGACTTTCATGAAGAACCAGTTGGGTGAGATGTCACCATCTGTGCGCCCAATGGAGACGAAGTACTCGTTTGCGCCGTCGTCGATAGGTAACCCCATGGCTTCGGACCAGAATTTGGCCACCAGCTGAGGGTCTTCGCAGTCGAGAGTGAGATTGGCAATGGACATGGACATGGGGATTGTCTTCCTGTTTCGGTGGAACTTGGTTTGTGTTTAGGGCCGTGTCGGCTCGGACCCAATCAGGCCCTGGCCGCTGACTAAAGTGGCCAGCAGATCTCGGTTCGATAGGTCGACGGGTCGTCGGAATCGGGAACACTGACGGTGTAGATTTCACGGATCTTCGACTCTGGTCCAGCAGATTCTTGTTCGGTGTCGACCCGGTCTTGAGATCCGATGCTGGTCGCTTTGTTGTTGAGGGCAACCCACGAGCCGAGGGCGGCGTAGGTCTGGCCGATGGTTTCGTAGGAGCCCTGGTGCACGATGACCGCGGCCTGATGCCGAGGCAGTTCGATGACCGCCAGGCCGCGAGTTGGTTCAGGAATCGGCCCTGGCTCAGCGATGGGGATGAAGGCGGTTACTGGTTCGGCATCGTGATCGTGGATGACGGGTTCGTAGAGAGCGGCGCCTGGCCCGGTCATGGTGAAACCGAGACTGTTGGCTGACTCGTACAGCAAGCCAAAGGCATCACCAAGGAAGCTGGAGAACTCTTCACTGCTCATCACGCCGGACACAGCGAGGGCGAACTGGTGCTCGAGGGTGCGAACATGGACTGGTGTTTCTTCGTTTGGCATGACGACGGCACGTTGTAGTTCGTCGACAATACGTTCGGTCTCGGCCAGTCGTTCGCTCATGTGCAGCTGGTGTTGGGCCAAGATCTTGCCGGTGATGTTGGGATCGCGGGCGAGCAAGATTTCCTTGACCTGGGCCAGAGGTAAGTCCAAGCCTCGAAGGCGGATCAAGATGGCGGCATCGGCCAGCTGGCCGGGGTGGTAGGAGCGGTAGCCCGTGTCCTCGTCGACTGAAGCCGGGATCAGGATCCCCTGGTCGTGGTAGGCCCGCAGCGCCTTGACCGACAACAAGGCAGCACGAGAGAACATGCCAATGGCCATGAGTGGCTGCTCATGATCCGTCATTCCACTCGTCTTGCTTCGGCCAGCCCGGTCTTGAGGCATTTGGTCTTGAGTCGGCCGGTCGTGAGGCGTTCGGTCTTGAGGCACATGTCCATCATGGGGTCTCCGGCCGGGGGAGAGTCAAGGGATAGGGCAGAATTGTTTCCGGGAATACAGGTATCTTCCATCGTTGATCGCGCTCGGAAGAGGCATAGTGACCCGATGAACAGCACGACCGGGCTCGGGGCCATTCGAGGTATTGACTACACAATCTTGCTATGCGAAGACATCGCTTCGATGCGTCGCTTCTATACCGAGGTGATGGGGTTCGAGATCGGCAACGAAGTTCCAGGCAAGTGGGTTGAGTTTCATGTTGGTGCTCAAGTGCTTGCTCTCCGCCTGCGAAGCCGCCCCTATGACGGACCACCGCCTGTCTCGGAGACGGCATCGGTCCAGCTTGCCTTTCGGGTGCCACCAGCTGACATCGAGGCTGCGGTTGATCAGCTAGTCGACCTCGGCGTCCTGCTTCTAGAACCAGTAACTGACTTCGAGTTCTTTGGCCATCGGGCCTTCTTCTTCGCTGATCCAGAAAGCAATATCATCGAGATCTACGCCGAAGTCTGAAGGCTCGATTGGGCGTTGACGGGCTGTTCCAGACCTCGCCCTAGCGGGATCGAGAGCTGTCGATGACTCCTGTGTTGAAGCCAGCGAGATGGAGGCCACCGGCGAAGCGGGCGTGTTCGATCTTGGTGCAACGATCCATGACGACATCCAGGCCGGCCGAGTGGGCGATCGCTGCCGCTTCGTCACTCCAAACACCAAGCTGCAGCCAAAGTGACTTGGCGCCAACGCCTACTGCCTCTTGGGCAATGTCGGGGCAATCGCTGGCCCGGCGGAAGACGTCAACCATGTCGGGCACTTCGGGCAGTGCGTCCAGACTGGGATAGCAGGTCAGTCCTTGGATCTCGGTCTCGCGGGGATTCACCGGGTAGACGGTGAAATGGCACAGCGATGATCGCAGGTAGGTCAGCACAAAGCTCGATGCCCGTGATGGCTTGGACGATGCACCAACAATGGCGATGGACTTGGTGCGGTCCAGTAGCCGTCCTCGATCAACCGCGGACGGAGCAGTCCAAGATGAAGTTGTTGGTTCGGTGTCGTCGTTCAAGTTGCTGTCACTCATGATGTACTCACTTCCTGGGAGGCATGCAACGCCCGATCAAGATCCCACAAGATGTCATCCAGGTCCTCCAAGCCGACTGACAATCGGATGGTGTCGGCGCCTACTCCTGCTTCTTCCAATTGCTCGTCGCTCATCTGCTGATGAGTGGTCGAGGCCGGATGGATGACCAGTGTTCGGGCATCACCGACATTGGCCAGATGGCTGACCATCTGCAAGTTCTCGATGAATGCCTGCCCAGCAGCCCTCCCACCCTTGACCCCGAAGGTGAAGATGGCTCCAGCACCCTTGGGCAGGTATTTCTTTGCTAACTCATGGGAAGCCGACGACTCCAATCCGGCGTAAGCCACCCACGACACTCGATCATCCGCCTCCAACCACTTGGACACTGCCACTGCGTTGGTCACATGAGCATCCATGCGGAAGGGGAGAGTCTCGATGCCTTGAAGAATGAGGAAGGCGCTGTGAGGCGAAAGCGATGCCCCGATATCTCGCAGCTGTTCAGAACGCAAGGCGGTGCAGAAGGCGTACTCCCCGAAGTTTCCGACCCATTGCAGCCCGTTGTACGCCGGAATGGGTTCGGTCATGCGCGGGAACCGACCAGAAGCCCAATCGAACTTGCCGGACTCGGAAATGACTCCGGCAATAGTGGTGCCGTGGCCGCCAATGAACTTGGTGGCCGAATGAAGAACGATGTCGGCACCCCACTCCATTGGTCGACACAGATACGGGGTGGCGAAGGTGGCATCGATGATCAGGGGCAGGTCGTGACTGTGGGCGACCTCGGCCAAGGCCTCAATGTCGGCGACGGCCCCCGACGGGTTGCCGATGATCTCGGTATAGACGGCCTTGGTATTTGGCCTGACCGCGGCCGAAAAGGCTTCGGGCGACGCATTGTCGACAAAGGTAGTTTCGATACCGAGGCGAGCCAGGGTGATGGACATGAGGGCGTAGCTGCCGCCATAGATGCTGGCAGCGGAAACAATGTGGTCTCCGGCCCCGGCCAGGGTCGTCAGGGTGAGGAACTCGGCGGCTTGCCCACTGGCGGTCGAAACCGATCCGATGGCTCCTTCAAGGCTGGCGATCCGTTCTTCGAAGGCGGCGCAGGTGGGATTGGAGATGCGACTGTAGATGGTTCCGTACTTCTGGAGCGAGAACAGGTCGGCAGCGTCGGCAGTGTCTTCAAAGACAAAGCTGGTTGATTGGTAGATGGGAACAGCACGGGCTCCCGTGGCCGAGTCGGGGCGGCCACCCGCGTGCAATGCCCGGGTGCGAAATCCCCACTCACGATCAGTCATCTCTTACCCTTCAATCGTTCGGCGCAATCTGTCACCAATGCGAAGTGTCCAGTGTGGCCTCTGTGCTGGTCCGGACCAACTTCTCAGTGCTTCATTGTGAAGGGTTGGTCCCTAAACCTCGAAGGGGCTTAGGACATGGAGGCCGAGGTCGGCCGCAGCAGGAATCTGTTGGCGGTCAAAGGTGACGAAGCGAGTGGGGCGGGGGAGGCGATCAGCAGCTGCCAAATGGATGGCATCAATGGTGGCCAAGCCGTAGCGCGCTCCAATCTCGGCCGCCCTGGTCAGGCACCGCTGATCGACGGGCACTTCCCAAAAAGCTTCCCAATCATCTCGCACCCGAGACCACAATTCTTGCTGGGCCGACGGAGTTGGTGTCGCTTGAAACAAGGCCAGCTGCAGTTCGGTCTTGGCCATCGCACTAGCCACCCACGCATTGGCTTGGTCCATTGCCTCGATCACCAGTCTCCGGTCCCTGTCGGCCAAGTAGCGCCGGATGAGAGCCGACGTGTCAAGGAAGACGGTTGTAGGTGGCGGAGTTGCGGATATCGGTGTTGTGGGTGTCGGTGCTGCAGTCATCGACGTCCTCGAACCGATTCGAGTAGGCGATCAGCACGAACGTCAGCGGGAACCGGCAGAGGAGTAGGGGCCTCGGGTTGATCGTGTCTGCGAGGTGGCTCGATCAGGCCAGCACCTGCGAGGTCCCAAAGCGTGACACCACGGTCATCGGGAGTGACTGGCCCTAGCTGGGCTACCGGACGACCATCGGCGGTGACGATGATTCGCTCACCAGCCTTGGCCCGCCGCAGGGTGGCCGCCACCGTACTTCGTAGTTCTCGAACACCGATGGACTGGACGGGGTTCGATCCGCCCGCATGAGCTTCACTGCTATTGCCGATGGTGGGGTTCATCTCCGGGATGTTACGGGACGAGAAGATGTGTGTCCACTTGCGTACACATTGTGATTTGGTGTTGTCAGTCAAGTGCCCTAGATTCTTCGTTATGAACTTTGCTTTCACCGAAGAACAAGAACAGCTCCGCGAATTTGTCCGCTCCTTCATGGACGACAAGTCTTCCGAAGCTGCCGTGCGCGAACTGATGGAAACCGACTCCGGCTATGACACCGCCGTCTGGTCCCAGATGGCCGAGCAGATGGGTCTGCAAAGCCTGGTCATTCCCGAGGAATACGGCGGCCAAGGATTCACCTTCGTCGAGCTCGGTGTCGTGTTGGAAGAGATGGGCCGCCGCCTCTTGTGCGCACCGTTCCTATCCGGCTTGCTCGCTTCTCTGGCTGTTCTGCATTCGGGAGACGATGAAGCCAAGAAGGCCCACCTTCCCGGAATCGCTTCGGGCGAAACCATCGCTGCCCTGGCCTTCACCGAAGAGAACGGCCGCTGGGACGAAGCCGGAATCGAAGCCACGGCCGACGCGAATGGCAAGATCACGGGCACCAAGAGCTTCGTCATCGACGGCAGCATCGCCAGCCTGCTTATCGTGGCCGCTCGTACCGACGCCGGGGTCAGCCTCTACGCCGTCGATGCTGGTAGTGACGGCGTAACCGCAACCGCCCTGGCCACCATGGACCAGACTCGCAAGCAATCCAAGATCGAATTCGCCGGAGCCCAAGGAACCCTGATCGGGACCGACGGCGCAGGCTGGGACACTCTCAGCACCGTGCTTGATCTTGCCGCCGTCGCCCTTGCCGCCGAGCAGGTCGGTGGAGCCCAGTTCGTTCTAGAAATGGCTGTTCAGTACGCCAAGGACCGGGTCCAGTTTGGACGCCCCATCGGCTCCTTCCAAGCGATCAAGCACAAGTGTGCCGACATGCTGTTGGAGGTCGAGTCAGCCAAGTCCGCTGCCTACTACGGCTTGTGGTGCGCCGCAGAGTTGAACGACGAGCTTCCATCGGTGGCCAGCCTGGCCAAGGCCTATTGCTCCGAGGCCTACTTCCACGCCACAGCCGAGAACATCCAGATTCACGGAGGTATCGGCTTCACCTGGGAGCACCCGGCTCACCTCTACTTCAAGCGAGCCAAGAGCTCCGAGCTCATGTTCGGTGACCCCGCTTATCACCGTGAGCTGCTGGCCCAGCGCATCGGCCTGTAGCCCCCAGATCTGTCGTTCTGGCAACGGTGGGGCATCGGATCCGGTGCCCTACCGTTGCCAGTTCAGGTTTTGCACGCATACGGTTGAGGGTCGGCGATGTTGTGAGCTTGCGAGCAACTCGAAGGAGTCCGGAGGATTCCCATGATCCCTATTCTCATCTTGTTGGCCACCGCTGTCGTCGTTGTGATGATCGGTCTGGTCTTTGTCGGCTCAGCTGTTGACAAGACGTCCAAGATGCCAGCCCAGATCGTTGTTGATACCCATGAGGCCATCGACTTTGTTGGCGACGCCATCCCCATCGAGGTTTCGTCGGTTCTGAGCTATGACGATGTTCGCCGCCTCATTCGTCTACACATGGAATGGGTGCAGGCGTACCACTGGGCCCCCGAGAATGACAGTGATGGGCCGGTCGTATTCGAGGAGTTTGATCCCCTGGACTATGTGATGGAGCGGGCCGACATTGTTGGCCTTGAGGTGAAGCGAAATCACGCGGCCGCAGTGGTCGAAGCTCACTCGTCCTACCTCCAGTTCATGGGGGCGATTCATCTGGATGACCCAGTCGACGTCGAAGCTGACCTGGCTGGCATGCCATTGCTGGACGCACCCTATGAACCACCACAGATTGGCCCTGGCGACAGACCGGACATCTAATTCAAGTGACGGGGGGCGCCAGCGTGTGTCAGACTGACTTCCAATCAGAGGAAGGAGGTGATCCAAGTTGAAGAATTCTGACTTTGGAATCTCGGAGGTGGCCATCCGCTAACTCTCCGAGCGGAGCCGTCTCAAGCAAGACCGTTCCAATCCGAGAATGCAGATGGAAAGCCCTTCGGGGTTCCACAAGTAACTTGCAATCCGAGTGGATTGTGACGGGTCCCTCGGGGGCGGCCAACGGTCGCCTCCGATACTCGTTTTGGAGGCCCCCATTCAAGCACTCCTAAATGCCCACGCCCGGTAGCGGATGGGTTAGGATCAAGGCCTCATGAAGCGACCAATCAAGTTCGAACACTTCCAATTCGTTGGTGATAAGCGAAACCTGACCGCCTATGACGTTGATGCCATGACCGACGAGTCCATCATCAATGAACTGATGGAAGCCGGGACCTACCTTTGCTTTGGCCCCGACACTGCAACCGAAGCCCGAAATCGTGGCTATCGGATCTACGACGGGCCGGACTCTGTCTGAGCTCGTCCACATCCCATCTACCGATGGGATCACGCTGGAGGCTCACCTGGCCCAGCCTGTTGGCAAGCAGAAGGCCCCCGGTGTTCTACTCCTTCACGGCTTCCCGTCCGGCGCCATTGACGCCGAACACATTGGGTTGGATATGGCTGAGCTTGCGGACCGAGTTTCATTGGAGATGGGCTGGATCGCATTGGCCATCCGGTTCCGCGGATGTGGGTCATCGGGTGGGGACTTCAGCCTGAACGGTTGGGTTGAGGACGCCCACGCCAGCATCACCTACCTGCAAGCCGTTGGGCGATCGGCCCGAACCTGGGTCTGCGGCACTGGCACTGGGGGAGCCGTGGGTGCTATTGCGTCGGTTACCGAACCCGACGTTGCCGGAGTCGCGATGTTGGCCTCTCCAGCAGACTTCAACGATTGGGCCACTCAACCCGACCGGCTGCTTCGTCATGCCAGAGATGTTGGCGCCATCAAGTCGCCAGACTTTCCTGAGGACATCGATGCCTGGAAGGCCGAACTCAAAGCGGCCCGCCCGACTTCAGCAGCAGAGGCCCTCTTTCCTCGGCCGCTGTTGGTCATGCACGGCGTGGCTGACGAAGTAGTACCTCAATTCGATGCCCGCGCGATCGCCGACGCCCATAGCGAAGCCGATCTCCGACTCATTGAGGGAGCCAGCCATCAACTCCGGCATGACCCGAGGGCTATGGCGGTCCTTCTTGGCTGGCTGGAACGTCGCCGGCGTACCTGAGATAGCGGATCTTGAATGGGGGGAGGGATAATTGTGATTGTTCGTTCGGCGGCTTGGTTCAAACACCGGATACCCCGCTTGCTAGTCCTGCTATTTGCTGCCAGTTGTACCGGCGGCACCAATGAGGTTGCGCTGGAAACAACCCTGCCAGTGAGCACTGTTCTATTTGTGGCGAGCACTCCGACTACTCCATCGTCGACGACCGCTCCGACAACGACGACGACGGCCGAGCCCACAACTACAGCGGCGCCCACGACTGAACCGCCTCCGCCGCCGAGATCAGATGAGTTAGTGATGGAGCAGATCGACCGCTTGACTGCGGATCTGGCATCCAAATCTGTGGTTGCCTCGGGCACTGGCTACTTCTTTGCCCAAAACATGATGTATCGCCACACCATCACCGTGTTCGACGGAAATGAGCAGCTGGTTGCGACCATCCCCGACACGGTTGACCTGGCAGCATTTGGATTCGATGTCCCCTCTGGGGACTACCAGGGTGCCCCGGTGGAAGCAGCCTTCAGTCCCGATGGCCGCTATGGCTATGTGTCCAACTATCAGATGTATGGTCCCGGCTTTGGCAGCGGCGCCGGTGACAATTGCAACCGTGGCGAGGGCCAGAACAGCTACGTCTACCGCATTGACACCGAACTGCTAGGCGCGTCGGGCTCTCCGATCGATGCGGTGTATGAGGTGGGGTCCGTTCCCAAGTACTTGCAGGTCACGCCGGACAACCGTTTCCTGCTGGTCACGAACTGGTGCTCGTTTGACATGTCGGTCATTGACCTTGAATCGGGTGAGTTGGTTCGTTCAATCCCGCTTGGGCGTCACCCTCGCGGCATCGCTGTCTCCTCTGACTCGAAGACGGCGTACGCCACGGTGATGGGTGGTTCCGATATTGCGGTGATTGATCTTGAGCGAGTTGGCGATGGTGAGAATGAGGGCGAAAACGGTGGTGAGGAGCTTGAGCTCAGCTGGCTGAAGGGGGTCGGGGCTAATCCTCGACACCTGGTCATCAGCCCCGACAACCAAACCCTGTACGTGACGCTGAATGGCGAAGGCACAGTGATCAAGGTCGATCTGCACACCGGTGAGGTTGTGGACCGGGTGCGGACGGGTAGTGCGCCTCGGAGTATGGCCATCGCTGATGATGGCCACACCATCTATGTCGTCAACTATGAGTCGGACACCATGAGTCAGGTCCGGACTTCAGACTTTGAGATCCTGCAAACGTTCAAGACTGCCCACCACCCAATCGGGATCACCTATGACGGTGCCTCCCGAGAGGTCTGGGTGTCAGCCTATTCAGGCGTTATTCATGTCTACGCCCAAACCGAACTGAATCTTGACTAAACCGAGTCTTAAACGGAGGTGGTGTCGTCAGTGCCGAGGGCGAAATCGTCGAACTCGGTATCGGTGCTTTCCAGGTGCTCGAACTCGATCACATTGATCTCTTCGAACTTGGTTCGCAGCCAGCCATCACCAGCATCAAGAAGGCCGAGCTTCTTACAGTTGGGCACGATCTTGGAGAATAGGAGACGCTGGAATTCCTTCTCTTCTGGCGGAGCTTCCAACTGAGCCTTGATGATCGGGCGAATGTCGGTGATACCCATCCGGTCCCAAACCTCTTGCTGCAAGAAGCGGTCACGCATGCGCACGGCGGCTTCGAAAGCGAACTCTTGGCGCTCCCGAATCTCGGCCAATGTCAAGTTCTGGTAGTACTCCTCCAGCGTCAAGACACCGAACGCAACGTGACGAGCCTCGTCACTCATGACATAGCGGAGCAGCTTCTTCAGCAGGGGCTCTGACGTCATCATGTGCAAGTAGCCAAAGGCAGCAAGAGCAAGTCCTTCGACCATGATCTGCATACCCAGATAGGTCATGTCCCATTCGCTGTGGTTGACAATGTCGTCCAGCAGATGCTTGAGGTGAACGTTGACCGGGTAGTTGCCTTCCATCTTGGTGTCCAAGTATTTGGCGAAGACCTCGACATGGCGCGCCTCATCCATGACCTGGGTTGAGGCGTAGTATTTGGCGTCAATCCAGGGCACGGTTTCCACGATTTTGGCGGTGGCGATCAATGCACCTTGCTCGCCGTGCATGAACTGGCTGAGCTGCCAGTTCAACGACTCCTTGTTCAGCTGGGTCCACTGTTCGTCGCCCCAGTTCTTGAATGGGCTACCTGGTGACTCAGCTAGACGGGTGATCGGCCCGTTCTGGACTTCGCTGACGATGGAGATGTCGGCAACGACCTTGTCGAGATCAACGTCGGTTGACCAGTCCAGATCTTTCTCGCCGTCCCACATCGAGTGCTTGGACTTCTCATAGAGCTTGTTCAAGCGCGGACGGGCACCCTTTTCGTAGTCCCACGTAAAGATTGAGTCGGCTTCGTTCTTGACAATAGAGATGGACTCTTCTTTCTCAGTGTTCGTCATCATCAAGATCTGTTCGATGTCATTGGCATCGTTTCGACCGAGCATCTCGTAGTCAGTAGCCGTCATGGGTTGCCCTCTCAGGTGGTGGAGCTGTTGTTTGAGCCTCGAAAGGCGTCGGGTTCGGATCGTGCCAGGTGGATGGTCAGAGGCGATCGCTTCTGACTGACTGACGCTGTAAGGCAGATACTACGACAACAGGTATAGCTTTGTCGAGACCCTTTCAGGATGAACGTCTAGGACACCGCTGAGAAGACGTTCTAGATAGCCCAGGGCACAGGGCCATCGGTGTCTAGCTCATAGTGGGCAATGGCGTCGACAATGGCTTGGCGATCCAGCACACCTTCGGCCACCAACTGTTCCAACACGGTGACCACGATATTGGCCATATTGGTTTCGAAGTGGGTCCGAAGAGCCTCTCGGGTATCGCTCAAACCCATTCCGTCGGTACCAAGCACTGCAAACCGTTGAGGAACAAAGCGTGAAATTTGCTCGGGGACCGAGCGCACGAAGTCACTAACTGCCACCACTGGTCCTGAGCGTGAGGTGAACTGCTCAGTGACATAAGCGACACGAGCTTGCTCGGTTGGGTGCAGTCGGTTCCAACGCTCAACCTCGAGCGCATCCTCACGCAGACGCTTGTAGTTGGTGGCACTCCACAGGTCCACGCCTACTCCCCAACGGTCGGCCAGTTCGGTCTGCGCCTCCCGGGCCACTCCTTGGGATGTGCCGGAGAAGATGATGGACGCCCGAGCGTCGAAGCCCTCAGGGCTTTCAGCCCAGCGGTACAAGCCCCGAAGGATTCCCTCGGTCGAACCCTCCGGCATTGCTGGCTGGTCATAGTTCTCGTTGTAGATGGTGATGTAGTAGAAGATGTCTTCGTTGTCTTCGTACATCCGCTTGATGCCGTCCTGGATGATGACCGAGAGTTCATAGGCGAAGGCAGGGTCATAGGCTTGGCAGGCGGGAACGGTGGAGGCCAACAGCAGGCTGTGTCCGTCCTGATGCTGTAGTCCCTCGCCCATGAGGGTCGTGCGGCCAGCGGTCGCTCCCATCAAGAAACCACGCGCCCGCGAATCTGCAGCTGACCAGATCAGGTCACCAACTCGTTGGAACCCAAACATGGAGTAGAAGGTGAAGAAGGGAACCATTGGCACACCCTGGTGGGCGTAGCTGGTCGCCGCAGCAATCCAGCTGGCCATGGATCCAGCCTCCGTGATGCCTTCTTCCAAGAACTGACCGGTAGCACTCTCACTGTAGGACAACAGCAACTCGTGATCGACGGGCTCATACTTCTGTCCGAAGGGCGCGTAGATCTCGAACTCGCGAAACATGGAGTCCATGCCAAAGGTCCGGGCCTCATCGGGCACGATGGGTACGACCCGCTCACCAAATTGATCCTCGCGCATCATCTCCCGAAGCATGGAGGTAAAGGCCATGGTTGTGCTGACCGCTCGACCTCCCGATCCTTCGATGAAGGTGGCGAAGGGCTTGTCGCTCGGCATCTGTATGGGCCGACGGATGGCATCTCCTTGACGGTGAGGGACAGCTCCGTCCAAGGCCCTGCGACGGCCAACCATGTACTGATGCTCAGCAGAATCTGGTGCCGGTTGCAGATAGGGAGGCAAGCCGTCTTCCAACATCTCTTCAGAGATGTCGTCCTGGAGCTGGAGACGATCGCGCAGTTCCAGTATCTGTTTCTTGCTCATTTTCTTGATCGAGTGGGTGGCGTTGCGCCCCTCAAATCCTTGCCCAAGAGTCCATCCCTTTACCGTCTTCGCCAGAATGACGGTTGGTTGCCCAACGTGTTCGACGGCGGCCTTGTAAGCGGCGTAGACCTTCTTGTAGTCGTGTCCGCCACGGGGGAGTCCGCGAAGTTCATCGTCAGAAAGGTGCTCCACTAACTTCCGCAGGCGAGGGTCAGGACCAAAGAAGTTCTCACGGATATATGCACCGGTCTCTACCGCGTAACGCTGGAACTCACCATCGACGGTCGAGTTCATCTTGTTCAGCAAAACCCCGTCGACATCACGTTGCAACAACTCGTCCCAGCGACCGCCCCACACCACCTTGATGACGTTCCAACCTGCCCCGCGGAACACGCCTTCCAGTTCTTGGATGACTTTCTCGTTGCCTCGAACCGGACCGTCCAGGCGTTGCAGGTTGCAGTTCACCACCCAGGTCAGATTGTCCAGGCCATGACGGCCAGCCAAGGAAATGGAACCAAGGGTTTCTGGCTCGTCGCACTCGCCGTCGCCGATGAAGGCCCAAACTCGTGACTGGTCGGTGTCCTCAATGTGACGGTTCTGGAGATACTTCAGGAAGCGGGCGTGATAGAGCGAGTTGATGGGGCCCAGTCCCATGGAGACGGTCGGGTACTCCCAGAAATCTGGCATGAGTCGAGGATGTGGATAGCTGGATAGTCCACCTCCGCCGACTTCCATGCGGAAGTTGTCCAGCGTGTCTTCGCTGAGACGGCCCTCCATGAAGGCTCGGGCATAGATGCCTGGGGCGGCATGGCCTTGGAAGTAAACGGCATCGCCCGGTGTGCCATTTTCCTTGCCTCGGAAAAAGTGGTTGAAACCGACTTCATACAGTGAGGCGGAGGAGGCAAAGGAAGACAGGTGACCGCCGATTCCATCGGCCTTCTTGTTCGCTCGGACCACCATGGCCGCCGCGTTCCAGCGAATGAATGATCGGATGCGTCGTTCTAGGAACTCGTCCCCAGGGAAGAACGGCTGTTGCTCGGTCGGGATGGTGTTGACATAGTCGGAGGTAATGGCCTTCGGGTTGCCAAGGTGAAGCTCACGAGCTCGTTCGTTGAGCCGACCAAGCAGATAGCGGGCTCGGGTCTTGCCGGTGCTTTCGGTGACAGCCTCTAAGGACTCCAACCATTCGGTTGTCTCGTCCGGATCGATGTCGGGGAGTTGGCTCAAGAAACCATCAAATGTCATCCCGCTAGTGTGCCCCAACTAAACGTCGGATCTGACGATGATTCAGGAGTCAACGGGTTAGTAGCTGCGAGGCAGCTCTAGGCTGGCCGCCCGACATCGGAAATTGAGGCGAGCTCATGGTTGTTGATCTCTATACCGATGGTGCCTGCTCGGGTAATCCCGGCCCGGGTGGCTGGGGGTGGGTCACAGAGGACGGGCGCAGCGGTAAGGGCGGGGCCGAACACACGACCAATCAGCGGATGGAAGTGCAGGCCGTTCTCGAAGGCCTGAACGAGGTGCCGGGACCGGTCAACGTCATTTCGGACTCGACCTATGTGGTCAAGTGCTTCAACGACCGATGGTTTGAAGGATGGAAGAAGCGCGGCTGGAAGAACTCTCAGAAAAAGCCGGTTGCCAATCAGGATCTGTGGGAGCCACTCATCCAGCTTTACCTGGACCGAGAGAACGAACTGAGTTTCACCTGGGTGAAGGGTCATTCGGGAAACAAGTTCAACGAGATTGCCGACCAGCTGGCTGTCGAGGCCCGTGACGCGCAGTCAGAGATTCTGGCTGGTGCCCAAAAAGCAGCGGCCGTCGAACAGGTGGAGGTTCCCTGGCCCATCGGGAACGCCATCTGGGCCATCGGACCGAACAGCATGAGTCGAGGGCTTCGGAAAGATCTGGCGGACGCCATTGCCCGCTTAGGACCGCAGGACATTCTCATCTCTGGCTTACGTCGAGGTGTTGAATTGGAGGCAGCCGAGCTGGCGCTAAAGGCTGGTCATCGACTGGGTGTTGTTCTGCCCTTTGCTGATCCTGCCACTGGCTGGCCAAGCGACGACCGGTCCCGGTTTGACACGGCTTGTGCACAAGCGGCCTGGCTGGTGACCCTGGCCGGTGACGCTGCCAGCCCCGGACAAGCGGTCGAAGCCAGAAATCTCTGGCTTCAGGCGGCCAGCGTTGGGGCGATCGTTGTCGATGATCAACCGTCGGCGCTGTTGCTGGACGAGGCAGGGCTCTCGGTTGTCCAGATTGAAGATTGAGTCTCGCTTGGCCTGCCAGAACTCGACCTGTCAGTAGCCGGCTTGCGAGTATCCAGAGGGAATCCTCTATGGGACCTGGAGAAGACGCAGGGCAATATATGCCGAGTTGATTTCTCGACGAATCGAGCGAGCTAGCTCAGCCCGTTCGGGATCGGATTCGCCTGCAGCGAGATGGTCAGCGATGAGGGCACCGTGTGATTGCTTGACTTCATCCCAGCTCACGTCGCGGTCAAGTCCCAGGATGGCGAGCAAGGTAGCGACACTGTCACCCTCAGGGACCTTGATTGTGCCGGAGGTTTCGGTGATTCGACCACGAGAGCGCCCAGCAAGTCCCGTCGGTTCGAACGGATGAGCCTGGTCGTCATCGGGAGCGTCGAGCACAACGCCGAAATCATCAAGCTCATAGTCAGCCGCTGGGTCGCCTTCGAGACTGAGGTCGATATTGCGGGGAATGATGCCGTCGCTACTGGACTCGATCTCAGGACCTGGCTCGAGTGGAGGTGCCGTTTCAAGGGGAGGAGCAGCGAACGGTCGCGTGTTCTCCACGGTGTCAACCTCGACCGCTGCGTCGGGGCTTGATGCCCAAGCCGGAGGAAGTGGTTCTTGGGGAGACACCGAAGATGACTGGTTCGAGAAGCCGAGATCGGGCAGGGTCGAAGAAGCAAGATCCCCTTCAGCTACTTCGGCGTTGGCCCCGAGGTTTGGAAGGTGCCACCCGGCTTCGGCGATGTCCGACGTGGCGGCTATGTCGGCCGCTGGTGCTGGTGACGTCTGGTCCGAAGCTGTCGGAGGAATAGGTGCTGGAGCGGGAAGCGTTGCGCCAGAAGAATCAGGTGGTGGTGGTGTGGCCTCTACCGACGCGCCTTCGAATGGGGAGTCGACTCCAGTGATCGGAGCGAGCCCGGAGGTCTCTTTCGGCGACATGGCTGCGTTCTCGGCATCCTCATCGATTGTCTTCAGCCAGTCGTCAACGTTTCCGCTTTCGCCCGTCTTGTCTTGACCGCTTTTTTTGAGTTTGAACAGACCCATGGCATTACTATCGGCCCGGATTTGCAGAAATGTAGTTCTATGTTTTGGTGCGGCTTCCACGGCTCTGTTGCGATGGGGTAGCATTTGACGTGTGAGTACTCGGATGCTGATGATGCTGTCGCTTATATGTGGAGTTGCCATCCTGGGTGCCTTCGCCATCCAGGTCACATTCTTTTTCTAGGGCCACTCTGAGCACAGTTCCCCCGAAGTCACCACTCACGATGGTGGGTCGTCACCCTCGGTAGTAGAACTGGGTGGCAGTCCGCCGTTGGCGACGATGGTTGTGTGAAAGAAGTTGAGATCACCCGACGGAGCCGCTTGGCCGAGGTAGGATCGCCCGACACAAACCGTTCTCGGAGGTGGTTCTACTGACCAACCAACATTTCGACGTGGTCATTATTGGCGGCGGCCCTGCTGGCTATGGCGCCGCCCTCTATGGCGCATCTGCCGGTCTCAATATTGCGCTGATTGAACGACACAAGCTGGGCGGAACCTGCCTAAATGTCGGATGCATTCCGGCCAAGGAACTCTTAGAGACTGCGGCCATTCAGCGGGTCATCAATCATGCCGGTGATTTTGGTGTCTTGGCAGAGGCACAAGGCATTGACTGGTCAGTCACCATGGACCGCAAGCAGGGAATCATCGACAAGCTCGTTGGTGGTGTTACCGGCCTTCTAAAAAATCGCAAGGTGACCATTCTTGATGGCACCGGAACGTTGAGCCCGGACCACCGGTCCGTCATCGTTGCTGGAGGGTCATCTGGTGAGCAGACCGTTACCGGCGATTCAGTCATCCTGGCGGCCGGTTCTGTGCCACGAACTATTCCTGGCTTCCCCATCGATTCCCAGCACATCGTGACATCGGACGAGATGCTCTCCATCCCCGAACTGCCAAAGTCCGCGATTGTCATCGGTGGCGGCGCCATCGGTGTTGAGTTCGCATCGATGATGGCCGACCTTGGCACCGATGTAACCATCTTGGAAGCAGCGCCCAGCATCCTGGTCAATTGCGACCGAGATCTGATCAAGGTCGTTGAACGAAACTTCAAGAAACGCGGCATCAAGATCCGCGACGGTGTGATGGTGAGTGGCCAGACCACTGGACCCGACGGGGTCACCGTGTCCTTTGGCGAGGGCGAGCAGGTCACCGCTGACACCGTGGTTGTCTCCATTGGCCGCCGACCGTTCTCCGAGACCCTCGGATTAGCCAACACCGAGGTGGCGGTCGATGATCGCGGCTTCATTGGTGCGGACCAGAACTGTCGAACCAATGTTGATGGTGTTTGGGCGATTGGTGATGTCATCGATACCGCTCAGCTCGCGCATGCCGGTTTCATGGAGGCCATAGTCGCTATCACCGACATTCTTGGTGAGGATCCAGTTCCGATCGCCTATGACAAGCTTCCGTGGTGCATTTATTGCCAACCCGAAGTGGCTTTCGCCGGGCTGACGGAACAAGAAGCCATGGACGCCGGCTATGACGTGATCGTGTCCAAGCATCGCTATGCCGGAAACTCCAGAGCCATGATCGTCGGCGAAACCGATGGCCTGGTCAAGATTGTCGCTGAGAAGCAGGCGGATGGAACTGGTGGGGTCATCCTCGGTGTTCATCTTGTAGGCCCTTGGGTAACCGAACAGCTCGGTCAGGGCTATCTGGCCGTCAACTGGGAGGCCACTGCATCCGAAGTGGCCCAATTCATTCAACCGCATCCAACAATCAGTGAGCTTTTTGGTGAGAGTGTGATGGCCCTAACTGGGCGATCCCTTCATGGATAGTTCTCTTCTGTCCGCAAGATCTAGATCTAGTTCAGACCCGCACAAACACTTCAGGAGCACACCTCAACGTGGCCGAGATTGAAATGCCCCAGCTGGGCGAGACCGTAACCGAGGGAACAATCACCCGCTGGTTCAAGGAAGTCGGCGAATCAATCGCCGTTGACGAAGTGCTCTTTGAGGTATCAACCGACAAGGTCGATACCGAGGTTCCGTCTCCGGTAGCCGGAACCATCAGCGAGATCCTGGTGCCTGAAGGCGACACGGTCGATGTCGGAACGGTCCTAGCCCGAGTCGGCGATGGTGCCGAAGCCACCCCCGAAACCCCGGCACCTGCTGAGGCGCCGGCACCCGCTCCGGAGCCGGCTCCGGTCGCCGCCACTCCCGCTCCAGCCGCTCCGCCACCTGCACCTGCACCTGCACCTGCAGCAGATTCCGCTCCGGTCGCGGCCGCTCCGATTCCTCCTGCCTCGGCAAGCCCTGCACCCGCATCATCGACGACCAGCAAGGTGCTCTCTCCCGTCGTGCGGCGTCTGGTGAATGAGTACTCCATTGATATCGATCAGATTCAGGGAACAGGACTGGGCGGTCGGGTCAGTCGTGACGACGTTCAGCGCTACATCGAATCGAACCAGTTGGCACCAGCGGCGGTAGCAGCCGCTCCTGCTCCAACCGCTCCTGCTCCAACCGCTCCTTCTCCAGCGGTTCCTGCCCCAGCGGCTCCTGCCCCAGTTGCCCCGATCCCGGCGCCCCCGGCTCCTCCAGTGGCGGCACCGATCGCTGCACCTCCCGCCCAGGTCGGTGCTCGAGATACCGTCGTACCGCTCTCCAATATCCGGCTCCGCACCGGTGAACACATGGTCATGTCAAAGTCGGTGGCACCTCACACACTGACTGCTGTTGAGATCGACTACGAAGGTGTTGAACAGGTCCGAAAGGCCAACGGAGAGTCATTCAAGGAACAGGAAGGTTTCAGCCTCACCTATCTGCCCTTCATCACCCGAGCGGTGGTCGATGCCCTCCGCGAATATCCTCACCTCAACGCCTCCATTGGTGATGGCGAACTGATCGTTCACAATTATGTGAACATGGCTGTTGCTGTTGATCTTGACTTCCAGGGTCTTCTTGCTCCTGTGGTCAAAGACATCGATGGCAAGCGCATGCGGATGGTCGCCCGCGATATTGCCGACGTCGCCCGGCGAGCTCGCTCTAAGCAGCTCTCACCTGACGAGCTAAGCGGTGGTACTTTCACCCTGACCAATGCCGGTAGCTATGGAACGATGATGCAGTTCCCGATCATCAATCAGCCACAGGTTGCCATCTTGTCCACCGATGCAGTGAAGCGCAAGCCAGTCGTCATCAAGGACGCCTTTGGCAACGAGAGCATCGGAATTCACTCCGTTGGAGTCTTGGCGATGGCCTGGGATCACCGAGCAATCGACGGTGCTTACGCCGCCGCATTCCTAGCCCGGGTCCGTGAAATCATTGAGACTCGGGACTGGACATCCGAGCTCATCTAGATAGGTAAGACGTGACCCTGGCGGAGACGACAAGCCCATCCTTATCAGTAACTACGGACATCGAGCCATTGCAGGGAACTCCCCTACGGGCTCGCTGGCTCGGCCGCGTTCCTTACGCCGAGGCATTGGATCTGCAGCAACAACTGTTTGCCGGAAGCGACGATCACTTGCTCCTGCTGGAGCACCCGCCGGTGTACACCATGGGAATTCGGGCCAAGGCTCAGCACCTATTGATTGATCCGACAGCTATTGGTGCAGAACTCCATCAGGCCAACCGGGGAGGGGATGTTACCTTCCACGGCCCAGGCCAACTGGTGGGGTATCCCATCATGAACGTTCCGGGTCGACGTGGTGGCGGCATGGCTGACACCGTCGCCTATGTGAACTCCGTGGAACAAGTCGTGATCAACACCTTGGCCGATCTTGGTCTGGAGGCAAGCCGGCTGCACAAAGAACCCGGAGTCTGGCTGGACGTACTCAAGGAGATAATCCGAGAAAGATCGCCGCTATCGGTGTTCGTCTTTCACGCGGACGTTCCATGCACGGATTCGCTCTCAATGTGAATGTTGACATGGATTGGTTCAAGCACATGATCCCTTGTGGGATCACTGACAAAGGCGTTACCTCGCTGCAACAAGAAGGCATCGACGCCTCGATGGAAGAGGTCGCTGAGCTGGTGATCAAACACGCAGCCAGCCGCTTGAGCAGCGATGGAACCATCGAGCGTCAAGACGTGGCGTGGCGGCACATGCCCTCAGACTTGTCGGCGTTCTCCCGAGGTGATGGACCCGGTCAGCCCATCAAGCCCGAACGATCACTGCTGAAGACAGCGTCCACCCCGGACTCGGCGGCTGGTGTACCCGTGCGGCTTCGTGGCCGCCTCGCTGATGCTGGTGTCTCCGGGGGACTTGACCTCAGCAGTCGAAAACCAGAATGGATGCGGGTCAAGCTCAAGACCGATGCGTCCTATCGACAGTTGCAGAGAACCTCACGCCAACTGAATCTGACCACCGTCTGCGAAGAAGCGGGCTGCCCGAACATTTTTGAATGCTGGAATGAGGGAACGGCAACCTTCATGTTGTTGGGTGAGCGTTGCACCCGTGCTTGTGGCTTCTGCCTCGTTGATACCAACAAGCCCAGAGTCGTTGATAATAAGGAGCCGCAACGCATTGCTGAGGCAGTACTCGAACTTGGCCTCGACTACGTTGTGCTCACAATGGTCGCCCGTGATGACCTCGACGACGGAGGAGCCCAAATCGTTGCCGAAACCATTGCCGCCATACGCAAATCCAGTCCCAACTCAGGTATCGAAGTACTCATCTCGGATCTGAAAGGGAATGCGACAAGTCTTCGGATTGTTACTGACGCCAAGCCCGACGTGCTCAATCACAATACCGAGACCGTGCCCCGTCTACAGCGCGCTGTCCGACCCTCAGCCAGCTACGCCCGCAGCTTGACCGTGCTTTCACGGGCAAAGCAGGCTGGAATGACAACAAAGTCCGGGCTTATTGTTGGCATGGGAGAGACCTTTGACGAGGTGGTCGCAACCATGGTCGACCTGGCCGCAATCGGCGTCGACATTGTCACCGTTGGCCAATATCTGCGGCCGACCACTCACCATCTGCCGGTCGCTCGATGGTGGACTCCGGATGAGTTCGCCGAGCTCAAACAAGTCGGCGAAGGCGAGCTCGGCATAGGCCATGTTGAATCAAGCCCTCTGACCAGATCCAGTCACCATGCCGCCCAAGCAGCGGCCGCGGTCAGCTTGTCGTAGGACTTCGGTCAATCCCGGTTAGCTCCCATGCCAAACCAGATCCTGGCGGCAACAATCCAGACCATATGGACCGCCACCATGGCAACCGAACCGCGAGCCCCCCAACCGACGGCGGCGAGAAAGACTCCGACCTGGTGGCCAATCATGCCAACCCGGTTCTGAGTGTCCCTGATGGTGGTGAACCTTGCCCCGATAGGTAAAGCCAACCCGTATCCGAGCAAGAAGAACATGGTGGTGACCGGATTCACCGATCAAGCATGCCAAAAACCTTCGTTGTTGCAGCCGATTGTTGCAGCGTTGTCTCCCACTGCGCAGTGCCGCTGGATGCTGTTTCTGCGAGCAGATGCTGTTGCTACAGCTGGATGCTGGGTTCGGGAAGTTTCACCAGATGGGGGACTAGCGGAGGCTCAGCGAATGCCAGAGAGGTCAATCGGTCACGTAGGTGGCTTCGAATATCGGCGTGGGTCAACTCAAAGGCCATCAAGAGACGATCCATATGGGCCCAAGGCGCCGAATTCAAGAGTTCCAGTTCCATCCGGCCGACAATGGCTTCAGCATCATTGGTATGGCTGGTCATGACCTGAATGGCTGCCTGACGAACGGCTGCTCGGCGGAGGCGTTTCTGCCAACGTTCTCCAATGGCATGAAGTTCACCCTCACCGAATGACGCCTCGCCTGCGAGGTCCAGTACTCGTCGAACGGATTCAGCAATCACAGCTGAGTCAACGGTGTCCATCCGACTGGCTGTGATCCGGAATCGGGAGATGGCATCTCTGAGCTGGACCAATTCTTGGTCGATCGCAGCCAATCCGCCATCGAACAGGGGCAGCGACCGGGGATGGGCCACCTCTTCCCAGTACAACCAGATTGAGGGCTGGTTGTCTTGACGACGAAGCATCTGCTTGATCTCGCGGTGGGAATCCAGTAATTGTTCCCAGGTGAGATCATGGTGCTGGCGAACGCGCTCCAAACGGGCGTCGAGATTCTGAACGCTGGTCGAGACGCGACGGTCGAGCAAGAGCTCGGCTTGTCGGTATCGATCGTCTTCGACGATGCTCAGATAGTGGTCAGTGCTCACGTGTGCTCCGCTGTGCTTAGGCTCCCGCCCTAACCCATCGGATGGGGTGAGCAATGATTAAGGGCCATCTGACCCGTGTTGGCTGGGGCCTCCGACCTGTGCTGTCGCGGAACCTGGTTCGAGTTCCGTCGCTGACGAGCGGCGATTGGAACCCGCCAGACAGGTCACACAGCACGCCATCTTGTGGACGCATCGTGTAGAGCGCACAGTGTAGAGCGCACAGTGTCGTGAGCGATAGCCTGCCGATCATGTTCGCAACACGCCTTGCTCGGGTTCAGGCTGCTATGGAAGCAGGCAACATCGACGTTCTGCTCCTGTCGGTAGGTCCTGATCTTCCTTGGCTGATGGGTTATGAGGCAATGCCTTTGGAGCGGCTGACAATGCTGGTGGTTCCGCGGGATGATGTCGCATCTTTGGTGATACCCGCCTTTGAGGTTCCGCGAGTGGTGGAGCACCCAAACATATTTCAGATCCAAGGCTGGGGCGAGACCGACGATCCGATCGCTCGCGTCGTTGACAAGGTAGGTGCAGCAGGAACCCTGGCCATTGGCGACCACACCTGGAGCCGCTTCACCGTTGCCTTGCAAGACGCCATGCCCGGTCGCACCTGGAAAGCCAGCGGCCAGATTGTTGGGCCCCTGCGAGCGATCAAGGATAAGGCGGAGATCGCGGCCCTGCAACGGGCCGCCGACGGAGTGGACCGCATCGCAGCCGAACTGCAGTCTGGTCAAATCCCACTGATTGGCCGGACCGAGGCTGACGTGTCGGCCCAGTTGGGGGCCCGAATCCTGGAAGAAGGACACGCCAAGGTCAACTTCGCCATCGTGGCCGCAGGCGAGAACGCCTCCAGTCCTCACCACCACGCCAGCGACCGTGTGATCCAGCCCAACGAGGTCGTGCTCTGCGATTTTGGGGGCACAACGGCTGAGCCTCATGGTGAGCCCGGCTATTGCAGTGATATCACCCGCTGTGTCTACACCGGTGAGCCTCCGGCTGAGTTTGTTGAGGCCTACGCGGTATTGCAGCGCTCACAAGCAGCGGCAACCGCAGCAGCCACGATTGGGACCGCCTTGCAGGACATCGATCGGGTTGCTCGGTCGGGTATGGCTGAGGGGAATTTGGACCAGTGGTTCCTGCATCGCCTTGGACACGGCATCGGGGTCGAGGCACACGAAGACCCATACCTGGTTGAGGGAAACACCGATCTGTTAGAAGCTGGACACGCCTTCTCCATCGAGCCTGGCTTCTACATAGCCGATAAGTGGGGTGCTCGATTAGAAGACATCGTGGTCGCCACCGATGACGGCCCGTTGTCATTGAACAAGGCCAACCGCGACCTTGCGGTCGTTGAGGCGTGAGTCTGTCGAGGCTTGGTTCGTTGGAACACGCTCTCTTGAATACTCCGTCGAGACAGTCGAAATACAACAGGTCACGACATGCTTGATCTTCATGGCTCGACGGTTCTGCTGCAATGGGCGACCGGCGGCCTGCTATTCCTGTGGGTGACCACCCGGAGGCGAGAAGTCGGTCTTGGTTATGGCTGGACGATGCGCTTGACCTATGGGTCCATGGCTGCCCTCGCGCTCTATCTGGGTTTGCGCTACGGGATCCGACCCGTCCGAGAGATCGGTTCGGCCGGTCTGCTTCTTGGTGTTGTGATCGCCCAAGGTCAATCAATGCTTCGCAAGGACCAGGGTGTGAGTGGTCAGCGACAACTGTCTGAGCAACGCTCGGATCGGGTGGCGGCCATGACTGGCATAGACATCGACGAGCGAGAGAAGTCAGCTGACGGACCAGAGTTTGATCCTCGGTTGGACCTGATTGCTCCCGTGTTCGGTTTCATCGGGTTGGTTGGAGCCGGTTTTGCTGCCGGTGATCCGATCTGGTTGCAGACAGCTCGAATCTTGATGGGGGCCCTGTTCTTGGGGGCCGTGAGTGACGCCATGCTGCTTGGCCACTGGTACCTGGTTCAGCCTGGATTGCGCCGAGCGCCCTTGAACGAGCTGGTGAAATGGACGGGGATCACATGGCTGCCTGAAGTGGTCCTGCTGCTGATTCCGACCGGGATGCTTTCGGTGCTTGATGGCACGATTCCCGATGGCTACAACGGCATGCTCGGCTGGTTCTGGGTGGCCTGCGTGATCACAACGATTGGGCTGGTCGGAGTGACGGTGGCTGCCCTAAAGGAGCGTCAGTATTCTGCGGTCATGGCGGCAACGGGGTTGCTGTATCTGGCCATCCTCACGGCGTTCGGGGTTGACCTGGTGGCAAGGGCTGCGTTGCACGGAGCAGGGCTTGGGTAGGTCTGAGCAGGGCTTGGGTAGGTCTGAGCCGGGCTTGGGTAGGTCTGAGCAGGGCTTGGGTAGGTCTGAGCCGGGCTCGGGTAGATATGTGCAGGGCTCGGGTTGGTCTGTGCTGGACCCAGCAATCCGGTGTAGGGCGGGATAGCCCTGGGCATGGATCAGCGGGTCTGCCTACAGTGTGACCCTGTCCCGATGGCAATTCGAGAAAGGCCACATCTATGGCACGCGCAATATGGAGTGGGGCGATCAGCTTCGGGCTTGTCTCGATCCCCGTCAAGCTTTACCCGGCCGTGAGTCACAAGTCGGTCCGTTTCAAGCAGCTTGATGGCCGTACCAATTCGCGGGTCAAGCAGAAGCGAGTCTCGGCCATTGATGGTGAAGAGGTGCCCTACGACGAGATTGTCAAGGGGTACGAGGTGATGAAGGACCAGTACGTGGTCATCACCGATGAGGACCTGGCGTCACTGAGCCCGAAAACCAGTCGGATGATTGACATCACCGACTTTGTCCTGCAAGAAGACATTGATCCGGTATTTTATGAGTCGGCCTATTACCTGGTTCCAGACGAGCTGGCCCGTAAGTCCTATGCATTGCTGGCTGAAGCGCTCGAAGAGTCAGGCAAGGTGGCCATGGCCAACCTGGTTATGCGGACCAAGCAACACCTGGCGGCTATCCGTCCTGTTGACGGTCACCTGATGCTGTCGACCATGATCTATCACGATGAAGCAATTGACGCCGCTGATGTGCCAGGACTGGATGAGCTTGAGGGTATCGAGGTCACTGATGCCGAACGGGCCATGGCCAACCAGCTCATCGATTCTCTCACCAGCGATTTTGACGCCACAAACTACGTGGACACTTACCGTGTTGAGTTGCTCGCCCTCATCGAGCGGAAGTCGGCGGGAGAGCTCACCACCATTGAAGCTGCAGCCACCGAAGAAAGCGAGGGCGTCGTCGACCTCCTGGCAGCACTGGAGGCCAGCGTGAGCGCAGCGAAGAAGGCGCGATCACGTCATCCGGCGGCTGCTGACACAGATGCCACCGAAACGGATGAAGGTGCTCTTGCCCCCGTCACTGATATTGCCGACAAGAAGTCGGCCTAGGCCAAGCAGCGATCCTTGTGGTTCCGTCCTCCAACAAGCCAGATTCGGACAACTCTGTCTCGGTTGACGTGGAGGGGCGCACCCTTCAGCTGAGCAGCCTGGACAAGGTACTGTTCCCGGCCGCTGGGTTCACCAAGTCTCAGGTGATCGACTACTACGCCAGGATCGCTCCGGTGCTGGTTCCCCACGTCACAAATCGCTGTATGACCGTTCGCCGCTTTCCAGATGGGGTCGATGGAGACGCCTTCTACTCCAAGCGCTGCCCTGAGTACCGACCTGACTGGGTGGCGACAGCCCGAGGCCCGGGCGACAAGGAAATTGATTTCTGTCGGATTGATGAGGCGGCAACCCTGGTTTGGATGGCCAACCTGGCGGCGCTCGAACTTCATGCCCCGATGGCCTTGGTCGATGACCTGGAGAACCCAACCATGTTGGTGTTTGATCTTGACCCCGGAGAGCCAGCCACCATCATCGAATGCTGCCAGGTCGCCCTGTACCTGCGGGAGGTTCTGGATTCGGTGAACCTTGTCGGATTCGCCAAGACATCAGGGTCCAAAGGCTTGCAGATCTATGTTCCGCTCAATGGGCAGAATACTCACGCTCATGCTTCGAGTTTCGCCCTCGCCTGTGGCCAGCTCCTCACCAAGCAGCATCCAAAAGAAGTGCTGGTCACTATGGCCAAAGCCGAACGGACGGGGAAGGTGTTTGTTGACTGGTCGCAAAACTCTCGCCACAAAACAACGGCCGCCGTGTACAGCCTGCGAGCCAAGCAGTCCCCAACCGTGTCGACGCCTGTCACCTGGGATGAGGTGGCCGAAGGAGCACGAGGTCGTGTGCTCTCCTTCATGACCGACGAGGTTTTGGACCGAGTTGACCAGATGGGTGACCTGTTCGCCCCGACCCTGACCCTTCGACAGGATCTACCGATCTCTCGACATCAAGAGGGCGACAGCTAGTCAGGCTTGCGGTCCAGTTGACTTACGGTGCAGTCACTGGCATACCCCCCAGGACGAGTCAGAGCATCCTATGCTCTGGCATGGCTTTGATTTCTCTCTCCACCCGACTTCCAAAGAGTGCGACTGCATATGACGTCGCTGTCGCCAGCGATGAGCTGGACTCACTCGCTCCCGAGCTCAAACGAGCAGCCGAGCTGAACGGCTTTGCCGGCAAGCCAGGCCAAACCTTGGTCATCAATGGCCCAGCCGATGAAGCAATCCGAGTCCTCGTTGGTGTCGGGCCCAAAGCCGAGCTGTCAACCGACAAGCTCCGCAGTGCTGCTGCTGCTTATGTTCGCGCCGTTCCCCACCACAAGGCGGCGGCCTGCACCCTGGCCGAATCTCCGACTGGAATGACATCGGTTGAGGCGGTTGGTGCGGTAGTCGAAGGCCTGGCATTGGCCAGCTACAAGTATCGAGCATTAAAGACCGACAAGCCACCAACCCTTCGCAAGGTGACCGTCATTGCTGGTGGAGCTGGAGTCAAGGCAGCGTTCATCCAGGCTCAGGCGTTGGTCGGCGCCGTGATGCTGGCCCGAGACATGGTCAACGAACCAGGAGGTTCGCTCACCCCGCTGGCTTTCGCCAACCGAGCGAAAGAAGTGGCAAAGGCCACAGGGCTCAAGCTTCAGGTTTGGGACGAGAAGCGAATCGCCCGGGAGAAGCTGGGTGGTGTGATGGCGGTCAACCAGGGGTCGACCCATCCCGCTCGCTTCCTCAAGATCGACTATGTACCAACGGGGCGCCCAAGCGGCAAGGTGGCTCTGGTCGGCAAAGGAATCACATTCGATTCTGGCGGACTGTCAATCAAGTCATCGGTTGGCATGTCGACCATGAAGGTTGACATGACCGGGGGAGCCGTTGTGCTGGCCACCATGAGCACCTTGAAGGCGCTCAAGGTCAAGGCAGCGGTCACGGCCTACATCCCACTCACTGACAACATGATCAATGGTGATGCCTTCCGACCCGGCGATGTGTTCACTGCTCGCAACGGCAAGACCGTCGAGGTTCTCAACACCGATGCTGAGGGCCGCCTGGTCCTGGCCGATGCCCTTTCGCTGGCTTCGGAAAAGAAGCCCGACGCCATCATTGACATTGCCACCCTGACTGGCTCAGTTTCGGCGGCTCTTGGACCAAAAATTGCCGGAATCATGGGAACGGGTGATGACGTGCTTGCTCGTCTAGAAGCCGCAGCAAAGGTGACCGGCGAGAAGGTATGGCAACTGCCACTACCCCAGGAGTATCGCAAGCAGCTGGATTCCAATGTCGCGGACCTCAAGAACATCGGGGCGGGGCCATTTGGCGGTGCGCTCGTTGCCGGCTTGTTCTTGAAAGAATTCACTGCTGAGGTGCCGTGGGCTCACATCGATCTGGGCCTTTCAGCCGACGCTGATTCCGACGAAGGCGTCATCGTCAAGGGGGGCACCGCTGTAGGTGTGCGACTGCTGGCTGAGACACTCCGTAGCTGGTAATACGTGAAGCGCCAACCTGATGGCATGGGGTCGGGTAGTACACCCCGTTTTCTCCTCTGATCTCTAGGCCAGCAGCCTCATGTCTGGCTCTGGTTTACCGATGTACGTTGTGAGCGTTCGACGTATTCAGCCAGAGGAGGCAGGCGACGCTGTGGTTGTAGTGGATCAAGGCAATGCGGGATTGGAACATGTTTTCACCGCCAAACAGGGGCTCCAGGTCTATCGAACCAAGGCGATCCAGGTGGCGATGGATGTCGGAGTAGCAGGCCTTGGGCTTCTTCTCGCCGCGAAAATTGCAAACTCAAGCAGCGATGGTCTACTCGGGGGAATCGTGCTCCTCATTGCTCTGGCCTTCTGGATGGCTCGCGCCAGGCTCTATGTCGCCCGATTCATCACCCGTCGTTCCGATGAGGTGAGACGAATCTTGGATTCGGTTGTGCTTGCGGTTGCCTCCGCATCAATCATTGCTTTTGGAGCCGACCTCAAGGTCGGACGAACATGGCTGGCTCTTAGCGCGCTGTTTGTTGCCACTGGTCTTGTGTTGGAACGTGAACTGGTGCGCCGACGATACGAACGGATTCGGGCTGATGGAAAGCGCCGCCGCCGGGTCTTGATGATCGGTGAGAACGACGAGAGTCGGATCCTGATCCGCATGTTCGAAGAAGAGCCGCAACTGGGCTACGACGTTGTCGGCTCAGTCAACCCTGCGGACGTTGACAATCCGAACGAGCTCACAACACGGGTTCTGCAAACAGCCCGATCCAGCGAGGCACTGGGTGTCGTCGTTGCCGCCAGCGGAATTACGACTGCGGCAAGCAACCGACTCATCCGGGACCTGGTCGATGCGGGCATCCATGTCGAGTTGAGCTCGACCCTGGTGGACATTGACCCAGGCCGATTAACCGTTCGCCCTCTTGGCCGATTCCCAGTTGTCTATGTTGAACCGGTGCGACGAAACGGTTGGCGGGCCGTGGCGAAACGAGTTTTCGATCTGGTATTGGCCGGGGGAGCCATCGTGGTGTTCGCCCCCTTGCTCGCTGCCGTTGCCCTGTGGATCCGACGTGGCTCTGAAGGGCCGGTCGTCTTCCGTCAATCGCGAGTCGGGCAGGACGGAGTCCCCTTTGACGTCCTCAAGTTCCGAACAATGGTGGTGAACGCCGAAGAGATTCTTGCTGATCTTGGTGAGCAGAACGAAGGATCCGGGCCACTGTTCAAGATGAAAGATGATCCTCGGATCACCAAGGCTGGCGCCTTCTTACGCAAAACCTCGCTAGATGAACTCCCCCAGTTCTTCAATGTCATGAAGGGGGAGATGAGCCTGGTTGGACCCCGTCCTGCCTTGTCCTCGGAGATGGCAGAGTGGGGTCCGGATCTGTATGGACGCCTGCGAGTCAAGCCGGGCATCACCGGCATGTGGCAGGTCTCTGGCCGCAGTGAAACAACGTTTGAGGAATACACACGGCTCGACTTGTACTACGTCGACAATTGGTCACTCCTTGTTGACCTGTCGATCCTGGCCAGGACGATTCCCGCGGTACTCAAGAGCGACGGCGCTTACTAGGCCGCCACTGTTGTTGCCGGGATGCGGTCCAGCTAGGCCGTACGGCCCTAGGGGGCGAGATCGCCCGTCACGCACAGTAGTGAACGAGCCGTCGGGCCCATGCGTTGGCGCGCCTTGGCCTGGGACAGTTGAGGGTATGAACCTCAAAAGACTTGTCCTTGTACCCGGGCTCTTGATGCCTCTGTTGCTTGCGACTCCAACTCCGGTGTTGGCTTCTCCCAGACCAGTGGCATCTCAAGTAGGCGACGAGTTCGTCACCGCTTGCCCGGAGATGACTGACTCCATCTACCGGCTCTATTCAGCATTCTTCCAACGGGAACCGGATTCGGTTGGCTGGGAGTATTGGATGATCACCTACGGCCAGACCGATGCCAATCTGGAAACCATCTCGACTGCGTTCGTTGACTCTGAAGAATTTCGCAATACCTATGGTGCTTTGGACAACCAAGAGTTTGTTCAACTTGCCTATCGAAATGTTCTTGGTCGGGTCCCGGACGATGCGGGCCTCAATCATTGGCGGAATGCTCTGGACAACGGGCTCGAACGCGGCGAATTCATGATCGCTTTCAGTGAGTCCGCAGAGTTCGTGACACTGACAGCGACCTCGGCTCCGTTGGCTGGTTATCTCCAGTGGTACAAGACTGGTGTCAGATTCGCCTGCGGAGTTGGCAACGTCGATCTACCTGTGGGAGGTGCCTACGGTGACATTCTCTTGTGGAGTGAGTCTGAGACCGATGTGCCGGTCTCAGTGGTTCTCAATTCGCCAGCCGGTGAGTCTGATCGCTCCGATGGAACCCTGCAAGTTGACCGCTACGACTTCTATTGGAACATTCCCTTGAGCGAACATGGTGTTTCGTCAGTCGTGATTGATGTTGATAGCAGCAACGAAATCTTCTGGACAGTCGTCTACTACTCCCACCCTCATGCCCAAGATCGTGACCCGTGGTCGGGCTGATTAGGGCTTGCTCAGGCAGCGCTTGGATTGCGGGACGAGATTGGTTTCAGCTGGTTCATCGTCCATTCGTGGTGGCTGGCGTGAAGATGATCTGGTAGTCGCATGACCTGGTGCATGCTGAGAGGCGACAACTTGGGGCGGACCAGTAGCTGAGAGCCCTTGCGCTGGGCAGTCCCGAAGCGACAGCATCGGTCCAGGGCGCGCCAGAAGGGGCCATTCTTGCCCCCTCGCATCCCTATCCCGAGTCCTAGAGCCCAGTCGGCGCACTCCAGAGTGAAGCCATCGGGCGTCTCTTCTAGGGCCATGGCGAACCGTCGCAGAAGCAGGGTTGCCGATGGACCAAGAATGGGAAGCCAATAGCGTTCGACATAGAGCGAGCGAGGATCGTGACCGAGCTCGTCCAGTAACGGATCTTGCCAGGGATGAATCGTGAGCTGGTTCTCCGGAAAGTTGGACAGGGGAGTGATTGCTGTAGGTCCGGGGGTGACAGTTGTTGGCCCGGGGGTGACTGTTGGCCGGGAGGTGCCTGCTGGCTCCGGGTCGGCTGCCAGCGCAGGGAGGGCTGTCGGTGCTGGGCTTGGTGATGTCGTTGCTCGTGCTTTGTCGTGCATTGTGGTCCGTTCATCGATGAAATGGAATACTATTCAAGGGAAGGGAAGGTAAATAAGCGTAAACCAAATCAATCTAGAATGCAAGACCGATGAAGTCTGTGATGCTGGGGAAGGATCCTTGGTCTACGCTCGCTGGCATGGTCGATGACGTGAACGGCGCTGTGAGTAGACGGGATGATTCTCAGCATCTCGAGCAAGCTCGAAGCATCGTTGCCAGCGCCGGAAAGATCCTCGTTCTGACCGGAGCCGGAATCTCAACCGACTCACGAATCCCCGATTTTCGGGGGCCCAACGGGGTGTGGACCAAGAACCCCAAGGCCGAGAAGATGTCCAATATCCAACACTATGTTGCTGATCCGGAGGTGCGTCGACTGGCATGGCGAAGTCGATTGGACTCACCGGTCTGGGCTGCTAAACCCAACCGCGGCCATGAGGCGTTGCTCCAGCTTGAGAAACAGAAAAAGCTGCTGCTTCTTGTTACTCAGAATATCGATGGCCTGCACCACGCTGCCGGATCAGATCCGGACAAGATTGTCGAAATTCATGGAACAGCGCGTGAAGTGCAGTGTTTGGAATGCGACTATCGAGCGCCCATGCAAGAGGTATTGGACCGGGTGCGCGCTGGAGAGGAGGACCCGCCGTGTCAGTCATGCAATGGAATCCTCAAATCTGCCACCGTGAGTTTCGGGCAAAGCCTCAGCACCAGCGACTTGCAGCGCAGCGAGGACGCGGCCTACGAATGTGATCTGATACTGGCAATTGGTTCGACCCTCGGGGTCTATCCAATTGCCAGCCTGGTTCCTGTAGCCAAGAACGCCGGAGCTCGAGTTGTCATTGTCAACGGCTCGCCGACAGAAATGGACGAGCTTGCTGATGTGTCGGTTCGTGGCTCAATTAGCGAGCTTCTTGGACAGATGGTGGCATGAATGTACTGGTGGTCGATTTCATCCAGACAACCTGTTGGGCCGGGAATAGGGCGCACGGATTGATTGTTGACCAAGCAGGTAGGGTTTCACTTTTGTCTGGCAAGGACACACCCGAAACCATCGCCACTCCTAACAGCACTGCTGGCAACAGCATTGTTGGCACCACCACCGAGGAACTCTGAACATGGCATCATTCCGAGAACTGCTAGCTGAAACCAAGGCCGAGATCTCTGAGATTGACACCGAGCAGGCGGACGCCCTTCGTCAGCTTGGGCACACCTTCGTTGACATTCGTGAGCCTGATGAGACTGCCCAAGGGATCATCCCCGGATCACTCACGATCGTTCGAGGAAACCTCGAATCCCAAATAGAAAGTCGTATCCCGGACAAGGCGACAGCAATTGTGCTTCTTTGTGCTGGCGGCGCCCGATCGGCCTTTGGGGCAAAATCGCTGGCGGAACTTGGATACAAGAATGTCTCGTCTATGGACGGTGGCTTTAACAAATGGAAGGACGAGGGCCGTGACTGGAGCGCACCGCTCACGCTGACCGCCGCCCAACGCAACCGCTATAGCCGGCACATCTTGTTGCCAGAGGTGAATGAAGAAGGCCAGCTCAAACTGCTTGGGGCAAAGGTCTTGTTGCTTGGGGCCGGAGGCCTTGGTTCGCCGGCCGCCATGTATCTGGCTGCGGCCGGAGTGGGCATGATCGGCATTGTCGACATGGACGTTGTCGATGAGTCCAATCTGCAACGACAGATCATTCACAATATCGATCGGATTGGCCAGGACAAGGTCGAATCAGCCAAAGAGACTCTGGTCAAGCTCAATCCGGACTTGGATGTGCGAACCTACAACACTCGACTTGGTGCAGGCAACATCCTCGACATCCTTGCTGGCTATGACGTCGTGATAGACGGAGCCGACAACTTTCCGAGTCGCTACATCCTTAACGATGCATCGGTGAAGCTTGGCATTCCCGTCGTGCATGGCTCGATCTTCCGATTCGAAGGCCAGGTCACGGTGTTTGATCCGCTGGACGGACCGACCTATCGCGATCTATTGCCCGAGCCTCCACCTCCCGAGCTTGCTCCCAGTTGCGCAGAAGCCGGAGTGCTTGGTGTTCTGCCTGGCATAGTCGGTTCAATCCAAGCTCTTGAAGCGATCAAGATCATCCTTGGGCTCGGTGACTCCTTGCGAGGAAGGCTGCTGGCCTTTGATGCGTTGGAGCTGAGTTTCCGGGAATACCAGCTCAAGATCGACCCAGACAATCAGGTCACCTACGCCAACCGCGACCGTATCGAGATTGTCGAACTCGAAGGCCAGTGCATGCCGGTGCTCGGCAAGTCAGTGGACACCGGGAGCAATGCCTGACGGAATTGCTGGGCAAGACAGTGCGGCTGGGCAAGACAGCCCGCGGCAATGACACAAAAGAGTCGATGTAGGGAACTACGGTTTGCAAGGCCCAACCCGGCTCACAATCATGAACTCCCTACTCCCTTCACGACATCAGTTGATCCTGGCGAAACGGCGCTCGCGCCTACTCGTCGCCATCCTGCTTTGCCTGAGCATGCTCGTACCTGGTGCCGCGTCTGCTCAGGAGAAAAATGAGGTGGATCAGGCGCCAGAGCGAAGCCCCGACGGCTCCAATGACTTGCAAGTCGTGGCCACAGAGGTGGCCCTTGCTTCCGGTTGGACATTACCGCCGGAAGTGGTCGGCGAACAAGCCAACGATCAAGCCGGTGCAGCCCTCGCTAGGCCGAGTCTGGTTGGTGCCAGCCTGGATCTTTCTAACGCTCCAGAAATGGTGATCTTGGACACAAACGGACATTCCGGAGTGTTTGCCATCCGAAGCAAGAACGAAGGCCATTGGAGCAGCTGGGTCACCGTTGAAGCGGACAATCAAGACGCACCGGATGGACTGTCAGGCGAAGAAGGTGTTGTTCCCGAGGGAACGGCAGTCTTCAACGGGGCGATCGGTCCAATCTGGATCGGTGAACATTCCGAGGCTGTCGAAATCATCCAGCTGGATGGCGACATCGAATCACTCACGGTCGAGGCCCTAACGAGCACGGCTGACCAGGAGCCGGACCTGCTGCCAGCCAGGATCGAGGCAGCTGAACCTGGCGCTCGCCCAACAATCCAGCCACGTTCGGCCTGGGCCAGCGAAGGATGGGAATTTGGCAACGAGCATTGTGATGATGGTCCGTCCTACGCCGACAATGTCCGGGCCGTCGTTGTGCATCACACCGTCACGACCAACACCTACAACCAGAACCAGGTGGATGACCTGCTTCGTGGGATCTACCGCACCCATGTGAAAATCAATGGCTGGTGCGACGTTGGCTACAACTTTGTTGTCGACAAGTTCGGAACCATCTGGGAGGCGCGGTCCGGGGGAGCTGAGCGGCCCGTCATTGGTGGTCATGCCAAGGGATTCAACACCTGGTCCGCCGGTGTCGCTCTGCTTGGACAGCATCAAGCTGGGGCCCGGCCCACAGCCATTGCCCCTTCAGCTGCATCACTCAACTCCATCGCTGCTCTGGCCTCATGGAAACTCGGCCTGCATGGCATCGATCCATTTGGCACCACCTGGATGAAGAGCCGAACTGGAGCGACGTCTGGCCTGCGCTACCCCGATGGCACCTGGGTTGAGGTCCCAAGCATCCTTGGCCACCGCGACCTCGGCTTGACCTCATGTCCGGGAAGCCACGCATACTCTCGACTCGGTACCGTCCGAAGCGGAGCAATTCGAGACTCGGTTCTGCCCTACTTGCCCGCAGCACATGAACCCCAGCTCAGTGGCCCGGCCTTCCTGACAGTCGACGACGTCGGTGGTATTCGCGCCGGGGGAGCAGCCGACTATCTTGCCAACCCACCGACTCCCACAGGTGCAGTGCTGGCAATTTCTGCTGAGGCTGGCCGAGGATTTGTGTTGCAACAAGACGGCACCGTTATTGGCTTTGGAGGGGCAACCAGTCCCGGTTTCAAACCAGCGGGAACACGCACGGTCATTGATCTGGTGGTCAGCAATGGGGGAAATGCAGGCTACGTGATGGACGAGAACGGCGGACTGCATCCCTTCAATGGTGCCGCCTCTCTCACCGTGGCAACGGCAACGATCGGGCAGGCCGTAGCTTTTGGTGTGGCAGCGAACGGTAAGGGCTATGTGCTGGACATGGCGGGCAACCTGTCTCCAATCGGATCCAATCAAAATGACTCGATGCTCCTGTCTGGAGCCCCGGTTGACATTGGTGTATTACCTGATGGTGAGAGTGGCTGGGTTCTGGATCAAGCTGGCCGGCTGTATCCCTTTGGAGGGGCGCCAGATTGGCAGCGCCGTGGTGGCAACTGGAACGGAACCGCACGAGCAATTGCCGTTGACCCCAACGGCAATGGCGGCTGGATTCTCGACAGTGAAGGACGACTTGACGGGTTCGGGCCAGAACGACTGGCAGCGCCGCTCTCCACCACTATTGGGCTCGCGACTGCCGTCGATATAGCTGTCTGGTGGGAACTACGACCTGAGCTGGCTGAGAGTAAGGCCGCCCAGTACGCCGATGGACTCACCCAACTCTTCCTCGGCCGAAGCAATGACCTGCGTCAGCTGGATCGGGCTGTCTGGAAGGCTGACTACCACGGGTTCGGCCCCTTCATTGATGACCTGGCAACCTCCGATGAGTGGGCCGGCCAGATCGTCGATGAAATCTACCAGGGCGTCCTTGGCCGCCCAGCCGAAGAAGAAGGGCGCCAATATTGGATCGGCCAGCTTCGAGACGGACTGCGAACCCAAGACCTCGGAGCCTTGTTCTACAGCTCACCCGAGTATGTGATTGCTGCTGGTTCTAGCGAGGGGTACGTCACCCAGCTCTATCAAGCCTTGCTTCATCGACAGCCTGATGCGGAAGGCTTGGACTATTGGGTGTCGAGACTCGAGAATGGCTCGGCTCGTCCCATCGGCATCTCGTCAGGTTTCTACAGCTCCGAAGAGTCACGAAATGACCGGGTGGCCGGCTTGTACGCCACGATCCTGGATCGCGAACCAGACCCAGAGGGATTGGTCTATTGGTCTGATCTGCTCCTGGTGAGCGATGACATCGAGTTGGCCAAGAACCTTGCTGGTAGCAAGGAATTCTTCCTCCGTGTTGTCGATGAGGACTGAGTGTCGATGATTGCGACGTCGGGTGGTTGTCTGTGACGGGTGGCTGTCTGTGACGGTGTGGTTGTCAGTGACCCGAGGCGCTTGTCCGTGACACTGGGTGGTTGTCCGTGACCCGGTGTGGTCTATCCTGGTGGTCAGATGGCATGATCTCTGACTTGAGCACTGAGTGATGGTCCCTACGACCTAGGGGATCTGGGTCAAACGGACTACGTTTTGATCAAGTTTGGCCCTAAACGGCCGAAAGGACGGAATGAGCCGAATCGAAACCGTACGGAAAGCGCCGCGGGGCATGGCTTGGAAAGCCGGTATTTCTGCCCTTGCTATGGCAACTTCTCTTGTTGGTCTTGCACCAGCTGCCGGAGCAGCAGAAGAAGCCCGACCATTGTCCGAGGCTGTCAGCACCACGGAAGTTTCCCTGGCAGTCGCCGCCGGATCCACTACGCCAACCGTGCAAGTGACCGGCCACGGTTGGGGTCACGGACGCGGCCTGAGCCAATACGGAGCGTTCGGTTACGCCGAGCAAGGCTGGACATCAGCCCAAATTCTCGATCACTTTTATGGAGGCACCACCGGTGGCCCCGTTCCTGAAGGCTCAACAAATCCTGATCCCAATAACCTTCGGGTCGAGCTGAAAGCCAATCGTGGCTTCGCCACCCGGGTTGACGTCGAGCACGGAACGATCCGCGTCATGGACGGCGATACCGTCATCGTCGAAACCGCTGCTGACTCGGGCCAAGCTGTTTCGGTGCAAACCAGAGGAAGTGGCCTCCGGGTTCGCACGGCCCCCAGCTGTGCTGGACCATGGACCGTGATTACCGACTCACCAGCCCCGGCCTTGTCCATTGTCAAGACCTCTACTGAAGACACCGCAAGCGGGCTGCTGCGGGTGTGTCATCCCAATGATTCCAGCACCTGGTACGACGGCTCAATCAGCTCGCACAACATCGGTGGCACCACCCGCACCGTCAATGTCGTTTCTGTTGAGCAGTACCTTCGGGGTGTTGTTCCCAAGGAGTCTCCGGCCTATTGGCCAGCCGCTGCGCTAGAAGCCCAGTCGGTCGCCGCCCGTTCCTATGTGTTGGCTGGCGATACCCGCCAGCAGCCCTACGCCGACACGTGTGACACCACCCTGTGCCAGGTCTATAAGGGTCGGTTCTTGCAGGTCAGTGGATTCGAGGCTTCAACAGCAGCCAGCACCGACGCTGCCATTGCGGCCACCGCAGGCATCGTTCGTCTTCGAGATGGCGCGATTGCCCGGACCGAGTTCTCTTCATCGAGCGGCGGATATACCGCTGGCGGAGACTTCCCGGCGGTGGTTGACGAGGGTGACGCCATTGCCTCAAACCCCAACCACAACTGGTCAAAGACCGTCGACCTCGGGGCATTCGAGGACGCTCAGAATCTTCCCAACGACGGCAAGCCAGAGCTCGGGCAGTTGCTCAGTGTCGAAGTCACCGGCAACGGCCTGGGAGTCGACGGTGGGCGCGCCCTCTCAGTTAAGTTTGTCTTCAGCAACGGATCAGTGAGCAAGACCGGCAACGAGGTCCGACGCTTGATGGGCCTGAAATCGGACTGGTTCTCTATTGGGGCCGTGCAACGCACCTTCGGCGACGGTTCCGCTGTCGCTTACGTCGATCACATTTTCCAACTGTTCCTCGGTCGTGCCGCTAGCGAACAAGACCTACTCAACTGGGCCGCCATCATTGATCGGGGTGGCAGGTCAGAACTGACTGACGCTCTGGTCCTCAGCGATGAGTGGGCCGGAGTGATCGTCGAAGATTTCTACCAATCCGCACTGGGTCGAGGAAGCGATTCGTCCGGTCGAACCCACTGGCTTGGTCAGATCGAATCCGGTGTTCGCATCGAAACCATTGGTTCCCATTTCTACGGATCCGAGGAATACTTCAATCGGTCAGGGGGAACGAATGAATCCTTCGTTACCGCCTTGTACCAGGATCTCTTGGAGCGTTCTCCTGATGCCGATGGGCTGTCATTCTGGTCCGGGAAGCTTGACCGGGGTGAAGCCTCTCCAGGTGGTGTCGCCGCTGGGTTCTACGCCTCCATTGAGTCCCGGCGCTCTCGCGTGAGTGCGCTCTATCAGCGAATCTTGTTGCGGGGGCCAGACTCCGAAGGTCACGAGTATTGGGCCGGTCGCTTGTTGAGCACCGACGACATTCGCTTGGCTTCTGACCTAGCAGCCTCAACGGAGTCCTACCAGATTTCGCAGGACTAGCTACCGTCAACCAGCAACTCAGCCAAGATGGCAGCTGCTGAAGACGGGGCAAGGTCGCCAGCAGAAACCCGGGCTTGCAGATCTGAGTAGGAACCGGACACAGTCTCCGTTTCGAGCAGGCGGTGCACGAGGATGGCCTCGATTTCTCGGTTGAATGCCTGCCGGGCTTGGATGGAGCGCAGATCGGCAATGAGGCCCTCTTCGGCGAGGGCGGTCCAAAGTTCCTCAATAGCAGCCCAAGCCTCAGTGATTCCCGTATTGCTCAAGGCCGAACAGGTCATGACCGCGGCGACATGGCCTTGATTTTTTGGCCGAAGGAACGAGAGTGCGTGCTGGTAGTCAGTCGCGGTGTGGGTAGCCAGATTGACCAGATCGCCATCAGCCTTGTTGACCAGTACGGCATCGACCAGCTCCATGACCCCTCTCTTGATGCCTTGGAGGTCATCGCCCCCGGCGGGAGCGACCAGGAGAACAAAGAGGTCGGTGACCGAGGCAACGGCCACTTCAGACTGTCCAACCCCAACCGTTTCCACAATGATGGTGTCATAGCCCGCAGCTTCGACCAGGCGGATGACTTCACCGGTCCGGTTGGCAATACCACCGAGCACTCCTTGGGAAGCCGAGGGTCGGATGAAGGCGGCCGGGCTACGGCTTAGCTCGCTCATCCGGGTCTTGTCGCCCATGATGGAACCACCGGTTCGAACCGAGGACGGGTCGATGGCCAGGACAGCGACCCGGCTCCCTTGCTCGATCAGATGAAGGCCAAGCGATTCAATCAGGGTGCTTTTGCCAACGCCAGGTGTGCCCGAGATGCCGATTCGTTTCGCTGTCAACGGCCCCGGTTCATCGATCTGGCTGCGGCTGTCCGAGCACAAAATGTCAAGCAGCTGGTTCGCTAGTACCCGGTGATCAGTCCGGGTTGACTCGACCAGGGTGATGGCCTGAGCCAGAGCCCGACGATCACCAGCCCGGAGCTGTCGAGCCAATATTTCTGGCTGAGGACTCACGCGACCTTCCGCCCTAAAGACAGCCGTCTGGCACCGCTGGAGCACGCTCCAGCATGCTCGGGAATCGCGAAGAGATCCCCTCGTGCCAGAATGGAGAACGAGGGCATCAGTTGCCGGCGACGGCGGTGCGGACGAGAGCCAGCACCTCGGCGGCGGCCTTGGGGATATTGGTTCCTGGACCGAAAATGGCACCAACCCCGGCATTGGTCAAAGCCTCATAATCCTGAGGGGGTATCACGCCGCCGCAGACCACGATGACATGGCTGGCTCCGGCCTTTTCCAATTCGACAATCAGCTTGGGAACGAGGGTTGAGTGTCCGGCTGCCTGGCTGGAAACACCAACGATGTGCACGTCATTGTCGACCGCGTCCTGGGCTACTTCCTCAGGAGTTTGGAAGAGGGGACCAACATCAACATCAAAACCAAGGTCGGCGAAGGCGGTGGCGATGACTTTCGCTCCCCGATCGTGCCCATCTTGGCCCATCTTGACTACCAGGATGCGTGGTCGTCGGCCCTGCTCCGTCGCGAAGGATTCGACGTCGGCCATGATGGCTTCGAACTCTTCGTCACCTTCATAGGCCGCTCCGTACACACCAGAGATTGTACGGGTCTCAGCCCGGTGGCGGCCGAACACGGTTTCCATTGCATCAGACATTTCGCCAACGGTGGCTCGGGCTCTTGCGGCATCAATACACGCGGCCAACAGGTTGGTGTCCCCAGCAGCGGCATCAGTCAGTGCTTGCAGGGCCGAGCCGCAAGCGGCTTGATCGCGACCGGAGCGGATCTGGTTGAGGCGCTCGATTTGTGAGTCGCGCACAGCAGTGTTGTCGATGTCCAAGACGTCAATGAGTGTCGGTTCGTCCAGCCGGTATTTGTTGACACCGACGACGACCTCTTCACCCCGGTCAATTCGGGCCTGGCGCTTGGCTGCGGATTCTTCGATCCGCAGCTTGGGCATGCCGGAGTTGATGGCCTTTGTCATGCCACCCAGGTCCTCGATTTCGGCCATGATAGTGCGAGCCCGATTGGCCAGGTCGTTGGTCAGTGACTCGATGTAGTAGCTGCCAGCCAGAGGATCAACGGTCCGAGTAATGCCGGACTCTTCGGCCAGAATGAGCTGGGTGTTGCGCGCAATCCTGGCGCTGAATTCGGTTGGTAGTCCAAGCGCTTCGTCGAAGCTGTTGGTATGCAGACTCTGGGTTCCGCCAAGGACGGCGGCCATAGCCTCGACGGTGGTTCGTACCACATTGTTGTAGGGATCCTGCTCAGTCAGGGAGACACCGCTGGTCTGACAGTGGGTGCGCAACATGGATGAACGAGGGTTCTTTGGTTCGAATTGGGCCATGAGTTCGGCCCACAGAACCCTGGCGGCCCGAAGCTTGGAGGCCTCCATGAAGATGTCCATGCCAATGCCAAAGAAGAAGCTGAGACGGCCAGCGAAGGCATCGACGTCAAGGCCAGTGTCCAGTGCCGCTCGCACATATTCGAGCCCGTCAGCCAGTGTGAAAGCCAGTTCCAGGTCGGCCGAAGCTCCGGCTTCGAGCATGTGATAGCCCGAGATGGAGATCGAGTTGTACTTCGGCATCTCGGACGAGGTGAAGGCAATGATGTCGGCGATGATCCGCATGCTTGGATCGGGCGGGTAGATGTAGGTGTTGCGCACCATGAACTCTTTGAGGATGTCGTTCTGGATGGTTCCCGACAGCTTCTCGGGACTAACACCTTGTTCTTCGCCAGCGACGACATAGCAAGCCAGAATGGGCAAAACCGCGCCATTCATGGTCATGGAGACCGACATCTCATCCAAGGGGATTTGGTCAAAGAGGATCTTCATGTCCTCCACGGAATCAATAGCGACACCGGCTTTGCCAACATCTCCTTCGACACGGGGGTGATCGGAGTCATAGCCCCGGTGGGTGGCCAGGTCAAAGGCCACACTCAAGCCCTTCTGGCCAGCAGCCAGGTTCTTTCGGTAGAAGGCGTTGGAGGCCTCCGCCGTTGAGAATCCGGCGTATTGACGAACAGTCCAAGGGCGATTGGTGTACATGGTGGCCCGAGGGCCACGCAGGTAAGGGGCGACCCCTGGGAGTGAGTCGAGGTTCTCAATGCCATCGAGATCTGCACTGGTGTAGAGCGGCTTGACGTCGATGCCTTCTGGGGTTGGAGTGGTCAGATCAGCAAGGTCCTTCCCGCGAAGTTCCTTGGTAGCGGCTTCTTGCCAATCTTGGATGCTCATAGCGAAACAGAATAGGGGAGTGCCGCCCACCGGTGTGAATTTGAGCTGTACCCAGGTCACGCTGAGGCGAGTCGAGCGTCGACGTGAGAATCATGGCGATGGGAGCGGCGCCAGCTGGTCTAGCCTCTCAGGGTGCGAGTAGCCATTGATGTCACCCCCCTGGCGGGTGAGCGAACGGGGATTGGGCTCTTCGTACACGAGCTTGTCAACGGACTGGCGCAACGAGCAGCGACCAGCCAAGACCTCGATCTGGTTGGCTTGGCCATGACTGCTCGAGGTCGTGACTCGATCCTCAAGACTCTTGCTCCCGGTATCCCTCTCAGTCGGCCAGCGCCAGCCAGGCTGCTTCGAGAAATGTGGAGCCGCTCTGATCTTCCTCCGGTAGAAATGCTGACCGGTCAAGTGGATCTGGTCCATGGCACCAATTATGTGGTGCCTCCGGCTCGAAATGCAGCCAGCTTGCTCACGCTTGCGGATCTTGGGGCCTGGCGTACTCCTGACCGTGTCCACCCCAGCAGCCTGGCCTACCCAATCTTGGTGAAACGAGCCTTGGACCGGGGAGCCCATGTTCACGCCATGAGCGAATATGTGGCTTCAGAGATTTGCGACGATCTTGGGGTGAGCGACGATCGGGTGCACACCATCCCGATTGGAATTGGTCATTCGGTGGCAGGGGATCAGGAAAGAGGCCTCAAGATGGTTGGCGGTCGCTCCTACATCCTGGCGGTCGGCACCATCGAACCTCGGAAGAACTTTCCGGTACTTGTCCAGTCTTTAGCTTCGCTATCTGGTGAGCATCCCGATCTGGTTCTCGCCATTGCTGGGGGTGAGGGTTGGGGTGCAGCTGCCTTGGATGAGGCGATCCGCGAGGCCGGAGTGTCTGGTCGAGTAGTCAGGCTTGGCTTTGTATCCGACCATGAAAAGGCTGATCTTTACGCTGGTGCCGAACTGCTGGTCTCGGCCGCTGGCTATGAAGGGTTCGGTGTTGTGCCTCTTGAGGCCATGGCTGCTGAGCTGCCGGTTGTAGCGGTAGCCGGTGGCTCGATCCCTGAGGTGTGTGGCGATGCCGCTCGGCTGATCATGACGCCTGACGCAGATCTACTAGCCCAAGCCATCGGCGATGTCCTTAGTGATGTCAAACGGCGAGACTCGATGGTCGAGCGTGGTCTGATCCAGGCCGGCAAATTCACCTGGCAGTCGACGATCGACCAGATGCTTGACCTGTACCAACATCTGATCCAGACGCAGGGATAGCCCGGACGCGAACATCCTGTCCGGATACGCCTGCTGGAACAAATGATGATGTGTGGGCGTTGAACAAAGCACATGCGCATGTCCGGATAACCGGATATGGATGCTTCTTCTGGCTCGATGAGCCACTACTCCGCACAGAAAGCACGTCATGCATTCGATCTCGGAAACGAAATCCGTCCAACAGCCACCGGCCGCTATTCGTCTGTTGGAAAAGGCCAAGGACAATCTGCACATCGCGGTTCCCATTGCCATCGTGGCAGGTCTGCTACTGGGATCCGTTGTTGACATGCCCTTCTTGAGCATCACCATCTTGCCTATCACCTTCCTGATGGTCTACCCCATGATGGTCAGCCTGCCGGTGAAGAAACTCATGGCTCCTGGAGGCGGACCAGTTCTGGGAGCCTCGGTCGGCATCAACTTCATTGTCATTCCCATGATCGCTTACGGCTTTGGATTGGTTTTCTTTCCTGAGGATGAGTTCTTGCAGCTGGGCTTGTTGCTGATGGGGGTACTGCCAACCAGCGGCATGACCATTGCCTGGACCGGCATGGCCAAGGGCAACAAGACTGCGGCCATCCGGATGACGGTGGTTGGGCTCTTGCTGGGGGCGGCACTCACTCCTCTCTATACCTCTGTCCTGCTCGGCTCCAAGATAGAACTGCCATTGGCCAAAATCAGCAGCCAGATCCTGATCATTGTGATCCTGCCCCTAGTCCTCGGCTACGCCACCCAGCGAGGACTGATATTCCGCTATGGCGAGAAGAGGTTCCAGACCGAGATCAAGCAGAAGGTTTCACTTCTTTCCAGCTTGGGTGTCTTGCTGATGGTGTTCGTGGCCATGGTCCTCAAGGCCGACAAGATCCTCTCCGATCCAGGTCAGATCGCAAAGATGGTCCCCATCCTGCTGCTGTTCTACTTGACCGTCTATCTGGTGTCCTCAGTCATTGGGAGGTTCGCCTTCGATCGTCATGACGCAGTTGCCCTGGTCTTTGGCACGGCCATGAGGAACCTGGCCATCGTGTTGGCCTTGGCCGTCACCCTGTTCAAGGACGATGGCAGCGAGATGGCCCTGCTTCTCAGTCTGGCTTTCGTCGTCCAGATTCAGTCCGCGGTTCTGTACACCAAGGTGGCCGATCGACTCCTCGGTTCCTCAAGTTCAGCCAGCCCAAGCGTTCTGGCCTGAGCAGCGAGCAAAGCAAGAGTGCCCGTTGCTAGGGGTGAGGCCGGTTAGCATGTCCCGCTATGTCCGGTCAGAGGAAACGTTTTGTCATCATTGGTGGGGGCCCCGGCGGTACTACCTGCGCCACCTATGCCGCCCGCTTGGGGGCCGAGGTCACCCTGATTGAGAAAGACATCGTTGGTGGAGCCGCACACCTCTTGGATTGCATCCCCTCCAAAGCGATGATCGCCACGGGTGCGGCCATGTCAATGATGAGCAGCGCCGCCGAGATGGGCCTGGCGAAGGTCGAAGTTCAGTTGGATTTCGATGCTCTGCGCGAGCGGATCAAAGGGATCGAGAATCACCTGGAGAAATCCGTTACTGATCTGCTGGAAAGCCAGGGTGTCCGTCTGGTCGAAGGAACAGGGCGACTTACCGGGCCAAACACGATTGCTGTTGCTTGTGCTGATGGCACGTCGCTTGATCTGGAAGCCGATGTGATCGTGCTGTCAACCGGCAGTCGGCCTCGGATACCAGAATGGGCCCCCGTGGATGGTGAACGTGTGCTGACAACACGCCACGCCTATCCGCCCCCCGAACTGCCTAAGCATCTGATTGTGATTGGTTCCGGCGTGACCGGAGTTGAGTTTGTCAACATGTTCAGCTCATTCGGCTCCGATGTGACCCTGGTGGTTAGCCGCAACCAGGTCCTACCGGGCAAGGATCCAGAAGTAGCCAAGGTTCTGGAAGCAAGTTTTCTTGAACGTGGGGTCAAGCTGGTGATGGGTGCTCGAGCACAGAGCATCGAAAGTGACGGCGATGTCGTGACCGTGCAGTGTGATGATGGTCGTGTGCTCACGGGTTCTCATGTCTTGCTGGCGATCGGCTCAATGCCCAACTCGGAGAACCTTGGCTTGGACGAGGCTGGGGTCGAGCACAAGTGGGGCTATGTGCAGGTCGACCACAATATGAAATCGTCAGTTGCTCACATCTATGTGGCCGGTGACCTTTCGGGAAAGCTGCCGCTTTCGTCGGTGGCCTCAAGCCAGGGTCGCAAGATTGCCGAGCACGCAATGGGGCTGCACGCCGGGCCCCACCGCCACCTTGACTATGACAAGGCTGCCTCAGCAATTTTCACTGACCCGGAAATCGCCGACGTTGGGCTGGCCGAGGCCGATGCCTTCGCCGAAGGTCGAAAGATTCGAGTGACGAAGGTGCCATTTTCTGTGTCAGCCAAGGCTTTGATCAACAATGACAGTCGAGGATTTGTCAAGATCGTGTCCGACCCCGCAACAGGGGAGGTGCTCGGCGGATCGATTGTTGGTCGTCATGCGGCTGAGCTGATCTCGGTGATCTCCCTTGCCATCACCGCCAGCCTGACCGTGACAGATCTGGCCGAGTCTCTCTTTGTGCACCCGGCTCTGGCCGGTGTGCTTGGGGAGGCCGCCGAATGATGAGCGAACTCTTGCTCTTCGCCGCTGAGACCTCGGGGAGCACCCTGGTCAAGACCGAGACAGCCCTGGTGATCATGTTCACCATTGCCGCCGGTGTTGCCGTGCTCTCGCGGGCCTTCGGCTTCCCCAACACGGTTGCCCTAGTCCTCGCGGGCTTTGCCGCTTCTGCTCTTGGAGAAATCGTTGCCATCGAGGTCTCACCCGAGCTCATCATGGCTCTGCTAGTCCCGCCTCTCTTGTTCGAGGCGACCCTACATCTACCGTGGCGAAAGCTGCGGGCCGATCTTTTCCCGGTGATGACCTTCGCCCTCCTCGGTACGGCCTTTGGCACCCTGAGCATTGGCTGGCTGGTTCACGCCACGGTTGATGTTCCCTGGGCCGCTGCCTTTGCCTTTGGCGCCTTGATCTCCGCCACTGATCCGGTTGCCGTCATCGCCTTCTTCAAGTCGCTCGGTGCGCCAAAGCGGCTGTCAGTACTGGTTGAGGGCGAGTCGCTGTTCAACGATGCAGTAGCTGTTGTTGCCTTCAATCTGGCCATTGCTGCTGGCACCGGAGGCGGCTTCACACTGGCGGGAGCGGCCGAAGACTTCCTGGTTGTTTCTCTGGGTGGCCTTGGAGTTGGCCTGGCGCTTGGCTATGTGGTCTCCGAAGTCATTCTGGCCCGGGTCGATGACCCGCTGATCGAAACTACCACCACGCTGGCCCTGGCCTATGGCGCGTACCTGATTGCCGAAGACGCCGGCCATATTCTCGGAATTGAAGGGGTGCATTTCTCCGGCCTGTTGGCGGTGGTTGCTGCCGGACTCATGGTCGGCAATCTGGGCCTGAAGAACACCTCGCCCAGCACTCGAGTGACCCTGGACCATTTCTGGGAACTGCTCACCTTCCTCGTCAATTCGTTTGTGTTCTTGTTGATTGGCCTCACTATCAGCTTGACTGACCTGGCCAAGCATTTGGACCTGGTCGCCATTGCCGTGCTTGGCATCTTGGTAATCCGAGCCGTTATCGTCTACGGATTGACCAAGGTCAGCAATATGAGCGGCATGGCGCGGCCGATCTCCATGAGCTACCAACACGTCATGTATTGGGGCGGCCTGCGGGGCGCTATCTCTCTCGCCTTGGCCTTGTCTCTAGACGTCTTCGACACTGAAATTGCTGAGAAGCTCAAGATCATGACCTTCGGGGCGGTGTTGTTCACCTTGCTCATTCAAGGACTTTCGATGTCAACCCTGATCACCAAGCTTGGCTTGGCTGGCCGGGCCGACAATGAGTTGGAGCAACAGAAACATCAGGCCAAGATCGCTATGCGCCGGGCAGGCCAAGCCGAGGTTGCTCGCCTTGGTGCTGATGGTGTCTTGTTCGCCGAGATGGCTGATGCGCTTGGCAAGACCTATCAGCGAGACGTCACGGAGGAGTCGGCCGGCCTGCGCAAGCATTTCTCCAAACACCCTGAGCTTGAAGTTGCCATGCTGCTCCAAGCCAGGCGTGACGCGCTGCTGGCTGAGTCCTCGGGCTTGTCTGACATTGTGCGCAGTGGCATGGTGGAACAGCAGGTGGCTGATGACCTTGCTATCGAGCTGAACAACCGTCTGGCGGCCCTCGAGTTGATTGAGGATCGTTGGGAACAAGACGACATACCCGACTTCGACCCCGGAGGCGACAATGCCCACTGATCTGGTGTATGTGTCTTGGGGTGGAACCGGTCGCGCTGCCAGCCTGCGTTCGGCTATGCGAACCGCGTCCAAGGTCGAAGGTGGACTCGTCTACTTGGCCGTCATTGACCAGGGCAGCTTTGACGATCTAGACGACTCCATGGTCGACCTGGTGCAGGATGAGCTGGAGTGGCTGCTTGATGCCCAGATAGAGCTCACCCGTCGGCAGCTGGACGTCGATCTAGACGTGCGGGTCATTGTTCGCCGCGGCGACGTTGATGATCATGTGGTTGAAGTGGTCGAAACGCTGGGGGAGACCTCGGTCCTGATTGGCGCCCCGGTCGCGGCAGCCAAGCATGAGTCAGTAGCCGAGATGATCGAAGTGCTCCGCCAGCGAACCGGCCGTCCGGTCGATCTGGTTGAACCCGAATAGAGGCTCAGTTCACTGAGCTGGCCGAGAACTCTGTGCAGTTGACGACCCAATAATAGGTCGCAAGCTGCACAACCTTCTGGGTGATCGGCTGACTAGGCAGCCGTCTATTCGATGATGGCGACGATGTCGCCACCACCCACGGAATCGCCAGTTGCTACCCGAATTTCCTTGATGGTGCCCGCCTTGTCGGCGTTGACATTGTTTTCCATCTTCATGGCTTCCAATACCACGATGGTGTCGCCAACCTCGACGGTGTCGCCAATCTCAACCTCGATCTTGACGATGGTGCCCTGCATGGGCACAGCGACTTCGCCCGAGCCTCCACCCGCTCCGCTGCCACCGGATGAGCGACGCTTGGCCTTCTTGGGCCCGGTCGTTACGCCAGCTGATTCCGGGACCCACATGCTCACATCGAAGCGCTTGCCGTTCACTTCGACCGTGGTCTGGCGACGAACCTTTGGCTCGTCGTCATCATCTGCAGCGGGTGGAGCTTCGGCCTTGACATCGCTCAGGTCCAAGACCTCTTCCACCCACTTGGTCGAGTAGCCGCCGTCTTGGAAATCGCTGTGTTCGAGGATGGCCAGATCAGCGGGAATGGTGGTGGCCACGCCCTCGATCACGAACTCCTTGAGGGCGCGAATGGTGCGAGCAATGGCGGTTTCGCGGTCGACTCCGAAGCAGATCAACTTGCCGACGAGGTTGTCGTAGAACTGGCTGACCTCGTCGCCCTCTTCGTAGCCACCGTCCCAACGCACGCCATAGCCCGAAGAAACTCGCAGCTTGGTAATGGTGCCCGGCGAGGGAAGGAATGCTCCACCGGCGACGTCTTCGGCATTGATGCGAATCTCGATGGCGTGGCCTTCGATGCTCACCTCGTCTTGGGTGAGAGGCAGCTTTCCGCCAGCAGCGACATGAAGTTGTAAGGCAACCAGATCCAGGCCGGTGACTAGCTCGGTGACCGGGTGCTCAACTTGTAATCTGGTGTTCATTTCCAGATAGTGAAACTCACCGTCCTCGTACAAGAATTCGACAGTGCCGGCATTGCTGTAGTTGCATCCGAGCGCAACCTTGACGGCGGCTTCGCCCATGGCCTTTGACACATCCGCGGGCAGGAACGGGGCGGGCGCTTCTTCGACCAGTTTCTGGTGGCGACGCTGAACTGAGCAATCGCGCTGTCCGAGATAGATGGCGTTGCCGTGACTATCGGCCATGACCTGGATCTCGATATGGCGTGGCTTAACCAAGTAGCGCTCGATGTAACACTCGTCGCGGGCGAAGTAGGCCAACGCCTCCCGCTGAGCGCTCTCCAGCGCGTCAGCCGCTTCGTCAGCGGAATTGACCACCTTGATGCCTCGGCCGCCGCCTCCAAATGCTGCCTTGATGGCAATTGGGTAGCCGTGCTCGGAACCAAATGCAGTGATCTCGTCCGGACCCGTTAAGAACTCAGCGATGCCAGGGACACTGTGAACACCGACCTTTTCGGCTGCCTCCCGGGCGCTGATCTTGTCGCCCATGACCTCAATAGCTTCAGGTGGTGGCCCGATGAAGGTGACACCCATGTCGGTGATGGCCCGGGCGAAGTCGGCATTCTCACTAAAGAACCCATAGCCAGGGTGCACAGCGTTGGCTCCCGAGGTCTTGATGATGTCCAGGATGGCCTCGGTATTGAGGTAGCTCTCGGCTGCGGTTTGGCCACCGAGGGCGTAGGCCTCATCGGCTAGACGGACGTGGAGGGCATCGCGATCCAGCTCGGAATAGACCGCAATTGTCCCGATTCCAAGCTCTTGGCAAGCACGGATTACCCGGACAGCGATCTCGCCGCGGTTGGCGATGAGGACTTTTTGGAAGAGAGGTTGATCAAGCACACCATATGGTTAGCCGAAGTGAGAGCGAAAAGTGAACATTCAGGCCCCCCAAATACCAGATTTGTCAGAATTCGACATGTTCAAGAAACTGGATCAACCAACCAGGATCTTCTGATTGAGGCCGAGCGAGGGGCCGCAGAAGGTTTAGTGTTGCTCGCAGACCATCAATCTGCTGGCCGGGGACGCCAAGGGCGGACCTGGTTGGATGGTGGCGTAAAAAGGCTAGGGGACGTGAGCGAGTCCTCGCTGCTGGTTTCTTGGTTGCTTCGCCCCGGGCCCCAGATGAGGAGCCGCATCACCATTGTTCCGTTGTTGACTGGGTTGGCGGTGGCTGACGCTCTTCACCAGCTGTGTGCCCTGCAGGTCGGGGTCAAGTGGCCCAACGACTTACTCAGTGTTCCCTTCAGTGGCAACGCCGCTGATGAGAGAAAGTTGGCAGGGGTACTGGTGCAAGGTTCAACCATTGGAGACGACACAGCACTGGTGGTCGGTCTGGGTTTGAATCTCACGCCCGCAGCCAGCTGCCAGCTCGATGGCGTTGCTACCGATCTCCAGACCCTGTTGTCTGATCTCGTGCCCCATGATTCCTCGCCGTTCGCTCGGCAGCTCTCTGCATCGCAGCCGACGCGATTCGAGGTCTTGAACAGCGTGCTTGCCTCGGTGGAGAAGCTTTACCAGCGACTGGAAGAAGACGGTACTGAGTCGATTCTCGGCTTGTATCGAGAGCGTTGCGTGACACTTGGCCGCCAGGTGGAAATGCACACGCCGGGCGGGATCGTGAAGGGCCGAGCCGTCGATATTGACGCTGGTGGCGGCCTCGTCGTCGAGACCGATTCGGGTCCAGTCGTGGTGACAGCCGGTGACGCCCATCACATTGGAAAGCGAGCCAACAAGGCTTGAACGTTATCTGGCTAGCTAATTCGTGGGTTCGGCCGATTCTGACCAGGTAATAGGGCCCAAATGGTTCAGTTTGTGGTCCGGTCGGCCGACGACTGATTGGTGGGGAAGTCCGTCCAACGATTCGTCGTAATCCTTGCAGCGCTTGTGCTGTCCGTAGTCGGAGCTGTCGCTCCGGTTTCTGCTGAAGAATCTGCCCCGACAACAGCCCCTCCGACCACGGCACCACCGACCACATCCTCTCCGACCACATCGCCGCCGACGACGGCACCTCCGACCGGGCCGACCACCACCAATCCTGATTCAGGAGCTACGACCTCCGGCGGGGAATCGGGTCCAACTCCCACGAACCCAGATGGCTCCGAAGTCGAAGAGAGTACGACCACTGACCCGGAGAATCCGCTGGCCGAAGAAGGTCCAGCAGAAACCGTTCCAGAAACAGGTGACGTCATCGCCAGCAGCGGTCGCTACGCCGGTCAGGGTGAGTTCCAAACCGCTCAGGTCTTGTGGAGCAGCGTTCGCGAAGCCAAGGCCAAGGTTGCGGCGGCAAGGGTCGAGCACGAAGAAGCCGTTTCCCGAGTGAAGTCGCTCCGCCTTCGAGAGAAGGAACTTGGATTGCAAAAGGCTGACCTTGACGATGAGACTCGCCAGACCCTGATTCTCCTGGAACGAATGGAAACCCAGCTCCGCGACCGCGCACTCAACGCCTTTGTTCGGGGCGCGGAAGCTGAGCTTGCTGCCAACGCCGACTATGACGATCTGCTGGACCTTCAAGTCAAGAACACGCTGATTGAGAGCTTGCTGCGAGTCGATCACCAAGCAATCCTTGGCTACGAGAAACTGCGTGGCTCCCTGGAAGTCAACGCCCTGGCCATGCTTGACCGATCCGTACTAGTCGCCAGTCTTCGGGATGATGTTGTCATCGAGGTCGAAGTTCATCAAGCAGCTATTAACCAGGCCGAGCGTGAGCTTGAAGCCTTTGAGGCTGGCAGCGCCATCTATATCGAAGGGGTTGTCTTCCCAATCGGGGACTTTCAATATGAGGTGCCCCTCATCGACTCCTACGGCTTCCCACGCATGATGGGCAGCGAGGACGAGCATTGGCATGAGGGCATCGACATCTTTGCCCCCATGGGAGCGCCTCTGGTGGCGACTGAGTCCGGCGTGATCACTCGAGTAGGTACCGGCAGGCTCGGCGGCCTCAAGGTCTGGCTGCACGGAGACAGTGGAACCGACTGGTATTACGCCCACCTCTCCGGCTTTGTTTCCGGGCTGCACGAAGGCATGATTGTTGAGCCGGGCGACGTGATTGGCTACGTCGGCACTTCTGGCAATGCGGTTGGCACCCCACCGCATCTGCATATGCAGGTCCACCCGGGCGGCGGCAAGGCAGTCAACCCCTATCCCTTGCTCTTCACCATTTCCAATTGGGAAATCCAAGACGACGTCGAAGAGCGAGCCCGAATTCGCAAAGAGCAAGAAGACGCTGCGGCTGAAGAATCTGCCCAGAACGGCTAGCTAGACACGCGCCATCCAACGACCCTCAGTACGGTCGAGGCGGACAGGCAGGGCGAATAGCTCGGACAAGAGGTCGCCGGTCAAGGTCTTCTCGATTTCCCCCGTCGTGACCACCTTGCCGCCCGCTAGAGCGAGTAGGTGAGTGGCTGAAGCAGGAATGTCTTCAACATGGTGGGTGACGAGGACAGTGGCTCGATGGGCAGACTGTGCTGTTTGGAGCGACTGTCTCGCCAGGCTGTCCAAGGTAGAAATCAGCTGCTCGCGGCCGGCGAGGTCGAGCCCAGCGTTGGGTTCGTCCAACAGTAATAGCTGAGGGTCGGGCATGAGGGCGCGGGCCAGCAGGCAACGCTGACGCTCACCAGAAGAGAGGGTGCCAAAAGTGTGCTCAGAAAATCCGTCGAGGCCGACTGAGCTCAGCAATTCTCTCGCTCGATCTTGCTCACCGTCTTGAGGACTATGCCACCAAGGCTCCAGCGCACCTGAGGTTCCACAGCGCACCACGTCAACGAGTGAAAGAGCGGGCCGAAGTGACGTGGCGAAGTTGGCGGAACTGGTGGAGATACGAGACCGGAGGGGTCGAATATCGACCTTGCCCAGTTCAGAGCCCAGCACCTTGAGTCGTCCCCAGGTCGGATGGCGGCGCAGGCCGGCAATGGCGATCAGGGTGCTCTTGCCGCCGCCATTTGGACCAAGAACAACCCAATTCTGGCCGGGTTCGATTGTCCAATCCACATCCTGCAGGATCACTCGGCCATCTATCTGGGTGCCGACCCCGTTCATGATGAGGGGATTGAAACTTCGGTTGCCATTCACAATGCTTCGATTCACAGTACTTTGACGCTAGCAATAAATGGGCTGATGCTGTGTCGCTGGATGCCCGCTAAGATCCAGCTTCTTCTCATCATGCGAAACACTCTGGGCCTGATCCTCGTTTTCCTGCTCGTCGCCGCCAACGGCTTCTTTGTTGCTGTTGAATTCGCGTTGATTGCCGCCGACCGATCAAAATTGACGGCCCGAGCCGATGAAGGTAGCTGGGCGGCCAAGGTCGCTCTAGCGGCGACCAAGCGCATGTCGTTCCACCTGTCGGGTGCTCAGCTGGGTATCACGATTACCAGCCTCGTTTTGGGCTTCTTGTCTGAGCCATTGGCGAAGAATCTGTTGGAGCCTTTGCTGGAGCCCCTTATTGGTTCGAACAACTCGACTGTGTCGGTGGTCTTGGCCTTGGCGATTGCAACCGTCTTCCAGATGGTCATGGGTGAACTGATCCCCAAGAACATTGCCATCGCCAAGCCCGAGGCGGTCGCCGTTGCCTTGTTGCCGATTGCTCGAGTTGTGCATCGTGTGCTTTCGCCCTTCATTCGTGTCTTTAACGGAGCAGCTAACGCTCTGATCCGCAAGCTCGGGATTGAACCCAAAGAAGAACTAACTTCCATTCGAAGTCTGGATGAGATCGAGTATCTGATTCGTTCATCGGGGGACTCGGGCGCACTTGCTCCGGATGCTCTTGAGTTGTTGACCCGCACCATTCGTTTCGAGGACAAGACCGCTGCCGATGCCTTGACTCCCCGGGTTCATGTCGATGCCATTGCCGGAGACGCCACCGTTGGCGACTTCATTGACCTTTCGGTAAAGACCGGGCACAGTCGCTATCCAGTATTTGGCCAAGACATCGATGAAATCATCGGCGTTGCGCGAGTCACTGATGTGTTCAAACTGGCGTCATCGGTTCGGCGAGCGACTCCCATCGCCGAGATCATGCGCGCTGCCAACATTGTCCCCGAGACTCGAGACCTTGGTGATGTGTTAGAGGACTTTCGTTTGACAGCAAGTCAGCTGGTCGTTGTTGTGGATGAGCACGGTGGTACGGCTGGCGTTCTCACGCTTGAGGACGTACTGGAAGAGATCGCTGGCGACATTGATGATGAGTACGATGTTGAGCCAACCGATCTGACCCGAGGGCGTCGTACCGGGGTTTTGGTAGTGGCAGGCACACTTCACGCCGACGAGGTGCTGGACGCGTCGGGCTTCGAGATTCCCGATGGCGAGTACGAAACCATCGCCGGATTCGTTCTGGACCGCCTGGGCCGGATTCCCGATGAGGGTGACCGCTTGATGGTTGACGGCTGGATGTTGGAGGTCGTTGCCATGGACTTGCTGCGGATCGCCTCCGTGCAGATCGTGCACTCAGTGGGTATGACCCCCCATGTGGCGAAGAGCAGTGGCGGCTCCGAACTGGGTTCGCCATGATCGTTGCTTTCTTGACCTCGTCTGAAGCGACTGAAACCTTCGCACCTCTTGATGGGCGTAGTCTCGCTCTCTCATTGGCGGCCGCGGGTGGGCTGTTGCTATTGAACGCGCTGTTTGTTGCCTATGAGTTTGCGGTCATCGCTGCCCGGCGGGCCACGATTGAAACTGCCGCTGAGCAGGGCCGAGCGACAGCTCAGGCTGCTTTGGACTCATTCAGAGATTTGTCGGTTCAGTTGGCAGGGGCCCAGCTTGGCATCACCATTGCCTCACTTGGCCTTGGTCGGGTGGGAGAGCCAGCGGTCGCTTCCATTTTTGAGGCGCTGGTTGGCGATGCGTTGCCTCATGACCTGGTTCGGATTGGAAGCTTTGCCCTGGCTCTAGCCATCGTGGTTTTTTTGCACCTGGTCATTGGCGAGATGGTGCCAAAAAACATTGCTATTGCCCAGCCTGAGCCAACCCTACGCATGCTGGTTTTGCCCTATCGTGCCTATTTGACGGTCATGAAGCCGGTGGTCTTTTTGCTCAACGCCATGGCCAACGTCGGTTGTCGGTTGGTCGGAGTTGAGCCGAGGGACGAGTTGATTGCCGCTCATTCGGCCGCAGAACTCGCCGACATCGTCACCCATGCGTCCGAAGAAGGCGCGATCGAGGCCGATAGCGCGGCGCTGTTGCGGTCGGCGTTGGCCTTTGCTGAGCGTCCAGTCGGAGAGATTGCTCGATCGTTGGAAGACATAACCACGATCCGGCTCGGTACAACACCCGCTCAGGCCGAGCACGCCATTCGAGTGTCTGGGCAGAACCGGGTGCCGATTGTTGCGCCGTCACTGGGGGAGGAGCGCTTTGTTGGCTACCTCCACGTCAAGGACTTGCTGCCGATCCAGGGGGCAGAGCGATTCTTGCCCTTGCCTTCTGCGCTGACACGTCGGATGGCGGTACTGCGGGCAGACGCATCATTGATCGAGGCTGTTCGTTCGTTGCGACGAGTGCACCGGCAGCTGGCTGTTGTGGTTGACGAGGGTGGTCCGGTTGGGGTGGTTTCGGTCGAGGAGATCATTCGGGCGTTGGTGCAAGGTCCCGAGGATCAAAAAGCCACCGACAGTGGGTGAGTTGGTCCACTCATAGTGACAATGGGTGCTAGCCCACTATCCTTTTGTAGCTGTGGGACTCGTCGCAAAATTTGGCCGGACCGGTGGGGTCACGCTCCAGTGCTGGCCGCGGCTGGTCGCTGTCTTGGTCCTCGTTGCTGTCTCTGCTGCGGCCATTCCCGCTGAGGCCCAGCGAACTCCTGGTCTGGACGAAACCCGAGAACGCCTGCAGAAGCTCGTGACCCAGCTTTCTGACGCGGAAACTGCGCTTGGCAGTCTGGAGCAAGAGATCTCGATTGCAGAGGCCGAAACCGGTCGCCTCGAAACAGAAGTCGCTCTGGTGTTGGATGAAGCAAGTGCGGCGGCAATCTCGGACTTCATCGACGGTGATCCCGAGGTTGGCTTGTTGGCCACGGACAATCCGATTGTCTCCTTGCGAGCGGCGACCTTGAACGAGCTGGCGGTTGGTAGCAATATCGATTCGCTGGAGCTGTACCGGGTCCTGTTGGAGGATCTGGATGTCTCCGAAGCGGCACTCGCTGCCGCCACAATTGCTCAAGAAGAGCTGTTAGCGGAACTTGTTTCGACTCGGGATGAGATTGGTGTAGAGCTTGCCCGGCTCGAAGAGATAGAGGCTAAGCGTCTGGCTGAAGAGCGACGCAAGGAAGAAGAGCGGCGCCAAGCGGAGGCTCGACGCAAGGCCGAGGAACGACGTAAGGCGGCCGAGGCCGCTGCCGCCCAGCCCAGCAGCTCAGGTGGTTCAGGGGGATCAGATTCTGGTGGATCAGGATCTGGCGACTCAGACTCGGGCACGTCCAGTGCTGCTCCGTCGGCGGGCACGGTTTTGACCTATTGTCCGGTTGCCGGTGCGGTGTCGTTCATTGATTCGTGGGGATACGCCCGGTCTGGTGGTCGGCGCCATAAGGGTGTCGACATGATGGCTTCGATTGGTACGCCAATTGCTGCACCGGTGTCAGGGACGGTGTCTCATCGGTCCAATCGTGTCGGCGGTCGTTCCTTCCACCTGCAAGGCAATGATGGCAACTATTACTACGGCACCCACCTATCTGACTATGGGGCTTCGGGATCAGTAAACGCTGGTGACATCATTGGCTATGTCGGGGATGACGGAAATGCTCGCGGGATCCCGCATCTGCATTTTGAAGTACATCCTGGAGGCGGCCGTGCCGTGAACCCCTATCCCTATGTCAACGCCGTCTGCTAACGAGCGATTCGACAGGCGAAGCGCATCTCTGGATCCCAGGCGTGACAAGCGGGCGCGTTGAAGCGCCTCACTGCCTGCTTTCCTGCACTCCAACCCGCCCGGCATTGCCTATTGTCGGCTGGATTGTCGGTCCGATGCCCGACGGGTTCTCGACCCGGCTCTAGCCGAAACAGTCTTGACCCTTGGCCCACGATGGCCCGATGTTTTGGGGCCTGGTGGGGCCGTCGCTCTAGCAGCGGTCCGGCCATTAGATTTGGATGGATTCTTGCGGCCAAGCCAGTTCTGGAGGCGATCCGGGACCGTGTTGGTGTAATGCATGCCGTCGGGTTGGTAAATCTTGAGGGTCCGGTCAGGTAGTAGTTTGATGTTCCAGTGGCCTTCATGCACCCGATGATGGTGGGTGGAACACAACGGCACAAGATTGTCCAGATCAGTGGGGCCGTCGTGGTCCCATTCTTGGATGTGGTGTGCTTGACACCACGAGATGGGTCGGTCACATCCCGCCCAGGCGCAGGTGGCGTGCATGGCATTCAACGCTGACCATTGAGCAGGAGTGGCTGTGCGTTGAGCACGACCGACATTGATGGCGACTCCGTCAGTGTCGATGATGACTCGTTGCATGACAGCATCACAGCACACCCGGGTGATGGCTTCGGTTGACAGATCGTGGCCGTTGCGGGTTTCACGCACCGTGTGATCGTGCGGCCCCGATGACAGGGTTTCTTCGTCAGTAATTACCACAATGTTTGGTCGGCCTTGGCTGCCGTTGCCATGGGAAATCAGTTCAACCAGTGCGGATGCGGCGAGATGGTCATTCAGGTGAAGAGTCTCGGTTGAGCCGTCTCGTTTGGCGGTATGGGCCATAGCCCGCATTTCTGTTTCGATGGCATTGATGATGGCTTCGAATCGTTCGGGGTCTAACGCACCGGTGATACGGCCCATGCCAGTGGTTTTGTCGGTCCAGTGGCGGAAGAAGGATTCGGCTCGTTGTTTGCGTTCAGTTGCACGGCCGTGGTCTTGGCGGATGTCGTCGATTCTGCGGGCGAGGTGCCGGTTGAACGTGTCGACGGGCAAGTTTTTGGCTTTGTTGACGAGGTCTTCTTCGTCTTCTTTGAGACTGGCACGTTCCTCATCGGTCAAGTTTTTGGTTTGGCGGGAAATGGTGTCGATGTGGTCGGGACTGATGTCATCGTCTCGGAGTGCGTCACCGAGGCCGGGGAGTTCTTCCGCGGTTTTTGCGCGGGCGGCTTCTTGGCGGGCGGTTTTGGCGGAGACTCGGCCGTTGGCGAGGGAGGTTTCGGTTGGGTCGGGGCTTTGACCGTCCTCCATGAGTTTTTCGGCCCGGTTGGCGATCCGGATTTTGATGGTGGCGGTAGCTGTTTCCAACAATCGAATGTTTTGGGTGAGGGTGGCGAGTTGGTTGGTTGTGAGGTTGGTGGTTGGGATGTTGAGGAGTTGTTGGCGGAGGTTGGTGATGGCGTCCCAGCTGGTGGGTGTGGTTGTTGTGTTGGTTTCGGCCATTGTGTCTCCTTCTAGTTTGATTCCCATTCCTTACGATATCGAACAGACGTTCGTATGCCAACATGATATAAAGACAACAGGAAGAATGTAAGCACAAGAATACAGTCAAACTGGCTTAGTTGGTTGTTGGGGCCTACGTTTGGTCCGGTGAATCAGCCACGCCGCCGACACAACCCGAGGAACCGGATATGACATCCACCGAAGCACCGAATCTCTACACCACCTCAACCGAGCCAGGAGCGGCGACCTTCATTCGCATGGAGGATTCGACCAAGCAAGACTGGCAAATCATCATGGGTCAGCACCAAGATCTGGCCGCAGGTGTTGCCGACAATGTGCTGGCTCAGCTCAAAGGAATCGAGACCGCAGCCGGTGGCTTTGCCGTCGACCGCCTCTTCCATAGCCTGCAAACCGCCTACCGGGCAGAGTTGGATGGCAAGGACGAGAAGTACTTGATGTGCTGTCTGTTGCACGACGTTGGCGACTTGCTGTCTCCCGACAATCACCCGGAAATCGCCGCCGCCATCGTCAAGCCATTCGTCAGTGAGGGTTACCACTGGATGGTGGCCAAGCACGGCATCTTCCAGGGCTACCACTTCTGGCATCACCTAGGCGGTGACCGCAATGCCCGAGACCAATACAAGGGTCACGAGTTCTATGACCTTTGCGATGAGTTCATCGCCAAATACGACATGCCTGCCTTTGACCCTGACTACGCCACACCAACTCTGGACTACTACGAGCCTATGCTTCGCCAGTTCTTTGCTCGGGAGCTGTAACAGAAGAGACGGGTAGATGGACCGAGATCATGGCCCCGCCGTTAATCCGGTTGGCTGCGCTGATGGAGCCACGATGCAGATCAACAATTCCGTGACAGATGGCGAGGCCAAGGCCGCTACCTCCCCGAGCAGTCGACCGGTCAGGGTCAGCCCGGTGGAAGCGTTCGAAGATTCGGTCCAATTCATCCGGCGGAATGCCTGGGCCTGAATCTTCAACCAGGATTGTCGCACCCTCTCCGGCAGCCGTAATCGTGACCTCAATGGGATGAGATCCGCGATGGAATCGGATGGCATTGTCCAACAGGTTCGTCAATACCTGATGAAGGCGCTCGGGATCACCCTCCATCGGCAAAGACCCCGGAGTCGTGACAGAGATCGGCGGTTCGGGATCGCGCATTCTGGCTTCTTGCACCGCCTGCTGGGTAACGGCAATAAGGTCCATGGCCCGAACCTGCATCGGACTAGCACCAGCCTCCAGCCGAGACAGGTCCATCAACTGATCGACTAGCCGGGCAAGTCGGTTGGTCTGGCGAAGCATGGCGGCAACCGTTGCTTCGTCGTTGTCCTCGATGCCATCAACCAGGTTCTCCAGGTTTCCTTGGATGACGGCAATGGGGGTTCGCAGCTCGTGGCTGACATTGGCGATCATGTCGCGACGCTGGCGCTCCAACTCCGCGATCCGAACTGCCATCCCATTGAACGATTGGGCTAGCTGGCCAACCTCATCGTTGCCGGTAACCCGAACTAGCTGGTCTAGGTCTCCGTCGGCCATGGCGTCGGCTGCTTTGGACATTTCGCGAAGAGGCGACGTGATACCGCGGGCGAGAATCTGCACCAGCGCCAGAGCAACAACCACACTGATAACAAGCCCATACCGAGTTCGAACGTTGAGCCAGAAGCTGACCGTCAAACTGGTCATGGTGATGCCGATGCCCGCAAGGATGAGGATGCTCAGTTTGAGCTTGATTGATTGGATTCGGTCCAAAGGCCGGGCCGAGCCGAAGGGGAGAGCCCGATCAAACAGTTCCGTGAGGCGATCGACTCGGTCGGTCGCCGTGGAGTAACGGTCCTGGCTAGATGTCCTGGGACCGTTAGCGTCTTGTTGGCTCACGCTGGCGACTGCTCAACAGCAGTCGCCCCAGTTCGCACCGCATACCCAACTCCGTGCACGGTACGGATCAGATCATCACCGAGCTTGGAACGCACGGCCCGAACATGACTGTCAACAGTGCGGGCACCAGATCCATCTCGATAGTCCCAGACCTGGTGCAGTAGCTGTTCTCGACTAAGAACCGCACCATTGGCCGTCATGAGGGTGAGTGCAAGATCAAATTCGGTGGCCGTGAGGTGGACGAGCTCTCCTTGTCGTGAAGCGGTTCTGGCTGACTTGTCCAACTGCACGTCGCCGTTGACGAAGATGTCTCGCTCGGCTTGTTGCTCGCCGGTTCGTCGCAGTACCGCATGGACCCGGGCGGCAAGCTCGCGAGGGCTGAAGGGTTTGGTGATGTAATCATCTGCTCCCACTCCAAGGCCGATCAAGACGTCGCTTTCGTCGTCTTTGGCTGTAACCATCACCACGGGAGTTCGCCGGTGTTGCTGGATCTGGCGACAAACCTCCAGGCCGTCCAGTTCGGGAAGCATGAGGTCAAGGATCACCAGGTCAGGTTCGGTGGTGAAGCAGCGCTCAACGCCAGATTTGCCGTCACCACAAATATCGACGATGAAGCCTTCACTGCGCAATCGTGACGCGATGAGTTCGGCCAGGTCGACTTCGTCTTCGATGATCAGGATTCGCTTACCCATGCGCACTCTTCCAATGACGTCTTCCAGAGTCATTTTTCACAAACTTGCCATTTCTCAAGACACTACTGTTACCCGTCGGTAGGGGAGAATAGGAATCAAGTATGTGGAGTGGTTGGGCCCTGGGTGAAGATTCTGTGCAGACGACTTGTTGAGCCGGAGTGTCTAGGCGCCCACTGCGGAGCAGCCACCGTCGACATGGATGATCTGTCCGGTGGTCTGGGGGAAGAAGTCTGACATTAGGGCGACACAGCTCTTGGCCACCCCGCTGGTGTCCTTGATGTCCCAGCCCAAGGGTGAGCGTTCTTCCCAGGCGTCCTCATAGACGCTGAATCCGTCGATGGACTTGGCGGCAATGGACTTGATGGGGCCAGCGGCAACCAGATTGCTGCGAATGCCCTTTGGTCCGAGTTCACGGGCCAGGTAGCGATTCAATGACTCGAGCCCAGCCTTGGCTACCCCCATCCAGTTATATGCGGGCCATGCTTTGGTGGCGTCAAAGGTCAAACCAAGAATGGATGAACCTTCAGGCATGAGGGGCACGACGATGTCGGCCAGGGAACGGTACGAGTAGGTGGAGACCTCGATGGCAGTGGCGACGTCCTCCCACTCGGCGGCAAAGAAATCGCCGCCAATACAACTTTGGGGAGCGAATCCGATGGAGTGCAGGGCTCCGTCAACGTGTCCCCAGGTGGAGCGAAGGTGTTCGGTCAGATCCTTGCGATGCTCGGCGTTGGAGATGTCCAGTTCAAGAACCTCGGGCATGGTGTCCAGCTTCTTGGCCACTCGCTCGGTCAAACGCAAGCCACGCCCAAAACCGGTGAGGATGACCTCGGCCCCTTCTTCCTGTGCAACCTTGGCCACACCAAAGGCGATGGAGGAGTCGGTGAGTACACCGGTGATTAGAAGCTTCTTGTCTTGAACAATTCCCATGAGGCTCTGACTATAGGGAACCGGACTTGGTTACCGGAGGACATGTTCAGACCGATGTTGACGATGGCCGGATTTCTTGGCTGGGCCGAGACCTCGCTACCCTGCGACTCGTGAGTATTCCTGGCACGTGTCCCGTCCACCTCTATGACACTCGGCGACAGGCCATTGTTCCACTGGAACCTGGTCCAATCGTCACCCTCTATACCTGTGGAATCACGCCCTATGACGCCACCCACCTCGGCCATGCCGCGGTGTACATGGGCTATGACATCCTGCAACGACGCTTGCGGGACCTGGGCTATGAGACTCGTTGTGTTCGAAATGTCACCGACGTCGATGATGATTTGCTCAAGAAGGCCCGCGAGTTAGGCATGCACTACCTGGACCTAGCGGCGGCCGAAGTTGCTCGTTTTGACGATGACATGGTCGCCCTTGGCATGATTCCCAGCTGGTCGGAGCCTCGGGCCACCTCTGCCATGGCCGAGATCCGTAGCCTGATCTCGGTCTTGTTGGAAAAGGGCCACGCCTATGAGTCGGCGGGATCCGTCTACTTCGATGTGACCACGAAGGACGACTTTGGTCAGATCTCTGGCTATGACCACGAGACCATGCTGACCTACGCCAATGAACGCGGTGGCAACATCAGTGACCCAAACAAGCGCAACCAGCTGGACTTCGTTCTCTGGCAGCCGTCGTCTGACGATGAGCCTTGCTGGGATGCGCTTTGGGGCAGCGGCCGGCCAGGCTGGCACATTGAATGTTCTGCTCTGGCCATGCGAGAGCTAGGCGATACGATTGACATCCACGGTGGCGGCACCGATCTGATCTTCCCCCACCATGAGTGTGAAGCGGCCCAGACAGAAGCTGCGACCGGCAAGCGGTTCGTTGGTATCTGGATGCACCAGGCCATGGTTCGCATGGACGGGGAGAAGATGTCCAAGTCGTTGGGCAACCTGGTGTTTGTTAGCGACCTACGCAAGACGTTCGACGTGCGGGCCATCCGCTTGGCCATCGTCGCCAATCATTACCGGACTGCCTGGGAGTGGGACGAGCAGATCATGCCTGACGCTGTCGAGCGTCTGAGCAAATGGGTGGCGGCCTCGGCCGATGCAAGTGAGCAAGATGGCGCTCTTGAAGGTGTGCGCGCTGCCTTGGACAATGACCTGGATACCCCGGCCGCTATTGCCCTTATTGACGAGGCTGCAGCCGCCGGCAAGGGCGTTGGCTTGGCCGCTGCCCTTCTTGGTGTCGAGGTTGCCAACTGATCTGGGTCTTGGACTGTCCTAACGAAACAATCCGACTACCTCGAATACTGGAGATGCATGGGAGTCAGCTGTGCACTAAGGTCCGGACGTGGCCGACCTTCCCGACAATATTGGATCCTGGCAACCAGTAGCGCTTGCCGTTGCCAGGCCCATGCTCAAATTCCTTTGGCGGATGGAAGTCACTGGCCTGGAAAATATCCCCGATGGTGGTGGAGCGGTGCTCTGTCCCAACCACCTGGCCGCCATCGACTCTTTCATCCTTCCCGCTGTCCTTCCCCGAGGGATCCGCTACGTCGGCAAGGCCGAGTACTTGGATGACTGGAAAACCGCCAAGCTTTTTCCTGCCTTGGGCATGATCCCCATCGACCGTCGAGGCGGCGACCATGCCACTGCCGCCCTCGACGCGGCACGCCATGTGCTCAATCTGGGCGGGCTGTTTGGCATTTATCCCGAAGGTACTCGGAGCAGGAGCGGCAAGCTGCACAAAGGACACACCGGAGCGGCCAGGTTGGCCATCGAGACGGGGGCACCAATCATTCCCATTGGCTTGATTGGAACGGTAGACATCCAACCTCCCGATTCGGCTCGACCGAACTTCTTCCGGACCGTCAATATCAATGTCGGCAAGCCAATCGATGTGGCGCGCTATAAGAACAGGGTCGGTGACCGAGCTGTCTATCGCGAGGTCATCGACGAGGTCATGTTCGAGATCCAGACCCTGTGTGGCCAAGAATACGAAGACACCTACGCCGGCGCCAAGAAGGTGGTCGAGATCGAGGTCGAAGCACCAATCTCGGAAATTGCTGGCGAGATGCAGGGGCGACCGCTGGATACTCAACCGCTCGAAACCCGTCCTCTCAACACTACCCACACCACAACCCGCGACGTAGGCGACGGCGGGAAAGTATCTGCCAACGAAGACGAAGGCCCAACAATCCAGCGCAAGTCATCCAGCGACGTCCTTGCATCTCGGCCCCTAGCCGCCATCAGCTAACGCGGTCGCTGCCGCCCATGTTTCCAGCCGGCTCATTGATGCAGCGGTTGAAAGCTGCGAACTCGATTCCACCTTGGTGTTCGTTCCCTTAGACTCTGGCTTGTGTCTGATATCGCAGTAATTCTCCCTGATGGCTCCGAACGTTCTCTTCCCGAGGCGTCAACGATCGCTGACCTGGCTACCGGCATCAGCCGGCGCCTGGGTAAGGATGCCTTGATTGGTCTGGTCAACGGGGCCGAGACCGACCTTGACACCGTGCTCGCTGACGGGCAGAGCGTCGAGATCGTGGTGCCCGACTCCGAGCGTGGTCTGCACACCATTCGTCACTCCACCGCCCATGTTCTGGCCCAAGCGGTCCTGGAGCTCTGGCCTGGTTCAACCTTCGCTATCGGTCCGCCTATCGAGGACGGCTTCTACTACGACTTTGCCCTCGCCAATGGTGCCACCTTCCAGGAGGAAGACCTGGACAAGATCGACGCCAAGATGCGCGAGATAGTCAAAGCTCGCCAGTCATTCGTCCGCTCTGAACTCGCCCCTGCTGCAGCCCTCGAATTGATGAAGGATCATCTCTACAAGAGCGAGATCATCGAGATGGTGGCCTCCGGCGAAAAGGCTTCGGAACTGGCCAGTGAGATGGCGGAGGACGGTGACACCAATAATGTCGCCGAGCCCGTGATCAGCTTCTATCGCAATACTGATGCCTTCGTCGATATGTGTGTTGGTCCCCATGTTCCTCACACCGGTCACCTTGGACAGTTCAAGCTGATGAAGGTTGCCGGGGCTTATTGGCGAGGCGATGTTGAGCGGCCAATGCTGCAACGCATCTACGGCACGGCTTGGGCCGACAAGAAGCAGCTGGCTGCACACCTGCTTCGCTTGGAAGAAGCCGAGAAGCGCGATCACCGAAAGCTGGCCAACGAGCTGGACCTGTTGTCGTTCCCGTCTGAACTTGGTGGCGGCTTGGCGGTATGGCACCCAAAGGGAGCGGCCATCCGCAAGATCATGGAGGACTACTCCCGCGAACGCCACCTCAACGGTGGCTATGAGTTTGTGGTCACCCCCAACCTGGCTGACGGCAAGTTATTTGAGACCAGCGGCCACCTCGACTTTTATGCCGATGGCATGTACCCGCCAATGGAGATGGACAACGGGACCTACTACCCCAAGCCCATGAACTGTCCGATCCACTGCCTGATCTTCCGGCGTGGACAGCGGTCCTACCGAGAACTACCCCTTCGCCTCTTCGAGCTTGGCACTGTCTATCGCTACGAACGGGCCGGAACCCTCCATGGACTCATGCGCATTCGTGGCTTCACCCAGGACGATTCTCACATCTATTGCAGTGAAGAGCAGCTGGCCGAAGAGATCGAAAGCTTGTTGGAATTCGTTGTCTCGGTTCTCAAGGCCTTCACCTTCGAAGACTTCACCTTCAATCTCTCCACCCGTGACCCCAAGAAGTCCGTTGGTTCCGATGCGGTTTGGGACCTAGCTACCAAGGCCCTAAAGGACGCGTTGGACAAGTTCGGTGTTCCCTATGAGGTCAAAGAGGGCGACGCCGCCTTCTATGGCCCCAAGATCGATATCGATGTTCGTGACGCCATTGGACGATCGTGGCAGCTCTCAACGATCCAAGCCGACTTCAACCTGCCGGAACGGTTCGAGCTTGAGTATGTCGCCGCTGATGGTTCGCGCAAGCAGCCGATCATGTTGCACCGGGCCTTGTTCGGATCAGTTGAGCGATTCTTTGGTGTTCTGATCGAGCACTTTGCTGGCAATTTTCCGGCATGGTTGGCCCCCATCCAGGCCACGATCTTGCCGGTGGCCGAAGACCATCAGGCCTATGCCGATGAGGTCTACGCCAAGCTGAAGGCCGCTGGGTTCCGAGTCGACCTGATTGAGGCCAACGATCCACTGGGTAAGCGGATCCGGAACGCCAAGCAGCAGAAGGTTGCCTACATCCTGGTGGTCGGTGCCGATGATGTCGCCGCCGGAACCCTTGGAGTCAATCCTCGTGGGGGAGAGGTGGACCGGGATGTTCCTCTCGATGATTTCATGGCCAACTTGGTGGCCGACGTCGAAAGTAAGGCCTAGTAGCAGCGATGGTTGTCGTTGAGTTGCTTGTAGTCCAGCTGGTTGTTGTTGAGCGATTTGACGCTGGACCGAAACTAGAATGGCGATCCCGAGCATGATGGAACGGATCAGGGCCGGTTGGAAGATGACGCACTGGCCCTTGATGGGGGCTGACGGGTTGCCTCACGCCAGCTTGCCTCAGGTTGAAGGAAAGACCCTGTTCGAAACCATCGAGCAGAGCGGCTTACCCGATAGTGAGACCTATGTGGTGTGGCGGGGGCCGCATACCTTCGCGCTACTCAACGTCTTTCCCTATACCAATGGTCACGTGATGATCTTGCCGACCAAGCCAGTCGAGTCCATCCTGGATCTTGATACGGACGTGCATGCTGAGTTGTGGGAGACCGTCAGGGCCGGGACCCAAGCGGTAACCGATGCTTTTCGTCCACATGGCGTCAATGTTGGGTTGAACTTGGGGGAGGCCGGTGGTGGTTCCCAGCCCGAGCATCTGCATGTGCACATCGTCCCGCGCTGGAACGCTGACACCAACTTCATGACCACCATTGCCGAAGTACGGGTCTTACCCATGACCCTGGTCGATTCCTGGCAACGGCTCCGCGACAACTGGCCGTCCTAGGTCCAACACCATAAATCGAGCCGCCTAGCACCCCTCGAGTCCTGGATTTGTCCGAAGATAATGGACCTTGCGACCCAATAGCGGGTCGCGAAGTCCATCATCTTCGCGGTAGCGTCTCCAGGTGCCCGAAGCCAATGACACTGACGTGGAAGTGGATGTCGATGATGTCGTCGACGAACTTCCTGATGATCTTCAGCCAGCCCTTGCTGACCAAGACGAATACGAGTTTCCCAACAACAGTCGACGCCGCATACCCGGCTACATCTACCTGATCTGCGCTGCCGGTCTTTTAGCTCTTTACCTGGTTCGGGGAGAAGGTATCCTCATCAACAAGGGATTGATCGGTGCTGCAATCGGACTTGCCATTCTTGGTGTGTACAGCATTGTCTCCGGCAAGAACTTGGCCATTGATGAGCGTGATGCTCTGGTGGCTTCCATCAACGAGATTGGTTTTCCCGTCGGTCATGCTTCGGCCCAGATGGGGTGGCGTGGACTACTCAGCCGTCCAACCTGGCGGGTGCTCCTGTATTCAGCCGAAGAGCCGCCAACAAAGCGTGCCCTCGTCATGGTCGACGGGGTTGACGGCAGCATTGTTGACTCACTGGTCGAAGACAATCCCGAAGACTGGTCAAATCTCGACGTCTAGAAGTTCGACTGGCTTAGCGGCTCGTTTGTTTGAGCCAGGTCACCTGGTTCTCGATCTGCTTGAGTGTCGAGATACCAGTGCGAGCAGCCTGTTGAGCTATCTCCAACGGCGTGATTGAACCACCGCCAACTACCGAAACAATCCGACCGAGGTCGGCACCAGAGGCCTCTTCCACCCGTCGGCCCGCCTGCTCGGAATCGCTGGCAACTGACTCAAGGCCTACCGCTAGCGGCACCGGACGATCCTCGGCGAAATGAAGTTGCTCTGCCTCGACTACTGCTTCGGACACAACCGGAGTTTTCTGGTCGAGGCTCTTGCCCAGCTCATTGAGTAAGAATCCTTGGGTTCGACTCAGCCGGTCAACCAGACTGCTGAGTGAGTCTCCATCGGGTCCAGCAGCATCCAACCTCGACTGGAGTTCGGCAGACCCTCCTGTAACCGGAGTCACTGACTGGGCGACACGGCGACCAAGGGAGCGCAAGGTGATGGCGGTGTCTCGTGGGGAGAGCTGGGCGAAACGAGTCATGTCCGTCAAGGTAGCCCTAGCGGGAACCTGATGGGTTACCATGTCTGCCATGTTCGACGGAAACCTCCGCGGTCCATTTGACAAGATTGTCGCCCCCATCGGTGTCGTGCTCCAGAAGATGGGGATCTCACCCGATTTCATCACCGCGACCGGGGTTGTCATGAGTGCCGCTTGCGGCGCCGCCATTGGTACCGGGCATTTCTTTACCGCCTTCATCTTGTTGGCCCTGACTGGCTTGCCTGACGCCCTTGATGGAGCAGTGGCTAAGGCCGGAGGAACCGCTGGACCACGAGGCGCCTTCCTTGACTCGGTGTCGGACCGCCTCAGCGACGGCCTGATCTTCGCTGGCGCCGCCTTCTACTTCCTCGAAGGTGGCACCCCACGCAAAGCCATGCTTCCGATCGCCTTGCTGATCGCCGCCATGATGATCTCCTATATGCGGGCCAAAGCCGAGTCGCTCGGCTTTGACGCAAAGGGCGGCCTGATGGAACGAGCCGAACGCTTCATCGCCCTCGGTGTCGGCCTCGCCATTTCCTCGCTCTTCGAACCAGTTTTGTGGTTGATGCTGGTCCTCACCATCGCCACCGCTATATACCGATTTGTGAAGGTGTGGCGCCAAGCAAGCCAGAAGCCACCGCTAGTACCACCAAAAAGTCTCAGCCGGCGCCGCAAAGCAAGGGGTGGCTCACTGACCCACCGGGCTCGCGCCCAACGGCGAACACGCTTGAAGGGCTAACCTTCCTTGGCTCGTCGAACAATGATGAAACCAGGCTCAGCAAAGCCAGGCCGAGCAAGCCGGTCCCTGCGGCTCATCAGAGCAGGCTCGGCAATAGCGAATGCCCTACCGTTTCGGCTCATGGTGAGGCTCAGCACTGACGTTGGACGGCTCATACCCAGGCTTCGACCGGACCTGGCAACGGGCCTGGAAGCCAACTTGGCCCGTGTTAAGCCGGAAGCAAGCCCATCAGAAATCACGAACCTGGCCCAGGATTCCTACGGCTCCTATGGTCGGTACTGGGCCGAGTCGTTCCGGCTGCCGTCCATGAGTGCAGAGAGGATCGATGACGGCTTCGAAGTCATTGGCTATGAACATCTTGTCCGGGCTAGGGAGTCCGGGCTCGGTCCGATCATGGTGATCCCACACTTGGGGGGATGGGAATGGGCCGCCGCCTGGCTGGGTCGGGTGGCAGAGATTCCCGTGAGCGCAGTAGTGGAACAGCTCGAACCGGAGGACGTCTTTAGCTGGTTCAAGACGCTTCGCGAATCACTCAACGTCAATATCATTCCACTTGGTCCCGATACCTTCAGTCAGCTAGTCCAAGCAGTGAAGGGGAACCACGTCATCTGCCTCCTAGCTGATCGAGACATCGGCGGAACTGGCACTCATGTTGACTTCTTCGGCCAGCAGGCCTCGCTCCCAGTTGGGCCGGCTTTGCTGGCTCGACGAACGGGATCGGTAATCCTGCCGACTGCTGTCTATTTCCGCGGCAACAAGCGGGTCTGCCAGATTGATCCTCCGATTGTGGTCGACCCTGAGCTACCACTCCGACAGGCGCTTCGGGAAAGCACACAACAGGTGGCCCACGCACTGGAACGACTGATCAGCCAAGCCCCGAGTCAATGGCATGTGCTGCAACCCATCTGGCCGGATAAGACGAAGGGTGAAGGGGATAGTTCGAGGTCTGGCAACGAAACCGTCCAGAGCGGCACAGTCGAATCGAATCAATAGCAGCCGCGAGCTAGGCTCTTGATTGTGCGCGTTGGATTGATCTGCCCCTACAGCCTTGGGGTCTGGGGAGGAGTCCAGACCCAGGTCCTTGGCCTTGCTCGATCCTTGCGCTCCCAAGGCATCGCCACCCAAGTTCTCGCTCCCTGTGACGGACCGCCTCCTGAACCGTTCGTGACCCCTCTGGGTAATTCGATTCCCTATGCCCAGAACGGTTCGATGGCTCCACTCGCCCCAGACTTGTCAGCACAGCTCCGGGTGCTTAGTGCAATCTGGGACGAGCGATTCGATGTCTTGCATCTTCACGAACCGCTAGCTCCCGGCCCAACCTTGACGGCGCTCACAGTGAAGCCAATGCCGCTGGTCGGAACCTTCCATGCCAGTGGAGAGGTGACCGCATACCGACGGCTGCGCCCGCTGCTTCGACGCCTGGCAGGTCGGATGGACTCAAAGGTCGCGGTCTCTGCGGAGGCAGCAGGTATGGCAAAAAGGCATCTCGGAGGGACATATGAAATCCTCTTCAACGGGATTGAGGTCAGCCGCTTCCAAAACGCCGAGCCGACCCCAAAACAAGGTCCAACCGTTTTCTTCTTGGCCAGGCACGAACCACGCAAGGGACTGTCCATCTTGTTGGAGGCATCCAAACTGCTACCCCGGGATGTCACCATCTGGATTGGCGGCGAAGGCCCTGAGACCGCCGAACTCCGCCAGGCGCATGAAGATGACCCCCGCCTGGTCTGGCTGGGGTCCGTGACTGACGCTGAAAAGGCCTCACGGCTACAAGCCGCTGACGTCTTCTGCGTTCCCTCACTTGGTGGCGAAAGCTTCGGCGTCGTCCTGCTGGAAGGGATGGCCGCCGGTATCCCGGTTGTTGCCTCGGACCTGGAGGCTTATCGCCTTACATCCGATGACGGACGCGACGCCGAGCTGTTTCCAACCGGTGATGCCGCCGCCCTGGCCAAGTCCATCTTGAAGGTCTTGGAAGGAGGATTGGACGTCACAGCCACGGTCGAAAGGGGCTATGAGCGAGCTGACCAGTTCTCCATGGACCGTCTCGCTACTGCCTACCTCAGCCACTACCAACGAGTCGTGTTGTGAGCCGCAACCGATGCTCGGCAAGGACCCGAGTTGGTGGGGGAAACAATTAGGTACGGTGGCTCGGTGGGTGACCGCCTTGTGGCCCTGTGCTCGGGCTAGAGTTCGTGCTCGGAATTGGTGCGCCCGTCGAGAATCGCGACAGCTTCACCCAGTCTCGTCTTCACCCAGTGTTGGACGTTCGCAATCGCTTGCCCCCTTATTCAGGAGAACCGTGCTCGTAGCTAACAATGCCTTCCGCACCACACTCCTCTATCTCGCTGGAGCTGCCAGCCTGATCTTGCTCGTGCCGCTCCTTGTTGTTTTCGTGATAATCGGGTTGAGCTGGTGGATCGCTATTCCGGTGGCATTGATATTTGGTTTCGGTCTGACGTTTTTGTGGGCCAAGGGGGCCTCGGGTCGGGTCGCGAATCAGCTTGGCATCAGTGACGCCAACCTTTGTGACGACCCGGGCTTGTCTAGCTTGGTCGAGGGACTGTCGCTGTCCATCGGTATAGAAGAGCCGAGCCTTCACATCGTGCAAGACGATTCGACGAACGCACTGTCAATCGATGGCCCCGATGGGGCATCGATCCTCGTGACTTCTGGCCTTCTGCGTGCTCTCGGCCGTGTTGAGCTGGAAGGCGTGGTCGCCGAACTCCTCGTCCCGATCAAGAATGAGGATGCCGAGCTAGCCGCGGCCGCTGCAGGCTCCTTTGGTGCCCTGTTTCTTGATGGACCGCTCAGCGGCTTCGCCTCTCCGGTTGGAGCCTGGGCCATGCGTCGAGTCATTGAACCTGACGGTGGTTTTGCTGCGGACCGTGACGCCGTTGGTGTCACTCGATACCCACCCGGTCTTTCTTCGGCCCTGGTCAAGATTTCTGAGTCCTTTACACCAGCCTTGGCGACGGCTGGCAACGATCATCTCTGGGTTGCGCCGCCGCTTATGACAGAGGCAGCCGTTTCCCACTCGCCGCTTCAGTGGCGAATCGACAACCTTCTGGAGTTATAAATGAGCGAACCGTTTTCGCCCACCGATTCGGTCCAGTATCTGTACCGATCCAGTCGTCACCGGCCACGGCGACTTCGGTCCGTGCTGCTGTCTTTGGCAGTATTGGCCATGGTGGCTAGCGCTTGTTCCAATAGTGGTTCGGTTGAGGTAGAGCAGACAACAACGGAGGCGACGACGGCTCCGGACTCAACCACCACCGAACCTCCGGAGGATGACGAGACAACTACGACAGCAGCTCCGTCCGCTTCGGGACCAGTGGCGCCGCTCACTGGGTTGCCGGTGAGTGACACTGCTGAGCTGAAGCGCCCCGCGCTGGTCGTCAAGATTGACAATCACCCCAATGCTCGTCCCCAGACTGGTCTGGATCAAGCTGACATTGTTTTCGAGATGCGAGCTGAGGGTGTCACGCGATTTGCTGCCGCTTTCCACTCAACGAGTCCGGCTCCGCTTGGGCCCGTTCGCTCCAGCCGAACATCAGACTTCGACATCCTGCGTGGTCTGGATCGTCCGCTCTACGCCTCATCCGGCGGAAACGACTATGTGCTGGCCGGACTTCGCAACCTGCCGATCCAGGGGGTAACTGCCAGCAGCCGTACCGAGTACTTCCGAGACAGTTCTCGGCCCGCTCCGCACAATCTCTATGTGAATGCCGCTGACCTGTTTGCGTTGAGTGACTCCGACGAACCACCAACCGCTTGGTTCCAATACCGTTCGGCAAACGAAGAACTGCCAGCAAGCGCCAGTGCCATTGGCGACTCGGTCATCATTGCGTACAAGGGCAACAGCCCAATTGTGACCCATACCTGGGATAGCGCTCGCTCTGGCTGGCTTCGAACTCAAGACGGCAGACCTCACACCACCAGCAGCGGCGACCAGCTTGCTCCGGAGAATGTGGTCATCATGGAGACCATCTACACGGTGAGTCCAGCCGATGCGACATCTCCGGAGGTCCAGACCGTCGGCACGGGACGGCTCTTCGTCTTGACTGATGGGCATGTCATTCTGGGAACCTGGTCGCGCGAAGCTGCCGACGCCAAGCCGGTACTCCTGGACGAGGACGGCGAAGCGATCAAGCTGACTCCGGGGCGAACCTGGGTTCTGCTGCCTGATGGTGGAGCGACCACCGTTCCGGCCTCCTAACGGGCTCCGACAGGCGGACTCATTGGAGGGTCCGAATAGGCCCCTGAATGGGGTGCCATCGGTCGAAAAGAATTGGCCTGTTTTCGTCCGTCTGGTTGCAGGCCACTTCTAGAGTGCGGCCATGGCTGAGAACTCAAGCAACACTAATCAAACAGCAACCGTTCGCGTCAAGCGTGGCTTGGCCGAAATGCTCAAAGGTGGCGTCATCATGGATGTCGTCAATGCTGAGCAAGCCAAGATCGCCGAAGACGCTGGTGCGGTGGCCGTTATGGCCCTGGAGCGAGTGCCTGCCGACATCCGCCGTGATGGTGGCATCTCTCGCATGTCTGACCCGGAGATGATTGTCAGCATCCAAGAGGTCTGCACCATTCCGGTCATGGCCAAGGTCCGGATCGGCCACTTCGTCGAGGCCCAGATTCTTGAATACTTGGGCGTGGACTATGTGGATGAGTCCGAGGTTCTCTCTCCAGCTGATGAAACCCACCATGTTGACAAGTTCGCCTTCAACGTTCCCTTCGTTTGTGGTGCCACCAACCTTGGCGAGGCTCTGCGTCGAATCTCTGAAGGCGCCTGCATGATCCGTTCCAAAGGTGAAGCCGGTACAGGCAACATCATCGAGGCGGTCCGCCACCTCCGGTCCATTACCGGCGACATCCGGGCCATTACCCTGGCTGACAGCGCCGAGCTGTTTGAATGGGCCAAGAAGCTGCAAGCCCCGTTGCCGTTGGTTCAGGAAATCGCTGAAACCGGCAAGCTGCCAGTTCCCCTCTTCTGCGCCGGAGGTATCGCCACTCCAGCTGACGCGGCCATGGCCATGCAGCTCGGAGCCGAGTCGGTCTTCGTTGGTTCTGGCATCTTCAAGAGCGACGACCCAGCACCGCGGGCTCGAGCCATCGTCGAAGCAACCAGCAACTTCCGTGACCCGGAGGTGCTTGCTCGGGTTTCACGTGGGCTTGGGGCTCCCATGACCGGCATCGGCATGGACGACTCCATCAAGTTCGCCGATCGCGGTTGGTGACAAAACAGCTGTCTGATCAGTCGAGTCAGCGGGCAGGTAGCCAGCGGACAGGTAGCCAGCGGACAGTAGGTGTGCTTGCTTTGCAAGGTGCCTTTGCCAAGCATGTCCGCATGTTGCAGGAGTGTGACCTGAACCTTGACGTTGTCGAGGTTCGTACACCCAGGCAGTTGGAACAGGTCGATGGCTTGATCATCCCCGGCGGAGAGTCGAGCACGATCTCCAAGCTTCTGGATCTCAACAACTTGCGCCAGCCGTTGGCTGAACGGTTGGCAGCAGACATGCCCGTGTTTGGTACCTGTGCAGGAATGATCTTGCTTGCCAGCGAGGTCCTGGATGGGCGGGAGGACCAACAGTCGTTTGCCGCCATCGATCTAACCGTTCGCCGCAACGGGTATGGCCGTCAGCTTGACTCCTTTGAGGCTGACCTGGCGATCGTGGGCCTGGATGATTCTTACCGCGCAGTTTTCATTCGAGCTCCCAAGGTCGAAACTGTTGGGTCCAATGTTGAGGTCCTGGCCGCTCTTGGCGATTCGCCGGTATTGGTTCGTGCCGGACAAACGCTGGCCTCGTCCTTTCACCCTGAGCTCACTGACGACGTCCGACTGCATCGCATGTTCCTGGCTACCTGTTTCTGAGAGAGGGCGTGGCTCAGACATTGCTGTCACTACGTGTTTCGCGTCACTGTCACGTTTCGCATCGCTGTCGTGGTGTGGTTACAGTGAGTCGCCATGTCGGGACACTCCAAATGGGCAACAATCAAGCACAAGAAGGGCGCAACTGATGCCAAGCGAGGCAAGCTCTTCGCCAAGCTGATTAAGCAGGTCGAAGTTGCCGCTCGAACCGGCGGTGGTGACCAAGAACATAATCCGACTCTGCGGACGATGTTCCAGAAGGCTCGCAGCGCTTCGGTCCCTATTGACACCATTGAACGAGCGGTCAAGCGAGGCACCGGCGAGCTGGAAGGTGTCAACTACGAGCCGGTCACCTATGAAGGCTACGCCCCTGGTGGTATCGCCCTTCTTATCGATGTCTTGACCGACAACCGCAACCGTTCGGGATCAGAGATTCGATCACTCCTATCCAAGAACGGTGGCTCCTTGGCCGAGCCAGGAGCCGTTGCTTGGCAGTTCGAGCGCAAGGGCATTGTCAAGGTCGACAAGGCCGCTGAAGAAGACGACGTGATGATGGTCGGCATTGATGCCGGCGCCGAAGACGTCGAAGACTTCGGTGAGCACTGGCAGGTCAGCTGTGAACCAACCGATGTCGCTTCGTTGGCCGAAGCATTGACCGAGGCTGGCATGAAGGTCATCGAGTCAGACTCGACCATGATGCCCTCAAACACGGTTCCCATTGACGACGCTGGAACAGCAAACTCGGTTCTACGCCTGGTTGACGCGTTGGACGACCACGATGATGTGCAAGACATTTACTCCAACATCGACATCGACGAGTCCATCGTCGATCAGCTCAACCCCGAAGAAGACTGAGTTGCTCGCAGGCTCGCAACATCGACGCACTGTTCCTTAGATTCCGGCGGCTGGGAACCCTGCGGGTTCCACGAGTTGCTCGCAGGCTCGCAACATCGACGCACTGTTCCTTAGATTCCGGCGGCTGGGAACCCTGCGGGTTCCACGAGTTGCTCGCAGGCTCGCAACATCGACGCTCTGTTCCTTAGATTCCGGCGGCTACACCTAGTAGGCGCGAGCGGGTGACTGAGCGGACACCTCGATGCAGGCTGATGAGGGCAATCGCCCACGCGATGCCACCGACATAGAGCCCCATATTTCCGGCTCCAAAGAGGACGCCGGTCGACTGGCTGTAGGCAATCATGATGAGAGGCAAGCTGACAAGCCCTGAAGCCTGCTGGGCAGCTGCGGTTGATCGGACCGTTGCCGATAGTCGCAGCACGAGAGACAAGCAGATGGCCAAGAACGGTGGCAACACCCAAAGGATCATGACCCACCACTGAGCGGTGGGAAAGAACCAGCCTCCGACTTCGGGTCCAACGGTCAGATTGACGATCATCGAATAGGCGCCGAAGCCGATGATGGTGGTCATATAGCCCGGGACCAGGCTGGCGATCAGCTTGCCAAGGTAGATTTCGCGTGTGCCTGCAGGGGAGTGGGCCAGAAATTCGCCGGTCCCCTTTTCTCGTTCGCCCACAATGGTCGCCGCTCCAACTGCGGTCGAGATTGTGAGGGGAACGACTACTGCCATTGGGGCGAAGAGGAAGACGGCGAGGGCATAGCCGGTTTGGCCTTCAGGTGAGTTACCCCGAAGCTGGTCTTGGGCCGACTGCGGAAGCACCTCCAAGGTCTGAGACATACGAGCAACAACCTCGACATCGCCGATCCTGGTAATAGTGAGCAACAAGATGGTGGGAACAACAACGAAGAAGAGGCTGCCCAGGATGCCCATCGGCATCCAGAAGTCCTTTGACTGCATCAGCTGCTTCAAGTCAGTTCGTGCAACCGTCCACATTCGTGACCAGTTCATCGGGGCGTGCTCGGTTTTCTCGGCGCTCATAGGTTGCTACTGACTGTGTCGTTGACGGTCGCGTTGTTGGCTGTGTCGTTAGTAGGGACTGTCGCGTTTGTTGGGCCTGTGCTCCCAGCGACAGTCGTGATCTTCTCGAATTCAGCTGCACCATTGCCTCGCCGGACCGCGAAGTAGAGGTCTTCCAGGGTCGGTTGGAAGGGATCGACCTTGGTGATACGAGTGCCGTTCTGGGCGAGGGAGAACAACAGATCGGGTACCCGATCGATGGTGTCCAACTCGAGGCGGGCCGTGGTGGAGGATCGCTCATAGTTGGTCACGCCAGGCACGGTGGCCAGTACATCCAGATCGTCACCAAGCTCCGAGCTCAGATGCACGATCGGTGATGGCCAATAGCGAGAGGCCAATTCGTCCGGGGCACCGTCCAGCAGGCTAGTTCCGTGTTCCATAACCACGATGTGGTCAGCCAGCCCTTCGGCCTCCATCAGCAGGTGGGTGCACATCAGAACGGTGCGCCCTTCAGCGGTCATCTCTTGGATGAGTTCCAACACCGCAGCTGCAGACTCTGGGTCGAGGCCCGATGTTGGTTCATCCAACAACAACAGATCGGGGTTGTGGAGCACAGCGCGGGCCAAAGCCAGGCGGGTTTTCATGCCGGTGGAATAGCCGCCGACCTGCAGGTCCAGCGAGGCGTCGATGGCAAACATGTTCGCCGCTTCACGAATCCGCTTGTCAGCTGCACTGCCACGCCCAAGGTCATAGAGCTCGGCGGCATAGCGAAGATTGTCCCAACCCGAGAGCCGGTCATAGAGCGATGGTTTGGCCGAGACAACACCACAACGGGAGCGAACCTCTTCACCGTCGGCAGTTGCCGGATCCAAGCCAAAGACTTCGGTGTGTCCTTCGTTTGCGGCGAGGGCACCGGTGATGACACGAATGGCCGTGGTTTTGCCCGCCCCGTTTGGTCCAAGCAAGACGGTGATCTTGCCCTGAGGAACCTTGAGAGTCAGGTTAGTGAGTGCCTGTACATCGCCGAACCAGCGGCTCACATCGACAACGTTTACGACAAGATCCTCAGTGGCAGTGCTTGGCATGCAATCCATATCGGCAGAAGATGGCGAGAGTGGAGCGGTAAAGGCGCTACGGTCGTACACGTGTTCGTGCTCGGAATAGACCCAGGCCTCACTCGATGTGGCTACGCAATAATTGAACCCGGCCCTCGTGGCGGCGGCAAGGCTCACGCCATCGGCGTGATCCGCACTGACCCCAAGAATGAATTAGCGCCCAGGTTGGCTGAAATCCGCCGTGAGTTGATCGACCTCATGGACGAGTTCAAGCCCGAGGTCCTGGCCATCGAGAAGATCTTTTTCCAGAACAATGTCAACACCGCCATTCCCGTTGCTCACGTGTCCGGGATCGCCATGGCCGAGGCCGCGTCACGCGGCGCCCAAGTCGAGGAGTATTCGCCGTCACAAATCAAGGCAGCGGTTGCCGGAGACGGGAAAGCAGACAAGCAGCAGATGACCCAGATGGTGCAACAATTACTTGGCCTGTCGGCGCCCCCTCAACCCGCCGATGCCGCCGATGCAGGGGCCGTCGCTCTTTGTCACCTTGCCCATGACCCCAGCGGCCGCCTCACCGATGCGGTCACGTCTCGTCCACTCTTGCGACAGCGAGCTTTCTTAGGACAAAACGATCGCCGAGGTGTAGATCTGCGTCGGTCCGGGCTTGGACGACGTGACGATGAACCAGGTATGAATCCCACGGGTCAGGGACACTCGTGATCGGTTCACTTCGAGGTGTCGTGATTGACCGCGCGCCTTCGATCGAGAAAGCCTCTGCGCAGGTCCTGTTGGAGGTGGCCGGGGTCGGCTATCGACTTACCATTACCTCTGCCACCCTCGAAGCATTGCCAACAACGGGCGAAGCGTTTGTGTATGTGCATCACCATTTCTGGGAAGCAGATCAGAAGCTGTTCGGCTTTGCCAGCTCCGAAGAACGCGATGCGTTCGAAGGCCTGCTGACCGCTCATAAGGTTGGCCCAGCACTGGCATTGGCTGTGCTCAGCACCTATTCGCCGGTCCGCCTGGCTCAGGTGTTGGCAGACGATGATGTTGACGCCTTGTGCGAGGTGCCAGGGGTTGGCAAGAAGACCGCCCAACGCTTGCTCGTCGATTTGAAGTCCGTGCTGGTTCTGCCGGTTCTGGACGCCAATGACGGCGCCACCCTTGACCTCACCGGGGGGAAGACGGGGCTGGAGCCCAGTGCCATAGCCGACGTGCGTGAAGCCCTGGACAGCTTGGGTTATTCCCAGGACGAGATCCGGACTGCGCTGGCCGGTATCGACCCGGCCGAGCGAGACGCTGCCGAGTCCGGTGACTTGCTCAAGCAGGCTCTACGTGTTCTGGCCGGGGGATAGCTAGTGCCCCGGGATGAATGGATTGAGCCGGAACAACAGCCAGAGGAAGAATTGGGTGGCATGGCTGACGAGGGTGGTCTGCGGCCGCGCTCGTTGGATGACTTCGTTGGCCAACAAGAGCTGAAGGATCGTCTCGGCATTATTTTGGAAGCGGCCAGGAAGCGCAGTCAAGCCGCTGATCACCTCCTGTTTGCAGGTCCTCCAGGGCTGGGAAAGACGACGCTGGCTGGCATTGTGGCTACCGAACTTGGTGCTCACCTCCACATCACCTCTGGCCCTGCCATTGAGCGGGCCGGTGACCTGGCATCCATCTTGACCAAGGTCGAAGCCGGCGACGTCTTGTTCATCGACGAGATTCATCGCCTACCCCGAGTGGTCGAAGAGGTGCTCTACCCAGCGATGGAAGACCGGCAGATTGACGTGATGCTTGGCAAGGGCCCAGCAGCGCGCTCCATCCGTTTTGAGTTGGAGCCCTTCACCCTGGTTGGCGCCACCACGAGAACCGGCTTGATCACCGGGCCCCTTCGTGATCGCTTCGGCTTCAACTTCCGCCTGGAGTTCTATGCGGCCGAGGACTTGGAAGTGATTGTCAACCGGGCTGCCCGGATTCTGGATGTGAAGATTGATCCTGGCGGAGCGTGGGAGATTGCCCGTCGAGGTCGGGGCACACCCCGAATCGCTAACCGGTTGCTACGCCGGGTCCAGGACTATGCCGAGGTCCGAGGCAATGGCACCATTGATCAAGAGTCCGCAGCCGATGGTCTGGCCTTGTTCGGTATTGATGAGCGAGGCTTAGACAAGGTTGACCGGACCCTACTGGAAAATCTTTGTGTCCTGTTCCAGGGTGGCCCCGTTGGGCTCTCGACCTTGGCCATCAGCATCGCCGAACCAACCGAGACGGTGGAAGAGGTCATCGAGCCCTTCTTGATCCAACAAGGGCTCTTGATGCGAACATCTCGCGGCCGCATGGCTACTGCAGCTGCTTGGCAACACCTTGGGCTACAGCCCCCCGACGGCACCTTGGGTCCACCACCGGATGCCCCCTTGTACACATCCTGACGATGCAAGCGTTCTGAAAGGCCGAATCTGACACTCGGCCAATAGATTGCCTGGGTGACACAGACCTCGGACTTTGACTATGACTTGCCTGAGGAATACATCGGACAGGTCCCAGCGGAACCTCGAGACTCGGCGCGACTGCTGGTTGCTAGTGATGGCAACTTCTCTCACCAAACTGTCCGAGACCTGCCCGGGATTCTCCACAAAGGTGACCTGGTGGTCGTCAATGACACCAAGGTCTTGCCTGCCCGTTTCCACCTGCGCAAGCCAACCGGGGGAGCCGTGGAGATCCTGCTCCTGGAGCCGACTGGCAACCACCAGGAGTGGCAGGCACTGGTGAAGCCGGGCAAGCGCCTTCATATCGGAACCAGGTTGGAACTGGCTGGTGAACCAGTGGTCGAAATTGTTGACGCGCTGCCTGATGGTCGTCGCATTGTTCGCCTGCTGGCCGACGATCTTCTGGAGCGAGCCGGTGAGGTTCCGCTACCGCCTTACATCCATGAGCCGCTCCAAGACCGCGGCCGCTACCAAACTGTCTACGCCAACCATGCTGGGTCGGTGGCCGCACCGACCGCAGGGCTACACCTCACTGATGAGGTACTGGCTGGGCTCGAAAGCTCGGGCATCGAACTGGCCCGCATCGAACTGCGGGTTGGTCTTGGAACCTTCCGTCCGATCTCGGCCGAGTCGATTCAAGATCACACCATGCACACCGAGGCCTATGACGTCACCGAGTCGGTTTGGCAGCAAATCCAATCCGCTAAGGCCGATGGTCGTCGTGTGGTTGCGGTTGGCACAACAACGGTGCGGACCCTGGAGTCTGTCGCTGCTCGATATGAGGCCGAGGGGGCAGCTGCCCTGAGTGGTCGCACCGATCTGTTTATCCATCGAGGGTTCAATTGGCAGGTGGTTGATGTCTTGCTGACCAACTTCCATGTTCCCCGGTCCTCCCTCCTGGTCATGATCGATGCCTTCGTCGGTGACGCGTGGCAAGTGGTCTACTCCGAAGCCAAAACGGAGGGCTATCGATTCTTGAGCTTCGGTGATGCAATGCTGTTGGAACGAGATAGGAACCTCCAGTGATTGATTCTGATCCAGCAGCCACAGATCCTGCCGCCCCCAACCCAGGCCAAGCCAGCAAACCTGACCAGAGCCGGTCGGGCCCACTCCATATCGAGATCACTCATACCGATGGTCTAGCCCGAACGGGCAAGATCATTACCCCACGAGGAGAGATCCCAACCCCCGTCTTCATGCCGGTTGGGACCCGAGCGGCTGTGAAGACCCTGGACACTGGTGACCTGGAACGGCTGGGGCCACCTCCAATCATCCTGGGCAACACCTATCACCTGATGGAGCGCCCTGGCGCTGACCTGATCGAGCAGATGGGCGGCTTGCACAAGTTCATGGACTGGTCCGGCCACATGCTGACTGACTCGGGCGGTTACCAGATATTCAGTCTGGAACCGAAGCTCACCGAAGAATGCGCCACCTTCCGGTCGGTCTATGACGGGGCCTATGTCGAGCTTTCACCGGAGCGTTCCGTCAAGGTGCAAGAACAACTCGGTGCCGATATCGCCATGGTCCTGGACGTCTGCCCACCGCTGCCATCGGCTATGCAGGTCCAGATTGATGCGGTAGAGCGAACCTTGCGCTGGGCCGAACGTTCCAAGGCCGCGCATAGCCGCGAACTGATCAAGCCCAGTTCGGCATCGTGCAGGGCGGCGTTGACCTGGATCTGCGTCGGATGTCGGCCACTCAAACCGTTGAGATCGGGTTTGATGGTTACGCCATTGGAGGCCTTTCAGTTGGAGAGTCCCGAGAGGAAATGATCCCCGCTCTGCAAGCGGCAACCGAACTATTGCCGGCCGACAAGCCGCGCTATTTCATGGGTCTGGGCGACCCGCTCGGCTTGGTCGAAGCGGTTGCTAACGGGGTCGACATGTTCGACTGTGTGCTGCCAACAAGACTGGCTCGCCACGGCACTGCTCTCACATCGGTCGGTCGACTCAACTTGAAGAACCTCAAATTTCGAGACGATGACGGTCCAATTGATCCGAACTTCGATCATCCCTTGTCCTCCCGTTTTTCTCGGGCCTACATCCGACATCTGCTGGTGACCAATGAAGCAACGGCTGGCCGGATCATCACCCTTCACAACCTGGCTTGGCTGGCTGATCTGACGGACCAGATGGCCAAAGCCATCGTCGCCGGCACCTTCAACCAGCTGCGAGCTGACATTCTCAAGGTCTGGGGATAGCAGCTACACCAGTTCCGGCGAAACAAGCGCTAGCGTGCTTCGGTTGGAGGTCGTCCCGTGGACACAACTGCATTGATTATCTGGGCCGCGTTTGCCGTGGCCATGTATGCCTTTCTGATTCTTCCCAAGAAAAGGCAGCAACAGAAACAAGACGCCATGCTGGCCGCGATAGACGAGGGGGACGAAGTGCTCCTCAATTCCGGAATCTACGGCTTTGTTAGCACCATAGACGACTCGATCCTGTGGATCGAGGTTGCCGAGAACGTCGAGCTGAAAGTAGCTCGAAGCTCCATTTCTGGGGTTGTCATGAACAGCACTGCCGAACACAACGAAGACGAGAACGAATAATGCAGACGCGCCTGACATCGGCAATCTTCTTGGTCGTGCTAGCCATCTCGGGGATTGTCTACACCATCGCCGTTGGCAACAAGCCGTTGCTCGGGCTTGATCTGCAGGGCGGCGTTTCCGTTGTATTGCAGCCAACTCAAGATGTTTCAGAAGAAACCTTGGATCAGACGGTCGAGATCATCCGAAGCCGGGTTGACGGGCTCGGAGTTGCCGAGCCGGAGATCTCCCGCCAGGGACAGAACATTGTTGTTGACCTTCCCGGCGTTGAAGAACAGCAACGGGCCCTTGCCCTGGTTGGCCAGACGGCCGAGTTGCGCTTTCGCCCGGTGCTTCTTGGCCCGGAGCAGATGAACTTCATGAATGCCAGCGGTGGTTTTGAGCCACCGGATGAGTCCAGTGATACGCCTGATGCCAATATCGGCAGTACCGATACCACCCAGCCCGGCACCGATGAGAACAAAGATGATGCAGACACGGGTGATACGAACACGGGTGACGAAGAGGGCTCGCTTCGCCCCATCCGGGGCAGGCAAGACGATGATGCCACCACCACAACGACCGAATCAACCCAGACAACCGAAACCCAAGCCAGCGACGACGGCACGGAAGTCGTTCCCGACGATGATGCCCCAATTGAACCTGCTCCCGACCCAGGGTTGACTCCTTCCCAGGTTGCTGCATTCGCCGCCTGCGCCGACGCCATCCCCTTTGCTCCTGAAGACGATCTGGCCGACGCCTACGTCGTCTTGGAAAACCCGGCCACCGGAGGCATCTACTGCCTCGGCCCGACCCTATCTGAAGGGCGATGCGTTGGAGTCGGCGGACCCAGGATTCGATGGCATTACCTGGTCCGTCAACCCGACATTCCGGGCCGGTCCCGATGGCATTGATGCGTTCAACGCCATCGCCTCCATCTGCTCTGAACCGTTTCTACCGGCTAACACTGAGATCTGTCCGGTGCAGGGTCGAGATTCGAGTGGGGTCGAACGAGGCGCCCTGGCCATCGTGCTTGACCATGAGGTGATTTCCGCACCAACGATCGGCGCTCCTCCCTACAGTCGCGATCGGGTACAGATTTCCGGTGCGTTCACCGAGGACGAGGCCCGCAACCTGGCCTTGGCTCTAAACTACGGTGCCCTGCCAGTCGAATTGGAAGCCCAGCAAACCCGAACCGTTTCCGCCGCCATTGGTGACGATGTGCTCCGTTCCGGAGTCATTGCTGGCATCATCGGCCTGCTCCTGGTAGCTGCCTATGTGCTGGTCTACTACCGCCTAGCCGGACTGGTGGCCATCTCTGGCCTCATCATCTCTGGCCTGCTCCTTTGGACGGTGATCAGCTGGTTCGGCGAGACCAAGGGCTTGGCCATCACCCTGGCCGGTGTTGTCGGCCTCATTGTGTCGATTGGAGTCTCTGCGGACTCAAACATTGTCTACTTCGAGAACGTCAAGGACAGTGTGGCCTCGGGCAAGCGAGTAAGCACTGCGGTTGAACGGGCCTACCAGAGCGCCATCAGCACGATCTTGAAGGCGGACACCGTCAGCCTGATCGCCGCTGTCTTGTTGTATTTCCTGACCGTCGGAGCCGTCCGCGGCTTCGCCTTCTACCTTGGACTAGCCACCCTGCTAGATCTGCTCGTTTCCTATATGTTCATGCGGCCGGCACTTGCATGGTTGGCCAGGCTGGACAGGGTGAAGAAGAACCCGGCCTTACTGGGTATGCCAGTCGGAGGAAAGTCATGAACCTACGATCTGATCTCTACCAGAGTCGCTCCAAAATCGACTTCCTGCCAATCTGGGCTAGGTCGGTACCAATTTCTGCTGGTCTTGCAGTACTCGCCCTTGTGCTCTTGCTCGTCGTGGGACTCAACAAAAGCATCGACTTTGAGGGCGGAGGCATCTTCGAGGTGCCAGTCAGCGACGATGTATCAGTAGCCGATGCTCGCAGCGCAATTTCCACCCCCGAAGCACGGGTTCAGATCGTTAAAAACTCTGATGGGCAGTCATCGGTTCGGGTCCAGACCGGATCAGACACCTTGGACGATAGTTCCGAACTGGTGGCCGAACTAGCTGAGCTTGGCGGGGTGAGCCAGGATGTAGTCGGCATCAATACCGTCGGTCCTACTTGGGGAGATCAGATCACGGCCAAGGCCGTTCGAGCCCTGGTGATCTTCTTCATCGTCGTTGCTTTCTATCTGGCTTGGCGACTCGAATGGCGCATGGCCGTTGGTGCCCTCATCGCCGTGGTGCATGATCTCCTGATCACTGCAGGCTTCTACTCCTTGTTCCGACTCCAAGTAAGCCCGGCAACCGTGATCGCTCTGCTTACCATCATGGGTTATTCGCTCTATGACACCGTTGTTGTTTACGACAAGGTGCTGGAAAATGAGATGGAGCGTGGATCACGAAACAAGGGCTACACCGCCCTCGTGAATCGCTCGATGAACCAGGTATTGATGCGCTCCATAAATACCACCATTACCACCGTGTTGCCGGTGTTCTCCATGCTGCTGATTGGCGGAGTACTGCTTGGTGGAGCGACCTTGCGAGAGTTCTCCGTTGCCTTGTTCATCGGCCTTCTTCTTGGCACCTATTCGTCCCTGTTCCTAGCTGCACCGATTCTGGCCTGGCTCAAGGAGCGAGAGCCCGAGGACATTGCCGAGGCCAACTTGCGCGAGAAACGTCGCAATCGTGAAGCCAAACTGAAGGCTGACTCCGAAGTTCGTCGGGCATAGCAGGTCGGCAACAGCAGCCGGGCTCCGCAGGTGTATAGCTCGGCCCGGTTGTCTCGTCCCAGAGGTTCCCGATCGGGTTGGGCTAGTCTCAGCAGATGCCCCCTCCGGATTGGTTAGTCGAATCGGTTCAAGAAATTCCCGATTTCCCCAAGCCGGGCATTCTCTTTCGAGACCTGTCGCCTCTTTGGCGGTCCTCGGCTGACACGTCTCGCTGCGCCATTGCCCTGGCCAAAGGAGTGTCAGAAGTCGACGTCGTTGTTGGCATCGAGGCCAGAGGGTTCCTGGCTGGCGTCGTCACCGCCCAACGACTCGGTGTCGGCTTTGTTGCCGCCCGCAAGCCGGGCAAACTGCCCGGTGAGACCTTGGCGGTGGCCTATGACCTCGAATACGGAACAGACACGTTGGAGATCCAGAACGGTGCCCTCACCAAAGGCGAGCGAGTCCTGATTGTTGATGACGTGATCGCAACCGGAGGTACCGCGGCAGCGGCAGTGAAACTGGTCGAAGAAGCGGGAGCAGAAGTTGCTGGCATCCGCGCCATCATGGAACTGGTTGGGCTCGGCGGCGCCAAGATGCTTGAGGGGTATGACGTTTCGGTCCTATGGGAGGTCGAAGGCTGATGACAGCTGGTATGCGCACTCTGCCGTGGCTACGTGACGTTGAGCCGATCGAAGAAGAACTCACCCTCTTAGTTTCTCGCTTTGTTGGCCCAAATCAAGAGGCCCAAACCGATCTGGTGAGACGGGCCTATGCCATGTCGGCCGAAGCCCACGCACCCCAACGGCGCAAGTCGGGCGAACCCTACATTGTGCACCCGCTTGCCGTGGCCAAAATTGTTTCCGAGCTTGGTCTCGATGAGGTCACGATCGCCGCCGCCTTGCTACACGATGCAGTCGAAGACACCGGCGTCACCCTGGTTGACCTCGAACGCGAATTCGGCTCAGATGTTGCTGCCATTGTTGATGGAGTCACCAAGCTTGACCGCCTGAGGTTCGATTCCAAACAAGCCCAACAGGCCGCGACCTTTCGTAAGATGCTGGTCGCCATGTCCAAGGACTTGCGAGTCCTGCTGATCAAGCTCTGCGATCGGCTTCACAATCTGCGAACTATCGCCGCCCTGCCAGCCTGGAAACAAGAACGTACTGCCCGCGAGACCCTCGACGTCTATGCGCCGTTGGCCCACCGCCTTGGCGTGCAAGAAGTCAAGATCCAGCTGGAAGAGCTCAGCTTCGCTGCCCTGCACCCCAAGCGCTACGCCACCATTGATCAGATGGTCACCGTTCGAGCGCCCGAACGAGCCATCTATCTGACCCAGGTCTTAGAAGATGTTCGCACCCGGTTGCAAGAGCTACACATCGAGGCCGAAATCACTGGCCGCGAGAAGCACCTGTATTCCATCTACGAGAAGATGGTGCTCAAGGGAAAGGAGTTCAACGAGATCCATGACCTGATCGGAATTCGGGTCATCGTTGACTCGGTCCGGGATTGTTATGCCGCGCTTGGCTCCATACACGCCACCTGGAAACCGGTCCAAGGCCGCTTCAAAGACTATGTAGCCATGCCCAAGTTCAACCTCTATCAGTCGCTGCATACCACTGTCATTGGTCCTCAAGGTAAGCCAATTGAGGTGCAGATACGAACCAAGGAGATGCACGCCCGAGCCGAATTCGGTGTCGCTTCTCACTTCCTTTACAAGGAGTCCGGACCGGACCGAGACCGTGCCCTGGTCGACATTCCCTGGTTGAAACGAATCGTTGATTGGGAGCAGGAAACCTCTGACCCCAACCTCTATATGGCCAACCTCAAGATCGATCTTGATCAGGAGGAGACCTTCGTCTTCACCCCACAAGGTGAGGTCTTTACCCTGCCGGCTGAGGCCACTCCGGTTGATTTCGCCTACGCCGTGCACACCGATGTTGGTCATCGCTGCCTAGGGGCCAAGGTCGATGGCAGACTCGTAGCGTTGTCGGACAAGCTCGAGTCTGGGCAGACCATCGAAATCCTGACCTCTAAGGATGAGAACGCTGGTCCGTCCCAAGACTGGCTGACGTTTGTTCGATCGCCCAGAGCAGCAAACAAGATCAAGCAGTGGTTCTCTCGCGAACGACGCGAAGACGCCATCAGCTCCGGTCAAGACGAGCTGCAGCGCTCGATGCGGCGCGAGGGCCTACCGGTCCAGAAGATTGCCTCTTCCAAGATCATTGAGACGGTGGCTGAGCGGCTCAACTACACCGACAGTGGCAGCTTGTACGCGGCGATTGGCGAGCACCACGTATCCGGACAGTCTATTGCCGCCAGGGTGGCCAAAGAGCTGGAAGGCAGTCAGGGACGGACCGAAGAATCACTGCCAGTCACCGCTCGCCAGAATCGGCGGCGTCGCGGCGCTCAAGCCGGAGTTCACGTGGAGGGACTGGATGACGTGCTCATCCGGCTCTCTCGATGCTGCATGCCCGTCCCCGGTGATGAGATCATTGGCTTCGTCACCCGCGGGCGAGGAGTGTCAGTCCATCGATCCGACTGCGCCAACGCAGTTTCATTAGCCACTAACCAGAACGACCGACTCATTGACGTTGAGTGGGACGCCGAAGGAGTAGCCAATGAGAACTTCGTGGCTTCGGTCGAAGTCAAGGCTTATGACCGTCATCATCTGCTGACCGACCTCTCGGTCCTGTTCTCGGATCATCACATCAATATCGTGGCCTCGAGCTCGGTGACAGCTCCGGACCGGATCGCCCGATTCCGCTTTGAGTTTGAGATTGCTGATCCGGCTCACCTGGAGTCGCTGCTTCGAGGACTGCATGAGATTGATGGGGTCTATGACTCCTATCGGGTTCTGCCGGGCAAGGGCGCCTGAAATCATCAGCTTCCCCTGGAAATACACCGTTTGGTCCTCGCAAAGCGGGTAGTCTCTGGCGGACATGGCACGCGTCTCTTTCCAAACATTGCCCGGCACTCGGGATCTTCTTCCCCCAGCCTCAGATCGGATGCGAGCCCTGGTCGAAGCGTTCGCCAGCGAGGCCGAACAGGCCGGGTTCGGCCAGATTGTGCCACCGATGTTTGAAGACATTGGAGTGTTTACTCGCCTGGGCGAAGCCACTGATGTGGTCAAGAAAGAACTGTACGCCTTTGAAGACATGGGTGGCCGCAAGCAGGCCCTACGTCCGGAATTCACCGCCTCGGTTTGTCGGGCCTATGCCCAACACCGTCCACTCACCCCATGGAAGACCTGGTACGCCGGACCCGCATTTCGCCAGGAGAAGCCGCAGAAGGGCCGGTACCGGCAGTTTGATCAGGTCGGGGCCGAAGTCATTGGCAGTCACGACCCTGATCTTGATGTTGAGCTGATTGCTTTGGCTTCTCGGTTCTACAAACGTGTTGGCCTGAACAACATCACTCTCTTGTTGAACACGCTTGGTGACAAGGCCGAGCGCCCGGCCTACCTTGCTGCGCTCCAAGATCACTTCAACGCCAACCTTGATTCGTTGAGTGAGAAAAGCCGCGACACGCTTGCCATCAATCCGCTGCGCGTCCTGGACTCCAAACGCCCTCCTGACCAGCCCCTCATTGAAGCTGCGCCCAAGATCCTCGATTACTTGTCTGCCGAGGCTGCCAGTGCGTTCAGTCGCGTGCAGGCGGGTCTCGACACGCTGGGTGTGACCTACGAGCTTGCCCCAAGACTGGTTCGTGGCCTCGACTATTACACCCGCACCACTTTTGAGTTTGTCGGCTCTGGCCTGGATGCCGCCCAGAATGCCGTCGGTGGCGGTGGCCGATACGACGGCCTGGTCGCCGACCTTGGTGGCCCGGATGAACCCGGTGTTGGTTTTGCGCTTGGTGTTGATCGAACCCTGCTTGCTCTGGATGCCGAAGACGCCTTCGCTGCCGCTGACCGTCGGCCACAAGTATTCATTGTCTGCACCACCGACGGATTTGAGGGCATGGCGGCCTCTGATGAACTTCGCCGTGCCGGGCTTCGGGTCGATCGCAGCTTTGATCACCGTTCGATGAAGGCCCAGATGAAGGCCGCTAATCGATCCGATGCTCAAGTGGCGGTCATCATTGGCCCCGATGAAGCAGAAAACGGAACCGTCAGTATTCGTCCTTTAGATGACCGGCCCCAGTTCAGTACTGACCGATCAGAGATGACCGAGAAGGTCAAGGAGCAATTCCTGTCATGATGCGCACTCACCATTGCGGTGAACTCACTGCTGAGAACATTGGCCAGCAAGTAACTCTGGCTGGCTGGGTCAACCGTCGCCGCGAGCATGGCGAGCACCTGGCCTTTCTTGATATTCGGGACTACACCGGCCTGACCCAGTGCGTGGTCGACAATACGGTTGATGCACGTTCGGAATATGTAATAGCGGTTACTGGCACGGTGACTGCTCGCGTTGGGGGAACAGTGAATACTGACCTGCCCACCGGCGAGATCGAGTTGCAGGATTGCAGCATCGAGGTCTTGTCCGAAGCCGAGCCACCCCCATTCCCCATTGATGAGCGGGCCGACAAGGTCGATGAGATGGTGCGCCTTAAGTACCGCTATCTCGACCTTCGTCGTGAGCGGATGCAACGAAACCTTCGGGTTCGTTCCAAGATCAACGCCGCGATTCGTTCGGCCATGGCTAACCAGGATTTCATTGAGGTCGAAACCCCGATGCTCATGCCTTCCACTCCCGAAGGGGCGAGAGAATTCCTGGTTCCCTCACGTCAGCGTCCCGGCAACTTCTACGCCCTGCCCCAGTCACCCCAGCTCTACAAGCAGCTCTTGATGGTCGGTGGTTTGGACCGCTATTACCAGATCGCTCGCTGTCTACGAGATGAGGACTTGCGGGCTGACCGTCAGTACGAGTTCATGCAGCTTGACCTGGAAATGAGTTTCGTCGACGTTGATGACGTGTTGTCGGCGGCCGAGGTCGGGGTTCTTGATGCCGCTGAAGTCGCGACCGGCGTTCGCCCGAGCGAAGTTCCTCGCATCACCTGGCACGAGGCCATGGAGCGCTTCGGAACGGACAAGCCCGACATTCGGTTTGGGATGGAACTTGTTGAGCTGACAGAAGTCTTCGCTCAGACTGGCTTCAAAGCCTTCAGCTCGGCTGGATCCATCAAGGGCATCAAGGTTGACAATGGAGCGAGCCAGTATGGCCGAAACAAGCTTGACGGGCTGACCGATGAGGCCAAGGCCATGGGAGCCAAGGGGCTGGTCTGGCTCAAGGTGATCGTGCCCGAAGCTGCCGAGGGCTCCAGTGCTGGCGAAGAATCCTCAACTGGTCTGGCCTTTCAGTCGCCGGTAGCGAAGTTCATTTCCGTTGAAGAGACCGCTTCGATCATCTCCACCATGGAAGCAGCCGAGGGTGACCTCATCCTGATTGTGGCTGATGAGTGGATGACGACCTGTGAGGTCCTTGGTGAGCTTCGTAATCGAATCGGCAGGCCTCCCGTCCATGAGGGACCGTACAAGTATTTATGGGTAGTCGACTTCCCCCTCTTCGTTGGCGTTGATGCTGCTACTGGGCGACCAAAGCCTGGGCACCATGCCTTCTGCCATCCGCATCCTGATGATCTGGACAAGCTGGAATCGGACCCAATGTCAGTCCGGGCCTGGGCCTATGACCTGGTCCTCAATGGCTGGGAGCTTGGTTCAGGAAGCATCCGGATCCACGACCCGCTCCTTCAGCGTCGTGTCTTTGCCCTGCTTGGAATTGACGACGAAGAGGCGGACCGTCGCTTCGGCTTCTTCCTTGATCCGTTCAAGTTTGGTGCCCCGCCTCATGGCGGCTTCGCCTACGGAATTGACCGATTGTCGGCCATCCTGGCTGGTGAGGAAAACATCCGGGAGATCATCGCGTTCCCTAAGCCATCATCGGGTGTTGACCCGATGACAGGCTCACCGGGCGAGGTGGATGATGCTCAGCTGGAAGAACTTGGACTGCGCGTTCTCCCGCCAGCCGAATAGTTCCCGCAATTTGCGTCTGGCACCGCTACCGCATGCTGGTCATGCTGTAGCGCTGTCAGAACGGGAAGACGGGACCAATCGGTGACAGCAGCTATTTGACCCAGAGGTCGATGGCGACGGAGCCAGCGACGGCCTCAGGGAATCGAAGGCCATCCTCGTTGCTCAGTTCCGACGCGTCCGGATGGATCTGCAGGCCCAATGTCTGATTCTCACGGACGGCGATGGCCTCATCAGTGGCCAGGGTTTTGATCGAATAGCCCAAGCGCTCCAACTCGTCGGCAATCGCAGCGCCAACCACTTCGGGTTGCGCCCCATCGCTGACAAGACTCACTCGTTGATCTGAGGCTTTCTCTCCGTTAGGAACCATGGGCAAGAGGTCATAGGGCAGCCGGATTCCACCCAAATGGTCAGCGATGGTTGATGGCTGATCTGGCTTAGTAGCAGCTGGTACTGTTCCGGGTTGACTGGAATCTGGGTTTCCAGAGTCGCTTCCCTTGGCCGTGGTGGGGGGCTTCTCCGTCGGCTTTGACGAGTCTTCCGGTTCCCCTGGCAGTAAGCCCGGAGGAGCACCGTTGTTGCTTTCTTTCGCTGCGGCCGCCATGGCTAGCTCGGCCTTGGCCTTTTCCTGGGAACCCTCGGTAGTGGGGTCAGGAACTGACGCAGACTCATCGGTTGAAGCGGAGCCATCCGATGCTGCAGAATCTGAGCGGAGATCAAGATTGGCGTCGGTCATCGAGCTTGATGATGCTGAGGTAGATGATGTCGTGATATCGGACATCATCTCGTCCTGGTCGGTCAGTGTTTCACTGGACCAGTCCTCGGCTTCGTGCCGGTCGGCCGCGAGCTTACGAGCACGACGATTCCTCAGGACGGACCTCCACATCCACAGCAAAGAAGCTGCCACCCAGAGGTACAGAGCGTAGACAGTCACCTGCGCGAGATCTTCCATCGCAGAAGATACTAGTAGAATAGAAAGGCTGCCGGTCGATGCATGTCCAGGTGGCGCCAGAAGACACGTCTGAAGTACCAGAATCTTGATTGGGCTAGCGTTGAGTCCAGTGAATGGGGTGCACTGGCCCTACCCTTGTTGGGGTGGGTGATTTGTTTGCTGCAGCGGCCGAAGCCAGACTCAAGGCCAGAAGCCCCTTAGCGTCTCGCCTGCGCCCAGCGACGTTGGACGATGTGGTTGGCCAACACAAGTTGTTGGGGCCAAAGGGCTCGCTCCGGAAGCTGGTTGAGGCCGACCGATTGAGTTCGGCCATCTTGTGGGGGCCGCCGGGCACAGGCAAGACCACCCTGGCTCGATTGCTTGCTACTGCCTCTTCGAAGACCTTCATCCAACTCTCGGCCGTGTCGGCAACGGTAAAGGATGTTCGTGCCGTCATAGCCGCGGCTGAGGAGCGACTCGGGGCCCACGGCACTGGAACAATTCTGTTTCTGGATGAGGTCCATCGTTTCAACAAGTCGCAACAAGATGCTCTGCTGCCAGCGGTGGAGTCAGGCGTCTTGGTCCTGATTGGGGCAACCACTGAAAACCCCTTCTTTGAAGTGAACGCCCCGTTGCGCAGCCGTTCAACCCTGTTTCGGCTTGAACCGTTGGCTGAAGAAGATCTCGAGGTCTTGATTCGGCGTGGCTTAGTGGCCGAACGGGCAACGGCGTCTGATGAGGCGATTGGCTACATTGCGGCCCGAGCTGCAGGCGATGGTAGGCAGTCATTGACCACCCTGGAAGTGGCGGTTGCCCTAGCTGGCGCAGTCGATAGTACGGCTGGCGCAGTCGATAGTACGGCTGGCGCAGTCGATAGTGCCTCCGATCACTCCGGCTCACTCGATGATGTGATCCATGTCGAGCTGGAACACGCCGAGGCCGCCAGCGACCTGAAGTCACTTCGCTACGGGCGAGACGAGCATTACGACATCATCAGTGCCTTCATCAAAAGCATCCGAGGGTCCGACCCCGATGCTGGGGTGTATTGGCTGGCACGAATGCTGGCTGCGGGCGAAGATGCTCGCTTCATTGCTCGTCGACTGGTGGTGTTGGCATCTGAAGACGTTGGCATGGCCGACCCCATGAGCCTCCTGATCGCCAACGCAGCCGCCAATGCGGTGGAGTTCGTTGGCTTGCCTGAGGCTCGAATCAATCTCGCTCAGGCTGTGGTCCACCTGGCAACGGCACCAAAATCGAATGCCTCCTATGTTGCCATCAATGAGGCTATGGCCGATGTGCAAGAGCTGCCGGCAGGCGAGGTACCCATGCACTTGCGTGACGCCCACTATCGTGGAGCATCCTCACTAGGGCACGGGGATGGATATGTCTATCCTCATAACCAGCCCGGAGGATGGGCCGATCAGATGTACCGACCAGAAGAAGTCTCGGAGCGACGCTACTACCGTCGGAGCAATCGTGGATATGAGGGTGGCCTGGCTGCTCCGGGCGAAGCAGAGGAAGTCGAATAGATGGAGATAACCGAGCTCGCCGCCTTCATCGTCGCTATTGCCGTTGTGGTGACTGCGGTATATCTGGTCACGGCCATGAATAATCTCAATCGAACACTTGGGGTCTTGGAAGACACTGCCACCCAACTCCGCGAAGAAGGCATCGGGGCCTTCCGAGAATTACGCCAGCTGGTGGCTGACGCCGACGCCGAGCTGGACAAGGTTGATCTTGTTTTGGACCGCGCCGATCAGGCGACGACGGTGATGTCAGAAACCTCAAAGCGCACCCATGAAGCCGTACAAGATCCGGTGATCCGATCGTTGGCCGTCGTCTCCGGAACGAGCAAGGTTGCCCGATCTATTCTTGGTCGCAAGCGCAAGGGTGCTCAGTCGAAGAAGAATCAGCAAGAGTTGGACATCACGTGATTCCGTTCCTGATCCGGCGTTCTCGCCGGATGGTTCTTGGATGGGCTGCCCGGCGGGCGGGTCGAGCTGGCCTCAACAAGGCAGTGAATAGGGCCGTGGACAAGACGACAGGTAACGATTCTCTGAGCAAGTCGGTGGATAAGGCCGCTGCCGCGATCGAGGATCGGTTGCCAGCCCCAGTGGCAAAAGCCGTACAGAAATTTCCCGGTGATCTAGCCCGTGCCAGTGGAGCAGTCGTTGTTGCTGGCCAGGCGGCACAATCTGCTGGATCATCGGTCCGCTCTGCCGGTGAGACTGGTCGAAGAATCTCCCAAAAGATGCGTGGCCGCTCCGGGCAAGCCACGGTTTCGGATCGCGTGCATCAGCTTCGTGACGAGATCGCTATTGAGTCTGACGATGCTCGAAGGCGCATCCATTCGGACATGCTTCGCGAAACGGAGGGTGAGGGAGCGGCGCTTGACGCCTTGCTGGACTTGCGTCCGACGGAGAACGGACCCTTGCCCGAGGTGCCATCGGAGATTGCGCGGGGGAGGCGACGGCATCGTGCTGCTCTGCCAATCCCGCCGGTTAATCGTATGAGTCGCACGTACCGCCAGAAGACGAAGGCTTGGGATCGACCCCTACGCCGCCGCCAATAGCTCTACGCATACCCCGTGGCTAAATGGCTGACCCTTGCCGTGCTCGCCGCTAGCCTGGCAGCTCTCCCTTCAGAAACGTACCTATGAACGACATCTCTGCCAGCAACAAAATGACTGCCGCCGAGCTACGCCGCGCCTTTACTGACTTCTTCGCCCAGCGTGACCATCAGCTGATCCCCTCAGCCAGTCTCATTCCTCACGATCAGTCGCTCTTGTTCGTGAACTCCGGAATGGTTCCGTTCATCCCCTTCTTTACGGGTGCCGAGAAGCCTGGCCACCCCCGTGCAGTTTCTGTTCAGAAGTGTGTTCGGGCAGGCGGAAAGCACAACGACCTGGACGAGGTCGGGCGAACCTCGCGTCACCTGACCTTCTTTGAGATGCTCGGCAACTTCAGCTTCGGTGACTACTTCAAGGAACAAGCCATTCCCCAAGCTTGGGAGTTCTTCACAGAGGTGCTCGGCCTTGACCCAGAACGACTCTGGGTGACGGTTCACACCTCCGATGACGAAGCAGAACAGATCTGGGCCAACACGGTCGGCATCCCCCTCGAGCGCATCCAACGCTTGGGCGATGACAATTGGTGGCGCATGGCCGACACCGGCCCCAACGGCCCCAGCTCAGAAATCTTCTGGGACAAGGGGGAGAAATACGGGCCAGAAGGCGGCCCAGCTAACCCCGAAGCCGACGAGCGCTATGTCGAAATCTGGAATCTCGTATTCATGCAATTCGAGACCGATGATCAGGGCAATAGTGAGCCGCTTCCGAAACCTTCCATCGACACTGGTGCTGGTCTCGAACGAATTTTGATGGTTTTGCAAGGCAAGGACAGTGTCTTTGACATTGACGAGATGGCGGCGCTAATTACTCGCGCCAGCGAGATTACTGGCTATGAGATCGGGGCTGACGCGAACTCGGATCTGGCACTGCGAGTGCTGGCCGAGCATGCCCGAACCATGGCCTTCCTGATCTCCGATGGAGTCTTCCCCTCCAATGAGGACCGGGGTTATGTATTGCGGCGAATCATGCGTCGTGCCATCCGATTCGCCTACCTGCTTGGCGTGAATGACCTGGTCACTCCCTCTCTGGTTGACACCGTGGTCCAGATCATGGCCACGGACTACCCACAGCTCACGGCTTCGCATGAGTTGATTCGAAATACAGTTGAACGAGAAGAGACCCAGTTTCGACGCACCCTGGCCAACGGCTTGAAGATCCTCGACGAGCAACTTGGCAAGATCGAGGACGGCGCTGAGCTTCCTGGCTCGGTGGCATTCCTCCTGCACGACACCTATGGCTTTCCTTATGAGGTGACCGAGGAAGTTGTTCAAGAGCGCGGCTACAGCTTGGATCGTGCCGGGTTTGAGTCCGATATGGCTGAGCAGCGAGAACGAGCCAAGGCGGCCCGCAAGGGAGTGGTGCAAGCTGCTGACCATGAGCAGGTCCAGTCCTTGGTCGATGGGGGCAATCTCACCGACTTCGTTGGTCGAAAGGAACTGGCTGAGGTCGCGGCCACGATCCAGTTCGTGACTGGCATTGGCACCGACACCGTGAGCGTTTTCCTTGACCGTTCCCCGTTCTATGCCGAATCCGGTGGACAGGTCGGTGACAGCGGCACCATCGCCACCGAAACAGGGGCAGCAACAGTTCTGGACACCGTGTATGCCGTACCTGGGGTACAGCGCCACCTGGTACGAATCACTGATGGTCAGATCGTGTCTGGTCAGGCAGCAACCGCTTCGATCGACACCGACCGGCGCGATGCGATCCGCCGCAACCACACCGGTACGCACCTTCTTCATTGGGCATTGCGTGAGGTCCTTGGCGACCATGTGCAACAGCAAGGTTCGATGGTTTCGCCCGATCGCTTGCGATTCGATTTCAGCCACTTCGAGCCGGTCACCCCCGATCAGGTGGCAGCTATTGAAGACATGGTCAACACGGAGCTTCTGAAGAACACCGCGGTGGACCACCCCGAGGTGAGCAAGGCCGAAGCCGAGAAAATGGGTGCCATCGCTTTCTTCGGCGACAAGTACGGCGACCTGGTTCGTGTTCTTGATGCGGGGCCATCCTTGGAGTTCTGCGGCGGAACCCACGTCTCGGCCCTGGGTGAGATCGGTCTCCTGAAGATCATCAGTGAAGGATCCATTGGATCCAACCTTCGTCGAGTCGAAGCAGTAACTGGGTCCGGAGCAATCACCTTGCTGCGCCACGAGCAGCAAGCCGTTGCCGATGCTGCGGACGCGCTGAATGTTCCGGTTGGCGACATGCTCGATGGCCTTGGCAAACGCCTGGAGGAGATCAAGGAGCTAAAGGCCGAGGTGTCGGAACTCCGCGGCCATCTGGCTGCTGGACAAGCCGGTGACCTTGCCGGTGAAGCCATTGATGGTGTTGTTGTCGCTCGGGTAGATGGCATCAGCCGTGACGAACTCAAGGACCTGGCTGTGGCCTTGCGTGACCAGGAAGGAATCCGAGCTGCGGTGCTGGGGGGAGCTCCCGCCGGCGGCGGGGCAGCACTCATCGCGGCGGTTGCCACCGACAGTGGGCTTCACGCTGGTGAGCTGATCGCCGAAGGTTCCAAATGCATCAAGGGTGGAGGCGGGAAGGCGCCTGATCTAGCCATGGCTGGGGGCAAGGACCCCGACGGCTTAGACGAGGCATTGACGCTCGCTCGCGCCGCCGCCGGACTGTCTAGCTGAGGCCAAGGTTAAGACTTCCTATGAGAGCAGTTGGCGTTGATTTTGGTAGCAAGCGGATTGGTATTGCCATTTGTGATTCTCTTGGAATGATTGCCACCCCGTTTGAGACCATCAAGCGGGTTGGGGATCGCACCATTGAGCACGGCAGGATCGAAGAGATTGTCCTTGAAATCGGCGCGGAGATCATTGTTATTGGAATGCCCTACTCGTTGGACGGATCAGAAGGGCCAGCAGTTCGGCTGATTCGCTCAGAGATCAAGGGCCTGCGCAAGCGATTGCACATCCCGGTGGACACCATTGATGAGCGGTTCACAACCGTGACTGCTCATGATTCGCTGAACCGGGGCGGAACCAAGGGCTCAAAGAAGCGTGATGTTGTTGATCAGGTTGCAGCCGCGGTGCTGCTGCAGCATTGGTTGGACTCCCGGACCTCGGGTTCGGACCCTGGTTTGGACCATTGACCCTACGTCTGGTCCTGCAGCCTCTACGATGTCGCCGGTGACTATGTTCGATCAAGATCACGATCCGGAGAATGAGCCGACACGAGCCAGCGATGTGCTCGTTGACGGTGCTTCTGAAAACGGCATTTCCGAAGACGAGCGGCTTTTCGATGCCGGCCAACCCGACCCAGCTGGACCTTCGGAGATCGATACCGATAACGCGGCCTACGTCAATATTCGACCAGCCTGGTATCGGATCGGGCGAGGTCTGGTCCTGGTCGCGATCTTCTTGTGGTTCGGGCTTTTCGTTGTAGGCAAGGTTCGGACCTGGTTTGACCAGCAGCTTGATCCCGTTGGTGAGCCAGAAGAAGCTGTTGCCATCATTATCCCTAACGGAGCGACGACCGCCAACATCGGGCGTTTGCTTCAACAGAAGGACATTGTTCCCAACTCGACCTTCTTCCGCTACTACGCCGAGTGGAACGACGAAGGCAACTTCCAGGCTGGAGAGTACGTCCTGTACACCAACTCCTCTGCGGACGAAGCCATTGCCGTACTCAATCTTGGTCCCAAACCTCAGACCTTCCAGCGATTCACTATCCGTGAAGGACTCTGGGTCGATGAGATGCTTCCCGAAATCGCCGCCCAAATTGACGGAGTAAGCGAAGCCCAGTTGCGGGCCGTACTCACGACGGGGCAGATCCTGCCCCGCTACCGACCCGACGGCACGAGCAGTTGGGAAGGCTTGTTGTTTCCCGACACCTATGAGATCAGTGAAGAAGCTGATGCGTTGGAGATCTTGCTCAAGATGTCCGATGAGTTCAGCAATGTGACGGGAGACTTGTCCTACGGAACGGCGGAGTCACCACTAAATCTGTCGGCCTATGAGGTCTTGATCGTGGCGTCGCTGATTGAAGCCGAGACACGTGTTCCCGATGAACGCCCCTTGGTTGCCAGCGTGATCTACAACCGTTTGCGAGAGCAAGAACCACTGGGGATCGATGCCACCTGTATCTATGGCACCGGGGATCGTAAGGTTGAACTGACCAGAGACATTCTGGACGCAGGGGGCCCTTACGGATGTCGTGGTGTGCTCGGGTTGCCGCCAACCCCCATCAATTCTCCCAGCAAGGCTTCCCTTGCAGCGGCAATCAATCCAGAGGAGACCACTTACCTGTTCTACGTGTTGACCGATCCAGCCGGTCGCCACACCTTCACCGAAACCATTGAAGAGTTCAACGAAGCGAAGAAGATCTGTCAAGACCTTGGGCTCTGTTAAGCAGTGGGATCCTGCTGCTGATGGCACCGATACTCACGGGACGAACACAAGTGGCGGCGGTGATCGGCGCCCCGATCACCCACAGCCTGTCGCCAATCATTCACAACGCGGCCTTCGCTGCCCTTGATTTGGATTGGACCTATATTGCCTTGCCGGTAGCCGACGGCAATGGTGCCAGCGCCATCGAAGCAATGCGAACGCTTGGCATATCGGGGTTGAATGTGACCATGCCCCACAAGGCTCAAGCCGCTGCCGCTGTCGATCGTCAAACTGCGGCAGTAGCCAAGCTCGGCGCCTGCAATTGTGTGTTCTGGGACGGCAACACGTTGGTTGGAGACAATACCGACGGTGACGGTTTTGTTTCTGCCCTCGAAACTGAACTTGGTGTTGTGCCCTCGGGCATGCGAGTGGCTGTACTCGGGGCCGGGGGAGCGGCCCGAGCGATCATTGATGCCCTGGCACGACATGGGGCAGACTCCATCACGATTGTGAACCGCTCATCAGAACGCGCTCGTGCGGCAGCAGACATGACTGCGGTTGCGTCTGCCGGGTCCGCAAGCGACATCGCATCGGCGGATCTGATTGTCAATGCCACGTCTGTTGGAATGGGAGAGGACAACACAAGCCCGCTGGACAAGGTTTTGATCCAGCCCCATCATCTTGTGGCCGACATTGTCTACGTGCCAACCACAACCCAGCTCCTGCGCGATGCTGAAGCAGTCGGGGCCACAACGATTGGTGGCCTTGGAATGCTGGTTCATCAGGCGGCCGCATCCTTTCAACACTTCACCGGGGCGGACGCCCCCCTCCAAGTCATGCGTGAATCCGTCAGCAACTGGTTACCAACCAATCAATCAGCTCCACGATCCTGATCAAGAGGTCCCAGTCTGACCCTTCGTCGGCTCGGTCTTGTCAGCAGAAAACTTCCCGCGGGAACTCATATTCGTAATGGTCCGTCCGATCAACCACCTGTAGGCAAACGAAAGGGAACATTTCATGCTTCAGGGATCATTGGACGATTTCGCCCTTGACGAGGTACTCGGGCTACTTGCGTCCACCTCGAAGTCAGGGCGACTCCGGCTCAGCGGTAATCGCGGAACCGGCTCACTCTGGCTAGACAAGGGCAGCCTCACGGCAGCCGAAGCCAGCAAAATTCCGGGTAAAGCCGGCGTCGAAGATGTTGTGTTCGAGATGCTTCGGTTCGCCGACGGCACCTTCTCCTTCATGATCGATGATGTTCCGACTGAGATCGGCAGCCCCGAGCAGGTCGACTTTGTCGTGCAGCTCGCTCAGGACCGCTTGGCCGAGTGGCGCACCATCGAGAGTGTCGTGCCATCACTAGCTCACACCATCAGCCTGGCTGACGAGCTTCCCGGTGACGAGCTGGAAATCAGCCGTTCGGAATGGAAGACCGTTATTGCCGTCAGTGGCAATGCCACGGTCGAGCCGGTTTGTGATCAGCTTGGACTTGATGAGGTCGACGGTAGTCGTCGAATCATGCAGATGATCCAGCGGGGACTGCTGACAATCAGCGACCCGGCTGATGCTGCCAAGTCTGCGTCGACGGTCGTTGTAGCCGAAGCAGTGATCCCGGAGCCATCCATGGTTGCTGAGGCTGAGTCTGCAGTAGCGCCGTCGGCTGAGCCAGTTGAGGCACCAACCCCCGTTGTTGCTGAGACCGTTGTTGCTGAGACCGTTGTTGCTGAAGCCGTTGTTGCTGAAGCCGTTGTTGCTGAAACTGCGCCTGTTGCTGAGGTCGATACGGCCGAAGCACCTGTTGTTGAGGAAACAATCGTTGAAGCTACTCCGGACACCGTCGTAGCTGAAGAAGCTGTAGCCACGCCAGAAACTGTCGTTGCCGAGATTGCCCCCTTCGCTCTTCCAGAGCGCCCTTCGGGAGCGGAATCGGTCCTGGCCACCTCAGCTAGCACTGACTTCATGGCAGCCGCCCCTGTGGCCGAGGTTGCTCCTGTCGCTGAGGCTGAGCAAGCTCTGACCCCAGCGAGTGATCCATTTGCTCCTCCTCCTGGACCGTCTCCCTTCGGACTTAATGCCCCAATTGAGGCACCAGCATCGGCACTGGAGACCGAGTCCTCGGAGGATCGCCCTCCGATGCCTCCTCCTCCATCGCCTTCGGAGATTGATTCCTTCTCGGCCAACCTTGAAGAGGAATCCCCCTTCGAGAGTGGTGAACTTCTTGACGAATCACTCACCGGAGCCAAGGAAGATGGTGGCAGCATCCTCATGCGTTACCTCCGCAACGACCGGTAGTTCGTGCTCATTGCAATAGTCGCCTTCTGCGGCCTGGTCATCGGACCCCTTCTAGGGATCGTCGTTGACCGGGCCGTTGAACGCGAACGGCCTGAGGCTCAGCATCGCTGCCAGCAGTGCTCCGCTGACCTCGGACCTCAATCGCTCATCCCGATCCTGCATTGGTTTCGTCGGTGCCCTTCGGACTCGGCTCATCGAAATTGGCGTTACCTGCTGGTTGATCTTGGTACCGCAGCCACCTTCGGCCTGGCCGCTTGGCGTTTCGGCTCGACCTGGATGCTGATTCCCTATCTAGTCTTGTTCGCTGCTCTGGTCGTGATGTCGGTGATCGATATCGAGACTCATCTGCTGTTGAACATCTTGACCTATCCAGCCTTTGCCATTGCACTGTTCGCTGTTCTAACGTTGAGCGGTCCCCAAGGGCATGAAGAGGCGATCTGGCCCGCCGTCATCGGCGCCCTCGTCTTTGGTGGAGCGATCTTGTTGGCCTTCTTGGCCTATCCGCCAGGTATGGGACTCGGTGATGCCAAGCTCGCTCCGACCCTTGGTCTCGCCCTCGGTTGGCTGACCATTGATCCCTTCGCTGCAGCTCGGCTCTCTTTTTACGCCCTGATTATTGGACTGCTTGGCTCGTCCATTGTCGGACTGAGCCTGCGTGGTCTCAAGGTTCTGGGACCCAAAGCAGAAATCCCCATGGGGCCAGGCTTGGTGGTTGGCACCATGGCGATGGTTGCACTGTCCGAACGGGTCATCGGCCTCTGAGGTAACCTCTGGCGGTGACCCAGGACGCCCAGGATCGAGAAAGCTCCCGTCAAAGCGACACGACCCAGCAAAGCGTCGGCTGGCAGGACCGATGCATTGTCATTGTTGGCATGACCGGTGTTGGCAAGAGCACAATCGGAACCCATCTCGCTCGTGAGCTCGACCGAAAGTTCGTGGATCTCGATCAATACATTGTTGACAACACTGGCCGCCCCGTCTCCCAGATATTCAACGAGAAGGGCGAACAAGGATTCCGTCAGCTCGAAGCGAAAGCCTTGGCGGAATGCCTGGCTCTTGGAGCCGACGTTGTGCTTTCCACCGGCGGAGGAGCAGTCGTCACTGAGACCAATCGCACACTGCTCACTCAGGGCCCTCTTGTGCTTTGGCTGCAAGCCGACCTGGATGATCTAGTTCACCGGACGTCTCACGAGGCCGAACGCCCTCTCCTGGCCGGCGATGCCCGTGGGGTCTTGCAGCAATTGATGAGCGACCGCGACGATTGGTATCGCCAGGTCGCGGACCTTTCGATTGTTACCACTGGTCAGCACATCCCCGATGTGGTCGCCTCCCTTAGTTCTCTCATTCGATCCAGTGACGGCGAGGAGGCAGAGTCCTCGCATGGAGCCGGCCCGGTTCCCATGCAAGAACGAGAGCAACCTGCATCGAGTGACGCCACCTTGATCGTGGAACATGTTCAGCTTGACCATGGCAGGAGTTATCCCGTCCTTGTTGGGCCCGGGGCTCGACAAGAACTGGCGGCGCTCATTCCCGACGGGGTCGAGCGGGTAGCACTTGTTACTCAACGCGGCATCGACGTCGCTGTTGATCCGGGCGTCGATCATCAGGTTTTCATGGTCGAGGCGGGCGAGCGAGCCAAGCGCATGTCGGTGGTTGAGGATCTCGCTCGATCCTTTGCCCAGTGGGGAATGACCCGGGACGACATGGTCGTCGCGGTCGGAGGTGGAGTGGTAACTGACCTCGGTGGCTTTGTCGCCTCGACCTATCACCGCGGGATCAAGGTGATTCATGTATCCACCACCCTGCTCGGGCAAATCGACGCCGCAATCGGTGGCAAGTGTGGGGTCAACCTCCCCGAAGGAAAGAACCTTGTTGGGGCGTTCTGGCAGCCAACCGCTGTCATTTGCGACACCGACACCCTTTCGACCCTGCCCTCACGAGAGTTTCGCAGCGGACTCGGGGAACTTGCGAAATACCACTTCTTGGGCGAGTCAGGCCACGGACAGCCTCTCGACGAACTGACCCTGGCCGAACGTGTGGCCGCATGCGTTCGAATCAAGGCTGACGTCGTCGCCGACGATGAGCGCGAAGGTGGACGGCGAGCCATCCTCAACTATGGACACACCCTAGGGCACGCCTTAGAGACCGCTTCAGCGGAGAAGGCTCAAGGGGTATACGGGATTCGCCATGGTGAAGGTGTCGCCATTGGGTTGATCTATGCCGCTGAGCTGGCCAAAGCACTTGGCCGGATCGATCAGTCTCGGGTGGATGAACATCGGCGAGTGGTGCAGGGCTATGAGCTGGCAACCGAACTGCCTGAGGGGTCCGATTGTGAATCCCTCGTCCAGCTCTTTAAACGGGACAAGAAGGCGGCCCGAGGCATTACCTTTGTTCTTGACGGACCAGATGGAGTTGAACCAGTAGGTATCGAAGACGAAGGTCTTCTGCTGGACTGCCTCCACCGAATGAACGAAAGCTGAGACGCACAACCATGAATAAGAAGTCCATCCTCCTGCTTTCTGGGCCGAACCTGAATCTGCTAGGAGAACGCCAACCAGAGATCTATGGTTCAAGCACACTTGAAGATCTGGTTGAGTTGGCATCCCAGGCAGCGCTGTTGGCCGACCTTGATCTGGTGCACCACCAGTCCAATACGGAAGGTGTGCTGGTTGACAAGATTCAAGAAGCCAGGGGAGTGCACGACGCGATCATCATCAACCCGGGGGCCTTCACCCACTACTCCTGGGCGATTCATGATGCGCTTGCCGCCTTTGAAGGAGTAGTCGTCGAGCTGCACCTGTCGAATCCCAACGCGCGAGAACCATGGCGACACGTCTCAGTGGTGGCGCCAGTGGCAACTGGCTCCATCGTTGGTTTTGGTCCAGATGGCTATCGGATAGCGGTCCAAGCGGCCGCATCCGCGCTCACCGCATGAGTTTGACTGTGAGTCTTGCTGTGAGTGTCTTGTCATGACCGTCTCAGCAGCCCTGCCCCCGATGAACCGTCGGGCCAGGCTAACCGCCCTGCGTCAGCTGCTCATTGAAGACGATCTCTCAGCCATTTGGGTTACCAAGCCAGTCAACGTCCGCTGGATTAGTGGGTTTACCGGTTCCAACGGTCAGTTGCTGATCAGTCAAGACAAGGCCATCCTTTTTAGTGACGGTCGTTATCGAAGTCAGGCCGCTCAGGAGCTAACCCAAGCGAAACTGATTGACCACATTGAGATCTCGATCCAGCCGGTTGGTCCTGAAGAAGGGGTGGCCGAGCTTGAGCAGAGCCCGTGGCCCCTGACAAGGGTCGGGATCGAGTCCGACCATCTCAGCATTGACCGTCTGGAAAAGATCGCAACGGCTTTGCCCCGCTCGCTGTTCGTCAACAAACCAGGGCTTGTTGATGAGATGCGCCAGATCAAGGATGCGGGCGAACGGGCCAGGCTGGAAGCCGCAGCCAATATCGCCGACCAGGCCTTGGCCCTACAGCTGGGTGATCTGACGGTCGGAATGAACGAACGGAGCTTTGCCGCTCAGCTCGACTACAAGATGCTGACTCTTGGCTCCGAAGGGCTTAGTTTTGACACCATTGTTGCCTCCGGCCCAAACAGCGCCAAGCCACACCACCAGCCAACTGATCGAGTCTTCGCTGCCGGCGATCTGGTCATTATCGACTTTGGGGCCAAGATCGACGGCTACGGCAGCGACATGACCCGAACCTATGTCATCGGCGGGCAAGCCTCGGCTAAGCAACGCGACCTCTATGACGCGGTGGCTTCTGCCCAAGCAGCTGGCGTGAGTGCGGTGAAAGCAGGAGTGCCGCTGGTCGATGTTGACAGCGCGTGTCGGGACTTGTTGGCTGATCGGGGTTACGGCGATGCCTTTGTTCATGGGACAGGGCACAGTCTCGGTCTAGAGATCCATGAGCAACCCATGTTGTCCAGTCGGTCGGTCGGTATCCTCCGAGCTGGCCTCATGGTGACAGTCGAGCCTGGTGCGTATCTCCCTGGATTCGGAGGCGTTCGTGTTGAAGACTCTGTGCTTGTCACTGATAAAGGTTGCGAACCGATTACCCATGCCCCGAAGGGGCTCATCCCTTGAGGCTCAGGAGCACATATGGCACTCACGACCAATGATCTGAAGAATGGCATGACCCTGGAGATCACCGGTGATCTCTTGCAAGTTGTTGACTTCCAGCACGTTAAGCCAGGCAAGGGCGGAGCCTTTGTCAGGACGACCCTGCGTAATGTTCGAACGGGAGCGGTCGTTGATCGCACATTCCGTGCTGGGGAACGGGTTGAGCGGGCGTTCATAGACAAGAGTCAATACCAGTTTCTCTACCGTGAGGGCACAGACTTCGTTGTCATGGATACCGAGACCTATGAGCAGGTGAATGTCACCGAGATTTCCATGGGCGATGCCGTCAACTATCTGGTTGAGGGTGCAAACGTCACTCTCTTGAAGTTTGGGGACGAAGTCATTGGTACCGACATGCCGAGCTCCGTCGAGCTGGTGGTGTCCGAAACTGAGCCTGGCTTGCAGGGCGACCGGGTGTCTGGAGCGCGTAAGCCAGCAACGCTGGAGACGGGACTTGTCATTCAGGTTCCCTTGTTTGTCGAGACCGGCGGACGGGTCAAGGTAGACACCCGTTCGGGCGAATACCTGACACGGGCGTGAGCAGCCCTGGGTATTCCGCTGTCGGTGGACGAAAAGAAGCTCGGGAGCGGGCGGTTGAGCTGGCCTATGAAGCTGACGCTCGGAGTTGTTCAGTCGATGATCTGTTGGCCACAATGAAGCTGCCGCCCGAGCCCTACGCTGCACTCCTGTTGCGAGCCTCAGAGCTTGAGCGCGGACGAACCCGTTCGCTCATTGCGGCCAAAGCCACCGGTTGGAGCCTGGACCGTATGCCGACCATCGATCGTCTAGTTATGGAGATGGCGGTGGCTGAGATGCTTACTACTGACACTCCGACTGGTGTCGTGTTGGCTGAAGCCGTCGACCTTGCAAGCCGCTATTCCACCGAGGAATCGGGCCGTTTCGTCAACGGCGTGCTCGCCGCCATTGCCAGAGATATTCGCAACTAGAGCCACAGCCCGTAGATGCCACGCCAGAATTGGCCACGAGAAATGACTACCCCGGTAGGGAGCTCATGGGCGGTCATTTGAGTACAGACGTGACGTTTTCGCCGAAAGTCGCGCACAAATAAGTCTTCCTAGGGAAATGAGCCGTTCGGACTAGAAGGCCGCTGAAGCCCTGCCCCAACGGGGGTTTCTCTCACGAGATTGCTCGTTTGGACCCGAATCGCTCGCCTCCGGGTTCAAGGATTCTGCTGGCCCGGTCGAAGCATTATCCGTGTTTCACCCCTCCACCCTTCTTCGCAGGCTGCTGCTGACCTCAGTCGTCGCCGCCTCATCGCTGGCCGTTGTCGTACCTGTCGCTGCCCCTGTGGCCACCTCGGTTGCTAGCGCCTCGACAGGCAACTGGCTCAACACCTCTGATCGGGCGGCGGTGATCGCGAGCTACAACGCCGAGTTCAGTTCATCTGTCGGAGATCCGGCATGGACAGGTAGTCGCAGTTCCTGCGTCGCCGGTACCACCCCCCAGGCCTATCGGGATGCGGTCATCGACCGGGTCAACTGGTTCCGGTCCATGGCGGGTGTGCCCGCGGGAATCACGGAGAACGCCGCGTTGTCGGCCAAGGCTCAAGAGTCAGCGCTGATGATGAGTGAGTCGGGTCGACTGAGCCACAGCCCAGACGGATCCTTTGACTGCTACACCTCTACCGGGGCTGCCGCTTCGGGCAAGAGCAACCTGTACCTTGGTCGCACTGGTCCAGATGCCATCACCGGCTACATCCGCGATCCAGGTTCAAACAACTCCAGTGCCGGACACCGCAACTGGATCCTTCATCCGACCAGTACCCAGATGGGAACCGGCGATATCCCAAGCGCTGGTGGATGGGCCTCCAACACGCTCTACGTGATTCAAGATAGCTCCATCGTCTTCGGATCTCAACCAACCCTTCGAGAAGACGGCGGCTTTGTTGCCTGGCCCGCTGCTGGCTACGTGCCAAGCGAAGTGGTCTTTGACCGCTGGTCATTCGGACTAAGAAACGCCAACTTCAGCTCGGCAAGTGTGACCGTGACCGTGGCAGGACAGAACCTTCCCGTCAATGTTGAATATCGTTCCGGCGGGGGATCGGGTGCGCCCTTCCCGATCATGGTTTGGAACGTTCCATCCCTGGACACCACACCGGCCTACGACACTCCAGTGACAGTGACAGTCAGCAATGTTGGCGGATCAGTGGCGGCATCCAGCTTCACATACGAGACCATCATTATTGGTGCTGAACTACCGGACACCTATGACGCCTTCATCGACCAGGCCTATGAGGACTTCCTTGGGCGTGCCGCCAGCACCTCGGAGATGGATCTATGGCGGGCCCGCTTGCACTCGGGTTCGAGCCGCCAGAATTTTGTGAATACCCTGGTCAACAGTGACGAGTGGACCTCCGTTGTTGTCGAGAATTTGTACTGGGACACCCTTGGTCGAGAGCCAGATGCGGCTGGTGTTGCCTACTGGCGTGATCAGTTGCACGCAGGTAAGACTGTTGCCAACGTCGCCTCCCAATTCTATGGAAGCAGCGAATATGTACAGGGTGAAGGTGGAACCTGGGCAGCGTGGCTCACCGATCTGTACAGCGAGCTCATGAATCGCAATCCCGATAGCGGGGGATTGACCTATTGGGTCAGCCAGGCCGAGCAGCGAGGATCGGGAGCTGTTGCCTTCGACTTCTATCAATCCAATGAGAGTCGTCGAGCACGAGTCCGTGATCTCTACCTGCAACTACTTGGCCGTGGCCCCGATGCCGAAGGCCTCACCTATTGGGCCGGAGTGCTGACGTCCGGTGATGATCTCGCTCTTGCCGCCTACCTGGCCAGCAGCGAAGAGTATCTCAACCGAGCTGGCTGAGCATTGCCGCACTGAGTATTGCCGCACTGAGTTACGTCGTTCTGAATTACATAGGTGTGATCTTGCCTGAAGGGTCACTAGAGTCCTCTAACAGAAAGTGTCCGTGAAGCGGGTCCTGTGAGGCTCGCACGGTGATGGAGGATCGTTCTTGGCTGAACGCGAACGTAGACGCACGCCCCCATACGGGGGCGTTTTTATTGCCAAAAATCAGGTTCTTGATCGAGAGGCGGTCGCTCGATCCATTCGTCGAATGGCCCATGAGATTATTGAACACAATGAGAGCCTGCACGATCTGGTGATCGTTGGCCTGCAAACTGGTGGAATCCCATTCGCTGAATCGATAGCGATTGCCTTGCAAGAGATTGAATCGATCAACGTTCCCGTGGGCAAGCTTGACGTTGCCTTCTACCGCGATGACATCAACCTTCGCCCGGTCCTACCCGAAGCAACAACCGACGTCCCTTTCGACATCGGACGAAAGACCGTCATCTTGGTGGACGATGTGCTCTTCACCGGCCGAACCATCCGGGCTGCGCTGGACGCACTAATCGACCAGGGTCGACCACGCTCGGTACAACTGGCGGTCATGGTTGACCGGGGGCATCGCGAGGTGCCAATTCGACCAGACTATGTTGGCAAAAATTTGCCGACTCGCCGCGATGAAACCATCAACGCCACCATTGACGGCGTTGAGCTAGGCGAGATGTCCCGATGAGGCATCTCCTGTCGGTCGAGCACGTTTCGGGAGATGAGCTCACTGGTCTTCTTGATTTAGCCGAGACCTTCGAAGCCGTGCAACAACGAGATGTTCCTAAGGTTCCAGCCCTCAGAGGAAAGACCGTTGTCTTGGCTTTCTTCGAAGACTCGACTCGGACACGGACCAGCTTCGACCTAGCAGCCCGTCGCCTTTCGGCCGACGTCGTGAACTTCTCCGCCGGCTCCTCGTCGCTCAAGAAGGGCGAATCGTTGCGCGACACGATCGAAACGATTGACGCAATGGGGGTGGACGCCATTGTCATCCGGCATGCCAGCTCGGGGGTTCCCCAACAGATCACACGCTGGACTGAGGCATCGGTTGTAAACGCGGGCGATGGCTGGCATCAACACCCAACCCAATCCTTGCTGGATGCCTACACCATCCGTAAGCGCCTCGGCACCTTGGAGGGAAAGCGAATCGTGATGTGCGGCGACATCAAACACTCTCGAGTAGCCCGGTCCAATATCCAAGCCTTTACCAAGCTGGGAGCCATCGTCACCCTTGTCGCCCCCCGTACCTTGCTTCCATCAAGTCTGGAACACTGGCCAGTCGAAGTGAGTACCAGCCTTGATGAGTCACTGGAACAAAGCGACGTGCTGTACCTGCTCCGAATCCAACACGAGCGAATGGGTCAATCACTGCTTCCAAGTGTTCGCGAGTACCGAGCCAGCTATGGCCTCACGGTTGCTCGCTCCCGCAAGTTGAGCTCCGGCTGTGTGATCATGCACCCAGGCCCTATGAACCGCGGGGTTGAGATTGATCCCGAGGTGGTTGATGATCCGCGAGTGGCCGTGCTGGACCAGGTAACAGCCGGAGTAGCAGTTCGAATGGCGATCCTATTCAACGTGCTTGGCCCGGGTCAGTTTGATCGCGTCGATGAACCGGGTCTGGGCGCCAAGTCGGTTCATTCAGAGAGCAAGTCGGTTCATTCAGAGAGTATGAGTGCCACATGATTCTCTTACGCGGAGGCACGGTCATTGACCAGTCTGGATCCAGTGAACGCGACGTCCTCATCGACCCAACAACGGGCCTGATCGCTGAGTCGAGTCGGGGCCTCTCTGAGGCCGGCACAGACACGCCGTCAAGCGACGGGTTCCGAGAAGTCGATGTGAGCGGCTGCATTGTGACCTCCGGCCTTGTCGACCTCCACGCACACCTTGGCGAGCCAGGCGACGAGGCAGCAGAAACCGTGCTGACTGGAAGCCGGGCAGCGGTGCTCGGGGGCTATACCGCCATCGTCGCCATGCCTGACACTGACCCTTGCCTGGACAATGCTGGTCAGGTCCTGGCCATGGAAACCAGGAAACGGGGAGCGCTCTGCGAAGTGATTGTCAGTGGAACCCTCAGTCAGGGCCGCCAAGGACGACACATGGCACCAATGAACGAGCTAGCAAGTCTCGGTGTAGTCACCTTCACTGATTGCGGGTCCGGTGTGCAGGATGCTGGCTTTCTCCAGCGGGCCCTCGAATACGTCAAAGATCTAGAGACTGACTCAGGAGTCCAGTGCGTTGTTGCTCAGCAATGCGACCTGAAGCAGCTGAGTGAGGGTGGCCAGATGCATGAAGGAGAATGGTCTACCGATCTTGGATTGGTCGGTTGTCCTGGACTGGCTGAGGAGTTGATGGTGGCCCAAGGCATCGCACTGGCCAAGCTGACGGGGGCTCGCCTCCATCTGCAACATCTGTCCATGGCCGGGAGTTTTGACCTTGTTCGCGAAGCAAAGGCGGTTGGGATACCAATCACCGCTGATGTCTCGCCGCATCATCTGACCTTGACTGACCGGGCGTGCGCCGGCTACGACGCCGCCTTCAAGGTGATGCCTCCCCTACGCTCTGAGGCGGACGTGCTCGCCGCCCAGAATGCTGCGGTGGACGGAACTATTGATGCCATCGCCACCGGTCACGCACCCCATAGCCCTGACGCAAAAGAGCGTCCCTTTGACCAAGCTCCGGCTGGCGTGCTTGGACTCGAAACTGCCTTGTCAGTGTTGATGACCGATCTCGACCTGGATCTCGAAACGTTACTTGGCCTGCTTTCGTGGCGGCCTGCACAGATCGCTGGCCTTGGTGGTCGGCATGGCTGCATTCTCGACGCTGGACAGCCAGCGAACCTGGTTGTGATTGACCCAGCGAAGTCCTGGACGGTTGATCCGGTTGCATTGGCTAGCCGAGCGGCCAATACTCCCTTTGCTGGACGAGAATTTGTTGGCAAGATACGTCACACCCTGTGGAACGGAGAGTTTGTGGTTGAAGACTTTGAGGCAACCCGGTGACGGCCGAAGCCGATCTTTTGAGACCGTTCGGCGATACCGGTCCCCGGCCTGCGGCGCTGGTCCTTGCTGACGGGAGTGTGTTCGAAGGTGAGCTGGTTGGGGCAGTCAGCAATGGTGGTATTGCCTCAGGCGAGGTCGTCTTCAACACCGCAATGTCGGGCTATCAGGAGATCATGACTGATCCGTCCTATGCCGGTCAGATCATCAGCTTCACCTACCCCCACATCGGCAACTATGGAGTCAACGCCGAGGACTATGAGAGTCGCGGCACGTTTGCTCGTGGTGTCATCATTCGGAGCCTGGCTCGTCGCCAATCCAATTGGCGGGCAGAAGACCACGTACAGCATTTCCTTGTTCAGCACGGTCTGGCTGGAATCGGCGGCATTGATACTCGTCGTCTCACCCGACGCATCCGAGACCTTGGTGCCATACCCGGGGCTTTTGGGCCCACTGAGGGGGTAGGGGCTCAGACCTTGGAAAAGCTGAAAGCGGCAGCCAACGCCGAGCCGGGTACCGACGGTGTGGACTTGGTGGCTCAGGTGACGACGCAAGACTCGTACCGGGCTGGACTGGCTCAAGGCGAAGGCTGGAACATCGTGGCCTATGACTTTGGTATCAAGTCCAACATCGTTCGCAAACTTGGCCAGTTCGGGTCAATCGAAGTCGTTCCTGCCTCCACGCCGGCCAGCAAAGTGCTTGCCCGCGAGCCCGATGGGGTATTCCTGTCCAACGGTCCGGGTGACCCGGAGATTGTCGACTATGGGGTTCAGGCTATTCGAGACCTCATCGGCAATATTCCGATCTTCGGAATCTGCCTTGGACACCAGCTTCTGTCCCTCGCTATTGGTGGATCGATCGACAAGATGCCATTCGGCCATCATGGGGCCAACCATCCGGTAATGGACAAGACAACTGGCAAGGTTGAGATCACCAGCCAGAACCACAACTTTGCTGTTTCAGCCGAATCGATCGGTGACGTCGCCGACATCACTCATGTCAATCTCAATGACGGAGTTTGTGAGGGTTTCTCGGTTCGAGGTGAGCAAATATTCAGTGTGCAACACCACCCCGAAGCCAATCCCGGGCCCCATGACTCGGCCTACCTGTTCGGTCGATTTGTCGAACTGATGAAGAAGAACGGCAAGAACCCAGGCGTGACGGCTGCTGGTGGAACGATCGCCAGCGGAACGAGCAAGAAGACTGAGACGAGTTCCTGATGCCAAAGCGGACCGACATCAAGAGCATCCTGGTCATTGGATCGGGACCAATCATTATTGGTCAGGCTTGCGAGTTTGATTATTCGGGCACCCAAGCATGCCGTGTCTTGCAGGAAGACGGCTACCGGGTCATTCTGGCCAACTCGAATCCGGCCACGATCATGACTGATCCGGACTTTGCGGATGCCACCTATATCGAGCCTCTCACGCTTGAGGTTCTCACCAAGATCATTGCTAAGGAAAAGCCCGATGCCTTGTTGCCAACACTTGGTGGCCAGACCGCGCTGAATCTGGCCATGGAGCTCGAAGCTGCCGGCGTGCTGGCTGATCATGATGTGGAGATGATCGGCGCAACTGCTGTTGCTATTAATACTGCTGAGGACAGGCAAGAGTTCAAGCTGGCCATGCTGGAAATCGGCATGGAGGTTCCTCGAAGCGGCGTGGCCCACAATATGCAAGAAGCTGATGCCGTCGTGGCTGATATCGGGCTGCCAGTGATTATTCGTCCCGCCTTCATTCTTGGTGGCAGGGGAATGGGCATTGCCTCAACTGCCGAAGAATTCCAAGCCGTCGCCAGCTTCGGTCTGGCTACCAGTCCAATCAGCGAGATCCTCATTGAGGAGTCCATCGTTGGCTGGAAGGAATATGAGTTGGAAGTGATGCGTGACCGGCTGGACAACCAGGTCATCATCTGTTCGATTGAGAATGTGGATCCAATGGGAGTCCACACCGGCGACTCCATCACGGTCGCTCCAATACAGACCTTGAGTGACGTCGAGTATCAGGACATGCGCGATGCGGCCTTTGCTTGCCTGCGGCGGGTTGGAGTTGAGACTGGCGGGTCCAATGTGCAGTTCGCGGTCCATCCAGAAACTGGTCGACGAGTCATTATCGAGATGAATCCGCGGGTTAGCCGTTCATCTGCCCTGGCTTCCAAAGCGACTGGTTTTCCGATCGCCAAGATTGCGGCCAAGCTGGCTGTTGGCTACACCCTGGATGAGATCCCCAACGACATCACCGCTGTCGACGGAGTTCGCTCAACACCGGCCAGCTTCGAACCGGCCATTGACTATGTGGTGACCAAGATCCCCCGTTGGGCTTTTGAGAAGTTCCCCGGCACCTCTGGAGTGCTCGGAACTTCGATGCAGTCCGTTGGTGAAGTCATGGCCATTGGTAGGACCTTTCCCGAGAGTCTGCAAAAGGCCTTCCGGTCCTTGGAGCAGGGATCGATTGGTTTCGATGCTGGCGACCAGTTTGATGGCATGAGCGATGAGGACTTGCTGGAGCAGTGCGGCATTGCCACTCCTGACCGCCTGTTGCATGTCGAGGCTGCTTTACGCCGAGGAATGTCGGCGGAGAAGATCCACGAGGTGTCCAAGATCGATCCCTGGTACCTGGATCAGATGCTGATGATTGTGGAGGAACGCTCAGCACTGGCGGAGATCTCGCTTCAAGGCCGCTCCATCGCTGATCTGTCCAAAGCCGAATGGAAGCGGGCGAAGCAGATGGGCTTTAGTGATGCCCAACTTGGTGTCTTGTTCGGTACCGATGAGCTAGTGGCTCGGGCGGCTCGTAAATCAGCTGGAGTCATCACCACTTTCAAGACGGTTGATACCTGTGCAGCTGAGTTTGAGGCAATGACGCCGTATCACTATTCGACCTATGAGGACGAGTCAGAAGTTAGGGAGAGCGACAAGAAGAAGATCATCATTCTTGGTTCTGGCCCCAATCGGATCGGCCAGGGGATCGAATTCGATTATTGCTGTGTGCATGCCAGCTTTGCTCTGCGTGACGCAGGGTTCGAAACCATCATGGTCAACTGCAACCCCGAGACAGTGTCGACGGACTACGACACGTCGGACCGGCTCTATTTCGAGCCGCTGACCTATGAGGACGTCATGAACGTTATCGAGGCCGAGAACCCCGTTGGCGTGATTGTGTCCCTTGGTGGCCAAACGCCGTTGAAGTTAGCCGACTTGTTGCCGTCCGAGCTCGTGCTCGGCACCAGCCCGGCATCAATTGATGCCGCCGAAGATCGCGAAGCCTGGTCATCGGTCTGTGCCCGGTTGGAGATTCCTCAACCAGCAGGTGGGACCGCCCTTGATCTGGACGGAGCGACTGCGGTCGTCGAGCGCATTGGCTTTCCCGCCCTCGTTCGTCCCAGCTATGTGCTCGGTGGTCGAGCAATGGAGATTGTCTATGGTCAAGACGATCTGGCCAAGGCAATGGATGCACTCAGTGCCATTGGTTCACTGGGAAAGGAAGGCGGACTGTCAGCCGAACGGCCAGTCCTAGTCGACCGCTTCCTGGAAGATGCAACCGAGGTGGATGTTGACGCCATCCGGGACAAGACCGGTGACTGCCTAATCGGCGGCGTGATGGAACACGTGGAGGAAGCGGGAGTGCATTCAGGCGATTCGGCCTGTGTTCTTCCACCACCAAACCTAGGCCCCGACACCATTGGGGTGTTGGAGAGGTACACCCGTCGAATCGCGGCCGCCTTGGACGTGGTCGGACTCATCAATGTGCAGTATGCGGTCAAGGACGGCCAGGTATTCGTAATTGAAGCCAACCCTCGGGCGTCACGAACCGTGCCCTTTGTGGCCAAGGCGACGGGCAGGCCGCTGGCCAAGATCGCCGCCCGGGTGATGGCTGGAGCCACGCTGGAGGAGCTGCGGTCGGAGAAAAGACTGCCAATGGAACCAGTCGTTGGCCATTGGTCGGTGAAAGAAGCCGTGCTGCCATTCAATCGCTTCCCCGAAACTGATGCCTTGCTCGGCCCCGAAATGCGGTCGACCGGCGAGGTCATGGGTCTGGATGTGAGTCCTGGCTTGGCTTTTGTGAAAAGCCAGCTTGCTGCGGGAACGACTATTGAAATTGGTGGCACCATCTTCTTGTCTCTGGCTGATCGTGACAAGTCGGCAGGGATTGAGGTCGCTCGTCTGTTTGCCGATCTTGGCTATCGGTTCGCCGCTACCGAGGGCACGGCGGCTGTGTTGGCCGACGCCAAGATTGAGGTGGAGTCGGTCGTCGCCAAGATCGAAGAGGGTCAGACTCGGGCCGAGGGAGGAAGTCTGACAGCTGTGGATCTCATCGAGGATGGTGCGGTCTCCATGGTCATCAATACACCAAAAGGACAAGGAGCTCGGGCTGACGGTTCCTACATCCGCATGGCGGCCGCCCAATCTGGGGTTCCGCTGATCACCACCCTTTCAGCCGCACGGGCCATGGCTCGTGGTCTCACCGACTGGCAAGCCCACGAGTTTGAGGTGCGATCCTTGCAGAGCATCCTTGCGGCCAGATCTTGAGTTGTTGTGACTGATCTGTCGACTCGAGTGGGAGATCTTGAGCTTTCCTCCCCAATCCTGACTGCTTCGGGCACCGCTGGACATGGAGCGGAACTGTCGGCCTATGTCGACTTGTCACTGCTTGGTGGGGTCGTCGTGAAATCGTTGGCCCACTTTGCCTGTGCAGGCAATCCACCAATCCGGGTCCATCAGACTCCGTCCGGCATGATCAATTCCGTCGGGCTTCAGGGCGATGGGGTGGAGGCCTGGCTGGCCAGCGAACTTCCTGATCTGCAGCGGGTTGGGGCCTCAGTCATTGTTTCCATCTGGGGCCGATCGGTTGAGGACTACGCCATTGCCGCCGCCATGCTGGCAGACGCTCCAGATGAGGTCATTGCGGTCGAAGTCAACATCTCGTGTCCGAATACGGACAAGGGAAATGAGCTCTTTGCTCATTCGCCAGCAGTAACTGAGGCAGTGTTGGCGGCAACCGAAGTTTGCGGTCGGCCGCGCTGGGCGAAGCTGAGCCCCAACATTGGGCCGGGGTTGGCCGACATTGCTGATGCGGCGGCACAAGGGGGAGCAGCTGCGGTAACACTGATCAACACCTTCTTTGGCCTGGCGATCGACCCGGTTACTCGCAAGCCTCGATTGGGTGTTGCTACTGGTGAGCCCGGTCGCGCTGGCGGCGTTTCTGGGCCAGCGATTCATCCCTTGGCGGTCAAGGCGGTAGCCGATGTACATCGTGCTCTCCCGGGCTTGCCAATTGTCGCCGTTGGCGGCGTGGCCACCGTCGAAGACATCATCGAGTTCGCTCTTGTCGGTGCCAGCGCTGTCCAGGTTGGGACTGCAAACTTCTCCGACCCAAGAATCTGTGGTCGACTAACCACCGACTTGGCCTCGTGGTGCGCTAAACAGGGGATCTCCAAGTTTTCTGATGTCATCGGAAAAGCGAGATTTTGAACCCAGTTTGTCGGGGCGACCGATCAATGGAAATACCGATTGCTGGAAATGCGATACTGGAAACCCGGTACCGCGAATCCGACTACTAGAAGGAAAAGAACCCATATGGCGAACGAAGGCCTCCCCCCAGAACTGCGATCAAAGATGGCGCTAGCTCTCGATGTCGATGATCTGGTCCTGGCCAACCGGCTGGCGAAACAATTGTCCCCGTGGTTTGGCGTGGCCAAGGTCGGGCTAGAGCTTTACACCGCCGCTGGGCCCGATGCCATTGGTTCAATGATCGATATGGGCTTTGATGTGTTCCTCGACATCAAGCTGCATGACATTCCGACCACCGTTGCTCGCTCGGCCACCGTCGCCGGCGCGCTCGGAGTCTCCTACCTGACCATGCATGCTCATGGTGGTTCGGCCATGCTCCGTGCTGGGGTCGAAGGTTTCCAGAACGGGGCACGAGAGGCCGACTTGCCTGTTCCTACAGCCCTGGCCATCACCGTCTTGACCAGTGATGCCGAAGCTCCTGAGCACATTGTTCCGGCTCGCCTGCGAGTGGCCGTTGAGGCTGGTTGTGGCGGAATTGTCTGCGCAGCGTCTGACCTGAAAGATCTGCGAGAACTTGCCCCCCGAACCCTGCGCGTTGTGCCTGGCATTCGAGCTGCTGGCGGAGATCGACATGATCAACCCAAGGCGGTAACCCCAGAAGAAGCGCTGGCCGAGGGTGCCGATCTCCTCGTCATTGGTCGCGCCGTCACTCTTGCTGATGATCCGGCGGCAGCAGCAGCTGACCTGTTTGCCGGTCTCGTTGAGCGGTAGACTGCGCCCATGCCTATACCCCCCAAACTGACTGACGAACAGCGTCGCGCCGCCCTGGTGAAGGCGGGTGAGGTCCGTCGGACGCGTGCCGAGCTAAAGATGCGGCTAAAAATGGGCTCACTCACCTTCGCCGAGCTGCTGGTTCAGGCTGAAGGAGACGAGGTCATTGCCAAGACCAAGGTTCTGGCCGTCTTAGAATCCCTGCCCGGAGTAGGCAAGGTGAAAGCTCGGCGGATGATGGAAACCATTGGTATCGCCGAGTCAAGGCGTCTCGCTGGACTTGGTCCGCAACAGAAGCAAGCACTTTTGGCCGAGTTCGGATAGCGAGCTTCGATTCATGTGTGAAGATTCGGGCGAGAGTCGCTCACTCATTGTTGTCGTTTCCGGCCCTGGTGGTGTTGGCAAGGGGACCGTGGTGGCAGAGTTGCTGCGGCAGTACCCGTCTGAGATCTGGCTGAGCCGCTCTTGGACCACTCGTGAGCAAAGACCAGGTGAGGCCGATGATGCCTACGTCTTTGTCACTCGTGAGGCATTCGAACAACGTATCGAGGACAGTGGATTCCTTGAACACGCGGAGTTCCTTGACAACTATTACGGGACTCCCATCCCTGAGGAAACACCGGGAAAGGTGCAGATTCTGGAGATCGATGTTCAGGGCGCACGACAAGTGATTGCCCAAGACCTCGACTGTTTGCTGATCTTTCTCGAGGCTCCTTCCGCCGCTGAGCAAGAGGCCAGGTTGCGACATCGAGGAGATCCGGAGCACAAGGTGGCCCAGCGTTTGGCCAAGGCGCAGGAAGAAGCGACGGCTGGTGTGGAGCTGGGAGCACACCCCATCGTGAACATCAAGATCGAGGACACGGTCAAAGAGATGTACCAGGTCATCCGTTCTGCGCTCCAAAGGCGCTAGAATGGTTCTTTCGGAGGTTTTGCCAAATGGCTGAGTTGTATAACACGATGACATCCCCCAAGATCGAAGGCTTGCTGGAACGGGCTGGTTCAAAGTTCTCACTTTGTACCTTCGCCTCGACCCGAGCTCGGGAGATCAACTCATACTTTGGTCAGCTTGGTGATGGCCTTGGCAACAAGATTCCACCACAGGTCACTTCAGTGGCTCGCAAGCCTCTCAGCATCGCCTTTGAAGAGATTGCTGCGGACAAGATTGTTCCGGTCCGGGGAAGCTCTGACACTGACGACGACGCCGCCTAGTAGCAGCGGCCTGTTCGAGGATTCTGCCATGGCCGACGATCTTTCTCGTCTCGATGGTCAACTGGCTGGCAAACGCATTGTCCTTGGCGTCACCGGCGGAATTGCTGCCTACAAGTCGATAGAAGTCTGTCGCAGACTCATTGATCTCGGAGCGCATGTCACTCCGATATTGACCGATGCTGCTCTGAACATGGTGGGCCTAACCACCTTCAAAGCGCTCGCTTCAGAGGCCCCCAAGACCAGCCTGTTCGAGGATGAGGATCCTATTCCGCACACCCGGATGGGCCAAAGTGCCGAGGCGATTGTGGTCTGCCCAGCCACGGCCCGAATCTTGTCCGACTACCGGACAGGTCGCTCAGCCGATCTGCTGTCGGCAACCCTGATTGCCTCCGAAGCCCCCGTCATAGTCTGTCCCGCCATGCACACCGAGATGTGGGAGCACCCGTCGGTACAAGACAATATCGAGATCCTTCTTGAGCGGGGAGTCTTGATCGTTCCTCCCGAGGAGGGGCGACTAGCTGGTGGTGACTCGGGTAAGGGCCGACTCGCCTCGCCAGAAACAATCGTTGACGCCGTACGCGGGGCATTGTCGCCAAAGGACCTCGCCGATCACTCAGTGCTCATCACCGCTGGTGGCACCCGTGAAGCCATTGATCCAGTTCGCTTCATTGGTAATCATTCAAGCGGCAAGCAGGGCTATGCCCTTGCAGCTGAGGCCAATCGACGGGGTGCGCGAGTCACCCTGATTACCACCAACAAGCTTCCCATTTCTCCCACCGTGAACCAGGAAATCGTGACAACGGCAGCACAGATGCATGAGATGGTCACGAGGTATGCAGACGCAGCCGACGTGATCATCATGGCGGCTGCGGTTGCCGACTTCCGCCCGGTTGACGTGGCCCAGCGAAAAATCAAGAAGGCCGACGGTACACCCCAGATCGTTCTGGAACGAACCGTTGACATTCTGGCTGAGCTGGGTCAAAAGAAGAAACAGGGCCAGGTTTTGGTCGGTTTCGCCGCGGAGACCAACGACTTGGCAGCAAATGCCCAGTCAAAGCTAGAAAGAAAGGGGGCGGACTTCATTGTCGCCAATGATGTCTCCGCCCCAGACGTGGGTTTTGCCCACGACACCAATGCTGTCACCATTTATGGTGCCGATGGCTCGACCACCCAGGTTTCCCTGCGTGGCAAGGACGAGATCGCCCGTGCTGTCTTCAATACTGTTGTTTCTGCCGATAAGACTTCTACGAAGCCGGCCAGATCCAGCACCTAATCTGCTAGGAGACGAAATCACGTGAGCAAGAACTTTACATTCACATCCGAATCGGTGACCGAGGGCCACCCCGACAAGATGGCCGACCAGGTCTCAGATGCCATCCTCGATGCCCTGCTGGAACAAGATCCCCAGTCACGAGTGGCGTGTGAGACCATGGTGACCACTGGCCTGGTCATTGTTGCTGGCGAGATTACAACCACCGCCTATGTAGATATCCCATCGGTGGTGCGCAACACCCTGACTGACATTGGCTATGACACCGAGTCTTACGGCTTTGACGGCAAGACATGTGGCGTGATGGTTGCCATCGACGAGCAATCCGCCGACATTGCCCAGGGCGTTGACAAGTCCGAGGAGATTCGCGAGAGCGGGTCGACCGGCGATTCAATCGATGACCAGGGCGCTGGCGATCAGGGCATGATGTTCGGTTACGCCTGCGATGAGACCGATGTTCTCATGCCCCAACCGATTGACCTTGCTCACCGCATGGCAGAGCAACTGGCTGAAACTCGACGAGCAGGAACCATCCCGTACCTCCGTCCCGACGGCAAGACTCAGGTCACCTTCGATTACGAAGATGGTCGCCCCGTCCGCTTGCGGACTGTTCTGATCTCGACCCAGCACGACGACGGCATCGACCGTGATTCGATGATCCGTCCCGACCTCATCGAGCACGTCATCCGGCCAGTCATCCCCGAGGCCTTTGCTGGCGACGACTATGAAGTTCTGGTCAATCCAACTGGCCGCTTTGTTATTGGTGGACCAGTCGGCGATGCCGGACTCACCGGCCGAAAGATCATTGTCGACACCTACGGTGGTTCGGCCCGACATGGCGGCGGCGCCTTCTCGGGCAAGGATCCCTCCAAGGTTGATCGCTCTGCCGCCTATGCCACCCGTTGGGTAGCCAAGAATCTTGTTGCCGCTGGGGCTGCCGCACGATGTGAGGTCCAGGTCGCCTACGCCATTGGTGTCGCTCGGCCCATGTCGGTCCTGGTCGATACCTTCGGCACCGAAAACGTTGATCCGGAGGCCATCAGTGCCGCAGTGATGGACATCTTTGACCTGCGCCCAGCTGCCATCCTGCGAGACCTTGACTTGCGCCGTCCGATCTACAAGAAGACAGCGGCTTATGGCCACTTTGGTCGCACCGATCCTGAGTCCTTCACCTGGGAACGCACCGACCGAGTTGATGCGCTGAAGTCTGCCCTCAACCTCTAGCAGCAATTCGTGACTCCCGAGACAACCGGGGCAGTGGCTCGCGTCTGTCGAGTGCTACCCGACGTTTCGGGCTTGGCCAAGTTCTTTGATTACACGGTTCCCGCCAAATGGGCGGGAACCGTGGCCATTGGCAGCTTGGTTCGAGTCAATCTGCATGGCCGACAAGTAGGAGGGTGGGTGACGGCTCTTGACGTCACGCCTCCGGAGGGCGTGAAGCTGAAGGAAATCACCAAGCTGTCGTCACGCGGGCCATCTCAGGAAGTCATCGATGTAGCCCAATGGGCCGCCCACCGCTATGCCGGTCGCCTGGCACCGATCATGAAGTCGGCCTCGCCTGACAAGATGACGTTCACGGTCCCTCCAGGACCACAGACCCAAGGATTCGGTGCTCCGGATGTTGGTCCTCTAGCGAAGCTCGCCGCCGAGGCTTTCTCTCAATCGGGGCTCACGGTTGTTCGAGTATCCCCGACCGAGGATCCCTTGGTTTTCCTGCAAACAGTGGCCCGACTAGGAGATTCAATCGTGGTTACGCCAAGTGTGGCTGAGGCCCGGGCCTTGGGTGCGCAGGTTCGCCGTTCCGGAGGAAGAGTCGCCCTCGCTGGACGGGACTGGGGTCTGGGAGCCGCCGGTGGCATGGTCATCGGGGCCAGGAAGGCAATCTGGGCCACCGTTGCTCAGCTCGCCGGGATTCTGATTCTGGACGAGAATGATGAGGCGATGCAAGAAGAACGCAATCCAACCTGGCATGCCAGGGAGGTGGCGATTGAGCGAGCCAGACGTAGCAATGTTCCCTGTGTCTTAGTCTCAGCTGCGCCCTCAGTCAGCGCACTTCATGCCGCTGACCGGGTCCTCACAGTCAGCCGCTCGCAAGAACGCGCAGGCTGGCCCATTGTCGGAGTCATCGATCGTCGCTCCGGCGATTCGTCGCAGGGCGGGCTGTTTTCTGCAGAGCTGGCAGAGCTGCTGCGCACGACGACTGGACGGGTGCTGTGTTTGTTGAACCGCAAGGGCCGGGCCCAGATGCTGGCCTGTGGCTCATGCGGAGAGCTTGTTCGCAGCGCGACCGGCGATCAGTTGATGAAGGAGATCGACGGCCAGTTGGTGGCTAAAGGGCTAGGCCCAGATGAGCCGACCGAGACTCGACCGTTGATCTGTATCCGTTGCTCGGGCACCAAGCTGAAACGTCTTCGCCTTGGGGTTAGCCGGGCGCGTGAAGAGCTGGAGGCCCTGGCGAGAGAACCTGTGGCCGAGGTGACGTCGGACCAGAAGTCTGACCAGATACCGAATACTCGAATCCTGATAGGAACCGAGGCTCTGCTCCATCGGGTAACCCAGGCAGAGGCCGTGGTCTTCTTGGACTTCGACCAGGAACTCTTAGCACCCCGGTATCGGGCGGCGGAGCAAGCGATGGGCTTGATTGTTCGGGCAGCCAGACTGGCGGGCAGTCGTGAAGGAAAACCACCCGGACGGCTTCTCATCCAGACCCGTAGTCCAGAACACCGAGTATTACGTTCTGCTCTGGAAGCCAATCCGGACCGGCTGGCCCGCGGCGAAAGCGAGATTAGACAAGAAGCGGGATTCCCTCCCTTTGGAGCGTTGACCGAAGTCAGTGGGGCCGGAGCGGAGGCCTTTCTTGACCCCCTACGAGGTCGATCTGATCTTGCCGTCATGGGGCCACGAGCGGATGGGAAGTATCTGCTTCGAGCCGCCGACCCTGCGCTCATGGCCGACATCCTCGAGGACGCCATTCGACCGAAGGAGCGCGTACGTCTTGTGGTCGATCCGCCAAGAGCGTGAGATTTCTCGGTGAGAACGACGCGAGGCCCCGACAAGTGCTACAGATTAGCGACGCCTGGTCGACAATAGAAGTAGATAGTTCCCTACCCGCACGGTGTTCACAATGAAGTTCTGCCCCATTTCGGGAGCTGAATTGAAGAGCCATGGACCCCACCGTCCAGGTGCAGCTGCATGACTGCACCGATGACTGGTCCGCTCGACGCGTCCCAATCCGCGTTTGTGCGCCGCGAATTTCTTGGCATGAGCCTGGTTGACGCCGCGAGTCTCGATGGGATTGTTGAAGCCCTTGAGGCGAAGGCTTGGAGGGCAGAACCAGATCGTCTTCCAGTGGTTGCGACCCCGAACGTTGACATCGTGGTGCAACTCACCGAGATCAAGGACGAGTCGGTTTCTACCCACTTCTCGGAGGGCTGGTGTGTGCTTCCTGACGGCCAGCCGCTGATTCTGCTCGCCAGGCGCTGTGGTGTCTCCTTGGCAGCGCGTTTGGCTGGAAGCTCGCTTGTCGACCAATTGTGGCCTCGTCTGGTATCTGCTGGAGCCGGTGTCCTGGTTCTTGCGGCCAATGACCGGACCGCGGAGGCATTGCGGTCCGAGCATGCCGATGTCGTTGTGGTTGTTCCCCCAATGATTGACGGCAATGACCCGACCCAGGTTTCGAGTGTGGTGGAAACTGCGCTGGCGGCGGTTGCCGAGCACGTAGCTGGAGGCGGAAGAGAGGTCGACTACGTCTTCGTCGGAATTGGCTTCCCCAAGGCCAGTCTCCTCATTCAGGAACTCTTGGAGAAGTGGCCCGACCAGGCAATGCTGCCGGTCTTTCTTGGCATCGGGGCGTCTTTTGAAATGTACTTCGGATCGGCACGTCGAGCCCCTGAGTGGATCCAAAACATTGGTATGGAATGGCTTTTCCGTTTCGTCCAAGAACCCCGACGTTTGTTCCATCGCTACTTCATTCGTGACTCGAAGTTCCTGTTGATCGCAGCCAGGACCTACCGGTCCAGTCGTTCATCTCGCAAGTAGACATAGCGGCATTGCTTGTAGATACGGTCTTGACTATTGGGCTGCGCACCAACGCTGACGAGCGACCTCATAGAGGGCCACCGTGCCGGCCTGGGCGACATTGAGCGAGCCAACCTTCCCAAGCTGGGGGAGGTAGCCAATATGGTCGACCACGCCGAGAGTGTCCTTCTTGACTCCACGCTCCTCGTGACCCAGGACTAGGCAGACGGCAGGGCCAAGATCAATCTCAAAGAGAGGCTGAGCACTGGTGGTCAGTTCGATCGCAACCGTCACGTAGCCTGCAGCCTTCGCGGCGGCAACGGCCTCGACTCCAGTTGGGATTTGAGACCAGGTCAGCAGGCGATCACAGCCAAGGGCGGTCTTGGCCACCTTTGGCTCATCTGGTGTGGCTGAGGGGGGAACAAACCAGATGGTCTCCGCCTTGTAGGCCGCGGCCGAGCGAAGGATGGCGCCAACGTTGAACGGTTTCTGCACCCCATCCAAAATGAGCGAGAGTCGCAAGTCTGTAGTCCGACGGCGATCTCGGTGGAGTCGTTTCAGCTCGGTCGGGGTCAGGGGTTTGGTCATAGCGACTCATTCATTGGTTCAGGGTGACTGGCGTAGGAGAGATAGCCGACAGGTCCGGCTGTCATGGCGCTGGCGTGATGTCGAGAACCCGATAAGCCTTGCGCGAACATCGGCGCTCAACGATGAAGCCTTGATTCTGCAGCCAGCGGTGCAGTGAATCGGCCCCAAGGTGCTTCTGCACCACCAGGTGGGCAGAGCCAAGCGGCTGGAGGCGGGGGAGCCACTGGAGGAGAAGTTGATGGAGCTGGGTCTTGCCAATCCGGATCGGGGGATTGGACCAGATTCGATCAAATTGGAGGTTGCCGGGAACCTCCTCGGGGGATCGGACCTCCAGATTGTCGAGGCCATTGTGCTTGGCGTTCTCAACACAGAGGCTCCGGGCCCGTTCATTGATCTCGACTCCCCAAACCGTGGCCTGAGGATTGCGTTTTGCCAGGGCACAAGTGATCGGTCCGTAGCCGGTGCCGATATCAAGAATCAACTCATCGGTAGGAATCGCTTCTGGACCTTCTGACAAGAGGATCTTGGTACCAGGATCGATTCGGTCTCCGCTAAAAACTCCACGGTCAGTCATGAGTTCCAAGGAAAGATCAGGCAGGAAAAGATCGATGGTCTTGGCCGCTGAGGCAACGGTTGGTTCGGCGTCGAAGTATTGGCCCATTGGGTTCAACGGTAGCCTAGAGAGCTATGTCGTCCCCCTACAAGATCCGCCTCTATGGCGACCCCGTTTTGCGCAAGGTCGCCAACGATGTCGATGACATAGACGGGAAACTGGTCAAGGTTTCTAACTCGATGCTGCAAACGATGTACGACGAGCCGGGTTTGGGTCTAGCCGCTCCGCAGGTTGGCATCCAGAAGCGATTCTTTGTCTATGACTTTGGCGAAGGAGCCGGAATCATCATCAACCCGGTAATCCAAGAATCGCGTGACGAATGGCTCTACGAAGAAGGATGCCTATCGGTGCCCGGGCTTCACTGGGAGATCACCCGGCCCAAGGAAATCCATATCACGGGCTATGACCTGGACGGTGAAGAAGTCTCTATCGAGGCCGACGAGTTGCAATCCCGGCTCTTTCAGCATGAGATGGACCACCTGGACGGGATCTTGTTGATTGACCGACTGGATGACGAGACCCGTAAAGATGCTCTGATCACTCTGCGGGAGACCTTTTTGGACCTCGATGGCTCCCGAGAGAAAGAGGCGAAGGAGAAAGGTCTTTTTCGGTCTCGCTCTGGCGGGCTCAGCCTGCCGTGAGCAATGACTTGAGTGAGACGGTTGATCCGAGCGAAGCGGTGTTGGCCATGCCGCCAAACGTCGTCAAACGAATCGCATATCTGGGCACCCCTGATATTGCGGTGCCACCTTTGCGGGCTTTGCACACCGCGGGCTTTGAGATAGCCCTGGTGGTGTCCGCTCCAGACCGTCGTCGTGGCCGAGGCTCCGGACTCAGCCCGTGCCCGGTCAAGGCCTGTGCCCTTGAACTTGGGCTACCGGTCACAGACTCGATCGATGACCTGATGGAGCTGGAACTTGACCTGGCGGTTGTTGTGGCCTTTGGGCAGATCATTCGTCCTCCCCTGCTGGTCAAGATCCCCATGATCAATCTGCATTTCTCCTTGCTGCCTCGCTGGCGCGGTGCAGCTCCAGTGGAACGGGCTCTCCTGGAAGGTGATCCAACGACAGGGGTCTGTGTTATGGCGGTGGAAGAAGGCCTAGACACCGGCGGGATATACCGAGTTGTGGAAGTACCGATTGGACCGAAGGCCACACTGGAGACGCTGCGGACCGAGCTGGTCGAGGTTGGCTCACAGCTGCTGGTGCAGTCATTGCAGGAAGGCCTGGGCGAGCCCCAGCCACAGGTCGGTGAGACGGTCTACGCCCAGAAGATCCAGAACGACGAGTATCGAATCAGTTGGAACCAGGCGGCGGTCCAGATCGATCGCCAGATTCGTCTGGGTCGAGCCTGGAGTCTGTTTCGCAAGAAACGCCTGCGTATCTGGGAGGCTGAGCTGGATGAGCGCACCGATCTTGCTCCGGGACAGATTGACGGTTCAGCAATCGGGACGGCTGAGGGTGCGATCAGCCTGGTTGTGGTGCAGCCCGAAGGCAAGCCACGTATGGCTGCCAGCGACTGGCTTAACGGAGCCCAGCTCAGCTCAGGAGAACAGGTTGAATAGCAAATCCTTGGGTGTGCAGATTGATGACTGAGTCTGGTGTCGCCGCACGGCGAGTAGCTATCAAAGCCATGGTTCGAATTGAACAAGACGAGGCTTATGCCAATCTGGTGCTCGGACCGATGCTGGAGCGAAGCCAGCTCAGCGATCGAGACCGAGGCTTTGTCACCGAGCTGGTGTACGGCACGACCCGGATGCAGCGGGCCTGTGACTTCTTGATCGAGCGCTATCTTCTGAGCAAGATCGACCACCAGGTGCGGGCTGCCCTGCGACTTGGTGCCTATCAGCTCCGCTTCTTGGAGACGGCGCCCCATGCTGCGGTCGCGGCCACCGTGGGCGCGGTCCGTGGTCCGGGTCGGGGAGTGGTGAACGCAGTCCTTCGCAAGCTGGCCAAGGAAGCCGAATCAGGAACCTTCCCTGAATGGCCGAATGACGCGACCAGGCTCAGCTATCCCACCTGGATCGTCAAGAAGATGGAGCAGGACCTTGGGGTCGAACCTGCTGGCCTGGCCTTAGATTCCATGAACCAGGCCGCATCGGTCACGCGGCGTGATGATGGCTATGTGCAAGATCTGGCCTCTCAGATGGTCTGTGACACGGTTCGAGATTCTGTGATTCGCAACGCTACTGGTAGTAGCGATCTCACGGGAACGGTCATTGTTGATCTCTGTGCTGCGCCGGGTGGGAAGGCCACCGCACTTGCCGGTATGGGGGCAACTGTCTTTGCTGGCGATCTTCGTCCTCATCGCTCGTCCTTGGTTCGGGCCAACGCAGCGCGGCTGGGCAGTGACGTTCACGCCTTTGTTGGGGATGGCTTGCAGCCGCCACTGCGCCCAGGCTCGGTGGATCATGTCCTGATCGACGCTCCTTGTAGTGGGCTTGGCAGCTTGCGACGGCGGGCTGATGCGCGCTGGCGAGTCGACTCGGCGGCTCCGATCAGGCTGGGTCAGCTGCAAACCGACCTGGTTGAGTCGGGTCTGGGCCTGCTCAAGCCTGGGGGAGTTCTGACCTACAGCGTTTGCACCTTGACGAATGAAGAGGGTCCGGCGGTCCTGCACGCTGTGCTGACCAAACACCCCGAACTCGAACTCTTGCCGTTCATGTCAGATCCGGAACTAGTGCCAGAACCTTGGATGGTCTCAAACCGGGTTGCCTATCTGCTGCCAACCGAGACCGACGGCATGATGCTCTGGCAGGTCAAGAGGGGCTCGTGATGTTGTTACTCGGCGACGTCTCTAGAAACAGCTTCGGCAAAATCGACCAGCCGCTCAGCCAGAATGGGGAATTGCTCCGGCGTGAGATTGGCATAGCTCATTCGTAGCCATCGCTCATCGGTCGGCGTGAACGCCGTACCGGGGATGAGTAACACGTCATGATCGATAACCAGTCGACGAACGACTTCGGCAGTATCCAGATGGGGAAACGGATGGCGTACCCAGCCAAAGAACGCACCGGAGCTCGCCAGTTCAAAGCCACCGGGACGATTGGCCATGACCGACTGGAACTGTTCCAATAGTCCTCGAATCCTGGCGGCCTGCACCGTTCGCCAATCTCCTGACCTGGTGAGTCCGGCTACAACGGCTTCCTGGCTGATTCGTGCTGGGCTGATTTGCACACAATCCAGCAGCTTCATTGCTTCGTGAAGGAAGGAAGCTCCAGCCACGATTGCTCCGACGCGGTAGCCCGGGATAGCAAGATCCTTGGAGAAGCTATGCAGGAAGATTGCAGTTTCTTCCCAAGCTGGCTGGTTGTAGAGCGGATGAGGAGCATCTTGACTTGGGCGAAAGTTGCGATAGGTCTCATCAACGATGAGGGCAATATTGTGCTCTTGGGCTAGTTCGAAGAATGCCTGGATGATGGCTGGCGCAATGGTGACTCCGGTCGGATTGCCGGGGGTGACCAGCACGATGGCGCGGGTTCGTTCAGTGATCAGCTTCTTGGCTTCGGCCGGGTCAGGAACAAATGATTCATCGGTCGGGAGCAGTCTTGGTGTGATGCCATCCAGCCTCAGCCACATCTCATGATTGAAGTAGTAGGGCACCGGCAAGATGATCTCGTCGCCAGTGTCAGCCAAGGCCGAGACGGTGACGCAGAAGGCCTGGTTGCAGCCGCCGGTTGGCAGGACGTGATCGGCTTCTATGTGGCTGCCGTAGTCGCGGCTAAGTTCAGCGGCGAAGGCCTCAGCCAGTGCAGGCAAGCCCGCTGTTGGACAGTATCGGCCCCCGTCTGGATCCTGGGCGGTGAGTGCCACCTGGTCAATTACGGCTTGAGGAGGCGGGTAACTGGGCGCCGCCTGGGAAAGGTCAATCAGATGTCGGGTGCTGGTGCGGCTGGCTAACCAGGCATAAGCCTCGCTGATTGGTGATGACGCAATATCGGTGGTCCGACCCAAGAGATGCATAGACGGTCTTGTCCGATCTAGTTGAGGTGTCTGACAAAAATGCCCGAGCGAGCCTTGGGTTCAAAGTAGGTTGACTTGGGAGGCATAACGAGGCCTTCGTCTGATGCGTCCAGCAGATCCTGAATAAGCACCGGCCGCATCACACATAAGACCTCGTCTTTGTCCTTGGTGTCCGCTCGTAGCTCTTCGACCGGCTTGACGCCTGGCCGATACGTCAGTTGCTCACCAGACCACGAACCATCAACCCCAAGCAATGGTCCGATGATTCCCCGTTGAAGACGGACCGGGTCGAGATTGTCGAGACGCTCTGCCGGGCTGATGGATGAATGCTCGATCGCTCCCTGCTCCGTCGGCACGACCGCGGATGGATCGATGGCAGCGGGCGTGAAGGTGAAGGGCACCGTCACCAAGAAGCACTGATCGCCAGCCCAGAGGGCAATCTCATCAGGGTTGCGGGCTTCGGAATCGGCCTGACTCGTCACGACCCTGACCGGGAGCTGTTCCTGCAGCTGGTTTAGGAACTCCTCGGTTCGCTCACCCAAAGAAAGCACCCGGTGATGGGCCCGATTTCGAAGCTCCGACGCGGTGAAGATGGCGCTCAAAATGTAGTCACTTGCTTCGTCGGCGACCGCCTGCTGATGGGCCCGGGCCGCAGCAGCGCGGTGGTGACCATCGATGAGGTACAGATTCTCCTTGGACAGGAGCTGCTCGATTCGATGGTTGACTGCCTCGTCGGTGATCTCCCAGATCCGCTGCGTCACACCGCCACTGACAGCGAAGGAGAGCGTTGCTTCGGTTTTGTTGACTGCATGCTGAACAATGCCGTCCAACTCCTCAGACCCGCGATGGGCTAAGGCGATTGGACTGGATTGGGCTCCAACCACCGAGAGATGGCGGCTGAGGTGAGTTGCGCGGTCCAGCTGCACCAGTTCATGAAGACGTACGTTGCCATCAGCAAAGTTGGTGGTGGCGACATTGCCGACAATAGCGGTCTGGATGTGGTCGACGGTTTCCAGTTGATAGAGGAAGAATTGACGAGCCATGATTGGGGTGAATGCCCCCTGATCCAGCAGGGCCTCAAAGGAACGACGACCATCCAGAAGAAGGTCCTCGTTCGTCATGTCTTGACCCGGTGGTAGATCTTCTGGCCCACGGGTCACACCCAGATAGCTGGATGGGTTGGCACTCAGGAACTCGCGGCGTTCTTTCGGGCTGAGTGAGTCATGGGCGGGTGAAGGCACCAGAGAAGACCAGGCTTCGTCAACAATGCGGAGTTCGGCGGGAGTTACATCAGCCATCTCAGGAACCGCCCTTAGCCGATGGTGCGTCGGAGGCAGTTGTTGAGGTAGAGAGAACCTCTTCGATTTCACCAACTTCAGTGAGAAAAGCTTCGCTGCAAGCTCCATCAATATTGATGGTGGCTACTGCGGCCTGGCCACCAGCAAATACCTGGTTCTGCATCTGCTTGACACTGAGGCCATTGGACCGGATGACGGCGAATACCTTGGCCAGAACGCCGACCTCATCGAGGTGGCGGACGTTGAGCACGATGCTCCCGGCGGTGTCGGTGTCGAGGTTGACACAGTTGCGGACTGTTCCAGCTGCATAGGCATTGATGACTTCGACTGTTCCGTCGGCCACTGCTTCTTGAGCCTGCTGGGTTGACGCCCCAATATGGTGGCTTCCAACCACGGCGGGGTGCTTGGCCAGCTCACTATTGAATTCGCCGGTCGACTTTGACGGTTCGCTAGGCCAGACATCAAGGCCGGCCCGGAAGCCGCGCTCATTCATGGCTTGGAGCAGTGCGGCTTCGTCGACCATGTCGCCACGTGAGGTATTGAGAACGACGGCGCCGTCGCGAAGTTGGGCCAGGAAGGCTTCATCGACCAAGCCGACGGTTTCTGGCGACTTTGGAACATGGATGGAGACGATGTCGCATTCCTTCAGCAGAGCAGCGGTGTCTGCTACTAGGCGCACACCGACACTGCGGATTCTGGCTTGAGCCTGCGGAGATCGGTGATCCTTACGAACAGCAATGACGGAGAGTCCAAAAGCTTTTGCTCGTTCGGCGACGGCTAAGCCGATCTCACCGAGGCCGATGATGGCGAGGGTCTTGCCGGCCAGTCCTGAGGCCTTCGTGTAGCGAGCCTTGTCCCAGACCCCGTTGCGAAGGTCGGCTACATTGTCAGCCAGGTTTCGGTCAATGGCGAGAAGCAGTCCCATGGTGAGTTCGGCTACGGCAATGGCGTTCTTGCCTGGCACATTGCAGACATAGATTCCTGCGGCGGAGGCTGCTGCTTTGTCCACATTGTCGGTTCCGGCTCCGGCCCGGACAATGAGCGAAAGCGATGATCCGGCAGCGACTGCCTTGTCGCTTACCTTGGTACTCCGAACAACGAGGACTTCCGCATCGCCGACCTGACCGGGAAGAGACTCGGCATCGAGGCTTGGATCGACGATGCATTCGTGACCAGCCTCGCGTAGAACGTTGAGGCGACTGTCATCGACAGAGTCAGCAAAAAGAATCTTCACGGTGTTCTCCTGGTTCGCGAGCCGAGCACCGGCTATGCAGCGGGTGCTCGGGTCAGGTCAGGAGGCGAGTATGACACCTGGTGACCGGTTTCGCCAGTTGATGAATTACCCAGGTCGCTATGCCGTCATTGGGGCCCGGAGTAGCGAGTTCTGGTTAGCTACCGCCGTCAAGGGCTTGTTCCAGGTCGGCCCAGAGATCCTCAATGTGCTCGATGCCAACGCTGAGGCGCATCAGGGTTTCGGGAAGATGCTCTTGGCCCGCCTGCTTGGCCCGCCGCTCGATGGTGGACTCGACACCGCCAAGGCTGGTGGCGACGCTGATTACTCGAAGACGAGACAGGCGAATATCGGCTGATGTAGCCGACCCGATTGTCTCGAAACTCAGCATGGCTCCCGGGCCACCGAGGGTGGTGGAAGCCAGCTCGTGGCCTGGGTGCTCGGGCAGGCCGGGATAGCGGACTCGGCTCACGATCCGATGTTCAGAGAGTCGAATTGCCAGCTCCTCGGCGTTGGCTTGCGCCCGCTCGAGCCGGATAGGAAGAGTTCGCAGACCGCGCAGGGCCAGGAATGATTCCAGGGCACCAGGGGTGGCTCCGCCGAGCAGACGGCGTCGGTCAATGGCGGTCAGGGCTTCGGTGTCGCGGGAAACGACAACACCCATCAGTAGGTCTGAGTGCCCGCCAATGAACTTGGTGGCGCTGTGCACGCTGAAGGTTGCGCCATGGTCCAACGGACGCTGAAGGAGGGGAGTAGCGAAGGTGTTGTCGACGGCGCAGGCGACTCCGGCTTCCTTGGCGGCAGTGCACAAGGTGGGAATATCGGCAATTTCCATCAGGGGATTGGAGGGCGATTCAAGCCAGACCAGATCAGCGCTGGGAATGGCCTCCAGCCAGGCGTCGGTGTCGCTTCCTGGCAGTCGCTGTACGATCCAGCCGAGGCGAGCCTCACCGTCGTTCACGGTTTCTGCCACCCCGTGGTAGCAGTCTTCGGGAACTAAGACAGTAGAGCCTGACTCGAGCCAGGCAAAGATGGAGGCAACCGCCGCCATACCCGAAGCGAAGGAGATGGCGTTGCCCCCTTCGAGGGCTCCCATTGCTTCTTCGAATGCAGCCCAAGTCTCGGTTCCGCCGCCGCGGCTATAGATCCGGGAGTCATCTGTTGGTCCGGTTGGGGCTCCTTCGCCGCTTTGGCGAAAGTTGGAGGCCAGGTTGATCGGAACATTGAGTGGATCGCCGTATCCGGCTGGGCGACCAACGGTGACCGCGACCGTTTGAGGACGCAGAGGCGGGCCAAAGTCACTGTCGGACTGATTCTCAGATTGAGCCATAAGAAGACACGTTAGGGGGCAGACTGGTCAGGTGACTCACGCTGACAACAAGACCTCGACGTCCAGCCACTCGGATCATTCCCAATCCAGTCATGTGTCGACCGACAAGAAGCCGTTGCTGGCCAAGGTCATCACCGTGTCCGATGGTGTGATTGCGGGCACGCGAGAAGACAAGTCGGGCCGGGCGCTGAGCGATCGGCTGGAGAGCGCGGGTTGGACGGTAGTTGAGCGGATCCAGATCATTGATGGCATCGAGTCCGTTCAGAATGAACTGGTTTCGTGTGCCGAGGGATTCAACGGCCTGATTGTGACCACCGGTGGGACTGGGTTCGGGCCGCGTGACCTGACTCCAGAAGGCACCAAGCTTGCGCTTGAGAGAGATGCTCCAGGATTGGCCGAGGCAATGCGTTTGTGCAACTCCAAGGGGCTTGGTCGCCTCAGCCGGGCATTGGCCGGGACCAGGGGTGCAGCGCTGATTCTGAACACACCGGGCTCACCCAAAGGGACAGTGGAGACGCTGGAAGCAGTCTTGGACGTGATTCCCCATGCCATTGACTTGATGGCGGGCGGGCGGCCTCACTAATGGGCAATCGTCAATGAGGACAGGCTGCCTAGGGGTCGTGCTGTCATTTGACTCGCCCGTCGGTATGGGAGTCGTGCGCCAGGAGGGCTCAGTCGGGTCTGCGGGTATTGCCGAGTACGTCTTTCACTGCACCCAGATTGCAGATGGGAGCCGTGAGACTGCGGCTGGAACCTCAGTGATCTTTGACGTGGCCCCTGCCGGACCCGGTCGCTGGGAAGCAGCGAACCTGCGAGCCGTCGGCTAGTTCTGAACGGGCGGGTATCCAATAGGAAAGCGCAGACCTGGACCAATCGAAGGAGCAATCTCACGACCAGCGCCCTCCTAGTTGCCCTCGCTGGATGCTTCGTCTTCCGCCGCGGTCGCGGCCCCCGAGGCGGTCTCATCCGTCGAGCCATCAGGGGATGCCTTAGCTTCGGCCGCCTTCTTGAGCTGGGTGGTGCGCTGCACGAACATCATGCGGATCTGTTGGAGAGCCTCGGTCAGGGTTGGCTCGGCCTCGCCCAAGCGACCCGCGAGACCTTCCACCAGGCTGCCAAGCCCATCGATCGCCAGCCGCGAGGCAACCATGTCCGGTTCTTCGGCGGTGAGGTGGATTGCGGCCAGCTCATAGATGCCGAACGCATGATTGGCCACCACATCAGAGACATTGGCTTCCAAGAGTTGCTGACGGGCTTCTGACAACCCTGCGGCCATTTCGCGCGCTTGCTGCTCTTGCTCTGGTGTCATGTCGGGCTCCCCTTGGCCAGTTGGCGGGGTGTCTGCCGACGTCTCTTGCGGAGTGGGGGATTCGGCTTCTGGCTTGTTTACAGGGTGCTCGCCGTCAGGCGTCCAAAGAGTCATGTATGGGAAGCTAGCGCGAGCCGCTATGCTTTCGGGCTGTCTGAGAGAAAGAGGGCTCACGCCCCACCTGGCCACCCAGAATACCGGAGTGTGTCATGGTCAATACAGTCACCTGAGGTGCTGGAGTTCGTACTGTTTAGTGCGGAAGCCGGGCGTGAGATGACGGTGGATCGTGGTTTCTCTTCCTTGATGACAGTTACGAAGAACAACCGCAAACGATGCGCCGGACCAACATCCGCCCGAAGGGAATAGCGCCTGTATGAGGAGTGATCGGCAATAGCTGCACCAACTGAGCCACGAATCAACGAAAAGATTCGTGCTCGCGAAGTCCGACTGATCTCCGTTGACGGAGAGCAGCTTGGAATCAAGCCAATGCCCGAAGCCCTGTCATTAGCCGGGGAGCTCGATCTTGACCTTGTCGAAGTTGCTGACAAGGCCAATCCTCCTGTTGTCCGGATTATGGACTACGGGAAGTACAAGTACGAGGCTGCACAGCGGGCGAAGGAATCTCGCAAAAAGACCAGCCACGCCACTGTGAAGGAGATGAAGTACCGACCAAAGATCGGTGTTGGTGATTTCAATACTAAGACCCGAAAAGTGGAGCGATTCCTCGCTGACGGTCACAAGGTAAAGATCACCATCATGTTCCGAGGCCGAGAGGTTACGCACCCAGATTTGGGCCGCAAGATCCTTGACGACATCGCCGAACGCACTGACGACATCGCAAAGATTGAGGCGTACCCACGGCTCGATGGTCGCAATATGACCATGGTGCTTGGGCCTGACTCAAAGAAGCAAGCCAAGAAAGCCAGAGAAGAAGCAGAAGCAGCCAAGGAAGAAGCGAAAGCACTTGCGGCCCAGGCCGAAGTTGCAGAAGCCGCAACCGAGACTGTGGAAACCGAATCCGAAGCTGACTAGCTGACCCGTTATAACCAATTGTTACTCGCCGCTTCGCCCCGCATCCGGGAGCGAAGATGTAGGAGGCAGGAGACCCCCATGCCAAAAATGAAAACACACAAGGGCGCCAAGAAGCGCTTCAAGGTCACTGGAACGGGCAAGCTCCGTCGTCGCCAGCGCAACCTGAACCACTTCAACTCGAAGATGGCTTCCAAGCGCAAGCGTCGTCTTCGTGGTGAGCATGAAGTAACTTCCGCTGACTCCCCACGTATCAAGAAGCTGCTTTCCAGCTGATTGATGCCCCGGGTGCCTCTGCACCCACCGTTAACCGAACTTGAACGAACTAGTAATCGAAGGAAAGTGAGAACCCGATGGCAAGAGCAAAGCGCGCTGTCCACTCCAAGAAGCGCCGCCGCACAACACTTGAGCGGGCCAAGGGCTACTACGGAAATAAGAGCCGAAGTGTACGGGCCGCCAATGAGCAGGTCATGCACTCCGGCAACTACGCCTACCGCGATCGTCGTGCCCGCAAGGGCGAGTTCCGTCGTTTGTGGATCCAGCGGATCAACGCCGCTTGCCGCATTAATGGCACCACCTACAGCCGGTTCATCAATGGACTCAAGCTGGCTGAAATCGAAGTTGATCGCAAGGTTCTGGCCGATCTGGCCGTCACCGACGCCGATGCTTTCGCTGCTTTGGTCAAGGCTGCTGACGCTGCTTCTGCTGCTGACGCTGCCTAGTCCTGGCTGTTTGTAACCCCGATACTTAGCACGCCGTTTCATGATCGACTCTGAGCCAATTGGTTCAAAGAACCATCGATTGAAGCGGTTGCGACGACTAGTTCGTCAGCGTAAAGCCCGCTCACAAGAGCGGGCTTTCGTGGTTGAAGGAGCGGTGCTGGTGCGAGAGGCCTTGGCTTCAGGTCTCGAAGTCGAAGAAATCTTCTTTGAGGGAAACCTGGAGAACGACATCGCCACGTTCGCGACGATGGGGACGGTGATCCTGAGACCGGTTTTTCCGGGCACGCTTGAAGCAGTACTGGACACCGTCTCACCGCAACCCGTAGTAGCCGTTGTTGGTCTGTCAACCGCAGGCCTCGATGATCTGGATCTGGACAAGCCGGTATTGGTGCTGGTTGAGGTTCGGGATCCTGGCAATGTCGGCACCCTGATTCGCACGGCTGAAGCCTCAGGCTGCGCTGGTGTAGTTCTCGCTGGGGAGTCCGTCGACCCAACGAATCCAAAGGTCGTTCGAGCTGCCGCCGGGGCATTCTTTCGTCTCCCCGTTGTCACCATTGCCGATCCGGTCGCCGCCTTCGAGCAGCTGCGGGCCCAAGGTCGGACTGTGGTGGCAACCGTTGTTGCTGAAGCAGGACCTGACGGGTTGTCCGGTGGTGTGTCGGACTATGACCAGCTGGACCTTCGGACGGCGGCCATCGTGCTCGGCAACGAAGCGCATGGCCTATCACCCGAGCTCGCGAGCGCTGCCGGTACCTTGACCACTATTCCTTTAGCTGGCCCAACCGAATCACTCAATGTCGCCGCTGCTGGTGCGGTCTTGTGCTTTGCCAGCTGGCAACAGCGCAGAAACTCGCTCGACAAATGACTCCCAACCCAACAGGCTCACTCTCATGATCGACCAACTCCGAACCGACGCCAAGGCTGTTATTGCCGCCTTGGGCGATGTCGCTGACCTTGACGCCCTGGCCGAGGTCGAGCGCGAGGCATTCGGCAAGACCGGCTTCTTGAGCGGAGCCAAGAAGGGCATCGGCGCCCTTGCCCCGGAAGATCGCAAGGATGCCGGGCGGGCTATCAATGAGATCCGCGGTGAGGTTGAAGCGGCTGTTGCTGCTCGACACGGTGTGCTTAAGGATGCGGCCCTGATCGTGCAGTTCGGGGCCGAACGCTTGGATCTGACCGAGATCCCCAGCAGCGATGCCGCTATTGGCCACGCACACATTGTGACCCAGGCGTGGGAAGAGTTGGAAGACGTCTTTGTCGGCATGGGCTTCCGCATTGCTGAAGGGCCCGAAGTCGAAACCGACTGGCACAACTTCGATGCCCTCAATATCCCGCCCAGCCATCCAGCCCGTGATGGTTTCGACACCCTCTATGTGGACCATGGCGAACCCGGCAAGACGCTCTTGCGAACCCACACCTCACCGGTTCAGATCCGCACCATGCTGGAGCAAGAACCACCGATCTATATCGTTGCCCCCGGTCGAGTCTTCCGTCGCGATACTGCCGACGCTACCCACATGCCGGTCTTCCATCAGCTGGAAGGCCTGGTCATTGACCGGAACATCTCGCTGGCCGACCTGGCCGGAACGATTGAAGCGTTCACCGAGGCCTACTTCGGTCCGGGGTTCTCGTCTCGCTTGAGGCCCAATCACTTTCCTTTCACCGAGCCTTCGGCCGAGTTCGACATCCAGCGGCCTGATGGATCCTGGTTAGAGCTCGGTGGCTGCGGCATGGTCCATCCCAATGTCTTGCGAGCCGGCGGAATCGATCCCGATGAGTACTCAGGTTTCGCTTTCGGATTCGGCATTGATCGTCTGGCCCTCATGAAGTTTGGGGTTGATGACTTGCGAGAGCTGTTCACCAATGACGTCCGCTTCCTCTCCCAGTTCTGATCGAAGGAAATACTGATGAACGTTCTTCTCTCCTGGATGCAGGAATTTGCTCCCTTCACCGGTGAGCCCGAGGCAATCGCCAAGACCATGACCGAGTTGGGCATGGTGGTTGAATCCTTCGAGACCGTTGGTGCCTCCTGGGATGGCATCATCGTGGCCAAGGTCCTCGCTCTGGATCCACACCCCGAGGCTGATCGGATACAACTGGTATCGGTCGACACCGGCAGTGCCGAGCTGCATGCCGCCGGCGAAGCTGGCAATGACTCACTACAGATCTGTTGTGGTGCTTTCAATATGTCGGTTGGTGATCTGGTGCCGTTGGCCACTTTGGGAACCACCATGCCCGGAGGCATGGAAATTGCTCGACGCAAGCTGCGAGGCCAATGGTCCAACGGCATGATCTGCTCGGGGCCCGAGCTAGAAATTGCTGGTGAGGTTGATTCTGACGGGATCCTGGTTCTGCCTGCTGATCTTGTTGTTGGCACTCCATTGGTGGAAGCCCTTGGTGCCTCGACCGACATCGTGTTTGATCTGGATATTGAAGGCAACCGGCCCGATGCGCTGTGCATGATTGGTGTTGCCCGCGACCTGGCGGCCAAGCAGGGTGTGCCCTTCGCTGTGCCCACTCGTTCGGTCTTGACCAGTGGCACCGCTGCTGCTGATCGTGCCTCGGTCACTATTGATGCCCCGGACTTGTGTAAGCGGTTCGGCTTCCGGGTTCTGGACAATGTCACCATTGGCGACTCACCAGCCTGGATGGCCCAGCGGCTGACCGCGGCCGGGATGCGGCCCATCAACTCCATTGTTGACATCTCCAACTATGTGATGCTGGAATTGGGCCAGCCCAACCACACCTATGACCTGGCCAAGGTATCCGATGGTGCCCTGACAGTACGTATGGGTCGCGAGGGTGAGAAGATCACTACTCTTGACGATGTCGAACGCACGGTCACCGAGACCGATGGTGTGATTGCCAACGCCTCTGATGAACCTATTGGCCTGGCTGGCGTGATGGGTGGAGCCTCCACCGAAATCAGTTCCGACACCACCAGTGTGTTGCTGGAAGCCGCCATCTGGGACCGGATGACGATTGCCAAGACTGTTCGTCGGCTCAACCTTCGTTCCGAGGCCTCCACTCGCTATGAGCGTGGTGTTGACCCCGAAAGAGTAGAGCGGGGCTTGGAGCGGTTCTGCCAGCTGGCCATCGAGATCTGCGGCGCCACGGTTTCTGAAGGCACCGTCATTGTTGACGGCAATCTTGTGGCCATCCCGCCGGTGCGGACCAGGCTGAGCAAGATCAATCATCTGCTTGGCACTGATCTGACTATCGATCAGGTTGTCGGCTACCTGGATCCCATTGGCTACACGTCCTCGCCGCTTGAGAATGGTGTGCTCTCCGTTGATGTGCCGTCGTGGCGCCCTGATTCTTCCATCGAAGAAGACATTGTTGAAGAGGTCGGGCGACATCATGGCTATGAGAAGTCGGGCAAGCGGGTTCCTCGTCCCGCTCAGAATGGTGAGCTGACGCCCAATCAACTTGGACGCCGTCGTATTCGTCGTGCGTTCTTGGGCGCCGGCTATTCCGAGGCCATGCCGATGCCGTTCCTGGCTCCGGACGATCTGGTTCGTGCCGGCTTGCCTGATGAAGGCATCACCCTTTCCAACCCACTCGTGGCCGAAGAGTCGGTACTGCGGACGTCCCTGTTGCCCGGATTGTTGAAGGCGGTTTCCTACAACCAGTCCCATCGCAATGCTGGTGTGCAGCTGTATGAGCTTGGGCGGATCTATCTGGGGTCCGACCAAGAGTTGCCCGATGAGCAGGAATGGGTAGCGGCCATTCGAGCTGATGCCGATGCGGTGTCTGCCAGCCAGTTGCTGGATCAGTTGACGGCAACCCTCACTATGCGTGACGTTTCACTACGCAATGCGGAGCGGGCTGGCTTGCATCCCACTCGCAGCGCCGAAGTGGTGTTCCGTGGTCGAGTGTTGGGTGAGATCGGTGAGATCGATCCGCGGGTATTGGAGGCTTACGAGATCGAAGGCCGGGTTGCGTGGTTGCAGCTGAATACAGCTCCAATCCTCTCGGCTTTGGGCAACGCGCCCAAGTACAAGAAGGTGTCACTGTTCCCCTCCAGTGATCTGGACTTGGCCTTTGTTGTTGACGACAAGGTTTCGGCCAAGGATGTGTCGCGCAACCTGGTCAAGGCTGGTGGTCAGCTGGTGCGCTCGGTCAAGTTGTTTGATGTGTTCCGGGGCGAGCAGGTAGGGGAGGGCAAGCGTTCGCTGGCCTACGCCATACGTCTGCAAGCAGCCGACCACACACTGGAAGACGACGAGGTGTCCAAGGCCCGTCAAGCCATGATCGACGCCGTCGCCAAGTTCCACAAGGGCGAGCTGCGCTAGTCGGCTTCGGCGAAGCCGCTGAAACCTGGATAGTCGCTCGGCTCGCAGCCTGATCCTTCGTAGGCCAACGTGTTGAGGTCAAGATCATGACAAGCCAGGGCGGTCACCGATGGCGAACCGTACTTGTCGGCTCGAACATCACGGAGAAACCAGATGGCTTCCCCATCGAAGACATGACGGGTAAAGATGGGATCGCCGTGGACCGTGACGGCAACAAGGTCCCAGACGACGGGCACGCCATCTCTGACCTGTGCGAGGAAACACTTCTGGCCGTTTGCTAGACCGAACTGGTAGTCCTGATCAATCTCGATCACGGTGCTTTCACATTGCTCGTCGTTGGCCCCGAAGTTTCGATGCCATCCCAGAGGGAGAGGCTCGCCCGATGATTCCGTTGAGGTGCCAGCCGAGCGAGGCAGAACAAGAAGGTTGGCAAAGGGTCGCAGGTCGTCGATGGTGGCAATGACCATGGCTTGATCCCTGGCCCTCACCAGCAACCAACCATCATCGAGAGCAAGCTGTGCCGTTGTTTGGTAGTTGTCGATCCATTCCCAGCTTTCATGTCCCTCAACATGACCGACGACCATTTCGGGCTTGATGCAGGATCCGCCACGGTGCTCCACGAAGACCTCAAAAAGGCGTAGCTGCGGTATCCGAACCCCATAGCTCACGGCGGGGCAGCCCGAATCTTTCGCAACCACGAGGTCCGTGTACGCAAAGGGGTTCTCAGGTAACCAGATGGTTGCGAAGCTGTATCCGTTGCCGAGCCATACGTCGGTAGCCAAGGCAGCCTGCAGCCCGTCCGTGTTCGCGATCGGAGTCGTGAGTGGATAGCCCTGAACCGAGTCAGCTGGCGCAGTCCAGGAAGGGATATGAGTAGTGATCTCGGTTGGTACGAGCGTGCCTTGTTTGAGGCCGCATGCGTCGACTCCATTGTCTGATTGCATGACCGAGCGAGCATCAGGGCCTGGCTCGATGGTAGTCACATCGTAGACAAGGGTGAACGCGCCAGCAGCGGAGAACGTCAGGCGAACTGGGACCGCTTCAACCCAGTTCCCTCTGACCGAGTCCTCGTGAGTTCGAACGAATGCTGCGTCCACCACTAGGGGGAAGTCGTAGGAATCGAATACTTCTCCTTCCAGCACCCATCGGCCAGGGGCAAGCTTTCGACAAGAATTCCATGCGGCGGAGAGGCGGTCATCAGCGTCGCGGTCCGAGTCCAGCCATTCGGTCTCGACAAGTACTCCGGGATCGACCGGCCCGAGGGTCGGCAGAATCACGCCAGCGCCGAGTTCTTCCGGCTCGGCAAACAACAGCGTCGATAGTGATGCTTCGCTCTCGAACGAGGCCTCAGAGCCGACGGTTGCTTGGCCGTCTTCGGCCACTGGATCGGGACTGGTGCAGGCGGTCGCAAGTAGAGCCAATGGGATCAACCAACGCAGATACATGTGCATCTGACGACGACTACATAATCGTGGTTCCTGGCTTCTCATGTTCATCCAACGTTAGGGGAGCAGGAGCGATTCGCCTGCGTCGTAGGTCCAAGACTACTCCTGTGAGCACGATGGCTACGAAGACTCCTGCGGCCAAGGTGGCATAGTCCGGAAGTCCAAAGCGCGGATCGCCAATGGGTCTGAGTTCGTATCCGTCCCACTCAAGCCACACATGCGGAGTGCATCGTGCTACCGGTACCTCGGACAGAGTCTGGTAGCGGTCGCTCGGGATATTCAGTGGATGGCTCCGGTATTGCTCTGGATCCTCGACTCGTTCGATGGTGTAGCCGGGGTCCACCCGGATGATGTTGACCCGTGAGTCAAATGGGCATTCGGTGTGTGAGGACTCATCATCCTTGTAGATGCCCACATTGATGATCTTGTTCTGGCCCGGAACGAGACGGGTGTAGTAGAAATTCGAGCCAGAGAAGTCTTGACCGTGCTCTCTGGCGACGACGATCTCTGTATCAGAGCCATTGTGAATGGCCATTGAGACACGCTGTTCAGATAGCTCACCGGCGAGCCAGGCATAGGACAAGGCCAGACTGGTGGGCCCGGCGAGGGCTGCTGCCAACACGAGTGCCACATAGGTCCTGGCCCAAACCAACGATCCCTTGAGGCTTCGAGCCACAGACCACATCAGAACGATGGGCAGGCCAATGAAGAGCATCACAACGACGGCGATCACGGAAACAATGATGGCATCGCTCAAAATCGAGGCGATCACGCCCGGCCGCCGGTTCTGTCCATGGCGTAACTATCGGACGGAGCACGCCTGTGCTTGACTAGGAGCGGAACGATCCGCAAGCTTTGAGGAGCAACGTGTCAGTACTTACAGCGAGGTTTGCCGCATCGAAGGGCAACGAGATCGCCATTGTCGACGACGACTGCTCCGTCACTTGGGCCGAACTTGATGCCCGAGTCAACCAGGTCATTCACGGACTGCGGGCTGGTGGCATTGTCGCTGGAGACACGATCTCAATCTTGTGTGGCAACCGGATCGAATGGTTCGAAGTCTCCCTGGCCTGCGCCAATATGGGCGTCACCTTCATCCCCATCAACTGGCATCTGGTAGCCCCTGAAATTGCTTACATCCTTAGTGACTCTGGCTCAAGGGCACTCGTGATTGGAGACCGTTACCTGGATCAGGCAGCCAAGGCTCTGGAAGACAAACAGGCGGCTGGCATCGAAATGGCTTTGGTCGTTGGAGCGAAGGCAACCGGTCGATTCCAGGGATACGAAAGCTTCTTTGACGGCTGCTCGACCGATGAACCCGGTGATCAGAGCTTTGGCGGTCCCATGTTCTATACCTCGGGAACCACGGGCAATCCCAAGGGAGTCCGGAGTTCGCTGGCGGCCATGGAGCCTGGCACGACACCTGAGGTCTGGCTCTTGATCATTGCTGGCTTGAGTGAGATGGTTCTCGATCCGCAAACCACCATCCTGTGTGGACCGGTCTATCACTCGGCCCAATGGGCCTTCTCCTTCATGCCGCTCCTGGGTGGAGCATCTTGCGTCATGCAACACAAATACGACAGTGCTGGTGTGCTGGAACTGATCGACAAGTACCAGGCAACCAATGTCCACCTGGTGCCAACCCAGATGAAGCGAATGGTCGATCTGCCCGACGAGGTCAAAGCCTCTTTCGACGGCTCATCCATGAATCTGTATCTGCACGGGGCAGCGCCGTGCCCGCCTGTGGTGAAGCAATCCTTGATCGAGTGGTGGGGTCCGAAGATCAGCGAATACTACGGATCGACCGAAGGCTCGATCATCACCCTGGTTGATTCTGATCAATGGCTGGCCAAGGGCGGCAGCGTTGGGCCGCCTCTGCCCAATATGGAGATCATGGTGGTCGCGAATGACGGCACCAGGCTGGGCCCGGGGGAGCCGGGCACCCTGTACTTCCGCAATGCGCTGGGCATGGACTTTGAGTACCACAACTCGCCGGAGAAGACTGCCGAGGCCCACAAGGAACCGGGTGTGTTCACTACTGGTGATGTTGGCTACTTGGATGAGGACGGTTACCTGTGGTTGAGTGACCGCAAGATCGACATGATCATCTCTGGTGGGGTGAATATCTATCCGGCCGAAATCGAGAGTGTTCTCGGCGGACATCCGTTGGTGGCCGATGTCGCCGTGATCGGTGTGCCCAACGACGAATACGGTGAAGAAGTGAAAGCGATTCTCGTTCCGAACCGGCCCAAGGCAGATCCAGATGAACTGACTGAGACCTTGTCCGCTTTCTGTAGGGAGAACCTGGCCGGCTACAAGTGTCCCCGATCATTCGACCTTGTGGAGGAGCTTCCACGGACCGGGACCGGCAAGGTCAAAAAGCGGATCCTGCGTGAGCCCTATTGGGCCGGTCACGAACGCTCGATCTAGCGGACGTAGGCTTCGTCGATGGAACTTGGTTTGTGGTGCGGCAGTCTGAATGAGGCGTCTTCTAACGAGGCGGCGTTGGACGTTGTGGCCACTGAGGCAGCCGACCTTGGAGTCTCGACTCGTGTGATCTCAGGCCTCGGGTCCGTTTCGGCATTTGTTCCGGGTCAGGTCGATGAGCCGCCAGACTCGGTTGCCCAGTTTCGCGCCAAGCTTGACGCCGTCGACGCCCTTGTCATCGCTGCGCCTGAGTATGCGGCAGGCGTTGCTGGCTCAAGCAAGAATGCGTTGGACTGGCTGGTCGGCGCTTCGACGCTCTACCACAAGCCGGTCGGCGTCTTGAGTGCGGGCACAACCGGGGGAGCATTCGCGATTGAGCATCTCGTGCGAACCATCAGCTGGCAGGGTGGTCTGGTCATGACCACACTCGGTATTGCTGCTCCCAAGACGAAGATCGATGGTGACGGGCGATTCGTGGACGGGGTGACGCTTGACGATCTTCGAGCATTCACCAAGACTCTTGTTGGAGCGTGCCAAGGCTCGTCCGAGGATCGAATGTTTCGATTGACCGAGGTCGTCTCGCGCTACGGCATTGATCCAGCGAGGTTCGGCCAAGTTCTTTGAACGGTGCTCTCTGGCCGGTCCTGGTCTAGGACTGGCCTGATTGGCAGGGTGGTCCGGTCGGCTCGTGTGGAGGTGTTGGAGCTAGGTAGACCCACATCTCGATGTCGGGGAGAGCATCGAGTTCGACGTTCATCGAGCCAATTCGTTTCCAACCAAGCGCTTCATAGAAGAGAACTGCCGATTTGGTCTTCTTTGTGACCACAAGAATTGGGTGCTTTCCTCGTTCGAACGAGTAGGACACCGCGGTGTCGAGTAACAGGTTTCCCAAACCTCGCCCTTGGGCCCGAGGGTGTACAAGCAGGCGACTTATGACGGCGTAGTCGCTCGCCTTTGCTTGCTGGATCGTCTGAAGAACCTTGAGTACTTGCCCGTCCTCTGCATGGTGGAGGGCGACGTGGCCGGTGGCCTTGCCCTCGTTATCGACTGCGACCCACGCCCGCTCTTCTGCTTTGCCGCACAAGAAGCTAGCTGGGTCGTCGGGCCAGTGGATCGGATAGTCACTGTCCAGATGTGTGAGGCGCATGATTTCGACACATTGAGCTATGTCCCCATGCTGTCGGTCGCGAATACGCATCGGGACAGTAAACCACGCACCTAGTCTGTGCTGGTGGACGAAGCGATGCGAAGAGAGTTGATGGATGCTGGTGGTTCAGCGGTGGAGTTCAATTCGCCGATGAGCCAGGAAAGGGGATTGCATATCGGCAGGTTCGCTGTTGGGGTCGGCTCGTCCATCGTGGACCTGGGCTGCGGCTATGGCGCGCTCGCCTTGCTGATCGCCAGTCATTACCCAGATTTCAAGGTCGCGGGAATTGACTCCGACAGGGTCGCGATTGAGCATGGCCAAGCCGTTGCTTCTGACTTTGGGCTTGAAGACCGGCTCCGATTCATCGTCGGTGACGCTGATCATCAGCAGGATTCGTTCGACATCGCTGTGAGTATCGGCTCCTCCCACGCGTTTGGCGGGACCCGGGAGATGTTTGAAGCACTCAAGTCCATCGGAAGCAAGGGCGCAGTTGTTGGCGACATGATCTGGACCGGGACTCCGACACCGGGTCTCGCTGAAGATTTTGGCGAGCTACCGGTGGGAACCGAAGCGCTTGCGAGGATGGCAGCTGAATCTGGTTGGATCGTCGAGGAGACCTCGGAGTCGACCCTGGCCGAATGGGATGAGTTCGAAGGAGGCTGGATCGATGGAGTCCGGAAGGTTGGCACTCCTCAGGCATCACATTTCGCCGACGAACGGGCAGACATGTACCAGCAGTACCGCGGAATCGCTGGCTTCGGCTGGGTCTATCTATCCCAGTAGGCATTGCTTGTCTCCTCCCGACAATGAACTGACTTCTTGTTGGGAAGGAACTCGATCAGCTTCAAGCACCGACTGTGACACACTCTCACCATGAGCGTTGATATACCCACTGAGTCAATCGCCAGGCTCGTCGTGATCACCGGCTTGCCCGGCAGTGGCAAGACGACATTGTCCAATAAGCTGGCGGCAGAACTTGGGGCCGTTCGAATGTGCCCGGACGACTGGATGAGGGAATCGGGCATCGACCTCTGGGATGACGATGCTCGGGCAAGTATCGAGGCCTTTCAGCTTGAACTCTCACTCAATCTTCTTTCCCGTGGATCAAATGTGATCATCGAGTGGGGCGTTTGGACTCGCTCCGAACGAGATTCTCTTCGCGATGCAGCGAGGGCGATCGGAGCTCTTGTCGAGCTGCGGTACACGACTGCTTCGGTGGATGAGCTTTGGAGCCGGATCGAGCAGCGCGATCTCGAAGGGCAATGGAGCTCTCGCTCAATCCAGCGCCAAGAACTCGAGGAGTGGGTTGCCTTGTTTGAGCCTCCCACGGAAGAGGAGTTCCGTACCTACGATTCGTTTGAGATGGCAGACTAGGGCTGTGCGAACCAACATTTCCTCCGGCGATCCATTCGAAGATGTGTACGGCTACTCTCGGGCTGTCCGAATTGGAAACACGATTCATGTCTCCGGGACGACGGCTCAGCCACCCAATGTCGAAGGTTGTGACACCTATCAGCAGGCCAAGGGTGCGCTGCGAATTATCGCCGAAGCGCTCGAAGAGGCGGGGGCAAGCCTCGCCTCCGTGGTCCGCACCGTCACCTATGTGACCAACATGGCTGACATGAACCTGGTTGCCCGTGCTCATCTTGAGGCGTTCGCCGATGTGAAGCCAGCAGCAACCATTGTCGAAGTGTCGGCGCTGGATGACCCTTTGCGAACAGTTGAGATCGAGGCCTACGCCATCGTTTCGGAATAGCTGGCGCTCACTGCCTCGGGCAGGGTGAGAGCAAGGCAGACCCGCAACTCTCGACGCACCGAGCTGCGTCTTTGACTCATCGATGCCGCAAATGCACGGGCCCAGCTAAGCACTTGGGCGATGCCAACCCACATTGAGGTGACCCGGTCGGCTCGGATAACAACTTGATCAGAGGTTGGTGTGGCCTAATGTCTGGGCCATGTACACGCCACGCCCTTTTGCTGTTGATCAACCGGAATTGGTGCTTGAGCTGATGAGGAGGGTTGGATACGGCCATCTCGTCACGGCCTCATGTACTGGTGACTCGGCGATCGGTCTTAGCTCGACCGCTTTACCATTTGTTGTCGATGATGCGGTCACGACGGTGAGCGCTCATCTCGCCCGAGCCAATCCGCATTGGAAAACCATGGACGGGTGTGAGGCGCTTCTCATAGTGCCAGTTACCGATGCTTACGTTTCTCCCGGCTGGTATCCGTCAAAGGCCGAAGACGGCAAGGTCGTTCCCACCTGGAACTATGAGCTTGTCCATCTTCACGGAACTATCGAACTCCATGAGGACCCTGCCTGGCTTCTGAGCCATGTGAACGAACTGACTGATCAGAGCGAACAGCCTGTGGTGGGTAACTCCAGAAAGCAATGGAAGGTGTCTGACGCGCCGAGTGAGTTCATCGAGAAGATGCTAAACGGCATCGTTGGTGTCGAGTTGAAAGTGGAACGAATAGAGGCGAAGCGCAAGCTCAGTCAGAACAGGTCCGACGCCGACCAAGCGGGAGTCAGCCGAGGAATGGAGGTGTCCCGGTCGAGTGGCTCCCTGGGCGTAGCGGCGTCAATGAGCCGAGGCGATTCCATGTAATCGCTTAAATAATCTAATACAGCAGACTAAATCCGGTTGTGGCATGTTGGCAAGCGAACACCTGTTCGATACAGTACAAACATGAAGACAGCGGACCTTCTCACCAAACTCCAACACCTCGCCGACATCGACCCGGCCACAGTCACTGACAAAGAGCTGTTCAACCACACAGTCGAGTTCGAAGAACTCCTATCCGCAGTTGCAGCCAAAGCCATGCCCCTACGCGCTGCTGTTATCAACCGCAAGGCGTTCAAGGCCCGCAAGTTCCGTTCGGCTGCCACCGGCATGGCACGTGAAACCCGGTTGTCTTCACGCACATGCGGTGCTCGCTTCAACCTTGCAACCCTGCTGATCAATGACCTCGGCCGCATCTACCTCGCACTAGATGCCGGTGTCATGAACCCCAACCAGGTCAACGTCATCTACCGCTACGCCAGCACCAAAACCCACCGCGAGTACGCCATCCGGGACCAAGCAGCTTTCATAGACTGGGCCAATAACCCCTATCCCATCTTCTGTGCCCTCATGGAACGTTGGGCCGAAGTCGTTGATGACACCGACCCCAATGACGAAGACGAAAAGGCTATGGCCGATCGACGTCTCGTCTGGGCCTACGGCATCGGCAAAACCGTGCTCATTGAATGGGACATGCCAGTCGAAATCTGGGAAGAAATGCTGGCCATCGCCACCCCCGTCTATGACGCCTTCCTCAAAGCCGAGTTGAAAGAAGCCAAAGACCTTCACGGTGACGACATCGAGTTCTGTGACCTCGCCCGAAGCGACAAGCAACGCTGGTGTGACGCCTTTATCACCGTGTTCCGTCGTGGTGGTGCAGCAGGCCGCAAACTCGCTGCCACCAAGATGGCCGAGGGCTTTGATCCCGGTGAAGACACCAGTGATGACAACTTCGATCCTGGTGTTCAGGCAGAAGTCGTCATTATTTGTGATCAGATCACCCTGGAACGAGAGATCGCTCGTCGTAACGGTGAAACCCTTGAGCCACGGCCGGCCAGTGACGCCGAAACCTATCGGTGTGAAACCCTGTCAGGTGCGTCAGTGTCGCCATCAACTGCATTGAACTATTTGGAACTCAATTCGTTCCGCCGCATGATGATGAAGCCCGGAACGCTCGACTTTGAGATGAGTCGCAGTGCCCGCTACTTCCGTGGCCCGCAACGAACTGGATTGATTGCCCGAGACCGGACCTGTCAAGGCCCTGGTTGCGGCACCTCAGCGAAGTTCTGCCAAGGGGACCACATTGAGCCTCATAGTGAAGGCGGGCCAACGCTCCCGACAAACGGGGAGATGTTATGTGGGCCTTGCCATCGTTGGAAGACGTGGTTGCAGGCGCATGGGATGTGGGACGCTTCGGTTTGGGACCGGCGAGGTGAGTTCGAGCCCGACCGGATGGGGTCGGCGTCAGAGAGACTCGAACCTGACCAACCCCAGGCTGCCTGAGCCTGCCCGGTCTATCGGCCCGAACAATCCAAGGCGGAAAGCCAGTACGGCGCGCCTGCACTCAGGAGGATGACAGCAAGGCTGTCATCCTGGGCAGCAGTGATGGGCATCACTCGGGTGACGAGGGTTGGAGATTGATGGAGACAGAGGTGGCGACGGCTACGAAGCTGGTGAGTGCAGCCGGAATGAGAAACAGACCCACCGACGTGATGCCAACAACCGCTAGGCCAAAGATGACGGCACTGGCAAGAATGGTCAGCGTCGGGTTGCGGCTAACCGCTGCTCCGACAGTCAGAATCAACGGCGGCAGCATGAAAAGCAGGACCGTCTTCCAGCCTTCGCTTTCTACCGCTGAGAGGCTGGTGCACACCTCAGGCTGTCCGGCAGCGTCTGAGCAGGTCTGCACGAACGGCAGACGAGCCAAACCGAACAATGCCAGCCCGAGCAAGATCACGGTGAATGAGGGAAAGACGTCGGCAATCCGCACAGCTCAGATCCAATCAGTCAAGAATGGCATCGGTAGGCAGGGCGACAATGCCAGTAGCACCAAGCGCCCGCAGATCTGCCAAGTTGGCCCACAACCGGGCCCGTTGCACCACAATGTGAGCGGCCACAAGATCATCTCGGCCAGCGAGCGGCAGAACCGTGGGCGAAGCCAATCCAGGGAACAAATCCTGCAGCTTGTCGACCTTGTCGGCGGCGATATGCAGCATCACATACTGGGTCCGCCTGGCCGCGAGAGCAGCCTCGATTCGCAACACCAGATCCTGTACCTCAGGCTTTGGATCATGTCTGGTCGCCAAGATGGCCTGGCAGGCATGAGGCTCAGCCACCACTCGCAAACGATTCCGAGCCAGACTGCCGCCGGTCTCACGCAAGTCAACAATGGCGTCAGCCATGCCAACCGCACAGATTCCCTCCAACGACCCGCCCATAGGCACAACGTCAATGTCGATCCCTTGCCCAGCGAACCAGCGCTCAGTCCAAGCAGGAAGGTGGGTGGCAATCGTTGATCCGGCAAGGTCAGCAGCCGACTGAGCCGTTGAGTCTTCGCGCACAGCAACGACCAGGTCGGACTTGGCGAAACCGAGGTTGATGGACGGGAAATCTTCAACCTCGTTTTCGAGAGCGGTGTCAGTCGATATGAAGGCAGCATTGAGGCGACCAGTTTGCAGCCAGGCCGCCGCATCTCGGGGACGCATCTCGATGAACTCGATGCCTGACATGTTGGCTGCGGCACCCGATGCCTTGAATGCTCCGACGTGATAGCCAGCATGGCTCAACAGGTCCAGGCACGACTCTCGAAGTCGACCCTTGGATGGGATGGCTACGCGAACTGGGGCATTCATGAACGTCGTCCTTCCAGTACAGCGAACACATCACTGAGGGGCACGTCAGCGCCAACCAGGCCTACCAGCAAGTGGTACATCAGGTCAGCACCTTCCTCCGCGGCAAGACCGGCATCAACTTGTGACTTGTCAAGCTCATGGCAGAACTCAAAGGCCTCTTCCATGATCTTGCGCTGGATCAGAAACGGATCGGCCAACAAGCTGGCGGTGTAGGACTCAGCAGGATCTGCCGTCCGACGCGAACGTAATACTTCTTCAAGATCATTCAGAATCACCAGCAGATCCTACAAGTGCCGCGTGGAGGTGAGAGAACGATGGCATGATTTGGAAATGACGAACACTGAAGCCGAACGCGACCTGTCCGCGGCAGACGTTGCCTGGGATCTTGAAACCCTCCTGCCGGACGGACAAAGTGCCGAGGATCTTCTGGCTCAGGCCAGCGACAAGGCCGCCGAAGTCAGCGAATACCGCGGACGGGTGGCATCGCTGGACGCCACAGGTCTGGCTGAACTGATGACAGACCTTGGAGTCATCGGAGAGCTGGTTTCTCGAGCCGGCCACTACGCCATGCTTCGCTTCTCCGAGGACACCACAGACCCTGAGCGCGGGGCAGCAATGATGGGCATGGAAGAAGCCTCCACTGCCATCAGCACCAAGCTGTTGTTCGTCGACCTGGAATGGGCCGCCGCCGAAGACGAGCATGTCGCATCAATCATTGATGACCCCGGCCTCGACATGTACCGCCATCACCTGGAGAACATGAGGCGAAACCGGCCTCACCTGCTGACAGAATCTGAAGAAACCATTCTCACCGAGAAATCCGTCACCGGATCCTCCGCCTGGGTTCGCCTGTTCGACGAATTGACCTCGGTCATCGAGATCGAGATCGATGGTGAAACCCAGCCCTTGGAAGCCGGGCTTTCGCAGCTACAGCACCCCGACCGTGAAGTGCGAAAGATCGCGGCCGACGCGGTGACCGCGGGGCTCGCGCCCGGTATCCGAACCCGAGCCTTCGTCTTCAATACCCTCTTGTTGGATAAGTCCGTTGATGATCGACTCCGCAAATTCGACACATGGGTCTCCTCTCGCAACCTCAGCAATGAAGCATCCGATGAATCGGTAGAAGCACTGGTCAATGCAGTTGTTGCCCGCTACGACATTCCGCAGCGCTGGTACAAGCTCAAGGCCCAAGTCCTTGGCCTGGACAAGCTGGCTGACCATGACCGCAATGCCTCCGTTGCCGACAGTGAGAAGCGTGTTGGTTGGAACGAAGCAACTGGCATTGTTCGTGACGCCTATGAATCCTTCTCTCCGGAATTGGCGGGTGTCGTTGGTCGTTTCATGGACGAAGGCTGGATTGATGCCCCAATTCGTGACGGCAAACGCCCCGGTGCTTTCTGCGCCTACACCGTTCCTTCCCATCATCCCTACGTGCTCCTGAACTGGACCGGGCGAACCCGCGACGTTGCCACCCTGGCTCACGAACTCGGCCACGGCGTGCACGCGTACCTGGCACGAGAGCAAGGCCTCTTCCATCAATCAACCCCACTCACCTTGGCCGAAACGGCTTCGGTCTTTGGTGAGACTGTCACCAACAACCGGCTGCTGTCGATGTTGGATGACCCAGGGGAGCGGTTCTCTCTTCTGGCCTCCATCTTGGAAGACTCCATCGCCACCGTCTTCCGTCAGGTCGCCATGAACCGCTTTGAAGATGCTTGCCATACCTCACGCCGCGAAGAAGGCGAGCTGTCAGTAGAACGATTCGGCGAACTGTGGGCCACCAGTCAGCACGACATGATGGGCGACACCGTCGAGATCAGCGAGGGCTACAAGTCCTGGTGGAGCTATGTACCGCACTTCATGGGCACCCCGGGATATGTCTACGCCTATGCCTATGGCCAGCTTCTGGCGCTCTCGGTCTACGCCCGCTACGTCGAGCAAGGCGAGAGCTTTGTGCCCGCCTATTTGGACCTACTGCGTGCCGGTGGCTCACGCTCACCGGAAGAGTTGGGCAAGATGGTCAACTGTGACCTATCTGACCCAGGATTCTGGGATGCTGGCCTGGCCATTGTTGATGAGCAACTAACTGCGGCTGAAGAAGCAGCGAAACAAGCTGGCAGGCTCGGCTAGGTTGAAGGATTAGGCGTCGACTGCTGCTTGGAGTTTGGCTATCTGCGCCAAGACTCGGACGCTGGCGTGTTCGAGTTCTTCGGAGGATGGAGTCACAAGGGTGGCAACGTCCATGGACGGTTGCACGAATTGGTCATGCATTGGCTTGACCGTTGCCGCAAACTGGTCCGCAACAGACTGTGGTGTGCGGCCACGCTCGGCGACGTCGCGGGCCAGGCGGCGATCGAACCGGGTCTGCTCAGGGCAGTCGCGATAGACAGTCAGGTCCAGACACTCACGAATCTCAGGAAATGCCAGCAAGAGGATTCCCTCAACGACCACGATGGGCTTGGGGTCGATGATGTGCACGTCATTGGTGCGGGAGTGGGTGGAGAAGTCGTAGACGGGAACGGCGATTTCTGAGCCAGCTCGAAGGTCTTGAAGATGCTGGACGAAGAGGTCAACGTCCAGTGAATCAGGATGATCAAAGTTGACCAGGGCGCGCTCGGTCGGGCCGAGGTGAGCCTGGTCCAGGTAGTAGCTGTCGAAAGCGAACGTGGCCGAGCGTCGATGGCCGAAATGCTGGGCCACCATGGTGGCCAACGTGGTCTTACCCGAGCCACTTCCTCCGCAAATGCCAATCAGCAACGTCACGGGAAGTGCACTCTAGCTAAAGAAGGCAGCAGATTGACCCGAAACTTCACCCATGAGTGACCGCATTGTGCCAGAACCTCCCCAACGGCCAACGTCGCGTCGCGACGCGACGGCCGTTGCACCAGCGCAAGCCCTAGCTCCAGCGCCAGTCGCTCTTCCCGAGGCGGCTCCACCGACTTCATTTGAACCAGCTCCGCCTCCAGCCTCTTATCTTCCCTCTGAGGCGACGCCAGGTCCTCCGCCGCCAGAACAGGCGATTGCTCCGACATTCTGGGATATGCCAACTCCCGGCCACGTCTGGGACGTACCCGCTTCGGCCCCGCCACCTCCTGGAGGCCCTTCTCTTGCATCGCTGGCTCCGCACATGCCAAGTTCGCCACCTCCTCAGCCCGGAGTGTCTGCGCAGACTCCACCTCCACCGCCGGGTCTGAACATGAGTCGAGTCTTCGGCTTTGTGGCTGTTGGGGGATTTGTGTTGCTCCTGCTGATCGCCGCTGTCACTAGCTTGGGAGAAAGCGCTCGAGTTGAGTCGGTCAATGCTGCTCCAGCCCCCGCCGTGCCCGACCACCCAGACACGTGGGATTCCGCCCTTGCTCCCTATGTGGCCTTCGTGAGCGCAAACCGTGGTCTCGAATTCACTCACCCAGTGGCCGTCGAGTTCCTCCATATCGAGTCAGCTCTCAATGAATCATCTGAGGCCAGCCAAGCCGACTTCGACGAGGAGGTCGTTGCCTACTTCGATGACTGGAGCAAGGTCAACACGATTCTCGGTTTGACCGAGCCGGGCCAGAATCCCTGGACTGCCGCAACCGAGACTCAATCGGCTGGGGCCGCCGCTTACTATGATCCAGCTACCGACGTAATTGTCTTGCCGCTTGGGGTGTCGGGCCCCGAGCTTGAATTGTCAATCGTGCACGAATTGACCCATGCGCTGCAAGACCAGAACGGTCTCATGGATGGAGACTTGGCCTACACCGAGGATCAGCAGGCCATGAATCTGGCCCTGACTGAAGGTGACGCAACTGTGGTCGAAACGGCTTGGTTCAATCAGATGTCTGCGCCTGATAAGCGAGAACTTCAGGCGCTCTGGGACTCCTATGAGACCCAGTTGGAGACCGACTACTTTGATGCCAGTTTTGCGGCCCCCTACATACTGGGTGAGCCAGTGGTACAGATCATGCTGCAAGGCGGTGGCCTCGACGCATTGGATGCTGCTCAGTATGAGGTCTTCATGACCACCGAGATGCTCATTGATCCGCTCAGTGCCACTCCGACACCGTTGGAAGCCAAGAAGCGTTACCCCGACGACACTGCTCCGGCTTCTGCCAGCAAGGGCATAGCTGGAGCGATCGGGCCGCTAGCGCTCTACCAGGCACTCGCCCCAGAAATTGGGGCGTCTGGAGCGATTGAGGCCGTCAGCGGCTATGACACCGATAGTTTCCAGCTATGGAGCTACGAGGGCCGGTCCTGCATCGACCTCCGCATCTGGTTTGATGATGCTGCTGAGGCAGCAGAATTCGAGTCCCTGGCCTCGGGGGCTCTGGGTGGCGGCATCCTTGGTTCTTCCGGTGTGCCAAAGGGCCCGTCGCTGGATTATGTGCTTTGTGATGATGCGCCAATCGGTGATCCGGTGAACCAGACGGTCGAATTGCTGCACCCGATAACTCTCAACAACTACCTGATCGCAGCTTTACTGGTTGAGGGACTGCCCGAAGCTGACGTGGGCTGCGCTTCGCTGGAGTCGGTGTTGGCGCTGGACGCAGCCGGGCTTGCTAATCCGCCAGCCTCCCTCCTTGATGATGCTCGGGCCTTGGCCATAAGCGGGACTTGCGGCCGCACAGAACAAGACAGTACAGAGCAGGACAGCACAGAATAGGACAGCACAGAATAGGACAGCCAGAATAGACGAACAGAAAGTAGTTGCATAAATATGCAACGTCCTGTAATCTTATGCGGTGAGCGAAAACAGTGCTGCCGTGAAACGAGTCGGAATAGTCGGTGCGTCCGGTTACACGGGAACCGAGTTGCTGCGACTACTTGCCAGCCATCCCAATTTCGATGTTGTACTAGCGACTGGAGATTCCAAAGCTGGTACCCCAATCGCCGACCTGTACCCGAGCTTGGCTCCGGTTTATGGTGACCGAGAATACGACGTCTTCACCCCCGAAGCGGTGGACGGTCTCGACATTGTCTTTTGCGGCTTGCCCCACGGCGTGAGTCAGGGGGTCATCCCCGGTATTCGAGGCCGGGTTGGGCACATCATCGATCTTGGCAGCGACTTTCGGTTGCATGACCCGAGCCTGTACCCCGAATGGTACGGGGCCGAACACACCTGCCCGGAACTGATCAAGGATTTCGTCTACGGATTGCCTGAACTCTTCCGGTCAGACATTGACGGAGCCGAACTGATTGCTGCCACTGGCTGCAATGCAGCGGCAGCAACCTTTGCTCTTGCTCCCTTGCTGGATGCCGGAATGGTCGAAGCAGACGGCCTGGTGGTCAACCTGGTCACCGGTGTCAGCGGAGCGGGTCGGCCAGCCAAGCCGAATACCACCTTCTGCACGGTCAACGAAGATGTCAGCGCCTACGCCCTGCTATCTCATCGTCACACGCCCGAAATCGAGCAAGCCTTGCGGGAGCGCACCGGTCAAGATGTCAGTGTGCTGTTCACACCGCACCTGGCTCCACTCAACCGAGGCATCATTGCCACCTGTTACGGACGGCCAGCCAAGTCTGGATTGACCACCGAATCGGCGCTGTCGGCCATGACCGACTTCTACGCCGACTCACCGTTCATGCTGGTTGATGAACGCAGCCCATCGATTAAGGCGACACTCGGCTCGAACTCGGTCCACCTGACCGCTCGCGTCGACCCCAGAACCGGTCTAGTGATGAGCATCGCCACCCTGGACAACCTGATGAAGGGTGCTTCGGGCATGGCCATCCAATGTGCCAATATCGCCGTTGGCCTCCCCGAAACCACCGGCCTCTCCCTGATCGGCATGTACCCATGAGCGAGCTCGCAGTTTCACCCCTCGCTCCAAAGTTCTTTCCCTTGCTCCCACATGTCGGTGGAGTGCAAATTGCCACCCTGGCTGCCGGCTTGCGTTACCAGAAGCGGGCCGACCTCATGCTCGCCTTTGTCGACCCAGAAGCAACGGTGGCGGGAACGTTCACTTCTTCACTTTGCCCGTCGGCTCCCGTTGACTGGTGTCGTCGCCACATAGGATCCGGTTCCGGGCGAGCCATTGTTTGCAACAGTGGCAATGCCAATGCCTTTACCGGCAAGGCTGGCGAAACGTCGGCTGAACTCACCGCCGTCACCATCGCCGAGTCCTTGGGGCTCAAGCCAGAAGAGGTTTATCTGGCCTCAACGGGGGTGATTGGGGAGAATCTGCCTGATGAGGCACTGCTCAACGGGCTGCCAGTTTTGGCCAGCAAGCTGGCGATATCGGGACCAGAAGTATTTGAACAAGCAGCCAACGCCATCCGCACCACCGACACCTTCGCCAAGGGAGCGAGTCGAACCGTTGAAATCGACGGCAAGACCGTCAACGTCGTTGGCATCGCCAAGGGAAGCGGCATGATTGCTCCCGACATGGCGACCATGCTGAGCTTCGTCTTCACTGACGCCGTGGTTGATACGCAAGTTTTACAAGAGATGCTTTCCGGCTCAGTCAACAGGTCCTACAACCGGATCACCGTCGACTCCGACACATCCACCAGCGACACCGTCCTGCTCTTTGCCACCGGAGCTGCCGGAAATGAACCTGACCTCGGCGATTCGGATCGGGCCGTTCTGCAAGAAGCACTGGACGCCGTGAACCTGGACCTGGCCCACCAGATCATCAAGGACGGTGAAGGGGCAACCAAATTCATTGAAGTGACGGTGACCGGTGCGGAGAATGATTCCGCTGCTGCCGTCATCGCCAAGTCGATCGCCAATTCGCCGCTGGTCAAGACAGCGCTGGCGGCCGAGGACGCCAACTGGGGCCGGATCGTCATGGCAGTAGGAAAAGCCGGGCAAAAAGCTGATCGAGACAAGCTCAATATCTGGATCGGCGACGAGCAATGCGCTGCCGGGGGAGTCATGCGAGAGGACTACTCCGAAGAACGAGCGACCGCGCATCTGCAGGAAGCAAACGTACGCATCACCGCCGACGTCGGCATCGCCGATGGAATAGCGTCCATCTGGACCTGCGACTTGACCCACGGCTACATCGACATCAACGCGGGGTACCGCTCATGACCGAGATCCTGAATAGACGAACGACTGACCTCACAACAGATCGAGGCTATTCGCCCGAGCTTCGTACCAAGGCGCTCGTCGAGGCCCTGCCCTACATCCAACAGTTCCGGGGCGCGATTGTCGTGGTCAAATTCGGCGGCAACGCCATGGTCGACGACGAACTATCTCGCACCTTCGCCCAAGACATCGTTCTGCTCCGCTCAGTGGGACTCAAACCAGTTGTTGTGCACGGCGGAGCCCCCCAGATTGGCGACATGCTAAATCGACTGGGCAAAGAATCCATCTTCAAGGAAGGCTTGCGAGTCACCGACGCCGAAACCCTGGACGTAGCCAGGATGGTGCTGGTTGGCAAGGTCGGGCGAGACATTGTTGGCGCCATCAACACCCACGGTGCCTACGCCGTTGGCATGTCGGGCGAAGATGGTGGCCTCATCGAAGCCACCCCGCTTGACGCCGATCTTGGTTTTGTCGGCAAGATCGTCAATGTCAAGACATCAATCATTGAACGGCTCCTGGCCGAAGACCTGATTCCCGTCGTATCCAGTATCGGGTCAGACAAGAGCGGACAGGCCTACAACATCAATGCCGACACCGTCGCTGGAGCACTCGCCGGAGCACTCCACGCCGAGAAAGTCATCTACCTGACCGACATCGCTGGGTTACTGGCCGATATTGATGATCCATCATCCATCATCACCCGAGCCACCGTTGGCGAACTCAAGAAACTAACCGACGACGGCATCATCGCCGGTGGCATGATCCCCAAGGTTGCCGCCTGTATCGACTCTGTCGAAGCTGGAGCCAAAAGCGCCCACATGCTGGACGGCCGCATCCCCCATGTGCTCCTGTTGGAGCTGTTTACCGATGGTGGCATCGGAACCATGATCACCGCCGACAATGAGGACCAGTCATGACCTACCCGCTCATGCCCAACTACAACCGGCCTGCCGTGCAATTTGTTCGCGGCGAAGGCGCCTACCTCTACGACGACAACGACAAACGCTATGTCGACTGGCTTGCTGGAATTGCCGTCTGTTCCCTCGGGCATTCCCACCCGGCAGTGGCCGAAGCCATCAGCGCTCAAGCGACAAAGCTGCTCCACGTCTCCAACCTGTTCGGATCAGAAAACAAGATGGAGGTGGCGACCACCATCGACCGCCTCATCGGCGACGGATCCCCGGCTGGCGGCCAGGTTTTCTTTGCCAACTCCGGAGCCGAAGCCAACGAGTGCGCCATCAAGCTGGCCCGCAAGTTCGGTGGTCGCGGGAAACACAATGTGGTTGCCGCCTTCCAGTCCTTCCACGGACGGACCTTGGCCACCCTGGCCGCCACCGGCCAACCCCAGAAATGGGAAGTGTTTCAACCGCTCCCTGAAGGGTTTCGTCACGCCGTGTGGGCAGACCTGGCTGATCTTGAAAACAAGCTGGATGAGACGGTTGCCGCCGTATTGCTGGAGCCCGTGCAAGGTGAAGGCGGTGTCAATCCGGCCACGGTTGAATACTTCGCCGGAGTCCGCAAGCTTTGTGATGAGCGTGGCATCTTGTTCATGATTGATGAGGTGCAGGCTGGCTTGGCACGCACCGGCCGCTGGTTCGGCTTCCAACATTTCGATATCCAACCTGACGTGGTCACCATGGCCAAGGCCCTGGGCAACGGCATGCCAATTGGTGCATGCTGGGCCAAGGAGTCTGTCGCCAGCGCCTTCGAACCGGGCGATCACGCAACCACCTTCGGCGGAGGACCTCTGGCCACCTCCGCGGCACGGGCAACCCTGGACACCATGATCGCTATCGACGCTCCCAGCATGGCGCTGACAGCCTCGCAGAAGCTGACAGAAGCGCTGATGGGGCTTGATGCGGTGACCGAGACTCGAGGTCTCGGCCTCCTTTTGGCAGCGGAATTGAAGGATGTTGATGCCAAGGCGGTCGCCGCCAAGTGCTTAGAGACAGGTCTGGTTCTCAACGCTGTCACGCCAACCGCACTGCGGTTGACCCCACCCATTGTCATCACCGACATCCAGATCGCCGAAGGCATCGAGATTCTCGATGCCGCCATCAAGTCGGTCAAGTCAACCAACGCATGAGGCACCTGCTGGAAGTCGATGACCTCACTCCCGAAGAACTCCGCCAGATCATCGCCATAGGACAGAGTCACACGACGTCGAAGGTCTTTGAAGGCAAAGGAGTGGCCTGCTACTTCGAAAAGCCTTCGGCTCGAACCCGCAACTCAACCGAGATGGCCGTCGTGCAACTGGGCGGACACCCGGTCTACATCACCGACGTTGAAGTCGGGATCGACAAGCGTGAATCAGCCGAAGATGTCACCCGGACACTGGCTTGTTACCACGACGCGATCTGCGCACGAGTCTTTGACCACACCGTGCTGGAACGCATGGCCGCAGTCAACATTGTGCCAATCGTGAACCTGCTGAGCGACCAGGCTCATCCGCTTCAGGCAATTGCCGATGCTTTCACCATGCTGGAAGCATTCAGTTCAAGCAAGCAGGTCACCACAGACCTGGCGGACAGGGTCGTCACCTATGTCGGCGATGCCAATAATGTTGCCCGCTCGCTGGGGCTGGCCGTTGGCATGTTGGGTGGCGAGTTTCGTATCGCTTCACCGTCGGGCTATGGATTTGGTGATATCGATATTGACCGATTGGCGGGGGTCGGCGTCAAGGTTGGAGCGAGTGATCGGGCTGCTGACGTCGTGCCCGGGTCAGACGTCATCTATGCCGATACCTGGACATCCATGGGCCAAGAAGCAGAGCATGCCGAACGGTTGCGTGCCTTCGAAGGGTTTCAGGTAAATGAGCAGATGATGGCCTCGGCTAAGCCAGACGCCATCTTCATGCACTGCCTTCCTGCCCACCGTGGCGAAGAAGTGACTGATGCCGTCCTTGACGGCGAGCAAAGCCGCATCTGGCCCCAAGCCGGTCATCGGTTGACCTCTGCCCGAGCCGTGTTGTCGTGGCTGCATGACCAGAATGAAGCCCACTGAGCATGACAAAGGTTCAACGTCAGCATCAAATCAAGAGCATCCTGGGTGACGAAGCGGTCACCAGCCAGGGCCAGCTCACCGATTTGTTGGCTTCGATCGACATCGTCGCCACCCAAGCCACCGTTTCTCGGGACCTCGAAGAGCTCGGCGCCGTAAAGGTGCGGGTTCCGGGTGGAGCAACCGTCTACGCCATACCCGAACTGCCAGCCGACCAGATCGCGCCCGAAGATCATCTCCGGCGCGTGCTGGGTGATTGGCTGGTCGACGTCGAACGATCGGGAGATCTGGTTCTGCTCCGCACACCACCGGGCTCCGCTCATGTTGTAGCCTCCGCCCTCGATCGATCAGCGGTCGCCGACATGCTTGGCACGGTGGCTGGCGACGACACACTTCTGGCCATTGCCACCGAAGGCAACGGCGCCACACTTCGCAAACATCTCGAAACACTCGCAGGAATCTGAAGAAAGAAGACTGTTCCCATGAAGGTCAAGAAAGTTGTTCTCGCCTATTCCGGTGGACTTGACACGTCCATCATCTTGCGCTGGCTCCAAGAGGAGTACGACTGTGAGGTCGTGACCTTTACTGCTGATCTCGGCCAAGGAGGCGAGGTCGAGCCAGCTCGGGAAAAGGCCAAGGCGATGGGCCTGCCCGATGAAAACATCTATATCGAAGATGTGCGAGAGGAATTCGTTCGCGACTTCGTCTTTCCCATGTTCCGGGCCAACACCATTTATGAGGGTGAATACCTGCTGGGCACGTCCATTGCTCGGCCCCTGATCTCCAAGCGGCTGGTCGAGATTGCCGCCGAAACCGGAGCCGATGCCATCAGCCACGGAGCGACCGGTAAGGGTAATGATCAGGTTCGCTTCGAACTCAATGCCTATGCCCTGAATCCAGCGATCCAGGTCATCGCCCCCTGGCGTGAGTGGGACCTGAACAGCCGAATCAGCTTGCTCGCTTATGCCGAGAAGCATGACATTCCCATCGAGATGAAGCGGGGCAAGGAGTCGCCGTTTTCCATGGACGCCAACCTGCTCCACATCTCCTATGAAGGTGGACCGCTCGAAGACCCCTGGGTCGGACCGCCGAACGAGATGTGGCGTTGGACCAAGAGTCCGGAGGAGGCACCAAACGAAGCCACCTTCATCGAGCTGACTTATCGTCAGGGTGACATTGTCGCCATCGATGGTGTTGAAATGAGTCCGGCTGAAGTCTTGACGGCCCTCAACAAGGTTGGCGGCGAGAACGGTATTGGTCGCCTGGACATTGTCGAGAACCGCTTTGTCGGTATGAAGAGCCGGGGCGCTTATGAAACCCCGGGCGGAACCATCATGCTCAAGGCCCACCGGGCCATCGAGTCCATCACCTTGGATCGAGAAATGGCTCACCTCAAGGACGAGATGATGCCGAAGTACGCCAAGATGATCTACAACGGTTTCTGGTTCGCCCCCGAACGACTCATGATGCAACAAGCCATCGATTACAGCCAGCGATACGTGAACGGCGACGTCTACCTGAAGCTCTACAAGGGCAATGTGGATGTGCTCGGTCGACGTAGCGAAGACACCTTGTTCAACCAGAAAATCGTGACCTTCGAAGATGACGAGGGGGCCTATGACCAGTCTGACGCCGATGGCTTTATCAAGCTGAACGCCCTGCGGCTGCGGACTCTGGCCTCTCGCCTAGAGGGTCTGGACTAGCGTGGCTGGCGAACTGTGGGAAGGTCGTTTTGATGGCGGCCCGAGTGAGGCGTTGCAGGCACTGAACGACAGCTTGCCGTTCGATCGGCGCATGTTCCGTCACGACATCGAAGGTTCGCGTGCTCACGTGAGCATGCTGTGCGATGTTGGCCTGGTTACTCCGGGGGAGCGCGATCAGATTCTGGCTGCCCTAGACACAGTTGAGTCCGAAATGGCGTCCGGCGAATTTGAGGCCCTGCCATCAGATGAAGATATCCATACGGCGGTGGAGCGTAGGGTCACCGAGATCACGCCCGATGCTGGAGGCAAGCTCCACACGGCGCGCAGTCGAAACGACCAGGTAGCCACCGATCTGAAGATGTGGACTCGCCAAGAGCTGGGCGAGCTCGCAGGCCTTGTTCTGCGCTTCCAGGCCACCCTGGCGGCCCAAGCCGACGCGGTGGGCGAGGCCTATGTTCCTGGCTACACCCATATGCAACAAGCCCAAAGTGTCAGCCTGGCTCACCACCTGCTAGCTCATGGCTGGGCTCTCTCACGAGACGTTGACCGGATCTTTGATTGCCTGGACCGGATGGATGTCTGTCCGCTGGGCGCCGGTGCGCTGGCCGGTAGTTCACTTGGCATCGATCCAGCCCAGACGGCGACCGCTCTTGGGTTCGGTGCGCCGTTCGCCAACTCATTGGATGCGGTTTCTGACCGGGATTATGTAGTGGAAGCCATGTTCCTGATCTCACTGCTGGGGGTACACCTGTCCCGTATTGGCGAAGAAGTGATCTTGTGGGCCTCAACGGAGTTTGGCTTCGTCAAGCTGGACGACGGTTTCTCCACCGGCTCATCCATGATGCCCCAAAAGAAGAACCCCGACATCGCCGAACTGGCCCGCGGCAAGGCGGGTCGACTAGTTGGCAACTTGACTGGCTTTCTGACCACGTTGAAGGGTTTGCCAATGACCTACAACAAGGACTTGCAAGAAGACAAGGAAGCTCTTTTCGACTCATGTGACACCATCAAGCTGACCCTGTTGGCCCTGGACGGCATGATGTCGACGTTGACGTTTAACACCGAGGCCATGGCTGCTCAAGCAGACAATCCATACTCGGCTGCCACAGATCTCGCTGACCATCTAGTTCGGGGAGGCATGCCCTTCCGCTCAGCTCACGCGGTTGTCGGCAAGTTGGTCCGTGACGCGTTGGCTGGTGTCGCGCCGCTCGTTGAGCTGGTCTCACAACATGATGACCTGGGTTCGGATGCGGCCAAACTCCTAGAACCCGGCGTCTCGGTGCGTCAGCGCAACTCTCCCGGTGGGGGCGCTCCCGAAGCCGTCGTTTCCCAACGAGCTGCCTTTGCCGGGGTGCTTGACGCTGACCGTGCTCGTTTGGCTGATCTATGAGTAAGCCGGGAACACTGGCGGATGCCGTTCAGCAGATCCGTGAAGCGGAGCTGGAAGGTAAGGAACAGTTCGAGGTACGCAAGCAGATCCTGGCCTTTTGCCGGGATCATGACGATGCCCTGCATCGGAGTTGCTTGCAAGGCCATCTGACTGGCTCAGCGGTCGTAGTCGACCCTTCCAGGGGAGAAACGCTCTTGCTGCATCACACCAAGCTCGGCATCTGGGTCCAGCCCGGGGGTCATGCCGATGGCGACGGCGACCTGGCCAGGGTTGCGTTGCGCGAAGCTGAAGAAGAGACCGGGTTGACCGGACTGCAACTGGTTGCGCCCGCCATTGACGTGGATATTCATGAGATTCCGGCTCGCGGTGACGTTCCCCAGCATCTGCATCTGGATGTGCGGTTCCTAGTTCTGGCTCAACCGGGCGCAGTCGAGAATACGAACCACGAGAGCACCGATGCACGTTGGGTCGGACGATCCGATCCGGAAGGCTTGCTCGCCAGCGATGAACTGGGCCGTCTTGTTCGCCGGGCCCTCTTCGTCGCCAGTGCGGCCGCTGATTCAGGCGTGCTTTAGGCGTTAGAGTCTCTAGCCAATATCGTTGGGTGGTCCGCAGCTATAGATCTCGTTGGTGTCGGCGAAACGAGGAATTCGTTTCTCCAGCCTCTCTACCCCAACGCGAGAAACATAGAATCGCTCGGTCTCATCCAATTCGAACCGGTCGGCGTAGTCAGCCCGGTGGTCAACATAGGTGCGCCAGTCGGTCAGCCAGTCGCCGATGATCTGTTGGTCACGCGTAGTGCCAACGCTGACTGCTTCAAGGTCAGCGATCATGGAAATGAACAGTTCATTGGTGGCTCGAATTTGAGCCGCCCGTTCGACATTGTCTGTTGCCTCAAGGGCCCGTGGCATGGACTCGAATTCGGCCGTGGTGGCATCGCAGATCGGACCGGCGGCCAGAGCGAAGGCGGGCTCGTCCAGTAGATCCGGGGTTCGTCGATCAGCTTGACCTGAGTAGGCGTAGCCCCAGACTCCAAAAGACGCCAATACGGCGACACCGCCCAGCAGGAGCCCGAATTTCGCAATCGGACCGCGAGGCTTGCGCTCTTCGTCGGCCGGGTCCTCGTCGATGAAGACCGGGGGCTTTTCTTGGGACTGGATCATAGGAAACCATGTTGCCAGAGAAATTGGTGAAAGCCGCTTCGGTATGGGCTCTAGACTTGCTGATATGTCGACTGACCCCAATCTGCTTGCTGATCTCGATGCCCGCGGTCTCATCCATGACACCACCGACCGTGAGAAGTTGGCGGTTCGGCTAGCGGAAGGGCCGATCACGGTCTATGTGGGCATGGACCCAACAGCAGCCAGTCTTCATGTCGGGAACCTGATTGGGCTGTTGCAACTGAGGCGTTTCCAAGATGCTGGTCATCATGTCATCAGTCTGGCTGGGGGAGCGACCGGAATGGTTGGCGATCCCTCAGGCAAGTCCGATGAACGAAACCTGTTGGATGACGACGGCTTGGCAGAAAACCTGGCTGGCATAGTTCCCCAGCTCAAGCAGTTCCTAGACTTTGATCGTCCCGGGAACCCGGCCAAGCTGCTGGATAATCGGGCATGGACTGTCGGCGTACCGTTTCTGACGTTCCTGCGTGACATTGGCAAGCACATCACGGTCAACCAGATGATGGCCAAGGACTCGGTCAAGAGCCGCTTGGGGCGTAGCGGTGAGGACGTCGAAGGATTGTCCTACACCGAATTTTCCTACATGCTGATTCAGGCCAATGACTTCCGCTGGCTACGAGAGAACGAGGGCTGCGAAATGCAGATGGGCGGCTCGGATCAGTGGGGGAACATCACCCTTGGGACCGAACTCATCCGCAAGATGCTGGGTGAGTCCAGCTACGCCCTGACATGGCCCCTGCTAACCAAGGCCGACGGCACCAAATACGGCAAGACGGCGGGAGGGGAGACCCTCTGGTTGAGTGGTTCGATGATGAGCCCGTACCGCTTTTATCAGGCTTGGATCCAGACCGATGATGATGAGGTACGCAAGCTTCTGTTGCAGCTCACCCTGCTCTCTGTCTCAGACATCGACGCCATCGTGGAGGAGCATGCTGAAGCGCCGCATTTAAGGCTGGCTCAGCGGCGCTTGGCTGCTGAGTTAACGACTTTGGTCCATGGCGCAAACGCCACAGGAGCGGCGATAGCGGCCTCTGGAGTAGTTTTTGGTGGCTCGGTGGACGAGCTGGACATTGCAGCCTTTGAGGTCCTGTCCGCTGAGTTGCCGACCACCCACCTTGATCGCGACTTGCTGGGACAAGACGGGAACCTCACTGAGCTACTCCTTGCCATGGATATCGTTTCCTCTCGAGGTGAAGCATCTCGACTGCTCAAGCAGAATGGGATCTCGCTGAACGGCTCCAAGGTCGCCCCGGACGCCCTTGTCGAGGTCGATTCGCTGAAGCACGGCCGCTTCCTACTCGTCCGAAAGGGCAAGAAGAGCGTCTTTCTCGGTGTCTTCGATAACTCCTAACCGGGCCGTACTCTGCGGCAAATGACACGTTTGTGGTTCGCCGAGCATCAAACCGTTCACGGGAAGCAAGAAACCCGCCCGTCGGGGTTGGAGTGAAGCCCGCTCTCCGCTAGGTTTGTCCCTCGCTTCGCTCGGAGGCCACACATTGTGTGGCATGCCGGTGTGGCAACAAAATGGCTTTCAGGCCTGCACCTCCGCTACAGAGAATCGTTTGGTTCCTGTTTCGTGTGTTGACTGTTTGCTAGCTCCTTGAAAACGGAAGAGACAATGAACGCAGCGTGTGCGGAGCATTACCACATACCAAACCCCTTTTTGGGGTTGGTGGTTTTGCCTCGTCAAAAAGAATACAAATATATAGCCCACAATATTCTGGGGTGGTACTCGGAGTGTTGTGAAACGGATTTACATTGAGCATCAACTTTGGTTGGTGTTTGATGGGATTCTCTGATGGAGAGTTTGATCCTGGCTCAGGATGAACGCTGGAGGCGTGCTTAACACATGCAAGTCGTACGCACTCGGACTTCGGTCCATATGAGTGAGTGGCGAACGGGTGAGTAACACGTGAGAAACCTGCCCTGAAGTTTGGGATAACTCAAAGAAATTTGAGCTAATACCGTATGTCCTTTCTGAACCGAGTGGTTCGTTAAGGAAAGCTTTATGTGCTTTGGGAGGGTCTCGCGGCCTATCAGTTTGTTGGTGAGGTAATGGCTCACCAAGACTTCGACGGGTAGCTGGATTGAGAGATTGATCAGCCACACTGGAACTGAGACACGGTCCAGACTCCTACGGGAGGCAGCAGTGGGGAATATTGCACAATGGGCGAAAGCCTGATGCAGCGACGCCTCGTGAGGGATGAAGGCCTTAGGGTCGTAAACCTCTTTCAGTAGGGAAGAAAATGACGGTACCTACAGAAGAAGCGCCGGCCAACTACGTGCCAGCAGCCGCGGTAAGACGTAGGGCGCGAGCGTTATCCGGATTTATTGGGCGTAAAGGGCTCGTAGGTGGTTATGTAAGTCGGGTGTGAAAACTTGGGGCTTAACCCTGAGAGGCCATTCGATACTGCATTGACTGGAGTTCGGTAGAGGAGTGTGGAATTCCTAGTGTAGCGGTGAAATGCGCAGATATTAGGAGGAACACCTATTGCGAAGGCAGCACTCTGGGCCGATACTGACACTGAGGAGCGAAAGCGTGGGTAGCAAACAGGATTAGATACCCTGGTAGTCCACGCCGTAAACGGTGGGCACTAGATGTGGGGACTTTCAACGGTTTCTGTGTCGTAGCTAACGCATTAAGTGCCCCGCCTGGGGAGTACGGCCGCAAGGCTAAAACTCAAAGGAATTGACGGGGGCCCGCACAAGCAGCGGAGCATGTTGCTTAATTCGAGGCAACGCGAAGAACCTTACCTAGGTTTGACATGTACGGAAAAGCTACAGAGATGTGGTGTCCTTCGGGGCCGTACACAGGTGGTGCATGGCTGTCGTCAGCTCGTGTCGTGAGATGTTGGGTTAAGTCCCGCAACGAGCGCAACCCTCATTCTATGTTGCTAACGCGTAATGGCGAGGACTCATGGGAGACTGCCGGGGTCAACTCGGAGGAAGGTGGGGATGACGTCAAGTCATCATGCCCCTTATGCCTAGGGCTGCAAACATGCTACAATGGTCGGTACAACGGGCAGCGACACCGCGAGGTGGAGCGAATCCCTTAAAGCCGATCTCAGTTCGGATTGGAGTCTGCAACTCGACTCCATGAAGCTGGAGTTGCTAGTAATCCCGGATCAGCAACGCCGGGGTGAATACGTTCCCGGGCCTTGTACACACCGCCCGTCACACCACGAAAGTTGCCAACACCCGAAGCACGTGGCTGAACCCTTAGGGGACAGAGCGTTCGAAGGTGGGGGTGGCGATTGGGGTGAAGTCGTAACAAGGTAGCCGTACCGGAAGGTGCGGCTGGATCACCTCCTTTCTAAGGAGTTTCGTAACCATTTATCAGACGTTTGTTCTGGTGTGGGGGCGAAACAACTAGTTGACACACGTTGGTTATCGTTTTTTGTCTCTTCCGCTTTGAGGGAGTTGAAGCCTGTGTCACGTGTTTTGCGTGCCTGACCGTTTGGTTGGGTTTTTGTGGGTTTTGGTTGTTTCTGATTTGTTTTTTGAGAATTGCATAGCGAGCACGAGTATTTTTATTGGGCATTGCTGGTGTTGACTGTTCTTCCTTTTGTATTCAGCCTTTTGGTTGTTTGCTTGGGGTTGGGTTTGGTTGATGTTGGTTGTGTCCTTGTATTTTGATTTCGGTTTTGTTTCTGAGGTTTGGTTAAACAGATCTTGGGGGCAGGGCAGTTATTTAAGTAATATTTCTTAACAAGCATATGTTTACAAGCTATTAAGGGCCAACGGTGGATGCCTTGGCACCTACGACCGATGAAAGACGTGATTGGCTGCGATATGCCTCGGGGAGCCGTCGAATAGGCTTTGATCCGGGGATTTCTGAATGGGGAAACCCAGCACTCTTTTGGGGTGTTACTCCCGCCTGAATTTATAGGGTGGGTAGAGGGAACTGCGGGAACTGAAACATCTAAGTACCGTAAGGAACGGAAAGTAATAACGACTCCCTGAGTAGCGGCGAGCGAAAGGGGATGAGCCTAAACTGTAGTGGTGTAAGCCTGACGGCGTTGCCATTGCGGGGTTGTGGGGTTCTATTTGATCATGCGTCAGAGTGATCGCAGAGTTACAAAGTGTTCTGGTAGTGGAAGCGTCTGGGAAGGCGCACCGTAGGGGGTAATAGTCCCGTACACGAAACCAGGGTGCCTCTGTTATAGGATTCCCGAGTAGCACTGGGCCCGTGAAACCTGGTGTGAATCTGCGAAGACCATTTCGTAAGGCTAAGTATCCGTAGGTGACCGATAGTGCACGAGTACCGTGAGGGAAAGGTGAAAAGTACCCCGGGAGGGGAGTGAAATAGTACCTGAAACCGTTGGTCTACAATCAGTCAGAGCACACACCAGCCCTTTGGGGTTGGAGTTTGTTGTGCGATGGCGTGCCTTTTGAAGAATGAGCCAACGAGTTACGGTGTGTGGCGAGGTTAACCCGTTGTGGGGAAGCCGGAGCGAAAGCGAGTCTGAATAGGGCGTTTTAGTCGCATGCTGTAGACCCGAAGCCGAGTGATCTAGCCATGGGCAGTGGGAAGCCGGGGTAAGACCCGGTGGACGCGCGAACCCACCTAGGCTGAAAACTGGGGGGATGACCTGTGGTTAGGGGTGAAAGGCCAAGCAAACTCGGTGATAGCTGGTTCTCCGCGAAATGCATTTAGGTGCAGCGTCGTGTGTTCAGCCATGGAGGTAGAGCTACTGGATGGGTTAGGGGGCCTACAAGCTTACCGACCCCAACCAAACTCCGAATACCATGGTTCTAGAGCGCGGCAGTGAGACCTTGGGGGATGAGCTTCAATGGTCGAGAGGGAAACAGCCCAGACCGCCAGCTAAGGCCCCTAATTCTGGACTAAGTGGTAAACGATGTGAGATTGCTCAGACAGCCAGGAGGTTGGCTTAGAAGCAGCCATCCTTTAAAGAGTGCGTAATAGCTCACTGGTCGAGTGGTCTTGCGCGGACAATGTAACGGGGCTCAAGTCCAGAGCCGAAGCTGCGGATGCAGTCTTTTGACTGCGTGGTAGCGGAGCGTCGATCTCGTGATGAAGCAGGAGAGGAATCTTTTGTGGAGTGTGGTCGAGTGCGAATGTTGGCATGAGTAGCGAAAGAGGAGTGAGAATCTCCTCCGCCGAATATCCAAGGGTTCCTGGGGAAGGTTCGTCCGCCCAGGGTTAGTCGGGAGCTAAGGCGAGGCCGGAAGGCGTAGTCGATGCACAACTGGTTAATATTCCAGTACCGATGGAGAAACGTCCGAACCAATTTGTTGTTGCTAAGAGGCTGCTGTCCCTTTGGGATAGCGAATTGACCCACTACGAGGCGGTTAGCAATGGAGTGACGCAGGAAGGTAAGTGATCCCAGGCGTTGGTTGTCCTGGGGTAAGTGTGTAGGGCGGGGTCTAGGTAAATCCGGATCCTATTTATGTCTGAGGCACGATGCCATCCCTTTTTTGGGATAGTCACTGATCCTATGCTGCCTAGAAAAGCTTCTAGCGAGTTTCTTTGTTGCCCGTACCCCAAACCGACACAGGTGGATAGGTCGAGTAGACTAAGGCGAGTGGGTGAACTATGGTTAAGGAACTCGGCAAATTGCCTCTGTAACTTCGGGATAAAGAGGACCTCGGTAGGGTGAAAGGATTTACTCCTGGAGCTTGATGAGGTGGCACAAACTAGAGGGAAGCGACTGTTTACTAAAAACACAGGAGCGTGCGAAGCCGTAAGGCGCTGTATACGCTCTGACGCCTGCCCGGTGCTGGAAGGTTACGCGGAGGGGTTAGCCACTTGTGGCGAAGCTCTGAAGTTAAGCCCCAGTAAACGGCGGCGGTAACTATAACCGTCCTAAGGTAGCGAAATTCCTTGTCGGGTAAGTTCCGACCTGCACGAATGGCGTAACGACTTCCCTACTGTCTCAACCATAGGCCCAGCGAAATTGAAGTACGAGTAAAGATGCTCGTTAGCTGCAGAAGGACGGAAAGACCCCGTGGACCTTTACTACAGCTTGATATTGGTGCTTGATCTTAATTGTGTAGGATAGGTGGGAGACTTGGAAGCTGACACGCTAGTGTTGGTGGAGTCGTCGTTGAAATACCACCCTGTTAATATTGATCATCTAACTTAGGTCCGTTATCCGGATCGGGGACAGTGTCAGGTGGGTAGTTTGACTGGGGCGGTCGCCTCCTAAATTGTAACGGAGGCGCTCAAAGGTTCCCTCAGACTGGTCGGCCATCAGTCGTTGAGTGCAATGGCACAAGGGAGCTTGACTGCGAGACCGACAGGTCAAGCAGGTGCGAAAGCAGGACATAGTGATCCGACGGCGCCGTATGGAAGGGCCGTCGCAAACGGATAAAAGGTACCCCGGGGATAACAGGCTTATCTTCCCCAAGAGTCCATATCGACGGGAAGGTTTGGCACCTCGATGTCGGCTCATCGCATCCTGGGGCTGAAGCAGGTCCCAAGGGTTGGGCTGTTCGCCCATTAAAGCGGTACGCGAGCTGGGTTTAGAACGTCGTGAGACAGTTCGGTCCCTATCCTCTGCAGCCGGAAGTGATTTGAAGAAGTCTGTCCCTAGTACGAGAGGACCGGGATGGACGCAGCTCTAGTGTGCCAGTTGTTCCGCCAGGAGCATTGCTGGTTTGCCACCTGCGGGAGGGATAACCGCTGAAAGCATCTAAGTGGGAAACCTGTTCTAAGATGAGATCACTCACCCACATAGTGGGGTAAGGCCCCTAGTAGGTGACTAGGTTGATAGGCCGGATGTGTAAGCACTGTGAGGTGTTTAGCTGACCGGTACTAATAGGTCGAGGGCTTGTATTTATTGTTTGTTGTACTCGTGTTCGCTGTGGAGTTCTCAAGGAACCTGTTTAGGGTTTTGTTGTTTGTTCTCATTTATATGTTTCTTTGCTTCGCCCTGTTGTGGGGTGTTGTCACTGGTTTCGGTGGCGATGGCGGAGGGGTCACACCCGTTTCCATTTCGAACACGGTAGTTAAGCCCTCCTGCGCTGATGGTACTTGGACCTAGGGGTCCTGGGAGAGTAGGTCGCCGCCGGATTTCTTTGTGTGGTTCCATTCGAGTGTTTGGATCGGACCACCAGAAATCCACTTGATAGATGTTCCAGATCCCCTGAGGGTCTGGAACATTTGTCGTTTTGGTCCCGGGTTGTAGACCAGGTTTTGGGGCTAGCCTTCCGGCAATGGCAGGAAAGAAGCGCGTACCCCCACCCCCCGTGATTCGTGACAAGGTGGTGGTCGAGCGAATTCAGGATGAGAAGGCGAAGCCGTCGAAGAAGAGGCGACGTGGCGGAGACGCAATTGACGTCTCTGAGGTCGCGTTTACTGGCGTAGCTCCAGACACCGCAAGTAAGCTGCAACGGCGACTGATGGAAGCCGCGATTGCCTTTGAGAGCGAACGCTTCGCCGATTCCTACAAGCTGTTGGACTCCATTGAGAAGCTGGCTCCAGGAGTGGACGAGGTGCAAGAGCTACGTGGCCTCAACTCCTACCGACTTGGTAAATGGCGTCGAGCACTCAACGAGCTGGAAGCCTTCGAAGCCGCAACCGGCTCAGTGGACCAGCACCCAGTCATGGCTGACTGCCATCGGGCAATGGGAAACTGGAATCGTGTGCACGAACTCTGGCTTGAGCTTGGTGAAGCGTCACCCTCGGCTGACCTGGTGGAGGAGGGTCGCATCGTCGTTGCTGGCGCCTATGCGGACCAGGGCAAGCTGGTGAAGGCCATCCAGCTGTTGGAAAAAGCCCCACGAGCACCCAAGAAGCCCAAGGTTCACCACTACCGACGCTGGTACGCCCTGGCTGATCTATATGAGCGAGCCAGCGACTTCGGCAAGGCCCGACGTCTCTTTCAAGAAATCGCGAAAATGGACCCGACCTTCGGCGATGCCGCCGATCGGGCCCGTAACCTTCGTTAGCACCGCGGCTTTCCCCAACGACAACTCCGACTCATAGGCCTGGAGCCGAGCGGTTGCCGCGTCAGCAGACGTTCAGAATTTCTCGCACGCGAGGGAGTAGGCGCTGGGACGCGTTAATCATGGGATCGGCCCGGAAGTAGGCGGCGACCTGGCTCAGGGCATCCAGATTCTGAACCTTCCTAGTCAATATGTCGACATCCAGCCCTGCGGCGTCTTGAGGCTCGAGGCGGCTTAGCTCGATCGCTTTGGGACGACGTTTCGCACACCGGCACGAGTTGGATTCATCGACGATGCCGCAGTTGCTTCTGAGTACGTCCTGGAGCTGCGAACGGGCCCGGCTGAGGCGTTTCCGGTAGGCAGCGTCGGAGATGCCCAACGACCGGGCGGCCTCAGTTGGCTCAACACCGAGAATCTCGCCTAGAGCGTAAGCGACCCGAAGATCTCCGCTCAGGGTTTGAAGCATCGCTCGGCCGCAACCTAGCTTGACATCGCCGAGAACGGCGCTGGTTTCGGGGTCTCCCGATGAGGGTGACGCCATACCGTCGGCGAGGTCGGCGGCGAAAGCTTCTGAACTGAGTTCGGCCCGCTTTGCTCGTCCGTCACCAAAGTCGAGCACACAGCGGGTCGCGATTGTCCACGCCCAAGTCGAGAAACGACTGTTGCCGCGAAACGACGACATGTTGGTAGCAACCCGAATGAGCGCCTCTTGGGTGGCGTCCTCGGCATCGTGATGCTGTCGCAGCATACGCAAAGCAAGATTGTAGAAGGGCAGCGACAAGCTGGTCAGGATTTCATCAAGCGCCGCCGCATCCCCCGACGTGGCCCGCTTGACCAGCTCGTGGCTGAGCTGGTCAAGCGGACTTGGCGTCGGCATCGGCTACTTCCCGGCAATCAGGCTGAACCGGCCGCCCAATTTCGGTGGGCCAGCCATCATTGACATGAATTGGCCTGACGTCGGGAGTGCCTGGAACAGTTTGTCACCTGCCTCTGCTGCCGTTGCGCTTTCCCAAGTCATCCGGTCGAAGAATAGGTTGCTCTGCTCGTCGGCGCGAAACGTGGCCGATTCAACCAGCCCGGGGAGCGATTCTGCCCCGGTGATCAGCTGATCCTTGACGGTGAGAAATTCCTCGACCTTTTCCGGGGCGATCTCATACACAAAGATTTCGGTACATTCAGACATTTCTACAGTCTCCTAAGGTCAGCATTTCTTCTGTCAGTAGGTAAGACGGCAGGCGGACAGATTTGTGACCGAATTGTTCGCCGAGAAAGAGGAAGATCTGAACTGGCCTGATGGACGAGGGTATGGGCCTGAGCAGGCTGATCGTTCTGACTAAGCCAGAGTGTTGACGTTGTTCAGTTCTTCGAAGGCCCGCTTCATACGCTCAACGAAGGCAACCTCACCGGCTCGTTGCCAAACTCGGGGATCATACTTCTTCTTATTGGGCTGGTCGGCGCCTTCGGGGTTGCCGATCTGGCCTTGGAGATAGTCGTGATTCTCAGCCTCATAGGCCCGAACCCCGTCCCAGTAAGCCCACTGGAGATCGGTGTCAATATTCATCTTGATGACGCCGTAGGAGATTGCCTCAGAGATTTCTTCAGGGGAAGAACCTGACCCTCCGTGGAAGACGAAGTTGACGGGCTTTGCTGCGGTGGAGAACTTCTCGGCAACATGGAGCTGTGAATCATTGAGAATGGACGGAGTCAGCTTGACGTTGCCTGGCTTGTAGACGCCATGCACATTGCCGAAGGCAGCGGCAATGGTGAAGCGGTCACTGATCTTGGACAGCTCCTCATAGGCATAGGCGATCTCTTCTGGCTTGGAGTAGAGGTCCTCCGGCTTGATGTCAGAGTTGTCGACACCGTCCTCTTCACCACCCGTGATGCCCATCTCAATTTCCAGCGTCATGTCCATCTTGGCCATGCGTTCCAGATATTGACACGAGGTATCGATATTCTCTTCCATTGATTCCTCCGACAGGTCCAGCATGTGGGAGCTGTAAAGAGAGGTGCCGTTCGCGGCGTAGTACTTCTCGTTGGCATCCAGCAGGCCACTGACCCAAGGAAGCAGCTTCTTGGCTGCGTGATCGGTATGGAGGATGACTCGGGCTCCGTACAATTCGGCCAGAACACGAACGTGGTGGGCCCCGGCAATACAGCCAGCAATGGAGGCATCGATGCCCTCCAGACCACTGCCCTTGCCTGCGTTGAATGCTCCACCCCCGTTGGAGAACTGCAGGATGACCGGAGCGTTCAGCGAGGCCGCGGCCTCCATTACCCCATTCATTGTGCCCGAGCTGATGCAGTTGGCGGCCGGTAGGGCGAACTGGTTGGCCTTGGCTAGGGCAAAGACGTCAGAGACATCCTGTCCAGTGAGTACGCCAGCAGGAAAGTCGTTTCGTAGGTCAGACATGGTCAATAGATTAGATGGTGACCGGGGGTCGTTGTAGGGACCACTGGCCCAGTTCCTTAGGTGAGCTTCCCTGGAAGGGCAAGATCTTGTCAAAAGGGCGAGGCGGTCTTGCCAATAGGGTGTGGCGATGACAACGTGGGCCTTGGATCTTGATGGCGTGATTTGGACTGGAACTGAGCCAATCGCCGGGTCCGCTAAAGCTGTCGGTCGGCTGCTGGATGCCGGACATGAGGTGGTGTTTGTCACCAACAACGCAGCCTCGACAATCCAGCAACAAGAAGACAAGCTCGCGTCCTTTGGCATTGATGCTGCTGGCCGAGTCACCACGTCTGCCATGGGCGGAGCCGCTCTGGCCAAGCCCGGTGATCGGATCCTGTGCATGGGTGGCCCGGGGATATCCGAAGCAGCGGCGAATCGAGGTTGTGATGTTGTCGAGGAGTACCGCGACGGTGACAAGGTGCCCGATGCCATCCTGGTTGGACTGGATCCGAAACTGAGCTATGACCGGCTGCGGGGAGCCGTGCAGGCAGTATTGGCCGGAGCGAGATTTCTGGCCACTAATAATGACCCGACTTACCCGACCGAGCAGGGGCTGTTTCCGGGGGCCGGGGCCATTGTGGGGGCCATTGCCGCTGCCACTGGGCAGACTCCGGAGATTGGCGGCAAGCCCTATCAGCCTCAAGCTGACCTGGTCCGAGCCAAGTATGGCTCCAATGGTGTCATGGTCGGTGACCGGCCTGACACCGATGGCCTCTTTGCCCGTTCCTTGGGTTATGAGTTCCTGCTGGTCTTGAGCGGGGTGACATCAGAAGCTGACCTGCCAACGGACCCAGCGGCCGACGCGGTAGGCCTTAACCTGGCCAGTCACGTGGACCGAGCCCTGGCTGACCTCTAGTGGGCCTGCTGGTGGCTGCAGCTAGTGCACATAGTCGGTGGGGTGTGGGTACGGGCCACGGCCAACACCGCCGGTGCGGTCCCAGGTATGGCGACGAATCAGCAAACCCATGATGACGCCGTAGGCAAATCCGGTGACGTGAGCAATCCAGGCTACGCCGGAGTTTGGAGCGGTAAAGAACTGGAGCACGAACCAGGAAGCCAGAAACCAGCGGGCCCGAATGTCAACCAGTATCAGGAACACCAAGGTCCGGATGGGGGCATCGGGGAACCAGACCAGGTAGGCGCCCATCACCGCCGATATTGCGCCAGATGCTCCAACGATGGCCACGGTGCTGGATGGCTGGGTCACGATGTGGCCAATGGTGGCGATGATTCCGCCGGCGAGATAGAAGGCCAAGAAGGCAATGTGGCCCAGTCGGTCCTCGATATTGTTGCCAAAGATCCACAGGAACAGCATGTTGAAACCGAGGTGCGCCAGCCCTCCGTGTAAGAAGAGCGAAGAGACAATGGCCAACATCACATGTTTGTTGGGGAAGAACGACGGCCCGGTCGGATCATGAACACAGGACGCGTTGTTGCTCGCTCCGTTCTGGCCATAGGTATTGGAGATCTCTTGAATGCTGAGAGGACGTTGCTCGACGATTTCACACGGGATGGCGGCGACTTCCAAGCTGAACCGCAGCTCGCTGTCCAGCTGTATTGTCCCGACCGGTGTATCCACCTGGTCCAGGCCTCGAAGTCCGGCCTGGGCGAAGACGTAGATGCCAATGCAAGCCGCGATTAGCAAGACTGTGAACACCGGTGTGCGCTCGATCGGGTTCTCGTCACGCAAGGGAAGCACGTCGCTACCATAGGGCCGAGCAGGGACAGTGACACGATCTTCTGACACGATCCTCCGACACAGACAGTTCAGCGATTGGAGTGCATGGGACAGAGACGACGATTGGACTCCGAGCTTGTTCGCCGTGGTCTGGTTGCTGACCGCGAACAGGCGGATCTGGAGATTTCTCGTGGCCGGGTGACGGTCGGGGGAGCACCAGCAGACAAGCCGAATCGCCTGGTTCTACCCAGTGAGGACGTTCGTCTTCTGGACCCGCCGCCAAGGTTTGTGAGTCGTGCCGGTCAGAAACTGGAAGCGGCTCTGAGCCATTTTGAGGTTGATCCGACTGGCTTACGAGTACTGGACGCCGGTTCGTCAACCGGTGGATTCACCGATTGTCTGATTCAGGCCGGCGCATCGCATGTCTATGCCATTGATGTTGGCACCAACCAGCTCCATGAAAAGCTGCGAGAGCGTTCAGACATTACCGTCCGAGAGCAGACCGATATTCGTCGGGTCACGGTGGCGTCCCTCGAGCAACCGGTTGACCTCACCGTGGGTGATCTGTCGTTCATCTCGCTGAAGAAGGTCTTGCCTGCCCTGGTTCTACTGACCAAAGCGGAGTCCTCCATGCTGCTTCTCATCAAGCCTCAATTTGAGGCAGAACGCCAAGAAGTTGACCGTGGCCAGGGCGTGATCACCGATCCGGACATCTGGGAACGGGTAATCCAAGAGGTCACAGAGGCGGTTCTGTCAGTGGGAGCTGTCATGCTGGGGGTTATGCAGTCACCTGTCACCGGCGCATCCGGCAACGTTGAGTTCATAGGACACATGAAGACGGGGCCAAAGCCCAGCCAAGAGGACTCCGAATGATCACCAATTTGGGTCTGGTTCTGCATCAGCACCGGCCAGAAGCAATCGAACTGGCTCACCGGGCTTTGCGATGGGCAGAGCGCGCCAAAGCTGTAGTACAGCTGCCGATTCTCGATGCCGAACTGGTTGCTCGGCCTGACCTCGGTGTTGATGAGCTGCAGTTTGGTGAGGGACTTGATCTTGTCTTGAGTTTGGGGGGTGACGGAACAATGTTGCGGGCCACCAACCTGGTGTCCGGCGGAGAAGTCCCAGTCCTTGGGGTGAACCTCGGCAATCTTGGTTACCTGACCGGGTTTGAGTCATCGGAGATGGAAGCTGCCCTGGACGAATGGTGTCGGGGTGAACTAACAGTCGAGCAACGAATGCTGCTTGAGGTCCGATTGAGTCGTGGTGGGCGGGGCGAAGGTGACGTGCTGGGACTCGCAGTGAATGAGTTGGTTATCGAACGGGGTGAACCTGGCCACACCGTCTCGGTGCAGGTGTTCATCGCGGGCAAGTATTTCACTCACTATCTTGCCGATGGGCTCATTGTGGCTACGCCGACCGGTTCGACTGCTTATTCCTTGTCAGCTGGCGGGCCGATTATCGAGCCGAACTTTGAAGCATTGCTCATGACCCCTGTCGCCGCACACATGGTGTTCAACCGATCATTGGTCCTGGCCCCAGCAACCGAGATCAAGCTTGCGGTAGATGGATACCGCGACGGCATCGTGACTCTGGACGGTCGTCGTGTGGCCGAGGTTGTTCCCGGTGATGCATTGTTCTGCCAGGCGGCGCAGGACCGTGCCCGCTTTGTTGTTCGTGGGGGCCGTGATTTTCACACGGTGCTCAAGGAAAAATTCGGATTGACGGAGCGATAGATGTTGACCGAACTTGCTGTAGCCAATCTCGGTGTGATCGACCAGGTCACCCTCCAACTTTCCTCCGGACTCATTGCCCTCACCGGTGAAACTGGCGCGGGCAAAACCCTCATGATCGACGCCATCAACTTGCTGCTCGGTGGCCGAGCCGATCCGGGACTGGTCAAGCACGGTGCTGAGGAAGCAACCGTGGATGGCCGCTTCATTTTGGACGGCGAAGAAGTAGTCCTGACCCGAGTCATTCCAGTGGATGGGCGGTCCCGGGCCTACATCAATGGTCGTCCGTCTACCGCTGCTGCCCTAACCGAGTTAGGCACCCGTCTGGTCGACCTGCACGGCCAGCACTCTCACCAATCCTTGCTGAGTGTTACGGCTCAACGAGACGCTCTTGATCGCTTCGGCAATGTCGATCTTGGCCGGCTAGAGGCGGCCAAGGCCGAGCTTTCCCGAATCGAGTCCGAACTTGAGGGCCTCGGAGGCGACGAACGCTCACGGGCCCGAGAACTGGACCTATTGCGATACCAGGTTCGAGAACTGGACGAAGCCGCCATCGAAGATCAGAACGAGGACGAGCGGCTCGAAGCGAGAGAGGAACTTCTGGCCAACGCTCTGGGTCATCAAGACGCCAGTTCTCAAGTTCTTGGCGATTTGACAGACGATGGATCCGTTCGTGACTTGCTAGCCAAGTCGCTGGCGACTCTCGAAATCAGAAGCCCTTTCAAAGTAGAAGCCACTCGCCTGCGAGACATGTTGGCTGAGCTGGATGATCTGGTGGATTCGGTCCGCGGTATTGGCGAAGGAATCGAAGACGACCCGGCCGCATTGGAACAAATCCAGTCCCGTCGCCACCTACTTCATCAGCTGAGGCGCAAGTACGGCGACAGTATGGAAGAAGTGTTGGCTGAACATGCCGTCATGCGGGAACGTTTGACCGAGCTGGAAGATCACGACGTTCGAGCCGCCAAGCTGGATAGCGAGCAAGTCAAGGGGTTGAAAGAACTTGCGGTGGCTGGTGCCGAGGTTCTCGCTGCCCGTCTCAAAGCCGCCCCGCTCCTTGCTTCTGCGATTGAAGTCCACCTACCCGAGCTAGCGATGCCAAAAGCCAGGGTCGGTATCGAGGTGTCGGGCGACGACGGTTCCAACGTTTCGTTCCTACTTTCTGCCAATCCGGGATCACCCCTGCAAGCATTGTCCAAGGTTGCGTCCGGAGGAGAACTTGCCCGAGCCATGTTGGCCCTTCGCAGTGTCTTGTCCGAGGCGCCGCCCATCCTTGTATTTGACGAGGTCGACGCCGGGATTGGTGGCGAGGCAGGGACCGCGGTGGGCCGTTCGCTGGCCTCCTTAGGGGACCAGCACCAGGTCCTGGTTGTCACCCATCTGCCTCAGGTCGCGGCCTTTGCCGACATCCATCTAGTGGTCGAGAAGCACCATGTGGAGAAGGCCAAGGGTGAAGGCGACACCATCTCAGACATTCGCAAGCTCACCAAGAAAGAGCGCATCGTTGAACTGGCCCGGATGCTGGCCGGCGAACCTGATTCCAAGACAGCACGCACCCACGCCAAGGAACTGCTGGCCAAGGCTTCCTAGTCTGGCGGCTGCCAGCGCTAGCTACGGGGCGATGCTCTCGCTGAGTTCGACAACAAACGTTGGTCCAGTCTGGTGGATCCCATCTGCTTCCACCGCCAGTGCTTGGCTTACGAGGTCGATCTGGTCGGTGGGAAATGCTAGGCGTTTGCGGTGGACCAAGATTCGATGGAGGCGCGCTGCTACAGCTTTCGGGTCGTGGTAGTCGGTGGGCATCCCGCCACCAGTGAACTTGAGGAGGTGGTCCAGCCAGTCGCCAATACCAGCGTCGGTCTGGACTAGGGGTTCGAGGGCAGCTGAAGTGGTGTTGATCTGTTCCAGAGCCAGGTTGACGGTGTCTTGAAGATCACTCTGCTGGAGCAAGGCGCCATCCAACAGGAGTTCTGGCCCGACATGAGCCACCGCCCGGGTTGGACCACGCTCAAGCCCCGCATCTCCTAACGAGTCGGTGAGGCGCCGCTGGCGGCTGGTGAACCAGGGATCGCGGTGGAACGCGTCATCGGTTGAGTGATGAAGCGCTATGCCGGCCTGCAGTTCTTCATCATCGGTTGAACCGAGTAGTCGAAATCGGCCAATGGCGGCAATGTCGGGAAGTGCGGCGCCCAACCAGATACGCGGGTGTTCCGGGTGGAGGTGTTTCGCCACCGCTATGTGGCTGCCAAGATTCATCGGTCGGGTTCGCTAGAACAGGTTCACTGGGTCAGGGCTTAGGTCAGTGCGCCGTAGATCAGGTTTCGTAGCTCGGCCCGAACGGGGTAAGCCAAGGAAGGCAGAAGCTGGGTCATGCCAATGACGGCGAGGTCCTCAACTGGATCAATCCAGAAGGTGGTTGAGGCTGCGCCGCCCCAGAAGTGGTCTCCGGCCGAGGACATGACCTGGGCCCGGGCGGGATCGAGGGTGACGGCGAAACCGAGACCAAAGCCGATGCCTTCATAGCTGGTTTCACTAAAAACTGGTTGCCCCATGGAGGCCAGGTCGCCACCGTTGGGAAGATGATTGCTGGTGGCGTATTGCAGAGTCTTGCGGCCAATGACCCGGTTCCCATCCAGGACACCTCCATTTAGCAGCATCTGGGTGAAGCGGTAATAGTCAGCCAGGGTTCCTACCAGGCCGCCACCACCAGACAGGTACGTCGGCTTGCTTCGGTAGGGAGACTTGTCGCTGCCGGGATCAATCATGACGGTCTCGTCATTGACGATTGAATCACTGGCTGCTGCATCAGGAACCCCAAATGGGGAAAGAGAAGCAAGGGCATAACAGGGAGTCAGGCGAGCAGCCTTGTTGTCGGGAACGGAGAAGTCGGTGTCATTCATTCCCAGTGGGGACAGGATGTTCTCGCTCAGGTACTGATCCAAGGGTTGACCGCTGAGGATCTCGATGAGGCGGCCGCACACATCTGTCGCGACGCTATAGCTCCACTGAGAGCCAGGTGAGAACAAGAGTGGAACCTCAGCCAGCTGATCACATGTCTCTTCCAAGGTTTGCTGGCCTGCGCCGATGCCGCGCTTGCGATACATGCCATCCACCGGGTGACGGTGCATCCAGCCATAGCTCAGACCCGACGTGTGAGTGAGCAGGTCTCGAATCGTCATTTCTCGTTCCGGGAACGTGGTCGTGTAGGAGGTAGATGTGCCATCCTCAAACACCCGAAGATCGGCGAATGAGGGGATGAAGTCTGAGACGGGGTCACCAAGTTTGAACAGGCCTTGCTCCATCAAGCCGAGTAGGGCAATGGAGGTGATTGGCTTGGTCATGGAATACAGCCGGAAGATGGCGTCGTCGTCGTATCCCTGGTGGGAGAGGTGGGCCAGCTTGCCGCTGCGGCTGACCAGCAAGGAGAAACCGGGGTAGCGGCCAGTATCCAGGTAGTTGGTTTTGATGAACCGATCGACTTGTTGCAGCCGTTCGGGGTCAAAGCCGGCGCCTGTTGGATCGATGGGTGGTGTTGCCATGCCCGACATCTTGTCTGAGTGGGGCAGAGTCAGTCAAGAACTGGTTCAATGTGCACATGTTGAATGTGCACATGCTCAATTCCGAAGAAGTAGCCGACCTGCTGGACGCCTCGGCACTGCGACAGAGCCTGGAAGAGGCCCTCATTGCCCAGTCAGCGGGCCAGGCCGATGTCCCTCCTCGTATTGCTGCCTTCACTCCACACGGCTTGCTGGCGGCCATGCCGGGGTATTCGGCCGCTCATGGTGGTGTGTTGGCCGTGAAACTGGTTTCGGTCTTTGCCGGAAACCGTGAGCGTGACCTACCTTCGCATATGGGCTTGATCGCCCTGTTCGATGAGGAGACAGGTACTCCCTTGGCCATCATGGATGCTGAAGTCATCACCGAGATGCGGACGGCGGGAACCGCGGCCATTGCCGCTGACCTGGTCGCTCGCCCCGATGCAGACGTCTTGACCATTGTGGGTGCTGGTGCACAGGCCAAGGCTCATATCGCCGCCTTTGGTCCGATTCGGGACTGGAAAGAGATCCGAGTCGTCAATCGGAACCAGCCAGCCGCCGTTGTCTTGGCTGCTCACGCTCAACAAGCACTGGACACGAATGTGACGGTTGTTGCCGACTACGTCAACTTCGAAGAAGCCGTTCGCGGGTCGGGCGTAGTTGCCTTGACCACTCACGCCGAGACCGGGGTTATTGACGCTGCTTGGGTCGACCCCGGCTGCCATGTTTCCTCCGTCGGCTCATCGTCCGAACTGCCCAGTGAACTGGTGGGGGTTGGACCCCTGATTGTGGATCATCGGGGGGCCGTGACTACCGCTCCGCCTGCAGGAGCAGAAGAGATCCAGCACGTTGATCCGGACTCGGTGGTTGAAATCGGTGAGTTGTTAGCCGGAAACCGGCCCGGGCGGACCTCCGCTGAACAGGTCACCGTCTACAAGAGCACAGGGCACGCGGTTCAGGATCTGGCAGCAGCCCAGCTGGTGTATCGCGCAGCTTTGTCAGCCAATGTTGGTTCCACCGTTGCACTTTGAGCAATGCGCGTCTAGCTTGATCCGGCGGAGGCAAGGGGCAGTTTTATGACCAAGCACATCTTCGTAACTGGTGGCGTCGTTAGTTCGTTGGGGAAGGGTTTGACCGCTTCTTCACTGGGGCGACTTTTAAAGCAGCGTGGCCTACGGGTGACAATGCAGAAGTTGGATCCGTATCTCAACGTGGATCCTGGCACCATGAATCCGTTTGAGCACGGTGAGGTGTATGTCACCGACGATGGTGGTGAGACCGACCTGGATTTGGGCCATTACGAGCGTTTTGTGGACGAATCGTTGACCAAGGCGTCCAATGCCACCACCGGCTCCATCTATTCCGCGGTGATAGCCGCCGAGCGTCGAGGCGACTATCTGGGCAAGACAGTGCAGGTCATTCCTCACATCACTGATGAGATCAAGCACCGCATTGCCAGCCTGGCTGGTGACGACGTTGATGTGGTCATCACCGAGGTTGGCGGCACCGTCGGCGATATCGAGATCCTGCCGTTCTTGGAAGCCATCCGACAGTTCCGCCTGGATGTTGGCCGAGACAATGTTTGCTATATCCATGTCACCCTAGTGCCATTCATCGGTCCGGCTGGTGAGCAGAAAACCAAGCCAACCCAGCATTCGGTGACCGAGATTCGCAGTCGTGGTATCCAGCCCGACATGATCGTTTGCCGATCGGACCGTCCGATCTCTGAGGGTCTACGGTCCAAGATCTCCAACCTGTGTGACGTGCCCAGTCAGGGCGTCATCAACGCTCCTGACGCCGCGTCGCTCTATGAGATTCCGATCACCATGCATGACGCAGGGCTTGATAGTTATGCCTGCAACCTGCTGAATCTTCCTGATGTCGATCCGGACTTGAGCCAGTGGCGAGCATTGGTCGAGCGGGTGGAGAACACTTGGAAGCCGCTGACGATCGGAATCGTCGGCAAGTACGTCAGCCTGCCTGACGCCTACCTGTCGGTGGCAGAATCGCTGCGCCACGCCGCCTTCAAGCACGAGGTCGATCTCACCATCGAGTGGATCATGTCCGACAATGTGACTGGGCTGCTGGTCGAAGAGAAACTTGGTCACCTGGACGGGATCGTGCTTCCCGGCGGCTTCGGCGAGCGCGGAGTGCAAGGCAAGATCGAGGCCGCTCGCTTTGCCCGCATGGGCGGTGTTCCGTGTCTTGGCCTTTGCCTTGGCATGCAGGCCATGACGATCGAATACGCCAGAAACGCCTTGGAGATGGCTGGCGCCAATTCCAGTGAGTTCGATACCCAAGACCAGACAACTGCATTCCCCGTAATCGACCTCATGGAGTCACAACGAGGCATCACCGACAAGGGTGGAACCATGCGGCTTGGCGCCTATGTGGCAATCTTGGAAGACGGCTCCCAGGTCCAGAAGCTCTACGGCGAGTCAGTTATTTCCGAGCGGCACCGCCATCGCTATGAGTTCAACCCTCGCTACCGGGGTCGTTTCGAAGAATCTGATCTCCGGTTAAGTGGCAACTCTCCTGATGGCCAGCTGGTGGAGTTCATTGAGCTGAACAACCATCCCTATTGGGTTGGCACGCAGGCTCATCCCGAGCTGAAGAGTCGCCCTGATCGGCCTCATCCACTCTTTGATGGCCTGATTCAGACTTCCCTGGCACGGGCGGAGGCTGGCGATCCCGATCGGTTTCGCCAGGCTGGTCTAGAGTCGGACAAGGCGACCATTGACTTGGTGAGTGAGCTGGCCAAGTGACCGAGATTCCTGACGGCCAGAGCTTCCCAGCGGGCACAAAGGACTCTCCCTTCACTTTCTTGGGTGATGAGGTCGTGTCGCAAGGCCAGGTCGTTTCCTTTCGCAACGGCCGATTCATGGGCCCGGAGGGTGAGTTTCTCCGAGACATTGTTCGCCACCCCGGGGCCGTATCTGCGGTTGCCCTCGACGGCGACGACATCTTCCTCGTGCGCCAGTTTCGGGCCCCGGTTGATCAGGACTTGTGGGAGATACCGGCCGGCAAGAAGGATGTGCCCGGTGAGGCGCCCGAGTTGACGGCTGCTCGTGAGTTGGCCGAAGAAATCGGCATGACACCAGGCAAGCTCGAACCCCTCATTGGCATTTTTCACTCACCAGGATTCTGCGATGAGTGGCAAGACATCTTCTTAGCCACTGAGCTGACCGAAGTTGGCCGCGAGGTTGATGGGATCGAGGAGGAGCACATGCAGGTGCAACGATTCCCGTTCTCCGAGGCAGTGGAAATGGCCATGGACGGTCGAATTACCGACGCCAAGTCCATCGTCGCCATCCTGGCGACGGCCCGCAAACTTGGCCGTTGATTCCAGCTCTTCATCTGGCTGGACGTTTCTTTGACTCGATTCGCCCAGGATCCATAACAGCCGAAGATTGGATCTGGGTTTCGGGGTTGTTGTTGCCGGGGGAGCGAGACTTATGGGCCAAGATGCGAAACCCGGACCAGCGACATGCCGTGGGCGTTGCTCGTGCGGTTGCCAGCAAGCTCGGTGATCAGGCTGCTCGCCCGGTACTAGCGGCTGCCCTCATGCATGATGTCGGCAAGGTGGAATGTGATTACCGCACTCCAGCCCGTGTTGTGGCTACTGCAGTCTGGCTGGTGGTCCCTGACCGCTTGGCCGAGGATTGGCGCAACCGGGGCAAGCCGTTTGCTCGCCTGGCCCAGTATCGGCTCCATCCTCAAATTGGCGAAGAGCTCCTTATTGCTGCTGGCTCAGCTGAGCTGACCTCGTCGTGGGCCGCTGATCATCACCTCAACCCCGAGCACTGGCGCATCGAGCCAGCCATTGGCCAGATACTCAAAGACTGCGACGACGACTAAGAAGTCTTCTAGGTGAGTAGCCAGTGTGGTCAGGCCAGGAGGCCAACGGCTTTGCGGGCTCGTTCCATCACCGGTTGAGCGATTGCTCGGGCCTTGTCGGCTCCTTGGTGGAGGATCTCGATGACATCCTCATCAGCCAGTTCGTTGTAGTAGGCCTGGATGGGCTCGATGATCTCGATCAAAGCAGCTGCGGTATCCATCTTGAGCTGCCCATACTGGCTGTAGCTCTCCGCTAGGGCCACGGGATCGCCATTGGTGGCAGCAGCCAGGATGTCCAACAGGTTGGACACGCCAGGCTTTTCCGCAATGTCGTAGCGGACCTCGTTGTCATTGTCGGTAACCGCCCTCTTGAGCTTCTTCTCGATGACCTTTGGCTCATCCAACATATTGATGGTGCCTTGAACCGAATCCGCTGACTTGGACATCTTGTTGGTTGGGTGCTGGAGATCCATCACTCGTCCGCCTGCTTTGGGAATCAGGTGGGCTGGCACAACCAGGGTGTCGCCGTATCGAGAGTTGAAACGAACAGCAGCGTCTCGAGAAAGCTCCAGGTGCTGACGCTGATCATCACCGACCGGAACCAGGTCGGTGTCATACAACAAGATGTCGGCCGCTTGCAGGGCCGGGTAGGTGAACAAGCCAGCAGAAATGAAGCCGCTGCGGTCACTCTTGTCCTTGAATTGGGTCATGCGGCTGAGTTCGCCATAGGACACCACGGACTGCATCAGCCAATTCAGCTCATTGTGTTCACGCACCTGAGACTGCACAAAGAGCACCGACTGGGCCGGATCAATACCTACGGCGAGCAACAACTTGGCCATGTTTAGTGAGCCGGTGGCGATCTCGCCCGCCTCCTTGGGAATTGTTAGTGCGTGAAGATCGACAATGCAGTACACCGCGTCGTGGTCTGCTTGCAGCTCCGCCCAGTTGCGAAGAGCCCCCAGGTAGTTGCCGAGGTGGGTTTCGCCTGTTGGCTGGATTCCGCTGAAGACGCGTGGGCGTGCGGAAGATGGAGAAGGGGAAGCTCTGGTCATGGCTGGACAGGCTAGCGCACGGGCGCAACCACCCTCAGTGAATTGTGCTGTGTAACTCGTGAGGCAAAAAGGCCACGGTGGCAAGTAAATGCCGCCATTGGCATTTAGAATCACAGTAATGTCGTTTGTAGAGCAGGAATTGACCACGGGCCTCAACCCGGATGCCACCCCAGAGGTCTCGCTGATCCTCGGGGCCAACGACGTCATCGTGCTTGATGACGGCCCAGCCCGCATCGAGAGCAATGCCGGCTACGAAGCCAGTTCCAGCTACGAAGCCAGTTCTAGTTACACAGTACAGACTGAAAGCTTTGAGGGCCCCTTTGATCTGCTTCTTCACCTGATCCTCAAAGAAGAAGTCGAATTGTATGACATCAACCTTTCCGAGATCGTCGATGCCTACCTGGTCGAGATCGAACGAATGGACTTGTGTGACCTGGAAACGGCAACCGAGTTCCTACTGATCGCGGCGACGCTGGTTGAATTGAAGGTTCGTCGCCTCATGCCGATTGATGACGACTTCGACCTCGATGCCGAGCTTGGATTGTGGGAAGAGCGAGATCTTCTCCTGGCCCGGTTGCTGGAATGCAAGACGTTCAAGGATGCGGCCAAGACCATCAATTGGATGATCGACATCGCCGCCCTGGTTGTGCCCCGCCGGGCGGGCCTCGAAGAACGGTTCCTCGATATCGCTCCTGACTTGCTGGCTGGACTTACGGGGGAGAAGCTCCGCAGAGCATTCCTTCGAGTAGCAACAGCCAGACCAGCATTGCCTGAGGTCAGTCTGGCTCACGTCACCGACGTAAAGGCAAGCGTCTCTGACGCATTGGAGAAGTTGGTCCAGGACCTTCCAGGTGCCGGACGGGTGTCGTTTCGAACCATCACCAAGGGCTTGACCGAACGAATCCACATCGTGGTCAACTTCTTGGCTGTACTTGAGCTGTACAAGCAGGGCTATATCGAGATTGAACAGCAGCAAGCCTTCGGCGACATGACCGTTGAGTGGATGGGCGAAGAAGGCTCGGCCGAGATGGCCATGTCGGGCTCCGACCTTTACGAGGGTTGATAGTGAGCGAAAACGTTAGTGACGACCTAGCAGGCGAAGACTTGCCGCTGAGCGAGCAAGTAGCGCCTGCTCCCGGACCACCATCGCTGGATGCGTTGAGCCTGGCTGCCCGAGCTATTGAAGCCATTGTCATGGTTTCAACCGATCCAGTCCCAGAGACCGTGCTTGCTCAGGTTACCGAGCTGCCAGTGGCCACGATCCGGGCTATTTGTCAAGAACTAGCCTCGGGCTACGCCAGCCAAGAGCGCGGTTTCCAGTTTGCTGAGGTGGCCGGGGGCTGGCGCTACCAGAGCCACGGTGAACTCGCCGACTATGTGGAGCGCTATGTACGGGAGGGGCAGACGGCTCGCTTGTCTGGAGCGGCGCTTGAGACGCTGGCCATCATTGCCTACAAGCAGCCAATCTCCCGAGCCCAAGCCAGTTCCATTCGTGGTGTCAACGTCGACGGAGTATTGCGAACCCTTGAGCAGCGGGGTTTTGTTGAAGAGGTCGCACGCGACGACGGACCTGGCCAAGCAATCTTGTTTGGTACCACGGTGATGTTCTTGGAACGCCTCGGCATTGCCTCGGTGCAGGACCTTCCGCCACTGGGTGAGTTTGTTCCTTCGGCTGCGGTGGTTGAAGCCCTAGAGGACACCCTGCGAGTCGGACCCGAAGATACCCAACTCGTCCTCACAGAAGATGAGGCCTCCGAAGAAGATGACGCGCCACATCATGACGACTGAACTTGCATGACGACTGAGCTTGCGTGACGACCGAAGAAACGGCATCTGATGAGGCGCCACCGGAGCATCCCGACGGTGATCGTCTGCAGAAGGTCATGGCCCGCATGGGGGTCGGTAGTCGCCGAGTCAACGAAGATCTGATTGCTGATGGGCGAGTCAAGGTCAACGGTGAGTTGGCAGTTCTGGGCGCTCGGGTTCATCCCGACGTCGATGAGATCGAGGTTGACGGAGTTGTGCTCTCCTCCATGCCCGACACCGTCACCTATCTGCTGAACAAGCCGGTTGGGGTGGTAACTACGGCCGAGGACACCCATGATCGTAAAACCGTGATCCAGCTGGTACCGGATGAGCCACGAGTGTTCTCCGTCGGCCGCCTCGACATGGACACCGAAGGTCTGATCATCATGACCAACGATGGCAAGCTCGCTCACCGCCTCACCCATCCCAGTTTCGGCATCGAGAAGGAATACCTGGTTCACGTGGAAGGGATTCCCAGTCGAGCATCCCTTCGCATGTTGCGTGAGGGGGTCGAACTTGACGATGGCCCGAGCCTGCCCGCTCAGGCCTCAACCGTCGCTCCTGGCATGATCAAGCTCACTATTCATGAGGGCCGCAACCGCCAAGTCCGACGCATGTGCGAGGCCATTGGTCACCCTGTCCGTCGCTTGGTGCGTACCAGGATCGGACCGATCACTGATACCCGACTCAAGCCGGGGAGCTGGCGCGAACTCAGCCGAGATGAGTTGCTGGAGTTACAGCGAGCGGTCGAACCCCGCTAGTCTGCGCCGATGTCTGTCTTGGCCCTACGAGGGGCGATCACCATCGAGAGCGATCAACCCCAAAACATCAGCGCTGCCGTTACCCGGATCCTGACCACCCTGTATGAACGAAACGAGCTTGGGCATGACGATGTCGTGAGCATCTTGTTCTCGGCCACCAAGGACATTCGTAGTGCACCGCCGGCAGCTGCTGCCCGCACATTTGGACTCGTTGACGTGCCCCTGTTGTGCACCCAAGAGATGGATGTCGAAGGCAGCTTGGCCTTGTGTATCCGACTGATGCTGCACATCGAGACAGGAACTGCGCGTGCCGATCTTCGTCACGTGTTCCTGGCAGGAGCGACTGTTCTACGCCCCGAGCTTGCCGAGCCTGGTGACGAGCAACTGGTCATAGCGTCGTGAGCGAAAATGGCACCCAGCGTCGGGCCCAGATCGTTGGCACTGGACTGATCGGCGGATCCGTTGGAATGGCCTTGCGGGGTCAGGGTTGGTATGTGACTGGCCTCGACAGTGGGGCTGGGGTGACAGCTAAGGCACTGGAGTTGGGTGCCATCGATGCCGAGGGCCTCGACCCAGACGCAGAGCTAACCGTGATCGCCACCCCGGTCGGCTCCATCCCCGAGCTGGTGAATGAGGCCCTGGCGTCGTCGTCGGGAGTGATCACCGATGTTGGTTCGACCAAAAGGGAGATTTGCAGCCTGATTGATGATTCCCGCTTTGTCGGTGGGCATCCCATGGCCGGATCTGAGCAAGACGGAATTGCCGGGGCCAAGGCTGGCTTGTTCGAAGGGGCAATGTGGGTTTTGACTCCGACCCCCTCCACCGACGAGCAGGCTTTTGCCACCGTTCGTGCCGCGGTGCGCTCCATGGGAGCGGAGACCATCGCACTAGAGCCACATGTGCACGACCAGATGGTGGCTCAAGTCAGCCACGTCCCTCACCTGACGGCGGCGACACTGATGTGTCTGGCCGATGACTCATCGGTCGAGCACAGGGCATTGCTGCGGCTCGCCGCCGGCGGTTTCCGGGACATGACCAGGATTTCGGCCGGTCGGGCTTCGATCTGGCCTGATATTTGTGTGGCCAACCGGGAAGCGATTGTTGGCAGCCTGGACCGGCTGATTGAGGCGCTGACCGACGTGCGCTCCCAGGTCGAGTCCAACGATTCGGGCAAGCTCTTGGAGCTATTGGAACGGGCCCGGGCGGCGCGAATCAATCTGCCAACTGGGTTTGGTGTGGCCGAGAAGATGGCCGAACTCACCATTCCCATTCCTGATCGTCCCGGTGAGATTGCTGCCATTGCCAATCTGGCGGCCGAGTTAGATGTCAACATCTTTGACCTCGGCCTGAGTCACTCGGGGGAGGGTCGCAAGGGAATGATGACGGTGATCATTGATGCTGCTTTGGCAGAACGCTTGCTCGGTGGTCTCATCGCCCGCGGCTACCGCCCCACCTCGCGCGAGCTGGACTAGATGAAGACAATGCAGATTACTGTCGAAGCATGACGAACGACGAATTGCTCGTGGATCCGATGAACAAGGGCCTAGCGTGATTTGGTGACTTCTGATCGCCCCCTCCAGGTAATCGCTATTGACGGCCCCGCAGGCTCTGGTAAGTCAACCATCGCCCGGCGGCTAGCCGACATGTTGGAGATGGAGTACTTGGACACCGGAGCCATGTACCGGGCCGTCACCTACGCCGTCTTGTTGCAAGGCCTGGACCTGTCTGATCGATCCATCGATGATGCTGTCGGCTGGATTGCTCGAAACATGCAGCTTGGGCTCTCCCAAGACGGAACGGTGACCGTTGATGGGATCGACGTCAGCAACGAAATACGCGGCCAAGCAGTGACCGCAGCGGTCTCGATGGTTGCCGCCATCCCAGCTGTGCGAGCCGAGCTGGTCAGCCGACAACGAGAGTGGGCCGCTGAACGAGGTGGCGGAGTCCTCGAAGGACGAGATATCGGTACCGCCGTATTCCCGAATGCTCTACTCAAGGTCTACCTCACCGCTACGCCCGAGGTTCGGGCCTCGCGCCGTGCTGGCGAGGGAAGTCGCCAGTCAGTGGCAGAGATCGCCGCCGACATTAGCCGGCGAGACGCCATGGACTCAGAACGCAAGCAGGATCCGCTCCGCCAGGCTGATGGAGCCATTGAAGTAGACACCAGCGAGCTATCCATTGACGAGGTCGTGGCCCTGATTAGTCGCCAGGTGGATCTGGCCCGGTGACCGAAGTAGTGAACGATCAGGATGTGTCTAGTCAGTCGATCGACATGAGTCGGGGCTCTCGCTTGTTTTACCGCGGATTCCGCGTGTTTGCCCTTGGACTGTTCAAGGCATGGACTCGCCTGTCGATTACGGGTAGCGAGCACATTCCGACCTCCGGGGGCTTCATTCTCGCTCCGGGAGGTCACCGCTCATTTATCGACACCCCAGCCGCGGCGATGACGTCACCCAGACTCCTGCGCTTCATGGGAGCGGAGAACTATTTTTCTACTCCGGGTATTGGTTGGGCGCTGCAAGCGGTCGGAGGCTTCCCGATCGAACGTGGTAGCACCGACCGCGCCGCTCTGCGGGTCGCCGAGGAGCTCCTGAGACGAGGAGAGCCTCTCGTCATCTTCCCCGAATCGACGCGTTTCGAAGGGCCGGAGGTGCAGCCACTCAAAGAAGGTGCCGCCTTCCTTGCTGCCCGAGCCCGTGTCCCCATCATTCCAGTCGGTTTCGGCGGAGCAGCTCGCGCCTGGCCAAAGGGGAAGAAGCTCATCCGGCCTCGAAAGATGACCATCATCATTGGTCGACCGATTCAACCACCATCCTCGTCCGATGGCGAACGCGTCAAACGCTCTCAGATCAAGGCTACGACGACTGAACTCCACGAGGAATTGCAAGACTTGTTCGACCGGGCCCAAGTCCAAGCGGGCGTCGCGAGGATCAAATGATGACACTGTTGTGGGCATAGAGATTGAGCGGAAGTTTCTGGTCAAACCCGGTTCGGAGGGATGGAAAAAGGGGAGAGCTGTACGGATGGGTCAGGGCTACATCTCCACGAGCAAGACATCCGTGGTCCGGGTCCGTGTGAGTAGGAGCGAGCACGATGGAGCGACTGATGGCAACGAGCAAGCCTGGCTGACTATCAAGGGGGAGACCGTTGGTGCAACCCGAGCCGAGTATGAATATGGGATCCCAGTTTCTGAGGCCCAGGAGATGCTGGACACGTTGTGCGACAACATCGTGGACAAGACTCGCTATGTCAGTGAAGTCGCTGGGCACTCATGGGAAGTTGACGAGTTCTACGATCTCAATCAGGGCCTGATCGTGGCCGAGATCGAACTCCGTTCCGAAGACGAACACTTCGCCCGGCCCGAATGGCTCGGGGTCGAGGTCACCTCAGACGGTCGTTACTACAACTCCAGTCTGAGTAGCAGGCCGTTCACAAGCTGGAAGCAACAGTAGGCGGGGAGTAGCAGGACCAGTCAGCAAAAGCAGGACCAGGCTGCTAGAGCAGGAGCAGGCTACTAGAGCAGGAGCAGCACATCGGAGGCATCGATCTTGCGGTCCTGCAAGTCCAGACGACTCGGCACGGATCCGCCGAAACCGAAAGTGGCCACGGTGTCAATGGCACTCAGGAGTTCACGCAGATTGCGGGGAGGTGGGAAGTACTCGTCTTCATCGGTGATGCGAACCTCTTCTACCCCATGAAGAGGATTGAGGAAGCTCAGCACGCCTTGCACCACGTCCTCAGGGGCAGAAGCGCCCGCGGTCACCCCAACTGTTCCAGACAGGCCCTCTGGCAGTTCCTCAGCATCGTTCACTCGGTACACGTTCTGACAGCCAGCCTCCTTGGCCAGTTTGGCCAGCGCCGTGGTGTTCGAGCTATTGGATGAGCCAATCACAATCAAGGTCTCGCATTGTTCGGCAATGGCCATCAAGGCTGATTGCCGATTTGTAGTAGCAAAGCACAGGTCCGAACGACCGGGTTGCCACAGGTCGGGGAATCGCTGTTGGGCTGCTTCGGCCACGGTTGCCCAATCTCGATGGGAAAGGGTTGTCTGAGCCAAGAGCGCCGTCGGCTCATCGAATTCAGGCAGGGCGGCGACCTCTTCGACGGATTCAACCCGGCTGATGGAGTTGGGTGCCACAGCCATCGTGCCCACGGCCTCTTCATGGCCCTGATGGCCGATATAGATGATTCGATAGCCTTTCTTTGCTCGCACCTTGACCTCATGATGGACCTTGGTCACCAGGGGACACACCGCGTCAACCACGTAGCTACCGCGTTCTCGGGCAGCGGCAACCACCTCGGGCGCTGAACCATGGGCCGACAGCATGATTGGCCTGCCCTCCGGTACTTCAGCGATGTCATCGACGAAGATCACGCCCTTGTCAATGAAGCGGTTCACCACCAACTTGTTGTGCACGATCTCGTGATAGCAATAAACGGGTGCCTCGAAGCTTCGCACCATCCACGACAAGGCCTTGATTGCCATTTCAACCCCAGCACAAAAGCCGCGTGGTGAGCTCAGCAAGACACGGTCAACCCGACTCTGCGCGATACCGCCGGTCGTTGTTTCTGGGCTGGTGTCAGGCGCCATAGCCCTCGACGCTAGCGCGGTCCTAGACTGCACGAGTGGCACTACCTCTTGTAATTGGACTCCAGCCGGATTCTCCGGCCGCAGATGCTGGCGTTCTCGTTGGCGATGTCTTGGTGTCCATCAACGGTGAGCAGCCCCGGGACGTCATTCGTTACCAGCTGTTGGTCGATGGTCCCGAACTTGAGATCCAGGTTGATCGGGGTGGAATCGATCGCACAATCCAGATCGGCAAACCCGATGGGGCTGCACTTGGTATCGAGGTGCAATCGTCCCTGTTTGATCAGGTTCGAACCTGCGACAACCACTGCTCGTTCTGTTTCATCTACCAGCTCCCACCGGGCATGCGAAAGAGCCTGTCACTCAAGGACGACGACTTTCGTCTCTCGTTCCTCTACGGAAACTTCACCACCCTCACCCGGTTCACCGAGGCTGACCTCGAGCGGGTGATCACCGAAGGCCTGTCACCGCTCTATGTAAGCATCCACACCACGGACCCGGAGCTGCGCAGCCATCTGTTGCGTAACAAGCGCGGAGGGACCAGCCTTCGCTGGCTGCGGGCGTTGCTGGATCATGGCATCGAAATCCACGGCCAGCTCGTTGTCTGCCCTGGAGTGAACGGCGGGGCCGAGTTGGAGAAGTCTCTGGCCGGTGTCCTGGACGAATACCCTGAACTCACATCTCTAGCGGTTGTTCCCCTTGGCATTTCCGATCACTCGAACGAGCCCGAGATGCGGGCACATAGCCAGGCTGAAGCGGCCGAAGTGGTCGACCTGATCGAGGATTGGCAGTGCATCTACCAGCGCCACCTTGGCCATCGTCTGGTATTTGCCGCCGATGAGTATTACCTCCTGGCCCAGCGCCCGTTTCCCCAGCCCGAGATGTATGAGGGTTTCCCCATGCACGAGGACGGGATCGGAATGGCCAGAACATTCGAGAGCGAATTTCACGGCGACACCGATATTGCCACCGGCACCCAGTCTGGATTTTTCTCCTGGGTCGATGGTGCGCCAGCCGAGGGGTATCGGGCGCCGCGGCTTGACCAGTCAACGTGTGGCGATCCGGGCAACAGCCTGACCTCAGTCTCGATCAAACCCCGAGCAACAGCGCCCGTTGGTATCCTGACCAGTGAGTATGGGGCCCAGATTCTGGCCCCTCTGGTAGCCACGCTTGAGCGTGACGATGTGCGCATCATTACGGTCCCCAACCGCTTCTTTGGTGGCAACATCGCGGTGACTGGACTGCTCGTTGGTGAAGACATTGGCCAGGTCTTGGCCGAACAACCAAGTGGTCATCGCTATTTACTGCCCGATGTGTGCTTGTCTGCCGGTATCTTCCTCGACGGCAGCCGCCCCGAAGACCTTCCGCATCCAGTCGAAATCACTCCCGCGGACGGCATATCTCTCCGTCGAGCTCTTGAGTCTTCGACATTACTTCGCCAGGAGGTCTCGGCATGACCGATTCCGTTTCTAAAGTTGATACCCGGGGCCTTCCCTCCGTCGTCATTGTTGGTCGCCCAAATGTCGGCAAATCGACCTTGATGAACCGCATTCTTGGTCGTCGCGAAGCCATTGTTGAAGAGAAGCCAGGAGTCACCCGAGACCGCAAAGAGGTCGAGGCTGAGTGGCAGGGGACTGAGTTCCTTCTCATTGACACGGGCGGCTGGATGTCGGGGGGAACCGCTATTGACAAGAAGGTGTCCCGACAGGTCGAAAAGGCCATTTCTGATGCTGATGTCATCCTCTTCGTTGTTGACGCCAGCGTTGGTGTGATTGAAGATGACGACCTGGTCGTGCGTCGGGTTCGAGGAGCCGGTGCTCCCGTCTTGGTTGTGGCCAACAAGGTCGATGACGTCGTGCACGAAGATGGCATCTGGGAGATGGTTTCTCTCGGGTTGGGTGAACCATTCCCCGTCAGCTCGGTTCACGGACGCGGCATTGGAGATCTTCTAGACGCTTTAACCGATCTTTTGCCAGACGTTGATGCTCCGGAAGAGGAAGAAGAAGAGGAACGGATCTTCTCCATCGCTCTGGTTGGTCGACCAAACGTTGGTAAGTCGACATTGTTCAACCGGCTCATTGGTGAAGACCGTGCCATCACTCACGACATGCCGGGCACGACTCGCGACACCATTGACACCGTGGTCGATACCGCTGGTGGGCCGATTCGTTTCCTTGACACTGCGGGTATGCGGCGCCGTAGCCGAATTGATGAAGACACCGAGTTCTATTCCGTTGTTCGTGCCCTGAAGGCGGTCGATGGAGCTGACGTTGCCTTGTTGGTGATCGACTCGACCGAGGGAATCACCCAGCAGGATCAGCGTTTGGCCGAGCGAGTTGATGCGGCTGGCTGCCCGATCGTCTTGGTGTTCAATAAGTGGGAACTGGTCAATACCGAAGCACGAAAGAAGTTTCCATCCCAGATCGAACGGAAACTTGGCTTCTTGCCACAGGTCCCAGTCCACCGGATTTCGGCCCTAACTGGTAAGAGTGTCGAGAAGCTCATGCCGTCGATGTCGATCGCTATTGACGCCTACCAACAGCGCATGCCGACCCGCAAGGTCAATGACGTGATCCGCACTGCACAACAAGCTCAGCCGGGCCCCGGTGGGGCCAGGGTGTTGTACGCCACCCAGGGTGCGGTACATCCACCGACCTTCACCTTGTTCACAAACAAGTCGCTTCCCGACCACTATGTTCGCTACCTGGAACGCCAGCTGCGAGACGCTTTTGAGTACGGGGCAACCCCGATCAAGATCCGGGTCCGGCGACGCACCGACTAGTGCGGGTAATGTAGAAACAATGGAACGCTTCCTTCCCGCCCTTGCCGCGGTACTTTGCGCGGCTGCGGCCGTGGTTTGGCTGCGGTCGACCATTTCCCGACGCGAGGTGGCCAAGCGGCTTTCGACCGAGCAAATTGACCCGGACCTATGGCGCCTGGCCCAGGGCGAGTACCGCCGAGACTCCCAGTCCTCCCTTTTTGCCATCATGGCAGCAGTTGTGTTGGCTCTGATTGCGGTTCTTGATGTTCCCAGGCTTCTGGCTTTCTCATCGCTCGTCCTGGCCGGACCATCCATTTACACCCTGGTCCGTCGCAAGGAGCTTTCTGACCTTGCCCGCATTGCCGGCGCCCGGTCCGAAGTCGAGAAGCGAGCCCGCGAGGTTCTGACTCAGGAAGAACTCGCGCCCTTGCAGTGGGCGGCCAGGCTGGCTCCTCCGGTTCTTCCTGATCTGCCAGGATTCGAGATTGGTCGGGCCTATCACCCCGGTAGCGGCGCCATGGCTGGTGATTTCTACGACGTATTCAAGGTTGATGAGCATCGGGTAGCCGCAGTGATTGGTGACGTGACTGGTCACGGCATCGAGCCATCGATTACCGCATTGCAGGCCAAGTACCTGCTGCGGGCGTTCTTGTTGCAGTTCCGTGATCCGGGCCAGGCATTGGAAGAGCTCAACTCCCAGATGTCTGAGCTAGAGCGGGGCGAAGAGTTCATCTCCTTGTGTGTTCTGGTCTTTGACACTGACGCCGAGACCCTGCGCTATGCCTCTGCTGGTCACCCGGCGGCCTTTGTCTGGCACGCCAGAGAGGTGCGTCCATTGGGCGCAACCGGGCCGCTATTGATGCTGGATCCAAGGGGCTCCTATCACTCTCGTGAATTGGCCTGGGACCCCGATGATGTTGCGGTGCTCTATACCGACGGCCTGGCAGAAGCCCGCCGCGGAGGAGCACTATTTGGCGAAGACGGTGTAGCCGCAATGATCCGGCGAGATCCAACGGCTACGCCGGATGTGCTCACCAAATCCTTGGTTGAGGCCGCCCGGGACTTTGCTGGCGGACCCATTGATGATGATGTCGCTGTCTTGGTCCTGCGTCGGTCCTAAGCCGTTAGCCTCCGGGGAATGCCTTGGTGTGATCCTTGTGACAAGTATTTGGCGCCGAATGCGGTGAACGAGGACGGTTCGTGCCCAACGTGTGAGACAGGTGTCGATGCGTCGGACATGAAGGAGACCGAGGTGGCGAAGGCCCCGTGGCACTTCTGGCTGATGGTGATTGCCTTGGTGCTCTATCTTGGTTGGCGCCTGATCCAGTTCGCCCTCTGGGGAATTGGCAAGGCCTAGTCGGGTCCTCTTTAATGGCAGAGGCCAGATATTGTTTGGTGCTAGTCTGGCGGAATGTTGGCGGTCTTTCTCACCACTCTCTTGAAGGTGACTGCTGTTCTACTATTGCTCAGCGTCCCGGTGTTTCTCCTGGCAAGAAAGCGAGCCGACACCGAAATTTCTCGGAAGTTCGTCATCGGGGCGAGTGCCGTCGGTCTTTTCTGTGCGGTCGCCGAAGCTGGCGCCCATAGACAGATAGCAAACTGTGAAGCCGCGGGAAATCCTTCGTGTTTTGACTCTGGCGGTGCCGGAATCCAATTGCTCGCCATCGCTAGCTTCGTCATTGTGGCCGGGGTAAAGACAATGGATCTCTATCGCGACTACTGAATCGCGAGCATCCGCAGGTCGAGGCTCTCAAAACTGCGAAAGCCTGACTGCTCGGCGAACCGGTCAGTCAGGCTTTCATGCGTCGGGCTGAGAAGATTCGAACTTCCGACCCCCTGACCCCCAGTCAGGTGCGCTACCAGGCTGCGCCACAGCCCGTGGCGCTGGGAATGCTAGCGGCACGGTGAACATGCGCCACCACGGATCAGGGTCGAGTGTCTTGGGTCACGGAGCGGCTACCGTGCCAGCTGATGTGTGGTCGCTTCGTTGCCGCCTCCCCACCTGATGAGCTTGCCAACTACTTCGGCACTCCACCGGTGGAAGAGGAACTCGCCGAGAGCTTCAATGTCGCGCCAACAGCCAGGATCTACGCCGTCCGCTCACCCCAACAATCACGAGAATTGACGGTGATGCGATGGGGGCTTGTGCCCTTCTGGTCCAAGGACCTCAAGATCGGCGCCCGCATGATCAATGCCCGGTCCGAGACTGTGGCTGACAAGCCCGCCTTTCGGAGCGCCTTCAAGAAGCGTCGCTGCTTGATTCCCGTGGACGGTTTCTACGAATGGGCGAAGCTGGACGGGCCGGATCAGACGGACTCAAAGAAAAAGCAGCCCTATTTCATTCATCGGGCCGACGAAGAACGATCTGTCTTTGCCGGCCTGTGGGAGCGCTGGCAGCCACGGGACGAGAACGGTGCTCGGATCGAGGACGCCGAGCCGATAGATACCTGCACCATCTTGACCTGTGAAGCAAACAAGACCATGGCCGAGATCCATGATCGAATGCCGGTGATGCTTGCTCCCGGCAGCTGGGAGCAATGGTTGGATCCAAAATCAGATCCCACCGCAATGCTGCCCCTCTTGAAGGCTGCCCCCGACTCGTTGTTGGAGTTTCGCCCCGTAAGCACGATGGTGAACAATGCTCGGAACCATGGGCCTCAGCTCATTGCCCGGCATTCCGATGAGACAGTTTCTGGCGACTCGAGCGCTAGCGAAGTGGATTCTGGTCAGATGGATTTTGATCTGTGAGCGATCTCCCCATTTCTCGCCGACTGGGTCGTCGCGTCATCCGCTACCAGGCTCGCCTGGAAGCCGGTGCCGGCGACCGTGGCATCCCCCTCCTCATCGGCGCACTCCTGACCATTGTGCTTGCCCGCTCGAGTCTGGCCAGAATTGAAGGCTTGCAATCAGGCAGAGACCTAGCTGGTTACTCCCAAGCCGTCTGGCTACTGGCGCAGGGCAATACGCCCGAGGCGTCGATGTTTGGCGACAACGTTCATGTCTTAGAACTGCACTGGTCCTTCATCCTCTATCCGCTCTCGGCGTTGGCCCAAGTCTTTGACTCGGCGCGGGCCTTGGTCGTTGTGCAGTCCATCGCCCTTGGGTTAGGTGTACCCGCCTTGTGGAGCCTGGCCAGGCGTGTAACCAAGCTGAGAATAGGCGCGGCGACCGCTCTCGTCACCGCCTATGCCTTTCACCCAGTGACCCACTCGTTGGCTACCAATGACTTCCATCCCGAGGTGCTGGCTGTGCCCGCCCTGATTGGCATCGCCTTGTTCGGGGCCAGAAAGCGCTGGCTCTGGTACTGGGGCTGTGTGATTGTCGTGCTTGCCTGTCGAGCCGACCTGGGACTGGCCGTTGCCCTTTGGGGCTTCGTCTTGTTGGGCGATGGCGAGCGCCGAGCAGGCTTGTGGACACTGGGCATCGGCTCGGTTTGGAGCTTGGGCATCCTTCTTGTCGTGCAACCCATCGTGACTGACGCGGTCGTAACTGGCGGGCAGTACGGAACGTATGGGGATTCACTGGGCGAGGCGGGGCTCACCGGCCTTCGTCACCCGATCATGTTGTTGGGTGACTTGCTAGCCCAAGACAACGTGGCGCTGATGGTCGGCTTGCTTGCACCCGTGATTTTCTTGCCCCTTTTGTCCCTGCGTCACTTCTTGCCTGCAGTTCCACTGGGCGCCCTTTACTTCATCACCGATGTGCAGAATTCCGGCACCTTCGCCGAGCGCAGCGCCCTCCTTCTGGCCTTCGTCTTCATTGCCGCCACTCACGCATTCCACCGGCTGGGTGAGATGGGAGTGACCCGAGTCTTTGTCGACGCCCGGGTGCTTACAACGGTCGTGATTGCGGCTGGCCTGCTGTCGGTGAGTCAGTCGCCCTTATCGCCTTACCAGAGGCCATGGGAGTGGTCCGACGTTGATCCAACTGACCAGGCCATTCTTGAAGCGGTAAGCACTCTGGACCAAGACGTTGCCATTCGATCTTCAACATCGGGTCTCACGGTTTTGTCCGAACGCTATTGGCTCTACCCGTTGGATGGATCGCGTGCCCCAAGCCCAATCTTTGACCTGGTCAATGTGCGTGCCCTTCTCATCGTTGATCGTGATGTGGTTGAGGTCTCAGCCGAAGACCGTGACAAGATGATCGCCCGCCTGGCCGTGTCAGGCTACGAACTGCAAGTGGATGACCGGATCAATGGCGTCTCCTTGTTCTACCGGCCCTAAAGGAGTTCGCTGGTGCCAACGAATCCGACCAGGGTGACGTTCAGTCGACAAGACATGCTGACCTGGCCCAACCTGATCACTTTGGTTCGTCTGTTGTGTATTCCTATCTTTGTATGGCTGCTGCTTTCCAACACCAACGAGGGGCGGCCGCTTGGCTTCTTGGGGCGTTGGGAGCAACGGACTGGGTTGATGGCTATGTTGCTCGCCGTTTTGACCAGACCAGCGAATTTGGGCGGCTGTTTGACCCGACCGTTGATCGCCTACTGTTTCTGGTTGGCGTGACCGTCATATTGATTGACGGTTCGATCCCGCTATTGGTTGCGGTACTGATCCTGGGACGAGAGGGAATCGTTGCGGTCGCCGCCCTTATTCTGGGGGCAATAGGCATTCCGCCCTTCGATGTGACCTGGGCCGGTAAGACCGGCGCTCTACTCCTCATGTTTGCCGTGCCGCTCTTTCTTGGCGGACAGAGCAGCCTCTCCTATGCTGAACTGCTACAGGTTCTGTCCTGGATTTTTGCTGTGCCGGGCATTGCCGCCGCCTGGTTTTCTTTACTCTTTCAGTACGTACCTTCAACTCTTCGAGAAATTCGACTCACAAGTCAGGTAAATTCTTCTTCATGAACGTTCCCGACGATCTCTTGTACTCCAATGATCACGAGTGGCTCAAGCTCGAAGACGGCAATCGTGTCCGCATTGGTATCACCGACTACGCCCAAGATGCCTTGGGCGATGTGGTGTTTGTCGAGCTTCCCGAGGTCGGCAATGAGGTTGAGCCCGGTGGGGCTATGAGCGAGGTCGAGTCGACTAAGTCCGTCTCTGACGTCTACGCCCCAGTGGCTGGAACTGTCGTCGAGGCCAACGGAGACCTTGCGGACTCACCGGAAGGCTTGAACGAAGATCCCTACGGTGAAGCGTGGATCTGCGTTATTGAGATGCCTGAGGGTGCGGCGCTCGAGGGATTCCTCGATGCAGCCGCCTACCGAGATTTGACGGAGGGGTAGTCGCTATGGCCGCGGGCGCGTGTGGAAGTTGCGGGTACGACAATCCGCTAGGAGCGAATTTCTGCTCCTCATGTGGTTCGAAGATCGTGAACCGGGGGAGTGATGAGACCCGATCCTTCGAAGCGACCGCTGACGTTTCTTCGGTGGTCGAGGTACCTGAAGCGGAGGCGGCGACCGCATTGCTCGTTGTTCACCAGGGTCCAAAGCGCGGAAGCCGGATCGAACTTGATCTGCCCTGCGTACAAATTGGGCGACATCCCGAGAGTGACATCTTCTTGGATGACATCACGGTCTCCAGGAGGCATGTCGAGATTCGTCGCACGGCTGGTGGGCACGAGGTTGTCGATGTTGGCAGCTTGAATGGCACCTATGTCAATCTGGACCGGGTCGACCAGGCAGTCTTGACCGACGGTGATGAGCTTCGTATTGGCAAGTTCAAGCTGGTTTATGTAGCCCTGGGAGGCGGAGCGTGAGCCAGAGGGATAGTGACCATTGGTCGATTGGTGAAATCTTGTCGATCATTCAGGAGGAGTTTCCTGACGTCACCATCTCGAAAATTCGATTCTTGGAAAGCAAGGGGCTGGTCAGTCCCGAGCGCACCCCGTCGGGATATCGGCGCTTCTACCAAGACGATCTGGATCGCCTCGAGTGGATCTTGCGCCAACAGCGTGATCATTATCTGCCGCTGAAGGTCATCCGGAGTCGGTTGGAGTCCGGAGATCTTGAGGGCGAGAACGAGGTTGATAACAGTCCTTCGTTGCCCTTTGGTGGGCTTGAGGTCGAGCCCCCACGTCCGGCGCCACGGACTGGCCGACCCTATGCCAAGCCCGAGCTCGGTGAGGAAGCCGAGGGTACTCCGATCGCTGAGTCTGCCGCCCTAGAGTCTGGCGACATCTACTCAGAAAGCGTCGAGGGAGAGACCGCTATCGAGCCAGAGACCGTTGTCCAGTCAGAGGTCGTTGGTGTTGAGGGTGCAAGCTCGGAAACTCCAGAACTGTCTTCGGAGCCTGAGTCTGGGGAACAAGTGGTCCCCACATCCGGCCAAAGCTCGATTGAAGGTGATCCTCAGCCAGCGAAGGCCACCAAGATCACGGATCGACGAGGCATGGTCTCGCCAGGCATTGGTAGCAACGCGGCGATGACCAAGGATGAATTGGCGGAAGCCTCCGGTTGTAGCCCTGAGACCCTCAATGAGTTGGAACGATTCGGAATCCTGGCTGGTCGCATGATTGGTCCGACGGTTCTCTATGACGATGAGGCCCTGTCATTGGCCCGGCTGGCTGCCAAATTCGTCGAACATGGTCTCGAACCGCGACACCTCCGAACCCTCAAGATAAGCGCTGAGCACGAAGTCAGCCTGCTTACGCAGGTGGTTGAGCCAATGATGCACCGTCGAGATGCTGCCGCCCGCGAGCAGTCTCTCGCCACGCTGGCGGAGCTGGTCGACACGGCATCAGATCTTCGAGCGATTCTGATCCGTCAGATGGTCCGAGAGCTGCTTCCTTCTCAACGCGGCTAGGTTTGGGTCATGGCCGTCAAAATGGAATTGGTTGGTGTCCGGGTCCAGATGCCAACAAATGCGCCGATCCTGCTCCTTCGGGAGACGGAAGGCCAGCATCGAACAATGCCGATCTTCATTGGTGGTCCAGAGGCTCACGCCATTGACCTGGCCTTGTCTGGAACAGAGACGGCACGGCCTATGACTCATGATCTTTTGCTGACCTTGCTCACCGACCTGGGGGCAACCGTTGACCGGATTGTGATCACCGAGCTCGATCAGGGAACGTTCTTCGCCGACCTGCACATCATGGATGCTGGTGGAGATGAGCAGATTGTTTCGGCTCGTCCCTCTGATGCCATCGCCCTCGCCGTGCGAACCTCAGCTCCGATCTTCGCTGAGGACATCGTGATTGATGAGGCTGGCATTGAAGAGGAAGAGGAGGGCGGCAATGAAGAACAGATGGTGGAGGAGCTTCGCCAGTTCTTGGCTGACGTCACCCCCGACGACTTCAAGTCTGACGATTCCAAGCCCGACGATTCCGAACTTGACGAGGACTGATCTTCAACATGCGTTCGCCCCTACTTGCCCGCTAATTCATGATCATCAATAGCGGCGGCAATACGGGTCAGACTGGCGGCGACAAAAAGACGTGCCCGTTCACTGTCTAGCTCACGCTGGGCCAGGAACAGTACGGCCAGTCCGGGTAAGACCAGGGCAGATCGATATCGATCCCAGACTGGGCCTGTTGGTTCTCCTGATGCATCGCCAAAGAGCTGGCATAGCTCGCGTTCGGCTCCGCGTCGAACCGACGGCTCGAGGCTGGTGGCGCAGAGCCATGCCAGATCGGCTTCGCCGAGCTGGAGCGCCGCCTGTTGCCAGTCATAGAAAACAACCTTGTCGCCGTTGTAGTCAAAGACCAGGTTGTCGGCTCGTACATCACCGTGACAGAGCGAAGTAGGCCCCTGGTCAAAGACCTCAACCAGTTCGGTTCGGCGGTCCACCAGTCGGGCAAAGTTTTGGATCTGTTGCTCGCTTAAGAGGTCTGACCATCGCTCATGCAAGATCTGTAGACCCCTGAACAGGCCTTCTTGTGGCAACATTCTTGGCGTTGAGCGACGCAAACTCACCGAGTGTCCCAACTCTTCAAGCCTCTCACGACGAGAAGAATGATGCCAGAGAGCCAGTTCTTGAACGACGGCCCGGGCATCAACGACTCCCAATCCCTTGATCTGATCCACGGAGCGGCCAGAGCGTAGGTCTTCCAACACGAAATCGATGGCACCATCGGAACAGGCGCTGAAGCCATGGCAGATGGGAACTGCGATGGGCGAGTCCTGGAGAAGTCGTTGGTAGGCCAAAGCCTCCCGGCCATAGGCGCCGCTAGCAATTGCGGCCTCTCGGTTTGCACCAACGGCTGCCAGCTTGACCACGACCCCCTCAGGTCGAGTCCTAGGCCCGTGCCCGGGTTGTTCGGAACCGGCTGGCCATTTCAGGTCAACGGCAAATACACGGCTAAAGACCCCCCGGCCGCCAGAAATATCGACATAGCTCCCAAGCACAGGCTGATCGGAATGCGCGCCCCATACATGGTCAAGCACACGTTGGATCTCGACGGACAGAAGGGGGGACGGTGTCACAGCAGGATGAGGGTAATCAGGTAACGGGACAACGATGGAAACATCTCCGAGAGCGGTGTGTCACGCGCGGAACGCGCGAAAGCGTTGACTCGGAGCGCGAACGTCGCTACGATCCGTGAACGTTCATGACATGTCTGTAATTACCTAGGGGTGATCCAAGCGATCGCTGGTAGGTGAGTACTGCATGATTCGACCCTAGTGGTCAGGGAGAGTTCCGTGTCGGTAACACAAAGTTTCAGCGGCAAGCGCACAGCAGAGATTGTTGGTATCACCTACCGCCAGCTCGATTACTGGGCTCGCACCGATCTCATCAAACCAAGCCTCACTCCAGCCACAGGCAGTGGATCTCGACGCCTTTACTCCTACCAAGACCTGTTGGAACTCAAGGTCGTGAAGTCCTTGCTGGACGCCGGACTCAAGCTGGAAGCGGTTCGTGACGCCTTTGGCTACCTGCGGACACAGCTCGGCGAAGATGTCGCCTCGGCCAACCTGGTCATCAATGGATCTCGCTCGGTACTTGCTCGAAGTGGCGCTGAGCTGGTGGACATCTTGCAAAATGGCCAAGGGGTACTCAACGTGCTGCCGTTGGCGGGCGTCAAGCAGCAGGTGGACGCGGCCATCGTGCAACTCCATCCGCCGGTACAAGAGCTTGATGAAGAAGAGATCGTGATTGAGCCTGTGCGCACCGCGTCTCTTCGCTCAGTTCGGTAGAAGGCTCGCCTGCTGTCGGGCCGTCTAGTCCAGGAGTTCCGGCTCGATGTCGGTGATCCAATCCCAGAGCGGGCGGAAACTGAAACGACCGGCTCCCGGACTACCAACGGTGTCTCGGGCCGCAACCGCGTCCGGATGACTGATGAGAACCGGCTCATGTCGAGTCGCAGCTTCGACCAACAGCTGGGCCTGGCAGCTGCGCTCCATGGTGATGAACCAGAACACCGCTTCCTCAACTGACCCGCCAACGGTGAGGTTTCCGTGGTTGGCAAGGATCGCAGCCTTTTTCGTGCCGAGGGCCTCGGCGATGCGGTCTCCCTCGGCCGGGTCGAGGACCACTCCGGTGTAGTCATCGAATACCGCGTGATCCTCGTAGAACGCGCATGCATCTTGAGTGAGAGGCTCAAGTGGACGGCGAAAGGCCGACCAGGCCTTGCCATGAATGGAATGAGCATGGGCGGCTGCGATCACGTCGGGGCGAGCCAGGTGAACTCGGGAATGGATGGCAAACGCCGCCTGATTCACGGGCCGGTCGCCAACAACGACCTCACCAGTGTGATCAACACAGATCAGGTCGGAAACCTTGATCTGCTTGAAACTCATGCCAAACGGGTTGACCCAGAATCGGGTTGAATCACCTGGATCCCGCGCCGTGATGTGACCCGCTACGCCCTCGTCGAAACCGAAACGACCAAATAGACGAAACGACGCAGCAAGGCGTTGTTTGCGATGGAGTAGTTCAGCTTCAAGATCATCTTTTGACATGGCTAACCCTTGGGCATGATGCTGTCGCGAGGGAGGCGAAAGCGTGGCGTGAATGGTCACCGTAGACGCAGTGGGGTATTCACTGCTAGCTCGTGTGAACCCAGGATGATCAATCTTGCTGAGCTAGTCGACCAGTCCGCTCCGGCGCTCGGTCTTGGCTGTACTTCTGGACCACAAACATGCTTGATCCTTGCCGGCTGCCTTGGCTTGATAGAGAGCCGAATCTGCCCGATCAAAGGTGTCGGCGGTTTCTGCCTGGGCCTGGTGGAGTGCCACCCCAGCCGACAGGGTTGTCAGGCCGCCCTTGCCTTGCCAGCCGCTCAAGACACGGTCAGCAACGGCCAAGGGATCAGCGTGGGCTCGCCTGGCCACAATCAAGAACTCGTCGCCTCCAAGCCTGGCTGACATGTCTGAATCGCGGAGGCAGTGCTGTAGGTGGGCGGAAAGTTCTTGTAGAACCTGATCACCCGCCGCATGTCCAAGGGTGTCGTTCACGGTCTTGAGGAAATCGAGATCAAGTAGAACCAGTGCGTCCCCTGGCTGAAGCGATTCCAGCAACTTGTCGGCGTGGCGTCGGTTGCCAATCCCCGTTAGTGCGTCGCGGGTCGATTCTTTCGCCAGTTCATCGATGACGTAGAGGTGCTCGATCGATATACCAATCTGAACACCGAAGAGACGGGCCAGGTCCAGAGTGAATTCCGGATCATCGGCTGGTACGGGGTAGACCAGGACCGCTCCGGCGGGGGCTTCGGCGGCGGGTAGCGGCAGAACAAGCATGTTGCCGTTCGTCCCCGTCGGCACGATCTTGGGTTCGTCGCCATTGATTGTTTCAGCGACCAGGCCAGCGGTGGCGTCATCAGGCTCGTTCTTTGACACCGGACCCAGTGATACTGGAATAAGTTGGCCAGTCGAATCGCGTAGCACCACCGTACTGCGTTCGACTCCGAAGATTTCCAAGGCGGCTTCGGCCACTTGATGGGCCGCCTGGGTGATGGAGCCCGGCCGGCGAAAGCGTCGAAGCACATCTTCGAGCTGGGTCAGTCGCTGGAGACGGACAGAGCTGCGATGAGCATCGCGTTCGGCCCGGGAGGTCAGCATGGCAACCAGTTCGGCCAGAAGGACCGACACAGGAACGGCGAGGAGAGGCAGAGCCAGCGTGATCCTTTCAGGCTCCTTGATCTTGGCTAGGAACAGGGCGCCAAGAAGTATCGGAGAGACCACCAGGGCCCAGCCCGGGGCAATAACGAAGCCAATATAGACCAGGGTTGCCGATACCAGGATTGAGAGCCCCACGGGAGCGTACGCTGTCGATGCGCTGCCTGCGGTCAATACAGCGAGGCCAGCTAGGAGAACGACCAAGAGAGGCGGAATGAGCTGACCTCGGGTACCCCAACGGTCTAGATCAAGAGAGGCGCCGACAATGGTGAATGCGAGGAGGACAAACCCAATCCAAACTAGAGCTGGTTCATCTGGTCGAGCGATCGCGTCGAGCAGAGCCAGCGTCGCTGACCCTCCAAGTAGGGCGGCCGCCGCCACCCTTTTTCGATTTCGCCAAAGAAACTCCGCCATCGCCACCTTCGTGGCCGCCCAATAAACCACAATCCGTGCCCCTGACAATACCGTACGTGATGGTATTCGGGGTGTATGCAGCCAGTTTTGATCCTGCGGTTGCAAGCCGCATGGATCGAGTGGCACCTTGTGAATGGGACGAATCGCTCAGTACCAGGCTCTTTGGATAGCGATCTGGGCCCGATCACCGAGTGAAACAATTCGGCGAGCCAAACAGCGGGATCAGGTCGGTGGATCCGCATCAGCAGTGAGGGAACCACAGTGAGCAGCATCGTTGAAGCTGCGAACATGCCACTTCGCTGACTCGACGGCGAGCAGGCTGAACGAGGCATTGCGAACACCCATGAAGGTGAAGTTGTTCTGTCCAAGGGCGTAGGACAGGAGCGATGCAATGACACCGCCGTGGCAGAATACGGCCACGAGCTGGTCGGGGTGAGCGCTCGCAACATCGCCAAGAGCAGCGACGACTCGGGCCTGAAGTTGGACGTTGGATTCAGCTCCAGGAATCCGGCTCCACTCTTGATCCTTACGAAAGGCCGCGATCGCTGGGTGGCCTTCGGCCGCCTTCTGACGAAACAGGCCACCCTCGAAGTCGCCCAGGAAGACTTCCCGAAAGCGGTCATCTGGGATCGGGGATTGACCGAGTTTGTTGGCTAGGGGTGCGGCTGTTTGGTGGGTACGGGTCAGCGAGCTGACGTAGATGGCATCGATCGGCTCGCTGGACAGTCGTTCACCTACTCGTTCGGCTTGCCAGTGTCCCAAGGTGGACAAGGGAGGGTCTCCGTGGCCCGCAACGAGATCAAAGGGCTTCCCCTCGACGAAGGCTTCCGATTGGCCGTGTCGGACCAGGACGATCTGGCAGCTTCCCGGCTCGGCCTGGAAGACATTCTGCGGATAGGAGGCCTTTGTTTCGCTCGTGTTTGGTGTTTCCGTTGGAGTTCTTGTTTCAGTCATGGGGCCTCAAACCTATCCTGGACTCCAGTGAGCAACCTTTCGAACACACCATCATCGTCGTCTTCTGCGCCGGCGACACCTGTCTCTTCACCGTCACCGACGAATCCACCTTCCCCTCAGCCAAGGCCCCAGTCTCGAACCATCTGGGGTGAGACGGTCGAGGATCGCTACGGATGGCTTCGCGATGGCGATGATCCCGAAGTGATCGCACATCTCGAAGCCGAAAACTCCTATGCCGACAGCATCTTGGCCCCAACAAAGGAGCTGCAGGAGACACTGTTCCAAGAGATCAAGGGCAGGGTCAAGGAGACAGACCTGAGTGTGCCCATTGTTAAGGATGGCTGGTCGTACTATTCGCGGAGCGAAGAAGGCAAGCAGTACGGGATCCACTGCCGCAAACGAGTCGGCCAGGGCTTACAGGTTGACCATGCGAACCTCGATGCGACGATGACAGACGCCGAACAAGTCTTCTTCGACGAGAACGCCGTCGCCGCTGACACCGAATACTTCGACATCGGCGTGTTTGAGATTTCACCAGATCACCGCCTGCTCTTGTGGGGTGAGGATCGTTCTGGGGAGGAACGGTTCGACATTCGTGTGCGAGATCTGGCAACCAACACGGATCTGGAGGATCTGTTGCCCGGCTGCTCTGCCGGGTCGGCGTGGGCCACGGACAATCTCACCTTCTTCTACCTCCGACTCGATGACGCCCATCGCCCCTATCAGGTGTGGCGCCATCGACTCGGGACTGACCCATCCGAGGACCTGATGGTCTTTGAAGAAGCCGATGAACGCTTCTGGTGCGGGGTTGGACGAGACCGAGATGACTCATTCATCCAGATTGCTTCGTCCTCCACCCTGTCTGATGAAGTGTGGCTGATACCGGCAGATGATCCTACGGCGGAGCCTTTCTGTGTGCAGTCCCGGACGGAGGGGCTGGAATACGGGCTTTCCCACCACCAAGACCGCTTCATTGTTCTCACCAATCATGAGGCCCAGAACTTCCAGCTCATGGCTACTCCAGTCGAGAAAGAGGTGGCAGCTCCAGACCCGGATTCGCTGGCCTTGGAACATTGGCAACCACTGATCCCTCACCGGGCAGACGTCATGCTCACCGGGTTCGAAATTCTTGACGACTACCTGATCCTCTTCGAACGGGCGGAGGGGCTGACCCGATTCTCCTTCGCCCCATGGACCGCTCTAAGTAATGACCCCGAGGCCAACCTTGCTGCCTTCCAAGTAATCGAGCAGCCCGAACCCGTCTACGCCGTGTGGCCAGGCGCAAACCCGAGCACCGACACGTCTTTGTTTCGCTACGGCTATACCTCGATGGTCACACCGAGTTCGTTGTTCACGATCGACTTGGCCACCGGCGAACGAGTCCTATTGAAACAACAAGAGGTCATGGGTGACTTCGATTCTAGCCAATACCGAACCTGGCGTGAATGGGCAACCTCAGCCGACGGAACACTGGTGCCGCTCAGCCTGGTGGCCAGGATCGACCGCTCTGAGTTGCTTCCTGGCAGCGAGACGGGCCCAGCGGTGCTGGGGGCTTACGGAGCCTACGAAATTTCACAAGATCCAGGCTTCTCTGTCGCCAGACTTTCCCTCTTGGACCGAGGCTTTGTTGTCTGCCTCGTCCACGCCCGGGGTGGCGGTGAACTTGGTCGCGCATGGTATGAGGCCGGAAAATTCGAGTACAAAGCCAATACCTTCCTTGACGTAATTGCCGCAGGTGAACATCTGCTGAAGCAGAACATTGCTTCGGCGGAGCAACTGACCCTGCGTGGGGGATCAGCGGGGGGACTCATGGCCGGGGCGGTCATGAACATGGCCCCAAACCTCTTTCGGACCGTCGTTGCCCAAGTCCCCTTTGTTGACATCATCAACACCATGCTGGACACAACTCTGCCCCTCACAGTCACTGAGTGGGAAGAGTGGGGCGACCCCGCAAGCTCCGAACAGATCTATCAGGCCATGCGCGGCTACGCCCCGTTGGAAAACGTCGAACCAGCCGACTATCCCGCCGTGTACGCCACGGCCGGACTGCAGGATCCCAGAGTCGGATTTTGGGAACCGGCAAAGTGGGTCTTAGCGCTGCGCGAGAATACGACGGGAAGTCAACCCATCATTTTGAGGACAGAAATGGGTGCCGGGCACGGGGGGCCGACTGGTCGCTACGAAGAATGGCGCGATGAGGCTCGGACACTAGCATTCATCCTCGAAATGACCGCGTCGGATGATTCAAGAATCGAGCCGTAAGTTGCTCCGTTGTGTGACGTTGTGTTGATGTGGTCTTCTTCGGGCCGATAGGGAAGCTAGTGTCTGACTCTGGCTAGGAGGATTGCCGTTAACAAGTCCGAGTACGAACGTCGGCTAACTGCTTATGAAGCAGGAATGGCTGAGCTGCAACAGCAGCTGAAGGCGATGGAGGAGGAAGTTGTAACCCTCCGCCGCCGTCTTCAGGACGCGCCCCGTCGTGTCCGTACCCTGGAAGAGCGGCTGCTGGATACCAAGGGTCAGCTCGCTCAAGCAATCAGCCAGAACGAGAAGTTGACCTACACCCTGCGTGAAGCGCGGGACCACATTGCTGGCCTGCGTGAAGAGGTGGACAAGTTGGCCCAGCCGCCTTCGGCTTATGGCACCCTGCTTGGGACCAACGATGACGGCTCGGTCGATGTGCAAACCAACGGCCGTAAAATGCGGGTCGAGTCCCACCCAGACCTTGACCGGGATGAGCTCGTCGCTGGCGCAGAAGTTGTCTTGAATGAATCACTCAATGTGGTGCAGGTCCGAGAGCCTGACCGCAGCGGTGAGGTCGTCAGCCTGAAAGAGATTCTTGATGGCGGCAAACGCGCCATCGTCAGCGGACGAGGTGACGAAGAACGAGTTGTTGACGTCGCAGAGCGGCTGTCAGATGCGACCTTGCGCAACGGGGACGTCCTTCTTCTGGATCCTCGCTCCAATCTGGTCACCGAACTCCTGCCCAAGGTCGACGTTGAAGATCTGGTCTTGGAAGAGATCCCCGACGTCAGCTATGACGACATTGGTGGCCTCGACGAGCAGATCGAAAAGATTGTCGACGCGGTTGAGTTGCCCTTCTTGCAACCGGAACTCTTTGCTGAGCACGAGCTACCTGCCCCCAAGGGCATCTTGCTGTACGGCCCCCCGGGTTGCGGCAAGACGCTTATCGCCAAGGCCGTTGCTGCCTCGCTGGCCCGCAAGGTCAGCGAAAGGAACGGCGACGAAGAGGCCAAGAGCTACTTCCTCAATATCAAGGGCCCTGAGCTCCTCAACAAGTATGTCGGTGAGACCGAGCGTCAGATCCGACTCATCTTCGAACGGGCGCGAGAGAAGTCCGAAGAGGGTGTGCCCGTCATCATCTTCTTCGATGAGATGGAAAGCCTGTTCCGCACGCGGGGAAGCGGCATCAGTTCGGACATGGAAAACACCATCGTTCCTCAGTTGCTGGCTGAGATTGACGGCGTCGAGACGCTGAAGAACACGATTGTGATTGGCGCCTCCAATCGAGAAGATCTAATTGATCCGGCCATCTTGCGACCCGGCCGACTGGACGTGAAGATCAAGATCGAGCGTCCAACTGAAAGCTCGGCCGTACCGATATTCGCTCGCTACCTCACCACCAACTTGCCCATTCATGAGAGCGAACTTGTTGACGTAGCCCATCGAGACGATGCAGTGAACGCGATGATCGACGTTGCGGTCAAGTACATGTACCGGGCCGACGATGAGACTCGCTTCCTGGAAGTCACCTATCACAATGGTGACAAGGAGATCCTGTACTTCCGTGACTTCTCCTCCGGAGCCATGATCGAAAACGTGGTTCGCCGGGCCAAGAAGTTGGCAGTGAAACGCTTCCTCGACTGTGGCGAGAAGGGGATCAAGACGGAGGACCTTCTGGCCTCGGTCTCGCAGGAATTCAAGGAGCACGAGGACCTGCCAAATACGACCAACCCAGACGATTGGGCCAAGATCTCGGGCAAGAAGGGTGAGCGAATTGTCTATGTCCGCACCCTGGTGCAACAAGACGACGGCGACAAGGCCGGCGGCAAAACCATCGAACAGATCGCCCCGGGCCAGTATCTCTGACAATGGCGATCCCCAAGATTGTTGGCATCGAAACCGAGTACGGCATCATGTTGCGCGGCGTGCAAGAGTGGAACCCGGTTGCTGCTTCGTCCATGCTGATCAATGCCTATCTGTCCTCGAACCCCGGCGGTATCGAGCCGGCTGGTACCGAGTTAGCTGGCACGAATCTCAGTAGTTCCGATTCCATCTCTCCTGATCTGGTGGCCTGGGACTTCACCGATGAGTCTCCCGGTGCTGACGCTCGCTCGGAGGCACCGGAGTTCGCCCTGCCGCCGGAGGTCGAAACCCATCTGGTTAACACGGTTCTGACCAACGGCGCTCGCTACTACGTCGACCACGCCCATCCCGAAATATCGACACCTGAGTGTCGCGATGCGTTCTCCGTCGTTGTCTATGACCGCGCCGCCGAACTGATCGCCATCGATTCGATGGAGGCCGCTACCCGGATGCTTGGTCCCGGTCAGGAGATGATCCTCTACAAGGACAACTCCGACCGCAAGGGCAATGCCTATGGCACCCACGAGAACTATCTGGTTGACCGCTCATTGCCCTTCAGCCAGATCATTGCTGGCATGACAACCCATTTCGTGACTCGACAGATCTTTACCGGTTCGGGCAAGGTCGGCAGCGAGCTGCTCGGGCTTGACCACACGGTCATCCCCTATCAGTTGACCCAACGGGCCGAACACTTCGAAGAAGAAGTCGGGCTCGAGACGACATTGAAGCGGCCGATCATCAACACTCGTGACGAACCTCACGCTGACAGCCGTAAGTATCGTCGCCTTCACGTCATTGTTGGTGATGCCAATATGTCGCAGGTCGCCACCTTCTTGAAGGTCGGAACGTCCTCGATCCTGCTGGCCATGTTGGAAGATGATGCGTTCGAACGAATGCATCCGCTGGCCGAGCCGGTAGTCGCCATGCATGCCGTCAGCCATGACCTGACCCTGGCCGAACCCCTGCGGCTCGCTGACGGCACAACAGCAACTGCCTTGGAGATCCAGATGGATCTGCTTAGCCAGGCACAAGACTGGGCCGACAAGTATGGGCTGGAATCGGTGGGTGGGGAGTCCGGCGCCATGGTGCTTGATCGGTGGGAAGAGGTTCTAACTGGCCTTGAACGTGATCCCATGTCGATGGCCGGTCAGATTGATTGGGTGGCCAAGCTTCGGCTCTTGGAAGGCTTCCGAGAACGCCACGGCTGTGACTGGGGTGATCCTCGCCTGCGAGCCATGGACTTGCAGTACCACGATTTGAGGCCGGAGAAATCGTTGGCTGCCCGAGTTGGCTTGGAACGACTGGTCGATGACGCTGAAGCCGAGATTGCCCGCTTTGAACCACCTTCTGATACCCGGGCCTATTTTCGGGGGAAGTGTTTGCAACGCTTCGCCGCCGACATCGTGAGCGCCAACTGGGACTCCATTGTCTTTGACATGGGGGACGAGCCACTTCGACGTGTGCCCATGCTGGAGCCTGCTCGGGGTACGGTAGATCACGTTGGTGCGATTCTGGAGAGCAGCAACACGGTGGCAGAACTTCTCGATAATCTTCAGAGCCGATGACCGGAGGCACGTGATGGCTGAGCAAGAACGAATCAAGAAGACACCGCAACGGTCCAAGCAGGAAGCTACAGAAACCGCTTCCGATAGTGGGTCTGGCCAAGAACTCAAGGCCGAATTGGACGATCTGCTGGACGAGATCGACGAGGTTCTGGAAACCAATGCGGAAGAGTTCGTGAAGAGCTATATCCAAAAGGGCGGCCAATAGTCCTCGTGCTCGCTCCAGCAGCGAACTGGCACCGGTAGCGATCCATATGCGACACCTGATCGGTGCCAGTTCGGGGTTGTGGCTCGTTAGTGGTGCCAGCTCGGGGATTGGCAGATTGGAGTGGGGCTAGTTGGCGTGCAGGTCTTCGTTGAGGCCCTTCCAGCTGGCCTTGTCCCGAGCGAGTGCTTGAACCGCTCCGGTTTGGGAATGGCGACGGAATAGGAGCCCATCGGCCCCCGAAATATCGCGGGCAGCAACGATGCTTTCATCTGGCAGCTGAACCAGGGTGCCAGCGGTTAGGTACAGCCCGGCTTCGACAATGCAGCGGTCACCCAAGGAGATACCGAGGCCAGAGTTGGCTCCCAGCAGGCAGTCTTCGCCAAGACGGATCGATTCTTGGCCGCCACCGGACAGGGTGCCCATAATCGAAGCTCCACCGCCAACATCTGAACCATTGCCAACCAGCACGCCGGCCGAGATGCGCCCTTCGACCATCGACGCACCGAGTGTTCCAGCATTGAAGTTGCAGAACCCTTCATGCATCACCGTTGTGCCTTCAGCCAGGTGGGCCCCCAGCCGAACCCGATTGGCGTCAGCAATGCGAACGCCGGTCGGGACCACATAGTCCAGCATGCGAGGGAACTTGTCGATGAGATGAACCAGGACCTGGTGGCCTTGTGCCTTGAGCCTCAGTCGCTTGGCCTCGAATCCTTCCACCTCGAACGGACCCAGATTGGTCCAAACCACATTGCTTAGTACTCCAAAGATGCCGTCCATATTCATCCCGAGCGGTTGAACAGAGCGGTGCGACAATAGGTGCAGGCGAAGATAGGCGTCGATGGCGTCGGTCGGGCTGTCTTGGAGATTTCCGATGAAGGCGGCAACCAACTTACGCTCACCGCCAAGGGCGGGGGTGGTCGCGACCTCAAGCAAGGTGCGCCAGGTCTCCAGGTTCGGATGGGGTGTGGAGACTGCTTCGGCTGGTGACACCAAGTCGATGGCAGACTGGAGCTGGTCGACGCTCAGGCGGAACGATGCTGTACCGCCGGGGTGAGCCAACACTGTGGCCAGCGCAGCGGCAGGGAAATAGTGACCGCCGCTATTGACCACCGGGTAGGAAACATCGAGTACGGAGCCACTCGGTCCAATGGTTGCGATCCCAACGGCATAGGCCGCAGGTTGCACGTAGCCCTCGATTGCCGACTCAAGCCCTTGTCGAGCAACCTGGATGTCTTCGAGGGTGGCGTAGCTGGTCATTCTTACTCCTGATGGCGTGCTGAGGGTAGGGACATGCGGATCCTAGGCGCCAGGCTGCAATGACGACTCACTGCTCGACTCAAGGATCGCCAAGGCGTTTCGGAAGATGAGGAGAATAGCTAGGCCTATCGGAAACGCAGCGATGATATCGAATGGCCAATGACGACCCAGGACAAGTCGAGTAAGACCTTCGAACGCACCGGCACCGATCGCGATGCCGTAAATCGTGCGACTGGACCAACTAAATCGAGGAGCAGCAAGAGTTGCCAGAACTCCAAAGACAATGATGACTCGCTGAACCCCACCAGAGAAGTAAGGACCGGCACTTCCGATCACATCCGGACCCTCCGGGATGGTGCCATCGACCAGCCGGATCACGATTCGTTGGAGGATATGAGCCCCCAGGATTGAACTAACCATGAGGCCAGCAACTCCAAATTGGCGACGCTCGAAGACAACGAGTAGCCCAGCAATCGTCATCATGGCGTAGGTGATGGGGACCGCTCCGAGAAAGGTGGCCCAACGAGAGAATTCGCTCAGGCCGGGAACGGTCTGGAGGGCGGGTACTGAGGCGTTGAAGAGAGACACATCGATGTCCTTCACGGGACCAAGCAAGCTGAACTTGCCCGCCGCAACCGTTCCCGCAAGCAAGAGACCAACAAGGACGACAAGCCGAAGGGCATTCTTCTGGGGAGTCAGGGAGTCGTCAGTCAGTGGCAGCATGTCAGCAGGTGGCCCCGGAGTGCTCCGATGGCGCTAGATTTGTGGGGTGACCTTACCCTTGTTCAGCACGACCGACGATCCAGGCCCAAGCTTCACCAACCTTCTGACCAAGCTGGGAATGGACCCAGGTCAAGCCATCACCGAAGCTTTGTCCACCACGAGCAGCTCCGAGCTGCAAATCACTCATGGCACAACCGTGGTTGCCTGTCGCTACGACGACGGGGTTGTCATCGCCGGCGATCGTCGAGCAACGTCGGGCAACCTCATTGCTCACCGCACAATGGAGAAGGTGTTTCCGGCTGACAAGTGGTCTGGTGTAGCCATCGCTGGAGCAGCAGGACCAGCTCTGGAGATGGTCAAGATCTTCCAGCTGCAACTGGAACACTACGAAAAGGTTGAGGGCCATTCCTTGTCCATTGAGGGCAAGGCCAATCAGCTTTCACAGATGGTACGAAATCATCTCCCTGCGGCTATGCAAGGCATGGCCGTGGTCCCCCTGTTTGCTGGCTGGGACCAGCGTCGCAATCATGGGCGCCTCTTTGCCTATGACGTGACAGGGGGTCGCTATGAGGAAGACGAATATGTTGCTTCAGGCTCGGGCAGCTTGCACGCCAAGACGGTGATCAAGCTGGGGCGTGGCGGCCGACTCGATCGGGATCAAACCGTCGAGCTGCTCATCAAGGCATTGTTCACTGCGGCTGATGAGGACTCAGCCACTGGCGGCCCAGACAGCATGCGAGGGATCTACCCGATTGTGGCCACCATCAGTAGCGATGGCTATGAACGAGTTGAGGAAGAAGAGATCAAAGAACGGTTCGAACTGGTCGTGGCCGAGTTCGTGACAGATCATGGGACTGAGACTGAGGAGACCACAGCATGAACATGCCCTTCTATGTAGCTCCCGAACAGGTCATGAAAGATCGGGCTGACTATGCGCAGAAAGGCATAGCCAGAGGCCGGAGTCTGGTGGCGGTTGAGTTTGCCGACGGCATCTTGACTTGTGCGGAGAATCCATCTCGGAACCTTCGAAAGATCTCTGAGATCTATGACCGCATTGCTTTTGGTGGCGTTGGAAAATACAACGAATATGACCAGCTGCGCATGGCTGGCATCCGTCATGCCGACATGAAGGGCTTCACCTACAGTCGAGACGACGTCGACTCTCAGGCACTGGCCAATCAATACGCCCAGATGCTCGGTCAGATTTTCACCCACGAGATGAAGCCGCTTGAGGTTGAAATTCTTGTGGTTGCGGTCGGGTTCGAACCGACCGGCGACCGTCTCTTTCACATCCGCTATGACGGTTCGGTGACTGACGAAGAGGGTTATGTCGCCCTTGGGGGCGAAGCCGACGTCATCCGCGAACGTTTGGCCGAAGCTGACCTCAGTAGCCTCGACTTAGCTGGCGCCCTACGCCTGGCCGCAACATCGCTGGCTGGCCCAGACCGCCAGTTGAGCGCCGATGAACTTGAGGTTGCGGTCTTGGACAGGCTTGACACGGGACGTTGTTTCCGTCGCCTCGACAACGATGCAGTAAATGACGCCCTCAGCTCCTCCAGCGACTAACTTATCTTCGTGTACCAGCGCCGGATTTACGGGATCGAGACCGAATATGGCGTGACCTGCACCCTCCGCGGACAACGGCGCCTGAGTCCAGACGAGGTGGCTCGCTACCTGTTCCGGCGAGTCGTGTCTTGGGGTCGATCCTCCAATGTGTTCCTGGTCAACGGTGCACGTCTCTATCTGGATGTTGGCTCCCATCCCGAATACGCCACAGCCGAGTGTGATTCCATTGGGCAAGTAGTCATTCACGACAAGGCCGGTGAACGTATCCTGGAGCAACTCATCGACTCCGCCGAAGAACGGTTGAAGGATGAGGGCATTCGCGGCACGATCCACTTGTTTAAGAACAACACCGATTCAGCTGGCAACTCCTATGGATGCCACGAGAACTATCTCACCAATCGCGATGATGACCTGAGTCACTACGACGAGGTTCTCATCCCCTTCCTGGTGAGTCGCCAAATCTACGCCGGTGCTGGCAAGGTCTTGCAGACCGCTCGTGGCGCCCAATTCGTGGTCAGCCAGCGAGCCGAGCACATCTGGGAAGGTGTCTCCTCAGCGACGACTCGTAGCCGCCCCATCATCAATACTCGCGATGAGCCTCATGCCGATGCGGAACACTTTCGCCGGCTTCATGTGATTGTTGGCGATTCCAACATGAGTGAATACACGACCTACTTGAAGGTCGGTGCCATGGCCATCATCTTGCGAATGGTCGAAGATCCCACCACCATTCTCCGTGACATGACACTGGAGAACCCAGTTCGAGCCATCCGAGAGATCAGCCATGACCTGACCCTGAATCGCAAGGTTCGCTTGACCAATGGGCGCGAGGCCTCCGCGTTTGAGATCCAGAGTGAGTACCTGAATCGGGCTCTGCGTTATGCCGATAGCAAGGGTTTGCCCGATGATGAGATGAAGGCACTCGAGATGTGGGAATACGTGATGACCCATCTGGAGTCTGATCCTTTCAAGCTGGACCGGGAGCTGGACTGGGTGATGAAGTACAACCTGATTGAAGCCTTCCGAGCGCGCCACGACTTGTCCCTCGATGACGCGAGAGTTCAGCTGGTTGACCTGCAGTATCACGAAATTCGCCGTGATCGTGGCTTGTTTTATCGGGCCCAAGAACGTGGTCTGGTGGAGCGCACGTTGCTTGATTCAGAGATGACCGAAGCCATCGACACGCCTCCGCAAACCACTCGGGCCAAGTTGCGCGGCGACTTCGTTCGCGAGGCCAAGCAGCGCAAGCGTGACTACACGGTTGACTGGGTTCATCTCAAGCTCAACGATCAAGCTCAGCGCACGGTTCTATGCAAGGACCCATTTCGATATGAAGACGAGCGCGTCGCTCAGCTGATTGCGAGCCTGTAGTCATGAGCAAGTTGGAGCGGCTCCTCAACTTGACCGCGGTCCTACTGGATACCTCACGTCCGCTCACAGCAGAAGACCTTCGCCAGATGGTGGAAGGCTATCCACCCGCTGGCCCCTCGTTCCGTCGGGCATTTGAGCGCGATAAGGATGACCTTCGGGAGCTAGGGATTCCGGTTCGTGTCGAACGGGTGCCAGCAACGGATCCGCCGATCGATGGCTACCGCATCCATCCTGATGAGTACTACCTTCCTGACCCTGGCCTCGATGCTGAGGAGTTGGCCGCCCTTCACCTGGCATCGATGGCAGTTCGCCTGGATGGGCTAGGTGAGCAGGAGGCCCTCTGGAAGCTGGGTGGTTCAGACATGCCTGCCCCGGGGCCGACTGCACAAGCCATTGCCAGCATCCCAGCGGACCCCAACCTGACTCCGTTGTTTGCCGGAATCACGGCGAAGGAAGCAGTCGAGTTTGACTACCGCGGCGCACCTCGGACCGTTGAACCGTGGCGACTGGATTTCTTGCGCGGACGCTGGTACCTGACGGGCTGGGACCGGGTTCGCGAGGCCGAGCGTCAGTATCGACTGGATCGCATCGATGGCGACGTGGTGGCGGTGAAGTCGGGCGCCAAAGTTCGTGAACGGTCAGCCGAAGATCTGGTCGGTCGACGGCGCCAAGCATGGGAAATGGGGGATGACACTCCGACCATGGTTCGCTTACTTGTTGACTCCCGGATGGCCCCAAGCGCTGCTCATCAGTTTGCTCCCGATATTGAGCGAGAGGAGACACCGTCCGGAGTTATCTTCACCGTGCCTGTGATCAACGAGCACGCCTTTCGGTCCTTCGTCCTGGGCTTCTTGGAACATGCGGAGATCCTGGAGCCACAAGACATTCGACAGCGAACGATGCAATGGCTGAGCGCCCAGACTAAGGCCGACAATGACCCGGTCGGGGTCACATGAGCAAGCCAAAGACAGCCGGAGAGCGACTGCGCAGACTGCTTGCCATCGTGCCTTGGATCGTTGCCAATCCTGGTGTAGAAATTGCCTCCGTTGCCGCCCGGTTTGGCCTAAGCGAAGATGACCTCATCGAGGACCTCAACGTTGTCTGGATGATTGGGCTGCCGCCTTACACCCCGGACGCCCTGGTTGAAGTCGCGATCGAGGACGGCAAGGTCTGGATACACTACGCCGACTTCTTTTCTCGCCCCTTGCGTCTCAGCCCGGCCCAAGGACTGGCTCTGCTGGCCTCCAGCGATGGCCTGCTATCAATGCCAGGAAGTGAGCCCGACGGTCCGCTCGCCCGCGCTCTGAGCAAGCTGGCTTCAACCCTGGGAGTAGATCCCGACGAAGTGGTTGACGTCGAACTCGGTACCGCAGAGGCAGGCATGTTGCAGCAACTTCGCCAAGCGGCAGATGAAACGACCGAGGTCGAGATCGACTACTACTCCTATGGAAGAGATGAGCACAGCACCCGACGGATTGCTCCTTGGCGAGTTCGTTCTACCGAGGGTGCCTGGTATGTCGAAGCCTGGTGTCACCAAGCGGAGGACGAGCGAGTATTTCGGGTAGACCGCATCGAGTCCGTAGAACAGACTGGTCAGCCCAGCGATCACCAGCCACCACCTGGCTGGGGCAGTAATGCCACGTTCCGGCCCAACCAGGATGATCCAGCGATCGTCTTACGGCTATTGCCCGAGGCCCGTTGGGTCACTGAGGCGTACCCTTGTGAAGTTATTGAGGACACCGCAGAAGGATTGACGATCAGGATGATCATCACCGCCTTGCCTTGGCTGGAACGACTCTTGCTTCGACTTGGGCCGGCAGCAGAAGTGGTGGAGGCAATCGATTTGACTGGTTACAGCGAGATTCGATCAAAGGCTGCGACCCGTGTTCTGGCCAGATACCGATAGCTATCCTGCTAGCCTCAGCTGGCCATGCTTGAATCGTAGGAGCCTGGAGTACCGATGGGTCATGACCATGATTCAGATGCCGATGGAGTACGTGTGCTTACGTCTGAAGATGAGAGTTTGAGCACGGGGCTACCTGTCGATGAGGGAATTCGCGACGACGATCGATTCGACGGTGCGGAGCAGAGCTCTGCGCTCAAGGGATTGATTGAATGGATCGTCGTTCTAGTCGGTGCGGTTGTTGTTGCGCTGGTGTTTCGAGCCTTTCTCTTTCAAGCCTTCTTCATCCCGTCGGAGTCGATGGAGGGCACACTCGAGGTCGATGACCGGGTCATGGTGAACCGGCTCAGTTATCGGTTGCATGACGTGAACCGGGGCGATGTGATTGTCTTCAGCAAGCCTGACAGTCTCGCTTCAGACATTCCTGATCTCATCAAGCGGGTCATGGCTCTTGAAGGTGAGACCATCGAAGGGCGTGACAACGCTGTTTACGTGAATGGCCAGCGCGTGGCTGAGTCCTATATCGACCCTGCCGACACGATCTTTGACTTCGGTCCGATCACGGTTCCCGTTGGCCATGTTTTCGTGATGGGAGACAATCGGGACGACTCCACCGACTCTCGGGTCTTTGGAGCCATCCCCGTCGACAGTATTACTGGTCGAGCCTTCGTGATCTTCTGGCCCTTCGACCGGCTTGAGTCTCTGTAGTCGTGGATCCTGAGGACCCGGACGGTGCTGCCGTTCCGCTGGACAGTGGACATCATGGAATCATTTCCTTACCGACGAAGATCTGGCGACAGCCGAACGCCAGTTTCTGGAACGGGAACGAAGCGAAGCGGCCAAGGTCGAAGAGACCCCTGCTGCTGCCTCTTCCATAGCGTCTCCAATACATCCCAGGTCCGCAGGAGACAAAGCAGAGGTCGCGTCGATCCCTCCTAACCAGGAGGATTCGGCTTCGCAGAGCTCTTCTGCGCAGAATGCGGGAGCGCCGGGATCAGCAACGTTGTTCCGGTCCGAATCGGAGTCTGCGTCGGGTCGTGAGAGTGGTCAGGTCAGCGACGACAACGGCAACGACGATCGCGATGAGGACATCGTCAGCATAGATGGTGACGAAGAAGCCTCCCTGCTCCGCAGTCTCTTTGAATGGGTCATGGTTCTGGTTGGCGCAATTGTGGTTGCCATGCTCCTACGGGCCTTCCTGTTCCAGGCATTCAAGATCCCGTCTGAATCAATGGAGGGCACACTCCTCGTCCAAGACCGGGTCATGGTGAATCGGGTCAGCTATCACCTGCATGATGTGAATCGAGGCGATGTGGTTGTCTTCACCGCTCCTCCGGGAATTCCTGTGGGCGAAGCTCATCTGATCAAGCGCGTCATTGGATTGGCTGGGGAGACCATCGAGGGTCGAGACAATGCCGTCTATGTCAACGGGCAGCGTGTGGCTGAGCCCTACCTGGACCCAGCCGACACCATCATTGACTTCCAACCATTCACCATTCCTGAAGGCACAGTCTTCGTCATGGGCGACAACCGAGACGATTCCGGTGACTCGCGTATCTTCGGCCCGATCGACACCGACACCATTGTTGGGCGGGCCTTCATCATCTATTGGCCCCTCGACCGCCTTGACGGGATCTAGAACTTCGGCTCAACAGTGCTAGCCAAGGAACCAGTGATAGGCCGGGTTGGTTGTTTCCTCAACATAGACATAGCCAAGGGTCTCTAAGAAGGCTTCAAACGCTCCATCATCGACCTCGGGTACCTGTATTCCGCAAAGAACCCGCCCGTAGTCAGCCCCGTGGTTTCGATAGTGGAAGAGCGAGATATTCCAGTCCGGTCGCATCGACGTGAGGAAGCGGGTGAGTGCTCCAGGGCTTTCAGGGAACTCGAATCGGTAGATTCGCTCATCCTTGGCTAAGGGCGAGTGGCCGCCAACCAGGTGACGCAGATGAAGTTTCGCTAGCTCGTCATCGGTGAGGTCCAGGGTGGCGAAGCCAGCTTCTTCGAAGGAGTGCGCAATCGAGTGAGCCTCCGTGCGGTCTTGGACCTGTACGCCAACAAAGACGTAGGCAATGTCGGAGTCGGCAATCCGGTAGTTGAATTCGGTTACTACGCGATCTGAGCCCAGGATCTCACAGAAATGGCGGAAACTCCCTTGCCTTTCGGGAATGGTCACCGCCAATACGGCTTCACGCTCTTCACCGACCTCCGCCCGTTCAGCCACGAACCGCAATCGATCAAAGTTCATGTTGGCGCCGGTGGTGATGGCAATGAGGGTCTCTTGCTCGACCTCACCCAGCTCGACATAATGTTTCATCCCGGCGACGGCCAGAGCACCAGCAGGTTCCAGCAAGCTGCGAGTGTCTTCAAAGACGTCCTTGATGGCGGCGCAAACTGCGTCGGTATCAACCAGGATGATGTCGTCGACCAGCTCCTGGACCAGTCGGAACGTTTCTTCCCCAACCAGTCGAACCGCCGTTCCGTCAGAGAACAAGCCAACATGGTCCAGCTCGATGCGCCTGCCCGCCTTGATTGAACGAGCCATCGCATCCGAGTCAGTAGTCTGCACACCAATGATCTTGGTTTGGGGCTTGAGTTCCTTGATGTAGGCGGCGATTCCGGAGATGAGGCCGCCGCCACCGATGGGAACAAAGACCGCGTGGATGTCGGTGGTGTACTGCCGAAGGATTTCCAGTCCGATGGTTCCCTGGCCTGCGATGCCATCGGGGTCATCAAAAGGGTGGACGAAGGTCAGGGAACGCTCATCCATCACTTTCAGAGCATGCTCATGAGAATCACTGTAGGACTCGCCGTACAAGATGACCTCGGCGCCGCGCGCTTTCACCGCGTTGACCTTGAGCTCAGGTGTGGTCTTTGGCATCACGATGGTGGCGTGGGTGCCGAGCACCTCTGCGGACATGGCGACACCCTGGGCATGGTTGCCAGCTGATGAGCAGATCACACCCTGATCAAGTTCGTACTGGCTGAGCTTTGCCATCTTGTTGTACGCACCGCGCAGCTTGAAGGAGAAGACCGGTAGCAAGTCCTCGCGCTTGAGCAAGATCCTATTGTTGAGCCGCTTGGACAAGCCCGGTGCATCTTCTAGGGGCGTTTCGTCAACAATGTCATAGACCCGCGAAGTGAGGATGCGTTTCAGATATTCGGTGTTGGCCACGGACTTACACTAGCAATATCGGTTCGGGGCCCCGGGACAGGGTTGAATCGATCCGGGTGCTGCGAAGTCGGGTCGAGGCTTTCCCACAAGACGTGGAAGGGCACTCCTTGGGCTGTCCAATAGTCGATGGCTTCCAGTAAGACGTCCACAAGCACAGCGTCCAGGTCGTGGTGTCGGAGGCGGAACTGCTCAGCGCAGCGGACGACAAACAGATAACCGGATCCCGGCAACCAATTCAGATCGGAGAGGCATTCAGCAGCAGCATCCCAGTTGTGTCCAAAGTAGTCGGGGAAGCTAGCGGCTTCTGCCAACTGAGCCAGGAGGGCCCGCTTGTCGAGAGGCTGGCACAGATCGAGCTCGACAGCCTGCCATCCGACGTTACGAGCTTGCTTGGCAGCGTCGCTGGGTACGGCATTGATTTGCCAGATTCCAGGTGCAATCAACCCACTGGTCAGGGCCAGTAGGGACGGAACAGATGGTGAGTCGTTCTGACCAGGGTCTAGGGGAGAGGTCACGAGAATCCGATCTCGGAGAATGAGTTGTAGTGGTCTTCGGTGTAGAACAGTTCGCCACCCTCGCCGGCAACGATTCGACGAGCGCCTCGGTTGTCGGCACCGGGAGTGATGACCGTGTACTCCCGGTAGTAGCCCCTCGGTTGGTCGGGAAGGATTCCTTCCCGATTCTGGAAAACCGAATCGTCCTTTGAGAACGGGTAGGGGCCGGATTGAGAGATGAGGTCAAGTGTGTCCCAGGCCTCAGACGGAAGATCAGCAACATTAACGGGGGGAAGATCGGTGAAAGGTTCATACCCGTCTGGCCCAGATTCTGCGGGTTCGCTTCCGTCAAGGGCATCCGGGGCAGCTCCCTGGCTCTCGCTCTCGCCGTTTGTACCGAAGGAAGGCAGGCTGATGTCTGCAGTGTCAGTACTGGGGGATCGGGAAGACTCTTGCTGGCCTGAGGAGGTCGTGGCCAACAAGACAACAGCTGCAGCGATCAGAAGGAGTCCGAGACGAAGCCCCCACGTCTTCCACCAAGAGTGACCGCCAACGAAGGAAGTGTGCTTAGACATTGTCGGGCTCAGTCAAGTACTCAGGGGTCGTCCAACCGAAGACCGACATGGCATCCGCCATACGATCCACGTGATCACTGAAGACCCCGTCAATACCGGAATCGAGCATGCTCAGTAGCTCTCGGCGGTGTTGAAGATCCCAGGCGAGGGCGTAGCGACCGAATCGGTGGAAGGTGCTGATCAGGCCTCCACTCCAGTCCGAATTGCGGAGGTTTATTGCATCAATTCCTTCGTTTCGGAGGCGGTTAGCGCGCTGCTCTGGACCTTCTTTGATATGCCTCAGTCGGGTTGAATCGACCAGGCGTGCCGTGGTCTTTGAACGCCACGCCAAGATGGTCTCCAAGTCCGGGTGGCAGATCCAGAGCCGTTCCTCCACTCCATGTCCGGCATTTCGGGCCGATGCAATGGTTGCGTCAAAGGCAGCTGTGTCCTTGATGTCCAACGAGAACTCGAAATCTGTGCCACATTCGGCGTAGAACTCCTCGACGGTGGGGATGTGATCGGGTAGTTCCTGGCGGGTCACATTCCTGATGGGCTTGTGTCCCAAACGGCCAACCTTGCCGTCATGATCAAGAACTGGGTGACCATCGCTGGTAATCCAGACGTCACTCTCTAGGCCAGACGCACCTAATTTCTTTGCCAACAAAAAGGCAGGAATGGTGTTCTCCGGAGCGTGAGCCTTGGCTCCTCGATGAGCAAATCCGATAGGAGATCGCAGTAATGAAGGCAGTCTTGGTCGCACAGAAGACCATCATGGCGCCCCTATCCACCACTCACACCCCAAAGACGAGCACAATCTTCGTCCGGGCAGGAGGAAGGTTCTCTTGCCCATTCCCTTAAGAGGTGCCTCCCGCCTGCCGAATCTACTTGTAAGTAGCGAGTAGTGGGTAGGAGAGCCACCAACTAATGGCAACAATTCGAGCAAGTTGTGCAGACTGCGGTGACGTAGAGCTGACAACACATGACGTACAAGTACGAATCTGCGATGACAACAACGAAGGAACCTATTCGTTCCGTTGTCCGCACTGCGAGATGATCGTGGTGAAGGGCGCAGAAACGCGAACGATCGATCTTCTGGTAGCCAGCGGAGTGTCGTTCACAACCTGGCATCTGCCGGCCGAGCTGGCTGAGCCCCGCACCGGGGACCCAATCAGCCATGATGACCTCATGGACTTCCATGATCTTCTTCATGATGACAGTGCGCTTGAGCAGGCGATGGCCGAGTTCTCCAACTAGGCGTAAGCAAGCAAGCAGTCAATAACAAAATCGATGCTGACGACCGCCGGATGACCGGCGGTCGTCTCGCGTTCGCTAGCCTGTCCAGATGTTCAATATTGGTGGGCAAGAGGTTCTGGTGATTGCCCTCATCGCTCTGGTCGTTGTTGGGCCTGAGCAACTGCCGTCTGTGCTCCGCAAGCTCGGCAAGCAGGCAGCTCAGCTTCGTTCGATGACCCAGTCCATTCGCGACGAGTTCATGTCCGGTGTTGATGAGGTCAACCCGGTGAACTGGATGGAAGACACCAGCGACGTACCCAAGAACCCGACTTCACGAGAGGATCTTGAACAACAGATGGACTCGGCGGAAAAACAGGCCGAAGAAGAAGCTCTGGGGAAACAGGCGGCGGCCGAGCAGCAAGCCAAGTTTGAATCCAAGGCCGAGCAGACCATGAAGCGCAGTCGCCCAGACCCAGCTGATGATGCTTCGGTTGATGACGAGAGCAGTCCGGAGGAGGGCCAGTGAGCAACTCTGACGGCGGCTTGGCAAGCCAGGGGCTGACTGAAGGTCAGATGACCCTCATGGAACACCTCAAAGAGCTGCGCACTCGGATCATCCGCTCCCTCATTGCTGTTCTGATTGGCGCCACAGGCGTCTTTATCTTCCACAACACCATCTTCGACTTCTTGTCCGAGCCCTATTGTGCTATCCGGCCAGAAGACAACTGCACCTTTCTTGCTACCGGCGCCTTGGATCCTTTCAGTGTCAAGATGACGCTGGCTGGCTATGGCGGCTTGATCCTGGCGCTACCGGTCATCTTGTACCAGATCGGCAAGTTCGTTCTTCCAGGCTTGTACCCCAACGAGAAGAAGCTGCTCTATCCCTTCGTGATCATCTCGGTCATCTTGTTGGCCGGTGGCATGTCTGTGGCCTATCTGTTCATGCCGCGGGCCCTGGAAGTACTGATTAACATTGGCGGTGATCGATTCGAGCCCTTCTTCGAAGCCAAGGCTTACCTCGGGTTCTTGGTCAAGATGCTGCTGGCTTTCGGCTTGGCTTTCGAACTTCCCGTCATCCTCGTTTTCCTGCAAATGATTGGGGTACTCAAGACCGAAACCTTGAAGAAGAACCGTCGAATCGCCGTTGTTGCCGTAGTTATCCTGGGAGCCGTGATTACCCCGACCGGTGACCCGATCACCCTCCTTGTGCTCTCGGTCCCCATGTACCTGTTTTACGAGATCTCCATGATTATTGGCGGCCAGATGACCAAGCGACGAAAGAACAAGGCCTCCTAAGTAGCCATGGGCGACAGACAAGAGTTCCTTGAACGGCTGGGTTTCCCCCCAGACCGTTTCCAGACCGAATCCTTTGATGCGCTGGATGCTGGCCACAATGTGATCGTTGCTGCGCCGACCGGTGCCGGCAAAACGCTGATTGCCTCATACGCCGTGGATCAAGCCCTGCAAGCCGGACGACGGGTTTTCTACACAACTCCCATCAAGGCGCTTTCCAATCAGAAATACCATGACTTGGTAGCTGAGTACGGCAGTGACAAGGTCGGCCTCCTCACTGGTGACAATGTCATCAACGGTGATGCAGCGGTGGTTGTGATGACCACCGAAGTACTGCGGAACATGCTTTACGCCGGCAACACGCTGGATGGGCTGCAAGCCGTTGTCTTGGACGAGGTGCATTACCTGCAGGACTCCTACCGGGGGCCTGTGTGGGAAGAAGTCATCATCCACCTGCCGACCCGAATCCAACTTGTTGCCCTGTCGGCCACTGTCTCCAATGCAGACGAGTTGACTGAATGGATGGAGACGGTCCGGGGCGAGACCACGCTAGTCACCGAGATGCACCGACCAGTGCAGCTGGAGAATCTGTACCTGGCGGCAGAGCGAGGCAGCCCCAAGCTTCACATGATCCGAACCTTGCACGGCGGAAAAGCCAACGGCAAGGGATTCCGCTTTGATGCCGAGGTTCGTGGCCAGAACCGTGGCCAGCGTCGAGGGCCCAAAGGTGGCCGCCGTCCACGAGTGAAGTGGATGACACCGAGCCGGGTTGACGTAGTTCGCCAGCTCAAACAGAAGGACTTGCTTCCAGCAATCCACTTCATCTTCAGTCGCAATGCCTGTACTGACGCTTCACGAGCTGTTGTCGATTCTGGAATGATCCTGACCAGCCAGGTAGAACGGACCGAGATCCGCAAGATCGTGGCCGAGAAAGTCAGCGGCCTTGATGCGACCGATCTGAAAGTGTTGGAGTTCGATCGCTTCTTACGCGGCATCGAAGCTGGTGTTGCCTTTCATCATGCGGGCATGGTTCCGCCTCTGAAAGAAGCAGTCGAGGCCTGCTTTGTTCGAGGACTGACCAAGATTGTCTTCGCCACTGAGACCCTCGCCCTTGGCATCAACATGCCAGCCCGAACCGTTGTGCTTGACAAGCTCACCAAGTTCACTGGCGAGCACCACGAGGCGCTGACCCCAGCCCAGTACACCCAGCTGACTGGTCGGGCCGGGCGTCGAGGCATCGACACTCATGGCCAGGCCGTCGTGCTGTGGTCGCCCTGGGTTCGCTTCGAACAGGTGGCCAAACTCGCCTCGAGCCGCGATTTCGTTCTGACCTCAGCCTTTCGTCCGACGTACAACATGACCGCCAACCTGGTGCGCCGCTATGACCAAGAGCGGGCCCGGCAACTGCTGAATCTTTCCTTCGCCCAATTCCGTTCCGACGCCAACATTGTCCGGGGCGAACATCGGCTGGAGAAGGTCCGAAGCCGCCGCGAGCGGGTCGAAGCCAAGCTCATTGAAGAATACGGTCCGATAGAAGACCTGCGAGCAGCGGTTGAGACGATCGACGTCGCTCAAGCCGATGTGCAGGAGTTGTCATTCGCCTTGAGTCAGATCCAGCTTGGCGAGGTTCTGGAACTTGACGGCAACGATGTATACGGTGAGACATTGCCGAGCGCGGCAGTTGCCATCTCGGTGGCCTACCGCAAGGGTCGACGAGTCAAGGTGGTGGTGGTTGATGAAACGGGTGAGACCTTTGAACTCGCCCCCGACACCATGCACACCACGCCGACTGTGGTCGCTTCACTGAGCTTGCCCGAGCCTTACCTGCCCCACAGCGTGAGTTTTGCTGTTGAGGTTGCCGAGCAGCTGCGCAAGGTTTCGACCCAAGGCGACGCACGGAGGCGCCTGGGTCCAACTGGTTCCATCCAATCGGTAGCCGATGTTCCGCCAGCGGCTCGGAAGTCGCTCAAACGCATCGCCAAACTTGAGGCGGAGATTGAGACCCTTCAAAAGACCGCGTCCAGGTCCGCCAGTTCACTTGGTCGCCAATTCGACGAAGTCGTCGGGCTGTTGGAAGGCCGCGGCTTCGTGGTCGACTGGGAGTTGACCACGAAGGGACAGAGGCTTGCGAGGCTCTACCACGAATGTGATCTACTGCTGGTCGAGGCCTTGGAAGCCGAATTGTTCGTCGACTTGAATGCTGCGGAAGTTACGGCCTTGGCCTCTGCGTTCATTTTCGAGGAACGCGGGCCAAACAAGGGGAGCGAACCCTGGTTCCCCAGCGGCCTCCTGCGGAAGCGGTTTGGTGCCCTCACACGTCTTCATTGGGAACTTGCGCGCGAAGAACGATCGGCTCGCCTGCCTGAAACTCGTCCCCCCGATGCCGGTTTCATGGCTATTGCCCATGGCTGGGCCTCCGGTGGAGGACTCGATGATGTGTTGTCCGACGAGGAGGTCTCCGCTGGCGACTTTGTGCGGACAGCCAAGCTTCTTATAGATCTCCTTCGCCAGATCGCTAACCTCGCAGCGGATGCCGGAACCCAAAGGGCTGCTGCACAGGCTTCCGAAGCAGTGCATCGTGACCTGGTGGCGGCCTCATCCATGGTGACGGAGGAGGCTGCACCGGTGCAGACTGACGGTTCAGAGCCGACTGACGCCGGTGAAGCGCAGTCCTTGGTGGGCGACGAGTCTGGTAGCGAACCGACTCATGACGATTCGTAAGGGGCGGCCTTGGGGAACCGAGGGCACGGTCCCCGGTAACGTCCCGACGGCTCGTGACGATGCGCATCTGGCAGCCCTTGTTCAAGATTGGCTTCAACAGAACAAGCCTGGGGCGGCTCCGTTCGTGGTCCGGGTAGCTAGTGGTGACCTGTTGGCCACTGTCGGCGGTTCGCCACCCTTGCCATCTCGCTCGGCGCCAGGAGAGAAGGTCCAGGGTCAACTGTTGCCCATGGACCTCGGCTTTGTACGCCTGGATGATGGTCTAGAACAACCCTTCGTGGCCCATGTGCTAGCCCACGCCAGGGGCTGGAGGGGGCAGTGCATGGTGGTCATGAATTGTGCCTGGCACGGCGATTGGTATCTTGGGCCGCGAGCTCATCCCAACGACGGTTTGTTGGATGTAACAATTGGCGGACTGTCTCTCCGAGATCGGATGATGGCCAAGAATCGGGTCAAATCTGGCATACATCTGCCCCACCCGAATCTTGAGGTTCGTCGGGCGGCATCCCTTGTTCAGGCCTTGGAGCGGCCGACTCCGGTACATGTAGATGGGGTTCGGGTCGGCCAAGCCCGACGTATTGAGCTTCGTCTGGTCAGTGACGCGTTCGTCTTGGCGCTCTGATTCAAAATTGATTGTTGGGTATTCCCCCCTTCGGGTGGTCGAACGCTTACGCTTCGTCGCCGTGGGAGCCTACGTAGTCGAAGAATTCTCAAGCCAAGAAGAAGACATACTCCGTCGCTATTTCACTAATCTGGATCAGCCGGTCTTCGCTCTTGTCAACCTGCCCGAGGTGGTGAAGGGTGCGCTCTTTGCCCGATACTCCCGATCGGCGAAGAGTTTACGTCGGCTCTTTCTCGACGAGTTCGTAGGAGAGCTCGATATTGAAGGCGACGCTTCGATTGATGCAACAATTGGCCTAGACCGGGCAGAGGAATTGTACGAGAAAGTCTTTGTCGAATATGGCGACGATTCCGTTGCCCAGCTTGGCGGTGTTCACCTGGCCTGTGAACAGGCATCCAACCTGCTCACCAAGGTCTTGGAGTGGGGTCGTCTGGCTTCCTATCTGGAACAATCCACCCGCTATATCGCCTATGACAGTCGAGTCGATGGCCGTTATCGATACTGGCGAGATCCCCAGATTCTGGCCTCGCCGCTTGGTACCCGTTATGTGGGTGACCTGGACCGGTTGTTTGACACCTACGCACAGTTGGCGGTTAAGGCCGAACAGCATGTGAAGATGGTGACCCCTAAGACTTCTGGGGACAGTGACTTTGTTTATCGCTCTGCGGTGAAAGCCAAGGCACTGGACTCGGTTCGAGGAATCTTGCCTGCGGCGGCCCAATCCAATGTTGGCATGTATGGCAGTGGGCAGGCTTATGAGCAGATGTTGTTGCGTATGCGGGCTCATCCTCTTCCCGAAGCCCGGACCTACGCCGACATGATCCTGACAGAGCTGCGCAAGGTCATTCCGTCATTCGTCCGTCGGGTGGATGTAGAAGGACGTGGTATCGCCTGGACCGACTATCTGGTCGACACACGCGAAGGTATGGAGTCCCTCGCTGAGGAGGTTCTCGAGCCAGCGCAGACACCGGACGTCGCCGCCAGAGTCGACCTGATCGATTTTGATCCTGACGCGGAGATCAAGGTGATCTCCGCCATGCTCTATCCGTTCTCTCACTTGTCTGAGCGCCAAATCGACGAGCAGGTGAGAAGGATGTCGGTCGAGGATCGAATTCAGGTGATCAAGGTCTACAACGGTGATCGCCGAAATCGGCGCCATCGACCGGGTCGCGGCCTGGAACGGGCATTTTATCGGTTCGACATCTTGACCGACTATGGAGCCTTCCGCGATTTGCAACGTCACCGGATGATGACAATGGAATGGCAGCAACTCAATCCTTCCCATGGTTTCACCCGTCCAGAGCTCATTGATGAGGCTGGCCTAGTTGGTGAGTTCGACGAAGCAATGGAGCGTTCAGCATCGCTCTATGAGGCTCTGGAGCATCCCTTTGGGGCTCAGGCCTCTTATGCGGTGTCATTGGCGTACCGGGTGCGGTTCAACTGCAACCTGAACGCACGGGCGGCCATGCACATGTTCGAGCTCCGCAGCACTCCTCAGGGGCATCCCGCCTACCGACGGGTCGTTCAAGAGATGCATCGTCACGTAGCAGAGACAGCCGGTCATCACGCGATTGCGGAGATGATGAGCTTTGTCAATCATTCTTCTGAAGCTGATCTGGAACGTCTGGATGCCGAACGACGGGCAGAGTCCCGACGGGCAAAGGTCAGCGGCACCTAACCTCCGGTGACCCAGATCGCCAACAAAGAATGACCTTGTAGGCCATTTGGCTCATATGTGGAAGCGAAGTACCGACTGATCTGTATGGAACGTCTTCGAATTCGTGTGTCCGGAGCCCTTGTTGCCGTCGCTCTCGTCCTTGCCTGGGCTGGTCCGGCTGGAGCAACAGAGAGCTACACCGTCCAACAGGGCGACACCCTTTCTCACATCGCGGTCTGGACTGGTACGACCGTCGACTCCTTGGTCGAGGCCAATGGGCTTCGTAGTGCGGATCGCATCAGGGTCGGTCAGGTGCTCATTGTGCCTTCAGGCGGTACAGCGGGTACCGCTTCAGGCATGCGAGCAGCCACCAAGAGCTATCCAAGCATCCCCGATACCTTGGCCAACGACCAACAGCGACTGCAACTCATTGGCACCTTTGAGCATTGGGCCAACGCCAATAGCGTTCCCGTTGAATTACTCATGGCCATTGCTTGGAACGAGTCCGGTTGGCAACAAGATGTCGTGTCCCACAAGGGTGCGGTCGGCATTGGGCAACTGATGCCAGCAACCAGTGAATGGATTGCCTCGGGACTTATCGGCCGTCCCGAACTTGACCCCAATCTGAGCGAGGACAATATTCGAATGAGTGCCCGCTATGTCGGCTGGTTGATTCAGCACCTCGATTCGGAGGAGCTTGCGATCGCTGCCTACTACCAAGGGCAGGGTTCGATTGCCCGTGGCGTCATGTACTCAGACACGATCGCCTACGTCGCCAACGTGCAGGGATTGCGGGACGACTTTCGCTCCGAGTAGGAGCAGAGTTGCTGATCGATCGAGACTTTTTGTCGGGGTGCAGCGCGGAAGGCCTCGGAGTGTGTAGAGTCCGCCCCGATCTGCAAGTACCACCAGAGGTGGCTAAATGGATGAAGAAATGAACGAAGCTGAAGACACCGACTCCGAAGAGGAGTTCGACACCGAAGATGGCCCCGAAGAGGGTGACGACGTCGATGTTGAAGACCTCGGCGATGAGTTCGGCGATGACTCCGACAGCGATGGCGCTTCAGGAGACGGCGAGGAAGAAGAAGACGACGAGGACGAGGACGATGAAGCCAGTCGTCCGCGTGCTCGCAAGGTCAGCGACGACGAAGACGATGACGATGAAGAAGAAGAAGACGTCGAAGCGGATCTCGATGAGATTCTGCGTGGCCGTCTCGCCACCGAGGAAGACGACGAGGACGACGACGCAGCCGTTGTCAACGAAGGCACCAAGCCTGGCACAGTAAACACTCGAAAGTCGGACGAATTCGTCTGTGGTATCTGTTTCATGGTGGTCGGCGACAAGCAGACTGAACTCGCCTGCCCGATGGGTGATGGTCTCGAGTCGCACCAGCCCTTGGACATGTAATACTGGTGATTCTCTTAGAGCGGATCTGGTGACGCACAAGATCAGACTCGCTCCCAACAGTATTGCGAGAGGTGACATGGCTGACGAGAACTCCGCATCCGATAAGACCGAGGCGGGATCCCAAACCGCTACTCCTGACTCCAAGAACCCCATCGATCAGTTGATGGAATTGCTGGTGTACGCGCCGGTTGGCCTTATCTATGAGTACGAAGACGTACTTCCACAGCTGGTCAAGCGTGGCAAGAGCCAGGTGCAACTAGCTAAGGTACTTGGCCAGATGGCTTCTCAGCAAGGGCAGGAGAAGGCCAAGCAGGGACAAGCCAAGGTAGCGAAAGAGGGCGCATCGGTAGATGAATTGGTTGGCGACGCCATTGGGCAGGCCGCGCTGATTCTGGCGAAGGCCGTGACCGAGTTCGGCCAAGTTGTTGGTCTAGCGCCGGTAACGACAGAATCGGCCGCAGACTCCGCTCCTACCGCAACATCTCCTGCTCCGAAGCCCTCGACAAGCCCCCGGAAGCGCCCTGTAACAGGTGGGCGTACGCCGAGGGCTCCAACCGTGCCAATTGCGGGCTATGACTCTCTGAAGGCTCGTGAGATCGTGCCCATGCTCGACGACCTCACAGCTGCTCAACGTAAACGAGTTCGAGCCTATGAGGTAGCGACCCGCGGACGAAAGACAGTTCTGGGCAAGCTGGACAAGTTGGAGCGTTAGTGGAGTCCGCCCGGACGGCAGTAACTGGTGATCTCGATGTGATCGCTGTCTTGGCGGCACAAATTGTTGCTGAGCTGGGTCCGCACCGGGGCGGCCTCTTGTTCTTCCAACGTGAAGGCTTGCGCGGCACTGATGTTTCGTTGCTCCGAGAAAGCCTGCTTCAGACCGATAGTCATCTCGTAGTCGGTGCATTCTCGGGTTGCGTCTTTGGTTATGGCCTTGCGCGAATGGAATGTCTCCCTGATGGCACAAAGCTCGCCCGTGTGCATGCCCTTGTTGTCCTGGAGGCAGCTCGAGGTGTCGGCATCGGAGAAGCCATGATGAAGCTCCTCATGGACAAGTGTGCAGCGGACGGTTGCGCCGCCATCGATTCCCTGGCCCTGCCTGGGGATCGACACACGAAGAACTTCTTTGAGAGCTTTGGCCTAAAGGCCCGCCTGCTGACAGTCTCCAAGCAGCTCTAAAGCGATTAGTCGTCCGCTACTGCTTCGGACTTTGCCGCGACTTCTGCCTCTGTGGCTGGTTCTGGAGTCGCTTCTGGCTTGAGAGCAGCCTCTGTGGCTGGTTCTGGAGTCGCTTCTGGCTTGGGAGCAGCCTCTGTGGCTGCTTCGGGTGCTGGTGTTGCCTCTGGCTCGGGAGTAGCCTCTGTGGCTGCTTCGGGCTCAGCGGTGGCCGCAGTGACGCCCTTGTCAGCGCTGGCTGACTCTGGGCTAGCAGGTGCCGGAGCTTTGACATCAGCAGGTTCGGTCCCGGAGTCTTTCGCAGCTGATCCCTTTTTCGGCACCACCTGGTCTGGAGCAGGAATCTTTTGTCCACCCGACTTCTTCTTCCGGGCTGGTCGTCGACGCTTGTTCGCCTTGGCGGCCTCAGCCGGGTCGATGCCAAAGTGAGCGGCAATGACTGAGATGCGGTCGGCAACCCGTCGGACGGCCTCCAGGAGTTTCTCGTTGGGCTCTGCTGGATACCCAGCTGGGGTGACGGCGCTTCGGATTGGAGAGAAAGCGACGGCATCGAGAACCGTGGCCCACCGGTCCTGAGTGATCTCGGCATTGAGTGAGGCTGAAGCAGCAGCCGCAAGCTTCTCGGCTAGCTCAGGAGGAAGCGGCGCGCCAGCTTTGACCGGACGACTGCTGAGGCGAAGACCCCGTACGGTGCGGCCGTCGGTCATCGCTTCTTGGATGTCCGCAAGCCATTGCTTGTGATCCTTCTCGATTCGCTCGTTCAGACCAGCCTTCAGCTGCTCGGCCAGCGCCCGAGTCTCTCCATCACGAGCTGCTGCGTCGGAGGCAACAACAACGGATCGGAGATCGCGCAGATCAAGCTCGTCAAGAATGGACAAGGCCGAGTCAGCGCGGTCGCGCCACTCAGCCGTACGGAGCTTCGGAACGAGGGGATCCGCGATCGCAAGAACTGTCTCGACTGGAATCTCCGGCTTGCCTTCTGCTTTGGCCTCGGCGTTCTGCTTCTCAATGGCCGTTCGGACTGCGGGAATCCCTCCACGCATGACCTGCTCGGCGATGGGCTGATGCTCAGGGGCGACTTCCGCTAGCACCGCATCACGATGGGTGCGGCGAGGGCGCAAACGCTTGGGCTTTGGCCGCATCTCGGCTGCGGATGGCTTCTTTTCACGATCGCCATCGCGTCCTCCGGAACGGCCACGGCCGCCATCTCGACCGCGTCCGCCCTTACGGCCACCGTCGCGTCCGCCCTTGCGGCCTCCGTCTCGACCACCCTTGGAACGGGAGGCTCGGACCTCAGTGACCAATTCATTGTCGCTATACTGCTTGGTCTTCATCTCCAGGACATCGTCCATTCGATCGCGCTTTTGCTTTGGAGGAGTGACCGATAGAACGTCAATTCCGTCCATCAGAATGTCGGCCTCGATCTTGCAGACGTCGCCAACTTCGGCACCTGCGTACAGGAGTGAACCTGCCAGATCGCCCTTTGGCTGGCGGGCTCCCGCTGCACGCCAAGTCCACGTGCCGTCTTCTCGTGAACTGGTTAGTTCGATATCAATGCGGGTAGCCATAGTTTTCACCTGTGTTTCTTGGTGGAGCGACCGAAAGGGTGCCCGCGAACTAGCTACGAAACCAACCCTTTCGAGCAGATAGCAAGTCAAATTGCACAGTCAAATCGCAGAATGGTCTGGGAGATGGGCATTGCTGTGAGCTAGTCGTCGGGAATGACTTCACGCAGAGCACGATAAGCGTCGTTAGATCGTGCGGCCATTCGGACTTCTCGTGCGGAGGCATCCACATACCGTTGAGTGGTGGCCAAGGACTCGTGCCCGAGGAGCTTTTGTAGTTCAGTGCCTGTCGCACCATTGCGAGCCAGACTGGTAGCGAAAGTATGTCGCAGCGCGTGGACGAGAGCACCACTGGGTACTCGGCTTCGGATGCCAGCCTCCCGGTAGAGGCACTCAACGAGATACTGAAGTCCGCCTCGCTTCATGCCAAGACCCGAATTGGCTACGAAAAGCGGAGCGTCGGCCGCGATTCGGCCGGGGAAGCGCCGTAAACGTGACTCGATATAGCTGGCGATGACCTGTTCGACCTCGGGTTCTATCGGCACGGTGCGTTCCTTGTTGCCCTTGCCTCGAACACCGATGACACGGTCACCGCTCGGACCATCGATGGAGCGAATTTGCAACTCCAGTAATTCGGTGAGACGCAGACCGCATGTCACCAGCGTGACAATGATGGCTAGGTCTCGCTCTGGCCAGGGATCGCGAGCCCCCGTTCGGCCTCGGGCAGCAACTTGCAGAAGTAGCGAGATGCTGTCTTCGCCGCTGATGGCTTTGGGACGACTCTTGGGTACGCGTGGCTTTTCCACCGCCGCCATCGGATTGCCCTGCAGGATTCCATCGGAGACAAGGAAGGTGAAGAGCTGATTCCAGGTGGACCAGGTTCGAGAAATGGTTGCCGCAGACTGATGAGAAATGCCAGTAAAGGCGCGACGCAGGGTCCGGACATCCAGATCGTCGACACTGATCTCCTCAGGCTGTCGTTCCAGAACGAGGCGCAGCTGACCCTCAACGGTGCGGAAGTCGCGTCGGTAGGCATCAATTGTGTGCTTGGAATGCTTCTTCGGTCGGCGAGCCAGGAAGAAGTCCTCAATGGCTTCGGGTAGCGACATTCCCATTCCGGCAACGTTAGCAGGCCGAAGAATCACAGAGATTGTGGGTCATATGGCTCATATCGGGTGGCGTTTGGCCGATGAAGAAAGCAGAACCATTTGATGCCCCTGCGTCAGAACTCGGTTGATTGCTTGTGATAGTTCACAGGTAGCACCGCTTTGGAGCACGCAGGCTGAAACCGAAGAGTGCCCTGATGCCACGTATTGTCTGCCCCAGTTGCGGAATGTCTGCTAGCAAAAACGATTACCGCCAACTGATTCCGGTCGGCCCTAAAGCGAGTCACGTTCGAAGCTGCCGCAACTGTGGCGAGATGATGGAGCTGACCGAGCCCACGCCGCGCCTCCTGGCCAACTAGGAGAGTCCTATCCGGCGAGGAGTCCTCGTCCAGTGGTGTCACGGCGGTCCCAACAACGAGTACCAACGAACGATGCGCTACATCAACGCGTGTGTTAGCTCACGATGGCAGAGTCGGGTACTGCTTATTCAGCAGCCAGAGAGCCGAGCTCGATCAGGTCATTCTGATTGTGTCCGCTAACTGGGGCCTGCACTGCTGGCATTGCGGGAGGGATCATCTCTGGGCTGCGAACGGGCTGATGAACCGAATCGCTAGCTTGCAGGGCGTTTCGGCTGTCGAGGGGATCGGTGTTGATGGTGTGGCCAAAGCCTTCGGCCGGGCCGTCCTTGACGAAGAAGTACACCCTGGCGACGCGGTCGATCATGTACCGGTCAAGTTTGCGGGCGCGGTTCTCATACGTAGCGATCCCCGCCATCAGTTCCAAGAAGTCGATGGCGATATAGGGCCGAAGTTCGCCGATGTGTTCAATCGCCACGGATTGCAGGTATTCAGCTGACTCCGCAGTGACCTCGATACCACTGGCCTGAGCAACGCGGACCAGAATCCAGTTGAAGGCGTTGGCGGTGATGGGTCCGACGTAGACCTTGTTTCGGAGGCGCCGCAGGAATGCGTCGTCCCCAAGGTCAGATGGATCAAGGTTTGTGGAAGCGACGAATTTCAGCTCGAAGGGGACTGTGAACTTCGTTCCACTGGCGAGCTTGAGAAAGTCGATATCGCGGGACAGTGGCACAATCCATCGGTTCAGGAGCTCACCAGGTGATATCTGCTGACGGCCGAAATCATCGACGACCAGGATTCCGTTGTTGGCCTTCATCTGAATGGGGGCGGTATAGGTGCCGCTAATGGGGTCAAAGTCCAGTTCCAGCATCTTCATGGTGAGTTCACCGCCAACGAGAACAATTGGGCGGTCACAAAGAACCCAGCGAGGATCGAGATCCGCTGGCTGGTCAGGTGCAGGCGTGTGAACGGCGCCGTCATAGACGCTGATGATTTGACCATCCACGGCAACAGCGCGAGGCACGAGCACCCGATCGTCATAGATCCGAATCATTCGCTCGGCCAAGCTGGTTTTACCGGTGCCGGGTGGGCCGTACAAGAAGATGGCTCCATCGGCCAAGAACGCCGGGCCGAGCTGATCAAGAAGATCATCTTCCAGCACCATGTCGCCGAAGGCCGACCGGATTGTCTCCCGGTTGATCAGCATCTCGGTTTTCTGATCCCAGATTCGTTCGGTGTAGTCAGCCAAGGAGACTGGCGCAATACCGGCGTAGGTGGATTGGGTCATGCGGCTAAGAGCCACATTGGTTCCCTGCTGGGTCAGACCGATTCGATAGTCGCGACCTTCCATGCCGTGATACTCAAGTATTTGTCGGGTTCGAAGGTCTTCGGCCAACTCGCGACCGATGGACATACGGATACCAAGAGCAGTCGACACGTCGTGGATATTCGAGGTCCGCTCAAGATGAAGCCGACGAATAAAGAGATCCTCGACCATGGCTGCTGGAATATTCAGTTCTTCGATCTTTGCTGGCGGTCGGGGAATGACGGCCGGGAGAGCCTTGGTGGCCTGGTCTGACATGCACTGTCCATCGGCATGGCGTGGAGCATGCTGAACAAATTCGTTGAGAACCTGGCAGAAAACTGTTCTTGTGGCCTAGTTGGGCCAGTAGCTCATCCCTTCGGTGCTTCGGCCGAAGAGATAGTACAACCCGGGTATGGACCACAATGTGGAGCCCCGGGGTTGCGACAGCGAATACCGACAGGAATGAAGGACGCACCTATGGTGACCGACTCAGCGATGGCGACCGAAAGCCCCGAGGTGAATCCGTCGACTACCGATTCACCAGCCAGGGGTCGGGTCAGTCTCGCCCCAATCGAGGGCAGCCTGTACCGCAGCCCCATCTCGGTGGATCTTGATCTGTCTCGATCAGACGGAGTGCTCGTTCTCGGCGACCTACGACTGGCAGCAGAGCAACATCACAAGGACCGGAAGTTCGAAGCTGCGCATCGCTTGTGGCGCGTCGTTGCAGATGCCGCAGGTCGAATCGACCACCAGTCCTTGGTGGCACGCTCCACAGCAATGGGTGATGGTGCGCTGCTCGAACTCAAGGGGAGTGGCAGAACTGGTGGCTCGAAACGAGCGGGAACCCAGGATCGCCGACGGGGAGTGAACTATGACTATGTCTCCCTCGCAGCGGACAGGGCCTCTGGGCTGACACAGCGGGAGACTGCCAGCAAATGGGACTGTTCACAGGCAACCGTCTCGCGTGCAGTGAGCTATGTGTCTATTCGCGACGAACTCATCGATGGATCTCCTGACGTGATTGGTCACGTTCATGGTGGTATGTCCGTTGATGACCTAGCTCTGGCCTATGACGTTGAAACCAAGGTCATGCGTTGGATTGTCAGCGACTACTGGGATCGACGCACCTAGGTGCCAAGCGACATCTTTCGATCGTTGTGGGTTCGATAGATCACAAAGCTGACAACAAGAAGTAGCCCGGAGGCAGTTGTTCCGACGAGCGAAAGAACGTGGTAGCCAGTCATGTCGAAGACGAAGCCTGCGCCAATCGCCGCCAGTCCACTTACGCCTGAGGTCAGCAGGTCCGCCGTTCCTTGTACTCCAACGCGATCTTCCTCATGAAGAGGCTCCGTGAGCAAGGCGCTAGCGGAGACCATGGCGAAGCTCCAGCCGAGCCCTAACAGAAACAGGCCCGGGAAGAGGAGAATCTTCGGTGCCTCGCCAGCCAGAGCGGTAATGACGGTAGCCAACGCAAGGATTGCGGCACCTTGCATGATGGTTTGAACTCTCCCGAAGCGATCGCTCAGCCAGCCAGCGAGTGGAGCAAACGTGAACATGCCAAACGTATGGATGGCGATCACCCAGCCCACGGCTTCCTTCTGATCATGAAACTTCATGTGAGCCGGAGTCATGACCATGACCATGACCATCACCATCTGTGAGGTCACCATCGCGATGAGGGCCAGCGAAGCAAGAGGACTTGTGCGCACGGTCTGGATGGACTTGAGGAAGCTCAGGTTTGACGTTCCATCACCTTGCTGCCTCTTAAGTCCTCCCGAGGCAACGAGGGGATCGGGCCGAAGGCCAAGATGAAAGATTGACGCGGCGAGTACGAGGCAAATGGCGGCGATCCCATAAGGCCCGACCGTCTCTTCGTAACCCCAATAGCGAGCCAGCCTCTCACCCGGTCCAATCAGCAAGGGTCCGGCGACGGCCCCGATGGTTGACGCAAAGATGATGAGGGATATGGACTTGGCTCGACTAGTGGGTTTGGCAAGGTCTGCTGCGGCGTAGCGGGCGAGGTTGGCCGAGCCTTGACCGACCCCAAAGAGGGTGAGCCCAAAGAGGAACGGCAGGAGCGAGCCTTGTTTTACGCCAACAATGATGAAGATGACTCCGATGATGGCAACGGAGAAGCCGAGCACGAGCCCGGGTCTACGCCCTCGTCCCGCCATATAGGTGCTGAGTACCCGCGAACTGAGGGCGGTGCCGAGCGTGGCTGCTCCAGCTCCGAGGCCAGCAAGTTTGGTAGTGGTGACCATGTCCAAGATGGCGAGCGAAGCCACAGTAAAGATCAGGGTGTTTGCGGCCCGAGCACCAATGGTTCCTAGAAACAGAACAGACAGGGTTCGCCTCTGGACCGCAGCGCGGTCAGGGCCGGAAAGAGTCATAGTCCGGCACCATCACTGGAGAAGGAGAACGTGCTGATCATTGTCACCACTGGACGTTAGGCGAAGATGACCTGGAATCAGCAACTTCGTCACTTCCTCAGCCCTCATAGTGCGGGTGCCTCGGTCGAAACTGGGGGTTACTTCGATTCGTACTTCTCAGGACAGGTTTTAGGAATCTCGTGACCATTGACAATGCTCAACTGAAACTACCGACGCGCGACGAGCTGTTGGTTGACCCCGACAATCTTCCGTCCCCTCCGGTGATTGCCCTGGAGATTCTCCGGAAGTTGTCGGATCCAGACAAGCTGGACATGCGTGTACTAGCTGGTCTGGTGTCCCAAGATGTCCGACTGACGACCGCGATCATTCGCAACGCTAACTCCGCTGCAACCGGCGGTAGTCGAAAAGTCACCAGCATCGATCTTGCCCTGAACATGCTGGGTGCAAGAGGGCTGCGTCTTCTGGTTATCTCCACTTCGATGTCGACCCTGATGCCAACGAACCCCGATTGCCTGGAGTTCATGAGCACGGCTCGTCAACGCACACTGGTTTGCGCCACACTGTCGCGGACGTTTGCTGAGGAAATCAATCCCAAGGTCGCCGACGAAGCATTCCTTGCCGGTCTTCTCGGATCGCTCGGGCATCTGGTGCTTCATTCCAGTGCGCCCGAGGTGCACCGATCACTCCTCGATCAGGGATCGGGTTGGCCCAGTGCGGCAGATGAGTACTCGCTTCTGGGATACAGCGCTGACGAGGTCACGGCCGAACTCTTGCGAACCTGGGGAATGCCGGAGATTCTGGCTGAAGCAATTGCTCTGCGAGACGCATTGCATTCCAAGGTTGAACCGGAGAAGGCCGACGAAGACCTCGTTGACGCCCTCCGCTTGGGCCTCATGGCCGAGAAGGTTCTCTGTGGGGCTGACTCGGGCAAGGCCCTTTTCGCCATGCTGGAAGAAGCCCGCGGCGTGCTTGGCCTCGACCTTGTCACCTTGTCAGACATTCTCGTTGACGCCGAATCAATGGTGATTGAGGTAGCTGCTTCAGTCGAATTTGATGCTCCCGCTGGCATGCACGAAGAGCTATTGCGAGAAGCAACCGAGGCCATGAAGTCATTGCCTGAAGCCACCTGATCCGTCGACGGCGAATCGGAGCACATTCCAGTGAATCCAGAGACAATCACCGTTCTTGCGGTGGTGAGCGGCATCGGCTTCTTCCTCACATTGGGCTTTTCCTACATCACCGTACGAAATCGCCGGTCGAGGCGACTCGCGGTGCACCAACTCAAAGTTGCCCAGCTCACGCTGGATGCCGCTGTGGTCAATTCACCAATGGCCACCGTTGTTCTGGACGAGCACGGTGTCGTCCTAAAATGCAATCTGGCATTTGGCACCCTGGTTCAGCAGCAACAGGGTGACATTGTTGGTCGTCAACATGCTGACCTGGTGTTAGGCGGCTACACCGCCAACCGGACGGATTCGAAACCGGCAAGCAACGGACCGAAGCAACGAGAAGCTCGCTACACCCTTGAAACCGGGATTGAGCTCTGGGTAAGTGAGAGCACGACACCGTTCCTCGGATCAGAGGGGGAGTCGCGCACCCTGATGCAGATTGTTGACGTCAGTCGGGACCGAAAGATTCGCGACGATCTTCAGCGGCGGGTCATGCACGACGGGTTGACCCGTTTGCCCAACCGAGCGCTGCTCGGCGATCGCATCATCCAGGCATTGATTCGTGGGCGCCGGACAGGCTGCTCAACCGCCGTCATCCTGCTCGACATCGACTACTTCAAGACAATCAATGACGGCCTCGGACATCACGTCGGCGACCAGGTCATCCGCGAGGTCGCAGATCGACTGCGAGCTCACACTCGGGTGGCGGACACGCTGGCTCGATTCGGGGGCGATGAATTCGTCATGCTTTGTGAAGGCCTGGAGCGGCCGGGCGATGCTCTAATCTTGGCTGAGCGGATTCAAGAACTGATGCGTGAGCCGTTCGAGGTCGGAAACAGATCAGTTGCCTTGACACTTTCGATTGGTATCGCTGTATCCAACTCCAGCGACTCCCCTCAAGCCCTCCTGCGAGACGCCGACTTGGCCATGTACCAGGCAAAGGAACTGGGTAGGGACCGGATCTCCATGTTCGCCCGCGAGATGCGAGAGCATCTGGCTGATAGCTGGGCGCTGGAGGATCAGCTGCGTGCAGCTATCACCGGCGGCGATCTGCGTCTGCACTATCAGGCAATACTTGACGTCAAGACCCAAACAATCGTTGGCTATGAGTCCTTAGTGCGATGGGTTCACCCGATGCGGGGAATGCTGAATCCTGGCGAGTTTCTACATGTGGCTGAGCAATTGGACCTCCTGACAGACATCGACGAATGGACGCTTCGAACAGCCTCGGCTCAGCTGGCGGACTGGTTGCGTCGCCGACAGGTGGCAGCTGATTGTGTGATCGGTGTAAACGCCTCGGCTCGCAACTTCGTCAACGCGGCTTACCCCGCTTTGGTGAAAGACATTCTGGATCAGACCGGACTAGAGCCCCATCACCTCGTGATCGAGATCACCGAAGATGCGGTCTTGTCCAATACCGATCGAGCAGGCAGGATCATTCAAGAATTGCGTGCTCTTGGTGTCCGAGTCGCCATTGATGACTTCGGTACCGGCTACTCGTCGTTCTCACAGCTCGCCACGTTGGAATTCGACTTTCTGAAGATTGATCAATCCTTTACCAGCCAGATCAGCGAGCGCCCTGGCAGAGAGATTGTTTTCGCTCTGATCCAGATGGCCAGGGCCCTTGGTTTGAAGACGGTGATCGAGGGGGTTGAGTCTGAAGCCGACCTGGCGTTGTTGGCCGAACTGGGTGCGGACCTCGCACAGGGCTATGTCATCGCACGTCCTCTCGCAGCAGAACGGGTTCCGAAGTCGGCAGAAGAACTCGCCTTGGTTAACCCTGGTGTGTCAGGATCCTCAGATGACACCCTCCAACACATCTCGGTCACCGGCACAACCTTCTAAGGTAGGCGAGGTTGAGGCTGAGCTGCCGGCCAGCTCGGAGGTGGATGAGTCAATCCGGCTCATCACTGACAACGCGCAGCGGATCATGACCTGGGACTACACCCGCGATCGAGATCAACTGGTGACGCTCTACAACAAGGCCATGTCCTCCCAGTGGAATAGCGTCACCGATCTGGATTGGCAGATTGACGTTGATCCGGAGCGGCTGGTCAATGAGCAACCAAGTGGTTCGATGCATCTGATGGCAGCGGCGTGCAAGATCCCCGGCTCACCCCTGTCAACGTGGGGTGACAAGGAACGCACCGAGTGTGCCATTGAGTTGTTCAAAGCCACACTCAGCCAGTTCATGCATGGTGAGCAGGGAGCAATGTTGACCGCCGCCAAGATTGTCGAAACGGTCCCGTGGATTGATGCCAAGTATTACGCTTCGACCCAGACAATGGACGAGGCTCGCCACACCGAGGTTTTCGCCAAGTACTTATACGAGAAGCTTGGCGACGCCTACCCCATGAATCCCTTTCTTGACGCCCAGATCATGGCGTTGCTCGAGGACTCTCGCTGGGACATTGCTTACCTAGGTATGCAGATCGTGATTGAAAGTCTGGCTCTGGCAGCCTTCGGCGACATGTTGCGGCGAACGAATGAACCGTTGCTAAAGAAGCTGCTCAGGTATGTGATGGCTGATGAGGCTCGCCATGTGGCCTTTGGCATCATCAGCTTGGGGGAGTACTACGAGAACCTCTCAGAAGCGGAACTGAAGGATCGCCAGGAGTTCATGATTGAGAACACCCTGCGGTCTCAGAGTCGGGCAACGACTCCCGAAGTTTGGGAACGAATGGGAGTCAAGGTGGATGAGGTCGTTCCCTTCTTGCAACAAGCCGCCCGGGAACAGAACGTGCATCCCTCAGCCCAGTTCCAGCGGGGATTCTTTTCCAAACTGGTCCCGAATACTCGTCGACTTGGATTGTTGGATGCCAACAACGGATATCTGCGAAAGGCATGGCAGGAAGCAGGCCTCATGGAGTTCGAGTTTGCCGATGACACCGCCAGTGACTACGACAGCTATGACGCTGTTGCCCAAGATCGGGCGGCCAGTTAGGGCTAGCTTCGCCCGCTAACGAACTGGCGTAGCTGGCAATCGTTCGCATGTCGCCAAGAATTCGCTGATCTCCTCAGATGAGGTCGACCAGGAAGTGACCAAGCGAACCAGCTGTTCATTGACGTCAATTGCGATCTCTGGCGGTAGTGCATCGTCGTACCAGTCGTAGAACGAAACCTCGGCCGCTAGCAGTTGTTGGTACATCTCCTTGCTGACAATGGCGAATGTCTCGTTGGACTGGGTCGGGAATGCCAACCGAATGGAGCGAGCTTTGGCGATTCCGGACCGAAGCTCTGACGCTCGGGCATTGGCCGAGCCAGCAAGCTCCAACCAGTGGTCGTTGTTGAGCCAAGCACAAAACTGGGCCCCGTACATGCGGGCCTTGGATGTGAGGTGGCCGCTTCGCTTCAGTCTGTAGCCGAAGTCCTTGGCTAGGGACTTGTCGAAGAAGATAATCGCTTCGGCTGCGACCGCACCATTCTTGGTTGCCCCGAGGCTCAATGCGTCCACCCCCGCCTTCCACGTGACCTCGGCGGGTGAGCACTGCAATGCAACGATGGCGTTGGCGAATCGAGCTCCGTCCATATGGACCTTGAGCTGCGCCGCCTTGGCAATGGAGCTCAACTCCGAAACCTCAGCCACCGAATAGACCTGGCCACATTCATTCGCCTGGGTGATGGACAGTGCCCGGGGTCGAAGATTGTGGGGCGGATCGTTGGGGATCCGATCGAGCATGGCGGTAAGACCCTCTGGGTCAAGACGTAGTCCCTTGGACGGGACTGGCAACATTCCGGCGCCGCCGGTTAGGAGTGCAGGTGCGCTCGACTCGTCCAAATAGATGTGGGCCTGGTGGTGACAGATGATGCCGTCCCAAGGCTGAACCATTGTTGACAGGGCGAGCGTGTTGGAGGCAGTACCGGAGACTACGAAGAAGGCCTCAAGGTCGGTCTCAAAGACGTCCTTGAGTCTGTTGACTGCGGCCCGCACGTACTCGTCGGTTCCATAGGCATTGGCAGGACCTCGGTAGGCCTCGGTGAGTGCGGCAAGGACCGGCTCGGAGGCTCCTGCTTGGTTATCACTTCCAAAGATCACTTTGTGTTGATGCCTTTCGCTTGCTCAAGGGTCTGGAAGGTAACCGATGTAATACCGGAGAAGGGATTGCGGCTCTTCGAAGGAACCTCGCCCGAGCTTGTTGTCTCGGTCCTCTCAGGTCGAGAGCACTACGACAACTGGATACTGTCGTTTCCCGACGGGGTGGCGGTTGAGGGGATTGGGGATGATGCTAACCACCGCACGCCAGGTGAGCTGATCTTCACGGTCCCTGGAATGTCTGTGCAACTCGGGACGTTCTTTGCCTTTGAGAGCGGGCAAGAATCCGAAGCCGATGCTGCCATTGAAGAACTTGGCCGCCAAGTCTTGGCTCGGCTCTAGGGGCACGGAAGACTCGGCTTCTCGCCGATTGAGTAGAGCGGGGGAGCGTCCCCCCTACACGACCGGTCGACGATTCATCATTGTTGAACCAGTATCCGCAACGAGACTGGAGTAATCAATGAGAGTTCGAAAGGTCGCAATCGGCATTCTTTTGCCCCTACTACTGGCCCTGCTGGCGCCGGTAGCCAATGCCCAAGGCGGGGGCACGAGTACACGCTTCGGGGTGCACGAGTTCAATATCGCCGCTGGCCAAGGCCAGCCGAACCGCACCGCCTTGGTCAACGATGTTGGTGCGTCCTTCATCCGCTTGCCGATCTCCTGGCATCTGATGGAGGGCAGCGAAAAGGGCGTGACGCCGGGCTGGTACTGGAACGAGCTGGACGCCGACATCGCCGCAGCGGAAGACGCTGGCCTTGATGTACTTATCACCTTTGGGCAGACGCCTTGCTGGGCTTCTTCAGATCCGCAGAAGAACTGCTCCGGTGGTGACGCGACGTACCTGAAGTTCTTGCCGATTGATGCGCAGGACTATGCCGACGCCCTTGGTCGGCTCGTTGCTCGCTACGGCGACCGGGTGATGGCCTGGGAAATTTGGAACGAGCCGAACCTGGCCGGGAACCTTCGATCTGACCGTTGTCCAGGGTCGGGCGACGAACGAGGCATCTGTACCCGCCCATCTAACCAGAACGATGAATATGACATGTTTGGTGATCTTGGCTCGGCTTATGAATATGCCGAGCTTGTTCGGCTAGGTGCCCGGGCTGCGGTACAGGCTGATCCGAACGCCAAGGTTCTCGTTGGCTCGATTGCTGGCGGAGACGTTGTCTTCTTGGAACACATGTATGAGGCAGGCCTCGGAAATGATTACCACGCGATCTCGGCGCACCCCTACACCGGCCCGTATCCCAACAGCCCCAATGGCATGTCCTACGGTCCGGCTGAGTGTCCGCAAGGTATCGGGAGGAATGCGGCATTCTGGTGCTTCCAGAATGGCATTGAAGCCTTGCATGGTCAGATGACGGCCTATGGCGATTCACGCAGCATGTGGTTCACCGAGTTCGGTTTCGCCAGTACCACCACATGGAATGGATCTGGAGAAGAGGGTCAAGCAGAGCACCTCACCAGAGCGGTTGAGCTGATTGAGGGTTGGTCCTACGTTCCAGTGGCTGCGTGGTATCAGCTCGTTGACCAGATCGAGGACGACCGTGAAGGAACCTTCGGCCTGTTCACCCGCTCAGGACAAATCAAACCATCAGGTGAGGCGTACAAGGACGCCTTGAGTGGCGTGACTCCGCCGGTCGATCCTCCCGTTGATCCGCCAACCAACGGTGCCCCTCAACTGTTCTGGCCAGTCGGTGCTGACCTGAACGACCCGACCCCGTTCTATGAGTGGAGCGCGGTAGATGGCGCAATCGAATATCAGATCTGGGTCAATCAGTACGGATCCCAAGACTCGATGGGAAAGGTCAATGCATTCTTAACGCCCAATCAGGCGTCGTGTGCCCAAGATGATCTCTGTGGCTTCGTCTCCAACAAGTCGATCGCACCCTATGGAGAATGGTGGGTGACTGCCTACTTCGCTGACGGCTCAAGCATCGAGAGCCAAGGAGCAGCATTTGAGCAATAGCCACTAGCTAGATATCTCCAATAATCGTGAGTGGCACCGACAATCGCCCGGTCGGTGCCACTCCGTGTCAGACTTCTGGCGTGAACTTCAAGTGGTGGAGCTGAACGGATGAGGGCTGTTGACCCAACTGCACGAGGTGGCGTTGGGAGCGACTAAGATCCCCGAGTGGCTCATACCGAACCGCTACGGGTAGTTGATCTGGCACCAGGCACGCGTGTGCGGGACTGGACTGTGGCCGATCACATCGCTGACGGTGGCTCTGCGTCAGTTTACCGGGCCGCATATGTCGGTATCGCTGACAAATTTCCACCCAAGGCCGTACTACGAATATCCGGAGCCCTCGGACCGAGCCGGGCCCAAGCAACGATTGAGGCCTACAACCGGGCCCCACGTAGTGCCAACGTGATCACGGTTCACCAACTCTTTGAGTGGTCTCAGGGTGAGGCATCGCACCTGGTGTTCGTCTTGGAAGAAGCCGAGCACACTCTGGCGGATCGGATCGAGCAGAGCCACCTGAGTCCGGATGAGGGCTACGAACTGGTCAAACAGATTGGATCTGGGCTCGACGCCTACCACCGCGCCGGGCAGGTTCACGGTGATGTGAAACCTTCCAACATCATGTTCTCCGATGCCCGCTGGAAGCTAGGTGACCACGCCGGAGCAGCCCCAGTTCAAGATGACGGGAAGTCGACGGGCGCAACCGTGCATGAGTCGTCGCTCTCCTATCGTCCTCCCGAGTCATTCGATGACCCAACCAAAGCTCATCGCCATGGCGACATCTGGGCACTCGCGGTGGTTGCGCACGAAAGCGTGACTGGACGCCAGCCGTTTACTTCTCGGCGTCAGCAGCTTGTTGGCCCCTACGACATCAGTCCGGGACTGGGCACAGACCTGGAGGAGTTCGTTCGCCAAGCGTTGACGCTAGACCCGAGCCAGCGCCAGGCTAGACAGGCCAGCGACCTGAACTTTGTGGACCCGGATATTCCTAAGGACGTTCTGGCGGCGGAGTCGTCAGGCACGACGCCGTCAGGGGGAACAGTAGCGGGAAAGAGGAACCAGACCCTGCTGGTCGGACTTGTGGTCTTGGCACTGCTCGCTGGGGTTGGCACGTGGCTAGCGCGCCGAAGCTCGGTCCGAAGCGCTACCGCAATTGCTCCGATTGTGGTGACCTCGGAGAGTCGGCCCCTCTTTCGTTGGACAGCGGTACCCGGAGCCGTCAGCTACCACCTCTTTGTCAACCAGTACGGCGACAATCAGGTGAATGGTCGGATTGATCGGCTGGTTTCTACCGTCGATGCCTCATGTGTGGAGGCCCCTGAATGCGAGTTGCTCTCTGACGTAGAATTCGAAGGATCGTTTGAATGGTGGATTACGACGGTGTTTGCAGAAGGAGCCGATGTGGTCAACGAGGGTTCCATCGTGGCCATTGAGCCGCTGGCGAGCCCATGACCTTGGCGATTGAGTCGCTCGCCATTGAAGCTCCCCATGCCAGCTCGACACTCATGGCGGGGGAGTGGCTGAAGTTTGGGCGTGGCAAGGGTCCTGGACAGATCACCGAGACAGATCGCACGGTGAGCGAGCTCCACGGAACGATTCGTCACGATGGCGACTCCTGGTCCATCACTTCGACCGGTTCCTACCTTGGGGCGTCGGTCCACGATGTGGCGACTGCCGCTGGCTTTGAACTCTCTGTTGGGGTTGGGCCAGTCACGGTTCCCTTTGCCCACGCCATGGTGATTGTGGCCGGGCGCGAGGCCCGACATGCATTGTCCGTTCGCGGACCGGTTCTTGGAGGTGCTGAGCCATCGATCGTCGGGTCGGGCTCGACCATTCCGATCGTTGATCGGTCTGTTTGTCTGGGTCGCGATGGTCGTCCGCTTCGCTGGTTCTTGACACTCATCGCTCTATGTGAGCATTCCTTGGCTAATCCCGGTTCGACTGTCGGTGCAGTGCCGTCGGATCGAGAGCTCCAAGCACGTCTCGGGATTGGTTCATCCACCCTCGAACGTGCCCTGACTCGTGTTCGAGAGGAGCTGGGTTTTGCACCGCACACCCCCCAGCTGCGGGTGGTGATGGCAATTACCGCAATCCATCAGGGTGTTGTCACTCCTAGCGATCTCCAGCATCTTGACTACGAGGGCTAGAACATGCCGCACTTCGTGATTGAGCACGCCAACTGTCTGGACGGCGCCGCCGAAGCCCAGATGGCGATGGAACTGGCCCTGGAGTGTGGGGCAACCTGCGGCTTCATGGAGCGAGAGCACATCAAGGTCCGGATGATGCGGTGTGAAAACATCCTTTTTGGCGATGGTCGCGCCAGCTTTATCCACGTGACCATCAGTCTTCTATCTGGGCGCACCGATCAGCAGAAGGAATCGCTCGCCATCAGCCTGCGGAGTGCACTGGTTGAGTGCTTCGCCCATGCTCAAAGCATCAGTATCGACATTCGAGACATGAACCCTGTCAGCTACAAGAAACACCTGAGCTGACAGGGTAGTTCCGCCTTTCCCACACTGAGCATGGGAAAGGCTTCTTGTCTGCTTGAGGAAGGCTGCTCTAACGGCCAGAACCTTCGGCATCGAAGCTGATCTTGCCGGACTCGGGCACGATCAGGCACTGGATCTCGTGATCTCCGGCATCCCAACCTTCGGCTGAGGGGGAGAGGTAAGAGAAGTAGAGCTCGGAATCCTCGTAGGGGGTTCCAACAAAGCCAGCGAATGCAGCTTCACAGCCATCGAAGGCATCAGACTCCATTTGAGCGTCGGTTGGGTATGAGGAATATCCGACAAGGTCGAATGCCTCGAAAGCTTGAGAATCGTGGGGGGAGTCGCAGGGTACGCCTTCGAGAGAAACCACGACGTCCTCGTCGGGAATCTGCAGGCAGTCGCCGTGTTGGATGGAGAGTACGCCAACTCCACCGGACTCGACGATGTCGCCCTGGTCGTTACGCGTTGTGTCGTCGTCAAAGACTCCAGCGCCACCAAAGATTGCTACCCCAGCGACTGCAGCGCCACCTACCAAACGTCGAATCGTTGCATTGTCCTCAAGTCATTGTTGGCTCACCGATTTCGAGCCGTTGACTACAAGGTTTCGACTACTTGAGGCCCTGACTTGAGCCTCTTATTGGTGAAGGATTGACGTATGCGAAGGATCGAAAGGGTGCACGGTTTCACCGAGCATCGCGCAGACTGCTCGCTCGGCCGCATTGCCATCTCCGTAGGGACTTGCCCCCTTTGCCATTGAGTCATAGGCGCGATCATCGTCAAGCAGCGAAATCAAGTTGGCAATAACGTTGTCCCGGTCGGTTCCGACCAGAACAGCAACACCGGTTTCGACGGCCTCCGGGCGCTCAGTCACGTCACGAAGAACGAGGACCGGCTTGGATAAGGCTGGCGCTTCCTCTTGGATTCCTCCGGAATCGGTGATGACAAGGTGGCAGCGAGTCATGGCGGCTACGAGATCGAAGTAGTCAAGGGGATCACACAGTGTGATTCCCTCAACGCCCCCCATGATGAATTCGGCTACGCCCCGAACGTTGGGGTTTGGGTGAACGGGATAGAGCACTTCGATGTCACTGCGGGATGCCACGGTGTCCGCGATCGCTCTGAGTGCCTCTTCGATTGGGGCGCCGAAGTTTTCCCGACGGTGAGCCGTGAGGAGGATGAGCCTCTTCTGGGGATTCAACCCTCTCATCGCCACCGGCACGGTCTTGGTGTTTCTCAGCTGGCGGGCCCAGAAGAGGGCGTCAACAACGGTGTTCCCGGTGACCACAATGTGCTCGCGTTGAATGCCTTCGTGCCGGAGGTTCTCTTGGGCCGCAAGCGTGGGAGCGAGATGAAGATTGGCTACTCCGGCAGCAATGATTCGGTTGAGTTCTTCCGGGAAGGGCTGCGACTTGTCTCCGGTTCGCAGGCCTGCTTCGAGGTGAGCTACCCGTACCTGGGCATAGGCGCCAGCTATGGCCGAAGCCATGACGGTTGTGGTGTCGCCTTGAACAATCATCCAGGATGGTTGGAGCCGGTCAAGAACGTTTCCCATGGCGCTTAGAACTCTCCCAGCAACCTCAGTAGGCGATTGGCCCGGAGTCATCAAGTCAAGATCAAGATCGATGGTCAATCCAAAAGAATCCATCGTCTGATGGACGAGTTCTCGGTGCTGCCCTGTGGACAAGACAATATGTTTCAGTCCACGGCGCCGGAGTTCTCGGACCACAGGCGCCATCTTTACTGCCTCGGGCCGAGTGCCAATTACACACAACACTGGCTGCTTATTCGTGACGGCCTGCTTGATGCTGCTCAACTCCACTCCTCCAAGAGATCGTTTGGAGCGACAAACTCGTACCCAAGGTCTTGCATGCCATCAATGGTGTCCAAGAGGTACTGGAGGTCAAGGTATGGATGGAAGAAGAACGAAGCGACTCCGTCTCGCACGACGAGCGTGTTTTCTGCTGAGTGCACCAGGTCATCTGGCCAGCGAGCGGAGTGATTATTGAAGCCGACCGGGATGATGTTCCCCAGATTCTCCGGAATCACATACTCGCCGTACGCATCCAATACCGGGTATGGGAAGAACTGCGTCTGGGGCTTACCCACATCAACTTCGGAATCGGAAAGGAGGCCGGGGTAATAGGTGCCTTGTCCGTATCGGGCATCGAAGATACTGGCTATGGCCTGATAGCTGCTTGGTGAGCCGCTGTAGTGAGGGAACTCAAAGATCGTTGGTGGGTCGAGTCCAGCGGCGGCCATTTCTGCGAAACCTTGATGCACTCGATCAGTCGCCCATCGGGCTGAGTCAACGGGTACAGGACCGTCCAAGATTACATCGTCGTGATCGTCGACGTGAGCGGTAAAGAACTCTAGATCCTCGCCCGAGGTTCCAAAGTATGGGTTGGGCGAGTCGCCGTATTGGTGAGTGACGCCGTGCATGATGAGGGTTCCGCCCTTGGATTCCAAGTATTTCAAAGCTTCGACGGTTTCTGGACGGTCAACCATACGAATGTCGGTCCCCCACTCATACTGGCTCTTGGGATCGCGCCAGAGGGTGTAGACCGCCACCGAGAAGGGAATTCCTCGACTCTCTAACGCATCACCGATCAACCGCAGAGTTTCTGGATCGGCGTAGGGCCCAACATCCTCCAACCGCACGAGGGCTCGGTGACGTTCCGGCCGTTCAGGGTCCAACAAGTCAAACAGCAGATCAGCGACGATCAAGCTGTGGTTGCCCTCAGTGAGATAGTCGAAGGGAACCTCCGAAACGTAGGTCACATTCTGACTGCGAATCGCCCACGGCATGGTGGGCCCAGCGAGCCCTCGTGCGGTGGCCAACACGAGCACGTTTGCGGGATCGGTGATCGTGACGGTGTAGGTAAGAGATGCCTGCGAATCGCGGTCGAACTGGGTCTCCTTGTAGGTGACGGTTGCCGGGTCTTCGCTTGGGGTACCAGCTGGAATCCAGCCATGGTCGAGGAAATAGTTCTGCTTGTTCCGTGTCAGCTGACTGATTCCGCTCCCGAGCCAGAGCACAGTCACTTCTTCGTTGATGACATCAGCGAGGAAGGCATCAGGCAGGTCGTTGTTGCCGTAGATCCCGACGAAGATCACGCCGTCGTACAGGGCGCCGTCTCCCCGATGATAGTCAAACACCGACCGGGCGGTCACGGGCCCGAAGTGTCCGGCCAAGTTGGTCAGGGCGATGGCTGCGAGCTCGCTATCGGGATCAGGACCCTCGTACAGAACAAGACTGCTCGGCCCGTCGACGGCAACTGCGTCGGCTCGCTGGGGAAGCGGAGAAGATTCGAGGGGGGCGAGGTCGGACCCACTCGGCGGTGAACCGGGGATCGGAGTCGCCAATGCGCTCCGAAGCAGCAAACTGCCACCCACGAAGCCAATGAGTAAGAGAAGAGCTGATGCGATTGCCTGGCTTCGGGGACGGCGAAGCTCTGAAGCTTCAAGATCAACAGGTGTCAAGCCTGCTCCAAACATTGGTCTGGTCATGATCTCGATCCAGTGAGGACCAGGTGCTCGCCACTCCGATGTTGGGCGAAGGGAGCGAGACGTTGCCGGGCGGTGATCTGATTGAAGACACGCCGAATTGCTTCTTCGTCACTATCGGCCGCTCGCTGCTGAGCGATCATGTGGTTCAATTCGGTCACCAGAGCCTGGTATCCAATGTTCTCGGGAAGCCCCAGTAGTTGCAGGATCTTCGTGTTGTCCAGCGATGTGACTGAGTCGTAGGCGAACAAGCGCAGTTGGAGGAGTGGGCCGGGTGGGATGCCAGCGTCACCACCAACTCGCTCGGTCTTGACCCAACCTCCCTTTCCTAGAAGTTGCCGGTAAAGCGCCTTCCAACCAGCAGGCACCCAGATCCAGGTGTAGAAGTTGTAGGCGTGAGCAAGCGCAAAACCTCGGAAGAACCCGATTTCAGGCTCAGCCCGCCAGTAGGCGCCAGCGATAAGTGGCGTGGCGATGAAGCCAAGGAGGTACCACCAGGGCACAAGGGGCCCAACCATCAGGAGATCGAGGGTCGCCCCAGGCGCGGCGATCAGATTGCGAGTGAGCGAGACGAGGGAAGCAAAGACGCCTAGGGAAACCAGGAGCAAAAGGACGGGTAACAGGAGATGGCCAGAAATGTCAAGCTTTGCTTTGAGGGGTAGCCCTGAGGTCCAGAGAGGTTTAAGCAATCCCCATGACTGGAGGTGGCCTTGGAACCATCGGGTCCGCTGTTTGATGAGCCGGTTGACCTGATGCAGACCTTGTTGGTGAACGGCGACGGAGCCTTCAAAGATCGACAGCCAACCATTGATACGGAGTCGGATGCCCAGGTCCAGGTCTTCGGTGAGACAGGCGCTCCAAGGCTGCTCACCCAGTTCGAGAAGTGCTGACAAGCGCACGAACTGACCATTTCCGCCAAGCCCGGTACTGGTAGTGAAGTTACGGGCTTGCTGAAATATCTCGGTATATGCCGCGAACTCAATGTCCTGGAAGCGTGCGACCAAGGACTGATGCCGGTTATTGATCCGAACCGCGATCTGGACTGCCCCTATCTGGGGGTCGGTGAACCAGGGACGAACCATGTCGAGCGCATCAGGATCGACATGGCCGTCAGCATCAAATACGGCGATGATGATGTTGCTGGGTGAGAAGCGTTCCTGATCAACCGAAGCGGAGATCTGTGCCAGTGCATGGTTGAGGGCAGCCCCCTTGCCCATGCGAGCTTGGGGGAATTCCCGGCGCACAATGTGGACTCGCCGATCGCGGATAGCGCCAAGGATCGATGGTGTTTCGTCGTCAGAAGCATCATCGACCACGACGACATCGAGCATGGGATCCAGGAGCAACAGGCGATCGACTGTCTCGGCGACGACTGTCCCTTCGTTGAGGCACGGCACTATGCAGATGATTCGGTGTGATCCCGAGGCCGTTGGACGGTGAGGAGACCGGCGCTTGAACAGTCCAGCCATGATCAGTGCATAGAGGGGACCACAAAGACTCAAGGCCAACAACAACGTCCAGATCCACAGCACCAGCGACCTCAGTCCTGAGAGGAGGCGTGGATGCCTGAGCGAATGTAGGTCAGTAGATAGACCACCAAGACCACAACCACACCAACCATCGACGCCGGGATTGAGCTTGGTAGCTTGAGTACGGGCGCCAATTGAAAGGCCATGATGCCCCCAGCTACCCCAATAGTTCCACCTGAATACATCGCCCACCTGGCTTCGTCGGCCCTGCGGGGTTGACTCGCCTCGCCACAGTTCCCCTGATTGACTAGTCCAGAGCCCGCTTGCCCTGAAACTAGGTTGTCGTGCCCAAGCTAGGTAGAAATTGAGACAATTGCAATCGGTTCGATTTGTTGTGATCAAGCGTAGGTGGTTCGCGAATTTGTGCCCACGACAAGTGTTCGGTCAAACCGCAAACAGTGCCTGTTGGCAGCGCTGCAGCCCAATTCTCGTTCCGGTTGTGGTTGTCGAGCACTCTGAGTAGTGTTCCCCGGTGGGCGATTTACGGCGTAAGTTGAGAGGCATATTCATCATCGAGCAGTCGATGGGACGTGTCAGTGCGGTTGCGTCCAGACTCACCATCGCCGTAGCGACAATGGCTGCAGTGCTGCTACCAGGTGTCGCCGCTGAGGCCGACGCACCTACGGTGGCTTACCTCACCTTCGACGATGGTCCCTCGCTCGATGGCGGGACGGCTGAGGTGCTGGCCGTGCTCGCTAAATACGACGTCACTGCCACCTTCTTCATGGTGGGGGAGAATATTGCCCGCGACCGGCAACAGGCGCATGCGGTCATCGAGGCCGGCCATCTGATTGCAAGCCATACCTACAATCACCTTCGGCTGACGGATCTGAGTCAAGGTCAGGTCCGCGATCAACTACAACGCAATCAAGACATCATTGCTTCGTTGGGTGTCCCGCGGCCCGCATGTTTCCGCCCGCCTTGGGGCGCCTCAAATCAGCAGGTTCGACAAGTAGCCAGTGGACTTGGACTCGAAGAGGTCATCTGGACCCTCGACAGTGAAGACTGGCGGCGGCAGGGGACTAGCCCAATCAGATCCAAGCTGGAGTTGATTGGCCCGAATGAAGATGTCTTGATGCATGACGGTTATACCAAGGGAGCGGAAACGGCGGCGGCACTCGATGCCTTCTTGCGAGAGCATCGGTCAGAATATGACTTTCAGACGCTACCGGAATGTCGAGTGGGCTCCGGAGTAGGGGGAACTACGACGACGAGCCCGGCACCACTTCCGACCACGACCACAACCACGGCACCACCTCCGAAAGGTCCACTGGCCGAAGGTCCGGACTCCACACATTGTCGCTACGGACCCGGAAGCAAAGAAGCTAAGATTTCTGACAAGAAATCCGGTTCGCTGTACCGGTTGTACTGCGCCTACTTTGCTCGTTACCCCGACCCCGACGGGCTGGCCTATTGGCATGCGTCATTGGGTCAATCGCTCTCGCTTGGCGAGGTCTCGGGACTCTTTCGTGCGAGCGGTGAATTCCAACAGACTTATGGCGAGCTCGGAGATGAGGAGTTCGTGTCCCTCGTCTATCAGAATGTGCTTGGCCGATCTCCTGACCCTGAGGGTGCCGCCTACTGGGTCGACTTGCTGACCAAAGGCAATCTCTCTCATGATGGTGTGATGCTTTACTTTAGTGAGTCGCCTGAGTTGCGTTTACTGAGCAACACTCCATAGACCAGGACCGAAACGGGTTCGTTCGACCCGGTTTCAGGTTAGGACTCCGCTGAGAGGCGAATGATTCGGTCATCTCCAGTACTGGTCGAGATGTAGAGGTCGCCGCCTGGCGTCTGGTGGACGGCTCGAAGCCGACCGAACTCTCCGTCCACGAGTACCCGTTGGCCAAGGTAGAGGCCCTCGCTATTGAAGAAGAAAATCCGAAACGTCTGATCTTTCAGTGCCGCTACTCCGAGGGCACCGTCAAGTGGCCCCCAAGATGAGTTGTCGACCCAAGCGCCTCCGGAGAGGGCCAGGGTTGAAGATCCTGTCCGGTAGTTGGCTGGGTAGGAATGCGGCAGCCGAGGGTCGCTCATGGGAACGGATTCGTTGTAGCCGGGAACCGGGTTCCATCCGGCATTGCCGCCGGGTTGGAGTCTGGTGATCTCGTCATCACGATTTGGGCCATGTTCAATGGACCACACTTGCCCCGTCTGCGGATGCACGCCAAGGCCTTGCACGTTTCTGTGACCATAGGAGTAGATCAGTCGGGTGTTTGGATTCGAAGATGTAAGAAATGGGTTGCCAGAGGCAGCAGCGCCAGTCATTGGATCGACACGGAGAACCTTGCCCCCAAGTGAGGCAAGGTCCTGAGGTGTATTTCCTTGAGCCGCATCACCGGTCCCTACATAAAGAGAGCCATCGGCACCGAATTCCAGTTGACACCCTCCGTGGCGGCCGGTGCCGAGCGGGATTCCACCAACGAGTGGGTCATTGATGCGTGTTGCCGACGTCCGCTCGGCGTCGAGGGTCCAAGCTATGACCTGGATCTCGCGTGGGTCGTGGTGGCCTTGGCAAGAATAGAAGCGTCGATTGGCGGCGAAGTCTGGATCAACGGCCAGGCCCATCATCCCGGTCTCTCCGTTCACGAACAGATCAGAGAGATCAAGATCAATGTCAGTTTGTGATCCGTCCGGGGTGATCAGCATCAGGCCACCGGGGCGTTCACTGACAAGGAGGGATCCATCAGGCAAGGAAGCGAGGCCCCACGGTATGCGCAAACCGGTGGCCACTACGTCTGTCTGGATCGCCGGTGCCACTGGGAACCGGTTCTGGTACTCGGGCAAAGACATGACCAAGCCAGCAAGATCTCGAATCCGAAGCCCTGATCGGAGCTGAGCACTCCAATAGCTAAGGCCTGCGGGTTCGGGCAAGCGTTGGAGGAGGCCGAGGTAAACCAGGGTGGTTTCGACCTCGCCGCTCCGAAGCTGGCGGTGTTCAACTGACTCAGAAACAGTAACCACAAACCCTGCGAGGCTCAAGCGCCCGGATTCGACTTCTGCGGTCCAGAAGGCCAGACCATCCGCGTCTGGTGCTCGCCCGAGGGTACGCCCATACACCGCAGACACGATTTGCTCGGTCGACTCCGCAGCGGCCAGCTCCTCGAACTCGGCGCCGAGCAAGAACTGCTCGGCGATCGTCTCCAACGAATCGCCAGCGGCCCGCTTGGAAACCCAGAACCTGAGACCAACGAGATCGGGCAGACGGTCAAAGATCGACTGATAGAGGCGAACGATTGGAGCCGTTGTGCCTTGGAACTCTGGCGAGAGCAGGAGATCTTCAACAACTTGCTCGGGTGGCGAACCGGAACGGATCTGATCAGCCCAGTAAGCAAGGCCTGCTGGGTCCGGACCTCGAGAGAGGAAGTCGCGGTAGATCTGATCGATGAATGCTTCCTCGGTGGGGAAGCGGTCACTATTTACTGTGGCCGCACTTGATGGGGGAGCCGTCAGCCCAATGAGGCTGGTTGACAAAAGAAGAGCGGCAATCGCCAGCCGAACACAAACGTTGCTCTGCTTGTAGATCATCGATACCGACCTGCGCTAGCGAATGGCTAATGAAGAACACATTAGGTGATCCAATGCCTGGTGTGCTCGGACGCTTCGTAGCGTTGGTTCAGGCCTGAACTCAGGGCCCTACTCAGTCAGGTGGATGGGGTTACCAACGATCTTCACTGACCAGGTGGTCGTGTCGTTGACGTTGGAGGTACTGACATAGTGCACCTTCCACCAGCAGTCGGCTCCGTTGCACTCATAAGTCGAGCCGTCTGGCTTCTCAAGGAGGATCTCGATGATGACTAGTTCGTCGTGGTGGGCGGCTTCCATACAGTGGCTGGTGCTGCCGTCTAATGCACAGACGGGTGTGGTGTTCACCCAGCCTGCAAGTTCGTTTCCGAAGCGGTCCTGGGTGCGGAATCGGAAGGGCATGATGTTGCCATTGGGATCAAGGAACTGGAGATATCGTGAGCCTTCGCCTGGATCCCACAACTCGATTTGCAAGGTCTTGCCTGCATGGACCTCATCGATTTCAGCAAAGTAGAAGCTGGCGGCGGTTACGACCTCGGACGGGCTGTTGCGGTTCTCACCGATATAGACGGCCATGCGCCCGAGGGCATTGATGGTGGCGCACTCGCTCCAACTCACGGTCGAAGGCTGCAGAGTGCTGCAGTACTCCTGACCGGCGGGCAAGTTGCTTGACAGGAGGCGCAGGCCGTACATGTTCTTGTGGCCGGTTGATCCAGACGGCGTACCAGCGGTGAGATACCACTTGCCAGCCTCGGCGCCAGCCGGAATAGTGTACATGGTCAACCACTTCGGATCAGCCCAGGAGCCGTCCGGATTGAAGTCCGGGCAGGATGGTCCAACGCTTTGGTCATCGAGATTGAGGCTGTGGTCGGTGACATACTGAGAGCCGAACCTCATGGCCGGAACAATATTGTCAATGTGGGTTATGGGCGTGTTGTCGGCTCGGTAGAGGTCAAACTCGATGTTGGGAATGTCGTAGGAGTGGTGAACTTCGCCCGGCCCACCGCCTTCCCAGCCTGGCCGCTTGCACTTACCTGAATGAAGGATCTGGACATCCACTTCGACCCCAGCGGGCTTTTCAATCACGTACACATAGCCCTGGTCTTGATAGTAGGGGTTCGATGACACGGGACCGGAGTTGAGGAGGTCGCCGGTTGAAACGTTGATGCCGTAGGCGTGGGCGTTCAGGTGGTAGTTGGCGGGATCGTTTGTTCCCTGGAGGTCGAGGTCAGCAGTGCCAATGGACGAGGTTGGGTTCCCCATTGGTACCGGAGTTACGTACTCCGCAGTTGCGCCGCGGCTGATTGTTATTCCGTCCATCACTACTCTGCCAAAGTAGGCCGGGGACTCCGCTTGTACGTCAACCTTGACGGAATAGCTACCAATCGCTGTCACGGTCACGACGACGCCGTCCACGCCATCAACAAATCCGTTCTTGGCTGCTTGATCAAGGGCCGCAGTTTGGGCTGACCCGTAGTCGGGCATGTACACAACTGCGGCCAGGGAAGCGGCATCTGCTGCTCGCTGCGCTCTGGCGGCGTGGGCGTACCAGGCGCCGACATCGACTGAGAAGGCTGCGAAAATCATAAGAGGGATCAGCATGAGCGCCGTCATCACCATGACGTAGCCTCCCTCGGATCGATCCTCTTGAGGGTCGATGGGCACAGGTTGGGTCAGGGTCCGCGAATCCATGGAAGGAGTTATCGGCCGGTAGTCGGAAATCCTTGACCAGGTATGAGGGGTTTTGGGGGTTTCTGCCTAGGAATGGGCAACGTCCTAGGCCACGATCAGCCCTTCGTTGCCCTGCTTCCTAGCCAATCTCGCCAGAGCTGTTCGTCGCGTGCAGTGGCGGCCTTGCCCTCTTCGCCGTATAGATAGGACCAGATCGACACTTCGGCGTGCTCGCCTCGGCCTTCCGCAGCGATGAAGGCAGTGCCTCGGGCAGGTTCGTCGAGAAGTAGTGTGATTTGCCACTCGTTGACGCTTACTACGGCCCCTGCCATCAGGGGTGCGTCAGGGTGGGCAATTGAAATCAGATCATCTATGGCGGGGGTCGAGGGGATTCCGAGTTCTCGAGTGAGACGCAACCAGGCGGCGTCGCGCGGTCCATCCCAGGTCACCATCGGCAACATAGCGCTAGCAGTTTGGCCAGCGAAGTGTTCCAGGTGGAGCTTGAGATTGAACATGAAGAGGAGCCAGCCGCTCGTCATGGCATCGAACTGGTCGTCCCACTCGTCACCTTGCCCAAAGCCGGAGTTCACCAGCCGTACAATGCAGGTGCCGCCGTCTCTAGCCTCGACCAGCCACTCGAAGGCCATCCCTCCAACTCCCTCACCACCATCAAAGACGATCCGGTGAGGTGGATCCCAGGAGGCCACTCGGCCGTCTACGTCCATCCCGGGGCCGAACGAGGCACTGGCGGTTCCACCTTCTCGTTCTTCGACTTTGTGGGGTACATACCACGAGGAAATGCCGGGCCCGGTGGCAATGGCTCGCCAGACTTCTTCGGGAGTGCCCGGTACCTCGATCTCCAGTTCGATTGATCGTTCCTCGGTCATGGTGTGGGATCCTCGTTTTACTTCGGGTCTTTGTCTTGATTCGGTTTCGGGTCTTTGTCTTGATTCGGTTTCGGGTGGGCGGCGACGATGAGGCGATGCCAGCGCCCATTCGGCGCTTCTTCGTGGTGATAGCGAGCGACCAGATCGACGACGGCCTGGTTGAGTTCCTGGCTGAACGCGGCGCGATCTGCGGCGTTGGCAAACTTGATTTCGCTGTCGATTGACAGGGTGGCCAGTGGCTTGTTGGCGGCAGCCGCCGCCTGGGTCAGATCTGCGACTTCACTAACGAGCCGTGCAGCGAGGGCGATGAGGTAGCGGGATGAGAGTCGATCAGTCCGTTCGGGCGCTGGGGTAATCTCGCCGAGAGTGGCGGGGGAGAGTACATAGGACTCGGCAGAGGCCTGCATGATTCGCTCGGTAAGGCCCCGTCGCGGCCGTTCCTCATTCAGGTGAATCAATCCGTGATCCTCAAGAGTGCGGAGGTGGTAGTTGACCTTCTGTCGGCTCAAGCCGAGGTCTTTGGCAACGGTCGTCGCAGAACCCGGCTGGCGTAGCGTGCGAAGTATCCGGTTACGGACTGGATCAAGGACTACCTGAGCGAGGTCCGGCTTGTCGATCACCGCGAGGTCTTGCATGTGTACATTGTGCTATTGACAAGAAATATTGTCAATAGGGACTCGCTGGAAGAATGAGAGCTGGCTGGCGGGGGTGAGGTTGTCATGGACTCATAAGATCATTAGATGACAGAGGTGAAACAGCTACGAGTTGTCCTGGTTGGTGGCTCTGGGTTTCTGGGGAGAGAACTCCGAGCTCGGCTGGTTTCGAGCGGGCATCAGGTGACAATCATCAGCAGAGGGCCTTCGATGAGCCATGAAGGGTGGGATGTCGTGTCGTGGGATGCCAAGACGCTGGGCCCCTGGGTGGCTTGTCTTGAAAACGTTGATGTGATTGTGCACCTGTCAGGCAAGCGGGTCGATTGCAGGCCGACGGACGCCAACGTCGATGCTCTGATTGCTTCCAGAGAAGCGACTGTGCAGCTGGTGGGACGGGCGATCGGGCAGTTGGCTCAGCCTCCGCGAGCTTGGGTGCAGCTCTCGTCTTTGGCGATCTTTGGTGACGCCGGTGATGAGGTGATTACGGAGCAGACAGCGCCACCAACTACCGGGCTGCGCCAGCAGGTGGAGGTTTGCCAACGTTGGGAAGCTGCCTATCGGGAGGCGTGCAAGGGTCTTGAGCGTGCTGTGCTCTTGCGGCCAGCGATTGCCATTGGTGGTGTCGGGGATCCGGTCTCGACACAGCTCGGTCGCCTCGCTCGCTTCGGGCTTGGAGGCCGGGTGGGCACTGGCCGCCAGTGGGTTTCGTGGCTAGGAGCTGAGGACTTCTTCGACCTGCTGGAGCGGGCTGTGATCGATGAAGGCATGAGTGGTCTCTATCACCTGACCGCACCGGACCCGGTCACAAATGATGAGTTGATGGCTGCCTATCGCTCGGCCGTAGGCATGCGTTTTGGTGTGCCGTCTCCGAGCCCGGTGGTGAAGGCCGGCGCGTGGCTGTTGGGATCGGACCCGGCCCTGGCTCTGACCGGTCGCCGCTGTATCCCTGCTCGCCTGTTGGCTGAGGGTTATGAGTTCAAGATGACTGATGTCAGTGTTGCCGTTGCTTCAGCCATGGCTGGCGGCTGAATGGATAAGAGTCGAGCAGCCGCAATCGCGGGACAGACTGAGCGGGTCACACATTGGTCTGAGCAGGCCACGCTCTAATTGGAACGACAGTTGGATTGGCTTGTGTAATAGTCGAACCATGACCGAGCCCGACTACCTCTCCCAACCTGATGCCCACCTCAACCCGGTAGTGGCGGCTGACTATGAGAGGGGATTGCCTGTGAGCCGTCGAGGTGACGCCATCAGTTCTGCTATTGGCGTGCTTTCGGAATTGGCTGGAGATGGAGTCGCCGTAGAGTTCGCCGTCGGTACCGGGCGTATCGCTCTTCCTCTGTCGGAAGCTGGCACGACCGTGCTTGGTATTGACTTTTCCGAAGCGATGCTGGCCGAGCTTGGCAAGAAACCTGGAGCTGATGCCGTTTCCGTGACTCTTGGCGACATGACCAAGACCCAGGTATGTAGCGACGCAAGCCTCGCTTACTTGGTCTACAACTCGATCACCAACCTTCGCACCCAGGAGATGCAGGTGGAGTGCTTCCGCAACGCTGCGTCCCATCTCGCACCGGGCGGCAGGTTTGTCATCGAGAACGGTGTGCCAAGGCTTCAGCAGCTGCCAGCGGGGGAGACCATCGTCCCGTTTGACGTGTCGCCAGAACATCTCGGGTTTGATGAGTATGTGGATCTGGTGAACCAGATCTCGATCTCCCACCATTACCACATCAATGGTGATCGAGTGCGAACGTCTTCCCCGTCGTTTCGCTATGTCTGGCCGTCCGAGCTTGACCTCATGGCCCAGATGGCTGGCATGAAGTTGGAGAATCGTTGGGCGAACTGGAACCGAGACGAGTTTGTCAACGACTCGCACTCACACGTTTCAGTTTGGCGCAAGATCTAGGGTCGTCGCTTTGTCATGGCCGGGGGAGGACCTAGCCCGCTACATCAACCTTCGCCGTCACCCGATCAACCTTGACTCGCACGAGAAGTTCTCCAGGCACGGCATTACGCTCACCAAACTTCACACCGTTCTCCTCTCCCATGTAGCGGCCACCGATCCTCGTTCCCCAAGCCAGCAATTCTGCTGGATCGCTTGAGGTCGTGGCGGTACCGGCAATCGTCAAGAAGGCGAACGGCGGCCGCTCGTCATCCAGACAGATCGACACTCGGCCATCACGCAAGATTGCTTTACCCTTCAGGCTGGTCTCATGGGTCATGAAGACAATGTCGTATCCATCCAAAGCGATCCACACCGGGCTGACGTGAGGTGAGCCATCCTTGCGGACAATGCCGAGCTTGGCTGTTCGAGCCGGCAGTTCTTCGATGAAACTCTTCCACCAGTTTTCAGGTGCGTTCACATATCCCATGTGGAGAGCTAACCAGTAGATCGTCGTGGCTGTTCCCGTTCCGCCCAACGATCGGGAAGACACGAGTTGGGTGGCTGGGTCGGAGGCAATGCTGCGCTGGGTTGCGGAGGGTACTTCGAAATGGACCGGCGGTGGCCAACCACCAAACTAGGAAGTCTGGGTGGGGTCATTGACGGTTCCGGTGAAGAGAATGGTCTTGGAGCCACGGTCTCGAATGAGATAGAAGAAGGGCTTGTCTATGGTGACCGTTGGCCCATGTGATCCAGCGATGGCGACGTCAGTGACCGCAGCTGCTGTCGTCCCTTCTTCGTCTACCTCGATCCGGACGACTTGATCAATCTTGTCAATATGGAACCCGGCCTGACCACCTTCAAACATCGGGCTGAAGTCGAAGTCTTGAGTCGGCAGTCCGAGAGGAGGTAGAAGTTTGAGTCCATTAAGAGTCTGTTCAAATGACCATCTGGGAAGAGAGTAGTGAATCCCCTCCTCAGCGAGGCCGTCCAGAATCGTTGTGAGATAAGGCAGATCCATTCGTTGCTCGAACGTCTCGATGTTCTCCGGCATGATGACGACCATTGAGATGTTTCGTCCCTTGTAGGGCATTTCGACGGCGACGAAGTCCTGGCCGTGATGTTGAGGCAGGAAGTCATCGTGACCAAACGTCGGGACGCTCAGTGATGTTCCAGATCGGGTGGTAAAGGACCCCAACCCGGTGGCACGAAAATCGACACTCCAGTCGGCTTGCAGGAATACTGCATTGAGCAGGGCGATCACGGTTGAGGGGTCAAACGACTTGACGATCTCCGTAATGAAGCCTTCGGTCTGTTCGGCTGCCCATGAATTGACGACATCGGCCACCGCATCGCCCTCCTCGGCAAAGTTCGCTTCTGTCACCGCTGCTCCATAGTTGGCAACGGCGTTGTCAAGGAAGGCGTCGGTCAATGGCAACCCTGGCCGAACAAAGAGGCGATTCGGGCTGTGAAAGACCAGGCCCTCGGTGCGACGACTCTGCAGGATCAGATCCAGGGCATTCCGCGCTGAGTGAACCTGGGCTGGATCAACACCTTCCAAACCGAGCATTCGAAGGAGATCTGACCGGGTTTCGCCACCGGTACCTGCCGTGGTTAGCATCAGGGCTGAGGCCAAGCTGTAGCAGCCGATGACGGTGTTTTGGGATGGGTCGATGGCTTGTTGATGTACGGCCAATGCGAAGGAGTTGAGACCTTCAACGACAGAGTCAACAACGATGCCATCAGCTGCTGGATCCTTAACCCTCTCTTTCACGTTGGCGAATCGTTCGGTCAGGATCGAAGAAGCGTCGTCGAATTCGCTGGCGGTTGAGCCAAGCGGTGCGTCCGAAGACGAGCCGTCCCTGCCGCCTAGTGATCCGCATCCAGAGGCTAAGTAGCTGGAAGCTGCGAGCGCTAGGGCCGAAAACTGTCTTCTGGATATTGGGGCTTGCCGGGGTGAGAGTTCTGTGACCAAATTACGTCGTGCCTCTGACATGTTGAACTCCTTGCTCTGAGTAAACCAAAGAATAGAGCCGGTTCTCGTTCCCCGAAGCGCGGCAGGCCGACCATTCCGCTTCGCTGTTCCGTAATGACAAGACACTCGACCGGAACCCAAGCAGAGCTGCGGAGGTGTTCGGTGTTCCTAAGAACGGCTTCGACTGCTGAGGACTCGGAGAGCGCTCCAAGTTCCTGTAGACCAAAGCGCCCAGCCAACCAGGACAGGCTGAAAGACAAGCCTCACAGCGCGTGAGGTATTGGAATCCAGCCCGAAGGCGTCTGTGCCCTCTACTAGTTGAGCGATATTCCCGGGGAAGATAGCGACAAAGAAGGCGGCGGTGACGAGTCCGACGATCACCCGGTGCTTGGCTGCCAGAAGCAACGCTGTGCCAAGGAGGACCTCAACTACGCCCGAGAGCACTACGACGAGGTCGGCGTCCATCGGGAACCAGTCGGGAACTTGCGCCAGAAACTCACTTCGGGACCACGAGAGATGGCCCAGACCAGTGAACGTGAGCACTGCTCCAAGCAGCAGCCGCAATGCTGTCTGGGTCCGGCTGACTTCAGACTTCTTGCCAGCCGTCAGAAGGCGGTCAATGAACCCATGCATTCCGAAAACCCTAGGTCTGTTGCGAGAGCTTCCCCCGCTTGGTGGTCAGCTAGTCAAAGAGAAACCGCTGGAGGCGATGGCGTGGATGAGTGCCGGAACCTGGAAATCGAAACCAGATGCGAGACCTAGTCGGTGGCGCCTGAGGTAGGCAGGCTGGCCTTTGCCTGTGCGAGAAAGCCGCATTCGGTTTCGTTTGGTGTCTGACACTGGCTCAATGTCCGGGGAGGCTTGCCGGCACTGCTGGCCCGATCGCGGCTCCCACTAAAAGTCCTCACGCAAACAGGTGTCGAACCTTCTGTTGCCCGGGCATCGTGACTGGGACCCTGGTTGGCTACGCACGCTACGCCATTGATGTGCAAGACCTAACTGCCCAACGCAACACACTTGTGGCTCTTGGGGTCGACGTGGACCAGATCTATCTGAACCACGTTCTGACCCCTTCGAATGGCCGATCACTTGTTTCGCTCAGGCCGATTGGCTCAGTCGAAACATGGAGCGGTAGCTGGTCGGCGTAGTGTGAACTGAGCGCTGGAAATGGTTCCTCAGATTGGTGGCCGAACCGAATCCGCTGTCGGTCGCGACGTGGCTGATAGGTTTGTCAGTGGTTTCGAGCAGCCGTTGCGCGAGGTGAACCCGACGTTGGATGATCCAATTGTGTGGTGTAGTGCCGGTAATCGACTTAAAGCGACGAGCGAAAGTTCGAGGGCTCATTGCACTTCGCTTGGCCAGATCGTCGACTTTGATGTCGTCGTGAAGGTTGTCTTCGACCCAGCTGAGAGTGTGGGCGAATAGATCGTTGTCCGATGTCGCGTCAATCGAACGATCGATGAATTGTGCTTGGCCACCTTCACGGTGCGGCGGAACGACCATGCGCCGGGCTACATCGTTAGCTATCTCCGCACCGAAGTCATTGCGAACTACATGAAGGCAAAGATCGATGCTGGCGGCAGTCCCGGCCGATGTCAGAATGTCGCCGTCGTCGACATAGAGAACATTCGCGTCCAGTTCGACCTTGGGATAGCTGGTGGCGAACTCGTCGGAGCGCATCCAGTGCGTGGTCACACGACGACCATCCAACAGGCCAGCCTCAGCGAGGATGAAAGCGCCGGTACACAATGCCACCAAACGAGCGCCCCGCTGATGAGCGCTAACCAAATGTTCGAGTAGCTCACTCGGGTAGCACCGACTACTGGTAGGCGCGATGATGATCGTGTCCGCCAGAGCAAGTTCGTCGAGCCCGTACTGAGTGTTGATGGTGAATCCGCCGCACACCGAAACCGGAGTCGACGCTGCGCATAGCCGGTGTTCGTACCACGGCACGCCAAGGTAAGAACGATCGATTCCGAATACTTCAACGGGGGTTGCCAATTCGAAGGCCTTGGCTTCGTCGCAGATGACGGTGGCTATGCGGTGGCGTTCGGTCATGGCAGAATCATTGCGAACAATGGCATTCATGTCAATGGTGATCTGTTGCGTTTCGGCGAATAATTGCTGGGAAGCCAAAAGACTCGGCAACCGCCGAGCCGATCAATGATATTGAGCATGCGGAGGCAACGCGATGACAGGAAAATTCAAGGCTCGACCAACCCGCCACACCGGCATAACTACCACGAATGGTTGGCGGTTGAAGCACTACGAGATCACTCTCCCTGGCGCTTCGATCACCACGGACATCACCAATGCCGTGGTGCGCACCCTCGACCGAGTCGTTCCGCAAGCGACCAGTGGGGAAGCGGCAGTAGGGTTCGTCATCGTGCATCAGGGCGCAGAGGCCGTCTGGCTACTCATCGATCTCTGGGACGGCGACATTATTTCTCAGCTGACGTTTTCGGCACCGCTAAGTGAGCCGTCATCGTTTTCTCAAGTGCCCCTGGGTGGATCAACCGCCTGTGTCTGGGACCTTCTGGTTCACGCGCATGAGCGCGACGCCTTTGTCGCCAACGTTCTCGACCCTCAGGACGGGCCCGACTTTGAGGCCTACCTGGGAGACACTTTGCAGGCGACTGTGGATCAGTTTGCAATATGTTCGAACTAATCATGGTTGATCGAACTCCACCGCTCATCATGTGGTTGGCCGGCGCCGATTCGAGGAAGCACGAGCAGGTTGGCGGGGGACGGCCCATTGGTGGCGCATTCCACAGACTGGCATGTGCTGCATAATGACGATTATGTCTGACAGGGTAACCCGCTGCCTGAAGCACTCGCCCATTCAGTTGCAGATTGGAGCTGATTTATGGGCTCGGCCTTGCCCAAGTAGCTTTGAGGTCAGCACAAGTCACGAATATGACTCCTCCAAAGAACTGGAGTTCGTGGCTCGCTCCGTGCTCATGGGGCAGTATCTCGTCGAGCCTCATGTCGCCAAGACGGTTCACGCCGAAGTTTGGGAACGGATTCTCATCGAATGTATCGACCCGGAAGCTCCGTATATCGTCGTAATCGATGAGAAGATCATCCGCGACACCCAAGTTACTCGACAAACTGTGACACATTGCGTATACTGCACGGTATGTCCAAATCTACTACCATCAAGGTGTCTATCTCCACGCGCGATGCGTTGCGGCTATTGGCTGATCGTGAAGGTCTCACACTTGATGCTCAGCTGGATCAGCTGGTGCGTCGCGAGCGCCGTCGAACAATCGGGGCACAATTGGCGAGTTTGCCGCCCGATGTCGACGATGTGGGTGTGCTTGACGCGTCAGCAAATGATGTCGCAAATGCGTGCGGGTGACATCGTCCAGGTCGACTTCGGCATTCCGGCCCGCGGCGAACCGGGGTTCATCAGACCGGCGATCATAGTCACTAGCAATGACGTGCTGGAGTTCCGTCAACACGCAGTGTTGGTCGTGCCTTGCACGACAACGAAGCGCGCCTGGCTAACTGAGGTTGGCATTGACGGATTCGGTGCTGCACAGGCGCACTTGCCGTCCACGATCAGTGTCGATCGAATCGTCGAGGAGGCAGGAGTGAATGTTGGCGCCGTGGCTTTGCAGCAAATCCGCGAGCTGATCGCTGATCTCATGGGACTCTGACCGTCTTGGTCGGCTTGTCGATACCGGGAACCACATCGGTCATCTTCTAGTCGACGGCGGTCTGCTTGAACCAGTAGTCAGATCCTGGCACGCTGTGCGGCCTGGCTGCGGACCTGCTCCCAGACACGCCAAGCACCGCTGGTGATCTACTCCTTCGCCGCCTTGTCGAGGAGCGTCGACCAGGTCACACTCCTGTTGAACCTACGCCATGTCGAAGTTGACCAGCCGGTGATTCGAAACAAAGCCAGCCTTCTGCAGTGTCATACGCGAAGCGAGATTGTGCTCAGCACAACCACAAATAGGTCGCTGGCCTGAAGCAATAACCAGTTTCGCAAGCGAGGAAATCAGATAGGAGCCATAGCCCTGGCGGCGATGCTTGGGCGATATCAGCATGCCTAGGTCAACGGCATCCATGTCCTTGATCACTCGCGTTGTAGTACCACAGCCAAGTATCTCTCCACTTTTCTCAAGAACCCACAAATTGTCGGTGCTATCGAAGTGCGTTAGCTCACCAAACACATCAAAGAAGTCATCGTTCATCTCCCAGATTTCAGACAAATCATCCGAAGTGCTCTGCCTTAGCCCCACATCTACCGGAGCCGAAATTGAGGGTGGGGAGAAATCTCGAAACAGGTACGCCGTCTTGGTAGGAACCACTCCACCAATCGTTCCGAGTTCCATGAGTTGGTGATCAAATGACTTAGCCAGAACCTTGTCAAAACCGGTCTGCTGGCGAAGGGTGTCGAAAAGGTGCGGAGCCTGATCTGAATGGCGTTTCGCAACGAAAAACTCCACAAGAGTTTGATCTGAAATCACGCCATATGCAACTGACGGGATGATCCATGTTTGACTGCTCTGAATCAATTCCTCCAGAAACCATTCCTGCGGCTCCGCGAGGCTTTCCAAATAGTCGTACCGCAATGAGGTTGGTGGGAAAGCTGCGAGCTCATACCTTGTCGTATTGAAGCTCATGCTCGAGGGACCGATCTGTAGAGTTACCCGTCATGGGGTTCGAGGAACATCGGAACAGTATCCGGCGCTACTAGATTCGGCTGCGAATTGTGGTGTCGGGCTCAGTTCCAACCCCTAATTTCAATGATCAATCCATTCTTATTCACGTCGACGTTCAGTCTGCCGACGTTGATGGCGAAGTCAACTATTGAGTCTGGCATTCCGTATGGATGGCCGCCTTCCAGCGCCCGAACCGAGGAGTGCTCATTCGTTTGCTTGATGAACGAGTCAAGTTCATCAAAGAGCAGCGAGAAGGACTGGTCTGGTGGGTCGCCAGGAGGGAGTTGATTGCTGATCTGCCCGGACTCTGATCTTGTCGGCTTTCGTATCGTTGAGCCGCTCAAGAAGCCCCGAGCGGCTCATTGTAGATCTAGCAAATCGGCGACCACGGCACGAATTTGGGCGAGAGTGACAGCACCGACATTGCCGTAAGCCGAGTCGAGAACTTGCTCCATGCTGACAACTGAGCACAGGTGACACTGTGCGGCAGAGTCTGCACTGAGATCTGGCCCTGTGATCACAACTTCGGCCGGTAGACCTCGTCCAACGTTGCTGGTGAGAGGCACGACGTGAAACGTTCTGGGCACGAACTCCAGGACAGCATCAGCAGTCACCACTATCGCGGGTCTTACGAAACCCGCCTCACTTCCAGCTGGAATTCCGAAATCAACCCTAATGAGGTCACCGGCCAGCATGCTGGCCCATGGTCGACATGCCGGCCTCAATCCAGGCACGATCTTCCGCAGTCGGCTGCAGTGTCAGTGAGGCGCCCATCCGGCGTTGTCGTTCGGCGCGCAGCAGGTGGGTGAGTTCTTCATCGTGGGTCAGCCCATCGTCCTCGGCCAGGCGCTTTAGCGCATCCCGAGTCGATCGTGTGACTCGTATCGTGGTTGAATCCAGAATACGTCATAGTATGCACAGAGCGTATGCAAGTGTCAAGAGACGTTCGGCGAGGGACCGGTCAGGACGTTGTTGGCGAGGGAAGAACGCTCTGACTTCCTGTGTCGTTGTCGTGAGAAACGGATTGGGGATCGCCGCTACGTCCGTGGCGCCCCTTGACGTTGAAGGTCCAGCGGCCGTGACGTTAGGTGACCTCTTCGTCGCAGTCGAAGGAGTCCTAGAGACTCGGGCAACCCGCCGAGGTTGCGGAGCAACCGCTCGTCCTTGCTGTGCCACAGCGGTCGCGAATGAATCAGAACCCGAACGCAGAACCTTGACCAACAGGACAACCTTGATAACGACAACCAGGACGGGTGCCAGTAGCAGGAGGATGATGAGCCCAAAGATCACCTTGTAAGCATCGACAGCAGCGACCCTCCACTGAAGCCCCCTATTCACGCTCACCATTAGGGGGACTTCACCGATCGGCAAACGTGCGCAGTGGTCGAAACTTTATGTATGACTACGAACGCTTCATCGTCCTCGCTTCTTCGATCCCCCCAGTCCGCACGCACCATGCTGCTCACCGCTGGCACTGGAATTGCTCTTGTCCTTGGAATGGCCGCATGTGGGCCGGAAAGCTCGGCTAGCTCCCCCACAATTTCTACCATTGACGTCCAAAGCGCCGAAGCCGATCAGTTTCCAGCGATTTCACAAGAACTCGAAGTGGATCGGGTGACTACCACCAGCACTGCCCCGGTCACCTCTGTCACGCTTCCTCCCACGACTGCAGCAACAACGACTGTCAGCGTGCAGCCAACCGAGATCTCCCTGGACGTTTCGCCAACAACCATCTTGATCCCAGGCCGCGAGAACGAGATTCCGGGAGCGGCTTTGGACTACGGACCCGTGGCCGGCGAATCGCTGCACGTGGTCGGAGTGCGTCATGATGACGTGCTCAACTTCCGTGTCGACCCCGATCCCACCTCTGCCGTGGTGGCCACCGTTGCCCCACTTCATGAGGCGTTAACCATCATTGCCAGCGGCCAAGCCTGGATTGCTCCCAGTGGAACTTGGTGGAAGGTGACGGTCAACGGCGAGCAGGCTTGGGCCAACCAGTCCTACCTTGCGAGCATCGGTCACGGCGATGACTTTTTCTATGACGTGTCCAAGGCGCTCGGAATCCTCCGCTTTGAAACCATCACCGATGCCGCTCAGGCCGTAGCTGGCACCCACACGAGTGAGACACCTGAGTCACGAGTCGTTATCGTTGGCGCACCCCTCACGTCCGGTTCAGGCGCTGGCATGGCGGTTGATGTTCTGGGGCTTGGGGACGATTCCCTGAAGGGGATCCGCATTCGAATCGAAGTCGAATTCATATACGACGACAGCGGCGAGAACGTTGAGGCGGTCGTCCTGACCGATGTCTACATGAATCCGTTGTGTGCACGTGGCAGCGAAGCCCCCGGCCGCTGCCTCTGAGGGGCGATTGGTACGGCTCGACACGCTCCTCTAGAGGTGCCGAGCCCACCAAGATTGATCAGGTTCCGGTCTTGTTGCGGAACTCCAGAGCCTCGGCAAAGTACAGCATGACATCGCCTCGAGTGATCTCGCCCGTCACTACCTTGTTCAGCCAGTAGTCATAGCCCTCGGCGTCCGGTGTCCGTTCCATGACGTTTCGATAGACCTGGGTGATGAAGTCCTCATTGCTGAGGTTGCCATAGGTCTGAATGAACTCGGGCGAAACAGCGAACAGGTCAGAGACATCGTCTAGACCAACGGCGCCAGCGGAATACCGGCCCAGCCAGTATTCAAAGCCTGGGACATCGGGGTAGCGAACAAAGTAAGCACAATAGAGACGATAGACCGAAGCATTGGTCCCATCCGAAGCTCCGTAGGCCGGGTCAACGGGTGCGGCACGACAGTTGCCATAGGTTCGCAGGCCGATGACGCCGACTGGGACTGGGCTGTTGGTTGTTGATCCACTCCCGAGCGCACCATCGGCATTGTTGCCCCAACAGGTCACCGTGCCGTGTTCTTCCAAAGCGCATGAGCGTTCATCGCCGGTTGCAAGCTGCCTGACATTGCGAATGCCTGTCGGAGCCACGGGCGTTGCGAAAGAGATGTTCGTTCCATTTCCAAGCTGTCCAGGCACGTTGGCTCCCCAACACTGAGAAACACCCGAACCCTGCAGCGCGCAAGAATGATCGCGACCGGCGCTCGCTTGGTAGCCCTTGAAAAGCCCAGAAACAGTGACAGGGCTTGCTGCATCGATCAATGTTCCGTTTCCAAGTTGGCCAGAATTGTTCCTGCCCCAGCACTTGATCCCACCGTTCTCTGCTGCACAAGAATGCTGATGACCAGCGGAAACGTTGTCGGCGTTGTTGATTCCACTCACCGATACAGGGGTCGGGCTGGCGGCGTTGGACCCGTCACCAAGCTGACCAAAGAGGTTTCGCCCCCAGCACGACACCGCACCACCGTCAACAAGAGCACAGCTGTGATTGGTGCCGCCCGAGACCTCTGTGGCGTTGGTGATTCCCGTCACGGCTTGCGGAGTCCGATTGGACGTCAGTACCGACCCATTACCAAGCTGCCCAAAGGTATTGTCGCCCCAACACCTCACCGAGCCATTGCTGAGTGCCGCACATGTGTGATCGCTGCCGGCCGAAAGGTTGATGGCATTGGTGATCTCACTCACAGCGACCGGACTCAAAGCGTTGGTCGTACCACCGGTCCCGTTTCCAACCTGACCGAATTCATTGTCGCCCCAGCACTTGACTCCCCCGCCCGAAAGCAAGGCGCAAGAATGATCGGATCCGGTTGTCAGCTGGATGGCATCGTCGATCCCGGACACCGTGATGGGCGTGGTACTCGGATTGATCGTGCCATCTCCAAGTTGACCAAGGTTGTTCCTGCCCCAGCAATTGACGGTTCCGTCGCCGAGGACAGCGCACGTGTGGCCGCCTCCCGTGTCAATCTGGATGACGCCAGAGGGAGCTTCGGTTGCTGCCGCTGGACTCGCTCCCCCAATCACTACCAGACTCATCATGGCCATAAATGCCAATAGGCCTCTTGATATCCGTCGCGAAAAAGACTTCCGTATCGCCATAAGCGTGCACCGTTTCCCTCAGTGGATGGACCAAGAACCTACTACAGCTAGTTGACGGCAGAGGGAGGGGTGGCGATCTCGATCAAGGAGTTCGTTGCTAACGGCGAAGTAGAGACCAGACCAATCCAGCCTCTCTGGCGGGCCGGCCAGTCTTCATTTCCCGTCGATCAGCACGCTCAAACAATTCGGCCCCGAGCATGATGCCCGCCCAGCGGAAAGGTTCGATCGGCCACTTGCGTGACGGTGGCCGAACCCAAGGCAGTCGTGTCAGTTCGGTATGGTCACCGGCAATGAGATCGGCAAGCGTTCGACCGGCAAGGTTGGTGGCTGCAACCCCCTCGCCCACATATCCGCCGGCTCGATACAAGCCCTCATCATTAGACACTGCAGGCTTCCAGTTTCTAGGAACACCAAGTACACCGCCCCAACGGTGGGTGATCGCAGAGTCGCTCAACACTGGAAAGAGATCGACCAGAGTCTGTCGGATCTCCTCGTGGGTGGCGGGGTCATTCTCGACTGCAGGGTCAATCTTGGAACCAATTCGGTAGGGGGCAGCTCGACCACCAAAGGCAATGCGATCATCGGCAGTACGTTGGCCATAGATCACCCGGTAGCGGCCGTCGGTGAATGTCGGGCGTTGCGTCAAACCGATCTGGTCCCAGATGTCTTGAGCCAGTGGCTCGGTGGCAATCATGAGGGAGTAGAACGGGATCAGGTCTCGTCGATGGCCAGACAGTTGGGCCGTGTATCCCTCGGTGGCCAAGACAACGTGCTTCGCGTTGATTGTGCCTGCTGCGGTGACTACCTGGGTAGCGGTGACTTCTTGGGCCCTGGTGCCCTCATAGATTCTCGTCCCTTGTGCTTCGACTGCTTCGGCAAGGCCGCGCACCAGCTTGGCCGGATGTAAGGCGGCTGTATGGCGAGTGAACGCCCCGCCCAGGACCTGGCTTGCACCGCACATCTTCTGCGCCTCGACTGCATCCAGCCACTCATAGTCGGGACCGAGATCGCCGCGGAGTCGGTCTACCTGTGCTTCATTTCGAGCCAGGTGAATTTCTCCGCCTCGGGCAAAGTCACAATCGATTGCCTCCGCGGCAATGACACGCTCGATCTCATCAACGGTTTCGACCATCGGGTGATGCATGGCACCCCCGTAGTCGTTGGCAAGCTCGGCAATGCACCAGCCACCGTTGCGACCGGAGGCGCCAAACCCCACGGTCTTGGACTCGATGATGACAATTGAAGCACCGGGCAGTTGCTTGGCTAGGTAGTACGCGGACCAGAGGCCGGTGTAGCCCGCCCCAACAATGGCGATATCAACCGTAGCGCTTTCGGTAAGAGGGCCCCTTGACTTGGCTTCTAGTCCCGATTCGGAGCTAGAGATTTGGTCCAGCCAGAGCGATGGTGCATCAGAGTTCTGCATGGCGCGAACCTTAGCTTCGCCGTCGAGTTTCGCTTGTATCCGTCGGACAAGCACGACCCTCAAGCCCTAAGGGCTGCAGTTGAGATGTGCAAACCTCACCCGAGAGGAATCACCCAACGGCGAGTACTTCGTCGGTCGGCAGCTTGGTCTTACCCGTTACCGAGGCTCCAGTTTCGACATGATGCTTGAGGCCTGCCAGCAAGCCTATGGCAGCCCTGGAGAACTGGCGACGCATTCCCAAAGCGTTCATGGTGGACCCAAGAACGCCCAGGCCGATCTCATATCCCATGGTAAGTTCGACCTTGGTTTGCTCGTCGCCAGCATGCTCGTCGTCGCTCAAAATGAAGGTTGCGGTTGCTTCTCGCATTCCTGGCATCTTCTGCATCTCGTAGACCTCGATTCCTAGTGCCCGCTCCTCGTCCCATTGCACGACCTTCTCGTCGACAACGCCCATTGGGGCCAGATTGCATTGCCGCGTGGCGCCAAGTCCCCCAGGTTGAGGTGACGTCAGCTTGGAAGCGTTGACGTTCGGATTCCAGGTGGAGATGCTGCCAAAGTCGGCGAGAGCTCGCCAGACTCGATCCTTGGGAGCGCTGATAGTGATCGATTTGCTAATGGTTGAGGATGACATGGTGTGTTCTCATTTCGGGTTGTGAATCTACGGGTTACTTGCGGATGTGAGGGGTTGGGAATGGACTCAGTGCAGCTCGTCGTTGGTGACCTTGCCCATCAGGACTCCAGACATCGCCACCCCTGCCTTTCGGGGGATCAGCCGGGTGGTGACCATTCGGAATATCTTGTTTGGAACGCCTGGAATCAACTCACCCCGCTTGCCGAGAGAGCGAAGGGATTTGCTGACAACGTCCTGGGCAGACATCCAAGGCATCGGAACCGAATCAAACTCGACCCCATCGGTCTCGACCATCTCCGTTCGGGTCGGGCCGGGGTGGACGACCAATACATCAACCCCCTTGCCTTTCCACTCCACCCGCAACGCTGCTCCCAATGAGCCAACGAACGCCTTGGTTGCCGCGTAAGTAGCCATGAAGGGGACTCCGCCAAAAGCACTTGTCGAGCCGATCAGGATGTAGCCGCCTCGGCCACGGTCCAGAAGCTGGGCTCCGAGCGTGTGAGCCATGTGAACCGTTGCTGTCACGTTCAGATCAATGGTCCCAATCTGATCATCCAGAGGAACCTTGAGAAAGGATCCGGGACGTGCCGACCCAGCATTGCTAACAACGAGACCGACATCTTTCCCGGCGGCTTCCTTGACGACGGACTCGACTCCGGCTGGATCGGTGAGATCAGCTTCGACTGTGAGCACCTGCACTCCGTGAGCGTCGATCAATTCGCTTCGCAACTCATCCAGTCGTTGTATCCGCCGAGCGGCAATGATCAGATTGAAGCCCTCGTCGGCCAGTTGACGAGCGAACTCGGTGCCCATCCCCGACGATGCTCCAGTGACCACCGCCCACGGTCCGTAGGTTCGGAGCCGCTTGCTCTGTTGCTGTTCTTGCTTCATGTTGCCATCTTGGTCAAGGACCGGGGGATCTGAGGATCCCCCAAAAGGGGGATACGGCTACCGAAGGTGGATCCAGCCTGCCTCTAAGCTGGCGATGTGAGCGAGCGTCGTGACACAACTCGGGAGATGGTGGGTCGCCAGCAAGACCTGCGGCAGGTGGCAATACTGCTGGCCAGCGCGCCCCTCGTCACGCTTGTCGGACCAGGGGGCGTTGGTAAGACGGCCCTCGCTTCGGCGGCTGCGGAAGAAGCCGACACCGAATTCGCCAGAGTTGTTGTGGTCGAACTCGTCGGAGCGGAAGTCATTGGAGAAGTGGCTTGCTCGATTTCCTCTGCTCTCATCGGTGAGCCGATCGAGGACCTGGATCGCATTGCTGGGGCGCTGGGCGTCTGTCCGACCCTGCTTGTCGTCGACAATTGTGAGCAAGCCTTGGATGCGGTGGGCATCGTGGTGCCCTCCTTGCTCGCCAAGTCTGGGATGACAACGATTCTCGCCACCAGTCGTCATCCGCTGGACCTGCAAGATGAGGTCACGCTGAGCGTGCAACCCCTTCCCTTCCCGACCGAGCTGAGCGATGCGATCGCCGACTATTCGGCGGTGAGGCTCTTTGTTCAGCGAGCCCAACAGGCCAACCCGAGTTTCAAGTTGACTGCGCAGAACGGAGGAATTGTCGCCAGTATTTGTGCGAGGGCTGATGGAGTACCTCTCGTTATTGAGCTGGCCGCGGCTCTCGTGAGAACACAAAGCTTGAATGACATCTTCAGCTCCATGGTCCATCCCGCTGGGTCGCTAGAGGCAAGACGCAGGGATCTCTATGAGCACCAGCGAAGTGTTGTTGCTTCACTTGAATGGAGCAGGCGTTTCTTGACTGCGGACGAGATCAATCTGCTGGGTGCTGTCTCGGTGTTCTCGGGAGGTTTCACCTCGGCCGCTGCCAGGTTCGTTGGCACGGTCGAGGATGACAGCGCACTCGTTGGTCTGGTCGACCACTCGTTGGTGCAGTTCGATCAATCCAGTGGTCGATACCGAGTATTAGAGCCAATACGAGCCGATTCACAGGACCGCCTGACTAGCCAAGAAGCGGACGCCCTGATCGAGAAGCATCTGCAGTGGTGCGAAGCGCTGGCCCAGGAGATTGGGGACGCCATGTACGAGGCCGACCCGGATCGGACCTTCCCAACCTATGACTACGAGCTTACGAATCTGGGAAGTGGGCTTCGGCGCTGCTGGCAGAGCGGCGAAAGGGAACGTTTCTGTCGGATTCTTACACCGATGGCGAACTGGTGGGTTCACAAGGCACGACCAGAGGGCGTTGAGAAGTGGTCGGAATTCCTAGCTGATGAGACCAGGACCCCAACTCAGGTCATGAGCATTGCCTTGGCCCTATCGTATTACTGGGGGCACCAAGGGCAGCACCAGCGTTCAATCGACTACGCCGTCTTGGCTCGGGGCCACGCTCAAGCCGTCGGCGACACGACAAATGAATGTGCCACCTTGATGGCGGAGGGGCATGCGTTGGACGCTCTTGGTGAACGGGAAGAGGGGATCCAACGATTGCGAGATTGTTTGGAGATTGCCGAGCGCACCAATGAGGCGTCTCCGCTGCTCTGGGCCAAGGTCAGCCTGGCTCGGATGGACGAAGAAAATGCGTCGGACTACCTAGCGGGTGCCCTGGAGCTGGCCGAGCAGGGGTTCACCGTGTTCGAAGCGCTAGTCCTGGTTGAACTGGCGAGACTGTCCTATGCAGAGGATCGCTTAAGCGAGGCCCGAGTTCTGATCAACAAGGGTTTGGCTATTGCCACCGAAGTCGACTTCGGAGAAGGCATTGGAACAGCTCTTTGCGCTCGGGCCGATGTCGCAGCCGCACTAGGGGACCTTGCGACAGCTCGGGCAGACTTCACATCCGCTCTTGAGGTTGCTCTTCGAATCGGTCACGAGGGTGTGCGAACGGCCGCCCAGGACGGAATGGACGCACTACCGCGAACCGCTGCGCCGACATTGGCATCTGTCGATGCGGAACCTCTCACCGACAGGGAACTGTCTGTGGCCTTCTTGCTTCGAGGAGATCTGACTCAGCGCGAGATCGCCGACGAGCTCTACATTGCGCCATCGACGGTCAAGACCCACACCAAGTCCATCTATCGCAAGCTCGGTGTGAGCAAGCGCTCCCACGCCATCACTCGGGCCATGGAACTTGGCCTCTTCAAACGCTAGCCCGAGCCGCTGGTTGGCTTCTTCTTGAATAATGCCGTCACCGAAGGAATTGCACCTCGGCGGAAAGCCAAGAACAAGAACACTGTCACGATGCCATAGAGAACTTCTCGGAGTTGGGCTTGAGAATCCAACAGTTCATCAAGAATGGTGAACACAAAGGCGCCCAGGACCGGCCCAAGCAACGACCCAATGCCACCAAAGGCCAGCATCACCAGAACCCGAACATCTACCGCTCCAAAGGCATAGGTCGTGCTTCCAATGAATCCTCGGCCTTGATGGGCGAACATTGCGCCCGCGATCCCAAGCATGCCAGAACCAATGAGTCCGGCGTAGACCCGATACTTGGTGACATTTACGCCTGCCAGCTCGGCAGCGACCTCGTCGTCCTTCAAGGCCTTGAATGCCCATCCAATATGTGAGCGCTGCAGTAGCCGGTAGAAGATGAGGTACACGATTACTAGGGCCAAGAAGACGTAGTACGGCTTGACCTGTTCCCGCAGAATCGACTCCTTGCTGGCCGCCACTCGCAAGCCGTCTTCTCCGCCGGTCCAATCGCCCTTGCCTAAGACGAAGTTCTCAAAGGAGAGTGAAAAGGCCAGCGTGACAATGCCAATGAAGATGGTGTCCAGCGAGCGAGTGACCGCGATCCAGCTCAACAGTCCTCCGACCAGTGAGGCAATGATCCCCGCCAACAGAATGCTCAGCACCCAAGGGACATGTAGTCGATCAGCCATGATGGCGGAGCTGAAACCGCCAATGCCGGCAAGTGCTCCGACACACAAGAACAGCTGACCGGTGCTGCCAAAGATGATGTTGAAGGCAATCCCATAGGCGGCAAACAACATGCCGCTAATCAGCACCGTCATCATGGAACGGGAATCCATGAACTTGAGCGGGATCAGCGCCAGAAGCCCGGCGATGATGACAATAGGAAGGAAGTCCGCCAGAACGGAATTCTTGACTGATGCGGCAGCCGCCATTCGATGATCACCTGCTGGCTCTGAATCGACCGTTGGATCGAGGGCAGTCATGAGCGAACTCCGAGCAAGCCGCTGGGCCGCACAACGATGGTGACAGCGCACACCACCAACAAGATGATGGTGGTGATGTAGGAGCCGATGTAGAAGGCACTCACCGTGCTCACGATGCCAAGAAGGATGCCCGCCAGGAAAGCCCCAGAGACGCTCCCGAGGCCACCAACGACGGCGACAATGAGGGCAAAGATGGTGAGTTCGATGCCGTCGGTTGATCCGACTGGCGTTGTCATGGCTCGGGTAACGGCGACGATGCCGCCGAGCACGCCACTCAAGGCAAAGATCGTTGTTCGCACAACAGACGGATTCACTCCGACCAGTCGTGCTCCATTTTCGTCCTGGATGACTGAGCGAGTCGCTCGGCCAAAGGTTGTGAAGCGGAAGAAGGCAACTAGCAGAGCGCCAACTAGCAAGATGATGGCGGATGCCACCAGGGAGCCGCGGCGCATGGAGACTCCCAGAATGTCGATTGGGTCTCCGGCCACTCGGAGTGTCAGAGCCTCAATGGGATAGCGCCATTCCAGAACCCCGTCGATGATGAAGCCGACTCCCAACATTAGTAAGAGACCAAGCAGCGTTCGCCCTTCTCCTTCTTCGCCGTAAACCGCTTTCATCAGGGTGAGGTCGATGACCATGCCTAAGAGGCCAACGGCGACAATGCCGATAGCCACGGCCAAGAAGGTTCCCATGCCACCGTCGGTGAGCCGGGAGATGACCATGGCACCGGCAACAGCCATCTGCCCGTGGGCCAGGTTCAGCACTCCCCCGAGTCCATAGACCAGGGTTAGGCCGACCCCAAGGATTCCGAACTGGAGACCGAGCACGATGCCGTCCATCACTACTGCGGTCATGAAGTGCTCCTCATCAGCTGTTCATCGGATTGTCTATCTGGCTGTTTGTTGCCCGTCGTCGTATCAAACACCGAGGTAGGCCTTTCGTACGTCAGGGTCATTGCGAAGTTCATCCGCTGTGCCTGTCAAGCCAATTCTGCCGTGGTCCAGCACATAGCCTCGATCGGCTAGGCCGAGGGCAAGGGGTACTTGTTGCTCGGCCACCAGGATGGTCAGGCCAGCACTTCGCAGTTCGGCTAGTGCCCTGTAAGCCTCAGTGGCGAGCAGGGGTGACAAGCCTGTCGTTGGCTCATCCAGCATGAGGACCCGGGGTGCGGCCATCAGGGCTCGACCAACTGCCAACATCTGTTGCTCGCCCCCGCTCATGGTTCCGGCGTGCTGGGATTCACGCTCCTTGAGTCGAGGAAAGAGATCGAAGACCTGGTCAAGCTGGGAGGCTGGTGGTCGTTTGGGGTACGCGCCAAGGATCAAGTTCTCCTTCACCGACATTTGGGGAAAGAGGTGTCGTTCGGCTGGCACGTAGACCACGCCCGAACGGCTCACCCGGTGTGCCTTGTCACCCGCAATGTCGACTCCGTCAAAGTAGACAGCGCCACTGGAGGGAGTCATCAGACCACAAACGGCCCGCAACATGGTCGTCTTGCCTGCACCGTTTGAGCCAATAACAGCAACGGCTTCGCCTTCGGCGACCGACAGCGAAACATCGTGCACAACGTCCTGGCCTAAGTAGCCAGCACAGAGTCCATCCAGCTTCAAGAGAGGTTCGCTCACGCCACGATCTCCGAGCCGAGGTAGGCGGTCACGACGTCGGGCATCTGCATGACTTCAGTCGGTTCGCCATCAGCGATCAAGAGGCCAAGATCAAGGACGGCGATGCGTTCGGCCAGGGCCATGACGGCGCTCATGACGTGCTCTACCCAGATCACCGTAATACCCAGCTGATCGCGGGCCCTGCGCACAATATCGATGGACGCTTGAAGCTCCGTGTCGTTCAGCCCGGCCATGACTTCGTCCAGGAGGAGCAGTTTCGGTTTGCCTGCCAGGGCTCGAGCAAGTTCGAGGAAGCGTTGCTGATGCAGGTTCAGTGAATGCACCTCTTCACCGCCATAGCTGGACAGCCCCACAAAGTCCAAGGCTTCGAGGGCGGCGCTCGTCGCGGTTGTCGAATCGGGTCGGCCATCGGATCCACCAAAGATCGCACCGACAGCAACATTTTCCAGCACGGTCATCGACTCAAACACCCGGGGTGTTTGCAGCACCATGGCTACACCGTGGCCACGAACCGAATGGGCTTTGAGGCCAGTCAGTTCTTGGCCCAGAAATTTGATGCTGCCTCGTGTTGCTGGCTGCATGCCACTGATGGCTTTGAGCAGTGTGCTCTTGCCTGCCCCATTGGGGCCGACGAGGGCGAGAATCTCACCCTCGTCGACCCGGAGGCTCACACCGCCGACGGCCGGAAGACCGCCGAAGTGTTTCTCAACATCGTTGAGTTCTAGGAACGACACTTGCTAGGGGACGAACGGCTCGAGCGGCTCCGAGAGGAACAGCTTCTCGGGGTACCAGTCGCCACCAGCGTTCAGGCCTTCAGGTGCCGGTCCAGCGCCAACCTTGACCAGGAGGAGCTGAGATGTTGCTAGCTCTCCCCATTCGGTCCAGCTCACTGGGGAGGCCATGCCATCCAGTGTGTAGGTCTGGCCATGTAGGTATTCGCTAATGGCGGCAGGATCGTCACCAACAGCGCCAATTGCATCGGCCAGCATCGTCACGACGCCATAGCCAGCGACTGCATCATCTTCCATGAAGGACTCACCGGAATTGGCAATATAGCGGGGAGCCAATTCGGCGTAGGAGTCACTGAAATAGTCAGCGCAGCTGTAGTCAACGAATCGGTTGATGGCTACGTCATCGCCAACTCCGGCCACGACGGCGCCCAGCGATGCGGATGGCCCGCTCACCGCAGCGTCGAGTCCTAAGTCAGCTGTCTGGAGCAGGATTGGTCCGGTTCCTGGTGGGTGACCGGTAGCCAAGATCAGATCCGGCTCGAACGCTTCCAAGCTACGCAGGTAGGTGGTGAAGTCCTTCTCTGGAACCGGAGCGACCTCGACCTGTAGCTCGATGTCGTCTAGTTCAGCGAAGGCGGCTTCGGCGGCGGACTTGAATGACTGTCCCCAGGCGTAGTCAGCAATGATTGCGCCGACCTTGGTGAAACCTTCTTGTTGGGCATATGCAGCCCAAGGAGAAGCAATCATTGGGGCAGCCGGCAAGCAGGTGCGGAAGGTGTACCGGCTGTCGGCGGTCAGGATGGCCGAAGATCCAGCCTTGGAAAGGAACAGCGGAATCTGCGCTTCCTCAGCCACCAACGAAGTGGCAATTGCAATGCCGCTGGAGATGGTTCCACCAACGGCAACTACGCCCTCTTCGTGCAACTTCTCGATCTGCTTGACAGCCTCTTCAGCGTCAGACTGATCATCAACAATGATGAGTTCGAGCATGCGACCGTCGATGCCCCCGGCAGCGTTGATCTCATCAACCGCCAACTGCATGCCTTGGCTTGATGGGATTCCCCATGGGGTGAACGGTCCGGTTAGTGAGGTCAGCGATCCAATCTTGATCGGATCGGTATTGGCTGGCTCATCCGGCGTCTCTTCATCCCCATCGTCTGAGGGGGCTTCGGTATCGGCAGTGGTGTCGTCCGAAGAATCTTCTTCGGCGACAGTTGTTGCTGATGCGTCGTCGCTGCTGTCGGAACCACAAGAGGCTCCGACGAGGGCAAACACGGCAAGTAGCGACAACCAGCGGTTGCGTCTCTTGGACATTGTCTCTCCGGGATGTAAGCGACCCGTTGCAGGCCGAATGAGTTTTGCATAGTAGGACAAACAATTGTCCCGTACCAAAGCTAGACCAATTCCGTTCAGCGGTGCTTGATATTGGCCAGCTAGAGACTGGCCGGGACCATGGCCTCTATGACCGATGGGCCCTCGCTGGCGAGGGATTTCTGCAACTGGTTGACGAATTCTTCGGCAGTCGTTGCTCGCGTTGCTGGCACACCCATGCCTGCTGCCAACGAAACAAAGTCCAGTCTTGGCTGAGAGATGTCCAGCATGGCGGAGGCTAAGGGGCCGGCCTCTTGGGCACCCACTCGATCCAACTCCATCTTCAGAACGGCATAAGAACCGTTGTTGAGAACGATCGTCGTGACGTCAAGACCTTCACGGGCCTGGGTCCAGAGCGCTTGCAGGGTGAACATGGCCGAGCCATCCGCCTCAACATTAATCACTCGACGTCCCGGGCTAGCCATGGCGGCACCGGTGGCCAGAGGCATTCCCTGACCAATCGCTCCCCCGGTCAGACAAAGCCAGTCATGTGGCGGTGCGCCAGCGGTGGAGCCAGGGAGGAAGATGCCAGCAGTATTGGCTTCGTCGGAGATGATGGCACCCTCCGGCATGAGTGCCCCAACAGCTTGGCCTACTGCCTGGGCATCCAAGGTGCCTGTTGGCAACTCAGGTCGAGACGCAGGGGCCGCGAGGAAGCTGTTCGCTGGCGCATCGACCAGGTCAGCGATTGCCTGGAGCGCACCGAGACCGTCCTGATCCGGAGCAGACAGCACATGGATCTCACACCCCTTCATTGCCAGGCGGCCCGCCTTGTCCGGGTAGGCAAAGAACGAGACTGGTTCGGTGCTGCCAACAAGGAATAGGTGTTGGATCCCATCCAGTTGCATCTGGGCAAATTCGGCCAGGTAAGCCAATCGTTCAACCGCTGGGATGCCAGCACCACGCGCTAATCGCGTGGGAAAGGTCTCAGCCAGCAACTTGGCTCCTGTTGCTTGACAAATCCGGCTCGCCGCTTCGAGGGCCGGCGTCTGTCCTAGTGAGCCTCCAAGCAGCAGAGCCGTCGACCCTGGGTTGGCTTGACCGGTCTTCAGAATTGCTGTCGCCTGATTGATCAGGTTCTCAGGGACACCGGCCGAAGAGGCGACCTTGACCGGTGGGGCACTGCCGTTGGCTTGGTTCCAGCAGACATCGGCGGGAAGAATCAGGGTGGCAACCTGGCCAGGAGAGCCCGACGCTGCAGCGACAGCATTGGCGGTGTCTTGAGCGACCGAGTCCGAAGACTGGGATGTGTGAACCCAGCCCGACACATTGCCAGCCAGGGCAGCGATGTCGGATTCGAGCGGAGCGTCCAACTCCTTGTGGTAAGTGGCGTGGTCGCCAACGATGTTCACCAGTGGTGTTCGAGCCCGGCGAGCATTGTGCAGATTGGCAATGCCGTTGCCAAGCCCAGGTCCAAGATGAAGCAGGGTGGACGCTGGACGGTCGGCCATGCGGCCAAAGCCGTCCGCTGCCCCGGTGGCAACACCCTCAAACAGGGTCAACACTCCCCTCATCTGGGGCACATCATCCAGGGCGGCGACAAAGTGCATCTCGGATGTGCCGGGGTTCATGAAGCAGGTGTCGACGCCGGAGTCGACCAGCGTCTGGATCAGAGCCTGAGCGCCGTTCATTGAGGTTTCGCCATCGTTGGGCTCATTCGCCTCGCTCATAGGAAGACCTTCCCTGGGTTTAGGATCCCGTTCGGGTCAAACGCTGCCTTGATGCCGCGCATGAGGGCGATCTTGATTGGGTCTTCCAGTTCCATCATGTAGGGCAGTTTGGCCAAGCCGATTCCGTGCTCAGCAGAAATCGCCCCGCCAAGGTCCATTCCCGCCGACAGGATGTCCGTCATGAGCTGTTGACATTTCTCTTTGTCCGGTTGGAAGACCGACATGTGCACATTGCCATCACCAGCATGTCCCGCGCCGGCAACCCAAGCTTCGTTGGCCTCGGCTAGTCCAGCGACCTGTTCCATGTATTCAGGGATGGAGGCTCGTGGCACAACCACGTCAACAATGTCGTTGACTCCCATTTCTTTGACGACCCAGAATGCGTTCTCCCGCGCTTCCAGCATCTCGCGTCCAGCTCCTGGTGGTAGGACGTAGATATCCAGGGCGCCGAGTTCGGCCAGTAGTTCTGCTGCCCGCTCGGTGTCTTGTTGCAATCGCTCATCGCTACTGCTTTCCAACACCATGAGCAGGTACGCCACCGCTTCGTCTTGCACGGCTTGGGGAATACCGAGCTCGAGTCCGGCCGACTGGGTTGTCGAGGCCATGGCCAAGGCGTCCATGTATTCGAGCATGAGCGGCCCAAGTCCGTCGCCGATGATCTTGGGTACGGCTTCGGTGATATTCCTCATGGCTCCAAACGGAGCAAGGACCGTTGCCGTGTGATTGAGGCGGGGAACAACCTTCAAGGTGATTTCAGTGATGATGGCCAGGGTGCCTTCGGATCCAATGATGAGCTGACCAAGGTCATAGCCCGTTGTCGCCTTGACGTACTTTCCGCCAGCCCGAATCACTTCTCCAGTGGCGAGCACGACTTCCATGCCCAGCACCTGGTGCCGGGTCACGCCGTACTTGACTGCCCGCATGCCTCCTGCGTTGGTGGCGACATTACCCCCGAGCGAGGCGGAGGCTTCGCCGGGCATGATTGGATAGACCAAGCCAAGCGGTGCAAGGGCTTCATCCAGTTCTCCAAGAGTGACGCCGGGTTGAACAACGGCTACGTGGTTGGCTTGGTCTACCTCAATGATGTCCTTCATGAACTCAAGCGACAGCAGGATCCCATCCTCATTTGCTATCGCTGCACCGGAAAGACCGGTTCCACTCCCACGAGCCGTGATGGAGACACCGAGCTCATTGGCCAGTGCCGCGATGGATGCTATGTCAGCGGTGGACCTTGGCCGCACAACGAGCATCGGCATGACTGGGTCGACGGTGACAGCCTCGTCGTGGGAATAGTCCTCATTGATCTGATCCCCAACGAGGATCTGCTCGGGCTGCAATACGGTGGCCAAACGGTCAAGCAAGGTGGTCATGGAGCGACCGTAGCACCTGCCCTGCGACCCGAGCGCTAACGATGTGTGCTGCAGCATGCCTCGTTGGAGTCTGAGCCTCGAAGTGTCACAGTAAGGGCGCCTCTTGATTGATTCAGGGGTCAACGAGTACGGTCGCACGGGGAGGGAACCGGTGGATTCAACTGTCAAGCGGTCACGAAGGCAAATCATTGGGCGAACCGTCATTGCGGGGCTACTGCTCTGGACCAGCACATTCTTCGTCACCCAAACGGCAGGAGCTGACTCGGTACTGCCCGAGGCATCAGTCGACCTCGGGGTTACTGTCGAGCTTGCCCCCATCGCTACCATTCCCAACAACTCCTTTGGCGTAGCTCCCCGCCTGAACTCTCTGGCGAGCATCGGCGAGCGCTTGTTCGTCACCACCGAACGAGGTGGCTTGATCTATGAGTTGAACCGAGTCAACGAAGAGCTGGAACCCACGGTCTTTCTTGACGTCGGCGCTGCGATTGCGGCTGGGTCGGACACGGTCTTGGACATCTCGTCGCCATTTCACGGTGGCCTTCGCTCACTCGCCTTCCACCCGGACTTCGCCAGCAACGGCCTGTTCTATGTCTCGGTCATGGCGACGCGGCCGCCAACTCCAGCTGCGCATCATTACTTGAGTGACGTGGCCAACACCGTTGCCGCCGACAGCGTCTTGCTAGAGTTTCACGTGGATCTGGCGAGCGGTGTGGTCAACCCTGCTTCGTACCGAGAGGTCTTTCGTGTCGGCATGCCGGTCTATGACCATCCGATCAAGCAGATCACCTTCAACCCGTTCGCCGTGAACGGTGACTCTGACTACGGCTTGCTCTACATCGGCCACGGCGACGGAAGTGTTCAGTCAGCGGTCGCCGGCGGCGGGCAGTTCAATGACGCGCTCGGCAAGATCATTCGGATAGATCCGCTGCAGTCAGGTGCGAATCCCTATTCAGTCCCAACATCCAATCCATTCGTTGACGACACCTCGATGCTGGACGAGGTCTACTCGCTCGGCCACCGCAACCCTCACCATCTGGCCTTCGCCCAACTCGCTGGCCAGAGCCTGCTCATTGTTGCTGAACCTGGACGCGACAATGTTGAGGAGATCAACATCATCGCTCCCGGGGGTGACTATGGATGGCCCCAACGGGAGGGCACTTTTGTGCACGAGATCGCCGGTGGCGTGCTCACCGGAGTGTCGGCCCTTCCGAGCAATGAAGTCCAATTCGGATTCACCTACCCCGCCCTCCAATACGGACACGACGGACTGCCGGGATCCTTCTTCAACGGTGCGGCCATCGCTGGTGGATACGCCATCGACAATGGTTCGGAGCTAGACGGCCAATACTTCTTCGCCGACTTTCCAACGACCGGACGGTTGTTTCACAGCCCGATACAGGCCATGGCCTCAGCGACAACGACCTTAGAAGTGGGCAACCTGAGCCGGGACGAGCCGAGTGAACTGAGCCAGGCTCCGATTGGGTCTGTGTCAATCCTGTTCGATCATGACAACTCAGTCGCCACTCCCGCCGTGCCGCGGGTCTCACTCCGCGATGTTTTTGATGACTCGCCTCTCTACTCCGGAAGCCGGGCTGATGTCCGTTTTGGGCAAGGACCACAGGGCGAGCTGTACGTGATGTCAAAGCGAAACAACACCATCTATCTGGTAACGAATTCGGTTCCTGACACTGACCCCGGGGTTCCTAGCACCAAGGTTGGACTCGTAGCCGAAGCTGACTCCATCGACGAGATCGTGGCAGCCACAGACTACGAGGCTGGCGATGCGGACCTCTTGCGCTTGTATCGAGCCTTCTTTGATCGAGAACCCGATGTCGATGGCGCCAAATATTGGATCTCGATCGCCCGGCAGGGCCACCGAACCTCGGACATTGTTGAATACTTTGGCGCATCGCAGGAATTCACCAATAGTTATGGCCTCATCAGCAACACTGACTTCTTGGAGACCGTGTATCAGAACACTCTCGATCGGGCTAGTGATCCGGGGGGTCTGCTCTATTGGCTAGGGCAGATGCGGGCTGGGCTCAGTCAGCCCAAGGTCGTGCTGTACTTCTCCCAGAGCCAGGAGTTTCGCAACAAGTATCCGTATCAGCCTGATCCCTAGTTTGGGATGGCCTCGCCAGATTCATCCCTCTTGGATGTAGCTCTGATAGATACAGCTCTGATAGATGCGCAGCTGATAGATATAGGGCATGACGGAACGCTTCTTTCCTCTGAACATCCCGATGTTGCAGTCCATTGTTGACTGGTCGGCCAACCGGACGATCAATGGCCCCGATCCGAGCCACGGCGCTCGACCGGCGACCGAGTTAGCTCGGGACTTGGCAGGATCGGTTTCACCCAAGGGCATCGGTGGGGCCGAAGCCCTACGACGATTCGACCAGATCATCGTTCCCGCCACCCGGGCTCAAGACGAAGCCATGAACCTGGCCTACGTCGCTGCGGCTCCGACGCCTGCCGCATTGACCTTTGATATTGCCGTTTCCGCAGCGGAGATCTTTGGTGGCACGTGGGAAACTGGTGCGGGCGCGATTGCAGCCGAGAACCAAGCGTTGCGCTGGATCGCCGACCTGGCTGGTATGCCAGCAACCGCGGGCGGTGTGTTCGTGTCTGGCGGCACCATCGGCAACTTGAGTGCCTTGCACGCGGCCCGTGAACGGGCTCGAGCGCGAAAACCCGGCGTGAAACGCTGGCGCCTTGCAACTACGACCTCAGCCCATTCCAGTATCGCGGCCGCAGCCAAGGTGCTGGACGTTGGCGTGTGTGAGGTGGGAACCGACGATCGCGGGAGAATGACGGGGCGAGCCCTGGCAGAAGCACTGGCCGGTTGTGACGATGTCTTTGCGGTACTGGCTACCGCTGGTACCACCAATGCAGGCATCATTGACGAATTGTCGGCCATTGCTGACGTTTGCCAGCAACAAGAGGTCTGGCTTCACGTTGATGGAGCGTTGGGTTTGGCTGCTATGGCCTCGCCTTCAGCTCGGCCTCGGTTTGACGGGATCGATCGAGCAGATAGTTTCGTCGTCGATCCGCACAAGTGGCTTTTCGCTCCTTATGACTGTTGTGCACTCATCTACCGAGAGCCGATCCATGCGGCGGCGGCTCACTCACAGATTGCCCCGTATCTGGATCAGATAGACCGGGACGAGTGGAACCCTGCGGACTACGCCATTCATTTGTCGCGCCGTGTTCGCGGCTTGCCTTTGTGGTTCTCTCTTGCCACTTATGGCACCGACATGTATGCCGCCGCAATTGACAAGGTCCTGCTAACGGTTGCGGAGATTGTTACCGGCATCGAAGCATCCGATGTTCTAGAATTGGTCGAGACGCCTGACTTGAACGTCATCCTGTATCGACGACCCGACCTTGACGATTCTGGGATGGTCCAATGGGCGGAGGCTCATCGCAAGGCGGGAACGATCCTTTGCTTGCCAACCAGTCACGACGGGGCCAAGGTGTTCCGCCTTTGTCTTGTCAACCCTGACACAGAGGCGGCCAAGGTCCTTCGGGTGATAGCGAGTGGCTCCCCCGACATTGAAGACGAGGAGATCTGATGGCTTGGATAGAAACGATTCCCGATGATCAATGGACCGGAGCGTTGGGCGACATGTATGCCGAGGTAGTTGATCGAAAGTATGGACGGGTCGACGAAATCATGGCGATCCATTCCCTTAACCCTCGGGCGATGTCGGCTCATTCCGGGCTGTACCAGTCCGCCATGGCTGGAACCAAGACCTTGCGAAAGGTGGAACGGGAACTCATTGCCTTGGTGGTCAGTCTTGAGAACGAGTGCCACTATTGAGTGAGTCATCATCGGCGCGGTCTGCGCCAACTCATGAAAGACGACGATCTGCTGGCCGCTATCGAAGATGATTGGCAACGAGCCGACATCTCGACACAACGCCTCGAAATGCTGCGGTATTCGGTCAAGCTGACCAGATCTCCGGCGGCAATGACAGTCGACGACGTGGCAGCCCTTAGAGAAGCGGACTTCAGCGACCGTGACATCCTGGACATTGTCGAGGTTGTCGCGTACTACGCCTACGCCAATCGAATCGTTGACGCGCTTGGCGTACCGCTTGAGTCCTGGATCCCGGACGATCGGTAGGGCGATGCGCCAGGCAGCCGCCGAACAAAGGTAGTGACTCCTTGAGAGGTGACCGGCATTGGTCCCGGTCGTGTGTGGGTGTTTCCACCCCCGAGACCAATGCCGATCGCTGGCCAGATCCTTGGTTGCCGCCAAGATCAGCCAGGTGCAGGTCTAAGCCTGTGCCTACATTGTCGACCCATGTAGATGCTTGTATAAGCGTCAACATTGAATTGATGTCAACAATGACTCAAACACCTTCCGGCAAGGAGAAAGCGCCGCTCTTGTTACAGGGAAAGGGCACCGTCTGTACGATTGCTTCAATCTCGATGGGGCCATAGACGTGAGGAAACTCATTGCCAGACCCGTAGGAGTCCTCGACGACAAGTCGACTCGTCAAGTCTGCTGGGTCGATGATCAGCAAGAGCAGGTCGGTCTGGCCAATGAATCGCTCGTTGGCGGGTATGAGCACCTGATCTGCAAATGAGCAGTGAATGAATCCCTCGCGCTCCAAGGATGGATCTCTGAGTTCGCCCAGTTCTTTGGCTCTCTCCCAGTTCAGGCCGGAGATAATGTGCAACAGGTTTCGGCGCTGTTCAGGTTGGGGCATCGACAGAGCCTAGATCGCGATTCCAGGAAACGCTGGTGGTCTTTGACTGAAGCTGCACTGAGTTGGGCCCTGGGCCACCGCAACGAGATTGTGCTATCCCCCGGGTTGTCCTTGGCTCGTATGCCGAGCTCTATCCCGCACCCTCGCTCCCTGGTTGGGCAGCGGAAACTCGTGTAGCACCGTGGAGTCGACGCGGGCACACTGAATCGGTGCCAGCATCCGGAGCCTCCCTCTACCAGATCATTAATGTGGATCCCGGCTGCACGACCGACGAGTTAAGGGTCGCCTATCGAGCGAGGGCCAGAGCGCTGCATCCGGATGTCTCCGGAATGAATGACGACGGCCGCTCGATGGCTGAACTTAACGAAGCATGGCGCGTATTGAGTGACCCCCCGGCTCGTCTCGCCTACGACCAGCATTCAGGTCCGGAATCGGCCTTCTCCCCTCCCTACTCATCGCCAACTAGCGAACCTCCCCATACCGCGGAGTCCGAAAACCAGAGGTCAACACCTGACGACAGTCAGGAATCAGGCCAGCGCCAAAACGATGGCGAGGCTTGGGCGATAGGCATACAGGCCCAGATCAGGCGCTTGTCTCATCTGGCTGGCCGGAGCGCTACCCAGACCCTCTTGCTGAGGTCACCGCGTGCGGCTCGTGAGATCTATGACAGCCTCGTCGGTCTCATCGTTGAGGATCTGGCCGTTGATACTGAAGCTCGCGTTCGAGCCGCTCGAGCAGCCGGTGCGGCACCCTTGGATCTGGGCGTTGCCGCCACCTTGATCGGAGTCCGAACCCTGGCCGACCGGGTCCGAAGACAAGCATCCTTGGGCGTTTCCCATGAACTGGTCATGACAGCTGAACTACTTGACCGCATGTGGGATGTGCTCGCCCACGAGCTGCCAAAGGTTCTCGAAGTCGCGCTTGGCTCGAACCCAAACGTTGCTCGGGCCTTGAAGCTCTAGCAGCTCACTTTCGGTTGCCGGTCAGCCGAGTTTGAGATTGGCCATCTGGCCAAAGAGCCCGATGACGCCCGGCGAGGCATGACTGGCATCCAACTCTCCGTAGACGGTGTCTACATTGATGGCGATGCGTTCCCAGTCTGACCATTGCTCATAGGACCCAAGCTCTATGTCCTTTGCCGCTTCGATCGCGCTGAGACCGGCTGCGTGCCGTTTGGTGGTCTCCTCGACCACAAAACTGAGGTAGTCCCGCACCGCTCGCACACCGTCGGCATCGGTCAAGGGACCATGCCCGGGCACGATAACCGCGCAGTCAAGGGCGAGAATGCGATCACAAGCCGCTATCCAATTGCTAACGGGTCCATCCCAGACCAGTGGTGTGCCGTTGATGAAGAGAATGTCACCAGTGAAAATCACGTTTTCTTTAGGAAGATGAACCAGGACATCGCCCGCTGTATGGGCGGGGCCGACTTCCAAGAGCTCGACCGTTCTGCCGCCGACATCGAGACTGAGTTCGCCACTGAAGGTCCGGTCAATCCTTGGAGGGTCGATCCCGGTGAACGTGAAGGGTCCAAAGGACTCCTTCAGGTAGCGGTTGGTGTTGGTCCCAAAGTCCATATCCATCATGGCGGCCAGGGCGGCTGCAGGAAGGGCTTCCATCTCTGATGCTGAGGCGGCTGAGGTGATGACCTCGGCACCGGTGACCAATTGATTGCCATAGCAATGATCGCCATTGGCATGGGTATTGACGAGCGTTCCAATGGGGATCGAGTCGGTGACCGCAGCCATCTCGTCCAGCATTGACCGGGTCAACTTGAGGTCGAACAGGGTGTCGACAAGCATGGATGTCCCGTCACCAGCGGCCAGTCCTGCGTTGCTCCAGCCCCAGCCGCCGTCTGGTTGCAGATAGGCGAAGACTCCATCCGCTACTTCGTGCAAGCCCTTGCTGTAGGGCACGCTTGTTCCATTGCTCGATGCCGTATTGGCAGGCTCACCCATATTGTTCCCCCGACTAGTTTGGTGTTGTCAAAGGGTGAAGATATCAGTTCTGTTTCCGCCACTGGCGGCCGCCTTGTTTCCCACCGCTTCGAGGCGAGAGACAATTCGCTCGATCGAGGGTCGCTTCGGACCGATCGAAGCGACCATCACACTGGCGGTGAAGGAGACAAGCCCACCATCGAAGTCCACGGGAAACGACACCTCTGAACGCAATCGGTCAGCAATAATTCGTAGCTGCTCCAGGTCCGAGTCGGTTGTCAGGAGGGTTAAGAAGGCCGCGTCATCAAAGCGTCCAAGTAAGTCAGGGCCCCGAAGTCGAGTCTGGATGCGTTCGGCGACTTGGCGACAAACCCGGTCAACAACCCGGCTTCCGCGGTCCGCTTGCAGTTCGCTGAGATCGTCGATCCAGATGCCAATCAAAGCCAGTGGCTGCGCCGGTGTGACAGAAATCCGATCGTGAAGGCGTTCCAGAACATGATCGCGGTTCGGTAAGCCGGTGACCTGATCATGGGTTAGCTCTGCGCCGGCTGCTGCGGACAAGTCGTGCTCTAAGGCCATACTGCGAAGGCCGACCATGTGGATTTGGGAGGTGATGGAGCGGAAGGCAAGCTCGATCGGTGCCAGGCCAGCATTCAGACGGGTGGCTAGACGGTGTACGCCCTCGGTTTCGCTGGCCATGCAGGCAAGCACGGCCTCCTCGTCGCCATCAATGGTCAGTTCGACCAGAGGAACGCCAATCAGATGCTGACGAGGGATCCCGCTCACTCCGATTGCTTCACCATTGGCACCCTTGACAACACCCTCCTCAACGATCAGACACGCCCCAGGGACGTATCGGAGGACATTGGCGATTTTCTTGGCGTCAGTTACCACAGGGTCTCCACTGCATCGTTCTCACACAAGGATGCGCGCCCGTGGCAGGACTCCAGCAGGCGAATACCACAGTATCGGTCCGAGATCGCTACATCCTGAGCCAAATGCCCTGTTTAGGGCGATTCTGAATAATCAGGACGGATCAGCCTCGCCAGCCGCTAGAAGGGCGTTTTCAACCACTTCAGTCAGAGCTGGATGGATATAGAAGACCTTTGTTGCGAGGTCGGACGCAGTTTGAGCGAACTGCATTGCCTGGATCAGGGGCTGAATCAATGATGCCGCCTGAGGACCGATGATGTGGGCGCCCAGAATGAAGTCGGTCTTGTCGTCCACCAATACTTTGGCAAATGACGAGTGGTCATCAAGAGCCCAACCATAGGCAGTGCCTCCGAAGTCTCGTTGGCCGACCCGGTAGCGGATCCCCTGGGAGCGCAGGTCCTCCTCGGTTCGTCCTACGCTGGCGACCTGCGGACCACTGAAGACGGCGTTCGGTACCGCCCGGTAGTCCATTTCTCTCGGCGAGTTCGGATTGGCGATATTCCAAAAGGCAATTTTCACTTCGGCATTAGCAACATGCTTGAGCTGGTGATCGTTGGCCACATCGCCAATTGCCCAAACGCCGTCGACATTTGTTTCCATGCGGAGGTTGATGTTGATGCGGCCGTTCCCCCGGGTTTCGATACCGCCCGCCTCCGCTTGGACCAAGTCGCTGTTTGGCGTGCGGCCTGTGGCCACCAGCAACTCATCTACCTCCACGGTTTCGTCACCGAGTCGCAAGAGGATGGAGCCGTCGCCGGCTTCGTCGACCTTGTCTGGGAGTTGGCCCAAACGGAGATCGACCCGCTGGCTGAACAACTCGGTGAACCTCGTTGCGATGTCGGTGTCGTGATCGCGAATAAGGCAGTTTGAGCGATTGAACAGGGTGACCTTCGAGCCCAGTCCAGCAAAGACGTGCCCCATCTCCACAGCTATGAATCCACCACCAATGATGCCAATTCGTTCAGGCAAGTCATCTAGGCGCATGATGGTGTCAGAGGTGTGATGCCGAGTCTCGGACAGGCCCGGAATTGGCGGGACGAAGGGTCGAGATCCGGTGGCCACCAGGATTTTGTCAGCGGTGATCTGTCTGCCCTCGACGTCCAACATCTTGTCGCCAACGAACCGCGCGGTCCCCCGAATCAAGGTGACGTTCGGGGATCCAGTCGCCCGATATTCTTCGCCACCAGCAGCGATGGGATCGATCAGGCCGAAAACACGGTCACGGATCGCTGGCCAGTCAGCTCCGTTGAAGGTCGTGTCCAGGCCAAGATGCTCACTGTTACTGGCAGAGACAGCGACATCGGCAGGGAGCACGAACATCTTGGATGGGATACAGCCTCGGTTGAGGCAGGTTCCCCCGAAGACATCCCGCTCTACCAGTGCAATCCTCCAACCTTGGAGGTCTTCGGGTATCGAGTTGCCCGAGCCGCTTCCGATAATGATGAGGTCGAAGTGTTCTGTGGTTTCAGTCATGAAGTCAGTTTCTTCTGTTTGCGAATGCGTTTGCGGCTCACAAATCGCCAGTCCACTTCGTGCGGCTCAAGCTTGCGCATGAGCATGTCGACCGCAGACCACAGGGTTTGGGCGGTCGGTTGGAAGAGGATCGGGTGGAGAATGGCGACTGCGATGCTGAACAGGACCAGTTCCTTGACTGGGAAGTCCGGAAAGGTCGAGACCAGACCAACAATCAGGGTGAGCATGATCATAAAGAAGCTGAAGATCGTGTTCATTCCAATGGCGCCAATCCAGTGACCTTCAATTCGTTCGAAGTGAAGACCGCATCGAGGGCAGTCTTCGACAATGGTGACGCTCCAGCCGAAGAGACCTCGCTTGCCACATGCCGGGCAGGCCCTTGTCGCACCGCGAAACATCAAGGTCCGCCAGCGAGGAGTTAGGTGAGGGGATCCCGAGGATGCACCAGGCTGAGGTGCTGAGTCGCTGGCATCGAAGGCGGCGGGCTTCTGGTCTTCGCTGCTACTTCCTGATCTCGAGATTGCCCTTTCACTAGCTTCGCTCATCTTGGCGACCTCCATCCGATTGGATCCAACTTGCGATTCGTTTCATGGCCTCGGTCATTTCGTGGGGTTCGCCAGCATAGGAGAACCGAACGAAGCGATGGCCCCTTTGCGGGTCAAAGTCGATTCCCGGAGTCGCCGCCACGCCGATCTCTTCCAGCCACGCAGCGCAGAGGGCTTGGCTGTCGGGAGTATCGCTGTTGAGCAGGTGAGCGATGTCGCACCAGATGTAGAAGCCTCCGTCGGGGGGCGCAAGCTCGGTGATTCCGGCCTGTCGCAACCCGGCGACGAGCAGGTCTCGATTGATCCGGTATCGGTCAACATTCGCCCGGCACTCCTCGATTCCTTCGAAAGCAGCGATGCCGGCCACCTGACTCAGTGTCGGCGGCGCAATCGTCAGGTTTTGGGCAAGTCGTTCTAGCGGAGTCAGCAGGCTGGGTGGGGCAACAATCCAACCGAGCCTCCAGCCTGTCATCGAAAACAATTTGGAAAAGCTATTGAAGACCAGCACGGTTGCTTGTGAATCGCTCGATTCGCCAGTCTGCCCAGTCTTTGTACGAGGGTCCAGGAGTTCCAGGATGGACACGGCCGGATCTTCATAGGTGATTCCGTGGTAGATCTCATCAACGACGAGGGCTGCACCTGTCTCGGTCGCCCAATCCAACAACATTTGCAAGTCCCTATGTCGAAGAACCGTCCCGGTTGGGTTGGATGGACTGGCAATGATCAAGCCATCCAGGTGGCCGACTGCGTCCAATTGTTCCCGGGTTGGTCGATAGTTCGACTCGGGTCCGACAGGAATTGGCACCGCTTCGATGCCGAAGGTCTGCAGGTCGTTCCGGTAGCAGGGATAGCCAGGTTCAAGCACCCCAACCCGAGCGCCAGGGTCCCAAAGGGTAAGAAAGGCCAGCACACAGCTTCCAGATGCGCCCGTGGTGGCGATGATCTGCTCGACTGGCACATCGATCTTGTACTCCGAGGCGTACCAGTCAGAGATGGCTTGACGAAGCTCCGGAAGACCCAGGGCCTCGGTGTAGCCCAACTTGTTCATGGCTAAGGCTTCAGCCCCCGCATCGAGGACGATTTGGGGGGCCGCAGTTGATGGTTGCCCAACTTCCAGATGAAGCACCTCATGGCCAGCCGCTTCACGCTGGGCTGCCGCTCGCATGACCTCCATCACATAGAACGGCTCAATCGCCGAACGGTCCGATGGGCCTCGTGTCTGGTGGAGGTACTTGAGCAGTCACGCCAACAGTCTGCCTCGGATGACTGACTTCTGACTCCATTGTCGCCCACCATCTCTCTCACTCCCTCATGCTGGCGGTGCCAGTTGAGAGTCTCCGAGGGCGAAGTCTGGAATCTGGGCGTTAGAGGGCGGAGCCGCGGACGGCGTTGCGCTTCTGGAAGAAGTCGCCGATTTGGTTGAACGAGAGAACAGTGAAAGTCAGCGCCAGCGATGGCCAAACAACCGGCCACACGGTCAGGTTGATATTCGACCGGGCCTCATTGATCATATTGCCCCACGTCGGTGTTGGCAGCTGCACGCTCAACCCCAGGAACGAGAGCGTTCCTTCGACCACAATGACAAACGCAGCGGCGACCAAGGCATAGGACAGCAGGGACTGGTAGACGTTCGGGATGATCTCTCGGAAGAGAATCTTGCTCGGCTTGGTACCAATGGCTTGGGCGGCCAAAACGAACTCGCGATTGGAGATAGCCAGGCTGTTAGCCCGAGCCACCCGCGTATAGGCGGGAATTGACAGGAATCCGATGACCAAGCTGATCACATACAAGTTGCGGACCTCGAAGATGGAGACCATGGCGAGCAACAAAACCAAGGCTGGGAATGCCAGGATCACATCGATGGCCGACATGATGACTGTCTCGGTCTTGCCCCGGACGAAGCCGACGAGGGAGCCTAAGAAGCCACCGACAACGATGCCAAAGGTGGCGGAAACGAGAGCTACGACCAAGCTGACCCAGGACCCGTGCACAATGCGGGCGAAACCATCGCGCGCAATGCTGTCGGTGCCGAGCCAGTGAGCTGCAGAAGGGCTTTCCGATGGTGTACCGGTTCCGAATTCGCCGGTATCCGGGTCAAAGGCATTGGTTTGATGGATCGGATCCTGCAGTGGGAGTGCATCGTCCAATAACACGTCGATCTTGCCATAGATCGATCCGACCACGATAAGCATCACCCATAGGGCCGAGAGCTTGACCAAGATCGGCATCTCACGAAAGACAGCGATCGGCGACTGGCGTTCCTTCTTGCCGCGGGGCTTCGTAGCAACCGTCGAGGCAGGGGCATCAGATTCGGCGTCATCAAGAAGGGTCATGGTCAGCTCCTGCGAATCCGGGGATCAATGACGATGTAGAGCAAGTCCACCATGGTGTTTACGATCACGTACACCGTGGCAATGAAAACCGTGATCCCTTGCACCATCAAGATGTCACGACTAGAAATCGCTTCAAGCAGCTTGCTTCCAAGTCCAGGCAAGCTGAAGACCTGTTCGATTACCACTGTTCCTCCCAGAAGCGCACCGAAGTTGATACCCACAATCGTGACCAGACTCAGTGAGCTGGGTCGAAGGGCATGTCGGAAGAGCACAAATCGGTCGGGCAGACCCTTGGCCCGAGCGGACAGGATGTAATTCTCCTGCAGGGTGGCAATCATGTCCGAGCGGATCAACCGGCTAAAGATGGCCATCTGAGTGAGCGCCAGCGCGGTAGCGGGCAGGATAGATCGTTGGAAGTTAGCCCACAGGCCGTCTTTTCCAATCCGAGACCATCCAGTATTGGGTAAGAGATCTAGCTTGATGGCAAAAAGCCAACCGAGCATGATGGCGGCGATGAAGTTCGGTATAGAAAGCGCAATCTGCATGCCGGCAGAGCTCACTTGGTCATCCCACTTGCCCTGCCGATAGGCACCGAGGACCCCGATGGGTATGGCGAAGATTAGGGCGATGATGATGGCCATGAAGGCCAGTTGCCCAGTGACAGGCACGCGGTTCTTGATCTGGCCGCTGACAGTTTGGCCTCGGGTCACATAGGAAGTTCCGAGATCTTGGTGAACAACCGCGTCGGTGAGCCAATCCTTGTAGCGAACGACAAGCGGATCATCCAGTCCGTATTCCTCGCGGATCTGCTCCATGATCTGTGGATCACGTTCCGCAGTAGGCGGCAAAATCGCATTGATTGGATCCCCTGGCAAGAGGAGGGTCATGGCGAACGTGATGATGGAGACAGCAAGCAGGGTTGCTATGAGCCGCGCTAGCCGGAGGGCCAACATCTTAAGCATGTAGGACGGACTCCTCAGTGAGTGTTTGAACGGGTCTCTACTAGATAGATATGAGCTTGGTGAGGGGCACCGGCTCGGCCGGTGCCCCTCACCAGATGTCGGACGAATCCGACTAGGTACTACTGGCTAATCCACACCTCGTGGTAGCGACCCTCCGCTGCGGGGAAGCCGATCCCGACATCACCACTGGGCAAGAGCCAGCCGTTGAAGCCGTTCACATTTTCTGCGGTAGCGATCATGGTCGCCGTATGACCGGAGTACCAACCAGGGGCATCCTCGGCGAACTTGATCATGATGGACTCATAGAGGGCATAGCGCTCATCAAAGTCATCAGTCTGGACTGCGGCGACTGCGGCGCCAAATACTTCTCCATCAAAGTAGTTGGAGAAGTTGAGTGGTGAAACAACGCCAGGAATGCCTGCCGCCTCCGCAATGGCTGGGCTCGGAGGAGCAACAGCATTGTTGATGTCGAAGGACGGATCCTGCTCGGAGCTGAAGCGCCAGCAATGTGCGCCGTGCACTCCAACAAAGTCAGGCGGAGCACCAAGTGCGTTACCGATATGAGTCTGCTGATCGAAGTTGGTCAGGTTTACTTCAACCAATTCTGATGCAGTCCAAGCTTGCTCAATGACCTGCATGCCTGCGATGAGGGTTGGATCAGGTGGGCATGAAAGCTCCACGTCGATCTTCTCACCAACGGCCTTGCCGTCAGAGCGTGCTGGATCATCAACGTACTCTTGAATCAGAGTTTGGCCAGCCGGGAAGTCAAAGCTGGCATATGCAGCTGCAGCCTTCTCCGAGTACCAGGGGCTATCTGGGGAGAACCACTGGGTTGCTGGATCAGAGATGCCCTTTCCACCAAGAGCCTCGATGACCTTGTCCTGGCTGTTCATCATGGTCAGACCACGACGGACTCGAACATCGTCATATGGAGGAACGGCCGTGTTGTACATGCCTCCGCCAACATTGTTGCCTTGGAATTCAAGCAGGGTGATGCCGTCCTCTTCGCGAGCATCACGGATGGTGCTCTGTCGGAGGGTGTGCATCGCATTGACTGTTCCCGAAACCAGGGCGGCAAGCCGTGTCCCTTCATCGGGAGTTGGCCGGAACGTGATGCTGTCCAGGTACGGCAGCTGATCACCAGCGGCGTCGCTTAGCCAGTAGTCAGCGTTGCGAACCATGACGGTCTCATTGTTGAGGTCTCGAGTCTCGATAACGAAAGGACCGGTTCCGACGGGGAGCCCGTCGGGGTCATCTGTGGCTGCTCCAGCTTCGAACACGAAACCGATTTGGTTACGGGTCAGGAAGGCGGGGAAAGCCGAGTTCGGCTTGTTGAGGTTGTAAGTGACCTCAAGATCACCGGTTGCCTCAACTGTTTCCATGCCGGCAGAGTTGACGGTTCCGGCCGAGTTTGCTCCGGTCTGCTGGATCGGGAACATGTCGACAATGGACTGTGCTGTCAAAGCCACGCCATTGTGGAACGTCACGCCCGAGCGAAGATTCATGGTCCAGACGGTGAAGTCCTCATTGGATGAGATGCTCTCAGCCAAGTATGGCTGAACGACTCCGTCAACGTCTTGTTCCATCAGCTTGTCGAACATGGCAATACCCATGTTGTAACAAGGGGCGGAGCAGGGATCCTCCCATGGACGAAGACCAGTGGCTTCGGCCTCAAGGCCCATGACCAGTTCGCCACCAAACTTGCTGACATCGGGCGCCACGGTTGTGGCGACCTCGGTATCCTCGTCCTTGACGGTTGTTGTCGTATCGTCACCGGCATTTTCGTTGCCGTCTCCGTCAGAACCGGCATCGGAACCGCCACCGCAAGCTGCGGCGACCATTGCGAATGCCATGAGAAGGGCGAGCAGTCTCGCCAATCTACGCTTTTCCATTTTTTCTCCCCTTGTGTACGTTTCGTCTCGGCACATGGGTGCCGAACGTTTCACTTGGTAATCCCCACCAGGCAATTACCTGCCCGGTAGTAGTCGATGGTTGTAGCAGATGTGACCGGTGACACAAAATCACCAGCCAACATCGTTTTGTTGCTGTTACTTGATCGTCAGCTCCGTTTGAGTTGACAAATCGAATCGTTGCTAGGCGTTGAGCGTGACCTCCACCTCGTCGACGTCGATGAGAGGATGATGACAGGCCACGAAGTGGTCGTCGGTGACCCGTCGCATTTGTGGCTCGACTCGTGAGCAGATGTCGTCGGCCAGCGGGCAGCGGGTACGGAACCGACAGCCCGACGGTGGATTGATGGGCGAAGGCAACCCTTCGTCGACCTGCAGTTCACGGTCAATTGATATCAAGGGATCCGGCAGCGGGATTGAAGTCAACAGGAGCTGGGTGTAGGGATGTGCGGGATTGGCGTACAGCTCGTCAGACTCTGACACTTCGCACATCTTGCCTAGGTACATGACGGCCACGCGGTCGCTGATGTTCTTGACAACGGCCAGGTCATGGGCAATGAAGACCAGGGTGAGGCCGTATTTCTCCTTCAGCTCTTCCAACATGTTCAGGATCTGGGCTTGGACAGAAACATCCAAGGCAGAGACCGGTTCATCACAGATGATGAGTTCGGGCTCCATCACCAAGGCTCGCGCGATCGAGATGCGCTGGCATTGTCCGCCGGAGAACTCATGGGGGTGCTTGAACCGGGCAACGTCGGGATCGATGCCAACAGCATCAAGCATGACCGACACCTTGGCCCACTGCTCACCCTTGTCCTTTGGGCCCCAAACTTCAAGCGGTTCTGCCACGATCTCGCCAACAGTTCTACGAGGATTCAACGACGACACTGGGTCCTGGAAGATCATTTGTAGATCGGTTCGCTTCTGACGCATTTCTTCATCTCTGAGGCCAGAAAGATCTTGGCTGTCCAGATATACCGAGCCACCTGTCGGCCGTGGAAGCTGGAGGATGGCGCGACCAGTTGTGGACTTGCCGCAGCCGGACTCGCCGACAAGACCGAGTGTCTCCCCCCGCTTGATATCAAAGCTGATGCCACTTACGGCGTGGACGACATCGCCCCCTCCGACAGGGAACTCGACCGTCATATCTTCTACCCGCAGGAGAGCTTCGCCGGCGGGACGTAGATGGGCCTTACCTGATCCAGCCATATCAGCCTCCTGCCACAGCGCCAGCGGCGACTTCTTCAGATGCGTTCATCAAGCCTGCAGCTGCCATTGTTTGCGGCTTCTTCTCCGCGAGATTGCGATCCCAAGCCTCTTTGCCTTCTGGCGAACCAACCGGGAACCAACAGGCATATTGATGACCTGGTGTCGGGGCTGCACCGAGAGGCGGAGCGTCGCTGAAGCATTGGGGTTGGGCATATGGGCACCGTGGTGAGAAGGCGCAACCGGAAGGCGGGTTGATCAGGTCGGGTGGTCTACCTGAGATTGCCGACAACTTGGTGTGTTTCGGATCATCAATTTTGGGGATTGACCGAAGCAGAGCTTCGGTATAGGGGTGGCGCATGTCGGCGAAGAGTTGTTTGGTCGGAGCCTTCTCGACCACCTTGCCTGCGTACATGACTGCGATCTCATCGGTGCGCCCGGCAACCACGCCAAGGTCGTGTGTGACCATGATCATCGTCATAAACCGGTCGTTCTGCTGCTGTCCCAACAAGTTGAGAATCTGATGCTGAACGGTGACGTCCAGCGCGGTCGTTGGTTCATCGGCGAAGAGCATCTTGGGGCCACAGGCCAAGGCGATGGCAATGCAAACCCGCTGGCGCATGCCTCCCGACATTTCATGTGGATAGTTATCAAAGCGGGCCTCGGGCTCGGGAATACGAACACTACGCAGCAGCTCGACCGCGGTCTCGCGCGCCTCGTTCTTGCTGACCCCAAGGTGATGACGGATGTGCTCGGTCATCTGCCGACCCACCTTGACGACGGGATTGAGAGAAGTCATTGGGTCTTGAAAGACCATGGCCATCTCGACCCCCCAGATGTCTCGCATCTCGCGAGGGCTCTTGGAGAGGAGATCTTCGCCGTTATAGGTCACGCTTCCGTGGGTGATGACGTTGCCCGCGGTGTTGAGTCGCATGATTGAGCGAGACAAGACAGTCTTGCCCGAGCCTGACTCACCGACCACGCCGAGGGTCTTGCCTCGTTCGACAGATAAGGAGACACCATCGACAGCTTTGACCAAGCCGTTCGGGGTCTCAAAATGGGTCTTCAAATCCTCGACGACCAGCAGTGGTTCGGCTTTTTGTGATCTGGTGAGGCGGGTGGCGTCGGCACCAGCAGTTGACATCCGGACTCCATGTACGGTTTGGGGCAAGGTGATCGTTACGTTAGGCCGGAATTGTGACCGTAGTCACGTATGCCTGTCGAATCGAGCCAGAAAGAATCTTCATAGCCGATACATTTGGAGCGCAATTCCACCGCGGCTTCTTGCGCTATTGGCGGCCAAGGGACTGGAGATAGGTCTCTCTGGCAGTGCGACAATCTGGATCTCCAAATGCGTTGGCTAGACCATCGGCATCGGACCAGGAACGCCCCGTCCCAACCATCTGGTCAGTGACCGCGTTGACATGGCGCTTAGTGGCGGCGGTAGCCAGGCTGGCCTTGCTGGCAATTAGCCGAGCAAGTTCTTCCACCTCGCTTTCAAGGTCGGCATCAGGGACAACACGGTTTAGGAAGCCGGCGCTCTTGCCTTCTTCAGCAGAGAAGGGCCGACATGTCATGACCAGTTCCTTGGTCAACGCTGGACCGATCTCACGAACCAGTCTGGGAATGCCACCCCACGCCAACGGGATCCCTAGATCGACCTCGGGAATGGAGAACTTGGCCGTCTCCGCTGCGACTCTTAAGTCACAGGCGGCGGCCAGGACGAGTCCACCACCGACGCACCATCCTTGAATGCCACAGACAGCGACCGCCCGCATTGCTTCCAGAGCGTCGGCCATTCGTCGGCCATACTCCCCCGCTTCTCGGGTGGTCATGTTCAGCTTCGTGGTGAACGTGCCGAGGTCAGCTCCGGCACAGAACGCTCTGCCCATGCCCGTGACAATCACGACGGCCACCTCTGGCTGGGAGTCAAACCAGCGAGCCGCTTCAGCAATCTCGTGCAGACAGTCCCATCCCAGCGGATTGAGTTTGTCTGGCTGGTTCAGCGTGAGACGGCCGACCTTCCCCTCCGCCGAAACTCTGATCGTGGTTGCATCGGCTGGATGGAAGGCGGAAGTGAACACGATGAACTCCTGGTGTACTTGGTCATCTCGTCGGCGAGGAATTAGGTTGCTTGGCAAGGACTCTTGCATCTCCGCTCAAAGGAGAGCAAACCCGAACCGTCCTGTCCGCACATTTCCGATATGAGGCCCCAATGAAGCTGAGCATGTCCGTCAACTATGGCGGCGACCCGAAACAGCTGGCTGCTACCGCCAAAGACTATGAGTCAGCTGGTGTCGACATGGTCTGGGTGGCCGAGCTCTATAGCTTCGACGCCATCTCCATCATGGGTTATCTGGCCGCTGTCACCGAGACGATGGAGATCGCTGCCGGGATTTTGCCGCTCTACTCACGCACACCGACCCTGATTGGCATGAGTGCTGCCAGCCTCGACGCCTTGTCCGACGGACGCTGTGTGCTGGGCCTGGGTGCATCAGGCCCTCAAGTCATTGAAGGCTGGCACGGTGTTCCCTATGACCGGCCAATCGGCCGAACGCGAGAGATCATCGATATTTGCCGTCAGGTCTGGCGTCGCGAGAAGGTGGTGCACAGCGGCAAGAGCTATCAGATTCCGCTTCCCGCGGACCAAGGCACTGGACTGGGGAAACCGCTCAAGCTGATCAACCACCCGGTCCGCCCGAACATCCCCATCTATGTGGCGTCATTGGGCCCAAAGAACGTCGCCATGACCGCGGAGTTGGCTGAGGGCTGGCTCCCAATTTTCTTCCACCCGGACAAGGCCAAAGAAGTTTGGTGGCCTGACGTCGAGGTCGGTCTCGCTAAGCGTGACGCCTCGCTGGGTGAGCTGGAGGTCGTGGCTGGTGGCATGGTCAGCATCTGCTCCGAAGATCATGCCAAAGCACTACGCGATGGCATGCGTGCTATGACGGCCTTGTATGTCGGGGGAATGGGCTCGAAGGATGTCAACTTCTACAACCGGCTCTTCCAACGCTATGGCTATGAGGAGGAGGCACGAAAGATTCAGGACCTGTATCTCTCGGGTCACCAGGCCGAGGCCGCCAGTCATGTGCCTGATGACTTCCTGGCAGCGACAACCATGGTCGGCGATGAGGGCTTCGTGAAAGAACGGATCGAAGCCTTCCGCGAGGCGGGTGTCACCCGCCTCTCCATCACCCCAGTTGGAGATAATCCCCTGGAGTTGATCGAGAAAATCAAGGGCTGGGCTCAGTAGCTAGCTTGGTACACCAGCCAGCCAACTAGGACCTGACAAATACCAGAGACAGCTCCATGACCCCTTGGTCTTCGATACTGGCTACTAGCGGCGCGCTCGGTGGCTCAATGCCGTAGTCAGACATGACAATGTCCATGCTGCCGACGATGACGAGACGGGCTCCTTGGACCGTACCTTCGATTTGGATTTCGACTGGCTGTGTTTCGCCATGAATAGTCAGCTCACCGAATGCGGACGTGGTGAACACTTCGCCTCCAGCTGGAATGGCGTCAACAATGATGGGACTCGTGAGGGTGAAGATTCCTTGAGGGAAGGTGCCGGTCTCCAGGCCTTGCTTTTTCAGCTGGCTGTCGCGCCCGCTGCTATTGCTTGTGAGCCCGGTCAGGTCCGACTCAATTGATACGGCGCTGATGGTGAGGCCCTCGGCTTCAAGCGTTCCCTCCACCAGCGCTGTTCGTCCAACTGCAGTGAAGTCTCCGACCGAGGAAAGAACCTCGTTAACTCGATAGCCCACATAGGTTGCGTCGCCGGGCTCAACGGTCCATGACCCGGATAAGTCAGTCACCGCTTCTGTTGGGCCCGAATTTGCGTCCCCGTCGCTCTCACTTAGCGCCGCTGTAGCTTCAGCCACAGACGCTGCCTCGGGTTCTTCAGCAAAGAAGCCCAGGTACCAGGCAAGGCCGCCCAAGGCGGCAAGACCGAGGACAGCGGTGGACAGTAGGACTTTGAGGCGGTTGGACATGGAACGCGACACTAGATGACCGACGTCGAGCAGTGGTGTCAACCGGCGGCGCCAGGGCGGACGAGGCGATCGCTCAGGGCCATGTATTGAAAAGAGTCGAGGGCGGTCTCTGGAAAGAGACCGCCCTCAGTCGAGAACGAGATGCTATCGATTTAGGCCTCCGCCCGCCGGAGCCAGAATCGGGACCTGTTCCCGGTACCCGCCCAAGCAGTGTGCCTGAGGCTCGGTCCCGATGCAATGGGTCGATCGAATCAACTCCTCTCGGGTATCGACCAGACCCAGGGCAGTCTCGAGACGAGTTCTTGTTGTGGGGGCTAGGCGAGGCACAAGAAAGCACGAGGCGTCACTCACATTGACCTTGCTTTGGGCGACAATACTGGAGTGAGCAATTCCGGAGACCGCCCCAGTGTTTTGTCGATAGTTTTGGCTGGCGGTGAAGGTAAGCGACTCATGCCTCTGACGGCCGATCGAGCAAAGCCGGCCGTCCCCTTCGGTGGCCCATATCGTCTCATCGATTTTGCTTTGTCGAACCTGGCCAATGGTGGCTACCGCAAGATCGTTGTCCTCACCCAGTACAAGAGTCACTCACTGGACGTGCACATCAGCCGGACCTGGCGCCTCGCCACCTTCCTCGGCAACTATGTGACGTCGGTGCCAGCTCAGATGCGGCGTGGTCCTGAGTGGTTCCAAGGTTCAACCGATGCCCTCTATCAAAATCTAAATCTGATTGATGATGAGAGGCCCAAGTACCTCTTTGTCTTTGGAGCCGATCACATCTATCGCATGGATCCGCGCCAGATGCTAGACGCCCATATTGAAAGTGGGGCCGGTGTCACCGTCGCTGCACTGCGCGTGCCGCGGGCTGAAGCGAATCAGTTCGGTGTCATCAAGCAAGGCGTAGGGACCAGGATCGATGCCTTCCTGGAAAAGCCCGCCGATCCACCGGGCTTGGCGGACTCTCCCGATGAGAGCTTCGCCTCCATGGGGAACTATGTTTTTGACGTCGATGTTCTCGTCGACGCACTCCACGCCGACGCTGCTAACGACACATCAGCTCGGGACCTTGGCGGGGACCTGATCCCAAGTCTCGTGGACGACGGTGTCGCCCATGTCTATGACTATTCAACCAACGACGTGCCTGGCGACGGCGAAGACCAGCGCGGCTATTGGCGAGATGTTGGGACCATCGAGGCGTACTACGAAGCCCATATGGATCTGGTACAGCCTTTGCCTAAGTTCAGTCTCTATAACGAGAAGTGGCCGATCTTCAGTCTGGGCCGGTCCCTACCGCCAGCCAAGTTCGTTGTGGACCAGGGTGCCGCTCCTCAGATCGAGAATTCGGTGATCAGTAACGGCTCCATCCTGAGTGGATGCCGAGTCAACGAAAGTGTGATCGCTCCCAACGTCCGGGTCGAAACCAAGGCTGATCTTGACGGAGCAATCTTGTTTGACGACGTGGTCATCGGTGAAGGGTCCCAGATCCATCGAGCAGTGATTGACAAGAATGTTGTTGTCCCGCCGGGCACACGTATTGGATTGAATCGCCAGGAAGACGAAGCTCGATTCCCGGTCTCAGAGAGCGGAATCGTGGTCGTTCCCAAGAACTACCGTTTCGAGTAAGACTGCCTAGCTCACGAGGTGAGACGCCGTGCGGGTTCATCCCCTGCGTTCACGGCGGCTCTAGTGACCAGAATTACTCGTTGAAAGTAGGTCGGCGTAGATCCTTCGATGTGCGGCTGCAGGTTCCTGCCATGACCAATCAGTCATCATTCCTCGCCGCTGGATCCCTCGTCGCCTCGATGTTGAGCGATGAGCGCGCACGGCGCGATGAAGTGCATCAATAAACCCAGCGAGATCTGGTGTCAGCGACAAGAAGCCGGTGCCTAAAGCTCGTCCAGCGTCGGCATCAATGATGGTGTCGACCAAGCCTCCAACTGGCGTAGCCACGGGAGGGGTCCCATAAGCCATTGCCTGCATCTGGGCCAGGCCACAAGGCTCAAAGCGACTTGGCATCAGGAAGAGGTCAGCGCCAGCGAATATCCGATGGGCTAGGTCTTCATCGTAACGATCGGTGACAGCACCAATTCGGTGAGGTTGCTCCATCGCCATCTGGCGTATCAATTGCGCCAGTTCAGCCTGGCCAGATCCGAGCAGCACCAGGCGCGCCGGCAGGTACTTGAGGAATGGTCCAAGATCGGCGATGAGGTCAATTCCCTTCTGGTCGACAAGCCGTGAGACAACTCCCAGGATCGGATCACTCGAAGGCTCCCAGCCGAACTGGTCCAGCAAGGACTGCTTGGCCTCGGCTTTGCCAAATTCGAAAGACTCCTCTGTGTAGCTTCTCGGAATGATCTGATCTGTCCGGGGATCCCAGATCGAGGTGTCAATACCATTTCGAATCCCGACCAGATCCTCTCCTCGCCTCGTTAGCTCTTCGTGTAGGCCTTGGCCTTGATCCTCAGTGAGTATTTCACTGGCGTAGTTGGGGCTGACAGCGATGATCTTGTCAGCGCTTCGGATGGCGCCTAGCAGTGGATTGCATGAGTCATACCAGGCGTACTTCCAGGAGTCATACGGGATGCGTTGCAGCCATGTTGCTTTGCAAAGACCCTGGTAGCCCAGCGTATGAATGGTCAGCACGCTCGGGGGAGGTGTCGCCAGAAATCCTAGAGTCGCGGCCGTATGCCAATCGTTGAGGTGCAGAACGTCGGGATTCAGATCCAAACACAATGCGGCTACCGCAGCGGAGAACCCGAGGAAACGATGGTCGTTGTCAGGCCAGCCTTGGCCAGACCCAGGCTCAACATAGGGGTGTGGTCGAGCCAGTCCTGGTCGATCAATCAGGATCAGATCGCCTACGCCGACAGCCTCGCCGCGGCGAGCGCGTGCCGGACCCGCCCACTCGGGTACTTGCAGTTCCCAGGAGCGCTCGTTGCTGAGTTCGATCGTGCCATAGTCGGGCAGGGCAATAATGACGTCAGAACCGCTGGCCCGCAGGGCTTTCACCAATCCGGCCGCAGCCTCGGCCAGGCCACCGACGCGAGCCGCTGGCGCCAGTTCTGCTGTGGCAAAGAGCACGGTCTCCGACGTCATTGCGTTCTCCTCACTGGTGTTCACGCTTGCAAATCCTGGCCAAGAATCACGACGGACCATCCACCAACCGTCATGCCACCAACGACGGGTTCACCCGCCGGTAGCGGGTTGCTGCTGTCCAACTCGACCTGCCACCAGCGACTCGTGAGCTGTTCGGGAATCTGAAAGTCGTGCGCCTCAGATGATGCGTTGAAGAAGAGGAGGAAGCTGTCACCGCGGATTGGTTCGCCCCGGCTCCCCCGGTCCGCAAGCTCATCACCATTGAGGAAAACACCGAGCTGTCGAGAGTCCTGATTGTTCCAAGCGGCATCATCCATCGCAAGCCCGGTCGTTTGATACCAGCCGATGTCTGGCAAGTAGCGACCGCGGCTGGAGGGGTGACGAAACGCCGTTTGGTCTTGCTGAGCTTCGGTGGAAGGCAGCTCGGCGGCTTGTCCAGAAAAGAAGCGTCGCCGTCGAAAAACTGGATGGGCCTTGCGCAGATTGACAACTCGTTGGGTGAAGGCCAGCAGCTCATCATCCAGCTCATCCCAGTCAAGCCAGGACACCTCATTGTCTTGGCAATACGCATTATTGTTGCCGTGCTGGGTCCGGCCGCGCTCGTCGCCCGCCATCAGCATGGGGATGCCTTGGGACAAGAGCATGGTGGTCAGGATTGCTCGGGATCGGCGGGCTCGCGTCTCGATCACGGCTGGATCATCGGCGGGACCCTCGACTCCGGAGTTCCAGGAGCGGTTGTGTGACTCTCCGTCACGATTGTTTTCGGTGTTGGCGTTATTGTGTCGGTCGTTGTAGCTGACCAGATCATTCAGGGTGAAGCCGTCATGCGCCGTCACGAAGTTGACCGAAGCGGAAGGCCTCCGTCCGTTCAATTGATAGAGGTCAGAGCTCCCAGTGAAGCGGGAGGCGAAGGAGCCGAGCTTGCCGGGCTCGCCCCGCCAAAAGTCTCGGATGGTGTCGCGATAGTCCCCGTTCCACTCTGACCACAAGGGTGGAAAGCGACCAACCTGGTACCCGCCTTCTCCAACGTCCCAAGGTTCGGCAATCAGCTTGACCTGGCGCAGGACCGGGTCTTGATGGATGATGTCAAAGAAGGCGGCGGCGGAGTCGACGTGATGGCTGTCGCGTCCAAGGGTTGCGGCCAGGTCGAAGCGAAAGCCATCCACGTGCATCTCATTCACCCAGTATCGGAGCGAGTCCATGATGAGCTGCAAGGTCGTCTGGTGGGAAACGTCCAAGGTATTGCCGGTTCCCGTGTAGTCGACATACCGGCTCTTGTCGCCAGGGTCGACCCGGTAGTACGTCAGGTTGTCAAGTCCTCGGTGGCAGAGACTTGGGCCGAGCGGACCACCTTCGCAGGTGTGGTTGTAGACAACGTCCAGGATGACTTCAATACCGCCCTCATGGAGCGAGCGAACCATGTGTTTGAATTCTTGGACCTGCTCGCCGTTGCTGTTTCGTGCGGCATAGCCGTTGTGGGGCGCCAGGTAGCCGATGGTGGAATAGCCCCAATAGTTGGTGAGTCCTCGATCGATCAGGAACTGTTCCGGAAAGTGCTGATGGACCGGGAGTAACTCAAGGGCGGTCACTCCCAACGAGCGGAGGTACTCGATCACCGCCGGGTGGGCTAGGCCCGCGTAGGTGCCACGAATATCTTCGGGAACAAGGGGGTGGAGGGCGGTGAGTCCCTTGACGTGGGCTTCATAGATGAGGGTGTCGCGTCGAGGCCGTTTCGGGCGACGATCGTTGCCCCAGTCGAAGTAGGGATTCACCACGATGGACTTTGGCGTCGAGGCCGCACTGTCAGTCGGGTCGGCTAGATCTGGTGAACCTGCCACATAGTCATAGATGGCCCGGTCATAGCTTGGCTGGCCCTCGATGGCCATTGCGTAGGGGTCCAGCATGAGCTTTGCCGGATTGAATCGATACCCCTGGTTTGGATCCCAGCGGCCGTGGGCGCGGTAGCCGTAACGTTGTCCGGGCCCAACACCAGGCACGTAGCCATGGAAGACAAACGCGGTCTTGTCGACGAGGGGAATCCGTGTCTCGTGGCCGCTCTCGTCAAAGAAGCAGAGCTCGATTGACTCCGCATGCTCGGAGAAAACCGCAAAGTTGGTACCCGAACCATCCCAGATGGCCCCCAGGGGGTAGGGGGACCCGGGCCAGGGTTGTCCAAGCGGGAGTCTGTTCGGCATCAGTGGATCGTTTGAGGGTTTGGGGATGGGATGTTCAGAGAGACGATGCGAGCGGCTTATATAGCGGGCTGTACAGCGACTTGTCGTAGTCCTTGACCATACGAGCCGCAGTGACCCGTGGACCCAGGTATTGCCACCCAAAGCGGATTCGCTGGTTCCAGGCTGGGGTGTTGTCGTAGAACTGCGGAATCACGTCCTCGGAAAGGAGCTTGATCAGTCCCTTCGCTTCGGCGGCATCGCGTTCATCCGGGTCGGTCAGCTCGCTGGTCTTGATGGCCCAGCCATTATCGGCGTGATACCACTCAGCCCACCAGCCGTCCAGGATTGAACAATTCAGCCCACCATTGAGGGCCGACTTCTCGCCACTGGTCCCACAGGCCTCTTGGGGACGTACAGGGTTGTTCAGCCAGACGTCGCAGCCGCCATAGAGGTACGCGGCTACCGAGATGTCATAGCCAGGAACCAAGACAAACCGACCGTTGGCCTCGGGCGAAGCACCAAACTCGGCGATCTCCTGAAAGACCTTCTGTCCATCAGTGTCGGCGGGGTGAGCTTTGCCAGCGAAGACGAACTGAACGGGATTGTCGTCATTGTTGAGCATTTGGATGAGGGCATCGCGTTCCTTCAACAAGAGGGCAGCTCGCTTGTAGGTGGCAAATCGGCGAGCAAATCCGATGGTGAGTACGTTGGGGTCAAACCCCGCCAGCTCATGCTGCTTGGCCAGATAGTTCACCAGGTCAGAGCGAAGGCCGGTACGGAGCTTGGAGATCTCCCCATCGGTAATCTTGCTTGCGGCTTGCCAAGCATCTTCCTCGGCAATTGAGAAATCGGTGCCGACGTGGAGGTCCAGAAGGTCTTGCGCCGCGGGTGCTAACCAGGTCCTGGCATGCACACCATTGGTGACAGAGGTGATGGCAGCACCTTCCTCCAAGGATCCGAAAAGGGCTTGGCTGACTGTTCCGTGGAGGGCGGACACACCATTGCTTCGGCCGGCGTGGCGTAAACAGAACGCGGCCATGTTGAAGAGGTCACCCTCGGTCTCGTTCGGCAACTCCCCGCTTTGCCAGACGGACTTGGCTGTCGCCGGAGTTGGAGCCCATTGTTCAATGTAGGGCTTCAGTAGGTCGGCCGGGAACCGGTCGATACCAGCCGGGACAGGTGTGTGGGTGGTGAACAATGTTCTCTCACGGACCCAGGCCTGAGCCTGCGCCAGGGTCTCGCCGTCCTTCATCCGGTTGGCGATGAGTTCCAAGATTAGGAAGCCAGCGTGGCCTTCGTTGAGATGCACAGTGGTCGGTTCGATGCCAAGGGCCTCAAGTGCCCGCAAGCCGCCAATGCCAAGCAGCCATTCTTGGTCAGCCCGATGGGTCTGGTCTCCTCCATAGAGACGGTCAGTCACGTTCGTGGCCCAAGGCTCATTGCCTGGAACCCGGGTATCCATGACGTAGAGCCGGACCCGGCCGACCTTTGCCAGCCAAACTGATGCCCGAATGAGGCCCTTCGGCGTCTGGACTTCGATGATCACGCCGGTGTCAAGCAAACCGAGGTCTGCTGGCTCATAGGTTTGGTAGCTGACGGATTGTTTGTTGGCTGCCAGGCCCTGGTCGAAATAGCCATTGGCGTAGAACAAGCCGACACCAACCAGGGAAAGGCCGACGTCGGATGCTGCCTTGAGATGGTCTCCGGCCAGAATGCCGAGTCCACCGGAGTATTGGGGCAGGGTCTCAGAGATGCCAAATTCAGGCGAGAAGTAGGCGACGTCGGGAGCTTGGCGATCTGGACCATCAGTCCAAGCCTCCAACGTCCTGTACCCGAGCAGCTTGGGCCATAGCTGCTGAGGCGAACGCTGCGTCGGCACTGGCAAGCTCTGGACAGCTCGGCATCTGTTGTTGCCGCCAGGGCGGCATAGGGATGGGTGAAGGCCCTTCCAGTCCGACGCCGAGAGCTCGAGTGAGAATGGTCTTACCTTCCTGGTCCCAGACCCAGGAGTAGTTCCCAGAAATCGTTTCCAACGCAGATCGCAGTTGGGAAGTCGATACGGATGATTCGTTTACTTGTTCAGGCACGGGCAGACTCATTATGCAGGTTCTTGGACGGACTCGGGCTCAGAGGGCAGGGACTGGACCAAAGAGTCGAGGGACACGTCTAAATCGGCCGAAATTGAATGATCTGTAGCTTTCTTTGCCGATCGAATCGTCACGGCTCGAGCAACCGCCCGAGCCTGCCAATCTGGGCAGCTAGAGGCGACGCAAACGCACCTTCTCAACCCGATGGTCTGCACCCTTGACGAGAATCAAATCAGCACGTTCTCTAGTTGGCTCGATGTTGGCCTCCAAGTTCACAAGGTTGATCTCGCTCCAGAACGTGAGAGCCATACCTTTAGCCTCTTCGTCACTCATTTTGGAAAACGAATGGAAATAGGAGGCGGGATCAGCGAAGGCTGTCTTGCGCAGGGTAAAAAAGCGGTCGACGTACCAATCGCGGATGTTCTCGGTCTTGGCGTCAACATAGATGGAAAAGTCAAAATAGTCAGAAAGAAAAAGGGACTGCCCCTGCGCAGACCCGCCGGTCTGCAAGACGTTTAGTCCTTCGACCACAACGATGTCGGGTTGGCGAATTGTCACGTTTTCACCGGGCACGATGTCATAGGTCAGGTGGGAATAGACCGGGGCGCTGACTTCGGGGGCTCCAGACTTGATGTCGCTGATGAATTTCAACAGGGCCCGCCGGTTGTAACTCTCGGGGAATCCCTTTCGCTCAGTGATGCCGCGTTCTTCCAGGACTGAATTGGGATACAGGAAGCCGTCAGTAGTAATCAGATCAACCTTGGGGTGGTTTGGCCATCGGTCCAGCAGGGCCTGAAGAACGCGTGCCGTCGTCGACTTCCCGACAGCGACTGAACCTGCGACCCCGATGATGTAGGGCACCTTTCCGGGAAGGTGCCCAAGGAAGGTGTCGCTGGCCCGATACAGCTCTTGGGAGGCCCGGACGTAGAGGTTCAGCAGACGGGAAAGAGGCAGATAGATCTCGATGACCTCGTTGAGACTGAGTTCAACATTGATTCCTCGTAGTCGGCGTAGATCCTTCTCATCGAGATCAAGCGGGGTCGCGGCGCGGAGCTGGCCCCATTCTTGGGCAGTGAACTCGGTGTACGGGCTCAGAGATTCCATGCTCATTGTTTCTCACTCGAATCAGGAGGGCTTTCCTGGCTTGCTCTGCTCGGTATCTCTTGAGCCAGCAGAACACCACTTTCAGACAAGCTCGCAATTGCGGCTGGGGCATAGTCAAGCCATTCCGCTAGGACCTCAGCATTATGCTCGCCTCGGTAGGGCGACCGGAAGCGGATTCCGGAGTCTGCGTTACTGAATCGATAGGGTGACTGGGCAATTCGTCGAGGGCCCGACGGGAACTCGATGCTGGCATCCAGCTGGAGCTCCTTTGCAATTGCTGTGTCAAACACGTCCTCGGCGGTTTGCACACTTCCCCAGGCAATGTTGAGCGAATCGAGCATTGTTTCCAGTTCCGTTTGGTCGTGAAAGTTAGCGAACCACCGGTCGAGCGCAGCTTCTCGCGCCGCTATCTTCTCCGAAACTGCCGCATCTGGCCCAAGGCCGTCTTCGACGAGCCCGGCAGTGTTCAGCTGATACCAGGTGGTGCGCAGATCCCCGGAGATCATGATGTGGCCGTACCCGGTCCTTCGAACCTGTCCACCCAGCGGGCGGACAGGCACGTCATCCAGCGCCCAGTGGGTGTAGTCATCAGTGGCCAACATGGCCGCCATCATCGACAAATCAATGTGTTGGCCCACGCCGGTCTGTTCTCTTAGCCAGAGGGCAGAAAGTAGACCGACCAAGCCGTGCAATGCGGCGTTGGTGTCGGCAATGGACAGGACCGGGTTGGTTGGTGGTGCGTTGTCGACACTGCTCTGACGGTCCAGCAATCCAGTTTCGGCGTGGATAATCGGGGCATACGCCGGGCGGTGCTTCCACGATGATGTCTGGCCAAATCCGCTGATGGACAGGTAGACAATTGTCGGATTTACCTGGGAACACGCGCCATAGCCAAGGCCGAACTTCTCCATCACGCCGGGGCGATAGTTCTCCACCACCACGTCCGCCTTTGCTACCAGGTCCAGCAAAAGCGCGGCCGCTCCCTCTGCCTTCAGATCGACGCAGATGTCTCGCTTGCCTGCGTTTTGCTGATTGAAGTAGCCGGACAAGCCGTCCGTCTTGTCGCCCCAGGTTCGCAGGAGGTCACCGTCAGGCGGTTCAACCTTCACGACGTCGGCTCCAAGGTCAGCGAGCATGCGGGTGGCGAAGGGGCCAGCCACTACTCGGGAGAAGTCCAGTATCTTGAGTCCGGCCAGGGGATATGACACCGCCTGATGGTGGCAGATCGCGGTGTTGAACGCCAGCCCACCCCAACGATTCCTTGACTGGGTCGCTATGCCCCTAGCCTGCATCACGTGGCTGGTTGGTTATTGAAAAGGCAAGCATCACGAGTGGTCCTCCTGAGTCGAGACGGACGCGTCTTCCTGATCCGCTCCATCGACCCTGCGGATAGTTCCAAACCTGCGTGGCTGGAGATCCCGGGCGGCGGAATTGATCCCGGAGAATCCTCTGCCAATTGTGCGGCGCGCGAGCTGCACGAGGAGGCAGGAATTACCGATGTTGAGATCGGCCCGGTTGTTTGGACCCAGTACGTGGAGTTCAGCTTCGGCGGCTATGACTTCGAACAAGACGAGGTCATTCATGTGGCCTGGACAGATCAGACAGAGTTAGCCGAGCCCCAAGGCCTAGAGTTTCTAGAGGCCTTGGCCTTCCAGGGCGCAAAGTGGTGGACGCGAGCCGAGGTCGAAGCCTCAACCGAGCCGTTCTTGCCGCCACGGCTGCCGGAGCTCATCGGGCAACTCTTCGACGGAGATCTACCCGATCCGCCCATCGACATCTCTCCAGGCTGATCAGTAGTTGGAAGGGCCTAGCGCAGGGTTTGGTTGGTCCCCAACACTGCAACCAGGTGAGCGTCTCCTGGCGAGAACGAAACTGACTCAGGCAAAGGAGCGATCGCAGCTTCGCCCATATTGAGCACAACGGCTACCGCCGCGGCATCGGCCTCGTAGCCTTCCAGGTAGAACACGACGCTATCGGGAACACTGTTTCCGTTGCTTGGCTTGAGCATCTGGTAGCCAAGGGGCGACAGCAGGTCAGAGCCCTGGGATGCGATACCGCTCACGCGAGCCGCATTGATGACCAGCACCTTGACCTCCGCCGGCGAGCGAAGTACAACCTCTTCGACCTCGGGCTCTTCGTCGGGCGCTGTGGTTGAACTGGTCGAGGTAACAGTGACGATCGGCTCTTCGTCCTTCTCAGCGGTGACAAAGCCGTCTCCGTCACCAACGGTACTAAAGAGCTTGCCAGCAAAAAGTGACAAGAGAAAGGCCATAAGCAGCAGGACTGCTGCTAGTCCGAGTGCGTTGATGATGTCGTGTCGCTCGATGCGGTCCACAGGCAGGCCAATCTCGCGTCTGGCCCAAGACGGAGACAAATCGTGGTCGGTGAGGGGCCGAGGCAACAGACTAGACCCCCTTTGCTCCGAACCGGTGTCTAGGGGACGGATCGATGCTAATCCGACAAGGTTCGGGCGAACTTTCTAATGTCGTTCAACAAGAGGTCAGGCTGTTCAAGGGCGGCGAAATGGCCACCACGGTCGAATGAGGACCACTGGACCAAGTTGTGAGTCATGGCTGCCCATCGCCGAGATGTTCGATAGATCTCCTTCGGGAAATCAGCCACTGCGGTAGGCACATCAACCGAGTCCGCCATTGCCCTCTCATCAGTAACGGCAAAGGCGTGATAGATCCTGGCCGAAGAGCCAGCAGTGTTGGTGAACCAATAGAGGGAGACATTGAAGAGGAACGTGTCGCGATCATGTACCGAGAACACGTCGCCATCGCAGTCTGACCAGGTGCGGAACTTCTCAAGAAGCCAGGAGAGCTGGCCCGCTGGTGAGTCGGCGAGGCCGGCGGCCAGGGTCTGAGGCTTGGTGCTTTGGATGGCCTGGTAGCCGGTTTCCTCCACCTGAAACTGCATGGTCGCGCCGAGTTTGGCAATTTCGTCTTCGCTCATGTCGGCCATGGCCTCGTCGGTTGGGCTAACCGGCAGCATATTGAGATGGATGCCAGCGCAGTTCGCCGGGTCCAGTTGGCCGATCCAGCTGGTGATGATGCCTCCCCAGTCCCCACCCTGGGCCAGATACTCGCGGTAGCCGAGCCGCTCCATCAGGCTGACCCACATGCCCGCGATACGTTTTGGCGACACCCCGGTTGTCACTGAAGGACCGCTCAGGGTGAATCCCGGCAGCGAGGGCACGATCACGTGGAAGGCGGGAGTCGAAGCATTCTCAGGTTCGGTGAGGGGTCCGATGAGGTGGAGGAACTCGACCACCGATCCAGGCCATCCGTGAGTCAGCAAGAGAGGCCGGGCATCATCGCGAGATGATCGCGCATGGATGAAGTGCACTTGCTCGCCGTCAATACTCGTCCGGAACTGCGGCCATTGGTTGAGCCCCTGCTCGGCCTTGCGCCAGTCAAAAGTCTCACGCCAATACGAGGCAAGGTCCTGAAGTTCACTCAGATCTGTACCGTAGACCCACTCTTGGCCTTGCAATTGATCGGGCCAGCGGGTCATATCCAGTCGCCGCTGAAGGTCCGCTATCTCGTTGTCCGGGACAGCCAGGGTGAAGGGAACGATGTCAGAAGAGGTCACTCGAGCATCTTGGCATGTTCACTCCCATCAGGCGGCATCGCCAGTAGGACCTCACGGGGTGGGCACGTGTTCTCGGACCCTCTGGCCTAGCCCGTGTTGCGCATCCCGGCGGCAACTCCGTTGACGGTAAGCAGAAGCGCCCGGTTGATCAGTGGATCTCGATCCTGATTGTTGACTGCAGTCGCTCGAGTGCGGCTCAGGAGCTCGACCTGGAGCACATGCAACGGGTCGAGATAGACGTCCCGGGTGGCCAAGGTCCGCTTTAGGATCGGAAGATTGTCCAGCAAGCCCCGGCCAGTTAGTCGGGTCACTTCCGAAACAGTTCGCTCGAACTCGGCTTTCACCGTTTCGAAGAGGTGTCGATGCTCCGGGGCGACCAGGGTCTCAACATAATTCGTGGCGATGCGCATATCGGCCTTGACCAGGGTCATTTCCACATTGGAAATGAAGGTGCTGAAAAAGCGCCAGTTGCTCAACATATTGCTCAGCTCGTCGCCGTGACCGGCCGCTCTGGCCGACGCCAATCCGGAGCCGACACCAAACCAGCCAGGAATGATCTGTCGGCTCTGTGTCCAACCAAAGACCCAAGGAATTGCCCGAAGGTCATCCAAGCTTGAGCCTGCTCCGCCACGCCGCGCTGGTCGAGATCCAATATTGAGCGAGCCCAGCTCTTCAACTGGGGTTGAAGACTGGAAATAGACCGGAAGGTCGGGGTCCTCCACGAATTGTCGGTAGCTGGCGAAGCTCGTCTCGGAAATGTGCTCCATGACCTCAGGCCACGCCGACTGAAGGCTGGATCTGTTGGAATCGGGTGTCCGAGTAACCGTTGCTTCCAGCACTGCGGACAAGGCCAGATCGAGGTTTCGGTTAGCTAGCTCGGGTTGGCCGTATTTGTCAGAGATGACCTCGCCCTGCTCAGTAATCTTGATACCGCCTCGAACGACACCAGAGGGCTGGGACAGGATTGACTGGTTGGTTGGGCCACCACCTCGACCGACGGTGCCGCCTCGACCGTGGAACACCCTGATCTGAATATTGTGCCGCTTGGAAACATCACGGATGGCACGTAGGGCCTTGTGAATCTCCCATTGGCTGGTGGCGATTCCGCCGTCCTTGTTTGAGTCGGAGTAGCCGACCATGACTTCTTGCACACCGCCGCGGAGCTCGACCAGACGTCGGTAGGAGGGGATGGTGAGCAAGCGTTCCAGCACTTCATCGATGTTTCGCAGGTCGCCGATGGTCTCAAACAGCGGGACGAAGCCAAGCCGGGCGACCCCACGAACTGGATCAATGAGGCCGACTTCTCTGGCCAGAAGTAAGGGGGCCAAGATGTCATCGATGTCGGTGGTCATGGACACGACATAGCTCTGGAAAATGTCGTCCCCGTAGGTGTCCATCAAGGTACGCAGAACACGAAACAAGCCGAGCGCGTCGTCGGCATGCAATTCGGTCCCGGGAGGGGCCAGGGGGCGCCGAGAGTTCATCTCTCCGAGCAGGAGGGCCTTACGCCCTGCCCGTTCGTCGGGATACTCAATCCCGGCATTAGCGAAGAGCTGACCCAGGGAGGAATGATGATGGCGGGTGTGTTGGCGGATATCCAGAGTGGCGAGGTGAAATCCAATGGTGCTGACCAAGCGGCGACAGGTGGCCAAGCGACCATCCGCGATGAATTCACCGCCATTGGCTTGCAGCGAACGATCGAGAACGGCGAGGTCTTCGGCTAGCTCGGGGGCCCGCTTGTAGGCGCGAGGGCCAGGGGGAACTTCTTGGGCCTCTTCGAGTCGACGCAGCATCACGCCTAGTCGAAGTCGATACCACTCACCAGCGTTAATCTTGCCGATCTGGTTGTGTACGTCGGGGAAGGTGCGACCATCGGCATCGACCATGCCCACCAGCTCGTCGCTAACGGGACGGATCAGATCGGATTGGCTGAGTTCTCGCCGTAATGCGTCCAATTGGATGATGTGGAGCCGGATGGCCCGCGATCGCTGAAGTTGCACAACCTCGATGGTGGTTTCCGGTTTGACGTTTGGGTTGCCGTCTCGGTCCCCGCCGACCCAGGAACCAAACCGTACCGGTGTGGCATCGATGTCCAGTGATATGCCAATCGACTGCATTGCCGAGTCAATGTCGGCCCATAGTCCCGGCAGAGCATCTCGGGCCATCTGTTCCAGGTAGTAGAGGGTGGTCCGTGCTTCGTCCAGAGGCAGCGGCCGGTCGCGGCGGATCTCATCGGTTTGCCAGAGACCCTCAATGAGCTCGTCTACCCGTCGGTCAATTCTTCGGGCATCGACTGGAGTGGCGGAGCTTCGCGTTTCGACCAGGGTCGAGATTTCCGCCAACTTGTCCAGGATCGATCGACGAGAGGCTTCGGTTGGATGAGCAGTAAAGACTGGCTCCAGTTTGACGACACTCATTGCCTCGGCAATGACTTCGGGTGTGTACCCCTCAGCGGAGAGTCGGCGAACGGTGTCGCCAATTCGTCCGTCTTCAGCCTTGCGCACATTGAGTTCTTCCACCCGATGCACCTGCTCGGTGACGTTGGCCAGATGGAAGTAGGTGGTGAAGGAGCGCACTAGCCGAATGGCATCAGTTACGTCGGCCTCAGCCAGAAGTCTGGTCAAATCCGCTCCTGCTTGCTGGTCGCCGTCGCGGCGAAGCTGTCGAGCAAGCACGCGTACTTCTTCCACCAGCTCCAAGAACTCTTGACCTTCTTGGCGCACGATCGAGTCGCCAAGCTGGATTCCGAGCCGCCGAATGTCGGCTCGGAGATCGACGTCAGAGGACGGTGTGGAAGGTGATGCAGGGGTTGCGTCTGGGGTGGTCACGGCAGGCTCCGAATAGAGAGGGCAGCTGACGATCACCGTTGATCATCCTTGAGGGCTCAAGGTATCTAAAACCAATTGAACCCCGACCATGGGTCGGGGTTCAATCTGCTTCTGCCCACATGTCCTGTTCGGCGAACCGGACAGGACGGCAAAGCAACGTTAGTCGGGCCGCTACGTCGTTGTAACAGGCGACCTTCCCTATATCGGGTGCCATCCCGAGATTCTTAACCGAAGACTCGAATATCTTCCTTAGGGCAGCTTTGGGCGTTTCTTCTTGCTCTTTGTTTGTGGGATCACGGGTTCGGACGTCGCTGACTTGCTGATCAGAGCGGCTTCGGCCTCACCTATGGAGCTGGACATGAGGCGGGCTCGAGTCAGGAATGCGGTGTGGGCGACCATGCGATGATCGGGTCGCACAGCCTGGCCCTCGATGTGCCAATTGCGATGGAGGACTTCCATGGTCTTCTCCTCGACGAACAAGGAGTTGGCCAGACGCTCTCTCAGCTGCACGGCCTGGGTAATGGAGGGGGTGTAGGCCAGTAGTACACCACCGGAACGCAGCGCTTTTTCGGCGTGGGTCACCACCTGCCATGGCTCGGGCAAGTCAAGAACGACCCGGTCAAAGTCCGTTCCGTCAATTGGCTCATAGGCGCTTCGCATTTGGACCTGGTAGCGCTCCAATATCTCTTCGCCCATGAAGCCGACAACGTTCTTCTTGGCTCGGGCCGCAAAATCCTCGCGGATCTCATAGCCAACAATGTTTGCCCCAGCACGAAGCAGACCGAGTGACAGCGCTCCCGAGCCGATGCCCGATTCGAATACCTTCATGCCTGGGCCGATGTCGGCCAGCATGAGGATGGGGGCAATGTCCTTGGGATAGATGACTTGGGCTCCCCGAGGCATCGACAGCACGTAGTCTTCGAGCGTTGGTCGAAAGACCCGAAACTTCTGACCCTTGGTTGAGTGCACCACGGTGCCTTCAGGCTTGCCAATCATTTCGGTGTGGGCCAGTACCCCAGCGTGGGAATGGAAGGCGTCTTCGGGGCCAAGTTCGATCAAGTATCGACGATCGCGGGTGTCGGTGAGCAGAACGAACTCACCTTCGCTGAGCAGACCACTCCCCTGCGTTGCTCCGACTATCGGTGTTGGCGCTTCCATCAATACTTCTTTCGGATCAATTCGACGGGCACGGGTTCGGCGCCTGATGCTCGGCGGAGCAGCCGACAGAACGAGCAGGTTTCCACATTGGTTGGTGATCCACACTCGATGCAGGGAGAAAGGATAGGGCTATCCTCCGTCGCCGAGGTCGAAGGGTCGTTGCTGGGCTCAAATCGGTCAACGGCATGTCGCAGGAAGCCGAAGTAGAAGGCTTGCTTGGACCCGGGAGATTCTTCTTCGATGAGGTTGAGCGCCGCCTTGTAGCTGAGGTGTTTGTTGCCAGCAGCCATCGGGCATTCTTCCACCAGATAGTCGATGCCTCGGAGTACACAGTAGGCAGCGGTCTCCCGCTCGCTCAGGCGAATCAGTGGCTTGATTTTCTTGGGGAAGCCGTTGAGGGCTGCCAGCATGGGACGCTGGCGGCCCAGGTAGTCAGTCTGCCATCGCAGCACGTTCCCGTACAGAACCGCCGCCTCATCATCCAGATTGTGGCCGGTCACAATGGCGTCGAACTCGCCCTTGCGGCACTCCTCGTCAAAGATGTGACGTTTGGAGAGTCCGCAGGCCGAGCACGGAACCCGTCGCGTGACCGACGATGCGGTTGGCACATCATAGTCATAGGTGGATTGCAGGTCGACCTCGGTAAGGGGCAGTTCGCGATCGGTGGCGAAGTCTCGCACGTATTGACCAGAGCTATCGGAGTATTCACCGATACCGAGACCAACGTAAAGACCATGGGTCTCATAGCCAAGCGCTTCGAGAATATCCCAGACCGCGAAACTGTCCTTGCCGCCTGACACTGCGACCAGGAGCCGGTCGCCGGGTTCCGCCATGTCGAATTCTTTAAGTGTCTTGGCTACTTGTTCGCGGCAGTATCGAATGAAGTGGTCGGAACAGAAGTTGGCGTTGTGGCGCCGAACGTCGATCAGGGCAGGACCCTTGCAGACCTTGCATTTCAAGGGAGTAGCTCCGAGTTCTGGAATGCAGAGTCATGGACGGCCACGTTCCGGCCTGTTGCGTTTTGGATTGCTCGGCTCACATCAGCCACCGGAAATGACGGGGCGAACCTCGACGACTGCGTCGTCCCCCAACAGGGCGTCACCGGGCACGAGCGTACCATCCTGAATGACCAGGACTTCTTGTCGGGACATCTTGAGGCGATTGAGAAGTTTGACCACCGAGATGGGGCCGTTCATCTCCACCTCTCGTGAGGGATTTCGAAGCAGAACCTTCATCGAGCGATTCGTTAGTCGACGAGACGGCTAGGCGACGCGGGTGGCCTTGCGCAGATCTCTTTTGGCTGCTCGTTTCACCTTCTTCGCAGCCTTCTTTGAACGCTTGCCATCCTTGAGCTGTGTCTTGTGGGAGACCGACAAGTGCTCGATCACAAACTTGTCACCAGGTTTGGAATCGGCGAGATCAATGATCTCTCGACGTCCAGTGGTGTTCTTGACCAGCTTGAGCAAGCCCATGGCACCGGAGGTGAAGATCCAAGACTTTGCCGGTCCGCGAACAACGAGCCGAACCAGGAGGGGAACGAGACGAGCCAGCATTAGATGCGACGGATCTCGATTACCGAACTCTTCTTCTTACCTGCACTCCGGCCAAGGGTGTAGATGATCAGCAGCAGAATGACAGCCAGGACTGAACCACCGATGGCGGCCTTCTTTTTTCCATCGCCCGTGACATTGTCGACCTGGCCTTGGATGTCGCGGAACTTGGCCTCGATATCGGCCGGATTGATTTTCGTGGTTTCAGTCAAGACTTGACTCGCTTTCCTGCCCGAAGCATGAGAAGAACAATGATAGCCATCATGAGAATGAGCGCTCCGAAGGCGCCGAGGTAGGGCACGAGAGAACCCTTGCCGCCACCGGTGAACTTGTCGAGGCCTTGAAGAAGACGAAGCACACCCATGCTGACAAAGAGGCCGCTCAGGAAGAGACTGATGGCGCCTGGGATGCCGAATTTGAGGTAAGCGCCAAGCACCTTGAGAGGCTCGGTCGTCTCTTGTTTGGCGTAGGACACCAACATCTGTTGGAGTTCCTGCGCCCCTTCCATTGGAGTCGGACTTGCCACTTCTACACCCTTTCGATCAATCGCCGTTTCCACGACAATCACACCTGGCGACGGCCACAAAGGGTCAGCGCCCACACAACTGGGTTCAGTGTATTGGTCAGGAGCCCGAATCGAGCTGCATGAGCACCAAGGTTCTCAAATCCTCAATCAAGGAGCGAAGTAAGATGAGCCGATCTTCGCTGGTTGGCGCCACCAACAATCGTTGCTGGTCATAGGCCTCAAAGGGAGCAGCCGCCGCCAGCTGGAAGGACCCGGTAACCGGGTCATCATCATTCTCTGGTAGAGGCCCGACCGAGTGGCCAGCCCTTTCGAGCACCGCGCCGAGGGCATCCAGTTCGCTGCGAGCGGCAGCGAGCAGAGCCGCGACTTCTACCGACGGGGCTTCCGGCTTGCTCTGTGATGACACCACCTCGTCTGGCCAGAACTCAATCTTCGCTCGGGGGTATGGTGCATCGGGAAGCCAGTCCTTCACCCGGAAGCGTTCCTCCCCGGTGATGAGGATCTCGCTGAAACCTTCGGTGTTGACCGGTGCTCGCACTACTCGGGCCATCGTTCCAACCCGGGAACGAGAGGAATCCAGGTCATCGTGGACCTGACCTACTTCATTCCCTCGTGTCAAGAGCACGACACCAAACCGTCGGTCAGCCTCCATCACGTCGGCCAACATGGACTGATACCGGGGCTCGAAGATGCGCAGGGGCACCAGCATGGTGGGAAGGAGCACGAGCCCTAAAGGAAAGAGAGCTAGTTCTCGGCTGGATGTCGAGGCACTCATCAGTCCTCGTTGGCTGGATCCAGGATGGCGGGAACCGGATTCGCTATGGGCAACTTTGGCGCCAAATCCTGGATGGTTGGGCCGACCGGGTAGGCAGCCAGTTGTTCGATGAAGGGTTGCTGGAGATCCTTCAACCCGACGTCCAGTCCGGCTTCGCGCCCGTTCACCACATAGCTAAAGATTATTGTTGTGCCGTCCTCGGCGATCGAGTCCACATACCCGGACAAGGCGGTGACGTCATTGAGCGTCCCGGTCTTGGCGAACACTTGGCCCGAAGCAGAACTTTCCAAGTAGCGCTTCCAGAGGCTGCCCCGTTCGCCACCGATGCTGAGTGAATGGGCGAAGTCCGATTCGGGGTCAGCGGTTTCTAAGACGTCGGATAGAAGCGCGCAGCTCAGGAGGTCACGCTCCAACACACCATCTTCATCAAGGTCGATGCCGTCAGCCAATCCTGATCCATCCATGACCACCAGGGCAGTGGTGTCGAATCCTTGTTGTTGCAATGAGTTCGTTACGGCTTGGGCGCCGGCTTCGGTCGTACCCAATCCGGTTGCCGCCAAGCCAAGATGTTTGAGCACGATCTCCGCGCCAAAGTTGCTGCTATAGGAGTTGATGTGGGTGATGGTCTCCAGCAGGGCCGGTGACTGGACTGATGCGATTTCGACCATATTGGTGGGTGCCTGGCCCACATCGGTCGAAGCCACACTGATCCCCCGCTCCGAAAGCAAGCGAGCAAAGACAGCTACGGCGTGAAGCGGAGGGTTGTCGGTTTGTCGTCGTTGGGTAGCCGAGATGTACTCAACTGGCCAGCCGTCCAGGTGGCCCTCATTAACCGACAGGGCTGAAAGCGGTCCGGATTGTTTCTGATCGATGAGGCGTTGGGGCCAGGGACCGGCGCGCACCCCGTCAAACAGCGACTCATCTCCGAAGAGAGACCCAGTCACTGTCGTGAACCCAGTGGCTGCCACGGAGTCGGCCAGGGATTCAAGCGAGGTATTGGATCGACCGGAGCTCTCTTGGTATTGGGTCCACCAGTCCTGGGTGCTGAGGAACGGGTCGCCGCCTCCGACCAGGTACAAGTTGCCTTCGAGTACGCCGTCGATGATTTCACCTTCGACCCCGACTCGGGTGGTGAACGTTGCGTCGGCCCCAAGAAGGTCCAATGCGGCAAAGGTGGTCAAGATCTTCTGATTGGAGGCCGGAACCAGTGGCGTCGTTTGTGAAACCTCGGCCAACACTCGATCGTCGACTTCGACGGTCAGACAGATCTGGTTGTCCCCCGAACCAGCAATCAGGGTGTCGATGGCGGGCTGCAAGTTGGCGTCGATGACGGGGGCCCGCAGGGTTTCGGGTAAGCGCCGTGCCGACAGCACCGGAGAGCCCAAGCTCTGCTCGTAGTAGATCGGTGTGGTTGCGGCCTCGTCGACGTCCACTGCTCCAGCCATGGTCCATGCCGCTACCGAGATGGCCGCCAAAGCTAGCAGGGGGATCCAGCGCCGGATCGAGCGAAAACTCATAAGCCGCAAACGTTAGCCGCTCCCCCGACCCGCGCCGCACCATCCCCGAGGCAACACGGTGGCAACTGGGAGTCCTGGCGATCGTTTTCGATCGTCTGGACTCCCAATGGTCTTGTTGGGGTGTGGATCTACGGGGTTCGCTGCTGGAACTGGTGATAGTGCCAGAGGTGTTCCAGTGCAGTGACCGCACGGTTTGCCGAGGCGTAGCAGAGGCGGCCGGACGCGCGCACGGCGACTGGGCCAGCATTATCTGGGTCGGTCACCGCTATCTCCGAGGCTGTCAGGATTGGTTTGCCGGTTCGTTCCGAGATTTCGGCTGCTGCTTCGGCGAATCGCCGGTCTTGGCGCTCGTGATAGTCCACGATGCGTTCCAGCCCGTGATCAGGATAGAAGTGGCCTTGGCGCATCATCTTGGCTTGGTTTGATTGGATGCCGAGGCCAAGATAGATGATGGCGTCGACGTCTGGGTGGCTGGCAATCATGTTCATGACCTCGGGAATGGTGTCGCGGGTCTCGCCTCCTGCCAAATCAACAGGATTATTCTTGCTCCAGCGGGGCGGCAGCTTGGTGTCGATCAGGTCCAAAAGGTCCTGGGGAAGGGTTAGAAGATCAAGATCGCTTTGATGAATGGCATCAGCGGTCACCACTCCCCAGCCACCGGCCGTTGTCATGACCACAACGCGGTTGCCTCGGGGAATGGGTTGGGTGGCAAAAGTTGCGGCTGCTTCGAAGCCTTCTTCAACGGTGGATGCTCGGATCACTCCGGCTTGGCGCATGGCGCCGTCGAATACACGATCGTCCGATGCCAGGCTGCCGGTGTGGCTGGCGGCGGCTTGTGCTCCCCCGGCCGTTGCTCCCCCCTTGACCACGACCAGTGGCTTCTTTGCCGCGATTGACTTCATCCGTTCATAGAACTGTCGACCGTCTTGGATGCCTTCGACATAGGAAAGCCCGACCTTGGTTTCGGGATCGTTGGCGTAGAACTCCAGGAAGTCCGGAACCGCGGTGGCTGCCGCGTTGCCAGCACTGACCGCACGGCTGATGCCGACTCCAGTTTGGGTCGACCAGTTCAAGAAGGAGGAAACGAAGTTACCAGACTGGCTAGCGACCCCGATGGAGCCACGAGGCGGGTAGGGGGCAACGATCTGGGCACAAAGATTCGTTGGGGTCGAAACCACTCCCTGGCCATTGGGGCCTGCCAGCAGGATGCCCTCTTCATCGGCCACTGCTACCAGTTCGGCTTGGGCAGCGATGCCATCGGGACCGGCTTCGCCGTATCCAGCGGAGGTGATGAACGCCGCCCTGATTCCCTTGCGGCCACAGGCACGAAGTAGCTCGATGTTGGCTGCGGCTGGGGTGCAGACAAAGACCAGGTCGATTTCCCCAGCAGGCAGATCGTCGATGGATGAAACAGTCTGGATTCCGAGAACTTCGGAGCCATCCCGATTGGTGGCGAAGACCTTGCCCTCATAACCCGACGCCAGCAAATTGTGCAGGCTGACAAACCCGAACTTGCCGGGGTGAGTAGAAGCACCGGCGATCACCACGCCACGTGGGTTGAACAATGCTTCGAAATAGGCACCTGAATGGGTCTGACTGGTACTCATTGGGCTGCCTTGGTTCCATTGGTTCGCAGAGATTCGGTCTCCACCAGGGCGTCTGCCTCATTAGTCTCCACCAGGGCGTCTGCCTCATTAGTCTCCACCAGGGCGTCGACTGACACCGGGCTTCCATCCACAATCAGCACCGGGTTCAAGTCAATGGACAGGATTCTGGGCTCGGCGACGACGGCATCGGACAAGGCCAGCAAGACCCCAGCCAGTTGCTCTCGGTCAATGGCCGGCTCGCCGCGAAATTCTCCGATCAGGTCCTGGGTCTTCAAGTCATCGATCATCTCCAGGGCGTCCTGGGCAGTGATCGGAATCAGCCGTATCGAAACGTCGGCTATGGCTTCGGCGAGGATGCCCCCGACGCCAAGCAACACGGTTGGGCCGAACTGGGGATCGGTTGAGGTGCCACAAATGAACTCCCGATTCGATTGAACCATTGGAGCTACCAACACCGATACCCCACCGTCTTCTTTGGTAGCAGCGGCAAACAGCTCGGCGGCCGCAACGCTGACCGCCTCTGATGAGCCCAGGTTGAGCCGGACCAGGCCCCGCTCGGTCTTGTGCGCAATCGCATCACCGTTCAGCTTGGCCACAACTGGGTAGCCAAGTTCTTCGGCAGCGTTTACTGCTTCAAGAGCTGAACTAACGGTGCGCTCGTCAAGGAAGGGAACCCCGTACTTGGCAAGAAGCGACTTCGATTGCTGTTCAGACAGGGTGATTCCGGGGGAACTTGATTCGTCGGTCGACATGACGCCGAAGGTAGCCCATGTCCCGCCGGAGCCCAGAATTTGGCGCCCTAGTTGGGTGCGGCCAGATAGCGTCGAAGGATGAAGATCATTGCCGCCTTGTTTATGGACGACATCGAGCTGCGCTCGGTCCCTGGACCCTCAACCCGGATCGATCTGAGCGGGATCCAGTTTTCCGGACCGGCACCAGGGCCAGTCCCCACCTCTGTCGGGCCCCACCTGGTTGTGCTCGTCTGGAATCCGCCAGGACACAAGAGCAACGGCGCACTCACTGTCGTGTTCACCAACGTGGATCAGGAAGCGGACGAAGGTGAGCCGTTGGCTCGAAACGTGCAGCCCTTAGAGATCGAGCCCGGCAAGTTCAATTACCGCCTCGTTCGAGCCACCCTGCCTTTCGATGACTACAAGACCATCCTGGCCAGGTGTAGCATCGATGGGGGCGACGAACACATCGTGCCCTACACCTTGCTACCGCCGGTCGAATAGCCAGCCGCTACTCGCAGTCCGAGTCACCAGCGTGAGCACACCTTCCCGATACGTGTCTGAATACTCCCGGCATCCTGACCCAGCGATCGCCCTGGGTGAAGCGTTGGGTGGAGTGGTTGAACGAATCGGTCCAAGCCCAGACCTGGCCGTCGTCTTCGTCAGCGGTGCCGCCGCACTGGCATTGCCACAGATAGTCGATGCCATCCACACCCTGCTCTGTCCAACAGTCCTGATCGGTGCCGCTGGCCAAGCAATCATCTCCGGAGCCGAACTGAACTCAGGATCTGGGGTGGCGATTTGGGCCGGCAATCCCGGAACCGTTCGACCAGTCTACGCCGCCGGTGGCTGCCAGCTTCCGCAGTCACATGGTGGTGAGGTGTTCATCGGCCTCACCGCGGCGAAACCAGACACTCATGCTGCTGGCGTTCACCATCAGCTCTGGCTCGATGACGCTGGCTATCACGAAGGTCAGGTCGGGATCAGTCTTGCGAAGGAACGGGTCAGTGTCGCCCGGGCCAAAGGATTTCGCCCGGTGGGTGAGCCGCTGGCGGTGACCGGCATCAGCAATGGCCAGATCTCGCACCTGGCGGCGGAAACAGCAAGTGTCACGATGAAGGGAGTCATCGCCGGGCTCACTCCAGCCGAACGCAGCTTGGCCAGCACAGAATTGGCAATCGGTGTTGTTCGAGACGAATACTTGGAGGACTTCGGACCCGGCGACTTCAGCATCGTGCAACTGCGAGGGACAAACCCATCGGGTTCGCTACTGCTCCAAGAAAATGACCAGACCAGCCCAAAGGTGGCCCTCGGGAGCATCGTGCAGTTCCACGTGGCGGATCAAGCGCTGGCTTCTTTTGATCCAGCGGATCTGACATCCAAGGGACGCGGTGACTATGGCGCACTCATTGTTGCTACCGCCGGTCAAGCGCTACCAGATACCACGAACTTTCAGGATCTCGGAATAGGCGCAACATCGGGCCTGGTTACCGCCTCCGATGTCTTGCTCGGCCCTGAACTGTCCAGCCCTGGCCACGGGGCCCAATCCAGTGTTGGGAAAGCACGCGGCCCAGCAGTCGTGCTTTTCCACTAAACCGCTAGCGTGCACGCAGGCAGCCTCGCAACCAACCAGCTCTTGGAGTAATCACCGGTGACAACCAAAATGAATGCTGATCTGGAGAAGCGCTCGATTGACGTCATACGAGCCTTGGCCATGGACGGGCCTCGTGCCGCCAATTCGGGCCATCAAGGAACTGCAATGGCATTGGCTCCGTTGGCCCATGTGCTCTACACCCGCATCTTGAACTATGACGCAGCAGACCCCATGTGGCCTGACCGCGACCGCTTCATCTTGTCGGCTGGCCACGCGTCAATCTTGTTGTACTCGATGCTCTATCTCACCGGACAGGGTCTCGAACTGGACGATCTCAAAGACTTCCGACAGTGGAACTCGGCCACCCCTGGTCACCCCGAAGTTGGACACACTGCCGGCGTCGAGGTCACCACTGGCCCGCTTGGGCAAGGGTTCGCCAATGCGGTTGGCATGGCGGTGGCCGAGCGAAACATGCGCGGCCGCTTCGGCACAGAGCTCAGCGACCACTACATCTACAGCATCGTTGGCGATGGCTGCATGCAAGAAGGCCTCAGTCACGAAGCAGCGTCCTTGGCCGGGCACCTCGGACTGGGTCGCCTGGTTGTTATCTATGACGACAACCACATCACCATTGACGGCAATACCGACATCTCTTTCTCTGACGACACCGCAGCCCGATTCAAGGCCTATGGCTGGGACGTCAACGATCTTGGTGAGAAGTCCGAAGACATTGATGCCCTCGAATCTGCCATCAACAAGGCCAAGGGAGAGAAAGACAAGCCGTCGCTCATCGTGATGCGAAGCCATATTGGTTTCCCGTCGCCTGAGTTCACTGACACTCATGCTGCTCACGGCTTGGCTTTCGACGCCGAGGCGATTTCTGCCACCAAGAAGGTTATGGGTCTTCCCGAAGACCAGTCATTCTGGGTGCCCGACGCCGTGCTTGCGGGTTACCGAGAAGCAGGCAGCCGGGGTGCACAACGAAGGGCCGCCTGGAACGAACGCTTGGCCGGCTCAGACAAGAAGGCCGAATGGGATGCTGCCTGGGGAGCCACCGGACTAACGGATTGGCAAGACGCCCTTCCGTCGTTCGATGAGGGCGACTCCATTGCCACCCGCGTTGCTTCTCAGACCACGTTGACAGCCCTGGCCGAAGTCGTACCCGGTCTCATCGGCGGGTCAGCTGATTTGACCGGCAATACCGGCACGAAGCTGGTCGGCCTCGGCGTGCAGACTCCCGAGGACCCCTCCGGTCGCCAAATCTACTTCGGGGTCCGTGAGCACGCCATGGCATCTGCCCTGGTTGGCATGGCCCTGCATGGCGGCACGATCCCCCTCGGCGGCACCTTCCTGGTCTTCGCCGACTACATGCGCCCGGCCGTACGCCTGGCCGCACTCTCCCAAGCCAAATGCATCTTTGTCTGGACCCACGACTCGGTCGGAGTTGGCGAAGACGGCCCAACCCATCAGCCAATCGAACAGATCATGAGCCTGCGCGGCATCCCCGGCTTACGGGTCATTCGGCCAGCCGACGCCACCGAAACCGCTGGCGCCTGGAAGCTCGCCATTGAGAGTGACGGCCCAACAGCGCTGATTCTCAGCCGCCAAGGCCTGCCAGTATTAGCCAACTCCAAGATAGACGAGGTCGCCAACGGCGCCTATGTCTTGTCCAACCCGGCAGGCGCATCCGTTGCCCTGGTCGGGACAGGCAGCGAGGTAAGCCTGTGCATGGAAACCGCAGAAGCCCTGGCGAGCGAAGGCATCCAGGTCCGAGTCGTATCGATGCCATGCTGGGAAGAATTCGAGGCCCTCGAACTCGACGCCCAGGACGCCATTTTGCCTGTGGACCTGCCAACCGTGTCGGTCGAAGCAGGCATCACCCTCGGCTGGGATCGACACGCCGACTTGCCGGTTGGCATCGACCGGTTTGGGGCCTCAGCACCCGGATCCAAGGTCATGACCGAACTTGGCATGAGTGTGGAGAATGTCGTACTTGCTGTCAAGGAACTGCTCGCCGTCAGCAACGACTAGCCCCGCAATCCTCGACACCACTCACCCCCAACAGTCACCTCACGCAATCACTAGTCTTCACCGAACAACGAACCAGAGCCGGAGAACAATCTCATGGGAACCCTTCACGACGTATCTGACCAGCAAGGCCAGAGCCCCTGGCTGGACAACCTGCGGCGCGGCTGGATGTCCAACGGTGAGCTACAAGCCTGGCTTGACCGCGGTGTGCGAGGCCTCACCTCCAATCCGTCCATCTTTGCCAAGGCAATGATCGACACCGACGACTATGACGCCGAATTGGGTGAGCTCGTAGCCAAGGGCGTGTCGGTCGAAGACGCCTACTGGGAACTGGTCGTCGGTGACATCCGCCAGGCCATGGCCCTGCTTGATCCGGTACACCAAGCATCCGGCGGTGAAGACGGCTATGTCTCGGTCGAGGTGTCCCCCACCCTGGCCAATGATGAAGTCGGAACCATCGCTGCTGGTCGAGAATTAGATGACCGAATCGAGGGCTCCAATCTGTATGTGAAGGTGCCTGCCACCAAGGAAGGCATTCCCGCCATCCAGACGCTCGTCAGTGAAGGTCGCTCCATCAATGTCACCCTGATCTTCAGCCTCAAGCGTTATCAAGACGTGATGGAGGCCTACATCGCTGGCCTGGAAGCCTGCGACCTGGATGACCTGTCCAACATCTCCTCCGTTGCGTCGTTCTTCATCAGCCGGGTTGACGTGAACGTTGACGCCCAGCTGGTTTCCATTGGAACTGACGAAGCCCTGGCACTGCGAGGCAAGGCGGCTATTGCCCAAGGCAAGCTGGCCTATGAGCTATTCGAGCAGACCTTCGTTGGTGAACGCTGGCATGCACTAGCGGCCAAGGGAGCCAGGCTTCAGCGACCGTTGTGGGCTTCCACATCAACCAAGGACCCGTCCTACCCCGACACCTTGTACGTCGACACACTCATTGGTCCCAATACTGTCAATACTCTTCCCGACGCCACACTGCTGGCCTTCGATGACCACGGAACGGTGGCCCGCACCATTGATGCCGACATGGCTGAGGCTCACAAGGTGGTAGCTGATCTGCTTGCCTTAGGAATCGACCTGGAGAAGGTGGCAGCGCAGCTGGAAGACGAAGGCGTGGCTAGTTTTGCCCAAGCATTCGAAGAGGTCCTCGCCACCCTGGCTGGGCGGGCCGAGGAAATGAAGTAACGACTGAGTCGGCTAACGGCACGACTCGTGCAACGACGGTAGGACCGAGCAGACTAAAGGGGTGAACCCCTCTGGCCGATAGCTAGTTGTAAACTGCTACCAGCTAAATCGCCTGGTCAGCTAGATCGCGGCCACGCGAGTCTTCTGGAGGGAAGCAATGAAAAAGGGAAACTTGCGCCGTACCGGCGCGGTAGTCGCCATTGGGGTGTGCGGAGCAATTTTGGCTTCCACCAGCCCGGCCATCGCCCAAGATGATGAGGGGGTAATCAATCTGGAACCGATTCCCCGTGATCAGGTAGTCGGACCGTTCAAGATTGATGACGGCGCCTATGAAGGTGCGATCACCCAGTCGTTCGTTTCCTTCTTGTCCAGGTCCGGTCTGACGCTTCGAATGCACCGGGACGCGGCCGGGATCACCGCCTTCAGCGTTCAGGACGAAGAGCTATCTGGAGAATGGTCAATGTCTGAGACCGGTGGACTCACCGTCGTCGAGCATCCAGGGCTGGCTGAGGCCGACGTGACTGGACAGGCCTCCGGGACCCTGAATGGCAGCTTCCCTTACACGCTGGCTGGCACCTTCGGCTCCGACGTTAGTGCCACAGCAAGTGCGGCCGCTGTCGGTGGGCCAAACATCTCGGCAACCGATACCGGTAGTGATTCCGTCGAACTTAGTTTCGAATTCACCGAGAGCGTTCAGATCTGTGGCCAGGTACAGGCCAACTGGGACCAATCGCTGCATGACATGATGGCAGAATCGGGTTGGGAGCCCCATGTCAAGACCCAACTGGTCGTCTTCCCGGAGACCGGCGATGACGAGATCCAAACCAGGATCGCTGACCTGGTTGAATATGCCACCTTCGCCGCGAACGAAATGAGTACTCCGGACTCGGCCCTGGTCTTGATGGTCGACGTGATGTTGCAGGCCGAAGAACTCATGTCCGACATCGATTCTTATCCTGATGCCTGTCCTCTTGATCCTGCATTCCTTCGAGTGGTCAATCAAATTGTCCGCGACATGATGAACTCCTTGCTGGACCACTGGGAGGCTCAGGATGAAAGCGTCAGGTCGCTTGTTTTGCGTCGGATCGTTGAAGTTGGACTGCGAGGTGGCGTGCTGGGCAGCGGTGCCGTCGACCCAAAAGCGGCCCAGTACTTGGAAGACCGGATCACCGGCCTCTTGCAGGAAACATACGACACGCAGGTAGACGGGGACTTGGATGAGGACGAGCTTCGGCAGACTTTGGTCGTGGCCAACATGCTTGGTTACGAACTGAGTGCCGAGCTTTCCAATGAAGATCTCTGCTTGGCCTTGGGGGGCTGCTAATGCTGAAGAGACTGATCCTTCCGCTCTGTCTGAGCTTCGCCATGGGCGCTACGGCATGCTCCGGAAGCAGCGATGGTGCGGCTACGACAGACCCAGACGAGTCTTCTCAATCAGCTGACTCAACGGCCGAGAACGCCTCTGATGGGGCCGAAGAAACGACCACAACTACCGAGGTCGACATCCCAGACGAACCCGGGCTTCCCATGGCCAATGGGGTCGAGATCGAACAACTCACCGACAAGCTTGGTGGTGGCCCTCGCCCCATGCTGGCATGGTCACCAGTTGAGGGTAGCGATTCCTACACCGTGGTGGTCTATGACGCTGAAGGTGCCCCATGGTGGTCCTGGTCCGGACCAGGCACCGAGGTGGTGATCGGTGGGGTCCAGACCGACACGGAGATCGGTGGACCTAGGGCTGGCGCCGGGGTGCGTTGGATCGTGATGTCCTTTGATGCTGATGGGAACATGATCGGCACCAGCGGTAAGCGGAGCATCGAGCCCTAACATCCAGTGACTTAGCTGTCCTTCAGACTGTCGGCGATGGCTGTGAATGCGTCCTCAACCTGCGGATGGGTGAATGAATAGCCGTCATCCAACAACACCTGAGGGAGGACATTTGCGTCACTGAACACAAGTTCGTCGGTCGCCCCATTGCCAATAGCGAGACGCGCAGCGGAACGGGGAACGGCCAGGAATGCGGGCTTACCTAGTGACTTAGCAAGCGAGCGAGTGAAGCGTCGATTGTCCACCGGATTGGGTGAGGTCATATTGATGGGTCCGTCAAGTGTGGAGTTCATGAGCCACCGGATGGCCGCAATCTGGTCTTCGAGGCTGATCCAGCTCATCATCTGGCGTCCGTGGCCAAGGCGTCCACCCAGGCCGAGCCGATAGAGAGGCAGCAGCTTTGCCAGTAGCCCGCCACCTGCTCCAAGCACCAGGCTGGTCCGAAGATGGCAGACACGAATCCCTGCCTCTTCGGCCGGGACCGTTCCTTGTTCCCAAGCTCTACAGACTTCAACAAGAAATCCCTGGCCGGCATCGGAGGCCTCCGTGAGAACCTCGTTCGGACGGTTGCCATAGAAGCCGATGCCGGACGCACTCAGCAGAGCCTTCGGTTGCCGGTCCAGTCGCGCGATCGTTTGGGAAAGCAGTGCTGTCCCCTTGACTCGGCTGGAAAGAATCTTCTCCTTCTGCTTCTTGGTCCACCGTCGGTTGGCGATGGCCTCACCGGCAAGATGGATGACGATGTCGACCCCCTCCAGCGAGGCTGAGTCGATCAGGCCGACTTCTGGATCCCAGCGAACGGGACTGGCCGGTCCTCGCTGGATACGAATCACTTCAAGGCCGTCTGCGCCCAACGATCGACACAGCTCAGTTCCAAGAAACCCCGACGAACCAGTAATCGCAACCTTCATGTAAGAACTTCACTGTCGTTCGTGACCGCTGTCGTCAGCTTGACTCCGAGCCATCCTCCAGAGACCCCAAGGATCAGGGCAAGTGGGTAGAAGAGGCCTACCAGGCCTGACCCGGCGGACATCAGAGCACCCAACACAACAATCAATCCGAGGCTAATGGCGAGACCTGTTAGGGCTCCCGTCAGGGCACCCACTAGAATTTGTACCCGCCGCAACCAGTTCATCGTCCGCAAACATAGCCCAGCTCGGCGAAACAGCGATGAGGGTGCTCGACTGGACCGCTATGTCGTGCGAAGGTGTGGTGTGACCAGTTTTGAGGCAGGCCAGGACGAGCGTGACCAGTTGGAAGTGCTGAGCGACCGCTCCATGCCGGGGTCACGCCGTCATTCGATCGGTGGATGGGTGCTTCGTGCGAGTCGCGGGTCTACCGGCCGGGCCAACAGTGTTTGGGCCTTGGGCGACCCAGGTGTTCCAGTCGGTGAAGCCCTCGATCGAACTGAGGTTTGGTACCGAGATCAGGGATTGGTGCCGATCTTTCAGGTCTTTCAGCCTGTATCCGAGGACCTTGACGAAGATCTGAACAAGCGCGAATACTCACACAAGGCTGGTGCCATTGTCATGGTCGGTTCGATTGACGCCCTTCGCGCCGAATCGGACCCGTACCGACTCAAGCCAAGGCCAACCCAATGTTGGTCAGAGCCTCCACCCGTCTTCGCCGACCTGGTCAATGATCCTGAGCGCATGGCTGAAATCACCGAGACTGATCTTCCCCAACAGTGTGTGGTGGTTTCTGACACCGAAGGCGCTCCACTGGGTGCGGCCATGTCCACCCTTGACGGAGAGTGGTTGGGATTGTTTGCCATGGTCACCGTGCCAGCCGCGAGACGACAAGGCGTGGCCAGCTTCGTGATCAACGAGCTAGTTCGACGCGGTATTGATGCTGGCGCCTCGCGCGTCTGGCTACAGGTCGCCCCCGACAATGACGGTGCTATCTCCCTCTACCAACGCCTTGGCATGACCGAGGCCCACCAATATCACTACCGGATCAGCACTCACGATCTCGGCTAGTAGTGAGTCATTTGGGCAAGCCTGCGAGCAAGTACACCCATGGGCGGGTGTCGCCTAGCGATTACGCTTGCCCGGTGATCACTGATGCCATCAAGACGGCGAACCAACGGGCAGTTCAGGCTCACCGAGAGTGCTGGGGCGAGCCAACGTTCGCCATGCGGGCTCCGGGTCGAGTAAACCTGATTGGCGAGCACACCGACTACAACGACGGTTTCTGTTTGCCCATGGCATTGCCATTCGACACGGTGATTGCCGTCAGTGCTTCGTCGGACTCCCACCGGGTGGAGATTCACTCGGAAGGCTTCGGGTCGGCTTCGATTCGAACCGACATGCCCAATCACGAGTTGGCCGACTGGGCCCTCCCGATTGCCGGTGTTCTCTGGCTGCTCGAAGCCCAAGGCATTCCCGCTGGCGGTTGGCGAGGCAAGGTGGCCAGTGACATTCCTGCCGGCGCGAGCCTTTCATCTTCCGCCGCGATCGAGGTGGCCGTGGCCAAGGTTGTGCTCCATCTGAACGGTATCCAGTGGTCTCCTCTGCGTGTCGCTGAGCTTGGACAGAAAGCAGAAACAGACTTCGTTGGCATCCCGACGGGCATCATGGACCAGTTCATTTCCGCCGGTGCTATCGACGGTCACGCAGGACTGCTTGACTGCCGGAAGCTGACTCTGACCGCAACGCCCCTACCCGCAAACGTGACCGTCGCAGTCATGGACACCGGGACGCGCCGACGCCTGGTGGACGTCGCTTATGCGGAGCGGCGAGCGACTTGTGAGCGAACCGCTACCGAACTCGGCTTCGATTCGCTACGAGATGCCACAATGAACGATCTCTCTCGCTTGGCTCCCGACGACCTAGTTGGTTACCAGCGGGCAGCTCACGTCATCACCGAGAACGAGCGAACCCTCTCAGCGGTTCAAGCCATGGAGGGAAGTGATGCTTCCTTGCTCGGGTCGCTGATGAATCAGAGCCACGACAGCCTTCGGGACCAGTTTGAGGTGTCGTCTCCAGCGCTGGACCAGATCGTGGAAGCAGCCCGTGTGGCGCCTGGCTGCCTCGGAGCCCGAATGACTGGCGGAGGCTTTGCCGGATGCGCGGTTGCGCTTGTGGAAACAGAACTGGTGGAGCAGTTTCGCTCCCACGTCCTAGCCAACTACGACCACTTGGACCTGACCACAGATGTCAGGCACGAGGCCGAGATCTGGTTCTGCGATCCGCAGGCCGGAGCAAGTCTCGATCGGGTTCCCCAACTGGAGAGCGAGATCAACGAGACCTCCGCCAGGGAGCCAGCCCGATCCGTCGGACAGTCTCCGGTCAGTCAGTAGTAAATCACAACTCATAAGTTGCAAATCGAAACCTAGGTGGTCTAGCTTTGCTCTCATGGTTGCTCTAGCCCCACCACATAGCGAAACAGACGGATGCTCGATTCAGGCGACACTGGCCGTCATCAGCGATCGATGGACTCTCCTCATTCTTCGGAATGTGTTCCGAGGTGTGCGTAGGTTCGGGGAGATGCAATCCGACCTCGACATTGCCCGCAATATCTTGTCTGACCGGTTGAGCAAGCTGGTTGAGCACGACGTATTGGAAAAGGTTCCCTATCAGGACAAGCCGACCCGGTACGAGTACCGCCTGACGGCGAAGGGGGCCGACCTTTCGCCTGCCCTCGTTGCCCTCATGGGTTGGGGCGACCGTTGGTATACCGACGGCCAGCCACCAACAGTGTTGGTTCACGAAGCGTGCGGTACCCCGGTCATCCAACGATTGGAATGCCCGGTTTGCCAGGCAGAGGTTCTTCCCCACCAGATCCGTAGTCAACCTGGCCCTGAACTGATCTCGGCCACCTCCAAGGACCTCTCATGACCATCGACGTTCCCTCACCAGCAATGACCGACGGACAGCTCGATCCCTACGCACTGAGCCACTGGCAAACCGAAGACCTCCTAGCTGCAGCCAGCATCAAACGTGATCAACAGTTCGGCAACCGGGTGACCTTCTCCCCCAAGGTGTTCATCCCACTCACCATGTTGTGCCAGGACAAGTGCGGCTATTGCACCTTCGCCCAACCGCCAGCTCGACTCGATGCACCATTCCTCGAACCGCATGAAGTCCTGCGCATCGCCAAACGCGGTGCTCGTGCTGGTTGTCATGAGGCTCTTTTCACCCTGGGCGAGCGACCCGAACTTCGCTATCCCGCGGCCGCAGAGTGGTTGGCCGAACGTGGCTATGCCAGCACGGTCGATTATTTGGTGGCCATGGCGAAGCTTGTGCTCACCGAGACTGGTCTTCTCCCCCACGCCAATGCTGGCGCCCTGCACGAAGACGAGCTTGCTGTCCTGCGCTCGGTGGCCCCGAGTCAAGGAATGATGATTGAGTCCCTGCGGGACGATTTGGACTGTCACCGTGGCGCTCCAGACAAGGAACCTGCAAGACGGCTGGCCTCCCTTGACCATGCCGGTCGCCTACAGATTCCGTTCACCACCGGCATTCTGGTCGGCATCGGTGAATCGGAGAAGGACCGGATCGACGCCCTGGTTGCCATTGCCGACAGCCACCGACTGCATGGACATGTGCAAGAAGTCATTGTCCAGAACTTCATGCCGAAGGAGGGCACGGCCATGTGGAAACATGAGCCATGCCCTCGGGATGAGTACTTGCGGGCCATTGCCCTCGCTCGACTCATCCTGCCAGGGGAGGTTCATCTACAAGCACCACCCAACCTGAGTGATGACTTCGGTGTGCTGCTTGATGCGGGGATCGACGACTGGGGCGGAGTCTCGCCAGTCACCGCTGACCATGTCAATCCCGAACGGCCTTGGCCTGATCTTGATCGTCTCAAGGACATCAGCGAGGCGAAGGGTTTCATGCTGGCTCCACGGCTCACCATCTATCCCGAGTACGCAGCCAGCGCCTTGCCCGACGAAGCGGCGCTGCATTGCAAGCGGGGCTGGTTGGATGATGACCTGATCTTCCCGGTACTTGACCGCGCCGACTCAGAAATGCTGGCCCGTGATGACCCAGGAGCCGTCTTCCCTGAGAAGGCCGAGTTTGTCTCCCAAGGTGATGATGGAGCCGACGTCATCCTCATCGGCGACCGCTCGACCCAGTGGTATTCCGGTGCACCAGCTACTCCCCCAAACTTGATTGATGGTCCCGTAGCGACCACGGGTCCTGTGGCAGAGATGATCGATGGAATTCGATCTGGCCAAGGCACGAGTTCCGATGAGCTGATGACTTTGTTCTCCGCCCGAGGTTCTGAGGTCACTGCCGTTGCTCGTCTCGCCGATGAGTTGCGCCAGCAAGCTGTTGGCGACGACGTCACCTATGTCAACAATCGCAATATCAACTACACCAATGTCTGTACCTACAAGTGCCGATTCTGTGGCTTCTCCAAAGGTCCACTCAGCCTGAACCTGCGAGGTAAGCCTTATCTGCTCAGCTTGGAACAGATGCAGGAGCGAGTAATCGAGGCCGTTGGGCTGGGAGCAACCGAGGTCTGTCTGCAAGGCGGCATTCACCCCGACTTCGACGGCAACTACTACATCGATGTCGCCCAAGCCGTCAAGGACGTTGCCCCCGACATCCATATCCACGGCTTCACCGCCCTGGAGGTGTTGGAAGGCTCTCGTCGCCTGGATGAGCCACTGGCTGACTATCTGCGTCGTGCCATGGATGCGGGACTTCGCTCATTGCCAGGAACTGCAGCGGAGATCCTTGATGACGACGTACGGCACATCCTGTGTCCGGACAAGATAACAACGGACGAGTGGCTGCATGTGCACCGGACTGCTCATGAGGTGGGCTTGGCCTCCAACATCACCATGATGTTTGGCTCCATCGAACAACCCGAGCATTGGGTCAATCACTTCCTCACCACCAGGGACCTGCAACTGGAGACCGGTGGGTTCACCGAGTTTGTTGGCTTGCCCTTCGTGCACATGGCGTCGCCCCTGTATCTCCGAAAGATGTCTCGTCGTGGTCCAACATTCCGAGAGAACCTGTTGATCCACGCTATTGCTCGAATCGCCTATCGTGGAACGATTGACAATATCCAATCAGGTTGGGTGAAGATCGGCGTGGACAGTGTGCGCCAGCTTCTCCAAGCTGGCTGCAACGACCTTGGCGGAACCCTGATGGATGAGAACATCTCTCGCGCCGCGGGCGCCGCCCACGGTCAGGGAATGACCGCTGATGATTTCGAAGGCATTGTTGAGCCGCTCGGTCGCCCCCTGGTGCAGCGCACGACACTCTACGGCAGGCCCGGAGCGCTACTGTCTTCGAAATGAACTCCCCGAGAGCTGCGACCACCTATGGCGAGGGCCCTATCGATCGTCTGATCACCGAGCTTGTGTCTTCGGTTGGCGACGACAAGAACGATGATCTGATCCGCAAGATGGTGGTTACGGCGCTCCAGATGGACGAAGCCAATGTCGACCGGTTGGAGCTGAAGATTGCCAGCCAGACGATGGCTGAGTTGCTGAATGCCTACAAGGTCTTCTCCCAACACCAGGATCGGGCCAAGGTCACCGTCTTTGGCTCAGCCCGAACCCGAGCTGGCGCCCCGGACTATGACTTGGCCGTCGCCTTCAGTCGTCATATGGCGGAGTTGGACTGGATGATCATTAGCGGAGCTGGCCCCGGCATCATGACGGCTGCCATCGAGGGGGCCGGGATCGAGAACAGCTTCGGTGTCAGCATCATCTTGCCCTTCGAGACCAAGGCAGCAGACATTATTGAGGGAGACGAGAAGTTGGCGGTTTTCCGCTACTTCTTCACCCGCAAGCTTTTCTTCATGAAGGAGACCGACGCCTTCGCCCTCTTTCCCGGTGGCTTCGGCACCATGGATGAAAGCTTCGAGCTTCTGACTCTTTTACAGACTGGCAAGAGTGCTCCTGCACCGATTGTGTTGATGGACCATCCAGAATCGGGCTACTGGAAAGGTTGGTCGACGTTTGTCGAACGAGAACTCATTGATGCTGGCCTGGTGAATGAAGCCGACCAGGACTTGTACTTCCACACCAGTGACCCGGCGGCGGCCGCTGAGTATCTTTGTGAGTTCTACTCCTGCTATCACTCCATGCGATTTGTGGGCAAACGCCTCATCATTCGCCTGAACCGAGCGCTGAGCGAGTCCGCACTGCAGACCCTCAATGAGGAGTACGCCGACATTCTTCGTGGCGGCGAGATCGAGCCGGTCGATGTCAGCCAGACCGAGCTACGCGATGGCGATCATGTTGAGCTACCCCGCGTGTCGCTGCTGTTTGACAATCGCTCGTTCGCCCGCCTGATCAGCCTGGTACAACGGATCAACGAACTGGACGGACAACACCGGGCAACGGCAGCGCGTGGCCTTTCCCACGTGCTGGGCCCCAACGTCTTGGACACCGACTAGGTATTACCACTTCGAGTCGGGCCGGCAGGAAGCATTGATTGCTGGACCGACGGGCTGTCGCCACCTGGGTGCGTGCTCAGGACTCCCGCCGATCGGCCGACGTACTTGTCATGCGTCTTCTACGCTCCATCGCAGCGCTCGCCTTCGTTCTACTTTCGATTAGTACATTGGCCACACCAGCAGCGGGTTGCTTTCCTGGGTCAGAACTGCTGGTCTCGATGCGGGGTTTCATCGTCATCGCTGAAGAGGTTGAGGATGACTCGTCGTCCCGTGAGCCAATCACAGTGCACTCGGTCACCGAGTATCGCACCGTCATGAACGGGAGCCGGGGCGCTAGAGGAACGGCCTTGGCTGTCGCCGTGCGATCGTGGGGCCCTGCAAACGGACCTTCGGTCAAGACCCTCAAGAACCGCAAGGGACCGTCGGGCTCAAACGGCTGCTGGACACCAGAGTCTGCACCTTTGGTTGGCGAGACGAGCTACCTCGTCAGTTATGGCGGTTCGGCCAATTATTGGGTCCACGGGGATGTCCAGCTGAGCCAAAATGAGGACACTCTGGGCCCAGTAGATCCAGGGGAAGTAACACCGGCGGAACTCCGCGCTCGACTCGACTCCGCACTCGGACCCGCACAGGATCGAGGCCCTTCGCTTCATTGGCTCCTGATTAAGGGTGTCTGGATTCTCTTCGACCCACTCTTTGGGATTTCGGTCGCGGTGCTCGCAATTCTCATCTACCGGCGTCGCCGAAACCGAGCACGAGATCGGGCGCTAGTGCGGGGCATGATCAAGTCCAGGACACGGACCCCGGACGCTCGGTATGTACCTGGGCTTTGATCACCAACGTAGAAATGGTGCTTCCTCAGGAAGCAGTGACAGGTGCCGGCTTGCTGGAGAGTTGACTCTCCAACTGCTCCAGTAACTCAGCGATCGTGTCGTCGCCTCTGGTCATGACCCAGGCACAGTCGGTCTTAACACGAATGTTCTTGAGACCAACCATTGGCTCACCAACAATGTATTCAAGCCGCTTGACCAGGGTTCGAACGGCACCGCCACCCCGCAGGTCGGGACAAAGCACGGCGAAACGATCGTCATCGATTCGGCCGACCGAGTCGGTGCTTCGGAAGGTGGCGACGATCCGCTCTGCTACCTCTTCACGAATGCGGTTACCCGAATCCGCGCCGGTGGCGCTGACCATGTCGACGATGCTGGAGATATCGGCCACCAACAGTCCGAGGGGAACCTGGCGCAAGGCTGCATCGGCTATGCCTTCCTCGGCACGGTGGCTGAAGGCTTGCCGGTTGAGAACACCGGTCAGTGGGTCACATGACGCCTGATAGGCGGCGTCTTCTTCAGCCATTCGCTCACGGGTGATGTCTCGGCCGCTCAGCTCGAAGCCACGAAGCCATCCTTCTGGACTGAGCAGAACCCGTTGAGTCCAGCGAATCCAGTAGCGGCGACCACGATGGTCCAGCCCTTGAATCTCCCGAGAGGAGACTGGATTGTCGACACTCAAGAGTCGGGCACAGTCCCGTGCCTCTTCGATGTCACGGTGCAGGGCACCCGGGCCGAGATCATCCAGCCCACAGCTGAGCAAGTCAGCCTCAGTGCACTGATAGAAGGCAGCGAAAGCCGGGCTCACTGACACGATGGTGTCCGTGAGGTCAAAGCTGCAATTCAGATCTGGTGCCTTATCGGCCTTGCGTCGAGCATTGTCTGTAGCGATAGCAACGATCCTCCGGTCGCTTGGAGTATCGGCGCGCCAGGCAATTGTTCTTGAGTCATCTGCCCAAAGTCTCAGCAATATGGGTATATCCACCCAGAGACAGCCCTGAAACTGAAACAATTGCAGTCAGATGCCTAACGCCTGAGCCACAAGGATCATCGGATGCTCAGTGGATGTGCCCTCCTGCTGGAGGAATCCGGCGCACCCAGGATTGGCACTGGCAACAATTGTGGCCCTACTTCGCTCAATCGATTGGTGTTTTCTCTGCCGAATACCATCGGCCAGATCCGGGTGCTGCAGCGAGAATGAACCACCAGCGCCACAACACAGGCCTTCATCATCCAGGACCGAGACCTCACCAAAGCGTTGCAGTAAGGATCGTACTGAATCATGAGTTTTCTGAACATGCCGCAGGTGACAGGGGTCCTGAACCACAACCGTGCCACTCCACGCGGCTGGTTCTTGCCGCGTCGGGAGTTGCTCATGATGATCTTCGATGAACTCGTGCACGTCATAGACACGCTCAGAAAAGGCCATCGCCTCCTTCGTCCCGACGAGGACGCCGTATTCCTTCATCGCCGCGCCACAGCCCGCTGAGTCCACGATGATCGGTCGGTCCCCTGGGAAGCCGTTCATTGTTCGCATGGCCAGGGAGACTGCAGCCTTCGTGTCTCCCGCATGATGATGGAGCGCACCACAGCAATCGGCTCCCCGCTCGGGCATGGCTACGCCCAGGCCCATCACGCCCAATACGTCAATCGTTGCTTGGTGCACGGGTCGGTACCACGTATCCATGACACAGCCGCGGTGGAGCCAGACGTCGGTGCCCGTCGCTTCCAACCGCCGTCGGCGCAGGGCAAGTGGCGGGATACCCAGTCGCTCTGTCGGGACACCAACCTTTTGAGCCAGGGCAAGCAGGGTGGAGCCCGCGGCCAGGAGTGGACGGAAGCGCAGGGGTTGTAGCGCAAGTCGAAGCCAGCGCGGTGAGACCTCGTGGCCGTGTTCGGCCAGGGTTTCAATGGTCTGTTCAACGAGGCGTCCATAGGGAACCGTCGAAGGGCAGGCCGTTTCGCATCCTCGACACTGCACACAGGTGTCGATCATTTCCACGAATCGATCAGTAATGGGGGCACCACGGTCCTGAATTTCTCGCATGGCAGCGATGCGTCCGCGAGGGGATGATCCTTCCTCCCGGGTAACTCGATAGGTGGGGCAATGGGGTAAACACAAGCCACAGCTCACACAGCTGGCAAGGTCATCGGGATCTAGCCCAAGAGAGACCGGTGATTGTGACATGGGTCGGGAGCTTGTTGTTTCGCTCAAGATGTTGCCTGCTGCTGGTTGGTGGCAATTCCAAATAGTGGATCTCGTCCTGGGTTGAGCCTGCCGGTTGGGTCGAATCGGTCCTTCAGTTTGCGGTTCATGCTGACGGCGACAGGATCGAGTGTGGCCGATGGAGTGGGCTCAGAATCAGTGGTCAAGACCCCCGTGCCGGTGAGAGCAACAAAGTCCAAGCCCGCTGCTCGGCCGTGCGCCAGCTCGCTTCCACGCCGAGAAGCGAAACGATTGGAGCCAAGGATCGGAGGCTGGGCCATCGTCTCGACAAAGGCCAAGCCCGACAAGACAATGTGATCGGAAGCAACATCGGCCGGATGGCCTTCGAGTAATACGAATACCTGGCTGTCGGTGCACAAGATCGATCCTGGAGCGTGGATGGCATCTTGGACTCGGTTAGGGAGGAGGACGTCGCCCGGATCAAGCTCTCGACTGAACCATTGCGATGCTTCGGGAACCGGGGATGCACGCAGCACGAATTCGGCCATGAAACCTAGGGTTCCGTATGACCCGACCAGCAGTCGACAGAGATCAAATCCTGACACGTTCTTGACGACTGGGCCTCCCGACTTGCTGAGCTCACCCGCGGCAGTCACATAGGTCACTTCCATCACACAGTCACGAGGAGGCCCGAGACGCAGCTGTCGCCACCCACCGTGGGCCACAGCTAGAGACCCGCCGACGGTGCTGGTGGAGCGGTCAGGTCCCAGCTCAGTTGGGCTCGGAAGCGACACTCGCTGTTTGACCTCGGCCAAGGCCTGGTGGAGTTCAAGCAATGGGGTTCCAGCCCGCACCCGGACGATCATTTCTTCCGGAACAATTTCGACTACACCGGCGGGAGCACAGACTTCTCGTGCGGTGGGATCGGCGGTTCCTCCCTGATTCCACTGGGTTCGCCCTCCGACGCACGTCACGGGATCGACTGGACCAACCTCTGCGGCAAACTCTTCGAGTGTCGTCATGCCCAAATCCCTTCCGGAACGGTATGCATGTGTTGCAACTCCGCACAGGTCGCCCCTGTTGGCAGAACCTTGCCCGGATTGGACAGGCCATCAGGATCAAAGCTCGTTCGCAAAAGGTCTTGCTGTGCTAGATCAATTGGACTGAACATCAGCGACATGTAGGCCTGCTTCTCCACCCCAATTCCATGTTCACCACTCAGCACGCCGCCTGCAGCAATTGAGGCTTCGACAATCTCTCTGCCTGCCTTGTGAACCTGTTCGAGGCGTCCGGGTTCTCGCGAGTCAAAAGCCAGGATTGGGTGGAGGTTCCCGTCACCTGCATGGAAGACGTTGATGACCATCAGGTCATAGCGGGCGGCAATCTCATATATGGACTCCAGGACATCGACCAGACGAGTACGGGGCACAACCGTATCGTTCAGGTAGTAGTCAGGCTGGGCTTGGGAGATCGCCCCAAAGGCTGCTTTACGTCCCTTCCAGAGCAGTGCACGCTCGACATCATCGGCCGCTGTGCGCACCGAGATTGCTCCGGCCGTTGTCATGATCTGGCTGGCTTGGGCCGACATGGCTTCAACCCCGGCGGGCAAACCATCCAGTTCCAGCAGGATTACCGCCTCAGCATCTCGTGGGTACCCGGCGTGAACAAAGTCCTCAATCAGCTTGATTGCATTGCGGTCCATGAGTTCAATGGCGGCGGGAATCAGGCCATCACCAATCACAGCGGTGACGGCCTGGGCTGCTTCAGTCACGGTTGAGAATGCGGCAAGCAGGGTGGCAATCGCCGGAGGATTTGGAGTGATCTTGACTGCGATTCGAGTGGCAATCCCCAACATGCCCTCAGAGCCAACGACGACACCCCGCAGGTCATAGCCCGGGGCGTCACCCTCGACAGATCCGATTATGCCAACCTGACCGTCGGGCAGAACAAGCTCGATGGCCAAGACGTGGGCGTTGGTGATGCCATAGGCCAAGCAGTGCGGGCCGCCTGAATTGTTGGCGAGGTTGCCACCGAGTGTGCTAGCCATCTGGCTTGAAGGATCCGGTGCGAAATGGAAACCGAATGGAGTCAGATGCTTGGTGAGATCTAGGTTGATGACCCCCGGCTCGACCCAGGCCAGTCGGGCTTGTACATCGACCTCCAGGATCTGGTCTAGGCCGCTCATGGCAATGACGACCGGACGATCGCCGCAGGGAATGGATCCACCAGCCAAGCCAGTGCCACCACCGCGGGCGACATAGGGGCGGCCGTGTCGAGCACAAGCCTTCACGATCTTCTGAATGTCGCTGGTGTTGCGGGGCAAGCAAACCAAGCCAGCGGCGCCAAGATCAAAGGTTGAGGCGTCGCCTCGGAAGAGTCCCAGTTCGACCCGATCCGACCGCACCTGTTCAGGGCTCAACAAATCCTGGAGTTCGTTCTCAAGTTGGTCCACGGAGTCCAGTGTGCCCGCTAGTCTGCCTTCGGTGTGTTGTTCGAATGATTCTTCTGGCCCGAGCTGGAACCAAGTCGCCCTGCGCGGCAACTGACGATGGCGGATAGTCGACCGCCACAGGACGGCCACCGTTGGGTCTCGGTCCGGGACGAAGCTGGGGAGTTGTGGATCTTCGACGCAACCTTCTTGCTCTCAGACTTCCAGTGCATCTACGGCAATGGATGCCAGTCAATCGAGCCTGAACCCGACCACACCGAGTCACTCGGTTGCTGTGTGCATGGCGCCCATTTCGTCGACCAAGAAGATTTGGACAATGTGGCCGGCTTCGCTGCCCTCTTAACCGCGGATCAGTGGCAGTATCGCAAGCGTTCGATTCGCAAGGGCGGACCGTTCAAGAAGAACAAGGCCGGTGACTGGGTCACGCGCAAGGCTGCGGGAGCTTGTATCTTCTTGAATCGTGCAGGGTTTGTTGGTGGGGCTGGTTGTGCGCTGCATCGGGCTGCCCTTGAGCGAGACGAACGCCCACTTGATTGGAAGCCCGACGTCTGCTGGCAGGTGCCAATTCGGTTGGACATCCACACCGATGACCACGGTCGAGACACGGTCTTTGTGCGAGCCTGGGAACGCCATGACTGGGGTGACGGTGGCGAAGAGTTCAACTGGTGGTGTATCGAAGCACCCGAGGCCTACAGTGCAAGCCGCGCCCTCTACCTCACGAGCAAGGACGAGCTCATCGAGCTTGTTGGAGCAGAGGTATATGAGCTGGCAGCCATTGAACTTGGGCACCTGCTGGACGAACGCGCGCTCCTGGCGGCCAGTCCGAACTCCACTCCCGTCTCCCTTGGACCGACACCGACCTCCCCGGTCGCTGACTCCTCATCCACATCATGAGAGGTTTCCTCAAATCTTTACTTCCCAGCGGTAAGAGCTCACGCCTGCTCATTGCAGCCGTCGGCCTCGGCATCTTGGTGGCAACGGTTGTAGCTGTTTTCGAATATGTGACGGTCGAACTGATTCTGAATCGGGTCATTGAGCTCCCCATCGAGATACAAGCCCTCATGCCCATGGTCGGCCTTGTGCTGGCAGCACTAGCGCTTCGCTTTCTTGGGAGTGGTGCCACGCCATCTACCTCCGATGAATACATCAGCGCCTACCACGACCGGTATCCAAAGTTGGCCGCGAGGTTCCTGCCCGCTCGCCTGATCGCCGGTGCCACCACGATCGGCTTCGGCGGAGCGCTAGGACTTGAAGGGCCAGCCATCTACACCGGTTCTGTTCTTGGGCTGGAGATGCAAGCCAAGCTCGATCGCTGGCTAGGACGCGATGCGGCCAAGCTCCTGTTGACAGCGGGGGCGGCGGCGGGTGTGGCCGCCATCTTCCAAGCACCGGCAACCGGCGTGATGTTCGCCCTGGAAGCGCCCTATCGAGATGACATTGCCCACCGAGCGCTTCTTCCTTCACTCATGGCCTCGGCCGCTAGCTACCTCACCTTCATTTCCATCCCTTTCATCCACCCCCATCCCCTGCTCGGTCAGGTCACAGCAAGTGGTGTCGGAGTCGGTGACCTGATTGGTGCGGTCGCTATCGGAGTCGGCGCCGGCTTTGGCGGCCGCGTCTACGCCTCCATCATTCGTCGGGCCAAGCGGATTGCCAAGGCCAATAACCCCATCCAGATGGCTCTGCTCGGTGGAGCCATCCTTGGCTTATTGGCCTTTGCCTCGGAACAGCTCTTCGCCGAGCCCCTCACGATCGGCCCAGGTTTCGCCGTCATTGGTTGGTTGGCCTCAGGAGAGACCACACTTGGTTTGATCCTGCTGCTGTTCGCCTTTCGAGCACTGGCTACAACGGTTACTGTCGGCTCTGGCGGCACGGGTGGGCTCTTCATTCCGTTGGCCATCCAGGGAGTGTTGCTTGGTCGCATCATCTCTTCCGTTCTTGATGAGTTGAACCTTGGCGACAGCCCGGATCGGATCTGGCCCATCCTCGGATTGGCCGCCTTCTTGGCCGCGGGCTATCGCACGCCAATTGCGGCCGTGATGTTCGTGGCCGAGTCGACCTCGGGCATAGGCAGTGCCGGTGTTGGCTCAGCGGTTGTTCCCGCCCTGATCGCTGCCGCTGTTTCCCAGCTGGTGGCTGGTCGTTCTTCGGTGTCTTCGGGTCAGCGAGTGGAACGCCTCGGCCATCTGGAGGAGCGTTTCACCATGCCACTCGCCGCAGCACTGACTACCGACGTCCTAACCGTTCCCCCAGACGCCACTGTGTCGGAGTTTGTGTGGATGCATGCCATCGGACGACGAGTTCAGGTTGTACCGGTGGTCGATGGGAATGAATACCTCGGGCTGTGTTCGGTTGAAGCCTGCTCGCAAGTACAGCGAGATGAATGGGACAGCACCACGGTGGCGGATATTCTGAGCACGGATATGCCAACAGCCTTTCCGACCTGGTCAATCCGAGACGCAGTCGTGGCCCTCGACCAGCACCACAGCGACATCATTGCTGTCACCACCGCCGAAGGCGCCTTTGTTGGTGTTGTGCTTGAGTCAGAAATCGTCAAATTGGGAGAGATTCTGGACCAAACTGGGGGCGAATTCTCACCCTTCTAGCGGACCCTGTTCTGGGATAGGTCCATCTCCGGTGCCGCCTCGACGGCCAGAACGCAGGGCTCGGCCCTAGCTAGACGTCTGGATCGTCCTCGTCCTCATCGGACAAGGGTCCGTGAGCTTGATCAGTGGTTGGAAGACCGAATGGATCTTCGTCGATGCGGTCCATCAACGAATCAATATCGTCAAACGCGTTGCGCTTTAACGCTCGGGCTTCTTCGTATCGGCGGTGTCGCCCCTTCTTCATGGGACACTCCTCGGAAAAACGGTGGCCGGTGGAGACGTCGAACAGTCTCCGGTGGCAGGTCGAGTGGCCAGTGTAGGTCGACCGGAGACGATCTGCGAATCAGGAGATGAACGTAGTTAACATGGCATTGATTGACAATACACGATTACGCGCCAATTAGACGTAGTCCGATCGCGTGGTTCGAGCTGATATTTCCCAAATTGAGCCAGATTCCTCACGGAGAAAGGTCGCCACAGCACAAGAGGTCAAGCAGTCAGCTCGCCTCATGATCAAATGCGATATTGCTCCTGGTCTCAAGGATGAGCTGTCCGCGGCCCACGAACGCCAGCGAGGCCTTGCCGGAAACCAGGGCCTGGATGGGCTCACCAACCAGTTCAGCCCGCCAGCCGTGACTCAGGCGACCCTCTTCCTTGCGAAGAAGGGTTTCCACATCGGCTCGAGTGGCCAACAGAGCAGGATCAAGCTTCTGGTCTCGGGCCAGTTGAGAAATCCAAGACGTAACGAGTGTGACAACCGGCCGTAGCTCACGGGAAAGCTCGGGCTTGCGCGGAGATGGGCTCTCCTTCCGCTCTGCCGTCTTCCCTGTCTGAACGGCTTCGAGAAGTTCCTGATCCGCTCCCTTGCGAAGATGGCGAGAGTCCAGCCCTCGAATCTTCTTCAGACCCTCCACGGTGGTCGGAGTTTGTTGCGCGACGGCGACTACGGCAATATCGGGAAGGACCTGACGAACCGGGATATCGATCCGGGCGGCCCGACGTTCGCGCCATGCTGCGATCTCGGTCGCTATCTGGTAGGTCCGCCCCTTCAATGAGCGCGCCTCCTTGATCCGGTTGACGGCTTCTTCAGGTGACCGCTTATTGCGGGGACGATCCCGGACCAGGGCGGACTCTTCATAGGCCCACTGAAGCCGCCCGCTCCCCTCCAACTGTTCGGTGATCTTATCCACCAACTCAAGGAGGTGGAGCACGTCACCAGCGGCGTAGGTGAGCTGGTCGCTGGTTAACGGCCGTTGCAGCCAATCCGTCAGACGATCACCTTTGGCGATCGTCACTCCCAAGAAGGAGTCCAGCAGGGTGAGTAGTGAACCGGTGGCTACACCAGCGAAACCCGCAGCGATTTGGGTGTCCAGCATCTGAGCGGGAACCGTGCCACAAACCAGGTCCAGAACCTCCAGGTCTTGAACTGCCGCGTGGATGACACAGAGCCCGGGTCCGTCGAGCAACTCCGCCATGGGCGAGAGGTCAACGGCCAGGGGATCGATGAGAGCCAGGCCTCCATCCCAAGCTAACTGAACCAAGGCTACATGGGGGTAATAGGTGCGTTCTCGATGGAACTCCGTATCCAGGGCGTACCGGTCAGCGGCGCAAACCTGACCGAGAACATCGAGAAATTCTTCCTGAGTGTTGATGAGGGGTAGTGACACAGTCTCTCATGCTATGGCATTGAGAAGCTGGCTGCTTGATCCAATCCAGCAGCGAGTCACCGGCGGCTTGAGATATCAACCGTCGAGTCCTCGCAACAGTCTTTGCAGGGTCTCCGGATCGTCCGCGTCAGAAAGCGCTGAAGCCTCAACTTCAACGCCAACCCAAGGCACTTGATCCAGGGCCGCCATCATTCGCCGTTCGCCCCGCCGCACAGCCAGCTGAAGGGTCTTTCCGGCGTGAGCGGGCCAGCACCCAAAGGTTGGCTGCGGCTTACCGCAAACGAGCGCGACAACTGCTGGCACCAAGCCGTCCTCATCATGTGCTTGGGTCGCTAACTGCTCGCGGCGTGAGGCTTCAATCAAAACACGGATATGACTCGCCCGCAAGCGGGGAGCATCACACGGAACAACGACCACGAAGCCACGACCCGCCCATCGCAAAACCGACGCAAGTCCGGCTAGCGGGCCAAGATCAGGCTCGACATCCGGAACGACCGGAATTCCAAGTGTGTGCCCGGCGGTCCCCCCGACAGCCACAACCGGATCGGCCATGGCCAGACGCAGCTCCGACACGATGGAGCCACCCATGGTCGACTCCTGTCCGGCTTCGGGCGATGCGTCCAGAAGCGCGTCACCGTCGCCGGTCGATGGAAGGACTGCCAAGGCCTTGTCTGATCCGAAACGACGGCTGGCTCCCCCAGTCAAGATCGCTCCAACCGGCACGAAGACATCGTCCTGAACCGAATGGTGACCTCGATCACCCGAGCCAGCGCTCGGACTCATTCTTGGCTAATGCCGGACCAATTCGGGTCCAGTTGTTGAAGGAAGTGGGCGCATCGGTCAGCCTCGTCAGCTTCACCAATCAGGGCCGAGGTTCTCTGCAACCCATCCAAGGCTCGGAGGAATCCGCGATTGGCTTCGTGCTCCCACCGCACATAACCCGAGCCGCGCCAGCCACTCTGGCGCAGTGCGTCTAGACCACGGTGATAGCCAACCCGAAATGCCGCATAAGACTCGATCTGATCTCGGCCAAGTTCGCCTAGCCGCGCCCAGCCATCTAGAAAGGTCGGAAAGCCTGTGAGTACCTCGGCAACTGCGCTCCTGCGCTGCTCAATGGGTAGAGCCATCGCAACCGAAAGGCGGGCAATGGCTTCTGGGGGTTCCCCAAGAAGAATTGTCTCGGGTGGACCGTTCGGGTTCAAGTTGATCGATGTCACCTGGCTAGGTTATGTCTGGATTCTTCGCCTCAGCACCTGGGCGTGGTTTGGGATCGACACCAGTGCGATCCCCGCCCGAGAGCGAAGCGCCGGAAGACTCTCCGTCCGCTGCTGCCCCTGTCTCAAGGAAGGACTGGGACGCCTCATAGGCCAACCGGGTCAGCTCTCTCCCGCGAGAGAAATCGTCGAAACGTAGATCGGGCATTTCACCCGACGGCAGGCGGATCAAGTCGATTGAGTCTGGCAGCTTGTCAATCTCATCCTGAAGCCGATTTGCCCGGGCGGTCCAGTAGGCATGAATCAAGACATCAAAGGGCCGTACAACCTCATCCATTGACTTGGCCGCAAAGTGTCCGGGATGCAGGAGATAGATCTTCGTCGCGCCCAGCTCAACGGCCGAGGGCAGCGGCACTTCTCGAACCACACCACCGTCGTAGTAGGCGCGGCCCCCTATTTCCACTGGCGGGAAGATTCCTGGCAAGGCGGCAGAGGCGAGAAGGGCTGGCAGGAGGGGTCCGTCTTGAAACCAGAGTTCTTCCGAGGTTGCCATATCGGTGGCGACACAAGAGAACGGGATGGCGAGATCGTCAATGTCCCCGTCAAGCAGCTCTGACTCCAACAGGTCTTTCAAGCCATCCTGGCTGTGCAGACTCTCTCCCTTCCGTGCCAGCTGGACCGCCAAGGGCAACAATCCCCGATTGGGCATGATGTCTGGATCACCATCGGCCATTCGTGACCAGATCCGTTCTAGACGATGCAGTCCGCGCAGGTTTGGCTCCGCTGCAAAAGCAGCTCCATTGATGGCGCCAACCGAACAACCAACTATCACGTCCGGTTCAATGTCGTGTTCGAACAGGGCGCGCAGCATGCCCGCCTGAACCGCCCCCAGGTTTCCGCCACCCGAGAGAACGAAAGCTACCTTGGGGCGACGTAGTCGTCGGCGAAGTGATTCAAAGCGTGCCGAGGCGGCAGAAATTCGGCCGGCGCTGCTCGTTGGGGATGGATTGGTCACCGAGAAGCTCCTTCGCTCGGTCGAGGATCCTTGGGGCGGATACAGACTAGGGGCGGATACAGACTAGGGGCAGCGGGCCATGCGAAGTGTGTCCGTGGATCCAGCCGTCGCCGAGCTACCACCAAGCACTGCTACGACCTCACCACTTCGCACATGGCCAAGCTCTCGAGCCAAGGTCAAGACATGATCGACACTTTCGGCATTGCTGGAGATCTTGTCAATCAAGATCGGTGTTGCTCCCCAGCTCATGGTGAGCTGTCTCACCGTACGTGGCTCGGGTGAGAAGCCCAGAATATTTGCTCCCGGTCGGAAACGGGAGATAGCCCGGACCGTGAACCCTGAACGGGAGATGCACATGATGGTTTTCACTCCCATCTCCGTAGCGGCTCGCCAGGTGGCCATGGTCATCACATCGGTGACGGCCGCATCGACGCCTTGGGGCTCAGACAACCGATCGCGACGCATCTGATGTGCCCAACCCTCGTGATCAAACTGCTCATCAGCTCGCTCGGCAATACGAGCCATGGTGCCAACGACGCGTGCCGGGTCATGCCCAATGGCCGTTTCACCAGAAAGCATCACGGCACTTGTGCCGTCAAAGACGGCATTGGCCACATCGGAAGCTTCCGCTCTGGTAGGCGAAGGGGCCGCAATCATCGACTCCAACATCTGGGTTGCAGTGATCGCAGGACGTCCCAACGCGATACAACGACCGATGATGTCCTTCTGGAGATGCGGCAGGTCCTCGATGCTGCACTCCGCACCGAGATCGCCTCGCGCCACCATGACCGCTCCGGAGGCGGAAATGATTCCGTCCAGATTCTCAACCGCCGCCCGAGTCTCAATCTTCGCGATCACAAGCGGACCCCGAGGCGCCGGCTCTAATCCAACCCGGCGAATGTCGTGGGCGGAGCGCACAAACGAAACTGCGACCATGTCCACATCGGCCTCAACGAACGCATCGAGGATCTTCAGGTCTGTCGGTGTTGGCGTGCTGATCCTGAGTCGGTCTGAGGGAATGTGCAAGCCGGGTCGTCCCTGGACAGTGCCGCCAAAGAGCACGTGAGCCTTCAAGGCATTCGGTAGGGATTCGACAACCTCAAGAACAATGGCTCCGTCGGCCACGGCCAACTTGTCGCCAACCCGCACGTCTTCGAGCAGGGTTTCATAACCAACAATGAAGCGATCGGCTTGACTCGGTCCGTCGCCAGGTTCGAGCAATATCTCCTGGTTGGCGGCGAGCACCAGCGGCTCGTCAATTGTGCCAAGGCGAACTTTCGGACCAGGTAGGTCGGCCATGATCCCGACAGGACGGTCGGCTTCCTGGGCCAGCTGCCGGATGCGCCGGAGCCGTTCAAGACCCTTGTCGATTGTGCCGTGGGACAGATTCAGTCTGGCCACGTCCATCCCGGCGGCGATCATTGCTCGCAGGGTCGATTCGTCGTCAGATTTGGGGCCAATGGTGGCAATAATTTTGGTTCGCCTAGTCACAACACTGATGGTACTCAACACCGCCCTGATAAGCGGCCAGGCTTAGCTTTCTTCCTCCGAGCGAGATCGGTAGGATCGGCCGCCTGCCCAAGAGCAATCCAGATGGACCGGCTCAGCAGCATGTACGCGGAGACTAGACATGGAGCTCATCATTGTTCGGCATGGACGACCAGAACGGGTCGAGGGCATCGAAGGCGGTGCTGATCCGGCCCTCACCTCACTAGGCCATCGACAGGCTGATGCCATGGCTCAATGGTTGAGCACCGAGCCCATTGACGCCATCTACGTCAGCCCAATGGTTCGCGCCAAGCAGACGTGCGATCCTTTGGCCAACCGGCTTGGGCTGAAGCCCGTTGTCGATGATGGGATCCAAGAGTTCAACGCCAATGACCGCGAATACATCCCGATGGAAGAACTGAAAACCGACAAGGGAGCGATGGAAGCCTGGATAGCAAATGACCGCCTCAATCCTCGAACTGATTTTCATGCCACTGTCTGGACATCGGTCGAGTCCATCGTCGCCAAACATCGGGGGCATCGTGTCGCCATGGTCTGCCACGGCGGAGTGATCAACTCTGTCGCATCCCGCGTCCTGGGACTGGATGGAGCGATGTTCTTTTCGCCGGACTATTCGAGCATCAACCGATTCATGTTCTCCAGTCGCGGCCACATGACCGTCTTGAGCCTCAACGATATTGGGCACCTTCGGCCACATCCGGAACTTCAGCTCAGCTGAGCGGTCACTTCTAGTTGCGTCGGGCCCGATGGCGCTTGGCAGCAGAACGGTGATGCTTGGCTCGATCTGGTTCGAGGTCAGCCAGTAGATCCAGCTGATCTGCAGCCAGGTCATATCGCCCCAACGCACCCAAGATCTTTGAGTACTCCAGCCTCTCACTCGACGGCATTCCTGGTAGTTCAACCCGCACCTGAAGCACATCGGCCAGGCGGGAGACGTCCCCCTGTCGCAGGTAAACCACACGCAAATTCTGGAGCATTCGAGCTGCTATGGATGCAGGACCAATCGGCAAAAGCATTTCTGACTTGAAGGACTGCTCTGACATCAATCGTTCAAAGACTTCTTGACAGGCGGCGGCGTCCAACTCTCGGCCCGCAGCGAATGGATCAAAGAAGCGAGATGGCAACATCGCGAGTTCAGCCTTGGCCCCCTGCTCAGCCGCGGAAATTCCGGCCGGTCGCTCGGCCAGGAGGAAGTGGCCGGGCATACCAATGGCGAGGAGCTGGACACCAACTCTCCGCCCGATCTCCATGGCCACCACCGACAGGGTCAGAGGCACACCGGTCCGAGAACGAAGAACATCTTGAATCTTGGAGTTCGCCGGGCTGTAGTAGTCGCGGGTATTGCCACGAAAGCCAAGGTCGCCGAAGACATGCTGGATCACGTCATCGGTATCGGCTGACTTTGACAGATCCGTTGCTAGTTCATCGAAAGCGGCAACCACTTCATCTTCGACATTACTCAACACTGGTTGTGCGTTGGCCCCGATTCCAGACGAGGACACACTCAGACCACTAAGAACCGCTGCTATCCGGTCCAGCTGAACCTCAGGTTCTTCCAGCAGCTGGAGGAGGCGGCTGGAGGCGTTCATCGGGCAAGAGACTAGCACCCTGCTACGTGGATTGTCCCTGGCACCAACCCTGATGTAGCTTCCCTTGCATGTATCCAGGAGCCTTCGTCGAGAACCAGCCCAATCAGCCAGCTGTCATCATGTCCGGCACGGGCGAGAGTCTGACCTACGCCGAACTTGATGAAGAGGCCCGGCGCATCGCCAGATTGTTTCATGATGCCGGATTCCGACCCGGCGACCATGTGGCCTTCTGTCTTGAGAACCATATCCGCTTCATGCCACTGGCCTGGGGAGCCCACTACGCCGGGCTCATCTACACCGCCATGAGCACCCGACTCACGCCAGACGAGATGGCCTACATCATCGACAACTGCGAAGCGAAGGCCTTCATAACCTCTACCTACTTGCAGGGTCAGGCGTCCGAGCTGGTCAACCGCATGCCGAAGGTGACGATGAGGCTGATGATTGATGGCACGTCGGACGGCTATGAGAGCTACGAAGCCGCAGTTCAAGCATCCTCATCGGAGGTCATCGAAGGGCGAGTTGCTGGCACCGACATGTTGTATAGCTCAGGAACCACAGGGCGACCGAAGGGCATCCTGCCGGAGATGACTAACGCTCCACTCGAGGAAGCAGAACATGGTGTTGCTGGCATGCTGAGCCTACTGATGGCCCTGGATAGCAGCAGCGTATACCTCACGCCCGCTCCCCTTTACCACGCCGCACCATTACGATTCAGCATGGGTGCTCAGGTGCTTGGTGCCACCGTAATTGTGATGGAACACTTCGATCCCCAAGAGTTCCTTGCTTGCATCGAGAAGCGTTCCGTTAGCCATACCCAGGTCGTCCCAACCATGTTTGTGCGTGTGCTCAAGCTGGACGAGGTTGTGCGGGAAGCGGCGGATCTCTCCAGCCTGAAAATGGTGGTGCATGCCGCAGCCCCTTGTCCTGTTCCGGTCAAGGAGCAGATCATCAACTGGTGGGGCCCCGTTGTTCATGAGTACTACGCGGGTACCGAGGGCAACGGCTTTGTCTATTGCAACTCCGACATGTGGATGGCCCACAAGGGAACCGTTGGCATGCCAATCTCCTGCGTCGTCCACATTGTTGGTGATGACGGTGAGGACGTAGCCAACGTTGGCGACGAAGGCACCATCTACTTCGAGGGAGGCGGCACGTTCGAGTACCACGGAGATGAAGCCAAGACAGCTGAATCACGGCACCCGAAGGGATGGAGCACCCTTGGAGATGTTGGAAAGTTGGACGAAGACGGGTTCTTGTACCTGACGGACCGCAAGGCCTACATGATCATTTCCGGTGGGGTGAATATCTACCCCCAAGAAGCCGAGAACGTGCTGACTGTTCACCCCAAGGTCTTTGACGTAGCCGTCATTGGAGTACCGAACGACGACTTTGGCGAAGAAGTGAAGGCCATTGTCCAGTTGGCAGACGGAGTCGAACCCGGACCAGCCTTGGAGCGCGAGCTCATCGCCTACTGTCGAGAGCAGCTGGCCGACGTCAAGTGCCCCCGTTCGGTTGACTTTCGAGATGAACTCCCTCGTCATCCGACCGGCAAGCTCTATAAACGTCTACTGAAGGACGAGTATTGGGCTGGCCACCAATCGCGGATTATCTAGCGCGTCCTCGCGAGGCATTGCTCATCGCTCAGGCAGCCACCGGGCAAGCTAGTGGCCCTCGAACTTGGGCGATCGCTTGTCCAGGAAAGCTTTCACGCCTTCGGCGTAGTCCAAGCTCTGCATGCACGCGTCGATAGCTTGTTTGCAGTCTTGCGCCAGGGCCCTATCGCCCGGGGTTAACACACTAGCCACCGCCACCTTGGCTGCGAGCTGGCTGAGCGGCGCCCTTGTTGCCATCATGGCGCATTGGCCGCGCACAAATGCTTCGAGATCGGTCTTCACTGCAACCTGATTGATGAGCCCCCAGCGCAGAGCAGTTGCTGCATCGAATAGGTCAGCGGTGTAGATGATCTCCTTGGTGACCGACGGGCCAACGAGATCAACCAGGTCGGCAATCCCCTCGGCTCCGTACCCGATTCCGAGCTTGGCTGGCGGCAAAGCAAACTGAGAATCCTCGGCCGCATACCGGACATCGGCCGCGAGTGCGAGCGCGAGTCCGCCGCCGATGCAGTAGCCGTGAATCATGGCGATGACAGGTTTGGCAATAGTCTCGATTGCCGTGGACGCTGCAGCGGTTGCGAGACTGTAGGCATCGGCCTTGTCCGGAGTGCGCTGCTCGGAGAACTGGCTGATGTCCGCCCCGGCAACAAAGGCGCGTTCGCCGGCGCCTCGCATCACAACGGCCCGGATCGAATCATCTGAGCTGGCTTGGGCACAGAGCTCTGGGACCTGTTGCCACATGGTCATTGTCATGGCGTTTCGCCGCGCCTCGTGGTCAAAGATCAACCAGCCAATGTCGCCATCGACTTCGAGCCGCACGGCGCCAGTCGGTACCTGGGAGTCGGTCTGAGGAAGCGGCGACCTGCTGTCTTGTGCGTTTGCGTTCACTCCTGCACCGTAGCCCCGCCCTGTACTAGGGTCCGGTTCTGTGACCTGGCCTTACCTAGAGCATTCGGGAACATTGGCGTTTGCCCACCGAGGCGGCAACCGGGTTGCGCCAGAAAACACGGTCGGGGCGTTCGCCCATTCCTGGTCGTTGGGTTATCAATTCCTGGAAACCGATGTGCACCTGAGCAAGGACGGGGTTCTCGTCGCCTTTCATGATGCCGGTCTGGAACGGGTGTCCGGGCTGGAGGGTCAGATCGCCGACAACACTTGGACCGACCTGCGAACAGTTGATCTGGGAGAGGGGCACGGCATTCCGACACTGGATCAACTCCTCGAAGAGTTCCCATCAGCGCACTTCAATATTGATCCCAAAGCCGATGAGTCCGTGGTGCTTCTAGGAGAGACCTTGCAACGGCACAATGCCTTGGACCGGGTTGGCATTGGATCCTTCAGTGACGAGCGGATCGCTCAACTCCGACAACGCCTTGGGCCACGGCTTTGCACCTCACCTGGCCCGCGAGGTCTGGCCAGACTGGCCTTTCTTGTTCGCACTCGACGGCGCTTGACTCCGGCCCTGAATGCTGGCTTTGGCTGTGTTCAACTTCCCCCGGTTGTTCGAGGCATGAATCTCACGCGACGGTTGGTTAAGGGCTTTCAGCACTTGGGTTTGCAGGTTCATGTTTGGACCATCAATAGCGAAGCCGAGATGCATAGGCTCCTGGACCTTGGGGTAGATGGACTCATGACGGACGACACGGCGCTCCTGCGTGGTGTGCTGACCGAACGAGGGCAATGGTCATGATCCAATGAGCGCCGCGGCGAAGGTTTCCGTCGAACGATTCTCAAGCGGAGCGATGGTATGCACCGTCGATCACCTTGCTTCGGTCGCTGGAATCAGGACCTTGGATCTGGGCGGCAACGCAGTCGACGCGGCAATTGCGGCATCAGCGACTCTGGCGGTGACTACCCAACAGATGTGCGGTATGGGTGGCGACCTTTGGTCGCTGGTGCACGTACCAGGCCAAGAAGTGCCGCTCACACTCAACGCTTCTGGTCGAGCGGGTTCGGGCGCTAGTTCGAAGCAACTGCGCGACGAGGGGCACACCACCATGCCGTTTCGTCAGGATCTTCGCTCGGCCACCTTGCCTGGTTGTGTCGACGGCTGGCTAAGCCTGCACGAAAGGCTCGGACGCTTACCTTTGGCCGAAGTCCTCGCTCCGGGTATCCGTCATGCCCGCAACGGCTTTCCCGCCTCACCGCTACTCAGCGACGCCTTGTCCGCAATCGAAGAATCACCCGGAGCCGAGGACTACTTCCCCAACGGGGAGCCAGTTACTTCTGGCCAGCTTGTGAGGAGGGAGGGAATCGCCCGCTCCCTCGAAGCGATCGTCCGGGGCGGCCGTTCAGCATGGTATGAAGGCGAGTTTGGACTGGCGCTCCAGCAAGCCATTCCAGGTCAGTTCTCCGATGCTGATCTGGCCCAGTCTCAGGCCGATTGGGTTGCAGCCATCAGCGTCCCGGTTTGGGATCACACCCTGTGGACCGTGCCACCAAGTTCTCAGGGATACCTGGCGCTGGCCAGTGCCAGGATTGCCAACGAACTGCCGCTGCCCAAAGATCCCAGTGACCCCTTGTGGGCACACTTCATGATTGAGGCCTCCAAGCAGGCGGGCTATGACCGCACGGATGTACTCTTTGAAGGAGCGGACGGCGCCGAGCTGATTTCCCGGGAGCGTCTAGCGCCCCGTTGGGAAGCCATTGACCCTGATCGGGCTTCAGAGCTACCAGCACCGGTGGCTGGAGGAGGAACCATCTATCTTTGTGTCACTGACAGCGACGGCATGGGGGTTTCCCTCATCCAAAGCAACGCTGCGGGGTTTGGGACCAATATCGGCCTACCTGGCCTGGGGGTCTTCATCCACAATCGGGGAATCGGGTTTTCGCTCGCCGCCGGCCATCCAGCTGAACTTACTCCCGGACGAAGGCCACCAAGCACCCTGTTGCCAGCGCTCATCACCAACCGGGACGGGACCTTGCGCTCGGTGTTGGGGACCATGGGTGGCGACGGTCAGCCCCAGGTTGTGCTGCAGATGGCGGCTCGGCTTCTCCAAGCCGGGCAGAGGCCGGGGCAGATACTCCAGGCACCAAGGTTCACACTGACCGTTCCCGCGGCAGCTGGCTTCAACACCTGGCATGATCCACGCCAGATTGCCGTCGCTCTCGAGCCAGGATCAGGCTGGAACCAAGGGCTTGAGCAACGTAAACATCGGGTCGAGACGAGGGATTGGGGACTGGGCATGTTCGGTCACGCCCACATGATTGATGTCCGCTCCGATCATGTGGCCGGAGCCGCCGATCCCCGGGCCCGTATTGGCGCTGCCCTCGGCCTCTAGGAAGCCGATATCCGAATGAACGACTAGAACAAGACCGGCACTAACTATCCGTGACGTTTGCGTAGTTGGCTTGTCGCTTCTCGAAGTAGGCCATGATGGCTTCCACCTGGTTAGGCGAACCGATCAGCTGACCGATCTCGGCCCGCTCCGCCGCGAACCCGTCGGCGACCGACACTTTGGCTGCCTGGTTGAAGAGACGTTTGGCGGCACGAATGGCGTGAGGCGACCGTTGCGCGATCTCCGTCGCCATCGCCAAGGCGTGTTCACGGGGGTCATCTGCCAGACGGGTTGCCAGCCCCAGTTGGACGGCTTCGTCGGCTTCAACCATTCGTCCGGTAAATGTAAGCTCTTTGGCCACATCGAGCCCAACAAGGTTGACGAGACTCTGCGTTCCAGTCATATCCGGAATGAGGCCCCACCGAATTTCCAGGACAGACATCTTGGTGCCGGGAGCAACAATCCGCAGGTCACAAGCAAGAGCTAGCTGGATGCCCCCACCAAGGGCGTGGCCAGAGAGTGCGGCAATGACGGGAACGGGAAGCTCGGTCCAGCCGTAGCAAGCTTGCTGGGCGAAGTGCGTGATTCGTCCTTCCTGAGTAGCGGCGAGGTCAACGGCCGGTCGGTTCGAGTCATCATCGTCTGCCATCCCCTGGAAGCTGGAGAAGTCAAGACCAGCGCAGAATGATTGGCCCTCACCCGACAAGACAACGCAGCGCACTGTTGAGTTCTTGGCCAGTGCGTCAGCGGTGTCGACCAAGGCAACGAACATCTCGCGATCGAGAGCATTTCGTTTGTCTGGGCGGTTGAGTCGAACGTCGGCGACGCCATTGCTGATGTTGACAGTGATGCGATCGGTCATGACCGGACACTACTCGAAGGGGCAATGGCGGCAGTCATTCTCGCAACAGGGTCCACGATTGGCCAGGAATTGCGAACTCATCACCAAAAGACCTGTTTGGGGATCGATGTAGTAGTCCTCCCCTGTTTCCAGGGCGTCAGCATGAGCGCCCATTGAGAGATTGAATCCCGGCATGTCGCAGTGGAAGCGCTCAGTCAGGGGTGTGGCGAGCCCATCTACACGTATTCGCCGCGAGTCCGTCATTGAAGGGGAGTCTACCCGTCACTCAACAATGCTCAGGCTCCAGGGGCTCGGTCCTCATTGCCATGCGGGACTGCGGCCCGAACCAGCACTCCCCCGGCAAAGCCAGTTTCGACCACAAGCGAGCCCCGATGTTCATCAACTCGATCCTGCATGAGTTGCAGACCGAAATGCCGTTCTTCGTTCGGTTCCCTGTCACTAGAGGAAAGACCCTTGCCGTTGTCGCGAATGTCGAGAACGGCCGAACCGTCAACATCGGTGAGCGTGATCGATACTTCTGTTGCCCCCGAGTGAACCGCCACATTGCCGAGCGCTTCACGTCCAACCAGATAGAGAGCCTCGGCCCGGTCGCCAAGAAGCTTCTCGTCGAGGTCATCTTTCACCTGCAATGAGATATTGGCGGATGCGAACACTCCTCGTCCGTAGTGTGCGAGGGCCGAACTCAGATCCCCAGCCCGAGCGCTCGGCGGAACAAGGTCGCTGGCCATCGTCCTCAAGTCACCAATGGCGCCAGCAGTCCGATTCTCCGCCTCTGTTAGGCGTTCAACTTGCTTTGGGTCTGCGGTTTGCTTGGCCAAGCCAATCAACAAGGTGGCAACAGAGAGTTCCTGGATAGCGCCGTCGTGAAGCAGGCGCCCAAGACGGACTTGCTCTTTCGCCTTCGCATGGCGCAACTCATCTCGCAGGAGTTGCTCTTTTTGGGCTCGTCCGTCCTGCCCGGTCATGTCTCGAAAGAGCTCAAGTTGCCGACCATCTCCGATGTCAGTCACGCGGCGCTCAAACGTGTGGCCCTTGCTGGTGGTGAGGCGGCCTCGGATCCCAACACCGGGACGGATGAGGTCGAGAGGATTGTCGGAGAGGGGGGAAAGTTGAACAAGCTCGGCCACCTTGCCACTCATCTGAGGTGGGATCCACGATCGTTCCAGGCCGCCGTCACTGTTCCGAACGGCAACGGCATCGGGCAACGCCCGCAACACAGCACCCAGTTGTTGCTGGTCATTCCAGGCTCGAACCGCGTGAGCGCTGCCAATGAGTGAACAGATGGCAACGGCAAGATTGAACCCTTGGACCTGAAGCACGGCATCGGCGTTATGGACAACGAGAGGCCCGGCCCCTTGGCCGGAGTAGTAGGTTCCAACCACAACGACGAACAGCGAAGCGGGCGCAGCAAGACGGGGACCAAACCGAATCGCTAGCCACAGAATCGTGATCACCGTCAGATAGGTCAGGGGAGCATCAAGGTTGAACGCCAGCACAGTTGAAATCAACACGAAAACGAAGGCCAGGGCTGCCTCGTACCTCACTAAGGGGTGGCGAGGGGTAATGACGGGAATCCGGTAAGCCAAGGCTAAGGGCACCACAATAAGGAGGCCAACAAGGTCACCGAGCGCCCATCGGACCCAGGCCGCTGATTGCTCACCAATGACCGGCGACGCACTCTCTAGAACTGCGATTGAAGCCCCAAGCGCTGCTCCCACAATCGACAAGCCGAGGACCTTCAGCGAGCGCCGCGTCCGGTTCAACGCTCCACCGTCGCCCAAGACGGCTCCGAGCGTGAGGGTCATGAAGATGATCTCAACGAGGACAGACAGGCCAGGAGTCAGCATCGAGCGGAAGGTTTCGCCAAAGGTGACGAGGCCACTCAGCAGATTGCCAACGACGCCTCCTCCGATCATCACCGACCAGCGGTATCGCTGCGGAAGGATTAGAGCAATGCCGACCACAGAAGCAGTGGCCAACCAGAGCGGAATGGGTAGCAGGTCCCCGCCCCACTCCAAGGCCAGACGGGACAGTACGTAGTAGCTCGCTGCGGCCGCGATGCCTACTCCTAGATGCCGCTTGCTATCGATCACAGGAAGCGACCCTAGTTGAAGTTGGGTCAGATTACCCAAACGTAGAGACCTCGTCGCATGCGTTGTCAAACGATCCGGACTGCAGACCCGACAATCTGATATCTGTGGACAAGTCGCGCAATCCACAGGGTTTCCCTACTAGCACCACACAGGCGGTCCATCGTATTCTTGACCTATGGCATTCTTCAGCGTGACTCTGACCAACGAAACGACCGAAGCCGTTCCCGGGGCTGACGCCTACCAACAAGAAGGCCCAATGACGACCTTCTTTGCCCTAGCGGACAATCGTCAGGTAATCGACTCCTGGAGCACTCGTCTTGCCAGTTTCCGTACGTCCGACATCGTCATGGTCCGACGCGCAGTGAGCGTTGACCAGCAACCGCTCTTGCGGTCAGCTTGAGTTGGGTCGACCTGACCCCTGCTACTCCTCCGACTACGCGAGTCGCCTATGCCGGAGCGCCAGCGGTGGCCTGGGTCATTGCCTGACGGACCAGGGCAACCAGGGTGTCGCGCACAGCTGCCCGGTGACGAGCGTCCGTTACCAGAACAGGAACGTGAGCAGGCACATCGAGAGCCTCTCGCACATCATCGGGATGGTGTCGAAGCACACCCTCAAAAGCGTTGATGGCCACAACAAAGGGAATCCCTTGTCGTTCCATATAGTCCACGGCAGCAAAGCACTGCTCAAGGCGGCCGGTATCGACCAGAACGACGGCGCCAATGGCACCTCGGACTAGCTCGTCCCACATGAAGTGGAAGCGATCCTGACCTGGAGTTCCGAAGAGATAGAGGACGAGCTCCGAACTCAAAGCGACACGACCAAAGTCCATGGCTACTGTCGTTGACTTCTTACTGGTGGCATCGCCGACATCGTCGACACCTTCGCTGACCTTGGTCATCGCTGCTTCCGTTGTGAGGGGCTCAATGTCGGAGATACCTGCGACGAATGTGCTCTTGCCCACACCGAAACCACCGGCGACGACGATCTTGACTGGAATTGGATTTGCAGTTGCGTTCATGATTTCCTACAGCGCCTGGAGGCCATCGAGTACACGTTCGAGAAGCTGAACGTCTGGTCGGACAGAGGTTGAAGTTGAAGTGGATTGAGTACTAAGGAAGCCTTCGGAGATGAGATCTCCAACCAGCACCTTGGCCACTTGAAGGTGGATTCGGGTATGAGCAGAGATCTCGGCGAGGGACTGACGTTCCCCGCACAATTCGGTGATTCTGCGCCGCTCGCTACTCATGTTGCCGACCGCCTCTTGACCTTCAGGTGTGGTGAGCACCTGAGCCTCAATTGGCAGATCGATCGAACTCCGGGTTCGCCCACCTGTTACCAGATAGGGGCGGATCCGTAGCGATGGGCTTTGTTCTTCTAGTGACTCTGTCATGAAAAACCTTGACTAAACGAGATCGGACTAACGAGTGAAGGAATGAGCAGCGGACCAGGGGCCCTCGCTCATCTGATGCCTAGTGAGGAAGGGCAGCCTGGAGTTCAGCACGAAGCTCTGGAGTGAGCACGGCACCGGTCTTTTCGACAAGAACTGCCATCTCGTAGGCGACGAGGCCAACGTCACAAGCCGATTCGGCGATGGTGGCCAAGAGCGAACCGTCACTGATTCCGGTGACGAAAAGGAAAGCATTTTCCATCTCGACGATGACCTCGGTGACTGCACCGCCACCAAAGCGTCCAGCAGCGCCATAGGCCAAGCCGATCAGCCCTGAGGCCACGGCCGAGAAGCGGTCAACCGCGTCTCGGTCAAGTCCTGCTGAGGCAGCGATTGGGAGGCCATCGGATGAAACAACGACGGAGTCATTGACGCCCGGAACCTGGCTTACGAAATTGTTTACAAGCCAATTGACATTACTTGCCTGGCTACTCATGACGGTCATGACTTCTCTCCAAATTGATTGTTCTGTACGGAATTATCTTGTAGGGATTGAGGTGCGCCCGCTGGACGACCCTTCAGGCCATCTCGGTAGCGAGCAAGCATCGAGCGAATCTCTTCGGGCGAGCGGACACTGGCTGCCACGGCTCGGCCTTCGCTGACTGGGGCCTGGGATGTGCCACGATCACGCTTAACCAGGCCGCTAGAAGTCTTTTCAGCCGGAGCCTTCAGAAGCGAAGCGACTCCGTCATCGAAGTTGTCGCCGGTCGGAATAGCTTCTTGGAGTTGACCTGTCGGCTGTGCGGCCTCGATCGGGGCTACCTCGCCGGCGTTGGTACCACCGGAAGCATCTTCAAAGTTGATTTCCAGAAGTGATGGGTCAAAGACCGGTTCGGTCCAAGATGACTCTTCCTTTGGTGCGGGCTTCGGAGCATCTGTCCGTCCAAAGAGCGCGGCCCCGGTGTCGGGAAGTTCGGCCCTCGGATCGGGAGTGGTCGGGACAGGCTGAGCGGTTGCTGGTCCTCCGAGCGCTTCAGGAACAGCGATTGGGGCGGTAGCGGCAGAAGGATCAAGTCCCAGCAGCTTGGCCAGCGCATCAGAGGTGCCTCCAGCGGGAGCGGCGGCGGCCGCAGGAGTTGGCCGGCTCTGGAGCGGTGCAGGCTGAGATACTGGGGCGGGCTGAGCAATGGGCGCAGCTTCGGCCACAGGAGCACGTTCCGCTACTGGCGCTGGAGCAACCTCGGGGGCTGGTGCAGGAGCTGGAGCTTCGGCTACGGGGGCTGGTGCTACAGGAGCAGGGGCTGGTGCTACAGGGGCCGGGGCTGGGGTGCCCAAGGCCTCAGCCAGAGATGACGTCGGCTGAGGTTCAGCGAGTTCCGGCGTGGCCGGAGCAGAGGCGACAGCCTCAGGCGGAGCAACATAGCCGTACAAGGCACTTGCTGGAACCTCGATGATGGCAGTCGTGCCACCACCAGGGGCAAGCACGAGTTCTACCTGCACACCGAGGCGTTTCGACAGACGACCGACCACAATGAACCCAAGGGAACGGGTGAGGCCAAGTCCAAGTTCGGGCGGTGAGGCCAGAACGCTGTTGGCGGCAGCCAGTTGCTCTTCGTTCATTCCAATGCCGCTATCGGCAATGGAGATGAGGTATGAACCGTCGGCGTGCAAAGAACCGCCGACCATGACTGGGCTCTCGGGTGGCGAGAACTGGGTGGCGTTCTCCATGATCTCCGATGCCAAGTGGGCAAGGTCAACCGCACCCTGGGGACCGATCTTGGACTCTTCGATGTCCTGGAGCACGATGTGGCGATAATCCTCGATCTCGCTCATTGCCACTCGAAGAACGTCGGCGACTGCCACTGGGCCGCCGCGGCGACGTGCCGGGTCAGCGCCAGCAAGAACGAGAAGACTCTCGGCGTTGCGACGCATGCGGGTCGCCAGATGATCGAGGGCATAGAGCTCCTCGAGACGGTCTGGATCCTCTTCACTCGACTCCATGCGGTCGATGACTTCGATCTGGCGATCTAGCAAGCTCTGATTGCGGCGAGCCATGTTGACCACAAGGTCCTGCAGGCCGGCGCGTACAATGCTCTGTTGTTCACGAGCAAGATTGGCTGCTGATTCGTGCACCTCGTTGAGAGCAGAGATCAATTCGCCAATCTCGTCGTCTTGAGTGACTTCCATTGGTTCAAAGACAGGAACCACTGCCCCTGGGTTGCGCAGAGACTCGAGGAGTTCTGGCAAGCGCACCTGGGAGAGTTCTCGTGCGGCTTGGGTGGCTTCATCCAATGGTTCAGCGAGGGAGCGGCCGATCAAGATACCTGTTAGCACCGTCAAGATGAAGGTAGCTAGCGCCAAGATCCCGAGGGTCTCCACGTCTGACTGCAGGTCGGTCCCAGCTCCGCGAAAGCTCAACAAGAGTCCATAGATGGCAAACGCACCAAGGACCACGAGGGGAGGGGTTGATAGAGCGATCAACTTTGATCGCAGACTCAGTTTCCGAAACATAGGCATCTCACAAGCTGGACGGACTACACAACCATCGGACTCAGACGAACAAACTTGAGAACCTTGGGATACGGTTTCCAATCGTGCAGTCACAGGAGACAGTCAGCGGTGATTTCGGGCAACAGCCACTTGCCTCTGTTTTAGGGGCCCTGGCGGCAGATTCGCGCAGTGGGGTGCTCGTCATTGACGGCGGTGGAGAAGTCTGGATTGAGGACGGATCCATCTACTTGGCCGTCACTGAATCCAGTAACCAGTTGCGTGATGTGCTCTTCGCCAGCGGCGTCAGCACCGAACAGGAGATAACGCAGCTGCTTGGGAACCCTGATGGTGAGGCGGCGCGAGAACTCACTGAGCGCTATCCCGATTCAGTTCCTACCTTGGATCGCCTACTTCACGAATACAATCTCGCTGCTCTTTTCGAACTCATCGTGCCCTCCGCTCGAGCTTTCCGATTCGACCCCGGCCCTCGACACCCGGTCGGAGCGAGATTTGCCGAACCAGTGGCGCAGCTTCTGGATCAAGCCGAACGACGCCTGGAGATCTGGAAGAAGATCGCCACTCGGATTCCGAGCACCGGAATGGTCTTCCGACTCACTGGAGCACTCCCATCTGGCGAAGAGGAGCATGTCGTCAGCGCAGACGAATGGCGCTATTTGTCTCTTCTTAATGGCCAGGCCTCAGTGGCAGACGTCATCCAGTCCACGAAAGAGAGCGCTTTTCGAGTCTGTTCTTCTCTGTACCGCCTCTTACTTGAGGGTCTGATAACCGAGAAGGCAACCGAGGGCTAGAGCGTCGGCCCTACTGACGTCCTCTTGGCCAACAGTAGTTTGGCGAGAACCCTGTCGGTAGACGGGGAGACCCTCGCTGACTGTTCGGCGTGAACATCACTACTGGTTCCGTCGAGCGACAATACCAGCGGTCGTGGCAGCGGATCACAATCGTTGAGAACGTCTTGCATCCGTTGGATTTCCAAGATCGACTCGTGGAAGGTTAGACCGAGGTGACAGATCATTGATCGGGCAAGATCTGGATCCTCGACATCGAGGAGTCCAATCAAGAGCGGAATGTCAGCTGCCCGTAGATAGACGGGCTGGGTGACGTCAAGGGAACGCATTGTCCGTAGGGCTGCACCGAGCGCCCGCATCAGGTATTCGACGCTGTAGCCCGGAGGTAACTGGATCGGGAGCCATCCCATCCACAGTATTGTTTCGTCGTCACTCAGGTACGGGGCAGTTCTCGGTACAAAGGCGCGAGTACCAAGGCGGGCTTGATCAAGACCGTACCGCTCGCACATCACGGCCAACAATCCCTCGGTGGGAGTGCGGAGGCCAGCCTCGATATTGTTGAGCAGGCGGGGCGAGATACCGAGCACCGAAGCAGCAGTCTCTAACGAGTAGCTCAGGCGGATCCGCGCCTTTTCAAGGGCCGCGCCAACTCGAACCCCGCCGGTTACCCGTTCGGGGTGGGTCGGGCCTGTTGGTGGCCTCTCATCGGAAGTCAAAATTCGCCGCTCCATGAGAACAGAGTCGGCGCCATGAAGAAGAAGTTGAGGCGGAACGGTCAAACCCTGGCCAATAAACCAGAGCAGTTGGCTCAAACCAAGCGACTTCGACGACTTGAGCTAGACCAGTGGTCGATCCGTCGTTCGAACAGGCGCTGGTAGCAATGTGCTTCCCATCAGCATGCTGTCAACTGCGGCAGCGCATGATCGGCCTTCAGCAATGGCCCAGACAATCAGGCTCTGTCCGCGGCCACTATCGCCACATACAAAGACATTGTCCGCAGAGGTCTGCCACGCCGAGTCACGTTTCACATTCCCCCGGTCGTCAAGCTCAACACCAAGCTGTTCCAAAACCGTGTCCTGCTCAGGTCCGGTGAATCCCATGGCCAGAAAGACCAAATCGACGTCCATCTCGAAGTCGCTCTCGGGCACCTTGTTGAAGCTCGGTCGCCCTCCGGCCAGTTCCATTGAGACTTCATGCCCTCGCAGACTCGTCAGCTTCCCTGCTTCGCCCACGAATTCGGTAGTGCTCACCGAATACAGTCGGACCCCGCCTTCTTGGTGGGCGGAAGAGACACGAAGCATCAGTGGCCAGGTCGGCCACGGAGTCGAGTCCGACCGCTGATCGGGTGGGCGTTCCATGATCTCAAACTGGTGAACACTTGTGGCCCCCTGTCGCAGGGCAGTGCCAAGGCAGTCAGCTCCGGTGTCACCGCCACCGATGACAATGACATTTTTGTCTTTGGCGTGAATGTCGATATTGCCTTCGTCGCCGTGCTGGACCCTGTTGGCTGGTGGCAGATATTCCATGGCCTGGTAGACGCCACTGAGTTCTCGCCCCGGAATGGGCAGATCACGCCATTTGCTCGCTCCGGTTGACAAGATGATCACATCGAAATCGTCCTGAAGCTGGCTGACCGGAACGGAAGAGGCGTCCGCGGCCGGCCCTCCGATGTAAGCATTGACGGTGAAGGTCGTTCCCTCAGCCGTCATCTGTTCGAGACGCCGATCCAGCAAGTGCTTTTCCATCTTGAACTCGGGGATCCCATAGCGCATGAGACCACCAATTCGGTCTGCTCGTTCGAAGACGGTTACGTCGTGACCGGCCCGCGTGAGTTGCTGAGCGGCCGCCAGTCCCGCTGGCCCCGAACCAACAATGGCAACGGACTTACCGGTCTTGTGAGTGGCCATGACCGGAGTCACCCAGCCCTCGGTGAAGGCCCGCTCGATGATGGTCAGTTCGATATTTTTGATGGCAATGGGATCGGTATTGATCCCGGCGACACAAGCGCCTTCGCATGGAGCTGGGCAGAGCCGGCCCGTGAACTCGGGGAAGTTGTTGGTGGCATGCAGACGCCGGGCCGCATCCTTCCAGTTCTGGCGATAGGCCAGGTCGTTCCAGTCAGGAATCAGATTCCCTAGCGGGCATCCAGAGTTGCAGAACGGGATCCCACAGTCCATACAGCGAGACGCCTGCAGACTGACATCTTCATCTGGCCTGTCTTCATAGACCTCTTTCCAGTCCTTCAATCGAACAGGCACGGGCCGCCGTGGCGGTAGTGACCGTTCATGATTCAGAAACCCTCTTGGATCACCCACGGGATGCCTCCATCACGGCGACAACGGGATCTGCCCCGGTTTCGTTGGCATAACGTTGGGCCTCAAGCACACGTTTGTAATCAATGGGCATCACCTTGACGAACCTCGGCCCCTCACTATCCCAGCCATCCAGCATTCGTTGCCCCAGCCCAGAATCAGTGTGTAGCACATGGTCCTCGATCATTGTCCTCAACTCGGCCAGATCAGTTTCATCCAGTCGATCAAGGTCGACCATCTCATGGTTGACTCGGGTATAGAAAGTCTTGTCGGGGTCATAGACGTACGCGAAGCCGCCAGACATACCTGCCCCGAAATTTCGGCCGGTCTGGCCAAGTACCGCGACTTTACCGCCGGTCATGTACTCACATCCATGGTCGCCAACACCCTCGACCACCGCGGATGCTCCCGAGTTTCGTACACAGAAGCGTTCACCAACTTGGCCACGAATGTAGGCCTGCCCACTGGTGGCCCCATAGAGAATGACGTTTCCTGCGATGATGTTGTCTTCGGCGACAAGCGGGGCTGAATCCGGCGGGCGAACGCTCAATCGACCCCCGCAAAGCCCCTTACCCAGATAGTCATTGGCATCACCAATAAGTTCAAGAGCGATGCCGCTGGTGACAAAGGCTCCAAAGGAATTGCCGGCTTCGCCCTCGAACCGGATGGAGATCGCACCATCCGGCAAACCTTCGCCGCCATGGACCTTGGTTATCTCATGGCTTAACAGTGTGCCAACCGTACGATTCACGTTGGAGATACGGCGATTAATCTGCACCGGAACACCGTCATGGATGGCGCCCTGACAGGTGGCGATCAGGGCATGGTCTAGAGCGGTCTCCAGGCCATGGTTCTGTCCGGTGGTTGCACGTCGGGAAGCATCACCAATATCTGGCAGGTGCAGTATTGGTGACAGATCAAGCCCGGAGGATTTCCAATGGTTGATTGCCGCCGAGCCATCGAGGCTCTCGACCTGGCCGACTGCTTCTTCGATTGAACGGAATCCCAGTTCGGCGAGTATTTCCCTGACTTCTTCGGCGATGTACTCGAAGAATGTTTCCACGAATTCTGGCTTGCCGGAGTACCGGGCGCGCAGCTCGGGGTTTTGGGTGGCGATGCCAACGGGACAGGTATCGAGGTGACAGACCCGCATCATGACGCAGCCCGATACCACCAGGGGGGCGGTAGCGAAGCCGAATTCTTCGGCGCCAAGTAGGGCGCCGATGACCACATCTCGGCCGGTCTTGATCTGACCGTCGACCTGGACGATGATCCGATCTCGCAAATCGTTGAGCAGGAGGGTTTGCTGGGTCTCCGCTAGGCCCAGCTCCCATGGTCCACCTGCGTGCTTGAGGGACGTCAGCGGGGACGCTCCGGTTCCACCATCGTGGCCCGACACCAGGACCACGTCAGCCTTAGCCTTTGACACTCCGGCGGCAATAGTGCCAATGCCTACCTCGGAGACCAGTTTGACGTGGATTCGGGCCTCCGGGTTGGCGTTTTTGAGGTCATGGATGAGTTGTGACAGGTCTTCAATGGAGTAGATGTCGTGGTGGGGCGGTGGCGAAATCAAACCGACACCGGGAGTCGAATGCCTAGTTTTGGCGATCCATGGCCAGACCTTCTTGCCTGGCAGTTGGCCTCCCTCCCCTGGCTTGGCTCCTTGAGCCATCTTGATCTGGATGTCATCGGCATTGCTCAGGTATTCGGCTGTCACTCCGAATCGACCCGAAGCCACCTGCTTGATGGCTGAGCGCTTTGAGTCGCCGTTCGGCATGGTCACGAAGCGTTCGGGATCTTCGCCGCCTTCGCCGGTATTGGACTTGGCGCCAAGGCGGTTCATTGCAATGGCCAATGTCTCATGCGCTTCAGAGGAGATGGAGCCGTAGCTCATGGCCCCGGTGGAGAACCTGGTGACAATGTCTGCAACCGATTCGACTTCGTCAATGGAAACGGCTGGCCTGGTCGGTGAGAACCGGAAGAGTCCGCGAATGGTGGCTAAACGCTCAGCCTGGTCGTTGACAAGATTGGTGTACTTTTTGAAGACGTCGTACTGCTTGGTCCGAGTGGCGTGTTGGAGCTTGAACACGGTTTCTGGATTGAAAAGGTGATACTCGCCTTCGCGACGCCATTGGTATTCGCCCCCTGCTTCGAGATGACGGTACTCCAGCATTTCTGGCCGGTCAGGAAAGGCCCGACGGTGCCGTTCTGCACACTCGCTGGCCATGTGATCCAGATTCATGCCGCCAAGCTTGGAAGTAGTCGTGGTGAAGTATTCATCGATTACCTCCTGGCTCAATCCAATGGCTTCGAAGATTTGTGCGCCCGTGTAGGAAGCGACGGTTGAGATGCCCATCTTGGACATCACCTTGATCACGCCCTTGCTGGCAGCCTTCAGGTAGTTCTCTCGGGCGGTTGAAATATCAGCAGCCGATGCGTCCCAGGCAATTCGATCTTCGATCGCTTCCATGGTGACTGATGGACAGATCGCCCCAGCTCCATAGCCAAGCAGCAGGGCGAAGTGGTGAACCTCACGAGCATCAGCGGCATCAATCACCAGGCCCACATTGGTCCTAGTCTTTTCTCGGATCAGGTGATGGTGCACGGCGCTACACAACAGCAGCGAAGGGATGGGAGCCAGGTCCGACGTCGCATCTCGATTGCTGAGTACCAGGACTGTCGATCCATCAGCTATGGCGGCCGAGGCTTGTGCTCGCACCTCTTCGATCGCTCGACGCAGGCCTTCTCCCCCATCCGCCACCCGATATCGCCCCTTGATAGCGGTTGATTTCAGACCGGGGAAGTCCCCTTCGTCGTTGGCATGAAGAATCTGGGTCAGTTCGTGACGAGTGATCACCGGATACGGCAGCTGGATCTGACGACATGACTCTGGCCCAGGGTCCAGGAGATTGGCTTCAGGCCCAATGGTCGAGGCGGCTGAGGTGACCTGTTCTTCTCGGATCGAATCCAAAGGCGGGTTGGTCACCTGGGCAAACAGTTGAGCGAAGTAGTCAAAGAGGATCCGAGGGCGGTTGGACAGCACCGCCAGGGGCGTGTCTGTACCCATTGATCCGATGCTTTCTTTGCCGCTCAAGACCATGGGTTCGATGAGCAGCTCCAGCTCTTCTTCGGTGAAGCCGTTGGCCACCAGTTGAGGCAGGAGATCATCGTGCACGGGGTGAGATACCGGGCGAAGCGGCAGATCACCGAGTCGGACATTGGACTGGAGCCATTCACCGTAGGGTTTGGCGGCGGCCAGGTCGGTTTTCAGCTCGTCGTCACCCACAATCCTTCCCTGGGCGGTATCGACAAGGAACATTCTTCCCGGCTCGAGTCTGCCTTTCTTGACCACCTGGGACGGATCAACGTCCAGCACGCCAACCTCTGACGCCATGCAAACAATGTCATCATCAGTAACCCAGTAACGGCTTGGACGCAGGCCGTTGCGGTCAAGCACCGCTCCAATGACTGTTCCATCAGTGAAGGCAATGGACGCGGGGCCGTCCCACGGCTCCATCATGGACGCGTGGAAGCGGTAGAACTCCTTCTTTGACTTGTCCATGAAGCGGTTCTTTTCCCAGGCTTCAGGGATCATCATGAGGACCGCATGCGGAAGGGAGTAGCCCCCGAGATGCAAGAGTTCCAGCGCCTCGTCGAAGGATGCTGTGTCTGATCCGCCGGGAGTACAGATGGGGAACAGTTTGGAGATCCTGTCCCCCCAGATCGGCGACGCAAGCAGGGACTCGCGGGTCCGCATCCAGTTGCGGTTGCCCTTGACGGTGTTGATTTCGCCGTTGTGGGCCACGAAGCGGTATGGGTGAGCCAAGGGCCAGCTGGGGAATGTATTGGTGGAGAAGCGGGAGTGGACCAGCGCCAGGGCGCTCTCGTACCGGTCATCCATCAGGTCAGGGAAGAACTCCGAAAGCTGGGGTGTGGTCAGCATTCCCTTGTAGACAATGGTCCTAGCGCTCAACGAGGCGAAGAAACTGGCGTGCTCGCCGGTGAGTTCATGCTCGATGCGTTTGCGAACAATGAAGACTTCCCGATCGAGGTCAATACCAGTCAGACCGTCTGGAGACGATATGAAGATCTGCTGGAACGAAGGCATGACACTGGATGCTTGAAGACCTAGCGAGTGGGGTACGACTGGGACCATTCGCCAGCCCAGCAGAGTCAGCCCTTCTTCGACAATAATCTTGGCAATAGCGGTTTTGGATTCCTCGGCGATGGCTGAACCGACTGGCAAGAAGGCAATACCGGTGGCGTAGGCGCCTTGCTCGGGCAGACCGTCGACGACCTCTGCTAAGAATCGATGAGGAATCTGGGTCAGGATGCCCGCCCCGTCCCCAGTATTTGGCTCGGCGTTGGTTGCTCCTCGGTGCTGCATTCGCGTCAAGGCATCGAGTCCACGCTTGACCATGTTTCGCGAAACTCGACCGTGAAGATCGGCAACAAAACCGACCCCGCAAGAGTCGTGCTCGAAGCTTGGGTCATAGAGGCCCTGTGCCGCGGGAAGGCCGTTTATGGAGGGAAACAAAGTCACGCATTTCTCCTGGTCTGGCTGCGTTTCAAGGCGGGGACAACACTGGCCCAGCCGAGGAGAAGGAACCCGCACCTTACCGTCTTATGACCGACGGGTGGTAAACCGCTACCGTCTGGTCCATGTCTGGACCACAAAGAACGTCGCCCAAGTCCTCCGTTGCGGGGTTCCCGAACATTGCTACCGACCTGTTGGGTGATCTTGAGGCGTCCCCCTCCCCGTACCACGCAGTCGAGCGGGCCTCTGCCCTGCTTGATGAAGGTGGGTTTCAGGCCGTGGATCATCAAAGCACACTGCCATCGGACGCCGGACGCTATTACCTGGTCGTTGGTGGGGCAATGGTGGCGTGGGTACAGGGTCAAGCTGGGACGACAGGTTCTGGCAAGGCTGTTTCAAGCAAGACGGCTTCTGACGGTACGGCTCCTGCCTTCAACATCGTTGGGGCCCATACTGACTCGCCAAACTTGCGAGTTCGGGCTCACGCGGACGTGGTGAGCGGCGGTTGGGATCAGATCGGGGTCGAGACCTATGGAGGCTTGCTTCTGAACTCTTGGCTGGATCGGGACCTGGCCCTGGCGGGAAGAGTGAGTGTTCTGGCCGATGGAACGGCTAGAGAGGTCTTGGTCAGGGATCACTCGCCGATCTTGCGGATACCGCAGCTGGCTATCCATCTCGACCGGGACATTCGAGACAAGGGACTGAAGCTCAATGCCCAGACCCAGATGAACCCGCTTTGGGCAATTCACACCGATGACCCAGCAGAAGGTGTTGCCAGTGTGGGTTCTGATGATGGCGGTTCAGCAACGCCTTCGGCCTTCCTTTCCTATCTTTCTGACCTGGCCGACGTCCAGCCTGACCAGGTTCTTTCCTGGGATCTGATGGCCTATGACACCCATGCTCCGGCCCTTGTTGGTCGCGACCTGGACATGATCGCCTCCGCTCGGATCGACAACTTGTTCTCGGTTTTCTGTGGGGTGCGCGCACTGCTGGCAGTTTCCGGAGCTGCCACTGGCGCAACACCCGTCCTGGCCCTCTATGACCATGAGGAAGTGGGTTCGACATCATCCACTGGAGCTTCGGGAGCCTTCTTGGGAGCAATCCTGGAGCGAATCAGCGCCGCCCAGGGTTTCGAGCGGGCCGAACATCTCGTTGCCTTGTCCAACTCGTTCGTTGTTTCCGCCGACGGTGCACACGCCACCAACCCGAACTATGTGGATAAGCACGAACCCAATCATCACATCGCCATGAATGCAGGCATCGTCATCAAGCGCAACGCTAACCAGCGATACGCCACCGATGCCACTAGCGAGGCTCGTTTTCGGGCGATCTGCGGTCAGCATGACATCCCGCTGCAAACCTATATCCATCGCAACGACCTGCCCTGTGGATCAACCATTGGTCCAATCACCTCTGGTGAACTTGCCGTCTCGACTGTCGATATTGGTGCGCCCCAACTGGCAATGCACAGTATTCGTGAGTTGGCGGGAGCTTCCGATGCCCGATTCTTGACCCAAGTACTGCAAGCGGTGTGGACAGCATGAGGGCACAGACGGTATGGCTGCCATTCCCTGCTAGCCCAAACACCGTCAAGGCCAAAGACCGGTTCGCCCAAACGACGTATTAGCCCAAAAGCCCTGCTTGACCAAGCAAATACTCCCGAAAGCGCGTTTCCTTGGCCCCGCCTGTTGTTCGCGCTAGCACAGCCCACTACGGTTGCCCGGTCGCCGACGAACGTTTTGTTTGTCGGCGCGTTTCAAAATCTCGCCCACTGAGGAGTTAACGCGTGGACGCCATCCCATATCTGGCCTTCCTATCGGCAATCGCTGCCCTAGGAGTTGCCTTCTTCTTCTATTCCGACGTCAAGAAAGCCAGCCCCGGCAACGAGCGCATGGTTTTCTTGATGACCGAGATCCAGAAGGGAGCTAAAGCCTTCCTCAAGCAGGAATACACCTGGGTATCTGGGTTCGTTGTCGTCATGATGGTGCTTGTCGGCGTCATGATCGACCCGCTAGCTGCCATTACCTACTTCTTGGGTGCAGTCTTGTCCGGTGGTGCTGGCTACATCGGCATGACCGTGGCCACCATGGCCAACGCCCGTACCACCGAAGCCGCCAAGAGCGGCCCGGGTAAGGCCCTCCACGTCGCCTTCCGCGGCGGCGCAGTCATGGGCTTTACGGTCGCTGGTTTCGCCCTCGGCGGTCTGATGCTGACCTACATCGTCTTTATCAACGTCCTCCAGGTCGAGAATGCTTTCGAGATCCTCACCGCTTATGGACTTGGTGGCTCGACCATCGCCCTGTTCTCCCGTGTAGGCGGCGGTATTTTCACCAAGGCAGCCGATGTTGGTGCTGACCTGGTTGGCAAGGTCGAAGCTGGAATCCCCGAAGATGACCCTCGCAACCCCGCCACCATTGCTGACAATGTCGGCGACAATGTCGGCGACGTCGCTGGCATGGGCGCTGACCTGTTCGAGAGCTACGCCGGCTCCATCATTGCCCCCATCTCATTGGTTGCCTTTGCCCTCGGGCTCAAGGCCGAGTCCGGGGCAGAACAAGCTGGCTTCTTGGACGACACCGCTCTGGCGTTGCTGTTCTTCCCCATCGCCATTGCCTTTGTTGGCATGGTGGCCTCCATCATCGGTTCCTTCTTGGTTAAGGGCGGCGAGTCGACCGACTCCAAGGCTCTCTCCAAGGCCCTTCATATGGGCACCAATGTCGCCATGGGCCTCACCACAATCGCCACCATCGTGGTTGCTTACATGCTCTTCGGTGGTGATGATTTCGATAAGCCTTATGGCCTCGGAATCTCCGTCATTGGTGGTCTGATCGCCGGTTGGGCACTGGGCAAAACCGCCGAGTACTACACCTCTGATCACTTCAATCCGGTCAAGCAGATCGCAGCACAGACGCAGACCGGCCCGGCGACCACCGTGCTCAAGGGCTTGTCGGTTGGCATGATCTCCGTTGGTTCCTCAGTGGTCATCCTCGTTGCTGGCATTGCCGTCGCCTACTGGGGTGGCGAGCAAACCCTTGTTGGTGACCTCGCTCCGCTTGGCGGCATCTACGGCATCGCCGTTGCCGCCATTGGCATGCTGGCTACTACCGGCGTCGTTGTTTCCGTAGACGCCTACGGCCCCATTGCCGACAATGCTGGCGGCATTGCTGAGATGGCCGAGCTTGATCCCTCCGTACGTGAAGTCACCGATGCCCTTGATTCCCTGGGCAACACCACCGCGGCGATCGCCAAGGGCTTTGCTGTTGGCTCAGCCGCACTCACTGCGTTGGCCCTGTTCAAGAGCTTCCAGTTCGCCATTGAACAAAACGGTGGATCGGTCAGCTTGGATGTTGGTCGAGTTGATGTCTTCATCGGCTTGTTGTTGGGTGCCATGCTTCCCTTCGTTTTTGCTGCTCTGACCATCGATGCTGTTGGTCGAGCCGCTCACGAAATGATCGAAGAAGTCCGTCGCCAGTTCCGGGAGATTCCGGGACTGCGTGAAGGCAAGCCTGGTGTCATTCCTGACTCAGCCCGCTGTGTTGCTATCTCCACCACGGCTTCGCTCAAGGAAATGATCATTCCTGGTGCGTTAGCTGTTGTTGTTCCTCTGATCATCGGCTTCATTGACGTCGACACCCTTGGAGGCCTTCTCGCTGGCTCACTGGTCACCGGCTTCTCATTGGCCATCTTCATGGCTAATGCTGGTGGCGCTTGGGATAATGCCAAGAAGTACATCGAAGCAGGGGCCGAGGGTGGCAAGGGTTCCGACAGCCACAAGGCTGCCGTTGTTGGTGACACCGTTGGCGATCCGTTCAAGGACACGTCTGGCCCAGCCATGAACATCCTGCTCAAGGTCATGACCATCGTCAGCCTGGTGTTCGCTAGCGCATTCGTCTAGCGCTCACTATTGATCACTCCTTGAAACTCCCCGGCCGCTTGGTCGGGGAGTTTCTCGTTTTGAGCTTCCCATCGACGTCCGGTGTTTGGCACACTGTTCCGGTGCCCGTGAAGAAACTCAGCTCCGCTCCCGCATTCATTGTCCGTGACCTTGATGGCGAGCCTGCCACTGGTCAAGTACGTATGGCTCGCAAGATCCTGCATTCCAGTGCCACCGACATGGCTCGGAGCATCACCTACTCCTTCGCCGCTTTTGGAATCAAGCGGGGTGGAGCCTCTGGAGGCATCAATGCCGAGGGTGATGATCGTGAGAGTGCACTTTCAGCATTCATCGAAGAAGTGAATCCCTTGGTGAGTGCTGGCGAGCTTCACCTCGATCCGGCCAAAGGTATCAAGCCTGGCGGGCTCGATACCTTGCAATCCGCATCGGGTCGGGTAGCTGCTTGCTTTGATCCAGCAGTGCAAGCAGCTGGTGTCGTGGCCGCTACATCCTGGGCGTTGGGTGGCTCGCTTGAGGGCAAGTCGGTAGCACTGGAGGGTGCCAGTCTTGGGCCAATTCCCGCAGCTGTTACCACTGCGGTGGTGAAGGCAGGGGCAACAATCGTTGAGGTGGCCGGTGTCGACAAGAAGCCTTGGATGATCTGGGGCGCTGATGTTGACGCAGTCTTGTGTGGTTCCAAGCTCGGTGTGCTTAATCACCAAGGAGCCGAGTTCGTCAAGGCCAAGGCCATCGTGCCCTGGGGTCCGACCCCGGTCACGACAAAGGCGTTCGCCATGCTGAAGCGTCAGGAAGTAACGGTCCTGCCGGACTTTGTCAGCGCTGCTGGCGGTCTTCTTGCCGGGTACCTGGGTGGCGACAGTCCAACCTTGGAACACGGCACCGATGTAGCCACGTTGTCCAACGCCGTTTCGCTACGAATCACAGATGTTCTGACGCGGGCTGCTTTCCATGAAGATGGCGTGCTCCTCGGAGCCTGTCATCTGGCCGAGGAGTTTCTAGCCACCTGGGTGGACGAACCCCCTTTCGGCCGCCCGTTAGCCAGCTAAGGCAGTGAAGATCAAGTTGCCGATCCTGATTGCGCTCGTTGCGTTCGCCGCAACCGCCTGTAGTTCGGACGAATCTAGCTCGATCAGTGTGAGCACTGAGCTCATCTCGGATCCAGCAGTTCTAGCCGGACAAATGAGCGGCGAGTGGATCGTCGAACTTGTGGATTCGGTGGATCCATCAATTGAAGGCAAAGAGCTGCTCTTGCGAGTTAGCTCAGGCAACGGCGGGTCTTCCCTAAGTCTCGGGTTCGAAGAGTGCTCTCATTTCGGAGGCTTAGCCGAGAGCCTGAGCCCTTTCGCCGCCACTTCCGCAACTGTGCAGGGCGTTGGTGACTGCGAGGCAGAAGACTCCGTGGCCGTCAGCGTACTTAGGCGCCTAAGCGAGGCTCGTTTCGCATTGCTGGACTCGGGTGACGCCGTGCTCAAGAACAGTGATCTGAACTTGTCGCTGAGCAGGAGATGAGCTGTAGCACGACCCCGTCGCCAGCGTCGTTGCGCTCGTCATCAGCGTCGGACCCAGTAGCTGGATCAACAAGAGGGACTGCGTCAACAATAAGAGCTGACAAGAGCGGACCCATGCCGTCACCAATGACCGAATGGAACCAGAGGTCCAGCTCGTCGGTGCTGGGCAACCGGTCGTCCCACTGCAGGTAGGCAATCAACATTTCCGGAAGCACCGGGGTAGCTAGCCGATGCTCGACAGACTCGGAGATTTCGATGAGAACCCGGCCCCTGCTCTCCCCTTCGTACAACAACTTTGTCCAATAGGAGAGGCCGTCGCCGTCCGGCTCACGCTTGAGCACCGACACATAGACCTGGCGGACGAAGTCTTCATCGTCCAGAATGAGTCCAGTCTCAAAGGTTGTGGCGGCAGCGAAGTCCTCGGCCACCTTGATGATGGGCGAACCGATCTCCAAACGATCGGTCCAATAGCGCAAGCCTCCTAGATCGGGTGACCGACCAAGGAATCCAAGATAGAGGCGAGCAACGATCTGCTGATCGAAGATCTCGTCACGAGCGAAAACTTCGGCTGTGGCGTCCTGGAGACCATGATCTCCGGCGTTGGACAAGAAGGCGAACCTCGTCTGTTCTGGTCCTGTAGGTAGCCGCCCAACAAAGGTCTCATACATCTGCTGCACGTATTGGCCCCCTGTTCCCTTAGGCAAGGGGAGCAGTGGATTGCTGTTGGCAATCGGACCGTCTTGGGGTGTGCCAACGGCTGCTACTTCAATCTGGTAGAGCACTTCGTTAGCGAGACCTTCGATGGTGACTTGAGGGAGCTGTCCATTCAGGCCCTGATAGGCAGGAACCTTCGTCAGATCACCAGCGGTATTGCGCTCGACTCGACGTACCTGCAACTCGTACTCGGTAGGAGGCACACCGTCATCTAGATTCGTTGGTCCAATTGCCAGTGACACCTGGTTTGGGCCCGCCACTCCGGCTACATCGGTGATTGGGGCTACAGGGCCGGCAACCGTCCACCCAATCAGCTGCATGATCGCCAAAGTTGCGGCGTCGACCGACCGAATTCGCTGCTCGGTATCGATGTAGGGGGTCATGAGGGAGAAGAGGGATTCTGCCGGATAGCGGAACTCATCGAGATGGGAGAACGAGCTGCCAGCATCCCACTGGAACGGGGCCTCCAGTTCCAGCAACGGGCCGAGTCCTGTACTGATCCAAAGCTTGCCCGAAGTAACGGCATCCAGGTCCCCGATCTGCACCTCAGCGGAGTCACCGGTGTCACAACCTTGGAACGTTTCACGCCCGCAGCTGCGGGTGAAGAGATCAAAGACGAGTGGAGTCGTGTGATCATTGGGCCAGGCCAGGTCCCCAGACTCATTCAGCTCAGCCGAACCAATGAAGCCGAATCCGTGAGCAAATTCGTGCATCAAGGTCGTCTGTAGGTCGGTCGCCGCTGCCGGATCAAGGGCAGGGTTCAACATGTCTTGTCCGGCAATCCAACCACCCGCATTGCTGCCTGCGTCAGCATTCAGGACAAGGACAATTTCACCCTCCTTGACTGAGCCGCAGACTCCCCTGGGCATCTGATCAATTCCCAACAGTTCATTGGCTAGGGCAACCGGGTATCGAGCGCCGGGCTGAGGCAAGCCCGGATTGAGGATGAACCTTGTCGGCCCGGCAGCGCCGAGAATGTTCGGGTTCGACATGTTCAACCAGTAGAAATCGATCTCGACCACTGGCCCTTCGATAGCAAGGGCTGCATCCCACTGGTTGGCAGCGGCAAGTGCTTCGCTGCGAACGATCTGGGGGGTGTCACCACGAAAGCAGAGTCGGATCTTGCCGCTGGCAGTCTCGGCTACGGCGCCGATCTCGATGGCGGTCGCACCGCTAGCGAGATCGTCATCTCCCGCCTGTGTGTCACTTGCCTCACCGGAGGCCAGCTCACCCTCGATCTGCATTTGGCGGGCGAGAACGAGCTGTTCGTTCTGCTGCTGATCGCGGTCAAGCGGACGAATCGAGTCGATAATCAGATTGCCAGAAATGTCTAGCATCGCTGGGCTGTGGCTGGGCGAAGGGGTGCGACGCGAGGGGGCAGCTGAAGCCAAGGAAGCGAACGTTGCGACTGCTAGTGCAGCGCTGAGCACGGGGGCAACCATGACTCGGACTCCTCGCGAGGGAGTCCTGGTCGACTTCTGAGTCATTGCTGGACGGCTCCGTCGGCTTGAGCATCTCCGTCAGGACGCTCAAGGGTGAGCGAACGGTCAGCGCCGGTCACGAGCACGACCGCTGGCTTCGCGGCTTCGACGTCTCCCCGCGGGTCTGCTAGTAGGCCTGCTAATCCAGCCGCACCGGTCGGGTCCGGAGCCGGGGTGACCTGCCCTCTCAATAGTTGAGTTGCCCGCACAAAATCGTCCTCACTGGCCAGTATTGGCCAACCACCGCTCGTGAGTTGATGATAGAGGAGAGCCTGCCAGTCATAGGTGATGTCGTCCAGGATTCCGGAGGCAATACTGGCCGGTATTCCGGGCCAAGGCTGCATGACATCAGCATTATCCGAAATCAGTTGACGCAATGCCTGAGTGGCCATCGACTCCGATCCACCGCCCTTCGGAATGCCGTCCGGGCCAAGGCGTTCCCGCAGCCGGTTCCACATGGCGATGTACGGATGGGCATTTTGTGGCTGTACCGGGTGCACCCGCATCGAGACACCCCCCCGAACGAGACCGTCCATGGTGGCTGCGCCAAGGGCTCCCCCACCAACTTGCACATACAGATCAGTGGCGTCAAGTCCTTCATGTGCCCCAGGACCTGCTCCGCCAGTTCGAGGCCAAGGGTGCGGCCTCCATCGATCACGTTTGGGCTCGTTGGACCCTGAACGGTGAAGGCCTCCGAACCTGACCGAATCGCCATGTCCAGCTCGGCCATACACGGGTCTCCGACCTGATCTGGCTGGCGCGGACAGACTTGCACGGTGGACCCCAAGCGCTCTAGTTCAGTCAGGACCAACGGATCTGCTTCGGAAGGCACGAAGACCCGTAATTCACGACCGACCGCTTGAGCGATGGTCGCCGCTCCGAGCGCAGCGTTGCCACACGAAGCGATAGCCAACTCATCGGGCCTCTTCTTGCCGGCCCGTTCGTCAATTCGAAGCCACAACAGCAACCCAACTAGGTGCCGAGCCTTGTGGGAGCCGCTGACGTTGCCAGTTTCAACCTTGCCGACCACTCGGCGTTTGAGGGGCAAGTCCAACTCGACCAGTGGTGTTATTGCGAAGCCAACGCCCGAGGCCGCCACGATGCGACTGTCCAACTCGGTGACCAGGGCGACATAGTCAGCATCCGTCAAACCTGAGGTCAGGGCATGGGTGTACACGTCCAGCTGAGTCCGGTGCCGAACAAAGGTGAGCTCGCTGCCCCGATCTATGTGACCTTTCTCAGGCATCATTTTGCTCTTCCATGATGCTGTCTTGTCTATCAGTATCTCGCCGACTATCTGACAGTTTCCGCCCTGCGATACGGGAAAGTGGGGTCTAGCCCAGGCCGGTTCGCTGGTTGAAGTCCATGATGAGTTCATCCCAGATTGCCACCTTGGGCACGAGGTCATCCCACCATTGCTGGTCCTGGCGGACTTCGAAGGTTTCAATATCGAGATCCAGCTGCTCAACCCAGGTGAAATAGCCAAGGTTGAAGATGCGACGCCGTGCCCGATCATCCAGGTCAACAATGGTGTGCACACCGGGATCAGACAGATGATCGATAAAGACCTGGGCGGCATCGGTAGAAGTGAATTCGCCACCAAAGTCGGCATCGATTATTGGTTGCCGGCCGCTGTGGTACATGGCTGAGCCGTCGGTAGCAATGGTCATGACCACATCCTCGGAGCCTAGGTTGCGCAGCTTGGCATAGGCGATGGCCGAAACCATGTTGCACCAGGACGAGTAACCCATGTGCTGGAGTGCGTCCAAGGTTTCTGGGGCGATGCCGTGCTCATCAGCGAGGTAGGAGCGTCCGACCTCGGTCTGGAAGAGTACGTCCAGCTGGTTGGTGACTCGGTCACTGATTGAGGTAATCAGGTCGGTGTTGTGCACATTGTGAATGAGAGGGATGTGCTTGTCGCCAATGCCCTGGATGTTGTGCTCGCCGAAGCCGTTCTCCAACATGGTTGGGCATTCCAAAGCCTCTGCGGCGACAATCTCGGAGCCGTAGATTTCCTTGAGGTGGTCTCCGGCAGCAATGGTTCCGGCCGAACCAGTGGCTGAGACGAAACCCTTGAGCTTGGCAGAGCCACTGGCTACGTGTTCGAAAACCTTGGCCATGGCCGGGCCAGTGATCTCACGGTGGCCGAGGTAGTTGGCGAACTCACAGAACTGGTTGATGATGATGTTGGTCGGATCCTTGGACATCTCGGTACAAGCGTCGTAGATCTCCTTGACATTGCTTTCAGTGCCAGGAGTCCGGATGATGTCGGTCGAAGGATCAAGCGTCCACTCATTGAGCCAGTCGAATCGTTCCTGGCTCATTCCGGCAGGCAAGACTGCCAAACCGTGGCTTTGCATGATGCGGCTGATGGCAACACCGCCACGGGCGTAATTGCCGGTGGAGGGCCAGATCGCCTTGTGCACGGTTGGGTCAAACGTGCCGGTGACGATCCGGGGGGCCAGGCATGCGTAAGCGGCAAGAACCTTGTGGGCGGTGATCATGGGGAAGCGATCACCAAAGACCATGACGATCTTGGCGTCGACCCCAGAGATCTCCTTGGGGATGACCAGGTGCTCGGGAATATCGGTGAAACCATTCTGATCGAGCTTGTTGTGCCAGTGCACCCGGAACAGGTTGTGTGCGTCGGCTACGCCACGGTCGACGCCTTCCAGTTCGGCCACGATGCTGGGATCAATGGTGCTGGGATCACGCAGCTCGGCAAAGGTTGGCAGCCGAATACCAGCTTCTTTGAAGCGGGCGACCGAGTTGTCTCGGGCTGAGCTGCTCACTACTTCAGTTTCCAAGGCCACGCTGATTGGCGGGGCCGAATTCGTGTCGTTCACTTGTTTTCCTCCAGAGGCGTTGAGACTAGCGGACGGCGCCAGCACGGAATGAACTCACAATCACAAACATCAACAGATTGTTGCCTATAGACGACTGGCTTGACGCGTCGCCGTGAGCGGCGCCGCCCCTGGTCAAGAGCGTTACCTAAACTTGGAACGCCAATGGGCTGTAAGGTGTCGGTTCACTACGGGTGATGAGTGGAGTCCGAACATGGTGCGCTTTGACAACAAAGCCAACAAAGCTGGCGGGAAATACGTACAGGACCGTCGCGGGCGACGCCCGGCTCGCCGGTCTCGCAGCGGCGGACTTGGTGGCGGTGGAATGGGTCGTGGCGGCGGTCTGCCCGCTGGGCTGCCGATGGGCAAGGTTGGCGGCGTCGGCGGCATCATTCTCATGATCATCTTCGCCCTGATGAGTGGTGTGTTGAATGGCGGTGGCGGTGGCGGCCAGGTGTTAGAAACTGGTGGGGGCGGGGCTGCTCAACCAGTTGATCCAGCTCAAGATGACACCGTCGAATTCATGGGTGCCCTCATGTACGACATTCAGACTGTTTGGGCCGATCAGATCCCCAACTACCAGGAAACAGAAATCGTCATCTTTACCGGGGCCGTTTCAACCAATGGCTGCGGTAACGCAACCTCGGCTTCTGGACCGTTCTACTGTCCAGCTCCCCAGGACCACCTGGTCTATGTCGACCTGGACTTCTACGACGAGCTAGCTCGCCGTTTTGGCGCTCCCGGTGACTTCGCTCAGGCTTACGTCATTGCTCACGAAGTCGGTCACCACGTCCAGTCCATCACCGGGATCAGTGACCAGGTAGGTGACATTCAACGCAGCAATCCTTCACGCAAAAACGAGATGTCGGTTCGCCAAGAACTGCAAGCGGACTGTTTCGCAGGGGTTTGGGCCCACGATGCTAAGAGCCGGACCAACTCTGATGGAACCGCCATCATCGAAGAGGGCGACATTGAAGAAGGTTTGGCGGCCGCTGCCGCTGTCGGTGATGACCGGATTCAGGAGATGACGGGCCAGCAGGTCAATCCTCACAACTGGAGTCATGGTTCTGCGGCTGCCCGCAAGGCCTGGTTCAGCCAAGGACTTAATACCGGCGACCCGGACTCATGTGACACCTATTCAGCCTCCAAGGCCGAGGTCGGGCTCTAAGCCCGGATTCAAACAGTCAATCGACTCGAGCCTGCTAGAGCTGCTTGACCACTCGCGCTGGCGACCCGACGGCAACACAGTTGTCCGGCAGATCGCGGGTGACAATGGATCCGGCACCGACGGCGACATGTTTGCCAATCGTCACTCCGGGCAATACCACGACATTGGCCCCCAGCCAAGATCCTTCGCCAATGACAACGGCCTTCTCCCCCATTGTTTGACGCCCGATTGGCTCATTCAAGTCTTCGAATCCGTGATTCTGATCGGTGACATAGACATTGGGGCCAAAGAAGACGTCGTCGTGAATCTCGATTGAGTAGTGGCCAACGATGCTGCTCTGGCGGCCGATCAAGCAGCGGTCACCAATTCCAACAATCCTGTCACTGATCAGCTTCTGATCCGGCCCCATTCCGGCACTAATGGAAACATAAGGGCCGATCAGGGTGTCGGCTCCTAGCTGGATGCCAGCCTCGCCGAACATGGCCGCCGGCGGATAGCACCAGATGGTGCCAGAATCCCATCGAGCAAACCGATTGGCCCGTCGACTGCCAGGCATGACGGCAGCTCGCTTCGTCAACCATTCCGACGCGCCAAGCAGGGCATCAGCACGCCACAGCCTGGGATTGCCGAGACCGTAGCGTTGACCAAACTTCTCCAGCACAAACACGTCGAGCTAGGCCGGAGCCTGGCAAAGGGCAGTAGCAATCATGGCGGCAACCCGGGCATTGTTTTCAGCCAACGCCAGGTTGGTCGGAATACTGTCGCCGTCGGTGGCGTCAGCCAAAGCGGCAAGAACCGCCGGAGTCACTCCAGCGCCGCGTACGCCTTCAGCCGCTGCCGCTGCCAACGCCTGATCGACGGCAATGGACAGGGTGTAATAGTCCAACGCGTCTTCTTCGGGAACCGGAGCGACCACCAAGATGCCGCCACCCCCAAGGTCCCAATGGGCTCGGGCAATGCGAGCAACCTCGGCCGCACTGTTGACCCGGTGGGGCACGGGAAGGCCACTGGAGCGAGCATGGAAGGCAGGGAACTCATCACACTGCCAGCCCAGCACGGGCACACTGTCAGTCTCTAACTGCTCAAGAGTGGCCGGCAGATCGAGGAAGACCTTCGCTCCGGCAGAAACGGTGATGACCGGATACTTGGCCAAGGCCCCAAGGTCGGCGCTGATGTCCAGGGATGACTCCCATCCTCGATGCACCCCGCCAATACCGCCGGTGGCGAACACCTGAACTCCTGCTTGGGCACACAAGGCGACCGAGGCTGAGACAGTGGTGGCGGCATATGGCCAGGCTTGGCCGATAGCGGCCGGCAGATCCCGTACGGCCGCTTTGCGAGCAGGCCCACAAATTACGTCAGCATCAGACCTGGGCACACCAACAGTGGCAACACCATCCAAGACTGCGGTGAGGGCCGGGGTGGCTCCACCAAGCTCCAACGCATCAAAGCAACGATCCAAAGCCTCACGGTTCGCTGGTGCGGGCAAACCGAACTCGGAGAAGATGGTGGATTCAAGAGCAACCACTGGCCGATGCGCGGCAAGAGCGGTAGCCACGTCGGCGCCAATTCGAAGAGACATAGCTCCATAAGATAGCTTCGGGAGATGCTGGATGACCAACTAACTTGGCAATCGGCCAGGGCCCTGTCTCAGATGCTCTCCTCCAAGGAGCTTTCCTCCGCCGAGCTATTGGCGGCCCACCTTGCTGCTGTTGAGGAACGAAACAGCTCGGTAAACGCTGTTGTCACCATGGATGCGCAGCGAGCAAGCAACGAAGCCGCCGAGGTTGATGCTCGTCGAAACCAGGGCGAGGCCATTGGCCCACTGGCTGGGTTACCAATGACGGTGAAGGACTCCCTCATGACGGGGGGTATGCGAACGACTTCCGGCGCGACGGAGCTGGAGTCATTCGTTCCAGACCACGATGCCGACATTGTAGCTCGACTCCGACGGGCAGGTGCCGTCATCTACGGAAAGAGCAACCTTCCCAAATACGCCAATGACGTTCAGACGTACAACCCGGTGTTTGGCACCTCGAACAATCCGTGGGATCTCAAACGAAGTGTTGGCGGAAGCTCAGGAGGTTCAGCCGCCGCCGTGGCGTCGGGGTTAACTTCCCTGGAGATTGGTAGCGATATTGCGGGATCGATCCGCAATCCGGCCTCCATGTGCGGTGTAGTTGGGCACAAGCCCAGCTACGGCATTGTCTCCGCCCGCGGCCAGATCCCCGGGCCTCCCGGAACCCTCACCCAAGCCGATTTGGCCGTCGTCGGACCCCTTGCTCGCAGTGCCGACGACTGCGCCTTCGCCCTGGAACTGATCACCGGTCCAGACTCTTGGACGGGCACAGCGTGGTCGCTCAAGCTGCCTCCGACCAGGTGCCGTTCACCCAAGGGCCTTCGAGTCGCAGTATGGGCCAATCATGACGGCTGCCCAGTCGACCCGGAGATCGAAGCCGCCATCTTGGGTGTGGCAGCTGAGCTGGAGGCGGCTGGAGCCATTGTCGGCTATGAAGCGGAGCCGGTTGGCTTTGACTTTGCTAAGGCCGAGCGGACCTTCTGGAACCTACTTGGTGGGGCCCTGTCCGGAGGATGGTCGCTAGCCGAGCTGGACACGATGGCTGCTTCCGTTGCTTCTGGTGACATAGTTGGTGGTGACCTCGGCATTGTTGGAGCGAGCCAACGTCACCGGGCTTGGCTGAGTGACAACGAACGGCGGCTCCAGATGCGGGCTCGATGGAAGGACTTCTTCGCTGACTGGGATGTCGTTTTGGCACCGGTTGCACCAACGGTGGCCATCCCCCATGACCACCACTCTCCGGCCAGTGAACGCACGGTGCAAGTGGCTGGACAGACCCGGCCTTACCAAGACCTGATGTCGTGGATGGGGGTCTTCGGTATGTCCTATCTTCCAGCCACCGCTGTGCCCATCGGCCTGCACTCATCTGAGCTACCCATGGGACTGCAAGTGGTCGGCCCGTTCTTGGAGGACTACACCGCCCTGAGTGTTGCTTCGATGATTGAAGAGATCACAGGCGGCACCCAACGGCCTCCCATGTTCGCCGATCCGTCATGACCGCTCTCGGCCAATCAACACCACCTCGCTCGACAATGGTTCCTACCGCTGGACAGCTGCCCGACGTGCTGCCCTCGGACCGATTGAATGAGCGAGGTATGGCCAAGCGGCCCTTGCGAGATGATCTGCGGCGAATCCAGAACGGTCGGAATGTTGCCACTGTCGTTGTTGCTTTGATCCAGTCGGTTGGGGTTGTTGCCTTCGCTGCCTACCTCCATCACTGGCTGGCGTACCTGGTGGCCTATGTTCTGATGGCTCGTGGACATGTTGCCCTCAATATCTTGGCCCACGAGGCCGCACATCGCTTGCTATTCAGCAACCAGCGAGCCAATGATCTGGTTGGTCGATGGTTGCTTGGCTACCCCAGCTATCAAGCGATGCTGGCCTATCGGCGGGCTCACTTTGCCCATCACCGGGATGAGATGGGGCCCAATGAGCCTGATATTGCTCTCTATCGCGGCTATCCGATAGCGAAGGACTCTTGGCATCGAAAACTGCGCCGAGATCTGTTCGGAAATAGCGCCTACAAGAACTTCCGCACACTGTTGAAAGCAGCCAGGGGTGGCTATCGGGAAGCCTTGCAGATCGTCGGGTTGCATGCGGTCGCTCTTGGAATGTGCGTCGTGCTCGGTCGACCACTCGCCTATCTGGTGTGGATTGCTTCCTGGTCGACGCTGTGGAAATTCTCGAACCGGTTGCGGTCCATTGCCGAACACGGGGGCATGATCCAGTCCAAAGATCGACGCCTCACCAGTCATGTGATCAAGCAAAGTCGGCTGGCGCAATTCTGGATGGTTCCGTACAACACCGGCTGGCACCTGGCCCATCATGTTGACATGGGTGTGCCTTGGCGAAACCTGCCAAGGTTCCATCAGGAGCTGGTTGAAGCTGGCTGGGTGATTGATGGCCTGGAGTACCCGACCTACCGAGCCTTCTGGCAGGCTGCCAGTTCTGGCACAGCTAGCATCGCCTCAAGCCCGTCATCCGGCGAATCTCGTTCGAGCATGATGGACTTCGACGTCTAGGAATCAACGCTGGACACTACTGTAGCAATCTGCTACAGTAGTGTTTGAGGTCTCTCGTGGCTACTAGTTCACCCATACGCATCGACGACGAAGTACACGCCTCTGCCCGCCTGGCAGCCGTGGCGATGAGCCGAAGCACGGCACAGCAAATCGCCCATTGGGCACGCCTCGGACGAGAGCTCGAACTCTCCCAAACAATCTCTCACTCCGACATCGCTGCGGTGCTTGGTGGTCGACGCTCCTATGACGACCTCAACGAACGCGAACAGGCGGTTGTACGGACCGAATGGACCGAACAGATGACGTCTCGACGTGAGGCGCTGAACCTGGAGCAACGATTCCAGGCCGAGGGCCGCTCCTACGTCGAACTCGGGGCCGACGGTGAAGTTGTGACTAACCAAGCATCTGCCTGACCCTGTCCGTTGTCTGACCCGATCCTCCATATCATCGCCGGTCCAAATGGGGCAGGCAAGACAACGTTCTACGAGGAGGTTGTTGCCCCGATCCCGCTTGAGTTCGTGAATGCAGATGTAATCGCCTCCCAACGTTGGCCCGGCCAAGAGGCAGAGCGAGGCTATGAGGCCGCGGCAATTGCGGCGACCTTGAGGGAGGCAAAGCTCGCGGCCCGCCAATCCTTCGCCACAGAGACCGTGTTCTCCCACCCATCAAAAGTGGAACTTGTCCGCGAGGCCATCGAATATGGCTACAAAGTTACCCTCCACATCGTCATCATTCCGGAGGACTTGGCGGTAGCTCGAGTCGCCGACCGGGTAGCCAACGGCGGCCACGGGGTACCCGAAAACAAGGTCCGCCAACGCTACCAACGGCTCTGGTTGTACGTCCTCGACGCCATAGCACTAGCGACCGTTGCCCATGTATATGACAACACCTCTGCCAGCACGCCCTTTCGTCTTGTCGCCACCTACGGCTCGGGCGAGCTTAACGCTGAGGCCAAGTGGCCGTCGTGGACTCCTGAAGCGTTCACGGACTCCGGATTCTGAGTCAGTCTGTGAGACTACGGCGATGGAGCCAGATGCCTGCGAAGGACAGCACGGCGAACGAGGTGGCAAAGACGACTGATGATGGTTCCGGGCCGAGGTTGTTCATGAGCGTGGCACCAAGCCAGACGGGCACAGGGAAGACAGCGACAACGAGAAGACGGGCTATCCAACGCTTCATCATGTCTTTGTTCAGGGCAGCACGTGATGGAGCCACTCTGGTTGCAGCCACTGCTGTATGAAACAGGGCCAGGCTTATGGCCACTCCGACTGACCATGGACTCACCGGCACCTCAACGGCGAGAACCCAATTGAGGGCGACTGCGAGCACAACAACCAGGCCGAACTCACCGACCTTCCGGTTCCTGAGCATTCAATCACCGATGCTGCGTACTGGTACTCGATCATCACCACGCCACTGTCTGACCTGGCCAAGGTATGGCAGGAGCTGGACCGTGTGCTGGTTGAGGGTGGCCAAGCCCAGCTGGCCTTCCAAAAAGGGCCAGATACTACAGATGTACGCCCTGACGCCTATGGATCGAAAGTAGCGCTCACGCTGTATCACCATTCGGTTGCTGGAGTCACCGAGTCACTGAATGCTGCTGGCTTCATCGTGCAAGAGGCGATTCAACGCCAAGCCGAACTCCCCGCGAGACCACGCCTCAAGCCTTCCTCGCCGTCCAACGCAGCTCCACCTAGCGTTCTGGCACCGGCAGCGACCCATATGCGACACCTGGTCGGTGCCAGTTCGGCTGTGCGTGGCGGTTAGGTGAGAGCTGAGAGCTTGGAAGCCAGGTCGGCCCGGTAAACAATGGCTCGTTGCAGTTTGAGGTCTTCAAAGCCGCGAACCTGGTCGGGCAGCCCGGCGATCTCGATGGCCGAAGCAGGATCGATGGACCCCGTTCCAATAGCAGCGCAGACCTTGGTGATCGCAGACTCATATTCATCGACCATTGCTCGTTCAACTTGGCGAAGTTCGGCTCGGCCGAATGGGTCCTTCGTGGTACCACGAAGCTTCTTGCCTTTGGCCAATGCCTTGAACAGGGGCTTTGATCGGCCGCCGAACGACAGCTTGCGATCCATACCCAAGGCCCGCAACATGGGCGGATGCAGCTGCCAGGAGAACTGAGGCTTGGAGCCCGCTCCGGGTACGCCGGCCATGGGCGAAAGGCCATCCTCGCCCAGCATCAATCGAGCAACCTCATATTCGTCCTTGTAGGCCATGAGCTTGTGGGCGTTTCTGGCCACTACTTCCACCAGGGTCGAGCTCCCAGTGCCTACCGCTAGCTTGATCAAGGTCAGGAACCGAGTGGCGTAAGCCTCGTCTTGATAGGCAACCAGATCACTGGCCAGCATGGTGACGAGAGTCAGCGGATCCGAGTCCAACCCCAAGTGAGCAACCTTGGCTGCTAGCGACGAAGGAAGCGGTTCAACCGCAACTTCCAGTGTCACTTGTCCTGACTCGGCGGCCAGGGCTTCGATCTTCTCTTGGTTGTGGAACCAGCGTCTGCCCCAGCCAAAGGCCGCCAGATTGGCTTCGACCGCAACACCGTTCAACTCGATCGCTTCTTCGAAGGCCTCGATCGAGACCGGGATCTCGCCGGACTGAAACGCCACACCAAGCAGGAGCGTGTTGGCGGTAGATGCCGTGCCGGTCAAGGCGGCAGCCAGATGCAGGGCTTGTAGGTACTGAACGTCGGCCCCATCAGCCCGAGCGTCGAAGCGCTGACCCAGGTCGTCCGGAGTGGGCGACGCCAGGGCAGGATCGGTGATCTGACGACCGGTCGGCGTGACTGCGGTAGAAGCAAACACCTTGGTGTGCCCGCCCAGGCCAACACCGATTGCGCCGTCGGAAGCAGCAACCAGCTCATCAAAGGCCACAAGCACGTCGGCCTGTTGGCGACCAATCAGATTGGAACGTCGGGGCGAACCGGACTGGCTGATCACCAGGTCACTGATGACTGGCCCCGCCTTTTGAGACAGCCCCGTCTGGTCGACCCCGTCGACTTCTAGTCCGTGGAGCAGTGCAGCCGTGCCTAGCATCTGCGCCGCGGTCACTACCCCAGTTCCACCAATACCGGAGAGACGAATAGTGGTCGAAGCTCTATCGGTCATCGCGGGCGACCCAACGTGGATCGAATCCAGCTCAGGCAAATCAGCGCTTCGATGTGGATTGGCATCTTCGTCAACATCGACAGTCATGAAGGCCGGGCAATCGCCGTGCAAACAAGACAAGTCGACATTGCAGCTGGCCTGATCAATCTGCGTCTTGCGCCCAAGTGGCGTAGCCACAGGCTGGACCGAAAGGCAGTTGCTGACATCACCACAATCGCCACAGCCTTCACAGATGCGATGGTTGATGACAACCCGCTTCGCGGGCTTGGCCACCGTGCCTCGTCGCCGTCCTCGTCGGATCTCCGCCGCACAGCCCTGATGATGGATGATGACCGTCACACCCTTGACCTTTGCCAAACGCTCTTGTACTTCGATCAGCTTGGTCCGGTCCAGGAGCTCCACACCCTTGGGCAAGGTGATGCCGCGATATTCCGACACGTCATCGGTCGTCACGACTACTTCCTTGACCCCGTGGGTCAGCAAGAGTTGGGCCAATTCGGGCACACCCACTCGGTGGGCGGTGACCTGTCCGCCAGTCATGGCAACGGTGTCGTTGTAAAGGATCTTGAAGGTCACATTGGCGCCAGCACCAATTGCGGCCTGCACGGCAAGTTGGCCAGAATGGAAATAGGTCCCGTCGCCAAAGTTCTGGAACACATGCTCGGTTTCGACAAAGGGCGCCATGCCTAACCATTGTGTGCCCTCGTTCCCCATGGCGGTGATGCCAATACTCTCTCCTACCCGGGCCTCATCCATCAGCAGGGTCATGCCGTGGCAACCAGTTCCCATGCCAACAACTGATCCTTCTGGCACCTTGGTCCCCCAGTTGTGGGGACAGCCTGAGCAAAAGAATGGTGTGCGGTTGACGCTGAGTGGGATCAACTCACGCGGCTCGGGAGGCGCGGGAGCAAGACGGTCCCGCAAGCGGTCTTGCAAGCGGTGACGCAGTGCTGGTGTGATCACGTCGGCATCCAAAAGGCCGTAGGACGGGAGTAGATCCGCCCCATTTGGTCCCTGCTTTCCGAAGACACGGGGCCGCACGGCTGCGTCATACAACGTGTCACGAATCAGGCGTTCCAGAGTCGGGTTTTTCTCTTCGATGACGAAGATTTCCTCTAATCCTTGAGCAAAGGAAGCGACCTGCTGCACGTCGAACGGGACCGGCATGCGCAAATGGGCTAGCCGGATACCGGCGTCGGCAATGGCATGCAAATCAGGCAGCCCTAACCGACGGAACGCCTCCAACACCTGGAAGTAGGTGAAGCCAGTAGCGACAATGCCCAGCCAGGCGTCGGGAGGATTTGTCGTCGTTCGGTTCAGACGGTTGAGCGCACCATATTGACGGGCCAGCTCAGAGCGGATCTCGTGAAACTCGCGCTCGACCTCCACCATACGTGGACCCAAGAATTGAGCCGACGGATGAGGTACCCAGATGGAGCCGTCGGGATTGCTGTGGCGAGGCAACACTGGCTCCCCATCCAGCACGGGCAGCTGGACCGTGCCGGTGCCATCGGCAATCGGTGTCACGATCTTCAGCGCCGACCACAAGCCCGTGGCCCGAGACATAGCAATCCCGTGCAGACCAAGTTCCAAACACTCGGCAATGGTTCCCGGATACAGGATTGGCATATGCAGGTCGACCAGTGCCGCGTCGGAGGACGAAGGCATGGTCGAGGACTTGGCTGCCGGATCATCTCCAACCAGGGCCAAGGCTCCCCCACCGGCGCTGGACCCAGCGAACACTCCGTGACGCAAGGCATCGGTCGCCCGGTCTAGGCCCGGGGCCTTGCCGTACCAGATCCCGACAACGCCGTCATAGCGAACATCGGGCCGAGTCGAGGCCAGCTGGGATCCCATGACCGCGCTGGCACCCAATTCTTCATTGACAGCAGGCTGATGAACAATTGGAAGATCGCTCACCACGCGAAGCGCACGGGCCAGTTCCTGATCAAAGCCGCCAAGGGGCGATCCCGGATAGCCCGAGACTAGGGCGGCAGAGTTGTGTCCTATGAGCCGATCGCGACGGAGCTGCTCGATGGGGATGCGGGCCAGGGCTTGAATCCCTGACATGAACACCGGGCCACCCTCGGCCAGGTAACGGTCAGACAGCTGGTAGCCCTCACGGATCATCGATCCAGACTAGCTCTTCTCTCAGAGTCGCCTAGCCATCGCCACAACCCCGACCACGGGCAGAGAATCTGAGGGCAGAGAATTCCGGGGCGAGAGAATCTCAGGCGTATTGTGTAGCGGCGACCAAGCGGTCAACAAACTCCGAGGCGCTGGCCTCAACCCGGTCACGACGAATAGTTGCGCCACCAATCACGTCGCCACCCAATCGAGTCACAACCCCGGTGAGCTTCTCGAGCGTCTTGCCCGCCTTGATGGCGTAGGTGCAATAGACGGCGGCTGTCTTGCCTTCGATTACTGGGAGTTGGGAGATGCGGCCGACACCACCAGGGCGTTGCCCAGCAAGAATCATTCCATCAGTCCAGGTTCCGATCACGACAATGTCGGCATCAGACAAGGCCTGCATGTCGACATTCTTGGTTGAGCAAGCAATGGTCTCGATCCCCGACTGGGTGAGCTCCTCAGCAATGATCCATCCAGCCTTCGCTGTATTGCCGGTGAGACTTTCGTAAATGACGATGCCCTTCATGGCAGAAGAATCTACACCACTAAGATGGGCGTCATGCTTGATCGTCGCTATCGAATCTCCATTACCTACTGCGTGCCCTGAAACTATTCTCCTCGTGCCGTGAGCGCGACGCAGGATTTATTGTCCAACTATCAGCACGTGATTGCTGAGTTGACCCTGGTCACCGGAAGCAAGGGAGTCTTTGATGTTGCGGTGGACGGTGAGTCCCTCTACTCCAAGGCCGAGACTGGCCGCCACGCCGAAGACGGCGAAGTGCTAGCCCTGTTTAGCGACCTCGTTGGCCCAGATGTACCTCTGTATGAGTCCTGAGTTCCGATCCGTTGGCTAAGAAGCCCCCACCAGCCAAGTCTGAAGGCGATTCAATTGGCGACGACGAACCCTTCGTTCCCCGCCTAGAAAACACCATTGCAATGACCGACCCCTTCGATCCTCGGATCGAGGTGTTCCAAGGCCTACGCGATCACTCCCTGCGCATGCGGCGTGAGCGCTGGGGAGACATGAAGGGGGTCTTTGTCGCCGAGGGCGACCGGGTGGTTGAGCGAGCCCTCAACGCCGACTACGAGCTTGTCTCCATCCTGATCGACGGCAAGCGCAAGAAAGAAATGCCCGGGATCATTCCCGATGAGATCCCTATCTACGCGGCGGCACCCCAAGTCCTGGAGCAGATCACGGGCTACCACTTACACCGTGGCGCCCTCGCCTGTTTTCACCGCCGACCGGTGCCAACGCCGTTAGAGATTCTCAGCGACCAGTCGGTCCGCACCATCGTCGTGGCTGAGGCCATCAACAACCCCACCAATATGGGCGTCATCTTGCGCTGTGCTGCCGCCCTCGGAGTCGACGCCTTCTTGTTGGACCCCAGCTGCTGTGATCCCCTCTACCGGCGATGCGCCCGAGTCAGCATGGGCGAGGCCTTCTCCCTCCCCTACGGACGCCTCGACGCGTTCCCAACCGGGCTCGACATCATCAAAGAGCAGGGGTTCAAGACCCTCGCCCTCACCCCCGGGGACGCCGCCGTTGACCTGGGGGACCTCGTCCTCGATCCAGACGAGCGGGTCGCCATCTTCCTCGGAGCTGAGGGACCAGGACTGACCGTTGGCGCTCTCGAGGCTGTCGAACAACGAGTTCGTATTCCCATGTCCGGAACCGTCGACTCGATCAATGTCGGCTCCGCTTCCGCTGTTGCTTTCTACGGCGTGCAACAGGCTCGGCGAGCTATTCGAATCTGAGGGCGCCGAGCGAGCAGCCCGGAGCAGGCCGCCAACAGCAAGGTGCACATCATTTGGCTCGTCCAGACGTTGCGGGAAGGGCAGCCGGGCCAACCGACGACCAGTTGGATCCTTTACCATGGCTAACAAGCCGTAGCGATCAATCTGCGTCAGTTCAGCCTCTGTCGCTAGCCAGCGCCCGCCAAGAGTCTTGGCCATCAGAAGCAAATCCTCGCCGAGCCGGTCCGCTATCGAAGCCACCAGATCGTCTGCCAACTTGGCCAACGGATCAGGCTCGGCTCCCGCTAGGTCCTGAGGACGTAGCCAGTGCTCAGAACCAGTCTCATCGATCCAGCAAACACGGAGAGGTACGAGTCGGAGCCATGAGTAGTCCAAGGACTCGACCTGGGTTTGGAGATGGGCGTGATCTTTGAGGAAGCGATCTTGTAGATCAAGTTGCTGGAGCCCAGGAATGGCGACCAGATCACCCTGGATGAGAAGCCGGTCACCAATGGTCATGCTGGCCCGAGAGTCCTGTCGAGCTCGGATGACATGGGTTGAAAGATTGGAGATGACGGTGACCGGCGCTCCGGTGCCATCATCAACGATTGGTGTGATGCCAACAACGGGTCGGCCATCAATGTCCACACAGGCCAAGGCCGCATGAGGTGTGGCAGCCAGAAGGGTGCGGGCGCGTTCGGGCAGCGTTGGCTCGATGGCAGACTGATCTTGCATCAAGTAGCAATCGGCACCTCAGAGGGCTGACTTAACGAATCAAGACAATCCGGCCATAGCAGCCGATGGCAACGGCTCAATGTGCACTTCGCGTTCCACTAATGGGACGCGAAGGTAACAATCAACTGGCAACACTGACATCTGTACTGACTTAGCCCCAGAAGGAAAGAAGACGTTTGACGAAACGCTCAGGATCAACGAGGTGTGGGTAGTGACCGTGCTCATCCCACAGCTCGGTCACAGCACCCGGAATCATGCCCGACAGCCATTCGGCGTAATCCGGACCCGGGTCAGCACCATGCAGCGACAGGTAGGGAACCTTGTTGTCGCCATAGCCCGCCATGGCTGCAGCCACCGTGGACCCAATCTCAGCTTCAGATCCGTTGAAGATCATGTCCCAAACTCCAAGCACCATCTCCTGATGAGGACGGCGCATAGAAGCCAGTCCGGCCTTCTTCTCATCGCCCAACATGTCGCCACTGAGCTGATCGAACAAGCCCGCCATCACCACTGGGAATGAGTCGGCATCTCGAAGCATTCCTTCAACTTCGGACAGCATGGCCTTGAAGGCTCCAAGCTGGAGCGACTGATCAACATTGGTGACCGAGCGAACGGGCATCGCCGCCCCCGCAGCAGAAACCACAATCCCACCTAATGAGTGACCAACCAGGTGAGGCCGATCAAGGCCAGCCGCAGCAACCACCGCGGCAACATCGCTGGCCATTGACGCCATGTCGTAGTTGCCGGCGTCACCAGACTTGCCGTGCCCCCGAAGATCCAACCAAACCACTCGCCCTGTGGGTGAGAGTAAGTCAGCTACCGGTTTCCAGAAGAGGGAGTTCTCTGTGATGCCGTGAACGAGCAGGACCGCTCCGTCATCATCATTGGCTGATTGACCAGCTTCGTCCCAATAGATGGTCGTGCCGTCGGCGGTTGTTGTTTCGCTCATCTCCACAGGGTGACATACAAGCTGCCTCACTGCCCAAAGTCCCTCAAGAACGTGTTCGGACAGGGCTAGTGGGGCCGCTCGACACCACTAGTGTGGTTGGGTGCACCTGAGCAACAGCGACGTCTCCATCAGTCTTGACCCCGAGCGAGGAGGTCGACTCTCCACACTCCTTGTGCATGGTCACGAACTCCTCGTCACCCACGACGACCACTCCGCTGCCGATCCTGCCCTGCCCTTGTTATGGGGCGCCTACCCCATGGTTCCGTGGGCGGGTCGGGTACGCCAAGCCCAGTTCGAGTTCGACGGTGCTCAACAGCAGCTTCGAGTCGATCCCGGAACCGGTCCGCTCCATGACCACTCGATTCACGGTGTCGGCTTTGTTCAATCGTGGGACCAGTTGGACGAGCAGACGCTAAGCCTGCAAATGGATGGACATTGGCCCCTTGGTGGAAGTGTCAGCCACCAAGTACAACTCACCGGGACCTCCCTAACTCTTGCCCTGTGCGTCACTGCCGGAACCAAGCCCATGCCTGCGATGGTTGGCTGGCATCCTTGGTTTCGACGGGTGCTCTCCCCCGCGACCGAACCGGTTCAGCTGTCTTTCGAAGCCGACTCCATGTATGAACTTGATGAGGATGACATACCGACCGGCAGTCTTGTCCCCGTTCCCGATGGCCCCTGGGATAACTGCTTTGTCGGTGTCACCTCGCCCATCACGCTGACCTGGCCCGGCCAGCTGCGTCTCACTCTCAGCTCGGACTGCGAGCACTGGGTTGTCTATGACCAGCCGGACCACGCAATCTGTGTTGAGCCACAGTCAGCCGCGCCCGACGTTTTCAATCACGCCCCGAATTCTCTTGACCAGAGACTCGAACCCGGACAGTCACTCACCCGGAGCTTCACCCTCAGCTGGGACATTCCAAGCGAGTCCCGCTAGCAAGCTCACTGCCTCAATCGGGCGCAGCAGGGACCGCATTGTCAGTGGGTGACGGCATCCTGTCTGGCGTGACTACAGAAGGACCGGCCTCGACGCGCCGAATCAATGCTTCGGCCAAGCTTTTGCGGGGCGATCCGGCCGAAGCAGTCCGGGTTCTGGACAAGCTCTCTGACGATGAACTTTCCAACATTGGCGAAGTCGTGCACCAGCTACAGCGCGAACGCGCCGTGAGCCGAGGCGACCTCGATGCCATTATTGCCAATGCCTTTGAAGTCGGCTTCGGTCGGGACGGCTTAGGCGTGAACCCCTGGGTCGAAGGCAATGTGGTGGTTTGCCCCGGAGGCATCATCTCCAAGTCTCGAGCCAGTCACCGCTGCCGATTCATTAGCGTGGATGACACCTGGATCTGGGAGTCCAGTGAGCTAATTCGTGAAGACAAGCGCTCGATCCCGGGCACCGAGGATGGATTCCGAGCCGTCGCCTTGCTCCCTATCCTCAACGGGATGGAATTGGATGTAGTAAGTGGCAAGGCTCGCTCGGGCCAGCACTCGGTGGACAAGGTGATTTCCTACGTTGTGAAACGTGGCGATCTTGTTGAGGTATCTCAACGAACCGTGACTTCGGCAGGGATGCAGTAGATGACGGTACAGACCTATGAGCCAGGCCTTGTCCAGAAGGCGACAGCTGAGTTTCTCGGAACGGCATTCCTCCTCTCTGGGGTCATTGGCTCGGGCATCATGGCCCAGCGGCTCAGTGAAGACGTTGGCTTGCAACTGCTGCAGAATGCGTTCGCCACGGCTGGTGTGCTTGCCGCCATCATCTTGGCCTTTGGCTGGGTTTCTGGAGCCCACTTCAACCCGGCTGTCACCCTCACCGCCCGCCTACTTGGCGAGCTCTCGACCAAGACTGCCTTGATCTATGTGGCGGCTCAGGTTGTTGGCGGCATCGTCGGCGCCATGGCCGCCAACGTCATGTTCCAACTCGACGCTGTCAATTGGTCAACCACCGATCGTTCTACGTCCAACCTGCTTCTTTCTGAAGTCATCGCCACACTCGGCCTGCTACTCATCATCTGGGGCGTTGTACGTGGTGGGCGAGCTGATGCTGCGCCTTACGCTGTTGCCGCCTACATCGGGGGTGCCTACTACTTCACCAGCTCCACTAGCTTCGCCAATCCAGCCGTGACTATCGCCCGCACTCTGTCGGACACCTTCGCTGGGATCAAGCCGTCATCGGCTCCGGGGTTCATCGTCGCTCAACTAATCGGTGTCGCTATCGCGGTTGGCCTGATTGGCGTTGTCTTCGCCCGCGGCGACGACACGAACCAGTAGCCGGACTTCCGGCGCCGATTCATAATGGCCGAGATTGGCTCAGACCGGAACAGTCTTATGACTGAGCGTCACTTCGTGGCTGTGGCGATTCCATGGTCAATCCCCGGTCGACGCGATCTGCTTTGGAGGCTTGAAGGGCTCTGACCCGAACAATGGTTAGAGCAATGATGAGGGCCCAGCTTGCGGCCACCACAAGAAGAACAAAGCGATTGTTCACGTCAGAACCTGCCTGCCAGCCATGGATCGTGCCAAACACCGCAACGACATAGGCCCCCAGATGCATGCCATGCCAGATTCGTTTTGGCAGGAAACGTTTCAGCAAGGATGAGGCCTGAACGGCTGCCAGAATCCATGCGGCGATGACGCCCCATGCCACTGCGCCGTTCTGGGTCTCGGACATGAAGGGAATCAGGAGTTCGACCCAACCGAAGTGAACATAGCTGTCCGCCCAGAGGGTGGCCATGTGCAAGCCGAGAAAGACGACGGACAGGCCGCTGACGAATCGGTGGAGGTCCAGCAGCCACGGGAACCCAGGCCGGCGACCCAGCACCTTGGATGCCAGCAGCAGGCCAAGGACAATGGAGATCATTGCGGTGGCCCAGGTCATGATTCCCGCGCCCCTGGTGGCGAACCAGAAAATCTGACCTGTCTCCAGGCCGTAGAGCGTCATGAGGTGCCCTCAGATAGTGAGTTGACGGCGAACGTATCGAATCCTGGCAACTCGATGACATCACCTGCGGTGGTCACAACGAGCCCCGTTGCCCCGTTCGCACGGATCCGATCAACAGCCCCAACCTGCCCATCCACCAAACCAGCAGTAGCCATGACCTCAGCCGCAGCAGCGGTCCGGCCAACCACACTTACCGACAGCAAATCAGTAGTTGCCGACTGGCTCGTCTCAGGATCCAGGATGTGGTGGGTTGCTCCAGCAGCGGTGGTCCATTGCCGTTCAGTAATCGCCGAGGTGCAAACTCCTCCGCCAGCCAGCTCGAGCGACCTCTCGCCTTCAGCTCCTGGCAGCATCAAATTGATTGACCACGAACCGTCCTCATTGGGGCCCGTCCCGATCACTCGAATGTCTCCGCCAATATTGATACTGGCCCCAACGGCGCCTCTCTGCAAAAGCTCTTCCGCGACGATGTCGGCGGTCATTCCTTTGGCGATTCCACCGAGGTCCAGTTGCACTTCGGGAGAGCAGGAAACCGTACGACACTGCGCATCAACCTCGAATCGGTGCTCGATGCCCTCCAGCGCTCGAATTGGGCGCTTCGTTTGACGAGACACCGCGCCAACGGTTGGCGACCCTTCGTCACAAGCAACGATCTCGTCGAAGGGTCGGTCATAGCCAAGCTTGTGGAGGGAGGCCCCGATCGTTGGATCGAAGCTGCCCCTCGTCTGACGACGTGCTTGCCAGGCGGCGGCAACAAAGTCGAACAGTTGAGGCGACACCACAGTTGGAAGGCCAGCAAGCCTGTTGAGCTGGCACAGTTCCGAATCAGGCAGAAAGCGACTCAAGCATGACTCAACCCCCTCTATCCGGCGCCGGGCGTAGTCGAGATGATTACTTAGGTCGCCACCGACGTTCGGCTCGGGCTCAACCGTGGCGCCGCCAAGGGCACCCGTGGCGACGATCAGATGTACTGAGGTGCCCATAGCCCGAAATCGGGACTGCTCGTAGCGCACCGAACCCACGTCAAAGGACAGAGACCGGGCGAGCAACAAGGCCGAGCCGGCAGCGGCCACCTTTAGCTCGCTCCACTCTCGGTTGTCGGAGGCTGGGTTGTTGGAGGCTGGGTTGTCGTTGGTTGGGTCGTGGTTGGTTGGGTCGTGGTTGGTTGGGTCGTGACTGGCTGACTACTTGAGGGGGTGGTCGACGCCAGCGTCGAAGACGTAACTTGGGTGGTCGTAGGTGGTTGACTGCCCTCAGTGCTGGCAGGTGCTGCGGCTTGGGTCGTCGTCGGCTGAGGATTAGACCCGGCACCTCCAGTCGTCGTCGCGACAGCGGTAGTCGGCAAGATTGGGCTGTCCTCAGTTTGGCTTATTGTCGTGGGCTCCACCGGCGCTGTCGGTGCTGTGAGCACGAGGGGCCGAACAACAACCGTTGTTGGTGCGCTCCCACCCGGAGCCGTCGCGCTTCCATCAAGCTGGAAGCTCAAGCCCTCAGGAGCAGATTGAGCAATCGTCTGATCTTCCGAGGTGCCGGTGTCCACGTCTGAGGCACCGATTGAGTCCGAACCACTGGCCGCCGCCACACCGATTCCAATACTCGCTCCGGCATAAACAATACCGCTGGTCAGTCCAGCTATCTGTCGGGCCTTGCGAGCGGGATGAGGATTGACCCGCGAGGCCGTGTTTGTTCGAGAACTCATCCGGTGCCCATCGGCACTACCCCGGCCAATCCTTAGCGCTATGAGCCGTATGGACTGTCCCCACTAAGGGCTAGCGAAGGAGTCCGATCTAGGCAGCCTGGATCTCTGCGCCGAGACCGTGCCCACCGCCTCCCCCATTGGGAATGCGGTCACCACGCCCTATGCCGAATACGAATACTGCAACGACTACCAGTACCGCTGCGCCGGCCAGAGCCAGCCATTGCATCGTTGGACTAAGCAGCGGGCCCCCAGCCTGCCCGCCTCCTGACCTTGAGCGGCTTGATGAAGTGTTCTTGCCTGTCCGATTCGATGCCATGTTTCCTAAACCCCTTACCTCACCCGAATTGTTCCCGCTGAGAACAACATGGTGGCATGCTTTGGCGCTAGCGTCTTGTAGCGATGGTAGTCACCACAAACCCTCCAGAGAATCTGTCCTCAGCCGACCGGTTCATGCTTCGGTTTCTTCGCCTGCCTCTCGAACGCGAAGGAACGTCGGCTGCAGCTCAGTCGGCTTTTCAGAAGTCGATCCTGATCTCATCGATCCGATGCACGTTGACGTACGTGTTCTTTCCTTTCATAGCTCCCACTATTGGCTTCTTTGCTGACTTCAGCTCCGTCGTTGGGATCATCGTCAGCATGATTGCCATCGCGTCAATCTCATTCAGCATGAGACGATTCTGGGGATCACGACATCCGCATCGATGGACCTACACGGTGCTCGGCGGCCTTATGTTTTGCTTCTTACTCTTTCTTCTCGTCCGAGATCTATCCGGTCTCCTTTAAGAAGGCAGCCAATGCACGTCGTCATCATTGGGGCAGGAGAAATTGGTTGGTTCCTCGCCCAACGCCTCGGAGCCGAGCACCACGACATTGTCATGGTCGAAACTGATCCTGTTCGAGCATCCGCCATCGCCGAGCAATTGGATGTGCAGGTCATCCAAGGAAGCGGCTCAAGTCCCGGTGTCCTCCAAAAAGCAGGCATCGACCGAACCGACCTGTTAGCGGCTGTGACTGAGCGTGACGAGGTCAACATGATCGCTTCCCTCATCGCCAAGCAACATGGGGTGGCCAAGACTGTCGTCCGACTCCAGTCAGAAGAACTGCGAACCGAGGCCGCTGCTGACCTCATTGCCAGTCTTGGGGCGGATGTGGTGATAGACCCCGATGCTGATACCGCGGATGAGATTCTCGAGCTGGTTCATCTCACCGGAGCCGACGAGGTGTATCCCATGGCCAACGGCGAGCTGGTCGTGATTGGAGCCGAGATTGCCGAGGGTGCGCCCGTAGCGGGCATGCACCTGTCCGAAGTTGCAAAGAAGTATGAGCCTCGCTGGGAATTCCTTTTTGGTGCCGTGACCCGAGGGAACAAAACAACAATTCCCCGAGGAAACCAACAGCTTTGTGTTGGTGACCATGTTCGTGTACTCGTCACCAAATCTGCTCGCCAGGAGATATTGCATCTACTTGGACTGCCCGGTCAAAACGCTAAACGAGTGATGGTCCTTGGCGGAGGTGCCATTGGCACGCGTGTTGCCCAGCGGCTGGAAGCCGAAGGAGTCGACGTCGTCTTGGTTGAGCGTGACGTTGCCCGAGCTCGGGAGCTGGCTGAACTTTTGCAGCACACCCTGGTAGTGGTTGGCGACGTGACCGACACTGACCTCCTGTCGGAGGAAGGTGCCGGGAAAATGGATGCTGTCATCGCCACTACTGGTGAGGACGCAGCCAACGTCTTGTCTTGTGCCTTTGCCGCCGCAGCCGGGGCAACATTCACAGTTGCTGTGTTGCACCGCCTGTCCCTGCTTCCCTTGGTTCGCCAATTTGGGATCAACGCGGCGCTCAGTCCACGGACAGCCTCGGCCAACTCCGTGCTACGGCAACTACGAGGTGGCGCCTCCGCAGTCACGACCTTCTTGGAAAGCGATGCTGAAGTCGACGAGTTCGTCATTGAGGCTGGCAGTCGCGCCGACGGATCCGCAGTCTGTGACCTTCACCTTCCACACAACATCTTGCTCGGTGCCGTGATTCGAGAGGGAGAGCCAGCCCAGATCATCCGAGGGAACACGGTCCTGCAAGCTCAGGACCATGTCGTCGTCTTCGCTCGCCCGGACGCCCTCGAAGACGCTGTCTGTTTCTTCGTCAAGTGAAAGCAACAATCGATCACCCCGGGCGCCCCAGCCTGGTCGGACACGTCATCGGTCTGACCCTCGGAGTCTCCGGACTTGGCATTTGCAGTTCGGGTTTGATTGACCTGCTCAAGTCCGGACCTGATGTTGGGCCGCTTCTTGTTTGTGGCGCCATCCTCGGCACCCTCGGATTTCTCTTGGTACGGCTCACTCGCGTGCCGGAACGTATTGAGCTACTGGATGTATTCGTTACGGTCACCTTCGCTTGGCTAGCTCTTGCTGTAGCTGGGGCCTTGCCGTATCTAGTAACCGGGACGCTGTCGACCGTTGACGACGCCATCTTCGAGTCAGTCTCAGGATTCACCACCACGGGTGCCACCGTTCTGCATCCGATTGAGGGGAATTCTGCGGGAATACTGATGTGGCGCGCCATCACCCAATGGATCGGCGGGATGGGTGTCATCGTCCTAGTTGTCGCTGTCTTGCCCGCTGTGGGATCTGGCGGCATGGATCTACTTCAGGCCGAAGCTCCTGGGCCTACCGGCGAGCGCCTCACTCCACGTGTTCGCCATACTGCTCGGCGACTCTGGGGGGTCTACCTTGGCTTCACCATCGTTCTCGTCGGCGCCTACATGCTCGCAGGCATGGACCTGTACGACGGGCTGGCCCATAGCTTTACTACCGTTTCAACTGGCGGGTTCTCACCCTATAACCGTTCGTTGGGGCACTTCGAGTCGGGTCTGATTGAATGGATTGCCATCGTCTCGATGTTCATTGCCGGAGGTAGCTTCACCCTCTGGCTACGACTTTTGCAGGGCAAGGTTGGGCCCCTGTGGACCTCCATCGAACTGCGCCTGTACGTCCTACTGGTCAGCTTCAGTTCCCTCGTTGTCTACCTCACTTCTGAGATGGAAGGGCTCGTTGCCGACAAGGTTCGCAACTCGCTTTTCACCGTGACGTCAGTCGTTTCAACCACCGGGTTTGGCACCGCCGACTTTGGGTCCTGGGGCGAAGGCGCCCAGGCTGTTCTTCTGCTACTCATGCCAATCGGCGCAATGGCTGGATCTACCGCCGGAGGAGTCAAGCTGGTTCGAGTTCTCGCAGTAGCCAGCTACGCCCACCGAGAAACACTGCGTCAACTTCATCCGCGTTTAGTTCGGCCTGTCCGTGTCGGCAAGGTGGTCTTGGATGAGACCGTGACCAATCGTGTGCTCGGCTTCTTGGTGCTGGCCCTGGCTGTCTTTGGCAGCACTGCACTGTTGATCTCGATGACAGGTGCGGACATGATCACTTCCTTGTCAGCCGCAGCGACGACGTTTGGCAATGTTGGTCCGGGTCTCGGCGACATAGGACCAACGAATGACTTCCTAAACCTGCCCCGTCCTGCTCGATGGGTCAGTGTTGTAGCAATGCTGTTGGGTCGATTGGAGATCTATCCACTCCTGCTTGCCTTGGTCGCACTTCCTGGGCTACGAACGACTCGAGCCAGGTTCCGCTCCCTCCGACACAAGTTCTGAGGATCTGACAAGTAGCAATAGGCATGGCTCTGGGTGAAAAGTCGTTCCGCTAGGCTTCCCAGATGTCGATTCTGCATGATCTTTTGGCCGAGCGCGGCTATCTCTTGGTGGATGGCGCCATGGGCACCGAGTTGTTTGACCGCGGGCTCGAGTCAGGTGAAGCGCCAGAGCGCTGGAATCTGGAGCAGCAAGACCGAGTCGCCTCAGTGCATCAAGCCTATGTGGATGCAGGTTCGGACATCTTCTTGACCAACACCTTCGGTGGCACCTCATTCCGATTGGCGCTACACAAGATGGACGACCAGGTATTTGAGATTAACAAGGCGGCAGGACAAATAGCCCGCCGCGTTGCTGACGCCGCTGAGCGGAAGGTGCTCGTCGCTGGCTCACTCGGTCCAACCGGTGAGCTTCTTGAACCAATGGGTTCGATGACCATGCAGACATGTCAAGAAGCATTTGCGGCCCAGGCCAAGGGGCTTGAAGCTGGCGGGGTCGACCTGGCCTGGATCGAGACAATGAGCTCACTGGATGAACTCCGAGCAGCAGTTGCCGGAGTTCGAGAGACCACCAATCTTCCCATCTGTATGACCATGAGTTTTGACACCGCGGGACGCTCCATGATGGGTGTGTCAGGGGTTGAACTTGGCCAGTTGGCAGAGGAGCTTGGGGTGGTGGCTGTCGGCGCGAACTGCGGCAACAACCTTGCCGATACCGAGGCGGCTCTTCAAGAGATCCATGACTCCAACCCCGATCTCATCCTGATCTCCAAGGCAAACGCTGGTATGCCGGAATGGCGGGGCGCCGACTTGCATTACAGTGGGTCACCAGAGATCATGGCTGCGCAGGCTCACCGAGTCCGAGCATCTGGTATTGCCATAGTCGGCGCTTGCTGTGGAAGCTCGCCCGCCCACATTGCCATGATGCGCAGGGTGTTGGACGGCGAGATCGAGGCGCCTGAGGTCGATGTCGAGGTTGCAGCAACCCGGTTCGTCGCCAAGGAACGGACTTCGCGCCGACGCAACCGCGGCTAGCTTTACGTTGCCATCTGGATGGCGATTATCCACAGAGAACGATGCTCGCTATTCGTCTTCTTGTACAAGGCCACTGGCAGCCGCCAGTGCTCCTGCCATCATCACAGCGCGTTCATAGACCGCATTAAAATAATGTTCTGCCTGCTGTTCCTGACCAGCCAAAGGCGGCGGCCCGAGCGACTGCACCACAGCCGCCGGAGATGTTGTGATTCGCACGCGCTCGGACTCCGCCGGCAACTTGGATGAATCGCCCCAGAACTCACGCGAAGCCTTGGCACTGTTCTTGCGGCGCCGCTTCCCTGATCTCTTTTGACTGCGACCGCCCTTCTTGTTGCTGCCACCCTTACCCGAGCCACCACCAGAATTGCTGCTTCGCACATTGCTCATTGGGATGCACTTTCCAGGAGAAGATCTGATTCATCGTCGGTGATCATCAAGTCGGTATCAATTCCGAGAGCAACCTGGATTTGAGCAACATCCAAATCCTCAACAGAGCTGGACTTCGGCAAGACCAGGTCAGCGACTTGGCGCTTGCCAGCCACGATCTCTTCCACCCGCTCATCAACGGTGCCCGGGCAGACCAGTCGGTGGCAAACCACCGTCTTTTCTTGACCAATTCGCCAGACACGGTCACGCGCCTGATCCTCCACGGCTGGATTCCACCAACGGTCATAAAGCACAACGTGGTTGGCTGCAGTCAGGTTGAGGCCAGTTCCACCGGCCTTGAGCGATAGCACCATGCAGCCCGCTCCTTCACTCTCCTGGAAGGAATCGACCAATCGATCACGAGCCGAACGGGACAGACCACCGTGGTAACAGGCAATTGGCTTCTTAGTCCGATCGGACAAGTACTTGGCTAGCTTTTCTCCCCACGAAGCGAAGTGAGTGAAGATCAATACCTTTTCGTTGGCCGCAAATACCGTGTCCACGATCTCATTGGCTCTGGCCAACTTGCCAGATCGACCCTCGAGGCCCTTGTCATCGTCCTGATAATTCACGGGGTGGTTACAGATCTGCTTGAGGGCGGTGATCGCCACCAGAACCGCTCCCTTCTGACGTGGAGTGTCATCGCCCTCCATTGTCTGGGCGACAAGGTTGTCCAGTACAGCCTGATAGAGACCAACCTGTTCTGGAGTCATGGCGCAATGGTCAAGCTCGTCGATTCTGTCCGGCAACTCAGCGGCAATGGCAGGCTCAAGTTTTGTCCGACGGAAAACAAGGATGCCGTTCAGCGCTCGCAACGCTCCTTCGGCAGCATCGGACCGATCCTTGGTGGTCACCGATAGCTGAGCAATAAAGGCCGTACGGCTGCCAACCAAGCCGGGGTTGGCCCAGTCCAAGATGGCCCAAAGGTCGCCGAGTCCATTTTCAATCGGGGTGCCGGTCAAGGCGATTCGGGAATGAGCCTCGAAGCGGCGAAGCTGTCGTGCCGTATCGCTAGCCGGGTTCTTGATTGCTTGTGCCTCATCGAGAACCACCTTGTTCCACTGGACTTTTTCCAATGCACCAATATCTCGTACGGCCGTTCCGTAGGTGGTTATCACGATGTCGGCTCGCTCCACCATGGCCGGGATGCCAACATCGGTAGTGCGATTGGGGCCATGGTGAACCCGCACCCGGGCGCCGGGCACGAATCTTTTCGCTTCGGCTGCCCAGTTTCCAACCACCGCAGGAGGAGCAATGACCAATGTCGGGCCGCGGTCTCTGGTCAAGAAGGCATGAGCCAACATCGTTGGCGTTTTGCCTAAGCCCATATCCAGCGCAAGGCAGCCCCCCAGGCCAGCAGCATCCAGGAAACCTAACCAAGCCAAGGCGTCGGCCTGATAGGTACGAAGCTCGCCTTGAAATCCGTCAGGGGTGATTGGCAGATCCGATGGAATGGAGGCGGCACTCTTGAGCAGGTCGTCAGCCCAACCACCGCCAGCGAGGGACATACCTCCGGCTAGCTGCGTTCCTTCTAGACCCAGCGCATGGCGGAGCATCTCCGCGCCAGTCAGGCGATTGATGTCGTCTCGTTCTTCGAGTGCTGCAGCCGCCGCGGCAAGATCGATCTGGTCAAGTTCAACCCACTGTCCATGCGATTGGATGAGGGGCCTGGCCTGACTGGCCAGGCGCTTTATCTCTTCGGCTGTTAGCTCAACGTCGCCGAACATGGCTGACCAGCGAACATTGGCCAGTTGCTGAGCGCCAACCACCGATTCGGCGTCGTCTGAGGTCATTCGAAGCGAAGGGGCAGGCTTCTTCCGAGACAACTTTGGCACCCGGACCTCAAACCCAGCGGCAGTCAGCACATCACCGGTGGTTGTCATGAGGGTCCAGGCCTCATCCTGACTAAGGATCACTTCTCCGCGTCTGGCTGCCCCGGGACGCAATAGTGGTGGGAACAGCAATTCGAGTCGGGTGAGCTGGTCCCGAATCTCCTTGCGACGAGTGTTGGACGTGTTGACGAGGCCAGCTTCGACCGGCTCGAGTGCCCCATCGTTGTTAGCCCACAAGACCCGCAAATACCAAGCGTTCATGTCATCTGGAGGGCTTAACTCGATGATGAGACTGAACTTCAAGGCCCCGGTTACCGGGCGGGCCCATTGTTCCATTCGACGACTTACATCGGCACCAACACGATTGGGGGCAGGGAACGGTGTGCCGCCAAGGTTGGCAAGAACGGCCTCGGCGATCTCGCTCTTGTTCTTCGGAGACGGTGGACCGGCCGGTACATCCATCCGACTGGCCGCTGAGCGACAAATCGCATCAATCAGGTCAGCGACAATGGCCTGGGTGGATTGGCGACCGTCTTGGCGATGTCCCAACGCAGTAACCGAATGCGGTAGAGAACTTGCAAGTTGTGTGAGTTCAGACAAATCAATCAAGGTTGGGGCCCATTGCACGGCAAAGAACGCACCGTCGCCCTGTCTCGTCGCATCCTTGTTATCGCTGTTCGGCTTGGTGTCCCCCTGTTGGCCTGCGCCTTCTCGTCGAGCCCGCCTCGTCTTCTTGAGCTGAGGCACCATGCGGCCCTGACTGACGAGCTTGACAGCGAGCGATGCGGCGTGGCCCATCCAGGCCACGCTCGTGCCCGTAGATTCGTCGTCTGAGGTGTTTGCCAGCGAGACGATCCAACCCAGCACGGTGTCAATTGGGGCACTGACCGTTTCAGCCTTTTCACCGTCGGGCAGCCGAACGGACTGGAAGGGCTCCCAGACGTCTCTCGCTGCCCCGGCTGTCGCTAAGCGGTCAATGACCTGATCTGATGTTTCAGGGACTGCTTCATACCCAGCGACGAAGGCGATGATCCTGCCGGGAAGCCAGCCAAGTTGTAGCTGCGGATCAGCAGTCCCGACACGAACTGGAGACCCCTCAGACTCCTTCGAGGAACTCCGAGCACTGTCGATCTGCGGGCTGTCTGAGGTTGATTCAGGCGCTGGACCGACAAGTTCAGTGAGAACCTCATCAATTCGGGACGCCTCCCTCTCAAAGTCAGACACGACAAGCGTGCGTTCGTTGCCCTTCAATCGTTTGCGAGCATTTTCAATCGCCCAATCTGCGTCATCCAACCGTCGATAGAGCTCCTCGATCCAAGCAGATCGGGACTCTTGCAGAACATCGAGGGCTTTCTCGTCGGCAACACCATCTAGATGGTGTTGAACAAGCTCAGTCATATTGTCGGGTACAACCGACGGCGCAGGCATAGGTTCGGGATCAATCCAGGTTAGGAAGTCGGGTCATGTCCAGAGGCCCGACAGCAATTCGGGAACGGACACGCATGTCTCGTCGGCTACCGCTCTTGCGAGCAATGCCCCAATGCCCTGCGAACGAATCCGATACTGCAATGGGTTCTCTGCGCTGACGAAGCGAGAGCTGCTGATTCAGAGTTCAAGAACTCCGAACGGCTACGAGGCTAGCCGCATACGACCAGAAAACCCGCCTCGAGCCTACTATCCAGCTGGCGACTCGTCTCTTTGCAGTCTCACGAAAGGGGCCTGGCTGCCGATGGAAAGTGCAATGTCTGCCCAGGTCCGCGCCATCAAGTTCGAATATGACGATTCCTTTGCACCTGAGTGGCACCCCCGATTGCCCGAGTTTGCTTGCGTCGCCAATGCGGTCTCACTGATGATGCCCTACGCCGAGCCCTATATTGTCAAATCTGTCCGGCGATCAATCCCCCATCTGGACGCAGATCTACAGCTCGAAGCAACGGCCTATGCCGGGCAAGAAATGCAACACCACAAGCAACACCGCAAGCTCAACAACATCGTTGTTGCATCCAATCCGAAACTCCAACGGGTTGAACGGGCAATGGACAAGACGTTCAGCCACCTACTTGAGCATCGCTCGCAGGCGTTCAACCTGGCCTTTGCCGCAGGATTCGAGACCCTGGCCTACACCGGAGCGCGTTGGACTGAGCGACAGCTCGGGTCATTGTTCGATGGAGCCGACCCAATTGCCTCCACTCTCTTTCTGTGGCACCTGGCCGAAGAGGTAGAACACAAGAGCGTTGCCTATGACGTATTCCAGGCAGTCTCCGGAAAGAGGCTGACCCAGTTCATTGGCATCCTCGTTTCCACGTTTCTGCTGATCTTCTTTGCCTGGTGGTCGACTTGGAGCTTGCTGTTCGCACAACGCCAGGTTTTCCGTCCCGTGGTACATCTACACCTCCTGACCTGGTCTTTTGGCTTCGCGTTCGACCTCTTGCCTGCCCTGTTTGTCTCGTTGTGGCCAAGCCACCATCCGTCAGATCTCGTCGACCCGCCGTGGTTCGCACTCTGGCTCAACGGATTTGACCCCAAAACGGGCACGATTCCAATTTGGAACGGGCCTGCCAAGTCCTCCAGCAGCTCCGAGAGCTACCGTCATAGCCGCTTCCTATCGGCCGAGACTACCGAGGGTGAGCTCATCGACCGCTAGAAGGAACCGTGGGCTTCCCGTAGTCCTGGTACTGGCTGTCCTTGCCGCGATTCCTCTGGTAGGGGTTGTCATGCTCTCAACCCGCGAAGTCTCCTCCGCCGTGCAGGAACGGTCGCGGGTTAAAGAAGTGGAGATCCTCGCCGAGGACGCCATTTTGATGGGCGAGCTTCGAACCGCCTTTGTATCGGAACGGAACTGGTTCCTGATCGAGCGGGGCCTCGAAGAAGTTCGGCTTCCACCCGACTTCGTACAAGACGTTGCTGGTGTCAATGTTGTTGCTGAGTTGCAAACGGCCCGCGCTAAGACGGATGGCCTCTTTGAGCTACTGGCCACGCGAGCGACAGTTAGTCCATCTGTGGCAATGGAGTTGGCGCACTCAATTCGCTCCATCCGAACCTCGGACCAAAACACTCCGGAATTGCTGGCTCGCTATAGCGAGCCGCAGTTGCTAGTAGATGCAGCGAGCAACCAGATCTTTCGTGAGCTCCTGCGCTTGTCTCGTGACCTTCCTAATGGTGATGGTCTAGCCCGAACCGTCGAGGTCCTAGGAGCAGCGGAGCGATCTCGTGTCGAGGTCGCAGTCCAGCAGGCAGCAATCTACGCCACCCTCTTTGATCTGGGTCAAGACCTGAACTCCCAGTACTTCATACTCCTTGATTCAGACAGCTCCTACCAGGACTCGATCGGGGTGATGGAGGAACTCTCCGAACCGGACTCCCGCACGACTTCAGCGCTGGCAATCCTCAACCAAGACCCCGACGTGATCCAATTCCGTCAGATCGTGAACGACAAGGTCGAGGACGCGCTCGCCAACGGAAACAGCGCACCGAAGTTCAAGCTGTCCATGCTGTCCGACATCATCTCCGGCTTTCAGGTGATCTTCTCCGCCTCGGTCGCTTCGGTAGAGCGACACAACATCTTGCTCGAGGCGGGCGGAGACGACCTTGCAGCGGTAGCGAGTCAGCTGGAGTCCGAAAGCAATAGTCGAGTTCGGGAAGCCAGCCTGATTGGTGGACTCTTTCTGCTCGCTAGCGGCCTTGCTGTCCTTGGCTCCATGCGAATGCTCGTTCGCCCCCTTGACCAGCTCGCCCAATCTGCGGCCGATCTCAGCTCCGGAACCTCCCATAGGTCTGTGTCCAGGAAAGGGCCAATGGAGGTGCGGGAGGCAGCACGAGCAATTGAGGCCGCAGACACCAACCTCGCTCTGGCTCAAGAACAAGCCTTGGCGTTGGCCAGTGGAAATCTGGACGATCCGTCGCTGAGTACTGAGGTAAGAGGCAACCTGGGATCTTCACTTCAAGATGCGGTAAAGATGCTTGCTGAAACCATCAAGCGAAACGAAGAGTTCAGTAAGCGTCTGGAACATGAAGCGACCCATGACAGTCTCACAGGAATCGCCAACCGATCCGCCTCCATCGAGGCCATCAAGGCAGCCATATGTGCCCAGGTAGACTCCGGCAGTGCGCTGGCAGTGATGTTCATCGACTTGGACGGTTTCAAGTCAGTTAATGATCGTCTTGGTCATCAGGTCGGCGACACGGTCCTGCAAGAGGTCTCCCGACGACTTGAGAACGCCCTCAGACCCGGTGACCATGTTGGGCGCCTTGGCGGCGACGAATTCGTTGTCGTTGCTGCCCAGGTGAGTGATCTTGATGAAGCCGTCATGCTTGGTCAGCGACTTGTTGGTGCGGTATGCGCCGAGATGACATTCGATGGAGTAACCGTGGGCGTAGGTGCCAGTGTTGGCCTCGCATTCGGTTCACCGGAGGATGACTTGATACCCGAGCAACTTCTCAGCGACGCTGATCTCGCTGTTTACCGAGCGAAAGGCCTGGGATCAGGCCGGGTTGAGGTCTGCGATGACCAGCTTCGCCAGCAGGTAGCGCTGGAGGCGAGTCTGACCGAGGCGCTGCGGCGGGGGCTGGACCGGGGTGAGTTCCGTGTCCACTACCAGGCAGTTGTCAGTCCAGAACACCATCAACTGAAATCGTTGGAAGCTCTCGTCCGCTGGGACCGACCTGGGCACGGCTTGCTCGAAGCAGCCAATTTCATTGAATTTGCGGACCGTTCGGATCTGATAGTCGAGATTGACCGCCAAGTCCTCGACATAGTGAGCACTCAAATGAGGGAATGGTCATCTCACTCTGTCTTAGGCGACATACCCATCTCCGTTAATATCTCTGGACGCAATCTCTCGTCCAACGGATTTGTCGGCGACATTATTGAACGGGTCGAAAATGGTGAGCTCGACCCAACGAGGCTGACCCTGGAAGTTAAGGAAAACTCCCTCTTCGAGAACCTCGATCTGCACGCTCCACGTCTGCAGCGCCTCCGAGATGTTGGGATTCAGATTGCTATTGACAACTTTGGAACTGGCTACACCTCTCTGGCCCAGATGCGGCACCTTCCTGTCGACATCCTCAAGATCGACTCCAGCTTCGTCAGCTCCGTCACCCGCAGCGATACTGATCGAGACTTGATCAAGATGATCATGGCCACTGGCCAGATACTGGGAGCCACTATCTTGGCCGAAGGCGTCGAGACGACCGAGCAAGCTGAGCGGATGGTTGACCTTGGCACCGATGAGATGCAGGGCTATCTGTTCTCCCGGTCCCTCCCAGCCAGTGAGCTGCTCGAAGCGCTCGGAATAGACGCCTGACCGAGGCCCCCGATTCAGGCCAGTCCAAGTTCAATCGCCAACTTGGATACGGCCGTCAGAAGCTACGTTGCGGTGAAGGCAGTGACGAATTCGGTGCTCTCGCTGAACTGCACCATGACGGCGCCTCGGCTCAAGCCGCGATCGACATGCCTGGTCCAATACTGGTGACCAGCGGCTTCGGGTTCCCGGTCAAGCACGTTGCGGTAAACCAGAGCGACGAAGTCCGAGTTGGACAAGGCTCCGTACCGGTTCTTGAACTCGGTTGACTCAGAGAACGCTTGGCTGATCTCGCCAACGGACTTTCCGGTGGAGTTCCAGTAGTCCCGCCCCTCGCGGTCCGGAGCCCGAAGGAAGTAGGCGTAGTAGAGACGGGCTAAGGGGCCAGTCCGATCAAATTCGGCGATCTGGGGTGCTGTTTGTGCCCGGTATTCGGCCGAATCGGAGAAACCAATCATCACGTTTCCGCGCGATACCCCTCGATCCAGCTCGGCCGTCCAGAAGGCAAGGCCGTCTGCATCGGGCTCGCGCCCAAGAACATTCTGATACACGAGGCTGGCGAAGCCGCTGTTGGACAAGCTGCCGTAGCTGCTGCGGAACTCTGGTGATTCTGCGAAGGCGGTGGAAATGCCAGCAAGAGACGCTCCCCCGAGCCTGCGGCCAATCCAAAAGTCCAACCCGGCGGTATCGGGCATGCGAAGGAAATAGGCCAGATACAGGCGAATGATCTGATCGCGACGCTCAAGACCGGCGAGGAAGGAAGGCCGAGGGCCAGGATCCACACTTGCCGGGGCATGGGTGAAGTCCAGGTCCTCATAGGACCCACCAAGGATCTGATAGGAATCAGCATTCAGCCAGCGATCAAGAACCGTTCCGTAGACGGACCGGTAGTCGACTGAGATCCGCATATTGTTGTGGTCATCGAGGTTAGTCAGCGACGGAGCAGCCCCATAGACACCGCCCTTGACCTGGGTTCCGATGGCCAGATAGGTGGCGGCCGAGCCGTGATCAGTACCGCCAGAGCGATTCGGTTGCACGCGGCGACCAAACTCACTGGTGGTCAGCACCATGACCTGGTCCAGGTAGTCATAGGCCAGTTCGGAGAAAAACGCTTCGATCCCCTGGTTCAGCTCACGCATTCCGTCATCGTGCAGGGAACGGTGATCGGCGTGCCCATCGAAGTCACCAAAGTTGAGGGAGAAAACCCGGATCCCCAGGTTTGCATTGATCAACCTGGCCGCCATGACCATCTGGCCCGCGAGGTCTCCTTCGGGGAGTTCGGGGCTGTAGAGGGGGGCAACCGAATAGGCCATCTGGACAGCGTCGTAGCTGGCGCGGCCCACAAGGTCAGCTATCTCGCCCCGCCCGGTTGAACTCTGCCCGAAACTCTGCATGGCCAGGATGTGATTTCGTTCCCAGTCATCGGCGGTGTTCGGATTGACGAGACTGTTGTGATTGGTTCGCAGGGCCGTTGATTGACGGCGGGCGCCCTGGGAATCCAGGGGCACCGAACCACCAAAAGCGACACCGTGGAAGGCGCTGTTTCCGCCAGGAAGATCATCGATGTAGCGTCCCAGCCAACCAGTGCGACGGGTTCCTTCACCCGTACGAGCCGCCATGATGCGGGCCATATTGTCGAAGTGGCTCAGGTTTCCGGCCGGATCCCCGACACCTTCGATGACCGCGACTTGGCCAGCGTCCCAACGCTGCTTGATCGCTCCAAGCTCGGGGTGTAAACCATGATTGGCATCGATCTGATGGGTCGAACCTGCAGGAACTGCGAGGCCCGATCGCTTCGAATAGTAGGTGCCGTCACTGATAGGCACCACAAGATCCAGGGCGTCACAGCCACCATTCATGGTGATCAGCAACAAGATGCCATCGCTCGGGCTAACAGGAGAAGCCGCCTCAGCCATGTCGGCGAGGGCGAGAGGCAGCATGGATGCGGCACCAACCGCTCCCATTGACTGAAGGAAGTGCCGCCGCTTCAGGCCAAGGGACATGGCACCAAAACTCGTCGTGCAATGGGTTGGTTCGGGGATCATTGTCGTGTCAAGGCGCATATCAGGCCATCTGAAAATCTGGAGTGAGTGGGGTCAAGAGCAACAAGCCAGCCCGACGGGCCCATGCGTGTGGCTCGGTGTTGTAGAAGTGTTCGAGATTGCTTCTGCTGGCCCCGGAGGGGTTATAGATGCCAAACAGCTGGAAGGCTGCTTCAACCGCGTCGGCTGCAGTTGCATCGTCATTGTCCAACAGGTCGGTGTGTTCCAGGAGGTGCCAACGGACCGTGCTTGCGGCGGAACGCTTGCCCCACACGTTTGATGGGCTGATCCATGCCTCGTTCTGCTTCCAGCCAGCCACGTTTGGCGGCTGAAACGGAGCCTGACCCATTGGCTCGGTATTCCATTCTGGGTGGGCAACTGCCGCATCGACGCCGGTTCGGCGCATGAGGGCAACAATGAAGTCAATCGGGCTTCGGACCAGTCCTTGACGACTCCGTTGGGAGCGAAATTCTGGGTGCAAAAACACGGACCGCAGCAGTGCAGTCATGTCGAGTCCGCTTGCAGCAAAGCCAGTGGCCAGCTGCTCAACCAGCGAAAGGTCTGGTTCGCTATAGGCAAAGAACTCCCAGATCTTGGTGCTGATGAAGCGAGCCACTTGCATCTTGGTTGGCCCGTTCAGGAGCCGATCAATGATTTGTGGTCCGTCCCAGTCTCGTTCGTCGCCCATGAACGTCTTGAGGCCGTAGTCGTGATCGCCCGGGTGAAACTCGTAGCGACTCTCGTCGTCATCGACGCCATGTCCAGTCCAGGCTCGGGCTGACTCACGCACGTCGTCTTCGCTGTAGTGACCAACACCGAGGGTGAACAGCTCCATGAGTTCGCGGGCGAAGTTCTCATTTGGATCACCAGACTCGTTGCTGGCATTGTCCAGATAGAGCAGCATGGCTGGTTGGACCGCCGCCTTCTGGAGCAGGTTCTCGAATCCGCCCAGGCCTTCACGTCGAAAAAGCTGATTCTGGTCGAACATGAGGCGTGCGTCGGAGACCTTGTCGATACTGGAACACAGGTGACCGTGCCAGAACAGGACCATCTTTTCTTGGATCGGCGTAGGAGAAACGCGGCAGCGGTTCATCCAAACTTGCACAATCTCGATATAGCGTTGCCAGCTACTACCGCTGCTATGGCTGGGGAGCCCAGCTTCGGGCGACGGAGCAGCCGAGGTATCCAGAACGTGATTGACGACATCGGGCCATTCCAGTGGCATGAGTGCGTTGATCTCAGCCGTCGTGCCGCCGAATCCCGCACGCCGAAGTAGATGGTCGACATCTTCGAACGTTGAAGGCATAACTTGTAGTATCGGTCACTCTTCGTGGTTTCTTGAGGGAGAGGCCAGGAGCAAACTGAGTCGTGTTGGGTAAAATTCCAAGCGAAATGCCTTCTGAGGAACAACTCGCCCGGCCCGATGTCATCTGGACGCTACGGTGCCAGGATGCTTCGATTGCCAACTCCAGCGAGCAAGAGAATGGCAGTGCGAGTCACGAAGGACGCACAACGCCAGATCCGTGGTGGTCACCCCTGGATCTTTGAGCAATCCATCGAGTCCGGCACCCCGTTTACCGGAGGTGACCAGGCCCATGAATCAGGCGATTTGGCAGTCATCTTCGACCGTAATCGCAAGTTCCTCGCCATTGGCCTGTTCGATCCCGACTCTCCCATCCGTATAAAGGTCTTGCATTCCGGGCGAGCAAAGACAATCGATGCTGGATTCTGGGCAGAACGGCTTGGCGCCGCCATCGAGCTACGCAGGCCTCTGCAAGACGATGCCGGAACATCGGCTTACCGACTTGTCAACGGCGAAAATGATGGCTTACCCGGTCTGATTGTGGATCGCTATGACTCCTGGCTCGTCATCAAGTTGTATTCGGCAGCGTGGCTTCCGCACCTGACTGCAATCGCCGCCGCCTTAAGTCAGCTTCTGCAGTCGACGGATAGCGCTGCCAAAGACAGTGCCGCTCTCGGACTTGTGCTGCGACTTTCTCGCAATGTGGCTCAGGGCGAAACCTTCGGCGCCGAAGACGGCATGGTGATCAGACTTGAGGCGGACTCGGCCGGAGTCGACCAGCTCGTCGAGGTAGATCACGGCTCTTCGGATTCCAACGACGCCGGTTCGGCTACCCACGTCGACTTTGTCGAGAACGGACTCAGGCTTCGGGCCAATTTACTGACCGGCCAAAAGACCGGTCACTTCTTGGATCAGCGCGACAACCGAAGGCTGGTCTCCACCCTGTCCCAAGGTCGACGGGTACTGGATGTGTTCAGTTGCACCGGCGGCTTCACGCTCGCCGCAGCGGCCGGAGAAGCCAGATCGGTCCACGCCATTGACCAAGCACCGCTGGCCATCGAAGCTCTCCTCGCCAATGTGGCCAGAAACCAGTCGAATCCCATGATTCAGGACTGCACAGTCACCACGTCCACTGCTGATGCCTTCGAGGAGATGGAGCGATTGTCGGACGACGGTCAGCGGTTTGATCTGATCATTGTTGATCCGCCATCCTTTGCCCAAAAGCAGGCAGACATCAGCCGGGCTCAGCGGGCCTATCGACGACTCACATCATTGGCTTTGGCTCTTCTGGCCGCGGACGGCGTTCTGGTGCAGTCATCATGTTCCAGCAGGTTGAGCGCCGACCGCTTCTTTGATGGAGTACATGAAGCCGCCCGCCTTAATGGCTATGACCTTCGTACCTTCAATACAACCGAGCATGCACTCGATCATCCAGTGAGCTTCCCCCAGGGCAGCTACCTCAAAGCCATCTACGCCCGGCCAATCAAGCTGTGAGACTATTCAGCGAGGGGATTTGTCCAGCAACGAGACTGATCGAGCGATGAAACTGAGCTTTCCAGCTGAGCTGCCAATCACGGACCGTCTCGATGAGATCAAGGAAGCGATCGCCAACAACCAGGTGATCATCGTCGCCGGCGAAACTGGCTCAGGAAAGAGCACCCAGCTTCCAAAGATCTGTGTCGACCTTGGACTTGGCCAGGACCGATTGATCGGCCACACCCAACCTCGTCGACTGGCGGCCAGAGCCGTGGCCGAACGCATCGCCGAAGAAACTGAAACCAAGCTTGGTGACCTGGTTGGTTACAAGGTCCGGTTCACCGATCAGGTCAGCAAGTCCACACGCGTCAAGCTCATGACCGATGGAATATTGCTCGCTGAAATCCAGCGTGATCGACTGCTGAAGCGTTACGACACCATCATCATTGATGAAGCTCACGAGCGCAGCCTCAATATTGACTTCCTACTCGGCATCTTGCGCCAACTGTTACCTCGTCGTCCTGACCTGAAGATCATCATCACCTCGGCCACTATTGACACCCAGCGGTTCTCTGACCACTTTGATAATGCACCAGTCATTGAAGTTTCGGGCAGGACGTATCCGGTTGAAACTCGTTATCGGCCCCTGCTGCGTCCATCGGGTGAGCGGCGGGATCAGCCAACCGCCATTTGTGACGCGGTCGAAGAACTATGGCGGGATCAGGACGGTGACATCCTGGTGTTCTGTGCCGGCGAGCGCGACATCCGTGATGCCCACGACGCGCTGGAAGACCGAAAGTTCGCCAACACCGAGATCTTCCCCCTCTACGCCCGACTCTCTGCCGCCGAACAACACCGGGTATTTACCGGCCACAAGAAGCGGCGCATCGTGCTGGCCACCAATGTGGCCGAGACCTCGCTGACAGTCCCCGGAATCCGAACCGTCATCGATCCAGGGAATGCGCGAATTTCTCGCTATAGCAACCGAACCAAGGTGCAGCGCCTGCCGATCGAGGCTGTATCCCAAGCATCGGCCAACCAACGTGCCGGGCGATGCGGTCGGCTCGGCCCCGGCGTTTGCATCCGTCTGTATTCCGAGGACGACTTTCTGTCCCGTCCCGAGTTCACCGACCCGGAAATTCAGCGAACAAACCTGGCATCGGTCATCCTGCAAATGGCCGCACTTGGCCTCGGCGACATTGTCGACTTCCCCTTCATCGAGCCACCCGACCGGCGCAACATTCGAGATGGCATCGCCCTCCTTGAAGAGCTGGACGCCGTCGATCCCGAAGAGGCTGGAACGACGAAGTGGCTCACCCCAATGGGCCGCAAGTTGGCCAAGCTCCCGGTCGATCCCCGACTCGGCCGCATGATCATTGAAGCAGGCCGCAATTCTTGCCTTCACGAGGTCATGGTCATCGTCGCGGCCCTTTCGGTGCAGGACCCCAGGGAGCGTCCGACCGAGAAGCGCCAAGCAGCAGCAGAATCACACGCCCGCTTTGCTCACCCCTCTTCAGACTTCTTGACCTTCCTCAACCTCTGGACCTATGTGAAGACCGAGCGAAGCGCCCGGTCCCAGAACCAGTTTCGCAAGCTCTGTCGGCGAGAGTTTCTGAACTTCAATCGGATTCGCGAGTGGCAGGATGTCTACCGGCAACTGCGGCGGGTGGCGGATGAGCTAAAGCTTCCCCGAACAACCGACGAGCCTCAACCTGAGGACATCCACTATTCACTCTTGTCTGGGCTTCTTTCCCATATTGGTATGAAGGATGAGAAGAAGTCGAAACCGACTACCAACCAACCCAACAATAGACAATCGGACAAAGGGCGGAGCAAGCCAGCTGAGTTTATTGGTGCCCGGAATGCTCGCTTCGTCCTGGCTAGTGGCTCAAGCCTGTCCAAGAAGCCACCAACATGGGTCATGGCCGGAGAATTGGTGGAAACCAATCGGCTGTGGGCCCGAACTATGGCCCAGATCGACCCGGCCTGGGCCGAGCGGCTGGGCGAGCACCTTGTTGCCCGCTCCTACACCGAACCCTGGTGGGAAGAAGAACGAGGTGCATCCCTCACCACCGAACGAGTCAGCCTCTATGGGCTACCTCTGGTTGGGGGACGAACCAAGAACCTCGAGCACTTTGATGCCTCGTTGGCTCGAGAAATGTTCATCCATCACGCACTCATTGAGGGCCAATGGGACACCACACACGACTTTGCTCTGCTGAACTCCAAACTCACCGCGGAGGTCGCCGCATTGGAGGCCCGCTCCCGGCAACCCGATCTGATGGCAGATCGCCAACTTCTCTTTGACTTCTATGACCAGCATCTTCCAAGCTCAGTCACCTCGTCCCGTCACTTCAACTCGTGGTGGAAAACAAAGAAGAGCAACGAGCCACGGTTACTGGACCTCACTCACGACATCCTGCTTGGGGGTCGTGATGAGGGAATCGATCACGATGCCTACCCCGATCACATCACGATTCATGACCTCGTGTTGGCCTTGTCCTATGAGTTCGATCCGACATCACCCATTGACGGCATCACCGTCGATGTGCCCCTAGCCGTACTCAATCAACTCGAGAGCCATGACTTCTCTTGGCTGGTCCCCGGATTCAGGCAAGAGGCAGCCGAACTCCTCGTCCGATCCTTGGACAAGCCAACCCGCAAAGCCCTATCCCCGATTCCAACCACCGTTGCCAACGCACTGGCTGACCTCCCACCTGATCGACAAGGCGACCGCACCTTTGACCGGGCCCTGCTTCGAGTGCTTGAACGCCAGACCGGCGTCGCCCTCAAAGCTCAGACGTTTAGTCCGGAAAGTCTGCCGCGTCACCTGCGTCCAACCTTTCGAGTCGTTGGCTCATCGCAGCAAACCCTGGCCGCTGGAAAAGATCTGGAGTCCTTGAAAGTGCGCCTGGACTCCCAAATTCGCCAAGCTCTGGGTGAGGCAAGACACGAGGTGGAACGAGACGGGATTTCCGAGTGGGACTTTGGCGATCTTCCTCAAACAGTTGAAACCAGGTCTGGGGATCATGTGGTGAAGGCATTCCCTTCACTCGTTGACAAGGGCAGCACCGTCTCCATCCGCTTGCAGGCCACCGCAGATGAGCAGGAAGAATCCATGTGGGCGGGAACTCGCCGCCTCCTCTACCTGGACCTCAAGTCCCCCATGAGGGCACTGGATCAGATGCTCAGCAGTGACGCTCAGATGGCCATGATTGCCAACACCACCCAGTCGAAGGCTGAATGGTTCATTGATGCCGTCACCAGTGTGCTGGACCATGTGCTCAGTGAGCGAGGCGGCCCGAGCTTTACCCAGGAAGGTCAAGACCTTCTCAGAATCTACTCCCAGCAATCAACCTCCGAACTTCTCGCAGGTGTCGGAACGGCGATGAACAGGATCCTGCCAACACTCCAACGAATAGACGTCCTGCTTGACCCTTTCGAGGGTCAAGCAGGCAAGCTCGACCGTCTAGGGCCGAGCCTCGACGATGCTCGGGCTCACCGTGATCGTCTGGTCTATGCAGGCATGTTGACCGGCGTTGGATTCACGCGGCTACCGGACGTCGCCCGGTACCTGGATGGCATTGTCCTTCGACTTGAGTCGCTGGCGAGCTCGCCTGCTAGAGATCTTGATGCTCTCACCATTTGTCGTGATGTCGAGAAGCTCTACCGCACCGCATGCAGCCAATCGGACAAGTTCGACGAGCTGGAGGAGATCTCGTGGCTGATGGAGGAACTTCGGGTCAGGCAGTTCGCTCCCCAACTGGCTATATCCGACAAAGTCACTGGCAAGAGGGTCAAGAACGCCCTGCGACTACTCTCCTAGTAACTGGAGTACGAACAACAAGTGACGCAGGAGAACCCGCAGATGCGAGATGTGATCGACCTTGAACTTGAATTGGAGACAGCATCAGGCGAAGTCAACACATTCGTCGCTCTCCCGGACACCAGGTCTTCTGATGAACCCTCCACGCCCAGTCCGGTCATCTTGTTCTTGATGGACGCCCCAGGCATGCGTGAAGAGTTACGAGACATGTGCCGCAGGATTGCGTCCCACGGCTACTTCGTGATCGCCCCCAACCTCTACTACCGAGAGGTTCGCGAGTACAACGTGTTCGAAACCGAAGACCGCGATCGCATGGTCGAACTCATGGACGGGCTCAGTAACGCCATGGTCATCGAGGACACCCGGGCCATTTTTGGCTGGGCTCACAATCACCTGGATGCTGACGCAACCCGGATTGGCACGGTCGGCTATTGCATGAGTGGGCCCTTCGCCCTGGTCGTTGCTTCCACCTTCCCGGACCATGTGAAGGCTGCTGCCTCCATTCACGGCGTCCGGTTGGCAACAGACAAAGGAGATTCCCCACACCGCAATCTTGATCCGATCAAGGCCGAGATCTATGTCGCTTGCGCCGAAACTGACAGCTACGCACCACCCGAAACCATCGCCGAGTTCGAAGCAGCCATGGCAGCGGCCGGAACCGCAGGACAGGTTGAGTGGTATCCGGGCACCGAACACGGGTTTGCCTTCGCCGAGCGAGATCAATATGTGCGCGAGGCCTCTGAGAAGCATTGGGAACGACTATTGGATCTGTTCGAACGCAAACTGAAATAGCACGGCATTCTGCCCTCACTAACCCGTGGGTCTACTGCTTTTCGACCAGGTTGGACAACACCTCTGGGGTGTGTTTCGATAGCGGTCATGAGTAACAACCAGAAGTTCTACATCAATGGTGAATGGGTCGATCCTCAGGGCAGCGACACCCTCGACGTCATCAATCCGGCAACCGAAGAGGTCATCGCGACGATTGCCCTTGGCAACGAAGCCGACGTGGATGCTGCGGTCGCAGCGGCTAAGGAAGCGTTCGTCACCTTCTCCCAAACCACGAAGGAAGAACGCCTGGAACTTCTGGACAAGATGATCGCCGCATACGGAGAGCGCATGCCCGAGATTGCGGTTGCCGTGAGCCAAGAGATGGGTGCACCAACCATGCTGGCCACCCGGGCCCAGGCACCCTCGGGCATTGGTCACCTCATGTTCGCCAAAGCTGCTTTGGAAGGATTCGAGTTCTCCGAGTCAGTCGGCACCTCCGAAGTGACCTATGAAGCAATCGGCGTCTGTGGCTTCATTACCCCCTGGAACTGGCCGCTCAATCAGATTGCAGCCAAGGTCGGCCCCGCAATCGCCGCTGGCTGCACCATGGTTCTGAAGCCCTCCGAGATCGCTCCACTCAACGCCATCTTGTTCGCTGAGGTCATGGATGCTGCGGGTGTCCCGCCAGGTGTATTCAACCTGGTTAACGGTGCTGGACCCGTCGTTGGTGCCGCCATGAGCGAGCACCCTGATATTGACATGATGTCCTTTACCGGTTCGACCCGTGCTGGCATCGCCGTGGCCCAGGCCGCAGCCCCCACGGTCAAGCGTGTTGCCCAGGAACTTGGTGGCAAGTCCGCCAACATCATTCTGGATGATGCCGACTTTGAAAAGGTGATCAGCCGAGACGTAGCGGGAATGTGTGCCAACAGTGGGCAGTCATGTAACGCAGGCACTCGCATGCTGGTCCCGGCCGCTCGCATGGCCGAAGCAGCCGCCATCGCCAAGGAAGCCGCCGCCAAGCTGGTCGTCGGCGCCCCCGATGCCGAAGGAACCACAACTGGTCCCGTCGTTTCTGAAGCCCAGTTCAACAAGATCCAAGGACTGATCCAGAAGGGCATCGAAGAAGGGGCAACGCTCGAAAGCGGCGGCCCCGGCCGGCCCGAGGGTCTGGACAAGGGCTACTACGTTCGCCCGACCGTATTCTCTAACGTCGACCCGTCGATGACGGTGGCCGAAGAAGAGATCTTTGGTCCGGTCCTGGTGCTCATTGGGTACGAGGACGAGGAAGACGCCATTCGGATTGCCAATGACACTGTTTATGGCCTGTCCGGCTACGTCAGCTCGTCTGATCTTGATCATGCTCGCGCCGTGGCTCGCAAGATTCGCACCGGCATGATCCACATCAATGGCGCTGCTTTAGCCATGGACGTTCCCTTCGGTGGCTACAAGCAATCGGGCAACGGCCGAGAGTTCGGTGTGCACGGTCTGAAGGAGTTCCTTGAGGCCAAGTCCATGTTCGGCTATAACCCCTAGATCGACCCTCTCAACGAGCTCAACAAGAGCACCCATATCTGGCTAGCCCGCCCCGAAGATTGCCCTTCGGAATCGGCGTGGCTTGATTCGCACGAACTGAGTCGTCATGACCGTTTCACGGTGGTGACGGCTCAGCGGCGTTTTCTCCTGAGTCATAGTTTTGTGCGACGGGTTTTGACTTCGTACTTCCCCAGGCTGTCGGAGTCAGAATGGATGTTCGAGTTCGGTCCTCACGGACGTCCCGAACTAGCCAATGACCTTCTGCAGACGCACCAGGAACTGGTTGGCCTGCGATTCAGTCTTTCCCACACCGATTCGCTCTACGCACTGCTGGTGGCGCGTGACATCGACTGCGGAGTTGATGTCGAGACGACGACACGAACCACAGACCTGCTTGGAGTCGGCAAACGATCCTTCGCCCCATCAGAGTTCGCCATCTTCGAGCAACTGGATGGTGAGGATCAGCGGCGCCGGTTCTTTGAGTATTGGACCCTGAAGGAGTCATACATCAAGGCCATCGGGACTGGCCTAGTCACTCCCCTTCGCAACTTCTGGTTTGACCTTAAGCCAGGGGAAGAAGGACAAGGCGAAAGCGCTCGACAGATTGCCGTTTCGTTTGCGGAGATCCACGACGATGACCCTGGGCGTTGGACATTTGGTCTCCACCGCCCAACCCCAGAACATCAGTTGGCCTGGGCCGTCTCAACCCCCAGCGCCGAACTGGCACCGGGGGAAGCCCTGCGGGTTCCTGCGATCCACATACGGCATCAGACCGGTGCCAGAAGGCCGGTTGGGGTGAAATGGCTTACACAGTAAGGACTGGACTAGGTTCTGAGCAACGCCGACCAGGCAACACCACTAACCATCTGATGGACCCGACATGACCCAGACTGATCCGTCTCTCAATAACTCCGACGAACGCTTTCAGAATTACGACCTGTTCGGTGACGACTATGTCGCTAATCCTGGTGAATTCTGGGCCAACTACCGGGACAAGTGCCCCGTCGCTCATTCCGATCTCCATGGCGGATCATGGCTTCCCGTGCGTTATGAGGACGTGCAAGCAACGGCCCGGGACATTGAACACTTTCCCTCCGGGCACGGCATTTCAGTTGTGGGCCCAGGCGACGACGAAGAGGATGGAGACTCGATGCTTCCGGGTGGTGTGCCGCCAATTGATGCCGACCCGCCACTGCACACCTGGACACGGAGACTGATTCTGCCTTCGATGGCTCCAAAGGCGGTTGAGAGTTATGAGGCAGGAACCCGGGAACTCTGCCAGCGACTGATTGCCGGATTTATCGATGCCGGCAAGGCCGACGCTGCTGCTGACTATGCCCAGCAGATCCCAGTTCGGGTCATTGGCGCCCTCCTGGGTGTGTCTGAAGACAAGAGCGATGATTTTGTGGGCTGGGTCCGTGGAATCCTCGAGTACGCGTACGACAAGGACCGACGAAAAGAGGCCGTAATGGCAACAGCATCCTTCCTGCTGGAAGAAATCGCCAAGCGTAAGGAAACGCCTACCGAGGATCTGATCAGCGATCTCATCAACTCCGAGGTTGAGGGTGAACCAGTTGATGAAATGTTCGTCCTTGGCGAAGCCTTCCTCCTAATGGTTGCCGGAATCGACACAACATGGAGTGCCATTGGTGCGGCCATGTACCACTTCGCCGCACACCCCGAGGATCGCCGGCGAATGGTGGAGGATCCTGACGTATGGCCATTGGCTATTGAAGAGATCCTTCGGTTCTATGCCCCCGTCACCATGGCCAGGGTGGCCGAAGACGGTGCAGAGATCAACGGGTGTCCCATCCCAGAAGGCGACCGTGTGCTCATGAGCTTCCCGGCAGCCAATCGAGACCCGGACGTCTTCGAAGATGCCGACGAGTTCATCATCGACCGGGCCAAAAACCGTCACCTTGCCTTTGGCGTTGGTATTCATCGCTGCGCTGGATCAAACCTTGCTCGGATGGAAGTTCGTTTAGCGCTGGAGGAGTGGTTCAAAGCCATTCCTGAGTTCGAACTCACCGATCCGGAGTCAGTGACATGGGCCGGTGGTCAGGTACGCGGCCCTCGAAGCATTCCAGTCACCTTTCCCACGAGATAGGCCATATCACCAGGAGCCGCTTCGGCTACTCACAAAGAACGCCCGGCCCCTGAGTGCAAACGAGGTGACTCAGGGGCCCGTCAGGGTCAGTACTGATTCACATGGCCAGGACGAGAAGTCAGAATTGCTGCATGTCTGACCCATCCAGAACCTTCACCGACAGCCGTCTAGTCCTTCAGTCTTCAATAGCCCAAGGCCTGGCGATCTTGGCCTTCGTCGGCCTGCTATCGAGTGGCTGCGGTGGCAACATTGAGATCGACTTCAGCGAGGACGGAAGTGGGATCGTTACCGAGGAGACCGTGCAAGTCTCTGACTTTGACTCAATCGAGGCCGGAGGAATCTACGAAGTCACAGTCGTAGTCGATCCAGAATCTGATCCGGGTATCTCGATAGTGACTGACGATAATCTGCACGACAATCTGGATGTTCGTGTCGATGGAACGGTGTTGAAACTTGCCATCGTCGACGGACTCGAACCGAGCGATGGCCTCCTCGTCAAGGTCGTTGTTCCGTCCCTTGATCACGTTATGGCAGACGGGATGGCTCGCATCGTGGTTGCTGGCGAAACTGCCGGCGGCAATCATGCGTTGCAACTCACCTCCAGCGGTGCGTCAGCCATCGACGCATCGGACTACCAAGCGAGCACGATGATACTCGAGGCCAGTGGAGAGAGCACTCAGATCGTTTGGGCTTCTGGCAAGATAAGCGGATCGGCGAGCGGTGCCTCAACCATAACTATCAAGGATGCCGAGTCGACCATGCTCACGACCTCTGGTCTTGCCGAGATCAATTAGTCATTGACCCGAGGCGACGATCATCAGGGTGAAAACAGCCCTGGCTAAGCCTGTGTTAGTCCTGCAACATATCGTTCATAGAAGGGAAAGAATCTTGGCATCGTCGTAGTTGGAGCCGCACAGAACAACCACGCTGGTCTGGCCCCGGAGTTGATGGGCGATCTTCTCGAACCCAGCTAGGGCCAGAGCTGCAGCACCTTCCACGAGCTGGTGTTCTTCGATGGCTAGTCGACGCAAGCTGCTGGCGATTTCTTCTTCGGAGCAGTTGACGACCTCATCAATTACGGCAATGGCCAAAGGAAGGGTGATGCTGCCTTCGTCTACCCCGCCAGCAACTCCGTCTGCAAGTGTCTCCAGGTGTCGGGTCTCTACTACCTGCCCCGCCGCCATTGACGCCTCAAGCGCTGCGGTGTTGTGAGCCGATACTCCGAACACCTTGCTCGTCGGGCTAAAGCTCTTGAATACCGAACCAATCCCGCTGATTAGACCTCCGCCCCCCATCGAGACGAAGACGTTGTCTATCTCGGGACATTGCTCCAGTAGCTCAATAGCGATGGTTGCCTGACCGGCGATGACATCGGAATCGTTGTAGGCAGAAACGTAGGTCAACCCAGGGGTATCCTCAGCCAGTTGGCGGGCGAGGAGTTCAGCGGCGTTGGGTTCCTGACCGTGCAGCTTCACGGTGACCCCATAGGACTTGATCTTTTCTAGCTTGGCTACGGCCACGTTCTCGGGTACAACCACCTGTAGATCTAACCCGTACTTGGCGGCGGATTTGGCACACGCGATCCCGTGATTACCAGAGCTGGCGGTGATCAGCGGTCCGCCCCCGGCCATGATGCTCATCTTGTTGCTGGCTCCCCGCAGCTTGAACGAGCCCGTTAGCTGGAAATTCTCGGCCTTGAATCGAAGGTCTGTGTCCGACTGAGGTCCAATGCTCTTGGACGGGATCAGAGGCGTTTCGTAGACATCGTCCTTGATTCGCCGCCGAGCCCGAATCGCTGCCGCGGCAACGGTATGGATAGTGATTGCTTCAGAGTCTTGTTCGGGCATTGGGATATCCAAGCTTCTTAGTCTGTCTTGTTCCGGTAGGCGGTGAGGGCTACCTGGGCGATGGCAATGTCCTGGCTCCCCAGACCGGTCAGATCGGCAATAGTAGTTTCCTGGTCTGACCGACGACCGTTCGTAGCACCCGACAGGACGAGGCCCAGCTCGGTATAGCTACGCGGTGAGAGAAGTCCTTCGGACTGCGCGGTTGCAACCTCGCCATGGTCGAGGCACTGGTCGATACTGTCCAGCACCAACAGGTCGGCTCTTGCACAGAGTTTCGTCTCTAACTCTTGCTTGCCAGGAGCATCCGCTCCACTGGCGGTGATGTGGGTTCCCGGCTTGATCCAATCGGCCATGACCAGTGGAGAGCTGGCCGGAGTGGCGGTCAAGATGATTTCGGAGGTCTCACATAGCTTCTGGCGGTCAGTCTCAACCACCACCTCAATTCCCTCGGCTCGGAAATCAGAACAGAACAGATCAAGCTTTTGCACCGCTCGGCCCCAAACCGTGAACGTTAGATCACGATCATTCATCAGAGTGCTCAGGCAACGAATCTGGTGCCGCGCCTGTACTCCACTGCCAATAACACCAACCTTGGTGGCATCAGGTCGACTCAATGCTTTGGTTGCGATGGCGACGCCGACTCCGGTTCGAAGATCGGTTAGGAATCCCTCGTCTTCAAAGATGGCCTCTATCTGTCCGGTCAGGGCGGACACGACCAGAACTATGCCGTTGCTGGACGACAGACCCTTGGCCGGGTTCTGATAAAATCCCGTTGCCACCTTGATGACGAAGGATGAATCGCCTTGGATATGGCCGTACTTGATATGGCAGTCACCGTCAGCCTCCGGAAATGCCAGATAGCCAACGGGAGGCAACTTGCAGCGACCAGTTGAAACAGCAATGTAGGAGTCTCGGATTGGAACTTCGCTGTCAGCAATGGACACGAGACCTTCAAGTTGAGCCCGTCCTAGCCTGGTCGGACTAGTCAAATTACTCGTGATCCTGGCGGCGATCATCGGCGGGGAAGTGTTGGTTGTAGTCCTCCATTGACGCCTCGATGACCTGTAGGGCGTGCTCTCGACCGTAGGTGCCGACGACCTCGATTGAGTTGGGCTTCTCGCCACTGATATCGAGCTTGTAAGTTCCGAAGTAGTGCACGATGCGGTTGATCACGGTGACCGGCAAGTTCTTCAGATCCTTGGCGTAATCAAAGACTGGGTCGCTCTCCAGCAAGGCGACGATCTTGTCGTCAGCCTCGCCATCATCAAGTAGCTGAATTCCACCTACGACCCTGGCCGGTGTCACGATTTCGGCCTTATCGATCCGTTGCTGGCTCAGCACACAGATGTCCAACGGGTCCATGTCTCCAACCTCGGCACCCGGGGTCAGGGCTGCTACCCGCTCAGCGCAGTAGGTCCGGGGGATGAAGCCATAGAGTGTCGGCGGCAGCGCTGAGCTTCCTTGCGGGCGATCAACCCGTAGATAGCCCGTCCGCTTGTCGATCTCGTACTTGACGGCGTCAAATGGTGTGATCTCGATATAGGCATCGACATGGGCCGGGGCGTCCGGACCAATAGGCAGGCCATGCCACGGATGAGCACGAAAGCGATCAAAACTCTTGGACATGTACAGTTCCTGTCTGTGATTCGATCGAGGACACAACAATCGTCCCCGGGCTCAGACTAGCTCGGCGAAGGAGTGCCGTCCCTCGGGCCTACAAGGAACTGGCCGCCGAAGCAGACTCAACTTCTGCTGCCTGCAGCCACCAGCGATCAACCATAAAGCCTCCGAAGGGCAGGGCACCCAAGAACAGGGCGGCAATCAAACGAGTGGCTTTCCAACCAAGAGCAGAAAAGTTGATGACTAGGGCCGCGGCGTAGACCAGATAGAGGATTCCGTGAATTGGCCCAAGCACTCTGACACCCGCCTCGTTGTCAAAGCCGTACTTGAAAATCATGGCGACAAGAAGCATGAGGTAGCTCACGGCTTCGATGATGGAAATGGCGCGCAACTTCTGAATCATCAGCACTCTCTATCGCCCAGTTGGCGAGATGATGGGTCAGTGAGACAGACTACTCAGATGTCGCCTTCCTCAGACTTCGACCGACCGAGCCAGTCCAAGCCTGCCACCGCAGCCACCGCCGAGCGAAACCGCTTGCAGGGTAAAACCCTCGACATGGACGGCGACGACTTCGAACGGGCAAGCCGGGGGCTCATCGCTAGTCACCCGACGGGCATTATCGATGGCCCCTACGGGCCAGCCTGGGACCTCACCCGCTACAGCTTCATTGACGAAGCGGTAGCTGCAGCTGGAGCCGCACCGGCAAGCTCGTGTCCCGACACCGTTCACCCCAGCCTGTGGCGCCAAGCCAGACTCAATCAGCCCCACGGCCTTTTCAAGGTGGATGATGGCCTCTGGCAAGCCCGGGGATATGACATCTCCAACATCACCTTCATCGAGGGCGAAACCGGGTGGATAATCATTGATCCACTCACCACTGAATGGACAGCAAGGGCCTGCCTGGAGCTGGCCAATGAGCACCTGGGCGAACGACCAGTCCAAGCCGTCATCTACACCCACAGCCACGCCGACCACTTCGGGGGAATCGAAGGAGTAACCAGCCAAGAAGCGGTCGATGCTGGTGAGGTGCGGATCATCGCACCTGAAGGTTTCATGCGAGAAGCCGTGGCTGAAAACATTATCGCCGGCCCGGCGATGGCGCGTCGCTCCACCTACCAGTTCGGCCCTCTCCTGCCCGTCGGTCCACGGGGTCATGTCGACTGTGGCCTCGGCAAGGCTTTCCCCACTGCTCCCCCTGGACTCATTGCCCCAACCGAATCCATTGGAGAAACCGGACAAGAGCTCACCGTTGACGGAGTACGGATCATCTTCCAGTACACCCCCGAGGCAGAGGCTCCAGCAGAGATGACCTTCTTCTTCCCCGACAAGGGCTGGCTCTGCATGGCCGAGAACTGCTCTCACAACATGCACAACCTGGTGCCCATCCGAGGGGCTCAGGTTCGGGACACCCTGAGCTGGTCCAAATACATCGATGAAGCACTGCAAATGTTTGGGAGCGACACCACCATCATGTTCGCCTCCCACCATTGGCCGCGCTGGGGCCAGGAGAATGTCGCCGAGTTCCTGGCCAAGCAGCGCGACCTCTACCGCTGGATTCACGACCAGACAATGAGGCAGGCCAACCACGGCTTCACCGGTACCGAGATCGCCGAGATGTTAGAGCTGCCACAGAGCTTCCTTGATGAGAGCCACACCAGGGGCTACTACGGGACACTCGTCCACAATGTCAAGGCCGTCTACTCCCGGTACCTCAGTTTCTATGACGGGAATCCGGCCAGTCTTTGGAACTATCCCCCAGCCGAAGCCGGTCAGCGCTATGTGGAGTTCATGGGTGGGGCCGACAAGCTGGTGAGCAAGGCCAAGGCGAGCTTTGATCAGGGCGACTATCGCTGGGTTGTTCAGGTTCTCAACCATCTGGTTTTCAGCGAGCCGTCTCATCAGGCAGGACGATCGTTGCAAGCCGATGCGTTTGAGCAACTTGGCTACGGTTGCGAGTCGGCGACCTGGCGCAACGCCTACCTCATGGGAGCACAAGAACTACGGGAAGGCCCCCCGCCATCGCGAGAGACCAGACGTGGGGGCTTGCTGCAGGCGTTGGAACTTGACCAGATTTTTGATGCCATCGCCGTCCGCCTCCAATCCGAGTCAGTCGTTGGCCTACAAGCCAGTATCCATTGGCACTTCACGGACTTGGATGAGCATTGGCTGCTCAGTCTCGATAACCAAGCGCTTTCAACCCGACGCACCACCGCCGACACGACGGCAGCCGCTGGTGCCAGCTTGACGTTGAGCAAGGCTGCGCTGGTAGGAATCATCGCTGGACAAATGACCTTTCCCGATGCCATCGCTGATGGATCCGTCACACTGGCTGGGGACCCGGAGAATCTGCTAACCGTATTTGGCAACCTGGACACGTTCCGGTCCAACTTCGCCATTGTGGAGCCCTAGCTCCACCTGCACCCCCATCGTTCACGAAAGAACTCGGGCAGGTGAGGCGATCTTCCAGCGAGCGAACGGCACTCGCCCGCCGGACATCAGCCAGAGCAAGCACAATCCCACGAGATCAAGAATGTGCGTGCTCTCAGCCAGCAAGGACTGCCCGCCTTGCGCCGTGTCAACGCCAGCTCCAATCAGCATGGTGAAACCAAGGGCAGCGGCAAAGGGCAGAAGCCCGTAAGCACGCTGTGGCCGGAGGGCAGCAAACAAGAGTCCAATCGAGACAGCAACCGTGAAGGCACCTAGATGGCGGTTGTCGTGGCCGTCGACAACCGGACGTAGGAGGAGATCTGGTAGTCCAAGAAACAGGTTGGTGGCCGCAACCAACCCGAGGGAGTAACGGATCCACTCACCCCGACCCAGACGTGGCGGCCGAGCGCTGGCCAAGACTGACGACACCATATTCGGAACTGGGTCGACCTCACGAATTCGGACCGACCTATGAAGCTGCATCGCTGAAGCCTCATAGGACTGACACGGTTCGCAGTCGGCGAGATGCAGGCGAAGGGCAATCCCCTCGTCCTTGGTGGCTTCCTCATCGAGATCAGCAGACAAGGTTTCGCGAGCTATATGGCAGTCCATGAATTCCTAGTCGTTGCCTGGAGCTAGAAAGTTCCAAGCCGGTGACGTTCCCTTGGTGCCTTCGCCCTCGTTGTCGGGCACACTTTGCTTGTGCCCCACACATCCAAGAATGACCAGATGACCACGTTGGCTTTGGCAGCCCGCGATGGAGACCTTGGAGCCTTGGGCCAGTTCGTCGCTCTCACTCAGGGTGATGTGTGGCGACTTTGTGCGTATCTCGGTCATCGCAATGATGCTGATGACCTCGCACAAGAAACGTTTGAACGAGCAATCGGTAGCTTGCATCGGTTCCGGGGAGACTCTGGAGCACGCCCATGGTTGCTGACCATTTGTCGGCGTGTCTGTGTCGACGCAACCCGTCGAAATATCCGTCGCCGCCGAATCGACGACGCAGCTGTCACCTTGGCCTCGGTCCACGGACTATCCGCTGCCATGGACTCAACAGTCGAAATCGACTCGGCCATTGAAGGGCTGCATCCAGATCGCCGTGAAGCCTTCATCTTGACCCAGATTATCGGGTTGCCCTATGCCGAAGCGGCACTGGTGCTTGAGGTTCCCGTTGGAACTGTCCGTTCACGCATCGCCCGGGCCCGGGCTGATCTGGTCCAGGATCTTCAGGCTTCCGGTCCGGAGCAGCAATGGGGCCAGCAAAACAGTGGTTAGGGATTTGTTGCTCGTCGCTCATTGATCCTCAGCGGTTCAAAACTTCCGTCGAATGGGAACCAATCGGGCTGGGACAACGACTTGTGCGATAACGGTGGCGCCCGCCACCCGCGTCCGCACACGGGACGTTGTTTTGCATAAGGAACACCCCTCAATGAATCTTCTAAGGTCCGTAGCTACCAGCGGTGCTCTCCTGCTTGGTGCGAGCGCAATGGCAGCCTGCGGGGGCGATGCCTCAGGTGTCGAGGTCAGTGGGACATGGTCGAGGACCAGCCCGGCCATGAGTTCTGCTGGCGTCGTCTACTTCGATCTGTCCACCGCAGAGGGCGACACCCTTCTGGGAGCCTCGGTCGACTCATCCATTGCCGCCAAAGCTGAGCTACACGAAACCGTCATGGCAGAGATGGGCGATGACGACTCCATGGACCACGAAGACATGGAAGACATGGACCACGAAGAACACATGGCCGAAATGGAGAACGAAGGCATGCCGGCCGGAGCAATGTCTATGGCGCCTGTCGAGTCAGTAGCTCTACCCAAGGGTGAGACCGTTTCTTTCATGCCAGGTGGTCTTCACCTCATGCTCATTGATCTGGTTGAGCCTCTGGAAGAGGGCCAAGAATTCGAGCTCACGCTCGATTTTGAGACCGGGGGCGAACACGTCGTCAAGGTCAAGGTCCAGGACAGCGCCCCATAGCCGGTAATAGCCACAATCGAACCGTAGATCCGCTTGGTCGGTGTCTACGGGTCAAGATCCCGGTCGCCAGTTTTCGCCCAAACTGGCGACCGGTGACCTTTTAGGAGCTCAGTGAATGGGGCCGTAGGAGGGCCCGGACCAGGTGGGCAGCCATCCCTATCCCAATCACCAAGGCTAAGGCAGTAGTGAATCGGTCCAGTCCAGCGGGGGCCTCTGTTGGCAGAATGGCCGCAAAGAGGAAGCTTCGTCGTGCTATGCCCCAGATAGCCAGACTTACAGCGCCAACCAGCATCAGGGTGACCGCAAAGAGACGCTGGCTTGAGTCCTGAAAAAGGGGCACGCCGGCTAGGGCCAGTAGCCCAATCAGCGGCCATACGAAGTTCAAGAAACTCGGTCCAGTTTCCGGGGGGAGCGAGAACACTTGCCATGCGCCAACCACGAAAGCAAGAACAAGAACGGGCGCAATCGGCAACCAATCCCACTTCAACTTGCCTGCCAACCCAGTGGCGACAGCACTAGCACCGATCAGAAAGCCAATCAGCGGCATGATTGGCGACGGTGACTCCAGCCAGTAGGACCCAACAGACACCTCGACTGGCACCCCGTCAACAATCAGCGGAATGACTCCCTCAACGATCTGGTCGCCGCGTTTGGACCCAGGAGGCGGCCTCGGACTCATCCAGTGGGTGCGGTGGTCATGCCAAGCCCATGTGCCGTCGTCATCAACCGTGAGCCACTCGGGGTCGGCCTCTGCTGACGCTTCGTCTGGTAGTGCGTCCTCGGCGTAGCGATCTTCGTTGAGGAAATGGCTCGGCGAACGCTGGTTCTCTTGAACCAAGCCAGATCGAAGGATTCGCAAATAGGGCTCACCTTGATAGCCAGTGACGATCACTTCCAGGCCCGATTCAACCTCAAGCATGACGAAGGAGTCCCCGCCGATAATCCTGACACTCAGGCCGGATACCGCTGGCTCGATGCTGAGGATCTCACTGCGATAGTCCGTTGGACCCGCCGCATCTGCTGCTGCCGGCCCGGCCAGACCTACCAGTAGCAAGGCTCCAACGGCGAAGACTCTGGCCAGGTAATGAACCATTACTGGGTGATCGAGACCACAAACTGACCGCTCGGATGGACCGAGCAGTCACCAACCAGTTCGCCCGGAGAGGAGAAGCGCTGGCTCAATTCCTCGTGCGCTCCAACGAAGAAGGGGCCGACAAGATGCCCCCGGTCATCCTCGTTCTTGATATGGATTACCTGACCGACCTTGGCTTCCAGACGACCCGGAAGGATGTCCAGGGGTTCGCCGGCATCGATACGCACGCCAGATCCCAAGGGAATGACATAGTTGAAGTCGGCCTTCTCCAACGAAGCATCGTCGAAAGTGAGATCCCCATCGTCGCTGGTGCAACCAGCAAGGGTAAGAGCGATGGCAGTAACCATCATCCAGATTCTTCTCATGGCGTAATCCTACGCCTTCGTCCGAGAGAGCAGGATGTCCAAGTCGCGTTCGATCTCTGCCGATGGTGTACCAAAGGCCCAGGTCACGAGCAGTTTCCCGTCTTCGTCCACGGCATAGAGAAAGGCAGTATGGCCAACCTCTACCTCTCCGTCTTCAGTGATGTCCACGGAGTAGCCGGCGCCAAGGCCGTCGGCGGCGGAACGCAACACCTGTGGATCTTCGGTCCGAAGGGCGTAACCCCCTTCGACGAAGTGGCCGAGGTAGCCGCTCAAGATCTCATTGGAGTCCCGGTCAGGATCGATGGTGATCATGGCTACCTGCACCCCTTCTGCTTTGTCGCCAAGGTTCTCAAGCGCTGCTGAGAGATCGGCCATTGTCGTTGGGCAAACGTCGGGACATGCCGTGTAGCCGAAGTAGACAACGAGGACCTTGCCCGGGTCGGCCCTGAGATAGTGATCGGCCCCATCACGGGCTCTCGGGACAGCCAGGTCACCAACCTCGGGTGCTGGTGATCGAACAATGCCGCCAAGGGCCTGACCCGAAAGGTCTTCTCCACAACCACTCCCGACTGCTGTCAGTAGGAGGGGCGCGACGAGCCCAAGGAGCAAGCGACCAGGTAAACGCCTCAGCCGTGGCCGCCATTGTCTAACGCTCATCGGGCCCCTTGTTGGACAATCTTTTTCCATACACGGACTGGTCGTTGCTTCTGAGCAAAGAGTTCCCGATCATCCAGCACTTCTAGCGCCAATCGTTGGTCCAGAGCACGGTCGAGGATCACGTTCGGGTTGCTCGGTTCGAATAGTCAAGTTCCAATCAGTGACTCAGGACTCGGGTAGCACATCAGACAGAGCAGACAGCAAGGCTTCAACGTCGGCTTCGGACGTGTAGTGGACCCAGGACACCCGAACGACGCCAGGGTCCGGGCTCACTCCAATTCCCTCCAACACCCGTACCGCGTAGTAGTCGCCGGAGCTGGTCATGATCTTGCGTTCGATGAGCGCATCGGCGACGGTGGCTGGATTGGCGACGTCGAAGGCAACGGTCGGACAGCGGTGGGCACCATCATGTCCCGCATTGAGATCAGCTGGCCCCAATAGCCGAACCCCCGGGTGCTGATCCAGGAACTCCAAGACTGGCCCGAGAAGTCGGTCCTCATGCTCGGTCCAGAGTTTCGAGACTCGCCGACATGCGGAGGCCAGGTCGACGTCTCCATCTGTTGCATGCTCTTGGTGATGTGCATCCAGTCGCTGGATGTAGTCCAAGACAGCGGTTGAGGCCGCCACCTGAGCGTGGTCGGGTCCGGCCGGAGTCATCCGGTACCAAGGTGAACCGTCTTTGAAGTAGTGCCCCTGGTTGGGCAACGCTTCCATCAGGCCGCGACGCAGCACCATCAGTCCCTGATGAACCGAGTAGACCTTGTACAAGCTGAATAGGTACACGTCCGCTCCCAAAGCGCCGACATCCGGAATGCTGTGAGGAACGAAAGAGACGCCATCGACAATGGCCCAGCCCCCAACTTGGTGCACCATTTCGCAGATGCGAGCAACATCATTCTCTTGGCCAATGATGTTGGAGCAATGGGGAAAGGCCACCACCTTCGTCTTCTCACTCAACAGCAGGCTGAGCTCATCAATGTCCAGCAAGCCGCTGTCGGGGTCGACCCGCCACTCTCGAATCGTTGCTCCCGCTCGCACAGCCGCTCGACGGATCGAGCCGGTGTTGGCCTCATGGTCCTGATTGGTCACGATCACCTCATCGCCCGCTACCAGCATGTCACCCAGAGCGTGGGCCAGCACATAGGTGTTAGCCGAGGTCGACGGACCAAAGTTCACTTCCTCAGAATCAACCCCAAGAGCTATGGCCCAACGACGATGAGCCTCATCCATCTGGTCGCCGGCACTGGCCGAGGCCGGGTACGAGGCATAGGGCTGAAGCTTGGTTTCGGTGTAGTACTTCGTCAGAGCGTCGATGGTGTCAACGCACGCATAGGAACCTCCAGCATTCTCAAAGAAGGACCAGCCTCGAAGTGAATCAGCTTGGAAAGCAGGGAACTGGGAACGAACAAAGTCGACGTCGAGTTGCATCTCGACATTCTGCCATAGCCAACATGCTCGACCTCGCGCTCGACTGGACCAAGTTATTAGGCCAGACTCTGAGGACTTGGACGACCGCTACAAGGTTGAGCCGTTCCATCAGGGGGAAGTCAATGCAGATCAGTGTTCTTGGTGCCGGGTCATGGGGAACAACGGTTGCGGCCCTGGCCGCTCGCAACCACCCCACGACCTTGTGGGCTCGTGATGAGCAGGTCGTTGCCGACATCAACACAGTCCATCAGAACAAGAGCTACCTCGAAGGCTTTGATCTGCCGGAGCAACTCACAGCAACAACCGACCTTGCTTTAACTTGCTCTGGCGCTGATGTGCTGGTCGTCGGCATTCCGTCGGCCTCTTTCCGAAAGGTGCTGGAAGCTGCCGCACCACACATCCGGCCGTGGATACCGATAGTCAGTTTGACCAAGGGCCTGGAGATGGGGACCCAACTGCGGATGACCCAGGTCATCGAGGACGTGCTTCCCGGTCACGCAGCCGCGGCCTTGACCGGCCCCAACCTAGCCAAGGAGATTCTTGCTGGCCAAGCAGCAGCAAGTGTGATTGCGACCCAAGACATGTCGGTGGCCGCTCAACTCCAAGAAGTCTTTGCTAGTCCCCTGTTTCGGGTCTATCGCAACCATGACGTTGCTGGCTGTGAACTCGGTGGAGCGCTGAAGAATGTGATCGCAATTGCGACCGGCATAGCGGAAGGCCTCGGGGTCGGCGACAACACTCGGGCGATGGTCATCACTCGGGGTCTAGCAGAACTCACTCGACTCGGAGTCGCCATGGGTGGTGAGACGCAAACATTCTCGGGCCTAGCTGGCATGGGAGACTTGATGGCCACATGCATGAGCCCACAGAGCCGCAATCGATATGTTGGCGAGCAGCTCGGCAAAGGACGAGCGTTGCAGGACATTCTGGACGAGATGAATATGGTGGCCGAGGGAGTGAAGACGGCAGCCATGGTGCAGGACTTGTCCAATCAATATGAGGTTGACATGCGTGTTTGCAGCACCATCTCCAAGGTCATTGCTGGTGATATCCGGGCCTCTCAGGCGTTTGATGGCCTGCGAAGTGCTCAGCATGAGATGGACCGGGACTAGCGCCGTCATGTCCTAGCAAACCGTTCTTGGCATCCCAACAACCCCTAGGTCATCGGTCTCATAGCTGGCCTTGGGCTAGGAATACTCTTACTCCGCTGGTTTACTGAAGTATCGGCCAATTTGCTGCTCCAGGTGCAGTCGCGGCCAAAGGAGCAAGAAATGATGGATCCCCTAGGCCCTGAGGGCGACCTCACAGAGCCCGAACCCGCCGTGATCGTTTCGGCGGGAGCAAAGCGAAAGCCAGTCAAGAAGGCCAAGTCCGAACCCGTTGTTGAGCCCGAACCAGAACTCATTGTTGAGCCCGAACCAGAACTCATTGTTGAGCCCGAACCAGAAGCCGTCGTCGAACCCGAACCAGAACTCATTGTTGAGCCCGAACCAGAAGCCGTCGTCGAACCCGAACCCGACGTCATTGTTGATCTCACCGAGTCACCCAGCCCCGAACAAGACCCATCTGATAGCCCGGCCACGGACGACGCTCCTGTCGGCACACAGCTGACAGACGCAGAAGCATCCGACACAGGGTCGGTCGAAGAAAACGACTCAACCGAAGTCCCAAAGGTTGAGGCTGATGAGCCTGATGACGGCAAGATTCGTTTCACCGACCTTGGACTGAACGACAAGATCCTCGAAGTCCTCACCGGTCAGGGGTACGAGAACCCGACCCCCATTCAAGCCGAGGTCATTCCCGTTGTCCTTCAAGGTAAGGACCTGGTTGGACAAGCCTCAACCGGAACCGGCAAGACCGCAGCTTTTGCCCTCCCCATCTTGCAGCGACTGTCTGACGGGAACGAGCACCCCTCCCCCATGGCGATCGTGCTGGTGCCAACGCGCGAGCTAGCCATGCAGGTGGCCGAGGCCTTTCAGACCTACAGCAAAAACCAGGGCATCAAGGTCCTTCCCGTCTTTGGCGGAACCCCAATCGGGAAGCAACTCCAGGCGCTGCGCCGCGGCGTCGACGTGGTGGTTGCCACTCCCGGACGTGCACTGGATCTCATTAAGCGACGCGCCCTTGACTTGCGCGAGGTCGAAGTCGTCGTGCTGGATGAGGCCGACGAGATGTTCGAAATGGGCTTCGCCGAGGACATCGAGACACTCCTAGCAGAAACATCAGCGGAGCGTCAGACCGTCCTGTTATCAGCCACCATGCCGTCCCGAATCAACGGCATGGTCAAACGCCACCTCAACGATCCAGTCCGGATCCAGATCAAGGTCAAGAAGTCCGCCGATGGTGATGGACCAAAGATCCGCCAGATGGCCTATGTCGTACCCGGTTCGCACAAAACGGCCGCTCTCGGCCGTCTAATCGATTCTGAGTCGCCAACTGCCGCCATTGTTTTCTGCCGAACTCGGGATGAGGTCGACTCGGTGGCTGAAGCTCTCAACGGATGGGGCTATCGGGCCGAAGCTCTTCACGGCGGCATGAGCCAGGAACACCGAGATCGCGTCATGCGGAGACTCCGCAACAAGGCTGCTGATCTGCTGGTCGCGACCGATGTTGCCGCCCGTGGTCTCGACATCGATCATCTGTCCCACGTCATCAACTACGACGTTCCCACCGCACCAGAATCCTACGTTCACCGCATTGGCCGAGTTGGGCGAGCAGGGCGAGAAGGCGTGGCTCTCACCATCGTCGAGCCTCGCAACCGTCGGCGCGTCTCCAACATCGAGCGCCTGACCAAGGTCACGATGACAGTGGCCAAGATTCCCACCGTCAAGGACCTCAACGCCAAGCGACTTCAGAAGACCGAAGCCGATCTAGCCGCGCTGGTTGAGGCCAATGCACCCCAAGGCTTCGACGAGCAAGGGGAGGTTTCCAACGAGGCCCCCAAGAACCGAGACGCCGAGACCATCGTGAACGCCCTGATGGCCAAGCATGACCTGATGGACATCACCCTTGCCGCAATCGGGCAACTTCACTCGACAAGCGGTCGACCAACCGACGATGTGAACATCCCGGACATGAGTTCAAAGTTCGACCGCGGTGGCAAAGACCGCGGAGGCAAGGGCGGGCGCGGCAGTGGCGGCGGAGAAAAGCGCCAGTTCAACGGCGACACCGCAAGCATCTTTATTGGTGCAGGCAAGGCCGCCGGGGTTCGCCCTCAGGACCTTGTTGGAGCCATTGCCGGTGAAACCCATCTCAGCGGTCGTGATATTGGGCCGATCCAGATCAATGAACGCTTTTCCACCGTTGGTGTGCCGAAGGAGTCCGCCGAACAGGTCATCTCCATCATGCGAAATGCAACGGTGAAGGGAAGCAAGGTCACAGTCAAGCTGGATTCGGACGGGGGCGGCGGCTCTAAGGGTGGCGGCTACAAGGGTAAATCCGGTGGCGGCGGCTACAAGGGCAAATCCGGCGGCGGCTACAAGGGCAAGAAAACCTCAAAGCCATGGGACAAGGGTTCCAGCAGCAAGGGCGACTGAGTACCTTGATCGGCTGCCTTGGCGATCTGGTTGAAGACATCGTCGTTCAATTGAATTCACCCATTCAGCATGCATCCGATACCGAGGCAAAGATAGTTCGCCGACGTGGCGGGTCAGCGGCAACTGTTGCTGTTGTAGCCGCTTCCATTGCTGGTCACTCGCGCTTCATTGGCCACCTAGGTGATGACGCGATCGGAGACAAGCTGATTGCCGAGCTTGCTGACGTCAATGTCGAGTTCGCTGGCGCTCAGATGGGCCGCACAGGCACCATCGTGGTCATGGTCGACCCCGATGGTGAGCGAACCATGTTGACCGACCGAGGTTCATCCCAAGATTTGGAGGGTGCGGACCCAGTATGGCTGGACGGCCTGTCATGTCTGCATGTTCCGTTCTACTCACTTGCGCAGGAGCCTCTGGCCACCACGGCCAGAGATCTCATCGACCGGGCGAAAGCTGACGGTCATGTCGTGTCGATCGATGCCTCTTCGGTTTCGGTTCTCCAGGCCTACGGCGTCGATAATGCAATCAAGTTGTTTCGGCAACTTGAACCAACGGTTCTGTTCTGCAACGAAGAAGAGGCCAATCTCCTTCAGGTCAGCATCGACCCCACTTCATTTGGTGCCGCCATGGTTGTGGTCAAACGAGGCTCTGATCCAGTGAGCCTTTTCCTCCCGGGTGGAGAAGAGATCTCAGTTCCGGTTCCCGCCTGTCCCCCCATCAGCAACACCACTGGAGCCGGTGATGCCTTCACCGCTGGCTTTCTTTGCGCCCTCCTCGCCGACTCGAGCCCCGCCGACGCTGCGCTCGCTGGCCACCACGCTGCCTGCTCGTACCTGACGAGCCAAACATCCAGCTAGCCAGATGAAAGAACGGTTCTAGGAAGTCTCAAATGAATCGAGATTCTCCATATAGCTGGACCGCTCAAAGGCTTCTGGGTCAGCGACGTGCAATTGGCTGAGCACGCCGCGGATATCACCTACGGATTGATGGCCATGCTCGTCCAACCATTGTTGGAGGCCAGCTCGAAGAACCCCGACTTGTTCGGAACCGTTGCGCAGGATGGTGGATGCCACCATGACGACGTCGGCGCCCGCAACAAGCAGGCGTACCACATCTTCAGCCGTGTGAACGCCCGTTGTTGCCGCTAGGGAGGCATCAACCTTGCGATGCAAGATGGCCATCCAGCGCAATACCAAGCGGTTCTCCTCCGAAGAGGACAAGACCAGGTCAGGAACCAGTTCCATACGCTCCAGATCAATGTTGGGTTGATAGAAGCGGTTGAACAAAACCAGTCCATCGGCACCTGCTTCCGCCAGCCGTCGAGCGAAGTGTCCGAGTGAAGAGAACTGGGGACCAATCTTGACTGCTACGGGAATCTCTACCCGAGCACGAACAAGGCGGACAATCTCCAAGTAGTCGTTCTCCACATCGTTGGCTGAGTCATATTGATTGGCGGCAACCCGGTAGATATTGAGTTCTATCGCATCGACACCAGCCGCTTCCATTTCTGAGGCATATTTGGTCCAAGCACCAAGTGAAACACCATTCAAGCTGGCGATGATGGGCACACTCACCGCTTCTTTGGCCTTGGCGGCAAAGGCAACGATGTCCTTGACGCTTCGACCCGGGTGAGCGACCGCTGGCAAATGTCCTGCAGCTACCTCCGCGTGGCAAGCCGACCCGAACTGGAAGGTACGAGAGCTTGCTGCCGCTTCTGCTTCGATCAATTCCTCAAAGAGGGACGGAAGAACGATTGCGCCGACCCCGGCCGCATCAAGACCACGTACTCCATTCAGGCTGCCGGTGGCTGGCGATGCAGCGGCAACGATCGGATTCCGCAATGTCAAGCCACAGTATTGGGTCGTGAGGTCTGGCTCGCTACTTGGATTGGACGAGACTTGATCGGGATCACCGGAGGCATCGCTCATTGGATGAGTATGGGCGACGGCTTACCGTCCGTCCAGAGACCTTTGGTCCTGGTGTTGGGCTCGCCCATTCGATTTGCTTCACCGTCGTGGCGGCGACAAAGCTGTCCCTCAAACAACTGCGGGAGATCCCATGATTGAGGTAGCCATATGATTGAGACGACCATTCGGAACTGGCACAAGTTCCTGCAAGGCGACCTTCCCGGTGGACTTGACCAACTATTGCACGATGACGTGGTGTTCTACTCTCCGGTTGTCTACACACCTCAGAAGGGGAAGGCCATCACAACCCTCTATCTGCAGGCAGCGGCGGGAACCCTAAACGAGCCCCGCAAAGCTGAGGGCGGCGCTTCCAGCCAGCCGGTCGATTCGAAGGGCAGCTTCCAGTACGTCACCGAGGTCATGAGTGGCAATACCGCGGTACTGGAGTTCGAAACCACGATCGACGGCAAGTACGTTGATGGGATCGACATGATCACCTGTGACGATGACGGCAAGATCATCGAGTTCAAGGTGATGGTTCGCCCCCTGCAAGCGGTGCATGCCATCCATCAAGCAATGCAAACCATGCTGGAGCAGCTCGGCAATTGAACGACCGAACGGTTATAACTGACGAGACCTCAGGCGATCGTCCAAAGTTTGGCCTCGGCCACACCGAACATCCTCACGCGCAAACCATCGGGAGTGAGTAGACCAGACGGGGGCTCGTTCGCCACGGCATCGTCGGATCGCCGCCGCAAGCGGATCAGCTTGTCGGAGGGCGCAAAGCCATACCGGACTGCTCCGTTGATGGAAACAAAGCGTTCAAGATCACCCAGAGCGTCTTCCTGATAAAAGACCTCGGCCACAACTTCCAGAGCATAAGGAGCGTTGAAGATGCCAGCACGCACTACCTCAGCCTCCTTGCTCGCTAGGGGGTGAGGGGCCGAGTCGGTTCCGAGGAAGAATCGCTTGTCACCCGAGACAGCGGCAGCCCTCAGCGCATCGCGGTCGGTTCGGGAGTTGATCACGGGCTTGCAGTAGAGATGGGGCCGCATGCCGTTTGCTAGCAGGTCGGACCGGTCACAAGACAAGTGGTGTGGCGTGATGGACCCCGAGGTGTTTGCATAGGAGCGGACAAGTTCGACTCCCGCCGCTGTGGACAGGTGTTCAATAGTCACCGAGAGTTGCGGTAGAGCTTCACAAACCGGCTGCATCTCCGTTTCCAAGAAGGCTGCTTCCCGATCAAAGATGTCCAATTCTTCATCGATGGATTCGGCATGAACGAGGAGAGGAATGCCGTGCTCAGCCATTGCTTCCAGAACTGGCTTGAACGAGATGATCGATGTCCCCCCGCTTGCTGAGTTAGTGGTGGCCCCAGCCGGGTAGTACTTGACCGCCAACACATCGCCTGCCTGGTGGCCACGAATCAGATCATCGATCGAGAGGTCATCTGTCAGGTAGAGCACCATCTTGGGATCAAAGGACCGGCCGCCTGCTTCCGCTCCAGCAGCCTCTAGGACACGGGCTCGATAGTCGGTGGCCTGCTTGACTGTCGTGATGGGGGGAACCAGGTTTGGCATGATCATGGCTCGACCAAAACGACGAGCCGTATGTCCAGCTACAGCTTCCAACATGTCGTCGTCCCGAAGGTGAACATGCCAGTCGTCGGGTAGGGCGATTCTCAGGTCCGGTTGCATAGTTCTCGGAGACTAGCCCTTGTCTGGGTAGCTGGCCCCAGTGCCAGGTGACGGAGTAATCACAATGGGCTCTTCAATCAGGTGAGGCTCGATGGGCATGTCTGGTTGGAACCACGATCCTTCGCCGTCACCGTCGGCCAACCAGTTCTTCGGGGACTTGTCGATCCCAACGGGGAAGATCGTGAGCGTCTCGTTGGCGTCGATCCGCATCCGTATGAAGTTCCGGTATTGGGTGCTGCGGATACCAGATGAAAGGAAGAGGTGATCCAGTCCGCGACGATCCGCGAGGAAGAAGGCGAATGAAGAAATCAAGGTGCCAAGAATGGCCCCCGTTCCCGCCACCAGCCATGAGCCGAGATAGCGAGACACTCGTAGCGATGCGTCGAGGTTCTCAAACAAGAACCTGCTGAGGGTCGCCAACAGCGAGAGGGACACGATGTGCAGAAAAAGGTGTGGGACTGCGACCACCCATGCCTTACTCATCTTGGACTTTGCTGCCAATAGACAGAAGATGAGCGTCACGACAAGCCAGAACACCGTTCCCGGTCGAAGAAGTCCCGACCAAAGAGCTTCCGTGGACAGGGATTGGGGAGATGCTCCAAGCACGTTCCAACCTAGGGCCAGATACATCACTCCAATGATGAGTGGGAAGCCACCGTTGCGCCACAGGATTGACGGCCAACGTCGTCCGATGGCCTTTGACTGGGCGACGCTCGGATAGACGTGGCGCTGCTCGAACCCCACTGGGTCAGACTTCCCTTGGTCGCGGGACTCCACTGAAGGGAGAACGATGTCTGGCGGTAACCCGTGGGAGGCTGACAGGAATGCGCCACCGCCACCAGCGGTAATCAGATGGCTGGTCTTGACTCCTTCAGGATTCAGGCCTTCAGTGTGGGCCTGGCCTGGGGCGGTGGTCAACCCCGCTCCATTCCGCGACTCATATCGCGACTCATATCGCGAGTAGTGATGCAGATCCCCGGTCAGTATGAGCCGGACCTCGGCTCGGCCCCGAAGCGCCTTGCGGATCAGGTAGTCAAGAACCTGGTGGGCCTCGGCGTGTTTGGTCTGATGAATCCAGGTGGGGGTCGGTACACACATGATGACTTGAGTCCCTGGGGCAAAGCTCCGAGCAGTCTCTTTGAAGAACTCGATCTGGCCTTCGTCCAGGTACTCGCCAAGGTGGGCATCCACACCAAGGATCCACCAGCGCTCAGAGAGTTTGGTGGCGAAGTAGCTACGTTCCTGAGCGGTACGCCATCCCCCAACCCACCCTTTTTGCGTCATGATCTTGGACCAGGCATTGAGTCCGTCCATCCAGTCATGGTTGCCGGGGACTCCGACCAGGACGGGATGCTCGTCACACGTATGGTCCAGCATCGCTCGCATCGGTCCGGTAAATCGATCTTCGTAGTCGCGCGTTTTCGCCACCGGATAGACGGCGTCCCCACCGTGAATTAGGAGGGACCCTCGTTGGGTTGGTACTGGCTTCTCGTCGTGCTCCGAGGCCTCAACGCCCTTAGTAGCGTGACGAGCAAGATTCAGGGTTTCTTGAGCAAGCAGATGGGTCACGGTGGCGCAGGCTTCAAATCCGTCACCACTGTCAGCGAAGTAGTCAACCCAGATCTCCTCGGAAGGTTGATCATCCGGACCCGAGCAAGGACGCTGAACCTCGACAATGGCTGACGATAAAAACCGTTGTGTGTCGCGCTGGTCGCTAAAGCCTCCGACGATCTTGAACATGAGAGCGTGGCTGCCCGCTCGAGCCAGGGTCTTGGGCGAATGCCACCGCACCGCTGATTTTCGGACAAACTGTGTCTCGGCCACATCAAAGGAGCCTGGTCGTCTCGGCCGAGGCTGCCCACAGTCGGGGCATTTGAATTCGGAGGCTCTCATCAACCATCAACTTAGGCGACTTTCAGGCCAAAACTCGGATCCCGAGTTTTGTGCTTTGAGGACCGCTCAGAGTGGCCTGGAGGGTTTTTGTTACTTTCACCGTTTCCACGCGCTCGGGGTGGCTAGGGTGGCAGAAATGTCCAACTAGGAGAGGAGTTCTCATGAAGAGAATTTTGGGACTATTGCTTGCATTCGCGCTTGCCGCATCCGCTTGCGGTGGTAGCGATGATGGAGGGGGAGATGCTGCGACCGCAGAGAATCCCGTAACAATCGAGATGTGGATTGCATTCAGCGATGATGCCCGCAAGGGATTCACCGAGGAGAAGGCAGCTGAGTTCAACGCTGCTCATCCCGAGTACATCGTCGAGGTTCAGTCCTTCGACTCATACAACACGGTGTTCGAGCAGGCTGCGCTTGCCATCGATGATGGTAATCCGCCAGAACTCATCCACTTCTTCGAAGCCGCTACGCAGCAGGCTCTTGACGCAGTGGACAAGGACGGCAACGCCATCTTCGCTTCGGTAACCGAAGCCATCGATGGTCGGGACGAAATCCTCGGTGAGCCCGTGGTAATCAATGACGTAGTGTCGGCTGCGACCAACTACTACACCATTGACGATCAGCTCTACTCGATGCCATGGAACACCTCGTCGACAACCATGTTCTCCAATATGGGACTCCTCGAAGCAGCTGGAATCTCTGATCCGCCCGACACCTGGGCCGACGTTGAAGCCGCATGTGACGCCATCATGGCGATGCCCGACGCTCCCTCTGAGGGTTGCATCACCTGGCCAAACCATGGCTGGTTCTTCGAGCAAGCACTTGGCCAGGCTGGCGCCGACCTCGCCAACAACGAGAACGGCCGTGCCGACCGGGCGACCGAAGTATTCCTCAACTCCGACGCTGCTTTGGACTATGTCCAGTGGTGGAGCGACCTTGAGGATGCCGGACACTATGTCTACACGGGAACCCAGCGTGACTGGGCTGGCACCGCATCAGCATTCAATGCTGGCAACGTCGCCATGCTGGTGTACTCATCATCTGATACCACGGTGCTTACCGACACGGGCATCGAGAATGGTGTCGATGTTCGTTCATCATTCATGCCTCACAATGGGGATGCCGCCTACGCTGGCAACCTGATTGGTGGAGCGACGATCTGGATGACCAATGGCCTGTCCACCGCCGAACAAGATGGCGCCCTCGCCTTCTTGAACTTCTTCTCTAACCCGAAGAACGCCGGCGACTGGCACAAGCTGACCGGCTACATCCCGATCACCAACGCTGCTGTCGCTCAGCTTGAGAGCGAAGGCTGGTACACCGAGTCACCAAACTCCCTTGTTGCCTCTGACCAGCTGAATGCCGCCGCAAATACTCCGGCTTCCACCGGCGCCTTGCTTGGCAACTTTGTTGCCATCCGTGACGTTGTCACCCTCGCCATCGAAGACATCCTCGTCAATGACGTTGATGTGGCCGAGCGCATGGGCTCAGCTCAAACTGAGGCGCAAACATTCCTGGATGACTACAACGAACTCAACGGCTGATACGCCGATGGGTATTGTTGCCAGCATTATTGTTGCAGCACTACTTGGTGCCCTCTCGTTCGGATACAAATCCGTCCGGGAGGGCGCCATGGGCGCTGCCCTTGGAATACTCGGCGGCTCAGTCATTCTCGGCTCCCTGCGGCTCTGTACTTTTGCCGCTGATGCGGCATCTACCGAGGCCGTACTGGGTGTCGGTCTAGCTGGAGCCTTCGCCTGGATGTTCGGAGCGGGCACTCGTGCCGCCATTGGACAACGCTCGGCCGACCTTGGCTCGGGCGAGAACCGATCAGGAACCTACAAACTCGGGTGGTACTGGCCCTGGCTGCTCCTCTCACCGACCCTGTTCATCTTGGCCGTGTTCCTCTATCTTCCAGCGTTCCAGACCTTCACCCTGTCCACCAAGCTGGCCAACTTGACATCTCCTCGGACCGCAGACCGCTGCCTCAGCAACTTCTCTGACCTGATGGTTGATAGCCCAACCCGAATTGCTCTGCTTCCACTGGTGGCCATTGCCATGATTTGGGGAGTCGCTCTTTGGAGCAGACGTTCCGCTCCCGGATCACTGTCCAATTCAATTGCCCGCACCTTGCAGCCAATGGGCATTCTGGCCGTCGTTTTTGCCTTCTATTTCATGTTCGAAACCGAATCAGGCACGGGCGGCTACCGGCTCATCTACTTCAACACCATCATCATCTCGCTTTCCATAGTTGCCCTCTCGATGACTGTTGGGCTTGGTATGGCCTACCTGGCCTTTGGCCGCATCCGTGGCATTTCCGTCTACCGAACCCTCTTGATCTGGCCCTATGCCATCTCACCACCGGTCGCTGGCATCTTGTTCTTCATGATGTTCAACGCTACCGCTGGAATCTTTGCCGCCCTGGCAGACGGGGTAGGGATTGACTTCCCCAATTACACCGCGTCGGCGGGTATGGCTCGTGGCTTGATTGTGCTGGCCTCGGTGTGGAAACTGTTGGGCTACAACTTGCTCTTCTTCCTGGCTGGCCTGCAAACAGTTCCCCGAGCCCAGATTGAAGCCGCCACCTTGGATGGAGCAAACGCGTGGCAGCGGTTCCGTCTGATTGTGATGCCGGCCCTCGGGCCAATCGCCTTCTTCTTACTGGTCACAAACTTGACCTATTCATTCTTCGAGGTCTACGGCACCGTTGATCTACTCACCAAGGGGGCACCGGCCAGTTCCACCTCGGTCGCCATCTACGAGATCATCCGAGTGGGAGTCAACAATCAGAACATTGGCAAGGGTGCAGCTCAGTCAGTCCTGCTGTTCCTCGCTGTGATTGGCCTCACGGCTTGGCAGTTCCGTCAATCAGAAGGGCGGGTCAGCTATGCGGGTTCGTGAACAAGACAACCTGACCATGAATGTCGGCAAGGTCGGCATTGTCCGCGGACGAGATTGGCCTCGCCACGTTTCTCTCCTGATCGCCATTGGCTTCGTCGTCTTTCCGCTGGCCTACGCCGCCCTAATTTCGACACAAACCAATACCCAGATCAACAATTTTCAGCTCACACCAGGCTCGTCCTTCGGCACCCACTTCGATCAGGTGTGGAATGGCGCGAATCTGGGCCGACTGATGTGGAATTCCGTGGTACAAGCTGTCCTGATTACGGCCATCAAGACCGTCTTGTCTCTGCTTGCAGGCTTAGCGTTCGTCTATTTCTCCTTCCGGGGCAAGTGGATTGTTTTCTTCCTGGTGTTGATCACCCTTATGATGCCGACCGAGGTAATGATCCTGGCCATGTTCCGGCTGGTTTCTGATCTTGGTCTGAAGAACAGCATGGCGGGGATCGTCATTCCCTTCGCTGCTTCGGCCACTGGGGCCTTCTTGTTCAGGCAACACTTTGCCAACCTGCCCAAGGACTTGTCCGAAGCAGCGCAGATCGACGGGGCTTCTCCCCTCCAGTTCCTATTCAAGATTCTCATTCCTTTGTCCTGGAATGTCATCGGAGCCCTAGCTGTTATCCAATTCGTCTTTGTCTGGAACATGTATCTCTGGCCCGTCCTGATTGTGTCTGATCCTGACAGTCAGGTTGTTCAACAAGGTTTGGAGCGATTGAAGAGCACTGACACCGGCATCACCTATGGGCCGTTGATGCTGGCCGCTCTCATGGCGTCGTTACCTCCGGCCCTTGTCTTCATCGCGCTCCAGAAGCCCTTCATGTCTGGCTTCGCCGTCAGCGCTGATAAGTAGCTGCCAGCTGGGCGTTGCCCTCGGGGTTGATTCCATGCTTGGCGGCGAATCGGCTAGTTTTTGGCCCTGGTTCGGCGCACCCGGAGCCAAGGAACGGGATTGGGACAGCAATGGCAACACGAACAGCAGACATCGTCATCGTCGGGGGTGGTCTCATTGGGCTGTCGACGGCTTATGAGCTGGCCCGCCGCCAAGCGGGGACAATTGTCGTGTTGGAAAAGGGCTCTGGTGTGGGTCACGGGTCCACCGGCTCTTCCTCGGCCTGCCTGCGGCTTCGTTACAGTCACCTGGAGACGATGCGCATGGCGCTGTGGGGCCAGAATCGCTACCGCGACTGGTCTGCCTACACCGGGCTCGAGTCGGCTCGTGCATCCATGGAACAGATCGGGGTGCTGTGGATGCTGGGCGAAGACGCACTCACCGTTGACGCCGAGCGAGATCGGATTCGTAGTATTGGAGCACCGGCACAGTCCCTTACTCGGGACGAGCTGACCGACCGATTCCCGTCACTGTCCACCTGCTCGACCCCCGTCGACTTCGACGCAGGTACCGAGCACGACTGCGGCCAAACCGAGACCTTCCTCTTTGAAGACGATGGCGGCTATTGCACCGACCCGGCAGGAGCAGCGCAGGACTTGCTGGAGGCGTGTCGCCGCGAGGGAGTAGACGTTCGGCTCAATACCCGAGTGTCCGCATTGCGAAGCCAGGGCGGTCGAGTCATTGGTGTTGACCTGGCGGGTGGGGACTCAATCGACGCTCCCCAGATCATCAATGCTGCTGGCCCTTGGTGCAATGAGCTGAACAAGATGGCAGGAATCGAGCACAAGTGGGACCTGATTCCCACCCGCATCCAGGTCATGCTGCGGGCAACCATCAGTCCTTTGCCCGGTGGTCTCCCGATGGTCGGCGATGCTGCCGGGGGCATCTATTTCCGGCCCGAAAGCATGGGGCAACAGATCCTGGTTGGCTCAATCCGCCCCGAGGACGAGCAAGAAACCATCTCCGACCCTGACGTCTATAAGGCATCAATCGATGAGGACTCAAAGGCCGGACTGTTGCACGGGCTACATCATCGCATTCCTAGCTTGGAGTACCGCGGCCAGATCACAGGCATCGCGGGCATGTACACCATGACTGAGCAAGATGTACACCCCATTCTCGGGCCGACCCATCTGGATGGGTTCTACGTCTCCAACGGCTATAGCGGGCACGGCTTCAAGCTCGGTCCAGCCGTCGGCAACTTGCTTGCTCAAATTTTGACCGAGTCCGTCATCGAGGGTGATGTGGATATTCCCCATGACTTCCTTTCCATCGACCGCGACTCGCTCGCCGTTCGAGAAAAGAGCGTCTTGGCTTAGAGCACAAAGCTAACCAAAGAGCGATGGTTGCACAGCGATCTCATCTGCGGCGTATTGACCTAGTTCAAGCTCCCAACCAAAGAGCTGGCCAATATCGGCGAGGAAGAAGTCAGGCTCAATCAAGCCAGTTGAGTTCCGACGACTCAGAGCCACCGACCGACCGCAGGCGTCCACCACACACAGGTTGTGGCTACCGGTTGCGAGCGAAACCGGGTAGAGGACCGGAGAGTTCCAAGCCGTGTCTTTTTGCCCAGGGAAAGCCCAGACCTCATCGATTGCTGTCAAACGTTCGTCCTTCAGTCCCTCAATGAGGGCCACAATCTTGGCCGCGTGCTCATCCATGTGTCCGGACAAGACAGCGTCAGGGACGGGTCGCTTCAGTCCCTTGAGCTTGCGCTGAGCACTCACTGCTTGCGCTATCCCAACAAACTCGGTGACCAGGTCTTCCATCTCTCTCACCACGTAGCCATCGCTGGCCTGGCCGACGAAGTGGGCTAGCCACGCACCCTGCTCGCGCAAGCGCTCTATCGAACGCTGCTCAGTACTGGTACCAACCTTGATCGAGCCATCTCGAAAACCGGCGAGGTAGAGCCGGTTTGGTTTCTCCAGGTGCTTGGCGTAGAAGCGGTCAATGTCACGGCGGTCCTTCTTGTGGGCCTGGTGGATGTTTGCGGCGAAGGCAAGGTCATGCAGTGAGCAGCGAACACACTTCTTTGCCCCTGGCTTGGGCTGGCGAGTGCAATCAATGTAGACGGCTCCGTCACCGCCAAAGGCCCGGTGCCCAAGACAAATCCGGTTGCTGGAATCAGGAACGCGATAGTTCAGCTCAAGTCCGAGCAAGGGAACATGGCTGGACGTTCGGGCATGGTCATCGCGCACCCTCACCCGCGGTTCGTCCTGCGACCAGTTCAGCTCAATAAGTACCCGACTCTCGACCAAGGGTACGATCGTAGTCCTACGTATCAGCCGATGAACAACGAACGCGACCCGGGGTAGAAAGACACAATTCGTTGAATTCTGGGTGAGTTGGTCATTAACCGTTCCCGCGCCGTTAACTTTGCCAGTGCGCTATGTCAAGCTCAACTGGTTCGCCGAGATTCGACATCCCGACTCCGATTCGCTCCGCCTTCGTTGTTGGTCTCATCTACATCTTTCTCGTTGGCGTCTCCTCGCTAGAAGCTGGCATCAAGATCATGGGGGAAGACACCCAGGAGCGTCTTTTCTCAGCGGTCAACAACCCGATTGCTGGACTATGTGTCGGCATTCTCGGCACCGTGCTGGTGCAATCGTCCTCGGCTAGCACGGCCGTGATTGTCGGCATGGTGGCTACCAATAAGTTGGGGGTCGAAGCGGCAGTCCCGATGGTTATGGGCGCCAATATTGGCACCACAGTGACCAACACACTTGTCTCTCTTGGCCACGTGCGGCAGTCACTTGAATTTAAGCGGGCATTTGCTGCAGCCACCGTGCACGACTTCTTCAATCTGCTCGCCGTCGCCATCTTGCTGCCAGTCGAGATCTATACCCACTTGATTTCCAACATCGCGAGAGCGGTCAGCGAGTTCCTGGTCGGTAGTGGAGGTGGAACTGAGTGGAAGAGCCCGGTTAAGGCATGGGTCAAAGGTCCGGTCAAGTTCCTCAAGTCCATGTGGGAACAGGTCGGACTCTCCGACACCTTGCGAGGCACCCTGATGGTGCTGACTGGCTTGGCCATCATTCTCATCGCGCTCGCCTTGATCACAAAGAACATGCGGATTCTGGTTGCTGACCGGGTTGAGCGGTCAGTCAACGCTGTGCTCGGCAAGGGCGGCGGCGCCATCGCCATGTTGCTGGGCGTGATCATCACCGTCGCAGTCCAGTCTTCAAGCATCACTACCTCGATCCTGATCCCGCTTTCTGCCGCCGGAGTGCTTTCGCTTCGCAATGCCTACCCGGTGACGTTGGGTGCCAATGTTGGCACCACTATTACCGCCTTGTTGGCGGCGATGGCGGCCTCCAACCCCAACTCACTCACCGTCGGACTCGCCCACACCACCTTCAACGTGGCTGGGATTTTCCTGCTCTATGTCATACCCATCGCCCGAGATGTGCCGATTTTGGCAGCAGAGAAGTTGGCTGATCTTGCGGTCGAGCGGAAGATCTGGGCCGTGGCATACGTTGTCGTTTTGTTTATTGTGCTACCTCTCTTGGGTGTCACCTTTCTTCGCTAGAGGAGAATTCTCATGGTCATGTCATTCTTTCGCAAGGGCCCAACTGGGCTCGAACACATTGAAACGCGCTCCATCGCCATGCTGGCTGATGCCCGCCACTCCTTTGACCTCGCCACGGTGGCCTTACTAACTGGTGCACTGCCCGAGTCAATTGCCGAGGACATTCGGGCGACCGATCACCGAATCAACCAAGCCGAGCAGGATTTGCGGACCGAGTTGGTTGTTCATGTCAGTGTGCACGGAACGCTGGAAATCGGCACGGTCATGGGCTTCATTCTCTTGCTCAAGAAGATCGAACGAATTGGCGACCAAGCCAAGAACATTCTCGATCTGGCCGAGGCAGGAATCTCACTGGCGAGCGAAGAGCGATTGGCCGAACGAGCCGTGGTGTCCGCCATGTTTGGCGAGGCGGCTGAGATGCTGGCTGAACCTGACCCGGACCGAGTCGCAGAATTTGCCCAGCGAGCAAAGGCCCTGACCCGCGAGCATCAGGACCGCATTGACTCCTACATGCATTCTGAGCGCCCCGGTTCCGAGGTTGTACCGCGAGCGATCTATGACCGCTACCTGAAACGAATCGTGGCCAACCTCCTTGGTATCGTCGGCACGGCCACCGAGCCGCTCCCCCATATCGACTATCTGGACGATGGCCAGACCGATACCGACGACTAGCAACGCCCGAGTTAGCTCCTCTTGAGTTGGCGCCAGAACCTCTGGGTTCGGTAGTCTCAATGTGTCTCGAATTGGGACACCTCGTGAGGCCATCTTGGGTCTCCATGTTGTAAGCCGGAGGATTCCTGTGACTGCCATAACCGAATCGGTACGACTTGAGCGCGACGGAGATGTCGCCCTCATCATTATTGACAATCCTCCTGTCAATGCTCTCAGCTATCACGTACGCGAAGGCCTGCTCAACGGGGTGAACAAGGCAGTCGAAGATGGCGCCTCATCCATCGTGGTTTTGTGTGAAGGACGAACTTTCATCGCCGGAGCGGACATCACCGAATTTGGCAGTGCCCCCAAGGACCCTTCGTTGCAGGATGTGCAAGCCGCAATGGAGGGCTGCCCGGTTCCAATCGTGGCGGCCATTCACGGTACGGCTTTGGGAGGTGGCCTCGAAATCGCACTGTGTGCCCACTACCGAGTCGCTATTGCCTCAGCCAAGCTGGGACTTCCTGAGGTCAAGCTCGGGCTTCTGCCCGGCGCAGGCGGCACCCAGAGGCTGCCACGCGTCGTTGGAGTCTCTAAGGCCCTGTCCATGATGACGTCCGGAATCCCAATTGGTGCTGCCGAAGCAGCCAAGCATGGTCTGGTTGATGAGATCGTGACCGACCTACGGGTCGGGGCAATTGCCTACGCTCAAAAGGCCGTGGCCGAAGCATGGCCCCTCAATGCCATTCGCGATCGAAACGAGAAACTGGCCGAGGGCACTCCGGAACTGTTCGAGCAGTTCCGGGCCAGCATCGCTCGCAAGACTCGAGGCTTCCTGGCACCAGAATACAACGTGCGCTGTGTCGAGGCCGCAGTCAGCCTCGACTTCGAAGCCGGTTTGGCTCGTGAACGTGAACTATTCATCGAGCTCATGACCGGGCCACAATCCTCAGCCCAGCAGTACTACTTCTTCGCCGAGCGTGCGGCCAACAAGGTCGCCGACGTCCCCCGCGACACGCCCAAATTGGACATCAACTCGGTTGGCATCCTGGGGGCAGGAACGATGGGCGGCGGGATCGCCATGAACTTCCTCAATGCTGGCATCCCCGTCACCATTGTTGAGCGAGAGCAAGACGCACTTGATCGTGGCCTTGCCGTCATTCGCAAGAACTACGAGCGCTCAGCCAAGCGCGGCAGCATCTCTGCGGATGATGTCGAAACCCGAATGGGCCTGCTCACGCCCTCGCTGGACAAGAGTGACTTCTCGACTGTCGACATGGTGGTTGAGGCCGTCTTCGAAGACATGGATCTGAAGAAGACACTCTTCGCCGAATTCGACGCCATCTGCAAGCCTGGCTGCATCCTGGCCTCGAATACCTCGGCCCTGGACATCAATGTCATCGCCGGGGTGACTAGCCGACCAGAAAGTGTGATCGGCACGCACTTCTTTTCCCCTGCCAATGTGATGAAGCTGCTGGAAGTGGTCCGGGGTGACAAGACTTCTGACACGGTCATCGCAACCACCATGGCTTTAGCCAAGAAGATCAACAAGGTCGCAGTCCTCGTCGGTGTATGTCACGGATTTGTCGGCAACCGCATGCTGTTCGTTCGCAGGCTCGAAGCCGATCAGATGGTGCTGGAAGGCGCAACCCCAGCCCAGGTAGACCGCGTGCTCTACGACTTTGGCTTCCCCATGGGGCCCTTCGCTATGAGCGACCTTGCTGGCCTCGACATTGGTTGGAAGGCCGAGACGTCCACCAGTTCGAGCATCCGTGAACTCATGTGTGAGAGCGGGCGCCGTGGCCAGAAGAATGGTCGGGGTTACTACACCTATGACCCCGATACTCGGGCTTCGACTCCAGACCCAGAGGTTGAGTCCATCATCAAGGACTTCGCTATGGGTCAGGGAATCGAGCAAAGGGAAGTAACCGACCAGGAGGTGCTCGAGCGATTGCTGTATTCCATGGTCAATGAGGGCGCTCGCATCATCGACGAAGGTATTGCGGCCCGAGGCAGCGACGTGGACGTCGTCTGGGTCAACGGCTATGGCTGGCCGGTCTATACAGGTGGTCCAATGTTCTGGGCCGACTCCATTGGTCTGGCCGAGGTCGTGACACAAATCAAGCACTACCAAGAGACAGTTGGCGCTGACCACTGGGCCCTCTCTCCCCTGCTTGAACGACTGGCCAACGAAGGCGGCCGTCTCTCGGCTTAGCACCGCCGTTCTGGGACATGCTAGAGCATGCTCTAGCATGTTCTAGCGTGTTCTAGCGGTGCCGGTATGTCCCGCCTTGGTGTCCGGACAACCCCTAGTGGTGGAGGATCTTGTCGAAGAAGTCCTTGGTTCGGGCATGGGCTGCATGATTGAAGATCTGGTCGGGGGTTCCTTCTTCGACCACGGAACCCTCATCGACAAAGACGACTCGGTCGGCGGCTGAGCGAGCAAAGCCCATCTCGTGGGTGACACAAACCATGGTCATTCCGCCAGCTGCCAGTTCCAGCATCACATCAAGGACCTCCTTGATCATTTCTGGATCAAGGGCCGAGGTTGGCTCGTCAAAGAGCATGACCTTGGGTTCCATGGCTAGTGACCGGGCGATGGCAACACGCTGTTGCTGACCGCCAGAGAGCTGGCGGGGGTATGAGTTGGCCTTCTCGGGAATGCCAACCCGCGTGAGCTGAGCCATCCCCATCTCAACCGCCTCGGCTTCGGATTTTCCGCGGACCTTGCGCTGGGCCAGCGTGATGTTCTCCATCACGGTGAGGTGGGGGAAGAGATTGAATTGCTGGAACACCATGCCGACTTCAGCTCGAATCAAGTCCAGGTCGGTGGCCTTGTCGACCAGGTTCACCCCTTCGATGAACACGTCACCGCTGCTGGGAACATCCAGCAGGTTCATACAACGAAGGATGGTTGACTTTCCGGAGCCACTTGGCCCGATGATGACCACTACTTCGCCCTTGTCGACCTTGATGCTGACGTCAACCACGGCCTTAATCGTCTTCAGGAAGGTCTTATGGAGGTTGCGAACCTCAACCATGGTGCTCATCGTTCGCCCTTCCGATCCTTGGTCATGTATTTCTCCAACTGCCCCAAAAGCAGCGATAGGCCAATCACCAGGCACAGGTAGATGAAGGTCAGGGTGAAATAGGTTTCGGGAAACTTGAAGCTGGAAGCTGAATACTGCCGAGCCTTCCTGGTTAGCTCCAGTACACCCAAGACTGAAAACAGCGATGTGTCCTTCAGGATGGCAATGAAGTCATTGCCGAGCGGGGGGATGATGGCCCGCATGGCCTGAGGAATCACTACCGAGCCCATTGTTTGCCCATGGGAAAGACCGAGCGAGCGCCCAGCCTCGCGTTGCCCGGGAGACACCGATTGGATTCCCCCGCGGAAGATCTCGGCCATGTAGGCGCCATAGATCAAACTCAAGGCAATGATGGCTCGCCACATCGTCGGTACCGTGGAGTTGTCAATACCCAGGAACTTCATTCCTTGAGGGACCAGGACGAGTGCCACAGTGAAGATGAGGGGCAGGATTGGGATGCCGCGAATCAACTCCACATAGGCCCGGGAGACATTGTGAGCGACGACGTTCTGTGAGATCTGACCGATGCCGGCTATCAGGCCAAGAACAAAGGCGATACCGAAGGAGATGAGTGTGGTCGTTAATGTGAGCCACACACCGGGAAGAATCGCACCCCAGGCTTGGTCATAATCCGAGTCCAGGAAGATCTTGGACGCCATGAACAGCATCACTAATCCAATGACAACGCCCCACCAGGGAAACTCTTGCCACCAGGCCTTGTCCTCGGAACGTCGAGCGAAGGATGGCAGTCCTTCGCCGATCTCAGTAGATAGGTCGCTCAACTGATCATCTCCACGTAGCCCACTATTTCTTTCAGCCTTCATCGCCAGCCGTGACGGCCCCCTAGTCATAGCCTAAAACGACGAACGGGGCCTCAGGCAAAGCCCGAAACCCCGTTCAGTGTTCGTTCGACGGTGTCAGCTATTAGCCGATGTCGTCGTAGGTGATGGTGAATGCGTCGGTGAAGAATTCCTTACCGAGACGTTCCATGGTTCCATCTTCCTTCATGGCAGCAATGGCAAGGTTAAATGGCTCAACCAGGTCAGATCCCTTCGGGAAGATGAAGCCGAGCTGATCAGATGAGAGTGACTCTCCGACCAACTGGATCTTGTCAGCATTCTCGCCGACATAACCCTGGCCAGCGGTCTCATCAATAAACGCAGCGCAAATGTCGCCAACGATGACTGACTGCACAACGAAGCCGAACTCGTCCATGGCTTGCACACGGTCTTCACCGACGGTCGCTACTGCGGTATCGAAGTTGGTGGTTCCGGTCTGGGTTCCGACCTTGCAATCAGAAGCCACGAGCGCATCAACAGAGTCAATGTCAGAACCAACCGCAACCATGATGCGCTGGTCGATATTGATATAGCCATCGGAGTAGTCAACGATTTCCGCCCGCTCTTCGGTGATGGTGATGCCATCAGCAGCAAGATCGAACTGGCCATCGGAGATGGCTTGGATCATTGGATCCCAGTCAAAGGTCTCGTACTTGACGGTGCAGTTGAGTCGATGACAGATGTCGTCCAGGGCTGCATAGTCCCAGCCGCCGGGTTCGCCAGTCTCGGCATCGATGTAGTTGAACGGCAGGTAGGCGTTTTCCACCGCAACGGTGATCTCGCGACCCTCAAGGTCAAACACGAAGTCACCATCTTCCATGGCATCATCGACGGCGTCTTCGGCCTTATCAGCAGCGTCGGACACAACCTCATCAGCACCGCAAGCGGCGGCGACAAGGGCAAAGGCAAACAACATCGCCAGTAGGCGTGTGAGTTTCTTCATTGGGAGTTCCTCTCCTCAGGACTCTTGGTTACCCCACTGGGGCAACCGTGCCATGTGGCACAGCCAGCGAGTATACCGACTCCCCGGCCTGGTGTCTCTGCATTACGAGAGTGGCGAAGACTACAGGCCCCATTGCCAGACCCTCGATCTGGCACCGGGGGCGATCCAAATACGACATCAGGTCGGTGCCAAGTCATAAATCTGGGGCCTCGGTGAGTCTGACTCCGGGAAAGTCATCGAGAACTTGCTTGCAATAGTCCGGACATTATGATACCCTGGGGGGTATGTGTAGACAAACAACCTGTAAATCATGCCGCAAGCCGAGCTGGGCCGGATGTGGAGCCCACGTGGAACAAGTTCTTGGCCATGTGGCCGTTGATGACCGCTGTAGCTGTGAAAGTGAAGCCGGACCCAAATGGCTTCGTAAGGTGCTTGGCGGCTGAGCGGGTCCAAACCGGGCTTGCTCAGCACCCTTCATGAATACTTCACCATGACTTCTGTAGTGTCCCGAGCTATCTGAGGGACTTGGCGGCAATCGCCCAGCCAGCCGAGTCCCTCAGCCTCAATCGAGGCCAAAGGGTGTGAGCATTGGTCCCCTTCCGTCGAACTCTCTCGATAGCCTGTCGCGGTTGACCACGCGACAAGAACGAGATGCATTTCATGACTGAGCAGTCCTCGAAGATCATTTACACCCTCACCGACGAAGCACCGGCACTGGCAACTCATTCGCTTCTACCGATCGTGCAGGCCTTTGCTCTGGCAGCGGACATCACGGTCGAGACACGTGACATCTCTCTGGCTGGTCGAATCATTGCTGTGTTCCCTGAATACTTGGACGAGTCCCAGCGGATCGGTGACGCTTTGGCCGAACTTGGCGAACTCACCCAGTCGCCCGATGCCAACATCATCAAGTTGCCCAACATCAGCGCTTCCGTTCCGCAGCTCAAAGCGACTATCTCCGAGCTTCAGGGCGCTGGTTATGCCCTTCCCGACTACCCGGATTCGCCGTCCGGTGACAAGGAGGCCGCAGTCCAGGCCCAATACGACAAGATCAAGGGCAGCGCCGTCAACCCCGTACTTCGAGAAGGCAATTCGGACCGCCGGGCCCCTAAGGCTGTCAAGGACTACGCCAAGTCCAATCCCCACTCCATGGGCGCTTGGTCACCAGACTCCAAGACTCATGTTGCCACCATGGGTGCAGGCGACTTCCAGTCAAACGAGAAGTCCGTCACGATCGGCGGTGCTGGTTCGGTGCGGATCGAGCTGTCCAAGGCTGACGGATCAACAGACGTCTTGAAGGATGACATCGCCGTACTGGACGGCGAAATCATTGATGCCACCGTCATGAGTGGTCGTTTGTTGGATGAGTTTCTGACTGCACAGATTCGTGAAGCCAAGGACCAAGGTGTGCTGTTCTCGCTCCACATGAAGGCCACCATGATGAAGGTCTCCGACCCCATCATCTTCGGCCACGCAGTGCGTGCCTTCTTCGCCAACGTGTTCGCCAAGCACAGCGAATCGCTGGCAACCGCTGGAGTCAATGTCAACAATGGTCTCGGCAACCTGTTGGAGAACATCCAGACCCTGCCCGCAGACGTTCAGGCCGACATCCTGGCCGACATCGACCAGGCCTACGCCGACGGACCCGACCTGGCCATGGTCAACTCTGACAAGGGCATCACCAACCTGCATGTTCCAAGCGACGTCATCGTCGATGCTTCCATGCCTGCCATGATTCGTACATCAGGACAGATGTGGAACAAGGCCGGTGAACTGCAAGACACCAAGGCCACCATCCCCGACAGCAGCTACGCCCCGCTCTATCAAGAGACTCTCGACTTCTGCCGTAAGAACGGCGCCTTTGATCCAACCACAATGGGCAGTGTGGCCAACGTTGGCCTCATGGCCCAGAAGGCCGAAGAATACGGTTCGCACGACAAGACCTTTGAACTAGCCAGCAGCGGCACTGTTCGTGTTGTCGATCAAGACGGCAACACCCTGATCGAGCACCCGGTAGAAGCTGGTGACATCTGGCGCATGTGTCAGGCCAAGGACGAGCCAATCCAAGACTGGGTCAAGTTGGCTGTGAGCCGTGCTCGCGCTACTGGGGTTCCCACCATCTTCTGGCTGGACTCAACCCGGGCCCACGATGCTGAGATCATCAAGAAGGTCGAGGCCTATCTTCCTGGCCACGATACCGAGGGCCTGCAGATCGAGATCATGGGCCAGGTCGAAGCCACCCGCCTTTCCTTGCAGCGGGCGAAGGACGGATTGGACACCGTCTCGGTGACTGGCAACGTGCTGCGCGACTATCTCACCGACCTCTTTCCAATTCTAGAGCTTGGAACCAGCGCCAAAATGCTCTCGGTTGTCCCCCTCATGAAGGGCGGCGGCCTGTTCGAGACTGGTGCTGGCGGTTCGGCCCCCAAGCATGTGCAGCAATTCGAACAGGAAAACCACCTCCGTTGGGATTCCCTCGGTGAATTCCTGGCGCTCACTGTCTCGCTGGAGCACCTGTCCCAAACCGCCAAAAACCCCACTGCCCAGATCTTGTCTGACACCCTCGACTCCGCCATCGGCCAAGTCTTGGCCAACGGCAAGTCCCCATCACGCAAGGTGAACGAACTGGACAACCGCGGCAGCCATTTCTATCTGGCCATGTACTGGGCCCAGGCAATGGCCAACCAGACTGACGACGCCGGACTAGCGGCACGGTTCGCTCCCCTGGCGGCCGAGCTTCACGGCAACGAAGAAACAATCGTGGCCGAGCTGAACTCCGTGCAAGGAGAAGCCATGGACATCGGCGGCTACTACTACCCCAACTTGGAACTGGCCGCCGCAGCCATGCGGCCCAGTGGCACCCTCAATGCCGCCCTGGCTACATTCAACGGCTAGCCAATCAGTCCTCGGTCAATTCGAAACGAATCGGCAGGGTCTTGTGCCCTCCAACAAAAGTTGACTTCATCACGGTCGGTTCGCCAGCTAGTTCGATGGACTTCAGACGCGGAATGATTGCTGAGAACAATGAGCGCAGTTCCATTCGAGCGAGCTGTGAGCCAAGGCAGAAGTGGATTCCCCAGCCGAAAGCGACGTGTCTGGCGTCGCTGGAGCGGTCAATGCGAAACTCCAGCGGGTCCTCGAATACCTTTGGGTCTAGATTGGCAGCGGGATAGGACAACAAGAGCCAGTCACCCTTCTTGATGTCCTGACCCTCGATCGTGATGTCCTCAATGGCGGTACGCATGAAGTGGCGGACCGGGGTGGTCCAACGAATCATTTCTTCGATGGCTCCGTTGAGTAGATCCGGATCGTCTTGCAAGAGCTTGAGCTGGTCGGGATTGTCGATGAGGGCGGCCATTCCTCCGCTCATGGCATTGGATGTGGTGTCATGACCAGCGGTGGCCACAATGACGTAATAGCCCATCGTCTCCAGATCGGGCATTGGCTCTCCCCCGATTTGTCCATTGGCAATGAGGCTGGCCAGGTCATCGGTCGGTGTTTCTCGTCGCTTGCCTGTCAGATCAGTGAAGTAGGCATAGAAATCCATGAGGACCTCCATGATTGCTTCCATACCGGCGTCGGACCGTTGCAGGTCGGGGTCTTCGGCTCCGAACAGTTCTTGGGTCAGGGTGAGCATCCGGGCATAGTCCTCCTCTGGCAAGCCCAGGATGGCCAGAATCACCTGGAGCGGATATCGCATTGCCACATCGACGGCAAAGTCCAACTCGCCGCCACTGTCAGCCATCGTGGCTAGTGCCTCATGGGAAAGCTGCTCTAACCTCGCTTCCATGCGGCTGAGACTGGATGGCTTGAACCAGGAAGCGGTCAAGCGGCGGTAGTCACCGTGTTGCGGCTCGTCCATGTGGATGAGGGTTTTGATCTCCATTGTTCGCTCAGCGAAGGCCTCATCGCTTCCCAACACAGCCTCCGGCTCGTTCTTGAACACGTCCGACCGAGTTTCGATTTCTAGCAGGGCCGCATGACCAATCACCGCCCAGAAAGGTGTGAATCCTTCCCGCTCAATCCAATGCATCGGGCCCTTGTCATGCAGCTGCACGGCCGCCTGCCGCCACTCCTGCAGGTCCCCCCAGCGTAGATTGTCGCTGAAGATGTCTTCTGGGGCTGGCAGTCCAACATTAGGCGTAGTCACATCTCGAAGGTACTTCACAAAGCCCGAAAACGCCGAATGGTCCTTGGTGTAATCCAAGGACCATTCAGAAATTGACTTGCGACGCTCGGGTCCTTCAAACGCCAGGCCGAAGCCCAGCTAGGAACCAAGTGTTCTAGCGACCCTTACGGGCAGTCAAGAGCCATGCCTTCATTGGGGCAGCTGTAGACAGCTTCACCGAACGGCTCTTCTTGATCTTGATGGTTTCCCCGGTCTGAGGATTGCGTCCATTGCGAGCAGCGCGCTCACCCATGGAGAAAGTTCCAAAACCTGGCCATGCGATCTTCTCGCCGGCCTTCACCTGCTCAGCAGTGAAATCAAAGAATGCACCGAGGACGGCTTCTGTCGTCTTCTTGTCGGCACCCGCTCGATCGGCTACGCCCTGGACCATTTCCGCTTTCGTGGTCATTGCTTCTACTCCTTAACGTTTCTCTATCTGAGAAGCTGCTAATGCAGCAGATATATGACCCTGAGTGGTGGACCTTCGCAGAAAACCTCACGTTCTGGCACCGTCCGATCGGACTCGAGTTGCTCGAAGGACGAGTTTGCAGGCGCTAGCCGTGGGTTGAAATTCCGCCGTCGAGAGGAATTATGGCTCCGGTAATGAAAGCACCAGCTCGACTGGCGAGGAAAATGACTGCGCCAGCGGCATCTTCTGGCGAACCAATTCGCCCCCGAGGAACCATGGCATTGACCATGTCTCGCTTCTCTTCTGAATCCAGCATGTAAGCCATCATCTGTGACTCGAACGGACCAGGAGCGATCGAATTCACGGTGATGTTGTCCTTGACCACGAAATGAGCCAGGTGGCGAGCCAGCATCTGGATCCCGGCCTTGGATGCTGAGTAGGAGAAGTTGTCACCGAACGGGACTCGAATGCCATCAATGGATCCGGTCATGATGACGCGGGCCGGGTCCTCCTCGGTTGCTCCAGCCCGAAGCTTCTCCAGCAGGGCTTGAGTCAGCATGAAAGGCGCTTTCACATTGATGTTCATCACCTTGTCAAAACCCTGCGCAGGGAACTCACCCAGCGGAGCACCCCAGGCTGCTCCCGCATTGTTGACCAGGATGTCCAGCTGTGCTTCTCGCTCACTGAACTGGGCGACAAAACTGGCGAGCCCCTCTTCGGTTGACAGGTCGGCGGGAATGGAGATGCATTCTCCTAGCTGACTCAAGCGTTTGGCTGTTTCGTCGCAAACGTCAGCCTTTCGAGAGGTGATGTAGGTCTTGACCCCGTTGGCTACCAGGCCGGTGGCGATCATCTCGCCGATGCCGCGAGAGCCTCCGGTCACGATGGCTACTTTGCCTGAAACGTCAAATAGATCAGTGATATTCATGCTCGCCTTTGTAGTACATCATTGCGGGCCGAACCCAGTCGCCGTCTCTTGTTGTGCTGAGCCCGCTTGTGACTCAATCGCTCCAGTGCTTCACCAGATGACGTGCGGCAGTTGCCGGGTCCTGGCACATCCACCAATGCCCCACGCCTTCCAGTTGCTCCGAACTCGCCCCCATTCGGTCTGCGGTGTGCAACGCCATATCGAAGGTGCCCGGATAGGTGTCTTCTTCGGCAATCAAAATCAGTCCGGGCGGCAACGGAGTGTCGCCAGCTTGACTGGCGAGTTGATTCCCCAGGTCAGACAACATGGGCTGCACCGCAGACCGGTAAAGGGACAGAATGCAATCGACCATTGTCTGGTCGATGCCGTTGGCTACTGCCATCGCCACCTCACGGGTCATACCCAAGTCGACATAGCTGGCGGCCAGCACCTCGCTAGGCAAGCTCATGACGAAGTCGAATGCTTCTTCTCCAGCCCCTTCGGCCTGCCAGGTTTGAGCCGCTTCGTGCCACTGGTAGTCGGGGTGAGCAAGCCCGCCACAGTCCGTGGCCCAACTGTCAACCAGATCAGGCCGCTTCGCCAGCAATCCGAAGACATGACCCATCCCCCAATCGTGACCTACCAGATCAATCTTGTCGGCTCCACCGGAGCGAAGGCCCTCCAATTCGGCGATAAGCCATGCGACATAGTTGGGCGGCGTTGCCAGCCATCCGTCGGGAACTCCAACACCAAACCCCGGCGGTTCCAGGAGCACAATGTCATCTACGCCGAGCAGAGATAGCTCGGCGACCAGTGGTCCCCAGATCGCCTTGGTTTCCGGCACTCCGTGCACAAATACTTTCATCGTGTTCCCCTAAGCCAATCACGCCGTGGACTCAACCTAGAAGCAATCGGCTCATAGGTTCAAGCGTGGCGACAGCAAGGCCACGATTCGTTGCATATCTAGGGTCGCTTCCAGGTGATCGGCCAAGCGGTCAAGCTCGGCGTTGCGAGCGGCCGCGGCAGAACGAGACGATGGGACGAATTCCACTCCAGATCGTTCAGCCACCTCGGACAGAAACTGTCGACGGAAATCATCATTCTCAAACAACCCATGAAGCGTCGTTCCCAGCACCGTCGACTCCCCTTCAATCGCTCCGCTAGCTCCTGGTGAGTCCGAAGAACCTGACCGGATGCCCTCCGGTTTACCGTCGATTGTGAGCCAAACTTGCGCTCCCTCATCCGGCGTGACCCGACCATGGTGAATCTGGTAACCCTCGACCAGCTCGCCCAGCGCAACTCCTTTGGCTCGAGCCAGAATCTTGTCTTGCTCGAAAGTAGTTTTGACCGGCAGCAGAGCGAGACCCGGAGCTGCATGACCACTGGCCGTCGCCTCCTTGCACTCCACCTCATCCCAGATTGTTCGGCCAAGCATCTGATAGCCACCACAGATACCAAGGACCGTGGTTTCTCCGACCCTGACGAGATCCGCCAGTGCTCGATCCAGGCTTCGTTCCCGCAGCCATGCCAGGTCGCTCACCGTCGCCTTCGAACCGGGCAATATCACGAGATCCGGCCGGCCAAGCTCGCGCTCCGATCCAATAAAACGAACGGATACGTCGTCCTCAAGGCCCAGAGGATCAAGGTCAGTGAAGTTAGAGATATGGGGGAATCGGACGACGGCGATATCTAGGCCCGCATCACCCTTGATCAATCGCGCGGTGTAGTCGGTTCGATCAAGGGCGAGTGAGTCTTCAGGGTCGAGTCGTAGCCCCTCAAGCATTGGCACTACCCCGGCCGTTGGTACACCGCAAGCTTGTTCCAGTTGATCAGTGCCGTCCAGCAGAAGCTCAGGGTCGCCGCGGAACTGATTGATGATGAAGCCGCCGATCAGCTCAGCCAGGTTGGGTGGCAAAAGAGCAACCGTTCCGTACAGCGAGGCGAAGACACCGCCCCGGTCAATGTCACCAACAACCACGGCATTGAGTCCGGCTCGTTCGGCCAGGCTCAAGTTCACGATGTCGTTGGGTAGGAGGTTGATCTCCGTCGGGCTTCCTGCTCCCTCCAGCAATACAACGTCAAAGCGTGAGCGAAGATCGTTCAACGAATTGAGAACAAGATCAAATAGTTCGGGTTTCGCCTCGTGATACTCGGCGGCCGTCATGACGTCCACCGGTTTGCCCATCACCACGACCTGGCTGGCGCGTTCGCTGGTTGGCTTCAGCAAGATCGGGTTCATGGCCACTTCAGGCTCGATCATGGCGGCCTGAGCCTGAAGATACTGGGCCCGTCCGATCTCGTGCCCCGTCTTGGTTACCGCCGAGTTGAGTGCCATATTCTGGGCCTTGAACGGAGCGACACTGACCCCGTTGCGAGCCAGTAGTCGACAGAGTCCAGCAACAATGGTGGTCTTGCCTGCGTCCGAGGTCGTGCCGCAAACCATCAGGCCACCCTGAAGCTCAGCTGCGTTGCCCGGCCAGATCGGTACTCCCGGGCTAGCCATCATTCGAGTCGATGCTGGCACTTTCAAACGTTGCCATCTCGACCATGATTCTTGCAGCCGTCCGAACCATTGGGTAGGCCAAGGCTCCACCGCTACCTTCACCCAGGCGAAGATCCAGCTCCAGAATCGGCTCCAGTTCCAGATGGGCGAGGGCGGTAGTAGCTGCAGGTTCGACCGAGCGATGACCGGCGATCAGATAGCCAGTAACGGCTGGCTGGATCTGCTGGGCTATGAGCGCACCCGCCACGGAGATGACCCCGTCCAGGATGACGGGCATCCGGAGTGCGGCTCCGCCTAAGCAGAGCCCGGCAATGGCACCGATTTCCAGACCGCCGATTTCGGTCAAGAGGCCAAGGCCATCACTGGATTGGTAGCCGGTCTCATTCAGGCGAGCGAGCGCATCGCGGATAACCGCGGTCTTCAGTTCCAACGTGACATCATCGATGCCGGTCCCTCGCCCAGTGATCTGGCGAGGGTCCTCGCCGGTCACGGCGCAGATTACCGCAGCGGACGGGGTGGTGTTGCCAATCCCCATGTCGCCGGTCATCAAACATTTTGCGCCACTGGCTACTAACTCATTGGCGGTCTCAATTCCCAGCATGATGGCTTGAGCTGCCTGGCTGCGGGTCATCGCTGGTTCAAGACGAAGATTGGCGGTCCCCAACCGGATTGGAGTGTTGCGCAATAGATGATGGTCGGGAAGCGGATTGACCACACCTGTATTGACCACCACCAGCGAGCACTCGTTGGCTCGAGCAATGACATTGATGGCCGCTCCCCCAGCACAGAAATTCAGGACCATCTGGGCCGTGACCTCTTGAGGCCAAGGACTCACGCCCTCGGCATGCACACCATGGTCCCCGGCGAACACTGCGACGGCGCCAGGCTCGACCAAGGGAGGGATAGCGGTTCCGGCGATGGCGGCCAGTTGCACGCCCAACTCCTCAATCTGGCCCAGGGATCCTGGCGGCTTGGTCAGATTGAGCTGGTGAGCTCGCGCTCCATCTCCGGCCTCTGGCCGAAGCGCACGGATCGACTCGGCCACCCCAATGACATATTCCTCAGCGGTTGCATCCTCGGACACTGACGATTCAGACATCCGGCGATCGTACCGCCTGATCTGACCCGACAACGGCGACGCCTCGACCGACGCCAGAAACTGCCCGACTGGGGTTTCAGGATGTCGTTTTCGACCGTCTGGCCCACCTGTTGACCGCGAATGACTAACGGCCAGATAGTGCCAGGCCACCAACGACGATTGCGCTTCCAAACAAGGCAAGACCAGTTGGCTGCTCGCCCAGAATAAGCCATGCAGCGATCAGCCCGACTGGTGGGACCAGTAATGAGAACGGTGCCACTGTTGAGGCCGGATAGCGACTGAGAAGAGATGTCCAGGTGCCGAAACCGACATAGGTAGCCAAGCCAGCCAGATAAAGAATTGCGCCGATGCCCAAGAGGTTGAGAGAACCTAATGCTTCACCAATCCTGGTCGGCCCTTCGAGAACCAGCGAAAGCACAAAGAGCGGGACTGGCGGGATGAGACTTGCCCAAACAATGACAGCCAAACCGGACGGCTCCGCCTCGGACGGTTTTGATAATCGAGCCGCAGCCTGAGCCTGTCGCCGGATCACGATATTCCCTAGGGCCCAAGACAAGGCAGAAACCAGTGTGAGGGAGAAGCCAACGAAGGCGACACGTTGTTTGGCGTCGATGGCTAGTAGAACCAACCCAGCCACGGCAACCGCCATACCAACGACTCGGCCCCTGCTCGGCCGTTCACCCAGAACCACCAGGGCAAGAACCATAGTAAATGCGGCCTGGATTTGGAGCACGACTGCGGCCGGGCCTGCGGGCATCCCCTTGTCCATGGCCAGGAACAAGAAGCCGAACTGGCCTGCACCCAAGAAGAGGCCTATGGCGATCAGCCAGCCCCATTCCATATCGGGCCGAGGGATCAGACGGGTACCGATGACGGCGACAACGAGGAACCTGAGCGAGACAAGCAGCAAGGGTGGGTAGGCATCGAGACCAACGCGGATCACCACGAAATTGACGCCCCAGATCAGGGCAACCATCAAGGCCAGTCTTAGATCGCGTTGACTAAGTCGGGTTCCATCAGCCTCGCGATGCGTTATCAGCGTTCCGTCATTGCCATTCACTGGGTTGCTCACAGACTGCCCAGACTGATCGACCCTGCAACAAAGCGCCAGTTCCGATTCGATCCGTTCACCGTAAGCTTTGCTTATGGACTTAGGCAGTTCCCAACTTCGATGTTTTCTTGAGGTCGCCGAGCAAGGCACCGTCGTGGCCGCCGCAAATTCTCTTGGCTATTCGCCACCTGCGGTTTCCCAAAAGCTGGCAAAGCTAGAAGACAGCCTGCACACCGTGCTCTTTGACCGAGTTGGCGGAAGGCTGCGACTCAATGACTCGGGGCGGACACTTCGACCGCGAGCATTTGAAGTGTTGGATGCTGGCGAACGAGCGAGAACTTCACTGGCAGAACCAAGCGCCCGAACCAGCCCTATCACTATTGCTGGCTTCCCTTCATCCCTGGCCTACATCGTCATCCCCGCTCTTGGACAAAGAATCGGCCTACCCGGAAGCGGTAGTATCCGAGTGCGGGAATCCGAAGACAATGAGGCCCTACGCGAATTGTCGCTTGCACACGTCGACATCGCCATCGTCCAGGAGTACAACCATCTCAGCTACACCCGCAACGACCGTCTCCGCTACCACCCGATCGCGTCAGACCCGGTTCGGCTGATAGCCCCAAGATCGTGGGATCTATCTCCCACCAGCTTGCACCAGTTGGCCGACGTGGCTTGGATCGTCAGCACTCTTGGAAGCCCATGTCGGCCGGCAACCATGCGAGCCTGCACCGATGCGGGGTTCGAACCAACTGTCAGCGCAGAAGTCGCTGAGCATTCAACCACCCGCGAACTTGTGGCGGCTGGTGCCGGTGTTGCCCTGGTGCCAGAGCTCGCCCTCGTTATTCCCCATCCTGACATCAGCGTGTCATCAATCGAAACGGGGATCGTGCGAGAGATCTATGCCGTCACCCGTGATGCATCGGGATCTGCATCAGACCTTGTCGAGCTGATTGCTGCAATCACCACCGAGGAGTGCTCGCCAGGAAACAGCAACGAACCATCCGGTCGCTGACGAGGAGTAGCCAGTTAACACATCCTGCCTCGCACCGGTCTTGTAAGATCCGGCCATGACATCTGGCCAGTCCACATCCAGCAGCGAGGACCAAACAGCGGTCGATCTGATTGTCACGGGTTCGGCCCTGATCGCCACCATGGACGACGAGCAGCGCGAGCTCGCTGACGGCTGGATAGCGATCTCTGACGGACTCATTCACAGCATCGGGGGACCAGGCGAACAACGACCTGCGGCGAAGTCAACGCTGGACGCGCAAGATTGTCTGATCACGCCGGGCCTCATCAACACCCACCACCACCTGTACCAGAACCTGACACGGGCCTATGCCCCGATGACCTCAGCCCCACTTTTCGGCTGGCTGCAAACCCTCTACCCCTTGTGGCAGGTTTTGGACGAAGAGGCCGCTCATGTTTCGGCTTGGGTTGGCTTGGCTGAGCTTGCATTAAGTGGATGCACCACCTCATCGGACCATCTGTACCTGCATCCCAAAGGCGGGGGCGACCTGATCACCGCCGAGATCAAAGCGGCTCGTGATCTCGGCATGCGCTTCCACCCGACCCACGGGTCGATGAGCTTGTCTCAGAAAGACGGCGGGCTACCACCGGACGAAGTGGTTATGGATGAAGACTCCATCCTGGCTGAGTCCGAACGGCTGGTAGCTCTTCACCACGACCCAACTCACGGAGCGATGACCCGGATCGCCCTCGCACCCTGCTCGCCGTTCTCGGTCACTCCTGAACTCATGGTCCAGACAGCAGACTTGGCCGAGCGCCTGGATGTTCGCCTACACACCCATCTAGCGGAGAACGACGAAGACGACGAGTTCTCAATGGCCACCTTTGGTCGACGCTGCATTGATCAGTTCGACCATGTTGGCTGGATGAGCGATCGGAGCTGGGTTGCCCATTGTGTACGACCCAATCCAGCCGAGATTGCGCAACTGGGCAAGGCAGGCGTCGGCGTGGCTCACTGCCCAAGTTCCAACCTGATCTTGTCCAGCGGAATCGCTCCGGTTGTTGATCTGCGGGCTGCGGGCTCCCCCGTTGGTCTCGGCTGCGATGGCTCATCGTCGGCCGACTCCGCATCCCTGTGGCAAGAGGCTCGCCTGGCAATGTTGTTAGCAAAACTCAACAACGGGGCCGACTCGTTCTCTGCCCGCGATGCATTGCACGTTGCCACTCGCGGGAGTGCCGCCTGCCTTGGACGAGAAGGCGAGATCGGAGTTCTCCAGGTCGGTGCCGTAGCCGATCTAGCCTGCTGGAAGCTCGATGGCCCCGCCTACGCCGGGGTCTTGGACGACCTGGTTGAAGGCTGGCTGCGCTGTGGCCCTACGGGCGCCCACCACACCGTGGTTGCAGGCAAGCCCGTGGTCAAGAACGGAACCATCGTTTCTTCGCGCTTGGAAGAAATGCTGAATTCACACAGACTCATCAGCCGACGCTTTCAGCCAGTCTCATAGCCTTCCATTCCCCAACCGTTCAAGGCCTTCCCCAACCAGACCACTCAAGGCCTTCCCCAACCAGCCAACGCTTGACTGAAATGGTTCGTCATTCCAGCCAAGTCCTGCCACAATGTCGCATGCCCCCTACTACCGACGGCCCCGATCCGGCTTCCAACACCGATGCCCCATTCCCTGTCGACGCCGTACGGTCCGACACGGTCGCCTGTGGTGACCTGGCTCATCTGAACAATGCTGGCTGTGCACTGCCACCGCAGCCTGTCCTTAATGTGCAGATTGACTACCTGAAGCTGGAGGCCACGATCGGTGGTTACGAGGCGGCAACAGCACGGGCCGAGGGGCTTGAGGGGCTTTACTCCTCTACAGCCAGACTGCTGAATTGTTCTGCCGAAGAAATTGCCCTGACTCGAGGAGCGTCCGAATCATGGTGGCGAGCGTTCTTGTCGGTGCCGCTCAAGCCCGGTGATCGTGTTCTTGCCGGCCGGCATGAGTTCATTGCCAGCGGGCTCGGGCTGATCCAGGCCCAAGAAGCCGGCATCGATGTGCAGTTCATTCCCGATGACGGCTATGGACTCACCGATCTTGCTGCACTGGCATCGATGCTCGACGAGCGAGTCAAGCTGGTGTGTGTGACCCAGCTTCCCATGAGCAACGGACTGATCAATCCAGCGGCGGAGATTGGCCGCCTGGTGAAACAGGCGGGGGCCCTCTACCTTCTAGATTCGTGCCAGGCCGTTGGCCAGTTGCCTGTTGATGTCGATGAGTTGCACTGCGACTTCTTGACCGCCACCGGCCGTAAGTGGCTGCGTGGACCTCGCGGCACCGGCTTCCTCTACGTTCGCGATTCGGTCATGGACTCGCTGCGAACACCAATCATGAGTGACGGGATGTCGGCGACCTGGCTCACCCCTGAGTCCTTCGAACCCATGCCGTCGGCCAAACGTTTCGAGTTCGCCGAGATCTCCTATGCAGGCAAGCTTGGACTAGCCACCGCGATTGACTACGCCCTTGACCTTGGTATGCAAGCAATCAGCGAGCGGGTTCAGCATCTTGCCCGGACGTTGCGTCATGAACTGAAGACGATTCCCGGTGTAACTATTCATGATGCTGGGACGGTGCAGTCGGGCATTGTCACCTTCAACATCTCAGGGGTCGAGGCCGCCGTCGTGAGCCGGCAGGCAAACGAGCACCGCATCAATGTCGGCGCTCCTCCAGCTCAGGCATCACTGCTTGACATGCAACGCACGGCTGTACCCAGCCTGGTCCGAGCATCACCTCACTACTACAACACTGAGGATGAGCTGGAACGATTCGTCGCTGTCTGTAAACAGCTCCCTTCGACTCCGTAGCTGATCAGACCTGTTGCTACAGCAAAAGCACTAATTGAATGTGTGTGACTTCAGATTGCTACGCCAGCTCAGGTTGCCCGCGGCATCATAGGCCTTCACATAGAAGGTGTAGGTGCCCGCAGCAAGGCTGAGCGTCGCCGTTGTTCCGGAGACGTCGGCCACCACAGCATTGCCCGCCTGGTCAAAGACTCGGTAGCCGGCAACACCCACATTGTCAGTACTGGCAATCCAGGTCAGGTTGGCCGTATTGGCGTCACCGGAAATAGCCAAGCCTTTGGGGCTCGATGGCCGCTGGGTGTCGGGGTTGCCTCCACCGGTGATGGTGACCTGGGTGAAGCCAGAGCGGTAGGAGACGTTGCCCGCAGCGTCATAGGCCTTGGTATAGAGACTGTAGGTACCGGGAGCCAGACCAGTCACCGTTCCGCTAGTTCCGGACACATCCAACACGACATTGCCATTGCCGTTGTCGAAGATCCGGTAGCCGGCAACACCGACGTTGTCAGTACTGGCAATCCAAGACAGATCAACCGAGTCGGGCCCAATCTGTTGGATTTGGGGCCGTCCAGGAGTCGATGGTCGCTGGGTGTCCGTCTGGTTTCCGATGGTGACGGTGGTCAGTCCCGAACGATTCGAGAGATTGCCTGCGGCATCGTAGGCCTTGACGTAGAAGGTGTAGTTACCGGCAGCTATGCCAGTAACGGTGCCACTGGTTCCCGCCACATCCAACACAACATTGCCGTTGGCATTGTCGAGTACCCGGTAGCCGGTCACCCCAACATTGTCGGTGCTGGCTGACCAACTCAAAGCAACAGAGTTCGCTCCGATGGCGCCAACCACCGGTTGGCCTGGGGTCGACGGCTTCTCAGTATCTCCTCCACCGTTGTCATCACAGAGTCGAGTCATATTGTGCTGAGTCGTGCCTGCGGCCTTGGTTACATTTCCACCAAACCAGACACAACCGTTATCGGTTCCGTGCATGGCCCAGATACCGGGACCAGTCGAATTGATGTTGGGAACGAACGATCCTTCGTGATCGCCAGTAGTCGCACTAAAGGCGGTGATCCAGGAGTTGGGACCAGTACTGGTTACCGGAGCGTCAGATTCTCCGGCGGGCGGGGTTCCCCACCACAAGACCCCATCGGCGCTCTCGATGAACGATGACAAGCGGCAATGGCACCCGGCGTAGACCCGGTCTCCAACCACTTCCAAATCTTGGTAGTCGCCCCGCGAAGGCTGCGACATATGAAATTTCTCTAGAGACAGGTCTGACTCATTGAGGACCTGAACATAGTGCTCACTGCCAGCAACAAAGACCAGTCCGTTAACTGTGACCACGTCGTAGGCATATTGACGACTCACATTGGCGGTATTGACCTTGAACTCCTGAACCCCGGTTGCGTTTTCTCCGTCAGACTTGCGGATGGCTTGAAAACCACCAGAGGTTGAAACCCCGTTGACGGCGGTGAAGTAGCCAGCAAGGTAGACACGATTGGCGTTCTCGCTCACGGCGATGCCCCAGACGGAGCCACCCGTCACGTTTGGCAACCACGAAGCATCGTGGATGCCGGTCTGCCAATTCCAGCGACCAACTCGTGATGCTTGATTCGTTCCAGCCGAGCTCTTGACCTGGCTGAAGCTCCCTGACGCGTAGAGGTCAGAACCAACCAGATCGAGGTTGCGGACCAGGCTGTAACCACCAACACGTCCGCTCCAACTGTCCAAGCTGCCATCAATGGGATCAAGGGCTACAAGCGCGCTGGTGTAGTTGCCCTCGACCCGGTTGAAGCTGCCGCCGACAAAGAGCTTTGAGCCGTCAGGAGCAGCTTCGAGGGCATAGACCGCATTGTTGAGTTGAGGATTGAAACCGGGGATGTAGTCACCCGTGGTTGCATCAAAGGCCGCCAAGTAGGGGCGAGAGATCGACGTCGCACCGTTGGTCACATGGGTGAAGCGACCACCGACATAGAGGCGGTTTCCAATCTGTTCGATCGCCCAAACCTCGGACTTGATGGTGTCGGTTCTTGACCCGGTAACCAGGCCGCTGACTCCCCACGATGTGGTGGGTGATGAGGACAACTCTGCAGACGCCGCCGTCGGCACTGCGACAAGAAGAAAAAGCCCCAGGAGGGCGCTGGAAAGAACTGAAAGGAACCGCTGCATCTATCCGCCAAACAAGTCACGGGCCGCCTCCACAGCGACCAGCAACCAAGATAGCACTCTCCGTAGGCATCAAACGCACTACGTAGCAGTATTGCCCACCGTGGGTGCCCCCGCACTCACGGAACGGGCCGACTGTGGGTGGTCCAGCGATGATTTCAACCGGTACCTACATGCGGTCGGGTACCTCAATAGTCAGCAAGTCCAGGGCTTGCACCAGAACGAAGCGACTCACCGACACCAAACCAAGCCACGAGGCCTGCACGGCTGCGTCCTCTTCCCTCATGATGTGGCAAGCGTCATAGAACTGATTGAAGGCGGTGGCCAGTTCGTAGGTGTATTCGGCGATGACGTTGGGAGAGAGCGTCTCCAGGGTTCGCTCAATGACTTCGGGCCACGTCAGCAGGGACAAGATCAAGGCTCGTTCCTTGTCATTTGATGGAGGGACGAAGCTGCCCGGTTCCAGACCCTGGTCTGCGGCCCGCTTCAGGATGGACTTGGCCCGCACCGCGACGTACTGCAAGTAAGGGCCAGTCTTTCCTTGCAGCTGGGTGAAGCGTTCAATGTCGAAGCTGTAGTTCGTGGTTCGATGGTTGGATAGTTCGCCGTACTTGAGGGCGGCCATACCCACCAGTCGGATGACCTCATCCCGTTCGTCGTCGGGCAACTCAAGAGCAAGCTCGTTCTCGTCCAAGCGTGTCCGAGCTAGAGCAACGGTTTCGTCCAACAAACCCGACAACCGAGGCAGGCCGCCGTCACGTGTCTTGAATGGCTTGCCATCTGGCCCGTTGACCGTGCCGTTGCCAGCGTGAATCAGCTGCACATCATCGCCAGCAATGCCACCAAGACGTGCCGCTCGAAAGACCTGTTCAAAGTGCAGGGACTGACGAAGGTCAACAATGTAAACAACTGCCGTTGCGTCGAACTCGTCGACCCGTTCTTGGATGGTGGCAAGATCAGTGGTGGCGTAGGTACTGCCGCCTCGTGAGTTACGAAGCATCAGAGGCGGCAACTCCTTCTTGTCCTCATCGGTGGTGACGTGGACGACAATGGCGCCTTCACTCTTCACGGCAACACCACGCTCTTGCAACAATTGAACCAAGGGTTCCAACCGATCGCCGGTTGATGCCTCTCCCAACCACAAGTCAAAGTTGACCCCAAGACGCTTGTAGATGGCTCGCAAAGATTCAAGGGTGACCGAGCGAAAGTGCTCCCATAGAGCGACGTAGCCTTCTCGTCCCGCTTGCAGTTCGACCGTTGCTTGCTGCGCTTTGGCCTGAAACTCTGGATCGGTCTTGGATCGACCCGATGCTTCGGGATACAGCACCTGCAAGTCCTCAACGGTGACTGGGGACTCTTCCGGAAACGGACCGGTTGCTTCGGAGTCAAAGTAAGCCAGGTCGGAGTGAGACTCGGCCAGGGCGGCAATCAGTTGACCCATCGGCAAACCAAAGTCGCCAAGATGAATGTCGCCTTTGGCGTCGTGCCCGGCAGCGCGATAAACCCGCTTGAGGCTTTCACCGATCACATGGGGCCGTAGGTGACCAACATGAAGATCCTTGGCCACATTTGGTCCGCCATAGTCAACGATGACCATCATCGGCTCACTGGCCTGATGCAGGCCCAGATAGTCATCATCAGAGGTTGTGGTCATCCATTGAGCAAGGTGTTCGTCGGTGACATGGATGTTCAAGAAGCCGGGCCCGGCAACCTCGACCGCCCGTACCCGCGGATCACTCTGAATTCGTTCTGCCACTTCAGTGGCCAGATCGCGGGGTGGCTTTCCCACCTGCTTTGCTCCAGCCATAGCGCCGTTGCATTGGAACTGGGCCAGCTCAGGTCGCTGTGATACAACCACCGATCCAAGCTCAGCATCAACACCGGAATCGGCAAAGGCATTTCCAACAAGAACGGAGAGCTCCGTAAGCAGGGACATGCGGCGCGATACTAGCTTCCACCACCGCGAGAACCGGGTTCATTTGCTGGCACATCGGTATAAGGCAAGCCCACTGGTCGCCTAGACATGTCGACGGCTTGCTAACCCGGTTGGGTCGTTGCTCCAGGCACCCAGCCAAGGGTGGCGTCAACGTCCCTGTTGGGAAAGTGTTCGGCGGTAAGGGCCGCTGATCGGATCCGGTCCAGCCGGAACAATCGTCGGCTCTGGCGAAGTCGACACCAGCCGATCAGGAACCAGTGGCGCTCACCTCGGTAGAACCCGACCGCCTCCACCGACCTCGACGTGCGTGTTTCCTCCGAATCGGTGTACTGCAGATTCACCACTCGACTAGTCCTGACTGCTTCTTCGAGCACACGATGAGTTCTGCGGGCTTGCGAGCCAGAAGGTCGCGTGTCAGAAGGTCGCGTGCCAGAGGATAGTGGTTTGGGATCAACCGGTTGAGCGACACGAATTCGAGCTCGAAGTTGGCCCACCGACACCTGCACCTCATCAGGCAAAGAGTCCAAGATTCGTTCTGCTCCGGCGACCGCTGACATTCCAAAAGGCATCGGGGCACTCGCAGTGACTGCCATCAACAGGCCCGTGATTTCCTCCGCTGACAAAAAGACGGTGTGGCGACCGGGATGACGACTTGATCCAGACTGCAGGATCGCCTGCCCTCCGGTTCGGCCGGGGCTGGCGTACACCGGCACCCCACTATTGCGCAGGGAGGCCAGGTCTCGTTCCATGGTGCGACGGCTCACTCCGAACTTTTCCGCAAGTTCCCTTGCAGAGACAAATCCTGGATGGTGTCTCCTGATTTCCTCAGAGACCGCATAGAGCCGCTCCAGCCGATTCACGACGGACCGCCTTGAATCGTGTTTAGGCCAAGCAAAGGAGTCATACCCAAGATTACTTCTAAACACCGACAAACGTCTGTCGCAACGTGTCACTAGATTGCCAGTCATGCCTTCAGAACTAGAACCGTCAATCTTTCTTGGCCCCCAATCAGTGATCTATCCCACCAGCGATCTCGCAGCCTCCAAGGCCTGGTACAGCAAGGCCCTCGGGGTGGAGCCCTACTTCGACCAGCCCGGCTATGTCGGCTTCAACGTCAACGGCTCCGAGCTTGGTTTGTTCCCCGCCGGGGATGCCAAGCGCGGACCGATGGCCTACTGGGGTGTGCTGGACATCGAGTCAGCACTGGCCCACCTGATTGACTGCGGCGCCACCATGTTGGACCCAATCCATGATGTCGGCGGGGGAATAAGGATGGCCGACGTCCTGGATCCTGAAGGCCACGCCTTTGGTCTCATCGAGAACCCGAACATCCCGTCTTCACCCGACTGACCTGTCCTAGCCAGTGGCGTTGTTGGCTCCGGGAGTTGTCCGGCCGACCGTGGTGAATCCAGCGGCGCACGAACCCGGAGGCGCAAGGCCACTTACTACCCAGCACGCAGGGTTATCCGTATCAGTGGGTGCTCCAAGTGACAGGGTGTAGCCGCGATCGTCAGGGAAACCAGCCCCAATATCGATCGCGGTTGCTGACCAGAACCCCAGAGCCGATGGCGGCATGTTGGTCGTCAACTCCTGATTGGCAACAAAGTCCGCGTGACCTGGTGCATGCCAGGCAGCAAAGTCGACGATCATCCCCATTGGGTCACCGGGTGCAGCTTCAAAGAGCCAGACATCATCGCCAGTGGACTCAAGGTAATAGTTGGGAGACGGCACGACCCGGCTGACCGCACCACCGGCAACCGTGAGCAATCCGCTGGAAAGCTTCAAGACCAAACGCTGGTCCGGCGCCAACGATCCGCTTCCCAGCCGTTGCCGGAATGAACCGAGGTAGTTGGTGTCGGGTGAGTCTCCCGGTGCATAGTCGCTCAGAACCAGGTTGTTGAGAGGCACGCCGGTTGCGCCACGGTTCCAGATCTCCAGAAACTCTGCTTCGCCGAAGTCCGTCAGGTGATAGATCTCGGTGATCACGACAGAACCAGCCAGGCTGGACCGCCCGAGAGAGCCAACGTTGATGGTGATGTCGACGGCAGGACTTGTACCGCCCAGTTGACCATCGGAGGCAACAAGCGTGAGGGTTGCGGAGACTCCGAGGTCGGCAATATCCAGATTCGGGGAAAGCCGAACTTGTCCGGGATTTGGCCTGGACACCGTGAGCCAATCCGGGGCTCCTGTCACCATGATGTCAACGGTGTCGCCATCGGGATCAGTGGCTGTTGCTTCAAGTGTTGTCGCCTGCCCAACAAACCACTCATTGCTGGCGGCTGGTGTTGAGTTGAAGGCTGGAGCCTGGTTAGCCATGGTTGTACTGGACGACGGTACGACGGTTGTTGAGCTGGTGGTCACCAGAGTCGTGCTCGCCCCATTTCGTTGCACTGTTGTGCTCGCTCTGCTCGATGGTGACGTTGATGCTGAGCTGCCAAGTGTCGTTGAGGATCGACCAGAACCAGGCATCGAGGAGGTCGGCGATTCAGTGTCGCTGGTTTCTGTCAGGATCGTCGTCCGCTGAGTGTCATCGGTTGCCACCGGTACACCACCAGAGTCTGGTGTCGTTGTCGTGCTGATAGCAGTCACCGGATTGGAAGGGTCCTGAAACGCGAGCTCGTCGGGGAAGGAGTCTGAACCCTCCGCCACCCCAGACAAGGCGGCCAGAAAGGCGACCGCAGCGGCCAGAACGGCATTGCTGAGAGAGGGCATACCGGTCAGGGTTCGACTGGTGCCGGCACCGGGCAAGTCAGCTAACCATGCGAACCGCCCGCTCTTCCAACGAGACTGCAAGCCGACACTCAAGAAGGCGCGGACAATCGCTGGGTCGAACTGGGAACCGGCACAGGCCAACAGTTCTTGGCGGGCGTCTTCCGGGGTGGAAGGAGCCTTATAGCTTCGCTTCGACGTCATGGTGTCGAAGGCATCAGCCACACACACGATCCGCCCAGACAACGAGATGTCTTCACCTGCTAGTCCATGGGGATAACCGTCTCCGTCGAAGCGTTCATGATGTTCCGTGGCGGCTCCGATCCACTCACCGAGCCAGTCGGCAAGAGGTTCCAGGATCCTGGCCGAGTGCACGGGGTGTGCAGCCAGAAGCTTCCACTCATCATCTGTTGGCCGCCCGTCTGCTCGCAAGATTTCTGTTGGTACGTCGACCTTTCCGATGTCGTGCAAGAGGCTGGCCCAGGCCAACAAGTTGCGGGAAGAAGGCTCTATCCCCAACTCTTGAGCAATCAGGTCTGAGTAGGCACGAACCCGTTCACTGTGTCCCCTTGTGAGTCGATCATGGCGAGCAAGAGTGGACACCAGGATCAGAGCTTCTTCAGTAGCCGCTTGAAGACCGTCCGGTCCGGACAGACCGAGGGACCGTTCAGACAGTTTCTTCGCCGAGCCGCTCCGCAGTGCCATGCCGAAGCGAGAGGGTGCTTCGTCGGGGAATACGAGCGATATCTGAAAGAGCGCAGCCAAGGGAATCAGACGGCGACTGAATCGCTCAATCAGGAGTGCAGCAGCCGAGCCAACCATGACCCCTTGCACGATCCAGACAACAACCCCAACAATGCCGTTGAGTCGGAGGAAGAGGGTGCTGATGAGCGAGACTGCAAACCAGGCACCAACTAGCGGTAGAAGGAAGGCGACGGCTCGGATACCGAAAGCCTTGGCGCGCGAAGACTGCCATTGCTTGGGCGCGTTAGTGCTGAGGGTTTGTGTCGGACCTTTCACCATCGCCAGTCCAGTCGGCCGAACCAGCGACAGATTTAGCCTCGGGGCTTGCTCAGGACGGCTACGCGGCGTCCAGTGCTACACGAATCTCCGAGACCAGCTGGGCGACCGCTTCGATTGGCTCGCCGTCAATGAGCTTTCGCATGAGGGCGGACGCAATGATGATCCCGTCAGCACTACGGGTGGCCTTCACTGCGTGCTCCGGTGTTGAGATTCCGAAACCGACGATGGCTGGCATGTCCGAGACGGCTTTGATGCGGTCGGCCAAGGTGGCAGCCGCACCATCCATGGTCTGGCGCTCGCCCGTCGTTCCCATGGTGCTCACGGTGTAGAGAAACCCTTCGGTTTCATTGGCCAGGATTACCAATCGTTGGTCATCGGTTACCGGTGCAGCCATCAATACATTGGCCAGCCCGTGGGAACGTGCGGCCTGTCGCCAGTCACCAGCCATCTCCCGAGGCAGATCGGGCAGGATCGTTCCCGACCCGCCAGCGGCGACCAGGTCGGCGGCGAATCGTTCATGGCCATAGCGAAAGACCAGGTTGTAGTAGGTCATGGCGATAAGGGGAACACCAATCTCGCGCTCGCGAAGCTCGGCCAGGATGCCCTGCGGAGTGACTCCCCGTTCCAAGGCCATGACACCGGCCGCCTCGATGGTTGGACCATCCATTGCGGGGTCAGAGAAGGGGATTCCAATTTCCAGGGCATCAGCTCCGGCATCTACCAAGGCTTCAACCAGATCCAGCCAATTTGGCACGATGCCAGCGGTGACGTATGGGAGAAGAAGTTTCTTGCCGCCATCTCGTTTGGCTCGCAGTTCCGCCTCAAGACCGAATCTGGACTGGGGAAGTTCTACTGGAGACGCTTCTTTGGTGGGACTATTCATGATTCCAACAACTCCTGCACCTGACGCACGTCCTTGTCACCACGGCCTGAGAGATTCACGATCACCGTCTGACCAGCCAGATCCTGGGCATTCTCTACCACCCAGGCAATTGCGTGGGCTGACTCCAGAGCGGGAATAATTCCCTCGCGCCGACTCAGGAGCTGGAACGCATCAACCACCATTTGATCGGTTACCGGGTGATACTCAGCCCGTCCAGCATCTGCCAGGTACGAGTGCTCGGGACCGACCCCGGGATAGTCCAGTCCAGCAGAGATCGACTCCGCCTCCAAGACCTGGCCAGCTTCGTCTTGCATGAAGTAGGCCTTCATTCCATGCACCACAGCAGGCACTCCGCGGCCGATAGCGGCGCCACCTGCAGGCTCGACACCGACCAGGCGAACCTCGGAGTGATCCACGAATCCAGCAAACAGGCCAGCGGCATTGGAACCTCCCCCAACACAGGCAACGGCAACGTCAGGCATGCAGCCAAGCAGTGACAGGCACTGTGCGTTGGCTTCTTCGCCCAGAATCTCCTGAAACGTCCTCACCATCCAGGGAAACGGGTGAGGACCCATGACCGAGCCAAGGCAATAGTGGGCATCATCCAGCCGGGACACCCAAGCGCGCATCGCCTCGTTGACGGCATCCTTCAAGGTGCGACTTCCGGAAAGCACGGGAATGACCTTCGCTCCGAGCAGTTCCATCCGAAAGACGTTCAGGGCCTGTCGTTCGGTATCGACCTCACCCATGTAGACCGTGCAGCCCATGCCAAAGAGGGCAGCCGCGGTTGCGGTGGCCACTCCATGTTGGCCTGCTCCGGTCTCGGCGATCAGATGAGTCTTCCCCATCCGTTTAGCCAAGAGAGCTTGACCAATCACATTATTGATCTTGTGGCTACCCGTATGGTTTAGATCTTCTCGCTTGAGTAGCAGCCGCAAGCCAAGGTCTTGACTCAGGTTGGTGCATTCGGTCAGGGGTGACGGTCGACCGGCATAGTCGGTGAGCAACCGCAGGTACTCCGTCCGAAAAGAGTCGTCAGCCCAAGCCTCTCGGAAAGCTGACTCGATCTCCTGACACGCTCGAACCAAGGGCTCTCCCACGTAACGTCCGCCATAGGGGCCAAAGAACCCGTCCACCGATGGGTCGCCCATCGTGGCTGATTGTTCCGAATGGTCTGCCGGAGGTTTGCTCGGGCCGGGCATCAAATGCTCCTTCTTCAGCTTCTGTCTTCAGAACACCTGCATGGATGTCTTCTAGAAGACTAGACGTGGAATGACTGCGATGACACCACCCCTTCCAAAGTGAACATTTACCTCAATAATCGTTCGGACCCAAACGACCCCGACGCTCGAGTAGCAGACCCACACGACTAGGCCCAGCCGTCAGGCATCTCAGTCGGGGCCAGTTCACCTGGAACAAACTGGGTGAGCCCGCTCGTCTACCTCGAAACGGTTCGACGGGCGGTCTCACCTCTCTCAGAGTCTGACTAGGAGCCGGGGATCCTCATCAGGAGAAGCTGACCGGACTCACGCTTGATTGTGATGCCAGGGATGGTGGTCGTATCGACATCGACATTTTCACCATGGCCCTGCACATTGACCAGCCACGTTCCGCCGCCGAACCACTCGGAGACATCAACGATGCCAGTGGATTCCCCACTGGGGTTGACGACTGATGCAACCGGGCGCCATGAGTCCTGACTGAAGTGGTACTGCCAGATGAGCGCTTCAGAGGCATCCTCTTGAATCATGAGGCTCTTGCGGCTGGTGTCCAAGTTGTCGGGATGGCGGAAAGGAACGTAAACGTCGGAGTCAACGGCGTCGCCGTCAGCCAGGATGGTCAGACTGTCAACGATCGTCGGATCATTGGCGTTCATCACCATTTTGAAGACTCGACCGTTGTCGGCCAAACCATCGGTGTCTGCTGGTCGATGCATCCGCCCAGTTTCCGGATCGGGATTCACCCGAGAGCCCCCGGTGTCAGCAATGTAGACAACCAGCGGATTCCGCGGATCATAGGCAACGTCTTCTAGTCGGATGGACTGGAACACATTATTGTCGTTGGACCACTCCTCCAATGCATCCTGATCGCCAACAGCAACCTCGCGAGGTACCGGGATGAACTCACCCTGGAAAGCCTCACCAACGTCAAGGTCCAGATAGTCATTGGCCCCATTGAAGGGATCAGCAGCATCTGCCAGTGGCATCCCGTTGCTTCCGGTTACTCGGAAGGCGAAGAGGCTGCCAGTGTCAGCAAAAATGGCATCCTGATCATCAGCCAGGTACATGTAGAGCTGAGATGTACCAGCCGAGAACGTGTCGTCGGTAGTTAGCAGTGCCAACTCGTCCCAGCCTCCTGGGACCAGCACCGTGTTCTCATGGTTGAGTCTTCCCATACCAGGTACTGATGTGGCATGGCCGGTCTCGGTGTTGAGGGCGACGGCAAAGCCGCGCTGCACATCATCGACAGTGTCACTGGTTTCTTCACCGGTGAAGAAGACATAGTCATCCATTCCCTCAGCCGGTGTCGCCATGCTGGCCGAACAGAAACGAAGGAAGCCATCGGGTTCCATGGCAACTTCAGCATCCATGACCCGTGCCCGCTGCTTGCCCCAGGTACCGAGGGTTACCCGCGAGATCGATGAGTCCTGAAAATCTTGATTGTCACGGAAAGCGACCGTCGACTGCTCATGGGCAACGTAGACGTCGATCAGACCAGTGCGGCGTCCAGGACGCACCCCGAGGCCATCCGGGAGCCCCTCGAATGTGAAGTCTCCAATGGTGTCTCCAGTAGAGATGATCGGTCGAACCCAAGCTCCTCGGGGTAGGGCCTCGTCTATAACGAGGAATGCATCTTCCGATGTTCGAAAGTGCGGATTGCTGCCTGCGGATGCTCCCACCGGAGCGACAATCGCTCCAGCAAGCGCAATCGCCAACAGGCCCGCCTTCGCCGTGGTTCTCGACGAGCCATCTATCGGTAGATTCCTTCGCCGCTGCTTCTCGTGTCCTAGTGAGTGTCTTCCTGCCATGTCCCAGCCTTCCGTGGCTTGTCGACTAGGTCCAATTACCTAGTCACGATCGACACTAGCTTCGAGTGGATGCGTGTGCCAGAGAACGGAGAACAGGTGCTGCATGTTCATCGGTCTGGTCCAGCGCGGATCTCGTTCAATCCGAGCCGGGCTCACTGGTCGCGCTACAGTCCCCTGGCGTGAAGTCCCCCAGCGTCTCAGCCGATCTGCCCTCAACCGACAGTGAACAATCAGCAAAACGACCGGCTAGCGGGGGGCAGTCAGTTCGGAGTCGGTCCGGGCCAGGTGGCCAGATTGATCTGGCCATCACTGCCGGGCTGGTCCTGGCGTCTGCCGTCGGATACTGGCGGACACTAACTCATGGACTTCTGGTTGATGACAGCGCCGAGTTCCAGACAATGGCTCGATTGTTCGGCCATACCCACCCAACCGGGTACGAGGTCTACACCTTCGTCGCTGGCTTGGCGGCACTCGTTCCGATAGGCAATCCGGCCACCAGAGTCACCGCCTGGTCAGCGGTCGCTGGCGCTCTGACCGTTGGTGTTGTGTACCTCACTATCCGGCAACTGGGTGCCAGAACGATCGGCGCGGTTGCCGGAGCACTTTCATTGGCCGTTGGCGCCACGTTCTGGTCCCAGTCGGTGATCGCCGAGGTCTACACCACAGGTCTTCTGCTAGCGGCCATCATCCTCGGAGCAATTGTTCGGTGGGACACGACCCGTGATCGAAAGTGGCTCTTCATCGCTGGACTCGCTGGTGGGCTCAGCCTCGGGGTCCACTTCACCAACGGTCTCTTCATTCCAGCCATCGCTCTCTTCCTTATACTTTCAACCAGACAGTGGGACACATGGAAAGCTGCGATCGCTGGTGCGGTCGCTGGCACCGCCCTCGCCATTGTTGCCTTCGGAATCATCGATCTGGTGAACCCGCCCAATCAGTACTTCGATGCCGTGATTGCACCGTCGGCGTCGGCTTGGGATCTCCAAGCGAGCGAGGTCGATAGTGTCGGCGAACGAATCAAGTTCGATTGGACAGCCCGGCAATTCCAATCCCAGATGTTCTCCGACCCTGGACGTTTGATGCCGGAAAGGTGGTCCGATTTCCGCGGCTCCTTGTCTGACGAACTCAGTCTTGTCGGTCTTGGTCTGGCGGGCTTAGGGGCGCTCTCCCTCCTCATGCGATCCCCTAAGGTGGCTGCCCTCCTATTCTTGTCCCTCTTGGTGCAGCTGATCTATGCCTTCAACTACGAGATCGGAGATCTGGTCTATGTCTTCTATCTGCCGGCCTATCTTCTTCTCGCCCTACTTCTAGGTCTCGGTCTGGACCTGGTCGGTCAGGGCCTGGCGCGCATCCCCGTGCCGGTCAAGGGGCTCAGCCAGCTTGGAACGGCGACCATTGGCCTGCTCGCTCTCCTTCCCGTCGTGCAGCCAAACTTGAACTCACTCGCTTCGGCTTCCACGCCCTTGTTCGAGTTCGAGAGCTACCCCGTGGAATCCGATACCGAACTGATCGTTGCCGCCACTATCCAAGACCTTCCTCTCAACTCAGTCGTACTCACAGATTGGGACCTGCTCTACACCTACGTCTATGTCGCCAGTGTGGAGCAAGGGCGAGATGACTTGACGTTTCACGAAACCCAACCCGCTGACGACAGTGACGTGTTGGCCGAGTCGATGCTGAGTTATGTCGCCAGCATCGCCGAGGATCGACCCGTCTTCGTCTCCGATTACACCGACCAGTTTCGTGCTGCCGGCTTCTATTTGGCACCGGTACGAGTTGGACCCACCCGAATGTTTCGTGTACTGCTTGACTAGCCGACACTAAGAGTGCTGGCGTCAACATGTTTCATGTGTTAACTTTGTCGGACGTCAAGAGGGAACACAGAATACGGGTGAAGCGGGTGGCTAGTTTGAGTGTTGGAAAAGAGCCGCGCCGCCGCGCTCGCACGAACGACGATGATCCTGCGGCCCTCATTGGGTCGCTAATGATGGCTGTGCAAGCAGAACTGTCATCCACCATCACGACGAGCGAGTCAGTCCGAGGTGGAGACGTGTCGACGGCGTTTCGGTGCGATCTAGCTGACGGCAGTGTGATCTTCGTGAAGACCCATGCGGACCCGCCCAAACACTTCTTCACGACCGAGGCAAAGAGTCTTGAATGGCTGGGCGAGGCTGGCGCTCGTGTGCCCCAGGTTCTGCTCTGCAGTGATGATGACCCTGCTCATCTTGTCTTGCGCTGGGTCCAATCAGGTCGAAGCACTCGAGAAGGTGATGCAGACTTTGGTCGAATGCTGGCCCGGCTACATCAGCAATCATTCCCGTGCTTCGGACGACCGGACTCGCGACCTACAGGCAGTCGCAGCCTCCCCAATACTCCAAGCATCTCATGGGAGGATCACTACGGTAGCCAGCGTCTTTTGCCGCTTGTTGCCATCGGGCTCAAAGATGGTTCCTTGCCTCCAGAGACTGCCCGACTCCTCCGTATCGTTGCCGAGTCCCTGACCGTATTCGCTGGCCCCCCAGAACCGCCGGCGCTGCTCCACGGCGACCTATGGGCAGGCAATCGAATCGTCGACGCTGCAGGCCGTAGCTGGATGATAGATCCCGCATCCTTTGGAGGTCACCGAGAGTTCGACTTGGCCATGATGCGTCTCTTCGGAGGCTACGGCCCGGACTGTTTCAGCGCCTACCAGAACGAGTTTCCGCTAGCTGACGGCTGGGAGGACCGCGTCCTCCTTCACCAGCTCGCTCCGCTCGCCGTGCATGCAATCAAATTCGGGGGGCACTATGGAGGAGCTCTCCACGATGCACTCCAAACCCTATTCAACCGAGCAAAGTTAGAGCACTGAGCAGGCATCGAGAAGCCTCTAGTCAAAACCATGTGAGGGTGGCCCTATTGAGGGCCACCCTCACACTTCACAATTCTGTTTTTGATTGCTAGTGGCTAGCTGCCGTGGCAAGCAATTGGATTGACCTGGAAACCCGAGCCATTATCCAAACGAACTGGCGATGCGATGATCACGTCGCCCTTGACATTCATCGAATCAAGATTGGTGAGACCAGGCAAGGCAACACGATCGTTAGCCAAGATGGTGTAGGTCGCATTGAAATCCTCATCCTCCGTCGCATCGGGACCAAAGCTATCGGAGCCGATTCCGCCAGCGTTGCGCCGATCAACCAGCCACTGAACAGCATCTCCGGAGAAACCGGGAGCCTCGGCGAAGTAGCCGTCACCGCCATCAAGCGTTCCGGTGCCGAAGGCCTCGGCGAGTCCGGTACGAATGATGACCATGGAACCCTTCCTGATTTTGCCGTTCTCCCACTCGTATTCCTTAATGTCCTGCTTTGTCAGCTGGAAGTTTGGACCTTCGTCCTCCATACGGTCTCGTACGTCGATGATGTAGGCCGGCCAGATGAACTCGCTGGCATCCATCTGATCAACGGTTCGACCACCTTCAATGAAGTGACCCGGAGCATCGAAGTGGGTACCGGTATGGGTCGCAACTCCCAAAGCTTCGATGCGATAGGAAAACACGTCGTTGCCGTCGTCGTCCTGGTAGAAGAAGCTCTGGTAGTCGATCGTGGTTTCCGGATCGCCCGGGAAAATCGACGCATTCTCGTCCAACACATGAGAGAGCTGACTCACTCCGCCATTGCAGGCGACCACTGCTCGACCTTCACCGCCACCGCGTACGCGGAAGTAGTGGCTTGCTCCGGCGGCTCCTGCCGCGGAGACCATGGAGAAAGCGAGGCCAAGGCCAACCGCTGACTTGAGCCCGACTCGTCTTCCCTTTTGTGGTCCTGACTTGACTTCTTCTTGCCGTTTCATCAGTTACTAGTCCCGTCCAGTAGCGAGCCATTCCCGCCTAGGTACTGGACGCTAGCACGAAACCGCCCACGGTAAGCGAGTCGACGACGACTGACAGTCAGAAAACGACGGTTAGTCACTCCTTGGCGTCGCTTCGTGAAGGGTGGATCTATCGAGGCGCGACCTCGTTCAACTGGCCGTTGCCAACGTCGTAAACAAAGCCCCGAATATGGTCCTTGTTGGTGACAAACGGAGTCAGGACCAGTCGCTGGATAGATTGGCGAATGTCGTCATAAGGATCACTGAAAGCCTCGACCGCCCACCAAGGCTTGATCCCAAGTTCGGCTTCAAGTTCAGCCCGAAACGAGTCTTCGCTTACAGACTGCAGTCCACAATCAGTGTGGTGAAGCAGAACGATCTCCTTCGTACCCATGTATCGCTGAGAGAGACAAAGGGACCGGATCACATCATCAGTGACGACGCCACCGGCATTGCGAATGACATGAGCCTCACCATTCCCCAAGCCGAGAAGCTGGAAGATGTCCATCCGAGAATCCATACAAGCTACGACAGCAAGATTCCTGGTTGGGGAAACAACCAGGTCAGCGCCCGGAAAGTCTTCCGAGAACTTCCGGTTGTAACCCAGAAGCTCATCAGCATTGGGAGCAAAGGAGGATGACATCCACTCAGTATTGCCGCTATTGCCCGAGAAACGGCAATCATCGAGCGGCGGGACAGCGGCTAAATTTCGGGAGGTATTGTCGTTGTTGTCGTCTCCGGCACGACCGTGGTGATCACCGAGCCATCCTCATTGGTTGGAGGAGGCAGATCGGGATCGAGGGTGGTTGGAGGGGGCGGGCTGGTTGGTGGCAGGGTTGATGTCCGCTTGGTCGTTGTCGGATCCGGGCGTGTCACGCGGCTGGTTGAAGGAGCAGGCGGAGCCACCGTGGTAGGTGGCGGCTCAACCTCACTGGACCACTCGCCATCCGAGCGAAGATGGAGACTCTGACCTGTCCCGCAGTCGACGGCTCCGTAGAGAAGGTCAAATTTGGTCTCTCTAGCAGGCTGATAGGTGAAACATGGCAGGTACAGGGGATGCGCTGCGACCTCACTCAACGCTAGTGCTGCTGAGTAGGCAGGCGTGCCGCAAGCTTGATACGTCAGGTCATCAATCTCTCGCAGGAGATCAACAGCTGAGTCCTCGGCCTGCTTGACCTCACCCTTCGAATCCGCCCCCTCGACCGACGTCACCAGCTCCAAGTACTTGCTTGCTGGCGGGGACGTCAAAGGTGCCGCGGCTATCCACACCGCCATCAACTCTGCCTGATCCTCATCCTGGAAAAGGCCGCCGGTTCGAATGATGGTGGAGACCATCTTCTCGCAGCCAGCGGACAACCCGGAATCCGATTCTTCGGCGAATGCTAGGTCGCCGGCTCGAGCCTCACCGCCGGAATCCGATCCCGAGCAAGCTGATCCAAGCAGCATGAGCGCTGTCGCCACACCAGAAAACTTCAAACGTCCATTAGAACCCATGCCGCTCTATCGGCAAGAACCCACGATTCTTGATCGGCTGACGCTCTTCAAGCCTTCGCTGTCAGCGGGCTTGGGTACGGTCTTAGCTGTGACACCTGTATCAGATACTCCAACTCGACCAACCGAAGCAGAGGTTCTTGAAGAGCTCGCCCAACATGTGCGGACACTGGCGGGACCCCAAGCCGTTCCGCGGACGGAGCAGGTCAGCGCCGTTGTCGCCATGCTGGCAGAGGGACGTCGAACACTGCTCGTGGCCAGAACTGGCTTTGGAAAGTCGGCCGTCTACTTCTCTGCCACCAAGATGTTGCGAGATCGGGGCTGGGGCCCGACCATCGTGATCTCTCCCCTACTTGCTCTCATGCGAGATCAAGTGGCAGCCGCAAGCACATTGGGACTCCGCGCCGTCACCATCAATTCGTCCAACATCGACTCATGGTCTCTCATCGAGGAACAGATCAACAACAACGAGATTGATCTCCTGCTCATCGCACCCGAGCGTCTGGCTAATGCGGGGTTCCGCCATCGAGTCTTTGAGACCCTGCTCTCCCAACCCTTTGCCTTGGTTTGTGACGAAGCGCATTGCATTTCCGACTGGGGCCACGACTTTCGACCTGACTACCGTCGTCTACGCCAACTCTTGCAAGATTTGCCCCCCTGGACACCCGTGCTGGCCACCACCGCGACCGCTAACCAGCGAGTTACTGACGATGTCGCCAAGCAGTTGGGTGAAGACACCCTCGTCCTGCGGACCTCTTTGGATCGTGAGTCACTTCGACTGTCGGTGGTCGACCTTGCCACCGATGCTCACCGTCTCGCCTGGCTTTCGCAGAATATGGGCGCCCTGGAGGGTTCAGGCATCATCTACTGCCTGACTGTCGGGCAGGCTGAGGCCACTGCAGCCTGGTTGAACTCACAGGGTCACGAAGTCGCCGCTTATACCGGAGCGGTCGACGCCGACCAGCGCCTGTTACTCGAGGATGCGCTACGAGCTAACGAGATCAAGGCCCTGGTGGCAACATCGGCCTTGGGAATGGGTTTCGACAAGGGTGACCTCGCATTTTGCGTCCACCTTGGCTTACCCCCGTCTCCTGTGGCGTACTACCAGCAGATCGGTCGAGCCGGCCGTAATCTGGACATGGCCGAAGTTATTGCCTTGCCTCGTCCAACTGAAGATGCAGCAATCTGGCGCTGGTTCGAATCTGTTTCGCTTCCGTCAGAGGAAATCTGTCAATCCGTTCTTGATCAGCTGGACCGAACCGAGCCAACCTCAATCGCTCGTATGGAAACAAGTGTCAATCTGGGCCGGAGCCGCCTTGGCACCCTGATGAACATTCTGGAGGTCGACGTGGCCATTGACCGCGTCCGAGGCGGATGGGTGCTCCGACAAGGTGACACACCCTGGTCCTATGATCACGCCCTCGCCGATTCCTTGCGAACCCTGCGCAAGCAAGAGTCTGATCAGATGCGTGACTGGGCCGAACTGGATTCATGTCGACTCCGCTACCTGAGGGAGGCCCTGGATGACGCCGAAGCAGACAATTGCGGCCGCTGCGATTGCTGTGGCACCCAAAGGTGGCAATCGGACCCCGACCCCCTGCTCGTAGCCAAGGCCAATACGTTCCTGCAAGACGGCGACATCGAGATCGCACCTCGCAAGCAATGGCCGACCGGCTTAGGAGAGCCAAAGGGCCGCATACGAGCCGAGCGCCAAGCCGATGTGGGGCGCGCGCTCGCCAGATTCGGTGATGGCGGATGGAATCCCATTGTCGAATCCCTGATCCGGCCGCAGCAAGCTGTCCCGGTCCCGTCCGATCCTGCCGACCCGATCTCGCCAGAAATGATGGAGGCCATCGCTGGCATCCTCAAACGGTGGGACTGGGCCTCACGCCCGGGCTGGATCTGCCCGGTGCCATCACGCCGCAACGGTCCCTTCATCAACGCACTGTGCCAAGAGATCGGTCGAGTCGGGAAGCTACCCGTCCATCAGGCTCTACTTGAGCGTGAGGAACAACCCGACCACCTGCTATCCGGAGCCGATCCATCCCGCACCTACCAGTCTGAGCAGGCTAACTCCGCCCATCAACTCAGTAATGTCTGGGATCGATTTTACATCGACGACTCGGCTCTACCTCCGGCCGAGCTCTTAGAAGGATCAGTTCTACTTGTTGATGACGAGGTCGATAGCCGCTGGACGATGACAACGGCCGCTTGGCTTCTGGGCGAACATGTGAGCGGGGCCGTCTTGCCTTTCGCCCTCCGAACACGCTAACGAGCGGTGGCTGACCCCCGGATGCGACCAGCCGAGCCTCAACGAGTCATTGGGTTGTTGTCAAGGTTCTGATGTTTGATCGCCAGCTTCGGTTTCCGGCTGCGTCCTCGGTCTTGACGAAGAATGAGTAGCTTGTGCCTGCCGTCAGCCCGGAAACGGTGGCGTTTGCGCCGGTCGAGGTGGCGACCATAGCGCCGGTAGCTTCGTCGATCACGAGGTATCGAGCCACGCCAACATTGTCAGTCGAAGCCCCCCAACTCAGCGAAACTTCTGTTGCCCCAACACTGGCGACGGACAGCCCGGTCGGCGTAGAAGGCCTCTCGCTGTCTTGTGGCGGGTCAACGTCTGGTGGCGGACCGATCCGCACGACTGGGCTGAAGTTTGAGACATCACCTTGATTCTCATGAAGGTCAACAGCCCATCCGTAGTACACATACTCACCGTCAGGAACTCCCACGTCGACAAAGCTGGTCGAACGCTGATGAGGCAGCTGTACAGCGGTATTCGCTCCCTTCGTCTTCCGGAAAAACTGGTAGTAGTCCACCCCAACGTTGTCATGTACCGCACCCCACGAAACCGTGACATTGTTGGTACCAGGATTGACCAAAGCTTGAACGCTGGCGATCTTTCCCGGGGGCTCTTCGTCGTCAGCTATCCCCCCATCAATGGTCACAGGCACCATGCCGGATCGCCAGCTGAGGTTGCCTGAAACATCTTCTGCCTTTATGTAGTACCAATGGGTGCCGAATGGCACTTGGTCATCATCAAAACTGGTGCTTCCACTGTTACCGACCAGGACTCCCGATTTCCCTTGCTGGGTGGAGCGATACAGGTTGTAGTGGGAAATCCTGTCATTGTCTGTCGATGCAGTCCAGTTGAGCAAGGCCGATGTTCCGCCACGCAGGACCGACAGGTTGGTCGGCACGCTTGGGCGTTCGGTATCAACGATGACCCCATCGGTAATCGTCACGCGAATTGCTTCTGAAGGTGAGCTCCTACTGCTCGACTCGTCAATCGCCTGAACAGACAACCAATAGGTTCCGGCGGCAAAGCCCTCGTAGACAATCGAGGTGGTTGTGCTGACCTTGTTGTTCCGCTGAACTCCGTAGATGTTGACGGCAGAAACCGAGTAGGAGGTCACTGGTGAAGTCGCATCCGTTGACTCGGTCCAAGAAAGAGCAACACTGGACCCGTTGACCGTCGCCTCTAGGATCGTGGGTGTCGTCGGCTTGTCTCCATCATTGGTGACGCCGTTGAAGATCTCAACAGACTTCATACCGGTTCGCCAACTGGTATTGCCGGTCGCATCCACCGACTTGATGTAGTACCAGTGGACTCCCCTGGTCAGGGGCCCATCGTTGAAGTTGGGTTCGACGCTACGACCAGCCAGAACCCCTAGCTGGCCATCCTGGGCTGAACGGTAGATCTCATAGCCAGCAACCCCGACATTGTCGGTTGACGGAATCCAGGAAATCGCTGCTGTCGACCCGGAATTCTGGACTCTGAGTCCTCTTGGCACGCTTGGGCGTTCGGTATCGGTGGCTTGCGCATTCTGGGCTTCTTGTCTTGCTGGCTGAATATTGGCGTCAAGAGCCGCTTCCGGAGCTTGTGTGGCAGCAACTTCTTGTGCCACCGGACCGGGCGTTTCTCTGGCGACAGCCGAGCCCACGTTACCCAACCCATGGGGACCATCGAGTCGGTTGCCATCTACACCAGCGGCAAGTTCGGACTGGACGAGATCTGGTTGAGCGTGATCGACGTCTTCACCAACGAGAAGTCGAGACACGACATTGCTACAGGCAAGGTTTCCTGAGCCGCCCTCACACACGCTGGGACCATAGGTCGCTCCCGCCGCGCCAGCTGCCGACGCAATGGTGAATGCAAGAAGGACACCTAGCGCCGAGCGGAATCCTCCCCGCTTCTGAATCACGTACTCCGTCTTGAGTCCACCTTGATGTCTCATCGATCGCCACTCCGTTATCGAGAATTTGATACCGCTTGTGCGCTCGACGCTAGCAGTCGCTTAACTCACCTCGCCAGACGAACTGATTCTGGGCGACGGTTTAGAGGGTCGTGAATGACTTGATGTTCGAGCGCCAGCTTCGGTTGCCGGCTGCATCTTGGGCCTTCACGAAGAACGAGTAGTTCGTTCCGCCCGTGAGGCCAGCGATGGTGATCGTGGTTCCGGTTGAGGTTCCGACCACCGAGCCGTTTGCGTTATTGATGACCACATATTGGGTCACGCCAACATTGTCCGTCGATGCATTCCAGGACAAGGAGACCTGGGTGGCCGCCACGTTTGTGGTGACCAGGCCGCCTGGTGTCGACGGACGTTCGGTGTCTACAGCAGCACCGCCAACAGTGACGGCTCGTTTGCCGGTTCGCCACCCCTCATTGCCAGCGGCGTCGATGGCTCGGATGTAGTACCAGTAGTCGCCGTCGGCTACGCCCTGGTCTACATAGGAGGTGGATGGAGCGGTGGCGACCAGGCTGGCCGCACCATTGGCGGTTGGTGCTCGGTAGATCCGGTATCCAGATACCGCGACATTGTCGGTGGCAGCATTCCACGCCAATGAGACGCTGTTTCCAGCAGCCGTGGCGTTGAAGCCGCTGGCGACGCCCGGACGCTCGGAGTCTGCGGCTGCTCCAATGGTGACTGAGCGCATTCCCGTCCGCCAGCTGGTGTTGCCCGCAGCGTCTCGCGCCTTGAGGTAATACCAGTAGGTTCCATCACCAAGACCGTTGTCGGAGAAGCCGGTATTTGTGCTGGTTCCGGCCAGGGAACCAAGGTTGCCGTTCTGGGTCGATCGGTAGATGTCATAGCCAACAACACCAACATTGTCGGTCGATGCTGTCCAGGCCAGGTTTGCCGTTGATCCGGCAGAGGACACGGCCAGGTTGCGTGGGACTGAGGGTCTCTGGTTGTCGTCCACCATATTGGTGTCACAGTGTTTCGTGAAAGCTCCGCGGGCCTGGTTGGCCCCGTTTGCTCGGGTGGCTCGGGTGATGTCTCCCCCAAGCCAGAGGCAGCCATCTGGTGAGCCGTGTATGGCCCAGACGCCGGAGGAGGCACTAATGTCCAACTGGAAACTCGGGATGTAGGAACCATTGGTGGCTGAGTAGGCAGCGACGAATTTGATGGGATCTCGTCGAGACCAGTCTTGCCCGCCCTGACCAATCAAGAAGCGATAAACATCACCATCGGCAAAGTGCTCACCGCGGCAATGGCAGGAGGCGTAGACGCGGTTACCGACTACTTCCAGATCCTGGTAGTCGCCACCCAGTCCAAAGTCCTGATTGGTGCCGCCCGTGGTGTGTAGGGTGCGAACTGAGAGATCGCTGGCGTTGAGCGCATAGGTGATGTGTTCCATACCGGCAACAAACACCAGGCCGTTGACAGCCACTACGTCTTGATAATTGGTACGCCCTGGGTTGTTGTGATCGATGCGGCCGGGTCGAATGTTAGAGCCCGTCACATTGTCGACGCCGACAAATCCCTGAGTGCCGCCGACAGCGTTCACTGAGGAGAAGTATCCGGCAAGATAAACCGAGTTGCGGTCTGGGGAAACGGCGATACCCCAGACTCCACCTCCACTCACAGTCGGGTGCCAGCTGGTATCAGGGTGTGCATCATCTAGATCAAGTTTGACGGCGCGAGATACCGAGATCTGGGGTACTCCCCCAGCTCCGCCGACAGCACTGAAGGTTCCACCAACGTAGAGCCAGTTCTGGTCCATATCCATGGTGTAGACCACGGCTCGGCCGTTCAGCTTCAGCTGGGCCTTCCATGTGGTATCAACGGCACCCGTCGTCGGGTTCAACGCCACTAGGGCTCTGGTATTTGACACCCCTTCGACGTCACCAAACTCACCACCGACAAAGAGTCGGCTGCCATCAGGCGAAGCCTGAAGTGAATAGACGGGTCGGTCAAATGTTGGGGTAAAGGACGAGATGTAGGCGCCTGTGCCGGCGTCGAACGCTGCCAGGTAGGCCTGAGAGATCGGGGCTGAGTTGGCATTCTGCCGAACCTCGGTGAACTTGCCGCCGATATAGATGCGATTGCCGATCTGTTCGATGGCGAAGACCTCGTTGCGGATGCGTTGGGTCAGGGTGCCGGTTTGTACATAGTTGTAGACACCCCATGTGTCCTGTGCGTAAGGGGCGATCTCCGCCGACGCCAATGTTGGAGTGAGTGGGACGGCAGACATGCCCATCAACAACATGAGCAGGGAGATTAGTATTCGCTTCTTCACGGTCCACTCCGTTTCAACGCGAACCGCCCGGGCCGCGTGCATCCCTCCGAAACTACGGGTTGCTCGGTTCCCCGTGAACGGGTGATCTTGATGGGTACCTAGGTCTTCTACTGACGGCCTCCTCACTCTCCGTGAGCAGGCCGTCAACCCAGCTCGGTTAGCAGGTCGGCAAATACTTGTTCGGGGTCGACGGGCAAACCGCGTCGCCCAAACCAGGTGCACACATTGACAATGTCTCGGTGTAAGAAGTTGAGCCCTTGCGGATTGGCCGCCAGATCCAGAGCCTGAGGGAAATCGATGAACCAGATTTCCTCTTGCCACCATAAGACGTTGAACGCAGACAGGTCGCCGTGTACCCAGCCGCTCCTCACCATGACCCGCAGTCCGCTCATTAGCTGCTGCAGTGCTCGCTGAAGCTCTGTTTTCGAGAGGCGGGCGGCAGCCAGCTGAGGGGCGGCCCCGGACTCCGTCCCCAGATACTCCATGATCAAGGATTCTTCGTCGTAGGAGACTGGAAACGGAACGTTGAGGCCCGCCTCCCACAAGGAACGAAGCACGGTCGACTCATGCCCGGTCCAACGTGACTGCATCAGCCGCTTACCGTGGGCTGTCATTCGCTCGACGGCGCGTCGATCTCGTGACTTTCGGAATTGACGCCCCTCGCGGTACTCGGTGTCGTTGCGAAAGGTTGACGCTCGCTGCACTCCGAGAGCTTCGAGCGCTCCCTTCTCCGAGACCTGGCGAGGTACGTAGTATTTGCGAACCAAAAGACAGAAGTCTCCGGCCTTGGCTTGCCTTCGGATCAGGTTGATTTGGGCTTCCTTGCCAGTGAGCAGGACTCCCAGATCGGTGTCAACGAAGGGATCTTCTATCAACCAATCTGGTTCTGGTCGCGACGAAGCGGAGGGCAAGTTGATGGGTGTGGACATTGTGACTCCAGGGTTTGCTCTGTGACTCTCCAGGGAGAATCGATGAAACCCAGTCGGCCGCGTTGTTAGCTCGCCAGCTCAGCTGCTCTCACGAGCAATTCTCGGGGCTGTTCGTCAAGGCGAAGGCTCAACCAGGCTGCGACGTTCTACCATCGCTGGCTGAAACGTTACGTTCAATGGCTCTCATAGGGTGCCTCCTGATAGTTGGCCGTTTGGCCAACGCTAGAACACCCAGCTCCCACATGCCGGGAATATTGCCGACACGACAGATCATGCTGGCATTGCCCATCTTGACCTAGGTCCGGGTCAGCATCTCCAAATTCGGGAAATCCAGAAGGGAGAAATTTGACTGCGACCCAATATTCAAAGCCACCTCGAGGTCGTCGGTCTCCGCCACCAATCCGTCACGATCAAAGAGCACAAACCGGCCGTAACCAGCGGCAAACTCCTTGTCGTGCGAGATGGTGATGAGAGTCGCCTCCAGATCGCTGAGAGCAACCTCGATGGCCAGGATTGATTCCAGGTCCAGGTTGTCGGTCGGCTCGTCCAACAACATCACATTTGGCCGCTCAGTCTCCAAGAGAATGAGCTGCACCCGGGCCTTTTGACCACCGGATAGTTCCGCCATGGTGTGATGAATGTGGTCGCTAAGCCCGTACCGACCGAGGGCCTTTCGCGCTTCGACGTCGTTTCCGAACCGTTCGGCCACGATGCTTAGCAACGGAACCTTGGCCGCATCTGATGCTTTCACCAGGTCCAGGTCGACCGAAACCTGATTGTCTTGGGAGAAGTATCCAACCCGTGCAGTAGGACCGAAACGGATCGGATTGTCATCCAGTTCGTCTCCGCTCGCCTTCGACGCTTCACCCAACATGCGAAGCAGGGTGGACTTGCCGACGCCATTCTCGCCCAACAACAGGATGCGATCTTCATTCCAGATGGTCAGGTCAAAGGGCAAGAAAAGATCCGGCACCTCGAAGTTGGTGGCCTTCATGGCAATGCTGCCCGAACGTGAGCCAACGAATCGGGTAGTGATCTCTCGCTCTGGTGGAGGCGGTGTTGGCGGGCCAGCGTCTCGGAACTTCTCCCAGCGAGTCTCAGCAGCGTCGGCTCGATTGGCCATACCGGGACTGATGGAAGCTCGCTGCTTCATCATCTTGTAGTACTGGAACAGTCGTTTCTCTTCTTCTTGCCAGCGGCCAAGGTCTTTGGCCAGCTTCTCCGCCCGGTCTCGTCTCGCCTCCTTCAGATTGGCGTAGGTGCCGCCGTGCATCCAATAGCCGTTGTGCTCGAGCACCAGCATGCGATCGACGGCAGTAGTTAGCAGTGAGCGATCATGGGAAACCATCAGCACGGTCTTGTTTGTCGCTTGCAGCTCGCGGTCCAACCACGCCTTGCCGTGCAAATCAAGGAAGTTGTCGGGTTCGTCCAGGATCAGAATTGAGACCGGAGACGCAAGAAACGATCCGAGGATGAGACGTTTACGTTCACCCCCAGACAGCTCTTTCAGGAGCCTGCCACTGGCGGTGGCGTAACCCTGGCGGAGCACGGCTTGGGTGATCTGATCAAACTTCGCTTCAATTTCGTATCCGCCAAGAGCGCCCCAAACTTCGAGCGCATCACCAATGGCCATGGCTGCGTCAACCGCGCCGTCTGAGTCGCTGGATGACAGGGTGTAGAGCTCTTGCAGGGTGTCGGACTGTTTCCTCAGCCCACTCGGTAGACCCAGGGCCAGCGCATCGGCAACCGTTGGTGTATCGTTTCCGTCGAAGCCGGGGTTCTGGCGCATATAGGCCACTTCTCCCACAACATTGACAACACCCTCGGCTGGCTTGAGTGCTCCGACGATGAGTTCCAGCAGGGTTGTCTTGCCAACACCGTTTGGGCCAACAACGGCGGTGACCTCACCGGCCCTGGCTTTGAACGAGAGCTCTTGAACCGAGGGGGTGCCGTCGGGATAGTTGAAGGTGAGATCGGCAACGTCAATGGTCATGGAGCAAACAGTGTGGCAGCTACTGGCTCAAGAACCGATCACCAGATCAGCGAGATCGGCACCAACCGGCAACTTGCCTTCGGGTCCAATGATGGTGAATTGGTCGTCGGCCTGCAGAACCAGATCACTTGTGGCTCTGATCACCTTGCCTTCGCGGCGAACAGCTTCGGCGCGGAGATCAGCTCCGAGTTCCAATTCCTCAATGGAACGACCAATGAGTCCCCCGAGGCCGGTCTCGGCCAGTAGAAGGTACTGACCAATTTCCAGATCAGGAAGCAAGGCTTGCTTGACCTCTGCTTCAAATGCCGCTTCGGCCACGATGGCAGCGTCATCAGACTGCAAGTAGGCCGCCAACTCGCCTGCTAACCGAAGGGCTCGTCCTGCTTCGGCGTTCGTTCCAGCTAGGAAGAACAGAGCATTCACTCGCTCATCTCGCCCGCCCCATTCGCTGGGAATGACGATGCCAGTCTCGCTGATAGCAATGACAAGGTGATCATCCTCATTGTCGTCAAAGAAGGCGACTGGTGTTGCTGTTGGGTGGGTCTCCGAGGGCTGAATCCAGAGTGAGCCGGTCTCCAAGAATCGGTCGCTGACCTCTTGTGGATCAATGTCCATTCGAGTACCCAGGACTTGGGAGGCACGGGCGGCTGCTTCGCTGATGTCGGTTCCCGCGGGAACGGATATGACGGCGGCACGAGCAATGAGGCCCGCGTAGTCATCATTGGCGCGGAGTCCGTGGCTTTGCATAGCAACCGAAATCTCTCGATCGATGCTTCGATCGACTGAGCGGCCAAGGCGTTCAAACACGTGGTGAATCGCGCCCACTGGTTGCCGGGCGTCATGACGCCCAATCTTGTTGAACCAGATCAGGGCCACCGCAATGCAGCCGGTTACCAACACGATGGGTAACCAGCCGAGCTTTGCGATCAGATAGACGGCGATAGCGATGCCGAGAATCTGCAAATAGGGAAAGAATGGGGCCCGGAATCCTGGCGCATAGGACTTGATGTGTGCCGACCGGAGCACGATTACCGCCAAGTTGACCAAGCCAAGGGTGAGCAGCACAAAGGCGCTGGCCAGCTTGGCAATGGCACCCGCACCAAACAACCCGACAACAACGGCCATGCCAACACCGGTAAGGATCACTCCCCGAGCTGGTGTTCCGAATCGGCTCAGGGTCTGGAAACCGGGTCCCATGAGTCCGTCACGGCTCATCGCCATCGGGTAACGGGCGGCGGCCAGAATCCCGGCATTGGCGGCAGAGGCGAAGGCGGCCAAGGCGGCGGCCACGACAAGCCCGGCTCCGAACGCGGGCATGGTGGCAACGGCTGCGGTGTGGATCGGAGCGAGGTCTTCGTGAAGGGCTTCGGCTGGGATGGTGGCCACCACGATGAGCACACCGACCGTGTAGATCAGGGTGCTGGCCGCCAGTGAGAGCATCATGCCCAACGGCAGGTTCCGCGATGGATCTTCGATCTCTTCGGCCACACTAGCCACATTGGTTAGCCCACCATAGCTGACAAAGACAAGGCCGATTGCGGCAGTCAGGCCGTGACTGCCATCGGTGAAGAAGGGGTCCAACGAACCGGAACCGCTTCCAACGTGGGGCACCCCCCAGATCAAGAAAGCTGCCATGGCCAGCAAGACGAAAGAGACCAGCAGCATCTGGATCGAGGCGCTGGACTTCGATCCGACGATATTGAGAACGGTGAAGGCTGCGATCAGTGCAATCGCCGTTGGCTTGGCCGGGATGTCCAAGAAAATCCCGAGGTAGGCGCTCATCCCAACCAGGGCTAGTGCGTCCTTCATGACCAAGGACAGCCATGTCGCCATGCCGGTGACGGTTCCGCCCGCTGGTCCAAGGGTCCGGGCGAGGAAATAATATGCGCCGCCAGCCCGAGGCATGGCCGTACTTAGTTCGGCGATGCTCAGCATGGCGGGAATGGCCAGGATACCGGCGATGAGATAGGCCAAAACGGCCGCTGGGCCAGCCTTGGCCGCGGCCAGACCTGGCAGGAGGAACAGTCCAGAGCTGATCATGCCCCCGGTACTGAGTACGAAGACATGTCGCAACCCAAGGGATCGCTTCATATCAGCGGGAGGTGGCTGAGCCATGCGAAACCCTAGCCGCGATCACAGCCGGGGCTGAGAAGGTGCCGAAATCCGTTCAAACCGTGACGGGCTAGTGTCGATTTCGCCCCTGTTTGCAGGATCCAAACGCTAGCTGGGGAAGGCTTCGAGAAAGTCCAGGGTGGCATCAATAAAGGAGAAGTCCCGGGGTGTGGCAAAGTGGTCGACATTGCGCAAGACCTTATGACTGGCGTTAGGAAGTGCGTCGACCAGCTGGTCGGCCGGTCCGGCAAAGTCGTTGTCGCCAATCACCACCAGGACCGGACACGTGATCTTGTCCAACATCTCTTCGTCCAGTAGAGGTCGCTCAGAGGACATCATGGCCACCAGTGACGCCCGGTCAACATCGGGAGCCTCTGCCAGTTCGTGGAAGAACCGAGCCTCGGGGTTCTCCGGATCCAGCTCTCCCGCTATGGCAGCGGTAATGGCTTCTCTGCGAGCAGGATCAAACTCGAAGAGGTTTCGCCCGACCCCTGCGACGACCAGCCGATGAAAACGGTCCGGCTGCATGGCGGCCATCACCAACAACAGTCTTGCCCCCATGGAGAATCCGATGGCGTCAACGGGTACAGCAGGCAATCTGTCGAGTGTGTCTTGTTCGAGGTTGGCGAACCCAGCAACCTCGCGGCAGTTGGGAGCTGTGCCATGGCCTGGCAGATCCAGGGGTAGAAGTTCACGACCAGAGTCTCCGAGGATGTCCAGCCAGCCGGTTTCTCCCCAGGTTCGAGCGGAGGAGGTGGCAAATCCGTGTACCAGAACGATGGGAGCACTCATGCCTGCACCCTAAGGCTGGATGAGCGAAAGTCTTCAACCGCCTGGCAGGCAAGCTCGACTGTTTCAACCGTGATGGGATCCAGCACCAATTGCACATGGTCAATTCCAATAGCAGCCATGGCTCGCAGAGATTCTTGCAGTGCTTGGGATCCAGCAATGGCCTTGCCCGGATCATCATTGAACGGGCTGGAACGCACCTGCTTGCCCGACCCGAGGCGGACAAGCAGTGCCGCCGTCTTGTCAATCTCCTTGCCGTCTCGACCAACAGCGCCGGCAGCATCATCAACGACCTTGAGCGCCGCTGGCAGCTTGGTGACATCGTTCTGGTACGAGGCGTACCAAATATTCCAGGCGTCAATGTGGGGGGTGGTGATGGCTAACATTCTTGGGCCGCTCGAGCCGACCAGAATCTGCATATCTGGACGCGGCTCTGGTCGCAGCTCGCAGTCCTTCAGGGTGTAGTACTGGCCCTCAAAATCGATTGATCCCGTGCGAATCAAGGTTCGGATGACGGTGAATGCTTCTTCGAAGCGACTGACGCGGTGGTCATAGGCAAAACCGTAGGCGTCATACTCAAGACGGTTCCAGCCCGATCCCAAGGACAAGATCAGTCGTCCGCCAGAGATCTCATCGATGGTCGCAGCTTTCTTAGCCAACATGGCCGGGGCGTGGAAACTGGTGGAGGCCACGAAGGGTGACAGTTGCACTCGGTTAGTGACTTCAGCCAATGCGGCAAGGGTTGACCAGCACTCCCAGGGTCCGCGATGCGGCCCATCAGGGTGCTCATAGAGCAGGTGGTCGCCAATCCAGATCGAATCGAGGCCGCCGTTCTCTGCGGCGATAGCCATAGCGCGATATTCAGGCCACGGAACGAACCGCTCGACCTCGGGTAGCTGCACACCAATCTTCATCGTCGGGCTCCTCGTCGAGAACGAATCTACTCTGGCCGCGCAAGGTCGAACTGGTCGGTGCTCCGGCTATAGCTATTGCCAGCATGGCGCCCTATCGCTTTCAGCGCCATTTGATCGATTCGGGTGCCGTCCAGGAGCTGTTCGTCAATATGAAAAACGACGCCCTCGCCGACAACCAAGGCGTTACCTTGCGTCTCGTGACCAATGTCGAGGATGTCGGTCACTACACACTCAATGTTCGCCTTGCATTCGGCCACCATCGGCGCAGAAATACGAGTCGAGTCAACTGCATTGAGACCAGCAACATCGAATTCGTTGACGTCGGCATCTAGCGAAGCCGAGGTGGCATTCATGGCTTCAGCCACTTCCTCGGTCACAATATTGATGGTGAACTCGCCGTTGGCTTGCACGTTGTCCAGTGTGTCTCTTCGAGCCGAGCGACCGGCAGAAAAGACGAACATCGGTGGATTCCCCGATACGCAGTTGAAGAACGAGAATGGCGCAAGATTGGGAATGCCCGCCGCTGAGACTGTTCCTATCCATCCAATAGGCCTGGGCACAATGAGCCCAGTCGCCAGCTTGTATGGGTCAGCCCCCTCCAGTTGCTCGACAAGAAAGGTCTTCTTTTCGTTCATCGGGCGACACTACAACCCCCGACGGCACTGCGACACACCTTGTCGCCAGACGCGACAAAGGCCACCAGCGCGAGGCTGACGGCCTTTGCCTACGAACAAAAATGTTCGAATAACACTCGGGGTGTTACTGGATCAGATGACGCGAACGTTCTGAGCCTCTTCACCCTTACGACCAGGGGCGACGTCGAATTCGACGGCTTGACCCTCGTCGAGCGACTTGTAACCGTCACCCTGGATGTTGGAATAGTGAACGAAGACGTCGTCTCCACCTTCACGTGAGATGAAGCCGAAGCCCTTCTCGGAGTTAAAGAACTTGACTGTACCTGTGATTGCCACTGCGCTTCTCGTTATCTTTCATTTGCAAATAATCAGGGTGACCATTTGCGGTTTGACAGAATTGGACCTTTTGCCCGATTCTGGCTGCCATCCGACTTGCCACCCCGTTGGGGAGTTTCAGCCGAATGGAACTTACAAGACTCTAATCTAGGCCGTCGGAGGCCGTGTGCGGTGAACGGTAGCAAAACTTGCGCGAACTCGACATCTATCTCGGTGTCCAGATCGCCCTCACCAATCGGTCTCTCCATAGTCCTTGAGGAATAGTCCAGACACGTGGACCCCAGTGTTTACCCCGGAAATGATGGGATCAACGATGCGGGCTGCTCCGTCGACAATGTCCAGCGGTGGGTGAAAACCATGCTCCTGAGTCTTTTGTTTGGCAATCTCCACTGGGTCTTCGTCACTGACCCAACCCGTATCAATACTGTTCATATGGATACCTGAGTCCAGATAATCGGTCGCTGAAGTTCGGGTCATCATGTTCAGGGCAGCCTTGGCCATATTGGTGTGTGGATGCCGAGTGGTCTTATAGCGACGGTAGAACTGACCCTCAACGGCTGACACATTGACAATGTGCTTGGCGTGCCCCGGGGTTGTCGCCATCAAGGCCTTGAGCCGAGCATTGAAGACAAAGGGGGCAACAGCATTGACCAGCTGGGTTTCCAATAGTTCAACCGATGAGACCTCGTCCAGCAATAACCGCCAAGAATTACGATCCCGCAAGTCAACCTGTTGCATGTCCTTATCCAGTTGTCCGTGGGGGAACAGGTCTGACTGATCGTCTTCTTCGCCATCGAGCAAGGGTGTTTGTGAGAGCTCGGCGGCATGACTGAGTCCAGGATGAGCAACTGAGGCGGCCTGTTCGCTGCTCGAGTCCTCAGGCTCTGGCAGCTCGTTAACTTGGGATGAGATGCCCTCGATGCCGGTGGCAGAAAGCGACGCGGCCGAGCCCGGGAGCATGTGATAGGAGCGCAAGCCCTCATAGGCACCGACCAGCTGCAACACGTCAGCGGGCAGCTTCTCCAATGCCGCGCTCTCCCCCGCCATCATGTGTTCGTAGAAACCGGGTGGACGACGAACGGTCTGGCAAGCGTTGTTGATGATGAAGTCCATCCGGTCGCGTGTATCCAAGACATGCTGGCAGAAGGCCTCGACGCTTGGCGTGTGGCGCAAGTCCAAGCCGAACACCTCAAGCCGGTGACCCCAGTCCGCGAAGTCGTCCTCGGCGGCGTAGCGGGCAGCAGCATCGCGGGGAAAGCGGGTGACCACGATCAGCTCGGCTCCGGAGCGGAGCAGCTTGATGCCAGCCTGATAACCGATCTTCACCCGACCACCGGTGAGCAGGGCAACGGTTCCGGTTAGGTCAGCGAGTTCGCCACGTTTGGCAAAGTTGAAGTCGGCACAATCCGGGCACAGCTGATCATAGAAGTGATGAATCTTGGTGTACTTGGCCTTGCAGACATAACAATGCTGCTCATCGATGGTCTCACGAAACGGCGGCTCGCCCGGAGCATCGCTGACGTCGGCCTGTGCGAAGTCGGTTGGCGGGAAGACATTGGGAGTGGTGAAGACCGGCTTGTCTCGGAGGGAGCGGATCCCGGTCTGGTCGAGGACTGCCTCATCATGGTCAAGCTTCTCGGACCGGCGTTTGCGACGACGAGCCTTGATGCGAAGACGTCGCTCTGCTGGGTCAGCACAAAACACGTCGCCGGCAGCGTTCAGAAGCTCAGTCCGTTCTTCGGTGCTCAGACCTTCAAGCAGTACTTTGGCGGTGGAGATATCGCGAAGGAATTCGATGGTTTCCAGCAAGCGTTCTCGCAGCTCCTGGTCCTCGTCACTCAGCCCGGCATCATCCACCGCCCGAATCTATCCACTCAAGCCACATCCGGACTGATCTCCGGCGCAATCTGTGCCAGACAAATTTATCGAGTTGGAACGGCGCCCTTGTTGTCGACCCTGACCGGAGCGGGCGTAAGACTTGAGCTGACCGACCGCAGAACTCGCTGGTAAGAATCCCGCTCAGTACGAATACGCCCATCACTACCGGTCCGGTCACGCTGAAACCCACGAAACTTGGCGCTAAGAGCCAGAATCGTCAACACAAACAGATCGAAGGCCGTAACTGCGAGAACGATCTTGACTACGAGAACGATGATATCAACCATGCGACGCCGTCCCATGTAGTTTCTGTTCCCGGTTCCCAAAGCCAATGGACTGCAGACAGTTTAGAGAGAGTGCAGCTTCGGAACGATGAACGCATTTCCTCACAGATGACCTCTGATCGTTGAGCCGCTCAAAGAGACCGGGCCCCAACCAAGGTTGAGGTCGATCCGCCTCCGGCTGCCCCGGTGCGAAGGAGATGTTGGCACATCTTGACTGAGAAAACGGTGAGGGTGAGAAGAATTGCCCGAGTTCGACCAGTCGAAATCTAATCAACATCTCGTGTTGATTAGATTTGGACGGCGATAGGGTCGACGTTGATGCGTTCACCCGAAGCTCTGGTCGAAAGATTCCGTGAGGATGGCCTGAAGGTCACTCCCCAACGGCAAGCAGTTTTTTCAGCCCTACACGGCGACCTGACTCATCCGACCGCAGAGGTCATCTGGGACCGTGTCCGACTCCAGATGCCAACGGTCTCACGCCGTACCGTCTACCAAGTCCTCAACGATCTGGTATCGCTCGGCGAAGTTCAAATCGTCGCGGTTGACAATGGGCCGACCCGCTTTGACCCCAACGTCGAGCTGCACGATCATTTTGTGTGCTCCACCTGCGCCCGCGTGATCGATGTGGGCGTACGTGAACGGGCCAACGATCTGGACCGCCCGACAGTATTGTCAGACTGTCCAGGATTCGAGGTCCAGTCAGTTGAGGTGGTGTTTCGGGGCCAGTGTGCCGCATGCACACCTCTTGGGACGACCGCCACGAACCTCGACGCCAAGAACACACCGCAGAAGTAACAAGTCCAAACCCGCAATCAACTACACCTAGGAGTAACACCATGGCAGATCTCAAGGGATCAAAGACCGAAGAAAACCTCAAGGAAGCGTTCGCTGGCGAAAGTCAAGCCAACCGTCGCTATCTCTACTTCGCACAGAAGGCCGACATCGAGGGCTATGCCGACGTAGCAGCATTGTTCCGCTCTGTCGCTGAAGGCGAAACTGGCCACGCTTTTGGTCACTTCGACTTCCTCGCCGAAGTTGGCGACCCTGCAACCGGCGAGCCTGTTGGCCCAACCGAAGACAACCTCAAGTCAGCCATCGCTGGTGAAACCTATGAGTACACCGAGATGTACCCCGGCTTCGCTAAGACCGCTCGCGACGAAGGCTTTGACGAGATCGCCGAATGGCTGGAGACCTTGGCTCGCGCCGAGAAGAGCCATGCTGGTCGCTTCGGTGAGGGCCTCGCTTCCCTCGACTGATCCTTGCTCAGTTCTGCACGGCTTCGTGCGGTAGGAATGGTCGACTCAGACTTTCTTTCCGCACGAGTCGTTGCTCACACCCGTCTCGTCTTCTCTTGCAAGGCTCATCCTTGCTGCCCCACCTCACGAACCGTTCGCCCCAACTAGCCCCTCGCCCGCCGCGATCGTAAGGCCCCACAATGACGACGATCTATGATCCCATGCACCCGCTCTACTTTGACGACGCCGACATCCGTCAAGAAATGGACCGGGTCTATGACCTTTGCCATGGCTGCCGTCTTTGTTTCAAGTTCTGCACCTCATTCCCAACCTTGTTCGAGTTCATCGATGCCCACGATGATCAGAAATCCGAACGGATGACTCCTGCTCAGCAGGATCAGGTTGTTGATGAGTGTTTCAACTGCAAGCTCTGTTATGTGAACTGCCCCTACACCCCCGGCAAACACGAGTGGGATCTTGACTTCCCTCGCCTCATGCTGCGGGCCAAGCAAGCGAAACATCACAACGGCGAGGTCCCGCTCAAGGACAGGATCGTCGATCAGGCCATCGGGCGCACCGATCTGAGTGGCCGCCTGGGCACCATGGCCGCTCCCCTGGCCAACAAGGTGCTTGGCGAGCCCGGCTCAGCTGGCCGCAAGGTCCTGTCAAAGGTTGCTGGTGTTGCCGAAGTTCGACTGCTGGATCCCTATGCCAAGCAGCGATTCTCGACCTGGATGAAGAAGCGTCCAGACTTTGTTCCTGCACGAGAAGACAAGCAGGGCGACGCCATCTTGTTCCCAACCTGCACTGTCGAATACAACAACACCAATATCGGCAAAGACCTAGTCAAGGTGGCCGAGCGAAACAATATTGAGTGCTCGCTGCCCCCAGGTGAGGTGTGCTGTGGCGCTCCCTTCCTACACGAGGGTGATGTCAAGGCCTTCAAGAAGCAGGGCGACAAGAACGTCAAGGTTCTGGCCAACGCCATTCGGGCGAAGAAGGCTTCCGGTGTTGCCGAGCCCGCCGTGGTCGTGGCTCAGCCAACGTGTGCATACATCCTCAAGCAAGACTATGTGGACTACCTGGACGACGAGACGCAGGCCGATGCCAAGCTAGTGGCCGATCACACCTATGACGCCGCCGAATATCTCATGAAGGTCCACAAGGCTGAAGGCACCTCACTGGACACCAACTTCAACAGTGACGTGCCAGAGAAAGTCACCTATCACGCACCCTGCCATCTACGGGCCCAAAACATCGGCCTGAAGAGTCGTGACCTCATCAAGCTCACAGGAACCAAGCCCGCGGTCGTAGCCGAATGCGCCGGCATCGATGGTTTCTGGGGCATGCGGGAGAGCAACGTAGAGATCTCCCGCAAGGTAGCCAAGAAGATGGTCAAGGCCATCGAGAGAAACGACAACGAGACCGTCGTCGGCGACTGCTCCTTAGCCAACGGGGCGATCAAGCTCGAAACTGGCGCCGACCCGCTCCACCCCATCCAGTTCATTGCTCGGGCCTACGGCATTCCCGACGAAGGCATCTAGGAACACGAAGGTATTCAGCACCATGACGACAACACAACAACCCGATACCGGCAGCTTCCATCTCACCCTGACGGACATTTCCGACTTGCGGGCCTATGAGCGCGAGCGTGACGACTTCCGTTCAGAAGTCATTGCGATCAAGAAGCTCCGCCGAGTCCATGTCGGCCCGTTCATGACCTTCGTCTTCGAGAACCGCCAGACCGTCCGCTTCCAGATCCAAGAAATGGCCCGGGCGGAAAAGATCGCCACCGACGAGGGAATCGAGACTGAGCTGAGGATGTACAACCCTCTCATCTCTGCCCCCGGCAAGCTCTCGGCCACCATGTTCATTGAGCTGACCAGTGACGAGCAACTTCGCGAATGGTTACCGAAACTTGCTGGCGTCGAGCGAAGCTACGAGCTGCACCTCGGTGAGGGGGACGACCTGATCATTGTGCCCGGCCAGTTGGATGCTGGACACGACGCCTCCCTCACTCGGGAAGAAACAACAGCTTGTGTGCATTACCTGTGGTGGGCCATGTCGCCCGACGCGGTTGACCTACTGGCCGACGGTCCAGCCAAGCTGGTTTGCACCCACCCCGCCTACGGCGAGGAGCTCATGCTTTCAATCGAGACTCGCCAGAGCCTGGTCAATGACCTGCGCTGAGTCTGGCCTGACCCAGGTTCACTTAGGACTGGTTGGCTAGGAGAATTCCGCTACACCTACGAGGTCTTGGAGAGCATTGACATAGTCAGCGAGACGCGCGCCAACTTCAAACGCAGCATCGTCTTCCGTCAGCTCAGGATCGAGCCAGACGTCGGATAGACGGCGCCAGTTCTGCGCTCCAAAGAACTCGCCCGCTTCGGCTTCTTGACCAAGCAAGGGTCGCCACTGCTTTTCCCCACTCATGAGCCTGGCCAGAACCTGCTCATTCTTGGTCATGTCACGCTCCTCGGCGTGAAAGCCAATCTCCAGGGCCGCTCCCTTGCCGCCGTCAACGTGCTTCCGGTTCAAGAGTTGAGCTTCGTAGTGGAACCGTGTGGCTTTCTCTGTGCCAAACCAAACCTTGACCCCAGATCGATGTGACCGGGTACGGACGTCACCAAGCTCCGAACTCACCAACGTACGAAGCACGTCCTCCACCTGACCGAAGAACTCACGCTCCATCAGCCGATCTTCCCTTCGGTGAGTGGGCCACCCTGCACTGCGGGCCTAGCCATGACAATGCTTGAACTTCTTGCCTGATCCACAAGGACAGGGCTGGTTTCGGCCAACTGGTTTAATCTTGCCATAGTCCTCGGCGATAGCGGTACGAACGGTTGCTGCGGTGAGCACTCTCGAGTTGGCGGCCGTCGAGATCGTCAACTCGGCAAATCCTGCATCTGCCTCTGGCGGAGTGAGATAAACGGCGCAGCTTCCATCCTGGCGAACATGGGTGAGCCACTCAACCGAGAGCTCAGGTAGAGCCGTCTTCAGGAGGCCCTCGCCTAGAGGATTCAACACAACAATGCTTGAGCGACGGATTTCGCAGGTCCAACCCAAGGCATGACCAAGGTTGCCCTCGGCCGAGCCATCATTCGCTGGCCAGTCACTTGGAGGCGGCATCGCCGACGTCAGGACAAGTCCGGCTCTCGGACTGGTGATGGTGCGAACGAATGGGCTTGCTTGGCCTTCGCGACCAGAGCCGCCCGGTCGAATCGTTGTCATCGTGCGACCTCAACCACATTCACTTCTTTGGCTGGCACGTCTTGCACTGATCCTTCTCCCAGAGGTGCTTCTTCTACCCCGCCGATCCGGCTTACCATGGCACCGAGTTTCGACTGTTCTTGGGGCCAACGTCTGCGAGCAACGGTATCGATTCTCATGCCGATGCCAAGCAGTGCCACCGCCACTATCCCGTCCATCCACCAGTGGTGACCCGTGGCGGCAACCACAAAGAAGGTGATTGGCAGGTGAAGCATGATGGGCCAGCGCACCCAGCTGGACGTGGAGGCAAACACACCGAAAGACACCACCGCGGCCCAAGCAATGTGGATCGAGGGCATGGCGGCGAACTGATCGGACACGCCCGTGCCAACCGGACCGTAGGAGGACATTCCGAGGCGGGTGGAGAGGTCGACGAATCCGAGGCCCGGTAAGAAGCGTGGTGGAGCCACACGAATGAATCGAATCACCAAGCAGAACGCGGTCAGTAGCGACAGGCTTGTCCGCCAACGCGGGTAGTGAGCACGTTGGCGAAAGAACAGCCACACCAGAAACACAAGCAGTGCGGGAACGTGGAAGGTCCGGTAATAGAAGGCGCTGGCCTGAGCTAGCCAGTCGTGGTCGATGACATATTGCTGGATTGCAAGCTCGGAAGGAAGGTGCAGCCGATACTGGAATCGGGCGATCTGGCGGGCGTATTCGATAGCCTTTTCATCTTGGGCTAGCGGCAACATCCTGGCTACCCGCCAGATGCCGTACACGACGGATATGAATGCCAGCTCCCGAGCCGCCGGTATCACAAATTCCGTCACTCGATTCTGCGGTCGCCGCCGAAGCAGAACAACGAGCAGGCTGCTCAAGATGGCGGCAATGCTCGCCTGATCCCAGGTCACCCACTTCATGAAACAAGCGCCAATAATGTCGCTGTTGACAAGGCCACTAGCTTCGCGGATATCGACGGATGATGGCGGTGGCATCCATGCGATTGTCACCCGCTGCCTGTGTGTCGGCCAAGTAGCCAGCAGTCAGTTCGGTCAGCGGGGTATCTGCCCCCAACCGCTCGGCCTCGGTCTTGACAATCCCAAGATCCTTGGCCAACCAGTCAACTGCGAATCCGAAATCGAACTCATCAGCAACCATGGTTTCACCTCGATTCTCGAGGTACCACGAGCCAGCGGCTCCCTTGGTAACCGCGGCAAGGACCTTGTCCATGTCAAGCCCCGCCTTCTGAGCGAAAGCCAAGGCCTCAGATGATCCCTGGATCGACCCCGCACAAAGAATCTGATTGACCATCTTGGTTTGCTGGCCTGCTCCTGCTGGCCCAACCAGGGTGATGGTGTCGGCGTAAGAATCAAGAACCGGAGCCACCAGATCGAAGTGCTCGGGCTCGCCTCCGCACATGACACTCAATGTGCCGTTTTGTGCACCGACTTGGCCCCCAGAGATCGGTCCGTCTACGAAGCCAACACCAGCCTTGTTGGCTGCTTCGGCGAGCTCCAAGGCCAACGATGCCGAGGCCGTGGTGTGATCGATGATGACAGCTCCTGGCTGCAGGGCGCCGAGGACTCCAACATCGCCATAGACAACCCCGCGTACATCATCGTCACCGCCGACACAGATCATGACGAAGTCTGCGTCAAACGCCGCTTCGGCTGGAGTTGAACAAGATGTGCCACCATGCACCCTGGCCCAGGCCTCAGCCTTGGATTCCGTCCGGTTGTAGACCCGCACCTCGTGACCAGCGGTCAGCAGGTGACCGGCCATTGGGTAGCCCATGTTTCCAAGTCCGATGAATGCGCAGTTTGCCATAGCAATAGTGTGCCAGGTTGTGACCAGAAGGTGCGGTCTCTATTGGCCGGCTTAGTCGGCTGTGGCCTGGCGTACCTTGTCGAACAGGCGAATGAAGTTGCCACCGAGGACTTGATCAATCTCCGCCGCGGACATGCCGAGGTTAGCTAGCCCTGCCGCTACCTCGGGGAACTGCTCATAGCTGGTCAAGACCGGCTTGTAGTTGGCATCAAGGTCAGTTCCGATAGCGACATGCTCTACTCCGACAATATCCACCAGTCGACAGATCTCTTCGCAGTAGTCAGCCAGAGATTCTTGAGCAAATCCAGCAGGCCAAGCTCCGATCACTCCCCCAGCATCCGCAACCATCTTGGCGTGTTCTTCAGACAACAGTCTTGGGTGCTCGGCACCCGGTGAGGCAAGGTGGCTATGAGAAATCATGATTGGCTTGCTGGATTCTTCCAACGCATGAACCGTTGCGGCAAACGTGGCGTGCGCCAGATCGACAATCATGCCCAACCTGTTCATCTCCCTGACGATCTCTCGACCAAAAGCTGTCAGCCCGCCATGCTTGGCTTCTTCGGTCTGGATGTCGCCAAGCTCGTTGATCCGATAATGGACCAGGGTCACCGAACGAACACCCTGCTCGTAGGCCTGATCCAGGCCGCTGACAGTCCCATCCAAGAAATCGGCCCCTTCGCAGCTGAGGAAGACACCAGGACCATTATTGCTGGCCGCTGTGATGTCGCTCGGGTCCAGCACAAGTCGAATGTTTCCCTCGCGCAGTTGGGAATTCATGACTTCCAGCTGTCGTGCGTGGTCAGCCGCCGCCTCTCCTGGCTCAAAGTCTCGGACGGCTCCCAAACCTCCGCTTGAGTTGGGCCCGATGACGGCAAGATCAGCCACGGTGGAGGCATTGACCACTGATACCTCGCCGTTGGAGGCGGAACGAAATCTTGCGATCGCGTCCTCGGCGCCAAGGAACTGAACAAAGGGAGAGGTGTTCGGAAGACCGCCAAGGAAACAACGCCCGGGATGGGCATGAACGTCGACCCAAGGGCCGTGGGAAAACGTAGACATAGGACGACACTAGCCAACAGCTGAGATGGGGACATCTTCGGCTCGTGACACACTGGCTCTGCTCTGTCGCCAGGCCCAGATGTAAGCGATTGATCCGATGACGACTTGGATCCAAACAAAACTCCAGTAGGTGGTTCTCAGAATCTGGGGGTTGTTTTGCAATGGCCACATAAGCGCATAGACGGATGCCGCAGTAAGCGGCATGAGTAACAACACGGAGCAGTCAAGCAGACGGACTCGGCCCGACATCTGATCCAACACCGTTGAGGTTTCCGGCGCGAATTCCTGGTGACGACGAAGAAGGCGCCAGGTTAGGACGAGCATGATCGAGAGCTTCAGAGGCGCCCAAACCACCGCCGGTAGGACTGCAATCGAAAAATAGACGCCGCAGACAACCAGCAACGCTATCGTCGCTCGTCTCGTCGGTCTCCAACCAGTCGGCCACACAAATCCGATCATCCAGTGAGCCGCCACCAGCGTCGCTCCTACCATCACTGCGTAGCGCCCGAAATTCGTGGGGTCCAGCACGGTGAGATCGAAGTCCGATTCCAGAGCCTCTGCAGCATTGGGTGGATCACCAACGGCCGAAGCCAGAGTCCAAACACCCCAGAACGCTCCAAAGCTCATGGAGCCAGCCATCAGCGGAGTCAGATCACGCCGGAGAAGCCAACGCCGAACCAGGTACCAGAACCCAACAAAGGCAATCAATCCGTGCCAAGTCACAAACATGGCGGCCAATACGGGAAGCGGTCCGTCGGAATAGATGACCGGGGTCAAGACGCCCTCGGTGACAATTGCGTAGAAGGCGCCAGCCAAAACGATCTGATGGACCTGGACAGCCGGAGCAAGAGCCATAACCCAAAGCCCGGCAGCGGTGGGAATCAGATAGAACACTCCGAGGAACAGGACTGAGTCAAAATTGAAGCCAGCCCAGTACCAGAACACTCGCTCGGACGCCGTCACCAGAATGGTCGACGTGAGGTACACGAACGTCGCTATCGAGGCTACCCGCCACCACCTCTTGCGTTGCCTCGTTCCTGTATCTGTCTGAGTCACACCTCTCTGTCGTTAGGACAAGGCTTGTTGGTTCAGTACGAAGGTGTTCAGCATGTTCTCATCATCGACGTCCAGCAGATGGAGCGACCTTGTCGGCACTACTTCAATGGCAAACAGCTCCCGGACTCCAGACGTGAACTCCAACCGAGAGACGGTCTTACCCGTGTTGATATCGATAATCCAGACGCCGCATTTTCGTTCTGGATAGCGTTCGATAATGGGCAGTCCGCTGAACAATGCGCTCTCTCGCACCTGCGAGAGGCCGATGAAGGCCAGGTTTTTGTAGAAGGAGATGCCTCGGGTGAATCCAGGCATTTTGGCCACGACTTCTGTCGTTCCCTGGTCGATGTCAACAACGGAAAGCGTGCCCTCGCCCGACTCAAGGACCCACAGCTTGCCTCGGTACCAGCGTGGAGAGTGTGGCATCGAGAGGCCGCGAACCATGACCTCGTTGGAGGCGATGTCCATCAGGATCCCACCATTGGCTTTGTTTGCCCGCCATCCGCCCTTGGAGTCGGTCTCTCCAAGAGCGGTCACGTACGTAGGCTTTCCGTCCCGCATCGCCAGGCCATTCAGGTGACACCGGTCTTCGGGGTGAAGTTCTGAAATGAAGTGCGGCTTCCAACGCGGCAGGAAGTTCGATACCTCATCAAAGGTACTGAGACAACAGAACCGAGTATTGACAATCCAGAGCTCCCCATCTCCGTCGAAACTCATTTCATGGACATCAATATTGCCGGTATAGCGAGCCTGGAATGGGACGAAGCAATCAACGACCGCCGGCTCAAGCTTGGGGCCAAGAGCGCGGACCCGATGATATTTCCAGACAGCTCGCCTAGACCCGATGGCGATTCGTCCATCTTGTCGAGCTATCCCCATAGCCTTTTCCATCGCATGAAAGCTGAGGTGACAGTTCTTGTCGCCAGGACTCAGCGTCATCACCTTGCCAGACTCATAGGTCGAGACCAGCAGGGACGAATCGATCTCTTGCATGATCGACGAGAGGTTCTCACTCTCCACGGCATGGATCGGCACACCGGCTAGGGACTCCACGACGTCGTCGTTAGGATCGGTGGTCGCTTCATCGGCAGCGTCGTTCTTCTCAGCGTCTTTGGCACTCATGGTTCCCCCCAGAGGTCTTCGTCGAACCTGACCGTAGTGGATGATCAAGCCCTCTTGTTGCCATGAACTGCTACCCGCGAGGCATCAGCTACTAACCTGCCCATCAAATGAGACCCCGTGTCGGTTCGTCGACCTGCCATTCGTTGAAGGAGACCCAATGAAACGAGTGCTCATGCCCCTCCCGGATGAAGACTTCGATCCAACTGAGGCCTCCGTCCCTTGGAGCATGCTCACCGAGGCGGGCCACAAAGTCATCATCACAACCCAGGACGGCACCGAGCCTCAAGCTGATCCGATGATGCTGAGTGGTGAGGGACTCGACCCGTGGGGGTTCATCCCCGGATTGCGAAAGCTACGCGTTGTCGGTCTTGCATTGCGTGCCCAACAAGGAGCGAGAGATGCTCATGGTCGAATGCAGCTGGACGCGAGCTTTCGCTCACCCGTGCCCTTCTCCGAGGTTGATGTCACTGCCTTTGACGGGTTACTGATTCCTGGAGGTCATGGTCCAGGCATGGTTCCCTTCTTGGAAAATAAGACCTTGCAAGGGATCGTCACCGCGTTTTTCGAGGTTGGCATCACGGATTCAACCGCCTCTGCCCCCACCAGTATCAACGGACGCCACGACTCTGAACACCCGAAGGCCATTGGCGCAATCTGCCACGGAGTCGTGCTTGCCGCCCGGGCAACCTCGCCAGCCACCGGACGGTCGGTGCTCCATGGCCGGAAAACAACCGCCCTTACCTGGAGGCAAGAGAAGCTGGCATGGCGATTAACCAAGTACTTCGCCCGGTTCTGGGATCCCGACTACTACCGAACCTATTCTGAGCAAGCAAACGAGCCGGAAGGGTACCGAGGGGTCGAGGCCGAAGTCACTCGTTCCTTGGCTTCCGAGTCCGACTTCATTGACGTCACCAAGGCTCTGCCGCATTACAAGGCCAAGACCAACGACCGTCGGCGAGATAGTCGCTATGACTCCAGGCCAGCCTTTGTTGTGCGAGACAAGAACTATGTTTCGGCCCGCTGGCCCGGTGATGTTCACACCTTTGCCAAGGAATTCATCAAGACCTTGGAAGGGACCGACTAGCCGCTCCGTCTGCTCAGATCACGATTCGTCGGTCGAGGCGGCCGTGGTCTTCACAACATCTTCACCCGTCCGCTGTCATGGTCACTCTCATGACAACGGACGGCAGACCTCAGAGAAGTCCTCGTGCTCGACCATTCAGCCGGGCGCCTCGTCTGGTCGCTGGAGCGATCGTCCCTTGTCTGACAGTCTTCCTGGCGGCCTGCGGCACGGCTGCTTCTTCAGAACCACTCGACTCACCCCGAACCGCTGAGAACACCGAGGCCGCAAGCTACGAGGACCACGAAGAAGACGCTGAACCAGTTGGTGAAAACAACACTGGGCAGCTGCGTGGCGTGAACCTGGCTGGAGCAGACTTCGGCTATGACACTCTTCCCGGTGAGTTTGGCACCCACTACACCTACCCCACGGCCGAAGAGGTCGACTATTTTGTCGGTACGGGAATGACAGTGTTTCGTCTTCCCTTCTTGTGGGAACGGCTCCAGTTATCGGCTTACGGTGAGTTCAACGAAGACGAGATTGCCAGGATTGACGAGTTCGTCAGCTATGCCACCGAATCGGGTGCATCAGTGGTCTTGGATCCTCACAATTCCGCCCGCTACTACGGAGCCGTCATCGGGAGCGATGATCTGGATGTGGCCGTCTACACCGACTTGTGGTCACGTCTCGCTGAGCGATACCAGAACAATGAGCGGGTGATCTTTGGCATCATGAACGAGCCCAACGACATGGAGACCGAACTCTGGCTGAAGGACGCCAATGCTGCCATTGCCGCCATCCGGGACACCGGGGCCACAAATCTCGTCCTGGTACCGGGCAACGCCTACACCGGCGCCCATTCCTGGAACGACGACTGGTACGGAACTCCGAACGCACAAGTCATGCTCGGTGTCGTCGATCCTGGCAACAACATGGCCTATGAGGTACACCAGTACCTGGACCAGGACTCATCGGGCACATCACCCGAGTGTGTTAGCGCAACAGTCGGGTCCGAACGTCTAGCCGGGTTCACCGACTGGCTAAACGACAATGATGCCCGGGCCTTTCTCGGCGAGTTCGCTTCCGGCGACAACTCCACCTGCCTGGATGCGTTGGACGACATGCTCAGCTATATCGATGACAATACCGACGTCTGGCTTGGTTGGAGCTACTGGGCTGCAGGTCCATGGTGGGGCGACGACATGTACGAGATCGAGTCCAACGATGGCTTGCCCGCCGACCCACAAATGGGTGTGCTGCAGGCCCACCTTGAAGGCTTGTACGGCTAGCGAGACGGGCAGTCTGCTAGTCGGACAGTCAGTCAGCCAGCCGATCGACTAGTCATCGAAGGACTGGTCATACCGTTCAGCCGACTCGGCTGCCAGCTGCTCGATTTTGTCCGTCCCCGGTGAAAAGCCCGCTCCGCGTGATCCACCTCGCGTGTGGATTGCATCGTTCAATGTTCGAGCCAGAGCGTGGCCTGAATGCCGGTACGCAGACGTCCCTCCAGAACCAGACCGAAATGCTCGCAAGAATCCTTTGACTTGAGCCACCAGCGACATGGTCAAAGAGTAGTTCAGATCGAGGTTGATATATCGGCGGCTTGGCCGCCCGATACTTTGGTTTCTCGTTACAGCTCCAGGGCGTTGACGGCGTCTTCGATGCCCCGGTGGAAGGTGGGATAGGCCCAGATCATGGACCGCATCTCGCTGATTGGCACCTTGGCGTGGACGGCCAGAGACAGCAACCCAAGCACTTCGCCGCCACTGGGCCCGGCTGCGGTTGCGCCAACCAGGGTGCCAGTCTTGGCGTCAGCCACCAGCTTGATCAAGCCCTCGTTGCCTGCCTTGTGCAGCCAGCCCCGAGCGGTATGTTGCACATTGACCAGGGAGGTGCGCACATCGACTCCTGTGTCACTAGCTTGGGCTTCGCTCATGCCGACTGAACCGACCTCTGGATCGGTGAAGGTCACACGAGGTAGGGCGGCGTAGTCAGCCGCCAGGTGATCCTGGCCGAGAATATCAGCTACGGCAATAGCGGCCTGATACATGCCAACATGGGTGAAGGCTCCCTTGCCAGTGATATCGCCAACCGCCCAGAGGCCATCACCGAAGGACAAGTTCTCATCAACGTCGAGGAAACGCGCTGCTCCATCAAGCCCGATGGCATCGACTCCGAGGCCAGCCAGATCAGTACGACGACCAGCAGCGACCAGGAGCTTCTCGCCAGTGATCTTGGTGCCATCAGCCAGCTCAACCAAGAACTCGTTATCAGCATGACCGACCTTGCTGGCAAATTGTCCAGTGTGAACAGCGATGCCTTCGGAAGCGAAAACCTCGGCCAGCAATGCGCTGGACTCGGGTTCTTCGGGGGGAAGCAAGCGATCCAATCCTTCCACTACCGCTACTTTCACTCCGAAGCGTGCGTAAACCTGGGCTAGTTCAGACCCGATGGCCCCGCCACCCAACACGATGATCGATGCTGGCAGGGTTTCGACCTCGATAGCCTCCCGATTCGTCCAGAATGGGGTATCGCTGAGCCCCGGAATCGGCGGCACCGCAGCCCGGGTACCGGTGGCCACAACCACTGCTTTCGTAGCCTCAAAGATCCTGGCGCCAACGGCAACTCGCCCCGGACCAACGAAGCGACCCTCGCCTCGCACAAAGCGCCCGCCCTTGCCTTCGAACCGTTCGACGGCGACCGTGTCATCCCAAGTGTCGGTGGCTTCGGCCCGTATACGTGCTGCGACCGGCGCCCAGTCGGGTGTCACTTCAACCGATCCGGCCATGCCTGGTATTCGTCGGGCTTCGGCCAGCAAGTGAGCGGCCCGGATCATCATTTTGGATGGCACACAGCCCCAGTAGGGACACTCGCCACCGACCAACTCGCGGTCGATACCCACGACGTCAAGACCGGCCTCGGCCAGTTGGCCAGCAACCGACTCGCCGGCGGGCCCCATGCCGACAACAATCACATCGGCGGTATCAAGAGCGATCGCATCTGCAGCCATGGCGTTCTCATCTTCGGTGGCGTTGCTCATTTGTCGTCTCCAAGAGTCGGTACGTGCTTCAGATTCGCCTGGCAATACTGTCAGGCAGTCTCATGCCATGAACCCATGTCCCCGGAATTCAATTCCAGCCTCGACATCAGACTTGAAGGAGGCGTGCTCAGCAAGACTATTCGCCGTGGTCTTGTCGATGACAACTCGGTTCTCCGTTCGACCAGCTCATGATTGAGGGGCTATACACAGACTGAACAGCTCTACCCATTTTCGACTATCGCTTGACGTCAATATCCACGAAGGTGATACCCATGGTTCAAGCACCTAACCAACAACCGACAGAAGTGAGCTGGTTCGCTGGACTCTGTGACGATGATTATGAGTTTCTCGGTGTGTCCGATCCGGCGTTGGCAAGCTCGTGGGCTCACAGCCGAGACATTGTGTCGCGGGCCGAGCAGAACGGTTTTGACAACATTCTGTTGCCCTCGGGATATGACCTTGGTATCGACACTGTCGCCTTCGCTAGCGCCATCGCTCCCGTCACCAAAAGCATCCATCTGCTGCTGGCTTTACGGATGGGTGAGGCCTGGCCGCCACAGCTGGCACGCCAGATTGCCACCATTGACCAGTTCTGTGGTGGTCGACTCACCATCAACATCATCTCCAGTGATTTGCCCGGAGCCCCCGTGGAATCCGAAGACCGCTATCAGCGAACCCGCGAGCACATGCACGCGCTACGAACCCTGCTCAATGGTGAGGACCTGAACGTCAAGGGTGAATTCCTCACCCTGAACGTCGAGCCCTCGGGTGTGCGAACGGTCTCGGGATTTTGTCCGCCTATGTACTTCGGTGGATTCTCCGAGGCGGCCAAGGAGACGGCGGCAGAAGCTGCCGACGTCTTCCTCACCTGGCCGGACACAGTCACATCGGTAGGCGAAACGTTGGCTGATATGCGCATCCGCGCCCACGCCAAGGACCGGAGCCTGCGATATGGGCTGCGAACCCATGTCATTGTTCGAGAAACCGAGGACGAAGCAAGGTCAGCGGCCCAGCGACTGGTTTCGCGTCTTGATGATGAGGTGGGGGTCGCCATCAAGAACCGTTCCCTTGACGCAGCATCGGTGGGGGTTTCTCGACAAAGCGAGCTTCGGGAGCAAGCCGAGGATGACGGCTTTGTGGAAGACAACCTTTGGACAGGGATCGGCAGGGCGCGCTCGGGTGCCGGTGCCGCCATTGTTGGTGACCCCGACCAGGTCTTGGCCAAGCTCCAGGCATATCAAGGTGTTGGTATTGATGCTTTTGTTCTTTCCGGTTATCCGTTGCTCGGCGAGTGCGATCTCTTTGCCAAGTATGTTTTACCCGAGCTGAACCATGCGCCGTACAAGCCAAGATTCGAAAGAAACAACTCATGAGCCTGATCAATACATCCAGCCGGACTCTTGGATCCTTGGAAGTTGGCCCCATTGCCATCGGCACCTGGCGTTTTGTCAACCTCGGGCTGGATGCCGGGCTTCGGCTACTGGAGACTGCTGTCGAGGTTGGCGCCACCCTGGTGGACTGTGCCGACGTTTATGGCCTGGACTGGGGAGGCACCGGTTTTGGAATGGCTGAGGAAGCCGTGGGCCAGGTCTTGGCTGCCACTCCGGGCTTGCGGGACAAGATTGTGCTTGCCACCAAGGGAGGTATCAATCCAGGCATTCCCTATGACAGCAGCTCGGACTATCTCCGTGATGCGGTCGACGCGAGCTTGCGTCGTTTGCAGACCGACGTCATCGATCTTTACCAAATCCACCGTGTCGACTACTTCACTCATCCGGCCGAGGTGGCAAAGACTCTGATGCAGCTGCGTTCCCAGGGCAAGATCCGCGAGGTCGGAGTTTCCAATCACAGCCCGGCTCAATTCGATGCACTCGCCGCTCACTTACCCTTTCCTATCGTCTCCACTCAACCTCAGTTCTCGGTCCAGGTACTTGACCCTCTCCGCGATGGCACCTTGGATCAATGCCAAGCTCATGGTGTGACTCCTCTGGCCTGGAGCCCATTGGCTGGCGGGCAGGTGCCCAGTGGAACAGAACTGCCTACCCAACTGCTGACCATCTTGGATCAGCTGGCCGAACGGGAGGGAGTTGATCGCTCAGCCATCGCCCTGGCTTTCCTGCTGGCGCACCCATCGGGCGTCGTGCCCATTCTTGGAACGACCAATCCCGAACGACTGCATCAGGCCAAGCGGGTCCTCACCGTTCATCTGGACCGGACCGATTGTTATGCCATCATTGAAGCTTCCGATGGGGCGCCCCTACCGTGACCGGGTCTGTCTCATACGGGATTATTGGTACCGGCATGATGGGCCTCGAGCACATCGCCAACCTGAATGTCCTAGACGGAGCCACGGTTACCGCCATCGCCGATCCGGAGCCGATCTCACGCCAACGAGCGACAGAACTCGTTCCCGGTGTCGCCGGCTATGACGACTTCCTAGAACTATTGGCCGACGATCCCTGTGATGCCTATGTGATTGCTACTCCCAACCACACACACTTCCCCATCATCGCCGCGGTGATGCAAACCGGGAAGCCCGTTCTGATTGAGAAGCCACTTTGCATCACGGTCCAGGAGTGTCAAGAAGTGGTTGACCTGGCCGCGGACTATTCAAGTCCGGTCTGGATTGGGCTGGAGTACCGCTACATGGCGCCGGTTGCCCGCCTGCTGGACGAGGTGAGAAAGGGTGCCGTCGGTCAAGTAAAGATGATCGCCATCCGCGAGCACCGCTTCCCCTTCCTTGAGAAGTTTCAGAACTGGAATCGCTTCAATGCGACTAGCGGCGGCACCTTGGTGGAGAAGTGCTGTCACTTCTTTGACCTCATGACTCTGATCGCTGATGCGATGCCCAAGCGCATCTATGCCAGTGGTGGCCAGGATGTCAATCATCTGGATGAGACCTATGAGGGCCAGAGAAGCGACATCCTGGACAATGCCTTTGTCATCGTCGATTACGCCAACGGGATTCGTGCCAGTCTCGACTTGTGCATGTTTGCCGAAGCCACCAGAAATCAGGAAGAAATCTCGGTCATCGGTGATCGGGGCAAGGTCGAAGCTTTGATCCCTGATGACATCGTCCGGGTCGGTCAACGCGGTCCAGACTTCATCGGCTCCGTCGCCGAGCAGGTCGTGAAAGCCGATGTGCCCTACGGCGGGTTCCATCACGGATCCTCCTTCGTCGAGCACCAGTTATTCCTGCAGGCGATACGAACCGGCGAAGCTCCCCACATCAACGCCATGCACGGTCTGCTGTCTGTCGCCGTCGGTGTCGCCGCTCAACTCAGCATTCACGAGGGGCGGCCCGTTGACCTAGACGAAGTCTGGGCTGACTGTCGAGGTCTGGGCTGAATGACGTAGGCCTCTTGGACTAGAAGGGTCAGTAGTTCCGCCCTCCTTTCGGACTCAAGTCGCTCTTACTCTTGGCCGATGGCGATACGGCGAGAAAACAAGAGACTTCGACGACCCCTTGGGGCAATGTTGGCGTCGGTACTCATGCTGGCTTCAGCCACATTGGGTGTCACTCCAGCAGATGCGGCTCAACCCATTGAATGGTCAACGGGCGCCGACAATATCTGGGACGTGACGACGCCCGACCCAGGTGTTCGCCACACCGGCTTGGTCAGGGCTCTGGTTCGCGACCTGGTTGAGTACAACGGCTACATGTACATCGGTGGCAAGTTCCTCGATGTCAAAGCCCCGAGCGGAACAACCTTCAGCCAGCCCTATCTCGCTCGTTTCGACGTTGACACCGGCGTGTGGGACGACTCATTCCGCCCAGTTGTTGACGGCATGATCTACGCCATGGAGATCACGTCTGATGGACGCCTCTTCGTTTCCGGTGAGCTCAGCGGCGGCATCGCCCTGTACAACGCCAACACTGGCGCCCGCAACAATGCCTTCAATCCCCGTATCACCAATTCGTGGGGACCGCCCGCTGTGTACGACATTGAAGTCGTCGGCAATCAGGTCTACGCCGGAGGTACCTTTACTGAGTCTCAGGGAACAGCACTTCGTGACCTAGCCCGGGTAAACGCAACAACCGGGGCACTGGACACTGGTTGGACTCCAACCACCAACTTCGATGACGTCACACCGCGAATCGGCGGCCGTAACGTCTTTGGACTTGCTGTCGATAACGCCCGAGGGCGGGTCTACTTGGCGGGCAAGTTCGGTGGCATCAATGACAATATGGATGCCTCCTACTTCGCCACTCTCAATACCACCAATGGCAACCTGCTCACCACCGTTCCCCAGGGTTTGCCGCCAGGCATCCCGAACCATCGTGATTCGTTCTCCATGTGGATGATGGATGTGCAGTACCGCGGCAACAGCGTCTATGTCGGGGGTCAAGGCCACCAGACAATGATTCTCAATGTCAACACTCTCCTACCCCGTCACACCTTCTTCAGCAACCGGGGTGTCGGTGACACCTATGCGGGGGGCGACACCCAGGTCATCTATCTAGGCTCCAATACGATCTGGTCAGGCTGCCATTGCTGGGGCTCCGTCGGCGAGTACGAACTCTTCAGCTACAACAACGAGCCTGATGGACACCAGACCTATGACGAGTACCGCCAGTGGGTCATTGACTTTCGTGATACCGATCCGTTCGGCCAACAGAAGGCTGGTGGTGGGTTCGCTATTGATATCCAGACCGAGCAGCTCGTCCCGCTCAGCTTCGACGTTCGAGGCCAAGCTGGCGCCTACGCCATCTCCGAAGACTCCAACGGCCGAGTCTGGTTTGGTGGGCAGTACACCAAGGATCAGGCATCAGGTCGGGTCATCGAAGGCATTGCTCGTTTCTCTCCGGTGACGGCGCCTGAACGGCCGACCGGGCTACGAACAACCACCCAAACCCGAGAACGCATCGTCCTCAACTGGCAACGCCTCGACGGAGCAACCAGCTACCAAATCAACCGCGACGGAACCAACGTCGGCACCAGCGACAACACCTGGCACACCGACCGCAACCTCACCCCCGGCACCACCTACACCTACACCGTGCAAGCAATCTTCGCCGACGGAACCCTCTCCCCCGAATCACCAGCCATCACCACAGCCACCGTCGGCAACCCAGCTGACGGACCAACCGGGCTACGAACAACCACCCAAACCCGAGAACGCATCGTCCTCAACTGGCAACGCCTCGACGGAGCAACCAGCTACCAAATCAACCGCGACTCACCAGCCATCACCACAGCCACCGTCGGCAACCCAGCTGACGGACCAACCGGGCTACGAACAACCACCCAAACCCGAGAACGCATCGTCCTCAACTGGCAACGCCTCGACGGAGCAACCAGCTACCAAATCAACCGCGACGGAACCAACGTCGGCACCAGCGACAACACCTGGCACACCGACCGCAACCTCACCCCCGGCACCACCTACACCTACACCGTGCAAGCAATCTTCGCCGACGGAACCCTCTCCCCCGAATCACCAGCCATCACCACAGCCACCGTCGGCAACCCAGCTGACGGACCAACCGGGCTACGAACAACCACCCAAACCCGAGAACGCATCGTCCTCAACTGGCAACGCCTCGACGGAGCAACCAGCTACCAAATCAACCGCGACGGAACCAACGTCGGCACCAGCGACAACACCTGGCACACCGACCGCAACCTCACCCCCGGCACCACCTACACCTACACCGTGCAAGCAATCTTCGCCGACGGAACCCTCTCCCCCGAATCACCAGCCATCACCACAGCCACCCAACCCTAGGAATTATCAGCCCTTTGTCTCCAGCTGACCACCGGTTGCCAGGTCAATCATCGTCCACGCCATACTCAATGCTCCGTCGTGAATAGCTTTCTGGCCCGACGGAGTTACGGTTGCCGCCGCGAACTCCGGCTGGTGATTCACTGCTTCACCGCACTCGATGGCGAGCATGGGATGGATAGTCGGCACGAGGTGACTGACATTGCCCATATCGGTGCTGCCGCTGGGGGCACCATCATCTCCAGCGGGCATCGGCCGTCCCAACGCCGCTGAGTTGGCAGCGTAGAGGTCTGCCATCATCCCACTGGTCTGCATGTTGGAATAGGCGTTGCCGGTGGCAATGTACTCCCAGGTACAGCCGGTGGCCAAGGCCGCCGCTTCAAAGCACTTCATCACTCGCTCAGAGAGTGCATCGAGACCTTGTTGTGTGGCGGAGCGTACGTACCAGGTTGAGCGGGTGAGGTGGGGCACGATGTTGGCTGCGTCACCTCCGTGGGTGATGATGCCGTGGATGCGTTCGGTTGGCAGGATGTGCTGACGAAGGGTCGAGATGTTCACGTAAGCCTGCACGAACGCATCCAATGCGTTGCGACCAAGATGGGGAGCAAACGCGGCGTGAGAGTCCTTGCCATGGAACTCGATGTCGAAGTGTTGAACGGCCAGGATGTTGGGTACCAGCTCGTCATGGTTGGTTGGGTGAACCATCATCGCCGCTGAAGCTCCCTCAAAAGCACCTGCCTTGATCAGGTCGACCTTGCCGCCATATCCCTCTTCGGCCGGAGTGCCAAGCACCGTTATTCGACATCCGAGTTCATCGGCCATGGCGGCCAATGCGATACCCGCTCCAACAGCAGAGGCGGCAATGATGTTGTGACCGCAGGCATGACCAATGGCAGGCAGAGCATCGTACTCGGCGCAGACGATCAGCTCTGGACCAGTGGATCCGGCACGGGCGACGAAAGCCGTCTCCATGCCGTAGGCCGGGTATTCGACATCGAATCCGTTTTCGGCCAACAAACCAGCAATTCGCTTCGAGGCCTGAAACTCTTCCAAACCAACCTCAGGGTTGTCATACATCCACTGCGATAGCTCAAACAGTTGCGGCTCGACCTCGTCTAGCTTCGATCCCGCACGGTCTTTCAGATCCTTCATTTCAACTCAATTCGGTTAGACGACTGATGGGCTCGATGACGACGCTCAACTAGTCATGGCTGGGACGTTTGCTGGAACATGTCAGCGACGGCATACAAATCCTAACAAAGGTGGCGTCGGGTTGAGAAGCTGCTCTCCCGGTCGAAAATGGCTTCCCCGTCCGCCCAAGCCCGAACATGGTTCGTCACATGCCAATGGGTCTCGTCAGCTCGCATGGTTGAGACCGTTTCGACCCGGGAATCTGCTCCATCCCACGAAAGCTCGACCGTTCGCTCGCAGTGAGCCCGAGCGCTCAGCGGATCGCCTTCGGTTATCTCATAGCGATCAATCGATGAAGATGAGAACGTCACCCCGTATGCAGCGACCTCGTGCTCACCGTCAAAGGATTGATCCGACAAGGTGACACAATCACTGTCCAGATCGTGATGGATCGAACGGGTTCGGGTTGCCTCCTTCAACGTCTTTCGCCCACCGTCCGCCATTTCGGGGGCCAGAAAGTTCGGCGGTACTTGCCGTGGCTCAGATGTTGAACGGATTGGGACGGTCACGCTCGAATGAGTCGGGTCGATGCTTAGTTGGCTGACGTTGGGTGCTGGCCAGGCCAACGGCCAGAGAGTGTTGGAGATAGCTAGCCGGAGGCGATGTCCAGCTGGAAGCGAGTGTGCAAGTCCGTCCATCACAACCTGGATGTCCATCCATTCACCTGGCATCACCGGCACCGGACTCTCATGGCCGTCCCGGTGAGTGAGGTTCAGCACACCACGTGAGAGTAGAAGAGACGAGCCATCCGGGGCGACGTCACACAATCTGATGGCAACGAGGCCGACCGTCTGGTCGAGACGCACCCGCAGCCGGGCTACTGGTCGGCCGAGAAGCTCGGCTACCTCGAATTGGGACTCTGAGTCGAACGACAATGCCAGGCCATCCTCCAGGCGTTGATCCAACGGCTGATCGCCCCCTTCGCCCAGTGACCACCATCCACCCGCGTGCAGGCCATGCCGCTGAGCGCCGGTGTGTACAAGAGGAGCCGACTCGTCGGTCTGGACAGGAGTTTCTACAAGGCTTCCATTTCCCGAATGGGCGGGCAGGCTCTGACTACTCAGCCAGAACTGACGCTCAGAGACGCGGCTGGCGGGAGCCGGCCATGACTGCTCACTCACCCAATGTCCCGGCCGCTCGCCATAGTTGGAGGCCGGTTGCACCCAGTCTTGGATCCAGGCCCGAAACTGATCGCCTTGATCGATTCCGTTGTCAACGTCGCACAACCAGTGGTCCCACCAGTCCAAGGCTTCTTGCAGGAAGCCGATTGCTGGGCCTGGGGTGGCGAACTCGGGATAGGCGTGAGCCCAGGGACCCAACAGGGCCCGAACCGGACTCGACAGGTTCTCCGAGAGTCGAAACACCGAGTTGATATAGCCATCGGCCCAGCCTCCGACAATGAAGACTGGACAGTCGATGCTGGCATAGTCGACGTTGACCGAGCCGTGCTGCCAGAACTCATCTCGGGTCTGATGGCTAAGCCAGTCTTCAACATATGGCGGTGTTGCTTCCAGCCGTTCCAGCCAACGGTCCTTCCAAACGCCCTTGTAGTCGAACGCGGCTTTGTTATCCACGTCAATAGCCGCTACTTCGCCAGGGCCTTGGTATCTGGGTGGGCGGGCGTTGTAGGCCAGCATGGTTGACGCCCAGGCAAGCATTTCCGAACCGAGCACACAACCACCGAGGTAGTGCACATCATCGGTGTAGCGATCATCGGTTGCCGCCACTGCGATGATGGCTTTCAGTGCTGGCGGACGAAGGGCAGCCACTTGCAACGCATTGAAGCCTCCCCAAGAGATTCCGAACATGCCAACCTTGCCATTACACCAGGGCTGCTCGGCTAACCATGCAATGACCGCCACTGCATCGTCGTGTTCTTGTTGCAGGTACTCCCCAAGGCAGATGCCCTCGGAGCTGCCGGTGCCACGAATATCAACCCGGATCGAGGCATAACCAAAACCAGCGAAATAGGCGTGCTGCGTACTGTCTCGCCACGCAGTAAAGTCATCCAACCGGTAAGGCAGGTATTCCAGCAGGGCAGCCACCGGTTCCGTGGTCTTCGGCCGCCAGATTCGAGCAGAAAGCCTGGTTCCATCAGGCAGGGGGATCCAAACATTGGAGATGACTTCAATGTCGTAAGGGAAGTCTTGTCGGATCATGCCTCGAAACTACTGGCAAAACAATCTCGCAGCGAAGTATGACCAGTATCGGTCCGGCTCGGTTCCAACTAGCTCGACTTCAACTAACTCGGTCTCAACTAGCTCGGTCTGAACCAGCGGTGTGCAATCCATCGACCGCGGCAAGAACCGCTGGGTCATCGTTGTGAGAGTGAGTGAAGCCTAAGGCGCGCTCTTGGCGCACGGTCTCAACCGACCGATAGGCGTTGATGTAAGCCCGCCGACGATTGTCGGTGGTTGTATTGCCGCCAGAGCCGTGCAGTACACCTTCATTATGCACCGTGATGTCGCCCCGCTTGATCTCGATGGGAACCACCACATCATCAGGTCCAAGGTCGGTTACCAGTGTGTGCTGGTCCTCCCGGTTCCCACTGATTGGGCGGTGGGGTCGGACATCTTCCAGATGGCTTCCGGGAAGAAACTGCATGCAGCCGCTCTCAATAGTCGAGTCATCAACGGCCAACCAACAAGTTGCTGTCCGGCGATCATCGGTATTGATCCAGTACGCCTGATCCTGGTGCCAGGCAAAGATTGCGTCCTCTCGGCCTGGCTGCTTGGCCAAGAGCTGATCGAAATCTAGAACCATGCCCTCGCCGCAGAGTTGTTCGGCGATGGTGTGGCCCACCTGTTCGAAGATGTTGCTCTGCCAACCGGGGTAGTAGCGGCGAGGAAGCATGACATTGAAGATGGCGTAGTCGGTGGGGTCAGTCCCATACTCACCCGAAACCATGTCATAGATGTCCTTGCCCGACACCGCGATCTCGCCCCGCATGAACGAGTCATAGACCACATCAATGGCAGCCAGCTCGTCTTCGTTCAGAACTCCAGGCAGATGCACGTAGCCGGTGCGGCCAAATGTTTCCCGCTCCACGTTGCTAACAACGTATGTGACGCCTTCTCGATGACCCATCGTCGCAGCTTAGCTGGAGCCTTGGCTAGCCTCGATGAGCATGCTCGGATTGAGGTCGGTGACGCCTCGTACTCCGGTGAGGGCGAGGGCAACTTCCAGCTCCTCTCGAATGATCGACAGCACATGGCTAACCGCATCGCCACCACCTGCAGCCACTGCATAGGCCCACGGACGGCCGATGAGCGCAGCGTCTGCTCCTAGAGCCAGGACTTTGAGCAGATCGAGCCCACTACGAATGCCTCCATCAACCAAGACCTCGACTTGTCCACCTACCGCATCCAGCACCGCTGGCAGCGCCTTGGTTGACGAGGGTACTGCGTCCAGCTGCCGACCTCCGTGGTTAGAAACCACGATGCCGTCAACACCTCGTTTGATGGCCTCGCTAGCATCCTCTGGGTCGAGGATGCCCTTGAGTACGAGCTTGCCTGACCAGTTCTCTCGGATCCAGCTGATGTCCTCCCACGTCACCGAAGGGTCGAATTGGGAGCCGACCCATTCCCGGAAGTCGTCGGGCCGCTGTGCATCGGGGACTTGACTGGCCAGGTTGCCAAAGGTCAGGGGCTTGCCTCCTATGGCGACATCCTTGACCCAACGCGGATGGGAAACCAGGTCCAGAACGTTTTGCAGCTTGCCCAGCGGATTGAGCATTCCTTCAAGGCCATTGCGAGTATCGCGATATCGAGCGCCTACGACGGCCAGGTCAACGGTCAGCATGAGCACATCGGACCCAACGGCCTGGGCGCGTTCCATGAGTTCTTGGGTAAAGCCGCGATCGCGCATGACGTAGAGCTGAAACCAAGGGGGCCTTGGAGAGGCAGCAGCCACTTCGTCGATTGAACAGATGGACACGGTCGATTCGCAGAACTGGACGCCGAACTCTTGGGCTGCGATGCAAGCTTGTACTTCAGCTCGTGGAGCAAACATTCCGGCCAAGCCGACTGGCGCGAGAACGATCGGAATTGCCAGCTCGTGACCAAGCACCGTTGTCGACAATTGCCGGTTGTCGACGTCTCGCATGACTCGCTGACGAAGGTGAATGGCACTGAGATCGGTTTCGTTGGCCGCCATGGTCGACTCTTCGTACGCTCCACCATCGATGTAGTCAAAGAGTTGGCGCGGAAGTCGCCGTCGAGCCTGTTCGCGGTAGTCCCGGACCGAAGCTGGTCCGATGTTCAATGATCGATCTTGACGCGGCATGATCTCAAACCTTCTTCGTGGTTGGAAGCCGTAGGTGGTAGGACTTTGCTCGAGTGAGTGTTGAATATCCCAAAGAAGACAAGGTGATGCCGCGCCCCGTGTCCTTCACCCCGGTCCAGGCCAGGCCGGGGTCCAGGTAGTCAGCCCGATTCATGAACACGGTTCCGGTTTCGATCCGAGGGCCAAGCGAGCGAACAGAATCGACATCTTGGGTCCAGATCGAGGCACTGAGCCCGAAGTCGCTGTCGTTCATGAGACGGACGGCCTCATCATCGGAGTCCACAGCCATGATGCCGAGGACTGGCCCAAAACTCTCGTCCTTCATGACCGACATGGTGTGGTCAACCCCGATCAGGACCTGGGGTGCGAGGTAGGGCGAGCCCACTTCGTTCCGTTCGAATCGTGACATGTCCACAAGGCTTGTGGCCCCAGCTGCCACGGCATCCGCGGTCTGTTGACGGACAACATCAGCCGCTCGGCTGTGCACCATCGGTCCAAGCGTTGTGGCCTTGTCCAGAGGGTCACCCAACTGATAGCCAGCGGCGATCTCGGCGGCTTGATCCACGAAGTCCGCAAAGAGCGAGCGATGAACGTAGGCCCGCTCAATTCCGCAGCACGATTGTCCGGAGTTGAACAAAGCACCATCAATGATGTTCTCCGCCGCATTCGCCAAGTCAGCGTCATGGCGAACGTACGCCGGGTCTTTTCCGCCTAGTTCGAGACCTACACCGGTGAAGGTTCCAGCAACCGATTGCTCTATTGAGCGCCCGGCTCCCACGGACCCAGTGAAGTTCACCTGGTCAACGAGTCCAGCCGACAAGATGTCGTTGGTTTGTGCATGGCTGAGTACGAGGTTTTGGAACAGTCCTTCGGGCAAGCCGGCCTCGTCTGCGGCCTGTTGGAACCGTTCCCCAACCAACAGGGTTTGCGACGAATGCTTGAGCAGAACGGCGTTGCCTGCCATTAGAGCCGGAACCACCGAGTTGACTGCAGTCAGGAACGGATAATTCCACGGGGCAACCACCAGGACGAGTCCCAGCGGTTCACGAACGATGTAGCGATCGAATCCGGTCTCGGGTTCGGGCCGCACGTCAGCCAAGGAGGTCTCAGCAATCGAGATCATGTGTCGGGCTCGTTGCTCAAATCCTGCGAGTTCGCCGGCCCCATAAGCGACGGGGCGACCCATCTGCCAAGCCAGCTCGGGCACGATCTGATCACTCATCGCCATCATGGCATCGACAAAGGCCGTCAAGCGTGTGGAACGCTCAGCCACCGAAATGGAACGCCAGTCGGCCTGGGCTTGACGGGCCTGAGCTATTGCCGAGTCGATGGTCTTGGCCTGTGCTATTTCGCGCTCGGCGAAGACCGTGCCATCGATTGGGCTAATGATCTTCACGGTCGGACCGGAAGCGATTGGTGTCATCGCCTCACGATAGCAACACCGGCCCGCACTGCTTTCTGGCAGCGCTAGGGCACGTTACAGCATGCTCAGGAATCTCGAAGAGCTCCCCCGGTGCCAGAAGACGAAATCAGAAGAGCGTGATCAGCCCTGGCTACGAGCTTGTGGATCCAAGGCGTCACGCAGGCCATCACCAATGAAGTTCACACTCATGACTGTGAGCGACAACAACACGCTTGGAGCCAGAATTCGCATGAAGTTGATGGAATATGCATCCTTGGCATCAAACAACAGGCGGCCCCAGGTTGGAAACGAAGCCGGAAAGCCAAGTCCAAGGAACGACAAAGCTGATTCGGTGAGGATGGAGGTAGCGATGCCCAGCGAAGCAGCGACAATGACGGAGCTGAGCACGTTAGGAATGATGTGTTGGGAGATGATGCGGTGCTGCCTGGTGCCGACGCTTCGGCTAGCAAGAATGAATTCTTGCTCCTTGATTGCCAGTACCTCTCCACGCACGATTCGAGCAGTCTGCATCCAACTGGTCAAACCAATGATGCTCACCACAAGAATGAAGATTCCGAACGTCTCGCCAAACGCATCCTTGAGTTGGCCTCGAAAGAGCACGATGACAAGCAGGAGCACGGGGAGCAAAGGAAGAGACAAGAACAAGTCCGTGATCCTCATTAGGAGTCCGTCCAGAATCTTGAAATAGCCAGCCAAGACTCCAACCAAGGTACCGATGATGATGGAGAAGATCATGGCGGCAAAACCGACTGCCAATGAAATTCGACCACCGATCAGGCTTCGGGCGGCAACGTCTCGTCCAAGATTGTCGGTGCCAAGTATGTGAGGCCAGCCGGCACCCTGGTTGGCCGATGGAACGTCTATTTCGAAAGGATCAAACGGATAGACTATGGGGCCCATAACCGCCCCGAAGACGATGAGCGAGATGATGACGGTTCCGACTAGGGCACCCTTGTGCTTGCGAAACTGGCGCCACACGTCGGACCGCAGTGACCGAAACTCACCAAGCTCGTTCGCTTCTTCAAGTGCGCTAGCGGCGACCTCCGCTCGGTGTCCTTCCGGTGAATCTTCCAGCGATGTCATATTGTCCCCCATCAGTCGTACCGAATTCGTGGGTCAAGGAACCCGTAGAGCACATCGGCCACCAGGTTGAACAAGACGGTAAGGAAAGCGAAGATGAAGGCCAGTGATTGCACCATTGGCAAGTCAGACTGGGCGATGGAAGCAATGAGAAGCTGACCAAGGCCATTGATACGGAAGATCTGCTCGGTAATAATGGCTCCTCCGAAGATCCCAGGGATACTGAGGGCAAAGAGGGTGACGACTGGGATCAGACTATTTCGTAGCACGTGACGGACGATGACCGGGAATTCACCAAGTCCCTTGGACCGAGCGGTGCGAACGTAACCCTCATTAAGGTTCTCCAGCACCGAGGCTCGGGTGAATCGGCCAAAGACCGCCATATTGAACAGGGTGAGCACGCCCACTGGCATTACTAACTGCTTGAATTGGATCCAGATCGTGCTCCAGTCAGTCAGAACTACGTCATGGGTGGTTCGATAAAAAGTCGGTAGCCAACGCAGCTTGACGCTGAAGAAGACGATGGTCATCAAGCCCGTCACAAACGTCGGCACTGAATAGCCGAGCATGGTAAAGAAGGTACCGAAATTGTCGAACCAGGAATACTGCTTCACCGCTTGCAGAGTGCCAATCGGGATGGCAATCATCACACCCAAGACGAGCGAGAGGCCAAGAACCCAGAAGGTCTGGGGCAGACGTTCATAGATGGTGTCCATCGCTGGCGAGCGAGAAGACCAGGAGATGATGCGTTCAGGATCCTCGCAGTTGCCGATGCAGGTCCCGAACGTTTCGTTGAACAGATGGAGAGGCTCGTTGATCAGCATCAGCTTGTTCCACTGGAACCACTGGATATACCAGGGGTCATTGAGCCCCAGCGATTCACGAATTTGCGCTCGAACCTCGGCCGGAATAGTCAACGGCAGGTTCGATGTCGGGTCACCGGGAGCGCTATCAAGAATCAGAAAGATGATCAGGCTGATTGCCAGCAGCGTAGGAATGGCGATCAAGATTCGCCTGATGATGTACCTACCCACTCATGTGCTCCCCTGCTGCCCTGGTATGAGATTGTTCGCTGTGTTGCTGCAAGCTGTATGTCTACTAGCTGTATTGCTCTTGCTTGTTGCTGCTGCATTTTGCCGGGCTCGAGGTGCCGCCCAATTGCTGGGCGACACCTCGGCTCAACCTGGTCTCACTACCGCTTACTCAGCGATGCGGAACCATTCTTCGACGTTCCAGTACTCGCTGTCCCAACCATTGAGTTCACCGGTTCCACCAATGCTGTTGGCGAAAGCCGATGCATTGGCACGGTGGATCAACGGAATAACGGCGCTAGTTGACAAGATGTCGTTCATCTCAATGATGATGTCGGTGCGCTTAGGATCATCCAAAGCAAGTCCGGACATCTCGGCATCAAGGGCATCGAACTCAGGACTATTGAGGCGAGAGATATTGCTGCCGCCCCAGGCATCTGCCGAGGTCGGCACCTTGGTGCTAACCCAGTCCGTGAGATAGCTGCCGGCATCTGGTCCGGAAGAACCGTTAGTGAACATCTCCATTGGGGTGAAGAACTTCCAGATGCAAACATCGCTGGCACAGGTGCCATCGAAGAAGAGGCTTGCGTCTTCGTTCTGCATGTTGGCAACAACACCAATCTCGGCCCAGTAAGCCGCAATCAGGTCCTGGTTGCTCTGGCGCACGGCGTTGGTGGAAGTGACATAGTCAAACTCCAACGGTCCGAAGCCATCCGCTTCACGGACTCCATCACCATCGGTGTCCATGTAACCAAGGCCATCCAGCAGTGCGTTAGCACCGTCGATGTCCTGCTCGAGGCACCAGTCATTGTTGGAGGAGTTCTCGGCGCCGACCGGCCACATGTTGCAGGTTGGGTTTCCAGTCGGGCCATAGCCTACGACAACAAGTTCCGCGCGGTTGATAGCAATGGAGAGTGCACGGTGCAAGTCGGGATTGTCGACGAACAGTGGGTGTGGTGTGCCCTCGGATGGAGGGGAAGCATATGGATCAGTCTGGTTAAGGTTGATGTGCTCAACATTGGCAGCGAATGCCGATGCAAGTCGTCCAAATCCTGCATCCGCCATGGGAGCAATAATTTCGGGAGCAACCTGAAGGTTCCAGGCGTAGTCGGCTTCGCCAACTTCGAGGACCGAGCGAGCAGAAGCTTCGGCGTCGCCGCCGCCCTTGATCTCAACGGTGCCGAAGAAGGGCTTGCCGTCAGCAATGCCACGGTAGTTCGGGTTCATCTCATACAGAACCGTGTCTTCAGGACGAAGCTCGGTGACCATGTATGGGCCGGTACCAACTGGCATGAAGTTCTCGTCCGAACAGGCCTTGGCAGCTTCGCCAACACAACTCTCGAATTGAGCCTTCTGGATGATCGGCCCAACTGCTCCAACGAATACTTCGAAGGGATAGGGCGTTGGGTCGGGGAAGGTAACGGTGACCGTATGATCATCACCGGCAACAACGCTTTCAACCAGTGATAGTCCGTCGGAGGAGCAACCCGTTGCCTCATCGGCGCAGTACTCATAGGTGAAGACCACGTCTGCAGCAGTGAACGGCGTGCCGTCGGCCCAGAGGATGTCGTCACGAAGATTCCAAGTGATCTGGGTGAGATCATCAGAGATTCCGCCATTGCTGGCCGTTGGGATCTCGACAGCCAAGGCTGGAACGAAGGTTCCATCCGGAGCGATCTCGGCTAACGGCTCGAGCACCAGTGAAGAAGCAAGGGTGTCCTTGGTACCACTGGATAGCAGGGCATTAGCCTGGGAAGGCGCCTGCCACTGAAGCAGAACCAGGTTGCCACCGGAGCCGGCTTCGGCGTCCTCTGGTGCTGGCTCGTCCGGTGCATCCGGCTCGGGCGCGACGGTTGGCGCAGTGGTGGTCTCGGAGCCAGCGTCTTCATCGACGTCGCCACCAGCACTGTCGCTGCTGGAGCCACCACAGGCGGCTGCCAGCATGGCAAGCGCTGCTAACAGCGCAATTAGTCTCTTCATGGATTCTCTCCCTAAATTGGTCTGAGCCGGTCGGAACCGGCATAACGCAAGGACCTTAACAGCAACGACGCTCAAGATCCCAGCCACCGACACAACCTTGCTCTCAGATTGTCACGTTGGCGAATTTCCGCAACACTTCGAAACGGCCATATCACTCAGCAAAGTGGCAAGCCACCCAGTGCTCACCCTCGATATTTCGCCATTCAGGAACCTCGCTGGAGCACCGCTCGGTAGCTATCGGACAGCGAGTGCTGAACACGCAGCCAGGCGGAGGGTTCGCCGGACTCGGCACGTCACCCTCCAGAATGGTTCGCTGCCTGGTCTCCTCAATGAGCGGATCGGGCACAGGAACTGCTGAATTTAGCGCCTGGGTGTAGGGATGTTTCGGGTTGTCATAGACCGCGTCGACTGGTGCCAGTTCGACAATATGACCGAGGTACATGACAGCAACCCGGTCAGCAATGTGGCGGACCATGCTGAGGTCATGGGAGATGAAGAAGTAGGTGAGGTCCAGTTCCTTCTGAAGTTTCTTCAGAAGGTTGACAACCTGAGCCTGGATCGAGACGTCCAGGGCCGCAATAGGTTCGTCACAAACAATGAACTCTGGGTGCAGGGCAATGGCCCGAGCGATGCCGATACGCTGCCGCTGACCGCCGGAGAACTCATGGGGGTATCGGTTGGCGTGGGTCGGGTCAAGGCCAACTGATTTAAGCAGCTCTTCAATTCGAGCGCGGCGCTCGGCCTTGGACATGTCGGAGTTTTCGACCAGTGGCTCGCCAATGATGGAGGCCACCGTCATGCGGGGGTTGAGACAGGCGTGCGGATCTTGGAAGATCATCTGCATGCGGCGTCGAAGCTTGCGCATGTCCTTGGGCTCAGTTTTGGTTAGCTCGATTCCGTCAAAGGTGACTGTGCCTTCGGTGGCATGATCAAGCTGGAGGATAACCCGTCCTGCGGTTGACTTGCCTGATCCGCTTTCGCCGACCAAGCCCAAGGTCTCTCCCTTGTAGATGACAAAGTCGACTCCATCCACGGCCCGTACGGCGCCCACCTGCTTGCGGAAGACACCCTTCATGATCGGGAAGTGTTTCTTGAGCCCCTTGACGCTCAGGAGGACCTCGCGGTCAGTCTCCACTGATTCAATCTCGTTCGCGGTATCAGTCACGGAACGGTTCTCCGTTGTTCATGTCGTAGAAGCAGGCGGTTTTCTGATCGGGGGCTACGAGCCGCAGAGTTGGCAGCTCTTCACGGCAACGATCAAATGCGTAGGGGCAGCGTGGGGCGAAGCTACACGATGTTGGGGCGCTGTACATGCTCGGCGGCTGGCCTTCGATGCTGTTTAGTTCCTCACCCTTTTGGTCGGCACGAGGCAGTGACTCAAGCAAACCCTCGGTATAGGGGTGGCGAGGGTTGGCATAGAGTGCCTTAACCGGAGACTCTTCCACGATTTGTCCCCCGTACATAACCAGGACCCGGTCAGCCAGACCGGCAACAACACCAAGGTCATGGGTGATCCAGATGAGAGCCGTGCCAAGCTTCTGACGGAGATCCTTCACCAGTTCGATGATCTGAGCCTGGATGGTCACATCCAGAGCCGTCGTCGGCTCATCGGCGATTAGCATTCCCGGCGAGCAGGCCAGGGCCATGGCAATCATGATTCGCTGGCGCATGCCCCCGGAGAGTTCGTGAGGGTAGGACTTCAGTCGTTGCTCAGCATCGGGTAGACCAACGAGTTCCACCAGTTCCAGAGCTCGGGCTTGGGCTTGCTTGGACGAGAGGTCGGTGTGCAAGTCCAACGATTCGGTGATCTGCTTGCCAATGCGGATGACCGGATTGAGTGACGTCATCGGGTCCTGGAAGATGAACCCAATCTCGCCACCGCGAACCTCTCGCAGTTCCTTCGAACTGATACGAAGAAGATCTTGGCCATCAAACATGACCTCGCCGCCAACAATCTCACCGGGGGGCATTGGGATCAGTTTGAGCAGAGACATCATGGTGACGCTCTTGCCGGAGCCGCTCTCGCCAACTACAGCGAGGAACTCACCCTCACGCAATTCAAAGCTCACTCCGTTGACAGCGTGGACGATGCCATCTTGGGTTCGGAACTGGGTGGTCAGATCAATTACTTCAAGAACCGGTTTTTGCTGGCTCAAGCCGAATCCGATCTCATTGCGGGAGTCATCATGGCGGTGATACTAGCCACACAAGTGACGTCGGTCGCAACCAAGCCGGTGTCGTTGCCAGGTCGCGTTAAGAATCTGTGCGGGTCACACCCACTATCTGGCAGGAATACCCGGCAACAAAGTCCGTCGATGAGAAGATCTCCCCAGGGGCAGTCTCGTCAGTCCGAACAGCTTCGATATAGACGGATCCAGTTCCCCGGCGAATTCCAGCGGGATCAACAAAGGCAACCTCGACGGAGTAGTCGCTAGTTGTTGCCGTGCTGTTGGTGATCGAAAGACTGGCGGCGAAGTCATCAAAAGAGTCCGGTTCGGCCGCTATCACGCATTCGCCAACGTCAGCGAGCTCTTCGTCCGAACTCACACCAGGAAAGCTGTCGACGTCAAGGACTTCGCACACGGTTCCTGCTTCCTCGAAGACGAAGTGTTCTTCGATGGCGCGTTCGCCAGGCCGAAGGAAGTTGACGAAGCTGGACTCATCGGCGAGGCGGGTGCCCGCGTCATCGAAAAAGCCGACGGTGAGCCAATAGGACGATGTCTCGTCTCCATTGTTCACCATTTCCAGGATGATGGTGTCCTCATCAACTCGGGTGCAGGAGACGACATCGTCCGATCCATCACCGGTCAAGCCGGCGGTTCCGTCGGCCGAGCCATCATCGGACTCGTCATCAGTATCGGGGGTGCTTGTGGTTTCGGAGGTCGCGTCCCCATCGCCGGAGGTTGACGTAGTCTCTGACTCAGAAGCTGTGGTCTTGGTGGCTTCCACCAGCTCGTCGTCATCTCCAGTCAGCATCATGAGAACGGCGCCGCCAATGAGTATTCCAATCAACCCCAGGGCGGCCACGATTGCCAGCATTGCTCCGCTGGAAAGCCCAGACTTCTTGGGGCTGGCGGCTGGCCCAGGGGTTGGGATTGATGGGCTTGCTGGGGCCGACGCCGGAATAGGAGTCGGCACTGGTGCCGGAGCCGTTGGTGTGGCTGGCGGTGCAGCTACTGGTGCGGCAATAGGCGGCATTCTGGTTTGTTGGCCCCAGGATGTGCCGTCCCACCACCGTTCGGAGCCCGCTTGTGTCGGATCTGGATACCAACCAGCGGGGGGATTCCCAGCACCACTCATGCAAAAACTGCCTTTCACATCATTGGTCAGGTGACCAGCCGGAATGTTAGAACACCACGTAAACCGAATCGGGGTTCCATGGCAGAAACCTGCCCTGCCGCAGCCTGTTGGAGAAGGCGAAACGCAAACTATCCCGATTGGCTTGGGTGACCGTTTGGTTCGCTTGGGTAGATCCGGCCTCGGGATTCATCCCAAATGGCGGTCACATCGAAATAGGGCCGCAGCTCGTCCCCGTAGTGAAGAAGGGCGTAGCCGTCGAGCGAGCGCCGTTCTGAAACCATGTTGTCGGCATTCATCACCACCGTGGTTCCATCGCTGATGGGGCAATACACATTGAATCCTTCTTCCTCCACCAGGAATCGATAGAAGGAATCACTGTCACGCATGTGGTAGCCGTAGGGCGAAACATAGAGATCGGTCTCCCCTACATACTCCCCAACTTCTTTCCGCCAGTTCTCCGCGTCAAACTGGAAACGGGAGAAGCTCATCGTGCGGTCGCGCATGTCGCCGTGGTGGGTATAGCTATGGCTGGCGAATTGCCAACCCAACTCGCGTAGCCGGTCAGCGACCTCGTGCGCCTTGGCCTGTCGTTCAGCAAACTCCGGATGCTGGACTTGGTCTCGACTGACGTCGTAGCCAAGAATCCCCTCATACCCGGTCAAGGCCAGGATGCCTTTGGCCCCCAGCGAGGAGAAGTCCGGATTCTCCCAGATGAACTGGTCAAGGATAGGGACCACATCTCCGGCCAATGACCAGACTTCACTGTCGTCATCTTGTCGGAAGACGGTGGCGACGTTGAGGTCTGGGTCGATGTCCAGGCGTTCGGCGAATCCGTTGCCTGTCATGTAGTCGTAGTAGCTGACATCATCGATGGACAGCACGAAAGGCTTGCGGCCGGGAGGGACCAAGATTGGGGTCGCCTCCAGGGTTCCGTCGGCTTGCTCTTCAAAGAGGTCGTGGACGTCGACCAGGATCCAGCCGCCTTCATACATGGCTTCGATGATGCGTTCGAATTCGGTGGCCGTCAGCATGTTTTCCTGATAGCCAGGCTCCTGACGGTCCCCGTCGAAGGCATCCTCTGGATGAAAGATCAGGCTATGGGTGAACAGGTGAGCCACCGTTCCGTGCCATGGAACGGATTCGTCCAGCTGCAGTTGGTACACCTCGATTGCCCGCAGCCGTTGTTTCAGCCGCTCGTCTGGTTCGAATGCCTCTTCAATAGCCGCGGCCAGGCCTCTCGCTTTGCCAAACTGGCGGAGCGAGATTGCTATGTCCAACGGACGGAGAGCATCGATGTTAAGCGGGGGCCGCTTGATTGTTGGGCCTACTGCCGTCGCGGTCGGGCCCGTCGTTGTCGTTGGACCAGACTCCAAGTCGACAGAGCTCAACATCGTTCCAGCTCTGGCTACATCCTGACCAGCGTTGGAGGAGGTGCAAGCCGGAACCAACAATAGACCGACAACAAAACTGGCACGAAGCTTGAGCGGCGCACTCCGACTCAAATCTGGGCGCGCCTCCCGGTATCTTCCCCGGCCTTGACTACCAAACCAATTCCCCCGCCACGCCATAGTTCGGACGTTAGACGCTCGGTAGCGCAATGAGTACGCGGCTCGGGTTGGCTAGCCGCAGCAGCCGGTGATTTCTTCCTCCTCGTCGGCTGAGGAGTCAGCTTCGAGGGAGGCAATGATCCCGTGGGTCCAGCAATCGTCGGCGCCAGCGGACTCACGCATCGTCAGGGCAAAGACGTAGCCGATCTCTTCTTCGGAAGCTCCGGCCGCAAGAGAACCGACATAGTGCTTGCGCACGCACGGCTCGGACCGGGCCTTGATTGAAAGAGCGAAACGGATGAGTTCATCAGTCTTCTTGTCCACGGTTCGGGCAGCGTCAAGGACCTCGTCCAGCTGACTCAATGCCGAGGTGAACGATGACATATGGGTGGCGAGGAATCCCTGGCCGCATGGTCCGCTCGTGGCGCCGTCTTCTCCGGTGGCGCATGTTTCGACTGGTGAACTGAGGGTTGTCATGTTGGGTCCTTTGCGGGCTGATCGTCGCGAATGTGATCACGACTATGGCAACCATATCAGTCACATCGACAAACATCAATATGTTCTGTATGGTAATTGCATGCCCAATCCCGTCTCCGTGCACCCACAGCTCTCCCCCAACGCCCAGGCCATCGACTCGCCCAGCATGGACCGTCATTTCGCAGGCCCAGACGGACTGCTACCGCTCTGGATCGCCGAGCCATACCTGGACCTTCCTGTCTCGGTGGTCGAATCGCTGACGGCGCGGGCTAGCACTGGCTGGTATGGCTATGAGACTCGGAGCGAGAACCTCGCCGACAGCTTCTGGGCTTGGATGTCGCAACGCCACGGGTGGGACCAGGGCGAATTGCACACCATCGTCAGTCCCAGCGTCGGAACTTCTCTGGGAGTACTCATTCAGCAACGAACCAAGGTTGGGGACGGAGTCATCTTGCAGCCACCAGTCTTCACCGACTTCAAACCCTTGGTCACGTCCGCCGGACGGTCCGTGGTTCGCAATGCTCTTGAGTTGACCGATGATGGCTACCAGATGGATCTCGATGATCTTGAGACCAAAGCAGCAGACCCGACAACGACCGCCCTCATTCTGTGCAACCCGCACAACCCAGTGGGTCGAGTTTGGACGACTTCTGAACTTACGGACGTAGCCAGAATTTGCGCCAAGCATGAAGTCTTTGTCATTGCTGACGAGATCCACGCCGACATCGTGCTTGGGGCTCACTCCTTCACCCCGTTCGCCACCGCGGCCCAGGGAACCAATGTGAGTTGGGCAGCCCTCCATGGCCCAATCAAGACCTTCGGCTTGGCCGGAGTCTGCGACACCCTCGTCATCGCCAGCGACCAGGAAGTGATCGACCAGTTCGACTCGGTGAGTTCACAACTTCACCTCACCCGCAACAACGTCTTCGGTCTGGCGGCCTTCGAGGCCGCGTACAGCCAAGGCTCTGCCTGGTTTGATGACATGCTCAAGTTGATTGAACACAATGCGACCACATTGCGCGAGCAGCTTCCCGAGCGCATCGAGCTGGTGGAACTTGAGGGAACCTATCTGGCGTGGCTGGACTTTCGCCAGCTTGGCCTCGATGTTCCCGAGCTAGCCGATTGGCTAGCCACCAGCGCTCGCCTTGGGTTGAGTCCCGGGCACTGGTTTGGGCGCGAAGGTGCAGGCTTTGCCAGAATGACCATCGCCGCTCCTACCGCAAACATCGAAGAGGCCATCGGTCGCCTAGGGCAAGCCTTAGAGAAATCTGACGCCATCAAGAAAGCTGGACTATGAGTTCCGAAGTCATTGATCTTCTGCAGAAGCTGATCCGCAATGCCTGTGTCAACACTGGTTCGGTCGACGGCGGCGATGAATACCGATCCGTTGCCACCCTGCAAGAATTCTTTGGGGTAGAGGGCCAAGTCTTTGAGCCAAAGCCTGGCCGACAATCGCTGGTGTACCGGGTCAAAGGGACCGACCCATCAGCGCCGTCCCTCGCCCTGGTGCCCCACATCGATGTTGTCCCTGTCGATTCCGATGGCTGGACCCAAGATCCATTTGGAGCAGACATCGTCGATGGTTTTGTCTATGGCCGAGGAGCCGTTGACATGCTCAACCTTGTCTCTGCTTTTGCCTCTGCCATTCGCCCCTATGTTCGGGGTGAGATCCAGCCCCGAGGCGACCTGGTGTTTGCTGCGGTGGCTGATGAAGAAGCGGGCGGAAGCTACGGCTCCTATCCCCTGGTCAAGGACCATTGGGATCTTGTCGGTGCCGACTTCCTGCTTACCGAGGTGGCCTATCCCAGTGTGGGCGCCAGTTCAGCCATTCCAGTCGCCATTGGCGAAAAGGGAAGCTATTTCTCTCGCCTGAAGACGACCGGGACGCCAGCACACGGCTCGGTCCCCTACGCGTCCGACAACGCCCTGGAGAAGATGGTTGACGCCCTCCATGGCTTGTCGGCCACACCGTCCCCGGTTGTCATCAGCGAGCAATGGGTGCACTTCGTTGATGGCATCGAGATGGGATCTGATCTGACCGAAGCCCTCAAGGATCCCAAGCGGATCGATGGTGCCATCGACACCATCGCTCAAGACGATCCCGGTCTCGCTGGCTACATCCACGCAGTGACCCATCTGACCGTTTCGCCTAACCAGCTCCAGGCGGGAATGAAGTCAAACATCATTGCCGACAAGGCTTCGACCGTGCTGGACATCCGGTCCTTGCCCAACATGGACCGCAAGATTGTCGAACGCCATCTCCGTAACGCCATGGGTCGACCAGGAGAAACAGTCGAGATCGTGCGTGTAGGCAACAACCCGTCCACCATCAGCCCCACCGACACCGCCTTGTGGCGCGCCATTGCCAGCAGCGTGCAAGATCTGGAAGGCCATAGCAATCTTGTTCCCGCACTCATGCCGGTAGCTACTGATGGGCGATACTGGCGACGCAAGGGTACGGCCGCGTATGGTGTTGGGCTGTACGACGAGGCGACCAGCTTCTCCGATCTACTCTCGCGTTTCCACGGTCACGACGAACGAATCTCCGTCGAGTCAGTCGAACGCTCGACTGCTCTTTATGAGCGGATCCTTGCCCATCTTGGCGACGCCTGAGCGAAGCTGGGTGAGAATCGAGCCCTCCAGCTCAGGCGCGCATCAAGGAAACCTCATAGTTCGAGAACTCTCGATCGCGAGTCATGATCGTCAAGCCTTCGACCAGTCAGGTGTCTCATCAAAATCGGCAGCGATTCTGACCTTTCCCGCGAGGCGACCAGGAACTCGTGGCTGCTTTGTCTTCCGATATGGCACAAGTCGAGCCAGGGATTTGCCCGCCTTACCAAGAACGACCTCTTTACCGTTCGCCACGACCTCTTTACCGTTCGCCACGCGACCAAACAGCTTGGAAAGCTGAGTCTTCGCTTCATAGACGCCGATGACCATGCAGCAAGACTACCGGCCGGGCCGGACTCGGTCATCTCACCGCAACTACTTACCGCCAGGACATTGCTAGCGTCGATTGCTTTCTGCAATAGTCGGCTCCACCCATCAACCCTGGAGCGCCTCGTGGAATCTCTCATAGCTGGCCCAGCCTTGGTTACCGGCGCGTCCAGCGGAATTGGGGCGGCCGTCGTACGAGGCCTGCGCGAGCGCGGGACCGAGGTTGTTGCTGTGGCCCGACGAGCTGAGCGACTGCAAGAACTCGCTGATGAAACAGGTTGCCAGATCCATGTCCTCGACGTTCAGGATCGGGCCGGCGTTGCTGAACTTGGGGCTTCGCTCCCCTTTAGCTTGGTGGTGAACAATGCTGGACTCGGTCGAGCAATGGGATCGCTCGTCACCGCTACAGCCGATGACATCGACCGGACCATCGACACCAATGTGAGTTCCGTCCTTCACATTCTCCGCGCAGTTCTTCCCGGCATGATCGAACGTGGCGACGGCCACATCGTAAACATCGGATCCATGGCGGGACACCACCAACTTCCAGCTGCCATCTATGGCGCATCAAAAGCTGCTGTTCACCTGCTGTCGGCCAATCTGCGCTTGGAGCTGAGCGGCACGGGAGTCCGGGTCACCGAGATCGCACCCGGCCGAGTCGCCACTGAGTTCTACGACGTGGCCATTGATGACCCCAAGCTCAGCGCCAGGGTCAAGACATCCGGGATTGCTGAACTCGCCCCTAGAGATATTGCCGATGCGGTCTTGTACTCCATCGACGCTCCACCTCATGTGAACATCAATCGCATTGAGCTACAACCAACCGAGCAGACCTATGGCGGAAGCCAGTTCATGGCCAACACCCACGACGCCACCACTCACGGAGACAACGATGCCTGAGCAACAAGCAGAACCACGAGTAGTCATGATTACGGGCGGCTCCTCCGGCATGGGTGCTGCAACCGCCCACGAGTTCGCCAAGCTAGGTGACGACATCGTCGTTGTCGATCGTGACGGCGACAAAGCAGCCGCAATCGCGGACGTGACAGGCGGGACCGCCATTGTTGGCGACGTCTCTGATTCAGCTTTCTGTGACGAGGCTGTGGCCTCTGTGCTCGGCCAACACGGCAAGCTCGACATCTTGGTCAACGCCGCGGGCGTGATCTACCGGGCCGGTGGCCTCGGGACCGATGACGAGAACTGGCGCCGGGTCATGTCGGTGAACGTTGACGGCTTGTTCTATATGTGTCGAGCCGCGCTTCGACCAATGCTTGCAGCTCGGTCCGGGGTCATCGTGAACTTCGGATCCATTTGGGGCGGCATCGGGGCCAGCGGCGTACTCGCCTACTGCGCGTCCAAGGGGGCGGTACATCAGATCACTCGGGCTCTGGCGCTGGAACATGCGACCGATGGGATCCGAGTCAACGCTGTAGCTCCCGGTGAAGTCAATACTCCCATGCTGGCCTCAGGTCGGAACGCCCCGCCGAGCCAAGCGGACCTGCAGGCGCTGGCCGATGCCACCATTCCGATGAAGCGCCTGGCTGAGCCCAGCGAAATTGCCGACGTCGTTGTGTTCTTGGCCTCCGATGCCGCCAGCTACATGACCGGAGCGATTGTTCCTGTCGATGCCGGCTACACCGACCCAATGAGGTCCCGCTCCAACGAGATCGCAGAGAACGGCCGACACCTGAGGAACCGGACTGACAACTACTAGCGCTCGTACATCTTTCTCATGAGTGCACCTGTACTCCATCCAACTGATCCCTCCTGGAGCTGGCCTCTTGCCGCATGCAGTTCGCAAGTGGTGAGCCAATCAGCCATCGATACCAGCCATGCACTCCTACGACGATCGTTAGCCACTCAATCGAGACAGCTGGTACCTTGACGAAGGCGTGAGGTCAGAGTATCCAGTGCGAGCCACCAGTTCGACCTGGCAGGGGCTTTGCCGACCGGTCGAGAGTTGTGCCTCTCAGTTGACCAGCGATGTCTGCATTCGAACTATTGGCAAGCGGTTTGAGGAAAGCACTGATGCGTGGCTCTTCTTGGACGCCAACCAACCTGGGAACCTTGATCTGTCTGGCAATTGAGCATTACACGTCAATTGAAGATCGAGGGTCATTGCATTCGGTGCCAAGTCCTGGAAGCTGTGCTGCGAAATACCGGCGTCGATGAACCGTCCTCGTTGCCGTCGGTTCGGTGTCACCCAATCAGACGATCAGTCGATGGACGACCTGGTCACCAACCGAAGGATGGACCCAATGCCGATCGATACCCGTTACTTGGGGTACACGGTCCTTCATCGGCTGAGGTTGGCCTTCTCCGTCGATAGCCTTAGCCTTGACCGCCAGGCCAATCTCCTATCAGCCTTGCTCTGCCTCAGTCGAACAGTCCGTTGTAATCGCAGCCTGAGCTCTCGCTTGGCTCCTGACCGATGAGTGTGACGCCCTGATTTACTCTCTTCGTTCACTCGAGACACTGATCAGCTGCTGTCGGCCTAATAACCCTCCTTATCAATGCGGATCGGCAGCCGGGTTGCTCAGGTTTCCCGCTCAGTAAACATGCGCCATCCGTGGCTCGAGCTGTTGCCGCTGGTTCTTGAGGAACACCTCGAAGACGTTCATCGCCCTGGGCGTCATGATTGGCTGACACTGAGTCATTCATGGTTGGAGGTAGTTGTCCAGTGAGCTCAGTAGCCGTATTGGATCGCTCTCGGCTCCATTCGAGCGGAGAATAACCAGTAGCTGATGGTCCGAACGATCTAGAGCTGTGCCCATTGGGCCTGGTGTTTGAACTCCGACGAGACATTGCTCTCGTGGAACGGCGGGACCCTCGCTCGTCCAGCACCAGTTTCTCACGATGTTCTCATCTCGTAGCCGATGGAGAAACGATCGAGGTGATCGCCGAGCTCACTTCAAGCGATGAACCTCCTGCCATACTTCCTGTTCATTGCCCTGCTTCTCACGGCCTGCCAATCCTGCCCGAGTGAACCGTTCTGGACAGGCTTGGCCATTGTTGGTGGAGAGCCAATTGCCATCGACTCTGGTCACTCACGATGAGGCTTCTGAGCACCTCGCCACAAGAGATCAGGGGCTGATGTTGGGAACCGGCTCCTTCTAGCTCGATTCACTCTCGATCAAGTCTGAACCAGCCGAACTTTCATTCTGTGTCTGAGCACTGCACGCCAGAAGAAACGTGCATTCAGAATATTGACTGGCCGTGTCGATGAGAGCATGGCGAACCGGTCGGCACATGACGTCGGCGCACGGTTGGATGAGCTGCCCGATCTGTCTGGTCAACTGAGGATGACTCCGCTTAAATTGGATTCGCGTGGGTAGATGCCGAGATTAGGGCAGGCAATTTGCGTTCTCGAAACCCCCGATGGAACGGTGCTGGTTGCCGTCGGCTCAGAGGTCCCTACCAGATTCGGCGTTCCAAACGATCGGTGTACTGAACGATCCAACGACCGTGTCGAAGAAAGCGACCTCCGACGGGGGTTCCACTAGTCGGCGCCATCGTCAGTTCCGTCGGAGCTTCTCATCTATGGCAGGTCACCCTGACATCTCGCGCCAACCCCGATCAGCCTACGAGAACTCTCGGCAGCCGCCATTCTTTGGTGCGGCTGGTTCTTACTTATCCTGCCCCTCTTCAGTGCAATGCATCATGTCAGCGATGGTTGCCGTTGCGTCCGTCATGTTCGCTGGCACCAATCAGGCACTCATAGTCATGGCCCTTGCTCGCCCAAAGCCAAAGAAATCGGCGACGTCAATGGCCGCACCAGGGCCAATCGAGCTTGCGCCCCTTGCCGTACTGAACCTTGGACTCTTCGACATGGTCTCAGGATTGGCTGAATTAGTAGCGCAATGATCGGGCTCAATCGAGACTCGGCGTTGGCCGGCCAGCACCGATCCTCTGCAAATCATTGCTGCCAAGAAGGACCGTTTCGTTCAAACCGAGCAATCCGAGCTACCAGGCTCAGCCCGAGCAGGTGCCGTCTCCTCCGCCTTCCGCACTATTCGCGGTCAATCAACCGAGCCAGAAGCCGCTGGAGCAGGCACCGGTTCTCCACTTGGAGCTGCGATTCTCGCCTCAGTCGAGATCCTGTGGCTTACAAGGTCTTCCTCGGAAATGGCGGTCGTTGCAGCCTTTGCCATCACGCCTTCGAAGCTCAGGGCCGTCAACTGATTTGGTGGGCTGACACGAGTCACCGCAGTCCCTGTTGCTTGAACTTGCTGCCGCATTGTTCGCTCCGAAAATCATTGTCTTGTTCCTGACCTTTGGCAATCCTAGCTGATCTTGATGGTCGGGGCCAACGCTTCTTCTAAGCCGGGTCCCATGAACTCTGGGCCTGGGTCAGAGCGGGACCTGGTGAACTCTCACCCAAGGGACGAGCTCAACCTGACCCACCAGTGACCTAGTCGAAGAAGCGGATGTCATTCAGTAAGTCGATGGGGTCAAGACCAGTGAGCGACAAGTTGATTGAGTCGGTCGGGTCATCGAAGCTAGAACCCTTCGGGAACTCTGGGAAGCCAACCACAGCGACGGTGGTTGTGCCCTCCCGCTCGAATACCCAAACGACTTGTCGTCGCCACTCTTTCGAACTGGAGCTTCCATAGCGGTACTGAGTCACGGTTGCTGTGGCACCGGATTCGACAATGACCCCACTGTCCTCCTGATACATCTTGACGGTCACCTCCAAAGGGCCATCAACGAGCTCCAGCCCATCAGGATGATTCTCTGATGTCCAGGGCACCTGGTCGCTAGATACGTCATAGACATGCACGGTTCCACGTCCCGCAGCATGGATGCTTGGTAACGATGGGTTCGCGACATCCCAGCCTTCAGGTGCCGGAATGTCGGCGCCACCAGGTTCGGTCGAACCGGCTCGGGCCTCATACCACGGGGTCGATGGCTTGCCCGCCTGCGCCGGTTCGCTGCGGTCGGGTTGCGGGGGAATGATTCGTTCGGGTGGGTCGGGGGTCTCGCGAGTCATGGCCGGGTCATCAGCGGTGGCCAGTCGGAACTGGATCATTCCCTGCTCGTTCTCAACAGTCAGGAGGTCGCCGTCTCGGACAGCAGTGGCTCCAAGCTGGAAGAAGGCCTGGGCCAACTTGTCGGAGTCAGGGGCATAGTCACGATAACCTTGGCCAGCAAAGGACTCCATCCGAAGGACGGCTTCCCCAGCTTTTTCAGCGATTCCGCCATATAGCTCACACACCGGCACAGTCACCTTGAGCACGAAGTAGGCCGGTGACGCCAACTCGATGCGGGCCGGGTTGAGTCCCACCACTGTTGATTCGGTAGCGACGAAGCGCTCATTGTCTTCGATAAGAACTGCGAGTCCCGGCCCGGCAGCCTCCAGTTCCAATCGATAGTCATCGCTCAGAAGCAATAGACGGTTGCCGTCCACACGAATTTCGGGGGCGCTTTCGATCAGCTTTCCAGCAGCAGCAAACGTCGACGGATCTGAGGGCGTGCACATCTCCATGTCACTACCTAGCACGGGATTCGTGACACGACCATCGACCCATTCGAAACCTCCACCGCCGATGCCACACCCGCCGGCCGCTATGAAGATCTGACTTCGACCAAGAAACTCCACGATCACGTCGAGGTCAAACTCCTCGCCACCATCTAGCCCGGTGAAGCTCATGGCCACATAGCCGACACCAACCAGCCAGTCGTCAGTGGCCTCGACCGGGAAGTCGCCAAATCGGTCAGGGTCAGCTTCGTCAGTGTCGATGGGATTGGGACTCTCTGGCGAAGTCGGGTCAGTCTCCGCCAGTGTTGTCGTCGATTGTTGGGCAACTATTTGATCTACGCCGTCTCCGGTCCCGCAAGCCGCAGCGACAAGCGCAATCGTTGACACCAGCAGAACACCGAGCCGAATTTGACAAGTAGGGGCCATGCACTTGTGACGTTGCGAGGCGCCTTCTGGTTCCCTTCTACCTCGATTTCTGCCGCTCTTCCTCGACCTAGCCCGTAATCTGAGTTGTACAGACGTAGCGATTTGGGAACCAGATGGATGGGAAGAACGTCAAATTCGACATGAGACTCAGAGTGGCATTCCTCTTCATATTCCTGTTGGGCAGCTGCACTTCTTCCGGTGGCATCGATTCGGCCCCAGTCGAACCGGTTGAGACCAGCGACCGCATTTCCATTGTCCCGTTCTCAGAGCACCACTCTGGCGAAGTCGTTTTTCGACTATCAAATCTTGACCGAAGCAAGGACTCGTTCCCCGTCCTGTTCACCGAGAACGGATGCGCCAGCGGAAACCGGGCTGATGATCGGTTTCGGGTTGAGGTTGACGAAGACCAGGCAACGATCTCCGTGACCATCTTCATCACCGAACAGGAGGGCGATCAAGGCTGCCCAGGCAATCCGTGGACGCCAGCCATCATCACCCTTGACCAAGCAATCGGAACCCGCCAGATCGTGGGAGTCCGCCAACCGATCGACGATCTGGAGCTGCCGCTCCAAGTCACTTCGAGCAGTCAGATGAAGGTGCCTTCCAACATCACATTCGTTGATTCTGACGAAACGCTCTGGAGCCACTCACAGATCCGCTGCGAAGACCTTGGAGCATCCGTTGGAAACGAATTCCAAACGGACCACCCTCAACTTGACGCCGGGAGTCTCCTCGCTCAAGCGCTTGTAGCGATCGGAGGCCCTTACGATTCCATGTATCGCCACCGGAGCCTCGACGGAAGCATCATCCTGGTTCAGTTCTTCGAGCAAACACCAGTAGCGAGTGTCACTGTCTATTCTCACCAACTTGGCTGGAAGGCCTACGCTTCTCGCTGCGCCGAATTGCCTGGGCACTGGACGCCGGGAACCTACAGCGGCGAGCTGGACAAGACGCACGCTCGAGCAACAGTCACGGACGACGACCTCCGGCAGGTCACGGCTCTCCTAGCAAATCTGGAAGGGATGAGTCTTGTTAACGGTCAGCTGGTCTTTGCTGATCCTCAACGCCGATGTGAGGCCATGATCGGGGTTCAAGATGCCCTGGAAGCAGCCGGTTGGTCGGTCTACGGCTCACGCCTTCACATTGACGAACTGTCACCCGCAGGACCCAACCAACCATTCCAACGACAAGGCCAGACAACAATCTCCAACACAGACGGCCAGGTAGTCAGCATCCTCACCACAGCCAATGGCGCGCTCGGGATCACTGCTCTAGCTAGCGAGCCACAGACTCAGTCCGAAGACAGCCACATCACCCCGTGTTTTCTCGACTCCCCAATCACTGTGAAGGTCCTCCCGGCCAGCAGCTAATGCCTTCATATTCCTCGACCGGGACAGACTCTCTCAGGACAGAGCTGAGAGATTTCTTTGGGACCTGTCGATTTTGAGTCGGCTCACGCGTCATTGTTGGTGTCAGGGCAGAGATGCCAGGACGCTGGAGCAAATCCAAATGACAAGGAGAACATGATGAAGTACTTCATATTGTTGGCAGGCGATGGAGACGTTGGCGCATGGGACCAACTCACTCCCGAGGAGCAGCAGCAAACCATGGCCAAGTTCGGAGAGTTCGATGAAGCCTGCACCAAACAGACCGGTGTGGAGATGCTGGGTGGTGAGGCGCTCGAGGATGGTTCGACGGCAACGACCCTGCGGACCACGAATGGCGAGCTGACAATCACTGATGGGCCCTTCACCGAAGCAACCGAGCAGATCGGGGGCTACTTCCTGATCGAGGCACCGGATCTCGATACGATGACCGCACTCTGCCGAATCCTCCCCGCTTATGACATCGAAATCCGACCCGTCGTCGACATGGGCTGACCAGGTCGTCGCCAAGACTTATCGAGCGGACTGGGGACGCCTGCTTTCATTGCTCGTGACTCGAACGCGACGACTGGATCTTGCCGAGGATGCACTGAGCGAAGCCTTCGGCCGAGCAAGTGCACGTTGGCCGACCGAGGGGGTCCCCAACAACCCAGCGGGCTGGCTCTACACAACCGCGTACCGCCTCATTCTCGGTGGGCTCCGAGCCGAGGCGATGCATGGAAGAAAGGCCAGCTTGCTTGCCGTCAGACCCGACTGGGTGCAGCCTCCAGACATTGACCGTCTGGAGGAGCTTGACGATGAGCGGCTCGCGATGATCGTGTTGTGTTGTCACCCGGCGTTGAGTCCTGAAGCGAGGTCAGCTCTTGCGCTCCGCCTGGTCATCGGCACACCAACCGAGGAGATCGCTCGCCTCTTCTTGGTTTCACGCTCGACGATGGCAGCACGAATCACTCGAGCGAAGAAGAAGATCGTGAAGGCAGGCATCCCTCTGTCCGCCCCAGTCGATGATGAACTTCGCTCCCGACTTACCGACGTCTGTCGCACGATCTATCTCGCGTTCACTGCTGGCTACTCTCCCGGCGAAGGAACAGAACTTCTTCGGACTGATCTAGCGGGCGAAGCCGTCGAACTTGCCGCCGTCCTCCATCGACTCGTCCCCGAAGCCCTCGACGCTCAGGCACTCTACAGTCTACTTCTCCTGCAACATGCACGCCGCGACAGCCGCGTTCAAGACGGCCAGCTGGTAACACTCGCCAAGCAGGATCGCTCGCTCTGGTATCAGGACGAGCTCCGACAGGGGATCAAGCTCGTTGCCAGCCTGTCCCAGAGCGAGGGATACACCGAGCAGCTTCGTCTGCAAGCCTTGATCGCTCTCGAACACGCGCGAGCGTCGGCGGCGGCTGAGACAGACTGGACCTCGATAGCCGCCTGCTACGAGCTTCTGGAAGCGTTGACAGGCTCACCAATCGTCAGACTGAACCGGGCGGTCGCGATTGCTGAGGCGCAAGGTCCCGAGCCGGGCCTGGCGTTGCTCGACGAGCTTGATGATTTCCTTGCCGACAACCACCGCTTGCATGCCGTTCGGGCTGATCTCGCTCGACGCGCCGGTCAACTTGATCTGGCACGGTCCTCATACCAACGTGCTTTGCGGCATTGCAGCAACGCTGTCGAGCAAGAATATCTCACAAGCCAGCTTCGATCACTCGATTGACACCGCCGTTGCACAATGGCCGGGGGTGTGTCGCTAGCTCTACTCGCTGGTGGCGGCGATCGACCAAGCGGCCTCGACCCGATCCAAAAACGCTTCGGCCGAAATCGTGCCGGAAGCGAAACCTGTCCCGGCTTGCCAGAGCTCACCCGATCCCACCGCTGCGGGCATCAGGTCCGAACCGTCAAATCGGAACGGGTCGGCGTCAACTAGCACCGTGGCCATCTGTTGATCGACCGACGTCGAATAGAGCGAGGTGTCATGATTGCGATTGGCACTCAAGAAACCGCCATCGGCCGCCTCCACTCGGGCGTTCGCGTACTCGGCGCTGGCAATCCAGTCCAGCAGGGCCATCGTCGAACGTTTCAAGTTCGTAGCTGTAGCGAAGTTGCCCGCACCAAGGACCACGGTGCCAAACTCATCACTGACTGTCGGGAGATAGAAGACGTCGACGTCGCGTCCCAACTCTGCACCAGCCTGAACGTATTCGCCTCCATAGAAGCTTGCTTGGCGATGGAGCAAACAGTCGCCGTCAAGTACGGGCAAGCCTGCCTCAGAGAAGCTTTGGCGGACGATCTCATCGGGGCCGCCGAGCACGACTCCTGGCTCGTGGAAGATGTCACCGATCAGATGTGTGACCTCCAAGATCCTCGGATCGTTCGCCGGGATCTGATGCGCAACCCATTGGTCATAGACCTCTGGTCCGTGGAACCTGAGGATGAGATCCTCCATCCAGTCAGTGACGACCCAACCGGTCGCTGATCCTGACGCGATGCCAACACACCAGGGCACCTGGCCTTCAAAACGCATCTGTTCGGTAAGTGCCTCTAGCTCTGCCCACGTGGTCGGAATCTCATAGTTGAACTGTTCGAACATGGCGGGCGAATACCAAACCAGGCTCTTGACGCTGGCCTTGGCCGGCACCCCATATAACTCACCCTCGATACTGACCAGCTCGCTCCAGAAAGGATCGAAGTTGGTTGAGACTCGTTGACGAACCTCACTCCCGAGCGGCTTCAAAACGCCAGAGCGAGCCAGGTCCTCCAGCCGTCCCGGCTGGGGAACAATGATCACATCCGGCAAGGATGTGTCGTCCTTCAGCGCAGTGTTGAGAATCGAGACGTCTTCGCGCGAACCGGTGTAGTTGACAGTCGCCCCTGTCAACTCCTCAAACTGCTCCAAGGCTCTCCTCAGGGATGCCTCGTTTGGGCCTGTTTCTGCTCCAAGAACTGTGATGACCTGGCCCGGCAGAATTGGCAAGGATTCTTGGATGGAGAGAAGCTCTCGATCAACAAGCGTCGTCGTTTGGGTAACGTCTGGTGGCCTGAGTCCTGGGCGGGGTGCTGTCTGAAGGGGTCGACCAAGGGTCGTGCTTGTTGTCGAAGACAGACTCGTCGCCTGCTGAGTTCTGGCCGAACTCTCATCGCCGGAGCTGTTGGTACACGAGGCAACAAAGAGCAACAGAGCTAGGGCTGCTGGCCCCAAAGAGGCAGGCTTGCTCATCGCTCGGCCTGATCACTCATGACGGCCGGTTCGGGCGTACCTTCAGCCAATGCACGGGCAACGGCTTCGGTCCTGGCTAAGAAGAGCGATTGGAGCCGGTGAGCAAAAGCGCTGCTTTGATCAGCGAGTTCACCAACATCGTCGGGGTCCAACGCGATCACACTGACGTCACTGACTGCCGTAACATTCATGACCTGGTGTTGTCCTCTGATGAGAGCGGAGACAGCCACAAAGTCGTTTGGTCCAAGCTTGGCTACAAGAACCTGGTCGCCGCTGGAGTCCGTCGTGGTTCCTTGCGCGTTCCCAGCAACAACGAGGAGCATGCTGTCTGGGATTTCGCCCTCACGAACAATCGTTTCACCCGCGGCATAGAGCCGTAGGGACGACATCGGCGCCAGCTTCGCCAGGGGGTCCTCACTGCCGTCGATGAGATCCAACGCCTGCTCTTTTTGCAACTCTGCAATCGCTTCGTTCCGATGTGCTGCCTGTTCAGCATCGTGATGGATCACTGTACGAATCGGGAACGGAATCGTGAGACCATTGCGGCCAGCCGCATACCAAACCCGTGACATGAATTCGCTACGGACGTCTGGCATGCCGTCATAATCCGGCATACACAGAAGCACCTTGTAGTTGACCGACGAGTCACCGAACCCGAGGGTCCGAACCTTGGGTGGTGGGTCGTTCAACACACCAGGAACCGACTCTGCCACTTCCATCAAAACTCGCTTGACCTTGTTTGGTGGATCATCGTAGGAGAATCCCAATTCGATTCGCTCCACGTGCATCAGGTCCGGCTTGGAGTTGTTCAGCACCATCTGATTGCCGAACGTGATATTGGGTACCACAATCAGATCTTCGCCTCGGGTCCGCAGCCGCACGGTCCGCCAGTTGATGTCGGTGACAACGCCCTCGACCCCATTCAACTCGATCCAGTCCCCCACGGTGAATGGCTTCTCAATAAGAAGAGCAATACCGCCAAAAAGACTGGCCAGGGTGTCTTGCAGGGCCAGTCCAACCACGATGCCGCCTACACCCAAGGCCGCCACGATTCCGCCCAGGTTGGTCCCCCAGACCACAGCAACGACAAAAGCTGCGCCAAGTACGATGAGGCTGAATCTCGCGATGTCAATAAGGAGTTGTGGGGCTTGGCCTCGCCAGCTTGTCTCTGAAGCTCCAGCAAAAACGATGGTGCTGACGAGGGACAGAACAATCGAAATGCCCAAGATCAAAAGGGCAGTCAGCAAGAGCTTGTTTGGAAGGAAGTCGGCGGACTCTTCCAGAACTAATCGCACGAAAACAAACACCGCGAGCATCGGAAAGAGCGCGACCCTCATTCGGCGGATTGTCTTGGCAAAGAGTGGCCGGTCGCCTTCGAGCCGTTCGACCATCTCGGTGGCGACCACGGTGAGTAGGGGGAACCCAACGACGACCAAGAGTCCCCAGATAAACCAGTTCTGTGAGAAGGGGTTCTCGCGCAGCATTACTGGTTCACCCCGCCTCGGCCGGCAACGGCCCAGACCCCGTCAGAATGCGGTTGGAACTCAAACGAATCAGCCAGCGTCTCCTGCACAGCATCCCCAACAAGAACCTCACCGGGCTCGGCTCGGGAGGCCAGTTGGATTGCCTCCTCGACCGGTTCGCCAAGTACCTCAAACATTGGATTCGTCGTGCCGACGATTCCGGCCTCCGCTGATCCGGAGCTGATCCCAGCCCGTAGGCCAAGCTCCAGACCGTTGGCCAAGGAGAACCGCTCAACTGCTTTCTCCAGTTCGGCCACGAAGGACAAGGCGAGCCGTTCTTGATCCAGCCGTTTCTCGACCAGGCCGCAGACAGCAAGATAGGAATCGGAGACAATCTTGATTTTCTGGATGCTGTACTCAGCCGCAATCTCATCAAAGGTGCTGATCAGTTCGCTCACGGTTTCAAAGGACTCCTCGGACGACATGCTTCTTGTCGCCTGGCGGTAGCCAGTCACCTTGGCGTCAATGACAACGACGTCTGGATGGGTGTCAACAATATTCTGTTCGCCGTCGCGCAAGCGTTGGGCGACAGAATCAGGCATCAGGGAACCGAGCAGCTTGTTGTTCTGCCGATTCGACTCGATCAACAGGTCTCGTTCTGCGTTCATTGCAGTAACCATGGACTGGAAGGAGTGCCCAAGATCACCGAACTCGTCGGTTGAACGCAGATCGAGGACGGCCTCAGTGTCACCATCAGCCACGGCTTTGGCCCAAGCCAAAAGCTTGCTGATCGGACGCACGAAGCGTGAGGCAAGAAAGACTGCAAGTCCGGTCACGACTAAAACGATGAGGGAAGCCGCTACCAGCAAGTCGCGTTGCAAGTCTCGCTGAGGCCCGCGCGCCTCATCCAGTTCGACCTCAGCCACAATCACCCAGTCCAACCCCTCGAACTCGAGCGGCCCATAGCTCGTCAGTACCTCGACCCCGCGGTAGTTGACAGCGGAACCGGTGGCCGAATTGCCGAGCAGTGCCTGAGACACTGCATCGGTGCCAACTGGTTGCAACAACACCGCGGTGCCCTGCTCTCGGATTCGAGTAGCCGCAGCCGCGTTCAACCCGGCGGCCACCGTTTGGGTTAAGAAGTCATCTGGAGCCTCAACCAGCATCCGGGCCTGAGATCGCATTAATTGGTCACTGCCAACGAGATAGGTTTCACCCGATCTTCCAAATCCAGCCTCGACCCATCGCCCGTCAACAGTGGCGACGCGATTGATTTCAGCGTCAGAGAGTTGCATCACCAATACGCCAATCACACTGCCACCAGCGACGATCGGGCTTGAGACAAATGCTGCCGGAGCGTCGCCCGACGGTCGGTAGAAGGCGAAGTCTTCAAACGATGCGTCCCCTGGTTCGGCTTGACGCAATGCCGCGTCGACAGCTTCGGCCAGAGGAGTATTGGCATAGGGACCCGTGGCGAGGTTCGTCCCGTAGTCAATCTCTTTATTAACGGTGTAGACAACATCGTGGGTGGTGGCATCGACCAGGAAGAGGTCATAGTGACGGAAGGTCTCGATGAAGTTTCGTAGCGGTGGATGGAACCGCTCATGCACCCGGTCATAAAACGTGCCATCAGCAACGGAATCAACCGCAGCAGGTACCTCGACGTCGGGCAAGACATACGCCCGCTGCAGATAACGCCCCGCATTGCCTGTTGGGTGATGCAGCTCGACTGCTGCTGGTGAGGACTCTGCCCCAAGCTCAGACAAGAGCAAGTGATAGAAGCTATCCATTGCTTCTTCTTGCTCCGGTGTCGTCTCGTCGCTCTCCAATTGAGCGAAACCGATCCGGAATTCGAGCATCGCTTCAATGACCATCCGGTCCTGCGACATGGTTTCGGCTTGATGCTCGACGGTCTGCAGATACTCCGTGACTCGTGACGCTTGCACGATTCTCTGGTTGGTCAGCTTCTCGACTGCGGCGTCACTGAGAGCGTCTCCGGTACGAACGAAGGCAAGCAGGCTGATGGTGACCAGCGAGGCGATGCTCACGGCCAACAGCATGAGAAGGAATTTCGACTTGATACTCAGGCGTTTAAGCACCGGCCAACATTAGTTGTTGACAAGCCACATTTGGGGTTCTTGGTGGTAGTTGTGATCATCTATTCGTGGCCTGAGAACTCTGACAGACCGTTCCCTGGTCCTGCCCCACGGATGTATTTCGTTGCTGAAGGGTCAAGCTGGTTCTGGTCTGTCATGATGAAAGACCTAGCGGCAAAGGAAGTCCCTCATGCAGAGACGATCTGTATTTTCAACTCCCACTTCGACGCGTTCAGCGGTCGGCACCAGCCTTCTCTTGGCCATCGCCATGGCGGCCAGTGCGTGCGGCGCAGGCTCATCAACTGAGGCAGCAGGCGCCGACGACGTCGCCGCCGAATTCGAATCACCACTCGGCGATTTCCTTGGGTGGACAAGAGACTTCGATAGTGACGATGAGCAAGCCAAGTACCAGGAAATCGAACGCAAGGCGCAGGAAGCTGCCGCCGTCTGTATGAAGGCCGAAGGCTTTGAGTACATCCCCGTCGACTATGGACAATTCGAAGACTTCGCTGAGGAAGAGGAGGGTATCGAATGGGGCACCAGAGCTTGGGGCGAGAAATACGGATTTGGCATCTCCACCCAGCGCTACTCCCAGGAAGAAGTCGGTCCCGAGCTCGTAGGCCACAACTATGGCGACTTCGGCGATGAGAGTTTCGTTGACCCGAACGAGGCCTATGTCGAGTCCCTCCCGGAGGCGGAGCGGGAGGTCTATTACGAAACCCTGTACGGAAAAGATGACGGGCCAGAGTATGACCCTGCCCTTAGCGACGAAGAAAACGACGCGGCCATGGAGGAGTACTACAACGAAAACTATGAGCCAACCGGCTGCGAGAGTATTGCCTACCAAGAGTCCAGCGGCGAGGACTCCTACCGAGAATTCGACAAGGCCTTTGGTGATCTGCTTCAAGAAATGGAAGAACGTTTCGAGTCTGACCCGCGGGTCTCCGCCCGAAAGTCTGAGATCACCAGTTGTGTGGCCGAGAAGGGATTTGAGTACACGGACGAGGAGTCCGTCTATGACGACATCGAAGAGCGGATGTCGTCCTTCTCCAACAACCAGTTCGAGGATGATCCGTTTGACGGTGTTGATCCGGAGACGCTCAGCGATGAGGAGATCGACGCCATCTTTGCGGATATGAACAGCATCAGCGAAGAAGATCTGGCCAAGCTGGCGGAGGTCCAAACCTATGAACTCAGCCTTGCCGCTGCGGTCATGGACTGTTCCGATGGCGCGCTCTATTCCTACACCGACCCGGAACTAGCCAAGATTCGTGTTGAGCTGGAGCAAGAGTTCTTGGACAATAATGCAGAGGAACTTGAGCAATTCAAGGGCATGGCGGACGGCTGATACCACTTCATAAGAACCCTCTCACGACCTCTCATGAGTCTCTTAGGTTCGTCCAACAAACTCGGTGAAGTGCCTGAGACCTCAGGCACGAGATCTGGGAGAAGTGTCATGTCCAATAGCCCGAAACTTGTTCTGAGCGTGCTGACCAGTCTTGTCCTGGTCGGTAGCTCATGTGGCAGTTCCTCGTCCGATGATTCCTCATCCGGCGGTTCAGAAACCTCAAGCGACAATAGCGACACCGAGGCTGCCGCCGAGTACGAGTCACCTCTATTCGACTTCCTCGGATTCGACACCAACTTCGGTAGTGATGAGTCCAAGGCCAAGCAAGCCCAAGTCGAGCGCGAGTCCCAAGAGAAGATTGCCGCCTGCATGCGGGCCGAAGGATTTGAATACACCCCAACCGAGGACTCAAGCTTCCAGACCTTCACCCAAGGTGAAGACGGCCTCGAGTACGGATCCAAAGCATGGGTAGAGAAGTACGGCTTCGGAGTGTCCACCCAAGCGTTCTCTCAAGAAGAAGTCGGACCTGATCTGGTTGGGCACAATTTCGGTGACTTCCTCAGTGCCCCAGACGCCAGCACCGACCCCAACCAGGCCTATGTCGAGTCACTGCCACCTGGTGAGCAAGAGGCCTACTACGCAGCTCTGTATGGCGCTGACAGCGGTCCCGAATATGACCCCAGTCTCAGTGAAGAAGAGAACGAGGCCATCCTGAATGAGTACTACGGTGCCGACTACCAGCCAAGCGGATGCTTCAGCGACGCTTTTGGTGACCAATTCGGCAACGTCAACGCCTTCTTCGAAGAGTTCCAGGACGAGATGGAAGAGCTGCAGGAGCGCTTTGAAGCCGACCCGCGAGTAGCTGCGGGCCGAGCCAAGATCAAGACCTGTGTGGCCGACAAGGGCTATGAGTACACCAACCAGGAAGATGCATACGGCGATCTTCAGGAGCGAATGAGCGATATTGGTGGCGGTGGCGGAGGAGTAGTTGTCTTCAGCGATGGCTTAGATTCGGATGCGGACCTTACCGACGAGCAGATTGAGCAGCAGTTCTTCGAGCAGAACAAGCTGAGCGACGACGACAAGACCAAGCTGGCCGCTGCCCAAGAATACGAGCTTGGCCTTGCCCTGGCCGTCTATGCATGCTCAGGCAACTCGCTTGATGACACCTCCAACCCAGAGCTGAGCAAGATCCGAATCCAGATTGAACAAGAGTTCTTGGATGCCAACCAAGACCGACTAGCAGAATTCAAGGGAACCGCAGGATGAATCGACGAGTAATACTGGCCATCGTGGCGGCCGTGGCCGTATTCTCCGCAGGAATCGGCTGGGTCGCCGGCCAACGCATCAAATCACCGGCCGAAATCGCCGCCCAGACCGACGCCCCCGACCCCTCCCTCATCACGGTTCCGGTCGAGCAGCGGGCCCTGTCGTCCAATGTAGTCATCCGCGGCCAAGCCGAGTTTGACGATGCCACCGACATCAGTGTCTCCGGCTCGGCCACCGGTGCGTCGATTATTACCCGCTTAACTAAGGAAGCGAACCAGAAGTTAGAGGAAGGTGACGTCGTTATCGAGGTTGCTGGTAGGCCCCTCATCGTGCTTGAAGGCCAGCTGCCCGTCTTCCGATCCTTGACCCCTGGACTTGAGGGACCCGACGTTCTCCAGTTGGAGGAGGCGCTAGCTCGCCAAGGCTTCAACCCCGGAAGCGTCGACAAGGTCTATGACGCTGATACCGAAGCCGCCGTAGCCGAGCTGTATCGTAAGGCCGGATACTCACCCGATGAGCCGACAACCGAAGAACTGGCCCAGGTTGAGTCAGCTCGCCAACGGGTCGACGGAGCTAGATCAGCGGTCCGCTCTGCTCAACAGCAGGTCAACCAATCCGGGGTGTCCGAGTCGACGAAGCTGCAGTTGGATCAAGCAGTCCGCACCGCGAAGAACAGGTTGGACGACGCAACCACTATCGCTAATGCGGCCAAGGCTGAAGCGGCAGCAATCACTGCGGCCGCCAAGTCGACCCACGACGTCGACAAGGCCGCGTTGAACTCTGCGACTGACCGCCTGGCCCAAGCTGAGGCCGGCACACATCCCGATACCGGTGTTGCGCCCACCCCGACCGACTTGGATGTGTTGCGGGCAGCCAAGGCTGACGCCGTTGCCGCCGAGGCCGACTCGAAGGTGACGCTGGACCAGACAACATCGGCTGAGGCCGCGGTGACCTTGGAACAGGATCGCATGTGGGCCGATGCCAATACCGAGCTGGCCATCCAGGTTGCTAGCCGCAAGGAAACACTGGCACAGAGCGGTGCGGGAGATGCCAAGTCTCAACTGTCGGAGGCCCAGAAGTCGTTGTCCGAAGCCCAGACCGACCTGGCCAAAGCAGATGCTGAGGTTGGAACCGAATTCCCCGCTGCGGAGCTTCTGTTCCTGCCTTCACTCCCCCGCGAGATCCAACGGGTCAATGTGGCCATTGGCGACACCCCGCAAGGTTCGGTGATGCGTGTCACCGGTTCGGGTGTGGTCATCCGCTCCGCGGTCTCGGCCACTGACCGTCCCCTGATCAAGGAGGGAGCCGAGGCCATCATGGCCAATGACGATCTTGGCATCTCCGTACCAGCGACCGTTACCTTTGTCGCTACCACTCCCGGTGGGCCCAACGCCTCCGCCGATCGCTATGCCATCCGTCTAGAACCAGTCGACCCACTGCCGGAGGAGGGATTTGACCAGAACTATCGGGTCACGATTCCGATCGAGTCGACCAGCGGTGATGTCTTGGTTGTGCCATTGGCCGCCTTGTCAGCAGGCGCCGATGGTACGGCCAGAGTCGAAATCGAACGCTCCCCCGGCCAGACCGACATCATCAAGGTCAAGACCGGGTTGAGCTCGCAAGGCTTCGTGGAAATCTCTGCCCTCGAGGGCTCCTTAGAGTCCGGCGATCGAGTTGTCGTCGGCCGTGACTCCAATTTCAGCCTGACTGGTGACTCCGACTCCGACTCCGACGATCCAGATTCATCCGACGAGGACACAGACGAAGACTCAGACAACAGCGAAGGATCAGACAGCGGTGAGGACACGTCGGAGAGTACTGAAGTCCCAGCTGAAGAGGGCGATGGATGAGCCTCGTTCGGCCCGACATCGACCTTCCCCCGCCCCCACCCGAAAGTGCCCCAGCCGTCGTCGATCTAGTCGACGTGACCCGCTCGTTCCCCGGCACCCCACCGGTGGAAGCCCTCAAGGCAGCCAACCTTCGCATCAACAAGGGTGACTATGTCGCCATCGTCGGGCCTTCGGGTTCTGGCAAGTCCACCCTGCTTCACATCTTGGGATTGTTGGACTATCCGACCAGTGGCACCTACTACCTGGATGGCATTGACACTGGCACGCTCAGCGAACCAGAACGGGCCGGGGTGCGCTCAGTCGGTATCGGATTCGTCTTCCAGTCCTTTCATCTGTTGAATCACCGCAGCACACTAGAAAACGTCATGCTGGCCGAGGTGTATCGGCCTGGTGATTCCTCCAAACGCAAGGAACGAGCGACCGCTGCCCTGGAACAGGTCGGGCTGGGTCACCGGATTGAGGCCTTCCCAACCACCTTGTCCGGTGGTGAGAAGCAGCGAGTGGCTGTAGCTCGCGCCCTGGTTGGTGAACCAAGCCTGTTGCTGGCCGATGAACCAACCGGCAACCTGGACTCGGTCACCTCCGCTCAGATCTTGGACATGTTCGACGAGTTGCATCAGTCAGGAATCACCCTGGCTGTCATCACCCATGACGATGATGTCTCTGAACGAGCCGAGAGGCGAATCTTCATCAACGACGGAGCGCTCACCGAGCAAAACGGCGAACAAGATACCGACAGCATCTGGGCGGATGAATCATGAGCCAGCCGAGTCGAGTACGAGACATCCCCCGGTCGGTGCTGTCAGTACGCGATCTCCTCAATGAGGCCACGATCGCCCTCACTGCTCGCCCGGCGCGAACCATCATGACGGCCCTTGGCACCGTGCTTGGCGTGGCCGCGCTCGTCGCCACCCTTGGTCTAGCCAAGACTGCTGGCAGCCAGATTGTCTCCCGGTTCAATGAGTTGGAAGCCACCCAGGTCACGGTCAAACCCCCACGCGACCGCGGCAACAGTCGCAGCCGTACCGTCAATGTCATCCCTTGGGATTCCGGTGATCGCTTAGAGCGTCTCAATGGGGTTGTCGCCGCCGGAACCAAAAGCGATGTTGATGTGAACGGAGCGCTTGCTCGCTCGGTGCCGGTCATCGATCCACTAGGTCAGACGGAGTTCCAGATCCCGGTGATAGCCGTAAGCCCTGGCCTGTTTGACGCCGTTCGGGCGCAGATGGCCACCGGACGAGCTTTCGATGACGGGCACGACAAGCGTGGTGACGCGGTTGCCATTCTCGGTCCAGGCGCCGCACGACGATTGAACGTGACCAGGGTCGATAACAGCCCAGCAATCTTCATCGGCGAAGAGCCGCTTGCCGTCATCGGCATTCTGCACGATGTTGCCCGCCAGTCAGATCTGTTGAACGCCATCATTGTACCCAACGGCTATGCGGCTGAGCGGATGGGACTCATTGCACCGTCGGAGGTTCATATCGAGGTTGATGTCGGTGCAGCCGAACTGATCGGCACTCAGGCCGCTATTGCCTTGGCCCCCAATCAGCCGGATCAGCTTCGGGTGTCGCTGCCACCATCACCTGCCGGTGTCAGGTCGTCAGTTGAGAGCGACGTCAACGCCTTGTTCTTGATCCTGGGCGGAGTCTCACTTCTGGTCGGAGCCATTGGTATTGCCAACGTCACCCTGGTATCAGTGATGGAACGAACCGGGGAAATTGGTTTGCGTCGAGCCCTTGGTGCTTCACGGCGACACATTGCTACCCAATTCTTGTTCGAGTCTGCGGCCCTTGGTGCCCTGGCCGGATTGCTTGGCACCAGCCTGGGAATCTTGACCGTGGTCGCAGTATCGGTGACCAGGGACTGGAGCCCGGTGTTGGATTCGTGGCTACCCCTGGCCGCACCAATTCTTGGCGCGGTGATCGGCTTGTTGGCTGGCACCTACCCGGCGTGGAAAGCCTCCGCCACCGAGCCCATCGCCGCCCTGCGTTCGGGGGCCTAGTCAACCTCCATCTTACTGCGAGGGGTCGCGTGGTCGGAGCATCGCAATCAAGATCTCCTAGCGGGTGCCGATGTATCTGATCAAGAGCCTGTGTGCTGCAAAACCGGAGTAGAGCGACGTTGATCTCGAATCATTACTCAGATTCTCTACCCACCGACCCAATCGTTGAGTCCGATGACTCCCGCTTGAGTGTGCGGTTGTCTAGTGTCCTTCTCTGGATTGTGGTCATAGTCGCCGTCACCTCAGCGTGCGGCCCCAGTTCGCTGACGGCCAAATTCGCCGACGAGGAGGACTTCCCGCAGGAGACCGCAATGAGATACCCAGATGCACTGGAGGGAGTCTCTCTTTTCTCCGAAGGCACGTATCATGGCCCATCAATCCATGGGGGCGAGCCATCCTATTACGCGTCGGCCGTGTATTCTCGTTACGACCTGCCACCCGGAACAACGGGCCAGATGATCTTCGATTGGTACGAGACCCAGCTAGCACCAAAGGGATGGGAAGTACGTCCACCTGATCGGGAAGACCGTGATCTATACGGTGGGCTTGATAGTTGCCAGCGGAATGGTCACTGCGGAAGCTTCCGCCTCGAGACTGACGACGGAATCATCTACACGATTTCACTAGATTTCATCGTCTACGTGCCGACTCCGGAGGAAACAGCGGAATTGAACGAGGGAAAACCCTCCTACATGCATCAACCAACTGTTCCCAAGCGTGGCTTAGACGATGATGCACTGTGGTACACACAGCGAACAGGGATGGGACTCCCGAACGGCTGACGAATTGAGCCGCTGGCTTCGGGGTCCGCCCTCATGGGACTGGGCCACTACCTTCTGCACGATACCCAGCGTGGAAAGCCTCGGCGACCGAGCCCATCGCCGCTCTGCGCTCGGGTGCCTGATGAACTCAGCCAAGAAATAGTTCGTCCTCACTTGTGTAGCGGTGCCATGATGGCGTCTATGGAAGCGACCTATGAAGTGGTGTGGCCCAAATCGCCCAGCGGCATTCAGCAGCAGCGAAAGGCTCCTCGCCTCACGACGTTGGATGGTGCACGAGTCGCCTTCCTTTGGGACTATGTCTTTCGAGGAGACGAACTCTTCCCAATTCTCGAAGAAGAACTGATTCGACGCTTCCCCGATATCGAGATTGTCGGATTCGAGGAGTTCGGAAACCTGCACGGATCTGATGAGAAGGAGCGGGTGGGCCGCCTTGGCACCGACCTCCAGCATCGACATATTGACGCCGTCATCTCCGGGATGGGTTGTTGAGGTAGTTGTACGCCCGCCGTGTTGCGGGCATCGATTGCGGCTGAGACTGCGGGCATCCCTTCGGTGTCAATCATCTGTGAAGGCTTTGCGGGCCAGGCCAGTGCCACCGGTCGGGGTCACGGTTTTGACGGGCTCGCGCTGGCCATGACGGTTGGACACGTTGACGCACAATCGGTCGAAGAGATGAGCACGAACTTCCTGGCCGTCGCCGTGGACCAAATCATCGAGGGCCTGACCGCTTCAGCAAACGATTCGGACGGCGAGATTGGAACTACGAACAACGAACTGACAGCACTGGATACGGCGGTTGTTGGAACCATCGAGGAGATCCACGACTACTTCGTAGAACAGGGCTGGAGCGATGGCCACCCGATCCTTCCACCAACACGCCAGCGGGTCGAGTCCTTTCTGATCGACTCGGGCCATGACCCTTGGAAGACTCTTGGTATCGCCCCATCATCAGGGCGTGACTTGAGCATCTGGTCAATCGCGGTCAATGCAGTAATGGCAGGCTGCAGACCGGAGTATCTGCCGGTGTTGATTGCCCTCACCCAGATTCTGGCCGACCCTACCTATGGGGCCGAACACTCCGGCAATACCACCGGCGCCGATGCCCTAATCATCATCAATGGACCCGGCGCCGCCAAGCTCGGGTTCAACGCAGGACCAGGGGCCATGCGCGAGGGTGCTCACGCCAACACCAGTGTCGGACGGTGGCTGCGTCTCTATCTCCGTAATGTCTTTGGCTTCACCGCCGACGAGCACGACAAGGCAACCTTTGGCAACTCAGCCCGAGTGGCACTGGCCGAAGACATGGACTGCCTTGACGAGATTGGCTGGCTGCCGCTCAGCGCCAGCTTCGGATTCGATGCGAGCACTGACACTGTCACCATGGCCCGGATGAACAGCGGCACCATAATCGGCAGTGTCTTTGGGTCCTCACCTGAAGAAATGGTTCCATACCTGGCCAACGGACTTGCCCGGGTTGCGGCGTGGGATCTCACCCACTTGTATGGCCTCGGCGATGACCAGTTTCAACCATTGCTCGTCATCTCACCAATCTTGGCTCGAACCTTTGCCAAGGCTGGCTGGTCCAAGCTCGACGTCCAGCAAGCTCTGTTCGATCATGCCCGCATCCCGGCCAGCACCTTTGAGAAATTGATTGGTGAGTGGAGCAATCTCACCGCTGGACGGCAACGACTGTTCGATCTGGCAAAGGATGGGAAGCTACCCAGCGCTTTTGGCGAATCGAAGCTTGCTGACCGGCTGGTCCCCATTGTCACTCGACCAGAGAGGTTCTTGATTGCTGTAGCTGGTGACCCAAACCGGAGCAACGCCTATGCCTTGAGTAATGACGGGCCCCATGGCTGGTGGACGACAAAGGTGATTGACCACACTCCCGCCAGCGACCTGGTCTGCAACATCGGCGAAGCTTGTGGCAAGTGACAGAGCTACTGCAATCTGATCAGTAGATGAGCGAATGCCACTGTCGGCGGGTGCTAAAGAGCCGCATGTTGGCTGATCATGGGCCCAGATTGATCGTCCGATTCCGTCGTTGCTGAGCGCCCTCAGCCAGCAGCTGGGTAGCTCCGACGACGAGCGTTCGTTCCTCGGGGGTTAGTTCGGCTACGACTTCGAGAATCAGATTTCGCCTAGCCTTGGCGATGGCTTCGGTAACTTCGCGACCCGCTTCTGTGACCGTAAGCCGTCGTTGCCGTCGATCTGCCTCCGAGGGAGCCTGGTTTACCCAGCCCCGGTCAGTCAATTGGGCCACCAATTCGCTCACCGTTGGTGCCGCCAGGCCCAGGTCGTTTGCGAGATCACGTTGGGTGATGCCAGGCTGCGTTCGTATCTCATGCAGTGCGTGGGCCTGCGAGACGCTTAAGGGTTTCCCACACGGGGTGCGATTTGGTTGCAACAGGCCAATATTGCGAACGAAGGACATGACCGCCGCCGCCAGGTGATCCACCTCGTCCAGAGATGACAGGGTCTGGTCAACAGTCAGCTTTGAACTCATGCGAATAGCTCTCTTGCGATCGATCCGCTCGGAGCTCCTGCGGGGATGGCCCACAGACCGGCGGAGGTGTAGCTGAGGAAATGCCCGAGTGCATCCGAGGCGCTGAGAGCCTCCTGCATCGGCACGAACTGCTTAGCCGGATCACGGATAAAAGCGGCGAAGAATAGGCCAGCATCATGATCATCCATAGCCGCCATCATTGGCCGGTGATCTTGTTGGCCATGCTCATCATGGTTCATTTCTTCTGGCACGTCGTGCTCGGCCACCGCTCCGGAAACCAGTGGCCCGTTATCGAAGCTGTAGCCCCGTCGCAGCATTCCCGGGCCAGTGGTCTTGGTGATTCGTACATGCGAGTCGGGAGCGATGAGTGATGCGCCCTCGCTGACGGCATCAAGGTCAGGTTCGGTGAACTCGTCACCTCCCGACAGGGGGGCACCCGTGCTGCGGTCGCGGCCGATGGTGGCCTCTTGCACGTCCAGGCTCATCCGGTCCCACGCGGTCATGATCATCCGGATGCGTCGAGTGGCGAGATAGGTTCCCCCGACCATCCATGACGGGCCATCGGTGACCCAGACCAGTTCGTCCAATTCAGGTGAATCAGGTGCGGGGTTGGCCGTACCGTCGACCTGACCGAACAAGTTCCGTGGCGTCTCGCCCTGAGCCTGGGGCAAGAAGCCAGCTTGAGACCAACGCAGTCTTGCCCGACCCTGGCCTACTCGACGAAGCTGATGTAGGGCATGGGAGACGACGGCTGGGTCTTCGGCACAGACCTGGACCAACAGATCGCCTCCACTCCATGCTGGGTCCAGCTGATCACCAGCGAATTCGGGAAGCGTCAGCAGGCCGGCTGGCCGTGCCGAAGCTGGCGCGCAGTTGTCATCAAAGAGGGCTTCTCCGAAGCCAAAGGTCACTGTGAGTCCTGCTGGACCCATGCCGGTGGCCTCGCCCGAGTCGCCGTGAACCGGAGCTCCGACTGACAACTGATCGGCGATGTCCGTCCATGATTCCATGAGCTGTGCTGTTGCTGACCGTTCGCGTTTCGTCAGGTCAAAGGCAGCAAACGTTGCATTTCGCTGAGAAGCGGTAGCAATTCCTGCCTGCCGTTCGCCTCGAAAAGGAATGGTCAAACCCCGAGCTGAATCACCATCCGGATCTTGGGCCTGCGCTGATGGTTCAGTCTGTGAAGCAGCCAGGTCACGGCCGACAACGAGCCCACCGGCCACTCCGGCCAGACCCGCCGCACTACCGGTCAGGAACTGTCGACGGTCAACCATTCTTCGCTCCTTCAGAATCGTTCGGTTCCCGAATGATACACCACAAGTTACTGACCAGCTAGCCCTGACAGCAGCCCATCAAGCTTGGAGATCACATCATCCGCTGGACAAAAGATCACATCCATGGGCCAAATTCCAAGCTGCTCTCCGGCCCATGGCCGAAGTAACTCGAGAACCCCGCGTGCCAGGTCCTGATCTCGAACGAGACAAGCAACTTGAGCAATGACAACGAGGGCCGCGTGTTGATTCCGGTTCTGTGGTCGATCGACTACCCGTTTAAGAAGATCCTCAGCCAAGAGACGAAGTCTGTCGTCATCTGGCCTGGCTGGAGCCTCAAGTGACAGCAGTCGCAGCAGCTCAAAGGCCAGGCCACATTCGGGTTGTGCAGCCGAAACCGTCGACCTTAACATCTGGTCAAGGGTGTTGTCACTGATCGTTGTGCCGTCAGAGAGATACACCCAAAGCATGGTCATCTCCACCACGATCTGGTTAGTGACAATGGGGAGAACTGACACCGCGACAACCTGTTCTTGGTCCAGTAGCTCCCTCTTCGCCTGACCATGAATGAATCTGGCCAATTGGTCAAAGTCATCTACCGTGTCGGGCCAAACCAGGTCTCGAAGCCGGGCGTATTGGTCAAAGTGGATCTCGGACTGCTCGAACTCACCAGCCTTGGAGGCCAGAATCCCGCGATACCTCAGGGCTTCAGTTTGAGCGTCGGCATCATCAATCGCCGCCAGTTGTTCGGGGATCATTGTCTGGGCGTGACTCAGAGGGTGACCAAGTCCAACCATGAATCGGACCCGAAGGGCGCGAACGACGTCAGCCACGCCGTCAGCGGACTGCACCTCCTCATCGGCGACACACAAACTGTCCGTGGTCTGCTCCAATGCGTAAGCATCCAGCGACACCAGCATCTTCTCCGCCAACTCAGCGGTGAGATCTGACAAGCTCACCAGATCTTGCCAGGAGAAGAGTGCCCACGGATCCGTTGGGCTCAGGCATTTCAAACATCTCTTGAGGCGCCGTTCGACGTCGCTGGGGATGTCGGGAGCCAACGCGTCCAGCAGTCGGAGCGCCCCCTCAAGGTCTCGGGCAACCCAAGCTGCCGCAACAGGAGACACAGTCCGATAGTCAACATGGCTGGAGGCACGCGGCCGTCCTAAGGAATTATTGAGCCGGGACACTCGGTCAGCAAGGTCGGACATTGCCGAACCGCGATCGTGGACGAGCAGGCTCAACATGTCACCGGCCCGGCGACACACATCAGCATCCTCAACAATTTCCGCGATGGCCAAAAGACTGCGAGCAGCGAGTCGGTCGCTCGGGTTATCGGTCAGATGACAGACAAGGAAGTCAGCGGCGGCGCGATGCTCAACCCGACTGTTCGACTGGGAGATCCATCGGTCCCGCAGCTGATGGGCGCCAGCCTCCAGCGTCGAACGAAGAAGGCTTTGCTCGTCTCCGACCTCGCCAACCAACGGGTCGGTCCACCATTGTGGGAAGAAGTCTGATCCTGGCGCTTCTACTTGCAAGGGTTCGTCATCTAGCAAGGTTCGCAGAACCGATAGGTCGGAACGCACTTGCGGCCCAAGTCGGTAGCCAGCGGCCGAAGACTCCAAGGCTCCTGCGGTCCCGTTTGGGTCCAGTTGCTGCAGATATTTGCGCAAGCGGGAAACGTGTCGCTGAAGGGCATTGTTTGCTCTGGCCGGTGGCTCCGTCCACAAGAGATCAATCAGTTCATCAACCGATATCCAGCCCGGTTGCCGCTCGGCTAACGCCACCACAATGCGGGCCGGTCGGCCGAACGGTATGGGTTCAAAGGAAGCGCCTGCCTTCCATGCAAGCTGTCCGAACAAAACTAGATATGGACTTCGCCCCTCGCTCATGTGCCGCGCCCCTACTGGCGAGTCTGACATGTCAGCGATGTGTAAGCCACTTCATTCATGATGCAATTCGTGAAAGTTGTCAGGACACACACATCATGACAAGCAGCGGCGGGATCGATCGAGACCATTACCGGTCAGAGGCGGACATTGATCTCGCCACCGCTGCTCACGAACACCGCAGCTCGACTGATCAAGTAGGTGAGTTGTTCGCGCACTACGGCCAGCAACTATGCCGCCATCTCCGGACTCGCTGCGGTTCGCCGGAACTGGCCGAGGAGATCCTTAGCGAAACATTTGTTGCCGCCTTGCGTCATTTGCGAACTGGGCGCGGTGACGAGATCACTTCTCCGTGGCTCTACACCGTGGCTAACCGGAGACTGATTGATCATTGGCGGAGACGGGCGATACAAGAGAGACATCTGAAGCTCCTGCAACCGGATGTGGCTGAGGGGCACTTGGACGATCCATTCGACGACACCGTGCATGTCGCTCTACGTCTGCTAAGCGACCGTCAGCGATCGGCGCTGGTACTCAAGTACCTGTGCGACCAGACGACGGCGTCGGTTGCTGGCTCGCTGAACTTGTCCTACTCGGCAACCGAATCTCTCCTCGCCAGGGCACGAGTATCCTTCTCCGCTCACTATGTCGCCTGCTAGGCAGTCTTGAGATAAGCATTCCAGCCAACTCAAGGCGGCCAAGGCGGCCCGGCTACTATGAGTTGACGCACCCGAAGCTGATGACGGAGGGACTCAGTTGAAAGGCAGACGCCAGCCTCACCTGATGCTGTATGGCCAGATCGCCTGGCAGATTGGCTCGCGGGTCGAGCCGGTGTCATCCGGACGGGCATCTTCGATCCTGGCGGTACTTGCTTCGCGCCGCTCCGATTGGACTCCAGCGTCCCGCTTTCTGGACGAGGTGTGGGACACGTGGCCACGTTCAGGTGAGAACGCGGTGCAGCGACACATATCTGCGCTACGAACGCACCTGCGTAAGATCGGTGTCGAAGATCAAGTCATTGAGACCTCCACAAATGGGTACCGACTAGCCCCGTGGGTGAGCACAGATCTCGGGGCAATTGAAGAGGCCCTAAGGGTCGGCGAGATCGACACCAACGGCTCCAGTAATTGGTCTGGCCCTTGGTGGTGGGCGGAACCACTTCCAGGACTGAGCTGGGACCACCACAAAGCCCTACGAGCAACTCTGACCTCCTGTGCGAACCAAGCCCGAAAGTCTTGGGTCGCAGACGCCATCGACGGCCACAGGACCGCCGAAGCTGCCCAGTTACTTGGACCAATGCTGGTTCGTAGTCCTGACGACATCGAGCTTCTGCACCTGGTTGCCGACATCGCCGTGGCAAGCACCGATCGTGAGCTAGGCCAAACCCTCGGACTTACCCTCGCCGCAGCGATTGAACAAGCCGAGACTCAAGACGAATCAGTGCAAGCACGCCTGCTTCAGCTCAACGAAATTCAATCGTCGTTGAGACCGGATGGCTACCAACAACTGGACTCCGTTGCTCATGGCTGGCTCCACAATGACCTGGACCATTCATTCGGGTCACTCGAATCAGTGACCGACAGCTTTAGCCAAGATGTCATTCGCCGAGTCGGCAGATGCCTGACCTGGATCTCCACCGATGACCCATGGGCCAGACTCATGTGGACCGAGCTTGTTGGTCTTCCCCCAGTAATGGCCCAACTGGCGGAACGATACTTGATCTCTCTGGACGCCTTTGCCCTTGAACACAATAGGGATGCACTTCGAACCTGCGAGCAAGAGGTAGCAGACGCGTCGGGGGTACTCGAATTGGTTCGGGCTCTACGCGTCCGCTTCATGGTCGGCCTCGGACGCCCAATCGACGCCCGGCAGATCGAGACAGTGAAGCACTTGGCCAGCATCGACGACCCGGCGGCCAGGATCGAGGCCCTACGGTTCTCCGGAATTCTTTGTGTGAAGCGAGGCGAGTTGGACCAAGCTCGAATCCTGTTCCGGCGATCGGTCGAACTTCGACGCCAGACCTCATCTGTCGTCTTTGAGGACTTCGGTCACATGGCCGAAGTCGTGATCTCCATGCGCGACCGGAGGTCCGAGGCCAACAACCTGGGCGACTCGCCGACGCCCCACTCACTATTCCCCCTCACGACGACTCACGCAACGGTAGAGATGGCCACCCTGTGGAAGCTCCTAACCCAGCCCGCAAAACCATGGACGACAGCCGATGAGGGGATGCTGCACCGAGTGCTTCGAGCAACAACCTCGGAGTGCTGCTGTGCCTTTCACCTCCTCTTCGAACTCCGCTCCGAACGCTCAGCATCACATGGCTCTGAGGAGTTGACAGAGGAAGCTCGAAGCCTCTTCGACAACATCCAAGACGTACCATCTCATCGCCATCGACAAGCCACCCTGTTCGCATTGAGCCGCTACGCCATCTCGCGAAACGACCGCGACATGGCCCACGAGCTCCATCAGCTACTCCTGCCTTGGTCAGGTGAGCAAATGGGAATCTGGCCCCTCGATGTCCTCATTGGTCCGGCTGCTGATCTCATCCACAAACTCGAGGCCGTGTTCGGCTCCTGACGCCGACGATTGACTCCAACCTGCCACCGACCCGGGCGAGGGCACGACAGCGGGAGATCGCCTACTGCGAAGACCATTGATGAGATGAACTTTAGCTGCCGGTCACATCTTCCGATCTAAGACCATGCGACGTTTTGTTGTCATGACACTAGCTCTGGGCTTGCTCACTGCCTGCGGCCGCCCTCACCAAGCTGATCTTCTTGAGGACGGTGCCTACCAGACCTTGCAAACCTTCGATGAGCCCTTCACCCCAATCGAGTCAGTCGAGGCAATATCACTTGTCTGGCTCTGGGCATCTCCTCATGACGGAACCGGCGCTGGTTGGCGTGAACAAGCACGCAACGCGTGCGACCATACGGCCGATTCAGGGCGATGCTCGACTCTGCTTCTTCAGGCCATCGCCAACACCGCCAAACTGCCTGACTACGAGCGTGGTGTTGAGCCCTTCCCTGCCCGAGTCTGTGTGATGTGTGAACCCGAGGGTGGCTACTTGTTCGTCGTGAGCAACGGCTCGGCTCAGCTGACACCCAGAGCTGGGGTCATTGAACTATTCGGTTCCATCGATGCGCCCGGAGAGGCGATGGTCACCCTCGGCAGAGAGGCTAAGTTACGGCCCAATGGAGAAGCATTTGAATTGATAACGAAGGATCTTCCGTGCGATCCGTCGGGACCCAAGTGGACCGTGTGGAATGTCGATCGAGCCGGGTCGGCGACCGAGGTTGCCCAATGGCTTGAGCGCTCAGGGAACAACTGCGATGACGTCTGACTCAGGCTCTAGGGTAGACCCTGAGGACCGGGGTTGACAGGCTCACTTCACGGCACTGCTCGCCAAATGGACGAGCATTGACCGAGTCGGGTCCGTTACTCATGTCGTCGATCGGCTTGCGAACGCTGGTTGCACCTGTGACGACGAGTAGGTTCCCCTACATCCGGTTCCCGCGACTGAACCCATTCAATCCCCAACAAGGGTGTTGCCAAGATCAAGAATCGGCCGCGACGGTTGACGATCGACGACACTGTTGAGGAATGCAGCAGCCTTATCCGGACGACCATCTCGCACATATGCCGCAAGCAACGTATTTGACACCAGATCTCGCTGGGCCCGACTTCCTCCGATCCTCACCACCTGCCCCACCAGCGGTTCGAGTAGTTCAATCACTCGCCTCCATCGACCGGTCGCAAATGCCCCATAGGCCTTGGTCAACGAGGCAGCGGTTGTGCCAGCAGGCAGTTTCCCTGCGCCACCAAGCTCATCCAGTTGCTCACTGATTGCCTCCAGCTGCTCGGTCTCGCCCAGCGCTGCATAGGCCAAACCAACGTGAGCGTCAACGAAGACGATCGGTGTTGGGAACTGCGATTCGTAGTAGTCCCGGACAACTGCCCACGTTTCTAGATTGCGCTCAGCTCCAGCCAGTTCGGATCGCCACAAATAGGATGCTGAATCGGTGAACACATTGATGGCAGGGCTCTCTGTCTTGCCCGGAAGACAATTGGAGCTGAAGGCAGCCCAGGCGTCGTCGGTTCGATCAGCGCCCATGAGCAAGAGGGCGTAGTGCCACCAGATATGGCAGTGCAGCGGGCTGGCCTGATCGGAGTTCGGTAACCATGTTTCCAGAAAACTCGTGGCCTCCGCGTCTTCGCCCGCCTCGTACAGCCCGTGAGCCAGCGTATGGGCTCCATTTGCGCTGCTCGGTCTCTGCTGCAACGAAAGCTCTGCCAGCTCCAGGCCGCGCTCCCAATCACCAGTCTCCAGCAAGGCGAATGCATGAACTTGCTGGAACCACCAGTCGTCGCCGTAGTGGATCGCGAGCGATTCCAGAAAGGCAAGTTGCTCGGCCTCTCGGCCGATTCGACCGCTGAACCCAATCAGCCCAAACACGCCAGCGGCAGGGCCCAAGGCCAGTGCATCTCGGGGGAACTCAACGGCGTGAGTAGCAATCAGAGCAAACGCATCGACCGTTCTGCCCGATACCAGCAAGCGAACAATCTCGACGTGCTGGCGTTCTCGGGCCGTTGTCTTTTTAGCCAGCCTTGTGGCCTTCTCCGCGTATTCGCGTGCCTTGGTGGTGTTTCCTGAGGATTGACAGTGCCGAGCCATCGCCGCATGAGCAAGGGCGAAGTTTTGGTCGGCCTCAATCGCATCCCCAAGAGACTCCCCCACACCAGCTTCAGCCGCGAGCATCCGGTCCATGGCGTCCAGATAGTGGCTGTGAGCCTCAAGCGAGACGGTACTGACCACTAGCCCATAGCGGTCCTTCAGCATTCAGTTTCCCCAATCACCGGCGACGTCATTCTCAGCCACAGTACCCGCGGCAGTTGCCGAGGAAAGAAGTCCCGCGACAGATTTGGTGGTCCCAGATCGTTGTTGGAGTGAGGGACAACGAGTCTCATCGAACAATGGATGGAGAACAACATGACCAGAAAGAAACTCACAAGCACATTCGCAGTACTAGCACTCTTATTGACAGCGATAGCGCCAGCCGCATCAGCACAAGAATCCCAACAAGACCAACCCAACGAACCCCACACCGAAATGGTGTCCGTAGACCTCTTCTACGGCGGCTTCACCAGCGACTACACCCTCTTCGTAGGCTTCACCCTCGAAGACGCCTGCAACGACGTCCCACCCCTCATGGCACCAGCCAAAGTCCTGGAGCGCGGCGACGGAACGATCACCCTCAAAGCACGACGCATCCGCAACATCGACATGTTCCTCTATGAATGGGGCGGGGACGCATTCGACCTCATCGACACTACCTGCGCAGCCATGTTCGACGACGACCCGACCACCCAACCACTACAACCAATAGCCACGGGCAAAGGCCGAGTACAAATCACCCTCGCAGGCCTGGACAGTCTCGATGACACCGGTGGCTTCCATATACGCAATTCGGCGTGGGGCCGGTTGCGGGGAGAAGACGGCAGCCGCTGGCGAGTACATGGCCGTGCGAACTTTGACCTGCACGAAGAAGGCTACCCAATCGGTGACCCCGCCGAATTCCAAGGCCTACGGGTCAAGCAAACCAGAGTCGGTCACTAGCACAGTCAACCGTCGCAGCCAGTGTCACGCCCTCTACTCCCCGGCGTGGCACTGGCTCGAACAACCCCTGACTTCAAGCTTGGGAAGCATTTGTGGAAGCGAGCTTGAACCACTTCGCCCGGCCAGTGCTAGAACATGTTCCTGACTGCCTCACAGAGAACGGACAACCACACGTGTTTGAGATTTCGCCGACGATCCGCATCCGACGGTCGCCGTACTTCGAAGCCACAGTGGCCGACGGTGTCACTGGTTTCATGTCCTACAACCAGATGCTGATGCCGGTCGGCTACGGAGACCCCGAGGCCGAGTATTGGCGCTTGATAAACGGCGTATCGCAGTGGGATGTTGCCGTGGAACGCCAGGTCGAAATCACCGGTCCAGATGCTGGACGGCTGATGCAGATTCTGGCCCCAAGAGATCTCTCCAACTGTGCACCGAACCAGGGCAAGTACGTGCCAATATGCAACCACCAAGGCACCATCATTAATGATCCAATCTCGTTGAAGCTCGACGAGGATCGCTATTGGTTATCAATTGCGGACTCGAACATGCTGTTCTGGTCACGGGCCATCGCCGCCGAGCGCAAGCTGAGCGTCAAAATCATCGAACCAGACGTTTCGCCACTCGCTATCCAGGGCCCGGACGCCGAGAACGTCGTTGCCGCAATCTTCGGCGATTGGGTTCGAGACCTCAAATTCTTCTGGTTTCAACAAGCTGAGGTGGAGGGGATCCCACTCATGCTCGCCCGCTCGGGTTGGTCCAACCAAGGCGGCTTCGAGCTCTACTTGATGGACGGGTCCAAGGGCACCGAGTTGTGGAACATTGTTCGCGAGGCCGGTCAACCCTTCGACATCGGTCCTGGTAATCCGAACCTGTGCGAACGCATCGAAGGCGGCCTGTTGTCGTGGGGCTCAGATACTGACGATCAGACAAACCCGTTCGAGATTGGCCTCGGCAAGTATGTGGATCTCGATGTTGACGATGACGTCGTTGGCATCGAGGCTCTTCGTCAGATTGACTCAGATGGTCCCACCCGACACCAGCTTGGCATCATTCTCGAAGGGGACGTACCAGTTGAACCTCACCTTGTCTGGTACGACATCTCCTGCGAAGGGCGCGATGTTGGGCACATGACCAATGGGGTCTGGTCACACCGACTGAGCAAGAACATCGGCTACGTCCTGGTCTCCGCTGACGTGGCACCCGGGCAAGCCGCAGAAGTCCACAAGGACGGGCAGACCATCTCCGGAACACTTTGTAAGCTGCCATTCCTTTAAGAGGTTCGCACCCATAGCGACAGCACCGCAGGACTACCATTGCTGAACATGTCGGAAAACGTCTGGGACAGCCATGCAAAGGATTGGGACCAAGACGAGGCGCCTCGGGCCTACGCAAAGGCCGCGTTCTCCTCGTTGCTGGAGTTGATGGAGGAGGGAGGCCTAACGCTCGTCGGGGCGCATGTACTGGACTTCGGGTGTGGCACTGGCTTGCTCACCGAACAGCTGGTAGCTACTGGCGCCACGGTCCACGCGGTCGACACGTCTCCAGCGATGCTCGACGTTCTCAAATCCAAGGTCGTCGAGCGACAATGGACCGGCGTCATCACGAGTGCGGAACCGCCGGTGACCGCACAAGAGTTTGATCTGATCGTATGTTCCTCGGTGTGTTCGTTTCTCGACGACTACCCCGGCACCGTCAATGATCTGGTGTCACTCCTGCGCCCAGGCGGGCTCTTTGTGCAGTGGGATTGGGAACGGTCTGGCGAAGACAGCCACGGCCTCAGCAAGGACGAGATCACCGAGGCACTGCGCCAGGCAGGGCTCATTGACGTTTCGGTCAAGACTGCATTCTCCATTTTGATCGATGACAAGCCAATGTCCCCTCTATTGGGCCACGGCTGGCTGATCTACTGATCTAGCTTTCTTGGGTGTCTTCGTCGAAGTTGACTTCCCAGTGTTTACCGTTGCAGAACGGCTTGTTCTCGCTGGCTCCGCATCGGCAGAGCGTGCAATGATCCGTGGCAGATCCGGCCGGCATTTCAACCTCGACCAATTCGCTCGCACCAATGACTACATAGGGGCCTCCAGGAGCAAACGCGACACTCGGACCACCGTCGCGTTGTGGCTGTTGAACACCGTCCAACGTGTAGCCCAAGGCACCCGAAGGGCATTGATCAATGACGGCGGCGATCTCATCCGCAGCACTCCCGTCAGCGTCGACGAAGGGTTCGGTCCCGACACGGAAGACGGATGCAAGATTGTTCGTACACACGCCCGAATGAGCGCACAGACCACGGTTGTCATAGATGGTGATGCGGTCATCGCTGCTGGTGTAGGACTGGCGACTATCCGCAACCCGATCCGGGTTTCGAGCGTCTGTGAAACCATTGCGTGCGTGTGTGCCATCACAGAACGGCTTCTTCGACGATCCCCCACAGCGGCATAGAAACGCGGCGCCGTCAGTGATGATCTCTTCGCCGTCAGCCATTCGTATGACAACGCCGACACCCTCGACACGGAGTGGACCGTTGTTCTTTGGCTCAATTCGCAGTTGCTCAGTCATGGGTCCCCTTGGAGTTGCTTGGATCAAATGTTGCTCAACGCAACCCTAACGGGTGATTGTGCTAAGCAACTACTCTCGCCGTGCGTTGTTCTCGACGCTGGCAAGATTGTCAAGCAGGCTTTGGAGTTCGGCCATCTCGGCGGTTGTGAGATTCTGGCCCAGGAGGCGTTCGATCCCGTCGAGGTGAATCCGCCCGGCCCGAGTAAAGACCCTCTGCCCCTCGGCGGTCAACTCCACCAGGCTTACCCTACGGTCGCTTCCCGACGAGCGCCGAGCAATGAGGCCCCCGCGCTCTAGTCGATCGACCAAGCGGGTCGCCCCACTGCGAGTCAGACGCCTCTTCTTGGCAATATCAGACGGTCGCATGCCGTCCGCTTGATAGAGCATGAGAAGGATCTCGTAGTGCTCGATCGGCAAGCCGACCTTCTCCTCCATCTCGAACGCCAGCTCATGATAAACGCCGGTAAAGGCGATAAGAAGCGAGCGCCACGCCTCAGTTGCTGGCGTGGAGCGGGTAGCAGACATGTAAGAAGTCTACTCGACCAGAAGCATGGTTGCGTCGCTCAACCACCTTCGTTATGGTTGCTCTAGTCAACTGTTTGTGAATGAACGCCCGCAGACCAAAACGACCCAGGAGACCCTGCACCTCATGTCTGAGCCCATCATCGCCGGCAACGCGCCCAAAGCCGTCAACGTCACAGCCGGCGAGGTGTACCACTGGTGTGCTTGTGGCCGATCGCAAAACCAACCGTTCTGCGATGGTTCGCACGCTGGCACCGACTTCGAGCCAGTGGCCTTTTCCCCCGATATCGATGGCGAGGCCTACCTTTGTGCTTGCAAACGCACGGGCACGCCGCCCTATTGTGATGGCAGCCACGCTCAATTCTCCGACGAACTGGTCGGAACCGATGGCACCCTCGACGCTCAGACCTCGATGGGGACTCCGGTCGTGGTCGGTGACTCAAGTGCGCCAGCGGCGAGAGCGACCCCCGAAGAGCCAACGGTGGCCTTCATTCACGAACTTGCACGAGACGGGCTGAGCAAGCTCGGTCATCACGGGCCGATGACCTCGATGGGTGTACCCCGCAAGGACCTCCCCCACTGGGACGACCTACAGATCATGGCAGCTCAGATGGCCACCAAACCCCTGCAGGACAACGTGAGCGTTGGCACCGAGCTTGTGATTGGCCCACAGGCCAAGCGGCCGTTGCGCCTGAAGATTCCGATATTCGTATCAGACATGAGCTTCGGCGCACTTTCGGAGGAAGCGAAGGTGGCGTTGGCCACCGGGGCCGAACTGGCTGGTACCGGAATCTGCTCCGGTGAAGGTGGAGTGTTGCCAGAAGAGCAGCAGGCCAACAGCCGTTACTTCTACGAACTGGCTAGCGCCAAGTTCGGGTACCACGAAGACCTCCTCCCCCTCGTCCAGGCTTTCCACTTCAAGGGAGGGCAGGGCGCCAAGACCGGAACCGGTGGCCACCTACCCGGTTCCAAGAACACTGGCAAGATCTCACAAGTCCGCCAGATCCCCGAAGGCAAAGCGGCCATCTCGCCAGCAACGTTCCCCGACCTGCACACCGTCGATGACTTCCGGCGATTTTCCGATCGGGTTCGCGAGATCACCGGTGGCATCCCGATCGGCATGAAGCTCAGCGCTAACCACATCGAGGCCGATATCGGCTTCGCTCTCGATGCTGGTGTCGACTACATCATTCTCGATGGCCGCGGAGGAGGCACTGGTGCAGCTCCGGAGATGTTCCGCGACCACATCAGTGTGCCAACCATTCCCGCCCTGGCCCGTGCCCGCCGCTACCTCGACGAACGCGATGCGAGCGGTCGGGTAACCCTCATTATCACCGGCGGGCTACGCGTACCGACGGACTTTGTCAAGGCCTTGGCTTTGGGAGCCGACGGGGTCGCTCTATCCAACTCGGCTATGCAAGCCATTGGATGTGTTGCCGCCCGCATGTGCAATTCGAACAACTGTCCAACTGGTATCGCTACTCAGAAGCCTGAGCTACGGACCCGAATTGACGTCGACGCCGCCAGCCAACGGCTCGCGACCTTCTTCCAAGCATCGACCGAACTCATGTCCGTGATGGCGCGGGCCTGCGGCCACGACCACTTCGGCAAGTTCTCCAAGGACGACCTCGCCACTTGGGACGACAAGATGGCCAAGTTGAGCGGCGTCAACTACTCCGGGGCAAACGCGCCATAGCTGACCGGTCCCATTCACTGAACCTTCACCGATGCAGGTAACGTCGTGAAATGCCAAAGCGCATGGCTCCGACCGCACCTTCCCCCGACACCGAGATCGGCTATTCTGAGTTCGGTGAGTGGTACGACCGCCACCGGTCGCTCTTACTTGAGCCAGCACTAGAAGCGGCCGAAGCGTCACTGGATAGCGCCCTGGCCGAACTCCTTAGCGATCGCGACCTCGCACGGATACGCAGCATCACCGGGCGAGTGAAGTCGACACGTCGTACGTGGCGAAAGATCCATCGGCCACGCTATGAGAACCAGGTTGCCGTCCTGGACGATGTCATCGACACAATCGATGACCTGGTTGGGCTTCGGATTACCTGCATCAACCTGAGTGATGTCGAGATGATCCAGACGGCGCTCGAAGCCTTGCCTCACAAGCCAGGCCGCAGCCTCTGGCTCGATCCGACATCCGAACGCGATTACATTACCCAACCCAAAGAGTCCGGATATCGCGGTTGGCATGTGAACCTGGGCATCAGAGTCGAGGGGACTCCAGTTGTTTGTGAGCTCCAAGTACGCACGCTCCTCCAAGACAGCTGGGGCGAGCTCACTCACGAAGAGACCTACAGCAAGGACGGAGCACTACCTCCCCTTGTTGACATCCTGAGTACCCGGATGGCTGGCCTGCTATCGATCCTCGACGACATTGCAGAAGATCTTCGGACCGAACTCAACCGCATCGATCAGGAAGCTGTCGCCGGGCGCGATGACACTCTCCTCGTCTCCGCCGACGCCCTGGCTGGCCAGGCCGCAGACGCTGCCGAGCTGCTTCGTAGCCGCTGGGATTCCATCACTCGTCCGACCGACCTAGCGGGCCTCGCTTGGGCACTTCAACGAGAATTCGGCGCAGAAATCAGTGACAACTGGTTCGGCCACGGCAGCTTCAAACGGTTCCTACGTCACGCTGTTCCTGAGGGGGAGATCAGCACCGGTCGTCAGGCGTATCTGCTGCCGATAGAGGCTGGCAACAGCAGTGACGCCGCGACCCGCTCGCAGCCCGACAGTGATTCGGCCACCCTCGAGGGGTCTGGCCACAACACCGTTCCTGGGTCGGCCCGTCAGCTGCGCCGAATCGACGCTGAATTTCCCTCGCTTGTCGCGTCGGATTGGCCGGTCTTGTTCGAGCATCTCGCAGAATCCTGGCGACGGGTCAAGCCTATTGATGCGACAACCAGCACGGTCAACCGTCTGACACGCTCAGCCCGAGATCTTGCCCGCGGCGCCGGTGCCTCGTTGCCCCGCAGGACTCTCAACTATGTAGTGAAGTCGCTCCTCGCTGGAGCTGAAGCATCACCGACCCTTGCATTGCCACCGAAGGGCCCAGACCTCGCAGACCGATTTGCCGAGCAGACCATCCAGCGAATGGTCGAGCTACGCATCATCAAGGGTGCCGAATCGAAGGCCGCGACACAAGTCACCCGGTGGATCACTGGACCAATTGATTCCTAGCCGCCAGCTGCCCAAGAGGACTAGATCCGAGCCGAACGAACCGCCATTGTCTGCGGTCACTGATGCTCCAAGTTGCGATTGCAAACAACCGTAGATCTCATTCTCATCTCGCTCGGCCCCCTTCAGCCTGCCGCCGATCGAAGCAGACATGGTTCTCCGCCCTAACTGACATCTTCGGCGGCCGTACACATCGTCCATTTTTCGACGGTCCAAGCCCCGGAGACCGATAGACTTCGCCGTCGCCAATAGGAGGGCGCAGAATCATGCCAAGCAACAGACTCACCCCGCTTCAAGAATCAGAAGCCCGCCGAATCGCCTCTGAGAAGGCTCGCCAGAACAAGACAACCCGGACCTTCTCTGACGAAGAAAAGGCGACACGTAAAGAACGAGTCACCAAGGCCAAGGATGCGCTTTCTCGCTCTGCGGCCATCAAGGGTGACCATGTGCCACCAGCCAGGGCGGCCTTGAAGAGCTTTCTTCGACAGCTAAACGAGCCGAAGCAGCCAGACGATGCTCGCTTCGAATTGCTTGTAGAGGCCCCATTCAAGGCGCCACCCAAGAAGAAGCCGACGTTCTAATTGGCAGCTTGCCGCTGAATCCTCGATTGAGAATTCGACCAAGTCGAGCGGCGGTCAGTAATCGAACGCCACCTTCAAGCTCCACGGATACTGTTGGAGCGATCGACTACCGATAGCGAGAAACTCTTACCATGGCTGCCTATGTCATTGCCCTAGTCCAGGTTAACGATGCCGATGAATACGCGAAGTACGCTGCCCTTACCGGACCGCTAATCAAGCAATTTGGGGGCCGATTTTTGGTGCGAGGCGGCGCTGCGGAAGTCCTTGAGGGTGCGGACTTCGATAGACGCATGGTCATCGTCGAGTTCCCCGACAACGAGACCGCGCGGCGGTTTTATGACTCCGAGGAGTACCAGGCGGCTCGCTCGATCCGAGTCCCGGCCTCCGAGGCCCAGTTCATTCTTGTGGACGGAGCCTGAAGCGCCACTATCGGTGGCGAGTGATCAGCTCCAGAAACTAATCCAGCGGTAGCCCCTTCACCCCTGTGGTACCGTTGCCTTCTGCTCGACATTCAGTCGATCAGAGAGAGGCCAACATGGCTGGCAAAGACAAAGGTGGGCGTGCGGCGAAGACTCCCGCTACCAAAACCGCAAAAGAGAAGCGTCAGGCAAAGAAAGACAAGAAGTCTGGCAAGTAGGTTTCAAGCGGCCACGGCGCGTTACGCCAGTCGCGAAGTCGCCCGGGAACAGCCACATCAATAGAAGCATCGAGATCGATCGGCTCAACCGATAATGGCGATGCGCGGTCGTCCCTGGAGAGAGCAACGTGTTGTGGCCGCTGCTCAAACCTCTCCGACGCTACGCCTCTCCGCTGACGCGAAGCTCGCCCTAGGTTGCTACCAATCGAGCTACGACATCGAGAGATCCAATATCTAACGCATGGCGGCCATGTCGATTCAGCATGAGGGTGAAGAGGGCATCACCACGTTCGGTCTGCTTGGCCACTGTCGTCGCTGTCACCGCGATTTGAAGCCCATGTAGCGCCGCTAGAGCGTAGTCGTCTCGACATTGTTGCGAGTCATAGACCACACCATGTTGTCGCAGCTGCATAAGGTAGCTCTCCAGAAGCTTATCTTCGACTTCACGCCGGCGGGCCGGTTCGAGGGATCCTCCAATGAGGTAAGCAATGTCGGTGACACCAAGCCCGAGACCGAGCGTCTGCCAATCAACAGTCGTCATCGGCGGAGCCGAGGCGTCGGTCCCGAACATGAAGTTATCTGCCCGAAAGTCGCCATGCACAAGCGTCATTGGCCTGCTGTGCATCTTGGACCATAAGCCGGCGACCGCTTCAAATTGATGGAGTAAGTCGGCAACTTCAGGATCAAGACGATCGCCTAGCCGCTCAAAGACTGTTGGCAAGAAAGCCGACAGCAATCCTTGCATCATCTCAGCTCGATCATCACGATCGTTGCGCATGAAATCACATTCGGAACGCTCCGTTTGGCCCCAGAGAGGTACATGCAAAGCGACGGCCTGCTCGACGGCTAGCGCCAATTGGACCTCCGTCGGCTCGCTGAAGTGATCACCTTGTTCGGAGCTGCTCATGTCTTCAAGCACAATTGCGAAGTCGCATCCCTCAATATCGAGATGGACGGCCAAAGAGTCGGGCACCGCAATGTCGACCAGGCTTGCGATTGAGCGATAGAACTCGCACTCATTCCTGTAGAGGTTATGGGTGAAGGCCAGCTCACGGGTTGGCAACTCAGCCGATGGCAACTTGACGACAACTGAGCGGCGTCCGTCGCCGTTGGGCCATCGAAGAATGAAGCGGGCATTGCGGCTCATCTGACCGGTCCCGATGAAACCGTCGAATGTGATCTCGTCCGGGACTACACCGTCCAACTTGAGAACATCCCTGACCCATGCAGCATCAAGACCGACTGTCGGCGGTTCTGTTGATGCCTGGTCGTCGCTCACCTTGCGCCATCAAAGAACTCGGTGAACCCAGCCGGGGCGTACGGTCCGATCACGAGCTGCTCCAGTGCACCGATGCCGCTCTGCTCACCGTCGCTCACCCGCACGACCTGCTGCACATGGATGTTGTCCGGAGCGAGCAGATCGAGGGCAAGCGGGTCGAAGCTTTCGCCGCCAATAGCCAGCTCGCCCTTCCACATGCCTTGTCCCCATTCGCTATGGCCGTATCCGAGTCCCTTGAACTGGAAACGAAGCAGTGGCTCCATCTCGATTGTTCTCACCTTCCCCTGCATGTCAATCAGATCCAATTCGGCGTGACGAGCAAGCCGGGTGCCGGGGTGGTAGTCCACACGATGAACCGCGGTGGCCATGTGGGTTGCCACATGATCCAGTTCATTGGGAATGTCGGCTTCAGAAGCGAACAGGGGTGCAACAGCTCCCTCCCGGACGAGCACCTCGCCGTTTGACCCATCGAAGAAGACCGCATGGGTGATGTGATCGTCCCACTGAAGCGGAGCCCAAAGGAAGAATATTCCACCAGGCAGATTCGGTGCTCCGATCTGCATCCGCTCCCCGACTGGACGAACACCCCAGGAACGATCCTTCGTGCCGCGCCACGTGTCTTCGTCGACATTGAACTCTCCATCAGGAGTACTGACGGTCCCTGACCACCTTCCGAATTGAGCGAATCGGGTCGCATCCATGGCCCTGCGCTGACCTTGCCACAGCACCTGTCTCGCCTCTTGGATTGCCGACGTTCGGGCCGAGAAGGTTAGGTCGCAAGCGAGGCCGCTCTCGTTGTCATCGATGATCACCCTTGCCCTTCGGAGCGGCTCAGTGATCTCCAGTCGAAACGGCCCGACCGACATGTCGGTGCGTTCTTGGGGTGCCCGCCGCGATGCGTAGAAACAGTGTTGCAGTCCGCCCGCCTCAACAGTGCTGAAGTGGCAGTCGAGGATTCCACGGTGGGGGTATACGGCCATGCCAAGACCGAAGTAGCGCGTGCCGTCGTCGTTGTACCCGTTGAACCATGTCCGGTCATAGACATTCGGATCTGAACTTGCGGGATGTGCAATCGGCTCTGGGGTCTGATGAATTGGATAGTCATCCATTCGATTAAGCACGGCGGTTCCTCACAGTCTTGACGGGGTGGCACAGTCTGACACCCTGAAGCTTTCATCACCAATAATGCGATTCTGGACAGAGTCAGCCGTTGACTCCTGCGCCTCTTTTGTTGACACGCGACAATATGGTCATCTTTCAGGTGATTCACGATCGATGGATCTCACGTTATGCCACACCATTCACTGAGGCTCCGACCGGCCTCACCGACAGGACAACCACGGAGAGCAAACATGCCCGCACCTCATCACATCTTCGAGACGTTCATCAGAGCAACGCCGCCTGAAGTCTGGGCGGCCATTACTAAGCCTGAGTTCACTAAGCGCTACTTCCACAGCACGTCATTTCAGTCAGATCTGGAACCCAACGCCCCACACCGCTACGTTCTCGCCGACGGCAGCAACGCCGTGGACGGCACCATCGAATCGGTAACCGAGGGCGAGTCACTCATCATGACCTGGCATGTCTTGTACGACACCGCCATGGCTGAGGAACCCCCAAGCAGAGTCGAATGGATCTTGCAGTCAGCCAACAAGGAAGGCTCCGTTACGAGACTCACGTTACGCCACGTAGACCTTGCGTTGAGCCCACTCACATCGGCCAGTGTCGCCCTCGGGTGGGACCAAGTACTCTGCTCAATGAAGTCATTGCTGGAGACAGGCGAACCATTGGGTGAACTTGAAATTGGGCCAACATCACCCCCAAGCACTGATTCAACTCATCGCAGGCTGGCCGCCCAGGCCAACGGCGAGGCATGGGACTTGCTGAGCAACGACGAGCTAACCAGCACTGACCTGGACGATCTGATCGAACGGGCCTGTGCGTGTTCTTACCACTGGCGCCGAGCTGCAGCCTCTAATGCACCCCAACAGGCCCGCGCCGCTTGGCTCTTGGCACGTGCGTACACGGTGGCAGGTCACGCCGACCTCGCCCTACACCATGCCGAACGATGCCGGCTCCTTACTGAGAAGTCAGTCGAGGCAAGCGATTTCGACACCGCCTACTCCCAGGAAGCGCTCGCTCGGGCAAACGCATTAGCGGGCAACGCCTCAGAAGCCTCCCTCTTCAGGCAGGCAGCGGCTAGCGTACAGATTGCGGACTCACAGGATCAAGCCATATTCGAAGCCGATCTAGCCGCTGGCCCATGGTTCGCTTCTTCGGAACCGACGGAGGGCCAAAGCTAGGCATCTTGGCCATCGTCAACAGATCGATTGTGTCAGTGTCATGCGTTGGCCAGCGCGAAATCGAGCCCAGCACGCACCGCCGCAATTTGGGCTTGGTTGCAAACCTCCGGTGATGTGTTCGGGCTGTCGGGGTAAACCTCTGTCGTCGTGGTGAAACGCGCGTCGGTGACGCCAGCGCACAATCCCGACTCCTTAAACGGATAGTTGATCACTCCGGACTGGGTCATGTCCGACCCAATGATCTGGCCCGCTGCGTCCTGTGGTGCGATATGCGTGACCTGTTTGACCCCGGCGATGATCGCAGCTTGGAAACCGGGCTGGGGGTTCTCAGTGTCGCCAACCGTGTAGAACCCGTCGGGAATCAGTCCCGGTTCGAAGGACTCGCCGTCTCGGGCGGCCAAAGCAGGCCGAAATTCGTTTTCGTCGCTATCAGTTGTCTCGTGTAGGTCAATATGCATCACGAAGTCGAGTCCAAGACCATCGACCATCTTCATCAGCGCAGCAGCTTCTTCGGAAGGGCTATCGACGAAGAACGAGCGATTGGGATCGATGCAGTTGGGATTCCACCGATTGATGACCTCATAGCCCCACGGGCTAACACACGGCGCAACCAGCAGGCTCACCCGGTCGCGGTAGGACGAGGCAGCCGTTTCCAAGAACGCGATCGCTCCCTGGACCCCGCTCGTTTCATAACCATGCACACCGCCGGTAATCAAAACCCACGGCGCGTCGGGTCGAGTGGCTGGGACCTTGACCGCCATCAGCGGATAGCGCTCAGAATCAACCAGGAGGCACCCGTACTGGATCACTTCCATCGACTCATCGAGTGCGCCAAGTTTCTTGAGGACTTCGTCTTGGTAACTGCGCTCAACTGATTGGGAGTCGAACCACGCCCGTTTCTCAGCGTTAGTCCAAGGTGCACCGGGGGTCCCAATCGGATAGAAGCGTTCCATCGGGCGAGACTAGCCGACTGCATCGTTGCGATCAGAGTCGTGGAGGCAAGCGGCACGGATCCCATTGACCAACACCTTTGATCGAGGCAGCGTTGATGATGAGCCACCGGGAAGTTGTCGCACCGTTAGGGTCAGGTGTACAACGAGTCTGGTGGTTCCGGAGGTAAGAATCCATGAGTGAGTTCGAGTTCGTAGTCGTCGGAAACGGGATGTTCGGGAGTGCCGCCGCCCGTTATCTGAGCCAGAAGAGCAATGCTGTCGCTGTTATTGGTCCGGGCGAGCCTGAAGATGAACTCACCCATGACGGGGTCTACGCAAGTCACTACGATGAACGGCGACTAGTACGCCTGATTGGCCGGTCGAAATTGCGGTCAGAGATAGGCCGGATGGCTATGGCCAACTATCGAATGCTGGAGGAGAGATCTGGCATCCACTTCTACGATCCGGTCGGATATCTGATCGTGAACTCTGACAACGTCGAAGACAACAACCTCGAGTCTCCATTAGACGTAGCGGACGCTCTCCATATAGCGCACACCATGTATAGGGCAGGCGACCGATCATGGCGGACACAGTTCCCGGATTTCCATCTTCCTGAAACGCATTGGGTCATCCATGAACCGGACCCGGCCGGAGTGATCGATCCCCGGGCGATGCTGCGGGCGCAGAACACTATCGCCGAGCAGGACGGCGCTGTCTTCATCCCCGAAATCGTCGTGAACCTCCAAGACGACGGCGACAGCGTTCAGATCGAAACCCGATCCGGCGATCGGTATCAGGCGGACAAGGTGCTTGTCACCGTGGGTTCCTTCACCAACTGTTTCAACCTGTTTCCGAATCCGCTCCCGCTGCAAGCTGAGACTGAAATCGTCATCCTTGGTCGGGTATCGCCACAAGAGGCGTCACGCCTGGAGGCGATGCCAGCGTTGGCGTACACAGTCGATGACACGGCCCTTCGAGACATCTACATGGCGCCGCCCGCCCGCTACCGAGACGGCAACTTCTATATCAAGATGGGCGCCAACACACCAAGCGACTTTGGTCCAACCAGCTTGGTCGAAATCCAAGACTGGTTCAAGCGTGGCGACAGTGACATCCACCTTCCCGACTTCGAGCGAGTACTGACCTCGATACTGCCGACTGTTGAGTTTCTGTCGTTTCATACCAAACGCTGCATCCTGACACGTACCCCAGACAAGTATCCGATCATCGATCAGGTGAGCTCCCGCTGCTATGTGGCTTCCGGAGCTCACGGCAGCGGGGCGAAGAGTGCCGACGCCATTGGAATGTTGGCAGCCAGTCTGGTGACACAGGATCACTGGCCTGCCAACATCCCCCGGCAGCACTTTCGCGCATCGAAGTAGAATCGGACGGCTGGCTGGCTTATTGGCTGCTGGCGGACGATTTGGACTGCGAGATAAATACCTGATTGTCGTGAAATATCGCTCCTCGCGCCATATCAGCGTCGGTTTCGAATGTGGTCGCATTGACGTTTGATCCACCAACGAGTTTTGGCCAATGCCCCTTTGTCATCGACGCTACTCCTCGTCGCGTCTTGTTCGAGATCTCCAGCACAGCTTGGAATTCACCGCGAGCATTGTGGACCCACACCATTTCGCCATCGTCAAGTCCTCGTTCTACAGCATCTTCAGGGTGAACAACTAGGACCGGAGGGCCCGGCTTGACATTGGCGGCGCTGTTGGCGAAAACGGAATTGAGAAAGTAGTGGTTTGCGGCAGCGATCAATGCCAATGATTTCTGGCCGTCAGCGGCGGCGGATCGGATTGGCTGATTAGCTTCTAGAGGCCGAAAATAGGTGGGCAACAGACCAAGTCCATCGGCCTCGGCCGCCTCCGAAGCAAATTCAAACCTTCCAGATGGTGTATCGAACCGTTCCGCGTATGGCAAGAACGGAATTGGGTACCCCAACCGGACAAATCCAGTTGACCGAAGTTCTTCGATATCAATGTTTGCCACTGCAGGATGCTCGCTGTCCAGAGCGTCGAGCAGAAGGTCTTCATCGCTAGCAAAGAGGCAAGACTCTTTCAGCTTCATCGCAGCGCTCAAGCGCCTGAACATCTCCGTATGGGTCAAGCATTCACCCGGGCTGGCCGCTACGGGATTGTTGAGGTTCAAGAACATGTGAGTGACCGAGTCATGGATATCGAGGTGTTCGGTTTGCATCGTCGCTGGCAAGACGATGTCGGCGTAGTCAGCCGTGTCAGTCAGGAAGTGGTCCACGACGACGCAGAAGAGGTCGTCTCGGCTCAGTCCTCGACGAACTCGCGCCTGCTCAGGATTGGACGCCACCGGGTTCGCCGCGATCACAAACAAGGCCTTGACGGGCGGATCGTCAAGTTCCAGGAGACCTTCGCCCAGTCGAGTCATGGTCAACGCACGCCTTGGCCCCGAGGCGAGATCCGGTCGATTGAGTTTGTCGTAGTTGATAGCGAACAGCGGGCCCGTTGAGTAGCACAGACCTCCGCCCAGCCGTCGATAGTCTCCAGTCAGGACGGGAAGACACGACAGCAAGCGAACCGCGTGGCCGCCCCCCTTGTGACGCTGCATCCCCATTCCCAGTCGTATCGTCGTTGGCCCGCTTGTGGCCATCAGGTCAGCCAGCTCCACTACCTGACGTTCTTCAATTCCGCATTCGAGCGATGCGCGCTTTGGCGACCACTCAATCAGAATGTTGTCGCGAAACTCCTCCCAGCCAAGTGCCTCGGCCACTGCTTCATCAAGGTCATGTTCGCTGGCGATGTGGCTCATCAAACCCAGCGCCAGTGCTCCGTCGGTTCCAGGCTTGATAGCCAGATGATCGTCGGCCCGCAACGCGGTGCGGGTCGCAACAGGGTCAACTACGACAACTCTCGCTCCACCCTGTTGCGCTTGTTTGATGAGGGCCCAATAGTGCTGGTTCGTGGAGACAGCGTTCGATCCCCAGACCAGGACCACCTTCGCGTGTTTGACGTCCATCGGGTCCATGGATGGTCCACGTCCCGCTGTGTACATCAAGCCTTGGTAGCCGGTCTCTGAGCAAATGTTGGGAAGGTGGTCACTCGCCCCTATGGCGTTGAAGAACCGGTGGCCGACGCCGGGCAGACCCTGAAGCAACCCCATGCTTCCCGTCCCGCGATAAGGCCAAATCGCTTCGGCTCCGTCGCTGGCCATTACGTCTTGCAGTCGGCGTGCAATTTCCTCCAACGCCTCATCCCAGGTGATCCTCTGAAAGCGACCCTCGCCCTTGTCTCCCACCCGCCGCATCGGGTACAACAGTCGATCTGGGTGCGCTGTGTATTCAAGGTAGGGATTCACCTTGACGCAGAGGCCCTTCCGAGTGTGAGGATGGTCCGGGTTTCCGCGGAGTTTGACTGGAATTCCGTCTTCAACAGTTACAACCCACGAACATGCGTCGGGACAGTCCAACGGGCACGCACCAACAATGGTATCCACTACGTCTCCTTCGTTTCGAATTGGACCGACGGGCCGGCCTGACAATCATGCGGCGTCTCAATTCTGGCCGCTTCGAGTGCGGCATCGATCAGGTAAAGGACCAGACCCTTTTCATCAATCGGGTGTCCTGATATCAACATCCGGTAGTAGATGGGGCCGACGATCGAGTCAAGAAGCCACACGGAATTGGCGGCTGCGGGCAACTCTCCACGCTCGACTGCCCGTCGGACTACGACCCTGGCTGGTTCGCGTCGTTCGACGACGCCCTCTTTAAGCACTCGCGCAAACACGTCGCTCTGGGCCCCGGCTTCTACCAGAACTGGCATGAGCTTTCCCCACTGTCCGGACACGAGCTCGTCCAACCACCCATCAAAGAGCAGCACTAGGTCATCTCGGACGTTCCCGGTATCGGGCAATTCTGCCAGCGGGCCAAGAACCTGGTTAACTGCGTCCAAGATTACGTCGCCGAGACAGCCCCAATGTCGATAAATCGATGACCGAGCCACGCCACTCTCAGCCACCACAGCCTCGATGGTCATTTCTGAGAAACCCCGAGTTGAAAGCAATCTGGTGACAGCGTCCAGAACCCTGGCGCGTGTCCGGTTCACCTGTCCAGACTTTGGCGCCCTTGAACGAGCGTTCTTCATCTCTGTCGGACTCATTGAGCTGCCTTCGGTCAATCTATATGATACAGCATCGTCCTATATAGTCAATATTGATAGAGAATCATCGAGACGACCGCCTCACGTCCAAAAGGAACATGCGTCTTCGATCGCGTCCAACCATTCAGCCCAGTAGAACTTCCATTCCTCAACATCATCGAAGGCCGGGAGCCCAACGTGTTCGATGCCGACCTTCGTGCGACCGGCGTTTCGCTCCTCGAGCGTGAGAATGGCAACACCTGGACCGATCGCGATCCTTATCGACTTCGAGTTCGGTCTCGACCTCACCTCGGTCACAACGTCAGGAAACAGGTGGGCTCGGTCCTCACTGTCAAGCAGCAGGCGTCGAAGTACATTCCCATCGATTGTGATGGTTCGAGACTTGTTGGCAGTGAAGGTGCCATCCGCCATCTGGTGGGGAAGCCGACGCCCGGTGATTCGTTCATATCCAACAGCTACTCCCTGGGTCCACCAGTCCCGCACACCATGCTCGCACCGGAGGTAGTTTACGATTGCCTTGTGACCGTCGTCATGACCCGGAAAGTCATCAATCAAGTCACACCACTCGTCCCAGCCTTTCCCTGTTCCTGACCTGATCGCGTCATCATTCATCTCCGGAGCAGCGTTCCACGGCCGCTCTGAGGTCGACGATGAGGACTGCTCCATCAAGATCCGGCGCGCCTCCACGTAGCGTTCACCGGTCTTTACCATCCGGTCCCGGATTCGACGTTTGAACGATTCCTGCTTTGTCATGCTCAGTCCCTTTCGAAGTGCCGCTACGGAGAGGCGAAACAGCAACCCACGCTCACTGTCACCCAACCAAGGCACCAGAAAAGACAATTGTGACTACTTGCCGGGCACGCAAGGTCCCCTTTGCCTTCGGTGCCGAATCGTGGGTTCCGGAAGAAGGTTTGGCGTGGCAAGACGCAATGAGATCATACCCGAGCAGCTGACCTTGTGTGGACCGCTCACGTCGTTGACCCTATGGAAGCGATCGAATCGGGTGCGTCTCCACGTCGTCATCAGGCGAGTCGACAAGACGGAACGTGACCTGGGCACGGGCAGCTTCGTGCTCTTCGTCAGTGATGGCGATCATGGTCGAGTATGTGATCTGGAAACGACGGTTGCCGCACGCTTGGCGAAGGCTGCGAGCGTGGGCACCCAGGAGGTCCTTGCGGATGTAGCTGAAGTTGAAGCCGTCGGCGAGCTGTCCTCCCAGTGCGGTCATTCTCGGTCCGCGGCCAGCGACGATGACGTCGATGTCGGGTCGTGCGTAGTCGAGATTGGCGTTCTGGAATGAGAACGCGTGCCCATGTTGGTCGACTCGCTCGCCTGCGAAAGGGCGACGCAGTTCTAGAATGGTTGTCTCAACGCTGACATGCCAGTGGCGGCATCGGCGAATGACGACGACTACCAACAACAGTTGCACTTACGTCGCGAACCGTTACTGGCTAGCTCGTCTTGACCACAAGATTGTCGAAGTGGATGTGGGTGAGCGGGTCACCTTCGAACGTTTCGGAAACGACCCCGAATTCTCCATCTCGAGGAAGGTCATTGTTCATGCTCCCAACCATGGTTCCGTCAACGAAGAACTCGGCGGTGCCGCCCTCGAAGCGAACGCTGATGTCGTTCCGGAAACTCTCGACAACCACTGATCCTTCCAGATCGCAGCCAACCTCGTAGCCCCATTCGATACCGTAGATCTCACCAGATGGAACCAACGCCCGTGAACTTACGGTTGCGCACCAAAGGAGTTCTAGCTGCCCGGCATAGTCGGCCTGGGGATGAACCATAAAGGTCAGAGCACCCGAGCTGGATGCTCGGGTCAAAAGGCCGTAACGGAAACCTCCCGAACCCTCCTTTGGCTTGCGCAGCTCGACATTCATGCTGACCTCGGTGTCGCCGGTGTGTAGTTCGCCTGATGAGACGGCTACGAGCGCTGGCTCTGCAAGTTCAATATGGAATACGTCAGGTGAGTGATAGCCGAAAACAATGTTCTTGTTTGTCGGGTCATGCAGATCTGGCCAATCTCGGGGTTCGTCTTCGCCGCCAAAGATTCGGGAATACAGAAGCTCTCCGGAAGGACGGGCTACTTCGTTGACGGCATCGGCCGCACAGCGAACACCCGCGTTCGCTATTCCGTCCCCGGATGGGCTGATTGTGCGGTGGTAAACCGAGGCATCCTCTGGTCCCGATGAACCACGAACCACGGTTGCTCCCGGTGGAAGGGAGCCGTATTCGTCAGATTCTGATACCCAGTTTTGGTTTGATGCGAACTCAATACCACCTTCTACCGCGACCAGCTCCCACTCGATCTCCGACGGCATGCGCTTTAATGCGTAGCTGCAATAGCGATCGGCTGCCGCCCAGTTGACACCGATGATCGGTTGGTTGGCGTTCACTCCCAGGTCGGCAAAGTCTGTAGGGATAGTAGTGATGGTTTCTAACCATGTGTCGGGTACTAAAGACAGCCAAGTTTCCAACGGGTCCCCGTCAGTCACCGCACTGGTGAATGTGGCAAAGTCGTAGAACTGGATATTGGTGGTCGGATTTAGGTCAACGAAGGCCTCGACAGGACTATCCAGCTGCACTTGCGCCGCGATTTCAGGCGGACTGAGTGTGCTCGCCTCGTCGTTGGTACCGATTGTTGGCGCTGCTTCGTTGATTGCGACCATGCTCCCTTTGTCGATGGTTGCGGTCACAACATTCTTATCGGTCGGGGCATCGGGTTCAGGAACTGTGGAGGTGCCGTAGACTTCCAACTCCTGGCTGATGCCACTGTCGGACGCCCCCTCTGCAGCGGTCAGGGTCTCACTGCGGTCATCACCTCTCGTGATTGCATAGGCGGCGGCTCCAACTGTGAGAAGGGTGGCGAGACTGAGCCCAACGAGCAACGCTCCACGCTTTGAAGAGTTGGAGACCGTTTCGGACAGATCGATTGGTGGAGGGCCGCTGCCGGCGGCTAGTGGGGGCGCAGATTGATTCGGTACCACCTGCTTCGGTGCTGACTGATTCGGTGCCAACTGATTCGGTGCCGACTGATTCGCTACAGCCTGAGTTGATCCGTCCGTAGCCGGCGGTGCTTGCGTTAGCGGTGTCTGATGCTGCGTCGCTTGAGAAGGCATCGCTGTTGCCGCGTGGGCTGGAGCCGCTGGGGCGGACGGAATCAGGGGCGCGATCACCTCCGGAGGTACGAGTCTCTCGGGTGGCAAGAGTCTCTCGGGTGGAACTGGAAGTGAGGGGTTGTCGAGAGCTGATTGTGGCGGCGCTGCTTTTGGCAAGACAATCGGCGCGACGACTATCGGTTGAGCTGTTGGTGTTGGCGATGCCACTGGTTGGCGTGATGTGTCGGCCCGCGCCGCCGCATGGGCGCCACCCATAGCGACGGAGTGAAGCAGGTCGGGGCACAGCGCCACCGGGCAGCCCAACTTGGCGCTTATCATCTGCGACACCAGTGGGGTCCGCGAGCAACCGCCGACAAGAAGAACGGTATGAAGGTCCGAAGCGCTCACATCTGCTGAGGCCAGTGCTCGCTGCAGGGCCGAAACGGTCTCGGCTAGGCCCGGACGAATCATGGCTTCGAATTCGTTGCGAGTAAGCCGGACCTCTGTAGTTGAGCCGGGAAGAACAACGGGGATCAGAACTTCGTTGTCGTCAGAAAGCGCCTCCCTGGCCAGGGTGCAATCGCCGCGAAGTCGCGCAACGGCCATTAGCGAAGGCTGGTCGTTTGGATCCAGTTGGGCAATCTGATCACCTAGTTCGCGAGAAACGTGGGCAAAGACGGCGGCATCGAAATCGATTCCACCGAGGCGCTCGATGCCGACTGGTTTGCCAAGGAACTCGAAACCGTCATCAGTTTTCCTGAGGATGGCGGCGTCAAACGTTCCGCCGCCAAGGTCGTATACAGCGACGATCTGGCCGGTCTCTAAGCGCGAGTCTTCGGCGTAGAAGATTGCGGCCGCCTCCGGTTCGGCCAGAAACACTGTCGAATCTGGCAGACCGGCCATCTGTACGGCTTGGCGCAACAGATCGATCTTGTAGGGCCCCCAGTTGGCAGGATGGCTGATTGCGACACCAGCGGGACCCCTGCCCTCCGCCTTGTCGACTCTGTCAAGAACGTATTTCAGTAAGCGCGAGGTGAGCTGCTCAGCTGAATAGGGGGATCCTCCCAAGAAAAGTGGCTGAGGATCTCCCAGCCGACGCTTGAATTCTCTTCCAACCCGCTCTGGTTCAATCAAGCCGCGCCGTTCCGCTGCCTCGCCGCTCAGTATGGTTCCGTCTTCCTTAACAAAGACAACCGACTTTGTCGACGGCTCGTGGTTACTCAGGGAGGCCGTGGCCACCCAGCCGTCCCGGAACACACCAGCAGATGTAAATGTGGTTCCCAGATCTATTCCAAGATAATAAGTCAAGAGATTCCCTCAGTCTCTATGGGCTCGTCTTAGGCGCTTTCAGCGTGCGCGAGCCACCGCTAATAACCACACTAGGACATTTCCCGCTTACCGGGTGGGCGCACGGTGGATGTCGTCAAAGACCAGCAAGACGTTGCCACGCCACAACTGTCGACTGAAACCTCCGACAACAAGCCAAGAACCGATGTCTTGGCGGGAACAACAAACGGCGCCGGACTCAGCGTCCGAAGGCCCAGGAGACCATCCGGGGGAATTCGTCGTACCAGAACGCGCCACCGTGTTCGCCGTCCCGCTTCTCGAACGCGACATCCACACCCGCTTCGCCCAGTGCATCCGCCCACCGACTCGCGTTTTCGAGGAACCACTGCTCCTGCAGTCCGCCGACCAGATACGTGCCTGGAGCATCACTGGACAACTCGCCGCTCGCCGGAGTGAAACCACCTCCGGGCGAGGCACAGAACACGACGCCGTATATCTCTGGGTGGCGAATCCCCATCGCCAGAGCAAGCTCTCCGCCCAACGAAGCGCCCCACACCGCAGTGCACTCGACGGTCAAGCCAACGCCCAGTTCCGACGTCACCCACGCTCGCACGTCCTCAACGAAGAACCGTTCGAACGCCTCGAAACGCTTGCCGCCGAACGCCTCGACGTATTCATGCAGGCGCTCGTTGTCATCCTCAAGCCCGTGCACACCGACGATCATCGTCGACGACCGTTCGGCCGAATCCTCGAGCGCTCTGGCAAGGCATTCGGTATGCCATCCGCCATCGGCGGCATACACGACGGCTTCCGGCGGATCGGGTGGCAGGTAGGCGGTCGCACTGCGGCCACCGTCGAAAGTGAACGACTTGGTGACGAGCTCACCTCTGAGTGAAGACATGAGGGCATCCTCGCGTCGGGCTCTCCAATCACGCAAGTCGCGCCCACCGCTACTGTCCTCGCAGGAACTGCTTGTGTCCAAGCGTGCAGGAAGACCAGTATTGCCCTAGCTAGTCCAGAAGTAGTGAGCATCACATGAGCTCGACACTCGACGAGAAGTCGATCTGTCATCAGACTTGATCGTTCTCCCATGGTCGATTCACTCGTGCGCTCCATCACAGCCTTCGAGAAGCTCGGATTGCCGCCCAACAACAAGACCGGCCAGTTTTTGTTCGGTTGAGTTGAGTTCTTTGACTTCCCTTTGAGGGTCCTTCGTTGTTACTGCTCCTGAAGTCGGGGTAGAGCCCGGACCGCTCCGATCGCAGTCCGGGCCTAGCTAGGCGCCCTTGTAGTTGAGGATGGTCTCCAGGCGATGCTCGACCATCACAAGGTCCTTCTGGTTCTCCATCACCTCACCAATATCCTTGTAAGCATCAGGATGCTCGTCGAGCAGGCCCCTGGAATCCTCGTTCCACGCAATGCCAGCCATCGCTGCGTCCAACGACTCCTCCGTCAGGTTCTTACGTGCCGCTGTCCGCGACATCCTCCGACCAGCACCGTGTGACGCTGAGCGGTAGGCCGCAGGGTTACCCAGCCCAGAAACAATAAACGACCCTGTCGCCATCGACCCCGGGATGATGCCCCACGCACCCTTGGACGCATCGATCGCACCCTTTCGAGTAACCCACATCTCAACGCCAAGGTGGTGTTCGCACGACGCATAGTTGTGGTGGCACTGAATCTTGTTACCCCGGTAGACAACGCCTCGATGGTCCATCTCCTTCACAATGACCTTCAGCACCTCCTCCATCATCTGGGCTCGGTTCTCAAGCGCGTAATCCTGAGCCCAGAGCATGCCCTGGATGTAGGAATCGAACTCGGCAGTGCCCTGCACGAAATGGGCTAGATCCGGATCTTCGAGCGGATGCTCAAGCACAGCTTTCACCATCTTTCGTGCCCGACCGATGTGCTCCTGAGCAAACAGGTTGCCTGGTCCGCGCGATCCCGAATGGAGAACAACCCAAACCTGATTGTCCTCATCAACAGTCAGCTCAATGAAATGGTTCCACCGCCAAGTGTCCCGAACTGCGCTGCAATCTTCTTCGCATTGAACTTGTCGCTCTTGACGTCGGGTGCGGTCCGCACCAGTCTGTTGAGGATCTTGGAGTCCGCATGTCGGGTTCGTGAGCCAGCGTTGCGGTTGCCGCGCTTAGGCTGACCAGACGGAACCGCCCTCGCAATACCGGCATGAATCTGCCTCAGGTGCCCATCCAACTGGTCCCGCGAGAAGATGGTCTTCTGGGCAACCATGCCACAACCGATGTCGACACCGACCGCTGCGGGAATGATCGAGCCTTGTGTGGCCACGACCGAGCCAATGGTGGCGCCCATGCCCAGGTGGGCATCAGCCATCAATGCCAGCGGCTTGTGGACGAAGGGCAGGTTCGCCGTGCGTTGGGCCTGGGCCATCGTCTTTTCGTCAAGATCAGTCGCCCATGTGCGGACGTCGCCAACCTCGATCGGCGTCCGTGCGTCGTCGGGTCCCATAGTCATGTCTGTCATCTTCGCCACCTCCTTAGGTGAACTGTTCTGTTGTACTTGATCATTTGCCCACCGGGTGGGACAGAGCCGCCATGTTTACTCGGACCAAAACCCTCAAAGCCGCCTCTCAATCAGTGAGAGACGGCTTCGGAGCCCGTGGTTTCAATCGATGCGAGTTTGGGACTCACACGATGTCAACCACGTCCGAAGCAGTCGTCTCTATGCCGAATACAGACCGTTCCACGAGGGCGAACAATTCACTCTGCTCGACGCTCTGGTTGAGACCTTTGCTATTCAGTTGATGCGAAGAGCGTGAGTTGGACATCATCGATTCATGTTCGGTGTTGCGGAGGTCAAGGTATGCGGCAGAAAGCAGCAGGAGCAAGAATGGCCGATGCTGTCGACCGTGTCCATCGATTTACCCTTTGAGCGGCACGGTTGCACCGAGCCATGGTGAGGCATTTTGCGGTCTGCCGCGAGATGCATGTCCTGGCGGCTCGCCCTATTCGTCCTGGTCAAGCATTAGTGATGTACACCATCGGTTGACTGGATCGTCTAGCGGACTACACGGGGTCACTGAATGTAACCGTGCCCATACACTCCGCTCGCTTGCCAAACTCTATGCTCGACGGTCCTGCAAAACACAGAACTCGTTGCCCTCAGGATCGGCCAAAACGACCCACGAAACATCTCCTTGACCAACCTCAACACGAGAAGCTCCGAGCGCAATAAGCCGCTCAACCTCGGCGGACTGATCATCAGGACGAAGATCGATATGGAGACGATTCTTCGTTTCCTTTGCATCGTCGACGGGCAGGAACAAGATCCCCGGAAGCCGATCTGGTCGTGACTGGATCTCAAAGACGGGCGAGGCGTCGTCCACGACTACCCACCCGAGCGCGTCGCACCACCATTGACCCAGCGCTGCGGGGTCACGTGCAGCGATCACGACTTGCTCCCACTCAAGGCCCATTGCCTTACGTTAGCGGAGGCGCCTAGAACAGTGTCGAAGACACGCAGTACCTCTCGGAAGCGAAGGAGCCGACAGGTGACGAATTGAAAGAGCCTGACACTCCGTCGTCAGCAGTCCGCAAGCGCACGAAGTGCCCGGCAGATCTCATCGCGTTCGTCAATCTGTAGTTCGCCCGCCCGCTGGGTCAGAAAGGACCGCCGGATCGGCTGAAGATTGTCAAACGAAGCCACGCAGTCATCAGGGAGCCCGTGACGCAGACCAAGGCTGACCTCTGTTGGGATCTGGCGAATCGTTCGAGTCACCGGAGCCACGACAATCTGGGAATGCCATGCTGAGTTGGCCCCACTAAAGGCATAAAAGCCAGCCAATTCTGGCCCCACCAACACAGACCACTGGACAGCCTCAACCCAAATCGGCTCCGCTGCCCATATGGCAACGAGGTCCAAGGTGCAGCTCTATGAACAAATCCGTCGCGCTCACACCCAAGAGCAAGCATCAATCCGGGAACTCGCACGCCGTTTCGGAGTCCACCGACGCGACATCCGCGCCGCCCTGGAGTCACCAATCCCCCAACCACGCAAGCCTGGGCCAGCCAAACAATCACCGAAACTTGATCCATGGAAACCACTCATCGAGCAGTGGCTAACCGATGACCTTCAAGCCCCAAGGAAGCAGCGTCACACCGGCCGCCGCGTCTGGGAAAGACTCATCACCGAACACCGTGCCGACGTTGGACAATCCACCGTCCGCAAGTACGTGAAGTTCGTTCGAGACCAACAACAAGCACCTCTTGTTGAAGTCATGGTTCCCCAGGATCACGAACCAGGCGAAGAAGCTGAAGTCGACTTCGGAGAAATCTATGCCTACCTGAATGGAACACTCACTAGCGCATCAATGTTCGTGATGCGCCTCTCAGCCTCAGGCCGTTCCTACTCCCACGCCTATCTGAGTGAGTCCCAGGAAGTGTTCCTCGACGGACACGTGCAAGCCTTCAACCACTTCGGTGGGTTCCCTAAAACGGTTCGCTATGACAACCTCAAAGCAGCCGTCACCAAGGTGTTGAAAGGCCGCGACCGGATCGAGGCAGACCGATTCGTTGCGCTGCGATCGCATTACGGGTTCGAGAGTTTCTTCTGCCGACCAGGCATCAAAGGGGCTCATGAGAAAGGCGGAGTTGAAGGCGAAGTCGGCAGATTCCGGCGCCGCCATCTCGTCCCTGTCCCGGTTGTTGAATCATTGGCGGAACTCAACGCGCTGATACTTGCTGGATGTGAGGCAGATGACGACCGGGTTATTGGCCACCGTCGACAAACTATTGGCCAAGACTTCACTGTTGAACAAGCAGCGCTTCAACCGCTGCCGCTCGAGGAGTTCGATCCCTCAACACTCTCGAATCATCGAGTCGATTCCAAAGCACGTGTCAGTGTTCGAGCAGTTCACTACTCAGTACCCGCCGGCCTGGTTCGACGCCGCCTGGACGTGAAAGTTGGTGCCGAAGTGATCCGTGTTTTTGATGGAGCCTGCATAGTTGCTGAACATGCGCGTGGCCGCAAAGGAGACGAGGTGCTGGCGTTGGATCACTATCTGGAAGTTTTGGCGCTGAAGCCTGGGGCGATGCTGGGCGCATCGCCCCTGAATGCCGCCCGCAGGGGCGGCGCATTCGGGGCGATTCATGAACAGTTCTGGGCGACAGCGCGACGCAGGCTTGGTGATCGTGACGGGACTAAAGCAATGATCGAGATTCTCCTCATTCATCGGAGGCTGCCAGCTGAGGCTGTGGTGGCGGGAATGAGCCAAGCATTGAGCGTTGGATCTGTTGACCCTCAAGTGGTTTTGATTGAGGCCCGTCGGGTTGCTGAGGACACGGTCGCGCCGGTGATTCCGATTGGTACCAGAACCAAGATTGTGCGGCGGACCCCGACTCTTGCTGGATATGACCAACTATTGGAGAACATGTTATGACAATGAGTGATACTGCTGCTGAGGTTTCTGTGGTGACTGCTGCGACGCGGTTGAGGCTGCCCGCGTTGAAAGCCGACGCGGTTCGTTTGGCGGCTGAAGCGGAACGGTCGGGGATGACGCATCTAGGGTTTTTGGCGGAGTTGTTGGCCAATGAGGTGGATGCTCGGGTTGAGCGCATGAAGCAGAGGCGGGTGAAGGAGGCGAAGTTTCCGCGGTTGAAGCGGTTGGAGGATTTCGATATGGCGGCGGCTGCGACGGTGAACCCAGCGACGATCGCGACACTCGCTGGGGGCCAGTATTTGGTGGCTGGTGACCCGGTTGTGCTGCTAGGTGATTCTGGGACTGGGAAGTCTCATCTTCTGATTGGGCTTGGCCTCGCGGCTTGCGCGATGGGGAAACGGGTTCGGTATGTGACGGCTGCTGGGTTGGCCAATGAGTTGGCTGAAGCTGCTGATGAACGGCAGTTGTCGCGGCTAGTGGCCCGTTATGGGCGCCTGGATTTGTTGTGCCTGGATGAGGTTGGTTACGTGAAACTGGATGCTCGTGGCGCGGAGTTTGTGTTCCAGATTCTGACTGAGCGGGAGGAGCGGGCTTCGATCGCGTTGGCTTCGAATTTGCCGTTCAGTGAGTGGGGTCAGGTGTTTGAGGACCCAAGGTTGGTGGCGGCGATTGTTGATCGGGTGACGTTTAATGCTCACATTATTGAGACTGGTTCGGAGTCGTTCCGGTTGGCTTCAGCTCGTCGTAAGTGAGGTTGTTTGGTGGGGCCAGAATTGGGTAGCAAGGTGGGGCCGATTTACCTTGACATTCCCAACAATCCAGGTCAGCACAGGTAACAGCGTCGCTTCGTGTCACAATCAGCACCGGTCGTCGATTATCCTCGGCTTCGGCCCACCAGATCTCACCCTGATTTGGCATCACACTCACCAAGGTTCCTCGGCGATCATCCGCGCTGAAGACTCATCTGCCCATGCGACCTCGGCCTCGCCTTGCGGACGATCACGGTAGCCACGAGCAATCCTTGCCCCGATCTCATCGCGGCGGCAGCGGTCAACAAGCCGTTCAACACCTAAGCGCACCGCTTCGGACCGACTCGCAACGACTCCAGCCTCTACGAGCTCGTCAACAGCCGCCGCAAGCTGGTCTTCTACTCGGGTAACCAATTGAGCCAAACGAATAGCATAGCAACGCGCAATACATAGCGCAATGCATCCAGGACCCCCACAGGACCCCGGCCCCCATCCAACGGTCCAGCCGCCGAGACAACCTGTCCGCAGTTGTCGATGACAAGAACCACTTCTCGGGAGCACAGGCTCCGACAGGTGACCTCATCAGTTGACAAGCCATCAACTCAACGGCAACCGGTAGTCCAAGCAAGCGCAGCGCAGACCTCATCGAGCAGTGGCTGATCTACGAACCCGATCGCCTCGACCATGCTGTCTCGCCTGATCGGACCTGCGGCAAGAGTATTGAGTACGCCCCTCACGCCATAGCCAGCGAGCGAAACCTCCGACGGCAAGCCACGAACCGTTGTCGTGGCGGGAACAACAAGCGGCGCCGTTAGTTCCAGCGCTGAAAGCTCGAGTACAGGCCGACGCTTCAATGTCCCGTCATCATGAACAATCTCAGCCCAGTGAAGCTCACCCCGCATCAGGTCGCGCCTGCAACATGAATTCTTGCGGGTCTCCCCAATCGTCCTCGGTCTCAAGTGGGAGGCGGAGCAACACTTGTTGTGCTTTGCGGTAGCTGTCCTCCTTGATAGCGCGCTCCAAAGCGTCACGAATAGCCTCAGTCGCGGTCCGTCCACCTGATCTCAACCACTCCATATGCTCATCGCTTAGTCGAACGGTCACACTAGTGGTCATACAATCACCTTACATACGTAAGACACTGATGTCAATGGCTGGGGAGAGGTTCGCTTGGGGGCGTCCTCAGCCGCCGGTTCAACCGGAGCAGGCGTGGATCAATCCGCCCTCAGTTCAAGTCAGGTAGTTAGTCAGGCATATTCCATCAACAAAACCGGCAACCCTCTATTGACACTCACCGAGGCACAACACTGGTCTGTCTTGCTCGCAGCGACGGGTCACCCAGCCGTTCTCGCGGCGTTCATCCCGCTCCCACAATCGTGACTCATACGACCCAACGGCGGAGCGCTCCCCATCCCTCCTCGGGAAAACGGCGCCCTGGCGCCGAATCGCTTCGATCTACCCTCGATCGTTGGACGCAAATACGTCATGGCGCTATCGTTGCAGTCAATCGGAGCCTCGACGACCATGCTCGACCGACCAGGGAAGCGCCGAACAGCCGTCGGCGACCTCAATCGTCATCGACCTCGGTTACGCATCCATACCCCTCGCCGTGCCCACCAGCACCCTCGATCACACGCCGGTCACATGACTTCAAGATCGCTCAACCATCTCCTCGCCAACATCAGGCAATGCACCGCCTGTGAAGAACACCTCGACCATGGGCCACGCCCCATCGTCCAAGCCGGCACTCAAGCGCGGATCGTGATCATCGGCCAAGCCCCAGGCCGTCGGGTCCACGAATCGGGCATCCCCTGGGACGACCCGAGCGGCCGAAGGCTTCGACGGTGGCTCAAGCTCACCGATGCTGAGTTCTACGACCCCCACATCGTTGCTCTTGTACCTATGGGATTCTGCTACCCAGGGTCAGCAGCCACAGGCGACAAACCGCCGCGGCCGGAATGCGCTCCGCTCTGGCACGAACAACTCTTGGACGAACTACCCGAGGCCCGGCTCGAGATCATCATCGGCACCTACGCCCAGAAGCGATACATCGTCAACCCCAAGAAGACCCTCACCGAAACCGTCGCCAACTGGGCGTCATACCTTCCGAACCAGGTGGTACTCCCGCACCCCTCACCACGAAACCAGCACTGGCTCGCCAAGAATCCTTGGTTCGAAAGTGACACCCTCCCACCCGTGCAGCAACTCATCGCCGAGTTCCTTCAACCTGGGGTAGCGAGCAAGGAAGAGTAGTCCGGTACCGTTCATAGCAGGCCAGATATCGCCCACTCATCACCGACCCGAGCTCGGAGTGCCAGCACAACGAACAGGGCGCCGTGTCACGACGCCGAACCGGCCGCATGCACCACATCGGATTCGGCGGCGCCCACAAACACACAGCAGTCATCTTGTCAATCGACGACCTCAACATCCGCGTCATCGCAACCAACACCGGAGAACTACTCAGAGCCTTGACCCTGGATCCAACCCGCGGCTACCAGCCCCGCTTCAAAACAAACGAAACCCCCGAATCGCAGGTTCGAGGGATCCGATGTCTTGACACATCACACAGTGTCGGAGGGGCCAGTTTAACGCCAAGTACACGCGCACCCTGGAGCGTCGAGCTGGTGGCAGCCTAGATGTTTCCCCTACTCAGGTCGCATGATGCCGGATCTGGGCGGGCCGAGCGCTGGCGATGGCTACGAACCTCCGACCCGTCGATTGACTCAATAATTGAGAACGATTGATTCGGCGGTGTAGATTAATCCGCAAATGTCGTTCAATGTTTCACACTGCGAGCTGGCCGTTGCCGTCGAACGGCCCAAGAGCACCGTGGCCGATCTGCTAAGCGAAGCGGTCGATGGCGCAACCGGCGAATGAGCACCATCGGCCCCGATCAACTGAACCGAGCCACTCTGCAGCGTCAGCGGCTGCTCCGACGCGAGCCTGCGACGGTGAGCGAGGTCGTGCGCCGAATCGTTGCACTGCAGGCCCAGTCTCCGCCAGCGCCCTACATCGCGTTGTGGAACCGCATCGCCGGCCTGGATCTCGACACCGTCGACCAGGCCTTCGCAGATCGCTCGCTCGTGAAGGCGTCCCTGATGAGGGTCACGCTGCACGCGGTCGACGCAACCGACTATCCGGTGTTCCACGCTGCGTCGACCCCACTCCTGCGAGCGTCCCGGCTCAACGATCGGCGCTACCGCAGCACCGGCCTCACAACCGAGGACGCCGACGCAGCTGTGCCCCCGTTGCTCGAGTTCCTGGAGACACCGCGATCGAAAGCGGAGATCCTCGACCACCTCGCTCGCGACGTCAGCGACGAGCCCAGACTGTGGTGGGCTCTCAAGACCTATGCCCCGCTGGTCCATTCGCCAACCGGGCAGCCGTGGTCGTTCGATAGAAACACCCACTACGAGCGAGCGTCGGCCCTCGATCGCCCATCGATCGACGACGCCGTTCGATCCCTCGTGCGCCGCTACCTCGCCGGGTTCGGCCCGGCCACGATCGCTGATTTCGCCCAGTTCAGCCTGCAGCCGATGTCGGTTGCCCGCCCGGCCTTCAAGGCCATGCGTGACGAGCTCGTCACCCACACCACGATCGATGGCGACGAGCTGTTCGACCTCCCCGACGCCCCCGATCTACCCGCTGCCGACACGCCAGCACCTCCACGGCTGATGGCGATGTGGGACAGCACCCTGCTCGCCTACCGCGACCGGAGCCGCATTATCCCCGATAACCATCGGCCTCACGTGATCCGACGAAATGGTGACGTGCTCCCGACCGTGCTCGTCGACGGAAGGGTCGCTGGCGTCTGGAAAACTGGTCCGGGCTGCATCGAGATCGGCGCCCTCGAACCGATCGACCCCGACAGCTGGGAGGCCCTGGACAACGAAGCATGTCTACTCCTCAGCGCTCTGGCCGACCGGGACCACAACATCGTTGGGCGGACCGGGACCTGGTGGCCGAAGCTCCCGATCAGCTCAACTCACACCGTCACGGCATGACCCTCGGCCATCGCACCCATCCGCATGACTTCGAGCGACGGGTCCGAGCCGCTCGTGGGTGCGGGCACCTTCACCCCGCCGGACTAGCCCGCCGCCTGTCCCAGATCGAGATCGACACATCTGATCGGGACGTGGTGCGGCGTGCCGGCGACTGCCACTCGCACCACACTCGCACCGCTCGGCATGGTTGAGCGTGGGGGTTCAACTCGCCCTCCCGAACCAAATCATGCCCGACGCGACCTTCTGACCTGCGGAAACGCTCGAATCTGGCGTCGGAGGGGGGACTTGAACTCCAGAAATGGTCGTGATCCTCAGAGCTGTGTAGTCTGCATAAGTGCTGGTCAGAGTATGTTTTCTCTTGCCCGACACACTGCCCTGGCATTCGCAGAAGTGCCCAATTCCGGACCCAACTGATGACAAATCAATGACAAGCGACACAGCACGGGCCCACGACGTCCGCCTATTAGCGAAGCAATCTGGATGGCGGCGGAAACTATTGCTCCCATCTTCGTCTTTCGCAGGACACCTAGGTCGATCGGCCCAGAGTGTCGGACAATTACTTGTCGCAGGTTCGAGCACAGGGTGAGACCATCTTCTCATGCGTCAAGCCAGGTTCGTGATAATCGCGGCAATGTTACTCACCCTTGCCACTCCATCGGTGGCTCCTGCCGGAGCGACGATTCACCCAGATGCCCACGCTCAAACCACAGCGAGCACTGTTGGTGGGGCCTACCAATCAGTCGATGACGCCGACGCCATCTACCGCTTGTACGTCGCCTACTTCGATCGTGCTCCAGACGCCAGCGGTCTCTGGTTCTGGATCGATCAGCACCGTGCCGGAGCCAGCCTCGCCTCGATCTCAGATCAATTCGCCACAAGCCCAGAATTCAACATCCGGTACGGCTCGATCAATGATGCAGCATTCGTCGCCCTGGTCTATGAGTCAGTGCTGGACCGAGTAGCGGACCCCGACGGCCTTGCCCATTGGCAGAGCGAGATGACCAAGGGCATGACGCGAGGTGCGTTGATGACCCATTTCAGCGAATCCCTCGAATTCAAGATGACGACAGGCTTCCTGAACGTCGCGGAGATCCAGCGCCTCTACCGGGCAGTGTTTCTGCGGAGCCCTGATGCCCAGGGTCTGAACTATTGGCTCACCAAACGCGCCAGTGGTCTTGGTCTTGATGCCATGGCCACAACCTTCACGTCCAGCCCCGAGTTCTTCAACCGGTACGGAGCCCTGAACAACACGGACTTCGTGATCCTCGTCTATCGCAACGTTCTGGGCCGTACGCCAGATGACTCTGGTCTCGCGTACTGGATCGACCGTCTTGATTCAGTGACCCGCGGCGAACTGCTCATCGGCTTCAGCAACAGCCCCGAGTACCAAACAAGGACTGGCATTGTTGACCGCCCGGCACCAGTCATTCCTGAACGTCCAGCGGACCCAACTGATGGTGTGAACGCACCGCCGGTTGTCGTTCCTCCTGCCAGGCCGTCTGCCAGCCCGCCTTCTAGGCCCCGGCATTTCTCCTGCGATTTCGAAGTTGACGAAGCCGAACTGTCCAGTACTTGGGGGACGACTCCCTACCGAGTCAGCCTGCGATATGTCTTTGACGTATTCATTTGGGAATGCCGTGGTTTGGCGCAGGATGGTGCGTTGACACTCATTGGCCCGAACGTGGATGACTGGGAGTTCACAAAGCACACCTACCGCCCCAGTTGGTATCCCGATGCCGTCGCGAGCATCGATTTCAATATCCCCGAGTCGGCCTTTGATGCGGACCTCGGCATCAACATTGACGCCTCCTATGTCGTGGATAACGGTAATGACTCAACGGTGAAGCTCGACTGGGAAGGCTACTTCTATCTACCCCTGCACTATGACATTGAGTCGGTTCGCCATCCCGAGCACATCCCGTTTGAACAGATGACTGCTTGGGTGCCAGTCACCGTTCAACCGAACCCTGCGGCCCCGAATCGTCCAATAGTCGTGCAGGTCCGAAGGTCGCACTCGGGACCGACTTGTGTCCCAGCGGGATGGCAAGACGGAGACTCCTGGACTGATGTGGCCACTGGTGTGGCCCCCATTACGGTTGATGTGGAAATCGACCTCACCAATGCTCTGCGGAATTGCCATCTCGAAGTACGAGCGAACAGCGGCCAGAACATCGGTTGGGTCAACGTGTACCGTCTCAGCCCCAACGTGGAGGACTTCGTCATTGGCGGCACGAGCACATGTGCAGAGGGGTCCTGTGACGCGACCATCACATTCGAATTCGTGCCGAGCATCGCTCACTATTCCGCCCTCATCGTGCCACTGGCCGATGTCCCTGGTATAGCCCACGTCAGATTCGATACTGATCTGCTGGAGCCTGGGACGCAGACGTTTGCCATCCCACACATCTACGTCGACGGATTCTGCGTGTCAATCAGCGCCTCGACTGCGAGCAGTTCCTTCCGGGGGACACAAACCCCGTACCGCTGCTACCTACCAGACAGCGGGGGCTGGTCCGAGGTTCCGGTACCTGAGGGCCGCTTCGGGAACGTCTAGAACAATACGCTGTTGGATCTCCACGACAAGGGGTCTGAACCAGGCCCCCTGTCGTGGAGTGGTTGACGCTGCCCTAATGCCCTGACTGATCACGACTTTCCACAGCAATTTGAGTTGGTGCCTGATCCAACACAATCGGCAGTGACGAATCCAGCACCTCTCCTCACTCAATGACGAGGCAGTACGTGACATCCACCGAGAAACCATCAATCGTTCGCCCCTCAATTGACAATGTGTGCGCTCCTGACGCTGGAGCTGACAGCAGCACCCACCAGCCGCTAACGAATGCCGAGAACTCACCGCCAGCCATCGTGACAGTGTTACCTTCGACAGCAGTGACAACAACCGGACCGGCATCAATCTCAATGACGTCGAGATCGGTACCGTCGAGCTGAGCCCTGACATATGCTCCGTCGAACCAATTTTCGCAGCTCTCCCCTTCGGCGCACATCGCGTTGAGAACTGGGAAGAACAGGTCGCGACCTGGCGGAACTGAACAGGCACGTACGGTCGTGCCGCCAAAGTTCCCGGCCAGGAACCAAACGTCTGACGGCTGATTCCGGGCGCAGTCAGCACCGGTATCGTCCACAACAGGGTTAGTCGAATCGGGCTCGCTTGCTGCCCAACTCCACCAGGCAGCCGCAAGTTCGTCATTCGATCTGATAACGGAAGTCGCCGGGCCTCGCCACGAGCATCCGACAGCTAGCAGGCCGAGAACAGCGATAATCACGGCACCCGCCCGCCACCGTGGCGATCTGAGCCACCTGCTTCGCGCTCCACACACGCCCTCAAGGATACCCGAATCGTTCATGCGTTCGACAGCCTCTTCGATCTCATCTGAGGTCTCGCAACGCAGTCAGTCGACTGCTGCATATCTCGGCCTCGCTCCGTTTGTCTCACCGTCGAAGTGCGGATCAGGGTACAGAAGCTCTTGGCCACCCGTCAAGAGCGAACAGCGGAGTTCTGCGACATACCGATCATTGCGTCATATTCATCGGTGCTCGCCCAAGACTTGAGCAGCTCATCATCCTTCTCAGAGGACTGCATTAGCAGAAGGCGGAGTTCGTCGGCCTCAAGATTCAAGCGATGCTTTGCCACAAAATCGTCTCTGGCAAGGTCCCCCAGCTCATCGGCGATCGTCACGAGTCTTCGCCTAACAGCAGCGTCTGCTTCGATGCTCACCAACGGCCTCCAAATTCATCGCGGCCAGAGCGGCGCTGCCTTGTGCCTAGACGGCGATGCTGTCTCAGTACTGGTCGCCGTTGCCTATCCGTTTGTTTCCACTAGGTCGATGCGGACCCCAACACTGTCCTCGCAGGGACTACCTGTGTCCAAACGTGCAGGAAGTCCAGTCTTGTCGTAGCTGATCCAGAAGTAGTGGCCATCACATGAGCTTGGATCATTCGGAGGGGCCAATTCAGCACCGCGAACGTACGCTTCTGTCAAAGCCAAGAGGCCCTCGACCGAACGCGGGTCGTCAGGACCCTCGAAGATGCCGTACACCTCACCATCTTCGTCCGGCTCGATCATCTCGGAAACGAAGACGCCATCAACAATGCTGAGCACTTGCGTAGGCCCACCCGAGATGTCGTACCTGATTCGAAGCTCATAGGTGTCGATTTCACTCTCTCTCCAGCGTTTCGCGGCAGCGTTCTGCTCCGCTCGGGCATCTTGCAAGTCGAAGTGAGAGGCTGCATTGTCCAGTGCCAGATCGTCGCCCCCGCCGTCCGCCAGAACATCATCAGACAGCTCAGCCACGTTCGAGCACCCGGGGAGACCGAGGAGCAAGACAACCGCCAAACAGGATCTACTAATCATGGTTCTTGGACGCCCTCGGGGCTTCGTTAGTTCCCGGATTCTTGAGAATTCGATATCGCCTGCAAGTCGGTGCAGGCCTTGTACAGCACTCGCTCAAGTTGGAGGCTGGCTGGTACATCGTCCCGCTTGCGATAGGCCGTGTAGCCGTCATCCACTGGTTGGAAACAAAATACTCCAACCGCGTCAAGGACCTGCTGGGCGGTAGTAGCCCAAGTCATTGTCCGCTCAAAGTCACTGTCGCTGATCACCCTGACACCTATGAAGAAGTAGATCTTCGGACCGATGGAGCGCAACCAAGTCGTCAGATCACCGCCGCCGGGCCCGCCAGCGCTGGGGCTTGCCCCAGCCATGGTCTGCATACGACTGTGCTCGCCTTTGAGATCGATGCACTTGAAGGCCAGTTCCTTCACTCGCTTGTCGATGTCTGCCGATCCTGCTCGTCCGGCCGCCCTTTGTTTGGGACTCTGGATGTGTTTCGGCGTCCCCATCATCTTGGCTTCCAGCAGAAACTGGATGGGCCCGTCATTGGGATACACGCCATCAAGATTGTGATTCGGGATGATGAGGCCGGGAACCTTGCGTCGAGTTGAGAGCAGGTCGATGCCCGAGCAGTTCTCCAACAGTAAGGCGAGGAGATCATTGAAGAAGTCCCCCTTGCCGTTCTGCAAGTCAGCTCCAAGCTCCGATTTCTCTTCGTCGGATAGGTCGGCTCCAACCGTCGCTCCGATTGAGGAGTCGAATTCCGACATGGCAGCAAGGAATGAGTCTTCGACCTCGTTCCAACTCTTATAGTTCCCCTGCTGAGCTTCGGTATAGACAGCGCGGAACGGCTGGCATCGCTCACTTGTCGCCCAGCGGGCAGTTAGGGGAAGAGGCACGTTAGAAGTCTGCCTCATTGAGAGTTGTCAAACCGTGATCGCTCCGGCAACAATCTGCGACACCGGCACTGGTCTCAGCGCATCACTATCCAGTCCGTACGCGTCCAGCGCAGCTGCGGTCGCTGCTTCGGTATCCCGGGCACGGAACGCCCTACGAAGTTGAGCAGCTGTCTTCTTCGACATCGCCCCGGGGTCAGGGACACGGATCTTGCGAAGATACTGGGCTTGGAACCGGTAGGTCCCGCCTCGCATCTTCACGCAATACGCACCAACAAAGAGGTTCGTAATGTCTGACAGCAGAAGCCCGCCCAAGACCTCTAGGTCCCAAACATCGGAGACTACGAAATAGAGATTGTGGTGCGGGTAGTAGCCCCCCGGATCAAGCACTGGATGAGCCGCCGCCTTCAAGTCTGGCAACAACAACTTCGGCCGGTCCAGCAACTCTGGATCGACCCGGTCAATGGTGCGATACCAAACCTTGGGTCGCTTCTTCGCCACGTAACGTTCTCGAAGCTGCTCGCCATTTTCCTGGTAGTAGGCGGCTAGGCCCGGATAGTCCTCAAGATCAACAAGCTTGCCGTTCTCCCAAGGATTGATGAGATAGCGCCCAGACCACTCCGGTATTCCACCAGCTATGTCCTTGGACATCAGCAGCGGCATCAGACGATCCGCTTCGACCATGGGAGCCTGGGCCGTGATGTAGATCTCGTCACACCCCGTGGCAACGCCAATTCCGACACGTGTTCCCGTTGCCTCGTTCTGCAAAGGTGCGAACTGGTTCTCGAGTTTGGCTATCAGGTCGAGCTGGTGTGGGGAGCCGGTAGGCCAAAGGCCAGGTCCATCAAACCAGTCTGGTAACTCCCCCGCTTCAAAGGCCTCCGAAACCGGCGGCTTGATTCGTGAACCACTCGACCAAGCCTTGACCTGTTGGCCTGAGGCTTCGTCAAAGGATTGTTTGGCGTCAACCAACTGCACAGGTCCTTGCTCGCCGTTGCGAAGAATCGTGATCGCTGGATAGGCGGAAACGTCATCTTCAAAGGCGTCAACGTCGTGCATGACAATGACTGAGTCGACCGAATAGCTGGAGGAGACCAGTTCACGCAGCGCAGCGCCGTACTGGTTGCGCATCCAACGGTCAGCACAAATGAAGCCGAGCTTTCCTTGCGGGCTCAGCATGCCCAAACCCACTTCGAAGAACCCGACATAGATATCTGCTCGGCCACGCATTGTCGAGCAAGTGGCTCGATAAGCGTCGCTCACATCGTCCGGGACGTCTTCGAGGCGAATGTATGGAGGATTTCCAACAACAAAGTCGACGTCTCGGCCTTCGTGATTGGTGAGCAAGAAGTCACCGACGGTTACCCACGTTCCGGACAGGTACTCGGCGGTCTCGATCGTCTCGCCCATGTCCATGAGCTTGACCATGACCGCCTTCTGAGCGATCTCGACATTGTGGTCAAGGAGATCAAAGGCTCGGATTGCGTGCGCAGCGTCCAGTAGCGGAGTCTGGTGCTGTCGACACGAAGTGACCAATCGTTCAACGATTGGAAGCAGGAAAGCCCCGTATCCACACGATGGCTCAACAATTGTCACTGTGCCAAGGTCAATTTCAGGGTCATAGCCAACGAGATCAAGCACCAGGTCGACAACCCAGCGTCGGGTGAAGACCTCGCCATGTTCACCGTTGGGATCTGGTGTCCAGTCTGCCATGGGCCTCTCAGGGTCAAGCAACGCCAGCTGCTGAGCATGGCTCATCAGTTGGCCCTCGTATTAGTCAACTTACTTCCCAAGAACGCCATAGTGACGAACCTACTGTCAGCGTGTGACAGGCGGCTTGCTCAGTTTGCCGCGTCCTGGCCTCTGCAACCGGATCTAGTCTGGATGAGTCAACGGCCTCAGCAGGGTCAGCTCATTCGACGTCAACGACAGCCCACGGATGACCTGAGCAGCCGGATAGTTAACAGGGAGTCTCCGTTTCGGCCTCATCATTGGGTAGTCAAACCGGTAGTAGACGGCCCAATAGCTAATGACCCTCTGCTGAAGAAGAAGCCACCACTCAGGATTCGATACAAGCACCTGGGCGTAGGCATCTCGCTTCTGTTCGTCCCGTTGCAGGGCCGATGACAGAAGATCCACTATCTCCTGGTGGATCTCAATCACGTACTCACCAACTAGAGCAAGAACGTAGGGAATAACCCAGGGTTCTTCAGAAGCAATGAGCCTCCGCATTTGCTCCTGGCGAACGAAGCCGTCGTGGTGGCGAGACAGTACACAGCTTGTGATGAGTCGCTCAACCAGAATCTCCGAGACGGACAGCAAAGCTGATGGAGGATCCACGTAGACACGACACGGAAGGACCAGCTCCTCACCGCCCACCACGACCCTGTCGCCAGCTATACCCGGCAGCAGTCCCTGTCCAAGAGAGCCCATGACCTGCTCGCTCTGCTCAAACAACCTGGCCGGGAATCCGAAGGAGACCTCATACGATGAAGCTGGATCCTCAACTACGTTTGGTTCCATGCTCCTAATCCGTCCAGGTACGTCACGCTCAATATTGGGACGGCAATCATTGCCTGTCCGAACTCGCGAGCAAGGTGGTCTGAGGCACTATTGATCTTGCCAATCTAGTTCTGACGGCCAGCATCATTCTTACTGGCCTAGACGCGTTGTGTTCGGACCGGACACAACGGTGCTGTCCTCACAGGGAGAGGACTTGGGACGGACAACTAGCCCCAAAACGCCGAAACGGCTGCGGGTTCTGAGTCCGGGCTGTCAGCGGTTGGATCACTCCGTCACAAGAGAATCGGGAAGAAGCCTTCCGTCTCATCAAAGGCAAAAGGAATACGACGATTGCCCTCCTGCTCCCAGACTCTGCCAATCATGGCCATCATCCGGTTCGTGGTAAATGCGAAGCCGACGTACGAAGCGGGTGGATCGGATCTGGACAGAGTAGACCAGTACTCGAAGTACGGGTGGACAAGAGGTCCGTTGAGACTTTCGACGAAAAACGCCATCCAGTCTGCCACGTCGTCTGGTCCTTTGTCGCATAGATAGAAACCAAACCTGCCGTCGTCACTGCCGTCGTAGTAGTAGCTCATAGCGAACGCAATGATCGCAGGGTTCGACGCCGCACTTCTTAGAGCAAGAGCGATCATCTCGGATATCTCTGATCGGAAGACGTTGTAGTCAGGCTCCTTCGTGGCGGCAAGGTGCACTTCGGTGAGAGAACACCGTGCAACCTCGCTCATGAATTCATCCAGACCGTCCCAGTCCCGATTGGTCGCGAAGTGTCGGCTAACTGGGTCAAGAAGCTCGTCAGCTGCGGAACAGTTCGAACCCACTGAGATGAGTTCGCTGGCTAGGGCTTCGGGTGAGGGCAAATCTACAGAGTCCATAGGGACTATTCGTCTTCAGCGACTCGAGACTTGAGAATCTGAGTCAATGGTGGCCATACCCCCTGCTCTCCGCTTCCAATACCTCGAAGAACGCCACTTTTCGGCGGCCGCCCGGAACCTGCTCCATCCGCCACTCCGACCGGCTAGCCCCCGCTAAAGCGCTGGTCCGTGACCGCGGCAGCCAGTTCGCCGACAGCTTCGATGAAGTCTTTCGGACCGAAGGCTCAAAGATCCTCAAGACCCTACTCGCGAACACGCTCGCTGACCGTTGGATCGGCTCACTTCGTCGTGAGCTGCTGGACCGCACCATCATCTGGAACCGACACCAGCTCGAACGGCTAGTCGTCGACTACATCGACCACTACAACGCACACCGACCGCACCGCTCACTCCATCAACGGCCACCGCTAGCCGACGAAGAAAACCGCATGGGTATTCCCCCGCCATCGACGCGAGTCACCAGATCAACCCGCTGCCACGGCCTCATCAACGAATACAGAAATGCTGCATGACCTGCGACGCCAGAGTTTCGGGCACCCACAACCCATGACACAGAACCGTTTGCACGGTCATCGAACCAGCTACTGCTGCCATGACGATGGCAGTCGCGGATTCACCCACTCGACTGGCGGAACCCAATCAACCCAAGTCCTGTCCCACCAGGGACCCTCAGATTCCAAGCGGGAAACCAACTCCGAACCATAATCACGAATCCAGTCCACCAGCTCAGAAGAGAACCTGCCCTCGGCAACACGGTCATCAAGAACTTCAGCGTCCTTCACGACGTGGCTACCATCGGGGAACACGACAATATCAAGCTCCAGATCCTGAGTGTCATAGCCAAGCGATGTCCGCAAGAAGGCGGTCTGCAGATTCAGATACCAACAAACAAAGTCTCGATCCGGACCATCCCAAAGATGCCAAACCGCGAAATGGTCCTGCGGCCTCTGAACCATGAGACAGCCATGACCCTGCCAGCTCTCGCGCCAATGCCAGGGATGAAGACCATCCGGCGTCGGCCAGTCACCGGCTACGAAACCAAGCTCAGCCCCCGGCGCCGTATAGCTCACGAGCTGTTTCGGTGAGTCCTCAACCACAAAGACAGGGAGCCCTACCCACACACCACTCACCAGCGACGGTGCTTTCACCTCAGTGGGTTGGAGGCCAAGCACCTCCCGCCAAACAACCAGCTCTCCCCTAGACCAAGATCCCGACATGTTCGACACCCTAACTCAACGGGCCGTGCACCACCTAGTGACAAATCAATGACATGGATCCAAAAAGCAGAATTCCCAGGCCTGTGACCTGGGAAAACTCAGTGTCGGAGGGGGGACTTGAACCCCCACGTCTGTTAAGACACTAGCTCCTTAGGCTAGCGCGTCTGCCAATTCCGCCACTCCGACTTGAGGGCTAGGAGATCCTAACGCATCCCCACTCACTTCCTACGGCTTTACCCGACTCCCACCAGATCAAACGAGCCATCGGCCCGCACGACCAGTTCATCGATCCCGTCAACCCCCAGAACTCCGGCGACCTCGGACCCATAGGGCACAGCAACGAACTGGCTCAGCGCCTTCACTTCGGCCTCTCTCAGCAATGCCCAACGATCCTGGTCGTCCCCAACCAGGCTGGCTTGAGCCAACAATGCGTCGACCTCAGCCGAACCAATCCCGAACACATTGCTGAAACCAGATGAAGCAAACAGGGGACCAATACTTCCGTCCAACGAGCCCGATGGGGCAACCCAACCGAACAGGAAAAGATCCACGGATCCGTCAGCGACCCCAGCAGCCAACTCGCTCGAAGCCATCTCGACCGCCGAGACCGACAGCCCCGCTTGGCCTAGCTGTTCGACCAATGACTCAGTGACGGCTTCCTGCTCAGCATCGACGTAGCCAATCACCAACGGCCCGATAGTTGGCATAACTTGGGCCAGATCTCGCCGACGATCGACGGAAACCTCACACCAGACACAACCACCAGGCCCAGAGCCAGCGAGAGCTGGACTCAGCACGCCACCGTCACCGGCGGGAACCAGATGTGAGGCCCGCCCAAGCGCCTCCGCATCGATACTGGCCACGACAGCCTCACGTTTCAGCAAGTCCCTCATCTCCGCCGAGGCACCATTCAGCACAACGAACTGGCTGGAACCGAGAACGACGTCTCCCTCGAATAGGGGCGGCAGAAGTGACGTGTCGACCACTGCAACATCGGCGAGCCCGGCAGCCAACAACGCCGAGGCATCGAGATCTGCGTCGCTAGCTGCGCCATCGTCACTGGCCCAGACAAGTTCAATCGCTGCTTCGTCCGATCGAAGTACAACCGAATCAAGCGCTGGCTGCTCGACTGCGTCCGAGTCACTCACCGCAGAGGAGTCGTCGACCAAGTAACGCCCCGTGAGCCCGCCGTTCTCGCCGACGACCGAGAATCCGACCCCGCTCAGCAACCAGGCAAGCCCGGCATCCGGCTGGGACACCCGGATACTGAACGTGCCGTCAGCAAGGGCCACAAGACCAAGAACCGTCGAAGTATCTCCTGCGAGGAATGCTTCAATCCCCACAACATCATCAAACAGTGCGGCCATCAAGCCACCCGAACGGATCAGACGCTCAAAACTTTGCTTGACCTCAGGCGCACTTGTTCGCTCCAGATCCAATACAAAATCCCATCGAGTGAAAGACTCATTCGCTTCCCAACTCAAAGCCAGCCCGGGACGAAGCTCACCAGAACGGCCAACCACCTCGGTCAGGCCGTCATAAAGGAGATCACTCACGACCACCGCGCTCTGATCATTGAGTGAGATGAGCAGCGGATCAAAATCAGCGGGATCAAAGGCACCTGGCTCGACTCCAGCGCTATCACCGGACCCGCCTCTAGTCAGCGCGATGCGAAGTGCCGGCTCGATTTCAGGCTCTTCGATGAAGGCCAACTCTCCGGGTACATCATCAAGATCGGATGCTGAATCAACCGACCCAGATCCCGTACATGCTGACGCGAAGGTCAGGGCACCAACAAGGCAGGCCAAAGCCCGCGACATACACATCCCAAACCATCGGCCCCTAGGCCAAAAGACTTAGTTCTTGCTCAGGAGTCCAGGACGAAGGACAAGGCAACAGTAAGGAATACGAAAATCAGTGACATCAAGATCGTCAACCGATCCAGGTTTCGTTCCATCGTCGTCGACGCAGCCGCCGCCGATCCCATGCCTCCACCGAACATGTCAGACAAGCCGCCACCACGCCCGCTGTGCAACAGCACCAACGTGATTGTGACCGCACCAGTAATGAAGTAAAGAATTCCGAGGACCCATGTCATAGCGCTAGAGAGGCTAGCAGCGTCCGATCACCGTGCGGTGCCACACAGGCGAGAGCCTGCGCCAACCAAGCCTCAGGACTGGAACCGGAAATCAACCACATTGGCCAGCGGCCCAACACCTGGGTCAGCCGAAACCTGACCTACCTGCACCAGCTGTGACGACAGGTAGCCAAAGAACGTCGGGGATTGGGTCAGCGGCAGCATGAACAAGCCGTCACCTTCCGGCGAAAGAGTGGTCACGAACTGGTCCAGCTGGTTGTAACACCCGGCCCGTTCCCCCTCATCAACCGTGGCCTCGCAGGCCTCAGCCTTCATGTCGAACTCCTCTGAAGCAAAGCCATAAGGATTGCCACCACTCCCACTCAGATAGGCACCCGACTGCTGCCCCGGCCACAAGCCTCCTAACCAAGCGAATTGGGCGATATCCCAAACCCGAGCATCCCCTTCTTCCCCACCAGTGGTCGAGGCCAGCAGAGCCTGAGCAGAAAATGGCCCCTGGGAGAAGTACTCGTCCGGAGGCAGATTCTCGACCACGATCTCAATCCCTGCCTCCCTCATCTGCTGCACAAACAGCTTTTGTTGCAACTCCCGGCTGGCATCACCCGAAGTTGTGCCAACCCGAAGGACCAGTACCCCATCAACGGGATGGGAGAAGATTCCGGAACCAATCCGGACATAGTCAGCGGCCTCAAGAGCAGCAATAGCCTGCTCAAGCTTGGCCCCCGAATACATCTCCTGATGGTCCTCATAGGCCCCCCCCATTGGCCATCCAGTAGGTATTGCCCAGATCTCGCTCCCCAGCTGCAGACCCAAACAGCGGGCCATAGAGCGATGCGACAATCTCTTGTTTGTCCAGGGCATAGGCCAGCGCTTCCCGAACCGCTGGCTTGGCCAGATGAGGGTTCAACAGATTCAGCCCCCAGTGCTCAAAGGACGACCCCGATACTGGCTTGACCACAAAGTCAGGGGCATCACCAAGCGTCTCGGCGAATCCATCTAGCGGAGAGGCCACCACAACCTGGGCATCACCCGCCTGCAATACCGCTATCTCCTCCGCTGCGTCTTCGACGAACAACACCGCAACGCCATCCACAAAGGCTGGCCCCGGATTCTCGATATCCGGACTCCGTGATCCGTGATAGTTCTCATTGCGGATCAGCGACAATCGCTCTCCCACCTCCCAAGACTCAAACTCCATCGGCCCGGACGAAACAAGGGCACCATCTTCATTGCTCCACTGGGCCAGACTCTGATTGACTTGCGCTGCGGTCTCACCAAATGACGGGTGATAGACCTCGGCGAACATGGTTTTCCAGCCAGCGAAGAACTCAACGAGGGTGAAACTGAACTTGGTGTCGGACACAACGCGCAAGATCGCTAATCAGCTCATAGCCGAGCCGCTGCCCCTTTCGATAGACGCAACCGCCCCCATCGCCAATCGTGCCGTCATCATCAAGGCGGCATCCCTCAGACAAGATCTCCCAGGTGTAGGCAATGTCGTGAGCAGTGAGGGCATCACGGTTGGACCATCGCAGCCCATCTCGCAAGACAAAACCAAAGCTCACCGAGCCATCATCATTAACGGTGATACTCGCCTCCTCGGCCAGTAGCGAGGGATAGAACTCCGAGCCCGTAGCCAATCCGTATAGACCTTCGAGCAGTGGCCTCCGAATCCATGACGTGATTGCCTGCTGATTGTCCGGGTCATCGACATGAAGATCCGCCGGTTCCTCGTCATGGACCCAAACCAAGGTCCCACCCGGGTTCGGAACTGGTGGCGAGGTCGGAGGCGGTGTGGTCGGAGGAACGGTGGCAACGACCTCGCTGGTCGTCGGCTCCGACTCGGCCACCTCCTCGACATTGCTACATGCCGCGGCAACAAGACTCACGCCAACCAGCAACCTCAATCCACGTTTCATCATCACGTTGCGGACTCACCCATTCCGGTGGTCGTCGGACCAGCTACTCCGAAAGACGAAACTGGGCGATGCGAGCAAAGGAGTCAGCTTCCAACGCTGCTCCCCCGACCAAGGCGCCATCAATATCGGGCTGGGTCATCAGCTCATGAGCATTCACCGGCTTCACCGAGCCGCCGTACTGGATACGAACGCTCTGGGCTACCTCCTCGCCGTACAGGCCAGCAACTACCGATCGAACCGCAGCACACATGGACTGGGCGTCTTCGGCTGAGGCGGTACGTCCGGTGCCAATGGCCCAGATCGGCTCATAGGCAATGACCATGTCAGCTGCTTGCTCAGCAGTGACCTTGGCCATGCCAGCGGTTACCTGTCGGGTGATCTTTGATTCGGCCTCGCCAGCTTCACGCTCTTCCAGCGTCTCACCACAGCACAAGATGGGCAGCATGCCCGCCGCCAAAATCGCCAGCACCTTCTTGTTGATCATCTCATCGGACTCGCCAAACACTTCGCGGCGTTCCGAGTGGCCCACGATCACATAGCCAACATTGAGCTTGGCCAGCATGGAAGGCGCTACCTCGCCGGTGAAAGCACCCTTCTCCTCGAAGTGGCAATGCTGGGCACCCAGGTGGAATGGCAGTTTGTCGGCTTCGAGCACGGTCTGCACGGTGCGAATGTCGGTAAAGGGAGGATGCAGGGAAATATCGACTGCATCGACATCGTCTTCGGTGATCAGATAGCTCAGCTCTTGAACAAGCTTGAGTGCCTCAAAGTGATTGAGATGCATCTTCCAGTTGCCGCTGATGATTGGCTTACGCTCGGCCATATTGGTTCCTTCGCTCAAACGGTGGTCTAGTGACATTTTCTGGGAGGGTGGTCGGACACCTCAGCCCGGCTGTCTTCGTGACAGCAATACTATTTGATGCCGTCCCGTAAGGCGGCGAGCCCCGGAAGGTCACCCTTTTCGATCAGTTCCAGGGATGCACCACCGCCGGTGGACATGTGGTCGATGTCTCCATCAACTCCGAATTGCTTGGCTGCTGCCGCCGAATCGCCGCCACCAACAACGGTGAAGGCCTTCGACTCGGCCATCGCCTCAGCGATCGATCGGGTTCCGGCCTCGAAACGGGGATCTTCGAACACGCCCATTGGGCCATTCCAAAGCACGGTTCCTGCGTCGAGAATGATGTCAGTAAACAGCGCGGCGGAATAGGGGCCGATGTCGACGCCCATCCAGCCCGACGCCAAACTGATTCCAGCTTGGCGGACCTCTCCCCCGGCTTCGGGTTCGAAGAGCTTGCCGCCAGAGAAAGCGGTGATGTCTTCGGGCAGGTGGATCTTGCCGCTTTCCAGCAGTCGGCCACAGGTCTCGATCATGTCTGGTTCCAACAAGGAGTCACCAATATTGTGACCCTTGGACTTCAAGAAGGTGAAGGCCATGCCACCACCAATGATGATGGAGTCAACGTGCTCCAGAAGCGATTCGATCACAGCCAGCTTGTCGGAGATTTTGGCTCCGCCCATGATGGCGACGAAGGGCCGTCGGGGCGAATCTCGCACACCCAACAAGACTTCAACTTCTTTGGCCAGCAGACGCCCGGCAGCAGAAGGAAGATGCTGTGGTGGCCCAACAATGGAAGCGTGGGAGCGGTGTGACGCCCCAAAGGCGTCATTCACATAGGCGTCGTGGCCGCTGACAAGCTCAGTCACGAAAGTCGGGTCGTTGGCCGTCTCGCCCGGATTGAATCGCAGGTTCTCCAACAGTTCAACACCAGGAGCCAGCGTGGCCAGGTGCGAGCGCACCGGATCCATCGAGAACTCAGGATTCGGTTCGCCCTTTGGTCGTCCACGGTGAGAGCAGGCCGTCACCTTGGCACCCTGTTCTTGCAGCCACGACAGGGTCGGAAGTGCTGCCTGCATGCGCAGATCGTCAGTGATCTCGCCGTCAGACATAGGCACATTGAAGTCCACTCGAACCAGGACGGACTTCCCGTCCAGACCGCCAAGATCCTCCAGCTCCGGGACACCAAAGATTGCCATGTTCGTATTACCTACTCGTCTAAGTCATTGTTGGTATGGCTCATGCGGGATAGACCCTGTGAAAGCGACAGCCAGGACCCCCAGGCCGCTGACTGTCGCTCAACAGGACAGAATTACTTGTTGGCAGCGCCAACGATCTGTGCAAGGTCGACGAGGCGGTTGGAGTAACCCCACTCATTGTCGTACCAGCCAAAGATCTTGACCAAGGAACCTTGAGTCATGGTCATGCCAGCGTCAAGGGTGCACGAGGCTGGGGAGGTCACGATGTCCGAGCTCACGATTGGTGCTTCGGTGTAATCCAGCACACCAGCGAGGCGACCTTCCGATGCGGCGGCGGCGAAAGCCGCGTTGACCTCTTCCACTGACGGTTCGCCGTTCACCACAGCAGTGAAGTCAGTAAGTGAACCGGTGGGAACTGGGACTCGAAGTGATGTCCCGTCCAGCTTGCCTTGCATGCTTTGCAGCACGATTCCGGTAGCTCGGGCGGCACCGGTTGAGGTTGGGATGATGTTGATTGCCGCGGCACGGGCCCGACGAAGATCCTTGTGGGGTCCATCGACCAATGCCTGGTCGCCGGTGTAGGCGTGGATGGTGGTCATCAGACCCTGGTTGACCCCAAAGGCCTGATCCAGGACGTGAACCATGGGTACGAAGCAGTTGGTCGTACAAGAGGCGTTAGAGACAACCTTGTCGGTCTCGGGATTGAAGGTGTCTTCGTTCACACCAAGAACGAAGGTGTTATCGGCTCCGCCACAGGGAGCCGAAACAATCACGTAGGGAGCGCCACCTTCGAGGTGGCCAGCAGCCTTGTCACGGGAGTTGAACACACCGGTTGATTCGATGACGACATCGACGCCAAGCTCGCCCCAAGGCAGGTCAGAGGGGTTGCGCTCGCTCAAAATCTTCAGGAAGTCACCGTCGACGGACAAGCCCCCGTCGACTGTCTCGATCGTGCTCGGAAGCTGTCCAAGAACGGAGTCGTACTTGAGCAGGTGAGCCATGGTCTCATGTGAGCCAAGGTCATTCACCGCCACAAAGTCGATATCGGCTCCAGCCTTCTTGGCTGCTCGAAAGAAGTTGCGGCCGATGCGGCCAAAGCCATTGATTCCGACACGAATGGTCATATTGCTTGCCTTCCAAATTGCTTCGCGAGCTACCGATGTTAGCCGTCAAGCAAGGCCAGAGGATGAACCCAATGGACTAGTTTTCAGCGCCTGCCTTTGAGGCATCCGAATCGGCCAGCTCACAAAGTGCGACGCCAAGCTTGATCGGGTCATGCCCCCAGCCATCTTCGGCCGAAACCTCGGCCAGTTTGATCACCACTCCCGGGGCAACCGAGGCCAACTCACTGGCCAGGTGCACTGCGGGACAAGCAAGAATTGCGTCGGGGACCACGCCATGCAAACGAAGTGCTTCAACGTGTTCGGGCAGATAGAAGCCCCGAAGGTCTGCCCGCTCGTTGGCAACGTTGGCCACATAGACCCGCTGGGCCGACGTCCGATTGAGCGCATCCAAGATTGAAGGCACCACGGCGACGGCGAGCACACTGGTGAACAAGGATCCTGGCGCAATGACAACTTGATCTGCCGCCATGATCGCTTCGATGGCAGCCTCAGGTGCCTCTGGGTCTGCGGTATCAAAGCGCAAATTCCGGATACCACTGGCGTGCTCAATAGTGACCTGGCCCGTGAGTTCTCCAACATCAGAATCAGCAACCAGACTCACCGATCCAGTGGTAGCAGGAATCAGCCGACCAGAGGCTCCAATCAGCCGAGCCACCTCCTCGATTGCTACCTGGAAGTCGCCTGTGGCACTGGCCAGGCCAGCGATCAACAGGTTTCCAACGGCATGGCCCTCCAGGGCCCCTCGATCAAAACGATGCTCCAGCGACTTTGCCAACACACTGTCATCAGCCGCGAGGGCCGAGAGGCAACGCCGCAGGTCGCCGGGCGCAGGCAGACCTAACTCGTGTCGAAGGCGCCCCGAGGAGCCACCGTCATCAGCGACCGACACGATGCCAACAATATCCCCGGCATAAGTCCGTGCCGCTTTCAGCACCGAAGCAAGACCATGACCGCCACCAAGGGCAACAACTCGTGGCCCGGGGCGCGAATTCGAGGAGGGGCGTCTACCGGTCAATGTCTCGGTGGCTTACTCGTGGTTTCCAACCCTTGTCCTTGAGGCGCCGAGCAATCTCTTCGGCTACCGCTACTGAGCGATGACGACCACCGGTACAACCGAAGGCGATTCCGAGATAGGACTTGCCTTCTTCGGTGTAAGCCGGCAGCAATCCCTCCAGCAGGGAGTCAAGATGATCCAGGAAGGTTTCGGTATCTGGCCGTTCCAACACGTACTCCTGGATTTGGGGGTCTAAGCCCGAATACGGGCGAAGATCAGGGTCCCAATGAGGGTTGGGCAAGAACCGGCAGTCCATGACCATGTCCACGTCAAGCGGGATTCCGTGCTTGAAGCCGAAGGAGGAAATCGTGATGCGCATCGCTCCGACATCTTCGGTGTTGCCAAACTGTTCGATCAAGCGTTCACGAAGCCGGTGGGGATTCAGATCGCTGGTATCAATGATCAGATCGGCGGCACCCCGAGCCTCCATCAGCCGTTCTCGTTCTTGCACAATGGCAGCAGGAACGCCATGTCCGTCATCCAGCGGATGGCGCCGCTTGGTGCTCTCATAGCGACGGATCAAGACCTCGTCCGAAGCTTCCAGGAAGACAACCGTCACATTGGAGAGCTGCTCTCTTAGGGCTTCAATCTGGTTAGCCATCTCGACGTCATAGCCAGCCATGACTAGTGCGACCCGCTCAAAACCACCGGTCGCGGACGTTGCTAGTTCGGCAACTTTTGGCACCAGCGAAGCGGGCAGGTTGTCAATGACAAACCAACCATGGTCTTCCAGTGCGCCGGCTGCTACTGATCGACCGGCACCCGACAGTCCATTCACCACAGTGATTTGCATCTGGCTAGTTTCTCACATCTTGGTGCAGCGAAGGGCCAATAGGCGCGGGACTGTTGCTGCTTCGAAGTATTCGGGAGCTTGAGCGAGAAATCCTGGAGGTGGAGCAGGCTCAAACATCTGACTCAGCAACAGGCCGTTGGCAGCAAGTGTATTGATGTAGCGCGACAAGGGCCGGTGCAGGAATCGGATGAACACGTCCTTCTGGACTTCTTCCACTGTCTCAGCCTCAGGCAGATACGGGCCGATGCGCCAATACTGCTCAGGTGGGTCCAATATCTGATCGTCGATCCAGCCACTACCTGGCGTTTGCAAGAGTGGATGATTGAGCAGGAACAAGAATGTGCCGCCGGGACGCAGGACGCGGGCAACCTCGGCGATGGCTTCGTCCACCGCATCGATGTGCTCGAACACCAGGCAAGCAACCGCTCCGTCGACAGCGGCGGTTGCAATGGGCAACTGGTCAGCGGGTGCAAGAACATAGCTCGGTCCTCCCCCACGACTGGCTGCCTCGGTGACTTGGGGACGGATCGGATCTAACCCAATCACATGTGAGCCCGCGGCTTGCAGCACCCGAGCGACCTGACCCTCACCGGTGCCAATGTCGACAATGATGGACAGCCCTTCTAGCTCTCCGGCGATGAGTGGAATGATCTGCTCGGTGTACTCGGGGTCAACACCATCGGTGAACTCACGCTGCCACCATCCGGCCGTTTGATCATTCCAGGCCCCGTCGTTCATAACCATGGAGCGACGCTATCGAGTTCGGTCCAGCATCAGCCTGGCCAGCAAGACTCAGATCTGGCCAGCCTCAACCAGCAAGCCCATGGGTCTTGTCATAGACAGCTTTGGCCACGACCTCCGGTAGCCAGCTCAACGCCTCCAGCTGATCAAGTTCTGCTCGTTTCACCTTGGTGATTCCGCCAAGTTCTTTGAGCAAGCGCTTCTTTCTTGCTGGACCCAGACCTGGGATGTCGTCGATGACCGAGCGAGTCATCTCCTTGGCCCGGAGCTTGCGGTGATAGGAGATGGCGAACCGGTGGCTCTCGTCACGAAGCCGCTGCAGAAGATACAAAGCCTCTGACTGGCGAGGGATGCGAACCGGCTCGGACTGATAGGGCAGGTAGACCTCTTCGAATCGCTTGGCTAACGAGCAAACCGGAATCTCGTCGAAGAGGCCTAGCTCTTCCAAGACTCGCACGGCCGAAGTCAGCTGACCCTTGCCTCCGTCGACGACCAAGAGCTGGGGCGGGTACTGAAACTTGCCCCGTTCGGCCACTGGCTTGGCTCGTTCAACCAGGTAGTTCTTGAGTCGCCGGGTCAGGACCTCTTCCATGGCGGCGTAGTCATCGTTCTGCTCCACGGTCTTGATCTTGAATCGTCGATACTCGCGCTTGGCTGGCAGACCATCTTCGACTACCACCATTGAGCCGACATAGTTGGTTCCCGACAGGTGGCTCATGTCATAACACTCGATACGCAGAGGTGATTCTGGCAGGCTAAGCGCTTCTTGCAATTCGTTGAGGGCACGAGCTCGGCTGTTGTGGTCAGTCGCCCGTTTCATCCGGTGGCGGGTGAACTCTTCTTCGGCGTTCTTCACTACCGTGGCTAGCAGATCGCGCTTGTCTCCTCGCTGAGGCACCCGAATATCCACCTTCGAGCCACGCAGGTCACTCAACCATTCCTGATAAAGCTCGGGGTCCGATGACTCCTCCGGAACCAGCACGGTCTTGGGCATACCCATCGCAGGTTCTTCGTCGTAGAGACCTTCGAGGATTCGGTCAACCAGCTCGCTAGCTGTCAGCTCTTCAACCTTGTCCATCACGAAGGACCGTCGCCCAAGAACCCGACCCTTGCGAACAACGAAGACAAAGATGGCTGCTTCGAGGTCATCTTGAGCAATCCCGATCACGTCGATGTCTTCGTTGCGATCCGCGACCATCTGCTGGCGCTCCACCGCCTTGCGCACGGTTCCAATTCGATCGCGAACGCGGGCGGCAAGCTCGAATTCCAGCTCGCTGGCAGCAGCCCGCATCTCGATCTCAAGCTTGGCCAACACCGGGTCGGTGTCACCCTCCAAGAACTGGCAGAGCCCATCAACCATCTCTTGATAGTCATCACTGGTCACCTCACCAACGCAAGGGCCCGAACACTTTTCGATGTGAAAGAGCAGGCAGGGTTTACCCAACTTGGCATGGCGATTGAACTTTGAGTCGGTACAGGTTCGAACTGGAAACGTTCGCAGTAGATGATCCAATGTCTCGCGAATCGCGTACGCGTGTCCGTAGGGACCGAAGTAGCGGGTCCCCTTCTTCTTCTGTCCCCGCATCACCCGAGGTCGTGGCCACTCGTCGCTGAGAGAAACAGCGAGGTACGGGTAGCTCTTGTCGTCGACCAGTCGCACATTGAAACGCGGCCTATGCCGCTTGATGAGGTTGTACTCCAACATCAGCGCTTCGACATCGTTGCGGACCTGGATCCACTCAACGGTTGCCGCGGTATTAACCATCTGGGCGGTCCGCGGATGCATGTTGGACTGGCTTTGGAAGTAGTTCGAAAGCCTCGATCGGAGCGATTTGGCCTTTCCGACATAAATGATTCGGCCTTCAACATCCTTGAACTGGTAGGAGCCGGGCTCATCAGGGATCGTGCCAGCGGGCGGACGGGTAACCACCCTGCAATGCTAGGTCGTCAAGTTACGGGCCAAGCGGCCGATGAAGAACTCAAGAACGGCTTACGCCCTAAGCCTGTTTACATCACCTTCTTCGTGCCTCCGGGCGCATTCCAGACTTCCTGGTCACCCGATTAATATGAACCACTGCCACGATTGCGCCACCCCCCTGGCCGAATCTGAGACGACGTGTACGTCTTGTGGCGCGTCAATTGAGCGGGCAAGCGACCGAGCGATCACTGCCCCGTCAGCATTCATCAACGCCAAAATTCGCGTCGGACCTCTCCGATTCCATCGCCTCATCACCCTCATCGCCACTCTTGCCACCTTGGCACTCGTTGCTCTCGGTGGTAGTTACGGCTGGGACGCCGATCCAGACACGGGCCTCGCTTTTGTGGACGACACCGGCACTGCGGAGGCCATCAACAGGGATGCGAGCTTCGACAATCAGATCGTTGACATCTTGTCCTCAGCTTGTGGCGTCACCTCCACGCAGCACGGACTCATCGTTGGCCCAAACATCATCATCACTCCGAGCAATCAATCCGGTCAACCTCGCAGCGTCCGTATCTCCAGACCCGGAGGTGACTCCGGACTAGGATCCGCCTCCGGGGCAGTAGTTGGAATAGACCAGTCCAAAGACATGGTCGTGGTCCGCTCTGACCTGGATTCAACGAGTGAGCCGTTTGTCTGGCGAACGGCTACCGGGCTCCGCACCGGTGAGTCGGTCTTTGTTGTACTTCCCGGATCCTTCCTGATTGCCCAGTCCGGTCCTGTCCGCACCGACTTCGTTGCGGTAGAAGCCACCATCGACTCCTTCCGCCTTGACAACGATGGGGTTCCGACCAGCGTCGGGTTGTCGTCGGAAGACACACCATTGTTTCCTCCTGGTACAGCAGTACTTGACCGGACCCGCAGACTGGTCGGAGTCATTGGCTTCAGCGGTCATTCGTTCAACACCTCTGATGTACTTCAGCCCGGCGTGAGCGCCATCGTGGTTGACCCCCGGCCTCCCGTTCTCATCTGCGAAGAAGCCTCCGACTGATCGGTTCCCGATAGTTCATCTGGCCCTGGAGCCATTTGCCTGCTAGGAAACGGTCATGCAACTTCACGATCAGGTAGCAGTCATCACCGGCGGAGCGAACGGGATTGGGCGCGCCACCGCTCTCCGGATGGCGGAGGAGGGTGCCAATATCGTGATCGCAGACGTGCAGCCCGAGACCGCACGGGAAACAGTGTCTGCCATCGAGGCGCTTGGCCGTCAAGCAGTATTCGTACAGCTGGATGCCGCCAGCAAGCAGGACAACGAGGTGATGGCCGAGACCGCAATATCTGAATTCGGCCGGCTCGACATATTGGTCACTGCGGCTGGCATCAGCCACGGCAACTACGACAGTGGCGACCTCGAGCGCGACATGAAGTTTGCCCTCCGGCGCTTGGACTATCTGGAACAGCCAGCACTGCTATTCTGCGACATTGAGTTAGAGGACTGGCGACGAGTAATCGACGTCAACCTCACCGGGACCTTCCTGGCCATGCAGGCTTGCGCTCGGCCCATGATCGAGCAAGGAATTAGTGGCCGGATCATCACCATTGCTTCCATCGCAGCCAAGAATCCTGATGCGGGCCCGACCCCCTATACCGCCTCCAAAGCCGGTGTCTGGATGTTGACAAAGAAGGCGGCCAGAGAGCTGGCCCCAGCGAACATTCGGGTCAACTCCATTGGTCCTGGTTTCATCGATACCAATATGACCGCCATGATCGATCAGATCGAGGACGTCAAGGAAGACTTGTTAAAGCTCATTCCGATGGCGCACAAGGGCAAGCCCGACGACATTGCCAATGCCGCTCTCTTTCTGGCCAGTGATCAGTCAAGCTATATGACCGGCACAATCCTGCACCCCGATGGCGGCTTCTTTACCGACTAGGTGGCACTGTTTGACGAACTGGCCCCGTCTCCCTGGCAGACCCTGTCGGGCTGGCTAATGCGGCCTCGCTGACTTGTTGAGAAGACTTGGTTACCGAGCGGATCACGTCGGCCGCGGTAACGATGGCCCACGTAGCCAGGGCGACACCCCCAAGGAACTTCGCCCCATCTTCCAAGACCAATACGAGGGTGCTCGAGCCCGCTTCTTCAAGCAAGATGTCGACCAGGATCGATGTACCAAAGCCGACGCCAGCGCTCGCCAGTATCTCCCAGCGAGTACGCCTGATTTCTGACCAGGCGGGGACAAGCCAAAGCATCCCCAGGCCAGCCTCAATCGAGATGATGGCGTGCTTGGACAGAGGAATAAGTCTCGGGATGACATCAGAGTGAAGAAGGAACAGGTCATCCAATAGCAGGACGCCGAAGAAGATGGCTGCTCCGCGAAATGCTTTGGTGGCGGCTGTTCGGTCGCCGTGATAGGCGACAAAGGCCGTCGCGGAACAAGCACAGACGGTCATGACCCAGAGCAGGATTCCGAGGCTCGAAACAAATCCCGTGTACCAAGGAATAGCGCCGTCCGAAGCTTTGTCCAGTAACAACTGATCGACCGGAACAACGTCCTGGACTAGAACAACAATCCAAAGGGACAATGCTGCTAGCCAAGCCAGGACCAGCGGCCAGAGTGATCTCGCCAGGGAGTCGTTGTTGGCGCGACGATCTGATCTTCGGGCTGAGGACCCAGTTCGCCGATTTCGCAACACGATCTTTCCCACAAAGCATCTATCGACCGGTCGGGTTCATCCGGCGTGGGTCCAATGGCCCAAAAGCAGTTGCTAGCTGGCGGCCAACTTGTTGGCGCGCTCGCCTGAAAGGAGGGGTGCGAGGAATTGTCCGGTGTAGCTCTCGGCTACTTCGGCCAAGTCTTCGGGGGCGCCGGTGGCAACCACGGTCCCACCACCACTCCCCCCTTCCGGGCCAAGATCAATAACCCAATCGGCGGTCTTGATCACATCAAGATTGTGCTCAATTACCAGGATGGTGTTGCCCTGGTCAACCAGGCGGCTAAGCACCGTGAGCAAGCGCCGAATGTCTTCAAAGTGCAGCCCGGTGGTCGGCTCATCCAACAGGTAAATGGTGTGCCCGGTTGACCGCTTGGCTAGCTCGGAGGCCAGCTTGACGCGCTGGGCCTCCCCGCCAGACAAGGTAGGTGCTGGCTGGCCAAGGCGGACATAGCCAAGGCCAACATCGACGAGGGTCTGCAGATGGCGGGCAATCGGTGGCTGCTTGGAGAAAAACTCCAGCGCTTCTTCGATCGGCATGTCCAGGATCTCAGCAATGTTCTTGCCCTTGAACTGGATCTCGAGCGTGTCGCGGTTGTAGCGGGCCCCCTTGCAGACCTCACATGGCACATACACATCGGGGAGGAAATGCATCTCGATCTTGATGGTTCCGTCACCGGAACATGCTTCACAGCGGCCACCGGCAACGTTGAAGGAGAATCGGCCCGGCTGATAGCCACGCACGGCCGACTCGTTTGTCTTGGCGAACAGCTTGCGAACATGATCGAACACGCCGGTGTAGGTGGCGGCGTTAGACCGTGGTGTTCGCCCAATCGGTGACTGATCAATATTTATGACCTTGTCCAGGTGGTCCAAGCCTTCGACTGCGGTGTGCAAACCGGGCGGCTTCTTGGAGCCATAGATGGACTGCATGAGCGACTTCAACAAGATGCCATTGATCAGGGTCGATTTGCCCGATCCAGACACACCGGTGATGGCAACAAACAAGCCAAGCGGAATGTCGACATCGATGGACTGTAGATTGTGCTCTCTTGCCCCAATGATTCGAAGCTTGTTCTCATTCGGGAGTCGGCGCTGGCTGGGAACAGGAATGGACTTCTTGCCGGACAAGTAGTTACCGGTGATCGAGGCTCGTCTTCGTAGCAAGCCCTTGACGTTGCCGCTGTAGACAACTTCGCCGCCATGCTCCCCGGCCCCTGGGCCGATGTCGACAACGTAGTCAGCAACGGCGATGGTGTCTTCGTCGTGTTCGACAACGATGACCGTATTGCCGATGTTTCGTAGCCGCTTCAATGTCTCGATCAGCTTGGCGTTGTCTCGCTGGTGAAGTCCGATGGAGGGTTCGTCCAGCACATACAGGACACCAACCAAGCCGGATCCAATCTGACTGGCGAGCCGAATGCGTTGGGCCTCACCCCCAGACAGGGTTGCCGCTGAGCGGCCGAGACTCAGATATTCGAGACCGACGTCGAGCAAGAAACTCAGTCGTGAGTTGATTTCCTTGATGACCCGTTCGGCAATCAGTAGCTGCCGGTCGGTTAGCTCCAGACCAGTTAACACGGTGGCAGCCTCACCAATGGAGATGTTGCAGACATCGGCGATGCTGTAGCCATCGATGGTGCAGGCCAGGGATAGTGGACTGAGGCGAGCACCGTCACAATCGGGGCAGTTCACCTCGCGCATGTAGCCTTCGATTTGCTCGCGCTGACTATCGGACTCGGACTCCACATGACGTCGCCGTAGGTAGGGCACAACCCCTTCGAAGGTGGCGTCATAGGTCCGCTCTCGGCCATAACGATTCTTGTACTGCACCGTAACCCGTTTGGACTTGCCACCATTGAGCAGGAGCTTGCGATGTTTAGCTTGGAGGTTGGACCACTCAACGTCCATCGGGATCTTGTACTCGCCACAAACAGCCTCGACCAGGCGGGTGAAGTAGCGACTTCGGTTTCCTGACCAGGGATGAATTGCTCCATCGGCGACCGACAAGCCAGGGTTGGGGACGACAAGCTGAGGGTCAACCCGATAAGTGGTTCCCAAGCCGTCACAAGATGAGCATGCTCCATAAGGAGAGTTGAACGAGAAGTTTCGCGGAGCGAGTTCTTCGAAGCTCTTTCCGTCCGACGGACGAGACAGGTGCTGGCTGAATACCAACAGCTGAGGCTCCGAATCGCCGTCATCGTCGCGGTCGGGCATGACCTGGATTTGTGCAAGTCCTTCTGCCAGCCCCAATGCTGTTTCCATCGAATCGGTGAGACGACGTTCGATACCATCACGACGAACCAGCCGATCGACGACGACCTGGATGTCATGAGTCTCATAGCGCTCAAGTTCCGGGAGGTCACCACCAAGCTCCACTGACTCACCGTCGACGATGGCTCGCGCGAACCCTTGCCCCGCCAGGTCGGTCATCAGGGTTTCATAATTGCCTTTTCGCCCTCGCACAACTGGGGCCAGAACCTGAAAGCGGGTCCCCTCCGGAAGGTGCAGAACCTGGTCGACAATCTGCTGGGGTGTCTGTTTGACTAGCTGCTCCCCCGTATCTGGGTCATGGGGTGTGCCAACTCGGGCGAACAGGAGACGCAGATAGTCATATACCTCTGTGACCGTTCCCACCGTGGAGCGCGGATTGCGGCTGGCCGATTTCTGATCGATGGAGATTGCGGGCGACAGACCCTCGATGAAGTCGACGTCGGGCTTATCCATCTGGCCCAGAAACTGGCGAGCGTAGGCCGAGAGCGATTCGACATAGCGACGTTGCCCCTCGGCGTAGATGGTGTCAAAGGCCAACGACGATTTGCCAGAGCCAGAGAGCCCAGTGAAGACAATCAGCTTCTCCCGGGGAAGCTCGATGTCGACGTTCTTGAGATTGTGCTCTCGGGCTCCACGGATGATGATCGAGTTCTTGGCCACCGTGGGAGGCTAGCCCTCGAATTCAAGGGGTACACATGTTCGCTTGAAGTTTCAGACCATCTCTCGCAGATCACGGCGCAGATCCTTGATCTCATCCCGTAGCCGAGCGGCATATTCGAAGCGGAGGTCGGCGGAAGCCTCATGCATTTCTTCCTCAAGCGTCAGAATCAGACCCTTGAGTTCTTCCTCGGGAAGTGCCGCCAGTTCCTTACGTCGTTTCTCTTCCATTGGCCGACGCTTACGCTGATCCTTGCCCGGCATTGGCGCGGTGTCGGTTGGCCGCAGCATGCTGAGAATGTCCGTGACGGCCTTTTTGATGGTTTGTGGATTGATGCCATGCTCTTCGTTGTAGACCTGCTGCAGTCCTCGACGTCGATTGGTTTCGTTGATGGCTAGATTCATGGACCGCGTGACCTGATCGGCGTACATGATGACGCGACCTTCGACGTTTCGGGCGGCACGCCCGATGGTCTGAACAAGCGCAGTCTCCGAGCGAAGGAAGCCTTCCTTGTCGGCATCGAGAATCGTGACCAGCTGCACCTCGGGAAGGTCCAGCCCTTCTCGCAACAAGTTGATTCCAACCAGGACATCGAATTCGCCCAGCCGCAAGCCCCGAAGCGTCTCGATCCGCTGAATGGTGTCAATCTCGCTATGCAGATAGCGAACCCGGACACCTTGCTCCAACAAGTAGTCGGTCAGATCTTCGGCCATCTTCTTGGTCAAGGTCGTGACCAGAATCCGGCCTTCGTTCTCGACAACACCATTGATCTCTTCAAGGAGGTTGTCAATCTGACCCTTGGTCGGCCTGACGATGACTTCGGGATCCAGCAGTCCAGTTGGACGAACGATCTGCTCGACAATCTGGCTGGAATTCTCCCTCTCATAGTTGGACGGGGTGGCCGACAAGAAGATGGTCTGGCCGGCACGCTCCAGCCATTCTTCGAAGCGCAGCGGCCGATTATCCGCAGCCGACGGGAGTCGAAAGCCATGCTCGATAAGAGTCTCTTTGCGGGCCCGGTCACCAGCATGCTGGCCATGAAGTTGTGGAATGGCGACGTGGCTTTCGTCGATGACCGTCAGGTAGTCATCAGGGAAGAAATCCAGGAGGGTGTACGGGGCTTCGCCTGGTTGGCGGCCGTCAATATGACGGCTGTAGTTCTCGATCCCGTTGCAGAAACCCATTTCCTGCATCATTTCCAGGTCGTACTGGGTTCGCATCCGCAGGCGCTGGGCTTCGAGGAGCTTGTTGTCTTTCTCGAAACTGGCCAACTGTTGCTGTAACTCAACCTCGATGGTGCCAATAGCCTGTTCCAGATGCCCATCATCGGCCGCATAGTGGGTGTTCGGAAAGACGGCCAGCTCCTTGAGGCTGGCAATCCGCTCGCCCGTGAGCGGATCGACCGCACTAATGGCCTCAATCTCATCGCCAAAGAACTCGATTCGAAACACCACTTCTTCGTAGGCTGCATGCAGCTCGATCGTGTCACCCCGAACCCGAAACTTGCCACGAATCAGGTTGGCATCATTGCGTTCGTAGCGGATGCTGACCAGTTTCTCCAGAATCGAACGCTGGTCGATTTCTTCACCCAATTGCAGATACAGCAACCCCTTGCGGTAGGTCTCGGGCGAGCCAAGACCGTAGATGCAGGAGACCGAGGCAACAACGATGACGTCTCGACGGGTAAGCAGGCCAGCGGTTGCGGCGTGACGAAGACGATCGATCTCGTCATTGACCGAACTGTCCTTCTCGATATAGGTATCGGAAGAGGCGATATAGGCCTCGGGCTGGTAGTAGTCGTAATAGCTGACGAAATACTCGACCTTGTTCTCAGGGAAAAATTCACGGAACTCGTTGGCCAGCTGGGCAGCAAGAGACTTGTTGGGCGCAATCACCAGGGTCGGTTTCTGAACCTCCTGGATTGTCCAAGCGATGGTTGCTGACTTGCCCGACCCAGTGATGCCAAGAAGGGTCTGCTGCTGGTCTCCGCGGCGAATGCCCTCGGTCAGGGCCTTGATCGCCGCTGGCTGGTCGCCGGCAGGTTCGAAAGACGACACCATCTTAAATTCGGACATCTTGGCAGCGTACCTAGACGCTATGACACCGGGCTGACGTAGAAGATCTCCGGTACTATTTTGCAGGCTCAAATTCGGGGACGGTTTGTATCCATTGCCAGCATTCGTCGACCTGGGGCCCCAGAGCCGAAAGCAGTCCACCATTGTCGATCACAAAATCGGCCTTCTCCAACCGTTCTTCGCGGCTGGCTTGGGCGGCAATTCGTTTCTCGGCATCGCTTCGATCGAAGCCCCGAAACTCCATGAGTCGCCGGATGGCAACCTCGACCGGGCAATCGACCACGATCAGGGCCGATATTGCTGGCCAGCTACCCGGCTTGGGTCCTTCGTCCAAGGCAGTAGCGGCCTCAGTCAGCGGCTGATCAGCATCTGGTTGCGAGCTGGGTCCCGAATTGTCGTGGTCCGTCTGAATGATCTTCTTCTTTACCAGCAGCGGGTTGTCGAAGATGAGTACCCGGTCAGTTCCTGTCGCAGCCTCAACCCGCCGGTTCACCTCGACACCAACCGCTGGGTGCACCATTGCCTCAAGAGCCTTCAGCTCCGACTTGTCAGCAAACACGATCGATGCCACGGCCGCCCGATCCAACGACCCAGACTCTGAGTCGATTACTCGATCACCCCAGCGCTCGACCATGGCCAAGAAAACCGGCTGGCCGGCTGCCTGCAACTCATGGACAATGGCATCGGCGTCCACGATCTCGGCACCGAACTGCATCAACAGTTCTGATACCGACGTTTTGCCCGAACCGATTCCACCAGTCAATCCCACGACGCGCATCAGCTCACGCTAGCAGGACGACTTCTCGGGTAGCCACCCCAAAAGGCGCCTCACGGCTCGGCCCACTTCTGGGCCATTTGACTCACAAAACCCATCTACGAGCCGAAGAGTTAGGGGCAGAAGACACGCTTCTCGCGTTCTGCACAACACAACACCCTTATGCCCTCAAACGACTCAACAACCCTCCTTGACACGAGGCCCAAGACCCGGACACAGCCGAGGCAGGACTCGCGATATCAGACTGACGCCCAGCGTCGGGGGCTCTCACCGACCCAAGAGCAACCGGAGCAAGGAACACTGCAAACCTTTGATTCAGCCATTCTGGCTGTGCGTTGGGCGACAACCATCGCATCGATCGCCCTCGCGTCTGAAGCCTTTGTTTCAGCCGACTTCACCGTGATTCCTTGGGTCGCCATCGTGGTTGCCATCAATGCCGTGCGAACAATAACCCCGGTCAGGGAACTGAACAGTCGGCGATCATTCAACCTCCTTCTTGTCGAATTAGGAATGATTCTGCTGGCCGTCACGGCAACCGGCTACTGGCACTCGCCGCTCATTTTCTCCCTTGGAGCACCCATCACGGTTGCCTCCTTTGGCCGCGGCTTCGGTTTTGGGATTCAGCTAAGTAGCTCTTCCGCCATCGCTATCACCATTGCCGGATTTGGGGAGACAAGCGCCGCTCCGGACACCCGTCTTGCATTGCAATGGAGCACCTTCCTATTGCTGGTCGCCATTGTCACTGGCTACGGCCGACGGCTCTCCCTTGAAGCCGACGAACAATACTCGGCAACACTAGAAAAAGTTAGTGATCTAACAGAGGCCAACGCCTTGCTATTCAGCCTCCAGCGGGTGGCCAGAACCTTGCCCGCTTCGTTGGACCTGGAGGAGACGATGGAATCTACCGAGACCAGGCTGCGCAGCCTGATCGAATTCGAATCGTCGGCGATCCTGCTTCTTGATGAGGCCGACCAGAGCTGGCTTGTGGCCAGACGCAACTCGATCAAGCTTCCAACCACTTTTGACGATTCACATTTGCCTGACTCAGCTCGACAGGCCGTCAATGACGGCGAGGTCACTGTTCACGGTGACCTGGCCCGTATTGGCGGAGGGTTCGGGGCGAAAAACTCCTCCGCTCTCTATGCACCGCTGCTGGCTCGGGGATCGCTCGTCGGATTGCTCGCTCTCGAGCACACCTCCCCTCAAGCCTTCGATCAGCGAGACCTTGAAGTTCTTCGAGCCATGAGTGAGCCTGTTGCTCTCGCCATCGACAATGCTCGCCTGTTTCGCCGTCTTCGAACGGTGGGAGCAGACGAGGAACGCACCCGAATCGCCCGCGATCTGCATGACCGAATCGGGCAATCACTGGCCTATCTGGCCTTTGAAGTCGATCGCGTATCCCATCGCGACAGTCGCAATCAGCCCATTACTGAAGATCTTGTTGGTCTTCGGGGCGATCTGCGGACCGTGATTGGCGAGGTTCGCGACACCCTCTATGACCTTCGCAGCGACGTAGCAGCCGAGAAAGACATGGCGACGACGCTTGAGGAGTTCGCCGGCCGAGTGGCCGAGCGAAGCAAGATCGAAATCACACTCAATTCCGAACGCGACAGCCGTCTGCCCATCCTCCAAGAACGAGAAATGTGGAGAATTGCGCAAGAAGCACTCATTAACGTAGAGCGACATGCCGACGCGAGTCAGGTGACAATCACCTGGACATGCGACGGCACTGCTGCCGCGTTGACCATTTCCGATAACGGTCGGGGCATTCCCGACGGACATAAGGGCCGAATCGACTCATACGGAGTCCTCGGTATGCGAGAGCGAGCGGCCAGTATCGGCGCTTCTCTCGAAATGATCTCTCACCCAGGAGAAGGGACAACAGTACGGTGCTACCTCGAACAGGGCTGAATTCAGCTGAACCAATGTCAAAGACTCGACCCGACGGGAAACCTTCCGTCATTCGGCTGATGCTTGCTGACGACCATCGAATGCTCCGAGAGGGGCTTCGACGGTCAATGACCGAGCACGGCTTTGAGATTGTGGGTGAGGCCCGAGACGGAGCCGAAGCCGTTGACCTCGCCGCTGCCGTCCGACCTGATGTCATCCTGATGGATGTGTCGATGCCGGAACTCGGTGGAGTGGAAGCCACTCGCCAGATCAAGGCTCGTCAGCCCGAAGTCCGCATCGTGATGCTCACCATGCATGCCGATCAAGACGTTTTGGCCGATGCCATCCGAGCAGGAGCCAATGGCTACTTGGTCAAGGATTGCTCGACCGACGAAATCGCATCTGCAATCGAAACCGTTGCCGCTGGCGAGACCGCCCTCTCCCCTCGTTTGGCAGCTTCCATGCTGATCGAAGTCCGCCGCCAAGATGGTATGAGTGAGCCAGAGCGCATCATCACCAAGCGGGAAGAAGAAGTGCTTCAGCTCATCGCTGACGGCTGCTCCACCCCCGAGGTGGCAGAGAACCTCTATATCAGCCAGAAGACAGTCAAGAACCACCTGGCCTCCATCTATCAGAAGCTCGACGCCCGAGATCGCACCCAGGCCGTCCTGCGTGCTGTCCGTATGGGAATTGTCACGCTTGACTGAGCCCTTCCTCGGGGTGAGCACGTCTCACCTAAGGCCGGAGCCTAAGGACATGCCGAATGGCCTATCCAGCCATCCGGCGCACACGCCGATCTATTAAGCATCAGCCCATACGGGACGAAATAACAAAAACCACGGAGTAATACTATGTTGCACATCGAATTCATCAAGGCATGGGCCACCGCACAGGCCAAGACCGAGCGTGGAGCTTCCCTCGTGGAGTACGCCCTTCTCGTCGCCCTCATCGCCGTTGTCTGCATCGCTGCAGTTTCTGCCCTCGGAACCAGCGCATCCGACAAGTTCGACCAGGTCGGCACCGCTATCGAAACCGCTAGCTGATCCTCGGCCTCCTACTTGGAGGCTGTGTAGAACAAACGAATCGGGAAGTGCTTCGGCACTTCCCGATTTGCGCGTTTTGGGTCCAACCGAAAGCAACCCGAACGTTCCCTTAGCAATGTGAATGGACCCGGTCTCAGCTCATCGCCAGGTGATTTACCTGCCAGCGGTAGCCGAATGGCCTATCCAGCCATCCGGCGCACACGCCGATCTATTAAGCATCAGCCCATACGGGACGAAATAACAAAAACCACGGAGTAATACTATGTTGCACATCGAATTCATCAAGGCATGGGCCACCGCACAGGCCAAGACCGAGCGTGGAGCTTCCCTCGTGGAGTACGCCCTTCTCGTCGCCCTCATCGCCGTTGTCTGCATCGCTGCAGTTTCTGCCCTCGGAACCAGCGCATCCGACAAGTTCGACCAGGTCGGCACCGCTATCGAAACCGCTAGCTGATCCTCGGCCTCCTACTTGGAGGCTGTGTAGAACAAACGAATCGGGAAGTGCTTCGGCACTTCCCGATTTGCGCGTTTTGGGTCCAACCGAAAGCAACCCGAACGTTCCCTTAGCAATGTGAATGGACCCGGTCTCAGCTCATCGCCAGGTGATTTACCTGCCAGCGGTAGCCGAATGGCCTATCCAGCCATCCGGCGCACACGCCGATCTATTAAGCATCAGCCCATACGGGACGAAATAACAAAAACCACGGAGTAATACTATGTTGCACATCGAATTCATCAAGGCATGGGCCACCGCACAGGCCAAGACCGAGCGTGGAGCTTCCCTCGTGGAGTACGCCCTTCTCGTCGCCCTCATCGCCGTTGTCTGCATCGCTGCAGTTTCTGCCCTCGGAAACAGTGCATCCGACAAGTTCGACCAGGTCGGCACCGCTATCGAAACCGCTAGCTGATCCTCGGCCTCCTACTTGGAGGCTGTGTAGAACAAACGAATCGGGAAGTGCTTCGGCACTTCCCGATTTGCGCGTTTTGGGTCCAACCGAAAGCAACCCGAACGCGGCCATACCGGCAAAAGAGTCGGCGAACCTATGACCCGCAAGCAGGTTGCATGCTTTGTCTCAAGCGGGAGCCCGCAAATCCGTATGGCAGCTCACTAGGCGACAACGAGCGACGACAGAGCCACCTCTCGAACCGAGGCGTTGAGAATCCCTGGGCCCCATTCGAGGAAGCTCCAGCTCGTTCGAGCGGCCGTCTCGGCCCGGGCACCTCAGACAAGGAACCGTTTGCAACAAGGAGCGGGGTCTCGAACTTGCGTAGCGCCGGCGTTCAGGCTTTGAGTGCGGGGAAAGGCTCAATGAAGGAGATCCTTCAACGACACCCGCAAACGGTCTTGGAGGCTGCCATGTCTCGCCGCTAAGCACGACTCTTGCAGCCGGGTCGGACCGACAGTGTCGAACCTCCCTCGCAAGCGACGGCCTTGGCGATCTGGCCGATTCACCTTGGTGACTCGACACCATTCTTAGCCAGGAACAGGCTTGACCAGGAACAGGCCAAGCCATTCAAGCCCTGCACCCTCGATTCCCGTTTGTGGCCGAATCCCGACCATTTCAGCCAGTCAACATCCTTCTGCAATCGCCCGGGCTCGCCCAGACAGTACTAGAACGCCTGGGAAATATTGATCCCGGCGGGACCAATGACAACGATGAAGAGTGCCGGGAAGATACAGAAGACCATAGGGATCAACATCTTGACCGGTGCCTTCTGAGCCTGCTCCTGAGCCTTTTGGCGACGCTTCACTCGAAGCTCGTCAGACTGGGACCGTAGGACACGTCCGATGCTGACACCAAAGGTGTCGGCCTGGATCATGGCAAGAACGAACGAACGAACCTCAGGGGTGTCACAGCGATCATCCATGGCCCGAAGCGCATCAGACCGAGATGCTCCCGCTCGGGACTCACCCAAGACTCGGGAAAACTCATCGGACAACTCGCCGGGGACATTCTGAATGACCCGATCCAAAGCCTGCTCAAAGCCAAGCCCGGCTTCCACCGAGATCACGAGTAGGTCCATCACGTCAGGCAGCGACCGCTGAATTGCTTTCTGGCGGGCTTGAACCTTCTTGGTCAACTGGCTTGCTGGACCAATCGCACCGATGGCCATGCCAACACCAATAGCGAGAATGCGAGTCTTGCCCTGGACGCCCAATGGGTTGATCGTGATCATGATCAAGAACCACACGGGCATGAACATGAATCCAAGAATGCGCATGGCCAGGAACCGCTCGACACGGTCCGGCGAATAAATGCCGGCACGAACATGCTTTTTCCGAATTTCTTCGACAAAGTCGGGAGGATTGAACTTCGAACCAAAGCGACTGAAGATGTCGACAACCGGAGCGAAGACTCGAGTCTTCAAGGGAACAAGCAGTTCCTGATCTCGAACGCTCTCGACCTCATAGTCATCCAGCGAGCGCAGTGCGTCTCGCAGGCCCGCCTTGTCATCCATCTGGGCCAGGACCGAGTAGATCGCTAGGCCAATTCCTGCAAAGAGCAGGACAATGAGGGCTTGCAGCCCCAGGGAATCGAATACTTCAAGAAAGTCAAACATTGACGGTAATCACTTTCTTCATCCAGACAAAGCCGATCAACGACGACACAACGGCGGCACCAAGAAGTGCGTTACCCATGCCGGTGATGAACAGCTGATTCATATATTCACGGTTCATGATCCACATGACGAGGCCAAGAACAGGTGGCATGCCACCAAGCATGATGGCCGACATCTTTCCTTCTGCGGTAAGGGCCGCAACCTCACCAGCCAAGCGTTCTCTTGCGATCATGGTGTCCGAAACGGTCATCAAGAGTTCGTTCAAGTTGCCGCCGACTTCGCGCTGGATGCCAATAGCCATCACAACCCAAGCAAAGTCTTCGCTTTCTAGCCTCTCGGCGATGCCAGACAAGGCCTCCTCGATCTCACGACCAAGTCGAGCTTCAGTCATTGCTCGACGAAGCTCGAAACCCATGGGGTCAGAGATCTCATGAGAAACAGCTTCCAGACCCTGAGGCAGTGAATAACCAGCCCGCAGGGTGCTAGCCAATAGCTGCAAAGTGTCCGGCAGTTGCTTGACAAACTGCTTGATTCGGCGCTTGGCCAGGAATTGCACCACAGCGATTTGAATGAACCCTGCGAGGCTCCCCAGAATCACCGTACCGACAAGTCCACCAAGGACGATGAAGCCAATGGCAGCGCTAAAGAAGATGGCGGTGAGATAGATGGACATCGCTTCGCCAGGACGAAGAGGAAGCTTGGCACGCTCCAGCAGGTTCTCAACCTTGGCCAAGAACCCTCGGTCCTCGGCAAAGGTCTCCGACATTTCAACCGCTCGACGAACCAGAGCCGTCTGAACGATAGCTGACTCTTCATCATTGAGTTCGCCGTCGCCTTCACCTGAGTATCGGTTGATCAAACTCTCAAGGGAGCTCTCGCCGCTGGCAAAGATTGATCCGAAGGAGAACACAGCCAGACCAAGACCGACAAACAACACTGCAAAGGCGATGTACAGAACCAGGCTGCTGTGGAAGATGCTGAAAAGAGTTCCGGTTTCAGCTGCGACCGTTCGCAGTGCCGCCATGCTCGTCGTGAGCCGGCCACCCTGGTAGTTGAACTGGGTCGACGCGTTACCAATGGTGATTTCAACATTGCTTCGTTGATCACTCTCAGTCAGCCCTGGGAACTCGATCAGGAGTCGATTTGACGAAGCAGTAACTGCGTCGCGTACTGCTTCGGCTACTCCGGCAGGATCAGCGGTTCCAACATTAAGGCCACCAGCGACGTCAACGAGCTTGTTGATTCGTTCTTCGCCGCCATTGAATCGTAGCGAAACGACTTGCGCCTGGTTGCTAACAATCATCTGCGCCGCCGACAGTGGGTCGACGGACACGCTTGGGTCAGGGTTGCCTGAGAAGACCATCACGGTGCTGATGTGATCACCAGACGAAAGCAGTCCGCCAGCAAGTCCCAGGGCACTGAAGATCGAACTCTTGCCCGATTGACGCATGTTGAGAACGTCTGCGGATGCCCTCTGTAGGTTTGTTGTCGGCTCGACAACAACCGTTGCGATGACGCCAGCACTGACAACCGAGACGGTCGTCCCCGAAGGGAGGTTCCGAATTGCGGTACTCAGCTCCTGGGTAACTGTTTCAAAGACATTGCCTGCGGCCAGGTTCGAGTTGGCATCGACCACGAAGACGATTTCTTGCCTGATGCCCGCCTCGGTGGCGGTACGAACCCGAGTGGGATCGACCTTGTCACCATCGTGCTTGATCTCAAGGCTTTCACCAATTCGATAGTCGTCAGCAAGAAGTGTGATCAGCGTCGAAGTCTCTCGTGCGTCGACCGCTTGGGCGACGAGAACTGTCGGGCCGGCTTGTTGGTCTTGCTCTTGTGCTGCGACTGGCACGGCCAGCGCAAACAGTCCGAGGACCGCTGTTAGAAGTACAAGGTACCGTTTCATCGACGGCCTCGACCTTGCTCTTGCACGGGCTCACCCTGGGTCGGGGAGAACATTTCTGGACCAAGCCGAATGCCGTGATCAGCAAGCTTCTGGGCGAACTTGGGGCGAACACCTGTTGGCTTCAAGGAGCCCTTGAAGCGACCAGACTCATCAACACCGGCGGTGAAGTCAAAGAGGAAGACATCCTGCAAGGTGATGACTTCACCTTCCATACCAGACACTTCGGTGATGTGGGTGATTCGGCGGCTGCCATCACGGAGACGCTGCAGCTGAACAATCATGTCAACCGCCGAAGCGGTCTGTTCACGAATGGCTCGAACCGGAAGGTCGAACCCAGACATCAACACCAGGGTCTCAAGACGACTCAGTGAGTCACGAGGAGTATTGGCGTGGAGCGTGGTCAATGAACCATCGTGGCCGGTGTTCATTGCCTGCAGCATGTCGAGGGCTTCACCGGAACGACACTCACCAACGACGATGCGATCAGGGCGCATACGAAGAGTGTTCTTGACCAGGTCACGGATCGTGACCTCGCCCTTGCCTTCGACGTTCGGAGGACGAGTCTCCATTGAGAGCACGTGGTCCTGGGCAAGCTGGAGTTCCTTGGCGTCCTCAACGGTGATGATTCGCTCATCGGAGGGGATGAAGGATGAAAGCACGTTCAACATCGTGGTCTTACCGGTACCGGTACCACCAGAGACAATCACGTTGAGCTTGCCAACAATGCAGGCTTGCAAGAAGCGAGCCGAGTGCACACTCAGCGTTCCAAATCGAATCAAGTCGTCGATACGCAGCGGGTCGGCCTTGAACTTACGAATGGTCAGGAACGGTCCGCCAACTGCAAGTGGGGCGATCACGGCATTGACACGGGATCCGTCAGGAAGGCGAGCGTCACAGAGGGGTGAAGACTCGTCGATCCGGCGCCCGATCTGGGCGACGATCTTGTCAATAATGCGGCGCAGGTGGTTCTCATCAATGAAGGTCACTTCATCGATCTCCAACTTGCCGTCACGTTCAACGTAGATGCTCTTTGGCCCGTTGCACATGATTTCAGAGACGTCGTCGTCTCGGAGTAGTTTGTCAATCGGGCCATAACCGAGGATGTCATCGGAGACGTCCTGGATCAGTTGGGCCTTGTCGGCTGCGGCGAGCGGGGTGCGCTCCATGGCGATAGCCGCGTGGAGTGCCTCATGAACCTTCTTGCGAAGTTCATCTTCACCCATCCTCTGGTCATAGAGGATCGGACCTAGCTCTTCGATCAGAGCAGAGTGCACGCGATGGCGAAGCTCTTCAAGAGCAGGATTGACCCGCCCAGTCTCTAATCCAGCACCAGCCGGGAGATCATCGTTGTTCGCCTCGTGAAGACGTTTGTAAAGAGACATCAAGGATCCTTGCTATTAACCGAAGAATTTTCGACGAGTGGACGATTTCTCAACTACGGGCGCCCCATCAAGGAAACGCCCAGCAAGCTGTTCAAAGGCTCGAGCTACCCCGGACTTTGCCGAGGAGAGAACAACCGGGGAACCCTTGTTGACCGAGATCGGCACGGTCACGTCGGATGGGACGTGGGCCACGGCCTGGATCTGAAGGGTTTTCTCAACTTCACCGACGTCAAGTTTGACCTTGGAGTCAGCTCGGTTAAGAACGAGATGCAACTTCTCCCGAGGAATGTCGAGAAGGGCGAGTGTTGAGAGCCCAAGTTTGACATTCTTGATATTGGGAATATCAAGCCCCGCAACAAGAATGATGTCATCGCTAGCTTCAAGCAGGCTCAGAACAACATCATTGAAGAACGCAGGCATGTCAATGATCACGTGGCCAGCAAAGGACTGGACCAATCTGATCAACTGGACCATCTGCTCGCCGGAGATCTGATCGGCGAAGGCGGGCTCCAACGGCGCAGGCAGCACCATCAGACCCGACTCTTCGTGGATCGTCATGAGGTCGTGCACCATTGAAACGTCCAAGCGATCAAGCTGGGAAATGGCATCAACCACGGTATGTATGGGCTGAAGCTTCAGCATCACCGCAATGTCACCGAACTGGAGGTGGGCATCGATAAGGACGACAGGCTTTGGTGACTGACGAGCGAGGCTCACGGCGAGATTCGTCGCAGTGACCGACTTGCCCGATCCACCCTTGGTCGAGAAGATCGAAATTATTCGCCCCTCAGAGCCATCAACCTCGATCTGTTCTGCGTTGCCGGGGCCAGCAGGCTGCGGCTTACCAACAGACAAACCAGAAGCAATTCGGCCAACGGTGTCGACAAGCTGGATCTGGTCAATAGGAGCGGAGATGACATCCTTCACACCGGCCCGAAGGGCAGTCTGAAGAAGCGTCGTTGTCAACTCGCTGGTCACCAGAATGGTGCCAACCTCTGGGTTAGTGCTGCTCCAGCGCTCGACGGTGGCCAGGTCAGAGGGGGATGCGCAAGACGGTCCTAGCACAACCACAATCGGACCCATACCAAAGCGAGCTTCGAGCTCGCCCATCGAGGAACTAGCCGCAACACCCTCGCCGAACTGGCTAGCGAGATAATCTCGCACGGCCTGATCAGCGTCGACAACAGCCAGGGCTGCGCCATTTGGGAGCCGAGGGTCGGCCGACATTTCGGGGACTCCGGCCTCGGGTGAGAAAGACTGGTCGTCTAGCCCGAAGCTTGAGAAGTCATTGAGTTCTTCAATCATCCTGCGATCTCCAACGCGTTAGTGGATGGTTACGAATGGGTAGAGCAGCGATGCGGCTATCGGCCGGTTGTCTGCTGAGAGTCGGATTGTGCGCCTTCGCTACGACCGTTCGGGCCATAGGGGGTGAGCAGCTCTTGCAACTCGCCGGGGTAGTAGTCCAATCCGATGTCAACCGGATCAATGGCGTGAGGGGCGTAGTTCTGAGGAACCAGTGACAAGTAGATGTTCTCTTCACCAATTGAGAGAATGAGCTGCACTGCCTCTGGCGGAACAGCAAGAGTGATCAGGCCACGGTTCTCCGCACCATTGTCCACCAGTGCGCCTTCCTCATCGGCCGGGGCATCGCCAAGCTGGGGAGTTAGCGTGCGGTCAACTGACAGAACCTCAACACTCTGATACAAGTACCGAGCGTCATAGGCCATCGGGTTGGCGCCTTCACGATTGGTCTCGTAAGGGATGTCTGTTCGCTGGGACGGAGGAAGCTTGGCCAACTCCTCGTCTTCGAGGTAGATGACTTCCTGGCGAGCAAGAATGTTGACGAAGTCGCCTGCCTCAATCTGGTAGGCGGCTGAGCCAACCTGATCCATGCTGAGAGTGACAGTGACCAGGTTCATCTCGGCCAGACGCTCGGTGATGCCGGTGGCAACCACGTCAGGTGCGAGGAAGAGACCCTGAACAACGGGAGTGTTGCGAGGAAGGTTGGTCACCGCTACGCGGCCACCAAGCTCGGTCGCTGGATCGGCGATGAAGGTGTCTGGACGAAGCTCAAGAGGTACCTCGACTTCGATGAGCATTGCCTCAGCGACCACTCGCTCGATGTCGGTCCCCTTAGGGATCTCAACAGCGACAACCCAGTAGGTGCCAGTCTCTTGATCCGCTGATGCGGCTTCTTCCACGCCTTGCACGTAGTTAAAGATTCCGAATACGGACACTGCACTGATCACCAGCGCGAAGATCAAAATTATTGTTCGCCGTGAACTCACGAGCTTCTCCTAAGACATGTCGAAGGAAATTTCCCTTCGAGCAGATTGGCTTAGAAGTCTTGTCGGCGGTTGTAGGCCCGACACTTAGCTCTTCGTGCAATATCTTTGAAATCTACTCACGGATGAGTAGGTCATACGAATTATCGATCTAGTGCCCGCGGCCCAAGAGCGGCCTCGCAGCATTGCCAACAGCCGCTCTCGCCTTGAGACCCTGGACTCACTCCCGTAGCCCAAACGCGAGACGGCCACCAAAACCCGGGGGTTCGGTGGCCGTCTCGGACAATACCTGATTGGATCTAGTCGGTATTCTCTTCCGCTTCAGCTTCCTCAGCTGGAGCCTCTTCGACTACTTCCTCGGCCGGAGCCTCTTCAGCTACAGCTTCCTCTGCTGGAGCCTCTTCAGCTACAGCTTCCTCTGCTGGAGCCTCTTCAGCTACAGCTTCCTCTGCTGGAGCCTCTTCAGCTACAGCTTCCTCAACTGGAGCCTCTTCGGTCGATGCCTCGGCCGCTGGTGCACCCTCTGCTCCTTCGGCTCCGGGCTCAAGGTCTTCATAATACTCAGCCCAGGCGGCCTCAGTGGCTGGATCAACATCGGTCGGGCCGATGTAGTTTCCTTCCTCGTCAAAGGCGTGGTCACCGAAGTGCTCCTGGTATTCCTGAGCAACGACGCCACCTTCGGCGGCCTGCTTGATGGAAAGGGAGATTCGACGACGTTGCAGGTCAATATCAATGATCTTGACCCAGAGCTCTTCGCCCGGGGTGACAACTTGCTCAGGCAGGTCGACGTGGTGAGCCGACATCTCCGAGATGTGGACCAGTCCTTCGATGCCATCGCCAACCTGGACGAATGAACCGAAGGGCACGAGCTTGGTGACACGACCATAAACCAATTCGCCAACACGGTGAGAGGTTGCGAACTCTTGCCACGGATCTTGCTGGGTGGCCTTGAGAGACAAGCTGATGCGCTCACGCTCAAGATCGACCTCGAGCACCTGAACGGTGACCTCGTCGCCAACGGCGACAACCGAGCCGGGATGATCGACGTGCTTCCAGGACAGTTCCGAAACGTGGATGAGTCCGTCCATTCCACCAAGATCGACGAAAGCGCCGAAGTTGACAACGGAGCTGACAACACCGCTGCGAACCTCGCCGGGGGCAAGGTTGGCCAGGAAGTCTTCGCGCTGTTCTTTTTGGGTCTCTTCCAAGAAGGCCCGGCGGCTCAAGACAACATTGTTGCGGTTCTTGTCCAGCTCGATGATCTTGGCCTCGAGGGTTTGGCCGACATAGGGCTGCAGATCGCGTACTCGACGCAATTCGACCAGGGATGCGGGCAGGAAGCCACGAAGACCAATGTCGACGATCAGACCACCCTTGACGACCTCGATAACTGGACCAGAAACGACGCCCTCACGCTTCTCGATTTCTTCAATAGTTCCCCAAGCACGCTCGTATTGGGCCCGCTTCTTGGAAAGAACAAGACGTCCTTCCTTATCTTCCTTCTGGAGGATGAGGGCTTCGATGGAGTCGCCAACATTGACGATCTCGCTGGGGTCAACGTTGTTTCGAATGGAGAGTTCACGGGAAGGGATGACACCTTCACTCTTGTAACCAATGTCCAGGAGGACTTCGTCTCGGTCGACTCGGACAACCGAGCCGGTTACGAGCTGACCATCTTCAATGGAGACCATTGAGTTGGCGTAGGCCGCGAACAATGCGTCGCCCATGTCGTCGTCAATGATTTGACGAGGAACGTAGGTACCAGCCTCAGTCGGCATGGTTTCTTCGGCTTCGGTGGCCGGAGCGTCTGAAGCTGGCGCTTCTGGGGCGGGTGTTGATTCAGTAGCGGACATGAAATAGGGGACCTTTTACTCGAACTGATCGACCGCTTGGCTGATCGCAATTGTGCGATGTTCAGCGCCCAGGTCGGCAGCTGGCGGGAATTTCCCAACCAAGCCGTTCAGGCTATCAGAGAGAACGAGCTACCAAACGGACGCCAGCAGTGCGGCTATTGCTCGCTTACTGCGACCTAGTCCTTAGCTTCGGCCCAGGACTTGCCAAAGCTGAGGTTCACTTCTAGAGGAACCTGCAAATCGAATGCTCCCATCAATACCTCGACGGTTGCCGCGATCGCTCGGTCCTTCTCCTGAGGCGGGACTTCGAGGATCACCTCGTCGTGAACCTGCAGCACCACCCGGCTTTCCAACCTGTCATCCAGCAGCCTTTGTTCGAGGCGAACCAGGGCCACCTTGAAGATGTCGGCCGCCAACCCCTGAATGCCAGCGTTCATTGCCTGACGCTCACCAGCTTGGCGAACCTGTACCCGATCACTTTGCAATTCAGGGATAGCCCGGCGTCGCCCAAAGAGGGTTTCGGTGTAACCGCGATTTCGAGCCTCGGTCACCGTGGCTTCCATATAGGCCTTTACTAACGGGAAGCCAGCGAAATAGGACTCGAGGATTTGTGCCGCCTCGCTGGTCTTGATTCCGAGGCGCTGGCCCAAGCCGTAGGCCTCCATGCCATAGGCCAAGCCATAGGAAACCATCTTCGCTCGGCTGCGCTGCTCGTAAGTCACTTCTTCGGGTGCAACACCAAAGACTGCAGCTGCCACCGAGCGGTGGATGTCCTCGCCAGATTGGAAGGCACCGATCAGCCCTGGGTCTTCGGAGAGATGGGCAATACAGCGCAGCTCGATCTGGTTGTAGTCAGCAACCACGAACTCGGTTCCTTCCCGAGGGACAAAGGCCTTGCGAAAGCCCCGGCCGAGCTCGGTGCGAACCGGAATGTTATGCAGGTTGGGATTCTCACTGGACAAGCGACCGGTCCTGGCCACCGTTTGGTTGAACGTGGCCCGGATCCGATCATCGGGATCGACTGCGGCCAACAGGGACGTTCCATAGGTTGAGCGAAGTTTCTCGACCTCTCGGTAGTGAAGCAAGTGCTCAATAATGGGGTGCTCCCCAAGCAGTTTCTCCAGGGTGGCCTGGTTGGTGGAGAAGCCGGTCTTGGTCTTCTTGCCTGGAGTCAGCGCGAGTTTCTCAAACAAGATGGTTCGCAGTGCTTTGGTTGAGTTCACATTGAACTCTTCACCTGCATCCTCTTGGATCTGGCCAGCCAACATCGAGGCTTCAGCTGTCATCTCCGCGCTCAATGCTTCAAGTTCAGCTCGGTTGACGCCAATACCGATGGCTTCCATCCGGGCCAGCACCCCGACAAGCGGGACTTCGATTTCAGAATTGAGCTTATGCAATGACTGCTCAGTCAGTGATTCAGTAATGACTGGGGCGAGTTTGGCCACCGCCAATGCACTTGTTGCTGCCCGTTGCGCAGGCGAGATCGTGTTCTCGCCGAAATCCAGTTGACCGGACGGCGGACCATCATCGGCTGGGAACTGGTAGTCGGTCCGTTGAATGAGCAGATCGTCCAAGCCATAGGAGGGCCGACTGGGGTCCAGTAGATAGGCACCAAGAGCGGTGTCGAGCACGAGGCCCTGCATGCCCATTCCCTGGCTCAGCAGCGCTTTCACCAAAGGCTTTGCTTGATGAGCCACGAGGCCTGGCCCAGCAGCGCTGAGCAGCTTAGTGAACAGCTCTTTCAGCTTCTGTGCGACCTCATCCTGCCCAGTATCACTATCCCCAATCACCATCAGGGGACACCAGAGAACCTCATTGGCCTCACTGTCGCTGACAAGCGCTAAACCAGCTAGCGGCGCATCACCGGAAGAAACGTCGTCTCCCCCGGCAGCAATGGCAACAGGACCGCTGCCAGCAACAAGGGCGGCAAGCCGGTCAACAGATTTGGCGTCCGCAGCAAGAGTGATCAGGCTACTGACAGTCAGATCGGCGCCAGAGGGTACGGGCGTCGAGCCATCCGAGGGCCCGTTGAGCTGACTAAAGGCCTCAAGGACCCGGTCCAGCATGCGGAATTCCAGATGATCGAACAACTCCCGCAGCTCATCAACATCAAAGTCTTCAAGGGAGAGCAGGGTCGGAACCTCAACCTCTACTGGAGCGTCACGCTTCAACTCCATCATTTCGACATTGAGGCGAGCAAGCGCTTCGTTCTCAATCAGGTTGGATTTGAGTTTCGGGGTTTGCTCATCAACATTGGCAAAGATGCCATCAATACCACCGTATTTGTTGATCAGCTTGGCGGCGGTCTTCTCCCCTACCCCGGGAACGCCAGGCAGGTTGTCCGATGGATCACCCCGAAGGGCGGCGTATTGCACGTATTGCTCGGGACGGACGCCGGTTCGTTCCAGGATTCCAGCCTCGTCGTAGAGTGCGTAATCGCTAACCCCTCGCTTGTTGTAGACCACCTTGACGTGGGGGTCTTGCACCAGTTGGTAGCTATCTCGATCACCGGTGACGATCAGCACATCGTGACCTGCATCAGCAGCACGAGTTGCCAGGGTAGCAATCACGTCGTCGGCTTCGAAGCCGGGAAGCTCGGCAATCGGAATTTTCAGGGTGTCAACAACCTTGCGGACCCAGCCCATCTGTTCAATCAGGGTGTCTGGGGTTTTGTCGCGGTTGGCCTTGTAGGTGTCGACCATCTTGTGACGAAAAGTCGGCTCTGGCAGGTCGAAGGTGACACACATGCCGTCTGGTCGATGATCACGGGCCAGGTTGATCAGCATGGAGGTGAAGCCAAGCACCGCGTTGGTGCTGATACCCGTGGTCGTTGCCAAATCTGGTGGCAGGGCGTGAAAGGCACGGTAGGTCAGCGAATTGCCGTCGATCAGCATGAGGGTGGACATCAGGGGCGAATCTCTCCGTCAAGAAGTTGGGTGGCGATGAGGCGCATGCTGAGCCGGGCTGACATGGCGTGGGTCTGCAAGAACCGGAAGGATTCTTGCTCGGTCAAGCCGTGACTGTCCATCAGCACACCCTTGGCCCGATCAATAACCTTGCGGGACTCCAATTGTTCAGACAGGTCTTCGGCTTCAGTTGCCAGTTTGGCCATTTCTTGAAACCGAGCTACCGCTAGCTCGATCGCTGGCACGAGGTCGTTGCGGTGAAATGGCTTGACCACATAGGCCAAGGCGCCAACATCACGGGCCTGGTCGATCAGGTCTCGTTGGGAGAAGGCCGTGAGGATGACAACGGCGGCTTGTCGAGCACCGATGATCTCGCGGGCCGCTTCCATGCCGTCAACTCCAGGCATCTTGATATCGAGGATGGCTGCATCCGGTTTCAACTCACGAACAAGCCGTATTGCTTCGGCCCCATCGGCGGCCTCACCAACAACCTCGTAGCCTTCGGCTTCCAGCGTCTCTTTCAGATCAAGACGGATGATGGCCTCGTCTTCGGCTATGACCAGGCGCATCAGTTCTGCGTGCCCATCAGCTCTGTCGCACCCATCAAGACAGTGCCTCCATGAGATCATCCAGCAAGGTGTTCTGCCGTTCTTCTAACTTGAGCAATCGTTGGGCCCACGAACCGCGGTCTCGGGCCAACGCCGTCACTGTTTTCTCTGCATCCCGGTGTTCCTTGGCTGCGAGCGGCGTCTCTGATACCAGGGATCGCAAGCGAGCGTCGTCGGCGGTGTCAGCGAAATGCGCCAGTTGCTCGTCGATCACCAGCAGCTCCTGCTCAATCCGCTTGATCTCATCAGAAACATCGACCAACCGGCGCTCAATTGATGCTCGGGACATGAGCAGCGCCTCCAACCTCGTCAGTCGACTTGCACCAGCCAGGCCGATTTTCGGCCACTGGCAAGTCAACATCTTGTGCCCGGAGTGGGAGTCGAACCCACACGCCCTTTCGGACAACGGATTTTGAATCCGTCGCGTCTGCCATTCCGCCACCCGGGCTAGTGGGCAATAGAGCTGTCATCGACGACTCTTGTTTTGCGGACTGGTTAGCGTAGCCTGTTCCCATGGCACTCCTTACCTCTCCTCACTGGAAGGCTCGAATCATTCAATATGCCCTGCCGTTCCTGGCAGTGGTGATCGTGATCGGCGCCGCCCGCGAAGCGGCCTTTCGACGAAATCGGTAAAGAAACTTGAAACCTGTTCGAGCATTGGCTGGTCTGAATAAACAATGAGTTCTGTGATGATCGCGTTCACCTTCCCCGGACAGGGTTCGCAGAAGCCGCAAATGGGCAGTGTGTGGAAGTCCCATCCCTCCTGGGAGCTGGTGGAAGAGGCCAGCGACCTCAGCGGCCGAGACGTAGAGCATCTCCTTCTCGAAGCCGATGCTGAAACTCTCACAGAGACCAGAAACTCCCAGCTCGCAACCTTCATCATGAGCATGGTTGTACTCGATGCGGTAGAACGCACCGGGGTTGAGCCAGCCTTTCATGCCGGTCACAGCCTGGGTGAGTATTCGGCCCTGACCGCCGCTGGCGCCATCAGCTTCGAAGATGGGGTTCGCCTCGTCACCGAGCGAGGCAACGCCATGCAAGCCGCCGCCGATGCCGAAGAAGGAACGATGGCAGTCGTCCTTGGCTTGGATGACGACAAGGTCGAAGTTGCTTGCACCCGCACCGATGGTGACGTCTGGGTCGCCAACTACAACGCTCCGGGCCAGCTGGTCATCGCTGGTGAACCCAACGCCATCACTACCGCTTCAGCACACGCCAAAGAGCTGGGGGCCAAGCGGGTCATGAGCATTCCGGTCGGCGGCGCATTCCATACCCCCTTCATGTCTGAGGCCCGCGACCGCTTGCGCAAGGCCATTGCCGCTACCGAACTTCGCAGTCCCAACCGCCCCGTGTTCGCCAACGTTGATGGTCTCCCCCACCCTGATGGCGATGACTGGTCGGCCCTGATGGGGGCCCAGCTCACCAGTCCGGTTCGCTGGCGCCACACCCTTCACAACCTTCACGAAGCCGGCTCTACCGTTTTGATCGAGCTTGGTTGCGGATCAACCTTGACCGGGATGGCCAAGCGCACCCTAAAGGGAACGGGTGTCGCCACCATTTCGGTCCAGTCGCCAGCCGATGTTGACGGGTTGTTGGAGACCCTCTCCCCCTCAGCAGCGGACGCCGTCGTGACTGGCAATGGCCCGCAGGAAGGCGAGTTCCTCTACGCCTCGGAGCGACTCATTGTGAGTCCGGCCACAGGCGTCTTCGAACCACAAGCCGACTTCGAAATTGGCCAGATCGTTGGCAACGGCCAGCTGGTCGGCCAGGTCGGTTCGGTCGAAGTTCGCTCACCCTTTGAGGGAGCGCTGCAAGGCATGCTGGCCCTGTCGGGCGAACGAGTAACCACCTCACAGCCGGTCGCCTGGCTCCGTGTCTAAACCCGCTGACGAGTCGCTGGAAGTCGACCTCCCAACCGTCGGTTTTCGATTCTCTGGTGTTGGCGGCTACCTGCCCAAGCAGATCGTTAGCAATGACGACCTAGCCAAGAACATGGACACCTCGGACCAGTGGATCCGTGAGCGAACCGGAATCTCTCAGCGCCACGTTGGCGAGACAACAACGGAAATGGCAGTCAAGGCGGGCCAGGTTGCCCTTGATCGAGCTGGCCTCGAACCAGGCGACATTGACCAGCTCTTGTTGGCCACTACGACGCCGGAATACATTGCCCCCGGGAGCTCCCCAGTGGTAGCCCACCAGTTGGGGCTTGACTGCGGAGCATTGGATATCCAGGCAGTTTGCTCGGGCTGGGTCTATGGCCTGGTGGCAGCCAACGGCCTACTTCTGCAGGGCATGAACCGGGTCATGCTCATCGGTTCAGAGATGATGGATTACATCACCGACTACAGCCAGCGTGATACCGGAATCCTGTTCGGCAATGGTGCGGCCGCGGTCATCATCGAGCGGGATCAGACCGGAGCAAGCCAACTCCTGTCCTTCGACCTTGGCTCCGCCGGCCAACACCGCTCCATCCTCTACGCCGAGCATGGCGGGGTCTGGCAGATGGAAGGCAAGGAAGTCTTTCGCCAAGCAATCAGCGTCATGCAACGTTCGGTCGGGAAAGCTCTGACCCAAGCCGGTTTGACTGTTGATGACATTGATCTAGTCATCCCCCACCAGGCCAACATCCGCATCGTCGAAGCGGCGTGGAAGCGGATCGGCTTCTCCATGGACAAGACGGCAATGCGGCTGCACGAGACTGGCAACACCTCAGCCGCATCCATCCCCTTGGTCCTAGACAAGGCATTGGATGAAGGCCGTCTGCACGAAGGCTCGACCGTGCTCTTTGTCGGATTTGGGGCCGGGATGACGTGGGGCACGGTCATTGTCCGCTGGGCTGGCGACCCCCGCACTCAAGCCAGTCGATCAGCAAACCCCACCCCCTCCCCCAAAGCGCCGAGCCCTCCGGCCAGAACAGAGACTCCTGATGTCTGAAACAACGACCTCGCCAGATCAAGACGCTGCCCCGAAACGTGTGGCCTTCGTGACCGGGGGCAGCCGAGGCATCGGCCTGGCTTGTGCACTCCAGCTACAAGACGATGGTTTCGATGTGGCCGTTGGCTCTCGATCTGAACCGGCCGCCCTGGCTGACGGACTGTTATGGGTTCCCCTCGATGTCACCGACACAGATTCGGTTGATGCTGCCTTTGGGTCGATTGAAGAAAAGCTCGGTCCGGTGGCTGTGCTGGTGGCCAATGCTGGCATCACGAAGGACACCCTGGTGCTGCGCATGAAGGAAGACGACTTCACGACGGTGGTCGACGCCAACCTCACTGGCAACTTCCGGGTCGCCAAGCGCGCCATTCGACCAATGATGAAGGCCCGCTGGGGCCGGATCATCCTGATGTCCTCTGTAGTCGGCACCATGGGCCAGACGGGACAAGCCAACTATTCCGCCTCTAAGGCGGGTCTGATTGGCCTCGGCCGCTCACTGGCACGCGAGTTCGCTTCTCGCAGTATCACCGTCAACTTGGTGGCCCCCGGCCCAATCGAAACCGACATGTTGGCCGAAATCAGCGACGCGGCCCGTGAGGCCATGGTTGGAGCGGTTCCCCTTGGTCGCGTCGGCACCCCAGCTGACATTGCCGCCGCTGTTTCGTTCTTGGCGTCCGACGGCGCTTCTTACATAACCGGAGCAACCATCCCCGTTGATGGTGGCCTAGGTATGGGAGGGTGACCGCATGGGAGGGTGACCGTATGGGAGCCTGACCGCATCATGGATGACGCATGGCAGCTTGGCTCCCGTAGACTTGTGGGCACTGTGCCCAAGCGGTAGAACAAGCCGTAAGAGTTCAGTTCAATAATTGATTCATAGCGAATCAGCAATGCAAGTAGAAATACGTGCAGAAATACAAAGGAAAACACTGTGAGTGAAGACAACTTCGATCGTTTGAAGAAGTGCGCCGTAGAGGTTCTTGGCGTCGACGCAGACAAGATCACCAAGGAAGCCAAGTTCGCCGACGATCTCGATGCGGACAGCCTCGACCTGGTCGAGTTCGTGATGGCCTTGGAAGAAGAGTTCGATGTGACCGTCGAAGAAGAAGAGCTTGAGGGTGTCGAGACAATCGGCGCTGCCTACGACCTGGTCGTCGGCAAGCTCTAATGACGCTTCGGAGGGTCGCTATTACTGGGCTCGGCGTTGTTGCTCCGTGTGGGGTGGGAGCGTCGGCGTTCTGGGAGGGTCTGTTCCGACAGCCTGAAAAGAGCGACCGCAGGGAATTGCTGGACTGGGATCCACTTCCCTACTTCGACGGAAATAGGAAAGAAGCCCGCCGTTCCGATCGCTTCAGCCAGTTTGCCCTAGCGGCAGCAGCTGAAGCGATTGAGCAGGCCGGCGATTTCGATGCCGACCCAACCCGAGTCGGGACCCTTATCGGGACCGGCATTGGTGGCATCGAAACCAATGAGAACGAGATTCTCAAAGGCCACGAGAAGGGTGTGCGTCGAGTATCGCCGTTCCTGGTGCCGATGATGATGCCCAACGCGGCCGCAGCCTCCGTTTCCATGAAATACGGCCTCCAGGGCCCCTGTGAGGCCACGGTGACGGCCTGTGCTGCTGGCACCCATGCCTTGGGCAACGCTGCCAACCTGATCCGCTGGGGCCGCTGTGATGTAGTGGTCTCAGGAGGTTCTGAGGCCCCGCTCACGCCAACCGCCCAAGCTGGCTTCCGCAATATGACAGCCATGTCCAATCAGCAAGTCTCGATGCCCTTTGATGCTCGGCGCGATGGTTTCATCATTGCCGAAGGTGCAGCAGTGCTGGTTCTGGAAGAGTGGGACCGTGCGCTCGCTCGTGGTGCCACCATCTTGGCTGAAGTCTTAGGTTCAGCCAGCTCGGCTGACGCTCATCACATCACTGCTCCCGCCCCTGGTGGCACTGGGGCAATGACGGTGATGGGCTACGCACTGGAAGATGCTGGCATCCAGGCCAGCGACATTGTGCATGTCAATGCTCACGGCACGTCTACCCCGTTGAACGATGCGGCTGAGGCTCATGCTTACGCGGAGATGTTCGGAACGGATCCTGGTCCGATTGTGACCTCAACTAAGGGTGTCACCGGCCATGCGCTCGGTGCTGCTGGTGCGTTGGAAGCAGCAGCCATGGTTCTTGCGATGAAGCATGGCCGCATTCCCCCAACCGTTGGCTTTGAAGAACAAGATCCCGAGCTACCGGTCCTGAACCTGTCGACTGGCGATGGTCAGGAATGGACCCCAGGTCCGTCGATCTCCAACAACTTCGGTTTCGGCGGCCACAACGGCTCCCTCATCCTCGCCCCTGCCTCCTAGCCAGTGGAAGCTGTCCCCAATCAGGAGCAGTGACAGGAGCTAGGCGTCGACGAGGACGAGCATGAGCTCGGCCTGGCAGGCCACTTCACCGTTCACTGAGGCAACGCCGCTCCCCCGGCCACCGCGACTACCCATTCGCTTGAACGTCACTTCCAACGTCAACACATCACCAGGCACAACCTGGCGACGAAACTTGACCTTGTCGACCCCGCCGAACAACGGCAACTTGCCAGCGAAACGATCATCGGCCAGGGCCCCGCATGCTCCAACCTGAGCAAGCGCCTCGACCATGAGCACACCGGGCAGGGTCGGTCGACCAGGGAAGTGACCAGCGAAGAAGTACTCATCACCGGTGATAGTCCAAGTACCAACCGCACGTTCACCGGGCACAAGTTCAGTTAGCTCGTCCACCAACAGGAACGGGTCCCGATGGGGCAGCAAATCGAGGGGACGAGGCAGATCAGACATTTGCGCTTCCTTTGCTCACTCCGGTGATGCTAACTCTGTTGTCATGAACCCTGATGCCCCGACCGCAAGGCCGGGGCATCAGTTAACACATCTTGATTGAGACACCTGTCGATCGAAACAGCCGCTGCCGAAACAGGGCCAGCTCACGATCGAAGTAGCGCAGTTTTCACCAAGCAATTGGTCTCAGATACAGCGGGACTACTTGCCCTTGGCTGCAGCCTTCAGCTTGGAACCAGCGGTGACCTTGATGGCCTTGGATGCTGGAATCTGAATTGGCTCACCGGTCTGCGGGTTGAAACCCTTGCGGGCCTTGCGGTCAACCTGATCAAAAGCGATCAGTCCGGGAATCGAAACCTTCTCGCCCCGGGCAACGCTCTGCATCACGACGGCAAACATTGCGTCAATGACAGCTCCGGCGTCCTTCTTGGAAACCTCGGCGCCTGCTGCGACCGCATCAATCAGTTCAGTCTTATTCATGGCGAACTCCTCTTCGTTCGTATCCCGCCAATCGGGTACATCGATGAAAGTTGAGTCTCAGCGAATGACAAAGTCAAGGATTTAGCCAGAATTCTTTGCGGGGATCCCTGTAGCTAAGGGGTCTGCCACGCAGCCCGACGAACTACAACAGGCCGAGCCCTTCGCCATTTTCGGTCCAAATTGACCGAGTTTCACTAGCCGTCCTGGTTCACCATCGCGGTGGCCGCATGATCGAAGTAGTTCATCTGCATGCCCCGAATTTCTTCCACCGCTTCAGGCGGAAGTCCAGCAGGTAGAGGGGTTTGCGCCACCGCAACCTTCATCATGGCAAACCAATCATCTCGCTCAGCTGGCCCAATTTGGAAGGGCATATGGCGCATCCGCAACCGCGGGTGGCCTCGCTTGTCGCTATAGGTCTGAGGCCCACCCCAGTACTGGGCCAGAAACGACCAGGTCCGAAAGCGGGACTCCTTCAAGTTCTTGGGATACATGTCCCGAATCAGTGAACTTCCCTCCACATCGTCGAAAAAGCGATCAATCAAGTCGACGAAGTACTGCTCGCCACCAACAGCCTCATACAGGGTTGTTCCTTCAGCTTGGGTCCGGTCTGCCTCTTCACTCATGTCCTTAGGCTACGTGCTCGGCCCGTTTCTTGACCGAGTTCTCAACCACCGAGTTCTCGGCATCATGACGCGTTGAGCTCTCTCGGACATGGCAAGATGTCGGAGTGATACTCATCAGTACGAGTTCGAGCGGAATGAGTCAGGCCCCTCGTCGGTTCTGTCCTGCATGGTCAGCCTGATGGAGCCCAAGTCGATCTCCCAAACCCAAAGCGAAGACGCCTTCAATCGCTACGTGATGCCCGAAGTCGACATCCTCTATCGCACGGCCTGGTCTCTCACCCGAAACAAGGCCGATGCTGATGATCTGGTGCAGGACACCATGCTCCGCGCCTTCCGGGCCATCGATCGATTTGATGGTCGCTATCCCCGGGCCTGGCTGTTGACCATCATGCGCAATGCCAACCTCAATCGTGCCCGCAAGAAAAAGCCTGATCTGCTGGATGACCCGGACCTCACGTTTGAGCGATCGATGGACTTCGCCGATCTCGACGGCCCAGAGGATCAAGTCATCGACCCCATGTTCGATGCCGTCATCGACGAAGCCTTCGCTGACCTGCCGGAGAAGTTCCGTGGAGTGGTCGAGCTGGTTGATATCAATGGCCTCCCCTACCAGCAAGCCGCTGACCTGCTGGGCATTCCGGTAGGAACAGTCATGAGTAGGCTCCACCGGGGACGAAAACGGATACGTGAACACATTGGAGCGAAGGGCCTCGATGTGTCCGGAGCCTTCCGCACCGCTCCGAAAGACGTGGAAGAGGACCAGTCATGATCAAGTTCCTTCGACGTAACAAGGGCCTCAGCTGTGACGAGATCATGGAGGTCCTACAAGGCTACCTCGATGGTGTCGTCGATGAAAAAACTGCCCGTGAGGTAGCTAGTCACCTCAGCGATTGTGCCGTATGCGCTCCCGAAGCGAACCTCTATACCCGGATTAAGGACAGCCTGTCGACCAAGCAGCTCGACGTTGATCCCGAGGTGCTCGCTGGCCTTCAAACCTTTGGCGAGCGCGTTGCCAAGGGCGAGTTCGAGCCTGACTCAAAACCCTAAGCTCAAGGCGGCGGGTTTGGCACCGATGCTTGACGTGAGAGCGACGCTCCCACGTCAAGATCAGCACATCAACCAAATTGATCGGCTACTCTTCCCAGCAATGCGTTTCCTACTACTCGACCTCCGACTTATGTACCCGGCCGCCTAATCAGGCGCGTCGGGCTTCCAGCAAGTCGTCAGAGTTCGAAAATCGAGTAGGAGTAGTGAACAGTCATGCCCAGCAATTCGCGCAATCTGATTTCCCGCAATAACCAGCCAAACAAGCTGCCAATCCAGAAGTATCAGGCATTTCCTCAGATCGATATCGATCGGACCTGGCCTTCGACTACCACCACCACAGCCCCGCTCTGGTGTTCGGTAGACCTTCGAGACGGCAACCAGGCGCTCATCGAGCCCATGGACTATGACCGCAAGCGCATGATGTTCGAAGAACTCGTTCGCATCGGATTCTCCGAAATCGAGGTTGGGTTCCCCTCAGCTTCTGACACCGACTTTGAGTTCGTGCGCCGGATCATCGAGGACGGCGCCATCCCCGACAATGTCACCATCCAAGTCCTGACCCAAGCCCGCCCCGAACTCATCGATCGAACCTTCGAGAGTGTTCAGGGCGCCAAGAACGCCATTATTCACCTCTACAACTCGACGTCTACGGTGCAGCGGCGAGTAGTTTTTGGACTGGACGAAGCTGGCATCATTGACATCGCGGTCAAGGGTGCTGAGCATTGTGTGGCCAATGAGGCTCACATGGGTGACACGAAGATTCGCTATGAGTACTCTCCCGAGAGTTTCACGAGTACCGAGCTTCCCTTTGCCAAACAGATCTGCGAAGAGGTCATGGATATCTTCAGCGCCTCCAACGAACGGCCCGTGATCCTCAACCTGCCGGCAACAGTCGAAGTCAGTACCGCCAACATCTATGGCGACATGATCCAGTGGTTTGATCAGAACATCAAGGATCGGGACTCGGTCATCTTGTCCCTGCATCCCCACAATGACCGTGGGACCGGAGTCGCCGCTGCGGAGTTCGGAGTCATGGCCGGAGCGGACCGGGTGGAGGGCACATTGTTTGGCAACGGCGAACGAACCGGCAACGTTGACCTGGTGACCTTGGCCCTCAACCTGTTCAGCCAAGGTGTCGACCCTGGTCTGGATCTCACCGATGTCAACGAAGCACGGCGTATTGCCGAGCACTGCAACCAGCTTCCGGTTCATCCTCGCCATCCCTACGCCGGCGACCTGGTCTACACCGCCTTCAGCGGCTCCCACCAAGACGCCATCAAGAAGGGCTTCGACGCCATGGAGGCCACAGGCCAAACCCTGTGGGAAGTCCCCTACCTGCCAATCGACCCGCAGGACGTTGGCCGATCCTACGAAGACATCATCCGGGTCAACTCCCAGTCAGGCAAGGGTGGGGTTGCCTTCCTGCTTAAGACAGAGCAAGAACTGGATCTGCCTCGGCGGCTGCAAATCGAGTTCACCCGAATTGTGCAACACATCACCGATACCACGGGCAAGGAAGTCACCGCCACTGATATTTGGGAAGTGTTCGAGTCCCATTATCTGACACTTGACAAGCCCTATGATCTGGTTTCGTTCTCTTCCAGCCAGAACGCTTCCGGTCAGGACCGAGCGACGATGGAAGCCGTGGTTAAGCGTGACGGGTCGGAGTTAACCATCCATGGAGAAGGCAATGGCTCGATCGAAGCATTTGCCAATGCCTTGCGTTCGGCTATGGACATCGATTTTCGACTGCTTTCTTACCACGAGCACGCCATTGGCACTGGCGCCGATGCCCGAGCGGCCTGCTACATGGAACTCAAGGTTGATGGCAAGGAAATCTGGGGAACTGGCATCCATACAGACATCGTTTCCGCTTCACTTCGTGCCATGGTCTCGGCCCTCAACCGTACCCATAGCTGATATTGCGGCGCCTGGTCCACGGCTACTGAACCAGAACTGCCTCGGGACGGTAGGTGGACCAGGCGAACCAGAAGGTGTCCAAATGTGGTACCGCTTCCAGGCGTTGGCCTTCCAAGTCTCCCGTGATGGCGTCTCCAGTGACCGTCCACGTCGAGCCGGTCTCGTTGTCGGTGAAGGTCTCACCATCGCTGGCCGCGGTGAAGGTCAAGGTTGTGCCATCCTCAGCTTCGGCAATGAATGCTCCGGTCTGACCAATGTCGCGTCCTTCGTCAATCTCACTGGCGTCAAGGGCGGAGCTGAGACCAGCCTGGTGGAAGACAACCACGCTTGGGTCGTCCGCTGACCCGTCATGGTGATACACGCCATCCTCGACCAAGTCAGCAAGCGTGAGTGAGAACGGACCAGACGGAGCCAAGACGCCAACCATCCGGGTTTTGGATGGAAGACGATCATCAATGTCTTGGGAGATGAAGGCACCAATGGGATCGGTGGCCTCATCGTCATAGCCGACATAGGGGTTCAGCCCGTAGCTGCGATTGAAGCCCGTGTCGGTTGTGAGCACCTGACCATCGGGGTAGCGCTCAGCAAAGTCGCCGTAGGCCAAGGTTTGGGCCGGCACGAGTTCCAGTTGGGCTCCCGCATAGTGCCCAACAACGCCTTCGCCAGTGAAATGAGCCCACAAGGACTCGGTCTGGCGGTCATACATGACCAAGGCCGATTGATACAGCTCTCCTGAAGTACCGAAATCCAAAAGCCTGGATCCGAACTGGCGCTTGAACACGAGCGCTGAGTTGCAGAGCGGACAGAAGGTCACAGTGACTGGTTCATCACCGACAGTGTCATTCACGATCTCGTGCCAGATCAAGACCTGGATCGGGTAAGCCCGCGCATCACCGTTGATTTCGACCACCACGACGCCTTCTTGATCGCTCAGGTAGTCGGTGTCGCTGACGGAGGCAAACACCGGGCTGTCGATGGGCGGTATACCGTCCGGCGGCGGTCCGCCACTCTGGATGTCATCGGGATCAATCAACGCATCCGGAAAGCTGGGATTATCGCGGTCGCCTCGCAGGGCTGAGCCAGCTGGCTCAGCATCAAATGATGAGGGATCAGCAGGATCGGGCCGGGCCGCGGCTGCCGCTCCGTCATCGTCAGATACCCCGTCACCTGATCCGTCCGATGACCCATCCTCCCCGGCTTGAACCGCATCCTCCTCCGAAGATGTTGCGTCATCGGAGGAGGAGCAGGCGGCGGCCAGCAAGCTAAGTGATGCGGCTAGGGCAAGAGATCGGGCGAGCACTCGTGGGACCATGGAAACGAAACCCTGCTCCTCGAGATTCTGTTCCCCGCTGGCTCGATTTGGCTGGATCTAGCCGTGGTTGGCAACGGCCGGTCGAGCAACTCGCCCTTCGACCTCGGTGAAGAACTGGCCAGCAGCTTTGGCTAGCCCATAGGACCATGATGGGTAGGGGTGCATGGTTTGGGCGAGGCGGCCAACCATGGCATCGGTCCTCATCATCAGGCTGATTTCCGAGATCATTTCGCCGGCCCGAGGGGCGACAATAGTGGCACCAACGATCCGGCCTCCACCAAGACTGCCGCCGAATTTTCGAGGAGCGGCGATGATCTTGATGTAACCCTGGTCAAGGCCAGCAGTGCGTGCCCGGTCGTGCTCACTCATTGGCAGCTCGGCAACCCTGGCGCCCCTGAGCAATGCCGCTTCTGATTCGGAAATACCGATGGAGGCAACCTCAGGGTGGGTGTAGGTCACCTTTGGGACCAGCTCGCTACGGAAACCACTGCTACCGAAGCGACGCAGGATATTGGAGACAGAAAGGCGCCCCATGGCGTCGGCGGCGTGAGTAAACGGAGCCCGCCCGGTGGCGTCACCGGCGGCATATACGCGTTCCATTGATGTAGCCAGGCTGGGCTCAGTGACGATGAAGCCCCTCTTGTCCAGTTCGACCGCTCCGGCACCGCTGGTCACCGGACGACGACCGGAGGCCATGAGAATTCGCTCGACCACCACCGTTGATCCATCGGCTAAAGCGATCACCGCATCCGGCCTGTTGCTCATCTCACTGCCAGTCTCAATACCGGAGACCTGGATACTGGACACGAACTGGTCGACAATCACGCGCACACCGTTGTCTCGAAGCGATTGATCGATAATGGCCGATGCTGCCCTTTCTTCCAAAGGTAAGACTCGGCTCGCTCCTTCGATCAGGGTGACATGGACCCCCAAGCGAGAGAGGGCTAAGCCAAGCTCACAACCAATGGCTCCGGCGCCGACAATGGCCATCGACTTGGGTTTGGACCTCAAGCCCCACAGAGTGTCACTGGTCAGGATCTGAGGGTCTGCATCCGGTTTGCCCCCAGAGCTATCACTGGAGAGACTGCGTCGAAAGGCTTCCAAACCATCGATGGCGGGAACGGCGGGTTGGGATCCGAGGGCGAGCACAACACCCTTTGCCTCCAGAATGCGACCATCAACTTCCACCTGGCCCGGCCCAACCAGGGTGCCGAAACCTTCAATCACTTCGATGCCTTCATGTCGAATGGTTTCAGCCGTCTCGGTGGCGGCAATGTCGGCTACCACCTGGCCTGCTCGACTAAACGCTTCGTCAAAGGACGCTCCGGTAGCCGCTGACTCAATCAGCGTCTTGGAAGGCACACAGCCAGTAAAGGTGCAGTCGCCCCCAGGAGCTTCGGCCGTGATCAGGACGGCCGAGGCGTCCCGCCGTTTTGCCTCGCGGACGGCCGCCAACCCGGCGGCCCCGGCCCCAATCACAATCACGTCTGTCATCGCGCTAATCACCCTTCTGTTCCGCTTCGGCCAGCTTCGATCATCGATCAGGTCCATCGCGTCAACGGTCAGCCGCAGTCTTGCGATTCGATGAACCGCCGGGCAGCATGAATCATTCCGAAGACTTGTTGGCGTCCAAGCTTCCTCCACCGAGGCCCTTGGCGACGGCGATGAAACGTTGCACCTTAACTGGGTCTTTCACCCCGGGCCTGGCTTCGACGCCCGAACTCACGTCGACGCCCCACGGCTTCACCGCGGCAATGGCGTCGGCAACGTTGTCTGGGTTCAGGCCACCAGCCAAGATGATTGGTCGAGCAATCGATGATGCATCCAGGGTTGACCAGTTGAAGGCCTTTCCACTGCCCGGTTCGGCCGAATCAATCAAGATCTGCACATCGCCATAGTCCTCGACACGGCCAAGGGCTGGATCCCCAGCAGAGAATGCCCGGATAACCGCGGGCACCCGACTTGCGATCCAGCGAGTCTCCTCCGGCGTTTCGTGGCCATGAAGCTGCACCGTCCTCAGGCCAATGGTGTTGGCAATCTCGACCACTCGCTCCTTGCGCTCATTGCGAAAGACCCCGACTGACAGAACCTCTGGAGGCAGCCGACGAACGATGTCCCGTGCCCGTCCCGAGGTGATCCGACGAGACGAGGCGGCAAAGACCAGGCCTACCGCATCCGCGCCAAGTGCCGCTGCCAGCAAGCCGTCATCGACGGATGTGATTCCACAGATCTTCACGAACACGAAGGTCAGAGTACTGGATACCTAGCAACTCAACGAACGCATTTCCCGTACTGCTTCGGACGGGTCCGCCGACTTCACCAGCGACTCACCGACCAGCACCGCGTCATAACCAGCCTCGAACAGTCGCTTCGCGTCTTGTGGGCCACCCACGCCAGACTCCGCCACCCGTACGACTCCCTCCGGCAGACACGATCCAACCCGCAGGGCCCGGTCGGTGTCGACTTCGAACGTGAGCAGGTCGCGCTGGTTCACACCAATAAGGTTTGCCCCAATGGCGAGAGCCCGCTCCACCTCGGCCTCATCATGCGTCTCAAGCAACGCATCGAGGCCAAGATCGATGGCCAACCGATGGAGGTCGGCCAACTCTTGGTCATCCAACGCTGCCACGATCAGCAAGATCGCGTCAGCTCCCATGCGGCGGGCGTCGACAATATCCAGCGCGCAAACGGTGAAATCTTTGCGGATGACGGGAAGCGAAGTGGCCGAGCGCGCTTCTACCAAATCCTCAGCTGATCCACCAAAGAACTCCGCATCAGTCAACACCGACAGGCATGTTGCCCCGCCGACTTCATACTGTTCGGCTAATCGGACAGGGTCAAGACTCTCTTTCAGCAAGCCCTTCGAGGGTGAGCGCCGTTTCACCTCGCTTATCACGGCCAGGCCATCGGTATCGATGATGGCTTGGCGGAACCCTCGACACTCCGCCTCCGACTCCTGCTTCAGTTCAGTCTCAAGCTTGGTCAGCTCAGTCTCAAGCTTCGCCAGCTCAGTCTCAAACGAGCGAGGGTCTTGACGGGCTTGCTCTCGGTGGGCGGCCAAGATCTTGTCCAGATAGGTGGTCAGAGAGACATTCCCTTGGCCACCACTGGATCAAGAAGAGTCACTTCGGGAGCGGCGCCAAGCAGACCACCTAGCGCCCCCATGGCCGCCTGCATCTTCTCGCCCTTACCGTGCACCCCAAAGGACTCCTTGTTCGTATACAGCTCGAAGAAGTAGTAGATGCCAACGTTCTCCGGATCTTTGTGAACACTATAGATTTCCAACTCAGGCTCTTCTTCGGCCGCTTCGATCAGCACAGCCAACGCTGCTTCCAGCTCTTGAGACTTTCCTTCCGCAGCAGTGAGTTTGGCAAGAACCGTAAGTTTCGACATGCTAATGACGCTAGCCGGTTGAGGCACACCTCATCACATCAGGATGGTTGACGACGAAGACCATCATCCAGCCCTAACACGACCGAACTAGAGTTATGTCAGCCCAACCTCAGCCGCCCGCTGACAAACGGCATGGAGGCTCCAGGTGTTCTCAATCGTTGTTGTCGAGGATGAGCCAGATATTGCTGATCTCCTGGCCCTGTACTTTCGACGCGAGGATTGGGCTGTCCACTTGTGCGCAGACGGGGAGTCGGCACTTCCGGCTATCCGGGCACGTCAGCCCGACTTTGTGGTGCTTGACATTGGGCTTCCCGGCGAGCTTGACGGGCTTGATGTTTGCCGCGAGCTTCGAGCCACCAGTGATGTCCCGGTCCTATTCTTAACCGCCCGAGACGACGAGATTGATCGAATCGTTGGCCTCGAGCTTGGGGCTGACGACTACGTGATCAAGCCATTCTCACCCCGAGAGATCGTTGCCAGAGTGAAGGCAATCCAGCGTCGCGGCAGCCGATCGATCGAAGCGTCATCACAGGTTGTCTTTGGAACAGTCGAGGTTGACCTTGTTCGCCAAGAGGTCAAGGTGGACAACAAAGCGATCTCCCTAGCTACCCAGGAGTTGGCCTTGCTTGAGTTTCTTGTCCATCACCGGGGGCAAGCCTTGACCCGAGATCAGATCCTGGCCGGGGCCTGGGGCGAAGATTGGTACGGCGATCAGCGGACCGTTGATGTACATATTCGCCAGCTACGGAAAAAGCTTGGTGATGACCTTCCTCTGGCGACAGTTCGCGGCACCGGGTACCGGCTCGACTGATGCAGCGTCGACTCACCCTGGCCTTGGTCAGCCTCACCCTGTTCGCTGTTGTGCTCGTCGGTGCTGGTGTCCTGACTTTTGCCCGAATTGGGGCCAGACAAGAAACCGAAGACCAAGTCATCCGCGAGCTCGATGCCTTCGTCGACCTGAGTGGCACCATTCCCAGCTTAGATCAGCTGGGCCCCATCATTCGCCGATTTGGTCTTGCCTTCGACATTGGCGACCTCAACATTGTCTCCGTCGACTCAGCTGGCCAGGTCATCGCCACCCGACGCGATCCCGGGCGGTCCAACCCCGAGCAACCGGATGTCGACTTCACATTTGACCGAGAAGAACTGGCCAGCTTCCAAACCTCCGAACCTCTGCTGCTTGACCGGACCCAGAGCGGGAGAAGCTCGGTCATTGGCATCCAATTACTGGATGTCGAACTACCCCCGGGCAGTAAGACAGACCGCCAGGTCGCGGTCCTTATCAGTCACGACATCGCCACCATTCCCGCTCAGGCTCAACGCTGGTTCCTCCTCTCGGCCGGCCTAGTCCTGCTCACCAGCGTCCTCGTCGCCAACCAGCTGGCTCACCGCTTTGTTGCCCCGATCCGCCGAATCGAGGGGGCAACCACCAAAATCGCTGCTGGTGACCTGGCGGTTCGAGTTGAGGTACAAGGCACTGATGAGGTTGCGGACCTTGGCCGCTCAGTCAATCGAATGGCCGAAGACCTCGAGCGCTCTCGCCAGCTCGACCAGCAATTCCTCCTCTCCGTCTCTCACGACCTGCGAACGCCACTGACGTCGATCAACGGTTACGCCGAAGCGCTGATTGATGGGGCGATGACCGACTCGGTTCAGGCAGGCACAATCATCCAAAACCATGCAGGCCGACTCAATCGTCTGGTCAGCGACTTGTTGGATCTGGCCAAGCTCGACGCCAGACAGTTTCGTGTTGAGCAACAGCCAGTGGATGCTCTAGCGGTCGTTACTCGCTCGGTCGACGGACTATTACCATCAGCCAGTAACCACGAACTCTCATTACGCGTGGCCGGTGAGTCGGGTCTGATCATTGACGTTGACGCCGATCGGCTTGCTCAGGTGCTGGCCAACCTCATCGAAAACGCCATCAAGTACGCCAACAACACGATCACCGTCGAGGTCGTCTCCGACCATCCGGATGGCCTGAGCACGAAATTCACTGAGATCTCCGTCAGCGATGACGGTCCAGGCATTGCCAAGCAGGACATTCCTCACATCTTTGATCGTCTCTATGTGACTGCCCATAAGCCTCGACGTGAAGAGAATTCCAGCGGCCTTGGCTTGGCCATCGTCAGGGATCTCACCCATGCCATGGGTGGAACGGTTGACCCTGCGGCCTCGGACAGTGGCGGGACAAGGATGACCGTCCGGTTTCCGACCTCACAGCAAGAACTAGGCGAAACGAAACCAGAGGGCAACGGCTAGACGTTCCTGACTAGACGCTCAGAATCTGGTGCTCATGAAGAACTGCTGTCATCGTTGCCGCACCTGCTTCAATCTGGACAGGTTGGGAACAATCGCTCCCCCGCTTGATGGAAGCCAAACCAATGAGCTGGCCCTCGAATCTCGCCACACTGGTCACAATGCCAATCTCATCTCCATTTGAGGAGATGATGGCACCTTCCTTGATCGATGTCGCTTCCGATGACGGAGACGTCCAGCGGTGAACCTTGCGTGGTGTGTTGTTGCCTCGACTATTTACCCGAGCGACCAGCTCCTGCCCGGTGTAGCAGCCCTTGGTGAAGTCAGCGGAGATGTCTACAACACCGGTCTCAGCCGGGATAGTTGCTCGCTGAAACTCCTTACCCATGGCCGGTGCCCCGGCCTGAATTCGCAAGGCATCCAAGAAACCGGGATCGCCAACTAGCCCGTCTGGACAGGCAACATCGGGTCCGACAATGTCATAGCCGTCAGCTCCGCCAGCTACGTCAAACGCTGCCCAGCCAATGTCAACCGCCATCTGACTGGCACTGGCCGCAGGGCGAGGCGGCAGCTGCGTGCCACGAATGGCGAAACAGTCGGCTTGCACCAGTTCGAATTCGACCTTGGTTCGGAGAGTGAAACGCTGAAGACGCTCGAGCATTGCTTCCCCGGTTCCGGAGTCAACATCGAGCCAGAATCGGTTTTCCTCAATACGGCTCACACGTAACCAGGCGGTGACCTTGCCCTTTGGATCCAACAGGAGTGAGCGCCTGGATTCGCCAACTGTCATGGATTCGATCTGCTGGCTGAGTTGCCCATTGAGGAAGGAGGCGGCATCATCTCCTGTGGTGATCACCAGATCACGTGGCATGGACAGCACTACTGCACCATCAAGGTATTCGTTCTCGGTTTCTTGCCGGGTCAACATTGTTGGCAGTATCGCAGCTCCAGGTCATTGTTCCTGGTTTCACTGGTCGAGGCTTCAGCATTCCTTGCGGACCGCTCACATTGATCCTTGAAGCAGAACCGCAAGAACCCCCATGCTCTTTCCAACCTTCACCTTCGCCATCTTCTTTCTCATCGTCTACGCCGCCCACGTCATTTTGCGCGGGCGGGCAACACTGTGGAAGCTCTTCATGGTTACCGCCTCAGCAGTGTTCTACGGCTGGTGGGACTGGCGATTTCTTGGACTGATTGCCGGATCTATCCTTGGGAACTGGGCGCTGGCAGGCTTGATTACCCGCGTCAACGCTCCACAACGGCGAGCCCGACAGCACCTGCCCGGACGATTGCTGACTGGACTCGCGGTGGCCCTCAACCTGGCCATGCTGGGCTTCTTCAAGTACTACGGCTTCTTCTCATTGGCCGTACTTGATGTGATGGCGGCCGAACCGACTGCGCCTCCACTCCCCCTACTCAACATCGTGTTGCCCGTCGGCATTTCGTTCTTTACCTTCCAAGCACTCAGCTACGTCCTGGACGTATCCCGAGGCAAGCTGCAGCCAGTCAGCCTGCTGGATGTCGCCGTCTTTTTGTCATTCTTTCCTCAGCTGGTTGCTGGGCCAATTGTTCGGGCCAGTGAATTCCTGCCACAGCTAGGCAGCCAAGCCCGGTCTGACACCGTCGCAAGCCATGAGGCCGCCTGGCTGATAGGGCGGGGTCTGTTCAAGAAGGTGGTCATTTCCAGCTATCTGGCCCAGACCATCGTCGATCCCGTGTTCGCCAGTACCTCTACTGCCAATCGAGCCGATCTGTGGCTGGCTATGTACAGCTACGCCATCCAGATCTATGCCGATTTCAGTGGATATACCGATATCGCTATTGGCCTGGCCCTGCTGCTGGGTTTCCGCTTCCCTCAGAACTTCGACAATCCGTACCGCGCCACATCAATTCGAGACTTCTGGCGTCGCTGGCACCAAACTCTTTCTCGCTGGCTCCGGGACTATCTTTACATTCCCCTTGGCGGAAGCCGCAAAGGCAAGATTCTCACCTACCGAAACCTGATGCTGACCATGATCCTTGGCGGGCTCTGGCACGGAGCGGCCTGGACCTTCATTGTCTGGGGCGCTATCCATGGGGTCGTGCTGTCCACCGAACGATTGCTCGCCGGGCTCGCGTCCCGCCGGAACAAGCCGGAAACTGAGCGGGCGTCAGCATTCAAGCCGCTGCAATGGTTTGCCACCTTCCATATCGTCTGTCTGGCCTGGGTCTTTTTCCGAGCAGGCTCACTCGACGAAGCTCTCGATTTTCTTGAGGGGCTTGTGCAAGCGCCATCGACTGGGTCATCAATCCAGCTCTCACAGATTGCTGTCCTGGTCGTCATCATTGTTGGGGCCCTGACGCTGCAACTCGCTCCTAGCGGCTTGGGCGAGAGCATTCGTTCCCGTCTGTCTCGCCAGCATCCAGTTGGTCAGGGGGCCATGCTTGGCGCCTGGCTCGCTCTGGTTGTTGCCCTTGGTCCGCAGGGCGTGTCGCCCTTCATCTATTTCCAATTCTGATGCGTCGACTCCCAAGCCTTCGCCGCCCTACCCTTCGCCGCCCCACCACGGGCTGGCGCTCAGCAATGCGTTCGACCGCCTCGTCTCAGGCTTCGGAGGGTCAGTCCGAGAGTCCTGTCGCTCCACCGGGGAGCCTGGCGTCAGCAGGGAGAACAGCAACTCCAGCACAGGTACTCATTGGTCTCATCGTTTGCTTGGCAGTCACCGGCCTGCTCAGCACTGCGAGACTGGTCACTATGGCCGAACGACAGGAATTTGGTTCCACCCGAGAAAACTGGCTTGAAGCAGCCGAGACCCTCCACGAAGCCGCCGCTGGACTCAAGCTCGACAAGCCTGCCAGCGCCATCGAAGACCTCTTGCACGAAGACCCGGCAACCGAAGTGGTAGTCGGAGAACTGGCATCTGACCAGGACACGGGTACTAGGGGCGCAAGCAAGGACGCAAGCTCCACCTTAAGCAAAAGCGTCGGCTCCGAGGCAGCAACAGAAGACTCTCTGGGCAACACGCCCACCACTGTCGTTGCCACACCAACAACAGCTCCATCCACAACAGCACCGGCGACGACCGTTCCATCAACGACGGTTCCGGAGACAACGTCAACCCTGCCACCACTCCGGGATATCTCGTCCTCGGAGCCAATTCGAGTTTGGGCCGGAGGCGATTCGCTGGGCGAATACGTTGGCTCCCGCCTGCAATACAAGGTGGCTGACCTGGACCTCAGCACCTTTACCTTGGATTACCACATCTCTACCGGAATTGCCCGACCCGACTATTTTGACTGGCCCGCCAACCTCAGCAATGTCATGCTGGCCAACGACGATCCAGCCACCCGTCCCGAAGCCATTGTCTACATGGTTGGCGGCAACGATGATCAGCCAATGCTGGGCGAAGACGGCAAGCTAGCCACCAATAGCGCAGAGTGGCTAGTTGAATACCGGACACGAGTGGGGCTCATGATGGACATCACCGCCTACCCAGGAATCCGCTTCTATTGGGTGGGACTTCCTCCCATGCAGGACGACCGTCGAGAGGCAATCGCTGTCAACGTCAATGCCATCCTGGCTGAGGAAGCAGCCCTGCGGGATTGGGTCACCTTCGTCGACATCGTTCCCCTCTTGCTGGGCCCCGAAGGGGACTATCAGCAATACGTCGTTGGCCCCGATGGTGAGCCTCACAAGGCCCGTGAGGGTGACGGTGTGCATGTGACCGCTCGAGCCAGTCAATGGATCTCCACCATCATCTGGGATCTGATTCAAGCCGACTGGACGATCACCTCTTCCTCACCCTAAGAACAATCAGTCGCAAGCCTCATGATTCTGCCGTTGCTCGGTCATACGACGTGCAGGTTCCAAGGCCGCCAACAAGGCGCGAGCCTTATTGGCACACTCCAGATTCTCCAGCTCTGGCTGGCTGTCAGCGACGATGCCAGCTCCAGCCTGGATGCTCGCTCGACGAGGGCCAGCGGTTCCGTCCACTTCGGTACTCGTTGACCCATCTGTTGGAGCAGGACCGCAAACCATGGTTCGGATGGTGATGGCGGTATCAAGGTTCCCAGAGAAGTCGAAGTAGCCAACGACCCCCGCGTAGGGCCCCCGCTTGACCGGCTCCAACTCGTCAATAATCTCCATGGCCCGAACCTTTGGCGCACCCGAAACAGTTCCCGCTGGAAGGGTTGCCCGAAGCACGTCAATCACCGACAAGCCCGGGCGCAGGTCGGCTTCGACCTGGCTGGTGAGATGCATGACATGGCTGAATCGTTCCAGGGTCATCATTTCGACAACCTCCATCGACCCGAACTGGGCCACTCGGCCAACATCGTTGCGAGCCAGGTCCACCAGCATCACATGCTCAGCCTGTTCTTTGGGGTCCTCCACCAATTCAGCGGCCATGCGACGATCCTCTTCGTCGGTTCGACCCCGGCGGCGGGTGCCAGCAATCGGTCGAGAGATGACGCGGCCGTCACGCACCTGTACCAACGGCTCAGGTGAGCAGCCAACAATGGTGAGCTCTTCTTGGCGGAGCAGGTACATGTAGGGACTGGGGTTGATCTGTCGAAGCACTCGGTACACATCAGCGGGATCAGCCTCAAGCTCAACATCAAACCGTTGGGACAGCACAACCTGGAAGAGGTCACCGGCACGGATGTATTCCTTGGCTACTTCAACTGATTGCTCATAGAGACCAGCAGCAGTCGGTGATGTCGTCGTCGGCAACGGGCCGTTCGGGTCAGGCGGCACCAGCATTGGCTCCGATATCGGTCGGGCACCATCAGCGGCCAGCTGATCAAGTCTGGCAATGGCATCGCCGTAGGCGTGCTCAATGTCCTCAGCTGTTGCGTCAACGCCAAGCAGGGCGACGGCAACGAGAGTGACTCTCTGCCGGAAGTGATCAAAGACCGCCATGTCGCCGATGACGTCCAGCATGGCGTCGGGGTAGCCCAGGTCATCGCTGGCGTTGGCAGGCAAGGTCTCGATCTCGCGGATGGTGTCATAGCCCAGGTAACCAACAAGGCCCGAAGTCAGCGGTGGTAAGTCGGGAAGGACTGGCCCCTTGTATCGATCGAGCAGGGCCTCGATGGTGGCCAGAATGCCGTCCTCCAAAGGCAAGTCATCATCAGGTAGCGAGCCTCGAATCTCGACCTTTCCGTCGCGGGCGACAAGGGTGGCATGGGGTCGTCGGCCAACAAAACTGAAACGGCTCCACCTCTCACCGTTCTCCACTGACTCCAACAAGAAGCCCGGGTCATCACCGACAACGCGCAGGAAGGCTGCCATGGGTGTGGTCAGGTCAGCCAGGAGCTCCCGGGTAACGGGGACGGCCCGATACTCAGCAGCGAGTCCACGAAACTCTTCCAGCGTCGTGGTGCCGGTGGGCTCGTCGCTCAAATTGGCCGTACCAGCCATCAGCCGAGCTTTCGGTAGAAGCACGAGTATTCACCGGTATGACACGCTCCGTCGCCGACCTGTTCGACGCGAATGAGGAGGGTGTCGCCATCACAGTCATAGTGGATGGAGCGAACCCTCTGCTCATTGCCCGAGGTGTCGCCCTTGCGCCAAATCTCTTGACGCGAACGGCTCCAGAACACAGTCCTGCCTTGCTCCACTGTCATGGACAAGGTTTCCGCTGACATATAACCGAGCATCAGGACCGAGCCAGTCTCGTCGTCCTGGATAATGGCCGGTACCAGGCCGTCTTGATCAAAGGTGATCTCGTCAAATTGCTGAGGCGAACCGGCCAAATCAGGCGATGCTTCCTCAGGGGGCGCTTCCTCAGATGACATGTCAGAAGCCTAGCGGTCGGCCCTGTTCTGTCTGGCTTCTTTTGCTCAGCGCTTTTCGTTGGCCCGTAGCCCCGCCGCTCCTGTAGCCCCACTGCTCTCCTAATCAGATGTTGAGTCCAGTCGCTGGAGCGCCATTACAGTGAGGCCATGGAACCCTCCCCCTTTCCGGCTGCCACCCCTGAGCGCCGGGTCTTCGCCAATCGCACCCTCAACCTCCGCTCGCTGAGGGCCATTGGCTATGACATGGACTACACCCTGGTCCACTACGACATCAAGGAGTGGGAGAAGGCGGCCTTTGACCGCACCCGAGAGCTGCTGAGCGGTCGAGGGTTCCCGGTTGATGGCTTGGAATTTGATCCGGCCAATCGCATTCAAGGCCTCGTCTTCGACATGGAGCTGGGCAACCTGGTCAAGGCCACTCGCTTCGGCTACATCATCCGGGCCCATCACGGCACCCGAACACTGAGCTATGGCGAAGTCCGCCAGGCCTACTCCGGCACCTTTATTAACTTGTCCGAAGAACGCTGGCGTTTCACCAACACCATGTTCTCCCTCTCTCAAGAAAGCCTCTTGGCTCAGCTGGTTGATCGCCTGGACGAAGGCTCTTTGGAAGTTGAAGGCAGGCCAGCCATCATGGGCTACGACGGCCTTTACCGCCTGGTCGACGAGGTGCTCGGTCAATCCCATTGGCAGGGCGACCTTAAGGCCGAGATCCAACGGGACCCCGGCAGGTTCGTCCAGCGAGATCCGCTGGTTGCTCAGACCCTGCGTGACCAGCGCGCCGCTGGGCGAAAGACCTTCCTCATCACCAACTCCGATTGGGTCTACACCTCGGAGATGATGACCTATGCCCTGGCACCGGACCTGGCCGAGGGAGAGTCATGGCGCGATTTGTTCGATCTCGTCATTGTCTCCGCCAACAAGCCTTCCTTCTTCGAGGACCAGAACCCCTTCTACCGGGTCGTTGATGAAAAGGCCGGTTTGCTACAACCCCATTTCGGCGCACTGAAAGAAGGCGCCGTCTACTTCGGCGGCAATGCAGCAGCCGTCGAACAAAGCTTCAATCTGTCCGGAGGCGACATCCTCTATGTCGGTGATCACCTGTTCGGCGATGTGCATGTCTCCAAGTCGACCCTGCGCTGGCGTACAGCCCTGATCATTCGGGAACTCGAAGACGAGATCCGTGAGTCCGCACTGTTCGCCGAACAGGAAGAAGCCTTGTTGTCACTCATGGCCCTCAAGGGTCAGAAGGAAGATGAGCTGTCGCAGCTTCGCATGGCTCGTCAGCGCAGCGGCGACAAATCCATCGACAAATCCATTACTGAGGTTCGACGTCAAGTTGTCGCCCTCGATGACCAGATTGGTCCGATTGCTGGAGCGGCAGGCAAGCTTGGAAATACTACTTGGGGTCCCTTGATGCGGGCCGGAATCGACAAGAGTCTGTTCGCCCGCCAGGTGGAACGCTACGCCGATGTTTACACCTCTCGGGTATCCAACTTTGGATTCGTCACGCCCTATGGCTATCTGCGTGCCGGCCGAAGCAATCTGCCTCACGATGCTGCTGGCAACCCGGCCGATGCGCCTCTCCTCGACGGCGACCCGACCTAGGCGGAGCCAGAGGCCGGATCTAGAGGTAGAGACCTGTATGGGAGTCATCCAGCCGCTGGGCGGCTACGGCGTGGATGTCACGTTCACGCAAGATGATGTAGTCAGCACCTCCAACCTCGACCTCATAGCGGTCTTCGGGGTTGTAGAGGACTCGGTCCTTGAGTTCCATCGAGCGCACGTTTGAACCAACGGCGACCACTGTGGCCCAAGTCAAGCGCTTGCCAACTTGTGCGGTTGCTGGGATGAGGATTCCACCGTTGGACTTGCGTTCACCATCCGGTCCCTCGATCTTGACCAGGATGCGGTCATTCAGCATCTTGATGGGAAGTTTGTCTGACGTGGCGCCATTGTCTCGGTCTGTCACCGCCGAAACGCTAGCGTCTGAGACATGCCATCAGACACGACAGATCCAGGGGCAACAGGTCCGGACTCATCTCACACGCAGACAGCCGGGCTCAAACCAGAGCGAATGGCCCTCCGAACTCCTGATGGTCTGATCCTCCGAGCCGAACTGCTGGCTCCCTCAGACCCGGTCGGTTGCGTCGTGCTCTGCCACCCTCACCCCCTCCACGGCGGCAATATGTTCGCCTCGGTCATTGATAGCTTGTTCCACCACCTTGGGGGTGAGGGGTTCGCCTGCCTCCGCTTCAACTTCCGAGGTGTCACGGGATCTGATGGTTGTCACGAGTACGGCGACGGGGAGCAGGCGGACGTTCAAGGCGCCGTTTCCCATCTTCATGGGCTATTCCCTGACTTGCCTCTCAGCCTGGTTGGCTGGTCCTTCGGCGCAGACATCTCACTCGCTCTGATTGATCCCGCCATCTCACAGTGGTTCTGCATCGCTCCGCCCTTGAGTGTTGTTGATCCAACACAAATGGCAGCGGGGTCCGACCCCCGTCCCATCCATCTTGTTGTGCCCGAACACGACCAATTCTGTGATCCAGCGACGGCCACCGAACAGACCCAGGCCTGGGAGAACGCGACGATCACCACCGTTGCCGGGGCCGATCATTTCCTAAACGGCAAGGTTGGCTTCCTCAACCAGCTGGCCAAGGAAGTTCTGCCGCGGGCAGTCCAACAGAACTAATCAGGTGTGAAGCATCGGACAAAGCGAGCGGCCAGAGGAAGAGACTGGTTGAGCCAGCGGTGCTCCGTTCAGGCCGGTCGTACGGTCAGCCCGGCTTTCTGTAGTGCTTGTTTGGCCTCGGCAATAGTGGATTCGCCAAAGTGGAAGATGCTGGCTGCCAATACGGCCGAGGCGCCGCCCTCCGTTACGCCGGGCGCCAGATCGTCGACCGAGCCAACCCCACCCGAGGCAATAACTGGCACATTTACCGCATCGCTGATGGCACGAGTCAACGGTAGGTCGAACCCGACTCGGGTCCCGTCACGATTCATCGAAGTCAGCAGAATTTCACCCGCTCCAAGACCGACAACCTGCTTAGCGAACTCGACAGCATCAATCCCCGTCGCATCCCGGCCACCCCGCACATAGATCTCAAATCCGGACTCGATAGTTGACCCGTCAGCCGCGGCCTCCTCATCTGTGGCCCGAGCATCAATGGCAACCACACAACACTGGGAGCCGAATTCGGCGGCGATTTCTGCCACCAACTCCGGACGTTTCACCGCGGCGGAGTTCACCGAAACCTTGTCCGCTCCGGCTCGCAGCATCCGCCTGGCGTCCTCCACGCTGCGGATCCCGCCACCAATGGTGAAGGGGATGAAGACCTGCTCGGCCACAGCTTCAGCCATGGCCACCGTGGTCTCTCGATCATCGGAGGATGCAGTAATGTCCAAGAAGATCAGCTCATCGGCCCCCTCACGGTCATAGCGGGCCGCTAGCTCAACTGGGTCACCGGCGTCGCGGATATCGACAAAGTTGACGCCCTTGACCACCCGGCCATTGTCAACATCAAGGCAAGGAATAACTCGTACGACATCCATCGCTATTGCTCGGCTTTCTTCGTTTCACGAACCCGTTTCGAGTCCAACACCGCTATGGCGTCGACGACGTCAACAGTTCCTTCGTAGATGGCTTTGCCGACAATGACTCCTTCGAAATGACGGCCGTCGGCCTCGACATTGGCCAGATCAACCAGATGATCCAGGGTCCCGACCCCTCCCGACGCAATGACCGGGATCGATGTCTGAGCCAGCAGCTCGCTGAGGCCGACAATATCGGGGCCTTCCAGTGTGCCATCGCGACTGATCTCGGTTACCACCAAGGCGGCGACACCGGCGTTCGCAAACTCGGCGGCGAGCTCACTGACTGATCTGCCGCTTCGCTCGGTCCAACCGTGGGTGGCAACCTCTCCTCCTCGGGCATCTAAACCAACGGCAACGGGGCTGGTGGCGGCAACAGCATGCACAAGGTCAGGGTTCTCCAACGCCGCTGTTCCAATCACCACTCGGGATACTCCAACATCGAAGAGGGCCTTGGCTGCATCTTCGGTTCTCACTCCTCCACCAACCTGAACGGGAACACCAACAGCAGCGCATACGGCCCTGATAGCAGCGCGGTTCGTCGGCTCGCCGGTCAAGGCGGCATCGAGGTCGACCATGTGGATCCACTCGACACCAGCCTCAACAAACTTCAGGGCTTGTTGTACGGGGTCGTCGGCATAGACGGTTTCTTGGGCGTAGTCTCCGCGAAGAAGGCGTACACAGTTGCCGCCCCGCAAATCAATAGCCGGATAAAGGATCATCGGTTTGCGACCAACTTGCTGGCGGAAACAGATTCGAGCCAATTTGCCAGTAACCGCTTTCCATCGTCGGCGGATTTCTCGGGATGAAACTGCGTAGCCCAAACATTGTCTCTGGCCACCGCAGCTACCACTCGGGTTCCATACTCGGTGGTTGCAATGGTGTCGGCGGTTTCTTCAGCTCCATAGCTGTGAACGAAGTACATCCACGAGCCGTCCAGGTCTTTTACCAGGGGATGCCCGCTCTTCGCCTGGATCTGGTTCCACTGCATCTGAGGAATGCGCACGTCACCAGTGAGTCGGCGGATTGTTCCGGGGAACAATCCAAGTCCAGAGCGACCGGGAGTCTCATCCGATCCTTCGTACATGAGTTGCATACCGACACAGATACCGAGAAATGGGCGTCCTGAGGCGGCGACGAGATGGGACTGTTCGGTCAGCCCCGTGGCATCCAGAGCGTCCATGCAAGCCCCAAAGGCGCCGACTCCGGGGAGTACTACGCCATCAGCCGATTCGATGATCGCCGGGTCAGCAGTCAGCAAGGCAGTCGCGCCCAGGCGTTGCAACGCCTTTTGGGCTGATCGCAGATTACCGATGCCGTAGTCAAGCACCGCAATGGCCAAACCATCGCCCGGCTCGGTCAGGTCAGAAAGTCTCATCGGTTGCCCCTCGCTGAGCAAAGGCCAAGCTCGCGTTCAGTCACAGCTGGCCTTTAGTCGAAGGCAAAACACCCGGATCTTCCACGCGTACAGCGTCGCGAAGACATCGCGCAACTCCCTTGAAGCAGGCCTCGATGATGTGATGCACATTGCTTCCGTGCTTCAAGGTGACGTGCAGGGTGATGCCGGCGCTGGTGGCCAAACTCTGCAGCGCATGTTCGGCCAGGGATGGATCAAAGGGTGGAGTGCCAAGCGGGATCGCTTCGGGCATGACGACGTCCCACACGAAGTAGGGACGGCCCGACAGGTCAAGGGCAACTTCGATCAGTGCTTCGTCCAAGGGATACAGACCGCTGGCGAATCGACGAACCCCCGATTTGTCACCCAAGGCTTGGGCCAGCGCCTCACCAATGACGATGGCGGTGTCCTCCACGGTGTGGTGGGCATCAACATGCACATCACCGTCAGCCTTGACTGAAAGGTCGAACCCACCATGCCGCCCGAGCTGGTCCAGCATGTGGTCATAAAACGGCAAGCCGGTGGAGATATCGGTCGCACCCGTTCCATCGAGGTCGATGGAAACATCGATGGTGGCTTCTTTGGTTTTCCGGCTAGCGGTCGCAGTCCTGGTCATGGCGAACTCTTCCTGAGGCTTGGAGTTTCTGATGCGGATTCTTGTGCTGGCTGATGAGCCGTTTGAGGGTGTCGTTCTGAGCTGACCGGATTGCCCAGGCTGGCCAGAACCTTGCCCAAGGCGGCAAGAAAGCGATCATTATCACTGGCTGTGCCAATGGTGACTCGCAGACAGCCATGCAAGTGCTGCCAGCTGGCGGTGTTACGCACGAGGACGGACTGCTCAACCAGGCCGCGCCAGACCCTGTCTGCATCGCGGCCCGGTGGACGGAACAAGATGAAGTTGGCCCCCGACGGCCACACGGCAGCACCAAGATCAAGCAGAGCAGCTTCCACTCGGCCGCGCTCTTCGACAATGGCGGCCACTCGAGTGTGCATGTCATCCATGAAATCCAACGCGGCCAACCCGGCAGCTTGTTTCATTGCGTCCAGATGATAGGGCAGGACCACCTTGTCCAATTCCGCGACCAGCCAGCGGGGCCCAATGAGATAGCCCAACCGAGCACCGGCCATAGCCCAGGTCTTGGAGTAGGTCCTGGTCACAACCAGGGGTGTGTCTTCCTGGACCAGTTCGAGCGCAGACCAGGGAGCGAATTGACCGTAGGCCTCATCGACCACCAGCAAGCCACCGTAGGTGGCGACCCCTTCGAGCATGGCCAGCACGGTCTCACGCGGCTCGACGATTCCTGTCGGGTTATTGGGTGAGCAGACAAAGGTGACGGCCGGTTCCTGTTCACTCAGCACCGCCAACGCCGAGGCGCTATCGATCAGGAAGTCATCATCTCGCTGGCCAGCGATGCAGGATGCTCCGGTGATCCTGGCCAGATGGGCGTGTAGGGCATAGGTCGGCTCAAAGGTCAGGACCGATCGACCGAACCCAGCGAAGGTCAGGAGCAGGGTTTGCAACACCTCATTGGATCCGTTGGCACAGAACACCTGCTCGACATCGACTTGGTGCAGGTCGGCCAGCCGCTGACGTAGGTCGGTTGCTGCTCGATCGGGATAGCGATGCCAGTCAATGGATAGAGCGGCGTCGGCGACTGCCTGCGCAAACGCTGGTGGAGGTGGGCCCGGCGCTTCATTGGTATTGAGGCGAACCTCGACCTCAACCTGGGGCGAGTGGTATCCCTCCATCGATCGCAGGTCATCACGAACGGCAGGTCGTCGTGTCTCGTTCTTGCCAGCCCCACTCATGACACAGCCCCACTCATGACACAGCCTGATCGACAGCATTGTTCGTTAAGGCTCCGCCGCCGGTTAGCCGCAGCCGGATCGATTCGGCGTGGGCATCAAGTCCTTCACATTCAGCCAAGGCAATGGCGTGAGGGCCCAGGGTGTCGATGCCTTGCTGATCAAGGACCACCACATGATGGTCCTTCAGGAAGTCACCAACGGTCAAGGCACTGGCGAACCGGGCCGAGCCATAGGTTGGCAGCACGTGAGAGGGGCCAGCCACATAATCACCAATGGAGGCAGGGCCCATATTGCCACAGAAAATTGCGCCCGCATTCTTCACTCCTTGGGCCATGGACTCCGCATCATGCACCATCAGTTCCACATGCTCAGGGGCAATGGCATTCACGACGGCCAACGCTGCTTGTCTGTCATCGACGAGGGCGACATAGCCACCTTCAGCCAGTGTGGAGGCAATCTCGCTGGCTCTTGGAGACTTCTCCATCAGCAAGTCACCGGCATCACAAACCGCGTCGGCAACGGCCTCGTCCCAGGTCACTAGCCAGGCCAATCCGTCGGGCCCATGCTCGGCTTGGACCATGACATCAATGGCAGCAAATTCGGGATTCGCCGAATCGTCGGCAACCACGACCACTTCGGAGGGACCAGCGAATGCGGCGGCGACACCAACATCAGAGGCGACCTCCTGTTTGGCCAAGGCAACATAGACATTGCCGGGGCCAGCAATCACGTCGACGGGGGCAATGGATTCCGTTCCATAGGCCATGGCGGCAATGGCCTGGGCGCCACCAACCGCATACACCGCCGACACACCGCTCAGCCTGGCCGCGGCCAGAACAACGGGCGACACTCCCGCGAACTCCTTGGATGGGGGTACACAAAGCACGATGTCTTCAACGCCAGCCACTCGGGCTGGTACCGCGGTCATGATCACGGTGCTGGGGTATTGGGCTCTGCCACCAGGCACATAGAGGCCCGCTCGATCGATAGGACGCTGATAGGCATGAATTGTCATGCCGGGACTCTCGACCAGGCTTTCTGGCCGAAGCTGGTGCTGATGGAACCGCTCAACATTGGCGATTGCAGTCTCCATCGCCTCACGCAAGACTGAGCTCAGACCATCGACGGCTCGATCTAGATCTTCGTCTGAGACACGCAACGAGGAGAGAGCAACGCCGTCAAAACGCTCGGTCAGCTCGAGCAGTCGTGCATCGCCGTGCTCGCGCACATCGGCCAGGATCGAGCGCACAGTATCCAGTGGCTCATCACCAGCGATTATTGGTCGAGGAAGAAGGTCAGCAACCTGGCTGCCCTTACCTCGTAGATCAAGCCGATTCAGCACCAGATTCTCTCCTGGACGGTATTGCTGACAGAGTTGTCTTCTCCTGGACAGTGTTGCTGGCTGGTTGCCCAGCCGCTGCGGCTCGACGCTACCGTACGTCGCCCTGCTAGCGGTGCGAATTTGGAGGACTCATGGCAATCGACGTCAGTGCCCTTGGATCAATTGAATTGTCACTGGAAGAAGTGATTGACCGCCTACGAGACGTTTCTCGCGATCTTGACGATGATGACGAGGTTGGCTCCGAGCTCCGGGAGGTGGAACGCCAACTACACATGGCCTTTCGTCGTCTCGAGAAGGCCACCCGGCGGGCAATCATCTAGGGCGCTTGCCCGACCTACTAACCCGACTTACTTACCCGAAAAATCACACAGACGCCCCAAAGGGGCGCCTGTGGAGCTACTGGCGGGCGGCGGATCCCCCCAGCAGCATTTACCAGGTGGCGGGAACCTGGTATCGGTAACCTAGGTGACATCGTGAGACCAGTGGGTGATCTCACCTACTTTTCTCACTGACCGAGCAATCTATGAAAATTCCAGCACCGTCGATCCCCTGGGATTGATGATGTCGAGCTGATCTTCAGACTGATCTTCGAACTGACCTTCAGACAGTGCTGGACGGACAAAAGTCGCTAAGCACACACTCTTCGCACTGAGGACGCCGGGCAATGCAGACTCGACGGCCATGCAAGATCATCCGCAAGCTGAACGAACCGCGCTCAGCCGCTGGCACCATCGGGTTCAGCAGCAGCTCAACCTTGACGGCGTCGCGCTGTTGCGGTTCTGGCAGTGACGTAGTCAGATGCAGAAGCTGACTCAGTCGAAGCACGTGGGTGTCCACCGGCAAGCCGGGAAGATCAAGGGCAACGCTGCGAACCACATTCGCCGTCTTGCGACCAACTCCGGCGAGGGCCACCAGATCCTTCATCGACGTTGGTACCTGACCATCGTGGTGGTCCATCAGCTGATTGGCACACTTGATCACGCTCTTCGCCTTGTTGCGAAACAAGCCAAGCGAATTGATGAGTGCTTCGACGTCTTCCTGGCTGGCTTCAGACATACTCTCGGCGTCCGGGTAGTGGGCGAATAAACCAGGAGTGGCCTTGTTGACACCAACGTCTGTGGCCTGGGCCGACAAGATGGTGGCGATCAGCAGCTGGAAGGAAGTGGTGTGATCCAACTCACAAAGCGCCTCGGGGTAGAGCAGTGTCAGCCGCTCATTCGTTCGCTGTGCTCTGCCTTTTGGGGTGCGGGGTCTGGCCATAGGTGGAGACTAGTTGAGTTGAACGAGAAAGCCGGAGGTTAGTGCGGAGCGGTCCGACTACTAGGCTGCGTTGACGATGACTCTTCCTCAGATGCTTCGATCCAATGATCCGGCACTACCGGAGCAACTTCGCCGTCTCGTAGTCCGTTCGATGCCACCTGGTCTCGCTGATGACCGCTTCGACCAGGCATGGGAGCACGATCTCCGCCAAGCGCGTGAGCTGTTCGTGGCCGCAGGGTTGCCGAGGGAAGATGGGGATCTCACAGCTTTCGTCGGAGGGATAATCGCGGGTGGACAGCTTCATCTTGACGCCCTGGTTGACTCCGATCACCACAACCCAATAGCAGCGATAGCTGAGCTCCTCACCCTCCTCAGCGACGAGCTCTCACGAACCGATGACAGTCGTGCAGATGACACCGACGTCTTTGTGTGGGCCAAGCCGAGCTTCGACTGGCACGACGACTTGGCCGATCTCAGCCCCTCCCACCTGATAGCCAAGTCTGGCCCACGGTTTGAACCCCACCGAGCGCTCCACCAGATGCGAGCGCCAATGGCTGATGTGCTCGCTGGAGGCGAACCGCTGCTGACTCGGGCGTTCGTACCCGGCTCAGATGATGAAGCCCTTCGACTTCTGAACAATCGAGCCTTTGCCCAACATCCGGATCAAGGAGGCCAAAGCGCAACCAGATTTCAGTCCGGCCTCGATCAGGGTTGGGTTCAGCCCGAGGGAATTCGACTCTACGAAGTTAACAATGAGTTAGCCGGGTTCTGCTGGACCAGGATCCATCAACAACCACCATTGGGCGAAATCTACGTCATTGGCGTCGATCCGGCCTTTCATGGCCAAGGCCTCGGTGGCCCAATGACGGCCGCCGGGCTGTACTGGCTCAGCCAGCAAGGGCTGGATACTGCCATGCTTTATGTCGAGGCCAACAACCAACCGGCCTTGGCAACCTATGAACGTCTCGGCTTTCACATCACCAGAACCGACCGGTCCTGGCGCTGGCTCAAGCCCCGATCAGGGAACCAATCGAGTACGTGATCATGGCCGGGATCGCGGTGAAGAGCACTTGGCGTCCGACTGCTTTCACTCGTGAGCCTTCGGTGAAATGGCTGATGCTCAGGCCAATGACGACAGCGGCAACAAGAGCAAGTGTCATGGAAGCGAGCACGGCTGTCGTGCCATCGGTGTAAAACCACGGAAGCAGCGGGGTCAGCGCACCGAGGGAGAAGGCAACAAGCGACCAGCCGGCGGCGCTGAGGGGCGAGCCAAGGTCATCGGGGCTCACACCGATTTCTTCACGGGCGTGGAATTCCAGAGCAACCTCGGGCTTATCCATGAGGTCATCAGCTAGCTCGCGAGCCAGGTCCGGATCGAGGCCACGACTCACGTACCGATGAGCCATTTCCTCTGCTTCGCCCGCAGGGTTGCGCTCCAACTCTCGACGCTCCAGAGATATCTCCCGCTCAAACAAGTCGGCTTGAACCCGCATGGAGTTGTATTCGCCCGCCGCCATCGAGATTGCTCCGGCAACCAGACCTGCGATGCCAGCGACCTGCACCGCGTTCGAGCTCGTCGAGGCCCCGGCCACACCGAGAATCAGACCAACGTTGGAGACTAGTCCGTCACTGACGCCAAAGACCGCGGCTCGGGCCGCGCCACCCTGAACGTCTCGATGCTCATGCAGATGGGCGGGAGCGACCGAGTGAGAACTCATGTCACAACTCTAGGGCTTGAGCCCTGCTTTAGGCTCTAGCCTGGCGGGCATGACCTCACCTTGGGACCTTGATCGGGACGCCCTCACAGACTTGCTGAGCGAGCAGCCTCGATACCGGGTGGATCAGATCTGGAAGGGGCTCTATGACCAGGGTCTCGTCCCCTCAGAAATCTCCACCTTGCCACAGGCTTTGCGTGAACAGTTGGCGACAAGTCTTACCCCGGCCCTGGACCTCACGACCCGCTCGGTGTCAGAAGATGAGTTGACAATCAAGAGTCTCTGGAACATGTCCGGTGATGCCGCTATCGAAACCGTGTTAATGCACTACCCGGAGCGCTCAACCATCTGTGTTTCCAGCCAGGCCGGTTGTGCCATGGCCTGCGGGTTTTGCGCCACCGGTCAGGCCGGCTATCAACGCAACCTGACCGTAGGGGAGATTCTGGAACAGGTCGTGCTCGCCCGAAACGAAGCAAAACCTCGCCGCCTGTCCAACATTGTGTTCATGGGGATGGGAGAACCCTTCGCTAACTACGATCGTGTGATCGAGTCCATTCGTCGGATCATTGACGACATCGGCATCGGAGCCCGAAAGATCACGGTTTCCACAGTCGGGCTCGTGCCCCAAATGCGACGCTTTGCTGAAGAGGGCCTCCAAGTCGGTCTTGCCGTCTCGCTCCACGCGGCGAACAACGAGCTGCGAACCAGCCTGGTACCTGTCAACAAGCAGCACCCAATCGAAGCGATTGTTGATGCTTCACGCGAGTTTCGAGACAAGACCGGCCGGCGAGTGAGCTTTGAGTGGGCCATGATTGATGGGGTCAATGACCGCTCCAGCGATGCTAAGGAGCTAGCCGACGTCGCCCGCAAGGCAGCGGCCCACGTCAATCTCATTCCTCTCAATCCAACTCCGGGTTGGCCAACCGTTGGAAGCCCGGCTGGCCGAATCAGAGACTTCGCCAGTGAGTTGGATTCTCTTGGTGTCAATGTGACCGTCCGACGCAACCGTGGCAATGAGATCGATGCTGCCTGCGGGCAGCTTCGCGCCAATCAGGAAGCAACGCCGGTCAAGCTTCGGAAACGACCCTCCTAACCGATGATGTCCCCGTGCACGCGAGTGGCGTCTGTCTCCGACAGTTGGGTTAGCCTTCGGCCATGACAACTCAAGTTGAAGGCATTGAAGGACTACAAGGAATCATCGATCAGCACCTTGGCTACAGCGAGTGGATCACGATCTCCCAGGAGATGGTGAACACCTTTGCTGAGGCCACCGGTGACCATCAATGGATCCACGTTGATGTCGAACGAGCCAAGGCCGAGTCACCATTTGGCGGGCCAATCGCCCATGGCTACCTCACCTTGTCATTGGCTCCCCGACTCCTCCCAGAGGTGCTGGTGGCTACCGGCTTCGTGATGGGAGTGAACTACGGCACCGAAAAGGTCCGATTCCCCTCCCCCGTTCCCGTCGGCTCGCGGCTCCATATGGGAGCAACAGTCAAAGAGGTCAAGGAAATTGACGGTGGCTGCCAATGCACCATCGAGCTGAGTTTCGAAGTCGAAGACTCAGCCAAGCCGTCGTGCGTTGCCGCTGTGGTCTTCCGCTACTACGCCGGCTAGAAGAGCTTCGCCGGTTGACTCACGGCGACTCATAACCCACCCGGGCGTTTCTCCGCCAGCAGCACAAAAATAGTGCTGGCCCCGGGGGGCGGCGGCATTCCCGGGGCCAGCTGAACGATGGCCAAGGCATAGCCTGGCTTCCCGTTCGGCCTACAAGATAGCCCGGCCAATCGAAATTGCTCGCCGACAGGCTGTCGATTTTCAAATTTTCGAACAATTTGTTGAAAGCTTTACGCCCGCCATTGCGCTATCGGTTTTTGCGATCAATTGCGAAGCCCGCGTTTATGCGAACGAACAACGCAAATTATCCATCGATCGACTCGACAGGCTAAGCGTTGACGTGGGCTCGAGCCAGTGGGCCGACAACACGTTCGATCAGCTCGTCGACCTGGCCTACCATCTTGCGATATTGACGCTTGCCGCGCTTATACGGATCGCTCACGTCCCATTCCGAGGAAAGGTATTCTGCACCGTCGCGGTACTGGAGGGCTTCCAACAGGCGTTCAACTGAGTAGCCGTCGCGGATCAGCGATGCTGCCTGGAGTAAAGGCATTGTCTTGGCGAAGACTTCGGGAAATGAGATCGCGATCTCTTGGACGTGCCGACCTTCCATAGTCAGGATCAGCTCGGCTGCTCCAAGTGTCTCTGCTTCGAGTTGGTTGCTTCGGTGAGCGGCCGTCGAAATGTCCTTCTCACCAAGGATCTCTCCCAGCTCCTTAGGCATTTCCTTGCCGCTCTCGAGCAGGCCAGCGGACCGAAACATGACCGTGTCCTCACCAAATCGATCACGAGCAAGCAGCTCCGCTGTCGGGCTACGACAGATATTGGCGGTACAAACAAAGAGCACTCGGCGAGGTTCCACCCGAACACAGTAGTGCCCCTAGCCTGTCATGTATGAGCATGCCTAGTGAGTATCTTCCAGAAGGCGACGAGAAACGGACAGCAGTGCGGTCGCTCTTCGATTCCATCGCCCCCAGGTACGACCTTGTAAATCGGATCATGACCTTTCGCATGGACGTCGGCTGGCGCAAGAAAACTATCGAATCGCTCCAGCTGGAGGGCCAGTCAACCGTGCTTGATCTGGCTTGCGGCACCGGCGACTTCTGCCGCGAACTGAGCAAGGCGGGACATCATGTTCTCGGTGTTGATCTGTCTCTGGGCATGCTCAAGGCCGCAAGAACCGATGCCCCCCTGCTGCAAGGAGACCTCTTGGCATTGCCCCTTGCTGATCGGTCAGTCGATGCCGCCGTTTGCGGGTTTGCCCTCCGTAATCTGGTTGACCTGGAGGTGTTCTTCGTCGAATTGGCTCGGGTCATTCGTCCCGGCGGCCGCATCGGGCTACTGGACGTCTCTCAACCGGACAATCGTTTCTTAGCCTTTGGCCATGGCATTTACTTCAACAAGGTCGTGCCCTTCGTCGGAGGTCTGTTGTCCGATAAGAATGCCTACAGCTATCTACCGCGCTCGGTTTCCTACCTTCCTCCGACCGAGCAGATGCTTGAGCTCTTGGCCGACGCTGGTTTCCAGCACCAAGAACGGCGCCAACTAACAGGTGGTCTCTCCCAACTCTTCAGCGCTACCCGCCAAGCCTGAACGCGATGATGCCTTCTCCAAGGAGAAGGCATCATCGAAGATCTCAAGTTGTGGGCGAAGGACTACGCCTCGACTTCTGCACCCTTGGAGCGCCACACCAGGACTGCTCCACCACCGACGAGGATGGCGCCAATGGCGGCCAGACCTGCAGCATCGGTTCCGGTCACGGGAAGCTGTTGTTTGCCCTTGACTTCAACACCAGGCGTTCCCGCTGACTCAACCACGGCCGGGTCAGTCGATTCCTCTGGGAGAACGTCAGGATCTACCGAATCAGGGTTCGGAGTGTCGTCCGGATACGGAACTTGAGCACCCGCCACACCTATGAATCCGCCGGTTAACCCGGCGACTAAACCTGCTGCCACAATCATTTTTCTCATGATTCACCCTTCCCGAAGGACCACAAACTGCCTTCGCACAACCTACAGCATACTCGAACTCCAATTCAGGACTTCAAGGGTAAATGTGTTGATATGCCTAGCCAAAAAGACCAGGGAGTCCCCGCCCAACCACTCCGGGTGCTTTATCAGCCAACTATTGTGCCGCTACTCATCATGCGATCGACTTCCTCCGCGGACGCGCCGGTGCCGACATCAAGCCACGCCGACCGTCGAGAGGTTTCCAATTGCACGGTGAGTTACTAGCTCACGTCGGCCGGCCACGACTCGGCCAGTTGGCTGGGCTCGTTTTCCTTTCACCCCCACCTAAGTAGCGGGCAGTTCTGCTTGGCTAACCGGGTCCTTTGGCTACAAGCCACGCGATAACGTTTATCCGGCGATGACTACGGAGCGACGATGGTTACAGAGCAACGATGACTAAAGAACGACACAGCGCGGCGACAGGCCCCAGGACCAAACAGCCGGCGGGCAAGCAGGCAACCGCGGGCAAGCAGGCAACCGCGGGCAAGTCTCCGGTCAAGGTTCAAGAGAAAACCCATGCCCAGGCCAGGCGAACTGACCCGCAACGGGTAGTGACTTCCACCGTGCCCAAGCAGTCTGAGAAACCCCCAAAGACGCCAACCACCCGACTCACTGGCCGCGCATTATCTCTCGTCGCTCTCCTGGTGGGAGTGGCCGTTGGCATCGCCGCATTCTCCATCAACCGAATCAACGCCAGCGACCCCGAGGCTGTCGCCCCACTCATCCTTGATGAGAACGAGATCCATTGGCCCTTCTTTCGCGCCTCCCATGACCTGGCCGACACCATCTTGGCCGACCCAGCCGTTCTCAGCGAGGCAGCAGCAGCCCTCCCAAACCCCGACGACGCGATCTCACTTCGAGTTGATCCATCCTCTGATCTCTCGGTGCTCCAACTGGTAGCAACAGCAAAGACCTCTGAAGCCGCAGAAGAGTTGGCTGCTTTCGGAGCAGCTGTGTTGATGCAACACTCCCAGGCTGATCGCCGCCACGGGCTGAGCGTTGACCTTGCTCCCCTTGAATCCGCCATTGCTAAACTTGAAGAGCAACAGATCACCAGGGAAGCTGAATTGTCGGCGGCGACTGAAGAGTCTGCTCAGATTCGCCTTCGCTCAGATCTTCACGCCGTGAGCGACCAGCTGAACGCTCGACGGTCCGAACAGCAAGAGCTCCAGAGCGAGATTGCTTCGACTGGTTCGGCCTACATCTTCCTGCAACCAGCTCAGATCCATTCTCCCAGTCGGCAGTCCCTCTTGGCGTCGGTAGCAGCCGGGGTTGGAGCAGCAGTTTTGACCTTGCTCATGTTGTCCTTCACTACCGCTCAGCCTCGTGACGACTGAGCAAGTCGAGAGGGGCTCAGTCCGAGCACCCGTGAAGCCAGGAACCAGGCCCCCGGACCCGGCAAGCTCAAGCACAAGCGAGCGCCGGTCTCTACTGATTCCAACCGGGCAAGAGGCGTTGCTGGCCGTCTTTGTTGCCGTCGCCGCTGTTGACCAGATTCGTTTCGGCGATCCAATCAGCTTGCGGATATTGTCGGCCGGCACCGCGATCGCTCTACTCGGCTCCCTGGTTGCCAGTTACATTCGCGGTTCGCTGCGCCGCCCTAATCTCTATTCTTCGCCCCAGCTAGGTTTCTTGACCAGCTGGGTTCTGTGGTCGGTCATTTCCTCCATAGGCAGCAATTGGCAACACTCATTGACCACTGCTGGAGGGTTTGCCTTGGTCATGGGTGCCACCTACGCCATCGTTGGACACGGTGGCCGGATCGCAGCTACTCGGACGCTCTGGCTAGGCTTCTTGGTCCATTTGCTCATCGGTGCAATCCTGGTCCAGACCTCGACCGCGTCTCCATTTGTGGCCGACAGTCTTGCCCTCGCGTCGCTCGAGTCCAACCAGTTTGCTCGGATTGCTGCCCTTGGTTGCATCGGTTCCCTCTGGTTTGCTCGGGAGTGCTTTGGAATTCAGCGGCTCGCTGTTGCCGCGTCTTCTGTCCTGGGTCTATTGCTTGTCCTAGCCACCATGAGCCGAACTGGAGCATTCGGGCTCGCTATCGCTCTCACAATCCTGGTCGTCCACGTCTCTCGCCGTCGGATCGCCGCCCTTGCTCTCGGGCTCCTTCTGCTCCTTCTGTCCCTCGCCCTTTCAGGATCTATTGGGATCGGGAACTCAACTGCATTCTCCCAAGCCACCTCGTTTTCTGAAGGCGAGGTCCAGTCGTTCAATGGGCGCTCGACCCTCTGGCCACAAGTCATTGACGAGATCAAGGACTCACCCATTATTGGGATCGGGCTCGGAAACGACCGTTCTGTTGTCGCAGGGCTACCGATCGGTTGGGGGGCCCAACACACCCACAACCTGGCCCTTCATCTAGCCCTCACCACCGGTGTGATTGGAGCGGCCCTCCTTGTTGGGGCGATGGCCCTCGGTTTAGTTCGCTCGGCATCGATGACCGAACCGCTAGCGTTAGCTTTGCTGACCTTCGTCCTTGTCGACGGCATCAGCGAAGCTGTGCTTCGAGCTCCGGCCTTTGCTTGGTTAGCGATCTGTGTTGCCGTCGTATTGACTTCTCCAGTCGCGGCCAAGCGAGTCCCTGATCAGCTTGACGAGATCGATCTGAGAACGCCTGATGAGCGCTTGACGCACGATCTCGGCCAAAGCATCTCAGCCATCAACCTCTAGCCATCAAGCGAGATCGAGCGCCGCTCGGCATCATCAAACTCTTGGCCGTCCCAATTCCATGTCACCAACGGAAAGCGGCCTGACGGCAGAATCTCGATAGTTGACCGCTCGAGAGGGACCGTGTACTCAAAGCGGATGGTTGTGCTGCGGCCAGGCAACACAACCATCTGCTCGCTGGACACAAGCCACAGTCGCCCGTCGGGTCCTTGCACATCCAAGGGTCGTTTGGGGGCGAACTCTACGTCGGCCGCATCGCTTGGTGCATAGAAGGCAAACCGGCCGCGGTAGGCGCCAGCTTTAGGGATTCCGAGCGTCTCCCACGGGCCGAGCACGTAGCGGGAGATGCTGGCATCAGCCGTGTTTGTTGTCTGAACAACGAAGGACAATTTCCGCCGATCCTCAATCACCTCAGAAGTGACTTCAACATCAACGGAAAGGAACGAGTCCAACTTGCTAGCGCCCGTGTTTAGCCAAAATACTCCAGTTTCGTGGCCACTGATCTGGCCAGCAACACCCATTTCCTCCCAGCCGCGCTGCTCCGATTCATCGTTGCTGTACACCATGAGGTGTCTCCCCCGAGCAACTGGGGCCAGGGCTTGGATCAGGTCGAGCGGGTCCCATGACGCAGTATCGAATGATTCACTCATGGCGCCGGCAAGCAGAGCCAGACGGTCTCGTCGGACCTCGTTTTCTTCCTCGGTGGCATCGGCTCCGACTGCGTCGTATTGATCGCGAAGCAGGTAGGCCAGCAAGGTTGCCCGGTCATAGGTTTCGCCTTCAACCGTCACGTCTCCAAGCACTCCCGATAGTGCTTCAAGGACGAATGGGTCCAGGAGGATCACGCCATCCAAGGATTCCCCGGTTTTGGCTTGCCACATCTCCAGTGCTTGCGGGGCCACGAACTCATCAAATCTGGCTGAATATCCCAGCTTCCGAAAATCCGTCTCGATGTCGAGGAAGCCCCATCTTGCTGCCACATCGTCGTCGATGAGGTCCGCGCCAACGACTGGCGCCAAGTCGGCACTAGGTGTGAGGTCCACCAGGTCAAGTCGACCGTCACTCGTTGTCAACCGACCAACTGAGAGGTGCATGCCTGATCCGAGTCGCATCTCGGAATTGTTGGAACCGAGTAGGAGGTAGTCGCCTTCCTCAAGAAACGAGGCGAGACCATCAGTCACCACTCGATAGGCCGCTCCACGATCAGCGAGCTCAGCCAGTTGTGTCGCCATCTCAACCCGACCCTCAGCCAAGGGCCCGATGAGGCCGTCCTCTGGGCCAAGATCAGCACCATCGATAACCTGTTCCAAATCGCCAAGCTGGTTGGCCACCCGGCGAAGGAAGGCGATCCGGTCAAGACCGTTGGGATCAGTTCGGGCTGCCTGCACATCGGCAATGAGCGGTTGCACCACCTCGGTGAGATCTTGAGCTGTGCCAACAAGGGCACGTGTCGAGGAGAATTGACGGCCAACAAATGGGAGTGGGCGCAGAGGCCACAGGATCGAAGAGTTGAGCCTGCCCTCGGCTGACTCAAGGTTTATTTGGCCCACTCGCAGTGAATGAGCCACCTGATCCAGATCAATAGCCGTTGGATCTGACAAGTCGGCCACTGATCGCAACGCTACTTCACCGGCCCGGGCCTCTCTCTGAGCCTTCACCAAGGTCGCACTAGCAAGCGCAAGCCACACGAGAAATGTGAACAGCAACCATCTCTTGAAGCTAGTTGTAACCAGGCCGGGGCGAGGTTCTTCCGAGGATGGTTCCTGCATCAAGGGAAGCCTAAACCAGTCGGCTCGGGGAGGGACGGATCAAGTAAGTCTGGGTAATTCTTCTCAACCTTCACAATAAACGCGCCGTAGATTTGCCGTGCGACACTTTCGACTTCTTCCTCTTTGTGCAACGCTTGCACTACTCACGGCTCTTGTCGCCGGACCCGGCCTTGCTGCTGCGGACGCCTCCGGAAGCTTGTCTGGCACGACGCTGTTCGTCAGCCCAAATGGTGATGACAGCAAGACTGGAAGCTCATCAAACGAGGCTGTGCGAGAAATCCAACGGGCCGTTGACCTTGCTCCGGCTGGTTCGACCATCCAGATTTCCGCTGGCTCCTATCAATCATTCATTGTTCAGAATCGAACTGACCTCCGCATCATCGGCGAGGCCGGTGTCGCTGTCTCGGACGGTCGCTATGAACGCTCTGCTGCTGTGGCCATCCTTGATAGCCAGCGTATCTCCGTTGAAGATCTCGCACTGTCAAGATCTCTTTGGGGTGTCAAGGTTGAGGGCTCAAGCGGCATCTCATTGCTCAGGCTGAACGTCTCTGATACCGGTCAGGAAGGAATCCATGTCCACCGATACTCATCGGATGTGACCATTGCTGACTCGCACATCTCTGACACCGGCAACAGAGGCGGACAGTACGCTCACTACGGCGAGGGAATCTATATCGGCACCGGTAGCGGCCTGAACGACGATGACACCCATGACATTCGCATCTTACGCAACACCATTTCCGCCACGACATCTGAGGCAATCGACATCAAGCAATCGGTGTACAACGTGCGGATCGAAGGGAACTTGGTTCACGACATCAACACCAACACCAGTGGTGCTGTCGTGGTCGGCATCGGAATCCGGTCCTACCGCGATCCAAACGTCCTCATTCGCGGAAACATCCTTTGGAACATCTCGACCAATACCCGTTGGACTGACGGCAATGCCATATCGCTGAGCGCATCATCGACAGTTGAGGCAAACGTCATTTGGGGAACCGAGCACCATGGCATTTTGATGGACGGCAATTTTGCGTCCTCCAACAAGACCGTTTCACTGCGAAGCAATGCCGTCTTCCAAACCGGCCGAGATGCGATTGGGCACTGGACTGATCCCAATCCGGCTCAGCCTCAACTATCCAGCAACTTGACCGCTGGCGATGCCGAAAACGCCTTGGGTTCGTCACCAAGGCCTTCGGGTGACAATCCGGGTGCAAATGTCATCCAACTTCGAGACAGCCTGGTTGCCAGTCTGGGTGGGGCACCCATCCAGCAACCGGCACCGAAACCAACACCAGCTCCGACCCCAACTACTACTCCAGCCGTGGTATCGCCGACCTCGACTCCCCAGACTCCAGCGGGTCGGACTCCGTCGACGACCACACCTGAGTCGAAGCCAGCGACAACGCTGCCAGGCAAGGCATCCCAACCGAATTCTCCAGCGCAGGGTGGCCACTCCGCCGGCTCACCAACAGCATCTCCTCAGTCCATCGCCGAGCAGCAGAGTTTCACTCCAACGGAAATGGCTGCGGCTGGCCAGGCCGGGGATGGACCCGCTGCGGCTAATCGATCGGTGCAGGCCGACCACACACCAGGCATCCAGCAACCGGATCCGCTGCCAACAATCAGCATCCTTGAATCCGAACTCGAGATCTCCAAGACCGGCGTGTCCATCAACGAATTTAGCTCAGATACCGACAACGCCGCACCCGAACAATTGGGCTTCAATGACCCAGCATCGCGATCAGGGAAGTCCTCCCATCACTTGGTCCTCCTCTTGCTCATGGCAGGATCGTTGAGCGGCTTCCTAGTCTTCCGGCGAGCGGCTCGCTGACCAAGTCACCGAACGTCGGCCATTGACCGATTGTGCTGGCAATGGTTTCATACAGCGAGAAGCAACCTTATAGTCGCGCGGCTAGAGCCGTTAGCCAACGACCACCCGGGCGAATCATGCACAGCGACCAATCAATGCACCCAACCGCATGAAGATCACGGTTCTGGCTCACCCGAGGCCCCTCTTCGGCGAGAACAGCTATGTTGGGCGTTGGTCAAATGCACTTCGCTCGTCAGGCGCAAACGTGCAGTTTCTGACGGTGGGATCTGTTATCCGGAGCCGCCGGGCGGTGGTTCATATCCACTGGCCCGAGCACCTCATCTCTCACCCAAGCCCGCTGGTTCGTCTCGGCAAGATTGCAAACACATTCGTCATCTTGTCAATTCTGACCGTGCTGCGTAGGCAAGTAGTTTGGACCGCTCACAACGACCGCCCACACAAAACCGAATTCGCCTGGGCTCAGCGAATCGTTCTTTCGTGGGTGCAGAGGCTCCTGACCGGAGTAATCGTCACCTCGTCTGAACATGTCCAGCCTCTTCGCTCGCTCTACCCGCGCCTCTCTGGAGTTGCATTCCACCAAATACCACTTGGCTCACTGGCTCTCGAGTCCGCCTCTTCAAATGGCGTTCTACCCACAACGGAAGCCCAGAGCGGGGTTCCTCGATTGATCCAGTTCGGGACGATCGATCCGTACAAAGAACAACTCGCGACTCTAGATGCTCTTGAACCACTACTTAATGACGGTGCTGTCACTCTGCAGTTCGTTGGACGAGTCGGGAATCAGGCCTACGCCGAGGAGCTTCGCCGCCGGGTTGCTTCACTCGAGGGTGCGACTATGGTCGCCCGCTATGTCCCTGATGTCGAGCTCGCCGAATTGGTTAGCAGCGCAGATGGATCTCTTGCCCTGCAAGGCGGTGCCCTCAACTCCGGAGTCATACCCGCATCAGTCCCTCTTGGAACTCCAGTCATCTCCGCCGACACAGCTCAGGCACGGCAGGCTAGAGACTCACTTGGAGAGGAATGGGTATTTTGTGTCGCTGAGCGGAACGAGGATCGCGACTGGCCAGAAATACTCAAGTGGGCCCAGAATGACAGGACCGAGACGCCTGTGCCCGAGTTTGACTGGCAACAAAACATTCGCCGCCATCTGGCTGTGTATCGCTAGAACGAAATCACTTCGCACTGTCAACATGCGCTCGAACTGACCGTCGCAAGAAGACCCACAACAAGATGGCCATAACGGTCTCGGCAACCAGAGTCGCCACGATTGCTCCTCTCCACGTGTAACGAGGAATGAGCACGACATTCATGGACACATTGAGAAGCACGGCAGTCAGGATGATCCTGTTTCGGCTCTGTTGCTGGCCCGAACCGGTCAAGGCGTTCGCTGGAAAGATTTGCAGGGCTTTGATGAACGGCAGGGGCGAGAGAAAGCGGAGCACTGTGGTCGTTTCGGCAAAATCTGGTCCGAGCACGTCGTCGGCGAAGCCTGAAATTGCTACCAAGCCAAGGCCAGCGAAGACTCCGTATCCCGCTGCAAGACTCGTCATTCGGACGGCAAGACGTTGGGCCTCACGTCTACCTTTGGCGCCAGCGGTATAGAAGTCGTAGTCGCTCGCACGCACGAGGGCGGTTATCGGTAGGGCTGAGAAAGCTGCCAGCTTTGCTCCAACCGCATAGAGACCGTTTGCCGATGGGCCATCATCACCCGCCAAATTGAGCAACATCGGTTGATCGACGACCGCCAGAACTGTTGCTCCGCTTCCGCCAACGACGAAGGGGACTCCCCGACGAACCGCTGCCCAGTCTGGTGGGTCCCAGGATGGCCAGCTGGCGAAGAAAACTCGAACCCAAACGATGGCCGCTAAGCCGGATACGAACCACGTCGCCAGGGCGAACCAGACCCAAGCAGCGACGGTTGGGTCACCAAAGACCACGAACAAGGCGACTGCCACAAGGCGGACAACTCCCGACGTGAGCCGCACTGCAAAAGCAACGATCATCCGTTGCTGGGCCTGGGCCGCTACAAGTGCGAACTCGGAAAATCCGAAGAAGATCACTTGAGACAGCGCAATGGCGGCCACCTCAATGCGCGTCAACCGGACGAGCAAGATTGGCTGGAGAAGAATGAGGGCTCCGACGACCCCTAGACCACCAACAACGACGGTGGAGACAAGACGCGACCACAGGCCAGAGAACGACCCGCCAGCGGACATATCCAGCATTAGGACCTGTTGGGCACCGAGATACCCAGCTAGGGCTGCCAATCCGCAGATTGCAATTGCGCCGCTATAGATCCCGAACTCAGCCTTGCCGAGGTAGCGGCTCAGCCAGAGGAAGGAAACCAGTGTGAGCACGATTTGCGTACCATCAGCAGCAAAGGCCCACATGGTGTTGGATCGGAGGTCAACTGGCCCGCTGGTCATGGTGTTTGACTCACAAGCACGAAATCATAGCCCTTGCTGAGATCGAAACTGTTGCCTCCAACCTGTCGACGACATCGGCGAAGGTGGGATCGCTAGCCTTTGATCTAGGCTCAGCTGGTGTCACGAAGAAGCCGAAAGCCCAGCTCGTCAATTCTCACGCCGCTGCTACTTGGAGCCGTCGCGGGTTCAATCACCACGCTGTTGCTTCTACTTGCGCTAGGAAAGGTTGGGCAACCAGCACCAATTCGCCCAAGCGAGAACGCACAAACAGCGACGTCAGCTACTTCGACCACTCTGGGCGGTTCACAAACGCGACCCACGAGCACTGTCCCTGAGACGCTAGTTGAAGCCTCCCACGACATCTTCGTCGACCCGAGTGGGGTCGACGAATCTGGAAGGGGTAGGGAACAAGCTTTGCCGGTCCGGACTCCAGATTATGCAATTGGCATGGCAGTTGAAGGCGACACCGTGCACTTCGCTAGCGGCACCTACTCTGAGTTGACGATCGAGGGCAAGACTGGTCTGATCGTGGTCGGAGCGTCCGACAATGCAACGACCTTCTCCGCCGCAGGTTATGGCACACGTGCCGGTGTTCTCATCAAGTCAAGTGATCAGATTTCCCTCCAGGGCATTCAGATTGAAAATTCATTGTGGGGCCTTCTGGTCCTGGACTCGTCAGATGTCTTGCTTGCCGACTCGACAATCGTCGACATCGGACAGGAAGGAATCCTCGTTAGTGACAACTCCACACGAATCGAGATCGCCAACAACACAATCAGTCAAACAGGTCGCCGACCGGGCACAAACGGCACGACTGCATTCGCAAATTTTGGAGAAGGCATCTACCTCGGAACTGGTGGGGTCCTAGATGATGGCAGTTATGACCAGACGTCGGATATTTCGATCCACGACAACGAGATCTCTTTCACCACCGCTGAGGCCATAGACGTGAAGCCTTCCGTCAGCCATGTTGTCATATCGGACAATCTGGTTCACGACATCGCGACGGCCAATAGCGGTGCGATCGTCGTGTCAATCGGCGAACGGAGCAGCCCGAGCCCCGATGTTGTGATCGAGCGCAATGTGATCTACAGCATCTCTCGCACTAGCCCGTGGCGCGACGGAAACGCAATCGTCCTTAGTGCTCCGGCCATCGTTAGAAACAACTTGATATGGGACGTGCAACACCATGGAATCCTTCTTGACCGCAATCTGAGAAGCGAAACCGCCGGCCAGATTCTGGTCGAAGGTAACGTGGTCTTCCAGACCGGCCTAGAGCCGATTTTGGATTCTTCCGAGCTGGTGGATAGTTTGATCACCGTTGTTATCAGCAACAACCAGGTCGGTGACGTTGCCCTGGACCTGGTCCAGCCCCTCCAAGACCAATCGGTCGAAGAGTTCTCCCGAGCTGTCTTTGATGTGCTGCTCAAGCCCTCCAGTTAGAAGATGACAACAAAGTCCATGGTGAACGGGCCAACACGATTCTTGAACATCTCGTAGTCACGGATGTCCGCGTCTTCTAACAACTGTCGCAAACGCTTCTCACCGAGCAGGTCCATATAGGAACCTGCAGCCCAGGACTTCCCGGTCTTTCTCAGTATCTTGTCGAAGACCGACTTCGGTAGAAAATGGACCAGAGGCAGCTTGGTGTGGGGTTCTACTGGAAACCACCGATTGGGAGTGGTCACAAAGCTGTGGCGGCCGACTCGGGCTATTTCGCGAAGAAACTCGATCATCTGCGTGTCGGTGCCAACGTGCTCGAGCACAGCGTTCGACCAACACAGCTCGAACTCGCCATCGGAAAACGGGAAAACGCCGCCTCCGTACTGGATCATCGTCATGCCCGGAAACGGACTGATCTCAGGAACCGGGTCCAGGCTCAAACCTGTAACACGCGAAAGGTTTTCAATCGAATGTTCGAGCGTGTTCTGGTAACCATCCGGGCCAGCGGCGGCGGCGAATCCAACGTCTAGAATCGTCTGGTTCTCGCCTGAGATGCATCGCTCCTGAAAGAGCAGCCATTTCCGCTGACGATTCCAGTCATGGATTCTTCGAGCAAAACGCAAGTTTGCCATTCTTGTTAGTCCCCTGGGTCTGACGAGTACATGCCACCACAGTCACCTAGGGAAAAGAATAGCCGGAAGTGCTCCGAAGGCCTGGTTCTTGTCAGGCTTGGCCGATGCGATCGCTGGCAACAGCCTCATCTCCTTGATTCAGGACTCAGCCAGGGTATTCGTCAGTTCTCCGTCGCGCGAATCAGTCATGCCCTTGTCAGTCTCACTAGTCGGACCGAATTCTTCTGAGTCAGCGACAGCCAGGAGGGCCACAACGAAGAGGACCCATCTTGCTGTCCGACCAACCACGCCGGCCTCGGTTAGTGAGAAGACAAAGGCGTAGGTCAGCATCATGATCGGGTACAGCCCCGTTCCGTCAAGACGCTCACGAATAAATCGTGTGCTGCGATAGAGGCCTCGGCCAAACATGAAAAGAAACAGACCAGCCCCGGGAATTCCAATCACCAAGAGATAGTCCAAGATCGCATTGTGGGAATGTGGCGGCAGCCAGTGAAATTCCACCCATATCTCGTGGGCTGGGCTGAAGAAGCCATTCCAATAGGCGTCATATCCGTGTCCAAGCCAAGGTCGTTCCCCGATCGCCCGCCAGACACTTTCCCAAAGATCGGTCCTTCCGGTCAAGGACACGTCCTTGCCGAAGAGCCCAGTCAATCGGTCGAGGTTCCCGTAGGCCAGCAACACCGACGCCGCTCCAGTCGCTGTCAGTGAAATAGCGACGGCCCCAAACAAGGTGTCGCGCGAGCGGAAGAGTCGAAAGACGGTGTAGTTGCCGAGAATCGCAAGAAGCCCAACGATCGCTGTCGACGAACCCGCACCTGCCACCAGCCCCATCGACAACACGGCCTGCAAGAAAAGAGGTACACGCCAGCGGCGATTGCTGGAACTAGCGACCAAGGCAATCACCGTGGCCAGAACCTCATGACGCCCAAGCGAATTCTTGTTGTCAAAGATGCCAATCCAGCCCGAACCAGCCACCCCGGCGCTCGGGATGGCAAAGACGAAGAAGTAGCTCAGGATGGTTCCAAGACCGAAAGCAGCCGACGTCATTGCCATGATCTCACGCAAGGGAAAGCGAATAACCAGGAATACCGCGAACAGCGTGGTCAGAACCAGAGACACAACTCGTCGTCCGGTTTGTCCAGGACTGACCGACCAGAATGTCGAGATTGCGATCCATCCGATGAACGCGGTCAGCAGACGATCACGTCGCATGATGGCAAGTACAAGGTTGCCGTTGTTGACCAGTCGGGAGAACGACAAGGCATAGAGCGCTAAGAACAGGGCCAGCGTCTTGGCGTCGCCACCAATAATGATCTCACCAGCAGCAATGTCGTCTCGATTTCGAAACCAGACCGACGGCAGATCGAAGGCCAACAAGAAAAACGTTAGGCCGACAATGAAGCGTTCCAGCCGACCAGGCCACGTCAACGAGGCGGCCAACGCTGGCGTACCCCCAGCATTCGAAGGCCGATCTGGCGCTACACGTACGCGTAGCTGTAGCGATCGCGTTTGCGCCACGGCAACGTCCGTTTCTGTCGCTCTCGGTTGAGAACCGCTCCAATGAGTTGGGATCCGGCCCGGTCTAGGTCAGAGCGAACCTGGAGCAGCTGGTCCGTCTCGGTCTTGCGTGAATCGACCACAATGATCACGCCATCAACATGCTTGGAAGCAGCGCCAGCGTCAGCAGTGGCCAAGACGGGTGGGGTGTCAACGAGGACAACATCGAATTTGGAGCGCAGCTCTTCGATCAAAAGCGCGAATCGATCCGAACCAAGCAATTCAGACGAGTTGGCCGCTGGCTTTCCGGCAGGCACAAAGTAGAGGTTCTGCTGGTCAAGCTCAACCAAGAGGTCAACACCGTCGTCGCCTCCCAGCCATTCACTCAAACCAATCGTTGCCTCAACCCCAAAGAGCCGCTCCAGCGAGGGGCGCCTCAGGTCAGCGGACACCAGAACAGTGCGCTGACCGCTCTGGGCGAAGGCCACCGCCAGGTTGGCCGACACCGTCGACTTTCCTTCAGCCGGGAAGGCGGAGGAAACCAGAAATACCTTGGAGTCTTCGGTCTTGGCCAGAAAGCTCACACCGGTACGCAAGCGACGGAACGCCTCCGCTGCGTTGATCGCCCGAGGGTTCTTGGCCTCGCTGGCCATGATCAGGGCACTTTCTCCCCGAAGATCAGTGAGTCCAAATCCGAAACTGGGCACCGAGGCCAGGACCCGCTGCCCCAGGGCCGCCTCGATGTCTTCCTGACCCCGTGCTCGGCGGTCCAGGCGGGCCAGCAAGAAGGCCGCAGCGACACCCAAAGCAGAGCCAAGAATCAGGCCAATGGCCGACAGCATCGGCCCCGACATTCCCTGGGAGACGGTTGGAACGCGAGCTGGGCTAAACAGCAATGCTGTCGATGGGCGAGTTCCGAGCTCAGCTTGAAGCGATCGCAGTTCCGTATCAGTCAGCCGGATAGACACAAGCAGCTGCTGACGGCTGGTTTGGCGAGTTGCCCGCTCAGCATCGATCGAAGAGATCTGGGTTGCCTTGGACGTGTCATCAGCAGGCAGGGCAGCCGCAATCGTGCGGCGGGCCAGCAGGTCAGCGATTTCGGTGTCCAGGACAGCTAAGGCTTCGTTGGCTTCCTTGATGTTGGCCCTCAGTCCATCAATACGAACCTGGAAGAACTCTTCTTCGCCTGCTTCGGTTAGGGAGACATAAGAAGCAGCAATGGAGTTCACCAATTCGGATGCACCCTCGGGGCTGTCTGCGGTCGCCGACAAAGCCATGACGTCGCTCTTCGGAATGAATCGCACGGTCGCCAGCTTGATACGTTCGTGGATCTCACTGACATCGACCTTCAGGTCGAGTGCTGTGGCCGCAAACACGTCATCACCCAGCATGATCTCGCGCTCACGCTCCAGGTTTGGAGCAACTGCTAGTTTCGGGTTCAGGCTCAGCCGACGTGATGGCCCAACGACCACTCTGGCTGCGGCTTCAAAGGTATCGGTGCGATAGGTCTGATAGAGCAGAGCCGCCAGCAAGCCAGCCAGTGTTGCCGCCAACACGACCCACTTCCGGGAGGTGATGGCCTTGATGTAGTCATCAAGAGAGGGTGCCTCATTCGAAGGCTGCTGAAACATCATTACCGCAATACTGCCAATCGATCGAAGACTGTCCACCTAGAACGCGGACCAACGAGCACAATAACCCACAACCTCGGGGCTAGGTGGTTTCTTACCCTAAGGCTTTTCGGCCCTATCTCACATCAAGCGTCGCAAGCTCGGAGGCGCCCAGAACCTGCCCAATTCCGTCCGCGAAGTTCCTGATCATATTGTCAATGGTGAGTACATCACCCGACGCCGACGCCGCTCGGGCGATTTCTTGCAAACGTTCGGGCGACTCGAGCACGCCGTCCAGCGCCAGAGCGAAGTCTTCGGCTGTCGCTCCTTCGGCCAGCATCAGGCCATTCACGTCAGGTCGCACATACTCGGTCTCGGGCGGATGATGCTTCATGTGCGCACTCATCAGCGGCAAGCCCGCAGCGAAAGAATCCAGGACAACGAGCCCAGCGACCCCGGGTACCAGCAATACATCCGAAGCAGCAAGGGCAAGCGCCTTCTCTCGGCCAAATGCAGCCGCCTTGTAGGTCATCCACGGTCGCTGATTCGCTGCTCCTGCGATCATGTCTTGATCCGGGCCGCTACCGACTACCAAAACATTACTACGAGCGTTGGCCGCATTCAGCTTGTCCCCGATCGCAACCATGAGATCTGGTCGCTTGTCTGGGTACAGCGAACCCAAGCTGAGCACAAGATGCTCTCGGTCCATCTTGTTTTCCGCACGAAACTTACTGATATCGGCCTCAGTTATCGAAGCGAGATCTGCTTTCAGCGCCGACATGTCCAGCGTGTTCTGGAATGCAGTGATTCGAGCTGCCGGAAAGCCAGAGTCAACCAGCCGCTGTTTCGCTCCATCGGTATAGGCAAAAAACCAGTCAAGACGCCCCGTGTAGCCTCGCTTCAATGCTTCACCGAACCGACTCGGGTTAGACGCCAGGTTCGAGCCGTGGCCGACCATGGCAATGCGGGGGCCACGGCCTAACGCTCGCCGTGCAATCAGGAGATAGTTGATCAGTAGACGACTGGCCTGTTCGACAATCACCAAGTCACGGGTGAAGAGTTCACGAAACCAGGGCTGATAGATCAGCTCTTGGCCGCGAATGTCAAGTATTCGATTCTTCCGAAACAGCGCCCACTCGGGAGTGGTGGCGTCATTCTTGCCCTGGTCATGGGTGCCCGGCTGTCCATACAGCAGATCGAATTCAACGCCACGAGACTTCATGGTCTCGGATAAACCCAAATAGAAGGGCTCTCGATAGTGATGGACGTGGCGAACGAGGTAAGCCACGGAGGGAACGGGCTTCGACATCCTGCGAAGCGTAGCCCAGTGACGCCTCACCTAGGCCGATTCCACTATCGCGAAGGGATGTTCACCCATCACCTCCAAGGCAACAGATGAGAGACTATTCTGATCGACGATTTCGATGAGGGTGAGCCGGAAAGCGGCTCACACAGAGATGGGGTCAGCATGGCTGAAACAAAGACAAAGAATCCGCAGCGCGTGGTCATCATCGGGCAGGGATATGTTGGCCTTCCCGTCGCTATCCGGGCGGTGGAGGCTGGCTTCGATGTTGTTGGCGCCGAACTGGATCAGAACAAGGTCGACGGCCTGATCGCCGGGATCTCTCACATTGATGACATCACTGATGCGCAGATCTCTGAGGCGTTGGAACTTGGCCGCTATAAGCCAACCAGCAATATGGCGGATCTGGCCAACTTTGACATCGCCGTCATCACTGTGCCGACACCCTTGCGAGACGGGGCACCGGACATGTCTTACATTGAGAGTGCGTCGCGCACCGTCGCCGCCTACATCCGGCCTGGATCAACGGTGATCCTTGAATCAACGACCTATCCGGGAACGACTGAAGAATTCGTGGCCCCAATCCTGGAAGAAGTCTCTGGACTCAGAGCCGGAGACGATTTCCATCTAGGTTTCTCGCCCGAGCGAATTGACCCCGGCAACGAGACTTGGAATTTCCGTCGCACTCCGAAGATTGTCTCTGGCCTGGATGATGCCTCACTCAAAATCATCCAAGACTTCTACAACCAGCTTGTCGACCAGACAGTAGCCACCAGCGGCACCCGAGAAGCCGAGCTGGCGAAACTCTTGGAAAACACCTTTCGCCACGTCAATATCGCTCTGGTCAACGAGCTTGCAGTCAACTCGCGGGCGCTCGGCATCGACTTCTGGAACGTGGTCGAGGCGGCATCAACCAAGCCGTTCGGATTCATGCCTTTCTACCCAGGACCTGGAGTCGGGGGCCACTGCCTGCCCATCGATCCCTCATACCTGTCCTGGCAGTTTGAACGCGAGCTTGGAACCGTTAGTCGATTCGTCAAGATCGCCGATGACATCAACAACGGCATGCCAGCTGAGGTTGTGCGGCGAGTACAGCTCGGTCTGAACGAGTTGGAAAAGTCTGTCAAGGGAAGCAAGATTTTGGTTGTCGGGCTTGCTTATAAGCGGAACTCCAATGACGCCCGCGAAACCCCGTCACTGCCAATCATCGAAGGGCTACTCACTCTTGGCGCCAGCGTTTCGGTGCATGATTCGTGGGTTGACTCCCATGCAATCGACTCGACAGCCAAGCGAGTCGCGCTTACGCCTGATGTCCTGGGTACCGCGGACGCCGTCGTGATCGTGACCGATCATGACGACGTTGACTACGACCTCATCGCCGCTCACGCCCCTTATGTCTTTGATACTCGCCATCGAATGCCGATAGGAACAGCAGAAGCGCTCTAACTCTTGAGATCACATCAGGTCATGACAAGGCCATGACAAGACGCCGAATGGGATACTTCGATCCAGCAATGGATAGTATTTGGACCTTCCGGCGGCAAATAAAACGGACACGCGATATGGGTGGTTACACAATCGAAGATCTGACGGTCAACATCTGCACCGTCAATCGGCCTGAGTATCTTGGCGCCTGCTTGGAGAGCCTGCTACACACCACTCCGGAGGGCGCTCCTCTCACGATCGTGTTCAACGGAACTCCTTCTTCATCCCGTGAGCGGACCATGGAGCAAGCAGGCTCATGGAAAGGTCCCGTGCACTTCGAGCACATCCCGGAAATGGTCTCCCTTGATGCTTCTCACAACCGTGCCCTCGAACTGGTCAAGACTCCTCTCGTCAACTTCATGGGCGACGACGACGTAGCCCTCGCACCTCGGTTTGACAAGATTCTGGACGCGTTCAACCAGACCAATCCCGAACCAGCAGCCGTTACGACCTTCGCTCGCCGCATTGCTGGCGACGCAGCACAACCGACTATTGGCACCAGAAAGAACCTGGGCCCAACCTCCGTCTCGGAGTGGACGCGTTGGCGAGACGAGGGATGCATCTTTGAGATGCTCTGGCCAGGGGCCGTAATCCGTACGGATCTCCTCCGCGACAGTGGCGGTTTCGAAGCCAAGTTCAACCAGTCTGTCGACAATCGAATCTTCACCAAGCTTGCCCTTGATGCCCCGGTGATAGCCATTCCTGACTGGGACTTCGGCTACCGGATCCATCAAGGATCGGTCTCAACTTCCAATTGGAAGCTGCAGAATGAGCATGTCCGACTGGTTGAAGCCTGCCACCGTGCGAGGCGTCAGGATCTGCCAGAGCCTTCTCTCTCTGACCTCCTGCAGGCCGAAGCCGAAGCTCCTGCCTGGGTCCGAGCGAAACGTGATCTTCGTGACCGCAGCCGCATGCATTTCCGGCGTGGTGGAGCGCTCGCCCTCGGCGGGCAGCGAGTCCAAGGATTCGGCAACCTTGCTGTTTCCGGCCTGCTCTGGCCGCCCGCTTTCTTTGACAAGTTGAGCGACCAGTTCCAGAACAAAGAACAGGTTCACAACAAGTCGGTGGCAACCGAGATCTAGCGACGCCGAGTCTTCACGAAGGCTTTGCCGAAGTTGAAGACAAACTGCGAGTTCGTGAACAGGTAGCGTTTCCACAGCCGTCCAGGCTCTTGCTTGAGTCGAAACAGCCACTGCAAGCCATAGCGCTGCATCCACGCTGGCGGCGGCTCCAGGGACCCGGCGCCATAATCAAAGGCGGCGCCAACGGCCAGCATCGCCGCATTGACTCTGCCTCGATGGTCGGCGACCCACTTTTCTTGACGAGGACAGCCACGCCCAACCAGGACAACTCCAGCGCCGAAGTCATTGATTCGATCGACATCAGCCCGATCCTCTTCCGGAGTCGGCTCGCGGAAACGGTCAGATTGGTATTCAACGAGGGCCCCAGGGCAACGCTCCCGAATCGCGTCAGCGAAGGCGTCACAGGTCTCCTCCGTCGAGCCGAAGAGAAAGATCTTGACTCCCTCCTTGGCCGCAGCCTCAATTACGTACCAGGTCAGATCAGGGCCATAGACCCGCTCATCCAGATCGGCCTTATGAAGCGCATTCATGGCCCAGCGAACAGGTTGCCCATCAGGGGTGATCAGATCAATCGTTCGTACCTGAGCCATAAACGAATCATCGTTCACGGCCTCCATCAAGCCGTGCACCGCCAGCGCGGAGACCGCGTAGGACTGGTTCTGTCGCGCTGCCACCATGATGCGTTCGGTGGCATCCACATAGTCAGTGATCGTGTAGCCAACCCCGAAAATGTCCACCTTCTCGCCATATCGATCAGTCACAGGCGGACCAGCGTTCAACACCATTGTCATGGATGTCCTGCAGGATGCCGGTGATGTCATAGTTCAGCTTCCACTCAGGGAAGTGGTCCTTGAACTTTCGGATGTCGGAAACCCACCAGATGTGATCCCCAATGCGGTTGTCCTCGGCGTAGGAGTGATCAAGCTCTTTTCCAGCAATCGTCTGACAAAGCTCGATCGCTTCCATCATTGAGCAGTTGGCTTCGGGGCCGCCACCAATGTTGTAGGCCTCACCCGCACGCGGAGCCTTGTGGAAGGCCTCAAAGGCTCGCACCAGGTCATCGGCGTGGATGTTGTCGCGAACCTGCTTGCCCTTGTAGCCAAACACGGTGTACGGATCGCCCGTTGTGGTGCACTTCATGAGGTAGGCCAAGAAACCGTGCAACTGGGCGCCTGAGTGGCCAGGGCCCGTCAGGCAACCACCTCGGAATACGCCGGTGTTCATGTCAAAGTAGCGCCCATACTCTTGCACCATGACGTCAGCGGCAACCTTGGAAGCACCAAAGAGGCTATGTGTCGAGTTGTCAATCGACATTTCTTCGGGGAATCCGAACTCGGCCCATTCATGACTTGGGTCCAGCGTCCACCGGGTGTCCAGCTCAATTAGGGGCAGTCGGTTAGGTGTATCGCCATAGACCTTGTTGGTCGAGGTAAAGATGAAGGTCGCCTTCGGACAGGACTGTCGAGCGGCTTCCAAAAGGTTCAAGGTGCCACCAGCATTGACATCGAAGTCAGTGAAGGGCTCATTGGCTGCCCAGTCATGTGACGGCTGAGCAGCGGTATGGATGATCAGCTCGATGTCCGAGCTGTGCTCGGCCAACAAATCAAGTGTTGCCCGACGGTCTCTGATATCAAGCGAACGATGCTCGTAGTTGGCAAGCGATGACTTGTGCTCCGCAACCGCCCAGTCAGTTGAGGCCTCAGCGCCAAAGAAATAGGCCCGCATGTCATTGTCGACACCGATGACCTTGTCCGCCAATGGTGCAAAAAACCGCACTGCTTGAGCGCCAATGAGGCCGCCTGATCCGGTGATAATGACTGTCTTCATAGGAGTTCTCCGCGGTAGCGATATCGGGTGGACGAGCCAACTGCCCATTCACGCTGAGGTAGTACTGCCAGGAACGGGCAGTTTTTGCCGTCGCTCATAGTATTCCCTTCTGAACCCATCGACTCTGATGGTGCAATCGTAAGCTCTCAGACCAACAACGCCCCCGCTTCTCTTCACACAAGCCCTCCAGCTCATCGGGCTCGGCAACATCAGTCTGACCAAACGCTTGATATGCCTGGTAGGCACTCATAGAGTCGAATTGCCCGCTCTCAAAGGCAAGCAGGGACAAGGGTCCTACGCTCTTGTCCATGGTCACCGTTCGAGGGAAACAAGAGGGCGAAAACGGTGCCTTGTTTTCTGACTCCGAGTGGTCCCGTGAGAAATGGCCAGCCATGGGCACGCCAGCGATCCAGATTGATTCAGATGGCCGCGATAGCCATGACGGTCGATTTCCTCACTATCGCCGCCGTCGCCCGGTCAGCTCGCTCGTAGAGGCTTCGTTCGCCTTCTTATCCATACTCCTGTTCGCTGTCGATTTACCCCAGACCTGGTTCACCTCAACGGACGCCCTCAACACCGATGCCAATGTCAACGCCAGCTTGACCGGTCCGCTTTCATCAATCGTGTTCATGGCCATTGCCGGCGTGGCTTTCATGATCCTGCTCCCCAACTTCCAATGGGTCTTTGGTGTCATCCGAGCCAACAAGCCGCTCATGATTCTGACCCTTTGGATCCTGATGTCGACCCTCTGGTCTGAAGACATCGCCACGACCGGCCGCCGGTCAATGTCTGTAGCCATCACCGTCTTCTTCGCTGCTTACTTAGCCCTTCGATTCAGCAGGCACCAGATTCTCCATATGGCCGCTATCGCCCTGGCGACAAACACCATGATGAATCTAGCTTGGGTCTTCGTCCTGCCCCAGTACGGAATCATGCAGCACTCAGACCTTTGGAGCGGGATCTATTTCAACAAGAACGAGCTTGGCATGGTTTCCACTTTGGCGGCCATCATCTTGGCTCTTCAGACTGCACGCTCCCCCATGAGCAGAATCTGGACCATTCCCGCTCTCGGTGGCTCATTCGTCCTGCTTCTCGGTAGCCAATCAAAGACCTCCCTAGCCAGCGCAATTCTCATCACCATTCTGATGGCCGTGTATCAGTTCTTTCGATCCAGGGAGAAGCTGTTCGGGGCGGTAGCACTATCGATGTTCAGCGCCTCTGCGGTCGGCGTTCTCTTCGCCACCGCGGCATTGCCGCTCCTCACCGACCTGCTGGACAAGGACATCACCCTCACCGGGCGGACATCACTTTGGGCCAATCTCATTCCCGAGATCAGTCGGCGGCCCTTTCTTGGGCACGGCTACTCTGCGTATTGGAATGGCTGGCTCAGCCCGGCAAGAAGGATCTGGCTTCTCGAGGACTGGAATCCGCCTTCAGCGCACAATGCAGGGCTCGAGTACTTGCTCCAGATCGGGATCATTGGTTTCGCAGCCGTGCTGGTCTATTTCATCACGTCCGTGGTCCGCTCTACCCGACTGATTCGTGACTTCCCTGGGGCTCCGGCAACACTTCCCATCGCCATGCTCAGCTACATGCTGATGTTCTCCATGACCGAATCGGGCATCCTCTCAAGGGGAATCGGCTGGCTCCTGGTCTGTGCTTCAACCATGAGCGCTGCCACTCTTCTAACCGGTGAAAAGATGACGAGCGTCGGCAAACCACCTCCCTCCGCCCTTCGACCCCCAACGGAACTCATTTCTCGATGATGTATCAAGATCTCCAAACCGACGACAATTCGGTCGGTCTCAAGGACTACCTCAACTCCATCCGCGCTCATCGCCTGCTGATCCTGCTTGCGGGTCTGCTCGGACTGGCTCTTGCTCTCTGGTTCACCGGAACAAGAACTCCCAGCTATGAGGCCGAAGCCAGCGTCGTACTCGGCCCGACCATGGTTGGCTCAACCAATGAGAACGCCCGCGCTCCTGTACTTGAACGCGAGATGGCCATTGTTGGTTCAGATGTGGTGGCTCGGGCCGTCGCGACAAAGGTGCCAGAGCGAGACGTCGACGAGTTGTTGGAAGAGCTGGACGTCTTGTTCGTTCCTGAGAGCGAGGTTCTCACTATCCAGGCAACTGATGTCGACCCCTCTGTTGCCGCCGACATTGCCAACGCATTCGCCGAGTCTTACGTCAAGTTCACTGAAGACACCGCCATCAACCTCGTCGATTCTGAACGGGTCATCTTGGTGACCCAGTCCGAAGCCGCGCTCGCCACCGCCAAGGATCTGGCCATAGAGCTGGAACGGCTGGAGGAGCTTCAAACCGCGATTGACGTGGCCATTGACCTTTCCGTCAGCGCCCGAAGGCAGGAGTCACTCAAGCTTGCTCAGGAGCGTGCCATTGTCCAGAGTCAATATGGACTTGCACTGACCGACAGTCGAGACCTGGGCAATGCGCTAGCCAAGGCTGAGCGACAGATGGCAACTCGTGAGCCGAGTGCGCGGGTCCTGGTACTGGCAGAAGAACCGGACGGGCCAAAAGGCCCGTCAAACGGACTCATTCTTGTTGCACTGACCTCGATCGCTCTGCTGGGTGGCATTGTGGCCGCAATCGTGCTGGACAGCATCGATATCACTGCCCGAGACGAGTCGACCATCGCCAATGCTCTACGGACAAGAGTGATTGGCCATATTCCCGTCCTCCCTCTACAGTCACGCCGCGGCCCTGGGGCAATCGTCATGCGGTCGACAGCTCAGTCGATTGGCAGCCAACGGGTACGGGAGGCTTTCAGACGCCTACGCTCGGCTGTTCAGTTCTTGTCCATCGTTGAAGAAGACGAGGGTGCCATGGTTATCGCTACTACCAGCGCCTTCCCGTCCGAAGGCAAGTCCGTGGTCGCCAGCAATCTCGCAGTCGCGTTGGCTCAAAATGGTGCTCGAGTGGCTCTGGTGAACGCCGATTTGCGCCGTCCCTCCTTGGAACGGCTCTTCGATGTTCCCAATAGTGAAACCGGCCTTTCTCTGTACCTGGCTGGTGAGGCAGAAATCGAACCCACTCAGATCAAGGATGTACGCGGCCTCTGGATCTTGACTGCGGGCCCAGTTCCAGACAATCCGGCCGAACTGTTGGGAAGTGAGAACTTTGCCCTCATGATCCAGACGCTGCGCAGCGAACTGGACTACGTCATCATCGACTGCCCGCCCGTTCTCAGCGCCGCCGATCCTCTTGCCATTGCCAAACATGTTGACGGTTTTGTGGTGATCGTTGATTCGAGGACGACAGAGATTCCTGATCTCGTTCGGACTGAGGCTGAGATATCAGGAGCCGGAGGAAACTTGGCCGGAGCGATCCTCAACCGTGATGGCCAAGACGCTGGCTCGTGGCTCAACCGGGGCAAGCACTCGTACTACCGCAACTAACCAGCTACCGCAACTAGCCAGAATCGGTACTGTTCGGACGAGCCGAACCTCTAGCGGAACTGGCTGACTACAGAAGAAAGCTGCTTGACTACGGACGAGTTGCTGGGCTTTGGACGGCGCCAGCTGTGCGGTAGATGACGAACTACACGAAGGAAGACCAGGTCAGGCCTGCTCAGACCGGCGAGCATGAGGTGGGGCACCATCATCCAGGGCCGAGGGCCATTGCGTTCGGCCACGGCAATCCGGTAGTTCATGAGCGAATAGCACAACGCTCCTGAGGCAATCCGCTGCAATGAGCCTTGAGATGCTTGGCCTTGTTCGAAGCCAGCGAGCTCTGGCTCCAGAGATCCTTCTCGCCGAGACCTTGAGCGAGCTCGGGCAAAATCGATACTGAATCGCATCTTGGCCATTGATTCACCGTTAAGCGAACCACGATGGACCCGGTACCTCAGAAGGGGCTCCGGAATGTTTGCCAGGAGCGTGGTCTCGCTCATCCGTAGCATCATGTCCCAATCATCGATTAGCCGGTAGGACCAATAGCCACCGATTTCTTCCAACAAATCGGTCCGCATCATCAAGGTCGGATGCGAAAGAGCATGTCGCCCCGCCATCAAGGCATCAACGATTTCCTCATGATCGGTCGGAAGAGGTGTTACCCCTCCGGTTCGGCATTCACCTAACGCCCAGGTGTAGGAACCAACCAGCCCAATTTCGGCATTCTGGTCCAAATAGTCGACCTGTCGTTCAAATCGGGTAGGAATTGCCTCATCATCGGCGTCCATCCTGGCTAGCAACTCACCGGTGCAATAGCTCAAACCTTCGTTAGCTGCAGCCGCTGTCCCGCCGTTTTCTCTAGCTATAACTCGGACTCTCGGATCATCAAGAGCTTGCAGGTAGGCCAGTGTTTCGTCGGTGGATCCATCGTCAACAATGACGAACTCAAAATCGGCAAAGGTCTGATTAAGGATCGACTCCACTGCCGAGCGAACATAGGGCAAGCCGTTGTAGACCGTCATAAGCACGCTCAGTCTCGGCTCGCCCCGCGTCTCAACGACAATGTCGTTGAGGAGCGTTTGAGTATCTAGGCCGAGGTCCACCACCCTGGTAGGCTACCTCAACGGGCAGCCAGCCGTACTGTAAACGAGGACGTGCCGAGAGCAGATCGGCTGAATCAAGCCTCTCCGGGTTGAATTGCCCATCCGCATAGGGGGAGAACCACGGGTCTGATATGGTCCAGGCCGGTCGTTCCATCGGTTTCAATACCCTTGAGTCCAATTCCGTTCGGCCGATAGAGTTTAATGCCCCAGTTTCTCCGATCAGACCGAAGTGGCCGAGCTATCCTTCCGCTCGCCCTAGTCGTCATCGCTCTTGGATTCCTTGCCAGCCGTGCAGCCATCCGGCCCTCAGAGTCGCCTTCACAAGATGGTGAGCCAGCCCAGGCTGGTGAGGAGCTGATCCTGGGGCCGACACTCGAAGAGACCTCTCCGTCGACCGCCGGTGTGCAACCAGCCTTGCTGTCTGAAACTGACCCGTCCACCTTCTTTGTCAGCGCTACCGGGGACGACTCCGGGGATGGCCAAGCGCCAGAGACAGCGTGGCTCAGCCTGGATCCAGCCCTGCATCGATTGTCTGCTGGCCAAACCCTCTATGTGATGGACGGTCGCTATGAGCAACCGCTTAGCCCCGGTCGAGGCGGCCACTTTCGCCTCAGTCAGTCAGGGACAGCCAATGCTTGGATCCGGGTCAAGGCAATGGCTGGCCACCATCCAGTCTTAGTGGGAACCCATGGCTCAGGATTGGAAATCGCTGGTTCCTTTATCGAAGTCAGTGGTCTGGAGATCGCCGGCCAGGGATATAGCAGCAGCAACAACTTCGGCATGGGCATCGAACTGGCCGATGGCGTCAACCTCATTGTCTCCAACAACACGGTTCATGGCTTCCCTCTTGGAGGTATCGCTGCCAACCGTTCCGCTGGCATCCAGATCTCCAACAACACTGTCTACCAGAACGGATACTGGCACCCCCACCAGGGCAGCGGTATCTCCGTCTGGCTGCCTCAGAATCGCGGCCAGTCTTTTGACCAGGACGGATACACCGACCGAATCTACGGAAACGTCGTCTTCGCCAATGAAAACAAGGTGGCCGCCAACGGAAATGCTCAAGGTCAGATCACCGACGGCAACGGCATCATCATCGACTCGGGCCGCCAAACCGGCTACCAGGGGCGCTTCCTGGTCATGAACAACATTTCTGCCGGCAATGGAGGTCGAGGCATCCACGTATTCGACACCGACCATGTCGACGTCATTCACAATACGACCTATCGCAACGGCTTCACCGCTGCGTTGTGGCCCGGCGGAAGCGAACTCACTGCGTACCGAGCTTCTGACGTTCGATTCCTGAACAATATTGCTGTGGCCTTGCCGGGCAAGCTCCCCATCCTGGTTGGCGAAGCCAATTCCATCGAATCAGCAGGCAATGTTCTAGTCGGTGGTGCCCCAAGCAGCATCGTGGATGAATCTGATCAGGTACTCGCCGACGGCCCAGTCTTTGTGAGCCCAAATACCGATCCCCGCCAGGCCAACTTCGCCCTGAGCACAGAATCTGGCCTCTTCGGCTCCGCCCTCGAGTTGGATCTCCCGATCGGGACCGACTTCTACAATCGCTCACGCGGCGGCGATACGGCTGAGCCAGGGGCAATTGAGTCCGCGAACCAACCGAGTGCCGATACCGCACCGACAACTCGAACGACCGCAACCACATCGAAACCACAATCGAAACCCAGCTCGTCAACAACGACCACTGGCCGGGGCGCAACGAGCCAGGTTGCAACCTCAGCGGCTGATCGATCCAGCACCACGATTGACCAAGACGATTCGACCACTTCAACATCAACAACGACAATTGCTCGGGGCCAGATCCGCGACGCCGACCCAAACGAGGCCACAGACGGAAACCTCGACGATCAATCTGGGACCGCTTCGGAGAAGGAATCAGACCAACATGACCCTGGATCTGAGGGCTTGCAATCTGAGGAACTGCAAGGCTCGTCAGGCGAACCCGACTCATTGGCCTATGGCAGTCCCGATACTGAGTCCGACGGATCGTCAAGAATCGGCGTCTTCCTCGCTCTAGGCGCCCTCTGTCTTGGTGCGGCCGGTGTGGTCGGGGTGACTCGCCTCAGAAACTAGGAGCGGCTGAACGCAGTCCTCAGAACACGGGTCCACGGGCCTCTATTACTGGGCTCTAACACCAGCTTCGCTACCACCAGCTTGGTATACGCCGGAATCCAACTGCGCCGGCCAGCACTCCAAGCCCCTTGGCCGAATGAGCAATGGCCTGGGCTGCACTCCCCTTACGCCCAAGAGCCATGGCTCCAGCAGCAACAACGAGCCCCATGGCGCCACGCGCCGAACCAGTCAGAACACGTTTCGGAATCACCTTGACTCCGTGCACAAGACGTTCCGAGCGGGTGAAGTTTGCTGCCCCCACAAACTCTCGTCGCAAAACGAACGAAAGCTCGGTCCGTTCCAAGGGAACCTCGGTAGAGACCACGGCATCAGCGGCCCAGACAAAGTATGCACCATCGGCCAGTAAGCCGATGCACAAATGCGTGTCCTCTCCACCGGTGACATTGAAACGTTCGTCAAACGGTCCCTCTGGATCTTCAACAGCCGATGCCCGCAGCATCATATTGCTGGTGTAGCCGCGGTATATGCGCTCTTGGTCGGGATAGCTGTCCGGCCTATCCAACCCACCATCGTGATACCAGGCGGGCACACCAGCTGGCAGAACTTCACGAAGGGGACCGACCACACCTGTCGCTCCAGTTGCTCTCTGGGTACTCAGCAGGCTCTCCAGCCATTGAGTATCGGCGTATTCGTCGTCATCGACAAAGATGACGAAGTCGCTAGGCGGAGCATTTCTTACGCTGACATTGCGAGCATGGACGACTCCTTGTGGAGTCGCCTGGTCCAAAACAAGTGCCAGCGAAGGGTTTAGGCGGCAGAACTCATGGATTGTGGAAGCCGAAGTAAGCGTTGGACTGTTGTCGGCGATTGAAAAGCAGATTGTTGGCTCACTAATTGCCCGGTAGCGCTGGGCCAGAATCGACTCCAGCAGGACGAGGAGCTGCTCTTCCCGATGAAACGTGGCGATACAGATTGTGACGTCAAAGGACTCGTGGTCAGCTGTTCCCAGCAACTGAATGAGTCGCTCAGATCGCCACGGATAGTCCTCCCGAAGCTCATTCTCACTATCGCTACTGCTGGCCACGGTGTGCTGAGGCTACCGCTCCATGTTCGGCATGCAAGCCCGTTACGGGCCATCTGTGCCCAGCTCCTGTCAGGAGCCCAGGGAAGATCGCCTTGACGCGCTACTATTTGCCGACTCGAAATGGACGACCACTTGGACGATCACGCCGACAAGGCCCCTGTCTCATCACATGAGACCAACGCCAGTGGAACCTTCGTCCTCACCATCGTGGGAAGTCTTGTACGTTTCGGGTCGGCGCTTGTCTTCAACCTGGTCTTCGGTACCGCTGGGTTCGGGCGCCTCGTTGTCGCCCGAACTTGGGGTGAGAGCATCGCCGCGGTCTCCGATCTGGGCGGTCGCGGCATTCTCAACCGCCTCCTACCAGCTATGGATCACACCGGCCGGGCGTCAGAAGCACGGACGCTCCTGCGGCGCTACCGCGTTGGAACGATCATTCGGGGTTCAATTCTTGGTCTGGGCACCTATGCGTTGCTTCGTGCCTTCGGTGAGCCCGATCGGCTCCTGATCTTTGGCTTTGTGCTCGCTCCCATCCTCGGCGCAATAGGCATCGAGAAGGCTGCCCTCCAGGCGCGAGGGAGCCTGGCCACTGCCACCCTGATCGCTGACCTGATCCAGCCAGTGATCCTCCTCGTCTTGGTAGCAGCGCTGCCCCTCTTGGGACAGGACAGCCCTGGCTCAGGATTGCTCATGATCATCCTGAGCTCGCTGCTCGGCTTGATGGCGCTTTACGGTGTGGCCACCAAGCAAGCGGCACAGTCAGCCGACACGACAACACAGTCAGCCGACACGACAACACAGTCAGCCGACACGACAACACAGTCACAGTCAGCCGACACGACAGCACAGTCAGCCGACACGACAGGGGCAGCGGGCGTCAGCGAAGAAGGCCTGACCCTGCCGCTATTCGTCACCCAAGCGGCACTGGTCATATCTGTTGGTTCGCCGATACTCATCGTCGACCACATCAAAGGCCACGCAGCAGCTGCGGTCGTGTCCATGGCCTTCCGCGTCGTCTCCCTGGTGCAGAACCTCAATATGGCAGTCGAGGGGTCGGCGGCTCCCCTACTTTCCAAGCACCACTCGTCATCCGAAGACCAGAAGATTCAAGACGTTATTGACGAGAGCATTTCCTTAGCCCTCTTGCCAACCATCATCTTGTCCATTGCTGCCCTGATTGGCAGCCCCGTCTTGCTTTGGTTCATGGGCACTGAGTATCTTGCCGCCTGGCTACCGCTTGGCATCCTCCTGCTCGGAGCCATCGCCAGCGCTGCTACTGGCCCGAGCGGTTCGGTCCTGCTCATGACTGGGAAGGCCGGAGTTTTTGCCTGGCTTCAAGCAGCATCGACGCTCTTTCAAGTCGTCGCCTCAATCGTCTTGACCCACTATCTCGGCTTGCCTGGCACGGCAATTGCCGTTGCTGTCAGCATTATTGGCATGAACCTCGCCTTAGGAATTGCTGCTCAACGAGTTCGTGGGCTCTCTGTGCGTCCTAACGCTCAACACATCAGATCGGGCGCACAAACCCTTGCTCGCAGACTCAGACAGGCTCAAGAGGCATTCTCGTCTCGGACGAAAGAGTCCTAAGCCCCGGGCTTTCAGCATCAGTCCTTGCTTCTAGCTGCCGGTGCCTTGCCGAAGTGCACCCGATGTCTGGGCCAGGTAACGCAGGTCACCGCGCAAACCCAGATTCTCGACATAGCTCGTGTCCAGGTGAAGGCCGGAATTCAGATCGCCGGAGCCGCGAAGGTCAGATACTTGAAAGGGGCCCGTCAGTCCTGGGCGAACCCGGTGTCGCGGATGGTTGAGGAACTCCGTTGTTGCTACCGAAGCGAGTTCGGGTCGAGGACCAACCAACGACATGTCACCCCGCAGGATGTTTATCAGCTGGGGCAGCTCATCCAGACTGAACTTGCGGACCACACGGCCCAACTTTGTGTGGCGGGGATCATCACAGCTTTTGTGGGTCAGCCGCCGATCGGCACCAACGAAGGAACATGAGTCCTCGGTGTTTCGGCGACAGCCGCGCATCGTTCGGAACTTGATCAACCGGAACGTGTCGCCATTCTTGCCGACGCGATCTTGCCGAAGTACAACTCGCGGACCAAGAGTCGTGCGCAGGCCAAGCCAAACGGTGGCCAAGATTGGGGCGACGACAACGAGCACGGTACTGGTCACGGCCAGGTCCAGCAGGCGTTTGCCAACCGAGCGATACAGCAGGGACGCTGGGCCCCGACGCTGGTTCAACTCAGCAGCGCTTGCAACCCCGACTGGGACGAGGACCGCGGTCCTCACCTCATGGTCGATCATTGCTAGCGAACCTGCGGTCGCTTCTGGATCGCCACTTTGGCCTCCAGCCGTATTCTGAATCATCGCTTGTGCCATATTCTCGGTCCTCGCCCCTTGTTCAGGTGATCGGAATACCGCCATTATTCTCACGCGATTTGGCGCTTGGAAAGAGAAGGTGAACAATTACCTATCAAGGTTTCTAGATCGACCCAGCCGACCCCGGTGAGCTTGCTCATGGCATGTCTGGAAAGAAGTGTCGCTCGACAACAATCACACTCTCAGAAGTACTTTCATCTGAGTTGTGCTTGGCCGGCTGGTCATTATTCACCCGGTTCAACATCTGCCCAGGGCGCCACTATATTGAGTCTCCTGCTGGTGGCCTTCAGATCCTGATTCGGAGAGTGCGTGGATCGTTCTCAGATCACAATCGATCGAGTGAAACGCTCAGCGTCACACCGTCGGCTCCTTTGGCGGCATCGAGACGCTGCTAGTTGGACAGGCATCATCGAAGATATCGAACGACTCGCTCCCGCTGAGGTCGGCATTGACGTCTTTGACACTGTCCTGAGCAGAGCAGTGCTTGGTGATTCTGCGATGGAATCCCTGGTGGCCAGACGCGTCATTGCTGCTGGCCTATGGAGGGGTACTCTGGCGTCGTATTTGCAGGCACGGGCCGAGGCCGCACGACAGGACCCATCGGCCCACCTACACGCCTGGCTAACTGCCATGATGGCCGTTGGCCTTAGCTCAGCAGACGATGCGCTGGAAGTCGAACTGGAAGCAGAGTCCGAGCTTCTGAGGCCAGTGCCTGGTGCTCAGGCAGCGCTCGTGCGGTTGCGCCAGGGTCGCCAGCTGACCTTTGTGTCTGATATGCACCACGACGGTTCTGCAGTCCGCGCCATCCTGCAGCACCATGAGCTGATCGAATCCGGCGACCGCCTCGTCGTCTCCTGCGAACACGATGCCTCGAAATCAGACGGCACACTCTTCGAGTTAGCATTTAGCGACGAACACCTCGGCAATAGTGGTGTTGCCTTTATTGGAAACAACCCATGGTCCGACGTGACCCAGGCCGCCGCATCGGGAGCAGCCCCGGTTCCGGCCATGTCCGCCAATCCAACACGCTATGAGTCGGTGATGGCCAACAATGCTTCCTCGGCCGGACCAGTCATTGCTGCTGCCGCCAGAACTCATCGGTTGACCTCAATCGAGCGAGGTGATCCCGATCCGATCGCCATCGGCGGCTCGCAGGTAGCAGGCCAGGTCATGACTGCCTTCGTTCTCTGGGTGAGACAACAATGTGAGAGCAGCAATATCAATCATCTGGAGTTCCTTGCTCGGGACGGCGAGTTGCCCCTACGAGTCGCTCAGGCAATGCCCAATGACCATTGGTCGAACTTCTCCCTCAACTACCTGCATTGCGGGCGACGGGCCTGGTCCCTGGCTGCGGCTCCCCTGGTCGGCGTCGAGAAATGGATCGGACACGGCACCGGTGATTCCGAGGCCTTCTTGCTTCACTCGGCCGGCCATATCCCTTTCCGCTCAGTCCTTGCCCGTTGCCGCTTGCAGTTGGAGGACCTGCCCCAGACTCACCCACTCCGAAACACTGACCCTCAGCAGGCCCTCGGCACGGGTGACGCAGTCCAAAGCTGGGCCGATGTCCTTCAGTCCGGATCACTAAACGCCCTGATCGAGAAGCGGGCAGCCGAGCCTCTCAACTTGATCTTGCAGAGTCTTCGCCAGCGGAAACTGCCGTCAGAGTCCATTGCCCTGATCGATGTTGGCTGGCGGGGACTACATGCCATGTTTACCGGCACCATCATCCGTGAAGTCACTGGCCACGAACCCCTCCATCTCCACTTCGGAGGAGACGAGGTTTTGCCCGAGATCGACAAGATCATCCAGATTCGTCGCTTCGCCTTCGATGACTCGGTGCGCCCCCACCCGATCGGCGAACCAGTCTCATGCCTCGAGACCTTCTTGGCGTCGGGCAAGGCTCGTCTGCTCGGCTATGAGCACTCAAAAGATGACTCTGTTTGCGAAGTCTTCGAAGATGCCTCCTCCCCCGTCGATACCGATTCCCTTCGTCGCCTCTGGTCCGGTGCAATTGATATGGCGAAGTTTCTGCCATCCCGGCATGACATGGATTACTGGTGTGATTGCTCCCAGGACCTGGATGAGGAGGCTCGCAAGATCCTGACCCTCTTCTGGGCCAAACCCAGCAAGTCCGAGGCCGTAGCTTTAAGCGGTCTGCGCTTTGAGGGAGACGATGCTGGAGACTCAATCGGCCGGGTAGTCCGACCCTATTCTCCGGCCGAGGTATTTGGTCGCGCAATTATTCCTCGGCAATGGCGCCACGGATCACTGGTCGCGACGCCTGCGCCGTTTCAATCGTTCATGCGGCTGTATTTCGTGGCCAAGGACGTCACCCAGGCCAGAAGAGGCTGACTAGCCGGAGTCAGGAGGAGGTTGACTTCTTCACCAGCGAGTCGCCCGATGGATTGTCACTTGGGGTCGTCGAAGGTGAGCCACTGTCGGCCTCCGCTGCCATCTTGGCGGTTGCTCGGTCACGAAGGTCGATCACGTCCCTACCGGCGATCTCATCCGTGCCAGGTAGCGAAACGTCCTTCTGCTGGTAGAACCGGGACAGAATTGCCCGGGCCGGAATCATGGCAGCTGTGACCACAACCTGTTCGACTGTTGCCATGAGGATTCGGATGTCCAGACCAATAGTCCAGTTCTCGACATAATGCAGATCAAGCCGACGGTAGGCGGCGAAGCTGGCATTGCTTCGAGCCTCGACCTGCCAGAGTCCGGTTATTCCTGGGCGAACGTCGAAGCGGCTGCGCAGCTCGTCGTCAAAGGCGCGCTCTTCTTCGTCCAACGCTGGCCTCGGCCCGACCAAGCTCATGTCACCAATAATCACATTGATCAGTTGGGGAAGCTCGTCGATTGAAAGCTCCCGAATGATGCGCCCGACCTTGGTGATTCGTGGATCGTGACTGACCTTGAACAACGGTCCAGTTCGCTCATTGGCTTCGGCTAACTCGGCCTTCAAATCCTCGGCATTGATCACCATGGAGCGAAACTTGAGCATGCCAAACGGCTCGGCGTTGCGCCCAGCACGATGCTGACGGAAGAACACTGGCCCACGGTCTTCCAGCTTGATGGCCAGAGCCGCGACCAGCATGACGGGTGAAGCGAGCAGCAAGATCACACTGGCCCCAATCACGTCGAGAATTCGCTTCAGGGTCATCTGACCCGTACCAAGTTTTCGAGTTCCCATCACGACCAGTGGTTCATGCGCCAGGCTGCGAACCTCAAATCGGCCCTCCCAAAGACGGCTGACCCCCGTTGAGGTCTGCACATCGAACCCAGCCTTGAGAAGCCCGGTGCTGATCTGGCGGAACTGTGCGGCTCGGAAGCCTGTCGGGGTTACTAGGGCTCCGGTGGCCTGATGGATATGCATGAGTTCAATGAGGCGATCAGTTGGACCAATCCAGATATCGGCCAGCCCGTTTTCTTGGGCGACAGGCAGATGGCCGACTACCCCGACAAGATGGAGCCGAGCTTCTTGATGATCCAGAATCACGTCGGCAAGCTCGCGAGCTTCTTCGCCTGTTCCGACGATCAGGATACGAGACGGCTCGTGGTGCCCGGGAATGAGATCACCAAGGTTTCGAAGCAAGCCGCGAAAGATCATGAGCAGGAAGGAGGCAATGCCAACTCCCCAAACCAGCTCCCACGCACCGATGCGCCAATCGAGGAAGGCATCAACAACAACACATCCAGCTACGCCACCAACGACCGACATCGAAACCCGAGAAATCTCCTCGGTCCGGGGAAGCGTTGGTTTCGTTTCATACAGATTGCTTCGCCCGAACAAGACCAGGGTGAAGACGACGGCCATGCCGACTAGGACCCAAGAATGCCCAGTAGAACGGACCGATGTTTCCGTGATGTTGGAAACAACAAATACCCCGGCCCAAGTGGCGAACAGCACTGTGGCGTCCATCAACCTAGGGATGATGTCCCAACTACGTCGTCCCGAATTCAACAACCCCACCGCTTTCCTTCTTCTCCGCCCAACAAGACCAACAATCGCCACGACAGGTCTCGTTTCATTCTTCGCCCGCGGCAACCGCTTCCAAAGCTAGACCACCGCGCCCCGCGGCACAGGGTCCGACTTTGCCTGTCACACGATTGTCACAGAGGGTGGGTAAATCACCACATTCTTGCCCACGGTCTGTAGCCATCGCCTGGCAGGCCATCGATGTTAGTCGGTCATTCCCCTTCTGGACAGCGCTAGCTCCTAGAATCTCAGATCTCCAACTTGAGGAAGAAGAATGAACCCTAATCGGCAGTTTTGGACCGGCAAGAAAGTCTTCCTGACCGGGCATACAGGTTTCAAGGGAAGCTGGCTCGCTCTCTGGCTGCAGGGCATGGGAGCTGACGTCACAGGTTACTCGCTCGCCCCACCCACGACCCCGAGCTTGTTTGAGGCCGCCAACGTGGCGTCAGGCATGCATTCCATCGAAGCCGATATCCGAGACCTTGAGCGGGTGACGACAGCCGTCGCTGAGGCTGAGCCCGACATTGTGCTCCACCTTGCCGCCCAGCCCCTTGTTCGATACAGCTATGACAATCCAATCGAAACGTATGAAACGAACGTGATGGGAACGGCAAACGTTCTCGAAGCGGTGCGTCGAAGTGGCAGCGCAAAGTCAGTGGTTTGCATCACCACCGACAAGTGTTACGAGAACCGCGAGTGGGATTGGGGATACCGTGAGAACGAAGCCATGGGTGGCCACGATCCATACTCCAGCAGCAAGGGCTGCTCCGAGCTTGTGATCTCTGCCTATCGACGCTCCTACTTTGGACCAGATTCAGCGACCTCCCTGGCTAGCGCTCGAGCGGGCAACGTCATCGGGGGTGGTGACTGGGCTGGAGACCGTCTCATCCCCGACATCATGCGAGCCATGATGAACAACGAGCCCGTCATCATTCGCAACCCAAATTCCATCCGGCCATGGCAACACGTCATCGAGCCGCTTTGCGGTTACCTGATTCTGGCCGAACGACTCTTCCAACAAGGGAAGAAGAGCAGTGAGACCGCTGCAGCATCGGACGATGCCCAGGTGGCTGAGGGCTGGAACTTCGGTCCCAAGGAAGATGATGCCAAGCCGGTCGGCTGGATCGTCGATCGTGTCACCAAGGAATGGGGAGCCGGGGCCCGTTGGGAGCTGGACGGAGGCGATCATCCCCATGAAGCCCAGTATCTCAAACTCGACATCTCCAAGGCCGGCAACCGGCTGGGGTATAGCCCACGTCTTGACCTGGCAACAGCCCTGCGATGGACAACACTCTGGTACAAGTCGTTCCAAGAAGGTGCCAACATGAAGAGTCTGAGCGAGGCTCAGATCTCTGAGTTTGAGAATATGGGCGGTCCCCAATGAAGATCACCGAAACTCCACTACAGGGTGCCTATATCTTTGACGTTGACCGAATCGAAGATGATCGAGGCTTCTTTGGGCGAGCCTGGTGCAAGAACGAGCTAGCCGCGCATGGCCTCAACACCGACCTGGCTCAAGCCAACGTCGCCTTCAATAATACGAAGGGCACGCTTCGTGGAATGCATCGGCAGCTTGCCCCTCATGCCGAAGTCAAGGTTGTCCGCTGCAGCCGCGGCGCAGTTTTCGATGCCATTGTCGATCTACGTCCAGACTCCCCCACCTTCACTGACTGGTTCGGACTCGAGCTCTCGGCGCAAAACCATCTTTCACTCTATGTACCAAAGGGCTTTGGCCACGGCTACCTCACGTTGGAAGACAATGCTGAAGTCCACTATCAGGTATCGGATTTCTATGCTCCAGGTCATGAAGCAGGATGTCGATGGAATGATCCAGCCTTTGGAATTGAGTGGCCGGATACTGGCGGCTATCTGATCTCCGACAAGGACCAGGACTGGCCCGATTTTCAGCCAGACTTCAAGCAGGAATAGGCAGATTCATGATCCTTATCGATAGTGCCCTGGCCCAACGTCAACAAGACAACAACCCAATCACAGTTGGCATCATCGGCGCTGGCTATATGGGTCGCGGCATCGCCATGCAGATCTTGACCTCGGTACCCGGCATGCACCTCGCCGCCATCTCGAACCGCACCGTCTCCAAGGCCGAGACGGCCTACGCCCAAGGCGGAGCCAACGAGGTCAACCGTGTGAGCTCGGTCGGCCAGCTCGAAGACAGCATCAAAACTCGTCAGTTCGCGGTGACCGATGATCCGTTCCTGTTGTGTCAAGCCGACGGCATCGACGCCATCATCGAAGTAACCGGTGAGATCGAGTTCGGCGCCCATGTTGTCCTGTCGGCCATCAAGAACGGCAAGCACGTCATCTTGATGAATGCCGAGCTTGACGCGACTGTTGGCCCCCTTCTGAAGAAGTACGCCGATGAGCAGGGTGTGATCTACACCAATGCTGACGGCGATCAGCCCGGCGTGATCATGAACCTGTTCCGCTACGTGCAGTCCATCGGTCTCAAGCCGGTCCTGGCCGGCAATATGAAGGGCCTGCAAGATCCCTACCGCACTCCGGAAACCCAGAAGGCCTTTGCCGAGATGCACAACCAGGAACCGCGCATGGTGACCTCCTTCGCCGACGGCTCCAAAATTTCAATGGAAATGGCCGTCGTTGCTAACGCCACCGGCTTCGGTGTCGGCACGAGGGGCATGTACGGCTACCGCTGTGAGGAGGTTGACGAGGCTAAAACCATCTTTGACCTTGATCCCTATCTTGGTGACTCAGCTGGACCCGGCATTGTTGACTATGTGCTGGGGGCCAAGCCACCTGGTGGAGTTTTCGTCGTCGCCCATCAGGATGACCCGATCCAGCGCCAGTATCTGCAGTACTACAAGCTGGGCGACGGCCCCCTCTATGTCTTCTACACCCCCTTCCACATCTGCCACTTTGAAGCACCGTTGACCGTGGCTCGGGCAGTGCATTTCGGCGATGCAGCCATTGCGCCAATCGGTGGACCCGTTGTCGATGTTCTCACGGCGGCCAAGCAAGATCTCAAGGCCGGACAAACCCTGGACTACATCGGTGGATTCGACACCTACGGAGTAGCCGAGAACTCTGATGTCTGCCAGAAGCAGGAGCTGCTACCAATGGGCCTGGCTGAAGGATGTGTCCTCACTCGCGACATCGCCAAGGACCAGATCATTTCTTACGCCGATGTCAGCCTGCCGGAAGGTCGACTGTGCGATCAGCTTCGGAGCGAGCAGACAGCGACGTTCTCCTCCTAGCCGAAAATTAAGAAAACCGCGAGCCGACCAGATTCTCAGGCAACCCGATTTTCCAGACGGCCAGTCAGTTGTCTACTCAGTCGACGCTGCGTCACGGGCGCGCAGCGAACGACCATGCTGATCCTGTCCCCAGGCAATGCTGCCGCCATCAAAAGCACGTTTGGCCCGGATCTTGGCCACCACCTTGACCGCTACAAACAATCCAAGTCCTGGCCAGTTCTTCGGGCTGCGGGCCAGCTCACCGAGCCAGTTCCCTCCCGGGCTTTCTTCGGCCACCGAGCGGCCCTCAGCGTCTGCCCAGGCAGCAAACTCCATTCGTCCAGCCTCGCGACGAACCTCCACCTTGGCTACATCTCGTAGCCGGCTGGGCAAGGTGTGGCGGAACCAGCCAGCAGCTGTCTGCCGCTCTTGGGGCTTGAGGTGGCAAAGTGCCACCAGATCATCAGCGATCAAGCTAGGCCAGCCACCAATCCTGGTCTGAGCTTCTTCGGTCAGACCATAGAAACCGGAGCCAATGAGTCCAGAGCCGAAGTAGGGAGCCTGCTCCCAGATCCGGGCGTACTGGCGCAGCGGCAGGCTGGCCGACTGCGGTTGAGCCAGGTCAATCCGGGGTGCTGAGCCTTCGATGCCGTCGCTATTCAGCGACTTCAGGACAGAATCGATGGCGTCAGGCGACACCACGATGTCAGCATCCAGGTAGATCCGATTGCCCGGCTGGGTAGCGGCCCGACCAAGTTCGAGAGCATTGGCTTTGGAGCCAACCGGCGTGTCGATCAAGCGCACGGGAGCCGCGTAGCCTTCGACAATGACGGCTGTCTTGTCGGTACACCCATTGGCGACAACCACAATGTCTAGGTCAGTAACAGCACCAGAAGACAATTCACTGGCCAAGACCGCGTCAAGGCAAGCCTCAATAGTGGCCTCTTCGTTGTGAGCGGGGATGATGACCGATGCCGACATCATCGTCATCGAATACTTCCCGTTTGCTTCGCCCCACCGATCACTGGTGGCTACTCCCAGGTCTTCCAAGGAGCTTCATCGGCGGCCCACATCTCATTCAATGCGGTGTATTCACGGAAGGTGTCCATGCCCATCCAGAAACCTTCATGTTCGTACATGGAGAGCTTGCCGTCTCGAGCCAGCTGTTGTAGCGGCTGACTTTCCAACATCTGGTCAGGGTCCTCGGGGTCCAGGTAGTCCAGGAACTCCTTGCGGAAGGCAAAGAACCCGCCAGATACCCAGCCGGTTGAGGCTGGCTTCTCCGCGAAGTTCTCAACCATGCCGTCGACACAGTGCAATTCACCAAAACGAGAGGTTGGGTGAACGCCGGTCACCATGCCGAGGTTGTCTGAACTAGCCAGTTGTTGGAGCTCATCCCCAACATTGACGGGACCAAGGCCATCGCCATAGGTGAGCATGAAATAGTCCTGATCCAGCAGGTGGGCTATCTTGGGAATGCGACCGCCAGTTCCGGTATTCAGACCGGTGTCGACCAGTGACACCTCAAAGTCGTCAGTACCGTGGCCGTGGAAGTTGGGGCCGGTGCCGGAACTGAGTTCGAGAGTGAAGTCCGAGACATTCTCTTGATATCGAAGGAAGTATTCTTTGATATTCCAGCCCTTGTACCCCAGGCAGAGAATGAAGCGGCGAAAACCATGAGAGTGGTAACTCTTCATGATGTGCCAAAGGATTGGCTTGCCGCCAATATCGATCAACGGTTTGGGCAGGCTCTCGGATGCTTCCCGAATTCGGGTTCCTTGCCCTCCGCAGAGGATCACAACTGGGATGTCACTGGGGGAAACCTGTTCAGACACTGCTCTGTCCTTCATCATCTTGTTTTGCCACCTGTTTTGTCACTAGTGTCCGTTGCACTAACGGCCTGACTTTGGTGAGACTGGTACTCTGACTATCGATCGAAATGGATGGTTCTTTAGCGGAACGAGATTCCAAGCACGTAGAGCTCAAATTTACGAAAGCTTGTAACGGGGCTCAGGACCTTGAGCGGGAACCGCTGCCGGACTGATCAGACTCGGAGGACGAGCTTCCCGATGAGCTATTCCCCGATGTCGATTGTTCACTACGCTTGCGGCCGTTCTTGGTGCGGTCGCTCTTCGTACGATCACTCTTGGTCCGGTCATTCTTTGGTTTCCGCGACCCGGAGGTATCCGTTTCAGACCTTGCGGGTCCCGACTTTGTTGACCCTGACTTTGTTGATCCTGACTGTGTTGATCCTTTCTTGGCCGATTCGGACCGAGCTGAGGATTTGCTATTGGCTGGTGTCTCGATTGGCTCCACATATGGCTCAGCCGGTTCAGACGGCTCGGGCGGAAGCGCTTGGCGAGGGGTCGGCGGAGTTGTCGGCACGATGGCTTCTTCGATCGTCTCAGGAGCAGCGTGACTATTGTCTGATGACAAGGCAGCTCGTTTGGCCATCGGATGGGTGATGATGGGCAAGACCTTTTTCGTGATGGGCTCGAACTGACGAGCAACGTGTCCAAGGGGGCGGGTTTCCTGGCGACGCAAGGGAACCGCCAGTACAACAGCATCGACAAGATCACAGAGTTCGACCGTGGCCGCAGCATCAAGCACCGAACCGGCATCGATGATGACAATATGAGCTCGGCTCTTAGCGACGTCCAGGACTTCACCGACCAGGTCACGACGGATCGAGACGGCCCGGTGACCACGACCCAACAGGGTCACGCCGGTCCGGCCGGTGCGAATGAATGCTCGCTCCGGATTCGGAGTGAAGACTGCTGCCAAGCCTTCGCCACGAATGCCACCAAAGGCCTCGGACAAGTACGGATCGCTGGCATCCAGGTCGACCAGCACAACCTCAAACTCAGCCGCACTGAAGCGGCCAGCCATGGCAGTGGCCAAGGTCGTTGTTCCCGCCACCCGCTGGGTACCGACAACAGCGACGGTGAGCGGCTCGGTCACCGAACCAAGGGCCTCGGCCCGCACCGACAACTGATCAATAACGGGGATGAGTGAGCTCGGCAAGTTGTCAAAGGCAACCAGCGGCGAGCGGCGAAGCGCACGAGCGTGGTCCAACTCGCCGACAATGGGCATACCAAGGATCTCCGAGGCCTGCAGGTCATCCAGGACACGATCAGAGAAACGGGTCCAGACCAAGGCAATGATGAAACCAAGGGTGGTGGCGACAAAGACCAGGGCCGCTGTCAGCAACGCTGTCGAGTTACCAATGGCACTCACCGGCAGGGTGGCGTCCTGAACAATAATGGAGTTGAAGCTGGAGAAAACTTCGGATTCCAGAGCGATCCGGCTCAGATTCAGAGCCTTGAGTTGGGCTGTGAGATTTTCCAAACGCGTGGCCAACTCAGGAGCGACAATGCTCAGAGGTGGGATCTGCTTGGTGATTTCATCGGATGTGCTGGGCAAGAACGGAGCCATGACAGAGACGATCTGCTGCTGAACGCTGGTGAGTTCGCTCTCAACCTCGTCGATATCATTGTCCAAGCGTTCCAATTCGGGCTGGCTGGTGCCTTCAACAGTTGCCCTAGCCTCTTCAATATAGAGATCCAAGTAGGCCTGGGCGATCAGCTGGGAGCGTAGCTCTTGGCCAGTGGTGGTAGCGATATTGACGGTGTCGCTATCAAGATTCTGCGTCATCTCGGTATTGCGACTTACCGAGCCTGCCGTTTCTTCCAAGCTCGATCCGGCGTTGACTCGCTCGGCCACTCGTTCCGCCAAGCCCTCAGCCTGCAACACACCAAGCTGGGTCAGCACGAAACGATCGGGCTGGTTGGCGTAGGCGACTCCACCATCAAATCCCGAGGGCGAAAGTAGGAGAAGTCCATTGCTTTCGAACTGGGCTCGAGGCGGTTCGATACTGAGCGAGGCGAAAAAGCCAAGCACACTGCAAACAATGATGACCCAGCCGTTACGCCGCAGGGCTGCAATTACAAAGGAGAGTTCCACCGGTCAGAGTCTTCCTGATTGGGGATTGTTGGAGTTTAGCGCCATGACTTCTTCCGCCGTGATCGCTCGACCTTGTTGGTCCGTAGCTGAACCGACTTGTGATAGGAATCAACGGGAATGACCCGGATCAGGAGGCTTTCGACGAACAGGCGAGGCCCGAAACGATCGAGTCGCATCTTCCATTTGACCAGTCGGTTCTGCCATTGCAGCCGGAATCGTTCGATTCCAGCAGGTTGACGCATGGGCCCGCCGCTCAGGGCGAAACCACGATCCGTCATCATCTGGGCCACCCGCCCTTCGACCAGGGAGAGCTGGTCAGTGTTGAGCTTTGCCTTCCAGGCTTCGACTCGGGACGGGTCAGGAACCGTGTATTCGGTCTCCTTGGCGTAGGACATCATCTCATCGGTGTAGGCCAGGCCCAGGAAGTCACAAACCTTGCCGAGCTCTGTTGGGTGATCGGCGATGAGGTCAGAATAGCGAAGCTCGACGAACTTGGAAGCATCGATCCGTCTGGCAAAATCGGTCCATTCGTCTTCGGACTCAATCCACTTGTCCAAGCCATGCCAAACGGTTCCCGCCCAACCCATCTCGATGACCGAGCTGGTCACGTCGCGGGGATCTCGTACCAGGTGGATGAATCGAGCCTCGGGCCAAATGTGAAGGAGGCGGGAGAATCCAAAGTGGACCATAGGGATGACTGGTTGGTCCTGGTTGCCTGCACCATGACGCTGTTCGAGGAAGTTATTCACCAGCGAGTCGTAATCAAGGCTGCGGTCGATCGACAGTTCCGACGTGCCGAAGATTGCATGCCGCGACAGATACTCATAATACTCCGCCAGCTCAGGACGCTCGCCCTGCTCCCCGACCATCTCAACCATGAACTCGAAACCTTCACACCCGGTAATCTCGGGGTGAGAGTCCAACATCAGATGGAGCATGGTGGTACCAGAGCGCTCGGCGCCAACTAGGAACACTGGGGATTGAATCATTGCTGTCTTGTACTCCTCGAGCAGTACGCGGTACCCCTAGTTAATCGGCTTCTCACCTGGCGGCTTGAGAGAAACCGCGAGTTTCTGCCAACTGGTCGCTTTTACCTAGGCCGAGATATCCGACAAGCACGCCAAGCGACCCACGTCTCCTTGTGCCATACAGCCCGGTGTTTCGACATTTACCCAGTCGCACGCCTTCACACGGGTGCAAACCCGACCTAATCTGGGAACACGGTCCATTCAGTGAACGCTGCCTATTGTGGTCCGTCCCGCCTGTCGACCCTCATCTCCTTCCTCAAACGACCGATGGATTCACCATCAAGATGCACGCCCGCCACTGCTGACCGTTACCTCTTCCGTCCACTCTCGGGACCAACCTTTCGATGCGATTCCCAGATTTCTTTATCATTGGAGCGATGAAAGCTGCGACCTCGACCTTGCACGAGCAATTAGCAGCTCAACCCGGTCTCTCGATGAGCCAGCCCAAGGAGCTGTACTTCTTTAGCGATGACGCAGTCTGGGATCAAGGACTGGAGTGGTACGCATCCCACTTCGACGGGGCTGTTCCGACCGATCTCTGCGGCGAGTCCAGCACTCATTACTCCAAACTCCCCACCTACCCCCGCACCATCGAGCGCCTGGCCGCCACCATTGACAATCCTCGCTTCATCTATGTGATGCGCCACCCCATTGACCGGCTTGTCTCCCAGTACCAGCACATGCAGCTGGAGGGAGAAATCCACGAGCCACTGGAAGTTGCGATCAGCGGGAGCAATCCGGAGCTGATCGAGTACAGCTGCTACAGCAAGCAGCTACTCCCCTACCTCACCAGATTTGGCACCGAGTCCGTCTTGCCAGTTTTCTTTGATCATCTGTTGAAAGATCCCCAGGCTGAGCTTGAGCGCGTCTGCGGCTTTCTTGGCTACCAGGGAACGCCCGTCTGGGACGCGACACGTCAGCACAATGTCACCGCCGAACGGCTAGCCAGCAGCACGGTTCGTGAGCGGTTGAAGTCGGCTCCGCTCTATGATCTGCTTCGACGACTTGCCCCAGAGTCTCTCGTGAACCGGATTCGGAATCAATGGCGGGCCGGACCAAAGCCGGTCCTGTCTGATCATGACATTGCCAGGCTGAGTGAAGTTTTTGACCATGACCTTTTACAACTCGGTTCCTGGCTCGGAACACCCTTGGATTGTGCGAACTTTGCGACAGTGACCGGATCTCTCCGTCCCGTCTGGGTCGACGACTTGCAAGAAAATCTGCCGCCCTGCTCTCCGAATAGTCTGGCCGCCTCATGACTCGGGTTCGAGGGCTTTTCCGTCGCTACGGCGAGATGATGGGAGATGTGGCTTGGAGTGGGCTTGGTGACGGACTGAGCCTTGTAGCCAACATCATCTCGTTCCTGCTTCTCCTCAATGCCCTCGAACCCGAGGTATATGGCGGCTACGTCGGCTTCTACGGGGTCATTGGTCCGATTGGTGCGCTGAGCTGGTCTGGCCTGCAGCTTCTGGTCTTACAACGCATTATCAAGCTGAACGATGACCCGCAGGTTGTAAGCAGTCGCGCCCTCTGGATGACCATCTTGCAGGGTGTCATGGCCGTTGGTGTTGCCACGCTGATTGCCTCCTTCGTTGTTTCCACTGTCACCGTCTTCGCCATGTTCCTCATGGCCGTTGCTGAACTCATCCTCTTCCCGATCTCCAATGTGGCTACCACCCTGATTCAAGCCACGCACGGATTCGCAACGTCGGCCAAGATACGACTGGCTCTGCCCCTTGTTCGTGTTGGCTCACTCCTGGCTACCTACACCTTGGCCGACATGACTATCCAGAATCTCGCCATTGCTTGGCTCATCGGCTTCACCTTCACCAGCGCAGTCGCAGTGTTTCTGGTGCTACCTCGCTTCGGATTACGGCCTGGTCTCATGCAGCCTGACCGGGACTATGTGCGAACCAATTTCGAGCTGTCAACACCAATGGCCGCCTCCAACCTCCAGACAAATGGGGACAAGGCCATCATGAACGTTTACGGATTAGAGGCCGACGCTGGCCTCTATGGCGCTGCCTTCCGTATTGTGTTGCTCTCCCAGTTCCCGATCCAGACCATGAACAAGGCCCTCTTCCAGCGATTCTTGCCCGAGGGCGACGGCCGCAAGGGTCTGCACGTTGACCGGGCCAAGCGCTTTGCCAGCACGTCCCTAGCCCTGAGCCTGGTCATCGCTCTGGCCATGTTCACTCTGACACCGATCCTCCTTCGCTTCATGCCAGGAACCGACAAGATCGATGTCAACATCGTTCGCTGGCTGGTGCCATTGATCCCCCTGCTCGCTATCAGTCGCGCACCACTCAACGGGCTCATGGGACTTGGCCTCATTTCCCGGCGCGCCTACCTGCTAATCTCTTCCGCCGCGTTGAGCATGGTGCTCTACATCGCCCTCATTCCCTCCTACTCGTGGCGCGGTGCCGTCATCGGCACCATCGTGGCCGAGATCTACCTCGCAGTTGGGGGCTGGCTGATGCTTATCCGGGCACAGCGCCAAGCGGACGAATCTGATGGCCCAGCCAAAGACGCAGACGAATCGGGCAGTGAGAAGGGCAACCAGTCAGGTCGCACCCCCATTCGAACCTAGGGGAGATCGATCTCACCTCGTTTCTGGTCGCCTATTCGACGGACTGATAGTCAAGCTCGTCGTCGTGTTCCGACCGGATCCGAGCCCGCTCACCATGAATGGTGGCGACCCGTCCATGACGTTGGCGCCACGATGGCATTGTCTTGAGGGTCAGTCCCCGAAGAATCATCATTACCAGCATCCATGGCCCAAGAAAGACTGGTTCGGACAGGCTGATGAGAACTTGCACAGCCAGAACGATGAGGATCCAGTCGGCCATCCGCTGCTCGTCCTCTCGGACCCCGAGCCCACCGAGCAGGGTCGATACGAAGAGGCCACCAAAGAGCACCGTGCCAACAACACCAAGCTGTAGCAGTAGATCTAATCCTCCGCTATGGGAGTGATTGGCCTCAAACCCGATGTTTCGCCATATTTCCCGGGTTGTATCCGAAGGCGGGTTCTGGAACAAGCCTCCATAGCCATAGCCCAGAAGGGGTCGTTGGCTAATGGCATCGAGAACCGCGCTCCAGATGAAAGTTCGGCCCGAGAAGGACGAGCCCTTGCCCGCAGATTCGGAGATCTGGCCAATTGCTGCCGCTCCAGTAATGGCCGCACAGAACAGCAGCCCAACAGATGCAATCAAGAATCCGCCTGACCAACGGTTCGAGCTGCGCCGGTACATGACAACCCAAATATAGAACGCAATAACAAACAGGCTGGCGCCGATGCCGGTACCCGATTGCGATCCCACCATCAAGACCATGATGGTCAGGAATCCAAGAACTCGAGCTGCCTTGCTCTTTTCCCAAATCAACAGCGTGCTGAGAGCGAAGATCAGATAGGGCGACATCGAGTTCTTGTGCAGGAAGAAGCCATGCCAGCCGGGATAGGGCTCGGTCGATCCGGCCAGAATGCCGTGTGATCGAGTAGCCGGCACCAGAATCAAGCCAATGATGGTCATGCCCAAGATCACCCATATGGCCTTCTTCAGACCAGCAATGGTGTCTTCCAACGGAAGCACAGCAATAACAAGCAGTAGAAACAGTGATCGCGGGACTTCCAGGCGGACCAGAAACGTTGTCGTCACCGAGTCAAAGGTCCATAAGACCGATGCGGCCACCAGGGACAACATCATGACCGAGATCAGGGAGACACGGATGTCCAAAATGGCTTGGCGAGGAGCCAACAGGAGGCAACCAAAGGCGAAACCAAGGACCAGGGTGTGGAACATAGGCTTGATGTCATAGGCCCCAAAAGCAGTGACCATGGCCGTAACAATGTAGATCTGTCCCAGACCCCTGGACCATGGCCCAAAGTAAGAGTCTGCCGTCGTCAGGGTCGACGAGGTTGTTCGGTCCGAGACCTGGCTCAACACTTAGGAGTCGCTAACCAGGGGATTTGCTGCAGATTGCTTCGCCAATTCAAACAGGGCGAAGGCGTGAATGGCCTCAGCCTCAACTGCGATATCAACTGGTAGCGGGTCAGAATCACCGCGGCGCAGATCGATGGTGCCAGAGAAGATACGCTCGGACGGATCACCCCAGGCCTGACGGCCCGTCGTGCGGCTGACGTCATAGTCCTTATTCAGGGGCGAATCGAGATCAAGAAAGCCGCTGAGGTAGGACAGAGTCGCGTCGGGCTGGCCCGTGATCTGCTCATAGGTCATGAAGGCCGACCTGGTCGGGTCCCCCACCTTCTTGGCGATGGTGACCATCTCGTCGAGACGCCGACGGTAGTAGGCCAGCTGCCGACCAATGTCGGCCTGGCCGAACATCTTGCCAACGCTGGGCAGCGTGCCTTCTGGCCGTCGCAGCAAGAACACGAACCTGATCGAGGAGTCACGCAGGAGGTCATCACTGATGGTGTGCTCGTTGTACACGATCTTGTCAACGACATAGATCGGCCGGGCCTTGAGATCATTGGCCATAAACGCGCTGCGATCGCGCAACCGGCGCAAGTCAGAATCCTTGCTATAGCTGACGTGATGCTCACCGACGGACAAAATGTCATCGTGAGCGCCGAGAAGGTGGGTGAGCAACGTCGAGCCGGACCGGGCGTGGGCAATCACGAAGAGTGTCTTGGCCGGGGGTTGTTCTGAAGACCCTGAAAGGCGACGGCTCACCGACGCCACTGTCTCGCCAACCTTTCGCTCGGCCTTGACTCTGGCCGCACCAACAACCGCTCGGATATCCATCAAAACTCCCAATCCACCGCTCCAGCGTAGCGTTGAAGGCGGGGAGGATTCCAATGGAAAATACTCTGCCCAAGGCAATAGGCCCTATGACCTAGTAGGTGGCCTAGCTGAACCCGTGAGTGGCGTAGGCCAGAACCAGTCGCAGTCATCACTACCGGTGGTCCAAGACAATGCCGAACTGGCCAATGCCCATACCAATTCCTTGCACAATAAGTACTCCGGCGTAGCGAAACTGGGGCGGCTGGCCCCTGCTAGCACGACGGGCCGGGCGGCTCAGACCGCCAAGGGCACGTTTGCTCGCCCGAAGGAATAGGCGCAGGCGACTTGCTTGACCACTACGCAGGTTGGTTTCGAACTCGGTATTGCCCATCCAGAGGGAGCGACTGAGCTGATATCGATAGGTTGAGCGACTGGCTGGTTCGATCTCATAGACCGCCACCTTCTTGGAGAATCGCGGCACCATGCCTGCCGCAATAGCCCCCCGGTAGAACACCATGTCTTCGCCACCAGCAATTCCGAGACCAGGATCAAAGCGGATCTCGGGATGCTCGACAAAAAATGCGGACCGAACCATAGAGTTTCCGGTTGAGCACTCCGGAGGCATTGACTCTTCTTCGTAATCCAGAAGGCCAACCAGATCAAATGGCTGCTCCCGGATCCAATCGCCTCCGTGCCCAAAGGTTAAGAGCGCCGGGCCGGTCGTGGCATCGGCACCGGTCCTGTCTTGTAATGCAAGGTGCTGAGCAAACCAATCGGCTGGGATGACAATGTCGTCATCGGTCATGAGTACCCAGTCACCAAGTTCCATGGCCGCTTCGAAACCAATATTTCGGGCGATCGCGATGTTCTGTTTCCCACTGAGGCGGTAGTGGAGGCCGAGGGAGAAGTTGTGCTCGAAGGCTTCGACAACAGACTCAGCCCGACCATCGGGGTTGTCATCAACCACCACAACGGCGACGTCAACACGATCCATCACCTCATTTGCGGCAACGACAACCGAGTCGAGCAGACGCTGAAGCTCATCATTGCGTTGATGAGTGCAGACGTAGAGAGCAATTGGGGTCTTCATAATGGGTGAGCGATCGGAGTCTTCATGACGGAGCCGTTCATTTCGAAAGCGGAAAGTGAACCGTTGACCTACGAGAGAGAGTCGAGGATTTCGTTTAGGCGACGACCGGCGGCCGCGTCCGTGCAATTAGCTTCGGCAAAAGCGGCCGCGCCCTTGTTTAGCTGCTGACGCAGGATGTCATCACCCCACATGGCTTCGAGAGCCTCTGCCATCGCCCCCGCATCACTTGGCGGAACCAGAAGCGAGTTCTCGCTGTCAAGAAGATAGTCCTCAACACCGGGTCGAGCAGTGGCTACCAGGCCACGGCCGTGGCAGAAAGCATCGACGATGGTTACGAGCCCCGCGGTCAGACCGTTGGTGCTCATTGGCACAACATTGATGCGAGCCCGGCGAATCATCTTTCGAATCTCAGGCTTTGGAAGTTGCTCCAAGATCTCAACGTTGGGCGGCGGTGTTGTATTGGCCAGAGCGTGCTCCGATGCCAGAACGATCGTGCGATGCCCCGTCTTTGCCACTGCGTCAAAGAAGGTGGCATAGTCACGGTGTCCCGAACCCGTGGCGAAGATGAAGGGCTTCTCTTCTTCGAGCGGGGAGTCATCAATGTCGCCTCCGTACTGGAGGGGAACGTACTCGAATCGTCCAGGGTCGATGGCTAGCTGGCTGGCATAGGCCTCGATCTCGCGACTGGAATGCACGACGAACTTGTCGACGGCTCGCAGGGATAGCCGGGCGGGAACAATGCGGATGGCAGAGTCGGTCGAAGTATTGAAGAACCAGCTCACGATGGGCATGTCGTTCTTGCGGCGCAGCTGCTTCTGAGCACCAACCATGGATGCGAGCTGTGGAAAGACGGTGATGACTCCACCGGAGGTCCGCGAAACGGCCCGATGGGCCTGGCGCATGAACTGGATCCACTCAGCCGGACTGGTCACAGGCGATTTCTTGTCATGCCAACTGACCTGTTCACCGACGCGGGGAACAATGGTGAGTTGGTGATCCTGGCTAACCGAACTGGCAAGCCACTGACTTGTAGGACTGGTGACGAACGGTGCCGCTACGGTCCAATGCATTCTCTACCCTCCGGGTTACTACTACTCGTCGGCCTCAGCGGCAACGAATCCAGCAGATCCAGCAAAGATTTTCTCGCTCAAATCGGCTCATTCACCTTGTGTAGACGCTCCAACTTTGACTGTTGTTCCACCAAACGCCACGAAAACCGTGCCGAACTCGTCTGGGTGACCGGTTATGGCCTGAATCGGCAGGTAATTTCCTCCAGGAGCCGCACTAATCAGACCCCAGGTTACGGCACCATCGATCGACCTCCATAGGCCTCGCTCTCCATTGAGTTCACCAGCCAGGAAGACAGTGACTGGCCCACCAACCTCGGAAGCAGATCCAAATCCGATGGCTGTTACCTCGCCCGTTCCGTCGACCTCGGTCCACGAGTCTCCACCATCGACGCTTTCATAGGCGGGCCAAACCCCCTGGTCCAACGGACCGGTGGTGAAGAAAAGGTGGCCTTCTTCACCGGGAACCGCCTGCAATTGGCTATGGAAATGGCCGATTGGTGACCCGATCGGTAAACCATCGCTGGCCATTAGCGCCCAAGACTGACCCCCGTCTGTGGATCGATAGACCCCGAAGTCTCCCTGATAAAGATAGAACGTGTCCGCTGCGACACGATCCGCAGCGAGGACCTTCCGGTTCAGGAAAAAGGTGGTGTGAGAGCCACCACGGTTGACCCCGTCTTTCTGGATGTCTTCGGTTCCAGGCAAGATGACTTCTGACCACGTTGTTCCGCGATCACGCGAAAACTGGGGCGGGAGATTGAAGGTTGGGAGCCACACCAGATTGTTGGTGTCAGTTGCGGAGACCGCGATATTGCCGAATCTGAGCTTGTACGGATGGTTGCCCGATTTGTAGGAACCAAACCGTTCCCAGCTCTGTCCCCCATCGGTGGAGAAGCTGCTGACGTAGGCATCGGATGAGTCTTCGCAACAGAAACGGTGATCGGCAACGATTGCAACCACAAAATCTGGATCCGCAGGACTCCAATCAAGATCCCAGACCGAGTTGAATTCGGTGACTGGTCCTTGGATCGCCCCTTGTGGTGTGCCATCAGTATGGCGAAAGGCTCCACGGTCCCAGTGGGCGCTAACAATGGAACCAGCCGGGGTGACCAGAACGTCGTTGCTCACAAGTTCTTCGATCCCAAGCGTCGCGCACTGGAAAGTGACTTCGCCGTCATCAAGGTCGGTGCTTCGCCACATGGCGAATCCCTCGGGAAACCACAGCTCACCCGCTGGGTCAAAGGCCATACTGCCTGCGCTTAACAAGCGGTCGTCATACTCATCCAGCCAAGGGACCTGCTCGCAGGTGGTCGTCGCCGCCGCCTTCTTCCACTTCTCGCCGCTATCGGTGGTTCTCCATAGACCGCTGTCCGAAATGTTCTGACGTCCGATGAAGACCCGACTTGGGTTGTTGGGATCGATGGCGACGGAAGCGAACTTCTTGCCCCCGTTCGGGGTCACGTCGCGTTGCTCGCGACTGGACGAGTCAAATCGATAGACAAAGGGCGGCTTCTGTTCGGCTACCCAGAGCACACCGTCACTGCCGATCTCCGCATCGAGGGGAATCCCTTCACTGGCCCAAAGCTTCTCGGCGGTGATTTCGCCAGGAGCAGATGGCTCTCCGGAGACCTGATAGACCCCGTCATGTGCGATACCAACAAAAACTCCGAACTCGCTGGCCAGCACCCATTTCACCCCCGTTGGTTTCTCACCCTCGGCCGCGGCAACAATGGGGACAGACGGAACCGGAGACCAGGTCGCTGACCCATCAGTCGAGACAAGCAGTCCTTCGCTTCGACTTCCGAACCAGACAGTGTCAGGATCAGTCGGGTCAACCGCTAGGCGTTCACCACCAATCCTGTCTTCGGCGTTGCCAGCAATAGTGAATCCGCGACCATGATCTTGCCATGTCGCTCCCCGATCGTCGCTAATGAGAATGCGGCCCTCGGAATCCTTGGTCGAGTCGCCAACCGCCATATAGGCACGGTCCGGGTCCGATGGCGAGGTGGCTACGGATGAGACCTGCCAATCACCAGGGTCGGGGTTTGGAACTGTTTCGAAGGACAACAGTTGGATCCAATGTTCGGTCGTCGGATCCCAGCGGTAGGCCCCACCAACATCGGTTCTGGCGTACATCAGATCGGCTTCTGTCGGGTGAATGACCATTCCGGTCACCCAACCGCCGCCGCCTAGTTCGAGATCAGTGAATTCGTAGGCCTCGCTGAGTGAGGCGGCTACGGAGCCAGGAGAAGGGGTCGTGCTGTCAACGCCGTCTTGGGGGAACCCGGGAGGTTCGGTGGCAAGCGAAACATCGTCCGGAGCGCCAGATCCTTCGCCATTGGAGGTGCAAGCACCCAGAACCAGAAGGGCGCAACAAAGCCCGACGAAACAGGCCGATCCTCTCGTCCGTAACCGAATTTGCGAGCGCTTCCGCCGATCACCTCTGCTCATGGTGAAATCCCTTGGCGCCACAGTGAAATCCATCGGCGAAGTCTAGTGGAATCGGAGGTCCACAGGGCTTCGGCTTGCCGGTTAGTTCCTTAGCGGAAACAGGGCAGCAATCTTTGCCGCCTCGGTTGTTGCTCGGTGCTGCTCATGCACGGCTTTTCGTCCCTCGGCACCGAATGACTCAAGCTGTTCCAGGGGAGCATCCAGCAGTTCACAAACCGCGTCGACCAGGAGATCAACCGAACCAGCAGGCACAAGCCAACCCGAGACTCCGGGGCGAACCAGTTCGGGGATTCCGGCAACATAGGTGCTTATTACTGGCCGTCCGGCAGCGAGGGCCTCCATGATGACAACGGGAAGGCCTTCCGCAAAACTGGGGAGAACGAAGCCCACTGATGCGTTGATTGCGGCCTTCACCTCGTCTTCTGACGCCCACCCGGTAATGGTGACCTTGTCTCCAAGGTTGGAGGATTGGATCTGTGCTTCGACTTCTGGCCGAAGCTCTCCGTCTCCGACGAGGGTCATGTGGAAGTCGCGTCCGCTTTCCGCCACCTTCGCTAGCGCAGCCAGAAGGATTCCATGGCCCTTTTGCTCGCTCAGTCTGGCCACGCAAACGAGCTGCCGGGTGGTCGAAACACTCTGTTCAGGGACGCCATGTTCAGGGACGCCATGTTCAGAGCCATTTGATGCTGGGACGCTGGACCCAGGGATTGGGACGGTGTCTCCGCTGAACCATTCGTCATCAAGACCGCAGTGCACAACATGGATACGATCCCAGTGCTCGGTTGGAACCAGACGACAAGCTTGGCTTCGGCCAAAGGAACTCACGGTGCAGACGAATCTTGCCTGGCCAATTTTCTCGGCAATGCCAAGCAGCGGCGCTCGGTCGAACTCTTCTGGTCCGTGGATAGTCAGGCTGTAGCTCGGACCACCGAGATAGTGGCTGAGCAAGGCCACTTCGGCTGAGTTGGTACCGAAATGAGTGTGAAGATGAGTAACCCCGTCTTGCTCACACCACTGAACGAGTAGGGCGGCCTCGGCGAGGTAAACAAGGTGTCGAGACATGCCAACATCGGAGCGGCGAGCCAATCGAGTAGCGGCTCGAAGCGCTCGGGCGAAAGCCGCTGGCCGTCTTGCCGCCAACTGAGCCAGGGCAGTCGCCATGGCCGGCATTCCCGCGTCAACGAGGGACCGGGTCTTGTCGGCCTCTTGTCGATCGACTGGGTCAACGATTTCTTCGATCGGGATACGCATGGCGTATCGCTTGACTCTCCAGCCCAAGCCCTCAAGGGCCAGGATTTCGCGACGAATAAAGCTGTGGCTGGCTTTGGGGTATTGATTGGTGAGATAGCCAATATGACTGCCAGGTTCGTTGTCACCTTGACTGTCGCCCTGGGTGTCCCCTCGAATTGCTGTGTGTTCCACGTTTACTCCCGGTTCGTACGCAACCAGATTACCTGATACCGAAACCATGGTCGGCAGCTGGAAAGGTCATTTGAGTCCCTCTGCTCAGTGCCCACCGGGGCATCTGGCCTAGAAAACAACCGAATCAGGGCCAAGAAGCACTCGAAGCTCCGGAATCAAGCCGCCGTCGGTGGTCACGTTGAACTCATCAGCCAGCTTGACCACCTGGGTTTCGCTCAAGTGAATGTAGACCTGGGACTCGCCGGGGTGTTGTGAAAGAACCAGCTTGAGCCGGTCGATGAGGGTTTCGGATAGCTGGTCAGGGCGGATCTCCAAGCGCAGCGGCCGAGACGAACCCAACGACTCCGGCTCAAAGACCTCGATGGTCTGGGCCATCAGCTTGGTTTCTTCGTCGCGCTTTTGCAGCCGGCCACGGAGAATGACAATGCGATCATCTTCCAACAGGTGCCCGTAGTCAGTAAACGTGCGTGGAAAGACCATGACCTCGATCGATGTGGTCAGGTCCTCCAAGATGAAGATGCCCATCAGGTCACCCTTCTTGGTCCACTTCCGCTGCAGGGCAGTCACAACACCGCCGACGACGACGACTGCCCCATCCTCCTTGTGCTCAAAGTCGTTGAGCGAGTCTTCTGCCTTTCGATTTAGCGCACCTTCAAGACCAAGTAGTGGATGGTCCGAGACGTAAAGGCCGAGCATTTCTTTCTCGAACTTCAGCCGCTGAGATTTGTCGAAGGTGAGGTCAGAGATTGGGGTGCGGTCGTCAAAGGCTGGACCGTCTTCTGCATCCTCGACTGCGCCGAACAGGGTCATGACTCCCATGTCGTGCTCCTTGCGAGAAGCAATGGTCTTGTCGATGATGTCCTCAAAGGCCAGAAGAAGTCCCCGACGTGGGTGTCCAAGCGAATCGAATGCTCCAGCCTTGATCAAGGACTCGATGGCCGATTTCTTGAGCACGGCGTAGTCAACACGTTCACAAAAGTCGAGGAAAGAGGAAAACGGTCCGCTGGCTCGCCGCTCCTTCAAGATCAGTTCGACGAGGGCAGCACCAACATTGCGAACAGCCGAAAGCCCAAAGGGGATGGCGTTCAGAGCCCCTCCATCAAGATCCGGTATGGAGGCAAAATCCAACTCAGAACGGTTGATATCAGGAACCAGGACAGTGACTCCCATCTGACGACATTCATTGAGATAGACGGCGGCCTTGTCCAGACTGCTTTTCACGCTGGTCAGAAGACAAGCCAGATACTCGACCGGATAATTGGCCTTGAGGTAGGCCGTCTGAAAACTCACCAATCCGTAGCCATAGGAGTGGCTCTTGTTGAAGGCGTAGTCGGCAAAACCCTCGATCAGGGTGAACTGGTCTTCACCGAAGTCCTCGCCATAGCCGTGCTCAACACAACCGTCGACGAACTTGGTTCGTTCCTTGGCCATCAGCTCCCGGTTCTTCTTGCCGGCGGCCTTACGCAAGTTGTCAGCATCAGCCAGGGAATACCCTGCGAACTTCTGGCTGAAGCGCATCATCTGTTCTTGATAGATCATGAGCCCATAGGTGTCGCCGAGAAGCTCTTGCGCATCGGGGTGGGCCAGGGTTACGTCTTGCCGGCCGTTCTTGCGGTCAGCGTAGTCATTGTGCATGTTGGCTGCCATTGGCCCCGGCCGATAGAGGGCAACCAGGGCAGCAACATCTTCGAATCCGGTGGGGGCCATGGAACGCATGAGGGCTCGCATTGGCGACGACTCAAGTTGGAAAACGCCGATGGTATTTCCTGCTTGCAGCAGCGCGAAGGTCTTCTCATCCGTCAGGTCGACATGATCAATGTCAACCACAACACCGTGCACTTGTTCGACGAGGGCAAGGGTGTCGCTGATGACATCCAGATTTCGCAAGCCCAAGAAGTCCATCTTGAGCAGGCCGAGTTCTTCGACCCCGTGCATCTCGTACTGGGTCACGACGGGAGCTTCGGAGATGTCCTTGCCTGCCGCTGGCTTGCGTTGGATCGGCAGATAGTCCGTCAGCGGATCCTTGGTAATAACTACCGCTGCAGCATGGATTCCATCACTGCGACGCAGTCCTTCGAGCCCCATGGCAACATCCATGACCTTGGCCACATCGGGCTCAGTCTCGACCATTGTTCGCAAGGAGCCAGCCATGTTGTAGCCGTCCTTGTACTTCTCCGATTCTTCGAAGCAGTACTTGAGCGGCGTATCACGGCCCATGATGAGTGGTGGCATGGCCTTGGCGATTTTGTCACCGACCACATAAGGGTAACCAAGCACCCGGGCACCATCGCGAACTGCGGCCCGGGCCTTGATCTGGCTGAAGGTGACGATCTGAGCCACATGGTCGCGGCCATAGCGTTCGGCGCAGTAGCGAATCATGGTGTCGCGATAGCGGGAGTCGAAGTCCATGTCGATGTCGGGCATGGAGATTCGGCTGGGATTCAGGAATCGTTCAAAGAGGAGGTCGTACTTGATCGGATCAAGGTCGGTGATCCAGAGCGAGTAGGCCACGGCGCAGCCAGCAGCAGAGCCACGCCCCGGGCCGACGCGGATACCGTTTTCGCGGGCGTACTTGATCATGTCCCAGGTGATCAAAAAGTAGGAAGAGAACCCCATGTTCTTGATGACATCCAGCTCAAAGACGAGCCGGTCCATTGTCCCTTCGGGAATGGCTGTGCCCCAGCGCTTCTTGGCTCCTTCCATGGTGAGGTGGAAGAGGTAGTCATCGGCGCCAGTGAATCCTTCGGGAATAGGAAAGTCTGGTAGCTGGGGACTGCCGAACTCGATCTCGACGTCACACCGTTCGGCAATCCAGAGTGTGTTGTCACAGGCCTCAGGCAGCTCAGCCCACTGATGACGCATCTCTTGCGCCGTTTTCAGATAATGCTGATCGCCGCTGAACTTGAACCGGTCAGGGTCACTCATCAACGAGCCGGTTTGCACACACAGCAGGGCGTCATGGGCACCATGATCATGCTGATCGGTATAATGGGAATCATTGGTCACCATGATCGGTGCCTTGATTTTGCGGGCGATCTCTAGCAGCTGGGGATTGGTCTGGATCTGCTCGGGGATCCCGTGATCTTGGATCTCGATGAAGAAGTTGTCTCGTCCGAAGATGTCTTGAAAACGTGCCGCCTTCTCCAGCGCGTCCTGCTCATTGCCATTCATGAGAGCCTGCAGTACATGACCGCCAAGACAACCTGAGGTCGCAATCACACCCTCGGAATGATCGGAGAGCACTTCCCAATCGACCCGAGGCTTGTAGTAGTAGCCCTCCATGAAAGCTCTTGAGGCCAGCTGGATCAGGTTCTTGTAGCCGGTGTTGTTCTCGGCCAAGGTGATCAGGTGGTAATAGAGCTTCTTGCCACCATCGGTGCTTCCGCCCGAGTCATCAATCTTGCCCCGTCGACTAGGGCGCTCATGACGCGAGTCGTCGGCCTGATAGAGCTCCGCTCCGATGATTGGCTTGACGCCTTGCTTGCGACAGGCTTTGTAGAAGTCGAGGACCCCATACATATTGCCGTGATCGGTGATCCCCAGGGCTGGCATGCCGTCGGCTGCCGCCTTGGCTACAAGATCATCAAGCCGCGACGCTCCGTCCAACATCGAGAACTCGGTATGAACATGCAGATGGGTAAAAGAGGACCCCACGTCCACTCCCTGGCCGGACAGAGCGATCCGACGAGTTAAACGAAACCACTTGCCCGGAGCGCCCTGACTCTGAGTGTGCTGACTCTATAGATCCCGATCGAGGTTGCTTTGCCGCTCAGCTGATTCTTGACGGCAATCTTGGGTCCGAAACAGGTCAGGCAAGCAGTCGAGCTAGACGATCCCTGTTCGGATCACGAACTCTTGGCTTTCGCTAAAGGCCACCATCAGCTCACCTCGAGTCATCCCCGAGCGCATCTGACCGACCCAATAGTCATACCCGCCCTGATCAGGACTTCGTCCCATCACGTTGACATAGACAGTCTTCACAAAGTCACGATCGCTGAGTCGCCCATAGGTTGCTTGAAACTCATCCGATGTAGCGAAATAGTCGGCGATCCCGGTCAGACTTTCACCATCGGCATATCGCTGGACCCAGTAGGCCAAGCCACCAGTATCACTCTCCCGTTGGAAGAATGCTCGGTACAGGCGCCGCACTGGAGGTGTCCCCGCCTGATCTTCGCAGTTGGATCCCGACAGGTCAGCGGTGACTGCTGGACTGGGATTCGACGAGCGAAGAGTTGCGAGGCGGGTATCAAGCCTGCGAAATTGGATGGTGGCCCACATCCGTCCGCCGCTGTCGCATGTCACTCCGACTCCGCCGAAAACCAGGTTTGGGTCAACCATCAGGTTGCGATGGCTGGGAGAATTCATCCAAGCCAGGGTGATCTGGCCTGTGGTGTAGCCGTAGGCAATGATTTCTGCCCGCCCATCGCCGGAATGAACAAGAGAGCTACGACTGGCCATTGAGTCTGACCATTGGGCAGACGCATCGGTCAGCTCGTCTTCAATGCTGACGGCTCCCAGCCCCCGAGCGGTGCGTTCAGCATTCAACTGCTGCAAGATTTCGGTCTCGAGGACATTCTGAGGCCGAACAGCGCCTGCTGGATTCGCGGGAACAAGTACCCCGACCAAGGTCAGGGAGATGAGCACCAACGAAGCCACGAGGCGGTGAACGAACTGGGCGTGGTTCGTTGTCATGTAAACGACATACTAGGCAGACACTCTCCGAAGTCAAGTCAATCAGGAGCATCTACTCAAGCGACCCGGGTGAAATCGCTCATTTCTGCGCTTCTTTCGGGTAATTCACCTGGATGCCACATGAAACTCTGTTCGCAGTCTCGGCCAGTCGACCACCCGTCGTGACCCTCGCGACTCCGTCCGTGATCAAATCGTCACATTCGCAGTTTTCGAAGGCGCTGCGTCTTCAGGACGCGGGCTGCTGGAACCCATCAAGGAGTTCGGCCAAAGCCCAACCCCACACCACAAGAAAGTGCGTTCCATCGTTACACGGGTCGAACTGGTCCATGACCTCCACCGACTCCGTTGTGAAGCTCTCGCTTGCGCCGCTCGTTTCGGCGATCGCTCCACCTTCAACGCCGGTCACATAGTCCAGTACTAATCGCGGGCCCAATCCCTTACCAACCATGGTCCGGTCGTCATAGGTAGTGGTCTTGTAGCGAGCTGCCAACCGCCTCCCCCAGGCTCGCTCTTCGCCGTTAACCCTCGTCTGGGGCCACGGTCGAATGTCTTGAAGGTCTACCAACGCAGCCAAAGCTCCGTGGGACCTCATTCGAGCACTCACCACCACGTCCTCGTCTGGAAAGGCCATTCTCGCCTTATGGAATTGATCATGCATGAGAGCCCGCAAGACCGACGCTTGAGCATCTTCGACCAGGCCCAACCCAATGACCAGTGCGGGCGTTCCACCGATTCGCTCAAGAGTGCTGAAGATGAATCCTTGCAAGGTTCCATTGCGTCTGGCCTGGCTGATCAGCACCCAGTCATCCGCCTGCTTAGACAGCATCCCCACTTCCATATGGTCATTGCATGCCAGTTCTGCCATCTCGGCAAACTCGGCGTCGCTCAATGACGAGCAATCCTTTGTCGTGACCTCGATGGCCATCGGTTTCCCCCTCGCGGTCCCGTCCTTACCCCGCTCATCGGGGCAAGCCCTCATGGACCTTCAATACTTTCTTCTTGAACTAGCTTCGCCGCTCGCAGGGGCGGAATGCAAACCGAAAACGAAAGCAATGCCTACCGTTGCTGGCTTTCAGCCATCCGAGCAGAAACTCAAGCCGTCAAAGATAGGTACCTGAGCGGGGAGCATCCGGGTTGATACCCGGCATGGGCGTTGACGATTTCATCTGTTCCAATTGCAGTTGAGCCGCCGCTTGCTGAGCAAAGATTGTCGTCTGGATTCCGTGGAAGAGGCCCTCAAGCCAGCCGACCAGCTGAGCCTGCGCAATTCGCAACTCCGAGACAGATGGCAATTCGTCATCACCGAAGGGAACAGCTAAGGAGTAGAGTTCTTCCTGTAAATCTGGAGACAGCGCGGACGCCAGGTTCTCCACTGATGTGTCGTAGATCTCTCGAAGGCGGATCCTGCCACGCTCATCCAGCTCGGTCATTCGAACTTCTTCCAACAGCTGACGAATCATGGATCCAATTCGCATCACCTTTGCTGGTTCGGAGACTGAGCCCTTGGGCATGGGCTCCGGGTCCGATTGTGCCCCCTCAGGATCAATTGCGTCAGGAGAAATAACCTCATTCTTCGACTGTGCGCTGTCTGCCTCTGTGACGTCTGCCTGTGAACTGTCTGCCTGTGAACTGTCTGCCGATTCGGGTCGTGGCTGATTTGTATCGCTCGTCTGAGTCATGGCTCTGTTCTAGCAGACCACACTGCCTACCAGCAGACGGTTCCCTAGCAGACAGTACCAATCAGGGGTACCAACATTTCGGCTGCAGTCAGCGATCCGTGCCTGCCGACGAGTTCGAAGGGGCCGGTGTCCTTTGGATCCGTAAAGGCGATCGGCTCAAACGGCAGGAGGGCTACGTCGCCCAGAGACTCCTGAACTTCTGACCTGACGCTAGGCCCAAACCAGTTCTCATCGAGGATCTGTTCAAGGCTCCGGACCCAGGCATGATGACTATGAGCCTCATTGGCGGCGTCCAACAAAGAGGCAGCCGCCCCGCTCTTTGCGTGCAGCCAACGGAACCTGCCCTCGCCCGACAAACCTCGGGTGAGGCCCATCACCTGATCGTCAATCAAAACAGAACCATTGCGACAATCGACCTGACCATGGTCTGCCGTGATCACGACTTGGGTGCCGTCCGGGAGGCCGTCCAGCATTGAGGCTACGAGCTGGTCGACAAATCGAAGTTCGGTGTCGTATTCCGAACCAAGGCCGTATTCGTGCGCCACCTTGTCGATTCCGTCATAATAGGCGTAGACAACGGGTTCACCTTCATTGATGAGCCGGACTGTTTCGTGAACAAGCAGCGCTGGTGTGCGATAGCCAGTGAACTGAACCCCCCGAAGGTGAGCTTGGGAGAACCCTGACCGTCGGAACTCAGCTTTGGAGACCAGGGCGACCCGTTCACCCATGAAAGGGTCATAGGGTTGCACGAGTTCAGGGGGGATGGTCTTGCGAGCATCACCGTGTCGGTCGGTTCGCCAGCGCAAGGTGTTGAGCACCTCATCGCCAACCATCATTCGGTAGCCGATGACCCCATGCTCACCTGGGGTAAGTCCGGTAGTAATGGAAGTCAAGGCAGCCGCCGTGGTCGACGGAGCGACCGTGGTGATCGATCCCCCGCTACACCCGGCCAAGGTGGGAGCGACACTCAGGCGGTCCTGAAACTGATCCCAGCCAAGACCATCGAGGACAAGCAGAACCCGAGGGGCAGTTGCATCGACGGCAACCGGCAATTCCATTCCTCCGGCTGATGGATAGCCAAGGATCGCAGGCAGAAGTTCGCTCAGGCAGCCACGGCCATATGCGGGTCGAATCGGATCTGTCACCGCTTCTCCATTCAGGTCTCCAGGATGATATCGGCAGGATAGACAGCCACCTAAGCAGTCGCGATCCTTCTCTTCTGCCATCCCAGGGTCGCAGACCAGTAGGATCTCACCGGTGAAGGTTTCGACTCGTGGTGACTATGCAAGCCGTGCATTGCTTTCCTTGGCTCTACACGGAGACCAGGATGGCCCAATCACTGTTCGCCAGATCGCTCATCGCACCGGGCTTCCCCAGCCCTACCTTGAACAGATTCTGCTGGCTCTAAAGGGAGCCGGGCTCGTTCGCTCCAAACGAGGAGTCGGTGGGGGCTACGTCCTGGCCCGCAACCCAACATCGATCACGCTGGCAGAAATCATCCGGGCTGTCGATGGCCCAATCACCTTGGGTGACTTTGTCGAACCCCACGCTGGCGGAGCATGCGATCACGAGGGCCAATGCGCGCTCTTGACTATCTGGCACGGGGTCGGAGAGCAGATGCGAGAGCTCCTGGAGGGCTTCACCCTGGCTGATGTGGTTGCTAAGTCCGAGATTCCATCTCCTGGGCCAAGTGATGCTGAATAGACCGTGTGATGGCGGATGAACCGTGTGATGGCGGATGAACCGTGTGATGGCGGATGAACCGTGTGATGGCGGATAAATCATGGACCTGATCCCAGCCATACGAGCGCGGCATATGATTCGAACCTTCAGCGACGCCCCGGTTCCGCAATCAGTGGTCGAAGAGATTCTCGAAAATGCTCGGCGGGCACCATCAGCTGGAAACACGCAGGCAACCGAGTTCCTTGTATTGAACACGACAGACGCGGTGAAGAACTATTGGGCGACTTCGATGACGGAAGACTCTCAGACAACGTTTCGTTGGCAGTCCCTTCTGACTGCTCCCATCCTCGTATTGGTTCTGACCCGACCCCAGGCCTACCTAGACCGTTACTCAGAAGCAGACAAGGCATCGACCGGTCGGGGCAGCTCTGAACAGCGGTGGCCAGTGCCTTACTGGTGGGTCGACGCCGGAACAGTCCTGCAGAACCTTCTTTTGCTCGTCACCGAGCGAGGTCTGGGCTGTTGTCTGTTTGGCCCCTTCAATCACGAATCCGCTCTGCGCGATACTTTTGCCATTCCCGAGGACCGCAGAATTGTGGCCACTGTCGCCATTGGCCATCCACTCGATCCGACTGACCCGAATCACGACAACGACGAGCGAGCACGTTCCTCGGGGAGGCAGCGCCCCAGTCTCGAGAGCATCACCCACTGGGGAAACTGGTCGGGTTGACTGCGCTTCGGCTCGTTCAAGGGCCGATGGGATCAGGCAGCCGCAACAACATGAGCTAGTCGAGGGCTGATTCTGCCAGCTGTGCCAGAAGGTCTTGAAGATCGCCCGGCATGTCGGTCTCAAATTCCATGTATTCACCGCTCGCGGGGTGAACAAAACCGAGAAGTCCAGCGTGCAAGAAGGGCCTCGCGAGACCCATCCGATCTCGACTGCCACCCCCATATCGGTCGTCTCCGACAATCGGATTGCCAATGGCCTCAAGATGAACACGTATCTGGTGGGTCCGACCAGTCTCAAGCTGGCAGCGAAGAAACGTTAGAAGTGGGTCTTCGTAGCGGGTGACGACTTCATAGCTGGTTCGGGCCTCTCGCCCATCAGCAACAACCGCTTGACGGGTCGCATCGTTGGGAGACCGACCAAGCGGAGCATCAACAACGCCGTGCGAGGCCTGAACAGTTCCCCAGGCCAAGGCTTGATACTGCCGGGTCACTGTCCGTTCAGACAGTTGGAGACTGAGCGACTCCAGAGCAGCTTGGGTCCGGGCAACCATCAACAAGCCCGACGTACCCTTGTCCAGTCGATGCACAACGCCAGGCCTTGTTGGGTCATTGCCAACCAAAGCGATTTCCGGGAACTGGGCCAGAAGTCCTTGAATCATTGTTCCGGTGCTGGCACCGGCACCTGGGTGCACAATCAGACCGGCTGGTTTGTCAACCACTATCACCTGATCGTCGAGATAGTGGATGACGACTTCAACCGTCGGGTCATCACGAATTGTGCTGTCCCGAAAAGGAACGGCCACTCGAAGGTGGTCACCGGTTCGAAGCCTCTGTGATGCCTTGACAGGAGCCTCACCGTTCACCAATACCGCGCCAACCTCGATGAGTTCGGCCGCCTCCTTGCGACTGATGTCGGCCGCCAAGGAGACCACCCGATCCACTCGCTCCCCGTTTAGCGCATCCGGCAGCTGTACCTCGTGTAGCTCTGCTTCCCTATTCATCGACAATCCCTTCGTCGGCTGCCACTTCGTTGGGTTGGCTCATCTGACGCACGAATAGGAGGGCAACTCCACCAACCACTGCCATATCCGCCACATTGAAAACTGGCCAGAACTGGAAGTCGATGAAGTCCACCACACCACCGCTAAATAGTCCATCTTCGGCCCGCATGACCCGGTCGACCATATTACCCAAGGCGCCACCGATGACCAGACCCAAGGCGATCAGCGATGCGCGGTCTGAGGTCTGACGAGCGACAAGAAGCAGGCCACCAGCCATAACGAAGGCGAGAGGAGCGATCAGCCAACCAAACCCCTCACCCAGGCTGAAAGCGGCACCGGTGTTGTAGACCAGGTGAAATCTCAAGCGAGTACCGAAGACAGTCAAGCAGGTCTCCGGCGAACAGATCCCTGCCTCCAAGTGTGATTGCGCCCACCACTTGCTGAGGTGATCAGCAACCAGGATAACGCTTGCCATGATCAGGGTGAACCGAGTACTCGTCTCGGGTGAAGGAACCTTGACTGGCGAGGAACTATCTGCTCCTGAGTCGGTATCGGCTTCTGGTTTAGAGTTGATCGCTAGAACATCGCCGTCTGATGAGTCACACATTTGGCTGCCATTGGGAGAGCTTCGAGTCGATCCTTCGGAATGAAGTCACCTTCGTCACCCGACACACAATGGCCGTAACGCCCCTTGTCCATTCGGATGAGTGCCGCATCGATTTCATCGACCTTCTCGCGAGCCTTGGCCGACAGGGCAAGGTCTCGGTCTCGTTCGACGGCAATGGTGTCGCCTTCGCCAGATTCTTCGTCGAATTGCACATCGCCAGGATCGCGGTCAGCCATGAGTGCAGCTGCCTCTGCGGCCAAGGATTCGGCATTGTGGGTGTACATGGCTCGTTCTTCAATGAGCTCATCGCGTTGTTGTTTCAGCCACTTCTTGTCTGCCAGGTGAGCTGGGAGTTTCACCTTTTTCGGTGCTGGCTTCTTGGCGGCTGGCTTCTTGGCGGTTGCCTTCTTCGGAGCCACCTTCTTGGTGGTTGCCTTCGTTGTCACAGTCTTCTTGACCACAGTCTTTTTGGTGGTTGGCTTCTTGGCGGTTACTTTCTTGCTCACAGTTTTCTTAGCCGCGGCTTTCTTCGAAGTCGCCTGCTTGGCGGCAGACTTCTTGGGTCGGGTCTTCTTTGCACTTGTTTTCTTGGAAACACTCTTCTTTGATGCGCGTTTACTGCCGGATATCGACGTGCTAGCCATGAGCGTCTGCTCCTTCTGGACCAAAGGGTCGGGGCAGTGTAGATCATTGATCCCTCTGTTACGAGTCACTTCGACATTCTTTGGTTCTCGAAAGAAATTCCCGAGCCAATCGGTAGTACCAGTCCCCAACCAAGAGGCCATCCGCCGATACCCTTGCCGCCCTATGGAAACCGATGCTCATTCGCCAACCAATCGCTATCCCGAGGTATCCCCTCGTGCCGATTTCCCCGCAATCGAAGGACGAATTCTCGAGCGTTGGGCGAAGGATGGAACCTTCCAAGCCTCCATTGACCAGCATGCAAGCGAAGAAGACGGCGGCGAACTCTACGTCTTCAATGACGGTCCCCCGTTTGCCAACGGACTTCCCCACTATGGTCACCTCCTGACTGGCTACGTCAAGGACATCGTTCCCCGCTATCAAACCATGCGCGGAAAGCGGGTCGAACGCCGCTTTGGCTGGGACACCCATGGCCTGCCCGCAGAGATGGAGACCGAGAAGGAACTGGGAGTCTCTGGCCGTCGGGCCATCGTCGACTTCGGCATCAAAAACTTCAATGAAGCCTGCGCCGCATCGGTGATGCGTTACACCACTGAGTGGGAATCCTACGTCACCCGCCAAGCACGCTGGGTCAACTTCGAAGATGACTACAAGACGATGGACCTGGACTATATGGAGTCCGTAATGTGGGCCTTCAAACAGCTCTATGACAAGGGTCTTGTCTATGAGGCCCACCGGGTCATGCCCTACTCCTGGGGTGCGGAAACCCCGCTGGCAAACTTTGAGATCCGTCTTGATGACGCCACTCGGCCCCGGCAAGACCCAGCTCTCACTGTTGGATTCGAACTGGACGAGACCTTGGTGGAAAGCAGTACCACTCGTGTCCTGGCCTGGACGACTACCCCTTGGACCCTGCCCTCCAATATGGGTTTGGCTGTTGGGCCCGACATTGCCTATGTCCTGATGCGAAGCGGCGACACCACCTATGTGCTGGCCGAGGCAGCGCTCGGCAGTTACGCCAAGGAGTTGTCTGACTTCGAGCAGGTCGGAGCGATCAGTGGTTCGGAACTGACTGGCCTTTCCTATAAGCCACTCTTTGACTATTTTTCCGGTCTTGATGGAGCGTTCCGCGTCGTATCAGCGGATTTCGTTGAGACCGGAGACGGAACCGGTGTTGTCCATATCGCCCCCGGATTCGGCGAAGAGGACCAGCGCGTCGGTGAGGAGAACGGGATTCCCCTCGTGGTGCCCGTGGACGACAGCGGCAAATTCACTGAGGAAATCAGCGACTTTGCTGGCCTGAATGTTTTTGACGCCAATCCGAAGGTCATTGCCTGGCTCAAAGACATCGAGGGTGTCGTGCTACGCCACGAGACCTATGACCACAACTACCCACATTGCTGGCGTACAGACACGCCCGTCATCTACCGGGCGATCAACTCCTGGTTTGTACGCGTCACCGATTTCCGGGATCGCCTGGTCGAACTCAACCAGGAGATCAACTGGATCCCCGATCATGTCCGGGATGGCCAGTTTGGGCGCTGGCTCGAGGGCGCCCGTGACTGGAGTATCAGTCGCAATCGGTTCTGGGGTGCCCCAATCCCCATCTGGCGCAGCGACAACCCGGACTACCCGCGCCTGGACGTCTACGGATCCCTGGACGAGCTAGAAGCCGACTTTGGGGTTCGGCCAACAAATCTGCATCGACCCTTCATTGACGATCTTGTTCGCCCCAACCCCGATGACCCAAGCGGCCAGTCCATGATGCGCCGGGTTCCTGAAGTCCTGGATTGCTGGTTCGAATCTGGGTCGATGCCTTATGCCCAACTTCACTATCCATTCGAGAACGAGGACTACTTCGAGGCCCATAATCCCGCGGACTTCATTGTGGAATACACCGCCCAGACCCGCGGCTGGTTCTACACCATGCATGTGCTGGGGACAGCTCTGTTTGACAAGCCCGCCTTCTCCAATGTGATCTGCCACGGAACCCTGCTGGACTCCGATGGGGTCAAGCTGTCTAAGAAATTACGAAACTACCCCGACCCGCTTGCCGTCTTTGATGACGTCGGCTCCGATGCCATGCGTTGGTACCTGATCAGCTCACCAATCCTGCGTGGGCTCGACACTCGCATCGAGAAGGACGATTCCGGTATCCGTGATGTGGTACGACATACCCTCAATCCGCTCTGGAACGCCTACTCCTTCTTCACCCTGTATGCCAACGCCGAGGGATATTCGGCGACCGAACGGACCGACTCCGCAAACCTTCTCGATCGCTACATCCTGGCCAAGACCCATCAGCTCGTACGCGACATGACTGACTCCATGGACAACTATCAGCTGGCTAATGCTTGCGATCACGTGCAAACCTTCCTCGACGCGTTGACCAATTGGTACATCCGTCGTAGCCGCGAACGTTTCTGGAATACCGATCCCGAGGTCGAGCTCGATACTGAGGCCCTGGACACCCTCTTCACGATCTTGCGGATCTTCAGCCGGGTTGCCGCTCCACTATTGCCCCTGACGACAGAAGAAATCTGGCTTGGCCTCAACGGAGACGAGGGCTCGGTTCATCTCGAAACCTGGCCCTCGGCTGCCGACATCCCATCTGATGATGAGCTCGTCGCCGCCATGGATCAGCTCCGCCAAGCAGCATCAGCTGCGCTGTCATTGCGGGAGGACCGGAACTTGCGCGTTCGTCTCCCGCTGGCCAGCGCAACCCTTGCGGGGCCAACCGCCAGTGCTATCGAGCCCTTCGCTGAGCTGCTCGCCAGCGAGATCAATGTGAAGCAAATCCTGTTTACCGATGAGGTTCAGGCCTATGGCTCTTTCCGATTGCAGCCAGACGGTCGTGTGCTCGGACCTAAGATCGGTAAGGATGTGCAAAAGGTGATTAAGGCGGCCAAGGCGGGTGAATGGTCAGCCAACGACGATGGCACCGTCTCGGTTGCCGGACACGTTCTGGTGGCGGAGGAATTCAGTCTGGCCCTAGATCCACTGGAAGGCGTAGCTGCCGCTCCCCTTCCCGGAAACCGGGTCGTCATTGCTCTGGATGTTGAGCTAACCGAGGAGCTTGAGGCCGAAGGCCGGGCCAGGGACATGGTTCGCCAGATCCAGCAAATGCGCAAAGATCGTGGTTTCCATCCTACTGATCGCATACGCCTCCAGTACGGCACGCTTCCGGCGGGTACCAAAGATCATCTGGATTGGATCAGTCGAGAGGTCTTGTCACTCGAAACTACTCAAAGCCTAGGCATCCAACCAATGCCCGGTTACATGGTCGAAGGTGAGATCCTGCAGGTAATGATCGACAAGATCGATCAACCGTCTTAGCAATTCGGTGCTCCGCTGCTTCCACTCAAGCGGCGATACCAACCGACTGTTCGTGAGGCGTGACTAACGCCGGCGGCCGAACCAGCCACTGCGGGTTGGTTCTTCGGCGTCTTGGCTCATGAAACGAGAAAGCGCGTCGTCATCGTTCCCTTCGACTGTGGTCGCCTTCCGCAACTCATCCAGGAACGGATCTGACGACTCGTCACCTGAAGCCTCGGGGACTGCCTCAGCCCACGCCGGGCGATCGACATCCCCATCGTCGTTTTTCTCGTCGGTCTCCGCCGATTCAGACGTCTTCTCTCGGATTGTGCTCACCTGACTCGTGTCCATCAACAGACTACGGCTAACCCGCATTCGACTTGCTGGACTGACCGTCATTCCTGCCGTTGCTGTTTCCCCATCAGGAACGTCACCGAGATCCGGTAGGTCTCCGAAGAGAGATTTGGTGGGCTCGTCTGCCTCAATAACGACCTGGTCTGTGAGGTCAATACCAGCGTCACCTTCATCGGGCTCGGAAACGTCCTCGATCTGAGTGCCACCCATCGTGGCAACGGGAACGGATTCGGTCCGATCCTGACGATCATCCTCACCTAGCTCGAGATCATCCTGAGTCTGGCCTGAACTGGCCACATCGTTCTCGACCTCGTCGCTACCTGTCTGCCCAGAAGCATCAGTATTGGCGCTATCGAGCTCGGCGCTGACCGCAACCAGCGAATCGAGTTCCACTTGGGCAAACTCATAGGACTGCTCGCCGAGTCCGCCTGCATCTGTTGACTTTGGCGGGATTGCGGGACGAAGCCTCTCTGGGTCATCGAGAACCGCGTTGATTTCTGACATGGCTGCACGAACGATCTCGCGGCGCTCAGCCAGATGGCTTTCGAAGTTCTCGATATCGTCGGCGAGAAGATCGCGAACCGATTCAAGCTCACTGATTTGGTCCAGGATTTCTTGACGACGAGCAGCATGGACGTTCTCTAGCTCGGACTCGATTTCCTTGATCTGCGATGTCGCTCGATCTCTGGCCGCCGCCAACATCGCGTGACGTTCGCCCTCGACCTCAGCAAACATGCTTGAGCGGGCGTTTTCGCCTTCTTCCAGTAGTCGCTCGGATTCGGCTTGACTACTGCGGGTGAGTTCTTCGGCCTCGGTATTTGCCGACGAACGGGTCAAGTCCGCCTCTTGCGTTGCCTCTCGAACGATGGTGTCCGCAGTTCGCTGAGCCGAAACCAAGGTGTTACGAAGAGTCTCGTCGAAGTCCGAGGATGGGACCGGGACCGGTTGGCTGGCGATGGCAATAGCTGGGGACGAATCGTCGGAATCCCGCTGCTCTAGAAGACGAGCCTCGGCCGCCGCAGCCCGGCGTTCTGCCGCTGCCAGCTTGTCTTGCAGCTGTTCAACATCTTGAGCCAAGGGACTCAAGGTCTCAAGAACCCGATCCACCTGGTTCTTGCTGTAGCCACGCAGCTCGTCCTCAAAACGAATCTCGGTCAAGCGATGTAGTACTCGGAATCTGTCAGACTGGGCACTCATAGTGACCATAGGGTAGCCACCTGAAACGTCTTCGTTGGGGACCAGCGTGCAAATCTCTTGTTGCGAAGCCGTTCACACCAACTTAGAAACCCTCGTCCTTGGCTGTTCAGAGGGACTGGGCTACTCGCGATCGAAACCGCGTTCGTCAATACGGCGACGATCATCGTCGCTGACCTCGACCGATTTTGGAATGAGAAGGAACACCTGCGGTGCAATCTTCTCCATCTTGCCGCCGAGCGAATAGCACGAACCACTGGCGAAGTCGATAAGGCGCCGAGCCAGGTCGCGATCGAGACTTCGAAGATTCATGACGACAGGAACCGACTTGCGCAGCTCATCTGCCAGCACCTTGGCGTCGCCGAACGATTGTGGCGTCAAGCTACGAGGCTTGGTCCGTTGAATCGAAAGGGGTCTGACGGCCGAATCATCCACCCGAACCGACATTCGAGCCGGATGATCGCCGCCTTCGGTATCGGACCCTGAGCGGTTGGCCGAGTCGCTAGGCACCGCACGCAACGGACGAACCTCGCCAACAGCTGACGGCGTACGAGTCGCCGAGCCACTACCGAATGAGCCACGAGGAGCCGCTGGTCGCGCTCCACCCTCGCTACCAGCCGGAACCGCAATAGGCCCACGAGCGGGACCACTCTCCCGGACCGCACCGGGAGTCAGACCCGAGTCTTCTGCTAGGTAGTCATCGTCGTACTCTTCATCGGCACCGAGTCCGAGGTAGACCATCACATTTCGAAATACTGACATCCGGCTTCCTTCTCACGTATCCGGTCCAACTATTCGCCCGGTATTTCTTGATCTTTGTAACATATTCGATCACATTCGACCACGATTCTTCGACCTATCTCTCGGCTAGCCGAGAGAAGGATGAATACTTGATCTCACGCGTTGTGACTAGTTTGCCCGATCGCGCGGCCCAAACAGCGCCGCGCCCACTCGAATCATTGTGCTGCCCTCAGAAACTGCTGCTTCGATGTCTCCGCTCATTCCCATGGAAAGCTCGCTTAATCCCAAATCAACTGCCAATGTTTTGAGTGAATGGAACGCTGGTCGAGGGTCATCAGACCGACTGGTCGGACCAATGGTCATCAACCCCCGCAGATCCAAACCAAGGGAATGCAGCTGTTCAGCTAGTTCTTCAACCTCAGCGGGCTCACAACCCGCCTTGGACGCTTCGCCCGTGGTATTGACCTGGATCATGACCTTGGCCGAGGGCACCCGCTTAGCAATCTCGGTCCCGATCGACAATCGGTCGACGGTTTGCCAAAGTGACACGATTGAAGCCAGCTTCTTCACCTTGTTTCGCTGCACATTGCCGATCATGTGCCAGGTCGCTGCGGGATCGTCGACTTCCAGCGACTTCGCTGTCAGCTCCTGGGCGTAGTTCTCACCGAGGTTGCAAACCCCTTGCTCCAAGGCCAGGCGGGCGCTCGATGCGGGCAGGGTCTTGCTGACCGCCACAATGGTGACATCATCCAAGGAACCACCACCGGCCTCAATTCGCTGCTGGACAATGGTGAGGCGCTCTTCAAAGCTGTGCTCAGCGTTGCTACTCACTTCTCGATCCCACTCACTTCTCGAACCCACTCACTTCTGAACCCCACTCACTTCTGAATCCACTCACTTCTCGATCCATCCGACCATGGTCTGGCGGCCAGCATCAGCCCGAGTTCGGTGGCTGAAGTAGGAAGGGTCACTGGTACAGGTTGTCTGACCCGCAATGGGAGCCACGTTCTCCCAGCCTTGACGACTACAAGCTTCAGCTACCAGCGCTGGCAAGTCCAAAGCAGGCCTTCCTGTCAGGGTTTCAGACTGGACCCCGACTCCGTACCGGTCGACAATCGGCTTGAGGTCAGCGGCCGAGAATTCATAGGCCGCAGGATGAATGCAAGGGCCCAAGACGGCGGTTATTGGATGCACTCCCCGATGACTGAGCCTCTCGCTCGCCCGATCAATAATCCCCGAGACCACCCCGCGCCAGCCACAATGCAACACGGCAAGACCCGAACTGCCAACCAAAGCAAGCGGAGCACAGTCAGCAGTCAATACAGCGACAGGAACGTTGGGAACAATAGTTAGCGCTCCGTCGGCTTCAACACCGGCATGCTCACCGGCAAACGTCGCCTCGACGATCGTCGCCCCGTGGACTTGCCTAAGCCATGTCCACGGCTCAGAAACCAACCTTGAACGACGAGCATCAAGTCGGGCGTCCTCGCCAGCGAGACCAAAGTCTCCATCAGACGTATCGGTACAACTGACGTGGATCTGGCCAACATCGGTATCAATCGTTCGAGTGACTACCACGACCAACCCTTCAATTGCAGCCCTACTAGAAGAAGGCTGAATCTATTTCAAGAAGGACGGAACATCGAAGTCATCGTCCGGATCATCGTCATCCGAAGCGAAGATATCAATGGTGTCGCGTGCTGCTTCGCTCTCGAAGTCGTCATCGGCCAGAAGGTCGGTGATCGCACGCTGACCGGTTGAAGACTCTTCGTCTTCTTGGGACTCCCAGCGGTCAAAGCCAGCGGCGATGACCGTGACTCGGATCTCCTCGCCCATGCCTTCATCAACGACGGTTCCAAAGATGATGTTGCAATCCTGGTGGGCAACATCATGGATGATCTCCGCCGCCTCATTGACTTCAAACAAGCCAAGGGCGCTGGATCCGGAGATAGACAGCAAGATGCCGCGGGCTCCCTCGATGGAAGACTCCAGAAGGGGGCTAGCAATAGCCGCACGGGCAGCGGCCAAGGCCCGGCCTTCGCCACTGGCCTTGCCAATGCCCATGAGGGCACTACCGGCGTCACGCATGATCATACGAACGTCGGCGAAGTCGGTATTGATCAGGCCGGGTGTGGTGATGAGGTCGGTGATGCCGCTCACTCCCGAGAGTAAGATCTCATCCGCCAGACGGAAGGCATCGATCATGGTGGTCTTCTCATCAGCAATGGAGAGAAGACGATCATTGGGAATGACGATCTGGGTGTCGACCTTTTCGCGAAGCTTCACGATTCCGGAATCGGCCTGGGCAGAGCGGCGGCGGCCCTCAAAACCAAAGGGCCTGGTCACGACACCAATGGTGAGTGCACCCTGGCTCTTGGCCAGTTCGGCAATGATTGGTGCGGCGCCGGTTCCGGTGCCGCCTCCTTCACCAGCGGTGATGAACACCATGTCGGAGCCATCCAAAGCAGCCGCGATCTCATCTCGATGATCCTCGGCCGCTTGCTCGCCAATGGCGGGATCGCTACCGGCACCCAAGCCACGTGTGAGCTCTCGGCCAATGTGAATCTTGGTTTCCGCATCATTCATCAATAAGGCTTGCGCATCAGTATTGATAGCGATGAATTCGACGCCACGCAGTCCAGCGTCAATCATGCGGTTGATGGCATTACAGCCACCACCACCGACACCGACGACCTTGATGACGGCAACATAGTTCTGGGTTGTCATACAGTTCCTACTCGCAGTTCCTACTCGCCCTTGCGAGACTCGGTGCTTTTCCTTCTGTGCTTGGCTTCTGTGCATGTGGCCGCTGTCGTCTGACGGAAGCCAAATCGTGGTGAGCAAAGCCAACATGTCGCCCAAGATGGGTCACACCGCCCGGTCACCTTACTTCTTTAACTTATCCACCCTAGGAGCAGTCAGCGAGGTTCGTCAATGCTGCGCCAATTTCTCCTTCTCCGCTAATACGTAGGAGCGCCGGTGCCGTTGGTACCCGAAGGTCAATCTGCCACAGGCAACGCAAGTCAACCTTGCTCAACATTGTTTCCAGACTAACCAGCTTATCCGTGAGTCCACTATCAGTTCCCATCAGGACATGTCCACCGTCACGCAGGGCCAGATTGAGTTCGTCACCTTCAAAATAGACGCTGTCAATCTTGCTCAACAGATCAGGCCCTAGGGCCGAGATCAGGTGCATCGCCCCCTGTGCTGCCGGTGGAGCAGGGGTTCCAATAATGCCGCTTGCCTGGATCCCGTGGATCGGGACAAACCCAGCTGGAGTTGCGTTCACGGTCTCCAGCTGACGCCCGCCACGGTCGACGAGAACAAGGCCAACCGGTGTAGGGATGGCGGCAACGGGCACTCGTTCTTCAACATGAATGGTCACGGTGCCATCCAATTTCCGCTCGACCCATGCGGTGTCGACCCAAGCAAGATTGCTTACCGACTCACCGGCCGGCCCAAGCTCCAGTTCAAGAAGCGGATCGCCAGCCTCAATGCCAGCGGCGTCTCGAATCTCAAAGACATCGCTCTGGACCGCTCCGGTGATGACAATCTGATCGACATCCATCCAGCTGCTTTGCACCAGGAACATAGACCCGATAGCCCCAACGGTGACGACGAGGAGAGCAAGGATTGTGCGACGTTGCCGTCGTTCCGCCTCTTCGGCTACCTCGCTGCGCCGTTGTTGCATCCGAGGATCGACCGAGTTGGCTGTCTTTGCTGTTCGAGACTGTCCTGATCGAGACTGTCCTGTTCGAGACTGCCCGGCCTGAGACTGTCCAGCTCGCTTCTTGGAGGTTCGAGGTTTTGTCGTCGTTGTCATCGGTTCACGATTCGGATTCGGGTTGGGATTCTGACCCAGCGTCTGGCTTCAGGTCAGGTGGTTTCAGGTCAGGTGGTTTCAAGTCTGGATACTCATCGAACCCGATGAGGCGGTTTTCGGTTCGCAGCGCGAGCCCATGAGTCTCCAGGATTTTCGCTTGGATGACGCGGATCAAGGCATAAACGTCCTCAGCTGAACCGTTCGGGTCGGCTTGGATGAAGTTTGCGTGCTTGTCTGAGACCACCGCCGATCCGATTCTCAATCCCTTCAGGCCAGCCTGGTCAATGAGCCGACCAGCAGAGTCGCCTTCGGGGTTGGCAAACACGCTTCCCGCGTTCTGGCCACCGGGCTGGTGGGCCCGACGCCACTGAACGATCTCTGACAGCTTGCCCTCAGAGGCCGCGGCGTCGCCAGCCTGCAGCTCGAATCGAGCTGAGATCACCAGCTGGCTATCACTAATCGCTGACCGCCGGTAACCGAAGCCCAATTGATCGGTCGTCAGCCCAATGACCTTGCTCCCGCTCTTTCCGCCACCCCTGCTGTTCTTGCCTCCACGCAGATCAAGAACTGTGGCTTCGACCAGGCAGCTGGCAATATCAGAACCGTGTCCGCCAGCGTTCATCCGCACCGCCCCACCAACCGTGCCCGGAACACCAACCGCCCATTCAAATCCGGTCAATCCACGGCGGGCAGAAAATCGAGCAACAACCGGAAGCATCGCTGCACCGCCAGCCTCAAGCATCACCCCATCCACAGACATTGCCGAGAATCTGTCACCAAGGTGGATGACAAGGCCATCGAACCCCTGATCCGAGACCAGCAAGTTCGATCCCTTGCCAACAACGAGAACCGCCACGCCAGATGAGCTGACGACAGACGCAACCAGTTGGAGAACATGCTCTGACTCCACATTGACTAGCAAGGCAGCTGGCCCACCGACCCGATACGTGCACCAAGAAGCCAGGCTTGCGTCGCGTCTAGCTAGATCGCCGAGTTCAAGTCCAGCAGCTTCGGTGGCTGTGCACCAAACGCGACGGGCCACATCATCAAATCCAGTCTCAAATCCGGTCTCGAATCCACTCATAACTCATCCAGCTTGGCCAGGACTGCTTCAGGAATTGTCGTCAGGTCACCGGCGCCGAGCGTCATACAGAGGTCGCCGGGTTGGAGTTCGCTGGCAAGCGCTTCAATGACCTCATCCAGAGACTCAACGAACCGAATGTCAGAATCGGGATGGGCTTTCCCAACATCATCGGCAATCAGCTTGCCGGTCACTCCTGGCCTTGGAGCCTCACCGGCACTGTAGATCCCCGTCACAATGAGGACATCGGCGTCGACAAAAGAGTCGGTGAACGTGGGCCAGAGATGTTCCGTCCGACTGTAACGGTGAGGTTGGAACACTGCAATCAGCCGGTTCGGCTTCAAGCTTCTACCCGCCGCCAACGCGGCTTCGACCTCGGTTGGAAGGTGGGCGTAGTCATCAACAAGCTGGATCCCATTGCTCGCACCTCGGACTTCGAATCGACGGCCCACCCCACCGAATCCAGAGAGTGCCGTCGCTACCAGGGCTGGGTCAGCCCCAAGAGAACCAGCCATAGCTAGTGCCGCCGTCGCATTTCGAGCATTGTGCATGCCTGGTTGCTGCAGCTGCATGCTCACGGTGACGACTGGCCCAGCCACATCAAACCGGATGCCGTCAGGAGTTGGCAATGGATTGATGATTCGCCAAGTCGCTGCCTCGGCTGTCCCATAGGTGATGATGTCATCCCTGCCTGCGATCAGCTCAGCAGAGCCAGGATCATCCAGACACACCACCTTGGGCCCTGTGGCCTCGTCCACGAAACGGACAAAGGCCGCCCGCAATCCGTCGAATCCGCCATAGTGCTCCAGGTGGTCGGGCTCGACATTGGTGATGATGATGCCGCTGGAGTGGAGTTCAACGAAGGTGCCGTCGCTTTCGTCAGCTTCCACCACCAGGAACTCACCACTTCCAACGGCTGCGCCGGTCCCAAGATCCCGCAAGTCGCCACCAACGATGAACGCTGGATCAAGATTTGCGCCCCGCAAGCCAACCGTCAACATGGCCGAGGTCGTAGTTTTCCCATGGGTTCCCGCCACCGAAATCGTCTTCCACGCAGCCGTGATAGCAGCCAGAATCTCAGCTCTCCGCAGGACGGGGATGCCAGCTTTTCCTGCCGCAAGAACCTCGACATTGTTGGCCGGAATGGCAGTCGAGATTGCGACGATCTCAGCATCGCCGAGTTGCTCAGCAAGATGTCCAACAAAAGTCTGGACCCCTGCTTGAGCCAATCGCTCCAACGGTGCCGAGCTGTTCAGGTCAGACCCAGACACCTGGTGTCCAGTGCCGGCCAGGACCTCGGCAATGGCGCTCATGCCCGCACCACCCAAACCAACAATATGAATCCGTCGTGGCACCCGAAGATCAATGAGCTCTGACCTCATTTCGCTGCCTCTCGCAGAAGGATTTCTGCCACTGCCTTCCCCGCCCCTGGCCGACCGACTCGCTGTGCGGCCGCGCTCATTGTCTGAAGGTTTTCGGGTTGCGCAAGAATAAGTTCCAGCTGTTTTTGCAGTTCGCCGGTCGCGTTCTGGTGACTGTTGTCCTGCTGACTGTTGTGCTGCTGACTGTTGTGCTGCTGACTGTTCAGCTGGTCATCATTGAGCTGGATAGCTCCACCAGCTTCCACAAGTTCGCGCCCGTTAGCCCGCTGATGATCTCGCGGAGCGTTGGGTAGAGGTACCAAGATTGACGGCAGACCAGCAACGGCAAGCTCAGCAGCCGTTGATGCTCCACCACGGCAGACAGCGAGATCAGCGGCTGCAAGCAGTAGCGGCATCTGATCCTCGTACTCGACCACCTCGTAGCACAGGCCGTTTCCGTCCTGCCCTGGTGATGTCGGTGCTGACGACTGCAGGGCATCGTTCGAAGACGCCAAACGGTACTTGTCCCAGTCTCGACGGCCGACCACGTGATAGAGACAGATGTCAGTGCGGTCGGCCCAGGAAATGGCCAACCGGGAGACCGCACGGTTGATGGAACGGGCACCCAAGGAACCTGCCCAGACCGCAACGACAGTTCGGTCCAGCGGCAGGCCAAGCTCGGTGCGAGCAGCAGGCTTTGTGGTGTTCTGAACCGTATCGACGACCGATTGCCGGATGGGGTTACCGGTCAGTTCCCCGTGAGGCAGATCGGTATCGGGGTAGGGCAAGGCACAAACCTTTGCGATACGGCCAAACAATCGATTCACCGCGCTCGCTCGAGCATTCTGCTCCGAGACCACCAACGGAATGCGAAGTATCGTGGCAGCCAAGGATCCAGCAAAGGCGGCGTAGCCGCCAAGACAAAGCACAACGTCGGGCCGCTGAGCTCGGACCAGCCGTACCCCACCGACAGTCGCCTTGATCAAAGCAATGACCGAAGAGACGTTCTGACGAATTGCCTTGGGCGAAGCCGAGCGAAGCAGCCCGCGTCCAGGCAAAAGATCGATCTGGAAACCAGCCTCAGAGACCAGGGTTCCTTCGTTACCGCGTTCGCCGCCCAGGAATCGGATGTCCGTTTGCTCGACTCCAAGGGCTACCAAAGCTTGAGCCACAGCGATCCCCGGATTTGTATGGCCCGCGGTCCCTCCACCGGTGATGAGGATCTTGCTCACGCTCGCGTCCGACGAGCAACACTCGTGAGCAATCCGGCAGCTCCGAGAACCGCACAAAGGCTTGACCCACCGGCAGAAACGAAGGGAAGCGGTTCACCGGTAATGGGAAGCAGGCCAATGGCCATGCCGATATTGAGAAAGGCCTGCACGATGAGCCAACTAGTCAGGCCAGCAGCCAGCAACATGCCAAACCGATCTGGCGCCTTCATTGCGGTGCGCATACCCAAGTAACCAAGCAAGAGGAAGGAGATGATGAGTGCCGCGCTACCGATCAGACCCACTTCTTCGGCCACGATGGCAAAAATGAAGTCCGTGTGGGCATAGGGAAGAAAACCCCACTTGGCCCGTCCTGCCCCAAGACCAACGCCAACAAGACCTCCAGAGGCAATACCTACCTGGCTCTGAATTGACTGCAAGCCAATTCCCGTCGGATCGCCCCAGGGGTCAAGGAATGCAGTAATGCGTAAGCGCCGATAGGGCGAGCTGAAGGCAAAAAAAGTGGCAGCCGATGCGGCGAGCACCGTCCAGCCAGCCAGATGATCTAGGCGACCACCGGCAACAAAGAGCATCATCAGTCCGACAGCTCCAAGAATGACAGGCGTGCCAAGCTTTGGTTGCATGAGAAGAAGGAGCGAGACCAGAGCCAACACAGCCATGACGGGACGAACAGTCAGATCTGGGCGGTCCATCCTGTTGTGGCGCCGGGTGAGCAGGTCAGCAATAAAGACAACGATCGCAAGTTTTGTGAGCTCGGAAGGCTGAAAGACCGCCGGGCCGATACCAAGCCACCGACTGGAGCCATTGATGTTTCGGCCAACTCCAGGAATGAGAACTGCCACCATCAACGCAATGGACACCACCAGCAGCGGTTTGGCGATCTTCTGCAGCCAGCGGTAATCGATCCGACTGGCTACCACGAAAGAGATAGCACCAAGCCCTGCCCACATGAGCTGACGGCGGAATTGAGAGAACGGTGAAGCGTCAGTGTCATGGAGGCTGGTCACCGAGGATGCCGAAAGCACCATGACGAGACCAAAAAGGGTCAAGCCGATCACCAGCAGGGTGAGCATGAGTGCGAGGCGCTGCCCAGAGGGCGTGACCTTGAGGTTTCCAACCCGGCGACCTGCCCGCTGCACCCGAATGCTGGATCGCTCGGTAGCCGAACGCTGTCGCGATCCTGATCGTCTCGAACCGGCAACTGTCTTTGTTTCCGGTTTCGTCCTGGTTGCGGTTCTCGCCTTGCTCGGTCGTGTTCTTGTCGCGGTCATTGCAATAGCCGTTCTGTCGCCCGTCGAACGAAGTCATTGCCTCGTTCTTCGTAGTTCTTGTACCAATCAAAAGATGTGCATGCCGGAGAAAGGATCACGACGTCGCCAGGGTTCGCTGCACGACTGGCCCGATCAACCGCATCAGCCATGTCCGAAGCAACTTCGACCTTGGTGACAGTGTCAAATACTTCAATGAGCTCCGGAACTGAGTCACCCATGGCGATGACCAGCTTCACTGGCGGCACACATGCTCGTAGGGAGGAAAGATCCAAGCCCTTGTTCCTGCCTCCGGCTAGCAAGATGACCGAATCGAATCCGCTGACGGCAACAACCGTTGCCTGGGGCACGGTTGCCTTGGAGTCGTTGAACCAACGGACTCCCCCGGCCTCTGCGATGAGCGCTAGCCGATGAGGAAGACCAGCGAATGAGCGCAACATTTCGGAGATGGCCTCCACTGTTGCTCCGGCGGCGAAGGCTGTTGCTGCCGCTGCCGCTGCGTTGTCCAGATCATGGGGTTGTTGACGAGGCAAGTTCTCCACCTCGACAATTGGTCCGCTAGGACCCATCACGAAACCATTGGCGACATGCCAGTCAGCATCGGGAGTTCCAAAGGATTGGATCTGAGGTCCGTCAGACATGGCCACAGAGTCAGCCACAACTGGAGCTGCTTCGCTCACGATCGGGTCAGCAATATTGACTACGGCCGTACCCGTCTCACCAAGCTTCTCCCAGATGCTGGCCTTTGCTTGGCGATAGCTTTCGAGGGTGGCGTGAGCGTCCAGGTGATCCGGCGAAAAGTTTAGCCAGGTAGCCACGGTCGGACGAAAGCTCGAGCTATGAGCTAGGCGGAAGGACGACGCCTCCACCACAAACACCTCTGTCGATGGGTCATCGATGGCCTGCACGAGAGGTAGATCGGTGTTGCCAACCGCGGCTGCTCGAATACCGCTTCGCTCCAGCGCCTCGGTCACCATCATGGTTACGGTGGTTTTCCCATTGGTACCGGTAATAGCAACCAGGGGCCGACTATCCCAGAGTTGCGCCAGGTCAAACTCACTAGCCGTCGCGAGACCAGCAAGCGTGGCCGCGGCGAATACTGGATGGCGGTCGGGCACACCTGGACTCGGCAGCAAGATCGAGGCCTCGTTGATCAGGTCAGCGAGATCATCTTCGTCGGGGGCAACCACCAGATCCACGCCAAATTCTGCTGCCACTTCTACCGCTGACGAAGAAGGCTGGTCATCAATGATCGTGACACGATGTCCGCGTGCCAGCAAAGCGCTAACCACAGCTTGACCAGTGACACCGAATCCGACAATCAACGGGTCACTCAAGGAAAACACGGCGCTGTCATTCATCAGGACCACTCATCCAATGAGATCCACGGTGCGAACCCAATCGGCGTAAAACAAGCCAAGACCTAAAGCAGTGAGAGCGCCGCAAATCAACCAGAAACGGACGATTACCTTGGTTTCTTTCCACCCAAGAAGTTCAAAATGGTGATGGATCGGCGCCATGCGGAATAGCCGCTTGCCCTTGGTCAGCTTGTAGTAGCCAACCTGCAGCATCACCGAGACCGTTTCGGCCACGTACAGACCGGCGATAATCGGTAAAAGGAGGTGGGTGTTAGTGGCCAGGGCTAGCCCAGCCAGCCCAGCACCAATGGCCAACGAGCCAGTGTCTCCCATGAATATCTCGGCCGGGGCGGCGTTGAACCAGAGGAATCCAGTGAGCGCTCCGACCATGGCCAACGCAACGACGGCTAGATCAAGGGCGTGAGGAACGTTGTAAATGTCATGGACCGGATCTTCAGCTTGGCGGAAAATCCAGAAGCCAATGATGGCGTAGGCCATAAAGGCGAATATTCCTGAACCGGCGGCGAGTCCATCAAGGCCGTCGGCCAGGTTGGTTCCGTTAGTGGACCCAATAATGATCAGCATTGCCCAGAGGATCCAGCCAACAAGACCAATGCTGATTCCCGGGCTTCCAACACGAGTAAAGCTGATTTCGTAGTGAACGGTAGTGAGGGCTGGCATGGCAACGGCGAAACCTCCGGCGACCAACATGAGGCCAGCAATCTTGGCCTTCTTGTTGAGTCCCAAGTTTCGTTCACGGCTGACCTTGAGCCAATCGTCCATGAAGCCAACCGCAGCGGCGGCACAAATCGTGGCCATGACAATCAGACCAGTGCGGGTGAATGTTCCTCCAGCAATGACATCGGAAAGCACGTACCCCAGAGCGGCGCCACCAACAATGGCCAAGCCACCCATCGTTGGGGTTCCAGCCTTGATGAGATGGCCCTGGGGCCCGTCCTCGCGAATGGGCTGTCCGATCTTTTGACGGGTCAGGACATCAATCAGAATCCTGGTGCCCAAGGCGGTAATGCTGAATGAGAGCGCGGCGGCGAGAAGTAGTCGAATCATCGCTGACTACTTCGTTCAGAACTGCGCCGGGCGGTAAAGCGCCGCGCGGCTCGACTCAACAGAGCGCAACATTTCGTTTTCTTTGATGTGAGATGAGGCAAGTCCTTCATTGTGACGCCTCCAGAAGCTCAAGTGCGATCAATCGGTCATCAAAATCTCGGCGTTCGCCATCGATCTCTTGGTACGTCTCATGACCCTTGCCCGCAATCAGGACGAAATCTCCATCCCTGGCCAGATCAATGGCGGCAGAAATCGCCGCAAAACGATCGGGTTCAACAACAGTGTTGCTCGCTGATTCAGACGACAGGCCATGAAGGATCTCGTCGATAATCTGATCGGGGGATTCGCTCCTCGGGTTGTCCGAAGTGACGACGACAATGTCAGCATTCTCACCAGCAACCTTCCCCATCAGCGGCCGTTTTTCGCGATCACGGTCGCCACCGCAACCAAAAACAACGATCACGCGGTTCGTGCCCGCAATTTGTTGTGCTGCTCGAAGCGCTGCGCCCAAGGCCTCCGGCTTGTGGGCATAGTCAACGGCGACGTGGAAGGGACGCTCACTGGAGATGATCTCAAATCGGCCGGCCGGAGCGTCAGCTACTGATAAGGCCTGGGCGACCTGTCGCTGGTCATGCCCGAGAGCTTCCACCGCAGCAGCAACAGCCAACGCATTCAACACATTGTATTCACCAGCCAGATTCAGCCGGACTGGGTAACCTCGCCAGACAAAAGTGCTGCTGGCCCCATCAATCTTAAGGTCCTCAGCATCTGTGAGCCCGTAGCTCAGGACGTCGGTGTTGGTGGTTTGTGAAATCTGTTGACCGGCCGGGTCATCTCGGTTCAAGACGGAGACCTTGCTCAGCGAAGTGTCGAAGAGCGACGCCTTCGCCTCCAAGTAGGCCTCCATCGTGTGGTGAAAGTCCAGGTGGTCATGACCAAGGTTGGTGAAGATCGAGATGTCAAAGCGGGTCCCGGCAACTCGGCCCATCGTGAGAGCGTGAGAGGAGACTTCCATGGCCAGGGCTTGCACGCCGCGTTCCACCATGCCAGCGATCGTGGCTTGCAACTCTGGAGCTTCGGGCGTTGTCCGCGCTCCAGTCAACGTGCCGATCGATTCGGCGCGGACTCCAAGCGAACCCAACACCGACTCCAGCAGATGCACAATGGTTGTCTTACCGCTTGTTCCGGTAACCCCAATCGTGATCAACGAGTCCGACGGCCGCCCATAAATCAAATCAGCAAGCGGGCCTAGGGTTTCGCGAACATCCGGTACCAAGACTTGGGGCACACCTTTTTCAACCGGTCCGGTGAGCGGGTGGTCGACAAGCAGGGCGGAGGCACCGGCCTTGATGGCCTGAGAGGCAAATGTGTGACCGTCGAAGGACTCACCTCGAACACAAGCAAACAGGCCGCCGCTGGCGACCTGTCGTGAATCGTGAGTGAATGAGGTCAACTCCTGGGCAGCGAAGCTGCCAGCAGGGGTCGTGCCATCTGCTTTTTGTTTTCCTGGCTGGATCGTTCCACCTACCAGGGAAGCGACTTGTGCAATCGTAGCGGCCGTCATCTCATAACTGCCATCAGTCAGTCCCCGGTTTCATCGGGCTGACTTGCATCCCCTGGCGATGTTGTTTGATCTGGGCTGATTTCATCTGAGAGTGTGCCCAGAGCAACAACTTGCTCGCCCGGCAGTGGTGCCGGGGTTCCCCGGATGAGATCTTGCCCGGACGGGTCGATGAGTGAGCGGTCGCTCGGCGGAATGGCCAGGATCCGGATGGCGTATTGTGCAATGTCAGCAAAGACCGGTGCCGCTATCTTGCTGGCGGTCGTTGCCGTCTTCGGCTCATTGACCACAACAACGATGGAGAGTTCGGGGGATTCTGCTGGTAGGAAGCCAGCGAAGGTCACCACATAGTGACGGTTGCCGCTCTCCCCGTAACCGTAGGACCCATTGGCTTGCTCAAAGGCCTGCCATGCCGTCCCTGTCTTCCCGGCAACCGTGTAACCCGGAACTGCAGCCGACACTCCGGTGCCTCCTGCCACCACATCAGTCAGCATGGTGGTCACCTCTTCGGCGGTCTCTGAAGAAACTACTCGATGAGATGACTGCGCCTGACGCTGGATTTGCTCACCATCAGGACCAACCATGGTCCTGATCAAAGAGGGCGAGATATAGAGCCCGTCGTTGGCGATGACGTTGTATGCCGCTGCGAGCTGGACCGTGTTGACCGAAATTCCTTGACCAATGGCAATAGAACCAAGGTCAGATCCGAACCATTCCTCCGGCACGGTTCCGCGGGCCTCATATCGAAAGTCGAGGCCCGTTGTCTGTCCGAATCCGAATCCTGAGAGAAACTCCCGCAAGCGTTCGGGACCAACCATCTGGGCCAATCCGATGGTGCCAGTATTCATCGAATCGGCAATAACTTGGCGAACCGGGTAAGGAGCGGCGGGTGAATGGTTGAAGAATTGCTTGTCGCCAACCATGACCTCGTCGGGCACATCAATGATCGTGTTCGCTGTCACACCATGGTCCTCGACCGCGGCGGCGGCCGTCACCATCTTGATAACCGACCCGGGTTCGAACGTGGCTACCAGTGGCGCGTTCTGGCGCGGAACATAACAACCGTTCTCTCCACGGACAACCGTGGCCATGGCCAGAAGTTCGCCGGTGCGGGGGTCAGATACGACGGCATTAGCCCCTTCGGCCTGAGTCTCATCACAATGCTCGATCAGAGCTTGCTCAGTGACGTACTGGATGCGATGGTCCAGGGTGAGCACAATGTCATTGCCGGGAATTGCGGGTTCGAATACGTACTCTCCACCCGTGATTGATCCGAATGCGCCCGTTTCACTTCGTTCGTATCCGCCAGACCCTTGCATGACCTCATCGAACTGCCACTCAAGACCGGAGTAGCCGATCTCTTGCGGATCCACTCGCCCGACCACCGGAAGTGCCAACGAGTCGGCAGGATAGACCCGGTTCTCTTGGGCTCGGACAAAGATCCCTACCAGGGCAGCATCGTTGTCCGCGTCTTCTTTGAGCAAGGCCATGCGAGCTGTGCGTTCATCATCGAGGTCAGCCACAACCATTGCATAGCGATCAGTGTCGTTGGCTGGCAGGAGGGTTTGGGTCAGCTCGTCAACGGGCAGGTCAAGAATCGGAGCCAGCAAGGCAGCAGTAACGGCATGATCCTCGATCATGAGCGGATCGGCAATGATCTCCACACCGGGCGTGGACAGGGCAAGAACGAATCCGTCCCGATCAGTGATTGTGCCCCGGTACCCCGGTAGATGAACGGTTCGGGTCCGCTGGTTTTCCCCAATTGCCACATACATGTCGGGGCGAACCGCTTGCAGATCGATCAAGACGCCAACGAAGCCGATTCCAACCAGGAGGAACGCTCCGAGCAGAACCAGCAGCCGTTTTCGAACATCTACCGAACGCTTGGAATCTTGACTCTTACTGGTGATTCGCTGAGCGCGTGAACGCGATGCTGAGCGGGTTTTTCGTGAATTGGAACGGGACGAGGATTGGCGAGTCTTCGTTCGGGTCATGAGTCGCTGGCATCAGCGAGCACACCAGCCAACGCGTCCTGCGAAGCTTGGCGTTGCTCAGAAGTGCCTGTTTGCTGGGCCGTTGCTGCCCGCTCGTCGATGTCTAGCTTCTGCGCCGTGGCAGTGAGATAGATCGGATTCTCCGCTCGAACCATGCCAAGACCCACTGCTTGTTGCACGATGGCTTCGGGGGACGAGGCCAGGACTACATCATGCTCCAGGCTCGCAATTTCCGCTTCAGACTGGCTGATGTCCCGGCGGATCGAGTCCAATTGCTGCTGCCCCTTCGCCAGCTGGGCGTAGCCAAGCGTGACGGCAAAGACACCAGCGGCGATCGTGGCGGCGGAAACACCGAGAACGGCGCGACGGCGGGCACGGCGCTTGATCGCACCCTTGTCCACGATGCGAAGCTTTGGGCGCTTCGATTCAGCCTCTTTGGCGCCTGAGCGTCCCCTGCCAGCTAAGGCAGTCTTACTTTCCTTGCGCCGCGTAACAGTTGCGGTCATGCCGCAGCTCCGATCGAATTTCGGTCAATTACACGAAGGCGGGCGCTGGCAGCACGCCGATTCACTGCCACTTCGTGTTCAGTTGGACGGCGGCCTAGCGGACGCAGCAGGGTGAACTCGGGATCGGCTGCGGGTACCGGTAGCCCAGGTGGAGTATTCACCGTGCTGCGTCCACGAAATATGTCTTTGACAATCTTGTCTTCGCCCGAGTGGTAAGTGAGGACGAGGCCTCGCCCTCCAACACATAGAGCATCAATGGCGGCTTCGATTGCTGGACGAAGAATTTGTAACTCACTATTGACGTGGATACGCAGAGCTTGGAAGCTTCGTTTCGCTGGATGGCCACCCTTACGGCGAGCGGCAGCAGGTATGGCTTGAACGATGACTTCGGCCAGCTCAGCCGTTGTCGACAGAGGCCGGGCCTTCAAGATCGCCGAGGCGATTCGCCCGGCGAAGCGTTCGTCACCGTTCTGCTTGAGGATGGCAGCGATCTCACCGTGACCGAAAGTATTGACGATGATGTCGGCAGTAAGCGGAGAGTCAGGATCCATCCGCATATCAAGCGGACCATCGTTGCGGAAACTAAATCCGCGTTCGGAGCGGTCCAGTTGGGGGCTACTGACACCAAGATCGAAAAGGAAAGCCGAGATCTCGGTTACTTCAAGCTCGGACAAGACACTGTCCAGCTGATCGAATCGAGAACGAACCAGACGAACTCGACCGTCGAGACCGCTCAATTGTTTAGTGGCTGCTTGAAGGGCGATTGGGTCTTGATCAATGCCAAGAAGGTCAAGGTCCGAATGAGCAGCAAGTACTGCCGAAGCGTGTCCTGCGCCCCCAAGCGTGGCATCGAGATAGACGCCAGCGGGGACCGATTCAAGGAGGTCAACAATTTCGTCGCACATGACTGGCGTGTGCTGGAACGAAGGCTTGGAAGAAGGTTCGATGGATGTCTGTCCGGAAGCGGGCAGCACAGAAGGAGGATGGTCGGAAGGAACGTTGTCGCCCATGGCTCGTAGCCAGCAAGAACCTGATATTCGTATCGAGCATCGGTAGCCCCCCGGATAACGGGCGTGTCCAGAATTTGGCTCCTGGAGCACTAGAGGGGTAGCGGGCGGAGTTGTGGGGCAGAAGCACCCTTCTCCATTGCCCGGGAGGCAACCGATGTGCGAACGTGTGGTCTCGCCATCTCCTTTCAGTCTTGTCTTTGTGATTCGTTTTTCTTGTTGACAGCCTTTGCAATTGCTCGGACCTGTTGTTTTTAGCTGTATTTCTTCAGTTGTATTTCTTCAGTGCTTGTCGTCAGAGTTGCTCGCTAGAGACCGAGTCGAAGGATCGCGGCAGCGAGTTCATCTCCTGCCTCTTCGTCTTGGTCTGCCTCGTACTTGTCGATCGGCCAGATTTCGACCCTGTCGTAGAATCCGCCAACAACGACCTGCGTATCGAATCCCAATTCCTCCAGTAGCTCACGAGGGAGAGTGATTCGACCAGCAGCATCGAGCTTCACTTCGTTCACGCTGTTGGTGAATTTCCGGAAAGCACGATGGCTGAGATTTCCTGCTTCAAGTTCTGCATGCCACTTGGCCATGACTGGCTCGAAGCCTTCGTCGCTCCACAGTCCGATGCACTCACCAAGACGGGTAACAAACCCGCCATCAGCGACCGACGCTCGGAAGGGTGCAGGCAGCACAACTCGACCCTTGCGGTCAAGCGAATGTTCGTGCTGTCCAACAAACAACGAGGTTTTCCGACTTTCAAGTAGCAGTGCCACTCAACGAGTGACGGGGTGACTCCACCGCAACTGAATCACCCACTTCCCTTGTTGTCAGAGGCCGACACTGACTAGTGCCAACACTGACTGGGAAAGAGTCTTCCTGCTGCGGGCTTGCCTCCCACTGCGTGACACATTATGACACTTTCCCCCACTTCGCAACCCCTAACTTCAACAATGAGTGGTTACACCACTACACATGGTGAGAACACTTGTTCGACCATGCAGCATTCACATCACGCTGACCAGGGAAAACGACACCGGGTGCTCACTCTCACACGCTGAGCAAGATCTAAGAATCGTCACATTCACTCCCCCAGACTCACCACTGGGAGTCCAGACGGTCAAGAACCATCGTCTGGGAGTCCCAGATAACCTCCCTGGGCGTCGGCCTGGCTAGCGTGCAAGCCATGAGCGAATGGGTCGTGCGCGAAAGCAGTGGACTAGCCCAGGACTTCCACCAGCGACCATTTCCGATCGACCAACAGTTCCCTCCAACAGATCAACTCCAACCGACAGATCGATTCCCGCCCACGGTCTGGATCCACCGGGTCACAAAGCCAGCCTTTGTTCTTGGCAGTACCCAAGACGAATCAATCCTGCGGGCGGATCAGGCACGAGCTGCTGGCTACGAAATCAGTAACCGCCGGAGTGGCGGTGGACTTGTTCTCGTTTCACCGATGACATCTTGTTGGATCGACATCTTGCTTCCGGTCGACCACCCCTATTGGGAGAACGACATCTCGCTGGCCTTTCATTGGGTTGGTGAACTGTGGGCGGAGGCGCTACGAGAACTTGGCGTTCATGGTTGCCAGGTCCACCAGGGGCCCTTGCTCAACCGAGAACACGGACGAGTTCTTTGTTTTGCCGGGCTAGGACCAGGAGAGCTCACCCTCGAAGGTCGCAAGATCGTTGGCCTCTCACAGCGAAGGGTTCGTGCTGGAGCCAGATTTCAGGGCCTACTTGTTAGCTCCTGGGACAGTGCCCCCTTGAAGCAATTCCTTCAACCGGCGGCCTTGCAAAATAATCTGAACCTCGAGCAAGTCCAGGTTGGCCACGCCTTGCTTACCCCCGACATCATCGATGCCATGCCTGACACATTCGTCTCCTTGATCAAAAACCGCGCGTCCTAACAGGGGTGTCGGCGAAGAAGGTCTGACCAGGCCCTATGCAAAACCAATCCCATCTAGCGAAAGTGCGGGTGTATCGAAACCCCCGGGCCAGCTCAGCCGGCGACGACTACGGTTGTGCACTATGCCCAGGACCCACGAAGGTGAGACGGAACAACAATCGAGCGCGAATCATCCGAACAGCGCGCACCATCCAGACATCGCCGTCTCATCTCTTGAGCAGACTCGTCCTCCGCACCGACTCGGTGATGATTCAGCCTCCAACACCATGTCCAGCGCTCTGGTCCTGAATGCCACCTTCGAACCAATCGGGATCATTCCAGGTCGTCGGGCCGTCGTCCTTGCTCTTGGCCGGAAGGTTGATGTGCTGGCTGAAAGCAATCATCTGATTCGTAGCGAGCGATGCCGCATTGCCCTTCCTTCTGTTGTCAAGCTGCGCTATTTCGTCAAAGTGCCGTATCGCAGACAGACCCCCGTCACCCGTAAGGCCATATTTGGGCGGGACAACTGGCGTTGTCAATACTGCAACCAAAGGGCAGAGAACATCGACCATGTCGTGCCGCGCTCGCGCGGTGGGCGCCACGTCTGGACCAACGTTGTTGCCTGCTGTCGTCGATGCAATAGCACCAAGAGCAACCATCTATTGAAGCACACATCCCTGAAACTCCGTGCTGCCCCGAGGCCTCCAGCAGAGCTGGCCTGGATCCGAGTGGAGGCCGGAGCAATTCCTGCTGCGTGGAATCCATATCTGGATCTCAAGGCGGCCTAAGAGGGTCCTCAGGAGTCGCCAACCCGTAGGACATTCGTCCCGTCTTGGGCCCAGGTCTTGTTTGCTTGCGTCAGTCGGTCTAGATTTTCGGGCATGCAGCCAACTTATGCTCCCGAAGCCGAGATCTTCCGAACCAAAATCACGGGGTTCCTCGGCGAGAATCTGCCGGACGACTGGGTCGGCATCGGTGCCCTCGATGCCGAGGCCGCACAAGTCTTCATCGACAAATGGCGAAAGATCCTGTCGGAGAATCAGCTTCTTGCTGCATCCTGGCCCAAAGAGTTTGGCGGCGGCGGCTTGTCGCACCTCGAGTCAGTCATCTTGGCTGAGGAGTTCCAGAAGGCTGGGGTGCCGACCGGCGGCTCCAACGATGCCTTCAGCATCCAGATGGTCGGCAACACCATCATCCAATGGGGTACCGACGAGCAAAAGGCGCACTTCTTGCCTCGGATCATCTCCGGTGAAGACGTCTGGTGTCAGGGCTACTCGGAGCCGAATGCTGGGTCGGACCTGGCCAATGTTGGCTGCAAGGCTGAACTGGACGGCGATGAGTGGCAGATCAATGGCCAGAAGATCTGGACGTCAGCTGGCCACCTCGCAAACTGGATATTCGTTCTTGCCCGTACCGATGCTGACGTCGTCAAGCATCGTGGCATCACCTTCCTTCTTGTCCCGATGGAACAAGAAGGAGTCGACGTTCGACCAATCAAGATGATCTCGGGTGACTCCGAGTTCAATGAAGTGTTCTTCACCGAGGCTAAGACGGCGAAAGAAAACGTGATCGGTGAGGTCAATGGAGGCTGGGGCGTAGCCATGACCCTGCTGGGCTATGAACGAGGCGAAGCAGCAGCCACTATGCCCCTCACGTTCAAGGGAGAAGTCAGCCGCCTTCTCGAACTCGCCAAGGAGAACGGCACCAATCAAGACCCGGTGATTCGTGATCAACTTGTGGCCGCCTACATGCAGGCGCAGATCATGGGATACCTCGGCATGCGGACCTTGACGAAGTTCCTTGCTGGAGAACATCCGGGTGCCGACGCATCAATCTTCAAGCTCTTCTGGAGCGAGTACCACCGGGAGGTGACCGAACTCTCGATGGATGTTCTTGGCGCCGACGGGATGATCATCGACGGCAAGTTCCCCTCCAGCGCCTTTGGCCCCGACTCACCCGGAGCCCCCAACGACTCCGGCAGCTGGATCGGCACGTTCTTGAATGCTCGTGCTGGCACCATCTATGCCGGAACCAGCCAGGTACAACGCAATATCATTGGTGAGATGGTTCTCGGACTTCCCAAGGAACCAAAGCTGGATCGTGGTCCATGGAAAGACGTTCCGAAGTAGCAAGGCCGAAACGGCCGAGCTGGACAAGACTCGGCAAACAGCTTTCTCCACCGGACACAGCTCTCGGACCGACAGATTCGCTAACCGAACAGTATTCGTTGGCTCCATCGGTCAAGTAGGTTGTCTATGTGTCTTCATCGTCCAAGTTGCCAGCTGGTTTGATCAGTGTCGAACTCGTTCTCGCCATCCTGCGACGTCCAGGTCTTTGGTCAACTGCATTACGGTCAGCTCAAGATCACGCGCCCACGAACTGGTGGCGCCGTCGACCGTTTCTCCCGCTTCCTGACCCTGCATGGATCAGCTTTCGCCTGGAGACGGCCTATGGGCGAGACCAAGATCAGCCAGTAGGAGCCGAGGAACTCGTGACCTGGCTGGAGTGGCAAGCCACCAAGCCCATCTAGCAACTTCTGGAGCCAAGCACGTTTGTACGTGCTGTAGCGGTGCCAGATCAGAAACTGGTGGTCACGGAGCGAGCACGGCTCCTAGCTGCATGCCTTGGGCCCGAAAGGCCAACGCCCCAGCACCAATCAATGGGCTCGCGTCGCCATTTCCGGCGGGCACAATCTTGGTTCCTCGGGAGTAGTCCAGGTCACAAACTCGATCGATTTCCAGCTGAGCGGCAGCAAAGAACTGTGCCCCGAACCCAAGGCCGACAGAGCCACCAACCACGGCGAGCTGCAGATCGAGCAGATTCGCTATCGAGCCAACTGCTTGACCCACCAATCGGCCTGTTCTCGTCTTGACCTCATCGCTAGCTTCGACCGCTGGTTTTCCCGTCCAGTAGGCCAGCGAGGTTCCTGAGCACTCCGCTTCCAACACTCCTCGTATCTGCCCCGGCGGCTGATGGCTATCGCCACCGTCTTCAGGGCAGACAATGACCTGGCCGATATGCCCGGCGTTGCCATCGGCTCCGTCCAGGAGTCGGCCGTTGCAAACGATCCCCCCACCGACACCGGTGGAGACCACCATGCCGACATAGTCCGACTCACCAGCAGCGGCACCGACCCAGCCTTCGCCCAGGGCGAAGGCTTTGGCATCGTTGTCGACCGTTGTCAGCAAGCCCGTCAATTCCGCCACTCGCTCGGCCAAGGGAAAGGACCGCCACCCCGGAATGTTCAAGGGAGAAACTTGGGCACGATGACCTCCACGTGCTGCGCCCGTCATCGGGCCGCCACAACCGACCCCGCAAGCCACAAGGTCCTCTGTGTTAAGACGCGCAGCCGTGGTGTCGTCCTCATCAGCAATACCGAGCTGTCCAATCAGGGATCTGACCACCCCGAACAGTTCTTCTGCCGAACCCTCTTCCGGCGTCGGCAGCATCGTCCGTCGGAGAAGATTCCCCTCCTGATCGACGACGCCAGCCGCCATCTTTGTTCCACCAACATCAATAGCCAACACAGATTTCACTGCCTGAGTCTAGGTCAGGTCTTGGGCCTACTAGCCTGCGATGGTGACTATGACTGAGGCAGCGGCGTTGGACGAGAATCAAGCATCGAGATTTGCTGCAGCGCACAAAGCCATAGCCGACAATATGGAACAGGTCATTCGAGGCAAACGAGACGTCATCGAGAAGACCCTGCTCTGCCTGCTTGCCGGCGGCCATCTCTTGGTCGAAGACATCCCCGGGGTCGGAAAGACGACCCTAGCCAAGACGCTTGCAGCCAGCATTGATGCCAAACTTGGTCGGATCCAATTCACTCCAGACCTGCTCCCAGCGGACGTGACGGGGGTTAGTATCTGGAATCGAAACGACTCAGTGTTTGAATTTCGTGCCGGTCCAATCTTCGCGGAGATGGTGCTGGCTGACGAGATCAATCGGGCTTCGCCCAAAACCCAGTCGGCCCTCCTTGAGGCAATGGCGGAGGCCCAGGTCACGGTGGATGGGGTAACCCATCCCCTGCCAAAACCGTTCATGGTTCTCGCCACCCAGAATCCCATCGAACAGGAGGGAACCTATCCCCTGCCCGAAAGTCAGCTGGACCGATTCTTGATGAGGATCTCGGTTGGTTACCCCGATCGCAATGACGAATTTGCCATTCTCCAGACTCACGAAACCGATGGGGTTGTTGATCAGCTTCAACCGATTGCGAGCATTGCGGACATCACCGCAATGGTTGCCATGGTAAGCAAGGTCCATATTGAGCCCGACCTACGGGCCTATCTGATTGATATTGCCGAAGCCACGCGTCAGCACGCATCCATCCAGCTCGGAATGTCGCCCCGAGCCACCCTCAGCCTGCAACGAGTCGCCCGAGCCAAGGCAGCGGCCTCGGGTCGGAACTTCGTGACCGATGACGACATCAAGGCCGTCGCTTCCGACGTTGTCTCTCATCGCCTGATCCTGAACTCTGACTCGCTTCTCCGAGGGATCAGTAGTGAAGATGTCATCCAAGACATCTTGGGAGCCGTACCCGTTCCCTACGATCGGTCCTGATGCGCTTCACACGAGCAGGCATTGGTCTTCTCGTTGCAGCTGGTCTCTGCTTGGCCCTAGGTCGTACGTTCGGAGTTCCTGAACTCTTCTTGCTGGCCGGCATGGGGTTCGTTGCCCTCATTGCCGCCATCATCGCAACCCTGTCGGCCCGCCTCGAACTCTCCGTCCTACGCGTCGCCAGCCCCAACCGACTTCGGGTGGGCACACCGGCCCGGGTTGACCTCTCGCTTCAGAATCAGTCGCGGCGTCGAACTCCTGTGCTTCATCTGCGTGATGAAGTCCAAAACAGTTCCGGAGCTTCACTCATCCTGGCTCCAATCAAGGGCAAGGAAACAGCCAAAGTCGCCTATCGCCTACCTACCCAGCAGCGGGGAGTTCTCAGTATCGGGCCGCTGGATCTACGAATCGGTGACCCGCTTGGTCTCACGACCTCGCTGATCCGGGCATCAGATCAGGTGTCTCTTGTCGTCCATACTGAACTTGTCGACCTGGGTGCCCTCCACTCAACAGCAGGCAATGATCCAACAGCCGACCAGCAACCAATCCGATCCCTGGCCTCAGGTGGCGACGAGTTCTTTGCTCTACGACCCTACGTTGTTGGCGATGAGCTTCGCCGGGTCCACTGGAGGGCATCAGCCCGGTCAGACGAACTCGTTGTCAAGCAGGAAGAACGACCGAGAACTGGCCGGGTAACGGTCATCCTCGATCGACGATCCGAGGCATATTCTGACGCAGGATTCGAACGAGCAGTCTCGGCGACCTTGAGTGTGCTCTATGCCGGATGGCGGGGCGATGATGCCCTGCGCTACGTCACCTCAGGCTCAGGAACGTTCGCTGACATTCGAAGTCGCGCCGAGCTGGACGCGATTGACGAGCAGCTGGCGATTGTCCAGCCAACCCAGTCCGCTTCGCTGGTTCGCACCATCGATGAGACGACAAGGATCGGACGCGGGGGCACGCTTGTCGTCATCACCGGCCAACCAGGGTCGGAGTTCGAAGCATCTCTGGCTATCGCCCGTCGCACCTATGGACAAGTCATCACCATCATCTGTGAGAGTGGTGTCGCCGCCCCTTCCAATGACTGGATACTGCACGACGGTACGTCGCCCTTGCCCGTTGCTTGGTCAAAGGCTGTTGTGAATCCAATAGTCAGCCGTGGCTCGGTTGCTTCTGCATCGGCCTACCCGGTCCGCCCATCTCGAGGCAGGGTCCAGCAGTGAGTGGTTCAGGGGCGACTGGTTCAACTCGGGGAAGAGCAGCTGTGCCCCAAGCCAACATTCCTCAGGCGGCCGCGGCCGGGCCCGGCGCGGAGGGAAAGACGGAGCAATCCAACACAGCTGATCCGTCCTCAGCCAGCAACCCCGCGCTTATTGTTGCCTCACTGCTCCTGGTACCTGCTGCCTGCTACGGCTTCGTCCGCCTCTTTCAGGACGGTTCAGCAGTTCTTCCGATAATCGCGGCGGCTGTCGTCTCGGGAGGGCTTACGGTCCTGCTACGTACGGCCCGAGTCTCGCTCTTGGGTTCCTTCATCTTCTCAGCACTCGGTCTCGCCTTCCTGCTCGAGCTTCGCTACGCGCCAGGCACCCAGCAACTTGGCCTCCTACCGACCCGAGCAACTTTGGACAGTTTCGCGGAACTGGCCCGTCAGGGCGTCGTCGACTTTCGAAAACAGCGAGCACCGGTGGAAACTGGCGACCCCTTCGTTGCCGCTTCCATAATCGCTGCCTGGACCATGTCCTTCCTCACGGACTGGGGAGCGCTACGGCTCCGCCTGGCTTTCGAACCAGTTCTTCCCGCCTCCCTTATCTTCCTCTTTGCCTCGATCTTGGGATCTGGTGAGTTCCAGAAGCGATCAACCATCGTCTTTGCTGCGGCTGTGATCTTCTGGGCCATTACTCAGCGCACAACGAATCTGGCCTCCGGCGGAGTCTGGTTACTCGCTGACGCCCGCCGAGGCCCCCGCGGCATCGCCCGTTCGGGCTTTGCCATCGGCGCCGTTGCGTTGCTGGCTGGGCTCTTCGTGGGCCCCGCTTTTCCCGGTGCGGACGCCGACGAACTCTACTACTGGCGGAATAGAGGAGATTCGACCCGCTACGTCATCAGTCCTTATGTCAGCATCCAGAATCAGCTTGCTGAACAAACAGACGTCACCATGTTCACGGTCATTGCTGATCACCCCTCATACTGGCGGGTCGCCGGGCTTGATACCTATGAGGATGGGTTCTGGCAGACAAAGGGAAAGTTCGAACCAGAGGCTGGCCGTCTTCCTGGAACAACTGCCATTGGCGGGACTGAATCGCAGCCGCTGCGACAAGAGTTCAAGATTGAGGCCCTGAGTTCGATCTGGCTCCCCGCTGCGTTCAGCCCGAGCAGGATCATTGAGAGTGACGTTCCCGCCACCTGGAATAGTGAGACCAGCTCGCTCACGGTTAGCAGCGAGCATTCGACCAGCGATGGTGCGGTATATGTCCTGGAATCGAACATCACTCAGTTCTCCGCCGAGCAGCTCAACGCGACGTCAACTGCGGTCCCTCAAGACATTGCTGAGCAATATCTTGAGCTTCCCAATGATCTAACTGAGCGCGTCGCCAGCGAGGCACTGGCAATCACCGCCGGGACCACAACCCGCTATGAAGAAATGCTGGCTCTGCAGAATCACTTTCGAGAATTTGAGTACAGCATCAACTTGTCCAAGCGTGAGGGTGACCCAATCGGGCAGTTCCTCGACGAGCGCATCGGTTTCTGTCAGCAATTCAGTGGAACGTTCGCCTTGATGGCACGTTCTTTGGGCGCACCAGCCCGGGTCGCTGTTGGCTTCACTTGGGGAGAGCCGACGGGCAACGAGAACGAGTACCGCGTCAGCGGACGCCATACCCACGCGTGGCCCGAAGTCTGGTTCGAGGGGCTTGGCTGGGTCGCCTTCGAGCCAACGCCGGGTCGAGGCGCACCGGACGCTTCCCACACCGAGCTCTCCCAGTCACAAGACGCCGAACCGGCCCAAGATGAGGACGGCCCAACAACCACAATCGCCCCCATCAATACACCTGGAACTGACTTCGACTCCGACCTGCTCGGCCTGAATGACGGAGAGACCCCGCAGCCTGGCGACCTGGCAGCGAACGGAAATGGGTTCAGTGTTAGCTGGAGACTACTCGGCGTGATCGGGCTCGCATTTGCCTACCTGGGCGGCCTACCTCTCTTCTACTTCCTGAGACGTAGGACGTCATTGCAGCGTGCATCGACACCGGCTCGCAAGATTGATGTCGCTTGGGAGCAAGCCTCAGAAGCTCTGGAACTTGGCTATTCCTTGAAGCGCGAAGGATGGGAAACCCGAAGTGAGTTCGCCCAGCGGGTAAGCCGCAAGCGGCGAGTTCCTTCTGATGCTGTCAACAAGTTGGCCCACGTCTCAACGATCGCTCGCTACAGCCGTCAGAAGGACCTAGGCAATGAGGTACTTGTGGCTCAACAGCAATCCGCTGCCATTGTCAAGACGGTGAAGAATCATGTTCCCGTGTGGCGGCGCTGGCTGCATGATCTGGACCCACGAAGGATCCTGTCTACCAACTAGTCCTCGTCAACGGACCGTTCCCCGCCGCGAGGTGACTCACCATCGCGATTTCGACGAACATTCGGATTGGCCGCTCGAAATGCGCTGGTGACCTGATTCACACCAGCCCGACCCATCAGCCGCATGTTTCGCTCGAGTGCCAAAGCACTGAGCAACATGACCAGAAATCCACCAAAGGCCAACATGAAATGGATCTGGAGCGTGCCGACCATCAGTCCCAATCCAACCAGGAACCCTAGAACGTTCCATCGAACCGAACCCATGACCTGTCGGTAGATAGTGGCTTCGCCGACCTTGGACAGGTGTGGGTCACTCTCGTGGAGGTGTTTTTCTATCTCGAGGAGAATTTTTTGTTCGTTATCAGACAGCGGCATCGCTGATTCCTTCGGCCCGGAATGTCGAGCCCGGGGGCCCACTCCATCCAACAGTTTGATCATTGTCGCGCACCTTGGCCCATTGAACAACGCGCAAACAACAATCCCTTATTCCAAAGCCACCTTTTAACCCACTTCTGGACCATGGTTAGGCTCAGTATTTCTCATCTGCAGCTGGCCTGTCAATCGGTAGATCTCGACCGGTCTCAGGCACCCGCTTCGCCGAATCGGGGCTTGGTTGGGCTAAGGCCGCAGGTCCGATAGCTCCCGATCCGAACCTTGAGCGGATTTCATCCATCACCTGGTCGGCCCTTTCCCAGTCTTTCACTCGGGCCGGATCGACGGCCAGATCGACTTTGGCTGACTCACCATCATCTGGATCTGGAGCAAACAGTCTCCCCTGGCTGTGCCCACCGAACTGACCCTGCCCACCGAACTGATCCTGCCCACCGAACTGACCCTGCCCACCGAACTGACCCTGCCCACCGAACTGACCCTGCCCACCAGATTGATCCTGTCCACCGACAGACCGCTGGTCGCCATAACCGCTCTGCAGTCCCGAGACTCCGACTCCGAGCAAACGAATGCCAGCACCAATCTCCAAGGCCTCGAACAGTTCGCTGGCTACTCCCAAGATCCGTTGCCCACTATCCGTTGCTCGGTCGAGAGTGACAGATCGGCTCAGGGTCTGGAAGCTCGGGTACCTGACCTTGATCGATACGGTTCGACCTCGATGACCTGCGGCTCGAAGTCGCTCGGCGACCGAATCAGACATGCGAACCAGTTCGGTGTGGAGGGCAACGGGGTCAGTGAGGTCGGTCCGGAACGTCTCCTCATGGCTGATGGACTTGGTTGGTCGACTGGGTTCGACTGGCCGCGCATCACGTCCGTTCGAGACGGCATGGAGGTGTCGTCCGGATGCCTGACCAACAGCACCAATGAGGACTTCCAGGGGAAGGTCGGCCAGATCACCGACCGTAGCGATACCCAACCCGGACAGACGTTCGGCCGTTTTGGGACCAACCCCCCACATGGCCCGAATGGGCATTGGCCGGACATAGTCCGCCTCGGTTCCAACCTCAACCAGCTTCACTCCAACGCCACGTTCCACCCGGTTGCCGACGACCCGAGGTTTTGCGTCTTGCGAGGCCAGCTTGGCGATGAGCTTCGATCCAGCGATGCCGACTGAGCAGTGCAGACGTTGCTCCTCCCAAACAGTCTGTCGGATTTGGCGGGCTATATCCGGAGCCGGTCCAAGCAGGCGTTCGGCCCCCGAGACATCCAGAAAGGCCTCGTCCAATGAGAGAGGCTCAACCAGTGGCGTGACCCGCTGGAAGATATCCATGATCCCGACGCTGACCTGGGAATAGAGCTTGTGGTTCCCAGCCACAAAGATGGCCTGAGGGCAGCGTCGGCGAGCAATCGAGGAAGGCATCGCCGAGTGCACCCCAAAGACGCGAGCTTCGTAGTTGGCAGCCGCCACTACTCCTCGGGGGCCCTTCCCGCCAACCACGACCGGCTTTCCGCGTAGCGACGGGTCCTCTCGGATTTCTACCGAGACAAAGAAGGCGTCCATATCAACATGGAGGATGGTCGCCGAGGAGCGGGGCGGCGTGCGAGCCGCAGATCCGGGTATCGACATCAGGTTCGACGGGTCACGGTCTGGTTGGAGTGTGATTCCCCGGCAACGTCAAAGGCGTACAGCCTGCCATCGGTGATCTCGTTGTCGAAATAATCAATGAGGGGCTCTGCGACCCAGCGCGGAGCCGAGTCAAGCAACTTGATCGCCTCATCCATGGCCACAAAGGATGCGGAGACCACGATCTGGTCGGGATCTTCGATGAGCAAGGTTCCGGCATGGCTGACCGACCGGAAGGCCTCGACCTGGAGAAAGAAACCGAATCCGGGTGCGGTCACTTCAACCCGGTACAGGGGACCTTCCCATTGCGCGACTTGTAGTCCAGTTTCCTCCATCACCTCGCGTGTCAACCCGCCTTTCGGTGTCTCCCCTGGGTCGACTACCCCTCCCGGGGGGCTCCAATCCAGCTCACCATTGCGTCGTCGGTTTTGAACAAGAAGAACATCGGAGGCCTCATTGCGAATGACTCCGCCTGCGACCAGCCAATGGCGAAGGCCGTCCGGCCCGCGTTCGGGAACATGGGTATCCGCATGTCCGGATGTCACGGCCCTGTCCTCATCAGGCAATCCTATACTGTCATCAATGCCTGAGCCCTCAGAAGACATGCCTTCAACACCCAGTGACTTCTCAACAGCGATTGAGAAATCGGGCGCCAAGAGCCCCATGCCCTTCGATGGCCTGACAGCTCCGGTTCCCTCGATTGCCACCCCGCCAGTACCCGCCCGCTGGTTGGCGTTTGCCGGTGTTCTAGTCGGCGGCCTGCTCGGCGGACTCATCGGCTACGGGATTGGCGACATTCTTAGTGGCTCAGCCACAGTGTCTGCGCTCGGAGCGCTCCTGGGTGGCCTCATCTGCGCAGTCGGCGTTGGCATCGTCGCATCTTTAACGCTTCGCGCCATGAATGAGTGGAAGGTCAGCGCACACCCCGAGGACCCCCGCCACCAGACATAGGTAGGAGCGAACAGGACATCATGACTGCATCTGACAACAACCGAAATGACGACAACTCATCCCGACCGGAGTTCACTGACTTGCGCGACCTCGGAGTTCGGCTTGCCCGCGAGGCGGGCCAGCTTGCCCTATCTATGCGGGACACAGTCGTGTTGTCAACCGAAACGAAGTCCTCCTCAGTCGATCTGGTCACCGCAGCCGATAAGGCAGCCGAAGCCCTCATCATCGACGGCATTCTCGTTGCCCGACCCGACGACGGCATTCTTGGCGAAGAGGGTGGTGAGCGAGCATCGGCTTCTGGAGTTCGATGGATCATCGACCCGATCGACGGAACAACGAACTTTGTCTACAACGTGCCCGCTTTCGGTGTCTCAATTGCTGCTGAACAAAACGGAGTTGTGGTCGCTGGCGTCGTGTACCAGCCTTCGACAGACACCATGTATGAGGCTGTTCTGAGCCAAGGCGCACGCAAAGACGGTGAACGTCTCAGTATCAACACGCCCGTCGATCTCGCATCATCCTTGATTGCCACGGGCTTTGGTTACCTCGCAGATCGTCGGGAGGGACAGGCCGAGGTTCTGGTGAAGGTGCTGCCTCGGGTTCGTGACATCCGACGCTCCGGGTCAGCCGCCCTTGATCTCTGCTTTCTGGCCGATGGGCAGGTCGATGCCTACTACGAACGCGGCTTGAACCACTGGGACATGGCTGCTGGGCTCCTGATTGCAACAGAGGCTGGAGCCACCATCGGTGATTTGCGCGGCTCTCAGCCAACGACCGAATTCGCCCTGGCCGCTCCGCCTGCTCTATTTGATGAACTTCGAGACCTCTTGCTCGAAGTAGACGCCGATCAAAGGCCCTGACCGAGCTCGCCGTCTGGTTTCAAACTGGCCAGTTGACCACGGAAATATGTAGCCAATCGCGGAAATTATGTCTGATGACCACCCCAGCGCTCGCAGATCAGGCACCATGTTGGGTGTGGGTACACGAATTCTGACGGTTGAAGATGATGGTCGCATTCGCCAGGCGGTAAAACTCGCCCTTGAAGATGAGGGTTGGGAAGTCGACGAGGCGGAAACTGGCGAGGCGGCGATGGAGCGATTCAAGGCTCAGGCATCGGATGTTGTGCTAATCGACATCATGCTTCCTGGGGTTGATGGCTTCGAGGTTTGTCGATCTATCCGTCGTATTAGTGATGTACCGATCATCATGGTGACGGCCAGAAATGACACCCACGACGTCGTTGCTGGCCTCGAAGCCGGGGCCGACGACTACCTCACCAAGCCCTTTGCCCCAAAGGAGCTTTCTGCTCGCATTCGGGCACTGCTCAGGCGGTCCCGCACCTCCGAACACGGCTCCATGGAACGCATCGTCGTTGGCGACCTCGAAGTCAGTCCTGATGAGGGCCTTGTGTTGAAGAACGGCGAAGAGCTCCACCTAACCAAGACCGAGTTCAAACTGTTGGTCGAGCTGGCCTCACAACCAGGCAAGGTCTTTAGCCGTGAAGTCTTACTGGAACGGGTCTGGGGCTATGACTACTTCGGGGACGGTCGCTTGGTCGATGTCCATGTACGTCGCCTCCGAACCAAGGTCGAGTCCGATCCCAGCAGTCCTCGCTATGTAGTCACCTCTCGAGGACTGGGTTACAAACTCCAACCGTGAAGCGCTGGCTTGCCCGTCTGGGCCTCCTGGCACGAGTCACCTCCATCTATGCCCTGGGGGCGATGCTGCTTTCTACCGCGGTCGCCCTGGCCACCTTCGGTTTGGCTCAAAGAAATCTCGTCGCAGCCTTCGAAGAAGCAGCACAGGAACAGATCTATCGGAACGCCCGAATCTTGCAGAGCGGCCTGGTCGCCCTACCGACCGAAGAGGAGATCGCCCGGATTCAAGCCGATGCAGCCGAAGATAATCCTGACGAAGATGACGAGAGTGAGATCGAAGACCCGTCGCGCCAAGTCCTTGACAGCCTGTTCACTCCAAACGGAGCCCAGGTGCTCTTCATTCGAGGCACCGGCAAGGAATACTCCTACGGCCTAGAAAGTCAAGCAATCCCCGCAGATCTTCGTACCTCAGTCATTTCGCTCGGGAGTGCAGAAATGCGCTACGTCGAAGCATCAGGAGATGTGGTGTATGGCATCGGCTTGACCATGCCGTCTAACGTCTCCTACTACGAAGTAACTCCGATGAATGACCTGGCAGCAACGCTCAACTCGCTGCGTGTCATCCTGATCGGTGTAGCAGTCACCGCAAGCGTTGGTGGCGCCCTGCTCGGCTACTACTCGGCGAGAAGAGCCCTGCAACCGGTCGCTCACATTGCCGCAGCAGCAGAAGCGATCGCCGAGGGCGACTTCGAGGCTCGACTGGACCCCAGCGTTGACCGAGACTTGGGTCGACTGACCTCATCCTTCAATGAAATGGTCGATGCGCTTCGAACCAGGATCGAACGAGACGAGCGTTTCGCCTCTGATGTCAGCCACGAGTTGAGGTCACCACTCATGACCTTGGCGGCATCAGTTGAGGTATTGGAACGAAGGCGCGACGAACTGCCCGAACCGGCCCAACAAGCCGTGACCCTGCTCAAGCAGGACATCCAGCGATTCCAAGGCCTGGTAGAAGATCTGCTGGAAATTTCCAGGCTCGATGTTGGTGCGGCAACCCTCGATCTGAGCCCTCTCGTTCTCGCGGAGTTCTTGCGAGCGGTTGTGGCCCACTCTCAAACGCCGGAGGTTCCAATCACCATTGATCCCCGGTTCGATGAACTCATTGTCGTGGCCGATAAGAGGCGACTGGCTCAAGTCGTTTCCAACCTGTTGGAGAACGCCCGCAAATATGCCGGTGGAGCGACTTGCGTCAGCTACCGACTGGTCGGAACAAGGGTGCAGATCACCGTCGAGGATGCTGGCCCCGGGGTTCCGCCCGAAGAACGTTTACGAATCTTCGACCGATTCACTAGGTCAAAGGGTGATGCTGGTCGGCGTGATACCGCCATGGGCGTGGGTCTCGGCCTCTCACTAGTGACCGAACATGTTCGCCTGCATGACGGGCAGGTGTGGGTGACTGATCGGGTCGATGGTCGAGATGGAGCGCGCTTTGTGGTCGAGATTCCCATCGGCAACCTCGAAGACTTGGATGAGGAGATGGCGCTGTGAGCACGCCCAAGTGTCACCGGCTCAGACGCTCCCGAGTCTCCAACCAGTGGCCCGTCCTCCTAACTATCGGGGCCTTGCTATTCGCCTCATCTTGTGTCCTCCCCGAGGATCAGCAGGCCAGCGAGTTGCAGGACATCCCACCGGGACTATTCACAACCACCACTGGGGTGCCAACGACATCAGAACCTGTACCAGCCCAAAGCTTTGAACTTGCTCTCTACTGGCATGACGGTGATGGTCAACTGGTGAGAGTCAACCGCCTGCTGGACAATCCGCCAACTTTCGACGACGCCCTCATCAATCTCGTAGATGGTCCCAATGCGGAAGAGGTTTTGCTGGACGGTGCGCTCATCAGTCCGCGCGTTGTTGCTGCCCTGGCTCCGATCGCCACACTCAGCGACAACGAGGTCCTGGTTATCACGGTGGCCGATTCGTTCTCATTCCGCGAGCTCGCGGACCAGAAGATACCCATCACCGAAGAGCTAGTCTGCACCTTGACTGGGCTGGATGGAGTCACGGCTATTCGAATCGAAGACTCTCTGGGCGAGATCGCTTTGACCAATATCGAAGCTAGTCCGATTGGGGCGGCCACTCGGGCGGACTTCGCCGACTGTGTGACCCAGTCCGAAGCGACCGAGAACTCCGAAGAGGACTCGAACGAGAACGAGGGCAGTTGAGCCTAGGGCGTTGCAGCGCGCTCATTCAGGGAGATGAGCAGGATCAAGTGGTCAGGGCGCTACGCGAAGAACTGGGTGGCGACGTCCCATAGTTGGGGGTTGACAGTCTTGAGTTCGGCAACGGCATCCTCCAGATTGACGCGCACCACCCGGTTCGCAATCAAGGCAACCATTTGCCCCCAGGCCTGGTCATGAACGGCGTCGATAGCCTCGGTACCAAACCAGGTGGACAGCACCCGGTCATAGGCCGTGGGGCTACCTCCGCGTTGCACGTGGCCAAGAATCGTGACTCGTGTTTCGAACCCCGTTCGCTGCTCAATTTCGGTGGCGATCACGTTGGCGATCCCTCCCAACCGAATGTGGCCATATTCGTCCAACTCTTCACTGGCGATTTCGAGCGTTCCCTGTTTGGGCTTCGCACCTTCGGCAACAACCACGATTGACGCGTACTTGCCACGTTGGTGACGACGAGTCAACGCTTCACAGACTTCAGTAATATCAAATGGCTCTTCGGGAATCAGCGTCATGGTCGCTCCGCCGGCGATACCCGACCAGGTGGCGATGTGGCCGACGTGTCGTCCCATAACCTCAACCACGATCACCCGGTTGTGGCTCTCTGCCGTTGTGTGAAGCCGGTCGATCGCCTCGGTCGCAATCATGACGGCGGTATCAAAACCAAAGGTGCGCTCGGTCAGGCCGATGTCATTGTCAATGGTCTTTGGCACACCAATGATGGGGAATCCCAACTTCACCATCTCGTTGGCGCAAGAAAGTGTGCCCTCACCACCAATGGCGATGATTCCATCAAGCTTCATCGAGTCGATCGTGCTGCGTGCTTTCTCTAAGCCATCATCTGTCATGTACGGCGTGATTCGTGAGGTCCCGAGGATGGTTCCTCCACGGGGCAAGATGCCACGTAAGGATTCAACATCCAGCGTCATGAAATCCTGATCAACCACACCTCGCCAGCCATCAAGGAACCCGAAGATTTCATCCTCGTAGTGCCGTTCTCCCTTGCGAACGACGGCTCGAATGACCGCGTTCAGACCGGGACAGTCGCCGCCTCCGGTCAGGATTCCTACTCGCATGGTTTTCCTCATTCATGGCCGCGGTCAGCTCAAACATCCTAGGCCAGCATCCAGGGCTATGGTCGTGATAGTTGGGACCCACTTGAGACATCAAGCGGGGCTATGCACATGGGGGTTTGCTATGTCTGTGATTGTCGCCTTGGATGCTGGCACGACGGGAGTGCGCGCCCTTGCTATCAACCATGAGAGTGAGATCGTTGGCTTCAAGTATCAGGAGTTCACCCAGTTTTTCCCCAAACCTGGCTGGGTCGAGCACGATGCCTCCGAAATATGGGACGCCATCTGCTCGGTCATCAAGGACCTGGTGGCGGAACTTGCCGAACCAGTGCTTTCTATCGGGATCACCAACCAGCGAGAAACCGTTGTTGCTTGGGATCGCCAGTCCGGAGAGCCCCGTCATCCAGCCATTGTTTGGCAAGACCGCCGGACCGCTGAGTTCTGTCAAGGTCTTGTCAACGCCGGCCACCTGCCTGAGGTGCGAAACAAGACTGGCCTTGGTCTCGATCCTTATTTCTCCGGAACGAAGTTTCGCTGGATGCTGACTGAGGGTGGAGTAGTTGCTGACAAGAACCTTGCCCTGGGAACCATCGACTCCTGGCTGATCTGGAAGCTGACCGGAGGGTCATCCTTTGTGACCGAACCATCCAATGCCAGCCGGACCCTGCTCTTTGACATCCGGACGATGGAATGGTCCCCCGAGCTCTGCCGGCTGCTGGAGGTCCCGATTGAATCGCTGCCCGAAGTTCTTCCGAGCAGCGGACGGTTCGGAATGACTGCTGACACAACAGCATTCGGACCGGGCATCCCTATTTCGGGTGTTGCTGGGGATCAGCAGGCCGCCTTGTTCGGCCAGGCTTGCTTCGAACCGGGCATGACGAAGAATACTTATGGAACCGGCAGCTTCTTACTGATGAATGTCGGCTCAGAATGCCCTGAGCCGGTTGAGGGTCTGCTCACGACCGTGGCCTGGACGCTTGGGCCCGATGAGGCCCCGACCTATGCCTACGAAGGCTCGATCTTTGTCACTGGCGCCGCAATCCAGTGGCTTCGTGACGGCCTTGGCATCATCAAAGATGCGTCCGAAATTGGGCCCTTGGCTGAAAGCGTCGACTCGACCGGCGACGTTTACCTAGTTCCCGCTTTCGCTGGCCTCGGGAGTCCCTGGTGGGATCCCTATGCCCGCGGCACCATTGTTGGTATCACGGGCGGGACAGGTCGAGCCGAGTTAGCAAGGGCAACTGTTGAGTCCATGGCATATCAGGTCCGTGGCGTCGTCGACATCATGAGTGAGAGTTCCGGACTTGAGCTTGGAGAACTCCGAGTCGATGGCGGTGCCTCGGTCATGAATCTCTTGCTGCAACTACAAGCCGATCAGCTAGGCGTTGCCGTGACCCGACCAGTGTGCCAGCAGACTACGGCGCTCGGGGCGGCCTACCTGGCGGGATTAGCCGAAGGCTTCTGGGACTCCTTGGCCGATGTGAGTGCGGCATGGGCCGCTGACACACGAGTGGAGCCTGCACCGGACCGGTCTGAGGCCGATCGTCTGTACCAGCGATGGCAACAGGCTGTTGAGCGGAGTCTCGATTGGGCCGAGCCAAACACATAGACCGGTCCCTGCCCTGACCGGGCAGCTTGGATGGGGTGTTCTTGACCGGCCGGTCAAGAAATATCTAGTCTCTAGAGACCATGTCCCTGACCTCCTCGCCTCAAAACCGGACACTGACCGCTCGTGGCAAGGACCGGCGCGACGCCTTGATGGCCTTCGCGACCAGCCAATTCGCACAAAACGGATTCCACCCGACATCGGTTTCAGAAATTGTGGATGGAGTCGGAGTGGGCAAGGGTGTTTTCTATTGGTACTTCTCCTCCAAGGACCAACTCCTCCTGCACATCCTCCGCGATGCGCTTCGTGACCTGCGTCGCAACCAGAATCGTGCCATCCGTACTGCGGACAATCCGATCGAACGGCTGGAACTCGGCATTCGCTCGACCCTTGCCTGGTCCATCGAGCATCCAGAGGTCATCCGACTGGTCATGTTTGCATGGACCGAAGAGCGCTTCGCCCAAGACATGCGTCGCGGTCGGCGAATAGTGATCAGCGATACTGCCAAACACATCGGTGAGGCCATGGACTTGGGCTTGATCGAGCAAGGGGACGCCAGGGTAATGGCGACTGCGGTACGCGGGGTGAGCGACGAGCTTGCCCGTCAATTCGCTATCTCGGATGATCCGTTGGATGAGTCGGTGATTGAGACCGCAGTTCGATTCTGCCTACGCGGAGTCGTTGGAAATTCCTCCTGAACTCAGTCTTGATAAGTCAAGCAACGCTGACGCCGATAGAGCGCCCCCAACTGCGCCAGCAGCGGGACCAAGTTCGGCAGAAACGATTGGGACCTCCGGCCGGAATGGTCCACCGACGCTGTGCTCAGACAGGGAGTCCTGAACCTGTTGGATGAAGTGAATCCCAAACGGCGTGAGCCCACCTCCGAGAACGATGATCTCCGGGTCAAGGAGCGAGACTAGGCCGCCGAGCCCCACGGCGACCCAGTTTGCAAACTCAGAGACCAGGGCAACTGCCTCCGGGTCACCCTCCAAGAATGCGGCCGAAACGTGTTCACCTCGAATTTCTCCTTCGTCTCCTTCAGCATGGAAGAGAATCTGCTGCCCGCCGCCAGAGGCCACCCGGTCTCGTGCCAGATTGACCAGGCCAGCACCCGATGACACCGTCTCCCAGCAGCCATGACGTCCACAAGCGCAGCGATAGCCATCAGCTTCAACTTGCATATGGCCGGGTTCCCCGGCGAAGCCGTTCGCCCCACGAAACACCTCATCGTTGATGATAAGAGCACCGCCGATTCCCGTTCCCTGGGTCACCATGATCGCATGTCGGAACCCCTTTGCCGCGCCAAATTGATGTTCGGCCCGGGCGAAGTTCGTTGCATCATTCTCCACCGCGACTGGGAGCCCGAACCGGGCCTCAAGCTCACCACCGATGTCAAGCGAGAGCACACCTGGCACGTTCGGTCCGTACCGCAAGACCCCATCAACATCAACAAGTCCGGGGAGCCCAATACCGATCGCCCCAACATTCTGATCGTGACTCTGCGCAATCAGGTCGGCGATGAGGTCGCCAATGGCGCTGCCTAGCCCGCTGGCGTCGGAGGTCGGAGTTGGAGCTTGGAGTTGCTGAAGAATGCGGCCGCTCGCCGGGTCGGCTAGGACCCCGAGAATCTTGGTTCCACCAATATCAACCCCGATGCAGCACTCGTTCGACGTCACCCGTCGACCTTACATCCGATACTGCCGGGACTGGCACCCTGCTAAGCGCTCATTCGGACAATGGTGCTGCGCAATGCTCGGCGCAGTCCTGCCTGAGAAGCCCACGTAGCGGCCTTCTCTCGATCAGTCACAACGATGAGTTGCACGCCTTGGGCCAGGACTTCGAGCTCTCCCAGAAGTTCTTCTAGCTCAAAATCCGCCAGAGTATTGAATTCACCAACAAGGACTAGCGGTGCAGCGCTCCCGGCCTCAGTCCGAACTCTTTCCGCCAGAGGGGCGATCGTTGCCAACAAGTCAACCTTCGACAGCCCACCTTCACCATTGGCAATAGCGAGACGATCTTCGACTTCTCGGGCATAGCTGACCGATCGATTGGCATCAGCTTCGAGCCGATCAATTCTGGCCATCGCACGCGCATGGCGATCAAGAGACGCTTCGGCTTGTTGCAGGTTTTCCTCCAGCATCGGGCGGTCAATGGAGTTGCGATCCGATGTCTGAGAGGCAAGGTCGTTCTGGAGCCAGTCGCTCGCCCAAGCGGCCAGTTCAGTCGGTTCAATCTCCACTTCGACTGGAGCTCCAGCAGCCTTCAGCGTGTCATAGACCTTGGTAATTCCTTCGACCCAGATCGGATTCTCCGACTCGTCTCGCAGGCCAAGCAGGGCCGTCGCCAAGTCACTTGGCAACATTGGTCCGAGATGGACCCGAGCCTCATCCTTGAGATTGCTGTGTTTGGCGGAAAGCTCAAGCAGGACTGAGTCGTTGGCAGAGGCGTTTTGGGCTGTTTGCAGATTGTAGGTAGCCCGCTCATTGGCTTTCTTGGCTCGCTCCACATCAGCGAGGCCGCGAGGGTCAGCGGTAGGAGAAAGGCGATACATGGCGTAAGAGGCGTGCGTTGTCTGTCCGACCTTGCGGAGCAAGGTCATGAGTTCGGCCTCGTCCACCTCGGTCCGTTTCTTTGACCGTCGGCCTCGTCGATCAAATCCGATCTCTGCCAGCTCCTCAACCCGAGCGTCTTCTTCTGGGGTCAGGGTGCGAGGCACGGCTCGCTGCTCGGCATCGGCCAGTGCGTCCGAGGTTCGCAGATGGTCAGACTGAGCGTCCTTCACCTTTCGGTTGAGGCGGGCGATGTGAGACTTTGCTTCGGATTGTGCTTGTTCGTATTCACGCAGGCGAGCAACAATCCCTGAGATCTCAGGCTTGGTTTCATAGACCACTGGAGCGATGCCAACAATGGAATCCAGGGCTACCTGGACGGCCTGGGCATTCGATTCTCGAAGTAGTTCAGCAGCAGTAACCGGAGCAGTGCCTGCCAACTGCTGCCGAAGATGTTGAACTCGAATCAGCGCCGTTGGGTCAAGATCGGCGCGAATCTCCTCGACGTGGACAGCATCGCTCTCGGCTTTGCGACTGAGCTGGTCGAGCTCAGCTCGAAGTGCGGCCTCATTATGTTCGCCAAGCTGTGCAGCATCAACAGCGACAACGACATCCTCCGTCGTGAATGGTCCGAGGACTTCACCGTTGCCCGTTGCAAGCTCAACCAGTTCGCCGTTGTTTTCAACCAGGCCCGACAGATCAGCGGTCGTGCCGCTGACTATCCCACGCAAGGAGTTGATTAGTCCTTCGCGCTTTACCTCATCCAGTCCGTGAACGATTGAAACGAAAGGGTGAAAGTCAACGGTGCCACTGTCGAGGCCGAGGTCAAGGCGGAGAATTCGCATGCAACCTCATCGACACACAATGCGGCCCGGTGAAGAAAGAATTTGGATTTCTCGGGCCCGCCCCTGCTAGGACGATCCATCCCGCAGCAAGGGAAGCCGGCTTGCTGGCTAGTGGTGCTCTGCCGGAACTACTGATTCGGCGCTCTCGACCCGTCGACAGAAATACGGAAGCGCAGCCTCGATGATCTTGCCCTCGGCTCGACGTTTCACAAAACCAGGAAGTGGCACGGCAAGATCGATCCGGAGCTCATAGCGAACATCGGTTCCACCCGGAAGGTCGGCCGAATCACTGAAGTTGTATGAACCGTCCAGTGCTTTCATGATGTCGCCTGACACCAGCGACCACGAGAGCTGTCTTGGCGCTTCGCTGTAGTCATAGGCCAACTCGTAGCTGGCTGATCGTCCAATGGCTTCGACTTGGAACGAGGCGCGACTCGGGCGACCCTGGTCATCACGCTTGGTGATGACGACTGATGAGATTCCCTGGACCCAGTCTGGATACGCCTCAAGGTCGCTCACGACCTCGAAACAACGGCCGGCCGTGGCCGAAACTGTGGCTTGTTCTACCGCACTCTCAGAATATGACGGGTTGGACACGATGGGAATCCTCTGGTCGGGTGGTCAGGTCAGGAACCAATACGACGAACGTTCTCACTTAAACACTAGGCCTCTGACGGCTCTTTCACCAGAGCAAGATCGCTCTGGGGTCTTTTGAGCCTTCACAGCACCTGCCCATCGGCACGACCCGAGCATTCTTGATCAGACTCGTTTATCAGCTGTGCCATCGACGACGCCAAGTTTGGAGTCGAAGGTCCCACACATCGAACCCAATAGGGCGACAACGGCCATACCCGCCAATGGCACGAGCACGCTGAACGCCACTGGAGTAAATGGGGCGAGGCTGGCGGCCACCACTCCGATCAAGGTCTGAGCAAGAAGCATGAGGTACGCCATTTTCCGCGTCTTTGGCTCGATGACCTTGTCAGCCAGAAAGAAGGCCCCGGCCAGATGGACTTGCTCATAGCGGCTCCGACCTATGGCGACCAGGAAAGCTACAAGGCAACCCAGCGCACCGCCGAAGAACAGAACGCCAAAGACAGCAACCAGTGCGTTCTGCACTGTTGGTCCCAATAGCAAGCTCAGGAGTGTGGCCAGTGCGTGGATTCCAGTTATGGCGAATCCGATGCGCAGCAAGGCTTGTTGACTCAGTCTCACGACCCCAACGCTCCTTCGCCATGGCGGTCAGCCGCTCTCAAGACGTCAAAGTTGTCAGGCAGATCGACAGACCCAATCGCTTGGCCCAGCCGACCAGCCAAATGCTCATAGTCAAACTCCGCTTCGACCCTTCGGCGCCCCGCTTGGCCCATACGCAGGCGTAGTGCATCGCTGCGGAGCAGTGTGTCCAGTGCTGCCTCAATTTCAGACTGATCATCGGGATTGTTCACGACCACTCCCGTTTCATTGTGAACTACCGCTTCGGCCGCACCACCAGAATTGCCGGCAACCTGAGGAACGCCGCAGGCCGCTGCTTCAAGGAACGCAATTCCAAAACCTTCTTGTTCAAGCCCACGCCAGCGGTCATGACACAACATCGCCATCACATCTGTCGCCTGGTAGAGCCGGGCCACATCAGGATCAGAAAGCCAACCGAGCAATCGAACCGGGGCTCTGGTCTCCGCAACCAGCTCCTCCAGCCGTTTCGCTTCACGACCCGTTCCGCCAATCAGGACCTGCAACCGTGGGTAGGTGGTGGCTAGCTTCGCGCTGGCCTGAATCAGGCGATCCATTCCCTTGCGCGGTACTAGTCGATTGACTGATGAGATCACCAGGGCGTCGTCAGATAGGTCAAAATGTCGGCGCGCCGCTGCTCGGTCGGCCACCGTTGGAGGAACAAACCTCTTGGGGTCGACACCGGGAGCGATAACCACCGAAGGCAAGGACCGGCCAGCGCAGGTCTCGGCCTCGGCCAATGCGTACTCGCCAGCAGAAATGACCAAGGATGCCTGTTGTAGCACCCGGCGCAGGAGCTGGCGGCTGCCGGGCATTCGAGCAGGAACAGTGACCTCGGCTCCATGGAGAACAACACCATAGGGGCGCCCCAACGAAGGCCCGATATGGCCGAGTGGAAGGGCTGGATCCAAGATGATCAGTTCGGCCCCGACCTCATCGGCCAGTCGACAGATTCTCGACTTGAGCCAGGGGTACGGCAACAAGAAGGGTTCGGGCGAGCGTTCGATTCGGAAGCTTTGTGCGGCATCAAAGGCAACCGCTCCAGAGTGCGGCGTGCAGTACACCGTTGCTGATTCACTGGGCAGCCTGCGCCAAAGCTCAAACAGGTAGCTCTGGATGCCTCCGACCTTTGGCGGGAAATCATTAGTGACCAGGAGATGTGATCGCACGGACTCAGTCTGGCCCAAAGCGGGCAACAACCGACGCTGCCAGCTCTTCTTGTACTTCGTCATCCGAATCGTTCAGAACCGGGCCGAGCAGATCATCTCGCCCCAGGCGTCGACAGGCCCAAACCGCATGACGGCGAAGCAGTGGATTCTGTTGACGCAAGTAACCATCCAGCACCGTAACGACCAGTGGATCATCGGGCTCGGCAGTATTGCCAAGATTCACGAGGGCCGTCCGGCGAACAACATTCGGGTCACGCTTCGCGATGTACCAGCGGCCGACCCGGTCCATCAATTCTTCGTCGCTGGCATTGAGCAGCCAGACGAGCGAAACCCAGGCATCGGCTTCAGCGTCAAAACTGCGGGTAGGGAGCAATGCCGATGGAGCAGCTTCGCCAGCCGTGACCGGCGCCCGGTTGGGAGGGCAGACATCTTGGCAGTCGTCACAGCCATAGAGCCGGTCTCCAACGGCTTCTCGGAACTGGAGGGGAATTGCCCCTTCGGCTTGCACGATCCAGGCAATGCATTTACCAGCATCGATGATTCCCGGCCCGACAATGGCATCAGTTGGACAGCCCTCAAAGCAACGTTGGCAGGATCCACACTGATCCGCCACTGGTTCGGAGTTGGTGGGCAGGTCGGCATTGGTCAAGACTGAGCCAAGAACGAACCAGCTGCCAACATTGGGTAGCAGAAGGTTGCTGTTCTTGCCGTACCAACCAAGTCCAGCTCGATAAGCAACGTTTCGGTCCACCAGTGAGTTGTCATCACAGTGAACTTGGGCCAAGTAGCCCTCGGAGCGAAGAAGGCTGGCAACCTCTTCGAGCGACGTACGTAGGTCGGCGTAGTGATCTCGCCATGAATAGCGGGCAACCCGACCGGATAGCTCCCCGGCGTCTGGCACCACTTCTCCCCCGTAGCCAACGGCTCCCGCGATGAGTGTTCGTGCGGTCGGCATGGCTCGGGTCGGGTCAGTCGATCGATCGGGATTGCGATAGGTGAAGTTCATGGTGGCCGACAAGCCACGGGCCTTGCGGGAATGCAGGACCGTTCTGGCTGGCTCCAGAACTTCAGTCGAAGCAAATCCAATGGAGTCAAGACCCGCCGAGTAGGCCAGCTCACGGATACGTCGAGCCAGATCGTCGCGCTCCGACGACGCTCCTCGCTCAGCTTCGGGGGTATCCATCGGACCAGCCTGCCGTGATTTCACCGTCTTGCGGCCTAGCTCCGTTTGCCGCCCAGTTCCCGTCAAGCTTCGTGCCGGTTGCCGGATATGGCGCTGCGGGCCTTCAGGCGCCGCCGGCGGACTGGTGCTGAAGATCTGGGATCATTCCCGCGGCCTGGAGTCGACGAATGGCCGCGAACTCCGCAACATCAATGACAATCGCGTCATCGGGCTCTCGGGAGGTGATGAAGCTGACAAGGCAATCGCCACAGCTGTCAGTTTCCTGACGGACACAGGTTGAACAATCGATGGAGAGGCTCATGACGACACCATAAAGAGCCGCTATGACATCGAACTATCCGTTCACCCACCCGTGATGTTTGTGAACGGCTCGCCGCTGGCTCCAAACCGAGCAGCGGGGATCCTCTCTACCAGATGGTAGATTCGGCCGAGTGAAGGCTCTGGAATTTCGTCGCAATGAGGCGCGCTATGTCGCTGCCGCTCTGACCTCTCGACTCCGACCCGGAAGCGGTGCCCGTTCTGGGCCACTTTCTCTGGTTGAGGGTGACGCACCCGATTTGCCAGCCGATGGCTGGGTTCGAGTCAAGACCCGACTCGCCGGCATCTGTGGCTCCGACCTCGCAACGGTCGAGGGGCATTCGTCCCGCTATTTTGAGCCCTGGGTGTCGTTCCCCTTTACTCCTGGTCATGAGGTTGTTGGCCAGCTGGATGACGGCCAACGAGTTGTGCTCGAGCCGGTTCTCGGTCATGCAGCCCGAGGTTTTGAACTACCTTTCGCCGATGCCGCCCCCGGAGACGGAAATGACTATCGCCACCTCGTGAGTGGCAAACTTGAACCGGGTATTCAGACGGGCTCGTGCGCCTCAACTGGTGGCGGTTGGTCCACTGAGTTCGTCGCCCATGAGTCCCAGCTTCATCGTGTCCCCGATGACATGTCCGATGAAGCCGCGGTCATGATCGAGCCAACCGCAGTCGGCGTGCATGCCGCCCTTCGAACCCCTATAGCCGACGGCGCCACGGTCGTGGTGCTTGGGGCCGGAACCATGGGGCTTGTCACGGTTGCCGCCCTGCGACGTTTCACCCAAGCAGGGACAATCCTGGTCGGGGCCAAATACCCCGAACAGGTGGACCTGGCGAAGAGCCTTGGTGCTGATCAGGTGGTCAAGCCCAGCGAGCTTCAGCGAGCAGTCCGGCGCCACACCAACAGCTTCATGATTGGCGATGATCTGTCCGGCGGAGCCGATGTCACCATCGACGCCGTTGGCAACGCCAAGTCAGTTCAAGAGGCCATCGGTATGACCCGCCCTCGGGGCACCGTTGTTCTTCTGGGCATGCCGGGCCGGGCCACCCTGGATTTCACCCCGTTGTGGCATCGTGAGACCTCGCTGGTTGGGTCCTATACCTATGGGACCGAGACCCTGGCCGACGGATCGACACGAACCTCTTTCGACATGGCCACCGAACTGGTCGAGGTTGCCAAACTTGAACGACTAGTCGGGGCGACCTACCGGCTGGATGACTATGAAGAAGCCTTGGCTCATGCCGTGCAGGCAGGCGGGCGCGGCACCGTCAAGGTCTGCTTCGACCTTCGCTAAACCGGCAACACGGTGAACCGGTTGTGGCAGCCCCTCTTGCCTGGCACATTGCCCGGCTTGCATCGAATCGACCTCGTTGTACTACGGTTGGGGCTATGAATTCTGCTCCTGCCACCACCATCAGCGACGACTCCAGAATCAAAGACCTTGCTGAGCACGCGGCGCCGGCCTCCGATGAGCTCGTCGAGGACGAACTATTGGTGGAAGAGATCTCCATCGACGGCATGTGCGGCGTTTACTAGATCTGACAGTCTATGCCCCTCATTGATCTTGATTCCGGCTGGCAGCTTCACCCCCGGGTGTCGCTACGTCCCGAACCCTTCGGGGCTTTGGCCTACCACTACGACAATCGCCGTCTGAACTTCCTTCGCTCCCCTGACCTCGTCAATGTGGTCAATTCGTTGGCCGAGCATGAAACCGTGGCTCTCGCCTTGTCCGATTGCGGCATCGACCAGCAGCGCTGGCCAACCTTCGAGCAGGCCCTTCGCTCCCTAGCTGCTTCAGACTTTCTCCAGCCCCAGGAACTCCAGCCAGAGGAGATGGTTTAGATCCATGACAAAGCTGACTGATGAGCTGAAGCTCGGCCTTGATGCCCCCATCTGTATGACGTGGGAGCTGACCTATGCCTGCAACCTGGCTTGTATTCATTGCCTGAGCTCGTCGGGCCGGACGGACCCTGATGAGCTATCCACGGCTGAAGCCAAAGCCGTGATCGATGAGATGCGGGACATGCAGGTCTTCTACGTCAATATTGGCGGCGGTGAGCCAATGATCCGTCCGGACTTCTTTGAGCTGGTGGACTATGCCACCGCCAACGGTGTCGGAGTGAAGTTCTCCACTAATGGATCCCGCATAACTCCTGATCGTGCCGTCCAGTTGGCCGCCATGGAATATCTGGATATCCAGATCTCGTTGGACGGGGCCGATGCTGCGACCAACGATGCGGTTCGCGGCGAAGGCTCATTCGACACCGCTATCTCTGCAATGAACGCCTTGCAACGAGCAGACTTTGGTCCGTTCAAGATCAGTGTTGTTGTCACCCGTCACAATGTGCCCCAGCTGGATGAGTTCAAGGCTCTCGCTGACCAATACGGTGCCGAGCTACGCCTGACCCGTCTTCGCCCCGCTGGCCGAGGTGCTGACACCTGGTCTGAGCTTCATCCCTTGGCTGATCAACAGGTGGAGCTGTATCACTGGCTGCTGGCCCACCCCGATGTCTTGACTGGAGATTCCTTCTTCCATCTCAATGCGCTCGGTGACGAGTCGCTACCCGGACTAAACCTTTGTGGTGCTGGTCGGGTGGTTTGTTTGATTGATCCGGTCGGAGATGTCTACGCCTGCCCCTTTGTTCTCCACGATGAGTTCAAGGCTGGCAATGTTCGGAGCAGCGGTGGATTCAAGCAGATCTGGCAAGAGTCTGAGCTGTTTACCGAGCTGCGAGAGCCACAGTCAGCGGGCGCTTGTGCCAGCTGCGGCCAATTCGATGCCTGCCAAGGTGGCTGCATGGCAGCCAAGTTCTTCACCGGTCTACCGTTGGATGGCCCTGATCCAGAATGTGTGACCGGTCACGGTGAAACATCTCTGGCATCGGTTGGTGCTGGATCCTTGCCAGAACAAACCACCAACCACTCCAAGCCGGTTCCGGTGGTTCTTGGTCGGCGCTAGCCCAAGTGCTCACCTGAACGTTCTAAGGTCGCCAGCTCCTTCTTGATAAGCATGCCTTACATTCATTGATAGTCGGTATCCTTCACGCAATGACGGCTGACCAGATTTCGCCAAACTGTCCTGGCCAGCGCCGCTTGGCGAGGCGCCGGGGTCTGGCCATGCGCTGCCTTACTCTTGTCGCTGGACTCGCACTCATGACGTCGGCGTGTTCTGGTGGAGGTGACGAGCCTTCTGTGACCATCTATTCTGGTCGAACAGAGAATCTCATTGGCCCGATCCTTGACGCCTTTACCGCCGAGACAGGTATCGCCGTACGGGTCAAATATGCCCCATCGTCCGATCTTGCTCTCACCATTTCTGAGGAAGGTGACAAGACACCGGCAGACATCTTCTTGTCCCAGAGTCCGGGAGCCATTGGTTTTCTTGAGGATGCTGAGCTGCTTGGCGTCATCCCCGACGATGTGCTGACGCTCGTTCCCGAGTCTGTTCGAGATGCCGACGGGCGCTGGATCGGATTTAGCGGACGAAAGCGGGTTCTGGTCTACAACCCCGACCTGGTAGATCAAGACGACCTACCGACAACGATCTTTGAACTCACCGATCCAGCTTGGGCTGGGCGCTTGGCTATCGCTCCCCCAAATGGCTCGTTTCAGGATTTCGTCACGGCCATGCGAGCCACCCAAGGCGACTCTGCGACTCAGGCATGGCTGGAGGGCCTTGGCGCGAACGATGTTCAGACCTTTCCGAACAACAATTCCATTGTTGCTGCCGTGGGCCGCGGTGAAGTTGCCGCCGGCCTCGTGAATCACTACTACAACTATCGCTTTCTGGCGGAAGATCCCAACCACAACGCAATCAATCATCACCTCGACGATGACGACCCGGGAAGTGTTTTGATCATTACAGGCGCTGCCATCATGAAGCGATCAGAGCATCCTGAGGCCGCCATCGAACTCATCAAGTGGCTACTCGGCGACTCCGCCCAGAGGTACTTTGCTGATGAGACCTTCGAATACCCACTCGCACCCGGTGTTCCGACCGCAGCGACAGTTCCGCCAGTCAGCTTCACGGGGATCGAAAGCATCGACTACGGGCAGCTTGGAGGCGACCTGACGGTCACTCGAACCATGATCGCCGATGCGGGGCTAGATGGCTAGCTGCTAGTCATATCGCAATTGGTCAAGCGGGAGAATCCAGTGAGACGCCGACGAGCCGCGGTCTAGCGCTGCCAGGTCGATGGTTGGGTCGACATAGCGTTGCCGAGGCCGCCCATTGAAGGCCACGAAAGAATCAGCTCGCACCTCAACGTCGCGAATACCTCGACGCTCAAAGTCCTCAGCAACCAGATGGGCTGTGGCCAGAAGGAGGTCCGACCGGATCGCCGCCTGCCTGGCCTGCCAGTCCGCCAACACGAGTTCCGGTTGGACTCGCCAGACTTCACCCGTGTCAGGATCCGTCACCTCGAACTGGAGAACGCCGGTCTTCTCGGTGAGCATCACTCGCCAGGACAAGTAGTAGCCCTCTTCGGTCCAACGTACGTTCCCAGCAGTTGCAAAGTGACGCAAGGGGATCACAAGCTGGAGTATCAGCACGACCATCAACGGCAAGGCAAAATGCAGTTTCAAGGGTGAGCAAGCCCTTGCTCGCTCGATGTCTTCCCGTTCAGGAACATGAACAAGTCGACTCAGGATCCTCATTCGTTTCGCCACCTCCAAGGGCCATTCGGGCGGAAAGAATACGAGCGTGCCAGCGATCATAACCAGCGGGAAAAGTCCGATCTGGAAAAGCAAACCAGTGACGGTATGAAATACCACCACGGCCACATACGCGACGGGTCGGGACCGAGGCCACAACAACCAGCCAATGATTGTGCAGTCAAACAGCACCCCTGCCCAGCTGGCGACGAGTCCGACTCCGGGGGTGGCCAACAGGGCTCCAGCGAATGGCATGGCCGAACGGTTCGCCAGCCAGATTCCCAGCGGGTTCCCATCACCCAGCCAATCGGGATTGAGCTTAGCCAGTCCGGCAAACACGTATACCACCCCCAGTTGAGCGCGGAGGATCCACACGGTGATGGCAGGAACAGTTTTTCTGGTCCGGTTTCCTTTGCTGCTCCATAGATTCTCAATCGACCAGGTCCTGTGAACCGGCAACACCACAAGCCATGCACCAGCCAACGTCATCCACCAATAGTGATTCAGGTAGAGGGCTCCATCGAGTAGCTCCAGATACCCGAAACTGGCGACATAGATCAGCGCGGCGAACCGGCTTCGAAATCCAAGGGCGACGGCCAGCGCCGCCAAGCCGACGACAACCACATGGGTATACATCCAGAATGGGGCCCAGGGCCGGACCCAGCCAAAGTGCTCATAGGTCAGATGGTTGGCCGGATTCAAATAGAGCGTCTCGACCCAACCCTTGCTGAGAAAGCGAATACTGCCGTATGCGCCGAGGAGCCCAAACAGTATTCGGAAAACGGCTGTCGAGTATGCGGAAACCGGTGCCGTCGCCCGCAGGAGTATCCGATCCACGCCTCTTCTAGTTGGCACTATCGCCGTCGGCATCGCTGAATCCAACGACCACACCGAGCTCACCCACCAGTTCAGTGGACACCGTCCGTTCTACCGTCATGATCAGGTCATGCAATTCGGTCATATCCGCTGGGCTGTGAGAAGCGGCCATTCTCATGGAGGGGCCTTGGTTGGCTTCGATTTCATCAATCTTCTCCCGCGCTGCCTCCAACTCAGCCCGAATGCGGTCACGAAGTCCATCGGACAGCAGCTCCGATATCCCGGTTGGACCAGCCATGGCCTGAGTCACAGCCTCGAGTCTCACTCGCAGAAGGGGTAGTCCCTGCCCGGCTTGGCCTTCGGCCAACGTCGCGAGGTCCGGTTCCAGTCCAACCAGCCCGAGCGCTGGCGCTAGTTCCATATTGATGATCTTGCGCAACAAGAAGAGACTGGTCTCGACCGATGTGTCGATATTTTCTTGCTGGTGGTCCGGATCAGCGAGAACCTCAACATAGGAGGGCTTTATCGCTCCGCCTCGTGTCCATCCGCTGGAGGTTTGAACAATGTTTTCATCCACTGCGGCCGATAGTGCGACGACGTAGGTACAGCGGTTGCGGTCCTGGAAACTCTCGACTGTGTCACTCTCGCTCCCCTCGAAGAAGAACACGTATTCAAGGGCATAGAGGCCGCGCTTGGAAGCCCCGATGCTGGTCGAAACATAGTTGGCATCAAATATCTCCGGGTCGAGGGATGAGATCAGGTCCTCAATCGCATCGGGTTCAGCCCGTGTGTTGATTCGACCCTCATCGCGTTGGTCCATGGCTGGACCGTGCCGGTACGGCTCGGTAGTTGCCAGGGCCAACCGCAGCTGTACCAATCGCTCGCTGACCAATGACAAACCGTCGCCTGAGGGCTCCTCACAAAGCTGGGCTACTGATTCAGCAAGGATGCCCGCAGCCTCAGCGGCAGACTCATACGCTGGAACGGCACCGCTGGTAGCCATGTGCTCAAGCGCCTCAAGCCGAGATGAGTCTTCGCCGCATCCAGACAGTCCAACGAACGCTACAACCAGTGCCGACAAGGCTTGAGCAAGCCTCCTTAGATTCGACACTTTCATTAGAGCGCTCCCAAGAAGGCCAAGATCTTGGAACGGTCAGAGTCGGACAGTTCAATGAAGAACTGCTTGGCCCCTTCCGCCTCACCACCGTGCCACAGTATCGCTTCTGTGAGGTTTCGAGCCCGACCATCGTGCAAGAAGAAGGTGTGGCCATTTACCTGCTCGGTTAAGCCGATTCCCCACAGCGGTGGTGTTCTCCACTCTGTTCCTGATGCTCCAAAATCTGGTCGACCATCAGCCAGATCTGGCCCCATGTCGTGAACCAGAAGATCGGTGAATGGGTGAATTGTCTGATGACTCAAAGCATTGATCTCATGCTCACCGGTTTCGAACGTCGGTATGTGGCAACTGGCGCAGCCGGCTTGTTCAAAGAGCTGTGCTCCCTCGACCACATCTGGCTCGGTGACATCTCGCATAGCAGGGACAGCCAAGGTCAACGAGTAGAACACAACTCGCCCGAAGAGGTCCTCATCGATGTTTGGTTCGCCGCCAGGTATCGCTGATGCGCATGCCTGTTGTGTTGCCGCGCAATTCTCTTCCGGGTTGATCGGATTGGTGATGCCCATGTCTCCAAGAAATGCTCCAGCTACTTGCTCAGCGACAGTAGCTGTGGCCGCCTTCCACCCGAATCGTCCAAGCATCTCGCGCTCATGAACCGAGCTCCAGGTCATGTTTGCCCGGCCGGACACCCCATCGCCGTCGACGTCATCAGGATCAGCGTTCCCGACAATGGCCTCTGCAGGTATAGCTTCCAGAAGGCCGGCTCCGAAGACAGGCGGAGCGACTCTTGGGCCAAACATCACGTCGGCCGGCATCGGCCCGAACGCAAGGTTATCGACGGTATAGACAGGGCGCCGCAGCTGATAGGGCTCGCCGTTGCCGTAGCTACCTTCGATGTATTCGTAGCCAATGATCATTTGCCCTTCAGGCTCGACTCCAAGGATCGCTTGATCCTGCAGTTGTCCGCCGTAGTTCGGCACGGGCACTGGACCCCCAACGTCTGTCTCACCAGGAACTGAAAGGCGAAGGAAGAGGCCAACCGTCGCGTCATCTGTCGAAGTTTTGGGTGCTGCACGGCCGTCAGAAATATGGCACCCGGCGCATGCCCGCGCATTGAACACGGGACCGAGACCGTCCCGCTTGTCAGTCGATGCTGGCGCCATCACCCAGGCTTGGGTAAAGAAACTGTCCCCTACTTCAAATGCAAGGCGCTCGTCCCCGGACAGGTTGGCCGCTGGCAGGCCGAATGCATTGTTGCGTGCGCTTCGAGTGGTTTCGCCGCCCAGATTCGGGTCGAGTTCTTCCATTCCAAACACCTGGTCCTTGCTGCTCCCGCATGACGCCACGAGGACAAGGATGAGGGCCGTTATCGCCAGCGGAAAGGTCGCGACCAGCATTCGTCTCTGGTCGCCAATCATGATCAGCTGACCTCGATGGAGACGCCGAGAACCGTCGCACTGTCGACGATGAGATCAGTCTGCACTCCAAGAACCGAAATCGTTGTCGCTACCTGAGCACGCCCCGGGTCATCGTCAGACACCCCTTCGACCAGGTGTTGATCAAACGGTGCCACAATGCTGCCCGCAGCGATCCGCGTTGCCTCTAGGGCAGCTTCGAGCCTGTCGGCCAGCTCCGCGTCCTTTGCTCTGACGAGGTCCAAGACTCCAACACCAGGGCTCTCGGGAAAGTTGCCGCTGAGAACCATTTCGACACCAGCCGCGTTCCCGATGATGTCGTTGTGTGTATTGTCCGAGAAGCAAGAGTGCTCGTCCTCCTGAGAGCGAGCTTCGAATGCAACGTTCATTCGCTCACCAGCTAGCTCACCTCGGCTCAGCTCACCAACACCGGTGATGATTCGGCGGAGCGCCTCCGTGCTGTCAAGCGTCACGAATTCCTGGCGATAGTTCGCTTCGCCAGGGGCCCATGCGGTCACCAGAGTCTGGAGATCGTCGAGCAACAGCTCAGAGACAGCGGCCAGATACTCGGACCGCCGATCTGCGTTGGGATTCGTCGTATAGTCGACCACCGGACGGTTTCCCGGACCATCAAGGCTGAGGTCCTGTCCCCAAAGAAGGAACTCGATTGCGTGCCAGCCGGTCGAGATATTGGTCTCGCCGCCTTTCTCGTTTGCGTCAGCTAGAACATCGACGCTGATGGTCGGAAAACCACTCACATCGTTGATGATTCCAGACTCGTCATCCCCCTCCACATAATCAACGTAGTTCTCGTCCATGGGCCAGGCGTTGAGATGACCCTCCGGGCCATGATCGGGGTCGTCGATCGGACCGTCATAGAACCGAAAGGCTTCGGTTGGCCCATAGTCGACGCGTGCAGCTAGCCAGGCCGTCTTGGCCACGTGCAAGCTCTCATCGCTGGGATCGGCGACGAACGCATCGATCGCCTCATCCATCTGCGTCGCGCTGGACAACGAAGCTACATATGAAGCGTGCACGCCCTCGGCGTAGTGGTCGATGACTTGTTGCTCGCTCACGCCATCAGCGGTCGATTCGTCACGAAGACCTGACGAATCGCTTCCGCCACAGGCCGTCGCGAACAAGACCAATGAAGCAGCAACTACCAGCACTCTTGATGTCCGTAAAGAAGTCATAGCATTTGATGGTAAGGATACTTAACATTCAATCCAACCTGCAGTGTAAGAAGTTGGCACAAAGCTCCGATTGCCGAGCTTTGGTTCGGCGAGTTAGCCCACATCGAGATCCCAAGCAGTAGCACTTCCTCCTCGGAACCCAACTTCTACCAGATCTCCCACAGCGAAGTCAGAAGCCGACGAGCGGATTCCCAGATTCAAGCCGCTGGGTAGCCGCACTTCGTAGCGAACGTCATGCCCGAAGAACTCAAGGGACGTGACGAGAGCGTCGCCGGTCTTGGCCATGACGAGCTGCTCCGGCCGAACAACCACCTCCAGTGATGAACCAAGCCCGAAAGGTCCAGATTGAATTGGAATCGCGCCAATCTCTGTTTCGACAATCCCAACACTGCCCGTTCCCTCAAGCAAGTTCGCTTCTCCAACGAACCCTGCCACCCACGCCGAGACTGGAGTCTCGTAGAGGTTTCTGGGGCTACCGGATTGAACGATCTTGCCTTCTCGCATGACAGCAATCTGATCGCCCAGGACGAACGCTTCTTCTTGATCATGAGTTACCACAACGACGGTCACGCCGAGGCCCGCCAGAATCCGCTTGACTTCTCTTCGAAGCTCCACCCGAAGGCCAGCATCGAGGGCGGAAAATGGTTCATCCAAGAGCAGAATCTCTGGCTCGGGAGCCAACGCTCGAGCCAGAGCAACACGCTGTTGCTGCCCGCCAGACAGGGTGCCCGGAGAACGATCGGCGCAGTCGTCCATGGCTACGAGTCCCAGAACCTCGTGCGCGCGACTCAAAGCATTGTCCCTTCCTCGCAATCCAAAGAGGACGTTTTCCAACACTGACAAGTGCGGGAACAGCGCGCCGTCTTGGAAAACCATGCCGACCTTACGATGCTCCGGCGGAACAAAGGTGGTCGAGTCAGCCATGGTCTTGCCGCCAAGCCTGACGGTCCCGCGGTCCAGGGGGTGCAGTCCAGCGATTGTTCGTAGCAGGGTCGTCTTTCCACAACCTGATGGCCCCAAGAGCGAGAGCGTGCACCCCCGCGACAACTCAAGATCAACCCCTCGAACAATAGGATCATGCCCGAACGAAGCATGAAGGTCCACGACGGCCAGACCGTCATCCCCCGACTCCGTGCGCTCTTCGCGCTTGATCCTCTTCCCTCTTCGTGATCTCATCAATCTCCTTCACCTACCGACAACTGCATCTGCCTTCCGGATGACTAATACCCAAGTCAGAGAGGCTGACCAGGCCACGAGAAGTAGCGATGCGATGCCAACTTCTGAGTAGAATCCGTCCTCGTAGGAACCCCAAATTTTCGTTGCGAGAGTCGAGAACCCGATCGGCGAAAGAAGCAGAGTCGCCGGCAGTTCCTTGATCGTCGACAGGAGAACCAATCCTGCACCTGACGCCAACGACGGCCGCATGAGCGGCCAGTCAATTCTGAGGAACCGGGCAACCTTCGAGGGGTGCAGAACGACAGCTGATTCACGCATCTGGGCCGGTACAGCCCGGACCGCTGACTCTGACGAACCCATGGTTTGGGACCCGAAGTGGACGACATAGGCAAAGATCAGCAAGGGAAATGTCTGGTACAAGCGCTCCATGCCCGGCACATGTAGCGCCCAGAACACCAACGAAATTGCGATAACAATGCCGGGCACCGCGAAACCTCCGACGACTACCACGGAGGCGACTCTTGCCGCCAGCAATTCTCGGCGGACAGACAATACTGCTAGCGGAAAGATCAAGACCCCTGCAGCCGCTGCGGTCACCAGTCCGACGAGACTGGTGTTGATGAATGGCTGCCAGAGTTCCGTCAAACCGACTCGGCCGGCTACCAGACCACGAATGGCCCACGTCGCCAGGCTTGCAACCGGCAATACAACGGCCGTCAAAGCGACCAACACCAGGAACCCCAACGCTGGCATTCTCCAGAGACCAAGTTGATCCTGCGGCAGTAGATTCTTGCGGGTTCGCTCATCAACCTGTTCCACTGTGCGAGCCAAGCGTTCAACCCCCGCTACCGCACCAGCTAACAGCAAGAGGGCGCTCGCCGAGGCGAAGGAAACCCCGCGGGCGCTCAATCGAGTGGCATAGATAACCCTGGTCAATGTGTCATAGCCGAGTAGTTGAACGGCCCCAAAATCGCTCAACGTATAGAGGAAAGCGAGGAGGGAACCAGTCAGGATCGATGACCGAAGCTGCGGCAAGGTCACTTTCCGGAATGTCGCCGTTGCGGAGTAGCCGAGGAGGCGTGAGCTTTCTTCCAACTCGGGTCGCAGTCTGAGCAAACGCGCCGATACCGGCAACAGGACGAAGGGGTAGGTGAAAGCCGTCAAGACGAGCAGCGCGGGGAAGAAACCTCGGAAACCGGCAGGAGGATCAACCGAAATGGAACTTAAGAGCATTTGCACAACTCCGCCTGGGGCAAGTGCGGCGAGGAACGCCGCTGCTCCGACAAAGGACGGCAGAACAAGCGGCAACACAAGCACCACTCGCCAGACCTTTCGGCCTGGTATGTCTGTCCGTGTTAGCAGCCAAGCGATCACTGTTCCGATTACTGAAGCGAAGCTCGCAACGCAGGTCGCAAGCAAAGCCGTACGGGCCAGCGGCCGCCACGTCCCCGAGACAGCTGGCCAGAGGGCAGGGCCAAGACTCGCCGTCCGGAATAGCACAAAGACGGCAGGCAGCGACAGGAGAATCCCAACGAGCCCTACAACCACGCTGATCGACAGCTGCCTAGCGTCTAGAGATCTCTGTCGCAGTTTCACAAGCGGCACCGCGCCAACCTCCAATGTTAAGCAATCTTATCTCTGGAGGATGGGCCACCAAACGCCCGCGACCTGCATTCCCGGTTAGATGGTCCACCCAGACTGCACGATGGCCACAAGAACTGGTTGGGCTACACCTTCCGTCGTCTCGAAAACAAGGCGGATACTGGACCAATCGAGGTTGGCGTAGTCCTCGGTCCCGGCGAAGTGATACTCGATGACCGTGGCCCCGGGAAAGACTTCGGCCAGATTGTTGATGGTATTGCTCCAACCAATCTCGGTGTCGATTCCAATGACATTGGTGCTGGTCAGGGCAGTCGATCCCTGCATGACCTCGAACTGTTCGACCAGGGTGCGAGCGATCGGCTCACCCGAGCCATCCTCATACCCCCACACGACCATGTCCCCGTTGGGGTTTCGCAGATCATCCTCGGACAGGACAGGATCATCAGGATCAATGAACGCATCGGTCGAGACGATCACGCCGTTCGGCCCGACAAAATCGGCAACACGACTCGGGGACGACAGCAGCGCAGACACCTCGTTGGCCCAGCTGAGCACAGCGTCGTCGGTTGATCCCTCAAACGCAACGTCCCCATCACCCCGATGGGGGCGAAGGAAAGCGAGGTTCGCCCAACCGACGCCACTGGCGAAACTGATCGGTGACCAGCGGTCCGTACCGACGAAGACCACCTCGTCATAGACAGTCAATTCGCGGCTGGTAAATCCAATGGATCCAATCACCTCACTGGTGACCCCGGGGCCTGAGCGAAGGTTCAGCCGATCATCTTCGTCAACTCCGTGCACGAAGTACCGCCGACTCAGCTCACTCCAACCAGGGTCAGCGGCTTGCAGGTCTGCATCCAGTTGCAGGTCGAGGAGCGTCGCCACACCCCCTCTGCCAGATTCGGTTGTTGGCGGCGCCGTGCTCGGGGCCGCGGAAGTCCCCGACTGGCCTTCTAATGCGGTTGAAGCAGGCGTGGTTTGAGACTGTTCGGTGGTGGCAACCTGAATGGCAACATCGGTCTCCGAGGATCCAGAACAAGCACTCGCCCCAAGACAGGCAACGAGGACAACTGGAAGAAGGCGGGACATCAACTCATCCTAGATCGTGAGCTTCCTCATCTTTTGGCAGCCTTGGTTCTCCAGATTGAGTCGTCATCCTCAGCTAAGGTGCGGGATGGCCAGCAGCACAGACTCCGATCCCGACCTCGCTTCGGAGAGATACATCTCTCTCACGACATACAAGTCAGATGGCACCCCCAAACCTCTACCGGTATGGATATGCGGGCTTCCCGACGGGCGAATCGGCTTCACCACGTCGATCGAGTCGTGGAAAGCGAAACGGATTACCGCAAACCCCAAGGTGAAAATGCAAGTCTGTGATCAACGCGGAAACGTCGCGCCCGGAGCAGCCGAGTACGCAGGCAGCGCCGTCATCGTTCAGGGAGAAGAGTTCATCGAAACACAGACCCTGATCAAGGCCAAGTACGGCGTCTGGGTCACTGTTGTCCAGGCGGTGCTAACGGTTCGTGGCCTCTTCGAAAAGAAGGAGGTCCAATCCAACAGTGCCGTGATCATTACCCTCGATTGAATTCGGCAGCTGCCGCGTAATTCGTGAGTCAGTAATTCGTGAGTCAGTAATTCGTGAGTCATACGTGGCCTCCGCTAACGTCCAAAACGGAGCTGGCACCGGCAACGCCACCATCCTCAGACCCGAGAGAACGAAGCAGAGGAACAACCTATGAGCATCATCGGCACGCGTGTAGCCAGAAGCGAAGACCCCGCATTCCTCACCATCGGCGGGAAGTACATCGACGACATTGCTCCCCCCGATGCTCTGTTTCTGACCTTCGTCCGATCCGTCATGGCCCACGCCACCATCACCGATGTTGACTGCGCTGAGGCCAAGGAGATGCCCGGGGTCGTCGCCGTCTACACCGCCGCCGATCTGGACACCAAAGGACCACTGCCCCATCCAATGCTTAATCAGGCCATGGTCCGACCAATCCTGGCGACTGACACTGTGCGCTATGTCGGGGAGGCCGTCGCCGTTGTTGTCTCTTCGACTCGCGAAGGGGGTGTTGATGCTGCCGAACTGGTGGAAATCAGTTATGAGGGACTCCCTCTCGTCCTCGATCCACAAGAGTCGCTGTCGGGAACGACCCTTCTCTTTCCCGAAGCGGAAAGCAATGTCACCTTCTCCATGCCTGGAAGTGATGACGACATCTTCGGGGACTGTGATGTCACCGTCAGCCTGTCCTTTCGCAACCATCGGCTAGCCCCCTGCCCACTGGACGGCCGGGCTGTTATTGCTCGATGGGATGACGATGACGATGTGGAAACCTTGACCGTCTGGTCCTCAACCCAGAACGCCCATGCCACACGCGACGGCTTCGCTACCGTCTTTGGGCTGGAGAACGATCAGGTCCGCGTGATTGCGCCCGACATCGGTGGCGGGTTCGGAGCCAAGAACGGTTCCTACCCCGAGGACACCGTCGCCGCTGTTGTCGCCCGCAAGCTGGCTCGCCCAATCCGTTGGGCAGAAACTCGGTCTGAAGGCATGCTGGGATTGGTCCATGGCCGAGCCCAGGATTACGTGGCGACAATCGGTGGGACCAAGGATGGCCGAGTCTTGGCCTACAAGCTCCACGTAACCCAGGACGGAGGCGCTTACCCCGAAATCGGCTCAGTACTCCCCTTCATGACCTCCATCGTGGCATCTGGCCCCTATGACATCGCCGCCGTCCAGTTCTCCGCAAATTCCGTCATGACCAACACGGTTCCCATCGGCGCCTACCGAGGCGCCGGCCGACCAGAAGCCGCCGCGGCCATCGAGCGAATGATGGACATGTTTGCCTCCGAGGTCGGGGTCAGCCCAATCGAGGTTCGCAAGCTGAATTTCCACGCTCCCGATTCGTTTCCTCTCACCACCCCCACTGGCGCCAATATGGACACCGGCGAATACGCCGCCGCCCTGGACCTGGCACTACAGCAGGCCGACTATGAGCAATTGAAGACTGATCAGGCGGCCCGCCTCGCGGACTCCGAAGCCAAGCTGCTCGGCATTGGCATCTCGAGCTATATCGAAATCGCAAACCCCATGGGTCAGGGCGAGTACGGCAGTATCGAAGTCATGCCCGACGGCAGTGCCATTGTTCTCACCGGCTCCTCGGCTCATGGTCAAGGACACCACACGGCCTTCGCCCAGGTGGCCAGCGAAGTCACGGGCATCCCGTTCGAGAACATCGAAGTACGCCACGGTGATACCAGCGAGGTGCCGCGTGGCGGAGGTACCGGCGGATCCAAGTCGCTGCAGGTCGGCGGTTCCGCCGTATGGGAAGCCAGCGAAGCGGCCGTTGATGTAGCCAAGGAAGTCGCAGCCAAGCTATTGGAGGCTAATCCGGCCGACATCGTGCATGACGCCACGTCTGGTGCGTTCGCCGTTGCGGGCACTCCGGCCATCTCGTTGGCTTGGGCGGATGTAGCGAAGTCAGTGAAAGACGAGACCGGGTCGAATCTGCGGGCGGAAACCGACTTCAACCCACCGGGCGCAACCTTCCCCTTCGGTGCTCACGTAGCCGTCGTGGAAGTCGATCGAGACACCGGTCAGGTCAGCCTGCTTCGGCACATCTGCTGTGATGACGCTGGCACGATGATCAATCCCATGCTGGTGGAGGGCCAGGTCCACGGCGGTGTGGCCAGCGGGGCAGCCCAAGCCTTGATGGAAGAGTTCTCCTATGACGAGATCGGCAATCCACTCACCATGAACTTCATGGACTATCCCTTGGTGTCAGCAGCCGAACTTCCCTCCTTTGAGCGGGTACCGATGGAGACACCGACACCTCGCAACCCATTGGGTGCCAAGGGCATTGGCGAGTCCGGAACTATCGGAGCCACACCAGCAGTACAGAACGCTGTTGTTGATGCTTTGGCTCACCTCGGGGTCCGCCACGTCGACATTCCCACGACACCGGAACGGGTCTGGAATGCCATGGAAATCTCATGAATGTAATTACTTTCCAGTAATCACACATTTGTAGCCAGCGTCATCTAATCTTCATGGATCAGTCAGTCGACTGGAGCAGCACTGGGCAGTGTTGTTGATGTCTAAGCAGGAGTTCTCTATGAAGCGGGCGACGTTCGTCGGTCTCTGTGCAGCAATTGCACTACCTGTGGTTTCACTCACCACCATCCCTTCCGAAGCGGCTTCGGCCCCAATCACTGGAACCGTGTTCCGTGACTACAACCACGACGGGGTCAACGACGCTGGTGAACCAGGCTGGCCTGGCGTCACTGTCACCGCCACCGATCCTGCCGGAGTCGAAACAACCACGACCAGTGCCGGGGACGGCACCTACTCCCTGGCAGCGGACGACGCCGTCCAGTACCGGGTCGAATTCACCTGGACCGAAGCATGGCTGGAGTCTGGTCCGATTGGCGCCGACAACGCGTCCAGCGTGCAGTTCCTGACCGGTGGTGAAACTGGAGATTTCTCGGTCAGCAACCCTGCGGACTACTGCGACGTGGCCGACGCCAGTCTTGGCTATTCCACCACCTGCTACATCAATGGCGACCCCTCCGCGGGGTCCGACTACTCGGGTGGCGACGCCGTTATCTCGGTTCACGGAACAGCCGCTGGCTTCCCCGGATCCGGCGATCCTGCGGCCCCCACCCACTACGCCGCCAATACCCTGATCGGTTCCACCTACGGTCTTTCTTGGCAGCCTTCAAGCGATCGCCTCTTCACCTCGGCCTTCTTGAAGCGCCATGTTGGTCTTGGCTCTGGCGGAATCGATGCCATCTATGCGGTTGATACCACTGCCGCCTTTGGGTCTGCTTCCTCAGCCTGGTACTCGGCCGTTGATGCAGGCACCGTGCCTGACAATGCCACACGGGGCATGCCAACCCTGACTGCCTCACCAGCGTCGATCGATCCCTCGACCTTTGGCCAAATCTACAAGGTCGGCTGGGGTGACATTGACATTTCCGCTGATGAGTCAACCCTGTATGCCGTCAACTTGTTTGATCGCAATCTCTACGCCATTGATATTGCTGCCGCTGACGGCGGCTCGACCTCAGCTCATACCAATCTTGGTCGGCCCGCGCATACCTGCACCGGTGGCGTGGCCCGCCCGTTCGCCTTAGAAATCCATGACGGCAAGGTCTGGATGTCCATCACCTGTACAGCCGAAACCAGCGGACTCGCCACCGACCTCTCGGCCGCCGTCTATTCGCTGGACATTGCTGCTGGCACCTGGGCCGGTGCTCCGGCCATCGACTTCCCTCTGGACTACAGCAAGGGCTGCACCCATCTGGCGGCAGGTTGCGGCAACGAGTCCTGGACCGACACCTATAGCGAGGCGAACTTCAACTTCACCAATACCGCAGGCCCCTACGACATTCCAAAGCGTCCTCAGCCCATGGTTTCCGACCTGGAAATCGATCGCGATGGCTATTTGACTATCGCGATGCGAGATCGTCAGGCCGACCAGTTCGGTCACCGAAATTACACTCCAGACACCGCCGACCCGCCACCAAACCTGGACAATCTGGTCACTGGCGCGGGAGCTGGCGACATCTTGCTGGCGTCCCCCAACGGTGACGGTACCTGGACTCTTGAAAGCGCTGGTGTCGCTGGAGCCAAGACCACCAGCGGTGTCGGAACAACGAATCAAGGCCCCGGCGGCCCGGCTTCTAGCCAGGGTCCAGGTGGCGGCGAGTTCTACTGGGCCGAGAATGCCGATGACTTCCACTCCGAAACCAGCATCGGCTCACTAGCTCTAGCCCCAGGACGAGACGAAGTTGCTGTCACACTGACCGACCCACTCTCTCCCCGACTTGATGCCGCTGGCATTGGCTGGTTCGACACCGCCAATGGTTCTCGCAACCATTCTTATGAGGTCTTCCGAGACGGCGGTACACCAGCTCCAGTCACATCGGGCAAAGCCAACGGCCTTGGCGACCTCGAAGCGATGTGTCCACCAGCTCCAATCCAGATCGGTAACCGGGTCTGGTTCGATGCCAACAACAATGGTGTGCAAGATGCTGGCGAGGCTCCGATCCCTGGAGTCACCATCACCCTCACCGACGGCACGACGTCAAACGATGTCATCACGGCTGCCGACGGCTCTTGGAGCTTCTCCGCCGCCCCCGGCACCAGCTACACCATCACCGTTGATTCCAGCACCGCCGATGTCAGTGCCATCCCCGCAGTGACAACCGCTGCTGATCTGTCACCAACCAGCCAAGACAGTGGCAGCGACGATGTTGCTGACTCCGACATGGACGTAACCACCCAAGAGATTCTGGTAACCACCGGTGCTCCCGGAGCCAACAACCACACCCTGGATGCTGGTTTTGTTGCCCCCAACGGCCTAGAAATCGGCAACCTGGTTTGGATGGATACCAACAACAACGGCATCGCTGACGGGTCCGAACCCGGCATCTCTGGTGTCACCGTCGAACTCTGGATCGATACCACTGCCGATGGTCAGAAAGACACCAAGATCCAAGACACCGTTACTGATGGCACCGGCCACTACAACTTCACTGGCTTGGCTGCGGGAACCTACTTCATCAAGATTCCTAAGCAGTCTGATGTTGGTGAGCCATTGCAGCACATGACATCATCGACACCGAGCGTGGCGAATGCCGACAACAATGCTGACAATGACGACAATGCCGTTGACCCAGCCATCATTGGTGATGAGGTCATGTCCGAAGGTGTTGTGCTCGGGGTCGGCGAAGAGCCGCCTGGTGAGCTTCTTCGTGATGGTTCCCCAACAGTTGATATCTCCCCCAACGGTCTCAACGATGCCGATTCCAACCTGACTGTTGACTTCGGCTTCTACCCGCTGGCAACACTCGGCGACGTGGTCTGGTTCGACGACGACCGTGACGGAATCCAAGACGCTGGCGAAGCCGGTGTACCGGGTGTGACCGTCTCCATCTGCGATGCCGACATGAACCCACTGCAGACCCTGGTTACCGATGCCGACGGCAAGTACCTGTTCACCGATCTTCCTCCTGGTGAGTACATGGTCTGCTTCGATCTGGCGACCTTGCCTGCGGACTATGAAGTCACCTCCATGGACATTGGTGGAGACGACGCTGCGGACTCCGATGCCAACGCTGTTGGCAAGACCACTGGTGTGGTGCTTGGCCCGGGCGATGCCAACCTGACGCTGGATATGGGCATCTTCCTTCCCGATGTCACCACGCCGACGACTACTCCGCCAACAACTGCCCCGCCAACAACGGTTGCGGTTGGTAGCGGGTCCATCCCGGTGACTGGCAACAATTCCTCGGCGTATCTGGCCTTGTTCGGCTCGATCTCCATTGCCCTTGGACTCAGTGTGCTCTCCCTCCGCAAACGAGTTCTGTAGCTCAAAGCAAGGCTAGAAACAGCGAACGGAAACATGAGTTAGATATGGGGTCGGTGGTATAGCTACCATCGACCCCATGTCGTCTTCGTCACAACCCGTCTCCGCATTGACCATCAACCGTCAGGGAACAATCAGCGTTCTCACCATTGACGACGGCAAGGCCAATGCATTGCCTGCGGATCTCATCACCGCCCTGTCTGCCGCCATTAGTGAGGCCGAGGCCGATCCAACGACAACAGCCATCGTGCTGATTGGCCGGGAAGGCAAGTTCTCCGCCGGTTTTGATCTCAAGGTCATGCAGTCCGGTGATTTCGCCGCCATTGTCAATCTTGTTACCGACGGCGGGGAGCTTGTTCATCAGCTCTACTCGTGCTCGGTGCCCATCATTGCCGCTTGCAGTGGTCATGCCCTGGCTGCCGGTGCACTCATCCTGCTCGGGTGCGACGTTCGGGTCGGCATGAATGGGCCCTACAAGATCGGCCTCAACGAAGCCGCAATCGGCATGGTGCTTCCCGAATGGGCTCTCACCTTGGCCCAGGCTCGAATTCCCAACACCCACCTTCAGCGCGCCGTGGCCTGCGCCCGGCTGACCGAAGCCTCCGAAGCAATTCCTGCTGGATTCCTGGACGCCGCAGTGGAGCCCGGCGATTTGCTGGCAGCGGCAATGGCCGAGGCCGAAGTCATGTCGAGCATCGACCGCAAGGCCTACGCCGGAACAATCAAGATCGTGCGCGCCAAGACCTTGGCCACCATGCGTGCACAGATTGACCACGACCGGGCATCAGTGGCGTAAGGCTCTTTGTCTAGGAATTCGGGGCGCCGAGGGTCAATTCGAAGCCCGGCGGGATGATGATGTCTTCTCGGCTGAGCTCATTGATTGACGCCCGTCCGAGACCAAGCAGTGCTGAGTCAATCTCGCTTCGCAGCAGGTCAAAGACGTTTTCGACTCCAGCTTGGCCGTTAGCGGCCAACCCCCACAGACCGGCTCGGCCGATCATCACGGCCCGAGCGCCAAAGGCCAAGGCCTTGACCACATCGCTGCCACGACGGATACCACCGTCCAGAACCACCTCGATGTCACCACCAACCGCATCGGCAATCGGACCGATGGCTCGGATGCTCGCTGGGGTGCAGTCCAGATTGTTGCCGCCATGGTTGGAGACCGAGATTGCGGCCATGCCGCTATCGACGGCTCGTTTGGCGTCATCAACTCGGATGATGCCCTTGAGCATCATGGGCCCGCCCCACTCTTCCACCAGCCAAGAAATGTCGTCCCAGCTCGGCGGCGGTGTTTGCATCCACTCCCAGTAGGCGCCGAAGAAGGTCGGTGCATCTTGACCGGGTAGCGACATGTTGGGCGTTGATAAATCCGGGAGTTGCTTGGCCTTGAGGAAATCCATGAGCCAGCGCGGATGCAGGATTGCCTGGGGAGCATGCGCAATCATTGTTTTGAGATCAACCTTCTCCGGTATTGCCGGGCTGCCCCAATCTCGCCCATCTGAGAACGACCAATCCAGAGTCAGGATTGCGCCCCCGACACCGGCTGTTCTGGCCCGATCCATCCGGGCGATCATGTCGTCGCGTGAACCGCTCCAGTACAGCTGGATGAAGGTCTGAGGGTTTGCTTCCACCACATCTTCGACTGAACGACTAGCGAAGGAACTCAGGCTCATCACGGTTCCCCGGTTGGCGGCCGCTCGAGCAACGGCGACCTCACCTTCGGGGCAGACACCCTGGATCCCGGTCGGCGAAACAATCACCGGCATGGAGATTGGCTGGCCCATGACCGTGGTCTCTTGCTGGCGATCGGCAAACAGGTCGGCCACATGTGGAGCGAAACCCAACTCACCGAAAGCAGCCTTATTGTCAGCCAGGCTTAGGCCTTCTTGGGCACCGCCGACAATGGCCCCATAAACCGAGGAAGGCAGACGTCTCTTGGCTCGTCGATGAGCCTCAGCAACAGTTTCAAACCAGGGGTTACCCATTCACTCAGCCTTTCGGGCAGGTTCAGCATGACTGCTACCAGCAGGGCAGCTGCCAGCTGGACAGTGTTGTCTGCGGAAGCCTTATCGAGCAAGTCCGGGCAAGTCAGCCTCAAGCCTTTCGGAAAGGCTTCTACACGCGCTGGGCTAAGAACAACCCGAATTCATCACCCTCAGCAACGAACTGATGCCGAACCGCGAGGCCAACTGCTTCTAGCTCTGCGGCGAGAAGTGCCGGACGGAACTTGGTTGAAATCTCCACTCGAAGCTCTTCACCCTGATCGAACGTAACGGCAAGATCCAGGGCTCCGATCGTTGATCGGATCGCGGTCTTGGCCCGAACCCGCATGTCGATGCGCTCTTCTGCTTCATCCCAGTCCACAACATACTCAAACTGATTCACCGGCAAATCGGCATCAAGTTCGCGATTGAGAACATGCAGCGCATTGAGAATGAACGCAGCAGTAATACCTTCGTCATCGTCATAGGCAGCCAGGATCCGCTTTGAGTCCTTGACCAGGTCAGCTCCAAGCAGGAACCACTCCCCCGGCCTCAACACGTCAGAAACCGATTGCAGGAACATCGCTCGTTCAGGTGGGTAGAAGTTGCCAATCGTGCCACCAAGGAATACCAGCATTCGAGCATCGCAAGTGGGTAGCTCATCCAGATGCAAGTTGAAGTCTCCGGCAACGGGAGTGATGGAGACCTCTGGGTAGCGATCGCCCAGAAGCGCCAGGGCCGAGGTGAGCATCGATTCGCTGACATCGAACGGAACGAATCGTTTCAGTTGACCATCACGAACAAAGGTGTCCAAGAGGATCCGCGTCTTGTCGCTGGTCCCTGATCCGAGTTCAATAACGGTGCCGACCTTCGCGGTAGACACGATGACGTCGGCGTTCTGAACGAGGAGCAGCCGTTCAGCCTCTGTTGGGTAGTAGACGTCGAGTTCGGTGATCTGGTCAAAGAGTTCTGACCCTCGCTCGTCATAGAGCCAGCGGGGTGAGAGCTCTTTTGGGAGAGTGGTAAAGGCTCGTTGCACCTCTTCTCGCAAGGCCCGGCCTGACCAACCGGGGTCAAGATGAGTGGTGATTCCAGTGTTATGGCGCGCCTGATCGTTCGAGGCACGTTGAGGTGGACGCGATACATGCATTGTGATGTCCAACACCGCCGATCTCTGGTCTGTTCCGTAGTGTCATCAATACTGCCATCAATACTGCCATCAGCGCCACTGTCCAGAATGGCTCCAGATTGGCTGCCCTGGACTAGATTGACGCCAGCGTGAACGATCACCGAGTGGCCAATCTGACAACAACGGAACTTGCCAACAGTCAAGCACGAGTCTTGCTGATCCCGCTCGGCTCCACCGAGCAGCATGGTCCCCATCTACCTCTCCAGACTGACTCCGTGATCGCTGAGGCTTGGTGTGATCGTCTGGCTGCTGGCAGATCAGACGTTCTGGTGGCTCCGACACTACCTTACGGATCCGCCGGTGAGCATCAGGACTTCGCTGGCACGCTCTCCATCGGGGCCGAGGCCCTCCACCAGGTTCTGGTTCAGCTGGCCCGATCTGCGGCCAACGATTTCGAGCGGGTGGTCTTTGTTTCTGGCCACGGGGGTAATTCTTCAGTGCTGCGTGCGGTCGTGAGCCAGCTTCGCTCCGAGGGTCACGATGTTGCCGGTCTACTCCCCATTCTTCCTGGTGGAGATGCCCACGCTGGTCACAGCGAGACCTCAATCATGCTGGCCATCGACCCGACGTCAGTTCGTCAGGGCCTGGCTGAGCCTGGTGATCTGCGACCCCTCAGAGAAGTCATCGACCAGCTTCAGAATGAAGGCATGAAGACCGTGACACCGAACGGAGTCCTGGGAGATCCAAGCAAAGCCAGTGCCGCTGACGGTGCCTTGCTGATGGATTTCCTGGCGCTCGTCTCGATTACCGATGATGGTCACTGCTAAGTTCCCAGAACCGGCCTTACACCGTATTGGCAACATCGCGTATTGCTAACACGGCATTGCCAGCACGATATTGCTAACACCCGCATCGATCGAGGAGTCACCATGAAAACCCGAGCTGCTGTCCTTTGGGGAGTCAACCAAGAATGGAAGATCGAGGAAGTCGACCTTGGCGATCCTGCTCCTGGCGAAGTCATCGTCAAGACCGCCTTCGCTGGCCTTTGCCACTCAGATGAACACCTGGTCACCGGTGATCTCTTTGTCGATGACGAGTTGGCCGCCATGGTTGGAGCCCCCAGCTTCTTCCCCATGATCGGTGGACATGAAGGATCGGGTGTTGTGGTCGAAGTTGGTGACGGCGTAACTGATGTAGCCGTCGGAGACCACATCTCGGTCAGCTTCATTCCTTCATGCGGAAAGTGCCACTGGTGCGCCACCGGACGCCAGAATCTCTGCGACCTTGGAGCAACCACCCTGGCTGGCGGCATGATCGCCGATGGCCAATACCGCCACCACATTGATGGAACTCCAGCCAATCGCATGGCTCAAGTTGGAACCTTCTCCGAGTACATGCTGCTCAACGAAAGCTCTGTCATCAAGGTTGACCAGGACCTGCCGCTGGAAGCAGTAGCGCTGGTGTCTTGCGGTGTCGCCACCGGGGTTGGCTCCGCCCAGAGTCGAGCCGAAGTCAAGTCCGGGGATACCGTCGTGGTCGTCGGGGTCGGAGGCATTGGCTCCAATGCCATCCAGGGCGCTCGAATGGCTGGTGCGGCGAACATCATCGCCATCGACACCAACCCGGACAAGCAGGAAAAGGCCGAAGAGTTTGGGGCCACCCACTTCTACTCCAGTTTCGATGACGCCATCCTGAACACCATGGAGATCACCAATGGCATCATGGCCGACTCCTGCATTCTTACTCCGGGAGTAACAACCGGCGACCTGTTGGAGCCAGCAATCAACATCATCTCCAAGGACGGCACTGTCGTTGTTACCGGACTAGCCCCGATGGCTCAACGTGACGTCACACTCGATCTATTCGGCCTGGCCATGTACAACAAGGAAATCAAGGGGTCGATCTTTGGTTCCTCCAGTCCCCGGGCTGAGATTCCTCGCCTGCTTAATGAGTACCGCCGTGGAGCGCTCAAGATCGACGAACTCATCTCCAAGCGATACACCCTGGATCAGATCAACGAGGGTTATCAGGACATGCGGGACGGCAAAAATATCCGCGGCATCATCGCCTTCGACTGAGCCATTCTCTTGACAGCACCACAACCCACAAAGACACCACGAGACAGCTCGATGCAGCGTGGCTACGGTCCGGAGCTCTTGGAACCACTATCCAAGGCTGTTGTCGGCAGGACTCGAGAGATTGAAGTGGTCGTTGCTGCCCTGATGGCCAGCCGTCACCTCCTTCTGGAAGGCCCGCCGGGAACAGGCAAGTCAACCCTCCTGCGAGCCATCGCTCAAGCATCGGGGCACGGTTTTCAGTTCGTCGAAGGCAATGCCGAGCTGACACCGGCCCGACTCACCGGCCACTTCGACCCCGCCCAAGTTCTGCAATCTGGCTATGACCCCAAGATATGGATCGACGGACCACTGGCCGCGGCTCTACGAGACGGCGAGCTTCTCTATCTGGAAGAGATCAATCGGATTCCGGAGGAGACTCTCAACCTCCTAGTCACGGTGATGTCCGAAGGTGAGTTGACGATTCCCCGGCTCGGAAGGATCGAAGCCCACCCTGACTTCCGGATGGTGTCGGCCATGAACCCCTTCGACTCGGTCGGGACAGCACGAATCTCTGGGGCCATCTATGACCGCGTTTGTCGGGTCTCCATGGACTATCAATCATCTGGTGACGAAGAGGGAATCGTTCGAGCCAACGTGGCTGGTGCTACTCAGGATTCTGCGACCCGCAATTTTGCTGACCGGGTTGTGCAACTTGTTCGAGCGACACGCGATCATCCCGAAATAAGGGTGGGCTCCTCCGTCCGAGGAGCTGTCGACTTGTTGCTAATTGCCCAGCAACTCAGCTCGATCCGGAACCTGCCCAGCGAATCGCGAGAGGTCGCTCTTGACGCCGCCTTGACGTCACTCTCTGGCCGAGTGCGGCTGCACGATTCGTCTTCGGAAACTCCGGAGCAGATCATCACTGCCCTCTATGACAAGATCATGGAGCCGGCGGCGGAACAATTCGATGATCTGCCGCCCGATGACCCGGGAAAAGCCTAGAGCCGCCAGGCGGAGGCGGCCAAGACCAGGACAACGACCGAATCCTCACCGGCGATGAAGCCGAGCAAGCTCTCGGAGATGAGCGACGGCGATCGATCTCACGACGGGACCTCGATCGCAATGACCGCTTCACCGACATTTCGCCAGCTCTCGGTGAGGTTGATCCTGCGGCGTTCGATGAGTTCTTTGAAGAGGCCCCAGATGATGCCTTAGAACTCTTGGCCAGGATGGCCCAAGCCACCGACAGGAATCTCGCCCTGCTCTCGCGGCGCCTCGCCGGCCGGCTGGTCCTTGACCTTGCCCGCACTGGCCGGGCCCGAAGCCGCGGAGTCGGGAAACTTACTCGCTCGCCAGCCACTGAGACGGCTAACGATATCGATATCGATGCCAGCTTGGAAGGCCTGTTGCTCGCTAAGGGTGAGCGCCGACCCGTCCGACTGGATGAGCTCTTTGCCGCCAGCTGGGAACGCCCCTTGACTGCCATCTGTCTGCTCATCGATCGCTCAGGGTCTATGAACGGTGAACGATTAGCCAGCGCCGCACTCGCTGCCGCGGTGTGCGCCTGGCGAGCCCCGAAAGACTTTGCCGTCATTGCCTTTGGCAGTCGAGCTATCGAGATGAAAGGGTTGGCCTCATCCAAAGGGCCCGAACAGCTGGTGGCCGAGGTCTTGTCCCTCCAGGGTCACGGCACAACTGATGTGCAACTGGCCCTGCGAGCCGCTCATCGACAGCTGGCTGGTTCCAGAGCGAAACGCAGGATCACCATCTTGCTGTCCGACGCAGAGGTCACGACTGGTGGCGATCCAGTTTCAGCCGCTGCAGGATTGGACGAGTTGGTCGTGCTGGCCCCGGCCGATGACCCGACCCACGCTCGGGAACTGGTGAAGGCAGCTGGCGGGCGCCTGGCCGAAGTTGCCGGTCCAATGTCGGTGCTCGATGCCCTGCGACGAGTCGTGCAGTGATTTGCACGCAGTGCGGCACCCAGTGACCCACGATTCACCAGTTCCCAACGGCTGGCGGCTCGTTCCCGACGCTGAACTTAGACGGCGTGACGATGGCAAGGTCTTGTTGGGTGGTTCGCCGTTCCGACTCCTCCGGCTGAGCAAGGCGGGTGCCAAGCAGGTGAGCGACTGGTTTGCCGGGGCCCCGATCGAATCCGGCCCATCGGCAATCAGACTGGCCCGCAGACTTCTCAACAACGGCATGGCCCACCCAGTTCCGCTTTCTTGTGAAAAGCAGCCCGCGGACACCGGCGTTACAGGTCCGGAGCTGACAATCGTCATCCCCGTAAAAGATGACATCACGGGTCTCATTGCAACGCTCAATTGCCTCAACAGCACCAGTGGTTGTACATCACCAATCATCATTGTCGACGACGGTTCGAGCACATCAATCTCCTCCCTGGACATGCCAGGCGATGCGCAGATTATTCGCAACGAAGTCGCCACAGGACCTGGACCTGCCCGCAACCGCGGGTTCGAACGCGTCAGCACCGAACTTGTGGCCTTCGTCGACGCTGGGGTCACCTTCAACTACCGTGACCTGCTCCAACTAGCTCAGCACCTGGCTGATCCCGACGTGGTTGCCGCTGCACCGCGGGTCCGATCCGGGCATGTCGAGTATCACGCATTCTCAGATCGCCCAACACCTGATGGTGCGGTACCTGACAGCGAAGCACCTGGCACGTTCCCTACGGGCCAATCATCGGCCATTGCCCAATACGAACGCAACCACTCCCCTTTGGACCTTGGCCAACAACCCGGCCCAGTGAAGCCCGGATCTCGCGTCTCCTACGTCCCAACCGCATGCCTACTCATTCGTTCCGCAGTGCTGCGGCACATCAGCGAAGACTCATTCGTTTTTGATCCGGGTCTGCGGTTCGGCGAGGATGTCGACCTGGAATGGCGTCTTGGAGCCGAAGGCACGATTCGCTATGACCCGTCTGTCGTAGTTGCTCACCCACCAAGAGATGACATTTTGGCCTTTGTCAGACAACGCATCGGCTACGGCTCTGCCGCTGCACCATTGGCCGAGCGGCACGGCCAGATTGTCGCCCCCTTCCGGAGTTCGCGGTCGAGCGCGGTGTTGTTAATTCTCGCCCTCACTGGGAATCCGGCTCTTGCAGGCCTTCTTGCTGCTCGATCCGCGGCACTCACCGGCCGGGCACTCCGTGGCCGTGTTCCTGACCATCAGGCCGAGGCCATCGGACTCACAACGGTTGCCCACCTCACCAGCGGGATGGCCCTTGGGCAGACGGCTATTCGGTCCTGGTGGCCAGCCGCTCTTGCCGGACTGGCGATTCCATTCGCGCGTGCTCCAGTGTCTCGATTGATCAGCTGGGGACTCGCGGCCAAGATCTGGCGCCACCGACAAGACGAAAACAAGATCGTCCAGGTGGCCATTGGCCTCCTGGACGATCTCAGTTATGGTCTTGGTCTGTGGCGAGGCGCTTGGACCGAACGCTCACTGCGGGCGCTGCGGCCCGATCTTGACTAACGCTCGTCGAACGAACAACTGGAGGGCGATCTCAGTCGCCCTGTGTTGCTTCCCAGCGGTCGAAAAGAAGATCAAGGAGTTGACCATTGCTCAGCAGGGTCGCTCCCTGGCCGGTGGCGTACTCGGCTAGACCTGGGTCGTCGCTAACTACCGCGATTGGCCACTCACGGGGATAGCTGTCAACCAGCTCAGCGAGAGCGTCGGCTGGAGCAATCCCCGGCGCAGTGATTCGTACTCGAACCGCTCGCGAGACCGGCAGCTCATCACCGTCAGAAAGAGCGCCACTGAAGACTGCATCTTGAGCAGCCCCGGTGTCGGCGGCGAGATCGCCAAGGTACTTCACCAGCGCTTCGCGCCGGGTTGCCACCCCAGTTTCTGGCCAACCCATTTCCGAGACGGCATCCCCATCTACCAGGACAACGACGTCGTCGGTCGCTACAACATGGCGGATCACGGCAAGAGGGTCCGCAGAGATCGAGGCCGGAATTTTGATCTCGAATCGGCGCTCTGCAGCCGGCTTGAATGGATTCCTTGTGCCGACTGGATCAATCTCAGGTTCAGCAACTGGTGAAGCGTCAGCTTGCGGCATTCCATCGTTGAAGGCGTTCAGATCTTGCGCTTCCGGGTCAGAATCTGGCTCATCCTTACTCAGGTCCTGCTCATTGCTTTGTGGAACGGAATTCGAGCCCAGTCCGTAGGTGTCCAACACCTCAGTCAGATCGGAACTCTCAATATCTGGAGCCGCTGGAGCCTCGACCTCAGCGGGCACCTCGACTGCAGGCTCGTCGACTTCTACGGGCACCTCGACTGCAGGCTCGTCGGTGTCAGTCGCGAATGCTTCGGGATCAACAGTGAAGGCTTCTGGAGCTGAGCTGGCTAACGCTTCCTCAGTCTTCGTCAGGCCGTCAGACATCGCACTCATCGAGTCTTCAAAGACACTTCGTGTGCCACGCATGCTGGTCCGAGCTTCTTCAAGTTCGACCTGAAGCACCTGCCATTGCCCAGACAGTTGTCCAAGTTCTGCCTCAAGGTCAACGCGAGCTTGTTCGGCAACTCGGAGTTGTCGAGCCAGGTCTTCGCGCTCGGTGTTGGCATTGTCAAGAGTTTCCTGAACGAGGTTGCGCTCATTCGCTGCCCCTTCGAGCAGGGAATACTCATGGCGCAGATCGCCTAGCTGAGCAGCAAGATCGTCTCGTTCCACGACCAGCTCGTCGACGCGCATCTGGCTATCAGCGGAAGCCTTCACCGCGCTGGCTTCTGCAAGTGTCGATGCCTCAGTAGCAGATGTCTCCGCAGCTGCAACCGCAGTCTCGACGGCAGCTTCAGACGACAGAGCGGCCTCAACAGCAACCCTCTCAGCCTCAATCGCAGCAGCAACCCTCTCAGCTTCAACCGCAGCTTCAACCGCAGCCTCAGACGACTGAGCAGCCTCAGCAGCAGACATCTCCGCAGCCTCGACCGCGGCAACTCTTTCAGCCTCGACCGCGGCAATCACCGCAGCCTCAGACGACTGAGCAGTCTCAACAGCAGACATCTCCGCAGCCTCGACCGCAGCAGCAACCGCAGCCTCAGACGACTGAGCAGCCTCAACAGCAACCCTCTCAGCCTCAATCGCAGCAGCAACCCTCTCAGCTTCAACCGCAGCAGCAACCGCAGCCTCAGACGACTGAGCAGCCTCAACAGCAGACATCTCCGCAGCCTCGACCGCGGCAACCCTCTCAGCCTCAGCAACAGCAACAACCTTCTCAGCCTCAGCCGCGGCAGTAACCGCAGCCTCAGCTGATTGAATTGCCTCGTTGGCCTGCGCAGCAGCAGCTTGACGAGCGGCTCGTAGTTCGCTTTCGAGCTCGGTAAGCCGCGACCGGGCGGTGGCTAATTCAGCTTCTTGAGCTTTGCTCCCCGCATCATTGACGGCTGGAGTTACTGGAGCGACGCTTGGCTGCACCTGAGTTGGTACATCTGTAACCACGGAAACCCCATCCTCAGGATCGATACGTTCGGCCGACAGCTCATCAACCAGGCCCCGAAGGTTCGCCAGCTCATCTTCAATCGACCCACTGGAAGCAGGCTCACCTGCGACTAGTGGCGCCGAGCCTGCGTTGGGAGCAGGTAGAGGCGGAGCTGATGGCGAAACAGGTTGAGGGGGCTCGGGTTGTGGTGGAATCGGACTGTTCGCAGCGAATGGGTCCTGTGACACATTCGCTGGGGCGGGTGGCACGTCCAGCGGCATGGTTCCAGAGCTTTCATCGGCAATCGGTACAATCCCCGTGATCGCGGCCAACTCAATATCCCAGCCTGCCGGGCGGGTAAGCCACAAGAAGCCTTCTCGTCCTACGCCCTGCTCGGTAGCGTCAGCGGCGACCCGTCGACGGAAAGTCGAATCATCATCAATCGCCCGTTGAGCGACAGTGATGGCGCGTCGCGGGAGCTGGGCGACATAGAGGTAGTTGCGCATCGCCGGTGGCGGTTCGATCGGGGGAACCGACTTCTCACCCTCTCGGGCGACAGCGAAGGCCAGCTCACATGCTGCGAATAGCGGCTCAGCTTCCATCTTGAAATACTCCTGTACAGGTAGAACACGATGCTGTCCAAAGAAAGCACCATCATCACCACTCAAGATCGGACGATCCGGGAGAAAATCCAGTCCTAGGAACGAAAGTATCTCCATCACCACCTTAGACCTTTCGCTACCAGGTACTTGACAACGAACATTTGTTCGATTGTAGTGCATGCATGTCTCGTGTCTTCCCTGCCCAACGCTCCTTTGATGACCTTGGCACTCCGTTGTCAGAAGTTACCTTTTGCGTGCTCGATCTCGAAACAACCGGCGGAAGTGCTCAAACATGCCAGATCACCGAGGTCGGGGCAGTCAAGATCCGAGGCGGAGAGGTCCTTGGCACCTTTCAAACAATGGTCAACCCAGGAACTGCAATTCCTCCTCGGATCACTGTCCTCACCGGAATTAGCGACCATCACGTCATCCGAGCCCCTCCAATCAACGCGGTCCTGCCAAGTTTCTTGGAATTCATTGGTGGATCGGTCATTGTTGGCCACAATCTGCGATTTGACATGTCATTCATTGATATGGCCATGCAGCGTTGGGGCGGACCTATGCTCGGCAACCAGCGCTTGGACACACTCTCGCTTGCTCGACGGCTCCTGGTTGACGAGGTTCCGAACTTCAAGCTGGGAGAGCTCGCTCGAAGGTTGAGACTTGAGCACCAGCCCTCACACCGAGCACTGGACGATGCTCTGGCTACTGCTGACCTGCTCCATCTCCTGATCGAACGAGCTACCGCATGGGGCGTGACCGGAATCGACGACCTCGTTGCCTTACCGACCATCGCCGGGCACCCTCAGCGAAAGAAGCTGGCCCTGACTCGTGAACTTCCGCGAAGCCCGGGCGTCTATCAGTTCCTGGATGCCAAGGGCGCTGTTCTTTACGTTGGAAAGGCTACGGACCTTCGTTCTCGGGTACGTAGCTATTTCTCATCGGATCGTCGACGTAAGGTCGCCCAGCTACTGCGAGAGACTGATCAGATCATCCACCAGGTTTGCCGGAGCACCCTCGAAGCAGAGATTATTGAGCTGCGTCTCATCCAATCCCACCAGCCCCGCTTTAACCGACGTGGCCGTCGAGCCATTCGGCCTCACTTTATTCGCCTGACGTTGGGTGAGCGCTTTCCTCGATTATCCGTCGTCCGATCCGATACTGGCCCGGGAGTGCATCTGGGACCGGTGAGTTCGAGAAAGGAAGCTCAGGCCGTTGTGGAAGCAATCCAGAGCGCTCTTCCCATTCGCCGATGTACGACGCGCACGACCAAGAAGGGGCCTCTCCTCATCAGCTCGACTTGCTCCAATGCCCAACTCGGAGTTTCCAATTGCCCCTGCAGCGGGGCAATGTCAGAAAGCGAGTACTCCAAGGTTGTGCACGAGGTGCTCCAGGCAATGACCGGCCAGCCTGATCTTGTGCTTTCATCGCTGGACCGACACATGCGACGCCTGGCCGCCGAAGAACAATTCGAGGAAGCTGCGGCCATGCGCGACAGCGCAGCTGCCTTTGTTGGTGTTGCTACTCGGCAACGTCGCGTTGACATGCTTGACCGCATCGACCGGCTGGTGCTGGAAACCTCCAGCGGGGTCATAATCGAACTCGGCCGGGGCGGGGTCATGAGCAACCTGGCTAGCAGCCGGCTCTGGAGAGCCCCGAGCGAGACAGCCACCCTGGATGAAACAGCCACCCTGGATGAAACAGCCACCCTTGATGAAACACTGTGCGTGGCGTCTTGGCTGGATCGCAATGCGACTTCGGTTCGAGTTATCGCCACCGAAGGAACACTCTGCCTTCCTCTCCCCCGACTACCCAACTATCGTCCACCGCCTGACTCGCATGAACTGGACCAGACCAAGCAGAGAATCAGCCCTCAGGAATTCCGACAACGTCGATGAGTGCATCCAATTTGGCCGCTGCTCGGCCACTGGTTACGGACTCTCGAGCCTGAATCAGACCCTGTTCTAGGTCCGGCGCCAAATCTGCGACGACCAATCCAGCAGCAGCGTTGAGAGCGACGATATCGGCCTTCGCCCCGACCTCTTCGCCCGAAAGAATACGGCGGAAAATGGCTGCGTTGGCTTGTGGATTGCCACCAGCGAGCTCGTCCATCGATGAAGGTGTTTGGATGCCAAGCTCGCTGGTTTCAATCTCCATTCGTTCGACTCCGCCGGCGACAACCTCAAAAATGATCGATGGGCCCGTCGTGCTGATCTCGTCCAGGCCACCCGCTCCAGTGACGACCCAAGACTTCGCCGAACCGGTAGCCGCAAGAACTTCGGCCAGTTGTCTGGCGATTGCCTCGTTCGCCGTGCCGACAACCTGGCGCTTGACTCGACCCGGATGCGAAATGGGACCAAGCAGGTTGAAGACCGTTGGCACGCCCAGTTCGGCGCGAACGGGTCCGGCATGACGCAATGCCGGATGAAAGAGGCGGGCCTGGGCGAAACCGAGACCGACGGTGTTGATGCATTCTTCAAGAACCGGGCCTTCAACCATGACCTCGATACCCAACGATGTCAGAAAGTCCGAGGACCCCGACGTCGATGTCGCTTTGTAATTCCCGTGCTTGCAGACAACAGCTCCGGCGCCAGCAGCCACAAAGGCGGCCATCGTCGACACATTCAACGCGTGAGAACGTCGATGAGCAGAACCTCCGGTTCCGACAATGTCTACTGCCCCATCGGGCACTTCTAAGGGTGCAGCTGCGTCCAACATTGCCAGAGACATACCGGCCATCTCTTCAACGGTCTCGCCCTTGACCTTCATGGCTAGAACCAGTCCAGCGATCTGAGCGGCGGTGGCGTTCCCGGCCAAGATCTCCGCCATTGCTCCGCCGGCCTCGGATCTGGTTAGGTCGAGTCCGGTACTGAGCTTGTTGTAGAGGGTGGGCCATCCACCAAAGGGGGTTCGTTGCGGAACGCTTGAATCGGTCACAGTCACCGAAGCTAGCCGTTTCAAGACCCATCCCGTCGGTTCTTTTGTCGCGCCGCTTCTCGCCGGTGCGGAGCGCTAGATTGGCTGGGTGCCAAAGATCGACTGGTTAACCATACGAACGTCTGCGACTGCGGGACTCATCATCATCATCCCTGCTGCGGTCCTTAGTGTGATCTTCGTTGGCGAGAACGGATCAAGCGGCTGGTCAATCTTGTTCGTCGTCGCCATCTTGCTGGGCTTCTTCATCGCTGGTTTTGGTGCTGGAAGACTCCGCGACGACACCCCGATGATGCACGGCTCCTTGGCGGCGATGGCCTGCTACGTGGTCGTTCAGATTTTCGGGGCCGTTCGTCGATTAGCCACCGGAGACCCGATCAACTTGATCAGCTATCCGCTCGTCTTGATGATCGCAGCCACCGTTGGCATCGCAGGCGCCCTCTTCGCCGATTGGAGTGCCCGCAAGATGGCCAGGATGACGCGCTGAGGGCTGCCAAGCTGTGCTGACAGCTGCTAGTCTGCGTGCCGGGTGAGTTGGCCGGGTGGCCGCGGACACAAGAGCGAAGGGCTTCGGTCCCGAGCAATCGTGTTCGAGGAAAGTCGGGACTCCACAAGACACGGTGCTGGCTAACGGCTAGTCGGGGAAACCCGCAGGACAGTGCCACAGAAAACAAACCGCCGATGGTTCCAAGCAATTGGAACACAGGTAAGGGTGAAACGGTGCGGTAAGAGCGCACCAGCGACCGGGGCAACTCGATCGGCTAGGTAAACCCCACTGGGAGCAAGGTCAAACGGAGGGACGGGCAGTCTGTCCCCTTCAAACTGGAAACAGGGCGAAGGACTCTTCGGGTGGACCGCATAGATGGATGGTCACCAATCGGGACATCGGAAACGAACCCGAGAACAGAATCCCGCTTACAGGTCAACTCACCCACCTAATTGGACTGCCAGGCTCTACAATCAAACCTGATCGTGCCCTTTCAGCGCGGTCCACGCCTCGGAGAGCCGTTTCAGCGGCTTTGCCGAGGCACTTTACGTCTCGGGCCGAACCTAGTCGATTGGCAAGCGAGCGAAGATCTCAACCTTGGCGTCTTCGAACTCTTCTTCTGACATGTCGCCAGAGTCTCGCTTCTTGTGGATCTCTTCAATCATGGCCAATAGCTCTGGTGCGGACAATTCGCCCTTGCCAGCGAACATGGCAGCGACAACATCGCTCTGATCTACCGGCTCTGGCGTCTCTGGAGCCTCTCCGCTGGCCAGCGGTCCGTACGGATTGTCATCCTTGCCATGTCGGGTAGCCATCTTGGCTGCCTTCTTTGCTGCCTTGGCCCGGTCACGCTGTAACTTTGCAAAACTCGATCGTTGCTTACCCATTGGGAACTCCATTCCTTCGGCCTCAGGGAGGCCGGGCCCTCCCGAAACGGGGAGGGTGACACGACATGCATCTCAGCTGCCGTCGATCTCACACGACATGTATTCTCAAAAGTAACTCTCATGAGAAGGAGACGTCATCGCTATTCGATCCGACCAATTAGGGTAGAACCATTGTTGCTGTTCGCAAACGTGCGGCGCCGGGTTCTCTGGTGGTCCTCAGTCACCCAGATGGTCAGTATTGTTGAATTCGTGAAGCGAAGATCCACGTTTTGAGACCTCAATTCGGGTTATTGAGGCTTGTGCGACCCAACTTCTCCATATGGATTCCGGTTGAGCACCTAGAGCCCAACACAGGGCAGCCTTGATTGGGGTTACATGGCTAACAACGACGACATCCTGTTCTCCAACTGACTCTGCCAGGTCATCCAGGCCCAGGCTGACACGGTCGTGGAGGGCAAGCATGGACTCACCATTGGGTGGGCAATAGTTGAGATTGGTCTGCCACTGTCGCCAAGCGTCAGCCGGCAGCGACGAAAGTGGCTGCAAATCGAAGTCGCCATAGTCCAACTCGATGAAACGATCATCGATCTCGATCTCCTGATGATGAGCCAGGGCCGAAGCTGTTTGTCGAGCCCGCGCAAGCGAAGTCGAGATCACCCGGTCCGGAGGTGGCAACGCTCGGGCAATTCGCTCCGCTTGATCGCGCCCAATCCGGTCAAGATCAGGATCGGCTCGACCTAACAAGAGTCCGCTGGCGTTGGCCTCGGTCTGGCCATGGCGAACAATCCACAGAGTCATTGGGGAAACACAGTCATACTGGCGTCACAGTCATACTGGCATCACAGACCTGGACAGTTGCCCGGTCCTGACCAGCAAACGTCTATTCTCCGACTGTCCAAGGTCATAGCGGCGCCACGCCCATAGCCCAGCAGCCAAGCTGACGCCCTCCAGGCCGAGCGTCGCAAGGATCGAATGCTCAAACTCTGGGATCTGCCTGGATCCAAAGTCCAATCCGAAAGCTGGCCACCAAAACAGTGAAGCTCGAGTCCAACTGCCGTCAAGCACCAGGTGGAACAGCACTCCAATGGGGAGGCCCAATAGCCGTCTCCGAAGCAATCGGCGCTTCTGCGTCGCCAGTACGACCAGGGTCAAGGAGGCGGCTGCACCAAACACCGTGTGAATGACCGAAGGGTGCCCAAGGAGACCTTCCGCCACAGGAATCAGTGCACCCAGAGCCACCAAACGGTAGTCAATCATCGGACTCCGAAAGACCTCGGCCACCATGATTGGAGCCAGAATGGCGAACCACAAGATCATGCCAGTGATCGTAGACCTAACGAATCAGGATCCGCCCGCACTGGTCACAGTTGACCAATGCATCTTCGGCTTCTCTCTTGATCTGATCGAAGGCCACTGCCGATAGGGCCATATGGCAACCATCGCAGGTGCTCCCAACCAGTCGAGCCACCGCCACTCCTCCGAGGTCATCCCGCAAGCTTTCATAATGGCCCAAGAGGTCAGCGGGAATTGGGGCCACGGCATCGACCCGCAGGGTTTCGCTTGTGGTGATCTCTTGTTCAATCTCGGCCAGGGCCTCAGCAAGCAGGCTCTCCTCCTCGGCCCTGCGAGCCACGGCGCCAAGGATCTTCGTTGTCACCGGGGCGAGTTCGGCATCAACCTGCTCGACTTGTTCCATGATTTCAAGCTCGGTGTCCTCCAAGTCAGACTGACGACTGACCAGCATCTTGGCTTCATCTTGGAGAGCGAGAAGGTCTTTGGTTCCTGTTACTGACCCGTCGTAGAGCTTGGCGTCAATTTCTGCTCGCTTCGCTTCGATGACGGTGACTTCACTAGCTAGATCAGCTTCCTTGGCGGAGAGTTCGCTTCGACGACCCGAAATCTCATCAGCGGTGATCTGGTACTCAGCGAGTTCATCATCGATCTCAGCGATTTGCTGCTGGATCGGGTGATTGGCGTGGCGGTGGCGATATTGCAGTAGGGCGAGATCCAGATCCTGAACGGTCAGTAGTTGCTCATACGCCAGTGCTGCCATTTCTGCCTAGCCTCCCGCTGTCGGTGTTGGTGTGGTTGGTGCCGGCGCCACTGTCGCTGGCGGAGCAGTTGTTGGTGGCAGTGTGTCGCCGTCAGGGCCCGTCGGGAGTGGGTTGCCGTCCTCATCGACGGGAACCGTCGTGGTCGTGATGACCTTGAAGCAGTCAAATCCTTCGCTGTCCTTGCCCATAACGGTGTTCTTGGGGGAAAGGCCGCGCTGAGACCGGTCGCAGTAGCCAATCTCGCTCCGCACCTTGAGGAAACGACCACCCGAGTAAGGATCCGGTTCGGGGAACGGAATTGGCTCCAAGTTGGCGTGATAGTCATTGTTGAATTGACCCCACACGGCTGCTGGCACCTTGCCGCCAAACATGGTGCCCCACCCCGGAACATTGCGCATCGCGACCTTTTCGTCGGGGTGACCCATCCAAACAGCGGTGGCCAAATACTCGGTGTAACCAACGAACCAGGCGTCTTCACTGCTCTGGGTTGTACCCGTCTTTCCCCCGGCCACATGGCCTCCAGCCAGCTGAGCTTTCCGCCCAGTGCCGCTTCGAACATTGCTGGCCAAGGTCTCGCTGATCATGCGCGCTGACTGGATGGATAGAGCACGGCGAGCATCAGAGCGATGCTCATAGATGACGTTGCCGTCGCGGTCCTCAATTCGCTCCACGTACCAGGCGTCATTGAAGAGCCCGTCATTGCCCATGGCGGCATAAGCCGAAGCCATCTCCAGTGGGTGAACTTCGACTGCTCCCAGAGGCAGTGACAGCACGGCATCGGTAGCTTCGAAGGTGGAGATTCCCAAACGCTGGGCCACGTCGATGACCTTGTCGTTGCCGACCACCTGCCCGAGGCGGACAAAGGAGCAGTTGTTGGAGGCACGAGTAGCGCTAGCAATGGAGATGGCAGCGCCGCGGCCACCCTTGACCTTGTACGGATTGGGGAAACCACCCGGGTTGGGGAAGGTGCAAGGACTGTCGCCGCGGACGGTGTCTCGAGGCGTGTACCCAGCTTCGAATAGCGCAGCCAAGACAAACGTCTTCATGGAAGACCCGGGCTGACGCAAGCCGTCGGTTGTGAGGTTGAACTGTTCTCGCTCAAACTCTGGTCCACCAACCATCGCTCGCACCGCCCCGGTATGGGTTTCTACCGAAGCCAGAGCAATGGTGAAGCCACGAGGATCATCGGGCAAGAGATCCTCTCTGGCCTTCAGAGCCATCTCTTGGGCTTGGAGATCGAAGGTGGTGAAAACGTTGAGGCCACCAAAATAGACGGCGTTGAATCGTTCTTCGTACTCGGTGCCAATGGGAATATCGAGGTTACTTAACAGTTCGAGCAGTGCTTCTTCGATGAAGTAGTCAGTTGGCTTGATGTCGAAGGGCCGTTGGCGTTCAGCTGGAAGTGGGGCCCGCTTGATTTGTTCGGCTTCTTCTTCGGTCTGGAGTCCAGCATTGACCAACACATCAGCCACCGTTGCTCGGCGTCGCCGGGCTGTCTTTGGATTGAGGGTTGGGTCATTGTCGCGGGGGTTGCGAATCAGGCCAGCAAGCAGGGCTGCTTCCTCCCAGCCAAGTTCAGATGCATCTTCGTATCCCCAATAGGTTTCGGCTGCCGCTTGCACGCCGTAGGCGCCTGCTCCGAAGTAGATGGTGTTGAGGTAGCGCTCAAGGATCTCGTCCTTGGTGAACTGTCGTTCGAGCCGCAAGGCGTAAAAGGCTTCGGTACTCTTTCGATCCAGATCCTGAGCCGAGGTGAGGAACGCGTTCTTGATGAGCTGCTGGGTGATCGTTGAGCCACCCTGGGTGATTCCGCCAGCGTTGATGTTCTCGACCAGCGCTCGCAGTACTGCTCGGTAGTTCACACCACTATGGGTGTAGAAGTCGGCGTCTTCCATGGCCAAAATAGCGTTGATTACCGGCTGGGGGATTTCATCCAAAGCGACTGACTGGCGGTTCTTCTCACCAACGAGAAAGGTGAGGAATGTGCCGTCGGAGGAATACATGGAAGATCGGATTTCCAGATCATCCAATTCTAACTCTGCAGACGTGTTCTCGGTGACGGTTGCGATGGTGGCGAGCTCGGGGCCGATGGACATCATGGTGGCTGCCGCCACGACGGAGATGGCCAACATGACGAGGCCAAGCGATGCGAAACGCTTGATGACGCGGAGAATCAGGAGCACAGTAAGCCAGCGTAGTCACCCGGGATCGCATTGTCGGGTCACTTGGCTTCGTTCTTGTGGTTTTTCAGGCGAGATCGGCGGGCTCTGGAGACGAGAACGGATCTCTCCCAATCACCCTGGCGGCACCAAAGACAGCTTCAACTGGGCCATTGGCGGAAGCAAGGTCGGTAACGGACAGACCGAATAGAGGACCCCCTCCGTCATCGCCGAGCACAACCATTGTCACGAGTTTCTTTTCAACCGTCGTTTGGCCAACGAACTGAACACCAAAACTGGGATCACATAGTTCGGCCGCGGCCTTCGCCACCGCCGTTGCCACATCGTCAGCGACGGCCGTTGTGTACTGACAGTCTTGAGCAATTCCCAGTCGCACGTCGGCCAGAACGCCTTCGCCGTAGGGCTCGGTTGAGACTGCGAGCGAGCTGGAGGAAGGAAAGCCGAATGAATCGCTAAGGGCGAAGCCGACAGACCGAACGAGCCGCCCGACAGTATGAATTTCGTTCTCATCAAAGGGCTGCTTGCGGATTACAGCTGCCGCGGTCGGCCCGTCTTGACCAGATTGTCGACAAAGTAGGAAGTTGTAACCATCAATCTCGTCTTGAGCCTGGCCCTCACTTCCAGATTCGAGCAACTTCCAGAGCTGCCCTGAGATCTCAAACATCAACGGATCAAGCCCAACCCAGCTTGCAGGAAGCTCGGAGGCAACGGTCGCTAGGCGGCCAGCGGACTCTCGTCTGGCGAGGACGACACCGTCGGTGGAAAAGGCACTGGCGATGGCAGAGATCGCGGCCTCGATCACCATTTCGCGGACAGCAGAGGACCGTCTCACCTTTTGAGAACTCAAAAGCTCCGCCACACCAGAAGTCGGTGCGACAGCAAGCGTTTCGCCGAGAATTCCAGCGAGACCCTTTCCTAAACCTGTTGGCGTCGCTCCACTTGACGCCACCTTCTGACCGTGCACCGTGCGTTGCTCCTGGGCGATGGATGTATGAACAGCAATGTCGGGACTAGCTGAGACCCTACTCAAATATTCGGCACATTGTGAGGGCACATGTAGCCCAAAAGGCCCGAATCATTGACAATCTGGCTGTTGAAGCTCTGAATTCAGCTCGATTTCAGACAAATCAGGAAGATTGGCTTGGCCGGACACGGCGTTGCTTTGTGCCGACCATGCCTCGGTTGACCAGCCGGACATCAACTCAACTGGTATCGCCAGCGTCAGGTCGGTTGCTCGGTCAAACCCTTGCAGCATGGCGACCACTTCACCCTTGCGATTGAAGACAGGCCCGCCGCTGAATCCACCCTGTGTCGGGGCATCGATAAGCAACACGTCGCCGCCAACCCCATACGGACCACCAGACGCATAAGTGTGAACGGTCGAGACAACGACCTGAGTATCGCCACCGCCAGCATGACCAGCAAACATCAGAGCCTCACCAATTGGAGGATTCGATGAGGCCCAGCGAAGCAGCGTTCGCCCGCCTTCGGCCTCGACAAGGGGACGAGCGTCAACCAGAGCCATATCAACGGCGTCGCTGGTGGCAATGACCCGAGCCACGGTGCGATCAGAACCAAGTTCGATCTTCACCGCACTGGCACCATCCACCAGGTGCCGATTCGTCACGACGACCCCATCAAGAACAAAGCCACTACCGATGAGGTTGCCCGAGCAAGTCCGGGCCGATACCCGAACGGTTGACTCCATGGCCAACGACGCGACAAACACCTGCTCATCGCTGGTCATTGTCGGCGCCGCTACTTGTGTTTCGATCGAATCGCTGGAGTGGCGATCAAGAGCACCAAGAAGCGACGTCTCGGCCGATGTGGTTTGGGCCACGACCCCCAGAGTCCCAACCATTGCGGCCGAGACACCAAGGATCACATATGCCTTGCTCCAGCGGCCCATATCAGCGCTCCGTAACACATTGCTCCAACACCTAAGCCAACACTAAGCAGCGACGTGTTGCTAGGAGCACCGCAATCTGACCCAGTGGTCTAGGCCGTTTGGCCTCAACGACGTGAACGTCGCCGATTCGACTCAGCGAGCTCTCTTGGCGATCTGGAGCTTGTGGACCGCATCGCTCACGAGAGCTTCGAACTCTTCGCTTGCACGAAAGATGGACAGGCCAACGACCTGCTCCGTCCGTCGCTCAGGGTGATCGTGGTCTCGCACGTTCTCTACCTGGACAATGGCCTCAGTACCGTGGAAGGCCAAGCGAAGCTTGACGCCTTCGACAATCTTCTTGTTGCTCGGCGCTTCAACCATCATGCCGGTCAATGAGAGTTCGATGATCCTGATATCGACAGCGGCAGCCCGACCCGTCAGAGCCTTTCGGCGGCTTGGCGGAAACCAGCTCGCTTGAAGCGCTGGTGTCTCGTAACGCTCGGCTAGCCGAGGGAACACCGTTGGGAGGCGTGAGTCGCCTTGATCGAACTGCATGGACACCCTCCTATTTTCGCCCAGATTTTCAGTCAACAAAATGGGTCATCGGAATCAGCTTTGCCCTCAACTCTTCCTCAACTTGATTCTGTTTCGCAGGAGAACTGCCTATTCGGATCGCTGCACTCGGATCCAGTGGTCATCAGCGAACATGTCCCTGGCCATTGATGCGACCTCAGAACGAGTGATGGTCTGCAGGACCTGCCAGGCCTCGCCCCGGGTGAATGGGTCCAAGGGGTCTTGGCCTGCAGTGTCCAAGAGCATAAGCATCAACTGGAAGTTCCCGACCAGCTCATAGTCGGAGGAGGAGATAGCAAGGGCTCGCTTGAATTCGTCCTCCGTGGGACCATTCGTTGCCAGGTCTTGAATCTCTGCCAGCACGACTTCTTCGATGAGGTCCAAGCGCTCGGGGTCACCGTTGACCACGACGAACGTTTCGATCAGCTGCTCGGGGACTATTGTTCCGGCGGCGAATACGCTGCCACCATAGGTCGCTCCGAGGTCCTCTCGGACGGCTTCGAAAAGGCGGGCCTGGAGAACATTACTGACCAACTCGATGGTGAGTTCGGCCCGATCATCAACCGGCCGAACCGCGGTAAAGAGGAAGTCGACTCCGGCCCCTGCCGAGTCAGATCCAGCGCTCACATTCAGCTCCACAACCGATGTCGGCGGATCAAGCCAGCGGTCCTCGAAGACATCGTCGGGCCCGCTCGGAAGCGTGCCAACATAGGTACGGAACAGCTCGATGGCAGTGTTGGGTGCGATATCGCCGGCCACGGCAACGACCAGGTCATCAACCTTGCCCAGACGTTCGGTATAGACGGCGAGGGCGTCTTCGGCAGAAAGACTGTCGATGGCGTCAATATCGGGAATCAGAACCTGGTACGGGTCACTTCCGTAGCGAGCGTCGAGCATTGCAATGGTGGACAGGCTGCTTGGATCGATGGCGGCACGATCAACCGCTATTCGACTGGCTTGTACCGCGGCACGGAAAGCGACATCATCGACCTGAGGTTCAGTGACTCGCAAGTGCAACAACTGGAACATGAGTTCAGCATCGTCGGTCGCAGCATTGCCGAAGAAGCCTTCTTCGGTTTCATCGATGTAGGGAGACAGCGAAACCACTGACCCCGACAGGTACCGGTCAACTTGCACCTTGTTGAACCTGGCTACTCCACTACTGGATACCGCATCGGTGACGAGGCCCATCAAGGCTCCGTCGCCCGGTTGAAGGGTTGACCAGCCACCCGATGATTGAGCAAGGAGATCAACAGAGCCTTCAGAAATTTCGGACTGAATAAAGATGGCGGTCGCTCCGTTCTCGAACTGGATTTGGAATCCGTCGATCTCCGGGATTTTGGTCAGTTCTCCGTTGTCCGTGAATTCTGGGATGAGCATCAGCTGATCAATGGCATCAACTTGTGTCGCTGATCCTGCTCCTGCTCCCTTTCGCATGCCATCGACCATGGCTTGTTCCAGCTCGGTGATGGTGGGAACAGCATCCTCACTTGGGCCCAACCCAACGACGAGTGGGGCCGAAACGCTCATCAGGTAGCGATAGTGATTGGTGAGTTCATCAGCGGTGAGTTCGTCGAGGGTATTACTCAGCCGTTCATGCCAGTCTCGTGCAGAGCTGGCTTCACCTGCGGCTAAGAAATGATCAACGTAGACGGCGGCAAACTGGCTGTCTTGCCGGGTGTCCGCCGAGGCGAGGTATTGGTCGACTCCGGCCTGGAACTCTCCGGTCACACGTGCCAGTTCGTCTGCAGTCACGCCGTTCTCGCCGAGCGATGCCAAGCTGGCAAGGACGTCTTCGGTTGAAGCGATGAGGTCATCTCCGGTGAAGTTGAAGCCCAAGAAGCTGCTGTTTCGGTTGTATGCGAACGGGCCAACCGACGCTTCTAAGGCGCGGATCTCACCACCTTCGATGCCTTCATCAAGACGATTCTGGATGATTCGAGCCAGGATGTCATCCATCAGGCTCAGGCGCTCCCCGCCAACGGTTCCGGCGTCCCAGGTGGGGATCCAGTAGTCAAGGGAGATGGCTGGGCGGGTGACTTCGGGGTGGGTGTAGAGCTGGACGACCTGTTCGTTGAGGGCGACGGTCTTGAGCTCCGGTCGCTCGGGTCCGTCTCCACGGTTAGTGAAGTCGGAGAAACGGCTGGTGACTTCTTCTTCCATCTGGTCCAGGGTCAGGTCACCAACCACAATAACGGCCATGAGATCTGGGCGGTACCAACGGTCATAGAAGCGGCGGGCATCATTGGCGGTTGTGGCCAAGATTCTTTCTGTTGTCCCGATCGGAGTGAAGGTTTCGTAGTCGGAACCCTTGGTGTAGATGTCATCAAAGACCAAGAACGATTGGCCGGAGCCAGACTCGACTCGAACTCGTCGCTCTTCTCGCACCACACCGCGCTCATCCAGGACCTGCTGCTCATCGATCGTCGCTGCCATGGCCCAGTCGGCCAGGACATCAAAGGCCTCGGCCACCGATGTCGGGTCGGTGGCGACGGTGAGTTGGTAGACGGTCTCATCCGAACTGGTGTAGGCGTTGACGTCAGGACCAATCTCGAGTCCAAGTCGTTGCAAGACCGGATCCAAGGAGTTGCCGGGGTAGTTCTGTGTTCCGTTGAACATCATGTGTTCAACAAAGTGGGCTAGGCCAGCGTCAGGGTCGTCTTGGACCGCAGACCCAGCGTTGACGGCAAGGCGGAGTTCGAGCCGAGTTCCCGGTGCCTGGTTGGACCGCAGGTAGTAAGTCAAGCCATTGTCCAGGGTCCCGGTCCGCACCGCGTCATCCAAAGGCAGCGGCGTCGGATCCAGATCAGGCTCAGTGAAGTCGAGACTGGAACCGAGCCCGCCAGACGGTTGCTCGTCGCCTGATGCAACGCTGGTCGAGGTTGACTCGTCCTTGGCTTGTTCTCCGTCGCTGGTATTGGTGCAGGCCGCTGCGACCAGACCAAACGCAACAAGAATTCCCAGGGGCTTCACCAAGATTGATCGTTGCCGGTTTGCCATTTGTCGTTCCTCCACAGGTGCCTGCATCTCCCATCGGCTTCGAAGGGAACAATCCAAGCGAAGGCTCAAGCTAGCCCCTGACGGAGCGCTGATCTGGACACCGCCTTCGATCAAGCGCCTCGGCCAGCCGCCCAGTACCCCTCAATCAAACAACGTTGGGGCGTAGGACACTGGCTTCGGTTCTGGCTGATCCTCCCCAGGTGGCCCACAGAGACGTTCCAATATTTCAGTCCACGAAAAGGACTCCGCGATTTGGGATGCTCGCAATTCGATCAAGCGGTCCGGATTGACATACTTCGGAATGATCAGGTCGAGGATTTTCTCAATCTCGGTCCGGAACTTCGTGTTGGTGCTTCGCACGCCGTCAGCCTTGAGGGGAATGTCGGGCAGCAGCCGGACATAGAGGTCATAGGTCGTTGACCACTTGGCGACGAGAGGTTTGACATTGAAGGGGTCTTCGCCACCCGTGACCCGAAGGAAGTAGGCGAAGTTGTCGACGACGGCCCGGTCCAGCACCAACACCTCGGCGCGGTTGCGCAGCTCGAGTTCCTGCTGAATTTGGGCCATGACCGCCCATAGCTGAGCCTCAGGCGTTGCTCCTTCGTTCAGCCCAAGTGGGCTGAACCGAACGACCTCTCGGCCAACCTCGACACTACGTCCACTGCGCCCAACTGCCCCAGCGAAGGAATGCACAGCATTGGTCTTGCGAATCGAATGCGAGCCAATGAAGGCAATCTTGCGGGCTGGGGACATCGAGGCGCAACCTAGCGCGCCCATCGAGCGCTAGCGAGAAACTCGGTTAGTGAGGAGCCCGCTAGGGCGACGAACGGCGTGGCCCTAATAGAACAGCTTTCACATCAACGTAGGACTTGAGGTCTTGGATGTTTCGGCGCCCTAGCGCCGAAACTCCGGTTTGAGCTGTCCCGAAGGGATTGCTCAATACGTGGCCCTAATAGAACAGCTTTCACATCACCTGCAAACCAAGCAGCGGCGACGGGTGGAGCGCTAGCGAGAAACTCGGTTAGTGAGGAGCCCGCTAGGGCGACGAACGGCGTGGCCCTAAAAACAGTTCTCATACCACCGTAGGACTTGGGGCCTTGGATGTTTCGGCGCCCTAGCGCCGAAACTCCGGTTTGAGCTGTCCCGAAGGGATTGCTCAATACGTGGGTGATGAGGGAGTCGAACCCCCGACCCTCTCGGTGTAAACGAGATGCTCTAACCAACTGAGCTAATCACCCGGAACGGAGAGCTTAGCCGTCTTCATGACAAGAGCGTGACCGTTTCGTCATGACACTGTGACCCATCCGAAACTCGATCGACAATCCAGTTTTCTAGTCTGTGCAGGCACCACCAAAACCCCTCCAAGACAATGCTCTACGAACCCTCCAGCAAACCGGCAATTCCCCATATCGTCGAACCGACCCCCGAGACCACCCGGCCGCGGGTGTTCTTTCTCATGGGCGCCTTGCTGGCAGCAATGGTTGCCGCCATTTCTATTCGAGCTTCAGCGGGTATCGACACCTTTGACCTCACGATTGCTGGAGCGCCCGAGTCTTCTGGGCAGGGGTCACTGCGCGTCGACGGGCAGACGTACCAATTCAGCACCGACAATTGTGTGATTACCGACGACGAGTTCATTGCGGCTGGAACCGGATCCAATGCCGGTGACCCGTTTCGGGTCGCTGCATCGATCAGCTCCATCGAGTTGGCCTTCGGCACCGATGATGAACTCAGCGAACCAGCCGCTGGTCAGCTGTGGCTTCAGTCGGACCAACCACCGACCTGGACATCTGGCGAGAACGAAATAACCGCATCCGTCGATCTTCTCAATCCGTTGGATCCACAATCGACCGCCTTCCCTGCCACCCTCAGACTCAGCTGTCGGGCACCCTCAGACTAGGTCTCCCATGAGCCGCGCATGGCCAGGACTTCAGCCAGCAGTTCTGGCGTTGCCGCCGCTACCGGCGCTCGTCGAGCCTCGTGAGAAAGCACGACAAGATCGCGTCCCAGGCCATCGGCTAGGGCCACTCCGGCTTCTTGACAGATCAGCAGCGCCCCCAAATAGTCCCAAACTCCATGGGCCGAATCGACGTCGACAAAGGCATCGAAAGTTCCAGTAGCAACTGCACACATATCCAAGGCACAAGCCCCATAAGCCCGGAACTGCCGCCACCCACCATGCGTTGGCGGAAGACCGGAGAAGGAGAGCAACGCGTCTTCCAACCTCACAACTGAGGAAGGCCCACGAGTTGGATCCGTTGGCAGGAGCCGCGAAACAGCCTCGATACGATCGACCTGAAAACCCTCCCCCCGAATCGCTCGGTACCGATCACCCAGCGCCAGGTTCGAGACCAGCGACACCAAAGGCCCCTGCTCGTCAACGGCGCAGATGCTGGTGGCGAACCAGGGTAAGCCGTGCGAAGCGTTGGTCGAACCGTCCACCGGGTCAACAACCACGGTGATTTCACCCGTCCCGACGATGCCCGACTCTTCCGTCAGGACCCGGTAGCCGGCATCGACAAGAGGCGCCAACAACAATTCATCGGCCATGACATCGTGCACATACTGCCCTTCTCGCTGGCCTGACAGGCCCCAAGACTCATGCGATCGCAGCCGGGTGCGAAGCTCCTTCTCTAGATCAGAGAAGAGCTCCAGAATGCGGTTCGGGTTCTGGCTCGACATTGGCGGAACCGTAGCATTGGATCAGTCGTCCTCGGGAATAGGATCTGGTAGATAAGAGAAGGTGGCCGTGACTCCGAGGAGTCAGTGTCGCTGAAGTCCGTATTGCTGAAGTCCGTGTGGCTAAGAGGAGTCTGTGTGGCCGTCGTCGACATTCCAGGATTCGTAGCTGATCTGAAAGATCACGCCACCGAGCATGGTTTCCACGTTCATGATGAGCGCCACTTTGTCGAGACCTATTCGATGCGCCAAGCATGGGAAGTCGACCTCCATCCAGAACGAGCTTGCGGCGGGCCGTTGGATCTTCATCTCGCCATCGAACTGGATCCACGAACCCTGCTCACTTTCGAAGACCAAATCCTGGACCTCTCCGAGGACGCGGAGCCTCCCGAGGGGTTCTCGTTCCCCCTCATGTTTACCTGGGCGCTACCGCCGTTAAGCCACGCCCCTGACCTCCTCCTTCTTGCCACTGACCTGGCCGGGATAGGCGGCCCCGATCTTCCTCTCAGTGTCTCGGCAATCGACTCAACCGTTGAAGTCACGGACGCCCCCGAGCGGACCCTGTCCATCTCCGCCCGGATCTCGCTCTCACTCGGTGACCTCTTCATGCATCGGGAGAATCTGTGTGAAACCTTTGATCGAGCTCATGCGGTTAGTGAGTTTCTGCTGGACCACTCCCCTACCTGGTTGGACGAGGGTCTGGCGTGAACGCCAACCTCTATCAGTTTTTCCACCAGGGGTTCGAGTCGGCACTGGACCAGCCGTTCCTCACTGATCCCACTGACCCAAACGGTTCAGCATCGACCTACCGACAGATCGACCAGCGCAGCGCCGTTTTTGCCGGCGGGCTTGACAGCTTCGGCTGTTCCGTCGGTGATCGAGTCGTGGTCCAGGTGGAGAAGTCCATTGATGCTGTCGCCCTCTATTTTGCATGCCTACGAACCGGGCTGGTCTATGTCCCGATCAACACGGCTTACACCCCATCTGAGGTTGAGTTCTTCCTGAGCGACACCGAAGCGACCCTGTTCGTCCGTGACCCCGATCGCCAGAGTTCATTCGACGACATCGTTTCAGGCATGTCGGGCCTTGCCGTCGCCACCTTGGGCACCGCAGGTGACGGCACCTTGGTCGAGCACTCTCTTCGCTCCGCTCCATGCGATGACATCGTGCACCGGAATGACCTCGACCTCGCGGCCATGCTCTATACCTCGGGCACAACCGGCCGGTCCAAGGGTGCAATGCTGACTCATCAGGGCCTGCGCGAGAACGGCCTCGCCCTCCACCAGATCTGGGCCTTCGAACCTGGCGATGTGCTGCTGCACACCCTCCCAATCTTTCATGTGCACGGCCTCTTTGTTGCCCTGCATTGTGCGATTCTGAATCAGTCAGAAGTGATTTTCTGCCCGCGCTTTGACCCCGCCCTGGTTGTTGCTCAGCTACATAGGTCATCGGTCCTGATGGGGGTACCGACCCACTACGTGAGGCTCCTGGACCATCCTGGCTTCACCGCTGAACTGTGCCAACACATGCGGCTCTTCACATCCGGCTCCGCACCGATGACCGAGCAGGTCTTTCAAGCCTTCCAGGCTCGAACCAATCACTCCATCTGCGAGCGCTACGGCATGACCGAATGCGGCATCATCACCTCCAACCCCTATGTCGGCGAACGGGTCGCAGGCACCGTCGGGTTCGCTCTGCCCGGTTATGAGCTTCGGATCATGACCGAACACGGGATCGCCAATCCAGGAGAAAGCGGGCTGGTGCAAGCACGAGGCAAGCAACTCTTCAGTGGCTATTGGAATCTGCCGGACAAGACCGCAGAGGAGATGACCCAGGATGGATTCTTCAATACCGGTGACATCGGGACAATGGATAAGCCGGGCCGTCTCACTCTGGCTGGCCGTTCTGGCGACATGATCATTTCCGGTGGTCTCAATGTCTATCCCAAGGAAATCGAGACTGTTCTCGACGGAATCGAGGGCATTGTTGAATCCGCGGTCATCGGTCTTCCTCACAATGACTTTGGTGAAGGAGTCGCCGCCTTTATCGTGCTCAAGTCGGGCGCAAATCAGGCGAAAACTATTTCAAAGTCAAAGGAGATTTGCACCGAAAATCTCGGCCGATTCAAGCATCCCAAGCACTATGTGGTCCTCGATGAACTGCCCCGAAACACCATGGGCAAGGTGCAAAAAGCCGCCCTACGCAGCGACTTCGCCGACCTGTTCGCTCCGGCTCAAAGCCAGTAGCCATACGGGCTAGAACGGGCCGAGGCCCGAGCCAGCGATACTGGCCTCGGACCCCGAGGTCCCATAACTGACGGCGGCAAATCTTTTCTGCCAATCACTAGCATAGTGCAAGATGACAGTTACGTGAAGACCTAGCCCATCCGACCGACGTCTGTATGGTCTTCAACCCCATAGGCGGATGCTGCCTGATAGCGGGCTATCTCGGCCCGTCCCACCACCATGAAATGAACCTCATCGGGCCCATCGGCCAGCCGCAGGGTTCGCTGTTGGGTGTACATCTCGGCCAACGGAGTCCACTGCGAAATACCGACAGCGCCATACATCTGAATCGCACTGTCGATGATCTCACAACACCGCTCAGGAACCATGGCCTTGATAGCGCTGACCCAGACTCGGGCTTCGGAGTTACCCATCAGGTCCATGGCTTTCGCTGCCTTGAGCACCAACATTCGCATGGCCTCAATATCAATCCTGGCACGGGCAATGATCTCGGTGTTGCCGCCAAGCTTGACCAAAGGTTTGCCAAATGCCTCGCGCGACAGGCCGCGTTCGATCATGAGCTGCAGGGCTTTTTCGGCCGCACCAATGGAACGCATGCAGTGGTGAATCCGTCCCGGTCCCAAGCGAAGCTGAGAGATTTCGAATCCTCTCCCCTCACCAAGCAGCATGTTTGACTTTGGAACCCGAACATCAGTGAAGCGGATGTGCATGTGCCCATGGGGTGCATCGTCACGACCAAAGACCTCCATACCCTCCAAGACTTCGACGCCCGGATTGTCCATGGGAACCAAGATCTGTGATTGCTGGAGATGTGGCGCCGCATCAGGATTGGTGCGGCACATCACGATCATGATCTTGCAGCGGGGGTCACCGGCGCCAGAGATGTAGATTTTCTCGCCGTTGAGGATGTACTCCTCACCATCAAGGATTGCTTCCATAGCCACGTTCTTGGCATCTGAGGACGCAACCGCAGGCTCGGTCATGGCAAAGGCCGAGCGAATCTCGCCATTGAGCAGGGGGGTAAGCCACTGGTCCTTTTGCTCTCGAGTTCCAACTCGTTCCAGAACTTCCATATTGCCAGTGTCGGGAGCCGCGCAATTCAAGCATTCCGAAGCGAGTCGCACCTTGCCTAACTCGGTTGCGATATAGGCGTAGTCAAGATTGCTGAGGCCCTCGCCTGTTTCGGAGTCCGGAAGAAAGAAGTTCCACAGTCCCAGAGCTTTTGCCTTGTCCTTGACAACCTGAAGCATCTCCAGTTGACCTTCGGCATACTCCCACCGGCCGGGCTTGTTCACGTCAAGCTTGTGGAACTCGATCGACATTGGTTCGACCTCATCGACAATGAACTTCTTCACTGCTTCGAAGAGGGGCCGGGCCTTGGCCGACATGCCGAGATTGTATAGCTCTCCGTCAAAGTCGTCAGTATTCAATGGGTTGACAGGCATTCGTTCTCCCCCGGTTTGGGAATCATCGTTCGTGAACAGCTCCGATCTTCGCACCCCCACAGCGTGAGTACCGAACTGAGCAACGATCTTTCTTCCTGAAATCGGATCTCCATTGTCGTACCCATCGTCTGGCTCTCATCTTCTCTGCTGTCGAATGGAACCAGAGTCGAGGTACCTGCCAGGATGCGGGGACCAGCTTCACAGGGGACCTCATGTCAAAATCGACGGCGCAAGCCAGCCAAACGGCGCAAGCTAGCAAGTCAGCATCCGAGCGAACAGCATTTCGCACCTGCCCACTTTGTGAGGCAACCTGTGGCTTGGAGATCACCATCAAGACGGACTCCAACGGGACAGAAGAAGTCTCACGGATCCGTGGCGACATGAAGGACGTCCTGTCCAAGGGATTCATCTGCCCCAAGGGTTCTTCGCTCAAGCATTTCCACGCCGACCCAGACCGCCTGCGGCGACCAGTGGTCAAACGTGACGGGGTATTCGTCGAGGTGGACTGGGACGAAGCCTTCGCCACGATCGAAGCTGGCCTCTTGCCCATCATGGAACAACACGGGCGAGACGCGGTTGGCCTCTATCTCGGCAACCCAACGGTGCATTCAATCGGCGCAGTCCTGCACACCGGCTCGCTAATCAAGTCGCTTGGTTCACGTAATCGATTCTCAGCCTCGACCGTTGATCAACGTCCGAAAGAGATTTCAGCCGCCGCCATGTTCGGCTCAGTCGCCGTCCCTGTGCCCGACCTGAATCGTACTGATCACATCATCTTGCTCGGGGCCAACCCGTACGCGTCCAACGGGTCCTTGTGTACAGCTCCGGGCTTTCCTGACAAGTTGGAAGCGATCCAGAAACGCGGCGGCAAGGTCGTCGTGGTCGATCCGCGACTGAGCGAAACCGCACTCAAGTGTGACCAGCATGTCGCCATCCGGCCCGGTACTGACACTCATTTGCTTGCCGCCATCGCTCACGTCTTGCTGGACAAAGGACTGGCCGACCCATCCAATGTTGCTGACTATTGCCAAGGGCTGGACGAGTTACCGGAACTGTTTGCTTCCTACTCACCCGAAGCTGTTGCTCCGATCTGTGGCGTTGACGCCGAAGTCATCCAGGCACTGGCTCGTGAACTGGCTGCAGCCCCCAGCGCTGCGGTGTATGGACGCATTGGATCCTGCACTCAGGAGTTCGGCACCCTTGCTTCTTGGCTGGTGGACGTGGTCAACATCTTGTCCGGCAACCTCGACAAGGTCGGGGGTGCAATGTTCGCTAAGGGCGCGACCGGGCAACCATCAACGAAGGGAACACCGGGCACTGGCCGCGGTTTTCGTATGGGGCGAGTCAAGTCCCGAGTTAGTGAGATCCCCGAGTCATTCGGCGAGTTCCCAGTCACCGCCTTGCCCGAAGAAATCGAGACCGAGGGTGAAGGCCAGATCCGGGCCATGATCACTGTTGCTGGCAACCCCGTTTCCTCCAACCCGAACACGGGTCGCCTTGACGCGGCGATGGCCTCCCTGGAGTTCATGGTTTCTGTTGATCCTTACATCAATGAGACCACCCGACACGCCGACGTCATCCTGCCTCCTCCATCACCTCTTCAGAAGGCCCACTACGACGTCGCTCTCCTCAACTTTGCTGTCCACAACGTTGCCAACTATTCGGCTCCGATCTTGAGCTTGAACGGCGAGATGGACGAGTGGGAAATCATGCTGGCGCTTAGCAGTCTCCTCGTTGGCGTCAGCGCTGGCGATCTGGATTCGGCAGTGGCCTCAGGTGATGAGATGGTGGCCCGGCTCATGCTCAAAGGTGCCGTTCGGGACGAGCACGGCTCCGTTTTCGAGCGTGACATTGATGAGCTGATGGACCTCGTCGGTGACAAGAACGGCCCCGAGCGGCTCCTGGACATCATGGTCCGAACCGGCCCCTACGGGGACGGATTTGGCAGCAAGCCCGATGGTCTCACCATGGACGTCTTGCTGGAGAATCCGCACGGGGTTGACCTGGGAGCGTTGGAGCCCAGCCGGGTACCTGACTTGCTCCGCACACCGAGCGGAAAAATCGAGATGATTCCTGAAATCATGCGCTCTGACCTTGACCGACTGGCCGCCTCCTTGGACCGTGATTGGGCCGAGTCAATGGTCTTGGTTGGACGAAGGCACGTCCGGTCCAACAACTCCTGGATGCACAACCTGCAGATCCTGATGAAGGGCCGCAATCGCTGCACCATGCAAATCAATCCTCTCGACGCCGATCGGCTTGGCATCAAGAACGGTGAAGCCGCAACCGTGTCATCCCGGGTCGGCAACGTCATGATCGACGCCGAGGTCACCGACGGGATCCGCCCGGGAGTCATCAGTATCCCTCACGGCTTTGGTCAAAACATGCCCGGAGTCAAGCTTCGAGTAGCCACTGAGTACCGAGGAATCAATACCAACATCCTCACCGACGAGTATTTCCGAGACGAGATCAGCGGCAATATCGCCCTCAACGGCGTGCCAGTAACCGTATCCACTAGCTAAGAACCACAGGGACCCACTTTCAATGTCAGAATCAGGACCAATGAGCGAAGCCGACGAACAGGCCTTCCGTCAACAATGCCGCGACTTCCTCGACGAGAACGCAACCGGCGTTTCCATCCAAGGCAGCGACCCTCGCGGCTCCAAGGTCTTGGTCGAGGACAAGAAATTTCTAGCCAAGCTCAGCGAAGCCGGACTGGCGGGGCTGACATACCCCACCGAGTATGGCGGACAAGGCCTGAGTAAGGCTCACGACAAGATGTGGCGAGAGGAGTACTCCAACTACCCCGACATGACCAACTCATTCGTCATCAGTCACGGCATGTGCACACCAATGATGAACGAGTACGGAACCCACGAACAAAAGAGCAAGTACCTACCGGACATGATCTCCGGCAAGACCGTCTGGTGTCAGATGTTCTCCGAGCCCGGCGCTGGCTCCGATGTTGCCAGCCTGCAAATGAAGGCCGACCTGGACGGCGACGAATGGACCCTGATCGGACAGAAAGTCTGGACGACGCTGGCTCATGTGTCTGAGTACGGCTTGGTCATTGCCCGGACCGACGTAGAGCAACCAAAACACGGTGGCATCTCCATGTTCATTGTCAAGATGGATGCACCAGGTATTGAGATCAGACCCATCACCCAGATCAACGGCGGCACCCACTTCAATGAGGTCTTCTTCTCCGATGCCCGGCTTCCCAAGGAAGCCCTGGTTGGGCCAATGAATGAGGGGTGGCGGTTGGCAACAGCCATGCTCATGTATGAACGCGTCGCCATCGGTACCGGCTCAGCCAACGGCATCAAGACCCCGAACTACAAGTATTTGGCAAAGCGAGCACGGGCGAATGGGCGAAGCTCAGATCCTGTGGTGCGCCAGCAATTGATGCGTCTCTATTCTGAGGAAGCAACCAAGTCACTGGTTTCCATGCAGACACGGGCTGCCCTGCAATCGGGCAAGACCCCAGGCCCTGGTGGCTCACTATCCAAATTGCATGGAGCGATGATCGCCTCCATGTCTCGCAGCATCATCCCCGCTGTTGCTGGCAACGCGGTTGCCGCTTGGGAAGCAGGCAGCGACGACAAGACCTATTCTCACTCGGTCCTTTCCAGTTTCATGGCCAATATTGCTGGCGGAACGGACGAGATCCAGAAGAACATTATTGGTGATCGGGTCCTTGGATTGCCTCGTGAACCGAGCGTTGACAAGGGCGTAGCCTTCCGGGACCTTCGCACCGGCACCCAGGCCTAACCGCCGTTCATCGCCCTAGCGGGCTCCTCACCGGGAACCCTCCGGGTTCCTCGAGTTGCTCGCTCGCGCTCTCAACCCATTACTTGGTTTGGGCGATAAGAAAACTGCCCTATTGAGGCCAGTGTCGTTGATCGGCTCAACCAACGATTGACTGGTCCAATGGACCTGACGTTTTCCAATCGTTTCACCGAGGAACTGCCCGCCGATCCCTTGACGGTCAATGGGTCGCGTCAGGTCAACAAGGCCTGTTTTTCTCGGATACATCCGACGCCTACCTCTGCTCCATCAATGATCGCCACCTCCATCGAGCTCGCTACTGATCTGGGCATCGAAGACGACCTTGAATCTGATGAATTCTTGCAGGTCATGACCGGCAATCTGGTAACGGAGGACATGGATCCTTATGCCGCCTGTTACGGCGGCCACCAATTCGGTAACTGGGCTGGTCAACTCGGTGACGGTAGGGCCATTGCCTTGGGTGAAGTCCAGACACCTGCTGGTGGCTACCAGACTCTGCAACTCAAAGGATCGGGGCCAACCCCCTATTCGCGGGGAGCCGATGGGTTTGCCGTCCTGCGCTCCTCCATCCGCGAGTTCCTCTGCAGCGAAGCGATGTTCCATTTGGGCGTGCCGACAACCAGAGCCCTCAGCCTCGCGTTAACCGGCGATGACGTGGTTCGTGATGTGCTCTATGACGGAAACCCCGCCCCCGAACCCGGGGCTATTGTCTGTCGCGTTGCACCCTCCTTTGCCCGTTTTGGCAGCTTCGAACTGTTCCCGTCGAGAGGCGAACTGGACGAGCTTCGCCAACTCCTGAACTTCACCATCCGTACCGACTTCCCCCACCTGGGTGAGCCCTCCCCACAAACCTATGTCGCCTGGTACAAAGAAGTCTCTCGCCTGACCGCTGACCTCATGATCAACTGGATGAGGGTCGGCTTTGTTCACGGCGTGATGAACACCGACAACCTTTCGGTCCTTGGACTCACCATTGACTACGGACCCTATGGCTGGGTCGACAACTACGATCCGGGCTGGACTCCAAATACGACTGACCGCACCCAGAGTCGTTACCGCTTCGGCGCCCAGCCCCAGGTCGCCCAATGGAATCTGGCCCAACTAGGCAACGCCATCTTGCCGCTGCTGGACAGCACCGAACCGCTCGAAGCCGTATTGAGCGACTATGTGAGCTACTACCAGGAGCACTTCCGCTCCATGATGGCGGCCAAGTTCGGACTCACCACATGGAGCCCCGCCGACGGCAGCTCAATAATGGACGACGGCGGTCCGTTGGACAGCCTGATTCATGGCCTCAACTCGGTGATGGCCATGGCTGAAACCGACATGACCATCTTCTACAGAAGTCTGGCTGACATCCCGACGTCAGCTCGGCTTGAGCCCGATGAGCAACTGGTTGATCGAGTCCATGATGCCTTCTACGTGGAGGAACAAATCAACGCCAAGTTCATCATGGGCATGTCCATTTGGATCCGGGCTTACCTCGACGCCGCCCACGAAACTGAGTTGGACGACGAAGCCCGCAAAGCAGCAATGAACCAGGTGAATCCGAAGTACGTGCTTCGCAACTACCTTGCTCAGCTGGCGATCGACAAGTCAACCGAAGGTGATCACAGCCTCATCCACCGACTGCAAGAGGTTCTGCGCCATCCCTACGACGAGCAACCAGACGCAGAAGAGTACGCGGTGAAACGCCCAGACTGGGCCCGAAACCGCGTCGGCTGTTCCCAGCTTTCGTGCAGCTCCTGATTCGTCCATGAAACCACAACTGATTTCTTACGCCGACTCACTCGGCGGCGACCTCGCTTCGCTCCATGAACTGCTCACAACGGAACTTTCCGGTGTCTTCACCGGTGGGCTCCACCTCCTTCCGCCTTTTCCGTCATCGGGAGACCGCGGTTTTGCTCCCATCAGCTATGACCAGATTGAGCCGACATTCGGCGACTGGGACGACATCGCCAAACTGAGCAAGGCAGGCCCGCTCGTTCTCGACGTGATGGTGAACCATATTTCTCGCCAATCCGAAGCCTTCAACGATTTCGAGCAGAACGGCCGTGCTTCGAAATGGGCGGACCTTTTCATCACCCTGGACAAGCTCTGGCCTGGTGGCGAGCCAAAACCAGGTGACCTCGATCATGTCGCCCTACGAAAGCCCGACAACCCGTTCTCTGTCGTCACGATCGCTGCGAGTCAGGGCGGCACACAGACCGAGACGATTTGGACGACGTTTGGATTCTCGGGCGGACCGGTCACCGAACAGATCGACCTGGATATCAATTCGCCCCTGGCCCTCGACTTATTCAATCAGTGGTTCTCCGGACTGGCATCGCGGGGTGCAACCACATTGCGCCTGGACGCTATTGGCTACCTCACGAAGAAGCCGGGAACGCGCTGCTTCATGAACCAGCCCGAGATCTGGGACCACCTCAAAGTCCTCTCAGATATTGGCGAACGACACGGGCTGATGGTCTTGCCCGAGGTCCACGACGGGCGAGACGCTCATCTGGAGATGGCCGGCCGCGGCTACCTCAGTTATGACTTCGCTCTACCAGGACTGGTCCTTGATGCGTTCCTCACCCAGTCCAGTATCCGGCTGGTAGAGCACTTATCGGTCTCGCCACCCGATCAGGTAACCATGCTGGACTGCCACGACGGAGTCGGTGTCAACCCCGATCTGCGAGGATTGCTGAGCCCCGCAGAAGCTGAGCGTCTGGTTTCCTCATGCGTAGAACGCGGAGCTAATCTGACGCAGGTCCATCACGACAACACCGACCCTTCATCCACCCATCAGATCAATATCACCTTCGCCGATGCTCTTGGTTCTGACCAAGGACTCGTCTTAGCCAGGGCCATCCAGTTGTTCGCTCCTGGATTACCCCAAATCTATTACGTTGGTCTGCTCGCTGGCGGCAACGACTATCAGGCGGTGCAAGACACGGGTGAGCTTCGTGCCATTAATCGCCATAACTTTGACCTTGCCGAAGTACGGGAACGGTTGAAGCTTCCAGTCGTTCAACAACAGCTGGACCTGATCAGGTTCCGTGCAACCCATCCGGCCTTTCAAGGGTGCATCGAGGAGCTCACTCAGCCAACACCAAGCAGCCTCCTGGTTCGTTGGCAATCGGGTCAGAATTGGACACAACTCAAGGTTGACCTAGAGACACTGCGGGGGTCGGTTGAGGCCTCGGAGACCGTACCCATGGAGTTCGCCTAGCTCAGCGGGCGCACTTACTTAGAACGTCGACAAGATTGCTGGCCAGCCCACTCTCATCCGACAGATCAGATTCATCCAGCTTCTCAAAGTCAGAGAGGTCGAAATCGCCGTTGGTGACATCAGCGACACACTCCGCCTCCTGAGCCGAATAGCCGTTGTCCACAAGCCAGGCCTCGACCTCGACCTGTGTGGCTTCAAGATCAGCGCCACCACAACCGGTGAGAATCGACGCACCAACGAGAACGGATCCGACGAGCTTGAGAACAGCAGGCTTCTTCATGACGCTAGTGTCGGCCAAGGCCAGCGGTTCTTGACCAAATGGGTCTGACCCTCATGCAATCACCATGTAGTCTCCGCTCTGTGACCAACACTTCTTCCCCTCATCCCCTGTTGCACCCCTTTTCCGTAGTGGCCAAGCCTGAAGCAGAATTCATCAATGTGGTGAGGGCCCAAGGCACAACCTTGTATGACGATGCTGGCAATAGCTATCTGGATGGCATGGCCAGCCTCTGGTACTGCCAGGTTGGACACGGTCGAACCGAGATCGTTGATGCAGTGGCCGCCCAGCTTCATAAATCAGGTAGCTACAGCATCTTTGACCCATTCACATCTGATGTTGCTCGCCAGGCAGCAACGATGATTGTCGAGCGATCACCCCACCCTGAGGGCCGGGTCATGCTTGGCTGCTCCGGCTCCGAAGCAGTCGACACGGCGCTGAAATTCGCCCGGCTGATCCAGCAGCGGCGCGACAAGCCAGACAAGCAGATCGTCATCCGACGCACTGGGGCATACCACGGCACGACAATAGGGGCAACAACCGCGCAGGGCCTGGCTCCCAACCGCGAGGGCTGGGGCGACCTTGTCCCCCACTTCATTGAGGTTCCTGCAGGCGACAGCGAAGCCCTGGCCACGGTGTTTGCCGAACACGGCCCCAAAATCGCCGCAGTCATTAGCGAGCCGGTACAAGGAGCAGGCGGGGTGTGGCCTCCCGTCGAGGGATACCACCAGACCACAAGAAGACTGTGCGATCAGCATGATGCCTTACTGATCTTTGATGAGGTGATCTGCGGCTTCGGACGAACTGGTTCGTGGTTTGGTGCCCAGACCTATGGGGTGACCCCAGACCTTCTGGTGTTTGCCAAAGGGGCGACCTCGGGATACCAGCCTCTGTCTGGAGTCATCATGAGTCGAGCTGTCGCAGCCGAGCTAGAAGAAGACGGGTCTTTCCTTCTTCGTCACGGATACACCTACAGCGGCCATGCCGGGTCCTGTGCAGCGGCAATCGCCAACATCAACATCATTGAGCGCGAAGAGCTCGTCGGCCGGGCCAGTCATATTGGCGAACAGATCTCGACAGGGCTCGCGGCGTTGCAGGGCGACGGACTCATCAAGAGCTACCGCGGAATTGGTGCCATGTGGGCTGCTGACTTGGGGCGCCCAAGCCAGGAAGCAAGTGGGCAACTTCTGGCCAAGGGACTCATCAGCCGAGGGTTCGGCGATGCCCTCATCTTGTGCCCGCCCCTCGTCATCACCGACGACGAGATCGCCAAATTCATCGAGGCCATTGCGGAGCTGGAACCACCGTCAAGTTAGCGCTGTCGCAGGATCTCGATTAGCGCTGTCGCAAGACTTCGTTTAGCGCTGTCGCAGGATCTCCAGTGCCTCGTCAGCGTGAGTATCCATGCTCGTTTCGGAATTGATGATGGCCAGAACCGTGCGATCGGAGTCGATCACGAACGTGGATCGCTTCGTTGGCAAGAACCCCTTCCGCTTCACTCCGAACTGTTCCAGGATCTTCTTCTTTGGATCACTTAGCAGGGGGAAACCCAGATCATTGTCCTGGGCGAATTCGCGTTGCCGATCAACCTGATCAGCGCTCATTCCCACAATTCGTGCGCCGAGCTCATTGAACTCAGACTGCAAATCACGGAAATGCTTGGATTCAAGCGTTCAACCAGGCGTCTTTGCCTTGATGTAGAAGTACAAGACCAATGGCCCCTCAGCGACGAGATCAACAAGCGTGACCTCTTCGCCGTTTTGGTCCAGGGCAGAAAAGTCCTGGACAACATCGCCAACTTTCATGGAAGCTCCCTCTATTGCGTTCCTGCACTCTAAAGTAACTCGGCGTGCCTTTTCCAATGGGCTCGTGTTCGGGCCCGTAGCTCAGCTGGTTAGAGCGCAGGACTCATAATCCTTTGGTCGTGGGTTCGAGCCCCACCGGGCCCACGCCGTTCACTTCGTTCACTAACCGAGTTGCTCGCTTCGCTCACAACATCGAAGCAGTTGGGTCGAACTTCTTGTTCCACTGGCTAGCGCTCCAAACCTCGCGACTAGCCAAGCGATCGGCTGAACTTCACATCATGATCTTCAATCTTGGGGTTCGGCTGGCCACGGTTGCCCTGGGCGGGAGGCCGTAGTTGCGCCGTTGGCGATTCCGTGAGAGCCTCGTTGGGTTGGACGAGATGAGGTAGCGGCTCATGAGTGATCTATTTCCTGGCTGGTATCCAGACCCAGAAGTAGAGGATCAAGATCGTTGGTGGAACGGTATTGGATGGGTCGACCGCGTCTTGCCAAAGGGCCACACCGAAGTCCAGATCAGTCCGCTATCCGGACATCAGTTGGCTCCTGCTAACGCAACGGCATCCGAGCCAGACGAAACCCCGCCGCACACAACAGAACCGGACCAGACAGATCCCGCAGTGAGACCGGACGATGACGTTACCGCCACCCACGACGTCATAGTCGACCTGCGATCTGATGATCGAACTCATAGTCCGCCCGGTCAGCCGGATGCAGACGAGAGGCCCTCTCGCCGTGATCTCCCGACCGAACCAGTGGATGAAACCTACGTTGCTTGGGACGGTCTGTCTTATGAAGGTCAGCCTCCCGAGGGTTGGCATCTCGCCTCCGACGATCGGTGGTGGGCCCCAGATACCGGCCCAGACACCGGCCTAAATGTTGACTCCAGTGCCGAGGCTGAGCCAGTACCAGTCATCGATCCAACAATCAACGATCCCGCGGCGACGATCATCGCTCCGCCCAAAGCAATTCAGTCTGACACCTCATCATTCTCGCTCCCAGCCACCTCCTACAGTCGGTTGGACAAGCTTCCCTCAGCCCAAGACGCTAGCAAGCCTGGCCCCAAGAAGTCTTCGTGGTGGAAGCGCCGCAAGAGCTGATCATTCCAGCTCAAGACAAGCCAGCCGCAGGACCAGGAACCAAGGGACTCCTGGCTTCGACAGTTACGGCCACTTGGTGCGAAGATAGCTCCCATGGACCACGCTGAATCCGACAGCTCATCATCTAGCCGGGCCACACTCGCCCCAAGAACAGAGACGGGGCCACTCGACGGTGTCCGGGTCATCGATCTGACCACCGTGGTCATGGGACCAATGGCTTGTCGAATTCTTGGTGATCTTGGGGCCGATGTCATCAAGGTCGAAACACCCGAAGGTGATTTCATGCGTCACTTCGAGCCAAAACGATCCGAGGGCATGAGTGCCTTCACTCTCAACATCAATCGCAACAAGCGCAGCATGGTCCTCGACCTCAAGTCACCCGAAGGTCACCAAGCCATGCTTGACCTCGTTGCCACATCAGATGTGGTCGTCACCAACATGCGAACCGCCGCCTTGGACCGTCTCGGCATTGGCTACGAACATCTCCGAGTCGCCAAAGACGACATCATCTACTGCAGCGCCGTTGGCTTCGGCGCCGACGGGCCCTATGCCGGCCAAGCAGCCTATGACGACGTCATCCAGGCCGTCTCCGGACTTGCCAGCATGGCAGCCTGGGTCGGGGACGAGCCTGCTTTCGCCCCCAGCATTATCGCTGACAAGGTTTCGGCCCTTCACATTGCTTACGCCGTGAATGCTGCCCTCTTCCGACGAGCAACGACTGGTGACGGTGACCATATTGAGATCCCGATGGCTGAACTCATGGCCGCGTTCAACCTCACCGAGCATCTCAACGGTCACACCCTCGAACCAAAGCAAGAACCATTCAGCTACCCCCGCCTTCGAACCAAGCATCGCAAGCCTCGCCGCTCTGCCGACGGCTGGATCTGCCTCATGCCCTATTCCAACCAGAATTGGCAGGACTTCTTCGAGCTCGCCGGACGATCTGACCTGGCTTCTGACCCCCGATTCGCCACCATCAATGATCGCATTGTCAATATCGATGCTCTCTATAGCAGCCTCGACGATGTTACTCAGACGCGAACCACAGCCGAATGGTTGGAGGTCTGCGAGCATTACTCGATCCCAGCCGCCCCAGTGAACGATCTCGAACGAATTTCCGAAGACCCGCACATGGATGCCGTTGGATTGCTCACGGTCGCTGAGCACCCTTCTGAGGGCACCTACCGCGTGATCAAGGATCCTGTGTCCTTTCGGTCTGGAAACGCAGGCTTGCAGCACCACGCCCCTCAGATCGGGCAGCACACCAAGGAGATCCTGCAGGAGCTCGGATACGACAAAGGGGCCATCGAGCGCATCATCAGCGCTTGAGTGACCCCTCATCATCTCGCTCCGGGGGTGGGGCTCGAACCCACGACCTATTGATTAACAGTCAACCGCTCTGCCAGCTGAGCTACCCCGGATCAGGTCAGGTGAATATAGCAAAGGAACGGCCCAAAGGACGAACCATTTCTAGATTGATGGCTCTGTGACCCGAAGGAACTCGCCACCAGAAACCCAGCCACCAGAAATCCAGCCACTAGAAATCACAGCCTCAGGCCACCCGCTCGGATTCCGCTAATCCAAGTAGTCGCGAAGGCGGTCGCTTCGAAGCGGGTGACGAAGTTTGGCCAGCGTCTTTGATTCGATCTGGCGAATCCTCTCGCGGGTCACCCCAAATGCTCGACCAACTTCTTCCAAGGTACGCGGGCGACCATCGTCCAAACCGAATCGCAAACGGACAACTTCGGCTTCGCGCTCGGAGAGCTCCCCCAAGACGTCTTGCACTGTCTGGGCCAAAAGTTTGCGAGCAGCCAGATCCAACGGAGCGGCGCCCTTGTCTGGAATGAAGTCCGCCATCGACGTGTCGTCTTCGTCTCCGATTGGCGTATCCAGTGACAATGGGTCTTGCTGGGCGATGCGCAGAATCTCGGTGACTCGCTCTTCGGTGAGGTCAACTTCTTCGGCGATCTCCGCCATGGTCGGCTCTCGCTCCAGTTTTTGCAGCATTGAGCGCTGGGTGCGAACGACCTTGTTGATGGCCTCAACCATGTGAACGGGGACTCGAATGGTGCGGGACTGATCGGCGATGGCCCGAGTGATTGCCTGGCGAATCCACCAGGTGGCGTAGGTGGAGAACTTGAATCCCTTTGAATGGTCGAACTTCTCGACTGCTCTCATCAGCCCCAGGTTGCCCTCCTGGATCAGATCCAGCATTGGCACGCTGCGTCCGACATAACGCTTAGCGATGGAAACAACAAGGCGCAGGTTGGCTGATGTCAGGTCGCTGCGGGCTCGATCACCTTCACTGATTGTCCGACGTAGCTGGCGCTGCTCCGTCCGATCAAGCTTGCTCCATGTGCCGTCAGACAGGTGCTCGGCGACAACTGAGGTAGCGGCCGCTCCGGACTCAATCCGCTTGGCTAGCCAAACCTCATCTTCGGCCGCAAGCAGTGGAACCTTGCCAATCTCCTTGAGGTACATACGGACCGGATCAGCAGAAGTACTGGCCTGTGCCATTGCCGCTGCCGCCACCCGAGTGGCGTCAAACGTCCGATGCCGGCGGAAACCGCCCGAACCAGCAGACTTACCGTTCTCGGCGGCTTCACCGGACGAGTCATCACTGCTGTCAGCGCCCTCGTCAGAAAACCCTTGACCATCGTGCTCATCGCCGCCACCTCGAGACACTGCATCAGCTGATTCGTCAAAGAGGATTTCGTTTTCAGTGAGAAAGGCCCGAACCTCGGCAAGAATTTCGTCCGTCACCTCAATCCGAGTCATCACATCGGAGACATCAACCACGGTCAGAGGCCGACCAACCCGGGCGCGCAACTGCAAGCGATCTCGATGCTCCTCGGTAAACAAGGAGCCAGAAGCGACACTATTGCGGTTGCTCAAGCGGGGTCTCCAGGCGGGCTAGACAACCAACCTAGCAACACTGCGACCGCCGGTCCCCTTCGGGCCGGATCTTGCAACTCATCCAGCTGGCTCTTGAACCAGGCATTGTCCGAACTGAGAGCAGCGATATCGGCTGGGGTCCGAGCACTCCTGGCTGCCAACTGGTGATCCTCAATCCTTCTGCGTAGATAATGAGACCACAAAAGGCCCGCCACATCTTCGGGCTCAGCCGTCGATTCTTCCACCGACAGACGCTGAATCGTCGCGGCGACTTCCGGGCTGCTGGCGGCAATCGCGTCGTGCACAGATTCAAATCGCGCCAGCTGATCATAGACCACGGCATGAAGATCGTCAGCAAAAAGCTCCGGCAAGACCAGAGGTCTCATCTCCTGGGATTGTTGCATGAGCAGTCGCAAGCCCTCAGTCTCGGGTGACTCACGATGATTGTTACGTTGCACCGGTCGGCCAGCATCTGGCCGCCCTGCGGCCCGAGTCCGAGGGCCCTTCGCCAGAAGTTGCCGAACCAGGTCGGGCTCGATCCGACAACGGCCCGCAATCTCCATGGCATATTGGTCCTTGACCAGAGCATCCGGGTGCTCTGCCACCATCTGCAGCGCCGCCTCCGCTGTTCGGGCTCGACCTTCAACCGTTGACATGTCACCGGCATTGAGGGCCCGCTCAACTCGGAAGCCAAGGAATGGCTTGGCGTTGGCGACTGCTTGGGCCAGCCTGGCTGGGTCTGACCGAGCAAGGTCTCCAGGATCAATCCCATCGGGAAGATCAGCCACCGCGACATCGAGGTTGTGCTTCTTTTCCCACTCATAGAACTTTGCCGCGGCATTCTGGCCAGCAGCATCGGCATCGAAGGAGAGCACGACCCGGCGAGCGAACCGACTCAGCATCTTGACGTGTTCTTCGGTTAAGGCCGTCCCACACGTAGCAACCGCTCGTTGCACCCCGGCTTGGCCATAGCCAATGACGTCGGTGTACCCCTCACAAACAATGACCTCATCCGCGGCAACAATGTCGGTCTTGGCCCAGTTCAAGCCATACAGCACCCGGCTCTTGTGGTAGACGCCCGAGTCGGCGGAGTTACGGTATTTCGCCGGATCGTCCGAACCGGGAAGGATTCGCCCGCCGAATCCCATTGGCCGATCTTGCGCATCAAAGATAGGAAACAGAACGCGCCCTCGGAAGAAGTCGTATTGGCCGCCCCTCTTGTTCAGGTTGCCGAGTCCACTATCCACCCAGTCCTTGTTCGGGATCCGCAAAGCCCGAGACAACTGATCCCAAGAGTCTGGCGCCCATCCAATCTGATACTCCCGCACAACGTCGCCGTCATAGCCGCGTTGACGCAGGTAGCTCCTAGCCGCTGCCGCGTCCTTGCCAGTCAGGAGTCGCTGGTGATACCACTCAACCGCCTTGCCTAAGGTGTCGTGGAGCTTCGCTTTCCGTTTCCGGTCCTCACCCTCATTCTTGTCGGTGTAGCGCAGAGTGATGTCGGCCTTGGCAGCTAGCCACTCGACGGCACCAACAAAGTCCAGCTGTTCTTGGTCACGGACAAAAGTGATGGCGTCGCCCTTGGCCTGACAACCAAAGCAGTAGTACAAGCCCTGCTCAGCATTCACGGAGAACGACGGTGATTTCTCGGTATGAAAAGGACACAGGCCGGTGAAGCGCCGGCCGACGCGGCGCAACTGGGTGTAGTTGGAGATCACCTGAACAATGTCGGTGCTCTCCCGCAGGCGCACAATGTCCTCATCAACAATCCCCACACTCGGAACCTACCGCTAGCGGCCTTGTTTCATGGCTTGTTGGACTGGTTGGCTTTGTTCGTCTTGATCATCTTCTCAGTCTGGACAATGGCCTGAGCCGCCACCAACCGAGCGATCGGAACCCGATAGGGAGAACAAGACACATAGTCCACGCCGACCTTCCAGAAGAATCCGATCGAGGCAGGGTCAGCAGCGTGCTCACCACAGACGCCAAGCTTGATGCCCGGATTGGCCGATCGAGCATCAATAACAGCCGAAGCAACCAGCTGGCCGACCCCTTCGATGTCCAGAGTCTCGAAGGGGTTTGCTGCCAGCAGCGCCCGATCCAGGTACTCCCCCATGATTCGTGTCTCCACATCATCACGGCTGAAACCGAACGTCATCTGGGTGAGGTCATTAGTGCCGAAGCTGAAGAAGTCGGCGCCTCCGGCAATGTTGGACGCACAAAGTGCTGCTCGCGGCGTCTCAATCATCGAACCAATCTGCACATCCAGCCGGTCGACTGCTTGACAACCCGCCTGATCCAGTTCTTCTTCAAGCCAGCCACGAACAAGATCCAGCTCCTGACGATTGACGATCAGCGGGATCATGATCTCCAGCATTGGTTGACCGCCATCGTTCTGATGTTGATGAGCTGCTTGCATCAATGACCGCATCTGTGTACGAAACAGTTGCGGTCGCAAGATACCTAGCCGAACCCCCCGAGCTCCCAACATCGGGTTGTGCTCATGCCATCGTTGCGCCGCCGCTAGCAGACGCTCTTCCGGGTCGGTAAGACCCACCTTGGCCTGCTTCACCAACAGATCCGTAGCGCTCGGCAAGAACTCATGCAATGGTGGATCCAACAGTCGGACGGTTACCGGTAGGCCGTCCATGGCTTGCAACAGCCCGAGAAAATCGGGCCGTTGAACGTTGCCAAGGTGCTCAAGCGCCAGCAGTTCTTCCACGGCGTTAGTGGCAAGTATGACCGCCTGAATCAGGCTGAGGCGCGCACCCAAAAACTGATGCTCGGTTCGGCAAAGGCCTATCCCTTCAGCACCGAACTCCCTGGCCTGGGCGGCGTCGACGGCATTGTCGGCGTTAGCACGAACTCCGAGCTTGTCACCACGGATCTCGTCGGCCCAGCTCAGAATCACGTCCATGTCGGCCGAACCATCTTGCTTCGTCGCGTGAACTAGGCCAGTAAGGACAAGACCACTGTCTCCATCGATACTGATGACGTCACCGGCGGCAACCCGGACCAGGCCGGTTTCCAGCATTGCCTCGAAGTAATCCTCGCCAAGTCCTAGTGAGCCTGCCCCACAGACTGCCGGAGTACCCGAACCCCGGGCCACGATGGCAGCATGGCTGCTCAGCCCGCCCTTTGTGGTCAGAATTCCTTCGGCGATAGCCATCGCGGGCACATCTTGGGGCGATGTCTCCTCCATGACCAGGATGACATCCTCGCCCCGGTCATAGGCATCCATTGCTGCACTCGCCGAGAAGTAGGCCCGTCCAGCAGCAGCACCCGGTGAGGCCCCCATACCGCGAGCCAAGACTTGGCCCTGCCTGATTGCTGAGTCACTGAACTGGGGATGAAGGACCTCTTCCAAGTGACTGGCACTGACCAGTAGTACTGCCTCCTCATGGCTGAGCAAGATCTCTGGATGCTTTGCCAGCTCAACGGCCACTCGTAGTGCCGCCACGCCCGACCGGTCAGCCGCCAGGCTCTGGAGCACAGTGAGGCTTCCGTTCGTGATCGAAAACTCCAGCCGGACCATGTCTCGCAAGGCCACCTCCGCTGTAGTGACCAGGTCCCGAAGATCGTGGAGCTGGGTCGCTGAGAGCACAGTCAGGCCAGTCTTATCAGCCTCGATCTGCGTGAGCGACGAATCGGTGACCGTTCCACAAAGGCCGCGCTGACCCGTGGCCGGGTCGTGGCTGAACACCACGCCAGTACCCGAGAACTGATCTTTGCTGCCCGATGCCATCTGCGGCACAGTAACCGCTTCGCCTAGACCCTGCTAGGGAACGAGGCGCTCGCTCAGCCAGCTGCGGACATCGGCCAGCGGGATGCGCACCTGTTCCATTGAGTCGCGTTCTCGAATCGTCACGGCCTGATCCTCTAGGGTGTCGAAGTCATAGGTGACACAGAACGGTGTGCCGATCTCGTCTTGCCTGCGGTAGCGCTTGCCAATGGCCTGAGTTTGGTCATAGTCACACATCCAGCTTCCCGAAAGCTCATTGGCCAGCTCCATCGCCGGCACCGAAAGCTCAGGCTTCTTCGAAAGTGGCAGCACTGCAACCTTGTACGGGGCAATGGTGTGATGAAGGCGAAGGACAGTACGAGTCTCGTCATTGACCTGTTCTTCGTCATAGGCCGCCATCAAGAAAGCCATCATCGTCCTCGTCGCGCCGGCTGCTGGCTCAATGACGTGGGGGGTATAGCGTTCCTTCGATACCTGGTCGTAGTACTCCAGCTTGGCGCCAGAGCTATTGGCATGCTGGGTGAGGTCATAGTCACCGCGATTGGCAATGCCCTCAAGCTCGTCCCATCCCCAGGGGAACATGAATTCGACGTCCGCGGTAGCTGAGGAATAGTGGCTCAACTCGTCTTCTTCGTGAGCCCTCAATCGAAGTTGGTCTGCAGGAATGCCGTGATCGATGTACCACTGGAAGCGGGTCTCACACCAATACTCATACCATTTGTCTGCCTCTTCAGGAGCGACGAAGTACTCCATCTCCATCTGCTCAAACTCTCGGGTTCGGAAGACGAAGTTGCCGGGAGTGATCTCGTTGCGGAAGCTCTTACCAATCTGGGCGATGCCGAAGGGCGGCTTCTTCCGACTGGTGTATTGCACGTTGGCGTAGTTGATGAACATGCCCTGGGCGGTCTCGGGGCGCAAGAACACCTCGGCGCCAGCACCCTCAACGGGCCCTGCCGTTGTCTTGAACATGAGATTGAAATTGCGGGGTTCGGTGAACTGGTCAGACATGCCGCAGGTCGGACACTGATCAGGCTTGTCCAATTTGTCCTGACGATGCCGTGCACCACAGTTGCGACAGTCAACCAGCGGATCAGTGAAGTTGCTGAGGTGACCCGAAGCCTCCCAGATCGCTGGCGGTGAGAGAATCGAGGCATCGAGACCTACGACATCTTGACGCCTTTGCACCATGGAGCGCCACCAGGCTTCCTTCACATTGCGCAGAATCAGGACACCAATCGGCCCGTAATCATAGGTGGAGCGGAACCCTCCATAGATCTCCGCCGAGGGATACACGATCCCTCGACGCTTGGAAAGATTCACGATCTTGTCGAACAACCCGGCATCTGGCGTATTCATGGTTGGGCAGCGTAACTGACAGCGCGACGGACACGGCTCTCTTTTCGATGCCGATACCAAAGCTCGGCGATGGTCCCCACCCTGCGCACATTTTAGAGACACAATATGGCAATGTCTGACCGCTCAACGAACCAGGTGATGTCTCGGCGTCTTGGTGCCTTATCCATCGATGTTGGAACGGTTGTAAGCATCACGGCATTGGCCGCTTGGGCCAAGGCTGAGAAGTTCATTCCGGACCAGGTTGAGTCCGGCTCTCAGCTCCCAACCTGGAGTACCGTAGATCAAGCTCGTCGTAACGATATCGCCCAGGATTCTTGGAACCGTATGCAAAAGGTTGGTAACACCGAATATGTCTGGACTCGTGACTCTCTCCTCACGGTTGGTCTGGTTGGAATTGGAGCCGCAGCACTTGTGTTCCTCCTCATTCCGGCTGTGATTCGATCAACAATCGGGAAGAAGATTTTCAGAATTCGCTCAAAGAAGAAGTCGACAGATACTGGCGTTGACGGCGGTCAGCTGGATCGCCGCACGAGCGGCGACGATTCCGAAACCAACATCATCGACCTCAATGATCGCCTCTCCGAGACCAATGCTGGGGCCAGTGCTATTCCGGTCTCCACCGAAGATGCGAGCACCAAGTCCGAGCACCTAGCTCAAGCGGATGAGCTGATCCCAAACGAGTTCGATATTGATCTCGGCGACCAGCAGGTCGGGTCGACAGAGGATCTCTTGCCGATCGATGTGCTGCCCCTGGACGCGGCGCCTGGTGTCTCGGCCAGTGAGCCCTTCACAAACTTCACGGCAGGAACCACCATTCCGCTTGATGACCATCCACTTGATCACCATCCACTTGACGTTGAGGCGGGCGGCCTTCTGGGTATGGAAGTGAGCGAAGATCTTCCTACTCTTTGGCCAAAGCAGCCAATAGATCTTGGTGCTGCTACTACCGGTGATGCCACCCTTCCCGACCAGGTAGCGAATGCTGACACATCACTTGAGTCCGTACCTGAGTCTGTGGTTGAGAATCCGAACGCCGAGCTGCCCGATCTCGGCTTTCGCGAACCCGTCCACAGCACCCTGTCCGAACCGGCAATCACGAGCGGCGATGACGAGGAGTCTCAGCCGCTCCCACCTCCTCCTCTACACAGGGCAGTCAAATGGGATCCTCCGACGGCTGAGCCCGCTCCTGTCTGGTCCCCGGAAACAGATCAGTCAGCGGAGGCTGAGCAACTGGTCGATGCCGATCTGAACGAGTTCACCATTTCGGACTCGCTCAGCGATGATTCCACCGAGGCGGATCAGTCCTTCGCTAGCAATACTCCACCCCAAGCAACTGAGGTTGACGACGAACCGTCAGCATCAACAACCCCAAGCTGGAATGAAGACTGGCAGGCCTGGATCTACTGGGATCAGGCCCACGGCCAATGGATTCGCCACGATGTGGAAGCTAATGTCTGGATCCCACTCTCCTAGCGTCTAGTCAGATTGCAGGTGTTGGTGAAGTACCTTCGGTGACCGCAGGCGTCGCTCCAAGTGCTGGTCCAGCATCACTGCGGCCAGGCTCTCCAGCTCATCAGCGACATGTTCAGGTGTTGTCTCCAGGACATGGCGAACATGGCCGTCAAAGACGTGTTGCATCGCTATCCGGGCATCCTCGCTCATGAACCCACCTGACCGACAGTTGTCGCAAAGAATCCCTCCTCGTGACAGATCAATGGCAACCAAGCCGGTCGTGCTTGAGCAGTGCACACAATGCTCAAGCATTGGTTGCACTCCTTCCAGCTTCAAGAGCTTCGATACAAAGGCTGGAACAATCAACGGGTTACCGGCACGGTCAAGCTCTCCTAGAGCGCCAACCAAGAGCTTGTACAAGGCAGGAGACGGCTCTGCTTCTTCGCTGGCCATGTCGACTGCCTCCAGCAGGATTGCCGCTCGACTGTAGCGAGCAAGGTCGGAGCGAAATGTCGGATGAATCCGCGACGTTTCGACCTGGGTCACGATGTCCAGGTTGCGACCCTCATAAAACTGGGCGTGCACCACGGTTGCTGGCTCCAGTCGCGCGCCAAACTTGCTCTTTGTTCGGCGAATCCCCTTGGCTACCGCACGGATCTTGCCCCGGGTACGCCCATAGAGCACGACAATGCGGTCAGCTTCGGCCAGCTTGAAGCTGCGGAGAACAACAGCGTCCTCGCGGTAAAGGGTCACGAGTCGTTCTTCAGCCCGCCAAAACGACGGTCGCGCCGCTGAAACTCCAAGACTGCTTCAGCCAGATGCTCTCGCCGGAAGTCTGGCCAAAGGGTCTCGACAAATACCAGCTCGGCGTAGGCCGCTTGCCAGATCAAGAAGTTTGAAATGCGATGCTCGCCCGAAGTCCGTATCCAGAGGTCTACTTCGGGCATTTCGGGATCGCAGAGTCGCTCAGCAATTGCCTTCTCCGTGATCTTTGCTCCGTCTTCAACCAGCTGCTTCACCGCGTCCACCAATTCAGCCCGCCCGCCATAGTTGAAGGCAATCGTCAAGGTGAGCTTGGTGTTGTCTTTGGTGAGTTCAACCGATCGATCCATCTGCCTCAGCAGCCGCTTTGGCACCCGCCAATCACGCCTGCCGATAAACCGGATCCGCACTCCAAGCTCGTGCAGCTCGTCACGACGACGGACAAGTAAAGACTCGTTGAAGCCCATCAAGAACCGGACTTCATCGGTTGGACGGCGCCAGTTCTCGGTTGAAAACGCGTAGACCGTCAGCCAGGAGATTCCAAGCTCGAGCGCACCATAGATAGCGTCAAGTAAGGCCTCTTCGCCCGCACTGTGACCGTCGGTACGCTTCAAACCCCGCCGCTGAGCCCAGCGACCGTTTCCATCCATGACGCAAGCGACATGAGATGGGATGAGGGTTTGATCAATTCCTGTCGTTTCCATTGATGGAAACCGTACCCGAGCCGGTTACCGCAAGGGCGACAATGAGGCGAAACCTATTCCTCAACCGCCGCAACCTCGGTTGTCTGAGCTGCCGCTGTTGTTGGGGCCGTTGTGCCAAAGGTCGGAGGAGGTGCTGTGGTTGGCGCCACGGTAGCAACCGTTGTTGTTACCGGAGCCTCAGTCGTTGGGGCAACAGTCGTTGTTGGCTTGGCCGTCGTCGCTGGTTTGGTAGTAGTCGCTGGCCGTCGGGTGGTCGGCGGTCGGCGAGTGGTTGGCGCAGCGGTTGCTGCTGCAGACGTCGGGACAGTCGGCACCTCTGTCGTTGCCGGAGCCTCGGTAGTTGGCGCTGCGGTTGTTGGAGCTTGGGTGGCTGGCGCCAAGCTCGTCGGCAGCTCCGACACGGTCGTCGAGGACAGTGCCGTTGTTGGTGGTGCATTGACGGTGGCGAGGTCATTGCCGCCATCGGGAGAACTAAACAGATTCAAGAGTTGGAAACCCACAAAGCCAACAGCCAGCAGGCTCACCAAGGCCATGGCTGGAAGGTGCCACCAAGCCGGTTCGGCTACTTCTTCAGCTGGCACAAAAGCGATAGTCGATCCAGTCTTCGCTGGGCCACCTTTGCTAAAGATTGACTGGTCCCGATCGCCAAGATTCAAGGTCTTGTGACTACCGAAGATGGGTGCTGCTGACTCGATCACCGGGTCTGTTTCGGCCAGGACCGAGCTGCCAGCAAAAATCTTGCTCAGGTCGAGGCTGATCTTCTCTGACTCATCAGCACTCGCTAACTCATCAGCACTCGCTAACTCATCAGCACTCGCTAACTCATCAGCACTCGCTGCGGAACCAACACTCGCTTCGCCAGCAGCAGGATGAGCTATCTCGCCAGGATCTCGGTCAAAGAGACTGAGACCTGCTGGGACCAACTCCTCTTCGATGATCTCCTGATCATCCGTGCTAGAAACTTCGGTGCTAGCAGCATCTGCGGCTACGGCGGAGGCGTCTTCAGCAGACGTTGCCTCTGCCTCCTTCTTTTCGCGCAGATCAAGGATGTAGTCGCGGCCTACACCCTGACGCACAAAATCGTCGCCGAACAAGGAGAGCCCTGCTTCGTCGAGATCGTCGTCATGACTATCCATGCTGCTTAGGTTCGTTTCATCTATCAAGGGGATACGTCCTCAACCTTTCGGCATCACCAAGGTCTAAGTCCGTACAGTAGTCTCTAGAATCTGGCCGGTGGTTAGCATACATACCCAGTTAGGTAGGGTCGCCCATCAACTCCCCACTGGGGGTGAGGAGCGTCCCGGACAGCGCGAGATGGCCGAGGCCGTAGCCGAAACTATCACCGATAATTCGGTGCTCTTGGTCGAGGCCGGTACTGGAACCGGAAAGTCATTTGCGTACCTCGTTCCGATCATCGCCGCCGACAAGCGAGCCGTCATAGCAACCGCAACCATTGCGTTACAGGGCCAAGTGGTCGATCATGACATCCCACTCGTAGCTTCTGGTTTGGACGTCGAAGTCAGCTCGGCCATCCTCAAGGGTCGAGCAAACTACGTCTGTCTGCAGCGCCTAGTCGAATTGGAACGCTCCAGCCATCAAGAACAACTGCAATTGTTGGCAGGAAAGGCCCCTGGACCAGAGCTGGATCGGGTCAAGAAATGGGCCGAATCGACTACATCCGGAGACAAGGAAGAGCTGGATCCAAGCCCACCAACTGACGTTTGGCGAGCAGTCAGCGTTGGCGCTGACGAATGTCCCGGGGCGGCCCGCTGCCCTTCGGGGGATGGCTGCTTCTCGGAACGCGCACGAACCATCGCCACCCAGGCCGACATTATTGTCACCAACCACCACTACTACGGGCTGAACCTAGCCTCAGACGGGGCCCTACTCCCGGACCATGACATCGTCGTCTTCGACGAAGCCCATCACCTGCCCGAGGTTCTCGGGGCGACCTGTGGAACCGAACTCAGTGGAAGTCGACTCCGTTCGCTGGGCCGAAAGGTTCGTGCGGTGCTCGCCGAAGACGAAATAGCCCTCGGCCTCGATCGTTCTGCTATCGATTTGGACAATCTACTGCGAGACAGTGTTGGCTCCGTTGTGGAGTTCACAACGGATCTGGTCTCAGTTCTCACCAACGCCCGTGATCGGTCCGATCGAGTCATCAACAGTCTGAAGAAGGCGAAACCGCCCGCCGGGTCTGACACTGCGGCCAAGGTCGAACGCGCTCAAGTCGGCGCTACCTCCATCGCAATCGGAATCGACCACCTCATCGAGGCCTCTGATAGTGATGTTGTCTGGGTAGATGGGTCGGAGAGCTCGCCCATTCTTCGACGTACTCCGATCGATGTTGGAGACATTCTGGAGGATCGCCTCTGGGGCGAGCGAGCTGTGGTTCTCACCAGCGCAACACTTCCCAGCGGACTGGTCTCCCAGCTCGGACTAGAAGCGCCAACGGAGATCCTTCGGGTTGGCTCTCCGTTTGACTTCGCCGAGCTTGGCTTGCTGTATTGCCCCCTCCACCTTCCTGAGCCTCGCGACCCACTGGCCAGACAAGCTGTTCGGGACGAAATGGTCACCCTCATCAATGCCGCAGGTGGACGAACACTCGGCCTGTTCACCAGCGCCTCCGCCATGCGCGAGGCAACAGAGCAACTTCGTGAGGAGTTGGACTTCCCCGTACTCATGCAGGGGGAAAAGCCAAAGCCAGCGCTGATTGAGGCCTTCAAGGCGGACACTTCTTCGGTGCTGTTGGCAACCCTGTCATTCTGGCAGGGTGTCGATTTGCCCGGAGACACGCTCACCCTGGTCACCATCGACCGGCTGCCGTTTCCTCGCCCTGACGAGCCAGTGATGCAGGCTCGTCGCGACCAGGCTGGGTCTGCTGCATTTCGGACCATTGATCTACCGAGGGCTCAGACCTTGCTTGCTCAGGCCGCTGGTCGACTCGTTCGACGTAAGGACGACCGCGGCGTAGTGGCCGTGCTGGACACCAGATTCGCCACCAAGCGGGCGTACCGGTGGGACTTGATCAACGCCTTGCCACCGCTACGACGAACAAAAGATCAGGAAGAGGTCCTGGAGTTCCTTCGCTCCCTGGACGAGGCGGGATCCGAGTAGTCGTTGGTTTCCAATAGTTTCTAGTAGCCGAGTCGCGCAACCGAATCAGGATCGTGCTGCCAGTTCTTGTCCACGGTGACAAAGAGGTCGAGGAAGACTTCCTTTGGCAGCTGACTGCGAGCCCGAATGCCGACCTCTTTGAGGGCTGATCCACCGGTACCGATCACGATTCCCTTTTGAGAGTCACGCTCAACCAGGATCTCAACTCGGATTCTTGGCCACTCCCATTCGGTGACTCTGGTCGCCACCGAATGCGGCACCTCATCGCGAGTCACCCGAAGAAGTTGCTCCCGCACCAGTTCGGCCACCCATTGCGGCTCGGGAGTATCGGTCACCTGATCGTCGGGGTACCAATGCGGACCCACGGGCATCCGGCCAACAAGATGTTCCAGCAGGGCGGGCACACCCTTTCCAGTCTGGGCCGAGACGGGGAAATAGGCAGACGCATCCAGCGGGCTGGTCTTCATGAGTTGCTCAGCTATTCGCTTGTGATCAAGACCGTCACACTTGTTCACCACCACGATGGTGCTCGCCGGGTGAAGATTCTTGGCTAGGAACTCATCGCCTCGGCCGTAGCCGCTTCGGCCGTCAACGACGAAACAGACAATGTCAACACCGGAGCTGGCATCAGCCGCGGTGGCATTGAGCTTCTTGTTTAAGGCGGTTCGGGGTTTGCCGACACCTGGAGTATCAACGAAGACAACCTGGGAAGTGTCCGTTGTTCGCACCCCTCGGATCTGATGACGTGTTGTTTGCGCCTTATCCGAGGTGATGGAAATCTTCTTACCGATCAGCTTGTTGAGAAGAGTCGACTTTCCAACATTTGGTCGACCAAACAGGGTGACGAAACCGGAGCGAAAGACGGGCTCGTCCCCCGTCGCCACTCCTGGCTCATTGGGGTCAGCTTCTCCTCGTTCGCTCATTGATCAACTCGTTCCGTTGTGGTCTGGGTCTTCTCAGCCTCACCCGGCTGCAAGACCCGCACTCGGGTAATTCGACGACCCTTCACCCGCTCAACCCGCAAAACATATCCATCACAGTCACAAGTCTCACCTTCACGCGGCACTCGGCCAAATCGGTCAAAGACCAGCCCGCCTACGGTGTCCCAATCGCCTTCGGGCAGCGACAGCCCAGCAAGGTCATTGAGTTCGTCGATCAGCATCCGACCGTCGACCCCAAGTGTGCCGTCCGGCAAACGCTGAACCAGGGGTTCTTCTACGTCATACTCGTCGACGATTTCACCCACGATTTCTTCGACCAAGTCCTCCAGCGTCACCAGTCCTGCTATCCCACCGTATTCATCGACGACGACAGCCATATGGAAACTGTCTCGTTGCATTTCTCGCAGGAGCGGCGCAACCTTCTTGGTTTCGGGCACAAAGTGAGGCGGCCGAAGCATCTCGCCAACAACGCCGCCCTTCTGATCACCCAGTTCGGCTCGAATGAGATCTTTGACGTAGGCCAGGCCAATAATGTCGTCGATGTTCTCACCGGTGACAGGGATTCGCGAGAAGCCAACTCGAGAGGTCACTTCGAGAGCATCTTCAACGCTGAGATTCGACTCGATCGTGGTCATGTCGGTTCGGGGGATCATGACCTCACGCACGATGGTCTCGCCAAACTCGATGACGGACTCGATCAAATCACGCTCGCTCTCCTCTAAGACGTGGTCCTCAAAGGCGGCATCGGCGAGAGCAATCAGTTCAGCTGGCAAGGCGAACGGCCCTGATCGGATTCCCTCACCGGGAACGATGATGTTTGCAAGGCCAATGAGGAGTCGAGCCAGCAGCCTCACCGGGCCGAACCCAACCAGGATTGCGACCGGGCGTGCAAGGGTCAGTGACGCCCGATCGGCATGCAGAATCCCAAGAGTCCGAGGAACAGCCTCGGCCAGCACGAACACCAGGCAGACATTGACGATCAGCACCAGGGCCACCCCACCAGCGTTGAGATGTTCAGCGGCCAAGAGCGTGACCACCGAGGCCTCAACCAAATGAAGTAGCACGATTACCAGGCGCAAGGGGTTGAGTATGTTCTCCGGCTTCTCAAGAAGATCAATCACCCGGTTCCGTCGTCGCTCGGGTTCGTCTTCCATGCTGCCGACGCGCACGATGCTGGTTGTGCTCAAGGCACTCTCCGCCGCGACCAAGACAAAGGCAAGGCCGAGAAGCAGAACCACGACGGCCACCCCGACCAGGCCTGCGAAACTCATCGGCGGATCTGTCTGGAGCCTGGTGAGGCGTCGGCCGTCACGCCAGGAACGATCGTGTCGTGAGTTGCCGAGTCGAGAGGTGCCCCGTCATGAGCCAGCGGGAATGGGATGCGCATAGCCAAGGGATGTCAGTAACTCTCGTTCATGGTGGTGCATCACTCTAGCTTCTTCGACATTCGCATGATCGTGTCCCAGAATATGCAGGACACCATGAATTGTTAGCAAGGCAAACTCCACCTCTTCTGACCCCGTGTGATCGTCGGCCTGCGCCCGTGCGATGGCAGGACAGATCACCAGGTCACCCAGATGTAGGGGAATGTCTGTGTCCGGTGCACCGTCGCCAGATCCCGGTGCATCAAGAGGAAATGACAAGACATCGGTAGGACCGGACTGACCCATGTACTGCTCGTTCAAGCTGGCCATTTCGTCCAAGTCAACAAAGAAGATGTCCAGGGACCCTCGAGTGACTTCCCGATCAAGCAAGGTTCGAAGGGCAATGTCACAACAGGATCTCAGGTAATCTGGAGCATCAACGGCGGACCCGCTCTCAACCGAAGCGCTCTCAGCTGAAGTGCTCCTCGCGCCAGCGACTTGACGATTATCCGTACCGCAAACCTCAATCCCTTCAGCAGAAACACATGGCTGAACCGTGCTGGATGTCACCGAGTCTGCTTCGACTCGTGGAGCTCGTAGGCATCGACGATGTCTTGGACGATTCGATGCCGAACGACGTCCTTTGAACCGAGAGTGACGAACCCCATTCCTTTCACTCCCGACAGAATCCGCTGGGTTCCGATCAAGCCACTGCGGCCACCGGAGATATCGACCTGCGTGACGTCGCCGGTCACGACGACCTTGGAGTTGAACCCGATTCGGGTCAAGAACATTTTCATCTGTTCGGGTGTGGTGTTCTGGGCTTCATCCAGAATGATGAAGCTGTCGTTCAAGGTGCGGCCCCGCATGAAGGCCAGCGGAGCAACTTCGACCGTATTCTTCTCCAACATCTTGGCCAGACCTTCGGCACCAACCATGTCTTGCAAGGCGTCATAGAGCGGGCGCAGGTACGGATCGACCTTGGACATCAGGTCACCGGGCAGGTAGCCGAGCCTCTCCCCAGCCTCGACTGCTGGACGAGTGAGAAGAATTCGTTCCACCTCTTTCGCTTGGAGGGCCTGAACCGCACAGGCCACAGCGAGCCAGCTCTTGCCAGTTCCGGCAGGACCAATTCCAAACGTCACCATATTCTTGCGAATGGCGTCGATATAGCGTTTCTGGCCCGCTGTCTTGGGCCGCACCGGCTTGCCCCGATAGGTCGTGACCACCCGATCAGTCAGAACAACCGATGGTGAATGGTTTTCCCTGACCATCGTGATGGCTCGTTCAACCATGACAGCTTCAAGATGTTGCCCCTTCTGCAGGATCAGGATCAGTTCCCGGATCACTTGGGCAGTCTGAGAAGCCTCCCGACCTTCGATCGTGATCTGATTACCTCGAGCCAGAATTTTGGACTCGATATTGTCTTCGATCACCCGCAAGAATTCATCACGCTCACCCAGCAGATCAAGCATCAGGGAGTTGTCCGGAACCTGAATTTCGATCTTCTTACTCAGAGCAGAGCCCTGGTCCGGAGTCACGGTGAAGGTAGGCGTTGTCGTATTGGCCGGTGCCGCCTGGGTCGAATTGTGTTCGGTCGTGCTGGCTGATTCGGTTTCAAGAGAGTGCGACATGAGTTTGGCGAGGATACTCCCGCCGATCAGGCCTCACCAGTCAGTTACGTCACAGTTGTGTCATATACGTTTATATACTATTATCATCTATTGTATTCTCGATGGGCGCAAGGCCCACTCATAGCCCTGCTAGCAAACTGCACCCCCGGAGTCGACGTGGCCACCCGAGTAACCCTTGAAACAATGAGCGACGACCGTGTTGCTGTGGTGAAGACCTCCCTCAGCGGTGACCGATCTGACCGCAGAGCCGAAGCAACCTGGCTAGCCAAGGCTCGCCATCGTGGTGTGGTGCGCCTGCTCAGCACCACAAAGGATCCAGTCATCTTGCGAACCCTGCATGCAGGTGGCACCACCATGCGAACGGAAAATCCGGTACCTGTCCTAGCGGCTCCCCTATTGACAGATCTCGCCATCACCCTGGCTGACCTTCACGATCGAGATCTCGTACATGGCCAGTTGACGCTGGATCATCTCATTGTCGCCAATGGCCGCCTGGTACTTTGCAGTCCATCCGGATCAGCATCTGACCCAACAAAGGATCTCCTTGATTTTGGGGTATGCGTGCAGGCCCTACTTAAACGGTGGGCGGAAACTGGAGTGGACGTCCCCTTTGAGCAGGATTGGAATCACCTGCTACAGCACTTGCTAGCTTCACAGGAAGGCTATTCCGCTCGCCGTGCGGCTCGAGAACTAGCCAGACTGACGGCAAAGATCGACCGGTCGCGCTTCGCCGAGGACCGAACAACAACATCAACAAATCTGGAGTCAGACTACCAAAGCGGAGCTGACAGTGCCAGGTCCCATCCCTTGGCAACTCGAGGCCTGCTCGCGGGAGCGCTACTCGCAACTCTGGCCATGATTGGACTGTGGATCAACCAGTCAGCACCGACCGAGCACGACGCAAATGCTCACGGTCCAGAGGTCGTCATCAACACTGATCTCTACCGGATAGCCAGCACGAGCGACACGGGGGACGGTGACGATGTCGCTCTTGGCCTGGAGCAGGCTTGCAAGAGCGACGCGGTCAATGAAGGAGTGGTGTACCTGAGCGCCAAGACCGACCACGTCTGGTTCTTCGCTAGTCCAGTCTCCGACGCTGTTCCGTTAGCCGTGGTGCCTGGCGGAACAACCCTTCGGTTGGATGCCGACTGCCAATCCGTTTGGGTCGCTGGTCCAGCTGGCCAGATCCAACTGGCCTTGCCGAGCTAGCCGACTCTTGGAATAGGAGCGAGTCCGAGGTCTGCCAGTCGATCAATTGCATGAGGGAAGTCCACACCAAGGATGCAGGCGACTGCTCGCAAATCATCTTGTCGCACCGTCAGTACCCGGCCGTTGAAGTCTTGTCGCTGAACCTGGATCATGCTCAGGTAGCGGGCAAGCATTTCACCTTCAGGCCCAGGCACCGCCTCAAGCTGGGTGAGGTCAAGAGTAACCCCGGCCTTACCGGTCAGGTCGATGGCGCCGGGAGTTACTCCAACGGTCGTTGCCCGAGGGAGAAGCTGATCGACGGGAACGCTGTAGAACGTTGCCAGTCGTTCGAGGCGAGGGACCGAGATCGCCCGTTCGCCCCGCTCGTAGGCTCCAAGCACCGACGCCTTGAACTCCTGGCTCGACGACATCTCGACGTCCTGCAAGGAGAACCGTTTCTGGCGCCGGATAGCGCGCAGGCGTTCGCCGACTCGTCGGCCGTACTCTGACGCTGCCTCGTTGAAATCGTCCTCAGCCATCGTTCTCCTGGTCCTTGGCCATGGTTGTGCAGTACATACAGTACCGGCTCGTCCACATCGACTGTTCGATGCTGACTTGTCGATGCTGGCTGGACCACACACGTAGCTCTAAGCTAATCGCCACTCAGCGCTGGTTCAACCACCCTTGGTGTTCATTGTCACCCAGAAGGTGTGCATCGGCGTAGGTCCACTGACCTAGACCGACGCTTCTGACAGCAAAACAGTGGCAAAAGCAGACAATGGCGGCAATTGGCGAAGGCGAAATTGGGCCAAAAGAATGAGTGGCTTTTACCGCAATAACCCACTCCGCAGACCGTTCAACACCGAACCGGCGGCAATAACCGCTGTTTCTGCTCTCAGTATATTTCCGGGCAGCCGAACGTGATTCGCCATCTCAGACTCGCTAACAGACCAGCCACCTTCAGGACCAATCAACAGCAAAGGCGACGGGTCCCTGATTCCAGATCCCGCTGGATCAGCAAGCACCGTCTGGCGTCCGAGGCCAGCAAAGTGAGCGATTGCTTGAGCGATTCCTCGCGGTTCCTCAATAGTTGGCAACCAGACCCGACGACTCTGCATGGCCGCCTCACGAGCGGCAACAGTCAGCCTCGTTTCGAGGGCAACCCGTTTCTTCTTGTCCCAGCGAACAACGGATCGCTCGGTCACTAACGGCTGGATAATGTCCACCCCAAGCTCGGTGAGCTTCTGCACCATCCACTCCGGTTTCTGAGCTTTGACTGGGGCGAAGCCAATGGCGATCGACGGCGTGGGCTCCGGCTCGACCAGAATCTCCGATTCGATGATGAGAGCGACGGACCCAGCCGAGGAACCTTCTGACGATGGACCAAGTTTGGCGAAGCGATATCGCCCAGCTCCATCTGACACCACGATCGAGGCCCCCGCGTCGAGGCGTAGCGAGGCTCGAAAATGGTGAGCATCGTCGTCACTCAAGACCGCCGATTCAAGACTTTCGACGAAAGCCAACGGGGTTGCCCGGCGATCAGCTAGTGGCATTGCTGTCCTGAAGATTGGGGATTCCAGCGAAGGATCTGGCTCGTTCGACTCGGCACTTCGCTAGTGAAAGGCCGACTTGATTTTGGAGAAGAGGCCACCTTCTCCGTGCTCCTTCACCTCTTCGCCTCGTTGTTCCGCCAGCTGTCGGAACAGCGCCTCCTCCTCCTCACTGAGCTTGGTTGGGGTGTCAACGACCAGGGTCAGCCTCAGGTCGCCACGACCTCGGCCACGGAGTCGTGGAACACCCGAACCGCGAATGACGAAAACCTTGCCCGCTTGGGAACCGGCCGGAATGTCAACCTCGACAGTTCCGTCAATTGTGTCGAAGTCAATCAAGGCGCCAAGGGTTGCCTGGGTCATGGCGACATGAAGCTCAGCCAGAAGGGTGTCGCCATCACGCACAAAGACGGCGTGAGGTCGCACCTGGATCTCGACATAGAGATCACCGGCGGCTCCACCTCGGGGGCCTACGGCTCCTCGGCCGGTCAGACGCAAGGTTGAGCCATGGGACACGCCGGCAGGAACATCAACGGTGTAGGTCTGCTCGTCAATCTTTCGGCCCTCACCAGCACACTCGCTACAGGGTGAGGTGATGATCTCGCCCTCACCGTTGCACGTCGGACACACGGCGGTCGTCACCATTTGACCAAGAATTGATTGACGGACCTGACGGACCTGACCGTGACCATTGCACTCGCCACAGGTCAGGGATTCCGAACCATCGGCCGCACCGGTGGCTTCACAGGTGTCGCACGAAACTGCCGTCCGAACCGAAATGTCCTTGGCTACGCCGCTAACGGTCTCTTCAAGGTCAAGTTCTGCGACATACTGCAAGTCACTGCCTTGCTTGGAGACTCCTGGCCCACTCTGGCCAAAGCCGCTCTGAGTAAAGAACGCATCGAACAGGTCACCAAGACCGCCCCCGCCGCCGAAGTTCGAACCTCCGCCGCCGAATCCTTGGGGCCCTCCCGCTGAGCCGAAGCGGTCATAGTTGGCCTTCTTCTCGCTGTCGCTGAGCACCTCATAGGCCTCGGCAACTTCTTTGAATCGGGCCTCTGCCGCCGGGTCATCCGGGTTGGCATCTGGATGGTTTTGGCGAGCAAGTTTGCGATACGCCTTCTTGATTTCTTCAGGAGTTGCGGCGCGATCAACGCCCAGCAGCTCATAAAAATCGGCCATGTGTGTATTTAACCTTCGCTCAATCGTCGACCAAGCTGACCGCTCACAACAGCGACGGCAGCAATAGCCTGAGGATAATTCATTCGGGTCGGGCCGAGGACTCCAATGGAACCGACCTCTTCACCATCAACCTGGAACGGAGCGACAACCACGCTGCACTCCTCCAACGGCTCAACACCAGTTTCTGAACCGATGGCTACTCGGAGGCCACGATCAAGGACGTCGGTCATGACGTTGACCACGACCAGTTGTTGCTCAAGAATTGTCAGCACCCGCTGCACGGAGTCGACTGCATCAAACGAAGAGGCAACTCGAGAGGCACCGTCGACATAGACATGGTCAAGTTCGTCGGTGGCCTCGCTCACTGAGGCCAAAACTCGTTTCGCCAATCCATCCAACTCCGGATCACCTGAGAGCAGCAACGCAGATGGTTCAGCCAATGTGTGCCCCACCAGGCATGCGGCAACGGACTGGCTAACAAGAGCGATGTCGTGCTCGGAAACGTCGGTTTCGAACTGCAGGGTGTGCTTGCTAATGACCCCGTTGGACAAGACGACAACACCGAGCGCCACAGTCGGGGCCAGTGAAACGAGCTGGAAAGACCGAACCGTCGCAGAATCCGTCGAGTGATCGATGACAACCGCGGCATAGTCCGTCAGATTACTCAGCAGACCTGCCGTGTCCTTCAAGAGGTGCTCCAACTCTCCACGCATCTGCTTGAAGAAGTCGACGACCTTGAGGTTCTCTGTCTGCGGAAGTTGAATCTCGCTCATATTGTCAACGAAGTAACGGTAACCCAAGTCGGTGGGCACACGGCCAGCACTGGTATGAGGTTGGTGAAGAAACCCTTCGCTTTCCAAGGCCGCCATGTCGTTACGAATAGTTGCCGAGGAGACACTCATCGTTGTCGCCGCTGCGACCGCGCCACTACCAACCGGCAGCGCGGTCTCGATGTACTCCTTGACCACGGTCCGGAGGATTGCAGCTTTTCGGTCATCTAACATCTGAGCTGGCAGTCTATCGAGTGGAGTGCTGATGACAGGTCACCACTTGTGGTCGGCAAGACTGTTCGCTGTCAGTGGGAATGCACGGGGCCGGTAGTCAGACCCAGGGGCCAGTCGCTAGGAATCAATACGAAGGGCTCGGATGAAGGTGTCCGGCGGAATATCAACCCGCCCGATGCTCTTCATCTTCTTCTTGCCCTCTTTCTGCTTCTTCAACAGCTTGTTCTTCCGAGTGATATCACCGCCGTAGAGCTTGGCCGTCACATCCTTGCGATATGCCCGAACGGTCTCTCTGGCAATGATTCGACCACCGATGGCGGCCTGGATCGGCACTTCGAATTGTTGACGCGGAATGATGGATTTGAGCTTCTCCGCCATGCTCCGGCCGTACTCATAGGAGTTGTCGCGATGAACAATGGTGGCAAAAGCGTCCACCTGTTCGGAGTTGAACAAGATGTCGACCCGCACCAGATCGGCGGCGTCATATCCAGCGGCCTCATAATCGAGGCTGGCGTACCCCTGAGTTCGGCTCTTCATCTGGTCGAAGAAGTCGATAACTACTTCGGCCAGTGGCAGCCGGTAGACGATCTCGACACGATCGGTTGAGAGATATTCCATCTTGTCCATGACGCCGCGACGGGTCTGGCACAAATCCATCAGGGTTCCCGTGTAGTCCGTCGGCGTGATGATCGACGCTTTCAGCATCGGCTCTTCAATCCGGGACCAATCGCCCGAAACAGGCAGCATGGAAGGATTGTCAATATCAACAACATCACCATTATTCAATGTGATTTTGTAGGCCACCGACGGCGAGGTGGCAATCAGGTTCATGTCGAACTCACGTTGCAGTCGCTCTCGAACGATCTCCATGTGGAGCAGTCCCAGGAAGCCACAGCGAAATCCGAAACCAAGAGCCGTTGATGTTTCTGGTTCGAAGGTAAAGCTGCCGTCGTCCAAGCGCAGCTTGTCCAGCGCTTCTCGAAAGTCTTCATAGTCATCCCCATCGACGGGGTACAAGCCACAGAAAACCATGGGTTGGGGTTCGCGATAGCCGTCCAAGGACTCAGTCGCTGGATCGGCATCGCCGGTGATGGTTTCACCAGAACGAGCTTCTCGAACGTCCTTGATTCCGGCGATGAGATAGCCAACCTGGCCGGCCTTCAATTCAGCCACTGGCGTGTTTACCGGATTTCTGGTTCCAATCTCGTCGGCAAGATGGGTGGACTCGGCCTGCATGAATTGCAGCTTCTGACCCTTGGTGATGGTTCCGTTCATCACTCGGACCGAGGAGATCACGCCCCGGTAGGTATCAAAGTGGCTATCGAAGATCAGAGCTTGGAGCTGGGCGTCAGGATCTCCAGCTGGTGAAGGGATGCGTTCAATGATGGCGTCCAGCAGGTCTTCAACACCATCACCGGTTTTAGCCGAGATTCGTAGGACATCTTCAGCCGGGATGCCAAGAACCTGTTCGATCTCGGCCGCATACTTATCGGGGTCCGCGGCTGGCAGGTCAAGCTTGTTAAGAACGGCAACAACTTCAAGGTTCTTTTCCAAGGCCAGGTACATGTTGGCCAGAGTCTGGGCCTCGATCCCTTGGGCCGCGTCGACCACCAGGACAACACCTTCACACGCCGCTAGTGAGCGGCTGACCTCGTAGCCAAAATCGACGTGGCCGGGAGTATCAATCAGGTTGATGGTGTGGCCCTTCCAGTCAAGCTTCACGCTCTGCAGCTTGATGGTGATGCCACGTTCGCGCTCAAGCTCCATGGTGTCCAGATACTGGGCCCGCATGTCTCGAGCCTCGACCGCTCCGCAGAACTCCAACATGCGGTCAGCCAACGTCGACTTACCGTGGTCGATGTGGGCGATGATGGACAGATTATGAATCTTGGAGAGATAAGGGGCAGAGGTCGAACTCATGATTGCACGAACGCTAGCGGGCGGTCAGCCCGACCAGCTCAGGGCATTCATGGTTTCTTCCGGCCCAACGGGTTCGTTCCGGTCTCCGAGGCGCTATCGTCACGGAGTCGTATAGGACTGGCGCACAAGCCGGTCTTGCGGAAATGTCGAACTAGTTTCTGAAGGTAAATCTGTGGCCAACATCAAGAGCCAGATCAAGCGCAATCGCCAGTCCGAGAAAGCCCGACTGCGTAACCGCGCCGTTCGTTCCGAGCTTCGTACTCGCACCAAGGCTGCTGAGGCGGCCGCCGGTACCGAGAACGAAGCCGAAACGCTCCGTCTCGCCATCTCCAAGATTGACCGTGCCGTCACCAAGGGTGTCATGCACAAAAACAAGGGTGCACGGCAGAAAAGCCGTTTGATCAAGCGAGTTCGCAGCGCTTCAGCCTAGGTAGCACCACAATTCAAGTATTCAGAACTCGCCCGGCCGGTCACCGCCGGGCGATTCTCGTTTTGCCCAGGCCGCATGACGACTGAGCTATGACGACTGAGCTATCTAACGACTGAGCTATCTAACGACTGAGTCTTGCCAGTCTGGCAATCAGTACTTCCATCAAGGCCTCGGCTTCAATGGCTGAGCCGCCCCGCAGATCGAGGTCAGTCTGGGCCAGGAGCTTGAGGACTTGGGTCAGACGTTCGCTTCCCAGACGTCGAGAAAGGTTCAGCGCTTTCTTAGCTGGGAAGGTCGATCCCTTCATTCCCAACCGGAGGGCAGCCGACTTCTCGTCGGTCACACCCGGAGCACCGTCTAGCGCTAGGGCTCGTTGATAGTTGCTGTGGAGGGTGGCCATGACCTGGAGCGCGTGCCGCTCTCCGCCTCGAGTCATGCGGTGCATGTTCTCCAGTGCCAGCGCGATGTTGCCGTCGTCGATTGCATCGGTCAGGTCCCACGGCGGGATGTCCGAAGCGGTACCTAAGAAGGGCTCGACATCACTGGCCGCCAGCCGGGCACCCTCACCAAATGTGCTCACCAGGGCTTCAACGATCTGGTTGACCCGTCCAACGTCGTCGCCAAGATTGTTGGCAATCGCTCTCCTGGCTGAGGGGTCCAGGCGTAGCGGAGCATCAGCAATGCGATCTTCCAGAAGGGCCTTACGGCCACGACCAGAGGGGGCGGCATCTATCTCTTGCGCTCCCTGCTCCTTGAGTGCTGTCTTGAGGCTCTTAGGAACAGCGCCCAACCGGGTGGAAGCGGCGCCCTTCTCCCAAACAAGGACCAGGTCGGTGGTTGGCGACGGATCCTCCAAGTAACGAACCAGGGGGCCCACCTGATCGGCCTTTGTGAACAGGGCGAGGTTTCGTGCAACGACTACCCGGCGCTCAGTCAAGAATGGTGGAGTGTGGGCAGCATTGACCAGGACACTCAGTTCTGGCGGACCACCCTCTGTGCCTGTGTATTGTTCCTCCGTCAGCTCTTCGACCATGAGCGACTTGTCACCGTTTCCGATCAGATCGGCGATGACTGTCTGAAGGCGTTGGGCTACCAGGGTTGCATCGTCGCCCTTCAAGATGACGACACTCATGGCTGGCTCACTGGCTGACTCATTGACTAGAAACTATCGGCTGGATCCGTGATGGCTGCTCCACAGTTGCTCAGGCTAGCAAGTTGGCTAGTCGGGCACGGACGGAGGACCCTGAAGTACGGACGGAGGACCCTGAAGTACGGACACCACGAGGCCGGACTCGGTGGAGTCGACCCACAGGACATCCCCACCTTGGAGCGAAATCGACATCGACTCCAGCAACCGCCGACCTCCGATCACTCGATGGTCTGCTGGTGCCAAGACCTCACCGACCCTGGCGACTCGTTCAACATCAGCCACGATCTGACCCAACCTTCGGTGACCGCCTTCCAGAACCACCAGGTCGACCGAACGGATTCGGTGTGACACCAACTCATCAATGAGCCGATTGTCAGCGTCGGTAGCAATGACCAGGATCGATCGGCCTGAGGCAGTTTCGATCCACCAGGTTCCACCGCCGAGAAGCTCGGTACCCGATTGCGGTGGAGCAGGAATAGCACCGATACTTATAGCGAGCCCCGCTGCCAGGAGGATTGAGCGCAAGATCCTGACCGTCGTCCCGGACCAATCTCGAATCCACCACAACCAGACAAGAGCAACAAGCAAGACAATCGCCTCGGTCCCAGCTAGAGCCGGAGCTGGGGCTCGAGAAGCCCATCGGGCAACGGCGTCGATCCACCAGACCATGGCCGCTGCTGGCATCTGCAAGATCGATGCCAACCAGTCGGGGGCGACTCCAGCAAGAACCCCGACCGTCAACCCCCAGGTCATCACTCCCCCGGCCGCCCAACCGGCAAGAGCATTGGCGGGAATGGCAACAATGGAGATTGGCCCAAAGATCCACAACAAGAGCGGGCTCACCCCAAGTTGGGCCGCCAAGGTTACCGATAAGGGTTCAGACAGAACCGCAGGTCCAGGGACTCGTCGACTGATTGCGGGTCCGAGCAGGAGGATGCCGAGTGATGCGGCAACCGACAAGGCGAAGCCAACCGACTGTGCCAGCAAGGGGTCGATGAGTAGGAGCATGATGACGGCCAGGCAGAGCGTGCGCAGTCCGGAGGACCGCCGACCAAGCACCATGGACCAGGTAGCGATCCCAGCGGCCACAGTGGCCCGCAGAACTGAGGCTTCCATCCTGGTAGCGATGGCGAAAACAATCAGCAAGCCAAGAGTGAGCGCAAACCGGTTGCCGATGCCGAGACGCCGCAGGACTGGAGCGGCAACCGCCAGGACAAAGGCAACATTCTGACCAGAGACAGCCAGCAGGTGGGAAAGTCCAGCTGTCCGAAATTGGGCTCGTTGTGAATGGAACTGAAACCGGTCATCTCCTATGACCAGACCCAGGTACAGATTGCGGGGCCCCGAGCTCAGAGTCCTTGCCCCACCGGTGACGGCGTCACGAAGCCATTCCGACGGGGCCTGGTACCAGCGGACTCCTCCCACGGCTTCAACCCGGCTGACCACCAACGTCCCGACCAAGTGTCGGGACCGGTACCAGGCAAGATCAGGAGCGGACTTGATTCGCCCTTCCACCATCACCACCTGTCCTGCTCCCGCTCTCCCCAACGGGTCGGCGCTGAAACCTGACCCACTCAACACGACCCGTCTTCCAGTTTCGAGCTTGGCCTCGGCCCTCCAACCGTGGGCAGCCGGCCTCGGATCAGTGATCAGCCTGGCCTCGCCTTCGTAGTGCCCGGGAGGCAGCGGGCGGTAGGTCTGTGAGGCTCGAATCGAGAGGGCAAGAGCAAGAAGTGGGACCAGACCAATCACCAGACTGGGCTTGCCCGCGGCCACCATAGTCAGGACGGCGATCATGACGCCGATGATGAGTGGCCGGTGGATGACCGGCATCACGATATGGACGGTGTCGCTGCTGCCTGCAACTACGCCAAGGACCACAAGAGCGGCCAGGGTCAGTAGGCGTTGCTCACTCATCGAACAGCCACCTGCTCGATCATCGCTTCCAGCTTCGCTGGGCCAATACCGCGGACATCCAGCAGGCTCTCGGCCGAAGCGAACGGCCCGTTCTTTTCGCGATGCTCAACAATGGCAGCAGCCAAAGCTGGACCGACGCCGAGCAATGCTTCCATCTCGGCTGCTGAGGCGAGGTTGATGTTGACCAGGCCAGAGCCCGGTCCGTCGCCCTCTAGCCCACCACTATCCCCACCAACAACGAGAGGCAGCGATTCGGTGTTCTCACCAATCTTGGGCAAACGAATCTGGGCGCCATCGCTCAGGCCAGCGGCCAGGTTGATTCGCTGAAGGTCAGCCTCATCCGTCGCACCACCTGCGGCCTCGACCGCATCAAGGATCCTGGCTCCGGCAGGGCAGGGTGAAGACTCCGGGCCTGGCGACCTCGCCGACGACGTGAATGATGAGTGGCTCACTGGATTGGGAAGGGAACGATGTCGGGGTGAGTGAAACGTTAGGGATGAGATCCTCCACTGGCCGTGTCGGAGGTGGCCGGGCAATCCACCAACCACCTCCGAGCGCGCACAGGGCGACAAGGACAGCGGCCGCAACCGTTCGGGGATGCCTCCGATATTCGTCCAGCCGGATGAGGGCATCGTCAATGCGTTCAGCCAGCGTCGCCGGAGGCGCGTCGTCGTCAGTTCCAAATGTCGGCAGCACCGATTCCCCCAATGATTGGGTCCAGATGTGTGGGGGAAGTGAACGAGCGGGAGAAGGCTGGGGCGGTGGCGCCTAGGTGTTGGTCAGCTTTGGAATTGACTGTCTAGATGAACTAACTGACTAGCTGAACTAACTATTTTTAGAATTGACTGTTCAGAATAGCCGGGCGGAAAGCTTGCGTCGCCAAACTGCAGTCTGGGGGTTTTCGGCTCCCAGCGTCTCCAATAGGCCGAGGAACTCCGCCCGAGCAGCATCGTCATCCTTGACCTGATCCAGCAGCTGTGCAAGCTGGCCTTCGACTTCGGCCATCTCACCTTGTTGACTGTTGGCTTCAGCTTGAACTTTGGCAATAAGAGCCTGCACTTCTGGACTTGGTGGCAGTTTCTCCAAATGCGGCAACGCTTCTTCATTCTTGCCGGCCTGAATCAGCATCATGGCCAGTGCGAGATTCGCTTGCTCGTGATTTGGGTCACGATCAAGCAAGATGAGTAGGGACTCCTCATCACCGAGAGCGAGTAGTTCGTCCGCGCTCATGTCAGCGGGGGAAGGAATCAGCTTCTGTACAAATTCGCGGATCTCAGCTTCGGGTTTTGCGCCCATGAATCCGTCGACAATTTGTCCGTCTTTCATGGCGTAGACCGCAGGAATCGACTGAACCTGAAAGGCCTGAGAGGCCGCGGGGTTTTCATCAACATTGATCTTGGCCAGCAGAACCTTTCCACCGGTTTCGGCCACAACTTTTTCGATCATGGGGCCAAGCGTCTTGCATGGCCCACACCATGGAGCCCACAAGTCGACCACTACTGGCCTGGTCATGGATTCGGTGAGAACGTCGGCTTCAAAGCTCAGGTCGGTGACATCGATCATTGGCTTCAAGGCTAGACGTGCAAGAGTGGATTGGCTCCCGGGGGCGTCTCAGGGTAGCGTCACCGGGTACAGCTTGACAGTGTCAAGCCCAAGTGCACATGTGCGTGGACTAACAGGAGAAACATGAAGATTGATGGTGGATTTGGCATCGACGCCAACCCAACTACCGCAGGCCTCAAGGCCGCAGAGCAAGAGGCCAACGGCTATGACGGGTTCTGGGTACCGGAGACGGCGCATGATCCGTTCATGCCTCTGGTTCTTGCTTCGCAGACAACCACAACCATCGAGCTAGGCACCTCGATCGCCGTCGCCTTTGCTCGAAGCCCCATGACGTTGGCAAACACTGCCTATGACCTGCAGCTCTACAGCGAAGGTCGGTTCGTCCTTGGGCTAGGCAGCCAGATCAAGCCACATATCACCAAGCGCTTCTCCATGGAATGGAGCAAGCCTGCAGCCCGTATGCGAGACATGATTCTGGCCATTCGAGCAATCTGGGAGTGTTGGAATGAACAGACGAAGCTGAACTATCGCGGCGAGTTCTACCAGCACACCTTGATGACCCCGTTCTTTGATCCCGGACCAAACCCCTTCGGCAATGCCAAGATCTTCCTGGCCGGAGTTGGTCCGCTCATGACCGAGGTTGCTGGTGAAGTAGCCGACGGATTTATCTGCCATGGGTTCACCACCGAGCGCTACCTTCGCGAGGTCACCGTCCCTGCACTTGACCGAGGGCGGGCTAAGGCAGGCAAGGGGTCAGTGACCGACTCTGATTCCGGTTTCGAGATTGTTGGCCCATCCTTCGTTGTCACCGGCAACGACCAGGCCGACACCGACAAGGCTGCGGCAGCGACCCGCCAACAGATTGCCTTCTACGGCTCAACTCCCTCCTATCGACCTGTCCTGGATCTGCATGGCTGGGGCGGCATGCAAGAGGAGTTGAATGCCATGTCTAAGCAGGGCAAATGGGAAGAGATGGCTGGCCTGATAGATGATGAGATCCTCACCACCTTTGCCGTGGTGGGTGAGCCCGAATCCATCGGCCCGGAGCTTCATGCCCGCTATGGAGACGTCATCCAGCGACTCAGCTTCTACGCACCCTACAAGTCAGACCCCGAACGCTGGGCCAGGGTCATGGCCAGCCTCAAGACCGCCTAAGAATCTCGTTCTGGCACCGGCAGCGATCCATATGCGACATCTGGCCGGTGCCAGAACGAGCTAGTTGAGGCGAGAGAGTTCGTCGGCTTCGTACTGCTGCTTACACAGGAGCCGCTGCAGCTTTCCCGAGCTTGTCTTTGGCAAGGTAGAAGGATTAACCAACACCACATCGTGAGCGGGGATTCCAACTGCTTCAAGTGTCATCTGTTTTATCGCAGCCACTGCAGTCGCGTCATCTTCGACCCGACTCTCGGCGACAACCACGACCGTTTCTTTCCCCTTGCGGCCCGGCATTCCAAAGGCAACCACATTGCCGGCACGGATGCCCTCGACCGTCCCAACGGCACGTTCAATGTCTTGGGGGTAGATGTTGCGGCCACCAACGATGATGACATCCTTGATCCGGCCGCACATGTACATGGCTCCATCGACCATGTAGGCCAGATCGCCGGTCTGTAGCCATTCGCCAGTGAACAGTTCGGCATTGGCGTCTGGACGTTTGTAGTAGCCGTCGGTGACCGAGGTGCCCGAGATCTGCAACTCACCGACCCATCGCTCGGGTAGCTCTTCACCGGTGCTGGTATCGATGATCCGAAACTCCAACCCGGGTACGGGCACACCTAACCGAACAATCTCGCGTGCACGCTCGTGGTCCGCTTCAACCGGTACGGCCCAATGCTCGTGTTCCAGGGCATAGGCGTCCACCGTGTCTATTTGCAATCCGCCCATCGGCTTGGGGAAGGCACCAGCGATGCAGAGTTCGGCCATGCCAAATGCGGGGAAGATCGACTCAGGGCGAAGGCCGTGACGTTCACCGGCTTGAAGGAACGCACGAACCGAGGTCGGATCGACGGGTTCGGCGCCGTTTAGGGCGATTCGAACGTTGGAAAGGTCCAGGGTTTCTTTGCTCCGGTTGAGGGCTCGTGTCGCCAGCACGTAGCTGAAGTTTGGGCCAGCCGTAGCGGTGCCTCCGTACTTCGAGATCCATTCCATCCACCGAGCAGGTTTCGCTAGGAAGTCTTGTGGCGCGGCCAGGACGAGTCGGAAGCCCTTTGTCATTGGCAACAGGCAGCAACCCACCAGCCCCATGTCGTGATAGAGAGGCAGCCAGCTGATCAGAACGTCGGTGTCGACATCAATTTCCATCATCTCGTCGATGGCATCAAGGTTGGCGGCCATGGTGTGATTCGCCAGCATTACTCCCTTGGGTTCGGAGGTCGAACCGGAGGTGAACTGCAGGACGAGCAGATCGTCCCGGTGATAGTCCGGGCGGATGAAGTTGTCGATAGTTGCTCGGCCGGGGCCGGGCTTGAGGTCGGCGAAGGAGTGGACGGGTGGATCATCGGGAGTCGACTCGACGAATGGAGCGAGATCGGAGTCGACCAGGACTGCAGCACATTCTGCCTTGGTGATCCTGGTCTTGGTATCAGCGATGAAGTCGTCCAACGATGCCAGTCGCATGGGAAGAGGAAGGATGACCAGGGTGGCGCCGCAGAGCCAGATGGCTTGGATGGAGGTTACGAAGTCGGCGGTCGTTGGGCCTAACAGGGCAACGTGGTCACCTTGTTGCACGCCATTGGCCTGAAGGTTGGCGGCGAATCCCTTGGCTTCCTCGTGGAGGTCGCCCCATGACTTGGTCACAGGCTCATCACCAGACAAGAAGGTGACGGTCCCCAGCCCCTTTGCCGCATGTTCAATACGAGTAACGATGGTTTCCACGAGCACCAAGACTAGGCCCCACCTCTCAAAACCCCCGACCCGCCCCTAAAATCAGCGATAAGGCATGAGTCATTCGCCAACCGCAAAACGGCAGAAGTTCGGCCACCGGGAACCCTTCGGGTTCCGCGAGTTGCTCGCTAGCTCGCAACATCGGGACCAATTTCAAGGAACCCGAAGGGTTCCAGAGACCCCTAGAAAAAGCGAAGGTTTGGCCGCTAGGCCAAACCTTAAGGAACCCGAAGGGCCCACTAACCGTAAAACGGCAGAAGTTCGGCCAACGGCCGAACTTCAAGGAACCCGGAGGGTTCCCGTGGAGCTAAGGAGAATTGAACTCCTGACCCCTTCCATGCCATGGAAGTGCTCTACCAACTGAGCTATAGCCCCGAACATCCCTGCTGGGACGACCGAGCGTACCAAGTTCCCATGAATGAACAACCGCCTCGCTCGCTTCTCCCAGAAATCACTTCCAGGCAGATCCGGAACCGAGTAAATCCCTAGCTCCAGGCCCCGGGTTCGTTATCCTGTCCAGCATGTCCGAACGCCCAGAAATGCCTCGCTATACACCATCGACCATCGAGCCTCGATGGCAGGATCTCTGGGCGGACGAAGGCACGTACAACGTCGATAACGACGATCCACGGGAAAAGCGCTACGTGCTTTCGATGTATCCCTACCCCTCGGGCCCCGCTCATATCGGCCACGTCCGCAACTACACCTTTGGCGACTTGCTGGTCCGCTATCACACCATGAACGGCAAGGCAGTGCTGTCCCCCATTGGTTTCGACAGCTTCGGGCTACCGGCGGAAAACGCTGCACTGAAGACGGGCGAACACCCTCGAACGTTCACCGATGCCCGGATCGTCGAGCTCACCTCGTCGTTGCGCCGTATTGGAGCGGTCTATGACGCTCGCAGAACCATCAAGAGTCATGATCCAATGTTCATGAAGGGAACCCAGTGGATCTTCTTGCGATTCTGGGAAGCTGGACTGGTCTATCGAGCCAATGCTCCCGTCAACTGGTGCCCTGGATGCCAGACCGTGCTGGCCAACGAGCAGGTCATCGATGGACGTTGTGATCGGTCCGGCGATCTGGTCGAAAAGCGCGACATGGAGCAGTGGTTCTACAAGATCACCGACTACGCCCAGGAACTGCTTGACGACTTGGATGGACTTGACTGGCCGAATCGGGTCAAGACCATGCAGCGGAACTGGATCGGGCGGTCCGAGGGGGCCGAGTTTGGTCTACCAATAGCTGACGCTGACGGCAACGCTCGGGCAGATGTCCCGCCCTTGTCGGTCTACACCACACGACCCGATACTGGATTCGGCATGACGTTTGCAGTGATGGCCCCGGAGCATGCAAGGGTTGATGAACTCACGACCGATGCCCAGCGCCAGACCGTTGAGGCGTTCCGGGCTCAGGTGAAGGTGAAGTCCGACATCGAGCGCATGTCGACCTCCCAAGCAGCGGACAAACGTGGAGTCTTCTCAGGAAGCTCCGTCGTTAATCCATTCACTGGCAAAGCGATCCCCCTCTACCTGGCCGACTATGTTCTGATGGGTTACGGGACCGGCGCCATCATGGCTGTCCCCGGCCAGGACCAGCGGGACTGGGATTTTGCCAAGGAGCACGATCTCCAGATTATTCGCACTGTTCAGCCTCCTGAAGACTTCGATGGAGAGGCATACACCGACGCCGGTCTAGCGATCAATTCAGCAAACGATGCACTGGACCTGAATGGGCTGGACGTTGCCGAGGCCAAAGCCAAAGCCAGCGATTGGCTAGTAGATCAGGACCTTGGAGATCGCAAGATCAACTTCCGCTTGCGAGATTGGCTGCTCAGCCGGCAGCGTTTCTGGGGATGCCCGATTCCCATGGTGTATTGCCATGTCTGTGGCCTGCGCCCAGTGCCGGACAGCGAGCTGCCGATCGTGGCTCCCGACGATGTCGATTTCACCAATATTGTCGGCTCACCCTTGACCAAGCATGAGGGTTTCCTGAACACCACCTGTCCTGATTGCGGCGAGCCTGCACTGCGGGAAACTGACACCATGGATACTTTTGTCGACTCCAGTTGGTACTTCCTCCGTTTCGCCGATCCTTGGAATGAGGAACTTCCGTTCAGCAAAGAAGCAGTTCGTCAGTTCATGCCGGTCGATCAGTACATCGGTGGAGTTGAGCACGCAATCTTGCACCTGCTTTACGCCCGGTTCTTCATGAAGGCATTGGCCGATATTGGGATTGCACCCAAAGAGCTACGCGAGCCAATGAAGCGTCTTTTCACGCAAGGAATGGTGCGAATGGGTGGAGGCAAGATGTCCAAATCAAAGGGCAATACGGTGGCACCCGAAGGCATTATCGATGCCCATGGGGCGGATGCCCTGAGGTTGGCAATCTTGCAGGTGAAGCCCCCGGCCGAAGACGTCGATTGGGAAGATTTTCAGCTGGAAGGCTGCGAACGTTTCCTCCATCGTTTTTGGCGCGTGGCCCATCCCGAGACCGATCTGTTCGACGATGCTCGAGATGGTGAACCCAACGAAGCCGACGCAGCCATCGAAACCGCGACCCACGTCCTGATTGACCGGGTCAGTAATGAATACGAGCGCTGGGCCTACAACACCGCGGTTGCTGGCTTCATGGAATTCACCAACACCCTTTACCGCTATGTGCAAGCCCCAGATGGCCCTCACCAGGCCACCCTGGATCAAGCCCTGGACACCGTGCTCCAGCTGCTGTCGCCAGCTGTCCCCCACATCTCGGCTGAGCTGTGGAAGCTTCGCCACGACGGCGAGCACGTTCACCTCACAACATGGCCAGTGGCCGATCCGGCCAAGCTCGTCGTGGACACAGTCACCATGATTGTGCAGGTCAACGGGAAGGTTCGCGATCGTTTCGAGGTCTCAACTGAGATCACCGAAGAAGAAGCGAAGGCCTTGGCCTTGGGTTCGGAGAACGTTCAAGCCCAGCTGGATGGCGAGCCAAGAAAAATCATTGTTCGTCAGCCCAAGATCGTAAACATCGTCGCCTAAGACCATCAGTCCCAGTCCGGTTACACCGAATTGCTCAGAGGGTCGGCCTATTCTGCTTCAGGAGAGACTGAGTCGAAGGCTTCTGTCTCGCCAGCCACAGATCCGTCGGCTCGGGTGAACTTGAGTCGAGGAACATCGCTCCAGAGCCGTTCCAGTTCGAAGTACTCACGGGCCTCGTCGGTAAAGACATGGACGAGGAACGAGCCATAGTCCATCAGCACCCAGTCGGGTGCGTCCAGGCCCTCAATCCGAAGTGGCCTTGGCCCATCACCAAGGAAGACCATCTCTTCGACGCCTTCGACAATTGCTTTCACCTGACGGGTGGTCTGGGCAGATGTCACCACGAACCAGTCGGTAATGCCAAGGATTTCACCGACAAGGAAAGCCTCGGTGCGGTGACCAAGCTTCTCTTCGGCCCCATCAACAGCGAGTCGAACCCAGGCTTCAATTTCTGCTGCTGATGTAGATATTGGTGTTGGGGTCGGTGTCACGGGGTACTCATTTCGGCAGCTGAGCTACTGACAATCAGAGTGATTGTGCCAGAGGTATCAACGGTTTTGCTAGCCGAATCATCGGCAGATCCAGCCTGATTGGCTGATGTAGTTTCATAGACGGTAGCGGCACCAAAGAGCTCAGCAAGCAGTTCGACGCGTGCGTCGGTCACTCCTGGCGGGACGACCACTTCGGCTGGACCATCGTCGAAGACACTGGCGTTGCCGATCTGGATGACTTCAAAGCCGAGTCTGGCCACCGATCGGGCTACCAGTTCCAGATCGACACCGCCGGTTCGATCGAGGACTTGCACTTGAGGTCGGTCCCCTGGTTGAGAACCGACGGGGAAGGGGACAGAGTCGGCGACCACCTGCTCGGCCAAATCTGGATCAATTCTTCGACCAGCATCGGTCTCCTCACCGTCCAGATTTGCGGTCGTCGGCAAGTCAACAATCCGATAGTCAGCCGCCCCAATCGTTCGGATCAGAGCAGCCAGGTCGTCGTCGCCACCCGGCGGTGCACCCAGAAGCGCTTGCCACCAGATTGTTCGACGCACAATAACTGAGTCTGGGTGACCAGTAACTGCTGGCGACCCGATGAAGGTGGCCGCAAGGTCGGAGCCAATAGTGACTGGCCCGACCGCGAGCAGTGGCACTTCATCTTCACCAACGAGCGGGTCGGGATTGTCTACCGTCCGTTCCTCGGACCCCAGGACAGTCTTCCAGCGGGCTTCATCCAGAATCTCAACCATCGGGATCTGGAGTCTGAGCTCGCGAGAAATAGCGGGAACGACCTCTCCTGGAGCCATCTCTCCCACCTGAACACCATCAATTTCCGTTGATGGCCATATCAAGATGACAGTTCCGCCTGGTTGACTCTCTCGCTGTTGGGCAACAATCGTCGCGCCAGTGACCTTCCCGTCCAGGACCTCAACGATCCCAGTAATCGGACTGGGCTCTACTGCGGCCAGCCAGCCGGGCTCCGTCGGAGTGGGTTGAGCTACGAAGTTTCCGGCTCGTGTGTCCAGTAGAGACTGAGCCCCGAGATAGCCGAGCACAGGCACGGCCGATAGGAGAAGCAATTCGACGAGAATAAAGAGCGTTGGGGCCCGAGGTGCCCGTAGCTCACCGAGGGATGTGACTGGTCGAATCAAGAGTCCTGACGATAGATCCCCAGCTGCTCAATGAGTGCGATCACCGGATCCGGCGTCAAAAATCGGATGGATTGATTCGAGCGAACCCGTTCGCGGAGCTCCGTGCTGGAGATTTCGATTGCCGGAATCGACACGTTCGCTTGCTGCCAGCCCTCGGGGGCAGACCCAGGGTTATCAGCATTGCGAGGATCGGGCCGGTTCACCACAACGATCTTTGCTTGCTGGCGAAGTTCCTCTGCGCGGTGCCAGCTATCAAGCCCCATTGCTGCATCGGCGCCAACGACGATGAACCATTCCGCGTCCGGCTCCGAGTCCCGAAAGGTCTGGAGGGTATCGATGGTAAAACTTGGCCCGCCAGCATCAAGTTCGACGCGAGACACAGTCAGGCCGACTCCTTGTGGCTCCGTGGCCTCACTGGATTCAAGAGCAGCCACAACCAACGCGACCCGATCCTCAGCCCGAGTGATCACTCGAAGCCCGTCTTTTTGCCACGGATCGTTGGCAACAACAAGTCGGACCTCATCGAGGCCCATCTGCTCACGGACACGCTCAGCAGCGATCAGATGACCGATATGGGGCGGATCGAAAGTTCCCCCGAAGATACCAATCGACCGACTTGGGGCGCTCACAGCTCTCCCGGTTTCCACTTGTGCGTGTGCCACACAAGCCTTAGAGTGTCGGCCGTCATACCGGTCAACGTGAGTGGTTCAGGACAAATGTGACGGATTTCACATTCACGTGGGGAACAATCTATAGTAAAAACTACGTTTGGACCTATAGCGCCCGCAGCACAGCAAAGAACCGCCATCACTCGCGTGAAACGGCAAAACCTCAATGGTGTGTAAAGCGTAACAATCCAGCCCCGGGCCCAAACGCCCCAACATTCTTTGTAATCCTCCCGCAATCCCAGGAATTTGAAACGCGCCATGAGTGACTCTGTAGGTCAATACCTAAACGAAATCGGACTTGTTCCGCTCCTCACAGCTGATGAGGAGCGCGAGCTCAGCCAAGTCATCGAAAAGGGCCATGCTGCCCTTGAGAAGATCGAAGCTGGCGAGAACACTGCCGAACACCGCCGGTCCGCTCGAGCAGCAGCTCGAGCCAAAGACCGCTTTATCCGGGCCAACCTTCGCCTCGTTGTGAGCGTTGCCCGCCGCTATCCCCTGCCTCCGTCAATGGAACTTCTGGACCTCATCCAGGAAGGCAACCTTGGTTTGGAGCATGCCGTCGACAAGTTCGACTGGCGCAAGGGCTTCAAGTTCAGCACCTATGCCACCTTCTGGATCCGTCAGGCCATCGGCCGGGCACTGGATCAGAAAGCCAGCCTCGTTCGCCTTCCCGGCGATCGTTCGGCCAGCTTGCGTGCCGCCCTTCGCCAGGTTTCTGGTGATGGCGACGAGCTGGATGATGAGCATGCTCGTTTGCATCGCCTCACCACACCGACCTCGCTTGATCGCACCATTGGCGACGACGACTCCAACGAGCTCGTCGACCTCCTCCCCGATTCCAATCCTGGACCAGAGGTTGAGGTCATGGCCAAGGCCGAGGAGACGATGGTGACTGGATTGCTTGATGTCTTGGACCCTCGGGCCCGCTACGCCGTCGAGCAACGGTTCGGCCTCAATGATGGCCGCAAGCGCAGCTACCGCGAAGTCGGAGAAGAACTCGGTGTTACCGCTGAGGCCGCTCGTCGTTTGGTGAAGCGTGCCGTGAGTGCGGTTCGTGATCAAGCCGGCGACGTCATCGCCGACTTCGACGCTGCTTAGCACTCGCTAGGCAATTCCAAATCTGAACTTTCTGGCTGGTGCTACCCATTGGGTGGCACCAGCCAGATTCGTTTTGGGCGCAGCGTTAGAAGGTAGCGGACGATGATTCGGTGAAACTGTGTTGCTCATTTGGTGAGCAGGAGCGAGACTGTCGCTCGTGACTTGGAATCCTGGTAGCTGGCGCTCTCGACCAGCAAAGCATCAGCCCGAATGGCCCGATGTGCCTGCTCTTGAGCAGGTCGAAAAGCAGTTGTCGATGCTGCCTCCGCTTGTCTTCGCCGGTGAGGCCCGCACTCTCAAGTCTCGTTTGGCCGATGTAGCCAACGGTGAAGCCTTCCTACTCCAGGCCGGTGATTGCGCCGAGTCCTTCGACGGGTTTGGCGCTGACGCCATTCGGGACAAGCTGCGAGTCATCTTGCAGATGGCTGTTGTACTGACCTATTCCTCCGGAGTACCTGCCATCAAGGTCGGACGGATTGCTGGCCAGTTCGCCAAGCCGCGTTCCAGTGCGACCGAGACCCAGGACGGAACCGAACTGCCGTCTTTCCTTGGCCACATGATCAACGACCTGCCCTTCTCCGACGGCGCTCGTCTGCCCGACCCTGACCGGCTTCTCCGGGCCTACAACCAGTCAGCCTCGACCCTGAATCTTCTGCGTGCCTTCACTAAGGGTGGATTTGCTGACCTCAACCGGGTGCAGGCATGGAACCAGGAGTTCGTTGCCAGCTCTCCGGAAGGGCAGCGTTACCAAGACTTGGCTCACGAGATTGACCGAGCATTGCGCTTCATGGAAGCGGCTGGAGTGTCCTCCAGCAATCCCGAAATTCACGAAGCCGAGTTTTACACCAGCCACGAGGCCCTGATCCTCCAGTACGAAGAGGCGCTGACCCGCCAGGACAGTCTGACCGGCGATTGGTATGACTGCTCGGCCCACATGATCTGGGTTGGTGAGCGAACCCGTCAGCTCGATGGTGCTCATTTCGAGTTCTTCCGGGGCATCAAGAACCCGATTGGTTGCAAGATTGGGCCAACGACCCAACCAGACGAGATCGTCGCCTTGTGTGATGCCCTAGATCCTGATCGTGAAGCTGGCCGACTGACCCTGATCAGCCGCATGGGGGCAGACAAGGTCCAGAGCAACCTGCCTCCCCTACTCGAAGCAGTCAAAGAGTCTGGCCATCCAGTGGTTTGGGCTTGTGACCCGATGCACGGCAATACCTATTCAGCTGAGTCCGGACACAAAACTCGACATCTGGATGACGTGACCAAAGAAATCAGCGGATTCTTCCTGGCTCACCAGGACGCCGGGACGTGGGCTGGCGGCATTCATGTCGAACTCACCGGCGAGGACGTCACCGAGTGTCTGGGTGGCTCTGCCAGTGTCACTGACGAGGACCTGGGGCGACGCTATGAAACCATGTGCGATCCACGCCTCAACGCCCGCCAAAGCCTGGATCTAGCTTTCCGGGTAGCCGAACTGCTGCGCTAGCAGGACATCCAGCGCCTCGAAGTGAATCACTCCTTGGCGAGTATCTGCTCCCGCAGGATCTCGGCGTGACCGCAATGCTGGGCCAGCTCGCGAAGCATGTGCAGGTAGATCCAGCCAAGTGATATTGGACCCCGCCGGTTGCCAGTCACGACATCATCCAGCGACATCCCTTTGGCCGCACTCCGAGACTGCTCACAAGCAAGCCGATGTGCTGCACGAACCGACTCGATGGTGTCGTTTTCATCGAGCACGAACGACTCTTCCGGGCCAGCCTCGATGCCGAGTTCCGATCGCGAGAGTCCAGTGAAGGCTTCACTAAACCACACCTTCTCCGCGAAGGTTGCATGCTTGACCAGCCCAAGCAGGGTTGTCGCAGAAGGAACGAGACGTACCTTCGCCTGCTCTTCACTCATACCGTCCAAACAATGATGCAAGGCCGCCCGGTGCTCATCAACGAAGACCAGGATCTGCTCGTTGAACGACATGCTAAACACGTCTGAATCGTCAGTGCCGTGAACTGTTTCCATGCCGCAACTATGCCCCGCTGAGACCGTCATCGTTCCTCAGTCCAGCGTGCTCGCTTCGCTCAAACTAGGTAATCGCTTCGCTCACACCAGGGTGCTCACTTCGTTCACACCAGGTTGTCGACGAACTTTTCTAGCTGGCGCAGGTTGCGGACTTCGAACTCGCCATCGCAGTGGGCGGCGTATTCGCTGACAATGGAGTCGCCGGAATTCCAGTAAGCCTTCGGTTCTGGATTAAGCCAGAACACTTTGCGGGCTCGATGCTGGATCTCCTTGACAATCCAGGCCTGTGACGCGTGATAGTTGTTTCGGGCATCGCCCAGAATCAACACCGTGCTCTTGGAGTTCACTTCCTTGCCGTAGGTATCCCAGAAGACCTCAAACGCATGGCCGTAATCACTATGGCCGTCAACCCAGATCACATCGGCTTCGGTATTGACGCGATGCACGGCCTCTGAAATATCTTCGACCCCTTCGAAGTATTCAGTGACTTCATCCAGCCCATCGATGAATACAAAGGCTCGCACCTTGGAGAACTGGCCAGAGATGGCGTACACCAGGTGCAGGGTGAAGCGAGCAAAAGCAGCAACCGAACCAGAGATGTCGGCGATGACAATGATCTCGGGCTTCGAGGGTTTCGGGTAGCGGAACTTCGGCTCCATGGGAATGCCGCCGTAGCTCATCGAGTGGCGAACCGTGTTGCGGAAATCCAACGGGCCCTTGCGCCCATGGCGACGCTTGCGGGCTAAACGAACCGCCAGCTTGCGGGTCAGCGGGTAGATGGCCCGACGCAAGTTGGCCATCTCCTCCCGACTGGCGTGCATGAAGTCGACGTCTTCAGGCAGTGGCTTACGTAGGGTCTTGGCCATGGCCTCGGCCCCACGATCAGCAACCAGACGGCGACGAATCTCGGCCTCGATCTCCTTCTTTAGCTCATCCAGACGATGCTCAAACTCGTCCTTCTCCAGCCGTTCTTCCAGCGGGGTTAGGTCTTCAGGAGCATCATCACGAGCCTGCTCCATCAGCCGCTCGAGCAAGCCGTCAAGATCCAGGTTTCGCAGGGTGCGATAGAGGTAGTAGGTGCCACCAACGGGGCGACCCGGTTCCATGCCGGCGTATTGCTTCACCGCTTGCTTGGACAGGGCCCGCATCATGGCGTCGTCGCCCTTCATGAGGGCCTGGAATAGCATCTCGGCCAGTTCTTCGGGAGTTAGCCCGTCGCCGCCACCTTCGCCCCCTTGGCCGGGAGGTGAGTCCCGGTCGTCCATGTCCAGATCAACATCGCCAAAGGGATCATCGTCGTCGCCAATGGAGTATTCACTCCCCCGCAAGGAGAAATAGACCTCGAACAAGGTCTCGAAGGTTCGCCAATGTGAGTTGTTCTTGATCAGGGTGGCAGCCAGCGCATACTTAAAGGCCGAACGATCCTCGATGGGGATGTGCCTGACAGCTTGGGTGGCGTCAATGTTTTCCGAAACCGAAACCGGCAGTCCGGCAGCACGAAGCTCACTCACAAACCCCTGAAGCAGATTGAACAGGGCAGAATCATCGTCCCCCTCTGCTTCTCCAACGTCGACGACGGTTGTGTCCGACATCAGCTGGCCGGAGCCTCGAAGTGGGCCTTGGAGTTGGTGCCGAATTCCTTCGTCACCTTCTCAATGTCACTGCGGTACTTGAGCAGGATATTGGCCGTATCGATGGCGTCTTGCTCGGAGATGTGCTCGATCCCAAGCAAGATGAGGGTTCGGGCCCAATCAATTGTTTCGGAGACCGATGGAGCTTTCTTCAGCTCCAGCTGACGAATGGCCCGAACAATGCGGGCGACTTGGTCGGCCAGGTTCTCGGAAATATCGGGCACGCGGGTAAGAACGATCTCCTTCTCTCGTTCCATGCTGGGATAGTCCAGGTGGAGGAACAGGCAGCGTCGCTTCAGGGCCTCGGACAACTCACGAGTATTGTTGGACGTGAGGAAGACCAGCGGGATCTGCTTAGCTTCAAGTGTTCCGAGCTCGGGAATTGACACCTGGTAGTCCGACAGCAGTTCCAGCAGGAGAGCTTCGGTTTCGACCTCGACCCGGTCGACCTCATCGATCAACAAGACAACTGGATCTTCAGCCATGATGGCTTCCAACAGTGGTCGGGTAAGCAGGAATTCATCGGTGAAGATGTTCTCCTCCACCTCGTTCCACGTTGTGCCTTCGCTCTTCTCGGTCTGGATGCGAAGAAGCTGCTTCTTGTAGTTCCACTCGTAGAGGGCTTTGGACTCGTCCAGGCCTTCATAACACTGGAGCCGGATGAGGCGAGCCCCCAGCATTTCGGCCACCGACTTGGCTAGCTGGGTTTTGCCGGTTCCCGCTGGGCCTTCAACCAAGACTGGTTTCTGAAGTCGGTCAGCAAGATAGGCAATGCCTGCAGTGGCATCATCGGCCAGGTAGTTCACCTCGGCCAATCCGGTACGGACGGAGTCAACAGACTCGAAACGATGGGTCATGACCACACAATACCTACGGACTTGACCGGTTGGTCAAGAACAAATCGAAGATGATTGCCCCGATAGGGATCGCTGCCACACAAGTGAGTAGGATCTCCTCCCAATGGATCGAGGTCTCACAGACGTAGTCGCACGTTTCACCAGCAATGTCGGAAGGGCGCTGGCCGAGGCTGCCGACGGCACAACGGTCAACGCTGCTTCACTTCATGAGAATGCCACCATCGAGGCCTTCAATCTGAGTTGCGCCATTGTCGATTCCGACGGTCGTCAAACCGATGAAGAACTCTGGGCCCTGGCGGCCACCTTCGGATCCGCTGGCTTGTTGCCCGGTGCCACCTCACCTCAGGATTTACGTAAGAGCGACCTGGTCGCGGGCAAAGCCACCTGGCTTTCAGAACCTTCCGAGCTGTTCACCGTCTTGTGCGACATTGATAAGCAGCGCGGCAGTGGATTGAGTTGGGTCTATCTGGATGAGGCAATGGCCATTGCCTACATGGTGGCCTCTTTGGACCGTTTCCCATCCCATGATGAGCTGGAAGCAGCACTGGCCTTCCAGTCAATGCTGTTGACACATATGGGGCCCCGCCCAACACCAGAGTCGCGAGTCGCAGCTACGAAGAGATCCGACTCAAAGGCTGCCGCCCCGACTATCAAGGGGAAGCCCGGGCGTTCCACCAACGAGCAAGCTGATACCCATTCGGACGATAGCGAGGCCGCGACCGAAGAAGCGATGGCCGAAGATGAGCCCGCGGTCGAGGCTGAGCCCCTAGTCGATGTGTTGGCTGAGCTGGATGAGCTGATCGGCCTGGATGCGGTCAAGGAGGAAGTGCGTCTGCTGTCGTCATTGCTGCGGGTGCAGAAGCTGCGGGCCGACCGAGGCCTGCCGGTGATCGACAACACCAAGCATCTGGTCTTTAGCGGCAATCCAGGAACGGGGAAGACGACCGTCGCCCGACTACTGGCTCGTATCTACCACAGCCTCGGGGTCGTGCCCGAAGGAAGACTGGTTGAGGTTGATCGTGGCGGACTGGTTGCCGGTTTTGTCGGACAGACAGCGCAGAAGGTGTCCAAGGTCTTTGAGCGGGCCGACGGCGGAGTGCTTCTGATTGACGAGGCCTACTCACTGATTCGTGGAAGCGATAAGGATTTTGGCCGTGAAGCGATTGATGCCATTGTCAAGCAGGTGGAGGACCGGCGCGATTCCATGGTAGTCATCCTTGCTGGCTATCCGAAGGAGATGGCGACCCTCGTCAGCGCTAACCCTGGCTTCCAAAGTCGATTCCCCAAGACCATTCACTTCCCCGATTACGACAATGACGAGTTGCTGGCCATCTTGGGGCTCATCAGCGATGGCGGCCAATACGGCTTGACCAGCGAGGCCCAAGAGGCGGCCAGCGTCTGGTTCGGGGCCCATCAACGCGGTCATGGTTTTGGAAATGGACGATTGGCTCGGAATCTCTTTGAGGCAGCAGTGGCCCGTCATGCCGGTCGATTAGTCGATATTGCTCAGCCAACCGATGAGCAGCTCACCACCCTGGAGGCCATCGACATTGCCTCCGTGCCAACGCCCGCAGATTCATGAGTTCATCCAATGAGGCCGCCGCTGGCATCATGGTCAGCCGAGTCTTTGGGCTGGTGCGCGAAATCCTCATTGGCGCCCTCCTACCGCTGAGCTCACCAGCTGCATCGGCCTTCCGGCTAGCCATGCGTCTACCAAACATGATCCAGAATCTTCTTGGAGAAGGTTCACTCTCTGCTTCGTTTGTGCCCGTTTACGCCAAGCTCATCGAAGAAAAGCAAACGATTGAGGCCCGTCGAGTCGCTGGTGGGGTACTTGGCTATCTCTCGGCCGCCATTGTGGTCATTGTTGCCGCCCTCATGCTGGGCGCTGATCTGGTTCTGTGGCTTCTAGCCAACGGTCAGCCACAGGAAGTACGAGACCAGGCTGCTGGCTTGCTTCGCATAACCGCTCCCGGCATCGGTCTGCTTGGTATCTCGGCTTGGTGCCTGGGAATCCTCAATTCTCACCGCCAATACTTTCTGGCCTATGTCGCTCCGACCTTGTGGAACGGGGCGCAGATTGTTGTGCTTCTCGGCGTCGCCCTCATGGCCAAGTTCGCTGATCCTCTTCCCGATGGAACCGCCGGTGGGTTGAGCACTGGTTCGATCGCCACCTGGCTGGCCGTCGCCGTCTTGATCGGGAGTGCTCTCCAGCTAGGTGTGCAACTCCCCCGTGTGCTCAGTTTGACCAACGGGGTCACTCCCCATCTGCGACGCGAAGGAAAGCTGAAAACCGTTCTGACCCGATTCGGCCCAGCTGTGGGTGCTCGTGGCGTCGTCCAGATCTCCAGCCTGGTTGATCTCTTCCTGGCTGGTTACCTGGTGCTTGGAGCCATTCCCATCATCGCCTTGGTCACTCCCCTTTACATCCTGCCCATCAGCTTGTTTGGCTTCAGTGTCGCCACCACCGAGCTGACCGAGATGTCTCGCCAATCTGATCGAGCCGACATTGTTGCTCGGCGAGTTCGCATCGGGCTACGAAAGGTCGCCCTCCCCGCTGGTCTGTGCACTGCTGCCTTGCTCGTTGGCGGGCGAGCATTTGTTGGCACCTTGTATGAATGGCCAAGCCAATTGGTCGGGCGCGATGCGATTTCTTCGGACGGGGCAATCGTTCTTGGAGCGACCCTGGGGGTCTACGCCCTCGGCTTGCCCGCAGCGATGTCAGCCCGAATCAGCCAGAACGCCTTGTTCTCCCTTGGAGATGTGACAACACCCGCCCAGGTTGCAATTATTCGTCTTGTCGTTCTGGTCAGCGTCTCGGTCCTATTCATGTTCCAGCTGGATCGCCTCGTTGTTGTCGAGGGAGTTATCTCTGGATGGGACCAGCTCCCCCACTGGGCGTTCTGGGAACCGGTGGACAAGGCCACTCGACAAGTCATTGGCGGACCACCTCACTTCGGACCAGTCGGGGTAGCCCTGGGCGCAGTCGCTGCTTCGTGGATTGAATGGGCCTTGCTGCGGTTCAAGATGAATCAGAAGCTCAAAACCCGAGTGAGTTCGGGGCTGTTGTTTCCAATTCTTGCTGCCAGCATTGCGACCGGTGCCGTTCTGTTGCTGCTTTCACGGCTGCTTCCGATTGCTGAGCCCCTTGAGGGCATCGTGCTCGGCTTGGCTGCGGTGGCAACCTATGTCGGAGTGCTTCGGTTCCAGGGCTTACGGCCCAGGTCATGATCTACGGCCCAGGTGACAGCCTCCAGCCTATGTGACGCAATTGCGATGGGTTAGCAAGTCTCAACTGAGCTAACATCTAGAGATGATCAAGCTCATGAAACGTTGGTGGAAGTACACCTCGGCCAGGCTTACTGGCGAATTCAACTCCAATGCTGACCCGAAGGTTCAACTGGATCAAGCCATCCAGGAAGCCCAGGACCAGCATCGTCAGGCTTAAGGAGCAGGCGGCGAACGTCATCGCCAACCAGAAGCAAACCGAGATCCGACTCAATCGGACCATGGAGGACTACGAGCGCGTCGGCGGCAATGCTCGCCAGGCCGTCATGATGGCCGATGAGGCCCAGCGCTCCGGAGACGCCAAGAAGCTGGGTGAATACACCTCGGCTGCTGAACAGTTCGCCAACCGGCTGGTTGCCCTTGAGCGAGAGGTCGAGGACTTGAAGTCACTTCACCTGCAAGCATCACAGGCTTCTGACCAGGCCAAGGCCGCGGTGAATCAGAACAGTGCGGCCTTGCAGAAGAAGCTGGGTGAGCAGAAGAAGCTCATGTCTCAGATTGATCAGACCAAGATGCAAGAGCAGCTCAATAGCGCCATGGCATCCTTGTCAGAGACAGTCGGCGACGATGTTCCTTCTTTCGAAGAGATCCGAGACAGGGTCGAACTTCGCTACGCCAAGGCCAAAGGAACCGCCGAGCTAACAGGTGCATCGGTCGAAACACGCATGCTCGAAGTCGAGCAGGCTTCGCTCAATGTTGAGGCCCAAGCTCGACTGAGCGAGATCCGAGCCCAGCTCGGGCTAGGGGCGGCACCAGGCAGTGCGGCACCAGCTGCGGGCGAAACCGCAACCAGCGAAGCTGCCGCTCCTGAGGTTGCTCCGGGCGAAACCGCAACCGCGACCGAAGAAGGCGCCTAGCTTTCCAGCACTGTCGTTGGCACAACAACGAGGTCATCGCGGTGAACGACTTCGTGGCCCAGGGCTAATGGCAATTCAGACGTGTGCTTACCTAGATGGTCCTCGAGGTCGCGGCTGGTCCATCGAACGCGCCCCTTGGCGAACACGGCACCGTCTTCATCGACGATCTCCACCGCATCATCTTCAATGAATCGTCCTTCGAAGCCAACGACTCCCTTGGGCAGCAAGGACTTCTGACCATCAATGAGCGCGATGCGGGCTCCTGCATCGACGACGACGCTTCCTGACGCTGGTAGAGCAAATGCGATCCAAAGTTTCCTTGCTGCCATCCGACCTTCACGGCGATGGAATCTGGTGCCGACTCCGGACGCTCCGTCCACGGCATCGACCAGGACATTGTCTCTGCTGGCCGAAGCAATGACGGTTTCGACCCCGCTCCAGGTGGCGATCTTGGCCGCGGCGAGTTTTGAGGCCATGCCACCGGTGCTTTGACTAGTTCCTGCCCCACCAGCTGCATCCACCAACTGTTGGTCAATTTCCACGATCTCTTCGATCAGGGAAGCTGACTGATCGGTTCGGGGGTCGGCGGTAAAGAGTCCGGCTGTGTCAGTGAGCAGAACCAGTCGGTCGGCTTCGATCAGGTGGGCAACGAGGGCAGAAAGCCGATCATTATCACCGAAGCGAATCTCGTCATCGGCAACGGCGTCATTCTCGTTGATGACTGGTACGACATCAAGGTCCAGCAGGGTCAGCAGTGTTCCTCGGCTCTTGAGGTAGCGACGCCGGATCATGAAGTCGGTTGGTGCCAGCAAGATCTGAGCCCCCAGCAGTCCGTGATTGGCGAGAGCCGACTCAAAGGCACGCATGAGGGACGGTTGACCAACGGCTGAGGCGGCACGAAGCAGCGCTTCGTCGCGTGGTCGTTCGGCTGCCGCCTTGCTCAGCATCGGCAACCCGGCAGCGATTGCACCGCTAGTCACGATCACCACACGGCGACCAGATTCCCGTACCGAATTCACCTCGACACAGAGCTTGTCTAAGGCACCCACATTGATCTGCCCGTCGGGGCTAACCACCGAGCTCGATCCGATCTTGACCACGACGATTGAGTTAGCCATGATCAGCTCCGTCGCAATCGTTTGGATTGAAGCTAGTCATCACCTTGGTACTCGAATTCGAACTCAGCAATGCGAACCGTGTCACCGTCCAAGATTCCCGCCCGACGCAGGGCCTTGAACACACCCAGCTTGTCCAGACGTTTGTGGGCGTGATTAAGGGCGCTGATGTCGGTCATGTCCGAAAGAGCAACTGCTCGTTCTGCGGGACGGCCGAGTACCCGGTAAGCAGCGTCGTCTTCTCGAGCGATTTGCACACCCACGGGCTCGGGGCGATGAATCACAAATCCTTCGTGCTCATCAGCGCCATCTCTACTCTCGCGTACCTTGGAGGCCAAAGCCCACAGAAGTGGCTGTAGACCAATATGAGCAACAGAAGAGATGGCGAAATCGACTTCGGCCTCATCACCCCAGTCTGAGGGCTCAAGGACATCACATTTGGTGCCAACAACGATGCTGGGCCGTTCCAGTAGCTCGGGACGATAGGCACCCAGCTCCTTGCGAAGAACTTCCAACTGCTTTGCCGGCGACGCCCCATCTACTGCGGAAAGATCCAACATGTAGAGCATCACTCGGGCTCGCTCGATATGACGGAGGAACTGATGGCCAAGGCCGATTCCTTCGCTCGCTCCCTCGATCAGGCCAGGGATGTCCGCGACGACGAACTCGGTGTGTTCATTCAAACGCACCACGCCAAGGTTTGGCTCAAGGGTGGTGAACGGATAGGCGGCGATTTTGGGCTTGGCCGAGGAGACCACGGAGATGAAGGTGCTCTTGCCCGCATTGGGGAATCCGACCAGTGCGACGTCGGCCATGAGCTTGAGTTCCAGTCGGAACCAACGCTCTTCGCCTTTTTCACCCTGCTCAGCAAAGGTGGGGGCCCGCATCTTGTTGGACAAGAAACGCGCATTACCGCGGCCGCCCTCCCCGGGGCGTACCGCCTGCCAGCGATCGCCATGTCCGGCTAGGTCGGCCAGCTGCTCATGAGTCTCGTGATCAAGAACAACGGTTCCTTCCGGAACTCTAACGGTGATGTCCTCGCCGCTGCGGCCGTGCTTATCCATACCCGAACCGTTTTTGCCGTTGGAAGCAATCCGGTGGGGATGATCTCGAAAAGCCAGCAGGGACGCGACGTTGCGGTCTGCTTCCACCCAGACCGAGCCGCCGTCACCACCATCGCCACCATTAGGGCCACCCAAGGGCACGTGGGCTTCTCGGCGAGTCGAGATACAGCCGGCTCCGCCATCGCCAGCCCGCAGGCAGATATTAGATTCGTCAACGAAATTGGACACCCACCCAGGCTATCGAGCCCATCCTGACGCGAAACAACAGGGCCAGAAGCCCTGCTGTTTCATGTGGGGAGAGATTAGATTGTCGCCCTGTCTAGGACTCCGACCGGCTACTCAGTTAGTCGAACTGGATCGCCGATAACTCGAACCGACCAGGTCGTGCGGTCCGTTGGTGCTCCACCGCTGGTCTTGGTGTACCGGATCTTCCACCAGCAGTGAGTTTCGCCATCGCAGTCATATCCAGCCGGGAGATCGACTAGCACACGAACTGAATGATCGTTGTATTGACCATACGGATTATCAACCACAAGACACGGATTTCCACCACAAGTATCGTTGGTCTGCAAACCGGGATCGGCACAGTTGGTCTGAAGGGAACCACAGTCATATCGTTGATACTCAAAGGGCATCGAGGTGCCTCCGGGAGACTTGATCTGGAGGTTGTTCATGCCCTCGCCTGGATCAAACAGAACGATCTCTACTGTCTTGCCCGCGTGGACCTGATCAATTTCTGCCAAGAAGAAATCGGCTACGTTGGTACCCCCGAGATCGGGGCGCCACAGGCTCAACCAGTCCTTGGCGAAAATCTCTGGACAAGTCGGCACACTCAGGCTACTGCACGGGTTCGTTGAGCCATTGCTAGCAAGGCGGATGGCAAACCCATTGAGACCGGCGACTCGGTCGGCGTCATCTCCCGAGATCAGATGGTTGATACCACGAACCCGAAGGAACCATCGACCCGGATTGCCTCCTGGGATCGTAGCGGCTTCGTACCAGTGAGGATCGCCAGCAATCCCACTATTGCAGTCGGTTCGAGCGAAGTCTACATCGGCTGTGGGAGGTTGATCGAGGTTGTCCTGGTCGCTGAGCGGTGTGTCATCGGCCGCATAGAGACGCAGATTCAGACGAGGCCCATTGACCCCATAGTTGTCATTGGCTGATCCTGTGCAGAGGCCGGGCTCATAGAGCTGCACCTTGACTTCGCCCGCACCCACTGGCACATTGACCACAAAGACGTAGCCTTCCTGGTCGTAGTTATCGTTGATTGAGCCGGTGTACGAGCCACCGCTATCGCAGGCGTTGTTTGACGGAGAGTTGTATCGAAGAACGGAGAATGGATCACCCTGGCGGCGGTCCTGGCAGACTCCGTTGATCGCCAGCCAGATTCCTTCTGCACCACCGTACAGATCGCCGGTTCCCAGCGCAGACGACGGGTTACCCATGGGTACGGGAAGGATGTATTCGGCGACGGCAGCGCGCTCGATGTTGATGGAGTCCATGACTACCGCGCCGAAGTAGACGGATCCCTCCGACACAATATGGACCTTTACCTGCTGAGCACCCTGTCGCTCAACCGTCACTGTGGCATTGACTCCGTGTACGTAGCCGTTCTTCGCCGCAACATCGAGGGCAGCCGTCGTAGCTGTCGCCTCGTTCGGCATCCACACCACTGCGGCCAGAGCCGCAGCGTCCGCAGCGCGCTGGGTGCGGGCAGCCTGTGCGTACCAAGCACCCACATCAACAGCAAAAGCGGCAAAAATCATGAGCGGAATCAGCAGCAGTGCCGTCATGGCCATGATGTAGCCACGCTCGGATGAGCGCTCATCGGTCTCAGACGACGAGTTGGACGTCGGCGAGGCAGACCCTCGTGTAGTAGATATTCCGCTCATTAGTCTACCTTCGGTTCTATTCTCATGATTGTTTGGCGCTTGATCAGGGGGGCAGTGCCCGGGAAAACCCCGGTGAAGTACTCGTGTTGGAACTGGATATAGACACCAAGGTGGTCGGCGGTTCGGACGTCATCGTCCCTCCCGACTGGACACCAATCGCCATCGTGGCTAGCGCATCCCCACGCCGCATCATTGCCGAGGTCACCAATCATGGCCGGGGTATATCGATTGCATTTACCAGATATTGAATTGGTCAAGCAGCCAGGGGGCATGTCCCCGCTGGCGGTGGCCTCGTAGAAGATCACGAGTTCCACCTGGTCCATGTCTGATCCCATGACAGCTTGCACAGCAAGCAGGCCTTCACGATCTGCCTGGGGATTGACACCAAGGTGAGAAGATACTCGCGCTCCCTGGCGAGCTGCCGAAGTGACGGTGATTGCATTGCGCCAACCCATGCCCGTCTCAAGCAGACCGAAGGCCAGCATGAACAGGAATGGCAGGACAAGAGCCATCTCGACTAGTGCAGCGCCGCGCTCTCGCTCAGCGGACTCGCCTTGACCTGATCGTCGAGCCAGCGCCGATCGTCGTGGTCCAGTCCGAAGACTGCTTCTTGAGGTGCTTCGTCGAGTAGTCATCAGCCTTTGTCCGGTTCAATTCGAATGATTCGATCGTCACTGAGCGTTCCTGTTGAGCCAAAGAAGCCTGTGACATAGTGGTGTTCGGCCTGCACGTAGACGCCGATGTAAGCCGGACCACTGCCATAGCCTCCCGCAGCAGGATCGCTCAACCCTGTGTTCCGATCCGCTGGGCACCAGTGCCGGTCAACAGCAATGGCAGGGACGCAGCGGAAGTAGTCGGTCGGGTTGTCGGCCGCGTCATTCAGACTGAGCAAGAATTCAGCTGGCGTGAAGTAGTTGCACTTGTTAGGAACCGGGCCAACCTTGCACCCAGGAGGAATCGTATCGTTGGGCCCCGTTGCATGGTAGATGACTACGAAGTCCAGGTTCTCAACCCCCCATGCGGCAAACGCATGCTCCACCGACCGCAATGTGAGGTAGTCGGCTTCCGGAGAACTACCAGACACGCTCGCGGTTCGAGACCCTTCTCGAGTCGTGTTGGCGACCGTCAAATAGTTCCGAAAGAGGAACCCAAACTCCATGATGCCAAAGATCAGGATCAAGAAAAGTGGAGTGACGAAGGCGGCTTCGACCAGGGCCGTGCCCCGTTCACCGCGACGCGACTGGTTTCCTCTTCGTCGCCAAGAATGCCCTTTATCCGATTTCATGTCTGCTCTATCGGCAGCAGACTGAAGGATCTTGATAGGCAGGGCAGATTCGCCTAGAACGCAGAAACGGCACCCTTGGGTGCCGTTTCCAAGAGTCAGACTCTTTGTAATGATCGGTCAGTTCTTGGCCAACCTTGACAAAACTTCCTGCTACAGGACGTCAACTAGCTTGCGTCCCTTGCGGAACCCAAACTTGACCTTGCCTTCAGAGGTGGCGAACAGGGTGTCGTCGCCGCCCTTCTTGACGTTCTGGCCGGGGTGAATCTTACTACCACGCTGGCGAACGATAATGGAGCCAGCTGTTACTTGGCCACCATCAAATACCTTGACGCCGAGGCGCTTGGATTCTGAATCGCGGCCGTTCCTGGTTGAACCGCCACCTTTGGTCTTTGACATATCAGCCTCGCTTGATTCCGGTGATCTCGATGGTGGCACGCGTCTGGCGATGACCGTAACGGCGACGCTGGTTGGTCTTAGACTTATAGGTAAAACCGTTGATCTTCTTTCCACGTTTCTCCTCGACAATTCGAGCAGAAACGGTTACACCGCTCAACTCGTCGGGAGTGGAAAGGACATCAGATCCGTCGACCAGAAGTACGGCCCTCAGATCGACATCAATTCCCGGCTCGCCGAGACGCTCGACCTCGAGGGTTTGACCTTCTTCGACCCGGTATTGCTTGCCACCGGTGGCTACCACTGCGTACATAGGCGGTTGAGGCTAGCGCCTCTACACCCCCGTCCAAACCGATCACCGCAAGAGCTTGTCAATCATTTCCTCATCAACACGAAATCCCCGACCCTCACAATCAGGGCATATGCCGGACATGGACTCAACAAGCCCTTCACCAATCCGCTTCCGAGTCATCTCGACCAGTCCAAGATCGCTGATGTCAAAGGCCTGAGTTCGCGTCTTGTCCCTGCTTAGAGCCTTGCGGAACACTCGGATCACTTCTTCGCGATTCTTCCGATCCTCCATGTCAACAAAGTCGATGACAATGATCCCGCCGATATCTCGCAGGCGCAGCTGGTGGGCAACTTCTTCGGCCGCCTCCAGATTGTTTCGAAAGACCGTTTCTTCCAGGCTGGAAGAACCAACATTCTTGCCGGTATTGACATCAATGACAGTCAGGGCCTCGGTGCCTTCGATGATCAGCGAGCCACCAGAAGGCAGCCAGACCTTACGATCAAGAGCTTTATGGAGTTGCTCGTGGATGTGGTATCGCTCGAATACTGAAATGGGTTCGACCTGGGCGTCATAGAACTCGACTCGCTCGGCCAGAGCAGGCGTGATGACTGAGACATACTCAGAAATCTCGTCATAAAGCGGTTCGTTGTCGATAATCACTGCCCGGTAGTCCATATTGAATTCTTCGCGGATTGCCCTCGTGGACATGTCCGGCTCACGGTAGAGCAGGGATGCTTGCTGGGATCGTTTCGCTAGCGCGTCGATCTCGTCCCATTGCTGTTGCAGTCCGAGCACATCTCGCTCTATCTCTTCTGCGGTCACGTTCTCGGCCGCGGTTCGCACAATCAAGCCGTGCCCCTTTGGTCGAATTCGATCCAGGAGCTGACGAAGACGCTTTCGCTCCGAGTCAGGCAATCTCTTGGAGATGCCATAGGTATCACTGTTGGGAACCAGGACAACGAATCGACCGGGTAACGAGACTTCCATTGTTAACCGGGCGCCCTTGTGAGCAATGGGGTTCTTCACGACCTGACACAGCACCATCTGCCGGGGTTTGAGAAGCTCCTCGATCTTGGGGCCGCCACTATTGCCGCGAGCCTTTCCTCTTCCCTTCCCGCCACTCTTCTTGCCGCCCTTCTTGTCGGCCTTCTTGTCGCCTTTGGCCTCGGGCACTGTGACGTCTGAACGGTAGAGGACAGCATTCTTGGGGGTCCCCACATCGACAAAGGCGGCTTCCATACCCGGAAGCACGTTCTGCACCTTGCCAAGGTATATGTTCCCGTGGATCTGGGTGACATCATCGCTGGGGCGAGAAACCACATACTCGACCAGTTGGCGACCCTCAACCACCGCGATATGGGTTGATTCTTCCCGCTTGGAAACAACCATCATGTAGCGGCCGACCGGGCGGCCCTTCCGACTGCGTCCTCGGCGCCGCTTCAGCTGCTTTTCATCCAATTCGACTGGTGCATCAGCAACAACATGTCGGACTGGCTGGCTGGCAGAAGTACCACCACTTCGCTGCCGTTGTCGACCCTTGCCCCGCTTCTGATTCGAACTCTGCTGCTTCTGACTGCCCTGCTTCGAGCCGTCCTGCTTCGAGCCGCCTCGTTTCTGGCTGCCCTGTTTCTGACTGCCCTGATTCTGGCTGCCCTGATTCTGGCTACGCGACCGCTGACCGTCTTGCTTCTGACTGTCCTGCTTCTGACTGTCCTGCTTCTGGCCGTCCTGCCTGCCATTCTGCGTCGTGTCGCTCTGATCAGTTCCGGACTCGCTGACCGAATTGCTCCGGCGACGACGCTTGCGCTTCTGAGGTTGACCATCATCGCGGGTTTCTGACCCGGAACCCGACAGGGGGTCATCGCCACCGGCCCTCGGGTTCGGACTCTTCTCTGCCTGGCTTGCGGGCGCTGGTCGGGAATCACCAATCCGCGGCTTTGTCGCCGACGCCTTGTTAGACGGTTCCTCGGATGATGAGCTGTCGGATTGTGGGCTGTCTGAGGTCATTGGGAAGGTTCCTTGTCATGAGGCACGTTCCTCGAGACTGCTGACGAGAGTACGACTTGTGTCGTTCCCCTCGGTTTGTTCGAGTTGGTGCTGCGTCGACGGGTCGGGAGCCTCAATTGGCTCGCACCGTTTGCCGTCAACCATGGTGAATTGATGGGTACGCCGCACTCGTCCTTCTTCCAGATCCTCTGCCAACACCCGAACAAGTTCGGATGGACGCAGAGAGGTTCCTTCGGTAGCGAGCAAGGCTTTAAGCTGCACTCCAGTGTCGGTCGGCCCCATGACCTCGAGTTCGAGGATGGCGGGGCGGACATCAACAACGGAGGCTTTCCCTTTTCTGGTTCGTTCGAGCAGATGCTCAGACGATTCGAGAAGGTCAGCTACTGCAGCTGTCACGTCGGGAAGTGGGGCACCGAGAACTTCGATGTTCCACCGGCAACAGACAATGGCCTGTTGCAGTGATGTCGAACCAGGTTCAAGCGTCTCAACCGCAACGACGGTCAGGCCATCGGGCAAAGACAGGGTGAGCTGGTTCGGCAAGTCCTTGAGGTCGATCGGCGTGACCAGTTCGACGTCAAGGTATTCGGCATCCGACTCATGGGCCACCGACAACGCAAGTCCAAAACTGAACTTAGGTCGAGGTGAGAACCCCTGAGAATAAGCAACGGGTAACCGGAGTTTACGAAAAGCGCGTTCCATGATGCGGGCAACATCTCGGTGGCTCAGGAACCGAATCTTGCCCTCCTCGGTAAAGCGGACACGAAGCTTCATGCTGTGCCGCCAGACTGAGTGCCGCCAGACTGAGTGCCGCCAGACTGAGTGCCGCCAGACTGAGTGCTCTCATCTGGCTGACTGCCCAATTGTTTTGACAGAACCGGGTGGGGCGATTTTGGCCCTTTGGGCTTGGTTGGCATGAGCGATACGGGAACCGATCCGCCAGCGATCAGTTCTTGGCCTGTCCCCTGGCTGCCACCAGCTGGCGGCGAAGCGGAGGCCACAACATGCTCAATGCCATAACCCGTACATGCGCCACAGTCATAACAGGGTGTCCAGCGACAATCAGGCAGGCCAACCTCGGCCAGAGCGTCTTGCCACTCGTCCCACAAGAAATCCTTGTGCAGGCCAGCCGAGAGATGATCCCAAGCCAGTCCTTCGTCCTCGCCTCGGTGGCGGTAAACGAAGTCTTCAATGGCTAGACCCGCCCGGTCCATCGCCTGGGTCCAGCGATCCATCTCGAAGTGCTCAGACCACTCTTGGAAGGTGCCACCTTGCCGCCAGACATCTTCAACGACTGGGCCAAGCCTGCGATCGCCACGACTCATCAGGCCTTCTGCCGTGGTCGCTGCCGGGTCGTGCCATTTGATGTTGACGCCATGCATACGGCGGGTGGCGTCTCGAAGCAGGTTGACCTTGCGCTGCAGCTCTTCAGCCGTGTTCTGACCAAACCACTGGAAAGGCGTGAAGGCCTTAGGAACAAACCCGCCAATGGAAACCGTCACACTGGCACGCTTATTGTGACGTTTACCAAGTTCGACACAGTTCTTGGCCAGCTCGGCAATGGCAAGTGTGTCTTCGTCGGTTTCGGACGGGAGCCCGATCAGGAAGTAGAGCTTTACCCGTTTCCAGCCTTGGGAATAGGCGGCCTCAACCGCTTCGTACAAGTCTTCTTCACGAATCAACTTGTTGATGATCTGACGCATGCGCCAAGTTCCGGCCTCGGGGGCGAACGTGAGGCCCGTGCGCTTGGCCCGCTGGAGCTGGGCCGCGATACCGACCCCGAAGGCGTCGACTCGCAGACTTGGCAACGACACCGAGATATTGCCTTGCCCACAGGCATCGGCGTCATCCAGGATTCCGCCGACAGTCTCGGTGATCGAGCTGAAGTCGGCGGTGGAAAGAGAGGTGAGTGAAACTTCGTCGTAGCCCGTTCGTTCCAAGCCGTTGCTCACCATGGTCCGGACTTGCTCGGCTGGTCGTTCACGGACCGGTCGGGTGATCATCCCGGCCTGGCAGAAACGACAGCCACGGGTGCAGCCGCGGAACACCTCGACGTTGAGGCGGTCGTGGACTACCTCGGTGACTGGGACGAGTTGCTGCTTTGGGTACGGCCAGTCAGCCAGATCAGCAATGGTTCGCTTCTCGATGCGCTCTGGCACGTCGTCGAAGATCGGCCTCGTCTCGACAAGTCTTCCATCTGAGTAGACCGGCTCGTACAGGGACGGAACGTAGACCCCCTCGACCTTGCACATCTGACGGAAAAGCTCGCTTCGAGAGCGATCAGGTCGAGTGCGCCACTGGGCCAGAATCTCAGTCAACTCACCGACGACTTCTTCGCCGTCGCCAAGAACCACAACATCCAGGTAGTCAGCCAGTGGCTCCGGGTTGTAGGTGCTGTGGCCTCCGGCCATAACAATGGGGTGCTCGGCTGTCCGGTCGGCGGAACGCACCGGGATGCCAGCCAGATCAATGCAGTTGAGGACATTGGTGTAAATCAGTTCAGCCGAGATATTGAAGGCCAACACATCGAACTCGTTGGCCGGGGTGTGGTGTTCGACGGAGAACAGGGGGATGCCTGCGGCCCGCATCATTGTTTCCATGTCGTGCCATGGGGCATAGGCCCGGTCAGCACGAGCGTCGGGGCGCTCGTTGACAATCTCGTACAGGATCTGTAGTCCCTGGTTCGGTAGCCCAATCTCATAGGTGTCGGGGTACGTGAAGAGCCAACTCACCAGAGTTGAGTCGGGAGCTTTCGCACTGGCGCCGTCTTCGCAGCCGATGTAGCGGGCTGGCTTCTGAACTTGCGCCAGCCGTGGCTCCAGCTGCGGCCAGACGGATGTCATTGGGCGCTCATACTAGCGGCAACCAGGCACTGAAACGGTGAGGCAACAGTAGTCACTAGTCGGGGTTTCCACGGTGGCGATGAATAGCCACGCTCTGGACCATGCCAATGGCCATCAAGCTTGTCAGCAAGGAGCTTCCTCCGTAGCTAACGAAAGGCAGGGTGATCCCCGTTACTGGCATCAATCGGAGCGTCATTCCAACATTCTGAAATACCTGGAGCAGGAACATCGAGAAGACACCGACACAGATCAATGTGCCAAAACTATCCCGGGCCAGTTGGGCGACTCGAAAGATCCGAAGAAGAATCATGGCCTCCAAAGCAAGGATCGCCACTGCTCCAACAAAACCGAGTTCTTCGGCAATAACCGTGAAAATGAAGTCTGTTTCCTGCTCGGGCACAAAGCCGTTCTGGGTCTGAGGTCCCTGAAAAAGGCCTTGACCAGTGATTCCACCGGAGCCAACTGTTGCTTCTGATTGCTTCTGGTTGTAGCCAGCACCTTGGGCGTCAGCATCCGTATCAAGGAACGCGCTCAGTCGATCCTCTTGATACTCAGCCAGAAGCCCAAGGTCCAGGATCAGAGCGAAGGAGATGACTCCGCTGGCGATGAGTAGCAGAACCATCCGGGCAGGCACTCCAGCGGCAAAGAAGATGCCGAGTGTAATGAAGCAATAGACCAGGACTGATCCCGTTTCGCCTTCAAGTAGCACGAGGCCAGCAACAATGCCCAGGACACCAATGGCGGCCATGATCCGGGGGGCATCGATGCTCCCCGAACGACCAGTAAACATGGCGGAGATGACCACAATGAGGCTGAGCTTGGCGAACTCGGCTGGCTGCAGGGACAACGGCCCAATGACGAACCAGCCTCTGGTGCCCTTGATGTCTGCCCCAATGATCAATACAAGTACGAGGGCCAGAATCGACGCCGCAACCAGGAGGCGAAGATAGTTTCGGAAGATTGCGTAGTCCAGCGACGCGACCACCGCCATAGCCACCAAGCCAACAATCAAGAAACCGCCTTGCTTGATCACAAAGAACGTACTGCCGTCGGGGCCTTTGGTGGCGCTATAGATGGCCACGATGCCAAAGACCGTGACGACAATGCTTAGTAGGACCAGCGACCATTCAACATTGCCTAACTTGGCGCTTGCCGACTCCTTGCGAACCCGAGGTAGGACGAATTCCGCGATTGCCGTCACGAGTCACCACCAGGCTCTGACTCGGCGCCAGCATCTGGCCCGGTACCAGCGTCGACCTCAACGTCCCCAGGAGCAGCCGGAAGGGCCTCTTCGTTGTCCGAGGCGTCCACCTCGTAGCGCGACTCATGCACGATCGGCGCAGTTGGCTTCTCGCTCAGGCCAAACAAGATCTCAAAGAATCGCCGAACTGCTGGTGCCGCCGCATCGCCACCAAATCCTGATTCTTCCAATACAGCGGCAACCGAGTACTTGGGTGCGGTGGATGGGCCAAAGCCGACATAGAGAGCCGAGTCGGCCAGGCCTTTCTTCTGAACCGTGCCCGTCTTGCCGCCCAGTGGGAAGTTATTCAGGGGGAAGCCAGCAAAAGCCCCACCAGCAGTACCGGTACGGGGAACGGCATAGAGGCCGTCCAGAATCGGTATCAAGATCTCCGGATCGAGTTCATCCTCTGCAACCTGAACCGACGCATAGACGGTTTCGTTGCCCGCGAAATCGACGGCACGGTCGACGAGTTTCGGCTGATATCGATCGCCCCCGGTGGCCAGCATCGCATAGGAATTGGCCAACTGAAGTGGCGTGATCAGCAGGTCTCCCTGACCAATGGCAAGGTTGACATTGTCTCCGGTTCGCCAGTCGGCGGAGTCCTCGCCAAACTCTTCTTTTCGATTCTCCGCGGTAGGAACACGTCCATCTTCTTCTAACGGAAGCCGGACCCCGGTTACCGCCCCATATCCCATCAAGCGTGCGGTGTCTTGAATCGCCGTTTCGCCGTATTGATCAGGATGGATCCAGAACTGCTCACCGATGGAATAGAAATAGGTGTCGCTGGATCGTTCGATTGCTTGACGCATATCGACCTGACCCATGATGGCGCCCCCGGCATTCTGGAATGAGCACCAATCCTCGCCTTCGGTTGCGCAGCTCTCCAAGATAAAGACCCCTTCGTCCAGCCAGGGGGTGTATTCGCCGCGCAGCCCCGAGGTGAGGGCGGCATAGGCGGTGACTGGCTTGAAGGTCGAACCAGCGGCATAGGTCCCTCGAGTTGCTCGGTCAAAGAGCGGGCGATCCGGGCGGTCACGCAAGAAGCTGAACTGATCGGCGCTGATTCCGAACACGAAATCTGCTGGGTCATAGGAGGGATAGGAGGCCAGGGCAATCAGCGATCCGTCGGTGACATCGAGAGCGACCAGGCTGCCTGCTTGGCCCACGTGTGGAAGCTCACAGGTATCACATGCCTTGCGGTCGCGAGCCTGTAGCAGCTCATCAGCCAAGATCGCCTCTGCTGCGTACTGCAGGTCAATGTCAATGGTCAGGTAGATGTCTTGTCCCGGCGAGCCAGGTTCCAGGATCTCTGCGGTGCGAACCACCCGACCCAGCGCATCAATCTCAATTCGACGTTTTTCGGGAATGCCTCGCAGGGTTGATTCAAAGACGCGTTCAAGACCGGCAACCCCAAGCTCATCGCCGGCCTCATAGTGCTGCGAGCCGCTAGCGCTCCCGAGCTCCCGAGCTTGTTCCTGGTTCAGAACGGTCCCTGTATAGCCAAGGATATGAGCACCGACTTCGCCGTAGGGGTAGCTGCGGACCCAGCGACGCTCAACGGTAAATCCGGGCAGCTCGCGTTCCGAAATGCTCACCCAGGTTCGCACATCAATGTCTTCGGCGATAACGACCGACTTGAGGGCGCCGTTCCGCGCCCGATTGAAGTCCGCTTCCAGGGAAGTGACCTTGGACTTGATGCCTTCACCATTGAGAGAGTCGGCCACCTCCTGAAACACCTCGGCCCGGTCGGCCGTCTTGTGGTCCTGCAAAGCGGTCCAGTCAAGGGTGACGACCAAGGACTCGCGGCGATCGGCCAGCACCTTGTCGTTCGCATCAAAGATTCGACCCCGAGGAGATTCGACATAGATAATTCGAGTGGTGTTCTGGGTCGTGAGTTGCTCAAATTCTGGTGCCGACATGATCTGAAGAAACCAGAGACGGGCAATCAAAGAAGCAAAAACGAGGACCGCTACTGCTGCCAGTCCGCCCATCCGTATTCCTGTTGGTTCAGCACTCATGGAACACCATTATTGACCAGTTCATCAGATTCTCACTGGTCGTTGTTCGCGCCCATCGCTGGATTCTGTCATCTTGTGCGCGACGCGGGCCATCGGTCCTACCGCCATTGCCCCCAGCAGTCCAATGAGGGCTAGATTCGCCAGCACTCGCCACGGTCCCTGATTCATGGCGAGGGGCCTTTGACCAAACACCGACCCGAGCAACCATGTCAGCCCAGTAACGGCCAAGGTGGCAAGGGTTCCTTGCATGATGCTAAGCCCGACTCCTTCTTGCAGAACACGTTCCCGACTCTCGGCCAGAACCCATCCGGCCACGCAGTAGATCATGGCATGGACTCCAAACGGCCCGAATTGGAACAGATCAACGATGACTCCAAGGGTGAACCCAGCCAGCGCTGCGCTGGAGGATCGGCTGGACAACCCGATGGCAACGAGCAGGTACAGCGGAAGGTCAAGCCTGACCTGCCCGCCCAGGAGGGCCTGATCAAAGACTGCCACTTGCACAATGGCGATGGCGAACATCACGGGTATTGCGATAGGCCAGCGCATCAGCCGCCATCTCCCTCGTCAGCCTCAGCGCTACCCGGGGCAGTATTATCAGACTCTGCCTGATTCTCCTCGCTGTCTGGCTGTTGTTCGAGCCTGAGTTCGGGTGAATAGATCAAGACGGTCAAGAAGGACAGTCGTCCGATGTCGGCATACGGCTCCAACTCGATCTGATCATTCGATCCTTGGCGCAGAACCCCGACCGGCACCCCGGCCGGATATGGACTGGACTCGAAACCGCTGGTCTCAAATCGCGTATCTTCAGGCAACTGATCTTTGGCATCGCCCAACAGATCTAATAGCAAATTGTTGTCATCGCCCCGGCCAACTGTCACTCCGACAATTCGCGTCTGGGTACTGATGACCCCGACTTGAACTCGTCCATCAGTAATCACTCGAACATGAGAAGTCGCCGGCCCGACGCTGACAATGCGCCCGACCAACCCGCTGGCGGTCACCACGGGCATTCCGACCTCGATGCCCTCTTCGCTTCCGATCCCGATTTCAACAATTCGCTCCAAGCCAGTTTGACGGTCCGAGACCACCCTGCCCGTCACCCGTTCGTACTGATTGGCAAACTCGACCTTGGTTGCTTCTTGCAGCTGCCGGAGTGCTTCTTCGTTGTCCGGGACCTGCGCCAACTCACCTTCGAGCTCAGAGATGCGCACACGAAGCTCGTCGTTCTCTTCCAGAACATCGTCATAGTGAACAACCCCATTCCAGCCCGCTCCAACGGGGCTGACCACCCACCGAACCGCCGAACGCAACGGAGCGGTGACCGTGAGAGTGAAGGACCTGACACCAGAGAAGGGGCCCGAGTCACGAGCATCCAGAGTCATGAAAGCTAGGGCTGTCACGACAAGTAGAACCATGACTCGTCGCGAGGAGAACGATGTTGTTGCCACGAAAACCTATGGAGCCGAAGTGCTCAGGAGTCCTGGCCAGCCAAAAGTGAACGCATGGAATCGTACGCATCGAATTCCAGGTATTGGCCGGAGCCAATGGCAACAGCGTCAAGCGGGTTGTCGGCCAGCCGAATCGGCATTCCCGTTTCGCTCTCCAGCCGCTGGACCAAACCATGGAGCAGGGCCCCGCCGCCGGCCAGAACGATGCCGTACTGCATGATGTCAGCTGCCAACTCGGGAGGAGTCTTGTCCAGCGTGCCCTTGACGGCGTCAATGATCGAATTCACTGGTTCAGCCAGGGCTTCGCGCATCTCCTCGGTGGAAATGACAATTGTCTTGGGCAGGCCACTTACTAGATCTCGTCCACGAACCTCGGCTTCATACTCCTCTTCGAGGCGATAGGCCGAGCCAAGCTGGATCTTGATTTCCTCAGCTGTGCGCTCACCAAGAGCAAGCGAGTATTCCTTCTTGATGTACTGGATGATTGACCGATCCAGCTGATCGCCACCAATTCTCACCGATTGGCAAGCGACAATTCCTCCGAGCGAGATGACGGCGACTTCAGTTGTGCCACCGCCAATGTCAACAATCATGTTTCCAGTCGGCTCATGGACAGGAAGTCCAGCCCCGATTGCGGCGGCCATTGGTTCTTCAATAATGAGTGCTTTACGCGCTCCAGCGAACTCCGCGGCGTCTTGCACAGCACGGCGCTCAACACCAGTGATGCCGGAGGGAACACAAATCACAATTCGAGGTTTGGCAATCCACCGTCCGGGAGAGACCTTCTGGATGAAGTAGCGCAACATTTCTTCACAGATGTCAAAGTCGGCAATGACGCCATCCTTGAGCGGTCGAATCGCCTGGATGTGGCCCGGTGTGCGGCCGATCATCTGCTTGGCTTCGAGCCCAACGGCCAGCGGGCGTTGAGTCCTCACATTAATGGCCACGACGGACGGCTCGTTAAGAACGATGCCTTGGCCGCGCACGTACACCAAGGTATTGGCAGTGCCAAGATCGACAGCCATATCCCGGGCTCCGACGGAGCCCAACAAATTGGAGAATTTCTTCAGAGCCACGCAATACCCGCTCAGAACCTCGTTCGGACGTGCTCAACCCTACGCTGTCAACGGCGGGCTCACAAGATTGCGGAGTGAGGGGGGCGAATCTGCTCAGTGAGCATCGACCACTGTTCGTGACCGATCAATCTCTGTACGTCAGGTCCCGCAGACGGTGCTGTGGAAGCTTGGCACATTACTGCGCTTGGTCCTAGACCAGTCCCGGGAAAAAGATGCCGATCTCGCGCTCGGCCGACTCATTTGAGTCTGAGCCGTGCACCAGGTTCTCGGTCATCTCGGTTCCGAGATCACCGCGGATGGTTCCCGGGGGCGATACGGCCGGATTAGTTGCACCCATCATTGTTCGAACCATGGCATAGGTGTCGTCTGGACCTTCTAACACCAGAGTCATCGCTGGGCTTCGACTCATGAATCCCACCAGGTCATCATAGAAGGGCTTGCCGACGTGCTCTTCGTAGTGCCGAGACAAGGTCTCCGCATCCAGAACACGCAGTTCGGCTGCTACCAGCTTCAGACCCTTCTGCTCGAATCGGCTGAGGATTTCTCCCACCAGACCACGTTCGACAGCATCGGGCTTACATATCACAAAGGTTCTGCTCACCCAGAAGAGACTATCGCTGGAACCACCGACTCATTCGAGGTTGAGAAGCTGTCCGGAGTCGCCGGTGTCACAAGGACGCTGGACGGCCCACTGGTTGCCGTTGGAGCCACGAGTGAGGTCAAGACACTGTCCGGAATCCACATTCTGATACATGAAGGAGTCACCGACCGGGATGACCCACCATTCCTGGTTGTCGTCGCCATTGCAGTCCAAGGCATCGATCCAAACCTCACCATCGTCGTTCCATGGCTGGAAACACTGTCCATTGGGTGTGCTGAGCACAACATTACCGTTGGCAAGGTGGGTACTGGTCATCTCGTTCGACTCGTCATCACACCATGGCCTCCGGCTGAGCCAACCCTGATTGTTCACCGCGATACAGCCACCGGCAGCCACTTCGACCGGAACGGATTGATAGGAGACCGGCACCTGTGTAGTGGTCGTCGTTGGAGCGGTAGTGGTTGTCGTTGGTGCAACCGTGGTCGACGTTGGACCGGCAGTGGTCGCCGTCGTTGGAGCGGCACTTGATCCGGTGCCAGCATCCACCGTGGTCGAAGTCGTACTTCCCGGCACTTCTGTTGGTGGAGCCCAATCTTCAGGAGCGTCCAACTGCACATTGCGTAGATTGCCGGAGCTTTCCCGGGCGGTTCCGATGGCCTGACCGGTGTTGCTCAAGAACTCAGTGGAATTGTCCTCCAGTGAGCCAAGGGCACCAAGACTGCCTGCAGCCATGGAGGCTACCACTAGGGCATAACCCGTCAGGGTTGCGCCACGTTGATTGTCACTTCGATTTCGTCGTAAGAACTTCACGATGCGTTCTTCGGCGCCAGAGTGAACGGGCTTAAAACAAGGGGCTCTTTGGACTATGGCGACTAGGTCGAATGTTCGACTAGAAACCCGGATTCGGCTGATTATCGGACTCAAGCCTGTCCTGACCGGCTTCTCCAGCGGACGAACCAACTGACCCTGAGCGGGCAGATCGTCGAACGTCGCCAATCAGATAGAGGCTGCCAGCGACCAGGATGAGGTCATCATCTCCGGCTACGGATCGAGCCCGCGACAGGGCCTCAACCGGATCAGGAATGATCTCAACCTCAACATCAATGGAGGCAGCGGCTTCGGCAACGTCTTGGACAGAGATCGCCCGTGACCAGCTTGGCTGGGTGACGATCACCGCATCAAAGTCCTCAGCTCCAAAGGCACGCAATATCTCCACCGGATCTTTCCCAGACAGCATGCCAACAACAAGAATCCACGAACCAAGTCGAGTGAATTCAGCGTCCAGAGTCTCCTTGGCGACCGTGGCGCCCTCTCGATTGTGAGCACCGTCAAGAATCACGGTTGGCTGTCTGGCCACGACCTCAAACCGGCCTGGAAGCTCGATTTCTTCCAGTGCGTGGTTGATGATGTCTGTCTCAATCGCTCGACCAAAGAATGCCTCGACTGCGGCTATTGCAGTGGCCAGGTTGTCACCCTGGTGGGCCCCATGCACCGGTAGGAAGATGTCTTCATGCGTGCCATGGGGCGTCCGTACGTCCAGGGCTCGACCACCGAAGGCCACCCGATTCTCCACCACCTCGAACTCACTTCCGGCTTCCCAAACCGCGCCTGCACCAACCTCAATTACCTCAGCATCAATGATTGTGCGTAGATCATCGAAGGGTTCACCAAGAATCACTGGACAGTCCCGCTTGATGATGCCAGCCTTCTCCTTGGCAATAGCGGCCCGCCAGCCATCGGCCCCATCAGTGTGGTCTTTCCCAATATTGGTGATCACGACAACATCAGGACTCACCACATTGGTTGAGTCGAACCGGCCGAGCATGCCGACCTCGATGATGGCAACCTCGGCACCAACTTCAGCAAACCAGACAAAGGCGGCCGCAGCCAGGAGGTCGAAGCGGCCGGGACTCTGGGCTACCAGTGGTTCCACATCCGCCAGCAAGGTCATGACTCGAGCGAAGTCGTCGTTGGGAATCATGGCGCCATCCCACATGATTCGTTCGTTTATGTGCTCAAGGTTTGGGCTGGTAAATGTGCCAACCGACAAGCCTGTTTTGGCGATGATTTCGCTGGCGAACCGTGTTGTTGAGCCCTTGCCATTAGTGCCAGTGACGTGGATGACGCGATACGCGTGCTGGGGGTCACCAAGAACGCTTAGCAGCTCCTGGATCGGGCCGAGACTGAGCCCTTCGGTTTGGCCAGCCGTTGGCATCTGCGAGCGCGCCGAGCCCGTCTTCGCACCTTCAAAATTGGTATGGCGATCTAGATATTCGATTGCCTGACGAAAGTCCATCAGTACCGCAGATTCGCTTAAGAAGCCGCTCGGCGCGGATCTGACCGTTCCTCGTCGCGAGGAATCAGAGTCGGATTCACGCGTTCAAGAACTGTCGCTGCGTCGATTTCACAGACACCAATGTCGTCACGACCGGGAATGTCGTACATGACTTCGAGCAGAACTTCCTCCAGAATGGCTCGCAATCCGCGGGCACCAGTACCACGTAGTAGTGCTTGATCGGCAATTGCTTCAAGGGCGCCAGTACTGAACTCCAGCTGCACATCTTCCATCTCAAAGAAGGTCTGATACTGCTTGATCAGGGCGTTCTTTGGCTCGACCAGGATCTGGATTAGTGCGTCACGGCTGAGCTTGGTGACGGTGCCGGTGATGGGCATACGGCCAACAAACTCGGGAATCAAGCCAAACTTGAGCAGGTCCTCGGGCAGGATCTTGGTGAAGATGTCGACCTCTTCTTCATCTTCTTCCTGCTGGAGGTCGGTGCGGAACCCAATGGACTTGGTTCCTAATCTGCTTTCGACGATGTCTTCAATGCCAGCAAAGGCGCCACCACAAATGAACAAGATGTTGGTGGTATCGATCTGCAAGAAGTCCTGATGGGGGTGCTTGCGCCCGCCTTGAGGAGGCACCGAAGCCACTGTTCCTTCAAGGATCTTCAGGAGGGCTTGCTGCACACCTTCGCCCGACACATCGCGGGTGATCGACGGGTTCTCGCTCTTGCGGGCGACCTTGTCAATCTCGTCAATATAGATGATGCCGGTTTCGGCTCGTTTTACGTCGAAATCTGCAGCCTGAATCAACTTGAGCAGGATGTTCTCGACATCCTCGCCGACATAGCCAGCCTCGGTAAGGGCGGTGGCGTCGGCGATGGCGAAGGGCACGTTGAGCATGCGAGCCAAGGTTTGGGCGAGGAACGTCTTACCACAGCCCGTTGGACCGATCAGCAAGATGTTCGACTTGGATAGTTCCACATCATCGGTGGAGCCGAGGCCCTGCTTCGAGCCGTGCTGGATTCGCTTGTAGTGGTTGTAGACCGCTACTGACAGGACCTTCTTCGCCGGATCTTGGCCAACGACGTAGCCGTTCAAGAACTCAAAGATCTCGCGAGGTTTCGGCAGGTCTTCGAAGGTTACTTCGGCACCCTCTGCCAGTTCCTCTTCGATGATCTCGTTGCACAGATCGATGCACTCGTCGCAGATGTAGACACCGGGTCCGGCAATGAGCTTCTTGACCTGCTTTTGAGACTTGCCACAAAACGAGCATTTGAGGAGCTCGCCACCTTCACCGAACTTGGCCACTGGCGGTACCCCTCCCTATGACTCGACGGCCCGGATTGGACCGGAGTCATCGACCAGGTTGCGGGATGTCAGGACTTCATCGATGATGCCGTATTCCTTGGCTTCTTCAGCATTGAGAACGAAGTCACGTTCCGTATCGGTGCGAATGGTCTCCTGGTCCTTGCCGGTGTGATGAGCGAGCACCTTTTCCAACTGGGTGCGCAGGCGTTCGATCTCATTGGCTGCAAGTTCGAGATCAGACACTTGACCTTGAGCGCCAGCATAGGGCTGATGCAGGAGCACACGAGAGCTGGGCAAGGCAAGTCGCTTGCCCGGAGTTCCAGCAGCGAGCAGCACGGCGGCGGCCGAGGCGGCCTGGCCGAAACAGATGGTGTTCAGGTCTGGGCGGATGTATTGCATCGTGTCATAGATGGCAAACATGGCATTCACATCGCCACCGGGGCTATTGATGTAGATGCTGATGTCACGATCGGGGTTCTCTGACTCCAGGTGAAGGAGCTGGGCACAGATCAGGTTGGCGATGCCATCATCAATCGGTGTGCCAAGGAAGATGATGTTGTCCTTGAGCAGCCGGGAGTAGAGGTCATAGGCTCGTTCTCCTCTATTGGTTTGCTCGACAACGGTTGGGACCAGGTAACTGGCTGCCCGCAAGTGATCTTGGTTCATGCGTCGTCTCCTTGCTCGGGGGAGGTTTCGTTCTGCTCAGTATCGGCAGACTCTTCGGCTTCTGGTAGTTCTAGTGTCGACGGGTCAATGGTGTTGCCCTCGTCATCGATAAGGGTGCATCGTTCGATCAGCCAATCGAGCGCCATGCTCTTTTGGAGATCCGATCGTAGCGCAGGGATTTGGCCGGCGTTGACGAACTCGTCACGGACCGACTCAACTGAGCGGTCCAGTTGGGTTGCGACCTTGCCGAACTCTTCTTCCAGTTGATCTTCGGTTACCTCGATGCCTTCACTTGAGCTGATGGCTCGCAGAGCGAGGTCGATCTTGGCTGAGTTGCCGGCGGCATCACGCAGACCCATGAGCATGTCTTCGCGAGATTGGCCAGTGAACTGGAGGAACTGGTCGAAATCCATGCCTTGGGCTTGCAGGCGCATGGCCATGTCTTGGGCCCGGTTCTCGGTTTCCATCTCGATGAGAGCGGCGGGGACGTCATCATCGGAGACCAGATCGGCCAGCTTGATGGCCATATTGTCACGACGGGCGGCGATTGATTGGTTGATCGCGACCTCACCCATTCGGGTTTCGAGGTCGGCTCGCAGGGCTTCGACCGTTTCGAATTCGGTGTTTTCTTTGGCCCATTCGTCATCGGCGACGGGCAGGACAGTGGCCTGCACCAGCTTGACTGCGATAGAGAATTCGAGTTCGCCGTCTTCGTCTTCGTCAGGGTGCTCGGCTTTGAAGGTGAGCTTGCCGCCGGCGGAGGCGCCTTCGAGGTTGTCGTCAAGCTCGGGCACGATGGCGCCCATGCCGATTTCATAGAGGTAGTCCTCGGCGGTGAGGCCTTCGAGCTCTTCGCCGTCATGGGTGCCAGCAATGTCGATGGTGACACGGTCACCACGTTCGGCTGGCCGGTCGACGTCTTCGAGGGTGCCGTATTGTCCGAGCATCTGCTCGACCCGGTCATCGATAGCTTTCTCGTCGACTCCGGGGGCCGGAATCTCAATTTCGAGGCTCTCGTAGCCACTGACTTCGATTGAGGGGCGGATTTCGACAGTGGCATCAAACTTGATGGCACCTGCGTCTTCGCCTTCGGTCAGGTCGATATCTGGCGGGCCAATGACATCGACTTCATGTTCCTTGATGGCGTCGACGTAGTAGCTGGGGATGCCTTCTCGGATGGCTTCTTGGCGGGCGTACTCGCCGCCAATCCGGGCCTCAAGTGCCTTGCGGGGTGCCTTGCCGGGCCTAAACCCGGGCACCTTGACATCCTTCGCCAGCCGACGGAACGCGGCGTTGACATCTTTTTCGAACTCTGTCTCATCGACTTCGACGGAGACCTTGACCTTGTTGCCCTCGAGGGCTTCTACTGTGGATTGCACCGGCCGGAGTGTACCGACGAGGTCGGACGCTCGTGCTGATGCTCGCGGTCAATCGCTGGGGTACTACGGTGAGCGGTCGGTGGCCGCGTTGCGCAATCGTTTTCTTGGCTCGTCCGTCGCGCATTTGGGCGGCGCCGAAAGACTGTTGGCAAAACGGCGGGCATTCGAGTGCGGCGAGCGATAAGCTCACCGTCGGCCAAAATACCGGCCGAAGTAACACGGGTTGTGGCGCAGCTTGGTAGCGCACCTGCTTTGGGAGCAGGGGGTCCAGAGTTCAAATCTCTGCAACCCGACTAGTAACGAGGCCCTGGCTCGACTGCCGGGGCCTTGTCGCGTCCAGGCCGAGCAGCTTCCGTTCTCTGGCGCGTTTCCGACCCTCTGCTGGGTCGAAAACGCGACACAGAACCCGGCTACGCCCTTCTTCCGGATTCCTTCAAGAGTGTTTGCCAAGGCCGAATTCTCGCGCCAACCGGAACAAGTAGACGGAGTCCAGCGCCCCTCCAACCGTCCTTCACCTCCGCCATTGCCATCCCGGCCGCCAGGAACAACCCGGCCGGATCGTCGGGCTCGTGGCGAACGGCGGACAAGGAACTGAGATCCCACGCATGCAGATGCCACTCAGTAGCAGCAATACCCAGATGCAGGCCAGCAGTCACCGTCCCCAACGGAAACCCGTAAGCCACATCCCTGTTCTCAATTACTCGATCTCCATACGCGCTCGCAGCTTGCACAAACACTTCAGCAGCCTCCGGTCCAGAGAGCCCGGAATGTTCGACTACTAGTCCATCGTTGCGGCTACTGAATTCGTCCTCGGCAAATGGAACAGTAGAATCACCGTCCAACGCACGGTCCAGCCATTCGTCATACCAACCGACAACACCCAGCAAGTGTCGAAGCGTCTCAACCGCCGTCCACTTGCCACAAACCGTCACCGACCAATCGTCCTCACTGAACGATGCCGTGATCTTCTTGACGGCATCAATACCGGAGGCGTATTGGGCGACTACATCAGCTGTTTTCCATGACACCAAAGCCACCTCACCGAAAGACAATGCTGGCGAACGCTTGGAGGTTAGGGGAAGAACTGATAGCCGTGCTGATGGGCGGCGCTATTGAACTGGTCGAGGTGCTTGGCTTTGCGGCCCCATCCCCAGGAAGACTTCGGTGCTCGCATGTTTCCAGTTGTCCGCATCCGACCACAATCAATACAAGCCCGGTCAGGGCACTCAACCAACTTTTGCCACTCACCGAATTCTCCATCGCTCTGCGATACACCCCTATCGAACGGTCCGCACTCCGCCGTGAGTCCCCCTCCCCGCACTGTCTCGCAACCTCCAACGAGGACTCAACCGGTGGTTGATCTATGCCGTTACACAACAATGCGGCAAAACAGAAACCGAGTTCGAGTCCTGGCGGTTGGCATAGCCTTCATCTTTGGTGCATGCAGTCAGGGGGATTCCGAGTACACGATCGTTGCTGATCAACCTGGAGCATTTGCCGACTCAGCCAGCTCCGCTGACCCCAGCTTGGAGCCTGACGAGTCACGCGACCTCAACGCTGACTCCGACCTGTCTGGCGCGGAATCAGAACCGACGACGGAACCACCTTCCACCGAACCACCGTCGTCTACGTCTACAACCGCACCACCACAAACAACAACGGCTGCGCTCTCAACAACGACAGCACCCTCGCCTGAACCACCAACGACATCCAAGCCGCCAACAACCGCCCAACCAACAACCGAACCACCCACAACCGAACCGCCATCAACAACTGAGCCTGAGCCGGAAGCTCATTTGTCCCCGTTCTGCCAGCAAGCCGAAGTCTTCCAGTCCGTGTTAGTGGAAATAGAGGCGCAAGCTGAGGCGGGAGTGTCGCTAGGCCAAGCTGGGCGCACCGAACAACTCTCCATCGCCGTTGGAGTTATGGTCGAGATATCTCCGGTCCAGCACATCGCTGAACTCGCTGCTATGCAAGCAACCGTTGCCGATGCCGCCACGGTTCTCGAAGAGGATGGTTGGCAACCGGTCGCAGTCACCTCCGTGTTTGCCGAGCTGAGCCAGCAGTTCCACCTGTCCGACGGACCATCAAGTATTGGTGCCGTCCCCTATAACCAGAGTGTGGTCATGTATTGGGATCTCAACTGCACGCGGTAAGCCCATCTAGCCGATCGGGCCCGAGTCAGCGAAGCCATCTGAGGGCAAGGGGTGCGCACGCACAAATTCGAGCGCTAGTGATACGTACAAGATCATGTCGCCGCGGCTCAGCCCCCGGTCCAATTGATTGACCCAGTAGTGAAAGCCTTCGAGCTCGGGTTCGCGCCCCAGGACGTTGCGATAGGCCACAGCAACAAAGTCTTCGTCGGACAAGGACGGGCCATAGGTTGCGGCAAATTCGACGGAAGTGGCGAAGTAGCCTGCGATTTGCAGGGTGGTCAGCAGCTCGGCGTCATACACGTTGACCCAGTAGTCAGCCCCCGCCAACTCAGGCTGACGACCAAGAACCGCCCAATACAAACGAAGGATCATTGAGTGACCCCGGTGCAATGGCCGAGCGGCGAACAACGGTTCGAGCTCGCCTAGATTTCCAGCGTCGGGATCTACCGATACAACAGACCAGCCGCACTGAGCCGCGAGTTGTCGAAGTTCAGCAAGCTCATCAGGATCAACGGCCAAGTCCCAAGCGGCTTTGATGTGAATCCAATCGGCAACAAATGAGCAGACAACATCTTGTCCAGAATCGGGTAGCCACGCACGCTTCGGGACGGTGCTCGGTCCTCGGTTGGACTTGGATCGATTGCTACTGCTTGAGACCAGACGAAGTTCCGCCGTTGTGCGATCGTTGTAGAAGGCTGCCTTTCGCTCCGATGACCAATCCCATCCACCAGACCGGTGAGCCTCGTTCACCGAGACAAGATGGTCAACCTCAAAGTCACTGGCTCTGCTGGATACAAACCCGTCATAAGAGGAGAGCCAGGTGCCATCATCGCGACGATCTTGGGCCAGCAACTCACAACGGGTGTTACAGAAGTCATTGTCGATGAGGCCACGTCCCCAGCCGCCCCAGCTATCGCGGTCATAGCCAGCGGAGTGTTCGGGCAGAACCTCAAGTGATGCCAATTCGTCCACTAGCGAATCGGTGGCGCCAGCCGGTACTGCCAGTACGCCCAAGAGCATGGAGGTCGCGACGACCAGCCGAGGGATGACGGATTTGACCATCACCGACCGGATTAAAGTAAGCCTTCGCAGGCGACGCCGTCTCCATCACTATCAAGACCGGCGATGTCGCCGAAGTTCGGGAAGTACGTGTCAAACCAGGCCTGAGCTTCTGCATGGCTCGAAAAGTCGCCACAGTTCTTAGAATCGCCCGGGTTAGTGGGCCCTGCCGGATCGAGCTTGGGCCAACCGGCACAGGTCCAGGCTCGGTCGAGTCCCTTGTTGAAGATTCCCAGGGTCGGCGTGGCGGTACCGGTGTTGGTGATGTTCTCGGTTGACTCAGCAAAAAGTACGAGGAGTTCACCGCGGGTGACACCACCAGTCATCTGGCCGTCCCAGTACTCGACCCCTTTGGCTTCCCCAAGACGGCCAAGCACATTCAGATAGATCTGGTTGACGAACTCCAACTGAGTCAGGTCGCCGTATTTGAGATCGAATTCAGGACTGGTGACAAAGAAGTCGGACATACCCAGAAGGCTGATGTCGCCAGCTGTGTACAGCCCCATCCAGTACTCAAAGCCGCCTTCTTCTGGCTCTCGACCAAGTCCAGCGGTGTAGAGACGGGCGACGCTGTCAGAGTATCCCTCACACCCCGTCTCAGTGAATTCAAGACCCGGAACAGATGCTCCAGCAGGCGAGGCGAATCCAAGCAACGAGGCAAGACACGCGACGGAAACAATGACACGGGAAAGTGTTTTCATGATTGAGGAATCCTTCGATTCGAAGAGTCAGGATTCTCCAGGCACCCACACAAAGCCGCCCCGCCCGAACTCGTCCGTGACGCTACCTTAGGTAAATCTCCCTAGTCAACCGCTGTGGAGAAAAACGCACCGATCACCAGCATGATCTTCCGCACCCCCAAGCCTCCATCGGTCGGGGATCTCAAGCAACCATCAGTGGTAGACGGCCACAGCGACCCATGGTTCGAAGGGAAGGTTGTATATTGAGCAATGTGACCGACCAGCCACAGATACGAGTTTCCGATTCGGATCGTGAAGAATACTCCCAGACGCTTCGGGACGGATATGTCGCCGGAAGGCTGACGGAGTCCGAGCTGGAGGAGCGATTATCAAGCGCGTACGCGGCCACCAGCCGGTCAGATCTTGAGCCGCTGGTCGCAGACTTGCCCAGCCAACCGTCCGCTCCTGTCCCAGCGACAGCGCGGTCGGTATCATCTCCCCTCGCTCGGTACGTCTTGCCGTTCTTCCCGGCGTTCATTTGTACAGCTATCTGGGCCTTCACGAATTTCGGAGGCTACTTCTGGCCAGCGTGGGTCTTCCTTGGCATCGGCATCGCCACCATTTCGAAAGCGCTCAAGCAATCAGACAATTGAGCGGACGGCTCGCTACCGATCATTGACGTCGGGGAAGTTCCTGTGCACCTCACCCTCTTGAGCGACTCCGACTGATTGGGCCATCGAACTCATGACAGCTCCCCTCTCGCCGGTCTAAGTTCGGCGTGTGTTTCTTTTGTCCTGGGATGGCCGCGGCTATTGGGTTGGCATTGTTGGCGTGGTCACCTCCCTGATTGGAGACACGGCCGTTCAACAGGCAACTGGCGACTCCAACTACTACGCCGAGCATCACTGGCCAATGGCGCTCGTCGCCTTGGCTTCGGCCATCGCCATTCGAATAATCTGGCGAGGCAAAAGCCAACCGCCGCAGCCAAACCTCATCGTCGAGCCCGATCGTTCGTTCAGGTGGGGAATCCCACCAACCTCAGATTCCTTCATCTTCATCCCCATCCGCTGGTGGATCCGCGTCCTGCTCGCCCTCTCTGTCGGATTGCTAATTGCTGAACTCGCGACAATCGGTCGCTGACAAGGCTGACACCGTCATTGGACAACAAGGACTATTTTCAACTCGTTAAGCCCTTAATGAGTTGAAGTGTTAGTGTCGAAATCATGACTGACAAATCCCGCGAAGATGACCTGATTGCCGAGTTCGATTCCATGGTGGGTGACGACAGCCTGCCCAGCAGCGGTGACGCCTTCATGGCCAAAGTCTCCAGCATGGTCGACAACTTCTATGGAACCGGCCAATACCAGGTTGCCGAGGACGCCCTCAAGGGCGGCGACAAGGATCTGGCCGAGGACTCCCACCTCTATTACGTCATGTTCTGGCGCATGTTCGACAAAACGCCAGCCTCCATGATGCAGGACTTCGCTATCAACCTCCGTCGGGTACTAGCGAAGAAGGTATTCAAGAGTGTGGGCGAAGGTGTCACCATCCATCACGGCGTCCTGTTCAACTCGGGCAAGAACATCACGATCGGTGACGGTGTCTTCCTCAACCGCAATGTGATGCTGGATGACCGCGGTCCCGTCATCATCGGCGACTACACCGGCCTTGCCGCTGGCGCCATCATCGAGACCCACAGCCACATCATGGACGACTTCAACGAACCGATTCTCTACGGCGGTCGTCTGGCCCACACCACCACAATTGGTGGCGCTGGCCTCGTCGGCTACAACGCTGTCGTGCTGGCCGGAGTCACTGTTGGCCACCGGGCCATCGTGGCCTCAAATTCTGTCGTGACCAAAGACGTTCCCGACTATCACGTCGTCGGTGGTGTGCCAGCAAAGACCATCAAGGTCATCGCCCCGGAGGACTAGGAGCACAACCGGAACCAACCCAGTCAAGAGCAAAACTCAGGGGAGCGTGAGTTCCCCTTCGGTGACATCGCAGCAATCATCGAAGATCTCGTTCGCGTTGGCGAGTCCCTCGTCACCGCTTCCGCTCTGATGCACTCCTTGCGGCCCGGACTGCGTGGGCCACCAGCTTCCCTCCGAGCCCAGCAATTCGTAGCGAGCTGACCAGAACACAGATTCGATTCGAGGCACCTCGGACGGGTAAACATACTGAGACACCAAAACGATTTCCAGAACAGTGGCTGTCTGTGAGTCAATGCGGTAGCCAGATCGACACGATTCCTGCCGGGCGCTACATAGGTCAGCGAATAGTCCAAGGATCTCTTCTTTTGAGGAATAGGGGCCAGAGCTGTAGTTCTCCTCTCGCATCTGCGCCAGGTCAGATGGCGAGGCGCCCTCACCCATGAGTGCATCGACGAAGTCCAGATAATCTTCTGTCGGCTCCGTACGTTGAATTCGGTGGGATGAGAGTTGGTAGGGATCATCGATTTCCCACGGGATCTCCTCAGCGCCGATGTACCAACTGATCATCTGATTTCGACACTGTGTTGCATCTCCCAGCAACTCGGGGAAGCGTTCATGTGCCAAGCAACGGATCTCCGTGAACTCGAAGGCGTCAGCTCGATTGTCCGCTTCGTACGGCACCCCGCTGCCTTCCAACAGGACCGGGCCGCCAGCTTGCTCCAGAACGAGGTAGGCCGCGGGATCGATGCCAACGATGTCACGCACGTCACCACGATTCGTCTCCGAGATTAAGCGGGTTGACTCGACAGCTCCCTCGATCGAGCCGTAGATGGCATAGAACGTTGAGCCGATGACGATCCCATCAGCGCAGTCCGCATCTTCAGGACAGTCTGCTTGGGAGAACTCGAGAGGAAGCGGGCCGTCCGCGATTTCTTGCTGCTGGGCTCGGAAGACATCGACCTTCCAGCGGATTGACTCCATCGTTCCGGACACCGGCGGCTCATCATCAGCCGTGTAGGGCTCGTTCTCACCCGGAGACTCCGGGCCCCCAACGTCATCAGCGTCAGACGTACAGCCACCCACGAGAAGTAGCAGAAACGAGAGAACTGCTCCGGGCACAAGCTTGCGGACGTGAGCCGATCGCCAACAAGTCATTGTCATGCTCACCGTTGCCGCACCTCACCGCCAGTCCGTAGGAGCATCCAACGGTCGAACAGAGAGCTTAGTCGTTCAGCACGCCGGCCATGAGTAGGCCGATCTTGTTGCTCTCTGCTTCTTCGGAAGGATAGTCATCAAGGCCTCTCATCTACTTGTCCCAGCCTTGTGCTCTCGCCTCACGGCGCAAGAACCGGCTCCATGCCAAAGTCAACAAAGGTTGCGACAGGAAGGTAGGGGATTCCCCGCTCGGCCAGCACAGCTCCGGCGCTGACTCCTCGATCTATCAGGGTCGTGGCGGCAACGACAATGGCGCCAGTTTCTTCGATGGTGTCAATGGCCTTGAAGAGTGAGCCACCAGTGCTCACAACGTCGTCGAGGACCAGCACTCTCATTCCGCGCTTCAGCACGGTGCCCTCGATCTGGCGGGCGCTGCCCCGCTTCTTGGCTTCCTTCCGAATGATGAACCAAGAGCGACCGCCGACCAATGAGACCCCTACACAGAGATGGTCAGCGCCAAGGGTCAGACCTCCGACTGCGTCGTACTCGATTCCGGCGTCGCGCACCATGGCATCGATAGCTGTGCAGGCCATGCGCAGGTCGTCGGCTTGAGCCAGTCCCGCCTTTCCGTCCACGAAGAAGCGGGACTTCTGACCGGACGCAAGTTCGACCGGCTTCTCAAATTCTCTCACGGCCTTCGCCAGAAGAATCTTCTGCGTCGCTTGTACGAGTTCGTCAACACCCATCACTGCCCCTTTGCTCCGCGTCTCAAGCTATCGACGAGGCCGCCAAGTTTCAACGGGGTAGTTCAATTCCGGCGCGTGTGCAAACACCACGAATAGTGGCTAGCCTGCTCCGCTTACATGCGGATGTAGCTCAATGGTAGAGCCACAGGTTTCCAACCTGTTGACCGGGGTTCGATTCCCCGTATCCGCTCGCTTCTAGGAAAGGCCCGTCTCCGTCAGATCGGTGTACGGCTCAGCCGTCGCTCCGCCAAGGGCTCCCACCGCGGCGATGCACACCACGGCGATCAAGGCCAGCAAGAGTGCGTATTCAACAAGGCTGGCGCCACGCTCGGCGACTTTGCCCCCGAGTGAACGCACCGGTGCTGCCTCTGGCATGGTTTCAAGTTCGTGAGTGATGCCGCTGTCGATGGCCTCACCTGTATGCAGTTTCTCATTCATGTGATTTCCTGACGACGAATTTCGGAGCGACATCAATCGCTAGCCACATCATCGGGTCACGGTGAGCGGCAATTGAGACAAATGATCCAAACGGCCCGCATCTGGCTAGCGTCACGGGGTGGATATCAACATCAAACCTGAAATCACCGTCCCTTCCGGAGACGCCCCAACCACCTTGGTCATTGAAGACCTGGTCGTTGGCGATGGCCCCGAAGCAACAAACGGCGTGCAAGTAAACGTCGACTATGTCGGAGTCTCGTGGTCATCGGGAGCCGAGTTTGATGCCTCCTGGAACCGAGGAGACATCTTCTCCTTCGGCCTTGGGGCTGGCATGGTCATCCCCGGCTGGGACCAGGGCGTGGCAGGCATGAAGGTCGGCGGACGTCGCCAACTCACCATCCCGCCAGAAATGGCGTATGGACCGGCCGGCGCTGGTGGAGTTATCGGCCCCAACGAGACCTTGATCTTTGTGGTTGACCTCCGCTCCATCGGCTAGCGAACAGGACGCACCTGATGTCCGCAACAGAGAAGTTCGACATTGCCATCATCGGCGCTGGACCCGCCGGTGCTGCCGCCGCTATCCAGGCGGCAAGAAGCGGTGCTTCGGTCGTCGTGTTTGAGAAGGGTTCCCACGGCCGGGACAAAGTCTGCGGCGACGGACTGACACCGCGTGCGGTGGGCGCCCTCAACGATCTTGGCATCGACTGCTCCGATGGACACTTCATTCAAGGCCTTCGGATGATCGCCAACAAGACCGAGCGCCAACTGGATTGGCCAACAACAGATCGGTACCCCAACTACGGTCTGGTCTGGCCACGACGCAGGCTTGATGCCGCCCTCATGGACGCTGCGACCGAAGCAGGTGCCGAGCTGGTGTACGACACCGAAGCCCGACCCAGAATTGTGAACGAAGGCGAAACCGCTGGAGGCAGAACTGTCGAAGGCAGCGCTCAGCGAGTCATTGGCGTCGAAACCGAGGGTCGAAGAATCAAAGCCGACCTCACCATCATCGCCGCAGGTGCGCCAGGCACAATCGCCAAGATGTTGGGAGCCGAACGAGATGCCGACGAGCCTTATGGGTTGGCCATTCGTAGCTATGTCGAATCACCACGTCACGCTGATGCGTTCCTCGAAGCCTGCCTCACCTTGAAGGACGAGAACGGTGAATCGGTCCCCGGCTATGGCTGGATGTTCCCGGCTGGCGACGGGACGGTCAACATCGGCGCTGGCGCGCTGTCGACCATGAAGGGGTTCAAGAAACTCAATCTCAACAGCCTCCTCGATTCCTACCGCAATTCTGTCCAGGACTCCTGGGAGATCGGCCCCAATTTGGAACGGCCTCGAGCTTGGCGACTGCCGATGGCCACCCAGAAGCGACACGGCCCTGGCTGGTTAGCTGTTGGTGATGCTGCGGGCCTGATCAATCCAATGAACGGCGAAGGCATTGACTATGGACTTGAGAGCGGCATTCTCGCTGCCGACCTGTTCTTAGCCGATACTGACAGCGCACCTGCGGTCTATGACCAGCAGGTCGGCGAACGCTTCGACGGCTTCCTGAAGCTTGGCCGCCGGTTCTCATTCCTCATCGGCCACCCACTTATTCTCAACACGGGTCTGCGCTTCTCGGTCTCGACCAATTCCATTGCCAAGGTCACCCTTCAGGTCATGGCCAACCTGATTGACTCCCAGAGCCCCGGTATCGCTGGAGGGGTCATGAAAGCAGCAGACAAGACACTGGCCATGAGCGACCCGCTCTTGCGAAAAACTCGGGCCAAGCCGTAGGTAAGCCATCAAGCCGTAGGCAGGCCATCAAGCCGTAGGTAAGCCATCAAGCCGTAGGTAAGCCATCAAGCCGTAGGTAAGCCATATCCGTGCTAGCCAGTCGCCGGGGGTCGGTGATGCGGCATGAAATCGCCGTCTGTGCCAAGGTGAAAGAGTGGACTCAACAACGATCTACCCTGCCCGACTGATTCGGACTCTTTGGCCGTCGAACCCCGAAGCCAGGGCCGTTGCTGTTCGCTCGGGGAGAGTCTTAGGCGTCGGCACTATTGAGTCGCTGCAGCAATGGGGGCCAGCGACCATTGATGAGCGTTTTGCTGACAAGGTTCTGATCCCAGGCTTTGTCGAGGCCCATGCTCACACGATGGCTGGAGCCGTCTGGAACTTTCCCTACGTCGGCTTCTTTGACCGGGTCGATCCGGATGGCAAGACCTGGCCCGGTTGCAAGTCGTTGCATGAGGTCGTCGCCCGCCTCATCGAAGCCAATGACACCATGGACGCGCGCCTCGCCGCCGGCGACGAGGACGAGACGGGTGACGTCTTGTTCGCATGGGGTCTGGATCCGATCTATTTCGATGAAGAGCGACTCAGCCGCAAGCACTTGGACCTCGTGTCCATCGACCGACCGATCTTCGTCTTTCACGCCAGCGCCCACCTCGCCACTGTCAACACCAAAATGCTGGACATGCAGGACATTGGGGCCGATCATCCGGCTGAAGGAGTACCAAAGGATGCAACCGGATTCCCTACCGGCGAGCTACAAGAGCCCGCGGCCATGGCTTTGGCCATGCCAGGGTTCTCGACCTTGTTGCGTTCTTTCAGCGACCCGAATTCGGCTCGAAACTTTGGTGCCTCCTGCCGCAATGCTGGAGTGACCACCGTCGCCGACCTTGGGACCGTTCAAGAACGAGACTGGCCATTGTGGGAGGGGCTCTGTGCCGAACCAGATTTTCCGGTACGAATCGTGCTGGCTCACCGCGGATATACCGGCGACGACGTCAAAGCGGCGGCCTCCGTTGTGGCCAAGGCGGAGGCCAACACTGACCTCTTGCGCTTTGGCATTGTCAAACTCATCCTCGATGGCTCGATTCAGGGATACACCGCCCGACTCAACTGGCCCCACTATCTGCCGGACCCCGAAGGAACCCGAGCAACAAACGGACTCTGGCTCATCCCGCCCGAGGCGTTGGCAAACAGTCTTGCCGCATTCCATGACGCCGGTCTACTCGTGCATTGCCACACCAATGGCGACGAAGCCCTTGATGTCTTCTTAGATGCCGTGGAAGAGGTCCAGCGACGGAACCCCCGACCCGATCACCGACACACCGCCCAACACGCCCAACTCACCACGCCCGCTCAGTTCCAGCGCATGGCCGATTTGGGGGTTAACGCCAATCTATTCACCAACCACATCTGGTACTGGGGTGATCAGCACCGAACGCTGACTGTCGGCGAAGACCGAGCGGCTGGCATGAACGCCTGCCGTTCCGCTCTGGATGCCGGAGTCACGTTGGCTTTTCACTCCGACGCCCCAATCACCCCAATCGGCCCTCTACATACAATGTGGTGCGCGGTGAATCGCATCACGTCTTCCGGCCAGGTTCTTGGACCTGATGAACGAATCACCCAGGTCGAAGCACTCCAGGCCGCAACCCTGGGGGCGGCTTATCAACTTCGCATGGACGACGAGATCGGTTCGATCCAGCCGGGCAAGCGAGCCGACTTCACCGTATTGGACCAGGATCCTCTGACCGTTGATCCGATGGATCTACGCGATATCAAGGTTTGGGGAACCGTTCTGTCTGGTGTGGTTCATCGCTCAGGCGCCAGCCAAACCGACTCATCTGATTAGCTGAGTCCAGTGAGCAAGAAATCAACTTCACCTCGCATCCCGGTGACCGTGCTTGGCGGCTATCTGGGGGCAGGCAAGACCACCATCATCAACCGGCTGCTACGCCAGTCTGGTGACGCCGATCCTGTTCGAATCGCGGTGTTAGTGAACGATTTTGGCACCATCAATCTCGACGCCGCCCTGATCTCGTCCCAATCGGATTCGGTCATTGAGCTCAGCAATGGCTGCATCTGCTGCTCGCTGGCCGATGGCTTCGCCGCCACCCTGGATCAGATCCATCAGCGAACCTTGGCCGACCCATCCAGAGCGCCACAACAGCTACTTATCGAGACCAGCGGAGTCGCGCTGCCCGGCACGGTGGCCCAGTACGCCCACATGCCTGGCTTCGAGCTTGCATCCATCATTGTCGTGGCCGACGGTGAGCAGCTGACCGACCAGCTGAGCGACCGCTACATCGGAGAGACAATTCGCATCCAGCTAGGCGCCGCTGATCTGATTCTCATCAGTAAGACCGACCTGATTGACGCGCCGGCAATCAAGACTGCGAAGGATCTGATCCGCTCAGTGAGTTCCGGCACCGCGATGACTACACCATCCGACTTCGATCTCTTTCCACTCATCTTTGGCCCACGGGCTGGAGCGACACCAGCCTCTCGCAATACTTCGCCAACGGAGCGAGCCATCGAGACAACCACCAACCTCTCCATAAGTCTGACCGAGTTACGCCTCGTCCAGCCCGTTGAGCGCCAGCTGCTTGAGCAATGGTTGCAGGCGGCCCCACCCGCTATCGCTCGGGCAAAGGGAGTGGTTCACAGCGATGAGGGATTACTACGCGTCGATCGGGTTGGGCCCCGAGTTGCTATCCAGACTCACCATGATCAGATTGACCCCGATGTGGTCGGAAGCCTCGTCATCTTGTCCATCAGCTCGGGGCATTCTGGCAATTCCAGACATTCTGGAGTGAGTCCGGAAGTCGCTCACTGGTTGAACGTATCGCCCGCTGTCGTGTGACAAAATAATGTGAGCGAGCGCGGGCTTCTTCCGCCATGATGATCTCCTGTCTACCCAGCCCACCTCCGAACCAAACCCGACTGAGCCGCAATCGGGTTCACCCGAATCTGGCCCCATCCGGAAGGATCCGGTCTTTCGACGAGCAATACGAGAGTCCATCCCGCTGTTCATTCCCGCCGTTCCCTTTGGGTTCATTCTTGGTGCGGCTATGACCCGGTCAGAGCTACCGACCTGGATCGCTTGGCTGAGCAGTATCACCGTCTTCGCCGGCGCGGCCCAGCTGGCCCTCGTCACCTCGGCCGGGATCGCCAACTGGTGGACTGCAGTGGCCACTGCCGTCGTGATCAACTCTCGACACATCATGTACAGCGCTGGCTTGACTCCGCGTTTTCAGAATCAGCCACGCTGGTTTCGCTGGGTGGGCCCCTTTTTCATCATCGATCAGGTTTTCGCCCTGGCGGCAGCTCAAACCGAATTGAACCGACGACAGTTTCGGATCTACACCCTGACCGCTGGCCTCTTCTTCTTCTCATCGTGGCTCATTGTCACCACGGCCGGTGTGCTGCTCGGTTCTGCGGTTCCCACCAACTGGAGAATCGAGATGGCAGTTGCTGTCATGTTTGCTGGGCTGGTGGCCATGCCGATCCAGAAACTGTCTTCTGTCATTGCCGCGGTGGCCGGAGCCGGGGCTAGTGCGATGTTCCTCAACCTGCCGAATCGGCTCGGCCTCCTGGTTGGTGCTGCCGTCGGAATTATCGCTGCTTTCATAACCGATGAGATACTGGAATCCCGAAACCCCCAGACTAACGAAGCCTTGCCCGAGCCTGGAGGCAGTCCATCATGAGCACCCTGTCAGGCTTGGCCATGATCATGGCCGTTGGACTCTCCACCTACCTGTTCCGATCAGGCGTGATCCTGTTCATCGGCAATCGACCGCTCCCCGACCGATTTGTGCGAACCCTGCAAAGTGTTGCCCCGGCCGTTTTGTCTGCACTCATCGTGACCATGATTGCTGATGGCGAAGGGGTCTCAGGCATCGAACTTCCGGAGATCCTGGCCCTTGCTGTTGGTGGCACTACAGCCAGGCTCAGCAAGAACCTGATCCTCGGCCTGGTCGCTGGCATGACGGTTTTCTGGGGCCTCGACTGGTTGCTGTGATCCGCCGCTCAAGCTGCTGGGACTAGCACCCGGGCACGACGCTCAGCAAGAGCGACGCTCAGATGCGCTCAGCGCTAGCCTTGGGTAGCTATGCCACCCCTTCCGTTGGAGTTCGTCCAATCTGCCAGCGACTTGTCACAGCTACCGTCAAGCAAGTCGGAAGTAACCGTTGTTGGGCGTTCCAACGTTGGCAAATCTTCGCTACTCAACGCGCTTGGTGCTCGCAAGCGGCTGGCTCACGTTTCCAACACTCCAGGCCGAACCCGTCTGCTCAATCTGTTCGACATCGAAGGCCACGGCACCTTCGTCGACCTGCCTGGCTACGGCTTTGCCAACGCACCGGCGAATATGCGCGCCAGTTGGCAAGCCATGATCGAGGGCTACCTGTTGGAGCGTGAGAACCTCAAGATGGTCATGGTGTTGGTTGACGGTGTTGTTGGGCCAACCAAGCTCGACATCCAGATGCTCGATTGGCTTCGGTCTTGTGGCCTGCCCCACACCGTTGTTGCCACCAAACACGACAAGGTCAAGTCATCCAAGCGGAGCAAGCGCAAACGCGAAGTGGCCGAGAAATGTAATCTTGAAGAGGCCGACATCATCTGGACCAGCGCGGAGAAAGGCGTCGGTATCGACAAACTCCGTGGCCTAGTAGTCCGTTGGCTCTCCTAGCAATGGCCTGTGCCAAAGAGACGTTTGGGAGCGCCAGCGAGCAAACTCTAAGGAACTCGAAGAGTTCCCCTGGTTGAGCTAACTAGACCCAGGTAACAAGGTCGCGATTGATCTCGTCAATGGTGCGAACCCCAGACAGGGCCATGGTCCGACGGATCCCCTGTGAGAAGAACTGCAGCACATGGTCAACACCACGCTCACCGCCGGCGGCCAGTCCATACAGATAGGGCCGTCCAATCGAGACAGCACTTGCGCCAAGCGCTAACGCTTTCACCACATCACTCCCCCGTCGGACGCCACCATCACAGATGATTTCGATCTGACCTCCAACTGCTTGGGCCACTGGTTCGACCAGCTCGATGGGTGTAGGCGCTCCATCCAACTGGCGGCCGCCATGATTGGACAGAGCAATTCCGGCTACGCCTGCTTCAACCGCAAGCTTGGCGTCGGCCACCGACTGGATTCCCTTCAGAATGATCGGGCCATCCCAGATCGAAGCTAACCATGCAACATCGTCCCACGACAATGATGAGTCGAACTGGGCCGCCATGTGTTCGGCAAGCGAAACAGCTGAGGAACCATCCATGTCATGCATGCCAACGACGTTGGCGAAGGTGATGGGGTCATTATTCAAGAAATCCCAGGTCCAGCCGGGGTGGATTGCCCCATCGATGATGGTGTCCAATCCAATCTTGGGAGGCAAGGTATAGCCCCGTCGAACGTCGCGCTCGCGGCGACCAAGCACTGCAGTGTCCACCGTCAGGTACAGCCCGACATAGCCAGCCGCCTCGGCCCGGCGCACCATCTGTTCCACCAGCGTGCGGTCCCTCCAGGTATAGACCTGAAACCATTTTGGGCCGTCGGACACGGCCGCAACTTCTTCGATGGAGCGAGTGGCCATGGTTGACAGGGCGTAAGGAATACCAGCCCGTTCGGCCGCCCGGGCCACGGCCAGTTCACCCTGCGACTGGGCGATTCGGCCGAAACCAGTTGGAGCGATCATCACCGGCATGGACATCTCAGTGCCGAACATGGTTGTTGTTGTGTTCAGCTTGGAGACGTCACGCAATACCCGGGGTTCGAATTGGATCTTAGAGAAGGCGCTGGAATTGGCACCCAGGGTCAGTTCGTCTTCGGCTCCGCCATCGATGTAGTCAAAGACACCTCGTGGCAAGCGGCGTTGGGCAATGGCTCGTAAGTCGCCGATGTCGGCCGCCGTGCTGAGTCGTCGAACAACCGGATCCAGTTCCAGTTCCTTGAACTGCACAACCGATCGGAAGGTATTGATCATTCCCATGTGCCCAGGTTAGAACCGTTCTGGCACCGGCACAGCATCGTATTCGGTGCTTGACTGATGCCAAGTCGCCAAGACTCCGATCGTCTCCCAGCTCCACGAAGTATTAGAGTCTCGCTATGACCACAACTAGCCCCGTGCCTTCGCCGGATGCTCTTGAACCGGCTGATCGGGAAGCAAGCGAATCACGCCGCGGAACGTATCAGCTGAGTGACCGGATCACCGAAACCACCGGGACCGTCGCCATGACTGGGATCCAGGCAGTCATCCGCGTTCCCCTTGACCAGAAAAGAATCGATGAGCGCAACGGATTGCGAACCGCGGGCCTCATTTGCGGATACCGGGGATCACCAGTTGGAACGATGGATCAGGCCTACAACCAGGACCGCAAGGTCCTGGAAGCCAACGACATCCGGTTCATCAGCGGAGTCAACGAAGACCTTGGCGCCACTGCCATCTGGGGAAGTCAGCAAACAGCTTTAGAAGAGTCGGCCCTCTTTGATGGCGTCATGGGGCTCTGGTACGGCAAGGGCCCGGGCGTTGACCGGACCGGTGACGTCTTCCGGCATGCCAACACCTCGGGGGTCCATTCAAACGGTGGCGTAATCGCCGTTGCCGGTGATGACCCGGCTTGTAAATCATCCACCATTGCCTCCGCCTCGGAATGGTCCCTCGCCGATCTCGCAATGCCGGTCCTCTACCCGTCGAACGTTCAGGATGTGCTCGATTTTGGCCGCCTGGCCTATGCCATGTCACGCTTCAGTGGCGCCTGGGTATCTCTCAAACTTCACACCAATGTCGCCGACGCCTACTCCACGGTCGATCTGGATCTTGATCGCTTCACCCTGCAGCCGGCCAGCTACCTGGTGGACGGTGAGCAGTGGCACCATCGCCAAAGCAACACCCTCATCGCTCCCATGTCGCTGCATCTGGAGGAGGAGATGTTTGGTCACCGACTGGACGCAGCCAAGGCCTTCAGTGCAGCCCAGAATAGCCAAAGCGAGGGGTTCACCTTTGATCGCATTATCCGCCCCGACGACGAGGCACTAGCCGGTCAAGCCAAGGTCGGAATCGTTTGTGCCGGTCCCGTGTACGGAGAACTCCGGGATGCATTGAAAGTCCTCGGGTTTGCTAGTGACGCCGACCTCGCTCACGCAGGTATTCGTCTCTACAAGCCAGCCATGATCTGGCCCCTGGAACCATCACGGCTATTTGAGTTCACCGATGGGCTGGACGAGATCATTGTTATTGAGGAGAAGCGAGCCTTCATCGAAACCCAGATCCGCGATCTGCTCTACCAACGCCTGAGCAGTCCGAATCCAGACGGCTCCGCCAAGCGACTACCTCAGATAACTGGCAAGTCCGACCCCGACGGTCGATCGATGTTTGCCTCTCATGGAGCCCTTCTTACTGGGGACTTGCAGGGCCCACTTCGCCAACGACTCAACCAGTTTGTCGAGTCCGATCGCATGACCCGCGAGCGAATCCCTGTGGTCGCCGCCTCCAGCGCGCCGGTGGCATCACCGGGCGCTGCCATCCAGAGTCGCTCCGCCTATTTCTGTTCTGGCTGTCCCCACAATCGCTCCACCAACCTGCCCGACGGTTCTCGAGGACATGGCGGCATTGGTTGCCACACCATGTCCCTGGGAATGGATCGCAATGTTTTTGGAGTAACCCATATGGGAGGCGAAGGCGCCCAATGGGTCGGCATGGCCCCATTCGTTGCCGACAACCACCGTTTCCAGAATCTGGGAGACGGCACTCTGGCCCACTCCGGTTCACTGGCCATTCGACAGGCCATCTCCGCGGGCACCAACATCACCTACAAGATCCTCTACAACGGGACCGTCGCCATGACCGGCGGCCAAGATGCCGCCGGTGAAATCAGTGTTCCGGACCTGACCCACTGGCTCAGGGCCGAAGGCGTCGCCAAGACAATCGTGGTTGCCGACAACACCAAGAAGTATCCGTCCGGTTCAAGCTTCGCCAAGAATTCGAGCCTGGTGCATCGCGACAAGCTGGATGCCGTCCAGGTTGAATTGCGGGACATTCCCGGTGTCACGGTCTTGATCTATGACCAGGCTTGTGCTGCTGAGCTTCGGCGAGGTCGCAAGCGTGGAACCATCGAAACCCCAACCACGCGCATCATGATTGATGAGTCGATATGTGAAGGCTGCGGCGATTGTGGCGAAGTTTCCAACTGCGCCAGTGTGCATCCCGTCCAGACTCCCTTTGGCCGCAAGACACAGATTCATCAGGAAAGCTGCAACTACGATCTGACCTGCTTGAAGGGCAACTGTCCCGCCTTCGTCTCCATCGAGGTCGACCCCGAGGATGCTGACCACAAGCCATCGTCCACGGTTACCAGCTCGAACAAGTCAGCCTCTGCTCGCGCCCAAATTCCTGAGGGAGACTTGCCGCCGGATCCAACGATTCCCCAGGAAGGCAATGTGCTTCTGGTCGGAATTGGCGGAACCGGGGTGGTTACGGTCAACCAAGTCATCGCCACGGCTGCTCTCCTGGACAACAAGTACTCCACCGGGCTCGATCAAACCGGACTGGCTCAAAAGGGTGGATCCGTTGTCTCCAATCTGCGAATCACTCGTGAGCCAGCCGAATCTTCCAACCGTGTCGGAGCAGGTGAAGCCGACACCATTCTGATCTTCGACCTGCTGACCATGATGAAGAACCTCGATCGTGCGTCATCGGAACGGACCCGAGCCATTGTCTCAACCGGACTGGTTCCAACCGGCAATATGGCTGCTGGCCGTGCGGCCGACAAGTTCCCTGAGCTCGCACAGTTCCGTTCGGGTATCGACGAGGTCACCCGCTCAGAAGACAATCTCTGGCTCGATGCCACTGGTATCGCTCGGCGAGTTTTCGCATCCCAACCCGCAGCCAACACCATGGTTGTCGGCCTGGCCTACCAGCGAGGCATGCTCCCCGTCACCGGCGCAAGCATCGAACGAGCCATTGAACTCAACGGCGTAGCCGTCCAGATGAACCTGGACGCCTTCCGTCTTGGTCGCCGTCTTGCTGCCAACGAAACCCTGCTGGCATCCCTGGACTCAGGAGATCCCGGGACTGACGGCAAGCTGGCCGGTCCTCCCGTTCTGACCGGCCGCCTCGCCGCCCAAGCCGAGCGCATCGGCGGTAGCAGCCAGCTTCAAGAAACACTGGCCTGGCGGTTGCCAGAGCTGGTGGGCTATCAAGATCAGGGCTACGCCGACCGCTACGCCCATTTCGTCGGCAACGTCCGTGAAGCTGAGCAGCAGTTCGCCGGTGATTCGTGTGAGCTTAGTGAGACGGTTGCTAGGCACTTGTTCAAGCTCATGACCTACAAGGATGAGTACGAAGTAGCCAGACTGGCCTTGAAGTCTGATTTGTCCGAGCAGGCCAAGGCACTCTTTGGGCCCAACGCCAAGCTCAACTACCGGCTCGAACCGCCAACGATGAAGGCGGTTGGCATCGATCGCAAGATCGCCATTCCCGAGGTTGCAGGTCGCAAGATGTTCGAAGGTCTCGTGAAATCGAAGAAGGCCCGGGGAAGACGGTTTGATCCCTTCGGCCGATCAGCCGAGCGTGTCGCCGAGCGGGCCCTCATTGTTGACTACGAGAATCTCATCACCACCCTGATCGAAGAACTCTCGACCGGAACCACTGATAACCAGCGCTACCAAGACGCCATTGCCATTGCCGATCTGGCTGATCAGGTTCGCGGCTTTGCCGAGGTGAAGATGGGCAATATCGAGAACTACCAAACAGAAGTGAAGACTGCACTCGAGTCATTCTTGAACTAGCTGGCTTGGGAGGCGGCGGCGAAGTACCCCGGAGCCTTCGATTCCACCTAAGCTCAGGCATGACCAACGTGCAAGGCTCCATCCTCGGCAATGCTGTCCTTCGCAAGGAGGACCCGTCTCTCCTCTTTGGAACCGACGAGTTTTACGACGACATGGTCGTCGATGAGCTTTGTCATGTTCATTTTGTTCGCTCACCGTTTGCCCACGCCAGCATCACGTCCGTCGATCTCAGCGAAGCCCGGTCTCAGCCGGGGGTCATTGCCGTGCACAGTGCCGAGACTCTTGAGTTGGAACCGTTTATCGGTTTCCCAATCTGGCCACCAGCGGTGGCTCGGCCACCTTTGGCCAAAGGCAAGGTCAGATTCGTTGGCGACATCGTCGCTGTTGTGGTGGCCGAGACTCGGGCCCAAGCCGAAGACGCGGTTGAAACTGTCCTGGTCGACTATGAGCCATTGCCGGTTGTGACCGATGCGGAGCAGGCCCTAGCGGAGGGGGCACCAATCCTGTTCGAGGAGCACGTCACCGACGGAGCCCCGACCAGCAATCAGATCTTCGAGACTGCTATCGGTGATGAGGATCCTTTGGCTGGCGCCGACCGGATTGTTGAAGCTCGCGTCGTCAGCCAACGCTTGGCTGGTGTGCCGATGGAAACCAACGGCTGTGTCGCCCTACCCAACATGAACGGGAAGCTTGAGGTCTGGATCCCAAGCCAGAACCCGATCGGGGTTCGTGATGCTTTGCTTGGGCAACTTGGCCTGGAAACCGAAGCATTGCGAGTCGCTGCCCCAACGGTGGGAGGCGGTTTCGGATCAAAGGCCGGCCCCTACACCGAGTTCATCCTTACCGCTGCTCTGGCTCTGGAACTGCAGCGCCCGATGAAGTGGACCGAAGGTCGTAGCGAAAACATGGTCGCCATGGCCCATGGCCGCGACATGGTCCTCTACGGCAAGCTGGGACTGAGCAACGACGGAGTCATCACCGGTATTGACATTAATGTCGTTGCCAATGCCGGTTCGTACCCAGCAATTGGAGCCCTTCTTCCCGTCTTCACCCAGTCCATGAGCCAGGGTGTGTACCGGATCCCCAAGCTTCACTTCCGGGCGCGCTCAGCCATGACCAATACCTCGACCACGGCCGCCTATCGCGGTGCCGGACGGCCTGAGGCCACACAGCTTCTGGAACGCATCATTGATATCGCCGCCGACGAACTCGGCATTGATCCAGTGGAAATTCGGCGGCGGAACTTTCTGCAACCAGATGATTTTCCTCTCACCACTCATGGTGGAGCGAACTATGACGTCGGCGAGTACAACAAGGCTCTGGAACGGGCTCTGGAAGTTGCTGGCTACGAAGACATGTTGGCCGCCCAAGCTGAGCGGCGAGCAAGCGGAAGCACCAAACAACTGGGAATTGGTGTCGCCAGCTATGTCGAGGTAACCGCCCCCAATGGACTGCACGTCGAGTTCGGAGCAGTTGAAGTCCACGAGGATGGAACCGCCACGGCACGAGTCGGCACGAGCGCCCATGGTCAAGGCCACGACACCGCGTTCTCCATGCTGGTTTCGGACATGCTGGGGATCCCCATGGACAAGGTCACCCTGGTCCAGTCCGACACCGACCACATCCCCCGCGGGGCGGGAACCATGGGATCTCGCTCATTGCAGACCGCAGGGTCAGCGGTGCACGTTGCCAGCGAAACTGTTCTGGAAAAGGCGAAATTGTTGGCCGCCCACTTGTTGGAAGCCAATGTCGCCGACATTGAAAAGAGCCCATCGGGTGCACAACCGGGGCAATCTGGGTCAGAAGGAGCTGCGGGCCTGCAAGTGGCTGGCGTGCCAGCCAAAGCCATTTCGTGGGGTGAGCTAGCGGCTGCAGCCAACGATGCCTCACGTCGGCCAGCCGATATGGACGCGGGTCTCGCCCATGAGCTGGACTTTGACGGGCAGGACTCGACCTACCCGTTCGGCTCTCACGTCTCAATAGTTGAGGTCGACATCGAAACCGGTCAGATTGAAATCTTGCGACACATTGCTGTTGATGACTGCGGCAAGATCCTCAATCCAATGCTTGTGCGGGGCCAGCAGCATGGCGGCATCGCCCAAGGTGTTGCTCAAGCACTATTTGAGCAGGTCTGCTATGACGCCGAAGGCAATCCAATTACCAGCAATCTGATGGACTATCTAATTCCCTCCGCCACCGAGCTGATCAACTTCGAAGCGAGCAATACCGAGACTCCCACATTTCGAAACCCGTTGGGAGCCAAGGGGATTGGCGAGTCCGGAACTATCGGCTCAACGCCCGCCCTGCACAATGCCGTTGTCGACGCGCTAAGCCACCTTGGCGTGAGCCACATCGACATGCCCCTTACTCCTGAACGGGTCTGGTCAGCCATCCATCGCAACTAGCGGCCCCACCTGCGAGCGCAACCAACAGTTCCTCACCCACGGTGAGGACGGCCCAAACAGGCCCAGACCCTTAAGCCTGCCCGCTTTTGTCCGATAGTTACTGGACAGCAAAGTAGGTGCTTGCGATGACGGATCCACACCGCCTGCGGTTCCGATCACCACAATTCAGCGGCGTGGGGAAACAATGTCCTTGACGCGCCGCCTCTACAGCCATATCCCGCGACGTTTCCGGTCCAATCTCCCGATCATCTTGTACGCATTGGCTCTTCTCGGGTTTGGCGGGGTCCTCCTTCGAACTTTCGGAGCCGGGGACAGACCAGAAGTGGCTGAAGTACTGCCAATCATCGGTCTGACGATCGTATTCTTCGCTGCTGAGGCGCGCGCACTCCACATCGAGATTCGCAAGGAAACCCACAGCATTAGCCTCATCGCTGCTCCCCTGGTGATTGGCCTCTTGTGGGTAAATCCTCTTGGGGTTCTCCTGGCCCGCGTCGTTGGAAGCGCTTTCACCTTTGGTGCTATTCGTCGCCAGTCTCCCGTCAAACTGTTCTGGAATACCAGCTTGATATGGGCCGAAACCATCATCGCCCTCGTCGTTGCTGGCACGGTTCTCAGCGGATCGGAACCCCAATACTTCCATCAATGGCTGGTTATTGGCCTGGCACTTGTCTTGTCTGCACTCTTCAGCCTCATTGCGGTGCCGGGAATCATCATGTTGGCCGAACGGGAGTTCCGTCCTGACCTGTTCCGCCAGATTGGACGGAGTCAGCTCATTCTCTCGGTTGAAGCCACCTTCGCCATTGTCTTGGCCGCGGCCATGCTTCAGACGAGAGAGCTCGTCCTGCTCGGAGTAATACCGGTTCTTGGCATCGCATATCTGTTGAAGATTCACGGCAAGCTCAGCCGCGAGCATCACGATCTTCAGTACTTACACGGTTTCGCCTCGGCACTGAACGGTCCGGACAGTTTGGATGCGGGGCTGCGCCAACTCAGTGGCATCCTGCTCGCCCGAGGTGCAGCGCTTGCCGTTGTCACCGACAGCGATGAGATCATGATCCGAGCGGTGATCGACAACGAACCATTCGAAAGTTCCTTTCCTCGAGACGGAGTCACCTTCGGACCATGGAGCAGTGGGGTCTTCGACGCAGACCAGCGATCAGTTCGCCATCTGGAAACTGTTGTGGCCGAGCATCTGGACGCCAAGCACGCCTTCTGGACCGGCGTGCTCAATGTTGGGCCTGAACCCGGCCTGCTCATGGTTTTTGACCGACTGGGTGTCAACTCAGTCTTCGATGAACAACAGCACGCACTTTTCACTTCCATGGCGTCAACCTTCGACTCCACCCTGTCCGCTGATCGCTTGCTCCGACAATTGGAGCAGCGAGCAAAATTTGATGAACTCACGGGCCTCGCAAACCGCGGAACGCTGGAAGAATTCCTGTTCGATCGCTTGCGCGACGAAGAACGGGCCGGAGCGGTCTTGATCTTTGACCTCAATCGGTTCAAAGAAGTGAACGACACCCTCGGCCACCAGTTCGGCGACCTTCTTCTCCAAGCAGTTGGAGAACGACTGACCGCGTCGGTGCGGTCAACTGACCAGGTAGCCAGGCTCGGTGGTGACGAATTCGCGGTTGTGCTCGACGATGTGCGCGACCAGGACGCGCTCGTGCGCCGTCTGGATGATCTGGCCGACGAGCTATCGACATCGGTCGAATTGGAAGATATCTCGCTGGACCTCAGCGTCTCAATTGGCGTCGCCCAGTTCCCCGAGGATGGACGACTTCCCGCTGACTTGCTACGCCGGGCCGACGTCGCCATGTACGAATCAAAGCGAACCCAGCAAAACTGGGTTTCCTATGATCCGAAGTACGACACCAGCAGCCCTCGTCGGCTACGACTCGCTGGCGACATCAAGTCTGCGATCGAGAATGGGGAGCTTTGCATCTACTTGCAACCACAGCTGACCACTGTCGGTCAGACCCTCGTCGGAGCCGAGGCGCTCATCCGCTGGAACCACCCCGAGCTTGGCACAATTCCCCCCTATGAGTTCTTGGATTTGATCGAGCATGGCTCTCAGGCCGGAGCCTTCACCCGCATGGTTATCCGTTCGAGCCTCGATGCCGGACTGGCCTTGGCCAAGCAAGGCATTGATGTCCCTATCTCGGTAAACCTCATGAGTCGGGATGTGCTTGATCGGCGCCTTCCCCAGTTCGTGACCGACGAGCTAGCCAAGCGGAACCTGCCCGGCCGATCATTGTGCATGGAAGTCACCGAGCATTCATTGGTAGTCGATCTGGATCGTGCCATTGTCCAGCTCCAAGCCTTTCGAGACCTTGGCTGCCGCATCTCTGTCGATGACTATGGGACCGGCTATTCCTCCCTGCAGTATCTTCAGCGGCTACCAATCGATGAGGTCAAGATCGATCAGTCCTTCGTCTTTGAGATCCTCACCGACGCTGATGCCCGAGCCATCGTGAAGTCGACAATTTCGTTGGTCCACGAACTTGGTTTGGAAGCCGTTGCCGAAGGAGTCGAGGACGTTCGCAGTCTCGAGCTGTTGGCCAAGTTGAACTGCGATCTTGTACAGGGCTATCTGTTCGCCAAGCCCCTACCACTTCCCGAGTTCTACCAATGGGTCTCCGGAGTACGAACCAGACCGGTTTCAGAATCAGTCCGACTCGGCTTGACCGAGCAGCCAAGGGAATTGTCGGCCTGAGCTTTGACGGGAAGCCAACGTCGGCCAGACTCTGTGAATGACTACTACGTCCCCTCAGGAACGAACCGACGATGAATCCATCGCGGTCATTGCCGCCATCGATTCACTGTTGTCTGAACACGACCCCAAGGCCCTGAGTGCGGCGGAGTTCCGAGGGCATCAATTCGATGCCGGACTGGCTTGGGTCCATTTCGATCGACTATCGGGCGGGCTTGGACTTCGACCAGAGCTGCAGCGAGTCATCTCCACCCGCCTCCACGAAGCGGGCGCCAAGGCTCCCGCCTCATCCACGTTCTTCATGTACTTGGCTGCGCCCACCATCGCCACCCACGGCAGCGACGAGCAAAAACAGCGCCTCATGCGGCCGATGTTCACCGGAGAAGAAATCTGGTGTCAGCTGTTTAGCGAGCCCGGTGCTGGCTCGGATTTCGCCGGGCTAGCAGCCAAGGCCGAACTTGACGGTGAAGAGTGGACGATCAATGGGCAGAAGGTTTGGAACACACTGGCTCACATGGCTGATTGGGGAATGCTGGTAACTCGATCAGATCCAACGACGCCCAAACACAAGGGCATGACGTACTTTGCCATGGACATGAGATCTGAAGGAGTCGAGGTGCGTCCTCTTCGCCAGATCACCGGTGAGGCCGAATTCAACGAGGTCTACATGACTGATGTTCGCATTCCCGATTCCGATCGAATTGGTGATGTGGGTGACGGCTGGAGGGTTTCGCTCACCACCCTGATGAATGAACGGAACGCCATTGGCGCTGGCAGCGGTAGTGCCCCAAAGCGCGGGTCAGGCACGATTTCGGCCGCAGTGAACATCTGGAATGAGTTGCCCGACCACGACAGGACTGCGGCTCACAAGGACGAACTCATGAGCTTGTGGATCCGCTCTGAAGTCTTGAGGCTTACCAATATTCGAGCCGGGAACAACCGTCGAGCCGGAAACCCTGGGCCAGAAATGTCTGTTTCCAAATTGGCCATGGCATCACTCAATCAAGAAATCACCGACCTGTGTGTCACCCTGCAAGGACCCGCTGGCCTCATTGGCTATGACTTCACCTTCCGTCGCCCCGAAGACCTATCAGTTTCCGGCTTGGACACATCAGTAGGCCACGCGTTCCTGCGAGTCAGAGCGAACTCTATCGAAGGCGGAACCAGCGAAATCATGCGCAACATCATTGGTGAGCAGGTACTTGGCTTACCTGGCGAACCTCGGGTCGACAAGAAGATTCCTTGGTCCGATGTCCCCCGAAACTAACGATTCGGAAACACCTGGATTCAATATTGCCCGGGTCGAATCTTGGGTAGAGGAGAACCTCTCAAACCTCGTTCCGCCCTTTACTTGGACTCGGTTAACTGGTGGTCATTCCAATCTGACATTTGCTCTCCTCGATCAGCAGGGCACGACAGCGGTAATACGACGACCTCCAGAAGGAAAGCTCTTACCAAAGGCCCATGACATGGGCAGGGAATACAAGGTCATTCTGGGGCTGGCGGAAACAGCGGTGCCGGTACCGGCGGTCTATGGCTTCTGTACCGACGAGCGCGTAACCGGCGCCGACTTCTACCTCATGAGCATGGTTGAAGGCCGGGCAATGTTCGATGCCGATGATGTTCAAGAGTGGCTGGATCAGAAGGCTCGGGTGCAGATGGCCCACTCATTCATCGACACCCTGGCCGCGCTACATGCGGTAGACCCAGCATCAGTTGGGCTCGACGATCTTGGTCGGCCTGATGGATATGTGGGTCGGCAGCTCCGCACCTGGTACGGATCCTGGACAGCATCCACAGAGGGTGCTGGATATGACGACCAACGAGTCCATCGGTTGCACGAACTCCTGGTCTCTGCCATCCCAGCTCAGGGCCCAGCCCGCGTCGTGCACGGAGACTTCGGCCCTCACAATTGCATGGTGGATCAGTCTGGTCAGGTCACGGCCATCTTGGATTGGGAGATAGCCACGCTGGGGGACCCGCTCGCTGATCTGGCATACGCCCTGAACGGTTGGGGCGATGCTGAGGTAGAGGGTGATGTTGGACTTCTTCCCGGAGGTGCGACCACGGCTCCGGGTTTCCCCGGCAACCGAGTGCTGGCCAAGCGCTATGCCGACCGAACCGGGGCTGATCTGACGGACCTGGCCTACTACCGCTGCTTTAACTACTTCAAGACCGCCTGCATCCTGCATGGCGTCTACGCTCGCTACCTACTTGGCCAAAAGAGCAGCGAGGGAGTTGACCTGCCAGCCTTGTATGAGCGGATGCTGGCCACCATCGAGCGGGCGGACAACATGGCAGGCACGATGGGCGACATCGGTCAGGCCTGAACTCTTTGACTCATCAGGCAATCCGAGCGCAGAATCTGCGAGGATATTGACCTTCTCCATTGCTCGAAGGAACTTGCACATGCCTAGCTCCCAGGAAACCCTGGCTCAGATCCACCTGTTTAGCGATCTCTCCAAGGCCGATCTGAAGAAGATCGAACGCCTGATGACGGCGGTTGACATCAAGAAGGGCAAGGAATTCATCACCGAAGGAAAGCCCGGGCGTGAAGCCTTCATCTTGTTGGAAGGAACAGCCAGCGTGCATCGCGGCAAGCGATTGATCGCTACCCTCGGCCCTGGCGACGTTGTTGGCGAGATGGCTATTCTTGCTGGTCATCCTCGCAGCGCAACGGTGCGAGCCCAGACGGATCTTGTTTGCGAAGTTCTTGACCGGCGCGAATTCTCCAGCCTGCTTGACGAGGTTCCAACGATCGCCCGCAAAATCATGGTGACAGCCATCAAGCGGCTGCATTCGCTGGAGCCCGGTCTCACTAGCTAGCCGCTTACCGGCTAGTCGCCTAGCTAAGCGATTGGATCCAATCCAGCTAGGACGCCAAGCACACGATCGTTTTCGTCGGCCTGACTGACGGTGATGCGAAGGCCAGTTCCGGGGAAAGGTCGAGTGACCAGTCCGGCTTTCTCCAACTCCAGATGGACTGCGTTGGTCTGATCCCCGAGCGGCAGATACACAAAGTTCGCTTCCGACGCCGGGACCGTCCACCCTTGTTGCGTGAGGGTTGTCACCATACGATCACGCTCGGCTCGAATAATCTCAACCCGTTCCATGACCTCATCGTGAGCGGCAATCGATGCCAGAGCCGCCGCTTGGGCTTGACCATTCACAGCGAAGGGCAAGGCAGTGCGGTCCATGGTGGAAATCAGGTCTTCGCTGGCAACGGCGTAACCGATTCGAAGGGCAGCCAGCCCCTGGGCCTTGGAGAAGGTGCGAAGCACAACCAGGTTGCCGAACTCGCCGAGAAGCTCGGCGACGGGGTCACCCAGCGACGGATTTGTGAACTCTCGGTAGGCCTCGTCGAGCACAACAACGACATCGTTCGGAACCGACTCCATGAAACCAGCGAGCGCAGACACCGAGAATGCGGTTCCGGTCGGGTTGTTTGGGTTGGCGAGGATAAGCAGCTTTGTCTTAGCGGTGATGGCAGCGGCGACCGCATCCAGGTCAATGGCGTGATCGACGAGGTCGGGGTTCACGGCGACTCCGGCCATGAGCTGTGTGAACATGGGGTACACCTCGAAGGAAATCCAGGGGTACAAGACCTCATCTCCGGGGTCGATGTAGGTGAGGAAGAGTTGTTGGATCAGACCAACCGAGCCGCAGCCGATGGTGACCTGATTCGGTTCAACGCCAACCCATTGGCCAATGGCTGACCGAAGCTCGCTTGCCCTAGGGTCGGCGTAGCGGTTGATGTTCAATGCTTGCGCTCTTAGTGCTTCTTGGACTGAAGGCAGGGGGCCCCATGGCCCTTCGTTGGAGGCCAGCTTGATTGCGTTGGCGATGCCGTGTTCCTGCTCGGCGGCAGCTGCCGCCTTGCCGGGCTTGTAGGCCGGGAGGTTGCCGACTGATTTGCGGGGCCGTCCGGTGGTTGAGGTCATGGGGCGACTGTAGGCCCTTTCCGGGTTAGGTACTGAACTGATCAGGCTCCAGTGCGTTGATCAAGAATGTCTGGCCCGGGAGTAAATGTGGAGCAGTAGCGGTTTGCTAGTGACATGCCCATAACTCGCCTCAATCATGCGGTGCTCTATGTCCGAGATGCCCAACGAACCGCAGACTTCTTCGCCGAGCATCTTGGCTTTGTCAGGACCACGGAGTCTGCTGGCGGTGTCTTCATGCAGTGCTCGTCTGACTCGATGAATGACCATGATCTCGCATTCTTCACTATTGGCGATGACGCGATGGACGATGGTGCTGGGGATAAGGCTGTTGGTCTGTATCACCTGGCTTGGGAGGTCCCGACATTGGGCCAACTCATCGAGCTGCGAGACAAGTTGAAAGAAGCTGGCGCCCTGGTGGGAGCCACGAACCATGGGGTTTCTCGCAGTCTGTATTGCAAGGATCCCGATGGATTGGAATTCGAGCTGATGTGGGCGGTTCCCCCCGAGCTACATGACGCCGAGCGCGACCTGCCCGGTATCTCACCATTGAAACTAGAAGCGGACATCGAGCGATTTGGTGCCGACACGGTCGGTCGCCAAACCAGCTAAGCCAGTCAGCTCAGCATGTCTCGGGTCACATCGAGCCAGAGCTGGGTTGTGAGCCGCAACGACTCGACATCAATGCGTTCATCGTTGCCATGGAAGCGTGATCCGAAGGAGGCCGCATCAAGCGCCGGCGACAACAAGGCCGCTCCATAAGCTACCGATCCAAGTTCGCGAAAGATTCGAGAATCGGTGAATCCGACACCCATTTGTGGGGTCATGGATGCGGTAGGGAAGGGACGATTCATGGCCTTCTGCAAGCTGTCCCAGAGCGGGGTGTTGAGCGGACTCATTGATGCTTGGTCATTCATGAGGATCTCGATCTGCACATCATTGGACATGTCACCGAGAGCTTCATCCAGGTGGGCCTGTACCTCGGCATCGGTTTCACCGGGCAGGGTCCGAATGTCGACGTCGATACTGACCTGATCGGGGATGGTGTTGGTCTTCATGCTCGGTCCGCCGTCGACCACATTGCAAGAGAAGGTGGTGTGGGTGCAAGCGTGCAGGTAGGCGGCCACCGTAGCGCTTGGCAGCTCGGCCAGGACAGCATCGATCTTGGTGGGGTCCAGCAGGATCGAGCTTTCTTCTTCACTCAGATTGAGCGTTCGCACGCGCTCTGGCCACAGTTCGGTGAACTTGGGTGGCGGCGCATAGTCGGTGAGTCGCTGGATGACCCCCGCAGCTTTGACGAGGGCGTTGTTTCGGCGGAATGGTTGAGATCCGTGGCCGGGGACACCAGTGACCTTCAGCCGTCGCCACGCGACCCCCTTCTCGCCAACGGTGACGCCGATTGCTGGCGCCTCGGGGTCGCCGCTATGCACTCCCCCGCTTTCGGTGAGGACATAGTCGGCACGAATGGCGTCGGCATGGTTGTCGGCCATCCATCTGGCGCCGTGAGCACTGCCCGATTCTTCATCGGCGACGGCGAAGAAGATCAGGTCGCCCTTGGGTTGGAAACCGGTGCGGGCTAGATGACGGAAGGCGACCGCCATTGATGCCGTGACGTTGAGCATGTCAACTGCTCCGCGACCCCAAACTTCACCATCAATGAGCTCGCCACCGAAGGGGTCATGGGTCCAGCCATCGAGAGTGACCGGGACGACATCGGTGTGACCCATCAGACACAGGCTTGGCGCATCAGGGTCTGATCCGTCGATGCGGGCCACGATCGAGACCCGACCCGGAGTTGGTTCGTAGCGCTCGATTTCCAGGCCCGTTCCTTCGAGGAAGTGGATCAGGGTTTCGACACTGCGGACTTCTTGACCAGATTCGGGGGTGCCGTCATTGACGCAGGCATTCCGGATCATGGTCTGGAGAAGTTCGACCGTCTGGTTGGTGAGTTCGTCGAGATTGTCAGCCATTGCTGCAGTGTTGCACGTTGACTGACCAAGTTGCGAGTGGAGGCTTGGGGCCTATCCCCAGCAGTGGCGGCTGGCGTTCCAGGGGCGAGTTCCTGATTGACGCCAGGTGATGACCGCTGCTTCGTCTTGTTGAGCTGGTGTTGCCTTGTCAGCGGAGTTGACGCCATAGCGGTCGGCGTGACCGTAGGCAGCCCAGCTGCTGGTGAGGAACTGATAGGCGCCTCGGGCCGAAGAACGGCGATTCGCTGCCGTGTAGCTGCCGCTGGATTCACACCAGCGGATGTCCAGGAGAATAGTGGGTACGAAAACTCCGTGTCCTGCGTCGACCCAGCCATTGGGGTGGTTGCTCTTCGCTGCTGGATTCGACGCTACGGGACCGGTCGGAGGAGGAGCCAGGGTTCCGGTAATCAGGCGATGCTCTTCGGAGTCGGAGATGTAGGCAATAGCTGCGGCAGGATCCTCGAGCGCAAGCCAATAGGCATGGCCTTCGGAATCTGGGTAGCGGTCGAGCGCGTTGCGGTAGGCATCGACAATGAAGTCGCCAGAAGTTGCTGCCTGTGCTTCGGGAAAGGTGATCATCTCTCTGGCCAAATCGATGAGGGACTCTCCGTCCATTCGCCGCTGGGTCCAGTAGTCCTGGCCGTCAGCGTCGGGGTAGCGACCGAGGGCGGTGATGTAGAGGCGGGTGATCTGGTCATCGTGAGCGGGAGCCGCTTCGACTGGTGATCCGCCAACCATGGCCATCGTTGTTGTGAGAGTCAACGCGCACGCGAAGACGGAGAAAAGTTTTTTCAGCATTACTAGAACCTCTTGCAGCGCGCCGGGTCGTTCGGTACGCCAAAGCAAGTGAAGAACCGGGTGCCGCTCGGTGGGCACACAATCGCACTCAGTCCCGGTTTGGGAGGATGCGATCTCTAGGTGACGAGTCTTCGTGCCTGGCGCCTGGTGGCTATCTGCACGTTTGCTCGGATTGTCAGCCCCCGAGAAAGCTCTTCGTGACAGATACGTTACGAAGTTTGACGAAGAAAGCAACCTTTTTCTCTCTGAGTGTGGCAGTTTTCACACAGCGTGAGATTTCTAGAAGTCTCGGCCAATCGCACCCTTTGCCGCTTGAACACTGGTCGGGAGGCGGCGGTCGTCTAGGATCTGCACGACAAGAAAAAGGTGCTGATGAGTGAGACATATGAGGCTTGGGATGGGAATCACTATCCCACTCCTGCTCCTGAAGGTTGGAGCAAGCGGTCAGATGGACGTTGGTGGCCACACGGCCAAGGACCGGTTGCAGACGGAGCGGTCTCAACACAATCAGTACCTCCCCGCGTTCCAGTTGTTCCTCCCCTTGTCTCGTCGGGCCATCTCCCGATGTCAGGTCCACCTGTTTCTGGCACGCCGCCACCAGCCCACGCTCCGGCCAAGAAGAAGGGACTGAACACTGGCACGATTGTTCTTTTTGCCTTTCTGGGGTTCTTGGTGCTGTCGGTCGGGGGTTGCCTGTTCTCTGCCGCCACATTCTTTGGAAGGGCAGGGACCCTCATTGAGGAAGGGCGAGAAGAATTCGATAGCTATACCGCTGAGTTGGAGGCCGAAGAAGCCGAGGCCCTCGGTCAGGTTTCATTGGACGAAACCACGTGCAAGCTGGAAGGGCTGGTTGCTCAGGTTTCTGGTGAAGTCAACAATGACGGGGACGAACAGTACTCCTACTCGATCACCGTCCAGTTCACCGGATCCGACAATCGACGATTGGACCCTCCCGGATTCGCGTCGGTGAAGAGTGTTGCTCCGGGCGAGACAATCGTCTTCGACGTAGACACAGTCACCGACAATGTCGATGATGAGATTCGCTGCACCGTGAGCGCTGTCACTCGTTCCGAGGGCTGAGCCAAAGTCAATGCTCGGGACCGTCGCCACTGATGCCGTCTATCCGAAATGCTGGTTTGTGCCTCCGACAGGATTCGAACCTGTGACCGTCGGATTAGAAGTCCGATGCTCTATCCAGCTGAGCTACGAAGGCTATGGCGCTACATGCTAGGGGTGGATCGACAAACTGTTCGCCAATTGATGGTTGAGGGCGCTAAGATCACGAACTCTTGGTGGTCGTAGCTCAGTTGGTTAGAGCATCAGGTTGTGATCCTGAGGGCCGGGGGTTCGAATCCCCTCGATCACCCCAAAAAAATTGCGTGGGGCCCGACCTTGTGTCGGGCCCCGCTGCATTTTTATCTTGGCCATTGGGTGATATTGCTCGCGACTAATCGTGACTTCAAGCGTCGATCTCCTTGATGGGCAAGTGGCCCATCGACTACTGTGTGCACAAGCAGCAGTTGCGGAACGCTGTGAGGCGAACGGCTCTTTGAGCCAAAAAGGAAGCAGAGGTTAGGCGATGTCCTCGAGCGGAATGGTTGGCGTAGCTGGCGGGATTTTGGCGATCCAGTTTGCACCGAAGAATGAAGTGCTCAACGGTGTTCCCATCTGGGCGCTTGCGCTCCTGGCGGTGATGGTGGCATATCTGGTCATGTCCTGGAGGGCAGCGGCCGTTTCGGGACGAAACGAGTCATAAGCCCAGAACTTGCGCCTTCGGAGTTGCTCCGGGGCAGGTACAACAATTCAGAGGAAACTAGGGGCTGGCTGCGGTAGTATTCTGCGTTCCAACAAGCGCCTCTAGCTCAATTGGTAGAGCGACGGACTCTTAATCCGCAGGTTCCGGGTTCAAGTCCCGGGGGGCGTACGAACAAGAAACCCCAGGTCACACCCGCTTTTCGGGGCTGCCTGGGGTTTCGCCGTTTTGGCCCGAAATGGGGCCGTGGTCACACTGGTTCCGCCGAGCGGTGTGCTGTGCCGGTTTATGCTTGACAGTGCAGCTCCGGTAGGCGCCCAGCGGCCGACTACCGACCGGCATGACTGTCGAACTACCGCAGCATCTTCTGCGAATCACAGATATTGCTGTACACTAACGACAGTGCGAACCATCCCCCCTGCGGTCGCCGCTGTACTCGAACAACTCGAACTTGACCAACCCCTCGTTGTCAGCAGCGAAGACCTGAAGCGCGCCATAGCCACCACAGAGTCCAAGACGACAATTCGGTACCTGGTCGAAGAACTCACGAATGGAGGATGGCTCCTCCCCCTCCGCACTCGTGGCTATTGGGAATTCGCACCAGCGGCACGGGCCGGCGCGATCGATGCCGGGGACCCTCACATAGAACTCCGAGCGACCCTTCAGAAACGGCCCGACCTTCCCGTCGAACTTGCAGCCGAGTCTGCCGCCTGGCTACTAGGCCTCTCCACCCGATCACCAAACCGGCATGTGATCTCCGCACCTCCCGGCCTACGACTTCCTCCAGCCCTGAGTGAATACCGAGTCGTTCGCTTCATCCCGGCACTCGACGTCAAGGACCGAGACGGGCTTCCCATATGGCAGGTGCCAACACTGCTTGTAGCGATGAGTCATCGCCCGGCCAGTTACCACGACTGGCCCAACGTGGGTGATTGGCTAACCCAGGCCACCAAAGAAGTTTCCGAGGATGATGTACGAGCAGAGCTAGCAGGCAAGCCTCGCTCAACATGGATGAGGCTGGCATACCTTTTGGATCGCGGAGGTGATTCCGATCTCGCCAGTGCCCTCAAGACAGATGCCCCAGCAGGCCACGGCCCCTACTACCTCGGACGACGTGGCCAACGAGGCCGATACAGCAGCAAATTCGATGTTATTGACTCAGCCCTGATCGACTTCCAGACATGATTACTGAAGGACACCTCGGCCGCCACTACCAAGGAAGGAAGGGCGGTCGCGGTCCGGCTCTCATCGACATCGCCCAAGACCACGCCCTTGCCATCATCAGCGAGGCTGGAATCTTCGATCTTGGAGTCGTCTTCAAGGGCGGCACCGCCCTCCGAAAATATCGAGCAGGAAGCTCCGGCCGATTCTCCACTGACCTGGACTTCTCTGATGCCGATCAGCCGGTTGCAGAACTCCTCCTTGAGACTCTTGACGGGGCGAGGCTGGGAGGGTTCGCCTTCCGGGTCGAACCAATCAACGAGCACCGGCGATCGACTCTGCACATTGAGACTCCTTTTGACGTCCCCGAACTACCGGCCCGAATCGACTGTTCACCAAAGAAGTCGTGGCTCAAGCCACAACTCCTCTCCCCTATTGAACTGCCGATTCATGCTCACTACGACATCACGATCCCTCAGATACCGGTTATGCGAGTCGAGGAGGTGTTGTCCGAAAAACTCGCTCGGTATCGCCGAGCAAGCCTCGCACGCGATCTCTATGACCTTGCCTGGTTCGCCCGCGGTGGCCCAATGAACGAGTCACTCATCCGCAGATTGACGGTGATGAAGGTATGGCATGACGTCGTTGACGACGGACTAGGAGAACGGCCATTCCAGCCAGAGGACATCCTGCGGCAACGTTCCGAAGACGAATTCAACGAAGAAGACATCGGCTATCTAACTACCCCGGTCGACATCGAAGGGTGGGAACTTTCGACGCGCAAACGGTTCGCATTCCTCGCCGACCTCGACCAGGATGGACGATACGTCGCACTTTGCAATGTCGCCGATCGGTGGCGTGTGAAACAACTCATCAAAGGGGCAGTGGTTTCCGATGGCGATTGACTTCCCACAACCGGAATATGGTGACTCCACTCGGGTTTACGCGACTGTCAGACTCATAGGCGAATCGCTAGATCCTGATGCGGTTACTCAGGTCCTCGGCATATTCCCTTGTAGCACCCTCACCGGGGATGAACGCCCGTCCCTACAACCTGGCTGGTTCCTGAGTTCCGAAGGGTCAGTTGACTCAGCCGAGCTAGGGCGACACATCGAGTACTTGACGAATCAGTTGCTTCCCGTCCGGGATCATTTCATAGCCGTATGCGCCAAGTATGAGATCAGACCGAGCTTGTTCTGTTTCGCGCACAACCCATCGAGCGCCAGCATCGGGCTGGACGCAGATGCCCTGAAGGATCTCACATCGCTCAGACTCAACTACGAGGTTGACCTATACATCTCAGATCCAACGACCAAGGGATACCGCCACGTTCGAGAGCATCGACAAAGACTGATCCACCGGTTGAACTCCAGCGTCCGGCGGCCCGGGATGTGGGGTGATCTGCAGGCCAGCACTGATATTAGAGACCTAGCGTTCATCGACTTCACAGAGGGAAAGCTCGAATCGATGGGTACCCGACTTGTTGAACGGGGCTGGTGGTCTGAGAACGGCTTTCGTGGCGCTCTCCAAGGGGCCTTTGGCAACGTCCCTTGTATAGAGAGCATCCAACAAGCCCCGCTAGTCGAAATAGGACTCGAACTGGGGTGGATAGAACTCGATCACCAAGTTGAGCGGGCAGAGTATTGGCGACTCGCCAATGGAGCTGCAAGCTGGCTCAATGATACACAACGGACATCCGAGGATGTCGAGCTTGAATACGGAGCGCCCTCCTTGAGAGTCGGCGGAAGATGGGAAGCATCACTTGGCTACGGGACCGACGACTCTGCTCTCCCGATGATCTGGTTTGATGCAGATAGAGAAGGCAACATTAGGTCGTTGCGAAGCGCTGGCGACACGATCCTCGAAGAGTTCATCTTCGGCCAGCCATCATCATTCGACGCTGCGGTCGCAGCTAGGAACGTCAACGCCAGGAGAGGCGCACCGAATCCCTTCCTTTGGAACAAAGGATCGTAAACAATTTGCTAGAAGTCCACAAGCAGAGCCCGACTGAGCGAACAGGCTAAAGATGTTGTCACTACGAGCGGTCTTGACCCAGACATGAACATGCACGGTCACCATGAGCGAAAGAACACTTCGGCATGGTCCGGGTCGCACTCGACCGACAGAGGCCCAGCGATCAGCTCCGTGGTCACGAGGTGGTCACAGTAGATCCGTGAGAGCCTGTTATCCACAGGTATCCGACGGTATGGTCCGACACACGAATACTAACGTTTTCCCTGTTCAGAGGCCATATATCAACACAATCCGGGACAGGGTGAAACTGGCTTGATCCAGCTCTTAATCCGCAGGTTCCGGGTTCAAGTCCCGGGGGGCGTACTTACAAGAAACCCCAGGTCACACCCGCTTTTCGGGAGCGCCTGGGGTTTCGCCGTTTTGGCCAAAACAGGCCCGTGGTCACACGGTGGTCACACATGCCGGGACTTGACACCGGGACTTGACACCGGGACTTGACACCGGGACTTGACACCGGGACTTGACACCGGGACTTGACATGCCGGGACTTGACACCAGGACCGGATTGACCGGTCAGCCAGACCCGTCCTCCAAGCTAAGAGAAATCGCTCGCCCGTTCGAAGCGTCTCCTGTATTCAGAGTTCGGGCAGATGAAGCCCGCAACGAGACGCTCCTCGGACTGGCGGGGCACCTCGATTGGGACGTCATCGACCAGGTTGCCAAGTCCACACGCGGAGTCAAAACACTGCGCCGACTCAGAGGCTTTCTAGAGCAGAGGAGCGGTGACTAACTGCATACCAAAGCAACAGCAGAGTCGCGTCCATCTCAACCTTTTGGTCAGTCGGAGCCCACTTGAGACTCACATGGAGTGAACATGGGCTTCTACTGACAAAGGCATTTAGCAGTCTCAACAAACCTGCGATTTGCTGAGAACTGCCGTCTTATGAATCAAACCCCGACAATGCGCCTATGTTTTGACACTCTAAGCGGCATGATCAAAACAAAGGTCGCCCCGATTGAGTTTGCCGATTGGCTGATCGGACACGGCCAACACTTCATCTCCACCAGCGATGCCGCTGTCGTACTTGGCATCACCGCGTCCAGTCCATCGACCCGTCATCCAGCTGCAGTTGTCGCCGGGGTGCTTCGTCGGCAGAAGTCATGGTTGCGAAACACTCAACGTATCGTTTACGATACATGTCATGGAGTTCTCGACAGCATTGAAAGAAGCACGGCTCGCCGCAGCTCTTACCCAAGCAGAAGTCGCCGCCATGACAGGCATAGCCCGACCAAACATCGCAGCGTATGAAGCAGGCCGACGCGAACCGCGAATCCCCACCGCTCAGAACCTCCTCAATGCCGTCGGCGCAACACTACAAATAACTGCGCCACCTATATGGCACTGGACTCAGACACGACGCCCATACGCCATCCCATCACATCTATGGAGACTGCCAACACCGACAGCACTCCGCCAGTTCGAAGCCCCGATCCACTTATGGTGGAGCGGACCGCCACGCACCTTTGATCTCTCCCAACGAGGAGACCGCCTACGCGCATACGAAGTCGTACTTCGCGAGGGGACACCCCAAGACATTGTCGGCATCGTCGACGGTCTGCTGCTGTGCGAAACGTGGCCCGACCTCGTACTGCCTGCGGATCTGCGCCGCCCATGGCAATCCCTCATCGAACACGAGCACCGAGCTACCAGCGAGACGCCTGCGGCATGACTTCCCTTGATACCGCCCAGCTCAACATCGCCCGCATCCTGTTCTCGCTCCCAGCCGCCGGTGGATTCGCACTCGCTGGTGGATCAGCCCTCGTCGTTCACGGCGCCATTGACCGACCCACCCGCGACATCGACGCCTTTGTGGCAGCGAAGCCCGTACACCGCCCGGCGATGTCACTCCCCTGGCCAACCAACTCCAGAATGCTCTTGAAACCGAAGCATGGACCGTCGCTGTCATCCGCCATCACCAAACGTTCACACGCCTAGTCGCAACCAAGGGCCAAGACAGCGTCGAAGTTGACTTGGCGGTGGACTCACCCCCGCTGTTTCCAATCGAGGTTGTTGATGGCCTTCCACTTCTCGCTGCTCGAGATCTCGCGGCTCGAAAGGTTCTCGCCATCATCGATCGGGCTGAAGGCCGCGACTTCACCGACCTCGACGCCCTCCAACAGCGATACGGCCAAGACAACTGCATCAACTGGGCACAACAACTCGACAGTGGCCTGGCCACTGCCGCCATCGCCGACGCCTTCACCAAGATCACCCGCATCACTGATACTGAGCTGCCCACCGAAGACCCAAACGCAACCCGTGACTGCTTCGCCAACTGGATCAGCGACTTGCGAGCATCCTGACAACCAGGCGGGTGCTTAAGTGGGTGCCAAACTCACCGTGCTAGACCGGACTCCACAGGACTCGCTGGACACGCGCCTGGACGAAACCCCTGGTAGGAGGACTGCACGGAACTGACTGGACCTTTCTTTCGGGACTCTTAACCCGCAGGTTCCGGGTTCAAGTCCCGGAGGCGTACGGTCGTTCCCTTAGCGAAACCAACGTCAAACGCGGTGACCACCTAGCGCTCATCGAGTTCGGCTAGGAGTCTCTTGCCCGCCGTTGAGCGGTATGAGTCTTCCACGAGCTCCGCTACCTCGTCCCAATCGGTGTCAGCGGGAGAGAGATCGAGACCGAGCCATCCAGAGGGACCCCAGTACGCGGGACTGAAGATTCGATCGTCGACATGATAAGCAGCAGCTTCGTTTGCATCGGGCATGAAGAGCAGGGCCTGGTCATAGCGACCGGAGTCGTGCTCACCCTTCAGAACAGCTCCGTAGATCGCGAAGATTCTCTTTGTGAAGAACACTGGTCGGCCGTGAGAAAGTTTCGCACCAGCAGCGGGGAGCGCAAGGCACACCTTGCGAAGTCGCGCGAGCACCGGGTCATCGTCGTCAAACATCTTGGGATGCGCCATGGCCTGCGACACTAACGGGGGTAGAGCAGACGCGCCGCCCACGAGATTGCCGAGCTCACTCAACTCACGTCGCCGACGACCGGCGACGAGCAAGGCCGTTACGGAAGGGCTTGGTCCAGGTCTGCGTAGAGGTCTTCGATTGTTTCGAGACCTATGGAGAGACGCACCATTCCATCGCCAATTCCCACCTTTTGGCGAGCCTCGGCTGGTAACCGCCGGTGGGTGGTGGTCGCCGGATGAGTCACCAGACTCTTCGAGTCACCAACATTGTTGGAGATGTCGAACAAGTTGAGCGCGTCGCAGAACGAAAACGCTCGATCCTTCGTACCAAGATCGATGGTCAGAATAGTGCCGCCGCCCTTCATCTGTCGACTAGCAAGCTCGTGTTGAGGATGAGACACCAAACTCGGGTAACGCACTAGAGTCACCCTGGCGTCATCATCCAACCGATCGGCCAATGTCGCTGCGGCAAGAGTGGAAGCCTCAACCCTGAGCCGAATGGTCTCCAGACCTTTGGCCAACACCCAGGCATTGAACGGGCTCAGACTTGGGCCAGTGTGACGAGTGAACGGCATGACGATCTCATCGATGTACTCCTTCGTGCCAAGGATCGCTCCGCCAAGGGTCCGCCCCTGCCCGTCAATGTGCTTGGTCGCGGAGTACACCACGACGTCGGCTCCGAACTCCAGTGGTTTTTGCAGAACAGGGCTGGCGAAGACGTTGTCGACAATGACAATTGCACCGGCCGCGTGCGCCAAGTCCGATACCGCGGCGAGATCGATGATCTCCAATCCTGGATTCGAGGGAGTTTCCAAGAAAACGGCTTTTGCACCACCGGCAAGCGCCTCTTCCCATTCGTCCAAGGATGTGCCATCGACCAGCGAGGTCTCTACGCCCAACCTGGGCAGGATCTCGGCAAGGATCACATGACATGAACCGAACAAGGCCCGGGATCCAACAACCCGGTCGCCAGCGCTCACCAAGGCGGCCAACGACGCGAACACTGCTGCCATACCGCTAGCAGTGGCAAGGCACGCTTCAGCACCTTCCAACAACCGAAGCCGTTCTTCGAACATGGCGACTGTTGGATTTCCGTAGCGGGAGTAGATGTAGCGATCGTGCTCGCCGGCAAAGGCAGCTTCTGCCTCAGCGGCTGAGCCGTACACATACCCCGACGTCAGGTACAGAGCCTCGGCAGTCTCGGCAAATTGGGATCGGCTCAATCCACCACGGACCAGATTTGTGGCCTCACCAAACTCCAGCTCTGCTTCCCCATCACCGGTCAGCTCTGCTTCCCCATCACCGGTCAGCTCTGCTTCCATGGCTCTAGTCCTTCCATCGGTGGGCTACAACCGCCCTCGGCATGATCACCTCGAAGCTGGCCGAGACACTGTACGCCTGAGTAGTCTCGGGTCATGGCCCCAATCAGCAAGTTCATGGACGAGACGATCGATTCGTACCTCGCGTCGCATACGACTCAACCCAGTGAGATCGAACGACGTTTGATTGAGCAGACCCAGGCAATGACTGCTGGCATCATGCAGATCGGTCACCCTCAAGCCCAGTTCATGAGCATGCTCACAACCCTGCTGCGGCCAAAGTTAGTCATCGAGATCGGAACGTTTACCGGTTACTCGACCCTGGTGGTGGCCAAGGCCTTGAATGAGGGGTCAACGTTGATTGCTTGTGACGTCTCAGACGAATGGACTTCGATCGGGCGTCCGTATTGGGAAGAGGCAGGTGTAGCTGACAAGATTGATCTGCGCATCGGACCAGCATCACAAACTCTGGCCGCACTCAACGCTGACACTGCCGTTGATCTGGCCTTCCTTGATGCCGACAAATCCGGCTATATCGACTACTTCGAACATCTCGTTCCCATGCTGAGTCCGCGAGGGGTGATGCTGGTGGACAATGTGCTTTGGAGTGGCCGAGTCGCGCGCGAAGATCACCAACAAGAAGACACCATTGCCTTGCGCGAGTTCAACGCTCATGTGATCGCAGATGATCGGGTACAGGTGGCCATGTTGCCGATCGGCGACGGCCTATCGATGATCACCCTCGCCTGAGCGCACGCCCGCAGGTACGAACCCACCCGAGATAAGTCAAGTCGGTTCCTCACGACTTGACAGGATCACAATTACTCGGTACTTTACCTTTCTGTTAATTAACAGGAAGGTAAAGTACCGATCTACGATGACTGGAACCATGACCGAAGACCGGCTCAGCGAGACGTTTGCTGCTCTGGCTAACCCGATGCGGAGAGCAATTCTCATGCGCCTCGCCGGCGGTGAGGCCAGCGTGAATGAGATCGCCGCACCATTTGATGTGACCCTGCCCGCCATATCCCGACACATCAAGGTCCTGGAACAAGCAGGACTTGTAACCCAGGGCAAGCGGGCTCAGTACCGGCCCTGCAAGATCGAGGCATCCCCGCTGAAAGAAATCTCAGCCTGGACCGAGCAATACCGCCCCATCTGGGAAGCACGGTTTGACCGCATGGACAACTACCTACAACAGATTCAAGACAACCCGAAAGAGAAGACAAGCAGATGACTGAAAGCAACTCACAAGATTCCGTAGTTATCGAACGAACCCTGGATGCACCCCAAGCTCTGGTTTGGGACATGTGGACCAACTCCGATCACTTCAAGGCGTGGTACGGACCCCAGGGCGCGTCAATCCCTGTGGCCGACATGGAAGTCAAGGTCGGCGGAAAGCGCCACGTTTGCATGGCGATGGAAACCCCGGGTGGCCCAATGACCATGTGGTTCGTTGGCGAGTTCCGCACCGTCAATCCGATCGACAAGCTCTCCTATACCGAAAGCATGTCTGACGAAGATGGCAACATCATCTCTCCCGCCAGCATGGGCATGCCAGAAGGTCACCCCGACACGACTGAGGTGATTGTCACTCTCGAAGACCTCGGCGACAAGACGAAGATGGTCATGACCCATGTCGGAGTACCCGCAGGTTCGCCAGGAGAAGCCGGCTGGAATATGGCCTTCGACAAGCTCCTTGTTTACGTAGCCTCCGTAGGTTAGTAACCCAATGGCCACTGAAGTCGAGCTGGCACGCGATCTACCCGCCGAACCGCTCGCTTTCTATGACGACATCGAGGGCTACTGTGGGCGCCTCAGCTACACCGCTGGCGACAACGTCAGCGTTCACGTTTCTTCCCGCCATGATCTGTTCGACATTCGGGTCGAACGCCAAGGTGGTCAACCCGAATCCGTTTGGCAAACCAGCGCGGTTGCCAGCACCTTTCATCCTGTACCCGATGGGGCGGACGCCAACGGTTGCAACTGGCCAGCCACGGTAAGCTTCCCTATCGCCGATCACTGGCGCAGCGGCTTCTATCTCATCACGCTGAAGGCACATGGCGCTCCGGAGGGGCGTGAGATCGCTCACTGTGGCTTCGTTGTCCGCTCCGCTCACGACTCAGGTCGCCCCTTGCTGGTCCTTGCTACCAATACGTGGAATGCCTACAACAATTGGGGAGGCTGCAGCCTGTACACCGGAGCTCACACCGTCTCGTTCCGTCGACCATTCGGACGTGGCATGTTGCATCGGCCTGAAGTCGATCGAGACGACCGCAAGGCGCGGCCCACGCGTTGGGGCGAAGAGGCCGACGTTGACGGGGCAGAATTCCAGAAGTATCGACTGAGCAACGGCTACCCACCCGCCATTGGTTCTGCTGGCTGGTTCAACTACGAACGTCGCTTCGTGAACTGGGCCGAATCCAGTGGCTACGAATTCGACTTCGCCATCTCGTCTGATTTAGAGGAACTACCCGGCCTTCTCGACAGCCGCGCCATGGTTCTCAGCGTCGGGCATGATGAGTACTGGTCAGCACCCCAACGCAAGGCGATCGAAGATCATGTGGCCAGCGGCGGAAACTGGGCCACCTTCTCCGGCAACACCATGTTCTGGCAAGTGCGACTCGAACCGTCATCCACAGAGACACTGCCAAGTTCCGCTCAGGCGGATCCGCTGGCAAGCATGACTTGTTACAAGTACACCGCCCACACCGACGATCCTGTGTTGAACTCTGAGCAGCCCGAACTCATGTCCGGCATGTGGGCCGACCCAATAGTCGCCCAACCGGAGACCTCCATCCTCGGCGCTGGCTCGGCCTATGGGCTCTATCACCGATTCGGCAAGTCAGTGGCCAGGGGTTCAGGCGCATTTACTGTGTATCGCGACGAGCATTGGCTCTTCGCTGGTACTGGCCTGAGATATGGCGATCTGTTGGGTGCCCACGATGGTGCTGTTGGCTATGAAACCGTCGGCTGTCGCATCCAGTTTGATGAGTTCCAGCTACCGATCCGGGCTGGTGGCGACGGGAGTCCTAAGGACATGGAGATCGTTGCCTTCGTTCCCAGTTCGAACCTGGCCGTTGGCGAGTATCCGGCGTCCATATCTGCGCTCAATGACCAGGGTGATTTGGAATTCATCGCCAGCCGAATCTATGGCGATCTGTCACCTGAATCCCGATCAAGGGCCAGGCATGGCAATGCCGTCATGCTCACCTGTTGGCCATATGGCAAAACGAAGGGCCAGGTCGTGACCATCGGTACCACCGATTGGGCCTTCGGTCTTGCCAACGACCCAGCTATCGCTCAAGTCACCAAGAACGTACTGGATCGCTTCTTGGTGAAACGAAACACTCGGTAGTTCATCGAGCAAGGCGGCTGGAAAGGTTCCGAAAGACGCCGCCTCGACCAATGTCAATGGCTTCTCCCATCGGGCGATCCCACATCATCGTCACGGAGGCAGATCAACCCAGGGCCTTGACCCATCGGCCCATAGATCGGCCAGCGGGCACCACGTAGCGTGACTTAGATGAAAACCGCGGCACCATCCCTACGGCGAGCTTTGCTTGTCGCCTTCCTTGTCACTGTCGGCTCTATCGCTCCCCTACCTGCGGGTGCGTCCGATATTGATCTCGGCTCTCCCAGCACAATCGACGAGCTGTTGGAATCTCCTGAATACTTGCCCGAACATGCCGATGTCGCTCGTCTTTATCAGGCCTTCTTCAACCGGGAGCCTGACATTGCGGGCCTTGTCTACTGGATTGACGTCTACGAGGACGGCGCTGAGATGAGCGACCTGGCTTGGCAGTTCTCGACATCAGCGGAATTCCGCCTCACCTACGGCACCGGCCTGAGCAATGCTGAATTCCTAACAATTCTGTACCAGAACGTTCTCGGCCGGACCTATGACCAGGCGGGTTTCGACTACTGGCTAGGACAGATGCAGGGCGGGCTTTCTCGACCCGACACTGTGTTGTGGGTGGTTGCTGGTCAGGAGTTCATCACCAGCTACCCCTTCGCCCCCGCCTTCCCTGATGTTTCAACTGCTCTCCTTCAGCCGGGTGACGTGCCGTCGGATTACACCTATGTCGAGGCGCAGCGCTCGGAGGCCACCGAGGCCGAGATCCTGGCTCTGACTCAGTGCTCCCAGTACCGAAACCTGAGTTCTAACGAGTTCCAGTCTTTCCTTGGCAGGCCCGATGGCTCTGCTTTCGTCTTTCAGACCGTCTACGCATTCTCTGATGAGGCCAGCGCACAAGCAGTCATCGAAGATCATCGTGGACTGCCAAGCAACTGTGGTCACCAGATGTTCCAAGCCAGCGATGGCGCAGTGGTCGATGTCAAGCACTGGGCAGTTCGACACAACGACCTCGGCCACGACTGGGGCGACGACTCGGCCGTCATCAAGGCAGAGTGGGTCTGGTCAGACGGCACGAGCTACCGCTTCTATCTCTATGCGGTTCGCAACGGGAACGTCGTCACCGTTACCGACTTCACCACGCGGTCTCTACAAACGGACTACTACAAGGGCGCCCAGTACGCTGGCCTTACGAGCGACCGAATGCAGGCCCTTCTCAGCTCCTGAAGCTGACCGGCCAACAACAAGCCAGGCGGTCTAGCATCCCTCGCTATGACGGTGGGGTTCGTTCTCGCTTGAGATGATGCCGCTCACTTCGAAGATCGAACAAGTCCGAGCGTTTATGCGTTCGGCGGCGCGGGACGAGAGCTCAACTCGTTGTCGATTATCAGCAAGCCATAGCCGTCGTCCTTGCCCAGCTTGAGCTTGGCGATATTGCCGCCAGCGGAGGCTTCCTCTTCGACCTGTTCGTTCACGAACCACTGGAGCAGGTTGTAGGTGGCATGGCCCTTCTCTTTCAATGCTTGATCGCTCAGTTCGTTGAGCCGGCCGGTCATCTCTTGTTCATGGACCAGCGAAGCTTCAAACACCTCGAGGATCGAGCCGACCGCTCCGTCTCAGATCGAAGACGAAAGCGGCCATGGCTTTAGTCAAACCACAAGTTCGTCGATACGCGAACGGTTCAACTACTCAGGACGGCGCAATGAGAAAACAAGCTCGCTCAAAACAGACACCTCTCCTCATCGGACTTGCACTCGGGCTCTTCGCCTCCGCATGCTCCGAAGGACCTCAAACCAATGACGAGGCTTCTCCCAGCCCAACGACTTCTCAAGCCACCACATCAACGATTGAGCAGACCACCACATCAGATGTGCCTGCCGCTGAGACCGACATGAACGAAAGCGATGATGGAGACTCAAGGTCCTACGGCACAGGTGATGCTCCCCTCTTGCTGGCCCTTGACACACTCAGCGAAGCCAAAGCCTTTCGGATGACCGTCACCATTGCACAAAACATCCAATCCAGCGGGCTTGGCCTCAACGTCAGCCAACACATTGACCCAGATCGTCCAGCCACGACAACCGAGACCGCTGCCAATGGCGATACCTACATCTACCTTGACCTCGGCCCTCTCTTGTCACCAATGGCTGCCGGTGACCGTCGACTGATCGAAGTCTTTGACGAAACACATATCGAGATGTGGACGACGCCCGACCAGATGGTCATTGACGCCACTGGTTACCAAGGACTTGCTGATCTCGACCCGACTACAGACCTTGGCCCATTTGCTCCTGGAGTTGGATACATCGATCTAGCCCAGCTTGAAGACCTCGCTGGGGCTGATCTGGTCAAAGCGATCGTTGGCAACAGCCTGACAGATCCCGTTGCTCTTGCCCAACAACTCCCCTTGGCTCTCGAGAACATCGAACCGGACCCGGAGAATCCGAATGTCTACACCGCAACAAGCAACTACGCCGCCATCATCGAGGCCCAAGGGCAAGACATCGTGGCCCTCAGCAGAGGCATTGCTATCCCAATCGCTCCGACAATTGGAGTTTCCGTGGACGAGTTGGCCGCTTTCTACCAGCGAATGTACGAGCAAATGCTCACCGAACTGGTCATCACCATCGGAAACGACGGGTCAATCGCGTCAATCCGTGACACCACCGACATCTCCGACATCTCCGACATCTCCGACATCTTCGATCTCATCGTGTCAGAAGAGTCTGGTCTCGCCCTTCCAATAACGGAGAAGGAACGGGATCAATTCCGCGCCCTGTTTGCCGACACCGTCTGGGTGATGACGACCGTGACCACCTTTGAGCTTGACGACAGCATCGTTGTGACTCCGCCAACTGGCGAGCTGGAAAATCGTACTCAACTTGCTCGGGACTATTTCGCTGAACTTGTCGGCTGATCGACCCGCCGTACAACATTCTGACTACTGGTCGGGAGCACTGAAGAGGCCTCATTAAGAGGTGCCAGCCCAGATCAGGCCGTAACTGCGGCAGCGTTGGCTGCCATCATGCGTTCAAGGATGACTTCGAACAGATCCAGAAGAACGTTCTTGACCGACTCGCGGTCCCGGGCATCGCACGAGATCACGTGGACGCCAGCACCAACTTGCAAGGCCTTGGCCACTGCGTCCACCTCGTGGGCGACCATTCCATCGAACTCATTGACAGCGACAACGAAGGGAATCTTGCGGGACTCGAAATAGTCAACGGCATAGAAACAGTCAGCAAGACGGCGAGAGTCGACCAGCACAACAGCACCCAAAGCACCATTGACCAAGTCATTCCACATGAAGCTGAAGCGTTCCTGGCCGGGTGTCCCAAACAGATACAAGACAAGATCGTCATCGATAGTGATGCGGCCGAAGTCCATAGCAACCGTGGTTGTGGTCTTGGTCGAAACCTTTGAGGTGTCATCGACACCAAGACTGGCAGAGGTCATCTTGGCCTCGGTACGAAGCGGATCGATCTCCGAGATGGTGCCGACGAAAGTTGTCTTACCTACGCCGAAGCCACCAGCAACAACGAACTTGGCAGAAACCGGGTTCTTCTTTACTACTCGATCAGTCATATCAAAGCTTCCGTACACCGGCGATGAGCCGCGAGATGAGTTGCATGTCTTCGGGTGTTTCGCCCTCGATGGTTTTGTGGGTCCGAACGTGATTCGACCCGACAAGATCCCCCACTATGACCTTGACGGTCCCCAGAGGAATCTTCAGCTTTGCCGAGATTTCTGCCACCGAGTTTGGCTCACGGCACAGCTTGGCAACACGTGCTGCTTCGAATCGCAGCCCGTCTTCTAGCTTCGCCGTCGCCTCGATGAGGGTCTCGATCCGCAGATCAGACAATGAGCTTCTGGTTCGACCGGCCGTAGCCAAGAATGGGCGGACGAAGTCCCGCTCCACCTCAGCTTCTGGTTCCGGTTGGTCATTGAACGCCATGATTTGCTCAGTCACCGACGATCAAACAGACAGGGTGTTTTTGAGTTCGGAGATCAGCTCGGGAGTCAATACCCGGCCAGCTCGCTCCGCGAACACCGTCATCTCATAAGCAACAAGACCAATATCGGCGTCCTTACGAGCCACTACTCCAAGCACAGAGCCGTGGGTGATGTTGACAATCAACAAGTAGCTGCGATCCATCTCGATGATCACACGGTGAACAACGTCCTCGGCGAAACAGCGCGCAGCACCGAGCGTCAGACTGGCCAATCCAGAAGTGATTGCCCCGAACTGATCGGCGGTTGCCGTTGGCAGTCCATCAGACGCGGCCAGCTTGATGCCGTCTGCAGAAACTGCCAGGGCATCTTCAACCCCAACTGTTGCTGTTACAAAATTGTCCAACAGCCATGAGAATTGCTCGGAATCAGACTGGCTCATTTGCCGCTCCATTCGTCGTCGGTATCGTCGGTACTTTCATCCAAGCCACGGGAAATCCCCGAACTTAATGCGGTCATCATTGAAGAGAAATCAGTGGCTGTACCCGGCGCCTTGTCAGCATCAAGTTTTGCAGGAGCACTCTCTTCGGTGAGATCTTCGGCCAGGCTTTCACCCTTACGTCTTGTTGGCAGTCCATCGATCTCTGACTCCACCAGTTCATCGGAGCTGATAGCTGCAACCGATGTTTGCGCCGCAGCTGAGTTGACGTCAGGCTCCACGACTGTGCCCAGGTCAGAGACCCGTGCCCGAGTCGGCAAGATTTCCTGATCAGGATCAGAATCGGCGAGCGCCTCAGCCGATGGCAATTCACCTGGTGTGTCAAGCGATCGAACTGGAAGATCTGTCGCCAACTCGGTGGCCTGCACGCCTTCGGCGACTGGATCGGCGACCGTGCGGGTGGGGAGTGTTTCGAGTGACCCAGCGGATTCGACGGATGCATTGCTCACACTTCGAGTAGGTAGACCGCCGTCGTCTTGAGCGACGGGCCGTTCAGGAAGATCTGTTGTCGAGATGTCTTGCCACTCAGCATCAATGTCTTGCTGGGTCTCAAGCGGGCTTGAGTCGCTGCTGCCGCTACGAATCGGGGTCTGGGCGATCTCGGCGGCTGAGTCCTCTGTGGCCAAAATTGCACGGGGCAGGTGGATACGAGCCATCAAACCTCGACCTGGCGCTTCGACCAAGCGAGCAGTAATTCCATGGCGGTCAGCAAGTCGGCCAACCACAAACAAGCCAAGGAAGCGTGTGGGTGCACGGTCCAACGCAGGTGGATTGCTGATTCGCTCGTTAGCCTCGTCCAGCTCTTCCAGATTCATGCCAATGCCCTGGTCAAAGATGGTGATGAGATAGCCATCGTTGTCGAACTGTCCGCTCACAAGCACCGGGGTGGAACTCTCCGAGAAGGTCAGAGCGTTCTCGAGAAGTTCGGCAAGGAGGTGAGAAATATCGGAGACGGCAGCACCACGGACCTTCACGTCAGTCAAGGCAACAATGTCAATGCGTTCGTACGCCTCGACTTCGCCGAAGGCGGCACGCACGGTGTCAGCAATGTCGACGGGGGCGGTCCACTGACGAGTCGTCTGGGCACCGGCGAGGATCAGCAAGCTTTCTGCGTTGCGTCGCATTCGTGTCACGATGTTGTCCAATTGGAAAAGGCCTTCAAGAGATTCTGGGTCCTCTTCATCAAGTTCGAGGCCAGTAATAACAGTCAGCATCCGCTGCAGCAGCAACTGGTTACGTCGACCGAAGTTAACGAACATGTCGGAGACGTTTCGTTTTCCGACCGACTGCTCAATTGCGAGCTGATAGGCGGTTCCTTGCATGCCATTGAATGCTTCGATCAATTCACCAATCTCATCATCACCCTGCTTTTCGATCATGGTTAGCATCGGCAGATTCTCCATGCCGTCCGGGTCACGAAGTGTCTGGACCAGGTTTGGAAGTTCTTCGTTAGCAACGGTGTTTGCTCGATCGAGCAGGTTGGCCAATGGATCAGTGATCGAGCGATACATCACGAATACCAAGCCAGCGAGAACGACCGTGCCGACAATCGCCAGCAGGGTGAAGAGGGACTGGAGGTTCTTTACCCGAGCGACCTCGTCCGCGACAGCCAAAGAAAGTGCTGCGTCTCGCTCAGCGATCGTGTTGCTCCAGGCCTCACTGAAGGCGACCAATTCGGGAAGCACTTCGGCGGGCGTAACCGAGAGCTGCCCCTCTGCCAAGTCATCGAGGGCAATGGTTTCCAGCGTTCCAAGTGTGCTCATGGTCGAGAAGTTGGTAGATCCCATGCTGGAGTCGATACTGCGGGAGTGCGCGAAGGCCTGACGGCTAAGAGCAAAGTCCTGAATGATCGCCGTCGTATCTGCTTGCGCAGCATCAGGGGCCGAAAGGTAGAGGAACCATGCGGCGCTCTGCTCTTCTGTTCCCGCAATCACCAGGTCTGTCGCCAGGTTCTGGATCAACGTGTCGTTCGTCGGCAGGGTGTCAACCAGATCCGAAGAAACCTCGATGATGGTCGAGTACGCCCCGGAATACGCCTCGACGGAGTCAGCCATCGAAGTGGCCGAATGGCCTCCGCTGATCTGTTCTCTCGCCGATTCGACCGCCTCGGCCAGCTCGGTGTTTCTCGATTGCGCCGCAAAGGCGGTGAGATCATCCAGCGCCAGGTCTGTCGCCTCGTGTTGATCGTGACCGCCCGCCATGCCTGCAGCGCCGACTTCGGACAAGCGTTCCAGTGTTATGGCGCTAAGGGCATTGTTCACCAGGCCGGATTGCTCCACCGAGTCTTGAGCCCGGGTGGCGTTTGACGCCGCAATGTTCTGCGTGCGGAACCCAAGGCCAGCCGCGAACATGACGGCAAGAATGGGGACCGCCATGAGGATGAGGAGTTTGGAGCGGATGCGCACGATTCGGAGCCCTTTGTTCGAGAGAACGACTTTGTGACAGACCCGATCGGTTTCATCGGGGAAGAATTGAGGGTTTGGTCGAAAGTGCTGATCGAGAACGGAACGACCGCTGGACTCATCGCAAGGGCGAAGAGGTGCTTCATGGCAGCAACAGGGGAAGGTCTCAGATCCTGGGCAAACAAGCCGACAGGTACTCCATCTTCTATAGAGGGCAACAATGACTTCGAAGCGGATTGACTCAACACCTCCACGCGGCGGCCTTCGGCTCCTACATTCTGGGCAAGCCATCAGCTCCGGCACGGCCAAACAGCCGCCATCCGGGCCAAGGTCCCCAGACCAACTGACATCTAACCTTCAGACCGATGTTCAGCAGGCGTTAGACGAAGACCACACCGTTCTTGTTGTTCGCATTCGGCACCGATCACTCCCGCGCCGCACTGAGCGACACGGATCCCGCAACCAGGTCGCCGATGAGATCTACCAGCGCCTCCACAGCGTCGACACCACTCTCACAGCAATTTCGTTGTCGGAGACCGAGATCGAAGCCTATGTTCCATCCCTTCGTCGCCGGTCCGAAGGCGAAGAGCTGGTGGCCAATCTGATTCAAGCGTTGTCGCCTCCCCTTGACATTGACGGCTTGCCTCACTATCTCTCTCCCACCATCGGCGCGGCCCTTCTCGATCAAGAGAATCCAACTGCCGATCGGCTGCTCGATGCCGCCGGACTCGCACTGGCAGAAACCGATAACGCCCACCGCGGGATGATGTTCCATCCCTACCAGCGTGTGCGCCATGATCGCAGTAGCCAGATCGAGAAGGAATTACGAGCCGCCGTCCTCGAAGACACAACCTCCGTTGCTCTGCAACCAGCAGTCGACCTCCGAACCGGCGAGATTCAAGCAGTGGAAGCCTTCGCTCGCTGGACTCGCCCCGGCAAGGGTCCTGTCCTAGCCCTGGATCTTGTCCAAATCACCGAAGAGATTGGCGCCCTTCATCAACTCGGCAGACAGGTTCTTGCTCGCGCCCTCACCCAGACCTTGGGCTGGCAACAGCAAGGCCTTCTCGGTGACGTGACGCTGTGGCTCAATACCTCACCAACCGAGGTCCTTCATCCAGAGTTCTCTTCGAAGATTTCCGACGCCATCAAAGTCAGTCCGGAAATCAAGATCGGCATCGAGCTCAGCCCAAGCCCACCGTCGGACGAGAAGTACGTGAACGGAATCATCCGGTCCCTTGTCGCACGGGGCGCACGCGCTGCCATCGGAGACTTTGGCGCTGGCTACGTCGACCTTTCCGTCGCTCATCAGCTGCCCTTTGACTCAGTCAAGCTTGACCGCTCGCTCATTCGACAAATCACCGGCAACGAGCGGGCAGCCGAAATGGTCAACGTCCTCATCGGGTTGGCCGGAAGACTTGGCATGGAAGTGACTGCCCAAGGTATTGAGACCCAAGAGCAAGCGGATCTGCTGACACAGATGGGTTGCCCCATTGGACAGGGATTCTTCTTTGGCCGCCCGATGGAAGAGCCGGATATGGCGAGCTTCCTTCAGGCCCGCTGACCCGGCGGAGGTGCCTCCTTCGGCGGAGGCAGAGCGTTCTTACTGTGCCCCAGGAGACTGGGTCACATGAGCCGACCCCCTTTCCAAGTGCCAGGCATCCTGACATCTCCTGCGGTGCCTTCCACGGGGTGAGCCGGGGAGCAGCAGGAGCCGCCCGCCAATGGATTCGGGTCAATTGTTGACCACCGCATCCCGGTCAACAATTGACCCGTGCGTTCCGGGAAGCAAAACTAACAGAGGCCCCAGACCATAGGTCTGGGGCCTCTGTTGTAACGATCAGAAACTCACTAGAGCCGCTTGAGAATCTCGTATCGCTTGCGGTCGTACTCCGGCTTGCTGATCAACTTCTCCCGGTAGAGCTCGGCGAGGCTTTCCAGTGAGGCTTTGATGTCCTGGCTTCCCCCAGCACTGGACGAACCAGATCCGCCGCGACCGGAAGCTGAGCGGCCGCGTTTGCTGGCCTTGCTCGCCACTCCCGGAACCTTCATGCCACGACCAGGACGTTTGATTGCCTTGCCCCGGTACATGATTGTCATTTCCTGATCTTCTTCAGGACCTGATTGAGCAGCAGGTGCAGCGGCAGAACCGCTACGAGGCTTGAGTTCAGTTTCCTCAAGCGCCTTGCGCGACTTACGGATCAATTCCATATTTCGCATTCGGCGGTCTTGATCCGTCATCGCTTCGTCCTTTCGCTACTAACGATCGCCTAGAGGGCGCTCAGGTCGTCGAGGAACTCATCCATCTCAGCGGAGAAGTCTTCCTCGCCGACAGACTCGTAATCGACATAGTCCTCGTTATAGGCCGGTGTTGCGTGCTCAGCCAGGTCAAGACCAACCATCTCCGCCTCAGGCGAAACACGGAGCCAGCCAATGCTGCGGAGTGTCAAGAACAGCATTCCAGTGGTTAGTCCAACGTAGGTAAGAATCGCGACCAAGCCGGTTATCTGACTGATGAGGAGGGAAAGCGAGCCTCCATAGAGAAGTCCTGCGGGTCCATCACCACCAGGAGCGGCATTGGGATCAGCCAGGAATCCGATGATCAGGGTTCCCCAGGCGCCACACATGAGGTGAACGGGAACTGCGCCAACGGGGTCGTCAATGCGGAGACGGTCCAGGAGGAACACGCCATTTGCGGCGATCATGCCGGCAATGAAACCCACGATAATCGCTCCGAAGATGGAGAAATTGGCGGCACCGGCAGTAATACCAACAAGTCCTCCGAGCACACCGTTACCAACCAGGGTGACATCGGGAGTCTTGAGAGTTAGCCAAGAAGCCAACGTCGCACCAATTCCACCAGCACCAGCGCCGATGGCCGTGATGGTGGCGATCATGCCAATCTGGAGATCAGCGGAGAGCAAGGATCCAGCGTTAAAGCCGAACCAGCCGACGAGAAGAATGAAGATACCGAGGATGGCGAAGGGAAGGTTGTGACCAGGGATCGGCAGAGAGTTTCCTTCTTCATCAAATCGACCAATGCGTGCTCCGAGGATGGCAGCACCCATCAAGGCGGCCATGCCACCAGTTCCATGCACCACGGTCGAGCCAGCGAAGTCTACGAACGGGGTGTCCATCTTGGACAACCAACCGCCACCCCACACCCAGCTCACTACCACTGGGTAGATGAGCGTCGAGATTACGACGGAGTAGATGAAATAGGCCCGAAGCTGGACACGTTCGGCGACGGCGCCAGAGACAATGGTGGCAGCTGCAGCAGCGAAGCCCATATTGAACAGGAACAGCACCGGAACGGTGAGGTTGGATGCGACCTTTGAAGCCGTATCGAACTCGGCCCACTGCCATTCGAACCCGAGGTAGTCCGAGCCACCGAAGGCGATGTGGAAACCGATGAGGGCGAAACCGACCGAGCCGACGACGAAGTCGAGCAGGTTCTTCAACATCATGTGGGCGGCGTTCTTTGCCCGAGTCAATCCTGCTTCGACCAGTGCGAACCCGGCCTGCATGAAGATGACGAAGATGGCGGCAACGATGACGAAGACATTGTCGATGAGAACCTTTGGGTCTGACCCATCAACGGTCGCCGCCATGGCTGGCGATGCAGCGATAGCTGTGGTGAGTGTCGCTAGAAAGGCGACCCTCAAAAGTTTGCTCTTCATGCTCTCGGTCCTCCGGAGGTGGCTGATCAAAAGACCCGAGAAAACCCGAATCCTGCAACTGACATCGGCGAGTGCCCCTAAATTGTGAGAACTTCGCTGATCTTGTCGAGCGAGGCGGAGTAGGGCGCTCTGGCTGCCACAATGGATTTCTCGGGCAGCGACTCGGTCAGGAACCCAACTGAGAGGAAAGCGTGAGCAAGTCAGAGATGAAGCAGGCGTGGGCCAATGTGGCCGATGAGCTATCCGGTCTTGGCCTGAAGCTAAAACATCATGTGCAAGAAGAGTTCGCCGAAGACGGCAGTGCGGAAGTCAAGGCGGCACTACAGCGACTGGCAAATGCCATCGAAGAGACAGTGGACGTTGTTGGCAACGTAGCCAAGGATCCGACGGTCCGAGCTGACGTCCGAGACTCGGGTCGATCATTCATTGATGCTCTGTCGACCACGTTCGACCAGGCTGTCAGCAGCGTAAAAGAGTCGATTCCCAAAGAAGACTCGTAGACGTCGCTTAGTACTGGCACTAAAACAACATCGGGAGGGACAACAAGTCCGTCATCCCTCCCGACAATACAATTTGCTCTGCGGCCGCTACTACGCCAGGTCGGCGAGCACTCCGTAGTTCTCAGCCAACAGGTAGTAGAAAGTCACGCGTGACTTACGGTTGTCGGCGCTCATCGTCTCACACACGGCCTTGATGGCGGCATCAAGATCTGCGTCGGACTCACTTCGAGCAAGCTTCCTTTTTAGCCAACTCTCGCGGACGCGATCAAGTTCGGTGGAGTCGGAACAAGAAACCAAAGCAGAGTCCGATTGTGCATTCGCAAGGGCGATTCCGAGGTGCTTCACGATTCCAGCAATTGCTGCTTCGTCAGCCTCGGGTCGATACCCCTTTACGCCAGGAATAAAGTCTGCTGCATCTGCCATTTGATTCTCCTAAGAGTCGAGGGCCGGTCGCCCGCGAAGAAGGTAGCCGAAGCTCAAGGTGTTTGCCGCGAATGGGCAAATCTACTAGATCGAGATCTAGGGCTGGCCAGCTCAACTATCCGTGGGCTGGCAACGGAACCTGGGTTTGGAGCTGCTGGAGAGCTCCGCTGATCGTCCGGACATAGCCGCTCACAACAGCAAACCTTCCTCGCAATGCACCATGGTGATAGCCCATCTTCGATGTAGCCGAACCGTAGATTCGAGGAATCGGAACTTCGGCGAAGGCCAACCCGACACGGGCTACAGAAAAGCACGACTCGAGCTCTGCTTCATATCCATCACCATCAAGTTTCAGTGTGCCAATGGCCAATGGCGAGAAACAGCGGAACCCTGAGAATGGATCGGTGACAGCAAAGCCAGTGATCTTGCACACGGCTCGAACAACGCTGAACCGTACGATCCTTCGATTCAGCGGAACGCGACCCGAATGACCACCATTCAAGTACCTGCTACCAACACATAGATCAATCTCGCCAGAGATGACCGGGCGGACCAGATCGGCCAAAGACTCAGGGCAGTGCTGGCCGTCGCTGTCCATCCAGATCACCGCATCAAGAGCATCCCCGCGAATCTCATCGTGAGCTCTCCTTAGCGCTGCACCCTTACCCAAGTTCTTGGGCAGTTGAAGAAGTCTGATTTCGGCCGAACCAGTGTCGGCTGACCTCTGAGCTTGCTCCCGGACCTCGGCAACGCTGGAGTCGGTCGAACCATCATCGACTACCAGCACGGTCAGCTTGTGCTCACCTATCGACGCTGGCATCGCTGCCAGCAGGTCCCCAATCTTTCCTGCCTCGTTGAAACAAGGCATGACTACTGTCACTCCCATAGGTTGAAGCTAGTGACAGTGGGCCACCTCCGCCCAGGGCCTTAAGCCCTTAGGTCAACGACTTTGACCCCTTGCTCTCTTTCCATCAGCTGGCGGTCCAGAGTGCAGTTCTAGCAGAGCGCGTCGATGTGAGGTGGAGCTAGCCGTGGACGGACATGGACGAGTTCTTGTTGATCTCGCGGTTGCGAGCGAAAGCCCCCATCTCTAGATCAGTCCCTGTGTACCTGCCGCGAACCACCAGCGGATCATGGTCATGGTCAAGGCCGTCCTCGACCGCCTCGATCAGCTCGGCCATCATATGGCCAGCGACCGGAGCGTTCTTGAATTGATTGCCACTGGTACCAATGGCGACATAGAAGCCATCAAGATCAGTGCGGTCATAGACCGGAAGCCAGTCGCTACTCACGTCATAGAGGCCAACGACACCCATCTTCCGGTGGGGCACACCCAAACTTGGCATCCTCTTGTTGGCTCGAAGAACATGGGCTTCCCAGTTGGTGGCCGTGATCTCGCCGTCGAAGTCATCAGGGTCGGCCCACTCATGCTCATCACATGCCGGGTCGCTGCCTCCGATCAGAATATTGTTGCCGGACTGGGGACGGAAGTAGATGCCCGTGTCATCATCGCCAATGTTCGCGCCACGCTCACCAAAATCGAAGTCTTTCGGGCCAGGCACCTGGTGGATCTCGTGACGCATTGGTCTGGTGGTGATCGCCATGGTGTCTGCCAGACCCGCCATCTCATTGACGATGGCGCTGTGGGGTCCAGCGACATTGACAACCACCGGAGCCATCACCGTCGAGCCATCGGCAAGTTCTACGCCCGAACAACGAGGTCCAGAGGCCGATTCACTCGATCGCAGCACCTTGACGATCTTGGTATTGAACAAGAACTCGCCTCCCTTGGACTCGGCTGCCCGCATCAGATTGTGAGCTGACAGAACGGGGTCATCGATATACCCCGAATCTGGACTGAACAGAGCTCCAGATAGCTCCCCGACTGGGTCTTGCCAGAAGGCATCATCATCGGGACGAGTCGGTGGGCCGAACAAACCAATATCGAACAGGGGGAAGCGCTCAGCCAGCTCGGCGCCCGTCCATTCTTCGTAAGGAACACCGATCTGGTCCCACAAGGGCTTGATGGTGGCAACGTGTCCGTCATCACCAACCGTCAACGAAGCCATGCCGCACTGGATGAACTCAATCAGGCCGCTTTCATCCGGCGCTTCCAGATAGTTCTCCCAGTCCTTCCAGTAGTGCATGCCCTCCCACGCCATCATCACGCCTACCGGAGTTGAATAGCTGAAGCGGATGATGGAGCCCGAACTACTGGTAGACCCAAACCCAGCGGCTGGGCCCTTGTCAATGCTGAGAGTGCGCCACCCTCGCCTGGCCAGTTCAAATGCGACCGCGGCGCCGATCACTCCAGCGCCAACGATGATGGCGTCGTAATCTCGCGCAGGCTGAGCTTCACTTCTCATGGGCAACATCTTGCCAGAAACGCCAACCACAGTCCATGACGGTTCCGCGGTTCAATTGAGTTGTCGCTGACACTTTGTCATACTTGCGGCGTGCGTCTGGACATTGAATCGCTGCGAACCTTCCGAGCCTTGGTCGAAACTGGCAGCGTTACTAGTGCTGCAGCCCAGCTCCATCTGACCCAGTCCGCTGTCAGCTGGAAGATGAAGCGGTTGGAAGAGCGCATCGGAGCCACCCTGGTGACGCGAAATGGACGCGAACTCGTCCTTACCGAAATTGGGAATGAGCTCCTAGAACACGCCGAGCTGCTGGTCTCGGCCCATGACGTCGCCGTCGACAGCCTTCAGCGATCCCAGCTCAAGGGCACGGTTCACCTGGGCATGAATGATGAACCCGATGCTCATGACGTTGCCGGGTTGCTGGCCCGATTCAAACGACGCCACCCCCTGGTACGTCTCCAAGTCAAGATGGGACAGAGCAACCCAATAGCCCACCAGTTACGCGGCGGGCAGCTGGACATCGCCCTGATCCAAACCCTGAAACCTGAAGGTCGAGACCAGGTCTTGTGGACCGAGTCGCTTCACTGGGTCAGCTCCCCAACCTTCGTTCTGGAGGACAGCGGAGCTGTTCCCTTGGTCGGATTTGGCCCAGACTGCTTGTATCGCTCAGCCATCCTGCAAGGGCTGCAACAGGTCGGAGCGAGTCACTACTCCTCCTTCGAAGGGGAAAGCAGCCAGGCCGTTCGCAACGCCATCACTGCTGGATTCGGGGTCGGAGTCTTGAACCAGCGAAGCCTGAGCGGTGACTGCCAGCCATGGACCTTGCCCGGGCTTGACAGCTCACTCCCCCAGGCCTCCTTCGTCTTGCGAGTCAACTCTCGGTCTCGTTCCGCTGCGGTGAGAGCCCTGGCGGATGAGATCACCGAGTCGACCTTCTAGCCACCTGTTTTTTAGCTACGTATTCTTCTAGCTGCGCATCCTGGAACCGTTTGGGTCGAACGGGGCCCGATCCAGTCGGGCCGCTGGTCGGCGAACACCCAGGATCTCGATCTCGAATCCAGTTTCTGCCTGAGCGAGAGCGATCGGCACATAGCCAAGAGCCAGCGAGCATCCAGAATGGTGGGCATAGTCGCCCGAGGTGACCCAGCCAACAACCTCACCGTCGTGCCAAATCGGTTCATCGCCAATGGCATCGGCGACCTCTTCGCCGACGCCGACCTGCACCTCAAACAAGAGCAAGGACCGCTGCGGCCCAGACGCAGCAACCACGGCGCAGGCATCTCGTCCAATGAAGTCCTTAGCCAGCTTGACTGTCCAGCCCAGATTCGCTTCATAGGGGTCATAGATCGGTCGGAACTCTTGAGACCAGGTACCCCAACCCTTCTCAATCCGTAGCGACTCCAATGCGCGGATTCCGAATAGGCGCATGCCTAGCGGTTCCCCTGCTTCCATCAAGCTGTCGAACAACTCTTGCTGATAGCTGGCCTGGCACCAGATCTCATAGCCAAGGTCACCAGTAAAGGTGACCCGGGCCAAGGTGACCGGAACCTGTCCGATCCAGGTTTCGCGAATCTGGCGGAACGGGAATCCGTCATTGGAAATATCGAATTCGACCAGTGGTTCCAACAACTCTCGCGAGCGGGGACCGGCTACTGACAAGCCAGTTAGCTCATTGCCAAGGGCTCGGATCTGGACGGCTCCGATACCGGCTGGAGCTTCGGTGACCTGCTCATCGAACCATCGTTCGTGGTAGCGCTGAGCGGGCCCCGAGCCAGCAATCATGAACCGATCCTCAGCTAGGCAAGCCACGGTGAAGTCACCGATGATCTTGCCCCCATGGTTCAGCATTGGGGTCAAGACCAATCGGCCAACCTTGGGCATGGCGTTTGTCATCAGATGGTTCAGCCAGGCCCGAGCACCTTCACCAACCACCTCGTATTTGGCGTAGGCAGTGATCTCCAACATGCCGACGGCTTCGCGAACAGCGGCCACTTCTTCGCCAATGAGGTCGAAGCCGTTGGATCGGCGAAAGCTTGGTTCTTCGTACGGTTCTTCGCCTTGCCGCTGGAACCAGCGGGGGTATTCCAGACCAAAGGCAGCGCCAAAGACGGCGTTGTGGTCTGCCAGGCGATCATAGATCGGGGACTTCATGACACCACGAGCAGCTGGCAGTTCTTCATTGGGGAAGCTGATTCGGAAGCGTCGGCTGTAATTCTCTCGCACCTTGGCGTTGGTGTATCGGGGTGTCGCCCAATCACCAAAGCGGGCATTGTCCATTCCCCACACATCAAACCCTGGGTCGCCTTCGGTCATCCAGTTAGCCATGGCCAAGCCAACACCACCACCCTGACTGAGTCCAGCCATAACAGCGCAGGCCAACCAGTGGCCCCGCTGGCCTCGAACCGGACCAATCAAGGGGTTCCCATCCGGGGCGAAAGTGAAAGGACCATTGATGGTCTTCTTGATCCCGACGTCATTGAAGATTGGGAAGTGTTGGAAACCAACACCAAGGTTTTCTGACAGACGGTCCAAATCTGGTGGAAGGAGCTGGGCCCCAAAATCCCACGGGGTGGTCTGAGGCGACCATGGAACCCCGTTCGGTTCATAGGTCCCAAGCAGCAAGCTGTCACCTTCCTGGCGAAGATAGATTTCCCCGCCAAGATCCATCACATGAAAGCCATCCAAGCTCGATTGCTCAGCCCACCCCTTGAGCTCGGGGACTTCTTCAGTCAGCAAATACATGTGTTCCATAGCCAGGACCGGAATCTCGATTCCCGTCATACGGCCAACCTCACGAGCCCAAAGACCACCAGCGTTGACAAAGTGCTCACACCGAATACTGCCAAGGTCTTCGTCACGACGAGTGTCATGCAGATGCAGGTCCCACTCACCCTCCGGCGTTTGACTGATGGCATGCACCCAGGTGTTGCGATAGATCTCCGCTCCCCCAATCTGGGCCGACTTGGCGTAAGCATGGGTCACACCCGAAGGATCGACATGGCCTTCATGGGCATCGAACATGGCCCCCTCAAAGAAGGACGGTTCCAGGAAGGGCACCATGTCATGAGCTTCGGCCGCCGAGATGAGGTGAGAGTCCATACCCAGGTAACGGGCCCGAGCGTTTGCCATTCGCAGGAAGTCCATGCGCTCCGGTGAGTCAGCCATGACAAGGCCCCCAGTGAGGTGGATGCCGCAATCGTGACCGGAGATTGCCTCAATCTCCGCATAGAGCTCGACGGTGTATTTCTGCAACGCAGCAACGTTGGGATCACCATTCAGGGTGTGCATTCCACCAGCCGAATGCCAGGTCGAGCCGTGGGTGAGTTCCCGCCGCTCGATCAGAACAACATCGGTCCAGCCAGCCTTCGTCAGGTGGTAGAGCACCGATGCTCCAACCACTCCGCCCCCGATGACCACAACCTGCGCCTGTTTCTTCATCGTTCTGCCCTTGTCTGAATAGTTTCTCGGTGCTCGTACTGAACTAATAGTCGGTTTCGACGCCGCCCTCGGCGATACGTCGATCAACGAACTCTCGTAGCTCGGCCTCAACTGCATCATCGATCGAAGGTTTCTCGTAGTTGGCCAGGATGTCGCGAGCAACCCGATTAGCCCGACTCTGGGCGTCGGGCTGTCCGGCTTCACTCCACGCCTCCCAGTTTCGCCAGTCCGAAACCATTGGGGAGTAGAAAGCGGACTGGTATCGATCTTGGGTGTGCTCTTCACCAAAGAAGTGACCGGCTGGACCGACCTTGGCGATGGCGTCTACCGCCAATGCTTCATCACTCAGATCCAACGGGGCCAGAAAGGCCGAGACCATTTGCAACAAGTCGGCATCGATGACCATCTTCTCAAAACTGGCGTGAAGCCCACCTTCCATCCAGCCTGCCCCGTGCTTGATCAGGTTTGCTCCGCCCTGAATGGCTCCCCAGAGCGCAAAGACCGATTCATAACCAGCCTGAGCATCAATCGCGTTTGAAGTACTGACGTTCGACGATCGATACGGGATGCCATAGCGCCGAGCGAGCTGCCCGCCAAGCAGGCTGGCCTTGGCGTACTCGGGTGTGCCGAAAGCGGGTGATCCCGAACGCATGTCGACGTTGGACGTGAAGCCGCCGTACATGACCGGTGACCCAGCCCGGACTACCTGGGTAAAGACAATGCCAGCGATAGCTTCGGCGTTCTGTTGCACCACAGCCCCGGCAATGGTCACGGGGGCCATCGCTCCGGCCAGGGTGAACGGCGTGATCACGATGATCTGGTTGCGAGCGGACATCTGCAAGACGCCTTCCAGCATTGGGTGATCGAACCTGAGAGGTGAGCTGGAGTTGATGATCGAAAACAGACTCGGCTCTCGCTCGAGGGTTTCTTCGTCAATTCCCCGGGCGATTCGACACATCTCGAGACCATCAAGGTTGCGTTGCTTCCCCAAGCTGTAAACATGGAATGCTTTGTCGGTCAGGGTGTGAGCGTCAAAGGTCGCTTCCAAGTGGCGAATGGACGGATGCAGGTCGACAGGTTCGACCGGGTAGCCACCGAAGAAGTGCACGGCGTTGAGCATCTGACCAAGTCGCAGGAAATCTTGGTAGCCGGAGCGATCTCCGGTCTTTCGTTCGCCTTCGAGGGTGACATAGTTCGGGGCGCTCGCTACCGCACCATAGGACACCCACCTGTCACCAATTATCAGATCACGCTCAGGTGAGCGGCCGTGAAGGGTGAAAGAAGATGGAGCGAGGCTCAGGTAATGCTGGATCATCTCGGAATCGAAGCGAACACGGCCTTCTTCAACCGAGGCTCCGGCGCGGCCAAGCAGGGCGAGTGCTTCCGGATGTAAGAAGTCCACCCCCGTCTCTTGCAGGACACGGAGCGATGCCTGATGAATTCGTTCCAAATCATCGTGGGAAACCGCACTGCTCGGATCAGTGATAAATCGCGGCTGGGCAAATGGTGGCTGCTCAGCGACAACGCTTCGTACTCTTTTCTTGCCTCGCTGCCGTCGACGACTCGTTGCCATCTGCTCAAGCTACGCCAAAGAGTCGTCACGAAAGTGGTCCGAATCATGACAACTACTTGATCCAATCTGACAAACCCTTCGGAAGGTCGAGGCCCAACCCGATACCTCCGATGAAAGAAGCACAGGGCTGCCGCTCCAGCCTGCCCTTCACCAGCTGCGCTTGAACCTTTGTCTTTCAAGTGTCGTGTCCAGCCCGTCGATAGGTCTATATGAACTTCCTCGACCTTTACCAGCAGCAACAGATCCGGGGACAAGCCCGCGACCTGCGACAGACCGAAGACAACATCAGTCGCAACCGTCGCCACACCAACGACCAGGTCGAGGGAACCGAAGAGCGGGTCGACCGTCTCCTACTGTTGTGCGAGGCAATGTGGGAGCTCATTACCGAGACGACATCGCTAACCACCGAGGATCTAGCCGCCAAGGCACACGAACTGGACATGTCCGACGGAACCAAGGATGACCGCCGGCAACGCATGGCTACCACTTGCCACTGCGGAGCCAAGATCAATCCCAAGGCCGACATTTGTCAGTTCTGCAGTGCCCCAGCACCCGAACGCTCGGCCTTTGAAGCGGTCTAGCTTCAGCCGGGTTTTGGCTCGCTGGCTAACCCCCAGCCATTCTTGAGGGATAGCCCCCATGGTCTCGATCCTCTTTCGGGCCGATCATTCGGGGCATGGATATCAACACTGCAACCCAAACCGTTCATTCACCAGCCTTCGTCGCCCAGACGTGGATTGCCTTCGGCTCATCCTTTGGAGCGACCTTGATGGGGATCTTCTACCTTGACGTTGACCCGTGGCCCCGGGCCTTCTTGGCCATGGGCTTAGCCATGACTGTTTCTTCGTCCTTCACCCTGGCCAAATCCATACGCGACACCCACGAAGCCAACCAACTGGTCAAGCGAGTGGACAATGCTCGGGTCGAGAAAATGCTTTCCAATCGCACCCCTCCCGCCCCACCGGAGCCTCTGCTGTAGCCGTCGACACCAGGCCAGTTCTTCAGACCAGCTAGGGTGGTGGTGTGCTCGTTCAGTCGCCACCACCACCTTCCGGTCAAACGGCGGGCCCCATCCCGCCCTCAGAACCGGCAAAGCAGCCAAGTTCGATGGCCCACACACTTCGAGCATCCGCTTTACCGCTGGCCATTGGATCTGTCGCCCTTCTCTTGTTCAGCAGCGAAGAGGGCCCGATCTTGTGCCCATGGCGGCGCTGTACTGGTGGCTATTGCCCGCTGTGCGGGGCTACCCGGTCAGTCGGCTCACTCACCCGACTCGACTTCGCTGAATCATTTCGGCGTTTCCCCGCTCTGGCATTGCTCGCTCTGGTAGCGGTCTTACGGTTCTGGCCGACCAAGATGGCAGAACAATTTCAGAATCGAGCCCTCGTCGCACTTGCTCTTTCTGTTACCGCCATCTGGATTGCTCGTCTTGCCCTGGGAGAAATCCCGGGGGTTAGCACCCTGACTTGGCTCTGGTAGCCCGGCACTGCCAATAGTCCGGAACTATTGGAAGAATTCCTCGGGCAGTTGAGCTAAGAGCCGCGCCTCAGACAGCAAACTGGCCCCGCCGATCTGTCGACAGGGCCAGCAGCCAGAACTAATTGCTTGAGAGCGTCAGCTTCGTGCTGGCTCCTCGAAGAGTCGGCGACTAGGCCTCGACGACCTGGTTGCCAAGGATCTTGTCACTGAAACGTTTGCCATCATCGTTGATCAAGATGGCGATGTGATCGGCCCAGCAAAGCATGTTGATGATTCCCGACAACAGCATGCGAATGAACGCGTTGGCCATTCCAAGTGGCTGACCTGCATCGGTCACCAGCTTGATGCCCTGATGCTTCTTCCCGATGGTCTGTCCAGTTGTGCCCTGCAAGTAGATGAAGTTGTAGATGGCAACGCCCAGATACGCCAAGAGGCCGACGAATGCGACCAGGCTTCCAAGGGCGCCACTGATCTTGCCCAAAATCGCAGCCAAGATGAGCGCAACAATGTAGACGGCGATGACGGCACCAAAGTCGATCAGGAAAGCGAGGAAACGCTTTCCGTTTTCGGCTGGCCGACCACCTACGGCCGCGACGGCGCCGTCGGTGGCACCTCCGACTGGCTGGGGTGCACCCTGCCATTGGGTTCCATCCCAATACCGGTGAGTACCGGGGGGATCTCTGCTGCGTGATACCAACCTGCTGGCTGACCCGCTCCACTATCTGTCATTGTGTAACCCTCTCTTAAGTAGCCCCTGCGGGCAAGATTCTCACGCAGAGTACATCATTTAGTGATCAACACCTGGTTATCGAAAAACATCAAGCCGAAGGCTGGATGATCTCGCAGTCCAGAATCTTGTCACTCAGTCGACGGTTCTCGTCATCGATCGAGATCCAGATCAATCCAAGCAAGAATATTCCTGTGAGAATTCCACCGAGAAAAACCGCGTCCAACTGGGTCGACCCCTAACCAACCGTTGCACCAAGTGCTTCGGCCAAGAGCTGGGGCTTTCCCGCTTTCGCCGACTCAAATTGCACGACAGATCCATCGCTGAACGTCAGCTGTATCTTGCCCAGCAGCTTGCCCTTCTCGTAACTCGCGCTTGTCACGTCCTGGCGCGGCAACTCAAAGACCAGATCCTTTGGTCGACCAGAAAGCGCGCTGTGGCCAAAAATGAGGAAGCGACTATTGGTTAAGGCCAGAACACCCTTCGCTGTCGGGATGGTGTCCGCAATTCCTTGCGTTGTACCGAGTGCCTCGGCTTCTTCAGCCTTCTTCTTCGAAGCCCGGGCACCAGCAGCGTGGCCAACAATTCCACCAACAGCCCCGAAGGCAACGGTGCGTCCAATGACACCCGGAGGTTCGGCATAGGTCGCTGCGACAAACTCTTCGCCAGCCTGGAGGGAGTCCCCGCAATGCTTACTAACTTTCTTGTTCCAGTCAACCATGGTGTTCCCTCATCTAATCGAATCAGCTCAGAATGAGTGACTTCGTGTCATCCAAATCTGGTATAGCACCAAGGAGGAAACCTAAAGGAAACTGAGCTGCTAGACAGGGATGTGATGACACCTCCGTCGACCGATAGACCACTCCGACCAGTCGCGGAATTGGACAAGCGGTGCCATTGCGGCTCAGGCGCACCATTCGGGCAATGTTGCTGGCCAATAATCGACCAGCAACGTGATTCCCCGACCGCCGAGACACTCATGCGATCCCGGTTTAGTGCCTACTGCATCGAGAATGAGGCACACCTACTCCGCACCTGGGCCCCATCAACCCGTCCCACTCGGGTGTCGTTCTCTGATACCCAGGAATGGCTCGGCCTGGAGATTCGCTCGACCTCGGCGGGCGGATTGCTGGACCAGCTTGGCAAGGTCGAGTTCGTTGCCAGCTTTGCTATCGCTGCATCTGACTCCGAGCCTCGCTCGGAGTTGGCCATCCACGAACTGAGCAGCTTCGAGCGGCACGAGGGCTCGTGGGTCTATGTCAACGGAGTGCACGACCCAGAAAGCTGAGTGCACGACCCAGAAAGCTGAGTGCACGACCCAGAAGGCTGAGCGATCGCTTACATCAGCTGGGTGAGTCCTCCGTCAACAACAAGGGCTTGTCCGCTGATATAGCCATTGCGTAGGAAAGCTAAGACGGCTTCGGCGCAGTCATCTGCTGTTGCCGAACGCGGAACCGGAGCCATGGCGGCAACCGCGGCATGCTGGTCATCCCACGATTCAGTCCACGGGGTGGCCACCAAGCCAGGGGCAACCGCATTGAATCGGATTGGACCATAAGACTTGGCCAGTAACGCCGTCATCTGGTTGAGGGTGGCTTTAGCCATCGAATAGGCCATCGAGCTTCCAACGGGCCGGACTCCGGCGATGGAGGTGATGGTCACCACATTGGGATTGTCGGACTTAGCGAGCAAGGGAATGGCTGCCTTGGTCAGCCACCAAGTTCCGAACACATTGACCTCAAAGGTTTTGCGGAAGATCTCATCGGTCAGGCCATCGAGATTGTGGTGGGCGACCAGGGAGGTCCAGCCAGCATTATTGATGAGGAAGTCCAGCTGCCCAAACTCCTCCATCGTGGCATCCAACATCGCTTGGCCCTGTGCCTGGTCAGAGATATCGGCCTGCACATAGATCGAATCAGTTGGCAGTTCAGTCGACAAGGCCTTACCCGCTTCAACCGAAGACGATGAGTTGACCACGACCTTGCAGCCAAGCTCGGCAAGACGTCGGGCCGTTTGCTCACCGATACCACTGGTCGATCCGGTGACCAGGGCTACCTTGCCCTCAAACTCGGAGGTCGTGCCGGTAGCTGGCGAATTGTTCGTGGGATTCTCAGTCATGGCCGAGACCATAGTCCCGGCCGCGTCGGTCCAAAAATGCTGGACCCACACACGAACTGCTTACCGACCGCCATGCTCTATATGCCAGCGATGCGCCAACTACGAACCTCGGAAAGCATCAGCAATCAGCCGGTAACTCTGCACCCTGGCTTGGTGGTCCCAGACTATGGAGACGATGACCAACTCCTCGGCCTCATAGCTCCGAGCTAGCTCCTCCAACTGCTGCTTCACCTTCTGTGGCCCACCGACGATCATTGGCTTCCTGCCCGGTTGCACCGCCAGAGGGTTGACCGGGGAAGCGTCAACTTCATCCAGAGACGGGATGGGGCCCCGCAGTCCGAGTTGTCGCCACATGCGAACACTGCTGGCCAGCCGCTCGGCCTCATCATCGCTCGGCGCACAGATAGCTCCGACCCCAACACTGACCCGCGGTTCGGGGTGACGGGCCGAAGGCTGATATTGGTTTCGGTAAGCCGCACAAATCGCTGGACCGTCACCAACAGCAATGAAGTCGGCGAAAGACAAGGGAAGCCCAAAGTGGGCGGCGAAACTGGCACTTCCGGCACTGGACGCCAGTACCCATAGCTCGGGCGGTTCACAATCGGACGCGGGAAGCACATGCACCTGGCCGGCGAACGAGCTGTCGGAGGAAAGCTCGTCATGAAGCCAGCCGTCCAAGTCACGAAGTGCATTGGGATAGGAGTCGACGGGTTGCGGCGTTCCTCCCGGAGCCAGGGCGTACATCGTGACCTGATCAGACCCTGGCGCTCTGCCAACACCCAGATCAATCCGCCCCGGATGCAGGGTGGCCAGCGTCTTGAAGGTCTCCGCAACCTTGTAAGCGGAGTAGTGCGACAGCATCACCCCACCCGACCCCACCCGGATTGACGAGGTTGATGCTGCGATTTGTCCGATCAGGATCTCGGGCGCCGCACCGGCCAAGCCTGTCGAGTTGTGGTGCTCGGCTACCCAATATCGGTGATAGCCCATGACCTCAGTTTTCTTGGCCAAGTCGATCGAGTTGCTCAGCGCTTCAGCAGCTGTCGACCCCGAAGGGATTGGCGACTGGTCAAGCACACTGAGCCGCAGGGCACGCTTGGCAGATTCAGGTGCAAGGTTCGGGTCATGTGACGAGGCTGGAACAAGCGAGGGGCCTGAGTCATGTAACGAGGCTGGGGCCGGGGAGTCTGGCATCGGACCATTGTCTACCAAGAACGGTGGCGCCGTCGATTCAGGTCACCCATCCGATTCTGATCATCGATCAGTGTTCATCTATCCTGCGCCCATGTTCATCGATGGAGACTACGAACGTGACGGGGCAGTCTGCATTCGCCAGCTCTTCTCCGCTACCGACATTGAACTGGCCACCGAAGCGGTCGAGTCGAACCTCCGTGATCTCTCACCCTTGGCCAAACGAGCAAGTAGCCAAACCGACGGAGCCTTCGTCGAAGACTTCTGTTCATGGCAGCGAATCCCAGAACTGGAACAATTCATTCGCCAGTCTCCTGCCTCAGAACTTGCGGCCAAGCTAACCGACTCATCCACCATCCGGCTCTATCACGACCATGTCCTGGTCAAGGAACCCGGAACTAAGCAACGAACGCCCTGGCACCAAGACCAGCCCTACTACAACGTCGATGGTTTCCAAAACACGTCAATGTGGCTGCCCGTCGACCCGGTCCCCCGCTCATCCACTCTGGAATTCATTGCTGGCACTCATCGCGGGCCCTGGTTCATGCCGAGGACCTTCCTGGACGGCCATGCCGCCTGGTTTCCGGAAGGAACCCTGGCCGAAATGCCGGACTTTGCCGCCGACCCTGACCGCTGGCCAGTCATCGGGTGGGAGCTAGAACCCGGTGATGCCGTGTTCTTCGACATGTTGACGGTCCACGGTGCTGGTGGCGCCGAGGGCCCAAACAGGCGCCGAGTTCTGTCGATCCGGTACTTGGGTGATGACATGGTCCATGCCCCAAGGCCCTGGCTCACCTCGCCTCCATTTCCTGGACTCGAAGAAGAGTTGGAAATTGGAGCCACGATGGACCATGACTTGTTCCCAGTGCTTTGGCCTCACAACATCGCTGGCAATCCGGACTAAGAGTCTTTCTTGCGACCCTTGGAGTAGGCGTCAAGCTTCTTACGCTGGGACGAGTTGAGGCTGTCCATGCCAAAGGCCGAGATCTGATCGAGGATCTCATCAATCCCCATCTCTTCGAAACTGGAGTCGACGGCCACCATTGGACGAGGAGCATCTTGCTTTGAACGTCTCCCGCGACGTTTCTTGCCACTCACCCGGGGAGCTGGGGAGCCTCCCGATTGACCAGATCCGCCGGACATCACCGTGCGCAGATCAGGAATCCACGAAATCTCGTTGGCCAAGCCGAAGGCCTTGGCAGCAAGGAAGACGAAGCCAAGCTGAAGAAAATGGAAGATCAGTCCTCCCATATAGCCAATCTTGATGTATTGAAGAGCTTCGACGACGAAGAAAACCGCCACAAGGATCCATAGCGGGACTCCGAAGAAGGAACGAACACTGGGCATGAACACCACAAGGGTGTAAATCAAGGCCGACGCTATGTATCGGCCGCCGGCGAAGGCAAACGGCCATCCCAGCACATGAACAATCAGTCCACTGAAGACCGGAATCAGAATGAGCACCGCCAGGTACTTGACCATCCCCTCGCGGCCGAGGGTTCCCTCGATCATTGAACCAATGTAGAAGATCATGGCGATGGACAAGAGCGGCCAGATGTCGATCGCGTTGGGGATCATCCAGGTGACGATGCGCCAAATCTCACCCCCAAAGACCTCGCTACTTCCGAAATAGAGGTGGTCGGTTACCGGATTATTCGGGCCCTCAAAGGCAGAAAGGAGGAAACCAAACAAGACAACAAAGCTCAAGACGCCAGCCGAACCGACGTCCAGGGTGCCTATCCGAAACCATGGTTCGGAATTACCACCGAAATTGAAGCGGCGCGAAGAGTCACTGAACATGTTGGCAAGCCTAGACAGCATTGGCCGAGGTTGTCGTGAGGCTTTGACCTTCTCCAGTCTTCTCCGACTGAGCAAGACAGATCCATCGCAGAGCAAGACAGATCCATCGCAGAGCAAGTCTGTGCCAACCCTTATTAAACCTTGAACCGAACCGAGACTCCGTTCATGCGTTTCGCCAAGACTCCAAAATCTGCCTATTCCAGCCAGAAGAAGATCGGCACGACTCTGACTCGCGCCCTTCTCCTCGCCGGTCTAGTTCCCATGCTGGCCCTAGGTCTCATCGCCTACCAGCTCAGCAAGGCTTCACTGGCCGAAGCCTCCGGGCAACGGTTGGAAGCTGCCGCCATCGACACCAACCACAAGATCGACCGAAACCTGTTCGAGCGCTACGGCGACGTGCAGGCTTTTGCCTTCAACCCCAGTGCTACCGGCTCGGTCGCCGAAGCCACCGACGCCATGAACTTCTACATGGTCACCTATGGCATCTATGACGCCATGATACTGGCCGACATCGATTCGGGCGAGATTGTCGCCGTCACCACGGTCGACTTCGCTGGCACTGAAACCAGCGCTCTCAACGACCTTGTCGGAACCACAGTTCGTGGCCAGGACTGGTTCGAAGCAGTCGCCGATGGAACCATTGGTGAAGCTGAAAGCTTCTACTCCGACCTGGAACGCAACGACATTTCCAACAAGGTTGGCGGAGACGGCCTTGTCCTCCCCTTCTCTGCGCCCGTGTTTGGCAGCAACGGTCAAGCCCAGCGGGTTTGGCTCAACCTGGCCAGTTTCGATCGAATTCTCAGCGACATCGTCGTGGAAGCCAAGGACACCCTGCACGACGTCGGCGCTGATAGCACCACCCTGCATCTTCTGGACCACAACGGACTCGTTCTCTACTCCGCAGACCGCAGTGAGATCCTGACCACCAACATGTTCACGGGCGAGCACGCAGTACATCACGATGGCGAAGAGGGCTACAACGATGAAGGCGACAATGTCACTGCCTTCTCCCACTCAGCTGGCGCCTACAATTTCGAGGCCTACGGCTGGTGGATGCTGATTCAAGAAGACAAGGCCGAGGCCTACGCCGCCGTAGGGAACCTACGCAACCAGATCCTGCTCGCAACCGTACTGACCTCCCTGCTCATTGCTGGATTCGCCCGCTTCGTGTCTGGCCGGGTGGCCAACCAGATGGAACCCTCAGTCGAGTCGGTCTATACCTCCTCCAATGTGCTGGGCAAGCTCAGCTACGACATGGCATCAATATCTGCTGGCGCTTCCGCGGAGGCAGAATCCTTGGCCCGAGAAGCTGGAGACCTGGCCCACGGGGTTGACTCCGTCACCATCGCCATGGAGCAAATGTCTGAGGCAGTCCGCGAAATTGCCGACTCAGCCGCTCACGCCACCGAGGTGGCACGCGAGGCTGTCGTCACCGCCAGCAGCACCAACGACCAGATCGAGAAACTTGGTGCATCCAGCGTCGAGATCGGCGAAGTCGTCGAGGTCATCTCCTCCATCGCCGAACAAACCAACCTGCTTGCCCTCAACGCCACCATCGAAGCCGCCCGTGCTGGAGAAGCCGGCAAGGGATTCGCCGTCGTGGCCAACGAGGTCAAGGAACTGGCCAAGCAGACTTCGACCGCTACCGAAGACATCTCCGCCAAGATCGCTCAGATCCAGGGAGATTCCGAGACCGCAGTCTCCGCCATTGGCGGCATCACCGAAGTCATCGATCGCATCGCCGAATTACAGATCACCATTGCATCGGCGGTCGAAGAACAATCAGCAACAACCAGCGAGGTTGTTCGCAGCATGGCCGAAGCCTCCCAGAGCACCACCAGCATCGCCGACGCCATTGGCAATGTGGCCGAGGCCACCCGAAAGACCTCTGACACCTCCGTCCGAGTCGCTTCGGCCTCGACCGAGCTTGGAGCGGTCGCCCATCAGCTTGACCGCCTGGTCAGCGTCGGCAAGGAATAGCGCATGGGGCCTCGTAGCTCCCTAGCTCACATCTGAACCCGAATTCTTCGATCCCTTTGGTGAACGGCTGAACCGCTGGTAGACCAGGCCGATGAAATCACCAATCGAGGCCCACGGACTTCGTCGAAGCTTCGGCGATATCGAAGCTGTTTGCGGGGTTGATCTTTCGGTCTCACAAGGTGAGATCTATGGTTTCCTTGGCCCAAACGGTGCGGGCAAGTCGACCATGGTTCGCATGCTGACGACCCTGTTGAAACCATCATCTGGCAGAGCAACAGTCGCCGGTTTCGATGTCGCAACCGAGGCCGGAGAGGTTCGCCGTCGCATCGGGGTTGCCCTTCAAGATGCCGCCATCGATCCGCTGATGACGGGCAATGAGCTGCTCCACCTGCAAGCCACCCTGCATGGCCTTGCTCGCGTGGAAGGCAAGCAGCGAGGCCGTGAACTGCTGGAACGAGTCGGTCTGACCGATGCGGGTGATCGCCGTGTACAAACCTATTCCGGAGGCATGCGCCGCCGTCTCGATCTGGCCATGTCGTTGCTGCACCAACCAGAGGTCCTCTTCCTGGATGAGCCAACCACAGGTCTTGACCCCAGCAGTCGCCTTAACCTGTGGGAAGAAGTCCGCCGCCTCAATGCCGAAGGAACAACCGTCTTCCTCACCACCCAATACCTGGAAGAAGCAGACGAGCTTGCCCACCGGGTCGGCATCATCGATGGTGGCCTCATTGTTCGAGAAGGCACCCCGGCCGAACTCAAAGCTGCCGTTGGTTCGCCAACGCTGCGCATCGACACTTCGCCCGATCACTTCGGCGTTGCCAATGAGGTGCTCGGACGATTCGGCGAGCAACGACCTGCCCGTGAAGGACGCGTGGCTATTGGCCTAGACGACGGCGCCAGCCGCCTCACTGACGTGGTGCGAGCATTGGATGAGGCCAGCGTCAGTGTGCTCCATATGGAATTGGACGCTCCCAGTCTCGATGATGTGTTCGCCGAGGCGACAGGCCGCCGTCTCGAAGGCGAAGCGGAATAGATCGACATGACTGACCTCCCCATCGACTCTCCCGCGGCCAGGAGCAACAATGCCGCTGGCCCCGAGTATGACTCGAGCCAGGCAGGGTTCAGCGCATTCCTGGCCATGGCCAAGCGAGCAATTGTTGGCTTCTACCGCCAACCGTCGAACTGGGTTGTTGGTGCGGCGTTTCCCTTGCTGATCACCGCTGTTTCTGCCTCGGCGTTCAGTCGCTCAACTTCACTGCCGGGCTTCCCCGATGCCGATAGCTTCCTGCAATTCCTGATGGCGGGAACCATCCTTCAAGGCACCTTGTTTGGTTCAATCACCGCCTCAACTGACCTCGCTCTTGACATCGAGAACGGCTTCATGGACCGACTCCTAGCATCACCCGTATCTCGGGTTTCCATCCTGGTATCGCGCCTAGCCGGGGCAGCAACATTTGGTGCCGGAATCACCGTCCTGTACATCGCGGTGTTCACGCTCTTTGGCGCCAAGGTCAATGGCGGGCTGCCGGGCATGATTGTCATGGTCTTGCTGTCAACCATCATGGCCATCGGGGTCGGTGGCTACGGCGCCGCCGTCGGCCTCAAAACGGGCTCCGCTGAAGCCGTGGGAAACTCCTTCCCCCTCATCTTCATCCTGTTGTTCATGTCCAGTGCGTTCTTCCCAGTCGAAACCATGTCCGGAACCTACAAATCCATTGCCCGATACAACCCGATCAGCCTGGTGATTGACGCCTCTCGTCATCAGGTCCTACAAGGCTTCGATCTGGCCGAGGCGACGAAGGGCTTCGTTGTTGCCATCGCCTTCGCCAGCATCATGATTGGCCTGGCCTTGAGCCAGCTTCGAAGCCGGCTGGCTGACGCCTCATGACTTCCGCTGTCCCGTCAACCGGATCAACAAACGTACCCCAAGCCTCGTTCGGGCCCGAGCGACACGTTCGGACCGGTCCTGTTGCTCTTGCCCTGGTTCGCCGCAGCCTGGTTGCGATCACCCGAGTTCCTTCTGCACTCGTGCCAATCCTGCTCATGCCGGTCTTCTTCATGATCGCTTTCACCGGTTCCTATTCAGCCATCACCAATATTCCCGGCTTCCCCACCGACAACATCTTCAACTGGTTCGTCCCTTATGCCTGCGTGCAGGGGGCAGCTTTCGCCGGACTTGGCACAGGGTTCACTACTGCTCGCGACATCGAAACTGGGTTCTATGACCGGCTCCTACTTGCACCAAGTAGCCGTGCTTCGCTCATCCTGGGGCCAATCGGAACGTCGGTTGTGCGATCAAGTTTTCCCCTCATGACCGTGTTGCCTCTCGGATTGCTACTCGGCGCCGACTTCCCTGGGGTACTCGGGCTTTTGATGCTGGCCTTCACCGCCGCCTCGGTCTCAGTCATGAGCGGTTTATGGGCCTTGGGTGTGGTCTTTCGCATGCAAACGCAACGCTCACTTGGCCTGGTTCAGATCGGAATTTTCGCCACCCTTTTCCTCTCCATTGGCCAGGTTCCGTTGGCGGTCATGAGGGGCTGGCTACATGGAGCGGCCCGAGTCAATCCCACAACGAATCTGCTCCGTATGGCCCGCCAAGGATTCCTTGATGGGGTGACATGGGAACTGACCTGGCCTGGGCTGGTTGCCGCGGCCCTGGTCATCTCCGGGTTGGGCGTGTTCGCTGTCCGAGGGTTCAAGAAGATGGAGAAGTAGGACTCACCTCCGCCAGGAAGTCAGCAATGAGCTTGAGCACAAGGTCCGGGTTCTCTCGGGGCAGACCGTGGCGTGCGCCGGGCAGGAGTTGCCCTTCGAGCAGGGTGCTTGAAGCAAGAGCATCCAAGGTCATGCGATACATGGCTTCGGTGGCGAATTCGTCGTCGTTTCCCTGCGCAATCAAAACTGGGCACTTCACCTTGGCCAGCAGGGGACGGATGTCCCAATCCTGAAAGCCAGCTTGCAGCCAACCGCCACTCCATGCCTCAAAGACGGCGGCCGCGTCATCATGGTGTCGATCAAGGGCGGCGATCAGAGCACGAGGGTCCAGATTCAGTGCCGCGATGGCATCAGTGCAGCAACTTTCAACAAAGGTGTGTGCAGCCAGAGCCACCACCGACAAGACCTGGTCTGGTTTGTTCGCAGCGTGGATCAGAGCGATTGATCCGCCATCGGAGTGTCCCATCAGAACTGGGCGCTCAATGCTCAAAGACTCCAGTAAGAGCTCGAGCACAACAGCTTGCTCGGTCATCCAGTCCGCTGGCCATGCCCCAGATGGAACTGGCGTCGACGCACCATGACCAGGTCGGTCATAGGCCAACACTGTCTTGCCCATTTGTCCTGCGATCATGTTTGGCCATCTCGGGCACGCCCGGTCCCCAAGTCCTGGAGTCGACATCAAGTCCCATCAGAACTGGGGAGTCGCTCAATGCTCAAAGACTCCAGTAAGAGCTCGAGCACAACAGCTTGCTCGGTCAACTCCAGTCCGCTGGCCATGCCCACAGATGGAACTGGCGTCGACGCACCATGACCAGTGTACGGTCATAGGCCAACACTGTCTTGCCCATTTGTCCTGCGATCATGTTTGGCAGATCTCGCCATCAACCAGATGGCTGATTGATCCCAAGCCATCATGGAGCAACACAATCTCGGGCACGCCCGGTCCCCAAGTCCTGGTTCGCAGCACAGTTTCGCCAATACGCACAGTCCCACTCGACATCAAGTATTCAGCCTGGCACATTCACCGTCACCACGTTGCTTTGCTGCAGAACGTTTCCGGTGGAGTCCTTGGCTGCTACCCAGTAGTCAATGGCGCCTTCCGTTGGACGCTCGACCGTGACCTGGCGTGCTGCAGGGTCTCGAAGCACTCCGACTGTTGCGATCGTTCCGTCGTTTTCACTCATCACCACCCAGCCCGCAACCTGATCATCAGCCAGTGCGGACCAAATCAGTCTGGCTCGACGATCCGACACGATTTCGACTTGCAGGACCGGACTGGTAGGCCCGCCAGGCACCAGTATTGGATCAGTGGTCGATGGCGGCACTGACGTTATGACTGTGCTGACCGTCGTTGCTCCGCTGGTCGTGGAGCCATCAGAGGTGGTGCTGGTTGTTCCAACTGTCGTCGTTGTTTTTTGTGGCTCCACCTCATCCACTCCGCCGTCTGATGGACGGGTCGTTGTGGGTCCAGAAGATTCTGTTCTGGTCGTCGGTGGTGAGGTGGTCGGCGAAGTAGTAGTCGAAGGTGATCCTGCATCCACCGGCTCGCCGCTCTCGGGTGGTCCGAGAATCTCGATCTGTCCATCAACGACAACGGCCACCGTGCCCGGCAAGAGGACCAGTGAGCCAATGACGGCCCCGCCACCGCTCCCGACCATGATCCGGGTTCCGTCCACAAGATGAGTGCCGTCACCGGCCACGACTTCAGTCCCATCGGGCAGCACCAGCGACGTCTGGTGAGCAGTCGACATCACCAACTCATCGGAGGGCGTCGGGCTCAGCCGCATGAGAGAGAAGACCCCGACCATCACCAGAAGACTGGCAGCCAGTGCACCAAGAACGGGACGCCAGATTGCTCGTTTCGCTCGTTGGGACTCAATAGCCAGCAGCCGCAAATCAGTTTCCAGCCGATTGGCAAAGGCCGGATCGGGAGCTGGCTGGGAAGTCGAACCGAGCCGGTGAAGTTGCTGCTCCAGATCATTGGCCGAACTGCTCGCCTTGTTGCCAGTACCGGTAGTTGGGTCATTCGTCATGGCTGCTCCTTTCTCGTTCACGTTCGATTTCGCGTCGCAGGGCCTTCATTGCTCGGGAAAGAACCACCGCAAATGCTGGTTTGGCTAGGCCCATCGACCGGGCGGCCTCCGCCGCGTCCAGCTCCGCCAGATAGCGCAACGAAATCGCCCGCTGATAACGCGATGACAACCGGTTCATTGCTTCCCGCATCAACTCATTGGCCTCGTTGCTTGCTCGATCCAAGACCTGATCGAGATCATCCTCAGCGACAGGCTCGTGGAGTCGAGCCATTGCTTGCTGGCCACGCACCCCTTGGGGTCGACCCTCTCTTCGGTAGTAGGAGATGGTTTCGTTGGCGGCAATCCGCATGAGCCACGGAGCAAACCCATCGGGACCCCACTTGAACCGGGCCAGGTTCTTGTAGGCCTTCTCAAAGGTTGCCGATGTGATGTCATCCGCCGCTTGTCCGCTGCCGGTCCGCCGTTGGGCAAATCCGTGGACCTGAGGAAGAAAATGTCGGTAGAGCTTGGCGAAACTGTCCGGGTCCACCCGCGCCCGCTCAACAAGCTCTCGCTCATCGGGGAGGCTGATCGACGCCGTGCTCACGGTACAGAGCCTGGCTTGTGGATCGATCATGCAGGTGGACACCCAACAGGTGGTATCGAATTCGTTGCTGGTCAAGCTGACTGACACCATCGCTCAGAACGCTACGTTCCTAGAAGATGTGTCGGTAGGACGAAACCCAAACTGGGCTGACGGAACCGTTCACGACAGCAGTATCGACTGCTGCCGGGGCTACCACGTTGGGCCGCTTCACCGCATCAGCTGCATCAACCGGGTCCGTTGCATCTGTTGGGTCAATTGGGTCGAAACGAATCACTGATGGTCGAGACTGGCCAACAATGTCTCCATCCGAATCCAGAGCCAGAACGACATAGAGGGAAGACCGCGCCCGGCCTGAAACCGAGTCTCGGGCCATAGTTGTGTCTAGCCCTCCACGCCAAACCAACTCTCGCCCATTGTGATCAACGATGCGCCACAGCTGATAGCCAACCGCATCATCCCGGGTACTGGAGCGCCACTGGCAGCCGATCGCATGGTCGGTCGTATCGACGTCTCGCTCGGTGCAGGCCAGAGTCAATACCTCCAACTGGGGAGGGCGAACCGGCCGCGGTTTAGCAGAATCAGGCCGGTTGGGCTCGACCACTACGGGCTGAGCCGGTTGGGCCGGTTGGGTCCTGGTTGAGCCAGTGGTCTGAGCCCCCGCCGGGACTCCGATCATTCCGACAGAGCTGATGGTCAGGGCAAGGCCGAGTCCGGCCGTAAGAAGTTTGCTTCGCATTGCATTGGGCTTTCGCTATGGGGCCAACCCGCCGTCGGCCACTCACCCTGTTCAACGCCGACCTCAATCCAAGATTGCACCTGAGGCGAAGAATTCTTTGGGAGGCAATCACCGGCCCCGCTCACCGGCCTGATTCTCAGGCCCGATTCTTGGTAAGGGTGCGAGCTGTAGATGAAAGGGGAACATCGGTCTTGTCGGCCGGCAAGGTCCGCAGTATTCGGTCTCCGGAGTTCGATGTGACACCGAGCCAATAGTGCTCATTGCGGTAGTGATGGAGTCGGTGATTGCGAGACAAGCGAGAGTAGTAGCGAGACGATGGCCGGTACCTGGTGTGGACCAGGAGGTGCACCCATTCATAGTGTGCCAAACTCACGGCCGCCAGGGTGAAGGCCGACGCAAACCCAGGAAGAATGGGTAGTCCCACAACGGACAACAGCGGCACCGACCATGCAGCCGTAAATCCAGAGAACATGGCTAAGAAGACTGCAGCATCGATTGGGTGGAGCAGGATCCATCCCAGGTCTGTCGGGTCAAGGTGATGCTTGTGATGGCCAATACCCGTCTTGAGTCGGCGCATGCGGAAGGACTCTTCTGGGGCGTGAAGCAAGAATCGGTGGATGACCCACTCCACCGTTCCCGTGAGCGCCAGGGTCGAGAGCACCATCAGCCCATCACCCCAACCCCACCGGCCGAGACTGAGACGCCAAGCCACCAGTCCCAAGGCAACAGCCACCAAGATGCGGGGCGACCCGGCCGAAAAATAGGTGCTAGCGACTTCACGCCTAGTTCTCAACTCATCGGACCGAGGACCGGACTCAATCATGACCACCGACCTAGTAGAGGGTCTTGGGCTGTTCAATGTCAAGACCACGTCACTTCACCATCCAGCCACGACCACTTCGTTCGGCGAAGCATCCCGAGACTCGACCGGGGCGCTCCATGTGTCCTACGCTCTTCCGGTGATCTTGAGTATCAAGCGAGACAGACGACCCTGATGCATGACTCTGACACGTCGCCCGCGGCCATCAAGATCCCCATCGTCGATCTTTCGCAGGATCTGGAAACCGTCGGGGCGGCACTTGATTCTGCCTATTCCACCATTGGTTTCTGTCAGATCGTTGGCCACGGCTTGGACTCGGAACTCGAAGCATCGGCGTGGACGATGGCCCAAGAGTTCTTCGCGCTCCCCCAAAATGAGAAAGAACTCTGCTCGATTCCAGCCGGTGACGCCTACGGCTATGGGCCATTTCAAGCGGAGCGATTAGCGGCAAGCCTCGGTGAGGCCACCCCGCCGGACCTGAAGGAGACGTTCTCCGTCGGGCCGGGCTATCACTCAACCGATGGGGACGACGATGAAACTGCCGCCTTCATTTTCTCGAAGAATCACTGGCCATCACCGCTGCCAGAACTGCAAGCGATACTTGAAGACCACTACCAACAACTGGCTTCACTGACCGAACGAATCATGGCGGCGATGGCCGTGGGCCTTGGCCTGGACGAGCACTACTTCGTTCCCTTCATTGACCGACACCCATCAGCCTTGCGCTGTCTTCACTATCCAGCTCAAGGCCAAGTCAGCACAGAACCCGGCCAGGTTCGTGCCGGCGCCCACACCGACTACGGCACTCTCACCTTGTTACGGCAACAACCCAGGGTCTTAGCTGAGGATCGAGCCAGTGCCTCATCTGATCCGACAAATCAAGTCGATGGACTCGAGGTCAAGGGGGCTGACGGAGTCTGGCATCCAGTCGAGGTAGTCAGCAATGCCTATGTCGTCAATGTCGGAGACGCGTTGGCCCGCTGGACCAACGGACGTTGGCAAAGCACGGTGCACCGCGTGGCCCTCCCATTGGCCGGAACAGAACACGCTGATCGCTTCTCCATGGCCTTCTTCCACAACGCCAACTGGGATGCAGTTATCCAATGCTTGCCGACCTGCCTACCTGCAGGACAGGCTCCACGTTTTGACCCGATCACAGCTGGGGAACACCTGATGGAAAAGTTTCGGAGTACTCAGACCTCAGACACCTAGTGACCTGCGGCCCCTGACACCTAGTGACCTGCGGCCCCTGACACCTAGTGACCTGCGGCCACCTTGCCCGTAGCCTTGCTATGCAGGTTCTCCGCGTGACGATTTAGCCCAACAAGATGAGCATCAATGCCTCGCTCAGCGAACTTGCCCACCACGGCATCCAGGGCAACAACAGCTGATGTATCCCAGATTCGAGCATTAGTCAGATCGATCTCAACCCGCTTCACTCGCACGGCGTCATAGTCAAAGGAATGCACCAGGTCATTGGTGGAAGCAAAGAACAACTCCCCCGTTACCGCGTACAGGCGCTCGACATTGTCGGGGTCCAGAACACTGGTCACCTTCACCACATGCGACACGTGGCGGACAAAGAAGACAGCAGACAGCAAGACACCGACACCCACGCCGTAGGCCAGGTTGTGGGTCAGCACGACGATGGCAACGGTGGCCAGCATGACGATCGTTTCTGGTCCCGGCAGGTCCTTGATCATTTGTGGCTTGATGCTGGCCCAGTTGAAGGTTCCAATCGAAACCATGATCATGACGGCCACGAGGGCCGCCATCGGGATCTGGGCAACCAGGTCGCCCAAGACCATGATCAGGATCAACAAGAAGACACCCGAAGCCAGGGTCGACAGACGGGTGCGTCCGCCGGAACGGTGGTTGATCATGGACTGACCGATCATGGCGCAACCGGCCATGCCCCCAAGGAAGCCGGTGGCGATATTGGCGATGCCCTGGCCGCGAGATTCACGGTTCTTGTCCGAGTTGGTATCGGTCAGGTCATCGAGAAGCTGGGCAGTGAGCAGTGACTCCAACAATCCGACAAGGGCGAGGGTGATCGAGAAGGGCAGGATGATCTTGAGTGTGTCGACATTGAACGGAACATCGGGGAGATGCGGGAACGGCAAGGATGAGGGCAGCTCTCCCATGTCTCCAACTGTCGGCAGATCAATTCCAAAGAAGGCAGCAGCAGCACCGAGAACGACGATGGCCACCAAGGGTGAAGGCACCGCCTTGCTAATGCGGGGGAGGCCATAGATGATGCCAAGTCCAAGTCCGATGAAGAGAAGGTTGGTGCCGAGTACCCCATCGGCATGCTCTCCGTCGGAAAGCAGGATGTGAGGGATCTGGGCCATGAAAATCAGGATCGCTAGCGCATTCACGAAGCCGACCATGACAGTGCGAGGAACAAATCGCATCAGGGTTCCGACACCCAGATAGCCGAATCCAACTTGGAGTAGCCCGGCCAGGACCGTCGCTGCGAACAGATGGCCGACACCGTATTCTTCAACCAAAGGCACGATGACTAGGGCCATAGCCCCCGTAGCGGCGGAGATCATGCCGGAGCGGCCACCAGCGAAGGCGATGATGATGGCAATCGAGAACGAAGCGTAGAGCCCGACCTTCGGGTCGACGCCGGCAATAATGGAGAACGAGATGGCCTCAGGAATAAGGGCGAGGGCAACAACGAGGCCCGAAAGCAGATCGACCTTGGGGTTGGCGAACCAATCGTCGCCATCAACCGGGGCGGGTCTCGTGGCCGCGGCTAGTTTCGTTGATTTCTGGGACATACTTACCTCTGCGCGCTTTTCATTCGACGCCACACACTCGGCGGTGTGTTGATCGGCGGATCTGTGACTCGATGTTGACTCTCGGCGCTTCGGTCCGAGAGCACCTCCGCCGCAAATGCAGCAAAGCTGTCGAGGCTAGGGCAAGTGCCAGCGCTTACCACTGTCATATCGGTCACACGAAGAACGAAATGAGAGAGTGAGGGGCATTCCCCGTCGAGCTGGCAGCCTTACTCCCAGCTTCACTAACACTCCTCCCCACCGGGTCGAGGCTGACAGAATGTCCACCGTTGCCGATGTGAGACCAGCGCCTTTGTCTGACCTGGACACCGAAGCGTCTGAGCTCGACTCTCCCGATAATCAATCGCGTCCGTTTCCGCTGCAAGATTTGTTCTATTCAACGACGAACATGCGTGGCTTTATCACGTCGTGCAACCAGGTCTTCGTTCGCGTCAGCGACTACCAGATCGACCAGCTGATTGGAGCGCCTCACTCCATTGTTCGCCACCCCGACATGCCGCGTGCAGTGTTCAAGGTTCTCTGGGACTCACTCAAGACTAAGAAGCCTCTCGCCGCCTATGTCAAGAATCTTGCTGCTGATGGCCGTTACTACTGGGTGATGGCTGTATCCATCCCCGTCAAGGACGGCTACCTGTCCATCCGGCTCAAGCCATCAACGGCCATCCAGGAAGTGGTCGAATCCGAATATCAATCGGTGCTGGCTCTTGAGCGCTCCCTAGAAGCAGATGGCCTGAGTCGAAGCAAGGTCCTCGAGCAGTCAATCCCTGCCCTACTGGGCGGCCTGGCCAAGCACGGTTTCACTGGCTATGACGCCTTCCAGCATGTCGCCTTGCCAACAGAAATCGCCGCCCGCCGAAACACCCTGGGCACGACCCAGGACATGGCCAACCCTGGATCTCGGCTAGATGAAGATGAATTGTCCGAACTTGCGTTGGCCAACCGCGAGGTTCTGAGCTGGATCTCGAACCTGTTCGAGAACCTCGACAGCTTGGTTTCAGCCAACGAGGCCATGGCCACGCGCTCCCGGTTCCTTCTTGAGCTCGCTCGCAATATCCACATCTTTGCCCTCAACGCAGGACTGTCATCCTCGATGTTGGGAACTGAGGGCAATGCTCTTGCCGCCGTGACCAAGGAACTCCAGTCCACCTCGAAGGAAATTGTTCGCACCATCGAACACTCAACGTCCCAGGTTGATCAGGCCATCGAGCTTATTCGCGAAGTTGGTTTCATGATCTCAATCGCGACGCTTCAGTCGGAAATGGTTGAGTTTGAGACTCAACCAGCATCCGGCCTGACCGTACAGTCTGACGAAGAGACGCAGCCTGAGTCAGGGTCGCGCTGGAGGGCCGAGGTCATGGAAGCAGATCAACGGATTTCGACCCTCGTCGACAGCCTCGCCGACAGCATCAAGATTGTGTTCGACCTGTCGGCGGGTACTGCGAGCAAGGTCGGCGACTTGTCGACTGACAGCCAGTCACTGTTTCTCCAGCTGGACCATCTGCAGTTCGGGCTACTGGCCGGGCGAATTGAGATTGCTCGCCTCAATGATCGACGCGGCTTTACCGACATGTTCGCTGAGATCTCCGCCCAATTGCTTGGGGCCGAGTCCGAGATCAAGAAGTTCGGCGAAGAAACGGCAAGCGCCACTCAGCTGATCGAACGCTTTGAGCTCGGTCGAGGACAACAAGTCCTGGATGGGTTATGTGCCGCTCGAAATCAACCGGCGGTCAGTACGCACTAGCTGGACCTGACCGTCCACTAATGTCCGCGGCCTGTCTCGCGACAGGCCGTGATGTCGTTGGCCAGTTGCCAATGGGAGGGCCAGCTCATCGGACGGGCAAGGTCAATGCGATGATCGGCTTGACTGGCGCCAATCCCAACACTGAGTCCCGCGGCTAGGCGATGCAAGGTCTCGGTCTCGACCCAGCTGCTGTATGGACCTTCAGGATCCCCGTTGGTTTCGCCATAGGCCGCGCCAACGAGATTCAACAGGTCAACAATTCCCAATCCCCACAATCGCAGAACCTGGTCGCCAGGGTCGGAGAAGTACAGGCGCGTGCCCGGGTGTAGATCACTCTGGAGTTCGATGTAGAGAGCTTGATGCCCCATCGAACAAGCGAGCATTAGAATGCTCGGCAATTCTGAGCCTTGCCATTCTGCAACCGAGCGCTCGACGGTCGGGAGCCCATCACCGAGGAACATGCCAAAGGTCGACGGGTTCCAATCGGTCCAGAAATCCCGGAGGTCTCCGGGAATTCGTAGATCGCCGGGTAGTCGCTGGTCGATCTCATCGATGAGTGCAGCAACGTGCCCCGGTTGGCGATTCAGTTTAGGCCGAGCCCCGAACCGACCAACCGAGTCGGCATATTCTTCAACCGCCTCATCGATCAAGATCATGCACCATGCATCGACAAGAAGATGATCGACCTTTACCGACGAAATCTGACAGCTGTATTGCAGTTTCATACGGAATCGCAATCCCATCGCAATCTGACCGCGCCTTCATCACTCCTTGACATCCGTTGCAACAAGGTGGTTGTCATCCCCAGGACTTCATCCACGGAGTCCTGGAATACCAAGGAGCATTCATGAAGAGCACAAGCAATCCGAAACGAAAAGCAGCGGCAATGCTGAGTCTTGGGGTTCTTTGCGCCTCGCTTCTCACAGCCGGAATCGCCGGGGCAACAGAGCCAGCACCAGCGACACCAACAACTCCAACGACGGTGACATCTTCACTCATTGACGAAAGCCCGGATGCCGACCCCTCCCCAGTAGAGCCCGGAACACTGGATGCAGACGAAGACACTTTCTCCGATTGGGAGCCAACAGAAGAAGAGATCGCCGAGATCAATGCTGAGGTCAGCAAGCTCACCGAGGCACTTACTGAAGCTGGCATCACCTTCACCCTTGAAACCGATGAGTACGGCCTGCAGTACCCCGAGTGGGATGCAGCCGACGATGACAAGGCTTGGGAGGTCCTCGAGACGGTCTTCGGAGACATGCTCATCGAAGACATCGACTTTGATGATGCTGACTGGGATGAAGCTGACTTTGATTGGCAGCCAACAGCAGACGAGGTCGCAGAAATCAACGCCGAAATCGCCAAGGAAGTTGAGGCCTTGGAAGCCGCTGGCGTCACGATCACCATGGAAACCGATGAGTACGGCATCAGCTTTCCTATGTGGGAGGAAGGCGACGAGGACGCAGCCATGGCCGTCTTTGACGAGCTGTACGGACCATTCGAGGACCTCCTCGACGACGCTGACTTTGACGATGCCGACTGGGACGAGATTGACTTCGACGACACTGAGTTCGATGACGCTGATTGGGAGCCAACGGCCGAAGAAATCGCCGAGATCAACGAGCTGATCAAGTCCGAGATCGAGGCCCTTACCGACGCTGGAATCTCATTCACCCTTGAGACCGACGAGTTTGGTTTCGAGTATCCACAGTGGGATGCAGCCGATGAAGATGCGGCGTGGGCAGCACTGGAGGCTCTCTGGGATAGCCAGTTCGAACTCCTTGACGGAGATCCCGCTGGCGAATAGCTCAATCTCCCGCCAGCAAGACTGGGTGGACGCTTAGGCGCCCACCCAGTCAGCGCGTCGCTTTCCCAGACTCCAATCAGGATCTGACGGACCCTTCATCACTTCTTGACATGGATCAGGCATGATCTTGTCCATGACAGCCCGCATCGTTATCGCTGAAGACGACAAGAAGCAGGCCGATGTGCTCAAGCTGTACCTGGAGCGAGAGGGACATCACATCATCTTGGCCAGCAACGGTCAGCAGGCCCTAGAACAGGTTCGACAGCGCAAGCCGGACCTCCTCATCTTGGATGTGATGATGCCCGGGTTGGATGGTCTCGATGTACTGCGGGTATTGCGCTACGAGATGAATATTCCAGTCATCATGGTCACGGGCCGCTCAACCGAAGAAGACATGCTGCTCGGCCTCGACCTTGGAGCAGATGACTACATCACCAAGCCCTACAGCCCAAGAGAGCTCGTAGCCAGAGTCCGCACGGTCCTGCGCCGCGGCGGCACTGCCCAGGAAGAATCAACCGAATTCGTTGTTGGACCCTTGTGTGTCGACACCCGACGTCACAAGGTGCTCATCGATGGAAACGAGATCGAGTGCACGCCACGCGAATTTGACGTGCTGGTCACCCTCATCCGTGAACCGGGCAAGGCGTACAGCCGTCGTCAGCTACTAGAAGCGGCCTTCGGCTGGGACTACGACGGCCTGGAACGCACCATTGATGTCCACGTTCTTAACCTCCGCAAGAAGATTGAAGTCGACCCAACTGACCCTCAGCTCCTCCTCACTGTCTATGGGGTCGGCTACAAGATGAGCGAGGAATCCGTGTGAATCTGAGAATGGGAATCCGAGGCCGTTTGCTGCTTCTGGTCTTGTCCATCGCTGCTCTGTCAGTCGTACTCACTGCCATTGTTGTGCAACGGGTCACAAGCGATCAGCTGTCTAACCAGGTGGCCGAGAATCGCCTCACGGTTGACTCAATCAATATCTCCCTGAACGAATTTGCTTTGACGGCCGCAACATGGGGTGACGCCAACGAGATTGTTGCCGAGCTATCTCAACAGTACGAAACCCGGATTGCTCTGGTTGACCTCAACGGCCACATCCTGGTCGACAGTGCCCAGATTCTCGAGGGAGAAACCCGGCCCCTGCCAGCCTTCGAGTCTGGATATATCGATCCTTCCATTGACGCCTTTGACATCGAGATCCCCGAAGAGGTCGAAGCTCAGTGGTTGGCCGAAGAGGAGTTTGAGCAATGTGTGCTGAGCCAAGGGGTCGACCCCGTTTGGTTCATTGATGACCCAGCCTTGTTTGAAGAAACCGCAGCTGGTCTTTCTTCTGAGGACCTCGAGCAATTGCTCACCATTGCCGACCAATGTTGGCAGGAGGTCGATGGCGTTCTCCTATTCGATGATCCGGACTTCGATGATCCGGACTTCGATGATCCGAACTTCGACCAGTCATTCTTTGATAGCGATCCAAGATTTGGGCCCGGCACCAGCTCACTAGAACCTGCGCTGCTGTTTCTCGGCGAGTCTGGCGAGTCTGGCGGAGTACTTGATAGCAGTATTGACTATCGGATGGTTCTGAGCCTTCTCGCCATCGGCACAGTTGCCACGGCATCTGCCTACCTTCTCGCTCGTCGCATTCTGGCTCCAATCTCGGTTCTCACCCAGGCCGCCCAGGAGGTGGCCGACGGTGGGCGGCCTGAACCGGTTGAGGTCATTGGCGATAGTGAACTCTCTGAGCTAGCTGTTGCTTTCAACTCCATGGGGTCCACCCTTCGCAATGAAGAGGAGTCCCGGCGGAGGTTGACAACCGACATTGCCCACGAACTCCGCTCGCCGTTGCAGAACATACGTGGAACGTTGGAAGCAGCACAAGATGGGGTGCGTGACCTCGACCTTGATCTTGTGGACTCTGTCCACGAAGAGGCCTTGCTGCTCCAACATCTGGTTGATGACCTCCAGATTCTCGCCCTGGCTGATGCCGCCGCACTACATCTGGATAGCCAGCCGGTCTCGATCAATGAGCTACTCGACTCGATTGTTCGAAGCCATTCAGATCGTGCGGCCGAAGCCGGAGTCCAGCTGATCAATGGCGCTCCGGCAGGTCAGGCCAATGGCCCCATTGTCGCCGGCGACAACATGCGTCTGCGCCAAGTCTTCAGCAACCTCGTCGACAACGCAATCCGACACTCATCATCCGGCGACGTCATCAGCCTGCAAACTGAGCTCGTCAACAACGGCACGGATCCTCTTGTTCGGATCGACGTTCGCGACACAGGCGAAGGGATCCCCCAGGACTTCCTACCCCAAGTATTTGACCGCTTCAGCCGAGCCGACCCCTCTCGCACCCGCGGAACGGGTGGGAGCGGGGTCGGGCTCGCCATCTGCCAGAAACTCGTCGAAGCTCACGGCGGAACGATCGCCGTTACCTCCGATGTGGGGGTCGGTACGAGCTTTGTCGTAGAGCTTCCCGTGGGGCCGAGTCTTACTTAACGAGACCTCCGGTGGGATCAACCACAAACCAGACGTCACCGACAGCTTGACCATTTGTATCCCCAGCAACAGAGTCACCAGCGAAGAAGTAGAGAGGCCAGTCTCCAGCCTGAAGCTGGAAGCTGCCATCTGCACGCTCTAGAACAGAGAAGACCGACGCATCAAGTCCCGCTGGGAGTTCGGCGCTACTGGACATCACTGGCGGCCAGTTCACGGCGCAATCGCCCTCACAATTGGAGACACCCTTCGAGTCATTGGTAAAGCCATAAACGGTGATTCCCGTCGAGCCAACCAGGATGTCACCCAGGCCAGATGATGCCGTCTGAATCACAGCTGGGCCAGCGGGAGCGGCAGTGTCGCTCTCGGTACTCTCGGAGGAACTGTTCGCCTCAGGTTCGTTCGTGGCCTCGCCAGAATCTGAGCCGCACGCGGAGAACAACAGAGCCGCAGCCATAGCAACCCCCACCAATCGACGTGTTCCGGCGGAGTGGCCGTGGCGCGTGTCCTGAGTCCTCCGAGCTTGGGTGGGCCTGTCGTTTGACAGGTCCTTTACTGACGGTTTCTGGTTACAGGTATCGCTCATGATGCTTCTTCTTTCGGGCGCTTAATGCCGAGCCGTGGACGTTTGGCCACTCTCTTGATGACCTATACGTCTCCGGACGCCAAGCAGTTCGCGAATAGCTGGAACTCTTTTCTCACCCTACGATGAGCTGCTTATGGCGGTGACGGCGAACACAATTCACGGCTTCCAAGCTGGTGACGAAGACGCGGTACGTTCGATCTATCAGGAATATGGGGGAGCCGTTCTCACCATTGCCCGCTCAATCGTTGCTGACCAAGAGATGTGCAAGGAAGTCGTCCAGCAGACCTTCCTGAAGGCGTGGCGATCGGCCTCGACATTTGATCCAAGCCGAGAGTTCTCCCCCTGGCTCTATTCCATTGCCCGGCGCACCGCAATCGACGTCCTGCGTCGAGAGCAGCGATCGCCTCGCCAAGTGTCGGGGGGTTCCAACCCCTCGACAAATCTGGTTGAGACCTTGCCAGATTCGGCAAACATGACGTTCGAACGAACCTGGGAAGTCTTCGAGATTCGTCGAGAAATTGATGCCCTCCCACCATTGGAACGCGAGGTCATCCGCCTGTCGCACCTCGTTGGCCTGTCTCACCCGGAGATCTCCGACAAGCTCGGAATCCCCGTCGGAACAGTCAAGTCCCGGTCCGCTCGGGGATTGAAGAGGCTGGCGTTGGCGTTACAACACCTGCAAGCACACGCGAACCAAACAGCACACGCTGCCGTACAGGGAGAGGAGGAGTAACGTGTCCGACCCAGAACTCACTGATCTTGCCAAGCTCGATGCCTTGCTCGCAGATCCTGCTCTTTGGGCTGAACCAGCCCCCGATCTCGAAGATTTCATCGTGCGAGAGATCGCCACTGAAGTTGGCAAGACGTCGGCTGGCAACACGGCAACCAGCAAGACGGCCACCGGTCCGGTTGATGCCGACGTCAGAAATACTCAATCAAATGTTGTACCTCTCCCTGACCGGTCATCGCTCTCCGGCCGCTCACGCCTCGCTCGATCGGTCATTCCCTTTGCCATTGGTATCGCTGCGGGCCTGATTCTCGCTGTTTCTGCCTTGACTCTGCGAACCGCTGATGACGGAATCGAGTTGGTGCTCGCCGGAACCGATCTTGCTCCCCAGGCTTCAGCTTCTGCCCTGATCGAGCAAGGTCCGTTGGGGGTTCGGATCAAGCTTGACGTCTCAGGGCTTCCACCCTCGCCAGGCGGCACGTATTACCAAGCGTGGGTGCGCAAGGACGCCGAATTCGGTGTCAGCGCTGGCACCTTCCACCTTCGCGGCGGCGATGGCGAGATCGAACTCTGGGCTGGTGTGTCGACCGATGATTACCCCTTGATCACTGTCACCTTGCAGCAAGAAGGCGAAGGGCCCGAATCGTCGGGGAAGGTAGTGCTCGCGGGTCGCCTGCAATAGCGTGGATGCCTCTCATCGCTAGCCCAAAACGGCCGATTGAGAATGACAGATCACCTATGCCAACACTGCAACTCTCGAAGGAAACCAGCGTGTTCGAAGAATCAAGCCACACACCTGAAATAACAGACCTTGAAATGCAGCGTTTGATCCGTCGCGACCAGCGGGATCAAGAGATCGCTCCCTATCAGGTGGAGCTTCTCAAGATGCAACGCCATCTTGAGGAACACTCCAAACGCATGATCGTGCTGTTTGAAGGTCGCGATGCCGCTGGCAAAGGTGGAACAATTCGTCGAGTTACCCGCTTCATGAACGAGAAGCATTACCGCGTTGTTGCGCTGGGCAAGCCGACCGAAGAACAGCTCACCCAGTGGTATTACCAGCGCTATGTCCGCGAGTTTCCCTCCGGCGGCGAGATGGTTCTGTTCGATCGCAGCTGGTACAACCGGGCCATGGTCGAGCCTGTGTTCGGATTCTGCACACCTGAAGAGCACAAGAATTTCTTGCGAGGTGTCGTTGGTTTTGAGAAGGATCTTGTTCGCCAAGGCACAACGCTGGTCAAGCTCTATTTCTCTGTCACCAAGGAAGAACAGCAACGCCGCTTCAATAGCCGCCATGATGATCCGCTCAGAAGTTGGAAACTCAGCGAAGTCGACATGCAGGCCCAGGAATTTTGGGGAGAATTCACCTCGCGCAAGTACGAGATGCTGCGCAAGACCCACACCAATGTTGCGCCCTGGACCGTGATCCGGTCCGGTGACAAGCACAAGGCACGTCTCAATGCCATGCGGGTCATGCTGAAGTCAGTGCCGTACAAGGATCGCAATCTCGATCTTGACTATGTTCCCGATCCGGACATTGTCGTTTCCGGAGCTCATGAGATCGAGCTGATGGAAGCCGAGCGGCTACGTCAGGGAACTTTCAGCCACTAGACGCGGTCCTGCTCCTCGATCGTGGCTTGGCCCGACGTGAGGTCCCCGAGACGAGCAGCAAAGACCTCCCGGTCCTCGCCAGCGATCGACACCGTTCTGGCCACGTCAGCGGTGTAGACAACGTCGAGGGTGGTACCAGCAAGTTCACGGATCAGGTCCTCAACGGAGTGATCGACTGAGTGCTGGTAGCGCGTACGAAGCGTTTCCATGCTTCGGTACGGCACCAGGTTCCCCGTCATCAGAGCTTCACCAACTGCTCCTCCGTAGGCTCGGACCAGTCCCCCAACGCCGAGTTTGGTGCCACCAAAGAATCGGGTGACGACGGCAATCACATCAACAACATCGTTGCCGGTCAGCTGCGCCAACATGGGACGACCGGCAGATCCGCTTGGCTCACCATCATCTCCGGCTCGTTCAATAGCTGGCCGAGCCAACCGCCAAGCCCAGCAATGGTGACTGGCTCCAGGTATCTCGTCTCGAACTCGCTGGCGGAACGCTTTGGCTGCTTCCTCATTCGAAACTGGCGCAAGGGCAACAAGAAAGCGTGACCCCTTCACGGACTCTCCCTCATGACGGATGGTCTCGCTCAGAGTGCAGGCCACGCCAAGAACCTAGCGAAGGTCTGCTCCAGACGTGACCAGACGGTCAAGATATGCAAAGGTCTGGGGGTGAAGAATCCCCCGTTCACCTATCACCGCCCCGAAACACTGGATGAAGCCTTGCTGCTTCTGTCACAAATCGGCGAAGACGCCAAGATCATGTCTGGTGGCCAAAGTCTCCTGCCGATCATGGCCATCCGGCTGGGACAACCCGAGAACATCATCGACATCAGCCGGATTCGTGGCCTGGATTCAATCGATACCGAGTCTGGCGTTGTCATGTTTGGGGCATTGGTTACTCACAGCCAAGCTGAAGCTTCATCCGTCGTGAAGGAGAAAGTCCCCCTGCTCCACAAGGCCATGCCATACATCGGGCACCGGGCGATTCGCAATCGGGGAACCATGTGCGGAAGTCTGGCCCACGCCGACCCGGCCGCAGAATTACCAGCCGTCGCTCTGGCCCTCGGGGGCGAGTTGATTGCCGCCTCAACCGATGGAGCACGCTTCATTGCTGCCGAAGACTTCTTCACCGGCTTCTTGTCAACCACCCTGCAAGAAAATGAGTTGCTGGTTGGCGTGCGCTTCCACCAAGCCGCTGCCGGCTCGTTGACCTCAGTCCAGGAACTCAGCCGCAGGCACGGCGACTTCGCGCTTGTCGGCCTGGCTTGTGCGTTGCAACTATCCGACGACGGAACCATCGACGACGCGGCGTTGTCCTTCTTTGGTGTCGCTTCAACACCATCACGAGCCTCCGAGGCCGAGCAACAGCTCGTTGGATCCCGTCCAACAACGGAATTGTTCGATGAGGTAGCCAAGATGGTGAGCAATGAATTGGATCCGCCCAGCGATGCTCACGCATCGTCCAACTATCGAAAACATGCTGCCGGAGTTCTGACCAGGCGTGCCCTGGTGGACTGCATGAGTCAGATCGGAGTCCCCGCATGAGTGATACAACAGATTCAGCAACTGAGCAGGCACCTGTTGGACAAGAAGCAGTCGGCCAGACAACACGATCCATCGTGGTCACTGTGAACGGCACAACATCGAACCATGACGTGGCTGTGCGCCAATCCTTGTCTGACTTCATCCGAGAAGATCTGAAGCTGACCGGCACCCATCTCGGTTGTGAACATGGCGTATGCGGAGCCTGCACCATCTTGTTGGACGGCCAAGCCGTTCGCTCCTGTCTCATGCTGGCCGTTCACGCCGATGAAACCACGATTACCACCATTGAGGGGTTAGCTGAGCCTGACGGAACCCTTCATCCGATACAGCAGGCGTTCCATGAAAGTCACGGCTTCCAGTGCGCCTTTTGCGCCCCGGGGTTTGTCATGACGACGATGGCCTTGCTGGATCACAACCCCAATCCAAGCAAGGAACAGATCCGCGAGGAACTGTCGGGCAATCTGTGCCGCTGCACCGGCTACCACACCATCCTCAAGGGTGTCGAGACCGCAGTCCAGCTGTACGGCTCGGGACAACAAGACACCAACGAGCAAGGCGGAGGTTCCACCGATGCGTGAATCACTGGCCAATCAAGCCCTTAGCCAAGACGCCACTCCCCCTCCTGTTGGTCGATTTGTGGGCCAGAGCGTGAAGCGGGTCGAGGACCAGCGCCTGCTGACCGGCAACGGCACCTACGTGGCCGATGTCAATCCCGAAGGAGTTGTACATGCCACCTTCTTTCGCTCGCCCTACGCCCACGCACAAATCCTCTCCATCGACCTGACTGCTGGGCTCGCGTTGCCCGGCGTCATCGCCATCTACACCGGGGAAGACATGGAGCGGCTAACCAATCCCTTCGCTCCCCTCGCTTCTTTGGCCAACCAGTACACGCCGGTTTTCTACGGCCTGGCTACTGATCGGGTACGCCATGTTGGTGATCCCATTGCCATCATCATCGCCACCTCTCGCTGCATCGCCGAGGATGCAGCTGAACTGATAGACGTCGACTACAAGCCGTTGGCCACCATCACCAATCATCGCGAGGCTAGCAATCCGGCCATCCCCGCAATCTGGCCCAAGAACGACGGCAATGTGCTCTATGAGGACACGAAGGTCTACGGCGAGATTGAACGAGTCTTCGCTCGTGCCGATCACGTCTTCACCGAAACGTTCTCTTGCCACCGGGTTTCCAATCAGCCAATGGAAACACGTGGCGCGGTGGCCGAGATCGATCCAGACAGTGGCGAAATCACCTATCACGCTGCCACCCAGGGCCCCCATCTCCTTCGGTGGATGCTCGCCATGTCAACCGAGCGTGAGTCAGTTCTCGACTCCGTGAAGTATCTGGCCGGAAACCGAGAACGATTGAAGAAGTTCGGGGCCGGAGCCAAAGCTTTCTTGACGGAGAAAAAGGATGACTTGGCCAAGAACGACAGCACGGCCAGCGTCAACCAGATCAAGAAAGATCCCCGCACTCTCGCTCACATGGGTCGCTCCCTCCTTAACACCTTGGGTTCACGTCGCTATCCGCGAGTTGTGGCCAAAGACGTTGGCGGTGCCTTTGGGTCCAAGGGAGTGGTCAATCGCGAAGACGTCGTATTGCTGGCTGCAGCCCTCGATCTGAACCGTTCAGTCAAATGGATCGAGGACCGCTCGGAGAACCTGGCCGATGGTGGCCAGGCTCGTGAAGAGGACATGACGATTTCGGTGGCAGCCAACAGTGACGGCACCATCCTTGGATTCCGGGTCAACCTGACTATGGACCAGGGTGCCTACCCAGCGGTTCCCTTCAACTGTGGCCTGTTCGCCAACATGATCAAGGCCATGCTTCCTGGGCCTTACCGACTCGAAGCGTTCGAGATGAAGATGAAGGTGGTTGCTTCCAACAAGGGGCGCTATCTCCAGTATCGCGGACCGTGGGCCAATGAGACCTGGGTTCGGGAACGCATGCTGGACGTCGTTGCTCGCGAGCTTGGCATCTCACCAACTGATTTGCGCCAGAAGAACATGTTTGGACCCGATGATCTTCCAGGAAAGATGATTACCGGACCCGACCTGGACGAGGACATGACGGCGGCTGCCACCCTGGCTAAGGCCATCGAGGTTGCTGACCTGCCCGCATTTGAGCAAGCCCAAGCCGAAGCGTTGGCCAACGGCCGCCACCTCGGCATCGGGTTCGCTACCTATCACGAGGCTGCCCCCGGCCCAGACAATTTCTGGGAAGCCGTCAACCCGGGCACTGACGCGTTCCTGCCCGAACGAGTCGACGCGGTCCTTGGCCGTGACGGTTCGGTCTCAATCAAGACCCAGCAGCTCCCCCACGGGCAGAGCCATGAGACCACCTATTCCCAGCTGGCGGCCGACGAGCTCGGCATTGCCATCGAAGACGTGACTCTGATTTACGGCGACACCGACAACACGCCGTTTGGCCTACTGGGAACCGGTGGCAGCCGAGGCGGACCAGTGGGTGGAGGCGGTGTCACATTCTCCAGTCGCCAACTGCGAGAGCTGATCCTCAACGAAGCAGCCGATCTGATGGAAGCCTCGGTTGATGATCTGGACATCGTCAACGGCAAGATCCACGTCCGAGGGGTTCCCGCCTTGTCGACGTCGTTCGCCGATGTCGCCCAAGCCGTGATCGGAAAGGGCGAGGCCGCCAGCACGAGCAATGCCATCGAGACCCATGTGGTGTACAGCAATGCGGGCAACGGAGGCTGGGCCTGCTCTACCCATGTGTGCTGGGTCGACGTTGACCTGGAGACAGGGTTTGTCACCATCCCCCGCTATGTCGTGGTTGAAGACTGTGGCCAGATGATCAACCCTGCCATCGTCGAAGGCCAGATTCGCGGTGGGGTCGCCCAAGGCATTGGAGCCGTGTTCTACGAGAAAACCATGTATGACGACTCCGCCAATTTCCAGTCCAGCACCTTCATGGACTACCTGATTCCAACCGCTATGGAGATTCCCGACATCGAGATCTTCCACATCGAAACACCGGCCTCGGTGGAAGCAGATTTCCGCGGTGTTGGTGAGGGCGGCATGATTGGCTCGCCCCCAGCCATCAATAACGCGGTGGAGAACGCTCTCGCTCATCTCGGGGTTCGCATCACCGAGCAGCATCTGCCGCCAACCCGAATCTTGGAGTTGGCAGGCGTGATCGAGGCCGAGTAGCAAGGTGGAAGCAGCAGTCATCGAACTAAAGAGGCTGTTAGGCGATCGAGGCTGGATCGCTGGCTCCGACATGGCTTCCTACTCCATTGACTGGCGAGCCACGTATTCGGGTGAGCCCCTCTTGGTCGCACGCCCAGCGACCGTCGACGAAGCGGTGAGCGTCCTCAATGTCTGTCGACGGGCCGGCATCACCATCGTGTGCCAAGGTGGCAATACTGGTCTGTCTGGCGGGTCCGTTCCCTACAGCGACCGCCCGAGCATCATTGTTTCAACGTCCAGGATGCGGAGCATTCTTGATGTGAGCCCAGAGGCGTTCACCATCACTGCCGAGGCCGGAGTCACCATCCAGGAACTGCAGGAGGCAGCGATCGCCGTCGACCGAGAGTTTGCCGTTGACTGGGGCGCACGCGGTTCGGCCACTGTCGGTGGGGCCGTGTCGACGGATGCTGGGGGGATCAATGTGCTTCGCTCGGGCACCATGCGAGACCAGGTCCTTGGGCTCGAGACTGTCTTGCCTGATGGCCAGGTGTGGGATGGCTTGCGATCACTTCGCAAAGACGCCAGCGGCTACGGATTGAAGCACCTCTTTATCGGGGCGGAGGGAACGCTCGGGCTAGTCACCAAGGTTGTGCTGAAACTCGAGCCTCGGCGTTCCGAGCGGCAGTCGTTCCTGGCCGCGGTCAGCGACTTTGACCGTCTGCCGGAGTTGTACTCACTGGCCCGAGAACACTTTCAACAGTCGCTGGCTGCCTTCGAGCTCATTCCCGATGTTGGTGTTGAGTTGGCCTGTGCCAAGTATCCGACAGTGTCTCGACCGATGGCCACCGTTGCCGATTGGTATGTGCTGGGCCAGTTGGCGGCCAACGAGCCGATGGCCGATCCAGTGGGCGAATTCCTGGCTGCTGCGGCTGAGCTTGGCTTGATCATTGATGGTGTCGTCGCCCAAACGGGGGCACAGGAAGCGAACCTTTGGAACCTGCGGGACGAGCTGCCTCCGGACCGGATCTTCGATCAGATCGGCGCCAAGTTCGATGTGGCCGTACCGAGCAACCAGGTACCGGCCTATTACAACGAGCTTGTAGAGCTGGTCACAAAGCTGAACCCAAACCTGGTTGTCTACGCCTTCGGCCATCTTGGTGATGGCAACCTGCACCTCTACGTGATGCTGGACACAGATTCTGCCGAGGACCCTGCATCAATGGATCTCAGTGACTCAAGCAGGACCATCATCGCCGAAGTAGATGCCCTGACCTGGAAGTTTGGGGGAACGATCAGCGCCGAACACGGGGTTGGTCAGGAACTGCGGGACCGAATGGTGGGGCAGAAGTCCACGGTTGAGCTGGAGCTGCTGGCCAAGGTCAAACGCGCCATCGACCCCGAGGGTCTATTCAACCCCAGCCGTGGCGCCCACGGCTCGATCCTCTGACTCAGTCGATACCGAAGACATCGCCGACCGCTTCCGCCGAGAACCAGCCAAGCCTGCCCCCAAGCCGAGTACGACTATTCCTCCGCCAATCAGCATTGGCCAGGTGAGGTACAACACCATTGGTGATGTGATGTAGAGAGGCGGATCAATATCTGTCTCGTGCTCAAAACCCTTGCGATGAGTTCGTGCTCCAATCAGCCCGCCATAGCTCAGGGCAAGTTGGTACTCCTCCCCTACTCCTACGCTCACGTACCACTGGAGCTGGCCATCAACAACCACCATGCCGCACTGTGATCCGACTGAATCGCCGTTAGCGAATACGTAGCTCGGAGCATCCCTGAGACCACTCGGGATACAGGCTGCCGCTGGACTAGTGAAGACCATCGTCGATGCCAGAAATATCAAAGCAAACAGAAAACGCCGCATGGGAGACTATCGGCAGGAGTCTTTCGCTTCTGAGCCGAGCTAGTGGCCAGTGGCAAGGAAGCCCTTGACCTTCGATGGACTATCCACCATTAACTATGGCGCCCACGACTGGATCGTGCGAAAGCACTCGATGCCTACCTGGGGAACGCCTCCGTCTAACGGCTTCGAGCTCGATCGTGAATACTGGACCTGAGAAGCACACTCTCAATCTCTCAGCCCCGGTCGACGCGTGTAGATTAGGCCACATGGCTCAGGCAATCTCGGTAGCAGGATTGGTCAAGACGTTCGGGAAGTTTCGGGCGCTGGATGAGCTGGACCTTGAGGTTGAGATTGGGGAGATCCACGGCTTCCTCGGACCGAACGGCTCGGGCAAGTCGACCACGATCCGGGTTCTCCTGGGCATGTTGCGAGCCGACTCGGGTTCGGTCACCTTGCTAGGCGGCGACCCTTGGGGGGAGGCCGTCGAGCTTCACAAGCGGTTGGCATATGTTCCCGGCGACGTCTCGCTGTGGCCCAACCTCAGTGGCGGAGAAGTCATCGATCTGCTCGGCCGCCTTCGTGGAGGAATCGAACCGGCTCGTCGCAACGAGATGCTTGAGCGGTTTGACCTGGATCCAACGAAGAAGGGCCGCACCTACTCCAAGGGCAACCGACAGAAGGTTGCCCTTGTCGCGGCCTTAGCGTCGCGAGCCGAGCTTCTCGTTCTAGATGAACCGACCTCGGGGCTTGACCCCCTGATGGAGAAAATCTTCCAAGACTGCGTGCAAGAAGTTCGCCACGAAGGACGAACGGTGCTTCTATCCAGCCATATCTTGGCCGAGATCGAAAGTCTCTGTGATCGGGTGACCATCATCCGAGAAGGGCGAACGGTCGAGAGCGGCTCGCTGGCCGATTTACGCCATCTCCGAAGAATCACCATCGCCGTCGAGACTGTCGAAGACGTTGGCGGACTGGCGAGCATGTCCGGAGTCCACGACGTCGTCGCTTCGGGCCGCGAGCTCTCCTTCGCCATCGACCGTTCAGCACTCCCCGCAGTCATGAGCAAACTGTCAGCCGCCGAAGTCGTTTCTCTGGTTAGCACTCCGCCCACCCTGGACGAGCTGTTCATGCGTCACTACCGGTCTGACACAGACCAATCGGAGACATCATCGGCCTCCCCCACTGATGCAGTCGATGTCGAGCAATGACAGCACTCCACGGAACCGCCAGCCTGATGCGGCTCATCATTCGTCGCGACCGGATCCGAATTGGGGTCTGGATAGTCGCCATCGTCGGCCTGACCTATCTGACCGTTGGCAGTATCCAGAGCCATGTACCCCACCGAACAATCACTGGTTGAGTTCGCCGCAACTATCGAGGGGAACAAGTCGCTGGCCGCACTATCCGGCCCAACCCACGGCACTGATGTGCTCGGCGGACGTCTCGCCTATGAGTTGTGGAACACGGGAATCATGCTGGCCGTCATGACACTGTTGGCGGTACCTCGCCACACCCGGGCTGAGGAAGAAACTGACCGGCTTGAGTTGCTACGAGCCACCGTCATCGGGCGCCACTCCATGAGTGCTGCTTCCTTTGGTGTTGCGTCGAGCACGTCGATTATCATTGGTCTGGGAGTCGCCCTAGCACTGATCGTGCAGGGGTTGGAATCAGGCGGGTCCCTCATTCTTGGCGCATCTTTCGCCTCCCTCGGCATGGTTTTTGCCGCCGTTGGCTTGCTCACGTCTCAGATCACACATCACGCTCGCTCAGCCAAGGGATTTGCCCTCACGGCACTGGGTGCTGCCTTTGCTGTTCGGGCCGTCGGTGATACCGGCACGGCCGCAGTGTCCATGTTCTCACCCATCGGCTGGATGCATGCCACCCAACCCTTCGCTGGCAACCACTGGTGGGCCGTCGCTCTCTCACTGCTCGCCACCGCCCTGATCACAGGCCTGGCCATTGGACTTGAAGCTCGTCGAGATCTGGGGGCAGGACTCGTGCCGGTCAAGCCTGGACCGGCCACAGCTCCGGAATCGCTCAGCAGTTTCCTGGGGCTCAGCTGGAGGCTTCACCGCGGACCTTTGGCTGCCTGGAGCATTGGTGCTTTCTCCTATGCAGCTGCCATGGGCTCAGTCCTCAACTCCTTTGAGGACATCATTGGCGACAACGAGGAGATGCTGGACTATCTGCCCCAAGCCGCCAATGCCAGTCTGAACGACCTGTTCCTGGCGGCTCTACTGTCCTACTTCGCTCTCCTAGCCATGGGCTACGGAATCTCGGCCGTACTCAAGCTGCGAAGCGAAGAGACCTTCGGGCGACTCGAACTGCTCTTGTCCTATCCAAGAAGCCGACGAAGTTGGATGCTCAGCCACCTGGTTTTCGCCATGCTTGGAAGCCTGGTGGTCATGACGGCCGCGGGAGCGGGTCTTGGGCTGACCTACTCGCTCACCGGCGGTGGAGCCGAGCAACTGCCCCGAACCCTCCTAGCTTCACTTGCCTACTTCCCACCAGTGGCTGTACTAGTGGGGGTGACTGCCGCCTCCTTTGGGCTAGTCCCGCGGGTCGGCCAAGGAGTCTGGGCCATCATGATCTTCACCGTCTTCATCGCCATCTTCAGCCAGGTCATCGACCTTCCGGAATGGGTTCGAGGGCTATCGCCGCTCCACCATGTCGGCGCAGTCCCGGCAGAAGCAACCGACTACCGGAGTCTGGCCATTTTGTTGGCCATCAGCATCGGGCTCCTTGTTGTTGGCTTGGCTGGCTTTGACCGTCGGGACAGCCCTATCAGCTAGCAGACAGTCCTGAGGCAGCACAGCCATCAAGCAGCGCTGGCCATGGCCTTAGCCAGGTGTTGAGCAAAGTCGGCTTCGCGTCGCTTCGCCGAAGACGTCGCTGCCACGGTGATCTTGCTGGCAACAGCACCAACCAAGGACTCATAGGTCGCTGTGTCCGGGTGATCGACGAGCACGCTTGTTAGCCAGGGTGCATTTCGTCGGACCGGACCCGTCTTGCGTGGCTGGGTCGCCGTTCGACTATCGAGCTGTTGGGCTACGACTGCTGGCAGCGGCGTCGTTGCTCCGGTGACGGCCAGCATGTCAGATCGGGCCGACTCGTCGGATTGAGCAGCGCTATAGACAATGTCGTAGGCATCCTTGAGTCGCACGAATGCTTCCGCGTTTCCGCTGACGTCGGGGTGAGCGCTTTGCGCCAGACGTCGAAATGCCTTCTTGATCGTTTGCTTCGAGGCTCCTGGCGAAACGCCAAGAACACGAAAAGCCGTGGTCCCGTCCATGGAATCCATCTTCCTTGATGTTCTATCCAGCAGATCCTTCTGCTGTCTTGAGCTTCGGCCGCTCTAGGGCCTTCAACGATGGGCCATACGGCCGCACTCGCTGGGCAGGGTTTGCCCGTCCAGCGCTCTCATCGCAAGTCAGTCATTACCTATGCAGGAACTGCTTCTTTTTCACTGGCTTCTTCGGATACTTCGTCGGCAGCATCATCGTCTTCAGAGGCTTCTGGATCAGAGTCAGCCTCGTCGGCTTCTTCTTCAGCCTCTGCCTTGTCAGCCTCGGCCTTTTCTTCTTCGGCTTTCTTGGCTTCGGCTTCAGCGGCTTCTTCTTCAGCCTTCTTTGCCTCAGCTTCTTCCTCAGCCTTCTTCGCGGCTTCTGCTTCTTTCGCTTCTTCGGCCTCGATCCGTTCTTCTTCCGCGATACGGGCGATCTCCGCATCTCGCTCAGCTGCTTCAGCTTCATCAATGACGGTGTGCAACCGCAGGCGTCCAAACAGGGTCAGAGTCTCCAGAATTAGTGGAGGGAGAGATGCATCTTCGCGCATCTTCGGGACCTCAAAGCTGGATGAAGCAAGGAATGCCGCACCGCTCGGACGCACCTCAACCCCATCAGGAACAATGATTTCCACTCCTCCGAAGATCGAGGTGATGGACATCTTGACTTCCTTGAGATCATCCTCGGTGTAGGCCTTGCGCATGTCAATATGGCAGGTGCCAAAGACAGCAAGCACTGTGGACCTGGCCGGGATCTGCCATTGTCCAAGGCGTCGATTGCGGCCAAGAATGGCCGACATCTTCGCTGGCTTGGCTACCGGCGTCTTTTTCGGTTTGTCAGATTTCGCCATCTCAGTCCCTTTGACCTCATCACGCTGATAGCAGTATCGACCCACTGCATGGCCAACCTGAGAAAAGAATCAAGATCCATCAACAAGTGACTCAAAGACTTGACAGTGCCAGTCGGTTTGCGGTCGACAAATCCCTCTCCACTAGGCCCGATTCGTTATTGTATGGAGCCATACAGTATGATGGCGGTGCTCATGAGTTTCTATCATCCCCCCGAACCTGACAGCGGCACCTCGACCGGCACTTCAACCGTTTCGTCTACTGAAATGTTGCTAGCCGAAACCCTCGGAACCGGTCCATCACCTTGGCGACGAGTCGAGACCACCCTGATGACGACGGCCGCCACCATGCGCTATGCCTACGACGCCAGCTTCGCTCCGCTGGGTCTGAATCTCACCCAAGCCTCGATGTTGGCCTACATCGTCGAGTTCGGCCCGAGCACCCAAACCAAGATTGCCAATCATCTCGGACATGGTCGTGCCGCGACCGGATCAGCAATTGACCAGCTCGAACAGAGCGCTCTCGTCGAACGTTTGGCTGACCCAACCGACCGACGAGTCAAGCTCGTCCAGGTCACAAACACCGGCCTTGAGATGGCAGAGAAGGTACGAGAACTCGACCTCTACCTGTCTAAGGAACTCCGCTCTGACATCAGTCGATCAGAACGACGAGCCCTTGCTTCGGTTCTGACTCGCCTGCAATCGAACCTTCTCAGTCTGGTTGAGAACACGCCCTCCAAGCCAGACATGGTCCTGAACGTCACCAAGCAATAGCTATCCAATCTACTTTCTATCCAACTTCTACCTATCCAAGAAATCGAACAGAGAAACGGAATACACCATGCAAGATGCAGTCATCGTTGATGCCATCCGAACCCCGGGCGGGCGCCGAAACGGCCAGCTCAAAGATTGGCATCCCGCCGACCTTGCCGCCCACGTGCTCAAGGAATTGGAGACCCGCAACAAGATCGACCCCGCCATTGTTGATGACGTCATCATGGGTTGTGTCATGCAGGTCGGCGAGCAATCACTCAATATTGGCCGCAACGCCGTCCTGACCGCCGGCTGGCCCGAGTCTGTGCCAGCCACCACCATCGATCGCCAGTGCGGATCCAGCCAGCAGGCCTTGCACTTCGCTGCCCAGGGAATCATGGCCGGAGCTTACGATGTCGTCGTCGCCGCTGGGGTTGAGGTCATGAGCCGAACTCCGATGGGCGCATCAGTCGTGAAAGACATGGGCTTCCCGTTCCCCCAGGCCATGTTTGACCGCTACGAAGAGAGTGGCTTGCCCCCGCAGGGCATCGGCGCCGAGATGATTGCCGATGAGTACGACATCACCCGCGAAGACCTGGATGCGTTCGGAGCACAAAGCCAGCAGCGTGCCGCAACAGCCACCGCTGAAGGCCGCTTCGAGAACGAGATCATTGGTGTGCCAATCGATCAAGGCAATGGCGAAGAAATCATGACCAGGGATGAGGGCATCCGCGAAGGAAGCACCGTCGAGACTCTGGCCAAGCTCAAGCCAGCATTCAAGGAAGACGGCAAGGTTACGGCCGCCAACTCCTCTCAGATTTCCGACGGAGCCTCAGCCGTTTTGGTGATGAGCGCCGACAAGGCCAAGGAACTCGGCCTCAAGCCGCGGGCTCGCTTTCACACCTTTGCCGTGGTCGGAACCGACCCGGTCACCATGTTGAAGGGACCAATTCCCGCAACCAAGAAGGTTCTGGAACGTTCCGGCCTTTCCATTGACGACATCGACGTGTTCGAGGTCAACGAAGCATTCGCTTCGGTCGTTCTGGCCTGGGCCAAGGAAACCGGCGCTGACATGTCCAAGGTGAACATCAATGGCGGAGCCATTGCTCTTGGTCACCCGCTCGGCTCCTCGGGAACCAAGCTGATGACCACCATGCTTAATGAGCTGGAGCGCACCGGCGGGCGCTACGGTCTGCAAACAATGTGCGAAGGTGGCGGCCTCGCTAACGCAACAATCATCGAAAGGATCATGGACTGATGCCACGTATCAATCTTGAGGGTTCGTCCTCAATCATTACCGGAGGAGCCTCCGGAATCGGCGAGGCTTCTGCCCGCCAGCTTGCTGCCCTCGGGTCACGAGTTGTTATTGCCGACCTGAACGAAGACAAGGGTACGGCCGTGGCCAAAGAGCTTGGCGGACTCTTCGTCAAGTGTGACGTCACCAGCGAAGAAGACGGAGCGGCCGCCGTTGCTGCTGCTTCGGAGATGGGTCCACTTCGAGCCCTGGTCAACTCAGCCGGCATAGGCATGGCGGCACGAACCGTTGATCGCAACAACGATCCAATGGCGCAGTCGACCTTCGACCTGGTCATCCGCATCAACCTGTTGGGCTCGTTCAACATGTTGCGCCAGTCCGCGGCGGCAATGGCCAAGACCGACCCGCTCGATGATGACGGCCAGCGTGGCGCCATTGTCAATATGGCTTCAGTTGCTGCTTTTGATGGCCAGATTGGCCAGGCCGCCTACTCAGCATCCAAGGGCGGCATCGTCGGAATGACCTTGCCGATTGCCCGTGACCTTTCCGCCGTTGGCGTTCGGGTCAATACGGTTGCCCCTGGTCTGATCGACACCCCGATTTATGGCGAGGGCGAGCAGTCCGATCAGTTCAAGGCTCACCTTGGATCTTCGGTGCTGTTCCCCAAGCGTCTCGGATTCGGGGAAGAGTTGGCCTTCATGGTCATCGAGCTCATCACCAACCCGTACATGAATGCCCAGACCATCCGAGTCGACGGCGGCATTCGCATGCCCCCCAAGTAGGAGTCAGCCCTTCTTCCCCGCTAGCCCTTCTGGCACCGGTAGAACATGCACCAGCATGCTCTACCGGTGTCGGTTCGCGTTTTGGTCAAGATTCTTTTGGAAAACGTGTAAGAGATCTTGAGGTTGGTGGTCAGGACTGGTGAAGCACCCGGATCGACCTGGTGCTCAACCTTTGGAGGGAAAGAACAATGACCAGCACACGCAAGGCCAACACCCGCACGACCAACACCACTACCAACAAAACCAAACTAGCAACAGCCACCCGAGCACTCGCAATCTTCAGCCTCAGCCTGACCGGGCTTGGATTCGTATCCTCAACCGCCTCGGCCGAGACACCAGCCTTCGAGCCAGGAGAGACCCTTGTCCTCTTACCTGGGCCGGTACAGCCACCACCACCGCCCGACCCATCCGTCAATCCACAGTTCGAAGGACCAGACGACCTCACCTTGTGCAACCCCGTCATCCAAGACTGCAACGGCCCAGACCCAACCGTGAACCCTGACTTCGAAGGACCAGGCGACCTCGCCGAGTGCGACCACAACACCCAGGACTGCAACGGTCCAGACCCATCCGTCAATCCAGAATTCGAAGGACCAGACGATCTCACCCTATGCAACCCCGTCATCCAGGACTGCAACGGCCCGGACCCAACCGTGCCCGAAGGACCTGGTGACCTCGGCATATGCAACCCCGACATCCAAGACTGCAACGGCCCGGACCCAACCGTGCCCGAAGGACCTGGTGACCTCGTTGACTGCGGGCTCGATGACGACGGCTCCGATCCCTGCGATCACAGCACGACCGTGCCCGAGGGAACCGAGGAGTGCCCTCAGCTGGACGAAGTCTCCGAATGTCCGGAGATTGATCCTGAGGGGTCCGGTGTTGACATCGACACGCCGGTCCCGGGAGACCCGAACTTCACCGGGTAACTGGGGAGTCGAATGAAGGGAGGCCGGACTGTCTTTGATAGAAACTGAAATGAATCCGAGTGGCGGGCCCTAGGGCCCGCCACTTTTCTCGTTCCCAGACCAGCCAAGACGGTTTTAGACAAGTCAGTTCGAATTTCTTCTACAAATTCCGTAAGAACCAGATCTCTCGATGGTCAGGACTAGTGAACGAGCCGGAGACACCGGCTGTGAAACAAGTGAGGGAATCATGTTTAGCCACAAAGTCAGCACCAGCAACCAGACCGAAGCCACAATCTCAATCACCGCAAAGCGGCCCAGCAGAGCCAAGCTCCTGCCAGCCTTCGGACTAGCGGTTCTCCTTCTCGGCGCTTGCTCCGGGCCAGCTCGGCCCGAGCTAACCCAAGAGCCAATCACCGTCAAATCAACGGTACAAACCGAGATCGTGGTGACTGAGGCCCCGGCGCTTCCACTGCAATCATTCCGAGCGATCTCCATGGTTGAGAGCCTCTCCGTCTTCAGCCAGCCAAAGGATGAAGAGCCACTCGCCCACCTAGAGCAGATGACGGAGTTCGGCTCGGCCAGGGTTCTGCTGGTTGAGCAGCTGGCCAGCGATTGGGTTGAGGTTCGCTTGCCCCAGCGCCCAAACGAATCATTCGGATGGGTCAGGGCCAGTGACGTCACGATAGAGCGCCTCGACGTCATTGTCCGAGTCGACCTTCAGCAACGCCAGCTCACCATTGTTGATCACGGGGTGCAGACCACGATGCAGACCATTGCCGTCGGCTCCGAAGATAATCCGACACCAACCGGAACGTTCTTCATCACCGACAAGATCGACACGGCCAACGACGAGGGCGCATACGGGCCCTTTGCCATTGGACTGTCGGCTTACTCCGAAACCCTGAGCGAATTCGCTGGCGGCAATGGGCAGATCGGAATCCACGGCACGAATGAGCCCACTTCCATCGGTCAGGCCGTTTCACATGGTTGTGTCCGTCTACCCAACGAGATCATCACCATGCTGGCCAACGAGCTTCCCTTAGGCACGATGGTCGTCATCCTGTGATTGACCAGGCGCTCCGCAACTCTGACCGTCTCCCGCATCAGAGCTCCTCTGGTATGTGCGGTACTGTCTCAGGACCGTGACCCGTGCAACCCCACCAGAGCACAATCGATCTGATAGTCAGCTGGTCTTGGCCGTGCAAGGCCAAGACCCAGCTGCCTTCGCCGAACTCTTCGATCGCTGGTTCGACCGAGTGTTCGATGTTGCCAGAAATATCACTCGTGATGACGACTCCGCAGCCGAAGTGGCTCAAGATGTCTTCCTGGTCATCTGGCAACAGGTCTCAACCCTGGCCAACCCCGATGCATTTGGCGGTTGGGCACTGCGGATTGCTCGCAACCGGGCGCTCAATCGACTCAAGAAAGAAAACCGATCTCAGCCAATGGAGGCCGAGGTCATGACCGGGATCCATGATCGACAAGAGCGAGACGACCTCCTTGGTTCCAATCGGCCAACCGACACCGCAGCGATTAGTGAGATTCGTGACCGCCAGGACCTTCTCTGGTCAGTGACCTCAGTACTGGGAGAGCGAGACGCCAGCCTGTTGGACTTGGCCCTAAGACACCAACTCAGCACCGCCGAGATTGCCCACGAACTCGGTGTCGAGGTCAACAATGCTCACCAACTGCTCTTTCGACTTCGAAACAAGCTTGGTGACGCGGTGGCCAACTTCCTGGTTTGGCGTGACGGAAAGCCGCGCTGCACCGAACTTCAGACTCTGGTCGCTGATCTTGACTTCGATGCGAGCACAAACCGCAAGGTCAACAAGCACACCAAGAGCTGTGAGATCTGCTCAACCGAACGGGCCGCCGTCGTTGACCCTCAGAAGCTCTTTGGCGCCATCCCGATTGCCATCGCCCCCCTTGCCCTTCGGACCAAGACAGCGGCTGCATTGTCCGCCGCTGGCGTACCCGTACAGACCACGGCTTCGCCTGCACACCCACCAGCTGACACATCCACGACACCACAAACGGCCGAGACGTTCGTCGGTACAGACGATGATCCCGGTCAACTGCGAAGGAGCGGCAAACCTGGTCGCAGGATCCGCCAAGTGCTGGCCTTTGCCGCAGCAACAATCGTCGCCTTCGCTGCGCTGTCCTTGCTCCGAGATCGAACCCTTGAAGAGGTGGAGACCGTCGCCCCAGCCAGTTCCGTCCCAGAGACGTCGACCACCGGAGCCCCAACCTCCGACTCGGCACCTGCTACACCCGTCGAGACGACCACTGTCCAGCCAACAACCACCGAACCAGTAGCAGAAACAGCCGTTACGTCAGGGTCATCGACATCAGACACATCAGCGCCGATCACACCAGTGGCGGTCGAGCCGCCTCCGATCATTGAACGTTTCAGCATCGGCGTCCCGCTGGGCATCGTGCTGACCTGCGCTGAGCCAGGACAGGTCGGCCGGCGAGCGGTCTGGTTTGTCAAGGAGACGACATCGGTGCAGGTCATCACCGCCACCGAAACGTTCACGAACGAGCCGGATGCCGACCAACTCCTGTGTCTCGCCCCGGGCGACGAGGTCCGGCTTGAAGCAACCGGCCCTGGAGGAACCGTCAGTGCCACCGCCACGAGCTAGTCAGGCGGTCAGCTAGCAAAACAGTCAGTTCCGATCCATGATCCCCTTGAGGATCTGCACAAAGCGGTAGATATCGGTGAAGGAGTTGTAGAGCGGCACCGGGGCAACCCGGATCACGTCGGGGTAACGCCAATCCAGCGACACTCCTTGTGCTCGCAACTCCTCGAACACGTCTTGTCCATTGATCGCTGGGTCAGCCACCCGTAACGCGAACTGACAGCCACGCTCGGCCAAAGGCTTCGGGGTCAGATTCTGGATCTTGTCACCGAGAAGCTCTTCCAACAAGAAATCCATGTACTGGATCTGCAACTCCGACTTCTTACGCATGGCCTGGATGCCACCGGCCTTGTCGACAATGTCCAGCGAAGCCCGCAGCGGAACCTTGGACAAGACGGCGGTGCACGACACCTGCCACGATTCGGCCGTCTCGATGGCGTCGAATTCGGTGGTCATCTCAAAGCGAGTTGACTTGTTTGTTCCCCACCAGCCGGTGAGCTTCGGCAGGCTCTGATCATTCACATGACGCTGGTTAACAAAGACACCAGCAATTCCACCGGGCCCCGAATTCAGATATTTGTAGGTACACCAGGCCGCGAAGTCGACATCCCAATCGTGAAGTTGCACGGGGATATTGCCAACCACATGGGCCAGGTCAAAGCCGACCATGGCCCCTACCGCGTGGCCAGCCTTGGTAATGGCAGGCATGTCCATGACTTGGCCGGTGTAGTACTGCACCCCGGGCAACAAAACAAGCGCTAGCTCTGGCCCCGCGCCAGCGATGGCGTCAAGAATGTCTTGCTGGTGAAGGGTGTCGTCGCCCTCGCGTGGGCTGATGACGACCAGAGACGTCGCCGGATCAAAACCACGCTGGCGGATCTGAGACTCAACAGCGAAGTGATCAGAAGGGAAAGCGTGCTCTTCGATCAGGATCTTGTGACGCTGCGGTGTCGGCTGGTAGAAGCTGATCATCATCATGTGCAGGTTCACGGTGAGGGAGTTCATGAGAACCACCTCGTCCGCGTTGGCACCAACAACGGCCGCCATCTGATCAACCATCAGGTCTTGGTAGCGAGACCAGGCCGTGTCACCTTCAAAGTGACCTTCGACTCCAAGGGTGGCCCAGCGGTCGAGCTCAAAGTCGATGTACTCTCGGGCCAACTTGCTCATCGCACCCAGTGAGTTACCAACCAAGTAGATGGACTCCTCACCATTCTCCCCGGTTGGGATCACAAACTCCGAGCGAATGGCTGCCAACGGATCAGCTTTGTCCAGTTCAACGGCGAGGGATGCATCGGTAGTGAATCCTGTCATTTGATAGATCCGGTCATGGCTTGAATCCTGTCATGGTTTCGATTGATCAAGGCCGAAGAAGGCCTCGGCATTATTGTAAAGAAGCTTCGACTTGGCGGTCTCGCTGAGGTGGGTTGACTCGTCAATCAGCTTGCCCGGCTCGATCTCGCCCAAGGGGAAGGGGTAGTCCGACCCCATCAGGATCCGGTCCTCCCCCATGATCGCCACCTGGAGCCGCAGAGCATCATCACCAAAGACGGCGGAGTCAACACTGAACCGGTTGACATAGGACGATGGCGGATTGGGGCAATCGGCCCGGATGATGTCCCGTCGATGCCAGGCATTGTCCACCCGCCCGATTTGGGCAGCGAAGTTTCCGCCGCCGTGGCAGAAACAGATTTTCAGATGCTCGGGCAGTCGCTCAAACGCACCAGACAAGATCAGCGACAAGAGGGCCAGATGAGTTTCAGCGGGCATGCCGACCAGCCAGCTCAACATGTACTTCGACATGCGTTCAGGAGCCATCACATCCCACGGATGAACCAAGACAGGGATGCCCTCCTCGGCGCAATGATGCAGAAAACGGACTAGCTCGGGATCTTCCAGATTGCGGCCCTGTACATGGTTGCCAATGTGCACACCGACGTGACCAGATTCGATCGCTCGGGAAACTTCTTGGCAGGCCAGGTCAACGTCTTGCAGCGGAACCTGACAGAGTGACTTCAGACGGCTGGGCTCCTCCGAGCACATCTCCATGGCCAGGTCATTGATCATGGCTGCCCATCGGGCGACGACCTTGGCCTCACCCTCGTAGGAGAACAGCATGGGGGTGGCCGACATGACTTGGGTCGTGACCCCGGTGGCGTCCATCTCGGCCAAGCGGGCCTTGGCGTCCCAGAGCGGGGCCTGGACCGGTCGGTACTCGGCGTCACCCGACATCATGAAGCCGCTGCCATCACCGTCATCGCGAAGCCACGGGGTTTCATCCAGACCAAGCACGTCACCCTGCGCACGAGTCAGCTTGGGATAGAAGTGCGAATGGACGTCAACCCGCGGAGCCCTTACCGACGACGAGGCCTCATTAGGCGGTGTAGTCATCAGACTGGGTTCGCTCGCAAGACGGCGGTGGCCTTCATTTCCAGCAAGAGGTGAGGATGCGGCAACTGATGTACTGCGACGGTTGTTCGTGCCGGGGCCATGCCACCGTGCAAGGCTTCTTCACTAAAGAACGCGGCCCACTCAGTGTTGTAGGGACCGAAGTCGTTCATGTTGACCAGGAACACACCCACATCAACCAAGTCACTGCGATCAAGGCCAATGGTGTTGAGGATCGTCTCGATATTGTCCAGCACTGCCCTGGTTTGGGTGGCCATGTCCAGCGACACCGTTCCCATCTCGTCAGCTTCGGCCCCAGCAAAGCTTCCATCGACTCGACGAGAGCTGGTGCCGGAGACAAAAGCAAACCCATTGGCCACCCGAACATGAGGGAATACCCCTCGTGGTTGGACCAGCTCTGTTTGTTGCTCGGACGACTGCTCAGACATGGGCAACATCATGCCTCAATACCAGTTCAGCTATGTAGCTGACCGCTCGATTCAGATGCTCAATCGGGGAACGTCGGTAGCCTGGTCCCGTGATCCTTTTTGTCGACATTGAGCACGCATCGGGATATGAGGCCTCATTCGGCCAGATGATCCTGGCCGCACGAGCTCGAATCAGCTATCGGCTGCAGGACATGACCGGCCAAATCTGCCTGCTCCAGCGCTACCACGATGTCTCCCCCGATCTAATCGAGCAGTTTGACATCAAGGCAGTCTTCATCAGCGGCAACGGCACCGACGCCGACGTCTATGACCCCGCCCTCCAAGAAGGGCTTCGATCCATCATCCGAGACGGCGACGTTCCCATCTTCGGATTCTGTGGAGGCCACCAGCTGATCGCAGAAACCTTCGGTGTGCCCATCGAACGAATAGCCAAGATCCCCGATGGTGAAGATGACCCGAACCCGGACTATGCCCCGGGCTGGCAGACCGAATTTGGCTATCGGCCCGTTGATCTCAAACCGGATGCCCTTCAGCACCCACTGCTGGCTGGTGTGAAGCAACTACCCGTCGTGCGACACGCTCATGCCTGGGAGATCAAGACATTGCCTGACGGGTTCTCAGTTCTGGGCTCCACCGGCGTCTCCGCTATCCAGATCATGAGCAACGACGAGCGCTGTATCATTGGCACCCAGTTCCACCCCGAGTACTGGACCGATGAGCATCCCGCTGGAGAGCAACTGATCAAGAACTTCTGCTCCATGGCCGGGCTTTTCGACTAGACGCTGACGCCTAGGCCAAACAAGAGCGGGCAGCCGCGGCGATCTGATCTTCGGAGACAAGCACAAGATCGGCTGCCTCACCTAGTGGAATGAGCGAGTCGGCACCAGCGACGCGCTTGATCTTGCCGTTGAAGCCCTGCTCCACCAATTCGGCAATGATGGCTTCACCAACACCGCCGGAGCGTCGGGTCTCATCGACAATCAGAACCCGTCCGGTGATGTTGGCTTCACGCAACATGTCCTCGGTCGGCAATGGAGCCAGCCAGCGCAGGTCAACAACCCGAGCATTGATGCCCTCTTGCTCTCGCAGTTTCTTCTGGACTCGCAAGCTCATGAACAGGCCGTTGCCCCAGGTCAATATGGTCAGGTCGAGGCCCGAGCCATAGGTTCGGGCCCGGCCAACAGGGATGTGTTCTTCGCTGCCAGCATCGTCACTACGAGCAGCAAGGCCCCCAGTGAGCCATAGACCATCGCCATCTTCATGGAGGTCAGCAGTGTGGTAGCGAGCAATCGGTTCGAGGAATGCTGACACGGTGCCATCGGCCTGAGCCGAGGCCAGGCAGGTTCGCAGTAGCGCTCCGGCATCACTGGGGTGGGCGGGAACGGCAATGAGCAAGCCGGGAATGTCTCGCAAAACAGCCACCGAATTGTCATTGTGGTAGTGCCCGCCAAACCCCTTCTGGTAGGCGAAGGAAGCAATCCTCACCACCATCGGATTCTGGTATTGACGATTGGAGAAGAACGACATGGTTGCCGCTTCGCCTCGCAACTGGTCTTCGGCGTTGTGTAGATAGGCCAGGTATTGGATCTCGGGTACGGGGATGAACCCGTTGAGACCCGCACCGAGCGCTCGACCAAGAATGGCTTGCTCGTCCAGAATGGTGTCAAAGACACGCTCCGCTCCGAAGCGCTTCTGCAAGCCACGAGTCACGCCATACACACCCCCCTTGCGAGCAACGTCTTCGCCAAAGACCAGGATCTCGGATGAGACAGTCATGGCCGCGGCCAACGCAGCATTGATGGCCTGGGCCAGAGTCCGCGATTCAGGTTGCTCAGGCTCGGGCCTTGTCGCCGCCCTGGCTTCCCCACTTCCAACGAGCCCCTTGGCCAGATCGGCGACCGTGGCCGGGCGTCGGGGCGATATTGCAGCCATCACCTCCGCGGCAGAATGCAAGCGTTGTTCCCCAGCAAGTTCCAGGGCCCGCGCTCGGACAGCCAGGCGCTCCTCCAGATACCACTGAACCAGCTCCTCGGCCTCACACTCGCCTCCTTGCACGAGAAGCGTTGCCGTGCCAAGAATCGGATCTCGTTCCTGGTCCGCACGAATGTCAGCTGCTGATCGATAGGCGGCCTCAACGTCGGTGCCAGCATGACCAAGGAATCGAACCGTGCGCAGATGCAGTATTGCCGGTCTACCTGTGGCTCGAATCTGATCAGCGAGGGCGGAGGCAGTGGTGAAGACGCTGCTCGGGTCGGCGCCATCCGCCGTGGCATAGTCCAATCCCCAGCGAGCACTAGCGGACTGCGCAACCCAATCTTGGGGAGTTGGCACGCTGATGCCGAGGCCATTGTCTTCAACCAGGAACAAGACGGGGACACGCCGACCCCGGTGGGCCATGTTGGCCGCCCAGTTCATTGCCCCCTGCACAGTCGAATGGTTGAGCGACGCATCGCCAATTCCAGCGACAACAATCGAATCAGGCTCAAAGTTGGGCGACGAGTGCTCCATGCCAAGGCTGAGTGCGAGCCCAACGGCTCGCGGCAGGTGCGAACCAATGGTCGAAGTCAGCGGAACGATGTTGAGTTCCTTGCGGCCAAGCACCTTGTGGCGACCACCAGTGATCGGTTCGTGTACCGACGCCAAGATTCCACGCAACACATCGTCAACCGGATCAAGGCCTGGCATCTCAGCTGACAGCTGTGCGGCGCGCGCCAACACCTGGGCGGCGCGCGCCATATAGAAACCACCGGACCGATAGTGCGAGAGGGATGGGTCGCTCGGTCGGAGAGCCAAAGCAACTGCAGCATCGGACTCGTGACCAGCCGAACTAATGGAGTAATAACCAAGCCCCTTTGTCCGCAAATAGCGGGCCGTGTGATCAACTAATCGGCTGGCGACCTGGGCTTCAAAAAGCACGGCCGCAAACCCATCGGGCACATCGTGAGCCGGAGCAATACCCGGCAGAAGTGATAGTGAACGAATCCCGGTCAGCAGCGAAACCTCGACCGGATCCAGGTCCTCGGGCAATCCGCTCATTGCTCGGACCCAGCAGGGGAGATCAGTACCTCACCCAAGGCACCGCAACTCCTAGACTTACGTCTTGTAACCGGGGGCCGATTCTCTGATTGCAACTCACGTTCGGACATGGGAGTAAGTATGACCACAAAACCGACTTCGGTCATCAATCGAATCGCCGTTCTCGGCTTAGGCAAGGTAGGCCTGTTGGCCGCCCGCCTCCTACACGGCGGCGGCTTCGATGTCACTGGCCACGATCTCCGCAAACCCAAGGATGATCTGGCCTTCCTTAGCCAGGTAACTGACGTCGCTTCGCAAGACGAGTTGCGCACCAAGCTTGCGGGCATGGACGCTGTCTTGTCTTGTCTGCCCTACCAGCTCAACACCGGAGTAGCCGATGTCGCCCATGAGCTAGGCATCCACTACTTCGATCTCACCGAAGACGTCCCGACCACTCAACACATTCGAGAGCTAGCCAAGACTTCTCGAGGTCTGATGGCACCGCAATGTGGGCTTGCACCCGGCTTCGTTGGAATTGTTGCAGCTTCACAAATGTCGAGCTTTGACGAGTGTCGCTCGATCCGCATGCGGGTTGGAGCCCTCCCCCAGCACCCGACCGGTCTACTGGGCTACGCCTTCAACTGGTCGCCCGAAGGTGTGGTGAACGAGTACTTGAATGACTGCGAAGTCATCGAGGAAGGAGTACACAAGTGGGTCTCGCCGATGGAGTGGTTGGAGACCATCTATGTCAACGGCGTCAAGCTCGAAGCATTCACCACCTCAGGCGGTCTCGGCACCATGTGTGAGACCTTTGAAGGCAAGGTGGCCAACCTTGACTACAAGACCATGCGCTACCCCGGTCATATGGAATTGATGAACTTCTTCTTTCACGAACTCTTGATGCGAGAGGATCGTCAAGAGGCTGGCAAAATTCTGACCAACGCCAAGCCCCCGGTATCTGAAGACGTTGTCTACGTGCACGTCGCTTCGGAAGGCACCATCGACGGCCAACTCCGGCGCCAGGAGTTCGTGCGGGCCTATGTCCCGAACGAGGCCGCCGGGGGGCACAACACAGCTATTGCTTGGACAACGGCAGGATCGGTTGTGGCCGTAATCGAAATGGTACGCGACGAAATCCTGCCATCAAGCGGCTTCCTAAAGCAGGAAGAAATCCCCCTGGAAGCCTTCCTTTCCACCCGCACAGGCTCCCTGTATAACCAGTAACTGTCACCGGCTGCCCACTCGCTGGCAACCGACCGGCACCGTGTTCGTGAGGGCAAAACAACCAAGGCCGGTCTGTTCTGTGTACCCTTATGGCACTGAATGTAAGCGGTTACATTCCAGGTTCTCGAACTTGGAATGCTCGCCTATGTTCGGGTAATGGGAGAACGTTCCGCTTGTCGGAACAAAAACAGAAAGAAAAGGTTCAGATGCGACTTTCTAAAATGAAGTCCCTTCTGGCATTGCTGTTCGCTTTCACCTTGGTGGCAGCAGCATGTGCAGGAGACGAAGCAGCGGAGTCATCCGACGGAGAAACTTCCGAAACAACGGAAGCAGAGACTGAAGAAGACACCGAAACGACCGAAGCCGCCATGGAAGAGGAAGACGAGGTAATGGAAGACGTTGATCTTTCCGGCACCACCGTCACCCTCTCCGGCCCAGAGAACTCCGAGCTAGATGCCGCTGGCATCGCCGCCGCGTTCGCCAGCTTCACCGAAGAAACCGGAATCACCGTTGAATACAGCGGCTCCCGTGACTTCTCCGACAACATTGGCGTTCAGGCCGAGGCCGGAACCACCACCGACATCGCCATCTTCCCCCAGCCGGGCAAGGTCGCAGACTTCGCCCGTGACGGACTCATTCAGCCAATCACTGACTCAGTCAAGAGTGCAACCGACGCAAACTGGGCCTCCGCCTGGAACGAGTTCGGCATCGTGGACGGCACCCAGTACGCCATCCCAGTCAAGACCGACCTCAAGTCCCTCGTTTGGTACAAGCCAGCAGCTTTCGAGACCGCCGGCTATGACATCCCAACAACCTGGGACGAGTTCACCGGACTTGCTGACACCATGATTGCAGACGGCAACACTCCACTATGTGTTGGTATCGAATCTGGTGGCGCCACTGGTTGGGCCTTCACCGACTGGGTCGAGGACCTCATGCTTCGCATGGAAAGCCCCGAGACCTACGACGCCTGGGTTGCTCACGAGATCCCCTTCAATGACCCAAAGGTCGCTGGAGTCTTCAACACCGTCTTGGACCTGTGGAACACCCCCGGCATGGTCTATGCCTCCGGCGGAACCATCGCAGCAACCCCGTTTGCTGACAATGCTCAGCCACTTCTTGATGACAAGTGCATGATGCACCGTCAGGCGTCGTTCTACACCGGCATGTTTGCCGACGGAACAGCCTTCGCCGACGGATCCGACAATGCGGTTGACGTCTTCTTCTTCCCATCAGTCAAGGGCGACAAGCCCGTTCTTGGTGCCGGCACGCTCGCCGCCGCCTTCAATGATCGTCCCGAGGTTTGGGCCGTCATGGAGCACATGACCACCCCGGCATACGCCGAGGCTCGTCAGGCCGAGCAGGCTTCCATCCAGGGCGGCGTCTCTGGCTTCTTGTCTGCGGCCAAGGGCCAGGACATGGGGCTCTACACCCCGCTGGAGCAGAGCTTCATCGAAATCCTGACCACTGCTGAGGTTGTGCGTTTCGACGCTTCTGACCTCATGCCTGCCGCCGTTGGCGCTGGCACCTTCTGGACCGAAGGAACTGCTGCCGTGAATGGCGACAAGTCCGTCGCCGAGGCATTGGACGCCATCGAAGCGAGCTGGCCTGAGTAGGTCTGTCGACGGCGTTTGCTTTAGCGTCGTAATCTGACGCAGAAGAAGAGGATGCCGGCGCAACAAGCGTCGGCATCCTCTTCTCGTTTTACTGCTCGAATTTTGGGCAAGTCAGTCGCAAAAGTAGTACTACATAGGGAACTCGTGCAGTGTTGGCTACGCATCATCAGGGGAGAACATGGAATTTCTAGAATCGATCGGTTCGATCGCCGTCACCTTGCTCATCGCCACCGTTCTTGGCTCACTGACCGGGACACTCATCACCCAGCCCATGACATTCCTGGAAGACGGTGTTCGCAAGAAGTCCATGTTCGCCATCGCCGGAGTCGTTGCGGTCATCACCTTCTTCTGGCTCATCGGCTCCGACACTGACGCCATCATTGCTTCTAGTGAGGGCAACAAGGTCGCCGACACGGTTTGGGGAGTCACCCTGGCCGTTGGCATGAGCGCCCTGCTGTTCATTGCCTTCAACATGATGTTCAATCAGGTGAGCAAATCGTTCCTGCGGTTCAGCACTGCGCTTGGCGCGACCATCGGGTTCGTGATCTTTGGCCTGTTGGACGGCAACCGCCTCATCCAGTGGATAGGTCCACGAACCAATGTCTCCGAAGGCATACACAAGATTGTCAATACCGGCGAATGGTCACTCTTGATCTTCTCCCTCCTGATTGCCGCAGCGATCGGTGTTATCGCCGGATTCATCATTGGCACCTTCAAGGAACAAGTTCGCAAGGCGATGACGGTCACCGTCCCCATCGCCCTCTTGCTCGGGTTCATTTGGGGACTGTTCTACGCCGACCGCATTCCCGTTGATACCACCATCTCGCTACTTTGGACTCCTCTGATCGGAGCCATCATCGTTGGCGCCCTTGGCAACCTGCTTGCTCGCCTCGAGCAACCAAACCGACTGATAGCTGGCACCGTCGGTGGAGCCGTGGTCGGCATCATGATTGGCGGCATGCTCAAGACCATCTACCTTCCCGGCATCAAGCTCGTGCCGCTCTTGGCCTGGGGAATCGGCCTGGCGGCAACAGGTGCCGGACTCTCAGTACTGAGAAAACGCTCCCCCATTGGCGGCGCCCTGTTTGGCGGAGCGATCGGCTGGCTCATCGGTGTCTTTGTCGCCACCAAGGTCGGTGGCCCCCGCAGCGAAACCATGATCAATGTCGCCATTCCGGCGGCCATGCTCGGCGCTCGTTTTAGCTATCGGGATCGTCCTGGAGTGGTGGAAAAAGCCAGCATCGATCTCAAGTCTCGTGCCTGGATCTTCCTTATGCCGGCAATGAGCTTCATCGGCCTTGGGCTGGTCGTTCCTCTCATCCGCACCATCTACCTCAGCATGTTGCATACCTCTCGCGATCCCGAAACGAAGCAGCGTGTCACCGAGTTTGTGCTCTTCGACAACTACAAAGACATCTTCTCCAATCCGAACAGTTTCCGCGTTGGCGGGTGGCGCAACATCTTCACCAGTGCGCCGTTCGAAATTGGTGCCCTTCTAATCCTGATCGGGCTGGTCGTCGCAGTCCGCATCGGACGTCGGTCCGGCAACGGTTTCCGGGGCGCAAAGGTGGCCATCCCGATGGCCGCTGCCGCTCTCCTGGCTGGCGCCTACTTCGAATTGAAACTGCTAACCGGGTCTGAACAGCTGACAGAGTCAGCCCTAGCCCAAGACGCGTTACAGCAAGCCGGCGGTGTCGCTGGCTGGCATTGGCTCTACTTCGCCGCCTTCCTGGTTGGAGGCCTCGGGCTTCTTGGGCTGAGTTTCACAGGCGGCAAGGTTGCCGGTGTGGGGGGCATGAATCTTGATCTCAACGGTGGCCATGCTGGCGCCATTGGCTTTGGTGCGTTCCTGATCGGCATGGCCATCTTCGCGTCCCTACGAGGAACCCTGCTCAACAGCCTCTGGTGGGTTTTTGCTGTCACCGTCATCTCCAGCACCATGGGACTCGGCATTGCTGCGCTAGCCGATCGTGCCAGCTTCGAGAACCTGGCTAAGTCGATCATCTTCATGCCAATGGCCATCTCCTTTGTTGGTGCGGGCATTATCTGGCGGTTCATGTTCATCGCCCGACCAGGCGATGACCCTCAAACTGGCGTGATGAACTGGTTCTGGCTCAAGCTGGCCGACTTCTCTCAAGGAGACAGTGCCGCTCGCCTGATCGTGCTGATCCTGATGGCTGGCGTGATTGTCAGCCTTTTGTGGTTGGCCTTTGCCGCCAGCAAACACGATGCTGGCGGCCTGGTCTATGGCTCGCTCATCCTGGCCGCCTTCGTTGGCTGGTTCTTCTGGCGAATCCTCGATCATCGTCTCGGTGGCACCGGAGTGCAGGTAACCGAGAATATCTTGGAAGGTCGCACCATCCAGTTCTTGTCACAAGGTTTGCCGTACAACAATCTCTGGCTCATGGTCGTCTTGATCTGGATTCAGACGGGGTTTGCCATGGTCATTTTCTCCGGGGCAATCAAGGCCGTACCTGGCGAGTTCCTGGAAGCAGCCAAGGTTGACGGGGCCACTGATTCATCAATCTTCTGGCGCATCATCCTCCCCCAGATCGTGCCAACAGTAGGAGTAGTTGTCACCACCCTGATTGTGACCGTGCTCAAGGTGTTCGACATTGTCAAGGTCATGACCAACGGCAACTTTGACTCCCAAGTAGTTGCCAATGAGATGTGGTTCCAAGCCTTCACCGCAGGTAACCAGGGCCTCGGCTCTGCCTTGGCTGTCGTCTTGTTCCTCTCCGTTGTTCCCGTCGTCTACTTCAACGTCAAGCGCATCCAGGAAGGGGTCTAGAACATGGCTACCACTAATCCCGATACAGCTACCAACATTCCGGGTTCCAAGCAGACACCGTCTAAAGAGACACTGGCCAAGCAGACGCTCACTGATCGGGCGTACAACGCACTCTCTCGGATTCCGACGACGATTCTTTGGATCCTTGTCTGTGTCTGGACCCTGCCCACATTCAGCCTCTTCGTCAACTCATGGCGAACCAAGGACGACCAGCGGGCGGCGGGCTTCTGGAGTGCATTCACCAATCCCGACAAGTTGACCACCGACAACTACACCGACATCCTCAACTCCAAAGCAACCGGCGGCCTCAAGGAAGGGCTGGTCAATAGTTTCGCTATCGCCATCCCAGCCACCGTGATTCCCATCTCCATGGCCGCCTTCGCTGCTTACGCCTTTGCCTGGATCGATTTCAAGGGCCGCCAAAAGCTGTTCATGCTGGTGGTTTCCTTGCTGGCCATTCCTAACCAAGTTGCACTGATCCCCTTGCTTCAGGCTTTCGCCAATGGCGCTCACTGGACCATCCCCTTCACCCACAAAACCATGACCCTCTTGCCCGACGTTGGTCTTCAGGGAACAACGACAGCAGTGTGGATTTCTCACGCTGCCTTCGCCATGCCCTTCGCTGTGTTCTTATTGCACAACTACATTGTTGGCCTGCCCAAGGACATCTTCGAGTCAGCTCGGATTGACGGGGCCGACCATTTCACCATCTTCTGGCGGCTGGTACTGCCCCTCAGCATTCCAGCGCTGGCAGCCTTTGCCATCTTCCAATTCTTGTGGACCTGGAATGACTTCCTGATCGCCACCACCATGATTGGAGCCAACGGCTCCAATGAGCCAGCGACCATCAAGATCGCGGCCTTGACTGGAGAGTTTGGCAGAAACGAGCATCTGTTGACCGCTGGTGCGTTCATGCAGAGCTTCGTGCCAATCACCGTCTTCTTTGCCTTGCAACGATTCTTTGTCAAGGGCTTGCTCGCTGGCTCGGTGAAGGGCTAGTTACTCATCGGTTAGTGAAACCGGCCTGCGCCAAACGGCTCTAGCGGAAACGCTGTGCCCGTTCTGACTGGGTCCATTGGCCGAGAGCAATAATCAGAATTCCGCTGATCACGATCACGATTCCCGCCATCAGCCACTGGTCGATCGGTGGCAGCTCGAGCAGGAAATAGTCGCGCAGGGACTCCACGGCCATAACCGCCCCATACAAGCCGGCCATGCAGACTGCTAGCAGGATCTTCCACGGTTTGAGCGGACGACTGACAACAACAAGGATGACGAGTCCGATCCCCAGCAGGGTGATGGTTGCCGTTGTTCTTGCTTCAGCCAGAACGCGTTCAGAGGTCGAGGCCACCACCGAATCAATCCCGGCCCGAGCCACCAGGTAAGCAATCCAGGTTCCTACCGCGGCAATTGTCCCTGCGGGCAACGAGAAGCCCAGTACACGACGCAGGAAGCCGGGCTTGACCAAGCTTTCATCCGAAGCCAGGGCCAAGAAGATGCCAGGCAGACCGATGCTGAAGGTACCGATCAGGGTGAGGTGACGAGGCAGGAAGGGGAATTCGATCTGCTGAATACCGATGATGGCGGTGAGTAGAACGGCGTAGGTGGCTTTGGTGACAAAGAGGTTGCCGACCCGTTCAATATTGTTGATGACCCGCCGTCCCTGGGCCACCACTTCCGGAAGGGTGGCAAAGCGGTCATCCATCAGAACAAGTTCGGCCGCGCCACGACTGGCGGCACTACCGCTGCCCATCGCAATGCCCATGTCCGCGTCTTTCAGAGCAAGCACATCATTGACCCCATCTCCGGTCATGGCCACCACCCGGCCTTGGGCTTGCAAGGCTCCGACCATGGCCCGTTTCTGGTGTGGTGTTACTCGCCCAAAAACCGTCCCGGTTTCTAACGCTTTTGCCAGGCCATCCGTACTGGTCGGGAGGTTTCTTGCGTCCACGGCCTGATGAGCATTCGGAACACCAGCACGGTCAGCCACAGCAGCAACAGTGTGGATATTGTCGCCCGAAATGATTTTGAGACTGACACCCTGGTCAACAAAGAAGCCTAGAATCTCGCCAACATCATCTCGCAAGGTGTCCTCGAACATCACGATGGCAACGGCCGCCAGATCGTTGGGGAGTTCCTCTCCAAGTGCCATCTCACTGCGACTCAGCAGCAGCACCCGACATCCGTCCTCGGAGTGGTCTCGAACAACGGCTCTGACCTCGTCGTCGCTCTCACTTAGAAGCACATCGGGCGCACCAAAGAAGAACGTTCCCTGGTCGGCAAACTCAACAGCAGACCATTTGCGAGCCGATGAGAACGGCTCAACGGTCACCGATTCCCAACCCTTCGGTGCAACGAATGCTGCGACCACCGCTGCCATGGTCGGGTTCGGATCGGCGTCAGCGGCACCGATCGCTCCAAGGGCTTCAGCCACCAGCTTCTCGTCACCGTCTTGCAGCACGATGGTTCGGCCAAAGGAGATCTCACCGGTGGTGATCGTGCCAGTTTTGTCTAAGCAGAGAGTGTCGACCCGGGCCAGCAGCTCAACGGTCGCAAGTTCTTTGGCCAGAGCTTTCTTGCGGGCCAGCGAGATGATGCCAGCGACGAAGGCCAGGCTCGTCAGCAAGACCAGGCCATCTGGAACCATCGCCACTGCGGCCGCTACTGCGCCTTGCAAGGCGCGCTGCCATGTCGGCTCAACCTTGTTGAGTGACAAGAACAACAAGATGCTGGCTGGAGGAATCACGAAAGTCAAGATTCGGAGAATCCGGTTGATTCCGTGGCGAAGTTCGGAGTTAACAATGACGAACTTTCGGGCCTCGTTGGCCAACTTGTTGCCGTAGGACTCCGAGCCAACGCGAGTGGCGACATAGCGACCCGAGCCTGCCGAGATGAAGCTGCCAGACAAGACCTCGTCACCTGGGTCCTTGTCAACAGCGTCCGCTTCACCAGTCAGCAGGGATTCGTCGACTTCAAGACCGATGGCTTCCAGAATTGTGCCGTCAACCGCGACCTCATCTCCGGATCCCACAATCAGGACGTCATCAACAACAACCTCCTCGACTGGGATCTCCACCACTTCTCCGTTGCGAAGAACCGTTGAGGTGTGAGCATTGAGCACTTCAAGCTTGGCTAGGGCTCGGCGCGAACGGATCTCTTGCACCACGCCAATGATGCTGTTACTGATCACAACGCCAACGAAAAGCCCATCCCTGGGGAAACCAGCAAGAACGATCAGTGCGAAGAGAACCAGCATGATGGCGTTGACGGGGGTAAAAACATTGGCCCGAATGATCTCGGGCACGGTCCGCCCCGTCGCTTCCGGGGCGGCGTTGACCTGGCCTCGGGCAACCCGTTCTGCTACCTGGTTGCTGGTGAGGCCATTCGCCTCTATTGGAGCGGATTCAACACTGGTCATAGGGGCAAGACGCTAGCCTCCCGGGGATGCCAGAGCTTGCATTCATCGTGACCAACAGCACCACCCTGCCCGATTCGGCCAAGATCGTAGAACGAGCAGGCGAGCTGGGGCAGAAGATCACTCGTTTGCCGGGCCTCGATCTACACACCTTAGATTTCGAGTTGGAAAGCGGCGAGCAATTGGGGGTGCGGTTGATGACCGAGCCCATTCCCGACCTTGCCGATTGCCCGACCGGCCCAACATCTGCTGGTTTGGACAAGCTTCTTGAAGCCCCGAGCCACATCATCCTTCACGTACCAACACTTGGGCCTGATCCCATGAAAGCCATGGTTGCACTCGCAGCTCTGGCCACCGCGGTGATGTCAGCTACTGAGGCCGTGGCAACGATGCTGGGTGATGGCGTTGTCTTCCACCGCGAAGAGGTGTTTGTATCAATGGCCGAGGCCGGTGCAGCCACCGGCACACCACCACCGCTGTTGCTGGTGGAGATCACAGTGGCTCCCGAAGACGGCGACCGGATGTCATTCTTGACTCATGGCTTGACCCTGACCGGACGCGACGAGGAGCTCTACGTAACCTGCTCCCATCAGGGCGATATGGGATTGAACTTCGTCTTCAGCCTGATTGAAGAGTTCACCGAAGATCCATCCTTCACCTACGAGACGGGATCAATGGTCCCGTACCCCACCGAAGACGGCATCGGGGCCGATGTGAATGAAGCATTGCTTTGCCAGCGTCAAGCAAACCCAACCGGCGAAGGCCCACCCGTCATGCGAATCGACCTGCCCGACGAGGCTTGACGTTATGGCCAAGTCTCCTGGATCAAATGTCCCGCTTGACGGTCCTCATTTCCTGGAACAGCTCATTGCTGAAGGTCTCGTCATTCCTGCCTCGACAGCGAAGAAGACCCGGACGGCTAGTCCAATCAAGGCGACCGACACCGTTAGTGATCTGGTAGCCGAGCAACGTCATTGATCGCCTACTTCAACAATTCGTTACTGGCGATCAAGATCTTGCCGATGCAGCCAGCCGTGTGGGGCTATAGACGGCATACCAGCTAACGAAACCAGTCCGCTCGTGCGCAGCAGCTACATTTTGTCCATGAGTTTCTTTGATGGCCCAGAGTCATTGGCGCCCCTCCAACCGCGACCGACCAAGCCTCCTTGGGGTGGACCTCCAGACGGAATGCTGCCAGGGCTCACTTGTGAGCGTCTCGTCTTGTTCTCCAACGAACGACATCTTCTAGTCCTTGATCAGTTCGCCGCCTACCCCACCGGTGTCGAGTTCTCGATGAGGTTGATTGCCCGCGAGGAGCGAGACGATATTCCCCATCCACCGTGGGAGATGCACAACCCAGGCAATCCACCGGGCGATCCCAGGTTTTTGTCAATCGGAATACTCTTCGCCGATGGGCGGAAGTGGAGCAACCGGCAGTTCCAAGTTCTTGACGCTGATTTGGAAGGACCGATCCTTTTCGCCCTGGGCGGCGGAGGCGGCGGAGGGGAATGGAGGATGGATCAGTGGCTTTGGCCATTGCCGCCGGCAGGCGACTTGACGTTCGTGGTTGCCTGGCCAGTATCTGATATCGAGGAGACGCGACTGACGCTGAGCGCTGGTCCACTGATCGAAGCGGCATCAAGGGCACAAACGATCTGGCCCAAGAAGTAGAGCCTGTCCGGTTGGGAGATGCAATCCAGATCGCAATCTCACCGTCAAGAAGAGCATTCACGGCACTACCGACATCCGAACGGGGTTCGCATTTCGCATGGCGGGCCCGTCGTCTACCATCGCAGAACGGTGCAGAAGCCCACAGAAGATCCGATCTGATGTCAACAAGGATGATAACACTGGTATGAGTTCCTGATATGGCTTGGACGAGTGAGGTAATTGCTACAGAGCGGCTGGTATTGCGCTGTCCATCGGAGCAAGATCGAGAGACAATCACAGTGATCCTGACTGATTCGGAGGTTCGGAAGCATCTGGGCGGTCCGTTTTCGGACCAAGACCTTGAGGGCTTCCGGAGTCACACTATCGGCAAGCAATCTGGCGCTTTCGTTGCTGTCCTCACCGAGACTGGGCAACCAATTGGCACATTCTCCATCGAGAGCAGTCGCGAGCGCGAACACCCTGAACTCTCCTACCAACTGATACCTGAGTTCTGGGGAGAAGGTCTCGCCTTCGAGGCCTCGCTCGCCCTGGTGGAGTGGGGATGGGACCACTATCAAGTCGATGTAATCATCGCTGTCACTCAAACGGCCAATGCACGGTCACTTCGGTTGCTGGGCCGGCTCGGATTCGTCGCCGACACCGAGTTCGAAGAATACGGTGAACCGCAGACCCAGGTCCGACTCGTTCGGCCGACTACCGCTACCCAGCAATGATCTCCACCATCCTCCTTGACCTTGATGGAGTAATCCGTCACTTCGATCCCGATCATGTTTCCGGGGTCGAACGTCGCCATGACCTTCCACCCGGGTCGTTGGTTACCGCGGCATTTGAGCCCGAGCTGCTGAACCAGACAATCACTGGCCGTATCACGCGAGGCCAATGGATCGACCAGGTCGGTCTGGCTGTTTCGTGTCCAGCGGCAGCAGAAGAGTGGTTGGCTAACCGCGGTGGAGCCGAACGCGGTGAAATTGATTGGGAGATGATCAAACTGGTCGACCAACTTCGCACATCCGGCATCACGGTGGCAGTGCTCACCAATGGCACGGACACGATTCCCGAGGAGGTGGAAGACCTCGGTCTCACCCAACACTTTGACGGCATATTCAATAGTGCACAGATCGGTTTCGCCAAGCCTGATCAAAGGGCATTCGAATCGGTCTGTCGTTCACTTGATGTTCGACCCGAGACTGTGTTCTTCACCGACGACTCAGAATCCAAACTTGCCGGCGCCAAAGAGATTGGCATGACAACCCGAACGTTCATTGACCTTTCCACGTTCCGTCAGCACCTCATCGAGATCCTGCATGATGAACGTGCGAGCTAGTCGTTTGGGTTGACCAGCATTAGGGCGTTGCGTTGGGCTTTGCAGACCAAGACGTCATCCTGGTTGTAGGCCCGGTGCTCAAAGGTCACGATGCCTTGGGTCGGTCGAGACTTGGACAAACGAGCAGCCAGCACTTCGGTCTCGACCCGAACAGTGTCGCCGTGAAATAGCGGAGCAGGGAACGAAATTCCATCAAAGCCCAGGTTGGCCACCGTGGTACCAAGGGTGGTTTGGTGCACGCTTATGCCAATGACCAAGGCCATGGTGAACATGGAATTGACCAGCGGCTTGCCGAACTCGGTGTGGTTCTCGGCGTAGTCGAAATCCAGATGGAGCCAGGCTGGATTCATAGTCATGGTGGTAAACATGACGTTGTCGGTTTCGGTGATTGTTCGCCGGATGGGATGCTGAATCACCAGCCCGACTGTTAGCTCTTCGAACCACAAGCCACTGACGGCTCGCCCTTCGGCGTCCACTCGGGCGCCTCTTCTCTCAGAACTCGGTGATGCTGAATCTGACGAGTCAGAAGAATCGAACAGTGCAATCGGATCTGGATTGGGCATGGCCAGAACTATAGACAAGGCCCGCTCCGACCCATGATCGGGCCGGAGCGGGTTCGACGCATCACTCCCCTAAGGGTGTGGAGACCCTCAGCAGATGATGCGAGCCTCCCGGATGAAGTTGCCACCTCGTTGTGGACTTCCCGGTTGAAGCGTGCCCAATTCGGTTTGAGGCCTAGTGGGTTGGCGCCTTATTCGTCGGCTGGCGCCTCCGTGTCCTCTGGAGTGTCGGCACCATCGGCCGGAGCATCCTCTGCTGGAGCGCCGGGGTCGGCTGGTACCGGGTCGATGGTGCCATCTACGTTGCCTTCACCACCAACACCAGACCCGGATGTACAAGCCGACAACAGCATCCCAACAGCGAGGGCCGTTGCTGTCAGAAAGGCGGGTGCGGTGACCCGATTTCTCTTAACCATTTGAGACGGTTCATTCGCCCCTCCTTGAATTTCACACGCATTGCTTGTCTTACGAACGATGGACATAACTTCTCCTTCTTTCGGTTAAGAAAAACGGTAGCCGTCAACGCGGCGCAGACGAGGTCGGGTAACGAATCAGTTTCGTTTTCATTGACATATGACGTGTCTGGCATGAGATTGACATGATTTAGCAACACACGAAATCTCGTCTCGTTTAACCACCAATTTTGCTGTTTCCAGCTCTCACTGGACGAGCTACCGAACGTTCGTTAGGGTGTTGTTGTGCCCACATCCACCGCCAGAGTGAAACTACGAGTTCTTTCCTCAGGAAGAGAACGAATCTTGGATGAAGCGGCCAAGCTCTTCTTGTCCGGTGGATACGGCGACACCTCGCTGCGCGACATCGCATCCGCTGTTGGCATCCAACCGGCCTCCATCTACCACCACTTCAACTCCAAGGAAGAACTATTCACCGAGATCCTCCATATCGGCATCGGACACACCACCCAGGCCTTCGACAAGGTTGTTGAAATGCTGGCAAACGATCCGACAAACAAGACTCCCGAAGAGACCCTGCTGGCCCATGTCGAAGCCCACCTCACGGCCTTGTTCGAACACGGCCCCTACACCGCGGCAAACATCGTTGTCTTCCCCGTCGCCCCTGAGTCGGTTAAAAGAGCCGTCGTTCCCATTCGCGACCAATACGAGCAACGTTGGGACACCCTTCTCCAAAGTCTGGCAACATCAGGCATGTTGGACCCCAATCTCGATGTGCAAATGGCTCGACGCATCTTGCTCGGGGCCATCAACTCCACCGTCGAGTGGTTCACCCCCAAGCAATACTCCCGAAAAAAGAAGGACGCCCAAAGCGTGAACGATCTGGCCCAAGTCATGACCACCCTCGTTTGGAAAGGCATCGGACAATGAGCGCCATCGCATCCACCACTTCTACAACAGCTGGCCCGGTCTGGACAACAACCGTCGACCCGGACTCAGAGCAATTCAGAACGAACGATGCCGCTTCCCGTCAACTGGCATCTGAACTCCAGGACCGCATGAGCCATGTGATCGATGGTGGTCGCGAGCGCTCAATCAAGCGGCATCTCGGCCGAGGCAAGGTCATGGTTCGGGACCGGATCGACATGATCATCGACCCCGGCACCCCCTTCATAGAACTTTCTACCCTGGCTGCCTTTGGCCAGTACGACGACGTTGCCCCGGGCGCTGGCATCGTCACCGGCATTGGCGTCGTCGGTGGAATCCCCTTCATGTTCATCGCCAATGATGCAACGGTGAAGGGCGGCTCGCTCCTGCCCGCCTCAATCAAGAAACATGTCCGCGCCCAACACATCGCCGAAGAGCAGCAGATCGGCTGCATCTATCTGGCTGACTCCGGCGGTGCTTTCCTCCCCCTTCAAGACGAAATCTTCCCGGACAAAGATCACTTCGGCGGCTCGTTCTACCGGCAAGCTCGCATGTCGGCCATGGGACTGCCCCAGCTCTCCGTAGTCCTTGGCGGCTGCACTGCTGGTGGCGCCTACGTTCCTGCCCTATCCGACGAAGTCATCATGGTTGAAGGCATCGGCCGGATCTTCCTTGGCGGGCCTCCCATCGTCAAGGCCGCCCTCGGCGAGGTCATCGAACCAGACGAACTCGGCGGCGCCGACATGCACACCCGCGTGTCCGGGGTCTCTGATTACATCGTGCAAACCGAGGCCGAGGCCTACATCAAGCTGCGCGAGATCTGCGCAACGACTAGCCAACGCATGATCAGCGACACCCAAGGATGGTTGGACACCATCGCTGCCGAACCACCTCTTTATGACCCCGAGGAGATCTACGGCATCATCAGTGCCGACGCCCGCATCCCCTTTGACTCCCGCGAGATTATCGCCCGCATGGTTGATGGTTCCGAATACAACGAGTTCAAGCCCGAGTGGGGCGAAACTCTAACCTGCGGCTTCAGCCGGATCTGGGGTCACCGGGTTGGCATTTTGGCCAACAACGGAATCCTCTTCTCTAACTCAGCCCAGAAGGCCACTCACTTCATCGAGCTTTGTGAGCAACGACAAATTCCACTCCTCTTCCTGCAGAACACTTCGGGCTATATGGTTGGCAGGGACTCCGAAATGGGTGGCATTGCCAAACACGGAGCCCAGATGGTGACCGCTGTCGCCAACGCCAAAGTCCCCCGCTACACCGTGCTCATTGGCAACTCCTATGGCGCAGGCAACTACGGCATGTGCGGCCGAGGCCTTGCCCCCCGCTTCCTCTTTGCCTGGCCTAACTCTCGGATCGCCACCATGTCGGCCGAAACAGCCCAGACCGTCCTGGTCGACATCCGTGTTGCTGGCCTCAAGGCAGCAGAGACCACCGACGAAGATATTGCCAAGCTGCGCAAGGAGGTGGGCGACCAGTACGAGATGCACTCCAATCCGTACTACGCCACCTCACGAATCTGGGACGACGGCCTGATCGATCCAGTCAACACCCGAGACGCTCTCGGCCTCTGCCTATCCCTAGCCGCCCGCCAAGATGCCCCGAACTCCGGTGGCATCGTCTACCGGATGTAGGAGAGCTTCACCATGCGCATCCTCATCGCAAACCGAGGCGAAATCGCTCGCCGAATTATCCGCACTGCCAACGATCTCGGCCACGACACAATCGCGGTATTCAACGACCCCGATCGTGGAGCCCCCCATACCACTGACGCCACAACGGCTGTGCACATTGGGCCAGCCAATCTCGCCGAAAGCTACTTGTCCATCGACAAGCTGGTTTCGATCGCCGTCGAGAACGGTGCCACCGCTATTCATCCCGGCTATGGCTTCCTGGCCGAACGTCTGGACTTTGCCCAAGCTGTCATCGATGCGGGAATGGCCTGGGTGGGCCCCTCTCCCGACTCCATTGCCACCATGGGCTCCAAGATCGAAGCTCGACGTCTGGCCGCCAATGCTGGCGTTCCGCTCATCCCTGGCTTCGACACCTCTCAGGACCCGGTCCAGCTACTGGCTGCGGCTAAGGACATTGGCTTCCCCGTCCTCATCAAGGCTGCATTCGGCGGCGGCGGCAAGGGGATCCGGATCGTCAACAACGAGGGCGAGTTTGCTGGAGCATTGGAGGAAGCCTCAACTGAAGCCGAGCGATCCTTCGGCAACGGGGCAGTCATCGTCGAACGCTTTGTGCAATCACCCCGCCATATCGAAGTCCAGATCATCGGTGATCAGCATGGAACCGTGATCGAGCTTGGAACCCGGGAATGCTCCCTGCAGCGTCGCTATCAGAAAGTCATCGAAGAGGCCCCGGCTCCCAATCTGTCTGCGCAGACCGACACTGACCTGCGCAGGGATGCCCTGCTGCTGGCTCGATCCATTGGCTATGACTCTGCCGGAACCGTTGAGTTCGTGGTTGATGGCACCACTGGCGAGCACTTCTTCTTGGAGATGAATACCCGGCTCCAGGTCGAACACCCTGTTACCGAAGCAATCACTGGGCTTGACCTGGTGGCCCTCATGCTCAAGGTGGCCGAGGGTGAGCCCCTGCCCATCGCCCAAGATGATGTGACCTTTACTGGCCATGCCTTCGAGGCTCGCATCAACGCCGAAGACCCGGCCGCCGGGTTCATGCCCCAGACCGGAACCGTGTTTGCTTTGGCAGTTCCTGAAGCCACGTCACCAGGATCAGTGCGCTGGGACGCTGCTGTTGAAAGAGGCAGCGTGATCAGCCCGCACTTCGATGCGATGATCGCCAAGCTCATCACCTACGGCACTGACAGAAGCGATGCCTTGCGTCGCCTAGGGTCGGCCCTGGATTATCTAATCGTTGGCGGCGTGCCAACAAACACCGGCTTCCTTCGTTGGCTGGTAGCCCACCCCTCGGTGCAAGATGGCTCAGCAACGACCCGATTCATTGATGAAGTCTTTGCTGGCAGCGCCGAGAATCAGCCGCCGACCCTGGATCTGGAACTGGCGGCAGCAACAGCTGCCGGATTGTTCTTGGCCGCTGAAGCTGCCGGCCGCAAGACGGGGAACTTGTGGGAACAGGTTGGGCCCTATCGAGCAACCCCCCATCAGGCCGATGCCAGCATCACGCTAATCCATCGAGGAGAGCAGATAGAGGTGAAGCCAACAAGTCCAACCGAGGCTGACCGATCCGAGCTATCCATGCCAGCCGTGATCGACGGACCTGGACGACAGATCGCCATCAATATGGGCGGCCACAGCCTGACCTTCACTGTTCCAACAGCTGGTGAGCTGGTACACGCTGAGCAAGAGGCTCGTCACGAAGACGCGTCTGCCCTTGTTGCACCATTCCCTGCCGTGGTTGTTGAGGTGGCAGCGGTCGCCGGGAGCGAGGTGCAGGCTGGCGACACCTTGGTGGTGATCGAAGCCATGAAGATGCTGCACACCCTGACTGCCAACGGCGACGGAACCATTGCCACCGTCAGCGTGAATCAAGGTGACACCGTTGAAAGCGGCGCCGTCCTAGTCACCTTTGAGCCAACCCTTGATCCAGACCTCACACTCCAAGAAAACGCGTCACCGAAAGAGACATCATGAGCCCAAACAGCAATATCAAGCGCAACGTGTACATGACCGACGAGCTCGAAGCCATCTTTGACCAGACTGTCAACTTCGTGGCCAACGAGGTTGTGCCCCACGGTGAGCAGTGGGAAGAAGACGGCCGGGTTCCCCGTGAGGTACTTAAGAAGATGGGAGCCTTGGGCATGCTCGGCCTGCGAGCCCCCGAAGAACACGGTGGCCTTGGAATGGGCATGATGGCCTCAGCCGTCTTCTCCGAAGCGCTGGGATCTTCTACCTTCGCCGGTTTCGACGTGACCGTATTGGTCCACACCGATATGGCTTCGCCCCACCTGATCAACTCTGGCAATGACGAGCAGTTGGCCCGCTACATGCCAGGCATCTTGTCTGGCGATTGCATCGTCAGCATCGGTGTGACCGAACCCGACGCTGGCTCCGACGTTGCTGGAATCCGCTCTACCGCAGTCAAGGACGGGGATGGCTGGCTCATCAACGGCAACAAGATGTTCATCACCAACGCCGTGTATGGCGACATGACCATCGTCGCTGCCCGCACCAATCCGGACAACAAGTACGGCATCTCGATGTTCCTGGTGGACAAGGACACCGAGGGTTTCACCGTCACCAAGAAGCTCAACAAGCACGGCTGGCTTTGCTCTGACACCGCCGAACTGAACCTGGACAATGTCTTTGTGCCCGACAGTCAGCTGCTTGGCACCGAACACCGAGGGTTCTACGCCACCATGCAGAACTTCCAGAACGAACGCATGGTCCTGATCGGCATGGGAGTCGGAGCCGCCCAACAGGCCATTGACATCACGCTGGAGCACACCCAGAACCGACCAGCATTCGGTAAGACCCTCTTCGACCTTGGAGCCATCCGGCAGCGTATGGCCATGAACCAGGCCAAGATCGATGCCGTTCGAGCCTCCATGTACCACGCCGCTTGGATTCACGACGAAGGCGGCGACAATGTCAAGGCGATGTCGGGAGTCAAGGCCTGGGGAGCCGAAGTCATAAACGATGTAATGTATGACTGTGTGCAGTTCCACGGAGGCATGGGCTATATGAGCGAGTCTGCCGTTGATCGACTGGCCCGAGACGCTCGCATCTTGCCCATCGGCGGTGGCGCCACTGAGGTCATGTTGGAAGAAGTCGCCAAGCGTTCCTACATCCAGTAACCAGAAGAAAAGCGACCGACATGCCCAGCCCATCCAACAAACCTGGTTCCATCAAGCCAGTCAGCAAGCTTCGCTCCCTACTGTTCGCCGCATCGGTTCGCCCCGACCTGGTGGTCAAGATGCCGCGAACCGGGACCGACGGCATTGTTATCGACAATGAGGACGCAACACCGGCAGACAAGAAAAGCGCCGGTCGCATTCAGGCCATGGATCTTGCCGCCGATCTCGCCGCCGATGACGCGATGACGACTCAGGTGTTTGTGCGGGTCAACGCCGTGGCGTCAGAATGGTTCGAGGACGACATCAGCGTCGGTTTACATCCAAGCCTGGCTGGTGTGGTTGTGCCCAAGGTCGAGACCGTTGAGCATATGGAAACCATCGGCGCAGCCCTGACCGCCGCGGGACTCGATCATCTTGGCATCTTCGTCGGCCTTGAAACGGCCTTGGGTGTGGCCGATGCTCGCCAGCTTCTGGCCCACCCCCTGGCCATCGCCGGCTATTTTGGAGCCGAAGACTTCGTCGTCGACATGGGTGGCATTCGCACAACATCGAACGATGAGGTGGCCTACGCCCGCTCACAGGTTGCCCTAGCCGGTCGACTCGCCGGCATCCCTGTCTTAGACCAGATTGTCGCTGACTTCACCGACGACGAACGTTTCACCAAAGAGACAGCCGAGGCCCGAGCAATGGGCTACCGGGGCAAGCTGTGCATCCACCCCAAGCAAGTGGCAATCGCCAACAACGGCTTCGTGCCCAGCGCGGAGGAATTGGATCGGGCGACACGCCTGCTGGCTACCTACGATCAGGCGCTCGCTGTCGGCCACGGAGCCGTTGCCTTTGAAGGCCAGATGATTGATGAGCCCCTGGCCGCTCAAGCCAGGCAACTACTCGCTCTCGAAGAGTAGAGGAAACATTTCTCAAGTTGGCCCATTCGAGGGTCGATGTTCCGGGTGCACACACAACCAAGAATGCTCAGGCGCAGGTGTGCGCCACGAGCTGACTCTTTGCCGGGAGCAGAATAATGGAACAGTCAACCCAGTCAGAAACATCAAACCCTCGCCGCAAGCGCATGGTCTTTGCCGTCGTCTGTGGCGTCTCTGCCTTCGGAATTATCGGCGCCTCCGCCGCCAGTCTCGGTGGCATCACGGGAACCGGCCTTGGAGCCGACGTCGGCGTGGTCGCCAGCTGTGACACCGATGGCGTGGCCGTCGACTTCGTCAACGGCTATGACGGGACCAGCGGGTCCTATGAGACCACGGCGGTCAATGTCACGGGTATCAATGCAGCCTGCAACGGCGACGCCATCAGCCTCACTCTCAAGGACGCAGCCGACGCCAGCCTTGGCGGAGGTAGCTCAACCGTCGCTGCTGGCACAGCCACGATCACTCTTGGCACCGCCGCTGACTCTTCAGCCGTAACTGGTGTTGCCATCGTCATCAACGGCTAGTCCTTGTTCGCCGGGAGGGCCCGTTCACACGGCTCGCCCAGTTGGCAGGACAGAAGGCAGGAAGGCAGATGTTCAGCAAGCTCGCTCGTGGGCTCACCATCGGCGCCCTTGCCGCGGGTATGGCCTCGGTCGGGGCCGCACTCTTCACCTCTTCCCCACTGGCGGTAGCTTCGGCGGCGACCGTTGGTGGGGTTGTTCCCGATGAACTTGCTTCGTTCGCCTTCCCCTCGACCACGGGTGCACCAACGGTGCTCACTTGGGAGAACTTCGACGGCCCGAACGGGACCAATATCAGCGGCACCAACCCTGACTGGGGTCCCGGTGTCTGGCGATCTCTTGGTGGAACCTGGCGCATTCAGGGAAATCAGGCCGACTCGACATCGTCCGGCCTCGGGTCGATCAACGTGCACTCTCCCGGCCTGGTCGATGCCGCCGTGGAGATAACGTTGGACCGATTCGGCTCAACCACGTTCGATGCTGGCTTGTTGTTCAATGACAACGACTACAGCGTTCTCATCTTGCGCTACCAGTCTGCAGGCAACGGAACTCTGGCCCTTTACAACTGGAATGGTGGCTACACCCTGATGAGCTCCATCAGCAATCTCTACCCCGGAGGCATTGCCACCGCACCAGCCACCGTCACCCTTCGGGCCAGAAGCAATGGCGCCCAAGTCGACTCCTTCATTGATGGTGTCCTGGCCTTCAGCTACACCCTCACTCCGGCCGAGCAAACCATCTACAAGTCTCCAACTCATGACGGCTACGGCATGTGGGCCGAATTCGACACCACCACCAAGTTCGACGACTTCCATATCGACACGCCATGACCGACTCATGACTACTTCATCGTCGCCAGGCCACGAACTAGGATCGCGCGTCCTCCGCTCTCTGAGCAGCATCCTCGGGGTGCTCATCATTATTGGAACTGCTTGGCTCTTGTGGCCAGCGTCACTTGGCGGTCGAACTCAGTTCATCATTGTGCAAGGCACATCGATGGAACCCATGTATCACAGCGGTGATTTACTCTACGCTCGCAAGGCTGGCAACTACGCGCCAGATGATGTCGCGGTCTACGCCATCCCCGAGGGTGAGCCGGGCGCTGGGGCGTTGCTCGTTCACCGAATCATTTCTGAGGACAGCACTGGCAGGTACCGATTCAGAGGTGACAATCGGGATTCTTTGGATGCTGCTCAGCCTTTCCAACGCGACATTGTTGCCAAGCCAATGGCGAACCTGGGCCAGCTACCAACCAGGCTCATACTCTTGACACCCTTATTGCTCAGCATCGTGTTTGGAATAGCGGTCGCTTGGTTCTTGTGGCCAAGCAAGGCAATAGAGAAGGCATCGCCGGAACCAAACACGGAATCAGAAAAAGAGCGACGGCCAGAACTAAACAACGAGAATGCACCCACCAAGGTCAGCCCTGGGTTGGCACCACGGGAAGATCCGGAGCTAGTTTCGGTCAGATGATCGAAGCTGCAACCACACCGGAACCTTCAGAGCTCCCCGATACTCCCGTCGAAGCCGACCTAGCGGCGACCGACTTCATGGACATCGAGCATCCCGATGTCGTCTCCTACGCCAGCAAGGCTATCGACGGACTGGACAGCGACGCGAAGAAAGCAGCGGCACTCTTTCGGGCCGTCCGAGATGGTCTCCGCTATGACCCCTACACCATCTCTCATGACCCAACGGACTATCGAGCCAGCAATGTGCTGGGCGGCAGCCAGAAATGGTGTGTGAGCAAGGCCGTTCTTCTGGCTGCCTTAACCCGCTCCGTCGGCTTACCGACTCGATTGGGGTTCAGCGACGTCAAGAATCATCTACAAACCAACAAGCTTTCCGAACGCATGGGTAGTGACCTGTTTGCCTGGCATGGCTATGCCCTCATCTGGATTGATGGAAAGTGGCGCAAGGCTTCACCTGCCTTCAACAAGGAACTGTGCGAACGGTTCGGCACGAAGGTGCTGGAGTTTGACGGTCACAACGACGCCCTCCTCCACAGTTTTGACGAGGCAGGGAACCGACATATGGAGTACGTCATGGATCGAGGGCAATATCAGGACCTGCCCTTTGATGAGATCATGGCAACCTTCGCCGAGATCTACCCGACCATGGTCGATGGTGAAGCCACTCACGACGCTGCCTTTCACGACTAGGGCGCTGCTCGAACGCTGACACCTAGGCCAAGAGTCGTTCTGCCATCCGTCGCAGTTCGTCGCGGCGAACCTTCAGACCATTGGGTCCGTCGATCATTGGGAAGGCATCAAGGGTGAAGATCCGGATCGGAATCTTGTATTTCGCCAACTCAGTCGCGCAATGGTCCCTAATCGCTGATTCATCGACCGACTCACTCTGCGGGGTGGTGATGACGAACGCAACTGGCCGCGCTCCGGCGGGGCGATCAACGGCAACAACCTGAGCGGACGTTATCTCATGAACAACTGAGTCACCGTCATCTGAGTCACCGTCAACTGGGCCACTGTCGACTGGGCTGCCATCAGCTGCGCCACTGTGCTCGCTCCTCCCGAATCCAACAAGAACCTGCTCGATCTCGGTAGGCGAAACCAGAAATCCGCCAATTCGCAGTACATCACCAAGTCGAGACACAAAGGTGAACGAGCGATCATCATCAACGTCCTTCTGCTCCGCTGAGTCGCCAGTCTTGAACCAGGCTCCGTCCATGGCTGCCTCGGTTAAGGACTCATCGATACTTGATCCGCCTTCGGCCAGGTATCCCTCAAAGAGGCTGGGCCCTTGGAGCTGCAGTTCCCCATCGACGATCCGATAGTCAGCAAGTGGCGAGCTAAGTGTTCCTCCAGCCTGCGACCTGGCGGTGGAGTCAGAACTGATGTCACGAATCGTGAACAAGGCTTGGACCTCGCTCATGCCATATAGACCCGTCAGATGCATGCCGCGTTCGCCTGCCTGTTCCACTATCCCGTCCAGACTGGTATTGAATCGGGCGTAGCCACCAACTCGAACTGATGACAGGTCAGCATCCGTCGCCAGCAATCGGTGGAACATGTCGTCGCTGCCATTGATGAGGGTGACCCGATACTTACTGATCAACGAAGCTACATGATCAGCATCAAATCGATCAGGAACAACAACACTGCTACATCCCGCAGCAACCGAACCGAGCAGGCTGCTCAGCCCAAACGTGCCGCAAAGCGGCATGGCAATCAGAGCAACATCATCCGAGCTGAAACTGCAGCAGCCAGCGACGTCAATCGAGTGTGTGGCCAGTGAGGTCTGTCGGTGGACCACCATCTTCGGCTCACCCGTCGAGCCAGAAGTGGTGAAGACGACACACCGCTCGCCAGCGAGATCGGCCTTGGTTTGGCAAGCGGCGGGCAGCGAAGCAGGTAGCGTTTCAGCAGGGTCAGAACCTGAGTCCAGCAAATCCTCAGTCCGAATCGTTCGAGCTGATTGCGTCGAGAGTTCTGCTGACTGGTCCGTGATCACGATCTTCACCCCGGCTCGCTCCATGAGTCGCACCACTTCTGGCGTGCTGTAGCGAGTGTTGACCGAGACCACGACCAGTCCGCTCGAAACGCACGCAAGGAAGGACTGGATATACCCCAGACCGTTTTGCATCCAAAGGGCGACCCGGTCGCCTCGAACAAGGCCTTGCTCTAGGAGCCACTGACCAGAACGCTCAGCAGTCTCAGCTAGCTCTGATGCGGACAACAAAAGCCCTCGCTCCAGAACGAGAAGCGAGTCCGAAGATCGGAACAAATCAAGAACCGGCGACGGCGACGCGGCATTCCCCAACCGAAGGGTGCTCACTGTTGCCTTGGACAGCTGAACCGGCGACCGAGAAGCATGACTGAACTGTACTTGCTTGGCCCAGCATCCGAAAAGCCCCGGACCTTGCGGTCAGAGGCAATTCGGCATGTCGCCGCCGAACGGTGCTGACCGCCTAATCAGCTCTCGTTCGACGACTATCGCCCTTGCGACACAATATCGCATTCCTCGCTTCAGAACAACAAATTCCTTTTGAGAAGCACTTACACTTAGCTAGATGGCCGCGACTCCCCGACCTCGCCGATCTTCGGCCGAGCTCCGCGAATTGATTATTGATGCTGGCCTGGTCGTGCTGTACAAGCGAGGTCTGCGCGCCACCGCCAGCCACGTTCCGATGACCGAAGCTTTGGCCGAACTCGAACGAAGTCGCGACGTCAAGGTCGGCATGGGTTCTATTTTCGGTTCAAGCAGACTCTGGCCGTCCATGAAAGAGTTCCAGCTCGATCTCCTCCTGAGTGCGCTGAACGATCGGTCCGGTGACGGCCCGAACGAAACATCGATTGCCCTCGCTGAGCTCATTCCCGACGTGCGAGAGCAAACCCTGGATGAGCGCATGACCATGCTGGTCGAACTCAGTCGGGCAGCTGGCACCATAAATGGCATCGTACCTGACCCAGATCAGGGCCGAAATTGGTTGATTTGGGTTTCGATCTGGGCAACAGCCATGAACGACCCTGAGGTTGGCGATCTTCTTCGCCCCCAGCTTCGCTTGGGAGAAAAGCAAACCATTGACGCCTTCTCCCATCTGTATGGCATCTTGCTGGAACGGCTCGGCCTTCGGCTGAAGCCGCCCTACACCCTGATGCAGTTTGCAACCATCATCGCGGCGATGACTGATGGCATGACCTTGCGAGCGGGAATCATCCCCGAGCAGATCTCCAATGCGCCAAGCCGCCACCCCGGAGACTGGAATCTTCTCGGCACCGGCATGGCTGCCATTGCCCTCGAATTCCTCGAGGACGCCATCCCAGGTCCTGGCTAGACAAAATCTGACTTTTCCCGATATGTCCCGTCCCCGTCAGGTTGGTTCGGATCTGGACGATTCGGGACGTAGCGAGCTACCGGACGGAATCGAACAGGCTTCTCCCCCATCTCTTCAACGGCGTGGGCAATCCAGCCAACTGTTCTGGCAATGGCGAAAACTGCTGTCGCCCCAGTCTCAAAATGTGCCAGCCAGGCGAGAGCGCCCAGAGTCAGATCAATGTTGGCGGGCTGATCGATGCGGTCGGTGACCAGGTGGCGCACCTGGCGGACCGTGTCCAAACGAGGGTCAGACTCCCACCCGTCCTGCAATGCTGAATACAAAATGGCTTCGCGAGGATCAACTGCCCGGTAGACCTTGTGACCAAAGCCTGGGACTCGTTCACCGAGAGCAAACCGTTCCGCGATCGCCTTTTCCGGGCCGATCTCTTCGGCTCTGTCCAGAAGACGCACGACCGCATCGGCGGCTGATCCATGTAGAACGCCGCCCATCGATCCCAGGCCGGTTGAAACAATCGAGTATGGGTCAGCCCTAACCGAGGCAGCGAGGCGCACTCCGAAGGTTGAGGTTGCCAACCCATGGTCCGCCAACAAGATCATGGCTACCTCCAACGCACGCACACGCTTGACGCTTCGCCTGGCTCCTGTCCTTCGTGATGAATGGGTGAGTCCCGGCCAGAGCTCGTGGGCAACACCATGCTGGGGACGGGCAGGTCCAGAGGGTGCGGCCAGGCCTGTCACCATGGACAGAATGACGACGCGGCCTGCTTCGACGAACGCTCCATCCGATCGAGCATTCCGCAGCACATCGCTGGCTGACGCAACCGAGACGCTGACTCGAAGTCGATCAAGCGATGGCGTTGTGGACACCAACGAGAGTTGGGTCCGCCGCAGATCGTCTCTCAGTGCCGACGAGAGCCGCCAGCACTCAAGATCATGGTCATGCTGCCATACCAGATCGGCAACAGCCTCAAAGTTCAAGCCGCGAGTAATCAGATCGGCCACAGACTGATCTCGATACTGGTGCCCCTCCTCCCCCAGCTTTGTTATTGAGGAACTGATCACGGTTGAGAGTTCACCGCGAGCCGTTCTTCGGTGGTTTGTCCTCAATCCGTCAATCTGAGCAGGGTCGAAAAGGCTCGATCTACCATCAAGGGCAACTGATCGATCCAGCAGACCTCTGCTCACATAGGCGTATAGCGTCGATCGCTTGACGCCGAGCCGGGCTGCCGCTTCACTGGCCGTCAATCGTGGAGTCCGTGGATTACCACCACTGCCACCAAGCCCGTGACCAGACGAATCAACCATGCTATGCACTCTGCCTTCTCAGATTGAGTTAGTCAATATTGATTGAATCAACGTTGATCAATGCTTATGAAATATGCATGATCGAAGCATGACGACTTCACTCATTCTCGCCCCACCAGGACTCAAGGGGGTTCAGGTGGCCGAGACAACGATCGGTCAGGTACGCGGCGACGAAGGTTTTTATCACTACCGACAGTACGAGGCGACCGGCCTGGCGAGGACGACGCCTCTGGAAGCCATCTGGCAACTCCTCGTCGATGGCGAGTTCCTCAAGGCAACCGATAGCAACAGGGCAGACTTCCAACAACAAATTGGCCAACAGCGGATCTTACCCGACGACATCATCTCCCACTTGCATTCCATCGGCTCTCTCGCCCAGAGACCCCACCTTGGTGCACTGGCTGCCCTGCCCCTTGTCCTTCCCAATGCCCGACCATCCTTGGATTGCAAGCACCCCGAACGCCGGCGAGATGTCATCCGGCTCGGCGCCGCACTGCCAACAATCCTCGCATCGCTCGCCGCCCTCCAATCGGGCCGTCAGCCTGTCGCTCCCGACCCAAGCAAGGGGCACGCCGAGGACTGGCTACGCATGGCCCGTCCCCCCTCGAGCGACGGAACGACGGCCGAACCAACCAGCCAGGACATACGTGCCGTAGAGACCTACCTGAGTTCAACCATCGACCATGGCTTCAATCCCTCGACCTTTGCCGCCCGGGTTGTCACCAGTACCGGCGCCGATGCCGTCTCTGCCATCTCCGCCGGGCTGGGGGCTCTAAGCGGCCCGCTTCATGGTGGAGCACCAAGCCGTGCTCTAGCCATGATCGAGGAGATCGGCGACCCCAGCAGTACCGAAGCCTGGGTCACAAGCCGACTCAGCAAGGGCCAGCGAATCATGGGGTTTGGTCACGCCGTCTACCGAGCCGACGATCCACGCTCACTCCTGCTCCGAGATATTGCCCTTGGCTATGACTCAGAGCTGGTCGAGCGAGCAATAGAAATCGAGAAACGAATCTTGACCGTCATGCGCCAATGGAAGCCCGATGCCGTCATCGTCACCAATGTCGAATTCTACGCTGGCATCGTCCTCCACCTTGTTGGCCTGCCGAGCTCGATGTTCACTCCGACTTTCATGATCTCGCGGGTCATCGGCTGGGGTGCACATATCCTGGAACAAGCGGCAACGAACAAGATCATTCGACCTAGCGCACGCTACGTCGGACCGTCACCATCACCATCTCTCTGACAGCGATGTGCATACTGGTCCGATCAAACGGAATCGACCCACGCTGCTCACCGATCGGCCAAAGCAGGTATTCATCATCTGTCTGGCAGCGCTCGGTTTCACAGCCTGCTCGACTACTGCCTCACCGAGCCAGATCAAGGCGGCGACCCTGCATCTGAACTCACAACGATGCATCGGACGAACCACCAATCAGGCAACCGCTGTTGTGGTGGCCGACAATCTGGTGGTGTCAGTCGCTCACTCGTTCTTCGAGACGAAGTCGTTTGACTTGCTGGACGACACAGGCCAGAAGGTCGAGGCGGACCTTATCTACCTGGACCTCGAACGTGACCTTGCTGTTCTCCGGATCATCGACGACGCCAGTTCCGGCGGGGTCAGCTCCGTCGATTCGGAGACCCGCATGGGCCTCCGTTTTGCTGAACCCGATGAGGAGACCGGTGTCCGCTATGTCACCTTCGCTGATGGCGATCCCGATATTGGGCCAACGATTATTGATGCAACCATTCTTCGATATACCCGGCTGACCCTGGACGGGGTCGGAGACCGAGCTGGTATCGAACTGCGTGCACCAATCGAGTCCGGAGATTCCGGGGGTCCCGTTCTGAACAGTGATGGCGAGATCCTCGGACTAATCTTCGCGACCGCGAAAGGGGCCGATACGGGCTGGGCCATTGCCGCCGAAGAGGTGATTGTCGCCATCGAATTGGCCAAAGGCCACGACCCCATCACGCTTGTCTGCACTGAGTAGCTTGCACCGGCCGGCTTACGAACTGAGCAATATCTGAACCGAGCAATATCTCGACTGAGCAATATCTCGCTTAGAGTCAGGTGATGCGCGTCAACGTCATCAAATGTGGTTCCGGCTCACCCCTCCTCTTCATCCACGGGATTGGCGATACTGCTGCCACCTGGTCTCCAGCCATGAGCATGCTCGAGCATCGCCACACCGTGGTTAGCTTCGATCTCATCGGGCACGGCGATTCTCCAGTCCCCGACGAGCCCTCCGAATACACCCGCGACCGAACCCTCGAAGACATTGATGAAATCATCGCCGACTTGGGAAGGGCCCCAATTCTCGTTGGTCATTCACTCGGCGGATACCTTGCGTTGGCCCACGCCGCCACTCGCCCCGGTGCCTCGGCGGGAATCATTGTTCTCAACACTGGCCCGGGCTATCGAGATCCTGAGAAGCGAGAAGCATGGAACGCCCGGTCGCGACGCAATGCGCACCGGTTCGGCGTTGTACCCCAAGCGGCTGAACTCAACCTGCAAGCCGATGGGATCGTGATGGAAAGCCTGCCAGAGATGGATATCCCAACCCTGTTTCTAGCCGGAACAGCCGACCGTCCGGAATACGCCATGGCCGGTCAGTACCTGGAACGCAAGATGCCCAATTGCCGCTTCGTGCAGATCGACGGTGGAGGGCACGCCATGCACGAAGAATCACACACAGTAGAGATCGCTGAAATCATTGCTGATCACGCCAAGGCAACGGTAGACGCTCAGCTGTAGAAGGGGTTCTCACCAGCGGTGTGGTCAGTGGCATCAATGACTTCACTGATCTCGGGAAGCGCTTCTTTCAACATGGTCGTGATGCCATCGCGAAGGGTCTGGGCGCTCGCCGCACAACCTTGACAGCCACCGCCCATGGTGATGATGGCCTTGTCGCCGTCAACGCCAACGAGGGTGGCATTTCCTCCGTGTGAGGCCAGCATCGGGTTGATTGCCTGATCCAGAACCGCCTGGATCTTCTCTGGCAGCTCGCCGCTCAGGTCGAGGTCAAGATCCCCAAGAAGATCGGGTGTGTTGGGGTTTCGGATGACCAGCCCGCCGGCCGGGGCATGGGCTGGAATGTCCAACGACGAGCCGATCATGTTCTTGACTGAGTCGCCAGCAATGATGACGGTGAGTTCGTCGTGCTCGCCCTGGGTATAGATGACATCACCTTCGCTCGCGTCACGTACGGGCATCAGCTCAAGGGCGTATTGATAATCGGTCATGTTCGATCCGGTTATCTCAATTCGAAGAGCGGTATTCTCTGGATCGTCCTCGCTGGCCCGGATTTCTAGCACCGTTGCCAGGGCGTCACCAGAGACAGACAGGACGGGTTCAACTTCAGTGGTACTCACGCGGTCCAGGCTACCGCTGGGAACAAGGATCGCTTACTCAGGGGCAACGAGAATGCCCTAGAGTGCTCCGGGTGCACAAGGCTCCCCTCTTGCCCAGCCTGCTGGTCATCCTTCGAATTGCCGCCGCATCGGTGCTCTTGTTCCATCCAGCCTTTGACCAGGCACACGAGCTCGACGGCTGGGATGTTGCCCGCTTCCAGGAAATCGCCGACTCTGATGGCCATGCTTATGTGGACTACGAAGTCGAGTATCCACCGGGATCGCTATTGGCCATCTCCATGGTTTCTAGCTTGGACGACAGCCCAAATCGGGTGGTCACGACGCACCGAGTCATTGTTGCGCTCTCCCTTTTTGTTGATCTCGGCCTTTTCCTGTTGATGGCTCGGACCTGGGGACGCCGACCGGCAACCGCCTACCTTCTGCTCGGCACCCCGCTGGTCTTCTTTGGGCTGGTCCGCTTCGACCTTTGGGCCACCGGCCTTGCCGTTGTCGCCGCAGCCACTATCGCCGACCCGAACAGTCCCACTAGTCCCAGCAGGTCCACAGAGCTCGAGAACTCTCCGGACAATCGTGATCTCGCTATCAAATGCGATCTCGCCACCCGGTCTTGGTTCGTTGATCTTGCCGGGTCCGTCGCCATCACCGCCGGTGTGCTCGTCAAGGTATGGCCCGCCGTCCTAATTCTGGGTGCTCTGGTTCTTGGGCGACGGCGGCTGGCCGCGATGACAGCCGCCTGGTCTGTACTGGGGGGTGCGGCTTGGATACTGGTCAGCGGCAGTCGAGCGCCGCTACAGGTCCTCTCTCTTCGCGGTGCGACTGGTTGGCATATTGAAAGTGTCGCAGGCTCAGTCATTGCGCTCCTCACCGACCGCACCTCAGCACTTGAGGCCAACGCGTACCGGATCGGGACCATGAATCCTGCGGTGATCCAGCTCGGGCGAGCGGCCGCACTGGCAGCCATGTTTGCTTTGGCATGGCTCGGCTACCGCTCAGGGCTACACCAACGATTTGCACTGGTGATTCTCGGGTCCGTCGCCGCCTTGATAGTCAGTGCCCCATTGTTTTCGCCCCAGTTCCTGCTCTGGCTCACCCCGTGGGCAGCCATGCTTTGCTGGTCCAGCAAAATCTCGAACAAGATCAAGCTCACCCAACTCCGCTCCTACCAAAGCCAAGCGCTGCTCTTAACGGGTGCTGCTATCTCGCTCACCGCATTGGTCCAAGTAGTGGCAGGGCCAGCAAACCTGGACCGCACTGTGCCCGCCGTCGCACTGCTTGGTCGAGATGTCCTACTCATCGTTCTCGTTGCCGTTTGTGGTCTCGCCCTCCGCCGTGGTGGTCGTCCCTCAGCTGGAACGAAAGACCCGTTGAGGTCCGACCGACCCAGCCCATGGACGACTGCACCGCAGTCGGAGATCAATCAGGTGACTCAAGAATCGGAGACCTTGGCCAAGACTGGCCTTTGACTCACCCTCATGCCGATCCTCAAAGCCGAACGGGATCTCCAGCGTTGACAATTCCGCGTGGGTTGCCAGTACCTCGATCAGGATCTTGAAACCGTCGGGATGGAGACGCGACACATCGAGGCGGTCAAGCCTGATCGCGAAGTAGCCGGATAGCGGGTCAGCGATTCGGCCAACCCGGTAGGGAAACAACAGGCGGCTCAAATTGGCTGCCCAACGCGACATCCGATCCCGCGTCGCAGTGAGACCATGACCACCGGAGCCTCCTGGGATGCGCCGGCTGGCGACTACAAGGTCAATACCCGAACGAATCTCACTGACGAGGGCTGGGATCTTCTCCGGCGGGTGCTGAAGATCGCCATCGATGACGATGGCGATGCCACCACGAGCCTCGGCGAAGCCATCAACCACGGCACCACCCAAACCTCCCCAGCGTCCCCCGTCAGTGCGGTGACTCAATCGAACCAGCGGGCCATCCCAACCGGCGTCCCTTGACTGCGTCGCCAACTCCTGAATCACCTTCGCCGTTTCATCATCGGAATCATCAACAAAGATGACCTCGACACGGCTACCCCCGGTGCCAGGATCCCCAGAAACAGTTTCGGCAAACGAGTCAGCGACGCGCCGCACCAGCGGTTCGATATTGCGAGCTTCATTGCGTGTCGGGACGATGACCGAAACAAGGTCCGGGTCCAAGGTCCGCTGCGGAATCGCAGGTGCGGGCGGCGAAGGACTCAATGTGAGCAGCACCAAAGCAGCCATGGCCAAAGCGATAACAACACTGGTGGTATCGGCCAACAGAACAAGACCGAGTTGGGGGCCGATGGGCAGCACCGCAACGGCCGCAAAGGCACTAAGCACCATGAAGGCCCGGTTGCGTGCGCCTCCAGAGCCAGCCGCCATCAGAAGGAGCCCCCACGTCAGATACCAGGGTTGGGTCGTTGGGTGCATGATGGCAAAAAGCAGGAGGCTCCAACCCAAAGCCAGAGGAAGCGAATGATGCCCAGTGAGGATCAGATACCCAGCAGTCACAGCAGCCACCACCAGGCCGAGCGGTCGGGCAATACCGAGGATTGTTTCCAATTCGAATCCGGAGACCAGGTGCAGGGCACCGCCCAGTACTCGGGTGATGCTCAAATAGGCATCCACCGGCTCGGCACTTCGTATCGAGCCGACCCAGCCCCACCCCCAACCGGTCAGATTGCCAGCAAGGGCGACCACGGCGACAGGGCCAGCGACGCTGGCTAGCAAGCGCAGGGCCTTCATCCCTCGCGTCTGTCCGTCGATCACCCAGGGCCAAGCAATGAATCCAACACCAAGAATGGCCGGGATCTTGATCGCCGCACCCACCGCACAGAGTGCAATACCGAGCCAACGCCACCGAGCTCGACGACCGAGCGCCACCCCGGCAACGAGAAAGCCCAGCATCACCGCCTCATTATGGGCCCCTGAAACCAGGTGCAATAAGATCACGGGATTCGCCACCGATAGAACCAGGGCATCAGCCGGATCTTGACCAAACCCCTTGGCAATATCGAACACACCAATTGCCGCCACCAGTAGCCCAAGGACCGCGAACATGCGAAAGGTCAGGACCGACGCAACTGGGCCAGTTGTTAGGGAGGAGACAAGGCTTGAAAGTGTCACGAAGACCGGGCCGTACACCACGGGCGCATGTAGATAGATGGGGTCCATTGCCTCCAACACGGGATCCGAGCCGAGCACACCAGGGCCGTTGAGGTAGACATCGATTCCGACTTCGGCCATGCGCCCTTGGGCGGCATATGCATAGACATCTCGGCTGCCAAGCGGAGGACCCAGCAAGAATGGTAGGGCCCAGACTGAGGCGATGACCCCAACGTTGATGCCTTGTCTTCTGACGTGCTCGTGACTAGTCGTAGTCAAGACATATCGGCGAAGGTTGACCCAGGCCCTAATGAGCAAGATCATCCCGCCATAGAACATCGAAAGAGCCACGACCAGGTTGACCGAGGGCTCTACGGGTATCGCTGGCAGTCCCCACAGCTGACCATCAGTTCCGCGTGTCGAAGCACCGGCCAAGATCCCTCCAACAACCGTCACCGTCGTCGCCAACAAGCCGAGCGAGGTGAGGCGGATGGGAAAGGGGGGCGAGCCCTGATGGCGGTCGATGGACGCAGTCTAGGGCCAAGGCCCGAGACCAGGAATACAACAAATCTCTTGCTTTTACGCTTATTTACTCTTAATATAACTCAAAGACCTAAGCGGCTTGCAACACTTGTTGGACCGTTCAATCAGACGAAAGTAGAACATCATGACAATGCTCGGAGCACAACTGGACGATCTGGCGACACTCTCCACCAGATTGCAAACCACCTCAACCGATGTCGGCGCAGTCAAGGACCAGTCAGTCACCCTGACCTCAACCGTGGTCGGAAATGTCACCGAAGCTGCACGGCACGCCCTTAGCGAAATCAGCACCCAGATGGACCTCATGTCCCAATCAGTTGCCGCCTCGACTAGCCAGGCCGACGCTACCCAATGGACCGGAGCCAATGCCGACCGTTTCCGCCAAGGAGCCGCCGAGTTCCAGAGCTCGATGGCCACTGCGAGTACAACGACCAGTGAAGCGTTTCAAGCCTTCCTTCAGGCTGCATCGGCGATGAGCGAATCGCTGGAGAGTTATGTGACCCAGCTTTCTGGCTCACTCATGACGGCCCAAGAATCAGCGTCCCAAATGTCCACTGCGGTTGAGAGTCAACGGGCCAACCTTGACCAGGTCATGAACATCGGCATTTCGGCCGGCTGATGCCAAACGTGGTTGACTTCGATCTGGCTGCCGCGGCCTTCAGCCGTGCCAGCGAAGGCCTCCAACTTCTGCGTGGCAGCAGTCGACCGTTCCTCGGTGCCGACACTGTCACCGGCGGCGCCCTGGCCGGATTGGTCGAGGTCACCATGGATGTCAGCGATCAGAACCTGACTTCTGCAGCGGCGGCTCTCGATGAGCTCGCAGACGTTGCCCGTCACCGGGCCGCAGTTTGCCGGGCCTATGCCGTGGATGTGCAGTCGTTCAATCATGAGCTGCGGCGTTGGCAAAACAATGTGGCTGACTACCCGACGGGCGAGACCCTGCCGCCCCGGCCGCGACCACCACGGTCACCACCTAGCTGGGTATCCCGCTAGCCGGATCATCCATTGTCCCCCAAGTGACAGGAAAACAACATGGTCGGTATCGACCCGGAGAAAGTCTCTACTGCTGGGCGGCAGCTCCGCCAGAATGTGACCGCCCTGGATGACATTGAGGTTGACATTCGGGTCGCCCTCACCCGGTCAGGTCTGACCAGCCCAGTTCTGGCCACCGTGGACGACATCGAATACGAGTTGTCCAGCCTCGACCAGGTTCTACAGACCCGCACCAATCTGGCTCTTGGATTCCAACTCGCAATGGGGCCAGCACGCCTCGCCGAACAGACCTCCCAACTCTGGAACCACCTGCTGGACCCGAGGCATCAAGGCGGGGAAGGGACAAGCCCAGCGCTCCGGTTCCAATTGCAGGACGATCCGGACACAGAACAGGACACCAGCAGTCCCAATCACTTCTGGGACTCGACCGGAACCAACGACGGGGCTCCCAATGAGGCATCGAGTGACTACTGGGCCTTTCCCAAAGCGACCGCAATTGGAGCAGCAACTGGGGCCCCAGGCTTCTACGTCGACAAATATGACGACCTGATCTACGCCAAGGGCAACGGTAATCTGGCATGGCAGAATCGGATCGATGGCCCCGATGGACGCAAGCTCACTGCCGCTGAACGGGCGCTGAGAACAGCTGCCTACGGAGACACCGTCGAAGAAGGAGCCTCCCGCGTCCGAATTGCGAGCCTCGGGAAAGTGCTATCTTGGGCCGGGACAGGCTGGGATTTTTGGGGCAACTACAAGGAAAACAACATTGAGGGACGAAACGACGCAATCGTGCTTCTAGACACGTTTGCCGAAACCGCGGTCAAAGCCGGAGCCGGAGCGGCTGGTGCCCACGCCGGATGCGCCGTGGGAACCGTAGTTGGCGGTGCTCTAGCAGGCCCGGTGGGCGGCGGGGTTGGCTGCTTCATCGTCGGTGCCGCTGGAGGAACCGCTGGTTCGATGGCTGCAGATCATGTATACGACTCGCTTACCGAAGACGATTCTGAGCAAGAACAAGACCAAGACTGACCTTGCTGGATTGACCCGAAGCCGAATCGTCGGCCGGGCAGGTTCGGCTCTGAATTGAGGAAATCGTATGGTGAAAGGCAAAAAGCCGGAATCTATTCCCATTTTTCGTATGAAACTTGGACGCGTTGTTCTGATTGTTCTGACGATGAATTCGCCCCTACTCCTCATCCTGTACATAAACAGAAGGAATGCTACGGCTTGGGCGCAACTTGGGGATTACTGGCCAGTGGCGCTGGCCGCCATCGCCGGAGTCGTGTTGACAGCGACGTTGGGAAAGCGAATAGTTTTTCAACGAACACTGGTGTCGGGGGAACACAACTGTCTACGGGTCACGGCACCATCGACGGGGATCGCCAACCCCCGGGAGGAGTCACTTACTGGAGACTTAACCGATCTGACGATGTCAATCAAGATCCTGGGGGCAGAACGTCCGGTCGGCAGATTCGCTCGCGCCATGAAGAGGAACGAATTTGCCTCGGTGGTCTTCTCCGGTAGTGCGGGAACAATCGGTATATCGCCGTCCCTAAAGAACTACAAAGACGGCTTCGAGGAGCGCTTCGCCGAATGGAAGCGAACCATGGTCAGCTTGCCGGACTGATCCGGCCTCAGCTACGAGCGCCGAAAGCGGTCCCAGTCGGCCTTGGTGATCTCCCACTGCTTCTCCGTCGCAACACCAAGAGTGAAAGGAAGATGACATGGTCGGCATTGACCCGGAAAAAGTCTCTACCGCTGGGCGACAGCTCCGCCAGAACGTCGCCACGCTGGACGATATCGAGGTCGACATTCGCGTCGCCCTCACCCGATCCGACATGAGCAGCCCGGTGCTCGCCACCGTCGACGATGTCGAATACGAGTTGTCCAGCCTCGACCAGGTTCTACAGACCCGCACCAACCTGGCTCTTGGATTCCAACTCGCAATGGGGCCAGCACGCCTCGCCGAACAGACCTCCCAACTCTGGAACCACCTTCTCGACCCGAGGCATCAAGGTGTTGCTGACAAGACCAACCCTGCCCGACAGTCTCCACTCGGTGGATTGCCAGCTCTAGCTGACACGACACCCGAAGGTCTAGCCAAGAACGGAATCGGAGGTCGCGGTGGACTCGGCTACTGCCTCATAGGCCCAAATTGCGATTCCGACTTGTACGCACTATTCAATCCAGACCGACCTGCGGCGATGCACAACGTGAGTGTGGTCTGGTCCGGACAGGATGCGATCCACCCGAGCGACTGGCAGACGTATAGACCGTGGATACCTGCTGGCTACTCCCCTGGCACCTCTCTGGTCATCGGAAATCCAACGCCGTTAGGTTGGAAAGGCGAGGATTGTGAATCGATTGCTTGCGACATGGTCGGTGGGCGCGGCTGGGGTCTGGGATTCTCCGAGTACAGCCAGGTTTGGAAGTACGAGGATGCTCTTCGACTCGTATCCATTGATGATCCGGCCGGCGGCGACGCCCCAGTCTGGGTCACATCAGTGTTCAGCGGTACGGTTACCGAAACTGTGAGCGTTGTCAGTCTCGACGTTCTGGTTCCAGATTCTGCGCCGCCAGGATTCTCGGCTCCAAAGCTCGGCGAGGGGCCTGGCGGTCCGAAACTGTTTGGTTGGGAGTTCACCGGAGGAGGTTTCGACTCACAAAGCGGAGCCGGAGTTGGCCCTCTCAACGTTGTCGAAGAGGAACACTTGGGCACATTTGAGCAAGTGACTGTTGACCCAGCAGAACAGGTGTCTCAGCTCCGCGGCCCATCCGAGTAGCCTTCGCTCATGGGACTTCCCAGACTATCCAAAAGCATCTTGTTCGGAAGCCTTGTCCTGATTGGCGCGACAACTGCGTGCACGCTGGCGCAGCCTTCGGAGATTCAAGGGGTTGGTGTCGGGAGCGAATGCAACTTCACCGGTGAGTTCGTTGATGTCTTTCCCTGCGAAAACTGGCAGGGCGTCTCGCCAACTCCGACAGCGATCACTATTGCCCTTATGGATCGCATCGAAGGCCGCTTGCTGATCGGCTTTGCCTCTTCAAAACCAATCGAGGCAATTTCGGGGGACGACGTCTTGTCGAGCCAATCTGATGGGACGCTTGGCATCCTCCACCTGGCCCACACTGATGGATCGACTATCAAGGTAGAGGCGACGGACGGATCAACGAGCAAATGCAAGGTGGACTACAGCAAGAGCTTCTCTCAACGCTTCTCTTGCTCGAGATGGAAGTAGCGACGAGACTAGCTGACCGCTCTGAGTCGATCCCAGTCGGCCTTAGTGATCTCCCACCATTCGCTGACGGTCTCACCGTGAGCAAATGAGGCCTCCTGCAAGCGAACGAAGCGTGCACCGGTCTTCTGCTTGACCCGACGTGACGCGGCATTGGATTGAGCATTGCTCATCTGCAGTTTCTCGTGCCCGAGCACATCAAAGACATAGTCCTGAAAGACAACGATGGCTTCGGTCATCAGACCTTGTCCATGCAGATCAAGACCCAGCCAGAAGCCTCGGTTGCCGGTAGCCCGACCCCCTGGGCTAAAGGACAAGAGTCCGACCGCTTCATCCGGAGTCACCGAGGACTTGAGGGTGATGGCCCAGTTCATTTCCTTCCCCGCAGCTACCGCCGGCAGAGCGATATCTCGAAGGAACGTCTCGGCCCCATCATCGGGATAAGGCCACGGTGCACTCTCCAAGTACTTGACCACGTCCCACTTGCTGACCCGCTTCTGGATAGCGGGTGCATCTTCTTGGCGGAGCGGCCGCAATATCAACCGGGCGGTTTCGAGTAGCGGGGTCGGCGGCAAGGTCCGTTCTTGTGCCGGTACCGGTGCTTGCGCCGGTGTCTGGTCGTCTGCCATGTCCAGATGGTGTACCTCGCAGGCCCAAACGTCAACCGAATAACAAACCAGAACGCCTTGGCCAAGGTAGCGATCTGGACTAAGTCGCCACCTGGACTAAGCGGCCACCTGGACAATGGTCGAGCGTCCGTTGTCCAGAACCACGGCCCGGCCAGGCGTTGCCTCGGCCAGATCGGGGACCAGGGTTCGACACGCTTCCCCGTCGGCCCGACTGGGGTTGATCAGAACCACAATGGAACGCTGGAGGAGGGGTGCAATCCAACTACCGATGCCCCTCGCTGACGCCGGAGTCGCACCGATGATGAGGGCAGCACCATTGACTTCAGCATCAGCCAACAGCAGAGCCGCTTCTTCACCACTCAGGCGTTCGCCGTCGTCAATGACCACCACTTGACCTGCCTGCTCGGGGCTGAGAGAACTGATCAAGGTTTGGATAGCCGTTGATCGTCCGCTACCGGGACGCCCAAGAACCAGGACTGGCTGCCCGGACTGGAGCGAAACCGAGACCGGCGACAGGTCATGGTTCAGACCTAGAGCCACCACGGTTCCGCGATCATCCGTGACCGGTCCCGGTAGTTCCGCACGGGCAATACGGTTGCCCAAGACCCGGATCACCGCTGCCTGATTCTCCGCCGTCACACACTCATTCTCAACCATCAAGCCAGGGTCGACACGAGCAAGCAAGCCCCGCAACCCGGTCACAGGATCCACCATCTCCGCCCCTTCCAAATCCAAGCCTCCCCCACCTGAATTACCACCTGAACCACCAGCTCCACGAGAACCGGGATGCAGGCCAAAGGCCATGTAGCTAGCGGGGTCGGCCAGTCGGTGAACAACCCGCTGGCTGAGACCAGCCATCACTCTCCCCGGGATCTCCCGATCACTGGCACCAGTAACGACCAGAGCGAGACCGCGGTCGGGCCCATCTCGGATCAGTCGTTGCAGTCCGGCTGCTGCCCCTGGACCCGCTTCGGACTCCAGGCAATCGACAATGGAGCCCCAACGATGAATGACCAGGGCAATAGTCGGCCGGGTCTGCCTATCGCCGGAGTGAGCAGTGTCGGAGTGAAGCATGCCGTTCTCGGACGGGCTGGAGCCTTGTCCGTCCAGCCAGCTCGTGATCTGGCTGATCGTCTTCAGGCAACGTTCGGGTTCGCGATTCGTCACCACTGAGCCCACCGAGTGCAGTTGCTCCAGACCAGCAAGCCTTCCACCGCTGCCATCAAGAACATAGACATGAGATGGAGATTGCTGGATCAGCCCGCCAACCACAGTCTGAACGGTGGCCTCCACCTGCTCGCCATCGGACCCAACGATGGCCAAGCCTCCTCGTTGGTGGTTCCAGCCATATGGTCGCCGAGCCCGGTTGTCCGGGTCATCCAACCAGCCGAGGGCAACAGATATTGATGAGTCCAGCTCAGCCGCCACTTCGGCCAGGTCCACTGACCGGATCGGGGCCAGCCAAGGAGCAACGTTGGACGCAGGAGCAAGCTCTCGACAGGCGTCCACCAATGATTCCAAGGACTGATTGTCATCTACATCCCCATTGCTGACATCACCAGCACCAGTCGAAGGATCGGCGAGTAGCGCTGGGTGTACAACGAAGGGATCCAAGGTGTTGACTCGATCCGACTCGACCTTGGCGCACTGGATCATCTCCAGTTTGGACCCGCCGCGACTCATAATGGCTCGCCCAGGAATGGATGGCAATCGACCAGCATCGGGTGCATCGATCACATCCATGCTGTCTCCGGAATCTTGCACTCGCAGGCAGATTCGAAGGTTGGTGTTGGCTCGAATCTGGCCAGTCACCACACCGGCTGGACGCTGGGTGGCCAGAACCAGATGCACGCCAAGTGAACGACCCCGTCGAGCGACATCAATCAAGCCGTCGAGAAACTCCGGCAACTCCTCGGCCAGTGACGCGAACTCATCAACAACAATCAAGAGTCGGGGCAAGGTCACCGCATTCGCGGCGCCCACGATCCCTTTGTCTCCTCGGCCAAATTCGGCAATGTCGGAGCAACCTTGCTCTCGCAAGATGAGCTCTCGGCTGGTCATCTCCGCTTGCAGGCTTTGCAAGGCTCGGCCTGATTCGGTCGAGTCAAGGTCCGTCACCACCGATGCCACATGAGGGAGCCCGGCGACCAGATCAAAGGCACCACCGCCCTTGAAGTCGACCAGAACAAAGGACACCTGGTCGGGCGGCTGCTCAATGGCAGCTCCGACGATTAGCGAGCGAAGAAGCTCGGACTTTCCCGATCCCGTCGTGCCAGCGGCCAACATGTGGGGGCCGTCTTCGACCAGATCAAGGAGCACGGGTCCCGACCGAGCAAGCCCAATAGCGGAGTACAGGTGGTGGCGATCGGCTGTCGCCCAACTGGCACGCAAGTACTCCACCCATCCCTCGGTGTCCATCGGCCCGTTGTGTAGCGCTTCGTGGCTGATTCGACTGGCCAAGCTGGCGCCACCATCGTCAAGTTCGGGATCATCAAAGGGGGCAAGCTGACGGGACAGGCGCAGCGCGGATTCTTGGGTCAGACCGTTAGCGATCCCATTTTGAGGCTGTGCGTGGCTATTGGTGAGATCACGACACAAGAAAGCGCGATCGGGATGAACCACGACCTGGGTGGCGCACGCTGCAGGAATCTCACGCGAGTCACCAATCCAGATGAGACGCACATGCTTGGCCCTGCCAGCAAAGGCTTGGGCGAAACTGCCGGGCCCAGTCGGTTCGGGGCCATCGACAACGACCAGGAGCGGACGTTGCGTATCGGCCACTGTTCCCTTGTTTCCGGCCGACGGAGTCTCTGGGGACAAGAGTTCTTCGATCTCGGTGCCAGTTGCTCCGGCCCCGGCTAACGAGGGCAGCCACTTGACCCAGTCCCAATCGGCCAATCGATCCGGAGCCGTCGCCACCACCAAACCCAGATCGGACGGGCCGATCTCGCTCAGGAGCGCAAGCAGGATGGAGCGAACCAGTGACAGGCTGGGCTCACGGTCACCACAAATTGCCAGACCATGCGAGTCGTTCAGCTCACATTCGATCGGAACGACAGGCAGGCGAACCGGTACCGCCGCCTGCTTCAGCAGTCCCGACGCATCAACCAGAACATCACTGATTTCCTCTGATAGCTCCGGCACAGCATCCAGGTCCCCAGAACCTAGATGAACAATGAGGGCATCTCCGGGGTGCAACCGTTGACACCACGGCATGTCGGGAATCGGCACGTCGGGAATCTGCACGTCGGGAGTCACGTCATATTCCCGGAGTGAGCGACGTCGGTCTGTCTCACGAACTGCCCACTTCTTTCGCTCCGCCGTGAGTTGACTGGCGACTAGCTGTAAGGCCGAGCCCCGCTCTTTGGTGCGACGCCGATGAATGAATCTGGAAGCCAATGACCGGCCGATCAAGCCTGCGGCAGTGACACCGGCCAGGATGGCAAACAGGGGCGAGAACAACAACGAGATGACCAGTCCGCCGATGACCGATGGAATCAGGGTTGACCAGGGAATACCGACCGGGTCCTTGGGTACATCGGGAATGTCGGCTTCGATTGAGATCGGTTGCGCCACTGGCCCCGAAGGCACCGGGCGACGAATAACCGTGACTCGGCCACGCTGATCCGGACGGCGTCGATAATCGGGAGTCGAGCCTGGCTGAGCTTGGATCAGCGAGCCTCGAGCCGGACGGGGCTGCCCGTCCAAGAGCTGATGATTGGGTCGAATCTTGACGTCAGCAAGCTTGCCGTCTTGTTCGACCACCACCTCGATCGGCTCAAAAGACCATTCGGAGGAACTTCCCAGTGCATCACGCATCCACTAGTTGTACTAGACACTTTAAGAGTAATCAAGAGTAATTAACAACTAATGGTCGATTTGTCAAACAATAGAGCTATCGACCATTCACTGCGGTGAGCATCCGATCGAGGATCTCGTCCAGGACTGGCCGCGTAGTGGCAAAGTTCAGGCGGGCAAACCCTTCGCCCAGCGGACCAAAAGGTGTGCCCTGACTAAGGGCTAACTTGCCGTGCTCGAGAAAAAAGGTCATGGGATCCGCACCAAGTTTCATTGGCCCAAAGTCCAGCCAAGCAAGATACGTAGCCTCCGGAACCCGGTAGCCGACTGCTGGCAGTTCGGCGGCCAGACGTTTCGTGAGATGGTCTCGCTGGGCTGTCAGGTGGGCCTTTGTCTCGGCCAACCAGCCATGTCCAGACTGCCAGCATGCCAGTGTCGCTTCGGCTCCGAGGACATTGGTGCCTCCTCGAGAATGGGGTGGCATCTGTTCAAGGGCTGCCGCTGCCCGCTCGCTACCCATGTGAGCAACGGCCACGCGCATGCCCGCCAGATTGAATGATTTCGATGGACCAAAGACGGTCACGGTCCGAGCCGCGGCCTGATCCGACAGCGAGGCGAACGGGGTGTGGGCTGGGGATCCAGTGTGGACCAGATCGGACCACACCTCATCGCTGATCACCAGCAGGTCATGAGCCTCGGCGACTTCAGCGACGGCATCCAGTTCCTGGCGAGTAAAGACCCGTCCCGTCGGATTGTGCGGGTTGCACATCAGGATTGAAGTCACCGGATTCCCAGCGGCCTTCGCTTCGGAGATGGCTCGCTCCATACCTTCAGAGGTGAGCTGGCGGCCTGGCCCTTCGAGGGGGCAATGCACGGCCACACAACCTGCGCCTGCGATCCCGTCGAGGAAGGGCGGGTAGATCGGTGTCATCACCAGTATCCCATCTCCCTTTTTCGTTGTCTCCCACAAGACAACTTCGATGGCATGCAAGACCGTCGAGAACACCACAACCTTGTCCGGATCCGGTTTCCAGCCATGGCCCTGGCCTTGCCAGTCGCTGAAGGCCTGACCGAGCTGTCGGAAGGCCTCAAAGTTGTAACCGAAGTCTCCTCGATCCACAACGGCCTGGATGGCATCGATGGCCACATCGGGCGGACGAAGATCCATGTCAGCCACCCAACACGGCAGAACATCGTCGTCATATTTCTGCCACTTGATACCCGACAGGCCCCGCAAGCGTTCCAAGGCAGACGCGAAATCAGTAGCACGGTCGGGGGACGTCTTGCTCAGCTCATTGGACACCTGCCGAACCTAGCTCACCCACAAACCCACACCCAAAGTGAGCTAGCCGGGACTGTTCTGCTCTTGTTCATCTGCCAGTTCCATCCATTGATCTTCGGCCACCGATAAATCAGCATCGATCTGGGCCAAGGACACACCGATCTCGCTCAGCTTGGCATGATCGCTACCTGCTTCGACCAGCTCGTCGTTGAGTCGCGCCTTCTTCTTCTCCAGCCGAGCAACATCCTTCTCGACCTGACGCATCAGGCGACTGAGGGTGCTGGGTGAACGCTGACCGGGGGAGGCGTCCGCGTCAGGGGAGGTGGCGGACTGAGCAGCAGACTTACGCGTGTCGCCCTTCTTTCCACGCTTCCCCTTCCCTTTCTCCTTCGACACCGTGGCGCTACCAGATGAATTCTGCCCAGACAGTTCGGCCCGGCGGTGCTCGGACCAGGCATTGAAACCACCGGGCCACCGAACCGCTCCACCCTCGCCGTCAATCACCAAGGCATCGGCGACAACCCGATTCAGGAACGAGCGATCATGGCTCACCACCACAACGGCCCCGGGCCAGTCTTCCAAGAAGTCCTCCAGGGCCCGCAAGGTTTCTAGGTCCAGATCATTGGTCGGCTCATCCAGAAACAGAACGTTTGGTTTGGAGGCAAGGATCGTCATCAACTGGAGACGACGCCGCTCTCCCCCAGACAAGGTATGAACCTCAGCCCACTGGGCGTCCTTATCGAACCAGAATGACTCCAGCAACCGAGCATCAGTCCAGTCCGGCTTGCGGTTCGGCCCAGCAACAACTTCGCGAACCCGAGCTTGGGGGTCAAGGCCAGTGTTCAGCTGGCGGTAGTAACCGACTTCAACCGTTGTGCCCCACACCACGCGGCCAGCCGATGGCTCCAGCATCTTGGCCATGATGTTGAGCAGGGTCGTCTTGCCCGCCCCATTTGGCCCGACGATCCCAAGACGCTCTCTTTGGTCCAGCAACAAGTCAACGCCATCAAAGAGTTGCCTGCCGTCTGGTGCAACCGCCGACACTCCGTGCAATTCAACTACCACATCACCAAGACGCGGGGTCGGGAACTCCAGGTGTAGGTCAGCGGGACGGGCCGGGCCCTCTTGTTTTTGCGCGATCAGAGCCTTGGCTGCGTCGACGCGGGCCTTGGGTTTGGAACTTCTCGCTTTCGCTCCACGTCGGAGCCAAGCCAGCTCTGACTTGGCCAGGTTGCGTCGAATGCTCTCGGCCGATTCCGCTGCATCATCACGATCGGACTTGGCCTCTAGGTAGCTGTCGTAGCTTCCCTCATGCACATGGGCATGACCTCGGTCCAGTTCCAACATCCTGGTCGTCACCCGGTCAAGCACGTGACGGTCATGGGTGACTAGCAGCAGGCCACCGCGATAGGCAGCCAGGTGCTCTTCCAGCCAGATGATGCCTTCGAGATCCAGGTGGTTGGTTGGCTCGTCCAAGATCAGCATGTCGCTGGGAGTGAGTAGAGCCCGAGCCAGAGCGACTCGCTTGCTTTCCCCACCAGACAAGGTGTCGGTCCGGCGGTCGAAGTGGCCACTCATGCCCAACCGAGTGAGGACCGATTCCGCTTCCCACAGCTCGGTTGGCAGGTCGGCGGTCACCGCATCAAGAACTGTTCCATCGGGTAGCGAGTCCTGCTGGTCCAACATCGAGATTCGCACCCCGCTTCCTGAGGTCACCACACCAGATTCTGGTTCGACCTTGCCAGCCAGCACACGGAGCAGGGTCGACTTCCCTGTCCCGTTGATGCCAACAACACCAAGTCGATCACCGGTAGAAACCGTGATCGAGACCTCGCTGAACAGGGCCCGATCGGGTCGGGTCATCGTCACGTTTGCTGCATCAACCAGAATCACCACGAGAGGCTACTGGCACCCAGTAGCCTCTCGTCATGTCGGGAATCCTCAGCGATCCAATGGATATGAATGGACCACGCCACAAGAAGCCGACCTGGCCGACCGTGCCGGCAACCAAGGGTCTTCTCATCCGCCATCGCGATACCGGCTATGTGGGCAAGATTGTTAGGTTCGGACCGGACTGGCTCACCATGAAGGATCAGGACGGGCGCAGTCAAACCCTTCGGGTTGAACGTGGTGCGTTCTCCGTCCAAGGCAAAACGGTCACCCTGGTAAAGCCTGCCCCTACCCCGAAGAAGGTTGGTGGCACCACTGCATCTGGCTCGGTGGCGTTGGATGACTCCCGGGCAAGGGTTGCCCGCCCAAGTCGCATCCTGGTTGAAGGAATTCACGACGCCGAACTGGTCGAGAAGGTCTGGGGGGCGGACCTGCGAATCGAAGGCGTCGTTGTCGAACCGTTGCATGGAGCCGACGACCTGGCCGAGATCGTGCGGACTTTCCAGCCTCGACCAGGTCGCAGACTTGGTGTGCTGCTTGACCATCTCATCGATGGCACAAAAGAGACACGAATCGCCAAGACCGTCGATCATCCCGATGTTCTCATAACTGGACACCCTTATGTCGACGTCTGGCAAGCGGTCAAGCCAGCCACTCTTGGGATCAAGAAATGGCCAGTCATTCCCATGGGAACAGATTGGAAGCGGGGCATCTGTCAGGCTTTCAAGTTTGATGGCGAGCCAGGAGCGTTGTGGAAGCTGATTCTCAAGCAGGTGACGTCCTACAAGGATCTCGAGCCTGGCCTCGTCGGCGCGGTCGAAGAACTCATCGACTTCGTCGCGCCACCTCCTGCCGACTAGGGCACTTGGGACTAGGCCTGTTTGCACCCAGTTAACGGTGCTCGAATAGGTTCGCTAACACAACTATGGAGGGAAATCATGATGAAGAAGTTGTTCTGTTTTGTGCTCGCATTGAGCTTTGCCGCATGTGGTGATGATGGAGCTGACCGTCAAGCCGTCGTTGACTGGATTGTCGACAAGGGCGAGACGCCAGAGGCAGCCGCCTGCTACGCGGACGCAATCAAGGACTTCGGGATTGAAGATCTTGAGGCCCTAGAGGCGTCAGGATCAGAGGAAGAAGCAAATCCAAAGCTTGTCGCCGCGCTGGAAGACGCCGACGACACCTGCCGAGACAAGTAGTAACCAGACCAAGCCAACAATGCGCTGACCTCAGTGCCGGGTTCTACGCCCGACGCTTGGGTCGCTCAACCGACGCTGGCTTACTGAATGCTTGGCTCACCAGCACACCCTTGATTCCTTCGGAAGCGTTTTCTCGCGTCTTGAACCAGGAGGAAGGATCAATCACATCCGCGGCGACGGGCACGTTGAACAAGTATCCCTGCATGATGTTCACCCCGAAGTCCAGGAGCTGATTGACCTGGTCCTTGTCTTCCACTCCTTCAGCGATGACTCGCAACTCCAGCGCCTTGGCCATAGCAACCACCGCTTCGATGATCGCTCGGTTGCTGGAGCTTGACTCCATCTCATCAACGAAGGTCTTGTCAATCTTGAGTGCAGACACCATGTCGAACTGTTTCACATAGCTCAGCGATGACTGGCCGGTCCCAAAGTCATCGATGGCGAGCTCTACTCCAAGAGCCCGAAGCTCACGAAGGCAAGAAAGACCATCCAGATGATCAACCACGACATCTTCCAGAATCTCCAATACCAGCTGCTCTGGCGGAAGCCCAGACCAGTCAAGGATCTCGGCCACAAGACTCGGGAAGTTAGCGTCAACCAATTGTTGCTCAGCGATATTGATGCTCATCTTGACAAATCGAGCGTCGGGCGAAAGATGATTCCAGACGGCGGCTTGGGCGCAAGCCTCGCGCAACACCTTCTCACCAATGGTGGCAATCATCCCGGTCTCTTCGGCCACGGCCAGGAACTGGCCCGGTCCGAGGACTCCACGCGTCGGATGATTCCAACGCACCAGTGCCTCGAATCCATAGAGTCGCTTCTCGGCAACATTGATCAGAGGCTGGTAATAGACCATGAACTGGTCTTCCTTGATGGCCTGCACCAGGTCGCGTTCGGTGTCCAGCCGCTCAATGGCTTCAAGTCGATGTGAGTCATTGAAAACGGCGTACCCACTCCGGGCACGCTTCGCCTTGTACATTACCGCATCGGCATCACGAACAAGGTCTTCGGCCCGTCGAGGGTCACCCGGCTTGGCGATGGCTATTCCAATGCTTGTTGAGGCCGTCATCACTTTGCCGAACAAGGAAACGGGCTCTTCAAACGCTCGCAGGATTTGCTGCGCGACCGCCACTACCGATTTCTCCGAGAGGAGGTCACGACAGATGACAACGAACTCGTCACCACCGAATCTGGCGACGACATCGATGCTTCGCACTGAGGCAGAAAGGCGACCAGCCACAATCCGGAGAAGCTCATCACCAGCGTCGTGACCCATCGAATCATTGATGACCTTGAATCGATTCAAGTCAAGGAAGAGCACACCCAATGTCGTTTCATTGGCGTAGGAAAGTTCAGCCGCCTTCTCCAATTCCTCGAACAAGGCACTGCGGTTGTACAGTCCCGTGAGCTTGTCATGGCGAGCCTCATGCTCAGCGCGGGCAAGATCAGCCGAGGTGAAGTTCGCTCGCCAACCAGCCCAGACAGCGGCAGCAGTCGCCCCAGCGGTGGAAAAGAGTCCAGTGAGACCGCAAAAGACCAGCTCACGGTAGGCAACGCTACCGACGAAGTACAGAACACAAAGAAACGCCACCGTCGCCAAAAGGCCAGAGAGGACAACCACCCCTGGAGATGCGGCAAGGCGGTTTTGTTTCACATCTCCACTACGGCCAAAAGGCGCTGAACTTGAGCTTTCATCAGCAATCTAGGTAGATATCCCCGTCCCAGCGCCAACGGGCTCAGGAATCGCTCGCCCAGGCGGAACTTAGCCTGGAAGAACTTGAGAACATCGTCATTCTTCGCTCAGGTCCACCGCCGACGCGCCGATAGGTGAGGGAGATGCCCAACGACCTTCCTGCAACTCCTGATCTTGCCATCAGTCAGCACGGCCAACTTGCGGAGGCCTTTGAAACCTTTGCCCGCGGCATGGGTCCCTTTATCGATGAGCGAATGGCCGCCTATTTCCCTGGCGACCTCAGCTGGGCAGAAACCGCAGCCAACCGCATGGGTCGACCGGCTGAACATGGGGCAACAGACCCCCTATTCCAACTCCTCGTGCTTCGCCGCTTTTGGGGACCGGTCTTTGCTGAATTCTTCGGCAAAGATCTCCGTGACATGATCGGCCAGATCATTGAGGCTCGCAATCTCTGGGCTCATTTCAGTCTTCCGGACGATGCTGCCTATATCGACAATATCCTCTTGTCCCTAGAGCGGGTCCTTGCCCCAGTCGCACCCGAACGAGTCAGTCGCCTACGACAGATTCGAACGACGCTAAGAAGCCCTCGCTCCGGAGACTCAGAATTCGAACCAGTGGCAGACGTCGACTCACTGGCCTTACAGTCTCAACTGGTGGAAACCGAAGCAGCATTCGGTGACCTGCAGGGTGAGCTAAACGATATTGCTAGCCAGCTGAATCACTCGCGCCAAGCCGCAGCGGCCAAACAACTCCGGATTGCTGCCATTGAGAAACAACTCACCGATGTTCACGGTCGATCCGACATCCTGCAAACCTACCTGGACGCCGAACGCAGCAGCCGGAGCCGGATGGAATGGCTCTTCGTCGCTTTCATCACCGTCATGTTGATAGCGATGGTCATCATCTCACTCACCGGCTGAGGTGTTGCTCCGATGAGCCGTTCGATTCGACGCTCCGTTAGAGCTGTCGGTGAATAGCGGCGGCCACGGCATCAGCGCCAGCGGGGCTCAACACAATCGTGTAGTGATTGACTGCGGGGACGGTGGTCACTCGCAACTCCGGTATTCGACTGGTTGCTCGATCAACGGTGTCTTGGCTAATCAAGGGCTCCGACAAATCCGACATGCCCTTCTCCGCTCGCAACAGCTCAACCGGGCATCCCACTTCCTCCAGCGCTTCAAGGACCCGAGAGTCCAGAAAGATCTCGGTCCCATCTTGATACACCGCCTCTGGATCGACCCGGCTGGTTCCGAGTGACTCAGAACCAACTCGACCGGAAAGACTGAGGAGTGAGCCGGAGAGCTCAATTCCCCCGTCCACCAGAACCAGGCCGCGGACATAATCAGGGTACAGAAGAGCAAAAGTTGAAGCCACGAAGGCACCCATGGAGTGTCCAACAACGAGAAGTTTCTGATCGATGCCAAGCGACTCAAGCAGTCGACCCAAGTCACTGGCATGGTTAGCCATTCCCCACGGGCCATCGAGCAAGAAACTCTCACCCCGCCCCCGGAGATCGACAGAAATTGTCGCCACGTCAGAAGGCAGTCTGCTGATGAGCAAGGGCCACGTCATTGCATCGGCCGTGATGCCATGGACAAATAGGACGATGTCCGACGAGCGGTGGAAATCAGGCCCATTGAGACTGGCCGCTGGCAACCCGAGTTCGGCCGAAGCTTCCACTAATCGAGACTTGGCACCCATCAGCTAAACCGTAGTTGCTTGAATGCTCAATGACTGAACATTCCACCGACGTCCTGTTCGCTACTACCAATTCGGTTCTATGTCATCTAGATTGCTGGCTATGGAACTTCGACTGGACGGCAAAGTAGCGCTGGTAACCGGAGGCTCACGAGGGATCGGCAAGGCCATCGCCACCACCTTCGCCAAGGCAGGCGCCCGGGTCATGATCGTCTCACGCAAAGCCGAACCGCTGGAGGCAGCAGCCGCTGAGATCGATGCGGAGTCTGGCACCACCGGCTGTCGCTGGTTCGTGGCCAATACTGGATCGAACGATGCTGCGGTCCAAGCCACACAAGCCACTCTTGAGCAACTCGGTGGACTGGACATCCTGGTCAACAACGCTGCCACCAATCCCTACGCCGGACCAATGATCGAGGTTGATCTCGGCCGTTGGGACAAGACCATCCAGGTCAATCTAACCGCACCACTCATGTGGAGCCAGGCCGCGTGGCAAGCCTCGATGAAAGATCACGGTGGGGTGATCATCAACATTTCCTCCGTCGGGGCCAAGATGACGAGCGAGTCAATCGGCGTCTATGACCTCACCAAAGCCGCATTGCTGAAGATGACCGAACAACTCGGTGCCGAACTCGGACCAAAGGTCCGGGTCAATGCCATCTGCCCGGGTCTTATCAAAACTGACTTTGCTCGTTTCCTGTGGGAAGGCGAGGCCGGCGACAAGATTGCCAACTCCTACCCCCTCAAGCGACTGGGAGAGACTGACGACATCGCTCAAGCGGCCTTGTACCTGGCGTCGGATTCAGCTTCTTGGATGACTGGCCAACACCTGGTTTTGGACGGCGGCGGGCTCGTCTCGTTTCAATGAGCAGCAATATTCGACTGGGGCGCATCGCCGGCGTTCCCATCTCTGCCCACTGGAGCGTGCTTGGCATGGCGGCATTCGTCGTCTATTCACTGGCGTTCACTGTGCTTCCAAGCCTCTATCCGACTGCCCCCTTGCTCGATCGGCTGATGGCAGCATCGGCGTGTGCCTTCCTCTTTGTCCTCTCCATCCTTGGCCACGAACTTGGCCACGCCTTTCTGGCGAAACGCTCACGGCATAAAGGTGGACGGCATCAGCCTCTGGATTCTGGGTGGAGTAGCCAAACTCAGCCGCCAAGCCAAAACCCCAAAGGCCGAATTCGAGATCGCTCTTGCTGGGCCACTTGCCAGCATGTTGATCGGCGCTTGGATTTTCTGGCGCCGCTCTCATCGCCCGGTCCCAAGACATTGTTGGACCGGGTCCTGCCATTGTCGCCTGGCTGGGAATCGTGAATGTTCTTATCGCCGCCAGTAACTTGCTTCCCAGCCTCGCCTTTGGACGGAGGACGGATCCTGACGGCAGCCATCTGGAAGCGAACCGGTGACGCGGAAACTTCCCGCTTGCATTCAGCCCGCTGCGGGCTGGTTGCTGGATTCGCTCTGATTGTTGCTGGCGTGAGCGCAATGAGTGTTTTTCGAACAACCACTCCGGCCATGGATCTCCGCGCTGGTGATGGGCGTCTTCCTGCTCGGTGCAGCACGAACCGAAGTCATCGGTGCGGCCATCCGTCGTCGCTTCAATCGAACCGACATCGAATCGATCACAAGTTTTTATCCAACCACTGTTCCGGGAAGTACCCCCGTGGACCGATTCGCGTCATGGGCGGGAACCGACCAGCAACACATTGCCCACCCAGTGGTGCATTGGGGACATGAGCCGATCGGCTATTTGACCCCGGCCCGCGGATCGGCTCTGTCACCAGCCGAACGGAGCTGGACATCAGTGGCGGAGCTCGCGGTGTCCAGCGAAGCCGTTCCCCGAGCTTGGAACACCGAGTCCGTCGACGTTGTCTTGCAAAGGATGGAGGATTCCTATCCACTGGCGGTAATCCACCGAGTCCAGGACAACCAGATTCTTGGGACGGTGTCTCAAGCACAGATTCACCAGTTAATGACAGCACCAGATTGGTGGGGACGACTTCCCGACATCGAACCAGTGAGCAAACCCGACTTCCACTCCGTCGGGGGCTAATCTCTTGGCCGAGATGGGCTCTAACCACGAGATAACAGATGAACAGCTGACAGACGCTGAACTAACAGACACCGAGCTAACGGACGCTGAACTAACAGACACCGAAGTGGCTTCAACGGCAGGACGAGACTTGCCCAAGCTGATCCGCAAGGCGATCTTTACCTGGTGGGGTGTGCTGGTTGGCCTATGGGCTCTGCTCATTCTCATCAACAAGCTGGATGGCCTTCTCATCCAGATCCTGTTGGCCCTCTTCATTTCCTTCGCCCTAGAACCGGTGGTCGACCGGATGGAGGAACGCGGTATGAGCCGAGGTGCGGCAACCGGCCTGTCCCTTCTGGCTCTAATCATCGGATCACTGGGGTTCCTTGCCGTCATAGGCGACTTGGTCGCCAACCAGCTCACCGATCTAGTCGATGAGCTGCCGGGCTATATGACCAGTGGGCAGGCGTGGATCGAAAATCGGTTTGGAGTCGAACTCCAGACTGATGATTTCACCGATCAATTCCAGGACGGCGGAACTGCAAGCAAGCTGGCAGGAACCATCGCTGATCGCCTCCTAGCCACTGGCACCGGCATCGCCAGCCTGCTCTTTCAGGCATTGACCATCTTGCTCTTCGTCTTCTACCTCACCGCCGATGGCCCGCGGCTGCGACGGACCATCTGTTCGGTATTGCCCCCGGCACGCCAACACGAGGTCCTCCGGGTATGGGAACTGGCCATCTCCAAGACAGGTGCCTACATTTCTTCCCGCTTCATTCTTGGTGCGGCCTCGGCGATTGTGCATTGGGTCGCCTTCTCAATCCTTGGACTTCCCTCACCAATAGCCCTCGCTCTGTGGGTTGGCCTGGTGTCCCAATTCATTCCAACTCTGGGCACCTACCTGGCCGGGGTTCTTCCCATCCTGGTTGCTCTTGGGGTGCAACCGTCCAAGGCGCTGTGGGTCCTTGCCATCATCATCATCTATCAGCAGATAGAGAACTACATCTTGCAGCCCAGAGTCACAGCCCAGACGCTGGAGATGCACCCCGCAGTCTCGATCGCTGCGGTCCTGGCAGGCACGAGCTTGCTTGGTGCGACCGGTGCTTTGCTGGCCCTGCCTTTCGTCGCTACCGCTCAAGGTTTTATCGGGGCGTACATCCACCGCCATGATGTGGTCGAAAGCAAGCTCCTTCGGGAAGATCCGACTTGATGGCGGGGTTACTATCAGAGTGACTGAAGAAAATCTGACCGAAGTAAACCTGACCGAGCTAGACCCACCAGAAGATCAAGTAGCTCCTGAGCTTCCCCCGATCACCGTTTTCTGGCGGCCGGGGTGCCCATTCTGTATGACTCTGGACCGCTCAATGAAGAAAAGCGGCCTGGAATACGACAAGCGCAACATCTGGGAAGACCCAGAAGCAGGCGAATATGTGCGCAGTGTGGCTGATGGAAACGAGGTTGTACCGACTGTACGCGTCGGGTCCCAAGGACTGGTAAATCCCAATATGGGGCAAATCATGCAAGCACTCAGGGAAGAATCTGAGCAAACTTTGACTACTGAACAGCTGGAAAGCCTTGTTGCATCAGGGGTTGAGCCACAAGCAGGTCCACTCGGCAAGCTGCTTGGGCGTATACTGTCCAACTAGCAACACGAAAGTTGACGCAGTTCCATCAATTCCTCGGCCGTGGAACCGAAGGTATTAGGGACAACGCAAATTCTTTCGTTGATAGCCGCCGTCAACCCAAAGGAGCCCGACCGATGTCTGAAGACAACGGGCGCAAAGCCCTACATGCATATGTCAGTGATGACGCCCACGACCAATGGCACGAGTTCGCTGCCGAACAGGGAGTGAGCGTGAGTGCCATTCTCGAAGCCCTCGCCCCCGAACTCGACCTCGAGAACGCGGAAAGTGCTGAGCAGATGAAAGACCGTCTCAACACCGTGGTGAAGTCGGCTCGCAAGATCGACGCTCGCCGTCGCCGTCGCCGTCGCTAACTAGTCGCTTTTTACTAGCTTCACTTTCATACACGTCGTCGATTCATCGACGATCCAGCGTCGTCCTCACCAGGTCAGCGAATTGGGTCGTCGATGTGTCGCGCCTGGGAACGCACGTTCGCTACTATAGGGCGACCCAGATCACCCGCCCGAGAGCATTTTCAGCCCCGAAGAGGATTTCATGGCACCAAAAGGCCGCCCGCACCAACGAGAGTTGCTGCCGTTCGCTCGAGAAGTAGTCGACGTTCCCGTCTCTGAAGAACTCAGCGACTCGTTCCTTGCCTATTCACTCTCCGTTATTACCTCTCGCGCCATCCCCGACGTTCGCGACGGGCTCAAGCCGGTCCAGCGTCGGATCCTGTATTCGATGCGAGAGATGCGGCTCTATCCCGATCGCCCTCATCGAAAATGTGCCCATGTCGTCGGCGACGTCATGGCCAAGTTCCACCCCCACGGCGACAGCGCCATCTATGACACCCTGGTTCGGATGGGTCAAGACTTCTCTCGTCCTGTCACCCTTATCGATCCCCAAGGCAACTTCGGCAGCCTGGATGACCCTCCTGCCGCCTATCGCTATACCGAATGCAAGCTCACCCCCGCGGCCCTCGACCTTCTCGGTGAGATCGATGAAGACACAGTCGAGTTCCGACCGACCTATGACGGCGAACTGAACGAACCCGCCTACCTGCCGGCGCTACTTCCCAACCTCTTGGTCAATGGCACAACCGGCATCGCCGTCGGCATGGCCACCAACATGCCGACCCATAATCTGTTGGAGGTGTACGAAGCCATCAAGCTCATCATGAGCCAGCGACGACCCCGGCCGACGATCGACCAGATCATGGAAGTGCTTCCGGGCCCTGACTTTGCCACCGGCGGCATCGTGGTCGACGAAGACCTTCGTACCGCCTATGAAACAGGCCGAGGCACCTTCCGCATCCGTGCCACGGCCGAAGTTGTCGACGTCACCCGGTCTCGCCAAGGCATCGTCATCACCGAACTGCCCTACCTGGTTGGTGCAGAACGGGTAATCACCAAGATCAAAGAACTGGTCAACAACGGCAAGCTCACGGGGATTTCTGATCTCAAGAATCTGTCTGACCGAACTTCAGGCCTGCGTCTGGTCATCGAATGCAAAACCGGTATCCGGCCAGACCTTCTCCTCCAAAAGCTGTACAAGCTCACTCCCCTTGAGGAAACCTTCGGCATCAACAATGTGGTCTTGGTCGACGGAGTCCCGACAACGCTTGGCATCTATGACCTCTGCAACCACTACATCACCCACCGACTGGACATGGTGGTCAAGCGCTCCCAGTATCGCCTTAGCCAAGCTCAGATCGAGATGCACCGCCTCGATGGTTTTGTTATTGCTATCGACAATATTGACCTTGTTGTTTCCATCATCCGCAATGCCAGTGATACCCCCCAAGCTCGTAGCGGCTTGATGGAGCAGCTGAAACTCAGTGAGGTTCAGGCCGACTACATCCTGGAACTGCGACTGCGTCGTCTGACCGAGCTGGCCTATGACGAGATTATTGCCCGACGGACTGAGCTCTTGGAGATCATCGCCAAGCTCGAACAGATCCTCGGATCAGAACAACGACAGCGAACCATTGTCATCAAGGAACTTGGAGAGATCGCCCACAAGTACGGCAAAGCTCGCCGCTCCAGAATCATTGGCAGCGACGAGGTTCCTGTCCTGGCAGAACTGGAACAAGAAGTTGCGGCCGAAATGCCAGATGACCCTTGTGTTGTCACCCTTTCAGCCTCGGGAATCATTGGTCGTGAGCCCGTTGGCTCATCACGTTCGTACAGCCCTGGCAGGCACGACGTCATCTCTTCAGTAGCGGTCAGCAGCCTTCGCAACAAGGTCTTGGCTATCACCTCCACCGGGCGACTACTTCATGCGTCCGCCTTCGATCTGCCCGAAGTTGGCGGGCGAAGCCGAGGCAAGGACGCTTCCGAGGTCTTCGCCGCCGATCGGGGTGAGACAGTTCTGAGTATTCTCGATGACAAGGCAACCGGGGACCCACTCCTGCTGGTCACCGCCAGCGGTATGGTCAAGCGGGTCGAGCTTGAAATCGTTGTGAACGTATCGCATGGCCGCCTGGTGATGAAGCTGGTTGATCCAGACAAGCTCATTGCCGTTCTGCCTTGTATCGCCAATGACGAGTTGCTCATGATCAGTTCGGATGCACAAGCACTCCGGACGCCCGTCTCCAACATCAGCGTTCAGGGGGCTGCCGCCAAGGGCGTAGCTGGTATGGGACTCAAGGGCACCGCAAGAGTTGTCGGTGCCGGACTGGCTTCGGATGGGGCCGTCATTATCTCCGTCACCAACAAGGGAACGGCCAAGTCAACCGATGTGGGCGAAATCCCCAGCAAAGGACGAGGGGGCGGAGGGGTACGGCTCACCAAGTTCCGAGACGAGAACCGCATCGACTACGCCTGGGTTGGCAAGCCAGACCGGATCGTTGCCATTGTCGGACAAGCCGATTCTCCAACCAAGCCAGACAATACTGCTCAATCCATTGGCCTTCGGCCAACCCGACGTGACGGTTTCGCCAGCACAACCCCCCATCGAATTCTTCAGGTAGGAGCCCTACGGTGGTAAAGAAGAAGGCATCCAAGTCTGACTACGACGCCTCACAAATCCAGATCCTGGAGGGACTCGATGCCGTTCGCAAGCGGCCGGGAATGTATATCGGCGGAACAGGCACCGAAGGTCTCCACCATCTGGTTTGGGAGATCATTGACAATAGTGTCGATGAAGCAGCGGCAGGATTTGCCTCCCACGTTGAGGTAACACTCCATCGTGATGGATCCATTGAGGTCACCGACGATGGACGAGGCATCCCCATTGGCAAGAAGCCTGATGGCCGGACCGCTCTGGAAATCGTGTTTACCGAGCTGCATGCCGGTGGCAAGTTTGGGTCTGGGGCCTACTCGGCTTCGGGCGGGCTACACGGCGTTGGTGCTTCAGTCGTCAACGCCCTGGCCTCCAAGATCGTGGCCGAGGTCGACCGAGATGCGGCAACATGGCGACTGGTCTTCAACGAGCGCGTCCCGGGGAATTACCTCAAGTCTGGCGCGTTCAAGCCTGGTTCGAAGCTGGCCAAGATCAAGGCGGTGCCAAAGAGCCGCACCGGAACCCGAGTTCGATTCTGGCCGGACCTGCAAATTTTCGACCCTGATGCACGCATTGAGTATGAGCAAATCCGCGATCATGTGGCCCGCGTCTGCTTCCTGGTTCCTGGACTCCACATCAAGCTGCATGACCGGCGAGGAGCCGGTCGTGATCCGGAGGATTTTGTTGCTGCTGGCGGCCTGGCCGACTATGTGGACTACCTCACTGTTGGCGAACCAGTCACCGATATCCTGAGCATCAAAACCGATGCGTCCTTCGAAGAAACCGTTCCCGTCGACGGCAAGATGAGCAATGTCGTTCGCGAATGCACCATTGACATCGCCATGCGCTGGGTTAAGGGATTCGACACCAACATCGTCAGCTTCGTCAACACTATTCCAACGTCGGAGGGTGGCACCCACGTCACGGGCTATGAACGCGGGCTGACCAAGGCGGCAAATGAGATCCTGCTGGCAGAGACCAAGAAGCTGAAGAAGTTGGCCAAGGCAGGAAACGACCGGGCGACTCCAGCTGATGTGCAAGAAGGTCTCGTTGCCGCGGTCAAGGTTGTGTTCGCCGAGCCCCAGTTCAAGGGGCAGACCAAGCAAGAGCTTGGCACTCCCCCCGTCCAGCGGCTGGTCTATGAAGCAACCAAGCTTGGTTTCAGCGATTGGGTCAATGGTGGCGGCCGCAAGGTCCACGTCAATGGTCTTCGGGAGAAGATGACTCAAGCCATCCTCAACCGGGTGCTGGCCAAGCAACAACTGGACGCTCGCCGCAAGGCCTCTAGCCTCTCCTCCAACGGCATGCCCGACAAGTTGGCAGATTGTCGCCTGCACGGCCCTGATGCCGAGCTTCTGATTGTGGAAGGAAATTCGGCCGCTGGCCCAGCGAAGCAAGGACGAGATTCGGAGATCATGGCGGTATTGCCACTTCGGGGCAAGGTCGTGAACGCGGGCAAGGCTTCGCTCAAGCAGGTCATCGACAATACCGAGGCCCAGGCCTTGATCACTTCCATTGGTGCCGGATCTGGTCGCGACTTCAAGCTGGAAGACTGCCGATACGGCCGAATCATCATCCTGTGCGACGCCGATGTTGACGGCTCTCACATCCGATGCCTCCTTCTAACTCTGATCTACCACTACATGCGACCGCTGCTGGAGGCCGGTCAGGTCTATGCCGCTCAGCCACCACTCTTCGCCACAAAGGTGCGCGGCAAGCAGTTGTATGCCTTCAGCGACGAGGAACGCAACAAGCTTTCAGCTGAGCACAACGTAGAACTGAACAAGTGGAAGCGCTTCAAGGGCTTGGGCGAGATGAATGTTGAGGAACTGGCGGAGACGACTCTCAACCAGGAGTCTCGTGTGCTCAAGCGAATGACCATGAAACACGGGGAAGAAGCGGTTGAGGCCGCCAATCTCTTCAGCATCCTGATGGGAAATGATGTTGCCACCCGCAAGGAGTACATTGTTGACAACTCAGGGCTCATCAATCCTGAGCTTTTGGACATCTGACCACTGGGCGTCTGAGTACTGGACGACTACTACTGGACGGCAATGATGAACTGGTTCAAGCAAGGCCTCAACAAGATCATGTTCTGGAAGGATGATCCAGCGATGCCCGAGTACGAGATAACTGACTGCTGGCCGGACCTTCCGCCTGAAGCTGACTTGCCCGGGACTGACTTGCCAGAAACTGACTTGCCAGAAGCTCTGGCTGACCTTACTGAGCCTCTAGATCCAACAGGGGCGGCAGGTCCCTGCTGTGAACCAGGCCCAGATGTTGAACGGCCCGAGTCAAGCTGACATAGAGATTGCGGCCACCAGCCATTGACTGACCGCTGTGTTGATCTGAATCACTGGCGGATGCACCCACCTCCATGATCGCCGCAGGTTCAACCACAATGACGGCGTCGAACTCCAACCCTTTGACTTGGCCCGGCTCGACCAGCGCTATGGCCTCAGCACCGGGTAGTCCGGCCCGGCCGACCCGCACCGAGTCCAGACGCATACTCTCGTCTGTGATTTGACCGGCACCCGCAATCAGTCTGTCCGAATAGTTCTTCAACGCCACTTCGACCTGATCCAGGTCGCGGGAAACGCCAATCACCGCGATGCTCTGGGCCACCTTCGTTGCCCGCTCTGAGGCACCGGCCTCGGGATTTTTCAAGGCCAGGAGTTCGACTACAACAGCCTCGCCTTTACCTGCCTCCTCGGTCCGAACAACAAGGGGCGGGGCCCCACCGGGACGAACGGAGCGAGCCGGAGTGACCTCAGGCGCAACCTCAACCAGCAGCCGGTTGGCCACATCAAGGATCGAAGCCGGAACCCGGTAACCAACCGTGAGTTCAGCAATTCGCACTCGAGCTTCCACAGTGTTTGCACCAGTGTTTCCACCAGTGAGTGCATCAATGGTGGCCTCCCAAGACCCGACAGCCACTGGGGCCGTCGCTTGAGCCAGATCACCAAGAATTGTCATGGAATGAGCTTTCGCCCGACGCCCAAGCATCCGTAGGGACATGGCCGACTGGTCTTGCGCTTCATCCAGGACCAGATGCCCGTAGGTTGTTGGCACGCCACTGATTCGGGCAACGGCCTCATCCAAGACTCCCATGTCGGCCTCGGTCCATAGCTCTTGGCCAACCTTCTTGGAAGGTGACCGTTTCAGTAACACCATCTCTTGCTCGCTCAAGATTCCGTCAGCAGCGGCCGCCAGCTTTCGCACGGATGCATACAGCTCTCGAACTACGACTGGCGGGCTGAAGAGTGGCCACATCCGGTCCATGTCTTTCCTAAACACCGAGTCGTTGCGAATCGCAGCGGTGAAGGAGGGCTGCGCGCCTGGATCAGATCCGACCCGCTGCTGGTGGCGACGCCAGGCCTCCTGAATAAGGATCTGGCGGAACACCTCTCGGCCATCGTTCAGTGGCAGGTTCCTACTTCGAGCGGTCTTCTGCAGTTCAGCGACCTCGTCTGCACTGAACCTGATGATGCTCACACCCGAACGAACCTCAAGGCCCTCGTCCGGAGACTTGATGCGATTACTCAGGAAACAGTCAATGACGGACACCATTCGCGCATCACCCTTGACCACGCTGCTCGCTTCTTCTTCAGTCGCTCGGACCGGGAACTTGCCAGCCAAGAGACCCGGAGCCGTGGTTTGCACAACCGACGTCTCGCCCAGGGATGGGAGAACCTCAGCGATGTACCGCAAGAAGAGGCGGTTCGGTCCAACAACGAGAACCTTCTGCTCAGCAAACTCCAGGCGATGCCGGAACAGGAGATAGGCGGCGCGATGAAGCCCGACTGCAGTTTTGCCGGTTCCGGGACCGCCTTGCACGATGAGCAGTTCTTCACGATCGGCGCGAATGATGACATCTTGCTCCGATGCGATGGTGGCCACGATGTCACGCATCTGACCGCTACGAGATCGATCGAGCTCAGCCAGGAGCGGGTCTGGCAATCCGGCGGAGCCACCACTCTCAGGATCAGTCAGATCTTCATCGAAGATGGCGGCAAGCTGAGTTCCCTCGATGCTAAAGCGACGCCGATGTACTAGGCCACAGGGATCAATGGCCGTCGCTCGGTAGAAGGGAGCCGAGACCGGGGCTCGCCAATCAATCACAACCGGGGCACCATCGGGATCCTCGATATGGCGTCTTCCGACATACCAAGTCTCATCGGTCTCTTCGATGATCTTGCCGAAAGCAATTGGACCGGCCCCACCGACAAGACCAGCCTCGCGACGACGAAGATGCCACTGAGCGACCCGAGCGTCCGCGGTGTTCTCCTGAGTCACTGCGCGATCGCTGGCAGCAACGGCAAGAGCTGTTCGCTGCTGCATGGCCTCTAAGAATTCATGAGCCTTATCCAACCAGCCCTGTTCACGGGCCAGCGCTTCATCAGGAGATAGCTCATCCATCAAGCGGGCTTGTGCTGCTTGGCTGGCTCGAGTTGCTCGATTGACTCAAGTCATTCGCCACCTCGCCACCCAGATCTCCATAGAGCACAACCATGCCAGCGGCCATCAATCCACCGAAAAGTGCGTTGCCCAACCCACCGAGCAGACTAGCCAAGAAAAACAAGGCAGGATTCTCGCCAAAGAAGAGTTGGAAATCGATCGTCTCAAGTGGTTCGGTCATCAAGAAAGACTGTTGAGATCCAGCCATTTGGCCAAGGGATGAGAGCATCATCGAACCGAATAGCCCAACCAGCACGAGCAGGAGAATGCGTCCCGCTACCGCTCCAAATCGCTTCTGGATCAGCTTGAAGGCGGTTGGCAAGCTCCAGAGACCTCGCGGAGCGAGCGATGCGGCATTGAGAGCGAGAGCGAGTCGCGGCCCAAGGAAGAGCAAGCCCAGAAAAAGAACGGGGAAAGCCAGAAGGACGGCTGCCGGATGGATGAGAGCCCCCGCCACAAGAATGATGATAGGGGCACCGATTAGGAGTCCAAGAATTGCGAGCTGCACACCAAGAACCCGGTGCATTCGCTTGAAGGATGGCCAAAGTGAATCTGACCAGACTTCCGTCTCGTCGACTCTGGCCAGCTGAATCTGTCGACAGAAGGCAATCCACATCACTGTGCCGAGCAGCTGCGAGATGATCACGGCGACGCCGATCAGAAGAATCTCGTTGGACTCGATTCCAGTTCCACCTAGGCCAGATCCAGCCGATCCTTCGAGGCCTTGTTCTCCGGGAAGTATCGTGATTTGCATATCCTGGAGGCTCGAATAGAGAACCATGGCATAGAACAAGTTCGGCAATAGTCCAAGAACAAGAGCCAGGGTGAAGAGATGCCCAGCGCGAGACCGAAGAAGGGCGAACGTCTCATTGAGCCATTCGGCAATCGGCCGAAGCTGACGGCCACCGAGCGAACTCTGAGTCGACCCCCCAGCAGGGGGAGGCGGCGACGCTGCTGCAGCCATCGGATTTCGTTCGGTATGCGCGGTCCACTGCTCACCGTCCCACCAACGAACCTCATGTGCCGCCTCGGGATTTGGGTACCAACCCGCTTCCGGACCTTTCGCCATCAAACGTCCTTCGAATTCTCCGTGAGCCACAAAACGCTGCTCACCTAAGAGGCTAGGAGGAGAAAGGACCGGCTCCCTCGAATCAGAACGGGTCGCGATCGTCCAACGTGCCGACCACGGCATAGTGGTCTGACGGCGTGACTCCTTCGATTGGGCTGAGGCCAGCCAACTCCGAATGGCGAGGGTTCATCTGAGGTTTTGACCGAGGCCACGCCACAAAGAGATAGTCGACTCGACGGTTGGGCCACTGGGCATCAACAGAGTGCTCATTTGCCCGGGTCCAGGTGAAGCCAGCCGTTTCGTTGGTAGCTGCCCAGACATCGGTAAAGACAAGACCGCTGCAATATGGTGCCGCCAAGCCAGTGACCCGACGAACCTCATCTGATTCGGGCACGGCATTGAAATCGCCTCCGAGCAAGGGAGGCAACGGGGCCGGGTCAGCGTCACCACAGCGGACGGACGCCTGATCAATCCACTCCTTCACTATTGGACAGATTCGCTCCAGCTGAGCCATACGGGTTACTGATTGCTCATAGCGCCATTCCAGGTGGGTACAGACAACAAGCTGCAGGCCATGTGGGGTTTCGATCTCGCAGAACAGGGCCGAGCGGTGGCCGTCCTGCCCTGACTGGTTTGGCAAGGGCACAGTCTTGGCTGACCGGATGGGCCAGCGGCTCAAGATGGCGTTTCCAAAAGGTTGAGGCTGACCCATCGAGTCCGTTGTCCGAGCAACTTCCAGACCCAGCGCCCGGCCAAGGCGTGCTGCCTGATCGGCGTCATCTGCCGCGACATCCACCACGTCATCATCAGCATCAGATTCTGAATAGTAGACCTCTTGCAAGAAGGCAATATCTGGATCAATCCGGCGGATCTCGGCCTCGATACCAGGCTGGCGTTCTTGCCATGGTCCAAACTTCCACCACAAATTCCAGGTCATGATCCGCACCTAACGAACCCTATGCCCGACATCGGCTCTAGAGTCGCCGGGTGAACGGAAAACCGGATGCTGTACTCGTGCTTAGTTTCGGAGGACCAAGAGGTCCCGAAGATGTGATGCCGTTTCTACGCAATGTGACTGCAGGCACCAACGTCCCTGATGAACGGCTTGCCGTTGTGGCCGGGCAATACGCCCTCTTTGGAGGGCATGCTCCCATCAACGAGCTCAGCCGCCAGCTAGTCGATGCCCTCCAACGGGAGTTGACGGCCTATGACTGTGACCTTCCTGTCTACTGGGGTACACGTAACTGGACTCCCCGCCTGGCCGACACGGTTCAGCAGATGGCCGACGACGGCATCAAACGAGCACTGGTCTTTACCAATTCTCCGTTCGCCAGCTACTCCGGCTGTCGCCAGTATTTGGAGGACCTCGAAAAGGCCAGAACAACGTTGTAGGCGACAAGGCACCGGTGCTTCGACAAACTCCGGCTCTACTTCAATCACCCCGGCTTTATCGAAGCAATGGCTCAGAACACCATGGCCGCCATTCACTTGAACACGGGCAGCCATACAGCCCTACCAACATCTCGTTTGGTCTTCACCGCTCATTCGTTGCCCCTGCCCATGGCCGGGGCCTGCGACTATCAAGCCCAGTTGCGAGAGGCAATGGAACTCGTCGTCGACCGGCTCGGTCCAAATCGGCCAACAGACTTCGAGCTGGTCTACCAAAGTAGAAGCGGGCCACCTCACCAACCCTGGTTGGGACCAGACATCTTGGACCACTTGGATCAGCTGGCGAGCAATCGTGCTGGCACTGACTCTGGCTCTAAGTCTGACTCTGACTCAATTCAGCCGGTGACTTTGGTTCCAATTGGATTCACCACGGATCACATCGAAGTGCAGTACGAATTGGACAATCAGGCCGCCGCCAAGGCCAGACAGCTCGGCATCTCTTTGACCCGGGCAAAGACCGTCGGCAGCCACCACATGTTCATCAAGATGATTCGCGAACTCATCGAGGAACACACTGAGTGATGGAACGCCTCTGTCCCTCGGCTCCATGGGCCCTCAGCTAGCTCATACCGACGAGGTCCACTGCCTTCGGGGCTAGGTTAGATACTGGTTTCGCTAAATGCCAAACCTGGATTGGTTACGGGCCTGGCGCCAATCCTCTATCTCCTGGCCTATCGGCGTTGACGGCGGCCCGGCAACGAAGGGCCACAGTTCTTCCCCGATACGTCGCCAATTGCGAGTGGCCTCGGGTTGGGCCATCAGTCCCATCAGTCCAAGATTGATTCGCTGCAAGACCACAAAAGCGGGCGGAACGTTCAGCAGCTTCATCAAGTCCTTGTAGGGACCATTCGCATCGAAAATCTGGGTGACACCTGTTGCCGCGTATTCCGCATCCAGCGTGACTTCTTCGTCGCTCAACAAGTATCGATAGAAGTATTGGAAGTAGTCAGCCACCTGGTCATTGCTGATTGATGGATCCTTGGCCAGAAGCCCGGCGTCTTCGACCATCCTTCGGAACTCATCCATGTCCTGATCAATCACCATGGACACAATCAGGTCCTCAAACAAGACGGCTTCCTCAGGGGTAAACCGTTTGACCAGGCCAAAATCGAGGAACGTCACCTTGCCACCGGGCTCAAACAGATAGTTGCCTGGATGGGGGTCACCGTTGAAGGCGTGGAGTCGATAGATGGATCCAAAGGTGAATCGGAAAATGGTTTCTGCGGCCAGGTTCCGCTCGTTTTGATCCCACTGCAACATCTCCTCAAAGCGCGCACCGCCAGCCAACTCCGTCGTCAGGACCGTTGCCGTTGAGAGGTGGTCGACAACCTTGGGCACCCGAATAAAAGGGTGACGGTCGAAAAACTCAGCAAAATACCGCTGGTTGCGAGCCTCGGCCTCATAGTCCAGCTCCTCGATGAGACGTTCCTTGAGCTCCTCAATCACCGGTTTGGAGTCAAGTCCTGAGAAGACCGTGCCCAAAGCCCCGAAAACAAAATCCACATTGTTCAGGTCCGATTCCATGGCATCAGCAACACCGGGGTACTGAACCTTGACCGCCACTGCTCGATCGTCATAGGTGATTGCTCGATGAACCTGCCCAATGGAGGCTGCGGCAATCGGGGTTGGGTCCCATTCCAAGAAAACCTTGTCTGGGTGATCACCCAGCTCCTCGGTGATGCGCTGCACAACCAGCTCTTCGCTCATGGGCGGGGCGTCATGCTGGAGAGAGGCCAAGGTTTGGCGAACATGATCAGGAAGGCCAGTGTCCAGGTAGCTGGCCATCTGGCCGAGCTTCATCATCGCTCCCTTCATGTTTCCGAGCTCGGCCGTCACATCTGCTGCGGTCTTTACCTGGAATTCCCGATTCAGCTCGTCGCGTCGTTCGGCCGACGCAAAGGCCTGCTTTGCCCGAAGCCGGGCATAGCGCTGGCCTCCATTGGCACCCAAGCGAGCCAGCCGCGCGTTTCGCGCCAAGCGCCCGAAACTATTCACTGGATCAGAGCCAGAGTCGGATCCAGTAGCTGCTCGCTTGGCGATGACTGCAATCGCTGCAGCCAACCCAAGTCCTCCGAACAATCTCAACCGTGGCTTCACCGAGTACAGCGTAGGCCGTCCAGCTCGGTTAGGATTCACCCCGATGCCTACCCTGATGACGAAGCGGCTACTCCTGCGTCAATGGCAACCAGAGGACCTTGAGCCATTCATCCAGATGGCTGCTGACCCCGAGGTCATGGCCTATATCGGAGATGGCACGCCGCGTACCTCAGAGGAGGCAGCAGCCAGCTTCGACCAGATCAGGAAAGGGTGGACAAGAGGCCCATTCGGTCTCTTTGCCATCGAGTTGTTGGAGAATCAGCAATTCATCGGGTTCTGCGGTCTCAGTGAGCCAGCCTTTCTTCCTGAGGTCCTTCCCAGCGTCGAACTCGGCTGGCGCATACGTCGAGACATGTGGGGCAACGGGCTCGCATCTGAGGCCGCACGCGCCGTCGCTGACTGGGCTTTTGACACCCTGGAGCAGCAACGACTGGTGTCTGTGATCCACGTCAACAATCTCGCTTCGCACAAGCTAGCCGAAGGTCTTGGCATGGTCCGTGAACGTCGAACCATCGTTCCCAAGAACTCCATCTGGGTCGATGTTTATGAATTGGAGCGTGAAGCATGGGTCGTTTCGGACGCAGTCTGAACCGGGCAGAACTCATTGCCTATGACGTCATTCCCGAACAGCTGGCCAGAACGGTTCGAGTCGTTGCCATCCCTGGCTTGCCCGGGCGCTACGCCGCGATCACGCTAGGCAAGATAATCTTCGTGGCCCGCGACATTGCCCAGGATGGGACGAGTGAGCTTCTGGCTCACGAACTAGTTCATGTTGGCCAGTGGACAAGTGATGGCGTCACGCGCTTCATCCGCAACTACTTGTCGCACTTCTTTGCTGGCCTGCGCGAGCATCACTCCTGGCACGAGGCCTATCGAAGCATTCTGGCCGAAGTCGAGGCGCGTTCTGAAGCCACCGACTGGTGCAAGCGTTGCCTCTAGGCTCTCTTTGAATTAGCTCGACGGCTTGAGCGAACGGCTTCTTCTTGCGGCGCTATTTGGCCAGTGGCAGACGAACCGTTACCAAAGCTCCCAAGCAACCAGCATCCTCTTCGCCGGACTCAGAATCCGTGGCCTTTCGATTGGCCGCTTCGCACGTACCACCGTGGAGCTCGACGATGGTGCGGGCGATTGCCATGCCGAGCCCGACACCACCAGAACGATCGCCACGCCGGAATCGCTCAAACACATGAGCTAGGACTCCTTCATCAAAGCCAGGCCCATTGTCCGATATCTCGATCCGGGCCATGCCCTCTTCCAGGTGTGTCGTCAAAACTACCGAGCTAGCCCGCGCCGTGGCGTTCCTGCTGATGTTGTCGACCACCTGACGAATCAGGTTGTAGTCAGCTTCGACCACAATGGCCTCACCTGGAATTGCCTTGACCTCAACATCATCAACCCGGATGGAGTTGGCGACTTCTTCAACCAGAAGATCGAGCCGGAGCGGGGCCAAACGGGGGCTGGCCTGCCCTGACTCCAGCCGAGCGAACTCCAAGAGTTCTCCCACGCTGGCGCCAGCACGCTCTGTCGCTTCCAGGATCTCTTCCAGCGACTCCCGGTATGCGTCAGGATCTCGCTCGCGAGCCAGCGCATGACCGGCCGAAGCCTGGATGATGGAAAGCGGCGTACGCAACTCGTGAGCAGCGTCGGCGATGAACTCGCGATTCACCGCATGGGCAGCCTCTTCGGGGCCACGCATCCGGCCAAGACCTCGCCAGGTGAACACGGCGACACCAAGGGGAAGCAAAAAGGCCACGGCAAGCCACTTGAAAATGACACGCTGCAGAGCCTTGGCTTCGATGTCGCGCTCAACCACAGCAACCAGGGCGCTCTCGTCATCGATCCATCGGCCGACGGACAAGAAATCGCCATCAAAAGAAAAGCGAGCGACTTCTTCGCCGTTCAACACTCCCTCGGCCAGGCTCAAGACTGGTGGTTCCAGCCACTCATCACCAACGGGATCAAACCAGCCTTCTTCCACATTGGCGACCCAAACATTGGGGGGCGGCACAAACCGGTCCTGATAGACAAAGAACGCCATCGCCTGGTTCAGGGCATTCTCTGCTTCTTGGCGAGTCTCGGCTTCAACTGCCTTGACCGAGCTTCGATAACCAAGCCAGGACAAGGGAAGGACCAGCGCGGCCGCAACAAGGAGTGACCACATGGTCAGCATGCGACGAGATCGCTTCGCCGTCTTCTTCTTCGAATCAGTGAGCTGGGTATTACTCATGAGTCTTGCATCACTCATGAACTAACGATCCGGTAGCCAACTCCGCGAACCGTCTCTACAGGATTGACGGAGTCAGGGACGTCAAGCTTTCGTCCTCAGATTAGCCACATGTACATCGACCACATTGGAGAGGCCGTCATAGTGAGCATCCCAAACGTGCTCCAATAAGTCCTCACGCGGACAAACCTCACCCATCCGTCGCATGAGGTACTCCAACAGGCTGAACTCACGCGGCGTGAGCGGAACGAGAACCTCGCCACGTAGCACCGTGTGAGCCGCCGGATCCAAGCTGAGGTCGCCACTCTGCAGAACTGGGTTCATGGTGTTGCTTGGCCGCCGAAGCAAGGCCCGGACCCGTGCAGCCAATTCGGGGTAAGCAAAAGGCTTAGTCAAGTAATCATCGGCGCCAGCGTCAAGCCCACCAACCCGATCCAGGATGTCGTCTCGTGCCGTCAGCATCAAGATTGGAATCTGGGAGCCCCCAGCTCGAATCTCCTGACAAAGAGACATGCCGTCGCCATCGGGCAAGCCAAGATCAAGCACAATCAAATCATAGTCATTGATCGACAAGGACTCATCTGCCTCGGCGATGGTGAACGCCGCGTCAACGGCATGGCCTTCTTCGGCTAGACCACGAACGAGAACTCGGGAAAGGGGACGGTCGTCTTCGACCAATAGAAGTCGCACCTTGCCATTCTCCCACGTCGACCATGAAGAAGCGATGAAGCTGGCTATCAAGTCATCTTCATGGTTCGTTCATGGTTCATTCTGTATCTTTGTTGGGTGGCGTTACTTCAATCCCCTCCTCAACAGTCTTCCCGCAGGCAATTCATGCTTCGGCAGTCCTCTCCTGACCAGTCGTCTGACGAACAATCGTCGGCTGAACAGTCAGCGCTCGGCCAAGCGGCCCATCTGGTGCGGCGAACCTCGGTCGGAGTTCACTCCGACCGAATTGCCGAGATGGCCGAACTCTCCTGGGACGACGCCATCAGCCGAGTCCTGTCCGATGCCAACCAGCAACTGGGAGCGCTGAAGTCACCACCAAAGACTGACGATTTGGACGAGATTATCCTCTGGTGGATCAATCAGATGATCAGTCCCACAAATGGACTATTGGACCGGATGAGCTGGTTCTGGCACGGAGTGCTCACCACGTCACTCAAAGCACAAACCGAACTGATTGGCCCGCAAATTCACCTGCTCCGTTCAAAGGGGCTTGGCAACTATCGTGACCTCCTTCAGGCCTTTGTCATCGACGGCGCCCTTCTGCAATTTCTGGACGGGACAGGTTCTCAGGCTCACAATCCCAACGAGAACCTCGGCCGTGAGCTGATGGAACTTTTTTCCATTGGCCGCGGCAACTTCACCCAAGACGATGTCCAGATTGCTGCTCGGGCGCTGGCGGGCTGGCAAGTTGACGAAGGCAAGGTCAGTTACCACCAAGAAGACGCCTTCCATGGGCCAGCCCTCTTTCGAGGTGAGCAGAAAGATTGGGACACCAAGACTCTGGTGAACTCGCTCTGTGATGACCCACTCACAGCAATCCATATTTCAACAAAGCTGTGGGATCACCTGGTCGGAACTGGTCGAAGCCAAGACGACGCTGACGGTTTGGGTCAGTGGTGGCACGAGCAAGGTCTCGACATCCTGCCGCTGGTCGAACGAATTCTTCGAAGTGACGAATTCGCCGATGCCAAGTTCAGTCGCGCCAAGTCCGGGTTCGAATGGTGGGCCTCAATGATGACGGCCACCAACCGAGAACCTGAGAACCCCTGGGTTCTCAATCAGCTCGGACAGATGCCCTATCAACCGCCCAACGTTGGCGGCTGGCAACAGGGTGACAGCTGGCTAGCGCCTGGATCGATCTTGACACGAACGTCCAGCGTTCGCTCTCTCACCGAGCTGGACCAGATCGGTCCTGGCCCTTGGCCGACATCTGCGGTTCTCGAACAATGTGGTCTGCATGACGTCTCGCCCGCTACCAAAGCCGTCCTTGACGGAGTCGGTCGCCATCAAGACCTGCAACCAGAAGCTCGCCGCCTGTTGCGCTGGCGTGTCGCCCTTTGCAGCCCGGAGTTCAACCACCTATGAGCAACTCAATTTCTACCCCCGACAACGGGCGCCTCAGCATTCCGGCAAGCCAGTCCGAGGCGAACCGCTCCCGACGAGTCTTTCTGCAACGCTTAGCGGTGTTAGGTGCAGCAAGCGCGAGCGGCACTCTGCTCGCCGGATGCACCAAATCCGGCGATAGTCAGGCCCAAACAGGCATCGGTGGATCTGACAACGCAGCTGAGGAACTCGCGACCGGCGTGCTCACAGCAAACCATGTTGATGGTCGAGTCCTCGTCATCGTGAACCTTGAGGGCGGCAACGACGGTCCATCCACCGTTGTGCCCGCTGGATCCTCTGCCTACTACAGCGCTAGGCCGCGGCTTGCCATCGAGGAGGGTGAAGTCCTGGCTGTCAATGACCGCATCGGCCTCAACCCCAACCTGGCTCGACTCCATGAGCGTGGCGTCACCATCATCGAAGGTGTTGGACCGAGCGAAGGAGATCTCTCGCACTTCGCAATGGCCGAACGTTGGGCACTGGGCGATGTTAATGGCACAGCCAAGTTCCGCACTGGATTCGGCGGGCGCCTCACCGATGCCTTGCACCAAGGTTCACCGGTAACCGGTATCACCATGTCCGGATCCTCACCTTTTCTGTATAGCCAGACGGCGCCAGGGCTGGCCTTGTCCGGTCCAGGCGATCTTGACTTCCTGCGGCCGGCCGACTGGGACGAGTTGCTGGCCTTTCAAGAAGCACTTGGGTCCTTTGGAGAAGGACTCGTTCCCGATGCGTACGAGCAACTCTTGGATCTCGGCCAGCGGTTAGCTTCGGTCGAAGAGCAAGAGATTGATTGGGAACACCCGATCATCCAAGAAGGTGGCTCGTTGGGTCAACAGCTTTGGGGAGCCAGCGACATCATCAAGGCTGACCTTGGCACACGAGTGATCTACACCGAAATTGGTGGTTTCGACACCCACGAGGGCCACGAGTATCAACACGGAGCCCTGTTGAGTCGGATGGATGCTGCTATCGATGGTTTCCTCGAACTTGCAGAAGAAGGCGGATTTGCCGACCGCGTCGTGATCGCCACCACTTCAGAGTTCGGGCGACGATTGCGGGAAAATGACGGGGGCTTGGACCATGGTTCGGCTTCAACCATGCTGGTAGCCGGCGCGATCGAGCCACAGATCCTTGGAGAGCCATCGGACCTCGATGACCTGGATGATGACGGCAACCTGCGGGTCACCGTTGGATTCGATCGTTACCTCGGCAGCCTGGCCGAAGAATGGCTAGGCGTCGAAGCCGCATCCGTGCTTGCGTCCGAGCCCGAACTGCTTGGCCTGGTCTAGATTGTAAGAGTGCCAGCCAGTCTCATAGCCTCCATCGCAGGCTCTGTCAGTTTCATAGCCTCCATCGCAGGCTCTGTCAGTTTCATAGCCTCCATCGCAGGCTCTGTCAGTCCCTCCCGTCATGATGGGATCCATGGCTGACATCCCTCCACATCTCTCGCCTTCTTCGGCCTCGTCCTTCGACGGCTGTCCTCGCCGATGGAAGTTCAAGTACGTCGATCGCTTGCCCGAGCCGCCGGGCCAAGCCGCCGTCGTCGGAACCTTCGCTCACACCGTGCTTGAAAGCCTTTGCGGGCTCACTCAAGCCGAACGAACCAAGGATCAAGCGAAAGTACTGGCCCGCGAGTTGTGGTCAGAACACGAAGAAAGCGTCGAGCACCAATCACTGAATCTGTCTGATGAGCAAAGCCGAGCATTCCGCTGGCAGGCGTGGCTCGCTATCGCTGGGCTTTGGGACCTGGAAGACCCAGCCACCGTCGACATCGTCGCAACGGAGCAGAAAGTAACTGCCGCTCTGCAAGGTGTTCCCTTTCTGGGCATCATCGATCGACTCGAACGTGAGGGTGAGAAGCTGATTGTCAGTGACTACAAGTCAGGCAAGGTTCCGGCTGTTCGTTGGCGTGATGACAAGATTCAGCAGGTCATGCTCTACGCCGCTGCTGTCAGCCAAGACCAAGAGGAGCAACCCGAGCGGGTTCGCCTGCTCTACCTCGGTCAAGAAGTTCTCGATTACGCCGTCACCGACCGTCGGATTGAAGAAGCAACCGACAAGCTGGCGGCCACCTGGAGCAATATCGGAACGGCTTGCACGTCAGAAACCTTTGAGGCCACACCGACCGTACTTTGTGGCTGGTGTCCCTTCGCCGCAAAATGCCCCGAAGGACTAGCCGAACTAACAAGGCGTCAAGATTCCGGAAACCTGCTTCCCCATGCCCCGGCCGGAGCTCTCGTCAGCTCGACCACTTGAGTTCATTTCCTCGCTGGAAAGTTCATCAGGCCTATGGATGCGTGCTCAAGGTTCGGCGACCATGACCGACAATTGTGGGGGATCTTCGGCTAGGCGGTCGAAGGACGAGTCCAACATCAGCGGGGATGTTTATGACAACGATCGACATGCAAACGGGTCACCAGACCGTTTCTGTAGCAGGCCACGAGCTAGCGCATACAGTCTCCGGCTGGTTTCGGGACCCAATGAGCCTTCATGCCAAGCGATACTTCGACGGCACTGAGTGGACGAGTCACGTGACCCATCGTGGGCCAACTCCTTGCGAGGGCTGCGCCTAACAGGACAGACTGGCTAACAGGACAGACTGGCTAACAGGACAGACTGGCTAACAGGACCATGGCGAACTGATGTCGCGGACTGCTCGACCGTCGGGGCCCAGACGCCAACCATCAGAAACGCCGCTCACTTGCTGGAGAATCGCGTCGCGCTGTTCCTCAGTCGGAATGCTCAACACACCACCAACAGCCCGCAGCGGCACCACCCGCAAATCCAGTCGGATTGATTCATTCGCCAGCTCACCATTCGACTTGCTGACTGACTCACTGACTGACTCACTGACCGTGAACTCGAAGATCGCGGTGTTGGCGGTAACACCTCTGGCCGAAGGGAAAGCGAAGTTCCCCGTTGAGTGAACCACCAACGCACCATCGCCGAGCGACCCGACTCCTTGTAGGACGTGAGGGTGCCCATCAACGATAATGTCCGCACCAAGCTCGACCCAGTGGCGCTCAAGGTCCAGCATGAAGTCCGAGGGGCAAAGGACACCCTCTTCCCCTCCATGGATCATCACCACCGTCACGTCTGACTCGCTGACGGTTCGCCGCACCAGGTCATCGGCCAGCCCCTGGAACGCAGGACAAGCCCAAGCGACTTCAGGACGAACATTGTTCCCCGATGCTGACCAATCACAGGGCACCCGAGACATCGAAACTATTCCGATCCGCCATTCGCCGACATCAAGAATCAGAGGCTGATAAGCCGCGGCTTCATCGACTCCAGCTCCGACCCGTTTCAGTTCCCGGGCATCAATTTCGGTCAGGGTCTGGGCGACAGCTTCAGAGCCAAAATCCAGGGTGTGATTATTGGCCAAGGCAACAACATCGACTCCGGCGGCCACCAATAGATCCAACGAAGCCGGTGGTGAACGAAACAGAAACTGCTTCTGAACCGGAGGATGTCCGACTCCCGGGTCAGCTATTGCGGTTTCCAGATTGATGACCATCAGATCGGGGGCACCGAGTAGATGCGCTACGTCGGCGAATGGGTCGCGCTGATCCAGTCCAGCGGTAAACGACGTATCACCAGCAAATCCCAGAACAATTGACTGGCGTACCGGCCTTGCCGTCGTCACCGGTTCACTAACTACGGTTGTGCCCGCTGTTGTGACGCTTGAGGTCTTGCTGCTTGACTCTGCCGTGGTCGAAGACGTTTCAGGCGCCACACTCAGTTCTCCAGTCGGGGCTGCCGATCCCTCCGTTTGTGGCGCAGCGCCGCCAGCACAGTTGCTCAGCAAGAATAGGAGACCGGCGGCCTCCGCAATGAACAACACTCTTGAACCCCGCCACCACAGCATGTCGCCAAGTTAGCGCCCGCTACTTCGCCAATCATCGTTCCGTCATGGTTCCGTCATCGTTCTCTCACCGGCCGTCATCGTTCTCTCACCGGCCGTCACAGAACTAGCCGTTCTACCTATCGGAAGTTGCCGGCACAGATACTAAGTTGGCCCGATGGTTGCTCGGGTATCGGAGTCGAGCCTCGCACATGCTGTTGGGGCGTTAATTGGAGTGGGCGTCGATCTTGGTCGCCACCGCTCCTTTGCCGCGCTTGCCGCCCATAGCTACGCTCTCCCCTTACCGCTCTCAATTCAAGACGATGGCTTGCTCATCCGCTGGGTCGGAGACGGCGGTCCGCAGCGGGTTCCCGAACGCATCTTCGATCTCGCTGGCATCGACCAGGGCGAGGCGGAACGTTTCGTAGGGCTTGTCGCCAGTCAGATCATGCGGGGCATCCCGGCTACTACTTCTGGCCTGCCAGACGAGACAGATCTCACGATTCGCAAGGTGGCGATTCCGGCCTCATTCGGACCCCAATGTCGCCAGGCGATTCTCGGAGGATTTCGACGGGCCGGAGTAGATCTGCAGGCCGAGAACTTGGTTGAACGCCCGATTGCCGCCTTGGCTGGCTGGTTCGCCCATCGTGAACGAATTTCGGGGCGACCAACCCGCGACCCCGTCTTGCTGATTGACAACGACGGTGGGGAACTTTCAGCTGTCATCGCCGATCCGCTCACTCGCAGACTCCTAGCCTGCATGCCGCTGAGTTCAGGGCCCAACGACAACCCAGCTTGGGTAGTTGAGGGTCTCAAAGACTTGATCACGCTGGCCGCCGGAATGCTTCATCGCGAGGGCCTGATTCAAGACACAGACTGGCCGAGCATTTCCTCGACTCTCCCCCAGGTCGTGGTTACCGGTTCCGGACACAGTCATCCCGCAATCGTTTCGCTTATTCGCTCGCTCCTTCCAGCCGCTGACGTCATGCCCGATCCCTTGGTCGCTGACCCCGCTCATTGTGTTGCCCTCGGTTTGCAGCACCTGGACCAATTTGATGGCTGGCGAGCCTGTTGGCCAACCTCCGCCATTCATCTGTCCGAGGTCGGCGTCACCGTGGTGGAAGCAGGACAAGTCCTTTACCGCCAAAACGAGTCCTATGTTGTCAAGCCGGGCGCAGAGTTGCAGTTCGGTCGGGCAGACCGACCTCTTCAACTGCGGTCTGGATCGGCCAGCTCGACCGGCCTCATCGTTCCACCAGCCATGGGGCCCCTCCCCCTCATGCGCCTCCTACCTGATGGCAGGATGAGCATTCGGGGAGCAAAGGGCGTACGCCCACTAACTGTGCAGCTCAGCTGGCCTTGTCCGGGCTCTGACAACCAAGAGCTGAAGATCTCAACTGTTGGCAGGCGGGCTGCGACTCTGGCCTAGACGGACTGTTCTCAAGACAGACTGTTCTCAAGACAGACTGTTCTCAAGGCGGGTTGTTCTCAAGGCGGGCTGTGCTCTACTCCCAGAGCCGTCCGACCACATCTAGCCACAACTGGGTGGTCAGTCGCAGCGAGTCAACATCAATTCGCTCATTGTTGCCGTGAAAACGACTACTAAACTCGCCCGCGTCCAGCCGACTGCTAAGCAAGCCAGCACCATAGGCGATCGCTCCGGCATCTCTGAAGAAGCGACTATCCGTTCCACCGGTCACCATGCTGGGGATAACGGTGGCATCGGGATAGGCAGGCTTGGTCGCGCTAACCAGGGCCTGCCAAAGAGGATTGTCAATCGGTGATGCGGTCGAAGGGGTCTCGGCAATGACCTCAACTTCAACCTGGTCGAAGGCGGCGCCAAGTGCAGCACGAAGATGAGCATTCACGTCCTCTGCCGTTTCGCCCGGCAAGGTCCGAATATCAACCTCAATGATCACCTCATCGGGGATGGTGTTGGTCTTACCTCCTCCAGTAATCACATTGGGGCTGAAGGTGGTGTGAGAACACGCATGAGCGTTGCCAGCGACATTGGGCGGCAGCTCGGCAAGGGCTTCGTTCAGCTGAGCGGGATCAACCAGCTTGCGGCTGAGTTCATCCGACAACCCCATCGCCTTGATTCGTGCTCCCCACAGCTCGTCCAACTTGGGTGCTGGACTGTATTTCGCTAGCTTTTGCACAATGTCGGCGGCCTTCACTAGCGCATTGTCCGACTGATAAGGCCTGGAGCCGTGCCCTGGAGTGCCCTTCACCTTGATCCGACGCCAGCCAACTCCCTTTTCTGCGGTGGTGATCAGCAAGGTCGTCCCAGCCGAACTCTGGAATGGGATACCGCCAAACTCAGTCAGCACATAGTCGCATTTCAGGGCATCCCATTGGTCTCGAACCAGTTGTTCGGCGCCGTGTACGCCGCCCGCTTCTTCGTCGGCAACGGCGAAGTAGATGATGTCGCCCTTGTAGCGCTTGCCTGACTTGATCATGTGACGAAACGCCACCGCCATGGAGGATGTCAGGTTAAGCATGTCAACCGCTCCGCGCCCCCAAACCTCAGCCTCACCCGGCGTTGCTCCCGGGACGAGCTCGCCGCCAAATGGATCTCGCTCCCACCCATCAGGTGAGACCGGTACGACATCGGTGTGACCCATCAGGCACAAGGCCGGGGCGTCCGAGTCGGTGCCTTCCCATCGAGCGACCAACGAGGTTCGACCGGGTGTCGGCTCATACGTCTCAAAGTCGACGCCGGTTCCTTCGAGCTCGTCTCGTAACAGCTTGGCCGACCGGTCTTCCTGGCCGGATTCTGGAGTGCCGTCGTTGACACACTGATTGCGAATCAGGGTTTGCAGAAGCTCAACGGTCTCGTTGGTGAGGCGGTCCAGGGTCGAGTCATCAGTCATGACCCGACCCTACACCCAGAGCCTCGCGAGTTACCGATCGCTACCGACCGGTAGCGGCTGTTAGCGACTAGCGAGCGCCTCAAGTAGGAGGGGCATCACCTTGTGCACGTCACCAATGATTCCAAGGTCAGCGATTCCAAAGATTGGAGCCTCGGCGTCCTTGTTGATAGCGATGATGTTCTTGGAACCCTTCATGCCAACCAGATGCTGTGTGGCGCCCGAGATTCCACAAGCAATGTAGACATCGGGCTTGACGACCTTGCCAGTCTGTCCAACCTGTTGTGAGTACGGAACCCAGCCAGCATCGACGATGGCTCGCGAAGCGCCTGCTGCGCCACCAAGAGCTTTGGCCAGATCCGTCACCATCGAGAATTTCTCTGACTCGCCGATACCACGACCGCCAGCAACAACGATGCCCGCTTCGTCCAGCTTCGGGCCATCAGACTCTTCAACAAATCGATCAGTCACCACAGCACCGGCCGAGGAGCCAAGATCGGGAACATCCAGTTCTTCGGTGTCGGCTTCGCCTCCGTCAGAGGACTCCGCCGGGAAGGACTTGGGACGAACCACCGCAATAAAGGGCCTGTCACCAGTGAACTTGGTCTTGATGTCAGTGGCTCCACCAAAGATGGCGGCGGTGCAGACCAGCGCACCCTCGTCGACCTCAAGATCAACACAGTTGGAGATGACTGTCTTGTCGGCCTTGACCGACAAGCGGGCAGCAACATCGCGTCCGTCATAGGTAGTGCCAAGCAAGATGGCGTCTGGGCCATCTCCTGCTTCGACAGCTTCGGCAATGGCAGCAGCGACGGGAACCCCAACCAGGGCATCATCAACGTCGACCGAATAAACCGTCTCGGCCCCATACGCGCCAACCGCTTCGGCAATGTCATCAGCATCGCCGGCATAGACGCAGGCCACGGTGTCGGCAAGTTCACGTGCCTTGCTCAGTAGTTCAAGAGTGTTCGAGTTCACTTCGCCGTCGGTTGCTTCGGCGTATACCCAGATCGTGTCCAAAGTCATGATCAGATCACCTTCAGGTTCTCGAGGAATTCCACGATCTTCACGTGGGCCTCTCCGTCGTCTTCAATAATGTCCCCGGCCTCACGCTTGGGGGCCTCGGTTACTTCCACAATCTCTTGGCCAGCTCCTGCCCAACCAACCTGATCGGAGTCGAACCCGAGATCGGCAGCAGTCACCTCTTCGACCGGCTTGGACTTGGCGGCCATGATTCCCTTGAACGAGGGATAGCGAGGCTCAACCACACCAGCAGTCACGCTGATTACCGCAGGAAGAGGACACTGCACACTGTCATAGCCAGCATCGGTCTGGCGCTGCACACTGATGCTGGCACCGTCGACTTCAATGGACTTGGCCGCGGTTACCGATGGCAGGTCAAGAACGGCGGCAATCTGCTCAGGAACGGTGCCGGTGTAACCATCGGAGCTTTCCGAACCGGCGATGATCAGGTCAGCACCCTGATCCTTGATCGCAGCGGCCAACAATTTGGCTGTAGTCAAAGCATCGCTACCGACCAGTTCGGGATCACTGATGAGCGTGGCCGAAGCCGCTCCCATGGCTAGCGCAGTGGCCAGACCCGATCGCTCGCTATTTGGCACCATGGACACGAGGGTGACTTCGCCCTCGCCCGCAGCATCGACCAGCTGCAGTGCCATCTCGACCCCATAGCTGTCGGACTCATCAAGGATGAGTTTGACATCTCGCTTCAGAGTGCGGGTTTCCGGATCCAGGGCACCGGGATCAGCCGGGTCTGGGATTTGCTTGACACATACGACGACCTTCATAGCGACCCATCGTAGATGACAACTTGACCACTTGGTCAAGACCATGGACATGTGTCCTTAGGCACAGTCACCCAGAACTGTCACTTTGGCCGGCCCGAACAGGGCTACGGTGAGCTCGTGCGCCTCGTCCTGATCATCAACCCAACGGCATCGTCGGTAACGGGACGTGATCTGGTTGTCATCGAGAAGCGGCTCAGTCTTCGCCACGAACTCGTCGTGCACCGTACATCCAGACAGGGGCATGCCACCCGACTGGCCCACCGGGCGGTTAAGGACAACGCCGATGTTGTTATTACCGTCGGAGGAGACGGGACCGTCAACGAAGCAGCCAACGGACTACTGGGCACATCGTGTGCCCTCGCTCCCTTACCTGGCGGTTCAACCAACGTCTTTGCTCGAGCCATTGGGTACCCCAATCACGCGGGGAGCGCAACGACCGCCTTGCTGGATGCGCTGGACAAGAAGTCCTTTGTCGACGCCAGCATCGGCTTGGCTGGAGGTCGGGCCTTCCTCTTTCACGTCGGCATTGGCTTTGATGCCTCGGTTGTTCATCGCGTCGAACGACGAGGAATTCTCAAGAAATATCTCGGACACCCCTGGTTCGTCGCCAGCGCTATTCGGGCCTGGCAATCAACGGACCGCCAAGACATACGCTTCCGTATTCACACCGACGATGGTCGCGAAGTAGGACTGGCACAGATGGCGGTCGCCCTCAACGTCAACCCCTACACCTACCTCGGAAATAGGCCGCTGGAACTCGCCCCCGAAGTTGGACTCTCAACCAAACTCTCGATTGTCGCCTTCGAAGACATGTCCATCAAACGACTTCTTCCTGCGGCAAGAGCCGCTTTCATAGGTTCCGACGGCATCCCGAATCGAAATGGACTCCATCACCTCAAGGACGTCTCCGCTGCCACCATCACCTCCGACGCGCCCTTCCCATATCAACTGGACGGCGAACCATTGGAGCCGGTGACTGAGTTACGTCTGGAGCTTCGCCCAGCGGCTATCCGTATCCTGGTACCCGTCGCTGGGTCAGGGGAAACTGCGGACTAGCTGGGAAGCGCGGCCAGTGCCTCGATCGCCAGATCAGGGGTATTGGTGATGATTCCGTCAACCCCGAGGGAAGCAAGTTCACGAATCCGGTCGGCGTCATCAACGGTCCAGACGAACACCTCAAGCCCCGCTTCATTTGCTCGTCGCATGAAGCCAGCATCGACGACGACGTTTGCGGGATTGATGGACGTGCACCCCTGTGCTGCAGCCCGGGCAATCAGCTGAGCCGGGTCCGTTTGCCCCCACACCAACCAGCCAATCGGAATTGTCGGGTCCGTTTCACGAATTCGCTGGATGCTGTCCATGTCAAACGACGAAACAAGGACACGATCAGTCATCTCGAAGGCTGCAACCAGACCGGCGACCGCCACTGATATTCCATGCTGAGCATCAAAGTCTGGATCAGTCGGATGGTTCTTTACCTCGATGTTTACCCAAAGGTCCGTGGCCGCTTCGAGGGCTTCGGCCAAGGTCGGAACCCAGTCGGGCAAGTCATCGGCTTGAACCTCCCGCACCATTCGACCGTCGGGCAAGTGCACATCGTGATGAACAATGAGGACATCGTCCGCCGAACGCCTGATATCAAGCTCGATGCCGACCGCTCCTTGATCTCTCGCTCCGACAAAGGCAGCAATGGTGTTCTCCCGATGAACCTTCGACGCCCCTCGATGACCGATTATCCACGGCTTGGGGCGTGAGCTTGCTGCGACATTCTTGGACGAGTTATCGGGCATGTTTTCTAGTTTGGCAGAAAAAACAATAATTACCCTGCCCAAACTCTTTACGAGAGTCAAAGTAAATACTACGTTGGCTTCTGAGCGAGGTGCAGTGCCTCTGCTCTCAGGATGGACCCGCCACCATCACTGATGCACTTTGGGGAGAGATATCGGTATGCACACTACCGAGCCATTCACAGGCACTGAGCCTGCAGTTGAGACCGCGACCGGCTCCACAGCCAGTTCCACGAATACATCCAAGTCCGCAACTGACAGCTCAGGAGCAAACCTGCTTGAGCCGTCGATGTTCGAACGAGTCGCCCGCCGTGTGGCCGAACGAATGGACCAGGATCCCGATGTTTCGTGGAGGAAACACGCGTCTTGTCGAGATACCGATCCCGACCTCTTCTTTCCAGTCGGGACCACCGGCTTGGCCGTGTCGCAAATCGATGAGGCGAAGGCCGTCTGTATGGGCTGCCCCGCCCAAATCCAGTGCCTGGAGTTCGCTCTGATCGCAAACCAAGACACTGGCGTATGGGGCGGAAGTTCCGAGGAAGAACGGCGCCAGCTTCGGCGCAAGTACCTCAGCCGCCGTCGCAGCCGCCTCTAGGCTCTATCTGGTTCTCGGCTTGGCGGTCGCCCAGAGCACACAAGCAAGGGCGAGGCTGCCATAGACGAACATGCCAACAAACAATGGCGTAACCGTTCCTTCGATCCGGCTGTCGACCAGGTAGCCAAGGAACGCACCGATCGCAAGATTCATCGTTCCGGTCACGGATGCTGCAACTCCAGCAATGTGCCCCATTGGCTCCAATGCCAGCGCAGCGATGTTGGGGCCCGCCGCCACTTCTAGTGAGACGAGTGAGGCCACTGTCAACACAAATACGGCGAACGGCGGAAGACCGTCAGTCATCACGGCTAGGCCAACAGCCAATGCAGACCCGACCACAAAGACACTCAGGACCAATCGAGCGATGGCCAGGGACCCAAAGCGCTTTACCGCCTTGGACGTGATCAAGGTTGCGATCCCCATCGCTACTCCCATCGCGCCAAAGACCAAGGCATAGATGTTCCCCCGCCCATACAGCTTGGAGACGATGAGTTCAGAGCTCCCGAGCCATGGGAAGAAGGACCCGAGCATCAGGGTCTGAGCCATGGCCATCCCCACGGTTTGTCGATGGGTCAGTATCTCTTTGACCGAGCGAGCGATGTCAGAAAGTCGAAGCGATTGCTTGTTCTCCTCGGCCAGAGTCTCCGGAAGGCGAGTCGACCACAGAGCAACCAAAGCCGCCAGTACGACCGCTTGGCCAAACGTCCAGCGCCATGATCCAATCGTAAGCCAGAGCAATCCCCAGACCGGAGCGAGAATCGGAACAAGCATGAAGATCGCCTGCACGAACAGCATGATTCGGGCCATCTGGTCGCCGGAATAGCGGTCACGAAGGATAGCCAATGTCACCACTCGAGGGCCAGCAGCGCCTATACCCCAAAGCAGTCGGCTCGCAAGAAGGAACTCAAACGTCGGCGCAAGAGTAGACCCCACGGCTCCGACCGAATAGATCCCGAGCCCAACGAGCAAGGCCCGCTTTCGACCGAAGCGGTCTGAAACTGGTCCATAAACGAATTGCCCTGACGCCATGCCGATAAAGAACACCGTGATGGCCAAGGACACCCGAGTCGACGCCGCCCCCATTCCGAACTCCTGCCGGATATCAGAGAAGGCGGGCAACATGGTGTCGATCGCCAGAGCGGTAAGCGCTGTCGCCGCCGACAACAAGCCGATAAATTCACGCAGACCAATGCCTGGTGCTGCTGTCGCGCCTGATGTTGCGGTGGAATCAACTGATTTCGACAAGGCTGCAGCTTACGCTTCTGAGACCGAAGAGAAGTGCGTTTTCAGTTCAGCAATCGTGCCAGCTCCAGCATCACGCCCATCCACTGGACGCATCGTGATTTCTCCTCCAAGTTCGCCAGCAGCCAGAGTCCGAGCGATGATGAGCCCCAGACCCTTGGAGGTTGCCAGATCGAAGTCTTCTGGCAGGCCACCACCGTCATCGTGGACCCGAACGACAAGGTCAGAACCGGAGAATTCCAGCTCGATCAGGATCTCCCCACCGTTGCTGCCGGGCGGATAGCCATGCTCTACCGCGTTCTGCAACAGCTCGGTCAAGACAACGGCTAACGAACTGGCAGTGGTCGCGGGCAAGGTTGGGCCATCACCAACAACCTTGAACGAGATCGGACGATCGGGCGCAACCAGTGCGTCTTTGACCATCTCGACGATTGGACGAACAACTTCACCAAAGGCCACCTCGTCACCGCCTTCTTGGGCCAGAATCTCGTGAACCAACGCAATCGAGCGGATCCGTCGAACCGATTCATCAATAGCGGTTCTGGCTTCGAGGCTTTCCATACGTCGCCCCTGCAGGCGCAGGAGCGAGGAGACTGTCTGCAAGCTGTTCTTCACCCGGTGATGGATCTCACGGATGGTGGCATCCATTGAGACAAGCAATCGCGCTTGTCGACGAAGGTCCGACACATCGCGGAGCAAGACGAGCGCTCCATCAATCTTGTCTTCGCGAATGAGAGGGATCACCCGACTCAGGATCGTGACCGAGAGGCCACGTTCCAGTTCTACTGTCACCGGCACCCGAAGCCGGTAGGCAGTCTTCAAGACACCAGGTTGGAATCCAAGGTCATCAAGGTCACGGCCTATGGCATTGGCATGAAAGCCAACCCGGTGCAGGGCGGAAACAGCATTTGGCGACGAATACGTGACTCGCCCAGAATCATCGAGCACCACCACTCCGTCACCAACTCGAGGAGCTTCCTCCGAATCGATCTCGTCGGAAACAAACGGGAACGTGCCCACGGAAATCATGCTGGCAAACCCCCCAAATACCCCCAAATAGGTTCGTTCTAGCTCGCCTTTGTGTCGAAATCCCAGACCTGAACTCTCCGCAAGCAAGACGGCGATGACCCGTCCATCGAAGGTCACAGGGATGGCTTGTACCGCCACCCTTTCAGCAGTGCCACGGGGAACATCAGTGCTACTGCGAGTCTCACCGGAACAGATCTCACCGGAACGAAGGGCTTCAACTGCCAAAGGCTGCTCACCTGCCGGGAAAAATCGTCCCACCTGATCGTGTTGGTACAAGGTCTGGGAAGTGGCTGGACGAACCTGTCCGACGGTAATGAAACGTTCCGGCTCCTCCAGTCTGGTATCAGATCGAACCGGCACGACAAGGAGCAGGTCAGAGAAACTCAGGTCGGCCAAGAGTGCCCACGAGCCGACGAGGCCGGACAAGTGGGCGCGTTCTCGCGACTCCAGAACGGTGTGCTGACGTGCCAAGTCGCTCAATGTGTTCAATGGGCTTTGCCACTCAGGTGTATTTCTCGCACTTCTATGCCGGGCATGCCTGCATTTTAGCCAGCGAGGTGACCCATCGAAGCTGGTGTCTTCATCTTCCAGTCTGACCCGCAAGGGTCACAATGCAAGGAGGACACACCTCGGACCAGATCGATGAAGTCGACGGTCCCCTTGGCGTCGCACAGTGGACAGTTGATGCCGCCGGTCAAGTCACTCTTTCGGACGGAGGCGTATCGGTTGTACATATGCTCCATTGCACTCCGATCGACTCATCCGCACAACCACATTATTGCTCAGGCACCTAGGTCCCAGGGCCTAAGAAACGCTGCCTAGAAACACTGCCTAGAAACGTCACGAAGAAACCCCCTAGTCGAGCAGGCTTTGGAGGGCTTCGATGTCGGCCACCGAGCCCGGGCGCCAAGTCACTTCCATTTCGGGCGCTGAATCAACGGGAAACTCCAAGCGAGTCTGCTTCTGTGCCAGGGACTGGTCTTCAAGTTCAGCCAATGCCTGAGCAAGTTTCGGGTCGACCTTGACCGTCTTGGTCAAAGGGGCATCATCGACAGCTCGATTGCTCACAACTCGGTTGCTCAGCCACAAGGATGGATAGTGCCCACGTTGCTCCAGTTCAGCGTCGAGCATTTGTGCTTGGGCTGCGGGGCCATCTTCGAGGGTGCGCACAATCACATAGTGCGTCGAAGGATCCTGCATTCGTGCTTTGACCACATTGGCTCGCCGAACAAAATCAGGTTGCAAGCTCGAGAATCGCCAGAAAAACTCAGTGACCTCGGCCAAGAACTCGCCGCCAAGCAATCGTTCGGCCACAGTAAGAAACGGCTTTGCCGTCACCATCACCAGCTTGCTTCGATAAGGGGCGGTCAGCCATCGCAATAGTCGGCTGCCGAAGAATTCGATCATGCGGTCAGGGGCATCCAGTACGTCCATGGCGTGGACCGATGGTGGGGTGTCAATGATGATGAGCTCGTATTCGTCTTCTTCAACCAGGTCAACCAGGTGATCAAGCGCGATGTAGTCATGACTTTGAGCGAATCGGCGGGTGAGTGTTTGGTAGAGCCGATTCGTGAGAAGGGCTTCCTTTGTTTCTTCGTCCGGAGCGTGACGGTCGATGAGGCGATCCCAGCTCTGGGCCATGTCGACCATCAGGGCCCACAACCTGCCGCTTGACTGTCCACCTGTGTTGGACGGGAGCGGGACCAGGACCGGCTCTTCGCGGAGTTCGGCGATTCCCATTGCTTCGGCCAGCCGTCGAGCCGGGTCAACAGTTACTACCAGACATCGGCGCCCATGAACCGAAGCTGCGCGGGCGGCCATTGCCGCCGCCATGGTCGTCTTACCGACACCACCAGGACCAACAACAACGACAACGGTCGAGTTAGCCAGCAACTCATCCATGACGCTCGAACCCTCAGTCTTAGCTGGCGCTCTTTGGGCTGAGGCTGTCTTGCTGGTCCGCTTCCCATTGGTTTGTTTCCCATTGGTTTGCTTCCTATGGGTCTGCTTCTTATTGGCTTGCTTCGTCTTTTTCTGCACTTTCGGGCTCATAGCCACCCATCCAGATGCTCTTGTAAGTGCAGGACCGGATCATCGGCAACCGGGGCAGGCGGAACAATCCAAACGGGGACATCAGCTCCCTCAAGTCGCTCCAGCTGTTGAGACGCGACTTCTGACCGCTCCTTGGACACCAGTGATCGCTCGTCCCCGAACCGCAGGGCCTGAGCCAGGCCTCGCTTGCCCAGAATCGTCGGGGTTCGGTTCACGATCACACCACCGATGTCGACTCGGGTTTCTGCTTCTAGCCGGTCCAACAACTCCAGGCACTCGGTAGTTGGCAGCTCTTCCGCCAACGTGACCGCAAGGACTGAGGTGACCTCGGGATCCCCAATCAGATCACCAATCCAGCGCGTTTGGGTAACGATCGGTCCCACCCGAATCAGCTCGCTTAGTGTGTCTGCCGCGGTCAACAATTCGACGGCATGGCCGGTCGCCGGGGCGTCCACCACCACCAGATCCCAATCCCCGTCCCGAACTTCGGTAGCAATCTTGCCGAGTACCAGAACCTCGCGCACACCCGGGGCAGCAGTCGCCACATAGTCAAAGATCTTGGCAATGGGTCCGAACCGATTGGGAGCGATGGGGATGCGTAGAAAAGTCCGCAGGTACTCCTTCAAGGCCAAGTCTGGCGTGAGCCTCAAGGTCTCAAGGTTCTCTTGTTCTGGCAACCCGGCAAGAATCGTGTCAAGTCCGCCGTCGCCGATTGCGTCGATGGCCAGGACACGTTGTCCCTCAGCTGCAGCGTTACGAGCAATGGCTCCGACAACGGTTGAACGCCCAACCCCACCCTTGCCGGTTACGAGGAGGAGTGATTTCATTGGTTAACTGCCGAGATCGGCAGATTCAGGCTCCGAACCCGATGGAGCGAGAGTCATCGCTACCGAGCTGGACGAAGGCAATGCTTGAGGTTGAGACCGCCAATTCTTTGCCCTTCTTGTCAGTAACCCAAAAGACTGTGTCCGACCCCGAGAGGGCAGACTCGATCTGCTTGCGGAGTGCAGCGCGATCGGCATCGTCGGCCAATACAACTTCGATAACCTGGCCGCCGCGGGTGATTCCGATTTTCAGATCCATCGTTGCAATCTAGCAGCCAGGCCAGCCAACCTCGCAGCCAGCACTACATCACTTTGAGTTCAGACCGATAGCGCTGCTTTGGGGCAAAATCAGTGACCAGACGCTCGGCCAGCACAGCGAAGCATTGCCCTGCTTCAGTATCTGGCTGCGCTGCGATGGGGTCGCCACTATCCCCGCCTTCGCGTAGCTGTGGCACCAGGGGAATCTGAGCCATCAGGGGCACGCCGAGATCGTCAGCCAGTTCTTGGCCGCCTCCTGATCCGAAGAGGTCATAGCGCTTGCCATCATCCCCAACGAACCAGCTCATGTTCTCGACAACACCGGACACCTTGATGTTGACTTTCTTGGCCATGTAGGCAGCCCGCTGGGCCACCTTTTGGGCTGCAGGCTGGGGTGTCGTGACCACGACCATCTCGCTGCGCGGCAAGAACTGGGCGAGCGACAAGGAGATATCTCCGGTGCCGGGAGGAAGATCAACCAGAAGGAAGTCGGGTTCGTCCCAATACACATCAGTCAAAAACTGTTCCAACGCCTTATGCAACATGGGGCCTCGCCAGATGACCGGCTGATCCTCTTCGACAAAGAATCCCATTGAGATGCAGCGAACCCCATGCGCCTCAGGCGGGACAATCATCTCGTCAATGATCGTTGGGCTTCGGTCGGTGCCAAGCATGCGCGGGATCGAAAATCCCCAAACATCGGCGTCAACAACAGCGACCGACTTGCCCTGGGCGGCCAGTGCTACTGCCAGGTTGGTAGTGACGGAACTCTTGCCAACGCCGCCCTTACCGGAGGCAACCAGGATGACCCTGGTTCGAGAATCTTCATCGGCGAAGGGAATAGCCCGGCCCTCAGCATGGCCATGGGCCTGCTGGCTGCCAGCACTCGCTCCGGGATCACCGTGGATGCTGCGCCGAACTGCTTCTCGCTGCTCGTCCGTCATCACACCAAATTCGATCGCGACTTCTTCGACCCCGTCAAGGGTCTGAACCGCCGCACTCACCGAATTGTTGATTTCGGCTCGAAGCGGGCACCCCGCAATGGTCAGGTCTATGCCAACCTCGACATTCGAACCGGTGGGCGTTCCGGTGATGGTCACACTGCGGACCATGCCGAGGTCGACAATACTGCGGTGCAATTCTGGATCTTGGACCGGGCGAAGTGCCTCGATGACCTGATCTTCTGTTGGCGAATTGGAAGACACGGAATTTCTCCTACGCGGATAGGGAGAATGAACTCCGGCTAGGCTATCGACATGGCTCCGGTAGCCCTCAGCCCAAATGACTTTGCCAATATGGTCAATGCGATCACGTCCGCTTTCGGCGACCCCAGCCGACGGGAGATGTACCTGTTGGTCCATGCCAGCAGCGGCGGGCTCAGTGCTAGCGAGGTGGCCGAGGCGACTGGCCTGCATCCCAACGTGGCCCGGCACCACTTGGACAAGCTCGTCAGTGGTGGCTATATCGAGGTCAGCCAGCGCGCCACCGGTGGCGCCGGACGTCCAGCCAAGATCTACCGATCGACCGGGACAAACCTTGAACTCGAATTCAGCCTTGGCCACGACGACATCCTGGTGACCTTGCTGGGCAAGGCCCTATCTCGCCTTCCGCTGGAGGAAGCCACCGAGCTTGCCGAAGAGGTAGGCATGGAGTTTGGTCGAAAGATGGCCAAGGCAATGGGCGAGCAGCTTGACTCCCAACGTTCTTTCCGGTCGGCATTGCACGTAGTTGCCGACGCCCTATCCGCTCACGGTTTTGCCGCCCATGCCGAACGCGATGGCGACAAGCTTCGCATCGTTGCCGAACACTGCCCCTTCGGGGATGTCGTCATCAACCATCCGGTAATCTGCGCCGTCGACCGGGGCATGGTTCGGGGCATGCTCGGCTCGCTCTATGGCGACACCGAGGTTGCGCTGTCCAGTTCCATCGCTGCCGGTGACAGCAATTGTGTGACCAGCGTTCGGGCAGGCTAACTCACCCAAATCAGCCGATCCATTGGCGGGCGTTCACCTCCGCCATCTACGGTGATTCGATGCGTCGTCGAATAATCGCTCTTACCCTCGCGCTCCTGGCTCTCGTTTCTGCCACCACGGCAACGAGCCCCGCCGGAGCAACAAACCCGGGTGACCTCTCCGACAAAGAGTTCGTCATCCGGCAATACGAGGACTTCTTGGGTCGAGCCCCAGATGCTGGTGGACTGGCATACTGGACAAGCCTGCTTCAAGACGGCGAAAGCCCTGCGGCATTGATTGAGTTCATGGTCGCGAGTCCCGAGTTCGAACGCTCCGTCGCCCCGATGGTCCGGCTCTACTATGCCCACCTCCGTCGCTCCCCCGACTATGGCGGCCTCCGTTTCTGGACCGGTCGAATCAATGCGGGCGAAGCACTGGAAACCATCTCGGAGAACTTCACCGAGTCTGCTGAATTCCAGGCGAAGTACGGCGCTCTCACGGACGTGGAGTATGTGGACCTCGTCTATGTCAACGTTCTTGAACGTACTGCTGATGCTGGTGGCCGCGCCTACTGGATCGGACAGCTTGATAGCGGTGTCACCCGAGGGGCAATGATGTCCCTATTCTCCGAGAGCGCCGAGTTCAAGGCAAAGACAAATGGTTTGGTTAAAGCCTCAATGCTCTATGTCGGCCTCCTCCAGCGCTCACCCGACAAGGACGGCCTGGACTACTGGGCCGGCAGAATCGATAGTGGCATCGCCTATCGAGACATCATGGCAGGGTTCCTGGAGTCCGCTGAGTACCGAAACCGGACAGAGGCCTTGTTCTCTTCCAGTCACCCCCTCACCGGTCAGCTCACGGGCCAGCTCACGGGAGTCCCCGCGCTAGCCATCAAGATTGACAACGCCCCCGGCGCTCGGCCCCACATTGGGTTGAGTCAGGCGGACATTGTCTATGAAGAGATGGTCGAAGGAAACCTGAGCCGCTTTATTGCGGTGTTCCAAAGCCAGACACCCGGAGCGGTCGGTCCAGTTCGTTCCATCCGAACCGGTGACTTTGATGTTCTGGAACAGTTCAACACTCCCCTGCTTGGTGCATCCGGAGCAAACAGGTTTGTGCTGGCTCAGCTCAAGAATGAGCCCGTCATCAATGTGAATGCTCTCGTTGCTGGCGGCGCCTACTATCGAACCAATAGCAAGTCCGCTCCCCACAACCTGCTGGTAGACCCAGCCAAGCTATGGGACTTTGCTGGCGATCGCGGCGGCATCCCCTCTCCGATCTTTAGCTATCGGCGTGATGGAGCTGCTCGCCCTGGGGTTGCCGAGTCGACCGGTGGCGTGAAAATCGACTTCGGTAACTCAACTGCTTCTTACCAGTGGGACGTTGGCCGGCAGGGCTGGCTGCGAACTCAGAACGGCACGTCCCATGTGGAGAACACTGGCCGACGGATCGCCCCTGACAATGTCGTGGTTCAGGTCACCCAGTATCAGGCCAGCGCTGCTGACGGTCGATCACCCGAAGCGGTAACGATAGGGTCGGGTGAAGCTTTTGTCTTTACTGACGGGTTCATGATTCGAGGAACATGGAGCCGATCCCGGGCGGATGCCCCGATGGTTCTCAAGGATCAAAATGGAAAGATCATCAAGCTCACGACCGGGTCCACCTGGGTCGAATTGGCCCCGCCAGCCAGCGTCACGCTTCGCTAGCCGATCCCTCTCCAGCCGAGCACACTTTGACCGGTTAGGCAATTTCACCTACATACACCAGTTAAACGACCTATCGTGCTACTCGCGACATACGATCGCAACATGCGCACTAGAGTCCTGGCGACGGTCCTAGCCCTTCTACTTTCAGCAACGACGGCGGTGATTGCCTCGCCCGTTGGTGCTGCCAACCCTGGCGACTTGTCGGATCGGGAATTCGTATCCCGACAATACGAGGACTTCCTTGGCCGATCTCCGGACGCTGCCGGTTTGGCCTTCTGGACAGATCAGCTTCAAGCGGGACAGACTCCCGCTGCTCTCATCGAGAATCTGGTCAGCAGCCCAGAGTTTGAGCGCACCAACGCCCCAGTTATTCGGCTCTACTACGCCCACTTCCGCCGTGGTCCCGACTTCGAAGGGTTGCGCTTCTGGACCGATCGACTTGCCAATGGCGAGACCTTGGACAATGTGTCAGAGAACTTCACCGAGTCGGCTGAGTTCCAAGCCAAGTACGGCGATCTCGAGAATGCCGAGTATGTGGAACTCGTCTACGGCAACGTGCTGGATCGAGCCGCCGATGCGGAGGGACTTGAGTACTGGACAGGTCAGCTGGAGAGTGGCATCACCCGCGGCACCGTGATGGCATTGTTCGCTGATAGTGCGGAGTTCCGAACCAAGACCGACGGTCTGGTGAAAGCTTCGATGCTCTATATCGGTCTCTTGCACCGCTCCCCAGACGAAGGCGGGCTGACCTACTGGGCCGGGAAGATTGATAGTGGCGTCGCCTACCGCGACATCATGTCCAGCTTCCTGGATGCCGACGAATACCGCAGCCGTGTCCAGTCATTGATGACATCGGTTCATCCTTTGACGGGCCAGCTGACAAATGACCTCAGCAATGCGCCTGCTTTGGCCATCAAGATCGACAACGCTCCTCGGGCTCGTCCTCAGACCGCATTAAGCCAGGCAGACATTGTCTATGAAGAAAAGGTAGAGGCGGGGCTGACGCGGTTCGTTGCCATCTACCAGAGCGAAGCACCGACCGAGGTCGGACCTGTTCGCTCAATTCGCACAACCGACTTTGACCTGTTGGAGCAATTCAACACCCCCTTGCTGGCAGCTTCTGGTGCCAACCCGGCCATTCTGACTCAGCTTGACGAAGAACCAGTTGTCAACGTCAATGCCCTCGTGGCCGGCAGCGCCTATTACCGGAAGCGAGGGCGATCAATTCCCTACAACCTTTTCGCCTCACCGGAGAGCCTGTGGTCCGCTGCTGGTGATCAAGGTGGAGTTCCGAACCCCGTCTTCACCTATCGCCAAGTTGGTGAGCACCGACTCGGCGTTGCGGAGAAGACCAGTGGTGTCAGTATCGACTTCGGTCTTTCGACTGCTTCGTATCAGTGGGACGGCACACGACAGGGCTGGCTACGAAACCAGAACGGGGCGCCTCACCTTGAGGACACGGGCAACCAGATTGCACCGGACAACGTCATTGTCCTGATCACGAAGTACGAGCCCAGTGTTGCTGATGAACGCTCTCCCGAGGCCATCACTATCGGCACAGGCAAGGCCTTCGTCTTTGTTGAAGGATTCCTCACCCGAGGCACGTGGAGTCGTGAGTCGGCCGATCAGCCGATGGTATTCATGGACAAGAACAACAAGGTCATCAAGCTGAGCACCGGCTCAACCTGGATCGAGTTGGCACCACAAGGCACGGTCACGCTCAAGTAGCGGCGCTTCGGCTAGCGACTTCGCTAGCTCGGGTCCAGGTCTTCTGGTCTTGATCCCCGCAACATGGTGAACGGGCGAACCGGGGCCTTGGCCGCGCTGGCCAGGCCACGGCTGATCGAGCGGCCACGATTAAGCTTCGGAATACGGACGAGGCCCACCCGGACGAACCAGAACCAGCTCACGACTGCAATAGCCAACATGAGGGCCGTTACCCACTGCCAGCCTTTTGTCCGATCGGCGGCAGGTAAGCCGTTGACGTTCATCCCGTACCAGCCGGTGATCAAGGTCAAAGGCAGAAGGATGGCGGAGTAGACCGTCAGCAAGGTCGCAGCATTGGCGTGCCTCTCGGCGGCGGCACCGCGATAAGTGTCGAGAGTGTCGGTGAGTAAGCCCCGTGCAGAGGCCAGAGATTCCACCACCTGGTTGTGCACGTCGAATGAGTCCAGGAGGATGCGCTTCGCCGAGTCTCCGATCACGGGGTGGCTGTAGTGACGCAGGTTGGAGATCATGGTTCGCTGCGGCCGCAGCACCTTACGAATGGTGGCGTCTTCTCGGCGAAGCGTCTGGATCTCAGCCAACACCTGCGGTTCGGCGTCGATGGCATCTTCGGTCAGTTCGTCGATCCGGGCTTCCATGTGATCGATGATTTCCAAGTAGCGCCGCCCGATCACCTCGGTGAGCTGAGCAAAAAGATCATCCGCCCCGTGTTCAGTGAGATGGGCATAGTTTTGCACCGCATCCCACAGCCAGTCAATACCCGTGACATGACTGGCTCGAACAGTGACAAACAGCTGGGGGCGGACAAAGCAATCGACCTCTCGAGTGTCCACCCGGTCCTCTCTGCTCCTGGACGCTTTGACGCTCACCTGATCGGCCTTGCCACCAGGTGTTCTGTTCTCGGTGGCCAGAGCGTGGAGGACAACGAAGAGGTAGTCGTCGTAGTGATCGGCCTTGGGTAACTGTTCGATGTCAACAATGTCTTCGATCGCTGCGGGATCGAACCCAAAACGTTGGCCGAGCGCGTCAAGCTCGGTGGTGTCCTCCGTTGTGACGTCCAACCAGACCAGCAGGCCTGCATCCAGATGCTTGTCCAGCTGATCCGGGTCAATGGGACAAAGCGGGGCATCCGGTGTTGGACGGGCGAGTAGGCGTTGGGGCACCGCAACAGTGTGACAGCCAGAGTGGTCGACAGGGTGCGATGGGAACGGGATCGATGAGCGAGAGCAGTGCGGTCAGAGTGAGTTCCAGACACAATGAACGGGTGAGCGAGACTTCCCTACCACTCAAGATCGTTGGCAGTCGCCTTCAGGCACTCTCGTTGCTGACCATTGCTGTGACCATTCTGGTTGCACAATCAGGAAAGCTGCTTCCCTGGGCTCTGCCTCTCGCCCTTGTGTTCTTCATCCTCGTCGCCGTCATCGGAGTTCGGCTTGCCACCTTGTCGGTTGACGGTGTCAGCATCCGAAGAATTACTGGAACGCGCCAGGCCTCAATTGGAGACTTTGAGGCGTACGCCGACCACCGCCACCTTCGATTGACGTTTGCTAATGGTGGTCGGGCACGTATTGAGGTACCAGTCGAGATTCGGCCGCAGGTTCGAGACTGGGCTGAAGCCGCCAGCATCGCTTACACAGGCACAGCCACCAATTCAGCCGCCCGTACAGCCGCCGACACTGGTTCTCACTCTGCTTCCACCCCGGCTTCGGACCCGCGTCAGTAGCGAGGTTTACGGTAGGACCAGCGCCAGTACCAGACCGCTGCCGGAATCATGAGCAGGGCAAGGGCGAGAGCAATGAGTCCAATTCCTTGACCGGCCCCCTCAATGGCCGGTGAATCGGTGAGCTGTCGTTCGCCCGAGCGGTAGGCCCGGTCCAAGGCAACAACGGGGCTTTCACCCCCTTCTGGTCGGCCGACCGTGAGCAGGACAGAGGGCGTGAAGGGTTCATCGCCAGGCTTGGCCACTGCGAGCTGGGCGAACAAGGCCGTCTGGTCTCCACACCGAGAGTCACCTCCCGCTTCTCCCCCCGCAACCAACGCGGCAACGAGTCGTTCTGCCAGTGGTGCGTCAGCCATGTCGACGAATGCCGCCAGAGCATCGTCAACGACGGATTCGGAGACAAGGATATTTCCTTGAACCGACACACCGGGTGCTTGGGCGTCCAATGCCGTTGGCGAGTTCTCTGCGCCAGTGAATCCTGCTGCTTCATTAGTGAGAGTGACGACCGCATGTTGGCGAAGGGCAGAATCAGGATCGAATTCGTCGCCGACAAGATTGTTAACAATCTCTTCTGGTGTGCGAGCAATCTCGACCAGCTCTCGAATCCGAACGGCCGCTGCTGGAAAGAGGGCGGCTTGAGTCACGCCCGCCCCAACATCGGGAATGAGCACAACGGGCACGAGGGTTTCGTCGAGATCTCCCAGGGCATCAGCGGGGACACAGGATGCAATAGCGACCCCAACTTCGCCGGTCTCTGGGTCAACCCCGACCACTGACCATGTGGCTGATGCCGGGGAAGCCCACAACAGGGCGATGACGGCAACAAGCCCGGTGCTAAGAAGTCTTTTCACCGACAGAGCCTACGTCATAGCGCGGCCCAGAACGGCACAATGGTGTCATGGCCTCTATGCAGTCTTCCATCCACCTTGTCACCATCGTTGTCGCCGACTACGACCTTGCCATCGACTTCTTCACCCGAGTCTTGGACTTCGACCTGATTGCCGACTCTCCGTCGCTCACCAACGACGGCCGGCCGAAACGCTGGGTCGAAGTCTGTCCAAAGGGTGACGGAGCGGGAATCCTGTTGGCGAAGGCCGATGGCGAGTCCCAAGAGGCCTTCGTTGGCAACCAGACCGGTGGGCGAGTCTCGTTCTTCTTGAAGGTCGACGACTTCGATGCCAGCTATCAGAGGATGCTTGCTGCTGGGGTTGAGTTTGTCGGCGAACCTCGCACGGAGGCCTACGGCCAAGTCGTTGTGTTTTTCGATATTGCTGGCAACAAGTGGGATCTTCTCGGCCCGGCTTGATCTTCTGACTGACAGTTGCAAGCGCCTCTGTCTCAGGAGCGAACGAGCCGGCCGGGACATGCACCGGTGAACTGATCATTCTCCCTGGTAATCACCCCGGCCACGATCGTGTACGAGTAACCCTCCGCTGGCTGAAGAAAGCGGGTTCCACCAGCGGGAAGGTCAGCAACCATCACCGGCTCCCGCAAGGTCAACCCGTCGTAGTCAATGATGTTGAGATCAGCCCGCAGCCCCACAGCAATGCGCCCTCGATCATGTAGTTCAAAGAGCGAAGCGGTGTCGGCCGTCATCTTCTTCACCACCGATGGCAGATCCAAGAGCGGACCACGGGTGCGGTCCCTGGCCCAATGGGTGAGCATCCAGGTCGGCGTGGAGGCGTCGCAGATCAGGTTGCAATGAGCACCACCGTCGGCCAGTCCAAGAACGGCTCCCGGGTGCGAAAGCATTTCGTGCAGGGCGTCACCGTTGCCGTAGGAGTAGCCCAGGAACGGCTGCATCAAGATGGCTGTTCCCTTACGCTCCAGCAGGGCGTCGAAGTACACGTCGATTGGGCGCTTTCCGGTTTCACGGGCAAGCCCACCGATGGAGGATTCCGGAGCTGGTTCGTAGTCAACGGGATCTCCCAAAGGAAACGTCATATCGAAGTTGTCCAACATCTTCGCCGCCAGAGGATTGAGTTCTCGGATGGCCTCGACGCTGGCTTCGCTCTCGGCGATCAAGGCTGCCCGGATTGCCGGATCTCTCATCTGTTCAGCAGCCGCCTGAGGGGACATCGCCTGGAATGGCGCAAAAGTCGGACAGTCGAGGAAGCGATGGCGCCCCGACAGGCCAAGCAGGATCCCAAATGGCCGACCAGCCACCTGAGGGATCACCCGGTGACCAGCATCCTGAGCTTCTTGAGATAGCTCCATCAATTTGCGCCAATCATCGGGCGCCCCATCATTCTGCAACATCAGCCAGGTGATGGGCCGGTCAATCTCCTCGGCAAGGCGACAGATCCAATCCAACTCACGTTGAGGAGCGATGAGATCCTCACCGGCTACCCCAGCCGGAGCTACTTCGAACAAGCCTTTCCCTGTCACGCCGACTGCACGTCCAAGGGCGAAGATCTCGTCTTCCGCGGCGAACGTGCCCGGCACAGGCTCGCCATCGATGGCCTGATGAATAATGGTCCGGCTAGTTGAGAAGCCCATAGCACCAGCTTCCACCGCCTCGGTCACAATGGCAGCCATCTCGTGGATCTCTTCGGGTGTGGCCGGCTCGTTCTTGGCACCTCGGTCCCCCATGACGTAGGCACGGACCGGTCCGTGGGCGATGAGCGCAGCAACGTCAACCGCATACGTGCCTCGTTCCAGTGCATCCAGATAATCGGGAAAGGTCTCCCAGTCCCAGCTGATTCCCTCGCTCAATGCAGCACCGGGAATGTCCTCGACCCCTTCCATCAACTGGATCAAGAACTCGTGCTTGTCCTTTTGAGCCGGAGCAAAACCGACGCCACAATTGCCGAAAACTACTGTGGTGACTCCGTGCTGACTGGAAGGCGCCAGTTCGGGATCCCAAGTGACCTGGCCGTCATAGTGGGTATGGATATCAACGAATCCAGGGGTGACGAGATTGCCCTCGGCATCGATCTCGGTTCTTCCTTCGGCAAGGTCGGAGCCGACGGCGGAGATCAGGCCTCCATCAACAGCAATGTCAGCAACAAAAGACTCAGATCCCGTGCCATCAACAATTGTCCCGTTCCGAATCACAAGGTCATGCATGAACCACCATGCCACATCGGGGTTCCGGGTCTGGAATTCACCTGACCTTGAGCCTCAGAAGCGATCTCGGTATTCTCCGTGCTATGGGACCAACACTTGAGCAGCTCCAGAAACTCGAACAAGATGTGGTCATGGCTCTGGAGCATGCAGACCCGTCAAGTCTCGATGTGCTCGGCTTCGGTGAGATATCCGTCGTGCTTCGCACCAAGACCGAGGATGGGGAGTTCGTAGCCAAACGACTTCCCCCATTCGAGAACCAGGCGATTCTTGATCGCTACGAAGACAACCTGAATACGTACCTGGGCAAGCTCACCAGTGCATCTGTCAATGTCATCCCAACATCCTTGACCTCACTCCCCCAGTCCGACGGTTCACTCGTGGCCTACTGCATCCAACCATTACGAGAGGCACATCGAATTGGTCCGGCCTGGCTGCGAAACGCCAGCAAGGATGAGGGAACAGCGATGTTCGGAGTCCTGATCTCCACCATGATTGCATCCATCGACGAGAAGCTGGGAGTTGATTCCCAGCTGGCCAACTGGATCATCGAGGACGACGACAGCTTGTCTTATCTGGATGTCACTACTCCGCTCATGAAGGACAGCTTGGGCAAGACCATGCTGGATCTTGAACTGTTCATGGCCTCACTGCCCTGGGCCTTGCGTGCCCCTGCAAGACGATTCGCCATTGACGAAGCCATCGACAACTTCCATCATCCACGCAGCGCCGTCATTGATCTGGCCGCCAATCTGAACAAGGAAGGACTGGAAGACTGGATTCCCACCGTGCTTCAGATCGCCAATGAACAGCTCGCATCTGACCCCAGGCACATCCAACTGACAGCCGAAGAGATAGCTAAGTACTACAAGCAAGACGCGATGACCTGGGCCTTCATGCAGAAGATTCGCCGGGCTGACCGTTTCTGGCAGCGCAAGGTTCGTCGCCGTACCTACCCGTTCCTCTTGCCGGGTCCGATCAATCGCTAGCTTTGCAGGCACTAGATTCAACCAATGGAACTGTCTGGCGGGGTCAACAAGATCACACTGATTGATGGAGTGCTCCATCGACCGGGGCAGCCATGGTCTCAGCAGGTTCAGTCACTCTTGGCCCATCTGGCCTCACGTGGGTTCGCTGGAGCACCAGAGCCTCTTGGGTTCGATGCCGATGGCCGGGAGATGGTGAGCTATCTCCCGGGCACCACACTGGACGCTTCAACCGTCGGGCAATTCCGCACCGACAAGGTTCTGGTGTCCGCCGCTCGTCTCCTACGTCAGTACCACGATGCGACGTCGGACTATCAGAGCCAGGCTGAGCACCCCTGGCAGATCCTGCCCACCGGTTCCGGGCAGGGTCGGGCAGAACACGTGATCTGTCACAACGACTTCGCGCCCTACAACTGTGTCCTGCGCAATGGTGAAGTCACCGGCATCTTCGACTTCGATACAGCGTCGCCTGGGCCTGCACGGTGGGATGTGGCTTATGCCGTCTTTCGGTTTTGTCCTCTCTTTGACGTGGGCAACCGGGAAGCCTTTGGCTCGATCGAAGAACAGCGGCGCAGGCTGCGCCTGTTCTGCCAAGAGTACGGAACATCATGTGACCTCGACCTTGTGAGTCTGATCTGTGAACGTCTAGAGGCACTCGTTCGTCATATGCGAAGACAGGCTGCTGCTGGCCACGAGGCCTTTGGCGGACATATCGCTCGTGGCCACGACAGGGCATACGAGAAGGCCATTGCCTACATTGAGAGCAATCGTCGGTTCTTCGCCGCTCCGCCGTCGGAGGAAACCCCGACTACCTCAGACCAAGATCGCTGAAGAGTCGCTGAGCAAACGAGTGAAGCTCTGTTGTGTGCAGGTCCTCCGGTGAGAACCAGCCGACTTCGGTGGTTTCGTCCTGGTCTGGTATAGGCAAGCCAGAGACAATCGGTGCCCGATAAACCACAGTGACATAGGCGGTCTTGTCCCCATTGGGGTACGTCACCTCATAGCCATCGCCGCCGAACACCCCGACAAGTTCAGTGAGTTCGACATCAACGCCAGCCTCTTCGAGCGTCTCTCGCTTGGCTGCTTCGTCCGGTGATTCACCAGGCTCAATAGCCCCGCCGATAGTGCCCCAACGGCCGAAGTCAGCTTGGCGGACAAGCAGGATTCGTTCCTCCGAATCGGTGACAAGAACCGACACCGACGGCAACATCAGCAAGTCATGCCCAACCTTGTCCCTCAAGCCTTGAACAAAAGGTGATATTCCCATTGTGCTCAGTACTCCCTCGGCGACTACGGTGGATGCTCGCTCATGGTAGACGGGACCGTGAGCCAGGCCGGGAGGCCATTCCAATGACAAAGAAATTCTCCTTGAGAGCGGAACGTTCCAGATCGGACTGGCGTCTATGAGTCGGAACACGATTATCGGAGGGACCCTTTTCATGTTTCGACGAACAGCATCAATCACCATTGCGTCCGTTGCATCTGTCGGGTTATTGACCGCTGTTGCTCTCGGAGCTTCACTCACGCTTGACAACGCCCCGAAGGCTCAGCTGGAAGACATCCAGGTCTTCCCCGATTCCGATGAGCCTCGGATTGCCACGCCCCACGTCGAACCTGAGCAACAAGCGCCTCCGCTTACCCTGCCACAGTCTGTTGACAGCACCGCGGCACCCGGGTCAGCCGTCAAACAACCGACTCCGAAGTCGCCAGCCGCGATCCTTCCGCCGGCAGCTGAGCCAGCAAAACCCGACCCAGCCCAGCCCGAGCCAACAGGGGTAGCACCGACGACACAAGCCCCGCCAACGACGGGAACCGAGCCAGAAGTACCAACAACCGTTCCCGAAGCTCCGGAAACCTTGCCCCCGGAGCCGGCCAAGCCGGAACCGGTCGAGGTTGTCCTGCCTCCAGTGGTCGAGAACCCTGAGATTCCCGACGATGAGCCCGAAGCCCCTGTCGAACCGAAACCCTCCAAGCCCGGCAAGGGCAACAAGCCGGATAAGCCCGGCAAGGGCAACAAGCCGGATAAGGGCAACAAGAGAGACAACCAACGCGACGACTGGGAAGAGATTGTCGACGATTGGAAAGACAAGATCGACAAGGCAGATTGGGACATTAAAATTGATTGGGACAACGGTGAGTGGAAAATCAACCGGGACGATGGTGATGACAACGATGATGATGACGATGACGATGACGGTGACGGTGACGGTGACTAGGAAGCCGTTCACGCCAATCGGGTGAGGCAAATCGCCTGGGTTCAGATTTCGACGATTCTGCCGATAGTTCCAGGATGATCTCCGATCCAATTCAAGCTGGTATGGCCGTGGCGGCATTTGCCTTGATCCTCGGTGCTCTCTATCTCTTTGTCTCTGGTGGATCCAGTTCAGTCGGCGAACAGGTCCGAAGCATGCTGACGCCCGCTCTCCGAGCTATGCGCGACGGAAGCACTTTGTCTCGTGGTGACCTGGCCGACCGGACGGTCTTGCTCGGAGCCGCGCTGGTTCTGTCCTCCGCCGTCACCCACCTCAGCATTATCGACCTCGGTATCGCCATTGTGCTCTATCGAGCTCGACCGAAGATCAAGAGCGCAACAAAGCAAGAACAACCCCTCATGGCCGTCGCCGGATTTTTCTCAACCGACATGATTGTCGGCGTCTACACCCCCATGCTTTTAGCCTTGTTCATGCTGGGAGACATTGCCGTCGCCCTCGGCCTCAGCACCGTGGTCATAGCTCTCTGTTGGCCCCCTGGCGGTGCTGGTCAGGGATCGGGCGAATGGAAGCCAGCCTGGGTGAATGCCTAGCTGATCTAATCCCCGACGAGCGTCTCACTGACGAACGAGCCGTTCGGATTGAACCGGAAGTTTCCAAAGTCCTTCACGAACTCAAGATGCACATCGGTTTCACCTCGCCGATTCTTCTCGATTGAGAAGATCGTTCTCTTGCGTGCCTGGTCCAACTGCGTGAGGTCAAACTTCAGGTGTCGATCTGACGTGGCCGTGACCTTATGGTTCATCAGAATCACGATGTCACTCTCATGGGCTAGCGCATCGGAGCCTCGCAAGTCCGAGAGTCGCAGGCGCGCCGCATTGACACCCGAAGACGCAACTGCCGAAAGGGCGACGACGGTGATCTGATGGGTGATCGCTAGCTCTTTCATGATCTCAACCGCGTGGTAGAAACGTTCCTCCAGGTTATTCACGCCCGGCACGGGCAACTTCTGGAGGTAGTCGACAAACAAGAACCCGCCGGGGCCAAGATGCGTATGGCTGACCTCGTTGAGCTCATGTGGTGTTGTGTGCTGGCTCGAAGCCCGCAGGAGCTGGAGGTTTGGCGAGAACGCCTCAAGGGAAAGAAAGGCAGCCTCAACCACGGGAGATTGCGCAATTGCATCTTCGAGACTGATCAGTCCCAACATCAGGTCGCTAATCGTGCTTCGGGCCAGGAGCATTGAGGTGTGATCGATCGCGGACTCCAGCATCGCCAACTCTTGGATCAGCAGTCGGCTAAGCAGGGATGCCTCATCATGCTCGAAACAGGCAAAGGTCACATGGCGGCCTTTTTCACTGATATTTCGGGCCCACTGCAGCGCACAAAGAGTCTTTCCCACACCGGGTTGACCCCCGAGCAGGACGACCTCACCAGGCAGGAATCCGCCACCCAGGACCGCGTCCAAGGGTTCATATCCTGTGCCGATCGGTCCAATACCAAGCAGGCCTGGGCGCTCACTTCTGAGTTCCTCTAGGAGTCGAGAAACAGAATGTGGAACCGGTTTTGGTGTATCAAGATCAGTCATCAGGCTCCATCAGAAAATTTCCAGGTACGAAACAATCGCCGGACCAATAATGACGATGAACAAAGCAGGCAGGATGCAGAGCCCCAGCGGGAAAATCATCTTGATCGGCAGCTTGTTGGCCCGTTCCTCGGCCCGAAACTTCCGCTTCTCTCGCATCTCAATCGAAAGAGTGCGGAGCGTCTTGGCAAGAGGGACACCAAGTGACTCGGCTTGACGAAGAGCCAATACCACCTGCCGAAGGTCGCCCACGGCAGTTCGTTGGGCCATGGCGTTGAGTGCTTCACCCCGTCGGGCACCGAGTTGCACGTCTTGCAGCATTCGACCAAATTCCTGAGCCAGGGCGTGATCGTCCTGTAGAGCGATCCGGGACAGCGCCGCTTCAAAACCAAGGCCAGCTTCGACCGAAATCGTCAGCTGATCAAGAACGTCGGGCAGCAAGAGTGTGATCTCTTCGGCCCTTCGGTCAGCGATCGCTCGAACCAACAAGTCGGGAATGAAGAAGGCCACCGCGGAGAATGAAATCGCCAGAAAAAGACCACGACCGCTGAAACTATTGGCTAGCCGCAGCCCGAGAAGAAGGGTCACCACAAGCCCGAGCGTGACCTTTGCCCCGAGCATCTGCTCGGGAGAGAACCGGCCAAGAAGTCCCGCTTTGCCCAACGATTGTTGCTTCGACTTCACCCAGCCGCCGGGTGTGAAGCGTAGAACCTGCCTACCAACCTGCTTCACCACTGGTCCAACGAAACGCTCGGTGGCCGAGTACTCCAACACCGCGGAGCGCATGGTGGGAGAGTCGTGCTGGCTCAGGTTCTTGCTGACCCGGCCAACCATCTCACGATCACTATTGACCGCCCACCAGGCGATGGGGAGCGAGCTTGCTATTGCCGCCGCAGCTAACCAAACTAGAATAGGCATCTGACTCCCCTCAGTACTTCACATCAACGAGTTTTCGGATCCACAAATAGCCCAGGAACATGCCAAGCAAGCCGATGCCAAGCATGATGCGACCAGGACCGGTCTGGGTCATGAGGGCCGCACTCTCTGGTGTGCGCCACACCAGGAAGAGGAACATCACGACCGGCAAGCCAAGAAGAACCCATCCAGACATCCGCCCTTCGGCCGACAGGGCTTGAACATGGCGAGCGATGCGGCGGCGCTCTCGGATGGTGTTGGCGACATTGTCCAAAAGCTCGGTCAAATCGCCACCAAGCTCACGATTGATGTCGACCGCCCTAGTCACCCACTCAAGATCCTGGCTCTTCATCCGTGTCGCCGTAGCGGACATCGAATCGGTGAGGTCCCGTCCCACGCGGGTCTCAAAAACGATCCGGCGAAACTGCTCATCTGTCGGCGAGGGAGCTTCTTGGGATACCAGCTCGATTGCCTGAGGCAAACCTCGACCTGACCGGAGACTGCCAGTCATGATGCCGAGTGCGTCAGTCAGCTGGTCGGCGAACCGATTCCGACGACGGGATGTCCGAGCAGAAACATAAACATAGGCTCCGAGGAAGGCCAAGGCCGCAAAGAAGAAGCCGAGGAACAAGCCACCGAGAGCGATTCCAACTAACCCGGTAACGACTGTAACCAACAGAGTCAGCAAAACGAATTCTCCCGCTTTCAGATTGATGCCTGCGGCGTCAAGAAACTCATCAACTTGCCCATCCTGATCATTCTCGGAGATCAAGCGATCAGTCGCTCTGGTCACTCGTCCATTCAAGGCAAACAGTCGATCACTCTTGGAAGCACCCGAATTCAGCGAGATCTCAGAGCTGGGAACGACAATCGCCGATGCGACGAGGAAGAATGCTCCGAAGAGACAGAGAGCACCGAGAGCCAAGGCCGACGAGCTGCCGAGCAGACCCAGTTCTGATCCATTTACCGTGCCAAGCTCGGTGGCTGGGTCAACATTGATGACAGGTGCAATAGTTACGACTGCCGCCTCAACAGCCTGTCCACTCCCGATAGTTCCACGTGCCGTGGCCACTGCCCCTTCGACCGCTACCGAGACAACGACTGTTTGCTCGTTGGATGTGCTTGGACTGAATTGGAGAACGTATCGGCTGGCCAGACGGTTGGCGATGTCTCGGTACAGGCCATCCAACGTCGACGTGTCCGTCGTGGCAAAAAATTGGCCACCAACGGAATCAACCGCAGCTCGCAGGTTTGCGCCGTTGCTATCCGGACTCTCGATCGCGACGGCATAGAGTCCGACATCACTGCCATTCAAGTTCTGAACTGCCGCCTCCCGCGTCGATTGGCTCACGGTGTCGTCGCCATCAGACAGCACAATGACGTAAGGCTGCTCAGCCCCCTTCTCCTCCAATATGCTCGCCGCCAATACCAGACTGTCCCAGAGCGCCGTCTCGCCTCGAGTTTGCAGAGAGGAAATGGCCGTGTTAGTCACAGCACGGTCCGTTCCCAAGTCCGATGCAACCTCCGCTGTTGCTCCAAAGCCGACAACTGCTACCTCAGTCTCCGCCGGAAGCTGCTCCACAAACGTCAAGGCAGCCGATTTTGCCGCTGCAATTGCCCCTCCCCGCATGCTGCCTGAGGTGTCAATCACGATGACAACATCAACGACTTCATCGATCGGACGAACGGTGAAATCAGCTACCTGACCGTCGACGGTCAAGCCGAAGTTGGAGCGAACCGGAGCGATATCACCAATTGCCGGTGGGATGGCGATCACGAGGGAGGTGGTCTCTCCACCCTCTTCGATTTCAAGTATTTGGATCTCATCGTCGGATTGTCCCGAGGCCGGGACGGTTATCCCCAGGACAAAGAGCGCGGCAACCAGGATCATCGCTGTGCAACGATGGATGCCCAACCTCATTACTTCCAGCCGCCTTCGGTCAGCACATCGAGACCAGCATTGAGAAGCTCTTGCGGCAGTTCGATCCCCTGTTGCTGGAGCTCCTCAGAGAACATCGGACGGAGGCCCGTTGGTTGGATCTCGCCAACAAAATGACCATTCGAATCGAAGCCGGCGTCATAATCAAACTCGTAGATTGTCGACATGGTGATGGTGTCGCCTTCCATTCCCGTGATCTCGGAGATCTCCACCACTCGGCGGGACCCATCCCGCATGCGTTCCAAATGAACAATGAGGTCCAGTGCGGAAGCAATCTGCTCTCGAATGGCACGAATGGGGAGATCCAACCCGGACATGAGCACCATTGTCTCCAACCGCGAGAGAGCATCCCGAGGCGTGTTGGCGTGCAAGGTGGACAAGGATCCCTCATGGCCGGTATTCATGGCCTGGAGCATGTCGAGGGCTTCACCGCCTCGAACCTCACCAACGACAATTCGATCGGGACGCATGCGCAAGGAGTTCCGGACAAGATCCCTGATCGGGATCTGTCCTTTCCCTTCGACATTGGCTGGCCTGGCTTCAAGTCGGATCACGTGACGCTGCAGCAGCCTCAGCTCGACAGCGTCCTCAATCGTCACGATGCGTTCATCGGTTGGGATGAAGGACGAGACAACATTCAACAGGGTGGTTTTTCCGGTGCCGGTGCCACCACTAATCAGGATGTTTCGCTTGCCTCGCACACAGGCATCGATGAATTCAACTGACTGCTCGTTGAGTGTTCCAAACTTGACGAGGTCGCTGGTCCCGAATGCCGTCTTGGCAAACTTTCGAATCGTCAGCATCGGACCATCGACGGCCAGCGGCGGAATGATGGCGTTCACGCGAGATCCGTCAGGAAGCCTCGCGTCGACCATTGGTGAGGACTCATCAATACGACGGCCCACAGCAGCCACAATCTTCTCAATGACCTGCCGTAGATGGTCGGTCGCGACGAATCGAGAATCGGTCAGGAAGAGTCGTCCAGCGCGCTCAACATAAATGGAGTCATCGGAATTGACCATGATCTCGGTGACTTCTGGATCAGCGAGATACGGTTCTATGGGTCCAAGGCCGAGAATATCGGCACCAATCGACTCAACCAATCCGTGTCGCTCTTCGTTTGACAGCTGGGTCAGCTCGTTGGCCAGGATCTCGTCCAACTCCCGGACCACATACGATCGCAGCTGCTCTTCGGCCAGATTTGGATCAAAGAGCCTCGTTCCCAATCGCTCGAAGAGAGCCACCTGAGCTCGGGACTTGAAACTTGCCAGCGGATCATCCAACCGCGGCGTGCTGTCCTCCTCTCCCGGCAAGATCGAGTCAACCGATCGCTTCTCCGATGTCGTTTGCCGAAGCAGTTCTCCGATACCCATCAACGTGCCTTTCTCCGTAGTCGGAATCTTGAGTGCCCGCCCCTATCGCGGGGCACAAAATAGTCAGCGATCTCATCAAAACTCCGACCAAGTCCACCGGCGTCCTTCTCGACAATCGGAACACCTTCGTTGGTCGAGATTGGGATGGATCTCGAGCTAGGAATTTCGAACATTGCTTCCATCCCCACCGACTGTTCGATGTCTTGCTTGTTCAATCCAACCTTGGCGTTCGAACGATTGAGCACAAAGGTGCGTCGAGCCGACATGAAACCGATCTGATCCAGGGCGTCGATCTGGCGCCGAAGAGCACGGATGCTGGGCACATCAGTGGTTGAGATGAGCAAGAAATCTGTGGCGAATTCCATAGCGGCTATTGAGGAGGGATCAATTCCAGCCGCGGTGTCCATGATGACAAAGGGGAACTCTTCGGTCAGAGCACCAATCGTCCGCTTCATCTGGTCACTGTCAATCTCATCGGCCTCCATCAGGTCTGCTGGAGGCGGTAAAACGCTGAGGCCAGATGAGTGGGCAGTAAGAAACACTTTCAGTGCACTTCGTTCGTGAGAGGCGGAAGCAATGGCATGGTTGAGGAAGTGTTCTGGCTGCAAGCTAAGAGCAGCCGAGCAATCTCCGAATTGCAGGTCGAGATCGACCAAGAGGACCTGATTTGGTAGTCGCTTGGCCAGAGAGACGGCCAGGTTCGTTGCCAATGTGGTCTTCCCGGTACCGCCCTTGGGACTGAGAATCGAGATCACTCGTCTCCGTGGGTGCCCGCCGCCGACATCCTGATTCTGCTTACGTTGAGCGGCAAGCTTGAGCAGTTGTTGGACCCGATCGACCAGCTCTGTCTCCGCGCCGCCCTCTTCCAGCACATCTCGTGCCCCAAGCCGTAGCAATTCGACCATGAGGTCAGGGTCTCGGCTCTGCGTCAGAACCATGATTGCCGCCGCCGGGAAGAGGCGATCGATTTCCGGAACGATGGCCCGGAGATCATCGCGCTCAAGGTCACCACCAAATATCACCAGATCGGGATTGGCCGCGCAGGCATCCATGGCAGTCTCCGTCGGATTTTGCCACTGGGTCGACCACACCCTGCGAACCGAGTTCTCACGGCCAAAGAGTTCGAGAACGCGTTTCTCTACCGCTGCGTTTCCCGAGATGACCGAGATGCCACTCATTATTGATCAACTTCGGGGTTTTCATAGATGGACTCTCGGGTCTGGATTGGATCTGCAACCTCAGGAACGCTGTCACGGTCGACGGCCAACCACAGCAAGCCGAATTCGGCGGTGAAGACGATTCTCTCGGCATCCTTAGGCTCAACGGCCAAGGTGACGAGTAGTGCGTCCTCTGGCGCTGTGTCGAACCGACTGTTGTCATCTTCTTCAGTACCAGCCACTCGCACGGTCACCCGCTGTACCGCCGTGACCAGAACCTTTCGCAAGATGATGTCGGTGCTATTTGGGGTCTTACCCTCAACCGATGAGGCAATCGTTTCCGGTAGTGCAACCTCCTCGCCATCCACCTCGACCACAGCAGCCACCAGGTCGAAGGGCTCAAAAGAGGCAAAGACCGCAACCAGCTGCCCCGGATCGATCAACCCGCCAATGGCCTGTGCCGGGTCCAACTGGATCGTGAGCTCAACCAAGTCATCCGGCACTTGCACACCGGCCGCTCGGTCGGTGACCTCGGACCGGCTGACAAACCGGCCATCAACCAGCTGCTCGCCCGGCAGCAGGTCAACCGAAGCAACCCGGCCAGACAGTGAAGCGAGACTGGTAACGGCCTCTGACGCCTGAACCTTGATCGGCACCTTCTCCACCGTGACGAATGCTTCCAGAGCATCTCCGGCGGTCCCCGCAGGGATGACTTGGTCGATGACATAGACCTCGACCAGCTCCTCGCCCTCCAACGCCCGATCCTCTGCATTGCTCACGTAGCCAACGAGCGCGACCGTGCCGACTAATGCCAAGACCAGTGCAGAAACGATTCCAATCAGTTTCCGGTTCATTCAGTTCCCCTCCAATTGCACGAATCATTCAACTATTAAGCAAGTCTTGGCGGCATCTGCAAGGATCGCCATGGGCGGTCATCCTTATGGCTCGCAGGCCAAGTAGGCATTTGGATCTACGGCGCAGATCGCGATGACCTTGTTGTCACCTGCACCTTCGCCGGGTCCGCAACAGGTGCCTGTAATCAAGCCAGGCTCAACCAGAAACTCAAAGTATCGTCCCCCAGGGTTTCCATTTACCTTGAACGACAGAAGCTGGACCCTGAGCACCCCCATCAGGTGCATGTCGGCATTGGCACCGGGGTTCTCGATGAAATTAAACACTGGCAGGGTGAAGAAGATACCACTGTTGCGCAGGCCGTTTAGCTGATTCCTGATGCCAGCGAGGGCCCCAGTATCGCCCTCATAGCAGTGGGCCTCACCGGAGCAACTGAACACGACATGGTTGCTGAAATAGACCTCGCCGGGGTAACCGTTCACCACCCAGTCCTTGGTGTCGTTGTTTGAATTGGATCCACCGTCGAAATCAACGGTTCCCCAGTTGCCTGGGGTCATGCCTCCACCACAATCGTCTGGTTGGTCCTTGTCATAGTCGATCCGCAGAACCGTGTTAGTTGGCGGCGGATTATTGACGATGTCCTGAAGTGCAGTGGACCCTTCGAAACAGAGGCCGATAGGGCGAAGCCCAGTGACGGCCATCGGAGGACCCCAGACTGCTGCAGTCACAGAGCCAGCGTTGTAATCGCCCTGACCAATGACGCCAGCAAACCAGGTTTGAACATTGGTGGTCGCTTCAACCACCACATAACCCTGATCACTGGTGATGAAGTGTGGCGTGCAGCTGTGAGCGGCGTCCGCATCGTTGGCCGAGAGATACGGGCCAGCGGACAACGAACAGCCGTCAAGATCGATGGCGTAATCCTGGGCAGCGGCAAGGGCGGAAGAATCAGTGGCGGCAATAAGGGCCCGTCTTGTGCGGTAGCCGTTGCCGATGTCAATGGTGATGGAGGCGATGCCAAGCAGTACCACCATCGAGATGGCAACAAAGGGCAAGGCGATGCCTCGTTCACCATATCGATCGTCCGGCTTCGCGTTGCTCAGGTCTGTTCCTATGCCTCGCATCGAAAAACCGCCTCGCTTGCCAGAGTAATAGTTGTAGAGAACAAGAGTGGAATCTCCACGTCATGAGGGGCGCTCACAGTGACATGCACTTCTTCACCCTGACGGCCAAGACACGAAATCCCCGGGCTGACCGTGACGGGACCGTCCATGGGAATTCCGATCAAGGCATCGTCGACTCGAGTGCTGATCTGGGCTGCTGTCGTAGTTGAGAGAGATGCAAGTCGGCCGCCCTCTCGAGCTGCAGCCTCGACAGCTTGCGCCCGATTGAAAGCAATGCCAAATTCGATCAACCCAAAGATGAGAATCAAGAGCAGTGGCAATACAAGCGCAAACTCTGCCAGCGCGGCACCTCGTTCCCGCTGTCTTGTCTTGAGCACGGACGACATCAGCCACCAAGGCCCGTAGTGAAAGTTGTGATCATCTGGACGATCACGGGACCCAGTGCTATGAGCGCCGGAATACTGACCACCGCCACCAGAGCGACCAACAAGCCGTACTCAGCTAACCCCGCTCCTCGCTCTGCCCGACTGCTGTTTGAGATCCGTCCCTCAGAACGTTGGGACACATGGCCGCTCGCCACTCGACACCCGACCAGACATCCGGCGCTTCTCTCGTACCCATGCACGCTCCGCCTCCTTATATGAGCCACCGGCGGTATCACCGCCTCTGTCCAAACACCAGCCGCAAGTGGTGGTCACAACAAGGGCGACCACCACCTGGCTGGAAGAACCTTGCTCCTAACCGCCGAGCGCTGTCGTGATCTCGGTGAAGAGAACGCTAACCCTGGCACCGAGTGCAGTCAGAGCGACGAGAGCGGCCAAGGCCACGAGGAAGAGCAAAAGAGCATACTCGGCCAAGCCTGCGCCACGCTCTCCTTCGGTCTTCGAAACGAGCCAGCTCTGAATAAGTGTGTACATCATCATTTGGGATTCCTCCGCCTTATCTGTTGTGTGTGTGATGGCATCGTGGTCCAGACAGCAGACGCAGTTCTTCACCCATCTGGTGTATTCGCTGACGCCTGGGCAAGCCAACTATTTGAATGTTGAAGAGAACGTGGTCTAGAGTTCGTTTGTCCGTTGAGGGAGGGGCGTTGGAACGTGGGCGAGATCCGGGTAAGGGAAACAGATTCAGAAGGCGACAAGGCGGTTGGTCTTGCGTTCATGATGTTCTTGCTCAGCCTCTTTGCCGCTGGCTTCCTCATCACTCTCGAGTCCACAAGAAATCTGGTCTTGAACGAAGGGCAGACTCTGTCCTCTCGACTCGGAGTAGCAGCAACAACATTGTTCTGCCTGAGCGGTGCGGCATGTCTGTATAGAATCGTCAAGACGAGAAGCAGGATCGCGATTGCGACTGCTCTGGTGCTGGCAATTCCCGGTGCCGCATGGTGCTGGGTAGTTCTGGTCACACATGCCTCGCCGTCAGCATCGATCACCTCGATCCTGGTTCTTCTTTGGTCAATTCTGGCCGTTGTCCTATTGGTTCGAGGTTTCCATCGAAACGACTGGTTCGAGACATTTAGTGGCTTGGGAGCCCTTGGGATAGCCAATGCCGCCTTGATTGACGAATCCTGGTTTGACGGAACAAGCCAATCCCTCGGCTTGTCACTACTGGCCAGCGTCTCCGGCATGGTCTGCCTCTTTGGCATGCTGGTCGACCTGGAGCTCACGCTGGCGGACATCAGTCGAAGTCTGACCAAGGTGCGATTCGATCTGGTCTCGACTAAACAGCAGACTGACGACCTGATGCACGACCTTCGCGGTGGTTTGCTCTCGATCGAGGCCGCGACCCCTGATACCCCAGGAGAAGGTGGTGGCCTGCTCAAAGCCGAGATCGCTCGACTACGGGTACTCACGAGACGAGATCATGAAGACCCCGTGAGTTTTGATCTGGTACGGCCAATCGAAGACCTCGTGAATGTGCGGCGATCCGCTGGCATCGAGATCTATCTTCGCACACCCGATCGGGCCGTTGTCAGCGGATGCGAGTCCCAAGTCTTGTCCATTGTCCAGAACCTGGTTGAGAACGCCGAGCGACACGGCGACGGAACAATCTCCCTGCAAATCGAGGACGACCCACGAGGTCTACGAATCGAAGTGGCCGACACCGGACCAGGCTTGATTGGTGTCGACGGGCAATCGATCTTCAATCGTGGTGTCACTACCAACCGAACCGGTCTTGGCATCGGCTTGCACGTTTCTCGACGGCTAGCTAAAGCCAATGGGGCGGAGCTCTATTACGAAGCAGACGGTTCCGGCCACCCCCGATTCGTCCTCGCCTTCTCGGCTTTGGCCTCAACCCGACCAGCGTTCGCCTCGTAGTGGGGCACTACTTGGTCGTCATCGTTGATGATCATGCCTTGCTCAGCCTGGGACTGCAGAGTCGCCTGGAGTCGGTCGGAATCGAGTCAGTGATCGCTGAGCTTGCACCAGCCGCAGAGCTTGTTGAGTGGATCAATTCTCAGGAGGCCGACCTTGTAATTCTCGACCTCGGCCTGCCGTACGACGGTGGCGGGGCCAGCCTCGTTGGGCCAATCGTGAGTTCGGGTACGGCGGTGCTGGTTCTCACCGGGGAATCTACGTCTGACACCTGGGGATACTGTCTACAGGCGGGGGCCCTCGATGTGGTCAGCAAGGGCGAACCGCTTGACTCGATCGTCGAGTCGATAGAGCGAGCTTGTGCAGGGTTGGGGACTGAAGCTCAGAGACGGCATCTCCTGGTCGAAGAATCGCAGCGAAACCGAAAGAACCAGCAACTACGACTCGAACCGTTTGCCGAGCTAACTATTCGGGAAGCCGTGATACTCAGCGGCCTGGTTGAAGGACACTCGCTCGGCAAGCTGGCAACACGCGACTTCGTCTCCGTTGAAACCGTGCGAACCCAGGTCAAAAGTATCCTGCGAAAGCTGGGAGCAAACTCGCAACTGGAGGCCGTCGCCCTGGCCCACCAAGCCGGTTGGTTTAGGCCTGAAGAAGCAAGGACAGCCAACGAAGAAGCCAGCAACGAGTGACACGAACTGGTCAAAACTGCGGCTGCCGATGCTCGCCAACAAGCAAAAGGACTTAGAGTGATGACAGAACAACCGATAGGAGGAACATGACACCTGTGTATTTCCAGATTGGCATGGCCGTTGCCGCCTTTGGGTTGATCATGGGCGCCCTCTACCTCTTCATCACTGGCACCTCCAGTTCTGTGGGCGAACGCGTTCGAGGTGCGCTAACTCCTCTTCTTCGCTTAGTGCGCGACAACAGCTCATTGTCGCGAGGTGACCTGGCTGACCGGTCCGTGCTCATCGGAGCCGCTCTCGTGCTCGTGTCGGCCGCAGTCAACCAGAGCATTATCGAGCTTATGGTCGCTGTCGTGCTCTATCGGGCCCGATCGTCAATCAAGCGAGCGAGCAAAGAAGAGCAACCGCTGCTTGCCATTGCTGGTTTCTTCTCGAGCGATATGATCGTTGGTGTCTACGCACCAATCATCCTGGCCCTGGTCATGCTCGGAAACGTCGCCATGGCCGCCGGTCTTGGCTCGGTCATCATCGCCCTTTGCTGGCCTCCAGGCGGAGCAGGCTATACGAGCGGTGCCTGGCGCCCGGCCTGGGTAGTGTCCTAGCGCTGCCTCAGGGCCGTCCCCAAAAATACGAACGGCGGCCGCTGGTCAAGACCAACGACCGCCAGCTGACGCAAGGTCAGCCATCACCGCCCATACCCATGCCATCGGTTTCGGCCATGCCGCTTCCAGCACCGCCACCGTCGTTGAACGAGCCCATGTTGCCACGGGTGAGTTCAGCAAAAGCACCGAGTTTCACCAGTTCTGGTTTCTTGTATTCTTTCATTTCCCACACCAACGCGCGCCACATTGCCACAGCAAGTTGCTGGGCACTCCGCGCTGCCCTCTCCGCAAGTGTAGGCACAGAATAGTTTAGGTTTCAACTATTCGACCACGCTCCGCAACCATTGCTCCAGCCCGAGGGCCCGCCAGATAGGGGTTGCGAGCGGCGGGATCGACGCAAGATCACGTTCAGCGCGTACTAGGAGTTCTTTCCTCATATCGCGTAGTTCTTGAGAAATCACAAAGCCTCGATCTTCCAGGACCATGTCACACAAGAGGTGGTCGATTTCAGGACTGGCGAGATCGATGGCATGCCGGTAGTCGAAATGAACCTTGCCTCTTCGATCCCGAATTGCTGCCGGAAGCATGCTTGCAAATGTGGTTCGCTGGTATGCGCGACTGTCGTCTTGGCCCGCAAGTGAGCGATTGCTGACTCCGCACATTCGGCCAACGACAAGCAGGTCGAGAAACGGGCGGCGGAACTCGACACCGGTCATTTCCTCGGTCATGCATCGCGTCTCGCGTCCGATCTGGGCCTGGCTCGAAGCGAAGGTTTCGTACAAACGTCGGCGGACCGCAGCTTCGTCTCCCAGTCCGCGAGACTGCGGAACTCGACGAGTACCTATCTTCAATTCTTGAGCGAAGTCCTGTCCGATGAAGGCCGGCATCCGATGCTGGTACAGCTGTGCAAGAGCGCGGCGCGGCAAGACCGTTCTGGCAAGGTCTTTCAATCGGTCACGAGATCCGGACCACAGCCAAGTTGCATCATGGTTCCTTGCGAGCTCGACGACATCAAGTTGATCCTGAGCAAATATTTCATCGCCACCAACTCCATTTAGAACGGTATGAACTCCACAGCTCGATGCCGTTCTTAGAATGTCGATCGTCTCAGGCTCAACCCTGGTCAATGGCAACTTGAACCTCTCGATTGGTTCAACAAAGTCATTCAGAAGATCGAAAGGACGGTGGCTGACGGACAGTTCGGGAAGCTGGGTGTGAGTGAGGACTGCGTCCTGATATTCCGATTCATCACACGGCAGACCGGGGTATCGAATTGTCAGGGCAGTCACATCGCCACCTTGCTTTGCCGCCAAGCCAGCCAGAATCGACGAGTCGAGCCCGCCACTGAGCAAGACCCCCAGTCGACCCCCATCTAAGGATCGTCCTACCGCTGCCTGCACCGCGGTGTAGATTTCTTGAGGACTGAGCCCAGCAGTGTTCTGGGGAACTGGCCAGGTCCACCACTGACGCACATGGGTTCCTCTTGTTCGATGCGATTGCAGAACGTGACCCGGAAGAAGGGAAGTGATACTCCTGAAGAGGGTGCGATCGCCCCCGTTCCCCAAACCCATCAGGCGATCAAAGATCACCTCGTCGGCTGGATCTCGAGCAACGTTCGGGTGTGCCAGTACATGCCGGACCTGCGACCCGACTACCAGTGTCTCCTCGTCCCGTGACCAATGAACACTGGCCTCTCCTGCTGGATCGGTGGCCACACGAACCCCGTGGGAGTCAACTTCAATGAGCACCCAGCCTTCATTCCATGATGAACGGCCTCGACCAAGCTCAACGAAGCCTTGCTCCAACGAAGCCTTCGTCGCATCGCTGCCCTGAGTAATCAGAAGACGGAACGGCGGCCCTTCAGAACGAGAGTTAGAACTCAAACACGATCCAGAAGTATTGTCCGCATCGAGCCAGACAACGGCCACCCCATCATGTGGACGAACAATCGAAACCTTGCCAGGAACCTTTCGCAACTCCCGAAGGGCTGATTGGATGTCCTCTTCATCACGAATTCTGCCGTTTGGCCGATAGACCAGGACGAAGGAAGATCTCACATCTAATCTCCAAGGGCGGGTATGGGCACAGCATCTGAGTCAAGCTCAGCCACTGCCGATGATGAAAATTCATTCAGAGCGTTCATCGCAATCACCAAGCTAGTCGCCCATCGAGGTGGACGACTCTTTGTCGTTGCCTTTGTTCTGTCCGCTGCCATTGCCGCGTTGACAGCCGGTGAAGTCTTGCTCTTGCGGGAAGCAATTGCTCGAATCGAGCAAGAACAATTCGATGCCATATCGCTCATTATCCTGGGAGCCGTCATCATGGCCAGACGCATCGCAGGCTCCGCTGTGAGAGAGATCCAGTGGCCGCTTTCCGAACGACTCGAGCGGTCTGTCACCCTCGACGTCTACCGATCAGCCATCCGAGCGCCATTCGATGAGTTCGAACAAGCAAGTTTCCAAGACGCCTTGCAGCGATCTCTGACGACCACCTCGAGTCGACTTTGGACGGCGGTATGGGCACTCGTGACGATTGTTACCGGGTCACTGACCCTCGCCGCCTTATCACTCGTTGTTGCTCGTACAGCACCAAAAATGCTCCTGCTCATCCTTGCCTCAGGTGCACTGCTTTTCTTGATCGGTGCGGCGAAAGGCCGATTCGAGTATCAGTTTCGATATCACAACACACCCTCAGATCGCGAGCGGCGGTATCTGGGTTCGGCCCTCACCAGCAGGTCCGAAGGAAAGGAACTCCGCTTGAACGGAACAGCCGGGCGAGTTCTCAACCGCTATGACCATCTCTTCGCCGTTCGCCTGCGACTCCTACAAAACCTCGTTCTTCGCCGAGTTGTTTACGACGCTGTCGGAGCCGTCGGAGGATCACTGGTCTTGATTGCCTCTCTCGGATTCTTGTCCTATGAGGTAACCAAGGGCTCACTTGGTATCGCCGATGCAGCCGCTGCTGCCTTCGCCATATATCTGCTCGCTAGCCAGATTCAGACGACAACGGCGGCGACCTCGTCCTTGGTTGGGACCGCTCTCCATTTTCGAGATCTGCGCGAATTCCTCGTGAGCTGGCCAGCGATCCCAACCGCGACAGCGAACCCCGACTCGGTGGATCTACATCTGGCGCACGTGGGATACCAATACGAAGAGGCCAGCATGCCCGCCCTGGACGACATCAATCTCACCATCAACCAGGGTGAGTTTCTCGCCATCGTTGGTCCTAACGGCTCGGGGAAATCAACTCTGCTGAAGATCCTCGCCGGTCTCTACACCCCAACAGTTGGATCATTCTCCACCAGCGTCGAAGGCGTCGCTCAGCCAGTCCAAGGTCCCCTCACGGGAACGGCAACAGCGACTTTCCAGGACTTCGCCAAATACGAACTCAGTGTGCAAGACAACATATTGATGGGGTCAGCATCTGAGACTCATGGGCTAACAGTTGACGAATGCCTCCGAGCGGTTGGACTTACAAAACCTGTCGAGGAGCTGCCAGATGGGGTTCACACTCGTCTGGGCAAGAAATTCGCCAACGGGGTCGACTTGTCAATAGGGCAATGGCAGCGCCTCGCGGTTGCCCGCTCCATCCTGGCCCAGACACCAATCGTTCTTCTCGACGAGCCGACCTCAAGCACAGATGCAGCGGGAGAAGAACAATTCTTCAGTTCACTCCGGTCGCACTTTCCCGGCAACACCATCGTGCTGGTCTCTCATCGTTTCAGTTCAGTTCGCTGTGCCGACCGAATCCTTGTTCTTGTTGATGGCTCGGTTGCCGAGGAAGGTAGCCATCAGGACCTGCTCAAAACTCCCAACGGGGTCTATGCCGCGATGTTTCGGATTCAAGCTGAAAGCTTGCTCGGCACCAACGAGCCCGAATTACCATAAGACTGCGCCTGGCCTGTCTTAAGAACTCGCCGTCGACTCCGAAACCAAGTTGTCGAGAAGATCGATCGCCCCCTGAGTGCCCTGAGCCGAGCGTTCGTAGTTCAAGCGACTACCACCGCATTCGACAGCAAAAGCCAATGAATCAAACAGCATGCTCACTTCATCTGATCGCAGCGGAGTTCGGAAGCAGTGCTGGGCGACAGAGCCCAGAAGCTGCGCAGGCCCCACGAGCGAAAGGTTCGGTTCCTTCGCCGATTCTCCCAATATCACGAGGTGACAAATGGGTTTCGGTTTCGGCACAAAATACGGAGTGACATCTACCCGAACCTTTGTTCCGTATTCGGCGACAACTCCCAGCTGGGTGAGACTTGGGAACTGCTGCAGCACATCTGGGTTGAGTCTCACGGCCGGGTAGCTCGGCCATGCGATGACTGTGTCGGCTTCGATTGACAGACGGGTCGAATCATCAGCCAGAATGGAGTATCCGGATATGCAAAGCATCGTGCTTAATGTGGACTTACCTTGTCCCGATGCTCCCATGATCAGGATCGCCTGCTCGTTTTTGACCAAGGCGGCACCGTGAATGATCACCTCACCCAGCGAAGCAAGGGCCAAAGGCGCAGCCAAATCGATCACGTAGTGAACCTTCGTTGCCTGGCCCAAATGGCGACGGGGAACGATCTGGATGTGTCCGGGGGCGACCACCTGTAGCCAAACATTCTCATCCAGGTCCCATTCCTGGCCAGTGCATGTCTCAGCAAACTCAACAACAGCCACTGGCACAGAGCCTGACTCAAGAATACGTAGACCAGTTGGTAGGGGGCCAAGATCAGCAGGCACGCTGACGGGAAGTCCGAACAAATCAATGACGGAGCAGGAGGCACTCATCCTCGCGGTAACAGTGGGCCGTCGAATGCGACATAGCGGCTGGTCACATCAGGCGTGTCGTCGATTGCGTGGTCAAGAACACTGACCCAGCAATGAGACTCTCTTGATTTGGGAGACATCCCAACCATTATCTCAGCGGGAATTCCACACCATCGACACATCACGTAGGCCACAAGCGAGCGAGCAATGCACGCCCGATCGGCCAGTCTCCACATCCGTGCCGCCAACCAAACGCCCGATCCAATTTGGTCGGCATGGCGAGTCTCTAGGCGGACGAGTTGGAGGGTTCCAAGGCGCGAGCACACGCCTATAGCTCGACTGGAAGACAACCCAGAGACGAGGTGCACAACAGGGACGGCAGCGAGGCCAATCAGACCAGCAAGAAGACCGGTCATTCCCAGCGACCGCCCCCAGGCAAGGCGCCTCCTAGTCAATCTGGCGAACAAGTAGTCCCGTCCTCACGAGTTCTCCAAGCAGGTCATGAACATCGGCTTCCAATGTCGCTCTGTCTGTTCGAAACTCGTTCATGAGCTCATCCAACGTCTCCTTGACCGTCATGCCATTGATGACGTGCTTCAAGACAACAGCACCAACCTCATTGAGAGCAAAATAGGCCTCGCTTTCGGTGTTCAGGAGGATCGTTTCTTCCTCGACCTCCCTCAATAGCACATGTCTTGGCGAACTAAATCGATCTGAGTCTGCGATCAAAGCAATTTCCTCTCTCGTGACATCACATACCGGCCGCGAAGCCGTTCAATTGTTCGGAGCGCATGCTCCGGATCCGTGCGAGGATCCCGTTCGACCAGTAGGTCGGAGATCGATTTACTATCCACCCCTCTGCCGAGCAGCTTGAGCACTTCTATGTCCTGCTGAACCCTTTTCTGGTCAATATCGGACGGAAGCGATGCTGATGGCTGGCCAGGAACTATTTGTTGATCAAGAGAGCTGTGTCCACGAACCTCCAGTCCGGCAGAAGCCCCCCAACGCCATGCGTAGTCGCCACCAATTTTCATCGCTTCGATCGAGAGTGACACCTGCTCACCCTCGGTCAGTGTCAACTCCTTCTTGAACGGAAGATATAGACGACCATAAGTCGGATCAGAATCACCCAGCTTGGTCGAATAGTGGTGGTCCTCGGTGATGCTCGCTTCGAACCAATAGACAATTCCGTCCGCAGCTCCGTCCTGAGTGACTCGAGACTGGAAGCTTCCACCAAAGTGGCGTTGCTCGAGCGATGTCGTACAGCGATAGTCAATTTCTGCCCAAATTACTGGCTCGGTCAGAACTGTCGGACTAGATTCACGCAACGACCCCGGGGCGGTCAGAGACGAGTGCTCGTAGGGCGCATAAGAATACTCATCGACGTGCCAAGGCTTGATCCGGCGATCACGCTCTTCGGGCGCAGCAATGAGGGCTGCCCCCAGTCGATCACGTAGAGGCAATAGAACTCCTCCGTCGCTCAACAGGTGTTTGTTGGCGTAGTCGATTACCTCAAGATGATTGCCGTAGAGCGGGCCCACACCGCGCAGATCCGAGATAATGAGGTCAAACGTGCCAATATCCAACTCTCGAACATCGCCACGATAGATCTGACACCGAGATTCGAACCCATTGTCTCGTACAACGCCTGGGAGAAGTTCGATCGCATCCATCATTTCAACCGCGACCACTTCACGAGCCCCAAGACCGAGAGCCGCGAGAGTGAAGAACCCCGTCCCCGCTCCCAAATCGAGCACACGGGACGACGGATCAATAGCTGCTTCAAGGGCACCGAGATAAGCCTCACGCCTTGCCGCATCCACAATCATTCGCCCAAAGTTTCGGATGTTGTACACAACGCTCCCTCTAGCGTCCGCAGGGACTCAGGCCACAGGGCCGTCCTCGTGCTCACGCTAGAACGCAAGTCCGGAACTGTCCACCGGCTGAAGAATCATTCTTCAACCCGCCTTCTTGGGTCAAACGCCTCACCCGGCACATCAACCCCTCTACCCTAGAAGACCGAATCCAGAGAGAGTCGAAGAAATGGACGGCACGAATCGGAAAGCGGCAAGTCAATTCGAATCTCTCCTGATCGCTCTGATTCCCGAGCTCGTGCCCGTGTCAGAAGTCGTCACTCTCCTTGTCAGCCACTCGTGCTCGCAGCAAGAATCATTACAACCTGAACCGTTGCCTTTGTCAGCACACATGGCAGATCGACTATCCGGTTTCCACCGAGTCGCCCCAAGCCTCAAACTACTTATCGAACGGTCGGCGATTCAAACCGATGATGATTCGACCAGAATGATTGGAGAGCGGGCCAGGGCAGCGACGCTATTCCAGCTTGGAGCGGAGCATTCGCTCTTGCATGTCCGCAAGGTATTGGAAGAGTCCAAAGTCGAGTTCCGGGTGTTGAAGGGTGCAGCAACTCAACACTTGGATTATCGGGATCCTTCTCTTCGACAGTTCTCTGACATCGACATTCTGGTTCGCCCGGAGAATCTCTTGCTCGCCGCAAAGCTGTTCGAACAGCGAGGAGCGACTTTCGTTTCGAGGGTCGAGACCAAAGGAATGACTCTTCGAGATTCAAGAGGAGTGGAGATCGATCTCCACTCCCGATTCCTCCCTCAAGTGCCATTCCCAGAAGAGGCCGTGTGGTCCCGATCTGAACCATTTGCCGTTGCGGGCGAAGTTTTACACGCCCTAACTCCTGATTGGCGACTTATCCACGCGATCGTCCATGCCCAATTTTCGCCCCAAGGCCACCGTCGACTAAGCTCTTGGCTTGATGTTCCAGCAATAGCAAATAGCCGACCGGGCATATGCCAACAAGCTTGCGCAATTGGCTCGTCGTTGGGACTTGGAGCAACGATCGCCGAGTCAATGAGGCGAAACATGTCGCTGCTTGGAGTATCTCCGACGCCTCTTCAGCCGATTCCGATCATGCCGTTCAGCGGCAAGCGCGATCGTCTGTTCACCTCGGCCTACCTTGGTCAACATCGTTCAATCTCGAAGGAGCAGCTCTGCTACCTTCTTGAGCTGAGGGCCAGAGATGTTCTGCCGTGGCTTGGATGGCAGGTCAATAGGATTCGGGACGGCGAGACCTCTGTGCAAAAAGCTTGAGCTCGGAGGTCACCAATTGCGATCGAATGTGTCGTCGCTTGACTCAGGATCAGCGGTAGCTGATTAGCCCGCTAGCTAATGAGCCCGGAAGCCTCGGCAAGGGGCTCTTCACTGGCCGCCCGATAAAACTCCACTCGGAAGCTCACCTCGCCGAGTGGCATCACATGATGAGGCCGGTCCGGTGGAATGACCTGGGATTCACCAGCACCAAGCTTGCGTGGCTCACCCTCATCCTCAAAGGTGAACTCCAGGATGCCCGACTCAACTACGGCGAGGCCCCAAACCCCCTTGGCCACCCGGTGAGCAGCTAGGAGTCCGGCGGGAACCGACTCGGCATCAAACTGGGGCGTTGAGCGGGCTAGTTCGTAACCCTCGGGGATCTGGTCGTCATTACTCATCTGCTGATCCTACTTTCACCGAAGCGTCGCTGACTGGTTCGGCTGTGTCACTAGCTGGGTTCTCACCCAGGTTCGCTCCGCCCTCAATGTCCAGATTGGGAAGGAGACGATCCAGCCACTTCGGTAGCCACCAGTTTGGATCACCGATCAGGGCCATGGTTGAGGGAACAAGCACCATGCGAATGATGGTGGCATCAACCGCTACTGCGGTGGCCAGTCCAACACCCATCATCTTCACGATTGGATCGTCGCTGACGACGAAGCCGAGGAAGACGCTGATCATGATGAGGGCGGCGGCGGTGATGACCTTGGCCGTCGCCCCCAGGCCTTCGACCACACTGTCGATGTTGGTGTGACCTCGCTGGTACTCCTCACGAATGCGAGAGAGGATGAACACCTCGTAGTCCATGGAGAGTCCGAACAAGATGGCGAACATCATCATTGGCAGGAATGAAGCGATTGGTACCGCCTCTTCCAAGCCAATGAGTGAGCGACCCCAGCCCCATTGGAAGACGGCAACCACTACTCCGTAGGCAGCACCAATGGCGAGCAGGTTCATGATGGCTGCCTTGAGGGGCACCAGGATTGATCGGAATACCACCATGAGCAATAGGAAGGAGACGGCAACGACAGCACCGATGAACCAAGGCAGCCGGTCGGCGATCTTGTCTGACTGGTCGATGAAGGCTGCCGTTGGGCCACCGACATAGGCCTCGGCGCCGGTTCCTTCAGTGATTGCTGGCAGGGTCTCATCCCGGAGAAGATGTATCAAGTCACTGGTGGCTTCGTCTTGTGGCTTGGTGGTAGGAATAACGGTGATGAGGGCAGTGTCGCCAGCAGCATTGAATTCTGGGGGCGAAACAGCAGCGATGCCATCGCTGGCCACCAACGTTTCCCGAATACCTCCGGCCACCATCTCTGGTGAGTCCGAGTCGGTCAGATCGACCGTGATGAGCAATGGCCCATTGAAGCCCTCTCCGAATCCATCCGCCAGCAGGTCATAGGCCTGACGATGGGTCGTGTCTTCAGGGTCGGTTCCAGCATCAGCTTGACCAAGCCGCATATCCAGAACTGGGATAGCCATGACCAGCAGGATGATCGAGGCGACGATGCTGCTGCGCCACGGGTGGTGCGATACCCAATGGGCCCAACGAACCCAGCCGGTTTGCGAACTTACTTCAGGCTTGGCCAACACATCGCTGGCAACGGTCTTGTTCGCTGCGAGCTCCTTGGCCTTGACTCGATCCTTACCACTGAGGATCTTGTCACCGGAGAAGCCCAACAGTGCAGGCAAGAGGGTGATCGCTACCACGACAGCCACCGCGACCACGATGGAAGCGGCGTAACCAAGGGCGGAGACGAAGGGGATCCCGGCCATCATCAGGCCCAGAATTGCGATGACCACGGTTCCGCCAGCAATCACAACCGCTTGACCCGCGGTGGCATTGGTTTGTCCAATGGATTCTTCCATGTCCATGCCCTTGGCCAAGTTGTCGCGGTGCCTGCTTAAAATGAAGAGGGCGTAGTCAATACCAACACCAAGGCCAATCATGGTTCCGAGCCTTGGGGCCATCGAAGGAATGTCAATGAGCCCACCAAGCAGACCAACAATCGAGAGGCCAGTGATGAGTCCAATGATGGCTGCGCCCAGCGGCATGGCCATCGCTCGAAACGAGCGGAAGGTGATGTACAAGATAACCAAGGCAGCCAAGATGCCAATGGCCTCAGCTGGTCCCGTGGTTCGCTCCTTCATCAGGATCGGAAGCTCACCACCAAACTCGACCTGGACCCCGGCAGCCTCGGCCATTTCTGCGGTGTCCCGCAGTTCTTCATAGGTCTCGTGTCCAAGTGCGGCAGTGGTGTCATTGAATTGCACCGCAGTAAAAGCAATTGTTCCATCTTGTGACACCGAACGGGGGCTGCCGAGCGCCTCTGTGGCTTGCACCACCGAATCCATATTCCGGATCTCGGCTAGGGAAGCATTGATTGCTTCGGCGTTAGCTGGGTCATTGACCGAGCCATCCTCGGTGTGAAAGACCACCATGGCGGTGGCACCGGCACGCTCGGGAAAGCGCTCCTTAAGCACATCAATCGCTTGAGACGATTCAGCTCCGGGAACAGTGAAGTCATCGACTTCTCCTCCCCCAATGGTCTGGTTCAGCAGAACGATGCCGACGACGAGGGCAACCCACATTGCCACCGTCTTCTTCCGGTTCCTGAACGAATACACACCGATGCGGTACAGCCAATTGGCCATGGCTTCTTCCCCTTCAAACTGCTGGATCTTTCGAGTGGTGTGACCTTAACAGTTTATTTCAGTGTCTGCAATTTTATATTCTCTGCAATTTTGCAGAGAACGCCGATTTGCACTCTATAGTGCGAGCTATGGCGCAAGAACCAGGACTTCGAGAACGCAAGAAGAAGCAGACGGCCGACAGGATCGAAACCGCGGCACTGGACCTCTTCGAGGAACACGGATTCGACGCAACAACAATCGACGACATCGCCACTGCCGCCGACATCTCATCCCGCACGTTCTTCCACTACTTCCCCACCAAAGAAGACGTTGTACTCGGTGACTATGCCGCCAGGCTCAGCAGGGTGACCGAATCACTGAAGGAACAACCAGCCGACTCTCCCCCGTGGAAAGCGCTCGGTGTTGCGTTCGCCGATGTCGCTCACGACTACGAAGTTCAGCACGACCAGCTTCGCCGGCGGTTTCAAATCATGATGACTACCGGCCCAGTCTTTGCCCGGAATCTGCAACTCCAGGCTGGTTGGGAAGATGCGGTCGCCGAGGCCCTCGAAGAACGGATGGGACTGGAGAGCAATCACATTCTTCCCCGCCTGATGGCTGCGTCTGCTCTCGGAGCAATGCGTTCGTCGGTACGCAACTGGCTACCAACAACAGATCAATCGCTCCCTAATCTGGTGCAGGAGTGCTTTACCCAACTGGAGTCTGGCTTCAAGCCTGACCTATAGAATGCACCGCATCTGACCAGAGCGAAGCAGCCTCTAGCCAAAGCGAAGCGGCCGCTAGCCGATCCGGACCTCGGCCCACTGGTAGAACCAATCTCCATCGTGTTCGGGATGGGGCCACGTTTCATAGTGCGTGATCTGACCCAGGTTGTTGGCTAGCAGGCCTTGCCAGACTCGGTCCGAACGGCGGCTGAAATTTCGTTCGATATCGACATTGTTGCTGGGCAGTTGCTCGGGGCGGTCAGGTCCTCCCCAACTGCCGATGATGGCGACCCCGCCTGGTCGAAGAATACGAGCCATCTCTTGCAGCACATCCCCAATTGCTTCGTCGGCGATGTGCATGAGCACACTGAGCGACCAGACTGCGTCGAACGAATTCCCTTGGAACGGTAGCGACACAGCCGAGCCGGTCAGGGCCATTGCCCCACGGTCAGCACAATGGCGGGCGTTCTCCAACGACAAGTCAACGGCAACAACACCGTGACCAGCAGCCAGCAGCGAATCGGTGTCACGGCCAGCACCAGGGCCCAGGTCAAGGATGTCGGCAGGTGCGTTGGGTAGTACGTCACCGATGGCTCGACGAATCGCCGTCAGCCGCCGGCCTTCGGTCTGGAGCTTGGCCCGGTTCTCAGCCTGTGAGTCGTAATACCGGATGAGCTCGACTTCGATCTGAGCTTGTGACTTCTCCCCCATCCCCTGAGCCTAGGAAGTCTTGCCAAGCATTTGGCACTGACCGCGTCACCTGGCAAGGAAGCCGAAGATAACGGACTTCGCGACCCAATAGTGGGTCGTCAAGTCCATTATCTTCACCGCCTTGTGGTGCAAAAGGCAGCGAGCGCGCCTTACTGCTTAGATATTGGCACTTCTGCCGGTACATCCATGAGGAAGCGAAGCAATGAGAGCTCAGCCATGAGGGGCCAGCAATGAAGGACAAGCGGCCTTGAGGACAAGATCCACAAGCACGAGCAACACCGTCACCTTCGACGACTTCTTTACGACGGCTGAGCCCTTGCTTCGGCGGGCACTGGTTGGCGGCTTCGGTCCAGACGTTGGCCGCGAGGCTACGTCGGAGGCTCTCACCTACGGCTGGACGAATTGGGGTCGAGTCGCCGGGCTAGACAACCCAACTGGCTATCTCTATCGGGTGGGCGAGCGCTGGGCACTGCGCTATCTGGACCAGCCACCGCGACACCTGCAGCAACCGAGATGCTTGCCAGACAGCGACACTCGCCCTCAGGCTCGTCCCTCTGGTGCGGGTTCGAGTCCGGTTGCTGACGACGCCGGTGCACCAAGCAGTATCGAGCCAGGCCTGACCGCAGCGCTCGAAACACTCTCACTTCGTCAACGCCAGGTCGTGGTGCTGGTGGCCAGTTTCGGTCTGAGCCATAGCGAGGCTGCGGACTTGCTTGGGATCTCGCGCTCGTCCATCCAGAACCATGTCGAGCGGGGCATGAAGAAGCTCCGCACCTCTCTAGGAGTCCACCAATGAAACTCGAAGAGCTAGTCCGAGACCACATCGATAGTGCGGCTCTCCCTGTTACCTTGGACGAGGTCCGCCAGCATGCCGATTCGCAGACGTTGGGGGGCCTTCAGGCCATCTCCATCCTCGATCCCGACGTTGACCTCACCTGGGATCCAGCATCGAGTGCAGCTGTCTTTGATCCGATTTCCGGACGCATCTCTCAACCAGCAGCCGACGGCGAGACCGACCGGGACGAGGCGGTCCAGATCAAGCGAGGTGTTCATCTTGGGTTCTGGCTGCAAGCAGCTGCTGTTCTCGTGGCCGTTGCAGTGTCGGCCACTGCCATGCTCTGGTACCGGGGCGGTCGTTCAACGAACATCGATACTGCGTCGACACCCGAAGCTCAAGCTGCTGCCGCCTTAGCCACGGTTGAAGAAGCAGCCAACGCGACTAACCGAGGCTGGACTCAGATCGATGACCCCAACGGAGTCTTCCTCGCCCCCGACATCACCGAATTGGTTGAGGTCGACAGACTGGGCCGTTATGGCCTGGGATGGGGGCAAACCGCCAACATCTTCCATGTATCGAATATCCAGCATCTATCGTCGGGTTACTACGCCGTCGGCTCCCACAACGACGAGCTCATTTCGAAAGCCGCAATCTGGCATTCTCCTGATGCCAAGACTTGGACCCAGATTCTGGGCGCAGAACAAGACTACGAAGACTGGGAGCTCGGCAATATCTTTCCTGGCGGAACTGGGCTCATCGGCATCGCTGAGCATGACGAGACTATTGTTGCTGTCGGCTGGACCCGCTCCACTTCAGCAATCCCAACCGTGTGGGCACAGACTACCGAAGACGACTGGCAGCGGATTCATCTTCCACTTCCGAGCGGGTTTGATTCCGAGGCCTGGACCATCGTTGCCAACGACGAAGGGTTTCTTGCCAGCGGCCAAGCCTACGATGCCCAGGGCTACGAGGGACAATCCAATGCTGTTTTTTGGCGCTCATCCGACGGCTTGCTGTGGGAACTCGTCGAGACTTCTGGAGTCGAGCACGACAGTCAGGTCTATGACCTTGCCACCGTGGGTCCAACGACGGTCGCCGTGGGTTCCATTGGGGGCTGGGACGGAGCCGCTGCAGCCTGGATATCAATAGACGGGGGGACGACATGGACGCCGTCTCGCCTGCCTGAAGCATCGATCGGACTGCCGGTGTCGGCCATGAGTTCTCTCGCAGTCGGTCCTGAGGGCCTTCTGGCCATTGGTAACCGCAGCTCTCAAGAGGCCCAAATCATCCAACACGATGACTCGGAGCTGTTGGACATCGTGGGCACTATTCAGCTCACTGTCTGGACCAGCCTTGATGGACGAGAGTGGGTCGAGCACCCAGGACCGTCCGACTCTCGCGGTCACGAAATGCCTCATAGCGTGGAGTGGGGGCCAGCTGGATTCCTGATCACGTCGACCTCCGTCTGGTTGGACGGATTTCACGGAAGCTCGTGGCTTACCGTCGATGGCGGCGAGCTAACCAGACTCGGGGATCCCCGCGACGTCAACGCCTCCGCCATCGCCCACGTTGCCACACCGGACGGCTACATCACCCTTGCTGATCCCGAGTTCCACTTCACCACTGGCTTCAGTGGCGAAGACTCCGATCCGGGCAAGGCCTCACATCGATTGGAAGTCTGGGAACTGGAGGTCGCCAATGCTGGCGGCTAGGTGCTTACATCGGGTAGGCGGCAAGGTCGGTGGCGAATTTGGTCTTGATCCGGTCCGGAGCGAAGCTGGCGGCGATGGCGTCTTGTTGCATGGCCAGGTGACCGGCCCGGTCGATGCCGAGCACGTCTGTGGCGATACTCAGCTCGGTCACCAGGTCGGTGGCGAACCAGCCAGGGTCGTCGGTGTTCAGGCAAGTCCGAACCCCCGCTTCCTGGAGAAGCGGCAATGGATGCGACTCCATCTCATTCACCACACCCAATAACAGGTTGCTGGTCGGACAGACCTCCAACATCACTCCCCCATCCACGATCATCTGCACCACCTCGGGATCCTCCAAGCAGCGGACACCGTGACCAATGCGTTCAGCACCGAGATCGACAATGGCCGATCGGACCGACTCGGCCCCTTCGGTCTCCCCGGCGTGAGGAACCGAATGCAAGCCAAGTGCACGGGCCCGCGCAAAGTGCTCGGCATAAGGAGCAGCAGGAAAGCCGACTTCATATCCACCAAGCCCAATGGCGACCAATCCGTCCGGGGTATTCGCCCCCTCCAAATAGTCAATGGTTACCGTCTGCTCCGGCATCTCCAGATCACGCGGAATGTCGATGACCCAAGCAAGCTCAACACCACGCTTGGCGGCGAGGCGGCGACCCTCGTTCAGCCCATCGCGATATTCAACAGGACTCAATCCCATTCGCTGCTCACCATCGAGGAAATGGGTATAGGCAGTGGTCGTCACCTCGGCATAGCTGACGTTCTGGGAAGCAAGCGTGGCGGCAAGGTCATCAATGATGGTGACCAAGTCTTGTCCCGATCGCAGCAAGGACAGCCCAAAGAAGAACTGTCGACCAAAGTCGGGGAAGCCATCGAAAGAGAAGGCGTCAGGCCAACCGTCGGGCCACACTCTTGTTGGGTCAGCCTGATGCCGATCCGAAAGGGAGCGAACCGTCTCCACCGACATGGACCCTTCCAGGTGAACGTGCAATTCCACCTTGGGCATGTCCTGCAACCACGACAATTCTTGTTCGGCAATCATCCAAGCAACGATACGGGCATAGCCAAGGCGAGCAGCTGACTGGCATAGTGAGTTCATGGCCGTTGTTGGACTTGACCATATGCAGATCTCCATGCCGGTGGGTGGCGAAGAGAAAGCCGCTGAGTTCTATGTCGGCATACTCGGCCTCACCCAGGTTCCCAAGCCGCCACCCATCAACGCCAAGGGCGGCTGCTGGTTTGAGGAGGGCGACGTGCATCTCCACCTCGGAGCTGAAGAAGACTTCCGCCCAGCCAAGAAGGCTCACCCCGCTCTCTTGATCGACGACCTTGACAAGCTCAAGACCAAGCTGGTCGAAGCGGGACACGAGGTCCGGCCCGGGTCCGTCATCCACGGCATCTCCCAATGGTTCACCGATGACCCTTTCGGCAATCGGATCGAGCTCATCGCCGCTAGCTAGGACACGTGCTAGGTGGGCTCGGTTTCTATGCTGGCTCCGAGCTGGTGGGCAAGCCAGGTCGCGATCTCGTGAGTCTGAGCCACGGTCAGCAGGCAACCGCTTAGATCCGGAGCGACCTTGAAGTCCAGCTGGCTGGCCTCACGAAAGTCCACCCGCTCACAAGCTGCTCGATCCAGGCTCAGTTCGCTGATCCGGCAGCTATCAAAGCTCACATCCGTCAGCTTGGCATCGAAGAGATCGACGTCGGCGAGCTCACAATCAACGAAGGCCACTCGCTGCAGCTGGACTCCAGTCAGGTTGGCCATACGAATCGAGCAGTCAGCAATCTCGGCGTCGATCACCGCGCCAACGAGTTCGGCGCCGGCGAGCTTGCATCGTCGGATGATCGAACGCAGGACCGATTCTGAACGCATCCGACTCAGGTCACACCCTTCCAGGACCGAATCTCGAATTGTCACCAGAGTGTCGGGACCGGTGATCACCCTCACCCCAACCAGTCGACTCTCGGTCACCTCAACAGTTTCGTAGGAAGTCAGATCAAGGACGCAATCCTTCAGCTCAACGCCAGCGATATCCAGCCAGGTGTCTCCCGATTCCAGGTCCTCGATTGCGGAGGCAGGCAGCGAACGGGTCAGCAGCTTCTTGGGTGATGTCAACCGGGCAGGCTTCGCGAATGGGTCGGGTGGGTCAAGCCAGGGCACACTCTCAGTATGACCGATACGACTCCTCCCCCAACCCAAGCCAAACAAGGTACAAATCCTGCGAACGCGTCCGACCTCAACGAAACCGACGACTTCAGCCGGGTCATGAGCGGCTTTCGTATGGATGACAAGGTCGTTGTGCTGACCGGTGCAAGCTCGGGACTGGGACGGAGGTTCGCTCAGATCTTAACCCAAGCCGGAGCAACCGTCGTGGTAGCCGCTCGGCGAGCAGAACGGCTGGACGAGCTGGTCAACGAACTTGGCCGAGGGCTCGCCGTTCCGTGTGACATTGCTGCCGAGCGGGCTCCCGAAGACTTGATCGCGGCAGCAATCAATGAATACGGCCAGGTCGACGTCGTCGTCAACAATGCTGGCATCTCACGGGTCCTACCAGCCGTCGATGACACCATCGAGGGCTTTCGACACGAACTCAATATCGACCTGGTCGCCCCCTACGAAGTCGCCCGCCACGCCGCACGCTGGATGATCGAGAACCAGAGGCCCGGAGCCATCGTGAACATCGGCTCCGTCTTGGGTCACAACGGTGGAGGACGGCTGAAGACCCCTGGCTATGCCGCGGCCAAGGGCGGCTTACACAACCTGACTCGGGAACTGGCGTCACAGTGGGCCCGCAAGGGGATCCGAGTCAATGCCATTGCTCCCGGCTGGTTCGAAACTGAGATGAATGGCGGCATGTTCGACAGCGACGGCGGCATGAACTACATCAACTCCAACACGCCAATGGGGCGCCCGGGCCAGTTGGAAGAATTGGATGGAGCCATGCTCCTGCTGGCTTCAGACGCTGCGACCTACATCACCGGACACGTTCTCTTCGTCGATGGTGGGTGGACGGCCATCTAGCCCGTCTCGATACAGAAATGACCAAGGACAGTACGGGGAGCACAGCTGTTCCATTAGTGTGAGCAATCCCATGGACCTCTATTTGATTCGTCACGCTCATGCCGGTAGCCGGGAAGCAACTCAGCGAGACATCTATCGTCCACTTTCGGACAAGGGCCACGATCGGGCAACCGCACTGACCGAGCTCTTCTCCGACATCAAGATCAAGCGAATCTTGTCCAGCCCAGCCACTCGCTGTGTGCAAACAGTAGAACCACTGGCCAAGACCTTCGGCAGAGAAATCATCGAAGAAGATGTCCTTTGGGAGGGTTCGCTGATCACCGAAGTGCTCAAGCTGATGAACAAGTACCGCGACACCCGAACTGTCTTGTGCTCGCATGGCGACATCATTCCCGGTGTCATCGACATGCTCGGCGAGCAAGGGGTGCCGATCAAGGGGCGAGGTTGTGAGAAGGGCTCGATCTGGATCGTGCACTATGACGGCGACACCATTACCGAAGCTCGCTATGTCTCCAAGAAGGCTGCCTCACTCCCCTAACAACTCGCAGGCAAGACCACTACTCGCAGGCAAGACCATCACTCGCAGGCAAGACCATCACTCGCAGGCAAGCCTGTCAGCCACGGGGTCGATGAGCTGTGTGATCATGGGGGCCGGGTTCAGGTCGTTCAAAACCGCTATCTCACTACAGGCTTCTTCATCTCGACCCAGACGTGAGAAGACAACAGCCCGGAAGGCTCGGGCATCCGGGAAACTGGGATCAACAGCAACCGCGTCGGCTAGCGAACGCTCTCCTAACACGACAAACTCGGCGAAGGCTTCTTCGTCTCCGGCCTGTTGGGCCGAGCCCGACGCCAGGATGAGGAACCAGCCCTTGTAGGTCAACGCCTCGACGTTCTGAGGATCCTCGGCCAACACCTCATCAAAACAAACCAGTGAGTCTCGTAACTCGCCCGACGCCATGTACTGCTGACAGGTCAGGACTTTTTCTCGTGGAGACTCCGGCAGAGCACCGGTCAAACCATCCGATGCCCCACGTTCACCAACGGCCTGGGCCAGGAGCCAGCCCGCTCCAACGGCGAACGCCAACAGGCCAACGGCGGTAGCAACCAAGCGACCCACCGAATTTCCAACTGGGGATTGATCCTTTGGCTGGGTCCGTTCGGCTCCTTCGATACTGCGGATTAGATCTGCGGCTCGAACGGTGTAGTCGCTCTTCAGCTGCTGATAGTCGTCGTCGTCCAGGTCGCCGGCGACGTATTCAAGCTCCAGGTCACTGAGCGAAGAAAGAAGGAAGTCGCGCTCTTCGCGCATTGCCTCGGTCGCGCCGCTCACTGGCCACCCGAACTGACAGATGCTTGGGCCTTGGCTACCAACTCCTCGTCGCTGTCGGTTGCCTCTCGCAAGCCACCTTGACGGCGGCGCAAGATCGACACGACAAAAGCCGAGCCAACAACCACCACAACAACGGGCAGAATCCAAATCAGCAGCGAGATCCCTTCGGCGGGAGGAGTGAGCAAAACACTGCTGTCATAGGCCCGGATGAGTTCGTCTCGAATCTGCTGGTCGGTGGCGCCACTATTGACCTTGAGCCGAATGAAGTCACGGATTTCTGATGCCACCGCAGCATTGGATTCGGCCACACTCTGGCCATCACACTGGGGACAGGCATAAATGGTGTTCAGATACTGGATTCGCTCATCACCTTCGCGCGGACCCGAGGAGTCAAAGGTGGCAACTCCGAGCAGGAACACCGTCATCAGTCCCAGCAAGAGCCATGAAGCAGAGCGTTGGCTTCGTGATGCTTTCACTCTTGGATCACCGACTTGATCTGCTCAGCACTGATGCCGCCGGTGTAGTGAACAACGACCACACCATCAGGATCGATCAGGAAGGTTTCGGGCACTGCTCGAATCTGGAAGTCAATGGACAGCTGCGGGTCGTTCATGACCGGCCAATCCCCACCGTGGGCATCGAAGAAGGCCTCGATATTGGTGGATGAGTCGTCAAAAACGACAGCGACAACATCGAGACTGTTGTTGGTCTCGCCCCACTCATCCAGCTCGATCAGGTCTGGGTGCTCAGCCACACATTGAGGGCACCAGGTGGCGAAGAAGTTGATTACCACCCAGCGACCCCGGGACTGATCAATGTCGAAGTCGCCGCCGAGCATCGCTTCACCGCTCACAACGGGAACTCGTTTGCCCAAGAGGCGACTGGATGAATCGGTTTCGTTGCTCTCACCAAAGGCGAGCAGCCCAATCAGAGCGATCAGAACCACTCCGACTCCGAGAGCCAGCATTCGGGTGGCATTGCTGCGTTGCACCGGCTCAGCCGTCTCATGCGACTCAGTCGTCTCATGAGGCTTAGACATGACTGGCACCAACCACCGTTGTCACGCCGGTGTCTGACACATCCGCATCTGACCCACCAGAAGCTTCGGCGCTGGATTGGCCTTTACCCAGAACCGCAGAAACGGCCTCGGTTCCGCGACGACGCTTGCCGGGGAAGATGGCCAAGATCGAGCCAAGCCCCATCAAGGCTCCCCCAGTCCAAAGCCAGCTGATCATCGGGCGAACAATGATCCGCAACCGGACTGGACCTTGCGGATCATCCGGTGTTTGATCCAGAACCAGGAACAGGTCTTCACTGAATCCAGGTCGAACTGATGGGGTTGGAACCACCATGCCAGAACGCAGATAGCGGGTTTGGGCGGGGGTGTAGATGTCCTCTCCATCAATCTGAACCTCGGCGTAGATCCGTTGTCTGCGATCATTCTCATCAGCCTTGAGTTCCAGATAGGTGAACTCGTGATCGGCAACGATGACGGACTGGCCGGGCAAGAGGGTGGCGCTGCGATCGGTCTTGTACGCCTCACTGCTGGCAACCCCAACAGCAATCAAAACGACCCCGATGTGTACGATCATGCCACCATTGGTTCGGCCGACGAAGCCTCTCCAACCTTGCCTGCGAGTGGCCAGAACCACCTGACGTAGAGCCGCACCCGCAGCAAACCCGCCAAGCCCAAACGTCAGGACTGGGTAGAGCCCACGGGCACCAATGGCTACGGCCAGCGCCATTGCCGACACACCAGCAATTGCTGGCCAGAACAGTCGGGTAGAAAGCAGTTCGGTGCTGGCCTTGCGCCATGGGAGAACCGGGGCCGCTGCCATCAAGAACAACATGACAAAGGCGATTGGCCGACCGAGCGAATCGAAGTATGGCCGACCGATGGTGAGCCGCGAATCGTTCCAGGCCTCCGCCAGTAGCGGGAACACGGTGCCGAGCAGGATGACGAAAGCCAGAGCACCAAAAACCACATTGTTGGCCAGGAACGCGGCTTCGCGGGACAAGGGTGAATCGATCGCTCCGGGCGAGCGAAGCTCATCACCCCGCCAGGCAATCAAGCCAATGCTGCCCCCAGCGACGATGGCAAAGAACACCAACAGCCATGGTCCGATGGAGCCTTCAGAAAAAGCGTGAACCGAATCGATGACCCCAGATCGGGTCAAGAACGTGCCAAGGATTGTGAGGGAGAAGGTGGCGCACAACAAGGACAGATTCCAGACCCGCAACATGCCGCGACGTTCTTGCACCATGACCGAATGCAAATAGGCAGTGCCGGTGAGCCACGGCAGAAGCGAGGCGTTCTCAACCGGGTCCCAAGCCCAGTAGCCGCCCCAACCAAGTACCTCATAGCTCCACCAGGCACCGAGCACGATGCCGATGGTCAAGAAACCCCAAGCAGCCACTGTCCAGCGACGAGTCTCGATCAGCCAGCCCTCACCAACACGCCCAGTGATCAGAGCAGCTGTGGCGAAGGCGAACGGGACAGAGAAGCCGACGTATCCCAGGTACAACATCGGTGGATGAAAGGCCACCAAGATGTGGTTCTGAAGCAACGGGTTGGGTCCTGGGCCATCGAATCCAAGGGGAACGACCGCGCGCACAAAGGGGTTGGCGGGCCCGACCATGAGGGCGAAAAAGAAGCCACTGATGGCCAACAAGATGACCAAAGCCCAACCCATCAGCGGGTCGGTCGCCCGATCACGGAACTTCACCAAGACCGCGGCCACGTAGCCAGACAGGAGCAAAGCCCACAAGATGATGGAACCTTCGAGCGCTGACCAAAGAGCAGCGAAGTTAAACAGGGCAGGAGTTGTCGAGCTTCCAACTTTTTGTACGTAGGCAATTGTGTAGTCACGCTGAAACAGCGCGACTTCCATGATCACAAAGGTGCCGATACCGGCAACGAAAACTAGCCACGCCCATTGCCGGACCGGCTTCATGATGTGGAGTCGACCAGTTATCAGGGCGTAGGCCCCGGCTACCGCCCCAAGGAATGAAGCAGACAGTCCAAGCACCGAGAACCCATAGCCCAAGGCTGGGTTCACGGAAGGACCCCATTCTCGCCGACTCCAGGCCGGTCTTCATTGCTTTCGTTGTCGGCTATATAGGTCTCGGAGTGCTTCACCAGGATCTGGGTGGATTCGAAGACCCTGCCGTCCCAATGACCCTCGATCACCACTGGCATGCCGATCTCAAACAGGTCAGTTGGCTCTTCGCCAATATGGCGGATCTGGGCATCAACATCATTGAAAGACACCCCGAAGGTGATCACACCAGTGGTGTCCTTCACTGGCTCAGACACCACGACGCCCTGCATGCGAAAGGTGCGCTCGCCCAGTTCGGCCTTCTCGGCGACGGCTTCGTCCACATTGTAGAAGAAGACGCTGGCACTGGTGAGCGCCTTGAACAGCACGAATGCGAGCACCAAGGTGATGGAGCCAACAATGAGCCGGTTACGGCCTTTGGACTGGCCGCTGTGTGCCGCCCGGTTGTCTTGTGGTGTGAGGTCAAGTCCGGATCCAGCTGTTGGGTCAGAACTCATTTGTCGATCGCTATTTGATTCAGTCAAGGAAGCGGCGCTCCTCTTCGGGCAGTTGTTGGGACAAGTCCCGTCCCCGTTTCACCATCTGGAGCGAATACAAAGCAAGGGTGACAAAGACGATGGCATAGCCCGCCAATACATAGCTCATCAGGCGCCGCCCGTCGCAAGATTGCCGCCTGGTTCAGACTGAGTCCGTCCCGCACCAGCCTCGCCCTCGCGGCGACGCTCACGCAACGCCGACTCCAGCCGGTGGGTGTCAACCCGATGCTGTAGCCAGGCCAAACGGAACCGATGCAACACCAGCCAGGCGAAGATACTGAGCATGGCGACCGATCCCAGGAAGAACGAGAACCACATCAAGCCCTCAATCTGCATGTCCAACGGCTTGAGGGTCGAACCTTGATGCAGGCTGCGCCACCAGGTCACGGAGAATTTGACGATGATGGTATTGGCGGAGCCAACGATGCCGAGCACCGCAGCACGACGAGAACGAGCGGCCGGATCCATGTCCAGGTTGCGCACTGCCAGATAGCCAAGGTAGAGCACAAAGGAGACCGCAGTTGACGTCAGGCGTGGGTCCCACTCCCAGTAACTGCCCCAGGTTGGACGGCCCCAAATCATTCCGGTAATCAACGTCAACCCAAGGAAGACCACCCCAACTTCAGCTGACGCTCCGGCCAGCAGATCCCAGAACGTCGACCCGTTGAAGAGGTAAATGATGCTGCCAACCAGAGTGATGGTGAATGCCAGGTAAAGAGCAACCGTGGCGACCGGAACATGTACGTAGAACAAACGAACGGAGTCGCCCTGAACCACGTCCGGCGGAGAAATCAGTAACCCAAAGGCCAGCATGGCTGCGGTCGAAAGAAGGGCGATGATGCCAATGACGCGAGTCGCTCCTGAGCCGGTCGTCAAGATTGCTTCCTTGCTCCCCGGAACACGATCGTCGGCAGCCAGTTCCGATGGTGGTCCACCAGCAAGTTGATCAGCAGTCATGACCCAAACAATTCTGGAGCGAACCCATGCTCAGTCTCACGATTCTTCCAATAGAGCGCCAAAGAGAAGGATGCCCGCTCCGAGGTAAAGAAGCGAGAAAGCCCCTAAGAAACCAGCCCATGGCCACCCATCGGCGGCTACCCCAAACAGGGCAGCTTCCGTCGCACGAGTAGCCCCGAGTAAGACAGGAGCTAGCACTGGAAGAACAAGAAGTGGAACGAGCGTGTCTCGTACCCGCAACCCGGCTCCCAACGCCGCGTACAGGATACCGGCGCCGGACAGCGCCAGCGTCGTGGTGAGCAACACCACAATCAGCAGAAGCCAGTGGCTCACCGTGGCTCCATAGAGCAGCAACGCTCCGGCACCGACCACCACTTCCAGCACCGCGAGTTCAACGGCAACAGCGGCAGTCTTGCCAAGGAAGACTCCGGCCGGGTCAAGGCCAGCCAACTGGAGGGCATCGAGGTTTCCGTCTGCAGCTTCGATGGCGAACGACCGGCCAAGGGCGAGGAGAGCAGAGAACAAGACAGCCAACCAGAACAGGGCCGGCGAGACGTCCTCCAGTACCGAACGGCCGTCCTTGCCCTGCACAATCCGCTCGGGAGAGATCCCGAATCCGAACAAGATGAGAACCAGAAACCCGAAAGGCAAGACCTGTCCGGTCAGCACCTTCGAGGACCACTCAATTCGCAGATCCTTGCCTGCGATCAGACGGGCGTCACGAAGCATCGGGGCCTCCAGACTGACTGGCTGCATCTTCATGAACCCGGCCACCGGCAATCACTACGGTCCGAGCAGCAAGTTCGCTGACCCGGTCGACCTCGTGGGAGGCAATCAGGACTGTGGCCCCCGATTGAGCGGCCTGCACGACCAGGTCATCAACCAGGGTTCGGCCTTCTTCGTCCAGTCCGGAATGGGGCTCATCAAGGAGCCACAACGATGGCCTCCGACAAACCACAATGGCCATGGCCGTGCGGCGTCGCTGACCCGCCGACAATCCGGCGACGTGAACAGAACGGAGCCGGCCATCCAGACCAAAGCGACTCATCACCGGCTCGATCATGGCCTCATCAGATCGGTTCGCACCAACCCAGAAGTGAATGTTCTGCTCGACCGTCAATTCGTCATAGAGCGAGGTGGAATGCCCAAGCAGACCGACTTCTCGACGAACCGCTCGACGACCCGAGCGATCAGAAATGTCGTACCCAAGTACCCGACCTGCACCACTGGTAAGTGATGCCAGCCCCGAGCACAAGCGAAGCAGGGTTGACTTGCCCGCTCCGTTTGGTCCACGGACGAGGACGACCTCCCCGGGCCGGACAATGAGGTTCACTCCAGCCAAGGCCGGAAATTGGCCGATGAGACTGACAGCTTCATTCAACTCGACAATGGGCGCGCTCGCTCCCGAAGCGACATGATCGACGTCGCTGGCACCTGAAGGATCGCCATTTGAGATATTGCTCGGATTTGGCACAGCTTTAGAACTTTAGAGCCGATGGAACAAATGGGTGCACCCCATGGTTCTTTCTGGGCCTCTAGGATTCGGGGCGTATGCATTTTTGAGTTCGATTCCCGTCATCGACTGGAACGAAGAAGGCAGAGTTGGGTTTAGGGCTATGACACATCGCACAGCCGCCGTCATCGGCGGCATTGGTCGCACACTCATTGCCATGGGCATGCTGACCCTCGCTTTCGCCGGATTTCAGCTCTGGGGAACGGGTCTGCAAGAGACGCGCGCCCAAGACTCCTTGGAGAGCGACTTCGAAGAACAACTGGCCTCGATTCAGGAGTTAACCGAAGAGTTGGATGAAACTGATCCCGCTGACTCATCAACGACGACAACACCAACAAATGACGCTGAGCCAGTTAGCACAGATCCATCTGAGAACACTGACTCTGATAATCCTGTCATCGCTGCTCCTCAAGACTCCGCCGACGACATCGATCCAGCACTGGTTGCCTTGCTGACCGCCGACCAGGGTGCGGTCATGGGCAGCATCAATATCCCGGCCATCGATATGTCTCGCCACATCGTCGAAGGGGTTGCACGGCCCGACCTTAGAAAAGGGCCCGGCCACTACTCAACCTCTCCCCTACCCGGCCAACCAGGAAACGCAGCCATCGCCGGACACCGAACAACCTATGGTTCACCCTTCGGAGACCTTGATCTCTTAGAACCTGGTGATGAAATCCTGGTAACCACCTTGCAGGGCAACTTCGTCTACGAAGTCATGCCCCAGCCCAACGATGAGGGCGACGAGATCGGTCATTTCATCGTCAGCCCAAACCAGGTCGAGATCCTCCAAGACTTCGGCGACAACCGCTTGACCTTGACGGCCTGTCATCCAAAGTATTCCGCACGACAGCGAATCGTGGTGACGGCCTTGTTGGTGGAAGAACCCGCTCCCCTGCTGCCGACCACGGTTCCCGATCCAGCTGCAGCCGGTGATGAAACTGATGCCATTGACGAGCTTGCGCTGGACGAAGGAAACGTCATTGGGATCGAGGAAAACGCACTCGATGAGGCACTCGGTTGGAACTACGCCGAACGAACCCCGACCATCTTGTGGGGGCTAGTCACGGCCTTGGTTGCAGCGGTGGCCATTGGCCTTGGTCGGGTCTGGAAACGGTGGCCTTCTTACGCCTTGGCCACTCCAGGGTTTCTCGTGGCGCTCTTTGTCTGCTTTAGCCACCTCGATCGACTGCTTCCCGCTCTCTGATCGGATTCTCAGCTCTGATCGGATTCTCGCAGCGCGAAGCTGGCCAGGGCAGCCATCAAGTTCACCCCAGATTTGGCGACTACGTCCGACGTTGTCGGGCCATACTGTGCCAGTGAAATCTTCTCGCCACTGGTTCAAGGGCCGTCCGATGCTCTTGGCGGTCATCCTGATCGTTGGCTCCAGTTGCACGTCTTCAGAGGAATCGTCCCCCGATGGCTCTGGCTCCACTCTTGCCGAAGGGGGAAGCACAACCACGGTGGCCCCACTGATGTTGGCGCTCACCCCGAATCTCGACCTTGATGTGGATACCTGCTGGGCTGAGCTACCGGAGCTCGTGGAGACAACAACGACAACGACTGAGCCGCCAACGGAAACAACACCAGCTACCGCCGAAACGACACCCCAAACTTTGGGGGATCCGGCGACGACCATTCCCAGTCCGACAATCGTGGCTGAGGTCGACTGCTCTGGCACGAACGAAGGCAAGGTCTTCGCTTCGTTCTGCCTCCAGCAGAACCCCGCTACTGATGATCTGGCTCGATTCCTTCTCATCGCCACCGAGTGCGATCCGGCGGGCGTGGACACTGGCAACTCCCTGGTCAACACTCCTTGGCCCGGGGACCGCGAGGTCCGTCGAGCAGCAGCACGTCTATGCCTCCAGGAATTCGAGCAGGCTTTTGGCGAGCCCTATTCTCAATCAGAACTAGTGGCGAAGGAATTCGTCCCCACCGAAGGAATCTGGATACGAGGCCGACGTGATGTGGTCTGCTGGATCGATTCAACAAACTAAATGGCGCAGAAGATCAGTTTGACCTGCGGCATTGGCGCTCTGCCAACTACGATCGTCCCCGGAGGCTAGGAAATGTTGCTCACACCATTGGCAATCATCGCGGGACTTGCCGTCGGCATCGCTCGCGGTGGAAAACCAGAGAACCTACGAACAATGGCACTGCGGTGGACGCCTCTGCTCATCATTGGTCTGGTACTACAGACCGTTGGCGATCAGTTCAGCTGGGGCGGCGGAGCGATCATGCTCCTGATCGGATCGTTCCTCCTGATCACTGCGTTAGGACGAAACCTCCATCTCAAGGGCATGACCATTGTTTCTGTCGGCCTACTCCTCAACCTGACGGTCCTGGTCTTCAACGGTCATGTCCCCACACGGCTGAGCGCTCTCATCAAGGCCGGCAAGGCAGATGCTGATGTTGACCCCGACAGGATTTCCGGAATCGGCCAGGTCGGGCAACTTGAGACTGTTGACACCACACTGCCAATCCTGGGCGACGTCATTCCCATTCCTGTTGTCAACGAAGTCGTCTCGTTCGGTGATCTCATCATGATTGCCGGGCTCTTTGTACTCTTCATGAACCTGCTTCTCCTGCCTCGTCGAGTTGGAATCAGCATCGACGAGATCCTTGATGAAGACGGTGTTCCGCCCACGGGCGACGCGCCAGACACAATTGATTTGACGAGTTCCGGGCTTGCGGACCCATTGCCGCCAGCATCTACGGAACTCGATTTGCTTGATCTGGACGCGATGGACCCTGCGACTCTGGACATCGAACAGCACATCGATGAGGTCGGGCTGGTAGAGGGCGTCAAGGTCTTGGCCCGCAAGCCTGACAGTGGACAAGACTGATTGGGCAAGACTGATTGCTTCAATCGGTTTGGATCGGCGGTGATTGCGGGCAGGCTAAGCACCATGAATGAATCCGCCGATCCGGTACGAGTCAAGCGAGCGAAAATCGCCAATCTCGTTTCTAAGGGAATGCGAGCGGGAACGGCCCTGTATGTTCTGGCCAGCACCATCTTTTTCATTGGTTTTGCCACGGGGTTCAAGCAGGCTCAGACGGTGATCATTGTGATCCTCCTGGTCGTCGGATCGCTTCTATTGGCCCCGGCCATGGTGTTCAACTATGGGGTCAAGGCTGCCAATCGAGCTGACCGAGACGACAGCTGGTGAATCGCCTGCCACGCGAGGAACGGCGCGAACAGCTCATGACCGTGGCCAGGCGAGCCTTCGCTGCCAACGGGTTCCATGCCACCTCGATGAACGAGATCGCCGTAGATGCAGGCGTAACCAAACCGGTCTTGTATCAGCACTTCGAGTCCAAACGGGATCTATTCAACGAAGTGCTGAGCGACATCGGCCGGCGACTGGACGTCGCCGTCTTCAACCAGACAACCCGAACCGGGTCACCGTTCGAGCAAGTGAAGGCTGGCTTTTCTGGCTATCTGGATTTCATCGAGTCCGATCGAGACGGCTTCTCCATCATCGTGAGTGGCTCAACCCGGGAGGACCCCGAGTTTGCTGCCAGGGCTCGAAGCTTTGAGGCCAAGATGGCAGCCACCGTCTCGACCCTCATCGCTATCGGCGGCCTCGATGATGACGACCGGCTTGCCTTAGCCCACGGAGTTGTCGGACTGGTCGAGGGCATGGTTCGATTCTGGGTCACCACCGAACAGACCAACCTGAGCCGAGACGAACTTCTCACCCATATGACCAATCTTGCCTGGCTCGGGCTGCGAAGCTGACAGTCTCCGAAGCTGACGGCCCGCGTAGCCGAATACTCACCCCGCTGGCGATACGGTCCAAGCATGATCGATTTCCGCAGCGACACCGTCACCAAACCCTCCCAGTCCATGCGCTCAGTCATGGCCGAAGCCGAGGTTGGCGACGATGTATACGGCGAGGACCCGACGATCAATGCCTTAGAAACACAAGCAGCCGAACTGCTAGGCAAGGACGCTGGCCTCTACGTATCCAGTGGCACCCAGTCCAACCTTCTGGCCATTCTGGCTCACTGCCAGCGTGGTGATGAATACCTGGTCGGCCAACAAGCCCACGCCTACTTGTTTGAAGCTGGCGGCGCCGCCGTGCTTGGCAGCGTGCAGCCTCAACCCGTCATGCTGGACAAGAACGGCATGTTTAGCCTGGAGGTGCTTGACACGGCCATCAAGCGGCAGCCAAGCATGCATCACTTCGCCCACTCCAAGCTGCTCTGCCTGGAGAACACCCATGACGGCAAGGTCCTGCCCACCAGCTATGTGGCCGATGCTCAAGCCCTGGCCAGCGAGAACAACCTTGCTCTCCACCTGGACGGGGCCCGCATGTGGAACGCCGCTGTGGCTGGTGACCAGACACCGGCTGAAACCGCAGCTGGGTTCGACACCGTTTCGGTCTGCCTGTCCAAGGGCCTTGGCGCACCCGTCGGGTCGGTCTTGGTCGGTCGTCAGGATCTGGTTGACGAGGCTCGACGCTGGCGCAAGATGGTCGGCGGCGGTATGCGCCAAGCTGGCATCCTGGCTGCAGCCGGAAGCTATGCCCTGAGCAACAATATTGATCGATTGGCCGATGACCATGCCAACGCTGTTCGTCTGGCCGAGGGCCTAGCCAAGCTGCCCGGTGTCTCCGTTGATGGTCCTCACACCAATATGCAATTCGTCAGCTTTGAGGGCCTCGACCCAGCGGTATTGGCCGAGAAGCTGGCGGCAGAGCACATCCTGGTCTTTGCTGGCTCACCTATGAGGTTGGTCTGCCACCTGGACATCAGCATCGAGGATGTGGATCATGCGCTTGAGGTCTTCGGCTCGATCGTGACCGAGCTGATTGCATAGATCGAGCCAACGAGATCGCTGAGTCACACCATCATTGCTAGCCTCCCGACCATGAGCGTTCAGAATGAGTTTGGGCAACCAGTCGGAGCAGATTTGCAGGGCTGGTCCAGGCCCGATTTTCCATCTTCTGATGATCTGATCGGCCGAAGCGTCAGGCTGGTGGCACTGGACAGCAGCATCCACGCCGAGGCCCTCTTCGCCGCCTTTTCTCAAGCAGATGGTTCACTCTGGACCTATATGGGTTTCGGACCATTTGCCTCTACTGAGCAGCTGGCTACGGCCATCGACGACATCGCTGCTCTACCCGATTGGCTGCCCTACTGCATCCTGGTTGATGAAAGACCAGCTGGTTTCGCCTCCTACCTGCGAATTGATCAATCGGCCGGAGCGATCGAGATTGGCTCCATCACCTTCGCCCCTTCCCTACAGCGAACAACAGCGGCCACCGAGGCCATCTACCTGATGATCAAGTACTGCTTCGATCTTGGTTACCGGCGCTGTGAGTGGAAGTGCGACGACCTGAATGCGCCGTCACGTGCCTCTGCACTCCGGCTTGGCTTCCAATACGAGGGCACGTTCCGTCAGGCCACCCATTACAAGGGCCGGAATCGAGACACGTCCTGGTACGCCATGACCGACGCAGACTGGGCTGGCCTTGAACCTGGGTACATCACCTGGCTTGCTCCGAGGAACTTCGATAGCAACGGCGACCAGCTCCGGTCTCTAAGCCAAACTCTCTCCGCTCCCTAAAGCCGGGGTGCTAGGCCTTCTTGGAACGAGCCCGGCCAACCAGTCGTAGGGCCGCACCGGCAATCAGTGCCAATTCGGTCGATGAAAGCCCTGCACCACCACTGCCGGAGGCTGCGCCAAAGCGCTTGGCCATATCGTCATCAATCCAGCCTTGGCGATGAGCAAACCGCAGTCCGGCATTGCCGACAATCATCACGTCACCCAACTTGGCAGTAGCTGGGAAGCGTTTGCGTATGGTTCGACTCAGGAAGCTCACGACTGCCAGGTTAGTCGACCGGACCTCCCGGGAGACGGGCGCGTGGGTTAGGGTTCAACCAGTTCTTCCACCTGAGACCAGCGACGCGACGAGGATTCTTTTGAGCGAGACCAACTGGAGGCGGCGGCTAGAGGGACTGCTCGGCGTTCCGGCTACAGCGGGCAATACCGTTGAGGTCTTGCGCAACGGCGATGAAATCTTCGGCGCCATGCTGGAAGCGATCAGCTCAGCCACTCGCAGCATTGACTTTCTCACCTTCGTCTACTGGCAAGGCGACATTACCGAGCAATTCGCAAGCGCCTTGGCCGAACGGGCCCAGACTGGAGTGCGGGTACGGGTATTGCTGGATGCCCTCGGATGCCGCAACATTTCAAGACGACAGATGAAAGCCATGCGTGCAGCCGGCTGCGACGTTCGCTGGTTCCGGCCAATCGACAGCCCACTGCGGAGGGCAAACCATCGAACGCATCGCAAGCTCCTGATCTGTGATGAGATCATTGGCTTCACTGGTGGTGTTGGCATAGCCCAGGAGTGGACCGGCAATGGCGACAGCCCCGACTCGTGGCGCGATACCCACTTTCGGGTTACCGGGCCAGCGGTCGATGGCATCCGGGGGGCCTTTGTTGACAACTGGGTCGAGACCGGACCACTGGAGATTGACGCCCTCTTCGACCACTTTCCTGAACATGACACCTCGGGATCGTCAGTTATCCAGGTGATTGCAGGGGCGGCTGAGGCTGGCGGCAACGACATTGCCAGCATGCTAGAAATCCTGATCAGCTCGGCCAAACACAACATCCGGATCACCACTGCGTACTTCAATCCGGACGATGAGTTGTCGGCTCTGCTCATTGGAGCAGCTCACCGCGGGGTCACCATTGAAGTTCTGGTGCCTGGTCAATACGCCGACAAGAGGTTTGTGCAAATCGTCGGGGAGGCTCGCTTCAGCGAACTGTTGGATGAAGGAATCTCAATCCGGATGTACAACCGAACCATGTTGCACGCCAAGATTCTGACCGTTGACGGTGAGGTGGCCAGCGTTGGCTCGGCCAACATCAACCAGCGCTCATTCCAGTACGACGAAGAGGTCAACCTGGTCATCTTCGACGAAGCAGTGGTGGCCAAACTGGACCAACACTTCCAAGACGATCTGGCTCACAGCAAGGACGTTGATCCCGAATGGTGGGCCGAACGAAGCATGGTGCAGCGTGCCGCCGAGCGAGCCGCCACCGTGGTCGCCGACCTGATCTAGCTAGTCAACAATTCCAAGGCTTGGGCATGCAATTCTGCAGTCGCCGCGGCAACGACCCAGCCACCCTCCATTGGTAGGGCACCAGACAAATCAGTCACCACTCCTCCAGCAGCTTCGATGATGGGGATGAGGGGGATGATGTCATAAGGCTGCAGCTGGTTCTCGATCACCAGATCGGCCGACCCGGTTGCCAGCAAGGCGTAGTTGATGCAGTCACCGCTGTAGCGGCTCATCTTGACTGATTTTTCCACTCGAGCAAAAGCCATCTGCTCTTTGGGCGTGACAAACATGGAGGGATGGGTGCACAGCAGGATTGCATCATCCAATTCAGTCACGTTCGACGTGCCAAGCGGTCGACGACCACCGGAGGACTCCCACCAAGATCCGGAGGGGGAAGCAACATAGGTCTCACCCGTTGTTGGCTGATGAAGCCAACCCGCGACAACTCGTCCGCAATCTTGGAAACCAACGAGAGTTCCCCACATTGGCTGACCACTGATGAAGGCCCGGGTGCCGTCAATGGGATCAATGATCCAGCGGCGCTCACCCTTGCCCGTGGTTCCACGTTCTTCGCCAACGACGGCATGATCGGGAAACAACTCCAACAAGCCGGCCCGTATCTCGTCTTCTACCGCCCGGTCTGCTTCGGTCACCGGATCAAAGGATCCCGGTTCGGCCTTGTTGTCAACCGAACCGCTCATCTGAGCCCCTTGACGGAACCATGCCAGCGACCGCTCGCTCGCCGAACAGATCAGATTGGTGACCTCATCCAGGTGGGGCCCAATATCAAAGGGTTCTGGATCCTCGACACTAGCCGCCGATAGTGACTCAGAACTCTGTTCTTGACCAGTCATAGTCGCACGATACGGTATTCTTCCACTTGTTGGAAACAACCGGTTCTCCACCCGAGCCAGAAACGATCCTGCAATGTCTGATACCTCCGTCCCAGCCAGCGAAGACAGCCACGATCAGCCAGAGCACGAGTTCGACGACGATCTTGATCTGTCGACCCTGGATGACGCTGAACTTACCGCCCAAATGCATGACGATCTCTACGACGGCATGGGTGAAGAAATTGGTGAAGGAACCCAGATCCTGCTCGACCGAGGCTGGTCGCCTGAGGACACCCTTAACAAGGCCCTGGTTGCTGGCATGAAGGTGGTCGGCGACGACTTCCGCGACGGCATCTTGTTCGTTCCCGAAGTCCTTCTCGCTGCAAACGCCATGAAGGTCGGTATGGAGATCCTGCGGCCCCTGCTGGCAGAAACCGGAGTAGAAGCAGTCGGCAAGGTTGTCATCGGCACGGTCAAGGGCGACATCCACGACATTGGCAAGAACCTCGTAGGCATGATGCTGGAAGGCGCAGGCTTCGAAGTCTTCGACCTCGGCATCAATACTGATGTTGATAGCTTTCTCGATGCCCTCGAAGAGCACGAAGCTGACATACTCGGCATGTCCGCCCTCCTGACCACCACCATGCCCTACATGAAGGTTGTGATCGACACCCTGATCGAACGGGGCCAACGAGATGACTACATCGTGATCGTTGGTGGTGCTCCGCTCAACGAAGAGTTCAGTCTCGCTGTTGGGGCTGACGCGTATTGCTCGGACGCGGCCGTTGCCGCCGAAACCGCTAAGACATTGGTGAGTACTCGTCGTGCCGCAGCAACCACCAGCTAGCAATGAGCAACCCTTAGGTTCCTCAACCGCAGTCATTGCCTGTGGAGCCCTGGTCCGCGAACTGCGAGCGGTCGGGGTCAACGCCTCCTATCTGCCCGCTCCCCTCCATAGTCGTCCAGCCAAGATTCCCGCCGCGGTCGAAGAAGCCATTCGCACTCTGGTCGGCGAGGCGGCCGACAGCGATTCGCCGCTTGAGCGGATTGTGCTTGGCTACGGCGACTGTGGAACCGGTGGTTTGTTGGATTCACTGATGGAGCGCCTGCAGATCGAGCTTTCTATTGTTATCGAACGACTGCCCGGTGAGCACTGCTATTCGTTCTTTGTTGGGGCTGAGTCTTTTCGAGCGCTCCATGACGAGGAACTTGGCACGTTCTTCCTTACCGATTTTCTGGCCCGTCATTTCGATCAGCTGATCTGGGGACCACTCAAGATCGAGCAGCACCCCGAGCTGCTGAGCATGTATTTCGGCAATTACAAGCGAGTCGTCTATCTGGCCCAGACCAATGACCCTGACCAGCTGGACGAACTCACCGCAATGGCTTCGGACGCAGCCCAACGACTTGGTCTGGAATTTGATCGCCGCCACACGGGATTGTCACCATTGCGGGAGGCGTTGGATCATCCGGTCACCGTTACCATCACCGCACCCGGCTCTCCCTCTGAGACTGCCGGCTCCAAGAACCTCACCTCAAACACAGATCGCGGATAATCATGGCCCGAGGCGCACAACTCATCACCATCTACTGGCGAGACATCCCCGCCCAGGTGAACGCCAAGTCTCGTCAAGAGAAACACCAGGTCCTGCTCAAGCCGCGTTTCCAGAAGGCCATCGATCGGGCGGCCATGGTGGCCGACATCACCACGTCCAGCGCCTATGTGAATGAGTGGCGCCAAGAGAAGACCCCGCTCAAGGGTGAGCCAGCGGCAGTCGCTGCCGCCTTGGCCGAAGAACTGGATTCCGCCTTTCCAATCGAACGTTTGGATGAGTTCGTCCGCAATGGCGGATTCGCCGAGCCACGGCTCGATTCAGCCGAACCAGATGCAACCGCGTCAGACGCTGATGGAGCAGAGGCTGATGGATCAGAAACAAGCGAAACAGAAACCGCGTGAGCAACCGAATCATCTTCACCCCCAGCGGACGTGAAGGCGAAGTAACCGACGGAGCAACGGTGCTTGATGCCGCCCGACAGCTCGGTATTGACCTCGACTCGGTTTGTGGTGGCCGAGGCATCTGTGGTCGTTGCCAAGTTGTGCCCGGCACTGGCTCCTTCCCCAAATGGGGACTGGACATTGACGCCGACGCACTGAGTGCGCCTGGATCGACCGAAGAGTCCTATGGCGGGAAACGTCCACTCCAGGAGGGGCACCGCCTCGGGTGCGCGGCAGTCATCCAGACCGACGTCGTTATTGACATTCCCGAGTCCAGCCAGATCCACAAGCAGGTCATCCGCAAGGAAGTCAACCTTGAAGGCTTGACTATCGACCCTGTCACTGAGCTTCGCTATGTCGAGGTTTCCGGTGTCGCCCCGCCATTGCTGTTGCTTCGGGTTGCCCTGGCCAGAGACTGGCACATCGAAGAAGTCTTGGTTCCTGGCTCACTCGAATCCCAGGTTGCCGACGCCATCGAAACGGCCCGTTCACAAACCGAAGTCGCGCCCGAAAGCGAACCAGCTGGCCTCACCGTCGCGTTGCGAACCCAATCTGACGGACAGTTGATTGTCGCCGCTGCCTGGCCAGGATTCGTCGATGCCGCTTACGGCATGGCCATCGATATCGGATCAACCACCATCGCTGGTCACCTTTGTGATCTGGCCACCGGTGAGGTCGTCGGCTCCAGCGGACGAATGAATCCCCAGATCCGATTCGGCGAAGACCTGATGAGCCGGGTCAGCTATGTGATGATGAACCCGGGCGGCGATATCGAGCTGACCACGGCGGTTCGGACCGCATTGGACGAACTCATTGGTGAGGTTGTTGACGAAGCTGAGATCAGCCGCGACAAGATCCTAGAAATGACCATGGTTGGCAACCCCGTCATGCATCACCTGCTGTTGGGTTATGACACCATTCCTCTTGGAACCGCACCCTTCGTCCTCGAAACCGACGAAGCGGTAGAGATCGCTGCTACCGAGCTGGACCTAGATTGCCCCAACGCTGCGGTCTACATCGCTCCTTGTATTGCTGGCCATGTTGGCGCCGATACTGCCGCCGCCATTGTCGCTGAACGCCCCCACCATTCAGAAGGCATCCAGCTCCTGGTCGATGTCGGAACCAATGCCGAAATTGTGCTCGGCAACAAGTCCAACCTGTGGGCCGCTTCTTCACCCACTGGACCAGCCTTTGAGGGAGCCCAGCTCTCTTGCGGTGTTCGAGCGGCAGTGGGGGCCATCGAACGAGTCCGAATCGATCCGGACACCCTTGAGCCTCGGTTCAAGGTCATTGGCTCCAATCTTTGGAGTAACGATCCCGACTTCGTCCCGCCTAATGCTGGCGTCCAGGGCAGCACTGGCGGCGGCATCATTGGCATATGTGGATCTGGTGTCATTGAGGTCCTGGCCGACATGGCTGTTGCTGGCATTCTGGACAAGAAGGGTGTCATTCGCCAAGCCAGCGACATCAGCCCGGCCGCCGTCGAATCTGGCCGGATCGTCGCCGATGACCGCACCTTCGCCTATGTCTTGGTGCCGGCTGCAGAGAATCAGGTCGAGTTGCGGATTACCCAGAATGACGTCCGAGCCATCCAGCTGGCCAAGGCCGCACTGAAAGCTGGCATTGACCTCTTGATGCAACATGCAGGCTTGGAGCAGGTGGACGACATCCGTTTGGCTGGAGCCTTTGGTGCTCATATTGATCCGGTGGCCGCCGCCGACATCGATCTGATTCCAACTAGTGCTGGCACCGTGTCATCACCGGGTAACTCGGCGGGAACGGGGGCGGTACGCCTGCTCCTGTCCCGATCCGAACGAGCAGAGATCGAAGAAGTCGTTCGCGAGGTCGTCAAGATCGAAACGGCGATGGAACCTGCGTTCCAAGACCTGTTCGTCAAGGCCATGGCCTTCCCAACAGCGCCGGATCCGGTCGAGCGAGCAGGGGGCGAAGGCCGCTCAAGGCGCCGCCGTCGCAGCAAGAGTTAGCGTCAGGTTCGAGCAGCTTTGGCTTGGCCTTGCACAATGAGGGCCAGAGCTCCGAATACCAGAACCATGGCGCCGACTTGAGCCGGTTTCAGGCTCTCACCCAAGGCCGCCCAGGCAATGAGCGAGGAGATGACGGGAATAAGCAGGGTGAAGGTGGAGCCGACCCACAAGGGAATCCGAACCAGGGACCAGTTCATGATGGAGTGGCCAAGCACACCAGCCACGAGCACCATCAGCATCAGCCAGGCCAAGCTTCCTCGATCGGGCCAGGAGAGGTCTTGGCCAAAGGCGAGGGCTAGCGGGATATTGACAAGGCAAGCCCAGATTGCGGTTCCGGCGGTGAACTCGGTGGGTGTGAGCCGCCCCTTGGATTGCTTGGACGCAATGAAATAGGTGGCCCAACAAAGCATGGCGCAGAAGGCCAGGGCATCTCCTTTTGCGCTCCATTCCGGTGTCCCGTTGGAGGCCAGCATCACCAGTCCGACCCCGATGAAAGCGCCCATTGATAGCAAGGCATCTCGCTTCTTGATCTGTTCGCCAAAGAACCGGGCAGCAACCACTCCCACAAAGACCGGCTGGAGTGAGCCAATCAGGGTGGCATTGACCACATTGGTGATCTTGACCGCACTAAAGAAGAGGGCAACATTGATGCCAAGGGCCAGACCACCAAACATCGAACGTTTCATGATCTTGAGGCTGAGTGTCGTGCCACGGAATTGCATCCAGGCCAGGATGATCACCGAGAACAGGCCAAATCGGTAGACGGCGATGGCCATTGGATCGAGGTCAATACCCTTGGCCAACACGCTGCCGGCGCCCCAAGCAGTAACCGAAAGGGCGGCACCAATAAGACCGCCGCCGGTTCTCCCGAACTTGGAGTCGGTGCCGCTACCGGGCACGGGACTGGGGCTTGATCCTGCCCCTGCGGTGGTTGCATTTGCTGTCACTCAGGCAACGTAGCTCTGATCGCCAGACAATAGTCAAACGCCGACCGCCAAATCTCAGCAGTCAAACATCGAGAAGTGGAACCTCAAGCTTGGGACGATTGGTGAGGGTGGTGAGCCCGATGGAGGAACGACCGAATCGGTCACGAACCTTGTCCATGGCCGCGTCCAGCTGGATGGTGTCCTTGCCGTCTAGGGGCAGAGCAAGCTGGATGACCGAATCATCAGTTAAGCCGCTCACAGCAATGCCGACCTTGGTCAGTCCTCGCTCTCGAATGGTTGGCCACGCTCCGCTCAGCAAGGCCCGGCCAGCGGCAAGCACCACCGCGGTTTCTGAGGTCGCTTGATGAACGGTCATTGATCGAGTGGCTTGGCTGAAGTCACCAAAACGGAGACGCAGGGTGACGGTCTTGCCTACCCGGTGGCCGGACCGCATGCGGTAAGTGACCCGATCGGTCACTTCTAACAAGATGGCTTCGGCTTCTTGGCGATCAACTCCCCCACCGGGAAAACTTCGCTGGGAACCAATGGAGCGACGGCGTCTGCCGGTGTCGACCCGACGAGGGTCGCGATTGTGGGCCAGTGCATGTAAGTGATGTCCTGAACCGCGACCGAGCATGGCCACCAGCTGATCCTTGGTGAGCGCTGCAACCTCGGCCACCGTCTTCACACCACGATCACGGAGTTTGCGATCGGTGACTGGGCCGACACCCCAGAGCTTGCCAACGGGAAGGGGATGCAGGAACTCGATTTCTCGACCCGCTTCGACGATGAGCAGTCCATCGGGTTTGCACACCCCACTCGCCACCTTGGCCAGGAACTTGGTGGACGCAACACCGACACTGATGTCCAGGCCGACTTCTTGCTTGACTCGTCGCCGCAAGTTCTCCGCTATTCCCTTGGCAGGACCGACCAAACGGCGCAGACCAGTTACGTCAATGAAGGCCTCATCGATGGACAGTCCTTCCACCGTCGGTGAGATGTCGTGAAAGATCTCGAAGACATCCTTGCTGGCCTGGGAGTAGGCCTTCATCCGAGGTGAGATCACAATGGCTTGGGGGCATCGCTTGCGGGCCTCACGTCCACTCATAGCGGTACGGACGCCCATGGCTCGGGCCTCATAGCTGGAGGCCAGAACCACTCCGGCACCGACAATTACTGGGATTCCCCTCAACTCGGGATTGTCGCGCTGTTCCACCGAGGCATAGAAGGCGTCAAGGTCGGCATGCAGAATCGTTGGTGCTTCGGGTGGCTGAGGTTCGATCTGGGTCAAGTCGATGTCAACCGTTCTGGGCGCTTCTACTCCTGGATCGTTCATCGAACACATGTTCGCTTGATTTCTTGACGAACGCAACCCCGGTCTCTGGATTCTCCGTCAAGAGATTGGCGGGAGCGCAATTGGCGGTCCAGTTGGAGCTGTTACAACCCGAGGACTTCCTCGATCTTCTTGGCGAGGGGCCATACGCCAGAAGAAGTATTGGACAGCACGCTATAGGTCACGCCACGGTCGGGATCATGCAAGCTCCGCATGGAAACCCCGGCGTCCATGCCCTCCAGAATCACAGCTGAACTCGTCTCCTGGAGCCAGAACCCCAGGCCATACCGCATCTTCTCCGATGAAGCCTCGCTCCGCGAAGTCATCATGTTCTGCCAGGTTTTCGCAGAGACGACACGTCCAGCGAAGAGGGCTGACCAGAGTCCATGCAGATCTTCGGTGGTACTGAACAAGCCACCATCTCCGCTGCCCATCACGGGCAGATGAAAGACGTTACTTCGCAGTCGCTCGGCCGTTGCCCCATACCCTTCTGTGTCAGCTACCAAATAGCCGATAGCGATATCCCCAGCAAGCTGGTCAGAGCGAACAAAGCCGGTGTTGGATAACCCGGCGGGTTCGCAGACTCGTTCTCGAACAAGGTCCTGAAACTGCTGCCCAGTGACCCGTTCCAAGATCAGGGCCAGGACGACGAAACCGCTGTTGTTGTAGGCGAATCGTTCATCAGGGGCAAAGACTTGAGGGTGACCCTCCAGAATCGGGAGGTAGTCCTTGGTGCTGGCCAACTGATGTACGGGCACCGGCATCACATGCTCGTTGATGTCGCCAGACTGAGACTCGTCCAGGTAGTCACCGATGCCGGAGCGATGGTTGAGAAGCTGTTCAATCGTGACCTCATCATCCACCAGCGGGAGATCATCCCCAAGCACCGACCGAGCGGTTGTTGTGAGTGCCAGCAAGCCAGATTCAATCAGACTCATTGTCACCAGTGCGGTGAATCCCTTGGTTCCGCTAGCAATGCTGAAGCGGGTGTTTGTGTCGTTGGGGAGATCGCGGCCGCGATCCGCCAGCCCAAAGGCTTTGCTCCACGATGACTCACCGGCAACATCGATTCGCACAACGCCCGAGAAACCCAGTTCCTCCGCCGACTGAGTCGCCGCCGTACGTTCCGCTTCAATGCGATCATCAGCCATGATCGAAATCTACGCCACATGAGTTCCGAGCGCGCTCATCGTCCCGCAAAGGGGTCGAAGTCGCGACACGGAGTCAGTGCTGACAGCGTGGCCAAGCCGAGGGTGATCTCAGTCGGCGGGAATGACGGCGGTGGCCTTTACTTCGACTCGAGCTTTCGGGATGATGAGGGAGGCACAACCAATGGCAGTCCAAGCCGGGTAGGGCTCGACAATGGCCGCATCCTTGGCGGCCATGAAGGCTTCCATTTCTTTCATGCCAACGTGGAAGGTGGTCAGATCAACAATGTCAGCCAGCGAAGCTCCGGCAGCCTCCAAGGTCGCAGACAAGGCATCGAACGCCGCCTTGAACTCATCCGCTGCTTCGGCCGGAACTCGGCCATCGGGGCCGTGTCCGATGACTCCAGAAACGTGCACGGTGTCGCCAACTCTGAAGGCGGCAGGAAAGTGGAAGCGGTCGTAGGTCCCTTGCTGGCCCTCTGGGATGATTGGTCCTCGCTCACTCATGAAGCAACTCCGATCACCAGGGTGTCCAGCGCAGTGTGCTCACCGTCAGGCTTGCTAACGACTCGCTCGGCTATCTCGGCCTTCCGGATGGTGAGACCATCCAGAGCGGCCACCGTCTCGTCCAGGTCATAACAGACCTCCTTGGATGGAGGCCCTCCGTAGCCGCCGTCGATATTGGTCTGGTCATGGGCGATGACGAAGACCATGCCCCCAGGCTTCAGCCAGGTCTTGGCGTGCTCCAAGGCCGCGGTTCGTTCGGCCTTGGGAAGTTGCAAGTAGCTCAGCACAACCAGGTCAACGAGTTCGGGAGACTGCCAGGTCGTGGCATCGGCGCACACATAGTCGGCGCTGACCTTGTGGTCGTCCGCTAGCTTGCGGCCCTTGTCCAAGCCAGTCTGGGAGTAGTCAACGGCGGTGACCTTCCAGCCCAAGCCAGCAAGCCATACGGTGTTGCGACACTCGCCCGCGGCCAGGTCAATGGCCGTTCCCGGCTCAAGGCCAGCCAGATTTTCTTCCACAAACTGGTTGACCTTCACCGTCCAGACGTACTCACTGTCGGCGTATCGCTGATCCCATCCATCACTGTCCATGCAGGCAAGCTAACCCGGAGTGCTGCACATCAGGCAATCCGAAGAACGCGCATCTCACACCTTGGCCCCGTTGCTGCAGCGAGCCGCTTATCGCTGGTGACCAGGGCACATCCAAGTTCTTCAGCTAGCGCCACATACACCGCGTCGTATGGAGTCACGTTCGAGCGAAGCTCAAACACTCGCGACATGAATGAAGCGGCCGGGTACCGGATTATCTGCAGGTCGGCAAGATCGTCCATCGCATGACGGAACCGGTCGAGATTGAGATCCTTCCTCAGCCATCGCTTCCTCAATACCGCAGCAGTTTCAATGTCGATCAGATCGGGGGCTGCCAGATCGGTCTCGGCCCGCAGCGTCTGCCTGGCAACACGACCATCTGTTCCATCATCAGCAAGGACATTGACTAGGACCGAGGCATCAATAACGATCATTCCCGGTCCCGACCATCGACGAGGTCGGATACGGCTTGTTCGAACCCAACTGAGCCGCCCGATCTTTTCTCGATCCGGTCAAGTACGTCATTCACCGTGGGACGCTCTACCAGGCGGCCCAACTCGATCAGCAAATACTGCTGAAGAGATTGACCCGCCTGTGCTGCACGTCGTTGCAGCTCACCATGGACATCATCAGGCAGATCACGGACCAGTACGTTCGACATGCTTGCATTATGATAGCGGTTGAATGAAAAGGCAAGTAAGTCGAATCTCTGGCAATCGTTTCCTTACTTCTCGGAGCCAGAAGGTTGCACGTATTGCCAGCCGAAGCGGCCCTTGATGCAGAGATGACCGTTGGTGACGCTGTGGTCGGCTGGGGATGTGACCTTGACGATGGTGTTGTCCTGCACATGCATTTCGAGATTGCAGCCAACACCGCAATAGGAACAGACCGTTCGGGTCACAGTCTGCTCATCCGGCTGCCAGGATGCTGCTTCTCGTAGATCGAACTCGGACTTGAATTGCAGCGCATTGGTGGGGCATACCGCCACACAGTTGCCGCAATACACACAAGCAGACTCGGGCAGCGAGATATCAAACTCGGTACTGATTCTGGCCCCAAAACCACGACCGGAAACAGCAATAGCGAAGGTGTGTTGGGCATCGTCACCGCAGGCATCAACACACTTGTAGCAGAGCACACACTTGTCATAATCACGGATGTAGAGGTTGTCCTGGATCTTGATTTCTTCGTCGATCTTGGCTTGACCCGGCCCATAGCGCTCGGGGTCAGCGCCATACTTCTTGGACCAGCGAACCAAGTCGTCGGCCTGGCTCAAATCAACACCGGAACCCAAGAACTCCAGCACCATCTTGCGACTGTGATGTACCCGTTCCGAATCGGTCTGCACCACCATGCCGTCCTCGACCTGGCGGGAACACGACGGAACCAGGGTCCGAGAGTTCTCCACCTCGACCACGCACAAGCGACACGCATTGGCCGGGGTCAGATTGGCGGCCCAGCACAAGGTCGGGATTTCTACTCCGGCTTCGGTGCAGGCATCCTTCAGAGACGCCCCTTCGGGCACGGTCACCGAAGCGCCGTTGATTGAGACGGTGACGCTGGAGACTGTCACCGTTGAGATGGCGGCGGTTGACTTGGCTGTAGCTGACTTGTCGGTCATGACTGGCCTCCAATCAGGCCAAGGGCGATGGCTGACCTCACCGCAGTCGAGGCGGTATGGCCGAGGCCACAAATTGACGCATCTTTCATGACCTGATCCATCTCGTTCAGTAGCTGACTATCAGCCTCGTCGGGGTTGGCTCCGGTTCGGACCAGCATCTCGTGCTGACGTACTGCGCCGACCCGACAGGGCACACACTGGCCACAGCTCTCGTTCTTGAAGAACTCGGCCAGCCGGGTGACAACCGCGGGGAAGTCGGTGGTGTCATTGAAGGCCATGATGACACCCGAGCCCAAGGACAAGCCAACCTCACGGGTCGCTTCCATGGTGAGGGGCAGATCCAGCTTGTCGGCCCCGACGAAGGAGCCAGCCGCTCCACCGAGCAATACCGCTTTCAGCTCACCGGTGACGCCGCCAGCAAGTTCCAACAGATCTCGCAGGGTTGGGCCAAACTCAACTTCGTAAGTCCCCGGCTGGCTGACATGTCCAGAGAGGCAGAACAGTTTCTGACCATTGGAGCCGCCAGTGCCTGTCGCTGCGTAGGAGGCTCCCCCATCTTGCACGATGTCCAGGACGTTGAGAAGGGTCTCCGGATTATTGATGACGGTTGGCTGGTCGAACAGACCGTTGGTGGTGGGGAACGGCGGTTTCTGACGAGGCTCGCCTCGGAAGCCTTCTAACGAATTGAATAGGGCGGTTTCTTCGCCGCAGATGTAGGCCCCGGCTCCTCGCCGCACCTCGATATCGAATTTGATGCTGGAGCGGGCGATGCCTTCGCCCAGGAAGCCAGCCTCACGGGCGGCAACAATCGCTCCCTGCAACCGCTTGGTGGCCAGCGGGTATTCGCCTCGAATATAGATCCAGCCCTTGGTGGCGCCAGTAGCAAAGCCAGCAATCGTCATGGCCTCGATCAGAGCGAAGGGATCGTTCTCCATGATCGTCCGGTCCTTGAAGGTGCCCGGCTCGGACTCATCAGCATTAGCAACAATATGCTTCTGGCCAGACTCTCCAGCAACTCCCTGCCACTTGATGCCGGTTGGGAAAGCAGCACCGCCCCGACCCATCAAGCCAGAAGCAAGCACCTCTTCAATGACCTTGTCGGCTCCGAGGGTGAAAGCTTTGGTGAGAGCCGAATAACCACCGGCGCCGACATAAGCATCGAGGCTGGTTGGATCGATACGGCCGACCCGCTTGAGCAGCTTGAGCGAAGGATCATGCTTCTGTGGCAGATCCCACAACTCATCAGTGTCCGCTTCCACCCAGTCGGGCTTGCGGCGTCCCTGGATGAACTGGGCTACCGGTCGCTCGCACTGGCCAAGACAAGGGCTGCGGTGCACCTGCTTGCCCGCAGCTTCCAGATCGGCAAGAACCTGGTCGGCGCCGGCAATCTGACAAGCAGCGTCGACACAAACATGAACAACATCGTCTTCATGACCCGGTGCAGCATCAACCCGGAAGAGTTCGTAGAAGCTGGCTACACCAAATGCTTCGGCTGGCGGAACCTGGAGCACCTCGGCAATATGGTTCAGACCACCGGGGCTGATCCAGCCCGATTCCTTTTGCAGAGCGTGCAGAGCAGGCAACAAGCCATGGCGGCGATCATTCTTGCGTTGGGTTCCACCCCGTACCAGGCGCTCGGTTTCGTGAAGCACTGCTGAGTCAAGTCCAACAGCGGCAATGGCTGCGTCGATAGTGGCGGCTTCGGTCGAGCTGGCCCGGTCCTTGGTCAGATGCAGGTCAGCCATTTGTTACTCCCTCGCCCGAACTCATGCTGATCTTGTCGATGCGGATAGCGGCCGCCTTGAACTCGGCCGTTCCCGACTTCTTGTCCCAGGCATCGTTGGTCAGCACATTAATGTCCACCAGTTCGGGGAAGTGGAAGGTGGTGAACGTCAGTCCAACCGGAATCTCGGGTTGGACTCGAATTGCCATCTCTACCGAACCTCGGGGTGACGAAACCTTCACCATCTCACCGTCAACGATGCCCAACTGCCGAGCATCGGCCGGGTTTACATCCAAGGCATCGCCGTAGCGAATGGGTGAGTCAAAGCCGCCGCTTTGCACACCCGTGTTGTAGGAGTCGAGTGCTCGACCGGTGGTCAGGCGGATCGGAAACTCGTCAGACAGTTCTTCCTTGGGGCCGGCTGGCTCGACCACACTGAAGGGGGCCAGCGGGTGACCTCCAAGGTCTTCTTCCCACAGCCAGCCGTGCAAGAACGGGGTACCGGGATGATCCAGGTCTGGGCAGGGCCATTGCAGGCCACCGTCTTCCAAGCGTTCATAAGACATGCCAACATGCAGCGGAGACAGCGATCGAAGCTCGTCCCACAATTCTTCCGATGTTGGTTGGCCCCAGTCATAGCCCATACGTCGGGCTAGCTCACCAATGATGTCTTGGTCATGCCAGGCTTCCCCCGGTGGAGTCACTGCGGCACGGACCCGTTGCACTCGGCGCTCCGAAGAGGTCACGGTGCCTTCGGACTCGGCCCAACCAACCGAAGCAGGCAAGACAACGTCAGCCAGCTCGGCGGTGCGGGTCATGAAGATGTCTTGCACCACAAGCGTGTCCAGACCGCGCAAGATTGCACGGGCTGTCTCAATGTCGGCTTCGGAATCAGCCGGGTTCTCACCAATGATGTACGCCGAGGTGATTTCGCCACGCTCCATGGCCTCAAACATGAGAGTCAGATGCAGACCGTTCTTGTCTGGTAGATCCACTCCGTAGAGCTCGCTGAACTTGGCGTGGGCGATCGGGTCGGTGATGTCCTGGAAGCCCGGGAACTTGTTGGGCAACGAGCCCATGTCACCGCCACCCTGCACATTGTTCTGGCCCCGCAACGGAACCAGTCCACTACCCCAACGGCCGATATGGCCAGTCAACAGGGACAGATTACACAAGGCCAAAACATTGTCGACGCCATTGTGGTGTTCAGTGATCCCGAGCGTCCACAAGATCTGAGCCTTGTCGGCGGTGGCGTAGGCCCGAGCCATCTCGGCAATGGCCGAAGCAGGCACGCCGGTTAGTTGCTCGCCGATCTCGAGGGTGAAGGGTTCCACTGATTGGGCATAAGCCTCGAAACCAGTGGTGGAGTGAGCGATGAACTCCTTGTTCGTCAACCCCTGGTGGATGATCTCGCGAGCAACCGTGTTGGATAGGGCAACGTCTGATCCGAGGTTCAAGCCAAGCCACAAGTCGGCGAACTTGGAGGATGAGGAACGCCTTGGATCAACCGCATACATCTTGGCCCCATTGTCCAGGCCAGTCATCAGGTGGTGGAAGAAGATCGGGTGGGCCTCGCGGGCGTTGGAGCCCCACAGCAAGATGACGTCGACCTCTTCGATCTCCTCATAGGAGACGGTGCCACCACCGGCACCAAACACTGTCGCCAGACCGACGACGCTAGGAGCGTGTCAAGTTCGGTTGCAAGAATCGATGTTGTTGGTCTGCAACACCGTTCGAGCAAACTTTTGGGCGGCATAGTTCATCTCGTTCGTGCTCTTAGAGCAAGAGAAAACCGCGAAGCCTTCGCCCCCAAGTTCAGCTTTGGTCTTGTCGAAACCTTGTGTGACCCGGGTGAGTGCCTCATCCCAAGTAGCCGGACGAAGCTCACCATCGACCCGGACCCAAGGATGGGTGAGGCGCTGCTTCGGCGTGTGCCGGATGTTCCGATTTGTGGTTGACGATCGCATCGGCTCAGTATCGCACTCGCCACTAGTGAAAAGCTGCAAACTCACCGCCAAATAACCGTCATCTCCGCCATCAGCCTTCTCGATACGGGATGGCAGCCTTCTCGATACGGGACGGCAACTCCCTTGATGGGAGATAACAGCTAGCGACCGCGAGCCGAGGTCGCTAGCCTCAGCCCCCATGCGCTGGTCCCAACTCTTTGTCCCCACCCTGCGAGACGCCCCCAACGACGCGGTTGCTCCAAGCCACCGGCTTCTCATCCGAGGCGGCTTCATCCGCCAGCTTCATGCTGGCCATTACTCCATGCTGCCTTTGGGGTGGCGAGTACATCAGAAGGTGGCCCAGATCGTCCGCGAGGAAATCGACGCCATCGGGGGCCAAGAATTCTTGCTACCGACCATGCATCCCGCCAGCATCTGGAAAGAATCTGGCCGCTGGGACACCATGGGCGAGATCATGTTCACGCTTCAGGACCGCAAGGGTGCCGACATGGCGTTGGGAGTCACCCATGAGGAGATCTTCGCCACCGTCGCTGCCGAGCTGACCTCCTATAAGCAACTCCCCCAGGTCTGGTACCACATCCAAACCAAGTTCCGCGACGAGGCCCGACCCAAGAGCGGCCTGTTGCGCGTCCGTGAGTTCGCCATGAAGGACTCCTACAGTTTCGACGTTGACGCTGCTGGGCTCGATGCCGCTTTTGAGGCCCACGACAAGGCCTACCGCCGAATCTTCGAACGCATTGGCGTGCCATCGTTTGGGGTGGAAGCCAGCAATGGGGCGATGGGTGGCAAGGACTCCATCGAGTTCATGACCAAGTCCGACGCAGGCGAAGACGACGTCATCATCTGTCGCAAGTGTGACTATGCCGCCAATATCGAGAAGGCCATATCGAGCCTTCCCGCCATTGATGACGGCACCGCCGCAACCGAGACTGAGAAGTTCGCTACTCCTGGAGTGCTGACGATTGCCGCCCTTGAGCAGTTCGAAGGCGGAGCTGCAGCTACCCAGCAGCTCAAAACCCTGGTGATGGTGCTGGACAAGGTTGTCACCCTGGTCGTCGTGCGCGGCGACCACCAACTGAACACCCAGAAATTGGCTGATGCCACCGGGGCCATCGATATTCGCCCTGCTGGCGCAGAGGAAACAGTGAAGGCCCTCGGCGCCAACCCGGGCAGCCTCGGAGCAGTTGCGGTAACTGACCATCCGGTGATTGCCGACGAAGCCCTGCGTGGTCGGGTCAATATGACCACCGGCGCAAACGACGACGGCTGGCATTTCCGAGGAGTCAGCGTCGAGCGCGATCTCAACATTGGCCAATGGGCTGATCTGCGCGAAGTCGAGGCCGGAGAAGCATGTCCAAATTGTCAAACATCACTGGAAGTCGACCGCTGTATCGAGATCGGCCACATCTTCAAGCTTGGAACCAAGTTCGCTGACGTGTTTGGCGTGAATGTTGCGGATCCCGACGGCAAGGTCGTTCCCGTCGTCATGGGCAGCTACGGGATCGGCATTGGCCGCAATATGGCCGCTGCAGTGGAAGCCAACTACGACGACAAGGGCATTATCTGGCCGGTGTCCATCGCACCGTACGAAGTGGTCATCACCCTGATGCGAACCGATGAAGAGACCATGGCTGCCGGTGAGCAGATATACGGCGACCTGAAGGCTGCTGGTGTTGACGCGCTACTGGATGATCGTGACGCCCGGGCCGGAGTGAAGTTTGCCGACGCCGAGCTCTGCGGCTTCCCCTTCCGTATCACCCTCGGACCTCGCGGCCTCAAGAACGGCGAAGCTGAATTCACCGTTCGCTCAAACGAAGAAACAACCAACGTAGCCCTCGGTGATATCGCTGGGCATGTAGCAGATCTCGTTCGTGCGGCCAAGATCTAACCCCACCCCTTGGGCCCTCGGTGCTGCCCTCATCGCCGTTGTAATCCTTGTGGGAACCAGTTGCACTGCTGAGCGTCCCTCCATCCAGGAAAGCTCAGCTCCGACATCAACCGCCAACATGCCCGACGACGATGCCTCATCGTCGACAGCGACGACCGAGCCCGAAGCCACCAGCGAATCAGTGCCAACCACCCTCTTTGAGGCGACGGGCTACGAACTCGACGTCGTGAGTCAGGGGGCAGAGCCTCGATTTGCCATCGCGATCAAACCCGAACTCGACTCGTCCGCACAAGTCGTGTTCGATGACAGCAAGGAACTAATTGTCTCGGTAGCCGACGCACCGCCGGACGCTCCGGTGATGAGCAAGACCAGTACCGAGATCGACACCATCGTCTCTTCCATCAGCAATGAGTCCTTCACTGTCAGGTCGACCATTGGTGAAACCGACATTGACGAGAGCGTCAGCCCCCGTTGGGCACTCAACGCTCTGGCCCAGAACATGACTTCCATTGAAGGGCTCTGGATTGATCAGACGTCGAATTCTCACCTCAACAATAGGGACTATGAGATCCAGCCAGGGCTGGACCAACTAGCAACAGTTGAGACTCTTACCGGGTTCGCTGATGCGCTAGCACTAGCCCAAATTCCAGTGCCAGCAGAGGACCTCGGACTTGGAGCTATCTGGACAACAACGATCCAAACCTTGGCTGGCGGGCTCCCCGCCACCGTCACCAGTCGGGCAACGATCACCGAGATCAACGATGGAGCAGCAACCGCAGACGTCCAGATTGAGGTTGCCTATCATCTCGGGGACGTGCAGCTCTCCAACGGGCCAGCCACGCTCTTGGCTGGATCTGCGCAGCTCACGGGTCAATTGAGTTGGACCAGCGATCTCCCCTTCGCCCTCTATGAACTCAAGTCCTCGTCCACTCTCACCATCCGGCTCGAGCACCCCGTTGAGGGTGTCTCCCAGTTCGGTCAAGACATCCAGCGAACATACTCACTCCGGCTTCGCTAATCTGGAGCCTGATGAAGAATGAGCCAGCTCCAGAAACCAGCTTTCGGCGTGATCCCGGCAATCATGTCGAGCGTGTTACACAGCCAGCAACTCTGGTCGTGAGTCATCTCCGCTCCACCAGAGGTCAGTTCGACCGATTGTCTTGGACGAGTGACCCGACACAGATCACCGCTACAGACATCGTCGCTGTGTCCATGCTCGCTCGACCCGTACCGGCCGCTACGGCGGCCTGGCTTCTGAGCGACGAAGGCCAATGGTTGACCGCGGAAATCCTGGCAGAAATCCCTATTACTGCCACCCTTCAAGACTGCAACCCCAACTCCATCCTGAAGATCGCTGACCTTTTCCACCTGATCCGACGACCATCCAGCCAAGTTCCGACAGGTACAAACGGCCAAGAAGCTAAGGCATCGAAACGAAGGCGCAGCTCAAAGCACAACAGCATCGGCCAAGCGAACACCACCCGCCTGCTCGCAGCCAAGCGGCCCGGCCTTGTTCCAATCGATGATCGCTCAATACGCAAGGCATTGGGATACTCAAAAGACGAAACTTGGTGGCTTCGTTGGAAGTCGGTCCTCAACCAGGACACGCGGGAGACAATCAGATCCATCCGGTCAGAGGCGGCGACACAGGACTCGGCCGCTATCAACCTCAGCGACCTTCGAGTGTTCGATATCCTCCTCCGTTCGAAGCCCTGATACAGGCCTGGCGACAGCGCTTGCGCCGCCGATTTCGCGCCGATTCCGACAGCGTGTCGGCCTAATCTGAGGCACAATGCAGAGGTGTCTGAGCCAGGTCAAGCGTCAACGATGAATGTGGCGCCTGCATGATCCGGGCACTTTGGTTTGTGCTGGGCTGGATCTGCGTTGGTTTTGGCGGCCTTGGCATCCTGCTACCAGGCCTACCAGCGACCGGATTCTTCGTCTTCGCCGCTGGCTGCTTCTCTCGCAGTAGCCCTCGATTTGAGAAGTGGATTCTGGACCTTCCAACGATCGGTCCATTGGTTCGTGACTATCGAGACGGATTGGGCATGCGAAAGTCCATCAAGGTTCGTGCCACCTTCATGATGTGGCTGTCCATCGTCTTGAGCGTGACCTTTGCCATCGACATCGTTCCGGTCAAGTTCATCGTCGTATTCTGTGGCCTTATTGGCAGTTGGTTCATCTGGATCCGAACGCCGACCCAGGCTGAAGGACTCGTTCGGACCTAGAGGTCGCTCTGCTAGAAGTCTTTGATGTCCACGACTGCTCCGGACTCCCAATCTGACCCGAGGGCGATCTCCCAGAGCTTGGCTCCAACTGATTCCGGACTCGCCAGCACACCATCTGCGTGGAGCTCACGGAATTGCTGAACCTGAGGAAACTCAGCGACCGAGCTTGATCGGATCGATGCCTGCATGTCGGTGGCGACAACTCCGGGGCCGATGGACAGGACTCGAATTCCCGTGCCAAGGTCAGCTTGTTCGAGCCCAACGGTCCTCACCCACATGTCAACGCCAGCTTTAGCTGCGCAGTAGGTCGCCCAACCAGGGAACGGACGCTTACCGGCGCCCGATGAGACCTGCATCAAGACAGCAGATTGTCCTTCCGGCGCATGTTGCTCCACCGACCGAAGAAAGCTATCGCCGACGAGGAGTGGGCTAGCGCCATTCAGCAAGATCCCAGAAGTGGCCTTGGCAACATCCACCTGTCCAGCAAATCCAATAGGGTCGATGGTGGCCGCGGCGTGAACCATGATGATCTCTTGCCATGCCTGGGCCCCGATCAGACCAGCGATCCAGTCATCAAACAACACCCAAGAGGCGGGCACTGCGAGGTCGAGGGAAAGGTGGTGCGGGCCCGATAGTTCTCGACGGCTACAGGTGGCAACGCTGGCACCACTTTGCCGGGCCGAGTCAGCGATAGCTTGACCGATCCCGCTGGATGCTCCGGTGATAATGGCAAGCCTCTTGTTCATGGGCAAAACCTTATCCTTCAAGGGCTCATGCCATCGAAACCTCAGCTATTCGGCGTAGAGTGCTTCGGGGTCAGAATCTGCTAGGTGGATGGCGACGTGGAGCAACTGGGCGTTCAAAACTTAGAGAACGTTAATGAGCAGCAGCTTGTTGGCGCTTGGCGCGTCTCGACTGCTGACCACAAGGTCCTTGGTGAGGCTGTCCTGCTCAAGGTTCACGAGACTGCGAGCAAGCGCGAACTCCATGAATCACTAGCAAACCAGTTCAGCTTGTTGGATCAGGCCATGGTGAGTTCTCAGGTCGAACGACCCTTGGAGATTGGCCGGTCCGAAAGCGGACGGACCTTCCTCATCGTTCCCGATCAGGTGCGGCATGCGCTTCAGGACGACCTCCAGCCCTCCACAGCAAGAACGTGGCGCTCCTGTGTCGACACCCTTACCGACGTGGCCCGGAGTGTCAGCCAACTTCACCAGGCTGGACTCGTGCACGGTCAGCTCGATCCAACGAGCATCCGTGTTGCTCTTGGCAAAGAGACCGTCATTACGAACTTCGGCCTCGCCAACTTCAGCCACGATCACCAGCCATCAATTGATCCAGAGCAACTAGCTTCCCGGCACCACTATCTCGCTCCAGAAGTTTTACAAGGCGAGCCAACAGATCAGCGAACCGACGTCTACGGGCTTGGAATGACTCTTTACGCCAGCCTGTTGGGATCGGTCCCGTTCGCCAGGGCTGCCGACTTCTCCGAACTGTCTGAACAGATCGGCAACGCCGACCCGGTCGAACTGGACGAGCACATCCCCCTTGAGGTTCGGGGAGTCATTCAGCAAGCAATTTCCAAGCGTCCACAAGATCGACACCCCGACGCAACGACCTTCCTGCTCGATCTCCAAACGGCAACGCCACCAATCGAGCTGTCTGATCATCAGCCTGCCTTTATTCCCGCCGTCCAGAACGCCGGGTCGCGGGTCAATCTCGGACTTGTTCCTCGAGTCGCCATCGTTGCTGCGTTCTTCCTTGGGCTAGGAGCAATCGGTGCATTCGCCACTTCGCGCTCGCCTCGTGAAATCCACCAGGAGCCTCAGATCGAGATCCTAGGAACGACGACCGTTCCCGAGACGACAACGGTGCGAGAATCAACCACAACAAGTCTCACTTCATTGCCTGAATCGTCTTCGATCACGACAAACTCCCCATCGTCGGCCACGACTCAACCGGTGTCTCCAAGCCCGACAGCAAAACCACGGCCAACAACCAAGCAGACGGCTCGACCGACAACAACCCGGGCATCAACAACTCAACCGCCGACCACGCTGGCTCCTACGACCACGCCGACAACAAGGCCCTCCACTACCGAAACATCAGTGGTTACTATCAAGCCAGGTCCAACGTCTTCGACTCCGGCAACAACAGAGCCAACGTCTTCGACTCCGACAACGGTCAAGCCGGTACCGAGCTTTACCGTCCCGACCTTTACCTTGCCATCGATCCCTGATCTTGATCTTGATCTCTAGCTGACGAGAGCTCCGACTCCGGAGGGCTGAGACTGCCTGGAGGGCAGCTGGGGTAGAGCACCCTTCTCGGCATGAGATTGATCGCCATACTCCTCTTCCGAGCCAGCCGGCTGGCTGACTGGCGCAGGTTGACTGACTGGCGCAGGTTGACTAGCTAGCTGACTGACTGGCGCAGACTGGCTGGCTGGAGCAGGCTGGTCCGACTGAGCGAATGGGTTTGATGGCGCAGTACGACCGGCTTCGACCGGCTTGTCGTCGTCGGCAGTTTGATCGGTTTGAGCAGATTGCTCAACATCACCCTCGTCTTCGCCCTCACCGGCAATCGATGGCAGCGGGCTCCGAGGCTGGTCCGGCACATCGGCCTCACTCACGAACTGGACGCCAACGATCGTGAAAAACGGTCCCGATACCGTGAGGAGCTCTGTTCGGTCCGCAAGCTGGATGTCATTGTTAAAGAGTGATGTCGTCTCTGCAACCTCGAACCAGCCGGTCTGAGAGTCAGGTTCCCGGTTGACGACATCGCCAACGCCAATATCTTCAATACGCATTCTCGCGACCTTGACAAAGCTTCTCTTCACCGGAATCCCCTAGATCTTGCAGTAGTCCTAGAAAGAGCATCGGCGCGAAAAGCGATGAACCTGAGTCGGGATGTGGTTTGGCGTGTGAACCAGGATTCTCACGCCAAACCACACAACAAGGATGATCCACCGCGACCAATTCCTGTCTCCCGAGCCAGGAATATAGCATCGACCTTTCGATATCCCATTCTCACTCGTACTCTCATTCCCTCCAGTTCTCGCAAATCCTCCCCACCTCACTCGACAGTGCCGATAGGCTGACTAGGCCTTCGGGCGTGCTACTTGACAGAAGAAACGTCTGATCACATCAACAGCGAGAGCTGTCGGTGAGATCTTCGTCTCTTCGAAACACGGGGCTGACCGGTTTCGACGTTGAGATGAGAAGTCGTACATGCGACCCGAGTTGCTCAGACTCGTTAAACAGGGCTTTATAGAAGCGCCAATAAGGCTGACTTCGCTCTTGCCGCCTAATTAATTAGGTAGTACAGAGGAAAACTGCGAACCGCGAGGTCACGCGGGGTCTGACCACTGCAACCCGGCAACAGAAGCAGAGGTGGACGATGGGAGAGACCATTGACAGGAGGCAAAGACCCCTGACACGTAGGAAAGACTATGTGGTCGTGCTTACTCTCGTAGTAGGCCGCTGACCCGGCAGCGCGATGACCACAACATCGATGTCTCGGGAATGGTCGTAGCAAGTGCGGTGACTCCTTGGCGGACGGGGGTTCGATTCCCCCCAGCTCCACTGGAACTCTTCGGCCCTAGCGGGCCTCGGGAGTTCCCAAGGTATGGCCTACGGCCATACCTTCTCAGTGCCCCAAAACATCGCCTCTACTTGATGACGAGTTCCCAAAGTCTCTGCGGAACTTCTCAGCTCTCTAGGCCAGTGCCCACGCGGGCGGCCATACCTTCTCAGTTCCCGACCACCTGGCAACTCTGCGCGTCCCAGGTGAGCAAGCCGGTTGTGGGTCGGGAGCCGCCGTCGACACCCAACCCACCCCGACGTCCACACGAACCGCCGCCGAAGAGGGGGTCGGGGACGCAGCCAGTGGAGGGCTGCTTCTTCATCATGAGGCATGCGTACTGAGAAAGTTCATAGAACCGCGTGACAAGTTCACATAGCTCCTCCCGCGACTCGTTCCCATGACACATTCTCACGACATCTTGCATAATGTCCGGACAAAAGTCCCTGTTCGTCGCGATACTGACCAACTAGATTGGCATCCATGCCAAAAATCGAGATCTACGCTGACGTTGTCTGCCCATTCGCCTATGTCGGCCTGACCCGCCTGATGGCGAAGCGTGCCAGTCTTGGCCGCGATGACGTACACCTTCAGATCAGAAGCTGGCCCTTGGAATTGGTGAACAGCGCTCCGGTGGACGGCACCTTTATTGGCCACGAGATTGACGAGATCGCCCCCCAAATAGCTCCGGACCTCTTCAAGGACTTTCGAGCGGCGACGTTTCCAGCGTCTTCTGTACCCAGCCTTGCGCTTACTGCCGCCGCCTATGACATTGATGACCAGACCGGCGAGAATGTGGCCATGGCTGTTCGCCGCGCCCTGTTTGAGAATGGTCAAGACGTCTCCAACACCACCGTTCTTCAAGAAATCGCCGAGGAGCACGGCCTCACGAGTCTTGGGACCAAGGAGCAAGTCCTGGTCGAATATGCACGAGGTCAGGAACGCGGCGCTGTCGGCTCCCCTCACTTCTTCATCGACGACAACTCCCAGTTCTGCCCAGTCCTTGACATCAGCAAGGTGGATGGCCACCTCAAAGTCAATGTCGACCAACCAGCAATGGACGAACTCATCAATCGCTGCTTCGCTTAGTCGGCGGCCATTCCAACAGGAAGAAGAATGGAGGTGTGTATCGCGAGGGGCGATTCCCACGACCCACACCTCCGAAACAAGGGGTAACCCTTGTCGCTCGAATAAGAGTAGTACCTCAGCAACAACGATGTCGTAACACTTGTGAATCTATCCACGCGCTCGGAAACAACATGTTCCGCGAGCGCATCACTCAAAATCTGGCTCATCCACCCAAGGGAACAAGGCTGGCATGTCCGAGGATGCGCTCATCGTCCATCGTGGCTCGCGTTTCTCCAGGAAGCTTGTCACGCCTTCGACCGCGTCAGCTGACCGGCCAAGGCTCTGAATCGCCCGAGAGTCGGCCCGGTGAGACTGCATCGGATGGTCAAAAGTCAGGCCGCGCCATAAGAGTCGCCTAGTCACCGCAGCAGAAACCGGCGCAGCATGGACGGCGATCTCTCGTGCCAGTTCATAGACGCGGTCCAGAAGCTCGTCATCGGGAACAACTTGGACCAGGCCGCCGCGACCAGCCTCCGCCGCCGTCATGACCTTGCCCGTGTAGCACCACTCGGCCGCTTGGCTCATGCCAACGAGCCGGGGCAAGAACCATGAAGATGCAGCCTCCAGTGCAATTCCTCGCCGAGTGAAGACAAAACCGATCTTGGCACTCTCGGCCGCGAACCGGATGTCCATCGGCAAAGTCATGGTGATCCCGATACCGACTGCGGGGCCGTTGATCGCAGCAATGACCGGCTTGATCGAATCAAAAATTCTCATCGTGACCTGTCCCCCACCGTCACGATTGACACGGCTCAGACTGCGACCCTGAGCCTCGGTGTCAAAGGTGTCTCCACCAGACTCCAGATCAGCACCGGCACAGAAACCGCGGCCAGCACCGGTCACAATCACTACCCGTACTTCATCGTTCTTATCTGTCTGGTCAAAGACATCAATGAGTTCACGGACCATCTGGCCTGTGAACGCATTCAGTCGATCTGGACGGTCAAGCGTGATGGTCGCAATTCGGTCGACAATATCAAGTCGTATCTGTTCGTATTCCACAGCCACTGTGTCTAGCCTCTGTCGAGCCGATAGCCCTAACCGAGAACTCAAATGCTGTTCACAGCATCGACCACAAACAGAACCACGGAGGCAAGATGCACATAACCGGCTGGGCCTTCTTCGTTGTAGCTCTCGCCCTCTTTGTTGGTGCCATCCTCCAGGGGGTTATTGGTTTCGGAATGATTGTCTTGGCCTTCCCCGTCCTCATCATGGTCGAGCCAATTCTCATTCCGCAGACAACACTGATCTGTGCTTTCCCCATGGTCTTTGTTATGGCGTGGCGCAGTCGGGGTCATTCCGACTGGCCCGAAGTGGGCTGGTTCAGCCTCGGTCGGATCCCCGGGTATGTCGGCGCCCTAGTGATTCTGAGCATGCTCTCTCGAAGCCAGCTGACTCTTCTAGGTGGCATCAGTGTGTTGATCGCCGTCACCGTCAGCCTCTGGGCCCCAGCGATCAAACGAACGAAGGCTGCCCTGCTCATAGGCGGCTCCATCTCAGCCCTGTTTGGAACAGCAATGGGGATTGGTGGACCACCAATCGGGATTCTCTATCAGAACGAGACCGGCCAGCGACTTCGGTCTACTGTCAGCCTCCAAATGCTGTTCGGCGCACCGGCATCACTCGCAATCCTCCTGATTGCGGGAAAGGTCGACGGGACGGACCTCCGCACCGGTCTGGCCCTCCTCCCTTTCAGCTTGGGTGGAAACTACACTTCGAAATGGGTCATCCCTCACTTCGACCAGCGGCTTCGGCCCCTCATCTTGACAGTCTGTGGACTCGCCGCTGTGTTCGCTATTGGCCGCGTGCTGCTCGGCTAAGGCCTACAGACCAGCCGCTCTCACTCGGTAATGGTAATCGCGTACTCCGGGCAGTTGTCTGCGGCCAGACGCGCCTTGTCCTCAAGCTCGGAGGGAACCTGTCCCTCACCTGCGGCGGTGGCATAGCCATAGTCATCGACGTCGAACAGTTCAGCCACGATCGAATAGCAACGGTTGTGGCCTTCACATTTATCGGAGTCAACTTGGATGCGCATGGCAAGATTCTGCCACAGCCAGGTTGGGCTCGCCAGTTCAGCTATCTACCGGGCGCTGGGTGCTACGCGTCCAGGTAGCGGGTGACGGCAATGCCAGCGCTCAAGAAGCCAATCATGGCTCCTGCCAACAACAACCAGCCACTAATGCTCAGGAGGTCACCCTGGTTCAGATCGAAACTGGCCAGGAGTTTGAGCTCGTTCTTATTGAGTTGCTTGCCGATGCCACGATTGAGCAGGAGTACAGCGATCACACTGAACCCGGCGCCAACCGCTCCCTGGATCATGCCTTCAATCATGAACGGAAGTCGAATGAACCAGTTGGTCGCTCCGACAAGCCGCATCACTTCGATCTCACGTCGACGGGCATACATGGCGGTACGAATCGTGTTGTACATCAACATGGTGGATGCGCCAGCGGAGAACAGAGCGGCAATCATCATCACTCGCGAGGCGAGTCGAGTAAAATCATTGAGTTTCTTGATGTACTCAGCGGCATATTGCACCTTGAACACGCCGGGTAGCTTCTCGTACTCGCTACCCAACGCCTGCACGACTGCTAGGTCAGGCTCAATGGGTACCACCTCAAAATAGGTCGGTACCTCGTCAGGATTTACCAGTTCGAGAACAGTCGGCGATTCCCGGTAGTACTGCTGGAACTCGGCATACACCTCTTCGCGAGCGACGTAGCGAGAATTGGAGACATTGGCTGACGACTTGAGGGTGTCAACAATGAGGGCGAGATGTTCAGGCGTGACATCAGGGTCGACCCAGACAATGAACTCCACGTCATCGCGGAACCGGTCATTTAGGCCAGCAACTCCAACTCGGATCAGCATGGCTGCACCCAGCAGGGTCAGCGAGACGGCAACCGTCAGCACAGTGGCAATCGTGAGCGACGGATTCCGGACTAGATTCCGTCCGGTTTCCTTGGCTACATAGTCAAGTCGAAATGCCATGGTCAGCCCTACTCGTAGACGCCGCGAGATTGATCGCGAACGATATGGCCGTCAGCCAGCTCAATGACGCGTCGCCGCATCGTGTCAACAATGCCACGATCATGAGTGGCCATCAGAACCGTGGTCCCTGTCTTGTTGATGCGGTCAAGAAGCCGCATGATGCCAATGGCGGTCTGGGGATCGAGGTTTCCGGTTGGCTCATCGGCCAGAAGAATCAGCGGACGATTCACAAAAGCTCGTGCAATCGAAACCCGTTGCTGTTCTCCACCAGAAAGCTGATGGGGATACTTATGTGCCATCTCACCGAGGCCGACCAGTTCCAAAATGGCAGGAACCTGAGTGGAAATGACGTGGCGTGGTCGTCCAATGACTTCGAGAGCGAAGCTCACATTCTCGCCAACAGTCTTGTTGGACAGGAGTTTGAAGTCTTGAAAGACGGCGCCGATATTTCGTCGCAGCTTCGGAACGTCACGCCGAGACATCTTGCCGATGTCCTTGCCGGCAACAAAGATCCGACCACTGTCTGGCAACTCTTGTTTGTTTAAGAGGCGAAGAAAGGTTGACTTTCCGGAGCCAGAGGGCCCGATGAGGAACACAAATTCGCCCTTGCCGATGTCGGCATCGGCATTGCGGAGGGCGATCGTCTCGCCGGGGTATTCCTTGGTTACGTCCTCAAGTTTGATCATGAGATCTCCCATCGGATGGAGGCGGTGAACAACTTACTCATCCGCTGATGTTTTCTGCTCGACGCCATCGCAACCATGCTTCCATGAATGGGCCAACATCACCGTTCAGCACCCCATCCGGATTGCCAGAGGTCATTCCTGACCTCTCATCCTTCACCTGCTGATAAGGCTGAAGAACGTAGGAGCGAATCTGACTACCCCATTCGGTCGACAACGATTCGCCAGCCGCGGCCGCCAACTCGTCTTCTCGCTTCTGCTTTTCTAGCGCGACAAGCCGGACCGAAAGCATCTGCATGCAGCGGTCCTTGTTCTGGTGCTGGCTTCGCTCGTTCTGACAAGAAACAACAATTCCCGTCGGCAGGTGAGTGATCCTCACCGCCGAGTCTGTGGTATTGACATGCTGACCACCTGCTCCCGATGAGCGAAAGACGTCAACCCGCAATTCCTTGTCTTCGATGTCGACCTGTTTGGCTGCATCTTCGATGTCGGGCCAGACACTGAGACTGGCAAAGGCCGTATGGCGACGGGCTTGTGAATCAAATGGTGAGATGCGTACCAGTCGGTGCACTCCCCGCTCGGCCTGAAGCATGCCGTAGGCATAACGGCCCTGGACGGAGAAGCCAACGGTGGAGATACCGGCTTCTTGACCGTCTTGCCATTCAGTCACCGTCAGGGCAAAGCCATTCTTGTCAGCCCACCGGCGGTACATCTCAAACAGCATGGCCGCCCAATCCTGAGCATCGGTGCCACCAGCACCAGAATGAACCTCACAAACAGCGTCACCTTCGTCGTATTCGCCGGTGTACAAAGCGCGGAGTTCGAGGGTATTGAAATCTTTGGCCAGCCGCTCGATCAGAGACTCGGCTTCGGAGATTGAGGCTTCGTCACCTTCCTCCTTTCCTAGCTCCCAAAGAATCTCGACGTCTTCAACCGAACCGGCCAGCTGATCAAAAAGGGTCAGGTCATCCTTGACCGAAGTGAATTCGGTCTGGATCTTGCGGGCGCGTTCGGCGTCATCCCAGAGATCGGGTCGACCCATCTCCGTTTCGAGTTGGGGCAATCGGCTACGCAATTCGGCGATCCGAAGGTACTCCTCAGCTTCACCTAGCTCAGTATGTAAACGCGCGATTCTGTCTGTAAGATCTGCCATCGAGTGTCCGCCTAGCCGTGACACTGCTTGAACTTCTTGCCGCTCCCGCAAGGGCAAGGTTCATTGCGTCCGGTCTTATCCCACTCGTCCTTGATTACCGTCTTCTGCTTCGGCTTGTCCTCTTTCGGTTCAGAATCGTCATTGGCCAGAAGCGACTTGGCATCGGCTTTGGCGGCTACAACATTTGTTGCTACCGGAGCTCGCCCAGCAGGGGCCTTGGTGGCTTGCACATCGGCAACCGGTGACTCACTGGCCTTGTCGGCATCCGCAGACCCATCTGAGCCCGACTTGTTGAGCAAGGTTGAGCCTTCTACGGGAGCGACCCCGACACCGGCTACCGGCTGAGCTACCTGCTTGGTGACTTGCACATGCATGATGTATTTCACAAAATCCGCAGACAATGACGTCATCATTGTGCTGAAGAGATCGAAGCCCTCGCGCTGCCATTCCGTGAGGGGGTCACGCTGGCCCATGGCACGAAGATTGATGCCTTCACGCAGGTGGTCCATCTCGGTAAGGTGCTCGCGCCAGCGCTGGTCCGAAAGCTGAAGAATGATTTGCCGTTCGATCTGGCGCATCAGATCAGGACCGATTTCTTCTTCTTTCGCTTCGTAGAACGCCACTCCCTCATCATTGATCTGTCCGATCAGATCGGAAGTGCCATTGGCATCAGACATGGTCTCGATCGAAATTTCTGATGGCCAGAAGGTATGCAAGTCAGCATGCAGCGCGTCCAGATCCCATGAGTCTTCTAGCTCTTCAAGACAGTGGGTTTGTACCAACACTTCGGCCACATCGCCAATGGAGTCGATGGTGTCTTCTCGCAGGTCCCCTTGGTCCAAGACCTGCATACGACGGCTGTAGACGACCTTGCGTTGCTCGTTGAATACCTCGTCGTACTTCAGAACGTTCTTACGTGTCTCGGCGTTGCGTTGCTCGACGGTGTTCTGCGCCCTCTCGACCGATTTGGAAACCATCTTTGACTCGATGGCCTCGTCCTCAGCCAAGGCCTTGTCCATGACCCAGCTGGACGCACCAGTGGCAAAGATTCGCATGAGATCATCTTCGAGCGACAAGTAGAACCGCGACTCGCCCGGGTCACCCTGTCGACCAGCGCGCCCCCGAAGCTGATCGTCAATTCGGCGGCTCTCATGGCGTTCGGTAGCCAGCACGTACAGACCACCGGCGGCAAGCACCTTCTCGCCCTCGGCTGAGGTGATTGCTTCCCAATAGCTCAAGCGCTTGGCGTAGTAAGCCTCACCCTCTTCAGGATCGTCTGGATCATGACCAGCCGCCCGTGTGTCTTGGTCGGCCAGTTGCTCGGCGTTGCCGCCCAACACGATGTCTACGCCGCGACCGGCCATATTGGTGGCAACAGTGACGGATCCAGCCTGACCTGCCTGGGCGACAATCTCGGCTTCACGAGTGTGTTGTTTTGCGTTGAGAACTTCGTGTTTGATGGAGTTCTCGTCCAGAATCCTGCTCAAGAGTTCAGATTTCTCAACCGAGGCCGTTCCAACAAGGACCGGCTGGCCCTTCTTGACTCGACCTTCAAGATCATCAACGACGGCTTGGTACTTTGCCATCTCTGTCTTGTAGATCAGGTCGGCCTCATCCATCCGGACGATTGGCTTGTTGGTCGGTATCTGGATCACCGGCAGGTCATAGGTGACTTCCAGCTCGACGGCATCGCCTAGGGCGGTACCTGTCATTCCAGCCAACTTGTCATACATACGGAAGTAGTTCTGCAGGGTGACGGTGGCCAGCGTCTGCTGCTCTTCCTTGATCTGCACCTTCTCCTTGGCCTCTACTGCTTGGTGGAGACCATCAGACCAGCGCCGTCCATCAAGGACTCGCCCAGTGAATTCGTCAACGATCTTTACCTCGCCATCAACGACCAGGTAGTCCTTGTCCTTGTGGAATAGTTCCTTGGCTCGAAGAGCTGAGTTGAGTTGGTGCACAAAGTCACCTTGCACCCCGTCATAGAGGTTCTCGATTTCGAGGATCTCCTCAACCTTGGTAATGCCGTCGTCAAGGATGGCCACGATGCGCTTTTCCTCATCGACCTCGTAGTCCTCGTCACGCTTGAGCTTGGTGACCACATCGCGGAAGCGGTAGTACAGGTCGGCGGCACCCTTGACCTTGCCACTGATGATAAGCGGGGTGCGAGCTTCGTCAATCAGGATCGAATCGACCTCGTCCACAATGGCGTAGTGATGGCCTCGCTGCACCATTTCAGCTCGGGATCGGGCCATATTGTCACGCAGATAGTCAAAGCCGAACTCATTGTTGGTTCCATGGGTGACGTCACAGGCATATTGGGCTCGTTTCACCGCCGAATCATTCATGCCAGGAACAATGAGACCAACACTCAAGCCCAAACGTTTATGGATCTGTCCCATCCATTCGGAGTCTCGAGTGGCCAGATACTCATTCACCGTGATGACGTGGAGTCCATTGCCCGTGAGGGCATTGAGGTAGACCGGCAGGGTCGAGACGAGCGTCTTACCCTCGCCCGTTCGCATTTCGGCGACCCAACCCCAGTGCAGGGCGGCTCCGCCCATCAGCTGAACGTCGTAATGACGTTGGCCAATCTCGCGTTTGGCTGCCTCACGAACGGTGGCAAACGCCTCGGTTAAGAGGTCGTCCAGCGACTCACCATTGTCGATTCGTTGCCTGAATTCATCGGTTTTGGCCGCCAGTTCAATGTCACTTAGGCGTTCGAATTCTGGTTCGAGTGCGTTGACCGGTTCGACGACGGCTTTTGCCATTTTCAGGCGTTTGCCGTCACCAGCTTTGAGGAGTTTATTGAAGAGCTTCATCTGACCAGCGAGTCTACCGGCACCACTGTCTACCCCTGGTGCACCCTGGCGCGATCAAGACGGGATGCGAACCTCGCCCTGATGCGTTGAGGTGTAGTCAAAACTCTGATCCAGCTAGGGTTGCCCTACTTGCGACTGATGTCAATCAAACCAACATCGCCGTCTTCTCGTCGGTAGACGACCGCAGTCTTGGATGTTTCTTCATTGGTGAAGATGTAGAAATCGTGGTTGAGCAAGTCCATTTGTAGGGCTGCGGCACCTGCCTCCATTTCACGTATCTCAAACTTCTTGCTCTTCACGATCCGGTAGACGGGCTCGACAACTTCCTCTTCGGGAACCTGGATGAGATCGGTGACGAGATCTGGTGGAAGATCTGGGCGCACTCGGCCTTGGCGTTGCTTCTTGAGCTTGGTTTTCAGCTTGCGCAACTGACGCTCGAGCTTGTCGACAGCTAGGTCGATGGCAGTAAATCCATCGGGGGCCGAGACCTTGGTTCGGATGTGATGCCCGTGACCCTCAAGGGTCACTTCGCAAATCTCCTTGTCGCCAATTCTGGGATTCTTCTCTTCCCAGAAATGGACTTCGGCCCGGTCCATTCCGTCAAGATATCGATCAAGCCGCCCGATCTTTTCGACTGCCTGATTCCGAAGTTTCTCCGAAACCGTCGTGTGTCGACCGCTGACCGTAACCTCCATGGAGGCTCCCTTCATCGTGGTTGTATTGACCTGCGCTGATCGTTGCAGGTGCACTGCTCACCATAGAACTATTCTCGTCCCGGTGCAGGCCAGCCTGTAGAGGCAATGGTCATGGCACCCACGACTAGGCCTCCACCGCGGCGAAGTGCCTCTGCGCTCTGACGCAGAGACGATCCCGTGGTGACGACGTCGTCGATGATCAGCACTGAAGCTGGAACTGCGCATACTGGCCAGATTTGAAGGCCGTTGAGGCGCTGCTCTCGGTCCTTGCCCTTCTGCTGATCACCACGGCGGGTCAGCAGGCGTCGAACTGGAAGTCCTTCGTGTTTGGCCACCGATCGGGCTAAGAGTAGGCCTTGGTCAAAGCCGCGCCGTCGACGATTGGCTGGGCTTGCCGGAACCCAGGTCACCACATCGAATTGCTGGGCCGATTTGACTTCACCGCCCATACAGCGACCGAATTGTCGCAAGATGTCACGACGCCCCTGATTTTTGGCGACCAGGATCACTCGACCTAGCGATTCGTCATAGTCAAACATGCTTTGGACCTGATCCAAACCAGAAAGCTTGACCGCTCCCGATGGGGTGAAACGGCTAAGGCAACGCTCGCAGACAAAGCGGGAGCGTCGCTGACACGAGGGACATCGCCGTTCAAGGAACATGATCCAAAGCTAGTGAGGCCCTATGACAGCGTCGTGCCACAGGGCCCCATCGTTCGTGCCTAGTAGCGGTAGTGCTCCGGCTTAAATGGGCCATCGACGGAAAGGCCGAGGTAATCGGCCTGTTCCTTGGAAAGCTCAGTCAGCTTGACCCCAAGAGCGTCCAGGTGAAGCCTGGCAACCTTCTCGTCCAAGAACTTGGGAAGTGTGGTGATGGTCAAGCCGTAGGCTTCGGCATTCTTGTGCAGCTCGATCTGGGCAAGCACCTGGTTGGTGAAGCTGGCACTCATGACGAAGCTGGGGTGACCGGTGGCGTTTCCAAGATTGAGGAGACGGCCTTCACTGAGCATGATGATGGACTTGCCGTCGGGGAAGCGGAACTCATCAACCTGCGGCTTGATATTGATGCGCTGGATGTCGCTGGTGCTGTACAGGCCTGCAATATCAATCTCATTGTCGAAGTGGCCGATATTGCCGACGATGGCACCTTGCTTCATCTTGGACATCATCTCAACAGAGATGACGTCCTTGTTGCCGGTGGCTGTGATGAAGATGTCAACCTCGCCTAGCACTCGCTCGATCGTGGTGACCTGGTAGCCGTCCATCACCGCTTGCAGCGCACAAATCGGGTCGACCTCGGCAACGAGCACACGAGCTCCCTGGCCAGCGAGGGCTTCAACACAACCCTTGCCAACATCGCCATAGCCGAGCACCATGGCGACCTTGCCGCCAATCATCACGTCGGTACCACGATTGATGCCGTCGATAAGACTGTGTCGGGTGCCGTACTTGTTGTCGAACTTGGACTTGGTCACGGCGTCATTGACATTGATGCCAGGGAACTTCAGGGTGTTGTTGTCGCGCATCTCATAGAGACGCATGACACCAGTTGTGGTTTCTTCGGACACACCCCGGATGTTGGCGGCCATGCGGGTGAACAAGGTGTTGTCCTGGGCATGCAGTTTCTTGAGCAAGGCAATGATGGTGTGCCACTCATCCGGATCATCATCAGTGGCGTCGGGAACAGAACCGGCAGCTTCGTACTCCGCACCACGGTGGACCAGGAGGGTTGCGTCGCCGCCATCATCGAGGATCAGGTTGCAGAAGCCCTCATTGTCTGGCCACATGAGTGCTTGCTCGGTGCACCACCAGTACTCGTCCAACGTCTCACCCTTCCAGGCATAGACGGGGACACCGGTCGGATTGTCGGTGGTTCCTTCTGGTCCAACAACGACGGCGGCGGCCGCTTCGTCCTGGGTGGAGAAGATGTTGCAACTGACCCAGCGGACCTCGGCGCCAAGGGCGGTGAGGGTTTCGATCAGAACCGCAGTCTGGATCGTCATGTGCAGGCTACCCATGATGCGGGCGCCCTTGAGCGGCTGCTCGTCATGAAATTCAGCTCGAAGCGACATGAGGCCGGGCATCTCATGCTCAGCCAGTTCCATCTGCTTGCGGCCAAGTCCAGCCAGGTTGATATCAGCAACCTTGTAGTCGCCTTCAGCAACGGTGCGCGGGCGTCCAGTGGTCTTTTCAGTAGTCATTTGTTCTCCATGCGATGCGTCTGCCAAAGCTTCGACAACCACGATTCGCAAACAAGTAGTTCCTCACAAGAGGAAGCGGATTGATTCGATTGATTCCAGAGACAAAGGCTGAGGCCCACTGGCCAAGTCAAGGCAGCCCAACTCGACGAGCCTATCGCTACTCAGCCATACTGGCGGGCATGTTGCCTAGTCACCGACCGAGCCAGCCACTGAGCCACACTGACTACCTCTCGGCCCTCGAAGAAAACTCCGTCTTGGCCCATGAAGCGCTACACGGCCTTGACCCGACCGCTCCGGTTCCCGATTGCCCCGATTGGCCAGCCTCCGAACTCCGAGATCACATCAGTGGCGTTCTTGCCTTCTGGGCCCACCAACTAGGCCAGGCAACGACCGTGGGCCCAGACTTCCCCGATTCGATCCGGGAGGGTTACCGACGTCCAATTCTGGACAACGCCAGGACCGTCATCGCCATCCTTGAGCCAATTGGCCCGAATGGGGTTTGCTGGAACTGGTCAGGCGCAAACATGACAACGGGCTGGGCGGCTCGCCGAATGGCTCATGAGATTGCGGTCCACCGCATCGATGCCCAGAGAACCGCTGATCCAGACTTGGTGACCCCGATCGCACCACAGCTAGCCACCGACGGAATCGACGAGCTTCTTGATGTGTTCGTCGGAGCATCCGATTCTGAAACCTCCGACAGCGATCCGGTTCTCCGAATCACAACACCCCTCGCCCAATGGACCCTCGCTATTGGCGAAAAAGCAGTGCCGACAGCAAGGGAACCAGACTTGACCCTCGAGGCTCCGGCTGATGCCGCCTTGTTAACCCTTTGGGGACGCGTTGTCGATGTCGCATGGCAAGGCGAGCGAGCCGTCTTTGATAGCTGGCGGGCCATCTCGACCTCCGGCTTCTAGGCGGCATGCATTGTCACAACCTGCCTAGCGAGCTTTCATTGCTCCATCGACCGGGATGGCAGCACCACTGATGAAACTGGCGGCATCGGACAACAAGAAGACCATGAGTGCGGCGACTTCTTCCGCATCCCCGATTCGGCCGAGCGGGATAGAGGCAGCAATGAGTGCCTCGATGGCAGCGCTGTCCAATTCGTCGGACTTCATGCCATCAATCAGGCTGTCCATCATCCTGGTTCGAATCGGTGCAGGGCAAACCGCGTTGCAGCGAACCCCAAGTGGAGCGAATTCGATGGCCGCGGTCTTGGTCAAGCCGATGACTGCATGTTTGGAGGCGACATAGGCCGACAGGTTGGATGCTCCACCCAGACCAGCAACCGAGGACACATTGACTACCGCCTTGTTGGCGCCAGTCATGGTCGGAACAATAGTCTTGAGACCCAGGAAAACACCCTTGACGTTGACGGCTTGAACCTGGTCGAAGACCTCTTCGGGGTATTCAAGGATCGGAGCCATCGAGCCCTCAACCCCGGCATTGTTGATCAGGCCATCAATGGCACCGAACCGGTCGAGAGCGAGGTCACGCACCCTCTCCCAATCTGGCGAAGACGTCACATCGGCTTCGATCGTGACGATCTGGCCACCTAGGGAGTCAAGTTCCGTCAGTCCAAGGCCCGGCAGGTCCGAGGCGACGATGCTCGCACCCTCCCCCAGTAGCTTCTTGACTGTCGCTGTGCCGATGCCTCCTCCGGCCCCGCTGATGACGACGGTACGACCGGCCATTGTTCCGCTCATGCTCCGAGCCAAACCTTGAGGTCTTCCACCAGATTGAGTGGGCCAGGGTCAATACCGCGATTGGCGGCCAGCTCCAACGACGTCATGTCGCCCATTAGCACCAGGTCAAAGAGTTGAGCCACCGAGCTGTCACCCAATGCCTCCACACTCAAGACACTGGCCATCTGATCAATGGTCTTCTCTTCCACGTACTCGAAACGTCGGGCAGTCTGGGGGTGCTCGGATTCGTGCCGAAGTTGGATCTGGCTGAAGAGTGTCTCGGTTGGAACCGCGTCTCCGGTCCAGCCAACCAGCTCGTTGTGGCAAAGGTCGGGCATCGGGGCCCAGAAAGCTGGCGTTTTCACATTGTGATTGAAGGCGACTTTCCAGCGCCTTGCCGCCGTGGTGCCAATGGCTCCACCGCCATAGATGACCGGCATGGTTGACCCGATGGCGTCAGCCAACTCCTTGGCCGGGCTGTTGGCAGATAGCAACTGTTCCCGACGAATTTTGAGCTGGGTTACCGCCTCGTCCAGCCAAAGCCGAGCACCAGGAAAGAGGCCAATCTGATCGAGGGCAAGCATGATCGGTGTCGCCAATGAGCCCAGTGAGGCTCGGGGCATTGGACCCGGTTGAGCCACGGGCAGGACCGGTGCTCCAGCACGACGAGCCAGGTTTTCCAGCTCACCCCCATTAGTCACAGCAACCAGGGGCGCTCCGGACTCAACCGCCGCTTCCAGGGACTCCAAGGTCTCTTCTGTCGTTCCCGACTCAGAGATGGCAATCACCAGGGTTGAGCTGCTCACCCAAGAAGGTGGCAGGTAGCCGCCATAAACAACAATGGGAAGTGGCGCAAATGGCCGGGCGCAGGCAGCAGCGACATCGCCACCAAAGCCGGAATCGCCCATGCCAAGGATCAGAACCTGATCAATCGTTGTATTGCTCGGCATTCCTGGGACCGAGTCGATGGCGGCGATCGATGCTTCGATCTGCTCGGGCAATCCGAGCATGGCTTCGCGCATGCCCAGTGAGTCATTCGGTAGATCAGATGCACTCATCGATCAACCTTCTGTCTGGGCCGCAGCCTTGGCGACCAGTCTTGCTGCTTCTTCATCGGACACGATCTCAGACTCATCAATCAACATCAGTGGGATGTCGTCTTCAATCCGATAGAGGCGCTTGAGGCGAGGATTCAGGAGGAAACTCTCGTCCTCAAAATAGAGCAGTGAGCCCTTATCGTCCGGGCAAGCCAGAATCTCTAGAAGTTTCGAATCAAGAGCCATGCAAGTTCTCCAAGCTAAGGTCGGCGCCGCAAAGAGTTTCCGCGCCGCCGTCGAGGTTAGCCGGAGTCGTCGACTAGGAGGAACTCTCTAGCAGCCCAACTAGTCGGATTGTCAAGGCCATGTACACTGGCGCAATGATTAAGCGCGCCTGTCTTTTGTTTTGCCTGTCTGCTTTTCTTGGCGGGTGTTCCACTAGTAACAACGCTTACCAGGACGAAGGTTCGGCAACAACGTTCGCTACCGACGAAGAGCACTACCGCTGGCTGCTCCCCCTTCTCGAGCAACCCTATTCGAGGGAATTGATTGAGCATCACCAGAATTTGCTATCCCAGGAAGCAACTACCGTGATCGCAACCGAGCTATTGATCCTCCGGCACGGTCCGGGGGTCGATGAGCCTGCCATTTCCTACCTCAGCTCCTTCACCGAGACCAGTGAAGGCATCCGCCACCATGAGCGCGCACAACAGCTGGGCCGATGGCTTGGCGCACTCCGAGTGGCCCTCGAGTCAGAACCCGTAGACCCAGAGACCGGCTCGGATCTGCTTCGGGAAGTTCTGGAGGCCATGACTGCTGAAGGCCCTGACATGGTGACCTCGAGCCCCCAGCGGATGCTTGACGGAGATCTTCCTGGGGACGTCTTGGACCAGCATCTAACGCTGGCAACGGCGTTCGAGCTTCTCGCCTACAGCGAGATCGTTGTTTCGGACGTGGAGAATGTAATCAACAATGCGATCGAGGCAGCCAGCTAATCTCCAGGCCTCCGCAAGGGCCGCCCACGCTCATGCTCGCGCAGAGACTCGCCAAACTAGAGCATCACCAAACAAGCGGTAGGAGGCTTCGCTCGAACTCACAAAAACCACCTGCCCACTGACCAGAACGAATGATTGGCCTTCGCCCCACTCAATAGTGGCCTCACCCTCGGTCACCACCAGGATTTCGGGGCCTTCTACCGCTACCCGACAACCCTGCTCGGCTGAGCTGGTCGCTAGTTCAATCCGATTCAGGGCAAACTCTGAGACAGCCGTTTCGTAGGTGAACACGGGACCCGAGGGTGACTGAATCGGTGGGTTGCTCGGGGCGAAGGTGGCGATTGACAAGAGTTCTTCTACATCGACGTTCTTTTTGGTCAAACCGCAACGCACCACGTTGTCGCTGTTGGCCATCACTTCAATGGCCAACCCCGACAAGTAGGAGTGCACATTTCCCGCCGGCAGAAGCATGCCCTGTCCTGGCTGCAGGACGACATGATTGAGGAGCAGCCCGACCAACACACCAACATCATCGGGATAGACACGAATCGCATCGGGTACCCAAGAGAACTCAGGGGCAACAAAGGAGAAATCGGGAGGACTTGCACGGAGCGGCTCGATCATCTCTTCCACGCTGGATTCTGACAGATTGAGCAACCACTTCATCGTGGAGGCCAATATCCCCGCATCGCCACCGACAGTGTCAAGTTGGGCGGCCAGAGCGGAAAGCTCCGGCAACTCCAGAGCCTGGATCAACCGAAGTGACTGATCCACCCGACGGAACCCGCAGAGGGCATGGAAGGGCTCCAGGGCCACAACTAGCTCAGGTTTGTGATTCGGGTCACGGTAGGTCCGAAGAGGATCATCGAGAGCAATCCCGAGCCTCTCCTCTCGTTCGAAGCCTGCTCTTGCCTGACCTCGATTGGGGTGAACCTGGATCGACAGAGGCTCCCTTGCCGCTAACAGCTTGCAAAGGTACGGGAGCGCTGCGCCGTGACGGGATAGGCTCGCTCCGAGCAACAACTCCGGGGCCTCGGCAATCGCCCGGTCAAGGTCCAAGCCGCTTGCCTTCAACCGGCTGGGCGCGATCGGATGAGCCCCCATCCACATCTCAGCCTGGGGTTCACCAGTGGGGGGCACGCCAAGCAGCCTGGGGATGGACTCGAGGTCACCCCAGGCATAGTCGCGAATCTCGCACACGAGGCGCTCAATCATGAGGCGTCTTGTTTGCGAAAGACATCAATCACGAGGAGCACTTTCAGGAGCTGGGTGAAGTCATGATTGCTTTGACTTCAGCCACCCTCGTCGCCACCTCGTCATCGGATGCCGCTTCCAAATTCAGTCGAAGCAATGGCTCGGTATTGGAGGCCCGCAAGTTGAACCACCAGTCGCCACTATCGACGGTGAGCCCGTCAAGGCGGTCAACTGATGCGTCGGCGTAATGATCAGCCACGGCCTCAATCACCGCCGCCGCATCGCTCACCTTGGTATTGATTTCGCCGGAGGCGGCATAGCGATTGAAAGGGACCAGCAATTCTGCCAGCGTGCCATCAAACTTGCAGAGCTCGGCCAGAACCAGCATCGAGGCAATGATGCCCGAGTCAGCTCGCCAGTTGTCACGGAAGTAGTAGTGGGCCGAGTGCTCCCCGCCAAAGGCAGCGCCAGTCTCGGCCATGATCTGCTTGATGAAGGAGTGACCAACGCGGGAGCGAATCGGTGTGCCTCCGTTCTCGCTAATGACCTCGGGCACAGTCTTGGAACAGATCAGGTTGTAGATGATTCCTGCCCCCGGGTCCTTCTCCAGGGTGGCCCGGGCAAGAAGGGCCGTGGTGAGCGAACCAGAGATGCCGTTGCCCTTGTTGTCGACCAGGAAGACCCGGTCAGCATCGCCATCAAAGGCCAGTCCAATATCAGCCCCGGTCTCGACGACTCGGGCTTGCAAGTCGACGATATTCTCCGGCACAAGAGGGTTGGCTTCGTGATTGGGGAAGGTTCCATCCAGCTCTTCGTACATGACCTCCAGATCAAAGGGCAGGGCCTTGAAGACCTCGGGCACAATCAGACCACCCATCCCATTTGCCGTGTCAGCAATGACTTTGAGCGGCTTCAGCTGAGAAACGTCAATGAAGCTGTGTACATGCTGGGTGAAGGCGTCAAGAAGGTCATCTTCACGACGACTTCCAAGGTTCGAGCTGTCTTCAATATTTCCCGCGGCCCACCCTGTTGCTACCGTCTTGATTTCCTCAAGCCCGGAACCTTCACCAATCGGGGCAGCGGCCGAGCGACACAACTTGATTCCGTTGTAGCCCGCTGGATTGTGGGAGGCCGTGAACATTGCTCCGGGCATATTGAGTGAGCCGGAGGCGAAGTAGATCATGTCGGTGGAAGCCAGACCAATGTCCAGCACATCCAGTCCTTGGCTCTGCACACCATCGGCGAAAGCAGCAGTGAGCTCAGGGCCCGACGGACGCATATCCCGGGCTATGACAACCTCGGTTGTTTCTGGTTCGACCGACTGGATGTACTGAGCGAATCCAACGCCCAAGGCGCGACATGTGTCTGCGTCGATTTGATCCGGGTACGTACCTCGGATGTCGTAGGCCTTCACGATGGTCTGGAGATCCTTCACCTATCTGTCCTCTCGGCTGGGTTTGAGACTGATTTGCTGGGCCGCTGACTGACTGACTGACTGCCTGACTGCTAGCGAGCTGTCTGGTTGCGAGACTGTCTTGTTACGGGCTGTCATCTTGCGGGCTGTCAGATGATTGACTGTCTTGTCGTGGGCTGTCGTCAGATTGTGACACGACTGAGTCCTCAGACCCACGATGTTCAGAGCCAATCGACTGGGGCCGACCAACAATGAGCTGTTGGCGAGGGTCGGGCCGGTATCTTCCCCAACCTGCCATTCGCCGAACCCGAATGAGATCTCGTAGCAACAGCACCGTGTCCGAGACAATTCGAACCGACGACGAAGCCCGATTTTCCACCGATACTGGCACTTCGGCCAGGGATAGCTGGTCTTGCTCAACAATCAGAAAGATCTCCACATCGAATCCGAATCCGTCAATGGTCGTTCGTTCGAATATGGCCTTGCCGATATCACCCCGGAAGCCCTTGATGCCGCATTGTGTGTCACGAAAATGACCGAGCAACACGAGGTGTGTCAGCCAGTTGATCACGCGGCCCCCGAGTTCACGGAGGCGTCGAGCACGCACCAAGGTTGTTGTCTCGTCGTGGCGTCGACTGCCAACGACTACATCCCAACCGGCTTCTAATTCGGCCAGAAGGACGGCGACCATTGCTGGCGGATAGGCAAGATCAGCATCGGTGAAGATAACGGATCGCCCTCGCGCTGCGAGCACACCAGCACGCACCGCAGCACCCTTACCCCCGTTCTGAGGCTGGGTGAGCACCCTTGCTCCGGCCCTAACCGCTACCGCCGACGTGTCGTCACTGCTGCCGTCGTCAACAACAAGTATTTCCATCTCTTGAGGGCCGACCAAGCCTTCCAACTCGGAGCGCAGGGCGCTGACCGTTGCTGCGATGGCGCGTGATTCGTTGTAGGCGGGAACAACAATGCTGAGCCGCAAATCACCAGGAGAGGGGCCGCGGTCGTGCCGCTCCGCCAACTCTCGCCGCACGACATTGAACAAAACCCACCGGTACACGCCCCACCGAACCGTGGCAGCCGCAGCGATGCCAAAGATTTTTGCCAACCATGTCGGTGTCCATCCAACGACGACGAGCACGACCAGCAAGTCCAGAAGCCCTGCAGCAGTGGCGGTGGCTGCAAACACGACGGGATTGCGAACCCATCGAGCGTTCGACTCTCCGCGAAAGGTCAGCTGACGATTCAGGCCGTAGGAGACAGCAGCCGCCAGGCTCATGGCAACAAGATCGGCCAGCACCAACCCCCTGTTACTCAGGGCAAGAAAGACCAGAACGTCAACCGCAGTCGCCACCAGTCCGACCAGCGCAAAAATGCGAAGTCGACTTCTCACAGCCGACTCGTTGACCCATCTGTGTCCTCAACCACGTCTGTGTCCTCAACCACGTCTGTGTCCTCAACCACGTCTGTGTCCTCAACCACGTCTGTGTCCTCAACCACGTCGTTAGCCAGATCACCCTCGACCGGCGAAGATCTATCTGAAAGGGCCACCGCATCCGCAACCTCGTCAGTGGGCAAGATTTCACCAGCGACGGCGGCGAGAGGAGCTTGCCCGTACTGGCGGCGACTCACGGCAACCAGAATCAAAATTCCGGCAAGGGACATCAAGTACCCGAGATACTCCACACTCGTCTGGCCGTACGACAAGGTGACATCGGTATCGGTTGGTAGGACAACCATCATGTTCGGCCCGATGCGCCACGGTCCTTCCGCTCCAGAGACCTTCCAGTTCGGGAAGTAGGAAATCTTGACCAGGACTGGCTTGCCGATCTCCTCAACATGGAAGTCAACCCGGTCTGTTCCGACCACAATGTCGGAAACTACGGCAGGATCAAGGGGCACTCCGTCAGCTGGCGAGAGGCTCGAAACACGCTGCCACGACAATGGTCCGTCTTCTGCTGGCATAGCCGAGTACAGGGCCGGATCATTGTAAAAAGCCACAGCCTGACTCACCCAACCAATGTCAAAGCGCGAGGCAATGTCGCCTGCCTGCTCCTCACTGAGGCCTTCAGCCACAACCGGTTCGACGGAGAGGCCTTCAACCAGCTCGGCGCCAGCGACTTCGAATACAACGAAGGGTTCGGAGATAGCGACCTCTTGCAGATCCGCATGGCCCCGTGCCGCAAGAATAGCCTCACTGCTTTGGGCCATGTAGTAGCGAACACCCATGACCTGTAGCTGGGCAATACCGCGATCAATGTCAAACGCTTTGTAGGGCAGGTTTCGCTGGGCTCGCGAGGGCTTGACCGATAAGGCACTCTGGTTCAAGAAATGGAAAGGAGTTGTGGCCGAAGACTCAAAATAGAGACCCTCCATCGACCCAATACAGCCATCGGTCCAGTGAGGTAGGAGCATCAAGGCCATCGGAGTTCCGTAACGGTCCAACTCCTTGCTGTATTCCCACATGGCTCGACCACAACCAACATCGCCACCAAGTTGATCCATCGTGGCCACAACGTCCCGGTACTCCCGAAATGATCGCTTCTCTTCGTAGCCCGAGTAATTCCAGGACACCCAGCTCGGGATGAAGCTCTTACTCGATGGCGCAATCCCGAAGACTTGATAGGTCCCATCGTCTTGATCGAACGGGAGAATCTGTAACGGGACACTGACGGTTCCCAGGGTTGCCAGCAATCCAAAGATCGTTGCGCCGACAAGGACTCGACGATCGGGAGCCTCTAAGCGTTCTGAGTAGGCGGCCGCGCTAAAGCGAGCGACGTGGGCTACCGCCAAGGCAGCAACGATATAGACCGACAGGTAGTAGAAGGGAAGGATGCGCGCATTCCAGAGTTTGCCGTCAGCCAGGTTGGCGACCGACGAAGCCGATACCAACGCCAGGATCGAGAACAACATGCCCAGCCGGTCACGAGTTGCGAAAGCTAAGAAGACACCAACAGCAGCAATAGGAAGGGCGATCTTCATGGGGTTGGTCAGTAGCGCTGGCCCGACGTCATTGAGCCGCTCCCAACCCATGTCGTTGAAGTAGTCCGATCGGGAAGCAAAAGGGACGAGCCAGAACGATGAGAGAAGAGCCGATGTTGGTCCAGCAATGAGCAGCCAAGTCATTCTTCGGCGGACTCCTTCGTTGGCAGCAGCGATCGCGCCAAAGACAACAACAACCGTCAGCGCGGAAGCGGCAAACATCATGGCTCCGTTGCCGTCCGCTTGACTCAGCGGCACCAGACCCATGGTGAATCCAGCGGCAACAATCCACCAGCGAGGCAGGTTCTCATCAAGCAGAGTCACAATGAGCAAGGCAGTGACAACGAAGAGGAGTGGAATGATATGGCAGAGCGCAACAAGGGCAATCAGGATTGCACCGGAAACATGACCACGACCAGTGTCCATGCCCCGCATGGCAACTCCAATGGCGAGGATGCCGAGGCAAAGCGAGATGGCAAAAGCGAACTCGCCAGCCAGTGTTGAGGCAATGTTTCCGCCATAGATATTGAAGTTCGTGTCAAAGAGAAAGATCGTGACACCAAAAGCCATGAATGCTGGGATCGGATCGGGGCTCTTGGTCAGGCGGCCAGCGGCATAGGCGGCCAGCGGCATTCCGACCAATCCGGAGACACTCACGATCTTGAATGATGCACCGTAGGAGACACCGACCAGAAGGATCGAGATCAGTCCGGCGATCGACCAAACAAGAGCCTTGTGCGCTGGGTACCGACCGGCCATTCGATAAGCCAGGGCGAGCACAACAGCGGCCAAGGGAACTCCCAACCAGATTGGCAATCCAGCGTTCACGGCCAGAATGGCCAATGCCGGAACCACCATGTAGTACTGATAGGCCGGGAATCCGGCGTACCAATCCGGGGTCCAACCAGTTAGGCGGCCGCTGGTCAGCAGATGATCTCGCATGAAGGCGGGTCCCCACACATGAGCCCCCATATCGCCACCCGATGGTGTCGTGCTGGTAATCAGGAGATCGGGACGCATTTGGAGCAGGACAAATAGCGAGCACAACAGGGCAGCAACGAGTACAGCGATCCCAATAAAACGATCACTCAGTCGGGCAAACACTGAGGTCGCTTCCGGTGTGTCAAGCGAGTCCAACTGATCCAATTCTGCCTCGATTGGTTGGCGCGACAGGCCAACGCCCTGACTCATCATTGCTGACTCAGGGGACTCCGATGTGGTCAAATCTGGATCGACTTCATTAGCGACCTGCGGCTCATTGCTCATCATGACTGGATCATCGTGCCATCTCACCCACGCTGGCTGGCGTCATCGCTTCAGAAATATCGTCAATTGACGATCTACTGACTGATCTACAACAGGCTATTGGAGCGCTGACGTCACTGGCACGGCTGCTGTCGACACCACGGAACGTCGTCTACCGCTGTGCTCGCCGACCTCGGCCAGAGCATGCTGCAAATCAACAGGCTCGCCGTCAAGTGTCCACGCACGAGTATCACATTTCTGACACGAGACCATGACAAGGTCTTGGCCGTCTACCGACATGACGATGCTCACCAGTTCCTGGTTGCAAACACCACACTCTTCCGCTCGTGCAAGTCCCATCATTCGCCTATCTGCTCAGCGAAGACTGTTTCGTCTTCATGTTCTCGATCGGCTGGTGACCACACGGAGTGAGAAGCATCACCCAAAATGAGCCAACAGCCCCATGTCTGGAATGTCGGGGATAGTCAGCACCGCATCTCGCTAAGTTCCCGTCATGATCTCTTCTGACCCCTCATAGTGGACATGCACAGGTCGAGCCTCATCGTCATGATGAGAGGACCGGCGTATGGATGAGATCATCGGCGAGTTTGTTGTCGAGAGCATGGAGGGAATTGATCGGCTCGATCAGAACCTGATCGTTCTTGAGACGGACCCAAAGAACCATGGCATTTTGGATGACATTTTTCGCACCCTTCATTCCATAAAGGGCGCATGCGGCTTTTTGGACTTTGCCACCTTGGAGAAGGTCGCTCATCGAGGTGAGAACCTTCTTAGCCTCCTGCGCGAAGACGTTCTCGCGGTCACCCCAGAGATCACCGATGCGCTCCTGGCCACGGTCGACGCCATTCGAGCGATGCTCGAAGTGGTCGGCGAAAGTGGAGAAGAAGGCAACCACGACGTTTCCGAGCTTTTGGTCACGTTGGAGCGAATCGCAGTTCAAGGTGATCCAAACGCTGAGGTAGCCGACCCCAGTGCCGAAGCCGATATCCCTGCCGAGACCAGCGACAGCTCCGGCAGCGAAGACACCAACGAAGCATCAGCTGATCCTGACGCAGCAACGAATGAGGGCGACCGGGTTGGAGACATCCTGACCGAAGCCGGCGAGGCCGATCGAGTCGACGTTGAGATCGCCGCCAAGGAACAAGAACTCGGGGACGAGCGCCCCATCGGTGAGATCCTGGTTGACGAGAAGAAGACCACTCCAACCAAGGTTGATGAAGCCCTCAACAAGCAAGCTGAGACTCGCAGCAGCGCTCCCGTTGATAGCACTATTCGAGTTGACGTCAAGTTGTTGGACAAGCTGATGAACCTGGTCGGTGAACTCGTCCTGACTCGCAATCAGATCGTCGAGCTAGCAGACAACCATCCGGAAGAGCACTTCACTCCAACCGCTCACAGCCTTAACCTGATCACTAGCGAGCTGCAGGAAGGGGTCATGAAGACCCGGATGCAGCCGATCGGAAATCTGTGGGCCAAACTGCCCCGAGTCGTTCGAGACCTCTCTCGTCAGATGGACAAGAAGATTGAGATCGAAATGGATGGTGCCGACACCGAGTTGGACAAGACCATCATCGAAGCAATCAAGGATCCTCTCACCCATATCGTCAGGAACACCGTCGATCATGGCATCGAAGCCCCGGACGACCGACTGAGCATCGGCAAGCCCGAGGCCGGAGTCCTTCGACTCAAGGCCAGCCATGAGGGTGGCCTCGTCACGATCGAAATCTCTGATGACGGTGGCGGCATCGATGCCCTCAAGCTGAAGGCTAAGGCACTCAAGAACGGTCGGATCTCTGAAGAGGTCGCGGCCAAGATGAGCGACACCGAGGCCCTTTATTTGATCTTCATGCCCGGCTTCTCTACTGCGGAGAAAGTCAGCGCCGTCTCCGGACGAGGCGTTGGCATGGACGTGGTGAAGACCAACATCGAACGCATCGGCGGTACCGTCGAGGTCCGCACCGAGATGGGTGTTGGAACCACATTCAAGATCAAAATCCCCTTGACTCTGGCCATCATCCCGGCGCTCACCATTCGCTGCGCCGGTAGCCGTTTCGCTATTCCTCAGGTCAACCTCTTGGAGCTGGTACGAACCTCAGCCCCTCGCGAGGAAGCTCTGGAAGACTTCCACGGAACTCCCGTCTATCGACTACGTGGCCGACTGCTCCCAATCGTCGATTTACGAGAGCAGATCGGCAAACCTTGCCGAGAGAACGAACGCTCCGTCAATATTGTCGTACTCCAAGCCGACGATGTTCACTTCGGCCTCGTCGTTGACGAAATCCTGGATACCCAGGAAATTGTGGTCAAGCCGTTGTGCGCCCAAGTCAGCTCGGTCCCCCACTACTCCGGCTCGACCACCATGGGTGATGGGCGGGTCGCACTCATCCTTGATGTGATGAACCTGGCCGGTGAGGCTGGCCTCGGCCTGGCCAGCAAGAACTATGACGTTGCTGGAGTAAGCGAAGGAGGCGAGGCCGAAGAATTGGACGATGGCACGATCCTTCTCTTGGATCTTGGCGGCGACAAGCGTGCGGCCTTGCCGCTTCGAACGGTCGCCCGCCTCGAGAAATTCTCGGCCGAAGAAATCGAAACGGCCAAGGAACAACCGGTAGTCCAGTATCGGGGATCCATCATGCCCCTCATCGACTTGGCCGCCATGCTCGGCCTCGGCTCACACGACATGCAATACGGTGAGAAACAGCTCAGCGTTGCCGTCTACAACCACGAAGGCAACGAGGTTGGCCTCGTAGTTGACGCCATCCTCGACATTGTTGACAACGATGGAGAGATCGAGACCGGAGCGGCTTCGGTCATCCGCGGCAAGGTCACCGAGGTTATGAACCCCGAGGCCTTTGGCCATATTTACAACCATCGGATCGAAGAGATCCAAACCGTCGATGCAGGAGCTTCCTGGTGATCACTGTTCCGTCCAGCAGAAAACTCTGCACCTTCCGAGTCGGGGATCTGTATCTCGGCGTTGATGTACTGGACGTTCAAGAAGTCCTGTACCACCAAGAGATTACCGAGGTTCCAGGCAGCCACGAAACGGTTTCTGGCCTGATCAATCTGCGCGGACAAGTTGCTGCAGCGTTGGACCTCCGGGTCCGATTCCAGCTTCCAGTCCGGACTGAGGGTGTGCAACCAGTCCACGTCGTGGTCCGCTCCAACGGCGAGGCCGTCAGCCTTCTCGTTGATGAGATTATCGATGTGACCGATGTCCAAGCCGAGGATTTCGAAGAGGCTCCAGACACTGTTCCTGCCGCCACCCGAGAGCTCATCAAGGGCGCCTACAAGCTGAAAGGCCAGCTTCTCTTCACCCTTGATATTGACCGTACTGTCCAGCTGGACCCCTTCTTTAACCCCGAGGATCACTCATGAATATGCCAAAAAGTTCACCGTTGGACAGTCTCCCGATCCCGGCTCGGCTTGGAATCAGTGGGGCGGTTGCGGCCATCTCACTGGTCGCTCAGTTCGCCCTGGCGCCAGAAAAGAGTGGCTCCACCGTTGTGGTGTTTGTGGTCGGCCTTTTGGTCATGGGATCGGTTATGGGCCTCATCACTCACTCCATCATGTCCAGCTTGAAGAGCGTTGCTCACACATTGTCCAGAACCGCTGACTCACTCGGCGGCACCTGCACTTCCATGGCGATCACCGTCGATGAGAACATCGACCGGACCGGGGATGTCAACAGCGCGGCCGATGAGTTCTCCGAAACCGTGAACTCCATTGCCGCCGCCGTCGAGCAGATGTCGGCCTCCATCCTGGAGATCGCCGAGAATGCTGGCCGGGCAACAAGTGTTGCCAATGATGCCGTCAACTCTGCCTCTCGGACCAATCAAACGGTTACCAAACTCGGTGTCTCTTCGGCTGAGATCGGTCAGGTCATCGAGGTCATCACCTCGATTGCCGAGCAGACAAACTTGCTGGCCTTGAACGCAACCATCGAAGCGGCTCGGGCTGGTGAGGCAGGCAAGGGATTCGCCGTTGTTGCCAACGAGGTCAAGGAGCTGGCTAAGCAGACATCTGCTGCCACCGACGAGATCTCCAGCCGTATCTCCGCAATCCAGTCTGACACCGATGAGAGTGTGCAGGCGATCGAGCAGATCACCGAAGTCATCCAGGAGATCTCTCACATCCAGACGACGATCGCTGCCGCGGTGGAGGAACAGAGTGCCACTACCTCAGAAATCTCTCGCAGTATTGCTGATGGAGCGAACGGCAGCGGCCAGATTGCTGCCGCCATATCCACTCTTGGTGGAGGAACCCGTGACGTCAAGGACGGTGTCGACGCGACTGCCAATGCTGCCCTGGACATGGAAGCCCTTGCCAGCAAGGTCAACCAGCTCCTTGGCTCGAACGCCTAGCAGTTCGAACCTTGTGGCGGCTTGAACAGGGCCCCTCTTCAGTCTGAGCAGAGTGCCGAGGTCCTAGGACCTCGGCACTCTGCCGTTTTGCGCGCAGGCTAGAGAGCACTGCCCCGCCACGTTCTTCGTTCCTGCTGCACGCCTCCGCCTGGAAACCCAGTCTCGATCAGTGTTAGCTTCTCGTCCCACTCGATGGACAGGTAGTGTGTTACACCTGACTTCGCCCGACCGTATGGACGCCATCATTCCGAAGTGAATGCCAGCTGAATTAACAGCGCGAACTAACAGCGCGAACTAACAACGCTCAGCGCGACTTTACGAGTAGCGAACTGCTCGGTGGCTAGCGGCCGCGACGTTCGCGCTCATCGCGCAGCGCACGCAAACGCTCAAGCGCCGAGGGTTCGCCTGCACCCGAGGTCTGCGCCGGGCCTGAGGCCCTGACACTCGCTCCGGCAGTGGATCGCACTCTCGGCTCTGGTGATGAGGAGGTAACTCCTGCCGGGGCAGAAGTCGGTGCCGTTGGCTGTTTCGAGTCCTTGAGAAAACTCGCGTCGCCTGAACGACGGGCCGTTCCACTCTTGACAGAATCAGGCTTTGGCACCGGGTCGGTTGATCGGCGAGCACGTGTCGGTCGTTCTGACCGAGCAGAAGACGAAGCTGTGACTGGCGGCTTACGCGTTGCGCTCGAAACGATCGATCCTTCGGCTCCGTTGAGCTTGAAAGCAACCAGCCCGTTCATGCGAACCGGCTTCAATACCGAAGGTACTCCGACGGCACCTTCAGATGCCCCCAGCAAGAGGCAACCGGTGGGAGTTAGCAACTTCGCCATCTGGCGAAGCACATCCTCACGAGTCTCAGCTGAGAAGTAGATCAGCACATTGCGCAGCATGATCAGATCAAATGGGCCCAGAGCAGGAGGCAGACTGGACAGGTTGGCCTGCCGGGTATCAACCCGTGACCGAAGACGATCATTGACCTGCCACTTGTCGCCCAGCGGGCGGAAGTAGCGGTCGCGCGTCTCGGCTTCCATTCCTCGACTTACTTCGTAGTTGGAGAAGACTCCGGCCTTGGTGCGAGAAACCATCTCTCGGGAGAGGTCACTGGCGGAGATCTTCACATCCCAACTAGCGTCTTCCTTGCCGAGGAGTTCAGCCAGCACAATGGCCAAGCTGTACGGCTCTTGGCCGCTGGAACACGCCGCGCTCCACATCCTCATGGTTCGCTTAGCTGAGTTGGCTTCAATCAGCTCGGGAAGCAAGGTCTCGCGCAGTGACCGCCAAACATTTGGGTCACGGAAGAAAAGCGTCTCGTTGACGGTCATGGCATCGATAACGTCGCTCTTTAGCGCGCGATCGTGCTTGCGAAGACGTTCAACCAGAACACTCAGATCGGGAAGGTCATGTTGGCGTAGGATCGGCTCAAGTCGAGTTACCGCGAGGTATTCCTTACCGTCCTCCAACAGGATACCGACCTCTCGATCCAGCATCTCCCGTAAGAACTTGTAATCAGCGGTATTGAGATTGTCGATGCTCATTGGCTGACCTCAGTCGATAGCGCTGCACGCCCGGGACCCGTTCGAGTTGCCACCCTGGCCCGGCCGGCGGCAGCGTTGCCGACGACGGTGAATGCCACTTGCTTGAGCGGCACGATCTGGTGGGCACTGCCGCGTTTGGCTACTGATCCGGGCATTCCCCATACCGTGCTCGTTGCCTCATCTTGCACAATGACGTGCCCTCCGGCAGCGGCTATTTCCTGGCAGCCATCTGCCCCATCGTGACCCATTCCCGTCAGTACCACGGCAAGGACCTGAGCTCCGTAGATCCTCGTTGCGCTCTTGAATAAGACATCGACCGCCGGGCGACAACCGTGAAGTTTCGGTCCTTCTGACATCGAGAGTCGTCCACTGAGATCTGAAATCTCCATATGAAATCCACCGGGCGCAACCCAGACTTCTCCTGGCCGAGGTTGGGTGCCATCGGTTGCTTCAGCGACCTTGAGGGGGACGGTTTCATTGAGAGATGCCGCGAACTGCTCGGTAAACAATGCCGGCATGTGCTGTACCACAAGAATCGGGAGTGGGAAGCTGGCCGGTAGCCCACCAAGCACGGTCCGCACCGCGTCGGGGCCGCCCGTTGATGCACCAAGAACGACAATCGAGCGAGCTTGATTTGGGGAACTGACCGAGGTTGCCAGCTTGGCTGTGCCGTTGGCTTGGGCCAATACTCCGGGATCAGACACGTCTTTCTGAGGCTCCCAACGAGTTTGGTCAGGTCGAATTTGTTCAGCTGGCAATCGACCCGGATGATTCCGAAGTCGATTGAGATGGGTTTCTGACTGCTCCGCATCAGGCGCTTTCTGGAGCCGGGTTGAACGGGGAAGGCCCAGAGCAGGAATAGATGCGAGAGAACGGGGACGGGTTCCGCCCGGTTCGATATCAGCGCCAGAAGGAGCGTCTGTCGATCGTCGCCCAGCAGAGCGAGCGGACTCAGACCCATGACCGTCAGCTGCCCCTGAAGAAGGAGCCAACACGTCATCACTGTTCTCGCTCATCCCGTCCGCTCCATCCCGAAGGAATCGAACGATGACCGATTCGAAGGATTCATCGAAGGCTTGTATTGCCACCAGTTCTGGAGGGATCGACAAGCCCGCAATCGAACGCAGGCTCTTGGCCAGCACGATGACCTTGGTTTTCGGAGCATGCTCTTTGAGAAAGCGATACAAGGTCTCGGCATCGCTCGCAAATGGATCCAGAACCACGACCTCAGCAGTGGTTGTACCGCTGCGAATCGAGTCACCGTTTGCGGCAACTGAGATCAGGTTGATCTGGCGACAAGAGTTCATTATTGTTCGAAGATCATCCCGATCGTTGGCGCGGCGGACAACCGCCGCCACTGTTGCACGTAACATCAGACAGTCCACCGCTCAGTATCGAGACACAAGAAAAGCACGAGAATCACAAGGTGCAGTCTCGGCCCACGATGGCCGTAAATAAGTGTGGGCCAATAAGAGCGAACGAGCGTCAGTTCCAGGGCTCAAGCAGCACAATGACCGTGGCCAGGTTGAATCCCATGTGAAACAGGATTGATGGCCCTAGTCGCCCAGTTCTCACTCGGAGTACACCAGCGATAACAGCGAACATGAAAAGACCCGGCAAATTCAGCAGTTGCTGATGGGCTACAGCGAAAATTCCGGCCGACAGCAAGATCGATGTCCAGTCGCCGAAATGAAACCTCAACGCACCCAAGAGCAGTCCTCGGTAGAACAATTCTTCAGCAATTGGAGCAGCCAGAACCACCATCAGAGTCAGTATCCAGGCATCAGCCCGACCATCAATCCGGTCAGTCAGTTCCCGGGCGACCTGTCCCGGCTCATCCTCCACCAACCAGCGCAGGATTGGCCAATACAAGATCCATACGAGGACCAGCTGGGTAAACGCTCCAAGAAGCAGGCCAATGGGAATATCCTTGGCTTGAAGTTCCGCTCCGTAGTCAGCCACGGGCCCACGGCCACGGAAATAGGAGGTCAGGAGCGGCCCCGCCCCATAGCCAATCCAGATACCGATTGAGGCCAGGAAAAGCATAGGGATCGTCGTGTTCGATATCGGACTCGCTGCATCTTGCAAATCGGGCTGGTCTGGGTTCACGAAGAGTGAATAGCCGACGGCTGCCCCGAACTGGGCAACCAGAAACCAGAAAGCGGCGTCGAGCAGCCCCCACCGCCGAAATGGGGATGGGGGATGTGGGGGGCCGCTGGACACCCTGTAGACGATAGCCAAGGACCCGACCTGGAACTCTGCAGATACCGCCTAGGATTAATACATGTCTGAAAACGGCTCAACGCCTCCTCCCCCGCCAGAGGGACGAAACCCAAAAATTCCCGGTAAATCTGATGGATCCTGGCCTCGTTGGTCGGCCTGGATCGTTGTTGGCCTGATCATCACCTTGTTCGTCGCCAGCATGAATCTCAACCAGGACACCAGCGAAGAAAAAACATATACCGAGTTCCTTGAGCAAGTCAGAAACAACGAGGTCAAGTCTCTGGAGTTCGACAACAGGGACTACGACATCGTCTACACCCTGATTGACGGTGATGAAGAGGTCAGGACTGTCGGCTTGCGCGACTTCAGCGAGGCCGACCGCGCCCTATTCATCGAGCACAATGTCGACCTCAAGCCGGTCACAAACACTCCCGGGCTCCTTGCTTCCCTGCTTCCAATCTTCCTTCCCTTCATGATCGTCATCGGTTTCTTCTGGTGGATGGCCAAGCGTCAGCAGTCCCAAATGGGCGGCATCATGTCCATTGGCCGCTCCAAGGCCAAGACTTACTCCTCAGAGCGGCCAGGCACAACCTTTTCCGACGTTGCCGGCTACGCCAATGTGAAGAAGGAAATTACCGAAGTCATCGACTTCCTCAAAGATCCTTCAAAGTTCGCCGAGGTTGGCGCCCGCATCCCCAAGGGTGTGCTGTTGGTCGGCCCTCCCGGCACCGGCAAAACCCTCATCGCCCGAGCCGTCGCTGGCGAAGCAGGAGTTCCCTTCTTATCCGTGACCGGGTCCGACTTCATGGAGATGTTCGTTGGTGTCGGCGCCAGCCGTGTCCGGGATCTTTTCAACGAAGCTCGCAAGATGGGTCGAGCCATCATCTTCATCGACGAGATCGACTCCATTGGTCGCAAGCGTGGAGCAGGCATGGGTGGTGGCCACGACGAGCGAGAGCAAACCCTCAACCAGATGCTGGCCGAAATGGATGGCTTTGAGGCCACGGTTGGCATCGTCATGATCGCTGCCACCAACCGCCCCGACATTCTCGATCCGGCGCTGCTGCGACCTGGTCGTTTTGACCGCCAGGTCGTTGTGCCTCTTCCAGAACTCAATGATCGCAAGGAAATTCTGAACGTCCATATCAAGCACAAGCGCATGTCTGATGATGTCGATGTTGACGTCATCGCCCGCGGCACACCGGGCATGTCCGGAGCCGATCTCGCAAACCTGGTCAACGAAGCGGCCTTGTTCGCCGTCCGCGGTGGTGCAAAGGAAGTCTCCGCAGCCCACTTCGACCAAGCTCGCGACCGTGTTCTCATGGGTGTGAAGCGCGACTCCATGGTGCTCAGTCCACAAGAGCGAGAAGCTGTCGCCTACCACGAAGCCGGCCACGCCCTATGCGCCGCTGTCCTGCCCAATGCCGACCCGCTTCATAAGGTCACCATCATTCCAAGCGGCATGGCTCTGGGTGTGACCATGCAGCTGCCCGAGATCGAGCGCCACATTTATCGTCGGGACTACATCGAAGACCGCCTTATTGTCATGCTCGGCGGACGGATGGCCGAAGAGTTAGTGTTCCAGATGGGTTCGACTGGGGCATCCGACGACTTGATGAAAGCCACCGAAACCGCAACCAAGATGGTCAAAGAATGGGGCATGAGCGCCAAGGTTGGACCAATGGCTTGGGGCGGCAGCGGCCAGGTCTTCCTTGGAGACTCCCTCATGGAGGGACGCGAATACTCCGACGAGACCGCCCGTGTCATCGACGAAGAAATTCAAGCAATCCTGCTGAAGATGGAAGATCGTTGTCGCACAGTCTTGACCGAGAATCGCGGCGCGCTCGACCTGGTTGCCCGAAACCTGTTGGAACACGAGACCGTTGATGGCAAGGAAGTCGATCGCCTGATCGAACTCTCTCGTTCGGGACCAGTCGTGGGTTCGCCGGATCCAGTTCCGGCTTCCTAGCGCGAGGTCAATAGTCCAGCTCTAGGCCAACTGGTCAGCGATCTCGTCCCGATCCAGCGGACCAAAATACGACCTTGTAACAACACCCTGAGCGTCAACGATCAGAGTCGTTGGCACGCCGTCGATCTTGTATCGCTGATGAAGGTCCGGGGTCTGCTCAATCTCGACCTTTTGCACAACTACGGTCCCGTTGGCGGCTGTCTCACTGGCGACATCCCGCACAATGTCCCAGGCGGCAATACATCCGTCGCAGGTCACCGAGGTGAACATGACAATAAGGGTCGCGATATCCGGGGAATCAAAATCGCCGCGATCAATCTGGACTGGCGCCCGATAAGACGGGGCCGTTGGAGCCTCTGGTCGTCGCCGCTGAAGCATCAGTGAAACCCCAATGGCCAGGACGGTCAAAACCAGCAGGACAACGAGGCGTTCCATTGTCCACGAAGGCTAGCAGGATCGAACTATTGCTAACCTAGCCTGTTGCTGACTTAGCGCTGCAGGGTCGGAATGGCAGGTACTACATCATGGCGCTGGCCGGGGATGATCACTTGAGCTTCGACCACGATCGGAGCACTTGCAGTAATGACGATTGGGGCTGCCTCTGCCACCGAGGAGATGGGCAGCACAACACGGCCATCAGGTTGCACGATGGCCCGAATCGGGGGCTGCCACTCACCAGCAACAAGGAGGCGGGCCTCAACCGAGGCGCCCGCTTCACCCGCGGACAGTACGAGGCTGGTTCCACCGTCGGGTGCCAGAGTCACCCACGGGACTACCCAGCGGGTCGAGGGCTGTTCGACCCCTCGTGACATCGCCACCCCAAGGTCGGGTATCGGTTGCAACAAGGGCGTATCCGATTCGACGCCCTCGAGCTCTTCAACGGGAATCTCGTCTGACTCACCGTCCTGGCGGATCGAGTTCTTGATTCGAGCATTGTCTCCCCCGGCTCCAATAAGGGATTCGTCAATGCCAGGGCTGAAATGCCATCGCTCAGCCACGATTGGAATGCCATTTGCCGAAACAACTCGAACTCCAAGTTCGTAGGGCAAAATGAGTCCGACCTCTGCGGCCGCCTGATCCAGGTCGATCAAGATTGTTCGACCCGGGGCGATCGACAACTCACGAGGCAGCAGCCCATAGGACAACAAATCTGCGGGATCAGCAGGATCCAGGAAGAGATCGATTTCGGCCGTCGACTCTGTCGGATTGGTGATCGCTAGCCGGTTGTCGCTGGTCTCGGTCAGAAGCCCCGAAGCAAAGGTCCACTGGGTCTTGGGATGTGTAACCCCAAGTTGTAGCGTCGCACCAACCGGGCCGAGTGTGCCATCAAAGGTCTGCAGACGTTCGACAACGACTTGTCCTTGCACCGTCCGAATTTCCGCCGCAACCAGAGGCTCGCGGGCAACGAACTCGGTCACATCAATGAGTAGAACTGACTTGGCTGGCACAACTCGTGACTCAAGGTCTTTGGGTTCTCGAACTCGAGTGTCGGTATGGAATGTTGCGCCAAAGACAATCGCATTCAGAGACGGGTTCATGACCGAGAGGTAGTAGTGAGTATCGCGGGTCGTGACTCCGCCCCCAAAGAACCACTGTGGGGCCGTCGCCGTTGAGCAGGGTCCTTCAGCTACTCCAGTCGCACTGATCACTCGATGCCCGACAACACCCTCACCACCGGTGACCTCGACAATCGCAGCAACGGCGTCTCCCTCAGCCAATGTGGCCAGATCGATGACCTCCGTGGTTCGAGGAGCCAGATCCAATCGGAGGGCCGACCCCGGACCGGCTTCAGTCAGGGTCTCGATGGTGGCCAGGGCCGGCTGGTCAGACAAGTTGCTCACATAGACGGTGTGCTTGGCGAATCCGTTTTCACTAGTTGAACCGACTGGGCAGTACCAGTCTGAGCTGTGTAGGGCGGGCTCACTCAAAACGGGGGTCACGATGGCTGTATCGAGCTCGGGGTCGGCCGGTATGTCGCTGTGCTCAACCCGATCGAACAAGACCCCGGCTACCAGTGAGCCAAGAAGAACCGCGATAGTCGTCCAACGAATCATGCTGCGTCACCACTTCTGGTTTGAGCCAGCAGGAAGGCAAGGACCAACAAGACGGCCTGTAGGACAAGCGCGATCCGGCGGTAACCACTATCGCCATATTGGAGATCGACAGAATCGATGTTTGACCCAGTGGTCGGCTCAACCATGAGCATGCCACCCTCAGTGACCGAGACCTTGTTGCCGTCCGAGGAGGTCCAGCCACGACCATCGACGGCGATCCAGAGGCGCTCGGCATCAATGATCGGTCCGCTCCAACGACCAGAGGACTGAACTTCCAGGTCCACCCGAGTGCTTGCAGCCAGATCAACCGCCAATTGGTCAGTTAACAAGGACGAAACCCCAGCGAGGTCGACATTGGCCACAGCCGGTCCGGCGGAAGCACCGTTCTGGTAGACGACCAAGCTGGGGATACCCGTCAACCGCTCCAAGTCGAGCTGACTCTGCAGAGCAAGCACGACACCTTGGGCGGGCTTGTCATCCGGGTGAAAGACCTGACCTTCATAAGGCGCCGGGGCCAGTTGGTTGACCACGACGACAAAATCGATCCCGTACAGACTCAAGAGACGTCCAAGTCGAACCGTTTCCCCACGAGCAGCCAGATCAAGACGGTTCGCAATCTCTGAGGTTGCGCCGTAACTACTGGGGATCCATCGATTCAAGACATTTGGTTGGGCACCATCGGTGATAGCGAAGTGCACGCCACCTGGTGACTGCTCTGTGTCCAAAGGAGCGACTGCCGGGTGAGCAAGCCATAGAACCCTCGTCGGTCCCTCGTGACGGCTTTCTAGTTCAGCGGTGAATGATCCATAGTCGTGCGTTGGCAGGCCCCAGCGGCCACCAAGTGATGCTGACATCCCAAGCAGCGAGACGGCGACGAGCCCGACCACACCAGCAAGAACCGTGACTTGTCGCCATCCAAAGCGATGAGTACGCAGATCGATCTCGACCGACCTCGCACCAACACCGACAGCGAGAGCTAGACCCACGGCTGCCATTACAAGCACAAGCTCTGGAGCCGGTAACTGGAACGGCAAGACTCCACGTCGTTCTGTCCATAGGCCGAACCAGGAAACAGCAGCCAAGGTCCAGCCAATAACCCCAACGTCAAACCGTCGACCCCGCCCAATAACGAGGGATACTGCAGCAGCGACCAGGAGGCCAAGCACGAGCACCGACGAGTCGCCACTGGGCGAAAAGCGCATCAGATCGGCCAAGGAATCGAATTGACTGCCCGCCGATGACGGACCAACAAGCCATTCCCAGGACAACCTCGCCATCACGTCAACTGTCCATGGCATGTGCAAGACGACGGGTACGAAGATGACGACTCCGGCTCCCAAGACAAGCCGTTGCATTCCGGCCGTGCGAACAATCAGGAGTGAGCCAATGGCCACCGCAGCGACAGCTGCCACTGGCCACCGGAATCGAGGCTGGAACAAAAGTGGCCAACAAGGTCACGAGAAGCCCAAGTCGGAGCAGCCTGGTTGGCAGGTCTCGTCTGGTGACGCCTGGACCGCTGGGTCCACCTGTGCTGCCATAAGGAGCAAGCCCCTGGATCTTCAGAATTGAACCGACCAGGGTCGGAGCGCCGGCAAACAGGATCAGTGCGTCCCATCGTCCAGAGGACATTGCGGCCACCATGACTGGGTTGAATACATAGGCCAGGGTGGCCAAGGAGCTGGCGCGAAGGCTGTCGAAGGGACGGAGGAGACGCCACATTCCTAACCCGCCAAGAAGGACGGGGCCAAAGAGCAACAGCCAGTTGAGAAGGCCAGGCGACCAGAAGAACAGCGCACGCATCAATCCGAGCACAACGAGCGCGGTCGGCGCGTTTCCAGGGCCACCCAACCCGGCACTGCGCCAGCCGCCGAGCCATTCACTCAGCAGGGTCCCCGCGTCCGGGAGGAGGGGAATCTGGCCAACGGGAACGAACCCGCCAGCTACAAGGTTGCGCCCCCCGAAGAACAGGACGACCATCAGAATGGCTGCGATCACCATGCCGTCTCGATCGACGGTGCTGTCTTGGTTGGCGAGGGATTCTCGAACCGTGCCGACCATGTTTGACAAGCGATCTTGACGTGTGCCGAACTGCTTGCGGAAATACTGGCTGACTCGAGCCGAGCCGCCAACTTGGAGGGCGTGAATCTCTCGGTCTGACACCTTTCGGGTCGCTTGAACTGCTCGGCGTCGCTCCCGAATCTCATCCAAGCGGGCCGCATTCCAACTGATTGCCCCAATAGCCGCTCGGGCCTGAGGCCTGTGGCCAGAGAGTAGGGCATACGCAGCTTCAAGGAGCAGCAGCAGGAGCGCGGCTGGAACATGAGTAAGCGCTGAATACCGACCAGAAACAACAAGCAATGTTCTCAACCGGTGACGCCCCAAGGACTGACGGCGGTCATCGATCGAACCAAGTTCGGAGTGCTCGTTCAGATGACGAGCCCGTGCGGCCGGGACGGTCATGACTCGGGCCCCAGCTAGATGAGCTCGCCAGCACAGGTCCAGGTCTTCTCCCAGCGAATGGATAACTGGGTCAAAGCCCTTGAGAGCTGTGAAAAGGTCGGCACGAATAAGTTGGACCCCGGACGGTGCCACAAATACATCGCGGACAGAATCGTATTGCTCCTGATCGAACTCGTCAGGCTCAACAAGGTCGATCTGCACACCAAAGCGATCCGATGAGCGCCCGATTTGCTGAAGTCGTCTGCGGTCTTCCCACTGCACCACTTTCGGGGTGACAATGCCAGCGTTAGAACGATAAAGCTCCTCAACCAAGGTGGAAGTACAGCGGGCATCGAGAGCAACATCGTCGTGACAGATCAGGAGGAAGGCTGCACCCGATATCAGGGTCATGGCCTGGTTCGCGGCGGCCGAAAACCCCGGGGCCCCGGTAACACGGTGAATATAGGCGTCGGGGATGACGCCGGCCACCTGCTCAGCGATCGGGTCGCCGTCAGCGGCATCAACCACCAGGACCGAGAAGTTGGCGTAGTCCTGGGCAGCCAGCGAGGCCAATGTCTCGGCGAACCCATCACCCGGATTAGTGGCGACAACAATGGCGACAACCGCTGGGGCATCACCTTCGGCAGGGGCGGAATTGTACGCTACGTCGACAGCCGCGTCGTCGCCAACCGCGATTCCACCATGGGTAGATTCCGCAGCATTCGGGTCAGCAAGAGAGTCCTCCACGATGACGGCTGGTGGATTGTCAGACTGTGGTGATGAGGGAGGCGACGTAGGTTCTGTCACGGACTCCTCAGAGTAGTCGTGTTCCTCCTGATTGTTTGACACCTTCGGCACCCAGATCCGCCTAACTCCTGGGTTGTTTCACCTGTCCTCGGGTATCTACGTCTCCCCAATCCCAACTCTCGGCCAACCATCCACCCAGCGGGCCGTCCTTCCCTGGCCTTCTGACCCTGTCTTCGGACCCTGCCCTTCATCACGCTGCCCTAATTGGGGCTAGCATGTCGGACCGTGACCCCAGCCAGCCACTCATCATCACCACAGGTCAACTCGGTTCAGACCTCGACCGGTCGAGCCTTGATTACCGGGGCCGACGGATTCGTCGGCCCCCACCTCGCCGACCATCTGCGAGAAGCCGGCGACGATCCTGTTGGCACTGACCTGGCCACTGGCCCAAACCTCCTGGATGCACAGGGCTGGATTGACCTTGTTGGGACCATCAAGCCCAAGGTCATCTACCACCTCGCGGGGTGGAGCGATGTTGGATCCTCTTGGAAATCGCCCAACATGACCCAGCGAGTGAATGCTGAGGGAACGCTGAACGTCCTGGAAGCGGCCAGGCTCGGAGATGTCAGCCGCGTCCTGATTATCTCCAGTGCCGATCTATATGGGGCCGTTGACCCCGTCAACCTTCCATTGACCGAAGATGCTCCGGTTCAACCAAGCTCCCCGTATGGAGCAAGCAAGCAGTCAGCCGAAGCTATTGCTAGGCAGTACGTGCGCGGCTGGGACCTCGACGTCGTCATTGCCCGGCCGTTCAACCATATTGGCCGCGGCCAATCAGTCCAGTTTGCCGTCTCGGCCTTTGCCGATCGTGTTGCCCGCTGCGAAGTGACAGGCGGCGGCACGGTCGCTCATGGAGACCTGAGCGCACGGCGTGATCTCACAGATGTTCGAGACGTCGTCCAGGCCTACCGCCTGCTGGCTCTACAAGGAAGACCGGGCGAGATCTACAATGTCTGCTCTGGCGCCACCATCTCCATGCAGGAGATCCTCGATCACCTCATCGCCCATTCTTCGGTCGACGTCACCACTGAAATCGACCCTTCCCTCCTTCGACCGGTAGAACTCCCGGTTCTCCTTGGCAGCCATGCCAAGCTCACCGCCGATACCGGCTGGGCACCATCCATCGATCTTTCTGACACCCTCGCTGACGTTCTGGCTGATGCCCGACAACGGCTCTCATCTTCTACAAACGAATAGGTACAGATCTCATGAGCAAACGAGCACTCATCACCGGACTTACGGGCCAGGACGGCTCTTACCTAGCTGAACTTCTGTTGGAGAAGGGCTACCACGTCAGCGGCATGGTCCGCCGATCCAGCACGATCAACTTCGAACGAATTTCGCACATCCAGAACGACATTGAGATCATCCAGGGTGACTTGCTGGATGAATCTTCGCTGACCGATGTCATCAGCCGAACAAAGCCGGACGAGGTGTACAACTTGGCGGCGCAGTCCTTCGTTCCGACCTCATGGCAGCAGGCAGTTCTAACCGGCGAGACCACCGCCCTTGGTGTCACACGCCTCTTGAACGCTGTTCATCGCACGGATCCGAGCATCCGCCTCTACCAGGCCTCCTCCTCAGAGATGTTTGGCAAGGTCATGGAGGTTCCCCAAACCGAAGCCACCCCGTTCTACCCCCGAAGCCCTTACGGCGTAGCCAAGGTGTACGGCCATTGGATCACCATCAACTACCGCGAGAGCTACGACATGCACGTGTCCAGCGGCATCTTGTTCAATCATGAAAGCCCTCGCCGTGGATTCGAATTTGTGACCCGAAAGATCACTCATCACGTTGCCCAGATCAAGCTCGGCTTGATCGACACCCTGACTCTTGGCGACCTTCACCCCCAGCGAGATTGGGGTTTCGCCGGAGACTATGTCGAGGCCATGTGGCTGATGCTCCAGCAAGACGAGGCCGAAGACTTCGTGATCTCAACCGGTGAGACCCACTCTGTTGAAGAGTTCTGCGATATTGCTTTCAGCCATGTCGGTCTCGATTGGCATGACCATGTTGTACAAGACAAGCGCTTCATGCGTCCGGCCGAAGTCGACCTCCTCATTGGTGACGCAACGAAGGCAAAAGAGAAGCTCGGATGGGTTCCACAGACCTCCTTCAAGGAGCTCGTCACCATGATGGTCGATTCCGACCTGGAGATGGTTGCTCGCGATCAGCGAAATGCTGTCTGAGTAAGGTCTTGTCCGACACCGACAGAATATTGCGAACCCGACGGTGAGAGTCGCTGTTCTATGTGGAGGTGTAGGCGCGGCCAAGCTCTTGAAGGGCATGACAGCTGTCGTGCCCGATAAGGACTTGACCGCCATTGTCAATGTCGGCGACGACATGAACCTGCATGGTCTCCATATCTCACCCGACCTTGACACCATCACCTACACCCTGGCTGATGCTGTCTCCCACGACCGCGGCTGGGGTTTGGAGGGTGAGTCCTGGCAGGCCATGGAGATGCTCAGCCGCTATGGCGGGGCCGACTGGTTCGGGCTTGGCGACCGAGATCTTGGTACCCATCTTTATCGAACCCAGCGACTGTCTGAGGGTGCTGATCTCGCCACGGTGACCGCACAAATCACCAAGGCATGGGGACTCGGTTTCCGGGTCGTGCCCGTCACCAATAACCGACTTCGCACCCATGTCACCACCGAGACCGAAGGTGAGATCACCTTTCAGGAGTACTTTGTTCGTCTCCATCACGACGTGGCGGTCTCAGCCGTCCGGTTCGAAGGTGCAATTGCCGCCAATCCTGCGCCTGGGGTTCTGAAAGCGCTGGAGCTGGCCGACCGGATCATCATTGCTCCGTCCAACCCGGTTGTTTCCATCGATCCCGTCTTGGCTGTACCCGGAATCGCTGAAATGCTCAAGCGCCGACGAGCCGATGTTGTGGCTGTGTCCCCAATCATCGGCGGCAAAGCGTTGAAAGGGCCGGCTGATCGCTTGCTGCGCGAACTTGGCCGCGAGGCCTCCGCCGTTGGAGTCGCTGAATGGTATCGCGACCTGATTGGTGCCCTGATCATCGACACGGTTGACGCCGACCTGGCTTCGGCCGTGGGCGAGCTGGACATTGCCCCCATCGTGACCAACACCATCATGTCGGATCAGGAGACAACGGTCGCCCTGGCCGAGACAATCCTGGCTTCCTGACAGCGAGGCCAACAAGGTAGCAACACGGCCAACTGGAGAAAGCTGACCTGCCTGGCCAGCCCACTAGGGTGCTTGCATGTCGTCACCTCGCCTGGAGATCATCCCAATTCCTGGATTGCCCGAGATCGTGCCCGGTGATGATCTGGCTGGACTCATTATCGAGGCCTGCCAGACCAGCTTGTCTGCGACTTCAGAACAGCTACGAGACCACGATGTGCTCGTGGTCAGCCAGAAGGTGGTGTCCAAAGCTGAGAACAAGCTGGAACAGGTTGATCCTGATGATCCCCTGTCTCACAAGCCACTGGTGCTGCGCGAGTCTGTCCGGGTCCTACGCCGCCGGGGCGAGCTCATTATCAGTGAGACCAAGCATGGCTACATCTGCGCCAACGCCGGTATCGACCGCTCCAATATGGCCCCTGGTGTTGCCGCCCTCCTGCCCGATGATTCTGACCGATCAGCGATCCGTATTCGAGACGCCATTGCCGGCCGTTTGGGAGTCGAAGTCGGAGTTATTGTCGCCGACACCTTCGGCCGACCATGGCGACGCGGGCTCACCGACATAGCGCTGGGATGTGCCGGAATCATGCCCATACTTGACCTGCGTGGCACCGACGATGCTGTTGGCCGAGAGCTCCATGTGACCGAGGTCTGCATTGTTGATGAACTGGCAGGTGCCGCCGAGCTAGTTCGTGGCAAGTCTGACGGGGTTGCGGTTGCTCTCATCCGTGGCGTTGACCCGGCCTGGTTCGGTCCCGGTGGAGTGGTCTCCGACATTGTGCGCTCACCAGCCGATGACCTGTTCCGGTAGCCGGGTCTTCAGCCAATGACTTCTGATCTCGAAGTGGCTGCCTCAACGCTGCCGCCACTCATCGCCAACCTGCCAACGACGGAAGGCGACGAGCCCGCCAACGAAGACGAACTACTCGAAGGATTCGTCAACTATGTGACACAGATGGGACTCCAACTCTACGACGCCCAAGAAGAGGCCATCTATGAGCTGTTGGGTGGCAATAATGTCATCCTGAACACGCCAACTGGTTCGGGCAAGTCTCTGGTGGCCGCCGCCGCTCACTTCGCTGGCTTGGCCCAAGGCAAGCGCAGTGTCTATACCGCTCCGATCAAGGCGCTTGTTTCGGAGAAGTTCTTCGCCCTTTGCCAGGAGTTCGGATCTGAACGGGTAGGCATGGTCACTGGCGATGCTTCGGTCAACCCCGATGCTCCCATCATCTGCTGCACGGCGGAAATTCTGGCCAACTGGGCCCTGCGCGACGGCGATCAAGCCGACGTCGACATCGCCATTATTGATGAGTTCCACTACTACGCCGACCCCCAGCGGGGGTGGGCCTGGCAGCTTCCACTTTTGGAGTTGCCCCATTGCCAGTTCTTGCTGATGTCTGCCACCCTGGGTTCAACTGATTTCTTCCAGAAGGACCTCAGCAAGCGGACGGGCAGAGCAACCTCGCTGGTTCAATCCACGGTCAGGCCAGTGCCGTTGGAGTTTGAGTACCGACGAACCACCCTGCATGCTTCTATCCAGGATCTGTTGGATCACGATCTGGCCCCCATCTATCTGGTCCACTTCACCCAACGTGAAGCCACCGAGGCGGCTCAGGGGTTCTTGTCGCTCGATCCCTTGAACAAGGATGAGAAGGACCAGATCAAGGCGGCTATTGGCAACTTCCGCTTCGACTCGCCGATCGGCAAGGATCTGTTGCGCTACCTGCGGGGCGGCATTGGCGTCCATCACGCTGGCCTGCTCCCCAAGTACCGATTGCTGGTCGAGAAGCTCGCTCAAGACGGCTTGCTCAAGATCATCTGCGGCACCGACACCCTTGGGGTCGGCGTCAATGTCCCCATCCGTTCGGTCCTGTTCACCCAGTTGTGCAAGTACGACGGGATCTCGACTCGAACCTTGTCCAATCGCGAGTTTCAACAGATTGCGGGCCGGGCGGGGCGGAAGGGCTATGACGACCAGGGAACGGTCTGGGTCCAGGCCCCACCCCACATTGTCGAGAACATCCAAGCCGAGCAGAAGGCCGCAGCCAAGGCCAATGCCGCTGGACGCAAGGCCAAGAAGCCAGTCAAGAAGAAGCAACCAGACCGTGGCTATGTGCACTGGACTGAGGACACCTTCACCAAGCTGGTCAACGGCACTCCGGAAGCCTTGCGTTCCAGCTTTCGGGTGAACCACCAGATGATGATGAGCCTGCTTGATCGCCCGGCAGCGAAGGACGGTAGTGACGGTTGCAATGCCGTTCAGCGGTTGATGACCGACAACCATGAGCCGCGGCGCCGTCAGCGCGATCACATCCGCCGTTCCATTGCCATCTACCGGTCACTGGTTGAGGCCGAAATTCTGGAGTTCCCATCAGTCCGAGATGATCTTGGCCGCCGAGTCCGAGTCAATTTTGACTTGCAGGACGACTTTGCCCTGCATCAGCCCCTGTCGCTGTGGGCCCTGGAAGCAATCGAAGAACTGGATGGAGCTGGTGCTCCCCAACCGCTACCACCGCCGGACCGTGAGCAGTCGGCCTGGGACTCCCCCACCGATGAACCATCAGAGCCCATCAAGGTTGCGCCGTCAGATACTGATCCATACGCGAGTCCGGAACCGGACAGGGACCGTCTCTCCTCCAACGCCTTCTCCGAGCTAGCCGGCCTGTTTGACGACACAGCGCCTGATGACGCCGAGCCAGACGATGCGGAGCCCAAGGCATCAGCCGAGGAAGCACATCTGGACAACACCGCCGGCGACATCCCGGATCAACTGGTAGTCGAGGAGGAAGAATCCGAGGACAAATCCTTCGACGACGAGGCTGCCTTTGACATGGCCGAGGCGCAGGCGGAATTGACCCGGGTCGTCCCCGAGCAGCGCACTGCCTTTGGCGATGTGATCAATGATGAGCTGCAACACGCCTTGGACATTGTGACCATCATCGAATCCGTCCAGGAGAACCCGGGCGTCATCATTGCCGCACAAGTTAACTACTTGAAGTCAGCACTGATGGCCGACATGAAGTCCCGGGGAATTGAATATGAGGAGCGTATGGAACGCCTCAACGAGGTGGAACCTCCTCGCCCCAACAAGGAGTGGCTGTACACCAGTTTCGACATCTTCCGGGCCAAACACCCGTGGGTTGGCGGCGACAATGTTCGCCCCAAGTCCATCGTGCGTGACATGTTCGAAAAGGCCATGACCTTCACCGACTATGTCAATCACTATGGGTTGAAGCGTTCCGAAGGTGTTGTGCTTCGCTATTTGTCCGACATCTACAAGGGGCTGGGGCAGAACATCCCCGAAGAAGCCAAGACCGATGATCTGGATGACATCACCGAATGGTTGGGGGCCATGGTCCGTCAGGTCGACTCCAGCTTGATTGATGAGTGGGAGCGGATGAAGAACCCGGATGAGGGCGACGACGTCGCTGCACCAGTTACCCGCCCTGGCATCGACCCCGATGACATCACCACCAACGAGCGGGCCTTTCGAGTCATGGTCCGAAACACGGTTTTCCAATGGGTACAGCTCCTGGCCTTCCGCCAGCAATACATGGTCTTGGCCGACGCTGCCAGCGAGGAATCTGGATTCGATTCCATTGACTCGGTGGTGCAGGTCATGGCGGACTATTGGGAAACCTATGACGCCATCGGAGTCGATACTGACGCCCGAAACGTCAAGCTCCATATCTTTGATCCATCCACCGGCCGGGTAACCCAGATCCTGGATGATCCCGACCAGCACCACGAGTGGCGCATCGAAGCCCACATCGACTGGGACGCATCACGAGAAGCCGGGAACGCCGTTCTCGTCCTCGATCAGATCACTTCCGGCCTCTAAGTCAAGCTCTCGGTGTCAAGCTCGCGGTCGGTGCCAAAGGCGATTGGCGTGCCGGAACGGGCCTAAGCAGTTAGAGGAAGCGGGACCAGTCGGGGTTGTCTCGAAGAATGGTGACGACCTTCTTGACGTCTTGGGCTCGGTCCTTGGGGCAGATGAGAGTCGCATCACCAGCGTGGACCACGATGAGGTCTTCCACACCAATAAGCGCGGTCAGTCGGCCTTCGGACAGCACAATATTGTTGACCGCATCAAGGGTGACGATGTCCCCCACACTCACGTTTCCATCATCATCGGCAGGCAGATGCTCGCCAACCGCTGGCCAGCTGCCAACATCGTCCCAGGCGAAAGTCCCCTCGGCCATCACGATGTTGTCGGCCTTTTCCATGAGGGCATAGTCAATGGAGATTTTCTCCAATGGCTCAAACTGTTCAGCCAGTGTCTGGGCGAACCGGTCGGTGTCGACCACGGGTACTAGCGCATCAATCATGTCGGCCAGCTCTGGCTGATGAGTGCGAAACGACTCACCGAGAGCAGCAACGGACCAGATGAACATTCCGGAGTTCCACGAGAACTTCCCTGATTCAAGATAGGCAACCGCCGTCTCTCGGTCAGGCTTTTCTACGAAACGGGTCACACGGCGGAAGGCGATGTCGCCAGATATTTCTCCAGCTAGCTCCAAGTCATCACCGGCCTCGACATAGCCGAAGGCTGAGCTTGGCTCCGTCGGGGTGATTCCGATGGTGACCAGGACCGATTCGGCCTTGGCCAATGCCATACCTGAGCGAAGAGTGTTTCTAAAACGTTCCAGGTCACCCATCACATGATCGGCGGTAAGCACACAGAAGACAGCCTCTGGATCGCGAGCTGAGACCACCGCACAAGCCAAGGCAACCGCAGCCGCAGTGTCTCGACGCATCGGCTCACCAATCACGTTCTGTGGAGGCAGATCCGGTGACAGGGCAGTGGTTGGAGCCACCAGATCTTCGCTGGTGAGCACGATCACCCGCTCGGCGGGAATTAGACCGGCGAGCCGATCGACCGCCATTTCCAGCATGGTGCGATCACCGAGCAGGGAAAGTAGCTGTTTGGGTCGTTTGGCCGTGCTGGCTGGCCAGAACCGTTCGCCGTACCCTCCGGCCAGAATCACTGCGTAGCCGTGCTCGACGCCAGTCGTTTCGTTGCTCATGTCGTCCTGTCATTCATGATTCGCAACTCCCGGCATGGCAGCTCCGCACCATGCTCGCTTCTATGCCCGTTGTCACTTCTGTGCCTGCTCTGCGACCAGTCTCTCGAACAGATCTTCGAATCGCTCGGCTTGAGCGTCCGGAGTTAGACAATGCTCAACATAGCTCCGACCGTTCTTGCCTTGCGTTTCTAACTCTGTCGGCAGATCGAGCATCTCTTGGAGTGCCTGAAGGAAAGCCTCAGGATCCTCAGGCGGCACCGAGCGACCCGCTTGCGCCTTCTCCAAAGTGATGGCCACTTCGGACCCAACGTCAATGGAGGCAAGGGTGGCGCGGCCCGAAGCGAGGATGCCGTACAGCTTAGAAGGTGTTGATGAGCGGGCGAGGCCCGTTTTGAGCAAGATCAGATGCAAGTCAGCGCTGCCGAGCACATCACTCACCTTGTCCCGGGGAGCAAAATCAGTCACCGTCACGTTGGGGTACTTCGACGCCCATTCGTCGACTTCGGAGCGTGCGGCACCCTCACCGTTGATGACGAAATGCACATCGTCACGAGATCCAAAGGCCTTGGCTGCATGTTCAACCAGGTCAAATGATTGGGACAAGCCGACATTGCCGGAATACATGACAATCTGCTTGCCGACCAAGTTGTTCACTCTCCGGTATTCGGTGCCGTCGGACCGGTCGACTACCGAGACACGATCAGTGTCAGCGAAATTGTGAATGATCTCTACCTTGTGATGTTCAGCCGAATCCATCTTGGCTCGAACGTTGGCTGCTTGGTCCTCACTCAGGACCGACACCGACTCAACCCGGGAGTAGAGCGACTTCTCGTGTCGCTTGGCCAAGCTGATGACTTTCTGATTGCTCAAGGCACCGAGGTCAACGGCGACATCAGGGAAGATGTCTTGCACATTAAACACCGCAGGCACTCGCCAACGCCGCGCTACCAACTTGGCCGCGTCGCCCAAGAAAATCGGGGGCGACATGCCCATGACAATATCGGGCCGTCCCATGGTCAGAGCCGCAGCGGTGGCCAGCCCCGTGAATCCGCCAAACGCCAAGGCACGGGCCGGGATATTGCTCTTATTGGTTGGGAATGGCCAAACCCGAAGGATGCGACCGAACGCAGTTTCTTCACTTCGCCACGGACGACCCCGCCACTCGGGCCACACATCGTGATGGTGGTACCAAGGAAGGCTGGTGACCACATCAATGTGATGCCCACGTCGGTGGAGGGCATGCACGAGCTTGCTCATCACTTCGCCAGTAGCGGCATGCAGGTCAGGTTCGAAGTGAGGGCACAGCAAGAGCAGTTTCATGGAAGAGCGTCACGATAGGCGCTCAATAGAGCTTCGCCAGCACCGCGCCACCCGAACCGCTTGGCTCGTTCAACTCCGAGCTCTCGGAGGCTGGCAGTCAGATCCGGCTCGGTCAAGATTCGGGCCATTGCTTCGGCCAGGTCCCGGGCATTGGAGGGTTCAACCAGGAGTGCCGCATCACCAACGACTTCGGGAATCGACGCAGCAGTGGTCGAAACAACGGGACAACCGCGAGCCATTGCTTCCAACGTTGGATTTCCAAACCCTTCATAGGCCGAAGGGAAGACAAGGGCGGCTGCTGAGCGATACAAGCTGTCCAGCAAGTTCTCACTGACGCGGCCAAGTACGTGGCATCGGTCATGAAGGTCAAGCTGGGTTATGCGGTTGGCAATGGCGTCGGTCCGTGGGCCAACACCACCGGTCATCACCACCTGTAGATCAGGGAACCGGTCGCGCAACATGTCCAGCGCATGCACCAGGTCGATGTGTCGCTTGTGGGCGTAAGTGATCGACGGGAACAAGAAGTACCGCCCGAATCGATCGAGATTCTGCTGATGGGCAACCTCGTCCAGCACGCCCGGCTCCACCAGCTCATGTCCGTGAGGGACCACGACGACTCGTTCGGGCTCGACCGACAGGAGTTCACGCACCCGACCAGCGGTGAATTCGCTGGGACACAAGATAGCTCGGGCTGACTTGGCCGTCTTGGGAAGCATGGTGTCCAGCCATCGACGGCGATCGTTCTTGAAGTTCTCTGGCAGATCCAACGGTTGTAAATCGTGGATGGTGACAACGGCTGGCGCCGGAGCGATTGCGGGGATCACTCCTCCCCCGTGGTGGACAAGATCGTCACCGCGACTGGCCTGCGCCAGCCAGGAGTGCTCGGCCAGAATTCTGGCCGATTTCCTTCGCAAGTTGACTGGGGATAGCCGTATCTCGAACCGGTCCAGCAGATCGGGGTGGGCCTCGACCAGTTCAGGTTGGGCGTAGAGGCGAAGCCACAGGTCGTCGGGGTCCAGCCGGTCAACAGCTCGGAGCAACCGCAAAATGTACTCCTCGCTGCCCCCGACGACGCCGGGAACGAGCCAGAGCAAGTTGACACCGATTACCGCGTTCATCTTCTTCGTTGCTCCTTGTTCGCTCACTGGGAAATTGCTAATGGTGGAGTCATCCGATGGGCATCTTGGCCGAGCAAACTCGATCAAACAACTCGCTGTAGCCAAAGGCTGTGTTGTCCCAGGTCATCTTCTGGGCATGTTTTCGGCCAGCTGCAGCTAGTTCCGCGGCGCGGACCGGGTCTTGAATCAAGCGGTCGATGGCTCGGCCGATTTCGGTCACACTGGTTGGGTCCACCAACTCGGCTGCACCTCCCGCAACTTCCTCGGTCGCGGTTCCCCGTGATGTCACAACCGGAGTCGATTGCACCATTGCCTCCAGGATCGGAAGGCCGAACCCCTCCGCCAACGACGGTAGAGCAAACACGGCGGCCTCACGATAGACCGCCCGAAGATCAGTGGTAGACAGTCCACTGAGTCGAGTCACTCGATCCCCCAACGGCGCAAGCAGGTCTGCACCGTCGATGTTCCAGCCTTGCGGACCGACCACTACCAGGTCAAGATCAAGGCGTCGTACTGCTTCGACCAGCCGGACAAGATTCTTTCGTGGCTCGACTGTTCCGACCCAAAGAACGAACCGCTCAGGCAGCGGGATTCTTTGTCGAACAGCGCTGGCGTCGGCATCGGTGACGGGCTCGTTCAGAACGCCCCAGGGGATGACAACGACGCGGTCGCGATCAAGACCGTGCCGGATGCAGGCCTGGCGCACAACCTCAGAGGGAACAGCGACTGCGGTTGCCCGATCTCGGGTCGCCTCCCAAGCGCGAGGGAAGAACGAACGTCCCCGTCGCGAAAGTCGCTCGGGAGAATCCAGAAAGTCAACATCGTGAACGGTTGAGACAATGGGTACGTCTGACGGCGGCACGACCATGGCCGCAGCCCAAACCAGATCGACCTTGCCCACTCGAAGGGGAGGTCGATTAAGTCTCAGCCACGATTCATAGAGTGCGGGACGCGGCAGCGACTCATACATGACTTCAATGTCAAGGCCCGCTGCAGGGGCACGGTCACGGTGCTTGGCCGCTATCCCGACAATGTCGTACTCATCCCGATCGAGAAGGGCCGAAATCGTGCGTCGAGTCGACACGGCGGTGCCGCCAGGCACGCGGTGCCAATACTGTTCAACGGTGACGGCGATGCGGCGATGCACCCCATGATTGTGGCAGCGGGAAATCGATTTGCCGACGGGTTCGGCTTTTGACGCTACAGACCGAGCTCGGCGGCGAAGTACACGATCGCTTTCTCGATCCCTTCAGACAGCTGGATTTTCGGCTCCCATCCCAGTTCACGGTTGGCCACCGTGAGGTCCGGCTTGCGCTGGGTTGGATCATCCTTGGGCAAGGGAAGGAACTCAAGCTTGCTGTTGGAGTTGGTAGCGCCAAGAACAGTTTCCGCCAGCTCCAACATGGTGAACTCGTTCGGGTTGCCAATGTTTACTGGCTGTTGATAGTTGCTATCCAGCAGCGCCAACTGACCGGCGATCTGGTCATCGACGAAGCAGAAGCTTCGACTCTGACTACCGTCACCATACACAGTGAGGGCCTCGCCCTTGAGGGCCTGGACAATGAAGTTGGATACGACGCGGCCGTCATCTGGCGCCATTCGCGGTCCGTAGGTGTTGAACGTTCGCACGATTCGGATGTCGATGTCGTGAGCCCGGTGGTAGGCCATGGTCATGGCCTCACCGAAGCGCTTCGCTTCGTCATACATGCTGCGCGGCCCAATGGGATTGACATTTCCCCAATAGGTCTCAGGCTGGGGGTGAACGAGGGGATCCCCGTACACCTCACTGGTCGAGTTGAGGTGAAACTTCGCACCCTTCGCCCGGGCTAAGCCGAGACAGTTGTGTGTTCCGAGGCTGCCAACCTTGAGAATCTGGATAGGAATCCGAGCAAAGTCGACCGGTGAAGCCGGGCTGGCCAGATGCATGATGACATCGACTGGTCCGGGAACCCACATGAAATTCGATACGTCTTGCTCGACGAAGGTGAACCCAGCATGAGCAAAGAGGTGTTCGATATTGGCGGTTCGCCCAGTTACCAGATTGTCCAAGCAGACAACCTCGTCGCCGCGACCCAACAGCCGGTCACAGAGATGCGAGCCGAGAAAGCCTGCGCCGCCAGTTACAACAACGCGCGCCATCTATCGACCTATTCCGCGATAGAGGAAGCCACGTCGAACGATCTGATCTCGGTCAAGGAGGTTTCGGCCATCAACAATATTGCGGCCGGACATGAGCTCGGCCACCTTGTCCATATCGACTCGTTTGAACTCTTCCCATTCGGTGAGAATGACCAGCACTTCGGCGCCGGCAACAGCTTCGAGCGGGTCACCAACGATCTCAACATCGAGCCCATCGATTGGTGATCCAACAGCCGGGTCATAGGCCTTGATCTGAACTCCAGCTGCACCGATCCGCTTCAAGACTTCGATGGCCGGTGACTGGCGGAGGTCATCAGTGCCAGCCTTGAAGGTCAGTCCCCAACAAGCAACGCGACGTCCGGCAGGATCGTGGCCAAGCACGTCCAGCACCTTCTGGGCCGTCCGGTCAAACTGCTCATCGTTGACCTTGAGAACCTCATTGAGGAAGGTGAACTCATAGCCATGATCAGATGCGATCTTGGCCAGAGCAATTGTGTCCTTGGGGAAACAACTTCCGCCCCAGCCTGGACCAGGGTTCAGGAACTCCTTGCCGATTCGGCGGTCATAGCCCATGCCGAGCACGACGTCGTTGACGTCAGCACCAACAGCTTCGCAGAGGTTGGCAATGGCGTTCACGAACGAAAGCTTCGAAGCGAGGAAGGCGTTGGATGCGTACTTGATCGTTTCGGCCGAGATCGGGTCGGTCACCATGATGGGAGCCCGAACCTTGGCGTAAAGCGATGCGACCCGCATCGCTGCCTGTTGATCACTACAACCAATGACCACACGGTCTGGATTCAGGAAGTCATCCATGGCCGTGCCTTCCCGTAAGAACTCAGGGTTGGAAACAACGGCAACGTCGCTGCGATTCATCACTCGGGAAACAATGCCTGTGGAGCCGACCGGCACGGTCGACTTGTTAACAACAACAGACCCGGGTGGCAAGCACTCGGCGATCTCAGCGGCAGCCGACTCCAGGTAGGAGAGATCAGCAGCGCCGTCTTCTCCTTGGGGCGTAGGAACACAAAGGTAGTGAAATTCACAGTCCTTCGAGGCCTCGACTGCACCCAGGACGAAGCTCAGCTTGCCTGAGGCGATCCCTTCTTTCACATACCGGTCGAGATCTTTCTCCACAATGGGGATCTCGCCCCGCTGGAGCATCTCGACCTTGTCGGCGTCAATGTCGGCACAAACAACGTCGTGTCCAAGGTGAGCGAAACAGGCACCGGTAGTCAGCCCAACGTATCCCGTACCAATTACTGCGATTCTTGCCACCCGAGGCTCCCTTATCGAAGGCTATGTGTACTCAACAGAATCTGAGTACCAAATAGTATGAGTGCTAGGAGAAAGACCGTATCTCATCTCCCCAGCTCACTCCTGGGTATCTGTACCCTTCAAGCGTGATTCATTCGCCCAGAATTCGCCTGTTTTAGCCACATTGAACCTGCTCTGGCACCTCATCTGCGTCAGAGTCGAACTCCGGCTTGTCATTCGGAGGCGGATCCTGGGACGAACTCTTGTCTTCATCGCTGTCAGCTGGCTCGTTGGTCAAGCCAGGACTGGCCCCGGCATCAGGTCCAAGGATCATAACGACGGATCGTCCCTGGTACGCCAGATTGAAGACGGGGTCTCCGGCCACGAGTTTGAGGGTGACGCTTTCTTGCACACCTGAGCGCCGTAGCGAAGATTGGACTAGCTCGGCTGCTTGCTGGCCATCTGGGCCATGGGCCAGAACAATGCCACCCTCATGCTGGCGAATCTGTGTGCCATCGATAGAGAAGCCGTCTTGCTCTAGGGACTCAGTCAGATGCTGTAGCAAGTCTTTTTGGCCGGGGTCTGCCTCGATCGTGAGGTAGACGGTCGATGGTGCGTCAGCGGAGGAGCCCCGAAAGAGTTCAAGAACCGCTTCGGCCTGATCTTTCAGAGGCAACAGGACCCAAGCAGTACCCACACGCTCACTGTCAGAGGGGTAACTGTAGGTTCCGAGTTCTCCAGGATCGAAGGACCGGTAGGTTGCGCCGAGATCCAGCAAGAGCTGGGGCGTCATTTCCTGATCGATGGTGATTTGTTCGAGGGTGACATCGATCAGATCGGCCAGCGTGAAGGGGTTTCTCGCTCCGGTAGCAATTGCCCGTTTCATTAGTTGGAACATGAAATCTTGCTGTCGCTGAATCCTTCCAATATCTGACAAGGGCAGGCTGTTGGTCCACTCTCCATCTGGCTGCTGGACCTGGTAGTACCGGGACCGGACATAAGCCAATGCGGTCGGCGGGTCCAAGGGTTGGCAGCCAGGGATGAGCATCTCGAAACCAGTTTGGCTCTGTTGTTCTGTTTCATTCCAGTCTCTGGCTGGTTGCTCAAAATACACATCAACGTGATCAACGGCTTCGACGATGCCCTGAAAGCCAGCGAAGTCAACACTCATATAGTGATGAATGGGGATGCCGAACTCGCGATCGATGGTCTCGATGAGTAACTCGGGGCCCTCGATACCAAAGGCATAGTTGATGCGACGATCACCGTATCCCTCGATAGGTACCCACAAATCGCGGGGAATGGACAGCATTGCCGCTGTACCGGCCCGCTCATCGATATGAAGGATGATGGTGACATCGCCGAGACGTTCACCGTCCCGACCGACCTGGATCGGATCGTCCGGGTCTAGGCCATCAGAACTGTCATAACCAACGAGCAGGATGTTCAGTACACGTTCGCCCGGCTTGGTACTCGGAGCGACACTCAGGGTCCCCCCCAGTTCGATCCGATCGATGGCTGAGACTTGCTGGTAGGTCAGGTGAAGAACCCACGAAAGGGTGAGCGCTGTCACAAACATTGCCGCATTGAGGGCCAAGACGAATCGTTGGCCCCAGGTTCGACCGCGTTGTTGGTCCTGTCGTCGAAGCAATGTGTTCAAGAGAGAAGTTCCTGGAAGGCCAGCAACACGCCGACATCCAAGCTGACCACAGCCAAGGGAGCAACAAATGCGTTGCTCATTCCGCGGGGCGAATGGCGTTGCAGGGTCTCATCGTCCAATTCATATGCGAACCCGGTGGCATGAACACCTCGTACCGAGCCTCCAATCGGAAGCAGGCTGACGCGCGACCCAATTGTTCCAGTCAAGGTCCGGCGTCGATGAATCACCGACACACGTTCATTGCCAACAAGTGCATCCACCTCGATGCTGGCGAAACGGCCATCGGCAAGAAGGAGCACGCTGGACATCAGATGATCGAGCCTGCCGCCTCCAATACCCGCCACCACGATTCGGTCGGGTTCGAGGGAGGCCGCATGCAAGAGGGCAAGTTCTAGGTCAGTCTCGTTCTTGTCCTCCGGGTGGCGAATGAGTTCAACGCCGGCGGTCTCAGCCTTCAAATAGCCTTGAGCGGAGACCGAATCGAAGTCGCCAAGAGCAACATCGACATTGAGGCCGATCTCATGGGCTCGGTCGATACCCGAGTCCGCAGCAATCACAAGTTCAGCGTCCGGTAGCGCGGCATGTTCTCGTGGGGAGATTGCTTCTCCACCACCTATGACCAGTATGGGCGATGACATCGGATACGGATCGTAGATTGCTTTGGCTTGCGAAGCTGTGTCACTACTAGATTTTCTACCATGTTGCGTCGAACTCTCTTCAACCAAGATCACGATCTGTTTCGCGATGCCGTCCGCTCATTTATCGCCTAGGAGATTGTGCCGAGGGCCGATGAGTGGGAAGAGTCCGGACGAGTGGACCTGGAGATGTTCAATCAGGCTGGCCAACATGGCTTCCTGGGTATGGAAGTTGCCGCGTCGGTCGTCGGGTTGAGCGCCATATCTGGGCCAGGATCGGTCGAACAAGTCGAAGAAGATCACGGATAGACCGGAGCGGGTGACGGATTCCCCGCCAGACAAGGACCAGCGGGTTGCCCATTCCCCGAAACGGGTGACGGAACTGGGCAATGACCCCCTGGGGCATTTCTTCATCAATGCCATAGACCTGAGGCCGTCGATGCTTTGGCATGAAGTAGGTGCCAAATATCAAGTCCCACAGGGGCAAGAAGACTGAATAGTTGTGGTTGAAGGCGTCGGCTTCATTGGCGTGATGCCAATGATGAAATTCCGGCGTCATGACAATCTTGTGCAACGGGCGCAGCATGATCCGCGTATTGGCGTGCAGGAACAGACCGATGACCACCTGAATAACGACCAGGACTCCGGAAAACTCCGGGCTGAATCCAGCGGCGAGTAAGAAAACGAATGGCGGAGCGACCAGGGCACCATCGACCGGATGGTTTCGGAACCCGCTGACCCAGTCCAACTTCTCGGTTGAGTGATGAACCGCATGGAAACGCCACAGTAGAGGGACTTCGTGTGACCATCGATGAAGCCAGTAGATGGCAAGGTCGAAGAGCGCGATCCCGACGAAAGGTGCGATCGCTGGCGGGATCATGGCCACAAGGGGGCGAATGGCAAGTCCTGGAAGCCAGGCGAAGGAGACGATGGCGACGGTCAGGGCAACCGCACCTCCTACAGGTGCCATGAGCGGAGCGAGCAAGGCCCAGGCCATGTCTGTTCCGACTTCTGGTCGCCGTATCTTCTGGCCCTTGTGTCGCGGGTAGAGCTTTTCTACCGGCACCACGATGACGAACAGCAGGATGAGGACCAAAAGCGGTTCCAAATCGATCACCAGCGAAAGCGCGATGCCAAGCGCAGTGACAACTCCGGCCAACGACAACTTCCGAAGCCACCTCGACCGCTTCGAGTCATCAGAATCAGCGGCCAGAAATGGAGACTTCCCTCCGCCCTGGATGGTCGAGACCAGCGGCCGCTGCGGCGGTTGTGGTGGCCACGGAGATGCCCCAGAACTTGCCGGTGGTCGCTGTGGTGGCAATGGCAATGTTGATGTCGTACTCATACATCGCATGTCGTAGGTCCCCCGAGAAACGGTTCACACTCGAACCGATTTCAGCGAAAGATGGGCCATTCGACCTATCGAAGGCTGAATCAAGCAAGATGTATCGAAGAGAATGTAGGACCAGATGTGAACCACTTGGGCCCGTCGATACGACAGGTCCGTTATGACCGCCTTATGCAACCACCCTCACGAATACCGGCACGGCAAGTGACAACAAGACAGTGAGCACCATTGACCGCGATGAGGATCAAGCCTTGATGGCCCGCGTTGCTCGCGGCGACCGCAGCGCGCTGGAACAGCTGTACTACCGTCACGCTCCCTGGCTCACAGGAAGACTGCAAGCACGCTGCAATGATCCGGACTTGGTGGACCTTGCCATCCAGGACACCTTCCTTGCTGTGTGGAAAACGGCGAAGAAGTACCGGGGGGAAGGTGCCGTCGGAGCCTGGATCTGGGGTATCGCCATCCGACGACTCATCGATCAGATCCGCAAGAAGCGTCCCGAGCCCATCGCCCCAGACGTGATTGCCGCCATGAATACCAGCACCGCGTCCTTCGAAGATGACCTATTGGACTCCGGCGCCCACGGCGAACTTGGGCCGGCCATGCAATCACTGGATCCAGACCTTCAAGCGGTACTCATCGCCACCGCCATCGACGGCCTCACCACCAAAGAAGCAGCCAAGCTTCTTGGCATTCCGCACGGAACAGTGAAGACCCGACTCATGCGAGCCCGCGCCCGCCTTCAGGAGACCCTGCAATGACTGCCTATGAGCATGCGAATCAAGATCGTCTGGCCGAGAACTGGCTGGCTATCAGCGCCGAGCTTGACACCCCGAAAGCGTCAATGGTCGAACGCCTGCTTGGCCAAACTGGATTGAGCTCGGGAACCGTGCGACTGATGGCGGGCACACCTGCTCTACGGCGAGCATGGTTTGCTGCCTTGGCCGCCGCCATCATTGTCGGATTGAGTGCGGCTGATGCCACCGACCCTCGTTCCAGCATGTTTGTATTCTTGGTCATTGCACCCCTGGTTCCTCTTCTTGGGGTTGCGCTGGCCTATGGGGTTCGTGCCGACCCTGCTCATGAGATCACCCTTGCTACACCAATGAGCGGTCTTCGGCTGGTCTTGCTTCGCTCGGCTGTAGTCCTTGGGGTATCGGCTGTGGTTCTTGCTTTGGCCTCGCTGCTCAGCCCCTCAGCGGCCCTCATGGCCGGTGCTTGGCTGCTGCCAGCCATCGGGCTGACGGCACTGAACCTTGCGCTCATGACCATGATGCTGCCTCATCGAGCCAGTCTTGTTGCCGCTGGACTCTGGTTGGGCACCCTGGTGATTGTCGACATCGCCGCTACCGACAAGTTGGCAGCCTTCTCCCCCACCGCCCAATTGCTGGCCGTACTGCTGGCGGCTGGGTCCTTGGTAGTCGTGTTTTCGCGACGACAAGCCTTTGACCGCTTGGAGGTCAGAGCATGACGTCCGCTCAGGTTCTAACCGGCGGACTCACCAAGTCCTTTGGTGACAAGACAGCTGTCTCCAACCTCAACCTCATGTTGGAGGGTGGCCTGGTCGCCGTGCTTGGCCCAAACGGGTCCGGCAAGACAACCCTGCTTCGCTGTCTGGCCACGGTTCTCTCACCCGATGAGGGCTGGGTCCGGATCGACGGCCTTGACCCAGCGCATGAGTCAGATCGAATCGAGATCCGTCGTCGTCTTGGCTACATGCCACAAGAACCAGGTCTGAGCCAATCAGGTCGAGTCTTTGACGTCTTGGACTACTTCGCCGTTCTCAAAGGGTTCGACAATGAGCGTCAGCGGCGTGCTGCCGTGTTTGCGGCCTTGGATGATGTTGGGCTTCGAGACCGCGCCGGCGACAAGGTCGGTGCGCTGTCCGGAGGTATGCGACGTAGGCTCGGACTAGCTCAGGCCTTGCTTGGCTCACCAAGTCTGCTGATTCTGGACGAACCGAGCGCCAACCTCGATCCAGATGAACGCCTGCGATTGCGGCAGATCATCGCCAACCGACGTCTGAGCACTACCGCCATCATTTCCACCCACCTGACCGAAGAAGCCAATGGATGCGAAACCATCCTGGTCTTGGCCGGCGGCCAACTTCAATTCACCGGCAGCCCATCGGCCTTGGCCGCTCTTGCCGATGGCAAGTCATGGCTGCAACCCGAGCCGCCCGTCGGAGCTCGCGCCTCTTGGCAGCAACCCGATGGCCGATATCGCTGCCTGGGCACCCCGCCAGCAAACGCATCCCTGGTTGCGCCCACCATCGAAGACGGCTACCTCTTGTTACAAGAACCGGCCCTCGCCGTCTAATACAGGCTGCCGAGTTGAGATCGTTTCGTTCAGGCTTTCACCAGACAGAACGGATGTCCCGCGGGATCGACGAAGACGCGCCATTCCTCCGGTGAGGGTTGATCGTCCGCCTTCACCGCCCCCAGGGCAAGAACCTTTTCTTCTGCTCGTTCAAGGTCTGGAACGTCGAAGTCCAGATGAGCTTGTTGGGGAGCCCCGTAGGGCCAATCCGGTGCCTGGTAGTTAGGGTCCTTCTGGAATCCGATATCTGATCCGCCAGCAACCTGCAACCGCACCCAGTCCTCGGTGGCCGAAGCTTGCTTGATCTTACCTCCAGCCAGTTTCTGGTAAAAGGCGGCAAGCGCGTGAGGGTCCAGACAATCCAGAGCGACGAGGCTGAAGGTTGCGATTGCTCCGGGTGGAATCCCTTCTTCGACCTCTCCGCCCAGAAGATGGGCCCAGCGGTTCTGGCTCTGGCCTGCTCCCCGACCAAGATCTCTCACCAGCGGCTCGTCCCGGCCTGCCAATGATCCCAAGACGGTTTCAACCTCAGCCGGGTCAGCAAAGCCAATGGCTCGATCGGTTCGGGTGCGGAGCTCTCCTGCCGATTGGGGTCCGCGTAACATCAGCACCGAAAGCACCACCGTTTGGTTCGTTGTCAACCCAAGCGCCTCGTCCATGATGTGACGGTGTTTGGATGAGCGCCCACCCATATTGCTGCGGGCCAGCCCAGCTTGGCGAAGCAGCATGACCGCATCGTCGACCTCTCGGGTTGACAAAGACAGCACTGGTTCGCGACTGGACTTCTGGTTGCAGGCCGCGGTCAGGGCGTTTGAGGTCAGCGGATAGTGCTCCGGAGTGTTGGCCTCTTTCTCAATCAATGAGCCAAGTACCCGGACTTCTTCAAACGTCAACTCCATGGCGTTTCCAATCGCATCACCCCAGTAGAGCAGATTCCTTCGGAGTCGACAGGATTACGTGAATGCGGTGTTAGGAGGAGGCTGGACTTACGAGAATGCGGAGTGTCCGGTGATGGCCTGACCCATGATGAGGGTGTGGATCTCGTTGGTGCCCTCGTAGGTGTAAACCGATTCGAGGTTGGTCATATGGCGGATCACTGGGTATTCGGTGGTGATGCCGTTGGCGCCGAGCACCGAGCGAGCCTCGCGGGCCACCTCGATGGCCATACGCGTGTTCTGGCGCTTGCCGAAGCTGACCTGGGCCGGGCCGAGCTGGCCCTGGTCCTTGAGTCGACCGAGATGGTAGGCCACCAATGTTCCTTGCTGGACGGCGGTCATGAAGTCAACCAGGCGTTGCTGGGTGAGCTGGAAGCGGCTGATTGGGCCACCGAATTGGACACGCTCATTGGCGTAGTCCAAGGCCGACTCATAACACGCTCGGGCTGCTCCGACTACGCCGAACAGGATGCCGAAGCGAGCTTCGTTCAAACAGCTCAACGGGCCACGCATTGACGCCACACCAGGCAACACCGCGTCGGCGGGAAGGCGAACGTCTTCGAAGATCAGCTCAGAGGTAACGGAAGCTCGAAGCGAAACCTTGCGCTCGATCTTTGGAGCGGAGAACCCCTCGACATCAGTCGGTACCACGAAGCCGCGAATACCTTCGTCTGTCTGGGCCCAGACCACGGCCACGTCGGCGATTGATCCGTTGGTGATCCACATCTTGGCCCCGTTGAGGATCCAGTCACCGTTGGGTTGCTGCTTGGCGTTGGTGCGCATCGATGATGGGTCAGAACCCGAGTCGGGCTCCGTCAAACCAAAACAGCCAATGGCTTCACCAGCGGCCATGCGAGGCAGCCATTCTTGCTTCTGCTCTTCGGAGCCGTAGGCCCATATCGGAAACATGGCCAGCGAACCCTGCACACTCATGAAGCTTCGCAAGCCGGAGTCCCCAGCTTCGAGCTCGGTGCAAGCCAAGCCATACATCATGGCTGAGGAACCAGAACAGCCATATCCCTCCAAGTGCATACCGAGCAAGCCCATGTCACCCAGGGTCTTGGATACTTCCTTGTAGGGGAAGGTCCCTGCATCAAACCAGGCACCAACTTCGGGCAGGATTTCCTTGTCCACATAGCTGCGAACGGTGTCGCGCAGCATGATCTCCTCATCATCAAGGAGGGAGTCAGTAGCGAGAAAGTCTCGGGCGTTCTCGGCTTTTGGTCGAAGTGGGGTTGCCATAGCACGTGATCTTAGGCCAGCGGGACCCGCCAATAGAAGTCCATTGCCCACATAGACATTTGCTTCATGTGAGCAATCTCCGCCAGACTTCCAGGCGGAATGACTACCCATCACCACAACGAGCAAAATGTTCCTGATCCCGAGCATCTCACCATTCGATCAACTCTCGGAATTGACCTCGCCACCCGGGTCTGGCCAGGGGCAGGAAAGCCGATCGTTCTCGCTCACGGTGGTGGGCAGACCCATCACTCCTGGGGAGCAACAGCCACCACCTTGGCCGCCCAAGGACATCGGGTTCTGACCTACGATCTGCGTGGCCACGGCGACAGCACATGGGCCACAGATGGCGACTATTCCAACCCCGCCTACGGTAGCGACGCGGTGTCAATCGCGGCGTGGCTTGATGAACCGGTGATCTGGATCGGAGCATCACTTGGCGGCATGTCTGGATTGTTGGCCACTCATCAGACTCCGGAAGCATTTGCCGCCCTGGTCCTGGTCGACATCACCCATCGCCCCTCACTGGACGGCGTTCGCCGAATCCTGGAATTCATGCAGGCTGATATTGAGCATGGCTTCGCTTCTCTTGACGAAGCAGCCGAAGCGGTCGCTGCTTACCAACCTCACCGCAAGCGTCCGGCCGACACCAAGGGGTTGGAGAAGAATCTGCGGTTGGGTGATGACGGCCGTTGGCGTTGGCATTGGGACCCGGCCTTCTTGCAGACTCGACCTTCGGGCGGAATGGCCAAGGACTACTGGACCGAGATGGATGCGGCCACCGATGCGCTGATGGCTCCCACCCTCCTGGTCCGAGGACAACTTTCGGACCTTGTCACCGACGCCGAAGTCGAAGCATTCATCAAGGCGGTACCCCACGCCAGCTATGTGGACGTGGCCGACGCGGCCCACATGATCGCCGGTGACAAGAACGACGTGTTCACCTCGGTGATTCTCGACTTCGTTGCTGGCCTGGATTGACCGGGATCAATCCGTAGGAACGACACCATCGTGTCCGGCTTCTCGCAGGGCCGCCCGAAGGGTGTCGGCCATAGCATCCAGCTCATCGGCCTTCGCTGAGGTGTCAGCGGTGGAGAAGTCAAGGTTGGCCATGGTAGACATCGGTACCACATGCACATGGGTGTGGGGTACCTCAAAGCCTGCGATCATGAGGCCAATTCGCTGGCAAGGCACACTGGCCTTTTGAGCCTGGGCAATCTGGTGGGCGACGGCCATGAGGTGGACCACGGTGTCCGGATCCAGGTCGGTCCATTGGTCAACTTCTTCTTTGGGAATGACCAGCACATGGCCGGGATGCAGGGGTCGGATGTCCAGCATGACGATGCAGGTCTCATCATCCCAGATGAACCGGCCGGGGATTTCGCCACGAATGATGCGAGTGAAAATAGACGTCATGAGTCCAGACGGTAGATGATGTAGGACATGACCGCTTCTTCCAGCTCATCAACTCCCAGTGATCCAGTTCTCTATCTGGTAGCTGACGGTGTGGCCACTATCACCTTGAACCGTCCAGAAGCCAGAAACGCCTTGTCCGATGCGCTGGTGGATCTACTGGGTTCACTTCTGGAGCAGGCCAATGCCGATGAAGCCGTCCGCTGCATTGTGCTGACCAATACCGGAAACACCTTCTGTGCCGGTGCTGACCTGAGCGCAGACAAGCCTGGCGTGGCTGGCCAAGTTGGGCAGAAGACTCGGACCTTCATTGATGTATTCCGTTTGATCATGCACGGACCCAAACCGGTCATCGGCCGAATCGATGGCCACGCCATGGGCGGTGGTCTTGGTTTGGCTGCGGCTTGTGACATTTCGATCATGCGATCTGACGCCAAGATGGGGTTTACCGAAGTTCGCCTCGGTGTCGCACCGGCCATGATCTCCGTCGTTTGTCTACCCAAGCTCAGGCGAGCCGACGCCAGCGAATTGTTCTTGACCGGTGAGCGGATCTCACCGGAGCGGGCGGCCGCGGTTGGCTTGATCAACGAGAGCTGTGCACCCGATGAAATCGATAATCGGGTCAAGCACTTTCTGGACATGCTCATGCTGGGTGGTCCGTTGGCGCTTGCCGCAGCAAAGGACATCATCAACCGGGTTCCCGAGTCCAACCAAGAGGAAGCCTTCGCTTGGACGGCTATTCGATCTCGGGAGTTGTTCGAGTCCGACGAAGCCAAGGCCGGTATTGCCGCCTTCCGCACTCGCTCCCCCGCCCCGTGGATTTCACAGAGCGAGGATTAGGTCGAGCTAGCTACCCTCGCAACCGTTAAGTCAGGCCACTATTGATCGGCGAGCTCATCGAGTGCTGTCGCCAGTCGTGCTACTCCGAGCTCGAGCCCGTCATGGCCTACGGCCGCGTTGCTCAGACGAATTCTTGGGCCCTCCGACGTGCCCGGATACCAGGCACCCCCAGCAACAATCGAAACACCATGACGCAATCCTGCTTCTCGAACGGCCTGATCCGACACCGCGGTTCCGCCACCGTGACCACCAACATCAATCCAAAGATGGAGCGGACTGGACGTCCCGTCACCATCGGAGTGGACTAAGGACAACCCGGGAACCTTCTGAACTTGATCTTGCAAGAATCGGCGGCGATCCAGGAGAGACGAGCGAAGCTTGCGAAGGTGGCCGGGCCAACGAGTCGAGGTAACAACTCCAAGGGCTGTTTCTTGCAAGAGCGGTGAGACAAAGAAATCTTCCGAAGCTCGAACCTGATGAAGCCGGTTGGCAATGGCGCCGACTGCCCCAATTGCGGCCACCCGAATACCAGGGGCGATGGACTTGGTCAGCGAACGAAGATGCACGACGTGTCCATCAGGGTCGATGCTGGCCAGCAGTCCGGCTGCCTGCCCCGGCTCAGCCAAGTCGGCCAGCCAGTCATCCTCGATGATGATGAGGTGATGTTTGTCAGCCAGCTCCATCAAACGCTGGCGGCGCTCGACCGACAAGGTGGCCCCGGTCGGATTCTGGAATCGCGGTTGCACGTAGAGCACGCGTGCCCCGCTCTGGGCCAGTATCTCTTCCAGTTGATCCATGTCCATGCCGTTTCCATCCACGGTCACGGGGACGGGGGTCAAGCCTGCGGCCATGGCCGCCACAAGGGCACCGGCATAGGTAGGCGACTCCATGAGGATCACATCACCAGGCAGACAAAGGGCCCGGAAAATGAGGGACAGAGCTGCCTGGCCACCAGGCATGATCAAGACGCGGTGGCGGCGTTCGGGATCAATCTGCTCCTCAAACCATTCTCGAAGCGGCCCGAGCCCCTCGCTGGCCGACCGCCCAAACGTCCCCGGACGACGGGTCGCCTCACGAACCGAGGCTGCAATGAGAGCGGTCGGTTGCAGTGTCGAGTCGGGGTAGCCACTGGCCAGATCGATAACTCCCGCCGGGACAAGTCCGACCAGAGGCTCCAACACACTGCGCTCAGAAGTATCTGATCCAAGGGCCAGGGTTTGCCATGCCGTGTCCGCCGGGGTCGCAACCCGGGGCTTCGCTTTGGAGGCAATGAAGGTTCCACTACCGGGGATCGTCTCGATCTTGTCCAGGCGAACCAGTTCGCTCACCGCTTGTCGGACGGTGGCTGGCCCGACTCCGAGGTCGGACATCAGATGGCGAACTGAGGGGAGCCGGTCACCAACACGGCCACTTTGGATCAGGGACTCCAGATGGATTCGAACCCGACTTGAAGCGCTATCATGAACCATGACGGAAGACAGTAGCGCTACTGGCATCGATAGAGAAACGCTTGGTCTCGTTCTTGGCTTCGGAGCGGTCCTAGCCTTCAGCCTCACCCTGCCTGCTACGAAGGCAGCCGTGCCAGTCTTTGGTGGCTGGACTATTGGTATTGGCCGGGCCGTCATCGCCGCTGTGTTGGCCATTGTCTTGCTTTCGGTAAAGAAGGTGGAGCTCCCCGATCGTCGATTCTTGCGGCCGCTGGCCCTGATCGCCTTCGGTGTTGTCTTCGGATTCCCCATCCTGACCGCTCTGGCCTTGGAACACGTTCCAGCAACTCGTGGCGCCATTGTTGTTGGCCTCCTGCCAGCTACGACAGCCTTGGTCGCCACCATTCGCCACGGCGAGCGCCCAAGCCGAGGATTCTGGCTGGCAGCTGGGGGTGGCTTGTTGACAGTGGTGGCCTTCGCCTTCCTGAGCGGAAGCCGAGGCAAGCCCGAGCCCGCTGATCTGTTGCTCGGCCTTGCCATTATCGCCGCCGCCATTGGCTATGCCGAAGGGGCCGAAGTTTCCAAGTCGATCGGCAGCTGGCAGACCATCTGTTTCGCCCTAGTTCTGTCGCTACCCGTCACCATTCCAGCCTCGATCATCGCGGTCTGGAAGCACGGTGTCATTGAGCCAACAACGTCTGCTGTTGCCGGAATGGCCTACGTGTCGGTCATCAGCATGTTCCTCGGCTTCTTCGCCTGGTATGCCGCCCTGAGCATGGGCGGCGTGGCCCGGGTCAGCCAGATCCAGCTCTTACAGCCAGTGCTCACTCTCGGTTGGGCTTGGTTGTTGCTGGGCGAACGTGTCACCGCCGGTGCAGTCCTGGCAGCAGTAGCCGTAGCGGGCTTTGTTTGGCTATCACGCCGAGCCGCTGTGACTCGCTGACAAGAGGATGCTTAGTCCGCCCGACAAGGCCAAAGGGCCTGCTGCTAGTGGGTCACCGTGATGGTCTCAGCCGGTAGCCAGATCTGGTGAGGAGCCCCAGCATCGTCAAAGTCGCTGCCTTCTCGAACCGTGATGGTTCCCCAGATCGGGTAGTCACCGGCAGGCAAGCGATGTCCAACGGACGGGTCACAAGCGGTTGTTGCGATGTCGAATCGACCAGCAACCGAGCCACCGGGAACAAGCAGACCAGTACTCTCTGACCGATTTCGTCCACCATCAGAGACTGACGAGCTTGTAACCCCGGCCCCGAGTCCCATTACCTCAAACCCCCATCTCATGCTGTACGTGTCAGTCCCCACATTACTGACAGTGAACGTGCCCGTCGTTCTGAGGCCAGCCTCAACGGTTGCAGACTCCAGGTCGATGCTCACCTCAAGGCCAAGGGTCGAAGGATCGACGGCATCGGGAGCCGAGAGGCACAAGGACTCTGGCAGAGGATCGGGCATTGGATAGGGGAAAGCACCAACCGAGAAGCTTTCGATGTATTCCCCATAATCGGCCAAGATCCCGTCGGCGGCCGGCAAGGCTGGTCCGGCAAGCTCCAGACCTATCCGCAGGCCGACGCCGATTCCCTGCAGAGCGGCCGGATGTTCATCGTCGAGTCTTGCCCTAATGTCGATGATGACCTCATTTAGCTCACTCAACAGGTACGGGGCACGGAGGAAGGTGACCTGGTTGGGGTGTGGGGCTCGGCCTAGGAAAGTAAGACAGCTGGACTCCACGGCGTCCGTATGGATGGCGAATAAGTACTGGCGATCCGGCCACCAATCCAGAGCGTCAAAACGCAGTTCGTCATAAATCGCAAGGCCAAGCGAATCGGAGATGGTCTGAGCGTTCTCTTGCATTCGTCGATAGCCGTCATCAAGCCACTCATCACGATCCAGCTCACTGCGGTCCGGGCCATCAAAGATGTCCATCTCTGATTCGTCGATGATGTTGCACCACAAACCAGTCAGACGATTCTCGTACTCCGGTGAGTCAACGAAACCGCCGACAACACCCTCGAACGATGCTCCGCTGCGAAGCTCCCCATCCCAATAGGCCAAACCCTCGGGTTCCGCTTCCCGACCGAGCAGACCCGAATACAAGAGCGATGCCCGAATGGTTGAATCCACCTGAGTCCGAAACTCCTCCGACTCAGCAAAGCTGACAACGACCTCAGCCCGGCTCACACCTGAATCAAGTCGGGACTTCCAATACGCAAGTCCGTCAGCATCTGGAGTTCGGTCAAGAACGTTTCGATAGAGCGCGTCAATCAACTCATCGGGGTCATCGCTTCCCAGTCGCAAACGACCTTCGGGAGTGTTGATGAAACTGACCGCAAGATCAGCCAACGGCACTCCCCCGCTACGCACATCCGACCAATAGGCCCAACCATCCTCCTCCGGCATACGGCCCAACGCAGCCAGATACAAACGAGCAACAGGAAGACGAGACTGAGCGAACTCCGGCGAGTCGACAAAGGCCGCCACGAGGGTTGCTGGCCCTAGGCCCTGCTCCAATCGCTCAGTCCAAAACGCCAGCCCCTCAACATCAGGCTCACGCCCAAGCATGTCTCGGTATTGCTGAGTAACGAAATACACACCTCGAAACGGGTCATCGGGCAGCGGTACATACGACTCGGTCGCCAGTGCTTCAACACCGAGCTGACCAGACACCTCAGCCAGTCGTTCAGATGTTCCCGAAGCGGCCGTGCTCGAAGCGAGCATGACCAATGCCAACACCAGTCCGACACGCTTGCGCATTGGGCCACCAACGATTCCCATTGGCGAACAGTACCACCAGCGGCGAGGGCGGAACTGGCCGCTCGATCAGCCGCTAGTCGAAGTCAGGGTAGATGGACGGCGGAGGACCAGGCCGGCCAAGCTCGTCGCAGACCCAGCAGGTCGACTCGGCTGAACCAGTCCATGCCACCTCGCAGGCGTCGCAACTCATTCGCAGCCCTGCCCGCCGATAGCGTGGTGGTATAACTCGGGGCTGTAGTACCGGTGTCGCCGTTGCCGTAGTCACTCGTGCTACTTCGGCCCCAATCCGTCCTCCATGAGGGTTCGGGTCGGGTTCGGTTTGAGACTGTCATGGACCGCAAGACTGGCGCAACATCACGTGCAGGGGGCGGCCTCTACAAAATGCACCTCTGAGCAGATCGGTCAGCTGCTGACCATCGGCGCAAGTTCGGAGGCATGAGCTACCCACCGCTTGACCTCAGACTCTGAAGGTGCCCGGCGAACGATGCTGCGGCGCGTTGTCTTGATGGCTTGCCGATTCACTTCGGCCATCTTCTCCGCCAGGTTGGCTGGCTTCCGACTGCGTAGGTCGATGATGGTCTCAACACCAGAGGCTTCCAGCAAGTCGCTGTACTCCGATCCGATACCGCGGACACGCATCAGGTCGACACGCTTCACCCAGCCAAGAATGAGTTGCTCGCTAATGCCGGTCTCCGAAGCCACCGAGCGGCGGCCGAGCTTGGCGCCGCATCGCTTCAACAAGGCAGAGGGGGTCTTGATTGAAACACCGAGAAGCTTGCCACGGGTATCCGGGCAGATGCCCTCAATCGTCTCCAAAGATACCAACGCCCGCGCTCCTAGTTCTTTACCCGTTGCCGGGCTGCCCAATACTGAATTACCTGAGTCTGGCTACTACAACCCAGGCGAACCAATTGACGGCGGCTGTTCTAGGAAGACTTGGGAAAGCTATCGCCAAGCCAGCGTGTTCCGCAAGCTCACCAAAGCAGAGCCGTCGCAAGTGCGCACGCTGCGACAAACCCGGAGGTGGCTGCTAAGCCGACAACGGTCGTTCGTGTTGTTGCCCGGGGGTCGAGCCAGTTGGTGAGGAGCTTGCTGGCGAGAGGGATGAGAAACCAGTTGAGCAGGACGGTCGAAACCAGAACACTGCCGAGAATGGCCGACCAGTTGGCCCACCCGAGACCGTCGTTACCCAGCCGAGGTGAGAGGTGAGCCGACAGTACAACGACCGTCGGGTACAAGGCGACGAGCACGGCCATGGCCTGCTTCCAACTCGGTGGGCCTTGCTCTGATCGCTGATCGAACCAGCCAACCCAGGAAGATCCGAGGTGGTGGATATTGACGTCCTCCATGCTCCCCTCGACCTCAGCCAACAAGGTTCGACGTTCCGGCGAACCCAGCCAGCTCTGCAGCTGTTCATTGGTTTCGAACCGCAGGACAATGGTCCAATCCTCTTGTAGTCCGGCGCGAGGGGGATGGTGCTCAGCGCTGACGAAGCCTGGGGCTACCAACTCCGTTCCAGCTATCGACGCTTGCCAACCCATGAACCGACTCAAGGCCTTCGGGTCAAGGCGATGGGTCACCACCGCAGAGACTGGCCGGGCGGAGACTGGTCGCCAATGGTCGAGGGTTAGGCCGGGCGGGTCACCGAGGATCACGGTGAGTTGTCGCATCGCCGCGTCAGCTGCATCGCTCAGCAGCCACAGTGACAAATCGTTCGGATCGTCAGCCTCGACCATGATGCCGTATTCACCAAGATCGGTTTCGGTCGTGTCTTGGGACCGCAGGCCGTGGTGCCCGTCAATGGACTCGGCCAGCTGGTCACACATCTCTTGTGCCCGTTCAGGAGCGCGCCCGGCCGCCGGTCTTCCACTCATCAGAACCCGCGCTCTAGCCGTCACTCCCCGACACTACACCGACACTACACCGACCGGGCACCGACGAGACTTGGGCGATGAGGTTGCAGGTACGAAGGAATTCGCGTCTGGTCGGGTTCTCCCCTGGACGTTTCACGCGCACTAGTTGCCGCTAGAGGCAATGTCACGTTCTTCAACGATCAGTCGCAAGTCAACTGTGACCGCGTCGTCAAGATCGTGCTGGAGTTGAGTTGCGAGGCTCTGGGCCGTCGGCGCTCCAGCTGAGGGGCCGACGATGGTTGCGGTGACGGTGTCGCCATCAAGGTCCACTCGGAACAATGAGTGCATGGGATAATCCTCCAGCCAATCGGTGACGACTTCCTCGGTTGAAGACTGCTCGAAGATGTTCCCGGCGATCTGAGCCCCATTGAGCAGTAGCGCCCCTATTACCAGAACTGCGAGTGTTGCGGTCGCTCCAATCGAGGTGCGAACACGATGCTGATTTTGAGTGGCTTGTCGAAGCGGGGCAACACCGGTGAGAACAAAGGTCACTCCACCCATGATCAGGATTGCCAACATGTTGGTCATGAAAAGCAACAGGGCGCCGTTACCAGCCATCCAGTCACCCTGAGAGTAGGCGATGCCAACAACGCTCAACGGCGGCACCAAGGAGATGGAGATTGCCACACCGGGCAACGAGTCCGATACGTCGGGCCGAGACAATCCATAGGCGCCAGCAGCACCCGCTGCGAGCGCGATGATCAGGTCCAACATGGTGGGTGAGGAGCGGCCCAAGATCTGAGAATTGGTTGTCGTATCAATCACCGCTGGCACGATCAGCCCTATCAGAGCACCGACTGCAATGGCGAACACGACTCCCCCTGCGGCCACGAAGGCGCTTCGCTTGAGTCTCGTTGGCCAGCCCATCACCAATGAGACTGCCATGCCCATGAGCGGAGTCATGAGCGGGGCGATCAACATGGCACCAATGACGACTGCAGTAGAGTCAGTAAGCACACCCATCGAGGCGATAACCGAAGCGAATCCCATGAGGGTAAAGAACCTGATGACGCGACGAGCCGTCTGCGGGCCTTCATAGAGAATCTTGGAGTAAAGAGCTTGGCGGTGATCGACAGACTTGGAGCGCTCCGCCAGCCAGTCGCCGATGAGGCGGGTCGAGTCCGCGTAGTCGGCGACTCCTGTGGTGCGAGCATCGAGGCTGATGGCGATGACCGTCACCGAAAAAACTACCCAGCCCAAAGCCAACACGGTGGTGGCCGCGGCGAACACCTGGCTGGGATACACGATCAGCAGGGCTGCTGCTGCCAGAAACGCGATCGTTCGAGAGATGATCCACGAGCGCGACTCGTCGCCCGAATCGTTTCGAGCACGCCCAAGGTCACGGAACGCGACGATGATGATCGTGTAGCCGAGTAAGCGCGCTACAACCACTTCCGACTGGTTGGGGAAGACGAACAGGGCTCCGCCGATGGCCAGACCAACAACGCCAACCAAGACTGTCAAGGTGTGTCGAGGGCGGCAACGGAGTTCGGTCCAAAGCGATGATGAGGCGACCCATGCCACAGCGACACCAATTAGCCGGACCAGGATCTCGCTGGTTCGCCCGGGCCAGCCCAGGATTAGCAAGGCGATAGCGATACCGACAAATGAGCGAATGACCACAGGACTAGCCAAGAGCGACCTGTCGATCTTGGCTAGGTCGAACCCGGCCGGCTCGTCGAGATCTTCTAACTCATCATCCGCGGTCAGCGAATCGGGGTGTTCCATAACAACGGCCTCTCCTTGCGCGGGTTACGACGAGTGTGCTCGGCAGGGCGATTGTGGCACTTCTTAGGCACCCTCGCTATCGGTCACGAAACCATTTCGCTTGGCAGACTGTCGGTCACAAGGTCCAGGGGTTACTCGGAGGGTCCTGAGCGGGAAAGCTTCGCTGCCCCAAAGATCATCACCACGACCAAGGCGAGCGCTAGTTGCACAAGGGCGTAGTAGTTGTAGCCCACTCCACCAATATCGTCTCCGAGAATAGACAGGCATACGTAAGATTGCTAGGCCGGTTTCGCACGAACTGCAACGTCTTGGGTCAACGGGTAATCTCTGCAAATGCCCATAGAGCCCGATCTTGAAGACCGCGTGGCACTGGTGGCTGGTGGGACCCGAGGAGCGGGTCGTGCAATTGCTATCGAACTCGGTGCAGCTGGCGCCACGGTCTATGTCACTGGCCGAACCACATCAGCATCTTCTTCGCCGATGCAACGACCGGAGACAATCAACGAGACCGCCGCCTTGGTGGACGAAGCAGGTGGCACCGGCATCGCGATCAGAACCGACCACGCTGAGCCGACCCAGATCGAAGCTCTAGCCAAAACCATCTCAGTTGATCACGGCCGCCTGGACCTTCTCGTGAACGATGTCTGGGGCGGCGACCCGATGGTTGACTGGGAGGGCGCTTTCTGGGAGCAAGACCTTCCCAACGGTTTGGCACTGCTGCGCCAGGCGATCGACACCCACATCATGACGTCTTGGTACATGGCTCCCCTTCTGATCGCCAGCAAAAAGAATGCACTTGTCGTTGAAGTCACCGACGGAATCTCCGGTCGCTACCGCGGGTCTCTGTTCTACGACCTCGCCAAATCCACGGTAATCCGCCTCGCTGTCGGCCAAGCCGAAGACCTCCGACCTTACGGGGTCGCGGCGGTAGCAATTAGTCCGGGGTTCCTACGCTCAGAAGCGATGCTCGACCACTTCGGCGTCACCGCCGACAGCTGGCGCGATGCGATCGAGACTGACTCGCACTTCGCCTATTCCGAGACTCCCCACTATCTCGGTCGAGCAGTCGCCGCTCTCGCCGCCGACCCCAACAATATGGACTACACCGGCAAAGCCACAGCCACATGGGAGCTCTATGGGCAATACGGTTTCACCGACCTAGATGGCACCCAGCCAGATTGGGGCCGCCACATGCGAAGCACGATGAATCTCGAACCCTGACCTAAATCCCCAGCTGGTTCAGCCGCCCCACACCATTGTCCGTGATGTGGCTACATCGTCAATGCCTTGCGGAAGCATGGAGCCCCTTTGGGCCGCTAGCGAACACCTCGTGGAATCCGAAGAAAGCAACTGTGCACTCCCGATGTTGAGAGCGCTAGCGAAAAAGGCAAACCTGGAGCCTGGGACGTTTTGGCGCCCTAGCGCCGAAACTCCGGTTCGAGCGGAGCTCGACACGTGGACCATACAAGACTTGAACTTGTGACCTCTCGCGTGTGAAGCGCCAACAGCCTGTTCGCTGGCGTCCGCAGACGTCCATAACCCTCCGAATTCCGCGGATCTTTGTTCGTGGACGTTCGCTCATGCTCGCAGGCGCAAGGCACCACTACAGGCACCGCCCGCGCACGATTACCCAGTCACAGCGCTACCGCACGAGTCACTCAATTCGAGATGTCACAGGCCGAAACCACGAAGCCAGAAATCGCGTTCGAGGAGAACCCGTGGGAATCAAGTCAGAAGGGGACTTCCCCAAACGCCACCGCACCAACCGGAACCACATCAGCACGACCAGATCCCATCGCCGGCCGACCCCGCCGCCGCTTCTTAAGCACCTCAACGTCATAGTCCGTCGCCTCAACCGCTTCGGCGAGCGCGTCAACTTCATCCTCGGTAAGGGCTCGGCCAGTCTTCGTTCGATACTTGGGGGTCATGGTTATGTGCCCTCCTGCGGTGGGAGCAATTTGAAGTACAGAGGTCAAGCACACTTTTCATAGAGGCGCTTTCGACGTTAACGGAGAGATCGACTGAAGTGCCGGGCGACCCGGTTCATACTCTTTCGCGATCCCTCGGTTACGATCTAACCGAGGCAACGATGACATCACGTACATCGCTCCACCGGACGTCATCCCAGCCAGAATCTGCGCTCACCTGAAACACAGCGCCAGTCTCTCCGTTGCTCAACCAGAATCGGTCGAAGTATACCTGCCCGTCTAAGACCGCTGCCACGACGGCCTCACGCCCTGACGATTCGTATGTTCGCCGCAAGGAGTCCAACTGATCCTTCGTTGGTTCGTGGCGCTCCAGTGCCCGAACCACAAACAACGAGAACAAGTGGCCACCCGTCACTCCTCGATACTCCGGCGAGTCCGAGAAATAGACCATCAGCTCCCCCCGAGTCATGCCGCCATGCATCTGACCAAGCCAATACCTGTAGCCATCTGCATCAGCTTCACGTCCCATGACGTTCCTGTAGACCAAGGCAATGAATTCCTCGTCGCTCAACGATCCATACATCGAATCGAACTCAGGGGAAACCGAGAAATACTCGGCCACTTCACGGAGAGGTAGGCCATTCCTGCGGACCTGCATCCAATAGGCCAGTCCCTCTACCTCTGGGTCGCGAATGAAGAACGCCCGATAGAGACGAGCTACTGGCGCCACGGTGCTTTCGTACCCATCAGGGGAATCCATCAAGTGCAGAACGAAACCGGCTCTTGTCCAAGTGCCCCGATTGATGCCCTCGACGCCATATCGTCTCTCCTCCTGGGTGGCACTGATTCCGAGGGTGTCCCTATACGTCTGTTCGACGAAATGATCCTCAGAAGAGGTTGGTCCGGGATAAACGTCAACGACAAGAAGTGCTGACATCACAGACGGGTCAAAGGCGAGCTGCTGATTTCGCACAATGGTCCATGCTTGGCTGTCATCGGCGTTGGTGCCCAGTAATACAGATCCCGAGTCAAGCGAATGGCTGAGCACACACTGCGTCGATTCTCCGGGAACCGAGATGGCAAACGACTGCCCGTAGAACCCGTTGAATTCCCACGTCCAGTCTCCACACGAGATGTTGACGATCCCGAACTCCAGGGTGTCACTAGACCCGTGACCGTCTACATAGATCGTGATTTCATAGTCAGCCAGCGGCACGGCTGGTTCCTCAAATGGGGGCTCAATGTCTGGTTCCACGACTGGTGGCTCTTCGGAGGTTTCCACTACTGGTTGGAAATCGAGTGTCCACGCGTGAAGCCCCCAGCCGCCCTGATCCTCGACGATGGCGAAGAACTCATTACTCGTCACCGCTACCTCGCTGGGCATGCCTGGTACTTCAACATGATTACGAGGTGCAAGGACCCTGGCATCAAACAGCCACAACGCTCCCTTTGTCTGGGTCGAAGTTGACATAACGACCAACTCGTTCTCGTCCGGTTCGAGCGCCACGTCGACCGGATAGCTCCCAGCGGCGTAACTACGAGAGGTCCTAAGCGACTGTCCACGCAATTCCAGCAGCGCGTACGGAACTGCAGCGGCCACCCAGACGGTACCACCAGCATCCGCTGGCTCGAACGAACGCAGGTTAGACCCGATTCCTCCGTGCGACGTTGCGTGCTGTGGAACAGCTACGGCCCCTTCGATCGTGTACCGAATAATCGAACCGGGGCTGACGCTTCGCCGTCCGATGTAGATGTCATCCGGCCGACCTGGAGTAACCCGGATCAAGGAGCCGTAGTACAGCGACGACTGCACCTCGATTGTTTCCACCAACCCGGTAGACCGCTCTATCCTGCCGACTTGTCCATCCCATGTACTTGGGCCAGAGAAGAACCACACGTACTGATCGGAAGCATCAATCGATTTCAGCACCGCTGCGTTGGTCGCCCACTGGTGAAGGACCGATCCGTCATCAAGGTCGATCTCGCTGATGACCCCATCTCTTGACCCGGCGACAAAGGCGCTCGACCCCTGGATCCGTAGATCAACCGCACCATAGATGCCATCAATCCGGGCGATCAAAGCAAAGTTGCTGAGCGAGTACAGCTCGACATGGTGGTCCCCTGCTATCGCAATCCTGTCATGGTCTTGAGAAACACCCAGGCTCGACACCTTGTCAAACCCAAGGCTGTTCAAACCGCGATGACCAGGGTCACCCTGAAAGGGCTCGGCTGGCTCTGCAGCTTGTTCGTCTGGTATCTGAAAATCTAGAGACCAGGCATGGAGCTCGTACGTCTGATTGACCTTCGTTACCGCCAAGACCTCAGAGTTTGTGACGGCTGTGCCAACGATGTCGGTAAAGGTAGAAATTTCGTTGATTGCTACCGGCGTTCCGGGTTCGAACAGCGCCAGCTTTCCGCCCTCTTTGTATGAGGGGTAACTCGCCAAGACCAGGTAAGCGTTCGTTTCTGCTTCCACCGCCAGACCTCGAGTCGCACCCTCGCCGTCGTAGCGGGTTGAGCTTAGTTCAAGGGTCTCGGTCTCGATTTCGACCATTTTCCCCCACCAAATTTGCGCCCCATCTTTTGACAACTCGAAGGCGCGAGATCCGGACCCGAGCAGCCCGTGTACTGTTTGTTCAACTCGTGTCGCCGTCAACCCGCTGAACTCGTAGCGATAGATGTTCGTCGGAGAAGCGCTCACCTCGATGAAGAACTCGTTCGGCCTTCCTGGAGAAACTCGAATTCTTGATGGGTGAAAAAGACCTCGGTCGTGCACGAGTTCGAACTGATCGAGTTCTCCGCTAGCGCGGACAATCCGCGACACCTGGGCAAATGCGCGATCGTCCTGCGTCATCACCCACACATGGTGCTCGGACAACGCAATCGACATCAGCGTGTCGTCGAAGTGCCATTCTCTCCTCAACTCGCCGGAGACCAAGTCGAGCTCCGTTAGAACACCGGTGGTTTGCGAAAGAAAGAACGCAGTCGATTCATGGATCCGGACTTCAGGAAGGAAGCCGTATCCGCTGTGCTCAGCCACAAGTTCCCAGGTATCCAACGTGAAAATCTTGATCGTGCCAGCATCGGCAAGAACCAGACGATTGCTGGCTTCGGACACCTCAAGGGTCCGTATAGGGCCGAGGCCAAGATTCTCCGCATGACGATGGCCATCCTCATGGGTGTGCACCACGAGTTGGGCTGGCGACGCCTCCGCTCCTGGCACGGTGACCAAGAGGCTGACGCTTAGCGCAACAGCTAGGAGAAGGGGAACGTGTCGAGTCCTGTTTCGCCGCATTCTCCAAACGTAGGTTTCGATGAATCACTCCGAATGAGCCAATCGGGCCATACCTGATAGGCAATCGATCGTCCCCCGCCACCCAATCGGCTACGTGACCACTCAAGCTTCTTCACTTCACGGAGCTCAACCACCAAACGAATCCACCACCTACGGGGCTCTGTTGCGTTGACGGATCACCCCAGTCACCGGGAAGACTCCAACAATGCTGAAAATCCAGCCACCACCATTCACTGCACTGTCAGCCTTCACTGGCTACAGATTCCCACCTGAGATCATCATGCTCGCAGTTCGTTGGGACCTCCGATACGGACTCTTCTACCGTGATGTCGAAGAGCTCCTGGGCGAGCGTGGCATCGAAGTCGATCACGTCACCATCTACCGGTGAGTCCAGCGCTTATGTCGGTGTCTCGGTGTGGGTGACTGAGGAGACTCATCAGCGGCCGTCCGCGGGAACTATTTTGCTCGTTCCGAAACATGTTTTTGATTCGGGAAGGCACCACTTAGGGCACCAGTAGCCACTTTTGAGGGTTTTCCGAGCAACCGAGAACGTTCGGCCGCAGGCCAGCACTCCCGATGTTTGGAGCGCTAGCGAGAAACTCGTGTTTCGCCGGAGGCGAAAACGTGGACCATACAAGACTTGAACTTGTGACCTCTCGCGTGTGAAGCGAGCGCTCTAGCCAGCTGAGCTAATGGTCCGAGGAATGGGTGACGATAGCGGCGATGCCACCAGCAAGCACCTCAGATCTGGCAGTGTGGTGCAAATGTACTGGCCACTACCCAACCCAACGCCAAGCAGATCCTTTGGGCCTTCCTTGGCCACCTTGCTCGGGCTTGTTCTCGCCGCACTACTGGCGGGTGCCTGTGGCAGCGACAACCAAGACTCCGCCCCGGTCCCAGTCACGACCACTACCTCAGGCACTGACTCAAGCGAAACCACCGGCAACACAGGGTCGACTGCTGCTGGCGGCGAAGAAAATCTGGACCCTTCAGGTTCTCTGACACCAAGCTCCTCTCCCAGTGTGGTTGCCACAAGGTTTGCCACACTCGGAGGCTGGGACGGTACCGGCTGGGCGCGATATGGTCGGCCCGATGAATTCACCGGGCCGGCAAGCGTTGGCGACACCTTCTCGATCATCCAACTTGACGGCACTCAGACTGAGACAACGATGGAATCAGTCGGCCTTGTCTGCGACCTTGGAAGTACAGGCAGTGGGTCCGTCGGCATTCTCACCAGCCCGGAAATTCCGTCTGAGTGGGGCGGCGCCAATCCAATTGCGGTACAAGCGGGGTGGGACCTGCAGCCATATCCCCCGGCAGTGGAGGCAGCCCCAAGTCCCTTCTACTTTGATGCCGTCAAGGAGTTCTTCGCCGAAAGACAAGTCGAAGTCGGTCCAATTGAGATCACCCAGTGGTTCAACCTCGACCTTGAAGGTGACGGCGTTGTCGAGGTTGTTCTGAGCGCAAAGAGCCAAGGACTCCGGCCTGGGCAGGATTCAGTTACCTACCCAGCGGTCTCCGTTGTCCTGCTTCGCCGAGTCGTAGACGAAGTGGCAAAGACCTACTTCTTGTCTCATAGCATTTTCACCGAGGCCGACGGTGCCAGTTTGGCCGAAGGAGAAGCTCCAGACGTCCACACCTTCGACGTCTCGGCCTTCGCTGATCTGAATGGCGATGGTCGGCTCGAAATCATTATAAATGACCAAGGTTTCGAGAGTGCGGGCACCACCGTCTGGGAGTTCATCAACAACCAGGTCGGCCCAAGAATGGTCCTGGGCGGCGGCTGCGGCTCCTAACGAAACCGATTGACCGAGTTCAGGCATTACCCAAGCAAACCGTTACCCCGTCTGGCAGTGGCACTTCGCGCACCGTGAAGATGCCATCTTCGAGTGAGTCACAGCTTTCCTCTCCGACGATCTGACCGATGAGGCGGCCATCGTTGGGCCCAGTACAAGGAACGCTGATCAGTTCGGGGCCCTCGATAATGCGTACACAAGCATTGGCCGGAATAGCAATGGGCGGATTGGGAGCTGTATCCCTGGTTGGGAGCTCCTCGGTGTTGCCTCGGGCGTAGGCAGAGAAAACAAAGATGCCGATCAGCAAGCCAATGAAACCAACGATTGGCACCAGTCGCAACACTCGTGATTGCGCCGAGGCGTTCTCATCCAGTTGACGTTGTCGGCGATTGTCCAAGAACTCAGGATCGAGAAGCCGTGAGTCGATACGGGTTATGCCGTCGTCGACGCGGACTCCGGATGTCTGTTGTTGATAGTGTCCAACGCCTGACCCTCCACCGCGCAAGCCTCGGTCATAGTCTCGACGCCTGACCTCATCGCCGAGCACCCGCCACGCTTCATTGGCTTGACGCATCGCCAGTTCGGCCGTCTCTGCTGCCTCGGACTCAGCTTCGACGAATCGGTCGGGGTGCCAACGTCGGGCACAGTCGTGGTAAGCCTGACGAATCTTGTCGTAGGAGGCCGTTGGCGCTACATCAAGGGTTTCATAGTGGGAGACCAAGTCCAGAACCCTTCGCAATAATGGTGCCCTAGCCCGGGCACGACCTGGCCACCTATCGTACTGGACCAAGGTGAAGGCAACGATTCATGTTTCTAGCACCTGAATCCTGCTATTGGTCGAACTCGATCATGCCCTCAGACTCGGCCCACTCCGAATCAATTTGTGCATCAGTCACAATCCCAGAATGGGTGGCCTCTTCAGCTGAGGACTCCACGATGTAGACCAGACGAAGATCTTGACGTCGAGCAATCTCGGTGACCAACGATGCGGCAGTCCAACTAGCCGAAATAATGGCTAGACCCTGGAGCGTGGTTAAGAACCAGGCCCCATCGTGAGACATGCTGATGACACCGTCGCCGATGATCTTGTTGAGAACAACAACGGTCGCAACCACAGCCAAGGAAAAGATCAGGATCACCGTGCTCGCTGGCAACTCTTCGGAGCCGGACTTGGGACTGGTTGATCGCTGCCAGATTGCCCGATACGTGTCAATCAAAAGGATGGGGGCAATCGCCAATCCTCCAACCAGGCCGATCACGAGCAACGCTCCAGAAATTCGCGAGTCGGCTCCCAACACGGGGCGAGAAAGCAAGCCAACCATTCCAAAGGCAAAGCCTGGCAGATGCAGGCGCAGCTTTGGCCAGATCGAGATAGCCGGCTTCGGGCCAATCCGAGCAAGGTTCAACCAGGAACGCATGGTCCACATCAGTAGAACAGCTCCCGTTGCGACCAGCAACAGAGCACTGGAGAAGTGGATGGCCGACAAGAGCCTCGAGCTGAGTTCGTCACTCAGAGCGAAGCCTTGCACCGTCGGGTCCGACCGGACTCCGTAGGCTCGAACACCAAGAAAGATCATGCCGGCTGCGGGAATCAACCACATCAGAAGCACGCTCCGGGTGACCGAGGAAAGAGTGACCGTCGACTCGTATCCGTCAATAAGGCGAGCGATTCGTTGCTGGCGAGCATTGTCAACGCGCGAAGGCCCAAGCTGGGCCCTTCTGACAGAAGACGGTGCGGCAACCGTCCTTGTGGCACGAGTGTTCACCCTGGCAATATCGGCTGTTTTCTCAAAAAGCTGAGTGGGGAAACACCTTCGCAAACTACCCGATCAATAGATCGCCAGGTTCAGCCACCCAGAGCAAGCCCAAAAGCGAGCAAGATCCCTGTAACCAGTTGAGTTCTGCCCGTTCCACCCAGAACCGGAATCAGATCTCGTTCTCTTGACCCGGAAAGGACAGCTCGCACCGGGACAAAAGCAAGAACCAGGCCCACAAGAGCAACAAGAGCGGGCGGCCGAACGAGGCCACATCCGATAATTGTCAGCCCAACCAAGCCGAACAGCCCGAGGTACAGCCAACGTGTTTTGGCATCGCCCAAAGTCACCGCCAGGGTTCGCTTCCCCGATTGGGTATCACCGGGAATGTCCCGCAGGTTGTTGATGACCAACAAGGCGACGGATAAGAGCCCGACGGGGACAGAGGCAACAAGCATCAAGGAGGTGACTGACCCTGTCTGCACATAGCCAGAGCCAACGGTGGCGACCACTCCGAAGAAGACAAAAACGAAGAGTTCGCCAAGGCCGAGGTAGCCATAAGGTTTCGGGCCGCCGGTATAGGCCCAACCCGCCAGCATCGACGCGGCGCCAACAACAAACAGTTCGGGTCCAACAGCGAAAGCCAGCGCCGCGCCAGCAACTCCTGCAACACCGAAGGCCGTCAGGGCCGCAACCTTCACCTGCTTCGCTGTAGCCAAGCCTGACCCGACCAAGCGAATAGGTCCGACCCGGTCATCATCGGTTCCCCGCTGACCGTCGGCATAGTCGTTCACATAATTCGTCGCCACCTGAAGCGCGACGGCCACAATCAAGGCGGCAATCGCTCGCCACCAGTAGAAGGACTCCGCTACACCAACCGCACAGGCTGATCCGACGGCGACAGGCACGACGGCAGCGGGAAGAGTGCGAGGCCGGGCACCAAGAACCCAACGATTGACTCCCGTTTCTTTGCTCACGGCTGCACCTCACTCACTCGTTGGTCCGCGCTCACGATTGCTCCGCAAAGAACCGGCTCTGCTGAAGCCAGCGAGCAACTCGTTCAAGCTCAGCCAAGCGACTGCCTTTGACCAGAACTCCGGTTGCGGAGGGACCCGACTTGAGCAGGTCTGCAAGAGCAGATTCGACACCATGAATATCGCTCACGTGCTCGACCTGGTCGCCGTAAGCCTCTGCCGCCACGGCAATGACCCGGACTCCAGCATCCAGAGACTCTTGGGCGATACGTCGGTGTTCGTCGTCGCCTCCTTCGCCCAGTTCGGCCATCACCCCGAGGACCGCAATTCGACGTTCGACCGGCAAGGCTTGAAGGGCTTTCAGCGCCGCCCGCATCGACGTTGGGTTGGCGTTGTAGGCATCGTTGATCAAGACAAGACCGGTTGCCGACCTCGAGACTTCCATACGTAGGCCGGAGATTGTCGCTCCTTCGATTCCCGCTACCGCATCATCGAGATCGATTCCCGCAGACACTGCAGCGGCAATAGCGGCGACGGCGTTGGCCGCCATGTGCTCGCCAGCGATTTTCAGTTGTACCTGTCGCGTTCCGACGGGTGATTGCAGAACGAAACTGGCTCGAATCTGCCCATCAAGTTTGATCTCAGTTGCCAGAAAATCAGCGACTGTCTCCGATGGCGACCGTTCTGTCCCTCCGCCCGTTCCATAGGTCACGATGCGACACGTGGCACGTTTGGCCATCGCCATGACAAGCGGATCATCCGCATTCAGGACCGCGATCCCGTCTTGGGGCAAGGCTTCGATGAGTTCGCCCTTGGCCGCGGCAACACCGTCCAGCGAACCGAAGAGTTCCGTGTGCGCAGCCGCCACTCGGGTCACCACGCCGATGGTCGGGCGGCCTGTGGCGCAGAGTTCGGCGATATGGCCACTCCCCCGCGCCCCCATTTCCAGAACCGTCACCTGGGTCTGCTCGGGAGCGTTGACCAGGGTGAGGGGTAGCCCAAGCTCATTGTTAAATGAAGCCTTGTTGGCATGGGTCCGTGTAGCAACAGAGCAAGCCGCCGCAATGAGATCCTTCACCGATGTCTTGCCAACGCTTCCGGTTACTCCAATCACCTGGTCTGGCAATCGGTTTCGGGCTTCAGCACCAAGCGCCGTGAGGGCAGCCATAGTGTCAGCCACCTGGATCACGGCCACATCGTCCGGTGAAGAGAGACTTGATCGCTGTGAATCGAGCTGTGGTGAGGCCTGCGAGCTGAGGTAGGCAACGGCTCCATTTTTCAGGGCGGACTCGATGAAGTCATGACCGTCGCGTTCGGCGAGCACGGGAACAAACAACGTCCCGGCCGTACTCCTCCAATCCTTCCCAGTCTCCCGAGTACCGGTCTCTCCAGAGCCACCGAGGGGCTCCGCCCCATCAATGGATCGGCTGTCAATGGAGACGGAGCGAACCAACCGGTTGGGCCCGGTCAGTTCTCCTCCGACAATGTCAGCAATGTCGCTTGCGGTGAAATGCACGACACAGGTGTAGCCGACTTAGGCACGCTTGGGGTCTACTGTGTCGCCGTGACTTCGATTCAACGCATACGCCTCGTCGTGATCTTTGGGGGCCAGTCCGCCGAACACGACGTTTCCTGCACCACGGCCACCCATGTTCTTGCCGCCGCTGATCGGTCGAAATACGATCTCGTCCCCATCGGCATCACTCGTAGCGGAGACTGGGTGCAGGCCGAAGAAGCCGCCGCCATCCTGGCCGACTCAACCCGCTCACTGCCCCAGCAGTTGGATCCGTCGGGCCCCCACACTGATCTCCTGCCAGCGGTCGCTTCGCCGGAATCTGGTCAGCAGGTCGTGGTTTTGCCTCTCCTTCATGGTCCGATGGGTGAGGACGGCACCGTGCAAGGAATGCTGGAGCTGGCCGGTGTTCCCTATGTCGGAGCCGGTGTTCTTGGCTCGGCCCTCACCATGGACAAGGCGAAAGCTAAGGAGATCCTGGCTGCCGCTGGCATTCCTCAGGCCCGCTGGATGACTATTCACGAACCGGATTGGTCCGGAGACCTGCAGGGAATCGCCGATGAGCTTGGGTTTCCGTGCTTTGTGAAACCGGCCAATATGGGTTCCTCCATCGGCGTAAGCAGGGCAACCACGTTAGGCGAGTTGGAGACAGCAATCGAACTGGCCCTGCGCTACGACGAGTGGCTGGTTGTCGAAGAAGGCATTACCGGGCGCGAGATCGAACTAGCTGTGCTGGGCAACCATGATCTCGAAGTCTCGCTCCCGGGTGAGATCATGCCCGGAGCGGATTTCTATGACTATGAGGACAAGTACGAAGACGGCGCCGGTCAACAGATCCCAGCCGACCTTTCTGATCTGCCCGAGGGAACGACTGAAGAGCTGCAAGCCCTAGCAAGGCAGTCATACAAGGCGTTGCGGGTCGAAGGAATGGCGCGGGCCGATTTTCTCTACGAGGTTGACACGGCCGACAAGCCGGGGCGTGGCGCACTGCTCAATGAGCTGAATACGATCCCCGGCTTCACCCCAATTTCGATGTACCCAAAACTCTGGGAATGCTCAGGCTTGGCTTATGCGGATCTCATCGACCGCTTGGTGCAACTCGCCCTCGAACGCCACGATCGTCGCACCAAAAAGCGCCTAACCACCCACTAGCCGCCGATTTGGCAGCTGGCTCCGTCTTGGTACGCGATTGCTACCAGCTTTTGCCCAAAGAGCAGCTTCTTGCGAGTGACAAGTTCGACCCGGTCCGCATACTTCATGAGTGAAGGCGCCAAGAGCACCATCACATCGCCTTGTTCCATCCGCCGGTAGCCAGCGGTCTTCTTGCCCTTGAGATAGGTGTCGACCGACACCTCAGAAACGCCACCTCAATTTATAGGCGTGATGAAATCGATAGCTGCGGTTCCACCCTTGGCTCGGATGGCGACCATTGCCTCTTCAGTAATCTCAAATTCCATAACGTTTCTCAACCCTTGTCTGGCGCAAAGCATTCCACTGCGAACGTTCCATCGCGAGCATTACACAGTGATCAGTGACAACTCATCGCGCGATACGCGAGACTAACCCGCTCGACGACTCGGGAGGGGACCACCCCATGCAAGCACTTACCGTCCACAGCTCATCTGATGGGAAATGGGGACTCGGATTTGATGTGATCAACGCCGACACCGTCTCGGTTATTCGTGAAGCCAAACACAATCCAAGTGGCTACTTCTGGCACGGCGTGGCCGAACTCGTTGTACAGAATGAAGTTTCGAGTCTCGAAGGCAACATCCAATATGATCCCGATGGCCAAGGTTTCTACGCCTATTCCCCCGACCGCTCCGCCCTGAGCACGCTGGCCAACCACCTCACCCGACTCGCCAGTCAGCCAAAGGCCATGACGGAACTCATCGCCTTGGCTGAGGATTCGGGCTACGTCTTCAACGACTAGCGCTGCCGTTCCCCCGAATTTCCAACAAGGCGGCCCGCAAGAAGTCCAGCAAGGACTGGCGCAACTTGACCGCAACCCGAAGGTCAAGCTCAAGCCCCACCCCGCGAAGCGCAGCGGTGTCAGTGACCACACCAGTAACCGCTGAATAGCTGGACAACAGAACGAGCCGGGGGTCGCTCTGGCGATAATCGCCTGAGTCCATTCCCTGCTGCAACGAGACAATGGCCCGATCAATGGTGGATTGCAGCACGGACAGGACCAGATCTGACTGGGGTGGGCCAAGGCGAGACACTTCTCCCAACAAACCAAGTAGCTCTGGTCGACGGACAGCAAGTGCGAACGCCGATCGAACAACCGCCTCGACCTGGCCCCAGCCTGGACCAGCTTGAGCAACAGCCTGGTCAAGTTCGGCCTTCAGGGTCTCGGCGGCCTCAATGAGAACCGCTTCCAACAGACCATTCTTGGACTTGAAGTGATAGAGAATCGTCTGCTTGGTGACATCAGTGGAGCGCGCAATCTCATCCAGAGAAGTTCCGGCCACTCCTCGGGCCACGAATGCTGCGGATGCGGCCTCAATCAGCCTATGCTTGGTACTCACTTACCAAATGGTAGACGACCCGGGAAATCTATGGCCACTATCGCTGAACAACTTGCAGGAAAGCGCATCGCTATCACCGGCGGCACCGGCTTTCTTGGCACCGCGCTCATTGAACGACTGATACGCCAAGTCCCCGACTGTGATGTTGTCTTGCTGGTCCGACCAGGTAAGCGCTCAACACCGGCCGAGCGCGCCCGGCGTGAGATCTTCCGCAATGACGTCTTCCACCGGATCATTGAAGAACGCGGCGAAACGACCCGAAAGGCCGACTCGTTCTGGGCCGAAATCGAACGCCGGGTCACCATTGTCTCCGGCGACGTCAGCAGCGACGGCCTCGGACTTGATGAAGCCGACGCCACGACCTTCACCTCATGTGACATCGTCATCCACTCTGCCGCCACTGTCAGCTTTGATGCTCCCCTCGATGGCGCAATCGAAGTCAACCTGCTCGGCCCGACCCGGGTCGCCGAAGCCTTGCAGAACCTTGGGGTCACCCCACACATGGTGGCCATCAGCACCTGCTACGTCGCTGGAAATCGTCGCGGCCATGCCGCCGAGCAGCTCCTGTCAGACTCTCCATTCGACATCGACATCTCATGGCGAGCCGAGGTCGAATTTGCTCGACGTTGTCGCACCGACTTTGATGCCCAGAGTCGCTCGGCCGATCTGCTGGAAGAGTTCCGCAAACGGGCGGGCAATGAGCTTGGCGCCGCTGGCACTCCTCTGATCTCGGCCAAGACTGAGCAATACCGCAAACGTTGGGTCAGCGAGCAGCTGGTCGAAGCAGGACGGGCACGTGCCGCGTCACTGGGTTGGCCTGACTCCTACGCTTACACCAAGGCCCTGGGCGAGCGGGCACTGGACGAATCGAAGGGCAATATTCCAGTCTCGATTGTCCGACCTGCCATCATCGAATCAGCATGGGCTGAACCGAAACCCGGCTGGATCAAAGGCTTCCGGATGGCAGAGCCCATCCTGATCTCTTACGCTCAAGGTCTACTCAAAGAGTTTCCCGGTGTGCCCGAGGGTGTCGTCGACGTCATCCCAGTCGACATCGTCGTCGCTGCAATCATCAATGTTGCCGCCGCTGGGCCAACCGAAGACGGCTCGATCAAGGTCACCCAGGTTGCTTCAGGAACTCGGAACCCACTCAAGTACCGAACCCTGGTTGAACTGGTCAACGGCTGGTTCACCGAGAACCCGCTCTATGACAAGAAGGGCCAACCCATCGCGGTGGCCGAGTTCACCTTCCCTGGTCGAGGCGCTGTCGAACGCCAACTCAGCTGGGCTCAGAAAGGCTTGGACCGGGCCGACCGAGGCCTCAAGCTGCTCCCACTGCGAGGCAAGCAAGCCTTGATCAGCATGCAGGTCGAAGAAAAGAAGGAAGACGTCGACCGTGCCGCGGCCTACGTCAAGATCTATGGCGCCTACGCCGAGTGCGAAGCCCTCTACGGTGTCGAGAACCTGGTCGCGCTACACGACGCACTCGATCCCTCAGACCGCACGGCCTTGGCTTGTGACCCGGCCATTGTTGACTGGGAACACTACGTCACCGGCATTCATCTCCCCTCGGTGGTCGAACATGCCCGGGTAAAGACCAAGCCCACAGCTTCTGATCCTGACGCTCGTTCCAAACGTCTCCGCAAGCGGGTGCTCGCTCCCGAACGTCACCTCGCTGCCTTTGACCTGGAGAACACCATCATTGCCAGCAATGTGGTCTTCAGCTACGCCTGGCTCGCCACCCGCAACCTGGGGCCAGCCGACCGGATCAAATTTACCCTCAAGACCTTGCAGGAAGGTCCTGCCCTGCTTGCTCTCGATGCCCGGGACCGCACCGATTTCTTACGCCACTTCTACCGCCGCTACGACGGCGCCTCGGTCGAGCAGATGGAGAAACTTGGCCACGAACTCCTTGCTGACCACATCCTGAGCAAGGCCTTCCCAGCCGCAGTCCGCCGGGTGCGCAAACACCGCGAGCTAGGTCATCGCACCGTGCTCATCACCGGAGCCCTCAATATTGTCGTCGATCCGCTTAAGCCTCTCTTTGACGACATCATTTGCGCCGAAATGTCGATCAAGGACGGCCGCTACACCGGCGAGTTGTTATCGGTTCCTCCCACCGGCGAAGTTCGAGCCCAAGCATTGCGCGACTACGCCGACGCCAATGGATTCGACCTGGCCGAGTCGGTTGCTTATGCCGACTCGTCGTCGGACCTTCCGTTACTTGATGCTGTCGGGTTTCCGGTTGCAGTGAATCCTGAGACCCGCCTCGCCTCCCTCGCCCTGAAGCGTGGCTGGCTGGTTGAGTACTGGTCAAAGTCTGATGGAAGCGGCGAACGCATCCTTCCTCTTGGCCCCTTGCCTTCCCTTCGAAAGAGTCGTCGATAATGCCTAAGTCCAAGCCACGACCGAACCCTCGTCCCGGGTTTGTCCTGGAAGTCGATCGCCAAACACCTCCAATCCTGTTCCATCACGGCGAGGGATTTCGGATGGAGAAGCTGCCGGTCGGTCGCAGTCGCGTCATCTACCCCAGCGAACCGATTCACGGCATCAAGGACCCAGACGGCGCCATCATTGACGCCCTTCTGAATCCAATGGATGACGATCCGTTGCCAAGCCTGCTGACCCGGGGCATGAAGCTCACCATTGCCTTCGACGATGTTTCTCTGCCTCTTCCCGCAATGGTCAAACCTGACCTTCGCCAGCGTGTAATCGAAGCCGTGTTGGACATGGCTGCGGCTGCCGGCGTTGACGATGTGCATCTCGTCGCTGCCTTGGCCCTGCACCGCCGCATGACTGAAGCCGAACTTCGCCAGGCTGTCGGCGATCGGGTTTATGAAGCGTTTGCTCCCCATGGCCAGCTCTACAACCTCGATGCCGAAGACCCCGAGCAGATGGTCATCCTCGGTGAGTCCGATGAGGGTGACACCGTCCAGATGCAGCGTCGAGCGGCCGAAAGCGATCTGCTCATCTACGTCAACATCAACCTGACCAGCATGAATGGTGGCTGGAAGAGCACGGCGACCGGCTTGTCGGGCTATGCCGGAGTCAAGTCTCACCACAATCCAAAGACGCTGACCCAGTCCAAGTCGATCATGGATAAGGACACCTCGGCCTTCCATGCTTCGAACTGGCGGCAGGGCGAAATCATCAAGAAGCATGGCCCTCGGGTATTCCAGATCGAGACCACGGTCAATACCAACACCTATGGCCACACCGGACCGTTGTCCATGCTGCAAAAGCGCGAGTGGGAATGGAACTTCCAAGACCGGGCGAAGTTCTCCACCATGCAAGCTGGCCTCAAGCGAATGACCGGTGCCCAGAAGCGCAAGATTTTCCACTCGTGGAAGTCTCCCTATGAGATGACGTCGGTACAAGCAGGCGAGGTCGATGCTGTCCACAACAAGACCATCGAGCACGTCTATGCCCAACACATGGTGCCGGTTGAAGGTCAAACTGACATCATGACCATGGGACTCCCCTATCTCAGTCCCTACAACGTGAACGCGGTACTCAATCCAATCCTGGTCGCGGTACTAGGCCTTGGCTACTTCTTCAATCTGTACCGAGGCAAACCAGTGGTCAAGGAGGGCGGCGTGCTCATCATGAGTCACCCCACTCCGTGGGAATTCAATCCCGTTCACCACCCCAGCTATATCGACTTCTTTGAGCAGGTACTGACCGAGACCAAGGACCCGGTCGTCATGCACAAGGAGTACGAGAAGAAGTTCGCCGAAGACGAGTGGTATCGCCACCTCTATCGGACCAGCAATGCCTATCACGGGGTGCACCCGTTCTACATGTGGTACTGGTGCTCACATGCCTTGGAGTATCTCGGCTCGGTCATCGTTGTTGGCGGTGATCCTAAGGCCGTACGCAGACTTGGATTCAAACCTGCTTCGACCTTGCAGGATGCGTTGGAGATGGCCGAGGACACGGTCGGCCCCCAGCCAACCATCTCTCACTTCCACAACCCACCTGTTCTCATGGCCGACGTCTCGTGAGCTGGCTGCGATTCCTGATCGATCCGCCATCCACCCCCAAGGGCATCGAGAAACGCGTTCCTCCTTCCAAGGTCGGCGTCTACTACGACACCAAGTGGTCACGCCAGCCGGTAGCGAAGCTGGTTCGCCGGGCCGGCATCTGGGGATTCATGAAGCCCGCTATGCGCCTCTACGGCTCACCGCGAGTCATCGGTACCGATCGATTGAAGTCGGTCAAGGGCCCCGTCGTCTTTGTTGCCAATCATCACAGCCACGCCGACACCACCTTGTTGCTGACGACCTTGCCCAGCCATCTCAGGCGCGATCTTTCAGTGGCGGCAGGAGCCGACTATTTCTTCACCAACAAGCTCATGGCCACCGCCTCTGCCCTGTTCATTGGCGCCGTCCCCATCGAGCGTCTGCGACTCTCCAAACTGTCCATCACCAACACGGTGGAGACCATTGAGGCAGGCAACAGTCTCTTGATCTTTCCCGAGGGCGGACGTAGCCCAGACGGCTGGAGCCAAGAGCATCGACCAGGTGCGGCCTTTGTGGCCAAGTTGGCCGGGGTTCCAATCGTGCCCATCTATATCGAAGGCACAGGCAATCTCTTACCGAAGGGGAAGGCATGGCCACGACGCTCACGCTGTGCCGTTGCCTTCGGCTCACCTATGCAGCTCGGCGAGGGCGAGGATGTTCGAGACTTCTCCAAGCGGGTGGAATCACGGGTGGACGAGCTTGCCGATGAGTTCTCATCTGGTTGGTGGGAAGCCAAGAAGAAGGCTCACGCTAGCAAAACCCCCGATCTCGGTGGTCCCGATGCTGGAGCGTGGCGGCGTCGCTGGGCACTCGGGCCCAAGCCCGGTCAGAAGCGAAAGTCGCCGGGCACCAAGCGCTGGCCCAACGTCTAGCAGCCCAACTTCTAGCCGGCTTGCATCCAAGCCCAATATCTAGCCCAACAGTCTGTACGCGACTTGGCGGGACCCGAGGGCCCCGCCAAGCGGTTTTCCTATCTTGGTCTGATCGGGTCAGACCCGGCCAAACCTCGTTGAGGTTCTACTAGCCCGGCAGTGGCACGAAGCCCTGAGTCGAGTAGTAGTCAGTTGGCAGCTTGGCGATCGATCCTGCTAGATCGTCCTGCACATAGTCGATAAAGGTCTGGGCATAGTTCAAGTTGGTGTCCAGAGCCCGACCATCATCAGATGCGGCCTTGAAGGTGTCGTTTCCGTCGCCTCCGCTGGCGGCGAAGGAGTTCGTTACCACCTTGTAGCTAGCAGCCGGATCCAAAGCGACCCAAGCGGTCGTGCCCTTGGCCTGATACTCCAGGTTGCTGACGCGACTGCCATTTGCGGCGGTCATGTCCATGTCCCAACGTAAGCCTGCGGCATAGGGGTAGGCGCCGGTTGAGCCACCCTCGCGGATGGCATTTTCGGTTCCCTCCTCGATAACGGACTTCAGTTCAGCACCAGTCAGATCCAGGTTCACCAAGGTGTTGGCGAATGGAAGCACGGTGTACGCATCAGCAATGGTGAATGGTCCAGCGGGAACGTCGATGCGAACACCGCCTGCATTCTGGATGGCGATGTCTGACTCGAAGCTGCGGACTCGGAACGCCTCAGCTACCAGCATCTGGATGTCGCCACCATGTTGGGCGGTCATTGCCTGACAACCAGTGATGGTGGATCGGCCCTGGTTCGGGATCCGCTCCAAGCACAGGTCCTCAGTCACGTTGGCAATAACGACTTGCTCAAGCTCTGAGACCTGCTCATCAAAGACATCCAGGATTGCTTGCGCATCCGGATCAGGGGTGACGATGGACAGGTTCGGGTTGGCAGCAACTGCAGCCAAGACTGCGTCACGGGTAGCACCGGTAATCTCCTGCCGCTCTCCGGCATCGTCCTTCTGCTGGAAGGAATCACCCAAGATCATGTGCGGGGTGCCGCCACAATCAGCAACATGACCAAACTCGTCGAAGTTGACTTCGAGCTGGCCGACGATTGCCGAGTACTGCCAAGCTTGGGCAACGCAGACGGGAACGCCATTGCGGTCCGTGGTCATGGTTGGGTACGGGCCGGAAGAATTGAAGCCGACCGAGTCAAAGTCACCAAGCAAGGTGTGGCTGTCGCCACCGATGATGACATCGACATTGCTGACCATGGAAGCCAGTTTCAGATCGGCCGCATATTGGTAGTGAGTGATCAGCACGATCTTGTCCACACCGGCGCCAGTGAGAGCATCGGCGTAGCGCTGAGCGGTTGCGACTTCATCCAAGAACTGGGTTGACTCCAGCGGGCTGGAGGAGTTCTTGGTCTTGTCCGCAATATCAAGACCGATGTAGCCGACGTATTGGCCATCACCATAAGGAGCGACGCTATAGGGCCGCAGGTACGGAGTACCAATGACCGGATTCAGCGGCGTACCAAGCTCGGGAATGACGTTGGCAGCAAGCGATGGTGTATTGCAGTCGCCTTCGGCCAGGAAATCAAGGAACAGCTTCAAGCCAATGTCGCCATTGTCGAACTCGTGGTTGCCCGGAGCGAAGTAGTCGAAGCAAACCTCGTTCATCAAGGCTGCATCGGCCTCGCCCTCAAAGAGGCTGTAGAACAAGGTGCCGGAAACGGCGTCACCAGCATGGAGCTTGACGACGTTCTCGCCAGCAAGCTCGGCCTCAAGCTCCTTGAACTTGGTTACCAAGCTCGGGAAGCCACCAAGCTTCACCCGAGTCTTGACATCATCAAAGATCAAGTCGCCCTTGTCCTGCTTGAGGTGGGAGTGATGATCGTTGATGTGCAGAACATTCAGAGTGAAGTCCTCCGTTGGATCGGTCCGGCGTCGTTGCTCAACGGAGTCAGCAAAGTTCAGAACGATCGAGCGTCGAGTGACCCCGGCCGCAAGCTGGTCCAACCAGTATTGCTTTCCGGCTGGATCCGCGGCTCGCCCAAAGGCATCTTGGTAGAGCTGGTCGAGAAAATCGCCCTCAGTCTGATCTGGCCCAAAGCGAGCCGCACGTTCTGGCGAAGCCAGGAAGGCTTCGACAATGGCGTCATAACTGACACCCTGGCCCTGCTGCTCAAGCCAGTAGTTCAATCCGCCAGCTTCGGGAGCACGCCCGAGGATGGTGAGGTAGGCCCGTTCAATCCGGCCTACGTCTTCATTAACAGCGAAGGCTACGGGAGCCTCCGGTTCGTCCTGAGCCTCGGCTGCCCCTGGTGATGCCACAACAGTGACACTCATCAAAGCCAGTGCGAGGATGAGCGAGCGGACTCGCCCCAATCTTGTCGCGCGCATATGGCACTACCCCATTCTTTCGTGAACTCCACGTTCGGAAACAATGAGAATTATCACGATTGGGGTCTCGGCGCCAGTGGTATGACAGAAAACTCTCCATATATGGCTGCATCTCACGGAGGGCGCTCAACTAGCCACCAACAGGCTGCAAATGGGGCCGAGCGGGGATGTTTCGTCAAGCTCCTTGGTCAGTAAGTTCCTCGGCGCGCCCGGCCGAGATGACCGTGGTCGATGTCCAGCTGCGGTGCCAGCGAGTCTGATGATCGTCGCTACTCCACGCTTGGGATTCGCCCCGTGCAGCCACGTTCCGGCTGTGCTCCTGGATGCGATCAACGAGGTCTTCCGACGTTGCCGCTTGGACAGATCTGTTTTGGCCAGCTTCAAGAAGGGCCCGCAGCAACCGCTCCGGTCGCCGGCCAGCAGATTGAATATTTGCCAGTCTGACTAAGGAGGCTTCAACCTCATTCGCTGTTGGCTCATCGCCACTGGCAGCAAGGAAGGCGACCGGTCGCTCGAATCGAGTGACCTGGCCCTGCCCGTTGCGTTTTAGCGACCCCGGCGACTTTGCTCCCAATGGCGCCAGTCCAATCCCGCGAGTGCCAATTCCTCGAGTGCCAATTCCTCGAGTGCCTATTCCTCGAGTGACAGTCCTAGCGATCAGTTGACGCCCGAGATCATTTGCGTTGTAGATCCGAAGATGAGTCTCGCTCTCGGCTAAGGGACCCACTCCTACGACGCGCTGCATCCCGTATCCGACCCAAGTTTGTGCCAGACCCGGCTGCTCTTCACTGCCAGCTTCCAGAAGGACTTCACGCCGAAAGTGGTTGACCAGGCTCTGAAGATTTCGAACCTCTTCAGACTCGGCATAGCCACCGAGCTCGTTCAGGAGAACTGATTCCGCATCCAGGGTCTCCAAGTCAATCAGGTCGGGATCAGCGGGATCCGACTGCACCACAGACTGGGTCTCAACAAGCGATCGAGTGAAAGCTGAGAACCAACGGCGGGCTGGAGTGAATCGCCTATACCCAAGCCGCCGCTGGTCAGCCAACATCGAGACCAGAACCTGGGTTTGAGGATCAGGTTCCCAGAGAACACTGGCAGCAAAGACCACCAACGCTGCCACCAAGACCGGCAGAGACATGGTGAAGAACTGCTGGTTCCTACTGGCGCTCTCCAGCCATGCAGGCATCACTAAGGCTTGAATTGTTTGCATTGAATGTCTCCCATCCGTGGGCACTACGAGATAGAGGGATGCTCTACCCATGTTCCTTGCCATGACGATCCAATCCCTGGCTCGTCGTCTTTACTGTTCTGGATTCGCTATGTACTTAGATCAGGCTGTCGTCGATGACACTGCGGTTTCGTCCGTTCCGCTTGGCTTCATAGAGGAGCTGGTCCGCTCGCTCATACAGCCTTTGGATGACTCCATCCTCACCCACCTGGTTCACCGCAGCTCCACCAGCGCTGATGGTGAGCGACACCGTCTCCCCATCGGCGCTAAGCATGATCTCGGCCACCTCGTTGCGTAGTCGCTCAGCCGCCTGCTTCATCTCTTCGAGATTCGTGTTAGGCAGAATCAGGGCGAATTCTTCGCCGCCTTGTCTGGCGACAAACTCGCTCTTGCGACTGATTCGACGGAAAGCATGCCCGACTTCACGAAGTACCTCATCACCAACTTGATGACCGTAGGTGTCGTTCACCTTCTTGAAGAAGTCAATGTCGAATACCAGCAAACCAAGAGCATCTTCTTGTGGCTCCTGCAAACGCTTGTCGATCTCACTCGACAAGACTGCATCAAAGCCGCGGCGGTTCAGCAAACCAGTCAGATCGTCTTGCCTGTTTTCGGTTTCAAGTGCTCGGTTTCGTTGGGAGAGTTCTTCCACAGCCTGACTCTCCCGACTGAATGCTGACACCGCGTCGAGCGAGATGTTCTGCATCTTGCCCATCGCCTCGGCCAACAGTTCAGCGTGACTATTCCCAGGAGGAAGGTCAAAGCTCAGAAGCCCCGCTGTCTCCTCCAAGACTGGCTCGATATCAAGTAGGACTCGACTAACCGCATCAAGATCCATACCGAAGCTTTCGTGTGCCACCTCGGCCAGATCACGAAGCGCCTCTCCCGAGTTATTGCCGCACAAGACTTCCTCCGCAACACAGCCAGCTTCAAGGCCACGAAGCATCAGCTTGGTACTGGCCTCGGCGCCGCTGTCCATAGCCTCAAGACCACTTCGACAACGAATTCCCTCAGAGATCGAGTCTGGCAACCCCCACTTCGCGGTGAGACGAGCCGTGAGTTCGTCGGCCGTAAAGCCGAGAACCTGCATTTGTCGTGTAGCGCTCGGCCATTCGCCGCCTTCTTCAATTAGTACCGAGTAAACCTCCGGCGCTTCAGCTGCGATGACCAGCATGCCGATGTGACCAAGCAAGCCAGCAAGAAATGCCTGCTCTGCGGTGTCCTTGTCCAATCGTTCAAGGAACAACTTTGACGCAATGGCGTTGACCAGACTTCGACGCCTGGCCTCTTCGCATTCCAGTCCTCCAGCCGTTGGCGGCAGAAGACTCTTCATCGAAGTCGACAAGGCCAGGATTCGTACCGAGCGCAGACCGACTACGACCAAGGCCCGCTGAACCGAGGTGATCTCACGGGAAGGACTGAACAGGCTGGAATTCGCCATTCGAACAAACTTCGCTGCAAGCGGCGCGTCTTGCTCAACCAGCTTGGAGAGCTTGGGGATTGATACATCTGGGTCATCAGCCAGGCGAATGATCTGCATCACCAGCATCGGAGGTGAAGGGATGGCGTCTGGGTCGACCAGAAGCTCGTCAATGCTGATGTCCAGCATCGGTCCCCCGGCACTATTCGCAGGTTGACCTGCGTCGACCGAGTCGGAGTCCAGTGGGTCTAGGTCATGGGCTTCTGGGAAGGTTGAGTCCGAAAAAATCGGCTTGGAGATGGGGGGCACGGCGAGCCTCCTTCGTTGACAGCGTGAGTTTGGTGAGTTGTGAATAAGTGAATCTGAGGGGGTGAACTTGAGAGGGCGGAACTGAGTGGTGGGCTACTCAGCTACGAACGTTGGTTTGTCGGCGTGTCCTGGTGGATGGTTTCGGATTCGATGCAGCACCGATCGTCTCAGAGGACCCCGACGAGGCAAGCTCAGCAAAGTCTTCATCAGACACAGAGTCATCTTCAGGAATAGGGTCAGCTCCCGAACCGGCCTTGGCCAAGATGGCCGCACCGACGACCGAGGCAAGGACAGAGGCGAACAAGATGGCAATCTTGGAGTGGCCAACAACGCTCTCGGCCTCATAGGCCAGACCGCTGATAAAGATCGAAACGGTGAAGCCGATTCCTCCGAGGAATCCGACGCCAACAATATGGTTCCATCCGACGCCCCTAGGTAGGACGGCCACGCCGCTCTTTACTGCGAGGTAGCAGGCTCCGACGATGCCGATCGGTTTACCGAGGACCAAACCGACGAGGACGGCACGGAAGATAACCGTGGTCGCTGCCTCACCGACAACAGATGGGGCAACACTGACCCCGGCATTGCCAAGGGCAAAGATCGGGATGATGAGCAGGGCGGTCCAGGGATGGAGTTGGTTGATAAGCCGGTCAGCGACTGATCGAGTTTCGCGAGTGTCGAAGATGATGCTCTTGAGTTCATCAACCGTTGATTCCGGTCGAGCGTTACTCGATGTGCGAGAGGGTCGACGAGGAACGGCTGGAGCAAGAAGACCACAAGCAACACCGGCGAGGGTGGCGTGCACACCCGACTCGAAGGTCGCAAGCCAGACTCCCATTCCAAGAAGGATGTAGATGGGCGTCCACCAGATTCCCAGCTGCTTGAGCAGGGCCATGGTCGCCAGCCCGGCTGCCGCCATGCCGAGGTAGGTCATGTTCAGGGAAGAGCTATAGAAGATGGCGATAACCACAATGGCCCCAAGGTCATCAACGATGGCCAGGGTCAGTAGGAACATCTTGAGTTTACTCGGCACTCGATCGCCAAGCAGGGTGAGGATTCCAACAGCAAAGGCAATGTCGGTGGCCATGGGGATACCCCAACCGCCGGATACATCTGTTCCGCGAGCGAGGGCGAAGAAGAGGAGAGCGGGCACGATCATGCCACCGGCTGCGGCGGCAACAGGAAGCGCCGCCTTGCGAGGACTTTTTAGATCACCGGTGACGAGCTCTCGCTTGATCTCCAGACCAGCAACCAGGAAGAAGACCGTCATCAGGCCATCATTGACCCAGTGAAGCAAGGACTCATTGAGGTGGACGGAACCAACCTGGATAGTTAGGTGAGTGTGCCAGAACTCCTCGACGGTGTGGGCCAGTGGCGATGTGGCTAGTGCCACCGCAATCGCCGCACCAACAATGAGGGCGATGCCCGACATGTTTTCGAGGTGAATGAGTCGATGGATTGGATCACGTAGTCGATCGACGGGGCTGGGAGGATCGAGATTGCGATCCGCTGTTGAGTGAGTGCTCATGGTTTTGTTCCTCTAGCTCTTGCTTCGATACGGCTGGGGTCCGGGTAGGACCCCAGGGAGAGACCTTGCTGTTGAAGCAGGGCCTCCTTGTTGTTGAACATGGCGTCAACTGCCGAGCGAAGGTCGATGACCAGCTCATTCACGCCGCCTTGGGTACGCAAGAAAGGGGTGGCTCCCCGCAGGTTCTGATCGGGGTCTGCCCGTTGATCGGACCGATCGGAGGTGAACAGGTACCGAGCCTTCACCGGTCGGCGAAGGAGGTCTTGCTCAATTTCCAAACCCGACGAAGCGTCGGTGTCCTCATCAATCAGCACCAGATCTGCCCAACCGTCACTGATAGCGGCCACTGCGTCTTGAGCAGTACTGCCGGTGCCAACCAGGAGCAAATCACTCACGTGATACAAGGTGTGGTACCAGCCAAGCTGGGCAAGCTCCGACGGATTCACCACGAACACTGAAGTCAGCCTTCGGGGGTGCCACGATAAGGAGTCTCGTGACTCAGGGGTCGACGAAGCCGGGGGTATGTCCCCAAACAATTCTTCGAAAACATCCGAGCCATCAGACTCCCGTGACATGGTGAACCATCCTTGGTCTTGCGTTGTCTGATCGACTCCATCCTTGAAGTCGATCTAGCGGCAGACTCGGTAAGGGCCGCCGGATCATGAGGGAAGCATGCGTATTCGTTGCACACGCTTACGTAGCGCTGGGGTCCGCAAATCTGGCCTCTATAGGGGTTTGCGCCTAGACGCGGGAAGGGGACCCTCTCGGGTCCCCTTCACCACGGATTGGATACTTCAAATGCGAATCTGCGAAACGTGCCTCCACGTGGGTTAGCGAATAGGAAAGAGTTCAGTTACTAGCGCTTCAGGTTGACGATCTCTTGCAGGAGTTCGTCCGATGATGTCACCACTCGGGAATTCGCCTGGAAACCACGCTGGGCCCGGATGAGCTGGGTGAATTCTTCGGCCAGGTCAACATTGGACATTTCCAGGGTTCCCGGGGCCATAAGTCCTCGACCACCAGACCCGGCGAGCCCGATCTGGGCCAGGCCCGAGTTGATGGAAGACCGGAACGCCGATCCGCCGACTCGTTCAAGACCTTCAGCGTTGGAAAATGTTGCCAATGCCACCTGGGCGATTGGGCGAACCTGACCGTTGGAGTAAGCACCGACAAGTGTTCCGTCCTGGCCGACGCTGACCGACTGCAAGGTACCCGTGGCCGAACCGTTCTGATTGATGGCGTTGATGGCAGTTGAGCCGCCGAATTGAGTAAATCGGCGGGCTCCGTTTCCGGAGATGAACATCTCAACAGCACCAGCATTGGGCACTGCACCAGCAGCGAAGTTGATGCTGAAGTCAGCTGGGCCGGTGAGTTCACCGTCGACTCCAAAAGTCAGGACATTGTCACTCAAGACCAAGACATCACCGTTGTCGCCATAGGTGCCAGACACGGTCCATTCGTTGACTGCTGACTTGGTGAAGGTCAGGCTGGCAGCGATTGGATTGCCCTGCAGGTCAAAGATGTCAAGACCAGCAAATGCTTCTGTCCCGATCGGTGCTTCGGATGACAAGTTGCCGCCGAGGGCGACTTCAGATGTCGGAATCGGGGTGATCTGGTCGCCGACGGCAACCTTGATTCCCTTGGTTGTTTCGCTGGGGTCAACAATACCACTTGCGTCTGCTTGCCAGCCTTGAACCAAGCCACCATCGCTGGTGGTCAAGCGGCCATCAGCGTCAAGGAAGAACGAGCCAGCGCGGGTGAAGTGTTGCTCCCCGGCGAACTCCAGGACAAAGAAGCCATCGCCTTCAATGGACATGTCAAGGTCACGACCGGTGCGTTGAAGGGCGCCCTGGCCAAAGTTCTTGGCCACTGATGAGACCTTGACGCCGAGGCCGACCTGGGCAGGGTTTGTCCCGCCGAGATCCTCTCGGGGTGCGCCAGCTCCGTTCAGGGTCTGGCTGAGCATGTCGGCGAATACGACCTGGTTTTTCTTGAAACCGGCGGTATTGACGTTGGCAATATTGTCACCGACGACGTCCATCATTGTTTGATGGGCTCGTAGGCCAGCGACGGCGGTGTACATGGATCGGATCATGAGTTATGACTCCTCGGTGGAAATTGGTGTGATGGTCACGGTTGCTGCATCGTCGTCTTCTACGACGGGTGCTGGGGTTGGTGAAACTGTGCTTGTTGGAACAGTTTGTGGATTGCTACTGATGTCTTGGTTGGTGACCGGATCACTGGTTGTGACCGGGTCTCGGTTAGCTGGGTCTTGAATAGCTGTAGTGACAGGTTCAGTGGCGTCCGTGCCCGTAGTTTCCGTCGGTAAGTCTTGTGTTGTCGCTCCTTGTGTCGTCTCCGTACTGTCGCCATCCGTGCCGTCAGTACTGGTGTCGATTGTTGTGTCGATTGCTGTGTCGATTGTTGTGTCGGGGTCTGTTGTTGGGTCAGTTGTGGCCTCAGTGACCGGATCAGCAGTTGCCTCTGGAACTGTGTCCGTAGCTGGAACTGTGTCCGTAACCGGATCGGTCTTGACAACTGGACTGTTCTTGGCTTGACTGCTTCCGACCGCTCCAATGCCGATGATCTGATTGAGGGCAACGGTGCCGAGATCGGTGATAACCATCACCTCACCACCAATGAGCTGAGTCCGGCGAACGATCGAGGTCTGCGGCTCACCGTCGGGTCCAGTGACCGTCACCTCCTTGCCAATCAAGGCCGATGCCGTGGTCAGCGAATCTGTTGCCGCATTGGATCGCGTGAGCTCGGTCAGCTCATCCAGTTTCTCCACCATGGTGAATTGGGCCGTGGTAGCGATGAAGTCTTCGGATTTGCTGGGATTCATGGGGTCTTGATACTTGAGTTGGGCAACCAGGAGTTTCAGGAACGCGTCCTTGCCCATCGAATTGTCCGGGCCCTCGTCCTTTTCCTCTTTCTTGCCGTACACACCGATCAGGTCGGTTGCTGCGGTCTGTCCCGCCACTGCTGTCACTGGCATGATTTGCTCTCCTTCTCAAATGACGTTCTCATAGGGCCATATCCAGTCGACCAAGCCCACCGGGCTGATTCAATCCCAAGGTGCGGCGAGGTGACTGGGCAGTACGATCCACCGGTTGGTGATCTTGCTCGCTCATACCGGATGATTCAGACTCGGATACGTCCTTCCCTTCACCGCTCCCTGCTCCGCCAGCGTGAAGGCCGAAGCTGGAACCCTCTTCGGAGATATCCACCGACGAGGAGTCAAGACCGCTCTTCGCTAGCTCTTGTAATAGCTGGTCACGCTGTTCATTCAAGCGATCCGATGCCGCCGACGTCTCGGTCACGAGTCCGATGGCGATACCACCTTCGGAAGACCGAATGTCGATGGTGACGGAACCAAGTTCGCGGGGAGTGAGCCGAATCTTGAACTCATGGTCTCCCTCGCCAAGATTGCGAATGGCACCGATTGCTCGCTGAACCTGACGCCACACGGCATCACCGGAGCGCCCGTCTGTCGACGGCAACTCCGCCGAAAGCACTCGAGCATCAGCGGCGCTCACTTCGGACGCGGCGTCAACGATTGAGGTCGAGGCCGCTGAGCCACTGTTGGCGAGGATTGGTTGGGTCAATAGATTCGCCGGGCCCTCTTGTCGGACAGCACCACCGCCTTGGCTGGCAGTTTCCGTCGGACCATCGGTCGAGTGACCTTTGTCGTTCAACGAAGAATCGCTGGCTGCCTGCCCATCACCGGATTGGCTCTCGGTTGAGTTCTTCGCATCAAGATTGACGCCCTGAACTTGCGGGTCGTCTATGGCTGATTCTCCAACAGTCTCGGCCATAGACGCTAGGTCGTCCGAATCTGTGACCGGAGAAGGGCTGGCCGCTTGTTGTGCCAAGCCACTGATAGCCGTTTGCTCGAGCTTCTTCTGGCCAGAACCACCGAGGGAGGCATGCTCGGACTGTCGGGTCCTGCCATTGAGGTTGCCGGTATTCGATTCAGAAGACTCCAAGGTCATACCTTGCTCATTCTCGCCATCGAACAGATCAGGTTCGGGAGCCTGAGAACTGCTTGCACCTTCTTCGAGATTGATGGCCGTGGCCACCCTGGCCTCTAGACCTTGGCTGTCCACGGCTCCGCCTTCAGCAGGGTCAGCGCTAGCGGGCGGGGCGCCAGTCGTTTCAGCCTCAAGCAGCATTTCATCGTCGGCCGTCAACACGTCTTGTGCTTCTACGTCAGGCAGGTCGGCGGCGACTGCTTCTACAATGAGCTGCGGATTCAGAACCAGTTCTGCTGTATGACCGATTGTCGAATTTGCCTGTTGCTGTTGTTGTTGCTCTAGCTGCTCGTTCGAAGTATTGGAGGTGTCAGTTTCGTTGGCCGGACCGGACTCATCGGACTGCTCGGTCTCGACGAGCTTTCCCGCCTCACGCGCATGCATGTCCTCGACCGAAGCTCGCTCATCCAAGCGTTTCAGCGACTTGACTGACTCGGACTGCGGTGACCTCCGGTCACTGACGCGTGGCCGATCATTGCTCGCCGATCGGCGCTCATCACGAGCCTTAGTCACCGCTCGGTCTGTATCAACACGCCCATCACGAGACTTCTGTACGGCTCGCCGAAGAGCACTCCCGAAGGAGTCTGTCCGCTCGGATCGAGCGAATCGATCGGATTGATCAGGATGGCGCCTATCGCGAGTTCTGACACCAGTCGGATCCTTCACCGGATTCGGAGAAAGGTGGCTGATGGCGGCCTGCTTGGGGGCAATCTGGTTATTCATCGTCGAGCCTCATAGGCAGAGAGAACCTTCTTGACATAGTTCTGGGTTTCGGCGAATGGAGGGACTCCGCCATGTTGAGAAACCGCACCAGCTCCGGCGTTATACGCAGCGGCGGCCAGTTCGATTGATCCGAAGCGTTGAATTTCACGCTTGAGGTAGCGGGCGGCTCCATCAATGGCGGAGGCCGGGTCGAAGGGGTCAACGCCCATTTCTGAAGCGGTCGCAGGCATGAACTGCATCAAGCCTTGGGCTCCTGCAGGACTCTGAGCAGTCGGGTCAAACCCCGATTCAACCGACGCCACTGCTGCCAGCAAGGCCGGGTCAATGTCGTGTCGGCGCCCAGCCTGCTCGAACAGTTCCTGATAGCGGATCTCAGCTGGTCCTTCAACGAGTCCTTGGCCGACCAGGGTCGCTCGAAACCCAGAAAGCTGGACTCGGGCCGAGGCAAGTTGTTGTTCAAACAATTGGCCAAAGGTTGAGCTGCTTGTCGTTGTGCTCGATCCTCGTAGGGTTCGAGTACCAGCTCCAAGGGCATGAAGGCCATCTTGAGATTGATCGGCCAATTCGAGTAGAGCGCTGAAGTCCGCACCAGCAACCGACGATGCGGTGACGGATCCGGCTGGTCCAGATTTAGGCTCGAATCGAGACTCAATCATCTGCATCCTGGCTTGGATCGAGCTCACTGTCATGACGGATCCCCTAACAGTTTCACGGGGGCGGCAAGTACGGGGGCGGCACGGGGGCGGCAAGTACGGGGGCGGCAAGTACGGGGGCGGCAAGTACGGGGGCGGCAGGCATGGGGGCGGCAGGCACGGCGGCGATGTCTCGGGCCAATGCCAGCGCGGTGCGGCTGGAGATGATGTCGGCGAGCTCTCGCTCATCGGAACGGTCGGCGGCCAAGCGTTCGCGCCGGATGATTCGATCCAACAACTTGGCGATCGAGCCCGACCGGAGCCGTTGCTCCAGCCAGATTGTGTGATCACCTTCAGCTTGTGTCTGACATTGTTCAATGACTTGATCTTGTTGCTCACCGATTCTCGTCGATGCAAGCAACAGAGCCTGGCGAAAGCCGTGCGGCAACTCTTGTTGGAGAGTCTTCTCGGTTCGCTCACTACTTCGATTCTTTGTTGTCACCGCAGCCCGCAGCTCATTCTCTGATCGGGCCATGACGGCGCGTGCGGTCAGTTCCTGTCGATCAACGATTTCGCTCAATCTCATCACCCGCTGACGACGTCGACTCATGCCGCCACCGTTTCAAGGCTGAGCAGAAGCTCCAACTGTGACCAAGCCTGATTTGCTTGGGCCAAGTCATGAATGTCTTGCTGGAGAAACTGTTGCAGGGCTGGATGCAAGAGAACCGCACGGTCAATGACTGGGTCTGCGCCGGGCGAATAGGCCCCAACTTCAACCAGGTCCCGCGCACTGTCGTAGCTGGCCAGCAGCTTGCGAGCATCAGTAGCTAGACGCTGCTGATCGGGACTGGTGACATGGTTGGCAACCCGAGAAGCGGACTGAAGAATGTCGATGCTGGGGAAGTGGCCGGCGTTGGCTAGATCTCGGGTCAGGGAGATGTGCCCGTCCAAGATCGACCTCACCGAATCACCGATCGGGTCATTCAGATCGTCACCCTCGACCAGGACGGTGTAGAAGCCGGTGATCGATCCATCCTTTGATGTTCCTGCTCGCTCCAACAAGGAAGGGAGCAGTCCAAAGACTGACGGCGGATATCCCCTTGAGGTTGGAACCTCGCCAGCAGCTAGGCCAATCTCACGCTGAGCCATGGCGAAACGGGTGACACTGTCCATGAGCAGGTTGACGTGCAGTCCTTCGTCGCGAAATGACTCAGCGATTCGGGTTGCGACATAGGCGGAGTTGCGACGGACCAGCGCTGGCTGGTCCGATGTCGCCACAACCAGAACGGCACGCTTCAGTCCTTCTGGCCCGAGGTCGTTCTCGATGAATTCTCGAACCTCTCGTCCACGCTCGCCAACCAGGGCAAGCACGGTTACGTCGGCGTCGCTCCCCCGGACCAGCATGGAAAGCAGACTCGACTTGCCAACTCCGGACCCGGCGAGGATCCCAATGCGCTGCCCTCGCCCACAGGCCAACATGGTGTCAATTGAGCGAACACCAACATGCATTGGCTCTCGAACAAGTGGGCGACTGAGAGGAGGCGGAGGCGAGTTATGCAGGCCGACCAGAGGTACCCCTGTCAGACTCGGACCGTCATCAATCGGTTGTCCGAGGCCATCAAGGACTCGACCAAGCAATGCCGACCCGACGGGAATACGAAGCTGATCGCCGCCGGTTCGAACTTCATCGCCAATGCGTCGGCCGTGGAGGGTTCCATAAGGAAGCACGGTCGCATGATCTGGTGAGACGGCAACGACTTCGGCCGCCACCAGATCGCGCCGTGAACCAATCATGACCAGATCACCGACACCGACGGGAAGCCCCGAAATCTCCGCGTGCAGACCGACCACCTTGGTCAATTGACCAAGATGTTGTGGGCGCGCCGCGCCAACCATCGCGTCTACCAGCTGGGGATGTACGGGACGAAGGGTCACCGAAGAACCTCGCGGACCCGGTCCATGGCTTGAGAAAGCCTGCCATCGATTCGGGTTTCGCCAATCTGGATCATGGCGTCACCTGGCAGCAGACTGAGGTCCGGAACAATAGTGATCGGTCGCCCTTCCAACACGGACTCGAGATGTCCAAGCGATTCAATGTCCTTTGGATTGAGGTTGGCGACAACTTCTCCCCCCTTGGGGGCATCAATCAGGCAGCGGGCGATTGCTTCTTTGCCCGGGTCGCTGGAGACGGAAAGCTCACGAGACAGGATTGCCTGGGCCACTGTGACCGCAAGGTCAGCAACGTGGTCAGAGAACTCTGTGCCCAACTGATCTTCGCGTTCTTCCATGGCAACCATCAGTTCATCCAACGCCGAGATGGCGTTTGATGCCCGAATGTTGGCTTGTTCTTCTGCCGCAACTCGACCAGCTTGACGACCTTCGCCCAGGCCCTGAGCAAAGCCGGATTTCTTGGCTTCTTCCCGAACCTCATCGAGGTCGGCGATCCAAGGACCGGTGCTTTCAACCACGGCCACCGATCGACTGATCACTGTCACTGGCTCAGCGACCGCAGCAGCTTCGCCTTTCAGCAGTACCAGCCGACCGCCGTTCTGACCGGCACTCTTTCCTGTACTACTCATGTTCTTCTCATCAGCTAACGAAGTCATTCCCACCCCTATTGATTACGAGTTCACCGGATTCTTCGAGGGAGCGCACGGACGCCAACACCTCAGATTGAGCTTCTTCGACGTCGACCATTCGGACCGAGCCCAGCAGGTCCATTTCGTCCCGCAGGTTCTCCTGGGCACGCGAGGACAAGTTTCCGAGAATCTTGTCCTTGAGTTCGTTCTTCACGCCCTTTAGGGCGAGCGGTAGGCGGTTGCTGTCCACGTAGCGCAAGACGAGCTGGATCTGTCGGTCATCCAGAAGCATCAGGTCATCAAAGATGAACATCTTCGCCCGGATTTCAGCGACGAGGTCAGCATCCAGATCGCCGAGGCCATCAAAAATCATTTCTTCAACGTTCTTGTCGACCAGGCCCAGCACTTCAACCAGCGAATCGACTCCGCCGGTCATGTCTCCGAATCGGTCTTCCAAGGTCGAGGCGAAGCGGGTCTTCAATCCCTCTTCGACCGCGTGCAGGGTTGTGCTCGCCACACGATCGAGGGTGGCCAGACGAGCACCAATGCTCGGTACAAGTTCTTTTGGAAGGAAGGCGAGGATTTCGGCTGAGCGATCAAAGGTGAGGTGCGAAAGCACGAGGGCAATCGTTTGCGGGTGTTCTACTGAAAGGTTGACGGCAATGTCTTCCGGCTCAAGATGGTCCATGAACTGGAAGGGAACCAAGGGAGCGGTTTCGTCGATCTTGCTCATGATCTCGCGAGCGACACGGCCACCAAAGGCGGCTTCAAGAAACTCCCGAGCCAGAGTGACATCGCCAGTTGGTAATGCTTCTTTTTGTGTCTCCAGGAGGAACTGATCGACGACTTCATTGGCCAGGTCGATGTCGACCTGACCCAGATTGGCCACCTCGGCCACAATCTTGGCGATCTCGTCCTTATGAAGCCCTTTGAGCAATGGTCCTGCTCGCTCGACTCCCAGTCGTAGAACAAGAATGGCGGCTCGTCGGCTACCAGACAGTTGATCGATGGCGACCATCAGACTGCCACCTCATCATCGAGCCAGGAACGAAGAAGGCCGGCGACATCATCGGGCTGATTGGCGATCAGCTCGCTCAGGCTGTCTTCACGTTTTGGTCGTTCGATAATCTCGCCGTCTTCATCCGTCTCTTCTCCTCCTGCTCCAAGAGCAGGAGATCCTCCAGCAGGAAGTTGGCGCAGGTCAACCGAATCAAGGACTTCACGTTTAGCGCCAGCTTTGAGCGAACGCAATCCGAGGAACAACACAACCAGGCCAACCAAGACAGTTCCCGCCATGCGGGCGATTCCCAAAATGTCTAGGCCTGCGACTTCTGGCTCGCTGGTGGCCTGCAAGTCGATGGCTTCTGACACTGCTTCATCGAAGGGGACAATGCTGACCTTGATCTGGTCACCACGTTCTGGGTTAATACCGGCGATGCCAGCGATCAAGGCTTCAAGTTCGGAGAGGACGGCTGCATCTGCAGCACCCTCGTCAAGGAGAACCGCGACGGACAGAGCCTTGATCCGGCCTGGCGCTTGGCGCGTTTCGGTGATGGTCTTGTTCACCGCATACTCGGTATTGATTTCGTTCAGCGAATAGTTGGATCCGCCTTCAGATCCGTCAGCTGCTGATGTGGTCGAGTCCTGCTCGGCTACCTCTTCTGATAGAACCCCAACCTCAGTCTGTCCCTGATCCCCACCGTATTGCTCAACACGGGTGTCTTCGTTGACGGCGACCTGTGAACCATCCTCGGAGACGTTCTCGGTGAAGACTTCAGAGACCTGATTGACCTGGTCGAAGTCGAGGTCAACGGTAACGTTGGCGACAGCCCGGCTGGGGCCAACGGCCTTGCTAAGCATCTCCTCAATGTCTTGTTCCAACGCAGTCTCCCATTGTCGGGTCATGCGGAGTTGTCCGTCTCCTTCGAGACCGACCTGCGGGTCGTCGCCGGGAGCCTTTAGGACCTGCCCCTGGCTATCACTAACGGAAACTCGTTCCGGGGTTAGGCCTTCAACGCCGGAGGCAACCAGGTTGACAATTGAGGTGACCTGCTCAGGGTGCAGCGTGGCGTTCCCGGTGTTCACAACAATGGAGGCTGAAGCAGCGATGTCGTCGTTGGTGAAAAGGTCATCTTCAGGCATGACCAGGTGGACGTTGGCGGACAGAACCCCATCTATGGTCTCGATAGTCTTGGCCAGCTCACCTTGCATCGCTCGCTGAAAACCAACACGTTGCTCAAAGTTGGAGGATGTGAGGCCTTGCCCATCGAGCACACCCCATCCGTCTTGTCCATCAACGACGATGCCTTGGGAGGCAACAACAAGGCGAACAGCATCAACCTTGTCATCGGCAACCCGGATCGTTCGGCCATTGTCGACCAGGTCAAACTCATAACCCTGAGCCTTGATCTGATCAACGATGTCAGAAGCGACCGCAGGGTCGAGATTGGTGTAGGCCGAACGCATCGGCACACTGCCCGCGATTCTTGAAACTGCGAACAGTGCGACAGCAACGGCCAGGAAGGCTGCCCCGAGGGTCAGTCGCTGAGCGTTTGTCATCCTGGTCACCGAAGAGGTTACGTTTGTTTTGACAGCCTCAAGGCCGAATCCTGCCATCAGACTTGCATCCTCATGATGTCGGTAAAGGCCGAGATAGCCCGGTCACGAACTGCGACCGTTACCTCGGTTGTGAGCTGAGCCCTAGTGGCGGCGATCATGTAGTCGTTGACTGACTGCAGATCACCGGTTGCTGCCGCTTCGGCTGCCTGACTCATCATCGAGTCGCCGGCAGACAATTTGGATAGGGCATCAGAAATGGATTGACCGAAGCCGGCCGCTTCCGCGGCCGGCTCGGACTGGCGGGACCGCTGGGCTGTGGTGCCTTCCGCGGAACGAAGAGAGTCAGAGTTGATATCAGATGTGTTGATACTGGAGATGTTGAAAGCGGCACCGCTGATGCCAGAAATGGGGGCGACCATGATCAACGTCCGATCGTCAGTGCGGTTTCATAGGCCGAACGAGCGGCCTTGAAAGCGGAAACGTTGGCTTGGTATGCCCGTTGGGCCACGATCATGTGGGTCATCTGGTCAGACAGATTCATGTCTGGGGTTCGGATGAAGCCTTCTTCATCAGCCAGTGGATGCGACGGGTCATAGACGATGCGACCCAGCGGATTGCCGAACTCGACTCGGTCGACCTTGGCTCCACCGTCTTGGCGAGCCTTGGCCACGATGAAGCGTTCTTGAAACGCAGCCTCATCGGTTGAGGCAATGGTGCTGATGTTGGCAATATTGTCGGCAACAGCGTCGAGCCAGGTCTGATAGACGTCCATGCCGGAGTTGGCGATGGACAGGCTCTGAAAGGGTCCAGTCATATCAACGACCCAACGCTGCTCGGGTCAACCCGAATTGGTCATTGACCGCTCGGGTCACCAGTTGCTGTTTGAGAGCGTTCTCTTCCAGCGCAGTCATCTCGTCATCGATGCGGACATTGTTTCCGTCCCAGCGAGTCGAAAGATTGCTGAGCGTGGTGGTGTAGCTCACTCCACTGGAGTCGCCGTCATTGATCGCACGCTTGAGGGAATCCTCAAAGGACACTCGCCGAGCACGAAAGCCTGGGGTTTCGATATTGGCTACATTGTGCTCATGGGCCTGGCGCTGCGCATCGAGGCCACGGAGGGCAGACGCGAGATAGTCCAGGGTGCTTCCGCCAACATTCATCGCCAGTTGCTCCATTCAGACGGGTCAAGCAAACACCCGACAACCAAGGGTTGATGAGTGCGGCTTGGATGCCCGTCCTTGGGCATCTAACGAAGTGAGCATCCGGCTCAAGGGCAGACTCGGAGTGATCGCCGCCACTATGAGTGGGCCATCCGTCTTATTTGGAGATCGGAGGCAGCAAGTCGGCACCTTTTGGAGATGAGGGCCTGACCTCGGGATGAGCAACGCTCGTTACAGGTCTCGGACCAGCCGTTGACTGGCAGGACGAGTGCGTGGATGATGGGTCCGTCGCCGCGCATGGTCATTGCTGGGAATGGCATCGCGAAGCTCAACCAGCCGCTCCTGGACCCGTTCGGACTCCTTAAAGAGTCGCTGGGCCCGGACACGCAATCCGGCAGGTAGTCGTTCATCAATCAGATCTGGAGGCGGCCATGCGGGCAGCGGCTCGATGGCCAAAGGATCAGAGTCAATTCCGGCAAGATGCTTCTTGGCTTCTTGCAGGTTCCGCTCGAACATGTCGAGCGCTGTTTCCCAGTCGGTCATACTGTCCAGCTTCTCGCCATCACACAGTCAGCCATCACACAGTCAGCCATCACACAGGTAGCCATCACACAGTCGCGCCAAGAGTTGCGGACTGGCCCATCTGAACTTCCTGGTACGCCGCCGTCCATGCTTCATGCAACGGGAGAACCAGTTGATGGGCCTCTTCGAGCGGCACGAGCTCCTTGTCTTGGTTGGCCTGGATGAGCAGGTCATAGACATAGTCATAGATTGCCAGCAGGTCTTCGGCCCCGTCCCAGACCTCGGGGTCCAGAGCCAGGCGAAGTTCATGAACGATTTCCTGGGCGTGGACCAGTGCGTCATGTGCAGCTTCGACCCTTCCCCCAGTGATGGCATCACGAGCCTGATCAAAGTCCTTGAGCAAGCGATCAAAGAGGAGAACAAGAAGTTTTCGGGGAGAGGCCGTAGCCATGCCATCACTCTGGTAGCGACTGGCAAGCTGGGCCTTGCGACGATCGCTCACAGACCACCGCCAAGGCCACTCAGCTGGGCACCAAGGTTGGCAGACTGAGATTGCAAGCTGCCGAGCATGACCTCGAGGTTGGCGTAGGTCCGCCGGTAGGTGGATTCACGGAGTTCGAGGCGAATCTCATAAGCATCAATCTGATCCGAGAAGGCCTCGATCCGCCGGCCGGCAGACTCCGCCGCAGTGAAAAGATATCCATCTCCGAACGATGCTGCGCCGTCAGCGGCTGAAACCAGACGGTCCAACACGCCCGCTTCGGCACCATCGTCGCCAACAGCTCGGGCAAAGAGCCGGGTGACCTCTGCCGGATTGTCCTTCATGGCTTGCAGGAACTTCTCTTCGTCAAATTTCAGATTGCCCGAGCGTTCAATCTCGATACCGATGGAACCAAGCGAACCGAAGCTGCTGGCGTCAACCGGGCGGATCATGGCGTTGGTTACCCGGTCACTAGCAGTACGTACTGACCGGTGACCCTGGAGCACACTGCGTGGCCCATCCGGGGTCGACTTCGTCGACTCACCAATCCGACCAATCAGCTCGTTGACCTTGCTGACCAGCGAGCCAACCTTCTCGGCAATGAACGCAGTATCACGGGCGACAGTAATCGTGACCGGGTCCTCGGTGACTTCGCTGACGGTGATATCTACTCCTGGAAGAACATCGCTGAAGTCATTGTTGGATGAGGTGATCGTGTAGGGGTTGAGGCCCTCGACGGTGAGGGTGGCGTCGGCACCGTCGGTGAGAGTGGTGAATCCAGACACACCGGCAATCGACGCAAGGTCAGCATCAATGACAGCATCAGTGCCGGTTTCACGAGACATCAGTTGCAGCCGGTAGCCATTTCCAGTGTTGATGGCAGCAGCCGAGTAGTTGAGTCCACTGGCATCATTGATCGTGTTCACGATGTCAGTCAAGGAGCCGCTGGCGAAATCAATCTGCTCTGCCTCGGCCGTTCCTGCACGCAGGCCGCCATTGATGGTGACGGTGATGGACGGCCCAGCAGGATCAGCGGTGGCTTGCATAGCGATTGGCCCAAGCGTTGTGTCATTCACTGTCGTGGTTTGACCGTTGATGGACACGATTCCGTCGGTTCCGACCACGGCTGGTCCGGCAACGAAGCCAAGGGAGTCGGCTCCGTTTCCACCCGTGATCTGGAGCGAATGTGCGCTTCCTTCGGCCACGGTGCTGAGCACAAGGTGGTCATCAGCGTCGAGTTTGGAGGTAACGACACCATCGAGGTCGGTGTTTCCCGCGATGGCGGTAGCCAAGGCGTTGGCCAGCGCTTGCTCAGAATCGTAGGTTCCGTGATCGAGGGACACCTGGTAGGAAACACCATTGACTTCTAGACCAAGTTGGTCGTTCGTTGCATCGACGGTGACGGGGATAGTCGGGATAGGGCCGCTGCTGACGGTGGCGCCAGCCGAGGCTTGAGTAACCTCGAAGGCCACGCCACCAATGGGCAATCCGCTGGCCTCAAGCTTGCTGATACCGAGCACCGCCGTGTCTCGGTAGGAGAACACCGATCCGCTAGCCCCACCAACTTCAGAAGGGTCGGCGTAGACATCGTTGGAGTACACCGAGTGGGCAGTAGCCAGTGAGCTCACGCTGAAGGAGAAGGCTCCTTCGAACTGGCCCGACGCAGCGGTCGGGGTAACCGACTCGTTGGTGCTGGTCGCCGTGAGTTTCTGCCATTGGGTGGACCGTCGAAGATCAGAGGCAAGATCACCAAGGGAGCTGACATCGCCACGAATGGCCTTCAGCTCGGTCTGGGCTGACCGCTCGGCGGTCCGCTGGTTCACCAACCGGTTCTGAGGCAGACGTTCGATCTGCATCAGCTGACGAATGATATTGGATGTATCGAGGCCACTGGAGAGGCCGTCTACGAAACTCATTGGCTTGTCCTTGTTGTACTCATCACATACGACGGTGGAAAGTGGTTGGGCTGGAAGAGAGCGGGGTGGAAAGAGGAGGAAAGAAAGAAGGAAATCTGTCGGAGGAGGGCGGTGGGATCAGGCGCCAGGCCTGTTCCCACCACGCTCCCCTGATAGAGCCAGAAAGGCGGTCTATCCGAGCAGTCGCAGAACCGACTGTGGGATCTGGTTGGCTTGACCAAGCATTGCGGTACCAGCCTGCTGAAGGATCTGGCTCTTGGTGAAGTTGACCATTTCCTGAGCCATATCAGTGTCACGAATACGTGACTCCGAAGCAGCCAGGTTCTCACTCGTAACCTGGAGGTTACGAACGGTTGACTCAAGACGGTTCTGGGTTGCACCCAGGCTGCCACGAGACTTGGAAACACTGGCAATCGCATCATCAATGGCTTCGATTGAGAGGCGCGCATTGGCGTGGGTATCCACGGTCAACGCCGCGATGCTCTCGGCATCAGCACCAACACTGGCGGTGGTCAGCACACCAACGGTGACAGCAATGGCGTTGCCGCTGTCGCCTTCGGAACCAACCTGGAAGTTCACCGCTCCGGCCTTGAAGATCTGAGCTCCACCAAAGGTGGTGTCGGTACCAATCCGGCCAATTTCTGAGACCAGAGCATCCATTTCGGACTTGATAGCGGTCCGTGCCGCAGTGTCGTTGGTGTCGTTAGCGGCCTGAACGGAAAGATCACGCATGCGATTAAGCATGGTATGAACCTCACCCAAAGCGCCTTCAGCGGTTTGCACCAAAGAAATACCGTCTTGGGAGTTACGTGTTGCTTGCTTCAGGCCAGAAACCTCAGCCCGCAACTTCTGGGAAATAACCAAACCGGCAGCATCATCGCCCGCCCGATTGATTCGAAACCCAGAGGAAAGCTTTTCCAAGCTCTTTCCTAGGCGTCCGTTGGAACCTTGCAGGTTCCGGTTGGCGTTGAACGCCATCACATTGTTGTTGATTCGCATTTGATCTCGTGGTCCTTCCGTGAGAGATCTTGAATATGTCAGCTGGCAACGCGAGCGCTACCGGCGGCTGGTCCAATCCGTGGTCCAGTCCAACCACAAAAGTGGTCATCCCCTAGGCTCGACAGCACGGGTCCTGGTATGAGGGATGCAGAGAATTTCTTTTGTGAAATCTCTTCTACCACCAGCCTGCTAGCCGACACTGGTCAGCTCTCCAAGTCCCAGACGCGCCAATAGCAGGAGACTAGTTGGAGCTCCCCTGCTGGTGACGTATTCAGTTGGTTTGCCCGTCTTGAAGACGAGTCCGCTTCTTCTCTATTTGTTGCGCTAGCCGAGCAGTCGCAGAACCGACTGTGGGATGGAGTTGGCTTGACCAAGCATTGCCGTACCAGCCTGCTGAAGGATCTGGCTCTTGGTGAAGTTGACCATTTCCGCTGCCATATCGGTGTCACGAATACGTGACTCCGAAGCTGCCAGGTTCTCACTCGTAACCTGGAGGTTACGAACGGTTGACTCAAGACGGTTCTGGGTTGCACCCAGCCCGCCTCGAGCGGTAGAGATTCCAGCAATTGCAGTATCAATCGATTCGATAGCTAGTCGAGCGTTGGCATGACTATCAACGGCAAGACTGGACAGGTCCGTTCCGCCAACGCTGGCGGTAGTGAGGGTTGAGACTGTCACCGAGATGGCGTTGCCGCTATCCCCTTCTGATCCAACCTGGAAACTCTTGGCCGTGCCACTAAAGATCGAGGCACCACCAAAGGTGGTGTCAGAACCAATTCGACCAATCTCCGAAACCAAGGCAGTCATTTCGGACCCGATCGCTGTTCGGGCCGCTGTGTCGTTGGTGTCGTTAGCCGCCTGGACCGAAAGGTCACGCATGCGGTTCAGCATGGTATGAACTTCACCCAAGGCGCCTTCAGCGGTTTGCACGAAGGAGATACCGTCTTGGGAGTTACGAGCAGCTTGCTTCAGTCCAGAGACCTCAGCCCGCAACTTCTGGGAGATAACCAAACCAGCAGCATCATCGCCAGCCCGATTGATTCGGAACCCAGATGAAAGCTTTTCCAAGCTCTTGCCTAGGCGTCCGTTGGAATTCTGCAGATTACGATTGGCGTTAAACGCCATGACATTATTGTTGATTCTCATTGCTCTCGATGTCCTTCCGTGAGAGAGCTATTTCCACGAGAGGCTTCTTGCCAGTCGCTGATCGGTGGGCCAGTCCATTAGCCCACCAAGTCATCTTTCGATGCGAATCACAACAACAGAGACCAGTGGCAAGACCAGCCAACCTCCATTGCCATGCTTCGTGTTCCATCTAGATGGAACATCATGGTTAACGACGATCAGTTGACCGAACTTGAGAGAATCTTGATCAAATTGAGCTTCAGGACTTGGCCAAGAGATTTCTCCCTTGGCCAAGTCTCGAAGCCTCATACACCTATAAACGCCGCCTTGACCGCGAGGGTCACTCAACGTCCATGGGTGCTAGCCGAGTTGGCTGAGTTAGCCGAGCAGTCGCAAGACTCCCTGTGGGATCTGGTTGGCTTGACCAAGCATTGCGGTACCAGCCTGCTGAAGGATCTGGCTCTTGGTGAAGTTGACCATTTCCTGAGCCATATCGGTGTCACGAATACGTGACTCTGAAGCTGCCAGGTTCTCACTCGTAACCTGGAGGTTACGAACGGTTGACTCAAGACGGTTCTGGGTTGCACCCAGATTGCCTCGAGCGGTAGAGATTCCAGCAATGGCTTGATCGATGTTCTCGATCGCGGTTCGAGCATTGGCGTGGGTGTCGACTTGGATCACATCGGTTCCGCCGCTGCTGAAGTCCTCTCCTCCAATGTCTGTTTCTGACATCGCCCCAACGGCTACCACGATGGCGTTGCCGGCATCGCCCTCAGAACCAACCTGAAAATTCAGGTCGGTGTCGGTGAAGATTGCCGCGCCGCCGAAGGTGGTATCAGAACCAATCCGGTCGATCTCGGCCACCAGCTGGGTCATCTCGGCACCAATGGCAGTACGAGCCGCCGTGTCGTTGGTGTCGTTAGCGGCCTGAACCGCCAGATCACGCATGCGGTTCAACATGCTGTGAACTTCACCCAAAGCACCTTCAGCGGTTTGCACCAAAGAAATACCGTCTTGGGAGTTCCGTGTTGCTTGCTTCAGTCCAGAGACCTCAGCCCGCAACTTCTGGGAAATAACCAAACCGGCAGCATCATCGCCTGCCCGATTGATTCGGAACCCAGATGAAAGCTTTTCCAAGCTCTTACCCAGGCGCCCGTTGGAACCTGAAAGGTTCCGCTGCGCGTTAAACGCCATAACATTATTATTGATTCTCATTGCTCTCGATGTCCTTCCGTGAGAGAGCCATTTCCACGAGAGACGGATTGCCGCCCGCTGATTGTCAAACCAATCCATTGGTTCGACCCGACCACCTTTTAGTGGCCGTGGCGCGTCAGTGGAGACCACCGGCGTTACCAGCCGATCTCCACTGACGTGCTCTTCCTTGCATATCCTTCACCCAGAGGCGAAGACGTTCAATAGCCGAGTTGGCTGAGTTAGCCGAGCAGTCGCAAGACTCCCTGTGGGATCTGGTTGGCTTGACCAAGCATTGCTGTACCAGCCTGCTGAAGGATCTGGCTCTTGGTGAAGTTGACCATCTCTTGAGCCATGTCAGTGTCACGAATACGTGACTCCGAAGCAGCCAGGTTCTCACTCGTAACTTGGAGGTTACGAACGGTTGACTCAAGACGGTTCTGGGTTGCACCCAGGCTGCCTCGAGAGCTGGAGATTCCAGCAATTGCAGTATCGATGGTCTCGATCGCTGCCCGCGACGTGGTGTGATCGGTCACAACCAGAGCGGAGAGGTTTGCTCCGCCAACGTTGGCCGTGGTCAAAAGACCGACAGTGACGGCAATGGCGTTTCCGCCAGAGCCTTCAGAGCCAACCTGGAAGTTCAGCGGTGTTGCACTGAAGATGGTGCTGCCACCAAAGGTGGTATCAGAACCGATACGACCAATCTCGGCCACCAGCTGATCCATCTCGGCATCAATAGCGGTTCGGGCTGCAGCATCGTTGGTGTCGTTAGCTGCTTGCACAGCCAGATCACGCATGCGGTTAAGCATGGTGTGAACCTCACCCAAAGCACCTTCAGCGGTTTGCACCAAAGAAATACCGTCCTGGGAGTTACGAGCAGCTTGCTTCAGTCCAGAGACCTCAGCCCGCAACTTCTGGGAAATAACCAAACCAGCAGCATCATCGCCAGCCCGATTGATTCGGAACCCAGATGAAAGCTTTTCCAAGCTCTTTCCGAGTCGCATATTGGAACCCTGTAGGTTCCGGTTGGCGTTAAACGCCATAACATTATTGTTGATTCTCATTGCTCTCGATTTCCTTCCGTGAGAGAGCGGTTTCCACTAGCAACGGTTGTTACCAATGGGGCGACCCGAGCAATCCGTTGCCCAGGTCAATCCGACAGCGCAGGCCTTATGGCCAGCCCTACCGAACGATATTGTTGATGGCCCTAGTCAGTCGAGAAGACTGCCTGAACCGAGAAAACTATGTTGGCCGAGTCGGCCGTATTATCCGAGAAGGCCGTTAGTCGAGTTGGCTGAGTTAGCCGAGCAGTCGCAAGACTCCCTGTGGGATCTGGTTGGCTTGACCAAGCATTGCGGTACCAGCCTGCTGAAGGATCTGGCTCTTGGTGAAGTTGACCATTTCCTGAGCCATGTCAGTGTCACGAATACGTGACTCCGAAGCAGCCAGGTTCTCACTCGTAACTTGGAGGTTACGAACGGTTGACTCAAGACGGTTCTGGGTTGCACCCAAGCTGCCTCGTGAGGTAGAGACCGCGGCGATGACCTCATCAATCGATTCGATACTGGTCCGGGCATCGGCATGGGTGCTCACGTCCAGTGCTGTGAGGTCCACGGTTCCGGGGCCAGCCACAACAATTGCGCTAGCGTCCAGTGCTCCGACGGTGACGGCAATGGCATTGCCACTGTCGCCTTCGGAACCGACCTGGAAGCTCAAGGCAGTTGCGCTGAAGATGGTGCTACCACCAAAGGTGGTATCAGAACCAATGCGGTCAATCTCTGAAGACAACGCTGTCATCTCGGCGCCAATGGCTGTACGAGCCGCAGCATCGTTGGTGTCGTTAGCTGCTTGCACAGCCAGATCACGCATGCGGTTAAGCATGGTGTGAACCTCACCCAAAGCACCTTCAGCGGTTTGCACCAAAGAAATACCGTCCTGGGAGTTACGAGCAGCTTGCTTCAGTCCAGAGACCTCAGCCCGCAACTTCTGGGAAATAACCAAACCAGCAGCATCATCGCCAGCCCGATTGATTCGGAACCCAGATGAAAGCTTTTCCAAGCTCTTTCCGAGTCGCATATTGGAACCCTGTAGGTTCCGGTTGGCGTTAAACGCCATAACATTATTGTTGATTCTCATTGCTCTCGATTTCCTTCCGTGAGAGAGCGGTTTCCACCAATGACGGTTGTCATCAATGGTGGCCCGACCAATCCGTTGGTCCGCAGCCACCTACCCGAGGGCAGGCATGTCTGAATTTACCTAGCCGAGTAGTTGCAGCACTCCCTGAGGAATCTGGTTGGCTTGACCAAGCATTGCCGTACCAGCCTGCTGAAGGATCTGGCTCTTGGTGAACTGCACCATCTCCTGCGCCATATCGGTGTCACGAATACGTGACTCCGAAGCCTGAAGGTTTTCACTGGTCACCTGCAAGTTGCGAACGGTTGACTCAAGGCGGTTCTGCGTTGCACCCAGGGTTCCTCGGGCAGTCGATACTCCAGCGATAGCAGCATCAATATTCTCTATGGCAATACGAGCGTTGACATGGGTATCAACTTCGATTTCCTGCGCACCAGTACCGGTGGTGAAGTCCTGTCCACCGACATCATCGATGGCGAGGTTTACACCACTAACCACAATGGCATTGGTGCCGACATCGCCTTCTGAGCCGACCTGGAAATTCAGGGCAGCCTGGTTGAAGATTGCGGCTCCACCGAATGTGGTGTCGGCGCCAATACGTCCAACCTCGGCCACCAGCTGAGTGATCTCCGCACCAATAGCGGTGCGTGCGGCAGCATCGTTGGTGTCGTTAGCTGCTTGCACAGCCAGGTCACGCATGCGGTTAAGCATGGTGTGAACCTCACCCAAAGCACCTTCAGCGGTTTGCACCAGAGAAATACCGTCCTGGGAGTTACGAGCAGCTTGCTTCAGTCCAGAGACCTCAGCCCGCAACTTCTGGGAAATAACCAACCCGGCAGCATCATCGCCAGCCCGATTGATTCGGAACCCAGATGAAAGCTTCTCGAGGCTTTTGCCCAGTTTCATGTTGGAACCCGCCAGGTTCCGGTGGGCGTTAAACGCCATAACATTGTTGTTGATTCTCATTGCTCTCGATTTCCTTCCGTGAGAGAGCGGTTTCCAGCAATGACGTTTGTCATCAATGGTGGCCCGACCAATCCGTTGGTCCGCAGCCGTCTACCCGAAGGTAGTCATTCTTGGTTTGTGCTGGTCAACGCGCCGCGTTGACCTGGCCGGAGCAACAATGAAGTCAATGCTGCCCAGCTGGATGTTTCAGTTCGTCTGGCTCTCTTAGCCGAGTAGTTGCAGCACTCCCTGAGGAATCTGGTTGGCTTGACCAAGCATTGCCGTACCAGCCTGCTGAAGGATTTGGTTCTTGGTGAAGTTGACCATTTCCTGAGCCATGTCAGTGTCACGAATACGTGACTCCGAAGCCTGAAGATTTTCGCTCGTTACCTGGAGATTACGAACGGTTGACTCAAGACGATTCTGAGTGGCACCCAGGCCACCACGAGACTTGGAGACACTGGCGATAGCGGTGTCGATGGCTTCGATGGAAAGTCGTGCGTTTGCGTGACTGTCGACGGTGAGTGCGTTGATTGGTGATGCATCGACGCCAACGCTGGCCGTGGTCAGGATGCCGACGGTAACGGTGATCTGGTTGCCAGCGTTGCCTTCAGAACCGACCTGGAAATTCAAGGCAGTTGCGTTGAAGATTGCGGCTCCACCAAAGGTGGTATCAGAACCGATCCGGCCGATTTCGGAGACAAGCGCATCGATCTCAGACTTGATTGCGGTTCGAGCCGCCACGTCGTTGGTGTCGTTAGCTGCTTGCACAGCCAGGTCACGCATGCGGTTAAGCATGGTGTGAACCTCGCCGAAGGCGCCTTCTGCGGTTTGCACCAAGGAGATACCGTCTTGAGAGTTACGAGCAGCTTGCTTGAGTCCAGAGACCTCAGCTCGCAGCTTCTGGGAGATAACCAACCCAGCAGCATCATCGCCGGCCCGATTGATTCGGTAACCAGAGGAGAGCTTTTCGAGGCTCTTTCCGAGGCGGATGTTGGAACCCTGTAGGTTCCGCTGGGCGTTAAACGCCATGACATTATTGTTGATTCTCATTGCTCTCGATGTCCTTCCGTGAGAGAGCGGTTTCCACCAGTAACTATTGTTACCAATGGTGGCCCGACCAATCCGTTGGTCCGCAACCGTCCACCTTGCGGTGGTCTTAGTGCCAGCATCGACGTCAGTCTGCTCGGTATGAGCATTCACCAGATGAGAATCTTGATGAGTGACACCCAAAACCCACTAAGCGAGGCCCAAAGGCCCCGCTCAATAGGATCAAATTTTGGGCAAGAACAATCGCCTGACCATCTGGATGGCCTTGGCTATTCTGTCCCTGCTGCCACTTGCCGTGCTTAGCCCAGCAGTCGCAGGACCGACTGTGGGATGGAGTTGGCTTGACCAAGCATTGCGGTACCAGCCTGCTGAAGGATCTGGCTCTTGGTGAAGTTGACCATTTCCGCTGCCATATCGGTGTCACGAATACGTGACTCCGAAGCTGCCAGGTTCTCACTCGTAACCTGGAGGTTACGAACGGTTGACTCAAGACGGTTCTGGGTTGCACCCAGCCCACCTCGAGCGGTAGAGATTCCGGCAATGGCCGCATCAATGGACTCGATGGCGGCACGCGATGTGGTGTGATCGGTCACGGCCAAGCCGGACAGGTCAGTCCCACCAACATCACTATCGGAGAGGGCACCGACGGTGACGGCAATGGCGTTTCCACCGCTGCCTTCAGATCCGACCTGGAAGTTCAGGGCGGTGTCGGTGAAGATCGATGCGCCACCAAAAGTGGTGTCGGTACCAATCCGGTCAATCTCCGAAACCAACGCATCCATCTCAGAACTGATGGCCGTGCGAGCCGAAGCATCATTGGTGTCGTTGGCTGCTTGCACAGCCAGGTCACGCATGCGGTTAAGCATGGTGTGAACTTCACCCAAAGCGCCTTCAGCGGTTTGCACGAAGGAGATGCCGTCTTGGGAGTTACGTGTTGCTTGCTTGAGGCCAGAGACCTCAGCCCGCAACTTCTGGGAAATAACCAGTCCGGCAGCATCATCGCCAGCCCGGTTGATTCGGAAGCCGGAGGAGAGCTTTTCCAAGCTCTTTCCTAGGCGTCCGTTGGAGTTTTGCAGATTACGATTGGCGTTGAACGCCATTACATTGTTGTTGATTCGCATTTGATCTCGTGGTTCCTTCCGTGAGAGATCGGGTGAATAGTCAGCGCCTTTGCTTGTGGCAAAGTTGCCGACACCCCGGTCCAATCCATGGTTCTCCGGAGTGCAAATTCATTAACGACTCAACATGCAGAAACCTTGAGCAATAATCTTGCTGAATTATGGTACTGCTTGTCCATTCACTGATCCAAGCGAGCACCAGCTGGAGAGCGCTTACTGCATCACCAGTCCGGTGAAGAGAACCCGAATGACTTTCTCATCGCCATAGGCCTCGCGCATCAGCATCGAAAGCTCTTCCTTGATCTCAACCTTTCCCGTCGCCGAACGGAGGTCTTCGACCGTTTGGGCTGAGAGGAAGGTCACGGCGACGTCACGAGCAATGGCCGATTCCATCTCGAAGTCGGCGGCGAGAACTCCCTCTTCGAGCACAACAGCCAAGCCGATACGCAGATAGCCAACGTCGGGGTCTTCGAGATTGAGAACCATTTCTTCCATCTGGAAGATCTCACCCTCAATGAGTTCAACCTCCATTGGTTCAGCCAGCATCTCGGTTTCTTCTGGAGCAGGCTTCAATACGAAATTGTAAATCGCACCCAACGCGACAAGTCCGATGACAACAAACTTGATCTTGCCACCCTTGCCACCGCCCTCTTCCTCTTCGTCGACTTCTTCTTCCGTGCTCTTCTTATTCGCCATCGTCTATTTCCTCTATCTCGGCGTCAATTTGATCATTGGCGCTATTGAAAACTCGTCCAAACCCATTCTCGATTGGATCAGGAATTGGATTGATCAGTGGGGGTATCGGAGCAGATTCTGTGCCGCTTTCTGGGTTGGCACTGTCAGGGTCGGCACCGTCGGGGCCAGCAATATCTGAGCTATCGCTGCTTTGTCCCGAGTCGAGCGGGTTCTGCTTCGCTCCTCCAACAATGTCCGCTGGTATGGCATTGATCAGGTCAAAGTCGCTGGACAACATGCCATCAACCAGGATGACTAGCTCGACTCTGCGGTTCTCTTGGCGCCCATCAGCAGTCGAGTTTGACGCTCGGGGGCGAGTATCGGAAAATCCAGTCGGAGTGAGTCGAACGTCTTCAACCCTTCCTCGTTCAATCAACCAGAGAACCACTGTTGACGCTCGGGCCGTCGATAAGTGCCAGTTCGACTTGGCCGAATCACCTGTCGGCCGGTCATCGGTGTGCCCTTCGATGTCAACCTGGTTATCAAACGTCTTCAATGCCTCGGCCGTCTCGCCAAGAACAATGTCAGCATCGCCCGTCAACCGATCCGACCCACTCTCAAAGAGGAGACGACCCTCGAAACGTACGACGATCCCTCGCTCGGTGATCTCGACTCCAACCAGGTCAGCAAGGCCAGCAATTTCGTACTTGGCTTCCAGTAGTTCCTTAACCTCTTCGGCGTTGTCCGGTGTCACGGTGCCGTCGCCCCGCAAGGCATCTTCGACCGAACGCATTAGAGCTTCCACCTGCGATGCGGGAACGGCACCCAATCCGATCTCGGGGGCAATACCTTGACCATCACCAAGGATGCTGGAGGTATTGTCAGTAACAGGATCGGCAACCCCAAGGGCGGCAACGACGCCAACCTTGAAGTCGAGAAACTGCTCCTCGTCCACCAGCGCGAAGGCGAACATCATGATGAAGAACGCCAGGAGCAGGGTCATGGCATCGGCATAGCTGGCCAGCCACGAATCATCAATCTCTGGATCTTCTTCGATCTCTTTCTTGGCCATGTCTCCTCCTTCCGGGCTTCGTTACCGCAAGATCACTGCAGCGTGATCGCTCAAGCGCTCTTCTCGCCGAGGATCTCTTCTCGACGACTTGGTGGGAGGAATGACACAAGCTTGCCCGCCACATTTCGCGGATTGGAACCAGCCTGGATGGCAAGAATGCCTTCGATCATCAGCTCGCGGCTGGCAACTTCCAATTCGGAGAGCTTGCGAAGGCGAGAGGAGATCGGGGTGAAGAAGTAGTTGGCGATGAATGCGCCCCACAAGGTGGTCAAGAAGGCAACAGCCATGGATGGTCCGAGTGTTGAGGGATCGTCCAACTTGCCCAACATGTCGACCAGACCAATAACGGTTCCCACCATGCCAAAGGCCGGCCCATAACCAGCACAGGTGGCATAGAAGGCGGCTCCGGACTTATGGCGTCCCTGCATCTTGAACACATCGAGCTCAAGCATCTCTCGCAGCTCATCAGGGTCCGTGCCATCCACGGCCAATTCAAGGCCGTTGCGAAAGAAGGGGTCGTTTATCTCGTCGAAGCGTTCTTCCAGAGCAAGCAGACCTTCCTTTCGGGCAACATCAGCGAAGTCGACCATCAGCTTGATGGTGATGGCTGGATCCTCTCCTGGACCGCCGGTTAGGGCCTTGATCAGTCCCTTGGGGAAGGCAATGAACTGGTCCATTGTGCCTGACGCTGCGGTCGCACCAATTGCGCCACCAACGACCAGGATGATGGAAGAGGGGGAGGAAAAGAAGATGACAATCGGGTTCATTCCCGACATGAAGCTGGCAGCAAACGTCGTGGCCAACGCAATGGTCAGGCCAATGATGGTGATGGGGTCCATTAGCGGACTCCGTCTTCGTCCAGATGGCTCTCGCTGCGTTCTTGCCCAGATAGCCCCTGGCCAGAAGAGTCAGGAGAACCAGATGAATCCGCACCCACAAGGTGCAGATCGGGTTGGGCCAAGCGACTGACGTCGATCAGATTCGCCTGGGCAGTGATCAGGGCTCGAAAGTCCACGATCTTGCCGACGATCTCATCAATACCTTCAACCACCAAGACCTTCTTCCCATCGATCAGGGACACGACGGTGTCTGGCGTTTCTTCAATCCGTTCGATCAGGTCCGGATTGAGGGCAATCACTGTTCGATTTAGTCGGTTAAGCGTGATCATCGTGGGGTCCTCTCACCTTGGGCAACACGCGCTGGGCAATACGGTGCGAGCTGAGCTTCATGAAACCCAGTCTCGGCACGGCGAGGGACTGCTTGAGGTGTTAGCGCAGGAAGTCCAGCAGGGAGATACTGAGCCCACGAGAGGTAGCGCTCAATGTTGCCTTGTAACTGGCCTCAGCTGAAGACAACCGGATAACAGCCTCGGCCAGGTCGACATCACGCAACTTTGAAACGCGTTCACCAACCGAAATCACTTCGCCAGCCAGCCGGTCATCAATGGCGTCCAGCTGCTGACTTACTGCCCCAACTCGGCCCTCTGCACTGGCAATACGGTTAGCAGCCACATCAACACTCTCCATGCCGCGGCGGATCTCCGCCGTATCTCCGGCCTCAACAGCATCGGCCATTGCTCGAATGGTTTGAAATAGATCACCGGTCATTGGGTCACCTACGCTGGACACACCGAAAACATCAGGCCCGTCACTATTTATCCCAACTACTTGTCCGGTGTCGATGGTTCGTCGGACCACACCGAAGTCACCAAGATAGGTGCCATCAGAAGCGTAGGCATCGCTGGAGTCGGTGGTTCCTCCAAAGACTGGGCGGCCCAGCACCTTGGTATTGGAAAGGGTTATCAGGCTGTCGGCAATGGCTCGAATGTCGGTGGCGATGGTCTGCAGTTGTTCGGGGCCGTTGGTTTCGTTCGCTCCCTGCACGGCCAGGGTGCGGGCACGAGTCATCTCTCGGCTTACAGACTGGAGGGCTTGGTCTGCGGTGTCAGACCAGAGTCTTCCGTTCTCGCTGTTGCGCTTGAACTGCTGTACTCGTTCGAGCCGCCGCGAGTGGCGCAACAGCTTGGATGCATCGGTTGGTTGCTCCGATGCTCGTTGGAAACGTCGGCCGGTCGAGATCTGTTCTTCAGCCTTGGCCAGCTTGCGCCGTCCGGCCTCAATTCGAATGGTCCTCTGGTGGTTCAGTCGGGAATCAGTGATTCGAAAACTCATGTCGGGCTACTTCCTACCGGCCGACCAGGCCGGTTGTCATCAGGGTCTGCAGCATCTGATCAGCAGCAGTAATCAGACGGGCAGCTGCTTCGTAGGATCGTTGGGCGGTAATGAGATCGGTGAGCTCTTGGTCAAGACTCACCCCACCGCTGGCTTCGGCCATTCCGGTCGCCGAGTCGGCGGACTTTTCAGCCGCCTCTGACCGAGCGATCGAAGCAGAGACTCGAACAGACAGGGTGTCAATCAGATGGCCAACGCGTGCGGACGGGCCGTCGGGGTCTTCGGACAAGCCAGCCAGAGCACGGGCATTGCTTTCATCCAAGACTCCAGCTCCAGCTTGGGCTGCTGCCAATCGCTCAGGGTGCCCATCAAGGTCTGCACTAATCCGGATGTCAATGGCGCCAGTGGTGACCTCAAAAAGGTCATGACCGGTTGATCCATCAAGTCCGACACCGCTGGAGTGAAGTGCATTCACCGTGTTGGCAGTAAAAACTGCGAGATCATCCAGAGCCTGACGTTCATGCCGGATGAGACTGTTGGCCGCACCAATGAGCCCGCCAAGGGAACCTCCACCCGGAGTCAGCTCTCGGCCATCTCCACCAACCAGAACGGAGACACTCAGACCGGTGGCATCACCAAGCGGCGCGGGCTGAGATTCATAGCTAACCGGACGACTTCGGCCATCACCAACGATAAGGAATCCATCAAGGGTGACGGTGACTTGGCCGTCAGATTCGGGAATCGCGGTCACATCGACGAGGGAAGAAAGTTCACTCACCATCAAGTCTCGTTGATCAATCAAGCCGTTGGGAGCCGCCCCGGAGGCCTGTCCTCCAATGATTTGTCGGTCAAGGGCAGCGATGCTGCTTGCCAGCTCGTTTATCTGTGAAACTTGGACCTCGGCCGTAGCCATCTGGGTCACGTGGAGGGTGTTGAGTGCTTTGGCTGCGGAGCGCAGCGATCGACCAACCGCCTCGGCCCGCTCCAGTGTTACCCGACGCACACCGAGATCCTCTGGCAGGCTGGCTAGATCATCGAACGCGTTCCAGAGGGCATCGTACTCTGCTCGAATGCCTCGGTCAGACAGACCACTCACGGCATCTTCAATCTGAAGCATGACGTCTTCTTCAACCGCCATCTGGTTCGCTACTGATGTTGCCTGCCTGGCATTGTCTTCCAACAGCGAGCTTCCGGCCCGACTGATCGACCGCACGTTAACGCCGCCGCCCGTGTCACGCTTGCCCGCCCAAAACCCGATCGTCTTTGGCGCGGCCAGGCTTTCGAGTTCAACAGTCTGTCGGTGATAGCCAGGAGTATTGATGTTGGCAATGTTCTCAGAAATGACATCGATACGGCGACGGTGTGCGACCAGTGCCGTGTAACCCGTGCTCAATCCGGCAAAGTTGGACATGACTAGACCTGACCATCAAACAGCAGGGCCGATCCGCCGGATGACGACACCTTGCGTCCAGCGCCGTCATAGCCGTTGTCACTCGTCTCCCCAGAGAGCAGATCGGCCAGCTCGCCGAGTGCGGCCTGGCTTTGCTCAATGGTCCGTCGATTGCGGGCCGAAAGGTCTTGAATGCGAGCCAACGATGACGCGAACCACTGTTTGTGGTCGCTAAACACTTCGTCCCAAGGCGAGTCAACAACCTTGATGAGCTCGCTCAAGTCAACGGGAATGCCTCGGTCGCTCAGCAGGACTCCCCGCTGCAAGTCGATATAGGCCAAGGCGTCCGCTGTTTCGTTCAGCAGGTCAGCCACGTGGTGAAGATGCTCATCCTTGCCAGCTGCAGCCAGCAAAAGCTGGGTCTCCAGCAGGAATTCCATCCGGTCCAATTGGCGGCGGTACTGCCACAAAACATCGGCAACACGACCGGCATCTTCGCTTGACAAGAGATCTACCATGATCCCAGGATCGACCGTAGTCAGGTCAGTATTAGACCTTTTGGACTATGCCTGCGATTACAAGCCCGACAAGCATTCTGCTAGATGAGACAGCACCCTGTTAGATGACAGGGGTCTTCTCCAGGCGACCCTTCCAGGTGCTTGCGTTGGTAAGGGAGTCATTGAAGGTCCGTTGCCTGCGGGTTGGTCGCTTTGCTGATCCAGGTCCCTTGCCATCATTGCTGCCTGTTACCGACTCATTGCCCGATTCCGAATCTTGCTCTTCGTATTGAAGAAGCATGCCTTCGCGCATCATCCTTGTTGCCTCTTCCTTGAGCTGAGACGCCCGAGACTGGGTGACTCCGAGGATCTCCCCCAGTTCGGTCATGGATTTTCCTTCAAAGAAGAATCCGACGACTACTAGCCGGTGACGCTCGGGAAGCAATTTCACCGCATCTCGCAGATAGCCAAGCATCTCTTGGTTGTCCAACCGCTCATGAACTGGCGCCATGCTCGACTCCACGGTGGCGGACAGCGGGACAGATGTTTCAGCATCCGATACCGGTCGATCCAGCGAGTCAATATCTGCTTGGGCCAGATCACGACGAGACTGGTCGATCTGGTTTGGCCTAACCTCAAGCAGCTTGCTGAGGGCCTCACGGCTTGGTTCGGAGCCAGTTCGGCTGGTGATTGAGTGCTCGGCTTCTCGAACGCGGCGTTCTAGTGCTCGAACGGAGCGGGGGGCCCAGTCGTCACGCCGCAGCATGTCGATGATCTCCCCTTCAATCCGGTGTCCGGCGAATGTTGAAAAGGCGCGTCCGGCTTCAGGATCGAAGCGCCGAGTGGCGTCAATCAATCCCATCATTCCGGCTTGCACCAGATCGTCCCGACTATGGGTAGCCGGAAATCGGGCCACCAGTCGGTTCACGATGTGCTCAACCAGTGGAATATTCTTCTCCACGGTCTCTCGATCGGCTGTACTGAGTTGCAGGTCCATCGACAACTGTCCTCCTTGGTGTCGCTACCCCCCAGTCGGCCTCTCCTTGGCGTACTTGAGACAAGATTGGCAATTCTTCTAGATTCTTCTACCTGCAACCCCATGCAGGTACTAGCACTAGTAATGCAGTATCGATTTCCACGATTATTTCCCCATCACTTGGCCGTCACTCCGCCATTGTTGCCCGGCCGCTCCGCCGTTGAACGACCCGAATAGGCCGAGATACCCAGTTCCCTCTCATACCCGAGGACCAGCATCCGAGCCTGCCAACGTGTCAGATCACGCGTCCGGTGACGTATCTCCAGAAACAGACGAAGCTCCAGTGGCCACTGAGTCCTCTGACGCGCCTCGAAGCAGTGATGCAGCGAATGCTTCGCCATTCAACCTGTTTGAAGCCCGAGGTCTCACGACTGGCCGCGCTGGCCTGTTCCAGCAGGCCGCGGACACCTTAGGAGTTCGCTGCGCTGACGAACTGGACAAGTGGATGTCTGACTTCACAGTGACTGCCGAGCCGGTCAAACAAATCTGTTTGCTTGATCTCGGCGACAAATCTGCTCGTCACGTCATCGTCCTGGAATGCGATGACGGTGTTGCCCGCGGTCTCATCGCCATTGATCTCAACCTCGCCCTCGGGCTGGCCACTCTCCTCCTTGGTGGCCGCCCGGGGGATTATGTCGATGCTCGCCCCCTCACGGCCTTGGAGGCCGGTGTGCTCGAGCAACTCATCTCTCCCTTCGCCGAGCTGATCACCGATTCGTACCGCCTCAACCCAATCACCATCGAAGGCCATGTGTCGGACACCTTCCTCCTCCCTGACCTGGTCAAGGAGCCAGCATTGGAGATTCCAGTCAAGATTGAGGGAGCCGAGCTCGAAGGGCGCTTCTCGTTCGGACTCTACATGTCGACCCTGCAGCGCTTCTCCGAAAGCGTCGACCGACGCCTGGCCGGAACCAGCGGTGGAAGACGCTACCGACAGAACTCCCTTACCCAGCGCGCCGTGCAGCCAATCCCACTGGACGTAGCCGTTGGCTTCGATCCAATGCCCGTCTCCGCTCGCGACCTTGCAGGACTTCAAGCGGGCGACGTCCTGCGCACGAACCATCCCGTTACCCGAGACCTCATCGCCAGCGTCGGTGAGTCCACACTCTTCATGGTCAAAGCAGGCCAGCTCGGCAAGCGACTTGTTGCCGAAGTAGTAGGACCCGCAATCAGCAACAGCCCAGGTAGTCAGATCTCAAACCAGGCATCAAACAGACCAACGACTCAGCTAGCCGGACAAGGACGATCATGAGCACCACGACAACCCTGCCGGGACTTACCGAGGCACTAGCAGACACCTTGGTGGCTCTAGACCTTCAGGCAAGCTCCGCCAATGTTCAGGATCTTGCACAAGACCTGGCCGGACCACTCATTACCGCAGATCTCGGTCCGCAAGGAACGAAGGAACCCGAGCTAGTCGTCGCTGTTCGTGATGACCTCGGCGACGATGGCGAACGCTTGCTCGATGCCCTTGCTGGTGCTATCGCAGGAGATTTCAAGGCCAGTGCGGCCCCTCCCGTGGCCACCGTCACCGATCTACTCGACCGATTTGGTGTTCCAACCTCAGCGATTCGGATCGAGAAGGAAGGCATGACGGTTGCTGTCATCGTGACCGGCGGTGACCGCCGCAATGAGCCGCAGTCTTCCAGCGGCCCAACCGGAAATTCACGTTCCGGCGATACCCAGCCAGCTGGTGCCCTGTCCGACGGAACGATCACCGCGGGCATCGAGATGCTCCGCAATGTCGAACTCAGCGTTTCCGTCGAGCTCGGCCGAGCCTCCATGCCACTCGCTGATGTCGTCTCGCTTGATATCGGCTCAGTCATCCAGCTGGATCGAGCGACCGGGGCGCCAGTGGACGTGCGAGTCAACGGCACCCTGCTAGCCCGAGGCGAGGTTGTTGTTGTTGATGATCAATACGCAGTGCGGGTCACCGAGATCATCGACCCATCTCAGGAAGGCCAGTAGATGAGTGGCGTCTCAACCATCGAACTCCTGATTCGCATGATCGTCTCCCTCGCCGTCATCGGTGGTCTCCTGTGGTTCATTCAACAGGTCGGACGAAAGCGCCTCGGCGGACTCGGACGCTCGGCGACTGCTCCAATTGAAGTCACGTCTCGCAAGCAGCTGTCAAGGACTAGCTCCATTGCTTTGGTCCGTGTCGGTGAGCGAAACATACTCATTGGCGTTACTGACGCCGGCGTCAGCCTCATCGCCGAAGGCGATGATCTAAACAATCATCCACTCTCCCCGTCAGCCAGCGACCGAAAGACTCGTCGCCGCAAGCCTGGCCAGGAGGAGCATGCTCAGGCGAAGCGAGACAAGCATGGCAGTGAGTCCGAACTCCTAGCAGAACTGGGAATAGCGGCCGAACGGCCATTCGCTGGAGCGAAATCCCAGTCGACAACACGTACTAGCAAGAAGACCGGTCTGGCACGGAAGCCAGACCACGGAGCAAAAGGCTCCACTCACTCAGGGACGAGAGCACTAGATGCGCTCCGAGAGATGACGGTCCGAAAGGCCTGACCTCGGAGGCGGAGGCCTCCCCACATGAAACCAATCCCCCGCCGGCGACGGCTGAGGGTTTTGTTCCCGCTCAAATCCCCTATCTCCCTCCGGCTCCCTGTGGCCTTCATGATGCTGAGCATCGTGATGCTCAGCATGCTTGGTGTTTTTGGGGCTACGGCAGCTGGGGCCCAGGCGCCACCCGAATTGCCGGTTCCCCAAGCTCCAACGCCGGGCAGTCAGCAACCGGATCTGGACGTATCTGATGACGGGGCGATACAGATTGATATTGGAGCTCCAGGATCGGAGCCTTCCCAGTCTGTGCTCCTGATCGTCGGCTTGGCTGTCCTGTCCCTCGCTCCATCTCTCGTCATCATGATGTCTGGCTTCACCCGGATCGTCATCGTGCTCTCCCTCACCCGCAACGCCCTTGGCTTGCAGGGAGTGCCGCCCAACCAGGTCATCATCGGCCTGGCCATGTTTCTCAGCATGTTTGTGATGAGCCCCGCACTGAATCAGATGAACGAAGAAGCCCTGCAGCCTTACTTGGACGGGGCAATCACCCAGGAAGTTGCCATCGACCTAGCAACGGTTCCGGTCAAGCAATTCATGCTGTTACAAACCCGTGATGACGAACTCGAACTGATGTTGTCTGCCAGCCAGATGGACAAGCCCGAAACGCCGGACGACATCTCCATGATGACCCTGATTCCGGCCTTCATGCTGTCGGAGCTGAAGACGGCATTCATCATTGGTTTTGTAATCTTCATCCCCTTCTTGATTGTCGACATTGTTGTTGCTGCCAGCCTCATGTCCTTGGGCATGATGATGCTGCCCCCAATCTTTGTTTCGCTGCCGTTCAAGCTCTTGCTCTTCGTCATGGTTGGAGGTTGGTCACTGATTGTCGAAACCCTGTTGACCAGCTTCGTGGTCGGGTAAGGGGACAACACTATGGATGAAGCAGCAGTAATCGAAATCATCACCTCAGCCATGTGGACCGCGGCCAAGGTTGGGGCTCCCATCTTGTTGACAGCTATGGGCGTTGGTGTTCTGGTTGGACTCTTTCAGTCGATCACCCAGATCCAGGAACAGACCTTGGCCTTTGTGCCCAAGTTCGTCGCCGTTGGTCTTGTCATTGTGTTCTCCGGTAACTGGATGATGCAGGAACTCATTTCCTTTACCCGCGACATCATCCTGCGCATCCCGCAGTATCTCTAAGCCGCGTGTCCCAATGAGCCGCTTCCTGATGAAACAGCACGGCCACGCTGAGACCGTACAGATGAGCCAGCACAGATGAGCCAGCACCGATGAATCTGGCCATCGCCCCGGGCGTTTTGCTGAGTTTTGTTCTGGTCATGACGCGCCTGTTGACGGTCTTTACTGTTTCACCGCCCTTTAACGGAACCCTGATTCCCAATCGGATCCGCGTTGGTCTCGCTGTGGCATTGGCCATCTCCGTTGCTCCCCAACAGCCAATCGTTCTGGAAGCGGGCATTGGAGGCTGGTCAACTGGTTCCTTGATGGTTGCCATCATCTACCAGGTTGTTGTTGGTGCCCTGCTGGGCTTCATCGTGCAACTGTTGATGTCCAGCTTGCAGATTGCGGGGGCCATGGCCGACTTCAGCGGTGGCCTGTCCAGCGCAGCGATTTTCGATCCGTTCACCCAGTCCAGCGCGGCTCCAATGGGTCGGTTGTATCAGCTCATTGGTGTCACCACCTTGTTCATCATGAACGGTCATCTCATGATCATTCGTGGGGTCTTGCGAAGCTATGAGGCTGCCCCGGTGTCGGGGCTTCGGGTGGAGTCCATTGCCAAGGTCATGTCCGAAGGGGTCGGCCAGCTGATGATTGCTGCGGTCGAGATCAGCTTCCCCATCCTCGTCGCGCTAGCCATGACCGAGGTTGTGCTGGCACTTGCTACTCGAGCCGCACCAAAGATGAACATCATGGTGATCGGCTTTGCCGTCAAGGCCATGGTGTTGGTCAGCCTGTTCGGAATTGCGCTGCCCTTGGTCATCAAGGCCGTTGCTACCTTTGTGACCCGGGCCCTGCAATGGGGCGTCACTCTGGTCGGAGGCTGATATGGCCCAGAGCAGTAGTGGGGAAAAGACTGAGAAACCGACAGCGAAGAAGCTGCTGGATGCGCGAAAGCGCGGCCAGATTCCTCGCTCGGTTGACCTGGTGCAATACGTCGTGCTCTTGATCGTCACCTATGTGTTGCCCCTGACTATTAGCCGGGTGTACCAGGCAGTTTCGACCGTGGTTCGTTCCGCCAATGAGGCGGCGGCGACGGGCGACCTTGATGCCACCCTGCTGACCCTCAAGCCAGCAATTCCCATCACGGTCATGGCGCTGGGTCCACTCTTTGCCACTGTCATGTTGGTGACCTGGTTTGGCCTGGCCGTGCAGGGCGGTGTTGTGCTCTCGGGTGAATCGCTCAAGCCGAAGCTGGAGCGGATCTCGATGAAGCAGGGCTTCAAGCGCATGTTCTCAGCCCAGCCTCTGGTCGACACGGGCAAGTCGTTTATCCGCTTGATCATCTTGGCTGTGCTCATGACCAGCCTGGTCACCGAAGTTCTTGAGCGATACGCCAATGGAACAACCAACGATGTTGCCCAGACCTTGCCGTTGTTGGGTGAGGCGGTTCTGAGCCTGATCCGCATGGCTGCGGTTGCGGGGCTTGTTATTGGTTTCGGCGACTATGCCTTCCAACGCCACAAGATTGCGAAGCAACTCAAGATGTCTAAGCACGAAATCAAGATGGAGCACAAGAGCAATGAAGGTGACCCGATGGTTCGAGCTCGACGCAAGGCTGCTCACCAGAAACTGAGCCAGAACCAGATGCTGAACGAGGTTGCTGAGGCCGCCGTGGTGATGGTTAACCCAACCCACGTTGCTGTCGCCATCAAGTATTCTGGCGGTGGGGTGCCGTCACTGGTGGCCAAGGGCGGTGATGATCTTGCCTTGCGTATTCGCGAGCGAGCAATCGAGGCTGGTGTCCCGGTTGTTGAGGTTCGTCCGCTGGCCCGCTTCCTTCACGACAATGTCGATGTTGGGGCCGAGATTCCCGGCACCTTGTTCGAAGCAATTGCCATCGTGCTCGCCTTTGTCATGCGCAAGCCCCGCTCCTACTTCGCTGACACGATTCGCCAAGTTCGAGTCCCCGACTCACGCCTGGTGCGAGCTCGAACGGCCGCGGCTTCTGAGGATCAAGAGGCCGGCTTCAGCCGGCGGACGAAGGTCTAACAAGACTTGGTCCTCGCGTTGAGTATTGAGCCGCTAGCAACTTGCCGGCTTCCACAAGTCGTCAATGTCGATGTCTACCGGTTACGGCAATGTCACGGACAACTGGTTGCTGCGCCAGCTCGTGTTGCCAGCAACGTCAATTGCCTTGACCCAATAGGAATGGGTTGAGCCGCTGTTCAGACCCGAGATAATGAGCGACGGGTTTGTGGAAGTCCTGACGAGCACTCCACCATCGAAGATCTGGTATTCGAGTACTCCAACATTGTCTGTTGAAGCCGTCCATCCCAGCGAGACCGAAGTTGCGTCGACACTGGCCAGTCGCAGTCCACGAGGTGTGGTTGGACGTTCGGTGTCAACAGCCCCACCTACGGTCGCCGACCGCGTGCCGTTGCGCCAACTCACGTTCCCGGCACCGTCCACCGCCCGCAGATAATACCAATAGGAACCATCCACCAAATTAGTGTCCGCATACGAGGTTGATGACGAGGTTCCGACCAGTGCAAACGCTCCACCCGCAGACTCTGAGCGATACACGTTGTACCCAGTAACTCCGACATTATCCGTCGACGCAGTCCACGCCAGATCCACCCGGTCAAGCCCGGCCACCAAAACCATCGACGTGGGCTTCGACGGACGCTCGGTGTCAGCAGCTCCACCTACGGTCGCCGACCGCGTGCCGTTGCGCCAACTCACGTTCCCGGCACCGTCCACCGCCCGCAGATAATACCAATAGGAACCATCCACCAAATTAGTGTCCGCATACGAGGTTGATGACGAGGTTCCGACCAGTGCAAACGCTCCACCCGCAGACTCTGAGCGATACACGTTGTACCCAGTAACTCCGACATTATCCGTCGACGCAGTCCACGCCAGATCCACCCGGTCAAGCCCGGCCACCAAAACCATCGACGTGGGCTTCGACGGACGCTCGGTGTCAACCACGGGCCCTTGAGCACTCCCGTTGACAAAGATCTGACTCTTATTTACTGACGAACTCGTATAGACGCGAACGTATCGAGCATGGGTGCTGAACCAGCGCCGGTTGACATTGTCGCTGCGGATGACTCTCGTCCCGTGGTATCCCGACATGCCCGCTAGTTGAGCCGGGCTCTTGTCGTTCCGAAACGGCCGCTCGGACACAAGAATGAAGTTGTCACCAATCGAGGCGTGCACCTCAATGTCGGCTATGGCGCGGGTGCTCCCCAGATCCAGTTGGTAGTAGCCGGGCCCCGAACTGAACGTTGCGGCCGGAGCTAGGTTGACCAGATTCTGGCCGTCGAGGTTGGTGATGTCACAGAGCCGGGCGATGCCATCAACCTTGGTGGCACCTGACTTGCGAAGATCGCCGCCAGTCCAGATGCAGCCATCTGGCCCCTTGGTTATCGCCCATGGTCCTGAATCTCCAAGCAAGTGAGGATCAAAGGATGGAATGTGGAGCCCTGTGTTGGCATCAAAGGCCACGAGGAAGGAGATGGGTCGACGTATGTTCTCACCGACCAGTCGAGTCTCGTAGTTGCAGTGGCATGACGCATACACCCGGTCTCCATCAACGAACAGGGCCTGGTATTCACCACCGTTCCAAGGATTCGCCTGACCAGCTTGGCCGGAATAGTGGTAGCGCTCGACTGTCAGCGATGCAGCGTCCAAGACAAACAGGGCGTGCTCATTTCCGACGATCCAAATCTTGCCTCGATGAACAACCAGGTCATAGGGGCGTGTCATACCGCCGCCTACCCAGCCATTACCAACGATGGCTCCGGTCGCCGCATCCAGAGAGATCAGGCCTTGCCCTTGGAACGCCGCAACGTACACCCTGGAGTTAGCGGGGTCAGCAGCAATGCTCCAACCGGAGCCGGTCAGGGCGGGAGCCCAGTTCGTGTCCACTTCGCCAGTAGCGATCACAAAGCGAGCTGCATTCTTTACGGTGTGGCTGCCATTGTTTCCAACGGCGCGATTGAAGACTCCAGTTACGTACAGGAACCCGCCGTCCTGATCGAACCCTCGCACCCCGGCGGGCGCACCACCGTTTAGACGAAATGGTAGCGCTTCGGTCTCGCCCGTGACCGGATCAAGCAGGGCAATAGCCTTGACGTTCTGACCGTTTACTGTCCCGAACTTGCCGCCAATCAGCAACTTGCCTTGGTACTCCGCCATGGCGTTGACCGGACCATCGACAATGGCGCTGAAGCTCGGAACGTATGCGCCGGTGGTGGCGTCAAACGCTGCCAGGTACGAGCGGTTTGAAATGACGGTCCGATTCCTCGTGACCTCAGTGAACTTACCGCCCACGAAGACCAAATTGCCGATCGAGATCATGGAGGCAACGCTGGCATCGGGCTTGATCCCAAATGACAAGTCAGGGTTAGCGACCCCGTAGGAACCCGTGTCGTCGCTTAGTTCAGCGGAAACAGGACTGGGAAGAACCAGGGCAGGCATGGCGACCATTGAAAGCAGCAAGACAATTACAGAAAGGGATGGCTTCATTCGACGCATCCCGTCAATGGTAGGCCTCGGCCAGGGTCTGGTTCATGAGCACATCAGAGCACCAGAGAGCACATGACTGGGCCGTTCGAACTATTGACTCACCCAGATCCGTTTCAGAATGTGGCCGATGGATGCGTTGAGGCCATAGCGAAGACCTCATCCAAGGGTGTGCCGGGAGCAGCACCCTTTAGCGCCCAGGTCATGCCAGCTTCAGCAAAGTCTTCGAACTCCTGCGCATTGGATGGACTGGTGGCAACATCAAAGTCCTCGAGCCCACCCCGTTCCTCACGCACCGCCTCGAGCATTTCGCGCAGACCCTTCGCGTCTACCTCAATTGGGTAGAGACCGTCGTAGCGAGCCGCCCGCCGAACAGGTTTGCGGGCAGTCGCTCGAGCTGCCAGCCAGAGTGGAATTCTTGGACGCTGGACCGGCCGTGGCAATACATCTACACCATCAGCAATGAAGTGTTCACCGGCGAAATGGACGGTCTCCCCGCTCCAAAACGAGCACAGAAGTTCGATTCCCTCGTCCAGGCGCTGGCCCCGAAGCTTGGCGTCCAGAACCTCTCCGAATCGACTCAACTCACCCGAAGTGTCAACTCCCAGACCCAAGCCAAGCGTTACCCGTCCAGCCGATAGGTGGTCAAGAGTTACGGCCTCGCGAGCCAGTTTGATTGGACGACGGCGTGTTATTGGGGTCACCATTGGCCCGAGGCGTAGCGTCGTTGTGGCCATGGCAATCGCGGCAAGCATGATCCAAGGATCGGCAACTTCGGGGGGTTGTCCAGGCGGACGCAGAATGTGATCCCACAGGAAAACGCCGTCCCATCCAGCCGACTCGGCAACAAGCGCAACCTCGACCATTGTCGCGGGGTCAGAAAGCTCTCCAAATGGAGGAAGGGTCAGGGCGTACTTCACTGCGATGCGTCTTTCACTGCAATGGCTCTTTCATTCCGAGGCGTCTTTCGCTGCCAGCGGATCATACGGCCGACTACGGCTGCTTGGCGAGCAAGGCCAGCATCCGTTCACGGAATGGCGTTGGCGGCAGTGGCGGTGATGTCGGCTATCAAGTCAGCCAAAGGCTCGGATCGTACGGGTGACCGGTACACGAGGCCAATGCTACGAATCATGGGGATCGGCGGCACGAACCCTGGCACACGGGTGTTTTGTTGGGGAACGTTATTGGCAACCAGTCTGGCCACAAAACATGGGCCAAGACCATTGCTGGCCAGCACCAGGCTGACCGTGTAGTCCGTCGTCTCAAAGCGAACCTTTGGTGCAAACCCGGCAGCTTGGGCGGCAGCGTTGAGAGCAATGCGATTTGGTGCTCCTTGCGGGCCAGAGATCCATTGAGCATCAGCGAGTTCGACGATTGATCGAGCGTGAAAGGCTGGGTCAGAAGAACCAGCATGAAGCTCGATTGGATCCTCCAGGATGGGTTGAAGTGTGAGCCCTTGCCTGTCGGGTTCAGCAGTTCCCGGGTAGCGATGTGTTATCAACAGATCAAGGCGACCAGCAGCAACATCGTCGTACCCGTCGGGCGGTTCCCGGTCCAAGAGCTGCACATCGACCCCCGGGTGTTTGAGAGGAAAAGTCACGAGCGTTGGGGGCAATAAGTGCTGAGCCGCGGTGGAGAATGCGCCAACACGGAGCCGGTTGGGCTGGGTGACGGTGTCATTGATTTCGTTGGCAATTCCGTCAGCTTGATTAAGGAGGGCCTCACCGCGTTCGAACAAGACGGCGCCTGCTGTGGTGGCGACAACTCCCCGGGCATGCCGATGCACAAGCTTGGCTCCATATTCTCTCTCGAGCGCGGCAATGTGCTGACTGATGGCGGGAGCGGAATACCCAAGGGTTTGGGCAGCAGCGGCCATCGATCCAAGACGGATAGTTACCAGGAATGATCGCAGGTGATGCAGCCGCACGAGCATGAAGCCTAGCTTCACACTTACGAAAGAATTCTTGGTTCTCCTTACGGCTCGTGCATGCCACAATTTCGGCATGCACGAGCCCCGCATCACCTCCGGCAATGCAGCAGCGTCTGATCTTGACCAGACATATGTGCGCCAGCAATTCCCCGCCCTGCGCCAGCATCCAAGAGCGTTCTTCGACAACGCAGCTGGATCACTTGCGTGCAGACACACCATTGACGCGCTCCACGCGTTCTACCTCGAATCCAAGGTGCAACCCGGTTCTCGATACGAAGAGTCCGAGCTCGCCGCCTCCCGAATGCAGCGATCGCTGGAGCGGTGGAGCGAAGCGCTGGGCGTCGCCCCCGAGGAGCTGTCATTCGGCCCATCGACATCCATGAACAGCTACGTCCTGGCCAACGCGTTTGCTAGCACGCTCGGCGCCGGCGACGAAGTCGTTGTCACCAACCAGGATCATGAAGCCAACACTGGTGGTATCAGACGCTCTGCTCTTTCCGCAGGTGCATCAATTCGGGAATGGCGAACCGATCCGGTAACGGGACTACTGGACATCAATGAGCTCGAAGCGAAACTCAGCCCACGAACCAAACTGGTGTGTTTCCCCCACGCATCAAACCTCATCGGCCAGGAAAACGATGTGGCCACGATCTGCAGTCTTGCTCAACAAGCGGGAGCGCGCACGATTGTTGACGGCGTGTCGTTCGCTCCACACGGGATCCCCGATGTTTCGGCGTTGGGAGCCGACATCTACTTGTTCAGCTTGTACAAGACCTTTTCGGTCCACCAAGGACTGATGGTGACACGACACGGCGTCATGGAAGAGTTGCCGCATCAGGGCCACTACTTCACGAAGAACGAGCCCGGATATCGACTGGCGCCAGCGGGGGCTGATCACGCGCAGGTAGCTGCCGCTGGGGGCGTCTTGAACTACATCGAGGATCTGCATCAGCACCACGGCGGGCAACCAGATGATTTATGGAGCGCTTGCCGATCAACGGCGGACTTGTGGCGCAACCATGAGCGGCGACAAGTAGAACACGTGCTTGGAGCGCTGGCAGATCTGGATGTTCGAGTTCTTGGCGCCAGCTCGATACTGGATGACGCGCCGCACCGCTGCCCCACGATTGCTTTTGACACCGGCAAGCAACACCCCGATCAAGTCGCCGACGCGTTGATCGATCGAGGCGTACTCACCGCCTCCGGAAGCTTCTACGCAAACCGCGTGCTCGATGGAGTCGGAATCGATCCCGATCGCGGGGTCGTTCGGCTGAGCTGGGTCCACTACACATCCGACGATGAAATCGACCTCCTAGTCGATGCGATCACTACCGTACTTACAACCCCGTGAAGCCTCCCCTTCGCCAATGAGCAGGGAAGAAAGTGAAACACCATGATTGACCTGCGCTCAGACACCGTCACCCAGCCAACTGACTCGATGCGACAAGCGATCGCCTCGGCTCCGGTCGGCGACGACGTGTACGACGAGGATCCCACCATCCGTCAATTGGAACTGCGGACCGCTGCACTGCTTGGCAAAGAAGACGCCGTATTCGTCCCATCGGGAACCATGGCAAACCAGATCATGATTCGGGTTCTCACACGCCCAGGCGACACGATGCTGAGCGCCATCGATTCCCACATCTATCGCCATGAGAACGGGGCAGCCAACACATTGGGTGGGATCATCGTTCGAGAGCTACCTGGCTCCGATGGCAAGTTCGATAGCGCGGCCGTCGCTGCCGCCATCCCTGCCCGATCCGGTTCGATGCCAGCCTCGATGTTCGAACCAGTGACTCTTCTTACCGTGGAGAACACCCACAATGGTGCTGGCGGTTCGATCTGGCCCCTCGAGCAACTCAACGATGTCTGCGAAACAGCAGCGGAGAGTGGGCTTGGCCTTCATCTCGACGGCGCACGGCTCTGGAATGCCTGCGCCGCCACCGGTATCAGCGAAGCTGATTATGCCGCAGGTTTCGACACCGTTAGCGTCTGCTTCTCCAAAGGACTTGGCGCACCAATGGGGTCAGCGCTGGCTGGCAGCACTCCCCTCATTCGCGAGGCACGCCGATTCAAGAAAATGTACGGCGGAGGCATTCGACAGGGTGGCATGATGGCTGCTGGGGCGCTGCACGCATTGGATCACCACAAAGGCCTTCTGGTCCAGGACCACGCTCGGGCACGCCGTCTGGCCGAAGGCCTTGACCAGATTGATGGTGTCGAACTTGATCTCGACAGTGTTGTCACGAACATGATCTATTTCCAGGTCAGAGGCCGGTCTTCTGAAGATGTTGTCAGCCAATGGATGCGCCACGGGGTAGCGGCGCTGGCAATCACTCCGACCCAAATTCGGGCCGTCACACACCTCGACATCGGCGACGCAGACATCGACACCGCCATCAAGGCCGCCGAGACCGCACTGCATCAATAGCCAGACGATCCAATCCAACTTCCACCTGAGCGAGGCAAGCATATGAGCCAAGACAAATACAACATCTCACTAGACAACGAGTACGGCTACCTCACCGTCATCGACGTACCCGCGATCGCTCAAAGTAACACCAAAGAATGGCTGAATCAGACACTCACCCAGGTCGACGGCAATGTCATGAGGCTCGGAATCATCAAGGGTGAATTTCATTGGCACCAACATGACGACGAAGACGAGTTTTTCTTCGTACTCGACGGTCAGCTCCATATCGACGTCGAAGACAGTGACCCTGTTGTTTTAGATGCTCACCAAGGCTTCACCATCCCCAGGGGCACCAGACACCGAACCCGTGCTCCACACAAAACAACGATCCTCATGTCCTCCGCAGCAACCGTGGAACCAACCGGAACGTGACTACTGGCTAAGCCGCTGCATTCATCGACTCTGGCTAGAATCCTTGGTCCAACACCTGAGGAGGTCCACATGGCGGTCGAGCCTTCAAATCTGATGTCAACGCTCGAAACACCGTGTCTCCTGTTGGACGAAGCAAGGCTGGAGAAGAACGTGCTGCGGCTACGTCAAAAGGCCAACGCCCTTGGCGTTCAACTGCGTCCACATCTCAAGACTGGCAAGTCAATCGAGGTCGCAGAACGGGTGCTCGAACATCCGGATGCCAAAGCTGCCGTCTCGACTCTCAGTGAGGCCGAGCATTTCGCCAAGGCTGGTATTCGAGACATCACCTATGCCGTTGGCATCTCTCCTCAGAAGCTCGACCGTGTATTGGCCATCCGCTCCGAGGGTTGTGATCTTTCAATCTTGCTTGACTCCGTTGCTCAGGCCGAGGCCGTGGCAGCCAAATGCATGTCGGCAGGGCAGTCCATTCCAGTCATGATCGAGATTGATAGCGATGGCCACCGGGGAGGTCTGCCAGCAGACAGTCGCGAGCTGCACAAGGTCGCCGACATACTGGCGTCTGGCGGAGCAGAACTACGCGGTGTATTGAGCCACGCGGGCGAGAGCTACGGTGTGTCCGGCGCACCAGCTCACGCCAAGTTTGCCGAACTCGAAAGATTGGCAACAGTTACTGCGGCGCGGGCTCTGCGCGAAGCAGGCCATTCTTGCCCGGTGGTCAGTGTGGGTTCAACTCCGACCGCTCACGCAGCGCAAGATCTGAGCGGCGTGACCGAGCTCCGTGCCGGCGTCTACACCTTCTTCGACCTAGTCATGGCCGGGATAGGTGTCTGCTCACTCGATGACATTGCCCTCTCGGTCCTGACCACAGTCATTGGGCATCAGAGTGACAAGGGCTGGATTCTCGTCGATGCTGGATGGATGGCGATGTCCCGAGATCGGGGTACGGCGACACAGACAATTGATCAAGGTTTCGGCCTCGTTTGCGACGAAAAAGGAAGGCCGATTCCTGACCTGGTGCTGACGGCAGTCAACCAGGAACACGGCACAATCTCGCTTCGGCCGTCAAGTGAGCATGGCTTGCCGGAACTACCAATTGGCAGCCGTCTGCGGATCATGCCCAATCATGCTTGCGCCACGGCATCCCAGCACAACGGTTATCACGTACTTTCTCCAGATCCGGACATCCATGGTCAGTTCTGGCCAAGAATTTCTGGCTGGTAGTACGACAACTAAGGAGCTGATCGCCCGTCAAAGATGGGCTAGCGCTCGATCGACGCTTGTCGCTCCGGGCTGCCTCGAATGTGGTCCTGCCCACGCTCCACGCCCGAGCCTCCGCCTAGAAGAGACTCTCGGCTCTAGTCCGCCACCATTGACCTCACGGAGCTGAACACATCATCCAGGGCCTCAATCACGCGATCGGCTTCGCTCACAGTCAGCACCATCGGGGGCTTGATCTTGAGCACATTGTTCGCTGGGCCATCGCTGGAGATAAGGATTCTGTGTCCGAGCAGACCCTCCACCACCTGGGCGGCAACGTCAGGAGCGGGAGTCCTGGATTCTCGGTCCTTGACCAGGTCAACTCCGAGGAACAGTCCGCGACCTCTAACGTCTCCAACAACATCGTGGCGTCCAGCCAGCTCACGAAGCCCGACAAGAAGGTGACGGCCAATCAGGTCAGCATTGGCCACCAGCCGCTCGTCACGAATAACGTCCAACACTGCCAGGCCAACCGAACACGAGACCGGGTTGCCGCCGAAGGTATTGAAGTATTCCATGCCATTGCGGAAAGCCCTGGCCACTTCTGGGGTGGTGATTACCGCCCCCATGGGATGGCCGTTGCCGATTGGTTTGCCAATGGTGACAATGTCAGGCACAACACCGTGGCTCTCAAACGCTGACCATGCATCGCCGACTCGACCCATTCCGCACTGAACCTCATCCGCAATGCAAAGCGCTCCGACGGATCGGGCTTGGTGGTAGGCGGCAGCGAGGTAGCCAGGCGCAAGATCGACCTGACCTCCACACCCCGAGATCGACTCGTGCAGGAACGCGGCGGCTGGATATGAGGCCTCAGCCAGTGATGTCGCTTGCAGGGCAACATCCTCGGCGTAGGCCGCCCCCTGGGCCCCATGACTGCCCCGGTATGGGTCGGGTAGTTCACAAATCCGAACCGGTTCTTCGCGGCCCGAACCGCCTGGACGATTGAACTTGTACGGACTGAGTGCGATCAAGGATGTGAGGTTGCCGTGGTAGGCCCAGTCCATGACCAGCGTGCCGGGGCGACCCGTGGCGGTGCGGGCGAGGCGAAGGGCAAGATCGAGGGCCTCGCTGCCCGAATTGGTGAACATCACCACCGACAAGGGGTCCGGATACAGAGCGGTGAGTCGCTCGGCGTACTCCACGATTCTTGGGTGCAGGTAGCGAGTGTTGGTATTGAGCAACCGCGCCTGATCTGTTAGTGCGCCAACCACCTGTGGATGTTCGTGACCAACGTGGGCCACATTGTTTACCAGGTCAAGCCAGCGCGTGCCATCGACGTCAACCAGGTGCGACCCGTCACCGCGGACCATGTGCAGGGGCCGTCGGTAGCTGGTTGACAAGGAGGAGGAAAGCTTGCTGCGGCGCAGGCGGATAATGGAGTCGTCCTCCAGCAGGTTGGGTGCAGTGACTTCATCGCGAGGAACGCCGACCAGCAAGGGCGCCGGGTTGGGAGAGATTGATGACCAGACCGCCAGCTGACTGGCCCTCGCCACCCCATCGAGGTCGGTCGACTTTGCTAACAGGCTGGTGAAGAGCTGCACGTGCACGTGAGGATCCCAACCCCCGTTCTCTTCACGAACCCCCATCACGGCGACTACCTCGCCTGCCTTGACCTGTCGGCCGACGGGAGCAGCGGTGACACTCTCATGACTGAGATGTCCCATCAGGAGCCAGAACGGAGTGCCCTCGGGGGTCACGTGTTCCAGCAGGATGACGCCTCCATAGTCGCCTGGGTTATTCCGAATTTCACTGGCCAGCACAACTCCGCCAAGGGGCGAGGCCAGCTCGGTTCCAGCGGGGGCAAACACGTCAATGCCCATATGTAGCGTTCGGCGCTCACCGAACGGGGTGATGAAGGCATCCGTCTCATACACGGCCCGACGTTCCCGCCACCGACCAAGAGCTATGCCATCTTCGGGAACCGCTGCTAGCTCGGGAGCATCAATGCTCCAGTCAACAATCGGGGCGATCGACAGATCCAGGTCGACAATCGGTTCGGGCTGGAACTGGGCGGACGCGAAGTAGGAATCAATATCTCGCTGAGCGGCGACGGGCAGGTAACCACAGGCATAGCGATAGCTGGCGGTCGCGAGGTCTGGTTCGAGCTCATCCAGCACCTTGACCAGATCCAAAACAGCCGACTGACTAGTCACGAGATAGGCGGCGTTTTCCGGATGCGCCACCGAGGATCGCTCGGCGTTGGCAATGCTCATGGCAAGACGCAGTCGGACAACCCCATCCAGAAGGGCCAGCTCTCCGGGGTTCAGTGGGACCTCGTAGTGATATCCGGCCACAACCTCACAGGCGGCGCGGAGAGGATCACGATGGCCGAACATGGAGTAGGCCACAGCAACACCGAGTCCGACAATGCGGGGGCCAGTGACCAGGTCGCCGTAGTCGATCAGGGTGAGCGAGCTATCATTACCGAGCACAACATTGTTCTCATTGGCGTCGTTGTGGATTGCCTGCTGGGGTAAACCGGCGAGAGCGATGAGCAGTGGACCGGCTTCGTCCAGAACCAGCGCGGCCCACTTGTTTGCCACTGGCAAGAGCTGGCTGGCTTGAAGAATATTCCACGAGTCACGCCGGTCCAAAGCCGGGTGAGAGAAGTCAGTCAAAGCCAGGTCGGCGATGGCAACAGTCTGGCCCAGCGAGCGGAGTTGCCCATCAGCGGCTGGTTCGTCGCCGCAAGCTTCAGCCCAAACGTCACCTTCAATCCACGAGAGCAAACGTGCTGTTCGACCACCGGTTGAGCGGGTACCCAGGTGCCTTGGAGAGCCGATGTCTCTGGACCCGAGATGTGCAAGTACAGCATCCTGCATATCGAGGTAAGAGGCATCACTGCCGTCACGGCAGAGCTTGAACAAGCTCTGCTCTCCGGCGACGGACGTGACCAGGAAGTTCTCATCAAACTCCCCATCAAGCCTGCGAACAGAAGCCACATCGATACCGAAATCTGATTCCAGGATTGACTGCGCTTCAGCGAGGCTGGTCATGGAGCGAGACTACAAGCCAGCCCCCTGGTCCCCGCAAGCACGCTCCGACGATTCGCCAACGACGTGGCCGGAGACCTAGCGGCGGATTCCGATGGTGTGGGTGGCCAGATAGGAGCCACCTGTCTCGATGACGGACATTCTCAGATCAGGATTGGCGGCACTGAAATCGTCAGTCTCATTTGCAGTGTCCTTGGGGCCTCTGTCGTGGTAGGCATCGGTTGCATAGGCGGCTGCGGTGACCTCGTCGGGAAAGTACAGCTGACTGGTGACCCGCGTGTTGTTGTCGAAGTGCACCTTGATGTGGATATGGGTTGTTCGGCCTCGATACCAGCCGGGATACACCGTGCTGAAGGTCGTGGTGCCGTTGGCATCGGTGGTCTGAGTTCCGCGGAGAAACGACTGGCCGGTATTGTCGATATCCCCGTCATCACCCTGTCCAGGAAACGCCGAGTAAAGACCGCCCGCATCAGCGTGCCAAACATCGACCGTGGCATCAGATATTGCTGAGCAGGTGTCGGCGTCGACAATGGTGAGTTGCAATTCGAGAGCAACTCCAGGTTTGTTGTCGGTGATGTCTCGGCGCATCAGGTTGACGTCGGTGTAGAACGGTCCTTCGATTTCTTCGGGAGTTAAAACACAATCAGGAGTTGCGTTTCCATCGCCAACCGTTGTGGCTTGTGTGGCCGTTGTGGTTGGTGTCGCCGTCGGCCCGGCTTCGCTATCGTTGCCGCAAGCCCCAAGGGCGACGCCAATCGGACCAATGGCGGCAAAATACAGCGCTCGACGCCGCGAGATAGAAGAGTCTCCTGGGACTGGTTTCATGGTCAGCTCCATGCCGATCGTGACATCATGCGATGTGTGGCGAGTAGCTAGCGATCCTACACCCACCAATGAAGACGGCTCGACAACCGCTGCCGTCGCACTGTCAGGCAGTTTCTGTTCACCCAAGACGGCAGCGCAAATATGACCCATGGCAGAGAATGCCATAGGCTCGCGCAAGGCGCCGTGAGACAACGCAGGGAAGGCGAAAGGTGTGGTGATGAAAGAGTCGCTCGAACCCAAATGGATTGATTGCTTCGAGGAATCGTTCCGCTTATCAGGGGTGGCCAGTGGTCATCTGATTGGCGTGCTTGCCGAGACAACGAGCCGCGACATCCTCGTTGAGCTTTCCGAGCATGCACTTCATCGAATCGGGGCCAGGCCAGTGCGAGTGGTCGTGCCAACGCCACCGCTACGAAACAATGTGCCGGTGCGATCGACCGGTACTACCTACGCCTACGACGACTACCCCGAGATCATGCGCGCCCTCGGCGAGTGCTCGCTCGTTATCGACTGCACGGTTGAAGGTCTCTTGCACAGCCGAGCCCGACAAGAGCTGCTCGGTGCCGGCGGCCGAGTGTTGATGATTTCCAACGAGCACCCCGAGGTGCTCGAACGCTGCATGCCCAACATCAGCGTCCACAAGGCCTCACTAGCCGCCCTCGCAACCCTTGACGCAGGTTCGACCATGCGTGTTCGCTCTGCTGCGGGAACTGACCTCGTGGTTGGCCTAGCCGGAGCCCCCAGCCGCGGCGGGGGCGGCATTCTCGGACCGGACGACAAGATCGCATATTGGCCAGCTGGGCTGTGCCTCTGTTTTCCGCTTGCTGACACCGTCAACGGAACCGTGGTGCTCGACGTTGGTGATGTCAACCTCACCTTCAAGCGGTATTTCGACACACCAGTAACTCTGACAATCGAGCACGATCGAGTGGTTGAAATCGCGGGCAATGGCCTGGACGCTGAGCTGATGCGTTCCTATTACGAGGCCTGGGATGATCCGAACGCCTATGCCATTTCCCATGTGGGTTGGGGCGTCAACCCGGGGGCGCGCTGGGAAGCGCTCACGATGTATGACCGCAACGACATCAACTGCACCGAGCTGCGAGCGATCGCTGGGAGCTTCCTCATTTCCACCGGAGCCAACGAGTTCGCCGAGCGGTTCACTGATTGTCACTTCGATCTGCCGATGCGAAACTGTGACGTCTTTGTTGACGACGAACAAGTTGTGGCCGGGGGAAGGCTGTGCAGCTGAAGTGGTGAGCCGAGCGTCAGAGATAATCCGGACAGTGCAGATCGATGGGTCACCAGCACTCAGCTGCGACATCGTCGGCAGTGGTCCGCCGGTGGTTTTCCTCCACGGGATCGGTGGGAACCGCACAAGCTGGACTCGACAGCTCAGCGCCCTCGCCAACGACTTCACAGCCATTGCCTGGGACGCCCGGGGCTATGGCGACTCCGATGACGTACCCGGCAAACGTCGCTTCTCTCATTTTGCCGACGACCTACGCCGACTCCTTGACCATCTGGACATCGAGCGTGCACACCTGGTCGGTCTTTCGATGGGTGCGCGGATACTTCTGACGTTCTTCCCGCTCCACAAAGACCGGGTGGCCACCCTCACGTTGTGTGATTGCTTTTATGAGTTCCGTGCCATGAACGCCGAGACACAACGCGAGTTCCTGGAGCTGCGTGAGAAACCGTTGCTGGAGGGAAAGACATTCACCGATCTTGCTCCCGCTCTCGTCAAGTCGCTCGTGGCGCCGGACTGCTCACCGGAGGTCGCGACAGAACTATTCGACAGCATCGTCGCCCTGCGACCTGAGGCTTACCTCAAAACACTGAGAGCCACAACCGCCTTTGACGCATCCGCCAACTTGACGGAGATCGACGTTCCCGTTCAGCTGATCTTTGGAGAACATGACCGCCTCACTCCCCCCTCGATCGGAAAGAGCATGCTGGCTCTGATCTCTAATTCACGCCTGTCCGTGCTCCCAGACGCCGGGCACCTCAGCAATATGGAACAGCCCACCCAATTCAATTCCGTCCTCCAATCGTTCCTCCATACGCACGCTGACCTTGCCGGTCACCGTTAGGACAAGATGCTCTTTACTACCGTCATGCACGATCGACCCGCCACTCCTGACGTTCGAGCTCGACAATGATCAACACCGAGGGATCCCTCCAAGCTCACTATCCGGTGATCATCGCCGGCGGCGGCTCGGTTGGGCTCTCACTCGCTGCCGAACTCGGGTGGCGCGGCATCGAGTGCCTCGTCGTCGAGGAACGCACTGGTCTCAATCCGCATCCCCGCGCCAACGCCGTTGCCAGCCGAACAATGGAGTACTACCGGCGTTGGGGTATCGACAATGCCATCACCAATGCAGGCATCCCACCAGACGCTCCCGCTGAATACCTGTGGGTCTCAACTCTTCATGGCCGAGAACTACACCGCGTCTCTCTACCTCCTTTCGATGAACTCGTCGCCAATCGGGTAGCCGGAGACTACGCCGAAGACGAGCACGCTTGGTCGCCGTACCTCAAGACCATCACTGGCCAGCACGAGGTCGAAGCCGTGATCCTGGACTATGTGGGCGGGTTGGATCCGGTGGACTACCGCTTCGGATGGCGACTGCTGGACTTCAGCGATGACGACGGTGAGGGCGAGCCAGTCAAGTGTCGAGTTGAGCACCTCGAATCGGGCCGAGTCGAGACTGTCGCTGCCTCCTACCTGGTGGGCTGCGACGGCGGTCGATCAACGGTTCGAAAACAACTTGGGATCGATCTGCACGGCAGGGCCTCGCTGGCGTCATTCGTGTCGCTGTACTTCCGAGCACCCGACCTCATCAACCGACACTCCTTCGGCCACGGCAACATCTTCTTTCCACTTCACCGGGACAACAAGGGCTTCATCTTGACCTGGGATGACGACGCTACATACACCTATCACTTCATTCTGGACGAAGGCCAAGACTGGGAGTCCGTCGATCCAGCCAAGGCCGTCTCCGACGTCCTCGGCGAACCGGTGGACATCGAGGTTCATTCAGTGCAGCCCTGGACGGCCCACGCACTCGTGGCCGAGCAATATCGCGCCGGTCGCGTCTTCCTCGCCGGCGATGCGGCGCATCTGTTCACTCCTACTGGAGGGTTCGGGATGAACACCGGCGTGTCCGATGCGATCGACCTCGGCTGGAAACTCCAAGCAGCACTCGACGGGTGGGCTGGCCCCGATCTGCTGGACAGCTACCAGTACGAACGACACCCCATCGGCATTCGCAATACTCAAGAAGCTGCCGATTGTTTCGACCGTCTCTACGCAGTGATGCAATATGGCGACGAACTCGATGCCACCGGCCCGGTCGCGGATGCGTTCCGCGCCGAACTGAGCGTCGACTTGAAGGACCAGGAAAAGTTGATCTCATCTTCGGGCACACTGCTCGGCTACCGCTATGAGGGCTCACCAATCGTGGTGCCCGACGGCACCCCGGCCCCGCCCGACGACGCTCGCAACTATGTGCCGGTTGCACGGCCAGGCCATCGCGCTCCCCACCTGTGGCTCGATGATGGCGCTGCGCTTTATGATCGATTTGGGCCTGGTTTCAACCTCCTCGTGCTCGGCGAGTCGCCGCCAGACCCCTCAGGGATCGTCGCTGCCGCCGATGTTGCAGGATTGCCGTTGGACCTCGTTCGCATCACCGAACCTGCAGCGCGAGAGATCTATGGGGCGGACCTAGTCCTCGTTCGCCCCGATCTCATGGTCGGGTGGCGCAGCGATTCGGTTCCAGCTGAGCCAGCTGGAATCATCGACAAGCTGCGCGGAGCCGCTCACTGAGCGAGTTGGTGCAATCACTTGTGCCAGCGGCAGGTCGGTGAACGGCTGCCCTATTCAGAACCCACGTTCGCACCTAAGGATCTACGTCGGATCCGCTGGATCCGGGCATTGGCGCCATGCTCCTCTTCCCACTCTCGAAGCATGTGGTCCACAGCTTCGGGTGACGTCTTTGCTGCATCGCGCAGCCAGTTACCTACCGAACGAAGGACGTAGTCATCAACATCAACGCATAGCTGGTCGAGGATCGGGCGACCCTGGGAGGGGTCCAGTTTGAGCAGTCTGATGTGCTTCGCCCAGACCCCTCGAGGGCGAGTGGCCTCAGCTGCGAATCGACGAATGTTTGGGTCGGCCACCCTTGCCCACGACGTAAGGGTGTCTATGGCAGCCTTCGGCTCGGAGGCAATCGTGGGCCGAACACAAAGCCATGCCCACTCGCGCACGCCGAAGTGATGGTCACCGGCAAAGGGTCGCATTGCTTGGAGCGCCTCGCCCAGGTTGCTGGCCCGTTGAGCGTTGGCATAGGCAGCCCAGCCTCGGACGACATCATTCGGATGTGTGCTCGCCTCAGTCAGTTCCGCAGGTGTGAGATGGGCCTCCAGCAGGGCTCCGGCCCTCGCCATCCGGACGGTTACTCCAGAACTGGCATCCAGTCCCAAGGGCCCCCAGTCTGGAGTGTGAAACACTGACTTCATGAGGGCACCAAAGTCTGTGGCCAAAGTCTCGGCCAAAGTCACTGTCTCGATCTCACCTAGATTGAGCTTGGCCAAGACGTCAGAAGGAACATCGGCAACCTTTGCAGCACCGCGGCGGGGCTCACCAGGCATTGACAAGAGACCGGATCTGTTCACGCGCTGAGGCCATGGACTGCTGAGCGGCGTCAGGTCCAGCAAAGTCGAGGTTGTCAGCCATGATGAAACTGATCTCCTCGATTCCAATAAATCCGAAGATGTCTCGGATCCAAGGGTTCAGATGATCACAAGTCGCAAATGGGCTGTCGGCAGCGTAGGACAGTCCTCGACTTGAGAGCACGACCATGCGTTTGCCTTCAGCCAGTCGTTCAATCCCGGCCGTCCCAATGCGAAATGTTCGGTCTTTGCGAATCAGGTTGTCTACCCAGTTTTTGACACCAGCACCGACGCTGAAGTTGTACATCGGCGTGGTCAGCAGGACAAGGTCGCAGGCCAACAATTCATCAATCAACTGGTCGGACTCCGCCAGAGCCGCTGACTGCTGGGCTGTCCGTTCAGCCGGACTTGTGTGGTTTGCGATCCGGAACGCATCAGTCGGCGCCGCCGGGGGTTCGGTTCCGACCCGGCGAGAATTGACTACCTGAACGTCCTCTCGATCAGCAAGGGCCGACACGAATTCGTCGCCCAATTGTCGACTCCGGGATCCACTCTCTCGGATACTTCCATCGATTCTCAGCAATTTGGACATATATGCAACACTATCTGTTACATATATGATTCACGACAACCTTCCGCGTGCCGTTTCACAAATTCCGGCAACCGTCCAAAAGCTGAAAAGTTCATCGACAAGGTCATCAGCCTCGGCATATATCTCGGCAACGATCTCGTCCACTGCGAGCCCTTCCTCGCAAGATGAAACTGGTACATCGAACTGACGGGCGACGACACCGCTTCCTCCACGTACCGTTTGGAGAATCATTGACAACGCCACCGTGTCGTCGAGGATTGAGTACCCCCCGGCCGGACCGGGACTTGAGGAGATGAGGCCAGCCTTCACCAATTTTGCCAGCGTGCGTCGAACAACAACGGGGCTCAGTGACAACTCATCCGCAATGGCTGAGGCCGACACAAGATCTGGACGGCTAAAGACCATCATCACCATTGCGTGAGTGGCTACAGCAAAGGACTGATCCGTGGTCACGGTTCGATCCTAGTGGCCCCCGATCGGACTAGGTGATTGCCGAGCCACAGGTCCCGTATAGGGCTTTTGCCTCATAGCGGGGCATCGCAGGCCGAGGCTGACAGCAATCTAGGTCTTCATCCAGGGATGGGTGAAGCCGGTTGCCATGGATGGCAAGCTTTTCACGAGGCAATGTGAAGAACCCAAGAACAGGTGGCGCGATCCTTTCGGCTGGCGTCATCTCTGTTGTCGCATTGATGGTCATACCACTCCCCGGAGTGGTCCTTGACATGCTCCTATCGCTCAACATTGCCTTCGGCGTTCTCCTCCTCCTGACCACCATCCTGACCGTCCGAGCCCTCGACATGGCCTCGTTCCCGTCCCTGCTCCTCATCGCCACCCTCTTCCGCCTCGCCCTCAACGTCAGCTCAACCAGACTCATCCTGAGCACCGGCAGTGCGGGCGGCGTAATCCAAGCCTTTGGCACCTTTGTCGTCGGTGGCTCCGTCGTTGTTGGCCTCGTCGTTTTCCTCATCCTCGTCGTCATCCAATTCGTTGTCATCACCAACGGTTCATCCCGCGTGGCCGAAGTGGGCGCACGCTTCACCCTCGATGCCCTGCCCGGCAAGCAGATGGCCATTGACGCTGATCTTGCCGCTGGCCTCATTGACGAGAAACAAGCTCGCACACGCCGTGAAGAAGTAAGCCAAGAAGCAGACTTCTACGGCGCCATGGACGGTGCCTCCAAATTCGTCAAGGGCGACGCCATAGCAGGCATCCTCATCACCCTCATCAACCTGGTCGGCGGCCTCATCATCGGCGTCATGCAGCTGGGCATGCCATTCAGCGAAGCCGTCAGCACCTACTCCACCCTGACCGTCGGCGACGGCCTCGCTTCGCAGATCCCCGCCCTCCTTATCTCCATCGCCAGCGGCATCATTGTCACCCGCTCAACCGGTGGCAGCGACCTCGGATCCGACGTCCTTGGCCAGCTCACCAAGCAACATCTGGCCCTTCGCTACGGTGGCCTCACCCTCGTTGGCCTTGCCTTAGCACCAGGCATTCCCATCCTGCCCTTTGGCTCCGTTGGTGTCGCCATGTTCGTCGCCGGACGACGACTGGCCGCTCGCGAAACGATCGAAGCCCTGGAACAAGAAGACGCCGAAGAACTGGCCGAGGAAGCCGATCCCGATGACCCCAAGCAGTTAGCGGTCGAGATTCGCCCCGAGCCACTCGGCCTCGAACTGGCGGTTGACATGATCGACCTCGTTGACACCGCTGTCGGTGGCGACCTCCTGGACAGAGTCCGTGCCCTGCGACGCAAGATTGCCATGGAAATCGGCCTGATTGTTCCGCCGATTCGCACTCGCGACAACATTGATCTTCCCAACGGCGAATACGTGATCACCGTGCACGGCGTCGAAATGGCACGTGGACAAGCTCCTACCGGACACATCCTGGTCATCGCTGATGATCTCAACCGGCTTCCGGGCGAAGAAACCGTCGAACCAGTATTCGGGCTGCCAGCAAAGTGGATTCCCGCTGAACGCCGACCCCTGGCAGAAGCCATCGGCGGAACCATCGTCGACCGAGCATCGGTCATCACCACCCACCTGGCCGAAATCATTCGCCAACGTTCCGCTGACCTGCTTAGTCGTCAGGAAGTGAAAGAGCTGGTTGATCTGGTCCGCCAGAGCGACCCAGCGGTCGTTGATGATCTCGCAACATCCGAACTGACCATCGCCGAAGTGCACCGGGTCCTTCAAGAACTGCTCGGTGAACAGGTGCCCATTCGCGACATCATTCGCATCCTGGACGTCCTTGGCGAACGCGGTCGCCTCACCCGTGAGCTTCCCGACCTGACCGAAGCTGTCCGCACCGCCCTTGGTCCTTCCATCAGTGCTGGCATCGCCGATACCGACGGAACACTCGGCGTCATCACCCTTGATCCCAGCCTGGAACAGATCCTGGCTAGCAGCCTTCAGTTCGGCCCGTCCGGTGCCGACTTCGCCATTGAACCTGAGACCATGCATCAGCTGGTTCTCGCCGTTGGTGACAAGGTTCGCGAGGCCGAACAGCAAGGTCACATGCCCGTAATCCTGACCTCGAAGGCTCTACGTCGACCCCTTCGACAGCTCCTTCTACTCACCGATAATTCAACGCCTGTGCTCGCCATGGATGAGCTCGGCCCCCAAGTACATCTTGAACAGTTAGGGATGGTAAGCCTTGAGCAATCCAACGCACTACTCAGGTCCTGAACTCGGTGCTCTTCTGGCCCAGGTTCGTGAAGAACTTGGCGAAGAAGCCACCATTCTTGAGGCCAACAAGGTTCGCAGCGGTGGCATCGCTGGGTTCTTCGCCAAGGAGTCCTTTGAGATCAGCGCGTCGACTGAGGTTGCCGACATCCTCGTCGACGGCGCTGACGACGATCGCATGCTTCGCGATGACATCATGATTCATGGCGAGCCAGCGGTCCGCGACGAACGCGTGGTTTCAGACCTCCCGATCGCGGCCAAGCTGGACGAGCGCCCACTGGAAGTCGAGTCGGAGTTGGTTGAAGTCTTGGAACCGCTGGACGTCATCGGCGACCTCGCCGGAAAGTCACTTCCAAACAAGGCGCCAGAAAGGACCCTGGTCGAGCACGGCCAAGTCACGACGGTTGAGCAACCGGCACCGCCATCCCGAATGGCCGAAGAGCCCACCTCCGGACGGCCCTCTCTGGTCTTTAACTTTGAGAACCTCGGACCGTCAGCCATTCCGACACGGCTCGAACGGGGTGAACCGGCTTCATCGCGCGAACCAATCCCAACCCCAAGCCCGTTGCGTTCGCAGCTGGAGTCATCATCAGTTCCCAGCGCCACGGTCGGAGGGCGCGTTGCCGACGCCTTGATGGAACGGGCGGAGCTGGTCAATGCGCTCGAACATCTGGACAAGACCGACGAGCTCATCGCCGCACAGTTCGATGAGTCTCCTCAATCGCTCGCAACCTTGAGTGATAGCGCGTTGAGTGACGCGTCCTTTGATCAGATCTTGCAACGCACTCTGGCTTCCCCCTACGTCACCGAGAACGAGGAGACCGAGACGCTGACAACCGCAGAGGCCGTCGCTCAAAGAATCGCCAGCCAAGGCTCTCCCGGTGATGCTCACGTCGAGACACCAGATCTCACAGAACCAGGACTAGAGACTAAGCAGATCGACACGAAACAGACTGCGACGCCGAGTCTCGAAACAGTACCGGGCGAGGTTGTCGAGACCGAGGTCGTCGAGACCGAGCCAGTCCAGGTGGCGGAGGTGCCGGACAAAGATCCGACCCAAGAGCCGATGAGCCAAGCGGACGCGGACATGCAACCGCCTGCACCGACATCGCGAGCACCCATCCCAATCGATCAGGGAGCAACACGGGAGCAACCAGATTTCTGGACTCGGATGAACCTCGCCCAGGAAGAGATCGCCCTCTACCAGCTTGGACGGTCCAACGTCACCGCCATCGTTGGTCCCCTGGACCTCGCCTTGCCCATAGCTCGCCAGTGCCAGCAAGATGATTGGATCGGAGTCCAAGACTTGGCAATCCTGAGTTCTCGACCTTCAATCCCCGGGGCGCCAAGCTGGCAGGCCGTCAACAAGGTCGACGACCTGTACTGGGCCATGAACGAATGGTGTGCCAACCAGCGCCGCGGACTAGTTGTAGTCGACACAGCCGACCTTTCCAGTTCCCAGCTTCTGCGACATATCACCCAGCTGAGAGCCAACGGAGCAGACATGATTCGGTTGGCGATTCCAGCAGGGCTTGATGTTGCTGACTTCGTTAGCTTAAGCAACGAGATCGGCGGCAAGCTCGCCGTTGATCTGCCTTCGGGCACCGAACCAAGCGCAATTCTGGGTGCCCTGGACGAAGGTCTCACCATCGCCAGCGTCGGAGACCGGCCTCTTACCCCGGAACTTCTGGTTGCCCTCCGTATTGAGGTGAGCCGAACCGAAGTGAGCCGCACTGAAGTGAGCCGTACTGAAGCGGCCCGTTTCGAGACGGCTGGCAATGACTCAACCGGCAGCGAAGTGACCGGTTACTAGATCAATGGCCAAGAAGAAATCATCCAAGAAGAAAGACAGCAAGGCCCCCGATGCCGAAGGAACCGGAGCGACGCAGATCGAGCTGGTCACCTCGGCAACGACAAGCCAAGCCCAGATGGGGCGGATGGGCCTCGGCCTCGTTTTATCTTTCCCGCTTGGCTGGGGTCCCCTTACTGATGCCTTCGCCGGGCGCGGAGCGTACGAGCTTTCAATGGCGAAGTTCTTGCTCGTAGTGGCGGCCTGCGTCACCGGAACCACAGTGGTCGGCAATCTGCTGGATAAGGCCCCCACCCCAGTCACCTCGGTGTCCGGCGATGACGATGAGTCCAGCGAAAACTCAGATCCAGACTCTGCCAAGTTCAATGTTGGAGCGACAGAATGAATGAACAAAACCAAGGGAGCACCGGTTTGCTTCACGAAGGAGCTAATCTCCCAATGATGTTGGTGGAATCAACCCGGTTCGGGACATTTGAACTCGAGGAGGACCGAGCCCTTCGCTTCGCCGAAGGACTTCTTGGTCTTCCTGATTCGACCAGCTACGCCCTGATCGAGGTCGAGGATTCTCCTTACGCCTGGTTGCAAAGCGTTGATGAACCTGAATTGGCCTTCTTGACCACGTCACCTTGGGAGTTCTATCCCGACTATGACCTCGAGATCGACGATGCAGATCAGGGTTCGCTCGGACTCGACTCCCCCGAGTCAGCCGAGGTTCTGATTCTTCTGACCATTCATCGCCAAGACGACGAGGCAGTCGATATCACCGCAAACCTGCTTGGCCCCATTGTGGTCAACACCAATACTCGAGTCGCCCGTCAGATCATTCTGAGCGGGTCGTCCTATTCAACTCAGGAGCCCCTGGTCGGCTGATGCTTGTTCTCTCTCGCCGTGAAGGCCAATCCATCATGATCGGTAACGACATTGTCGTGACCGTCATCGAGATTCGTGGTGATCATGTTCGCATCGGAATCGATGCCCCACGAAGCATCACGGTTCATCGCGAAGAAGTCGCAGCCGAGATTCGGGCCTCGAACAAGGCCGCCCGCATCAAGGCCGATTTCGATCCGTCTGCTCTCCCCCAGCCAAAACCGCGACCAAAACCTAGGGACTAGCGCGGCGAGAAGGCTCATTTCCGGATGCAAGACCTAGCGAGCTCAGGATGGCGATCGAATCAGGCTCCGGGGCCAGCCCAGCCTCGCCCAACGAGCTGAGAAGTAACCCGGCCGCCTCCCGTGCGGCTCCTCGGTCTTCCATCCCAAGAAATGCTCGTATACGACAGCGATGCGCCCGTTCCAACAACGGCTCGTTCAGGAGTGCCCGTGACGCGTAACGCATCGACGTTTCCGGCTCGCCTTTGGCCAGAAGTAACTCGGCCACCCGAGCGCAGGCTAATGCAGCCGCTGACCGGATCCGGATGCGCTCAAACTCGGCCCAGTGGTCAAAGACCCGGCCGTCCAGGTAGTCGCCGCGAAACAGATCAGCTGCCCGGCGGTACAGCTCGAGGGCTTCTCCGGGAATACCACGAGCATCAGCGGCGCGAGCGTCATCGACGAGTTGATCAAACTCAACCACATCAATCCCCAACCGGTCTGGACGAAGGCTCAGAACTGGGCCTTCAGTATCCAGGAACCAGGAGGGGACCCCGGTAGGACGATCCGGTTCCAGAACCTGAAGAAAGAGTCGGAGATTTACCCTCAGGTTGGACAGAGCCTTGGTCTCTTCTAGGTCCGGCCAAAGGGCAGCACAAACATCACGGCGCGAAGCATTTGGATGGTGCACCAGGTAGCCGCAGAGCATCCGGACCCGCTCCCGGCGCAACCAATTCTCATCCTCGACAAGCTCGCCATCGCGTCTCAATTCCATTGGACCAAGAACCGAAAGGTCCAACCGGAACTCGGGACCTCCCGGCAAATCACTTAACGCATCCTTAGCCAACGAGGCGACCGGTCGATCACTCTTGGCCAGCAAGTTAAGGACTCGGCGCGGCACCGCTACCTGGTGATCAACATCGACATGGTCACTATCCAAATCAATCTTGGCCGCCAACGCAATCTCCACCAGATGGGGGAAGGACAAGTTGGAGCGAAGAGCACCAATACGACGCCAGTCAATCTCATCGAACTCGGATCGGTTGCCAGATTCTCGGTAATGGACCAGGGCCCGAGAGGCGTTGATCACCTCCGACATCGCCGGACCCATGACCATGGAGTCCAGAAGCGGGCGGGCCTGCGGGATCAGAATGTAGAGGGGACTCAGGAAGTGGAGGTAGGGGCGCGGCGGCCATTTGCCCAACGGAACCCGCTGCAGCAGATCAGTCAAGATGAGCGTTGCCGCTTCCTCGTCACCCTCGGCCAGGCAGACCGCCGCCTCGCCGATGTCCACATAGGCCCCAACCAGTGGACCCAGATCGGGATCAAGCAGCTGACGGTTCTTGAACGCCAGACGTCGCCCCTCCTCAAGATCGCCGGTGGCCAGCGCCACTCCCGTTGTTACCCCAAGGACCTGGATGCTCTGGTGTGAGATGCGCTGACTGGCAGTCAAATCAGCAACGTCCAGCGCCAAGTCAAGGGCAATCCCAGCGGGCACTTCACCACGTGTCCAGAGCGCAAGACTTAGCTGAACATCAATCAAGCCTTCAGCAGCGAGATCCTCGATATCGCTGGTAGTCGTGGTTACCTCGCCAACATGTTCGGGGTAGCCCGCATCGGTCCAAAGCTGGTCGATCAGCATCCGGGCTCGCACTGGCCCAAACCCAACGAAGTCTCCGACATAGCTCATAGCCCGGAGGGGATCCCCCTCCACCAGGGCGGCGTAGGCATCGAATCGGGCAACCATGGAGCATGCCAAGGGCAGGCCAGTCTCGGCCAATTCAACCGCGCGGGGATAGAGGTGCGGTGCCGGTGGCAAACCGTCACGTAGGCCACTGATTTGGGAGGCCACCACCAGGGCCTGGATCTCCAGTTCAGGAAGATTCTCTTGCCTCAAGACTTCAGCTGCCTGTTCGAAAGATGCGAGGGCCTTCCACTGGTGTCGCATCTCCAGCTCGGCGAAAGCCTCCAGCAGTTTGACCATTCCACTCCCTGCTAGGTTCTCGGGTAGGAGCCGCAGCAGCTTGCGAGACTCATCAACCCAGGATCTGGTGAGAGGTCGAAAGCACATCGCGGTAGTGGTCTCCGTTAGTCCCTCAAGATCGCCAGCCTCAGCAAAGGCTTCACCAGCAGCGAGGAAACTCTCGCGTTCCAAGAGATGACGGCCACCACGAATGAGGGCTTGCGAGCGTTCGGATTCGTCCACTCGACCCGAGAGGGCCGCTGTCCAAAGAGGGTGGACCTGCCAGGTCTCGCCGCTGCCAGACATGACCAGAGGCAAGCCACCGAGGAGATCCTGCGCCGTCAGCTCGCTCTGAGTAACGGCCCGCACCAGAGCATCGTCCAGACACGAGAAAGCGACCAGCAGTGCGAGAGCCCGTTGGTCTTGCTCGGGGCGACTGGCGAGGATCTCATCACGCAAAAAGTCGTGAGCGGCTGCCGGACCCGCCCCCGCCAGAAGGGATGCCAACACCGGCCATCGAGCCCCTTCCGCCTGGGTCAACGATGAACCGGATTGACGTTCGCGGAGACCTTCCAATTCGTGGTCATCAAAGCCAAGGTCCTCCTGGTTGATCTCCACGATGTCAGAGACCGAGCGCAGCTTGGAAACCGGGAAAGGCAGTAGATCTCGGGAGGCAACGACTAGATGGCCGTTGGTCGGAAGCTGTTGAATGAGGTCGGCAATCAACTGCGCCCCGTCTGAATCCGGATCAATCTGATCGAAGTCATCAAGGATCAGCACCACGTCAAAGGGAGCCTCATTCCAGACGGCCGCCACGATGGCGTCAACTGGATCCAGATCTCGACGGGCGGGCTCGGCTCCTAGGGCACTGAGGAGGGTGTCGCAAAGAGCGACTGCGTCAGAGTCCTCCGATTCGCAACAAACCCAGACGTCTTGACCGACAGTGACCAGCTGATTCTGCTCGACTGCTTGTATGAGCAGGGCCGTCTTTCCGAATCCGGCGGCACCAATGACCGTGGTCAATCGGACCTCAAAACGCCGAGCCAGTTCGGCCAGCAACCTCGGACGCAGAATAAGACCCCGTCCAGCACTGGAGGGTGGCGATGTGCGGAACGGTCCCATCAACGAAAACTCACTGTCTATAGTCTACGTCGACCATTCCTGCCGGTCCCAATCTCTGACCGGATCCATTCGTCCCGGCCTCAACTCGACTCGACGCTGCGCTCGGTTCAATCAACGACGGCGTCATCTAGCTCTTCGGCGCAGTTCAGTAGATCCAGTCGCTGGCCACAGGTCACGCCGAAGCTTTCGTACTCGCTGCCAACGGGGGCCTGTTCCCAGAGGTCATCACAGGCCCGGCCGTCGCCTAGCTCGCATTGTGTCCACAAGACATCGAGATCCAGGTCATCGCCGAAGGTATAGGGCTGGTCATCAAAAGCTAGACGTTCGGGATCTTGCTCGGGAGGGTTCACCAGAGCATCAGCAGTGGTACAGCTTTCAATCGCTTCGTCAATCAGAAGCTGCTCAGCAGGCTCTCGCTCTTGGGACGGGTCAACGGGAGCCAGTTCCAGTCGGTCTGACCAACCGACCACACAGTTGGCAATGGAATCACTCAGACCCATCTCGACAAATCCTTGAACCATGGCCTCCTGACTCGGTGGAGCAACTACCACTTCAGAAGTCGAGCAGGCCGACAATCCAACAAGGGCGGCAACAATAATTGCCCGAGTCCGGTGTCGCCCAGTCTGTGAAACTCCTCTTGTCACTGATCCCATCCCCGAGTCATCTGGAGCATCGGGCAATCCAACACTCCACTGTCTCTATCGGCATCTCACGCTCCAAGATGAAGGCACACAGGTTGAAGGCACCTTGCTCGGCCTTTGACCAGGGTGGCCCTCGCTTTATCCTTGGTAACTCACCGTGACGAGGATGTCAGCCAGAGCTGCTTCGACCAGGCTCGGTGCAGCTTCGTCAGCGGCAGCCAGATGGATCTGGATGTCCTGGCCAGCGAAATCGCTCAGGTCGACGGTCTTGGTATTCCACTGGGCACTCTTGTTCGTTGGATTGCCGGTTCGCTGGACGACAGTGGTTGTCCCGTTCTCGCCAACGATGGAGATCCGGAGATAATCATCGTTGCTGGAATTCTCGAGGTGGGCGAAGTAGTAGGCAAATTCCATCTGGATGTCGCCATCATCTGGCAGGCTGATGATTGGTGAGATTGCGCTAGTTCGCCCGCTATCAACGTCGTATTGGCCCGTCTCTGACCCCGCAGCGCCTGTGGTGATGACTCCCGGTGCGCCGCTTGGGGTGTATCCAAGCTGGGTGACGTGACCCTGCCATGACGTCTCTTCTGGATTTGAGACATCCCATTGACCCGTAGTTGCGGTGTCATCACCGTCGGGGTTGGTGATCCAATTCCCCGCAGCGGCGGCGGAGTCATACAACACGTCGGTTCCGCCAGCCTCATCGTCATCATCGTCATCGGTCACACTGATCTGACGCTCGACCGTGGTGGAGACACTGGTCATGCCGACGTAGTAGGTCGCTTCAATGGTGACGGTGTAGGTGCCTTCATCGACATCGTCGGTGGCAAAGCGAATGGCTGCTTCGTCCTCAACACCCTGATTCAGATAGGTTCCCAGATTAGGTCGGGAATGGTCACGCTCGGCCGGGTATACGACGTCGAAGGGGCCAGCATCAATCACGCGAAGTTCAACGTGGGTGCTGTTCTCAAGTCCGAGCAAACCGACGGAGAACCAGGAGATATCGTTGCCGGACATTTCTCCAAGCGAGCCATCATCCATAGCAATGCCGTCACCAACGAAGACGCTGTCGTCTATGGCAACTGGAAGAGTTACGACCTCGGTGTGAGTGCCAGTATCTGACACATAAGACACGGTGATATCCAATATGCGTGGCGACGGCGACTCGGGGTCAACGCGAATGCGAAGAGCGGTGAAGTCAATCTCTAACGGTGACAAGGTGTCGTCGTTGTAAAGGCTGGAGAAGGTTGCAGTGTTCTCAGGATAGCCAACCTCGATGCCGTCAGAGGAAACCGAAGTCACCTTGAACTCTCGGGCTTCGGCATTGGTGACCGTCCACGGGATGGCGATCCAGGCGTCTTGGCCGGGATAGATCGCGGGAGTGGTCTGCTCCATGAGGGTTACGATTGCGTCACCAGTTCCTGTGTCATCAACAACGGCGCCAGCAATAGCTGGTGTCGATGCTACGAACGCGGTGCCGGCGGCTAGGCATGCAATAATTTTATTCACATCCCCTCTTCGACCAGATGGCAAGTCAACATTGAGCGATCCGCCCAAAGTGAACCATTCGACCTAACAGTGCTCAGCCCGTCTCATCGACCAGACGGAGTTCGGCGGGGGCGAATTTCTCTGCTTTGGAAGGCAAATCAACCACGAATTCAGTCAGGTGACCAGGGAAAACGTGTTCTGACATTAGGATGGCTTCATCCATGGTGTTGTATGTTGTTCGACGTACAACAAGCACTGCGCTTGCCTCTGGAATGCCAAGCAATTCTGCGTCGTTAGGTCCGGCCGCTTGGGCGCCAATGGTCTGGTCAGCTCCCCGAATCGGCGTGTTCAGCAACTCATAGAAACTTGCGCCTTCAACGTCGGCCTTGGACAATTCGGCGCCTAGATCTTCTCGACACCAGACCGTTACGCGAGCAAATGGCTCGCCGTCGGCAAGATTGATTCGCTTCACTTCTAACACTCGCTCGCCCAGCAGTGGGCTGACCAGGAGTGGCGCATCGACGAACTGGAAATCGAGAATCCGGCGTTCAGACCGACGACCCGACTTCGCCAGTCGGCTCTCGATGGTGGAAAGCCCTGTTAGTGGTTGAGGCAGGGGGTCAGCGGCAGCAAACCACCCGAACCCTTGGCGAGAGCCAACCAAACCCTCTTCTCGAAGGACTTCGAGCGCCTTGCGAATCGTAACCCTGCTCGCGCCATAGGAGGTTCCAAGATTCGCTTCACTTGGCAGGAGTTTCCCGGCGGCAAACTCCCCCGCACCGAGGCGGTTCCGGAGCTCCTCGGCGATTTGGTGATACCGGATCGTCCTCACTTGTATCACTTTCTGCTTGTGATTGAATGAAACTTGTATTATAGTTGTATCACACTTCGTCACAACATACTATTCCGTCATACTATTCCGCGGCCGACTGGACCTACTATGCACGTGCAGGTACTAGTCACTCACACCACGATGTAGTGGGCTGTCGAAGCTAGCACCCGAATCCGCAACAGAAAGAGCCTGACCATGGCTGTTGGACCAGAAACCCCGATCGAACTCATCAATAGTGTGTATGCCACACTGGACGGGCGAATTGGTGCCATGCGCGATCGCCTTGGCCACCCGCTCACCCTGACCGAGAAGATCCTGGCCAACCACCTGGACTCTCCCGACGCCGAAGTCGAACGGGGCGAAAGCTATGTGGACTTCCGACCCGACCGTGTCGCCATGCAAGACGCCACCGCCCAGATGGCCTGGCTCCAGTTCGACACCGCTGGCCTAACCGAGGTCCAGGTGCCAACCACCACCCATTGCGATCACCTGATCCAGGCCAAGGTCGAAGCCAAGCAAGACCTGCTGCGGGCCATCGACACCAATGAAGAGGTCTATGAATTCCTGGCCTCCATCAGTGCCAAATACGGGGGCGGATTCTGGAAGCCCGGCAGCGGCATTATCCACCAGGTCGTCTTGGAGAATTATTCCTTCCCCGGCGGAATGATGATCGGAACCGACAGCCACACCCCCAACGCTGGCGGCTTAGGGATGGTGGCCATTGGCGTCGGCGGTGCCGACGCCGTTGACGTGATGACCGGCTTCCCCTGGAACGTGAAGTTCCCCAAGGTCATTGGGGTCAAACTCACCGGCCAACTCAGCGGTTGGAGCGCCCCAAAGGACGTCATCTTGAAGGTGGCCGACATCCTCACAGTCAAGGGCGGAACCGGAGCCATTGTTGAGTACTTCGGGCCCGGAGCCGAGAGTCTGAGCGCCACTGGCAAGGCCACCATCTGTAATATGGGAGCCGAGATTGGGGCCACCACTTCCATCTTCGCCTATGACGAATCCATCGCCCGCTTCCTCAAGAGCACGGGTCGTGAAAGTACCGCTGACGCCGCCAACGCGGTGGCCCATCACTTACGAGCCGACGATGAGGTTGTGGCCAACCCCGAGGCCCACTTCGATCGGGTCATCGAGATCAACCTGAGCGAGCTTCGCCCCCACATCAACGGACCCCACACCCCCGACCTTGCTCGTGAAGTGAAAGACCTTGGTGCCGAGGCGGCAGAGAACGGCTGGCCCATGGAGATCAGCGCCGCCCTCATCGGCAGCTGTACCAACTCCTCTTACGAAGACATCACCCGTGCCGCCTCTATCGCTCGCGAAGCCATGGCCAAGGGCCTGTCACTCAAGACCAAGCTGCTGATCACCCCTGGGTCAGAACAGGTCCGAGCCACCATCGAACGCGACGGCCTCCTGGCCGACTTCGAAGCCCTTGGCGCCATCGTGCTGGCCAATGCTTGCGGCCCGTGCATCGGCCAATGGGACCGCTCCGACGATCGCGAACCCGGCGTCACTAATATCGTCGTGTCCTCCTACAACCGGAACTTCCCCAAGCGCAACGACGGTGACGCCGCCACCCTGGCATTTGTCACCTCGCCAGAAACCGTCATGGCCTTGGCCCTATCGGGCCGGGTTGACTTCGATCCAATCTCGGGCACCCTCACCAATGATGCGGGTGAAGAAGTTTCGCTCTCGGTCCCCGAAGGCATCGAGTTGCCACCTGCCGGTTTCGACCCCGGTGAAGAGACCTTCGTCGCTCCCCCCGCCGATGGCTCCGGTATCTCGGTTGCCGTTTCGCCCACCTCAGATCGACTGCAACTACTTGTCCCCTTCCCGGCCTGGGACGGCAACGACTATGAGGATCTGCCCATCCTGGTTAAGGCCCAAGGTAAGTTCACCACCGATCACATCTCTATGGCGGGGCCCTGGCTCAAGTACCGCGGCCACCTGGAGAACATCTCCGGCAATCTCTACCTCGGCGCTGTCAATGCCTTTGAGGGATATGAGGTTGGTTATGGCAAGAACCAGCTAACCGGTGAGACCGACACGTACCCGTCAATGGCCAAGGCCTACCACGAGGCTGGTCAGCCGTGGGTTGTCATAGGTGACGAGAACATGGGTGAGGGTTCCAGCCGTGAGCACGCAGCCATGGAACCTCGCTTCCGCCTCGGCCTGGTGGCGATCGCCCGCTCCTTCGCTCGTATTCACGAGACCAACCTGAAGAAGCAGGGCATGGTGCCGCTCACCTTCGTCGACCCGGCGGACTATGACCGGATCGGTGAAGACGATCGTATCGCCATTCGAGGCTTGGCTGGACTGACACCGGGTGAAACCATCACCGTCGAGGTCACGACCTCTGAAGGTGGCACTTGGAGCTTTGAGGGCAATCACACCTTCTCCCCGGCCCAGATTGAGTGGTTCCATCAAGGATCGGCCCTCAACGTGATCCGCCAGAACCTCGGTAGCTGACGTTCGCTCTGAGCTTCGTTCAAACTCGGTTTGAACGAAGCTCAGCCATACGGTTCACTCAAGCAGGACCCGGCCGCCGATCAGTACCGACACATCTCGCTCAGGGTCAGTTTGGCTCACCTGAATGCTGCCGTCATATCCGTCATCTCGAATGACGTCGATCTCATTCGATGGCCAGATTGAGTCGCTGTATTCCATCTCACCAGAGGCGATGAACACATCACCTGCCGGGTCTCGGTAGAAGTCTGAGAGACGCTCGAAGTCAGTGACAGGTGCAGTCCAACGTCGGTCGAGTTCGGATTTCCCTGTCAGTCTGCCGATGTCATAGGTGACAAAATCGTTGACCATTGCTGGGTCGACCACGATGTCGTTGACCCAAGGGAACAGTGCCTCGTTGACCACAAGTTCTGAGCGGCCGGCCTCAATGTCTCCGGAGGCGTACATCCGCAGATCAGCCTGATTCGAAGTATCACCGTCGGTGTAGGTGAAGAAGATCTCATTGAAGTCCGACGAGGAATTCTCCGACGTGAACTCCAAGCGAATCGAATGATCTTCAAGGTCCTCATCGACGCCTGACGCTGTCCACCCACTCTCAGTCAGCAGGGCTGGCATGAACGTCTTGAACTCCTCCATGGTGAAGAGTGGCTGAAAAGTGGCGTTCAGTTCGGACCAAGACGATTCACCTTCGTCCCTAAACCGTTGGGTTGAGGACACCCAGGTCAAGATGGCGTTGTCAGGGACCGGGATCTCTTCTGGAAACAGCATCACTTCCATCAGGAAGGGCTTCAGATCAAGGTCAGCCCACTGGGACAAGCCCGGAAGCTCTCGAATGGGGCCGGTCCGACCGATCAAGCGCGCCTCTTCATCGGCAGCCGAGACTTCCGGCGCCTCATCGGTAGCCGGGGCCGCCGTGCCAGAGGCAGCATCAGTCTCTTCCTCCACTGAGGCATCGACAGTAGTCTCAGCCGTATCGAGCTCGGATGACACAACGGCATCATCACCGCCGATCAGCGAGCAACCAGCCAACAGCAAGCTCACACCCACTGTCAGCCCGATCATGGACCGAGCAGAATACTTCGAATCACTCATTGTCTTCCCTCCGGGCAACCGCCCAATCATGTGGCAGCCAGTGCACAAACGGCACTGATTACCTTTCGAAGGCGACGGTACTCAGAGGATGTAACCAGTCTGAAACCAGCCCTTCTTACTGTGGCGTTCGCGCCCTAATAAGGGAACGTCGAACTGCACAGAGAACCTCTTTGGACCCCGATCCGGGTCAGACGACTTCGCTGGCCCAGGGTGGATCCGCTCCTGGACGGCTAACCGTGATGGCTGCCACTCGAACCGCGAACCCCAACGTTTCTTGCCACCAGGCCAAATCCAGGTCAGCGACGTCTACCTGACTGCTACTTGGCAAGCTGCGGCCAGACAGGTCGTGACCTGTCAGGCTGTGACCACGTCGAACCTGATCCAAACGGGTCAGTACCGCACCGCAGAACGAGTCACCAGCACCAACGGCATCAACGAAGTCAGCCTTGACGCCGGGCACGGCCAACTGCTCGCCGTTGGCTAAGAACGCCTCGACTCCATCGGCACCAATAGTTCGCAGCACAACCTTGATACCGCGGGCAAGCAGATCGGGCACGCTCGTTCCCATCCAGTCAAAATCTTCATCACTTCCCTTGACAACGTCCGCCCGGGCCAGCCAGCGATCGGCGTAACTCCACCAATGATCTCGATCCTTGATGATCTGGGGCCTCACGTTGGGATCAAAGGAGACGATGCTCGTTGCCATCTCGGCCGACTCAATCCAGTCAGCCAGCACGTCGGCGGTGGTTCCTCGGAAGATCCCCAACGTGCCACCGTGAATAATGTGGGGACCAGCTTCGAGGCCAGACACATCAAGCCCAGTCATCGACGCATCAGCGGTGCCTTCCCCTTCAAATCGAAAGGACTGCACGGGAACCGTGGTGACGATGGCCCGTGCCGTTGCTTCTGGGCCTCGCTGGGCTGACACCAGGTCAACGTTCGACGCTTGCAGGTGGGCCCAGATCTGCTCACCCGCATCATCATTGGACACACGACCAACAAAGGCCGTTGGGGTACCAAGCCGTGACGCAGCAATAGCCGCGTTCATCGGTCCTCCGCCTGGAACCGAGGTGCCGTCGGGCAGCACATCAACCAGGGCTTCCCCACAAGTAATCAGCATGACGTCACCAGGATTGGCACGACCTTCAGGACTTAGTGCTCGCTGGCTGCGTGGCGGCCAACTCGGCCTTGGTAGGCACATAGGTGTGCCGAGCCTGCTCCGGCAGGAGGTCTTGGATCTTGCTCATCAATTCGGCGATGGCCTCATCAAGGTTGTTTGACGTTGGCCGATATGCCTTGCCAACTCGGACACGAATAACTGGCGGGTCGGCCAGGTTCAGCAGATACGGCAATTTTCGATTGCGGGGCCAAGCCTTCTCAGTCCCCCACAACGCCATTGGGATCAATGGTCGATCGGTTTCCAACGCAAGACGGATTGCGCCGTAGCGTCCCTCAAGGTCTGGTTCGAAGAACTTCTCGCCCCGGGGAATCGTTCCTTGTGGGAACAAGGCAATCAGTTCACCGGCACGAAGAGCAGTTGCCGCCTGCTTGGTCGAGTCGGCGGTGTCACCTTCTCGATCAACACGGATCGCTCCAAGTGAGCGGACAATGGGACCGACGACTGGTGCATCGGTGACTTCCTTCTTCGACAAGAAGCGTGCTGGCCGGTTGGCCTTGGCCGCCACCAAGCTAACCACCAGCGGATCCACATAGCTGCGGTGGTTGGAGGCCAGAATGACTCCCCCATCCTCAGGAATGTTCTCAACCCCGTCCATGTCGAAGCGCATCCAGGGAATGAACTCGGGACGGACAAGCTGAGCAACGACATCTTGGGGTTCAACGCCCAACGGCTTTGGCACCCCCGGAGGGGCGTTGAACCAGACCGTTTCCCAACGACGCATTTTGGCGTAGGCGAAAAGGCGAGGGTCAGGATTGACTGCGACTGGGTTGCCAACGGAGGACAAGAGAGGAACATCGAAGATGCTGTCGGAGTAGGCGTAGCTTTGGGCGAGGTCGACCTCATTCGCTCGGGCCCACTCGGCCACTTCGCGGGCCTTGCCTCGATTCCAAACGAACTCGCCATCAATTGTTCCGTCATAGGTCCCGTCGTCCGCGAGCCGATAGTGGGTGGCGAGAACGTCGTCCATTCCCAACAGTTCAGCAAAGGGGCGAACCAGGTCGATTGGGGTCGTCGTTGCCAGCACGACCGATCTTCCCGCTGCCTTATGGTCGGCAATGACTTCACGGGCGAACGGCTCGACCGCATCAACCAGTTCTTGGGCAATGGAAGCCGCTGCAGCACGAGTGTCCTTGACTGACCAACCCTTGGCTGCACGAGCGCCCTGACGGGTCAAGGCCATTGACGGCAGGGTTTCGCCAATCACATTGAAGACACCAAAGAGCAGGCTCTCACCGGGGATCGACTTCTCCGATACCAGACCATAGGACCGCAGACCGCCAGTGATGATCGGACCACTAGCGCCACGAAGCAGGGTGCGATCAAGGTCGAAGAATGCTGCTCCACGATTCTTGGTCTTCATTGGCTGTGCGGTCTTACCCGACTTCGCGGTCTTTGCCATAGGAGCAGATTCTAGGACAACTGACACCACATGGACATGGGCAGTGTGGCCAAACAGCAGCCCATCCAAAACGGCAGTCCATCCAAAACGAACGAGACCGACTGCAAGCAGTCGGTCTCAAGTAGCGAGCCGGTACGAGGGGGACCGACCAGTTCGCCTTGAAAGTGACTCCTACGAGGGGGACCGAGGAGTCACTGACGTTCTACAGAGAACAATACCGAACCTGGATCCATCTGTCCATCAGTTTGCAGAGATTGTTTTCATCTGTAGAAACGATGACAACAATCCTTGTTGTCTCCAGCTGTGCCATCATGTCCAGTGATGGACCTTCGTCAGCTTCAGGCCTTCCTCGCAGTTGTTGATCACGGTGGCTTTACTGCCGCGGCACGAGCAACTCACACAGTCCAGTCAAATATTTCTACCCACGTTGCTCGACTTGAGCGCGAACTCAACGCCACCCTGGTCGACCGGTCCTCTGGCCAACCAACACAAGAGGGCGAGGCCGTCCTAGCTCGTGCCCGCCGCATCCAAAGCGAACTTGCTTCTCTGGAAGCCGACGTCTCATCACTGCAAGGTTCACCGCGCGGCACGGTTCGACTGGGAATCATTGGGACAACAGCTCGCTGGATCACACCCCTTCTTGTCAACCGCCTCCGCGCAGTCGCTCCGGACATCCGTCTGGTCATCGCCGATGGCACAACATCGTCCCAGACCCTGCGCCTCCTTGAGGGTGACCTCGACATTGGGCTTCTCAGCCTCCCCATCAATGATCCAGAAATCAAGACATCGGCCTTGTTCGACGAGGACCATGTTGTTGTTGTTCCCAGTTCACACCCACTGGCCGCCAGCAAGGGGGTCGTCTCTCTTGCCGAACTCACTGAGCATGAGTTATTGCTCGCCTCCCCGGGGACCGCGTTTCGCAACGAGGTTGACGCCGCGTTCCGAGCCCAAGACCTCCGACCCCGAGCGAAGTTTGAGATCGACGGTCTCCGGCTATTGGCGTCCTTGGCTTTCCAAGGATTTGGGGTAACCATCGTGCCCGCAACTGCCGCTCCTGGCTGGATCGGAGGCGACTGGGTTCTTATCGAAGTTGAGGGACTGGGACGTCGCACTGTTGGCTTGGCAACTCGCCGCCGAGCAATGCTCTCCGTCGCAGCCCAAACAACAGCCAACGTCGTCCAGCACATCATTACCAACGAGGCCCCAAGTCTCACAGGAATCCATCTTCGTCAGCCGGAGGCGTAGTGCACAGAACACGGTTCTGTCCGGTAGAACAGAGACATGTCAATAACGGCGCCTATGGCAACCTCAATCGGTTCGACCATGACTGTCTCTCTTCGCTCTGAGTCCAGCGACAACGCGTCAGCCACCGTCACCGATCTCGATGGCCGATCAGTCATGCTGGTCGAGGTCGGCGACGGACCGAATCGGGGGGCACTCACTCCGAGTGATGCCGCCCTACTTGAAGAGGCCTTCCGATCGGCCCGAGAACAACGCATACCAATTGTCACCCTCCTCAGTACCAGCGGTGTTTCCGTCGACCATGGCATCGAGACCGTTGCTGGTTGGGGTCGAGCAGCCCGACAGCTCGTCAAGTGTTCCGGTGTTGTTCCCATCCTTTTCGCCGCTTGTGGGCCTGTGCTATCCGGTCCATCACTCATGCTCGGAATTGCCGACATCACGGTCTTCACCGAAGAGGCTTACGCCTTTGTTTCTGGGCCTCAGATGGTTCAGTCTTTTACTGGTGTACCAATCACAACCGAGGCACTAGGCGGTGCTTCAGCTCATGCGCGCTCCAGCGGTCTTGCTTCACTTGTTGTTGCCGACCGAGAGGAAGCACTCGAAGCCCTCTCCGCTGTGCTCTTCCACTTGCCAAGCCATGTTGATGAGAGCGCACCATTCATCCCAACCGATGACCCTGTTGACCGACCGACTGAGATCGCCGCAGACACAATTCCCGATCATGCCACGGGCAGCTACAACGTGAAAGACATCATCCTCGACCTCGCTGATGACGGCGAGTTCTTGGAGCTCCGTGGAGCATGGGCACAGAACCTTGTCACCGGCTTTGCCAGTATCGGCGGCCATTCAGTCGGCATCATCGCCAACCAGTCTCAAGCCCTGGCCGGCTCGATCGACATTCCGGCAAGCCAGAAGGGCGCACGGTTCGTCGCCATGTGCGACGCCTTCAATCTGCCCTTGCTCACCCTAGTCGACACCTCTGGCTTCCTCCCGGGCAAGGATCTGGAGTGGCGGGGCATGATCCGACACGGAGCTCAGTTGGCTTTTGCCTACGCCCGAGCCACCGTTCCTCGTCTCAGTCTCATCTTGCGCAAGTCCTATGGCGGCGCCTACATCGTTATGGATAGTCGCTATATGGGAAATGATCTGATGCTGGCTTGGCCCTCGGCCGAAGTTGCTGTCATGGGGGCCAAGGGGGCAGTGGAGATCCTGCACCGCGACGCTTCAGCCGATGAGCGGGTGCAGTTGGAAGCCGAGTATGAGGCCAAGCACCTCACCCCGTATCCCACCGCCGAGCGTGGCTCGATTTCTGCTGTTATCGAACCGGCAGAGACTCGCCGAGAGCTCGCTGCTGGCCTCGACCTTCTCGCTTCCAAGCGTGAGCGCCTTCGGCCCCGACGCCACGACAATAGCCCTCTCTAAGACCTGATTTACCCAGGACCTTGTCCACATTCTGGCCAGGATTCAACAGTCTGTTGCCCAGGGGATTAGATTGAGAAGCATCAAGGTTTGTGCCGACACAGGCCTTCGCGCAGAAGTAGTCACCAAATGCCCTGTCACAACGGTGTGAGAGCAGCAATTGTGGTCAGAACTACATCCCGCACAACCCAATACAGGAGCCAAAACGCCGTGAGCGATACCGCCAGGGAAACCGTCACCATCACCGACAACCGGACCGGCAAGAGTGTCGAAGTTCCCATCAAAGACGGTGGTGTTGACGCCAAGGAGTGGGGCAAGCTCATGCCAGGTGTCTGGTTCTTAGACCCAGGATTCAGTGTCACCGCCTCTACCCAATCAACAATCACCGATCTGGACGGCCTCAACGGCATTCTTCGCTATCGCGGTTACCCGATCGAGCAATTGGCCGAAAGCTCAACCTTCCTTGAGGTTTGCTACCTGCTCCTCAACGGCGAACTTCCTAACCAGAAGCAGTCCGATGACTGGGTGCACGACGTCACCTATCACACGTTCATCCACGAGAACATGCGCAAGCGCTTCATGGAAGGCTTCCACCATGATGCTCACCCGATGGGCATGCTGGTCTCAGCAATCGCCGCTCTGAGCACCTTTTACCCTGAAGCCAAGGACATCGACGATCCACACAATCGCTACAAGCAGATCAATCGTCTTATCTCCAAGACTCCGACGTTGGCGGCTATGGCCTATCGCTCCAGCATTGGTATGCCGTTCGTCTACCCCAACAACGAGCTCAGCTACTCCGAGAACTTCTTGTCCATGATGTGGAAGATTGCGGAACCCGCCTATGAGCCAGACCCAGTCTTGGCTAAGGCGCTCGACGTACTTCTTATCCTGCATGCCGATCACGAGCAGAACTGCTCAACCACCACCATGCGGGTCGTTGGTTCATCCCACGCCGACCCCTACAGCTCAGCAGCGGCCGCAACCGCGGCCTTGTACGGACCGCGCCATGGTGGAGCAAACGAGCAGGTCATCCACATGCTCCGCGACATCGGCAGCTACGACAACATCCCTGCCTTCATCGACTCGGTCAAGGCGGGCGAAGGTCGTCTCATGGGCTTTGGTCACCGGGTGTATAAGGCCTATGACCCTCGGGCCCGCATTGTGAAGGGCCACGCCGACAAGGTGTTCGAGGTCACGGGCAAGAACCCCTTGCTCGACATCGCGCTGAAGCTGGAAGAGATCGCTTTGGAGGACGAGTACTTCAAGAGCCGCAACCTTTACCCCAACGTTGACTTCTATACCGGCTTGATCTACCAGGCCATGGAATTTCCGATGAACATGTTCACGGTGCTCTTCTCCATCGGTCGCATGCCGGGCTGGCTGTCTCACTGGCAAGAAGCCTTGGAGCAGGGTTCACGGATCAGCCGTCCCCGTCAGGTCTACACCGGCGAAGGCGCTCGCGACTATGTCCCGATGTCTGACCGCTAGCAAACTGTTCTAACCAACCGCCTTAGAAGTCGATCAGGATCTTGCCGATGTTCGCGTTCGTCTGCATATAGGCGTGAGCATCGGCAATCTGATCAAACCCATAGCGAGAATCGATCACCGGGCGGAGCTGACCGGTCTCAAACAGAGGCAAGAGTTCAGCGATGACCTGTTGAGCCAGCTTGATCTTGTCTTCCAAGGGGCGTGACCTCAAGGTCGTTCCAATGATCGAAGCCCGCTTCATCAGCAGCAAGCCGAGGGGAAGGTCCACTCGTCCCTCCCCCATCACTCCAACCTGGATGATGCGGCCACCGGTCCGCAGTGCCTTGATATTTCGAACGGTGTACTCGCCACCAATAACATCGAGAACCACATCGACGCCTTGTCCGTGGGTGGCTTCCTTCACCGCATCAGCAAAGTCGGCGGTGGTGTAGTCCACCACAACATCTGCTCCCAAGGCTTGACAGGCCGCAACCTTACCCGACGACGCGGTGACGATGATCCTGGCTCCAAGTGCCTTGGCAATCTGGATTGATGCGGTGCCAACGCCGGACGCTCCGGCATGAACGAGAGCCCATCGACCCGACGTCAACCCGCCTTGCACCACCAATGCGTCAAAAGCCGTCATGAAGACCTCGGGTATGGCAGCGGCATCGCCTAGGTCTACCCCGGCGGGGATTGGCAAGAGGGTTCGTTCGTGGGTCACCAGCTGTTCGGCGTAGGAGCCGCCGCCGACGATGCCCATCACCGGCTCACCCACGGACCGGCCTCGAACCCGCTCACCGACCTCGGCGATCTTTCCAGCAAACTCCATGCCCGGAATCTCATATTCCATCTCCGGCCCCGGGTACAAACCCATTCGTTGCAGCAGGTCGGCTCGGTTTAGCGCCGTCGCCCGCAGCTGGACGACGACTTCTTCCGGACCAGGCTTTGGAGGTGGGATCTCTTCAATGGTGAGGACTTCTGGTCCTCCATTTTCTTTCAATACAACAGCTCGCATTCCAGTGACGCTAGCCACTACCTTGCCGGAGCATGGAGTTTGGGCTTTCACCATCCGTTCGCAGCCTTGCCGAGGAGGCTCGCGGCGTCGGGGCTGCTGCTGCGGCTCCTCGCTCGATTCGGGAGGACTCGTGGCTGGTTGGCAACGATCGAGAGTTCTCAGCCGAGTTGGCAAGGCGTGGCTGGATCGGCATGACGTGGCCCACAGAATTTGGCGGCGGCGGGTACAGCGCCATGGAGCGCTTCGTGGTGATTGAAGCCCTCATTAGTGCCGGCGCACCCGTTGCCGCCACCTGGTTTGCTGATCGTCAGATTGGACCAACCCTGCTCCAGTTCGGTACCGCTGAGCAGCGCGGGCGCTGGCTGCCCGGAATCATCGCCGGAATCGACATGTGGTGTATTGGCATGTCCGAGCCAGATGCGGGCAGCGATGTCGCCGCCATCCGAACCACTGCGGTGCAACAGGACCAGGGTTCCAACAGCGACTGGATCATCAATGGCCAGAAAGTCTGGACCAGTGGTGCCATGGACGCTGACTGGATGTACCTGGTTTGTCGAACCGATCCTGATGCTCCGGCCCACCGGGGACTTAGTGAGTTCATCGTCGCCATGAACAGTCCGGGCATCACCGTCTGCCCCATCAAAGATATGACGGGGAACGAACACTTTTGCGAAGTCATTCTGGAGGAAGTCCGGATTCCCAATTCGAACCTCTGCGGCGAACTCAACGAGAGTTTTCGCCAGATCATGCGCCAGATGGAACACGAGCGCGGCGGCATTGACCGACTGGTTTCCAATCGAGCGCTCTATCTGGAGGCCCGTGAGGCTTACCGGACCCGAGAGAGTTCTCACCAACAACAACTACTTCGCCAACGCTTCGCGCGGGCTGAGACCATGTACTTCATCTGCCGACAGATGGTCTTGCAAGAGGTTGCTGGACAGTCTTCCCGGGGCTGGTCTTCACTGACCAAAACTCTGGCCACCGAGTTCGAGATCGAGGTGGCTGCTCTCTGCGGCTCAGTTCTTGGCGCCGAGGCCATGCTCCAAAATCGCACCAGTCGCAACATCTGCTATGCCCCTGGCTACACGATCATGGGAGGCACGACCCAGATTCTGCGCAACATCATCGGTGAGCGAGTCCTCGGCCTGGCCCGTTGAGACAGCCTGGCCCGTTGAGACAGCCCGGACTGGATCAACCCGCAGTTGGTTGCCGTTCTCGTCCCACTTGAATCCCCAGCTCAGCTAGACGCTGGCGAGCCCCATCTTCCAGTCCATCAAGTTCAATCCCCAGCACAGCCGCCGCCCGCTGCGCATCTGACGAATACGCCTTCTCCCCTGCGTGCATGAGATTTTCAGACACCTCGTTGGCGAGGAGAACTCCGTAGGCCAAGGTAGTCGAACAGGTCGCAGGCTGATGATGACACCGAATAGCCTCGGTCACTGTGGCTGACAAGCCCCAACGCTCGACGATGTCAGCCCCAACTTCAGCATGGTCAACCCCGAACACAGCCCGCTCGTTCAGACTGGAAGCAGCGAGACCAGACCGAAGCCGCGGCATCCAGCTGTCCTTCAAATGTCCGGCCAGCACCACCGTTCCTACGTCGTGTAGCAAGGAAGCAATTGGCAACTCAAATGTGAGGTCAGCAGCATCCAAGTCCGACTCACAAGCACTCTTCGCGTCTGCAACTTGGACCAGAAGCTCAGCCACGTGCGCAGTGACGACGGAGTGCTGCCACATCTGGTGGCGATCCTTACCGTAAACGTCAAGCATCCGATCCAAGACCCCGACCACCGCCGAACCGAGAGCGATTACCATGACTCGGGTCCGTCCAAGGTCAGTTACCGCTTGAAACACTGATGTCCGGCTCTCCGCAGCACAAGTCGACAGAGCGTTCGCTTCGCGGATAACCGCTCGGCTCACCACGGAACTCCTTCGAACAGTGACGATCAGAGCAGCAAGATCCTCTTCAGGGGCAGTTCCGGCATCAAGAATTTGTATAACTTCAGGCGGAATCAGCGGCAACTTCTCCATATCCGAACGGAGACGATGGAGCTTCACCGAGCTTCGCAGAGACTTCATGGCAGTCCCGTCTTCCTCTAGGAGGTCGCTACCGGCACTCGGGCTCCGGAGCGGACTCCCTTGCCGGTCACCCTTGCTACGATCCGACCAGCAACCTCAGGGAGCGGCACGACCTCATCGACTAAGCCTTCCTCGGTCACAAAGCGCGGCATCCCCCACACCACACACGTCTCTTCATCTTGCGCTATGACCGGGACGCCAAGCGGGAAGAGGGTCCTGCAACCGTCAAGACCGTCATGGCCCATCCCGGTCAAGATGACGGCAAGTTGGTTGGCGCCGTAGACCTCCGCAGAGGACTGGAAGAGAACGTCCACCGCCGGGCGACAAGAGTTCACTGGCGGCGTGTCAGTCAATTCGATGATGACACGTCGTTTGTTCTTCTTCAGAACCATGTGACGGCCGCCCGGGGCGATATAGACGGTTCCTGGCTCTGGGGTTTGTCCCGCTACTGCCTCAACCACAGTCATAGCCGACGCCGCGTGCAACCGTTTGGCCAGCATGGCGCTGAACTCTGCCGGGATGTGTTGCACGATGAACATCGGAACATTGAGTGGCGTGCGAATGGCGGAGAAAACTTGTTCCAGGGCAGCGGGGCCGCCGGTTGACGAGCCAATGACGACCGCCTTTGGCGGAAGGATGGCTGGGCGTGCACGCGTGGCTGGTTGTCGTAGCGATGGCGAGTCGGGCTTGCCCGGATGGACGGCTGCTTCTCTTGCCGTCGTCACTGTCGTGGGCCGACGCAGCTGATCTGAACCACCTGGAGCAGCACCGCCCGAAGACGGCCGCTCCTGCCTGGATTGTCGCAAGCGGTCAGATGCTGAGATCGAAGATGTTGTCGGCCCTGTTGATGCGCCAGATGATGAAGACCTCAATGGTGTTCGACGAGTCGAGCCGACTGACGGACGAGATCCCGGCCTGCGCGGAGACCCAAGCGCCAATATTCTTGGCACAAGCTCACCCCTGATGTCGGAACGGGGACTTCTTGGGTCACCAGAAGAAGTCGGCTTGCTGACATAGTCCGATGCTCCGCGAGCCAATGCTTCCAACGTCGGGGCTGAACCCTTGCGTGTCAAGGAGCTCACCACAATGACAGGAACCTGCGAACGCTGCTTGCGCAGATGGCTCAGAACGTCCAGGCCGCCCATTACCGGCATCTCCAGATCGAGGGTGACGAGATCTGGTTTCAGTTCCTTAATCTTTTCCAACCCGTCAGCACCATCGACGGCGGTTCCAGCCAGAGACATGCCAGGTTCACTATTGATGATGTCACCGATCACGCGCCGGACGACAGCCGAATCATCAACGACAAGAACACGAATCTCGCTCAACTGATCCTCCATAACTAGCCGGTACGTCTGACAAAGACTCGGCTCAGCCGGCCGAACAATTAGGCTGTGAGAGGATCGAGGCACCGATTCCGAAGGCGGGCTCGGCTACAGGTGACGGACCTCGGCCAATGGATCCGTAGACCAAGGTTGCAAGCGAACTTCGACGTCCACTGTGATCACCTCGTCCTCTGTTACCAACACGGGATTGCAAGCGACCATGGCAACATCGGGGCTCGCATCGGCCACCGCAGCCAGTTGGCTGAGTAAGTCTCGCAAGCGAAACCGAGCTGCAGCCGACGGTACCGCTTCCATCAACCAGTCTTCCTCTAGGACATGGTCAAGTTCGGCTTCGCTGGTAGGCAGGACGATCCGGGCTCGAGGTGGAAGTCGCTCCGCCGAAGAGCCGCCAATGCCAACCACGAGGCGAGCGCCATGCTCGGAGCTCTGGTCGAGCCCGACTCGAACATGTGCGCCCGTCTGAACCGATTGCTGAATGATGGCAGGAAGAAAGTCATCGCCAAAGGACTCAGACATTCGATCGAATGCAGCACGCAGAGCATCGTCGTCGTGAATATCGAGGGCAACGCCGCCGGACTCCCCTGCCGTTCGAGTCGCGACACCTCCAGCCTTGAGCACAATTGGGAAGCCAACAGTGCCGGCAAGTTCACACGCTTCTTCTTCGCTCCGGGCTGAGCCAAATCTGGCAACAGGTACATCCCACGACTGAAGCAAGGCCTCCAAGTCCGGATGCATCAGATCCAACGCAACGGTTGAATGTTCTCCCAAGACTCGCCGCACTGACTCACTAATCTGCTCGCCTTGTTCGGCTCCAGCCTCGATGCGGTCACCGTGACGCATACTGCGCCAACGGGCATGCTCAGCCATTCGACCCAAGGCCCGAGCGGCTTCCTCGGGGAATGTGAAGGCAGGCAACCCAGGAGCGTTGAGTAGCTCGGGATCAACCAACCCAGTGGCCACCATCGGTTTCGCCACTGCTCGGTTCACCTGGTGAAGGAGCCGCCCGAGCTCATCAATCGAAACGTCCAAGGTGGGTACGAGGGCAAGGAGCACAAGATCAACCTCGTCACTGACCGCGGCGGCAACCACCACCTGCTCATAAGTCTCTGCAGTTGAACCCTCGGGCAGGCGCAAACTATCGAGATCTCCAACGAGAACAGCATCGCTGGCCGGGGTCTGAGAGATGCTGGACGGAACAACTGGCACCAGACCAGCTTGTCGACACGCCGCCGCCGCGAGTCGCGCCACCGACGCAGTATTGGAGACAATTGCTACCCGAGATCCCAGGGGCATTGGCTGATCGATGATCATCTTGCATTGCTGGGCCAACTCACCAACATGATCAACCAGGATCAAGCCCGACTGCGCCAAGAGTTCGGCCAACTCCTCATCATGGGGTGAGACAGCAACAATGGGTTTTCGTGCACTGAGATGCTTGGCGATCGAGGTGAAGTTTCGCAGGTTCCCGAAACTCTCCAGATATAAGGCAACGGCCTTGGTGTTGTCGTCTTCGGTCCAGTATTGGAGAAGATCATTGACCGACACGTCACCACGGTTGCCCATGGCCGCAAAAGTTGAAATTCCGACCCCGGCAGCTGTCATCTGCTGGACCACGGCGGCCCCAAGAGGGCCAGATTGAGACGAGATACCAACCACGCCAGCCGAGGTTGCCATCGGGACATAGACGGCTCGTAGCGAGACATCTGCATTGGTATTGATGAAGCCGAAGGAATTGGGGCCAATGAGGCGCAGACCATTGCTGCGGGCCAGGCTGACGATTTGATGCTCCAGCTTCTTGCCTTCAGGACCGGCTTCGCTGAAACCCGCAGACACGATGAGCAGGGCGTTCACGTCCCGGTCCACGCATTCGGACACAACTTTTTCGACTGAGCGAGCTGGGACGGCGATGATGGCCAGATCGATTGATTCCTCCGAAGGAACATCGGCGATCGATCTGAGCAACGGGATGCCGAACAACAGGTCTCCCGGTTCGGCCCGATGATTGATCAGGCTGATTGAGCCGGCAAAGCCTCCGTCAACGAGATTTCGGACAAGCTCATGTCCAACGGACCCGGAGGTACGACCCGCTCCAATGACGGCCACTGACCCGGGACGAAAGATCCGCTCGATTGATCGAGCCTGCGAAACTCGCCCGCGTGCGGCAATGGCCTCGGTCGCTTCGTCCGTCACATCAATTCCGAGGTCGACCTCGATTGCCCCGTCTTCGAATCGAGTAGAAACATCGAACCCTGCCTTGCGAAAGACTCGCAACATATTGAAGTTCGCTGGCAAGACAGTTGCGGTGAAACGGTCCATCCCATTCTGGCGGGCGGCCGCCGCCAGGTACTCCAGCAGGAGGGTGGCCAAACCCTTGCCATGGTGCGCATCATCGGTGAAGAAGGCCACTTCTCCGACCCGCTTCCCCGGATGGTGAGGCGAGTTCCATGATTCATAGCGAGCTACCGCAACCAGGGTGTCACCAACCAAGGCAACAAAGGCCATCCGAGCGTCGTAGTCAATAGTTGTGAAATACGACAGTTCCTTGTCTGATAGTTCCGGTCGGTAGCGAAAGAACCGAAAGTAGACACTCTCCTGAGACTGCCGGCGGTGAAACGCATCCAACATTTTGGAGTCATCGGGCCGAATCGGACGGACCCGCGCCGTCGAGCCGTCACGCAGGACCACGTCGGCTTCCCACTCTAGGGGGTACTCCGATTGCTCTTGAGTCGTCACATGATTGATCGTAGTCTCCAAATCTAGGGAGCTTCTTCTGGCCAATCTCATTCCCATTGTCGTATTATCGGGGGATCCCAACCGACGACTCGTCCAAACCCATCCGAACTGATCCGCTGACCTTTCTCTTTACCGACGTCGAGGGGTCCGTTCGCCTTTGGGCTGCGGACATTGATGGCACGGCCCGTTCCTTCTTCTACCACGACGAGATCATCAAGGGCACCATCGCTAAGCACGGCGGCACGGTCTTTGGGACCGCAGGCGATTCGTTTCGCGGGGTCTTCTCCAATCCATCCGATGCCGTGAAGGCAGCTACTGAATGCCAGGACCGATTGAGGTCAGCCGACTGGTCCTCGGGACCGGCCCTGCGGGTTCGCATTGGTCTCCACCACGGCCCCGCAACTGAACGCGCCGGTGACTACTTCGGTCCTGTTCCCAACACGTCGGCGCGGGTTGAGGCCTTGGGTCACGGTGGGCAAATCCTGATCACCGATGCCGTCGCCGACGAGCTGGCTCTAGCTGATGATGGTTGCGTCGGATCAGAATCAGGACATCCGTTGCAATGGCTTGGTGAATACCGCCTCCGCGACGTGCCCGAGCCCGTCTCCATCTATCAGGTAGGTGAACTGCGCTTCCCGGCGCTTCGCCACATCGACCCGGCCCTGTCATCGCTTCCCAACTTGGGATCCAGACTGATCGGCCGACTCAAAGAAGTCTCCGGAGTCCGTGGAGCCTTGAGCCATCACAGCGTCGTGACATTGAGTGGCTACGGAGGTTGCGGCAAAACCAAACTCGCCTTGGAAGTTGCCCATCAGGAACTACCAAATCGACCAGACGGCTGCTATTTCGTCGACCTGAGCGCTGTCGTTGATGAGAATGAGTTTCCAGCCGCAGTGGCAACCGCTATCCGCCTCACCCTCACTGGTACAGATCCGACCGAGCAGATCCTCGACTACCTCGCTGGCCGGGATGCGTTGCTTGTTCTGGACAACTGCGAGCATCTGGTCGAAACCTGCGCGGACTTCGCCGAATTGCTGATGAAGCGATGTGAGGCGACCTTGCTTGTCACGTCGCGTCAGCGTCTCGACATCGCCGATGAAGAAGTCGTCGTTGTCGCCCCCCTGGCTCACAATTCACCCACTTCTCCCGCTGTTCTCCTCTTCCTGGAACGAGCGGGAGCGGTCCAGGCCGACCCCGGCAGCTCCGAGCCGGACCTCGAAGCCATTCAGGAGATTTGTACGCGTTTGGATGGCATTCCACTCGCTATCGAGCTGGCTGCGGCGCGCGCCTCAGTCCTGACCCCGGCCGAATTGTTGGAACGCATGGTGGATCGCTTCCGCCTACTTTCGGGAGGCCGCCAGCGGGCCAAGCGGCGGACTTTGGAGGCGACACTTGACTGGAGCTATGGCCTTCTCGAAGATGAAGAGAAGCAGCTCTTTCGACAAGTTGGTGTGTTCTCCGGCACTTTTGATCTGCCGGCAGCCAGCGCTGTCTCCAACCTCGATGATTACCAGACCATGGACCTTCTTCAATCGTTGGTCATCAAGTCTCTGGTTAGCACCACGACGATTGATGGCCTGACCAGGTTCAATCTGTTGGAGACCGTTCGTGCATACGCCCTTGACCGCTTAGACGATTCAGGGAACCTCCAAGCGGCTCGGGACCTGCACTTGCGATATTTTGCTGAACTGGTGTCAACCGAATCATGGACCGCATCTTGCGACATCATTCGTGGAAGCGAGCTGCGGGTCGAGTGGTCAAATCTGAATGCTGCCCTCGAGTGGGCGGCAGCTTGCGGGTACTGGGCCCAAGCTGCCGAGATGGCGTTTGGCTGCCAAGGCCTGTGGGAACACCAGATCCCGGCGATCGAGGGACGTCGCTGGTTGCAACAGATCCTGCCCGAATTGTCCCCCGATACGGGAGAACGAGCTCATCAACTCAGCATGAACCTGGCCTTGCTAGCAATGCAACTTGACGATTTTGAAACCATGCACGAGTACCTCACCCCGCTGGATGAAACCACCTCGCCGGTAACTGCAGCCCAAGCCTTGGGGTACCGGGCCTTTACCCGCATTCGACATGATTCGGGCGAGGCAATCATCCTGGCCGAACGAGCAGAATCGCTAGTGGAAACCCACCAGCTGGGTCCTGAAGCGGCCACGCCGAGCATGTGGTCACGAGGGACCTTAGCCCTCTACGATGCCCGTTTCGAAGACGCGTTGCCGCTACTGGAAGAGGCCTATCGGTCCGCGCGAAGTGAAGACTCCTTCACTACCCATGGCGTCATCGCTGGCTTGGCTTGTGCCTCCAACCTGGTTCTTCTCAACCGTCCCAAGGAAGCAATCGCTGTCTTGGATGACGGCACGTGGGAGTCGGTGTGGGATGCATCAGACATCGTGCGCGCCCTGGCATTACTGGGACTGGGTGAGGGAAGCGATGCTGCCGAGCTGATCATCAGCTTCGGAAAACGGGCGGTTCTCGGTCGGCTGAGTCGGATGCCCAACGATGCCCTCGTTGGATTAGCTGCGCTGGCCATCAATCGGAACGAGCGAGAGCGGGCGTGGGAGTTGCTCTTGCAAGCAATGACACCAAGAACTCCAGCCAGTATTGCTCTAGCCGAGGGTTTGGCTGATCAGATCGGACGTGGTGCCGAACTGCGCGGACTTCATCGGAATCGGCTCGTTTCACTGGCGACGCTTGATGCCACCGATGCCCTCACCCAAGAACTGGACCGGTTGACCTCTGACAGCGATGCTGCGTCGGGGGGCAATGCTGCATCTGGGGGCGAACACAAGAAAGGCACCCCGTAGTGTGGGTGCCTTTCCAACTTGTGGGCCGTACAGGACTTGAACCTGTGACCCCTACCGTGTCGAGGTAGTGCTCTAGCCAACTGAGCTAACGGCCCCTGCCAGACAAAATTGTCTGGGTGGTGAACGGAGAGACTACCGGATATCGGTCCCTCCGCCACCACACCAACAATCTCGAGCGCAGAGCGGGATTTGAACCCGCGAATCACGGCTTTGCAGGCCGCTCCCTTAGGCCGCTCGGGCATCTGCGCAGGGAAGTTGAGAGCCTAACCCCTCCCCCTTGCTTCTGCGAGCAAGATCAGTGAGAATCAGGGCCATGACCGCTGATGGTGAAGAAGATGTTGCTGGCCTGCGACTGGCTGGGGCTGCGGTGGCTCACGCCCGTGACACCGCACTGGCAGCGATTGAGCCCGGCATATCAACTGGTGAGCTGGACGCCATAGCTCGTGACGCGCTTGCCAGCCATGGAGCGGTGTCTGCCCCAATACTGGCCTATGAGTTTCCCGGTCACACCTGTATCAGCGTGAATGATGCTGCCGCTCATGGGATTCCGTCGCTGAAGACGGTTCTGTCTGACGGAGACATGATCAATATTGACGTATCGGCCGAGTTGGACGGCTACTGGGCCGATACCGGGGCCAGTGCCGCTGTTGGTCAGCCCAGCGAGATGATGAGCCGGTTGTTAGAAGCAACCAAGCTGGCTCAGGCCGATGCCATGGCGGTGGCCAAGGCGGGTGAACCCGTTCGTCTCATGGGACGGGCCGTGGTCAAGAGGGCACGTTCCTATGGCTTTACCGTGCTAGAGAATCTGCATGGCCATGGAGTTGGACGCTTCATCCATGAAGAGCCCGACATTCCCAATACCGAGAACCGTCGGGACCGCACCCGCTTGGTGGAGGGCATGGTCCTTGCCGTCGAGCCGTTCTTGTCGGTGAGCGCAACCCACGCCATTGAAGATGTTGATGGCTGGACCCTGCGGACCAACGACGGCAGCATGGTGGCCCAGTTCGAGCACACCATGATCGTGACCCAGGGTGAGCCGATAGTGCTTACTCTGCCGTTGGTAGGAACATGACCGAGGCGATCTTTCGGTTGGCTTGACTCTCGTAGGTCACCAGATCGACATGATCGGCTTGTCCCTTGTTGTCATAGACGGCGGAGTCAAGGTCACTGAGGGTCAGGTCGGTTGCTCGAGCTCGGTGGATGGCCCACCGACCATCCGGTGAGACGTCCAGGAAGTCTGTCCAGGTCGCTCCAAATGAAATTGATCGGCCAGTTTCCAGTTCAACCAGCTGCGATTCAGTCGGGCTGGCGTAGATCAAGAGCCATCGATTGCCACCATAAATGCCAGCTACACCTGAGGGGTTGGGCGGAAGGGCCAGTTCCAACTCGCTCCAGTCGTTGGTTGAGCGCCAGACAAAGGCACAGCCTCCCGCGTCACGGGTGTGGCTGTCATCCAGGGGTGGTTCACCGTTGGCGACCCAATCCTCAGCACACTCCCAGACCAAAGCCATTTCACCAGACGCTACGACCAGGATTCCGTTGCGAACCTCTTCTAGCTGGCCGTTATCGTGGGCATACCTCCAGATACTTCCCAGGCTCGTGCCCAGTGGATCAGTGCCACCAAGGTGCCAGGTCAAGATGCGGAAGTCGTGCCGTTCTTTGATCGCCAGGCTCGGAGTCTCCAGTAACGCCAGTCCTGATGTCAGATTCATGATCCCGGGACCAGAGCTTCCAAGCCAAACCTGGTTTGGGTCGGGTCCTGGGAGGATGGCCAGGTTTTCGACTGCTCCGAGGAACTGGCTGGAGCGACTTCCATCTTCCAGGCTGAGCGAGACCAGATCATTGGATGGCCCAAGTCCAATGGCAACGTGTCCCGACCTCAGTCTCGGATCACGACCTCGGCTTCGGCAATGCCGTCGAACTGCCGAGACTCGCCCGTGGCCAGATCAAGTACCGCACCGGTCCCGAGCCAGCCCGTGGCCAAGATTGACTGCCCGGCGGCTTCCAAGGGTCGTTGCCCGTCATGCTCAAACCCTGGCAGGGTCATCACATCTGCCCCGATCCCCGTTGGGTCCTGCGCCAGGCTTGGCGTGGTGCGAATCATGCCGACGACATGAACATTGGCCGGAATCTCACTGCGGAACTGCTGATCCCGTGACGAGATTCACGACAACAAGTTCGGTATCCGTGCTCGTAGCCAGCCAGTTTCCGTCTGAGGACAGGGCGGCAGTTCGAAACTCGGTGAAGGAGTCTTCGGCTCCGACTACCAGGGACAGGTTTCGACCATCGCGCAAGTCCACCAACTCCAACGGTTCAGCGTTGCTGTAGTCCGTCTCATCAATGAGACCGCGACGGCTGTTCGGTGTGCTGAGGAGCCAGCGGCCGCCTCCACCAATTCGCCAGCTACTGCTTTCCACCGTTGAATGGATCTGGAGGTGGAACCGGGAGATCCAAGGGGGCCCAGTTGGCACGGCCCAGCCACTGGTAGTCACAGCGATCTTGCTCAAGATCGCAGGTTCGGATCAGGGCTCGACCGGAATCCGCATCAACCAGTTCGGCATCGGCGACCCGTCTCACTCCAGTGTCCGAACCGGGGGCGAGCTGATAGATGGCGCTTCATCGGTCGAACCAATGGGAATTCCGCCGCTGAAGCGCCAGCTCAAGATCGGTGTCCGAAACTCCTGCACTACCTCACCTTCCGGCAGCCGACGAAGCTGCAGGAGTTGGTGATCAACGTGATTCACTACCGTCCAAAATTCGTCTGCACTCTCGGCTGCGAAGGTTGCGTTCAAGTAGTCCCCCAACTTGAGGGCCCCGGTCGTTTCCAGATCACCTTGGAGTGGTGACTCGGCATCATCCTCTGTGTCGGCAACTGCTGCTTCATTCAGTTCCGTCAGCCAAGTCGCCGAATTTGCCCCGTGCGGACCGAAGCCAACGATGAAACGATCGGTACTCAGAAGCAAGTTGCGTTGGTCGGGCAAGAGAGATTCGGCTCCGGTTCCCAAGTCAATCAGGCGGAGATCTGAGGTGGATGATTGCAGGATGACGGAGTACTCGGACGGACCGCCCTGCCCATAACGACTGAGCACTCGATCGCGAATGCCAACGAACTCACCGATTGGTGCCACCAACTGGAGTGATTCTGGGCCGACATCTATCCCGTCGACCAGGGGCGGATTCAGCTCGACAGGATCGATGGCTCCCACCCCATCGTCGGTATCGGAGGATAGGTCTGGGTCTAGATCTGGTGAGTTAGCCGTCTCGGGTCCGCCGCTCATACTGAGCGCAGCGACCAAGCCCAGTGTTGCCGCTGCCGCCAGAGGCAGCAAGCGGCGCTTCTTAGCTATCTGGTCTTGCGACTCAACGGTGCTGTACTCGGCCGGCGACCCGTCAGGGCTTTGCTGGACCGACTTCTGGTCAGCGCCTCGGCTCGATGCCCGGCCCGACCTCGTGGTCGGCGTCAGCATCTCAATTTCTCGTTCTTGGTCAGCCATTATTCAGCGAGGGAATCAAACGACTCCAAAGGCACGAAGATGACCTGGTTCCCGCGTAAAGCCTCAGCAACGTGGTAGATCAGCCCGGTCTCTAGGTCGACTAGGTTGACCTGCCCTAGACTTCCGTCCAAATACGTGACCCAACGCCCGTCCGGTGAGACAGAGGGGCCAGCCCACGGATCGATTCCTGAGAGGGCAACCTCGCGACCAGTCCTGATGTGACTGAGGGTCATATCTTCTGACGGGCCGTGTCTGGGATCTCGCGTCCAGTACCAAGTATTACTCGGGTCAATGCCTGTGCCCCACCATTGAGTCCTTTGCACATCAGGACTTGGATAGTCCAAGGTGGCGCCACTCTGACGGTCCAGCCATAGGCCAGTGCATGTCAAGTCGCTACTACATCTCCGTACGAGAACAAGTTCATTGGTGGCGGCCAGCGCCCAGCCGCTGGCAAACCGCCGATAATTCCCTTCACTTGTCTCTTCAAACACTCCTCCGCCGATGACATTCACCAAGTCGGTTGACGTCGGTCCGATCGGGTTGACGCTAGTGAGCAGTGGATAGCTGCGAACAGCCTCTCCCGTCGTCAAGTCAACCAAGGTTCGAGTCTGGGATCCGTCCGTATCGTCGTAATTTGTGGCCCAGGCCTGGGATTCAACGGGCCCAACCGACAACTGGGGCCAGTTATCCCCGGTATCAAGATCAACGGGTTCTGCTCCAAGGTCAGCAAACGAGACTGAACGCGCCGAACCGGACTCTGAGGCCAAGACCATGTGGCTCGCTGTAGTCAGGATCATGTCACCACGGACTTCCGAGATCTTGACTAGCCGAGGCGAATCTAGGTCAATAATCGAACTCGATCCAGGTCCGCTGACTAAGAGAGCAAAGCCAATTGGCTCTTCGAGAACGACAGGCTCTCCCGCCTCATTCAGCAAGCCCAGGTCTGGCAGATCCTCTTCGTCTGGCATGGATGCGACAGCAACGGGGGCACCAGGGTCGTCTGGCTCAGCGGTGTCGGGAGGACTCTCTTCCTCCATCTCCTCCGTCTCCATTTCCTCGTCAACCGCAACCTCCTCGGGCGGTACAGCCGCTGGCTCGACGCTCTCTGCTCCCTCGATTCCAGCTTCGTCATTGCCGACCGAGCCATCACTTGATCCAAAGGTCAAGGACCAGCCAATGAGTCCAACAACTGCCAGAGCAGCAAGACCGAACCACTTGTTGGATGAGGTCTTGGAAGTCACCGCAGTCGAGCTTGTTGCCACGCCACTGCCACGAGACATGACAGGAGTCAGGATATGGACTTGGTCGACGCTTTTCGAACGGCCAGCACCGCTGGCACTAGAGCCAGCCGAGAGTCCGTCACCTAGCCGACTTCCGCACGTCGAACAGAACGCCGCCCGTGTTCTGCTTCGAGATCCGCACTGCGCACAGGCCACCACACTCAGAGACTAGATCATGATGACCTCCCCGCGACAGCAGAACCCCGTCTGACCAGCAAGAAGAAACAAGACCGGAACACAAGGGAAACCCAAGGTTGGGTCGCAAACCTATCTCACATAATCGACTCACGACCCGGCAAACTGCTCCATCGTGGAAAGGGGAACAAAGCTGGCCCCGCCTGGGCCCCCGCCAGGGATTCGTTGTCGACTATGAAACGATTCACCGCTCTCCAAGTCGACAATTTTGAGCTTTCCTGATGACTGATCAATGTAGGTTGCCCAACGCCCGTCAGGAGATATTCCTGGACCAGGCCACGGATCAATCCCTGGTAAGTCGATTCGCTGCCCCGTATCGATCCTGATCAAGCTTCCTACTTGAGGAGTCCTGACCCAGATCCATGCACCGCTTGCGTCAATGGCAATTCCCCAACGATCAAAATGAGGGAGATCGGGGATCGGAAGATCAAGGATCGCTCCGCTCGCGCGGTCCAACCAAAGCACCTCGCACGTAAGGTCACCGCCACACTGTCGAACAAGAACGATCTCTTCCGTGGCTCCAAGTGCCCACCCGTTAGCGAAACGACGGAACTCACCCTCAACAGCCTCTTCAAACACACCTCCGCCCCTCACGTTGACCAGATCCCCTGGTGCTCCCTCAATCGCCGAGACGGGGCCGACAACCTCGTGAGATCGGATCACCTCACCGTTGTTGAGGTCCACCAGCGTCCTAGTAGGCGTGACTTCGTCGGAACGGTAGCCCTGATCCATGAGCCAGATCTGATTGGGCGAAGACCCAGCGAGGGGCTGGATCCAGTTAACTCCATCGTTCAGACGCATCCTGTCGGCCTCCAAGTCGTCGAGAGCTAGGGAACGCAATACGCCGCTATCAGATCTGATGACCATGTGTGTTTGCGTCAGTAACGCGATTTCTCCAGAGACACCCTTCATCTCTACCAGACGCGATGAACCGGGGTCATATATTCTCATCCGGCTTCCATGACCGCTTAAAAGGATGGCGAACCCAAGGGAGTCTTTTAGATCTGCCGGTCCTCCGGATTCATTGAGCAGAACGAGCTCAGATTCGTCGACCGTGCTTGGAGAATCCTCTGCTTCATCGACATTCCCTTCGCCGGACTCTGACAATTCGACTAGATCCGAATCCTCCAAAGAGCTTGTTGTCTCCTCAGCTTCTTCGGCCTCCTGCGCCAGAGTCGTCGGGGTCTCCACCGGTTGGGCGTCTTGTTGTTCCTCTGAGCCCTCAAGATCAGTTTCGCCCTCTGCTATTGCGGCACCACCTGATCCGAAGGTCAAGGACCAGCCAACAAGTCCAACAACCGCGAGAGCTGCAAGACCGAACCACTTGTTGGATGAGCTCTTGGACGTCACCTCAGTCGAACTGTTTGCCACGCCACCACCACGGGACATGACAGGGGTCAGAATATGGACCTGGTCGGCCCCTTTGGAGTGGCCAGCACCGCTGACGGCAGGGCCAGCCGGGGCGCCGTCGCCTAACCGACTTCCGCACGTCGAACAGAATGCCGTCCGTGTTCTGCTTCGAGATCCGCACTGCGCACAGGCCACCACACTCAGAGACTAGATCATGATCACGTCCCCGCAACAGCAGATCTTTGGCTGAAGACCGAACCTACGCTCGGCATGCCTCTGAACGTTTCGTCAGCATGCGCTGGCCCAAACATGAAACGCAACACTAAGGTTGCACTGACCAGATGTTCGACCTAGGACTGGAGCCTTATGCGCGAAACCCGTATCAAGCGAGAATTCAGCAAGCCTCCCGATGAGGTGTGGTCAGTTCTCAGCGACCTTGATCGCTGGCTGGAACCAGGCGTGCGCTGGCGTATTGACGCTGACGCCAGCCAGCCCGGCCAGACCCTGGTCGCCCGGCTCTGGGAGCGACCGGGAGCATCCAGCCTGGTGACAGTCGAACTTGAAGCAACCGATGACGACGGCACAACCGTGACCATCACCGAGCAGCAAGACCGCAACTTCGAACTGGATGCGACTCTCTCGACTCATGGCCGCTCAATCGGCTATCGGTTGCCATCCCACCGCGCCTCAGCCAGCCTGATGGCCTCGGCTTGATGCAAGGTTCGAGCATTCCCCCAGGTCGACCGGGAGCGATGTCGTCCAACAGCAATGAGTACGCGCACGGTCTGATCTTCTCTGCACTCGCCGATGGCACACGCCGCCAGCTCCTGACCATGCTTGCCGAGCAACCCCAGTCAGCTTCGGGGCTTTCCCGCCAGGTCGACATCAGTCGACAAGCCGTGGCCAAACACCTAAACCTGTTGGAAGCAGCCAACCTCATCGCTCCACACCGGGCCGGACGCGAGATCCAGTTCAGGGTGCAACCAGGCAGTCTGGGCTCAACCTTGGAGTGGATGGAGAAGACCACGTTGGTCTGGGAACAACGTTTGGATCGGCTTGAGTTTGAGCTGGACTAGCTAGAACCCACGGTCTGGCCAGGCCTACTTGATGGTGCTGGCGGCCCTCTCAATTCCCTTGGCCAGGAAGGCAACCTCCGGAGCAGCATCGCGGTCACCGGTAATACCGAAGTGGAATTGGTCTTGGTAGCTCATGACGGCGACCCCAATGCGAACTCCGGCGGCCAGTGGAATGGCCGGGATGACAGACACCATTGGCTGATCCAGCAAGGTGACAGTCTCGCGGGGGCCGGGAGCGTTGATGGCCACGGTTTCGATGCCCTCTCGGTCCGCTCCAGCCAATGTGGCGGCCCGTACGCCCAATGCACACAGGGTTGGGGCCGACAAGCCCCGCAAGTTCATCAAGGCGTCACCGGCAACCGCACGCGAATGGTTGGAGTGGCTGGCTGTTTGCCCCGCGATCATCGTCGCCATCGACGCGAGGTTGTCTTCGCCAACTGGCAGGTTCGCTTCCAATGCCGTCACCTCATTGATGAAGGCGTCAGCCGAAGCGACCGCTAGTGGCACCAGGGACCGCACGCTCTCAGGAACGGGAGTATTGGAGTGCTCGAACATGGCTCGGAAGCCCGACGAAATCAGAGCCAACACAAGATCATTGGTTGACACATCAAACTTGGTACGGGCCCGGCGGATTGCTTCGGCATCAACCACAGCGGGGATCCAGCGACGATGGGGCCCAAGAGCTCGACTCAAGCCGGAAACAGGCCGGTGGCCAACCAATGATTCTGCGGCCTTGGCCATCTCTTGCCACGGCCGCTTCACTACTCGTCGAGCGATCCGGAATTGCTCTCCCGGGTCAAGCATCAGATCGGTCAGGCCGCTGTTGAGCAGATCGTTGGCACTGGGAACCGGGTTTGGGGCCCAGCGATCGGCTGGTCGGTGACGAGGCATCTTGACCTGGTCCACCATGAGGGCCAACGGGTCGGTTCCAGAGACTCCATCGATCATTGAATGATGGGCCTTGGAAATAATGGCCCATTGACGCTTGGGTAGGCCGCTGACGATCCACATTTCCCATAGCGGCTTGCCACGATCGAGGCGTTGCGAGAGCACTCGGCCGACAAGGCGGTTGAGTGAGAGTAGGTTTCCACCCTTGGGTAGCCCGGTGTGGCGCAGGTGGTAGTCCAGATTGAACTCGGGATCATCAACCCAGACCGGACGCTCGACGCGGAACGGGACATCCATCACGCGCTGTCGCAAGCGAGGAACGAGAACGACCCGGCTGGAGATTCGCTCCTGCAGTTCTTTGAAGGGAGGTTCTGGGCCGTCGAAGATGGCGATAGTCATCATGTGCATGGCCATGATCTCGTCCTCCATATGGAGGAACTTGGCGTCATCAGCTGTCAGTCGTTCAATCATGATGAGCTTTCAGGCTTCTTGGTCGCACTGTCTTCTTGGTCGCACTTTCTCGGTTTTCGGCTGCACTGTCTCGCATCAGCCGGGGTAGGGCACGTCGGCCGGCGATTCGAGCAAGCGGCCTGCTTTGCGAAGGATGTTCATCAACGATTCGTCTTGATTGTCCAAGGATTCTGCGGCTGAAGAACTTGATGCCACCAATACCGATACCACCCGAGTGGGATCCATCGGATTGACACCAGCTGCCTCAGAGACCGAAGAATCGGGCTCGAGCAACAAGGTCGGAATGCCAGCCTGTTCCAAGGTCCGCAGCTCGGACCGAATCTGAACTCTTGGGAACGACCGAATCGCTGACTTGATGGGCGAGCTGTATTGCAGATTGTCCATCGACATCGGCGAGAGAACAACGACCAGGTCCAGGTTCATTTCCGCGAGGAGGGCCGCATTGGTGGCCGAGCGCATTCCGCCGTCCACATAGCGTTGACCGTTGATGACGACAGGCTTGTAGAAGGCCGGGATGGCGCAACTGGCTTCAACTGCACTAGAGACGTCAACCTCGAGTGAGTCCCGGCCGAACACCGTGAGCCTGCCTGTCTTGAGCGAAACTGCTGGGATCCACAGAGCTTTGTCAGGCCAGTGAGAATCATGTACGACACTGGCTTGCTCACCAACGGCGAATGTGTCGACCCGTCCGGCGGGAAGCGCTCCCGCCAGCACAGTGAGGGGGCGTAGTCGGAGGCCTCGCATCATTTCGCGAGCAACGAGACTGGGCGAGGCTGGGCCAAACCAGGCTCCACCCAAGAGGCGTTGGCCCCGGCCAGAAACTTGCCGAAGTCTGGCCATTCCGACAGGATCGGTCGAGACTGACATGATGCGATCCAGGAGCTCGCCACAGGAGACATTGCCACGCAAAATGGAAGCGATGCTGGACCCTGCCGAGGTTCCGACGATGATTTCGGCGGTTCGTGGATCCCAGCCAGTCGATTCTTCGATGGCGCTCAGAGCTCCCGCGTGGAAGGAGTAGCCAGCAATTCCGCCAGCACCAAGTACAAGCCCAATCTTCGGTGCCTGTTCTGTCACCTCGTGGCACCTTCAGGAGAATTGTCGCCATCAGAGCTAGCTGTGGCTTCGTTCGCCGCGAGGAAGGATCGGTAGACGCCGAGCAGAGCTTGCTTCTGATCTTCGTCCAGTGCGTCATCACAGCGGATGACACTCTCGGTGTCGACAATCTGGGCGGAGTCCGAGTCATTGTCACTGCGCAGGCCTGCATAAGAAAGCAAGGTTTCGATCGGCAGGTTTAGCGCTTTGGACATGGCCCGCACCACGCGGAGCGAGGGCTCATGGAGCCCTCGTTCAATCTGACTCACGTAAGGATCGGACAAGTTTGTGAGCTTGGCCAGTTCCCGTTGGGACAGGTTTGCCAGCTTGCGCTGGGTTTTGATGAACGCTCCAAGTGCGCCAGAGTTGTCTTCATTGTCACCGTTTGTGGTGTCTTTACTGCTGGTCGTCACAGGGAGTCTCGTTCTCGAAGGGTTTCACCCTTATTGTCGGCCGAAATAGCTTAGGCGACAGTCTTTCAGGAAGCGGTTTTGCGAGCAGTCGTCTTGCGGGCGGTGCTCTTGCGGGCGGCACGCTTCTTGGCTACTGGAGCCTTCTTGGCGGCAGTCTTGGCGGCCGGGGCCTTCTTGGCAGCGGTCTTGGCTACTGGAGCCTTCTTGGACGGGGCCCAGACTTTGACGAGATCCATGGCGAACTTGCGGTTGGCCTTGGTGGCACGCTCGACAAGGTCGAAGTAGGTTCCAACGGCAACCGAAGGTGCTGGGATGCGGTCGGTGACGGTGTCAAGGAGGGGAAGGGCTGGCATTGCGGGGACCCGGTCGGCGACCTTGTCGTTGAACTGTCCAGCAATTTTCTTGTTGGTTTTGATTACACGGGTCTGAACGGAACCGATGGTTTCGATGATCTGGTCCTGAACGTTCTCTACTGTGGTAAGTACTGGCATGTTATTGCTCCATTGATTGGTGTTAGCTCTTGCGGGCTTCGATAATGCAAACCATAGTACGCATTCCTAAGTTTGGCAAGCATTTGCTAAGGAAACTACGCATGACATCGGTCACACGCCACATTGCGTACCATTCTCATTCCCCTTCAAACCCAGCCTGGAGCCACCGTGCCAGCCGCAATCTTTGACCTTGACCGAACCCTGATTCCGGGCTCGTCGACCCCGATCTTCAGTGCACACCTGGAAGCCGCAGGGATCGGTTCCGGAATCAAGATTCCTCTCATGGACGAGTTCTATAGCGTGTTCGAACGTTTTGGCGAGAGTCTGGCCGCAATGCAGATCGCCAGGTTTGCGGCTCGGGCCAACAAAGGATGGTCAGTCGAGATCGTCGAGCAAGCCGCCACCTCAGCCGCCGTAGAGCTAGCTGGCATGATCCAACCCTTCGCTCCTCATGTCATCCAGGGACACCGAGAAGCTGGCCACCAACTGGTGCTGGCCACCACCTCTCCGGCCGCCTTCGTCACTCCCCTGGCGGACCTACTCGGCTTCGATGCTGTCATTGCCACCGAGTGGGGACAGAGCAAGGGCTGCTACGACGGCACCCTCGCTGGCCCGTTCTTGTGGGGCCGCCAGAAGATGTTGGCTGTCAGTGAGTGGGCTGATGAAAACAGCGTTGATCTCAACCAGAGCCATGCTTACTCCGACAGCTTCTTTGACGGCGCTCTGCTCCAGGCCGTTGGCAACCCCCACGCCATCAATCCCGATCCACGCCTGCAAGCCTTGGCCGCGGTCAAGGGCTGGCCGGTTCGACACCTGGACGTCTCTCCCGGCGTGATCAAGATCGGTGGGCAAGAAATTCAGGACTGGCTACGCCCTCTGAGCCGGCCCGAGCTTGTTCCCTACGCATCCTTCGATTTCGCCGGTGCCGACAAGATCCCCAGCTCTGGGCCAGCAATCATTGTCTTCAACCACCGCTCCTACTTCGACCCGACCGCCGTCGCTCTGCTGCTGACCAAAAGCGACCGGCCAATCCGATTCCTGGGCAAGCGTGAAGTCTTCGATACCCCCGTGCTTGGAAAGATCACGCAAGGCATGGGCGGCATTCCCGTCGATCGAGCCACCGGTTCAGACGAACCATTGCGAGCTGCGGCCCAGGCCCTGCGGGGAGGCGAGCTGGTGGCCATGGCACCGCAAGGCACAATCCCCCGAGGTCCAGCTTTCTTCGACCCCGAGCTGAAGGGCCGTTGGGGAGCGGCGAAGCTGGCCGCCCTAAGCGGAGCACCGGTGATTCCCGTCGGACTCTGGGGCACCGAGAAGGTTTGGCCACGTTCATCGCGCCTGCCAAGACTGTCCATCTCTCGGCCAACGGTTCAGGTCAAGGTCGGTGAGCCAGTGAAGCTTGGCCGAACCGATGCTGATGCCGACACCAAGGCGATCATGGCTGCCCTATCAGCCCTCCTGCCCAAGGAAGCTGGGCGAGAGTACAAGCCGAGCGACGAAGAATTGGCCTTGACCTATCCACCGGGCTACAACGGTGACATCTTCCAGGAACACAATCGACGCCCCGGCACCGACACATGAGGACCCCGTCATGAGCAACGAACAGTCTGAAGCCCCCGAATCGTCAGGGTCTGCCGCTGTCACTGCCGCTGCAGATTCGCCCGAGCACATGACTGACTTTGAGACCCTCATGTGGAATCTCGAATCGGATCCTTGGTTCAATCCCAGTGGCGCCATGATCACCGTGCAAGACCGGTCGCTGAACCAGAAGCATTTCCGCCGCTGCATCAGCCAGGCCATTGCCGTTGTGCCCAAGCTCCGCCAACGAGTCGTACCGGCTCCAACCAAGCTGACGACCCCGGGATGGGAAACTGATCCCGAATTCGAACTGGATTTCCATCTTCCAACTCTTGCTCTTCCCGAATCGGCCTGTTCCTGGTCTGACCTGATGGATATGGCTTCGTGGCTCTACCAGCAGCCCTATGACCGCTCACGACCGCTCTGGCAAATCATCACAATCGATGGACTTGAGGGCGGGCGCTCTGCTGTTGTTTGGAAATTCCACCACATCATTGGTGATGCCACCACCATGATGAAGATGGCCGAGTTCTACATGCAACTCAAGCGGCGAGACAAGATGCCTGATGCTGTTGACTTGGAAGCACTCTTTGCCGAGGAGGTGGCGGCCCAGCCACATCGCAGCCAGAACCCCCTTGATGCTCTGGCCGAAACAGCGGCCGAAACCATTGCCACCGTGGCCAAGCGTCAAACTGGACTGGTTCGCAAAGCATTAGGTGAGGTCATGCTCTGGGGAGCGGACCCGGTGCGGGCAAAGGAGTTTGGTCAGGACACTGTTTCTAAGGCCACAGCCACCATCGACCAGCTCCGGGGCTCCAAGAACGCTGGTTCCGAGGGTGACTCGTCGGGTGAATACGATAATGATTCGGAGGCTTCAGCCGGACCAGGCGGCTCACCAATCTGGCGGGATCGTTCGCGCCACCGCACACTGCATTCGCTTCAGGTTCCCTTGGACGAAGCCAAGGTGGCGGCTAAGGCTCTTGGTGGATCCATCAATGATTTCTTCGTGACCGGAGCAGTCATCGGCTCGCTGGCCTATCACCAAAAGCGCAAGGTCGAACTTGACTCGCTGAATATTAGCTTTGTGGTCAGCACCCGGAAATCGGGTGACTCAAGTGCCAATGCCTTCACTCCAATGCGGATGCCGGCCTCGGCTGCTGAGATGACAGCGGCCGAGCGGTTTGCCGACCTGCAAGAGCAGATGGCGGAGAAGAAAGAAGAGGCCAAGTCCGGTTCGGGCATGTCCTCGCTGGCCAGCGCAGCCAACTTGTTGCCGGGCTCCATGGTTTCCAATACGGCTAGGGCCCAGTCGGCGGGTATCGACTTTGCGACCTCCAATTTCCGCGGCGCTCCCCTGCCGGTATTCATCTCGGGAGGCAAGCTCCTGCAACATGTTCCCATCGGGCCAGTGGCGGGCACGGCCTTCAACCTGACGGTGATGTCCTATGACAACAGCCTCGACTTTGGCGTCTTCATTGACCCAATGGCAGTTGAGGACCCAGCTGACCTGCAAGCCTGCCTTGCAGCCGGGTACCAAGAACTGTTGGACGCCGCTTCATAGAGCGAGTTGCTTATCCACAAAACCGGAAGAGGCCCGCCGTAACGGGCCTCGAACCGTGAATTTCTTGGAGCGGACGACCAGATTCGAACTGGCGACCCCAACCTTGGCAAGGTTGTGCTCTACCAACTGAGCTACGTCCGCAGGAGCCGAAATCATAACGCTGCAAGCAGCTGCTTCACACCAGCTTCTCGCCATTCGTCGTGTTTGCCGCTGGGAGAGCTGGCTATTTTTATGACTTTGGGTTGAAATCAACAGTCAAGGTGAGCACACCGTCTTTGAACGACGGGGTGGCATCTCCAATAATGCTGAAGTCCATGAAGTCTTCCTCTGCTTGCTTGATGAACATCTTGCGCTCATCGCCCCCAACAGGAGGGAGATTTCGCTTCTTCACTGCCTTGGCTCGCTCGGCGAAACGCTCGAGCATGGCATCAACATCTAGGCCTTCTGACATCTGTTTCTCAGTTCCTTTTGAGCTCAGTCCCTTTTGAGTGCAGGCACTCAGTTCCTCTTTAGTGCGTCGGGCCCGGTGAGACTCAACCATTCATCGACCGTCACACCTTCATCCTCGGCATACGTTTCAGCCAATACCTCCGGTTCAAGCGGAAGGATCTGCCGCTGCGACTCCAAGTGCTCGGAGTGTTCATCGGCGATAGGTCGATAGTTGCGGCGACGCGGGTCGGTGTGGCGCCAGTACCAGACAGTCGAAGCAGCGAGAAGCAGGGCAACGGCTAACAATGCGGTGATCAAGATGGTGATCTGGCGAGCGGTCTGATCGGTCGCGCCGATTTGGGCTAGAAGTATGGCGAATCCCACAAAGGTCCAAGCTAGCCGCTGATTCGCTGATGGAGCGGGCATGAATAGGTGGTTCTGCCACCAATTGTCCGCCGCTCCAACTCCTGACCATCAGTTGGACATTGCCCACCTCGAATCCGGCACTCTTGAAGGTGGCCGGTATGCGAGCCGCCGTCACGCAAGAAGTCGGTCAGGACCTGGTCCAATGTCTCCAGCAGCCGAGCCGCATCTGTATCGGATACCTGGCCAGCTGGCTGGGCCGGGTCAAGTCCGGAGCGCCACAAGAGTTCGTCAACAATGAGATTGCCGATGCCAGCAACCCGCTTCTGGTCCAGCAGTCTCGCCTTCAACGCCACATGGCCGACCAGGACACGGTTACGTAGTTGCTCTGCGGTGATGGTGAATGCATCGGCGCCCAGCCGGTCTTCATCGGGGGCCAGGATGACTCCACCGAGACGGCGAGGATCACGGATTCGCATGTCTCCCCCATCAACGAAATGGACGACGAATCGGTCCCACTTTGGATCGTCTTTCTTGGAGGAATACTCCAGGTATTCGATGGACGCAGACTCATCGACGATAAGGCGGCCAGTCATTCCAAAGCGCAGGCCAAGGCGCTCGCCATTGCTAAGGTCGAGAATGAGGAGCTTGCCAATGCGTCTCGCCTCGGTGAAGGCTTGGCCGATCAAGGCGTCATAGACAGCTTCGGCTCTGGTGCCTTCCTTCAGGAACCAGGCATCATCCGCTTGAACGCTGGCGATCTCGCGATCCAGTGCAGCCTCACTCGAGAGCCGGTAGTACTCGATCTCTACACCCTCGGGCATTGCTCACCTTCAGGCATCCGTGGCTCGGCCGTTCTTGTCGGTCTCGGTGACAAAACGTTCGACCATGGGCCCGAGCTGGTCAAATTCGATCAGGAAGCCATCGTGCCCGTGGATGGAATTGATCGTTTCGTATTCGACCGCGATGCCATTACTTTGAAGCTGGTCACGGATTTCTTCCTGCTGGCGTGGGGTGTAGAGCGCATCGCTGTCAATGGAGACAACAAGGACTGGGCAGTTCATCCTGCGGAACGCGGCGGCAACTCCGCCTCGCCCACGACCTATGTCGTGCAGGTCCATAGCCTTGTTGAGAACCATGTAGCTATTGGCATCGAAGCGCCGAGCCAGCTTGCGGCCGTGGTGGTCCAAATAGTTCTCGACTTGGAAGCGACTCCAAAGGTCGAACTGTTGAGCCGAGTGCACGACGTCTCGGCCAAATCGGTTGTCCAGCGAATCGTCCGAGCGATAGTGAATTTGCGCGATGCGACGGGCCAGCATCAGGCCTTGGTCGGGACCTTCCCCATCGGGGGCGTCGTAGTAGTCGCCATTGTTCCAGCCAGGGTCTTGGGCTATAGCCAGCCGTCCGGCCTGACTCCAACCAATCTGGAGGGCGCTAGCTGAGGCAGCGGAGGCAATGACGGCAAGAGATCGAACCCGGTTGGGGAACATGGCTCCCCATTCCAACACCTGCATACCCCCCATCGAGCCGCCAACAACGCTCATCCATTGGGTGATTTGGATATGGTCAGCCAGAAGAGCCTGAGCACGCACCATGTCTCTGATTGAGACAACGGGAAAGCGCGACCCGTAAGGCTTGCCGTCGTCGGGGTGTGATGAGGATGGCCCTGTCGTTCCTTGGCAAGAACCGAGCACGTTGACGCAGACGACGAAGTAGCGGTTCGTGTCCAGAGGTTTGCCGGGGCCGATCATGTCGTTCCACCAGCCTGCGGTTGGCTGGCCGGGGCCGCTTGGACCTGCGGCGTGGGCATCACCGGTTAGGGCGTGACAGACGAGAATGGCGTTGCTGGCTGTGGCGTCGAGTTCACCCCAGGTTTCATAAGCAATGGTGATGGGACCGAGTGAGCCGCCACCTTCAAGGGCAAATCGGCGATCTTTACCAAAGGTGGCGAACTTGCGAGCTGCTGGAGGATCACCATCACGCCATGCCGATGAGGCTGGCAAGGGCGTAGCGGTGACCGGAGGTCGTTGGAGTGGGCGGTCACCAACCATCTCGAAAGCCTACCGAATCAGTAGGGAATTACGAATCGAGTTTCTTTGGTAGGCCGGTGGAGCGTACGAGCTTACGAACCCTCAAATCTCAGGACGCAAAGGCGGCGAGCGGGTCTAACTGGATAGTTACTTCACAGCAGTCATCACCATTGACATTGCACTTGGACTCGAAGGCGCCGACATCCTTCTTCACGAAAGTCTCAACGATTCCGGCAACGAGGCCGACTTCGAAATGACAAATGCTCATGCCCATGTCTGGCATGCCAGCGCAGGTCACGCACTCGCCGAGCTGGAATACCATCTCGTCGGAGTCTGAGTCGACAAGATCGAGCACGCCGATCTTGGCGTCATAGACAAACCCCTGCACGCTGGTTAGATACTGGCCCAGGTCTGACGAATACAGTTGCTTGCCAACGTCGTGTCCGAGCATTCGACCGGCATAGGTGAAGGTGGTCTTGACGCCACTCTCACCCAGAATCTCAGCGCTGTATTGGGCCGAGAACTGGCGAAAGATGCGGAATACGGCGAGCGGAATGGTGTCACCCAGTTCCGGGCGGTCGATCACTGCGAGTGCTGCCATCTGGTCCATTTTGCGCTCTTCGGTTGGGGGTCAGGGGGTCGAGGTTGGACTATCGACCTTCGGTTCATCCGTTACCTCGACATCGCCGCTTCGCAGCTTTAGCGATTGTTGGCAGGATTCGAGAAAGAGCCCGTTCGGCCCAGTTCGATCGCATCACCCACGAGGTTCTTGGAGTTCATGAGTCCACAGCTAAGGATGGCAGCAATGGCCTTCGGCTGATCAAGATGAACATCGTGTCCGCTGCTTTCCACCACGACAAGCTCAGCATCTGGTCGAACCCGGATCATGCGCTCGACATCCTCATCGCTGATCAAACTGGTTGACGCTCGAATCAGAGTGCATGGCGCTTTGAGGCTGGCCCACTCTGCCCACCGATCCCGTCGGGCCAGGGAGACCATCGTGTCCAGCATCTGTAGTCGATCAAACCGAGCGACCAGTACGTCCCCTGTTGTTTCGAGCCCGTCGATCCAGGCTTTGCTCGACATCGCATCGATTCCAAAGAACCCGCGGGCCTCATCCTTGTTGGCGAACGCTGCAGGCCAGGACCGGAGCCACCGATCTACATCTTCGAGTTGACCAGATTGCAGGGCTTCCATTCCGCATTCGACCAAAACGAGTGATCGGACGAGATCTGGTCGAGCCGCCGCAAGCAAGGTGGCGACAATTCCACCCATCGACTGGCCGACCACAGCGACTGGCCCGCTGCCAAACGCATTGATCATGGCAACAAGGTCTGCGACATAGTCGCCTCGACCAACGGCGACATCGCGATTAGTGAAGCTCATTCCATGTGCTCGCTGATCCGGGGCAATGACGCCGATCGAGTGATCCAAGTGATCGACAACGTCTACCCATTCACCGCCACGGCCCGCCAATCCGTGGACGAAGAGGACCGTCGACTCGCCCGACCGCACCAGAGCCGACAGCTCGACATCGGCTTGTTCCAGTCGCTGGACTTTCATGCCGTCACCTGAGTTCGACTCTCGAGCCTCGGGTTAGGGTTCCACCGGTCTCGACCTTTGCGTAGGCGCCAACGCAGGAACGAATTCCGTGACCAGCGATCTCGATTCGGTTCAACTGGGCGGCTGATCTGATCGTGTCAACGTTTCTGTCCAGCCCGTCTTGAGGCAAGGATGGCACTATGCAGCGGGGGGTCGGCACGATGACTTTCAGCGTGACTCCTCCCTCAGTCTCCAGCCGCTTGCCTGACCAGTTGTTTTCTTGAAAGGCCGGACCATCCAGATCAACGACGAGGTTTGCACGAAACCGCCGAACATCCCCCCGAGTTCGGCCCCCACTTGCCTCAAGGGCATTCAGGGTTGAGCTCGCAATCACATGTATCGGCGCAAAGTCGAAGAGAGTGCCCGCGGGTGCTCCGGACCCGAGCGGACCAGTTGCCACCGGTGAGAGATCCGGCTGCTCACCTTTCAGGAGTCCTTCGACGTCGGGATCGGTGCGCTCCAAAGTTCGCTTCCCTACCTCATCTGTATGGGTGAGCGAAACTCGCCTTCCAAGAAACTCCGACAGCATGTCATCAAGCTCGTCACCTGACTTGTTCGAGCCAGTACTGCCGTCTGAGAAGGAGATGGCGACATGACCCTCTTCGTCCGACATCGCTGAAACAGCAGTGAGCAAGCGACCCCACTTCCGGGGGTGCTTGGCACTGGCAACAAGTCCCGACTCTTCATCGATGACAGCCCAAGAGCGATCACCGGCCAGTCCGCGTTCATCGACCACGACTTCGACCAGAGACTCGCCCACCATCGACTTCACCGGATACCGCCAAATCTCACTGATCACGATGCCGAGTATTGCAGACACGAGTCCCCCGGCCAGCCGGTCTTCTCCAGATTTGATGAAGTCGAGACCTATACTTCTTCCAATATGGTCTCACTACGGTTGTTTACCGAACATTTGTTCGTTATACTGCGAAACATGGACTTAGCGGAACTCACTGCAAAACTCCAGAATCTTTACACCGAAGGTCCCGACGCGCTCACCGACAAAGAACTCTTCAACCACACAACCCAGATCGAAGACCTCACCGCCGCCATCCACGCCTACGGCATGCAATACCAAGCAGCAGCCCACCAACGCAAGACCTACAAGACCCGTGGCTACCGCTCCGGCGCAACCGGCATCTCCCACCGCACCCGCCTCTCACGAGCAACATGTGGACGTCACATCAACCAAGCCCATCTCATCGTCAACAAGCTCCCCAAGATCTACGCCGCCTACCTCAACGGCATCCTTAACACCGACCAGATCGACCTCATCTACCGCTACGCCGACCTGCCTCCACTGCGAGACGCCGCCGTCTTCGACCAAAACCTCTTCATCAACTGGTCCTCCAAAAGCTGGCCAGCATTCAAACAAAACCTCCAAGACTGGGCCGAATACAACGACCACACCGACCCCCAGGATCAAGACGAGAAAGACTTCGACAATCGCCGCATGGTCTGGGCCCAAGGCCTCGGACGCACCATGCTTCTCGAAATCAACATGCCAAACGACATGTTCGAACAACTCTGCAACATCATCGGCCCGGTCTACGACAAGTTCTTGAAGCAAGAAGTCCGCGAAGCCCGCGCTGCCGCTGGGCTCAACCCCGATGAACAAAACGATGACGACGACCGCTTCCTCGACCTCGTCCGCAGCGACAAGCAGCGCTGGCTCGACGCCCTCATGACCGTCATCCGTGCCGGTGGAACTGTCATCAACAAGCTCCTCGGCGATGCCAGCGAGGCTGGTATTGATCTCGATCCGGAAGACCTCGACCCAGGAACCGGCTCCGAAGTCATCATCGTTCTTGATCAGAAAACCGCCGAACGCGAGATAGCTCGTCGCAATGGTGAAACCCTCCCCGACCTCACCCCCGAAGACCTTGAGAACCGCCGCTGCGAAACCCTCTCCGGCCTGCCGCTCTCCCCAGTCCACCGCCATGGACTACCTCGAACTCGGCCACTTCCGCCGAATGATCCTGACCCCCGGTGACCTGGATTTCTACCTCAGTCGCAGAACCCGATTCTTCCGTGGTCCACAACGCACCGCACTCATCGCCCGAGACCGCTACTGCCAGGATCCTGGTTGTGGAACCCCCGCCAACAAGTGCGAGGCCGACCACATCCAGGAATACGCCGACGGTGGGCTCACTCTTCCCGACAACGGGAAAATGAGATGCGGCCCTTGCCACCGGCACAAGACCTGGTTGCAAGCCCGAGGTTTGTGGACTGATCCTGACAAACCAGACAAAGACAAGCCGGATAAGGGCAAACGCTGCCGGGATCCCCAGCAACCGGATTCTTCGAAACGAAATGATCCACTCAATCTGTTCGACGAACCATTCGGACCGGCGAAGTCATTCGATCCACGTGACTCAGACCAGCTGAACCTGATAGGGCTTACAAACGAACCGGTCGAGGCCGTCTGAACGTTGTGCTCACTCCACCCATCAGCTACAGCGACTTGCGCCAGGCCTAGGGCAATCGGTCTAGCCACCAGTCGAATGTGGCTTGGGTGCCGTTGTAGGCCTGGTTCATGATCTTGGCGATCTCAATGACCTGGAGTCGGGTCTGGTCTGGGTCGTTGGTCGAGTTGTGCGTGTGGCCGGTGTTGGCGACCATCTCGGCTGCCTGATCCCACAGGCCCTCGTTGGAGGGTCTGGGGAAGGACGAGATGTCACGGGCCGCGATCTTGATGGCCTGCACCGACAAGGCGGTACCGAACCATCGACTGTAGGCCCAAGCCACAATCGGAGGAGCCAGGAACACCGCCGCCACACGATCGAGGTTTTCTGGGTCAGCATGAATGGACAAGACCGGCGTCACCGGCGCCATGATCCCGTCCCGATCAATCACGGGCTCAAACACCTTCGACTGGGTTGGCAGCAACACCTTGGGTCGAAGCTGGTTCTGCAGCCACTTACTCATCCGCTCGTCATCTTCGAGCGCTTCCAGGTCGACGATGGGCTGGTCCCAACTCTGCTTGGCGAACCGGGTCGGCCTTGCACCCCACCACGAGATCAGCGGGTCCAGCGATCCGACGGTGGTTATTCGGACAGTCTTGGGTGGGACAGCATTGGGTGTCAGGACGGTGCTTAGTTCTCGGCAAGCGCTTGCTAGGGCGTAGTACTCGTCGCGGAATCCGGCGGTGGCAGTCACCATTTCGCCCAGTACCTGGCCAGGTGGTCGTCACTGGCGAGCTGTTCATCGTATCTGGTGCGCCGAGGGCTCGGGCGGCTAGTGAGGCCCATGGTTCGCTCGGCTTCGCCGTCGCTATGGGACGTACGCCTGGGCCGCTGGCAATGATGACGTCGGCCGGACCGTCAGCTAGACCTAGGACCACAGCACATACTCTGACGTTGGCTTCAAACATGGCTTCGGCAGTGGCCCAAAGTGCGCGCAGGGGTGCTGTTTCGGCCATCCGATTGCGAAGGCCCTCCGTATCCCGCGAAGCCAGGATGGACTGGGGAAGCACAAACGCGACCTTTGCTCCTGATTTGGTCTGACAAAGCTGGATCGCCGATTGCACATGGATGGCAGCCAGGTCTGCGTAGGGTCCAAATAGGTCAGGGTGAGACTCTCGAAAGGCCACCGCGGTGTCCGGGAACTCCGTCCCCTTGAGCGGGGTGGCGAACGGGGGATTACCGACGATCAGGTCAGGGACGGGGATCGAACTAGGAAGACCGTCCTTGTTCGGAACTGCGAAGGTGAGAGCGTCGCCGAGCACGACACGGCCAGCAGCATCGGCGAGCGAACGAGCATTGCTGACGCCGTGAGCGCCAGCCCATATTGCCAGCGCTTCTTGGGTTGCCGCGACGGCCCCAGGGTCGATATCAATTCCGGAGACTCGACCGAGGGCGTCTTGTGGATCGAGTCCGAGCTCGACCAGGCGGTCCAGGGAGCCGACCAGGAAGGCGCCGCCGCCACAGGTTGGGTCCAGGATGCTGGATGGCAGATGATCTGGAGCTGAAGAATCCATAGGCAAAGCCAGACGAAGCAGGCCTTCGACCACCGACTGGGGGGTATAGAAGGCACCGCGCTGGCGGCGCCGTTCTGGTGTAGCTGAACGTTCGTGATCTCGACCGACCTTCCAAGGGTCGGACTCAGTCACGCAACAGCCTCACTCAAGATTCAGCCCTGTTCACGATTCCCAGCTGCCAATGTTCTCAAGACGCTTGTCATTGGAGAACACTTCCTCCAACGGAACATCTAAGGCAAGGCGCTTCTGAATGCGCTTCACATCCAGTTCCTGATCCCACAACACCATGGTCACCGCAACACCGGAGCCACCAGCTCGGGCAGTACGGCCAGAGCGATGCAGGTAGGTCTTGTGATCATCGGGTGGATCGAAGTGAACAACAACATCGACATCATCCACATGGATGCCCCGAGCGGCCACGTCGGTGGCTACCAAGGCCTGGAGGCTTCCGTCGGAGAACAGGCCAAGAGCCTTCTCCCGCTGACGCTGGCGCAAGTCGCCGTGAATGGGCTCGACGTCAACATCGAGCTCACGAAGATCATCGCTAAGGCGATCACACATCCGCTTGGTATTGCAGAAAATCATGGTGCGGTGTGAGTTCTTAACAATGTTGGCAACAACCTTGGCCCGGTCCATGCGGTGAACAGTGAAGAACAGGTGAGTCATGTGCTCAACCGTTACCTCGTCCTGCTCAACCTCGTGGGTGACCGGATCATGCTGATAGCGCGTCACGAGGATGTCGATTGCCCCATCCAAGGTGGCGGAGAACAGGAGGGTCTGATGCTTGCCGTCAATCTTTCGTAGCAACCACTCGACCTGTGGCATGAAGCCCATGTCGGCCATGCGGTCAGCTTCGTCCAGAACGACATGGCTGACGTCAGCGATGGAAACGGCCTTGCGTTCGATCAAATCAATCATTCGGCCGGGGGTGGCGACGATGATTTCGACACCATTGTCAATGGCCCGAATCTGCTTGTCGATATCGGCGCCGCCATAGACGGCGAGATAGCTCAGGTCAACGGCTTCACACAATGGTGCCAATTCGTCCATGACCTGATTGGCCAGCTCCCGAGTGGGAACCAGCATGAGGGCCTGGACCTTGCCACGGGGGGCGTCGGCAAGACGCTGCACCACCGGAATACCAAAAGCCAGGGTCTTTCCTGACCCGGTTTGGGCTTTGCCGCAGATATCGCGACCGGCGATCGCATCTTCGATCGCCAACTCCTGGATAGCAAACGCGGTTTCGTAACCACGCTTCGCTAATGCTTCGATCAGGGCAGGAGCGACACCCAGATCAGCGAACTTTCTAGTCATTCAGCAAACCTATTTTCTGTATGGATCCACGCAGAGTAACGAGATCAGCACCCCCATCGGCGTTCTTGGCAAGATCTAGAGCAACGGGAGGGTTAGCTTGAAGGCATGACAGCTCTGCAGCAGGTCGACAATTGGTCACCTCCGAACACCGCGGTGGGGTGGATTTCAACCGATGGAAGATCGGGCCGACACGGGTCGACGACCATGTCCTTCGAGCTGGCTTCCATCACCAAGGCCTTGTTTGCTTACGCCGTTCTCGTGGCTATCGAAGAAGGAACCTTGTCTCTCGATAGTCCAGCCGGGCCGGAAGGATCAACGGTTCGCCACCTCCTTGCTCATGCCTCCGGGCTTGGGTTTGATACCAAGACTGGCGGGCCTGATGGGCGCCTGGCCGCCGTCGAGCATCGCCGAATCTACTCCAATGTTGGCTTTGATGTTCTGGCCGAGAGCTTGGCTCAGGCCAGCGGAATGACTGCTAGCAAGTACTGGGCTGAGGCCGTGGCCGGCCCGCTTGGCTTGACGAACACAACCCTTGAGGGCTCCGTCGCCTACTCAGCTCGTTCAAGTGTTGAGGACCTTCTGGTTTTCGCTTCCGAATTGCTGAGTCCGACATTGATTTCAGCGTCAACGCTGGCGGAAGCTACAACGACCCAGTTTCCTGAATTGACTGGGTTCGTGCCCGGGTTTGGACGACAATCACCCAATCCTTGGGGTCTGGGTTTTGAGATCCGTGGGAACAAGTCGCCCCACTGGACTGGCCAGAACAATAGCCCGGCAACGTTTGGCCATTTTGGGGCCAAAGGCACGATGCTCTGGGTCGATCCGGTCGCTGGTCTAGCCACGGCGTGTCTCTCTGACCAGGATTTCGGCCAGTGGGCTAAGGATGGCTGGCCGGAGCTGAGCGATCAGGTCCTAGCCGGTCCCAAATAGGTCGCATGATTCAGCTCCCTCAAGATCGCCACATGCCTGCCGACATGATTGTCGAGGCATCTTTGTGCAAACCACTTCACCCCATTTCGCTATTGCTCGGGCCAGACAGGCTCTGAAAGCAGCCAATCTCCCCTTCGATGTGAAACTCGAACGGGCGAATAGCACGCGCAATGAAGTCTTCATCTCCCCCGATCACGTGATTCGGATCAATTCTCGACCCAATCAGAGGCTCCGACGAGAGCTTCTTCTCTACGCATCACTGCCTCGCGCCCCATGGGCTCCGGTCGCGGTACATGCAGGCGGTGAGTTTGGCTCGGACTACCTCATTGTTGAGCGCAAGCCGGGAGAGACACTGTCGCGGGCCTGGCTCACGATGGACCAAGCCGCACGACAACGAGCCACGACCCAACTGGCCGAAGTGCTCCAACATCTTCATACCACCGATACCCCAGCGGGGATTCCGCCCCTTCAACTTGAGACCCACTTACTTGATCCTCGGGCCATCTCGCCGGTCTTGCCAACCCTGCTGGCTATCGAGCGACTGCAAGAGAACAAGCTCATTGACTCCGGCGTTCTGGCCTGTGCCAACGACATCACGCTGGCCGGTGCAGATGCCCTCGCTGACTTCAGTCAGCGAACCCTTATCCATGGCGACCTGACTTTTGAGAACATCCTGTGGGATGGCAACGAGATAACGGGCTTGCTGGACCTGGAATGGTGTCGAGGCAGCTCGCGAGATCTCGATCTGGATGTGTTGCTGCGATTCTGTGCCTTGCCTTACGCTCACGTCGCTGAGGACTACGCCGACCGGACCCTGGCTGATGACTACAAGGATGTGCCCCGGTGGATATCCGACGTCTACCCGGCCCTCTTTGACCACCCACGCCTCCACGAGCGACTGCTGGCCTACTGCGTGTCGTTCGATATTCGTGACCTGGAAGAGAATCCACCAAAGCCTGGTGTTGGCCAAGGCCCTCTGCACCCGATGGGTCGCCTGCGCAGCCTGGTATCCACCGGGGCACATGTCACCCCGTTCATGCAGAGCCTCGGCTTCTCGGTCTGAGTAAGCCGCTAGCGTGGGAGCGTGAACAAAGCCGCTCCAAAATCCAAGCCGTCAAAGACAGAGCCGTCTGACACAGGGCCGTCAAAGACAACAACCGCATGGGTCGTGACCCCAGGCGGTCCATTGCGCGGCGATGTTGCTGTACGTGGTTCAAAGAATGCCGTGACCAAGCACCTGGTCGCTTCCTTGCTTGGCTCGACGCCATCGACCATTAGCAACTGCCCTGATATTGGTGATGTTGAGATCACCACCAGCATGTTGGAAGCACTTGGGTGTGAGGTCACCAGAGCTGATAACCGGGTCACTATCGACCCTCGCACTCTGGACAGTCCTCGAGTGCCACTGCGCTTTAGTGGAATGAACCGGATTCCCATCCTGATGCTTGGGCCGCTCTTGCACCGGGTTGGCGAAGCCTTTGTTCCCATGGTTGGTGGCGACGACATTGGCTCTCGGCCAATCGACTTCCATGTCGAAGCCCTGACCAAGATGGGGGCCGAACTCACCATCACCGAAGACGGTTTGGAAGCGAAGGCGGTCCGTCTTAAGGGAGCACACATCACCCTCCCCTACCCATCGGTCGGGGCAACCGAAACCGTACTGCTCACCGCAGTATTGGCCGAAGGTCGTACCGTTCTAGATGGTGCTGCGACTGAGCCCGAGGTCATTGAACTCGCCTTGTTCTTGCAGCGCATGGGTGCCCGCATCGAGATGCGGCCGAACCGCCGCTACATCATTGATGGGGTCGAAGAACTCATTGGTGCGGACCATCATCTCAAGGGCGACCGTATTGAAGCCTTCTCCTATCTGGTTGCTGGCCTGATTACCGGAGGTGAGGTACGGGTCCTTGGCTGTGGCCAGGACCGGCTGGTGACCGCTATCTCCACCCTGTCTCGCATGGGAGCCAAGTTCGAGATCACCGACTCATCGATCTCCTGCTGGGCCGACAACTTGACGCCAACCTCGGTCGAAACCGACACTCATCCCGGCTTCATGACTGACTGGCAATCACCAATGGTGGCCCTGTTCACCCAATGCGACGGCCTTTCCGTCATGTACGAAACGGTGTACGAAAACCGCTTCACCTACGTGCCAGCGCTCAACAAGATGGGTGCCCAGATCGAGAGCTACAACACTCCCCTTGGTTCCATCGACAGTCGATTCGTCGGCTCCTCCACTCCATGCTCGGTCATCGTGCGCGGCGGTGCTCCACTCACGGGAACCGATGTTGTCGTGCCCGACATTCGGGGCGGCTTCGCCTACGTGTTGGCGGCATCTGCTGCCACTGGTGAGACCACCCTGACCGGCACCCATCACTTGGATCGCGGTTACAACCACCCGATCGAGAACTTCGCCGAGCTCGGCCTGGAAATCAATCGGGTTGAAGTTCCGGTTCCTGAATAGAAGCGTCGCTCTTAGATCTACCCAGGAGCAGGAACCAGATGAGACCGCCGACAACGGCGATGCCGCTCATCCAGGTATTGACCCGTAGGCCAAGGATCTCAGTTGCTTCGTCGGTGCGCATCAGTTCGATCAGGAATCGACCCAAGCCGTAGCCCATGATCCACAGGGGCAGGATCTGGCCTGCCTTGAGCAACCCCTTCTTGCTGATCCAGATGAGTGATCCGGCCAGGGCAAGGTTCCAGAGTCCTTCGTACAAGAACATCGGATGAAAGGTCGGCTCGTCGATAAATTCGGTTGGCCGATACTGCTGGTCGATCTCGACCGCCCAAGGCAAGCTGCTGGGCTCACCGAAGATTTCCTGGTTGAACCAGTTGCCGAGACGGCCAATGGCTTGGGCCACTGGGATTCCGGGAATGGCCGCGTCCAGCAGGGTTTTGATGTCCCAGCCCCGCCGCTTGGCGTAGATATAGCCGACCCCGACGCCTAATAGGAGACCGCCCGGGATGCCCAGGCCACCTTGCCAGACCTTGGGAACGTCGCCCCAACGCCCCTCAAACCGTCGCCAGTCAGTAGCAACGTGATAGAGGCGAGCACCGATCAGGCCAGCAGGCACCGCCCACTTGACCAGGTCAATCATGTCATCAGGGCCACCACCGCGCTCTTCCCAGCGGCGGCGAGCAATCTCGACACCAGCCAGCACGCCGAGCGCGATCATGAGCCCGTAGAAACGGAAGGTCAGCGGACCAAGCTCGATCCGGTCAGTTGGTGGAGATGGAATGGAAGCAAGGAACCGAAGCACGAGCAAGAAACTAGCGACTCAGCAACTTCCTTCCCGGTCAGGGCCGAAAAACTAGGCCAACTGTTCCGGACTCAAGGCAAAGAGAGTGTCTGAGCCTGCGGTCACCGCACTGACCAGGCCGTTGACAGTCGGCAGAATTTGCTCACCAAAGAAGACGGCAGAAACCACTCGGGCTTCATAGAAGTCGGCCTCAGGTCCGTCAACTTGTCCGATCGCGGCCAGGGCGGCCTTGGCGCAGAATCCGCCACAGACCACGGTCCCAAGAAGTCTCAGGTACGGGCTGGACCCAGCGAGCACACCATTGACATCAGAGCCATTGTCCAGGATCCACTGGCCAGCTTCGCGGGCCGCAGCACAAGAAGTAGTGAGCTGGCTGGCAAAGCGGGCCAGTCGTTGGTGGCCAGTCATTTCCTTGGCCAGTTCCTCAAAACTCACTAAAAGTTCTTCGACCACTTCACCACCACGCATTGGCAGCTTGCGACCGACCAGGTCGGCGGCCTGGATGCCGTTGGTTCCTTCATAGATGGCGCCGATCCTGGCGTCACGCATGTGCTGAGCCGCACCGGTTTCTTCCACATATCCCATGCCACCAAAGATTTGCACTCCCAGAGAAGTCATCTCGTTGGCAACATCGGTACAGAGTGACTTGGCCAGCGGAATCAGCAAGCTGGACAGTTCACGGGCCTTGTCCCGCTCGTCGGCGTCGCTGGCGGCGATGCTCTGATCCAACAAGCCCCCGGTGATGTAGACCAGGTAGCGCATGGCGTCGATCCATGAACGCTGGGTCATTAGGAGTCGGCGAACATCGGCGTGCTCGATGATCGGGCTCTGCACACCCTTCTCGGCTCCGACCGCGGTGCCTTGCAGCCGTTCTTGGGCGTATTCCAGTGAGTGCTGGTAGGCCCGTTCGGCGACTGAGACTCCCTGCAGACCAACTGACAGCCGAGCATTGTTCATCATAGTGAACATGTTTCGCATGCCAGTGAACTCATCCCCGACCAACCAGCCGATGGCTCCTTCATTGTCGCCATAGGCCAGCACACAGGTTGGGCTGCCATGAATGCCGAGCTTGTGCTCAATGGAGACACAGCTCACGTCGTTACGCTCGCCCAGCGACCCGTCTTCGTTCAGCAAGAACTTCGGTACCAAGAACATCGAGATGCCCCGGGTTCCCGGAGCTGCACCCGGCGTGCGAGCGAGCACGAGGTGGATGATGTTGTCGGCCATGTCGTGCTCACCAAAGGTGATCCAGATTTTCTGGCCAGTGATCTTGTACGAACCGTCGCCAACTGGCTCGGCCTTGGCCGCAACCGCACCAACATCCGATCCTGCCTGGGGCTCGGACAGGTTCATGGTGCCGGTCCACTCGCCGGTCAGCATCTTGGGCAAGTAGGTGTTCTTCTGCTCCTCCTCACCATGATGAGCAATGGCGTCAATGGCTCCCTGCGTGAGCAAGTTACACAAGGAGAAGGCCATGTTCGAGCTGGTCATTAGCTCCTGGATGGCAAGGGCAGACACCCATGGGAATCCGCCGCCGCCGAAGTCGGGATCAAAGGGAATGGCGGCGTAGCCCGAGTCTGTGATCTTCTTGTAGGCCACCTTGAAGGAATCTGGCGTTGTGACGACTCCGCCTTCGGACCAATTGGTGCCGATCTGGTCGCCATCCACGTTAGTCGGGGCGACGACCTCGGCCATGAAGCGACCAACCTCACTCAGCACCATGTGCACCGTCTCGGTGTCGACATGATTGAACTTCTCCGTGGTCAGGATGTCAGGCAGACCAGCCATCTCATCCAGAACGAATTGAAGGTTTCGAAGGGGCGGTACGTAAGTAGTCACCCTTCGAGACTACAACCTGAAATACCGGAACCTAGAGTGCCTGTCATGGTTGACGAAAGAGCATTTCGCTACAACTTCATTCCTGGACCTGTGCCCTTCGTCGTCAGCGGCGGAGAGGGTGTCTTTCTCCACACCACCGACGGCCGCAAGATTCTTGATGGGGCCGGTGGGGCCATCGTGGCCAACATCGGATACGGGCGTCCGGAAATCGGCGAAGCAGCCAAACGGGCTCTGACCGGCATGGGTTACGTGGCTCCCCCCTGGCCAACTGAAAATCGGCTCCGCCTCATTGAGCGGATTCTTGATCGGTGGGTTCCCTCCGCTCCCGGCGAGACCGGGCTGACGCGCTGTTTCTTAGTGTCCGGCGGGTCCGAATCGGTAGATACTGCCATGCGAGTAGCCCGGCAGTACCAGGTGGCCAAAGGACGAACCGAGCGATGGCGAGTTGCTGGTCGGGCCACGTCGTATCACGGAGCCACCATCGCCACCCTGTCAGTTGCCAATCACGATCGACGCCGGGAGCCCTTCGGCCCCATGCTGGCTGACCATCCAAAGATTGATCCGATCTCGACAGAGGCCGCCATCAAAGATCTTGAGGCCGCTGACCCCGAGACATTGGCCGCAGTCATCTTGGAGCCAATCGTCGGATCTTCCGGGGCGGCCCTTCTTTCTGAGTCGGACTACTGGTCAACGATCCGACAGTTCTGTACCGATCACGACATTCTCCTGATTGCGGACGAGGTCATGACGGCCTATGGCCGAACTGGCACCAAGATGGGCTTTGAGCACTTCGGACCGGCTCCTGATGTCCTGGTTGGCGGGAAAGGATTGGGCGGCGGTTACGCCGCCATTGGCGCCGTCCTGGCCAAAGAGTTCGTGGCGGATGCTCTAGCCGAGGTGGGCGACAACATCATGTTCTTCACCTTCAGCGGGCTTGAAGTCAGCGTCGCTATTGCCGATCAGGTATTGCGGATTCTTGAAGATGAGGACCTGGTCAACCGGGCGGCCAAGATGGGAGCTGTTCTCAGGGCCAGGCTGGAAGACGAATTCGGCGATCACCCCCACGTCGGAGACATACGCGGCCGTGGCTTGATGCAAGGCCTGGAACTGGTCAAGGATCGAGAAGCTGGCACCACGTTTGGCGGAGCGCTCACCCCAGCAATCATCCGTGAGACCTTCAAGCGTGACTGCTGGATCTATCCCGCTGGCAGTGCCCGGGTGCCCGATGGTCTCATGTTTGGTCCAGCGTTCATCATTAGCGAAGCAGAGCTTGACCAGCTGGTCAGTATCACCCGTGAGTCCCTGGATGCTGCGGTTATGAGTCTGAGGCAGTGAGCCTTGCAATCGTGGACCTCAAGTCATGAACAGCGAACCGAATCTGGTTGAGCTCGGGACCGGCATTTTTGCCTTCATCGATCCCGAACCTCGCTATGGCCGTTCCAACTGCGGGCTCATTATTGACGAAGATGGGCTCACTATTGTCGACACCGGCACCACCCCGGTCGCCGGGCACCAATTCAAGAAGGCCATTCTTGGGCTCACCGAGGAGCTTGCTCTTCCCATTCGTCGTGTAGCAGTGACCTCGAGTCGCGCATCCTTTGCCGGAGGAAGCTGGGCATTTTGGCAATCAGCGTTTTATGGCACGACGGCCATCAGCGAGCAGTTGGACGCACCGGCCAATCTGGAGGCACTAGCAAGACTGCTACCCGAGCAAGCCAAACACTTCCACGAGGACTTCGAGACCAGGCCCATCACCCACCTCATTGACGAAGAGGTCTGGCTCACCCCCTCGTGTCTGGCCAGTCCAGCGCCGGGCGAAGGGCCATCAAACCTGGTGATCCAAACCCCGGGAGCCGAAGCAGTGTTCGCTGGTGCTCTGGCCTCGTTTGGCGTGACGCCACTGGCCTATGACGGCGATCCGGTTGCCTGGATCAAGAGCCTGGACGCGCTCATTGGTCTCGGGGGAACAATCATTCCCGGCCATGGCATGCCCGGTGGACGGTCCGACCTGGTCGACCTTCGTAACTACCTAGCCGCGTGTGTTGAAGCCAACGGCAACAACTCTGGCCTACCCAGCGGGCCCTGGGATCAATGGACAGACCGTCGATTCGACGCCGTCAATATCGAACGAGCAAGGCGGATGAGCGACGGGGACACAACAATTCCAGAAGCCATGTTCGAACTTCTGGGGATGTAGTAGCTCTCACCAGCTACTACTACTCTGTGGCCTCGGCCTCTTCGGGCTCACCGGCGAGTTGTTCTTCCACCTGGATGAGCGCATCGTCTTCTGGCACGTCCAAGGCAAAGGAGAGTTCGGATACGAGCACCTTGCGGGCTTTGCCGTACATATTCTTCTCGCCAGCAGAGAGACCCTTTGCTGCATCACGCAGGGCGAGGTTTCGTACGACCTCGGCTACCTGGTAGACGTCGCCTGACTTGAGCTTCTCTTGATGGTTCTTGAACCGTCGGCTCCAGTTGGCGGGCTCACGAACGTCCTTCTTGGCCAGCAGTTCGTACAGATCCTCAATGTCTTCAACACTGATGGGTGTGCGCATGCCGACTTCTTCGGCATTGTCAATGGGGACCCGAACGGTTAGTTCGTCGTGAGCGGTCTTCAGTACGAAGTACTTCCGCTTCTCACCGTTGAACTCGATCATTTCGGTCTTTTCGATAATGGCTGCCCCATGGTGGGGGTAGACCACTCGATCACCAGCTTTGAACGACATTCGACTCCTCGATAAGATACCGCTACAGAAGCGGTCTCCTAGGATGGCACGCAACAACGCTTTTACCCACCTGCAGGGTCCATTTCCTCAAGATGCTTCAGCTGAAGATGACGGCAAGAAGGCCGCTCATACTCACCGCTACCATGGCTCCAGCAGCGATCATGATGGCCCAGAACTTGACCGGGCTCCGCTTTCGCAGTGACGGAAGCTGATCAAACTCGGGGTCATAGACGGTTGGCTCCGTTGTTCGTCCGGACCCACCCACAGGTCTGCGTGTCATAGAAAGCTCTCCTTCTTGTCAACAGGGGCAACAGTCAGTTTCAGCATCTTGTCGGTGAGTCGCTGATTTCGGCCATCGAAGAGGGGCCAGGCTAGATCCAACAATCCGTAAAGGCCACAGCTGAAATTGGAGAGAACACTGGCAATGAATAGTCGACCGAATGCTCGAAGAATGCCGACCGTTTCTCCGGTCACTTCGGTCACCAAGGTGAGCCCCATAATCTTCTTGCCAATGGTCTGACCAGTCAGACCCTGCAAGACAACCTGATTAAGAAGAATAATGAGTAGCAGGGCGATATAGCCGATGCCCAGTTGTGTATCGCTGCCTCCAATCGAAGCCAAGACGATTAGCGGGGCAAAAGCCATCGCCAGATCCATCAGCCAGGCCAGAATTCGTGGCCCAACACTCGCTGATTTCACGAACTGCGGGGTCGCAGATGCCCCGGCATACCCAACCTGGACAAGTTGAGGTCCACCAGTCCATTGGGTGCCATCCCAATACCGATGAGTCCCTGGAGGGTCCCCCTCGGCGTAGTACCAGCCTGGTGGCTGGGTTGCTGATGATGTTGCTCCGAATTCGGACATAGGGCCCTCCTACCTATTGCTCAGCTTGACTCCGCCAGACCATAGTCTTGTCTGACGTTCAGATGTTGCTTGGACTCTTCCTGTCCACGCGCACTCGTTGACTGACTTCTGACTGACTAAATTTCTGACCAACGAACTTCTGACTGATGGGCTTCGCTATGTCACGCACAATTCTCATAACCGGTGGTGCTGGCTACATCGGCAGCCATACCGCTGTTGCCCTTTTAGAGCAGGGGTATTCCGTCGTCATTGTCGACAACCTCTGCAACTCCAGTCCTCAGGCGATCAAACGGATCGCTGAGCTTGGTGGCCACGAGGTTGCGTTTGTTCAGGCCGACGTTGCTGACCATGCAGCACTCAGCAAGGTGTTCGATGAACACCCGATCGAAGCCGTCATCCATTTCGCTGGCCTCAAAGCCGTTGGTGAATCGGTCGAGCAGCCTCTGATGTATTACCGGACCAATCTGGGCACCACCATGACCCTATTGGAAGTGATGGCCGAGCACCAGGTTTGGGATCTGGTCTTCTCTTCCTCGGCCACCGTATACGGCGATCCAGAAGTTCTTCCGATTCCTGAAGGTGCACCGACAGGCCCAACCAACCCTTACGGGCGGGCCAAGCTCATGGTAGAAGACATCTGCCGAGACCTGGCCGCATCAGACCCGCGCTGGCGCATCGCACTACTTCGATACTTCAATCCAGTTGGAGCCCACCCCAGTGGCGACATTGGCGAAGACCCGACTGGTCCGCCAAACAATCTTGTCCCCTTTGTCATGCAGGCTGCAGTCGGTCGACGAGACAAGATCAGCGTCTTCGGCGATGACTACGACACGCCTGATGGCACCGGGGTTCGCGACTACATCCATGTCATCGACCTGGCTCTTGGTCACCTTGCCGCCCTGTCTCACATTTCTGACGGTTGCCGCGAGTTCAACTTGGGGACCGGCACTGGGGCCTCGGTGCTGGAGATCATTGGTGCCACCGAGCGAATCAGTGGCAACAAGCTGAATTATGAGATTGTTGAGCGACGAGCCGGAGACATCGCCACATCACTAGCTGATCCGACACGGGCCAACACCGAACTCGAATGGCGAGCTGACCGGGCCATGGACACCATGTTGCAGGATGCTTGGCGCTGGCAGTCCAAGAATCCAGACGGCTTCACCGACTAGCTCAACAGTCAGTTCCCCGACTAGCTCAGCCGTTCTCAACATCGGCACGGGTTGGCAGGGAGTTCTGTGCGCCTCGTCGCGTCACAGTGATGGCGGCACAACGTGCGGCCCACCGAGCCGCCTCAACGACCGAAGCTCCGTCAACTAGGGCATCAGCTAACGCACCGCAGAACGAGTCACCAGCGGCGGTCGTATCCACGGCTTCAACCTCGACGATGGGGATCTGGGTTACGTTCGAGCCATCAACGACGAGGGCACCGTCGCCCCCGAGGGTCACGATCACCGAACCAGCATCGGGCCCGGTTCCAATAGCTATGCGAGCCTGATCGACGAGTTCGTCAATCGATGTGGCTTCGGTGGTGCCGATCAAGGTGGCGAGCTCTCCCCGATTGGGGATCAGAACATCAGCGGCCCCAAGCAGTTCAGCCAGGTGATCTGACTCACCCTTATCGATGGCAGGAGCTGGGTTCAGAATCAGACGGCCGGAGATTCGCTGTGCCGCCGCCAGCAGGGCAGCAACGGGTACCTCGAATTGGGCCATGACAATCGAGGCAGAACCCAACGCGTGGCCTGCTTCAATCAGTTCAAGAACTTGCTCGGCACTCACCCGGGCATTAGCCCCTGAGCTGACAACGATGCTGTTCTCACCAGCTGCGTCAACGGCAATGGTGGCGACACCGGTCGGTACATCGTTTAGCACTGACACGCCGGAGACGTCGATCAGGTCCTTGCGCAGTCCGGCCAGCAGATCAGTTCCGGCAGTATCGTCGCCGACTGCTCCGACCATGGCCACTCGACGCCCAAGTCTGGCCGCGGCCACGGCCTGATTCGCACCTTTTCCTCCCGGGGACCAGAGCGCGTCGCCGCCAAGCACCGTTTCACCCGGAGCAGGAAGATGCCCTACGGGGATGGAAATATCAAGATTGATGCTGCCAACAACGACGATCTCTGGCTTGCCAGCCGTGTCCGCACTCATCGCCTGGCTACTTCCTTCGTCATCGCCCAGCTACTTCAAGGCCTGGAAGATTTCCTTGCACTCAGGACACACCGGGAAGCGGCCCGGGTCACGACCAGGAACCCACTTCTTGCCACAAAGAGCAATCACCGGCGTGCCCTCAATGGCACTGGGCAAGATCTTGTTCTTCTTCACATAGTGGGAGAAACGCTCGTGGTCACCACCATCGGTGGTGACCGGAACCGTGCGCTCGTCGATTGTGACATCCAGGTCGGTCATGGGCCTAACGTTAGCCAGCAGATGCGGCGGTGAGGTTCCACAGCTCAATCGCAACTGCAGGTTGCAACGCTCCAGCACTCCGGAACAAGACGTTGTTGTCTCCGTCCAAGTACACGGTGTACGGGAATCCGCCCTGACCAAAGGCCTCGTGTGCGTCGCTGGTGGCATTGTCTCGCACGATAGGGAACGACCAGTTCTCATTGCCTAACCAGCGGGCTGGAGGGTAGTTGGCCAGGCTGGCGTCCACCGCAGTGGACACAGCGTAGAAATCCACACCGTCGGGCTTGGAGCCATCCTCGCTGAGCGAAACGACCTGGGGGACTTCCTGCTGGCAATGAGGACACCAGTGAGCCAGGAAGAAGATGACCTTTGGCCGCCCGTCGGCCTTGATGGCGACCTCATTGCCTGTGAAGTCGGTGCCAACGAGGTCGGGTGCCTTCATGCCAACAGCGGGGTCGGTGTCGGGTGTGGTGATATTGACACCCTGAGGCATGGTAGGAAGAGCGTCGCCGGCAACATCAACCGGGGCGACAGCCGCGAGATTATCGACATCATCGGTGCCACCCTGGTTCACGGCAACGGCGACGCCGAGGCCTCCAAGAACAAAGACACCAAGAATGGCGAGAATGAACCAGCGCCCGGATGAGTCAGATTTTGGTTGTGTCATGAAGATTCCTTAACTTGAGATTGCTGTGAAACTTGAGATTGCTGTGAAACTTGAGACTGTGAGGCTTGAGGTCGCCGCGAAAGAGGCACCAGTACGAGTACGAGTGCGAAGGCGACGCCAGCCATGGTGGGGATGGTGATAAATCCGAACTCGTTCACCCATCGGCTCGAACAAGGAGTACTTAACTCACACACCCCTCCGACCGAATCGGGGTAAGCCTGTTCAAGCCGGTGATAGATGGAGATGCAGATACCAATGGCGCTGAGGGCCCAGGCTACTTGAGCAAGCTGGCGTCGCTTCGTGATCAGGCTGGCAGCCAGAAGGAAGGCCGACGGATACATGGCGTAACGCTGAAACCAGCACATCCGACACGGGGTGTAGCCTGCGCCTTCGGAGTAATACAAGCTGCCGGCCATGGCCCCGGCCGCTGCAACAAAGGCGAAAAACAGTGCGAACGGACGGATCTCGGCCGCGATCGACTGGGCTTGAGTCGCCCCCGGAAGCTTGAACTTGACGAGGAAACTGCCCACCAAGATTCCAAGCACCGCAATAGCACCACCAACTGCCATCATGGCAAAGAAAAGGCTCAGGGTTTCAGTCATCGCAGGTTCGTCTTCACAGTTCTGTCACTGTCCGCCGCTCATAGAGCGGTAGATTCGCATCCCTAGGATAAACCCGTGGTAAAGCTGACGTGGTGAGGGTCAAGATGTCCTGCAGCATGAATCGCACCTTCGTGCCTACCGGGAGTACTCAGGCCAGGGCCTTGCGAGCTGCCTTCGCCACCTGAGCGATGGCCTCGGCTCCCCCGCTGATCACAGGGTGCAAGCGGAAGAAGGTGTGGGCCATGCCGTCATAGCGAGTCTGGGTCACGGCGACTCCGGCTGCCTCCAATACCTTGGCGTAGGCCTCTCCCTCGTCTCGCAGAGGATCGAACTCGGCCGTGATCACTAGTGCCGGCGCGAGGCCTTCATGTGATGGTGCCGCAATCACCGAAGCTCGCCAGTCACCGACGTCAGCCTGGTAGTGATCTTCGAACCAGTCCATTCCCTCGCGTGTGAGGATGTAGCCGACCCCGTTTTCGCCCTGACTTGGGTACTGACCAGGATCCCGGAAATCAACGGCCGGATAAACCAGAAGCTGAGCGGCGAGGGGTAGATCAGCATCGCGGGACATCACGGCCACCACCGCGGCAAGATTGGCGCCAGCTGAATCACCACAGACGGCAATCGGCACGGTGCGGCTCGCCCCGTCCTTGATTCCAACCAACGTGGATGCCTCGTTTCTGACCCATTGCAGTGCGGTCCAGGCGTCATCAATGGCGGCGGGGAAGCGGGCTTCGGGAGCAAGCCGGTAGTCCACGGCAACAACCACTGATCCAGATTGGGAGGCCAGTTCACGACAGACTCCGTCGTGGGTATCCAAATCGCCGATGCACCAACCGCCGCCGTGGTAGTACACCAGGACTCCCCCGGTTCCGGCATCACGGCCGTGTGGCCGATAGACCCGCAGTGGGATCTCACCTCCGGGGCGAGGAATCGAAACATTCTCGACCTTGGCCACATCGGGGCCAGCGGGTAGGAGAGCCCCAAAGTCCAGATAGGCCTGACGTCGCATCTCCACCGATTGCTCGCTCAAGGGCGGGCCTTCAGCCGAAGCGGCATTGACGAGATCAACAATGGATTGCATGTCAGGTTGCAAGGGCATGGTCTGGGACGCTAGTCGAAGGTGGCCTGCGCTCTACAAAGCTCGAGCAATTACATCGCGTCGATGGCCTGAACTCCCGAGCTGGTCGCCAGGTGAGTCATGGGGATGTCATGGGCTTGCATTGGTACCGAGTCGACAACGGATCCTTCAGTGAGACCGAACCCGTCACTGATGCCAACAATGGCCACCGCTCCCGGTTCGCGATCTCGCAGGAGTCGCTCTAGGAGACGGTCGTAGTATCCGGCCCCGAAACCGAGACGGCCACCTTGCTCATCAAAGACCAGGCCTGGGACCAATACGGCACCAACCAGGCCATCTTCAACGATTTCTGATCCTTCAATCGGCTGATCAAAGCCATACCGATGGCGCTCAAATACTGACTCCATGGGGTGGATGGTGAGATCCATGGATTCTGCTGGCGTCCGGGTGGTGGCGAATCGGGTCACCCCATCCATGGCGGGGTCTGCCACAAGCTCGGCCAGGTTCGGCTCACCAGGCATCGCGAGAAAGGCGACGGTCCAGATAGGGACCTGACTCGCTGCTGGGCTTTGCTGGTGTTCGTACCAGAGCTGGAGGAAACTGGCTAAGCCTGCGCATAGCCCACTGTCCTCAGCAAGCTTGGCCTTCGCCAACCGCTCGCTCCGAACACTCCTTGCTTGTTCACGAAGTTTCGTCTTGCGCAGATCTTGTTCGACTCCCACAGACTGTCAAGCTAACGCTGCCTCGCAAGCTAACGCGGCCGATTGGGAGACAAACCGAACTTGGTGACGTTGTGTTGGTGACGTAGTATTTGCCATGGTCTCAACTCTGGAAATGGCAACCCGCACTGGCGAACTGGTGCAAATCCGCAGTGTCAACCCGCTTCAAGCTGGTCCAAAGGGTGGCACCGACGGTGAGACCGAACTGGCTCATCGCATCGCCAACTGGAGCGAGAGCCTTGGCGCCGACGTTGTCCTCGATGAGGTTCTGCCCGGTCGACCAAACGTCTACGCTCGATTCGCTGGCCAGACCGATCGGGTGGTCGTCATTGATACGCACCTGGACACGGTCTCCGTTGAGCACATGACCAGGGACCCGTTTGATGGAGTCATTGAGGACGACCGCCTCTATGGCCGCGGCGCTGTGGATACCAAAGCCACCTTCGCCATTGTCTTGAGCATCATGGAAGAACTGGCAGCCGACAAGACCTTGCCAATTCCAACCGTTTACCTGGTTGGAACCGTCAGCGAAGAAAGCGGGGGCCTACTTGGCGCCGCCGGTTTCGCCAAGTGGGTGAAGAACAAGGATCTTGGCATCGATCAGATGATCGTGGCCGAACCCACCCTCTGCGCTCCCGTTTATGGCCACAAGGGGTTCTTAGGGATGGACCTAACCGTGCATGGTCACGCGGCCCATTCTTCCAAGCCAGAACTTGGGGCCAACGCAATTTCTGGAGCTGCCCGCATCATCATGGCCGTTGATGAGGAGAACATTCGCCTTGGCTCAACCGAGGCGCCAACTGCTGTTGGCAACGGGACGATCACGGTCAATACCATCGAAGGTGGACTGGCAACCAACATCATTCCCGATGCGTGCAAGCTGCACGCTGGCCGGCGGGTTGCCCCGGGAGAAGACCCCTACAAGCTGTTCAAGGAACTCTCCGAGCTCATGACCAATGCGGCTCAGCCGTTGGATTTGGAGATCCAGATGTATGGGGGGATGGCGGTTGGGGCGTTTTTCGAAGATCCCCAAAGCCCACTCATCCAACAGATTGCTCAGATGTCAGGGCTTGAGCCTGAGGCCACAACCTATGGCAGCAATGCCTGCCTCTATCCAGGTCTTGCTGGCGAGACACTCTTGTTCGGACCGGGCTCGATTGATCAGGCTCACCAGGCCGTCGAGTGGATAGATGTGGCCGAGATCGGCCGAGCGGCCGACATCTACCGGACCCTGCTTCGGGCGAATTAACAAGGGATCCACTTCGACATCCTTGTCCATTTATGTTGGCAGTTTCTTCATTCATTCGGCGGGCTGCCGACAGGACACAACATTCGTGAGTCATTCCACCTTTGGCCACACTCTTTGATTCTGGCCTCGCTAGAAACACTGTGTGGGCAAGGGCACGAGTGGGTTCGTGTGCAAGGAGTTGATGCTGAGCAATCTACTGACGATGGTTAGGTCGCCAAGGGTTATTTTGACGATCTGCCTTTCGACACTGTCGGCCGCCGTTGTGGCCGGACCCTTGGGTTATCGCGCCTTTGAAGCCCGAGAGCAGCAGATCGAAATGGCCTCACCGGTCACAGTTTCCTCAACATCAGTCGAGCCCTTATCGTCGTTGTTGACTTCAGAGTCATCAACCACGTCGTCCAACACACGTTCGAGCACGACACGCCGCGAAGGCGAAATGGTGCTCGGGCCATCCACCTACCAGGACACGACAACATCGACCTCCTCAGCATGGGCACCGGCCAAACCAACGAGTCACCCAACTGCCCCGCCAGCGACACCAACGCCGAGTAGTCCTTCAACCACAACCCCTTCAACGACCGCCGTCCCGGCCTCCACCACCACGACGTCGACCACTGACCCGTCCTCCACTGTGAGCACTGGCCCAGGGCCAGAGCCGCCAACCACCTTTATGCCAGAAACGCCAACCACGTTGGAGCCGCCAGCGCCGACGACTGAGACCGCACCCTCCACACCGGAAACAACGGTCATCGAGACCGGGGCGGCCGGCACAGTGGAGACAGAGCCAGTCGCAGATGCGACAGCAACGTCAGGTATTGCCTCGTCGCTGAAGAACCCTCGCCGCTAGCAATCCCGTACATGAAAGAACCCCGGACGATGCCCGGGGCTCCATGCATGACTTTGCTTCGTTGTTGTCTGACCTTGGCTTGCTAGCTACAGCCGCTGGTGCTTCCGCAACTGACGCAGGCATGACAGCTGCCAGAGCGCTGCATCTTGATGCCACACTGCATACAGATTGGCGCATCAGGATCGAACCGGACCGCTGGAGCGGCCTGAATGACCTCAGCCGGCTTGGCGGCCTCGACAGCTTCATCGGCTTCTAGCTTGATCGTGAGTTCTTCCGCCGACTCGATTGAGGGCTTGTCCACCGGCAGGTCTTGCCCTTGGGTTGTGACCGGAACATCAACACCCGGCAGCGTCTGCTGGGTGCGCTCAGAAGTGGTGAAGATACCGAGCTCGCTGCGCTCTTCAAGCGAGAGGTACAAGACCGCCAGCTTGCGGAAGATGTAGTCCATGATCGAGGTCGAGATCCGGATGTCTGGATCGTCGGTCATGCCAGCTGGTTCGAATCGCATACCGGTGAACGTCTCGACATAGTTGCGAAGTGGCACGCCGTACTGGAGACCGTGACTCAATGAGATTGCCAGTGCGTCCATGATTCCAGCCAGGGTTGAGCCCTGCTTGGAAACTCGCAGGAAGATCTCGCCCGGACGGCCATCTTCGTATTCACCAACAGTCACGAATCCCTTGCAGTCGGCAACTCGGAACTCGAAGGTGCGACCATTGCGGTTGCGAGGCAAGCGTTCTCGGATCGGGCGATAGACCACCTTCTCGATGACTTCCACTGCTGCGGCGACCTCGGGCTGGGCGGCACCGGTCGACTCGTCGTCAACAGCGTCGTCTTTCTTGGCCATGCTGAGGGGCTGGCCAACCTTGCAGTTGTCGCGATAGATGGCGATGGCCTTAACACCCATCTGCCAAGCATCAATGTGGAGTTGCTCAATCTCTTCGACCGTTGCCTCTTCGGGCATATTGACAGTCTTGGAAATGGCGCCGGAGATGAAGGGCTGGACCGCTGCCATCATCTTGACGTGGCCTGAATAGTGGATGGGGTTGTCACCCATGGAACAAGCAAAGACGGCAATGTGATCGGGATCGAGGCCAGGGGCACCCAGGATCGTCTTGTTCACATCGATGTAGCCAGTGATGGCTTCGACCTGTTGCTCGCTGTAACCCAGGCGACGGAGGGACCGAGGAACGGACTGGTTCACGATGGACATGGTGCCGCCGCCAACCAGCTTCTTCATCTTGGCCAGGCCAAGGTCTGGCTCAATTCCCGTGGTGTCACAGTCCATCAGGAGACCAATGGTCCCGGTGGGCGCAAGCACGGTTGCTTGAGCGTTACGAACTCCAACCTCGCTGGCAAGCTCGACCGTCTGGTCCCACGATTCTTGGGCCGCAGACAAGAGGTCAGCAGGCGCAAGTTCTTCATCGATACCGGCAACCGCCGACTGGTGTAGTCCCAGGACACGTTGTACATGCTCGGCATTTTCTTGATAGCCAGCGTGTGGTCCCATGCGGGCAGCTGTCTTGGCCGAGGTGTAATAGGCATGGCCAGTCAGCAAGGAGGTAATGGAGGCGGCGTAGGCCCGGCCTTCATCAGAGTCATAGGGCAAGCCGAGGTTCATCAGAAGGGCACCGATATTGGCGTAGCCCAAACCCAGTTGGCGGAACTTGCGGGTGTTCTCACCGATTGGCTCGGTTGGGTAGTCGGCTCGACCAACCAGGATTTCCTGGGCGGTGAAGAACAGTTCGATAGCCGACTTGAAGCCATCGACATCAAAGCTGTCGTCATCGTTCAGGAACTTCAAGAGGTTGAGGCTGGCCAGGTTGCAGGCTGAGTTGTCCAGGTGCATGTATTCCGAGCACGGGTTGGATCCGTTGATCTTGCCTGTGGTGGCTGAGGTGTGCCAGCGATTGATGGTCGAGTCGAACTGCATGCCGGGGTCGGCGCACTCCCATGTTGATTGGGAGAACTGCCGCATGAGGTCGCGAGCCTTGACCGTACGAATGATGTCATCAGTCGTACGGGCAACAAGGTTCCAGTCGCCGTCGTCGATGACGGCTTGCATGAACTCGTCGGTGACGCGGACCGAGTTATTGGCGTTCTGGTATTGGATGGAGTGACTGTCCGCACCGTCCAGATCCATATCGAACCCGGCTGCCCCAAGGGCCCGGGCCTTGCGTTCTTCTATGGCTTTACACCAGATGAACTCTTCGACATCGGGGTGATCCATGTCGAGCATGACCATCTTGGCTGCCCGACGGGTCTTGCCGCCAGACTTGATGGTGCCAGCTGAGGAGTCAGCTCCGCGCATGAAGCTGACGGGGCCTGAAGCGGTTCCGCCGCCCTTCAGGAGCTCGTGGCTTGAGCGGATTCCAGAAAGATTGATACCAGCGCCCGAACCACCCTTGAAGATGGTGCCTTCTTCGACGTACCAGTTGAGGATGGCGTCCATCTTGTCTTCGACGGCCAAGATAAAACAAGCAGAGGCTTGCTGAGGCACACCCTCGACCCCGATGTTGAACCAAACCGGGGAGTTGAAGGCTCCCATCTGGTTGACGACCAGGTGCTTCAGCTCGTCGGAGAAGATCTGAGCTTCGTCTTCAGAGGTGAAATAACCACCCTCGCGACCCCACACCGTGATGGTGTCGACCACGCGATCGGCGACCTGGCGAAGTGACTCTTCCCGCTCATCAGTTCCCATCGTTCCACGGAAGTACTTTTGAGCCAAGATGTTCGTGGCGTTCACTGACCAGCTCGTCGGGACTTCGACCCCCAGTTGCTCGAAAGCAACTTCTCCAGTTTTCCAGTTCGAGATGCGGGCATCTCGTTTTTCCCAATCGATCGAATCGTATGGGTGGACACCTTCGGTGGTGAAGTGACGGCGCAGACCAATACCGGTCTGCTCTGGTGCGAGGGCCATAATGCTCCTGAGGTGGGGTTTTAGTTCCAGAAGTCGCCTTCGGCGGCGGTTCTTCAGGAACGAATCGTGAGGGATAGATGTTCTTTGCTGTGATTTTTATTCTGAGAACCATCATGACCAGAGGGTGTGACACTGAGCAAAGGGTGCGATCCCTTTTCGAAACGATGTGACACCGTGCGGATTTGATGATTCTACGAACACAATGATTTTCAGATTCATACTTGCAGCCTGAAACACGGAACGACCCGAAACTCAGGCAGCACAAAACACATCTGGACCTCTCTGAATTCCGGGCGATGAGAGGATCAGATCTTCTTACTGCTTGCTTTGTTCCCCCTGTAACCAGCATCCAGTCCCAGGACGGCGCTTCCCAAACTGCTGACAGGAATCGCCCTCCTCGTACTGAACCAGCTCAACGCCATCCAGTTGTTGAGGATCAAACCGAGAATGTCAGCTTTTTCCGCAACCACTAGATGTTGTGTCACCGTCGGCCCTTGCGACCGCGCAACGCACAAGATGTGGACGCACATTACAACACTGTAATTACTTCAATGTCAACGATTATCCGAAATTCTTGTCAATCGAAGGCCAGCTGGCAGCTGGATTCTGTCCATTGCTAAGAACCGTGTGCCCTCAAGAAGCCACCAGCCCGTAGGCCTTCGCTTACGTCAGACTCGATTTGGCGACGTTGGCCGATCCGGAATAGTGGGTTAAGGCTTGGGTTTCAGAAACACGCATATTGCCGTAGATCCGAATATACGGACCTTGTATTTCCACAACTGTCGCCCAGGGGATCACATTCGCCCCACCGTGCCTCTACTCCGAATCGGCTCCTCGCACTCGTTGAGCATAGGAAGAGCACCCTGTGGATCAAAAGTGGATTTCCTGTGTATTCCGGGAAATTTCTGTGGATTCCCTCACCAAAATGACCCGTATCCTGTGGGCACCACCCAGGGCGCTCACAGCCTCACCAACCGAGACCAAACCGAGACCAAACCAAGACTGACTAGCAGCGGGCGAGCAATGGACAAGACCACAACATCATCGACTGCGACCGGGACAACACAAGCAGTGCCTGTCTTCACCGAATTGAGCCCCGAGCCGGGTCGTCGCGTTGATCCACTCCTCGACGTGCCTAGGGAACAACGTAAACCCCTCCTGACTCGCCCCTGGGTCTTGACCAATATGGTTTCCAGTCTTGATGGGGCCACGGCCTTGAGGGGGCTCTCCGGCGGACTCGGAGGTCCAAGTGATCGCGTCATGTTCCGGAGCCTGCGCCGGTCAGCTGACGCCATCATTGTTGGGTCAAACACCGCCGTCGCCGAGCAATATCGGCGGCCGCAACCAAATCACGAAGGCCAGACTCCTCTGCTGGTCATCGTTTCTTCTCGCCTGGGTCTCCCCCGGGATCTTCCCGCCTTCGTTTCGCCACAGCAGCCGCTGACACAACCTCCCAGTCGGCGGCCGCTGTTGGCAACCACAGCCAGCGCCCCATCCGAGATACGCCAGCAGCTGGACCCCTTGGCCGAGATCGTCCAGTTCGGCTCAGTACGAGTGGACCTGGATCTTCTGCTTCAAGAACTCCGGTCCCGCGGCATCAATCGCGTTCTGCTGGAAGGTGGACCGGAGCTCAACGGTCAATTCATTGCTGCGGGCCTCGTCGATGAATGGAACCTGACGATGTCACCCGTCCTGGTCAGCGGTCAATCAAGTCGGCCTGCTCACGGGCCAGAGCCTACGGAACTGCCGCTGCTCAACCTACGACGACTCTGGCAATCACAAGATGCGCTCTTCGGCCGCTGGGTACGCCCGCCGTCTAGCCCGCAAGCTGAATCCTGATACAGCTGTTTCTGGTTTAGCTGTTTCTGGTTTAGCTGAGAATGCCGCTAGCCGAACTCCGGGACAACGAGAGCCTCCGGAAGGTCGGATGGGGCAATGACGATCTTACCGACAGTCGCAAGGTAGCTATCGGCAAAGCTCATGACCAACACCCCATAGGGTGCGGACTGGTTATAACCGAGCAGTGCGTGTTGGAAGTTACCTCGCTGACTCAGTCCCCCCGTTGTTCCGCAGAGATGACCACCAGCTGCAAGTGCGGCGTCATAGACATTGTGGGGATCTTCGACACCATCATCATTTCCATCTCGGCCGAAAATGGACCAGCTTCCCGGAATGAACTGCATCGGGCCAACAGCCCGATCCCAGACGACGTTCCCATCGAGGCGTCCGCCATCGGTATCACCAATGGCCGCGAACGGGTCGCCATCTAATACCGGGCCGAGGATCTCGCCGTCGGTACGCCCTGTCGGACCAACGACATTGCCGCCAAAGGAGCCATGAGATGTCTCAACCTTGCCAATCCCTGCCAATTGATCCCACCGGACTTGGCAACTCGGCCGCTCCTCGGCGACCCGAAGTTGAGTGCGGTAGTAGGCGTCGAACACAACGACGGGAATATCGGTTCCCGTCAATTTCGTTGTCATCAGAACAGCTTCAAACCGTGGTTCCAGGTCTCGAATTTGCTCTTGGGCAGTTACCTGATCGTCGGCGGCTTGCAAAGCGGTCGCATTTTGAGTCCGCAGTTCCAAATCCAGTTGCACAAGGTGGGCAGTCACGTTCAGGACAGACAATCGGGCCGCCGCGCTTGCCTGTTCAGCATCTTCCAGACCCAGGGTCAGACGCCGTTGGGAATCCGAAGCGATGGTCTCGAGGGAGTTTCCTTCAAGCCCGACTCCGAAACCTTCCAGAGCAGCCTCCTCAACAACGATGAAGGTCGAGACAGCCATCTCTCGCAAATCGCGTTGCGCTTGTAGTTCTACGGCTTGAGCGGCCAGTTCAGCTTCTTCTGCCAGGCGCAGTTCTTGATCTGCCTCCAGGATCTCGCCGTTCAAGATGGACTGGCGAGCTGTCGCCACTTCAAGCCGAAGCAAAGCATCAGCCTCGGCGATTCGCTCCGCCATCAGGTTTCTCGCCACTGGGCCCAGCGAGCCAAGATCAACCGAAATTGTTGCCACAACGTCGGGGTGCAGCTTGCTGAACTCTGTCAACAATTCGGCAACTCCGTAGGACTCCGCGGTGGCAGTGCGAGTGTCGCTCACGATCGGAGAGACAACGACCGGCGAAACAACAGGGTTCATCGTGACTGCAGTCAGCAAAGACGAAGCATCCAAGGCCGGCGGAGTCGTCAAGGCGGAGAGGCTCTGAGCCGATGCACTGATGGCCGGAAGAGCTATTCCCAACATCCCAACCAGCGCAGCAAAGCGGCGCAGCGGGGAAGGGTTGGATCGGAGCATCCAGGGACTATCGGCCCACCATCCAGGAAGATTGAGGCAGAACTGATCCAGATACCCGAAATTGGGTCGAAGGGCCTAGAGGCCCGCTCTTCTTTAGCTTGCGATCGCCACCAGTGAGTGAGTTGGCCAACCCCATCTGACTTCAACAGGCAGGTTCTAGGGCTTGATCAGTCGGAGTTCTCGTTCGAAGTCAGCCACTTCGGAAAACCCCTTGTAGACGCTAGCGAATCGCAGGGCGGCAATCTTGTCGATCACTCGCAGACGGTTTAGAACCGCAAGACCAACGCGCTCGGAGGTCACTTCGCCGTTGACCGTGCGCATTTCGTCTTCAACCTCGGCCGCCAATGAACAGAATTGTTCTTCGGTCAGGGGTCGACCTTTTGCTGCTAACCGCAAGCCGCGGACAATCCGATTGGGGTCAAAGGGTTGGCTCTCGCCAGACCGCTTCGCCACCACGATCGGGGCTTCTTCGACTCGCTCGAATGTGGTGAAGCGGAAATGGCATCCACCACACTCCCGGCGACGCCGCGTGATGTCTCCGTCTTCCGCTGCGCGAGAATCCACGACTCTCGTGTCATCATCCTCACACGACGGGCAACGCATCGATCGAACAGTAGCGTCAGCAATTTCCTCCGCGTCATTGGGAGCCGCGTGAATCAGCGGAACTGATCCAAACGGGTACTTCAACCCATTAGATGGGCTGGGATTAGTAGCTCTTGACCGACACGAAGACTTGATCCACCGTTCTGTTCAGACAACGCCACCACCATTGCTCGTACGTCACCTTCTGGATGCACACTGCGAGCAATATCCCACATACTCTGACCTGGAGCCACCGTCACCCGGATGTCCCCGACCTGAAGAGCTGAGACTCCCGAGGACTGATTGATAGCTGAAATTTCGGCAGCACCGGCGGTTCCAGGAAGCTCAAAATCTTCCGGTGGTGTTCCCTGCATTGTTCGCAGACCAACAATGCTGAGGAGAAAGGCAAGGACAACGGCGACGCCCAAAGCGATGCTGGGCGAGACCAACTCGACAAGGCTGGGCCGGGTCGAGCCAACAGGCTCGACTAGCCGTAGATGCCTCTTGGCAGTCGGAGTGTTCCGGGACGGAAGCACCGTTGGAAGAAGTGTGTTGGGACGAAGGAGAGCAACCATGTGAACCATCCTCCTCAGGAGGTGTGACAGTGGGCGGAAAAGTGGGTGACAATGCGTTTGGAATGAGCTGTCTTGAGAATGCTGTTTGGAAGACGCCTTGTCGAGCAACGAGCCATCGAGCCCGAGCAAGGCAGTCTCCTCCGAACCCCACAACGGTTTCGAACGACTGTTCGACTAGCTAACCCGAACGATTGTTCGATTGCAACCTCCAAAGCGAACAAATGTTCCTTCAAAAGAATTCTGGATCAAATCGAACACTTGTACGAATCGCCATGCCATACTCTGCCAAACACCTGTTCGACAGGAGACCACTATGGGTGCTCATCAGCTAACCGACCGGCAACAGTCAATTCTCGAATTCATCAGTGAACAAATGCGTGATCGGGGTTTCCCCCCGTCCGTTCGAGAGATCGGCGCGGCCGTTGGCCTGACCTCACCTTCTACTGTTCACTCACATCTCGCCACACTGCAGAAGAAGGGCTATCTCAAGCGAGACCCCTCCAAACCCCGAGCCATCGAGGTCTGCTGGGATGCAATGTCTGGAGCCTCGGGGATCGAACGCCGACCGGTGCGGCACGTGCCGCTGGTAGGCCAAGTCGCCGCTGGCACTGACGTTCTCGCCGCTGAGCACATTGAAGAGACCCTGCCCATTCCCGCCGATTTCACCGGGGAAGGTGACTTGTTCATGCTCACTGTTCGCGGTGACTCCATGATCAACGCTGGCATCCTCGATGGCGACTTCGTTGTTGCCCGCGTGCAGTCCACTGCCAAAGGTGGTGACATTGTGGTTGCTGGCATTCCCGGCGAAGAGGCAACAGTCAAGACCTATTCCATCGACAAGAAGCGGGGCCAGGTCGTTTTGCTGCCGTCCAACCCAGCACTGGAGCCGATGCGGTTTGATCCAGGCGACGTGACCATCTTTGGCCGAGTCGTCACCGTCATGCGGCGGCTTTAGAACCTCCATTGCCTCCACGGGTGCCTTAACCTGATCGACAATGACCAGGCTTGAGTGGACCACGACAGATCTCCCTGTCGAGAAGGAACTGCCCTTCGTCCACGAAGCGGTTTCAACCCAATCCCGGTCTCTAGTCCTCACCGCCGAACCAGGGGCTGGCAAGTCCAGTCTCGTCCCCCTCGCCGTCGCCAACGCCATTGATCCTCGTTGCCGGGTGGTTCTCCTGGAGCCAAGGCGGCTCGCGGCACGAGCAACTGCCAGCCGTCTGGCGGAACTCCTTGGCGACCAGGTCGGCGGACTTGTCGGCCTTACCATCCGCGGACAGCGTTCGGTCTCCGAACGGACCCGCATCGAGGTGGTAACCGAAGCCGTGCTCACCAATCGACTGCAACGCGACCCGGAACTGGTTGGGACCGGCGCCATCATCTTTGATGAGTTTCATGAACGAAACCTGCATAGCGACCTCGGGCTAGCCATGGCGGTGGAGGTTCGAGAGTCTCTTCGTGATGACCTTGCCATCATCGTCATGTCAGCCACCCTGGACCCAGGACCAATTGCCAACCTGCTTGGCGACTCACCAACGTTGCAGGTCCCCGGCCGTACCTTCCCCGTCCAGACCGTCTACCTGCAGCGGCCCAATCGCAAGCAGTTCGCAACTGCAGTCGCCGATGCAACCAAGAAGGCACTGGATTCTGTCCAGGGCGACGTCTTGGTTTTTGTGCCCGGCCGGTGGGAGATCGATCAGGTCCTGCAGCGGATCGATCGGCCAGATGGGGTCGAACTGATCGGGCTCCATGGGGGCACGGCAAAGGAAATTCAGCGACAGGTCCTCCAACCAAGCTCGACCCGGCGAATCATTGTCGCCACCGCCGTGGCCGAGACGTCCATCACCATTCCAGGAATCGAGGCCGTGGTCGACGGTGGCCTGCTTCGACGGGCCAGCTTCGATCCAGTAAGTGGCCTTGGCCGACTGGAGACCAGGTTTGCCTCTCGGTTTGCCGCTGACCAACGACGAGGCCGAGCGGGGCGGCTTGGTCCTGGGGTTTGCTTTCGGCTCTGGTCAGCCGAAGACGACCGCCTGCTCGATGATGCGGTTCCGCCAGCAATGGTTGACGGTGATCCGCTCCCCGTGGCCTTCGAGCTTTCTCGTTGGGGGGACCCATACGGCAAATCACTCCCCTTCCTGGACCATCCGGGACCCGAACGGCTCGCAGCAGGACACAACCAACTTCGAAAGCTTGGTCTCGTTGATTCTGATGCTCGCCTGAATGAGCGCGGTCAGGTTGCCGGAAGCCTTCCCCTGCACCCTCGCAGTGCTGCCTTGGTCCTGCATGGGCAAGCCAATAATGCAACTGCCCTGTCGATCCGGGTTGCTGCCGCTATAGAAAGCGAGACCCGGTTCAACACCACCGATCTTGAACGGGCCCTCGATCAGGCGAGGCACGATCGTGACTTCACCCGCTCGGTCAAGCGAATCAGTACTGCCCTGAACCGGGCGAAGACGGTAGCCACCAAGGCGGCAGCGAAGACAGTTGACAAACCGGCACCATCAGCCAGCCCCGACCTTGATGAGCTACTGGCGGCGGCATGGCCAGACCGGGTGGCCATGGCTCGACCCGGTCATCCAGGCCGATTCCTACTGGCTGCTGGGCGCCAGGCCGAGATCGGTCCTGGTGACCCCCTCCACCACGCGGAATTTCTTGTTGTCCTGCAAGCAGACGGCCACCAACGTTCGGCCAAGGTCCGCCTGGCGGTAGAAACCACACGATCTGCGATCCTCGAGGCTTGCGCCGAACACATTTCCTGGTCCGACGAGGTCGGGTTCGACGAACGCTCCGACACCCTGCAAGCCCATCGAGTCCAGCGACTCGGTGCCATTGTCCTTCATCGCCAGCCAACCGAGTTTCCCAACGGACCTGAACTCGTGGCCGCGCTACGCCATGGCATCCGTCGGCGAGGGCTTGATCTGTTCAACTGGAGTGAAAGAGCCAACTCGGTTCGCATGCGATTGCACTGGATTCACCAGCAACAGCCGGATTCCTGGCCAGACGTGAGCGAAGAAGCCCTTCTCGACAACTTGCATGAGTGGCTCCCACTCGAAGGAATCCGCTCAGTGAAACAACTGGCATCCATCGATCTGGCTTCAGCACTCCTCAACCAGCTTGACTGGAAACAACGCGCTGCCTTCCAAGACCTAGCTCCGACTGAGCTGCCGCTACCGGGCGGAGGCTCATCTCGAGTCGTCTACTCGTCGGGTCGGCCAGTCTGGTCAGTCAGGCTGCAACGGCTCCTTGGCTTGGATGAGCATCCCCTTCTCGGACCCATGCAGGTCCCCGTCACCATCGAACTGCTCTCTCCCGCCAACCGTCCAGCTCAAACAACCACCGACCTACCCGGGTTCTGGCGTGGCAGCTATCAACATGTTCGCAGCGACCTGCGTGGCCGCTACCCGAAACACGCGTGGCCCGAAGATCCCCTCAACCCGTGACGAGGGAGCGCAAGGCGGCGGCGGTGCGTTCAATGGAATCACGATGGAGATGTTCATCTCGACTATGGGCAATGGTTGGATCACCTGAGCCAAAGTTGGTGGCCGGAATCCCCAGTTCCGCGAAACGAGCAACATCGGTCCAACCAAGCTTTGCCCGAACCTCCAACGACCCAGTGTCCCGCAACTGATGCAGTAAGGGGTGGGTCAATGACGGCGGGCAGGCTAAGGAAGAATCCACAACCTGGACTGAGTCGCCCTCATCCAAGTGAGGATCGAGCAGGGAGCGCACCCATGCTTCGGCTTGTTCCGCCGTTCGGTCCGGGGCATAGCGGTGATGAATTCGAAGCATCACCCGGTCTGGTACAACATTGCCAGCAACCCCTCCTTCGACGTGAACCGCCTGGATGGACTCCCGGTAGGTACAGCCATCGATGACAGGTTCTCTCGCTTCGTAGCTGGCCATGTCGCCAAGAATGCCAGCGAGGCGGTGAATAGCGTTCCGTCCCATCCAAGGCCGGGCAGTGTGGGCACGCGCTCCGGCCAGAACAATCTCAAAACGCATGGCGCCCTGGCACCCGGCCTCGATGGCGCCATCGGTTGGCTCACCCAGGATGGCACAATCGCCTTCGAGCAGATCAGGGCGTAGTCGCAGCAGTTCACCCAGACCATTATGTTCTTGGCCAACTTCCTCACGGGCGTAGAACACGAATGTCAGATCGACCGCTGGCTCGGGAACGGTGCGAGCAATATCAAGGAAGACTGCAAGCCCGCCCTTCATGTCAGCCGAACCGACGCCCCAAAGTGTGTCGCCCTCAACCCGAGCAAATCCATTGCTCCCTCCAGGTAGTTCAGGATCATGGTTCACCGGGACGGTGTCGGTATGACCGGCCAGGATGAGGCGATGCTCGCGCCCAAGATTGGTGCGGGCAACCAGATTGTCACTAACCCGGGTGACCTCCAGGTGTTCGAGCCCTTCCAGTTCGGATTGAAGCCAATGCACAAAACCCGCTTCTTCAAAGGAAACCGACAGGCGATCGACAAGTTCAGCGGTCAGAGCCAGCAGATCGGTCACGAGGTAGCCATCCCATCTGACCCAGACTCATCAGAACCAGAACCTGGTCCCGAACGTAGCCGGTCCAAGGCTTCCAAGATCTTGTCTTCGGACTGCACAACAGCCACTCGAATGTGTTCGGCTCCCGCTTCGCCGTAGAACTCTCCCGGACTGACCAAGACGCCGGCCTCAACAGCCAGGCGCTCAGCGAATGCCCAGGCATCACCAGCAGGTGCTGGTGCCCACAAGTAGAACCCACCTTGGGGCGTGGGTGCTTCAACCCCCATCTCTGCCAGTACCCGCCGCATTGCCTCCAGCCGCCTTCGATAGCGATCACGTTGCTCTTCTACATGGGCCTGATCAGCAAAGGCAGCGACGCTAGCGACCTGCACTGGCCCCGGGGGCATGAAGCCAGCATGCTTTCGTACTTCACTGACATAGTGGATCAGCTCGGCGTCACCGGCGTAGAAACCGGCGCGAGCTCCAGCCAGGTTGGAGCGTTTCGACAGGGAATGAACGGCAACCACGCCGTCCAGGCCATGTTCAAGAATGGACCGTGGTGGGCCGTCCCAGGTGAATTCGATATAGCACTCATCCGACAATACGGGCACGCCGTTGGCTCGACCCCAGTTGGCGATGGCCTGCAGGTCTTCGAGTCCGCCCGCGGGGTTTCCCGGAGAGTTAACCCACAAGCACAAGGCCCGCTCGGCGTCCTCTGGGCGAATAGCAGCCAGGTCCATCTGCCACTCATCGGTCATGGGGACAGCAACCGCTCGACAACCAGCCAGGGTCGCCCCCATGGCGTAGCTGGGGTAGCTGATGGCGGGGTACAACACGGTGTCGCGTTCGGGCTGGCGCAGTCGGAGCCAGTGCGGAATACCGGCAACAAGCTCCTTGGAACCAATGGTGGCTCGCACGTCATCCTCGCTCAGGTTGATCCCAACCAGACGGCTCAACCACCCCGCCGCGGCGGAGCGAAAGGCCGATGTGCCAATTGATGGCGGGTAGGACCGTTCCGTGCCCGATGTGGCCAAAGCCTCCACCACCGACGCCGGCGGAGGATCACAAGGCGAGCCGATGGACAGATCAATCATGCCACCCTCATGGCCGCTGGCCAGGGTCTTGATCGGGGCCAGCCGCTCATAGGGATAAGGAGGGGGGACGAAGGGCTCACGTTCCTGCATCAGATTCGTGTACTCACTCTCAGATTCGATTTTGGAGATGGCTTACTCATCGTTCGTTGTCGCCGCATCCGGGTCGACCTCAATTTCAAACTTGATGAACTCTCGCAATCGCTTGGCCGATGCTGGTTCGAGCCTGGCCCGGACCCTCATCCCGTCAGCCTCAGTTTGCTCGGTGTAGACGTCACCTTCACGATGAGCGGCAGCCAACATGTCACCCCGAGCCCAGGGAATGAAGAGTTCATAATTGCGGGACAAGGCATGGAGCGCATCGGTGATCGCCAGGCGCAGTTCTTCCAGGCCAAGTCCTGCTGCGGCAGAGACGGCAACCGAACCGGGATTCTGGCGAGCGAATCGCTCGGCCACACCAGCCTCACCGTCGGGGCCAGCCAGGTCAGACTTGTTGAAGACAACAAGTACCGGAACTTCATCGGCACCGATCTCTCGCAAGACCTCACTCACAGCGTCCATCTGCCCATACGGGTCAACGCCAGCACCGTCAACGACATGCACAATGAGGTCCGCGTCAGACACGACTTCGAGAGTTGACTTGAAAGCCTCCACCAGCTGATGCGGGAGCTTGCGAACAAAGCCCACCGTGTCGGTAAGCAGGATCTGTTCACCACCCGGTAGCTGGGTCTTGCGTGTGGTTGGGTCAAGTGTGGCGAACAGTCGATCTTCGATCTTGACTTCTGCGCCGGTTAATGCCCGCAATAGGGTTGATTTTCCGGCGTTGGTGTAGCCAACGATCGACACCGACTTGAACGGAGAGCGGTGCTGAGCCTTTCGCTGATTTGATCGCCGAGCCGAGATGTCGACCAGGTCACGTTCCAACTTATGCATCCGCCGCACAAGCCTGCGACGGTCAACTTCGATCTGGGTTTCGCCTGGTCCTCGGGTGCCAATACCGCCACCCTGCTGGGAATAGTCCTTCTTCCCTCGAAGCCGGGGCAGGTTGTAGCGAAGCTGGGCCAACTCGACCTGGGCTTTGCCCTCAGCCGAGGTTGCGTGTTGGGCGAAAATGTCCAGAATCACCGCAGTTCGATCGAGCGCGGTCCTCTTCAGGATGCGTTCCAGATTGAACTGTTGAGCCGGGCTGAGCTCATCATCGAATACCACGGTGTCGGCATCGATGGCCAGACAGGCTTCCAGGATCTCTTGCACCTTGCCCTTGCCAACAAGAGTCGCTGGGTCAAGACGGGACCGACGCTGTGTGATTCGATCAACGGCATCGGCACCAGCGGTGTCAACCAGCAGGGCTAGCTCGTCCAGCGATGCCTCGGTGTCCTCGGCATCGTGGTTGTCCTTGGTGACGCCAACAAGGACAATTCGCTCACGGAAACTGCGATCGAGGAATCCGGCCTCGGAATCCATGGCATCTCGACCAAAGTCCCCAAGCGCTCCACGGTGGGAATCATCAGCCGCGTCCGTCTCTGTGGAGCCCCACTCCTCATCAAGACCAGTGTCGGTCTCTTCACCCATCAAGAATCACCGTGCCAACAAAGGTTGCGGGCCCGGTGAGGAAGACCGATTCGTCAGCCGCCCCATCGTGAACCTCTACCTCGGCGTAGCCTCCCGACATCCTGACCGTGACCTTGTCCTCAACGAGTCCCCACTGCTTGGCTGCCCATGCAGCGGCGCATGCACCCGAACCACAAGCCTCGGTCACTCCGGCCCCACGTTCCCAAACTCGGAGCGTGATCGAAGTAGGGTTGTCGACCCGGATCAGGTGCACATTGATTCCTTGGGGGAAGTCAGCTTCGACGATCGGGCCGATCATGCGTAGATCTTGACTCTCCGGGTGCTCCACTAAGACCACCAGGTGAGGATTGCCAATGGAAACGCCAATCTGCTGGGTGACCACTAGTCCCAGGTCCGCCCACTGCTCAGACTGGTCAGAGGTAGCTGTCGCTACACCCATGTCAACTCGGACCTGGTCGGTTCCGACTCGTCGATCAGCTTGTACATCCACCCGCCGCAAGCCACCGGCAGTACGAATCAGATACGCGCCGCTATCAGCAGAAGAACGGTCAGCAGAGTCACTGCCTGAGACAGCCTCTGACACTTCCCTCATCAAGAGCGCCTGACCAACACAACGCAGTCCATTGCCGGAGACCTCAGCCTGGCTACCGTCAGAGTTCCACAAGGTCATCGCCCACACTGCCAGGGACTCACTAGTCTGGCCACTCAACGGACGAAGCTCAATCAGGCCGTCAGCGCCAATGCCGCGACGCCGATCACACCACGCAATGGCATCAGTCAGATCCAGCGATCGCTCGGGCGATACCGCGATCAGGAAATCATTCCCGAGTCCGTGGTGTTTTGTGAGTTGAAGCTTCGTGAGTTTCACAGTGCAGCCATTCTCTCACGAATCAGACAGATCACCCCACCAGTTTTCGACCTGGTCAACCAAATCGCCCGCCTCAGCGTCGAACCACCGAATTCTTGGGTCTCGCCGAAACCAACGTTGCTGGCGTCTGGCGAACCGCCTCGTCCGTTTCTTCGCCTCCTCAAGAGCCTCGTCCAAGGTGCACTCACCATCCAGGTGGGTCAGCAACTCACGATAGCCCAGGGCCTGACGAGCCGTTCTGCTCATCGGGGTAGCCGCATCATGCAGGGCCATGACCTCTTCAAGAAACCCGTCTTCCATCTGCTGGGTGTAGCGAGAAGCGATGTTCGCATCCATCTGATCACGGGTGATCTCGAGCCCAACCAGGGCGAACCGTGTCGGCGGGTAGGCGTCAACTCCGGGACCGAACGATGAGAAAAGACGACCCGAACCAACACACACCTCCAGGGCTCGCACAATGCGGCGGCGATTCGTTGGCTCCATCTTTGCTGCTGCGATCGAATCGAGCTGATGAAGACGGTCCCACAATGCTTCGGTGTCGGACTCAGTCTCCAGTTCACGGGCAATATCTGGGAACTGAGGTGGCATGGTGAAATTGTCGACAACCGCCTGCACATAGAGACCAGTGCCGCCAACCATGATCGGGATCTCACCCAACCCTTCAATCGATTCCAGGATGGCAAAGACGCGCTCTCGAAACTCACTGACCGTGAACTCATCGGATGGAAGCACCACATCGACCAGATGATGAGGAACGGCCACCCGATCCGCTCGGGAAGCCTTTGCCGTGCCAATGTCCATGCCTTCATAAACCGACATGGAATCAGCGGAGACGAGTTGAGCACGACCGTGTCGCTTGGCCAGAGAAAGAGCGAGGGACGACTTTCCCGAGGCCGTGGGCCCAACAATGACCAGAGGTGGGAGAGCGCTTAGGGACGGTTCACCTTTCTGTGTTGAAGGGTTCATCTCCTGAGCAGGCTGGCCAGGAGATAGTGATCCAGCCTCAACAGGTCCGGGTCTCGGCCATAGGCCTCGTAGAACCGGAAAACGGCCTCGGCTCCGAGGTATTCATGAATTTCATGGTGAATGATGGCCAGGTCCAGGTGGCGGTCTGCTACTCGCATCCCGTCCAATCCTTCGGCGCCGACAAAGTCAGCTCCATCAAAGAAGAAGTTCGCTAGGCGCGGGTTGCCATGGCACAGAACAAGATCTTCCTTTTCTGGTTTGCCTTCGACCCAGAACTCCAAAAGTCGCTCAGCATCATATCGACGGTACGGATCTGGAAGGGCTTGTGGATCCACTCGACCCGCCCCAACGGCAAGAGTGATCTCCTCAGAAAGACTTTCCCAACCAGAAGTCAGCCCAGCTGCATCGGTCGATACTTCGCCATCGGCGAGATGCGCATGCAGCATTCGAAGGGCAAGCCCTATCCCATCGACGAGTCCTTCAACCTGACCGTGCTCCGCAGGCCGGTCAGCGGCAACACCAGGACGATTGCTGTTTCGAAAAATCCAGGCGGGGACGACGCTCGTGTGAGCGTTTTCATTTGTCGAAGTCACTGCTGCTTGAGACTAGCGAGCACGAGCAAGCCTCACGGTGTTCTGTCCGGTGTCCTAACCTCAGCCCGGCGACACAAGGAGAGCAGAGCTCCAGCAACCAGCAAGGGTTGGACCACGAGATCCAGGTGTTCGGCCTCGACCTTCATCACCGCCCACCCATCGGACAAGGCACCCTCATAACAAGGCTGATACATGTCACCAAGCCCGAGAAATGCACGACCAACGTGAGCCGGTAGTGCTGGGGCTGGGATCGGTTGATCAAAGACTGCTCGCGGAGTAGCCCGACACTCGCTCAGAATCCGTTGGCGGACATCGTCATCAGGCAGCATGTCCTCAACCATGGGCCCCCACCATCGATGCCACGGTGGCAAATAGTCATCCGGCCGGACAAGGGCATCCAACGTGTCCATAAACGGAGAGTCCCGTTCGGTTGGCACTGCTCCATCCTCAGGAAGTCGACCATTGACGACCAGCATGGCAACAACATCAATCCCGTTTTTCAACAAGGCATCAACAACCAGAGGCAGCCGAGGGCTTGACGCCGAGTAGCCACAAACCACGACCGGCCCAGCAACGTCCTGAGGAACCGCAGCAACCACATCGCTGACCCAAGGCGAGAGATGGTCCGCATTAGCAGGCGTCGTACGACCGGGGTCCGGAATGACACAGTCTTGCCCGAGCAATTCCAAGACTTCGGCCACGCCGCGCCAAATCTCTGGCCCAAGCAAGAAACTCGGAACCAGGAGCCAAGTACGCGGCTGGATTGTCTCCGCTACCCCGGTTCTGGTCACTGGTTCAATCGCCATCTGCTCGTCACGCACTCTCCGCCATCGCCTGTCCGTCGAGATTGTGACCTTAGTCACCCCCAGGCGCAGTACTAAATCGAAGAGACGAAACCAGCTTCGCGGCCTAACCAGCTTCGCGGCCTAACCAGCTTCGCGGCCTAACCAGCTTCGCGGCCTAACCAGCTTCGCGGCCTAACCAGCTTCGCTGTGAGTAACGGCCTCTTCGCCCATCCATTCGCGGAGCGTGTTCTTGAACTTGGTTTGCTGGATGAAGAGATCCTGCTCAGGCTCAGACTCACCACGAGCCTGAGGCGCCTTGAGATAGAAGCTCAGCCATTCCTGAACGCCAGACTGACCGGCGCGGGAGGCAAGGTCCATGAACAGGGCCAGGTCCAACACGATGGGCGCAGCCAGGATGGAGTCACGACACAAGAAGTCGATCTTGATCTGCATGGGGTAACCCATCCAACCAAAGATGTCGATATTGTCCCAGCCCTCTTTGTTATCACCGCGTGGCGGGTAGTAGTTGATCCGAACGACATGGTCGATATTGCCATACAGGTCGGGGTAGGTATCCGGCTGGAGGATGGTGTGGAGCACACCAAGCTTGGATTCTTCCTTGGTCTTGAAGTTCTCCGGGTCATCCAGAACTTCGCCGTCTCGATTGCCAAGAATGTTAGTGGAGAACCAACCACGCAACCCAAGCATGCGGGCCTTGAGGCCAGGAGCAATGATGGTCTTGATCAGGGTCTGGCCCGTCTTAAAATCCTTGCCCGCGATCGGCACGCCGCGGGTTTCGGCCAACTCGATCATGCAAGGCAGGTCCGTTGAGAGGTTCGGAGCGCCATTGGCGAACGGCACTCCAGACTGGAGGGCGGCATAGACATAGAGTTGACTGGGAGAGATATTGTCGTCGTTGTCCTTCATGCCCTGCTCAAAAGCGGCAACCGTTTCGTGGACGGCGCTCGGCTGCTGGTAGGCCTCGGTTGAGCCGCACCAAACAACCACGAGGCGATCGCAATCATTGTCGATCCGGAACTTCTCCATGTCTGCGATCAGGGCCAGCGCCTGGTCGTACTTGTTCGGAATTTCCTTGACCCGCGTGCCGTCCAAGCGAGAGACCCAACGCTTGTCAAAGACAGCGTCCATGGTGACAACGCCTTCCATCTCTCCAGAAATGGGAGCGATGTCGCTTTCCTGCAGAACGCCAGCGGTTCGGGCAGCTTCCAGAGCATTGGCCGAGATTGGGTCCCAACCACCAAAGACCAGATCGTCCAGCGAGGCGATCGGCGCAAAGTCGCGGATCAGAGGGTTATTGCCTTCTTCGCGCTTGCCAATGCGAATATGAGCATTCTGGCTGACGGAGCCGAGTGGCGGCTTGCCTTCGGCTCGTGCGGCGAGAACGCCTGCGATGAATGTGGAAGCCACGGCGCCGAGTCCTGGAGTCAGGATTCCAAGCTTGCCGGTAGCGGGTGCGATGTCCAATGCTTCAGCCATACCAACTAGAATAAACGAAGTCGGTACAACTCTCCTGGTTGATTCAGTAATACTTAACAATTATGTTGACAGTACGCCAAGAGCGCCCGCCCCAGGTCACCGTGCAACAGCTGGACTACCTGGTCACCATCGCCGACTCATCAACATGGGCCAACGCGGCCGCCCGACTCGCAGTCTCGCCCTCCGCCCTGAGCCAGGGCATCGCCGAACTTGAACGACGAGTTGGAATCAAGCTGTTTGAGCGAGTTGGTCGGCGTCGCGTACTTGCCCCTTCTTCTGGCCCAGTTCTCGACTATGCCCGCTCCGTCATTGCTCAAAGCCATGACCTTCGGCGCTGGGTTGACAACCAAACCAGTGGAACTAGCGGCCTGTTGCGAGTCGGGATGATCGACGCCGCTGCTCTTCACTACTACTCCGACACCTTGCGCAACTTCCGAGCCCAATATCCAGCCATTGACCTGCGCCTAACTGTGGCCCCCTCCGCTCCATTGCTGCGTCAGGTACAGCGAAACGAGTTGGACTTGGCGGTCATCGTCCAGCCTTCGGAACGCCCTTCTGACATCAACTTCGCTCCGCTTGTTGAGGATCCCCTGGCCATCTACCGACCGAAGGATCCTCATCTCGATTCACCCGGATCGAAGACGTCGGCCTCGGTCGAGTCAGACTGGGGGCCCTGGGTCGGCTTTCCAGCATCCTCACACACCCGGTCTCAGATCGCCGAGCATCTGGAGAATCGGGGTATCCGATATCAAGTCGTCGCCGAATCGAACCAGCCAGATGTGCTTTGTGAGATGGTTCGTCTTGGTCTTGGCTGGACGGTCTTACCCGTCGTCCAGGCCGAAGCAGGCGAGCGTCCGCTCACCCGAGCCGAGCACAGTGTCCTCTTCCAACGAGCACTGGTTGCGGCCAAGCGAACAACAGCGCTCCCCCACCCCATGGCCGATGAACTACTCCACAGGCTCTCCGCTTACTCCGTCACCAAATCGCCGACGACGACAACCTAGGCTTCCACCATGACCATCACCTATGCCGATGACGAGGTTGTATCCATCAAGGAATTGGTGCACCTCTATGAGTCAGTCGGCTGGCTCATCTATGCCGCCGATCCCGACTCCCTGGCCCGAGCCGTCGATCGTTCCAGCTATGTCGTCACGGCCAGAAACGACGAGGGTGATCTGATTGGCCTGGCTCGTTGCCTCAGCGACGATGTCTCCGTGATGTATCTGCAAGACATCCTGGTCCACCCCGACCTGCAGCGCCAAGGTGTCGGCAGTTACCTAGCCCAGGTCTGCCTGACCCACTTCGCCCACGTCCGGCAAAAGGTGTTGCTCACCGACGACGACCCCGCCCTTCGACAATTCTATGAGAGCCTCGGCTACTCCAACGTGGCCGAGCTGGAGACGGCGGGGCTACTGGCTTACCTCCAAATCACCGGTGTCGAACTCCGCTAACTATCCGACACGACTTGGATCAATTGACCATCACCATCACCATCACCGTCCACACGTCGCACCAGGGCCCCTACGCCAGCAAATAGGGTCGAGGCGGGGCAACGAGACTAGAGTCCACGAAGTGGCGTACTCGGTGGGCGTAGACCTTGGGACAACTTACACCTCTGCCGCCATTGCCGATGAGGCAGGTGTGCGCATGGTCAGTCTCAGCCATGACGGAATCGCCGTCCCGTCTGTCATGGCCAAGACAACAGACGGATTCGCCGTCGGTGTCGAAGCACTAAGCGTTGCTTCGGCCACGCCATGGACAGTGGCGCGAGAGTTCAAGCGACGGTTCGGCGACCCGACGCCCATGGTCGTAGCCAACCAGGCCTACTCACCGGTTCAGTTGATGTCGGAACTGCTGTCATGGGTTATCAACCGGATTAGTGCCATGGAAGGTTCGAGCCCAGAACTCGTTTCGTTGACTCATCCAGCAACATGGGGGAACTTCAAGAAAGAGCTTCTCCGGAACGTTGCCGAAGGGGCTGGTCTGGACCGGGTTCAGCTACTCACTGAACCCGAAGCTGCGGCTATTCACTATCACGAGCGGGCACGCATCGAAGAAGGCAGCAATATCGGCGTCTATGACCTGGGGGGCGGAACCTTCGATGCCACCATTGTCGGCCGTCAAGACGACGCGTACCAGCTACGCGGGCGACCAATGGGGATTGATCACCTCGGCGGACTCGACTTCGATGCCATCGTCTTTCGCTATGTCGTCTCCAGCATTCAACAGCACTATGACTCGCTGGATCAGGAAGATGCTGAAGCATTGCGTGCCGTCGCCCGCCTTCGAGAAGAGTGTGTGCGAGCCAAGATTGCCCTCTCCTATGACACCAAGGCCGTCATCCCAATCATCCTTCCCGGCCTCGTGACCGAAGTCTTGCTCCAACGGAGAGAATTCGAAACCGAATGCAAACCCCTCATCGACCGAACCGTCATCGCCATGGTCGACGCAGCAGACAGCGCCGAGCTTTCGCCAAAAGACCTCGACGCAATCCTTCTCGTCGGAGGTTCCTCTCGCATCCCATTGATCGGCCAGCGCCTCTCCGCAGCCCTCGGTGTCAACGTCGCCCTGGACACTCACCCCAAACATGCCATTGCCATGGGTGCTGTTCTTTCGGCTCTGCGTTCCGACACTCAGCAAGATTCAGCCAAACCCATCCAGGAGAGGGGGACCACGGACAACACAAGGAAGGGCGCTGAAGTCAAAGGACCGACTGCCAGGAAGCAGGTGTCCATTCCCGTTCCAACCTCTCCAACGGTGTCCTTGTCGGTCTCAACGGTCGAGGCGCAACAGCTTCCCGACCTCACCGTCTCATTCGACCCGGCGACAGCGAAGGCACTTCTTGCCCGCCGCTTTGCCGTCATTCTGAACGGACCGCGGGCCGGAACAAGTACCGACTTGCCCGAGGGAGTGACGACTTTTGGACGATCACAAGACCGCAACGTAGTTGAACTCAGCAACCCGTTGACATCTCGTCGACATCTAAGTCTCACTCGCACGGGTGACCAGGTTGAGGCTCAAGACCTTGGATCTACAAATGGCAGCATGATTGATGGGCAACTCCTCAGCAGTGAACCCCTACGGGCCGAACTCGGCTCAATCTTGGATCTCTCCGGCACCCTCATCCTCATCGACGGGCCAGCATTCAATCCAGGTTCTGTCGCCGCCTTGGCTGGTTCTTGGGTGTTACCCGAACCTCCTCCTCAATCGTTGGGCAGCAGGATCCTTCGACGTGATCGCTCACAAGAATGGATCAACGAATGCATGGACCACATCGGACTGCTTGATTCGCTGACGCCTCAACTGGAACGAGCGCGGCGTTTCGAGCAACCGTCGTCAGGACTGCTGAAGTTCTGGTCCGACAGGTTTCCCGAACGGGTTCTGGCCAAACGCTCTGAAGACCCCGCATTTGGATGTGTCGTTGTCGGCTACCAGGATCAACCGACGCTGTTTGACCTAACTGTTCCCCCCAGTGCGCCCAAATCGGCTGCTAGCAAGATCGGTAAGCAACTGGAACCCCATTCGGTTCATTGTCTCACTCCAGTCCAACTACCAATCTTGGAAGGCGTAACAATCATCGCCAGCCGAGAGCCAGCTGGCCGAGGGCTCTTGGCGTCAATTCTCTACCAGCTGGAGCATCATCATGTTGGGCTCGGGGTCAGAACCTTCGGGCTTGGACCGCGACGCCCACCGCACCCTTCGGACAAGAGCATCACCATCATCAACTCCAACGGACTCACTGCCGCCGACGCCACCGAGGTCGATCGAGCGGTCCAAGTATCGAGCGGTGTTGTCTGGCTCGTACCCGACTTGAATCAGGACTCCTATTGGGACCGGCGGATCCTCATCGACGCGAGCGGCGCACTACTGAGTGAGACACCGCAGGGTCAGGCCCTCACCTTTGTGCCCTCCACCATGGGGAATGAGTCAACCTAGCTGATCAGATCAGGAGGAAATCACGGGGATACGGGTCCGGTGCCTGGCCCGATCGGTAACCCCCACCAGTTCCCCCAATAGATACTGGGTTCTACCCTCGGTCACGAGAATGTCGGCAAAGGTCCCGACCCGGAGCGGCTCCGAGGCGAAGTGAATCAGCTTGTTATGAGCAGTTCGACCGGTCAGAACCGCTGGGTCCTTCTTCGACGGACCTTCCACAATGACCTCTTCCACCAACCCGACACGACCCTGCGACCTCGCTAGGGCTGAGCGTTGGATCACCGTGCGAAGTCGCTCGTAGCGATCCTTCACTTCATCAGGATCGCAGAACTGGTCCTGCATCTCTGCCGCTTCGGTACCGGAACGGGGAGAGAACACAAAGGTGTAAGCGTTGTCGTATTCGGCAGCCGCCGCGAGCTCAAGCGTTTGCACGAAGTCTTCCTCAGTCTCACCAGGAAAACCGACAATGATGTCCGTGGTGATGGCGACGTCACCAATAATGTCGCGGGCTTGGCGCAGCTTCTCCAGGTAACGGTCACCGGTGTAGCCACGATGCATCTGAGCCAGAATCCGATCCGAACCAGACTGGAGAGGAAAATGAAGGTGTGGGGCAACGGCCTCAGTCTGCGCCATCGCTTCATACACATCCGGAGTCATGTCCTTGGGATGCGGACTGGTATAGCGGACACGACGAATCCCGTCGATTGTCCCAATCTGGCGAAGCAGATCGGCGAACATTGGGCGCAGTCGAACGTCTTGCCCGGACTGCCTTGCGGCAATGGCTAGATCACGACCATAAGAATTGACGTTCTGGCCGAGCAGGGTGATTTCAACAACACCTTCACTGGCAAGCCGCTGAGCCTCTTCGACTATGTCAACTACTGGTCGGCTGATCTCTCGACCGCGAACAGAGGGGACAATGCAGAAGGCGCACGAGTTGTCACAGCCAATTTGGATTGTCAACCAGGCGGCGAAGTCGGTCTCTCGACGAGCAGGCAAAGCGGAAGGGAATGCTTCGGCCTCGTCCAACGCAGCTTCTTCGTAGAATTCCGACAGTGGGCCGCCGGCCCTGGCTTCGGCCATTAGAGCAGTGGCTCGATGCACATTGTGGGTGCCGAAGACAACATCAACATGACCAGCTCTTTGTTGGATCAGGTCGCGATCTTTCTGCGCCAGGCAGCCGCCAACAACAATTTGCAAGTCGGGCTTGTTGGCCTTCAGGGATTTCAGGTTCCCGAGCGCCCCGTACAGCTTGTTATCGGCATTCTCACGAATACAGCAGGTATTGAGCACGACAACGTCGGCATCCGCTTCGTTGTCCGTTGGCTCATACCCGTCGGAATCCAGCAACCCAGCAATGCGTTCTGAGTCGTGTTCGTTCATCTGGCACCCATAGGTGCGAAGCAAGTACCGCTTGGTCACCAGCCCAGGCTATTGGCCTGGCGACTCGGGCGGACAACGGGTTCTAGCGAACCAGGAGGACGGGGATGGGCGCCCGACGAGCCAACTTGGTAGAGATCGATCCCAAAAGGCCTTCGAACCGGCCAAGCCCAAGCACACCAATACACAGGATCTCGGTGCCTTGATCCTGAGCAACAGCCAAGATCTCATCGACAACGTTTTCGGAGTCTCGACACATCGTCTTCACATTGGCAACGCCGAGGGCCTCAATCGCATCAGCCATGGGCTGAGTGCGTTCGGCCCGCTGGTCCTCGACATAGCGAGCAATGATGGCATCGTCACCAATCCAGCCGGGTTTTGGTGTCGGGTCAGAAGCCTGACCCCCATATTCGACACCACCTAGATTGGCTGGCGAGTCGAGGCCACTGGCAACACGAATGGCATCCAGCAATTGGCGAGGGATCTCGACCACTGTCAGAACAACAACCTCACCATCTGACCCGGCAATGGAAGCGGCAAGCGGAGCTGCCTTTGCTGGATCGAGACTGCCGTCAGTTGCAACAATGACCTTCATAGGTGGTTCCTTTGTTCGCTTGCCACATCGTGACAAGCGACGCTCAGCCTATTCGATGGCTCCCGCGATGGCTGCGTCATCTAGAACAACCACCGAGTCGATCAGCTCCAGTTGCCCAGCCGGAATTGATTGATCGCTACGGAGGAGCTTCTTCACTGCTTCGGATTTGGCTGAACCTGCTATCAGCCAGATCGTCAGGTCGGCACGCTCCAGCACTGCTCGCGTCATCGTCATTCGTCGGGTGCCCTGGTACAAGCCCGTGATCGCAATGTCTCGATGAACAACACTCAAGACCGGATCGCCAGGAACAAGCGACGCCGTGTGTCCGTCACCACCAAGACCGAGGTGGACAATATCCAACGCTGGCGGATCGCCAGCAATCTCTGCCAGCATCTCAGCGTAGTGACTTCCCGCGACCACAAGATCATCGTCGTCGACCGGCATTGGGATCCAGTTCACTGGCACATCAGAAAATGCCTCATGCAACCCAACGATATTCCGGTCGCCCGAGTCGATCGGTGCCACTCGTTCATCAACCTGGATCATGGTCACCCGACTCCAAGCAAGGTTTCGTTTTGCCAGTTCGGCGAAAACAGGAGCTGGCGTTCTACCGCCACTCAATGCCACCACGCATTGGTCTTGACGAGACAACACCGCCTTGATTGAATCCTCAAAGAGCCCAGCAGCGCGTACCGGCCACTGCTTGGCCGCAAAGACTGCCACTCGATGCGCGGTGGCCTTGTTGTTCAACTGAATCTCCACATCCTTGGGAAGCTCCAACTTGGGCATCTCAGGATCGCCTGATGGCTTCCCACCAAGCCGCTCCACCAATGAGAGCTGCATCGTCACCAAGAGCCGCTCCGACTACATCAACGGGCACCTCCGACGGCCCATATTCGACAACATGCTGACGCACGAGTGGCAAGACCAGGTCACTATTCATGCCGACGCCACCACCAACTACAACCAATTGAGGTGTGACAATCCAGCACAAGTTCACGATGCCAAAGGCTGCAGCCCCGAGGGTGGAATCCCAGACCTTCTTGGCCTGCTGGTCTCCGCTGCGAACCAGTTCGGTCAGTTCTGCTCCATCAGGATCGAGACCAGCTTTCTCTGCGGCGGCACTCAAGGCAGTACCTGACCCCAGACCCTCAACTGTGCCGTCTTGACCTTGGGAACTCCGCACTCGATCAACAACCGAGTGACCGATCTCTCCACCAGAAAAGCGGCCAGCCAATAGTTTTCCGTTGAGCACAACACCCGCTCCGATGCCGGTCGAGATCGTCACGTACACAACGTCACGGCAATCCTTCCCCGCCCCAAATGTTGCTTCGCCAACTGCAGCAAGGTCAGCATCATTGGCCATGCTGACGGCAAGGCCAGAGTGTTCAGAAAGCCAGTCTGAGTTCAAGTACTGAATCCAACTCTGGGGCACGTTTGGTGCCGTGAGCAAACTCTGTTCGACGTAGTCAACAACCCCGGGAACCCCAATCGAAGCTTGCTTTGCTCCGGCTTCGCTTGCAACAGATTCAATCAGCCCCAACAGGGTTGATGGCTGGACCTCATCCTGAGGAGTGCGTTCTTGGTTGCGGCGAAGGATCTCCCCTTCAGCAGACACCAGCGCGGCTCGCAGGTGGGTTCCACCCAGGTCTACAACTACCGATGGAGCCTTCACTCAGCCAAGCCTTCCGGGTGCTCAGCACCATAGGGATAGGCCTGCACCGGGACGGGGGAATCGATCACCGGCTGCACGATACGCCAAGCCGCATCAACCTGGTCTGAGCGGGCAAAGAGCTTGCGGTCCCCAACCAGCGCATCACCGATGAGGCGGTGATAGGGGCTGGGCCCAAACTCCATGCCGCGGTGATCAACCTCCAAGCTCACGGTTTCGCTCAGCAGCTTGCTTCCCGGCTGCTTCGCTTGCATCTCAAACTCGATGATGTCATTGGGTTTCATCACGAACCGAAGTCGATTCGGTTCTGGCGCGCAGCTGGCGTCAGTGAAGAGCGGTCGTGGCGGTCGTGTGAACTCGATCACGGCCTCAGTAACGGTCTCGCTCATGGCCTTGCCCGTTCGAATGATCCAGGGCACGCCGGCCCAGCGCCAGGAGTCAATCTCACATTCCAGCGAGATGAAGGTCTCGGTATCGGACTGTTCAGCTACCCCAGGTTCGTCGAGGAACCCGTCGTACTGGCCACGCCAGACCTTGCCTGGGTCCAGCGGTTTCATCGAACGGAGGACCTTGACGACCTCGTCACTCATGGCGTCGGAATCGTCGGAGACTGGCGGTTCCATAGCCAGCAGGGCAACGATCTGGAGAAGATGGTTCTGCACGACGTCGCGCAGGGTGCCAACTTCGTCGTAGAACTTGCCTCGACCTTCGACACCAAAGTCCTCAGCCATGGTGACCGTGACGCTGCTGATGTAGTGGCGGTTCCAGAGAGGTTCCAAGATGGCGTTGGCAAATCGGAAGACCAAGATGTTGAGAACTGGCTCCTTTCCTAAGAAGTGGTCGATGCGATAAATGCGCTCTTCGGGAAAGTGCTGGTGGAGGGAGCGATCAAGCTCACGACTGGACTCAAGATCTCGACCGAAGGGCTTCTCCAGCACCACCCGCCCATGGTTGATCCCCGCACTGGCCAAGCCGTTGATCACGGTTTCGAACAAGAAGGGGGGAATGGCGAGGTAGCAGACGGGCGTCTTGGCATCACCAAGCTTGGCCGCTACCCGTTGGAAGGTCTCAGGCTCGCGGTAGTCACCGGATACGTAGGAGAATCGCTTGGCCAGGCTCTGGAAAATTTGTTCGTCAATCTCCATGCCGGAGGTAACCAGAGCCTCCTTGGCATTGCCGATCAACTCATCGGTTGTCCACTTGGACGAGGCAACTCCAATGATCCTGCATCCTAGGAGTCCGTCGGCTTCAAGCTTGTACAGCGCGCTGAACAGCTTCTTGCGAGCGAGGTCTCCGGTGATTCCAAAGAGAACCAGAGCGTCCGACACGTCCGCCGCGTCCGAAGCGCTCATTCCTCAGCTTCCTTCTCCTTGTGCCCTCCAAATTCCGAGCGCATGGCCGACAGCACCTTGTTCCCGAAGTCTGCGTTGCCCCGGGATGAGAAGCGACTGAAAAGAGCGTCGGCAATTGCTGGTACGGGGGCACCCGATTCAACTGCCGCCAGTACGGTCCAGCGACCCTCACCTGAGTCAGAGACATGGCCCTGGAAGGAGTCCAGGTTTGGGTCCTCGTTGAGGGCAGCTGCGGTGAGGTCCAGCAACCAAGAACCAACCACGCTGCCCCGACGCCAGAGTTCGGTGACCGCGGCGACATCAATGTCATACTGGAAGAGCCGTGGATCACCGAGTGGAGCGGTTTCCGCATCGTGTTCTCGCTCGGCGCTGCCGACGTTGGCCTTGTCCAGCAATCCGAGCCCTTCGGCGTAGGACTGCATCACAGCGTATTCAATTCCGTTGTGCACCATCTTCACGAAATGGCCGGCACCAGCTGGTCCGCAGTGCAGGTAGCCAGATTCTTCTGTTGCCGCGTCGCCCTGCCTCCCACGAGTCCGTTCGGCTGCTTCAATGCCTGGAGCAAGGGCGGCAAAGACTGGATCCAATCGTTGGACCGGCTCTACCTCACCACCGATCATCAGGCAATAGCCTCGTTCCAGGCCAAAGACACCGCCACTGGTGCCGACGTCCAGATAGTGGATTCCCCGACGCGACAAGACGTCGAACCGCTCAATGTCTAAGGGGTAGTGAGTGTTGCCACCGTCGATCACGATGTCATCAGGATCGAGGTTCTCGGCCGTATCCATCACAACTGCGCCTGCGAAGGCGGCCGGGACCATGACCCACACGGCCCTCGGTGCCTCGAGCTTGTTCGCCATGTCAGCTAAGGAGGAAGCCGCTGTTGCTACTCCTTCGGCTTGCAGTCCGTCACCGATGGCGGGGTCCCGGTCATAGACCACACAGTCAATACCGGCACGGTGAAGTCGGCGAACCAGATTCGCTCCCATGCGGCCGAGGCCAACCATTCCAAGCTGCATGCCAATACTCCTTAGCTAGTTGTCTGATTGGCACAAAACACCAATCGATCATCAAGAACGGATTTGAGCTCCAGTGCATTCCCCGACGGGTCCAAAACAAAGCAGGTTCGCTGTTCACCAGGTTGACCCTTAAAGCGAATCGTCGGTTCCATGATGAAGGTGACGTTGGCTGCTTTGAGCTGAGCGACCAGGTCGACCCATGCCGGTGCGGGCAAGATCAGCCCAAAATGCTGGCCGGGAACTTGATGCCCGTCAACATCGCTGGTCGGGACCGAGTCATTGGGGGCTTCGACGAGATGGGCCACTATCTGATGGCCCCAGAAGTCGAAGTCGACGCAGCGAGTATCCGAGCGTCCTTCACGGCAACCCAAGACCTCACCATAGAACCAGCGGGCCTGGGTGAGATCGTTCACCCTGAAGGCGAGGTGGAATCGTGGCCGAGAAAGTGTCGGCATCGGGATGCCATCAGCTAAAGCCTTCAGAACACTTGTGTCCAGCTGCTCCAACGATTGCAGCACCACGTCGGCAACGCCGAACTGGGCGCTTCCCCACGCGCCGGCATCGGGAACGGAGACAACTCGCATTCCTGCGGCCTTGGCTGACACCGTGCCTGCAACCGAGTCTTCCAATGCCACGCAGTGGGCTGGATCAAGGCCCAACAAGGTCGCTGTCTCCAGATAGGGCATGGGGTGGGGCTTGCCGAACAGGTCACTCTCAGCGGAGTGCACAACTTCGAATCGGTGGCGGATCTTCAAGGTCTCCAAGATGAGTTCGATCATCCGAAGATCAGAGGATGAGCAGACGGCTAGTCGAAGACCGGCCTCCTCAAACCGGTCCAAGGCCTGCAGTACACCGGGTAGCGGGACTGCATCGCGATTCAGCTCGATGACCCGGTCAGTGACCCGTTGAGCGACCTCGGCAGGAGTCGGTCCGACCCATGGCTCCCACTGGAACCACAGGTCGGCTACTTCTCGCATCCGTACACCCATTGTCTTGTCGAAGTCGGCGGTGGTCAGGGACAAGCCGAGTTCGGCACATGCCTCTTCCTCGGCTTGTCGCCACCGAGACTCAGACTCGACCAGAAGTCCATCCATATCGAAGATCGCAGCTTTGAGCATCGCGTCGATACTAGATGATGAGCACTGCACTTCTTAGCGCTTCTGGCTAAGTCTCGGCTACTTCAAGGTGATTGGTTCATCCAGAGATGCGTCCTCAACCACTGTCAGATCGACTTCGGCTGTGTCGACTTCGGCTGAGGGGTCCTCGATGAGGCCAACCGCCTTGAGAACCTTGTCCTGAATTTCCATCATCAGATCCGGGTTCGCCGTGAGGAATTTCTTGACGTTCTCCCGGCCCTGGCCGATCTGCTCGCCCTCATAGGTGTACCAAGCGCCTGATTTCTTGACAATGTTCTGCTCGACAGAGATGTCAAGAATGGAAGCCTCACGACTTACTCCCTTGCCGTACATGATGTCGAATTCGGCCTGGCGGAATGGTGGCGCAACCTTGTTCTTGACCACCTTGATACGGGTGCGGTTGCCAACAATCTCACCGCCATCCTTGAGAGCTTCAATCCGTCGGATATCCAAACGAACCGAGCTATAGAACTTGAGAGCACGTCCTCCTGGTGTTGTTTCGGGCGAGCCGAACATGACACCAATTTTCTCGCGGAGCTGGTTGATGAAGATCACGATGGTGTCGGACTTGTTCATATTGGCTGTCAGCTTGCGGAGGGCCTGAGACATCAAGCGAGCCTGCAGACCAACATGAGCGTCACCCATCTCGCCTTCGAGTTCGACTCGAGGAGTCAAGGCGGCGACTGAGTCGATCACGATCACGTCCATCGAGCCAGAACGAACCAGAATGTCGCAAATTTCCAGTGCTTGCTCACCAGTATCTGGCTGAGAGATGAGCAATTCGTCAACATCAACACCGATGGCCCGTGCATAGGTTGGATCCATGGCATGCTCGGCGTCGATGTAAGCACACGAGCCACCATTACGCTGAGCCTCGGCCACAACATGCATCGCCATGGTCGACTTGCCGGAAGCCTCTGGGCCAAAGATCTCGACCACACGACCACGGGGTAGACCACCGACGCCGAGGGCGATGTCCAAGGCAAGGGCACCGGTGGAGATCGTCTCGATCTCCATGCCCGACTTGTCGCCCATCTTCATGACCGCTCCCTTGCCAAACTGCTTCTCAATCTGGCTTAAGGCCATGTCCAATGCCTTGTTCTTCTCCACTGAGGACTCCTCTTCTTGCGTCGTTGTCGACGATCTGGTTGGTAACGACGGGCCGCCATGGGTGGTGATCCGTCAAATGGGGGATGTGGGAACCGACACTAAGGACGGGGTGTGACAGTGACTGTTGTGGGCCCATCATCTAGGTCGTCTTCTGACTCATCAGAGGACTCATCAGACGATCCATTGGATGGTGAGGATCCGGCAACTCACAGGAGTGTAATTGCGAACACCTGTTCGAGCAACGACCTAGGGTACGATTTCTTTTGTGTTCGTTCACCCAGGTGGCCCTTTTCATCACCTAACTATTCGTTCAATGGCCTCTGCAGCGGCCTGCATCGTCGCAAGCCTTTCCCTTCTCGGAGCCTGCTCCCGGGGTGAGCCCGAACCGACTCAAGCCGAACTCCTGTCTGCGATCGAGGGTCGCGAGCTCACACCGGCCGAGGTGGACGAGCGCGGCGAACTCGCCGATCTTCTGTGCTCACTGGACGATGATGTTTTACAACGGATATGGAGCAAGCTCAGTCCCGAAGAACTGGCCTTCCAGGACTATGTGTTTGGTCGAGTTTGCGAGGAGCGGAGCAGTCTCTATGGCCAAGCAACGGGTCGATTCGCCACAGAATCTGCTGACGAATAGTGTTAAATCCCACCATGATTATCCTCGTCATGTTTGCCCTCGCTGTACCAATTCTTGTTGTAGGAGTTTTCGCCGGTCCTACGCTCACCCCGTACAGGGCTAGCTCATGATGTTCCGAATCCTGGGACCAATCGAGTGCACGATTGCCGGGAAGCCCGTCGACATCGGCGGTGAGAAGCCCCAGACCATCTTGTTGGCCTTGATTCTGGCCGAAGGAAGAATGGTGACCACGGATCGACTGATTGATTTGGTCTGGTCTGAAAGTCCTCCGTCTAAGCCAAACGTGACCCTGAGATCCTATATTTCTCACCTTCGCAAGTTGCTGGAACCAGATCGAGGCAGCGGCGGCAAGCCCCAGATTCTCGTGACACGGGCCGGTGGATACGCGTTGGAGATTCCGGTGGAAGACGTCGACGCCCGCCTCTTCCAGCAAATGGCCAAACAAGTTCGTCAATCCGTCCCCGTCGATCATGCGCTGACCATCAGGGCCGCGACAACTGCCCTTGAACTCTGGCGCTCAGATGATCTTGACAATGGGCCGATGGCGACCTTCAGGACTGAGGGCGATGTGCTAACCGACCTTCGCTCTGAGGTTCAAGAACTCCGGCTTCGCTCCCTCCTAGCTGCGGGCCGCCACCAAGAAGTAATCGCGGATGCACGACCCCTCATCAAGGCTGATCGTTATCGAGAGCCATATCACGAAGTGCTTATTCTGGCCCTCTATCTCACAGGCCGCACGGCCGAGGCATTAGCGGAGTATCAGGCGGTTCGGAGCGTACTTGCTGAGGAGCTCGGTCTCGATCCCGGGCCCGCCCTCCAGAAACTTGAGAATCAGATCCTGCGCAATGACCAAGCGCTTCTCGCACAACACCTGCCAGCAAAAGAACAACCCGATGGTCCGGGTCGTGGAGAAATGCGGCCTGGCCTGGTCGGCCGAGATCACGAAGTCCAACGCCTCGAGAACCTGCTCAAACTCAACGATTCCCGACACTCCCTCGGAGCCCTCACTGGCGAGCCAGGTATTGGAAAGACTGCGCTGGCCAATCTCATGGCAGAAGAAGCCAAGCAAATGGGATATGTGGTGGCCTGGGGCCGCTGTCGCCAAGGTGGACAAGCAGACACCCACCGCCCTTGGACCACAATTCTGCAAGATCTGCTGGAGCCTTTGGACGAGGCTGCCCGTCAGCATGTTCTTGGTCCGCGAGCCATTGATCTTGCGACTCTCTTGCCTGCACAAGACAAGCAAGCACTTGGCCAGGGAGCAGGTCCGGTCGCTGATCCCATGGCCTTGTACGACGCGGTAAGCCAAGCCTTGCGACGCCTCAGTGAGTCCAGCCCTGTGCTGCTCATTTTCGAAGACCTTCACTGGGCCGATATTGAGTCGCTCAGGCTCCTCCGATACGCCGCCACCGCCATCATGGGTCATCCGATCCGGATTCTGGCCACCTGGCGGACGACAGAGGCAGTTTCTGACCATTTGCAGATGGAGCTGGCGGACCTCAGCCGCCTCGCCGGATCCCTTCGATTGGCGTTAGATGGCTTGAGTTCAATGGCGGTTGGCCAGCTCTATCGCCAGACCCACGGGAAACCTTCGCCTGCCGGATACGACACGGAGCTTCGCCAAAGAACTGACGGCAACCCATTGTTTGTTACCGAGCTACTTCGAGCTAGCCCCGCGGGTGCAGCTGTCTCAGAAGCACCAACCATCGGGGAAGCAATCGATCGACGAATTCTCGATTTGCAGACTGGCTCCAAAGAGCTGCTCGCCATTGGAGCCCTCTGTCCTGCTGGATTCACCGAAACCCTGCTGGCCAAGGTCTCCAATGAGCCAGCTGACCGGGTATTGGACCGAATCGAAGAAGCGATGGCAGCCCGGATCCTCGAGGAACACCCCGAGTTCCCTGACCGCTTCCGGTTCACCCACGCACTCATTGCAGAACAGCTGACCTCTCAGGCATCCACTCGTCGATGCTCGATCCTGCATGCTCAGATTGGTGCTGCCCTCAGTGAGACCACCGACAGCAACGCCCAGCTTGCGACTCACTTTTTGGCTGGAGCGTCAGCGGGCTCTGCCCAAGAGGGGGCAATGTACGCTCTTCGGGCTGGGCACGACAGCACCCGACTGTTTGATCATCACAGCGCATCCAGCTTGTTTGAACAGGGCTTGGCCGCCTTGGCCGATCATCTGCCGCTGCGGGAACGAGAAGCCGGGGCCAGCACCCTTCTGCGGGCCGACTTGTTGACCGCTCTTGCTCAGTCGGTCAAGCACTTCCAGCACTACCAACGAGCCCAAGACCTTGCCCGCGAGGGATTTGCCCTTGCCCGTTCCGTCAACGATGCCAACCGGATGGCCGTAGCGGCCCTGACCTATGCTGGCCGCGGACAAACTGCGGACAAAGCGCTCATTCGTGAGTCGCTTGGCTATTGGAATCACCCGGACCTGGCCCGGGAAATGCTCTCGCAGTGTCTTGATGTGCTGGACAAAACGGATCCCCAGCGGATTGATGTTCTGGTGTCTTTCACATCAAACTGCTTTGACCTGCCAGACAACACAAAGCTGCTGGCTTTGCTTGATGACGGGGTCGCCAGCGCAATGGCCAGCGGCAGCGACGTCTTGTTACTTGACACCTTGGTCAACAAGGTTGAGACGCTACAGCGCCAGCTCTCGATCGATCAGCGTCAAGACCTCTTTGATCAGGCCATAGTCCTAACCAAGAAGACTGGTGCCCTTGGCCTAGAAGTGGGCACCAGGGCCTTTGGACTGGTGCTGGCACTGGATCAGCGAGACATGTCCAAGGTCGACGAACAAATCACCGAAGTTGTCGAGCTTGGCCAGTCAACAAGGCATCCGGTGGTCCAAATGGCGGCCGAATCGATGGCCGTTTCTCTGGCCATCTTCCAAGGCCATTTCACCGAAGCCGATGACCGGCTGCAAACCGCCATGGCGTCTTACGCCCAGTTCGGCGACGCCATGCTGGACAGTATGGGAATCCAGCTCGCCATGCTCCACCGGGAACAAGGACAAGCCGACAGCGTCGTCTCCATGTTGGAGTGGAAACTCAGCGGCTACCCCAGTCCCGCGTACGCATTGCCCCTTGCCATCTCCCTCATTCATGCGGGTCGAGCTAATGACGCAGAGGCCATGATCAAGCAATACGTGCCCGGTGGGTCGCTCACAGCCGGCGAAGGAGTTCTCCAATTCGTCACACCGGTGGCCTACTCCGAGCTTGTCGACCATTTTGAGGACCTTGAAGCCGCCCGCCTGTTGTCCACCATGCTCGCGCCAGCGGAGCACCGCCTGGTGGCGATGGTCTACGGCTCGGTTTTGATGGGAAGCGGTTCACTTGCCCTAGGTCGATTGGCAACCTTGCTGGGGGATTACGACCAGGCGGAGGTCTTCCTCACTCAAGCCCAAGACTTCCATCGAGCGCTCAACGCGAGGCCCTACGAGCTACGCACCATGGGAGTCCTGGCTGCGCTGGAAGCGTCGCGGGGCAATCAGAGTGAGGCAAGTCGCCACCTCGACGATGCCGCAACACTGGCTGATCGCCTCGGAATGACCTGGATGATGCCCTTCATCGAACAACGTGTAGGACGATCATCGCACGGCTAGTTCACTGCGAGCGTCGGCCCAACATCTCGCTCTTCAACAATTCTTCAACATCGCTCTGTCAGAGTGTCGATACGCAGAATGCTCGGCAGGCTGGTGTGGATGAGGAGGGAAATCCACATTGCCCGGTCGGGCGTTCGCATTTTTGGGCGGATCGAGCTGCCTACCTCGATTCGCGAGGTCAGTCGTTGAGGCCAGACTGATTTACCCGTCGGCCCTAAACGGTGCCACCACTTCAGTCATGAACTGATCGAGAGTCTCATCCTTTTGCTGACCACTGCCCAAGGTGAAGTCAGGAATGATGACCTCATCCACTCCAGCTTCCTGATAGGCCTGCATCTGACCCTGGAGTTGGGAGACCGTTCCGATCAAGGAAGCTTGGGTCGGCTTTTCAGCCCACAACTTGGATGCCTCGGCCTCTGTCTGACAAAGGTGGAGCAAGGCAACCGACGATCGTTTGATTTCCGCTGGATCCCGATCAACGGCCGCACAGTGTCGCTCCAGCACTCCGGCCTTATGAGTCATGATTTCGGGGGTGGACCAGACGTTCCACTCCTCGGCGTATTGGGCAACCATACGAAGGGTCTTCTTCTCGCCAGCCCCTCCGATCATGATGGGGAGGGGACCGATTGGCTTCGGCGACAACGGGGCATCACTCACCTGGTAGTGCTTACCGTCGAGGTTGGCTCGCTCACCGTCACGGAGCTGCCGCAAGATCTGGAGCGACTCTTCCATCCGTTCAAACCGTTCAGTGAAGGTTCCAAACTGAAGCCCGAAGGCGACATGCTCATTCTCTTGCCATCCCGCGCCAAGTCCAAGGACCATGCGGCCTCCACTGATGTGGTCCGCGGTGACTGCCTGCTTAGCCAGAACCACGGGATTTCGGTAGGTATTGCCACACACCAGCGGACCAAGTCTGATCTCTGAGGTTGCTTGGCCCAGGGCACACAGCACTCCCCACACCTCGTGAACGGGACCGTCGTCGGGCCCGATGAATGGCAGGAAATGATCGGCGAACCAGAGGCCATCCCAACCCTTCTCTTCGGCCCGCACGCCACTGCGGAGAATTTCCTCGATTGGGTCACGGTTATTCATCCAGAAGCTGAATCGCATGGTCTGACATTATCCATCCCTTGGCAACCATGCCGAATGAACGACATCGAATCACCACAGACCCGGAGAGCGGCTACCAGTAGGGAGCGGTCGTCTGGACCATCATGCTTCGCCGAGGCAAAATTGCTCGCCTCGCGCGAGACACAGCGCACGAAGGCACGCTATATTCCCTGTTGAACCCGACCAAGGCATGCCGCCGCCCGCCTTGGTCGGGTTCTTTCAGTTTTCAGAAGCCAAATGCAGCGACTTCGCAGCCTCATCACAGGCCCTTTGTCGGCATGCCGAGCTGGCTTCAGGACTCCTGATTCACCAGGACTCGCCGAAGAACGTCCAGTAGTGAGATGGTCGAGAACTGGCGGATCCGTTCTCGATCACCTGGCAATTTGATTGTCGTAGCCAAGGCTCCATCCGGTGACGCAACGGCGAAACAGACCGTTCCAACCGGCTTGCCTTCAACTTCGTCGGGTCCAGCCACTCCGGTCGTCGCCAGGCCAATATCCGCATTCATAACGCTGCGAACACCCTCGGCCATCGCCACCGCTGCTTCTTCGGTTACAACCGGGCCTTCGGGCACACCAAGTAATCGCTGCTTGATCTCTGGCTGGTACGCAATTACCCCACCGCAAAAGACCTGACTTGCACCAGGTACTGCGCAGATCCGGCCAGCGACATAGCCTCCGGTTATCGACTCGGCTACCGCCACCGTTAGTCCGCGCTTGATCAATTCTCGTACAACGACTGCTTCCATATTGTCGTCATCCAAGCCAAAGACCAGGTGCCCGATCAGTGGCCATAGAACCTGTTGCTCAGCATCCAGAAGCTGTTCGGCCTCATCCTCGGATGAGGCCTTGGCCGTAATCCGAACCTTGAGGCCCTCCACTCCGCTGGCCAAGAATGCCAGGGTCGGGTTGCCGATGTCGTCGAGCTCGGTAATTCGATCCGCCAAGAGCTCCGAGAGCGCTGACTCCGACATGCCCCACGTTCGTAAGACTCGACTCCGGATGACGGAGGATTCGCCCGAGCGACGACGGAGGTCATCGATCACGGTGCCGGTGATCATCTCCTTCATCTCGTACGGAACCCCGGGAACGGCATAAATCACTCGCTCTGGGCGAGAGTCGGTGGCGGGGATGGGGCAGACCAATCCTGGCGCGGTTCCAGGCTGTTGCGGGATCGGGCTTGCTCCAACTGGAATGAGGGCTTGCTTCAGGTTGTTCTCCGGCATGATTCGCCCGCGGTCCTCGAACATGGCGCGAATCCGTGTCGAAACGGCATCGTCTTGCACCAGTTCCGCGCCCATGAACTCAGCGATCATCTCTCGGGTGATGTCATCCTGCGTCGGGCCCAGCCCTCCACAACAAATCACCGCGTCACTACGGTCCAGTGCTAGCCGGAGGGCCTCGCGGATCCGCTCAGGGTTGTCGCCAACCTTGGTCTGGAAGTGCGAGTCAAGGCCAGCTGCCGCTAGCTGCTGGCCGATCCAGGACGAGTTGGTGTCCACAATTTGGCCGAGCAGAAGCTCAGTACCGATGGCCAGTACTTCAACCTTCACAGCATTCCTCTTTCCATGTCCTTTTTCGTCCCGCAGCCAGCGCGATGCTGGTTCTGATCCGACTTCCGGTTACGAAGAACTGTTACCGAATTCCCGATGTTCGAAGTGCTCCGCGCCCATCGATCAGATACTGGGCCCCGGATACCAAGGTGAAGGCGACGGCGATCCACAACAGCAGGTCAGCAATGAGAGGAGATCCGTCCAGCCAAGGGCAGGTTGCAGCCGAGATCGCGATGCCCTGGACAAAGACCTTGTACTTGCCTGACTTGCGGGCCGGAATGGCCAGGCCTTCCCTGGTCCAGTAGGAACGGTAGGCCTGGATTCCGACTTCTCGGATAGCGATCAAGATGAGGGGCAGGAGGGGGAATCGTCCGATACTGACCAGTGCAAATCCGGCCAATAACACAACGGCCTTGTCGGCCAATGGATCGAAGAAGGCACCAAATTTGGTTGGGGTAGCTTGGCGGGCCAGCTTGCCGTCAAAGGCATCGGTAGCGCCAAGGACCCAACCCATGAAGAAGGTCAGCCACCAGGGATTCTGCTCCAGGATCAGCAGGGCGAAGACTGGTGCGAGAAGGAGTCGACTAATGGTCAAGCCATTTGCCGCCAAGGCATAGCGCGAGCTACCGATGAGGTCCATGGTCGGACTGTCTGGGGAGTTACTAGCCATTCGCGGTGTCCTCATCCCCAAGCACCGCTGTCAGGTCAGGGCCCTCAGCATTGACGACCTCGACCTCCACAATTGCTCCGACCGGAAGATCCTCTGGCAGGTTGACGATGCCATCAATCTCGGGAGCTTCTCGGTGGGATCGACCAACGCCTGGTTCGTCAACAAGAACCTCGATAGTCGAACCAATCAGGTTGTCTCGACGCTGCTGGGTAATGGCGTCTTGCATCTCCTGCAGCTCAGCTAAGCGCTCCGAAACAAGACCGGCGGGCACGACCTGATCCAGGTCGGCGGCGTAGGTTCCTTCTTCCTTGGAATAGGAGAAGAAGCCACACCAATCGACTTCAGCTTCTTCAACAAATCGCAGGAGCTCATCATGGTCGGCTTCGGTTTCGCCCGGATAGCCAACAATGAAGTTTGACCGGAAGGCAGCCTCGGGTTCACGAGTTCGTATTGCTTCGATCCGGTCCAGGAACTGCTCGCCACTCCCCCAACGCCGCATGCGCCGCATCAAAGGTCGGGAGACATGTTGTAAGGAGAGATCAAAGTAGGGAACGCCAGTGTCGCAGATGGCGTCGATGAGGTTGTCGGTGAGGTCCGAGGGATAGAGATAGAGCAGGCGAACACGGTCGACCCGCTCAGCAACCTGGTTGACCAGAGGGATAATGGATCGTTCGCCGACTCCTTGATCCCGTCCGTACGCGGCCAGGTCCTGAGCGACAAGGACGATCTCTTTCACGTCCAGCTGCTCTACCTCGGCAAGCACAGAATCGATCGTTCGGGAGCGTTGCTTACCTCGAAAGGTCGGGATGGCGCAGAAGCCGCAGTTGCGATCGCAGCCTTCGGCCACCTTCACATAAGCCCACGGAGCAGAGGCTGACGGCCTTGGTAGTTCCAAGAGATCAAGTTTCGGGACGGTCATTTCAGTGTTGACGTCGCCGGTTGAGCGAGTCGCGCCCAAGGTGACCGGAACACCGAAACCTGCGACTCGCGTGATCTCCGGCATGGCTTCGGCTAGTTCAGCGCCATAACGCTCAGCCATGCAGCCAGTGACGATGAGTTCAGCACCGCCGCGCTTCGCATCATCCAGAGACAAGACCGTATCAACCGACTCTTGCCGGGCATCTTCGATGAAGGCGCAGGTGTTAACCACGACCAGGTCCGCATCCTCAACTCGAGCAGCAGGAACCATGCCATCGGCGGTAAGGGTGCCGACAAGCTTGTCTGAATCAACCTGATTTTTGGGACAGCCGAGAGTCTCGACCCAATATCGACGAGTCACAGTGGCGCCAGGTTATCGAGCCTGAGTTCGGCCTGTGTTGAAGCCGGCATGACAAGGGTGAGGCGGCTCATCGAGAGAGACGGGCAAAACTTCAATCAATCTGATTGTCGATCCACCAACTGGCACCTTGCAGGCTCTATTTTTGTGCCATGTTCCGACGCACCCAGATCGTGGGTTTCTTCTTGTTGCTTGTTGCTCTGATGACGGGGACAACCTGGCTGGCCCAGGCCGGGGACGATGGCTCACCCGGTGACGGCGCGCCAGACCTGACCGTGGTCACGGCATTGGAGACGTCCACGACATCAGACACGTCGGTGTCCCCGACGACACAGCCACCTGCCACGAGTCCAGAGACCACTAGCCCAAACACCACAACGTCTGAGCTAACGACGACATCAACACTCATTGAAACCACGAGCACAGCATCAACATCAGTCGCAGAAACAACAACTACATCGTCCACAACCACCGAGACGACAGTTATCGAAACAACGACCGGGCCCTCGACAACGGCTGATCCAACCAAAACAACAGTCGCCGAGACAACGATCATCGAGACAACAATTGTCGAAACGACCACCGAACCGGCCACAACAACGACAGAAGCCCAATCATCAACAGTAAAGGTGAGTGGCCAGGCGGGCCTCCGGCTGGGTACTAGCGTTAGTCCCGGGCCAAACCTCTTGCGCCTGAACTTCTTCGATCAAACGACCGATGAACGAGTCCAGTCCATTGTCTATACCGGCCTCACTAACACTGGCGACTACAGCGCCGAGCTTCGGACCGACGTCACCTATCGGGTCGATGTCATCGTCTGCTGCAACGCTCCGACAGTGACCCTGAGTTTCCGGGACCTGAGCTTTGATGCGGACACCGCCCTCGATCTGACTGTTCCCGCGGTCGAGGTTGTCTTTGAGGTGGTTAGCGAGGCAGGAGGTCCAGTCGCCAATGCAACGATCGTCATTCCCGCGGCGAGCGGCAGCAACGACCGGGCAGCATGGTCGGCTCGGGTTTATGCCGCACCGACTGATGAGAACGGTGAGACTCGAACGGTTCTGCCTATTGGTACGTCCTCAAGCGAAGAGCGTCTTCCAACGCTGGAGTTGGAGGACGGCGTCAAGACAACCTTCCAATTCACGGTTCTTGGAGGACCAGGAACCGATGTACCTGTACCCACTGAGCCGCCGCCAACGACTGTGCCAGCAACGACAGCGCCGCCAGCAACATCAACATCAACCACCATCTCGGTTCCAGCAACGACCGACACAACCACCACAGTCTCAACAACCACAACGACCGAGCTGACCACAACCGAGTCAACGCCTATCGAGACCATCGCCACAACCGCGGAGGCGACCCTGCTCGCTGCTCTAGATGGGGAGCTGGAAGGTGGCACCGATGCCTCAGCGCCGATCCCAACGACAGAGTCAGTAACAACTGAGCAAGCCAGCCCCGAACTGACGACGACCATCCTCGAAACAACCTCTGTTCCCGATACTGACCAGCCAGATACCAGTTCTCCTGACACGACTGATTCTCCAAACACCACCGATCCAGATGTCGGCACTCCAGATACCAGCACTCCAGATACCACCACCGACACCGCCAGCCCCGACAACCCTGATCCCATCGCCCCAACACCCGACGGCACCAACACGGTCCGGATCACATTGGTGGCCCCGACCAGCATTGAATTGTCGGGCGAAGCAGGACTAGAGATCCTCGGCGAGCTCACACCTGGCTCACATTCGCTCCGGATCAATTTCTATCGGGCCGACACGGACGAATTGGGAGCCCAAGTCACCTACACCGGTGAGGACAACGATGGATCTTATGAGACCCACCTCATTGCCGGAGCCGCCTATCGCGTTGAGGTAATCGTGTGCTGTGAGGGACCGACTGTCCGCCTGGTCTATGACGATGTGGTCTTCTCCGAATCCACACTCCGAGACTTTCTCGTTCCAGCCGCCGAGTTCGAAATCAAGGTTGTTGATCACAACGATGCTGCCGCTGATGATGCCACCATCATCTTCAATGAACTGAGCGGGACCGCCAGCGACGACACCACTCCTTGGTACGCCTCGGGTCAACCCAAGTTCGACTCGGACGCCATCAGTTTTCCTGTCGTGCTGCCCATAGGTTCCGTCATCTCGACCGATCAAGCAGGTGAAGATGTCGGACCGACGTCCCTCATTCTTGGCGAAAACGATGCGGTGTCCTTCACCATTCCGTCCATCACCTTCAACATCAACACCTTGCTCATCAAGCTCAACGAAGATGGTGACTCAGTTGTCGCCGAGCCCGCACTGACCCGTCCATGGGTCACCCCGACCTTGTCAACCGAGGCAAATGAGGCTGGCTGGATCAACGAAGAGGCAGAGATCAGCTGGACCGTGACGGATCCCGCACCAGAAGTTGGCTTGCCACAAACCACCCTCCCACCGACACCGGTGGACAAGGAAGGCACCCATACCTACTGGTCCGAAGAAGCATGTGATCTTGACGAGAACTGCTCAAAGAGAAGCCTTGAGGTTTCGCTCGATAGCGAGGCGCCGTCGGTGGGGATTCATGGATTTGTCAAGGGAGCTTTGCGAACAACCGAGCCAACACCGACCTGCACCGCTGAGGACTCTGGTTCTGGCTTGCTCGTCATCATCATCGATAGCGATGACAGCGATGATGAGTCAGCTTCTAGTGAGGAAGCTGATTGCAGCCTGGAGACGAAGGTGCGGAGCAGTGAGCCAATCGTTGCTGATGATGCCGGGGACAGTGACGGAGGAACCGACGAGACCGACGAAGAGGCATCCGAGGGCGCAGAACAAGAAGCCGATTCTGAGGGGACTGATGAATCAGCCGAGCTTTCGGAGCCAACACTTTTCCTCACCACCTATGAAGTGACAGCGACGGCCACTGACATTGCAGGCAATGTCACCACCGAGGTCGAGACCTATCAGATAGAAACCGAAGAACAGGTTGAGGTCACCGCAGCACTGCCGGAAACCACGATCTCAGAGACGACAACGGTTCCGGAAGCGACAAACCCCGACACGAACCCTCCCGAGGCCGACCCTCCGGTAGCAGCACCTCCAGAAACTGTGCCTCCCGAAACAGAAGAGACATTGCCAATTCCGGGACCCGTGTCGCGATCCAGGCTGGTCCAGCTGCGCTAGCTGTATTGGCGAAGAGCTCGCCGGGACCTCAAAAAGCGCAATGCCAACACAGCGACGACAAGAGCCAAACCCCCGATAACAAGCCAGGCGTAGCCACCTCCCTGAGCTTCGGACACCACCGAAGCCACGACGGGCAAGGCGGAGTCTGATCCGCGCTCATAGGCGAAGTCGAGAGTGAGAGAGAGCGGGTCCTCATCAGCTGAGATCAGTTGATAGTCAACGCGGTAGCTGCCCTCGACCGTCAGCGGAGAAACAAGTGAGATCTTTAGATGATTTGGACTGGGCTGGGTGACGATCACATCGACTTCGCCACCATCAGGCCCACGAACCGTCACCCTCGGAGCATCAACAGCCTCGTTGAAGACCAGATCAATCTGTTCCATCGAGCCGCCAACTGATTGGCCATTGGCCGGAGAAGACGCGACCAAGCTGGCGTGGGCGCCCGCAACTGCCACCAGTGGCCCGGCCAATAGGAGGCCGACCACAGCCACCAACGGCCTCCAGAGACCTGGTCGCAAGGACGTCAAAGCTGGAGGTCCCCACTGGGCCCACGCAAGGTCACGGACATCGTTGCTGGTCCGGTCCCGATCAAGACCGATCCCTCGGCAATAGCAGTGATTGCTGCTTCGATGGGTTTCGGGTTCTCGTGACGTAGGGTCAGGTCGACAATTTCCAAGTCAGCGGACAAGGACGCAGCAGGGTGGGGGGTGTCTGTTCCCCAATCAATGGAGAAGGGCATGATCCCGGCCAGCTCTAGTGAAGGCGGAACCGCAAGATGCCAGCTGAGCTTGACGCCGTCAGGGCGAACCCGGGACATTGGTAAGGATTCGCCTGGATCAATGCCAGCGGCAACGACACCCGCAAGTGCCAGATCGATGTCAGCTACCGCCACCGCCCAAGTCACTAGTGTCGGCTTGCTCAGGTCATTGATACCGAACGGTCGTGGCCCTTGATGATCTGCTTGCTCCGGATCTGGACCAATGAGCTCGATATAGGTGGATGGGCCAACACCAATCAGCTCATTGGTTGTTCCAAGACCAACGTGAGGGCCACCAGGAACTGACCGAACACCAGTGGCTTCCTCAACCAGCGTGACCAGATCAGCCAGATTCGGTCCAGCAATCACCAGGTGGTCGAAATCAATCATTGACCCAGGCTAGCAATACAACCACAACAGCCCCGATGAGATCGCCGAAGCTTCGCGAAGTTCTCGCCTTGCGCGACCTTCCAGAGGTCGCGCATGACGAAAAGTATCGGATGACCAAGACTCCGCTACAGCTGAGCTAGCCAGGTCATCGTTTCAGCCAGGTTGCTGTCCAGCTCGTTCACGGCATCCAGCACGAGCTTTGGTTCCGCCAGTGGTACGTAGCGATCCCGGCCTGCAGCCACCCGTTCCCACGTCATCTCATACCAGCCAGGTATGTCACGGTCCCTTCCCTCGATACGAGATCGATGCACATCGAGATCGGAGCAAACGCATTCAATAACTCCGAATCGTGCCCCGTACCGCTGGGCCAACTCTTCCCATTCAGTCCGGGCCCCTTCCTGAGCAACAAGATCCAAGACACAGGACGAGCCGCGTCGTAGCTGCTGCTCTGCGACCCGGCCCAGCAAGTTCCAGCCTGTCCGCCGCTGCCGTGCCGCTGGAGCCTCGATTGCGCTCCACACCTCGGGAATAGCTCGCAGACCCGACATCATCCAGTCCGAGCTCGCCACCGTTGCACCCAACTCCTGCGCCACCAAATCAGCCATCGTCGACTTGCCAGCACCGGTCCATCCGGTGACTACAAGGAGCCACGATTCACCAGATTTTTCTTCAGCTCCCATGGGCCCCGTTTATAGCACCCAACGCGGCTAGGTCGTGAGGGAGGAGAGGATCAGGAATCCGACGAAGACAGAAAGCAGGATGGTGCCGTCCAGCCGGTTCATAGCCTTGCGGCCGACCATGGCCAGGAATACACCAATGCAAACCACGAGCATGATGAGCACTCCCTGCCCAGTAAGCGAGCTCTCGGGCGCCGCTCCATCACCAAGCAACCCAATCACCGCTCCGACTGCCAGCGAGTTGAACAAGTTGCTGCCCAACAAGTTGCCAACAATGAGTTCGTCATGGCCTCGCCGCGCGGCGGTCACCGCAGTCACCAACTCAGGAAGCGAGGTTCCAAGTGCAACAAGAGTCAGCCCAACAAACCCACTATTGATGCCAAGCTGCTCGGCTATGTCAGTGGCTCCCCAAACCAGGATCCACGCTCCCCCAACGGTTCCGACCAAGCCAAGCAAGGTCCGAAGCCCTAGGGACTTCGCCGATCCATCTGAGTCACCGAGACCTTCTTCGACCTCAATTTCCAAGGCAATATCAGGCCCGGGAGAAGTCAGAAGCAAGTAGAGCACCCCGATCATCAGAACGAGCAGAACACCACCTTCCCAGGCCTGAATGCCCCCTTGAGCGGCGACGGCAAAGGCAACGGCAGCAGCAGTCGCCAGCGGTGCCTCGCGCCGAAGGACGGCCGAGTCAATCTTGATGGTGATAAGTAAGACAGCCGCACCAAGAATCAAGGACAGGTTTGCGATATTGGAGCCAATGACATTGCCGACACCAAGGTCGCTCTCCCCCTGGACGGCGGCCAAGCCCGACACCAGCATCTCTGGAGCACTGGTACCAAAACCGACGACAACCGCACCGATCACCAGTGGTGGCACCGACAGCATCGTGGCTAGGCCCGCGGCTCCATCGACGAATTCGTCGGCTGCTTTCCACAACAAAACAATGCCGCCCAGAACGGCCAATAGCCCAATGACCATGCTGCTTAGTTCATTTCCAGTTCTGCTTAGTCAGGGAAGCGATAGCCGGGTGGCGGCGCCAAGGCAGGATCGATATCACCGGTAGCAAACTCATCATCCTCGATGGTCAGCTGCTCGCCATCGGGATCATCGGTGATCTCCTCATGCCTCGCCGGAAGCGTCGTGGTGATGTCGGCTGATGGGGACGCGCCCAGGGTTGCCAGTGCCGGAATCGTCTTCTTGCGAGGAGGCTCAGACTGGGTGCTCACCACACGGGCAGGCACGGGCTTGGCGGCCGAGGTACTGGATCCTCCACCTGGAGGAGCAGACGCAGCGGGGGCAATGGTGGACACAGGACTTGGTGTTGCCACTGGTGTCGATGCCGGAGCAGGGGTCGATGGTTCGGCGGGGGCCGGTGAGCTAGCTCGCATTGCTGCTGGCCAGCGACCGTTGTCCAGGTCTTCTGACGACATGAGAACCTCACGCGCCTTGGATCCATGCGAAGGACCGACGACACCTCGCTCTTCGAGGATGTCCATCAATCGGCCAGCGCGAGCGAAGCCGACACGCAGCTTTCGCTGCAGCATCGACGTCGAGCCAAGCTGGGAACGCACAATCAGTTCCATGGCTTGCATCACCAGTTCGTCGTCACCTTCATCACCGGTCGTTCCACCGGGTAGCGCTAGGGCAGCTTCGGTTTGCTCTTCACCCTGGACACGGCTGTCGAAGATGACCTCTGGGGCTTGGGCCTTCCAATGGGCAACAAGGGTGGCAACTTCCTTCTCCGTAACCCAGGCACCCTGGAAACGAGTCGGGGTGCTGGTGGTTCCATCCAGCAACAAGCCGTCGCCTCGTCCGACCAGGCTTTCCGCGCCCTTCTGGTCGAGCACGACTCGGGAGTCGGTAAGGCTCGATACTGCAAAAGCGAGGCGAGCCGGCACGTTGGCCTTGATCAGACCAGTAATGACGTTTGTAGATGGACGCTGGGTAGCAATAACCAGGTGGATTCCAACGGCACGAGCCTTCTGGGCTATTCGGCAGATGGACTCTTCAACATCACGAGCAGCGACCATCATCAGGTCGGCGAGCTCGTCGAGAATGATGACGATATAGCTGAGCTTCTCTCGCTCAGTTGTGCCGCCGTCGGGGTTCGGAATGGGGTCGAGACGGCCTTCGGCCACACCGGTGTTGTAGCCATCGATGTCTCGAACGTGGACCTCAGAGAGAAGGTCGTAGCGCCGCTCCATCTCACGCACACCCCAGGCCAGTGCGTTGGCGGCCTTCTTGGGATCAGTGACAACCTCAGTCAACAGGTGAGGTAGACCTTCGTACTGAGTCATCTCGACCCGTTTGGGGTCAACCAGGATGAGGCGAACATCATCAGGGGTACAGCGGGTCAATAGGGCAGTCAGCATGGTGTTGATACAGCTGGACTTGCCCGAACCGGTCTGGCCAGCGACCAACAGGTGGGGCATCTTGGCCAGGTTGGCGATAACTGTCTTGCCGGTGATGTCACGCCCAAGGGCAACTTCCAGCGGATGGGTCGCTGCCTGAGCTTCTTCGGAAACAAGAAGGTCACCAACCGTGATCATCTGTCGCTTCAGGTTCGGTACTTCAACACCAATGGCCTGCTTGCCGGGGATGGGAGCAAGGATGCGTACATCTGGGGTGGCCATGGCATAAGCAATGTCACGGTTGAGGCTGGTGACCCGGGCCACCTTGACTCCAGGTCCGAGTTCAAGTTCGAAGCGGCTCACGGTTGGGCCGACAACGACCCCAATTAGCCGGGTCTCGACCCCGTGTTCGGCGAGCGCGTGCTCTAACTCGCGGCCACGCTTTTCGACACTGGCCCGGTCTACGTCCTGGCCCGTGCTGAGGTCGAGGAAATCAATGGAGGGAAGCTGCCAATCACCCTTTGTCGGCTGTGGCTTGGCTAGGGCCATCGAGTCGACGGGAGCACTGGAAGGAACCTCGATGACCGGTTCGGGGGCCGAGTTAGCCCAGCCAGCGTCATCAGGGTCGGCAGGAGGCTGCGAGCCTTCCCCACCGTGATCGTAGGGTTCGTCGGACTTCCAGCCAGAATCTCCAGCACGCAGGTCGATATAGGTTTCGGAGTTGTCGTCGTCCAAGTCTTTGGGATCGAGACTTGGGTCATCGTTGGTGATCGACTTCTTAGTCCGGGAGGTTGCCGTCTTTACTTCGGACTCACGGCCTGCACCAAACAGTCGCTGCCAGGGCCAGACTCGGCCCGACTCTTCTGCCTCATCGGCATTGGCTACCAGGCGATCGGCCAAATTGTCCCGTACTCGACCGCTCTTCTCCGCGACGATGTCAGCGGCTGACCCTGCCGAAAGACTCGTCAGCAGGACGAGAGCGATCAAGAACATGGTGATGGTGAGGATGATCTCTCCCCAGCTCCCAAAGTAGCGTTCCAGTGTTCCACCGGTGAACACACCAAACCAGCCTCCGGCTCGTGCCAGTTCGCCGAAGGGGGCGTTGCGGGGTGGTCTTCCGCCGACGAGGTCGAGGAAACTGAAAATGGAGACAGCGAGCAGGGTCCAGGCGATCACTTCGCCCGAGGACCGGCCATCCTTCTGTTTCGTTCGCGCCTTTGGCGGATCGGTTCGCAGCAGATGCCAACCCACGATTAGCAGTACTACGGGGAGGAGGAAGCGGGATAAACCAATGAAGGCGCCCGTGAGGTCAGCAAGGAATCGTCCGACGACTCCGGTTGCTCCGGTGTAGAGGGCAAGGCCAAGGACGAGGCCAAGCGCAATCAAGGCAAGACCGCGGACCTCCCTTTGCTTCTGCGCGCGTCGCTTTGCCTCGGCCGCACGTGAGGTGCGACGAGTCGATCGTCCGCCCGCAGCCCCGCGACCGGATGTTGAAGTCCGTTTCGATGTAGCCACAGTGTTATCACCCTAGCGGGTCGAGTTACCACTGTGAGGGAGCCCTCGCACAGTGGTACTGCCCATGGTGGCCTATCTCTTCTTTTTCGACTTCTCCGCGCCCTCATGGGCGCCCAGAATGACGGGCACGATCATGGGTCGCAGACGGGTCCGCTGATTGACGAATCGGCCAAGCGCCCGGCGAACTATTCGCTCCAGCTCCTGGCGGGTGCGCTTGCCGTCCTTCAGTGCATTCTCGACCGCAGTACGGACGATGTGCATGGCTTCCTTACGGATCTGGTCACCCTCATCGCCATGAACCCAGCCACGGCTAGCAATCTCAGGCTCGCCCAGCATCTCGACGTTTGGTCCGACGATGGACAAGGAGATGATGGCGGAAACAAAACCATCAGTACCCAGAACACGACGTTCGGTGATGACTGTCGGATCCATGTCGTCCAGCTTGCCCTGCACGAAGATGTAGTCGGCGGGAACATCATCGCCTCGACGCAAACCGTCGTCGCTCAGAATGACTGATTGGCCATCTTGGCAAATCAGTACCTTGTCGGCGCTCAACCCCATCTGCGTGGCAATGTGGGCGTGCTCGGTCATATGGCGATACTCGCCGTGAACAGGTATGAACCATTCTGGCTGCACGATGGAGTGCATGACCTTGAGCTCCTCGGCCTTGGCATGGCCCGTGGCGTGAACCCGGTGGGTGCTGGAGTCAATGACTTCGGCCCCCTTGCGCAACAGTCCGTCAATCACTCTGGTCACGCTGGATTCATTGCCGGGAATGGGGTGCGAGGACAAGATGACACAGTCGTTCTCGTGCAGGGTCAGCCAGCGATTGTCGCCGGTGGCCATGCGAGCCAGAGCCGACATTGGCTCGCCCTGTGAGCCGGTCGAGATGATGCAGAGCTTGGCATCATCAATGTCTTCAATGTCTTCAATCTTGCGCAGATGCGTGTCAGGGATTTTGAGCAGACCCATCTGACGGGCTAGCTGGACGTTCTTGTTCATGGAACGGCCAAGAGTGGCCACGATTCGACCGTTAGCAATAGCAGCGTCTGCTACCTGCTGTACCCGGTGAATGTGACTGGCGAAGCAGGCAACGATGATGCGCTGACCTTCTTTTGATCGGAAAAGGTCGTGGATGGACTGGCCGATCGAGGTTTCCGATTCGGAGAAACCCTGGTTGGTGGCGTTGGTCGAATCGCACAAGAAGAGGCGAACACCATCGTCCTTGGCCATGTGACCAATCCCAGCCAGGTCGGTCAGGCGCCCATCGACCGGGGTCATGTCCAGCTTGAAGTCACCCGAGTGCAAGATCACGCCTTGTGGGGTGTGGAATGCGGTAGCAAATCCGTGAGGGACGGAGTGCGTTACCGGGAAGAACTCCATGTCAAAGGGGCCGACCTGGATGCGGTCATTGTCGCTGACCTCAATGAACGTGGCTTGCTTCAGCATGCCCCGCTCTTCAATCCGGTTGCGAGCCAGACCGATGGTCAGAGGCGATCCAATAATCTGGAGCGGCATGTGCTCCAGCAAGAAACTGAGAGCGCCGATGTGGTCTTCGTGGCCGTGGGTAGCCACCATGCCTACTACCCGGTCGGCGTTCTCTTTCAGCCAGGTGAAGTCGGGAAGGACCAGGTCGATTCCGGCCATGTCGTCTTCGGGGAACATGAGGCCAACGTCGATGAGCATGATCTTGCCCTCGAGGTCGATGGCGGCACAGTTCCGACCAATTTCACCGAGCCCACCGAGGAAGACGACTCGAACGTCACCGTTCTTCTTCGGCGATTTCTTGGAGGGCTGATTCTTTGAAGACTGCTTCTTCGATTTCGTTTGCTGAGCCATCAGGCTTTCCGATCCAATCCGATAAGTACTTGCCTTGCTTGATCCACGAGACCTTCGGGAGCGAATCCCATGGGAGAGCGACAGGGGCCGACCGACACACCAAGCAGATTCATCATGACCTTTGATGGCTCCGGGTTGGGGGCTTCGTCGGATCCTTCGAAGGCGAAGGACGGAATCATTCGAGCATTGAGCTCGGTGGCAACACCAACGTCACCCTTCTGGAATGCTGCGATCATCTCTTGCATCTCGACCGCCAACCAATGGGTGGCCACGCCAATGACTCCACAACCGCCAACCGACAGGAGCGGAAGGGTCAGACTGTCGTCACCGGAATACCAATCTGTGTCTTCGGGTGCTCGGGACAAGAGTTGGGCGGCGGCCGAAGGGTCACCGGCGGCATCCTTGATAGCGACAATATTGTCCAGCTCCAGCAGGCTCAGCAGGACCTCTTCAGAAACCTTACGTCCGGTTCTTCCTGGATGGTCATAAATGACGACAGGCAGGTCTGTAGAGGCGGCGACCGCCCGAAAGTGCGCCTCGATGCCAGCTTGGGAAGGCCGGTTGTAATAGGGGGTGACGGTCAGAATTCCGTCGGCCCCAGCAGCCGACGCTCGCTCGGTATTGTTCACGGCATTGCGGGTGTCATTGCTTCCGGCACCAGCAACCAGCTGGTGATCGGGAATGGCTTCTCGGACCGCGGTGATGACTTCAATCTGTTCATCAAGGGTCAGGGTGGCTGATTCACCGGTGGTTCCGGCGACAACAACACCGTCATTGCCGTTGTTGACCAGATAGCGGGCCAGATCTTGTGCCCCATCCAGGTCCAATGAGCCGTCGGCATGAAAGGGGGTGACCATGGCGGTGAGAACACGGCCAAATCGGGTTGGGCTAGGGGTATGCATTAGTGGGCCTTCTCTGTTGCTCGGTCGATCCCAAGAGTGGCGAGCAGATCTTCATGCAGCTCAAACCAGACGGTGTGATACGACTCCTTGATCGGGGCGGCGAACCAGTCACGGTCACCGGATTGCACCTTGGCCAGCGCCGCGCTGAACCGGTTGGAATAGATGGAGAATCGGCCCAGCTCAGCAGCAAGTTCAGCACAGATCGGCTGCACCGCATCATCGAGCTTGCACAAGTCAGCGATGACCGCTTCGTCATAGGCCGGATCTTCGTGGTCATTCAGGACTTGTGCGTCAGCATCTTTGACCTGCCAGTTGGTGCAGACCTGGAGCATGGTTCCGTTGAGAGCCAAGAAACGGTCATAGGCCGACTCGGCCAAGCGACGGCAGCCGGTCTCATCCAACTCTTCGAGCAATAGCTGCTCGACCCTGGCCCGTCCATCGGGCTTCAGGGCCCAACCGGTCCGGCGTCCGTCCCTGAACACAGCCTCATCGGAGGCGGACGCTTCTTGTAGGACGGCCTCAACGGTTGCTTCGCTCAACCCGACCAAGGCCGCGACTTGCTCGGCCGGTGCGAATCCTTTGAGTCGCAAACCAAGAAGAGCCAATACGGCCGGGGAGGATGAGTGGGACATTGGCCCAGAGACTAGTCGGACCCCGTCACTTCCAGAGATTTCTTTCTCAGCACCAGCACATAGGCGCCAGCGGTGAGGGCGGTGAAAATCGTCCATTGCACGGCATAGCCGAAGTGTGGTCCATTGTTGAGTTCGGGCAATGGCACCGGCAGTGGGTAGATCAGGGCATCTGGATCAGACTGCTGAACCCAGACTGGAGCAACCGACATTCCGATTCGTTGAGAGATCTTGTCGACGTCCAGCCGGGGCACACGCTCACTCGTTCCGTTGTCCGTCGCCCCGAACGTCTCCTTCTGTTGGGACAACCTGAGCCAACCCTCAACTGATGTTGTTTGCTCTTCATCGCGTGCCTCGGCCTCGCGAGGAACAAAACCACGGTTCACCAGGATTACCTGACCATCATCGGTCTCAAAAAGACCGAGCATCCAATCGCCGGCCTGGCCATCGAATGACCGGTTGGCCACCCGGATCAGGTTGGCCTCAATGAATCTTCCCGAATCGACAACATGCACATAGTCCAGCTCCTCTGTCGGCTGAGCCAACGCCTCAGAAATGGTGAGCGCTGGCGTGTCAGACCGGGACCGGATCAGCTCGTTGGTCTGCTTGCGCTCATCCCAACGGGCAAGTTGCCAGAAGGCGGCGACAACGAAGAGCAAGAGTGCAGACCCAACAAAGATGTGCGAGAACAACCAGAACGGCCGACGAAGAAATCGCCAGTGGCGATCTGGTTCGTGAGAGGTGGAGTCTGGCACTTCGATGACGCTATCTGGCAATACTCCCGCCGAAGAACCGCCAACGAAGCGTCAGGCAGCAAATACTGTCGGCAATACTGTCAAGCAATGCCAATATCTGGAGCCCCAACTGCGCAGCCTGAGCCGGCCGACCGTGACGCTGCCATTAGCCGTGACGCTGTCATTAGCCGTGACGCTGTCATTGACCGTGACGCTGTCATTGTCGGCTCCGGACCCAATGGCCTGGCTGCGGCCATCACGTTGGCGCGAGCCGGACGAAGTGTTTTGGTTCTCGAAGCGGCATCGACTCCCGGTGGCGGCATGCGAACAGCCGAACTCACCCTGCCTAGCTATCGACATGACGTCTGTTCCGCCATCCATCCCATGGTCGCCGCCTCGCCATTCTTCCAGAGCCTCAACCTGCCTGAACATGGGGCCGAACTGGTGCATCCGAAGATCCCGTTCGCTCATCCTCTCGATGACGGCAGGGCCGGACTGGCTCACCAATCTTTGGAGCAGACCATTGCTGCCCTGGGGGAAGATGGAAAGATCTGGCAACACCTGGTCGGCTGGGTGGCTGAACGGTGGCACAACATCGCGCCCGATCTGCTCGGGCCAGTGCTCCATGTTCCGAGGCGCCCACTGTCGATGGCTGGCTTTGGGGTTCGTGCTCTCCCTTCGGCGCAGATCGCAGCCAAAGCGTTCAAGTCCCCAGAAGCCAAGGCGCTCTTTGCTGGGGCGGCCGCCCACTCGTTCTTGCCACTGTCTCATCCGCTTACTGCCTCAATCGGTGTGCTCCTGGCTGGATTGGCTCACGTCGAAGGTTGGCCCGCGATCGCTGGTGGGTCGGAACGCCTGAGTGAAGCCATGGTCTCGATCCTCACCGATCTAGGGGTCGAGGTTCGGTGTGGCCGACCTGTTCGGTCTCTGGCTGATGTGCCCACATCGAAGGTCGTGCTCTTCGACTTGTCGCCGGGGCAGATGACCACGATCGTCGGCGATGGCCTCCCCGACCGCTATCGCAAGCGATTGACCAAATTCCGACCTGGCCCTGGGGTGTTCAAGCTGGACTATGCCCTGGGTGAGCAAATCCCCTGGTCCAATACGGAGGTCCGGGGCGCTGGCACCGTGCATGTCGGTGGCACCATCGAAGAGATCAACGCGGCCGAGACTCAAGTTCACAAGGGCCAGCATCCGGACAAGCCGTTTGTACTTGTCGGCCAGCAAAGCGTGTTTGATTCCTCCCGGACGCCCGATGATGGACACACGCTGTGGGCGTACTGTCATGTTCCCAACGGGTCAACGGTGGATATGACTGAGCAGATCGAAAGCCAGATCGAACGCTTCGCTCCCGGCTTTCGTGACACCATTACCGCTCGTCACACGGCTGGGCCAAGTTGGTATGAGGACTACAACGCCAACAATGTAGGCGGCGACATCAGCGGCGGCTCCCATTCAAGGAGTCAACTTCTGGCTCGACCAGTGTTGTCTGTGCACCCGTATCGAACTCCGAACCCCCGCTTCTTCTTGTGCTCAGCTTCCACTCCCCCCGGTGGCGGCGTTCACGGCATGAGTGGCCACCACGCCGCACTCGACGCCTTGGCATCGACCCTGGGTTAGCAGTCTCTGGTCGAGAATCTGGGAGCCGGACGCCAGATTAGGCCATTGCGCTGCCAGACTCTGTCGGTGGCCCTTGCTGACGCACTCCGATCGATCAAGAACTCTGGGCCCGGCCGTCCGCCATCCAAGACCGTCACGCGAATATTCATCGGTCTAGCTGCACTTTCGATGGGAACGGCCTGGGCTGGCGACCTGTTTCTGGCCACCATTGTTGAGAACCGACCGCTGGCACTCATTGCTCTGAATGCCCGAACACGAAATCTGGTTTTGGCCATCCCCAACACCACGGTGATTCCCTTCTTCACCATTGCCTTCCTTCGTCTTTTGGCCACCGACCCGTTGTATTTCCTGCTGGGCTACTGGCATGGCGACAAGGCCATTGCCTGGACCGAGAGACGATCTCGCACTTACGGGCCAGTGGTGCGAGACATGGAGCGCTGGTTTGGGAAGTACGCGTACTTCTTCATCTTTGCTATGCCAAACAACATCATCTCGGCCTTGTCTGGGGCCGCCGGCATCAAGGCCCGGACGTTCATGGCCCTCAATATCTCGGGCACCCTGGTCCGGCTTTCGCTGGTTTGGAAGTTTGGCGACTTCTTCAGTCCGCAGGTCAATGGGCTGGTGGAGTGGATCAGCGCCCACAAGGTTCTGGTCTTTGGCATCTCTGCCGTTGGTGTGGCTTGGACGGTCTTTGGCGAATTTCGAGGCGACAACGGCGAAATCGCCAGCCTCAAGGACATGACCGAGGATGACGGGTCCGGTGAGAAGTCAGATCTCGAGAAATCAGACGGCGAGACGTCAGACCGTACTGACTCGATGGCCGCCAAACCGAATTCAAGCGACACGACTCCGGGCAGTACGAGTGACGACCCGTCCTCCCTCAGCTGAGCTGATCCCGAGACCCAGCGGTCGCGCCATCCTGACCGACTCACAAGGGCGCTGACGCAAAATCCCGATGTTACGAGCGTCAGCGAGTAACTCGAGCTTCGCCGCAGGCGAATACTTGGACACCGGGCGGGGGCATGGACGAGGACCCCGTCAAAAGACACACTCGCAGCGAAGTTAATGGAGTTCGCGACCCACTATTGGGTCGCGAACTCCATTATCTTCGGGCAAGCTCCAGCCGCCAGGGCTCTGGGCGCAACCGATGCTAGTTTTGGGTGATGGCGGTCGACAACAACAAGCCGACGTATGAATTCTCGGCGCCGCTCTTTGGGTTGGGCCTCCTGCTCGTCGGCGCGGCCACGCTGGCCTTGAGCTTCATTGCCGTGTCGGCCTACCGCCTTGACCAAGTCGTGAGCAGCTCACTCCCCTGCGAGCCCGTGGTCATCACAAATCCGAAAGCAATGATTGATCCGGTGGCCTCTGAGCTTTCAGGTATGGACCCGTCAAATGTTGCTGCCAGCAGGGCGCACTACGCCTGCATGTCGGACACCCGGGACCTGTTTCAAGCCGAAGGGGTGAGTAGCGTTGCTAGCAGTCTGTATTGGCCGATGATCCTGATGGTTGATCTTGGGGCCGGGGCCCTGCTCGCCGTTGGGTGGCTGTCCGCCGGTGTCAGCAATATGACCAAGAAACACTCGGTCCCTCTAATGGCACTCACCGCTGTCATGGCCATCGCTGGTTCAGCACAGGTCTACTTCGCTGACACCATCAACATCGTCTCTTGGATCGTTGACTAACAACAAAGGAATGTGCCGACGAAGCAACCCGGTCATTACTCTGCCCAAACGCGACCGAGGGCCTGGGCAAAATCAGCAACCACATCGACGGTTTCCTCCAAGCCGCACGAGATGCGAATGGTCCCGGGCGAGATGAACGAATCGGCCAGCTGGTCCTCATCAAGTCCGGCATGGGTGGTTGACGCCGGATGACAGATCAATGTCTCCGGACCGCCGAGCGAGGGTGCGTGAACTGCCAGTCGCAATGCTTGCACCAGCAACTCCCCAGCCTCATACCCTCCAGTTAGCTCGAAGCTCAAGATCCCGCCGAACGACTTCAACTGGCGCTTGGCTAACTCATGCTGGGGATGCGACGGCAGCCCTGGGTAGCGGACTTCGGTTATGGCTCGATGCCCCTCCAGCGACTCAGCCAACGCCTGGGCCGTGGCTGTTTGCTGACGCAGGCGAACAGGAAGGGTGCGAATCCCGCGCAGGCCGTTGAGCGCATCGGCCGGTGAAGCGCACGCTCCTTGCAGCGAAGCGAAACCCGAGATCCAGTCAACCAGGTCGGTGTTTCCCGCAACCACACCGAGCGTCGCATCATTGTGACCGGCGATGGCCTTGGTGGCTGAGTGGATCACCAAGTCAACTCCATGGCTCAATGGCTGCTGACCCAGTGGCGTGGCGAAGGTGGCGTCCACCACCGTGAACGGGCCCTCGATTGCACCCAGCTCGTCCAGGTCCACCAGGTCGAGGCGAGGATTCGCTGGCGTCTCGGCGATCACCAGCACCGTCTTGCCAGGGACGACTGCTGCTTCGAGGGCACCTGGCTTAGTCCCATCAGCAAAGCTCACATCGATCCCAAACCTCGGACAGAAGCCTTCGAGAAGCTGCCGGGTTCCCCCGTAGAGCTGCTTGCTGGCCACAATATGGGCCCCTTGAGTACACAAACCAAAGATGACTGAAGAGATCGCCCCCATGCCCGAGGAGAAGGCCCGGGCCGACTCCGCCCCCTCCAGTTCTGCGATCGCTTCTTCAAAGGCGGCAACCGTTGGGTTGCCATAGCGCGAGTAGAAATGGGTTGGCCGAGCCTGATTGGCGAATTCTTTGGCCTGGGCTAGGTCCGCTGGCTCAAAAGTCGTCGTTGCCCACAAGGTTGGAGCTAGTGCCCCATCTGCAGCGCTTCGACCTGTGGTGATTGCCTGAGTCGCCTGACTCCAGGTTTGGGATTCTGTTGCTGCCATCGTGTCCTCCGAATTGGAGGGATGGACACCCAAGAATTCGAACCTTCGTTACACAGTCCCGCTTGTCGCGGTCTGTGTCACATCGCCCTGGCCCAGTCGGAATGAACCGGTGAGTCTTGGCAGGCACCTTGGGTGTCCGTCCCAGGTTGCCGGGCCTCCACGGAGGCCACTCGAAATGCTTGAAGACGATGCTAGTCATCTCAAGGGGCATCATCCAACCTCTTGTTGCTGCTCGATTTCCTGCGGCCCGACTTGACGATTGCCAAACCTTCGGTTTGAGTTGAGTCATGAGACGAGCGTCACATATCTCACCCCGAGGCATGCCGATTCCCACTTCGTCACCCAACTAACCAAGCCTCCGCAAGGAATCCCAAATGACCGAACTGATCACCAATAGCACCCAGATCAACGCCGATTGGATGACGGCCGTCATGCAGTCACACGGCACCTTGGATAGCTCAGGCTCCATTACTGATGCTGAGGTCGTCTCATTTGGGGACGCGGCCGGGCTGATGGGCTCACTCTTCCGAGCAACCTTGACCTACGCCGAAGGATCAGACGGGCCAGCCACTGTCGTCGTCAAGCTACCCATGGACGACCCAGCTCAACGTGGAGTCGCCGACATGTTGATGTTCTTCCAGAGAGAGTGCACTTTCTATGCCGAGCGCGCCGACACGGCGCCCTACAACACGGCCGCAATCTATGGCTCAGCCATCGATGCCGAGACGGCAGACTTCGTCCTAGTCATGGAAGACATCGGCCACCTCGACCAGATTGACCAGGTCGTTGGCGCTTCGGTTGAACAGATGGACTCAGCAATTACCGCCATTGCCAAACAGCACGCCCAATATTGGGAGCATGATGATCTGGAGGCCCTTTCCAACCCGTTCATGCGGGTCAACTCCGATCTCTATCATGCAGCGTTGCCTGCCGTATTCGCTGGCGGTTGGGACAACGCCAAGATTCACGGAGCCGGTGTGCTCAACGACGATGTCATCGCATTTGGTGATCGCTATGGCGAGCACATTCCCCACATGCTGAGCCAGCTGGCCGGGCCAGCAACCCTGGTTCACGGAGACTTCCGCGGCGACAACATGATGTTGGATGAAGACGGCGCTCTCAGCATCATTGATTTCCAAATCACCGGCATCGGCGCAGGCATCTACGACATTGGCTACTTCATGGCCCAGTCAGTCGAATCCGACCTTCGTAGGGCCAACGATGAGCGTGTTGTTCGCCTCTATTGCGACACCCTCAAGGCTGAAGGCATCGACGTCGACTTCGACTCAACCATGACTACGTACCGCATGAGTTTTGCCTTCTTCACCATCTACGCCGTCACCTCCTTCCAGGCTTGGGAAGCCTTTGATGGCCGTCAGCATGAACTCATGCTCGGCATGCTGAGTCGCTCGGTTGCCGCCATCAGTGACAATGACTCTCTCAATCTCCTACCCGCACTGGACTAAACCATGTCGACGACTCTCGACCCAGACCTCACAGAAAACGTCTACCTCCAGGGCCCATGTGCCCCTGTCACCGAAGAAATCACTGCCTTTGACTTGCCTGTGGTTGGCCAGATCCCCAAAGAACTGGAGGGCCGCTGGCTTCGCAACGGCCCCAACCCCATTGGCACGGTGGATCCAATCAAGCACCACTGGTTCGTTGGTGACGGCATGGTGCATGGCCTACGCCTAGGTGGAGGCAAAGCCGAGTGGTACCGAAATCGGTGGGTCCGGGCCGATCAGGTCGCCGATGCACTGGGTGAACCACGACCCGCGGGGCCAGACTTTGGCGACCGCTCAGATCTCGGGCCAAACACCAATGTTGCTGGCTTTGCTGGACGGACATGGGCCATGGTTGAAGCGGGAGGTGTGCCGGTCGAGATGACCTATGAGCTGGACACCATCGGGCGCAACAATTTTGACGGAACCCTTCCTGGCCCCTTCTCTGCTCATCCCAAATACGACGCCAAGACCAAAGAATTGCACGCCGTCACCTATGCGTGGCCCGACCTGATCGACAGCCTCCAGTATGTCGTTGTTGGCTCCGACGCCAAGGTCACCAAGGTCATCGACATACCGGTCCCTGACATGCCGATGGTGCACGACATGTCACTGACCGACCGCTACGCCGTCATCTTTGACCTCGGCGTTACCGTGGACCTTGATCGGTTGGTCGATGGTTACACGCTTCCATTTTCTTGGAACGCCGAACACGAGTGTCGGGTCGGACTGCTCCCCCGAGATGGGCAAGCCAGTGACATCATCTGGTGCGAGGTTCAGCCATGCATCATCTTCCACCCGCTCAATGCCTATGACACTCCCGACGGCAAGGTGGTCATCGACGTCTGTCGTTACGACAACGTCTTTGTCAACGACCTCAACGGACCGTTCCGCGACTCGGCCCCGACCCTTGACCGTTGGGTCGTGGACCCGGTCGCCCGAAAGGTAGATGAAACCAGGATCGATGATCGGGCCCACGAGTTCCCCCGACACAACCCGATGTATGGGCTGCGAGAGCATCAGTTCGGCTATACCGCTGAATTGGACATGAATAGTCCCGCGCTACACGGCAAGACCTACAAGACCGATCTCAAGACTGGTCTCGTGACCGCTCACGACTACGGCGTTGGGCGCGGAGCTGCCGAACCAATCTTCGTCCCAAAGGAAAACTCACAAGCCGAGGATGACGGCTGGCTCATGACCTTGGTCTATGACGGCAATGCCGACACATCTGAGCTGCACATTCTGGAAGCTGCCGACATGGCCGCCGAACCCGTGGCTCGTATCCAATTCCCCCAGCGGATACCCATTGGCTTCCACGGAAGTTGGGTTCCCGACAGCTCTGTCGGCCCAGACTGACTCAGTGGCCCGCCTGGTCTAGCCGGGCATGAAACTGGTCCGCTAATCAGACAACAAGGCAAAGCATCAAAAGATCAACAGCAGGGGCCTCGGACCCTACTGAGAGGGCCGGCGCGGGCGTAGCGTTTTCGGTAGAAGCCTCAATCGAATGATCGGACTGCTCATGAAGCGCCTACTGATCCTCGGGGCCGGCACTGCCGGAACGATGGCTGCCAACCGACTGCGAAAGGCACTGTCGGATGAGTGGCAGATCACCGTTGTTGACAACGACCCCGTTCACATCTATCAACCAGGGCTGCTCTTTGTTCCCTTCGGAACTCTGAGCCGCAAGGACATCTCCAAACCACGGAGCAAGTTCTTAGCGTCGGGGGTTAATTCTCTCGCTGGCACCATCACGCTGGTCGACACCGACAACAACAACGTCATGTTGGAAGACGGAACGACCCTCCCCTATGACCAACTCATCATTGCCACCGGCACCAACGTCGAGCCAGAAGAAACTGAGCGACTCACCGGCGACTCCGATGCCAGCCTGGTGCATGAGTTCTACACCATGGATGGGGCCGAGGATTTGGCTGCCACACTCAAGGAATGGGACGGAGGCAAGCTCGTTGTCCACATCACCGAAATGCCAATCAAGTGCCCGGTCGCTCCCCTGGAGTTCGCCTTCCTCGCCGACTCATTCTTTGCTGATCGCGGAATGCGGGACAGGGTCGACATCACCTACGTCACTCCCCTTCCAGGAGCATTCACCAAACCAGTGGCGGCGCAGTACCTCGGCGACATGCTTTCTGAACGCGAGATCGTGGTCGAACCCGACTTCTACACCGAGCACATTGACACGACGGGCTCAGGCTCTGGCAAGCTCGTCTCCTTTGACGAGCGGGTGATCGACTTTGATCTCCTGGTCACCGTGCCAATCAACATGGGTGCCAGGTTCGTCGGTGAGTCAAATCTTGGTGACGAACTCCGGTACGTACCAGTAGACCGCCACAACTTCTTGGCCAACGAGCATGACAATATCTTCGCCCTGGGTGATGCCTCGAACATTCCCACCTCCAAGGCCGGGTCCGTTGCCCATTTCGCCGTCGAAGTCTTCGTCGAAAACTTCATGCAACACATCGCAGGCAAAGCAATGACTCACAGCTTCGATGGCCACGCCAACTGCTTCATCGAAACGGGCGGCGGCAGGGCCTCGCTCATCGATTTCAACTACGACACCGAGCCGCTACCCGGAACCTACCCCCTACCCAAGGCAGGGCCAATGAGTCTGCTTGGCGAAACCCGGCTCAATCATTGGGGCAAGCTCGCCTTCCGGTGGGCCTACTGGAACCTCCTCCTACCGGGACGAAACATCCTGATCCCATCGGCCATGTCCATGATGGGCAAGACCCCGGCTGACGAATTGGACCTTCGGGTCAACATCAGTGAATCGGGGCCTGACGAGGATTCCGACACCGACATTCCTGTCCCATCGTTCTAGGTCAGTGCTGGCACAACGTGCCTAGAAACCAACAATCCGCCAAATGAAGGAAAGCGCTATGCCCACAATCACCATTGCTTCGTCGTCTGTTGAAGTCAACGAAGAAGGTTTCATGACGGAGTACGACGAGTGGAACGAAGACATCGGATCGGCTCTCGCTTCCAATATCGGGCTGAAATTGACCGAAGAACACTGGGAAGTCATCCGCTTTCTCCGTACTGACTTCTCCAGTCAGGGAGAAACCGCCACCCTGCGCCGAGTCTCCAATACCGGAGGCATGGCGACAAAAACACTCTTCAAACTCTTTCCCAAGAAGCCGGCCAAGAAGATGGCGTACATCGCTGGCCTGCCGAAACCCCACGGCTGCGTCTAGCAGTTGTAATCAAACCCGATCCAACCGCACTGTTCTCCAACAATCCTGAACGAAAGTGATTTGAGATGACTATGACCGACCTCCATGAAGGACTCATTCCCAACTTCGACGACGAAGAAACCGATCGCAAGATCTGTTTCATCTGCTCCAAGGGAAACCTCGACATGGTGTACCCGGCACTAGTGATGGCCAATGCCGCTTTGGGCGAGGGCATCGAGACTCATATTTTCTTTACCTTCTGGGGCATGGACATCATCCATGACACCACCATTGACCATCTCAAGTTCACCATTCTTGGCAATACGGCCTCACACATGCCCCAGGCCCTTGGCGGCATGCCCGGCATGACGGCCATGGCTACTCACAAGATGAAGAAGCAGATGGAGGACCTCGAAGTCCCAGGTGTTCGTGAGTTCATCGAACTGATTAGTGATGCTGGTGGCAAGTTGTGGGCCTGCAAGATGTCCGCAGACATGATGCACCTCACCGAGGAAGATTTCGTTGAGCATGTGGACGGGATTCTCACCGCCACCGAGTTCATCGAACTGAGTGACGGCGCTCAGGTGATCTTTACCTAGGGCAACGCGTGCCGACGGCCTGACGCTAGCTGGAGAGGACTAGCGTCGCCGGCGACGGCCACCTAGCATCCTCGGCGGTTCTGTTTGGGTAACAATCCCATCGATTGTTTCTTCGACCACATCGCTCATTGCCCGGACTGTTGCTGAGTGGAGCTTGCGGCTGGTGGCCACTCCTGCCCCAGCGGCGATCGGAATGACTACCAATGTGAGGGGGGCAAAGACAATTGAGAGCGCACCCACAGCAAACCCGCCACCAACGGCAACCACGGCACCCTTCACAATCGCCCCGGAGCGCTTGTCGGCCACATTGGCCGACAGGCCAATGGATCCACTCGGTTGGCTCGTGTTCCCCTGGTCAAACTCAGCATCGACGGAGCCTGCTGCTAGCTGGTCGGCCGCAACGCTGAGATCAACGACAAACGCCTCGACTTCTTGAGCTTTGGCCAAGCCCCCAACTCCTTGAACATCCCGCACTGTCTTGCCGACCTTGCCAAACAGGTCACGTCGACGTTTGGCCACCAGAACACCATTGTGTCGCTCTCGTGGCTTGAGCCCGTGGCCTCGTTCGAGCCAGACAACGAGCCGAGCCTGTACGACCTCTTGGGATTCTTTGGTTGAGCGACGGGCCCAGACTTCTGCCGGTCCAATCAGGCGATCGACGAGGCTGCGACGGCCTGGATCAACTCGCAGTCGAGATTCAACGATGGCGCCAGCCAAGGCGTCCAGAGGAATATCGAGCTCGGCTGCAATCTCAACCAGGGAGGATGAGCCAAGTAGGTCCAGCTGATTGCCGCGTTCCGCAACTCCGTCAGGACCAAGGTCGGCTAGTTCCAGGGCACGTTTCAGTACCAGAGAGGCCTGCTCTTGGGTTTGTGAGTCGGCGGACGATGTCCTGCCCGAACCGGGGACAGAAGCGGGAGGTGCGTGACGACGCGGTTCAGGTGCAGACTGACTTGCTGGTTGCACCGAACGGGATTTCACAAGCCAAGTATCCCATCAAGCCCGATGCTTAGGCCAGGCACCTCAGAGATCCGCTGAGCAGCGACCAGAACACCAGGCATGAACGAGGACCGGTCGTTGGAATCATGCCGAATAGTGAGGGTCTGTCCCGCCGTCCCGAGGATGATTTCTTGGTGGGCCACCATGCCTCGCATCCGTACCGAGTGCACGGGTATGCCTTCGGGTCCCTTCGCCCCTCGAGCACCAGGGATGGTCTCCTTCTTGGTCGGGTCTGGCGCCCATTCAGACGATGCCCGGGCCATGCGTTCGGCGGTGGCAACTGCTGTCCCACTGGGAGAATCGATCTTGTTGTCATGATGAAATTCGAGGATCTCGGCTGTTTCAAAAAATGGTGCCGCCAGTTCGGCAAAGCGCATCATGAGCACAGCACCGATGGCAAAGTTGGCGGCAATCACGCAGTTGGACTTGGTGAATTGGGCTCGCAGCCCCTCCTCGTCCGCTGCAGTAAACCCGGAAGTGCCGACAACGGCATGGATCCCATTCTCCGCACAGAAAGCCAGGTTCTTGTGGGCGGCATCAATGTGAGTGAAGTCAATAGCCACATCAACACTGGCTTGGGCGAGGGCGTTCAGATCGCCCGAGACAGCGAACGAACAGCCCTCCACTCCAGTCACTTCGCCAACGTCGATGCCGTCGTAGCGTGGATCAATGGCGGCAACGAGTTCCAAGGTTGGGTCTGAACAAACCGCTTTGCAAACCGTCTGGCCCATCCGACCACCGGCTCCAAATACCCCTACTCGCACGTTCGTTCCCATCATCTGATTCTACGGGGACTAAAAACGACTCTGGCACCAGCGTCTCGAACGATGTTCGTTGCGCTGGTGCCAGATTCAGATGTATTGGCTGGCTAACTCGACGTCAGCCTTGGGTTGCGTCAGTCGCGACGACCGCGGCCACGACCGCCGCCGTTGCCTCGTCCACGACCTCGTCCACCACGATTGCTGTCGTTTTGGACTGGAGCGCCTTCGGGACCAAGGTCGCCGAATCCGTCAGCGGCATCATCGCCATCGAAGCTCATGCTCGCAGATTCGCGATCGGAATCGCTGTCGCTGCTGGAGCTGTCGTCGTTGGAGCTGTCGTTGCGGTCAGAGCGGCCACGGCCACCACGATCACGACCGCCACCGTCGCGACTGCCACGGTCACGATCGCCGCCGGAGCTTCCTGAACCGCCTCGGGATCCGCCACCATCACTGGAGCCGGAGTCAGAGGTGTCACCGGCCATGGAAAGGGAGACCTTGCCATTGGGGTCGATGTCGGAGACGACGACGTCGATTTGTTGCCCGAGTTCCAGCACATCCTCGACCTTGTCAATGCGCTTGCCTTGACCGATCTTGGAGATGTGGAGGAGCCCGTCACGTCCGGGAAGGATGTTGACGAAGGCACCGAATTTGGTGATATTGACAACCCGACCTGGGTAGGTGGCACCAACGTCGGCCGTCGGTGGATCGAGGATCAAGCGAATCTGACGCTCAGCCTCATCCACAACGTCCTTGTCGGTGGCGGAAACGCTGACAAGGCCAACCATTCCGTCATCGTCGACACTGATGTCGGCACCGGTCTCGGCCTGGATGGCGTTGATGACCTTGCCCTTTGGTCCGATGACCTCACCGATCTTGTCAATGGGGATCTCGAAGCTGATGATTTTCGGAGCGCCTTCACGGACGTCTTCACGAGGAGCCGAGATGGCTTCGTTCATGACGGCCAGGACAGCCAAGCGAGCGTCCTTGGCTTGGTTCAGGGCATCGGCAAGAACGTCGGTGGGAATACCGTCGATCTTGGTGTCCAGCTGCAGAGCCGTGATGAAGTCTGATGTTCCGGCAACCTTGAAGTCCATATCGCCAAAGGCATCTTCGGCACCAAGGATGTCGGTCAGGGTGGTGTACTTGCCTTCGGCGTAGACCAAGCCCATGGCAATCCCGGCTACTGGAGCCTTGATTGGCACACCGGCATCCATGAGTGACAGGGTCGAACCACAGACCGAGGCCATCGAGGTTGAGCCATTGGAGCTGAGGGCCTCAGACACCAGACGAAGGGTGTATGGCCACTCTTCCAGGCTCGGGATGACGGGCACAAGGGCACGCTCGGCCAGCAGGCCGTGACCAATCTCGCGACGCTTTGGTCCACGCATGAACCCGGTTTCTCCGGTGGAGAAGGGCGGGAAGTTGTAGTGGTGCATGTAGCTCTTGCGCTCGGTGGTATCAATACCATCGATCATCTGGTCCATGCGCTTCATGCCCAGGGTGGTGACATTCAACACCTGAGTCTCGCCACGCTGGAACAAGCCAGAACCGTGAACTCGGGGAAGGATGCCAACCTCGGCACTAAGTGGCCGAAGCTCGTCGGTCTTACGGCCGTCGATGCGAGCACCGTCTTCGACGATGCGTCGACGAACAATCGTCTTGGAAAGCGAGCGGAATGCAGCCTTGAGCTGCTTCTCGGAATCGGCAAAGGTGTCGGCCAGGCCAGCGAGCACTTCATCACGAAGGGCAGATTCAGCATCGCCACGTTCGGCCTTGTCGGCTATGGACATGACCTTGGTGAGCTTCTTTTCGCCAGCCTTGGTGACGGCGGCCATCTGCTCATCGGAGTAGTCGGCCATGTTGGGGTATTCCATGAATTCCTTGCGGCCACCGTTGGCTTCTACCAACTGGTTCTGCAGGGCAATGGATTCCTTGATGTAGATCTCGGCCTCTACTAAGGCGGTAGCCAGAGCGGCTTCGTCGACCTTGGGGGCGCCGTTTTCGTAGTTGTTCCAAGCAGTGGCAGTTCCACCGGCTTCAACCATCATCACAGCGACAGAGCCGTCGTCGAGCTGACGTCCAGCAACGACGATCTCGAAGGATCCCTCGTCACCCTCTTGGTAGGTGGGGTGAGGGAGCCATTCGCCATCGGTGGTGTAGCTGAGGCGGACGGCGCCAATTGGGCCATCAAAGGGAACGTTGGAGACCATGAGTGCCGCGGAGGCACCATTGATGGCCAGAACGTCGTGGGGGACCTTCTGATCGGCCGAAAGTACGGTTACAACCACATGGGTTTCGTTGCGGTAGTCGCTAGGGAAGGACGGGCGCAGTGGCCGGTCAATCAAACGACAAGTGAGGGTGGCAGCATCAGAGGCTCGGCCTTCACGACGGAAGAACGAGCCGGGGATCTTGCCTGCGGCATAAGACCGCTCTTCGACATCCACGGTAAGTGGGAAGAAGTCAATGCCATCACGAACGTGCTTGGCGCCAGTTGCGGCCACCAGAACAGTCGTGTCGCCCATACGGGCTACTACCGAACCACTGGCCAGTCCGGCCAGCTTTCCGGTCTCGAGGGATAATTCGGGGCCGTCACCATTGGTGACGGATCCGCTAACGGATACAGCTTCCGACATGGAGGCTCTCCTTGGGTTTTCTATTGCCAGAGCGACCTTCGCCTGGCGTTTGTGGCAGACCAGATCCCAGATTGCGGCCACTCACACGCGAAGACTGCCCGGTTGATGTCCAGGCCGACCTAGCAAACAGTGCTGCTAATCAAGACGGCCCGCTAGCAGATTGCTAGTGGACAAGCCGTTGAGCAATACGGTGAGGAGTCGGAAACTGGCAGCTGAGCTGCCTCAAGCGTGCGAACCTTTCGCACGTAGCCACCAGGCTACTACCCGTGACCGCGAACAACGCGGAGGGACCAGCTTCTCGTTCAATCAGACGAGTCGAAAACGCAGAATGCCGGACCACTTCTGGACCGGCATTCTGAACGAGACGGGCTGACGGAGGCCAGCGAAAAATGAATGACTAGCGACGCAGACCAAGATCGGCGATGACGGTGCGGTAGCGCTCGATGTCGATGTCCTTGAGGTAATCAAGGAAGCGGCGGCGGCGACCAACAAGCATGAGAAGGCCACGACGACTGTGGTGGTCCTTCTTGTGGTCCTTGAGGTGGGTGGTGAGGTGCTCGATGCGGTCAGTAAGCAGGGCGATCTGGACCTCGGTGGAACCGGTGTCGTTCTCGCTTTTGGCGAACTTCTTAATGGTCTCGCTCTTGGGAGGAAGATTGGCAGCTGGTTTACTCACGATGGAATCACTCTCGATATTGATGGATGATCTGGGACCTGTGGCCCGGCCACTCTCGACGCCTCGCGCAGGAGCAGCAGTCAGACAGTCTAGCTGACGTAGGACTTCTTCCACTCAGCAATAAAGCTGAGGATCCACCACTCATGGACACAGAGGCGCCACTCTTCGTATGTGCTCCAGGAGGCGAATTGTGTTTGATCTAACTGATGATGACGAGTGGTTCGAGCTCGGACTCGCACTGTCTGGCGCCATCGCGCATCTCCCCAAGGGAACCACGCTGATCGAGGCCTTGCAGATTCCGCCATTCCGGCTGGCCATCAGTGCCACCGGGACCGAGATGCATCCCATCGTCACCCGCCCGGCATTGCTCAATGTGAATACACCATCGGACGCTGTCCGAGGAGCTATCGAGCTGGCCCAAGCCGAGCAACAGGTTTCCCCTGATTCTCTCACCGTTGCCATCACCCAAACAAGTGATGGCGAACACTATGCAATCGCCATCGTTGGTATTCCCGGAGAATCGAAGTCATGGACAACCTTTGGACTTGGACCTGGCGGTCACACCATTGACGTTGGCTATCTGATCCTGGAGCAGCTGGAAGCTTGGGGACTGCGTCAAGAACGTCCCCTCCCCGCTGCTGCATAGTTAGAGCCTGGTTTTGCGGAGTTCTCGAGGGCCCATGAGCTTGGCCATGAGATAGTCACCGGCACTGATCGGCTTGTATCGAGCCGGATTCTCCATGCTCACACAAGTACTGATCGGTTCGATGATTGCGTCCGGGTCGGCTTCGAGGAACGAGGCGATGGACCGTCGTCGAACGGGTCCATCGACCGAGATTGGTGGCGGAATGACCCGGTGCAGGGTCGACACCCAACGATCATTGGTCCATGTCGCCAGCATGTCCCCGATATTGACAACAAAACTCCCAGCGGCCACTGGAATGTCGATCCATTCACCTTGATGATGGACTTGTAGACCGGGCACATCATCGGCCAACAATACGGTCACGATTCCGTAGTCGGTATGCGCCCCCATTCGGGCCTGGCCCGGAAGCGGGTCGGGCGAACCCGGGCGCCTCTCATAGTTGATGGCCCGGGTGGTGGCAATGGCTCGACGAGTTCGCTCGATGAAGTACGACTCAGGAACCTCCAAGGCCAAGGCGAAGACCGACAACAAGGTGTCGGCCACCCCGGCAATGGCTTGCTGGTAGCGGATCCAAACGTCACGCATCTCAGCGGGTGCTTCGGGCCAAACGTTGGGAGCAAAGAACGAGCGATGGGTTTCGTAGTACGCCGCATCTGCTTCACTGACGATTTCGCGACCAGCATTGAAGGCTTCGAAGAGGTCAGGGGCAGTCGGCTGCTCGCCAAGACTGTAAGCCAGTGCCTCAGTCCCCTCACTGGCGTAACCACGATTCTGCGTCTTGTCGGCAACGACACAAGCCTGCTTGGCAATGAGTGGAAGATCGAAGAATGCTGCCGTCGTCGAAAGCATTTCCTCAATGAGATCGGGCGACACACCGTGGCCCGTTACCTCCAAGAAACCGGACGTCCGGTAGACATGATCGATCGTGGCTGCGACTTCAAGGCGCTGAGCTTGGCCTCCGGTTCGGAAGGGCTCTAGATCAACGACCTCAAGGTGCATGACCGAATCCTACTCCGAAGACTCCAGTGCCTTCAAAACTTCCGTTGCCCGCTGGATGTCAATGGCCAGCTGGTCCTTGAGCGATTCAATCCCGTCGAAACGCTGCTCTGAGCGGAGCAGACTCACGAATTGAACACGGGCTACCTCGTCGTAAAGATCACCCTCGAAACCAATCAGGTGCGCTTCCGGCAAGGAGTATTCGGCATCTTGGTAGAAGGTTGGTCGCTTGCCGATATTGACTGCCGCCGGATGCCGAGTGCCGTCGGGTCGGAAATACCAGGCTGCGTACACCGCATCGGCCGGAACGGCGATCGCTGAAGGAACCTCAATGTTCGCAGTAGGAAAACCTAGGGTCCGGCCGCGCTGGTCACCGAGCACTACCAGCCCGCGGATCTCATGATGCCGTCCGAGCAGTTTTGCTGCTGTTGCCACCTCGCCTCCGGCTAGAGCCCGGCGGATCGCAGTCGAAGAAACCGACTCTGGTCGGTTCTTCGAGCGCGGAATCAGGTCAAGGCCAGCTACCTCAAAACCATAAACCTGGCCGAGCGACTGCAGCAATTCGACATTGCCGCCTCGGCCTTTCCCAAAGTGAAAATCACTACCGACAACCACTGACCGAGTCTTCAGTCCATTCACCAAGACTCGCATGACGAAGTCTTCTGCGGTCTCCGATGCCTGGTCGGTATCGAACTGGACCACGACGACGGTCTCAACACCGTGCGCTTCCAATAGCTCCAACTTCTGATCCAGACACATGAGCAGCTTCGGGGCGGTCTCGGGTCGTACCAGCGTGGCTGGGTGAGGGTCGAAAGTGACGACCGCCATCTTCGCTCCCGCCTTGTTAGCGAGAGCCTTTGTCGCCTCAATAACGGCAACGTGTCCCCGGTGAACCCCATCGAACACGCCAATGGCAACTGCGTGTTCTTGTGTTGTTTGCTCGGAGTTGTCCGAAGCGTGTTGTTGAAGGTCTCGTATCACGTCCACGACCAACGGACGGTAGCGGCTTTGCCCACCAGAACATCGAACTGGCATCGGCAGAGCATGTTCTCCGATGCCAGATGGGAATGCGACTACGTTGCTAGAACCTTTACCGGCCGAAGTTCACCGTTCTGCACCTCGTACACGGCCAGCAACACTTGCTCGGGGCCAAGAACCGCAAACCGCCCGGAGCCTCCAGATGAGCCGAGGGAACGGCCGTTGCGAACCTGGGCCGCCACTACTTCATCCACCTCGACCATTGGTAGATGACGAAGCATGCCCAGAACCGGCAGGAGCTGCAAGTCATCCAACGGACAGGCTTCCTCCAAGGTGAATGGGCCAACGGAAAGACGTCGCAGAGCGCGCAAGTGGGCACCACCACCAAGCTGGGTTCCAAGATCGGCGGCGAGCGTTCGAACGTAGGTCCCCGAGGTCACCTCGACCTCCACCCCATACACAAGGGGATCCTCTGTTTCTGACACATCGAATCGGTGGACCATGGCGGGGCGAGCCTCTCGCTCAACCTCGATTCCCTCACGAGCAAGCTCGTGCAGTCTTTTGCCATCGATCTTGATGGCCGACACCATTGGAGGGATTTGCATGATGTCGCCGGTCAACGTCGTGGCCGCTTCGCTGACTGCTTTGGGAGTGAGCTCCATTTCATGGCGGGCGGTCACTTCACCGGCAGCATCAAGAGTCGAGGTCTCCACCCCAAAGACGACCTCCCCGGCGTAGGCCTTGTCGACTCCGGAGATGAACTGGAGAAGTTTCGTGCCGCGGCCGATGCCGAGCACCAGGACACCGGTTGCGTCGGGATCAAGCGTGCCGGCATGGCCGACCTTGCGTGTATGCAACGATTTTCTGACGCGGTCAACAACGTCATGACTGGTCATGCCTGCAGGCTTGTCAACAATCAGAAATCCGTCGGGGCCATTCTGATCGGGTTTTCGACCACGCTTAGCCATTGGCGGTGTCTTCAGACAAATCGGAGTTTGAGCTCTGAGTCTCCGTGGCCGGCTCAGTCTCCGTGGCCGGCTCAGCCTCGGCCGAATCTGCGGGCAATGGTGGGATCGAAGCCAAAATGGCGTCGATCTTTGCGCCAGCTCTAACGGCCGGGTCGAAGGCGAAGACGACCTCAGGGGTCTTCCGGAGTTTGGCCTGTTGAGCAATGGCGCGCTTCACGTCTTTGCGATGCTCTTCCAAGGTTTCGAGCACAACCTCGTCTCGCTGCCCATCGTCGCCGAGAATGGAGATAAAGACGTCAGCAATGTTCAGATCGCTATCGACCTCGACGCCGGTAATGGTCATGAAGCCAAGCTCGTCTTCGTCGACGCGCTCGAAATAGTCGGCCACGATCTGGGTGAGCAACGCATTGAGTCGCGCCGTGCGGGGATAGTGCCGCGAAGTCGTCTGTTTTGGTCGCTTCTTCTGCCTAGAATTCCTCTTTGCCATCCCTCAGCCTTCCAACCACATCTGTTCTAGCTCCAACACTTCAGCCTGGTCCAATGACCAGAAGAACCGCTCAACATTGTCCATCACTTCTTGACAATGATGCACGCTGCCACTGATGACGGAGACTCCAATCGTGCTCCGCTGCCAGAGCTCCACGTGACCAACCTCGGCCGCAGCAACACCCTTCCAGCCATCAAGGGTACGCACAGCAGACAAAACTATCGAACGCTTTGCCTTTAACGAACGAGCCTCTCGAAGCCGGAGTTCAGCACGCAGGGTCAATACATGCATGCTCTACCGGAGGCTCGGACATCTTCGCGCCTCACGACGCTTAGGTTCGTGGGATTTCCTTGTCTTCGTAGGTCTCAATAATGTCGCCTTCTTTGAGATCCTGGAAATCAGTAAGGCCGATGCCGCATTCGAAGCCAGTGGCCACCTCGGGAACATCATCTTTGAAGCGTCGAAGTGATTGCACGGTGCCCTTCCAGATGATGGTTCCCTCTCGAAGGAATCGGACGTTGGAGCCGCGAGTGATTTTGCCGCTCCGGACCATGCAGCCGGCGACTGAACCGAGCTTGGGCACACGGAAGACCTCACGGACCTCAGCTTCACCGGTAACGATCTCTTCGTACTCCGGCGCCAACAGACCAAGCATGGCGTTCTCAATATCTTCGAGAAGCTTGTAGATGATCTCGTAGTTTCGGATCTCGACGTCTTCCAGCTCGGCAAGCTTGCGTGCCTTACGGTCGGGTCGGACGTTGAATCCCAAGATGGTTGCATTAGAGGCTGCGGCAAGCTGAACATCGTTTTCGGTGATGCCGCCAACCCCTCGGAGTTGGAAGGCCAACTTCACGTCGTCGCGTTCCAGCTTTTTGAGCGAATCGGTGACCGCCTCCAGTGAACCGTTCATGTCGGCCTTGACAATCAGGCTGAGGGTTGCGGACTCACCGGCTTGGATCTGCTTGAAGATGTCTTCGAGCTTTGCTCCGCTACTGGTTGCAGAGGCGTCACGGCCAAGACTGGACAGGCGACGCCAGTGCTCCCGAGTCTCTGCGACCTTGTTAGCTAGCTTCTCATTGGGGGCAACAACGAAACCGTCACCGGCGACAGCGACATCGTTGAGGCCAAGAACCTGCACCGGCATCGAAGGTCCGGCCTTCTTGATGTTTTCACCCTTGTCGTTGATGAGGGCACGAACTCGGCCCCAAGCAGCGCCGGTGACCATTGGATCACCGACAGAGAGTGTTCCACGCTCTACCAGCACGGTGACAACAGGGCCACGGCCGGTATCAAGGTGAGACTCCAGGACTGCGCCAGCTGCACGGCCTTCGGGGGTTGCCCGCAGGTCTTCAACTTCGGCGATGAGAGCCAGGTTGTCCAACAGATCGTCAATGCCGTCACCGGTCATGGCGGAGAGTGGCACAAACATCGTGTCGCCGCCCCAAGCCTCGGGGACGAGCTCGCGTTCGGCGAGCTGAGACATGATCTTGTCTGGATCGGCACCTTCGCGGTCCATCTTGTTGATGGCGACGATGATCGGAACCTCAGCTGCCTTTGCGTGATCCAGTGCTTCAACCGTTTGGGGCATCACACCATCATCAGCGGCAACAACCAGCACCACAATGTCGGTTGCTTCGGCACCACGGGCACGCATGGCGGTGAAAGCCGCGTGACCGGGTGTGTCGATGAAGGTGAGTGTTGCGCCGTTCTTTTCCACCTGGTAGGCACCGATGTGCTGGGTGATTCCGCCAGCTTCGCCTTCAACGACGTTGGCCGAACGGATCTTGTCCAACAGCAAGGTCTTGCCGTGGTCGACATGGCCCATGATGGTGATGACAGGTGAGCGAAGTGGCCACTTGGCCATCAGCTCTTCGTCTTCTTCGTCCTCGAATTCGAGTACCTTGCGAAGCTCGACCTCTTGCTCTTCACCTGGATTAACTAGGCGAATCTCCGCACCAAGTTCTGCGGCGAACATATTGATGAGTTCGTCACTAAGGGACTGGGTGGCAGTAACCATTTCGCCGTTGGTCAACAAGAAGCGAACAACGTCGGCTGCGGTGCGGTTGAGCTTTTCCGCCAAGTCCTGGGCAGTCGAAGCGCGTTCGATCACGACTACGCCATCGGGGACAGCGGCACCTTCTGCGGTGTAGGTCGGCACGTCCATCGGCACCAACTCTTCGCGGTTTCGACGGCGACGAGTTTTTCGACGGGGACGAGGCCGGTTTGGACCGCCGCGACCAGGGGGACCGCCGCGACCAGGGGGGCCGCCGCGACCGGGAGGAGAACCAGGACTACTGCCTGGTCCGCCGCCGGGACCACCAGGACGTGCACCAGGTCCGGCACCGCTTGGGCCGCCGCCAGGACGGAAATTGCCCCGGTTTGGTCCACCACCGGTGCGTCCAGTTGGGCGCGAAGGTGGAGGATTCGGCTTTCCGCCACCAGGAGGGGGCGGAATTGGCTTGCCATTTCGGCCAACAGGAGGGCCTTGTGGCGGCGGAGGAACCGGGGCTCCGGTAGGACTCATGGGAGGCTTCGGGTGATCCGAGGAGGAATCGTCGCTCGGAGCATCTTCGCTTGGCACTTCGTCGGGAGTCTCGGTGCTCTCTTGCGCTGGCTCAACCGTTTCGGTTCCGGCTGACTCAGCGGTTTCGGACTCGACCGTTTCAGAGTCAACTGACTCAGACACGGTCTCCTCAGGCACCTCTTCGTCGACCACGACTTCAGCAGTTGGCTCAGTTTGCTCGGCGGCAGGTTCGACTGGAGCGACTTCAGGAACCTCAACGGGTTCAGGAGTCTCGACGACCGGTGCAACTTCAGCGACCGGCGCAGCTTCGGCGGCGACTGCTGGCTTCAAGGTGGTTGGGGGCGGCGGGATCGGGACCGGAGGTTTCGAAGAGACAACCGAAGAAGCCTTGGCTGGTTTTTTCGGCTCATCCGCTTCTGGCAGGACGTCGACCTCGGACGCGGCCTCAGCCTCGGTGTCAGCGGGCTTGGTCGCAGCTACTTCCGCGACCGCTGCGGCCTCGACCTCGGCTGGGGAAGGAGGCTTCGCCGATACCGGAGTCCGACTGGACAACGGCTTGCGGCTGGACAATGGCTTGCGGCTAGAGAGCGGTGGCCGCTTTGAAGAAACCGCTGGGGACGCGGCTTCGACTTCTTCGACTGGCTCTTTGGCCAAGCCGTCACGCTTCGCTTTTCGCCGCAGCCGGTCGGCCTGCGGTTCGACGATGCTGGAGGAGTGACTCTTTACGCCGATACCCAACGCACTACAAAGCTCAATGATGTCGGAATTTTCCAATCCCAACTCTCGTGCAAGCTCGTAAACCCGGACTTTTGTTGCCACTAGTATTTCTCATCCTCGCGGATAGGCGAAACGTCTCCGCAAACGCGAGCACAACAAGCCCGCACGAAGCGACTGTCGAGCCTATCGGAGTCGAGGTGACGACACACTGCGCGCCGTCGCAATCATCCGGTGGAGATCTACCCAGTCCTCATCGGAGACGGGGTGAGTGATTCGTGCTCGCAGGGTCCGCGAAAAGCCACGAGATTGTTTCGCCGCTGACAGGCACTTTTCGGCCTTGTCGCGACATATCCATGCACCGCGCCCGGCCAGAGTTCGACTCGGTACCAAATGGCCCTCTATTGTGAGGGCTAGACGAAACAGTGTCGACTGCGGCCTTCGCTCGCCACAGCCGACACATGTTCGAATTGGCTTACTCAGTAGCTTCTTCTTCAGCTGCAGATTCTTCAGGCTCTACATCATCTGAGACGGCATCATCCGAAGCGACATCAGGTGCCGCATCTTCAGCCACGTCCGCCGCATCGTTGGGTGCATCAACAGAGTCTGCGTCCTCGGCGGATGATTCCTCCGGTGCAGCAGTTTCTTCGGATGCGCTTGCATCATCAGCACTATCGGACTCAGTGTCAGCTTCTTCGGTGCTCTCTACAGCCGCATCGGAAGCCGCTTCATCACCGGCTGAGTCATCGGACTCAGCGGGTGCGTCGCCGCTCATGTCTTCGTCGCGGCCACCGGAGGTCCACTCCTCCAAGGTCATGGCTTTGCTGCCATCGGCAGGCTGCCACTTCTGTTCACCGGTCTCGTCATCGACAATCCACTCACCGTCGGCCCATTCCTCGGTATTGGTGTAGTCGTCTGCAGCCAGTTCCTCTTCAGCCAACTGAGTCTCGCTCTTGATGTCAATTCGCCACCCGGTCAGTCGATGGGCAAGTCGAGCATTCTGGCCTTCTTTTCCAATAGCCAATGAAAGCTGGAAATCAGGAACAATGACCGTGGCCGTGCCGGTGCTCTCATCAATCCGAACTTCTTTAACCTTGGCCGGAGAAAGAGCCTTCGCCACGAACTCGTAGGGGTCCTCGCTGAAGGAGATGATGTCGACCTTCTCGCCATTGAGTTCGTTCACCACCATCCGAACGCGGGATCCGCGTGCGCCAACACAAGCCCCAACCGGATCGACATTTTGATCATGGGAGAAAACTGCAATCTTGGTGCGATGCCCTGGCTCGCGTGCGCAGGCCTTCAATTCGACAATGCCATCGGCAATCTCAGGAACTTCGAGCTCGAACAGACGTTTGACGAGGCCTGGGTGAGTTCGACTCACGACGATCTGTGGTCCCTTTGCTGTCTTGCGAACCTCGACAATGTATGCCTTGAGCCGGGTTCCAGATTCCGGACGTGGCCCGGAAGATACTTGTTCGGCCTGAGGCAGCAGGGCTTCGACCCGTCCGAGGTCAATCAAGGTGTAGCGAGAATCGGTCCGCTGCACAATGCCGGTAACGATCTCGCCTTCCTTGCCTGCGTAGTGCACATACTTCATCTCGCGTTCTTCTTCGCGAATGCCCTGCATCAAGACCTGCTTGGTGGTCTGAGCAGCGATTCGGCCGAAGTTCTCCGGAGTGACGTCATATTCAGGTCCGAAGACTTCACCGTCTTCATCGATTTCCTGGGCATATACCCGGATGTCGAAGGTGGCCGGGTCAATGGTTACCCAGGCGTACTCATAGGAATCAGGCATGCGCTTATAGGCCGATTCCAGCGCATTGGCAAGAATGCTGTACAACTTCTCGATTGGAATTTCGCGGCTTTCAGCCAGGCCAACTAGTGCCTCGGTCATCTCATTGCTCATAGCGTTCCCTTGTCTTGAGTTCCCGAGTTGGTCTTGCTCGAGCCCTGTTTGTTGGTGTTCTTGGATGTATTTGATTTTGACTTGCTGGCGTTTTTCTTCTGCTTCTTCTGCTTGCCATTCTTTGAGCCGCCCTTTTTCGGAGTCGGACCCCAGTTAAAGACGGTCCGGGCCTTGAGAACATCACCATGATGGATGACGCGGTTCTCAGTCTCATCCAGCTGCACACCATCAATATCGACGACGGCAACGGTGAGTTCGGAATCGCTAACTTCAACCAACTCACCCTTGACTCGTCGCGTATCGGAAGACGGAACCAGCTTGATGGTTACGGTCTCACCAATGGAGCGTCGGAAGTGTTCCACGGTTTTGAGCTTTCGCTCGACCCCGGGGGACGAGACTTCCAGGGTGTAGCGGCTGGCAATCGGATCTTGTTCATCCAGCATGGGAGAGATCAGGCGGTTGATCTTGGCCAACGTGTCGGTGGTGACCCCACCCTCTTGATCGACTACGACTCGGAGCACAGACCCGAGGTACTCGACATCAACCAGGTCAACCCCAAGGTTGGCAACGATAGGTCCCAGCAGTTCAGACAGATTCTCTTCGATTCCCATCGGTCACCTCATCTCAGTTTCAGTATTGGTCTCAGTGTTGACCGGAACCAGATTGACCGGGACCAGCTACAGCAAAGGCGTGGGCAAAAGCCCACGCCTCAAAATCAGCCAGAGGTTTCCCTCATCGGCTAGGCACGTTCCAACACAGGTTAGCAGACCTGCTGGCTTAGTCCGCCGCACTGTCCCGAGTCTTGCTGCGCATGAGCTGAACCAGTTGTTCGGAATCGTTGGCGTCCTCGCCGCGCTCCCCCAAGTTTCGCTGACGATCCTCCTCTGCCGCCTTGCGGGCTGCCGCTTTGGTCGACTTCGCCCGGTCCAGAGCGGCTTCAATTCCTTCGGTATGGATGTACTCGGCCCACTCGACCAAGGTTGAGACCATCTCGTCCTCAGGGACGACCGCCACATTCTGACCCTGAACAAACAGGTGTCCACGCTTGTTACCAGCAGCAATACCAAGGTCAGCGTCACGGGCTTCACCCGGTCCGTTGACCACACAGCCCATGACAGCGACTTGCAGCGGGATTTTGCGATCTTCGAACGCGTCCTGCGCGTCCTGCGCGATCTTGTAGACGTCAATTTCTGCCCGCCCACAGGATGGGCAAGCAATGAGGTCAACATTCTTTCGCTTGCGCAGGCCCATGACCTCCAAGAGCTGGCGTCCGAGCTTGGCCTCCTGGACCGGGTCAGCGGTGAGTGAGTAGCGGATGGTGTCACCAATGCCTTCGGAAAGAAGGGTGGCGATACCGGCCGTGGCTTTGACAATGCCGCCTGGAGGCGGACCGGCTTCGGTGACCCCGAGGTGGAGGGGGAAATCGGTGACCTCAGATAACTGGCGGTAGGCCTCAATCATCAGGGGCACGTTGGATGCCTTCACCGAGATCTTGATCAGATCAAAACCAATGTCTTCGAAGTAGCCAATCTCTTGCTTGGCCGATTCGACCATGGCCTCAGCGGTGACCTGGTCACCAAACTTCTTGTAGAGCGCAGGGTCAAGGCTGCCACCGTTCACCCCGATTCGAATGGGGACATTGCGGTCTTTGGCTTCTTGGGCCACCAGCTTGATGTGTTCCGGCTTGCGGATGTTGCCGGGGTTGAGTCGAAGGCAGTGCACCCCGGCTTCCAACGCTTCGAGCGCTCTCAAGTACTGATGGTGGATGTCAGCCACGATCGGGACCGGGCTGCGAGGAACAATCCGGGCCAAGCCCTCGGCAGCTTCGGGAGAATTGCAGGTGCAGCGAACAATGTCGGCGCCAGCCGCAGCCAAGCCGTAGATCTGTTGCAGCGTCGCTTCGTGATCGTGGGTCTTCGTCGTGGTCATCGACTGGACCGTGATCGGACTTTCACCACCGACCGGAACCTCACCCACCATGATCTGGCGAGTCTTCTTACGTTCGAAACTGACGGCTCCGGCTTCCATGAGAACCAAGACTACTCAAGCCGGGAGTTCAGCTGACGTAACGGGTTGAACTCATCCAATCGGCCGAAGGATGTCCAGCCACAAGGTCGAGAAGAACAAGAACGCCAGCAAGCCAACGACGCCGTAGGTAATGGGGAGCAGCTTGGCGAAATCGACATGGTGAGCGCTCCCTCGGCGGGAACGAATCCGCTCGTAGGTAGCGATGGCGGCATGACCACCATCAAGAGGCAGAACCGGCATCAGATTGAAGATTCCGACAAAGACATTGATGGCCCCGAGGAAGAAGAGACGACCGAACCAATCAAATTGGTCATCACCAGCAATGCGGACAATCCCAACCAAGGAAACAGGACGCTCGGCGGCTTCATCACTGTCCAGCGCTACATCCTCGCTCCCTTGAAACACTAAGGATCCCAGGTTCTGGAGACCCGATGGGCTGAAAATCCGACCCATATTGGCAAACGAACCCGTGAAGACTTCCTTGAAGGCACGTAGGCCGACCGTTGGACTCATCCGGACACGTTCGTACTTTGCGCCGACTCCCAAGTATCCAGTATCGGGGCCCTGCTCATGAGGGACCGTGGCCAAGGTTGTGACTGCCTCGAACAGCTCGCCATCGCGTTCGATACCGAGAATGACTTCGGTGCCGGGCCGAGGCTGGACATAGCTCCGAAGATCCTCGAAGGCGACGGTTTGTTCACCGTCGATGCTCACAATCTTGTCGCCAAGCTCAAGACCGGCAATCACAGCCGGGGCATCAGATCCGTCATCAAGGGTCGAAAGTTCTCGAATCGTCCATGCTCCATCGAAGTCTTCGGCGCCAATAACGGAGAACATGAAAACGAAGATCAGGATGGCTTGCATGAAGTGCATCATGGATCCGGCAGTAATGACCAACATACGACGCGGGTAGGAAGCATTCTTGTAGGCGCGGGCCTCGTCTTCGGGCGCAACGGGATCCAAGTTGTGCATGCCACTAATGGCGACAAAGGCCCCGGCCGGGATCGCTTTGATTCCGTATTCGGTCTCGCCCCAGGTTCGAGAAATGATGGTCGGCCCCATGCCAACAAAGAACCGGGTGGCCTTCATTCCGGTCTTTCGAGCAGTAATGAAGTGCCCAAGCTCGTGAAGGAAGATCATGACAACAAGACCGAAGACAAAGAGAACCGCATTCGCTCCGCCCCATCGGAAGAGCGCGATGACCATGGCAGCAAGCAGGATCAAACCACCCGGATTAGTCACTGAGCCCGTTTGTTCGGCTTCACCCATCTCACCAAGAACCGCAGATGAAACTGCACCTTGTTGACGCTCCGCTGGCGGCGAGGCAGGGGAAAGCTGTTCGGTTGGGTTTTCCATTCACGTCACCTTTGCAAGCCCATCCATCACGACAGTGATCGACAGGGTATTCAGAGTAGATGTGCAGAACGCCGTCCGGGGACTAGGAGTTCCGTGTAAAAGACTGTTCTTGCAGTATCTCTTCGGCCAGACGCCGGGCGAGTTGATCACCTTCTAGAACACCAGCGAGGGTGTCCCCTGTTCCCCCATCATGCATCGAAAGTACCGACGAGTTGACGTCAGCTATATCGACCCAGCGGATCTTTTCCTTGAGGAAGGCCTCAACCGCCACCTCGTTGGCTGCGCTAAGCCAGGCGGGGGCGGTTCCTCCCGTTCGGGCCGCTGCGTAGGCCAGGTCCAAACACGGGAACGATTCCCGGTCCGGTCCTTCGAAATCCAACCGACCAAGCGATGTCCAATCAATGGCGCCATAGGCCACCGGAAATCGATCAGGGAAGGACAAGGCGTAGGCAATCGGCAGCCGCATGTCGGGCATGGACAGCTGGGCGATAGTTGAACCGTCGCTGTAGGTCACCATGGAGTGCACTACTGATTGGGGGTGCACAACAACCTCGATGTCATCCAGGGTCAGGTTGAATCCTGATTCACCAGCGGGCTGTCCAAATAGCTCATTGGCCTCAATGACCTCTAAGCCCTTGTTCATGAGGGTGGATGAATCAATGGTGATCTTTGGACCCATGGACCATGTTGGATGATTCAGCGCCTCTTCAATGGTGACCCGAGCCAGTTCTTCGGGGGTCATGCCGCGGAACGGTCCTCCAGAGGCGGTCACCTGGATCTTGGAAACCCGCTTGCCGACGTCATTGGCCCTCAAGCATTGATGAATGGCGGCATGCTCGGAGTCAACGGGAACCAACTCAGCTCCCGGCGTCTTGCGCGCCTTCTGAACAACGGGCCCTGCGGCAATGAGAGATTCCTTGTTGGCCAAAGCAAGGCGTTTGCCGGCCTCAAGACAAGCAAGGGTCACCGGCAAACCAGCGAACCCGACTACACCATTGATGGTGATGTCGGCTCGTCGGGCGCATTCAGCGAGGCCCTCGCTTCCTCCAACTACCTCAATGGAAGAAGGTAAAGCATCCCGCAATTGGCCAAGCAGGCTCTCATCGCCAACGCCGACTAGGTCGGGTTTGATGGCGAGAGCTTGGGCCACCAGCTGGTCCACGGAACGGCCCGCCGCCAGTGCCGTAACCCGGTAGCTCTCTGGGTCATCGGCGATGACCTGGATGGACTGGGTTCCAATGGATCCAGTCGAACCAACAATGGCAACAGTCTTTTCTTCACTCATGACAGTGCAGCTACCCCTTCTTCTACAGAAGTAAGAGTGCCAGGTAGTAGACGCCGGGAAGAACAAAGAGAAGTCCGTCCACCCGGTCAAGAATCCCACCATGGCCTGGCAGGAGCGTGCCCATATCTTTCACTCCGAGATCCCGCTTGATGATGGACTCGGTCAGGTCACCAAGTGGAGCCAGGATGCCTGCAAGTAGGCCAACTAGCAAGAAATGCCAGAGATTCTCGCTGAAAGCGGAAATGTTCCAGAGCCCGAGGACCTCCGCAGCCGCGATCGACGCTACCACGCCAATCAGGGTGCCTTCCCAAGTCTTGTTCGGGCTGGCCGAGTGGAATGGGGTTTTGCCAAGCATTCGCCCACCGGCGTAGGCACCGGTATCGAAGACGACGGTGACGACCACGGCTACCAGCAGGATGCTGATGCCATCGGGGAGTCGGATGATGAGGGCGGCGAATGACGCCAAGCCTCCAACCCACATGACCCCAAGCATGGTGAGCCCCATATTGAGGGCTGGTCGGTGGCTGTCAGCTCCAACGATGTACCAGAGGGCCCCGAACACAACAAGCAAGGAGGCGACGGCCATGAACCCAGCCGGTCCGCGGTGATAGGTCGCCAGTGGCATGGCCCCCGCAGCGACGGTCCCCAAAAGGGTCGCTGGATGCACCCCGACCTCTCGCATCTTGTTGAAGAGTTCCAACCCTCCAAGCACGGCGATCAACGTGATCAAAGCAACCGTGGTTGCTTTGCCGAAGTAGAAGGCTGCGAGAGCAAGGGCGGCGACCAAGGCTCCAACCATGATTGCCTGAGGAACGTTTCGACCGCCACTTGTCTTGGCCGGTTGAGCTGTTGGGCGTTGTCGAGGAATTGGTGATCGTTGAGGGGCGCCAGCATTCGGAAGATCATCATGATCGACCTTGACGTCATCGATCAGTTCCGAAGACTCCTCTGCCGGAGTGAAACCAAACACATCGGCCAGATCATCACCGGCCCACTCAGGGCCCTCACCGTGCCAGCGAGGACCAGAAAGGTCAGACCAAACCTCACCGTCCTGATCAGCGACAACGACCCTGGGAACCTGACCCGTCGCCGGTTCAGTCCAATGGGGAAGGTCAGCTGGCGCTTCAGCATCGCCAACAATCGGGGTCGAGACTGCTTTCGGACGAGAATCCTCTTCTTCTGCCTCGTCACCAAAAAAGTCGTGGAGAAGAGAACCGGCTTGTGTCTCGTCAGTGTTCTCGTCGTTATCCCCGTCATCCACCTCGTCGCTATCCGGGGCATCGTCAGCTTCTTGCGGATCCTCAGCTTCTGCCTCAGTGGGGCCTTCATCAGATGTACCACTCGAGGCGTCGCCCTCGTCAAGCTCATCATCGGGCAACGCAAAAAGTGGCGGTATCGAGGTGGCAACTTCAGCGGTTTCAGTGCCAACCCCATCAATGTCTTGCGGATCAGGAACGATTGGAATAGGGCCTAGATGATTGGGGTCAACCTCTGGTGGTGGCTCAAATGAGTCAAAGATGCTGGGGGCCTTGGCCGCTTCGCCTTCCACCTCAGCTTCTTCGCTGTCAGCCTCTACTTCGTCTCCACTCTCCGTTGCCTCGCTGGAAGCATTGGCGTCTTGAGCGCGCGAATCATGGGCCTCAGAAGAGGGCTCGATTAGCGCTTCTTCGACATCTTCGTTCTTCTCGTCTTTCAACCTGTATTCCCCAGTCTCAACCTGTAGCCGGCAGCATCATGATCGCCTCGCTCTCACGATGATTGGCTCAAACCTCAAGCAGTTCAGCTTCCTTTTCAGCTAGGGCAGCATCAATCCGCGCCTCGGCTGAATGAGTCAACTTGTCCATTTCTTTCTCGGCCCGTTCCAGTTCGTCCTTGGAAAGGTCGCCGTCCTTTTGGGCCGCCTCAAGATCTTTCCGACCATCACGGCGGACGTTACGCAGAGAAATCCGTCCCTCTTCAGCCATCTTCTTCACCAAACGCACTAGTTCTTTTCGTCGCTCTTCGGTGAGGGGAGGAAAGTTCAGCCGCAACGACCTTCCATCGTTCGATGGTGAGAGGCCAAGGTCCGAAGAACGAATCGACCGTTCGCACGCTTCCAGGTTCTCCGGGTCATGAGGAGTCACCAAGAGCTGTCGTGATTCAGGAATGGAGACGGAGGCGATTTCAACGATCTGCATCGTCACTCCGTAGGCCTCAACCCGCAGTCGTTCGACCAGCGCAGGCGCCGCTCGGCCGCTACGAATCGAAGCGAATTCAGTTCGCGAATGGGCGATCACCTTGTCCATGCGATCGCTGGAGTCCTCATGGACCATCTCTGCAAGCTCACTCATGAGACCATCGTACCGATCGCCTCGCCTTGGAGCAGCCCATGGAGGTTTCCGTCACCCATCAGATCAAAGACGACAATGGGCATCGTGTTTTCCATGCAGTGAGTTATCGCCGTCGAATCCATCACGCGCAAGTCTCGATTGAGCACATCCAAGTAGGTCAGGGTGTCAATCTTGGTGGCATCCGGATTGGTGCGGGGATCGGCCGTGTAGATGCCGTCGACGCCTCCGTGGGTGCCCTTCAACAGAACTTGAGCTTCAATCTCTACCGCTCGAAGAGCAGCGGTTGTATCGGTAGTAAAGAAGGGATTGCCCGTACCTGCGGCGAAAATCACGACCCGACCCTTGTCCATATGTCGGATCGCTCGGCGCCGAATGTACTCCTCAGCAACTTGGGGCATGGCAATGGCACTCTGCACCCTGGTCGGGATTCCCTTTTGCTCCAGGACATCCTGGAGGGCGAGGGCATTCATAACCGTCGCCAGCATGCCCATATAGTCCGCTTGGGCCCGGTCGAGGCCGCCCTCGGCTCCTGTTATTCCACGCCAGATATTTCCGCCGCCAACAACGACGGCGACCTCAACCTGCAGATTGTTCCGAGCATCCACGATGTCATCAGCAATCTTGCCAATGGCCCCGCCATCGATTCCAAATGGCTTACCTCCGGCGAATGCTTCACCCGAAAGCTTCAGCAAAATTCGATTCCATCGATTGGTACCCGGACTCGACATAGGTCTCCCTTTACTTCTCCACCGGCGCGGAAAGGCTCCGGCGAGGTTACCTCGCCGGAGCCTTTGCGAACCCAATCCGGGTGAATCAACTGTTGGGTCGGGTCTGTTAACCCAGCCCGATTACCAAGGTTGAGAATTCCTTAGCCGAGGGTCGAATGAATGAAACGGCTGATCGTTCCGTCGCCGATTCGTGAGGAAACTTTCTCTTTCTCACCAAGTACACCCTGCTCCAACAAAACCAAGCCACCGAACCAGGCATTGACCCGACCTTCGACAATCTTGTCCCAGGCCTGCTCGGGCTTGCCTTCACTCTTGGTGATCTCCAACAGGGCTGCCCGCTCCTTCTCAACGAGCTCGGCTGGCACTTCGTCGCGAGTGAGATAGATGGGTTTGGCGAAGGCGATATGAAGCGCGATCTCGTGAAGGAGTTCGGAGTCAATACCCGTGGCCTCAATAAGCACTCCGGCCTTACCGCCGCCATGCAGGTATGCGTCAACCACAGAGCCATCCGACGTGGCATATTGCGCCACATCGCCAATCTCAATGTTCTCCTTGAGAACCAGCTTGAGGTCTTCGATCGCGTCTTGCTTTTGTGACACGGCTTCTGGGCCGCCAGCCAGCACGACCTCGGCCAGCTCCTGGGCCAAAGCAAGGAATGCCTCAGACTTGGCCGAGAAATCGGTCTCGGACTTGAGCTGGACGAGTGCGGCGCCAGTGTCGTTCGACGCAACGACGATGGTGCCTTCCTTGTTCTCGCGGTCGGTGCGGGTGAGCGCCTTGGCCAGACCCTTCTCGCGAAGCAGCTGAACAGCCGCTTCCATATCACCGTCGGTTTCAGTAAGGGCCCGCTTGGAATCCATCATTCCGGCACCCGTGCTCTTGCGCAGGGCTTGTACATCTTTGGCGGAAAAGTCAGCCATGATTCTCAAATCTCTTCTTCAGTTGGTAGGACAGTCGGGACCGACGCTGTTATGCGTCGGTTGAGTCGTCGGTGGACTCCGCAGCCTCTTCAGCTGGGGCTGCTTCTTCTGCAACTTCCTCAGCAGCGGCTTCCTCGGCCGGAGCCTCAGCTTCTGCATCAGCTTCTGTGGCGCTCGCAGCTTTGGCATCTGCCTCGGCCTTGGCTTCGGCTGCCTTCTCGGTTGCGGCAGCAACTCGGGCTTCACGCTCGGCTGCTGCGGCCGTGGCCTGCTTGCGAGCTTCTGCCTGTTCTGCCTCTGCCTCGGCCTCTTGCTCAGCAGTACGCTCAGCGGGCTTGTCGGGAACACCATGCTTCTGGGCGTGCATGATCTTGCCTTCGGCAACAGCCTCGGCGATGACTCGGGTCAGCAGCTCAGATGCGCGAATGGCGTCATCGTTGCCGGGAATTGGGAAGGTGATGAGGTCGGGGTCACAGTTGGTGTCGACAACGGCCACAATCGGAATGCCCAACTTGCGGGCTTCGGTAACAGCGATGTGTTCCTTGATGGTGTCCATGATGAAGACGACGCTTGGCTGCTTCGCCATGGTCTTGATTCCACCGATGTTGCGTTCGAGCTTGGCCAATTCACGGCTGTAGCGAAGAGCTTCCTTCTTCGGCATTTGTTCGAAATCGCCAGCGGCTTGCATGCGCTCGTATTCGAGCATCTTGGACACGCGCTTGGAGATGGTTTGGTAGTTGGTGAGCATGCCACCGAGCCAGCGCTGGTCGACGTAGGGCTGACCGACGGACATGGCGTGAGTCTTGATGGACTCTTGGGCTTGCTTCTTTGTCCCGACAAACAAGACAGATCCACCGTCGGCAACCGTGTCACGGACGTAGACGTAGGCCTTCTCGATTCGGTTAAGCGTCTGGACCAGGTCCAGGATGTAGATACCACCCTGATCACCGTGAATGAACCGCTTCATCTTCGGGTTCCAGCGACGGGTTTGGTGGCCAAAGTGCACACCAGCGTCCAACAATTGCTTCATAGTGACGACTGCAGCCACGGGTAACCTCCGGTTAAGCGACAAGATCCCAGCACTCGAGAGTGACCGATATTCGGGATTGCCGTATAAGTAGTATCCATCGGGCGGATCCCAACGGACCAGACAGCTTACGTCAACCAGCTACAGCAACCACCTTCCGATGCCAATTGCTGTAGTGCCCGCCTGCTCAGCCACCGAGACTCCAGAGCTAGCGACAGTCCCAGCAAGCACGTCAACCAGGGTGACACAACGAGCTGCCATCCCACTCAAGGCAAGACCAAATTCGACAGCAACGTCGGGGTGTGAGGGCAGATCACTGTGACCAACCGGAGATCCCTCACTGGGCAAAACCAAGACGTTGGTGGCCTCAGGCCAGATTGCGGCTGGAGCGGGAACAATCAGGTCGCCGCTGCCAGCAACGGACACAACCCGAACCCCATCGGGGGGATGACCCGGTCCGTCCAGTCCATCTGGCCCTGATCGAGCAAGCTCACGAACAGCGTCACTCTCAATCCAATCTGGGGCGATGAGCGGAAGAGTCGGTCCTGCCAGTCGGTCAGAGACAATCTCGGCCCCATCGGCGAGTGGGGCCCCTCCGTGAGGCGAACCAATAGTGACAACCACGCTTGGCATCGCCCCTTCGGCCATGATTCCAGTCGCTCGCCGCTCCTCCAGAATCTCCAGTGCACGCCGGGTGACAACGCCTCCGAGGCTGTGGGCGGCGACATCGATGGGCTGTCCTGGCCGGGCCGAAGCTGTTCGTTCAATCAGGTCAGCCAGTCGAGAAGCCGAGATGTCGACGCTCTGATAGGTGTCGGCCGCACCGTAGGAGGAGACCCCGGCACCGTCTGGACCACTCGTCGCTAGATCGGATGTGAGCGAATTGGGAGAAGGAGAGCCCAGACCAAATGGCTCGGGCGTACAGCCTCCGGCATAACTGAAACCAACAATACTGTTCGGGTCATATCCCAGGGATGGAGCGTCCAGAGTTCCGATCGAAGCTTCCCCCGCCTGGCTGCCGAGCCCACCCACCTGGATCAGAACACGACCATCTCCTGGTTGAGAAAGCTGGCGCAGGTCACCCTCGTTGCCCGGTCCGCCAACTGCCGAACAGTCCTGGCGATACCAGCTGTCAGCGGCCACCATGGCCTCAGCCAACACCTGACTCGGCCTGAGGGAATAGGCCGAATTGGCGAGTGTCCACAATCCCCGAAATGAGCTGGGGTGAACGGGGTGAGGCAGGCTGTTCGCTTCGACAACGAGTATGGATGGCGGAAGTGATTCAGTGAGTGCCATGACTACCTGCGCCCCAGCAAACAGCAAGGCGGGATCCACATAGACGTCGCCGAGCCGTGCGGTCAGGTGAAAGCCTGATGCCGCTCGACCGAGACGCTGGCCTTGACGGATCGCCTGACCTCGCGTGACTGTCGAAGACTCCAGGTAGGCGTAGGTGGAGCGAAGCCCAGAGCCATGGTCAACTACGACATGCCGATGACGGCCAACCATGCCGGAAAAGGTGACCCGCCCGGCATCGACAGCTACGACGTCCAACCCTTTACTGCTCCCGTACTCCAGTCCCCTGTTGCCCCGGCCATAACGTGTGGTCGGAGGCCGAAATGGGTCAACGACGGGAGCGGAGATGGGTTCGATCCATTCAGCACCCGCTACAGACGCGCCAGGTCCCATCTCGCCAAGCAATGCGCCCAGCAGGATCAAGCTGGCAAGCAAGAGCCGAGACAGGGACAACTGGATTGTCGGCCTATCCCGATACAGACCCCAAGCTCGTCGAGTATCGCCAATGACAGTCCGTGACCTCATCGGGCCACCTCCCTAACCCATAGATGTGGTGAGGGAAGTGGCCGCGCTGAGAAAAGTATCTGTCGGGATGAGCTCGTTTTTGACCGAAGTCGGCCGGATGCAAAGTGCGACTGGACCGCTTCGCGCCCAGTACTGACTTAGACCGCTTCGCGCCCAGTACTGACTTAGACCGCTTCGCGCCCAGTACTGACTTAGACCGCTTCGCGCCCAGTACTGACTTAGACCGCTTCGCGCTCTTGGGCCGTGAGCTTGGACCGAAGCTGAAGAACAGCCTTGGTGTGGATCTGACAGACCCGACTCTCGGTAACTCCCAGAACTCGACCGATCTCGGCCAGCGTGAGGTTCTCGTAATAGTAGAGAGTGAGCACAATCTTGGCTCGCTCCCCCATCTTGTTGATGGCCTCAGCCAACATCTGTCGCATCTCGACTCGTTCATACACCCCGCCTGGACCATCGCGACGGTCAGCCAAGGTGTCACCAAGGGTGACGCCTTCACCTCCACCGGCTCCGAAGCTGAGCATCTCGTCCAACGCAACCAGGCCGAGCGAGCCGATCTGGTTGTAGATGGCGTTGAGCTGATCGCCAGAGAGGTCCAGTTCGTCAGCGATTTCCTCGTCGGTCGGAGCACGATGAAGCGTTGATTCCAGCTTCGCCATGGCTCGCTCGACCGACTTGGCCTTCGCCCGAACTGATCGGGGTACCCAGTCAATGGATCGGAGCTCATCGAGTACTGCGCCCTTGATTCTGGAGATCGCATAGGTTTCGAATTTGAAACCGCGCTCCAGATCGAATTTGGCGATTGCGTCGATCAGGCCAAACATCCCGTAGCTCACGAGATCGGCTTGGTCGACGTTCTGTGGAAGGCCGGATGCAATCCTGCCTGCCACGTATTTCACCAATGGGGCGTAATACACGATCAGTTGATCGCGATCTTCCTGTCCTGGATGTAATTTGTATCGAGTCCAGACAGCGTCTAGCTCGGATGCATTGTCTATTTGTGCCACTGTTCCCGCCAAGGTTTGTGGGTGTCCGCAATAAGGAGAAGCAGGATCTGCCAGGGACATGCCCAGGTTCACTCGCTCCCACTCTCCGTCGGAACTTAACCACGTAACGTGAGGGGTTTCGGCAAGGTTTTTCTGATTTTCTTTGCTCGGTGCATCGCCAAGCAAGGACGGTGAGGACTGCGTTTCCGCTGGTCGGAAGCCTAAAGCTTCCAGATATCGGCTGCGGGTGTCGGTCGTCACGGAGAGTAAATCTAGCGCCAACAACGACAACCAGACGTGCACCCCTAGCTCCAGATCGTGCAGTTCCAATAAGTGGACCGCTCACGGTGACCGTTCTCCCAGGGTGACGATCGACCCGTCCAGTTCTACAAGGTCACGAATCTCCAGCCGTTGGACCGCATCCAACAACTCGCCAAGTGAACACCTAAGTAGGCCAAATAAGACATCAAGATGAAGCCCGCCAGCGCTCACCTCAGTCAAGACGCTCGCCTCCAACGGCAGCAATGGTTCCGAACCCGCTGGCTTGTGACGGCTGTCGCCATGCCCGGCAGGCCTACTATCCCGATCGGCTTCAGGCGGGCTCGACCAGGCAATTGCTCCCCCACCAAGCCATCCCAATACATCCTGGGCCGATCGGACCGGTGCACAACCCTCGAACAACAACGCGTTCGAACCAGCCGAGGCCGCGCTCAGGACCGAACCGGGAACCGCAACCACCTCCACGGATCGAGAAACCGCTTCTTCGACCGTGCTCAGAGCCCCGCCGCTCTCGTGACTCTCGACAACAACGACCAAGTCACAGAGGCCCGCCAGTAGCCGATTGCGAGCCGGGAATCTCCAACGCTGAGGCAACGTGCCGAGCGGCGCTTCGCTAATCAGGAGTCCTCGTTCGGCAATCTCATCCCACAAGCCTCCATGCTTCTTGGGGTAGACAACATCCAGACCAGTCGCCACCACTCCCACCACTGGGGCCTGCTGACGGTCGATGCTGTCCAAGGCCCCAACATGAGCTGCTCCGTCAATACCTAGCGCCAGTCCACTCACAATTGCGACTCCCGCACTGGCCAGTTCGGAGCCCAACTGCCGGGCCACTCGTCGGCCGACGGATGAACAGCGGCGGGTGCCAACAATTCCCACCATCGGTCGATGGCCGAGCAACTGGACTCGGCCGCGGGTGAATAATAGAGACGGCGGCTCCGGGTCGTTTTCATATGGCCAGGCCTCATCTCCTGGAACAAGAATCTGAATGCCAGCCTGCCGATGAGTGTCAAGCAGCTCCTGGCCATTGGTCTGGCGGGCGTGGTGTTGCCACGACTGGACCATCTGAGCATTCACTCCGCGTGGAGTTGGTGCCGTCACCGTCGGCAACTGCCCCCGCTTGATCGACGCGAGGGCACTCACACTCGAACCATCCGCCGTTAGCCAGCCGAGGCGGGCTGGCCCCATTCCCGGCATGGTTAGGAGGCAGAGGCGGGCAGCAATCTCATCATCGATCATCTTGTTCCCTGTCCAATGACTGAGCTCAAATTTGCCCGCAACCCAATGGCTTTGACAATGGCCCGATCATCAATCTGGTGCCTCTCGTCCTCCAGATCAGCAATGGTGCGAGCAACACAGCGGATTCGTTTCAGGCCACGTCCGGTTAAGGAACGTTTGCGCAAGCTCTGCTCGAGCGCCCTTCGACCTGAAGGCGCTAGCGGAGCAAACTCATCCAACTGATCCGCCGTCATTACCGCATTGCTTTCGACTCCTCGTTCGGCCGCCAGCTGGCGAACTCTGGCCACCCTCGGAGCGACTTCTGCTGTTGATTCTTCCGGTGGCCCATCAAGTAGCACCATTGGATCCGGGGCGCGGATGTCGATTCGTAGATCGAAACGATCCAGCAAGGGGGCAGACAACCTGCGGGCATAGCGCGCCCGGGCTGCGTCAGAGCATCGACACTGCCCATCTCCCCCGCCCTGGCCACAAGGGCACGGGTTCATTGCTCCGATCAGTTGAAAGCGGGCCGGAAGGGTGACAGAAGAATGGGCCCTGCTCACCCGCACGACCCCCTCCTCCAGCGGCTGACGAAGGGCTTCCAGTACCGCTACTGGAAACTCTCCAACCTCATCAAGGAACAGCACCCCAGCGTGGCTTGCCGAAACCTCACCAGGACGGATGGAGCCAGAACCACCGCCAATCATTGCCACTGCAGATGCTCCGTGATGGGGTGCTCGAAACGGAGGATGTCGCACAAGGCCGTCAGAGGGCACAATCAGTCCGGCAACCGAATGCACCCTGGTCACCATCAACGCATCGGCCGCAGTAAGGGGTGGCAGAAGTCCGGCCATTCGCTTGGCCAGCATGGTCTTCCCAGCCCCCGGAGGACCGACCATGAGCAGATGATGACCACCAGCCGCCGCCACTTCCAAGGCCATACGTGCCATTGGTTGATCGCGAACATCAGCCAGATCAGGTAGGAGCCGCCCAGGATCAGGCGCCTCTCGTGTTTGCACCAGCGGAGGCAAGACTCCAAAGCCAGTGAGAGCATCGTATAACTCGCGGAGATGGGCAACGGCCCGCACCGTTCCTGGACGAACACAATGGGCCTCTTGGGCCCCGCTCAGTGGCACGACAAGTTCGTCACATTGCACTGCACCAGCGATACTCACCAGGCCAGGCACATGTCTCACCGAGCCGTCAAGACCAAGCTCACCACTGGCGCCCAAGCCCTTGACCTGTTCGAGTGTCAACTGCTTGGAGGCAACAAGGACACCAAGGGCAATAGCAAGATCAAGTCCAGCACCCTGCTTGCGGACAGCGCTCGGAGCCAGGTTCACGGTCAACCTGGCTGGAGGCCATTTCAGACCAGAACACAAGATGGCAGCCCGAACGCGGTCTCGAGACTCTCGACATGCAGCATCGGGAAGTCCAGCCAAGGCATAGCTTGGCAAGCCAGAACTTTGGTGTACTTCGACGGTGACGGCTACTCCGTCGACACCGTCAATGACACCGGAAGGAATGGTGGCGAGCACGGCACTTCCTCTACGTCTGCGCCAAGCCCATCTGATCAACGGGAGGCGTTTGAGTGGAGGGGGCCTGAGCCGCCGACGGTCGCACAACGAGCGAACCGAGAACCCGACACTAACGGCGACGACAACAAGATCCACACGAATCTTCTCGGAAGACGAGTTGAGCAGATGCGCCCAATCACTTAGTTTCTGCCCTCACTGCGTCGTACATCCTCAAGTGAAGAATCGTGACGCCACTCCATTTCAGTCACCGACGTTGCCGCCGTCCGGTGCTGTCTTACCTGGAGTAATCCAGCCCTCATCTGGAGCAAGCCAGTCAGAACAGATACCTCTAGCCGAAATCATGGTCGGACAATTCCCGGACTGGTTCCCCGACCCAACCAGCCAAACCACCGAGCGATTCTGGAACGGAGCCAGATGGACAGACCGCTCTCGAATCGCTATTCCCTCGACCGACTCCGACGGTTCCACCAACTTGGACCGCTCACTTCGACTTGAGGACTTCCTTCAGCCGGTCGAGCCAATCATTCTGGCCATCCTCGGACAACCGGACCTACGCGATTCGAAACCTCAGGCCCTAGAGGACCTCTCGGATGAAACGAACGACGTCTTCGATCTCTTCGGCCGATAATCGGTCAGAAAAAGCAGGCATACCGCCCTTACCCTCAGATACAAACGAGACTTGATCTTCAACGGACGGGAACGTGTCGAGGGTTCGTCCTTCATCCAGTCTTGGTCCACGCCCGCCTCCGCCTGCAGATCCATGGCAGCTGGCGCAGTTGCGGATGTAGACAGAACGGCCGGCAACAAGATCAGGGGCATCGGCTGGGGCGGCCGGAGTTGGGGAACCTCCGCAAGCTCCCGCAATGAGTGTTCCGACCATTAGGACAGTGATTCGTTTCATCGCCCAGAAAACTTCGGGTCGCGCTTCTCACGGAAAGCCAACAGAGCTTCGACCGTGTCTTGAGTGGCGAAGTTGACGGTTTGTGCGGCCCCTTCAGCGTCTAGCGCGTCGCTCATGCTTGGGCCAATGGACCGATTTAACAAGGACTTGGTTTGAGCCAAAGCAATGGGGGCACTCTGGCAAAGCCGCGAAGCCCAGTCAGCAACAAACCCGTCAAGTTCGTCGACGGGAACAACCCGGTTGACAAGCCCAAGTCGCTCGGCCTCCGTTGCATCGATGATGTCAGCGAAGAAGGCCAGTTCCTTGGCCTTGTGGATCCCGATGAGCCGGGGCAGGCTCCACGAGCCGCCGAAGTCAACAGATAGTCCGCGTTTGGCGAAAATCTCAGAGAATCTCGCTCGTTCTGAGGCAACAATGAGGTCACAGGCCAGGGCCATATTGCATCCAGCTCCGGCCGCCACCCCGTTGACCTTGGCAATTGTGGGCTGAGGTAGCCCGTGCAGACTCATGACGATGTCAGAAATTGAGCGCATGGCGGCCAGCTGATGAGGTCGGGAGTCTCTTCCTCCGTCGGATAGGTCAGCGCCGCTGCAGAAGCCATCTCCGGCGCCAGTTATTACCACCACCCGAACCGAGGTGTCGTGGCGAAGCTTCTTGAACAAGTCATCGAGCTCGTCCCACATCACTTCTGAAATGGCGTTCTTCTTCTGGGGACGATTCATGGTCAGGGTGAAGACACCAGATTCAGAAAGATCAGTCAGCAACGTCTCGTAGGTGGCCATGACGTCCGATGCTAACTGGCTAAAATGCAGCCCATGGGGTTCAATCCAAGCCGCAAGCACAAGAGAACAAACTTCGACTATTTCTTTGTGGCGGCCGCTTCGTTGGTGTCATTGGGACTGATTCTCTGGGTCTTGTTCGCATGAGTCCAGCCCGACGGCGCTCGAATGAGAACTCTGCGGCCAAACAGCAACGAGCTGTCGCACCAAAGAAGCCAAAGAAGCGAAAGCCAAAGTCGAAAGGGCCACGCGCTCTCCCGGACCCTTCCGACACCACAGACTCCGAGGTCCGGTTCATCCAGCCCTACGGCGCCAACAAGGTGTATCTCTGTCCCGGGTGCCTGCGGGATATCCCAGCCGGACTTGGTCATATCGTTGCTGTCCCCCCGGATGCGCCCGACTTGCGGCGCCATTGGCATCGAGGGTGCTGGGATAGTCGGGCCAGTCACCGGTAGCTATGCCAGATCGCTCATCGCTATGCTCGATCTCCATGGCTGATGTCACCCTTTTTCATAACCCTCATTGAAGTACTTCCGTCGCAGCACTGGATGTGCTGCAGCAGGCTGGAGTCGACTTCGACACCGTGATCTATATGAAAGAGAAGCCGGACCGGACCACCCTTGAGGGCATCATTGCCAAGCTGGAAGACCCTCCCGGCGACCTCGTTCGTCGCGACAAGTTCTTCAAGGACAAGATCGCGGGCGAAGGTTTTGATGAAGCGACGCTTTCTGACCCCGAGGTCGTGATTGATCTGCTGGTCAAGCACACCCGACTGTTCCAGCGTCCCGTCATTGTCACCGCCGACACCGCCATCGTCGGGCGACCGCGTGACCGGGTTCCCGCACTATTTGCTTAGCAAGCTCTAGAAGGCTTCCTCCCATACCTGGACGTGGCCTCGACCGTCGACGTCGACCACGTCGAATCTCATTTCCGCGTAATAATCTTCGATTGTTGACAGCCAGATCAGAGCCAGTTGGCGGAGTTTCTTTTGCTTTCGCCAATCAACGGCCAAGTAACCGCCACCGAATTGTTTCGACGAGCGAGTCTTGACCTCAACAAAGACAATGAGTGATTTATCAGAGCCAGTCGGGCCGACGGGGCGGCAGATGAGATCAATCTCACCCTCTCGGACCCGCCAGTTTCTGACCACGATTTCATAGTCATGATTGAGGTACCACGAAGCAGCAGCATCTTCGCCAAATCGGCCAAGCTGCCTATTGTGAGCCGTCACAGCTCTTGTTGGGGAAGCTCCTCAACCGAGATTCCCCGAGCGCTGGCGATAGTCACCTTGCTCAAAAAACGTGATGTTCGGTACATGTCCCACACCCAGGCATCAATCAGTTCGTACTCCACGAGTGGAGAACCTGGTGCGGACAGTCGCACGACCTCATTGGCGAGGTAAAGACGGCGGTCGGACTCGACCACGAAGCGAAACATCTTGATGACGTCTCGATATTCCCGATACAAACCGAGTTCGTTGTCGGACTCGTACCGTTCTAGATCTTCGCTACTCATGACGACTGGCCCACGAACTCGGGACTCATCGTGATGAGAGATTAGTAGCGATCGCGCTTTTCTTTCACCTTGGCAGCCTTGCCGACGCGATCACGAAGGTAGTAGAGCTTGGCTCGACGGACATCGCCGCGAGTCACGATCTCGATCTTGTCGATCATGGGAGAATGCATGGGGAAGGTTCGTTCAACGCCAACTCCGAAGGAGAGCTTGCGGACCTTGAAACTCTCGCCCGCTCCTCCGCCACGAATGCCAATGACGACACCCTGGAACATCTGGACGCGCTCACGGTTTCCTTCGACCACCTTGACGTGCACCTTTACGGTGTCGCCCGGGCCGAAATGAGGGTGATCGTCTCGGAGTTGAGTCTGTTCTACGAGATCGGTGAGGTTCATCGTGCGTTCCTATGACAAAGTGCGGATGCGGCCAAAAGAGCGGGGGTGCCCCATTGACGCGATCCGTAATGCTAGGGCGATTCGATGCCATTTCCACTGTTCCCAATCCCCCAGGAACGACCGTCAATCACCATCACCCGTGTTCTTCTGACCGGATATCGGAATCAGAGGCCAAACTCAGACAGCAGGGACTTCTCTTGCGTAGTCAGGCCGCCTCTTGCCTCGATCAGGTCAGGTCGACTACGTCGGGTTCGATCAACAGACTGGGCCATTCGCCACCGGTCAACCAGTCCATGGTCTCCCGATCGTAGTTCTGCCGGAACTTCCCAATCTCGGAACTGCGCCGGGCGCGTGTAGTGAGGGTATTCAAGCAACCCGTCAGCAAAGGACTCATCATTGGCCGACTCTTCGTTGCCTAGTACGCCCGGGACCAGGCGAGCGACGGCCTCAATCACCACCAGGGCTCCAAGTTCGCCGCCTGCCAGCACATAGTCGCCAACGGAGACCTCACCGTCGACAAGGTGTTCTCTGACCCGTTCATCAACTCCTTCATAGCGGCCACAGAGCAGGCTGAACCCGTCAAGAGACGACAGTTCGGCCGCATATGCCTGATCGAACTGCCTCCCTGTTGGCGAGAGATAGAGCAGGGGTCCAGGTGGCTGGATTTGTTCCACCACGGCAAAGATCGGGGCAGGCTTCATGACCATGCCCGCTCCTCCGCCAAATGGGCTGTCATCCACACTTCGATGCTTGTCCTCAGCGCCGTCACGGAGATCGTGAGAGCGCACATCCAGATGGCCGCCAGCTTGAGCGCGACCGAGGATGCTGGCTGAGGTGTAGCTATCGATGATCTCGGGAAAGATGGTGAAAACGTCGATTCGCATCGGCTTCACTGCTGGTCGGGATTGGCGTCAGCATCGGCATCGGCATCGGCATCGGCATCGGCATCGGCATCGGGCCCGAGTAGACCTTCTGGAACGTCAACCAATACTTGAGTCTCGTTGGTCTCAACCAGGAAGTGAAGGGGCACAAGAACGTCATCGGCCAGCTCCAAAAGATCGGAGGCTGGATTGTCAATCACCGAGAGAATCTCACCATGATCAGTCCCGTGCTGATCGAGCAGTCGCAACCCGATCAGATCATGAACAAAGATGACGTCGCTATCCAACCCGTCCAGCGGTTCAGCGAACAAAAGCGTTCCGCGATATTGCTCAGCGCTTTCCCGGCTATCGACCCCGACGAAGCTCATGAGCCAGCCCTTTTGATAGGGCTGAGCCTTCTTCACCACAAGTTGTTGTGAGCAATCCAGATGCTCATCCGCAGATGAACGACCAGGACCAGGAATGCAAAAGACCGCACCCGGCGCAGCGCGCTCTTGAGTACGGTCTGTTGTGAGGCGAACGATCAAATCGCCCCGGAGACCATGTGGTTTTCCCACTCGGCCAACCTCTAGAAGGGTCACAAGACGGACCCGAGTTACTCGACGAACTCGACCTCGGTCGAGACTCCGTCTTTCGCTCCTGCAGCGCCAACTACCGTACGGATGGCCGAGGCCACCCGTCCACGACGGCCGATGACACGACCCATGTCGTCCTTGTTGACGGTTACATCAAAACGAACTCGCTCGTCGCCAGCTTCGGATGCTTCGACCGAAACCTCGTCCGGTGAACTCACAACCGATTTGCACAAATGCACAAGAACGGCCTCGGCTGTTGGGGCCAGAGCGTCGTCGCTCATGCGCCAACCTCGACCGCGGCTGCCTCTGCGGCGGCAACCTTGACAGCTTCAGCCTCAGCTTCGAGGGCTTCAACCGTGGTGCCATCTTTGAAGGCAGCCCAAGCGCCGGAAATCTCCAGCAGCTTCTTCACTCGTTCGCTGGGCAGAGCGCCCTCACGAAGCCAGTGAACAGCCTTGGCGTTGTTGATAAGAATCTCGGATGGTTCCAGCCGTGGGTTGTAGGTGCCCAAAATGTCAATGAACTTGCCGTCACGGGGTGCCCGCGAGTCAGCAGCTACGATTCGGTAACTGGGTTGTTTCTTTTTTCCTGTCCGCGTCAGGCGGAGTCGAACGGCCACAGATTTCTCTCTTCGTACGTGGTTTCGGTGAACTGTCTTGCGTTACTGCCTCTTGCGAGGGGACTACACTGCGGTTTGACTGCGCAAAAGAGTGCGCTGAGTCAAGCGGCATATGAGGCTACCAACAGCGGAGGGCTGCGCAACGCACCTTCTGCTTTCATCCTGGATTCACGGACCTAAACTGGCCGAATCACAGCAATCAGGTGCCTACTGGCATCTAAGCCAGGGCCTACTCGGAGAGCTCTTCGAGCTCTGAAGCCAACTTCTCGAAATCATCGGCGTCCATCCGGTCCAAACCTGGAAGCATGAGAGGAGCTTTACGGACCTTGGTGCCCTTCTCGCTCACTCGAGCCGTGGACTTCGCGGTTACCCGGCCACCTTTCTTGCCCTTCTTGTCTTTTTTGCTGCGCCGCGATTTTGACGCCTTCTTGGTGCCCATACCACCCATGCGCTTCATCATCTTCTGCATTTCGGAGAACTGCTTGACCAGCATCGAAACCTGGCTGGGATTGGTACCTGATCCGGTGGCGATTCGAGATCGACGGCTGGCGTCAATCAGCGACGGACTTGCTCGCTCGATCGTTGTCATTGACTTGATGATGGCTTCGACCCGGGCGAGCTCGCCGTCGTCGATGTCGACATCGCGCATTTCCTTGGGTAAGCCCGGCAGCATCTTGATCAGGCCACCAAGAGATCCCATCTTCTTGAGCTGTTGCATCTGCTCCAAGAAGTCATCAAGGGTGAAGGTGCCGTCCATGAGGGACTGGGCTGCAGCCTCGGCCTCATCTTGTTCGAAGGTCTCTTCGGCCTTCTCGATGAGGGTGAGCATGTCGCCCATGCCGAGGATTCGGCTGGCCATGCGGTCGGGGTGGAAGAGTTCGAATTCGTCCAGCTTTTCGCCGGTGCCAGCAAAGGCAATGGGCTTGCCAACGATTTCCTTGACTGACAGGGCTGCACCACCGCGGGCATCGCCGTCGAGCTTGGTGAGGATGACACCATCAAGGTTGAGTTTGTCGTTGAAGGATTCCGCAACTGTGACTGCATCTTGGCCAGTCATGGCGTCAACGACAAGGAAGGTGTAGTCCGGGGACACTGCCTCGGATATCTGACGAACTTGCTCCATCAGCTCCTCGTCAATGGCGAGCCGACCAGCGGTATCGACAATGACGACGTCTCGGCCGGTAGCCCGAGCCTCTTCGACGGCTTTGCTGGCAACGGTGACCGGATCGGAGTTCTCACTAAAGACGGGTACGTCAACCTGGCGGCCGAGGGTGCGAAGTTGCTCAACCGCCGCAGGACGCTGCAAGTCGGCCCCGACGAGCAAGGGATTGCGGCCCTGACTCTTAAACCACTTGGCCAGCTTGCCGGTGGTTGTTGTCTTACCGGACCCCTGAAGGCCCGCCATCATCACGACGGTGGGTGGCTTGGAGTTGTAGGTGATCGAGATTGTTTCGCCGCCGAGGCTCTCGGTGAGCTCCTCGTTAACGATCTTGATGACTTGCTGGGCCGGGTTCAGGGCCTTGTGAACCTCTTCGCCAAGAGCCCGGACCTTGATGCGGTCGCGCAGGCTTTTGACAACGGTGATGTTGACATCGGCTTCAAGAAGCGCAATGCGAATCTCTTTGAGGGCGGCATCAATGTCGGCCTCGGTCAGAACACCCTTGTTACGGAGCTTGCTGAAAATGCCGTCGAATTTGTCTGTAAGTGACTGAAACATGGAACTGATGAGCTTACCGGGCCCAGACTCAACGGATAACGACCTCTTGGCGAATCACCACTAAGGCTCGTGAAACTCGGCCAAGAAGACTCATGAAACTCGGCGATGACGGCTCGTGAAACTAGATCTCAGTTCCTTCGACGCTGCCTTCGAGACGGTCGCCATCAACAGTGCCAGAGATCAGGCAAACAACTTCCTGGTCACCCTGGCTCCAGGACTCAAATGTTGGTGTGAACCAGGAAACTAGGTAGATCGATTCGTCGTAGCTCAGGCCGACATAGTTGTGGAAGGCAATACCGCAGCCTTCGGTTGCAGCGGCAGTGATCACTTCGTCACCAGGGAATGGACCTGAAGGCATGTCGAAGAACGAGTACGCCTCCATGTCATGAGCTTGGAAGCACGGAACAATGGCCACTGAGCTGAACTGGTCGACGATGGTGTCTTCGGTCGGGTCGTTCAAGCAGTCGCCAAGCTCAAGGGCAAACACATCAAGTTCCAACTCGAGAGTGTCGGAGTCTGAATCACTGTCAGCATCAGATCCTGAACCGCGGTTCGTCATGCCACCGGATGAGCCAGCATTCTCCGAACTCATGCCGCTCTCGTCAGATGTTGTTCCGTCCGATGCTGCCTCATCCGCTACGTCTTCGGCATCGTCAGTTTCGATAAAGGCCAGTCCTTCAACGCTGCCTTCGAGGCGATCTCCATCGACCGTGCCATCTATGATGCAGACGATTTCTTGGTCGCCCTGCTCCCAGGACTCCACGGTTGGAGCAAACCAGTTGAGTTCATAGATCGATTCTGCGTAGGCCTCGCCAACATAGGTCTCGAAGTCGGCGACACATCCATCAGCGGCTTGGGAGGCAACCGATTCATCACCAGGGAAGGAGCCAGAAGGCAGATCAAAGAGGGAGAACGCTTCCATGTCATGAGCTTCATCGCACGGGACGGCCGTTACGGACGAGAACTCGCCAACGTCATCATTCGGTAGTGGATCGTTTAGGCAATCTCCGACATTGATGGAGAATGCGTCCAGCTCGCCGGTCTCGGTGATGGCACCGCTCTCGTCGCGATCAGGGCCAACGGAGCATCCAGTCACGCCAACGGCCAGAGCCAGGGCGGCAAATCCCAGGGTGACAGGACGGGGGCCACAGAGACGAGGGCGATACTGACGGGGGCGATACATAACGAAACTCCTGCGAAGGCGATCTACAAATCAGTCAAAACTGAAAGGCCTGCTCCCAGCTCCCTTGTTACTTCGGCACCGGAGACGAATTCTTGAACCCCGCTCCCAACCTGCCTGCCTCTGCCAAGAAGTGCTGTCCAGCTACAAGCCAGGGGGGCCTTGACTTGATGACCATTGTTGGTGAAAGGCCCGCAGCTTGTCTTCGTTGCGTATCAGCATCACGCTGTGAACCGCTCCCTCATCCCAGTTGAGCGTCAGGAGCGAAAAGGGTTGAGTTGCCCCTTCGAGTCGTTCATCGGGTCGAGTGAGATAGAGACATGGTTGGCCGCTGGCCTCAACTAGGTGGAGCTCGATTCCCACCACGTAGCGCTTCGCCAGGTTGACGAGGTACCGAGCAACCCGCTTCCGGCCAACAATATGAGCTCGCGCAGCCCGATAGTCGGCTCCACCGTCACTCACCACAACGACTTCAGATGTCAGCAGCGATCCAAACTCTGCAACGTCACCGCTCAACAGAGTCTGTAGAAACTGGTCGGTCAACTCAGCGACCTCATCCGGTTCCGGCTGGAAACGAGGACGTTCGGCCCGGACACGATCTCGGGCTCGTTTAGCGATTTGCCTCGTGGCTGGCTCGCTTCGATCGACGATGTCAGCGATCTCTGCCATTGGTAGAGCAAAGACCTCTCGTAACAGAAACACCGCTCGCTCGGTTGCCGACAGCCGTTCCAGGACGGACAAGAACCCGATGGATACTGACTCAGCCAGAACCACGTGATCAGCCGGGTCCTGGTTCGCCTGAAGCATCGGATCCGAGGCCATTGGTTCGGGCAGCCAAGGTCCAACATAGGTCTCTCGCTTGACCGCGTTCGAACGCTGTCGGTCGATGGCAACGCGGGTGGCCACCGTTGTTAGCCATGCCCCAGGGTTTCTGATCGACTCCAGGTCGACATCTTCGAATCGAAACCACGTTTCCTGCACCGCATCTTCGGCGTCCTCAACTATGCCAAGCATTCGATAGGTCAGCGAGATAAGGCGGGCTCGTTCTTGTTCGAAGAGCTCTGCGGTTGTCATGGCGTTGAGCCTGCGATTCTCATCTCAATCGGAGTATGACAGATGCTGTTGTTCATCGAGAAAGGTCGCCTCATCAAGAAAGCCTCCTTCATCAAGCGAGACTGGCGACAGCCATACGCCCCGCCATCCGGCCACTGGCGAAGCTGGCGTCGGCCAGCTGACCTTCAGGTCCAACCCAGTCTCCAGCCACGAGTACCGACTGATTCTTGGAGAACTGATCAACCCTTGCTCGACCAGCCATGCCGCCATGATGCAGGGTTCGTGATCGAGCTTGCAGCCACCATCTGGTGCAGAAAACGCTCTTCCGCGATTGAGGATTTCTGTACTCCACAGTCCGCTGCGAACCGATCAAGAACCCGGCGGTCAACCTTGTCATCCGGACCAGAGAGATAACTGAGTACCGACACAAGGTGGTGTCCGTCTGGAGCCAGGTTGGCCCCCAGTGAGTGATTGGACAGATACAGCGGACTGTCGCCGCCCAGAGCGAATTCAACCGTTGGTGCTTTCGTCAGGCCAAGATCCAGACAGGTAGCAAGAGCTGGTGGACCGACCTCGATCTCACACTCGAGCAGCTTCGCCGCAGCCCGAGGGCTGTTGAGCGCAAGAATCACCTTGGGCACATCCGGCAGCTCAGTCACCTTGGCGCCGGTCTCGATAGTGCACCGTCCAGTAGCCCGCAATCGTCGCTCGAGATCATCGACCATTCGTTGCCATCCGCCGTCTAGGTAGAGAACACCAGCCTCCAACCCAAGTTGGAGCTGGCTGACCGCGGCGTCAGCGGACAGTAGGTCCAGTCTTCCCCCATACGTGCTGAGCCGCATGACTGCGGACAACACTCCTCGCGCCCGCTGCTGGTCGATCTTCTGATCCATCCATTGTTCGGCACTGAGATGAGCAACCGACAATGGCTCAATCTTGGGCAAGGCGGCAAACACACGCCCCAACTCCATCTTGGCTCGACTCCAAGCGCCCGTGTCTTGAGCAGGGACATCGGACCCGCCGGAGCAGCGAACAACTGGCCGTCGAACATGATCTTGCCGTCGAGAGGAGGTGGACCCCCGGCCGGCTTGATACCAAGTTGGGCCAGGACCTCGTTGGCCTTACCGCCTCGATACAAGGCATGTGGTCCCTGATTGAGATAAAAACCACTTCGCTCATCCGTGCTCGCTCGACCGCCGAGTCTGCTGCGAGCCTCGAGTAGCTTCACTTGATACCCCGCATCGGCCACATAGTTGGCAGCAGTGAGGCCGGCCAGTCCACCACCCACGACAACTACTTCTGGATCGTTCATACATCTTCGACGAAATAGCTAGCCAGATTGTGACAAGGAGCCGGATGCTTCTTTGCTATTTCGTGGTTTTGCTCTATTCAAAGAGGGCATCGACGAAGGCATCAGGATCGAAATCGACCAGGTCGTCGACTCCTTCTCCCAGCCCCACGAGCTTGACCGGCAGACCAAGTTCGCTCTCAATGGCGAACACGATGCCACCCTTGGCTGATCCATCCAGTTTGGTCAAGACAACCCCAGTTACCTCAACCGATTCGGCGAACACTTTGGCCTGAGTCATGCCGTTCTGGCCAGTTGTTGCATCGATGACTAGCAAGACCTCGCTAACATGTCCTGGCTCTTTGGCAGCCACTCGTCGCACCTTGGACAATTCGTCCATCAGGTTGGACTTGTTCTGTAGGCGCCCCGCGGTGTCGGCGAGGACTACGTCGCAATCGCGAGCCTCGGCCGCCTTGATGCCATCAAAGATGACTGAGGCCGGATCGCCACCTTCATTGCCACGAACTATGTCGACGTCGGACCGCTCAGCCCACATGGTCAGCTGCTCGGCAGCGGCCGCCCGGAAGGTGTCTCCGGCTGCCATCAACGGCTTGTGCCCTTCGGCCACCAGGCGCTTACCCAACTTTCCAATGGTGGTTGTTTTGCCAACCCCATTGACACCTACAAACAACCAGACGTTGGTTTTGCCTTCATCGATGATGAGTGCTCGTTCCTTGCCGGTGAGTTCTGCCTTCATCCTGGTCTTGAGCAGGCCCAGAATTTCTTCTCCCTGCTCCTTGCCCTCTTCTTTGGCTTGAGAGCGGACATCTTCCAACAGGGACATTGCTGTTTGCACGCCGACATCAGCCCGGATGAGTGCTTCTTCTAGGTCTTCCCAGGCCTCGTCGTCGAGGGCTCCTGCACCAACCAAACCACCGAGGTAGCCAGTGAATGCGCTTCGAGCTTTGCCTAGGCGATCAAAGAACGATGGCTTAACGACCTCATCGGGTTCAGCCGAGGCCGTTGGCTCCTCAACCAAGACATCATCTGGATCAACATCAACGGTTTCACCCGGTGCACGCTCATTAGAGGAGAGATCGTCTGCTGCTTCACGCTCCAGTACGGCGGTATCGCCGGGTTGTCGTCCACCGACCTGGCCACGTCCTTGTGACTCGATTTCAACCTGGCGACCGCGACGAGAGAAAAGGAATGCGAGGCCACCGAGAAGCACGACGGCGACAACAATGATAATGATCAGGATTGGTTCCATTACCACTGATCCTACGGCCTAAAGCTGCTCCTAGGAGCCAGTGGTTTTTGCAGGTAGCTCATGGATCAACCCTCGAATGACGGTGATCCCATGACTTGCTATTGCTCGCCGAGGGTGGCTGCAATCAAGAGAGACTCTTCGCCCCGAACGATCTCAAGCTCGATCACGTCACCGGGGAAGCTTGCACGGATCAGGCCAGCAAGTTCGCCGAGGTTGGTCACCGGAACTCCGTCAATCCGGATGACTCGATCACCAACCTGGATTCCCGCTACGTCAGCTCCTGAGCCCGGGGTCACCTCACCGATAACCACGCCCGCTTCGCCGCCGGGAGCGTCTTGCGCATTGCCAACTCCGAGAAAGCCGGGCACGAGGGGCTCACCAGCAATGATCCGATCGGCTACCCGCATGGCATTGTCGATCGGGATAGAAAAGCTGATACCAACGCTACCGGCGACTACTCCATCAGTGCGGATTGAAGTATTGATACCAATGACACGGCCAGCGCGATCGGCTAGGGCGCCGCCGGAGTTGCCAGGATTCACCGAGGTATCGGACTGGATCATGGCGTTGATGCCTTCACCGTTTTGCACCGGCCGGTTAATGGCAGAAACAATGCCAGCCGAGATCGATTGTTGCAATTGGAACGGGCTACCGAGCGCAAAGGCGGCTTGGCCGACTTCGGGGTCCTCGTCCAAGGCAAGAGTGGCGACCTGTAGGCCGGAGTTTTCGCCAACATTGAGAACGGCAACATCGACCCGAGAATCGGAGCCAACCAGTTCAGCCGCCAGGGTGCGACCATCCGAAGTTCGAACTCGTATTCGTACCGCATCCACGATCACGTGATGATTGGTGATGACTAGTCCGTCATCGAAGACGATTCCTGAGCCAACACCAAGCTCGGTTTCGATTTGCACAATGGAAGGGCCAAGTACGGCAGCGACGTAGGCTGCTGGCTCAGTCACGTCCGGGTCCGGTGGACTAAGCACTATCTCCGATGGTGCCAAGGTGGTGCTGGTGGTCGAAGCGGGGGTGGCCGTTGTGTCGACCTGCAGAGTGTTTTCATCAGCCACCAACTGACCGGCAACAAAGCCTCCTCCGGTGAGAAGTCCGCCAGCAAGGAAGGCACCAGCAACTCGAAGTCCCCAGCGGGGGCCCTTACCGTCGAGTGTGTTATTGGACGACTCCCCAATGATGGGTGGTCCGGTAAGGCCCGGTCGACCGGACTGGGCTTGATAAGGCTGAGGCTGATAAGGCTGGATTTGACGGGTAGGCGCAATCGCTGCAGGAGCAGCCACCGGCGGTGAGCCAACCTGGCCGCTACGGGAAGGCGCAACGGGTGGGCTGGACGGGGTTTGTGGCCCTCCAGTTGATCCTTCGTTGAAATCCCAGGCCCGCTCGGTCATCCTTCAGCTCCAATCTCTGCTGTCACCTTAGAGTCGGCTGGCGAAAGCGGAGGTAAGGCTACGTCGCTGAGCCGGGAGTCAGCCAAGGCCACATCTGGGTCTGTTGTTGACTGCATCGTCATCGTCATCGGCAGTCGAAGGGTAAATACTGAGCCCGGATTCTCCCCGCACATGTCGACTCCAAGCTCACGGTTCCACCATGCCGTTCGACGACGCGTCGGACGATGCTGAGTCCAAGCCCGCTACCAGCATTGGAATCCTTGCCTCGCCAGAAGCGATCAAAGACCAGGGAGCGGTCCTCGGGAGCTATGCCTGGACCCTCGTCGGCCACCAGCAGAATGGCCTCGGTCGGGGTTGCTCGGACAGAAAGCTTGATCGCCGATCCTTCGGGAGCAAGCCGAACAGCGTTCGAGATGAGGTTGTCGACAGCTCGACGAAGCGCTGGACCATCACCGCGAATAACCACGGGTTCAGGTCCAACATCACTATGGGACTCGCCAGATCCACTTCCCTCACCAATCAAGATTCGCAGATCCCGCTGCTCCGCGGCCGCCCGGAACTCCTCAGCTGACTCTTGAATCAGCCTGCTCAGGTCCGCGGGACCATGATGCAACTCGGGCACACCTTGTCTCGCCTGTTCGAGTAGATCCTCAATTAGGGCGCTCATTCGTTCGGTCGCGCCAAAAGCTATTGTCGCCGCCCGCCGAATCTCCTCCTCATCATCACCGGTCAGCGCCAGTTCCAAATTCGTGCGAGCGACCGCAAGAGGGTTGCGCAACTCATGAGAGGCCTCGTGAGCAAACCGACGTTGATCCTCGAATGCTCCTTGCAACCGGTCGAGCATTTCGTCAAAGGTGTCAGCGAGTGCCTTCAGCTCGTCGTCGGGGCCACGCATGGAGATCCGTCGATTGAGGTCGTTGGCGGTGATGTCTCTGGCCACACCACTGATTCGTTCCATTGGCTTGAGCATCCAGCCAGCAAAAAGCCAGCCAACGCCGAAGGAGACCAGGAACAACACCCCCATGGAAGCCAAAGTTGCAGACCGCAGCTGGCTGAGCGCACGCCGATAGGACTGTTGTTCGATCTGTTCCACCGCAAACTGTTGGGCCGCTTCGGGAAAGACGACCTTGATTGACGTTTCGACCAACTCACCGGTTTCTGGGTCAGCCATGACCACGGGCTGACTCTGGAGCACGGGCTCAGCCAATGAGCTGACTTGGTAGAAGTAGATGCCAGCGATCAAGAACGAGCCAACAGAAAACACCACGATCGAGAAAGCCAACGACAGCCGGAACCTGATTGATTGAAGCGCCCGGGGGATGCTCATCGAATTCGATCTACTCCTCGCCGACAAGTCGGTAGCCGGCTCCGATCACGGTTTCGATCAGGGGTTGCTCGGACTGAGCAACAAGTTTACGTCGGAGTGTTCCCACCGTCACTCGCACGGTGTTCGTAAATGGGTCCATAGCCTCGTCCCAAACATGTTCCAAGAGTCGTTCCTGACTCAGAACCTCACCAACATGGACCATGAAGTAGCGAAGAAGGGCGAATTCCTTGGTGGTGAGGTCAAGGGTCCGACTGTCCCATTCGGCTACGAGACGTGCCGTGTCCAAATGAAGCAATCCAACACTCATTGTTGCATCCTCACCGGTTGTCTCTCGACGAAGCAGGCTTCGAACACGGGCGGAAAGCTCGGCCAGAGCGAAAGGCTTGACCAGATAGTCGTCCGCTCCATCATCCAGCCCGGCTACTCGCTCTGCCACACCGTCGCGTGCCGTGACCATCAGAACCCGGGTACTTGGGTCAAAGCGAGCATCGGTTCGGATCAGTCGGCAAACCTCTCGACCATCGATATCGGGCAGGGTGAGATCAAGGGCAACCAGGTCATATTCGTTGAGCATGAGACGATCAAGCGCTGCCTGCCCATTGATGGCGACATCTACCGCATACCCTTCCCGTCGGAGAGCAGCCGCAACTGCGGCTCCAAGTTCCTCTTCATCATCAACAACCAGAATGCGCACACCAGAACCGTAGCCAGAGATGGGCCGGGGAAGTTGTCGCAGGACCGGAGACCAACGGTGACCGACAATTCACTGACTTCTAACAACAGCCTTCTTGGCGACGCCGACACCGTTACTTCTGACAACACCGCTAGTTCTGGCAACGCTGCTGGAAACTCAGACGATGCCCAACCTTTGCCGACGCCAGCTGAAGCCGCCGTCGAGCTTGAGCAGGCCCTGTTCGAAATCAAGCGAGTCATTGTCGGCCAGGACCATATGGTCGAGCGCCTCTTTGTTGCCCTGCTTTCTCGGGGCCACATCCTGCTTGAAGGTCTGCCGGGCGTAGCCAAAACACTGGCTGTTTCCACCCTCGCTCAGGTCATTGGAGGAGGCTTCGTCCGATTGCAGTTCACCCCCGATCTGCTGCCTTCGGATCTCATCGGCACCCGGATTTGGCGAGCCAGCAGTGAATCATTTGACATTGAATGGGGGCCAGTCTTCACCAACCTGTTGCTGACGGATGAGATCAACCGGGCTCCGGCCAAGGTCCAGTCAGCGCTCTTAGAGGTCATGGCCGAGCGGCAGGTTTCCATTGCTGGCCAAACCAAGGCCTTACCCGCACCGTTCTTGGTGCTCGCCACCCAAAACCCCATCGAGTCAGAAGGTGTGTACACCCTGCCAGAGGCGCAGCGTGATCGATTCCTGATGAAGGTAAGTGTTGACTACCCGACGCCAAGCGAAGAGTTGGAAATCGTACGAAGGATGGGGACGAACCCGCCCGACGCCAATCAGGTTCTCACCCTCGCCCGACTTGAGCAGCTGCAAGAGGTCTGCGACGGAATCTATGTCGATGCCGGTGTCGCCCAGTACGCGGTTGATCTGGTGATGGCCACTCGGGAGCCGTTGGCCCGGGGTCTACCCGAGCTTGACCCACTGATCGAGTTCGGCGTCAGCCCCCGCGCAACCCTCGGCTTGGTGGCCGCTGGACGGGCTCTGGCCTTGCTTCGGGGACGGAACTATGTCACTCCGCAAGATCTGTTTGACGTGGCCCGGGACGTGCTTCGCCACCGACTCATGCTGTCCTATGAAGCCCTCGCCAAGTCCTTGGACGCTGACGATGTGTTGAATCGTTTGTTGTCAGTCATTCCCGCAGCTGCGGTAAGCCCGCGCGACGTCTCCTCTGGGACCTTCGCCGCGACGTTACCTGGACCCTCGCCAGCCGGGTATCCCAATCCGACCCCGCCGGGGTCCGGCATGCCTGCTCCACCGCCCGCTCAGGCACTGGGCTCGCTTCCTGCACCGATACCAACATCGGTCATGCCGTTGCCGCCACCCGTGGCCACTCCGGTCAACAACGTTGCTGACCCGACGCTTGGGCTGCCTCCAATCCCTGCCCCACCTCAGCCGGGTCTCGCCCACAGTGCGCCACCACTCCCCGACCAGAATCCTGGAGCCACCAACCCCGGCATTGATGGATTCGACGGCACCAACGAAACGAATGAAGCGGACTGATAGTGCCCGCCACTTCTTCTTCCACTCACTCCCAAGCTGAGACCTCCCAAGCATCAGCGTTCAGTGAACGTACCCGCGAGGCCTTGCGCCGCTTGGAACTTGACGTCACCATGCGACTGGACGGCTTGTTGCACGGCGATCATCAGGGCCTCGTCCCAGGTCATGGGACCGAGTTGGGCGAGACTCGTGCGTATGCCCCGGGCGACGACGTCCGTCGAATTGATTGGAACGTCAGTGCTCGGCTGGATGAACCCCATATCCGCCAGACCATTGCCGATCGTGAGCTCGAAACATGGCTGGTCATTGACCAGTCAGCTCGACTCGACTTCGGCACGGCGTTGTGTGAGAAGCGAGAACTTGTTCTCGCTGCTGCCGGCGCAGTTGGATTCTTGACAAATCGTGACGGGAACCGAATCGGTGCGATCTTTGCTGGTCGGGGCGGGTCAAGGGCGGTGCCAGCAAAAGGTACTCGCAAGCACTTGCTGCGGATCCTCTACGAAATCGTCGATGCCCCTCGCGGCGATCAAACTGGTGTCACCGATCTCGTTCCGAGTCTGGGCAAGATTGGCAAGCTGGCCAAGCGCCGCGGACTGATAGTCGTTATCTCCGACTTCCAAGTCGAAACTGGCTGGCTCGAATCGCTACGAGCTCTGTCTCGTCGACACAATGTGTTGGCCATCCAAGTACTTGATCCTCGGGAGTTAGAGCTGCCAAACGTCGGACTACTCCCCGTTGTCGACCCCGCGACCGGCCAGGTCCGAGAAGTACCGACCAACAAGAAGTCTGTGCGTGATGCCTATGCCAAGGCAGCACAAGAACGCCAGACTGGCCTGGCCAGCTCATTCCAAGAAGCTCGTATCGATCATCTGGTCCTGCGAACTGATCAGGACTGGTTGAGCGATGTTGTGCGTTTCATTGGCAAGCGAAGGCACCGAATGGTTGCCCTCGGAGGAGCACGGCCATGAGTTTCTCAACACCAATGCGGCTCTGGAGCCTGCTGATCGTCGCCGTCTTTCTCGGCTTGTACCTGTTCATGCAGCGTCGGCGCCAAACCTATGCTGCTCGATTGAGTTCGAGCGAGTTGCTGGACTCAGTTATTCCCAACCATCCGGGTTGGCGTCGTCACGGCACTGCGTTGCTATTTCTCTTGTCCTTGGCCGCACTGGCAACCGGGTTCGCTCAGCCAAGCCGAACAGTTCGAGTGCCAAGGGAGCGGGCAACGGTCATTGTCGCTATAGACGTTTCGCTGTCGATGCAAGCCGATGACGTTGAGCCCGATCGGCTACGGGCTGCCCAAGCGTCGGCCAACCGCTTCATTGACGAGCTGCCGCCAACCCTGAACGTTGGCATTGTCGCTTTTGCGGGATCAGCCAGTGTGCTGGTGCCTCCCACCCAAGATCGGCTAGCCGCACATCGAGCCATTGATGGGCTGCAGTTGGCTGAGTCGACCGCAATCGGCGAAGCAATCGTCACCAGCCTAGATGCGTTGGCTGCTGCTCCTCTGGATGAGAATGGCGAGGCGCCTCCGGCCCGGATCGTCCTGCTTTCTGATGGCGTAACAACGGTCGGCCGCAGCGACGAGGAGGCCATAGCCGAAGCAATCGTGGCCGAAATCCCGGTGTCGACAATTGCCTTTGGAACCAAGGAGGGGGCCATCCGCTATGACGACCCCGGAACACCACAGATTGAGGATGAACTGATTCCCGTGCCTGTCGGCGGCGATAGTTTGCGCCTTATCGCCCAGTCAACTGGTGGCACATTCTTCTCGGCCGAAAGCTTGGAAGAGCTGGGCAAGGTCTATGACGACATTGGATCAGCCATTGGCTACGAGGACGCCGAACGAGAAATCACCGACTGGTTCGTCGGCGGTGCCCTCGGAATACTGGCCGCCGCTGGCCTGCTCAGCCTGCTCTGGTTCCAACGCCTCCCCTAGCCCCTCACTCTCGTTAAGGAGTGCGGGCGGCAACCTTTTCGCTAACGACCTTGGATGAGCCACCGGGCTTCATGCTGACGCCATACAGCACATCGGCAGCTTCCATGGTCCGCTTCTGGTGGCTGACGATGATGAGCTGGGCTTCGTTGCGGAACTCTTGCACCAGAGCCAAGAAGCGATGCAGGTTCATGTCATCCAGTGCAGCCTCGACCTCGTCCATCACATAGAACGGTGACGGACGGCTCTTGAACACCGCGAACAAGAAACCAAGGGCAGTCAGCGACCGCTCGCCACCGGAAAGCAGCGACAGCTTCTTCACGTTCTTGCCCGACGGCTTTGCTTCAATCTCCACACCAGTGTTCAACAGATCATTCGGATCTGTCAGCTTGACCGCTCCACGGCCACCAGGGAACAAGGTCTGGAACAGGTCAACGAAGTTGGTGGCAACATCGGCGTAAGCAGCGGAGAATACATTGACGATCTCGGCGTCGATTTCCCGAATAAGTCGCATCAGCTCGCGCTTGGTGTTTTTCACATCCTGCAACTGGGCATCCAAGAACTCGTGGCGTTCCTTGAGCTCCTCGAACTCTTCCAGAGCCAACGGATTGATTGGTCCCAGCAGTTTCAGCTCCCGCTCCAATTCACGGGTCCGGCTCTCTGGACTGGAACCTTCGGGCACCTCAGGCAGTTCGGCTTCCATAGCCACTGAGGGCTCGGTGTCAAGGTCTCGACGCACAGCCTCGGTCAGAGTCTCGAGCCGAACCCCGTTCTCGGCATCAGCCAGGTCCAGACGATTGCACTTCTCGCGAACTTCGACCAGTTCGCGTTCCGCCGCTCGGCGCTCTTTGCGTCGCTCAGAAAGACTCTCAGCGACTTCCTTTGACGCTTGAGACTGCGCTTCTTGTTCGGCTCGCAATAGCTCAAGCCACGACGTGAGCGTCATGCTCTTGTCTTCCAACTGCCCGACCAGGCCATCGACGACGCTCAGAGATCGCTCCAGATCCTCGCGACGAACCTTGACCGCGGCACGCTCGTTAACCAGCCGCTCCAAACGTTTCTCGACCTCACCCTGGCGAAGGATCAGCGACTCTCGGCGACTGTCCAAAGCAGCTGTTCGAACCTCGAGCTCAGTGCGAGTATTGGCCACCCGGCGGGCGTGTTGCTCAAGTGAAGTGCGAGACTCATCCATCGACTTCGTACGGTCGAAGTGGTCGGCTTCTGCCGCCTCTAGGCCAGGCAAGCTGAGCTGCAACTCATCCACTTGCGCTCGATCTTGGGCCTGTCGGTCACCAATAGCGGCGAACTGCTCATCCAGTCGTTCCCGGTCAGCAACCAGATCATTGATTTGGGATGTTGTGCGCTCGACGGTAGCCAGCGAATTTTCTAGTTTGGCTTGCGCCTGGCGCAGCGCCTCTTGAACCTCTCGCCTCTGGTTGCGTCCTTCGTCCAGCTCACGGCGCGCCGCCAGCAGGATTGTTTGTTGTTGTTCGGCTACGTGAGAGGTTTCGGTTGCCTTCGCTACCGCTTCTTCCAAGGCGGCGCCGGTGGCGCCGGTTCCCGCTTGGCCAATACTCCATCCGCCTGGGCCAAACCGATCACCATTTCGAGTCACAACGGTGGTCTCGGGGTGTTGGAGGGCAGTATCCAACGCTCCTCGCCAGTCTGAATCCAGTGCTACGGCCCCACCAAAGAGTGCATCAAGCAGGCTCTCGACGTCGGGTCGAAGTGCCCGAACGTGGTTTCGTACCGGTTCGCCGACAGCCGGGGTCTCAACATTCTGACGGGAGGACCCAAGGGCGAGAACAGCTCCAGAAAGATCACGCTCAGACAGGGCTTCCAGTGCTGCTCGGCCGTGCTCGACGTCATCAACGACGACGGCCAACATGGCTTGGCCTGCGGCGGCTTCGACCGCGGCATCCCAACCGTCGTCAATAGCGACGAGATCTAGCAGGGTGCCGAGCACACCTGATGCACCTACCAGGGCGTCGGCTCCAGCCGCACTCCGGGCGGCATCGAGGGCTTGAGTCAGGGCATCGGCCGTTGCTTTCCAGCGACTGGCCGCTCCATCGGCAGTACGTCGAGCTTCTATGGCCGACTCCACTGCTTCGTCTTTGGCTACCCGGTCGGTGGCGGCACCTTGAACCGACGTTTCCAGCTTGGGGATTTCTGGTGTGAGCTGGTCGACAGTTTCTTGTGCTTCGGACCGACTTTGCATGAGGCGGTCGTGTCGGGCACCTAAGGCATCCAGCTGCTCACTCAGCCTGCGGCTCTCTTGCTCGTCGCGCTGGGCTGCTGATTGCATGGCGGTGAGCTGGGTCCGAACCTCGGCTGCTTGGACTGGTGCGGGACCGATTCCTTCACCCCAGGTCTCTTCGAAGGACTCTTGGTCGCTGCTGAGGCGACGCTCAACCACTTCGAGCTCATTGAATTCGGGCTCAAGATCTTGTCGGTCATGGACGGAAATGGTCAGCGACTCGATGATCCTGGCTGCTTCGGCTTCCAGGCTAGACACAACCCCATCATCGACGGCTGATTGCAGCTCACCCTGGAGGCGACGCTGGCGCTCGGCCACCACATTCTTCTGTCCACGAATGCGTTCTTGCAGACTGAGGGCGCGGGACAAGACATCGGCGACATCGGAGCCACCGAGGGCGGCCAATTCGGCTTCGGCCTCCAACACTCCACGATCGAAGCCAGCCAGTGATGTCTTCAGCTGGCCTTCTCTGGCATCAAAATCGAGTCGTTGTCGAGCTGATACCTCAAGCTTGGCGGTCAGCGCCTTGAGTTCACGACCCACCAGGTGGAGCTTGAGGGCAGTGAGTTCGGTGACCAGGTCGCCGTGACGACGGGCGGCATCGGCCTGTTTCTCTAACGGACGAAGCTGACGCCGGACTTCTCGAACGAGATCGGCCAGACGGTTCAGGTTCTCGTCGGTGGCGCCAAGGCGGCGTTCGGCCCGCTCCTTGCGCTTGCGGAACTTGAGGACACCGGCCGCTTCTTCAATGATGGCCCGACGTTCTTCGGGTCGAGCATTGAGGACGGCATCAATCTGGCCCTGGGAGACAATGATGTGTTGCTGACGGCCAACACCAGAGTCGGACAGCAAGTCCTGAATGTCGAGCAGTCGACATGAAACCCCGTTGATGGCGTACTCGGATTCACCGGTACGAAACAGGGTTCGAGTGATGGTGACTTCGGTGAAGTCAATGGCCAACATGCCATCACTATTGTCAATGGTGAGTGACACTTCGGCTCGGCCGAGGGCGGGCCGTTTCTGAGTGCCAGCGAAGATGATGTCGTCCATCTTCTGAGCCCGCACCGCCTTTGGGGCTTGGGCACCAAGGACCCACGCCATGGCATCAACCACGTTGGACTTGCCGCTCCCGTTCGGGCCGACAACAACGGTAACGCCAGGCTCAAGGTCCAGCGTCGCCGGGTCGGCGAACGACTTGAACCCCTTGATTGAAAGTGATTTCAGGTACACGACGGAGTGTTAGACCTGGGTCGAGCAGAAGTAGACAGGCTTGCCCTTGAACGTCGCCTTGGAGATTGGGTTCCGAGACCGGGGGCTCAGGTCGCCCGCCTTGTCATAGACGGCCAGATGATCAGCGAACTCTCCGTGATTCCCGGTCAGGTCCAAGAACGGACGCTTCTCCAACGAGGTGCCCCGATACTTGATGGCATCGTGCAAGATGCCAACGACAGATCGGTACAGCCGGCGAACCTCTTGGGTCGAAAGTTGGTTGGATTTCCGGTCATAGCGCAGACCAGCATCAAAGAGAATCTCATCGCTATAAATAGGACCAATGCCGACAAAGGAGGTTGGGTCCATCAAGAGAGCCTTGAGTGGTTCTGTACGACGAAGAACAAAACGCCCAAAGTCGATCCATGACATTGGCTGACTCAGCAGGTCGAGGGGGTGATCCTCGGCTGCCTCTAAACCAGCAACGAATTCTTCCGAAGTCACCAACACGACAACGGTTGCATCGGCGATTCGAAGATCTCCACCCTGGGTAAAGGTGATAGTGACATCGACATCGGTGGCCATACTGACCCTGCTGGCGACTCGCTCCATTCGACCAGCTCCGCCAAGATTGACCCCCAGGACCATCTCATTGTCCATGTGGAAGACAATCATTGTCCCTTCGCGCTCGACAACGGTGACCTTTGCTCCAAGCAAGGGTTCGGCGAACGACTTCTTCGTGCGATACCCCTCCATAGGCTTCAACGTCTTTGCGTCAACTGCCTTGACCTTGCGGCCAACAACATCGCGCTCGAGGTCACGTCGAAGGGTTTCAATTTCTGGTAGCTCTAAATCGGCCATGGCGCCCATCACTCTTCCACTGCATTGGCGAGAACGATCCAGGCCGACCGGGCGGCCGCCTGCTCTGCTCTCTTCTTTGATGTTCCTTTGCCTTCACCCATTGCCTCACCTTTGACAACGGCCACTGCTTCAAAGCGGCGATCGTGATCGGGGCCACTGCCCTCAATCTGGTAAGCGGGTGATCCGAGCCCAAGCTCGGCAGTCAATTCTTGAAGACGTGTCTTGTAGTCGTCTCGTCCCGGGCGCTCGGCCCCAACGGTGATGTCTTCCAGCAAGAGTGCGAGAACCACGTCCTGGGTTGACTCCCAGCCGGAATCTAGGTAGATAGCACCAAGAACAGCTTCGAGCGAGTCGGCCAGAATCGATTCCTTGTCCCGGCCACCAGACTGGTCTTCGCCCTTGCCGAGCAGGAGGATTGATCCCAGATCGAGCCTGGCCGCCACTTCAGCCAAGGTTGCGGTGTTTACAACTGAGGCTCGCAGCTTGGCCAACTCGCCTTCAGAGAGATCAGGATAAGTGGCATGGATGTAGTCGGTGACAACCAACCCGAGCACCGCATCACCCAGAAACTCCAGCCGTTCGTTGGACGTCATGTTTTCGTGCTCAGAGCAATAGCTCCGATGCGTCGACGCCAGCCGGAGTCGGTCATGATCAGCGAACGTGTAGCCAAGACGGTCCATGAACGCGTCCGTCTCAGGGAACTGAACTTCGGTCGAAGTGCTCGCCGATGGGGGAAGGGTGTCCGTATCGCTCAGGACTCCACACCAACCTGGCCATAGACATAGTCAACGGCATCACGGACGGTTTTGAGATCTTGCAGATCTTCGTCTTCGATCCGGAAGCCGACGGTGCGGTCCGAGAGCTCTTCTTCGATTGCTTCGACCAGTTCGATCAGGGCGAGGGAATCTGCGTCAAGATCGTCGGCGAAGGAGCTGCCTTCTTCGATATTGTCGGGTTCCATTTCCAGGATGTCCGCTAGCCGGTCCCGAACGAGCGCGACCACATCGACACGGCTCATCGGCGACTGTTCCATATGAGTTTCAGCGGGCATCGAAAATCCTTCACACGGGCATAGAACGTCGAGAGTCTAGCGGATTAGAGACCGGTTTCTGGGCTAGAAACAGGAATGAGACGATGCTCTTATCCGGCTCCGAAAGCGACCATGTCGCGGATTCGTTGAACAATGTCAACTTCGACCATGTCCGATGCGGTCCGGATGGCATTGGCTATGCCGTAGGGAGTAGCCGAACCATGGGCGATCATCGAAACACCCTTTGTGCCAAGCAAGGCGGCCGAACCACGAGAAGCCGAGTCAAACTCAGTCAACAGGGGGGCAAGAACTGGATCGACAAGCCCGGAGACTTCTGCCAGTTCTGGGGTGGACTGCAATGCTTCGCGAATGGCACCAAGGGCGATGTCGAAACCGCCTTCCAACGATTTCAGGATGATATTCCCGGTGAATCCGTCGCAGACAATGACATCGGCGGTTCCCGCCATCACGTCACCACCCTCCATATTGCCGACATAGGTGGCCCCGCAAGCTTTGGCCCAGTCAGTGTTTTCCAAGAGAGAGCAGGTCTCTTTGACCAGCGAGTTGCCCTTCCCGGCCTCCTCGCCAATGGTCATGATTCCCACTCGGGGTGATTCGATACCGAACCGCGCCCGGGCATAGACCGTTCCCATCTGGGCGAACCGGACCATCCATTCTGGATTGCAGTCGGCGTTGGCACCGCAATCGAGCAGGGTGCTTGGCGTACTGCCGAGTACCGGGAACGGAACAGCAATTGCTGGCCGTGACACACCTCGAATTCGCCCGAGGCGAAGGAGCGACGCTGCCATTGCGGCACCAGTATTGCCAGCACTCAGCAGGGCTGAGGCTTGCCCATCTCGTACGGCCTCGGCCGCCCGGACAATGGAGGAGTCCTTCATCTTGCGCACGCTGGCAGCGGGCTCAGCATCCATGGCAATCACTTCAGACGCTGCAATAACCGGAATCCCACCGGTCTCACCAATCTCGTCTGGGCGACCAACCAGAACAACGGGTACGTCGAATTGTTCGACCGCAAGCTTGGCCCCCTCAACAATGGAGGCCGGCGCGTTGTCACCACCCATTGCGTCAACGGCGATGGGCAGACGAGGTGAGGTTTCGCTCACGAGGCCGAGAAACTCAGTCGACCTCGATGACCTGACGACCGTTGTACCAACCGCAGCTGCTGCAGACACGGTGAGGCAACTTGGCTTCAGCGCAATGGGAGCAGAGGCTCCGTGCGGGAGCGGCAAGTTTCCAGCTCGAGGCTCGACGACTACGAGTCTTGGACTTGGAGGTCTTTTTCTTTGGGACGGCCATGAGGAATCCAGTACTCGTTTTTCGATCGGGGGCGCACACCGACCGGTGGACGCGAGCGGGAAAGCATACCGTCTTCAAACCCAAGCCACGACTGCCTAGCAAGTCTGCCAAACGCAAGACATCCAACAATTCCTCCACACGGGCCGTCTAGTGTCTTTCTATGACTGAGGGAACCCCATATCCGCCACAACAACCTGGCCAACCAGCCCAGCCCCCTGGCAGCTACCCGCCTCCGCAAACTCCACCCTTTCAAGCTCCACCGGCACAGGCCCCACCAGCACAGACCTCACCGCCGGCTGGGGGCTATCCACCGCCACAGGCACCGTCGCCTCAACCGCCCGCCACTGGCTACCCACAACAAGCCACGCCGCCTGCCACTGGCTACCCACAACAGGGCTACCCACAACAGGGCTATCAACAACCGGGCCAGGCCCAGCAATACCCCCAGCAAAACTATCCCCAGCAGCAATACCCCCAACAGAGCCAACCGGTCCAACCACCAAAGAAAAGCAATGTCAAGAAGATTCTGCTCATCCTTGGCCTAGTCATTGGACTGCCACTGATCGGCATTGGTGCCTGCACCGTCTTCCTCGTTGGGGCAGTCAAGGGCCCCATCAACGAGTCCAACGCCATGCTTGCTCTATTGGACGAAGGCAAATACCAGGAGGCGTATGACTCTTTTGATCCAACCTGCACTGACGATTTTGGGGTCGAAGACATTCTCGCCATCTGGGACGGTGTCGTGATCGACGGATACGATCTAAAGAACGTCAGCGTGGTCAACTCCAACGCTGACGTCAGCGGCACTGTCTCCGTCAACGGCGGTCTCCCTAACCCCATCAGCTTCGAACTCAACAAACGTGATGGCGATTGGAAAGTTTGCGGCTTCACCGTCGAATAGTCGATCTCGCTGGCTGGAGAGAACTACGGCAGCACTTGCTCTATTCTGAGTCTGCATCCAAAACACCGCAGCGAAGGGAGCATCATGTCCGACATCAGCCAACCCAGACCAGTTTGGACTCCGCCTCCCGGTGCGCCGATCGACAACCAGGCATTTGAGCCCTACCAGGCCACTCCTGGTCTCGCCCCAGCGCCGAGCGGTCAGTGGGTCGCTCCGCCAGCAGCACCGAAATCGAACAAGTGGAAGAAGACACTACTCATTGTCGGGCTCGTAGTCGGCCTGCCGCTCATTGGGATCGGAGCCTGTAGCTACTGGGCCTACGGCATCTTTGCCGGGCCGACGAATGAAGCGAATCGGGTCGTGCAGCTAGTGCAAGATCAGCAATACGATCAAGCGCTGAGTTCCATTGACCCGTCCTGTGCCGGTGGTATTGACGAGTTCATTGAGCAAGCCAAGGCAGACCGCTTCGACGAGTTCTTCTTCATTGTCTTCGAGATTGCCGGTGGGGGTGTAGCTGAATCATCGGTCCAGGGCAGCATCTTCTTCGAGCAGCAAGGCGAAGTTGAGACTCGAATCGAACTGAAGCCCGATGGGGGCGACTGGAAAGTCTGCCAGATCCGTTTGGGCGTCACCGGTTTCGAAGACTAAGCCCAACATCGGGGGCTCGGCCAGTCATCAAACGTCAGTCGTCAAGTATCAGTCGTCAAACGTGAGCTGGCTGAGGCTGTCCCAACGAGGATCTTGCTGGCGCTCAACGGCTCGCTCGGCTTCGAGCTGTTCTTCGGTCTTGGTTGGGTAGCGATCAGGATCAGGACCAACACAATCGGTACGGCACAAGGGTGCGAGGGGGATAGCCAGGCCAATGGCATCTTGCACAACCGGGACCAGGTCAACAGTGTTGTCCTCAAGCTCGACAGCATCAGAGTCCGTCGGAGCTGGGCTGAGGAAGGTCTCTTCGATATCGGCCGTTGCATCACCAGCAACGATCTCGAGGCACCGTCGACAGTCAGCCTCCCATGCGAAGGAGACCGAGCCAAAAACTGAGACTCCCCGCTCAATGGACTCAATCACTACCGACCCAGCGATCGGGGCGTCGGTTGAGCGACTAGAAACAACAGTGATCGACTCAAAGACGAAATCAATCTCCACTTCGCGCTGAGAACCCAAACTCCGACGCAGGTCAGCCACATTGACCGGATGCTTTCGAGTTGTCCCTGTCACGTTCGACACTGCCTTCAACTCTGCCTTCAACTCTGCCTTCGACTCTTCCATTGATCCGATCTTTCCGCTTTTGCTGGCGGGATCAAGCCTAGAGCGGTTCGGCGAAAGGATCATCACCTTCGGACAGGTCGGCATCGTCGATAGCAGCAGGTCCAAGCAGCTTCTCCCGACCGGTCTGGACGGTACGTGTCGTCTTTTCCAGAATGATCTCGAAACTGGCGAGCTTCTGGTCGCAATAGTCCTCGACTTGGCGACGCATCTGACGCGATTCCGCCCGAGCATCTTCCACGATTTGACGAGCTCGTTCCTCGGCCACCCGCATGACCTCTTGGCGTTCAACCATCCGGGTTACCTGCTCACTGCCTTGCTTGATGATGTCGTCTCGTTCGGAGCGAGCACCAGCGAGAAACTCTTCTTTCTCTTTCAGCAACCATTGAGCGGCACGAACCTCTTCGGGCAGTTCATCGCGGGCTTGTTCCAGAATGTCCAGGAGGTCATCTCGATTGACCTTGACCGTGGTGGACATGGGGAGGGGACGAGAGCGAGCAACCAGGTCAATCGCTTCGTCCAACAGTTCTTGAACTGATGGAGCTGGCCCTTCTCGCTCGTCGTCGCTGGGGGCTGGAGGTAGGTCGGTCATGACAGTTTCCCCTCGTTGACCTTGACCGCAATAGCTTTGGCAACGATGGCTGGCACCGTGTCGGAGATGTCTCCGCCCATGGCGGCGATCTGACGAACGTAGGTTCCAGCGACACGAGCCGAGGGGCCCGTTGCTGGAAGGAAGACCGTCGGGATTGATCCCGTTTCAAGATTCATGTGGGCTTGAGCCATCTCGTCACCAAGATCACCAGACCCGCGTAGGCCCTTGACCAGAACGGTCGCTCCGAACTCCTTGGCCGCGGCTGTCACCAAACCGGAGAAGAGGCGGACCGAGACGTTGTCCAAGTGCGATGTGCACGCCTCAATCAGCTCGACCCGTTCTTGGGGCGTGAACAGTCCAGAGTTCTTCGTTGGGTGATGTCCAACAGCAACAACAACCGAACTCAAAATGGCGGCGGCAGATTCGATCATGGCGATGTGGCCGTTGTGTACCGGGTCAAAGGACCCCGGATAAAGGGCGACGGTCATGGGCAGGGTCTTTCCTGGGCGAGAAGTGTTCGGATTCTTACCAAATCATTAGTCGATCATTGGTCGTACTGCTAAACACAGGAACTGCGAAAACGGTACGAGCCAACAGCTCGGGCCTCCACCACGCTGGTGGCGAGTCTAGTCGCTGGAGGGGACTTCGAGATCGTCGGTCCCGACTTCGGGCCTTTGAGCCGGTTCGTCGTCTTGGGTCGGGCCGGGTTCCGCTATCAAGATCTTGGCCCTTCCGTACTCGCGGCGCCGCAACTCGGTCCACCCATGACTCAGCTCGATGGCACGATCGGCATGACCAACGAGAATGTCAGCCTTTACCCCGGCGAATAGATCAGCCCAAACATCGAGCTTGTAGGGAGGGTCACAAAAGGCAACATCAACATGAGGAAGAGCCGGGACTGCGCCTTGGACTGAAGTTGGCAGGACTGTTGCCCGGTCAGCGAACCCGAGGGTGTCGAGATTCTTGGCGATGGTGGCGACGGCATCACGACCTTGCTCGACAAAGGTGACATGACTGGCTCCCCGGCTGAGGCATTCCAAGCCGAAGGATCCACTGCCGGCAAACAGGTCAATAATGGTGCACTCTTCGACTCCACCAAAGGCGACCAGCATGTTGAAGATGCCTTCTTTTGCTCGGTCGGTTATGGGGCGGGTGTTTTGCCCTGGAGGGGCAATGAGCTTTCGGCCTCGGGCCGAGCCAGCAATGATGCGCACCTCGGCACACTATCGGCGGCGGGCTCTGTGGTGGCTACCTCTGTGCTGACTGCCTCTAAGCTGGCCATCATGCCAATACCGGACCACGAGATTGTTTGCGTCGACTGCCTGGGAACCTGCTACCCGTTGGGCTGGTACCCCGGTGACGGGCCTCTGGATGCCGGAACCATCCTTCCTTATCGCTGCAAGGACTGTCTGGATCGCTGGGACGTCGTCGTGCCCGACGAGATCGACTAGCAACTCGGGCTTGGGGAAGAACGCCCTAGCCCTTCATCAGGAATTCAGCTTCGGTTTCGTCCAAGAAAAGGCCGAGCTCAGACATCAAGTCTGGGCTGTTACTTAAGCCAGGGTCTGAGTCAATGAGTTCGATAGCTGCTCGACGGGCATCGGCCACCACCGTCCGGTCACGACGCAACGACGCCAACTTCAGGTCGTTTCGGCCCTTCTGTCGCTCGCCCAAGATGGTGCCCTCACCCCGAAGATCTAAGTCCACTTCAGCTAGTTCGAATCCGTCCGTTGAGGCAACCAGGGCTTCAAGTCGGGCCTCACCATCCGGAGTAGTCGCCTCCGCAACTAGCCAGCAGGTCGAGGCATGCTCACCTCGTCCGACACGGCCCCGAAGCTGATGGAGTTGAGCGATCCCAAATCGATCGGCATCCAGAATGACCATCACTGTTGAGTTCGGGACGTCAACCCCCACCTCAATCACCGTGGTGGCTACCAGCACGTCCAACTTCTTGTCGCGGAAGCGGGTCATGGTCTCGTCCTTATCGTTGGAATGCATACGACCATGTAGCAGACCAACCCGAAGGCCCTTGAGTTCAACCGCACTCAGACGATCGAAGGTTTCTTCCGCCGAGGCCACTTCCAGTTTCTCGGACTCATCAATCAAGGGACAGACGACATAAGCCTGGCGACCATTGGCGATTTCGGACCGGATCTCGTCCCACATGGATTCCAGCTCGTTGGTACCATCCAAGGTGCCGCCCTCATCCAATGATCCGGGGGCTTGAACCCAGTGGGTGACAATTGGGGTGCGACCCGGCGGCATCTCATCCAAGACCGAGACATCCAAATCGCCATAGACCGTCATGGCCGCGGTCCGAGGAATCGGTGTGGCCGTCATCACCAAAACGTCGGGGATCAGTTCACCATCGGTCTTGTCTCGAAGGGCTGCGCGTTGCTCAACCCCGAAACGGTGCTGCTCGTCAATAACCACGACACCGAGAGAGTCGAAGCGGACCTTGTCTTCAATCAAGGCGTGGGTGCCAATCATGATGTCCACCTGGCCCAGCAAGAGCTCGCTCAAGATTCGGCGTCGATCAGCGGTGGACGTGCGGTTAGAGAGCAGCTCGACCTTGAGGGGCCGCTCCCCCATCAGGTTCGTTGAGTCCGGAACATGCAACTCGCCCAGCAAGGCTCGGATACCACTGAAGTGTTGTTCGGCCAGGACTTCGGTTGGCGCCATGAGCGCCGCCTGATGCCCGCCGTCAACCGAGGCCAGCATGGCGGCGACGGCCACCAGGGTCTTTCCCGAGCCAACGTCACCTTGCAGCAAGCGGTGCATGGGAATCGGTCGAGCGAGATCGACGAAGATCTCATCGATGGTTCTGGTTTGTGCGCCAGTCAACGGGAATGGCAGGGCTTCTCGGAAGCGAGCGATTAGAGGACCGTTCACCAGATGTTCGAGTCCAACTTCGGTGGCTTCCAGCATTCGTTTCCGCAATACCAGGGCCAGCTGCATCCGGAAAAGTTCATCAAAGACCAGCCGCTTGCGAGCTGCCATGGCTTCACCCATCGAGTCGGGGGCATGGATTCCTCGAAGTGCGGCTTCACGATTGATGAAGTCATGCTCATCAAGAATCCACATTGGCAGCGGGTCTTGCAGGCCGCGCCCTTTTGGCGGCAGGGTGCGACGCAGGGTTTCAGCAACAAAGCCCGCGATATCCCACGATTGCAGCTTGCTCTTTTCTGATTGGGGGTAGACGGGAATGATCTTGCCGGTCTTGTCGCCAATAAGATCGACGACCGGATTGGCCATCTGTCGTTGTCCTCGGAAGTACTTGATCTTGCCGAAGATCATGGCTTCTCGGCCAGCTGAAAGCTGCCGTTCTCGCCACGCCTGATTGAAGAATGTCAGGGCCAGGTTGGAGTGACCGTCGGTGACGGTGATGTTCACCATCACCTTGCCGCCGCGAATCCGTCGGGAGGTGGACTTGACTACCGTCACCAGCACCGAGGCCTCTTCATCCTCGGTCATCTCATCAATCCGACGTTCTTTGGTTCGATCCAGATATCGACGGGGATAGAAGGTCAACAGATCGAAGAGACTGTGGACTTCGGCCTTGGCGAGTCCCTTGGATTTCTTGTCTCCAACGCCAGTCAGCTTGTCGACGGGAATGGCGTCAAGCTCAGCCAAGGTGATGAGGTCCTGCGTGCCAGCCCCGCTGCCTGCCTCACTGTCGCTTCCTTCAGGCATGATTCTTCACGCCTGGTTGAGTTTCAAGCAAGGCCTCAACCCGAATGTTGAATGGCTGTAGGTGCAGAACAGCTTCGATGACAGGACCGATGTCTGCTGCGTGCACGTGGGCGGCAATGGTGTCACCATCGGTTCCGATCACCACGTCCGTGCCCAGGGTTACTAACAGCGCCTGGACCTCATCAGCTTCAGTCGATCCGGCAGCTAGGTTAAACTGAAGCTCATAGCCAACGACCTCACGCGACATTGGCGGATCGACATCACCCTTGCGTCGGGCCGGGCGGGCGACGACTCGATCGACGATGGTGAACTCGGGCTCGTTGGAGACAACGTCAGCCAAGGCGCGCACAAAGAGCGACAAGGCGACACCACCGGCATCGACGAATCCGGCCTTGCTCAATACGGGGAGCTGAAACTCGGTTTGCACAACTGCGGCATCGGCTTTCTTGCACGCGTCCGTCAAAATCTCTGGTGATGAGTTGCCGACAGCAGCGGCAACTTCGTCGGCCACGCTCAAGATCGTGCCCTCGACCGGGTTACTCACGGCTGCCCGAGCCTTTTCTGCTCCGACCTTGAGGGCCGTCGACCATTCTTCTGGCCATGGGTCCTCCACCAGAGCAGAGCTCAACCCGGTGAGGTACTGACCAAGAATGAGGCCGCTGTTTCCCCGCGAGGACATCATGGCTGCGTGGCCGATGGCCTTGGCTACTTGCTCCAGATTGGCGGCTGGCGCTGTCCCCACTTCCTGAGCGATGGCCTCCGCTGTGCGAAGCACGTTTGTTCCGGTGTCGCTATCGGCAACCGGAAAGACGTTGAGCTCATTGAGGCGGTCCTCGGCCCCTTCGGCAAGGGTCACGAACTGCCACAGGGCGTGTTGGAGGTGTTCGGCGGTTCGCACGCGGAGCACGTTAGCCCAGCCCACCGACAGACCCGCCGAGCACAACATTTCAACAGGCTGCGTTTCGTTGCACAGCGTTTGTTGGATGATATTTCAGCGTGCCCTATTTGGCTGTGCGACGGTCCCGTAACCATGTGACTGCAAGAAGCACAGCTGCCAGCGCAACGATCACCACTGACGTCTGATGTTGTCGGGTCAAGTCGTCACCGAGCTTCGGTAGCCAGAAGGATCCGATGGACCGCACCCCGGCGACGATCAAGATCCCACTACTCACCAGGACGGATGCTGAGACGTTGGCTTGGGTCAAGCGGCGCAACGCGACTGCGCCGAGAACGACGGCGAGACCCATGACGATGCCGACGGGAAAGAGCCGAGCACCCAGCCCGTCAGGCCGCAAGCCAATGCTGCTGACCGGCCCAGCACACCCCGAGCGGAAGACACAAGACGATTCATAGATGGCGTAGCCGACCATGCTCAGAGGCAAGAGGGCGGCTAGGCGGACCATTGGCCCTACACCAGCCCGTTTGGCCGCAAAGGTTGACCATGCGGCGGCGGCGGCTACTCCGGGCCAGAACTCAACCCCGCTTCGAATGATCAGCATGTCGTGAAGTTTCCCAATAGCCGCAGGGTCGTCCAGCATCAGGGTTGCCAGTCGGCCAACCAACACAGCGGCAGCGCCTGAAGCTAGAACGGCGTCGATGAAGGTGATTCCAGACTCTTCGGAAGTGATTCCAGGCTGTTCAGGACGACCCGCACTAGCTTGGCCAGACGCAGAGCCAGCCTCAAATGAGGTGATGGGCCAGCGCTGGGCCAGCAAGCTGGGTACACCAAAGGCGAGGATCACACTCAGCAACAAACCAAAGTCAATCAACGCAGCGCATCCTCGATCAGAGCCGCCAACTGCTGCTCGGTAACACCGGCTTCGACCTTGGCCCGCAACCGACCGTCGCGGCCAAAGATGTAGGTGGTCGGGAAGACCGACATGTCCAATCGGTGGCGGATTTCGCCCGAGTCATCGATCACGTTTGCATAGCTGATGTCCAATTGATTCAGGAAGGCGATGGCCGCAGCCGGGTCGTCGTTGGAGATCACACCCAAGATCACGGCCTCGCCCGCAAACGTCTGGGCTGCTCGATCGAGAAGCGGCATCTCAGCACGACAAGGTGGACACCAAGAGGCCCAGACATTGACCACGACGGGCTTGCCCTGCTGGCCGACCAGAATCCCTTCGAAATCCTCAAGGGAGACAGCCGGGACTGAGTCTTTGTGCGGAAGGGGTTGAGCAATACCGGTTGGCGTGAATTCAGGAAGGGATTGGGAGCCGAACAGCGACACGTAGGCCAGAAATGCCACAACAGTGGCACCGGCCACATAGCTCAGGATCTTCTTCGGACCCGGCCCTGACGAGACTGACTCTTGAGTTGCAGCCATTTCGGACTGGCCCACGGTTTCGGTCACTATTCAAGTATGGCAGCACGAACGGCTGCCTGGACTGCAAGACAGATTCAAGCGAGACCGATCTACTCAGCCATGTCTAGGACCAATCGGCCCAATTCAGATCGGTGATAGTTGGGACCTTTGCCTTTCCTCCCCCACCCTCGATGACCTACTCTGTTGGAGATCCGTTCTAGGATGACATTCGGAAATTCAACCGAAGGAAACGTTTCGTGCAAGGTGTTGTCAAGTCTTACGATCCATTGACTCTTGATGGGGTTGTGCTTTGCGACTCCGATTTGTCGGAATTCGACATCGCACCAAACGCGCTTGCCGGTTCTGTCTTTCGAATGCTTCGCCCTGGACAACGGGTGGTGTTTGATCTCAACGAGGACAAGCTGGCCACTGGCCTTCGCTTGGGCTCCGAGGTCGACATGGGAACCCCAACCTGGTTGGACAATTCAGAGTAAGTAGCTAGCAGCACATAGGGGTAGTAATCGCTGGATTTTCCAGCACGACAGCCGCGGCCGGGGACCACCGCTCTTACTGTCATCTATCGAATTCGACAATGACGTCGGGAGTGACATGACACGAACAAGTGAGCAAGTATTGGGTGAATTGGGTCAGGCCTTTGGTCTGAACAATGTCACACTCAAGCACGGTCTGAGCCAGGATGAACTCTTCCAAGCTGCGATCGACAATGATCGTGGTCACGTCAGTGCCGATGGTGATGGCGACGAGCAGAAGGCCTTCGCCACCGCTCTTGGCTTGGATGGCCCGTTGGTGTACTACACCGACCCGACGTGTACGGGACGCCCCACCAAGGACACTTTTGCTGTCGCTCGACCCGAGGTCGAAGATGAGCTCTGGTGGAAGCCCGACTTTCAGAAGTTCGACCCAGAGAAGTTTGATGGCCTGCTCCCCCGCGTCATCGACCACCTCAATGAGCGCAACGCCACCCTCTACTCAACCGATGTTTTCTGTGGTTGGGACGCCGAGTTCGCTGAGCCATATCGCTTTGTTGGCGAATACGCCACCCACGCCTACTTCTGCAACATCATGTTTCCCAAGGACGTCCGGGACGATTCGGACCGGGTCGATGCTGGCTGGACGCTCATCAATGTTCCGTCCTTTCGCTGTGTTCCCGAGCGAGATGGAACCAAGACCGAGCGTGGCGTCATCATTGATGTGAAGAATCGAATCGCTCTAGTTCTTGGCCGGGCCGACTATTGCGGTGTGAACAAGAAGACCATGTTCACCCTGATGAACTTCGTGCTTCCCTCCAAGGGCCAGCTCTCCATGCATTGCTCGGCCAATGTTGGCAAGAACAATGACTCAGCCATCTTGTTTGGCCTCTCCGGCACGGGCAAGACCACGCTGTCTGCTGATCCCAAGCGCCTCCTCATTGGTGATGATGAGCATGTTTGGTCCGATACCGGCGTCTCCAACTTCGAGGACGGCTGTTACGCCAAGCTCATCGATCTGGACAAGGACAACGAGCCAGTCATCGCTGCAGCTTTGTCCATGAAGGGCACCCTCATCGAGAATGTGCCCGCCCTGCCCGGCAAGGCCATTGGCGACACTGATCCCCAAGACTTCGACCTGTTCGATGGTTCAGTAACCGAGAACACTCGCTTCGCATACCCGTTGACCTGCAATCCAGGCGTGGCCGAAGGAGCAAAGGGACCACATCCAGAGACCATCGTTCTTCTGACTGCTGACGCCTTTGGTGTTCTTCCTCCGGTTTCGATTCTCGATCCTGAAGAGGTCATGTACCACTTCGTGACCGGCTTCACTTCCAAGCTGGCGGGTACCGAGGTCGGGATTACCGAACCTGAGGCCACCTTCAGCGCCTGCTTCGGGGCGCCGTTCATGTCCCACAAGCCTTCGGTCTACGCAGAGTTGTTGGCTGACCGGATGGAGAAGCACAAGACCCGCTGCATCTTGTTGAATACCGGCTGGTCCGGTGGCGCCTATGGCACCGGATCGCGAATGTCACTCAAGGCCACACGCGCCTTGTTGGATGCGGCCTTGAACGGCGAGCTTGATGACGTCGCCACCGAGACCCACCCAATACTCGGCTTGGAAATGCCTGTCTCCTGTCCCGGCGTTGACGACAACATCTTGAATCCTCGCAACACTTGGGCCGACAAGGACGCCTACGACACGGCGGCCACGAGCCTTCGCGACATGTTCCGAGCCAACTACGAGGCCAAAGGCTTTTCCGCCCTTGGAATCAAGGCGGCAATGTAAGTTTCCGTGTGCTCCGGCTCTTGCAGCCGGCACGCGTAGCCAGTCTGAATGTCCCGCATGACGCTGCCAGCGAGGTGGTGAACTGCGGGACATTTGCGTTGAGCTCGATCATCAGCCAACATCATGAGTAAACACTCTCGACCCCTCCTCTTCCTGGAGTAGCACATGTCTCAGAATCTACGATCGGAAATGGTCACCTTCTCGATCGCAAACACGTTCGAACCGGGCCGTGCGTTTGTGGCGTACCCCGAAGGTGAGGGACCGCACCCTGGTGTGCTGGTTTTGCACGAAATTCTCGGCCTGAACGACGACATGGAACGGGTTGCCCGACGCTTTGCGGCCGAAGGATATGTGGCTATGGCCCCAGACTTCTTTGGGCCTGGTCTTCAACTTGGATGCATCATCAAGGCACTGAAGGCGCTGAACAAGGGTGAAGGAGAAGCCTTTATTCGACTGTCTTCAGCTCAAGATTGGCTGATCGACCAGGACGAGGTTGACGCCGAACGAATTGGCACCGTCGGTTTCTGCATGGGTGGCGGGTTCGCCCTTCTGCATGCAGCGAAAGAGGAAGTTCATGTCGTTGCCAACTACTACGGCGAGGTTCCGAAGAAGGCGGACAAGCTCGAGGGCATTCCAGCCTGCTTCGGTGGGTTCGGAGCCAAGGACAAGCTGTTTGGCCCAAAGGCCAAGCTTCTCAAAAGTCATCTGGATGAGCTTGAGGTGTCCAACGAGATCGTCACCTACACCGATGCTGGTCATAGCTATATGAGCAATGTCGAAGGTGTTCTGGCCCGCATCGGGGCCAAGGGGCCGATGAAGGTTGGCTATGACCCAACCTCGGCTGAAGATAGCTGGACCAGGATGCTGGCCTTCTTTGAGGAACACTTGACCGGCAAGCTCATTGTGCTGGATGAGTCCATCGATCTGACTATCCGTAAAACGCCCGCAGAGCCAGACCCATCAGGAACAGATGGCCAAAGCCATATAGCAGATACTCCCACTGCTTGATCTGCTGTCGGTAGCTATAAAGGATGCCGACTGAAGCAAAGGCAATAAAGCCGTAGAACTGGTGGAGTGAGGTTGCGTCGAAGCCGTCGCGGTTTTGCAAGACGACCCCGAGGATGACCTGGATAGCGATAGTGAACTGGGCAGCATGGGCAGCCCACCACATCTTGGAGTGCCGGGTTGAAGGGCGCCAATGACCGGCTAGGAACCAGACGCCGACTGCGGTGTTGCTGACAACGACAAGCCAGGCCCAGGTGGTGTGAAGATCATGCAAGGTCACAGAGCGAGGCTAGTAAGCGTCGAGCTGAATCACCTCGGGAGCGAATAGGGTTTCGGGGTGCAGTACCGCCGCTACTACGTGTCCGAACTGATCGTCTCCGAGCGGGTGCTCCCAACTCGCGGTGGTGACCTGGTCGTGGTTAAGCGAGAGAATAGCGATGACCTGGATTGGGAACTCGTGCATCGAACGACCGAACGGGTCACCGTTGACCAGCTGCCCTATCACCTGCAGATTCGAGGTCCGGAGGCCACCTTCGCTGGTGATGCGGTGTTGGTTCGAAGCGACGGTATCTCCCATGTTTTCCGCGGAGTCGGAGAGCTCGTCGGGTTCTCCGATGACCTGTTTGATGCTGAGGTCTGATTAGCGGTTTGCTAGTCCAATCCAGGCAGTAGCTCAACCAAGGTGGGCCCGCCAGTGTTGGTCTCCCCTGGGCGGTTGAACCACTCGGTTCCAAACGACATGGCGAAGGCTTCTTCGGGCATGGACAGGAAGAAGGAGTCTTCTGCGATCTGGCTGCGATGGGCCATCATCGACCGGCGCTTGTGATCTATCTGGGCGGCTACGTCGACCTTGTAGGCGATATCAGACTCGGGAGTACCAAACTCCTCGAAGTCTTCCTCGGACCGGCGGTCCTCTGGATTGCCGAACTCATCGCCAGACTCGGCCGCGGCCCTGAGCATTGCCGTGATGTGATCGCGGTTCATTGTTGATTCAAGGACCATCTTCGTGCCAGCCAATGCGGCTGCCTTCAATCCAACGGTGTGGACCCGAAGATGATCGGGGTGGCCATAGCCACCGTGATTGTCATAAATGGTGAGTACATCGGCGTCGACATCTCGCAAGATCTTGGCCATTCGCTCTGCGGCTTCGTTTTCATCGGCTTGCCAGAAACAGTCAGGGTTGTCGTTCTCTGGCTCACCCATCATTCCCGAGTCGACATAGCCCAGCAGGATTGGTTCCTCCGCTCCAAGGATCTCCGCCGATTCAGCCAGTTCTTTGACCCGGCGTTCCCACAACTCTTCACCCTCATTCAAAACACCTTCAACCGGTTCACCTTGTTCGCCACGGGTGGCGGTCACGAGTACCACTCGGTGTCCGGCGGCGACAGCCTTGGCCATCAAGCCGCCAGTGGCGATGGCTTCGTCATCGGGGTGGGCATGAAAACAAACCAGAGTTGCCATCCGAGAAGCCTAAGCCCATCTTTACCAGCTGGGGGCAGTAAGCGGCCAGGGTGCGGTCCGTTCGACCATTGCGGCGAGATCGAAGAGATAGGCGTCTTCTTGTTGGCGACCGATGACCTGCATGCCGATCGGAAGACCGTTCACGGTTCCGACCGGAATCGAGCAGGCTGGATTGCCAGAGATGTTGGCAGGAATCGTCAGAGCGCCGTTGTTTCCCGCTGGCACCTTCTGTGACCCGACGCGGGTATTGATAGCAATGTCGACGGGGCAGGCCACATCAGGGTTGGTGGCGCAGATCACCAAATCCACCTGATCAAAGATGTCGGCCATCAGTTCGTTCGCCCGGGTCCGTTGCTGTTCGGCTTCGGCCGCCATCTTCAGGTCATACTTCTCGACCGCCATCTCCAAGCCAAAGGCAATCTGGCGGGTCATGAGTTCCAAGCACTCGGGGTAGGTGTCTTTCAGGGTGGCGAAGAGGGAGGCCATATTGGCCATGGCCCAGCTAAACCCCAGTTCTGGTAGCTGTACTTCTAGATCCAGGACCTCGAGGCCCGCATCGTTGGCCAAGGCATGTCCTGCCGCTTTCACTCGATCGACGATCTCGGGGAGAACGATGGCGTTGCCCAAGGCGGGGACGACGGCCACCTTCATTCCTGACAGGTCGTGGCTGCCAAGGTTGTCTTCCCAACCCTCGTGTTTGGGCAGGCTGTAAGGGTCGCGACTATCGAAGCCAGCGCACACGTCATACCAGCGGGCCGCATCGCGAACAGATCGAGCCTGGCAGCCAGCAACAACCGTCATCGGGGCGATGCTGGTGTGCGGCCCGCGAGGGATACGGCCAGCAGTCCCCTTCATGCCGAACAAGCCGCAGAACCCAGCCGGTATCCGGATCGAGCCACCACCGTCTCCCCCAGTGGCGATCGAGACCAGGCCTCCGGCTACCGCCGACGAGCTTCCGGCGGAGGAGCCACCGGCAGTCTTGGTGATATCCCACGGATTGCCGGTCGCGCCGTTGAGCCTGGTCTTGGAAACGTTAAGGCCACCGAATTCACTGGCAGTAGTGAGCCCAAGCAGGATGGCGCCGCCGTCGTCTCGGAGCCTGGCATTCATGAGGGAGTCGTATTGGGCGATTCGATCCTTGAAGACCAGGGAGCCGTCAGTATCGGGCCACCCCTTGACCGAGCTGAGTTCCTTCACTCCAATCGGCACACCACCGAAGGGTAGGGACACGTCAGCTGTGGCTGCGGCAGCTCGGGCTTGCTCGGCGGCGACGTAGCTGAAAGCATTGAGGTCACTGGAGTCGATGGCAGCCAAGCTGGCTTCGACTTCCTCAACCGGTGAGCGTTCACCGGAACGGTAAGCCTCAACGAGTCCGACCGCGTCGCCCTTCCAGGGTTGGATCTTGTCATTGTCGCGAGAGGTGGCCATTCAGGCAACGTAGTACGGGACTGCTAACCAGGCCATTGCGATCGTTCACTGCCCATCTTCAGACAAGATCAGGACGCGTGGAGCCGTCGGGGTCCAGCTGTGAGGCTAAGCTCGGCGATTCCGAAATCGTGAGGGTTCCCGTGAACCCTCGGCGACCGATTGGCCTGCTTCCCTTGCTCAAGAAACTTCTTGATCGCAATCTTGATCTTGCATTGATGTTTGTCGTCATCACTCTTGTCGGATTGGCCTTCGGGTCCTTTGCTCAAGACCGTTTACGAGGCGCCAGCCAAGCCACAGAAGTGGCTCTGGAAAGTGAAGCTTCTCTCCGCACCTCGTTCTGTGAGACCAGCGCTGGCCTGGCGGAACACGTCGACCTCAAGGAAGCCGTGTCGTTCCAACGAGACCCAACCATCCTCAGTTCGCTTAAGGGCGCCGCCGCCACTGTTCGGCTTCGGCAACAGCGGCCACATCGAGCCGAATATCACCCCAGGCGTAGTGATTTCAAGCCACGCATCATCCTCGTCAAGCTGTCTCTAAACGAAGACACCTGGTGCGTGGCCGATATATCGGAATCGACTTAGCGCCTCAATCAAAACCAATCGGGCATCGCCAGTGACACCTTGCTGTATCTGGTGTCCTTGAACTGGACTCTGTCGCCGGGCCACGGTTGAGTTGCTCATTCAGGGAAGAGGGCCCGCCCGGCCGATCAGGCGACTAGCTCGACAAGGGCCAGACCCTCACAGCGGCCTCGACTCTGAGGAGCAAACGGCGTTTCGTGCAGTGCTGCGGCTTACTCAGTCGAAGAATCTGCCGATGGAAGGGAGTGGCGGCACCGGTAGCCAACCTGACAGAAGCGAATAGTTCGAATGGTTGGGGTCGATTTCTCCGCGTCTGCTTAGGTCAGATCCTGACCCATGTCGGGGTAGCCGCCACCTTCCACGGGCTCACGTTATACGCGTATCACGCAGACGCTTTCGAACGACTTGATAGTGATGCCCTTGTCTTTGCCATACCTCTCATCATCACGATCCCTGCCTTAGCCCTCGTCGACCGATACAAGCGCAAGCACGTGATATTGATGGCCGATACTGTTTCGGCGGTGGTCGCCGCCGGCTTGCTCCTCGGAATCTCGACCACTGAGCTTCCATGGTGGGCACCCTTCCTGGCCATGGCCGTCTTGTCACTTGCCCAGGTCTTTCGTTCGGTTTCCTTCGCGGCGGCAATCCCTGAATTGGTTTCACGTAGCCAGCTTCCTTGGGCTAACGGATTCGCCCTGGCCAGCTATGGGGTCACAATGCTTGTTGGCCAACTTGCCGGGGTCCTACTTCTCTACCTCTATGACTATTGGGCCTTGTTCCTCGCCGACCTCGTAGGCGTTGTGCTCGCCTTGCTTCTCACACTCGTCACTCGATTTCGGCCTGCTTTGGCCGCAGCAGTTGACGATGCGCTGAGTTGGCGATCCCTCTTCCGGTGGCTTCGAGCGGAGAAGTCAGGAGTGGTCAGACTTCTCACCCTTGGTGCCCTGTTGTCTTTCGTCCTTGGTGCGTACCGAGCGACTGACTCCATCATCATCACCGACACGGCAGGGTTTGATGGCGATAGCAGCATCACATTCTGGTCGGGAATAGTTGTCATGGCAATCCTGGTGATCCCAGGTCTGCTTGGTCGGAGAAGTCAGATTCGCGTCATGGGCACTGCTGTACTCTTCGGCGGATCATTCCTCACAATAGCCATGGTGGCCCCAGCGCTCATCGGTCTGATACCGGCACTGGTTATTGCCCTCGCTGCCATGTATGTAGCAGATGCGGCTCTTGACACTCACATCCATCGGTACGTTCCACCGATGATGCACGGCCGCATTTTCGGTCTCCGGATAGCACTTCTCTACCCTGCCTACCTGTTCGGTTTCTCCTGGCTTGCTGCACTGATGGTCTCGACATTTGACGAGTCTCACTCCTTCGCCTCCATCCGAGAGTCGCTCCCTCATCTCCCCTACTCAGAACCCATAGACCCCTATGTGAAGGCGGGTACCGTGTTCGGCCTCTTCGTCATCCTGATTGGAATCGCTCTGTTGGCCCAACCAGCCAGCGATGCCGAGCCAGTCTGGATCCGTCTTCGCCCTGACCCATCAACGGTAAATCCCGAGATCCCGCCTCTGCTGTCTCAGCCAGTACTAGCGATAGGCGCCTCGGTCCCAGAGGCTCTATCAGGGCGCGCTGGTCAGATCTCGGACTCGCTGCTTGGCGGCGTCAAGGTCGACGACGGAGCGTTCGATGGTGCCACCAGTGTTGCAGAAGACGAAGCGGCAGTCGATGACTTTCAGCCCCGTTGACTCTTCGAGCACAACCGCGTAGGAAGCGCCCTGGAGTTCATAGGCGGCCAGCTTCTTGGCGACCTCGGCTTCGGTCTTGGCCGAGTCGGTTTTGTAGTCAACAATGATCAGGCCATCTGGTGTCTCGATCAAGAGATCCACATAGCCTTCAACCATGGTGTCACCCAGTGGAGCGGCAACATAGATCTCCTTGTAGGCCTTGTGCTCAACCGCCAGTCGAACCGATTCGGACCCCAAAGCCGATCGCACCAGCGCCAGCACCGTGTCAGCCAACTCAGGAATTAGTTCTAGCTCACATTGTCGAATCACCTGGCGTTCGACATCACCAGGACTGGCAAAGTCCAGGTGTTCCAACGTGTTGTGCACAGCCCGACCAATGGCCGATCCAGCCCGACCCTTTCGTCGAATCACCGGAGTGCCGCCCTCCCCGACTTCGATCACTCCTTGGTCGGCCTGGTCATCGTCTTCATCACCAGGATCCAGATCCAACGCCGTCTCATCCACCATCCTGGCCATGGCGGTGGCCGACATCACTCGCTTCTTCCTGACCGGCTCCAGCAGCTCATCCCGCGCTGCCTGCCACTCAGCTTGAGCGGTCAGCTCTGCCTCGTGGTCCAACCCTGGCCGGGAAGCTGAGGCGCCACCAGCTTCTTGGATGGACGGTGGCTCTGACCCATACCCGACACACGTGACCTGGACAATAGGACCCCCAAAGCTAACGCTCTGGACAAGGCTGGGATTGCGTTCGCAGTATCCGGCGATCCGAGAGGCGTAGGTTTTCGGCGCCCCCATTTCTCCGGTCTTCTTGTTCGGTGTCTCTGCCTTGTGGTGGGTTGAAATCACCAGATGATCTCGAGCACGAGTAGCGGCCACGTAGAGCAGACGCATCTTCTCATGCACATCCATTGACTGTTCCAGGTCAGCTCGGGGACCATGCCCGGCACTGGACAGTCCCTTACGTATCTTCACCTCGGGCTGACCATCATCGTTCCACAGCACACTCACACCGGGACGGGCCCGGGCGGCAATCTCGGTTGTCATCCCCGACAAGATCGTGATGGGAAACTCCAAACCCTTTGCTCCATGCACGGTCGAGATCTGGATGGCGTCCTCATCGGTTTCCGGCAGCAGGGGCTCATGAACTCGCGAGCCGTCAGCACTTTGCAGACCAGCCCAGTCGATGAAGCCACGGATGCTTGTTCCGACCTGCTCTTCGAACAGTCGAGCCTGATCCAGCAAGAAACGCAAGCGTCGCCAAACCTCGGCTGGTCGCTCGTGACCAAAAGCAAGAAGGTGGGCTTCGCGATCTTCCAGGATCTGGCCGAGCAAGGCCACTGGCCCGTTCCACCAGCGTTCTTTCCACAAGCCCCGAAGGTGGGCCATGGCTTGAATGACTCGGTGGTCGGGGTCAAGCACACCATGGTCTTGCTTGCGGAGGTTCCACTGCCCTTTAGCCCGACGAAACTCGAACAGGTCAACATCAGAGCAGCCGTAGAGCGGTGAGCGAAGGGCGGCCACCAAACTCAACATGTCGGTTGGGTCATCGATTGCCCGCAGGACTGCCAGCGCGTCGCGAACCTCCTGGGTGTCATACACCAGGGTCCCCGTAGTCAGCCGATACGGGAGGTCCTGGCTCTCCAACGCTGACCGCAAGTAGGGCAAAGAAGTACGAGTGGGGATCAGAATAGTGATGTCACTGAGGCGGGCCGGTCGCCATTGAGGCTGCCCGTCTTCATCATCAGGCAGGCCGACAGGCCATACCTCGGGCTCACCTCGAATCATGTCAATGAGGGCGGCGACCTCTTCGGCTTCCAGCTCGCGTAACTCACCCGCCTTGACCTTGGGATCGGGGTGCTTTCCTCCCAGAATCATTGGTCGGTGATCGGCTCTCTCGCCGTCGATGAGTCCCGGACCTCTCCAAGCACCCAGGGCTTCATACTGGGGCTGGGCGTCAGGGATTTCCTCGGGCATGACTTCGGAGAACAGCCCGTTCACCCAGTCGATGATGGGCGCAACCGTTCGGAAGTTTGTGGTCAGCTGGACGGGATCGGATCCGCCGGTGAAGCGGTCACGGGCCTGCAGGAACAACTTGATATCTGCTCGGCGGAATCGGTAGATGGATTGTTTGGCGTCCCCGACGAAGAACAAACGCCCCCCATCCACAACGTGCTCATCCCAACGCTGTGGCTGAGAATCATCGGGGGTTGCCGCAATGAGTGAAGCAAGCTCGATCTGGATGGGGTCAGTGTCCTGGAACTCGTCCAGCAAGACGGCCTGGTAACGCTCGTGCAAAACTCGACGGACTTCGGCATTAGAACGAAGTACTCGGCGCGCCAGGACCAGGAGGTCATGGAACTCCAGCCCTCCAGACTCCTGGCGGCTCAGCGCCCCACGCAAGACTTCGGTTGCCGTCAGCGCAGTCATCTGGTCGATGAGTTCGGCGGCTGAATTACTCACCACTGTCTCGGCCGCGGCCGTGACTGCTTTCAACGATTCCTTGACGTCCTTGACGTCGATTGACCAGTTCTTGTTTATCCCGCCTGAACCCGGGCCCCAAACTCGATCGGGAAGCGAAGCGAGAGTTCGGAGCTTGCGGTGGGGGTCAGAAACGTTGACTACTGTTCTCATGGACGGCAGCCGTTCGTCTTCAATTCGCCGTATCAATTTGTCTTCCGGATCGAGACAGAACTCACACATGGTTGCCAGTTGTTCCACCGCCTGATCAAAGACGGAGAAGTCCAGCACTCCAAGCGGTGGCAACTCACCGGACGCTATGGAAGTGAGCCGGTCCCAGTTCTGGTTGAAGCTGGCGGCCACATTCTTGAACGAAGCCTGGCCCAGATATTGGGGCGAGAGAGCAATGTTCAACAAGGACAGGCGAATCAACAGTTCATGCCGGTCCGGATCGGCATGGAGCTGATCGATGAAGCGTTCCCAGCGGTGCTCATGGGCTAACTGGGAGGCAATCTCATCCAGGACGGTGACCCGCGGCGGCAAGCCTGCGGCGGTGGAGAACTCAGTCAAGATTCGACTGGCGAATCCGTGCACGGTGGAAATGGCAGCTAGGTCTGCGTCGGCTATGGCCTGCTGACACAAAACTCTCGTCTTGTCAGACGTTTCTTTATCGGCTGCCAGTGTCTCAAAAGCCACTCGAACTCGGGCTTGCAGCTCAGTTGCTGCTGCTTCGGTAAAGGTGATGGCGGCAATATCGGCCAGCCCCAACCCTTGCTCCAACACCAGACTGACGATGCGCCTGACCAGCTGAGTGGTTTTGCCGGTACCCGCACCGGCCTCGACGAACAAGGTCTGGTCTAGGCCAACCGAGCTGATCAAGTCACGAGCAGCAGCATCATCGGGTTGACGCTGGTCTGAAGCATGCTGAGCCTGGCTTGACTGAACTGTGTTGTCGCTCATCCTTGGTCCTCCAGAATCAGCTTGCGGCGAACGTCGAGTTCGGGGGCATCAGATTTTGCTTGTTGTTGGTCGCCTCGTGACCGGGGGCAGACCGAGTCGAACTGGCAGTAGGTACAGGTTTCGTTTGTTTGACGAAAGGTGTCCCAGTCGCCGGGTTCGGCGGCAAACATGCCGGCTGCAATCCCATCAGTGATGGTGGTGAGAACATCAATGAATCGATCGCGCCGGTTTTCCGTCCACTCGTATCCCTTGCGGGTGTTCTTGGCATCGGCATCCAGCATCCAATAGGCCGCCGACGCATCCTTGATCCCGGTCTCGCGACGGGCTGCTTCGGCATAGAGACCGAGTTGCAAGGTCTGGCCAGCCTGTACCGGGTCGGCTTGCAGATCCTTATACTTCTTCGTTCCGCCAGACTTGTAGTCGCTGACGATGACCCGCCCATCTTCGGTGGTGTCGATCCGGTCAGCCAAGCCACGGAACCGAAGCGACTGGCCGTTGGGTAGCTGGATGGGCAACGGCTCGCTGCCTTGCAATCCGAAAGGAAGTTCGACCTTCACCGGGGTGGCTCGGTTGTTTCGTCGGAACTCGTTGTCGTCAGTCAGGAACAAATCAAGAACAGCAAGCAGATCCTTCTGCTTGACCTCCCAATGCACTGGCCGACCGGTGCGACCACGAGCTTCGTAGTCGACAAAGGCTTCGGCCGCTATCTCGTGCAGGCGGCGTCGATGCTCTTCGCTCCATTCTTCATCTGGCTTGGGCATTTCCGAAGCAGATTCAGGGTCCATGGCTTCGCTGATAAACACTTCCAGTACATGATGGATCAGACTGCCTCGGTCCATGGCGCTGATTTCCTCCACCGACTCTGGGTCGTCTCGATCGGACAGCTCAAGAACGTGAGCCAGGAAATAGCGGAATCCACAGGTGGCCCATGCTTCAAGTCGGGACGGAGAAAGTGGCCGCTCATCGGTACCGGGAATCTCTTGACCGGCCAGGTTGCCATCGAACTCGGTAAGTTCCCCAGAGAACCGGGCGAACTGCATTTGCAGCCCTGATTGGACTCGACGAGCTAGCGGGTGGGCAATCTGATAGTTCCCCACCTCGGTATCGTCGCGCCACGAATCTTCACGCTGCGAATCGGCGAGTTCAGCGGTGCCGCCAACAATTTGCAGGTCACGGTCGGAACTGGTGGAGGGTTCCAGTTCTCGTATTCCTGTGGCGTAGGAGGGGACAACGATCACCCCATCGTCCTCACCAATGTCAGCGAAGTCGGTGCTGTGAATCAGGCGACCGGACAAGGATGAAGCCGTATCAAGTAGCCATCGCGACGGCAAGGCATGTCGGCTGGAGCGAAGGTCACCACGGGGGAAGACCAGGGTTCGGGGTCCTTGAGGAGCGGCTGCTAGGGCGGCCAGAAATTCACGATGCTGGTGATGGATCCGCGCGGTCTTGAGCTCAAGCTGATCCAGCGCCAGCTTGCGGACCCGGTCGGGCAGGATGGCGTCGTCCCGCCGCGGAATTGGCAACAGGCCCTCGGCGCAGCCAACGATGAACACGGCGTCCAGATCATGGCCGACGGCCGAGCTCAGCGGGCCATACATGACTCCCTCACCAAAGCGCCCCTTACGACTTCTAGCCACGTCCAACTCGGACCGGAGTGCCCGAAGGAACACGGCCGAAGACGGCTCGGGTTCCATGCCATCAAGAGCAGCAAACCGAGTGAGCGCATCGATGACCCGGGCGAAGGCATCTTGCTCGGCTTCGGGCCAGGAACTGTGACGGCTCTCCTCCCCCAGAAGTGATGTGAGTAGTTGGATGGCAGCCTCACACTTGGCTGACCATGTTTCTGCTTTCTCGACTGCTCCAACCTCGGCTGCCAGTTCCTTGACGAAGCCCTGCAACTGCTCAACGTCTCGGATCTGGTCTTCCAGCCGCCGCTTCTTCCATGCATCATCTCCATCGGGGTCAGCGAGCTCGGCGATACGACGCTGAGAGTGCTCATTGTCAATGCTCAGCTTGGCTTCCCAGTCACTCAGGTCACGCAAAACTCCGGCAGAGCGGGAGATTGCTTCCCAGGCTGAAGGATGAGTGAGCTTGTCTTGAAAGCGGACGGGGGCACCGCTGACCAGGGCCATCACCCGGTCTCGACGCCATCGCTCTGCCGGTAGGGCGAGAGCGGCCAGCAGGGTTCGGCCCGCAACCGAGTCGCCCAAGCGTCGCCTGTCCGGACCATTGGCTGGAACATCGGCCTGGGCAAACTGTTGCTCAATAATGCGGACGTAGGGGTCGGGGGTCGGGTAGAAGATGCCGATGCGGTCGGCCCGCGTGCCTTCCTTGACCAGAGCCAGCACACCTCGGATGACGGCTCGGACCTCTTCATCGGCATCAGTCACCGAGATGATGGAGTCGGCCACTTCGAGTGTGCGCTCGGGAGTCTTGGCTGGAACCTCCACGTCGGCGGCATAGCTGCTGTCCAGAACTGGCTTGTCGGCCAGTTCGTCGCCGGTGAGTCCAATGATGACAGCTGAACTCTCTGCGTCATTGAGGACCCGGCCGATGAGGCGACTGATGGCTGGTGATCCGGGCGCAGGCAGGTACCAGATGACATGGCCTAAGTCGGCTACCAATTGTGGCAGGTTGCTGCGGTCGGCGGCCGCACTGGCCAGCTCCTTCTCGGTATGAAAACCGCCGAGTCGTTTCTGGATGGCCCGATAAAGCTTGACCGCTATCTCTCCCGCTTGCTCGCCTTCGGTGGCGATTGATTCCAGGCCCTCATCGTCCACATTGGAGAGTTCGGCGAAGAGGGCGGCCAGAGCCATCTCGGTCGCTTCGTGCTCTCGAACTTGGAAGTACGGGCCGGGATCAGCGGCCAGCGCCTGTCGGACGGCGGCACCCAGGGCGGGATTGGTGAGCGGTAGCTGATCCAGGAGAAGATCGGATGAGAGTTGTTCGGCTAGGCGAAATGGGGTGAGGAAGGAGACGTTGGCTAGGCCCGGTCGACTTGTTGAGCCAGATGTTGAGGCATTGGAGGTGACGAGGCCGGAGCCGAGCAGGCGCCGGGCTGACAGACCAATGAAGTTGCTGGGCACGATGACGGTGACTGGTGCCAGCGGACCCTTCTCTTTCGCCAGAGCCACAGACGCGGCAAGCGCTTCTCCAGCCTCTCGTCCATATCCCACCATCTCCGCAGTTTCAATCACCCCAAGACTCTAGTTCGGAGGTCTGACACCGTTGGCGTTGGCGAGGGTTCAGGCGACGGCGCCGGAGGCTCGCAGGTCGGCGATTCGGGATTCGGCGAATCCGAAGGAAGCCAGGATTTCGTCGGTGTGCTGGCCAGGATGTGCGGGTGGGCCTTGGATCTGAGCCTCGGTCCGACTGAAGCGTGGTGCAGGGCCAGCTTGGGTCACTCCGCCAACTTCGACAAAGGTGCCACGCTCGACCATGTGTGGGTGCTCAGTCGACTCCTCCATGGACAAGACCGGGGCGAAGCAAACGTCGGTGTGTTCCATGATCGCGCACCACTCGTCTCGACTCTTTGCCTTGAAGACCTCGGCGACCTGTTCCTTCATGGCGGGCCATTCGGATGTGTTCATTTGCTGGTCGAATCCCGTAACGCCGCCCAGGCCGGACAAATGCATCAATTCGGCGTAGAACTGGGGCTCGATGGATCCAATGGAGACAAACTTGCCGTCGGCACACTCATAGACGTCATAGAAAGGAGCACCCGTGTCCAGCATGTTGGTGCCGCGTTCGGGGCCCCAGAAGCCCATGGCCTTCGTGCCCCAGAACATGTTCATCAGGGAGGCTGCACCATCAACCATGGCGGCGTCGATGACCTGACCTTCACCCGACCGTTGCGACTCGAACAGGGCGCAGGCAATGCCGAAGGCGAGGTACATGCCGCCACCGCCGAAGTCCCCGACCAGGTTGAGGGGTACCGTTGGTTTCTGGCCAGCATGGCCAATGGATTCGAGTGCACCGGCCAGTGAGATGTAGTTGATGTCGTGCCCCGCTGCGCTGGCGTACGGGCCGTCCTGACCCCATCCGGTCATGCGTCCATAGACCAGTCGTCGGTTTCGGGCTAGGCAGATGTCGGGTCCAAGGCCAAGTCGCTCAGCCACACCAGGACGAAATCCCTCCATCAGTACGTCGGCATCCTCGACCAGGGAGAGCACCGTCTCGACGCCATCTGGGTTTTTCAGGTCAACACCAATGGAGCGACGACCACGGGCCAGTGGGTCAAGAGGAGGCGCGGCCGGATTGCCTCCGCTGACTGCGCTAGAACGGTCAATACGGATGACTTCGGCACCCATGTCCGACAGCATCATGGCCGCAAACGGTCCCGGCCCAAGTCCGGTGAGCTCGATGACTTTTACACCCTGAAGAGGTCCCATGACCGACCAAGGTAGATGGCTTGGCCTTAGCGAACAAAGTCCAGCAACCAGCAACTGCGAACGGGTCCGCTACGAGCCGACGAAGGTCGCAACTTCTTTCACCATGCGGGGCCACATCTCCGACGGCATGTCGTGGCCAAGGCCTTCAATCTCCACATAGCTGGCACCGGGAATGACCTCAGCGGTGTGCTTGCCGCCATCAGGACCGATCAGGTTGTCAGCCGAACCGTGCAGCACCAGGGTCGAGGTCACAACTCCGGCTAGGGCAGCATCGCGATTGCCGGATGCCAACACGGCACGGTATTGACGGGCGGTTCCTTGAGGATCAACGCCATAGTCAAACATCAGCTCACCCTTTGCTCGAACCCTCGTTGGGTCCCACAAGTCGGGCGAGCACCACAGCTTTTCGGCGCCGACCATTACATCTAGCCAGCCTTCTCGATCAGTCGGAGGCACCTGGATCAGCGCTTCCATCGCTTGAGTTGTTGGTCGGCCAAACTCTCTGTTGCCGGTGGTAGACATCAGCGATGTCATGCTCAGGAGGCGTTCGGGATAGGTGACGGCCAATTGCTGCACGATCATGCCGCCCATGGATTGGCCAAAGACGTGGGCTTGTTCCCAACCAACGGCATCCATGACTGCAACGGCATCGCCTGCCATGTCCACCAGGTCATAGCCGGGCTCGCTTCCCTTCGACTTGGTCAGGGTTGATTGGCCAGTGTCACGATTGTCGAAGCGGACGACGGCGAAGCCAGCGGCGACGAACTGTTCAACGAACCCAACTTCATAGGACACCATCGGCGATCCGAGTCCGTTGACCAATAGCAGTGGAATGCCCGAGCCGTCGGCGGCTCCCCACAGTTCCCAAGCCAGCTCAATGTCGGCGCCCTGACTATTGTTGGCACTGCTCGTATTGGTGGCTCGTCCCGATCGAATCATTCCGAAACCTTACACTTGCACCTCGAACTGTAAGCAAAGGGCACCCGAACCTTACAGTTGGGTGCAATGACTATTGCCGACGCCCTTGTTGCCATTGCCGCCGCCGACCGGCCCGAGGCGATCAACACGCTGCTTGGTGTCTTAGAGCGGAAGCAAGATGATTCCCTGGCCGCTTCTCTCTTGGTCTATCTGAGGAGCTCAGACCGGAGCGGCGTCTATCAAGAGCCGTCCAGCTTCCAAGCGTTCATCGACAATGGCGACAACCCCAATCTCTATTCGTGCACCATCGACCTCCTTCGCACCATCCATCAGGACGCCAACCCGGCTTCACTGCTTGATATTGGCTGTGGTGATGGCCGAGTCACCGCCGCTGTCCTTGGTCCCGGCATCCAGACAGTCGATCTGGTCGAGCCGTCTCACGAGCTACTGCATCAGGCAACTATCCAGCCGGGTTGGCCAAGTGACGCCACCATCCAAGGCCACCAAACAACCCTGGACGGCTTTCTCAATACTCTTGCCCCGAACACAAGGTTCTCGTTGGTGCAATCAACCTTTGCCATGCACACCACCCTCCCCGAGCAGCGACCAGCGCTTCTGCCTCGACTGGCCGAACACACTGATCGAATGGTGATGGTGGATTTCGATGTTCCGGCATTCGTCAGCCGATCACCCGAACACGCTGCCTACGCGACAGCCCGCTACCAGCATGGTGTGGCCGAGTACATGGACCACCCCGCCGTCATCGATGGCTTCTTGATGCCGGTTCTGGTTGCCCAGTTTGATCCGACACAAACGCCCGTGACCTTCGAGCAGCCAGCCAAAGCATGGGCCACCGCGTTTGAGCAAGCGGGATTCGACGTGACCCTCAGCAAGGTCACTGACTACTGGTGGGCAGAGGCCTTCTTGCTGGACGCAACCGCTCGCTAGGAGACGACGATCTAGGTCTGAGTTCAACTAGTCCAACATTTTCGGGCTTCGTCAATTCTTATAAAACTCTCGGGAACCAGCAACCCAGAAGCGTCGTCATAGTCCGCATGAACAAGAACGCCATGCACTCGAACCCTTCCTTCAAGCCAAACACCCGTCGCCTCTTCCCGGCTTTGGGCTTGGCACTCGCTCTCGGGCTTGCTGCCTGCGGATCCAGCGACTCCGACCTTGGTGGGGCCTCTGACTCTGAGGATCCGGCAGTGATCGCCGATGACCCATCAGCACCGGTTGACGACGGCCTACCAACCGAACCTGGACCCGCCGTACCCGAGGTCGTAGCCTTCTCCGACATGGAGGGGCTCCTGATTGGCAGCGACAATATGGGCGGCGAAATCGTCGACCCCAAGCCCGCCACAATCGATGGCCTCGACATCATGGAGTCATACCCCGAGCAGATCGCCGTCAACTTCACTGCCGGTGCCGAGGGCTGCACCGCGGCAACCGCTCAGGCATTTGCCACCGACACCCAGATCGTCATCGCCTTAGACGTTGGCATCACGACCGACGCTCTGTCCAAGTCCTGCATGACTGGTGAATTCAGCCACAAACTCATCATTGCCCTGGACGAAGGATCTGACGGACGTGAGATCGTGATCGCCGAGCGCTAGACCCCGCTTGGCGGACAGCACCCTCGGGCAGCACGTTCAGACGGTGGGGATAACGAGTGCAAACAGTCAAGCAAAACCCAAGGTCTCACGACGCAGATATTGGTAGAGGCTGTCGAACATCGTGGCCGCCAAGAGCCGCAGGGTTTCGTCATCATGGTCTAGACCTAGCGCCCGCACGATCATGTCCAGGCCCGCGGCTTCTGGGGCATCGAAATGATCATCTTCGACATCTGCCTGATGGACGATTTCTGCTATTCGCCAGAGTACCGGATCATCAAGTTCGTAGCGGCGAAGAACGGTCTCAAACGTCACGTCGTCGCCGTGGTGAGAAAGATCGCAACCAATCATGTCGAATGGGGTCACGCCAGCTGGCACGTCTTCAAGCTCGTCGACATATTCAAACGTTGCGTCTGGGTCGACATAGGTCAGCAACAGCCATGCCGAGGCGGCCCGGTCAATATGGATTCCTGAGCGTGTGGCCCACCTCATTGCATCCCCAAGGTCTTGTCATCGGAAGACACCTTGACCCCACCCCGAGCCGAAGTGCCCTTCGAATGATCAGCAATAGCAATGCGAGCTTCATCGCGTAGGGCGGACCGGAAGTAGTCGCGCCGGTCGATCTTGCGCCAGGATCGGCGAAGCCTGGCAATCGTCCTTGCTTCGACTGGTTGAGCGAGAGAACTGATCTCCACCAGAATCTCGTCGTATTCCTTCGTCCGGGCGGCACTCATCTGCTCGGCCATGTCACGGCTGGCGCGGCGTGTTGTCGGGGCGGCCTTCCACACAGTGGCGTCACCGCCGGCCTCATGGACCGCTGCAGCCACCCATTCGAGGTGCTCAACCGTGCGAGCATCGGCTGGGAGGGCGACCAGTCCATCTCCGATCTGGGCGACACCGAGTTCTTTGAGTTTTCTCCACACGGCAATTCGCGGAGTCGATGGCTCTCTGGGAATGCGATAGCTGAGCAAAGCCCAGTCCTGATTTGGTTGCGTAACCATGGTTACTACTGTATCTTCTTTCAATATGCAACCACGGTTACAGCCTGACGAACCTTTGTTTCCTGGCCATGCCATCCCCCGAGCAGAGTGGGTCAAGGCTTGGTCCACCGTTGCCGCCAACAGCTTTGGCGGACCGGCAGGGCAGATCGCTGTCATGCACGAGGAGATCGTCGTGCGACGACGCTGGGTGGGCGAACGGCGCTTCCTCCACGCCCTCAACTACTGCATGCTCTTGCCAGGACCCGAAGCCCAACAGCTTGCGACCTACCTGGGCTGGCTCCTGCGAGGACCGGTCGGTGGTCTGTTCGCCGGGGCCCTTTTCATTCTCCCGGGGTTCATCAGCATCATGGGCCTCAGCATCTTGTTTGCCGCTTATGGCGACATTGGCTGGGTGACCGGTCTCTTCTTTGGCATCTCGGCCGCCGTGATCGCCGTCGTCGCCAGCGCGGTCATTCGCATTGGCCGCCGGGTCATCAAGAACAAGATCATGCTTGCTATCTCCGCCGCTTCCTTCCTAGCCATCTTTGTCTTCGAACTTCCCTTCCCTCTCATCGTTGCCATCGCCGGAGCAATCGGCCTTGTCGGCGGTCGGACCATGCCGTCAGTGTTCAATCTCATCCAAGGCCACGACGAGAGCGAGACGGACAACGACGAGGACGTTCTGATCGGGGACAGTCATGTGAGCATGGGTGAGCCTTCCTTCGTTCGGGCGGTCCGAGTCTTGGGCCTTGGCCTCGTGCTCTGGTTCGGTCCCGTGGCGGTTCTAGCCGCCAGCCTCGGATCCGACTCGGTCTTTCTCGATGTTGCCTGGTTCTTCTCCACCGCAGCAGTGCTCACCTTCGGTGGGGCTTATTCGGTCCTGGCCTTCATCTCCCAGGAAGCAGTCAACACCTTTGGTTGGTTGGAGCCGGGCGAGATGATCAGCGGCCTGGGAATGGCGGAGACCACGCCAGGTCCGCTGATCCAGGTAGTGCAGTTCATCGGGTTCATGGGCCCCTATCGAAACTCAGGCTCCCTCACGCCGCTTCAAGCTGGCATCTTTGGCTCGGTGGTCGCCACCTGGGTCACCTTTGTGCCGTCGTTCCTATGGATCTTTCTCGGTGCGCCGTTTATCGAGCATTTGCGGGGCAGGCCATCGCTGACATCGGCCTTGTCGACCATCACCGCGGCCGTCGTTGGTGTCGTGCTCAACCTGGCCATCTGGTTCGCACTGTTCACCCTCTTCGGAACGGTGAGGGAACGTCGGGGATATGGGGCCTTGCTCTATCAACCCGAGATGTCCTCAATCCGCTGGGCGGCCACCGCCATAGCCGTACTGGCTGGCATCGCCATCTTCCGCTTCAAGACACCAACGCTTCGGGTTGTCGGCGCAGCAGCAATCCTGGGCATCTTGCACGAACTCATTCTCTACTAGCTGAGCAAACAAATAGCCTCCGAAAGAAGACTCTGATCATGACCACCACCGTTTTGTTCCTCTGCCCGCACGCCGCTGGGAAAAGCATTCTTGGCGCCACCTACTTGCGAGCGGCTGGCGCTCGTTTGGGAGTCGACGTGACCGTGACAACTGCTGGCACCGATCCTGATGCGGAAGTCATGCCAATCGTGCGTTCGGCGTTGACCACCCAAGGGTTTGTTGTTGATATGCAGCCACGCCTGGTCAACCAGGTCGATACCGCAGATGCGGACATCATCATCAGCATTGGCTGCGAGCACACCGAAGTCCCAACCGACAAGTCCATCATCGAGTGGAACGTTCCGCTTCTCTCCGAGGACTTTTCTGGTGCTGTGCAAGTCATTCACACCAAGGCAGAACAATTCGCTCGAACTCTCCTGCGAGCAAGCCAGTCAGGGCCGACACCAGACGAAGCTCAAGCCTGAGGCATGACGTAGTTAATGGACTTTGCGACCCAATAGTGGGTCGCGAAGTCCGTTATCTTCGGGCCGATCCTGCTAGGAGGCCGGGGTAGCCAGCAGGCGGTTGGCGTTGCCGGAGTAGAGCTTGGGCAGAATCTCAGCCGGCAGGTTCAGGGCTGATACTTGCCAGCGACCTTGCGGCGGGATCTCAGCCTCTGGCGCATAGTCGAAGCACTCATCGTCAGTCTCCAAGAACCGGTACCAGTGGCGATAGTCCTCGGGCCCAACCGGGAAAGCATCGGTGCCAAACAAGACCCGGTCGGAGTATTGGGTGACCAGCTTGGCCGCCGCCCTGGGCTGGCGACCCAACTCGGCCATTCGGCCACCGAGGTCCACCGACAGGTTGGGCAACCGGTCCAACAATCGAGCAACCAGCCCCAGGTCTTCGGCCGCTCCGCCAACATGCGCTCCCACAAACTGTGTGCCGGGACAGCTCTCAATCAAGCCTGCCATCGAGCCCAACAACTCATCGAAGCCTGGCAAGCCCGGCCCGCCGAACCACCAGTCAGGATGCTTGGCCAACTCCTCAATCCGCTCATTGTTTTCATCCAATGGTTGGAAGAAGGCCAGCGGGTCAGCCGTGTGAATCAGGACCGGCAGGCCAAGCTCACCCGCTCGAGCAAGCGCATCATGCAGCCTGGGGTCATCGGGCATGACCAGCGCGTCAGCCTGATCTCGCACCGTCAGTCCCAGGTCTTTCCAAACCTTCAGGCCTTTTGCCCCCTGATCTGCGGCAGTCTCGATCTGGGCGACGAGGGCCGCCGACGGATCACTGTCCTGGGCAAGCACGCGCCAGTCCAGATGGGCGAAGGTATGAAAACGGCCGGGATGAGCAAGGTCGTAGCGCTCCACGTTTTCGTCCAGCTCACTCCCCCAACGCCCATCCAAGTTCACGATCGACAAGACATCGCAGGCATCCATGGTGTGCAGCAGCTGGCCAACATCGGGAGCCATCCAGCCGTCGCCTGCGGTCAGCCAACGGCCAAGATGATTGTGAGCATCAATCACCGGCAAGGCCGGACGATCCACCAGGTTTACGCCAACTCGGGCACTGGGAACCGGGCGAAAGTCACCCAGCAAAAGGTCTCCGGTTCCAGGTCCAGTCATGTCGTTACTCCGGTTCAGTCATGTCGCTACGCCGGTCTTGGCCCCTGGACCACAACGGCCTTGCGGGTCAGGTCAGCGACACTACTCGGATCAATCACTCCAGCCGGAAGATGGGCAGCATTGGAGGCACCACAGGCCAAAGCCAAGCGAAGAGCTTCGATCGGGCCCTGCTCCCACCCCATAGCCAAGCCAGCAAAGAAACTGTCGCCGCTTCCGGTCGGGTTCAGCACCTGAGGAGCGTCAACCTTGCCCCACCACAAGTCTTGCCCATCACTCAGAACAGCTCCGTCATGACCGAGTGTTACTGCAGCGCTCCCATCAATTCGCCCGGCCAATTCGCCGGCAGCGAGGAATCCCATGACACGGTCGTGGGGACGAACTGGGCGTACACCTCCATGATGGTCTGAGGTCAGGAAAGTCGACCGTTCCCAGTCTTGTCCGAGGTATTCCAGCGCCTCCGACAGATTGATCTTCAGCAAAGCAACGGCCCGATCACCGTCAACGATTTCTCTCAGCGACGCCCAACTTGTGTCGACCCAAAGCTCAGCTGCCGGAGCAATCGAACCTGCAAGCTCGATCATGAGGTCAGCGGCTTGTCGCTCAGCGACGGCTGGCAGGCTCCCGCTGAGCAGGACTCGTGAGCGCTCCGAATGGCTCGCAGTAACTTCGGACACAATTCCTAGGAATTCGGCCCAACCCTTCCCGTCAACGGCGCCTGGTTCATTGAAGTCGGTGACCGTTCCTCCACTACCGCCGGCCTCATCGCTCGTCTTTGAGCCAACGATGGCGGTGCAGATCCTTGTCGGCAGAAGAGACTCTGCCCACCGACAGTCCAGACCGGTGGACTCAGCCAACCGCCTTATCTCGGCGCCAGTTCCACCGCCGACTGGACCAACCAAAATAGGCGCACCCCCAAGGGCAGCAACCACTTTGGCCACATTGGCTGCCTTACCACCGGGCTCAACGAAGACTTTGCTTGACCGGTTCACTTCGCCGAAGGAGATGTTGTCAACGACCAGGGTCCGGTCAAGGGACGGACTGGCCCCGACACAGACGATTCTCGGTGGCATGTGCTTTGTGGATACGTCGTGCGCCGGCATGTTGTGCTGCGATCCAGTCATTCTTCGCCGTTGGCCTCAGCTTGTCGGCCAGACTCCTGAAACGCTTGAACCTGATCCATCGTCGGTTGGGCCGCTGTTCCACCGCGTCCGCCAACTGAGAGGGTGCCAACGGCCAAGCCAAGAGCAAGTGAGTCAGCTTCATCCTGACCAGTCAGGACACCGGCAATGAAACCGGCATTGAACGAGTCACCAGCGCCAATGGCATCAACCACTTCAACATCGGCGGCAAGACGAGACCAGCGTTGCGGGCCACGAACAACCAACGCCCCACTTCGGCCTCGCTTGATCACGACGGTTCCGACCAGGCTTGATAGGTAGTCAATGGCCGCTTCGAGACCATCGATGCCAGCTTCACCCGCCAATGCTCTTGCTTCTTCTTCGTTGGGTAGTAGATAGTCACACTGAGCCAGCAAGTCCTCGGCGTGCCAGGCCTCGGTTGGGTCCCAGTTGGTGTCCATGGAAATGGAGCACCCGGCAGCCCGGGCGATGGCAAGAAGGTCAGCGAGTTCGGATCGCAGGCCGGTAAGCAGGAAGACACCAGCGACATGCACATGACGAACCCCGGCGAAGACCGATGGTGAGATGTGAGAGGAGGAGAGCGCCGCCAGCGAACCGGCGTAGGTCAGGATTGCCCGATCATCGTCCTCAACCAGATGCACACTGATGCCGGTGGAGCAAGCCGAGTCGACCACAACATGAGCAGTGTCAACGCCATATTGCTGCAGCTGAGCGATGCTGACGCGGCCAAGATCATCGTCACCGACGAGCGCGAGCATTCCCGTACGCAGCCCAAGCTTGGCCAGGCCACAAGCAGTGATCGCACCGGACCCACCGAGGGTGAAGGCACCATCGTCGACCAGGGTCTCGGCCTGACCGAAACGGGGCGTGATGCCGTCACCAGACAAGATCAGGTCGGGATTGAGATCCCCAATGACCAAGACATCCAGATCAGCACTCATCGGATCGTTCACATCAATAGTCCTCAAACCAGCGATCCACTACTGGCTCAGGATCGGCATAGACCGACCAGGCCGAGCGGGCATGTTCGGTCACAATGTCACGCAGTTCGAGCATGCGGTCAACGGCCATGCCAGCCAGGAAGCGGTGACGCTCCCCACTGTCTACCTCGGTAGCTTCACGCCAAACAGCTCGACCAGCCAAGACTCCGCTGGCTCCCGCATTGCAAGCAATCCGAGCTTGAGCAGCGAAGAGGTCAAAGCCGACCCCGGCACTCAGGAGCAACCATGGCACCTCGCTGGCCTCAGTGAGTTCGGTGCAGGCTTCGGCCCAGTTCTGCCGGTCATGATCGACATTGGAATCGACCGGGAACTCCATCTTGAGCATGTCAATGTCCAGGGTGGATAGCTGGCGGGCCGTCTCGACGATCACTCGACGGCGCTCCTCAGAACTCAGGGGTGTACCAGCGTCCAGCGAGAAATGGAGGGGTTCGACGACCAAAGGCAGCTCGGCTTCGGCGCAATCTGCGGCCACGTCGGCCACGATCTGGATCTGGCTGGCGGCCCGACCGGCATCGGGATGGAAGTAGAGCAAGAGTTTCGCTGCACTGGCTCCCATACGAACCGCTTTGGAGGCATCGAAGCCTTTAATCAGAACGGTTCGGCGGTCGGTACTGGCTTCTTGGTAGCCGGTCTCTTCCATGGCCACGATGAGACCAGATGAGCCGGGAAGCTGACCTGAGCGGATGATCTGGGCCGCACCGAATTCGGGATCAACCAGTACGCCGGTGACGTGAGGCCCGATGGCTTCAATTACCTCACCCTTGAAGCGAACGAGATCGGCATAGGGCACTGACGATGGATCCTCGGGAGCCAACGCCCGGCGAAGGTTGCCGCGCTGGTCAGCGGCGACTAGAGCGAACCGACCTTGCGAGTCAGCAATTTGCGCCAACCGTCGCTGCTTGCCGATGGACAATGAGCGGGGGCCTGGGCGGGCTGGAGCAGTCATTGTTCTTGGCTCCCAGTCTCAGACAGGTAGGCAGGGAGATATTCTTTCTCTGCTTCGACCATCTCATCGAACATGGCCCGGATCTCCGCCAGTGAGCACACCGCTGATGTCAACGGATCGATCATCAAGGCATGGACCGCTGCTTCGCGGTCCTCATTGATGATGGAGTCAGCAACCAGATCATGGAACGACGTGTGCACGTGATCCAGATTGGCCAGGTGGGTTGGCAGCGGTCCGAAGGGTTGGGGATGGATGCCGTCACCGTCAATCATTGCTCGCACCTCGACGGTTGATCCGAACGGCAGGTTGTCGACCAGTCGGTCCGACGAGCCGGTGTGCCGGTTAGGTACGTTGACGTAGACCTCGCACGGTTCGTTGTTCTCCATGGCATCCATAATGTAGGAGGCGTACTCGGCCCCTCGCTCGATCTCTATTGGCTCGCCACCAGCAAGACCAACACGAAGGGTCTCATCGGCTTCGGCCCGCCATGTCGGCCAGTTGTTGGCGTAGAACCCAGACTCACCCCGGTAACCAGATCTGGCGTACTTCTCGACCAGATCGGGACGCTTGCGGAAGAACTGGGTGTATTCGGATGAGTGCCCGCTGGTTTCGGTTGGGAATGCGCCCAGCTGCTTCATCATTTCAAAGCGAATGAAGTCTTGCTCGGCAATCTCGGGATCGCCCGCCAGTTCACGAAGGCGTGGATAGACGTCAACACCCTTGTGTTCCAGATCCAGAATCCACGACAGGTGGTTCACTCCGGCGGAGCGATAGGTCAGTTCGGCAACCGGAATGTCGAGGAATCCAGCCAGCTCTTCCACCGTGTGGGTGATTGAATGGCAGAGGCCATAGATCGGCTGGTCGGTCACCCGACTGCCGGTGAGGACGGTAAGGGACATCGGGTTGGTGTAGTTGAAGATGGTGGCGTCGGGGCAGAGTTTCTTGGCATCGGCCAGGATCTCGATCCAGGCAGGCAAGGTGCGCAAGGCCTTGAACAGACCGCCGGGACCAATGGTGTCACCAATGCACTGATCGATGCCGTACTTCATGGGGATGTCGTAGTCGTGGCGCACATTGGCCAGGCCGTGCACCTCGATGGTGTTGATGAGGTAGTCGGTGCCGGGCATCATGTCGGCCCGATTGACACTGGACTCGACCTTCCAATCGCGACCGGTTCGCTCGATCAGGTGCTCGCCGACTTGGTGGGCCAGCTCGAGGCGGACGGGGTCGATGTCGACCAGGGCAAAAATGCCGCTAGGTAGGCCCGGCGTCGACAAGACGTCGGTCATCAACTCCGTAGAGAACTCGGCGCTACCCGCGCCGATGATTGTCATTTTCACCATGAAGGACTTCTTCTTTCTGAAACGAAATGATGCCGGGCCATCTGATGGCGGGCTGTTTGATGCCAGATTATTTGATGCCTGTCAGCGTGATGCCTCGCACGATCCAGCGTTGAGCCAGGGCGAAGAGGAATAGGACTGGCATGACGATGAGAACTGATGCCGCCATGGTCAGGTGAATCTGATTAGCGTGCTGGTTGGAGTACCAGGTCAAGATGATGGGCAGGGTGCGCTTGTCTTGCTCGGTCAGCACGATGAGCGGCCACAGGTAGGCGTTCCAATGGGTCATGAACGTCAGCAAGCCCAAGGTGGCCATCGCCGGTCGAAGCTGTGGCAAGACGATGGAGCGGTAGATGCGAAATTCGCTGGCACCATCGACCCGTGCCGCTGCCAGCAGGTCATTGGGGATCGACTTGCAGAACTGGGTCATCAAGAAAATGCCAAAGGCATCAATGAATGCCGGCAAGACCAGGCCCCACAAGTTGTTGAGCAGGCCCAATTTTACCAGGATTAGATAGCCGGGAATCATGGTGACCTGCGCCGGAATCATCATGGTGGCCAGGATGTACCAGAAGAGCTTCTTGCTGCCGGTGAACTCGAACTTGGCGAAGATATAGCCAAAGAGGGTGCTGGTGAAGAGTGTGGCGAAGACATTGGCAAAGGCGACAAAGGCCGAGTTGCGATAGAACAGTCCAAGCTTCAGATCCGGGTCATCCAGGATGGTTCGATAGTTGTCGAAGGTGAAGTTTTCTGGCCAAAACGTTGGCGGTGACTGGCGAATTTCGGCCCCGGTTTTGAAGCTGGCCAAGATGGTCCAAACAAAGGGGGCAGCAGCCACAAACGAAAACGCGATAAGGATCAGATAGCTGGGCAGCCGAAACGAGCGGAGACGGAGCATCTCAGTACTCCCAATCCGAACGAAGCAGCTTCGATTGAATCAGCGAGAACACCAGGACAATCAAGAACAGGACCACCGAGACCGCAGCCGCCCATCCCATTCGTTGGAAGCGGAATGCGCTTTCGTAGATATCCAAGGACAAGGCCCGGGTTTGGTCATTTGGTCCGCCGCCGGTCATGACTTGGAAGAGATCAAACACCTGGAAGGCTGAAATCATGGTCAGGATCGAAGCCAACATGATCGTGGGCTTTAGAAGCGGAATGGTTATGTGGCGAAAGAGTTGCCAAGGCTTGGCACCATCGATGAGGGCGGCTTCCTTGACTGACTGGGGCACTCCCTGCAGAGCGGCGATGAAGATGATCAGGTTGTAGCCGAGGTCTTGCCACAGGTAAGCAATGATGACGGCGAAGAGCGAGACCGGGATGCCGAGCACCGTCAGAGACGGGTCCGTGGTCCAGGCAATGATGGTTGTTTCTCCAACAACCTTGCTGATGAGGGCATTGAGCAAGCCTCGTTGGGGGCTGAGGATAAAACCCCACATGATGGCAACACCGACTGCAGAGGTGAGCACGGGCAAGAAGAAGAGGTTGCGGAATACCGGTCGCATTCGCTGATGGACCGATTCGATCAGCGAAGCCAGGGGCAAGGTGATCGCCAGGTTGAGAGGGACAACGAGGAATGCGAATAGGAGGGTGGTTCGCAGGCTGAGGTGGAACTGACGAACTTCCAGTGGTTTCTCGTCGGAGAAGTCGACCATTTTCTGAAAGTTCTCGACACCGACAAAGGGGTTTTCCCCTCCTAGCCCCAGGATGGGACCGCCCGTGCGACGGGCGTTGTAGTCAAAGAACGATAAGGAGACGGCCCAGATAATCGGCAGGACAGAGAAGATCGCCATGTAGAGCACCATGGGCGTGACCATGCCAAAGACGAACTTTCGCTCGGCACCCTTGCGACCAGACAAAAAAGATGAACGTTTGCTTACCCTCTTCGCCAATCCGTCGGGAGCTGTCTTGCTGTCCGATCTCTTGCTGTCTGATCCCTCGCTGTCTGATGTCTTGATTTCTGATGATGGAGTCATCTTGGTTCCTCTCGACGATCAGACTGACAGACCACGGATTGGGCGGGCAAGGGCTAGAAGAAACAATTGATGGGTGGCGGGTTTGTCAGCTCTAGGAGGAGCTGACAAACCCGTCGGGGGGAGAGTTACACGAACCTCATCTCGCTATTTAGCCAATGGTCTCATTTGCTTCACGCTCCATGTTTGCAAGCCCATCAGCAACGGACTCGTTACCTTGCAGCACCTGGAGAATATGGGGATAGGTGATGTCGTAGAAGAGCAGGTCGCGGTCAGGCAAATCGCCAACGTATTGACCATGCTCAAGCAGAGGCAGGAAAGCAGCAAAGTGCGGGAAGTCGCCAACCAGGGCGTCAGCGTTAGCGCCCGCAGCATTGGACTTCAGCGCTGGCAGAGTTCCAGCACCAGTGTTCCACTGGATGGCATTGGCCTCGTTCAAGGTCACGTACTCAACAAACGCCCAAGCGGCAGCTTGCACCTCACTACCGTTGGAGACGGTGAGTCCCCAGCCGGAGTCGGCTACGAAGCTTGGATCAGAACCCATGCTGGGCAGAGCAACATAGGAGGTGACTTCAGCAACGTCGGGGAAGTCGTCGGCATAGTCAGCAACAACCCATGGTCCCACAAGGCCGGTGGCGCAGAACTCTTCAAAGAAGCAGTCTCCAACCCAGTTGCTGTCGTCGTTGTAGAGCACCGGGTCAACCAGGTCAGCATCAACGAAAGCCACCATCTGTTCCAGGGCGGCTTTGCCTTCTGGGGTATCGATGGTGAAGGAAGATCCGTCGTCGGCCAAGAAGGAACCACCCTGTTGCACGATCATGGAGAAGAAGGTGTAGGCCAGGGCGTCGCTGGAGGTGAACATGTAGCCAGAACGGGTCATGTCGCCTTGTCCGCCAACGGACATCTTGGCGGCGTCGGCGATGAATGCGTCCCAGTCGGCCCAGCCAGCGGCGGGATCGACTCCGGCTTCGGCAGCCATGGTTTCATTGATCAGGGTCGCACCGTATTCGATGTTGTATTCCTGGGGCATGCCGTACAGGTCATCACCGCAGGTGTAGCCATCAATGGCAGCCTCGAAGAAGATTTCTTCGGCCTTGGCCTTGGTCAAAACACCTTCGGGCACAGTGGCCAGGTTGTCGGCGTAGCTACAAGTCCAGCTACCGAATACCTGGAGAATGTCACCTTCGGTTCCAGCTGGAAGTGCTGAAAGAAGGGCCGGTTGGTAGCTGTCATAGTCGAAGGTTTCGAACTCGATGGTGACTCCGGGGTTCTCGGCCTCAAATGCCGTCGCTAGTGTCTGGATCCCATCATTGAAGGCCTCGTTCTGGTGAGTCCAGACTCGGACGTTCCCGCTGATCTCGCCGGAAGCCTCGCCGCCATCACCAGTATCGGACGAGTCAGAACTTGATGACCCTCCAGTACAGGCGGAGGCGATCATCGCCAGCGCGAGTGCCATCACCACCCAGATTGATTTGTTGGTCTTTCGCATTGTTCTCTCCCTTGTGTCAGCTGGCCCTTGTGGCCGGGCTGGTTGTTGTTCTCATCAGATCTCGATCGAGTTCTGTATTGATTGAGACTGTCTATTTGGTTGAACTGTGTGTTGTTTGATTCGGTTGAGGTATTGGTCAGGCATTGGTTGAACGAGGTCGAGTGAAACTGACCACCTAGGCGGCGGGGTCGGAATCGTCATCATCAAGGATGACGACGGCAGACAGGTGCCGCGGTTGGTCAGGGTCGATCTCTTTGCTGAGGGCGCATCGAAGTCCAAGCTTTTGCAGAATGGGCATCATGAGCGGAAGGTGCCCAAGACCGTCCGGGTCAACCTCAGCGCTGATGAAAGAGCCTTGAGGAGTTGGACCCATGGTGACAACCAGCGTGACGGCCCCAAGAGCAGCAGTGTCATCCACGACAGTGGTGTCGGCTTCGGAGGCTGACGGGTCAAGCAGGGCAACGACGAGGGTGGCCGGGTCGACCATGGAGATTGGGCCGTGTCGAAAGTCAAGTAGGACGTGAGATGAGCTGTCGGTCAGTGCCATCTCATTCATCAAGAGCTGCCCTTCTTGCGCCAACCCATATCCAAGACGGGTGCCGAGCACGATGATCCGATTGAATCGCTCCAGTGGGCCGAGCTGATCGAGGACCCGATCAGCTTCTTCGATGGCTGCCGTTCCCGCTTGAGCGATTGCATCAGACGATTGCAGACTTCCACCGCTCAGGATGACGGTGACCCCTTGAGCCATTGCCAGGAGTGAGGAGAAGGACCGGGTCTGCACCACGCTTGGTTCGTATCCCTCGTCGGCGGAGATCACGAAGTCGGCAAGACCGGGAAGTGTGCTTTGTGAACGGGTGGTGATGCACCACACGTTCTCGCCACCGCGGGCGCGGAAAGCGGCGACTGCTTGCACCATCTCCGACGTCTCACCCGACCGAGAAGCGACAATCAGCAAGGCACGCTTGGGATGGGCAATTGGCCAACCGCCATCGCCGAGATAGGCCGACCCAGGAGCAGCCGAACAAGAGATACCAACAGCATCTTGCAGCAGAGGCGCAGTGGTCTGAGACAAGTAGTTGACCGAACCGCAGCCCGTGATGTGAACTTCGTCGACGTCCAATTCGCCCCAAGCTCGGCGAATCTCACCGGCTCGCTCAACGAGCATGTCATTGACGGCAACCCAGGCATCGATCTGACCCGTGATGTCAGCCGATGTGGCTCGACCAAACTGGTCGGGGGCTTGTCGTGAGGCTGTCTGGTTGACGGCACTCATCAAATCACGTCCTCGGCGAACAGGATCTGAACGCCCTTGTCACGAATAGCGGATAGGGCAGGCAGTGCGGCTTTCTTGGAGGTAATGACCACCGAGATGTCCGATACAGCCGCAACCTGGAACGTGCTGACCTGTCCGAACTTGGAGTGGTCAGCCAGGATGACATGATGGTCTGCGACCCGAAGAATGGTGCGGTCGGTAGTGGCCTCGTCGATAGAGCTGTTGGTAAAACCACGTTCGGCATCGAGACCACGAATGCCCATGAAGACCCGGTCAGCTCGGATCTTGTTGATGGCTTCGTCAGCCAAAGGACTCACCATCGAACCCTCGGAGTGACGGAAGAGCCCGCCGATAATTATCAGTTCAACGTCTTCACGTTCGACCAGTTGCAGGATGACGGGTAGTGAGTTGGTGATGACTCGAAGGCGGGTGTGGCCATTGAGGTAGGGCACCATGCTGGCCACGGTCGTCCCACTACCCAAGAAAATGGTTTCGCCGTCTTGAATCTGGCTGGCTGCTGCTTTGGCGATCAGGTCCTTCTCGCCAGAGTTGGTGTCTTCCCGAAGCCGTCTTGGGGGCTCGTGATCAATATCGACTCGGAGAGCTCCACCGTGGGTGCGACGGATCCTGCCTTGGGAGGCGAGCTCGTCAAGGTCACGGCGAACCGTTGCTTCACTGACATCGAGCGCTCGATTGATTTCGCTGATCCGCAATTCTCCGCGCTCGTCCAACAGATCACGGATTCGAGAATGGCGCACTTCTTTCAGCAAAGCTCGAATCCTCTCCACAATTGGGGCGCAAATCTTGCATAACCCGTCACGAACAATGCAGGACCGTAACGAACTACGCAAAACTTGTCAAATATGTTGCACGATTGTGTTAGATTTTGTCGCTATGAAAAAGAATGCTCGCTGGCGGCCCATTGATCGGCTCGCTGCAGACCGTGTCAGTGGAAGAGCTATGACTCGATTGCTGGGCGTAGTTCTGCTGATGATGGGAGGGCTTGTGGCCTGTAGTTCGAACGAAGACAATGACAGTGACCGTCAGGAATCCGACGGACAGGAACATGGCGTCCAGGAGTTTGACGGCCAGACACTCCACGTCTCCCCCGACGGAGACGACGGCAATGACGGGTCAGAGGCCGAACCTTGGCAGAACCTGCAATTCGCCTCTGACCAATTGCAACCGGGTGACACCCTCCTCGTTCACGCCGGGTCCTACCCCGCTCCCCTCGTTATCAACGCACAGGGCAGCGAAGCCGGCGGCATGATCACCATTCGCAACGCTGAGGGTGAGACTGCGGTCATTGACGCCAGCGACATCGATATCGGCAAGGGTTTTTATGGCCTGGTGCAGATTCGCAATGGCCACTACGTCCGCTTCGAAGGGTTCGAGATCGCCAATGGCTCAGCTGAGAAATCCCGGCGTAACCCGGTGGGCATCTTTGTCAGTGGCAGCGGTTCGCACATCGAGCTGGTGAACAACGACATCCACCACATCGCCGCTCTGTCGACAATCGGTCACCGCGACGCCCACGGCATCGCTGTCTACGGCACGTCGGAGAAGCCGATTACCGATGTGCTCGTCGCTGGGAACAAGGTGCATGACCTCACGCTGGGCACCAGCGAAGCTGTCGTCATCAACGGCAACGTAGACGGTTTCGTCGTTGAGGAAAATGAGGTGTTCGACAACGACAATATCGGTATCGACATCATCGGTTTCGAAGGCAAGGCGCCCATTCCCGAACTGGACCGGGCCCGCAACGGCATCGTGCGAAACAACCTGGTATACAACATCGACACCGGCGACAACCCGGTGTACACCGAGCGCAATGCTGGTGGGATCTATGTTGATGGCGGCTTCGATGTTCTCATCGAAGACAATGTGGTGCATCACAGCAATATGGGTATCGAGATAGCCAGCGAAGCAGGGTCAGGCGACACCAGCCGGATCATTGTTCGCAACAATCATCTCTACGCCAACCACCTGACCGGGTTGGCCATGGGTGGGTATGACGAGAACCGAGGACGCACCGAAGGGTGCGAGGTGACCGGCAACCGCTTCGAAGGAAACGACACCGACCAGGTCGGCTGGGGTGAACTGGTGATCCAGTTCGACGTGCGGGACAACACCGTGACCGACAATGTCTTCATTGCGGGACCAAGCGGTCGTTTCATCAGCAATGCCTGGAAAGAGAATGCTGGCTCGGTCTTCAACAACAATACCTATGTGGCGGCTGGTGATGCTTTCTGGGAATGGCAGCAGGTCGAATACGAGAGCTTTGGCGACTACCAGCAAGGAACCGGCAATGATTCGGACTCGGTGTTCCGCACCAGCGAGTAGCCCCGCCAGCCCTGCGTTCTGGCACCGCTAGAACACGTACCAGCATGCTCTGCCGGAGCCAGAAGCGAAAAGTTGGGGAGCTAGGCGGGTCTCGTCATTCGGGTTTCGTCCTTGCAAGGATCCGACGGGAGCGGCTGGTGATCGCCGGTCTGTGCGAATCCCATTGACTCATACAGACCTTCAGCCGCTTGGTTTCCGGTCGTGACCCACAGGTTGACGGACTGGGCTTCAATCTGTGCGGCCCACAACAGAACAGCATCAACTAGCGACCGGCCCACTCCTTTGCCTCGAACAATGGGCGACGTCCACATCGAGACCAGCTCAACGTCGGTCGTTGGTCCGGAAACGAATGCGCTCACGAGCCCGACTGGTCGATCGGCGGTTTGCTCGATGCTCTGTACATCAGTCGGGTTTGTCGATCCTGATTGACGGCCAGCATTGTCCTCCAACCAGGCCAAGAACGTGATGCTGCTATCGCCAGACGAACCTTGTTCGGCACGGGCGCGCCATTCATCGTCGCTTCGGTCCCGCTCCTTCTCATAGCTTGAAGCGAATGCCGACGGCGAGTCCAGCAGGGCTGCGAGCCGCACCGATTTCAACGCCATCACGTCATCTGGGTGAATACGACGCACGACGATGGACATGCTCCAGTCTGACGACTCGGCAGCTGATCGGCAAGGCGGTTATTCGATCAAAAGGCTCACGCTGTCAGAACGAACCTCGAGGGCTGCAATGCCACCGACTGGGATGCTCATGATCGGGAAGGTGTGGCCAAAGTCCATGTTTGCGATGACCGGGATTCCCTGGAGCTATTGTTTTGAAGCAACGATCTGTTCAAGCTTTGAGCGATCCATTTCGACCTGGGTCTGGAATCGTCCAATCAGCAAGCCAACGACCTGATCAAAGCCTGACTGCTGGGTGAGCGAGGTGAGATCCCGGTCAAAGGTCGCCGGGTGCGACTCGAAGTCGTCTTCGATGAACAGGATCGCTCCTCGAAGATCAGGCATGAACTCTGTTCCCTGCAACAGGTTGAGAGTGCAGAGATTGCCGCCCAGCAAAGGGCCTTCAGCTCGCCCTTCAGCCATCACCCAGTAGCCGCCGTTGTCTTGGATGTCTCGATTCTCCTGGTCATCAAACCAGTGGTCATCACTCCAGGTTGCCGCCGGCTCGATGGGCAAGGGCCCGGTTTCAAACATGACGGACTTGAACCAGCTCAGAGTCTGGTCCAGGTGTTTGCGCATGCCAAAGCTCGAGTAATGCGGCCCGGAGTATGTGACCAGTCCGCTACGAGCATGAATGGCGCAACTGAGAGCAGTGATGTCGGAATAGCCGCAGAAGATCTTCGGGTTGGCGGCGATCAGATCCCAATCGAGATAGGGCAGGAGTTGGTTGGCGTTGTAACCGCCAATCACACTGAGAATGGCCTTCACATTCGGATCAGCGAAGGCGGCGTGGAGGTCATCAACCCGGCTCTGGATGGAAGACGAATCGAACTCGTCGCATTCGTCGACGTGTTGCCCGAACGACAGGGTCAAGCCCATTGACGCGAATCGCTCGTCAGCCATCTCCCGCACCTCGCGGGTGAGGAAAGCCAGTGACGTAGAAGGGGCAATGACTCGAACCTCGTCCCCTCTCGACAATCGGCTCGGCACAATTCGTGGGAGGGCTGAGGGCTGCTTCATGAGTGCATCGTGACAGCTCCCGAGCAACCTGTCTGAGAATTCGTGGCTACCAAGACCCGGCCGATCGATATAGCCTCCCGGGCAATGACGACCGTCGCCCCAATCAACAAGTCGAAGGCTCTTCTGCTCACCCTGTTGGGGGCTCACCTCGTCAACGACTTCTACGGGACGGTGCTACCTGCCTTCCTCCCATCCGTGGCCGAAGAATTTGACCTGAACTACACCGAACTCGGTGTGCTGTCTTTTGCTTTCACCATCCTGACTGGAGTACTGCAACCGGTTATTGGCAACCTGGCTGACCGCACTGGCCGGCGGCGCACCGTCCTGGTGTTTGGCTTTGTCATCGGAGCCGTTGGCTTCGTTGCCATGTCGCTGGCTCAGTCGTTCTGGTTCATTGTCGGGATCAGCTTGTTGGCCGGGTTAGCAGCTGCCACCTACCACCCCCAAGCAACCTCGTTCATCGTCAACGCCTACCCACGAACCCGAGGCAAGATGCTTGGCCTGCATGGCTGGGGTGGATCAGGCGGCCACTTCCTAGCTCCCGCCGTTGTTGTGCTGACGGTTGCTGCCTTCGGCTGGCGCATCGCCATGGCTGCCATCGCGGTGCCGATGCTTGTCACCGCCGTGGTGTTGCAGTCACGCCTGGAAGAAACCGAGCCAAATCCTCAAGTCACCATCCGCGGAGCAATCAGCCGAGACCTCTTACTCGTGGCCGCCGCCTTTGGTGTAGTGAGCATGGTCGGACGTAGCTTCCTCACTTTCTTCGTCAAGATGTTGGTGGATGAGGGCTGGGAAGAAACCCGAGCCGGTGTCTTGCTCACCATCATCTTGTTGGGCGGAGTCATCGCTCAACCGTTGGGTGGCTGGGCTTATGACAAGGTTGGTGGGCGGACCGTGTTCAGTGTGGCCATCGGCGCCACTGTGATCCTCATCACCGCCTTCGGGTTGACCGACGGAGCGGTATCACTGGTTGCCTTCGCTGGCGTTGCCTTCTTCCAGTTCAGCTTGTTCCCCGTGTCGATGGCCCAAGCCAGCCAGCTTGCATCTTCCTCCCAGACTGGTGCCGCGACCGGTGTGGTCTTTGGCATTTCGGGCTTGATGTCTGCTTCTGCTCAGCCTGTTGTTGGGGCTCTGGCTGAAGCTACTGGAGATGTTCGCGTCGCCCTGTTCTGGTTGCTGCCGGTATCGATGGTCGGACTAGTTTTGGCCCGACTCATGCCTCAACCTGCTTGACCCACCTATTGCTGACGCAAGGCTCCTCTTCGACCGCTCAGGCGGCTTTCGGGGTCAGCAGCTTCAGGGCAACTCTGCCGAGGAGGTATGCGGCAACACCAGCTAGTCCCGCGGCCACCACATCGCCAAGCAGCTGGGCATTGCCGTGGTCCATCCAAGCAAATCCGAAGACGATCCGGCGGGCAAGGAGAACCGCACCGATCGCGAGAATTCCAGAGATCACGGACACCAGTCGATGGATCCTCAACAGCACAAGCAGTGGGCCGGCAACGACGCCAGCGATAGCACCCAGTACGGCTCCAATCAGCCCACCGATTGCCAGCCAGGTGATGAACCCGACCCACCGTTGACCACCAAAGTCGGCACCCATTTCAGGATCGAGGATGGAGGACCCCATGGCGATGACCCCGGTCGACAGACCAATCAATGCTCCACCAACTCCACCAAGCAAGAACGATCGAGCAAGCAGCGTTCCGGTTGAAGGTCCGGGAGCACCTGCCGGCAGCGAACTGCCCTCCTGATGAGAAGACTGTGGGCCATGAACCTCGAATGTGTTTGGCCGCGGCGTGCTGTCTGGTATCAGGGTCACTGCTGGCTGACTCAAGTTCGAGGGGTTAGAAACCACAAGTGTTCTGTCGACGCCCGAGGTGGGGCCCTTGAGTTTGGCGACTCTGCATCGTGTTTAGCACAGGATGAACACCTTCTTAACTCTGGAGCTCCGACCTATTCAGGGTGGGCACCAATGATTAGGGTCAAGGAATGAGTGAGTCATTGCCGCAGCCGACCGACCACCATCCTCCGCGAGGTTCGAGCACCGGCAAGATCATTGCCTGGCTGGTGGCTGGCACTGCCGTTCTCGGAGTCGCCGCCGTGGCTGTGACGGGTAGGACAGTCCCCGAAGTAGCCGCGACCGAAACCAGTCAAGCCCTCTCCGCCGTCGCTGAGGAGGCTGAATCTGCATCCGCGGTTGACAGCCAACCCGAGGACGGCACCCCATCAGGCTCGGATACCGCAGACGTTCCTCTTGGACCGGTGCCTGAGAACTTCGGTCCTGCTGGCACCTTGGTCAATCTGGATGGTTGGCTACAAACCGATGCCACCTCGTTGGAGGACTTTGATGGCCAGGTCAAGATCCTGCAGTTCTGGACCTTCAGCTGTCACAACTGCACCGCCACTCTAGAAAACCTTGGGAACATCTATGAGACCTACCACCCCCAGGGCTTGGAGATCATTGGTGTTCATGCGCCCGAGTTCTCCTTCGAAGAGGATCCAGACGCGGTCTTACAAGCGGCCGAAGACCTTGGTGTTGTCTGGCCAATCGCTATCGACAACGAGAAAACGAACTTCCGATCTTGGCAGGGATCAAGGCGATTCTGGCCACGAACATATGTGATTGATGCCAACGGCGACATCCGCTTTGACCACATTGGTGAAGGCGCATATGACGAATTGGAGGAAACGGTCGCCTATCTGGTCCAAAATGGTGGCACATGATTGAACTTCTCCTCGAAGGGCTCGAAGCAGCCCTCCTCCCCTGCTCCCTAATCGTTTTGATTCCCGGGGTCGCTGTCGCCTTGGCCGCTCGACAGGAATCAACTCCCGCCCTCGTCGGCTTTGTGCTTGGCACATGGGCCTTGGCTTGGCTACGTTTCTCAGCCACGGTTGAAGACTTCGCTCGACCCGTGGTTGCCATGGCTTTCGCCGCCTCCGTGGCCCTATTGTTGGTGCCCCTCCTGCGCCGGTTAGACCTGCTGGCCTTAGCCGGAGGCGTGCTAGCCGGTGGCGCTGCCGCCAACCTGTGGCTTCCGTGTGTCGGTGTCGAGTTTGGGACACTGCTGGGAGAGCTGCCCGACCGCGGTCCGGTCGGCATCATTCTCTTTGGCGCCTACCTGGCCGGGATGCTGGCACCAGTCATTGCCCTCGGTGCCGTCATGTACCTGATCCCGAATCCGCTGATGTTGCCGGTCCGCCCATTCATGATGGCTGTTGGTGGCGGAACCCTCGGGTTGCTGGCGCTGATGACGTTGGTCGGCTTGGACGACAACCTGGTCAGCAAGCTCGTGTCACTGTCGGTCTAACGAACGCCTGTCACCGCGTAGGTTCGGACCAGGCTTAGAAAACAGCCGAAGTTGAGACGTGACGAGTGCACTAAGCGTGAACCACTACGGCCGCGGACATGGTGGAAGATCATCAACCATGAGCTCTCGAAAACTCTTAAAGGCGACGGACTTGTCGACTCGACAGATTCGGCGCTCCATCAACTCTTCGCTTGGCACCCGGAAGATTTGTGAATCCAAGGGAATGGTATAGACAAGTTCAGAGCCCGTATTCAGGACGCTGGCCGCGAATGGCGGTCCGGTGGTGAGTGTGATTTCTTCTACCGGAAACGGGGGCGACGCTAACGCTACCAACGCCAGATACATGAAACCAAGCACCAAGTACTGAGAGACGGTCGGATCCCATGAGGCCGTCGACTCAGTCGCGGTCCACAGGAACAAGAAGAACAGGATTAAGAAAATTGCGACCAGAACCCACGGAACCAGGATCCCCATCCAAAGAACCCCCGCAAACGACAGTAGCGTTTCCGCCGAGAGTTCCAATGAGCGGCTGCGTGCTTTGCCTAGGGCAGAACCGGATGCGAATCCGAAAAAGACCCCAGGACCGCTACTGAAGATAACGTGGTAACCCAAATCGACCGGGCTGATCTCTCTTGACAAGGCAAATGCAATCAACGGGTCAATCCCGGACAACCTCAGCAGCGACACCACGAATAGTACGGTAGCCACTGCGCTAACAAGCAGCCCGGACCTTCCACTCACCATTGGTGCTTCATCGAGAACTCCGAAGTATTCATTCAGCCGACCGTATCGGGGACGAGAATCCAAGATCCGGCCTTCATCGGCTCTACCTATCGCTCCAAACCGAAACGCACCGGTCTTGCCGTCGAACTGAAGACAGGTACGTGGGCAATCCAGCCCCAACCTGACGAGCGGTATTGATTCGGCTTACGGAAACGATCTATCTTTCTGGCCGTGCGTAGCTCAAAAGACTTCTTCAAGCCCTTAGCCGTCGGTGCCCCAGATCCGGTCAGTGAGATCCCCATGGGACCTTCTCGCATGATCCACTTCTTCCCAACGTCAAACGCCAAGATGGTGGCCAAGGTCCCCAAGATTGCGGCCTCAGTCGACATCTTGCTCGGCAACCTGGAGGACGGCGTTCCATCCACCGACAAGGAAGCCGCCCGCGCTGGCCTCATCGAAGTCGGCAAGACCGTCGACATGGGTGACACCCAGCTCTGGACCCGAGTCAACTCACTTGACTCCCCCTGGGCCCTGGATGACCTGACCGAAATCGTGACCGAGATTGGCGACAAGATCGACGTCATCATGATCCCCAAGGTTGAGGGCCCCGAAGACATCCACTATGTGGACCGCCTGCTGGCCCAGCTCGAAGCCAAAGCCGAAGTCCAGAAACCAATCCTGATCCACGCCATCCTCGAAACCGCCCGAGGTATGGCCAACGTTGAAGCCATCTGTGGCGCTTCTCCCCGCATGCAGGGCCTGTCGCTGGGCCCAGCCGACCTGGCCGCCAACCGGCGCATGAAAACCACCCGCGTCGGCGGCGGACACCCCGGCTACCTGGTGCGCGACGACCCCGACGCTGACAATGCCGAAGCGCCACGCAACACCTACCAGCAAGACCTGTGGCACTACACCATTGCCCGCATGGTTGACGCCTGTGTCATGCACGGCATCCTCCCCTTCTACGGCCCTTTCGGGGACATCAAGGACACCGTCGCCTGCGAAGACCAGTTCCGCAATGCCTACCTGCTGGGCTGCGTCGGTGCTTGGAGCCTCCACCCCGTCCAGATCGACATCGCCAAGAAGGTCTTCAGTCCCTCCCCCGCCGATGTGGCTCAAGCCCAACGGGTGATCGACGCCATGGGTGACGGAACCGGCGCCATCATGCTGGACGGGAAAATGGAAGACGATGCCTCGGTCAAGCAATGCAGGGTGGTAGTCGAGTTGGCCAAGAGCCTGTCGGCGCGAGACCCCGAGCTTGCCGCCAGCTACGGATTCTGAGGTACCACATTATGACTAACGATCTTCGCCCTCGCCGCTCAGTTCTCTACATGCCTGCTGCCAACGAACGGGCGTTGGAGAAAGCCAAAACCCTGCCCGCCGATGCCATCATCTTCGATCTCGAGGATGCAGTTGCTCCCGACGCCAAAGAAGGTGCCCGGGCCAAGGCTGTCGCCGCCGTCACCTCCGGCGAGTACGGCAACCGTGAGCTGACAATCCGCTGCAACGGTTTGGACACTCCTTGGGGAGCGGACGACATCGACGCCGCCGCCAGCGCCAGGCCTTCGGCCGTGGTGATTCCCAAGGTTGACAGCGTCGCCTACTTGGACCAGATCGCCGCCCGGCTCGATGCCGCAGGTGCGAACGAAACCATGATCTGGGCCATGATCGAAACCCCAACCGCCATCCTCGATGTTCGAGAAATTGCCGCTCATGAGCGCGTCGCTGTCCTGGTCATGGGGACCAACGACTTAGCCAAGGAGCTTCGCTCTCCCCTGGTCGCCAGTCGCCATCCTCTCGTCCCCCACCTGGCTACTGCATTGCTGGCCGCACGCGAGGCGGGCAAGATCATTCTTGATGGGGTCTACAACGATGTTCGTGACCCGGAAGGCTTCGCTGCAGAGTGTGTGCAAGGAGCGGAGATGGGCTTTGACGGCAAGACCCTGATTCACCCCAACCAGGTTGAGCCGTGCAATGAGACTTGGGCACCGAGTGAGGACGAGATTGACTACGCCAAGCGAGTCATCGAAGCCTTCACTGAGGCTGAGGCCGATGGACGTGGGGTGGTCACCGTTGATGGCCGCATGATTGAGAATCTCCACGTCGACAATGCTCGCCGCACCCTGGCCGTGGCCGAAGCCATCGCCGCCCTTTAATCGAAGGCCGCCTAGCGAGGCTCCAACAGGCCAACCGGCAGTTTTCGTTCGCTGAGTTCTTGATAGGTGGCGAAATCCGGGTACCCGGCAACAAGCAGGTCCCAGCATTCAGCAAACTCGTCGGCGTCAGTCACTTCACGGAAGTTGACCGACACCCGCTTGCCGTCGACCTCAACCTCTGCGGCCATCGCCGCCACCAAGTTTCGATACCAGTTCGGGGTCGTCGCATTACCCCCGTTTGACCCACATACAACGTAGGCGTCGCCCCGTTCGATGCGCATGAGAAGAACGGGCCGAGATTCCCCGCTGGTTCGACCGACAACATCGACCAAGATGATCGGCTTGCGAAGGAACTTGCCGAAGAGGCGGCCGTCGAATCGTCGGTAAAGCGATGAGTGTGTACGGGAAGTGAACCGCGCCAATGGGTCCAGCCGAGTCGAAAGTAGATTGGCGGCACGTCCAGTGAGCGAAGGCATACGGCCACGCTACCGCTGACGTCACCCGCTAGCGAACACCAATGCCCGACCTCAAGACCGACAGACTCCGTCGGCCAGGGCGGCAGCAGCTACGGCCTTGGCCACCCGAACCGAAACTTCCTTGTCGAACACCGACGGAATGATGTGGGTCTCGCTCAGCTCGTCATCCGAAACTGATTCGGCAATGGCAGTTGCTGCCGCCAGCTTCATGTTCTCGGTGATATCGCAGGCACGCACATCCAACGCACCACGGAAAATGCCCGGAAAGGCCAACACATTGTTGATCTGGTTGGGGTAGTCACTACGGCCGGTGGCCATCACCCGCACGATTCCCTCGACCTGCTCAGGCAATATCTCCGGATCAGGATTGGCCATGGCGAAGACGATTGGGTCCGATGCCATGGACCGCACAGCCTCAACACTCAAGACACCGGGTGCGCTCACGCCAACAAAGACATCCGCGCCGGCAGTCACTTCCGTCAACGTGCCCTGCAACTTCTTCTTGTTGGTGTTCTCGGCAAACCACTGCTTCGAGCTGTTCAGATTCTCACGCCCCTCATATACCGATCCAGATCGATCAACACCAATGACGTCACCAACACCAGCTCCCAGCAGGATCTTGCCGATAGCTACACCGGCAGCGCCGACACCAGAAATCACCACCGTGATCTCCTCCATGGTCTTGCCAACAATCTTGAGCGCATTGACCAAGCCAGCCAGAGTGACAACCGCGGTGCCATGCTGATCGTCGTGGAAGACGGGGATATCCAGTTTCTCCTTCAAGATCGCTTCGATCTCGAACGCCCCGGGAGCAGCAATATCTTCCAGATTGATGCCACCAAAGGTGGGAGCCAAACGGATGACCGTCTCGATCAGTTCTTCGGGCGTATCAACATCAAGGCAGATAGGGAAGGCATCAACATTGCCGAACTCCTTGAACAGCAGTGCCTTGCCTTCCATGACCGGCATGGCTGCTTTTGGGCCAATGTCACCCAGTCCAAGCACGGCGGTCCCATCGGTCACTATGGCGACCGTGTTGCGACGGATGGTGTACTCGTCTGCCAACAGCTCATCTTCAGCGATAGCCGTGCAGACCCGGGCAACACCTGGCGTGTAGGCCATTGACAAGTCATCTCGGTCACCCACAGGGAACAGCGACAAGACTTCGATCTTGCCTCCCTCGTGCATGCGGAAGGTCCGGTCCCAGCAGTCAGTCAGAGTGACACCTTCCACCGCTTCTACCGCGGCCGTTACTTCGGCTTGGTGTTCCACACTGGAGCAGTTGACGACAACCTTGCGCTCAAGCAGTGGGCCTTTGGCGATGAATCCATCCACTGCATAGATGTTTCCTCCGGCGTCACCAATGGCGGTGGTGAGTTTGCCCAACACGCCCGGAATATTGTCGAGGGTGACTCGCAATGAGAGCGAGTATTGGGTGGCGGTTGGCGGTCGATGGTCATCGGACATAGGCACAAAACCTAGCCCCTGGTTTTCGCCTTCGGCAGAACAAATTGTTCGTCTAGATCAGCGACACCCGAGGCACGGCACCGGCCCGAAGTGAGTGGTGTGTTCGGTCCATTCGAGCCCGTCGTGAAAGCGAAACTTGTGCTGTCCCATCGGATCACTGAACCAACCCTTTTTGGTCGGCTCAAGAATGGTGATCGACCGTTCGGCTGTCTGGTTGAAACTGGAGCGGACTGGACGATCTGCGGGCGGGCGGGCAATGAGTGAAGTCGTCATGCCCTTCACTCTGAGGACACACCCCAATCACCAAATCGGGGATCCCCCTCAACCTTTCAAGCTTCCTAGGGGAATCTAGGCCCGACGGATTCTCCTACATTCGGTCGAGGAGCTGGCGTTTCTTGGCATCGAACTCGGCATTGGTCAAGACACCTTGTTGGCGCAGGTCATCCAGCTGCGAGATCTGCTCGGGGATCGACGGACCAGCCTGGGACAAGTTGTTGCTCACTCGGTCGAACTTTCGGTTCTCGTTAGCTTCCATCTGGTGGTAGATCTCGTTCTGCACATTGAGGGGTTTGCGAATGTGAGCGTATTTCTGGGTTCCCATCTCACCAGCCGATTCGATTGTGAGGTTTCCCGAGCCAATGATCCGTTCAAACAGTGACTGGCGAAAGAACACGGTGTTCACTCGCTCCAGCGGAATCTCGATCCCTTCCCGAGAGAGCACACCGGTCCTCACGATCAGGCGATCGCTGGTAACCACGAAGTTGGTGGTGGTCCAAACGATGTAGCGCTGCCCGAACCAGACCAGCGACACCAAGATCAGAATCCCCACCGCAAGACTGACCCAGCCCGGAGCACCAAACGCCAGAGCGACAATGCCAACAGCGATAGCACCAAGCACCGCCAGAATGTGTTTGACGAAGAACCACCAGTGGGGACGCAGATCCAGAATGATCTCTTCATTGTGATTGAGCTGATCAGGGGGATAGGCCACGGGTTGGAGGCTACTACCCTCCAACCCGTCGGAGTCGATCCGGAGTTGCGCTCACCTAAGGCGCACGCCGCCAGAACCTGATCACCTCATCTCTGTCAGGGCACGCCGCTAAGGTCAGCTCGTGAATCCAGACGACCTTCTCGCGGGCCTCAATGAGCGACAGCTATTAGCGACAACGTCCGATGGTGGACCTCTAGTCGTCCTGGCTGGCGCTGGATCGGGCAAGACCAGAGTCCTGACCCGACGCATTGCTTGGCGAGTCGCCGTTGGTCAGACCGATCCCAACCGAGTACTGGCACTCACCTTCACCCGCAAGGCTGCGGGCGAGCTGCGTCAGCGGCTTCGCAGCGGAGGCATGCGTGACCAGGTCGTTGCTGGCACCTTCCATGGCATCGCCTTGACCCAACTTCGCCAACGCTGGGTCGAACGAGGAATCAAGCCGCCAACGATCCTTGATCGCAAGTTCCGCATGGTGGCCCAACTGATTGGCCGCCGTCCCCGGGTCGAGCCGCTGGACGTTCTTGGCGAGATGGAATGGGCCTTTGCCCGCTTGGTTGCTCCCGCAGATTATGAGAACGCCGCCAAGCTTGCAGGCCGCACCTCCCCCCTCCCCGAAGGCGAGTTGGGCGATCTTATGGAGCGCTACCAGCAGGAAAAGCGACGACGACGGGTCGTCGACTTCGATGATCTGTTGGCTCTCGCCATCCGGGATCTGAAGGCCGATGCCGACTATGCCGCTGCAGTCCGTTGGCGCCACCGACACCTCTACGTCGACGAATTCCAAGATGTCAACCCCCTGCAATTCGAGCTGCTTCGGGCCTGGCGTGGCGACAGCAATGACTTGTTCGTTGTTGGTGACCCGAACCAGGCCATCTATGGCTGGAACGGTGCTGACCCCATGTTGTTGGACAACTTCGCTGTTCGAGAGCCCAGCGCCGTCGTCATCAGTCTCGACGACAACTATCGCTCCACTCCCCAAATACTGACCATGGCCACGGCCGCACTGGCAGGCAAAAGCGGCAGACTTATTCCCCACCGACCTGACGGTGCTGTGCCAACTCTCTCTTCCTATCCCACCGATTTGGGCGAAGCGGCCGGAGTAGCCCAACAGATCAAGACGTCGCACAATGCCGGTGACAAGTGGGCTAAGCAAGCCGTGCTGGTCCGAACCAACGCCCAACTGGTACCCATCGAACAGGCTTTGATTGATGCTGGCATTCCAGTTCGGGTCCGTGGCGGATCGGGGCCACTGGGGTCAAAGGAAGTGAAGGACGCGCTCCGATCACTGGGGCGACCAGGGGCCAACTTGATCCAGTCCTTGGGCGAATTGGATAACTCACTCGAAGGGGCGGCAGTTGGATCAGGCCCACTCGAATCGGCGTCACCTGGATCACCGTCACTTGACCTATCCGGCCAAGAAGCCGCCCCGACCGAAGACCTGTCGCCAGCCGAGATCGAGCGACGCCAGAACCTGGCAGCACTCAGCCGTCTCGTGCACGAATACACCAGCCTCGATCCTGAACCAACTGGGCCCGGACTGTTGGCATGGATCACCACCGTGCAAGCGGGCGAGGTAGGTGTCGATGGCGACGCGGTCGAGCTGGCCACCTTCCACGGAGCCAAGGGTCTGGAGTGGGAGGTTGTGCATGTCGCGGGACTGGAGAAGGGCTACATGCCAATCGGCTACGCCAAGACTGGCGGCCAGCTAGCCGAAGAGAAGCGCCTGCTCTATGTGGCGGTTACTCGGGCCGAGTCCCAACTCCATCTGTCCTGGGCTAGTGAGCGCACCTTTGGCACCAAGGCAGTCAAGCGCCAACCCTCGCCGTACCTGGAGATGATGCAGTCTGCTATCAACCATCTGCAACGCGGTCACCGGCCAATCGACTGGAAAGCCGAGATCGTCAAGTCTCGCCAAGCCGCCGGGGCCACGAAGAGCAAGCGTTCGGGCAAGAACGATAAGAACCCGGTTGGTGACCCAGTATTTGACGCGCTGCGCACCTGGCGTTCGGGCCGGGCCAAGGCGGCCAATGTGCCTGCCTACCTCATCTTTAGTGACCAATCGTTGCGGGCCATGGCCAAGCGCCAACCAACGAGCAAGGGCCAGCTTGCCAATATCTCTGGTGTTGGCCCAGTCAAGCTTGAACGCTATGGCGACGACATCATCCAGATGGTCAAGGAAAGCCAAGACTGAGCGCCCGCTGCAAGAACAGACAGCACGCACCGACAGCAAACACCAGCAGAGCGCAATACCTGGCCTAGTCTTCGACTCCGGATAGCCAGGCTGCCATCTTGGCGAAGTCGATGCTGATGAACAGACCGCTGGCTTCCGCACAAAGTTGCTCGCCGTTAAGCAAGCGGGCCGTGGTGAAGATCTTGCGACCCTCGATCTTGTCCAGGGTTCCTTCGAGCCGCAGCTCGGTGTGAAGAGGAGTCGGAGCCCGGTAGTCAACGGTTAGTGAACCTGTCATACCTGGACTACCGCTGAGAGCTTGCGTTGCCCCAAGCAGCTCATCAAATGCGGCGGCCACCAGTCCACCATGTACATGACCCGGCGGCCCCTCATAGGCGTGACCGAACGTCACGGTGCCGATCACCTTGTCTTCTTCGATGCGCAGGGCCAGCGGCGGTGAGAGTGGATTGGCTCGTCCAATCACTGGGCTGTAGTCGGCGTGGCCTTGTGGACCGTCACTGCCCGGAGCAATGGAGGCTTCGCTGGCGCCCACATAGCGCCGGCCGTGGGCGAACTGGCTGAGTCGTCCAGTAATGGCTTCGAGATCAGAGGCGATGGCCTCCAGGTCCTCATCGGTGGCCTGAGTATCAACCAGGCGGTCGATGATGTCGCGCATGCTGTCACCCAGACGCCATGCCAGTCGGCGTCGCGTACTCGGAGGCTCGCCCGTGCCGACAAAGGCGCTGATGATGCGGGCGCTCTCTTCATGAAACTTCATTGCATCCAGCCTTCACCCGTGGAGAAACCGCGCCAAGCAATCACATCAAGAAACGGGGTCTCGATACACAGCGATGACCGGGCAATGATCGCTGGGTTTGGTTCCCTTGCGGCCATTACGATCAACCACATCAAGCACACAGCGCTCCGCCAGTGATGGTGTCGAGGCCACAAAGTCGATGCGGATGCCCTCACGCTTGTGGAACCGTCCAGCCTGATAGTCGTAGTAGCTGTAGAGGCCAGGGCCCGGATGCCGTTGACGGAAGGTGTCAACCAACCCCCAGTCCATGACATTGCTGAGCGCAGCACGCTCGCGGTCGGTCACATGGGTTGCACCCTCAAACGCAGCCCGATCCCAAACGTCCTGATCCTCCGGAGCAATGTTCCAGTCTCCGGCAACGATTACTGGACTGGTTGGATCAGCACTGACTTCCAGATGGGAGCGCAGGCGCGCTAACCAGGACAGCTTGTAGTGATAGTGATCATGGTCTACTTCTCGACCATTGGGCACATAGACGCTGTGGATCCGCACACCGCCACAGGTGGCAGAGACCAGCCGAGCATCGGTGTCGGCCTCAATCCCATCGGCAAACCCGCCAAGCGGATCTTCTAGCCCGACACGAGACAAGATGGCAACACCATTCCAGCGTCCTTCTCCATGGTGCACTGACTCATAACCAAGGTCGGCGAAGGCCGATGTCGGAAACGCGTCCTGGGCCATCTTGGTCTCTTGCATGCACAGCACGTCCGGCTGGACTTCCTCCAGCCAGGGCTCGACTCGAGGCATTCGAGCATTCAGTGAATTGACGTTCCAGGTTGCGACAAGCATTACCTCGACCCTAGCGCCCACACCACTGGACGTTTCCAGTCACCCTTCTATGGCCACACCTCTTGAGCTTTGACTAGGCACTGTCCGTGAGATTTTGGTGACCCGCTGAGAGATCCTTGGCTCTGGTCAGCTCCACCCCAATGAGATCACTAAGCTCCCCGTCGTGGCCCCGAACCTGACCCCTGACCCATCCGGCCCTAACGCATGGCTGGTCGACGAACTACGCGAGCAATATCGCGAGAATCCGCGATCGGTGCCTCAAGAATGGCGGGACACCTTCGCTGCGGAGAATGGAAGCGCGCCATCCAACCAAACCGGTGCCGCTCCTCTGACCCCGACCCCATCCCCAGATGAAGCCGCGCCAAGCAATCCAGCCCCCGCATCAGCTGAGATCAGCCAACCTCAACTGGCACCTCCGATTCCGAACCCACTAGCCCCAGCTACGCCAGCCCCGGTTTCGCCCGCACCTTCTGCGCCAACCAGTACCGAGCCGCCAAAATCATCACAGCCCAAGCTTGCATCTAAGACCGACGAGACGGCTGAAATCCCGGGCGAGCCCTTGCGTGGCGCGGCCGCCCGCATCGTGGCCAACATGGAATCGTCCCTCGGCGTGCCAACGGCAACTAGTTTCCGCGAGATTCCCGCCAAGCTGCTGGAGGTGAACCGAAAGGTTCTCAACAATCATCTCAAGCGGGTCCGTGGAGGCAAGGCCAGCTTCACCCACATTATTGGCTACGCCCTTATTCGTTCGGTGGCCGAGACCGTCCCGGCCATGAACAATCGCTATTTCGAAGGGCCAGACGGAAAGCCTCGGATCATCCGCGATTCCCAGATCAATCTCGGAATCGCCGTTGATCAACAGAAGTCCGATGGCACCCGCACCCTGATTGTGCCGGTCATCAAGGATGCCCAGGACATGAACTTCGCCGAGTTCGTTGACGCCTTCGATGGTCTTATTCGCAAGGTTCGCGACGGCAAGATTGCAGTGGACGATCTGATGGGCGCAACCATCAGCCTGACCAATGTTGGAACTCTCGGAACAGTCCAGTCTGTGCCTCGCTTGATGCAGAACCAGGCAGCCATCGTTGGTGTCGGGCGGATTGGCTACCCGACGGCGTATCAGGCTGCAGACCCCAAGGTCCTGGCTCAACTTGGCCTGTCCAAGATCATCAATATCACCTCGACCTATGACCACCGAGTCATTCAAGGTGCTGAGTCCGGTCTCTTCTTGAAGCGGGTCCATGAACTCCTATTGGGTGAAGACAACTTTTACGCAGACCTCTTCGCTGACCTTGACGTTCCTTACGAAGCCGTCAAGTGGAGGACTGACCAAGGGGCGACCGAAACTGATGATGCTGTCGGGGCTCACGCCAAGCAGATGGCGGTCAACACGCTCATCAATCAGTACCGGGTTCGCGGTCACCTCATCGCCAACACCAACCCACTATCCGACGGTCCCTCGACCATGCATCCCGAGCTGGACCCGGCTACCTTCGGACTTACTATCTGGGACCTCGACCGAGAGTTCCTAACCGGCAACTCAGCTGGTGTCTACGCCTCCATTGGGGGAACGGCCACCCAAATGAGCTTGGGCAACATTCTCGGCGTTCTCCGCGACGCTTATTGCCGCACCGTTGGCGTCGAGTACATGCACATCGCCAATCCGGAAGAGAAACGCTGGATTCAGGAACAGGTCGAAGGTGGCCACACTCCGCTGAGTCGGGACGAGCAACACCATGTCTTGGAACGCTTGAGCGCAACCGAGGCGTTGGAGAAATTCTTGGGTGCTCGCTATGTCGGCCAGAAACGCTTCGGCATCGACGGCTGCGAAAGTACAATTCCAATCCTCGATGCCTTGCTGTCAGCTGCTGCAACCGAAAGTATGGACAAGGCAATCATCGGCATGGCCCACCGTGGTCGTCTCAATGTGCTCGTCAACATCATGGGCAAGAAGCACAACGACTTGTTCCGAGAGTTCGAAGGAACGCTGTCGGAGAACGCCATCCAGGGTGGTGGCGACGTCAAGTACCATCTCGGTTTCGAAGGCACTCACACCGGGCCCGACGAGAGCAAAATCGACATCCAGCTGGCGCCAAACCCTTCTCACCTCGAAGCGGTCGGTCCAGTCGTCCTTGGCATGGCCCGCGCCCACATGGACCGGTGCGAAGCAGGCAATTACCCGATCCTGCCGATCCTCCTTCATGGTGATGCCGCCTTCGCTGGCCAAGGCGTTGTCTTTGAGACTTTGAACCTGTCCCAGATCAAGGGTTACAAGGTCGGTGGCACGATCCACCTGATCGTCAACAACCAGCTCGGCTACACCACTGCCCCTCACCACTCTCGGTCTTCAGAGTATTCAACCGATGTGGCGAAGACCGTGCAGGCCCCGATCTTCCACGTCAACGCTGATGATCCCGAGGCCTGTGTTCGGGTGGCCAGACTTGCTTTTGAGTACCGGCAACGATTCAACAAAGATGTCATCATCGACATGATCGGCTACCGCCGCCACGGTCACAATGAGGGGGATGACCCCAGCTATACCCAGCCCCTGATGTACCGCAAGATCGCGGCACAACCGACAGCTCGCACGATCTACACCCAAGCCCTGATCGACCGCGGCGACATCTCTGTTGCCGAAGCCGAAGGCGCACTTGAGTACTTTCAAGGTCTACTTCAGCAGGGCTTGGAAGAAACCAGAGACGCTGCTCCGGATGAAGAACGTGTCGCCGCTCCCGCTCCGCCTGCTGTGGGAGTACTCCCTCATGTGGAAACCGGGGTCTCCAAAGAAACCTTGGATAGCGCTTATGCGGCAATGTCCTCATGCCCGGAAGGGTTCACCATCCACCCAAAGCTGGCTCGCCAACTAGCCAAGCGAGACGCCGCCTACGCCGCCAACGAGATCGATTGGGCAATGGGCGAAGCCTTGGCTATGGGCACACTCCTGGTTGAAGGCACGTCAGTGAGACTGGCAGGCCAAGACTCTCGCCGAGGCACCTTCGCCCACCGCCACGCCACCTTGCTGGACTACGAGACTGGCGGGGAATACACCCCCCTCAGCGCCGCTGCGGCCGGCGACACGAACTTCTGGGTGTATGACTCGACCTTGTCGGAGTATGCGGCCCTCGGGTTTGAGTACGGCTACTCACTGGTGAGTCGCGATGATCTGGTGATGTGGGAGGCCCAGTTCGGCGACTTTGTCAATGGCGCTCAGATCATCATTGATCAGTTCTTGGTAGCGGCTGAAGACAAATGGGAAGAAACCACACCACTCACCATGTTGTTACCCCACGGCTATGAGGGGCAAGGACCAGAGCACTCATCAGGCAGGCTCGAGCGTTTCCTTCTCCTTTGCGCCGAAGACAACATCCAGATCGCCAATGCCACAACAGCGGCCCAGTTGTTCCACCTTCTTCGTCGACAAATTGTCCGCGACATTCGCAAACCCCTGGTGGTCTTCACCCCCAAGTCCGGGCTACGGGCAGCCTGGTCGCGAAGCACGGTCGACGAGCTCCTTTCTGGCTCCTTCCAGGAGGTTTTGGATGACAATTCATTCGCCGATCCATCGTCGGTCCGGCGAGTAGTCCTGGCCTCAGGCAAGGTTTCGATGGAAGCAATCGAAGAGCGAGACAAGGTTCGTGCCAATGCAGCGGTTGTGCGAGTTGAGCAGCTCTACCCCTGGCCCTTCGACGCCGTAGCCAGGGTGATGGAACGATTCCACAACGCTAAGGAGATTGTCTGGCTTCAGGAAGAGCCTGAGAACATGGGTGCGTGGAATGCAGTCAAGGGTCGTCTCTATGAGGCCCACGGACACAGCCACGACATCCGTCGTGTCAGTCGGACCGAGTCCGGCAGCCCGGCGACGGGATCCAACGCGATTCATCACCAAGAGCAAGCCGAGTTGTTGCTCCGGGCCTTCTCCGGGATTCCCGACTAGCAGTCAGGAACGAAGCGCAATTCCGAGCACGGCTTCTAGATCATTCAAAGCTTGCTCCGCGTTTAGCACCTTGATCGTCATCATTCCCATGGCGCGAGCTGGCTTCAGATTGATGCCAAGGTCATCTAGAAACACCGCTTCGGAGGCATCGATCTTGACCTGAGCCAGCGCATGTTCGTAGAACTGCAAGTCTGGCTTTCTCACACCAAGCACGGAGGATTCGACAACATGGTCAAAGACTTCCATGATTTGGCGAATATGTTCTGGCCCCTTTTTCCATGAGCGAACGTTGTTGGTCAGGCATGCCGTCACCATGCCAAGCTCACTGACTCGACGAACAGCTTGGACCATCTCTGGGCGCACGTCGCCTTCAATACATGCAAGGACGTCGCGTCCATTCACCGTGTAGCCAAGCTCACCGCCTTCGACTTCGAACATATCGGCAAACCCAGCAGGAGTCAGGGTTCCACGCTCAAATTGGGCCCAAGCGTTCGTATCGGGATTGGTCTGATTGATCCGTCGGATCAGTCCATCGGGAAGGTCGTTGAGTTCTTCATATTTGGCGAATGCGTCAAATGGTGAGGAGAGAATCACACCACCGAAGTCGAAAAGTACAGCTCGAATCATGAGTGTCGACCATAGAGAATTCTGACCGGCTGGCAAGATTTATTGAGCTAAACCGCTGCCATCCCTTGAATTGGTCCCAACCAGTGGTTGACTATATGCCGCATGAGTTCACCGACTTCCCATCTAGTCGTTGACGGATCGAACATCGCAACCGAAGGTCGAAACCTGCCCAGCCTGCAACAGTTGGACGAGGCGGTTCGAGCTGTCATACGCGAAAAAGACTTCGATTCGTTAACGGTCATTGTTGACGCCACCTTTGCCCACCGCATCGACCAGTCCGAACGCGAAGAGTTCGACGCTGCCGTAGATGCTGGGGAAATCATCATGCCGCCGGCCGGAGTTGTCGGCCGCGGTGATGCTTTCATCCTTCAGGTTGCGGAGAAAGCCAATGCAGCGGTCTTCTCCAACGACTCCTTTCAGGAGTTCCATGGTGAGCACGGTTGGCTCTTCGACGAAGGGCGCCTGCTTGGCGGCAAGCCGATCGAACACATTGGCTGGGTCTTCGTTGACCGAGTGCCAGTTCGAGGACCCGCAAGCCGACGCTCCGTCCGCGAATCACGAGGTGGACGGACCTCGCCGAAGAAAACCAACAAGCGGCAGTCAAGTAAGTCTGCCTCTGGGCCGCCACCAGTTCCTGACGCCCCCCCACCGCGGAGTCGTCGCTCCAGCGACAAGCCAGAGCAATCAAAACGACAAGCCGATGAGAAGCCGAAACGCGGGCGCGGACGCGGGCGCTCAAACAAATCGGATAAAGAAACTCCAAAGACCGAGACCGGCAAGAACTCCAGCCGACAAAGGCAATCCAGCAGTCCTGCTGTGGAAGAGCTGAACACACCAGCGAACTTCTTGTCCTTCATCAGTACCTATTCCATCGGTGATCCGGTGCCAGCTGTTGTCGATCGATTCGCCTCCCACGGCTGCTACTTACTTGCAGATCAGACGGTTTGCTATCTGCCTTCAAAATCTATGGGAGACCCTCCTCCCAAACGTGCACGAGACATCGTCGCGCACACACAGAGCGTCATGGTCCGAGTCGTTTCTCTCGATTCGGATCGTCGCGGCATCAACGTTGAACTCATCAGCGTTGGGTCAATCAGCAATGAAAGTGCCTCAGATCGAGGAACAGGTTCTCACGTTGAGTCGGCAAAGGCCGACAAAGCGACTGAGGCACATCTCACAAGGAGCAAGAGTCAAGTGGCCACTAAAAAGAAACCAGCTGCACGAAAAGCAGCAACCAAGAAAAAGGTTGCAGCTAAGAAACCAACCAAGCGAGCAGCAACGGCAACAAGCTCCGCTCGGGCGAAAAAGGCTGTAGCCAAAAAGAAGGCACCAGCCCGCAAGAAGGCACCAGCCAAGAAGGCCGCAGCCAAAAAGGCTGTAACCAAAAAGAAGGCACCAGCCAAGAAAAAGGCACCAGCCCGCAAAGCCGCAGCCAAAAAGGCTGTAGCCAAGAAAAAGGCACCAGCCCGCAAGAAGGCTGCACCAAAGAAAGCCGCAGCCAAAAAGGCTGTAGCCAAGAAAAAGGCACCAGCCCGCAAGAAGGCTGCACCAAAGAAAGCCGCAGCCAAAAGGGCCGTAGCCAAGAAAAAGGCACCAGCCCGCAAGAAGGCTGCACCAAAGAAAGCCGCAGCCAAAAAGGCTGTAGCCAAGAAAAAGGCACCAGCCCGCAAGAAGGCTGCACCAAAGAAAGCCGCAGCCAAAAAGGCTGTAGCCAAGAAGCGTCGCTAGCCCCATTAGCCAGAGTGTGACGTCACACTCAGACTGAATCTTGAGGAGCCCCGATCATTGATCGGGGCTCCTTGTTGTTTTGATCGCTAGCTCATCGTCCGCAACACGCTGACTGCCAATAGCCTCACGGACTATGTCGGCACAGTTCATCTACACCATGCACAAGGTCGGAAGATTCCATCCACCCGACCGCCAAGTCCTCAGCAACATCTCGCTCTCCTTCTTTCCGGGAGCGAAGATCGGTGTGCTCGGAAGCAACGGCTCCGGTAAGTCTTCGCTTTTGCGGATCATGGCTGGAGTTGATGACGGCTACACCGGTGATGTCAGGCTGACCCCCGGTTTCACGGTCGGCTACTTGGAGCAGGAGCCACACTTGGACGAATCCAAGGACGTGCGCGCCAATGTGATGGACGGGGCTGGCGAAACGGTTACCTTGCTCAATCAGTACGAGCAGGTGCTTGCCGGTTGGTCTGACCCAGAAGCTGACTACGAAAAGCTCGGGGCCCAGCAAGCAGATCTTGAAGCAAAGATCGAAGCCGTGCAGGGCTGGGACTTGCAGCGCATGATCGAGATCGCCATGGACGCGCTCCGTCTACCGCCGCCAGACAGCAGCGTCGAGAACCTTTCCGGCGGTGAGCGCCGCCGAGTCGCCCTTTGTCGCCTCCTGCTTTCTCAGCCAGACTTGCTCCTGCTGGATGAGCCGACCAACCACCTTGACGCCGAGTCCGTTGCCTGGCTAGAACGGCACCTCTCTGACTATCAGGGAACCGTTGTTGCCATCACCCATGATCGTTACTTCCTGGACAATGTCGCCCAATGGATCCTCGAACTGCATCAAGGAAAGGGAATCCCCTTCGAGGGGAACTACAGCAGCTGGCTCGAGCAGAAGCAGGGCCGCATGGATCAGGAGCAGAAGAAACAGGATGCTCAGCAACGCACCTTGAAGCGTGAGCTTGAGTGGGTCCAGATGGGCAGCAAGGCTCGCCAGGCCAAGGGCAAGGCCCGCCTCAGCGCGTATGAAGAACTGCAAGCCGAAGCCGAGGCCTACAACCCAGCAGACGAGAAGGTTCAGATCTACATCCCACCAGGCAAGCGTCTTGGTGGCCAGGTCTTCGACGTCAAGAATCTGTCCAAAGCATTTGGCGACAAGCTGCTCATCGACGACCTCAACTTCTCACTCCCCCGCGCCGGAATCGTGGGTGTCATTGGTGGCAACGGTGCAGGCAAGACGACACTGTTCAACATGCTGATCAATGCCGCCACCGGTGATGGTGAGCAAACTCCGGACGAAGGCGAGATTCTTGTCGGTTCGACCGTAGAGCTGGCTTATGTGGACCAGAGCCGTGATGCATTGGATGCTGATCGCACCGTCTATGAAGAAATCACGGACGGAAACGAGATCATCGAACTCGGCGGACGTGAGGTCAACGGCCGCGCTTACGTTGCCTCCTTCAACTTCAAGGGTTCGGACCAGCAGAAAACGGTAGGCGTTCTTTCTGGTGGTGAACGCAACCGAGTTCACCTGGCCAAGGTGCTGAAACGTGGCGGCAATGTCCTCTTCCTGGATGAGCCGACCAATGACTTGGACGTCGACACCCTGCGAGCACTCGAAGACGCACTGGATCGCTATCCCGGCTGTGCCGTCGTGATCTCCCATGATCGCTGGTTCCTGGACCGGATTGCCACCCACATTCTGGCTTTCGAGGGCAACTCACAAGTTCGCTGGTTTGAAGGAAACTTCTCAGAATACGAGGAGGTTCGCAAGCGCGAATTGGGTGAAGACGTCAAGCCTCAGCGTGTGACGTATCGGCCACTAACCAGGTAGGGCTCGGCCAAGGAAATATTCCTCAACCTGGCGCCAGAATGACCCGATAGTTGACGCATGGGCCACACTGCTGAATCAACGGCAACAGAATCGTCAACGAAGCGAACCAGTCGAGCAGCGTCACGAGTCATCGAAGCTGGCACGCTTGTTCCCTGTGCCCTATGCGAGCGGGCCCTACGATTCCGCGCCCGACAGAAAGACATGCAGGTCATCTGCAATGTCTATGTCGATGGCATGTGGGACCGGGTCGACCATTTCCACGTTGATTGTTACAGCGAAGCTGGCGAGCCACACGGTTCTTGCCAGAGCTGAGCTACGGCACCCGCCCATCGGTGGGACCGTTCATCGAATTCCTACTGTCAACGGCTTACGCCCACGAGAAGATTATGGTGCACCCTGTGCCTGCAACAACAGATGACCACATCCTTGCCCGCGATCTAGCGGTCAAAACTGGCAAACTCCTCGTCGAGGTTCGGGCGAGACTGGTTTCCCAGGGAATCACCCACTACGAGCTGAAGGATGCAGGTGACGCTGCAGCCCAGGAGCTGATCGCCAACGAGCTTGCGACCCATCGGCCAGACGATTCGATCTTGTCCGAAGAAGCATCGGACTCACGCCAACGACTTGGGGCCGAACGAACCTGGATCATTGACCCGCTGGATGGGACTCGAGAATTCGCCGAGCCACCACGAACTGACTGGGCCGTTCACATCGCCATGGTCATCAACGGCGACCCGGTCGTCGGTGCAGTTTCCCTGCCCGCGCAAGACATGGTGCTCAGCACTGCGGACAAGCCGATCTTGCCGCCAGCAGTCGATGGACCTCCTCGGGTCATCGTCAGCCGTACTCGCCGCCCACCAGCGGCTCAAATGTTGGCCAAGGAACTCGGTGCGGAGTACTTGGAGATGGGATCTGCCGGAGCAAAGGCGATGGCCGTCGTTCGCGGCGATGCCGACATCTACGCCCACTCTGGTGGACAGTACGAGTGGGACAATTGTGCTCCTGCCGCGGTCGCTCTGGCTGCGGGGTTGCATTGCTCTCGCCTGGATGGCTCACCACTGGTCTACAACAATCCTGACCCGTATCTCCCTGACCTGCTCTTCTGTCGCCCGGAGTGGGCCGAGAAGTGTCTGGCCATCCTCAACGGCTGAGCAATGGAGCTTCGGGCAACTGAGTATCAGATCGTCGGGCGAACTGCCCTCATCACGCTCAATCGCCCCCACCGAGGAAACGCCTGGACCGGTCGACTGGACGCTGAGCTGCGCTGGTGTCTACAAAAAGCCGACGAGGCCGCCGGGGTCCGTGTCATCGTTTTGACCGGAGCCGGTGAACGGTTCTGTGTTGGTGGTGACAGTCAGGCCTTGCAGAGCCACGCTGACAGGGGCCAATATGACAACGGTCTGAGTGATGCTTTGGACACAACCAGTTCTCAATCGATCGCTCAACCGGGCTACGGATTCGACGAACGCTTCGACGCGCCGTTCGCCTCGCACTTTGGGCTGAGCAAGCCACTGATTGCTGCCATCAATGGTGCAGCCGCCGGTATCGGCCTGGCTTTGGCCTGCTTCACCGACTTGCGGTTTGCTTCCACTGGCGCCAAGCTCACCACCGCTCACGGCAAGCTCGGTCTGCCTGCGGAGTATGGCCTTTCCTGGATCCTGCCACGGCTTGTTGGAGTGACCCGAGCCATGGACATCTTGCTGACCTCTCGAGTGGTCCTGGCCGAAGAAGCCCTGGACATCGGCCTCATCAATGCAATCCATCCGCCAGAAGACCTCCTGGCTGCGACACTGGACTATGCCGAGCAATTGGCAAGCTCGGTAGCTGCAGGGTCCTTGCAAGCCACCCGTCGTCAGGTCTACCAGGACCTTCACGGCAATGTCGGCCAGTCAGTCACGGACTCAGTCCGGCTCTTGGAAAAGATGATGAGAGGTGCTGAATACAAACAAGGTGTGCGGGCCCTACTCAGCAAAGAACCACCGAACTTCTAGAGTGTCACCCAGTGACAACCGAACAGAGCGAACGAGCATCCGAACCCGACGATCTCCACCTGGGGTCATTCTCCAGCCAGCAGCCATGGAGTATTGCCAACAACAAGTTGCTCTGGCTCCCCCAGGTCAAGCAGCTACGAAAAGCGCAGGCTCGATCCCTGCCCGGTCTCACCAAGCCACCGAAGCTTCCACCCCTGCGACGAGCAGCCACCGTCATGCGAACGCTCGGCCTGAGCGTCGGGGTCTGGGCCATCAAGGAACGAGGTACAGACAAGTCTCGAGCAGGTATTTCGCGCCGGGTTCGGGTTTCGGCTGAAAAGCTCGGCCCGACCTATATCAAGCTGGCTCAGATCATCAGTGCAGGCGAAGGTGTGTTCCCTCCTGAGTTGGTGGATGAGTGCCGTAAGTGCCGAGATCAGGTTCCCGCCGTTGCCTACTCGACCGTCGTGGAGGTACTGGAAGCAGAGTTCGGTCGGCCGCTCCAGGAAGTCTTCCAATCCATCGACCCCGTCCCGTTGGCGGCCGCATCAATCGCTCAAGTCCATAGAGCTGTGCTCCTCAGTGGAGAAGAAGTTGCGGTAAAGGTCCAGCGACCGGGAATCAATGATCTGGTTCGCCGTGATCTGAAGGTGCTGTCCTGGTTGGCGCCACTGCTTGTCGGCCGTATTCCGGTTTCGGCCCTAGCTAACCCTCCGGCCTTGGTTGACCTCTTTGCCGAGACGATCATTGAGGAGCTGGACTTTCGTATCGAAGCATCGAACATGCTGGACATTGCTCGGGTGTTTGCCGAACTGGACCAACGGGGCTTTGTTGTTCCTCGCCCCCACCCGACGCTCGTCACTAAGCGAGTGCTAGTCATGGAGTTCATGGGCGGATTCAACTTTGATGACGCCAGCGGCATGAGGGAGGCAGGCCTTGATACCGAGGCAATCCTCAAGACGGCCATGCTTGGCTTCTTAGAAGGTGCCTTCTTGCACGGCATTTTCCACGGCGACTTGCACGGCGGCAACCTCTTTGTTCAGCCCGACGGTCGCCTCGCCTTGATCGACTTTGGCATCACGGGGCGGCTGAGCGAGTCCGATCGCCTGGCCTTCCTCCGAATGATGATGTCGACCACAACGAACTCGGTGAAGGGTCAGGTCTCTGCGTTGCGCGATCTTGGCGCCCTACCCTCCGATACCGACATCGACGAGGTCGTTCAAGAGCTTGGGATCGACAAGGGTCCGATCGACCCAACCAAGATGGAACCCGACGAGATGGTTGCCGAACTCCAGCGCCTCATCAAGGCCCTCCTTGGCTACGGGGCGCGTCTGCCCAAACCCCTCATGCTCTACATCAAGAACCTGATCTTTCTGGATGGGGCAATCGCCAGCCTCGCCCCGGAGTTGGACATGTTTGCTGTTGTCACTGACATTGCCACCCACTTCGCCACCAACCACGGAGCAACGATCACTTCCCAGCTTGGCATGGCCAATTCCGAGTGGAAGCTTGACTTGGATGGAGCCAAGGCTGCCTTTGGAGTTGACCCGGCCGATATGGACCACCTCACCTACTCCGAACTGCAAGAGCGGCGGGCACTGATCCGAAAGCGCCTGGCCAAGCATCACTTGTCCTAGAACTTGATCTGGGGTCACAGAACCACGCCTGGTATGGCCCAGAACGGATCCGCTGGCGCCTCGGCCTAATGGAGCCCCATGACGCACCGAAACTCGTGAAATGAAATTGAGTGGGCTGCTACAGCCGGTTGCCAAAGTCTTGTCCGTGGGACGCTCCATCGATGACGTTGAGTTCGAGCGTCGTCATCGGGCCATAGTTTTTGCCCTTTTTCTTCAGGCTCCCGTCGCTTTCATTGCTGGTTTACTCTATGGCATCACCTGGTGGCAGGCCCTGGCAGAAAGCCTGGCTGCGCTTGTCTTCGCTACTAGCGCTCTTCATGGAAAGTCTCGCCTGGCTCGCTCTCTGAGCACTTCCTTTGGGCTGGGATTTGCCACCGCCGTCTTTGGCCACCTCACCGGCGGAAGCACCGAATCTCATCTCGCATGGTTTGTTGTCCTTGCCCTGGTTTCTCTCTATACCGATGCCCGTCCAATACTTGCGGTGCTCGCGCTGGCCGCTGTCTACCATGTCGGCCTTAGTCTCGTTGACCCATCCATCTTGTCTACCCAAGACGTCGGGCGGGGCAAATCGGTCCTGCTGAGTGGAGGCCACCTCGGCCTTCTCAGCTGGTTTCTGGCCCCCATCTTCATGAATTGGCGAACAATGGAAACCCGGGCTGAAGAAGTCATCCTCAGGGAGCGGGCCCAGGCGCACACCCTGCGCCACCGGGCGATGGTTGCGGCCGATGCCACCGGTCGGACCGGTGAACTCTCCGAGTCCTCAACTTCTGTCCGTGAAGCAATGGATGAAGCCGACGTACTCGTTGCCCAGATCAGCGAGGGGGGCGCCGAAGTCAGCCGGCTGGTCACTGAAGTCGCGTCACTGGCCCAAGAAGCCGACACCATGAGTAGCGAAACCAAGGATCAGATTGAGCAGCTCACAACCCAAAGCAACGCTATTGCCGACCTCGTCGTTGTGATTGATGACATTGCTTCCCGCACTAACCTACTGGCCCTGAACGCCAGCATCGAGGCCGCCCGAGCCGGTGAAGCAGGCAAGGGTTTCGCCGTTGTTGCCCAAGAAGTGAAGGACCTGGCAACAACCACCAGCGAGGCCACCGAACAGATCGCCACCTTGACTAACGAGGTTCGCACCAGAATGAGCGACGCCAATACCCAGATGGCTGTCGTCAGCGAAAGCGTGCAATCAATCGCCGAGCTCCAGCGCGAGGTCGATTCGGCCATGATCGAACAGACCGAGGCAAGCACTCGGATGCGCCAGCAGGTCACTCATGCTTCGACCGAGATGATCGAGATCATCGAGGGCATCACCGACCTCAACGAACTGCTGGAAGAAGACGCTGCCGACGACCCAACGGAGGCATTTAATTCGATCCATGGGACCCAGGCCGTTTCGCTTTCCGAACTGGTTCGGTAGACAAGGCATGTGCGCCTTGTCATTGCTGAATGCACAGTCGACTATGCCGGTCGTCTGACTGCCCATCTCCCCCGTGCAACTCGCCTTCTTATGGTGAAGGCTGACGGTTGTGTGGCCATCCACTCCGACGGAGGGGCCTATAAGCCGCTCAACTGGATGAATGCGCCCAATGTGTTCACCGAACACGACGATCACTGGACTGTCGTCAGTCCCAAGGGTGAAGAACTACTCATCACCATCCATGAGGTGTTTTCGGACACCGCTCATGACCTAGGCGTTGACCCAGGCCTTCAGAAGGATGGGGTCGAAGCCCATCTACAGGAGCTGCTGGCACTTGAGCCAGGTCGAATTGAAGACGGAATGAAGCTGATTCGGCGTGAGTTCCCCACCGAGATTGGTCCGGTTGATCTGCTGTGTCGGGACCCGGACGGGAACACGGTTGCTATCGAGATCAAGCGTCGTGGCGAGATCGATGGCGTCGAGCAACTCACTCGCTACCTGGAGTTCTTAAACCGGAACCCGGACCTTGCTCCGGTGCGCGGCATGTTCGTGGCTCAGGAGATCAAGCCTCAGGCCAAGACCTTGGCCGGTGATCGTTCCATCGGCTTTGTCGAAATCGACTATGACGAGCTCAGAGGCATCGAGCGCCCCCAACAAAAGCTGTTCTAAATCCGGTCAAGCCTCGAAGACGGTGGCTGTTAACTTCGACGTTTCCGAGCCCCCGGCGAGGAAACTCGGTAAGTGAGAAGGCCCCCAAGGGCCGACGAACGACGTGCACAACAACTCCACATCGCCTGCACTGGCCCCCAACAGTGGGGAATTACGGTCACTCTCAATGAGTACACCGACGCCAAAGACGACGCCATTCGACACGCTGGGTGCCCCTCCACCCGCTAAGCCAGCAAGTGTTTGGGGCTCAGCCGCTCAAACACCCCTGCGCTCGCCGGGCACACGGCCTTCTGGCCCGCCCAGCGCTCAGGCACCTCCCAGCACGCCAGCGCCCCCGACGCCGCCCCAAGCAGCGGCGGTACCCAAACCTCCCCGTCAGCCGGTTCCGCTGCGTGGAGCCGTAGTTGCTGCCACCGTCACCGCAGCCTTCTTTGGCAACCTGGCCCTGCGCCAAGAAGCGGCAAACACCCTGGTGATGGCTCTCTTCTTCGCCTTCTCCGCGCTTGCCCTCTACACGCTGGGCTACGTCAAGACGAAGACTGGTCTTGTCCTGCTAGGCGGGGCCGTTGTCTTTGCTGGCTTCATGATCTTGCGGACAGAACCTCGTCTGATCTTCTTCGACATTGTTACCGCCCTCATGCTGTTGATTGCCGCTGCCACCTTCGGCCGTGGAGGCTCCATATGGGATATTGGCCCGATCCGATTTCTCACTGAAACCATCGATTTCTATGCCTCATGGCTGGGCCTTATTCCTGACGGCCCTGCCGATGTTGGCGCCCGATTTAGAGTGGCTACAGAGGAGTCTTCGACCCTGGTGGCCTCGGGCATGCGGATCATGCGGGGCCTGGCTCTCGCACTGCCAATCGTCATCCTCTTCGGGGTGCTGCTGGCTTCCGCTGACATAGTCTTCGCTTCACTCTTCAACTTCAACGCCGACTTCATTGGAATTGGCTTTGGCCATCTGGCCCTGATGCTTATTGCTGGCTCTCTCGTCGTCGCCATCCTCCGAAAGTCGTCTCGTAGCAGCGTTGTCGATCTTGGATCAACGACCCTGCCGGTCATCGGCAAGAGCGAGACCATGGTGGTCCTTGGCTCACTCAATCTGTTGTTCGCTGTCTTTGTTGGAACGCAGATCTATGCCGGGTTCGGCCAGGCAGACCAGATCATCCAGAACGCTGGGTTGAGCTACAGCGACTACGCCCGACAGGGGTTCTTTCAGCTCTTGTGGGTCGCTGGACTGACCCTCTTTGTCCTCGTCTTGATCTCGACTATGCGGCCTTCAGAGGGCCATTCCAAGGCTGTGGTCAAGATGGCCAGCATCTCTGGCGTGCTCACCGGTGGCATCATTGGTGTCGCCCTCAACCGTCTCTTGCTCTACATCGGTGATCGGGGTTTGACGCCCATGCGTTTCTACAGTTCAGTCTTCAGCATCTGGATTGCGGTGGCCTTCCTAATCGTCTTGTTGCGATTGGCTGGCGTTGGGCCGAAGAAGGCTTGGCTCATGCCCGCCCTTGTGGTGTCAGCCATGACTTCCTTGTTCGCGCTCAACGTGGCCAATCCCGAAGCCATCATCGCCAGTCACAACCTTGCTCGCCAGGGTGTCGAGGATGACTACCCCGGCTATGGGAGGGCGGCGGTTCTGGGTGAGGACAAGCTGAGTGGTGACGGGATTCAGGTTCTGATCGAAGGAGCAGGCGATCTTCCTCCCGGACTCCAAGCGAGCCTCAAGGCCAGTATCTGTGACTTTGAATACAACCGTCATCAGGACCGAGGCTGGACCGGTTTCAATTTCTCCGAAGCGTCAGCCCAGTCTGTCAAAACCGAATTCTGCTCGTAGACCACGATGGTAGATACCACAACCAAGGCAGTCAGTGCCAAACAAGGTGCGGTCCAGGAAGACAATCTGGGCAGCAACCACGACCTGTTCGCCATGCCGGTGCGAGCCTTCGGCCTAGCCTTGGTTGCCGCCTACGTCGGCAACCTCGCCATCCAACAGCCAGCAGCCAACACCCTGGCCATGTCACTGTTCATCCTGCTGTCGGCCATCGCCGTCTGGATCGCTGGCTATGCCCGCAGTAGGGCATCGCTAGCCATGCTCATTGGGGCTACGGGGTTTGGCGGCTTCCTTACGTGGCGGACCGAGATTCGCTTGGTGGTCTTTGACCTACTAGCTGCTCTGCTTCTCCTGATTGGGGCGGCAGCCTTCGGCCGAGACGGCTCGGTCTGGGATCTGCCGCCCCTCCGCTTGGGCCTCGAACTCTTGGATCTGTTTGGCTCTTGCTTGCTGACGCCTATCGATCTTGTTGCCGGCAAGGTCCGCTTCTCCGGACGCACCGAGCTCGAGCCCCTTTCCGACGGCGCCGCCTCCGAAGGTGGAACGAGGGACGCTCCAAGGACTTGGACTCCGGCGGGGGTGACGCGTGGTGTTCTTCTTGCTCTGCCCATTGTTGTGCTGTTGGGCCAGCTCCTGGCGAATGCAGACCCGGTATTTGCTTCCCTCTTTAGCTTTGATACTGGCTTGATCGAAGCCAGCATTACTCATGGTGCGCTCACGGTGCTTGTTAGCTCGCTTATCCTTGGGCTTCAACGTAAGTCATCTCGTGATGCTGCCAGCGTGCCGGAGCTTGGCGTGCGGCTGTCCATTGGGGACAGCGAGGCCAAGATCGTGCTCGGTTCGGTCAATCTCCTCTTCGCCTTGTTCGCCGCTTCACAGCTCTACGCCTTGTCTGGGGCGGCCAGTCGCATCTTGACCGAAGCTGATCTGACGGTGAAGGACTATGCCCGCCAGGGCTTCTTCCAACTCTTGTGGGTTGCTGGACTCACCGTTGTCCTCATCATTGGCATTTGGGCTCTCCGTTCGGAGCCGACGGAGAGCCCAAACCAGGCAAGCGAAACTGATGATCCTGACAATGCAGGTCACGCCGACGGGGCCGGTCAACCAGATCAAGGCGGTCAGCGAGCCAGGTCAGACATGTTGCTCAAGCTCAGCTACCTGTCCTTTGTGCTCACGATGGGCATTGTGGCGGTCGCAGTTGTCAGGCTCAGGCTCTATATCCAAGACACGGGGCTCACCCCCTTGCGGTTCTACAGCACTGTCTTCAGTATCTGGATTGCTATGGCATTCGCCATTGTGCTTGCTCGAGTCTCCGGTGTGCGGCCGGGGAAGTCATGGCTCACGCCGGCCCTCATCTTGTCTGGACTAGCCACCCTTTTTGTGCTCAACCTGGCTAATCCTGAATCGATCATCGCCAATTACAACCTGGATCGTCACAGTCCTGAGTCATGGAGCCATATCTCGTCTAACCGGTCGGCTCAGTATTACGAACGGTTCGACATCTTGATGGCTCATCGAATGAGCAATGACGGGCGTCTTGTTCTGATCGAGGGAATCGACTCTGTGCCCGAAGAACTACGTGCCAATGTCGAGTCGGCCATCTGTGATCATTTGGAGCAGGGCGAGCAAGACCGAGGTTGGCTCAGTTTCAATTTCGCCGAGTCCAGGTACGAACAGGCCGAGGGCGAGCTGTGCCGCTGACCAGTCCAACGACTAGCCAGCGCTACCTTGCCTGATCCTGTCTTGTCGAATTCTTTGCCACTGACCAATCACGTGGCTTTCATCAAGACGGGCACGCGGCTCCCATGTCGTCACCCGGTTGTACTCGTCGATGCTCTGATTCAACTCATTGATGCTGGTACGCACCAAGGCTTCTGAGTCAAGTCGCCACAAACCTGGCATCTCGGCCCGCACTTCCCGGTCCAGTTCTTCGGCCCGGAGCATGCTGCGTTCCCTGCGGACCAGCCGTGTCGCCCACCAGCCGGGGGGAAGTTGCTGGTCGAGGTCTGGAATTGGTTTGCCAGCTCCAGGCAGGTTGTCGAACATCCCAGCAGCCCGTGCTGCCTGGATTCGGCGATCAGCGATCGACTCGAAGACGTTCATGATTCCCACCGTAGTGAGTCGGTCGTTAGCTTGTCCATGGGTCTGACATCATTGTCAAGACCCGTACGAACGGGCTAATGCGCTGCTCGCTCTCGATCCGGAACCCAGCACGTTCGAGAGCCGCAACCGCTCAATCATCTCCACACGTTAACTCAATCGAGCGTTGCGATATGACCCATGGCCAACACTGGGCGGGCGTCCGGGCACATTCCTCTAACTAGCTCGTGCGGCCGGGGTACAAATTCCTTCGCCAGGACATGAGGCGACCGGATCCGATCAGCGCGAAACAGTCGAGGCTCCTCAACGACTGTGTCCCATGCGATCACGTACCACATTGGTGCTCGTACCAGCAGGCCATGAGGCTCGACAACGCGGCGCGACTCCTTCCCGTGGGTATCGCGATAGCTGGCAAAGAACGCCAGGAAGCGTTCTTCACTGAACGCAGTCTCGAACAAACGAGCCAGGAGTGGGCTGACCTTCCCCTCTCGTCGTACCGATGCCGATGCCGGATTGCCAATCATGATGCGCATCATCAATGCTTGAAGCGCGTGGGCTCGTTCATAGGGCAGCGACGCCTCGATCTTGGCCAGGGCATCTTGTGCACCCGATGCAAAGGGCATCCACGGCATGGCCTGCGCGATCGCAACCGACAGGATCAGAGCAACAACTTCCTCGCCGTCGAGCTGTGAAGTCACCAGCACCGAAGTAGGTTCGAGATGCACCCCGCCACCAGGCCCGGACATGGTCGATATCTCGAAACCACGATCACGAAGCCGATCGAGGTCCCGCAAGATGGTCCGGGCCGACACGTCGAGCGCTTCCGCAAGGTCCTCGGTGCGCCAGTCAGCTCGCACCCGCAACAGTCGAACCAATTCGTCAAGGCGTTCAACAAGCGTCACCCCATGCATCTTAGGAATATTCACTGACAGTTCCTGTCATGAATAGCCCATACGTTGTTGCCTGGACAACCAATACCGGTCGTCCGGGGACGGACAATCCGCCCTATCAGTAGTCATCACTAGGAGACGCCACCAATGAACAGAACACCAGTCAACCCATGGCCGTGGTCACTGAATTTCGGTTACAACCAAGGCGAAGTTCTCCAGGGAGTCAACCGACAACTAATCTGTGCGGGTCAAACCTCGGTTGACGCCGAAGGCAACCCCCAGCACCCCGAGGACATGCGGAATCAGATGATTCTCGCTCTTGACAATCTGGAGGCTGTCTTGAGTGCTGCCGGCATGAGCCTCGCCAACATCACGCGACTTGGCATCTATGCCACGGACGTGGATGAAGCGATGAAGAACTTCGATGTACTCGGCGCCCGATTCGGACCGCTCAACATCGCTCCCCCAATGACCGTGCTCGGGGTAACGCGGTTAGCCATCGCCCCACTCATGTTCGAGATCGAGGCCACCGCAGCTGATTGACCCCAACCGGTAAGGTCCAACGTGAGCCGGGTGTTATTGGTCACGCGGTGAGACCAGAGTTCCAGTGGGACAATACGCTGAGAGGAAAATCGCTAGAGACCGGAGACGCCCATGACGACCGTAGGCCCCGTTACCGAAGCCATTGGAGAACGCCCGCCCTTCGGTCCGATGAAGAGGCTGGATCACGATGCACTCGTCCAGGAACAAATCAAACAGCTTGAGCAGCCGAGGCGAAACTATTCCTTAAGTGCGAAGGCATTGTTCGCCACCATGGACGCTGTCTACGGACCTGAGCGCGACCTGGACAAATTCCGAGTAATCGAAGTAGTGGCGCGGGTCCCATACCAGGCATGGGAGAGCATTGCGTACGTGGCAATGACCCACACGTCGAAACGGCCAGAGTTCGCACGGCGCGTACATGAGCGCGTACGGGTTGCTCGATTCGAACAAGACAACGAACAGTGGCACCTGTTGATCCTCGAGGAACTCACAAGAGATCACCGGCGAACCTGGTTGAAAGGCCGGATCATTCCTCAGATTTTGGCCGTGGTCTACTACCAGATGTCCTGGATTCTTTTTGTGCTGAAGCCAAAGTGGAGTTACCGACTGAACGCCGACTTCGAAGACCACGCCGCCCACGAGTACGCGCACCTGGTGGACGAAAACCCGCAGTGGGAAACAACAAGCTTTGAGAGTCAGTTCGAGAAGGAGTACGGCTCCTACGACAGTCTGGCAGACATGTTCCGCCAGATTGGCTACGACGAGGTCATTCACCGCGAGGAAAGCGAGTTCATGATGACCCGCCCTCGCTACCACTGAGGCTGGACCCTCGTTCCTCGGGCGGATTAATCCACTAACTGAGCCCTGACCCCGCCCTACTTAGTCGTGACTGAGCCGTTGTCAATGACGACTCGGCCGTCGTCAGCGACTGTCTGGAACACGGTCTGGCCATCAGTGCCGTCGCCCTGGTCGCTCTCACGCCACATGTTGATGGTGAGCGCTTCACCGGGAAGAACCGGTGAGGTGAATCGGCCGGACATGGACTTGAAACGGGCCGGATCGCCATCACACAAGCCATGCAGCAAAGCCCGGGCAGTGAAACCATAGGTACACAACCCGTGCAGGATCGGTCGGGGGAAGCCACCAACGTCGGAGAACTGCTTGTCGGCATGTAAAGGATTTCGGTCCCCACTCAAGCGATACAGCAGGGCCTGATCTGGACGGGTCTGATAGGTGATGGACAAGTCCGGGTCACGATCGGGGGCAACGCTCTTTTGGCCGCTCGAGCCCCGATCTCCACCGAAACCGCCCTCACCAACAATAAACACCGACGAGGTCAGGTCAAAGAGAGGCTGGCCATCCTCAACCGACACGGCTGAAGACTTCGTGGCAACGACCGCTCCCTTGCCCTTGTCGTAGATCCCGGTCACCTCCTCGGTAATCGTCACCTCACCAGAAACCGGCATTGGCCGATGAAGCACAAAACCCTGCTCACCGTGCACCAGCATCCTCGGGTCAAACGAGCCGATTGAAGCCAACGCACTGGTGCCGCCACGGGCCTTGTGGGCACTAATCACACAGAAGCTGGGCAGCGCCTGCTGGCTTACACCGGACGTGTTTTCGGTGGTGAATTCAAGCTCTTCGACCACCGGGTCAGTCACTCCAGCACCCACACCCAGAGCATAAAGAAGGGCATCATCGGAGGCCCATGACCACCGATTCCCCTCACTCGTACTACCGACCGCACCAGGATTAATTGGCATCTCAGAACCTCTCGTTAGCGAGAGCTTGTCACATTCTGAAGACAACACAAAAGTGTGATGCCCGAATGGGGCTCTGACCTGGCACAATGTTCCGCTGTGTCTAACAAGCGACGGTGGCCCCTCCTTGGTGCGGGTGTACCCCTCGGCCTTTTCCTCCTTCTGGTGGCGGCCTGGGGAATCGATTCAGTAGTTTCCTCGGACCAAGTGGTCCGCAACGTTGTCGTTGAGACAACCAACCTCGGAGGCCTCACCAAGGCAGACGTGGTGCAAGCTGGCACTGATCTCACAACTCGCTTCTCCTCAGAGCCTCTCACCATCGCCGTTGGCAACACCTCGGTCTCAACCGATCCAGTATCGCTTGGCGCAAGAATCGACGGCGAACGCCTCGCCGCCGACGCGTTGGCCGCCCGGCGAGGCGGATTCTTCTTGTTCCGCCCCTTCCGCTGGATCGGAACCTTCTTTTCTGACGAAACCATCGAAGCTCACTATGTCTTCGACGATGCTCTCGCCAACCAAGCAACTCTGGATCTGATCAACCCGCTCCTCACCATGCCCAGCGACCCCGAGCTGGGACTAAGTGGCAACATGCTGACCGTCATTCCTGGATCCGACGGAGCCATTGTTGACCCGGGGGTCCTGGCCGCTGCTTTACCCGCCGCCATTGAGGGGGGATCCCCCTATGAGGTCGCGATTCCCTCGATTCCACTCAAACCCGATGTTGGCTCCGCAGAGCTCAAGGCCATCATGGTCGAGGCCAACGAGGCCACTGCCGACCCGATTGTCATCCAGGTCTTGGATACCCAGGTCGAACTTGACGGAACCGACATCCGATCCTGGATCTCGCTCAGCCCCGACGCCCAAATCCTCGACTGGATCGTCGACACTGACAAGGCAGCGGCTGCCCTACAACCCCTCTTCCCCACACTGGGCGAAGAAGGACAGCAAGCAACCTTCAAGGTCATCGACGGAGAACCAATCATCGTTCCTGCCGCCGAGTCCGTCGTCTGCTGTGACGAGCAAACCGGCGACTTGATAAAGATCGGGTTGATGGCTGCTGCCATTGTCGATGAAGGATCCGAAGATCCTGACGCCGAAGACAATGACGAAGACAACGAGATCGACCCATCACTTCGAGTGATCCGCTTGCAGCCAAGCATCGCAGGCAGCGACGAAGGTGTAGCCGAGCTCGAAGCGTTGGGAATCATCGAAGAAATCTCAACCTTCACCACCAACCACAAGTGTTGCGAGAACCGGGTCACCAACATCCAGTTGATGGCATCCATTGTTCAGGGATATGTGATTCGACCAGGTGAGTCATTCGATCTCAATGATGTGGTCGGCAGACGCACCGCCGCCGGAGGATTCAAGGCCGCTGGCGCTATTGCCAACGGCATCCTCGAGGCCCAAGTTGGCGGTGGCGTGAGCCAGTTCACCACCACCATCTTCAACGCCGCATTCTTTGGTGGCCTCGACCTCAACGAATACCAAAGCCATTCGCTGTACTTCAGTCGCTATCCCAAGGGCCGGGAAGCAACGATCTCGTTTCCAAAGCCCGATTTCATCATCAGCAATCCCACCGAATATGGCGTGCTGGTCTGGCCAACCTGGACCGATACCAGTATCACCGTGACCTTCTACTCAACCAAGAACATCGACGTATTCTGTGTGGCCAAAGATGGCTCGCTGGTCAGCGGAGCCAAGGAATGCGACAAGACCATCACCGGCACCAGCCAGGGACACTGCACACGCTGGACCACCAAGCGCGAGCGTGTCTTCGAGAACGGTGACGTGAAGAACGACAAGGTCTTCGCTGTCTACCGACCGGCTGCTGGGCTGGACTGCAACGGCAATAGCACCGTTCCAACCACCACCAATCCGGACGCAACCACAACAACCGTCGAGGGCGAAACAAGCACGACCGTCGAGGGCGAGACCCCGACGACTGGTGAAACAACTCCCACCACGGTGACGGAGACAACACCGACCACGGTCACCGAAACCTCGTCCACAACTGCTGCGGAGTAGTGCCCATTCTTAGCGACCTGCTGGTCATTGGTGCGGGGCCAGCTGGCTCTGCCGCCGCCATTGAAGCTCGGCAGAACGGCCTGACGGTCACCGTTATTGACAAGGCAACCTTCCCTCGCGAGAAGTGCTGCGGCGACGGTCTAACCACCGGCGCCCTACGCCATCTGGACCATCTGGGCCTGGATCCAACCAACGTGCCGAGCTGGCACATCGTTGATGATGTGAAGGTTGCTGGACCAGGGCGCAAACTCATCTCCTTCCCCTTGCCGAAGGGTCGTGGCCAGTTTGCGGCCGTTGCTCGTCGCAGCGAGTTGGATGCCGAGCTGGTGAACCTGGCTCGTCTGGCTGGTGCGCAGGTTGATGAAGGAACTGGCGTCGAAGCCATCACGCAACATGCTGACCGGGTTGAGGTCCAGGCTGGGGGCAAGGCCTATGAGGCCAAGATGCTCATCGCCGCCGACGGCATGTGGTCACCAACCCGAAAGCTGCTCGGTCTGACCACCGAGGGTTACCGCGGCGATTGGCACGGCTTCCGCCAATACTTCCGCAATGTGAGTCCACAAGCCTCTCAGGAACTGTGCGTCTGGTTCGAGCCGGACCTCTTGCCCGGCTATGTCTGGTCCTTTCCCCTGGCCGATAACACGGCGAACGTTGGTTTTGGAATACTGCGTAACGACGGACCGAGTGATTCCGGACCGAGCATTCAGGACATGAAGAAGCTCTGGCCTGACATCTTGCAACGCCCGCATATTCGCAAGGTGCTCGGCGCCGATGCTGTAGCGGAGGCCCCGCATAAGGCCTTGCCGATTCCGGCTCGGCTCCCCTCCACCACCTTGACCGACCATCGCGTGATCTTCGTTGGTGATGCCGCACGCGCCACCGACCCAATGACCGGTGAAGGCATCGGCCAAGCCCTGGAAACTGGAATGCTGGCCGCCCGAATGATCGCTGAGGCAGGGGCCGACTCCCCCGAATCAGCAATCGCGGAATACGAACAAGTCCTTCGCAAGGGGATGGTTAGGGACCATCAGCTGGCTGGACTGCTATCCAAGGTTCTTGCTACGAAGGTCGGAGCCTCAGCCAGTCTTCGAATCTGCTCCCTGACCCCATGGACACGAAGAAACTTTGCTCGCTGGCTCTTTGAGGACTATCCACGGGCTGTTCTTGGCACCCCAAAGCGCTGGGAACAAGGCCTCTTCCATCGCCCTGGGGCATACAACGAACCCTCGAAGACGTCCAGCTAGATCGGCCGAATAGCAAGAACAAGATCACCGGGTTCGACCGATCGGACAGCCGCCCCACCTAAGCGCTCGATGACTCCGGCGATTGGAGCCGAGATGACTGACTCCATCTTCATCGCTTCAATCAGGGCCACGGCCTGATTGGCCTCAACCTCATCACCAACCTCAACCTGCACGCTGACTATTCCGGTGAACGGTGCAGGAACATGACCAGGGTTAGCTTCATCCGCTTGCTCACTACCACCCACGTCCTGGCCAACGGAATGGTCGCGAATGTCCAGCGGACGGAGCTGGCCGTTAAGTCGGAAGACGACTCGCCTCATGCCCCGTTCGTCGGGCTCACCAATGGCGTCAAGACCAACCAGAAGCTGCACCCCACGCTCCAAGCTGATGGACACATCTTGTTGACCTACCTGGAGACCGTAAAGGAAGAGGTCGCTGGAGAGTCGAGACAGCTCGCCGTAGTCCTCCAGGTGTTCTTCAAAGCTGGCGAAGGGTTTTGGAAAGAGTAGGCGGCTCAGGGCAGACCGAACGCCAGGACCATCAAGTGCTTGCAGGTCCTCGTCACTCAGGGATTCCGGAGTGGACATTGCCCGGCGACCAACGAGGGCAGCCGAACGGAACGGTTCGGGGAAACCAGCTGCAGGCTCGCCCAGTTCGCCGTGGAGGAAGCCAACGACACTGTCGGGCAGGTCGGCGGCGGCAGGATCGGCCACCAGGTCAGCAACGGTGAGACCCGACGCCGCCAGTTGGAGAGCCAGGTCTCCAACAACTTTGGACGTTGGAGTCACCTTGATGATCCGTCCAAGCATCTGGTCACAAGCGGCGTAGAGCTCTTCGATCTCTTCGAATCTTTCACCCAGGCCAACAGCAATGGCTTGCTGGCGCAGGTTGGAAAGCTGGCCACCGGGAATCTCGTGCTGATAGACCGTGCCCGTTGGCGAGAAAAGCCCAGCCTCAAACGGGGCATAGACCCGCCTGGTGGCTTCCCAGAATGGCTCCAAGAAACCGAGGCCGTCCAGACTGATCGCCGGTTCTACATCGGAGTGCTCAAAGGCTGCCGTGACCGCAGCTATGGAGGGTTGTGACGTCATTCCCGACAGGGGCGCCGCTGCCGCGTCAATGGCGTCAACCCCAGCCATGGATGCCGACAAATAGGTGGCCATCTGTCCACCGGCAGTGTCATGGGTGTGCAGGTGCACGGGAACCTGACTGAACTGCTCACGCAAGGCCGTGACCAGCCGGTGCGCTGCCCCCGGGCGCAGTAGTCCAGCCATGTCCTTGATGCACAAGACATGCACTCCGGACTCGACCAGCTGCTCGGCAATACCCATGTAGTAGTCCAGCGTGTACAGGGTTTCGGCTGGGTCATCCAGGTTGCCGGTGTAGCAAATGGTTCCTTCGGCAATCGCTCCGGTAGTGCGGACGGCATCAATGGCGGGCTTCATCTGTTCGACGGAATTGAGGGCATCGAACACTCGAAAGATGTCGACCCCGGTCCGATGGGCTTCAGCCACGAAACGTTCGGCCACCACATCGGGATATGCCGAGTAGCCAACGGTGTTGCGTCCCCGCAGAAGCATCTGCAAGCAAAGGTTCGGTGCAGCAGCGCGAAGCCGTTCCAGGCGCTCCCACGGGTCCTCGTGCAAGAAGCGCAAGGCAACGTCATAGGTCGCACCACCCCAGCACTCCAGACTCAGCAAGCCGGGGCTGCGCTGCGCAATGTGGCGAGCACCGGCCACCAGGTCAAAGGTTCGCACCCGGGTGGCCAAGATTGACTGGTGGGCATCACGCAAGGTGGTGTCGGTGACAAGCAACGCCTTCGATTGGCGCATCCAAGTGGCGAAGGCCTCAGGACCTAACTCATCCAGTCGCTGCTTCGATCCGTCAGTCGGCTCCACAGTCGGCCTTGGTGGCAGCTTCGTGGTTGGGTCTTCACAACCGTGACCCTCGCCGTTGGGACGGTTGACCGTGACATCGCCGAGCCAGCGAAGCAACTTGGTCGCTCGGTCTCCACCCTGCTTGGCCAGAAGCAGCTCGGGGTGGCGCTGAATGAACGAGGTGGTTACTCCCCCGGCCTGGAACTCCTCAGAATCCAACACTCCTTGAATGAAAGCGATATTGGTGGCTGGCCCTCGGACACGGAACTCAGCCAGAGCTCGACGCGACCGGGCCACTGCTTCGTCGAAGGTCTGGCCTCGGCAGGTGAGCTTGGTCAGGAGCGAATCGAAGTAGGGCGTGATCTCGGCCCCGGCGTAGCCACCGCCTCCATCAAGGCGGATACCGGCTCCACCGGGCTGACGAAAGGCCAGGATTCTCCCAGTGTCGGGTCGGAAGTCATTAGATGGATCTTCCGTGGTGATCCGACATTGCAGGGCAGCGCCTCGTTGTTGGATCGCATCCTGGCTCAGACCTACCTCAGCCAGCGATTCACCCGCAGCAATACGGAGCTGGGTGCGAACCAGATCGACTCCGGTGGTCTCTTCAGTCACCGTGTGCTCAACCTGGATACGCGGATTCATTTCAATGAACACAAACGAACCGTCTTGTTGCAACAAGAACTCAACCGTTCCCGCATTGATGTAGCCAATGTGATGCCCAAACTTCACCGCTTCGGCGCACATCTGGTCACGAATCGCAGGATCCAGGTTCGGTGCTGGCGCAATCTCGACCACCTTCTGATGCCGCCGCTGAACCGAACAGTCCCGCTCAAAGAGATGAACGATTCCGTCGCCATCGCCAACAAGTTGCACCTCGATATGGCGAGGCTCGATGACGGCTTGCTCCAAAAAGACGGTTGGATCGCCAAAAGCCGTTTCTGCTTCTCGGCGGGCAGTGCCGACTGCAGCAGCGAGCTCAGCCGGATCGTCAACCCGGCGAAGCCCACGGCCACCACCGCCAGATGCTGCCTTCACAAAGATGGGGAATCCGATTGGCTCTGCCGCCACCAGCGCTGTTTCTGACGTGACCTCTATCGATTGCTGCAAGACAGGTACACCGGCGGCATGGGCCAGCTCTCTGGCTTTCATCTTGTTGCCACACAACCGCAAGACCCGGCCCGGAGGACCAACAAAGACAAGTCCGGCTTCCGCACAAGCATCAGCCAGTTCAGGGCTTTCCGACAGAAAACCGTAACCGGGATGCACCGCATCAGCGTCAGCGGCCAGTGCCGCTCGGATGATCTCCTTGATGTCCAGATATGGACGCAAGGGGTGGCCAACCGTTCCGATCTGGTAGGCCTCATCCGCCTTGAGACGATGCAGCGACTGGCGATCCTCCCAGGTGAAAATGGCGACCGTTTCGATCCCGAGTTCATAGGCCGCTCGGAAGATTCGGATGGCGATCTCGCCTCGGTTAGCGACGAGAAGCTTCTTGATCGGTTTGTTCACCGATGTATCTTCCCACCTTTTGGCCGTCGTGTTGCCCGAACCGGCCTCTTTCGACCATGCTGCTCAAGTGAACACCCCACAGATGAAGCAAGCTGCAACCGGCTGGACCTATGCCGATGTTTGGGAAACTCTCGCCCAAATCCAACCAACCAAACCCGCTCTTGTGCACGGCGAACACACGGTTACTTGGCAACAATTCGACGAGCGCGCCAACGGCTTGGCCCAGTTTCTACTCAACTCTGGTTGCGGCCACCAGGACAAGGTCGGGTTCTATCTCTACAACACACCCGAATACCTGGAGACCTTCTACGCCTGCTCCAAGGCATCGCTGGTCCATGTCAATACCAACTTCCGATACGGCCCCAACGAACTGACCTATCTCTGGGGCGATGCCGACGTCGTTGCTGTTGTCTTTCATGGGGCCTTCACCGACACCATCGAATCGCTCCGGGCTGATGTACCAGTGATTCATACCTGGTTGTGGGTCGATGACCAGTCTGGGCCGTGTCCGGATTGGGCCATACCCTACGAAGAGGCAATCGCCACTAGGACCAACGAGGCGGCGCGCAACCCAAGCGGTCGGAGTGGTGATGATCTCGTCCTGATTTACACCGGGGGCACGACTGGGATGCCGAAAGGGGTCATGTGGCGACAGGATGATTTGTTCTTGGTTGTCGATGGCCCGAACGGCAACAGTCTGGACGGTAGACCAGATCACAGGCAGACCGACACCGGCGAGTGGCTCTCTCCCGCCGTACGTGACCGGGCCTTGGCTCGCCCAGGTCCAGCGAGCATTCCCGCCTGCCCACTCATGCACGGGACCGGCCTGATCAATAGTGCTAACACGCTGTCACTCGGCGGCTCAATCGTCACACTGACCGAGCGCAAGCTCTCCATCCCCGAACTATTGGAAACGATCGAGGCTCAGCAAATCAAGAGCATCTTCATTGTCGGTGACGCCTTTGCTCGCCCCATCCTCGATGAGTTGGATGCTGATCCTGAACGCTGGGATCTGTCTTCGCTTCGGGTCATCTTGTCCAGCGGTGTTATCTGGAGCAATGAATCAAAGAAGGGCATTCTGGCTCACTACCCACGGCTCATCCTGGTCGATGCCTACGGGTCATCAGAAGCTCTTGGTGTTGGTTCATCGGTCTCTTCCAAAGACTCCGCTGCGGAGACAGCATCATTTACCTTGAGTAAGAACTCAGTGGTGATTGATGACAATGGAGAACTGGTCGAGCCCGGATCCGGGGTCATCGGACGAATCGGCGTTCGTGGCCACACTCCCCTCGGGTACTACAAGGACGACACCAAGACAGCGGACACATTCCCAACGGTCAATGGTGTGCGCTATTCCATTCCCGGCGACTACGCCACCATCGAGTCGGACGGAACAATCAATCTGCTGGGGCGAGGCTCGGTCTGCATCAACACGGCTGGAGAGAAGGTCTTCCCCGAGGAGGTGGAAGAGGCCCTCAAGCGGGTGAGCAGTGTCGCTGACGCCATCGTCGTCGGCATTCCCGACAAACGATTCGGACAATCGGTTGCCGCTGTTATTGCTGCCCCGACTGATCTTGATACAGAGGAAGCGATCGCCCAGGTCAAGACCGAGCTAGCCCACTACAAGGCGCCGCGTCTGGTGCTCGTTGTCAAGACTCTGGAACGGGCAGCCAACGGCAAGATCGACTACGCCCGATGGACCGACTACGCGACAGCCCACGCTCAAACCCAGTCGCAGGAGCAAGGCTGACAAGTCGGCCCCGTCTCGATGTGACGAATGGCTCACTCATGGGCTAGACCGTGCATATGACCGGATGGAACTTTGCAGATCTTTGGGAAACATGCGCAGAAGTACGGGCGGACAGCCTGGCCCAGATACACGGCGATCAAAAGACCAGCTGGACCGAGTTCAATCGACGGGCCAATGGCCTGGCCCAAACAATGCTGGATGCGGGGGTTGAACGACAAGACAAGGTTGCTCAGTACCTCTACAACTGTCCCGAGTATTTGCAAGGTGTGTTCGCCTGTTTCAAGGACTCCTTGGTTCCCGTCAATACCAACTACCGCTACGCCGAGAACGAGTTGCTCTACCTCTGGGACAACTCCGACGCCGCCGTTGTCATGTTCCACGGCATCTTCACCCCGACCATCGAAACCATTCGCGAGAAGTGCCCCAAGGTAAAGCTCTGGCTTCATGTTGAGGATGGTTCCGGTCCATGTCCGGATTGGGCCACCCCTTGGGAACAAGCCTGCAGCACGGGAACCGACGACAATGTCTCTGCCTCGTGGGGCCGATCTGGCGAGGACCTCTGGTTCCTCTACACCGGTGGAACGACCGGTATGCCCAAAGGCGTGATGTGGAGCCAGCACGACCTACTCATGCTCGGCTCACGCACCCATCCCCTCCCTCTTGGCCCCGATGTCACCATGGAGCAATGGCGAGCCAGCCTGGTCGAGTCCACCGGTCCCGTGGGCCTACCTGGCGCCCCGCTCATGCACGGCACAGGCCAGATCACCAGCCTTAGCCAGCTCACCCAGGGCGGCACGGTGGTGACCCTGACCCAGCGGGCCTACGACGTCGACGAACTACTCACCGCCATCGAGAACAACTCCGTATCTAATCTGGTCATCGTTGGCGACGTGTTCGCTCGACCGATCCTCGAAGCCCTCGACGCCAACCCCGACCGCTGGGACCTGTCCTCCATCAATCTCATCATGAGTTCGGGAGTGATGTGGAGCCAGGACATCAAGGAACGCTTGCTGGACCACATGCCAACCATGATGATCTATGACGCCCTCAGTTCATCGGAAGCCTTAGGCATGGGAGCCAGCTTCTCCACCAAGGAGAACATCTCAACCACCGCCAAGTTCGATCTTGGGGATCGGGCGGTTGTTATTCGAGACGACGGGGAACTCGTCAAACCCGGCTCCGGGGACCTTGGCCGCCTGGGTGTACAGGGCACACTTCCGGTCGGGTACTACAAGGATGAAGCGAAAACCGAAGCGACCTTCCCCACCATCAATGGGATTCGTTATTCACTCCCCGGCGATTACGCAACGGTCGAGGCCGACGGCACCATCAGCCTGCTCGGGCGGGGTTCTGTTTGTATCAATACCGGGGGTGAAAAGGTCTTCCCCGAGGAAGTCGAAGAAGCACTCAAGACTGGCCAAGATGTTGAAGACGCCATCGCCGTTGGTGTTCCCGATGATCGCTTTGGGCAGCGCATTGTTGCCGTAGTTGAAAATCGTCCGGGATCGACGGTGGACCCTTCCGAGCTCATCGATCACGTCAAGAGGTCCCTGGCCCATTACAAGGCGCCAAAGCAGATCTTGCTGGTTGATTCCCTAACCCGAGCCGCCAATGGCAAGATCGACTACAAGAAGTGGTCCGCTTATGCCGCAGAGAACGCCCCGGACCTTCAATAGCCACTCAAACATCGGAGCCGGATGAGCGACACAAATAGGAAACTGGGCAATACCGGTGAAGTAGTAGCGGGGTTGTCAGCGCTGCCCGCTCCTGACTACATCGCCGAAACCAAAAAGCTGTATGGGGGTCTCGGTTACCCCGACTATGCCTGGGCCGAGCGAACCGAAGCACCCGCCTTCGTTCCCATCGACAAACCTTTGTCCGAATGCACCGTCATGCTGGTTGCTTCGGGAGGAATCTATGTGCGAGGCCAAGTCGCCCTGCATACCAAGGACGACACGTCCATCCGAATAATCCCCACCGACACAGCGAGCGAAGACCTGCGGATCAACCATTTTGCCTATGACTGGACTGATGCCTCCCAGGACCCGAACTGTGTTTTCCCCCTCGAGCGACTGAAGGAACTCGCAGCCGACGGGACCATCGGCGCGGTGGCAGATCAAGCCATCGGGTTCATGGGCGGGATCTATTCCACCCGACGATTGATGGCCGAGACTGCCGAGCACATTCTTGCCCAGGTCAAGGCACAAGAACCCGACCTCGTATTGCTGGTACCCGTCTGACCGGTTTGTCACCAGTCGATCGGTCTGATCGCACGTCACCTCGAAGCCAACGGCTTTCCCACCATTGGTCTGTCTTCTGCCCGTTCCATCACCGAACGAATCAATCCACCTCGAACTGCTCTCCTCGATGTCCCTCTCGGCCACACGTCGGGCCCCATGGCAGATGCAACAACCCAACGGTCGATCCTGGTTGATGCGCTGCAAGCCGGCGTGGCCATGAGCGAGCCCGATCTGGTCGCGCTCAACTACCGCTGGGTTGACGACAACTGGAAGCAAGATGCATTGTCCTGGACCCGGCAACGACAAGATGCTGGATCGACGAGGTCAGCTGACAATCCCCAAGTAGGCGGAAGCGGTGCGTCCTCGGGAGGCGACACACGAACGCCTCGTAGTGATCAACCGGCCTACCAGTTCGAAGCCGACCAAGAGGCCGCTCTCGGCTCGCCCTTTCAACAGCAGTGCCTGGTTTGTATCGGCATTGCCGAACCAGCTCAAAACTGATCCAGGGCCGACACAGGACTGACCTGCCTAAGGCAACAACCGAGAACTTCGGCTCCTGAGATCGCCGTTCTGCCACGGCCGATCTATGCTCACGCCATCGGACAACGACCCCTCTTTTGGGTCATACGCGGAGAAGAAGATGGCAGAACTCGGATTTGAAGGAAAAGTAGTAATCATCACCGGCGCTGGAGGCGGTCTCGGCCGTGAGCATGCTCTGGAATTCGCCCGCCGTGGCGCCCGAGTCGTGGTCAACGACCTTGGCGGATCCGTTGACGGCACCGGCGACGGCTCCAAGAGCCCGGCCGAAGAAGTGGTGGCTGAGATCGAAGCCATTGGTGGCGAGGCCGTCGCCAATGGCGACTCGGTTGCTTCCAAAGAGGGCGGCGAAGCCATCGTGCAAACCGCCATCGACGCTTTCGGCCAGATTGACATTGTGGTCAACAATGCCGGAATTTTGCGAGACAAGAGCTTTCACAACATGACCGAAGAGATGATGACTCTGGTCCTGGACGTACATCTTCGTGGAGCCATGTACGTCACCCAGCCAGCCTGGATCCGTATGCGCGAGCAAGGTTCCGGAGCAATCATCAATACCTCCTCCAGTTCCGGCCTGCTTGGAAACTTTGGCCAAGCCAACTATGGAGCCGCCAAGATGGGCATCGTGGGCTTCACCCGAGTCCTGGCCCAAGAGGGCGCCAAGTACAACATTCGAGCCAACGCCATTGCCCCAGTAGCCAAAACACGCATGACCGAAGAGCTCCTCGGCGCAATGTCCGAGCAGCTGGACCCGAAATTGGTCACTCCCGTCGTCGTCTACCTGGCTCACGAAGATTGTGAGACCTCAGGCTGCGTCTATTCCGCCGCTGGTGGAACTATCGCCAAGTACTTCATTGGCTTGACCGAGGGCACCGCACGGGGCCAAGAAATCACGGTCGAATCCGTTCGTGACGACTGGGATGCCATCAATAACGAAGAGGGCTACATCGTCCCGGCCAGCCCAGCTGACGAGTTCGCCAAGCTGATGGCACAGTGGACCTAGCAGGGTGAAGATACGCAGTCTGGCTGGGGAGATTGATGACCGAGCGGAGCGGGCCTTTGCTCCCTTACGCGGCAATCCCCTAGCCGACCGCGTCTTCTATGCCGCCAGCCATGCCGCAGAGTTCTCGGCCTGCTGGCATGTTGCTTCTGCTGCCATGGCGGTGGCTAGTCCGGGCCTGCGGCCTCATGCCGCCCGACTTACCGTCGCTCTCGGTATCGAGTCGGTGCTGGTCAACGCCATGATCAAGCCATTGTTTAAACGAGAGCGTCCCGATCTCATTGCAGGAGCGCCAAAGCTTCGGCGGCCAAAAACCTCAAGTTTCCCAAGCGGTCACGCCAGCTCTGCAGCGATGGCTGCGGTCTTGCTAAGCGATGCCGTCCCTGTCCTGCGACCAGTGTGGTGGGTCGCCTCCTTCGTTGTTGGAACCAGCCGGGTTCACGCCCGCATGCATCACGGAACCGACGTGGCTGCGGGGGCCGCATTAGGAACTGCTCTTGGTTTCCTGGTCAAGCGACTCGCTCCGCTCCCTTAGGGCCAGACCACTATGCATATTGTTCTCCTTCGGCCAGAGATTCCACCCAATACCGGTGCCATCATCCGACTCTGCGCCAATACCGGAGCAGTACTCCACATGGTGCAGCCCCTGGGGTTCTCGCTGGAAAACCGCATGTTCCGACGGGCTGGCTTGGACTACCACGAGCTGGCTTCAGTCCACGTCGAACCCGATCTCGAAACTGCTGTGGCGCCACTTCCTGGCCGGCGATTCGCCTTCACCAGCTCCGCCGCCACCCGATACAGCGATGTCCAGTTTCGGCACGACGATGTCTTGCTATTTGGACCGGAATCAACTGGCTTGTCGGTGCCCGAGTTGGAGCCGTTCGACGAGGCCCATCGACTGGTCATTCCAATGATGGCTGGTAATCGCAGCCTGAACCTTGCCAACGCGGTTTCAGTTGTGCTGTATGAAGCATTGCGACAACAAGGCTTCCCCGGGTTTGTCGACGGTCGAACCTAAACGCGGCCATCAGCAGTTGCTGAGCCGGAGCCACAACCGGCCGATCAGATGCCTAGTCGGCCTGAGGCTCGGCTTCCATGGTTTCGAGTCCGCTCAGAAGCATTCGAACATCCAGGAGCAGATTTGTAACCTCAGACGTTGAGACCATCTGTCGATCACTCATATCGCCGAGGCCCGCGTCAATCATTTCCATTGCCTCGTCGATTGGGGTCAATTCCTTCAGGTTCGTCATTGGGTAGCTATCCGTTCCGTGTGGGCGACGCCCACACTGGTGTTCTTTTCGAGCGGCAGACTCACATTTGACTAGCCGGATGCTTCATCTTACCGAGGACCAGAGACAGACGCCCAATCTTTGATGTTTGACTCGTTCGGCTCTGGCGGACAGCTGGATGAACTTTGTCCGGACTTTGTTGTTTATAGAGCCTTGGCATAGGCTACGGAACTTATGTCTGCAGCACCCAGAGGCGACCGATGTGGTCTGTGTTTCCACGGACCAATCTGTGCCCATTCGCAAATTGCTGATCCTCGAGTCAACTCTTGACCGATCACCGTGTGCAAGCGGTCTGCGACGAGGTTGGACTTCGGCGCGAGTCTTCGGTTTCCAGTACCGAATTACCAATGTGGCTGGCCAAGTTGCACCTGAGCCTGCCCGCACAAAGTGTTGTGCAACTGACCATCTCCGGCGATCTGCCAATATCTCATGACCACCTGATTGAGGGTGCAGGATTTCACGGCAACGGGCCCGAATATGTTCGCGAGCGATCTCTTCCCGACTTTGTTGCTCCTGGGATGAAGCTTCTGATTTGTGGCCTCAACCCCAGCCTGAATGCCGCCGATGCTGGCGTTGGTTTTGTCACCCCAGGAAACCGATTCTGGCCTGCTGCCATCGAGGCCGGCGTGGTGACTACTGACCGCAAACCTACTGAAGCGCTGGCCCAGAACCGTGTTGGCTTCACCGACCTGGTGAAACGTGCAACCCCGCGAGCAGACTCGATCACGACGGCGGAGTTTCGAGCCGGAGTAACGAGACTGGAACGGCTGGCCAAGTGGCTGGAGCCTGAAGCCATCGTGATGCTTGGACTTGGTGGCTGGAGAGGTGGACGCAACCGAAAGGCTATTGCCGGTTGGCAGTCCGAAACTCTCGGTGGGCGGCCAATCTATGTCATGCCAAACACCAGTGGTGTGAACACTCACATCTCCCTCGATGGCCTCGTTGAGCACTTCCAAATCGTCAGCCATGGGCCGCCCGCCCAGGGCCCATCATCTGAGGGCTCCGAGTAGTCAGAATCAAACGCATCCTGACGGTCCGTTGGGTTGCCCCGTAGCGGCGACATGTTCTCAAGCTGACCCTTTTTCACGTCGAATGAGTCTCTAGGACAATTCACGTGCTTACAACCAAGAAACCCTCTCGCGCACGGCTCATCGCCATCGTGGCATCGATCACGACGTACGCACTGATTGGCGCGGCTGCACTTCTCACTGTCGCTGCCACAGCCGATCTCACAGGGCCTTCAGAGGTTACGCCGCTCGCCAATCATCAACGAGTGGACTATGGGCAGCCACTGATCTCCGCCGTCTCTCACGCCACCATGGACAAGGTCACCTACCCCTGGAAAGAGGACCTTGCCGATTGGACGATCGAGTTCGTCGAAGGTGAGTCTGAGATTGCCGGGTATACCTGGAGTCACGAGCAGAGGATCCAGATTTTCGTACGCGACAACTCAACCGCTGAGTCGCTGTATCGAGTCTTGGCTCACGAATTCGGGCACGCCGTTGACGTAAGCCACAACTCTGGAGACGAACGTCGTCAGTGGCTTGCCCAGAGAGGTCAACCAGACCTTCAGTGGTGGCCTGACAGCGGAAAGGCCGACTTCCAGACCGGTGCCGGTGATTTCGCCGAAGTATTTGCCGTATGGATGATCAAGGACTCCAGCGACTTCCGCAGCCAAGTGGGTCCAACCCCAAGTCCGACTGACCTGGAGCTCATGGAAGAACTGGTCAACTCGGGCTCTTGAAGCCGTCGCTGTAGGCAACGACCCTGGAAATTGAAACGCCAAGAGATCGAAAACGACCTCCTGGCGTCTCAGTTGAATACTGTCGATGGCTAGCCAACGAAAGGCCGCCAATGCGAAGGCGACTAGCCCTCTTCGCCGTCAATCTTGTCGGCAACGTCGCGGACCTTGTCGATCTTGTCAGTGAACTTGCCCTTGGTTGCGGAATCAGCAACATCGGCAGCCTTGTCAACGGCGCCTTCGACGACTCCACCAACGGTTTCGCGCACGTCTCCGGCAATATCGCCTGCCTTGCTAGCCAGGTCTCCGGCCTTGTCAGTGATACCACCAAGCACGCCTCCGGCCTTATCGCCAGCGCCTCCGGCGACGTCCGTGGCCTTACCAGCGGCGTCACCCGCAGCACCAGCGGCCTTGGAAGCAGCATCGCCAGCAGCTCCAGTGGCCTTTCCGGCGGCGGCACCTGCAGCGCCAGCGGCACCAGCAGCAGCACCGGTCGCCTTACCAGCTGCCCCGGTTGCGACTCCCGTTGCCTTGGAAGCAGCATCTCCGGCCTTGCCTGCTACACCACCGGCAGCTCCACCGGCCTTACTCGCAGCTGATCCGGCAGCACCAGATGCCTTGGAAGCAGCATCGCCTGCTGCTCCGCTGGCCTTACCAAATAGTGCACTAATCTTGTCCATAAAGCCCATGACGGCCTCCTCTTTCTGATCTGGTCACCACTCGGAGGGGCGCCAACCCGTCCAGTGTGCCGTCTTTTGGCTCATGTAGTGCGATTTGCCCACCAGCATGTCACCCTAGTGACACGTTAGATATCAACTCTCGCAGGTGAAGGTGGAACAGAAGTGGCCGAACGCACGCCAGGAAAGCTCTTTCTAGGTGAAACAATCGAACCAGAGTCTGGTGATCGGACCGGTGAGTCCGTCCTAATCGATAGCGCTGACCTGACTACCCATGGGGTCATAGTTGGTATGACCGGATCGGGCAAGACTGGACTGGGTGTCGTACTCCTGGAGGAGGCCCTTCTTTCTGGCATTCCCGTCCTAGCCATCGACCCTAAGGGTGATCTCGGCAACCTTTGCTTGACCTTTCCAAACCTGAGCCCCGAAGAGTTCGAGCCCTGGATGGACGCTGGCTCAGCCCGGGTGGACAACACCACGGTGCAGGAGATGTCGGTCAAGACCTCCGAACTCTGGTCCAGCGGGCTCAGGTCTTGGGACCTTGACGGTTCCGATTTGGGGCAGCTGGCCGATGCTGCCGAACCCGTGATCTACACCCCCGGCAGCGACGCTGGAATCCCCCTCAACGTGCTTGGCCGCCTGGCCGTGCCCGCCAGTACCGACCCCAGCGTGCGTCAAGACGAGGTCGACGCCACTGTTGGTGGACTGCTCGGCCTTATCGGAGTGTCAAGCGATGCCCTGTCGGGTCGCGAGCACATCTTGCTCACAAATCTAATCATCCGATCCTGGGACAAGGGTGCTGACATGGATCTGCCGACCCTGTTGGGTCAGCTGATGGATCCACCGATCCGTAAGCTCGGAATCCTGGATCTCGATGTCTTCTTCCCAGCCAAGGACCGCCAAGCACTCGCCATGAAGCTGAACGGCTTGTTGGCATCACCCAGTTTCGCTGCCTGGTCACAGGGTGCTCCCCTGGAAATTGAGTCCATGTTGTGGAAGGCCGACGGCACCCCCCGGGCTGCGGTCGTTTCCTTGGGCCATCTGGACGAGGCCGAACGGCATTTTGCTATCACCATTGTGTTGTCCAGGCTTATCAGTTGGATGCGCAACCAGGCCGGTACAGGTGAGCTTCGTGTCCTCGTCTATATCGATGAGGTCATGGGGCTCGCTCCGCCAACCAAGAGCCCTTCAACCAAGAAGCCGATCTTGACCTTGCTGAAGCAGGCTCGAGCCTTTGGTGTTGGACTCGTGCTCTCAACTCAGAACCCGGTCGATCTGGACTACAAAGCAATCAGCAATACCGGAACCTGGTTGATTGGTCGATTGCAGACCGAGCAGGACAAGAACCGGTTGGTAGATGGCCTGCGAGCATCAGATGGCTCAGTTGATGTGGCCGAAGTCGAGCGCATGATTAGCGGACTGGGCAAGCGCCAGTTCGTTCTGCGCACCACACGATCCAGCGCACTTCCCCTTTTGACCACACGGTGGGCCATGAACTATCTGGCTGGGCCTCTAACCCGGTCCCAGATCGGGACATTGATGGACCCAAAGCGCGAAGCCATCCTTGGGCAACCTGTCGCTCCAGCAACACCAGCGGCTAGCTCTACGACTCCTACCGCAGCCGCATCGCCAGCTCCGGCCCGAGTGACTACACCCGCTCCAGCGACCCTACGAGACGACGAGTTTGCTGCCCCGCCGGCCAGTCCCGATTCTCTACCCTCTCGGTATGTGCACGATTCGGCACCCTGGCTGGATGCGGTCAACGGCGAAGCTGGCTCCACTCGCCTGGCCCCGGCTCTGGCCGCTCGAGTCAACATGTTGTTTGATGACACCAAATCGAAGCTGCGACACAAGGAGGAATGGGAGGCAATCATCCCCTTGTCAGCCGATTGGATCGACGTTGACCTGGCCATCAATGTCGACTTTGACGACCGTGATTTCGCCAAGGCCACTCCGCAGGGAGGCGTCTATGTGTCGCCAACATTTGACCTGTCGGCATCAGCGATCCAGAAAGCCAAACGGGACTTGAAGGACAAGCTCTACACCGGCGAGACAGTCACCCTCATCCACAACACCCCACTCAAGCTTTGGTCGCGTCCCGGCGAAACCGAGGACGAGTTCACCACGCGCTGTGAGGCTGCCGCCGAGGATGGAGCTGACGCCGCGACTCTGAAGATCCGGACCAGTCTGGAGAAGAAGACTGATCGCCTCGTTGCTGCTTTGGCCAAGGCCGAGGACCGGGTGGAGGAACTAAAGACCCAGTCAAAAGGCCGCAAGACCCAAACTGCCATTGACCTGGGAACGAGCCTGCTCGGTGGCTTGTTCGGGGGACGCAAACGCTCGCGCTCATTAGCCACAGCGGCCCGACGGGCCACCTCAGGTACTCGCCAGTCCAGCTCCATCAAGGCCAGACTGGAGACAGCTGAACATCGGGTGGAAGAAAAGATCGACGACATCGAAGCGCTGGAGCTGCAACTGGCCGAAGAGCTCATCCTCATTGACGATGAGTGGACCGACAAGGTCAGCGAGGTCGAATCCGTCGAGATTCCGTTGGAGAAGACCGATATTTCAATCGAAGACTTCCTTCTGGTGTGGATTCCGTCTTCTCGCTAGGCAGGCGCGAGGTCTCGAATGGCTGCCCGAGGGTCGACCCCGGCGAACGGCATGATGGCCAGAGCCGGTGTGTCGATCCCATTCTCGGTGAAGCGCCCAATGTGCTCACGACACTCATCCGGCGATCCGTGAATGACCAAGGCATCAACAACCTCATCAGGAATGGCAGCCAGCGCAGCCTTGCGATCCCCCGCTTGCCAGTTGCTCCACATTCCTTCCAGCTGTCCGCCTCGACCCAACCATTCATGGAAGGCGGCATAGACCGGAACATTCAAGTAGGCGGCAATAAGGCGCCGAGCCTGGGCCCGCACCGTGTCGCTGTCGGTGCTCGGGCAGACAAACAGTCTGGCCACGATCTCCGGCTTGGGCTTGCCTGCTTTAGCCGCAGCCTTTTGCACGATCGGGACCACCGTGCTCACATCGTCAGCTGACAACCAGTTCAGGATGGCGCCGTCGGCCTCGCGGCCAGCCATGGCCAACATGCCTGGCCGCAACCCAGCGACCAGGATGGGAGGCTCTTGGGCAGGCTTGATGCCCAGCCGAAACCCCTTCACCTCGAAGGTGTCGTACGTCTCGGTGACCTTCTCGCCGCCCAGGGAAGCTTTCAGGAACCGGACGATGTCGCGGGTTCGCTTGTAGGGCTCATCAAAGTCAAGGCCGTTCCAGCGCTCGACAATCACATTTGAGGACGAACCCAATCCCATCACGAAGTTGCCGGGTGCAGCATCAGCCAGCGAAGCGACACTCTGAGCCATGAGGGCCGGGCCGCGGGTGAAGGCCGGGATGATGGCGATGCCAAGTCTCAGCTCGGGAGCCCAAGCCGCAGCTAGGGCCAAGGGCGTGAAACCATCGGTTCCGTCGGCCTCCGACGACCACACATCGGTATAGCCGAGATCAACTAGTTCTCGGTAGATCTCACGGTGTTGCGCCAGGGGTGTTCCGCCAAATGGGATGGACATTCCATATCGAGTCATGCCCAACAGAGTGCATGCTCAGGCTGGCTCTTGCCAAACTCCATGGTCAGAAGATGCCCGAAGCTCCGGTTCCGGAACCTGGCCCGTCCACGCTCCGGCCAGGACTGAAGGCCCCTTGGTGATGACACTCATCAAGCCAGGACCCAGCGGAATCGTCGTTGTCGAGGTGAGCGACTCGTCAAGCTCGGCCTCAAAGGCTGCAAGCACAACTTCTCTGGTTTCAGCACTCGGCCCTTCGACCAGATCGGATACATCGCCAGCCCTTAGCAATCTGGCGTTCGCCGCGCGAACCTCATCGGCGCGACGGATACGGCGCCACCAGCGCATTGGTACAAACCCAGGGCGCAGGGCTAGCTCGGGGCCGCTAAAGGCCAGGGCCGAGAGCTCCGGCAACTGAGCAGCAGAAGCTCCGACGACGAAGAGCGCGAGGGACTGCGACTCCGCTCCAAAGCCCAATCCGAACCGGAAGCGGGAGGACTCAAAAATCGACCAGCAACTGTCATCCAATGCATGATCGAAACGATAGAAGTGACGTTCAAATCCGACGAAACCTAGTTGCCAAGCCCTCATCAATCCTGACCCAAACCACAAGTCAGATGCTGCTGCTGGGCCCGCCCCGGGACGAATCATGTCCCAGTCGCGCTGAGCGCTGAGGAGACGCTCTCTCGCCTCATGCTTCTCTTCCAAAAGCCGTTCAACGTCAGAGTCATATGCCTGAGGCCCAACCTCAGGACCTTCTGGATGCTCGTCGTCGCTGGGCACGCCGCCGTCATTTGCTCTGGACCGGACACGGGCCTGGGCTCCCAGGGCCATCTCATAGCGGGAGACGACACGAGAGAAGCTGTCCCTCGCTCGAAGGATCTCCGAGACGGCCCAAGCGACGGCTGGATCGCGGCGCATTGTGGCCAACCTACTTCGCTCTCGGCGAGCCAAGATCAGATCGAACAGGCCAAAGAGAGCCACCAAGACGATAGCCGCGCCACAAAGAACGATGATCTGAGAAGTTCCCTCAACCACGATCGTCACGTTAGCCATTGGGACCCGCCAGATGGTGCGTTGCCGATGGGAATCCGTTGGGAATATCCACCCAAAAAGCGGGGGATCTGGCCGATCTACCACTCTCGGCAATCGCAGTGTCACACCCCACGGTCATAGTGGAAGACATGAAGACCGCACAACTTGTTCTGCTACCCACAACTCGCTCGACCTGGCTCATCGATGACGAGACAAAACGGATTGGGCGAAACGGCCTGGCTCAAGCCAGAGAGGTGCTCCGAGTCCACCGGATCACTACCGTACGTGACGATGTTTCCTTGCCCATCGCCGCCTAGCCGCTGCACCACCTCACCATGAAGCGGGCGGCTCTCCCTGTTTTTCTTCTCCTTCTCGCCTGGTTCGCCTGGCCCCGGCTCTCTGGTACTGCCGACAGCGACGGTACCCATCAATCCCAACCACCCAATGAATTCCTGGCCGAGGTGGTGTTCGTGATCGACGGTGACACCATCGAGCTCGACATCGACGGTCAAAACGAACGGGTCCGCCTGATCGGAATTGATACCCCAGAAACAGTCAGTCAGAGCGTGCCTGTCCAGTGCTACGGCGCCGAAGCCTCCAACGCCTTGAAAGGCCTGCTCCCTGCCGGCTCCCTCGTTCGAATCGAACGGGGTGAAGAAGCCCGAGATCGCTACGGACGACTCCTGCTGTATGTCTACCGGCACGATGACGATCTCTTCGTGAACCAGTGGCTGATAGAAGGCGGGTTTGCCGACGCGGTGAGCTATGCCCCCAACGACGACTACGCCCGACACTTCGACAATGTTCGGTCCGAGGCAGAGGCGGCCCGACGCGGCCTTTGGGGAGTATGTGACGGCCCTGATCAGCCGCTTGAATAGTCAGTCTCTGGATAGTGATCGGGACCACGGAGATGATCCCGTGGTCTGTATCTACGAAGAAGGTTTCGGTAATCCATCAACGATCGATCGGTCATCCAAAAGTTCGAGGGCGGCCAGAAGATGGCCAGTCTTGCCCGTCGCTTTCAGGTCGCCCTTGGTGTAGGCCTGGGTCAGATCAAGTTCAGCATTTAGCCAGGCTTCGAGCTGGGCACCGGTAAAGGGGATGTGGGCGCCGGCTTCGTCCTCACTCGATCCAGTTGCCCGACCATCGACGATGCATAATGTCGCTTGGACCGTCTTGCCAATTCCAAGATCAATGACTCCACCAAGACCAGGAATCGCTTCACGTCCGGCGCTGGCCTCGACCAGAGCTTGTACCCATTCCGTTGTGAAAACTGCTTCTGCCATCAAGTGATCCTAATCGACGCTGATGCCGGCGAATACGTCGTCTTCCAGCTCACCATCAGCTGGCATGCCAACTGCTGATCTGGCGAGGATGAAATCCTCAAACGGGTAGGCGGCGACCGTCTCATCTTCGGGAAGTCCGAACCAGAACTTCTCATTGGGGTCGACCTGGGTGGCATGAGCCAACAGGGCAGCTGACCGAACCCCGTGCCATTCCGCAATCTCGATTCGAGTTGTGATTCGGTGGTCTTGGGAAGGACGATCGAACCAGCGTTGATCATAGGGGGACTCGATCTCCAACCTCTTGTAGGCCCCGTCGTAGGCCAGCATCCGAGAACGACTCCACATTGAGTAGTAGAGCTTGCTTGGGGTCCAGGGGTCTCCCGCTTCGGGATACCATTCGGGGTCACCGGACCGCTCATAGGCCAGCACGCTCACATCGTGCACCTGGAGATGGTCCGGATGTCGGTAACCCTGCTGGTCGTCGCTGTAAGTCATGAGGACGTGAGGCCGGAGCCGTCGCATGATTTTCACTAGTCGGCCTGCGGCCTCGTCCAACTCTGCATTGGCGAAGCAGCACGGATCGGCGTTGGCGTCGCTATCCGCCATGCCCGAATCCAAGTAGCCGAGCATGACCAGCTCGTGATAGCCAATAATCTTGACCGATTCCGCTAGCTCGCGAGCTCGCACGTTTGCTAGGTCATCCTTGATTTCTTGGCGGTCCATGGCAGGATTCAAGATGTCGCCAGCCTCACCACCAGTAGCGCAAACCAGAAACGCCTCATGCCCTTGAGCCACGGCCTTAGCGGTCGTCGGCGCCCCTTTGGAGGCTTCGTCATCGGGATGAGCATGGATACTGAGGAGGCGGGCCATCAAGGCAGGCTAATACCGTCGTCCTGGAAGTGGTTGGGGTACGGCTACCCCGACGTATCGAAGCAACTCGGCCGATTTCCATAATTTCTCGGGAACCCAGACCAGGGGTCGCGGCGTTAGTAGTCTCATACAGACGGCGAAATCGCCCAGATCATGGAGGGAACAGTGGACAATCTAGATAATCCAGCAGTCTGGGGACTGATCTGGATGGGACTGGCAGCAACCTTGGCCATCGGCGAGATCGTGGCCATCGGTGGTTTCTTCCTCGTTCCATTCGCCATCGGGGCAATCGCCGCCGCCTTCGTGAGCTTCATCGGCGCACCAGTTCCTGTTGGTTTTGCTGTATTCGTTGCTGTCTCACTTGGCACCTTCTTCCTCTTGCGTCCACTGGCCAAGCGGATGGAACGCAATACGCCCAACCCCATTGGGGTGGGCGCAAATCGTCTGATTGGCCATGACGGAGAAGTTATTGCCGAGATTCCCGTTGGTCTGAGCAAGTCCGGCATGGTCAGGATCGCCGGCGAGAAGTGGCGGGCAGAAGGTCGAGACGGAATGGGCATCATGGCCGGAACACGCGTCTCAATTATTGAAGTCAAGGGCACACGGGTCATCGTCGAGCCTTCCGCCGAATCACACGATCAGTTCTAAGAACCGAACCAACAATCAGGAACAAAGCGATCGAGTCTCCGGATTCGATCCAAACAAGCCACAACTGGACGGCCACGCCGTCACATCGAAAGAGGGAAGAAAATGGAATCAGCAGGTGCAGCAATACTCGGGCTGTTGGCAGTCTTTGTCCTGCTACTAGTCGTCTACGTGGCCGCAGGCGTGCGAATCGTTCGGCCCTACCAGCGAGGCGTTGTTGAACGGCTTGGTCGGTACAAGGAAACAACCGAACCGGGGCTACGCCTGATCGCACCATTCATCGAGACCATGAAAAAGGTCGACATGCGTGAGCAGGTCATCGACGTTCCTCCCCAAGAGGTCATTACCCAAGACAATGTGACGGCTGCAGTTGATGCCGTCGTGTACTTCGAGCCGACTGATCCGCAGCGACTGCTTTACAACATCTCCAACTTCCTTCTGGCCATCACCAAACTGTCCCAGACCAACCTGAGAAACGTGATTGGTGAAATGACCTTGGACCAGGCATTCACGTCTCGAGAGCGGGTCAATGACACGCTGCGCCAGATTCTGGACGAGGCCACCGACAAGTGGGGCGTCAAGGTCGTCCGGGTCGAGATCCAGCGCATCGACCCACCAGCCGATGTCATGCACGCCATGCACGAGCAGATGAAGGCCGAGCGAACACGTCGAGCTGTTGTTACCGAAGCCGACGGCACACGAGAAGCCGCAATCACCCGAGCCGAAGGCGAGAAGCAGTCAGCCATCCTCAGCGCCGAAGGCCGCAAGCAAAAAGACATCCTCAATGCCGAAGGTGAAGCCCAAGCTATTCGTTTGAACGCTGAAGCCGAGCAATACCGCCAAGAGGTCGTTGCTGCCGGTGAAGCAGCCGCCATCCACTCCGTATTCGGTGCCATCACCGACGCCGGAACTGATGATCGGGTCATCGCCATCAAATACCTGGAAGCGTTGCAAGGCATCGCCAACGGGACGGCGACCAAGATCTTCCTGCCAACCGAGATGGGGGCAACCATGGGAGCCCTCGGTGGAATCGCCGAGTTGTTCAAGGATGACGGCTCACTGGGCTCTGGTGGCTCAGATTCCACGACGGCTCTGAAGCAAAAGGTGGTGGCGACTACAACGGCAACCGCTCCGGCTCGGCCCACCGCTCCAACCCAGGCACCGCCGACCCAGAGCCCTCCTCCCCCGGGTCCAGCAGCACGGTAAGACCTGCAAAGTTGTTCAGCAGGCTTCTCAGTATGCGTCTTTGAGCCTTGGCCCTGGCTGACTCAGTCTTTTGAGCCAGTCAGGCCAGAGGTTCCAGGACAAACTCACCGTCATCGTCTTCGGTCAGGATCCAGCCCAGCATTTCTGCCAACGCCTCTCGGCCTTCTTCTGGCCCGCTGGCCAGAATCTGGTCACCTGGTAGGAGTTGGACCTGGCGACGAGGCCGGTACTGATAGAGCCCGTCTCGCTCGATAGCCAAAACATTGAATCCCGGTTCGATTGGTAGCTCCAATTCGGCCAGGGTCTTGTCAGCGACTTGACTGTGTTCGGCCACCGGTATTCGCAGAACCACATCATCGGTGTCGCCAAGAGCGATGCCGAGAACGGGGTGGAGGTCGCTCGATTTCTCGACCAGCCAAACCATCGACTGAGCTTGATCGCCCAAATCCTCCGCAGCTGTTCCTAGATGCAGCAAGCCACGCAACGGGCCCGGGTCCGCACCATCACCAGCCGCACCCAGAACCCAAAGCTCTAGGCGGTGATTCATCTCGTCCAAGCGATCCTCGAGATGCCGTACTTCGGCTGCCAAGCTTCGGTCTCGGTACACCAGCGCCGAATACGCTAAACCAACCGCTACCTCAGACAAGTTTTTCATCTCAACCAGGGTGTCAATGGCCCGATCGAGATCGGTGAGCGCTCGAGTCTCAGTTGCTGCCACCGGCGGCGTGTAGGTGGCAGCGCCTGCCAGTTCACGAAGGCGTTCAATGCCGTCCGGGGAACCACGAAGGAAGAGCACATCCGTTGGTTGAAGGATCTCATCTCCGCCGGGATCAATGAGCCAGGACCGTCCACGCCGAATAGCCATGACTCGAAGCCCAGTGACAACCGGCAGTTCGAAAGCAGACAACGGTCGGTTAGCGAAGTGTGACCCGTCGGCAATTTCAACCCGATGCGAGATCTCTTCTGCTGCCGCCATATCGACCACAAGCTCGTGAGGAATACCCAGGCGCCTGCTGACGATTCGGGCAATATCGACCGCGTCATTCCCGATTCGTTCAACGGCAGAAATGACCTGCAGTACGGCTGACATTGCTTCAGCTTCTCGCGGGTTGCGGACCGCAATCACGCACAAGGTCCGCATATCGTGAACAAGCTCGCTGATCTCAGTCTCCAGCCCATCGACCTCATCGGCCATGTCCGGGTCATCAAAGAAGACGGCGGCATAAGCAAGGTCGACCATCAGTTCACTGGTGTCCTTTGCCTCGACCAGCATTTCTCGGAGATTCTTGGTTTCCACAGTTTCCTATCCTTGCTGGACAACAAGTAGTAGTGAGTCGGTCAGTCTTTGTGACCGTGTGAGCTTGGTGGTCAAGTGAGCTCTGATGATCATGTCACGCCCCAAACACTCACAGCAGAAATCAAGGTGAGTGCACCGACAACATCAAGAGCAGCTGTGACCATAGGGATACCCATATTGTCTGGGTCCAAACCAAATCGGACGACGGCCAGAGTGCCGTAGTAGGCCACGCCGAGTACAAATATGGTGGCGACTGCACCCGCGCTCAAGACCACGGCTAGCAGCAAGACAAAGCCGGGTGAGTCACCATCAAAGATCAAGGCCGTCGCCTCGGCCAACAGGACAAGGAAGACAAAGATAGGAGCAGCAAGGGCCAGGGTGAAGCCCATGTCAGACCGGGCTGTTCCGCGAGGAATCAGTGAGGCCTCAACCAAGCCGAGGTGGACCTTGGTCGAAAGTCTGTTAGCCAGAATTCCGCCAAGCGCTCCGGCCGAACCCAGATAGCCAGGCAGGAGCACGAGGAATACCCACGACAAGCGACCTCCGGCAGCCTCAATCGCCGTTCCGGCCACCAGGCTCAGGATGCCTGCAGCAATCAGAACCGGCAGCGATTCCAGCACGATCCTCTTTGCCCGCTCCAGCGATGAGTAGACCAACAAGCCAAGTCCGAGCATGACAACACCAACCGCAGTAGCAGCAATGCCGAAGGTCAGCCACCCGCGTCCAAGCAGCGACGTGGTCAACACGAGAGCGGGCAGAGTGATCACATCGCTAGCGGCCGTCACCATCGGGGCTGTCACATTGTCCAGATCCCAGCCGAACCGAACGGATGCGACGGTTAGTCCAAGGGCGGCTCCAAGCACAACAACCGAAGCGAACAAGCCGCCAACGACCGAGACGACAATAAAGTCGCTGAGCCCGATCGCGGCGACTCCGGTATCAGACAATGTCCGAGCAAAGAGTTCCGCAAATGCGGCCAGCCCCAAGCCCGCTGCCAAGGTGTTCACTAGAACGGCAATCAGATTCTCGCCAAGGACCGAGTCCGGCCGGAAGCTCCAACTGAATGTGCCGGTCTGGATTGCGGTGGAAAGCCGGCTTCCCATCGGACCAAAAACATTTCCCCGGAGGGCGATGGCTGCCGGGATAAAGAGCAGTAGCCCGGGGAACGCATCGAACTGACTTTGCCGTGAAGCCAGAATCAGTCCAGCAATAATGCTGGCCAGCGCAGAGAGGGCAAGCGCACCCAAGCTTTGACGGACGTCGGCCCGATCAGGTCCAAGGAATCCGCCTCGCAAAATCCCCGTCGGAGACAACCGATTTCGAGGCCGCCGGCCAAGGCGCGAGCGAACCAGCCTTTGGCTGGAACCTCGACTCTGGCGATTGCTCATTGCGGCATCGTAGCGAGGTGCCACGATCACGGCCGACGGGCCAGCTACTCTCCATCTTCGTGTACCCGAGGTGGTTCGTTCCAAAGTCAGTATTCGCTTGTTGCGCTCTCAGCATTGTCCTTGCTGCTTGTTCTCGCGATGGCCGAGACCTGGCCGAAGCTCAGGACTGGCAAACAACGACGACCCGACCCGCGCCACCAACCTCAGCCCCAATCCAGGGCATCAGCGATTCTGGTCTCACCCTGTCCAGTTCTGATTTCGAACCCGGCGGTGCCACTCCGTCATCGGCACGCTGTGACGGGGCGAACGTCTTCCCCCAACTCCAGATCGAAAACGTTCCGGCCCGAGCCGTTGAGTTGGCAGTCACCTTGAGCGATCAGACCGATCCTGACCTTCCTGTCTTGCTCTGGCTTATGGGTGGCATCAGCCCGGACCGAACCCGACTGGAATCAGGCGTGCTCCCCACCGGGGCTTATGAAACCCTCAATGACTATGGCCAATACGGATGGGGCAACCCTTGTCTGGAAACCTTGGGCGAAGGTACCCGAGATTTGCAGTTCAAGGTCTATGTGATGGAACGGGCCGCCGACATAAACGAAGGCGACCCCGGAAACGAAGCGTGGGACACCCTTGCGGCTAGTTCAGTCGACAATGCCACCGTGCTCATGTCCATTGAAGGATCGGGCTAGCGTTGGAACGCATACCAGCCAGCTGATCCGAATCGACCTCTGGAGTGCCAGCAATGTCAAATACAACTGTCCCCAAAGATGCCGCAATCTATGTAGCCGGACACGGCGGCCTGGTTGGTTCTGCCATACTCCGCCAGCTCGAGGACAAAGGTTTCAGCAATGTTCTCACTGCGACTCGACAAGACGTTGATCTGCGGATGCAGGCCCAAGTCAATGACTGGTTTCGGGCCAACCGCCCTGACTACGTCTATCTGGTAGCTGGAACCGTCGGTGGCATCATGGCGAACTCCACTCGGCCGGCCGAGTTCTTGTACGACAATCTGATGATTCACGGCACCATCATCGAGGCCTCTCGCCAGGTCGATGTGAAGAAGCTGCTCTACCTCGGGTCCAGCTGCATCTACCCGCGCCATGCCACCCAGCCCATTCGTGAGGACGCCCTACTCACTGGTCCCTTGGAGCCAACCAACGAGGGTTATGCCCTGGCCAAGATTGCCGGCATCAAGTTGTGCGGCGCTTACCGTCGCCAGTACGGCTGCGACTTCATCTCCGCCATGCCAACCAACTTGTATGGTCCCGGTGACAACTTCGACCTCACCGCATCTCACGTCATCCCGGCCCTAATGCGCAAGTTTCATGAGGCTAAGCTGGCTAACGAACCCGAGGTTTCTATCTGGGGAACCGGCTCGGCCATGCGAGAGTTCCTCCACGTCGATGACCTCGCAGCCGCTTGTCTCTTCCTGATGGACGGTTATAGCGAAGAGCTCCACGTCAACGTTGGAACGGGAGAGGACTTGTCAATCCGGTCACTGGCCGAAGCCATTCGCAAGGTGGTCTACCCCGAGGCCATTCTTGTGTTCGACACCAGCAAACCCGATGGCATGCCTCGCAAGGTGCTGGACGTCGGCCTTCTTCACCGCCTCGGTTGGAAGCACAAGATCGAATTCCTCGAAGGATTGGAATCCACCTATCGATGGTTCATCGACCATCAAGACAGCGTCCGCGGACTTGACTGACACTGGCTCGACTAACGCTGGCTCAACTAACCCAGAACAACAGCAAGCGCGAGCAAACATCGACGAGCGATACGCCCATCTGGACTTTGATCCAGTGAGCGTGCCGGTTTCGGCAGCGGCCACAGTCATGTTGCTTGACGATCGGCCGGATCTGCATGTACTCCTGTTGCGACGAACCACCAGCGTGGTCTTCGCTCCCGACAATTGGGTCTTTCCTGGCGGTCGGGTCGACCCCGAAGACCACCAAGCCGACTTCGACGCCGTGTGCTCAGGGCTCGCCGATAGTGAAGCATCCAAAATGCTCGGTATTGCCGGCGGTGGTCTGGCCTGGTGGCTGGCATGTTGTCGCGAAACCTTGGAAGAGGCTGGCCTGCTTCTGGTGACGAACACATCTGGCATCGATGTGAATGCTCTTCGACATGATGTGCAAAACGACGAGGGTGTCTTTATCGACCAACTTCTGGACAATGGGTTAAGCATCGATTCTGCTGCGATCCAAGAAGTCGCGCGCTTCATCACTCCTCTTGGTTCGCCACGGCGCTTCGACGCCCGCTTTTTTGTTGCCCGCGCCCCTGCGGATCAAGAGCCAGTGCATGACAAAGGTGAGATTGTCGACTGGGAGTGGGTTCGACCTGCTGATGCCCTGGACCGGTGGCGCGAAGGTGAGTTCCAGATGATGTCCCCGACAGTTCGCATGCTGGCTTGTCTGTTGCCCCATACTTCGGCCGACTCGGTAATGGACATGGCCAACCTTCGATTGCCTCCACAGTCGGTACGCGTCGGCGATCCCGCACATGGCTACCACGTTCTGTTGCCAGGGGAAAACGGCTATGACGAAGCTTCGACAGAGATCGAGTTCGGCGAAGTACGAATCTGGAATGCCCCAATCCCCCGGGCCCGGTCCTGACGCAGCGCTCTACTGACTACTCACCGCTGGCGAATGCCTACTCATTACTCACTATGAGTTCCGACTCGACCGCATCGCAGGAATAGTGCTGAGGAGTAGCTTCCGTCAGGAAGGTTTCGATCTCGCTGGATCCCGTGGCCCAAGTGACGGCATCATCATCAGTTGTGGTGGCAAAGACCAACCCGGCAAGGCCGTCGGCAGTGAACAGGCCCGAGCCAGAATCACCAGATGCTGTTGTTCCGTCAAGACGGATGCCTCGACGCTCGGATCTCTCGGAGCCACCGATCTCCGCCATGTCAAGCAGCACAGTCTGGCTAATAGAGACATCAACTGAGGCCGAACGAGTCTCAACAACCGCCTTGTCTCCAACGGCCGCGATGGCAAAGGTCACAGGGTGCAATTCGTCGTCGGCAATCTGGATCAGGGCCAGGTCTCGCTTCGCGTCGATGGCCACTACTTGGCCGGAGTATCTGGCGTCTTCAGGAGTAGTGACATCAATGGAAGAGCTACCGAGAACGACATGGGCAGCCGTCAAGATCTGACCATCGCCCAAAGCAACTCCAGTTCCTTCGGTGGCCGATGCGTGGCCGCACCCGGTTGTGCTCAGTGCGTAGGACCGTTGCCAGTCTTCAATGGTGAAGATACGGACTACCTCACCGTCTGAGCCAGATGTAATCGATGGGCCCGGGCTGCACGAGATCAACGTCAGGGAGCCGACTGAGGCCCATACGATGAGCGGCATGCGTCGACAGGTACTGCTTCGTTCCATCGTCAAATACTTGCGACCAAACGAGAAGATCCGGCACGCAGCCCAGGTGTGGCAACGCCACCGCCTCATGTTTCCCTTCGGGATCGCATCATTTGTAGTGCTCGCAATAGTTGGGGTGCTGAGTGGTCTTGACGGGGTCATTTTGCCAGTTGCGGTTGGGGCCGCAGGTGCGTCGGTCGCAGTAACGGCCACCACGTCCCACACTATTGTTGTCCTGACCGACCGAGAGCTTGTTCTCTTGCGGGGTAGCAGAATCCGGGCGGTGGCGACGGGGCCGCTCAAGCGACTACCTGACACCACTCTTGTGCAACGAACGGGTGGATCCATGATCGTGTCCGATTGGCGGATCGGGAAGTCTTCCTACAGCGCCAGCAAGGCCCATGAGCAACAGCTCACCGCCATAGAGATGGCTTCACGCTGAAGTACCCGCAACCTCCAGGCAAAAACACGAGTGTGCGGCGCCAGGCACCGCACACTCGCCTATATCGCTTGTTGTCAAGCCAAGGTTTGCCGCTTCACCGAAGCAACAAACTCTGGTTGTTGCCTACTGAGCGGTCTGCTGGTTGAGGTAGGAGCGCTCGGCTAGGCCGTGCCATTCCGACACACCATCTCGGAACTGACGCCATGGGCCGAGAATTTCGGCAAACTTGCCGTCCTCGGATGCAACCTTGTCCAAGACGGCTTCGGTCTCGGTCTTGAATGCGGTCATCAGTTCAGGTGAGAACTCACGAATCTCGGCGAATCCCTTGATCTTCTGCAGCGCTTCAGGGTTGAGCACGTCGTACTTGGCCACGGTGCGAGCATGGGCATTGGCGGCCGCATTCTCGATCGCTGCCTGGTACTGGGCCGGAAGATCATTCCACTTGTCCAACGGGATCTGCACTTCAAGGGTGGTTCCTGGCTCCCACCAACCTGGGTGGTAGTAGAAGAGCTGGCTGCCCAGCTCATCCAGACCAAGGATGAGGTCATCGACGGGTCCGACAAACTCGGCTGCGTCAATGGCGCCAGTCTCGATGGAGGTGAGGATTTCGCCGCCAGCGATGGAGACCTGCTCGCCACCGAGGTTGGTGATGACCTGTCCGGCAAGACCGGGGATACGCATCTTCAGACCCTGAAGGTCAGCGACAGTATTGATTTCCTTGGTGAACCAGCCACCCATCTGGCAGCCGGTGCCACCAGCGGGGAAAGAGATGATGCCGTGCTCTTCGGCGTAGAAAGCATTGAGCATTTCCAGCCCACCACCCTCATACAGCCAGGCGTTGTGCTGGCGCTGGGTCAAACCGAACGGTACGGCAGTACCGAACTGCTGCACTGGGCTAAGGCCAACGTAGTAGTAAGAGGCGGTGTGGCCCATGTCCATTCCGCCGTCACGAACGGTTGGCAGAACATCAAGACCGCCGACGATTTCGCCAGCTGGACGTGCGTTGATCTTAAAACTGCCACCGGTAAGTCGAGAAACCTCGTTGGCAAACAGCTCAGCAGCACCAAAGATAGTGACCAAACCTGTTGGCCAGCTGGTACCCATCTCCCACTCAAGGTCAGGGGTTTCTTGGTTGAGGGTTACGGTTTCATCGTCGTTGGAGCTATCGCCTCCACCGTCGTCGCCACCATCGGAGTTAGACCCGGAGGCGTCACCACCGCTATCGCTTCCCGAGCATGCGGCCAGGACGGTCGCACTGGCAGCAACGCCAGCAACGCCTACGCCTGCCTTGCTCAGGAACGAGCGTCGATTGAGGACATTTTCTTCTTCTGTTGTCATGTGCACTCTCCCATATTGGTGATGACAATTGCTTTGTTAGAGATCTCTAGATTGCCACTATCAGGCGGCAAGTTCTTAGGCGGTGGAAAAGAGCTCCCATGAGAATCGGGTGATTCCTGGGAACACTCCAAGCACGACCAGGGCAACGCCCTGTAGGACCATGAAGGGGATGGCGCCCTTGTGGATGTCAGCGGTCTTGACTTCGGGTGGGGCCACACTCTGCAGATAGAACAGCGAGAATCCGACTGGCGGTGAGATGAATGCCATATTGAGATTGACGGCCATCAAGACACTGAACCAGATCTTGTCGAAGTTGGTGAACTCCAAGACTTCCATTGCTGGCACGAAGATTGGCACAACGATGAAGGTGATTTCCAAGAACTCCAGATTTACACCGAGCAGGAAGACGGCAATCATCGCCACCAACACAAAGCCAAACTTGCCACCACCAATGGACGAGAGCCAGTCGCCCATCTGGTCTGATCCACCGAGCTGGAAGAACATCAGGCTGAAGAAGGTGGAGGAGAAAAGCAGGGTCATGACCAGGATGGTGATGTTGGCTGTTGAGCGCCCAGCCTCTCCCATGGCCTTCGGGGTTAGGCGCCACTTCGGGGTGATGTGTTCGGCCCCCTCCGCAATCAAGAGCTTGTCGAAGACCCAATTGAGGACGCCAAGCAGCAGGGCTCCGAAAACTCCGACCGCCCCAGATTCCGATGGTGTTGCCACCCCCTGGAAGATGGAGACCAATACTCCAGCGATCAGGGCTAGGACCGGGACGATGGCAACCAAGCCCTCAGTCGCCAGCATCTTGCCGAAGTAGCTGATCAGGAAGGAGATGACGAAGGTGATGAGGAAGGCGTACAAGGCAACGCTGGCACTGATCAAAAGGGTGACCAGAGCAACGACACCACCAAGAATCAAGGCAATGAATAGTGCGGCCTTGGCCCCAGGGTTGCCAACGAGCTGGCGTTGCTCGGCTGGCATCGCAGGTCCCAGTTCTGGCTTGAAGTAGGAAACGCCAAGCACATACAAGACATAGAGCAAGGACAGCATCAAGCCCGGGATCAAGGCCCCAGCGAACAAGCCGAGGATGCCAACGCCGATCTGTTGGGCCAACAGGATCAGAACAATGCTCGGCGGTAGCAACTGCGCCAACGTGCCGGAGGCAACAATGGCACCCGTTGCCAACTTATGGTCATAGCCAAGCTTGATCATCGCAGGCAGCGACAGCAGCCCCATGACAATCACGGTGGCAGCAACAACGCCAGTTGCAGCCGCCAGCAAGGTTCCAACAACGATAACCGCAGCAGCGACACCGCCACGCAGCGGTCCCATGATCATGCCGAAGGCGTTCAACAGGCGCTCGGCCACTCCGGAACGCTCCAGCACAGCACCCATCAAGACGAAGAGGGGTACAGCCAGCAGTTCCGGGTTCTCCAAGGTGCCAGCCCACTTCGAGGGCAGCGCCCCCAGCGTCTCGGGCTTGAAGGTATTGGTGATGTCACCGATTAGGGCAAATGACAGTGCAGTTGAAGCAAAAGAGAAGGCGACGTTGTAGCCGACGAGGATCATCACCATGAACACGGCGAACATCAAGAGGGAGAGGAATACACCAAGATCCATGTGACTACTCCACCCTCATGGGGGCATCGGATTCCGAAATCTGGCCAAGTTCATCTTCGCCAACGATGACAAAACCAGTCTTGATCAGCTCAGCGAACACCTGCAATCCCCAAAAGATGAAGGCAATCAGGATGAATGCTTGGATAGGCCCAACGGCAAGCTGATCAGCGTCGGAGGACTGTTCCCAGGTTTCCCAGACACGCCAGCCCGACGGCCAATCACCTGATCGCTTCTGTCCCAGCGAGGTGGTGGCGTAGCCTCGCAGTAGCCGAAGTCCAGTAATGATGAATGGCAGAAGCAAGAATGCGTGCAGGACGAAATCCAGCCAAGCCTTTGTTCGCTTGTGGAAATTGGCCCACCAGAAGTCGATTCGCGGATTGATGCCGGCCTTGGTTCCATAGTTCACGCCGATGAGGAAGATCATGCCGAAGCTCATCCAGGCGAGCGAGGTCATCTGGCCGATCAAGATGTCTTGCTCGAACCAGCTGTTGGTGTAGCGAGTGATGACATTGAACAACTGGAGAGCGAATACGACCCAAGTCAGTCTCCACGCGATCGCAGCACAAAAGCCCGACAGTCGCTCGATGCCATGTCGAACCTTGTCCAGGAAAGCGAACGAGAAGGATGCGGCGAGCATCCCAGCAATAGCCAGCCACTGCCAGGTCAGGTTGCCGAGCAAGAACTCGCTTCCCGTGAGCATGAGGATCACGGCCAACCCGGCATAAGCCACGGCAACCCATCCAAGTGGATGAATTCGAGTGAACCATGCAGGCAGCGAAGTTACGTCGCCCACTACGTCACTCTCTTGCTCTGTCATCCTGCTCCTTGGAAGCATTGTCTCAGGGTGCAGCTGGCACCGACGGGCGAAACCCTAGTGCGACGTCCGTCACATTGAAAGCGGCAATTCGTCTCCCAGCAGGCCCCAGTGGCAGGGATCCGCTTCAGAAAGCGGCCAACAATTTCCAAGGATTTGCTATTTTCCTTCTCGGACGACCGGAAAAGTCCGCGATCCGCTCGATTCAGAGGCCTAGAGCAAGTACCAGAACGTATGCAGCGAACAGAATTCCAGCCCATCGGCGAGTTATTCCGCCTCGGACGAGGCCCAAACCCAAGACCAAGACACTGATAACCATCATGACCGCTGCACTGGCCATGACCGGCTCGGAAATCACGCCGGTTCCGACAAGACCAGCAACGCCGCCAACAGCGAGGCTGTTGAACACATTCGAGCCAAGAACATTGCCAATGATGAGCGATACCGACCCACGTCGAGCGCTAGCGACCGTGGTCGCTAGTTCGGGGATGCTGGTGCCGATCGCGACCACGGTGAGACCGATGAACGCTTCGGAAGCTCCGAGGCTCTCGGCAACCGTTGTCGCCCCTGTGACCAAAAGCTGAGCACCAACAACGACACCGACCAGACCCAACAGGGTCCACAAGAAGACCGTTCGCAGTCGGTCCTGGCTAGGTATTGGTTGATCTGACTCGCCATCATCTCGTTGGGTATCGGGCTCGGACTCATGGCCGACCTCAGGTTCTGAGGTTGGGCCGGTGGCGATAGCCACCGCGGCCACGATCATTGCCAACAGAAGAACCGCGCCCTCCCACCTGGCCAGATGGTCATCGATGATGAAGAGGCTGAACAAGGCGGCCGCCGCCAACATGAGCGACCCTTCGCGACGAAGGGTCGCTCGTTGGCCCGTAAGAGGAAGGATCAGGGCCCCGGTGCCCAGAACCAAGGTCAGGTTGGCGGCATTGGAACCGACAATGTTTCCAATGGCCAGGTCGATGGTGTCGCGTTGAGCTGAGGCCAGTCCGCTGACAACCATTTCCGGTAAGGAAGTTCCGAGTCCAACGACCAGGGCCCCAATAACGACAGGTGAGATGCCAAGGTGTTCAGAGATCTGCTCCGCCGCTTCAACTGCTCGGTCGGCCGAGAAGGCCAGAAGAGCGATGCCGGCGAGAATGAAGACAATCGCTAGAAACACTCAGATCAGCTCCTCTTCTGGTCATCGACAAGCGGCAGTCTCGACCCGTTTGGCCATCGACATGTCGTGGTTGAGGCCGCTAAGGTATCGCCCGTTTCAGAGCCACGTGCCCCTTCTGGATTGTCTCGCGGCATTCGGTTGATCTTCATCACGGCTGATCCGCTGCCTGAGGCCGATCCATCGCCTTACACTGCTTTGGTGACCCTTCATCGATCCGACATTTCCGGTATCCCGACGATGATGATGCGCGGTGGAACCTCCAAAGGCCTGTTCTTTCTGGCCGAAGATCTCCCCCAAGACCCAGCCGAGCGTGATGCGCTGCTCCTGCGCTTGATGGGTTCGCCCGATCCACGTCAAATTGATGGCTTAGGGGGCGCCCATCCGCTCACCAGCAAGGTGGCCATCGTGAGCTTGTCGACAGATACCAGCCCAGATACCGGCACCGACATCGACTATCTCTTTTTGCAAATCTCCGTCGATCAGGCCATGGTCAGCGATCGTCAGAACTGCGGAAACATAGTTGCAGCCGTCGCCCCTTTCGCCCTCGAGCGTGGCCTCATCCCCCACCCCGAACTGGCACCCGCAGCGATCCATATACGACATCAGGACGGTGCCAGAACGCAATCTGGGGGCCAAGGTGACACGGCGACGGTGCGGATTCGGCTGCTCAATACTGGTGGTCGGGCTGTTGCCACTGTCCCTATTGAGTTTGACGTCGATGGAGGCGCGACCGTTCGCTACCACGGGGGTACCTCAATTTCCGGCGTGCCGAATACTGCTGCGGCGATTCACCTGGACTTTGATGACACCATGGGGTCCAGTTGTGGCTCACTGTTTCCATCAGGCAATGTCCGCGATGAGATTGATGGTGTGCCGGTCACCATGATCGACAACGGCATGCCAGTCGTCATCCTGACAGCGGCGAGTGTCGGCATTTCTGGGACCGAATCACCCGACGACCTCACCAACGATGCCGAACTGAGAGCCAGGCTCGAGTCCATTCGTCTTCAGGCGGGTCAGCTAATGAACCTCGGAGATGTCCAGAGCACCACCATCCCCAAGATGACGATGGTCTCCACGCCGACCGGGACTACAAGGAATGACGCGGCACTCAATACTCGAACCTTCATTCCTCACCGCTGCCATGACGCCATCGGCGTGCTGGGAGCAGTGTCCGTCGCGACCGCAATCCAGATCAAGGGCACGGTCGCACAACAGACGGCAGCTCAGCAGATGGCAGCCCGAGAGGCCGCTGTCGATGGTGAGGATCCCGATGTCATCACCATCGAGCACCCGACCGGAACCTTTGATGCGACCGTCCGGATCTTGAGCAACGGTGACGGCCCCGATGACAGCCTTACAGATGTTGTGATCGAGCGATCAGGCATCGTGCGAACGGCTCGCAAGTTGATGGATGGTGTGGCTTTCCCATACCAGTCTGAACACGGACCCTGAACCCGGAACTGAACCATGGCAACCAAGAACCCCCCACACCCAAAGCCACCCGAGGCGACGGTCTCCGGCCCCGTCCCGGGACCATCAAGTCCTACGGCCTTCACTCCTCCCCCACTTGCTTGTGATGCACACTGCCACATCTTTGGTCCTGGCCATGCCTTTCCCTTCTCACCCAGCCGGACCTACACCCCGCCCGATTCCGGTATTGACAGGTTCGAAGAGCTACAAGAAACCCTTGGCTTGGAGCGGGCCGTGTTCGTCCAGGCCAGCTGTCACGGCACCGACAATTCGGCCATGGTCGATGCCCTTCGACGCGGCGAGGGTCGCTACGCCGGGGTGGCCATGATTGATGAGTCTTTCAGCGACTCCGACCTTCAGGAGTTGCATGATGCTGGTGTACGCGGCACACGCTTTAACTTCGTTGCCCACCTTGGCGGCGCTCCGGACCTAGACGTGTTTTGGGGACTCGTTCATCGGGTGGCCAAACTCGGTTGGCACATCGTCTTGCATTTCGATGCCAAGGACCTGCCGTCCTACGACTCGCTGCTGGCTGACATGCCCGTTCCCTACATCATTGACCATATGGCCCGGGTTCCCGCAGCAGACGGCATTGAGCAGGAAGCCTTTCGACACCTGCTGCAGCTGATGGAATCGGACCAGAACTGTTGGGTCAAGATCTCCTGCGCCGAGCGGCTGACCGACGGCAAGATCGCCCCCTATGACGATGTCATTCCCTTCGCCCAATCCTTGATTGCGGCAGCCCCTGACCGGATTCTGTGGGGAACCGATTGGCCACATCCGAATATGGCGGTCATGCCCGATGAGGGTGAGCTGTTGGACCTTCTTGCTCTCTATGCCCCGGATGAAACACTCCGCAACAAGATCCTGGTTGATAACCCAACCACCTTGTACGACTTCAGCGAGCCTGAGCAGCAAGACAGTGAACCAACGAACCTGTGAGCAAGCGTCGACCGCCCCTCTGGTTCATCTTCTCCATCACCGTTGCCGGGGTTTTGGCTGGCACCCTGCTGAGCCCGAACATTCCTGACATCTTGGCCGAGTTCGACCAGCCAGACTCCATGGCTGGCCGCCTGGTGGCCAGCGCCGCGTTCCCTGGCATCTTCATCGCGCCAGTGGTCGGCATCGCCGCCGACCGTATTGGTCGCCGCAAAATCCTCCTGCCCTGCCTGGTGCTCTTTGGCATTGCCGGTATCGCTTCAGCCTTCGCTCCAACGTTCAATTGGCTACTGGCCATCCGGGTCGTGCAAGGTATTGGCGGAGCTGGTCTCATCAATCTGGTCGTTGTCATGATTAGCGACCATTGGACCGGCAGCGAACGAACCGAGCTTATTGGCCGCAACTCTGCTGTCTTGACCATCGGCTTGGCGCTTGTTCCTTCGTTCTCGGGGATTCTTGCCCAAGCAACGAGCTGGCGAGTCGCGTTGGCCTTCTCCGGACTAGCGCTGCCCGTCGCCGCTATCGGCTTCCGAGTCCTACCCGCGGTTGAGGACCGTTCGAGTCGAACACTCAGCGACCAGCTTCGAGTCACCATGGTTGCGCTCAAACAGCCAGTGGTGGTCGCTGTCATGCTCTCCACCTTCCTCCTGTTCGTCGTGATCTTTGGTGTCTTTCTCACTGTTCTTCCCGTCCACCTGGAGGAAACATTCGGACTCGGCCCCGCAGCCCGCGGCCTGGTTCTTTCAACACCTGCGATCGGGTCAACCATCGCCGCGTTCAATCTCCGGCGAGCGCGCAGTCGCTTCTCCATCCGAACCATCCTGGTCAGTTCCGGTCTGTTGATCTCAGTCGCTGCCCTGCTTGTGGGACTGGCTCCGACCGTGCTCATGGTCGTGATGGCATCCATCATCTACGGCCTCGGTGAAGGTCTGAACATTCCTGGTCTCCAGGATGTGATGGCCAACTCAGCCCCGGCCGATCAGCGTGCTTCGGTCATGGCAAGCTTCGTCATGTCGGTTCGGATCGGGCAAACCGTTGGCCCGATCGCCGCCGCTGCCTTGTTCGCAGCAACATCAACCACCACGGCCATGATGGTCGGCGCCATCTTGTTCACCGTTGTAACCGCTAGCTACCAGTTCGGTCCGATCGATGAAGAAGCGATCGAACGGGCCGCAGCCAACGGGACTCAGGCCTGAATGGCTACCGACTAAGCGCTTCGGCCAACGCTGTGACCTCGTTGGCCCGGTAGGGGTTGCGCATGGAGAAGACGACGAGGTCGACTCCTGCTTCGCCAAATTCGTTGGCCTGATCCACCAGCGCAGGAAGGTCGCTGTCTTGGCTAAGGGCCAGGTGGATGGACCGCCGGATCTCTGACGGGTCACGGCCGATGTCGGCGCAATGGGCATCGACCACATCGCTGAGTTCTTGCCAGGCGGCAGTATCGGCGGGGAAGGTCGTGTCCCAATGATCAGCAAACTTCGCGACCGTCTTCAGTGTGCGCTTCTTGCCCTTGGCGCCAATCACGATTGGGATCGAATCCTGGATTGGCTTGGGCTCACAGCGAGCATTTACCAGCTGGTAGTACTCGCCATCGAAGTTGGTGTGGTCTTGAGACATCAGCATCTTGATGACTTCGACCCCTTCATCAAACCGGTCGCAGCGTTCCTTGATGGTGCCAAGGGGCATGCCGTACGCCTCAGACTCGGGTTCCATCCATCCGGCACCAAGGCCAAGCATGAAACGGCCGCCAGAGATGTGGTCAAGGGTGACAGCCATGTTGGCGGTGACCGCGGGATGGCGGTAGTGCATGCCGTTGACCATGGAACCGATACGGATGCGCGTGGTCGCTTGGGCCAGTGCAGCCAGCATCGTCCAGCCTTCGAGGCACGTACCGTCCAGTGGTTCGGTCAGCGGATAGAAGTGGTCGAAGTTCCAGGCCGACTCATAAACCTCGGCTTCATCGGCTGCTCGCCAGACATCCAGGTACTCCTGCCACGTGCCGTGCTGGGGTGGGGTTTTGATTGCGTATCCGACCATCTCCTGATCCTATTCGTTCAAGAGTGCAGGTCGACGGAAAGGCCAGCGGCTAGAGGTCTGCGGCAGAGTCCAGGTATTGCACGCCGTAGTCTTCCAGTCGTTGGCGATGGCCATAGAAGTCGAGGCCAAGCTCACCTGCAGCCAGCTTGGCTCGGGTTCCTTCTTCTCTTCCAACTCTGGCTTCGGATTGTTCCAAGGCCCAATCGGCTTCGGCCCGAGCAACCACTACGACCCCATCATCGTCGGCAGCAATCACATCACCCGGGTTGATGAGCTGGCCGTTGATGGCAATCGGGATATTGACCGAGCCGGGTGTGTCTTTCACTGGACCTTGGCAGGAGATGTGCCGAGTCCATACCGGGAAACCGAGCTCGTTCAAGTCGGCGATATCGCGAACCCCGGCCCCCATGATCAGGCCGAGAACACCTCTGGTCATCAGCGACGTGGCCAACAGGTCACCAAACAGGGCGGTGGTCGAAGGTGCCGTGGTTGCCACCACCAGCACGTCACCTTCCTGGCACATCTCGATGGCGGCGTGCATCATCAGATTGTCACCGGGATGGGCCAACACCGTGACCGCTGTTCCCCCGATTCGAGCCCCACGCTGGATCGGGCGAATGTCTGGACCCAAGAAACCTCGGCGGCCAATGGCCTCATGCACAGTGGATGAACCGGTCGCCCCAATGGCTGCTGCGATGCCAGCGTCGGCCCGTTCGATATTGCGAATCACGACATGGCGGTTTTGCATCGGTCCAGGCTGTGCTGATTCAGACGATACTGATCCGCTCATGGTGAAGCCTCATCTAGATAGTTGTTGAGCCGAGGGAAAACTCGGCGGGCATTGTCTTCGAAAATCATTTGGCGTTCATCCACCGTCAGCAGGGCCGCTTCGACATAGCGCTTGGTGTCGTCGTAATACTGACCAGACTCGAGGTCAATGCCCCGCACTGCACCCACCATTTCTGAAGCGAACAAGATGTTCTCCGGTGGGATCACCGACGTCAAAAGGTCGATCCCGGGCTGGTGGTAGACGCAGGTGTCGAAGTAGATATTGTTCAGGAGTTGCTCGACGGTTGAGTACCTGGGCCCGGTGCCGGCGTCGGCCTTGAGCTGGGAGTCTTCGGCCATTCCCTTGAATCGTCCCCAGTGGTAGGGCACTGCCCCTCCACCGTGGGGAATGATCCAGCGCATCGTTGGGAACCGTTCGAACAAGCCAGATGTCATGGCCTGCATGAAGGCCGTGGTGTCAGCCCCCAAGTAGTGAGAGCCAGTGGCATGGAAGTTGTCGTTGCAGACCGAGCTGACATGCACCATTGCCGGCACATCCAGTTCGGCCATGGCCTCATAAAGGGGAAACCACGACTCGTCGTCCAGCGGCTTGCCCGTCCACCACCCACCAGAAGGGTCGGGGTTGAGGTTGCAGCCAATGAAACCCATCTCTTCCACACAGCGCCGCAACTCGGCCACCGAGGTCGTGAGGTCCACACCAGGTGACTGGGGCAGGGCACAAACTGGAGCGAAGTTCTGCGGATACAAATCACAGACCCGACGGATCAGTTCGTTGGTGTGCTGGGTCCAGAACTTGCTGGTGTGCTCATTGCCAACGTGGTGGGCCATCCAGCTCGCTCGTGGTGAAAAGATGGTGAGGTCGGTGCCCCGCTCGCGTTGCAGTTTCAGCTGGGCACCTTCCAGACTGTGGCGGATCTGCTCGTCGCTGATCTCGATTGAGCCCTTGGAACCAATGCTTGTCGGATCATTGGCCAGTGCAGCCTTCTGGGCCTCGCGGTACTCACCCAGCGGCTCCGGGGCCGTGGTGTAGTGGCCATGGCAGTCGATAATCAACCCGACACTCCGACCGTATTCAAACCCCGTTCCATCTGGTCAATGCTGGCCATGACCGGCAGGCATTGAGCCACGCTGGCGTTGGGTTCTCGTCCCTCAGCAATGGCGGCGAAGAACTCACGGTTCTGGATCTCGATGCCGTCGGTCAGGTCTTGACCGTCGGGACCAACGACGACTCCGGACAAGTCGACCGGATCATCGTTTCCGTCAATCAACTCGTCATATCGAGCGATATAGGTTCCGTTGTCGCAGATGTAGCGAAAGAAGGTTCCAAGCGGCCCCTCATTGTTGAACGACAGCGACAATGTGCAGAGCTGGTCGTTTTCACTTCGCAGGCCAATGGACATGTCCATGGAGATGCCGAGCTCTGGATGCACGGGGCCTTGTTGGGCCCAGGCTGCCACCGTGGGAACGCCGGTCTGATATTGGAAAAGGTCGACAGTGTGACAGGAGTGGTGCCACAGTAAGTGGTCGGTCCATGTGCGGGGCTTGCCCAACGCGTTCTTATTCTCTCGGCGGAAGAAGAAGGTATTGACCACAAGGTGTTGCAGAGTCAGCTCACCACTGGCTACTCGCTGGTTGATCCACTGATGGCTGGGGTTGAAGCGTCGGGTGTGACAGACCATGGCGGTCAGGCCCGACTTCTCCTGGGCCGAGACCAGAGCTTGTGCGTCAGCCAACGAATCGGACATGGGGATCTCTACCAATACATGCTTGCCCGCCTCCAAGACCTGGATCGCTTGACTGGCGTGGATCTGGGTTGGGGTAGTCAAGATGGCGGCGTCAACACCGTCTTGGGCCAGGCATTCGTCCAGGTCCAAGGACCAATGGCCGACCCCGAACTCCTTGGCGAAAGCAGCTGTGTCATCCGCCAAGCCGCCAGCAACCGACACAATCTCGACTCCATTGATTCGATCAAGGGCAGCCGCATGCTTGCGGGCAATTGCCCCTTCACCAGCCAGAACTACACGCATCTTGCACACTCCAACCTTGTCTGCTCAATCAGTGATTTAGTCAGCCATTTCGCTGAGCCACTCAGATGTGGCCCGACTGACTGGGCCGATTGTAGACAGTAATCCCACACGAGAACTAAGGTCGCACCATGCAAACTTCCTCTCCTGGCTCACCCCCAACCAGGGACTATCAGAGCATCCCCGGAACGTATGTCTTTGATGGACAACGTTGCCGCGACGGCTATGCCCTCAACATGTTCTGCATGTCGTTGGCGCAGGAATGCAACCGCGAAGCCATGCGAGCCAACGAAGCCGTCTATCTGGACCAGTGGGACTTCACTCCCGAGCAACGCGAATCAGTCGAGAAACGGCAATGGTTACGCATGCTGCAGCTGGGAGGAAACGTCTATTACACGTTCAAGTTGGCGGCCTATGACGGCATGACCTTCCGCCACCTCGCGGCGGGAATGACCGGAGTCACCATCGAAGAGTTCGCCGAGATGATGACCAGTGGTGGGCGCCCCATCGAAGGCAACCGGATAGCTAGCGACCAGTGTGGACTCTCTAACGAGGCGGCAGCGAATGGCTGAGATCATCGCCGGAGTCGGAACGTCCCATGTCCCGGCCGTTGGGGCCGCCATGGACAATGGCATGACTCAAGATCCCATCTGGGCGCCCTACTTCGACAAGGTTGAACCGGCCCGAGAGTGGATGGCTAAGGCCAAGCCGGATGTCTGCATCATTGTCTACAACGATCATGCATCAGCCTTCTCCTTGGAACTCATTCCTACGTTCGTGATTGGCACCGCACCGAGTTTCATGCCAGCCGATGAAGGATTTGGTCGACGCCAAGTTCCGACCGTTCACGGCCATCCTGATATGGCCTGGCATCTAGCCGAGTCCCTCATCCTGGATGAGTTCGACATGACCATCGCCAACAAGATGGACGTCGACCATGGGCTGACCGTTCCACTGTCCGTCATGTACAACCAGCCCGAAGAATGGCCGTGCAAGGTCATCCCGCTTTGCGTCAATGTCGTTCAGTATCCACCACCAACGGGTAACCGCTGCTTCAACTTGGGCAAGGCCATTCGTCGAGCGGTGGAGTCGTTTCCCGGCAACGAACGGGTGGCGATCTTTGGAACCGGTGGCCTTTCTCACCAGTTGCAGGGTGAGCGAGCCGGCCTGATCAATGCTGACTATGACAATGCGTTCCTTGATCGAATCGTGAATGACCCGGTGGCTCAATCCAAGATCGATCACACCGAATACATGCGTGAGGCCGGTTCTGAAGGCATCGAGATGGTGATGTGGCTGGTGATGCGAGGTGCCCTTGATGACCAGGTTGAGGAGGTCTATCGAGCCACCCACATCCCAACATCCAATACAAGCAACGGCCTACTCATCCTCGAGAATCAGCCAAGCTGACGATCTGGTGAGCAACTCCTGAGCCCTGATTCCGATTGAAATACGCTGCCGGTGCCAGCTCCTGATGCTCCAGGAGGCTCGACGACGAAGAGTGAATAGTGCCACCCCACGTGAGCATTCAACCGCCCGGGCCCAGAATGCCAGTAGCCTCATGCGGTTCGTTGGCAAGAGGTCAACCGACTGTGCAACTGGTCAACCATGCCAGCTCGTCAACTGACAGGGCTGATCCATGAACCCGGCCCGAACAATCATCACAAACTCACTTCAGTAGGTACTGCCATGGCTCAACGCGCCGAACTTCGAAACATCGCCATTGTCGCCCACGTCGACCACGGCAAAACCACCCTGGTTGACGCCATGCTCCAACAGACCGGAGCCTTTCGAGCCAACCAGGACGTGGCCGAACGAGTCATGGACTCTGGTGACCTGGAACGGGAAAAGGGCATCACCATCCTGGCCAAGAACACCTCAGTTGAGTACGAGGGAACCACCATCAATGTGGTCGACACCCCTGGTCACGCCGACTTCGGTGGCGAGGTCGAACGAGCCCTCACCATGGTGGATGGCATCGTGCTGCTGGTTGATGCCGCCGAAGGGCCTCTCCCCCAGACCCGCTTCGTGCTTCGCAAGGCGCTGGCCCGCGACCTCCCCGTCGTCCTAGTCATCAACAAGGTTGACCGACCCGATGCTCGCATTAGTGAGGTTGTCGATGAGGTCTACGAACTCTTCTTTGACATTGATGCCCGCGATGATCAGGTGGACTTCCCCATCCTGTATTGCGCTGCCCGAGACGGTTGGGCTTCAACCGATGCCGATACCAAGGGCACCGACCTTGATCCCCTATTCAAGGTCTTGCTCGAACACATGCCCGCACCGTCTTATGAAGAAGGTCATCCACTTCAGGCATGGGTCACCAATCTGGACGCCGACCCCTACGTTGGTCGCCTGGCCATGTGTCGCATCGTCAACGGCAACCTGAAAAAGGGGCAGGCCTTGGCGCTGAGCCAGGTTGACGGCACCGTCAAGAAAGTCAAGATCAACGAGCTCTACCTCACCCACGCGCTCACCCGCGTGCCTTCAGACGAAGCTGGCCCCGGCGACCTTGTCGCAGTGTCCGGTATCGAAGACATTCTTATTGGTGAGACCCTGGTTGATCCCGAAGACCCTCGACCAATGCCGGTCATCAAGGTTGACGAGCCTGCTCTCTCCATGACCATCGGTGTCAACACCTCACCGCTGGCAGGCAAGGAAGGCACGAAGCTCACCGCCCGGATGATCAAGGATCGCCTCGACAAAGAACTCGTCGGCAACATGAGCCTGCGCGTGCTCGACACCGAGCGCCCCGACACCTGGGAAGTTCAAGCCCGAGGCGAACTTCAGCTGGCCATCCTGGTGGAACAGATGCGCCGCGAAGGATTCGAACTCACCGTTGGCAAGCCGCAGGTCGTGACCCAAGAAATCGACGGCAAGGTGCACGAGCCGGTCGAGCGAGTCACCATCGATGTTCCCGAGGAACACCTGGGAGCCACCACCCAGCTTCTTGCCGCCCGCAAGGGTCGCATGGAAAACATGAGCAATCACGGCACCGGCTGGGTCCGCCTGGACTACCTGGTCCCATCCCGAGGACTCATTGGGTTCCGAACCGAATTCCTAACCGAGACTCGCGGCACTGGTGTTCTCAACCACACCTTCGAAGACATGGAACCATGGTTCGGCGAGCTTCGTGTTCGCCACTCCGGTTCGCTTGTTGCTGACCGCCAGGGCCCGGTTACGGCCTATGCCCTCATCAGCTTGCAGGAGCGGGCGGCCATGGTCGTCATACCAACAACCACCGTCTATTGCGGCATGATTGTTGGCGAGAACAGTCGCTCCGAAGACATGGATGTCAATGTCTGCAAGGAAAAGCAGCTGACCAACCACCGGGCTTCTTCCTCCGACAACACCGTCAAGCTCACACCAGCCAAGATTTTCTCACTGGAGCAGTCGTTGGAGTTCATCGCCGACGATGAGTGTGTCGAGGTAACGCCAGAGAACATTCGCTTGCGCAAGAGCGATCTTGACCCGGTTGCTCGGGCCAGAATCCTCAAGGCGCGAAAGAGCGCCAAGGTTGAAGCCAAGGGCTGACGCTCATTCCTCCAAGTCTTGAGACTTGGAGGATGATCATGAGGCGTCGGGCATCATGACTTCCAGTGGGATGTCACAGGTTCCCATGAGGGCAAGTACTTCCTGGACTCCGGTGTCGCTGATGTCGAGGTCTTCTCTGTTGACGCCAGCGAAACTCGACAAGGCGACCCAACGCTCAGCAGTCAGCCCGCTCACGAAGCACTCGGACTGTTCAGTCGACAGGTCAGGCAGTTCCTGGGTGAAGTTCTGCACCACCAGATCAAACCCATCCGGGGTCTGCAACAGTTCCATGATGAGTTCGGCCTCTTCAAGGGCAAGGTCTATTTCACCGGTGGTGCTCCCGTCTGGCTGAGAAACACAGGTCGCTTCGTTGTAAGCACTGACAGCTTCATTCGCCGCAATCCATGTGGAATTGTCTGGCTGAGTGGCAAGGTAGTCAAAAGTGGCGACCACGTCGTAGTCGTTGGCATACAAGACGACGGCGAAGTCATCCAACTCTTCGACAAGAAGTGCTACGTCGTCCTTGATCAACAGGTCAGCGACCTCAAATGCTTCGACAGTGCTGGCCTGCAAGGAGACAACGAACTCTCTCATCTTCTCCGGGTCACTCGAATCGTCACCCTGAAAGAATGCCGTCGACGTGGCATCAGAATCAATGATCAGTTCGCAATAGCGGTCCACGTCCACTGATGAGATCAGAATAGTTGTGGTTAGCTCAGAAGTCGTTGTTGTCTCCACCACCGGGAGTGACTCGGGAGCAGCCCCCGCGTCGATACCGGGTGAGCTACCACATCCGGAAACGGCAAGGATGAAGGCGATTGAACCCACTGCCATCATTCGTGATGAGGCCGAGGACGTCGATCGTAGGGGAAAAGCCATAGTCATCTATTCGGCCGGAACGGCCCGGACTTGACTTGATGAACTCTGTGCTGGCGACGGCCTCACTGGCCAGGGACCCCTTCTAGTTATGAGTTCGGAATCAGGGCAGTCAAAGGAATATCACAAGTGTCAAGAATGGTGAGAACTACCGAAACGGCCGGGTCGCCTATATCAATCTCGCTGCTAGACAATCCGAGTTGGGCAAAACTCATAAACTGCTCAGGAGTCAGACTCTTTAGGAAGCACTCGGCTTGTTCAACGCTCACGCCCGGAACTTCCGAGATGAACCCATCAACAACAAGGGCGAGTCCAGCCTCTGTCTCCATGAGTGCCACTGCCAACTCGGCGTCTTCCAAGGAGATGCCGGCAGCCGATTCCATTTCGCCAGTGGACTCTGCTTCTTCAACGTCGTCAGCATCTTTGTCGAGGCCGCAGGTGTCCTTGTCATAGGCATCAACGGTTTCTTGGGCGGCGTCCCACTCGGGCTTTGTAGGCCGATCATCGACCGCAGAGCTCGCCAGAATCAGGTCGAAGTCATACTCTTCCATCAACTCAACGAAGGCCGCTATTTCCTCCTTCAACAAGACGACGTCTTCCTTTATCACCGGATCCGCTGCCTCGATGGCGTCGCTCATGTCCTCTTGGATATTGGTAAAGAAGGCTTCAAGCTTGGCTGGATCGCCAGGGCCATCACCTTCGAAGAATGCATCACCCTTCGTTTCAATAAGGACGGCTAACTCGCAGTACCGGTCAACGTCGACTGGTGAGGCAGTGGTTGTCGTTATCGCCTCGGTGGTCGAGGTTGCTACGTCATCGGCCGCTTCTAGTTCTGAAGCAACCTCAGCTTGAGTTGATCCTCCACAGCTGGAGGCGAATATCGCCACAGCAATAGCGAGGGAGGTTCCGCGAGCAATCTTGGTGATCTGCATAGACATAGCCTAATTATCGACCAAAACGAGAGCGAAACAAGGTCAGGCCCCCCGCAGAGCTGTTATCGGAAGTCTCGACTCATCCTCGTGGTACCAAGCAGCAGCGATTCCAGTCGTTCGGCCACAATATTGACCACCTCACCCTGGCGTTCACAACGGCCACGCACCAGAAGGGCTGGTGCTCCCTGAGCCTGCTTGCGGTAGCGAGCCCAGCATCCGACCGAAACCACGATATTGATCAGGCCGGTCTCATCTTCCAGTCCAATGAAGGTGACACCTGATGCGGTTGCTGGGCGTTGACGGTGGGTGACAACTCCCCCGACCAGCACCTTCGTATTGTGCTCGACCAGATGTAGATCCTCGGCGGCAATGACCCCATGGCTGGACATTTCTTCTCGGATAAACACTGTTGGGTGTCCATCGGGGGCAATACCGGTGGCCCACAAATCGGCCAGAGCTTCTTCCTGCTTGCTCATCCCCGGCAGCTGGGGGGCATTGACTCCGGTCACGATTCCCGCCAACTTGCCTGCCCCTCCTTGCACCACAGCCCCCGCGGTCCACAAGGCCTGGCGCCGGCCCTGCACTGTTTGGGGCGCCGTATGGGTGGCGGCACGGGTTCTTGTCTCGGATCCAAGTTGATCGAAGCAGCCAGCAGTGGCCAATGCTTCCAACTGTTCCTTGTTGACACCAGTCTTTCTGGCCACATCTTCAATGGAAGAATAGGGCTGGCCAGCAGCGATCTTCTTGGCCATTGGGTCAGAGATGGTCCGAACCGAATCGATACCCAACCGAACCGCCCAGCCATGGTCTCGACGTTCTTCTTCAATCCCCTGTGCTCCCTTAACCCGGATTGGTAGTGGCGCCAGCTCGTCATCAAGAAGAACGAGGGTGGCCTCAGCTTCCGAAGAATTGATATTTGGCGGCATGGTGTGCACGCCATGTCGCCTGGCATCTTGCACCAACGAATGTGGCGAATAGAACCCCATGGGCTGGGCCCGCAGCAAGGCAGCACAGAATGCCGCCGGATAGTGCAACTTGAGCCATGACGAGGAGTAGACCAGGTAAGCAAAGCTGATGGAGTGACTTTCGGGGAAGCCGTAGTTGGCGAAGGCCACCAGCTTGTCCCAGATCAATTCTTGGATGTCTGGTGTGACTGCTCGCTCGCTCATTCCTAAACAGAGCCGTTCCTTGAGCTCTTCCATCCTGGCTCTGCTTCGTTTGGAGCCCATGGCTCGGCGAAGCTGGTCAGCTTCAGCTGGAGAGAAGCCCGAAATATCGATAGCCATCTGCATCAGCTGTTCTTGGAACAGGGGAATACCGAGCGTCTTCTCCAATGATGGCTTCAGCAGGGGGTGCAGGTAGGTGACAGGTTCTTGGCCGTTACGTCGTCGGATGTAGGGATGGACCGAGCCACCTTGGATTGGGCCGGGCCGGATCAGGGCAATCTCGACCACCAGGTCATAGAACGTTCGAGGGCGAAGCCGGGGAAGGGTCGACATCTGGGCCCGCGATTCGACCTGGAAGACACCAACAGAGTCGGCGTGACACAACATGTCATAGACCCCGTCTTCTTGAGGAATAGCAGCCAGATCGATTTCGGTTTGGTGATGCTCGGCGATCAGGTCAACGCAGTAATGCAAGGCCGACAACATGCCAAGGCCAAGTAGGTCAAACTTCACCAGACCAGCAGCAGCACAATCGTCCTTGTCCCATTGCAGAACGGTTCTCCCTTCCATCCGGCCCCACTCGACCGGGCAGACCTCGATGACGGGACGGTCACACATGACCATGCCACCGGAGTGAATCCCAAGATGTCGAGGCAGGTTCTCAAACTGAGCGGACAGTTCGGCAACGTCATCGGGCAGGTTCGATCCTTCAGTGCCAGAGTTGATTCGCCGCCCCCAGCCGCTCACCGATTTGGCGAAGGCATCTTGCTGACCTTGGGCATACCCCAATGCTTTTGCCGCGTCTCGAACCGACGACTTTGCCCGGTAGGTGATGACGTTGGCCACCTGGGCAGCGTGGCGCCGACCGTGCTTCTCATAGACATATTGGATGACTTCTTCGCGACGGTCCGATTCGATATCCAAGTCAATGTCGGGTGGGCCATCCCGTTCTGGGGCTAAGAAGCGTTCGAACAATAAGCCAAGAGAAACCGCATCGGCTTTGGTGATACCCAGCACATAACAAACCGCCGAATTGGCCGCCGAGCCCCGGCCTTGGCACAAGATGTCGTTACGAATGCAGAAGTCGACAATGTCCCACACCACCAGGAAGTAGCCAGCGAATCCGAGGCGCTCAATCAGATTGAGTTCATGGTCCAGCTGTTTCCACGCCCCCGGAACCCACTCGCTGGCCCGTGGTCCATAGCGTTTCACCCCGTCTTCTTCGACCAGACGGCGAAGCAAGCCCATCTCGCTGAGTCCATCCGGGCAAGGAAACGGGGGCAGTTTTGGAGCCATCAGCGACAGGTCAAAAGCACATGCTCGACCAAGTTCGGCCGCTCGTTGTACCACACCGGGATATCGAGCAAAGCGCCGAGCCTGCTCACTACCTGAACGAAGATGCGCTCCTCCAGCTGCAGGCAACCAACCTTCAATCTCATCCAGGGAACGACGAGCCCGAACCGCAGCTAAAGCCGAAGCCAGCTTGCGTCGGCTGGGTGTGGCGTAGTGAACATTGTTGGTGGCAACAATGTCGACACCGGCCCGGATAGCGAGCTGGACCAGCGCATCATTTCGTGCACTATCCAAGGGAGCACCCTGGTCCCAAAGCTCAACCACAATATTGTGACAGCCAAAACGGTCGATTAGTCGGTGGAGCTCCCGCTCGGCTCCTACCGGTCCTTCTCGCTCGAGAGCCCGCGGGACAGCTCCTTTTCGACAACCAGTAAGCACTACCCAATGATCAACGTCTCCTGGCTGCAACCACCGTTCGAGGTCCCCCATCGACATTCGGGGAGCACCCTTTTCACCCGCAAGTTGGGACTCACTAATCACTCGGGCTAGTGCGGCATAGCCCTGCGGGTCACGGGCAAGAACTAGGAGATGGGTGCCGTCTGGGTCGGCTTGGCCCGGTCGGATATCGAGCTTGTCAATCGTGAGTTCGGTTCCAAAAATTGTCGGCAAGCCGACGGCCCGGGCTGCCTCGGCAAAACGAACCACTCCGTAGAAGCCGTTGTGATCGGTAAGGGCCAGTGCTTCTAAGCCAAGCCGTGCTGCTTCTTCAGCCAGTTCTTCAGGATGGGAAGCGCCATCAAGAAAGCTGAAGGTTGAGTGGCAGTGCAATTCGGCATAAGGAACAGTCGAGCTACTTCTTGGTGGCGATGGAGCAGTAGGAGCTGGAGCAACGTAGGGGCCGCGTGTACGCGACCAGGCTGGACTGTCCCCACCATCACCTTCTAGTGGGGCATCGCCTTGATCAGAGCGTTCACGACCATCACTTGACCGCGCCTTTGGCTTGTCCGACAGTGTTGCTTCGAGATCTCTCCAAGAGATTGGTGGATTACCCCAGCCCATCCCACACCATACCGAACATTTGTTCGATCATGCAATGGGAACCTTTCCATGCCAAGATCGTCTAGGACATGCTCAGGCAATCTTGATGTTTAGAGCAGGTCAAATTGCGTCGATAGACACCAACAGACATCAGCAGACACGGCCAGAACCGGGCGAGCGACAAACAGAGGGAAACAGGCGAGGAGCGAGATGTGATCCACACAACAAAACCATCAGTCCTTCAACTTGTTGCCCTTGGCATGGTCACATTCGTGCTTGCTAGTTGCGGGAGCGACCAAGCAAGCCTTCCCCTGGTTCAGACATCAAGCTCAGCACCAGATGATTCAGCGACACCGACGACAGCCATCGCCTCCTCCTCAACCATCGCACCAACGACAGAACCAGCGACCACTACGCCAACCTCGCCTCCGCCCAACACCAAACCGTGTTTGCCCGGCGCCAAGCCGATTGCAGGGGCCGAATATCGAGTCTTCAACGTCAAGGACGATGATGTACTCAACATTCGCGAGCTACCAGGTCACAAGACAGAAAAGGTCGGGGCACTGGGACCGGACACCTCAGGTCTGCGACCCACGGGCATCTGTCGCATGGTCGGCACTGGAGCCTGGTGGGAACTGGATACAAGCGGGACGGGTGCGTGGGTGAACTCAAAGTTCCTCACGACGGGTTAAGTTCAGTTAGCAAAAAGCAGCCTTAGGGCAAGAACGCCCAAACAGCCAACAATGGCGCAAACATCGACAAGCCAAGCAACATCATGGAAGAGCTGGCGGAGACGCCACGCATGGCCGTCAAGGTCTCGGCTGACCGATGTGAGTCCAACCATACTGCTCGGCCTCTTTCGTCAGTTCAGTTAGCAAAAAGCAGCCTTAGGGCAAGAACGCCCAAACAGCCAACAATGGCGCAAACATCGACAAGCCAAGCAACATCATGGAAGAGCTGGCGGAGACGCCACGCATGGCCGTCAAGGTCTCGGCTGACCGATGTGAGATGGATCCCGTCCAACCATCGACTGCTCGGCCTCTTTCGTCAGGAACAACCTGATCACGAATGGCCGCCAAGACAACGAACCAAACCAGCAAGATGACGGAAAGCAAAACCAGGGTCAGGCGATGACCGGCGTAGAGGAATCGCAGTCCGGCAGCAACGTAGGCAACGTAGGTGAGCTGGCTCATGCCTCCATAGTCGGCCAACGCAAGAGCCAGATGAGGAGATCAAGGCAGTTGTAGCACCTCAAGGTTTCGCCTAGGACAGTCGACATGATCACCACTGGATCCTGCCCTATCGTTAACTAGGGCTAAGTGAGGAGACCCGATGACTGTGCCGAAGAGAATCATGGGCGGAATAGCACTGGCGGCCGCGCTTGTAGCCTCAGGATGCGGTTCAGCCTCCAGCGACAAGGCGGCCGAAACCGCAGTCGACTCAACCGACACTCCCGCAACCGAACCGGACCTCACCGAAGAGGTTGATCTGGACGAAAGCGATCCAGATGAGGAAGACCCTGAGGACCGTGACCCAGAGGGCGACTCCAACGCTCTGTCCGACATTGAGGTTCAGCGCCTGCTCGTCCCCTTTGTTCCCGTCATCACTCTCCCAGACCTTTCTGTCTTGAGCGAAACTGGCACTCTGATTGAAGAGGATCTGGGGGAGCTCGTTGATGTCGGCAATGGCCTCGACATCGTGTCGGCCATGTGTTCCAGCGATGGCGCGGAAATTGTCTATCAAGGGTCCGACGATGACGGGAATTTCTTCGATGTCGATGTTGATGGTTCTGGCATCTTCATCAGCGACGGGGCCTCAACGGACATCACCGTGACGCTCAACCCGGATGGGTCTGGGGAATACGTCAATGCCAGCGACTCAACCGACATTGTCATCACCGTGAACGCCGATGGGTCAGGTAACTATCAAGATGATTCAGCCTCTCGCGATGTCTCGATCGAAGTCGATGGCAATGGTTTCGGCCGCTACCACGACAACTCCAATTCCAGCGACCTCGTTGTTGAGATCAGCGAGGATGGCTCGGGTTTACTCACCAACAACGGCACTTCTGATTCCATCCAGGTCACCGTCAATCCGGATGGTACTGGGCTCTATATGAACAATTCCGGATCAACGAACCACACGATCGCAGGAAACAGTGACGGGTCCTGGAGCTTCCGCGACAACTCACCGGCCACCAATATCGAACTCATCGTCAATGCAGACGGATCCGGGTCCTACGTCAACAATTCGACATCAACCAATATCTCCATCACCGTGGACTCTGACGGCAATGGCGTCTACGCAGACCACTCGGCTGGCAGCAATCTGAGTGCCGAGTTCGAAACCGAGATCGGCATTCTTGATCCGGAGATCCTGATTGCCGGACCGGTCCCCGTGTTCGCCGTAGCCGACCGTTTCCCTGCCTTAGCGTCCCTTGGCCAATTCGAGCCACCATGTGTCAGCATCATTCGGCTCGACGCCAGCGTGCTCTTCGATTTCGATTCGGACCAGTTGCGACCCGAGGCTGATGCCATCATTGATGAGGTGGCCGAGGTGCTCATCAGCACTGAGCAATCGTTGCAGGTGCATGGCCACACTGACTCGATTGGTTCCGATGACTACAACCAGGATCTCTCGGAGCGGCGAGCCCAGTCATTCACCGATGCATTGACTGAGCGCGGGGTCGATACTGAGATCGAGTCGCTTGGGTTTGGAGAGAGTCGACCAGTGGCTGACAATACCAAGGCCGACGGCAGCGATGATCCTGCTGGCCGCCAGCTCAACCGCCGAATCGAGATCGTGGTCGGAAGTTAGTCGCCTTGACTATTCTGCCCATTCGAGCATCCAATTCGGACATGTGGGAATGTACGGACAAACAACGGTGTTAGATAGTGGTATGAGCACAATCAATCTCACTGCCGACGCGTTCGAAGACACCATTGCCAAAGATGGGATGGTCTTTCTTGACTTCTGGGCCGAGTGGTGTGGCCCATGCAAGAGCTTCGGACCCGTCTTCGAAGAGGCGTCGGAGAAGTATCCCGACGCCACTTTCGCCAAGATCAACACCGAGGTCGAACAGGAACTGTCCGGAGCCTTGAACATCCGGTCAATCCCGACCCTGATGGCCTTTCGAGACGGAATCCTCGTCTTCTCCCAGCCCGGAGCCCTCCCCGCCTCTGCCTTCAACGACCTCATCACCCAGGTCGAAGAACTGGACATGGACGAAATCCGGGCCAAGATCGAAGCCGAAAAGGAATCAGAGGACACATCCGAAGGCGCTGACGCCTAACAACATCTTCTTGGCCGCCCATTAGGCGGCCCAGACTTGATTTGCCAGTCCAAGCCTTGTCAGCCCAGTGCGTTCAGCAGATGCTCGCACTGGGCTTCAGACACTCCGTGATGGAGTGCATCGGCCACCGACGCCTCACTGAAGTAGCTGGCGATCTTCTCGCTTCGTCCGTCGACCACAAAGAGCTCGGCCAGACTCGCTTGTTGAATCCGAATGCTGAAGACGGCCCAGTCTGGATCCAGCACCCGTCGCAGGATCTGACGCTCGCTGCGGACCCATAGATTGTCCAACACCCGTTCGGTTTCAACCAACGGGTCGCCACCAGTTGGTCGCTGAGGCTGGAACCGATCAGGGATCGGATGGACAAACCAGTTTCTGCGCCACACCGGCCGGTCATCGGGACGACTCAAAAGGTGATCGAAGGCCCGGTTCACCCGCTCGGCTAGGGCCGCGTCATAGCCGTCGACTTTGGCGTGTACACCCAACAGTGGTTGCCCAATCTTGTCGGCCAGCAGCCAGCGAGATGGGAAACATAAGGAAGCGGCATCAAGGTGCCACGTTCCATCGCGCAGGTGGATGAGGCAGAGGTCTTCTTGAACGAGGAGCGCTGCCTGCTGCAAGGGATGCTCGGCTGTGCCATCAACGTCCACACCGGCGTCAGCCTCTTTGTCAGAATCCCACTTCAGCACCTCGGCTTGAGTCATCTCCAACAATCGTTCAGCAGCAGCGAGTGCATCCACCGATTCGCTGTCCACCACGGCGAAGACTTCGTCATGACGCTCTGCCATCAGCTTGGCCTTCAGCACAAGGTCTGAGGGGCGGTCGTTGTCCTTGACCAGCCAGCCAGACTCCCCCAGTCGGCGGGTCCCCATCTGCAACAGCGGGGCCCCTGGGTCAAACGAAATCTCATCAAACCACCCATCGGACACAGATCTCGCACCGTCTGCCATGCCTCTATTCTGACCGCTTCCTAGGTGTCGGAGCCAATCAAGGTGCGAGCAGGCAGACCTTCAGCCAACGTGCGCGCTGCCCATTCTTCGTCAACGTCATAACCAACGGCTTGCAGGTAGCTCAGAAGATTCCCAAGCTGGATCTTACCAAGCGGCCGATTCTCCAACTGATGCACCGCTGCCTTGGTTGTGCCTCGAGAATCGGCTATGTCTTGTAGAGACTGGCCCGAGGCTTGACGCAGAGTCGCTAGTACATGACTGGCAATAATCTTGTCGCGCTCTTGTCGGTACCGTTCTGGATCAGCTTTTGGTAAGTCCTCCAGGCCATACCAGCCATCTGGTTGCTCACTCTTCATCGTTGATCTCCTTACTATCACAGTATAGGTTCATCTTTACGGCTGAGGAAAGTCACGTAGGTTCAGGACGTTGTTGTATCCCCTAGCGATCCGATCGGATTCTGGGATGGCAAGGTCGTACCAGGCCTTGGAACCAGCGGGATAGCGGGCCTTGTTGCCAAGAAGGGTTAGCAGGAACCACTCGCGATTAGGATTTGTTACAAACAGGCCTCTCCATGCGCGATCGGGATAGTCGGATTGATCTTCGGGGTCGGGCCACCGAATCTCACCACTGTTGTCTCGAAAGTCTGAGCTGGCTAGTCCCCACCCAACATAGGGATGTATGGAGGCCCGGCCGTGCTCGGCAAGGTGGAATGCCGAAGCCAGAACACCCGCATATGCCACGCCGTCAGTCTCGGAGAGTTCGTGGGCATTGGCCTTAAACTGTGGAGAAAGATAGGGGTCGGCTTGGTCTACCCATGATGGCCCAACTCCACAAATGATCTGGACTGTGGTTTGAGTACTAGATAGGTCATGCTGTCTTCCAATGAGTTGAGGTCAGCTGTTCGTTCAGGGGAAGGGGCAGTCAGCCATGATTATGGCCACGACTAGTGACAGCGGACGTAACCGGTGTCACTAGCGCCTCACGAATTGCCAAGAAGGGGCTCTGGAGCCAGACCACGGCGGATTCTGTCGACCTGGAGAAAGGCGGGCCTAGCATTGTGACTGTGGATGCTGCAGCCCAAGATCTAGCCGATCGTCTCGATATCGCCATTCGGGCCATCGGGCCAATGGTCGTCGCCTTTTCCGGAGGTGTTGACTCTTCACTTGTCGCTTTCGCCGCAGCAAAATCACTGCCAAACGAGTCCATCTTGGCTGCCACCGCCGACTCGGCCTCCCTCGCCAGCGGCGAGCTTGATCAATGCCAACGCCTGACCTCATCCTGGGGTGTCCCTTGGCAAGCGGTATCCACCGACGAGCTTGACGACTCCCGCTACCAGGCCAACAACGGGGACCGCTGCTTCTGGTGCAAGTCCGCCCTCATGGACCAGCTCAGCCCCTTAGCCGCCAAGCGGTCCGCCACCGTGGTACTTGGCGTCAATGTCGATGACCTCGGCGACCACCGGCCCGGTCAAGATGCCGCCCAAGAACGAGGGGCTGCCTTTCCTCTGGTCGACGCCGGGTTCAGCAAGGCTGACGTTAGACGTCTGGCTCAGGCCTGGGGGCTCGAGGTTTGGGATCGGCCAGCCATGCCCTGCTTGGCCTCACGAATCCCCTACGGAACCGAAGTCGGCCTCACCCTCTTATCTCGAATCGATCGAGCTGAAGCCGCCCTGCGCAACCTCGGCTTCGTCGACGTTCGGGTCCGCCACTATGGCGACACCGCCCGGATCGAAGTACCGGCCGCCGACATCGTCGCATTGGCCGAACAGTCTGAGGCAATCAATGAGGCTGTGTGCTCGGTTGGCTACCGCTACGTCACCATCGATCTGGCCGGTCTACAGTCGGGCAACTTGAACCTGGCCCTCAGCCAGACCACGGCTTGATGACACCCCAACCAGCGGATACCGCGTCGACCCAGAACGACCTGACCCAAGGCCCAACAGCGCGTATCGACTACCGGCGAACGGCCCGCATTGACATTCCCGAAGCCGTGTACTGCCAGGGCAAGACCGTCGAACAATGTGTCGAGATCGTCTCCAACATTTTGGAGCACGGAACCGACGCTGTCCTCGCCACCCGAGTCACTCCCAAGCAATCAGAGGCCCTGCGCCAGCTGTCCCCGGACCACCAGTCTGACTCGACCTTGAGCTGGCGGCACCGTCCATCGACGGGGAAACAAATCGCCATTGTTTCGGCCGGAACGTCGGACCTACCTGTCGCCAACGAGGCCAGCGCAACCCTGGCGGCAATGGGACACTCACCAATCATGGTCACTGATGTAGGCGTCGCCGGCCTGCATCGATTGTTGGAATCACTGCCCGAGTTTGAGCAAGCGGACGTCATCATTGCCCTGGCTGGGATGGAGGGTGCACTGCCCACAGTTCTGGCTGGCCTGGTCCGCCAACCTCTGATTGCGGTTCCAACCTCGGTTGGATATGGCTCGTCGTTTGAGGGTGTCACAGCCCTGCTTTCGATGATGGCCTCGTGCGCACCGGGCATTGCTGTAGTCGGCATCGACAATGGATACGGGGCGGCATGCGCCGCCCACCGAATCCTTGGAGTCGACGCTCAAGCAGCTCCAGGCACCGGAGAGAGCGCGGCCACGTGAGCGATGCTGTCCTGTGGATCGACCCGAGCTTTGGTGCATCAGGTGACATGTTCCTTGGAGCCCTGTCTGGCCTGGTCGGCAACACGGATTCGCTGGTCGAAGGCCTCGCTTCTCTCAAGCTCGATGGCTATGCCATCTCCTCAGAAGCTGTTACCCGGGCCGGGATTTCAGCCAACCGGGTCAAGGTCGACACCGAGGAGTCAACGACGGCGCGGCATTGGTCAGAGATCGACGCCATGCTCGCTGGCTCCGATCTACCCGATGCGGTTCGAACCGGGGCACGGGCAACCTTCCATCGGCTCGGCCTGGTTGAGGCACAACAGCATCAGGTCTCACTGGAAGAGGTTCATTTTCACGAGGTTGGAGCCCTGGACGCCATCATCGACATTGTTGGCACCTGGATCCTTCTGGACCAGCTGAACATCGACAAGATCATTGTTGGGCCGGTCGGGCTTGGACACGGCACCGTCAAGGCCGCACATGGGGTGCTGCCCCTACCAGCACCAGCGACAGCGGCTCTACTGCTGGGCATGCCTGTTCGTGGCATCGATACTGCCACCGAGACTTGTACTCCAACCGGCGCAGCCCTACTGGCCGAACTCGCCTCGGTCTCTGGACAGATGCCGGCAGGAACTATCGAGGCCATCAGTCGAGGAGCAGGCGGACGAGATCCGGCCAGTCATCCCAACGTATTGAGCATGTTCCTCCTCGATCCGAGTGACTCACCGACGACGAGTGGATCGCCGACAGGCAGTATCGAAAGTAATTTGCAGGACAGCGTCATGCTGGCCACCAATCTGGACGATGTCACTCCCGAGGTCTTGGCTAACACCATCCAGGTCTTGCTCGATGCTGGGGCAGATGATGCCTGGCTTGTTCCCATCATCATGAAGAAGGGGCGCCCAGCCCACGAACTTCGGATCCTGTGCTCACCGTTGCTTGCAGCTGATTTGTGCGCCGTCATCTTCCGAGAAACTGGGACGTTGGGTATTCGTGAGTACCCGGTCCACAAACATGTCCTGCCGCGTGACTTCACCACGATTGAAGTGCGCGGCCATCCAGTCGCCATGAAGGTCGGGCCCTTCGGTGCGAAGCCCGAACACGACGATCTTGTTCGAATCGCGGATGCAACCGGGCAGCCAATCCGGCTGCTGGCTCTTGAGGCTCATGCAGCGTTCGCTGCCTTGGTTTCGCCCAGCCATCGCCCATGCGATTAGCAAAGTCGCGTCATCGACTTGGCTTCTCCCGTCGCCATGTTGCACACTGAGCGTGTGACTGCTGCCACAAACCAAGATGCGGACGTTCGCCCTCGGGTTGGCGGTGCCTGGCGAGAGATCCGCCGCGGAGCTGCTGCGACCGAGATCAAGGGACTCTTCTACGGAACTGAAGATGACCCTGATGCTCTGGACATGGCTCTTGCTGATGCACTGAGCGTGCTCGTCCAGCAAGGCCCTCTTCGCATGGGTGAGCTAGCCGATGCACTGCACATCACGCCCGCTTCAACCACGCGGGCCGTCAGCTGCTTGAGCTCGCGGGGCTACGCCATCCGGGAGAAATCTGCTGATGATCAGCGCTCCTACGTGGTGTCAGCCACCAAGGAAGGTGAGCGGGTCTATGAGAAGTTCTATGCCAGAATCCAAGACGGATTGTCCCAGATTCTAAGCCGCTTTAAGCCGGACGAACAGATCTTGTTGGCCGAGTTCCTCGAACGGTTCGCCCAGTCGGTCGACACCTTTGTTTCTGATAGTTGTGTTGGCTGCACCGAAGAAGACGCACCTTCCTGACCAAGAGTCGACAGGAGCGAGGATCGCGGCAACAATCACGAGATGAAAGCAGCCGTACTCAATTCCGCCCCTGGTCAACTAAAAATCGAGAACGTCGAAATCGGCGAACCTGGTCCCCGGGAAGTCCTGGTCAAGACCGCGGCTGCCGGGCTGTGCCACAGTGACCTTCACTTCATGGAGGCCACCTACCCACACCCGCTGCCTGTCCTGCTTGGGCATGAGTCCGCCGGTGTGGTCGAAGCAGTCGGCTCCATGGTCACCTACGTCAAACCCGGTGACCACGTCATCACCTGCTTGTCAGCCTTCTGCGGCTACTGCGAGCAATGCCTCAGCGGCCACATGTCACTTTGTGAGAACAAGCACACCCACCTGGTTCGTGGACCTGAAGAGGGCCACCGCCTGAGCCAGGATGGTGAGGTCATCCACCAGTTCATGCATCTGTCTTCGTTCGCCGAGAAGATGCTAATTCACGAGCACGCCTTGGTAAAGATTCGTGAAGACATGCCGCTGGACAAGGCGGCCCTTATTGGCTGCGCTGTTACCACCGGTCTGGGAGCAGTCTTTCGCACCGCCAAAGTCGAGCCCGGTTCAACCGTTGCCGTCATTGGCTGCGGCGGAATTGGCTTGTCGGCCATTCAAGGGGCTCGCATTGCTGGCGCCAACAAGATCATTGCCGTTGACATGGTTGGAGCCAAGCTCGAACTAGCTCAAGAACTTGGCGCAACCCATATTGTCAATCCCGGTGACGGCGACCCGGTTGCCCAGGTCAAGGAAATCAGCGACGGCGGAGTGCACTACAGCTTTGAAGCCGTCGGCCTGAAGGTCACGGCCGAACAGTCGTTCAAGATGCTGCGCAGCGGTGGTCAAGCCACCGTTATCGGGCTCATTCCCGTTGGCACCATGGTCGAAATCCACGGGGCCGATCTCATCATGGAGAGAACCTTGACCGGCTCGAATATGGGCTCGAACCAGTTCCGCACCGACATGCCACGCATCGTAGATATGTACCTGGATGGGCGCCTCAATCTGGACGCCATGGTGGCCAAGACCATCAAATTGGAAGAGATCAACGAAGGCTTCGAAGAACTGAAGACCGGCGCCGAAACCCGCAGCGTCATCATCTTCTAAGACTTAGCTGGAAGTACCTGACCATCGACAGTATCAGCTGAGTTGTTCTGCGTCGGCTGGTCCTGATCTGGACCAGCCGGATCAATCGCCTGCATCTGCGGGTCTCGCTTCTCGGCCAGGTTGAAGATCACCACCGCTGTTAGCGCGACCGCCCCCATCACCATGATGGTTTTCTGCAGGCCAATTGTCTCGGCCAGAATTCCAAGGGGGAAGGCAGCCATGCCGAAGCCAGCAAAGGACAGCTGGAATAACGACTGCACTCGACCCTGATGGGCATCATCCGCAATGCCAAGCGCAAGGGTATTGGCCAAGGTCTGGAAGCCAGTCGAAGCAGCGCCGACGAAGGCGACAACAACAATTGCTGTCCAGACTCCCGGAGCAAGGCCAAGCAGCATGACAGTCAAGCCGAAGCTAATACCAAACAGAGTCATGGCCATCTTGGCCATCGGTGAGTCCGCTCGAGCAGCCAGGGGCACTGAGACCGCAACGGCTCCAACGGCGCTGGCGATCGTCAATAGACCGACCCAGGTTTCAGATAGGCCATAGACCCCTTCAACCAGCGCCGGAACAAAAACGACGTAGCTGAAAGCGAACATGATGACAAAGAAGGAACACAGAACCAGTCGCCTGAGTGACGGGATGCTGTTGACGTAACGAATGCCATCGACGACTTCCAGAAAGGGATTCCTTCGCTCACCGCTAGTTCCGGCCGCTCCCTCTGACACTCGAGCAAGCACAAACAGGCTCACGACGGCTAAGAAGGCCGAAACCAGATAGCCACCACCGATTCCGAATTGTCTTACCGCTACCAACCCCGCCGCCAATCCCGGGGCAAAGATTCGGGTGACGTTCATACTCAAGAGTGAAAGGGAGATGGCATTGCCCAATTGTTTGCGGCCAACCAACTCGGCGGTAAAGGCAACCCGCGACGGCCCAAAGAATCCGAACCCGACACCCTGAGCTCCCGAAGCAACCAACAGCATCCAGAACTGCTCCTGCCCGGTGCTCACCACGACACCCATAACTACTGCCCCCAGAGTGAGCAATCCTTGGCTCCAGAGCAAGACCTTTCGCTTTGAGTATCGATCAGAAGCCACTCCTCCCAGCGGAGTGCAAATCAGCATGCCAAGACCCATGACCAGATAGACCAAACCAAGCGCTCCTTCACGTTCGGTCAGATCCCAAGCAAGAATGCCACGCAAGAAGAATTGCATCTGCATTGACATGAAAGAGAACGAGCCAGCCCACCAGAGCAAGAAATACTCAGGATGGTTGAGTGAGGTGAAGGCGTCGCTCCACATGGATTTCTTCGGGTCGGTCATAGTTAGAGCTTCGAAATATATCAGAAGGTGGCTTCCAGCCACCAAACCCCATGCTCAATCACCACCACATGAGCCGACCCATCATCCAGCTCCAGTTGCAGCCTGGCCCGACGCCGATGGGAGTCAGCATCCCACCAACGTTCATCGGCTGGCCAAGGGCCAGCCCAGGCAACAACACGCGAGCGACGACGCCTCGACGCATGGGGCGCAAGATCCAAACAGACCGCCGCTGGGCTTGACGTCAACTCACCCCGGCCTGACACCCCAATTGGCAAGTCAACGGCATCCAGCAACTGAATTTCCTGTGGGTCAACCCATGCCCTACTTGGGGCCGGAAGTGGCAGCTGACCGGGCCACGGTTCTTTCACCCACCCCGCTTCGGTAGCAATCCGAGCCTCACCCAGATCTACCGCGGCAGCAGGAACAAGCGATATCTGCTCGGCTACCCCCCGGCCACCATGACGTTCGGGAACTTGAATCGCTTCGGGTCCAAGCAAGGTCTGCAACCGGGCAACCGCCCGGGTGACTTCATCGGCTCGTTCTGCCCGGCCACCCCAGAACCCCAGCTGCCGGCCAGAGGCGGCAACGACCTCATCAGGGATGAGACTCAATCGAGTGATTCCTGCCGTTGGACTAGCTGAACTGGCCGCCTCGACACCTTCACCCTGATCAGCATCCGGAGCAGCTTCCTGACTGGCTTTCGTTGCCTTACTTGCACTGGCCGCCATCTGCAGCCAGCCATCAAGTTGCCAGCGGGCACGCTCAGCCAGGGCAGCGGCAGACAAGGCCCCTTCATGTCGCCAAAGTCGAACATGGCACTCACCGTTCTCCGTTTCGGCTTCGATGGCTACCCGGACACAGGCCAGCCCATTGGCTGACAAGGTTGCATGCAGTTCATCAGCCAGGGCCTTGGCAGCGAAGGCGCAACGGTCGATCCGGTCAGCGGCTGGTTCGAACAGCCAGGTCACCGACAGGTCTTCGCCCGGCTTTCGCAAGTCCGGTGTGTGCTCGTCATTCCCACTAGCCAGGCGATGAGCAAGTTGACCTTCGCGACCAAAACGTCCAACAACATCGGCCGCGCTCAGTGACGCGAATGCTCCTAATGTTTGCAGACCAAGCCGGCCAAGCACATCAACCAGGTCGGCCCGTTCCAAGGTCTGGATGGAAAGCGGGGCGAGGAAGGTGGCACTTTCATCCGATTCAATAATGCGCGGTTCTAACCGGGCAGAAAGCGACCGGGCAGCCAGGTAGGCAGCGAACGATCCGTCGGCAATGCCAACTCGGACTTCGCCTCGCTCTCCCAACACAGTCCCAACCGCATCAAAGGCAAGGTCTGCCAGCTCTTCGTCGCCACCAAAGAAACGGGACGGCCCAAGGGTTGGGAAAGAAACCAAACCCGGCCCGACAAGTTCAACCCGAGGAGTAAAGACTTCTAAGGCGGCAGCTACTGGCTCGAAGACTCGTACTTCTCGGTCGGCGTCACGCTCAAGAACAGCAACCTCGGGGCAGCGGCCTTGGGCATCGCGCCGCCGCTGGCCCACGGCAATCCCTTCGGTTCGAGCCGCAGGTGAGGTGGCAATAACCCGGTTGGCCGACACCACAACGGAAGGTTCATCCAGTGGTACTCCCCAAGCAACAACTGGCCAGTCAGGACACCAGACGGTGAGCATTCTGGTCACCGTCATGACAACGCCCGAACCCGACCACTCTCAATTTCAGCAAGCAAGGGGTGCAGGACAATTGGCTTGACCAGCTTGGTCGACTCAACTGGGGCGAGACTGGCAGTATCAAGCCCACCGGTCTCAGCTGGGGCAAGCCTGCCCTTGGCATCCGGCAACAGAACATCGACCGAAACCTTCTGAGCACTGCCCCGGCGTCCATGTGCCTCGACTCGCACCTGCCTTGATCGAAGATGGCCATGCCCTTGGCCAAGCCCGTCCCATCCAACAACTGAGGTTGACAGGGACAGGTTCAGCTTGGTTGGCCATGTTGTTCCGCCATCAAGGTGGAACAGGATTGATTCTTGCTCTCTTGCCCGAGCAACCAGGCGCCGGGCGTCGCGGGCACCGACCCGGCTCTGGGGAGAAAGCACCACAATGTCGACCGCTTCCAACAGGGTCGCCAGGACCATAGCCAGGCGTCCTGGTCCCGGTTCGTCCACCAGGAGGACTCGATCAAGGCGAAGCCCATAGTGGGCTGCAGCAGCAAGGTTGAACGTCGGCAGGCCGACAATTGCTACCCACCCTTCTTGCCCAAGGCCACTGGCCAGCAAGGCCATGGCAACACCCCACGAACCATGACCGTCAAGACCAAGACTCCAGCCTCGTTGAATGCCACCGTCAGGGAAAAGGGGAAGCAGAAGGTCAGGAACTTCAATCAGACGATCACGGGAGAGGTTCACCGGCTGGATCTTGGCTAGAAGATCAGGCGCGAGCTCCGGCCGGGCAAGGGATTGCCGAAGAGCAGCTGTTCCATGATCCATCATCGTCACCAGTATCGAACATTTGTTCGATACTGACAACCTCGCTGGTAAATACGCCCATGGTTTCCTCAACCAGACACGAAGGCCGCTACGAAACTGCTATGGGAGTGACGGCCTTCGGCCAGCCTTAGCCGCCGAAGGACTCCGGCGTTGGCACTGCGACACCTGGCTTGTAATGGATGTAGAGATCTTCGATGATCTCCTTGAGACCCTTGCTGTCCGCTCCAGCTGCCAACTCAACCATGATGGTCTGGGCGTAGACATGCACGGCCTCAACCTGTCCGGTGGCAAACAGCAATCTGGCGACAACATCGGGTGGACGGTCGCCAATGACTTCGGCGTTCACCGAGTACCGCTCGTGACCCATACCGGTCAAGGACCGGTTGGTATCAAAGCGAATCATTCCCTCATTGGCCGATGGCTTTTCGATAACGCTGACTGGTTCACCCATACCGAAGCAACCTTAGCGGTCCTTCGCTGTGCTTCGTGTGGCCATCAGGACCAATCCGCTCAGGCCAAAGGTGACCACAGCAAGCACCGTGTGAACAATTTTGAATGAGGTGTCAAAGTCGGCAAACAAGATGCCGCCGCCGCGAATCAGCCACCAGGCAATTCCGACAATGGCCAGAAGACTGGCGAAGCTCCCAACCGCGGACGGCCGAGCAAGGCTTGCGGCACTCGCTGTCCCCGATTTCCTGACCCGGCTTAGAACGAGGGCACCGAGAACCAATCCGGCAGCCACAAACCCCAAGGCCACTCCAAGCCGCCAGGTCTTAGCGAACCCGGCCAGATCGTCGTCGGCAAGAACATTACGCACCCGACCAATCCAAACCAGGAACGTCCAGCCAACCAAGAGGCCGATGGCGACCAGCTGATTTCGCCTCGCCCCAGCGTTCTCGTCGCCAACAGTGGTGGGCTTCGAAGATGGCATGGAGATTGTCACGGACTGAACCCTACCGAGGGCCAGCACGATGCCCAGCACCACCAAGATCCATCAGCCAACACCACCTCAGTCGAGGGTGATTCCGCAGCTCTCTAAGGCGGCCACGATGACGGCTCCTGTGTCTTCATCGATGTTATTGCTGACCAGTTGCTCCAACTGATCCAAGTCAACCTTGGAAGTGAAACAGTCACTCTCTTGCTGGCTGAGTCCAAGCTGATCTCGAAGATCGGCTTGCAGCTCTTCCTCAACCGTGCTCGAGCCAAGGTCAGGCTCGAGTAATTCGTCAAACTCTGGATCATCCAGCGGGTCCGGCGCAGGAACCAGGACACTGGCCCCTTCAGGATTGATCTGACACTCATCATCCAGAATCAGATCGAACCGGGCCGAAGCTTCGTCCGCATCTGGACTCATCAAGCCATCGACCGGAAGGGCGAACAGGTCATAGCCAACCCCAGCCAGATCTTGATCAAGATCGCCGATACCTGCCCGCATGATCGTGAGCTCGGTCAAAGCCTGATCGGGGGCCGAATCGGACAGATCACTCAGCCTCTGCTGCCAATTCGCCATGAACGATTCCATCTCGTCCGGGTCGGCAACAACATCACCAATCCTGGCTTGGAACTGCAGATAGTCCCAGGCCTGGTCACAAAACGATTGTGTGTTTGCGTTGCTGGAACAGCCAACAATGCTGCCAAGCCCTACAAGGCCAACCACCAGGATACGAGAAACCATGAGTCGCACCCAGCGACTCTAGGCCACTGCAGATAGCAACCACCGTCAGACCCGCAACCGAGTCAAGCAAAAACCAGGATCCTTTGTAACAACCAGATGACATGTGGCAAGTACTTCTGATGATTGTTCTGTCAAGCCGCCCCATTGCGGCCCCACGACTCCATACTGTGCCGGTGGGTGGCAGCACGGCATCGTTTGAGGAGCCCCGCGATCGCGGGAGCGACGCGGACCTTCTTGGCGCAACAACGACCGACGCGCAAGCTTTTGGCGTTTTCTACAAACGTCACGTCGATGCCGTCATGTCCTACTTCTGGATCCGAACCCGTGACCACGCCCTCGTCGCCGATCTGACCGCCGAAACTTTTGCTGCCGCTCTCACCAACATCAGTTCCTTCGACCAAAAGCGCGGCAATCCCTCCCAATGGCTCCACGGAATCGCGGCGAACATCCTCTCCAGGTTCTGGCGACGACAACGAATCACGAGCCGCGCTCGACAGCGGCTGGAGATGGTCGAGCTGACCGCTCCAACCAGCGGCTGGGGCGAAATCGAGAAAGCAGATTCGAGGCTCGACCAAGAGAGGCTCGATGCCGCTCTCGAACGTGTGCCGTCCAAGAATCGTGAAGCGGTCAGGCTTCGCATCCTCGAACAAATGAGCTATGAGCAGATCGGTCAGCAACTCGGTTGCAAGCCAGGGGCAGCCCGGGTCCGTGTGCTTCGGGGGTTGCGACGTCTCCGGTCCGAATTTGATTCTCCGACAAGAAAACAGGCTGAGCCAGCAACCCGGGGCTCGGTATGAACGATCTTCAGCAATTCAAGATCGACCTCGGCCAAGAACTGGTTGAAGCGGCCGAGCGGAGAAACCAGCAAGAAGCTACGCCCGCTACTGGTCTGCGGGCACACCCCATTGCCGCCATCAGTTTCGCCGCAATCATCCTGATCACTGCCCTGATCGGGCTCCCCCGACTCAACAGCTTGCAGTCGGCCGAAGCCGATGACGTTTCCATTGCCTACCTTGAGGGCCAGTTGGAGATTCGAGTTAGCGACATAATCGCCAACCCCGACGAGCTGGCGGCCAAGCTCCAAGACGACTTCGGCATCCAAGCCGAGCTGATTCCTGTTCCCGTTGACCCTCGCCTGGTTGGCACGGTCTCCAGTCTCGGCACACCAGGAATGGTCGAACCAGGCATCGAGGCTGACAGCGATGGACTCATCCACACCATCATCCTTCCCGCAGGCTTTGCCGGTGTTCTCACCGTCGACTACGGAGTGCCAGCCGGGCCTGGCGAGATCTACAACTCGACACTGACCGATGAGCGTTGCCGCCAGCTGTATGGCCAAACAATTGGCGAGTCATTGAATCAAGTTCTGAAATTGGGCAGCTCCATCCGGTTCGACACCTTCGACGCCAATCATTCATCTCGACTGGATATTGACCACCAGACGATTCCCGCCCACTACCGACTCAGTGATGTCTTTCCCCTCTCCGACAGCAGCTACATCGTGACCTACGTCGAGGATCTCCAAAAGGAACGCCGACACGCCAACTGTGTCTAGTCACCACCTCACAACAAAATCGAGTCGCAGTCCATTTCCGACTGCGACCAGGATTGTGCCCAAGTGGCACAACAAGGGGCCGGCCGCAGACGGCGGCGGCCGGCCCCACTCAGAACAGTTCTTCCTGTCCAACGATCTTGCCCTTGGCCATCCGATCAGCTAGCTCACGTTCAGCGACTCGTTCGGCAAAAGGCTGCACACGCTCGACCCCGTTGAACACCAGCTTGTCCATATAGGACCAGGAACGACGGTGAATTGCCGTCGGCCCATAACCCTGAAGAGCCATGCGATGTTTGCCGCACGGATAGCCCTTGTTGGCCTCAAAGTTGAATCCGGGATAGTTCTTGGCTTCGTCTCGCATGATCCGATCGCGAGTCACCTTGGCCAGGATGGAGGCAGCGGCGATCGAAACGCACTTCATGTCGCCCTTGACCAGCATCCGAGTATTGGGGTGACCAACGAAATCCCATCGCCCATCGAGGACCACACCATCGGGCGCAATCGGGTTGCCACCAACTTCTAGGCCAGCAATAGCCCGACGGGCCGCAAGTTTCTGAGCAGCCGACATGCCGAGCTGATCGCATTCTTCATAACTGGCGTGTCCAACCGCACTGGCCAATGCCCACTCAACGATGCGATCGAACATGGCTTCTCGTTCGGCCTCAGTCAGCTGTTTAGAGTCACGTAGCTTGTAGATCCTGCGGTCCTTCGGGATGACAACTGCGCCGATCGTTAGCGGTCCAGCCCATGCTCCCCTCCCAACCTCGTCAATGCCAACAACCAACTCTGCTCCGCCATCCCAGAGGATGGTTTCCTCAGCCAAGGTCGGCCCTTTGGATCGAAGCGCCTTGCGAAGTTTGGGAACAGTCACCGCCAGTCTCCAGCCTGCACCAGCGAGCTAGTCCGCATTACTGAAAGCTCTCGCCTTCGACGGGAACCTTTGGCAGATCCTCGGCTGAACCAATCAGCAATGTCTCTCCACGATGCTCAGTTGTGGACCAGTCAGGGTCCAGTCCCGGACAGGTGATGGTGACCGGTTGCTCGGATTCAAGATCCCACAGCAAGGCTGGTCGATAGCCGTGCCAGCGAATCCCAAAGGACAGCCTTCCGAACCTGATGTGGGCGCCGTGGACTTCGACGTCGCCCCCCTTCCATGCATGAGGGAATGCAGGCAAGAGCCGCAAGCTACGCGAGTCGGACAGGTTCAACTGGTCATCGATCAGAAGCGAGCGAGCGGCAATCCAGAAGTCGGCGGCCTTGTCCACACTGTCGTCGCCCCAGCTGCCTGACGGCGATGCTTCTTCGGCCAGCGTTGTCAGCTCAGTCAACGCACGATGCCCATCTTCCGTACTGGCACCGGGGGAACTCATCGAGATTCCTGACCCTGCTTCTGCGGGGTCTGCAAGTGCGAGAACGGATTTTGCACGGGCGAAGAGATCTTGGGCGGGTTCGGGTTGGTCTGCCACTAGCAGAAGGTTGGCCAGACCCTCGAAGGCTTCAGCTGTCGCGACGGAGTCACCGGAACGTTCAACCAGCTGGGTGATCTGGGCCATTGGCTCCAAGAGGCCTTCTAGCAAGTCCGCGTCATCAACAAGACTTGCTGCCCGACCAACTGCAGCCATGATGGCCGCTGCCTCACGTGGCGAACCGGGAAGGTTGATGAAGAAAGATCGAGACAACACAGTCAAGGGTTCGCGGACTTCGCCTGCCGCTCCACTGAGAGCAAGGCCTTCCAGAAGCTTGCCCGCTCCGGGGGCCAAGACCGCGACCTGGTTGGGCAACCGTGGCGACGCACCGAGCAAACGACTTCGCGCCACCCCCGCTTGTTGGGTGAGACCAGGGTCAGGGAAGGAGAACCGTCCACCCCGATCAAGGATTTGTTGCCAGCCCTTGGCGACATCATCAGGACCAGGCACCGAATCAGCAGCAACCACCGAATCAGCAATGACAAACCGAAGGGTGGTCCGGTGAGGCAGGGGGTACAAGGCAACGCCCGTCGAACCGCCAACTATTCGTGCTGCACCGTCGTGTCCTCCGCCTAGGGAGCCACCAGAGATCACCGTGTCAAGAACATCGACCGGCGACACGCCAAACTCATTAGGCGGGCGCGGCAGTCGGATAGCGGAGCGGGTAGTGGTCTTGCCTTCGCCGGTCAAACCTTCGACCCACAAGATCTCATCATCCAAAGAGATTGACAATTCCTTGTACTCACCAGCCAGTCCATAAGGACGGATGGCCAGCCCAAGAGCAACCGGAACTGGTGAATCGTTCTCGACCTCAACAACAATCACCTGCTGACCACGAACAGTCGCCGCGTACACCCGTTGCTTTGCGTCGCCTGAGGGAATGCGCATTGCTGTTTCCAGGATGGGTCCAGAGCTCAGCCGACTCTGGCGAATCGTGGCTTCCCGAGCAGGCAGATACCAGCGATCATCGGCACCAATCCACCAATCCAGAGACCAATCAACACTCGCCAGCTGAACCAGCCCAGCACCATCGACCCTGGCTGGTGAGTCACTATCAAGCACACCGACCGCGGTGAACCCGACATCGGCCGGCCGCTCGACGGAGCGTGGACCAAGAGAGAGGCCAATAGACATGCCTCGTACACTACGGGGTGTGTATGGGCCAGCAACCTCTGGTCCTAGCCTATGAAGATGTCAGATTCGGACCCTCAACAGACGGTGAGCCAGCGGGCCGCCGTTCTGATCCCGATCAAGTCCTTTGACCTGGCCAAAGGCAGGCTGTCCGAAGCGATTGCACCGGCCGACCGAGCCGAGCTGGCCAGGACAATGGCAGGCACGGTCATTGCCGCTGCCCGGTTCCTGCCCGTCTGGGTTGTTTGTGACGACACCACTGTCGCCGCCTTCGCAACAGGGAATGGTGCTGGAGTTATCTGGCGCCAGTCACGAGGATTGAATGTGGCGGTGCAAGAAGGTGTGGCCTTCTTGGCCGATCAGGGCTATGAGCAAGTGATCATCGCCCACGCCGATTTGCCACTGGCATCGGACCTCACCTGGGTCGCCAAAGACAAAGATGGTGGCAAAGCTGGCGGTGTCACCATTGTGCCGGACCGACGAAATGATGGATCCAACGTGATGTGTGTGCCGAGCACTGTCGGTTTCCAGTTCGCTTACGGACCAGGTTCATCCGTCGCCCATCAGGCCGAAGCGAACCGCCTCGGCCTCACACTACGTGTGATCCCCGACGAGCAACTCGGCTGGGACGTCGACACTCCAGAAGACCTGACCGTCTTCGACTCGAACATGTATGACTCAACAGCGAAGGACACCAAATGACTGAAGCACAGAATCCCCTCACTCCTTCCACCGTCACCATGACATCGCCGACCACGTCGAACCTGGCAACCCCCAAACGGGCGCTAGCCATCGGTGCCCACCCTGATGATGTCGACTTTAGTTGCGGGGCAACATTGGCCAAGTGGGCGGCAGATGGTTGCGAAGTCAGTGTGTTGGTTTGCACCGACGGATCGAAAGGCACCTGGGATCCAGATGCCGACACCGCGCTACTCATTGCCCAACGACAAGACGAGCAACGAGACGCAGCCAAAGCCCTAGGAGCAACCGGCGAAGTCGCCTTCCTGGGCTGGCCCGACGGCGAGCTGGAATCATCGATGGAGCAGCGTTCACAAGTCGCCTATTGGATTCGCAAGCTCAAACCCGATGTGGTGATTGGCCACGATCCTTGGAAGAACTATCGCTTGCATCCAGACCATCGCCACGCTGGCTGGCTCACGGTTGACGGTGTGGTCGCCGCCCGCGATCCAAAGTTCTTCCCCGAGCATGATCTACCCCACCACCGTCCCGATTCGCTTCTTCTCTTCGAGGCAGAGTCACCTGACCACTTCGAAGAGGTCGACGGATTTCTGGAACCGAAGCTCGCCGCTCTAATGAGCCACCGGTCCCAGTTCGAAACAACGATGAAGACCGACGGCACCCCCGACGGCGATGGTGCGCTACAGGGAGTCGCTTTGGACGAGTTCCGAGCACGGATGCTCGACAAACTCGAAGTGGCAGGCCAAGCAAGCGGAGTCCGCCAAGCCGAGGTCTTCAAACTTATCGACGATCTCTAGCAGCCTCACCCAGCGGACCGTTGTGGCCCCGGTAGAGCCTCGATATACGTGCTGTTCTCCCGGCGCCAGAACGGGACATTGGGGCAGGCGAGTCGTTGTCTAGGACAGTGGGGCTCGGCCTCCGCCGGCGGGACCGGCAAAGGTTTGCATGATGGTGCTCCACTGCTCAGCCCCAGCTCCGGTGATATTCAAAGCGACATCGTCTCGGTGACGACGTTGGATGGCAAGCAAGCAGAAGTCCAGGGCAGCACCGCTAATTCGGTCCGCAGCCGCCTCATCGCCCCAAGTCCACAACTCCCCCGACGGAGCGATCAGCTCAACCCGCACCCCGATTGCTGGAAGCTCCAAGCCATTCACCAGGTACGAATAAGGGCGGGCACCGTTGGCGATGTGAGCAATATGTCGGAGCCGGTCGGTGGCCTCGCGCTCGACCCCGAGGGCATCGACAATGTCCTGGCCATGGGCCCAGGTTTCCATCAGGCGTGCGGTGGCAAAGGAGCGAGCGCCCATGTCTAAGCCATACCAGGGCACCCGGTCCTTGGCATCCAGTTGGCGAAAGGCCTCAGTCATGGTCCTGCGAGCCTCTCGCCACCAGGCCAGCAGCACGGCAGGAGAGATAGCCCGCCCCTTTTCTACCGAGATCAGAACCGCTCGACCAGCATCAGATTCTTCCATCAGAACCCGAACACCTTCGCGAAATATGTCGGGTTCATCAACGGCTTGTTGGCCAGCTTCATCGAAATAGGCCAGGTGGCTGATCTGATCACGGACTGACCAACCTTGGGCCGGAGTGGCCTGGTCCCAAGCATCAGCAGACAACCGACCCACGACCGAATCCAAGGACGCATGCTCCGCCAAAAGGTCATCACAAATGGGATCCATCGATATTGTCATGCTCCCTATGATGCTCCAACCATGAGCCTCAGATCGAATCTTGTCTAGCCCAAGTCTGTTCCGCGAATTGGGAAACCGGCTGCCACATAGGCAGCGTCAATGACCTCCATCGTTGCGATGGCGTCTTGGCCCCCGGTTGGCAAGGGCCGCCCGTCTTCAATGGCATCACGGAACGCCTCCAGCTGGTGGTGATAAGTCGTCTGCCCTTCGACCACCTCAGCAGTCGTTTCATCACCCCTGGTTAGTGTCAGTTTGTGACCGAAGTGAGGATGGATGGGATTGTCAACCTGCAGGGTTCCAGCGCTCCCGGTTACGGTCAGCCAGGCCCCTCGCTCACAGTCTTCCATTGCGGTATGCACATGACCGGTGATTCCCGACGGGAACTCCAGATCGATGCTGGCCAGTACATCGACATTCGACCGCCCCTCGACCATGGTTGCACCAACAACTTTCGGCTCATCTCCCCCACAGAACCTGGCCCACTGAACTGCGTAGCAGCCAAGGTCCATTAGGGCCCCTCCGGATAGGTCCCAGCTGTGCCGGACATCGTCGGTGCGCTTGATCGGCACGGTGAAGGACGCCTCGATGCGTTGCACGTCACCAACGACCTCTTCGTCCAACAGTTCGCCAAGCCTGTTCGCCAGGGGGTGGTAGCGCCAGTGGAAGGCTTCCATCAGGACAAGATCTTTCTCCGCGGCGGCAGCAACCATCTCCTTGGCTTGCTCAGCATTGGAGGCAAAGGGCTTCTCGCACAACACGTGCTTGCCAGCCTCAAGCGCCGCCATTGTCCACTGATGATGAAGGCTGATTGGCAATGGGTTATAGACCGCGTCGACCTCAGGATCGTTCAGAACATCGGCATAGCTGGCATATGTTTGAGGTAGGCCAAACTCCGCCACCTGCTTGGCCGCCCGGTCCGGGTTGCGGGCAGCAACGCCGATCACCTCAACCCCGTCCACATCGTTTGCTGGATCAAACAGAGCTGGTTGCGATATTCGCGCTGCTCCAAGAACTCCGATTTTTATGGTCACGCCGCGCCTCCCTTTCGGAACCCGAACAGTCTAGGACCAACAACTGCAATGACTCTGTCACAGTCGAATCCACCGGCCAAGATGGCCTACCGCCTAGTCTTGCAAGCATCGCCTAACCCAAGGACCCCGGGTGCCTAAGTCTCCCCCCATCTACGGACTCGATTTCCTCACTACCTCCGACGATGGTTCAACAAATCCAGAACAACATCGCATTGTTGCCATAGGCCTAGCTACCGCTGCCGGTACCGAGATCTACGACGGCGAAGAAGTCGAGCTGCTGAGTCTGATCGACCGCCGGCTCGGCCTGCTACCAACCGGTGTCGTTGCCACCTGGTTCGGTTCAGTGATCGGTTTTCCTCTCCTGCGCTCAAGGGCTGAAGCTCTGGCAGTGACCCTCCAGCTCAACATGACCGGCGATCGGCGTCGCAAGAATGAAGGGCCAAGAGAGCTCGGCCCTCCCGATCACCAGAGTCGTCCCCAGCTGGCAAACTGGCGTGGCCACAATCATCTCGATCTAAGCCGGGTTCATACCGAACGTGGTGGCCGCCGCTTGAACTCGCTGCGTCCAAGCAGCAATCGCAGTCGCCAAATCTCAATCCCCGATGCCGACGAGCTCGCGGGGAAGAACCCCGAGCAGAACGCTCAGCTCATCCGGCAGATGACCGAACGTCGCTGGCCTCAATGCCGCAAACTGGTTGACCGCTTACCTGCAGCAGCCAACCCCGTCGGCGACCAGCAATCAGCCCGAACCATCGATTCTCTGTAATCTCCGTAGGCAACCTTTCCGTTCACCAGACTTTCTCACTGGACAGGGCTACGATCACCGGCGATGCAACTTGAGCTTGGCCCCTTCGCCGTCGAGGACGTGATCAGCTGGACGCGGTTCGCCCGCCGCCTCATTTGTGAAATGAAGGTCGACCCGGCCGACCTCACCGGTGTCGCCAGTCCCGACCTATTGTCGGCATGGTCAGAGATGATCGATCGTCTCGAAGAACACGCTTCTCAGCCAGTATCCAAAACCATGGCATTGCGAACCGCCGACATGTTTCGTTGGACTGGGTTCATTGATGTTGAGTTAGCGGAATACCTCTTACATGGGCTCCACCGATGTGTGCACTCCGAAAGCCTGCGAGCTCGAATTACTCCCGACGAGCGAACGAAATACGCTCCGTTCACCCTTCATCTGGTCCAGTCCTTCATTGACGGGCTAACGGCGGAAGGGCTCTGTCATCTACAACTGGTCGACCAGGTTCGCACCACCCTTGGCCAACTTCTGGATCACTAACAGACTCCATCAAAGGTGCCGACTCCTACCATTCGCCTAATCGCTGGTTGAACTGACTGTCATCCAGTTCAGTGGTCAGGATTCGAGCGAGCAAGCACGTCAAAGACAATGCAGCGAACAAGCTCAGATGCGTCGGGGTCCAGGGTTACTGAAACCGTGTCGAATACTTCTGACAGGACAGGTTGGCTGCGCAAGAACCAGCGGCTGAACGAACCGTCGTCATGCCAGCCAGCGGCCTGTCGAACTTGTCGAAACGAGACCGAGTCATCGATCCTGGACGTTCGGGCGAGCATGCTGCGAATCCCGCCCCATCCGGTTCTCAAACTGTGCTCAGCGTGGCGATCAACACAGAAATCCTCAAGCTCGAACCAGGACAGGCCATCGATCTCACCCGGTTCGATCACCGGGTGAGCACAAATCACGTCGTCGACATCAAGGAGTTCAGGACTGGCGGCCAGGCCATCGTGCTGCAGTTCGAGCAACCATTGCAGAGCCCAATACCAGCCAGGATCAGCCTGCGGCCCACACGTCGGTAACCCCAATGCGCGGCGAAGAGCATCCGGCACTATTCCTTCAACGTTGGGAGCGACCAGGCGTTGGGCTCCATTACGCAAGACGTGCAGCGAACCCTCACCCGATGCCCGAACCAGCGCAACCGCGCTGCATTGAGGTCCCATCAGGTCCGTCATCGATTCAGACTCGACGGGACCGACCTCACGACCAGGGGCTATGACCGCCAGGCCAGAGTTGTTGGCTTGTAAGTCGAGACCCAATAGCCACTCCGCAGGATGAGAGTCCATTGTTATGAGGTCCCCCTCCGCCAGTGGCCGACCGTCCTGCGGAAGAAGAGCGAGATAGCAGTGCTGCGCCTTGAGGTCTTGCACAAGACCAACCAGCGAAAAGGGAAGGGTTGTGAGATTCGGTGACATTGATTTCCTCCAACTATGGATGTTTGGGAGGGGCCAAAGCCACCGATTGCATCATCATCGCAGCGACCTCTGACAGTGGGGCAAACCGGTTAGCAAAGGGTCGGTAAACAAGTCCACAAACCGGCTAGCAGACAGACCACAGCTGATCACCGCTCAATGCCACCAATTCAGCCGCTATTCTCCGGTTGTGACTTCCGGCCTCCCAGCGATCTACCAACTCGGCATCGTCGGTGCTGGCCAGATCGCCAGAATGACTCACCAAGCCGCGGTGAAGCTCGGCATTACCCCCAGACTCTTAGCCGAGGACTTCGAAGACTCTGCCGCTCTCGCCGCCCCGTCTCCCACCTACGGGCACCCCGATTCTCTGGCTTCTTTTGCCGAATCCTGTGAGGTGGTGACATTCGAACACGAACGACTGGACCTTGGTCTGCTCACACGCTTGGAGGACTCAGGCCACAAGATTCGCCCCGGCGCCCGAGTCATCCGCGCCGCCTTCGACAAGCTTCATCAACGGAGGGTTCTTCAGAACAAGGGTTTCTTAGTTCCTGCCTTCGCCGAGCTACGCGGACCCGATGACCTCTTTGACTTCGCTTCGACCGTTGATTGGCCCATTGTCATCAAGTCTGTTCGGACCGGGGCACTGGACGAACGCAATATCTGGATCGTCGAAACATCAGCCGAGGGCCTTCGGGTGCTGGCCGAGAACAGCCACCGCCAACTCATGGCAGAGGAGTACCAGGCCATCATCAAAGAACTGGTCGTCCTGGTTGTACGACGGCCCGGAGGAAATGCCCGCTGCTATCCGGTGACCGAAGTCGTGCAATCTGACGGGGTCTGCCAAGAAGTCCGTGCGCCGGCTGCCATTGGTCCTCGAGTCGCCACCGAAGCCAAGGAACTTGCACTACGTCTGGCTGAGGAGCTGGAAGCCGTTGGGGTCCTCGCTGTTGAACTCTTGCTCACAACCGATGGTTTGGTAGTAAATGAACTTGCGGCTCGGCCCCACAATGCTGGCCACCTCACCATTGAGGGTGCTCCAACTTCTCAATTCGAGAACCATGTGCGCGCTGTGCTTGACCTGCCCCTTGGCCCAACATGGGCATTGGCTCCGGCAATCGTGACCGTCAACGTCATTGGCGGCTATGAAGGCGTTGACCCGGCCAACCATCTTGCCGATGCCTTGGCCGTTGAGGGTGCACACATCCATCTCTATGAAAAACGACCCCATCCGGGTCGGAAACTTGGCCATGTCACCGCAATTGGTGACGATCTCGATCAAGCCCGTGACATGGCTCGACGAGCTGAAGCGGCCCTACTTGGAAGGCGTCCCTGGTGACTGAATCCGTACTAACTGTTATTGACCATCCACTGGTTTCACACAAAATCACCCTGCTGCGAGACGTCAACACCGAACCCGGAGCGTTCCGCTCCTTATGCAAGGAAATCACCTTGCTCATTGCCTATGAGGCACTCCGAGATCTGCCAACCAGAACCGTGGAGGTCCAGACTCCAATCACGACGACCCAGGCCACTGCGCTGCAGAGCCCGGCACCAGCCATCGTCGGAATCTTGCGGGCGGGTCTGATCATGGTCGACGCCATCCTCGAACTTGTTCCTCATGGACGGGTGGGCCACATTGGTATGTATCGGGATCCGGAAACCCATCAGCCGGTCCAGTACTACGGCAAGCTCCCAACCCGTATTGATGAACGCGAAGTCATCCTGGTTGACCCAATGCTTGCAACCGGTGGCAGCGCGGTGGCCGCCATCGACCAGCTCAAGAAGGACGGCGCTACCAAGATTCGCCTCTTGTCCATCATTGGCTGTCCCGAAGGAGTCAAGGCCGTGCATGACGCCCATCCTGATCTGCCGATCACCCTGGCTGCCCTGGACGAGCGACTGAACGAGAACGCCTACATCGTGCCCGGACTCGGTGACGCTGGTGACCGCATCTACGGAACCCTGTAATGACAGAGCAGTCTGACAACGAGGCTCTTCAGAAACACGATATTGATTGGGGTCAGCTGCGAGCAGCCGCCCTGAAGGCATCCAAGTCGGCTTATGCCCCCTATTCCAAGTTCCATGTTGGTGCCGCTGCCCTGGTTGACGATGGTCGGATCATCACCGGATGCAATGTTGAAAATGTGTCTTATGGCCTCGGTCTCTGTGCCGAATGCGGCCTAGTCTCAGCCCTCCACTCCACTGGTGGCGGTCGCCTTATAGCGGTCGCAACAGTCTCTGGATCCGGCGAGCAATGCACCCCCTGCGGGCGCTGTCGTCAGCTTCTTCTAGAGAACGGTGGGCCGGAATGCCTGGTCGACGGCGTCAACTCACCCCAAACCATGGCCCAACTCCTACCCGGCGGATTCGATACTGACCGGCTAGCGGAGGGCTAGTCGAACCGTTCGCAGCTCACCAGCAATACTCTTCAACAACACCCTTCAACAGCAGAACAAACCGGACCAATCAGGAGATTCACATGGCAACCTGGGATGCAACCACGGTCATCATGCTCAAGCGGGACAAGCAGACCCTGCCCGACGACGCCATCCGCTGGTTCATCCAGGCCTATACCGACGGAACCGTTGCTGATGAGCAAGCCTCCGCCTTGGCCATGGCCGTGTTCTTAAACGGGTTGAGCGGGGACGAATTGGCGGTCTGGACCGAAGCCATGATCGATACTGGCACCCGCGTCACCCACACCGGGATCGGTCTGCCCTTGGTCGACAAGCACTCCACCGGAGGAGTTGGCGACAAGGTTTCCCTCATTCTGTGCCCACTCATCGCAGCCCTAGGCGGCATGGTCATGCCCCAACTTGCTGGCCGCGGCCTGGGCCATACCGGTGGCACCATCGACAAGATGGAGGCCATTCCGGGTTGGCGACCAGAAATGGCGCCCGATGCGCTCAAGGCTGCGCTCTTGGATGTTGGTGCGGTCATTGCCGCAGCTTCGGGTGAGATCGCCCCAGCGGACAAGAAGCTCTACGCCCTGCGCGATACCACCGGCACTGTTGCTTCCATTCCCCTGATCGCTTCATCCATCATGAGTAAGAAGATTGCGGGCGGGACCGAGTATCTGGTGCTGGATGTCAAGGTCGGCCGTGGTGCATTCATGCAAACCGTCGACGAAGCACGGGAACTGGCCGAGACAATGGTCGGTATCGGTAACAAGTCCGGGGTGAAGACCTCGGCTCTGCTGACTCGGATGGATCAACCGCTTGGACGCATGATTGGCAACACCCTCGAAGTGGACGAATCAGTAGCCACCCTGCAAGGCAATGGACCCCAAGACCTTGTCGATGTGACCGTTGCTCTTGCTCAAGAGATGATGGACCTAGCAGGGGCACCCGGCGATCCTGCCGCCATGCTGGCGTCTGGTGGCGCGATGGACAAGTGGGATGCCATGGTGCGAGTCCAGGGTGGTGACCCCAATGCCCCACGAGAATACGCCTCCCGCCGTCACGAAGTCCTTGCTCCCCAGGCCGGATTTGTGACCGACATGAACGCCCTCAGTATGGGACTTGCTTCCATGCGCTTGGGTGCGGGTCGAGCCAGAAAAGAAGACGCTGTCTCGTTTGGGGCCGGCATTGAGATCTTGAAGAAGCCGGGTGAGTCGGTCGAGAAGGATGAGCCCGTGCTGGCCCTCTTTGCCGATGAGGAGACTCGATTTGTCGGCGCAAATGAGCTGCTGGGTGATGCCATCCAATACGGATCTGACGCGCCCGAACCGTTGTCTCCAGTTATCGAGCGAATCGCCTGAGCCAGAAGCATCAATATTGCTCAGGTGCACCTGTAGCACTGGTGTCGAGGGTTAGCCTGAGACATGGACCGAGCCACTGCCGACCTCATCGTTAAAGCCCCAAAAGTTCTTCTGCATGACCATCTTGACGGAGGCATGCGACCAAGCACTGTGATCGAGTTGGCCCAAGAGCAGGGCTACAAAGATCTGCCAACCACTGACCCCGATGAGCTGGCGGCCTGGTTCACTCGCGGTGCCGATCGGCGCAACCTCGAGCTCTACCTGGAAACCTTCGCCCACACTGTTGGTGTCACCCAAACAAAAGACGGTCTGATCCGAGCAGCTGCCGAAGCAGCCGAGGACCTGGACAATGATGGCGTTGTCTACGCCGAGATCCGCTTCGCTCCCGAGCAACACATTTCGCAGGGTCTAACCCTGGATGAGGTGGTAGAAGCTGTGCAAGAAGGGTTCCGCATTGGTTCTGAGGGTCGGACCATCACCATTGGCACCCTCTGCTCAGCCATGCGTACCGCCGCCCACTCACTGGAAATTGCTGAACTGGCCATCCGCCACCGCGACAGTGGCGTTGTTGGCTTTGATATTGCTGGGGCCGAAGCAGGATTCCCTCCCACCCGCCACCTGGCAGCATTCCAGCTCGCCATGCGCGAGAACTTCCACATCACCATCCACGCGGGCGAAGCCTTTGGCTTGCCTTCCATCGCCGAAGCCTTGAATTATTGTGGTGCAGAACGGCTTGGCCATGGTGTTCGCATCATGGACGACATCACCTTCAATCCAGACGGTCGGGCCGAACTTGGCCGCCTCGCCGCCTTCGTGCGTGATAGCCGCACACCACTGGAAATGTGTCCAACCTCCAACGTCAATACCGGTGCAGCCGACAGTATTGAAGACCACCCAATCGGAGTCTTGCGCAAGCTTCGATTCCGAGTCACCGTCAATACTGACAACCGCCTGATGAGTGACGTCAAGCTTTCGGACGAGTTTGTGAAACTCTTCGATGCCTTCGGCTACGGCTGGGGCGACATGGAGTGGCTCACCCTCAACGCAATGAAGAGTGCATTCTGGCCCTTCGAGCAACGGCTCAAGATCATCAACGAGATCATCAAACCCGGCTACGCTTCGCTGCGCGACTCGAACCTTTGACCGAGCCAGCGGTACAACTCCGTGGACTGGTCAAGCAATTCGATGAGAAGGTGGCGGTTGATCACCTTGACCTCACGGTGCCACGGGGCAGCTTCTTTGGGCTTGTCGGGCCCAACGGCGCCGGAAAGTCCAGCACCCTGAAGATCAGTACTGGCCTGCTTCGGCCTGATGCTGGAACCGCGTTCGTCGACGGGCTCAATGTCTGGGAGGATCCCAAAGCAGTCAAGGCCCGTATCGGGGTTGTGCCCGAGGACCTTCGTCTGTTCGAACGACTGACCGGAAGAGAACTACTGGAATACGTCGGCCTGCTCCGAGGGATCCCCCAAGCTGAGGCAATACGGCGATCATCAGACCTGTTGGAGATCCTCGACCTGAGCGAGGCTGCGGGACGGCTGGTAGTGGACTATTCGACCGGCATGAGGAAGAAGATCGCTCTCGCCGCCGCCGTGCTCCACCGTCCAACCGTGCTGTTCTTAGATGAACCGTTCGAGTCCGTGGACCCGCTGTCGGTCCGTGTGCTTCGTGCTCTGTTGGAGCAGATGGTCGCTGGTGGGGCGACCGTCATCTTCTCCAGCCATGTGATGGAAGTGGTTGAGGGGCTTTGTGATCATGTTGCAGTCATGAATGCTGGCCGGATCGTTGCCGGCGGCCCAGTGGCAACATTGTGTGCCGATCGCCGGCTTGAAGATGTCTTTGTCGAAGCGGTTGGACTTCCTTCAACCACCGTCGACCTCGACTGGCTTCAGTCATAAGGCCGCAATGAGCGAATCTGCGCCAGCGAGCCCCCAAGCCCCAAACTCCAAGCCCGCCTCCGACCAACAACGATTACCCCCGCCCGGCACCGCCGACATGGTCCGCCTCTTTGTCCGGCTCAAACTTCGACTACTCCGCAATGTCTTGCGTACCAATGGCCGGTGGGGCCTCGTCATGTTCACTGTCGCCTCCCTCATTGTGGGGCTAGTCGCTGGACGCTTCGTGTATGTCATGAGTGATGTTTGGCGGTTCCGGGCCGGGCCACTGATTGGCGGTGCCCTCGTTCTGGGTTGGCTGGTGGGGCCCCTGCTGTTTGGTGCCAGTGACGAGACGATCGACACCACCCGCCTGGCTCTGTTCCCATTGAAATCGCGGCCCTTGGCCGCTGGTATGGCCGCGGCCAGCATTGTTGGCCCCGGTCCGCTTGCCGCAGGAATCCCCCTCCTGGTCCTGGCCTTTCGTGGGCCAACCCTGCTCCACAAACTCTTTGGGGTCTTGGCCACCGTGCTCACGCTGGCCCTGGCTACAACCAGCTCGCGCCTGGCCTTGACTTACTTGGGGGCGAGCTTGCGATCGAGGCGAAGCAGGGACTTCGCCACCGTTGCCGCCGGCCTGGTCGCTGGATTGGTTGGTGCGACCTTCCAGCTTCTCAATGTTTTTGGTGTTGACCTTTCGACCGACAATGTTGACCAGCTGGCCGGGGTAGTCCGCCTCACCCCGCTGGGATGGGCCGGTGATGCCGTCGGCCGCCTCTCGACCGGCGAGCTCGCCATTCCCGCCATTGAGCTGATAGCCACGACGGCCCTGCTTTTTGTCATCTTGCGGGGCTGGGTAGATGTCTTGGAGACAGCGCTAGCCAATGTCGCCGATTCCAATGTTGACACCATTGTTGGCGGGCACCTCTTGAAGGACTCAGGCAAGCACAGTCAGGAATCTCGACACCCAATCCTGGTCGTGCTGGCCAAGGAACGGCGTTATCTGAGCCGCCATCCTCGCTATCGGGTTCAGGTTGTTAGCCAGCTCATCGTGCTCGTGATCGGTGGCGCCCCGTTTCTTAGCGCCATCATTGACCGCAATCCTGAGGCAGTGCTCTTTGGGTGTATTCCAGGTCTGACTGCGGGAGTGACTGGATCGAATTTGTTGGGTCCCGATGGCCGAGCCCTGTGGGCAGAGCTATTGGCGACTCCCTCCTTTGCTCCCTTGCTGCGGGGCCGTTCGCTGCTGTTCGCCATCCTGGGATTTGGGGCTTCAGTCGTGGTCACCCTTGGCACGGCACTCTGGACCGGAGGTTGGCGCTTCGCTCCCATTGCCATCGCCGCTGCCGTCGGCATGGCTTTCACTGGATCGGGCGTCGGAGCACTCACATCCACACTGGCACCGACGCCACTGGCTGACGACGACTCCGCCAATCCGTTTGCTACCAGCTCACCGGGAAGTGGCTGTGTGAACGGGCTCATCACTTTTGTTGGCGTATTTGTCGGACTATTGCTGGCGGTTCCGATCTTGTACGGGCTAGCCCAGTCTCGAGACTCCGTCCTGGCCGGGGTAGTGCTCAGCTTCGCTGGCCCAATCTATGGGCTTGGCGTGTGGTTAGCGGGAACCGCATTGGGAGCACGTCGGGCTGAGAAGCGGGTGCCTGAGCTGGTCAGCATCTTGTCACACTCGCTTTAGCTGCCCGTCTGTCAGACGATCCAGCGATACATGCGCTAGTTGCTGGAGGGGTCCCGTGGGTAGTTGGCAAAGCGCGCCATCTCGCCGCCGTTTCTTCTGAGCACCTCGGCCCACAGGGTCGAGGGATCCGAGTGAAAGACGTCGTCCTTCGTCCCAGCGACTAGCCACCAAGCCCCCATCGCAAGCTCACCTTCAAGTTGATCGGGAGCCCAGCCGGCGTAACCAGCAAAGACACGGATTCGTTCGACTCCATCAGCCTGGATGAGGGGAACCTGTTGCTCAAGATCAAGGCTCCGTAAGCCAAGAGCGAGATCGCCATCATCAAAGGATCCGTCAGCCAGGACAACCATTGATCCCGCCTCCACCGGCCCGCCAGAGAAGATTGGCTCGCCGTCAGGGGCCATTGATCCCCAATCGGAGAAAGCATCAGCCATCAACAATTCCGTCGGTCGATTCAAGATGAGGCCGATCGCCCCACCCTGGTCATGCTCAACCAGCAAGGTGATCGTTCCGTTGAAGCTGTCATCATGAAGAGCGGGCTTAGAAACTAGGAGCCGTCCTTCTAAGGTCACCGTCTAGCCCCTTCTACCCAAGTCAAACATCGAAGTCACCGTACCGGGGGGCTTGGGCAAGTTGCTGCCGGTTAGGATGGATGGATGCGCGCTCTCCCCAAAGCCAATGATGTCTGCTGGTGCGGCAGTGGCCAAAAATACAAACGGTGCCATAAGGATTCGATGCAACCGGTGCGGGCAGGTAAGCAGACTCCGCTGCGCACATTACCCGATTCCATTGCCCGGCCAGTTTGGGCAGACGGCACCAGTGTTGAGCGGTGGGATGAGTCCAACGTGAAGTCGGCTGAGATCATCGACAAGATGCGCCATGCCGGTCGAGAAGCCGCCGACACCTTGGCTTCGCTTGGAACCGTTATCGCTCCGGGTGTGACCACCGAAGAGGTGGATGCTTTTTGTCACAGTGAGTCGATTCGACGTGGCGCCTACCCCAGCCCGCTGATGTACCCGGGCGGGTCAAACCCCTTCCCCAAGTCCTTGTGCACTTCGGTGAACGAAGTGATTTGCCATGGGATTCCTGATGACCGGCCACTTCAGGACGGCGACATTCTCAACTGTGATGTCACCTTGTTTATTGACGGCGTGCACGGCGATACCAACGCGACGTTCTACGTCGGCCAGGTCGATCCAGTTTCTCAACGGCTGGTGGAAGTCACCCGAGAATGCACCGCCCGCGGTATTGCTGCCGCGGTGCCTGGAGCCCAGATCAACGCCATTGGTCGAGCCATTCAGGATCACGCCGAAGACAACGGATATGGAGTAATTCGAGACTTCGTCGGCCACGGAATTGGTGAACAGTTCCATACTGACCTACAGGTTTGTCACTACTTCCACCCCCAACTCACCGACATCATCGAGGTTGGCATGACCTTCACGGTCGAACCAATGATCTCGGTCGGATCCTGGAAGGCCAAGATGTGGTCTGACGGTTGGACTGCTACAACTTCTGACCGCAGTCGTACCGCTCAGTTTGAGCACACCATCCTGATCACCGAAGATGGTCCTGAGATCCTGACCACGCCAAGCGAAACAGCTGGCCACCCCTATTGGGATCTCGCTGGCCTCGGTGTTTAGGGACAAGTCAGTAGAGGTCGCCGAGTGAGGAACCGGTCGGTGTCGTCGCGATCCAGGCGACATGGTCTAGGCCGCGCTCTGATCTTGGCCTGCCCGCTCATCGTCGCCGCATGCACATCAGGATCTGTTCCTTCGGCTTCGCCCAGCCTCAATAGCTCGACGACCCCTCAGGCCAGCGCAGCTACTTCGGCATCGTTACCAGAGACAACTTCCACGACAATCGACACGGCCTCAAGCGAACCGCCTGTCAGCCACAAGCTGGAAGAAGAGCTGGTCTGCGCGGTTCCAGATTTTCCCATCACATTGGACGGTGTTTGGCCAGTTGGGTCCGGAAGACTGATTGGGTTGACTCGCACAATCGATATTACGATTACGTCTGACGCTGTTATCTATCCACAAAGAGCTCAAGTGACCTACGACGTCGAGGTCCGCTCGTTGGGGGAAGACTCAGACGGATGGCTGCTGAGCTGGCGCGACATGGTTGGGTCACACCTGTCGTCTTATGGCGCCCATCTCCCGAAAGGTGCATCGGACGGTTTAACCGGCGAAGAGTACGTCGAGATCTTCTATCACGTCGGTCGTGATGGACGTATCTCACTCCAGTCGACCGCCGACGAGATCGCGGCCCACTACCAAGAACTCCAGAATCTGCTGATTGGCGACGCCAACAGCGGATATTTCGAGCAGGGGCCAGAGGTTGTTGTCCCGATCGTTGGTTTTGACATCGTTGATCCAGCCGGAGCGTTCGATCGGGTTCTTGAGTCGGTCAGCGTCTACCACCTCGCCTTCGCCCGAGATGTGCAGTCGGTCGCCGGACAGACGCAAGAAGGAGGCTGGTTACTTCCTCTAAGCAACCGAGTTCTCGCCCTCGAAACCACAACCACGCCGGGCATCAGTCCCAATGGCTGCTTCTACTCTGAAGAGACGGCGAAGCTACCTCAGAGTTACGTCGCTGAAACCCTTTCTCTTCTGTTGGGTGGCTTAAGTGAAGACCAGGCGCAACAGTTCAGCTCCTCAGTGAAGCGCATCCTGTCTGTCGACCCACATACTGGCGTTCCTCAACGCGGTGGCCAGTTCCTTCGGTTCGCGCTCGAAGATCAACTCTTCGTTCATAGTGAGTTCGGCTTCCAAGACGATGGGCCGCTTGATCCGGTCGAGCAGTAGCCAGCATCGTAAACCTCAGGAGGTCCAACCATGGGTGTGGATGAGGGCAAGTCGTTGCTTGCCCGAAGACCAGTCGAACACGAAATGGATTCGCTGCCAATCATAGGTATCTCCATCTGCTCGCTTGTCAATGACGACCCGGTGCAGCTCATCTGGGGCAAACCACATCACCCCGTCAGACATGCCTGTTCGAACAATGTCATCGACCAGGGTCGTGGTGTCCGGTCCGAGCAGATCAAAACGTAGGAACTGGCGAAGCGACCGGATGCAATGGGATCCACAATCATCGAGTCCAACATCGAAGGTTCGCTCTACCTCCCAGCCGGACCGCTGACCGAGAGAGCTCGCTGGGATCCATGTCCACGGTGTTGCGTCGGCAAAGACGCCAATCCCCCCTACCCAGAGGGCACCTTCAGAAAGAAGAGGCTCACCGGAACCTCCAAGGACCCAAGCAACCAGCGAGTCAACTGATTCCACCATTCTGGCCTTTGATTGTTCGTCCAACTTCAGAGGCTGAGCAACCAGGAAGCGCGTGTTTACCCAGCCTCGTTCGCCGTTGGGAAGGTCGACGAGGCGCCACCGACCCTGGCTGTTCTCCTCAACTGTTGTTGTGGCAGCAAACTGGCTGGACCAGGGGGCGAGTTGGCCGATGACGGTGGCGTTCGGATTGGGTTCAGCGCGGACGTTCAAGACATCACCCAACCCGACTCCGATCACCGTCCAAACCAGACTCATGGCTGAGGACCGAACCGGCTTCTCAGGAGGCAATGAAATCACTGAGGGCACGCCCTCCCACCACCCAACTTTGATCAGTGCCTCCACCGGCTCACCCCACCCCGTGAACCTCACGCGAACGTCAGCCTCACCTAAGTAGGTGCCTTCCGAACCCAAGACCTCGAAGGGGACGCCACACATTGCCTTCTGGCAGTAGCGGCTCAGCAACAGGGGCATACCCCATTGGATTCCATTGCTCTCGCCATCGATACCGGGCAGGTAGAAGGTGTCACCGTTGTTCACGAATTCACTTGCCAGCTCATAATCATGCTCACCAAGTGCGACGAGAAAACCGGCCACGAAGTCTTCCGCATTCATACGCCAACCCCTCGGCTCAGCTGAGTCGATCTCTCGACTATTCGTCTGTGCCAGCTCTTGCGCCGAGGAAAGGCCCTCACGAATCAACCCATCCAATTCGTCGGATTCGTCACCCGATTGGACTCCTGGACCAAGATTGGCCTCACTCATGATTGGGGCTTGGCGATCTGAACCTGAGTCCGTATCCCAGGTACAAGAGTTGACAACGAGTGCCACAGTCAGGACGAGCAATCCGACCCTGACAGGTCGCAAAGGAGGGAAAGCGTTCCACATGCTCATACTGACGCTCAAGTTTCCCGTTCGGTTGTCATGATCCACAAGAGTCAACGCCTGTTGACTGACGATCATGAGGAGTTGCCGTAGCGATCGCTGGCCTCGATGGGCGCCTAGTAAAAGCCGAGCATGCGACCGGATAGGGCCAACACGGTGACGACGAGGACGGGTCTGATGACCTTCTCTCCCCCATCAACGGCAATTTGTGAGCCAACATAGCCGCCGATAAAGGCCCCGGCCGACAGCACTCCGGCCGGGCCCCAGCGAACCTGGCCACGGCTGATGAAGATGATCACGGCGATAACGGACACAACGACAACCACGTAGATCTTGATGGAGTTGGCCGTGACCAAGTCATAGCCAGCTCGTGAAAGCACCAGAAGCAGAACCAAGCCGACGCCAGCCTGTATAGCTCCGGCGTAGATCCCAATTCCAAAGAACACGGTGACCGTGACCCAGAGCGGCCACGGCTCGGGCGCCTTCTTTGCTTTGGGCTTGAGAATCGCCAAGATCACCAGCGGGATCATCAGCAAGCCAAAGGCCTTCTTGAAGATCTCGTCATCCAAGCCAGAAACAACCAATGCCCCGACCAACCCGCCAGCAGTCGCCGGAACCAGGATCGGAATCAGTTCCTTGCTGACCTTGTGACCTCGCTTCCAGAAGCCATAGCCCGAGCCGAGAGTCTGGATCAGGACGGCAATCCGATTGGTCCCGTTAGCCAGCAAACCCTCGACCCCGCCAAGGGCAAGGAGGGGCACCGTGAGTAGGGATCCGCCGCCGGCCATGGCGTTCACCACCCCGGCAAAGAGGCCTCCGGCAAAGATGAGTGCGGCCTCGCTCCAAGACATTTGAGGCACGCTACCCCATTTGGGGTCGCCGGAGTGGCAGAATCACACGATGCGTAGAGGCCTAGCAGGACTCATTCTCGGCTTATCACTGGTTCTGGCCTCCGTAGCCTGGGCCGGGTTTGTGATGTCTCGTACGGTCCTGGACCCTGGCCGTTCGGAGCGTCTGGCCGACCAGGTGTTCGAGAACGAGCAACTCCGAGGAGCGTTGAGTGAACGTCTCGCCACTGGATTGCAGTCGGTAATTCCCGGCGACATTCCCGTACCTCCCGAACTGCTGGAACAAGCCGCTGACCTAGCGCTTGATGACCCAGCGGTCCAGACATTGGTCCGGGACGGGATCGTCGCTACTCACCGAAATGCTCTGGAGGGGAACTCCGAGCCAGTGACTCTTGACGCCAGCGCTCTGGGTGTTGCTGGCCGAGAAGCCCTGGTTTCCCTTCGACCAGAACTGGCCGCCGTCGTGCCCGAAATCCCGCCAGTCGAGGTGACTCTCCCCACCGGAAAGCTCAGTTTTCTGGGAACAATCCGAGACTTCGTCGAACGATTCACCACGATTTGTGCTGTTCTCGCCCTCGTCGGTTCCTTATCGGCTCTGTTGTTGACAACAGACCGTCCAGCAATTCTGCGTCGGGTGTCATTCTGGGCGTTTGGTGCCGCAGCCTTTTGGATGGTTGTTGGGTTTGGTGTGCCTTGGATGGCCAAGACGCTTGCCCCCTCATCGGACGCCATCGTTGCCGCCATGGTCGATGTCTTCTTCGGAGCGATGATTCCACCAGCTATCACCATGGCTGTCGTTGGAGCGGCCTTGTTCGGAGCGTCCCTTTTGTGGTCTGCGGTTCCGACGGGTGATGCGCGCCAGCCTGCAATGGCTCACGCTGGTGGCCAACAACAAGCACAGCCTCAACAAGGTCGACGCCAGCAAACGGACCGACGAACCGTTGCCGGGTCTACTTCCAATATCCGACCAGCCCGCCAAGACCCGAGTCAGTCGATTCCTGAACAGCGCGCCCCTCAACAGCGCGCCCCACAGCAACACGCGCCTCAGCATCAGCCACAACACACACCGCCTCAGTATTTTCCTCAGCAAGCTGGCCAGATACCGATAGCGCACCAACAACAACGACCTGGTGCGCAGCATGGGCAACCGGTCGACCCGACTGTGGTCCAGGGTTTCCCTCCTCAAGGCACTCCGGGAGCAGCCGCAGCCGGATCGCTCAACCCACGCCCGGTCGAACCCGATCCGTGGGAAGCCACTCGCCCCCATCCAATCCAGCCGGACAAGCCGCAGCCAAAGTGGGTCGACGGCGTCGGCTACGTGGACCCCGAGCAGCCGACGAACTAGCGACCCCAGGCATCCAGCCAGCCCGGAGAAGCAGTCTGCTCAACTCCTCTCGCGAAGACTTGGTTGAGGTTTGCTTGGATTCTCTATACCCTACCCCCCTATGGCAGGTTACTCGATAAGCAAAGAGGACTACATCAAACGCCTTCGGCGAATCGAAGGACAGGTACGCGGCTTGCAACGCATGATCGACGAAGATACCTACTGCATTGACGTCCTGACCCAGATCTCCTCCACCACCAAGGCACTACAAAAGGTCGGCCTCGGACTCCTGGATGAACACCTCCACCATTGCGTCAAGGCTGCTGTCGCCGAATCGGACGAAGCGGGCAACGAGAAACTTGATGAAGCAATGGTTGCTATCGAACGGCTGATGAAATCATGACTTCCAATACCACCGACAAACTCGATGCAACCAACTTGGTCGAGATCCAACTACCAGTGGAAGGCATGACGTGCGCGTCATGTGCTTCACGTATCGCTCGCTCCCTCAACAAGATGGAGGAGGTTGGTGATGCCGAGGTCAACCTGGCCGCATCAGAAGCAACCATCCGCTTCGATCCTTCGGTCATGGATGCCAAGGTTGCAGCCCAAACCTTCACTGAGCAGATCGAGAAACTGGGATACCACGTTCCTGAGCAGGTGGACTTCGACGGCGAGCAGCGCAGCCTCGGCCAGCGATCGGCCATGGGCCTAGCCCTCGCCGTCCCCGCCATGCTCATCTCCATGATCCCAGCCTTTCACTTCGATGGCTGGCGCTGGTTCGTTCTTGTCCTTGCCACCCCGGTTGTGGCCTATGTCGGCTGGCCGTTCCACCGCAAGGCCCTCGCCGGCGCCCGCCAAGGAGCGCTGGGCATGGATGCCCTGGTCTCCCTGGGCAGCGGCGTTGCCCTCATCTGGTCGCTCATCATCGTCATCGGCGGATTCGACGATGACATCCACTTCGGGGCCGCCGCCCTCATCGTTGCCCTCATCACCCTGGGTAAATGGCTAGAAGCCAAAGCCAAGGGGTCAGCCCGCGACGCCATTGCCGCCCTCGCCGATCTGAGCGCCGACACCGCCGAGCTTGAAGACGGCACCATCATTCCCGCCTCACAGCTTGAAGTCGGCGCACGCTTCGTGGTCCGAACCGGGGCCAGCATCGCCACCGACGGCATCGTGGTTGCCGGAGACGGCGCCGTCGACACCTCCATGATTACCGGCGAACCAGTACCGGTCACCGTCACCGTCGGTGATGAAGTTGTCGGAGCAACGGTGTCCAAGTCTGGCTACTTCGTGGTTGAAGCCAACCGAGTCGGCGCCGACACCACCCTGGCCCAAATCGGCAAGCTCGTGGCCAAGGCACAGGGCGCCCAGGCTCCGATCCAACGCCTGGCCGACAAGGTCTCGGCCATCTTCGTACCCATCATCATCGCCATCGCCGTCGCCACATTCTTGGGTTGGTTGGTCACCGGCCACTCCCTGGCCGACGCCATCCGCCCAACCGTTGCGGTGCTGGTCATTGCTTGCCCTTGCGCCCTGGGACTAGCAACGCCAATGGCCATCATGGTCGGTACCGGTCGAGGGGCCCAACTAGGAATCCTCATCAAGGGCGGCGAAGTGCTCGAAGCAGCCCATGATGTGGACACTATTGTCCTGGACAAGACCGGCACCGTGACCGAAGGCAACATGCAGGTCGTTCAGGTGTCCGGCGTTGATGCCAAGCCCATCAGTATTGCTCAGCGTCTGCAAACCCTTTCGGCCACTTCGGCTCTTGAGGCCCGCTCCGATCACCCCATCGCCCGAGCCATCGTCACCTACGTCGAGGCCTTGACATCGAGCCTGGACACCGATCCCTCCGACACCCCAATCGACGGTTTCGAAGAGCGCCCAGGCTTTGGCGTGACCGGCACCATCACCGTTCCCTCCGTCGCTGGCCAGTCAGAGCAAGCAGCCCTATCAGAACAGACAGTCAAGTTCGGTGTCGGTCGAGCCAAGCTGTTTGAGTCCATCCCCACCAGTCTGGCTACCCAGGCAGCCGAGGCCGAAGCCAAAGGTGGCACCGTCATCTATGCAGGCCCCATCGAACAAGCCGAACTGATCCTGAGCGTTGCCGACACCATCCGACCCACCAGTCGACTCGCCGTTGTTGAACTCAAGGAGCTGGGCCTGGACACGGTCTTGCTCACCGGCGACAACTCCACCACTGCCAACGCCATCGCCGAGACTGTTGGCATCTCAACCGTCATCGCCGAAGTCTTCCCCGAAGACAAGGACAACGAGATTGCCAAGCTGCAAGAGCAAGGCCACAAGGTGGCCATGGTCGGAGACGGCATCAATGATGCCCCGGCGCTAGCCCGAGCCGACCTCGGCATTGCCATGGGTACCGGGACTGCGGTGGCCCGGGATGCGGCCGATCTCACCCTCGTCAGCGCAGACCTACTGGCTGCCGTCGATGCTGTGCGACTGGCCCGACGCACCTTCGCCACTATCCGAGGAAACCTGTTCTGGGCGTTCGCCTACAACGTTGCCGCTGTTCCTTTAGCGGTGACCGGTCGACTGAACCCAGCCATCGCCGCCGCAGCCATGACGTTCTCGTCCCTCTTTGTTGTCACCAACTCGCTGCGACTACGGGGCTTCAAGTCCATCCGCAAAGAGGGCGGCAACACCCGATCGCTTGCCGCGGCAGTTGCCAATTCCGATACCGAATCAAAGTCCAACCAGCCAGCTCAATCAATCGAAACCCAGGAGGTTTCTTCATGACTGTCACCTATTCCGTACCAACCATCACCTGTGGACACTGCAAGTCAGCTATCGAAGGCGAAGTCAGCCAGGTAGCCAATGTCGACTCAGTCATTGTTGACATCGAGGCAAAATCAGTTGCCGTCGTCGGTGGTGATGATGCTGCTATCCGCGCCGCCATCGATGAAGCCGGATTCGACATCGCCGACTAACAAGCCAGCTGCGGACACGAGGGCCATCGGGTAACAGGCTCTCGCTGGATTCAGGTCAAACGCTTGACGGCGAAAATTTCGCCATCCTCGATCTTGCCTGAAGGTTCGTAGCCCCGAGCCAGATACATCGGTCCCGGTGAACCCGGGCCCTCAGCCCATGAGACTTCGATGCTGGTCGCCCCCTGCTCCCGACACCGGTCCTCAAATTGGTCGAGCACGATCGAACCAATCCCCCGCCGCTGATGCATCCGATCGATCAGGAGTCGCCAGAGATAGGGCTCGGCATGACTGTCCATCATTTCCGAGGCCATGATGAAGCCAACGACTTCCCCATCAGCCTCGATCGCCCGGTACCAGGGAACCACGGCGACTCCTTCCTCCAGCGGAGGCACAAGGGCATCCCGGAAGTTACCCAGCATGGTGGTCACAAAGCGTTCCTGGGACTTGTGCGTGACCAGGTCGCCGACCGCCCGCTGGTTCTCGGCGGTGACGGGCACCAACTCAACCCGGTCAGGACGGTGCCGGGGCCGGTTGCACCAGGCCTCCCAATCGGGGCGTGGCATGCCGTACAAGATGTCATCGGAGCATTCGTCACCGACCCAGAACGACTGGCGGGTCAGGCCCTCAAAGACCAGGCCGCATGCTTCCATTACGCGATGCGAGGGCGGGTTGTCTGGATGCGCCGATGATTCGATCCGACTCACACCAAAGTCTTCGAACAGGTAGCGAATGATGGCTTGGGTGGCCTCGGTGGCGTAGCCCCGACCCCAATAATCAGGATGAAAGGTGTAGCCAAGGAGGGCGCTCCGCCCGCCCCAGCTGATGCCCACATAGAGGGAGCCCAGAATTCGGTCCGGGGCAGCAGCATCGACAACGGTGAGGGACCATCCTTTGTCGTCAACTGGGCCATCCATAGCTTCCAGTTCTGTCATCCTGAGTTCAGCCCGCTCCAGTGTGTAGGGCATCTCCCAGTCCTGGTAGCGGGCAACTTCGGGCAGATTGCAGCGCTCGAAGGCGGCCTGGGCATCGCTGAACCGGGGCTGTCGCAAGATCAGCCGTTCGGTCTGGATTGCTTGAAAGGTCACAGCGCCCAACCGTAGACGACAGAACTCGTTCGCCTTGAGAGTTATCCGTCGATAGAGCTATTCAGCTGGTCACCACTCAAGCCAGCTGGTCGCCTCTCAAGCCAGCTGGTCGCCTCTCAAGCCAGCTGGTCGTTGATCCAAGCCAGAACCTCGGCCCGAACCTCAGCCTGCTCCGGCTCATTCAGCGTCTCGTGGCGCAAGCCATCCCACACCCGGCGGGTCACGTTCGACATCTGCCCGAGAGGTTCTGATGATGCCGTCGGCACCAGGTTGTCGCTGCCTCCATGGAACACATAGGTCGGAAGCGTGATCCGGTTGATGGCAGCCGACGTCAACTTCATGGTGGTCAGGATGGCGTATCCAAGCCCAGCGGTTGATCCAGCAATGACCAAAGGGTCATTGACGTATGCCGTCTGCACCGCCACATCGCGACTCAACAAATCGCCGTCAATCGGGGACTTGATGAACAGCTTGGGGGCGATCCGACCCAAAATTGGGGCCATAACACGCTGCCATCGCGGAATCTCGGCCGACAAGGCCGGTGCACTGAGCACGGCAAGATCGGGACTCGGCCGACTTGACACCAGATACGTCGAACAAATCAGGCCACCAAGTGAGTGGCCCATCAAAACCACGGGCACACCCAGTTCGCGGCGTTGCACCAAGAGATCCTCAACATCGTCCAAATACTCATCAAAGCTATTGACGAAGGCACGACGACCGCCGGATTGACCAAAACCACGGTTGTCGAAGGACAAGACGTCAACACCTTCGCTGGCCAGGTAGGAACCCAACTGCTCATAGCGGCCACAATGCTCACCAATGCCGTGGACCAGCAACAAGGCTGCTCGCGGGTTCTGGGCCTTCCAATGTCGTCGCAGTTGGGTTAGCCCGTCTCGGGTAGAGGACAAATCAGAGGTCGAGGCAAAATTGGTCACCTGGTGATGGTACCTCCACCAGTTCCATAGGCCAGAATGGGTCGGTGCCACGACATCCTGTCCTCATCGCCGCTGGTGGCGCCGTTGGCGTGCTCGTTCGGTGGGGTGTCCTTGACCTGATGCACGCTCAGACCATCTTGGCAATACTCGGACTTAATATCGTCGGCTCAGTTCTGATCGGGCTACTAGCGGGACGAGGGCTCCAAGACCAGCCGGCCTGGACGCTCGGAGCCCTGGGATTTTGCGGTGGGCTCACCACCTTCTCAACCTTTGCTCTCGACACAGCCAGTTATCTGGACAATGGAAACGTTTCGAGTGCTTTCGGTTTGATCATTGCCACCGTCGCTCTGGCCACGATCGCTGCTGGGGTCGGCTACCGAGTCGGACAACGGTCAAGAAACAGTCCACAATCAAGGCCCTGGTTGGGTCTTGAGCAAGGCAGCCAACAGGGATGGAGCGAACAGTGAGCCTCGGCTTGTTGCTGTTCTTGCTCATCGCGGGAGCGCTCGGTGCCCTGGGCCGGGCGGCGCTGGGGGAACGGTTCAACGGGCGTATCGCCCTAGGAACGCTCATTGCCAACGTGGCAGCGTCACTGGTGCTCGGCCTGACGAGCGGCTGGTTGGAGGCAGGCCACTGGCAGGGAACACAGCTATGGAACAACCCAGCCGCTGTCGCGATTCAAGTTGGATTCCTGGGTGCGCTCTCCACCTGGTCGTCCTTAGCCAACGACATCGCTACCCATCTTCGAGCCAAACAAACCAGCGATGCTGCCACTGTCCTGGCACTCAATCTGGTTCTCGGAATTGGGGCTGCTTGGATTGGACTCCGCCTCGCATACGCCCTCGGCTGATTGCGTTGACAAACCATCACTCGGCTTGTTGGCCACGTGACTAGCCGACTATTCGTTCCCGACTGACCCAGTTCGAACCTGTTCACAGTCGACGGTGATCTCACCAACGATCTCCTCAGTCTCGGGAACAACGATCCGCACATAGCCCTCTTCCAGATCTGGATCGTCCAAACACTGCTGCTCGGCATAGCCAACGGCTACCTGATTTTGGGCCTCGTTCGGATTCTCCGGATCCAGAACCCCTGGGATAGTGCTGGACTCGACAGCGGGGACAGTCGTGGAGTTGAGGTCGATCGGGACGGCCGTCTCACCGGTGCAAGCGGACCCAAAGCCAACGAAAATTGCTGCCAGAACGAGATACCGCTTCATTCCAGCGCGCGGGAACGGACCAAAGAAACAGACAGCGGTGACAGTGGCCCTGACTGGCCTGATCAGGTCGATACCCACTCCGACAACGGTAGCCGCCATCGGCTAAGGTTCGTCGTCGTGTCATCCACCGATCAAGACCTCGAGCCCCTTCCGCGCAAGGTTGTGCTTGGCTTATCCTCTGGCCACGGAGGTATGTCGATCCTCATCAACTTGCTTGGCATCTTGTTGGTGTTCTTCTACCTTCCACCAGACTCAGCTGGCCTACCTCAGCTCGTCACTGACAAGACGTTCTTCGTTGTTCTGAACGCCATCGTTGTCATTGCGGCCGCTGGGCGACTCACCGACGCAATCAGTGACCCGATGATCGCCGTCTTCTCCGACCGATCCAAGCACAAGTTGGGTCGCCGCATTCCGTTCATGCGAATTGGAGCCATCCCGGCCGCTGTCGCTACCTTCTTGATGTTCACCCCACCCGTGGGTTCAGAGAGCGGTTGGAACATTGTCTGGCTGCTCGGCATCCAGGTCATTCTGTACACCGCCCTCACGGCCTACGTCACGCCGGCTTTCTCCCTGGTAGCCGACCTCGGCCGAACAGCCAACGAGCGCCTGGATCTGGCCACCTGGACCTCAGTTTTCTGGGGGCTTGGCATCGTTGTTGCCGCCATGACTCCCTTCCTGGCCGCCATGGTGGAGAAGACGGGCTTGAGCACGATTCGCTCCTGGCAGGTTTCCGTCGGCATGGTTTGCACCGTGGCCATTGTGGCCATGCTCGTGCCGACCTTCACCATTGACGAGCCACGCTGGGCGCGGTCTCAGCCCAGCGCCATTCCGTTCCGTCAAGCAGCCAAGACAGTGCTCGGAAACCAGTTCTTCCGCTACTACTTGGCGGCAGACTTCGCGTACTTCTCTGGCCTGATGATTATCCAAACCGGCCTGCTGTACTACGTCACTGTCCTGCTCGAACTCAGTGAAGTACTCGTGGCCCCACTTCTACTGCTCATGGTCGTGGCCTCAATGGGCCTGTTTCCCATTGTCAATCGGACAGCGAAACAACGAAGCGGCAAGCAGTTGGTGATTTTCGCCTTCCTCGTTTCATCCATCGACTTTCTCGGCATTATCTTTCTCGGTCAGTACCCCGTCCCGAACTGGCTTCAAGCGGTTGCCGTCATCCTGATTTTCTCCATCCCGTTCTCCATACTCAGCGTCCTGCCCCAGTGGATCTTGTCCGATATTGCCGAGCACGCATCGCAAACCAGTGGCAACTCGATGGCGGCCATGTTCTTTGCCGCCCGAACCTCAATCCAAAAGATCAGCCAGACCGTCGGTGTCATCTTGTTTGCCTTGTTGACATCGTTTGGACGTGACATTGGCGACGACCTCGGTATCCGCCTGTCTGGTGCCGCCGGAGTCGTGCTCTATTTCTCCGCCGCCATGTTGTTCCGAAGCTACGACGAGGAGAAGCTCAAGCGGGAACTGGTCGAAACGGTCCCAACAGACTGACGCGTCGATCCTTGGGTTCCAAATCAGGGCCAACTCTTAGAGCTCGGACACGCGGATGTAGTCAACTTCCAAGGTCGCGGGAAGTGCAAGCGGGTTCAGCGCCCCTGGGTTGCCACCCAACGCAAGGTTGATTCGAAGCTCGGTCATTGTCTGATCAAATGGAGCTGGATAACCCTGCAAGGTCGGGGCGTCGGTGACCCGATGGGTCTCGACCCCGTCCATGTACCAGACCAAGACCCCGTCATGTCCGTAGTCGAACCGAAACTCGTGCCAGGTATCAGAAAACTGATCGCCGAAGACCTCGCGAGATTTCTTGTCGTGGTTGCCACTCGGGTCAGCAAAGTGGATGCCGTAGGCCACCCGGTCTGGCGAGTTGGCGGTCATGACCTCAAAGCCATCCCACTCGCCGCCCTTCGGCCACTTTCCTCCCGCCCACGACGAGGACCAAACAGCAGGCCACAAGCCTTCCTGATTGGTGTCATCCGCCGGGGTGAGCTTGACCTTCCATCCAATGGACTGGCCGGGCGAGAGGGTCAGGGCCCGGGTTCGAAGCATTCCGGAAGTTTGTGCCCGGATCTGACCGTTGGGACATTGCACTGACCGGTTTTCAGCCCGCAACACAAGATTGCCACCTGACACCGATACCTGATCGGGGGTGTAACACTGCAACTCATTGTTGCCATCACCAAACGTTGAATGCTCGACGGTCCAGATGGAAGGGTCCAGGGTGTCAAAGTCTTCGGCCCAAACAAGGTCACCAAGCGGAGGTAGCACAGGCAGGGTCGAGCTTGGCTGGGAGGTTGGTATCTCGACTGGCAGGCAGTTGGCTTGGTCAGCTTCCGGAGCGTCACAACCGACCGGCCCGGACTCTTCGTGATTGTTGACTCGTCCCGCCATCACAGCACCCAAACCAAGACCAGCTATTACGGCCGCGACAATGAGCACAGACCAGCCACGAGACCGGTTCGCTTCTGGCAACTCGGGTTGCTCCTCGACTTCGCTCACCAACGGTTCGCTCACAACGGTTTGCTCATCAACACTGTGTACACCAGATTAGTACCCGACCGGATGAGGCCATGAGCCCAAAACTCTCCAGGTAAGGCGACCTGGCGTACTTTCGCCGACCAAGACACAACAAAGCCGCTGCCGCCAAACGGCGACAGCGGCTATTGGTAGTACCCCGTACGGGATTTGAACCCGTGTTACCGGCATGAGAAGCCGGCGTCCTAGGCCGGGCTAGACGAACGGGGCTCGGCCGAGAGAGTTTAGCCAGCAGTTTCCTGCTGACCAACGCGCTCGATTTGCTCGGAGGGGAGGACTTGAACCCCCAATGACTGGATCAGAACCAGTTGTGTTGCCAATTACACCACCTCCGAAGGTGACGGCGTAAGGGTAGCGGAGCCGCGTTGGTCCCGCACCCGGATATTTCAACTCCAATCACCCCCAGCTCTCGGAACTACTGCAGTCGTTCCAGTCGGCGAAAACCGATGATGCGACCGACTGCTACCGCCGCGGACTCACGAATAAGACGCTGCAAGGATGAGTCCGCATTGGTTATGACCGCATCGGCCTGCAACCCGACCTCTCGGGCCACCAGCTCCGATCGACGAGCGTGGTAGGGGTCTGTAACCAGCAATACATCGGTGAGTCCACTCTGGCTCAAGAACCGAGATGCTGCTGCCAGCGATTCATAGGTTGAGGTTCCCTGCACCTCGAGCTTGAGTTGCTCGTCGGGAATATTGGCTACCTGGCGCAGATAGTCATAGCTGGCCTTTGCTTCGGTGGTGACGTCTCCAGCCTGTCCCCCGCCGGTGACGACCACAATCCTGACCCGCTCCGAGTCATACAGTTCCGCTGCCAGATCGAGCCTGCCCTGTAGAACTGGCGATGGTTCGCCGTTGTACTGGGCCGCCCCGAGCACAATGACAGCTGAAGCATCGGCATCCGACGATGACCGGGAAGCAACCCAAACGTCGACGAAGTTCGCAAGCAAATAGAAAAAGGCCAGGGCCAACAAAACACGGCTTAGCCGGATGATCCGGGTCCGACTGATCTTCGATCCGTCGCTACTGGGCCCATCGATCCCCATGACAGAAACCTACAAACGAGCCCGAGCTGTGGTCAACCGACTGATCACCAGATCACGGTCGAGTTCAGCCATTGGCTCGAACAGGGGTAGGCCAAAACGCACACCCGTCAAGGCAAGCCGGACCGGAAGTTGGGTTTTGGTATCAAGCTCCTTACCAACCCCAAACACAACCTCCTCCAATACCTCAGGGGTCCAGTCACAGGTGGCCAACCGTTCGATGACCAGATCAAGGACTTCGGGAACACCATCCTTACCCATGACCTTGCGCCAGTCCTTCTCGCTGGGCTCAGGGGCATCGCCAACTACCCATTCAAGCAGCGATGGGATCTCATCTAGGCGCTTGATTCGACCCTGCACAAACTCGGCCAGGCGGCCATAGAGGGCAGCGCCAATGTCACCAGCAAAGGGTGTCGAGCGCTCAATGAACTCTTCGACACTAAGGGCTCGAATGTATTCACTATTGAAGTGTTCCAATTTCTTGATGTCGAAGAAGGCTGGCGCCTTGTTGATATCAGTCAGCTCAAATTGGGCGACGAATTCTTCAATGGGCAGGATCTCGGCGTCATCTTTGGCACTCCAGCCAAGAGTCAGCAGGTAGTTGCGCATTGCTTCGGACAAGAATCCCTTGTTCACATAGTCGCCGACCGAAACGTCGTCGCGACGCTTGGACAGCTTCTGACGCTTTTCGTTGACAATGAGGGGCAGGTGAGCAAACGTCGGCTGGTCTGTCGCTCCCAACGCTGCACGCAGCAGCAGGACCCGAGGAACCGTGTTGACGAGGTCCTCACCACGAACGACATGGGTGATGCCCATGTCCAAGTCGTCATAGGCATTGGCCACATGGAACATGGGCACACCCGAAGAACGAACGATGACGAAGTCTTCGAGTTCGGAGTTCTGGAATTCGACGTGGCCACGGATCAGGTCGTCCCAGGCAGTAACACCCTCGTCGGGTGTGCGGAACCGAATGACGACACCTTCACCTGCCTGCACATCACGGTCTCGGCAGAACCCGTCATAGCCAGGCTTGCCCCCTCGGGCTTCCGCCCGAGCCTTCGAGGCCTCTTGGGAGCAGTCACAACGATACGCCAGACCCTTGTCCAGGAACGACTGCGCCGCCGCAAGGTACTGATCGAACCGGTCAGACTGGAGGTATTCCTCATCCCAATCAATGCCAAGCCAGCTGAGACTGTCATGAATGGCTTCAATCAGTTCGGGCCGGCTGCGATCGGCATCGGTGTCTTCGATGCGAAGAACCATGACCCCGCCGGTGTGACGGGCATACATCCAGTTGAACAAAGCAGACCGAGCGCTGCCGACATGGAGATAGCCAGTCGGAGCAGGCGAGAAGCGAACGCGTACGGGAGATGTTGAATCTATTTCAGCCACTCACAGAGCGTAGTAGCGCTGAATCATTTACTGGCAGAATCGGCTACTGATGGAGATTTCTGCGCCAATCGACCCCGTAGGAGGTGATGATGTCGTTGTGATCCTGGCGAAGGGCCTCTTCGGTCACCATATCAACCACTTCACGGCGCTCGAAGTAGTGATGGTTGGACCTGATTTGAGAGAAGACGTCTCCCCGTAAGACGAACCAGGTCCTGTGACTGGATTCTCATCCATAAATCCGAAGATGGTGAATGCCGCTGTCAGGTCATGGACCACTGGTCCCCGGCCGAACAGGGCTGAGCGCCGCATAGCGATGGCACAACAGCCAGCCACGGCATCGTCTCGATTAACCGTTCCGAGGTGCAAGCGATCATCGAAGAGGCCAAGAAGCTTGTAGACATAGCCCTGGTCGGGTCCTTGGCTTCCGAGTCGAGCGCCTCGGGGCTGTCCCTCGGCTAGGTCACCGGGCCGGTCGGCCTTCCAAGCACCCGGCCTACGAGGAGGAGATGAGTACTTCCGGACGGTTTCTGTTGGATCTGTTGGAACAAAAGCAGGAGCAGCCACAAGATGAGACTAGCGTGCCTGCATGGGTCTCGATTCAGCCATTTACCGCATTGTCCTCCTCCTCCACATCGCCACCGCCATAGTCGGCTTTGGCGGCCTGGTTGCGCACGGTGCTTACAACGCAAAAGCGTTTGCCTCCAAGGCCAGCGAAGCGGTCGTTCTGCTCAAGAACACTCGGGCAATCACCAATATTGCTCACTACGCCATCTATGCCCTCTTGGCCTTTGGCATCATCTTGATCTCACTAAGCGACGGTGCAATCAGCATGGGCGCCATGTGGATTAGCGCATCCTTCGTTGTCTGGTTCCTCATGGTCGGCGCTGCGCACGGGCTGGTGAAGCCGACCCTGGCCAAGATGCAGGATCGAGCCGAAGCCATGGACGGCGATGCCATCTTGAAGGACGATCCAGAAATCGGTGAGCTGGCCAAGAAACTGGCCATGGGCGAAGGACTCTCCCAGCTCCTCTTGCTCATCGCCCTCATCCTCATGGTCTGGCAGCCCGGCAGCTAGCCATCGAGGCAAGATGTCGGCGAGCTAGGCCTTGAGCAAGGCGTAGATGACGCTGTCGGCTAGGGCTTGCCAGCTGGCTTCGATGATGTTCTCCGAGACCCCGATAGTGGTCCAGCTTCGCTCGCCATCAGTGGCGTCAATCAGTACCCGAGTCACCGCTCCGGTGCCCTCACTGGTATCCAGGATCCGGACCTTGTAGTCAGACAGCCGAATCTTGGCCAGGTCGGGATAGCGATCGCCGATGGCCGCTCGCATCGCCGCGTCCAGAGCGTTGACCGGGCCATTGCCTTCGCCAACCGCCATGATGCGGTCGCCGTCGACGATCAGCTTGACGGTGGCTTCGGTATCAACCCCGTCATAGTGCCCCATCGGGTTCTCAGCCGCCCCGTCACTTGCTCCGGGGCGATGCTCGACAATGACGCGGAAGGACTCACAAGCAAAGAACGGGTTTCGCCAGCCCGTGGCTCGACGCATCAGCAGTTCCAGTGATGCACCAGAGGCTTCGAAGTGATAGCCAGCGTGTTCCAGCTCCTTGAGCTGATCCAGCACAGTCCCCATCTGTTGGCCGTCTAGTTCCAAGCCAAGTTCCTTGGCTTTCATGTCAACGGTTGAGCGGCCGGCCAGATCAGAGATCAGAGTCCGCGTTGAGTTACCGACCGTCGTTGGGTCCACATGTTCATAAGCATCGGGGCGACGAGCGAGAGCCGACGTATGCAGCCCGGCCTTGTGAGCAAACGCCGACTTGCCGACGTAAGGAAGCGCGTCGTTGGCGGGCAAGTTGACGATCTCCGCCACCGTGCGGCTTACCGATGTCAACTGCAAGAGCCGACCCTCGGGCAAACCTTCGATTCCCATCTTCAACGTCAGGTTTGGGATGAAGGTGGTGAGGTCACAATTGCCGGTTCGCTCGCCGTAGCCGTTGATGGTCCCCTGCACATGAGTGGCACCAGCAATCACACCAGCGACCGCGTTTGCTACCGCACAGCCTGTGTCGTTCTGGGTGTGCATGCCAACGGTGATGTCGGGGAACATCTGCACCACCACGCGAGTGGCAGCTTCGATTTCGTGCGGGAGCGAGCCGCCGTTAGTGTCGCACAGCACCAGAACTTCGGCACCAGCAATGGCCGCCGCCTCAACGGCTCGCAGGGCGAACTCGGGGTTGTGCTTGTAGCCGTCAAAGAAATGCTCAAAGTCGACGAACACTCGTTTGTCGGCATCGACCAGGTATCGAACCGAGTCCGAGATCATGGCGACGCCTTCGTCCAACGTCGTACGCAGCGCCTCCAGAACGTGGTAGTCCCAACTCTTGGCCACGATGCAACAGATTTGGGTCTGGGCTGACAAGAGGTTGGCCAGCGTTGGGTCACTATCGACCTTGCCCTTTGGCCTCCGGGTCGAGCCAAAAGCCACCAGAGTCGAAGTCTCCAGTTCTAACTCACCCTCGGCTGCTCGACGAAAGAACTCGTCATCTCTGGGGTTGGAGCCAGGCCAACCACCTTCGATGTAGTGCACTCCAAGCTGATCCAGCTGCTTGGCAATCTTCAACTTGTCGTTGGCTGTAACCGAGATTCCCTCGAACTGGGTTCCGTCTCGCAGGGTGGTGTCGAAGATCTCGACTGCTGCAGGCCAGCTGGGGTCCCGCTGGCCGGTCCGGTCAATCTGGGTGCCAGCTTCTGGGTCAGTCTCCTCCGCAGAACCGACCACCGCTACTTGCTCACAAAATCGCACCAATGGCGATACTCGGGAATCTCTCCTCGAACGGCCTTGCCATACACCTCGGCGATTGCCGTCGTCATTGGGCCAGGACACGGAATGGGCCGACCATCAATCGAATTCACCGAACCGACTTCGGCTGCGGTCCCGACCACGAAAATCTCCTCGGCGATGTACAGATCGCTTCGAGACAGGTCGCCAACGGCCACCTCATAGCCAAGGTCGTTGGCAATGGTGGTGATGGCATTCTGGGTGATGCCTTCTAGGGCGCCAGACGACAGTGGTGGTGTGATCAGCTTTCCGCCACGGGCAACGAAGATATTTTCACCCGTGCATTCGCTGACGTTTCCTGCCCGGTTCAGCATGATCGCTTCGTCATAGCCAGAGCGAATGGCATCCATCTTGGCCAGAGTCGAGTTGGCGTAGTTGCCCGTCGTCTTGGAAGCTGGTGGCATGATGTTGTGGTCATGACGCTGCCAGGATGAGATCGTCATCTTGACACCCTTGGTCAGGGCATCATCTCCCAAATAGGCACCCCAAGGCCAGCAGGCAATGGACACATCGGTGGTGCAGTCTGTGGTAGCCAGACCCATCTCGCCGTATCCGTAGTAGACCAGGGGCCGGATGTAGCAGCCGTCAAGACCAGTGGACCGGACCGTTTCACGAGTCGCTTCCATCAGTTCATCCACGGTGTAGGGCATGTCCATCATGAGGATCTTGGCCGAGTTGTGCAGGCGTTCGATGTGCTCGCGCAATCGGAAAATTGCTGGACCGTCGCTGGTTTCATAGGCCCGGATGCCTTCGAACACGCCAGTCCCGTAGTGGAGGGTGTGGGTCAGGACGTGAACGGTTGCGTCTTCCCAGTTGACGAGTTCACCATTCATCCAGATCTTCGGTGTTGGGGTGATGGGCATGACACGTCCTCCTTAGAGCTTGGCGACGATGGCGTCGCCAATTTCACTAGTCGAGCCTGTCATGTCTGCACACTGATCACAGGCTGCTTCGATACGAACCGCTGCTTCTGTTTCACCCAAATGCTTCAGCATGTGGGCGGCAGACAAGATGGCGGCAATTGGGTTGGCCTTTTGCTGGCCAGCGATGTCTGGTGCCGAGCCGTGGACCGGTTCGAACATGGAGGGCCCGGGAGTGTCACCGTTCAAGCCACCAGGATTGAGGTTGGCGGACGAGGCCAGGCCAATGCCCCCGCTAACAGCCCCGCCGAGGTCGGTCAGGATGTCGCCAAACAGGTTGTCGGTGACGATGACGTCGTAGCGCTGAGGATCCTCTACGAAGTAGATGCAGGCGGCATCGATGTGGTTGTAGTCCGTGGTGACACCGGGGTAGTCAACGGCGACCTCATTGAAGGTGCGTTGCCACAAGTCGGCCGAGAAGTTCAGCACATTGGTTTTGTGGACCAGGGTGAGGTGGTTGTTGCGCTCGGTGGCTAGATCGAAAGCGAACCGGATGCAGCGCTCAACCCCTCGACGAGTATTGACTGAACCCTGGGTTGCCACCTCATGAGGTGTTCCCTTACGCAGAAAGCCGCCCTCTCCGGCATAGGTGCCTTCGGTATTCTCTCGGATGACTACAAAGTCGTGTCCGTCGGGCCCACCCAGTTTGAAAGGCCGCAGGTTGATGTACAGATCAAGCTCAAAGCGCATCTTCAACAAGAGGCCACGCTCGATCACTCCAGGAGGAACGCCAGGGGCACCAACCGCACCCAAATAGATGGCATCGAGGCTTCGCCATTCGTCCAGGGTCTCATCGCTGAGCACCATGCCATCTTTCAGATATCGGGTTCCGCCGAGATCATAGTGAGTCAGGTCCAGCTCGATCCCGGCAGCGGCAACCACCTTTAGCCCTTCAACCACGACTTCAGGGCCAATCCCGTCGCCACCAACGACACCAACTGCATAGCTACTCACAGAAGCTTCCTATCTCTCGTGATCAGTCGCTCACCCTATCTCTCAACATCTGTCAACGTATTGCTCAAGTGCTCGAAGAATCTGGTCGATGTCATGGGTTACGAAACGCTAGGTCTTGAAAGAGGTGGGCGGCATGTCCAACACCACATTTGATTTCTCAGTCAACTCGGTGCCTGATTCTTGGCGCGATGCCGAAGTCGAAGCTCCAGAGATTGACACCACCTTGCCGCGTTCACGGCGAGCGGTTTCAATCCCTTCAGCCCTTGACCGCATCGACATCATGACTTCGGTCATTGCTGCCCTCGCCACCTCGACCGTGACCGGCGTCGCCTGGTACATGTTCGAGACTCGCAACGTGAGCGACAGTCCCCTGCTCGCCCTAATCGCAGGTCTCATTATCGCTCTCGCCGTACGCCTCGGTGGCGGCAAGGGAGACCCGGATGTTCGCGCCACCATCGCCTTCATCTTCTATATGGCGACAGTACTCATCACGGCCTACATGATCGAACGATTCGACTACCAGATCACCTACCGGGAAACGCCGAACATCGCTCAAACCGAATATTGGATCGTCCGCGATCGAATTTCTCAGCCTTTGGTGGTCCTCGGCTGGGCTGGCGGGTTGGTCCTTTCGACCCAGATCAGCTACATCACCCGTAAGCGCAACCGGCCTCGTAGCTAACGACCTTGCTTGCTGCTACGCAGCCAGTCAAGATTCAAGTATTATGGCTCGGTGGCCAACACCTACGAGCTTTCCCAAGACGCATTCGATCGTCTCCAGTCTGAATACGACGACCTCACGACACGTGGTCGGATCGAGATCGCCAAGAAGATCGAGACGGCCCGAGAACTCGGCGACCTTTCCGAAAACGGCGACTATCACGCGGCCAAGGAAGAACAAGGCAAGATGGAAGGCCGCATCGTCCATCTAGGGGCCCTGTGCGAAGGCGCTGTCATCGTCGAAAGCGTCGACAGTCACGACGAGGTACAAACCGGCTGTGTTGTCTCCATTCGCTACGAAGGCGATGACGACATCGAGAAATATCTACTTGGTTCAATCGAAGAGCGACGCGAGGGTGTAACAGTCATGTCCCCGGGCTCGCCATTGGGTGCAGCCCTTATGGGAGCCAGCATCAACGACACGGTCGATTTCAAAGCTCCCGGTGGGGTGCTCAAGGTCACCGTCGTCAACATCGAGGCCTAACGCCAGCTCAGCTAGCCGGGTTGGACGATCTGAATTGTCCGATGATGGCTCGAAGAAGCCGAGCGACCCAGACTCGGATGTACTCAACCGCTCGGTAATAGAACGGGAAGGCCAGCAGCACCAACACGGTCGAACTGACGAGGCCCACCATGATGGTGATAGCCATCGACTGCCAGAACGGGTCACTGACGGCAAGCGGCGAAAGCCCAGCAACTGTGGTGATGGTGGTGGCGATGAGCGGTCGGAATCGTCGACGCAGAGCAAGCCCAATAGCATCGGCCGGGGTTGCTCCATCGCGCCGCGCCTGGTTGGCCGCGTCGGTCAGCAAGATGGTGTTGTTGACAACAACACCAATGAGACCGATCAGTCCGATCATGACCAGGAAACTCAGTGGATTGTCGGTATAGCTCAGTCCAGCACCGACGCCCAGGAAGCTGAAGGGAATAGCGATCACGATCAGGAGTGGCTGAACAATTGACCGGAACTGCACGACGAGCAGGAGAACCATGGCAGCCAGGGCAACAACCAGGGCACGAATAATGGAGTTGAAACCTTCGGTGTTCTCGGACTCGAGCCCAAAATCGAAGACCAGTGCATTGCGGTTCAAGCCTTCTTCCACCAGCACTCCCGGCGGATACATCCCTTCGACCAGCTCTTGTCCGGCCGCCAACAGTGCGCTCACGTCTTCGGCATCAAAGCGACCCCGTACCACGATTTCTCGGTGGCCTTCAGAGCGAAAGACTTGGCCAAGCGAAGAGACTTCCGTTTCCAGGATCTTTGCTGTCTCACCGTTTGGTCTGGTGATGGTCGCCCCCTCAAGTTCTTCAGCCAGCTTGACGGCAAAAGCCTCACCGGCCTCGACCTGGTCATCATTGACTCGGATCTGGACGGAGAAGGGAAACTTGCTAACCGGTGGCCCCTGATTCAGCTGAGACACACCAATGATGGCTCCCTCAATCGATGAGAATTTATCGCTGAGTTCGTCAACCAATTCTGGTGACTTGATTGAGCGACTGGAGAAGGGCGTGAGATCAAGGTAGACCAGGGCACCTCGTTGCGAAGAGAAGATGTACTGGGCCCCGACCAGGTTCTCACCGAGCACATCAACAGTGACGGCATCGATCTGGCTTGAGAGTTCCTGCGCATCGTCGATCGTGGTGCCCTCTTCGAAGTCAATTTCCATCTGCAGGATGTTGGAGTCCTTCCCTGGAGGAAAGACGTTGAAACCCAGTGAGCCAAAGAGCGAGAACCCGGCGGCAATAGGAATGAGGGAAAGAGCAACTCCGGCCATGCTCAAGATGAAGCCTTTGACCGGATGGCCTTCCAGTAGTGAAGCGAGACGCTGCAAGCCCCGGGCAGTCTTGTCTTCCAGGCGGATAATTGGGCTGTTAGATGGCTTGCCTTTCAACAAGAAGGCACCAGCCAGGGCCGAGATCAAGGCAATCGAAAGAGCAAACGAGGTAAGGAGGGTGATGATGACGGTGATCGGCATGACCCGGATGAACTTGCCGATGATGCCGGTGACAAACAGCAACGGGGTGAAGACCAGGACGGTGGTCAGGGTTCCGGCCAGTGAGGCCCGACCAACTCGGTTGATAGCGACTCGGACGACTTCGAGAGGATCCGTCGACTCCGATCGATTGGCGTCAATGGACTCGGCTATGACTACCGCATCATCAACCAGCAAGCCAATGGTCAGGATGAGGGCAAACAAGGTCACGGTGTTGAGGGAATACCCGAACACCCACAAGGCCAAGAAGGCCGCGGCAACGACGGTGATCATGAACGCTGAGGTCACGAAGGCCGCTCGCCAACCAATGAGTAAGAGGCTGACGATGGCAACGGCAACGAGTCCGGTCAGGAGATTGTTCTGTAAGGATTTGAGCTGGGCTTTGATGTCCACAGCAAAGTCTCCGGTAACGAAGACATCATCGAAGTCACCCGCAGCCAGGTGGGAGCGCACTGACTCGGAGAACGTGATGGTGTCCAGCCCGCTATCAGCCCGCACCAAACCGATCATGACTGAGGGCCGGAACTCCGATTCGCCTTCGCCATAGGTTCGCGAGAAGGACGTTTGACGAACGACTTCTTCGCCAGTCGCTGGATCAATCGCCGGAGTCAAAATCTCTTGCAGGTCAACGGCGATGATGTCGGGGTTGGTCTCCAGGTGAGCGACAACTTCCAGAGCACGGGCCTCTAACGCAGCCGGGTCACCACTGGCCGGGCCCTGTCCGACAGCCTCGTTTGTGGCCACGACGGACACGAGGATGTCGAAGGTCTCCAAATACTTGGTGGCCTGGGTGGCCCGATATTGAACCTGGGCTTCACCGGGGATAGCCAGGGCTCCCGTCTGCTCCAGGATCTCCGCCCCTTGATCAGAGGTGTAGCCATCCTCAAATTCGGCGATCATGAAGAAGCCATTGGCCCGAGTGAAGGTGGCCAAATTCTCGACCCCTTCGGCCTTCAGTAGGGCCTGGGTCAGGGGCTCGGAAACATCGGTGTCAACCAGTTCGGCGTCATCGGCAAAGTAGACACCCTCAATCACGACGATGGGAACGTCAATGGCCGGGAAACCTTCGCGGGGCAAGCCTTGGGTATAGGCGTAGCCACCTGCAACGAGGAGAACCGCCCAAAGCCCAAACGTGACCCGCCAGTGTTTTGCTGCTGCCACCGCAAAAGCGGTTAGGAATGGTTGTCGCTTCGCTGAATCGGGCACCCCGGAAATCTAGCCCGGCCTAGACCACCGCGGCTGCCATCTCTTGTGCGATCTTTGACACATCATCGCTGTAGCGCTTACCGGGGTTGGTCGTCGTCCGCTCGATCGGGCCGCTGACACTGACAACAGCGACCAGTTCTCCACTGGCATTCACCACCGGGGCACTCACCGAGGCAACACCAGGTTCCCGCTCGGCTACGGATTCGACCCACTCATGACGCGTTGGTGATTGGGATCCGGGCTTCGTATCGTGCTGACGAAAGACGGCTCCGGCCGAGCCTCGCTCCAGGGTGAGGCGGGCACCCACCGGGACAATGGTGCGAAGGCCATGAGTCGATTCGGCAACGGCCAGACAGACCCGGTCGTTTCCGTCTCGAACATAGAACTGTGCGCTCTCACCAGTTCGGTCGCGGAGTTGATCCAGGTATGGCTGAATTCTTCCAGCAAGGTCGGTGGCCCCAGGGACTGCCTGACCCAAGAGCCAAAGCCGATAGCCCAAGGCGAATCGCCCACCGTCAACTCGACGTAAGAGTCCGTGATGTTCAAGCGCACTGGCTAATCGGTGGCAAGTCGCACGATTGATGCCCGTTGTTGTTGTGAGCTCAGCCAGGCTGCGCGGTCCACCTTCAACTGCGCTCAGGATGTCGACACTCTTGTCGATCACTCCAACACCGGATTGCTCGCCGCTGGATTGGGCCGTCTTGGACTGGTCAGAATCAGACTTGTCGATTGCCGCACTCTTCCCTATGATGGGGTTCATCATATGAGACTACAGTCTCAATATATGAGACGCAAGTTGCTGAACCAGATTGACAGTTCGAAGGAGTACCCCGTGAACGCACCACGCACCCTGGCCGAGAAGCTGTGGGATCGCCATATCGTCAGCCCTGGCAAGCCAGGTGAACCTGACCTCCTCTACATCGATCTTCACCTTGTGCATGAGGTCACCTCACCCCAGGCCTTTGACGGACTGCGTCTTGCTGGCCGCACCGTTCGACGCCCAGAGCTCACCATCGCCACCGAAGATCACAATGTTCCGACCGAGAACATTGATCAACCCATCGCCGATCCAGTCAGCGCCAAACAGATTGACACCTTGCGAGCCAATGCCGCTGAGTTCGGGATCACCAATCACGAGATGGGCACACCGGATCAAGGCATCGTTCACGTCATTGGACCAGAGCAAGGACTGACCCAGCCGGGAATGACGGTCGTCTGTGGCGACTCACACACCGCAACTCACGGGGCCTTTGGCGCCTTGGCCTTTGGCATTGGCACCAGTGAGGTCGAGCATGTCCTGGCCACCCAGACCTTGCCCCAGGTCCGGCCCAAGACCATGTCCATCACGGTCGACGGAACCCTGCCCAAGGGCTCAACGGCCAAGGACGTGGTGCTGGCCATCATCGGTAAGATCGGAACCGGCGGCGGAATTGGCTACCTGGTCGAGTTCCGCGGCGAAGTCATCCGAGCGCTTTCGATGGAAGGCCGAATGACGGTCTGCAATATGACAATCGAGGCCGGGGCCAAAGCAGGCATGATCGCCCCTGACCAGACCACCTTCGACTACTTGCAGGGTCGAGACAAGGCTCCGGCTGGCGACTTGTGGCAAGCCGCCGTCACCGACTGGAAGACCCTGCCAACCGACGAGGGTGCAACCTTCGATATCGAGGTTGTGCTGGACGGATCAGCCATCGGGCCACAGTTGACGTGGGGAACCAACCCGGGCCAGGTCGCACCTGTAAGTGGCGTCGTTCCCGACCCGACCAGCTTCACCGATGCCAGCAGCCAAGACGCCGCAACTCGCGCCTTGGAATACATGGGAATTGAAGCGGGAACACCGTTCAAGGAAATCAAGGTCGACACTGTCTTCATTGGCTCATGCACCAACAGCCGCATCGAAGACTTGCGAGCAGCAGCCGCGGTTGCCAAGGGCCGCAAGGTCGCTGATGGCATGCGAACCCTGGTTGTACCCGGCTCGTTCCGAGTCAAGAACCAGGCCGAGGCCGAGGGCCTGCACACCATCTTCATCGAGGCCGGATTTGATTGGCGAGAGCCTGGCTGCTCCATGTGCCTAGCCATGAACCCCGACAAGCTGACCGTAGGCGAGCGATCGGCTTCCACCAGCAACCGCAACTTCGAAGGTCGCCAAGGCCGAGGTGGGCGCACCCACCTGGTCTCCCCCGAGGTGGCCGCAGCCACCGCCATCGCCGGTCGCTTCGCCACGCCGACTGATCTCAACTAGACCACCCACTCGATCATCCAGAACTCACTGACAAGCCAGCCCAGCAAGACAGAACTGAGAACATCATGGATCCAGTACAAATCGTCACCGGGACCGCCGTCCCCCTCGATCGCTCCGACGTCGACACCGACCAGATCATCCCCTCCGATTGGCTCAAGCAGGTTGAGCGGACCGGCTTTGAGAAGGGCCTCTTTTCCGAATGGCGCGATGACCGTGACTTCGTGCTGAATGACGAGCGCTACTCAACCGCCTCCATCCTGATCGCCGGTGAGAATTTCGGTGTTGGCTCATCACGTGAGCACGCGGTTTGGGCCATCCAGCAATACGGCTTTCAAGCAGTGATTGCTCCACGCTTTGGCGACATCTTCCGCAACAACTCAACCAAGAACGGTCTTGTGCCCGTTGTTGTTTCTCATGAGATCGGCGAGCAACTCCTGCGAGCGGTCGAAGCCGACCCCGAGCTGGAATTCACCATCGACATCGAACGGCGAACGCTAGAAGCTCCTGCCATTGGCCTGGAAGTCGACTTCCCACTGGATGATGCGACCAAGGAACGCTTCTTGCAGGGCCTGGATGACATCGCCCTCTCGCTGGCGCAAGGCGAAGACATCAATTCCTTCGAAGCCAACCGGGCCGCTTGGCTCAAGGGCTAAGCCCCAGCACAGCCGTTTATGACAAAATCATGAACCTGATGTACCGGGGAACCAGATACTGCCGATAGGTCGTCTGAGCAGCAATCGTTCCTTTACTGCATTAGGACTCCCCATGCGCCTCTCTCGAATAATCCCCAGCGTGCTGGCCGCCACCTTGGCCGCCGGTGCCTGCACCAGCGACGACCCTGGATCACAGGCCACAGACCTCCAGGGTGATGACATCATCCTGACCTCCGGACTTAGCACCGAGGACAGCTGTGATGCCCTTCTCGCTCGCCTCATCGATGAAGGTCTTGAGCGGGTAGGCCCCTACGGCTTCGGTGGTCAATACGGCTATTTCCGGGGTGGCCCCGACGTCTTGGTCGCAGAGGGCGGCGAAGAGACTATGGCCATGGACGACGGTGGGGCCAAGTTCAGTGGCGTTGATGCCGCTGCCGAAGCGCCAGCCGAAGGCGGTGGCAACGACTCCTTCTCCGGCACCAATAATCAAGAAGGCGGCGTTGACGAGGCCGACTTCGTCAAGACCGACGGCAAACGACTGGTTGTTGCCAACGGCACCACCATTCGAGTCATTGACGTCACTGGCGACAAGCCGACACTCGTGCACACCATCAAGCTGGACGAGAACACCTGGGTCCAGGAGATGTTCCTGGTTGGTGACCGAGCGGTCATCATGTCTCAAGGTTGGATCCAGGACGGAGCAACCGCCGATGCCATTGGTGGGGGCGAGAAAACCAACTGGATCATGCCTGCCGGGATCTCCACCACCAGCCTGACCGAAGTCAATCTCGAATCTGGTTCCGTTGGCGAAACCATCACCTTCGCTGGCAGTTATCTCTCTGGTCGAGAGGTTGACGGTGCTATCCGTATCGTGGTCAACGCCAGCGTGGGCCAGTTCCCCTTCGTCTACGCCAACGGTCCAGCAGCCGAAGACGTGGCCGAGAAAACCAACCGCGAACTGCTCAAAGAATCCACCATCGAGCAGTGGTTGCCAAGCTACAAGAACGGTGACGGGTCCAGCGGCAGCCTGATCCCGTGTGATCAGATGCACATTCCATCTGAGTTCTCTGGCTTCGGAACCCTGGCCGTGCTCACCCTGGACATGAACGACGGCCTTGGCCTGACCGACAGCATTGGCGTGCTCACCGAAGGCCAGACGATTTACGCCTCAACCGATCGCCTGGCTGTAGCCACCGCTCGTTGGGACGGCGACTTCAACTGGGACGATGGCGAGCCCGAGTCTGATAGCTACACCACCTCACTGCACAGCTTCGACATCTCCGATCCAACTTCCACCACGTATGTGGCTTCGGGATCCGTTGACGGTCACATGCTGAATCAGTACTCCATGTCCGAGCACAATGGTCACCTCCGAGTGGCGGTGACCGAAGGCGCCCCATGGGGTGGCGACAGCAGCGAAAGTTCCGTCATAGTCCTGGCTGAACAGGGCTCAGAACTGGTCACCGTCGGCAAGGTCGGTGGCCTGGGCAAGGGCGAACAGATCCAGTCTGTCCGCTTCATGGGAGACACGGCTTACGTAGTGACATTCCGTCAGGTCGACCCGCTCTACACCGTTGATCTGAGCGACCCAACAAGCCCAAAGGTTCTTGGTGAACTCAAGATTCCGGGCTTCTCTTCTTATCTTCATCCCATCGACGACGGATTGCTGATGGGCATCGGCCAGGACGGAACCGACGAAGGTCAGCTCTTGGGTGCACAGGTCTCGATGTTTGATGTCTCTGACCTTTCCAACCCGACCCGAATCGGGGCCCTGCCCTTTGGTGAGAACAGTCAGAGCTCGGTGTCTTGGGAAGCCAAGGCCTTCACCTGGTGGGCACCGACTCGCACAGCTTTTGTTCCCGTCAGCAGCTGGGGTTGGGACGAGCGAACCAACACCGATAGCAGCACCGCCGACATCGTCGCCGTCAAGGTGGGTGAGGACGGTTCACTCCAGGAAATTGGACGCCTTTCCCAGCCGATCACGCGAGACTGTGAGAGCTACTACGAGGATGATTACATCGATGAAGGACCAATTGTTGAGGAGAAGCCAATTGTTGAGGGAGACGCCGAAGCTGGGCTCAGTGAGCCGGCCGGAATAGCAGCACCTCCAGTCGACGATGAGCAGGGGTACTGCTGGAGCTGGCAGCCCGAGATTCGCCGCACGGTGATTATCGGTGACTCCATCTACACCATCTCCGAAGGTGGCGTGATGGCCAGCTCATTCGACGACTTCCGCCAGCAGGCTTGGATCCCATTTAGCCAACAAGGCTAACGGCCAGCTAGCCAAGCACTAGTTGGCAGCTGGACTGACAACTTAACTACTGACTGAATTGACAGCGAAAGGTACAGGCTCACCGCGCAGGGCAAGTTCAACTTGCTCTGCGATGGTGACTCCGGCCTTGAGCTGGGCTTCATGCGTCGAGGCTCCCAGATGGGGCGTGACAATCACCTGATCCAAGTCCAGCAGGGGTGAGCCAGTTGGTGGCTCGGTGACGAAGACATCTAGCGCCGCACCAGCAACCTTGCCTGATTCCAGGCCCGCCAGCAGGGCATCTTCATCAATAATGCCACCTCGGGCCACATTGATGATTCGTACACCATCCTTGGCCTTGGCAAGAAACCCTGCTCCGATCAGGCCTACGGTCTCATCAGTCTTGTTGACGTGAACGGTGACAATGTCTGCTTCCACCGCCAGCTCCTCCAAAGTGAGTAGCCGGACACCTAGCTCGTCAGCGTGCTCGTGAGAAACGAACGGGTCAAAGGCAACAAGGTTCATTCCAAAGGCCTTGGCCCGTTCGGCCACCAGCGATCCGACCCGGCCCAAGCCAACAATGCCAAGCGTCTTTCCTTGGAGCTCCGTCCCAGTCCAGATGTTGCGCTCCCAGCGACCCGCCTTGAGTGCGGCTCCTGCTTGAGGAGTGTTCCGGCAAAGGGCAAGGATCAGACCCATGGTTTGTTCAGCGGTCGAGACAATGTTGGACTGAGGCGCATTGCTGACCAAGACACCACGGTCCGTAGCAGCGGCAATGTCGACATTGTCCAGGCCGATTCCGGCACGGCCGACCACGACGAGATCGCTCCCCGCTCGAAGTAGCTCCGCGGTCACGATGGTGGCTGAGCGCACGATCAATCCTGCCGCGCCGACGATCGCTAACTCCAGTTCCCCTGCACTCAAGCCGAGCTGCACGTCCACTTCATGCCCGGCTGTACGGAGCAGCTCCAACCCGTTGTCGGCGATCTCTTCTGCTACCAGGACTCGGGCCATGAATCAGGATGCTGGTGGTCAAAGAGCGATCCACCCGGATTAACCAACTTCCACAAATTGCGAGAGCCGAGCAGTACCACATGCGAGTGCCGAACTAGCTGATCTGGCGCTCCATGGAGAGCCAGAACCCGGAGCCAGCCTTGGCAGTCACGCCGGTCCAGTCTCCGGGCATTGCCATCATGACGTCTTCCACCGGCAGATGAATCGGGGTCTGGTCGCCAAGCGTGTTCACCCAAATGAGTCTGCCTCTTGGACTCAGAACCCGATCCAGTTCCTGAGGGAATAGGAGCATGTTCACCAGCAGAACAGTATCGAATGTGTCATCGCCAAAGGGCAGGCTTGAAGAGTCTCCCTGTACTCGAGGCGCCAGGTCGACCGGAGCATGCACCAGCATCTCCTTGGCTAAATCCAAGGCAACCAGGTTCCGATCCTGATCGCAGAGGAGGTGAGTATTCCCGCCAGCACCCGAGCCGCACTCCAGCCAGACTCCACCACAGTCGACCTGACCTCGGTCCAGGGCATCCACGATGGACGCCTGCCGGTCTGGATTGCTCGATCGTGCGGCCCACTCGGGCGCCATGCCATCAAAAAGGGACTCAACTTTGGCGGCGCGTTCCGCGTCCCACGCTCCATCAAAGGCAACCTGACGTGTGACCTTTCGCATTGGATGGTCAGCATTAGCAAAGGACTCCGGAATCACGACGCCGGGTCCATCGGTCAAGGTTTCTAGCACCCCGACAGGGTGCCACATTGTTGCACAGCTACTGAAATCAGTGACCCCTTGAAACGACTCGTCGAACCGGTCTTGCTCACACTCATCTTCATCAGAATTGTCTAGTCAAACGAGAAGACCACTTCTGGGTTTCGTCCATTGAGGATTCCATCAAAGCGGCCACTGAGGGATGCAACCATGTCGGGGTGAGTGAAGACCCAGAACTTCTCCTTCATCACCGCTTCGTGGACCCGATCAGCCACATCGTCTGCCTTTAGGCCAGAGGCGATGGCGTCTTTCACAAACTCCATGCCCTCGTTCGTTTCGTCTTCTGGTTCTTCTAAAGCTGATGGCGCTGCCCACTCTGGCCGGTTCCTGACCGATTCCGCGATTCGCGTTTTCACCCATCCGGGGCACAGACAGGACACACCAACACCGGAGTCGGCCAACTCATGAAAGAGCCCCTCACTCATTGACACAACGGCCCATTTCGAGACCGAATAGGGATTGTTTCCGGGAAAGTGGCCCGCCATCGACGCGGTATTGATCACATGACCATCGCCATGCTCCAACATGTGAGGAAGAAAGGCCCGGTGGCCGTGAATGACTCCCCACAGATTGACATCCAAGACCCAGCGCCACTCGGCCTCGCTCAACTGTCCGGATTGCCCCCCGAAGCCCGAGCCAGCCACACCAGCATTGTTGCAAAGTACATGGACCTGACCGAACCGTTCGATAGCAGCCTCGGCCAGCTTCTCGACTGCGGCGCCGCTGGAAACATCAGTGGGGACAATCAGCGTCTCAACCCCGTGTGTCCGGACACGCTCGGCGGCCGTCTCCAACAAAGGTTCTTCAATGTCGGCCAACACAATCCGCATGCCCGCTCGGGCAAACCGTTCGGCCATGGCCAAACCAATCCCGCCAGCGGCGCCAGTAACAACTGCAGTCTTTCCAGCAAGCTCGTCCATCGGATCACGCTATTGCACGTGGCTCGCCTGCTCCAATTCGAAGCAGGATCCGCGAGAGTTCTGCCAGTGGAACTCTCTGCCGGCGATACCTTCTAGTGAAGTCAAAGGACCCGAGCAAAGGGAAACAGACATGGTTGCGCTCAAGCTCAAGACTTCTCACCAACCGCAGCCGGACTTTCTGCTTCTTCCTTGGTCGACACCCCTCGCTGAATGGCCTGATGAGCTAGCTGTTCGCCTGCCGGAGGGGCGTCACCGGCATGTCGTCCGCTTCATCGAACATGAAGGAAGTTTCTTTGCCTGCAAGGAACTGCCAGCCCCGCTGGCTCAACGGGAATACGAGCTGCTCAGCTATCTCAAGGAACAAGGCGTTCCAACTGTTGATCTGGTCGGTGTTGCCAATAGTCGTACTGACGCCAACGGAGATCCACTTGAATCAGTATTGATCACCAGCCATCTTCCTTTCTCGCTTCCCTACCTTCACCTCTTTGCCCGTTCGGGAAGTGATGGGCTTCACGACAAGCTCATCGATGCTCTGGCCATCTTGTTGGCCCGCATCCACCTCGTCGGGTTGTTCTGGGGAGACTGCTCGCTGGGTAACGCCCTTTTTCGACGTGACGCTGGATCCCTGGTGGCCTACATCCTCGATACTGAAACCAGTGAGCGGCACGACGAACTCAGCAACGGTCAACGTCAACACGATTTGCAGATCGCTATCGACAATATCGCTGGCGGCTTGCTCGAGCTTCAAGCACTGGATCGGCTACCGGTCGGCACTGACCCGGTCGAGATTGTCGAACAACTTCAAGTTCGCTATGACGAGCTCTGGGCCGAGTTGACGGGAACAGAGGATCTGGCTGCCGATGAGTTGTGGCGAGTACGGCAACGGCTTCACAATCTCAACAAGATCGGATTTGATACGACCGAGGTCGAGCTGGTCGAGCGTGATGATGGGTCCAAGCATGTCCTGTTCCGGCCACGAGTGGTCGAAGAAGGCCACCACCGCAGGATCCTTGAACGACTCACCGGAATCCATGCCCAAGAGAACCAGGCCCGGCGACTGCTATCGGCGATTCATAGCTTCGGGCTATGGGCCAGCGAAGCTGACGGTCGCGATCTACCGGAGGCCGTCTATGCCTATCGTTGGCTCACCGAGCGGTACGAGCCAACGATTGCGGCCGTACCGGAGTCTCTCCGTGGGCGTCTCATGGACGCAGAGATCTATCACCAGATCCTTGACCACCTCTGGTTCTTGTCCGAAGAAGCTGGTGAAGACATTGGCCTCGATGTCGCAACGAGGCACTACATCGAAGAGGTTCTGAGTGTGCTTCCCGAGGAACGCATCGTGCTCGAAACTGAGGAGCCATAGGCCCGGGTCCACCTTGTTGCCCAAGAACCCGTTCTGGCACCGGCGAGCATGAAATACGGGGCTCTACCGGTGCCAGGAAGAGAACCGCTAGAGCTTGACGTATTCGAAGTCGACAGCCTTGGTATTAATGCCGCTGGACGGAGCGGAAATCCAGCCCGCCATCTTGCCTACTCGATACTCCGGCACCATGAGCGAGCTGATGTAGGCCTGCTCTTCTTCGGACGGCAACCACTCATTCACTGAGGCTGCCCACTCGTCGTCGCTCAGCACATCACCAGTTGGGCTGACGTTGGCGTTGGCGAAGGGGCCCATGGCCCGATGGAAGCCGACATGGGGCAGCTTCATCTCAAAGTCGACATTGTTGTCGGCCAGAATGCGATTCCAGCGGCGAAGGCCCTTGCCACAGTCTTTGCTGTAGTCACTACGCAGATCGTCGTTCACCAGATTGAGTGAGCGGGAAGAGTCTTCGAAGATCTCGCCGTTGCGAATGGACAAGAACGTTGACTCGCTGCTGTCTAGGAGATGGTCGTCGTCCTTGGTGCCTTCGGCGAAGCGGCCTTTCATTCCCGCGGAGTAGTAGATGGCAGCATTGGTTGACTTTGGCGAGCCAAAGAGGTCCATCGAAACCGAGTAGTGGAAGTTGATGTAGCGCTGGATGGTGGCCAGATTGATGCCGCCGTGGGGACCGACATCCTCGGTGTTGTGCTCCTTCATCAGGTCGCAGGTTCGTTGGATGATGCGGCCAATACCGCTGGCCCCAACAAACATGTGATGTGCCTCTTCCTTCAGCATGAAGTCGCAAGTTCGAGACAGCGGGTCAAAGGCAGACTCCTTCAATGCCCCAAGCTGGTATTTACCGTCTCGATCGGTGAAGTAGGTGAACATAAAGAAGCTCAACCAGTCCGGAGTCTTCTCATTGAACGCTTCGAGAATTCGAGGCTGATCTGGGTCCCCGGAACGACGCTCCAGCATGGCGTCGGCTTCTTCGCGGCCTTCGCGACCGAAGTAGCCAAACAAGAGATAGACCATGGCCCACAGGTGGCGGCCTTCTTCGATATTGACCTGAAACAGATTACGAAGGTCATAGAGCGAAGGCGCGCTCTTGCCCAGCAGCCGTTGCTGCTCAACTGAGGCTGGCTCGGTATCACCCTGCACCACGATGAGCCGACGCAGGTCAGAGCGATATTCACCGGGGACCTCTTGCCAGACCGGTTCACCCTTGAGATCGCCGAAGCCAATGGTGCGGTCCTTCTCTGGCTCACCCAAGAAGATGCCCCAGCGGTATTCGGGCATCTGCACATGGCCAAAGTGGGCCCAGCCTTCCTTACCGACATCAACGGCGGTTCGCAGATAGACGTCCTCGGCCATGAAGTCGGCTGGTCCCATTTCCTTCCACCAGTCAACGTACTTGGGTTGCCATGCCTCCAACGCTCGCTGCAGCCGGCGGTCTTCTGCCAGGTTGACGTTGTTTGGGATTTTCTGTGAGTAGTCAATACCAGCCATGTCGGCCTTTCGGTGTTGGTGTGTTCTTTAGGTTCGTTTGAGGTCGAAATCGCCGCGGCTACCGGAGCCGTAGCTACGCAGGGATCCGGTCTCACTGCTGGCGTTGGGGCGATAGAAGATCCAGTTCTGCCAAGCCGAGAGGCGGCCGAAGATCTTTGTGGCCATTGTCTCGGGGCCACAGAAGCGGTGGTTGGCTTCCATACCGGTCAGGGCATCGGGCGAGTAGGTGGCACGCTCTTCGACGGCGATTCGGATCTCGTCTTCCCAGTCCAGATCGTCGGGGTTGATGGTGGCCATGCCGAGCCGTACCGCTTGAGCTGCTTCGACTGGTTTACCAACCATGGCCAGGGCGGCTTGCAAACCTTCGTCGTCGAGCCAGAGTCGAGATTGCATCCGCGTCAGGCCGTTGGCCATTGGCATGGCTCCAAGGCTGAGCTCACTCAGCATCATGGCGGCAGCTGGTAACGGATCGTCGTCGTCTTCGAAGATGCCTTCCAGCATGTAGGTGCGATCAGCGGCTAGGGCAATTTCGGCCAAGACGCCAACAAAGCAGGAAGCCGGGTCGACAATGGCGAAGAGGCTGCGGGCCATCAGATCGAGGCGGGAGAGCACGCGCCCCCAGAACAAGGCCGTCTCGCGCTCAGCGTGATTGCGTGGGTTCAGCAGCTTGTCATCATGAACCATGACATCATCTGCTGATCCGAGAGTCTTCAGAAGAATGGTGCCAATTTCAGGTTCGTTGAATCGCAGGTGGAGGAGTAGGTCATCCAGTTCGAGCGCAGACAGCACGGGCCAGTCGGCGTCGGCTGAAGCGGTGATGGTCAGCGTGACGCTTCGGTTCTCTCGATCAATCTGCGCGTTGACGAATCGGTAGGAGACAGCGTGCTCAGAAACTTCTCGATTGAGCGGTGGGATCACCAGCGGTGCGTCGTCCGCCTTTCGATCAGATGTTGCTGCCATCTGCGTTGCCCGAGTAATCACGGCCTCATCAAAGGTTGACGGCTTGGCCAGCTCATCAACCAACTTCCAGTCCAAGGCCTCGGTGCCGGCGACACCTTCAGTCTTGGTAGCAAAGACATCGGCCCGATCGCGGCGTACTCCCCGCTTGTCGGTGACCCGAGTTAGTCCGCCGGTTCCGGGCATGACCCCCAAGAGCGGGACTTCGGGAAGGGAAACCGCAGTCGAACGGTCATCGATCAGGAGGAGGTGATCACAGGAAATCGCCAACTCGTAGCCGCCTCCGGAACAGGCTCCATTGATGGCAGCCAGGAAGCGAAGGCCTGAGTTGGCTGATGCTTCTTCAATTTCGAGCCGGGTTTCGTTGGTGAACTTGCAGAAGTTGATCTTGTGACCATGAGGCGCCATGGCCAGCATGCGGATGTTTGCTCCAGCGCAGAAGGTTCCCGGGGTTGCACCTTCCAGAACGACACAACCGATTTCCGGGTGCTCGAAACGGATTCGACGGACAATGGCAGCCAGTTCGATATCAACGCCAATGTCGTAGCTATTCAGCTTCAGCTCGTAGTCGCCAATGGCGCCAGCATCGGGGTCAACATCCATGATGAGTCGAGCAATTGGTGCATCAAATTCGACACGCCAGTGGGAGTAGTTGTCTCGGTTTCGCTCAAAGTCCAACAACGGGGTTCCCGACGGTGATTGAGTACCCGCTGATGTCTGCATTTCGGTGGAGGTGTTCACGTTGCTTACAGACCCAATCGCTCTCGCTCCGCTGGCCGTTCCAGCTGGAGCTTTCATTTCACTCCCTATTGATATACCATGATTCAATCAACGAGAACAACCTTTTTGTAGAATATAGATCACCTGAAGACTCACCCAAGGCGCTCGACGAGCTTCTTGCCCCACTCCTGGGTGCAAAGAAGAACGGCACCGCGACTGCCAATTCGTCGCGTGGTCTCCTTCTCACCCTGCTGGGCGAGTTCGCGCTGCGCAACGGCGGATCGGCCTGGACTCAGACCCTTGTCGAGGGGCTCGGCATGCACGACGTCGAAGAAAAGGCCGCCAGGCAAGCCGTCAGCCGCCTGGCCGAACGAAACTGGTTGCAGAAAGACAAGGTTGGCCGCCGGACTCGTTGGACCCTCACTCCCGAACTTCAAGGTCTGCTCGAAGAAGGTGCGGCGCGAATCTACGGATTCGGTCTCGAAGCTCCCGATTGGGATGGCCAGTGGTTGCTACTGACAGCATCGGTTCCAGAGCGCGATCGTAAGGTTCGGTATCAGCTCACATCCGGACTCAATTGGGCTGGATTTGGCTCTCTCGGACAAGGCTGGTGGATCTCCACCCGTCCCGAGCGCGAGGCCGAAGCCATCCGGGTTCTGAATGAAGCGGGGGTGAAGAATGTGCATTCCTTCACTGCAACTCACGGGGCGATGGGTGACCCGATCCAACTGGCTGAACGGGCCTGGAACCTCTCCGCAGTTCGGGAGCAGTACGAACGCTTTCTCCAACAGGCCGATGACCTTCAACAAGCCGCTGACTCCCAACAAGCCGACTCGCAGCAAGCCGCTGGAAGTGCGCCCAATAGCGACTCTCAACAGGCTCATGCACTAATTCAACTTCTCCACACTTGGCGCCGTTTCCCCTTCCTCGACCCGGACCTTCCGCCAGAACTCCTCCCGGCCGACTGGCCCGGACATCAGGCCGCCCTGCGCTACCACGAACTGAACGAGCTCTGGAGCCCCAAGGCACACCACTGGTGGAACAAGAGTGAAGAGCTACTGTCCTCCTCAGGCACAGACTCCACCTAGAGCACAGGCTCTTTCGTCCAATTGCTCCCCCGGACCGCGCCTGGCAAGAAACAACGATTCCGTCTTCGCCAACCGACCGAGTAAGGTTTCGCCGTTCACCCAGACCCAGCGTTGCTAGGGGTCGGATCGATGACGAAGGGCCCGATACACGTGAAGGTTGAATCCAGTGACGGTTGTGTGATCGAGCTCCGTGACTTTGGTGGAACTGGTCCAGATCTGATCATCAGCCACGCCACCGGCTTCCATGGTGGGGCGTATGAGCCAATGGCCAAAGCGCTGGTTGATCACTTTCACGTCTGGGCCTTGGACTTCAGAGGCCACGGGGCATCGGCCATGCCGGCGGACGGCGACTTTGCGTGGTCAGGCATGGGAGATGACCTGGTGGCCTGTATCGACGCCATCGGAGTCGAGTCCATCTTGGCCTTTGGCCACTCACTGGGCGGAGCGGCAACCTTGCTGGCTGAGCTAGCTCGGCCTGGGTTGATTCGAGCCGCTTACTTATTTGAGCCAATCGTCTTTGCCGAGGAGTTCTTGTTGGGTCGAACTGGCAATCCGATGAGCGGGCCGGCACGCCGTCGACGCGAAATCTTCGCATCTAAGGCTGAAGCCTTGTCGCGCTATGCCAGCAAACCCCCGCTCGGCTTACTTCGGGCTGACGCGTTGGCTGCTTATGTTGAGCACGGCTTTGTCGACCTTCCCGATGGCACGGTGCAGTTGGCGTGTCGAGGCGAGAGCGAAGCCCGCTCCTTTGAGTGCGAAGAGAAGATGACCTTGGAGCGCATCGTTGACATTGAGTTACCGATCACCGTTGCTCTAGGTCATGCGAACGCAGGCTGGGGCCCGGCCATCTTGGCGCCGGCCATTGTCGAGACGGTGAAGAACGGCACCTTGATCGAGCATGATTTCATCGGCCATTTCGGCCCCCTTGAGTCACCCGACCTGATTGCCGCCGACGTTGTGGCCACCTTCAAGAACGAGCTTGAATAGGCCGAACCGGTCAGGGATCCGGATGACCTCTACTAGCCCTCTGCGATTCGAATGGGGAAGCAGTTCCCTGACTCCAACGACTCCAGGGTGTGTCGCGAGGTGGCGATCCGCACACAGAGCTTTTCTGGCGTGGGATTTCCTGGCCCAAAGACATCAGCAGGGTCGCCTTTAAATTCAGGAACGTCGTCCCAGACCTGCCAGTCTCCTCCACCCAGTGACGCATCTCCCGACACTCCCGCATTAATCGGGTCGGTATTGCTACCAAAGACGTGGAGATGGAAACTACTTCCGATGCTAAAAGCAGTACCACCATCAGAGAACTCAAAGGTTGCGGTGGGAACACCATCGATCATGACTGCGTCGGTGATGCATGCCCAACGAGGCTGAGACTGGATCAGATCGGTGCAGAGTTCGTCCTCCGTATGGACCAGAATTCCGTTGATGACCAGTCCAACTCCTATGACGGAGTTGGCCGCATCGCCAGCGGCAACACGTTCTTCGATCGAGTCTACATAGCCGGAGATGGCCGCATCACCGTCGGTCATCTGAACTTCGAGGAGATCTACCGAGTCTTTGAGCTGATCGAGGATGTCCGCCTTCAGTTCTATGTCCGGTCTTGTGGTGGAGGGTATGTCATCCTCAGTCACGGTTGTGGTGTCGTCGATTGCTTGGGTGGTCGTCGGATCGTCACCAGGCTCTGTCGTGGTTGAATCAGCGACCTGGGCTGTGCCATTGGTGTCGGTGCCATCTTCATTTCCGCCCAAACCGGAAACGACAAAGCCACCAATTCCGATCACGGCAACCACGCCTAGGAGGGCGGCGATAAGCGGACCACGGCTCTTGCTGGACACGTCGACCGGAGCGCCAGGAGCATCTGACCCCTTGACCGCGCCATGTGGCGTGCTCAAGCCAGCATCAGCCTTCTTCGGTGTTTCCACCAGCCGTGGCGGTGGCCCCGACGTTGGCAGAGTCTCGGTCGGACGTTCGGCCGCCGGAGTCGGCGGCATCTTTGGTTCGGGTTTCTTGATTGCAGGCTTTGCGGGCTCAGGCTTCTTCGGAGCAGGCTTTTGGGAAGCCGACTTCGTCGAGGCCAGATCACTGGGCACCACGGGAACACCGGCAGAGCTGGATGGCACTCCCGGGGTCGGCTCCTCAAAGATCGAAGAGGGTGTTGGTGGAGTCGCTGGGGTGGACGGACCAGCCGAACTTGGCGGTGTCTTCGTCGCAGGAGTTGGAGGAGTTGGAGGAGTTGCGGCCTTCGCTGGGGTTGGCGGCACCGCCGGTGTCGAGCCACCCGTTGGAGTTGGTGGGGTAGCCGGGGTCGGAGGGGTAGCCGGAACAGCTGGAGCGGCCGTGTCCAGCTCGGAACCAAGAGCCCCGGCGGCAGCATGAGCTGCCCCGAGAGCAACGGCATGCTTGGGGTGGGCATCAACGGCAACCGGACGACCAAGCTCGGAGGAAACGAGCTGGGCGATCAACGGTGTGCGGCTGGAGCCGCCCACCAACAGAACCCTTGAAACTTCTTCGGCAGTCACGCCAGCACTGACCAGCGCTCGACGCATGGCTTCAATACTGTCGACTAGCGATGGCCGGATCAGCGACTCGAACTCGCGTCGGGTGATGCGCACGTCGGTCTGAAGATTCGGCAACAGAACCGGAATGGTGGCATCGGTGTCAGCCGACAATGCTTCTTTGGCATCAACACAATCCTGGCGAAGCCTGGCCATTGCTGCCTGCGCGGCCGAATCATCTGGATCGAGCTTGCCGAGAGCGCCGTCAAGGGAGCGGGCAACATGAGCGAAGACCGCAGCATCAAAATCGATGCCGCCAAGGCGTTCGATCCCTTCGGGCTTACCAATGATCTCAAAGCCCTCTTCGGTCCGACGCAGAACTGCTGCGTCAAAGGTTCCACCACCGAGGTCATAGACAGCGACTACCTCGCCCGCTTCGACCCTCTCCTGAGATGCATAGGAGATCACGGCCGCTTCCGGCTCGGTCAGTAGGGTCACCGTGTCGTCATTGAGGCCAGCCAAGCGAACGGCTTGCTTCAGCAGGTCGATCTTGTACAAACCCCAGTTAGCCGGGTGGGAGATGGCAATACCTTCAGGCGGCTCGCCTTCACGCTTCTCCACCTCTTCGAGGACCGACTTGAGCAGGCGAGCCATCAAGGCTTCGGCCGAATAGGGGCTACCGCCAACAATAATCGGGGTGGTATCGCCAAGACGACGCTTGAATTCACGGGCAACACGCTCGGGCTCGGTGATGGCGCGGCGGACCGCAGCATCACCAGTCAGAACCGTCTCGTCCTCACGAAGAAGAACAACAGATGGGATCGACGCCGACCTGCCACCGAGCGAAAAAATCTGTGCCCGATTGTTTCGGTGAATCGCGGCCGCCGTATAGGTCGTACCGAGATCAATCCCTACAAAATAACTCACTAACCGTCTCCCTCCGGAAGCCCACCATCCTAGGGGTGAAACCCTAGGTAGAGAGGGGGACTTCCCCGATGGTCAGACTAGCCGCTTGCGTCTAAGCTAGCCATGTGACTATTCGAGATGCGATAGACCAACTCCTGACTGGCGAAACCACCGATCAGGCTGCGGCCCCTGACCCAGCCACAGTTATGGCCGACAATGGCTACGGAGACGTTCCAAGCGAGCTTTTCGGCACCGCTCTGGTTCACTTCTCCGACACCGCTCCCCTGGCTCAGGCTGACGCACTGGCGCCCGTGGTGACTCGAGTGAGCCCAATCCCCTTCGAAGAGGCCGATCTCGCTCCGCTCGGCGATGAAGGACCCGACCCCGACCTTGACGGTTCTGACCCATACGCGTTGTTCACCTCCGCTGCACCACAATTGGCAGACTTTGATGATCCTGGGGTCGACGACGCCCCTGGAGTCGAAGGCCAAGATGTCAATATGGACGACGATCTCGAAATCGATACCCAGGACGTCAATATGGATGATGATCCACAAATCGCGGAGACTCCTGAAGACCTCTCCGATGCTGATTTCGGCTCCGGCACCGTCAAGGCGGACCTGATCGACGATCTTGAGGATCCGGCAGAGGAGACCTACTCCAACGATGACGCCATGCTGGACGATCTCGCTCCACGCTTCGATGCTTCTTCTCTGCCAACCGAAGCTCAGGACACCATCGAAGAAGCGGGAGTCGATCTGTTCTCCGTCGAGTTCGACGAAGCGGATGAGGCCGATGAGGGCATCGATCCCGACGATCTTGACTTCAGCGAATGAGTGCTGGGCTGATTGTCGGCCGCCTGACTAGTACCGCCTGATGACCGGCAGATTCAGCATCAGTCAAGGTTGGTGGCCTAGGTCGCTACTGGCATGTTGGCGGCAATAAGGGCTTCGAGCGAGCGAATGCCGACTCTCGCCGCCATGCCAAGATCGTGCACGGTGAACGGGCTCTCGGCCAGACGCTGAAAACGTCCAAGTTCGGTGATGGCCATCGCACTGATGGCATCTCCGTCAGCCGACTCATCCAACCCGAGTCGTTGCCAAGGGGCAGTACCGCCAGCACCCAAGACTCGCTCTAAGTCAGCAAGGTCGGCGGGCTTACCCGAGACCCAGCCGCTGCGAATCGCTGCCATGGTCGACAACTCGTTGAACGGATGAGCCCCGGCCATGATCTGCTCGATAGCAAGCAACAAACGCTGCGAACCCTCGTGAGTTGGGTCGACATTGCACATGCGCTCAACAGCCAACAATGCGGAGCGGGCCTTGAGTACGTCAGATCGGTCGACGAAGAGTGTGGTCAGAATCGTCTGCAGTTCAACCAATCCGGATCGACCAACAAGTTCGTCTGACAGCTCCGCGCTTGACTCGGCCACCTTGCGGCGCAACAGGGCCATCGAGAGTCGCACACCAAACAAACCAAACCTGGCCAACAGTTGCTCGCGCTCTAGCGAGGTCAATGGAGTCTCGGGCTTGGCTTCCACGAAGCGGTCGGCCGATAAGAGATAGGGATCCAGGTCAGGAGCCGGGTAATCAGCCAACTGTTTGAGCGAGTTGTATTCCCACTGGGTCAAGGTCTCGGCCGTTTCGGCCAGCAGGCCGGCAACAGGAACGACCACCTGGATGAGGCGCCGTAGACGTCCGTCCTGGCCATAGCGTTTGGCAATACGTCGAGCCGATGCCATCGAATCGAGGCGGCCAGCCCCGATTTCATCGGCCCGAGAAAGAACCGCTACTGCGTTTACCGGGTTGGGCGACGCAACCGAATCGTCGTGAAAGGCTTCCAGCAGACGAAGGTCCGAAGCGTGAATGTGCTTCATCAGGTACAGCACGGCGTCGGCAGGTGTTTCGTTGTCTTCAGGATCGAGGAATTCGAATGCCCGTGTCGAGACGCTCTCGGTCAGCGAATCAATGCCGGGTGTGTCAACCAGGGTCAGTTTTCGCAGGCCACTCGAGGGCCAGGTCACCTCCAAACGCTCAACGGAATTGGCGTCGCGGCCATCAAGATCAATCTCGATGGCACCTTCGTCACGGTGGAAACGGGCCTGGACCGCTGGGCTGCCGTCACGGGGATGCACCATGACCGAGTAGGTGTGTCCGTCCTTGTACCAGGTCACAACCTTGGTGCACTCGCCGGTGTCTGTCGGAGCCAGACGCTCCCCAACCAAGGCGTTCAACAGGGTAGATTTCCCGGCCTTGACCTTGCCAGCGATCGCGACCCGCAGCGGGCCATCAAGCCGTTCCAACGATCCACGCAGATTGTCCGCATCATCGGCGCCAGTAAAGACGCTCTGGGCATCGACGACAAGACTTCGGGCCTGTTCAACCAACTCATTCATCAGGCAGTTGCTCCAGCAGGTGTGGCCGCAATCGCTTCGGTCTTTGCTCGCATTCCCTGGATTCGACTGAGTTCAGCCCGGATGTCCTTGACACGTTTAGCCCGCTCACCCTCACCGACCTTGACTGCTTGGGCGGCAGCTTGCAGAGCTGTCGTAGTCGAAACATGCATCTCTTCAGCCCGAGTGCTGTAGTGGTCACGTAGTTGGCGTTGCACTCGACGCAAGGTGTCCCGACTGTCCTTGGAAACCTGGAAACTCACCTCATCGCAATACCGGCGGAGTGAGTTCTTCGCTTGAGCCCGTCGCTGGTTTGCTTGTCGCGCTTTTTCGTCTTTGAGACTCTTTCGGCCCATCATGAGGCCGATTCCAATCGGAATAGCTCCAAGGGACAAGCCGACCATGGAACCCAGCATTCCGAACATCAAGATGCCCGAATAGGACCCCCGAAGGACTGTCATTCCTTGTGCTGCCTTACCTGAAGTCTCCAAATCCATCGTCGGATCGACAGAGACCTTGCCCAGCACACTCGTCGGATTATGGATATCCAAGTCCTCCATCAGCTGATCACCGTCAGCCTCAAAGTGATTTCCAACCTCGAGGCCAAGGTGGGCCGCCCGCTCAGTCAAGAAGCGGTAGTTGGTCACCACCTCGTTGGACACGCGATTCACCAGCCAAGGCTCGAACTCAGACCAGGTATCCAGGGGGTCGCTGTTGGCAATGGCTGCATCGGCTTCTTGGGTGATGAGACGCATTCGTTGACGAAAGTCGAAGTCGACATCGCTGGTGAGGTCACCGACACCGTCATTTAGGGTTGTGCTCCACTTGGCTGCCTGTCCTTTGAGACGTTCGGCGCGGGTTTTTGCTGCTGTCAATTTCTCCATCAACTGGGCCGCGTGTTCGGGATCGGTCAAGGCACTCAGCTCGGCCTCGAACTGGCTACCGAGCTGATCACATACGGACAAGAGATCCTGGCGGCAACGCAGACGTTCTCGGGCTGCTTGCTCGGCCACAATCTGATTAGTCAAGAACTTGACCAGATCCGGGAAACCTGAGTCCTTATTCAGGTCTCGGTCATTTCGACGAACAGCCTCGGCCCGCAGTGTCGAGGACACTGGCATGATTGGCATCTTGATGCCCGCGCGGGCGAGGTGGCCCTGATTGATCTCCAATACTCGGCGCCAGGCGGGGTAGAAGTCGGTCTTGGTCATGATGCAGACCACATGGGGGCAAAGATCCATGGCCTGGGTCAAGAAGTCCATCTCAGCCCGAGTGAACTCCTGGGACGCATCACTTACGAACAAAGCAGCATCAGCGACCGAGAGCGCACCAAGAGCGGCTGTAGCGTGGGCTGACCCCAGGCCACCGACACCGGGCGTGTCGACCAGGACCAGGCCGTTCTGGAGCAGCTTGCGCGGCAACTGGATCTCGACCCCTTTTACAGCCACATTGGGGTCGGCCATGCCGAGTTCGGTGGCGTAAGCGGGGACCTGTTCAAAGGCAATGCTCCGTCGTTCTGGTTCGGCGTCCGGCTTTTCGAGCGGGGTGACAAGAGCGATTGCCGCCTTTTCCTCGCCATAGGACAAAACAGTCGGTACTGCGGTGGCGATGTCGTCATCGACCGGGCAGATCTTGGCATTCACTAAAGCATTGATCAGTGAACTCTTGCCTTGCTTAAACTCCCCGATCACGACGACCTGAACATTCGGGTCGCCGAGCTTGTTGAGATTGTTTTCCAATCGCTCGACCAGATCGGGCCGCCCATAGGCGCCTGCTGCTTGCATGCCAAGCTGAAGAGCCGACCGGACGTCGGCGTGTGAATCTTGTGTTGAAGACATGTTCCCTCTCACGAACTGTTTTGATCGACTCCTGCACTCAAGAGCCGAATCGAAGGCCAGTTCAAACCACAGTAGTGCCCCGGGGTTAACCGGGGCACTACCAGGTGTTGTATTAGGTCAAGAACTGACCGAAATGCTTAGTCTTCGATCATCGAATCGTCGATTGCGATGTCGTCGCCAGCAGCGTTGTGTGAGTCATCGGTGCTTTCGGAGCTGTTGTCGTTGAAGGAATCCTTAACGGTCAGCTCGGCATCAACATCAACCTCATAAGACACGTTGCCCGAGTCTTCAACATTGCCCGAATCATTGACGCTGGCGTCAACGGTGTAGACCGCAGTATCTGACTGGTCGTTGAAGCTGTCATTGACGCTGGCATCAATATCGGTGTCGTTGTCTTGGACGGTTCCGCCGCCGAAAGCAACGTTGGAGTCTTCGATGTTGGCGTCTTCCAAGTCGACAATGTCACCGGAGCCGAAGTTGGCATTGGTGTCATCAGATCCTTGGATCGTCTGGTTTCCGTCACCGACAACTGCGTCGCCGTAGGAGGAGACCTGGGTGTTGCCGTCGCCAACCTGGTTGCCGTAGCCACTGACCTGGGTAACGGTGTTGCCGTCACCGGAGATGACGTTTTCGGCTGATCCAACTTGGGTGTTTCCGTCGCCGATGATGGCATCGTCCACGTCGCCGTCAGCAATGATGCCAGAGTTCTCGCCGGTGTTGACCACACCATTGTTGTCTCCACCGATCTGGACTGCACCGTCTCCGGTGTTTTGTTGGCTGTCCTCTACGTCGCCGCCAGTGGCAATCGCACCGTCTCCGGTAGCAACACCCGTGGCGTCCTCACCAGCAGCAACTGCACCGTCTCCGGTGGCATTCACATTGGTGGACTCGTTGTTGATGTCGATTTCGAGGTCGCCGTCGACATCGCCATCAACCTCAACATCAATGTTGGTGCTGTTGTCGATGTTGGTCTGCTCGATGTTGTTGATGATGGTTTCGTCGCCTTCGTACACGACGGTCACGTACTCGTTGATGGTCTGTTGCACGGTCTCATAGGTGACTGGTGTCGGGGCTGAAGCAGCGCTGGATGAGCTGCTGGAGCTCGAGGAGGAGCTTGAGCTGCTGGAGCTCGAGGAGCTGCTGGAGGACGAACCGCCAGAGGAACTGCCTCCGCTGCTCGGGGCCGAGGAGCTCGGGCCTGAAGCAGATACTTCAGCGGGATCGACAGCAACGAGGATCTCGGTCGTTTCCGGGGCGAGTGTCAGCTCTGAGCTGACAACGGCGACGGTCTCAGAGAGATCGACTCCGCTGAAGTCACAGCTGGCAAGGCCAGTGGCGGCAAGGTAGCCGTCTGGGTCAGCAGCATAGGCCGCTGCTTCAGCCGGATCTCCGAGGATCTTGGCCAGTACTGCTTCGAGAAGTTCGTTAACATCCATTTCGTTTCCCTCCGATGGGACTTGGTTTGTGTGTGGGGTTCTGTTTGACAAATTGAACACTACATGGCTTGATCAGATGGTGTATCGGGGACACCCCTAGTCCCCCCGAGCCACGTTAGGGGCAGCAATTCGCCCCTAACGGGTACCCGTCGCGATACTTCCACAAGTGTCTTACAACGCATCGGACCTCAAGGCCAGTTCCTTGAGGTCCGTCGCTAAGTATTCAGTTGTTTGTTTGCTGTCCTTTGATTAGTCCTCGATCATCGAATCGTCGATTGCGATATCGTCGCCAGCAGCGTTGAACGAGTCATCGGTGCTTTCGGAGCTGTTGTCGTTGAAGGAATCCTCAACGGTCAGCTCGGCATCAACATCAACCTCATAAGACACATTGCCCGAGTCTTCAACATTGCCCGAATCATTGACGCTGGCGTCAACGGTGTAGACAGAAGTAGCCGACTGGTCGTTGAAGCTGTCATTGACACTTTCATCAATGTCGGTGTCGTTGTCTTGGACCGTTCCGCCGCCGAAAGCAACGTTGGAGCCTTCGATGTTGGCGTCTTCCAAGTCGACAATGTCACCGGAGCCGAAGTTGGCATTGGTGTCATCAGATCCTTGGATCGTCTGGTTTCCGTCACCGACAACTGCGTCGCCGTAGGAGGAGACCTGGGTGTTGCCGTCGCCAACCTGGTTGCCGTAGCCACTGACCTGGGTAACGGTGTTGCCGTCGCCAGAAATGACGTTCTCGGCTGATCCAACTTGGGTGTTTCCGTCGCCGATGATGGCATCGTCCACGTCGCCGTCAGCAATGATGCCGGTGTTGGTCCCGGTGTTAACGACTCCGTAGTTGTCGTCACCGATCTGGACTGCACCGTCTCCGGTGTTTTGCTGGCTGTCATAGACATCGCCGCCAGTGGCAATCGCACCGTCTCCGGTAGCAACACCCGTGGCGTCCTCACCAGCAGCAACTGCACCGTCTCCGGTGGCATTCACATTGGTGGTTTCGTTGTGGATGTCGACCTCAAGGTCGCCGTCAACATCGCCATCAACCTCAACATCAATGTTGGTGCTGTTGTCGATATTGGTTTCTTCCAAGTTGTTGACGATGGTCTCGTCGCCTTCGTACACAACAGTCACGTACTTGTTGATGGTCTGCTCGACCGTTTGCAGGGTTGGGGCTGGAGCCGGAGCGGCTGAAGCGGAGGCTGACGCTGAAGCGCTGGCCGAGGCTGAGGCGCTGGCTGAAGCAGCGGCTGGTGCTGCGGCGGCGGGGGCTGGAGCTGGAGCTGGAGCTGCCTGCTCGATCATGATCTGGGTGGTCTCTGGGGCGATTTCCAAGCTGTTGTTAACAACAGCAACTCGCTCCGACATGTCGACTTGACTCAGGTCGGCATCGCCGAGTCCTTCGGCCACCAGATAAGAGCTGGGATCCTCCGAGTAGGCCTGTGCTGCCGCTGGGTCAGAGAACAGCTTTGTAAGAATTCCGTCTAGAAGCTCATTTACGTCCATTGGATTTTCCCTCCATATTTGGGTGAGTTGTTTGTTTGTTGTTCGTTTGGAACGAGGATCACAATAGACACCCGCCTCATCCCTGGGATCGGGGAAACCCCTAGTCCCTACCCCCGGACACTAGGGGACAAGCGCTAACCAGCGCTCAACGAATGCAAACTCCCTGGTCAGGAGCCTGTTTCGACCGCTTGACGAATCGTCGAAAGTAGTTCGGCGCGGCTAGTTGCCCCCAGTTTCTGACGGATTCGGGCAACATGATGCTCCACCGTCTTGGGTGAAATGAACAGTTGCGCGCCACATTCCTTGTGGGTTCGACCTTCGACTACAAGCCTTGCGACCTCGGCTTCGCGCTCGGACAAGCCAAGAGCTAAGAGGCCGTCTCCGGAATCATTGGTTGGTTCTGAGGCCCGAGCACGGGCCAGCTCCAACATGCGCCGAGCCGCGGCGGGATCCTTCAGATCAAGCGCCGCCTGGCCAAGAAGGCGGGAGGCTTCCCAGTCGTCGCCGACATCGCCGAGCCGCTCGCTGATCGCGACCACGACATCTTCGTCAACCTCTCGCTTCATTAGGTTGGCCCAAACGCTCGAAGCTGCGATTCTGGCCTGAGCCCTTGGATCGTCGGGCAGGTGGGAACTCATTGCTTGCGCTGCGGCAATGACCCCGTCCTTGTCCTCGCGAGCCAAGGCAAGCTGGAGTTCCAACCAGCGAGCACTGGTCGGGCCTGGCCCCTCCGATGGAAGGGCGAGACCTTGTTCAATCAAGGTTTCAGCTACTGGCTCAACCCGTCGATAGTCGCCTACTCTGGCTCCAGCAGCCAACAGCTCGACAAACAGGTCGCTCAGCAACCAGCTACCGCTCTGGCGCACCAGGACCGGTTCGGCCCGAGACCAGGCATCTCGAAGTCTTGTGGTATCTCCGGACCGGCGGGCTAAAGCGGCATCAAGAACCGCCAACAAGAAGCGGTCACGGTGCGGCCAATTCTCGCCCTCCCCGTCACGAACCGCCTCCAAAGATTCGCTGTACTCCCCGGCAACCAGGCGTGCATAGGCCAGTAGTAGGCGATGAGTTACCGCTTCGCCCTGGCCACCGCTATTGGCGTCAACGGCTTGAGTCAAGATCACATCGGCGCCGACAACATCACCGAGGAGGAGGGCCGCCGTCCCTCCGATGGTGTGGGGTGTGACCCCAACCGGTGCATCGGGCTTGATCCGGTCAAAGTCATCACTGGCCCGCACAAACAAGGCGAGGGCGTCGGCACTCGAGCCGCCAATGACCAGGCTCAGGCCGTCTCCCAATTGGTCAAAAAGCAGACGTTGGGGGGACCGAACCTTGGTTGCCGACTCGCCATAGGGTTCGGCTATCAGGATTCGGGCCAGATTGAGTAGTGGATCAGACAGCTCACCAGTCAAAGCACGCTTAGACGCCTGCACAAAACGCAGGTCGCGTTGGTCGATGCCGAACCCAAGCACAGCAGCAAGTTCGGCTGATTCTTCCGGGATCTGGCCCAAGTGACGCAAGGCATCAGGGGAACCCAAGGCGAAGGAGGCCTCAGCTCGGGTCGCTGCCAGCTTCTCGGGTTCTACTCCAGCCTTCTGTGCCTGATCGGCTAAGGCCAGGGCCTGAGTTGGATCAGTGATACGTCGCCGATGAGCGGCATCAATCAGGGTCTCGGTTGCACCATCGACCGTGCCTGATCCAGACAGAAGGTGATGAAGGGCCTGATCGGGTTGCTGTCGATTGAGAGACAAGGCCAGCCGGTCATGAATCTCGGCCCGGTCATCGGTAGTGAGGTCGGCGACAACGGCCACTCGAAGAGCAGGAATGAGCAGGCCCTCTCGATCAACCAACCCACCCGCACGTATCCCTCGTTCAGCCGAGCTGCGGTCTAAGCCGTCAGGCAAGGCATCAATAGCTATAGCCGAGTCAACATCGGGGTCAACAGCCAGAATCTTGGCCAGGGCAGCCGAGTCTGACCCAGCTCGCTCGATACGACGAGCGAAGGCGTCAACCAGCTCTTCTGGCACGCTAGAAAGGTCGCCAAACCAGTTGACGGCCACGGCATCGGCGGCCAATCCGACCAGGCCGGCCGTGGCTTCGAACAGGGTCTCTAGATCGGTATTACTTGTTGCCTTGCCAATCAGAGTGCTCACGGTCGACGCGAAGTCGTCGAACTCAAGCAAACCGACACGCTCGGCTGCTCCTTCTTCGGTCAACACATCGTCCAAAAGACGGAGAGAGCCGTTGGAAGGCCATGGTCGCCGACTGGCCCAGACCGAAACCTGCCCGACGACCTCGATGATGGCGTCAATGACGGGCGGAGCTAGCCATTGCAAGTCGTCGATGACCAGGACGTCAGGATTCGACTCCATCGCATCTTGCACGATCGTCTCGTCTTGTTGACGTTCCGGGTGACCCGAAATCCGACTCACCGTCGTGCCCTCGTCAAGCTCGGCTTCCCACGCCCGCAGGCGGTGGGTTCTCCCCGTCCCGCCGGGACCGATAATCAAGCGACGATTGATACTCGTCATCTGATGCGCCTCATCTGTTCCCTCATCTGGTCCGCGTCCACTGTCCGTCGCTGCTCAACGCCGCGACCGATGCAACCATCTTGCCACCTGAGACGACATCAGGTGTAGTTCATCGATATCTGCCTACTCGAAGCCGACAGCCTCGACTATGGGATCAATGGAATCTGCCGGCGTGAAGGCGAAGACTTGGCCATAGAACCAGAGCTCGGCTTGCAAGGAGCGAACGATGGTGGCGGCTTGGCGAAAGCCGTGTTGCTCGCCTTCAAACAAGAGGTACGCGTGAGGCAAACCCTTCTTGGCGACAGCATCAACAATGGCTTCTGATTGGGCCGGGGGGACCACCTCATCCTCCGAACCTTGCATAACCAGCAACGGACACGAAAGATCTTCGGTGTGATTGATAGGTGAGCGCTGGTCATAGATGTCTTTGGCTTCGGGGTACGGGCCAATGAGGCCGTCCAGGTAGCGAGCCTCGAACTTGTGGGTGTCACTGGCCAGTGCGCCAAGATCAGCCACCCCGTACAGGCTGGTCCCAGCCGAGAACGCATCGGAAACCTCCAGAGCACGCAAGACAGTGAATCCTCCGGCTGAACCTCCGCGAATGGCCATCCTCGTGCCGTCGACCCGGCCGCTGGCCGCTAGCTGTTCGGCGGCGGCAACACAGTCTTCAACATCAACGAGACCCCAGGAGTCATTCAGGAGGCGTCGGTAGTCGCGGCCATAGCCACTGGAACCTCCATAATTGACATCAACAACGGCAATCCCCCGACTCGTCCAATACTGGACCTTGAGGCTGAGCTCGGGCGTGCTGTGCGATGTCGGCCCCCCGTGACCCATGACGACCAACGGTGGCAAGCTAGTTGAGGCTGGACCTTGGTCAGAAGGCGTAACCGCTGTCTTGCCGGCAGGCGCGTAATAGAAGGCATGGCTTTGACGGCCGCCAGCGGAGACAAAATCGAAGTTCTCGGCCTCGCTAAACCAGGCTTCGTCAACGCCAAGATCCTCAGCTGGTCGCAGTTCGGTGAAGGATCCACTGGCCGGGTCAAGCTCGACGATTCGAGGAAGCGTTGTACTCGAGCCAACAACTGCGGTGACCGCACCTCGATCGCTTGCCGCCATCGAACCAACCCGCACGAAGGGCAGGTCAATTCCGGTGGGAGTCGCTGGCAATTCACCTTCAAGATCAAGAACCGATACCGAGTCCCGGGCTTGCTCGGTTATGACAATGGCCAGTTGCCCATCTGCAAGTTCGGTCCAAGGCTGCAAACCGAAGACCCAGGGAGGGCCACCGATCTCGCTGCCTTCCAGTTCAGTCAGGACGCGCCGGTTGCCGGTATCGGGATTCCAGCCGTGTAGGTTCCAAAACCCGGAACGGTCGGTCGAATAGATGAGCTCTCCTGTTGAGTGCCAGTCGCTGCCCAGGACGGCCTCGCCTGCGTCTGGTGCAGAGCCTCCAGCAACCGTCTGCTGCGCTGACATGGTCGGGGAACCATCAACGACATCAATGCTGGCGACACAGAGTTCGGTGCCGTCCCAAGGCATCTTGGGATGATTCCATTGGATCCAACTCAGACGAGAACCGTCGGGACTCAGCCTGGGGGCAGCAACGAAATCGGTGCCGCTCACGAGAACGGTGACCTTCTCCGAACCGTCAGTGGCCACGGCAACAATCTGATTGACACACTCGGGGCCATCCCCGGTGTGATCCTCGCGCACACAGATGAGCCATTGACCGCTCTCGGACTCGCAAGCATCAGCGAAACGCCAGCCGTGTTTGATCGGTGGTTCTGGGGTCAAAGCCATTGGAACGGTTCCGTCCCCGGCTAGCCGATAGAGACGTTGATCATCCCAATTACTGAAGTACACAGCCTCGGTGCCCAAGGTCCACGCACCGCCCCCATATTCATGCACCCGCGTTCGAGCAGACCAGGGCGCAGGCAAAACATCGGTCGCTTCGCCGCTTCCCATGTCCCCAACATCCAGTTGTACCAGAACCACACGGCCTCCATCGGAGGGTCGGAGTTCGGACCACCATCGTTCATCGCCGCGGGCGACCGGTGATCCGAGGCCGACACCGCCAGCAGCAACCAGTTCAGCCGAAATCGGCGAAGGCCACTCTCCGTATGCAGATGCCTCAGTCATCGCTAACCCTCGGCCAAAAGGTCACCGATACGGCTCAGGCCTTCACCAAGATCATCATCACCAAGAGCGAAAGAGAAGCGGGCATAGCCGGGGCTACCAAATGCTTCGCCGGGCACGAAGGCCACCTTCACCTCTTCCAGCACCACATCGGCCAGGTCCAGGGTGGTTTCGATCTTGCGCCCCCGGATGGTGCGGCCAAGCACACCCTCAAAGGAGGGGAAGGCGTAGAACGCTCCTTCGGGCTTGAGTACCTCGACTCCTGGCATGGCATTGAGCATCTCGTACATGTTGAGTCGCCGCCGATTGAAGGACTCGCGCATCATGAGCACCGCGTCAAGGCTTCCCTCAACCGCGGCTTGGGCCGCCACCTGGGAGACCATAGCAACGTTGGAGGTCTGGTGAGATTGCAAGCTGGTCAAAGCCTTGGCCATGTCGGGAGGAGCGATGAGCCAGCCAACGCGCCAGCCGGTCATGGCATAGGTCTTGGCTACTCCGTTGAGCACGATGCAGCGATCGGCGACCTCGGGGACCAGGGTTGGCATGGAATGGAACTCGGCATCGTCATAGGTGAGATGCTCATAGATCTCATCAGTCAAGATCCAAATCTCGTGCTCGGCCGCCCACTTGCCAATCTCGGTGACCTGTTCCTTGCTGTACACGGCCCCCGACGGATTGGACGGGCTCACAAAGATGAGTGCCTTGGTCCGCTCGGTTCTGGCCGCCTCCAATTGGTCAACCGTGACTTTGAAGCCTTGCTCAATAGTGGTTTCGACCGAAACTGGCACTCCCCCGGCCAGCCGTACCGGCTCGGGGTAGGTGGTCCAGAACGGGGTCGGGATCAGAACCTCATCACCAGGATCAACCACGCCAGCAATGGCGTTGTAGACGGCATGTTTGCCACCATTGGTAACCACAACCTGGCTGGCTTCGACCGCATAGCCAGAATCTCGGGCAGTCTTGGCCGCAATCGCCGCCTTCAGCTCCAACGTTCCGCCAGCGAGCCCATACCGGTGATTCTTCGGATCACGACAGGCGGCGACGGCGGCCTCAACGATGTAGTCCGGGGTTGGGAAATCGGGCTCGCCCGCTCCGAAGCCAACAACTGCTTCACCGGCAGCCTTGAGTGCCTTCGCCTTATTCGTTACCGCAAGGGTTGCCGAGGGGGCAATCGATCCGACGCGCTGTGAAATCCGGCTGCTGGACATGAGAATCTCCGAAGAATTCATAAAAATGGACGGTATTTGGGCACAAACTATTCCCAGAAGGGAACACACCTGCAATCATCTCACCTTGTGAGCCAAGAACCTCTGAATATCCAGATCCCAAACAATCTTCTTCCTGCCGACGGACGCTTCGCCTCCGGTCCTTCCAAAGTGCGGCCAGAAGCCATCGCCGATTTTGCTGCCATGGCCAATGGCTATATGGGAACATCCCATCGCAAGCCGGGCGTGAAGGACATTGTTGGCCGCTTGCGGTCGGGCATGACTGAGCTCTTTGGACTTCCCGATGGTTGGGAAGTCATCATGGGTAATGGTGGCACCACCCTCTTCTGGGATGCGGCAACCTTTGGGCTCATTGAGCAGCAGTCTCAGCACCTGAGTTTCGGTGAGTTCTCCGGTAAGTTTGCCTCGGCGGTGGCCAAGGTTCCCTTCCTGAACGATCCTCAGATCATCACTTCAGACTATGGCAGCCATCCGGTGTGCGAAACCGAAGCCTCGGTTGACACCTATTGCCTCACCCACAACGAGACGACAACGGGTGTGACCATGCCGCTCGTACGCCCTGCTGGAGCCGCCGACGGTGCGTTGGTCGCCGTTGATGCCACCTCGGCTGCTGGCGCGGTTGCTTGGGACCCAAGCCAGGTCGACTGCTACTACTTTGCTCCTCAGAAGGTTCTGGCCTCTGACGGTGGCTTGTGGTTTGCCCTGTGCTCTCCGGCGGCCCTCGAACGAATTGAGCGGATTGCCGCATCGGATCGCTGGATCCCGGCCGGACTGTCGCTACAGACTGCCGTCAACAACTCGGTCAAGAACCAGACCTATAACACTCCCGCCTTGGCCACCATCTATCTGACCCTGCATCAGGTGGAGTGGATCAACAACAATGGCGGCATGGATTTTGCTGCTGGCCGATCCAAGGCCATGTCCGATCATGTTTATGCCTGGGCCGAAGCCAGCAGTGTTGCCACCCCATTTGTGACCGATACCGCCATGCGCAGCCAAGTTGTTGCCACTGTCGACTTTGATGACTCAGTCAAGGCCGACGACATCGCCGCTGCTCTTCGGGCCAATGGCATTCTCGATACCGAGGGCTATCGCAAGCTGGGACGCAATCAGCTTCGCATCGCCTGTTTCCCCGCTATCGAGCTCAGTGACATGCAAGCCCTCACCGCCTGTATCGACAATGTGATCAGCCAACTTTCGTCCTAGCCAACCAGACTGGCGACCACATCGTCATCACCAAAGGCAGATCCGAACTGCTGGACAAGTTCAGCTCAAGCTGAGTCTGCTGAGGAATCATCAGCATCAAGGCGCATGGAGGCGGAGTTCATGCAATAGCGCAGACCGGTTTGGGTTGGCCCGTCGTTGAAGACATGGCCAAGGTGGGCGCCACAATCAGTACAAACAACTTCGGTGCGAGCCATGCCCAAGGAAACGTCGCGATGCTCGGTTACGGCCTCGGGGTTGACGGCCTGATCAAAACTCGGCCAGCCACAGCCAGCATCAAACTTGGTGGCAGAAACAAAGAGTTCGTTGTCGCAGACAACACAGTGATAGGTGCCGTCTTGCCAGACATCCCAGTACTCGCCGGAAAAGGGGCGTTCGGTCCCGGCTCGTTGGGTTACTTCAATCTGGTGAGGGCTCAATCGGCTCTGGAGGTCTTCGGCGGTGAAGGTCTTCTTGTTCATGACTGGATTCAACCTCAAGAATGGTGTGAAGGTTCCCAGTTCATCACATCTTCAGAACTGGAGCTGCGACAACCACACAAGTCTTACTCAGACGCGACGGCCGTCTTCGACCAGGTTGATCTCATACAAGACCTGATCCAGTTGGTCACCAGCCTCGATGGGGGCGAATCGCTGAGGATTCTGCGGCGTGACACAGCTGGCTACCGGATTCAGAATCGTCCACGGGGTTGGATGGCAGAACTGGACCACCGAGTAGCGCTCACCCGGCTCATCAGGGTCAGCGACAACCCGGTGCCAGCCCCCAGGAATCAGACCGTTGGTGATGTGTTCGAGCATGATGCCGGTGTTCATGATCATGGATCCCTCGGGCGGGAGGGCGTCAACCCAGGTCTCGTCTTCCAACCGAACCTGCAGACCCTTGGCTGTAGCCCGAGGCAAGGCAGTGATCAGGTTGATGTCGTCATGCTCTCCAGCCCAGACATGTTCTTCATCGGGAGAAAGGTCCATGGCCGGGTAGTGGATGGCACGAGTCAGCGTTGTGCCATCGGTCGTCATCGTGTCGAAGAAGGTTTCGTGGCAGCCGATACCGACGGCAATGATTCGCAAGAAACGACGCTGGATATCCAGCACACGATTGAAGAACTCCACGAAGGTCTCCGTCATGCCTGGCACCAAGTCATCGGGAAGTTGGGGGCCTTGGTATCGAGCGGGATACTTCTTCTTGAGCGGGTGGCCGACTGGGAGGTCGGCTCCCCAGTTCAGCATCTCTTTCCAGTCCGGGTGATCGCTGACAGCGGCAGTCTCGACCAAAAGCCCGGTGTAGCCAGCCTGACCATTGCTGTTGGGGACAGTTGCTGTTTGCTTCACTTCAGGAGCGAGGGAGAAAAACTGCTCCAACATGCCATAGGTGGTGTCCAGCAGATCTTCACTCAGATCATGCTTGGTGAAGACAAACCCGCTCTTCAGGCTTTGCATCGTGCCGTCCACCACGGCCTTGCGTTGTTGGTCCGATCCACTCTCGAACGCCAGCAGATCAACCTCAAGGATTTCACTCATCCGAAGAGGCTAGGGCTTTCACCCCGGGATGAACCTTCTGGTACCGGGGGAACCCTTCGGATTCCCCCGGTGCCAAGACTGCTCTAAGCGTCGAGTTCGGTGATGGTGACAGACTCGATGACCAGCGGGGTCTGAGGCTTGTCCTGCATACCGGTTGGGACCTTTTCCATCTCGGCTACGACCTCAAGGCCCTTTACCACCTTGCCAAAGAGTGAGTAGGAGGGCGGAAGGCCAACACCGCTGGAACCGGACACGATGAAGAATTGGGAGCCATTGGTGTTTGGACCGGAGTTGGCCATGGCCAGTGAGCCGATCTCGTAGCGACCGGGTTTTGGCAGCTCGTCCTGGAATCGGTAGCCGGGGTTTCCTCGGCCACTTCCTTCTGGGCAACCCCCCTGGCACATGAAGCCGGGGATGATGCGGTGGAAGTTCAAGCCGTCGTAGTAGTGATAGCGAGCAAGGTTGACGAAGTTGTTGACCGTCAGCGGTGCGGCCTTGGGGTCAAGCTCGATGACGAGGGTTCCCATGGAGGTCACCATCTCGGCGCTATAGCGCTTGGAGGGGTCGATCGCCATATCGAATGAGCCGTCAAATGATGTCTGGCGTTCACTGGATCCGTCTGCGGCTGGAAGCTCTGGCACTGTGATTTCCCTTTGTTCTGGTGACTGTATTGTTCCAAGCCACTCTAGAGGACACAGCCGCTTAGGCCGAGGCAGCAGCAAAGCCCTTTTCTAGGTCCTCAATGATGTCACTCACTGTTTCCAAACCGACGCTCAACCGAACCAGCGAAGGATTCACCCCCGTTGTCGCTTGCTCTTCCGGAGTGAGCTGGCTATGGGTGGTCGAGCCCGGATGAATGACCAGGGAGCGCACGTCACCAATGTTGGCCACATGGCTATGGAGCTCAAGACCCTCGACAAACTTCTGGCCAGCTTCGACCCCACCCTCAATATTGAACGAAGGAACAGACCCGTAGCCCTTGCTGTTGGTGTACTTCTTGGCCATCTCATGCGAAGGGGAGCTCTCCAGTCCTGAGTAGTTGACCGACTCGACCTGGGGATGCGCCTCCAGCCACTCGGCCACAGTTTGAGCGTTTTGCACATGGCGCTCCATGCGCAACGACAAGGTCTCGAGTCCTTGCAATATCTGGAACGCATTGAAGGGACTGATAGCCGAGCCAAAGTCACGCAAGAGTTGGACCCGGGCTTTGGCAATGAAGGCGCCGTGGCCAAGCGTTGGCCAATAGGTCAGACCGTGATAGCTGGGGTCAGGGTTGTTGTAGTTGGGGTACTTGTCGGCGTCACCAAAGTCGAAGGAGCCGCCATCAACAATGATTCCGGCCACCGAGGTTCCGTGCCCGCCAATGAACTTGGTGGCCGAGTGCACAACAATGTCGGCTCCATGATCCAGTGGGTTGATCAGATAGGGACTGGCAACGGTGTTGTCAATGACCAGAGGGACACCAATGTCCTTGGCAACCGAGCCAATACCCGCGATATCAAAGACATTGTTCTTGGGATTGCCAATGGACTCACCATAAAAGAGTTTGGTGTTTGGCCGAACCGCCGCTCGCCACGCGTCAAGGTTGTCCGCATCGTCAACGAAGGTGGTCTCGATGCCGTACTTGGGCAAGGTGTGGTGAAGCAGGTTGTAGGTTCCGCCATAGAGCGCAGCACCAGCCACGATGTGTCCACCAGCCTCGACGATGTTCATGATGGCAATGGTCTCGGCTGCCTGACCAGAGGCAACAGCAAGCGCTCCGGGCACACCAGCAGCGGTTTCCGACAAGCCGTTCTCGAGCGCAGCCAGACGAGTCTCGAGAACTGCCTGGGTCGGATTCATGATCCGGGTATAGATGTTTCCCGGCTCGCCCAGCGCAAACAGGTTGGCGGCATGGGCCGTATCGCGGAACTGATAGGCCGTCGTCTGATAGATCGGCACCGCCCGCGAGCCAGTAGTTGGATCAGCTTCTTGGCCGGAATGGATCTGTCTGGTCTCAAAACCCCAGGTTGTGGACATTGATTGCTCCCCCATCTTGCGTCCAGAACGGGTCTCCTGGAGCTTGGTGGCCAGAGACTAACTCAATTCCCGACTAATCCCATCGGATTTAACGACAATACGCACGATGCTCGCGACGAAGTGGTTCCGAGCCGCCGCTATCCGGCTGTACTAGCCAAGCACTCAGCCGGTGTAGGCGGCGATGTAGGGAAGGTTTCGATAGCGCTGGGCCACATCAAGTCCATAGCCAACAACGAAGGCTGGTGGAATCTCGAAACCGACATAGTCAATGTTGTAGTCCGGGGCCTGCTGGCCTTCTCGCACCAGAAGCGAACAGGTTTTGAGTGAAGCAGGCTGCTGGCCCGCCAGGTGATCGACCAGGTAGGCCATGGTCAGGCCGGAGTCGATGATGTCCTCGACCAGGATCACATCACGGCCAAGAATGCTGGAATCCAGGTCCTTGACGATCTTGACTACGCCAGATGACTCGGTGGCGTCGCCATAAGACGACACCGCCATGAAGTCGATCTCCACCGGCCCGGAAATGGCCCTCATCAGGTCAGCAGCAAAGATGACACTGCCCTTGAGGATGGCAACCAGAAGGGGAACCCGGCCATCACAGTCAGCAGTGATTTGCGCACCGAGTTCGCTGACCCGATTCTGGATCTCTTCTTCGGTTACATACATCTCGCCGATGTCGCCCTCGGCTGGAAAAACGCTGTTTGTCATGCTCAGCTCCCCGAGAACTCGGCTTTACCCGGGCCATGCTCCAAGAAACTGGTGATACCGGTCACGGCATCCTCGGTCTGGAAAGCAGCGACAAACTCGCGCTTCTCAATAGCAATCGCTTCTTCGATCGAGACATGGAGGCCGTCCATGATGGCCTTCTTGGCGTTGGCAATGGCGGCTGGTCCAGCGGCGTAGCGTGCCGCCAGTTTCACTGCCTGGTCCAGGACCTCATCATCAGGATGCACGGCCGAGACCAATCCAATCTCCAGTGCTTCGGGCGCCTTGACTTGGCGACCCGTGTAATTGATTTCCTTCGACTTGGTCACCCCAACCAGTCGGGTCAACCGCTGGGTGCCACCAGCCCCGGCGATGATGCCAAGCAGAATCTCGGGCTGACCAAACACCGCACCCTCACCACAAACTCGGAAATCGGTGGACATCGAAAGCTCACAACCTCCGCCAAGAGCGAACCCATTTACGGCGGCGATGGTGATCTGAGGCAGGTTCTCCAAAGCGAAGTTTGCTTCGTTAAGCAAATCAACCATTGGTGACGGGTCACGCTCAGCGCCATCGATCGGGAACTCTGAGATGTCCGCACCAGCGGCGAAGATTCGTGGTCCTCCCCACAACACAACGCCTCGAATGTCCTCACGAGTCGCCAATTCTTGGGCGACCTCCAACAACTCTCGCCCGATCTGGCTATTGAGCGCATTTACCTTCGGCCGGTCCAAGCGAATGATGGCAACATTACTAACGGCTGATTCTTCGAGATTAACGAACTCACCCACGATGATCTGGTCCCTACTTCTTGGCGATCCGCACCTGAGTGGCGTCCCGCAACGGATTGGCGCATGCGATTCTATGCAGATCAAGCAGTCCGTGGGAATTTCGAGTTGGTTAAAAATCCAAACGGATCAGGCGAAGAACTGCTTGGTCTCATCAACCCGGAATCGCCGAGACGCAGCCAGTGCAAAGACCACGGCGGCGGCAAGCAAGACGGCGGAGTGAGGCAGCACATCAATGACCCCAGCATCCTCCAACAAGATCTCCTTGTGCCCTTTCATGGCCCAATAGGCCGGAGTGATGGGAGCCACCGCCTGGGCCCAGCCAGGAAGCTGGTCCAGTGGGACCAGAGCACCGCCCAGTCCACCAAAGACCATGGCACCAACATTTTGGAAACCACCGACTTGTGCGACCGTCCGGAACGAGGCCGCCCCCAGCAAGACCATGGCAATCACGCAGGCCGAATAGGCCACGATGATCAGGGCCAGCGCTGGCACCGAACCGAAACCCGGTCGCAATCCCAGCAGGAGACCACCAACGACATACAAGGCCGTTTGGTAGCCAACGTGGATAAGCACCCAAGGAAAGCCGAAACCTGCCAGCAAGGAAGTAGGGCTAGCGGCAGAGGCCCGAAGGCGATCCCACGTCTTCCAACCATGCTCTCGGAAGACGGAAAAGGCGGTTGAGCCAGCAACGAAGAAGCTGAACATCACCACCTGACCGGGCACGACCTGTTCGGCGCCGCTGGCGTCGGTAAAGCCACTGTCATTTAGTGACAAACCCATGGTTTGTTTGAACAGAGGCATGATCACCAACGGCATGCCAAACATGATGACCAGGAACCAGGGATCACGACGCAGGATCTTGAGTTGTAGTCGGGTAATGGCCCATGCCGCACTCACGTCAGGTGCCCTCCGGTGATGGAGAGGAAGACTTCTTCCAGGTCTGGGCGCAATGCCTCAACCGATTGCAATTGGGCAACCTGTGGGCCCAAACGACTGAGCAGGTCCGCAATGCTCAGCTCTCCAAGGATTCGGTACTCGACAGGCGAGCTTGGCCCCGGCGCGTCAGGCCGGTTTGTCTCAGCCTGTGAATCGCCTCCCACTCGAATCACCTCACAATCACCAAATTGGCCCAGAGGCAGCTCACCATCAAAGACGCAAGAAACGCCCTCCAACGCCTGGGCAGCAATCAGATCATCTCGACTGCCTCTGGCCAGAATCTGCCCCTCATCAATAATGACAATGTCGGCATCCAACGCATCGACTTCGGGCAGGTAGTGAGTGGTATAGATCACGGCCGCACCCTCACTGGCCAGTTCCTTGACCGCCCGGATGAGCGCAGCTCTCGTTTCGACGTCAGCACCAACAGTCGGCTCATCCAACATCAACAATCTGGGCCGGTGAAGCAAAGCGCACGCGGTATGAAGACGCCGCACCTCACCCCCAGATAGTTGCGACGCCCGGCGCTCCAAAAGCTTCTCCAACCCGAGCTGCTCAGCAACGTGAACCGCCCGAGACTTCCGAGCTTGGCTATCGAGTCGGGCCAACTCACCAAAGAACTCGAGATTCTCGCGAACGGTGAGAACCAGATAGACGCCAGTGTCTTGGGGCGCAATTCCCAACATTTGGGCCACCTCATCCGGGTGGGAGAAGCGATCCAGTCCACCGATCTCGACCGACCCTCCGTCGGGCTTGGTTAAGCCAGCGATTACCGAGAGCATGGTCGACTTTCCCGCACCGTTTCGGCCCAGCAATGAGACGATCTGGCCTGCTTCTACATCAAGTTCAGCGCCTCGCAGAGCGCAAATCTCCCCATAGGACTTCGTCACCCCTCGTGCCACCAGCATGCGCAGAGTCTGGCAAATCCAGCCGAGCATTGCCAGCGAGTTTGGCTGTTGGTGAGTGATCGGGGTCAGAAAGTGCCAGACTCCTAGGATGCCTGGTGGCTGGGTAGCCATCAACGAGGAGCTCGCGGATCAATGATCCGCCGGGGAAGAACTACATGTCCGGAAATGCACAATTTGATTTCGACGATGTTGCCGTCGTTTCCATCGCCCGCGTCGAAGCCCCAATCACGGTCACCTCAGCCGAGATTGACGAACTGCTAGCCCCCTTCTACGCCCGTGTCGACAGCCAACCCGGCCTGTTGGTTGCTCTGGCCGGAATCGAAGAGCGTCGCCAGTGGCCAGAAGACGTCACCTTTATCGACGCCGCCGCTCTAGCGGGCGAAAAAGCGCTGGCCGAAGCCGGAGTCGACGCCTCTCAGATTGGCTTGATCGTCGACACCAGTGTCTGTCGAGATCGTCTTGAGCCATCCAGCGCTGTCACTGTTCATCATCTTCTTGGCTTGCCAAGCACTTGCATGAACTACGACCTATCCAATGCATGCCTTGGTTTCGTCAACGCTATGCACCTGGCTGGCTGCATGATCGAGAGCGGCCAGATCGACTACGCCCTCATTGTTGATGGCGAAGGTACACGAGAGATTCAAGCCAACACCATCGCTGCCCTGCTGGACGAGAACTCCAGCGGCGCTGACCTCTTCTCCAACTTCGCCTCCCTCACCCTCGGGTCTGGCTCCGCGGCCATGGTCGTCGGCCGACAATCCGACAATCCCGGAAGCCATCGAGTAGTTCGTGGCTTCTTTCGGGCCGAGACCGCACACCATGACCTCTGTGTTGGTGGCCTAGAAAGCATGCGCACCGACACTCGCGCCTTGCTGGAAGCGGGCACCAGTCTGGCCAAGCGAGCATGGGACGATGCCGACAAGGAAGACTGGGCCGACATGGACTGCTACGTCATCCATCAGGTCTCACAGGTACACACCGCAGCGATGATTGATGTGCTCGGCATCGACCCGACCAAAGCACCCCTAACCTTCCCAAAGTTCGGCAATATGGGTCCAGCCGCCATCCCCTTCACCCTGGCCGTGGCCGCTGAAACCCTGCAACATGACGACCGAGTTCTCTGCATGGGCATTGGTTCCGGCCTGAATGTGGCCACCCTCGAAATCTGCTGGTGACCACCAGATCCCAGATCGAGGCCAGCAAACCCCCTCCCGGAATAGACGGTCTAGACCCCTCATGGTCGCGTCTGGTAACGGTCGCTACCACCGACGGAGTTGGCCGAACCTGGCACATCCTGGACACCCACCCAGATCCAGCGCCCGTCGACCTCACCCTGCTCTGCGTTCACGGCAACCCGTCCTGGTCATTCCTCTGGCGCCAGCTTCTGGCGAGTGCCCCGAGCAATATCCGAGTCATCGCTGTTGACCAGCTCGGCATGGGATTCTCCGAGCGGACACCACCGGTACGCCGATTGGCCACCCGGGTTCAGGATCTCTGCGAGCTAACCGACCATCTTGGCCTGAGTGCTACGGACCCAGGAGACGCAGTGTCTCCCGTTCTCACTATTGCGCACGACTGGGGCGGGCCGGTCTCGCTTGGCTGGGCTCAACGTCATCGTGAGCAGCTGGCCGGTGTGGTCTTGCTCAATACCGCGGTTCACCAGCCTGTTGGATCACCGGCGCCAGCAATCATCCGGGCCATCCGAACCCGCGGCATTCTTCGCTCAGTCACCGTCAATACCAGGACCTTTATTGGCGGGGCCGTCGAGATGTCACGGCCCCGGCTCAGCCCCGGAGTGCGTCGGGGGTTTCATGCTCCCTATCTCACGGCTGATCGTCGCGAAGCCATTGCTGACTTCGTCGAAGACATTCCGCTCGACTCGGCCCACCCGAGTGCTTCCACCCTGGATGCCATCGCCGACGGCATGAGCGCCCTGGCCGACCTGCCATCCCTCCTGATGTGGGGACCAAACGACAAGGTCTTTTCCGACCTCTACCTCCACGACTTTGAGCAACGATTACCGCAAGCGGATGTGCATCGTTTCGCTGGCGCCAGCCACTTCGTCTCCGAAGAAGCCGATACGACGGCCGCACTTTTCGACTGGATTCAGGCTCGGATCCTCAACCCTCCCAGTACCGATCCGGATGACGGCTCAATCGATGCTGGCTCAGTCGGAGCTCACACCGGGGCTCAGGAGAGTGCTTCCCTCTTCTCTAGTTTCGGTCAGAGGGGCACCGAGTCGCCAGCCGAGAAAGGTTCGACGACGGCATTGATCGAAATGACTGCTGGTACCGGCACAAATCACCCGAACAGCACGATCAGCTTCAGCGACTTGCACCAACGGATCGAGGCGACCGCTGCTGGACTGTTCGAAGCAGGCATTAACAAGGGTGACCGAGTGGCCCTCATGGTTCCACCTGGTGTTGATCTGACTGTTGCCCTCTATGGCTGCTGGCGTGCCGGTGTGGTTGCTGTGCTCATTGATGCCGGCCTGGGACCAAGGGGCATGAGCCAGGCGTTGGCCAGTGCAGCGCCACAACACATCATTGGCATCAGCAAGGCATTGACCGCAGCCCGAGCCCTTCGCTGGCCCGGGCGCCGAATCTCGGTCACTGCACTGTCTTCGACCCAGCAACGACTCCTCGGCGTCGACGCTGATCTGGCCACCTTGGGCCGATCTACCGGACCAATTCCCGACCTTCCCGACCTTCCCGACAGCAATGACCAGGCAGCCGTTGTCTTCACCTCTGGCGCTACGGGACCATCGAAGGGCGTTCGCTATCGACACGGACAGCTTCAAGCTCAGCGGGATGCTCTGGTCGCTACCTACGGCATCAACTCCACTGACCGCCTCGTTGCCGCCTTTGCCCCCTTCGCCTTGTATGGGCCCGCCCTCGGCATCCGATCGGTTGTTCCCGACATGGATGTCTCCTCGCCAGGCACCCTGACTGCCCACGCCTTGGGCGAAGCCGTCGTTGCTTGTGATGCCACCCTCGTTTTTGCTTCACCCGCAGCCCTGGTCAATGTGGTCAAGACGGCCGGGCAACTCACTCCCCAACATGAGGCAGCTTTCGCTGGTGTTCGCCTCTTGCTGTCTGCGGGGGCACCATTGCGGGCTTCTCTTCTGGCTGCGGCGGGCAAGCTCTTTCCTAACGCGGTCGCTCATACTCCCTACGGAATGACTGAAGCCCTGCCAACGGCTTCAATCTCATTGCCGCAGATTCATGAGGCCATGGCCGGTCGCCCCCCGCTCGCCGCCGGTGTTTGCGTTGGTCTGCCCGTAGTCGGCACCGATGTGCGGATTGCGCCGTTGGATCGCAATGGCCTCCCCGCGGAACGCCTTAGCAATGAGCCGGGGATTGTTGGCGAGATCATCATTCGAGCACCACACATGCGAGACGGGTATGACCGACTTTGGCACACGGAATCGCTGGCATCGCAACCGTCGGGCTGGCATCGAAGCGGCGACGTTGGCCAGCTGGATGAAGAAGGTCGGCTTTGGGTAGGCGGCCGCATCGGCCATGTCATCACCACACCCACTGGTGTCGTGACCCCTGTTGGCATTGAGCAGGAGATTGAAGAAATCGACGGAGTCGCGCTCGCCGCAGTCGTTGGTGTCGGACCGGTGGGAACCCAGCAGCTGGTGGTAGTGGCCGAACTCGACTCACCGGATCGCAAGCCCCAACTTGCTGATCTGTCCCTCATAGATCAGGTTCGCGCCGCAGCTGGCCAAGCCGGTTCCCCCGATATTGCCGCCGTCTTGCTCGTTCCCGAACTCCCGGTCGATCGCAGGCACAACTCCAAGATTGACCGCACGCGGTTGGCGGCCTGGGCCGACAAGATTCTCGCCGGTGGCAAGCTGGTCAGCCCGTGAAGGTTCTGGTCACCGGAAGCACCAGCCTCATTGGCCAGGCAACGGTGACTGCCCTCATTACCCGAGGGGATGAGGTAACTGTTTTCCAACGCCGAGCCGGCGACCTGCCCCAAACCGGGGTCAACATAGTCAGCGAGACAGTCAAGGAAGTTCTTGGTGACATCACCTCGGCTGAGGACGTTCACCGGGCCATTGCCGGCCAAGAAGGTGTCATCCACCTGGCAGCGCGGGTTGGTGTCGTCGGCTCCCAATCTGACTTTGAACGGGTCAATGTGCGCGGCACGCAAAACCTCATCGAGGCTGCGCAGGGTGCGGGGGTCGGACGCTTCGTCCATGTCTCTTCACCGTCGGTTGCTCACGGCGGGTCAGCCCTAGTCGGCGCCCCTGCTGGGCAAGCAGATCCCAGCAAGACTCGCGGCCACTACGCAACCTCGAAGGCCAAGGCGGAGCTGCTGGCCCTCAAAACATCATCGGAGGTCATGCCAGTAACCGCCATCCGCCCCCACCTGGTGTGGGGCCCTGGTGATGAGCAGCTGGTCGGACGCATCGTCGCTCGGGCCCAGGCTGGTCGCCTCGCCCTTGTCGGTAGCGGTGCCGCTCTGATTGACTCCACCTATGTCGACAATGCCGCAGATGCACTCTTGGCTGCTCTAGATCACGCACCGCAATTGGCTGGGCAGTCCTTCGTGGTGTGCAATGCCCAACCCCGCACCGTTGCCGAATTGTTTGCTCGAATCCTCGATGCTGCTGGCATCCCCGCCCCGACACTGCGTGTGCCAACAGCGGTGGCATTCGCCGGGGGCTTAGCTGCGGAGCGAATATGGGAGACAAGCAGCCGGGAAGAGGACCCGCCGATGACCTCATTCCTGGCCGAACAGCTGTCCACCGCTCACTGGTTCGATCAACGCGAAACCCAAGCCGCGCTCGACTGGGCACCGCAGGTGGACCTAGATGAGGGCTTCGCTCGGCTGAAGGCTTGGTTCGATCAGAACCCAGCGTCTCTCTAAATTTCCTCTTCGATTGTTTCGACTGGGACCTAGCCCAGCTCTGAGGCAAACCCTGTGGACGGGAGTGCTGCGGATTTGCTGGTTAGTTCTCGCTTCGACGTCCTCGGCGAGAACTAGCCACAAGCAAGCTACCTAACCCACCCAGAACAAGAGCAACCGTGATTGGTAGTTTGACCTCATTGCCGGTGACCGGGAGGGGGACGACTGGTGTGGGCACGTCACGAATTGAGAGAACAGCAACGTCATGGTCATCCTCATCGCCACCGGAGTTATCGATGACGTCGTCTACTGGACTCTCGCCGTCAGTGCTGTCGGCGACAGAGTCGACGTCGGGCAGAACTGCCGGCGTGCCAGTCGTCCGTATTTCCATGATGGTCTCGCCGTTTGCGGCTGTGGGAGTTGCCGTTGAGATCTCCGCAATATTTGTGATCGCTGATGCCCCGGGCAACACGGTGAAGGCGATCTCGACTGTTGTTGATTCACCTGGCTCCAGAACCACACCAGTAAGTGCGGTTGTGGCTATGCCGTTGGCCTCAGTCCAGTCAGGATCGTTCAGTTTCAGACCCTCGGGGACGTAGTCAACCACCTCAATGTTTGAACCATTGGTGTCGCCCTGATTCAAGACAGTGATAACGAAGGTGACTTCGTCACCGATTGACACCAACGCAGCGTTGCTGCCATCGCTCAGCTGTTTCCGCAGCGCCAGGTCGAAAAGCGCACCGAAGTAGGCAGATGGATCTTCGTCGGTTGGATCCGGAAGCGCGACCCCAGACCCATCGGTCAAGGCAACCGGGTTTTCTGGGTCAGCACTAGCAGCGTCAGCGACAGGTGTGCCAGACACCGCAGCGTTGTTCTTGAATTGACCAACCTTGGCCGTTCCTGTCGCGGTGCAGGGGACGGTCTCAGCAGTCGAAAGGTTCCCCGCTGGAGTGGCTGGGTCAGAGCTAGCGGCCCAGTCGCAAGTAATGGCACCCACGTCAGTGCCATTGTCGGTGGTCACCGTGTCTGCAACTATTACTCCTGCCAGATCGACGCTGCCGTTGTTGGTGACAACAAAGGACCATAAGACATCTGATCCGACCCCAATGTTTGGTCCAGGACCGGTATCGGCTTGGATCGTGTTCGTTGTCTTCTCGATGTCGATCGACGGTGCTGCCCCAAGGTAGGCAGACGGATCTTCGTCAGTGACATCGGCTAAATCGGCGCCGGATGGGCCGGTTAGCGGTGTTGGGTTGTCGGGATCGGCCGTCGTTGCGTCAGCGACCGGTGTGCCCTTGACGTTGGAGTTGTTGCGATACTGGCCAGCTACTGCGATTGAAGTGGCAGTGCAGCTGACTGTTTCACCGACCGATAAGTTGCGGTCCGGCGTCGCTGCATCGGAACTAGCGGCCCAATCACACACAATGGTGCCTGCTGTAGTTCCGTTGTCGGCGGTGACTGCATCTCCGACCACAACGTCGGCCAGATCGACGTTTCCGTCATTGGTAACCACGAACGTCCATGTCACCGCATCGCCAAGCGCCACCACCGGGCCGGTATCAGAAGCACCGTCGGCCTGGACACCGTTGGTGTCTTTCTCGATATCAATCGAAGGAATCACTGCGGCGCCGGTGTAGCCCGAGTCATCAGCATCGACCACCGGGATCGGGTCACCGTTTCCATCTAGGACTGCTGACCACGATGCACCTCCGGCGTCAACCAGGGCGGCATCGCCGGTGACATTCGCGGTGTTTTCGTGAAGCCCGGTTCCAGCCGTACCAGTCGCGGTACAGATTACTACCTCATCGATCTCCAATACATTCGCAGGAGTTGCTGCGTTGGTCGAGGTACCCCAGTTACAAGAGATCGCCGTAGCCCCGGCCTGGTCGTTAGCGACGTCGACGGTGTCGATCGGGGCTGCGACGTTCACGAGCGGAACTCCACCATTGTTAGTAACAACGAAGGTCCACGTGATTGCGTCTCCGGCGGCGAGCAGATTCGTTGCGCCTGTGGCTACTGATGATGGCGATTCGGTGCCGTCGTTTAGCGTGTCACTGTCGGCTTGAACGCCGTTGGTGTCTTTCTCGAGCCAGATCGACGGAGTCGCTCCGGTGTAGTGCGAAGGATCAGATACTGGCGGCAAGTCCGTTCCGCCTACGGTGGCGTCGGCGAAGCCGGTGTTCATGTAAGCACCAGTGATGGCGGTGCCAGTCGCAACACAACTAATGACAGTGTCTGATGTAACGCCGAGAGTGTTGGACCCGGTTCCCTCACAATCAATGTCACCATCGGCGACCAGTGAGTCAGTAACAGTCAGGGTGTCGACCGTTCCGGTAACCGTCACCTCAAAATTCCAGGTCACCCGTTGACCTGCAACAAGAGTTTCGCCGGGAGCTGAATCGCTATCAACTGCGTTTGTAGCCTTCTCGATGGCAATAGTGGGGCCCGCAGCGCCAGGCTGGGTAAAGCAAAGACCGGAGATGTAAGCAGAAAGGCCTCCGTGGTCCACGTGTGGCAAGTTGGCAGTTTCGGGGTCCGGCTGGCTGGCGGAAGTCTGGCCATACAACTTCCAATTCAGGGTGTCGGCTGGCACCCCACCCCAGTCAAGAACCGTCCAGTCACGAACCTGTCCTTGATCAGGGCCGACAACTACGTATGAGTCCCGAGTCTGGTTATAGGCAGACACATTCCCGACGCCGTATTCGATGTGGTTGAGTTCGATGATCGGTGTTGTGCCAAGGCCGGTAAGGCCATCTGTTGCCGTTACATCTGAACCGGACAAATCAGGGTTGGCGTAGGTCGATACGACTGGGGCGCCGCCACTGGTCAGCGCAATCTCCGATACGGCCCACGTGCCGCCAATCCTGCGCTGGCCCCCGGTCAGTACGGAGTTGATGGTGACGTCAACCGGGTTGGTGGTTCCAGTGTCAAGGAATTCAAATGTTAGGTTCCCGCCAGCGACTTGATCGACCCAATAGCGAAATACCGATGGGGTGGACGCGTTCGAACCCAAGAGAGTCACGTAGTCGAGCACTTCAGTGAAGTCGCCACCAGTTGATGTGTCGACGATGGGACCTGTCCGCGCTGCAGTAACCCATGTAATGCGCACATCGACGCCGGAACCTTCAACATCAGTGAGAGTTTCCACTGAACCAGCAACCTTGGGTCCTACACCCAGCTGGACTGAATAATCGGTCCAGTCGACGCAGGAGTGATTTGTTGCTCTTGCTGCTGGCGGCGTTGGAACCAGAACCAACAGCGCCATGACCAGAACAACCGCGCCTAGTTGGGCGACCGCTTTCTTCGTCTGACCAAACACATTGCTAAATAGTGGCATGTCGCTCCCAAGCAGACCAGCGCGATGTTGATCGTCGCCAGCACCCATTTCTACAGAGAACGCTAGCAGGCGCACACTGAGCACTGGCGGACTCTCGGACAGACCAGAAGACCCACGCTGTAGCGGCCAACGTGTCTCCGGAAGAGGGGATAGTCGGTCCCGGGAATCGCTGATCTGCCTGTCAACATCGTGGCCCTGGGCCACCAGAGAGCCCGGCCAGATAGTCTGGGAGGATGGATCTGCGAGCGAAGAACCTGGACAAGTTGGATGGCGGCCATTTTGATGTCTTGATCATCGGTGGAGGCATTAACGGTGCCGTATCGGCTGCCGCTCTGTCTGCCCGAGGCCTCTCGGTTGCTCTGATTGACCGGGGCGACTTTGCCAACTTCACTAGCCAAGAATCAAGCAATTTGGTGTGGGGCGGTTTCAAGTATTTGGAGAACTACGAGCTTCCACTTGTGTGGAATCTGTGCTCGTCCAGAAATCGCCTACTCAAGGCCTACCCCACCCGGATCACCGAACTGGACTTTGTTGCCACCCTCGACAAAACAGCGCCATTCCCTGCCTTGCTCGCAGGAATCGGGGCGCTCTGCTACTGGGGTATCGGCCGTTTCTCTACCCGCCCACCCAAGTTCCTCAGCGCTGGCGCAATCGAGAAGCTTGAACCGGTCTCCAACACTGCAACAGCCAAGGGCGGTATCCGCTACGCCGACGCCTACCTGCGTGACAACGACGCCCGCTTCGTCTGGAACTTCGTTCAGTCGGCACTGGATGCTGGGGCAACTGCCGCCAACTATGTCAATCTCGAATCCGCAACTCAAACCGATGGGGAGTGGACAGCAACACTGCGCAACACAACAACGCTGCATGCACCAACCTTTACCCTGACCGCCGATGCCATCATCAATGCCGCTGGGCCATTCGTTGATGGTCTCAACAACAGCTGGGACCTCCAGACCGAGCATCGGATCGTCTACTCCAAGGGCATCCACTTGATCGTGCCCAAACTGACCGAGTCCGAACGAGTATTGGCCTTCTTTGATGACACCGGACGATTGTTTTACGTCATTCCCATGGCTAACCGATCGGTCATTGGCACGACCGACACACGGACCGAGCAAGCAGACGAGGGTGTCACCGACGAAGACCGAGCCTTCTTGTTGAAGCAGATTAATGCTCGACTCGACCTGGACCAGCCGCTCACAGTTGATGATGTGATTTCTGAGCGCTGCGGAGTCCGACCGCTGGTGGTCAAGAGCAGCGGTGACGATCAGACCGAGACCGATTGGACCTCACTGTCGCGCAAGCATGAGATGGAGATTGATCGCTCCAAGCAGGTCATCACACTCTTTGGTGGCAAGCTCACCGACTGTTTGAATATGGGTGAAGAAGTGATGGAGGCCGTGGAAGATCTTGGCTTCAAACTCACGAGCGAGAACGACACCTGGTTCGGCGAGCCTTCTGAAGCAGCACGCGAGGAGTTCTACGCCAAGGCCAAGAGCATGGGCTTGGGTCGCATGCCAAAGATCGAGCGGGCAGATTCGATGGCCGAAGTCTTGTGGCGCCGCCACGGCGACGCGGCAGACCGAGTTCTCGACTTCATCGAGAGCGACGCGAGAAAGGGCGAGGAAGTCATCAAGGACAGCGATGTCCTGCGAGCCGAAGTCATCTTGATGCGTGAGCGAGAGATGATCACCAACCTGGATGACTTCTTGCGTCGCCGCACCAAGCTTGCCTTGACCATTGGCCAAGAAGCCCTTGATGCTGACCCCGACCTTGCCAAGCTAGCCGAGCTGCTCGCCCTACCTGCACCCTAGATCAGGCATTGTGACACCAAGGGAACCCTTCGCGTTCCTGAACACGGCGGCTCGCCTGGGTTTCTAGTCCAGGGGCTGGATGCGGTAGGTGCAGCGACTGTCACCGCTCAGAAGGTGGGACTCTCGCTCAACGGTTGCTACCCCAGAGAACAGTTGCTGAAAGGTCTGCAACTCATCGCGACAGAGACCCTGACACTCCGCCGCCGCATCACAGATCGGACAGTGATGCTCGACCAGGACCAGACCAGCGTCTCCCTCGTCCAACACCTCAGCCATGTACCCCTCATCGGAACGGATCTGAGCCAAGGAAGTAGCACGAATCTTGACTGGGGTTCCCCCCAAGGTCTTGGCGTATGCGTCTCGTTGACGAGTCGAACGCTTGGCCAGCACCTGATCCAACCCTTCTTGTCCAACAGCTTCTCGAATCGACGCGATCAACTCAATGGTGAGATCGGCATGGCGATCAGGAAAGAGGTCAATGGCCATGGCTGTGAGAGACCACGCCGCAGCAGGTCTGCCCCGCCCTCGCTCTCCTGAGAGCTTCTCGACGGCAACACGCTTGACCAGGCTGGAGGTTTCCAGCTGCTCAAGGTGTTGGCGAACGGCAACGGTGGTAACGGCAAGAACTTGGGCCAGTTCGGACACCGTGACCGAGTCATGGCGCTTCAGATGGTCCAGCAAGAGACGCTTGGGGTCGTGCTTTGTACCCAGTGGGTGTTCGCTAGACATCTTCCCAGCTTAGCAATTAACGAAAGATTTGTCTTGACAAATTCATGCGGTGGACGAATTATGAAAGGCATGCCTTTACAAACGACGGATGATCAAGTCTCGGCGGAAACCGATCCAAGTACCCCCGGGGCAGCTAGTACGACCGGGATCGTGGGCAAGGTCGATGACTTCCCACTCGACACCATGAAGATGGCAACGGTTGGCGAAACCACTATTGCTGTCGTGCGTACTTCCAAGGGGACCTACGCCCTGGACAATGCCTGCCCGCATCAAGGTTACGGACTTACCACCGGAGCCCTATCGGTTGACAATGCTGGCAACGCCGAGATCACCTGCCAATGGCACAACTGGAAATTCCGAGCCGAAGATGGCGTCTGCACCATCGGTCAGGAGAACGTTGCCTGCCACCTGGTCGAGATCAATGACCAGGACGAAGTCATCGTGACGGTGACAAAGCCATCCAACGACGAGCTCCGCGATCGCCTCTGGCCGAGCCTGCGCAGCGGATTCGAGAACGACTACGTCGGTCAGTTCAGCCGTGACAGCATTCGCCTGCTCGATGCTGGTGCCACACCAGCAGAAGTGATGTGGGAAGGGGTCTCCATCGCTGCCCCCAAACACGACTACGGCCCAGGACATGACCTGGCTTTTGCCGCCGACTGTCTGCAGCTGGCCGAGCGGTGGGAAGGAGATGACCGAGCCCTTCCTCTGATCCAAGGGCTCGCCGGATTGGCTGAAGGCAGCCGAGACCGTCAGTCATCTCCGACGGGGAAAGCTCTGCTCTCCCCCGGCGCAGACATTCCCGATCTGACGCAAGCGATTGAGTCTGAGGATGTTGATGGTGCCATGGCTTCTGTCGCTGCCTCATTGCATGGAGGAATCGACGTCGCCGCCATCCGTCACCAATTCATCGAGGCAGTTTCCCAGCATCATCTTGGCTACGGGCATGGTGCTATCTACACCCAGAAGGCCTTCGAACTTCTGGAGCGAGTTGGCTGGGACAAGGCAATCGATCTGCTGCCGATGCTGGCTAAGACCATCACCTACTCAACTCGAGAAGACACCCTTCCCTACATGGCCAAGTTCATGCAGGCACTGGACGGAGTCGACTTTGAGTCGCTGGCAGAGGCGCAGGATCGGTCGAGCACCGGTTGGAAGCCGGACGAGACCATCGACCAGCTCTTGAACGCCACTGAGCAGCCGGTTGACCTGGCCGTTGCCGCCATCCGCGATGGGGGCGGGGTTGAGGGATTGCTGGATGCGGTCAGCTTGGCTGTATCTGAGCGCCTGCTTCGCTATGACACCGCCACCGAGTCAACCGAAGCCAACTTCGACTGGTTGGACATGACTCACGGACTGACCTACGCCCGGGCGGCGCGCTGGGCTTGGCAGATGGACCCCGGGCCGCACACGGCGCGCCTTTCGCTCTTCACGGCCTGGCTGGCATTCGATACCGGTCGTCTGGAACGGAGAGCAGGAGTAAGCGAAGCTCCGGAACCCACCGGAGCCGTCGCCGCGGCGCTCAACGGAGAACCCGACATCGTCGGCGAACGACTGGCTCGAGAAGCCCTGGACGGTCGGGCTGGTTCATTCATCGTCGTCGCCCACTTGCTGAAAATGGCGCAGGCCGCCCAACAAGAGGCGGCCTACACCAAGTCTTCTCTACCGTTGGCGGCTACTGCTCGCCTCATTCACGAGCCCCGGCGAGAACGATTCGTAGCCACGAACGTCGCCGCATCGCTGGACTTCATCAGAACCGCTCGCCCCCCAAAACGCTAGTGGATATACCAGTAGCTCCTGGATGTTGTGAGCGCCGCCTCGGCTTGGGGAACTGAGAAGGTATGGCCGCAGGCCCTACCTTAGGAATCCCAAAGGGCCCCAAGGGGCCCGACGGATTCCCGTTACCCCTGCCCACCGGAGGTGTCGCGCACGCTGGTCTTGCCTTGGGAGATCCACGGCATCATCGAACGAAGTTCGGCCCCGACCTTCTCGATCGGGTGATCATGACCGGCTTGCTCAAGACGGGAGAAGTTGGCCCGGCCACTACGGCTTTCTTCCACCCAGTTCTTGGCGAAAGTGCCGTCTTGAATGTCGGTCAAGATGTCCTGCATCTCGGCCTTCACACTTGCATTGATCAATCGCGGACCGCTGACTAGGTCGCCGTATTCGGCGGTATCGCTCACCGAGTAACGCATGCCGGCAATCCCCTCTTCGTACATGAGATCGACAATCAGCTTCAGCTCGTGCAAGCACTCGAAGTATGCAACCTCGGGCTGGTAGCCAGCCTCAATGAGTGTCTCGAAACCAGCCTGCACCAGGGCAGTTGTTCCACCACAAAGGACCGCTTGCTCACCGAACAGGTCAGTCTCGGTCTCTTCGGTGAACGTGGTCTTGATCACTCCGGCACGCGCACCACCGATGGCATCGGCATAGGCCAAGGCAACACCCTCGGCATTGCCGGATGCATCGTTCTCGACGGCAATGAGGCAAGGAACACCGCCACCCTCGACATAGGTGCGTCGCACCAGGTGGCCTGGACCCTTCGGGGCAACCATGCAAACGTCGACATTGTCTGGCGGGCTGATCAGGTCAAAGCGAATATTGAAACCATGGGCGAAGAAGATTGCGTCACCGTCATTCAGGTTGCTCTCGACACTCTCGGTGTAGATGGCTCCCATCTCGGTGTCGGGCATTAGCATCATGATCAGGTCGGCTTCGGCTACCGCATCGGCAATAGAAAGAACTCGCAATCCGGCTTCTTCGGCCTTGGCCTTGGACGAGGACCCTTCCCGCAAGCCGATTCGAACGTCTATGCCCGATTCCTTCAGGTTGAGCGCATGGGCGTGGCCCTGTGAGCCGTAGCCCAAGATGGCAACCTTTCGGTTGGCGATCAGTGAACGATCAGCGTCGGCTTCGTAATAGATGGTGGCCACGGGGACTCCTTGAGTGGTGATACTTCTAGACAGTATTAGCTTGGACGGAATTAATTCGGACAGTATTGATTTTGCTGAGCAGACTTCTTGAACAGAACTGATGCGGCGACTGAAGACTGTACGGCCTCGGGGTTCGTTGGCCTCAGCGACCTGAGCAGACAGACGCCAGAAACGCTAGCGGGCCCGCATGATGGGAACAGAATGCCCAAGCTTGGGCAGAGCAATTTGGCCCGTTCGTTGCACGTCATAGATTCCAAAGGCACCGAGCTGATCCTCCAGCTCATCGATGTCTGACGAGCTTCCACCAGCGCTGAGAATCATGTGATCATCTGAACGCTCTAGCTCCAGCACATGCCCCGCGGCTCCGGACATGACCAATTCCAGGTCGGACAAATTGTCGGCGGTAAAGCTGACCGTTGCCAACATCAGTTCGCGAGAGACGGCATCAGAAGGTGAGACCTCGGCGATCTCGATGACGTTGATCAGCTTGAACAGTTGTTTCACGATCTGTTCCATCGGCGCCAAATCAACGTTGACGACGATGGTGATACGGCTGAGTCGATCATCGTTGGTCGGGGCGACCGCGAGGGAGATGATGTTGTAACCCCGACGAGCAATCAGGTCGGTTACCCGAGCCAGCACGCCTGCCCGGTTTTCAACCAGCAGGATCAGGGTGTGGTGTTGTAGACCAGTGCGGTTCATGAGCTGGCTCCTTCGTTGGAAGCTGTCTGACCTGAGGTCCTGGCCGCACGCTCGGCGTCCAGCATTGCTTGCTGAGATGGGTCAACAAGGCAATCGCTATTGGATGCACCGGCGCTGACCATGGGGAAGACGTTCTCGTCGTCCACACATCGGAACTCGACAACGACTGGTCGGTCGTTGATGGCATTGGCCGCCTCAATGACCTCATCAAGCTCGCTCGGGTCATCTACTCGGAATGCTGCACAACCCATGGACTCGGCCCACATCACATAGTTGGGAAGATCGCGACCAAGGTGAGTCTCGCTATAGCGCTCGTCATAGAACATTTCTTGCCATTGGCGGACCATTCCAAGGTTGCTGTTGTTCATCAAGGCGACCTTGATTGGGATCTTCTCCACCGCCGCGGTGATCAACTCCTGAGCCGTCATCTGGAAACAACCGTCACCGTCAACGGCCCAGACCATCCGGTCAGGCATTCCCGCCTTGGCCCCGATTGCTGCGGGGATGGAGAAGCCCATGGTTCCGAGGCCGCCTGAATTGATCCAGGTGTAGGGGTGATCGAATTTCCAGTATTGGCTGGTGAACATCTGATGCTGGCCGACGCCGGAGCAGACAATGGTGTCATCAGGCGACAGGTCACGTAGACGCTCAACCACGTGCTGTGGCTTCAACAATTCTCCGGCGTTGGACTCTTGATAGGTCAGCGGATACTTCTCCTGCCAACCTGAAACCTGCTGCCGCCACGACGTGATGTCTACCTGGCTCGCTGGTCCACCCTGTTTGGCGATCTCCTTGATCATCAGCTCCATCGAGATCCGGCAGTCTCCAGCGACTGCCACCTGAGGAACGCGGACCTTGCCGTGTTCAGCGGGGTCAATGTCAACGTGAATGACCTTGGCGTCGGGCGCAAAGGTTGAGACCTTGCCCGTGACTCGATCATCGAATCGGCTGCCCATGGCAATGAGCAGATCACTTTCCTGGATCGCGTTGATAGCAGCGAACTCGCCGTGCATACCAGGCATGCCAAGGCAAAGCTCGTGACTGTCGGGGAACGCTCCCCGGGCCATCAAGGTGGTGACCACGGGCATGGACAACAGCTCGGCTAGCTCCAGCAAGACGTCAGCACCGCGAGCCTTGAGAACACCGCCCCCGACATACAGAACTGGCCGTTTCGCCTTCAACATTAGGCTGACTGCATCGGCAATCACGTCGTCGGGCGGAGTAAGGAGGGGGTTGTAACCGGGAAGCTCAGGAACTTCTGGCCAAACGAAGTCGAAGTAGGCATCCGGGTTGTTGGCATCAACCAGATTCTTAGGAATGTCAACCAGAACCGGCCCCGGGCGACCGGTGGTCGCCAGGTGAAAGGCTTCTCGGATAATGCCAGGAATGTCTTCGGCTCGGGTGATCAGATAGTTGTGCTTGGTTATCGAGCGTGTGATGCCGGTCGTGTCGCACTCTTGGAAGGCATCGGTTCCAATCGCTGCCAGAGAAACCTGACCGGTGATGCAAACCATGGGAACTGAGTCCAGCATTGCATCGGCCAGTGGCGTGACAATATTGGTGGCAGCGGGACCACTGGTGACCATGCAGACTCCCGGCTTCCCGGTGGCATGGGCATAACCCTCGGCCATGTGTCCGGCGCCTTGCTCATGACGGACCAGGACGTGGCGCAACTTGGCATCAAGGAGCGGGTCATACACCGGGAGAATAGCACCGCCGGGGTAGCCAAATACCACTTCCACGCCCTCCAACTCGAGGCTCTTGATGAGGGCTTGGGCCCCGTTGAGTCGCTCAGGTGCCGTCATGGCATTGTTCTCCGTTTGGTGATAGTCGTCTGATTTGTGTTTGGCGTGGTGTGAGTACGAATGATCTGAGAGATCGAGATCGGAATTGAGGGGACTTGGCTGCCATAGTCTGGTTCTGAAAAGCAAGAAAGCCTCCCGCTTTGGGAGGCTTTGGCACACGCGTTCTGAAGGCAGCGTGTGCTACACGATAAGTACTACAACGGTGGTGAGGTTGCGCTTCATTGTCAGACAGTCAAGCAGCGATCCGGTAATGGTGCAACTCGGACGCAAGATGATTCTGTTCGAGACATATTGCACTTCTGGCGCCGGCGGCGATCCAGATACGACAGCTGGGACCCAGGGGGTTCACCCGCTGCCAATTCAGAACTAGCGCTCTTCGCCGAACCATTGGAAGTGGAGACGGTCCAGCGTGCCATCGGCGGCCATGGACAGCAGGGCTTCGTTGATCTCCTCCCGCAACTCACTTCCCTGAGCAACCGCAATCCCATAGGGGTCCGGGGCGAATAGTGAGCCAACCATTTCCGCGGATCCACTGAAATCTGTATTCGTACGGTACGCCAATACAGCAGAGTCATAGACAACGGCATCGGCATCACCATCAACCAGAGCCTGCAACGCTTCAGAAATGTCCCGCCGAGTATCAAAGGGGATGCTTCGACTGGTGAGGAACTCTGTCGCTGCTGTCTCCTCCACCGTGATCACCCGATTGGATGACAGATCATCTAGCCCATTGATGGAGCCTTCCAGCTCCTGCACTGTCAACACCGTGGTGGCGCGTGCCGTTACATATGCCATAAGGAGAAGGCCGACGACCATCCATAACAAAGCCAACACCCGGCTGAGCGGTCGTCGAATGTCCTTCACCGCTTCGCCGCCAGTGACCACATTGACGGTTGACCACCAGATGGCTTCCCAGATTCCTTCCCGATACCCGCGAGGGAAGGCCGGATTGTCCGAGCGTTCAGTCCACCAGACCAGGTGGCTGATGATGGCGATCAGACCCAAGAGACCAGCCAACGGCACCAGGACGTCACGACGGGTAGCCAGGCCGAGCATCGATCGAAGCCCGCCACCATCTTCGGACCCGGTGGTGGCGATCTGTAGCCCGGAACTGAAGTAGGGGTGGCTGAAATCAACCACCATTTCTCGCGAGGTGGTGATGGAGATGCCAGCGATGGCCACGTCAGCTTCACCAGACTCAACCGAGTCAAGGATGCTCTGGACCGAGTCCTGCTGGTCCCAGACAGTCTCTGCTCCAATGCGAGTAGCGATCTCATCCCAGACGTCGACACTGAACCCGCGTAGTTCTGGTTCAACAAACACGAAGGGCTCAAGCGGTTTTGTTGCCACCACAAGTTCGCGAGCAGGCTGATCCTGCGCTTGCGCTGACGCGGCAACGCCCCCGGACAATACAAGTCCGAGGGCGATGCTGAAATAGATATGGATCCGAGGTCGCCTCACAATGACAAGGCTACTGCCTAGATACGACTACTTAGGGCTGGGGTGGGTTGGTGACAAACCGAAACCGGCCGACTCAGCCCGAGCCGCAGTATCAAACCACACCTCAGCAATCGTCGCCCCATAATTCCGGGAATCCGTCCGGTGATACAGCATCGAATCAACATTGCCCTTGATTGGATAACCAACCGGCATCTCACGCTTCTCAGCCAACGGCCCATGAGAACCATCACCATAAGGATGCATCTTCGCACCAGCAGCCAACTTCACCGAAGGCGCACTAGCGGCAGAACCTGATCCCTCAGGATGCGTTGGTGACAAACCGAAACCGGCCGACTCAGCCCGAGCCGCAGTATCAAACCACACCTCAGCAATCGTCGCCCCATAATTCCGGGAATCCGTCCGGTGATACAGCATCGAATCAACATTGCCCTTGATTGGATAACCAACCGGCATCTCACGCTTCTCAGCCAACGGCCCATGAGAACCATCACCATAAGGATGCATCTTCGCACCAGCAGCCAACTTCACCGAAGGCGCACTAGCGGCAGAACCTGATCCCTCAGGATGCGTTGGTGACAAACCGAAACCGGCCGACTCAGCCCGAGCCGCAGTATCAAACCACACCTCAGCAATCGTCGCCCCATAATTCCGGGAATCCGTCCGGTGATACAGCATCGAATCAACATTGCCCTTGATTGGATAACCAACCGGCATCTCACGCTTCTCAGCCAACGGCCCATGAGAACCATCACCATAAGGATGCATCTTCGCACCGTCAGCCAACTTGACCTTGGTGGCGACTGCACTAAGGGAGGACTCGGCCTTGGCGGCCTTGGTCTCCGCAGCACGAAGGTCGACCTCCATCACGCCGAGTTTCTTGGTTCGATCGTTCAGGTCGATCTCCATCGCACCAAGCTTCTTGGTCCGATCGCTGAGATCAATTTCGACAGCACCCAACTTCTTGGTGCTCGACGCAAGGTCAGTCTCAAGCTTGTTGGCCCGAGCGTTTGCCTCTTGCAGCTTGCGGTCAGCGGCTCCTGCTCGATCGCCAGCTTCCTTGGCTTCACGCTCGAGGGCAACCAGGCGAGCCTTCACGGAGTCGGCATCAGCCTCACCGGACTTACCGCCCTTGCCAGCAGCTACGCCGGCAACACCAGCGAGTCCAGCAAAGCCAAGCAAGCGGCCACGATCACCCTTGAGGTCACCCTCAAGGGTTGCGATCTTCGCCTTGGCGGCAACAAGCTCACCGTCAAGGTTGCCAGCCTTGGAATCAGACTTCTTGGCCGCTCCTTCGAGGTCACCAATACGGCCGTTGGCGGTCTTCAGATCGCCTTCAAGTGTGCCGTAGCGACCTGTAGCGGTCTTGGCTTCACCTTCGAGGTCACCAATACGGCCGTTGGCGGTCTTCAGATCGCCTTCAAGATCCTTGGCCTTCTTCTGGGCCGAGGCAAGGTCTCCCTCAGCACTCGAAGCATCCTTGCCAGCCGAAGCGAGCTGGGACTCCAAAGCCTTGACCCGGTCATTGGAATTGCTCAGCTGACCATCAAGGTCGACAAGACGTGCCTTCACGGACTCAGCATCAGCCTCACCAGACTTGCCGACCTTGCCAGCGGCTACACCAGCAACACCAGCGAGCCCAGCAAACCCGAGCAGACGGCCACGATCACCCTTGAGGTCACCCTCAAGGGTCCCGACCTTGGCATTGGCTGAGGCCAATTCCTTGCGGAGGCCATCCATCTCTCCCTGGGACGACGTCAGCGCAAGCTTGTCTGCTTCCCACTCATTAGAGGCTTCCTTAGAAAGCTTCGACACTCGTGAAGAGGAGTCGGTCTCCCACTCGGAGAACGTCTCCTTGTGATGACGCCAACGCCAAAGCATCCAGCCAAGCAGGAGGCCCAGTAGTACCGCCAAGATCAGCGGAATGATAATTTCTGCAAGTACCCAAAACATATCTAGCTCCTTAACCCAACTTCACTTGAAACTCTGTCCGACGGTTTTCTCTGCGACCAACAGCTGTTTCGTTGTCGCCAATAGGTGCATCCTCGCCCATTCCAGATGAGGACAGTCGTTCCGGATCAACTCCGTGCTCGACCAAGTAGTCAACAACCTCAGAGGCTCGACGCTCACTGAGGGCCTGGTTGCTCGCTTGAGCAGCGAACTTGTCGGTGTGACCAACAAGTTCGACTGGAACGCCCGGGTACTCCTGAAGGATGGCAACTGCCTCATCCAGAAGTGCCACTGCCTCGCCATCATGGCAAGACATGTTCAGCTTGTAGTGAACAGGCCCCAATGCGGCAAGTCGAGCTGCCAATTCTGCAGCGTCATCAGTGGCCTCCGGGGCCGAAACCTCTGCTGAAGTCTCGAGTCCGGAACCGGCATCAGCCACCGCGGCTTCAACCGCTGCTGCGATGTCGGCGTCTGGAGCTTCTCCAACGAAAGCAAGGGAGGTATCGCTGAGGGTTGCTACCCCGGTTACTCCTGGGCCAAGATTTGAGATCAGACCAGCGAGACCAGCGACTCGAGCATCAGCTCCCGGAGTTGCTTCGTCGAAGCCACTCACTGTTAGTTCATCAACGACCTCGACCCCCGTGGCCTCAGCCGCGTCGACCAGGGTCTGGCGCTGAGCCTCACTGAGAACTTCGCCTCGAAGAACAATGCGCCCGTCTTCGACCATGGCGGTCACATCGGTAGGTCCAACTTCGACTGCGGCGGGTTCCTCCGCAGCAGCTTCGGTGGTTACCGGTGTTTCCTGTTCGGCCTTTACCGCACCAGCAGCGAGGAGAGCAGAAAGATTGCGAACTCCGCTGCCATCTCCTTTGGCTTCGAGAGTTCCAGCGTCAACGCCAGCGGCGGCTGAGCCAGTGATACTGCCCGTTCGATAGTCGTAGTCGACATCAAGGTCGGAAGTATCGATTCCGGCAGCTTCTAGGTCAGCAATGGTCTGTCGTTCCAGCGTCTTCTCGATATGGGGGACCGCCCAGGCGGTGCCACCAATCAAGAGTCCACCGACGAGGGGCAACGCTGCTAGTGCTCCGACCTTGCCCGGGGCCCAAGCCGCAGGGTCGCGGTCCCATGAAGTGACGGTCCTCTTGCGACGACGAGTCGTCGTTGTTGTTTCGGTGTGCCTGGTAATGGAAGCGATCGCTCCGCCAGCGCCAGCGGCTCCTGCGGCAGCACCGATTATTCTCGATTTTGCTCCACCTGATGCTTTGGAAGCCGCACCAGTCATCTTCGAGGCGGCTCCGCCAGCAGCACCGGACATCTTGGAAGCTGCACCGGTCGCCTTTGACGTCGCATCGCCAGCGGCTCCAGACATCTTATCGACTGCACCACCAGCGACGCCCTTGGCTTTGCCAGCTGCACCCTTCGCTTTTGATGCAGCATCGCCTGCGGCATCAGTCATTTTCGAAGCGGAGTCAGCCGCTTTTGATGCAGCATCACCTGCCGACTTCGCTTTCTCCGCGGCCAGCCGCTTCGCTTTCTCACGAGCTCGACCTGTTGGGTCATCCAACGCCATCGGTCACCCTTCCATCAGTTCGGACCCACCGCCGTGGACCCACGAAAAGACGAGCTTCTGCTCACCCCACGGCCAGCACTGTAGGTTCGGATCGTGCGACTTGTCGAGGCAAACACAGAAATGGGCGACTCTCAGTCCCATCGCCAACAATAGATTTCACCTTGTTCTACTTCGTCATTCTCTTCAAGACAAATCGGTCTCAGCTAACTAAAAGGCGCTCTAGGCCAGCACTGAGGCGAGCTCTAGACAACTATTCAACTCTTAACTTCTTGCTAGCCAGAGTTCTTCCTTGAGCAAACGCAAGCGGACATTGACGGACCCTTGACTTGCGACATTAAGTCGCAGGAATCGGCCGGTTGCGCCCAGCAACCCACCCTCTGACTGTCCACAAACTGCCAAAATACAGCCATCACAAAACACAGCCATCACACTGATCACCCCTGAACCGAAGCTGTGGGTGTGCCCACCACTCTTGAGCAGCTTGATGCCGCCTATCGACGATTGACCCTGCAATACCATCCCGATTGGAGTCGAGAGTGTCCAGGCCTCGATCCAAAAGATCAGGCACCCGCTATTGCCTTGCTTAGCCATGCGCTCGAGATTCTGCACGAACCATTCCTGGCAAACCTGGCCGACAACGCCGTCAGTTCCGATAGAGACATAGCTCAAACCGTTCATTGGGGCCGCCCGCCCCTCTCACGCGAGTGCATGTTTTGCGCTTCAACCCCATCGACCTCAACGTCTCTTCGCCACCAGGAGGCATTTTTCATTGACCGCTACCGGCTTCGGGCCGAGGGCCCAATGTGTCAGGCATGTGGCCTGGCACTGGTCAAGCGCATGCAGACTCGCTCGTTGTGGGCAGGCTGGTGGGGTCTTCGGTCCTTCTTCACCAACTTGGCCGTGATTGCTTCGAACCTGGTCACGGTCTCGAACCTTTTGCGACTCGGGCCTCCACAAGGTCGGGAAGAGTCCATAGTCTCGCTGCTCGATCGCCCCATGCAGGCGTAGCATTTCTAGCGCCCTCAACCGACTCGGTCCGAGGTCACATGAAAGAAGGCTTCGACCCGTGGTTGCCGCCATGGTCCATCCGTTGGTACACCTAGGCCAATGAGTGAGGCATCCGCCAGTCCCACAGCTCCTACACCCCGTCCGCCAATGGTTTCTTTTGTTGCGCCATCTGGAACCGGGAAGACCTCATTGGTCGAAAAGGTCATCGCAGCGCTGATCAAGAGTGGACTGAACGTCGCCGCAGTCAAACATGATGCCCATCGAATCGAACTCGACACCGAGGGCAAGGACTCGTGGCGGATGCGTCAGGCTGGAGCCAGCGGGACCATCCTGGCTGGACAGGATCAGCTGGCATGGATGGGATCACCCCAAGACCGTCCCCCACTTGGTGACCTTGTCGATCTCTTCTTCCCTCACGCCGATGTGGTCATCGTCGAGGGGTACCGGTCCGCTGGCCTCCCAACCGTTCTGGTTAAGCGACCAGAGGTCAATGACCCAACATGGCATCAGCCGGACCCGGATCTGGTCCTAACGACTGTTCACCCATCTGCCGTCGATGAAACGGTTTCAGTCGTGCTCGCGCACCTTGCCACAGTTCGCTAGAGTCACTCCCTACCGAACAAGCGGGACCATCGGCATCGGCACCCATAACGCTGACGCCTTACCAACGGAGTAGAAGATGTCACAGGAAGTTCGCGGCGTTGTCGCCATGGCCAAGGGCGAGCCGGTTTCAATGCAAATCATTACCATTCCTGACCCTGGTCCGGGCGAAGCAGTGGTCAAGGTGCAAGCGTGCGGCGTGTGTCATACCGATCTCCACTATCGAGAAGGCGGCATCAATGATGAGTTCCCGTTCTTGCTCGGACACGAGGCAGCTGGAATCGTCGAGTCTGTCGGCGAAGGTGTCACCCAGGTTGCTGCCGGCGATTATGTGATCTTGAACTGGCGAGCCGTTTGCGGCGAGTGTCGCTCATGTCTGAAGGGCAAGCCTCAGTACTGCTTCGCCACTCATAACGCCACCCAGAAGATGATGCTGGCTGATGGCACCGAGCTGTCCCCGGCTCTGGGAATCGGCGCCTTCTGTGAGAAGACTCTGGTCGCTGCCGGTCAATGCACCAAGGTCGATCCCGCAGCCAGGCCCGAGGCCGCTGGCTTGCTCGGCTGTGGTGTCATGGCGGGAATCGGTGCCGCCATCAACACTGGAGAAGTTGGCCGAGGCGACACCGTTGCGGTATTCGGTTGTGGCGGGGTCGGAAATGCTGCCATCGAAGGCTCCAGGATCGCTGGCGCTAGCAAGATCATCGCCGTGGACATTGACGACGCCAAGCTTGAACTGGCCAAGACTTTCGGGGCAACCCACACCGTCAATTCTCTGAACGGTGACGCAGTCGAAGCCATCCGCGAACTCACCGACGGTCATGGAGTCGATGTCGCCATCGAAGCCATTGGCCTGCCCCAGACATACGAACAAGCCTTCTACGCCCGAGACCTTGCGGGCACTGTTGTTCTGGTTGGCGTACCCAATCCCGAGATGAAGATTGAACTTCCCTATATCGAACTGTTTGGCCGCGGCGGAGCACTGAAATCCAGCTGGTATGGCGATTGCTTGCCGAGCCGTGACTTCCCCATGCTGATCGATCTCTACCTTCAGGGCCGACTCAACCTGGACGGATTCGTATCCGAAACCATCGAGCTTGATCAGGTAGAAGAGGCTTTCCACAAGATGGAAGGCGGGGGCGTTCTTCGCTCCGTCGTCGTCTTGTAAGCGTCACCCACTTCTCGCACCCTCCAACCCAAATCTCACAGAACAAAGGACCAACCAACATGGCCCGTCTTGATCACGTCATCACCTCCGGCATCTTCAGCCTGGACGGCGGCGACTACGAAGTAGAGAACAATGTCTGGATCATTGGCGACGACGACGAGGCAATCGTCATCGACGCCGCTCATGACCATCGACCCATCCTCGAAGGCCTCGGCGGGCGAAAGCTCAAGGCCATTGTTTGCACCCACGGGCACAATGACCACATCAATGCCGCGGCTGATCTGGCTGATGAGACGGGCGCTCCCATCCTTCTCCATCCCGACGATGCCATGCTCTGGGAGGTCGTTTACCCCGATCGTCGGGTAGATGACACCATCAGCGACGGAACAAAAATCACCGTCGGGAACTCCGAACTCACCATCATGCACACCCCCGGGCATTCGCCGGGAGGCTGCTGCTTGTACCTGCCCGAAGATGGGATCGTGTTCTCCGGAGACACCTTGTTCAATGGCGGTCCAGGAGCAACCGGACGTAGCTTTTCCAGCTACAGCTTGATCCTCGAGTCCATCGAGGAACGCCTATTCAGCCTTCCGGAGGAGACCGTTGTACACACCGGTCACGGCGACTCAACCGCCATCGGAGCTGAGTCGGTCAATCTGGCCGAATGGAAAGCGAAGAAGGACTAGGCGGGCTTCGGCTGTCACCGATATTGGCCAACTAACCGGCTTGGGCAGTCAGTTTCTGGTCCGAACAAACTAGCGACTCGGGTGAATCATCCCTTCAGCTAGCAAGTGCGAGCGATTATCGTTTTCTGGTCGAGGCGATTTCAGTTTTTTGCTGGATGTGCCGATCCAGCGGGTTCACCGAAAGTAGACAACATGAAGTTACTGACAGCGGGACAACCCTCGAGGCGAAACGGGCGAAAGCCTCGGCGAGCCCTCTTCGGCCTCGTAATTGGCCTCCTGACTCTCGGCATGGCAGCCCCCTCGGCAATGGCCGCTGAGGTGGAGCCCGAGGTAATTGCTTTCTCAAACTTCGACATCACCTCGGTGAATTCGGGCGAAACCAACACCTGCGTCGTGTTAGCGGATGGAACTGCCCTTTGCTGGGGCTTGAACACCGACGGCCAACTAGGTGACGGCACCACAACCAGCTCAGTGGCTCCCGTCGCCGTTGCGGGCCTATCAAACATCACGGGCATCGGATCGGGGCGAGGCCACACATGTGCTCTGCTTTCTGACCAGACCATCAAATGCTGGGGCGACAATGAGTTCGGACAGCTTGGCGACGCCAGCAATACCGACTCCCTCACTCCAGTCACTGTTTCCGGCATCACAACTGCGGTCGAAGTCGCTGTTGGCCAAGACCATACCTGTGCCCGCCTATCCGACGGGTCGGTGAAATGCTGGGGCCACAATGGCAACGGTCGCCTCGGCGACGGCGACCCAGTGGACGAGACACCCGCTAACTCCAATATCCCTGTCGATGCTGTCGGCATCACAACCGCTACCAAGATCAGCGTCGGATTCTCTCACTCTTGTGCTTTGCTCAGCGATGCCACTGCATCTTGCTGGGGAAACAACCATGCCGGTCAGGTCGGCATGGGTGCTGGCCTCACCGGTGTTTCTTATTCGCCTGTTCCCGTCGTCGACCTCACAGGGGCATCAGACATTTCTACCGGCGCCTACCACACCTGTGCGGCAGTAAGTGGCTCGGTCAAATGCTGGGGACTCAATGCTGACCTCCAACTCGGAACTGACAACCTTCCAATCGTCGATGGGGTACCGCCCCACTCCGGCGTGCCAATCACTGTCGACGGGGTAACCACTGCAGCAGAGGTCAGTGCTGGAGCCCACCACACCTGCGTGCGACTCAGCGACGGCCACATCAATTGTTGGGGCCTGAACTTCGATGGTCGCCTCGGCAACGGCGACACCAATATCTCGGCTTCTCCTGTCGTCGTCATCAATATGTCCACGGCGACCCAACTCAGTTCCGGATTCCGACACACCTGCGCCTTACGTAGCGACGACGCTGTCCGCTGCTGGGGTAGCAATGTTGAGGGCCAGCTCGGAAACGGCACCCATAACAACTCCAATCGTCCAGCCCGTGTCATTGGGCTGAACGATATTCCTCCTCCTGGACCGACAACTTTCCCGACCAATGGTCCGGGTGAAGATCAAATCCTTCGTCTCTATCGGGCGGTCTTTGCCCGGGAACCCGATGCCGGCGGATTCGCCTATTGGGCTGGCCTGTCCCGGACCGGGACTTCCTTGCCGCAGATCGCCTCAGACTTCCGTCAGAGTGCCGAATACAAGGCGACATACGGCGAGAATCCAAGCAACGAAGACCTGGTCAACTTGCTGTATGAAAACGTGCTTGGACGCCCCGGCGACGCTGGCGGCATTGCCTATTGGGTTGGTCGAGTATCCACCGATCTCAGCGTTGAAGACCTGCTGATTGCCTTTGCTGACTCAGCGGAGAATATCGAGATTACCGAAACCAGCCAGCCTCTGGATTCTGACCACTCCAAGGTGCTTCGACTCTACAAGGCCGTCTTCGGACGAGCCCCCGACGCCGGCGGCTTTGAGTACTGGGTTGGCCTCAAGCAAAACGGCCTGTCCATGAACCAGATGGCTGCTCAGTGGACCACCTTCCCCGAGTACAGGGCTGCCTATGGTGAGAATCCAACCGATGCCGAGCTCATCGACGGGCTGTACCAGAACGTTCTTGATCGTGCGGGTGATGCTGAAGGCATCGAGTACTGGCTTGGCCGGCGGGCGCAGGGCATGAGTGTTGCCCGATTACTCATCGCTTTTGCCGACTCACCAGAAAACCTGGTCAATACCGGCACTATGCCGTAAGTCCTTCGACAAGGTTAGTTGGCAACGTGTTCGCTAGCTAACTGCGGCTTCGATGCGGTCCAACACCTCTGGAGTGAGGAGTTCGACCACGTCGATGGCCGCCATGTTTTCCGTCACCTGGCTGGCCCGGCTGGCTCCGGTGATCACACTGGAAACGTTGGGGTTTGAGGCACACCAAGCAAGCGCAAGCTGAGCCATGCTGCAATCAAGTTCCTTGGCGATGGGGACAAGATTGCGGATCTTGGCCGAGACCTCTTCGCTAGCCACTGCTTCGTCCAGCCAGCCAAAGTCCTTTACATCCGCCCGGCTTCCTTCGGGAATACCGTCCAGGTACTTGCCAGTCAGTACACCATTGGACAATGGACTAAAGATTGTTGTACCCAGTCCAATGTCTTCATAGAGGCGGGCGTACTCGATCTCAATCTTGTCTCGATGGAACAGGTTGTACTGAGGTTGCTCCATCAAGGGTTTGTGCAGGTGATGCTTGTCGGCAACAGCGTAGGCAGCGCGGATCTCATCAGCTGACCATTCAGAGGTTCCCCAATAGAGCGCCTTGCCTTGGGTGATCATGTCGTGCATGGCCCAGACGGTTTCTTCGATTGGGGTGGTGGCGTCGGGCCGATGGCAATAGACCAGATCAACAAAATCAAGACCGAGTCGCTCCAGCGAGCCGTCAATTGCTTGGCTGAGGTACTTGCGGTTCAGCGTCCAGTGGGTGTTTGGTGTGTCAGTGAGACCCCAGTAAAACTTGGTGGAAACGACATATGTTTCGCGAGCCCAGCCCAGTTCCTTGAAGGCTTGGCCCATGAGTTCTTCAGCCTTGCCTCCCGAGTAGACCTCAGCATTGTCGAAGAAGTTGCAGCCACCGTCCCAGGCGGCCTGCATCGACTCCATGACCGAGTCGAGTCCTTGCTGATCACCGAAGGTCACCCATGATCCATAAGAGAGGGTGCTGAGTTTGAGGCCTGAGCGGCCAAGCCTGCGATAGGTCATGGAAGTCATGGTCGGAGTATGTCATCGTCTCGGGGTTGGAGCCCAGCCGGGTCCAGAGATTCAGATAGGCCAGCTACCTGCAACGGGTTATGGTCACCGCATGGTGGAACCAGACTTTCTTCGATTCGACACCCTCAGCTTGCATGCCGGACAACACCCGGATCCGACCACGGGCGCCCGGGCAGTTCCCATCTACTACACGACGTCGTACTCCTTCCCCGATACCGACGAAGCGGCTGCCCTGTTCAACCTGGAGTCACCGGGACACATCTACAGTCGGATCTCTAACCCGACAGTCGCCGTCCTAGAAGAACGAATCGCTGCCCTTGAAGGTGGCGTCGGAGCGGTTTGCACTGCCAGCGGGACAGCAGCGCTACACCTGGCCGTCACCACTCTGATGAGCGCCGGTGACCACATCGTGTCATCCAAGAACCTCTACGGCGGTTCTTACAACATGATGAACCTGACCCTCCCCCGGTTCGGCATCACCACCACCTTCGTGGACCCGCGTGATCCCCAAGCATTCGCCGATGCCATCCAGCCCAACACCAAGCTGATCTTCGCCGAGACCCTCGGCAACCCCGGTATCGAGGTACTCAACATCCGGGCAGTCGCCGATGTCGCTCACGCCAACGGCCTCCCCCTCATGGTGGACTCGACCTTCTCGACGCCGTATCTGATGAAACCAATCGAGCACGGCGCCGACATCATCATGCACTCGGTGACCAAGTTCCTAGGGGGCCATGGTGTCGCCATTGGCGGCGCGCTGGTTGATGGTGGACGCTTCGACTGGATGGCTTCGGACAAGTTCCCCACCATGACCGAGCCATATGAGGGATACCACGGCATCGTATTTGCTGAGGAGTACGGGCCAAATGCCCTGGGCACCCGAGCTCGGGCGGAGGGCTTGCGAGATTTTGGCGCCTGTATGAGCCCAGCGAATGCCTTCCAACTTCTGCAAGGGGTCGAGACCTTGTCCCTACGTATGGCTCGCCATGTCTCCAATACTGATGCCGTCTTGGAGATGCTCCAGTCCAATGAGGCTGTCTCTTGGGTGAAGCATCCCCGGGTGCCCGATCATCCCGATTACGAGCTGGCCAAAGAGCTCTACCCCAAAGGTGCTGGTTCCATCTTGAGCTTCGGAGTGAAGGGTGGCCGAGCAGCAGGCCGCAAGTTCATCGAGTCGGTGCAGCTGGCCTCTCACCTAGCCAACGTTGGTGACGCCAAGACGTTAGTGATTCATCCAGGCTCGACCACCCACGGACAGCTGAGCGCGGGCGAGTTGGAGACAGCGGGGATCAGCGAAGATCTCGTCCGGCTCTCTGTTGGCCTGGAAGATCCCCAAGACATCATCGATGACCTATCCCGGGCATTGAAAGCGAGCCAGCGATGATCGTTACTGTCAATGGCCAGACGGCCCACGCCGCAACCGGCGGTATCGCCGAGCCTGATTCCAGTCTTCCCGCTGTGATTCTGATCCATGGCGCAGGCATGGACAGCAGCGCCTGGTTCCTACAGACCCGCTACCTGGCCTACCGCGGCTTCCGAGTATTCGCCGTCGATCTCCCCGGACATGGCCGCTCAGAGGGTGAGACGATTGTTTCCGTCGAAGCGATGGCACAGTGGATGGGGCAGTTCATGGTGGCCGCCGAAATCCAATCGGCTCACCTCGTTGGTCATTCCATGGGGACTTTCATTGCTCTGGAGATGGCTGCGTTGCAGCCGGAGAAGGTCGCTTCCATCGTCTTGATGGGAACTGCCCCGGACATGCCAGTCCACCCTCAACTCATCAGCGACGCCGAGAACAATTTGCCAGCAGCCGCTGCGTTGATGACGGCTTGGAGCCACGCCAAGCCAGCGCATGTCGGGCAGCACCCAACACCGGGTCTCTGGATGTTGGGAGGGGCACAGGCTCTGGTCGAACGTTCCAAGCCGGGTGTACTGGCCTCGGACTTTCGGGCCTGCGCAGCCTATGAGAATGCCAGCGCTGCGGCTGAGGCAGTGGCGGCAAAGAGCACCGTGATCATAGGTGCTGGTGACAAGATGACACCGGCAAAGGCGGGTAAGAAGCTGGCAGAGAGTCTTACTAGCTGCACGGTGGTCGCCTTGGCCGATACAGGCCACATGATGATGGTGGAGAACCCCAAGCAGGTGAAGAAGGCTCTGCTGGCCGCGCTCGTCCCGTAACCACGACGGACGGTACGTGTGAGCAATGACACATCGAAAACGGTTGCCAATGCTGATTCGTCTGTGTAAGTTAGCGATATGTCACTAACTATCGTATTCAAGGAGAATTCATGCGTGATCGCAACAATGAAGTAAATACAACCACGCCTGACCGGCCATATGAGAACCAGTCATACAGAGACTGGTCCGAAACAGAAACAATCGAACAACACCAAACCGAACGACCATGGCATCCCCGTCATGGCTCGAAACAATGGGCAGGAAATGCCAGAGGAGGACCGCACATGAGTGGACCACATCGAAGTCGGGCACGTCGAGGGGCAGTTATTGCTGCCATTCTCGGTGCCCTCAAAGACGGGCCGAGTCACGGCTACGGAATCATGGACCGGCTCGAGAATCAGAGTGAAGGTCGCTGGCGCCCCAGCCCCGGATCGGTTTACCCAACCCTCGGGCGACTGACAAGCAAGGGCCTCATCGAGGCCGTTGAAGGTACCGACCCCAAGGAGTTCCAACTCACCGAGGAAGGAAATGCGTGGCTAGAAGATCACTCTGGCGCTGCTGGTCCCGGTGAAGGAATGCCGTGGTCAGCTGGCCAAGGACAAGGCTTACGGTCCGCCGTCAGCCAGCTGGCGGGTGCCGCCAAACAGGTCGGCCGTTTCGGCAGTGACAATCAGCGAAAACAAGCCCAGGAACTCGTCGAGGAAACAACCCGCTTGATCTACGCACTGCTTGCCCAAGCGCCCGACAACCAAGCAGCGGACGAACCAGCCAAAGACGCTGCCGATTGAGTAGCCAAAGACAGTAAACAGCAACCACCGGGCCACAAGACCTGGTGGTGATCAGCCGAGGCATTACTCACTACCCTCTCTGGGGTGACTTCACCACTTCGCCGCAACCTGATTGTGGCTGGCATTGTCATCATCGGAGTTGCCGCTGATCAGCTCAGTAAGTCTTGGGCGGTCAGCGACCTCAGAGCAGGCCGCACCATCTCCCTCCTGCCGACACTCGAATTCGATCTGTCCTTCAACAGCGGGTTCTCGTTCAGCACCGGCTCGGGACAGGGCCGTCTGATTGCTATCGGCGTTGTCATTCTCTGCGGTTTCCTGGTGCATCGCATCCACCAGGAAACCGACCTCAAACGAGTAAGCCTGTTGTCGGCAATTCTGGCGGGAGCGCTAGGAAACCTGGCCGATCGCGTCTTCCGAGCCGAGAACGGCTTTCTTTCCGGTCATGTGGTCGACTTCATCGACGTCAGCTGGTTCGCCGTGTTCAACGTGGCCGACATCTTTGTGGTTGGCGGAGCCATCCTCTATGCCGGGCTTGAGTACTTTGGATCACCACAAGTAGGGCACAAGACCTAGGTCGACGCCAAGCACACTCGCGCAGGCCCAGAACGCCGTGTTACAAGCCAGTAATCTCTATGAGGAATCATCTCAAGCTCGGCTAATCGTGGACCGATACCCACACCATGTCTGCGGATCGACCCCCTACGAATAGCGAGCCCGAAGCTCGTATGTGGCAATCTCACAATGGCTTGTCTGCCGTTGTGCGAGGTTTAGTCTTCGCTATTCCCGTCCTGGTCTCTATGCTCGTTCTGCTCGTACTGGGTGGCATCTTGTACCACCCGCCCGGATGGTTCGGCTTGCTCATCTGGATCGCTCAGGCCGCACCTCTTGGGGCGGCGGTGGCCATCCTCGCCAGTATTCCGACCAGGCGCGCACTACCTCTCGCCATGCTGCTCGATCTCGATCTTGTCTTTCCCGACGAGGCTCCGTCCCGTATGGATGTTGCTCGACGCACCAGTACTCGCCAACAGCTTCGAGCCAAGCTGAGTGAAGTCCGAAGCGTTGGACTCGGACTTACTGAGAATGAAGCAGCAATCACTGCTCTCGAACTAGCCGTTCTTTTGAGTGTGCACTATCGGAGCACAAGGGGTCACGCCGTGCGTGTCCTGGCGCATTCGAAGATCATTGCCGAAGAGCTGAATCTTCCAGCCTTGGAACGGGAGCGACTCTCCTGGGCCATGCTTTTGCACGACATGGGCATGCTCGCCATTCCCTCCGACATTCTCAGCAAGAAGGGCGAGCTCAGTATTGTCGAGCGTCAGGTCGTGATGAATCACCCCAGCGCTGGTTCAGAACTGCTGGACCCACTCGCGATCTGGCTCGGAGAGTGGCGACTAGCAGCCAAGGAACACCACGAGCGTTGGGATGGAACCGGATACCCACTTGGCCTACAAGGTGCCAACATCTCCCTCGCCGGCCGGATTGCTGCTGTCGCAGACTCCTACGATGCCATCACGTCGGAGCGGTCCTACAAGGATGCGATGTCGCCCGCAGACGCCCGGGCCGAAATCGCCGCGTGTTCCGGCACCCAGTTTGATCCGAGCATCGTTCAAGCATTCCTCGCCGGTCTCCCCGAGACCAAAGAGCGAAGCGCCCCGTTCGCCTGGTTAGCTGCCACCGGAGCCGCCAGTGCTCAGACCTCAGCTGTAGCCGCAGCCGGCGCAATCGTTGCCCTCGTCGGAGCGAACACTCTTCCCTCGCCCGATGTCACCGAGCCCTTGCCCTTCGTTGAAACAACCACCACGACAGGGTCGCCATCAACCACTGGCCAGCTCACGACGACTTCTGAACTTGAGACGACGACAAGTTCGTCTTCGACAACGAGACCGGACCCCTCAACCACGGGTTCGACAACCACAGAGACTGTGCAAGTCAGCAGCACCACGCCACCAACAACGCGCCGACCCACCACGACTCGACGTCCAACCACAAGTCCCCCAACAACAAGCTCACCAACGACGACCTCAAGCACTACCTCGACGCCGCCGACGACTGCCCCGTCAACGACGACAACTATTGCACCGCCGACCATTGTCTCCAGCACCTCGACAACTAGCGGGTCCTCAACGACCAGTGCCTAAGATTGACGCCTATTTTCCCGGGCCCAGGCGTAGCTGCTCAGTTCGTCACCACTACTCCGAGACTCTAATCTTCATGCGATCTAGGCCGATCTATAACGTGTGAGTAGTGAGCCAACCCGCGGGGCGACAGAATCGGGAAAGGGATCCTGGCATAGCCGTAGAGGTATTGCCCTCCTGATCCGCGCCCTCGCATTCCTTATCCCTCTCGGGGTGTCCATTGCCATTCTCCGACTCGTCGGCGACTTGCTCTATCGCCCACCAGGTAAGACCGGACTCCTCATCTGGATCCTCCAAGCCGCCACGATCGGGGCGACAATCTCCATCCTCGTCGACAAAGCAACCCGGCGACTCCTGCCACTGGCCGCACTCTTCGACCTCAGCATGGTCTTCCCCGACCAAGCACCCTCTCGATTCCGTCTCGCCCTCAGAGCAGGCAGTGTGCGCCAGCTCGAGAAACGCCTCGATGAGATAGAAGTCGACGGACTCGGGTCGGATGCAAACCAAGCAGCGACCCATGCCCTCGAACTCGTCACGCTGCTCAGTCATCACGATCGCCTCACCCGCGGCCACGCCGAACGAGTCAGGGCCAATGCCGACCTCATCGCTGAAGAAATGGGGCTGTCTGAGAGCGACCGACTCCGTCTTGCTTGGGGCGTCCTGCTCCACGACATGGGCAAGCTCACCGTCCCAATAGAGATACTCAACAAGAAGGAAGCACTGACAACCGACGAGTGGGAACAACTCAAAGATCACCCAGTCGCTGGCGTCACCTTCCTTGAACCACTCGCAGACTGGCTCGGCGACTGGTCGCTGGCCGCCAGCGAGCACCATGAACGCTGGGACGGCAATGGCTATCCCCTGGGTCTCTCCGGAACAGAAATCTCGCTGGCCGGGCGTATCACCGCCGTGGCCGATGCTTATGACGTCATCACGGCCAAACGTTCCTACAAGGAAGCGATGTCGGTCGAAGCAGCACGACAAGAACTTGTCGATTGCGCTGGTTCCCAATTCGATCCCGATGTTGTACGTGCCTTCCTCAATGTCTCCCTTGGTCGACGCTGGACGTTCGGACCGTTGGCCTGGCTCAGCGACATCCCTATTGGCCAAATTGGCACTGCTGTCATCCAAACACCCGTCATCGCCGCCACTGGAGCGGTCGTCGCCGCGGCCAGCATCGCCACCTCACCGCCAATAGTGGAACAACCTGAAGAACAGTTGGCCTTCGTGTCCACCACGACGGCGCCAACAAGTTCTATTACAACTGAAACCACGACGACAACGGTCGATGTTCGTCTTGTCACCACGACATCCACGATCCCCTCAACAACCATCACGACCGTTACCACCACCGGTCAGACGAGTACGACGAAGGCTTCGACTAGCACCACGCGGCGGCGCTCCACGACAACAACGACACGCTCTACGACGACAACATCACCAACGACGACGACCACCGCGCTACCACCACCCACAACCACCACAATTCCGACCACCACAACGACCGTGGCAACCACCACCACCGTCCAAGGGGGAATTGCTTTCAACGGCCACACCTATGTCGCGGGCACACCGGGCCAGACCTGGGAGCAAGCCGAAGCGGAAGCCATTGCCATGGGTGGTCACCTCGTAACCATCAACAATGCGGCCGAAAATGCGTTCATCGCTGCGAGCTTTGGCGGTGACCGAGCAGTTTGGCTCGGCTTTACCGACGTAGCGGTGGAGGGCACGTTCGAGTGGCTTACCGGGGAGCCGTTTGCCTACGCCAACTGGTTACCTCCCGATGCAAACCAGGGTGGTGAGCCATCAAACGGAGGTGGCGGCACGCCGCAAAACTTCGGGGCGATGGTGACCCCCGACGGTCATTGGGACGACAGTTGGAGTTCTGGGTCCTGGGTTTACATCGACGGCGGTTGGCGCCCGGGTGCTGATCTCATCGCTACCGTCATTGAGTTTGATTAACTGGCCCGACCAGCGATTGGTAAGAAGAGGAAGCCGTCCGCTGCCAATCTGCTCGAGCTCGCCAACTGGGAAGCTTTCTGAGGCGTTCACTGCCTAAATCTTGACCTAGGCAAACAGCCGGAGACCGTCAGCTCGCTCGGATCTCGACAGGGGCTGATTCACCCAGCGTGCTCATTCTGATTCCCACGCAGCCGATAAAACAGACGTGAATACCGGTCCAACTCGGGGAGCAACCGAACGACAAGAACAGGTATGGCGCGGCCGGAGAGCCTTAGCTTTCCTTGTCCGCTCCATGGCCTTTCTGATCCCTCTTTTTGCTTCCATTGCACTCCTGCGTCTGGTCGGCGACCTCCTACACCGGCCACCAGGAAGAATCGGCCTGGTCATTTGGGTTGTGCAAGCAGCTCCAATCGGCGCGGCGACCTCCATCCTCGTCGACAAGGCATCGCGCCGCCTGCTTCCATTGGCCACCCTTTTCGACCTCAGCATGGTCTTCCCCGACCAGGCCCCATCGCGTTTCGGAATCGCACTGCGTTCCGGCAGTGTTCGCCAGCTCAACAAGCGGGTCCAGGAAATCAAGACTCGTGGCCTCGGCTCCGACGAAAACGAAGCGGCAGCTCACGCCCTCCAGTTGGTCTCGCTGTTGAGCGGTCACGATCGTCTCACCAGAGGACATGCCGAACGAGTTCGGGCCAATGCCGACCTCATTGCAGAGGAGATGGGACTCTCTCAGAAAGACCGACTTCGATTGGCGTGGGGTGTTCTTCTACACGACATGGGCAAGCTCACGGTCCCCTCCCAAATCTTGAGTAAGGAGGAAGCACTCACCGATGACGAGTGGCGTGTACTCAAGGGGCACCCAGCTGCTGGCGTCGCCTTCCTTGAGCCACTGTCGGGGTGGCTAGGCGACTGGGTGCTGGCGGCGAGCGAGCACCACGAACGCTGGGATGGTTCTGGGTACCCACTGGGCCTGGCGGGAACGGATATCTCATTGGCCGGGCGAATCACCGCTGTCGCCGATGCCTATGACGTCATCACGGCGAAGCGGTCCTACAAGGAGGCATTGTCAGTCGAGGCTGCCCGCCAAGAGCTAGTTCGGTGCGCTGGCACCCAATTCGATCCCGAGGTCGTACGCGCATTCCTGAATGTTTCTCTGGGTCGACGCTGGACCTTCGGGCCACTTGCTTGGCTCAGTGACCTTCCTGTAGGTCAGATCGGTACTGCCGTCGTGCAAACGCCGGTAGTCGCAGCTACTGGGGCAGTTATTGCTGCCGCCAGTGTTGTGACCACTGCGCCGCCACAGCCGCTTGAGCAGCCCCTGGCTTTCGTCACAACGACTGAACTGGCAGAGACCTCGGCGACGACCATTCTGACGACGACAACTCTGCCGAACACGACACCTACGACCGGCGACACTGGCTCTGCCCCGACCACGGCCCCCTCAACTAGCAGCTCGACTTCGGGCACACCTACCACCAGTACAACCAACTCAACGTCGATCACTACAACCACGACAACGCCAACCACTACATCGCCAACGACTACAACCACGATTCCAGCCACCACGGTGCCAACCACTACAACCACCACGACAGCGCCAACAACAACAACCACGATCGCCACCGGGTCGACCTACTTCTTGAAGAACCCTGGCAGCGGTGCAACCGAACGACGGCTCTTCAAGACCATCGACTCCGATGGACCCGACGATGCGGTACTACCAAACTTCGATACGGACGAGGACAGCATCGCTGGCTTGTCGTTGGATCCCACGGCCTCGCAGTGGAACGAAGGTTCTACAGAAGCCATCCAGCGATTTGGCGTCACCGCTAGCGGCGACCATCTGGACGGGAATGTACAACTCACGTTCTATGCAGCCATACCGAACGGAGGGTCGTCGTCAGACATCCACTTCGCTCTGAGCGATTGCAACGTGATCTACTCCGGATGCACCAATCTTGCGACCCAGAGTGGATCGGTCTCGTCGACGATTGACCAAGGCTTCCAGCTCATCTCCATAGACTTCGGGGGCGTGGATCACACTTTTGGAAACGGCCGCAGACTCGTAGTGCGGGTGATCACCACCGGGGCGCAGGAGATCCATACTGGCTTCGATGCAGACAACACGCCGAGCAGTTTGACCATGAACCTCATCCCTGGCTAATCGGAGAGAGTTGCATCCCGTATCCGATGCAGAACCGGACGACTACTTGCCCTACATCGAGTCCGAGACGGCGGCCGAAGACTAGGCGCTCACACCGGAGGCACTGGATGCCATTGACCGTCGAGGCCAAGGAACTCAGTTCCATCGGCCCGATAGAAACTGCTTTCGCCCGCATCTCGCAGGACCCGCAACATGGCGGGGATCTCGCCGCCCTCGTCTTCGATCTTCTCAATCACCCGTAGGGGACCAACAGCGTCCAGCAACTCAAACGGACCCTTCACCCAGGCGAATCCCCAACGGATTGCCCGGTCAATATTGACCACATCATCACTGATCTCCGGAATGAGATCGGCGGCATATCGTAGGGTGCCGCCAATGACCTGCCAGGCCAGCTCCCCCTCCATGGTCTCCTCAAACATGATGGCGCCAAGATCGGACAGCACCGAGACCAGCTGCGGGGCAAGCGCATCGCGCCATTCTTCGTCCAACAGGTCGAACGTCTCTTTCTTCTTCGAGCCATCATCCAACTTCTGAACCCGACCAAAACCACCGGCTGCCCTGGACTTACGACCGAGCTGACCACGGTCAAGCATGCTCTGCTCAACATCGGGGAACGAGGTGTAAGCCAACCCGATGTCACCTTCGGGCAGATTGGTCAGCAGGTTCTTGCCCACCAGGTCCATGATGTCCAGGCCGATCAGATCGATCAAGCCATAGAGTCCAGTCGGTGGCAGACCCACCGGCTTGCCAAGAACCGCATCGATCGATTCCTGCTTCATTCCTTCCAACAGGAATGGCTTGGCCAGATGCAGCCCGCTGAGCATGAGGAAGCAGCCAATCCGGTTGCCAATGAAGTTCACCGTGTCCTTGGCGTTGACCACTCCTTTGCCAAGCTCATTGGCGCCGAAGTCTGTGAATGCTTCCACAACATCGTCAGTGGTGTCTTGGCCGGGAACCAACTCAAACAGCCTCATGACCTGAACTGGATTGAAGAAGTGGGTGATGGCCACATCTTGTCGGAAACGTGTGGGCATGCCTTCGGAGATGTCTCGCAGAGGAATACCCGAGGTGTTGGAACTGATGACGGAGCCGTTCTTGCGTAGCGGTTCGACCTTGGCAAACAGTTCCTGCTTGGTCGCGAGATCTTCAACGATGGCTTCACAGATCCAGTCGTAGTCCGCAATCTGCGCTAGGTCGTTCTCAAAGGTTCCGATCTGGATCAGGTGGCGGTGTTCTTCCTTCACTGCCTGCAGGCCTCGTTCTACCGCTTCTGCGGTCATGTCAAGCATCAGGACCTTGCAGCCGGCGGCGGCACTGACCGCAGCAATACCTGATCCCATGGTTCCGCACCCGAGCACGGCTACTGACTTGATTTGTCGACTCATGAGCAACAGTGTGCCGAGTTTCTTGAATGTTCAGAGGTCTGAAGATGAGCTGAACCCCACCCCCATTTCCACAAGTTCTTGGGTCGCCGCCGATTGGATTCAGGTATCCCAACAACTCGAAGAGGTAACACCGTGAATACCCAATGGATGAAAGCAATGGCCTTGATCGCCGGTCTGACCATGACGGCGGCCGCGTGCGGTTCGAGCAGCGACTCAGCAGCTCAGGAGCCAGCAGCCGCTCCAACGACCGAAGTCGCGATGGAGGACGACGCCATGTCCGACGACGACGCGATGTCCGACGACGACGCGATGTCCGACGACGACGCGATGGAAGACGACGCCATGTCCGACGACGACGCGATGTCCGACGACGACGCGATGTCCGACGACGACGCGATGGAAGACGACGACGCCATGGACGACGACGATGCCATGGAAGACGAAGACGCAATGTCCGACGACGCCATGGAAGACGAAGACGCAATGTCCGACGATGCCATGGCGATGGAAGAAGGAGTCCATGTGCTTCACCTCGAGCTCAGCGATCTCGATCCAGCAGGAAGCGGTAACGACTACCAGGTTTGGTCTGTTGTCGACTCAGATCCGGTCGCTGGAGGCGCATTCGACGTCGAAAACGGCTCGATCGCCATCAATGATGGGCAAGATCACCTGTACATCATGGAAAACGCCACCTCGATCTTTATTACTGTTGAACCAGAAGGACGTGGCGAAAGCGACGCTCCCTCAGACACTCAGGTTCTTGCCGGTGACGTCGACTCGAACGGATCGGTCATGCTGACTGCGGTCGGCGACTCGTCCGCAACGGGTACCGGCGAGACTCGGTAACGAACAAGCGCAGTCCAGTTCAGCGCCGCCGTCAAGCCATCGCCCCCATTGATCTCCTCGGTTCGCCCGCTGAGGAGGTCTCTGGGGGAAGTTGGAACTGAGGGATCGACTCGAGCTATCAGACGCGTCTCTCAGATCCGAACTATTGAATCTGGCTGATGTCTCGAACCGCTCCGCGGTCAGCACTGGTGGTCATGGCGGCGTAAGCGAGCAGGGCCTGGCTCACGACCCGGTCCCGTCCAGTCGCTTTCCAACCACTTGCACCCTTGGCGTCCTCGGCGACCCGACGAGTCGCCAACTCATCTTCGGAAACATTCAGGTTGATGGCGCGGTTCGGGATGTCGATCTCAATGATGTCACCCTCTTGAACCAAGCCGATGGCTCCACCCGCAGCTGCTTCCGGTGAGGCGTGACCAATCGATAGCCCTGCGGTTCCCCCAGAGAAACGACCATCGGTGAGCAGGGCACACTCTTTGCCAAGACCACGGCTCTTGATGTAGGTGGTTGGATACAGCATTTCCTGCATCCCGGGTCCACCCTTGGGCCCCTCGTAACGAACAACGACGACATCGCCAGCATTGACTCGGGACTCATCCAGCACACCTTCCATCGCTGCCTCCTGGCTCTCAAACACCCGAGCCGGACCCGAGAAAGAATAGATGGACTCATCTACGCCAGCAGTCTTGACGATGCAGCCGTTCTCGGCCAGGTTGCCGAACAAGACAGCGAGGCCACCCTCGGCCGAATAGGCATTCTCGACCGAACGGATACAACCCGCTGCTCGATCATCATCCAATGTGTCCCACCGAGTGTCTTGACTGAAGGCCGTTTGGGTCGGAATACCAGCGGGACCGGCTCGGAAGAAGGTCTTGGCTTCACTGGTGCAGGTATCGGCCATGATGTCCCACTGGGCAATGGCCGAAGCCATCGACTCCGAGTGAACGGTCGGCAAAGATGAATCAATCAGTCCAGCCCGGTCAAGCTCACCCAAGATGGCGATGATGCCGCCGGCCCTGTGAACATCTTCCACGTGATAAGTGTCGATAGACGGAGCGACCTTACAAATGTTGGGAAGCTTGCGAGACAGGGCATCAATGTCGGCCATGGTGAAGTCGACCTCAGCTTCCTCGGCTGCAGCCAAGAGATGCAGCACTGTGTTGGTGCTTCCCCCCATGGCGATATCCAGAGCCATGGCATTCTCGAAGGCCCGCTTTGGGGCAACGTTTCGGGGCAGAACCGAGTCGTCGTCCTTGTCGTAGTAGCGAGTACACAAGTCCACAATGGTGCGACCAGCTTGCAAGAACAGCTGCTCTCGATCGGCGTGAGTGGCCAACATGGTGCCATTACCCGGAAGCGACAAACCGAGCGCTTCGGTCAAGCAGTTCATCGAGTTGGCGGTGAACATGCCTGAACACGATCCACACGTCGGGCAAGCCGACCGCTCGACCGAGGCGATGTCTTCATCGGTGACTGAGCTGTCGCCAGCCCACATCATGGCTGATATCAGGTCGACCTTGACATCCTTGCCCGCCAGTCGAGTCTTTCCCGCCTCCATAGGGCCACCGCTGACAAAGATCACGGGGATGTTGAGACGGAATGCCGCCATCAACATGCCGGGGGTGATCTTGTCGCAGTTGGAGATGCAAACCAGGGCATCGGCGCAGTGGGCATTCACCATGTACTCAACCGAGTCTGCGATCAGGTCTCGACTTGGAAGGCTGTAGAGCATGCCGCTGTGGCCCATGGCGATGCCATCGTCGATGGCAATGGTGTTGAACTCCTTGGCCACACCACCCGCAGCCTCAATCTCGCGGGCAACCAGTTGTCCCATGTCCTTGAGATGCACGTGTCCAGGCACGAACTGGGTGAAGGAGTTAGCAACGGCAATGATTGGTTTCTCGAAGTCATCATCGGTCATGCCGGTTGCTCGCCACAGGGAACGGGCACCAGCCATGTTCCGGCCGTGAGTCGTGGTGCGAGATCGAAGTTCTGCCATGGGGTCAGGCTAGGGCACGAACGGAGGGTCGCCCCGATCGTCAGTGCAAAGGCGTACCTTCGCGGCATGACATTTCGTGATCACCCGCCAGTTCTGTGGGCCTTTCGACTCGCCCTGGTCATTGCTCTCGCCGTGACCGTCGCCTTCCCAAACTGGGAGCAATTCGCCGGCAAAGGAATGGCCTTCCGAGCACCGTTCTACGCATTGCCGATGGCGGTTGTGCCACTGGTATGGAAGCTACGAGGCAGCCACGGCAAGTACCCATGGCTGGTCGACATCCTGGTCTTTTCGCCCTTCCTGGTCGACACCCTTGGCAATGTCTTCAACTTCTACAACAACTACAACTCCACCGATGACGTACTCCACTTCTTCAACTGGGTCCTGTTAATGGGTGGTGTCACCGTTGGATTCGGTCGAACCCAGATGAAGAAGCTCACGGCATGGTCTCTCGGGTGGGGGTTTGGTGGCCTGGCCATCATCTGGTGGGAAGTGGCGGAGTTCTTGGTCCAGAAGATGGGTACTGCCGGATTGTCTCTTACCTATGAAGACACCATTGGTGACCTGGTTTTGTCCAGTACCGGTGGTGCTTTTGGTGCCCTACTGGCCGTAACGTTTGCGTGGCCTTCCGACACTTCAGACTCTCCGAAAGCTTGACCAAGCGTGACCGATATCTTCGCCCTTTCCGACCGTCTTACCGACGAGCTAGCCGCTCTTGATCCAATCCTGGCTACCGAAATCGGTGTAGATGGGCACCATGGTCGTTGGACCGACCTCTCCCCCGCCGGCGTCGCCGCCGCCCAAACCTTCTGGTCTCAAGCACTTGCGGACGCGCAAGGCTGCGCCGCTGATGATCGTCGCTCACACGTAGCCAAGGAGGTCCTGATCGGAGAGTGCACCCGGCATCTGGCCGATATTGCCGCCGGTACGTCACGATCAGACCTCAACAGTATTGCTTCGCCTTGGCAGATGATCCGGGACACCTTCGATTTGGCTCCTTCGGACAGTTCGACCGCTTGGAACGACATCCTCAACCGGCTGAGGACCATTGATCAGGTACTGGCCGGATACCAGGAAAGCTTGCAAGCGGGTCTCGATACCGGCGAGGCAGTGGCCAAGCGCCAGGTACTCGCCGCAATCGAGCAGGGACGGGGCGGGGCGGGCGACGAGTCGTCTCTCAATGAAATCCTTGCCCGCTTTGACGAGACACATGTTGGCCCTGGCAACAGCGAGCAGCGCAGTGAAGTCGAACTGGCCGTCCAGTCAGCCAAGAACCAGATCGGCAAGATGACGGGCTGGCTGGAAGACTCCTACCTTCCTCTGGCTCGGGAGAAGGATGCCGTTGGCCGCGAGCGCTACGTCACCGCAGCCGAGAGTTTTCTTGGTGACACCTTGGACCCCGAAGCCACCTACCAGTGGGGCTGGGACGAGCTGAACCGGCTCAACACCCGCCTGGCCCAACTCTGTAAACAGATTGACCCTGAGCAAGACGTCGCTGGAGTCATCCAGCTACTGATGACCGATCCAAGCCGGGCAGCCAAGGATGCCGACGACTATGTCGAGTTCATGCAAGCTCGTCAGCATGAAGCGTTGGACCGGTTGAACGAAAGCCACTTCGATGTTGACGATCGCTACGCCAACGTTGAAGTCAAGATCGCCAGCCCTGGTGGAGCCTTAGCTCCATACTACGTACCTCCCTCTGAAGACTTCTCCCGTGCTGGCTGCGTCTGGTACCCGATCTCCCATCAGGAAACCTTCCCTCTCTTTGGCGATGTGACCACCAACTACCACGAGGGTTTTCCAGGCCATCATCTGCAATGTGGCTGGCAAGTGGCCATGGGCGACGAACTCTCCCGATTCCACAAACAAATGGTTTGGTATCCCGGTTCGGGCGAAGGCTGGGCCCTCTACGCCGAACACCTGATGGACGAGCTCGGCTTCTTGGACAAGCCCGAGTATCAGGTCGGCTTGTTGCTCTCTCAACTGGTTCGAACCTGTCGCATCGTCATCGACATCGGCTGTCACCTTGAGTTAGACATTCCTGAATCCTCTGACTTCCATCCGGGTGAAGTCTGGACCTTTGACCTAGCCACCGAGATGCTGCGCGATGTGTGTTTTCAGCCAGGTGACATGGCCACCTCGGAGATCATCCGCTACCTCGGCTGGCCCGGACAAGCCATCAGCTACAAGCTGGGTGAGAAGGCCATTCTGGACTTACGAGCCGACCGCTCTGCAGCGGACGACTTCGACCTCAAGGCATTCCACGCCGACCTCTTGTCGGTTGGGTCGATCCGGCTCGATCTACTACGAGAACTCGTGTAATACCAGAACTCGGCCGGTCGAACTCGTGCCGCCGACTCGCGCAATAGAACCAAGCCATGGCACTATGCACAAATGGATGTCACCACCGCTGTCAATACTCGCAAGTCGGCCCGAGGCTTTCTCCCTGACCCAGTCAGCAATGAGACCATTAGCCAGCTCCTGACCACTGCTTCGCGGGCTCCTTCGGGGGGCAACGTGCAACCTTGGCGGGTCTTCGTGCTCAACGGCGATGCCATGGACCGGTTCAAGCAAGTCGTTGCTGACGGAACCATCGAAGACCCAGCCTATGACATCTACCCGTCAGGACTGACCGAGCCCTATCGAACATCTCGATTCGATCTTGGCATGGCCCTCTATGCCGCCGTCGGCATCGCTCGCGACGACAAGGACGGCCGCTTCCAGCAGATGCTCAAGAACTTCGACTTCTTTGGTGCGCCAGCCGCCATCTTCTGTTTTGTCGATCGGCAAATGGGTCGACCCCAATGGGCTGATCTTGGCATGTTCTTGCAAACCTTCATGCTGCTGGCCACCGAAGCCGGGCTGGACACCTGCGCTCAAGAGGCCTGGGCCAACTGGGAGAAGACAGTCACCGAGTTCGTTGGTGCTGGCCCCGAACTTCGATTGTTCTGCGGAATTGCTCTCGGCACCATCAACAATGATGAGCCAGCGAATACGGTCGAAAGCCAGCGGGTTCCCGTCGAAGAGTTTGCGGTATTTGTCGACTGACAGTTTCAGTCTGAAGCCTGTTGGGTGCCCGGTTTCTCGCCCTGGAAGTCGGGGCGGGGGACAAACATCGAGCTCGCTTCCACCAGATTTCCGTCTTCATTAACAATGGCGGCTTCGATCCGGACCAGGTATCGAATTGTTCGCCCTGCCTTCGGTGGCTCATAGCTGGCCACCACTCGAAACGGACCACCCGAGAGAGGTACGGGGCGGACATAGCGAATCTCCAGCTTCCCCGTTACTGCCGGGCCGCCAAAGGCTGAGTTGGCCACTCGAGCAGACACGTGATCCAGCAGGGTGGCCGCAAGCCCACCGTGTAGCCAACCGGGGTTGCCTCGATGCTCAGCCTCGGGATAGAACAGGGCCCAACCCTCACAGCCGTCAATCTGCACCTTGGGGTGCAGGGCCATAAATACACGCTCAATCGCTTCGGGACCGGTCTCGGCTGGCGTCCCGTCTCCGGGTTGGGTTTGCTCGGCTTCACTCACGGAGGGCGAGCCTATTGCCATTCGTGGTGACAGACGACCAGACCCATACGCCTCAATGCAAATGCTAACCAGCCACATTCACCTGCTAGACAGCACTGGTCATGTCTCTTCTCGATGGGTATCGCCCCGAAGTCCGCCGCGCGCTACCGGCGCTGGTCCTCCAGAGGTGGCTCACCAATATTGGTGTCCGAGTCATGTTCACCTTCCTGCCAGAAATTGCCAGGGGCACTGGACTCACTATTGAACAGATGGGTCAGGTTCTCACCGTCCGCGATCTCACTGGCCTGGCAGCCCCAGCCATGGGACGAGTCACCGACCGCAAGGGAACCGGCCCGGTCATGGCCGTCACCGGGATAATTGCTGGCATTGGGCTTTTGCTGAGTGTGTTCTCCCCCATTGGGCTCATTGTCGGCTTCGTGTTGATGGGCACGGGCAAGATCGGCTTCGATGTCGCCCTCAACGCCTGGGTCGGTGACGAGGTCGCCTACGAGCGACGAGCCCAGGCCTTTGGGATTGTCGAGCTGACGTGGGCTGGAGCCGCGCTGATTGGCCTCCCCATTTGTGGCCTGCTCATCGACCATGTCGCCTGGTGGTCCGTACCAGTCGCGCTCGGAACGCTCACCCTGCTGACGAGCGCTCGAGTCCGCCAGGTAGTTGACCGGACCGAGGTCCATGACTCCAAGGCCAAAACACGGGCAAGTATCACCCCGCGAATTGCTCTCACCATGCTCAGCCTTGGCGCCCTCAACCTCGCGTCCCAGTTACTCTTCGTTAGTCACGGAATCTGGCTGGTGGACATCCACAACCTGAGCGCTTCCAAGCTCGGATTGGTCGTCTTCCTCTTTGGCATTGTCGAGGCCGCGGCTACTCTGACCATCACCGCGGTGACGGACCAGTTGGGTAAGCGCCGTTCCGTTCTTGGGGGTGCGACTTTGCTTCTCCTCGGCACGACATTGCTGGCCGTCGTGTCCGATCCTTCACTAGCCCTTGGCTTGACGTTCCTGGCTTTCGGCTTTCTTGGTTTCGAATTCGCCTTCGTTTCGTCACTACCCCTGATAGCCGAACTCGACCCGAAGGCCAGAGCACAAATCATTGGCATGTTCTTGGGGTTTGGCACCATCGTGCGATCTGCTGGCAGCATTGTTGGGACCAAGCTCTATGTGGACGGGGGAATCACAAGCGTCATGACCGTGGCCGCGGTAGCGACCGTCGTCGCCATCCTTGGGGTCATCTTCTTTGTTCATGAGCCAGTGACCACTTCTGAGGCGTCAGAAGTGCTGAACTAGTGCCCGTGAGTTCCCTTTCAGCCAGTTCAAGTCCCCACTGTCCAGATTCGCTCTGTCCAGATTCGCGCTGTCCGCATTCGCGCAAGCGTCTGCTCTCCGGTGTCTTGGCTGCCGCATTGCTGGTTGCCGGTTGCAGCTCGGCCGGTTCCGATGCCACTGCGGACACAACAGCAACCACGCTGACCAAGGCATCTACCTCGACCAGTGAACAATCCGAGGTCGAGTCCGCTCTGGTGGAAGAACCACCAGACACGGACGAAGACGACGGCCAGGACTTGGTCTTCGATGACGGGTCGACCCAGTCCAGCATTGGCGACCCACTCTTTGAAGGACTGGGCAATGGTGGATATGACGCCTTGCACTACGACCTCAGCATCGACACCACGTCGAATCCGGAGCACGGTGCCATCGACGGGGTAGCCGTCATCACCCTGGTGGCCCAAGAAGACTTACCCCGTTTCAATCTTGACATTGAGGGTCTTGTTGTCGATGACGTCACCATCGACGGAGAGCCAGCCCGGTTCGACCATGCCGGTGGTGAGCTGACTATCCGACCAACCGAGCCGCTTTCTGCTGGCTCCGAAGCAACCGTCAGCGTGACCTACCACGGCTTGCCGGTCCCTCTTCACGACGTCGGCGATGTGTTCGAGCTTGGCTGGCAGGCCAAGGCTTGGGGCAGCTATGTGGTGTCGGAGCCAATTGGAGCAGCCAACTGGTTTCCCAGCAACAATCACCCGGGCGACAAGGCAACCTTTCAGCTCGCTATCACAGTCGAGGAGGGCCTGACAGCCGCCGGGCCAGGCTCACTGATTGAACAAACGGAGGGCGACGGAACTGTCACCTTCGTCTATTCCATGCCATATCAGATGGCTACCTACCTCGCTTCGGTCGTCACCGGAGACTTCGTGATCGATGAGAGTGAGGGACCAAACGGGGTGACTATCCGCAATGTTTTGCATGCTCCATCGGCTGAAGCCATGCGCCCCATCCTGGATCGCACCTCCGTTCCGATGCTTGAGCTGTTCGATGAACTATTTGGCCCCTACCCCTTTGACAACTACGGCATTGTCGCTGTTCCGGAGCCTCTCGGCTTCGCCTTGGAAAATCAGACGCTCAGCGTGTTCGGCGTCGATACCGTCACCTTCGATTCGATCTTTACCGAGCAGATCCTGGCTCATGAGCTGGCCCATCAGTGGTTCGGCGACGCCGTGTCGGTCGCGGAATGGGATGACATCTGGCTGAATGAAGGGTTCGCCACCTGGGCCGACGCCTATTGGCTGGAGCAGAACGGCCAGGAGTTCTTTAGCGTCTTAGATCAATACAACCAGAGCTCCGGGCTAGGACCGCTCAAGGGGCTGCATGCCGCCGACCTCTTTGGTGAAAATGTCTATGTCCGCGGCGGCCTCACACTTGAAGCCCTGCGTAGAACGGTCGGCGATGACGCATTCTTTTCTTTCCTACAGTCCTGGGTCCAAGCCCACTCCGGCGGAACCGCCTCGACCGCCGACTTCTTGAGCCTGGTTGACAGCACATTCGGTGAAGACACTCAGCAATTGATGAAGGCTTGGATCTTCTCCGATGTGTCTCCGGAACTGCCAGCCAAGTAGCCGATGATGACGCCTGAAATCATGCTGGCGTTTGATGCACGTCAGGAGGCGAGATGAGGGTCGGCGTCTATCCAGGCTCGTTCAATCCTCCGACCGTGGCCCACCTGGCCGTGAGTCGAGCCGCCCTTGAGCAACATGGCCTGGATCAGGTCGTGTGGTCCATTAGCACCCGGGCACTAGCCAAAGAATCAGTCCAGCACCCAACCTTCGAGCATCGCCTGGACGTCTTGCACAAGGTCGTCGCTGGTGAAGATTGGCTCAGGCTCCAGGTGACCGAGCTGCAACTTCTGGCCGACATCGCCGAGGGGTACGACACCTTGATCATGGGTGCCGACAAGTGGGATCAGATCCAGGATGTTGCCTGGTATGGCTCTGAAACGGCTCGAACCAAAGCCTTTGCGCGACTACCAAATGTCGCGATTGCTCCCCGCCCACCCATCACCGTTCCGGCAGAGTTGCTGTTGGATGTTGACCCGGCTCACGGCCTGGTTTCTTCCACCGCGGCACGAGACGGAGCGTTGCATCTGATGCTTCCTCCCGCTCGCCAGTTCGCTGAGCGATCCGGTGCCTGGGTCGATGGACAGAGCTACCTCGACTATCTCAGAAGGGTCTGATTGGACTCACTTAGGCCGGGCGATCGCCAATAACAGTGACCCGTTCGACCTGGCGTTCCACGGGCCAGAAATCGTTGGTCGCGTTGTGTTGGGTTGAGCGGTTGTCCCACATCACAAAGGTGTCGACCTCCCACCGAACTCGGCACTGCACACTCGGATTGGCGATCGCCATTTCGAGGTGGAGGAGAATCTGGTCACTCTCAGCCTGGTCGACGCCCTCGATATGGGAGACGAAGGCCCGGTTGGTATAGATCCCTCGTTGGCCGGTCTCTGGGTGAGTTCGAATAGCAGGATGACGTTGGGGCGGGTACTGCTCACGTTTGGCCGATCGCTCGGCCTCGCTCAGCCGGCCACCGAAGACCAGGCTGAAATCGTGAACGGCAACCAGGCCATCAACTCGTTCTTTCCATTCATCTTCCAGTCGGTCATAGGCCGCTGCGGCGTCAGCAAAACAAGTGTCGCCTCCTGCCTCGGGGATGATTCGACCCCGAAGTATTGATCCCATGGAAGGTTCAGCCCGCCAAGTCACGTCCGAATGCCAGTTGGATGCTGCGTACTGCTTGTCGGCCGTCGAATGGATTCGGACTATTTCTGGGTGGCCTTCGATGTCCTTGGCAAAGGGATGGATTTCAAGCTCACCAAAGCGGCGCCCAAATGCAATGTGTTCATCAACGGAGATTTCTTGATTCCGGATCACCAGCACCTTGTGTTGCAACCAGGCGGCACGCAATTCGCTGATCGTGGCGTCGTCGACATTCGCCATGTCGAGCCCATCAACTTCTGCGCCCAGTGTCGCCGTCAGCGGTCGGAATGTCAGCACCATCTATCCCCGTTCGTCCTATCCCCGTTCGAGATCTTCACCCTTCCACATTGGTCCAATGCGAACAAACCCGAAAGGCGAATGGGGAGTCTCAGCGTCGAGGTCGAGTCGGTGGATTCGGGCTGTCGCCGCCGATGACGATCTTGCGCATCTCACCAGTCCGCATGATGACCTCCGGGATCATCTTCAGTTCCCTCTTGTGCCGATCGAGACCAAGGCGCTCGCTCAGCAAGTTGTTCACCGCCGCACCAATGAGCAGAACCTGAGCTGCCAGCCAGACCCAGGTCAGGGCAAGCAAGGAGGCACCAATGGTGGTCAAGACCTGGTTGGATCCGCGGGACAAGCGGACGTAGTACTGGAACAGATTGGTTAGCCCCCACCAGAAGCTGGCGGCCACAAGAGCCCCGGGAAGGTCCCAGCGCCACTTGGTGCGGATGGATGATCCAAAGTGGAAAATCATTGAGGCCCACGTAACCAAGATCAACACGGCAGACAAGGACCGCAGGATTTCTTCCACCGCCCCATTTGGCACTCGGGACCATACGAAGAACTCCAGCAAGACGATGGGGACCGAGATGAGCATGCTGCCAAGCCCCAGAACCAGGCCGACAAACCGGGTGACATACCAGGCTCGACCATCCTCGACTTTGTAAACATCATCCAAGGCCCGGATAAGACCAGAGAACCCACGACTGATGGTCCAGAACGAGACGGCTAGCGAGAACGTCAGAAGGCCCCCTGCCTGGTTATCAAAGAGCGAAGCCACCGTGTCAGATACCGAGCCTGCTTCGGAACTAAATACCTTTTCGATAAATCGGATGACATCGTCTTCGATTTCTTGGCTGAGATTTTCCCCAACGATGCCCTGCAGCGAACCAAGAGCCGAGACCATGGCCAGGATTGCGGCGGGCAAGGTCAGCAAGATCCAGAAGGTCACCCCGGCCGCAAGGTCGCCAATACCACCGTAGTACCAGCGCTTCCCCACCTCGAACACGAAGTCCCAACTGGCGCGCAGCCATTGGATTGGGCCGGTCATTCGAATAAGGGTAGAGAAGAATCACGCCAAGGCCACGTTGGAGCCTCACAGAGCCATCCACTGCCACGCGACAGTGGCATTTGCAACAGTCAGGTAGGGTGCGGCGATGGCCGACCAGTCCTCCCCATTTACCAATGATCGCGCCGGGGAAGCCTTTCTTGTTTCCCCACCCGGAGAAGGTGAGGGCCCAGGAGTCCTGGTCTTGCATTCATGGTGGGGTCTCAACGATTGGACCCGAGAATTCTGTCGCCGGGTAGCTGCTGAGGGCTACACCGTGCTGGCCCCTGACCTGTTCAACGGTGAGACTCCAACCACTGAAGACGAGGCCGAAGCCGTCCTGGCTGGCACCGATGCCAACAAGCTGTCTGGCCTTGTGATGTCCTCAGCTCACACCACTCGGGCTGCATCAGCTGATGCCAACAAGCCAATCGCAGTTATCGGTTTCTCCATGGGTGCTTCCATGGCCCTGTGGGTCTCGACCAAGCTGCCCCACGCCGTTGGGGCCATTGTTTCCTTCTACGGGTCACAATCCATCGATTTTGATGACTCAACCGCTTCCTACCAGGGCCACTACGCGTCCGATGACCACATGGTCAACGAAGATGACCGGGTCACAACTGAAGCATTCATTCGTATGGGCGAAAACGAAACCGACTTCCACCTCTATGGAGGCACAAAGCACTGGTTCTTCGAAGACGGAGCCAATCATGACCCAGAAGCCGCTGCTCTTGCTTGGGACCGCACCCGAGACTTCCTGTCCAAGACAGTCGGGCAAGCTAGCTAACACATCGGAGTTGAGCTCGGTCGACTGGACTGGGGATCGACATTGAAGGCTGCCTAGACGAATCGCTTCATGTTTCGGATCTTGGCGTCGCGACCAAGCCACGTCTCTGCCGCTCTGGCCCGTCGATCCAGTTGTTCCACCGTGGCCGCCGACACCTTCGATACTCCAGACAGACGATTGAGTTCGAAATTGATGGTGGCGTGTGACTTCCCCGTCTTCACCGAGAGGTCCCTGGCCAATTCTGCGTTCAGGTCACGCAAGCGGTCGCGTTCGCGCCGATCACGACGGCCAAGGAAGATTCCCTCAGCCACAGGTGGCAGTGCAGCAAGGTCGATCTCCAACAGCGGATCGCCATCGGCATTCTCTTCTGCTTCGGCCAAGTCCGGATCAAAACCAAGGCCGTCGGGGTCATCCGGGTCAACGGCGAAGATGTCCTCGTCATCTTCCAGATCAGTAGCGGTAGAAGAAAGCACGGCAAACAGCGACATCTGCTCGGCCTCACCGGTCAAGGAATCCAGAGCTTCATCGTCTTGTGCGAAGTCTCCCTCTTCGACTTCCTTCTTGCGGAGACTATGGCGGCGAGATTCGGCAATGGCCATGCCATAGGAGCGCAGACGAACATCGTCGGGCATGAACATGTAGGCCCGTTGACGCCCGCGACCTTTGGTGTAGCGGACAATACGGCCCACTGCCTGACGGAAGAACAGCTCGGTAGTTGTTGTCGTGGCGTACACGGCAACCCGAAGGCGCGGAATATCAACCCCCTCCGAGATCATGCGAACGGCAACGATCCAAGGGGAGTTACCTGCGGCGAACTTGGTGATCTTCTCTGACGCGTTTGGGTCTTCGGATACCGCCACCATTGGGTTCACCCGAAAACGGGACCGCAACAGTTCGGCAATGGCCCAGGCATGAGCTTGATCCATGGCGATAATGAGGCCCCCCGCTTCTGGGTGAGTTTGCCGTATTTTCATCAGCTCTGTCTGAGCATGGCCAATGACGGTCGGGATCCACTCCCCTTCCAAGCTCAGGGCAGCCCTCAGACGCTGGTTTGCTTGGGTTCGAGCCAGCGCATCATCAAAGGACGCAGCCAATTCCGCTCCATCGGGGGCCATCCATTCCATATGGCCACCAAACCGGGGGAAGAACACCGGCCGAACCACCTTGCCGTCAGCCATGGCATCGCCATAGCCATACTCGATGTCGGGAACGACCTGCTCATTCTCATAGGTAACAAAGGGAATGGAGAGCGTGTCGCTCCGAAACGGTGTGCCCGACAGCGCCAAGCGCCTGGCTGCCCCGGCAAAGGCAATCTTCACTCCCTCGCCCCAACTCCGCTCGGCTCCGGCATGGTGAATCTCATCAAGAATGACGAAACCACCATTGGCAAAGGGGATGATGGCCTCTGGAGAGCCACCTATTTGCTGGTAGGTGGTGACGACACCGTGCACGTCGTTGGGAAGGCCATCAGCTGGTGACCAGTCAGGATCCAGGTGGAGATTGAACTGCTCCGCCGCGTCGGCCCACTGTTCTTTCAGGTGCCGAGTTGGAGCAACAATGACCAGGCGACCCGAGAGTCGAGGCAGCGTCAGGCGGGCGGCTGTGAGCGCGAACGTCGTCTTGCCGGCGCCGGGAGTGGCGACGGCAAGGAAGTCGGGCTTGTCGTCGGACTCATACACATCAAGAGCCCGCCGCTGCCAAGGTCGCAATCGAAGCTTCTTGCTGGCCATGGGGCCGACCATTGTGCCGGGCTGTCACCAATATCGGAACCTGAGATGTCACACTGTCCGGGTGCCACTGGTCTCTGCCCGAAATATCTCCAAGAACTACGGCCAATTCTCTGCGCTCAGCGACGTCAGCTTCGATATTGAAGCAGGAGTTACGGGTCTACTTGGCGCCAACGGGTCCGGCAAAACCACCATGTTGGGCATGATCATTGGTCTGCACCAGCCGACCAGTGGCTCCTTGCAAGTATTGGGCCAGGACCCTTGGACAGCGGGTGTTGCCGTGCGTGAACGCCTTGGTTATGCGCCCGAGCACCACACTCTCCCTCCCGACATGCCAGCGGATGAGTTTGTCCGCCACGTGGCCGAACTGCATGGCCTGCCCAAGGACGAGGCCGCAGCACGGTCCAGTGACGCGCTCTGGCTGGTTGACCTGGGCGAAGAGCGTTTTCGCCCCATGGGAACGATGAGTACCGGCCAGCGGCAGCGAGTGAAACTGGCCCAAGCCATTGCCCACGATCCGAATCTGATCCTGCTGGACGAGCCGACCGACGGTTTGGATCCGGTGCAACGAGACCTGATGTTGGACCTGATCAAGCATGTCTCGACCGAGATTGGCATCAATGTGATCTTGTCATCTCACCTGCTGGACGAGGTCGAGAAGATCTGTGACAGTGTGGTCATTATCGGCAACGGCGTGACCCTGGCGGCGGGCAAGCTTGATGATCTACGCGACACCGGCACCACAGGTGTGGTGATGGAGCTTGAGGCCAACCAGGATCAGATCGATTGGGTTCTCAACTACTTCCGACACCACGGGTTGGCCGCCTCGGCCGTCGCCCGACGAATCACAGTGGAGGGTGCCGACGAATCAGTCTTCGACCTTGCCCGTGACGCCTGTGTTACCGCCGATATCGGCATTGTCCGGCTGGGTCCGCGGTCACTCACCCTCGAAGACGTCTTCTTGGAGCAGCTCGGATGAGCGACGCCCAGATCTTTGACCAGGGATACCGGACCTACTCTGGTGAGCGAACCGGACTCAAGGGTGCTCTTCGCTCGCTCATAGTGCATTCCTTGCGGGCCTCCCTTGGACTGGGGCGCAAAGCCCGCCACAAGATCGTCCCAGTTCTCACCATTGTCATCAGCTACCTGCCGGCCATCGTCTTCCTCGGGATTGCCGCCTTGTTCGGTGGCGAAATTGCTGATGATGCGAACTACTACGGCTACTACGATGGGGTGATCAGTATCGCCGTCATCTTGATGGTTGCCTTCATCGTGCCTCAGCTGCTTTGCACTGATCGTCGAACGGGTCTGCTCGGCGTCTACCTCTCATCACCTCTCGACCGACCTACGTACCTGCTGGGCAAGGCCATCACGTCCATCATCTTGCTTCTGTTTGTCACTCTTGGGCCTCCACTTCTGATCCTGCTGGGTTACAGCCTGCAGGGAGTCGGCCCCGACGGATTTGGGCAGTGGATGGAGACGTTCGCCAAGATCGTGCTGTCTTCATTGGTACTCGGGGCCTTTCTAACTGCCATCGGGTTGGCCATCTCAGCCACCACCGACCGCTGGGCTACCGCAACCGCAACCATCATTGGTGCGCTACTCGCTTCGGCCATTGTGACCGAGCTGCTTGTCACCGAAGCCAAGTTGCCCCCGGTCATCCGCCTAGCCAACCTTGTCGGGCTACCCCTGACCCTCATCCACCGAATCCACAATGATGTTGGGGGTTGGTCCTACACCGAGAACCCCACTTGGAGCCTGTGGCTTGCTGTTGTCGGCTGGTTGTGTCTAACTCTCGGTTTCGTCTGGGCCCGCTATCGCACCCTGCTGGTTCGCCGATGAGTGATGTTCCCGTCAACCCTTCGGAGATCCGACCGACCGGACCGCCAGCTGTTCCGCCTACATCTCCACCAACTGTCCCCGCTCCTATGCCGGGTGTGGCAGCCACACCAGCGCAAACAGGCCCCCAGCCTGCTCAGCCAGAAGCATCAACCCTGCCTCCGCCGCCAGCACACGTGCAGTGGCCACCCGCTGATGCAACCATCGTGGCCAACATGGTGACTCGCTCTTTTGAGCAGCTGGTTGCTGTCAGTGGGGTTTCCTTTGCAGTACGGCCCGGGGTGACCGCCTTGCTTGGACCCAATGGGGCGGGAAAGTCAACCATGCTTCGCATGCTGTCTGGCCAGATTGCCCCAACAAGTGGGGAAATTTGGGTAGCTGGTGGCAACCCACGCACCGACCCCGCTTCTCGCGGACGAATCGGCCTTGTGCCCCAGCAAGACGGTGTGTTTGATCGAGAGCTGTCTCTGGATGTGGTCAAGCTGGCGGCCGTCCTCAGTGATCTGGACGAACCCGAAGCTCGTGCCCGCTGGGCCCTGAACTTGGTGGAGATGGACCCAGACCTTAATCGTCCAGTTGGAACGTTCTCCAAAGGCATGCGCCAGCGAGTCAAGATCGCTCAAGCACTCGTGCATGATCCCTTGGTGTTCATGATGGATGAGCCCCTCAATGGGTTGGATCCCCGCCAGCGAATACAGATGGTTGAGCTATTCCAGCATCTCGGCTCGATGGGCAAGACCGTCCTGATTTCAAGCCATGTGTTGGACGAAGTCGAGCGCTTCGGTTCTCACGTCATCGTCATGGCTAAGGGCAGGCTGGCGGCCCAAGGTGACTTCCACGCCATCCGACGACTCATGGACAATCAACCGCTTCGAGTTCGGATCGAAGCGACACAAATTCAGACCATCGGGGCCGAACTCATCCGCTCTGGTGCCGTGCTCGGCTGCACCATCACCACACCAAACCAAGCTGAGGTAACTACCTCAGACATCGTTGCTTTCCGGAGAGTGGTGGCCAAGATTTGCCAGCACAATAACTCACGACTGACCGAGCTCGCTCCGCTGGATGATGACCTGGAAAGTGTTTTCCGCTACCTAACCGGGGCAAGCCAATGAACAAGTTCCAAAGCCTGTTCAAGCTCTTCTCCCGCCACCAGCTGACCACCGGTCGATTGGTGCTCATTGGGGGATTCACCTTCGTCTTGTTGTCCGCAGCCCTCGCCATCAACCGGTCACCGGAAGATCTGGATCGGTCACGGTCGACCCTGGACTTCATGGCCGGTATGGGCCTCGGGCTGGCAGTGCCAATTATTGCCCTGGTACTGGCCAGCTCAACACTGGGTGACCTGGTGGAAGACGAAACCCTGGTGTATTTATGGCACCGGCCATCGTCACGCTGGATGATTGCCGTTTCGGCCTGGCTTTCCTCCACCGCGGTAACCCTTCCGGCAACGGTGCTTCCTCTGGGACTGAGCGCCTTGCTTGCTTCGGGGGGATCGATGCGAGTGGCCTTCGCTGTTGCCGCCGCCAGTGCCTTGGCCGTCGTGGCCTACTGTGGCCTGTTCACGCTAGCTGGGGTCATGGTTCGCAAGTCGTTGGTTTGGGGACTGCTCTATGTCTTCATCTGGGAGACCCTTCTGACCTCATTGTTTGGTGGCTTGGGACGCTTGTCGGTGCGCTCCTATGCCGCTGCCCTTTCCAATCGCCTGGCCGGAGTTGGCTCATTGCAGGGACTTCATTCGGTTCCAGCCTCCGTCATCGCCTGTCTCATCATCGGATTGGGATGTGTCGGGCTGACGACCTGGCGACTCAACAAGATGGACATCGCCTAGCGGTCACTCAAGCCACCTAGGGTGCTTGGGTGAAGCTCCGTAGTCCCTTCGATCGCGACATCGCCCGGCTGGCAATCCCAGCCTTGGGCACATTGGTGGCCGAACCACTCTATGTCCTGGCCGACACCGCCTTTGTTGGCCATCTGGGCACCTCCGAACTTGCTGGTTTGGCTCTGGCCACCACCATCGTGCTCACCCTGCATTCGGTACTCATCTTCTTGGCCTACGGCACGACGGGCCCAGTGGCCAGACTCTTGAGTGCAGAACGAACCCAAGAAGCCGCAGACCGGTCCCTGCAGGCAATCTGGTTGGGAGCCATCCTGGGCCTTGCCTCCGTGGCCTTGATAGCCGTTGTCGGTCGACCACTACTTCGTCTGCTCAGCGATGACGCCGACGTCCTGGCCGCAGCCGAGACCTACCTCTTCATCAGCCTGATCGGGTTCCCGTTCCTGATCGTGACAATGGCGGCCAACGGATGTTTTCACGGCCGACAAAACACCCGCATCCCTCTGGTCTTGGCCATCGTTGGAGCGCTAGCCAACCTCATTATCGAGTTCGTACTGATCACCCTGCTTGGCTATGGAGTTGGAGCATCTGCCCTGTCGACAGTTGTGGTCCAGGTGGCAATCGGACTGGTTGCTGTCTGGCTGGTTGCCACCTGGAGCACGACCAACGGAGCGAAGAGTCGGCCCGACAAGGAAGCAATGCTGTCCCTGTTGCGGAGCGGCAAGGCCCTGTTGGTCCGAGGCATTTGTTTGCGAGGAAGTTTCAGCCTGGCCACCTTTGCTGCCGTTTCAATCGGTGTAGTTGAAGTCGCAGCCCATCAGATCGCCATCGGCATCTGGATCACGCTGACGCTGGCTCTGGACGCGGTGGCAATCGCTGGCCAGGCCCTGACCGGCAAGTGGCTTGGTCGCGGCGATACCAAGCAGGCCCGTGATGCCACCCGGCGAATGATCGAGATCGACTTCGCCGTTGGTGCGGTCATGGGACTAGTGGTCCTGATCCTTCGAGAGCCCCTGGCCGCCCTGTTCACCGGTGACGCCGCAGTATCCGCCGTCGTGACCTTCCTGCTCATCCATCTGGCCCTCCAGCAACCAATGAACGGTGTGGTCTTTGCCCTTGATGGGATCCTGATTGGTGCTGGAGATTTTACCTACCTGGCCAAGTCCATGGTTTTTGCCGCCGCTGTCTTCGCCGCGCTTATTGCCGTAGCCGTCATTCTTGATGCGGGGATTGGCTGGATTTGGGCCGCCATCTCCGTCCTGATGGCCGTCCGGCTTGTCGCCCTCGTCCATCGTTGGAAGCGAGATCACTGGCTTGTCATCGGCGCCGACTGATTCACCCGTGCTGGCCCATCCGTCTGCGACCTCAACTGCTTGCAGCCTCAACTGCTTGCGGCCTTACCCGCCCAACATGCACGCGGTCTGCATGGCAGACAACGGTTCGAGGATCGTTGGGTGGGCCCGAGCCCTGATCAGTAGAGCCAATCTTTCCTCGTGCTCGGCGTTCAATTGGGAGGTTGCGTCGACCCCTTCCAGCGCTTGGGCGAGCTCTGCGCTCAGGGGTCGTAGTTGCGCAAAGGCATTGCCAACACTCCCCTCCAGGCCGCTGCCGTCCTCAGCAACCACCGGTGCGTCAACCACAGTCGTCAGAGCCCAGTCAAGTGAGGCGGCCGCTTCAAGTCTCTCATCGGGAGACACTAGAGGGTCAAACGCGATGGCAACCGGATCCAGAACTTCAAGCAGCCAGAGAGCTCGACAATAGACTTCCTCTGTGCTCCGATGTCCGCAACGCTCATCATCATCCTGGGCGACCTCTACCGCGTCGAGCACAAGCTGGACTGGGCCCTGTTGCTCCTGATCGGATTGAACAAGCTTTGGATTGAATGTGGTTCGACAGTCCGAAGCCGAGATTTCCAAGAGCTCATCAACTGCCTGCTCCGCGGTAGCTTCGCCCACAACTATCGCCTCCCCGGGCACAGCACTGTCGGCCGCCGGGACGAGTTCTCGAACCGGTGGCGCACTTGCTCGACCCGACGAACCACAACTGGTGAGCAGGGCCGCAAGTAGACCAGAGGCAATCACCACCAAGTGGCTCGATGATCTTGGCTTCGCTTGGGCGCGCCGAATGAGCTGACTAAAAACTCTGGACTGAAGCATGACATTCCTCTGGGATCGATGATCAACCGGGGAAGGTCGTGACTCTCAACCTATCGCTGTCAACCCTCAATCAACGGACGGGGCTTCGAGGCCGAATTGCTAGGGGCTCCAGATCCAGACGGCGATGCCAACAATCACTGGGCCGTCAAGCGTCTGCTCGACATAGAGGGTGACGAAGCGGTCAGCCGTATCGCCTTCCGCTCCAGGTGGTCCAAGGGTGATGCTGGCTAGGTCGGCGAAGTTGGAGTCGGCTGCGGCTTGATCGAGGCCATAGGTCCACTCCTCCTGACCATCGACATTAACCTCATACACGTCAGCGCCATCCGGTAGATCCAGGAAAGCGGTCAAGGAGTTCACCTCGAGTGGGTCCCCGGCCGCCGCCGGGAGAGCCCACTCTTGGCTGGCGTCGGCCCACCAGGACTGATCACTAAGATCAGTTGCCGACACGTTCCTCAGGTCGCCGATCCAGCCAACCTGGACATCCTTGTGATTTGTCGCTGGCCACATCTGCGGGTCTATCTGTGACTCGGAGTCGAGCACGATGTCGACAAACGTCTCACCAACCTGTCGAAGTTCGGCCTCAGCCACCGCATTGGTTCGGGACAAGTAGCGAGCATTCACCCAGCCTCGCTTGCCGTCGCCATATTCAATGGCCCACCAATCAAAGCCGCCTTCCAGACCCGAAGTGGAAACCCGACCTCGTCGGTGGATTCCCAAGGTCCCAGAGGGGAGAGTTCCCAGGGCCTCTTCATCGGATCCGGGAAGGCGGCGAACTTGGAGACCCTCATCAGGGTCATCGACCGGGATGTGAGCAACCTGATATTCAACCGGGTTGAGCGGTGCGTCAAAGAACACGGGAACAGCGGCAAAGTTACCGACCGAGTCGGTGACGACTCCTTCGGCTTGCACCACGATCCAGCCGTGGTCTCGACCAGAAAGGGCAACATCAATGCTGGCTGGACTGTCAGCAATGTCCAAGGTCTGGAAGTCCAACAAGATGGCATCATTGGAGGAGAACAGGCGCAGATTGGCCTGGCCTTCAAACCAGCCGGTGCCCGTTGCCGTTACTTCGACTGACGATTCGGTGACTCGTTCTTGTCCAAGACCCTCCAGCACGACCGCCTTGCTGCTGGCGCTGGTGACGACATAGCGGGCTTCACCTTTGCTGTTCTCGAAGGCTCCGATGTTTAGCTCGGCGACCTGGTTGCCAACACCTCCGGCCTGATCCTTGGCGAAGACTTGCATGGTGACTCCCTCGGCCCGCACCTCGGCATAGTCAGTAATCCTGACCAGATCGAGGAAATCGAGGGCGGCATCAACCGGCGACTCTGCCACTGGCCCGGCAAGGTTGCCGCTCACAGCTGGATACTTGGTCTGGTCAAGACCCAGTTCCGGAGTCGTCACCTCGACCGTCGGCAGATCAGATTCTGCTTCTGGTGCAGCATCCAGCTGCTCAGCCGGAGGAACGTCGGTGATCACCTGCTGTCCAGATTCCCGCAGACCAAAGAATCCAGCTGTGCCAACAACGGCTAACACGGCTGCAGCCATCAGAAAGATCCTGGGGGTCGGCGAGGGACCCTCACGCAGATCGATTTCGCCATGGTGGATTCGTTGCTGCAACCGAACATAGGCGTCAGGCTCTGGCTCGAACCGCTCGGCTTGTGAATGCATCGATGCACCCAGCCGTTGCTCAATCTCTGTTGGATTGCGGTCAGATCCTGTCTGTTCAGATCCTGCATGTGGTTCGTCACCACCATTTCGGCGGCGGTTCAAGAAATCGTTCATTTCGGGTTCTCCAGTAACTTCGCCAGCTTGGCTAGGCCACGGTGGGCGTGGGACTTCACGGATCCTCGAGCAATATCGAGCGTCTCCGCGATCTCGGCCTCGGAAAGGTCGAGGTAGTAGCGCAGAATCAGGACCGCCGCCTGTTTCTCCGGGAGTGTTCGCAGCGCAATGAGCATTTCATCGCGAGCAATGGCTCCTAATCCCCCAACTTCGGCTGCTGCAACCAAACCCGGTGGCTCCGGGGTCTTGGCTCGTCGGACTTGCCTCTTTCTCAGCTGGGAACGTGCCCCATTGAGAACCATCGAGCGCAGGTAAGAACCTTCCTTGCCCGGCTCGATGCGGTAGTTGCCCGACAACAGCTTCACAAACGCATCTTGGGTGACTTCCTCGGCCGACTCACGGTCATCGACGTACATGGACGCCAATTTCACCAATGAGCGATAGTGCTGCTCATAGAGCTCAGGTAGGTCGGGAGCGGATTGCTGGTCCACGTCTCGCCTTCGGTCGAGGATTGCCACCTTCATCACCATGCCAGACGCACGAGCGAGAGAAAAGGTTTACCCATAGGAAGATTTCTCTTTCTGGTCGGTCTCGGCGTTCCATGCGTGTGTTGCCGTCCGGTCAAGATCACGCGCTTGCAAGATCGTTCGAATCGCTGCATAATGCATGCATGGCAGCTATAACGATTCGAGACGTACCTGATGAAGCTCGCCAAGAGCTGGCCGCTCGGGCTGCAGCTAGTGGACGATCGCTCCAGTCCTATCTGCGCGACGAATTGATCCAGCTCTCAAATCGCCCAGACAATCGGATGGTCCTGGAGCGAATAGCCGAGCGCAAGCGTCACCTCAGCTCGGCCTTGAGCAGCGATGAGATCCTTGACCATCGAGATGCCGACCGCCCATGACTGGAAGCCTTTGCGGTAGTTGCAAGCCATGAGCATCATCGTTGATGCCTCAGTCATGGTGGCCGCTTTGGTCGGCGACAAAGACGGGCCCTGGGCCTTGTCGGTGTTGGCGAGCGACACCCTGTCTGCTCCCCATCTCATGGCCGTAGAGGCAACCAACATCCTGAGACGAAGCCAGTTAGCTGGAAGCATCTCCCCGGATGTGGCTTCCATGGCTCAAGCCGATCTGCAAACCCTTGCCATTGAATGGTTCCCCTACATGCCCTTCGCCGACCGAGTGTGGGAGCTTCGACAAAACGTGACATCCTATGATGCTTGGTACATCGCCCTCGCTGAGGAGCTGGAAGCTCCTCTGGCCACGATAGATCGCAAGCTTGAACGGGCATCCGGTCCAACTTGTACCTTCTTGTTGCCGCCACAATAGGCGAGTCGCCAGGTATGCGTTGGATCAAAACTTGGAGAAGGCGAAGGGCTTGCGGTGGGCCAGCATGAGCTGGTCCAGCTGGCTGATCACGTCGTTGTCACCCTCGATCAGGCCGGCCTCGACCAACTCGTTAACGCGGGTATTGCCAAGGATGACTGCACCAAGCTGGCCGGGGGTAAGAACCAGATCAGCGACCTTCGTCTGGGTCACGGTTGCCTGACGCTCCTCCGCTGAGTTGCCGGCCACCGATAGCAGCCAGGGGCCACGCTGGTCCTCAAACAATGGGTCGTTAATCTCGAGACTGACCTCACCCGACGTTTGATAGCTTCGCTCGCTCAAGAGACGAACGACATCCAACGGCCGGAGCCAGAGCCCGTCATGGGCCTCGATCTGATGGAACTGTCGCTGATCCACCAGCTGATGACGCAGGGGAGAATCAACCGGCGACATGTCGAGGCGAATCCGGCGACATAGCGGGATCTTCATGAGGAAGCCCAGCAGCGCCCGTTCGGCTTCATTGTTCAGCCCCACGAACTCACGGACCGACGCCAGGCCATCCACGATCCAGCTGTCTCCTCCATGGGGCTCGACCATCTTGTAGAAGGCATAGCCGTCAGGTTCGCCCTCAGAGTTCCAGTGGATCAGCGTCATACAAGGGCCTGGCGCCATCCAGCCGTCCTTGTTGGTGAAGACCATGTCCCACCACGCATCGGATCTCGTTGTTGTTCCAGCGACTCCGGTCGCCATCTGGGCATAGATCTCCGATACCAGACGCCGGGCTTCGTTCTGATCGAACACCACATCACAGTGTCCAGCATCATCCATCGGCTTGACGAACTGGGCTTCGCTGCTGCGGAGTTCATGAATAGCCATGGTCGTCGTCGATCCGTAGCCAAACCGTTCATAGAGGCCGGACTCGGATGCCCAGAGGGTTGATGCTGCCAATCCACGGCTAGCGGAGCGACGCAGATGCTCTTCCATCATGACTCGCAAGCCACCACGGCCTACACGGGCTGGATTGATGCCAACTCCGGCCAGTCCAACAGTTGGCACCTGTGCTCCGCCTGGCAGTGTGAGATCGAACTCGGCTCCGAAGAGTCCACCGATGATCTCACCAGATCCACTGGCAAGGCTCTCATCACTGCCCTCGCCGATCTTCTTCTCGACAACGGCGACGGTGTGAGCTTCTTCGACAAGGGCCTTCTGCTGATCGATCAGGGTCTGATCTGGCTCACCGGGAATGTCACCAAAAGCAGTGTCAATCACAATCCGGTGGGCTTCAACTTCTTCTTCATTGCGCAAACTGCGAGCAATCACGACCATGCCGCCCATTCTCGCACCCGAACAGCCCTTCCGGCACTCAAATATCCGAACTGGGGTTAGGAGGACTTTTTGGCCAGGAGTTGGGCAACGGCCTTGCCGTCGGCTTGGCCCTTTGTGGCCTTCATGACCTGGCCGGTGAAGAAGCCCTGCATCTTGCCCTTGGCTTTGGGGTCATCGGAACAGAAGCGCTCCCACTCATCAGGGTTAGCTTCGATGATGTCGTCAAGAGTGGCTTCCAAGTCGCTGGAATCCATGGCCTCAAAACCACGCTCCTTGGCGATCTCCGCTGGAGCCTTGCCGTCGGTGATCATTTCAGCCAGAACCTGCTTGGCCTGGGTCGCCGTCAGCTCACCGCTGGTTTCCATCTTGACTAAGGCAGCGAAGTTGCCAGCGTCAAGGTCAGCGGCCCCATCCACAGCCAGGTTGTGCTCGACATGGGTCATCACCCGACCAGTATCACCACCAGCCTCAATAGCAGCAGCAGCCAAACCATCAAGCTCACGCTCAACGGCAATAGTGGCCGCTTCAACCGTGGCTCCCGAGGCGATCAGACCCATGCGACGTTCACGGGGCAAAACTGGCAGGGCGGCTCGGATTTCCTCAATCCACTCTGGTGACGGATCGACGGGAACCAGATCGGGGTCATCAAAGTAGCGATAGTCCTCGGCCTGCTCCTTGGAACGACCAGGACGAGTACGTCCGCCTTCTTCGTCCCAGTGACGGGTTTCCTGCATTGGCTTGTCGCCGCTCTCATACAAGTCGACGTGGCGCTTAGCCTCATACATGATGGCTCGACCGAGGGAGCGCAGGGAGTTGACGTTCTTGACTTCACAACGGGTGCGAAGCTCATCGCTGCCAGCGGGCCGAACCGAGATGTTGGCGTCGACTCGCATCGAGCCTTCTTCGAACTTGCCGTCACTGGCGCCAATGGCAATCAGGATGGCCTGCAGCTCGGCCACATAAGCCTTGGCTTCTTCTGGCCCACGTACATCGGGGTGGGAGACAATCTCGATGAGCGGCACACCGGCCCGGTTGTAGTCGACCAGGGAGTAGCCCGCATCATGGATGCGGCCAGAGTCACCGACATGGGTGGACTTGCCGGTGTCCTCTTCCATATGAGCCCGCTCGATGCCGATGCGGTGACCATTGGCCAATTCGAGCCAACCGCTGATATTGAGTGGGCGGTCGTACTGGGAAATCTGGTAGTCCTTGGGCATGTCCGGGTAGAAGTAGTTCTTCCGGGAGAAGATGCAGCGCTGCACCGTGCAGTTGAGAGCGAGACCAAGTCGGATCGACAGCTCGACTGCCTTGCCGTTGACGACAGGCAGGGTGCCAGGTAAGCCAAGACAGACCGGATGCACATTGGTGTTTGGCTCACTGCCGAACTGGTTGCGTCCGGGTGAGAACATCTTGGTGGCGGTCGCCAGTTCGGCGTGGACCTCCAGCCCGATGACCATTTCCCAGTCCTTGGACAGGTCGGTTTCTTCGCGGGGAACCTCGGTGTTGACGGTCCACGCATCAAGCGTGGTGGAGGAAACCGGCTGCTCGACAGCATCGGTGGTGGAATCGACGACTGTGTCGGTCATGACTGGGCTCCGTTCTTGGCTGCGTTAGCTGCTCGTTCAAGTTCGGCGGCGACCTGGAACATGATTGCTTCGCCTTGCAGCGGTGCCAGCACCTGCACTCCGACGGGCAGACCGCCTTGACCAGTGCCGTAGGGAACTGAGATTGAGGGATGGCCAGCCAGGTTGGAGGGGATAGTGCAGACGTCGTTCAGGTACATGGTCAGCGGATCGCTGGTGGCACCAATATCGAAGGCGACACAAGGCGATGTCGGCGTGAGCAAGACATCAAAGTCCTGATAGGCCTTGGCCAGGTCATTGATCATCAGGGTGCGAACCCGTTGGGCCTTGCCGTAGAAGGCGTCGTAGTAGCCAGCCGACAGGGCATAGGTACCAAGCATGATGCGGCGCTTGACCTCGTCACCAAATCCGGCGGTTCGGGTGGCCATCATCATCGATGCGGTATTGCCAGACCCTTCTTGGCGCACCCCGTAACGGACCCCGTCATAGCGAGCCAGGTTGGAGGAGGCTTCGGCTGGAGCGATCTGGTAGTAGGCCGAGAGGCCATAGATGACGGAGGGAACCGATACTTCGGCCACCTTTGCTCCCGCTGCGGCCAATGCTTCAGCTGCGGTTCGGGTTTGGGCTAGGACCTCTGGATCAAAGCCATCGAGGTCGCCGGTGCCCATGAGTTCGGTAATGATGCCGACCCGAAGCCCCTCAACGCCAGTAGAGAGTCCAGCGCTGACTGCAGCCGCAGGCTCAGGAATGGAGGTGGAGTCCCGGGGGTCGTGTCCACCAATGACTTCGAACAAGGCGGCCGAGTCGGCCACCGTGTGACTGAAGGGCCCGATTTGGTCCAGTGAGCTGGCAAAAGCAATCAGGCCATAGCGGCTGACTGCTCCATAGGTGGGCTTCATGCCGACCACTCCACACAAGGCAGCGGGCTGGCGGATGGAACCACCGGTGTCTGAGCCGAGAGCGAGCGGTGCGAAACCAGCAGCCACCGCGGCAGCCGAGCCGCCAGAAGATCCGCCGGGAACCTTGGAGGTGTCCAGGGGATTCTTGGTCACGCCAAAGGCCGAGTTCTCGGTGGAGGACCCCATGGCAAACTCGTCCATATTGGTCTTGCCAATAAGGACCGCTCCGGCAGCCGCCAGCTTCTCGACCACGGTTGCGTTGTAGGGCGGCTTCCAGCCTTCGAGCATCTTGGATGAGCATGTGGTCGGCACGCCATCGGTGCACATATTGTCTTTGAGGGCGATGGGTACACCAGCAAGAGGGCCAACGTCTTCACCGTCTGCGATGCGCTTGTCGATGGCGGCGGCGGCCGCTCGGGCTTCGTCAGCTAGCACGAGATTGAAGGCGTGAATCTCGCTTTCGCGAGACTCAATCACAGCTAGGTGTTGATCGATGACGGCAGCGGCAGTTGTTTCGCCTGACTTGACTTCGCTGACAATGGAAAGGGCGTCGGGCTTGTTGCTTAGGACACTCATCCTGGCTCCTCCCCGAGGGCGGGCGGCACTCGAAACTGACCGGCCTCGGCATGGGGTGCAGCAGCCAGAGCGGCATCATGCACGTCAACTTCTTCGACCACATCGTCTCGAAAGATGTTGACCAGAGGGTAGGGATGACTGGTCGGGGCGACGTCGCCAACATCGAGAGCTTCGATGTCTTTGGCGTGAGCCAGCACGGCTCCCAGTTGTTGGGTGAAGGTGTCAAGCTCGTCTTCGGTGAGCTCCAGCAGGGCAAGCGAGGCGACCTTGGCCACCTCGTCCCGACTCAATGGTTCAGTACTCGATTCAGGCACCGGACCAACCTATCGCAGCGACCCGCTAAGTTTGAGACCTGTGAGCGACCAATCCCACCTCTTCTTGTCCGACGAATGGATCCAGGCGGCACGTGATCTGCGCGAAGAATTTGCCGGATCAATCGGCCCACCTCCGGCTGAGGTCAAGCTCAATGTCATCGTGACCGAGATTCAGCACCGCTCCGAAGGTGAGCTTCGAGGACACATCGATACCTCTGGCGGCAGCCTGATTATCGAACGCGGCCATCTGGAAGGCCCCGAACTCACACTGACCGTCGACTACACAACGGCCTACGCCGCATTCGTAACCCGGGATCAGGGTGCGTTGATGCAAGCCTTCTTCTCCGGGAAAATCCTGGTTGAGGGGGATGCAACCCAGCTCATGATGCTGCAACCCCAAAGCCCCGGGCCAGAAGCCATGGAGTTTGTGCAACGCCTCGACGCCCTCACCGATACTGGCGCCGACGACGAAGCTAGCGTCTCAACCCCACAGGACGACTAGCTATGGCCCTGGACAAGTATCAGGCGGACAATCGGGACAACTGGGATGACCGGGTAGCCGTTCACCTCCAAGGTTATGGGGTCCAGCGATATGTCGAGGACCCCTCGCATCTGAGCGATGTCGTTCGCTATGACTCAGAAGCGCTTGGTGACCTGACGGACAAGCGGGTCGCCCACCTTCAATGCCATATTGGGACCGACACCATCTCTCTGGCCCGTCTCGGTGCCTCCGTCGTCGGCTTGGACTTTTCCGAGAAAGCGGTTGTCGCCGCACGGGATCTTTCCAAGACCGTTGGAGCCGACACATCCTTTGTTTGTGCCAGCGTCTATGACGCGGCCGAGGCGCTGGACGAAAAATTCGACCTGGTTTACACCAGCGTCGGAGCGATCAATTGGCTGGCCGACCTAGATCAGTGGGCGAGGGCAATCTCCGGACTACTGGATCCAGGCGGGCGATTCTTCATTCGGGACACGCATCCAATGCTTTGGATCTTCGAAGAAACCGATGGCGAGATCCGCCCGACCTATGACTACTTCGCCCACCCCGATTCTCCCTTAAGCTTGGATAACTCCGAGACCTATGTCGAGGGTGATACCAGCGGCATCACCCATACTCGCCAACACGAGTGGAACCATCCAATCTCGGAGATCATCAATGCCCTCGCCAGCAACGGCTTGTTTGTAACTTCGATGGCCGAACATCAGGGCATCGACTGGGAGTTCGTGCCCAGTGCGGTCAAGGAAGGCAAGCAATGGTTCTTGCCCGGCCCTTTGCGCCAGCAAGTACCGATGATGTTTTCACTCAGCGCCGTCAAGGGGCCGCTGTCTGGTTGACGACTGGCCATCGGTCGAAATGTTGGGCGCCAATTTGGGTGACGGCAAGAAGAAGGCGACGACAACTCCTCCAAGAGCGATGACGGTGGCCACCGTGAAGGCGGTGTGATAGCTATTCACCACTCCTCCGTCGGCTCGGCTGGACTGCACCGCTTGCAGCACCTGCACACCGATAACCAGGCCAACCTGTTGCAACATCTGCTGCGCCGCACCAGCAACTCCCAGGTCTTGATCCGACACCGTGTTGGCCACGGAGGCAATGAGCACAGGCGTCGCGATACCCATGCCGACACCAGCGAGCGCAAGGGCCAAGACCAAGAACCAGATCGTGTGGCTTGGGTCGAACTGGGTATAGATGAACATCGAGACCACGACAAAGGCAGCTCCGGCAACGGCCAGGGAGCGATCGGCCACGCGCTTGACCAGAACTCCGGTGACCGGACCGAAGACAGAAAATGCCAGGGGGCGGGCAATAATCACTCGGCCGGTTTCTGAGGCGGAGTAGCCGAACACGCCTTCTTGCAGCATCAGAGGAGTCAGCACGAAGCTGCCCATATAGGCGGCAAAGCACAAGGCCAGCGTCAAGGTGGGTACAAGGAAACCCGGCATCGACCAATAGGCCGGTGGGAACAGTGGAGCTTCGGCTCGGCGTTCGACCATGACAAAGCTAGTTATCGAGACAAGAGCTACCGCAGCGAAGCCAAGAACGAACGTGTCCAACCCTCGCTCGGCCACACCGGTCACCACGAGCAAGAGACTGCCGACGCCGACCCCGAGGGTGATCGCACCGGCGGCATCAAAGGGAGTCTTCTCTTGCTTGGTTGTTTCCGGGAGGAAGATGGCCATTGTCGTCGCCGCCAACAAGATCAGTGGAGCCTGGCCAAGGAAAACCCAACGCCAGCCAACACCGTCAATCAGCGGACCACCAATGACCACACCAACCACGGGCGAGCCGGCCGCTACTGCCGCCCACCAGCCGAGCGCCGTCGCCCGTTCATCTGGAGGAAAGAGGCGGTTGACGTAGGCCAAGGCCGAAGGCCCAACAGCCGACGCTCCGACCGCAGCCAACAATCGGAAGCTCACAAAGGAGCCGGCGCCCCAAGCGGTGGCGATGAGCAGTCCGAAGAGAGCATTGGCGAAGAGTCCGAATAGGAGCATGAGGCGATGCCCGTATTGGTCTCCGAGCTTGCCAAATGTCGGGCCAAGCACCGCCGATACCAGGATCGGGCCAGTGACCGCCCAGACAATGGTTGATTGGGAAACGACAAACTCTTCGGCAATGCGGGGAACGGCCACCGCAATCGCTGTCACCGACAGGTTGACCACGAACATGGCCGAAAGCACGAGACCAAGGGTGGTCACTGCGAAGCGATCGTGCTCAGACGCTCGCTTCGCTGCCCGGCGCCGGGCGGCAATCAGGGTCCATGGGATAAGCGAGACCGGAAGGTTGCCAGATCCAGGCCGGGTGATGTTGGTGAGTCGCGGCTGGCCCGGAGGGTTCGGCCTGGGCGGGAGAGGTGGCCGTTTCTTCACCGGAAGATCCTACGTCTCTCTAACTACTCTCGTCACATCTCGCCCGATCCGCTTGCCTAGCCGCCGCGGGCGAAGATGGTGATCTCGGTACCCATACGGTGGAACTCGCCAATTGGAGGATCGGTGGCGATGACCTTCTTGTTCGGTGAGCCAACAAAGGCGACCACCTTGAACCCGAGATCTTCCAGCAACGTCGTTGCCTCGGACCCTCGCATCTCTCGCACGTCGGGAACCTGGATGAACGGCAAGCCGGAAGACACCACGACCGTGATGGTCGAGTCTCGGTCGATTGATTCGCCTATCCCGACATCGGAGGAGATAACGCTGCCTTCAGCAATTGTTTCTGATGCCTGAGGCTCGGCGGCTTCGGCCAGGAGCAAACCAAGTTCGGCCAGCTCGGCCGTCGCTGCTTCGACTGTCAATCCAGTCAGGTCGGGCACGGCCCGTTTGGCCGGGCCACCACTCAGAACCAGATCGACTCTCGAGCCGGTTTCCAACTCAACTCCGGGTTCCTGGGAAGCAACCAGGATGACGCCACTTGCGGCGTCTTCATCAAACTCGTTGCCAACAGACCCAATCATCAGCCCGCTCTGGGCAAACGAAGCCCGAGCCTCAGCCAGCGTCAACCCAATCAAGGTGGGCACCTCGTGCAGCTCCGAACCTAAGGAGATCCACAAGGTGACGTTTGTTCCTTCTTCGACCACGGTGCCTGGATCCGGGGTCTGCTCCAGAATCTCACCCACAGCCGAACCGTCTTGCCTCCGCTCAAAAGTAGTGACCGCCAGGTTGGCCAACTCAATATCGCGGGTGGCGTCCTCCACCGTCTCACCTACAAAAGTGCCGACTGGATGGGTCGGGGTGACCGCTGCTGGCGGTGGCGAAAAGGGTGCAGTGGTACCAGTGAACTGAAGAATCAAGGCGAGGCCGCTGAGGGCCAACAAGCCCACGAGAACTGCCCACGGCCAACGTCTGCGACGACCGACCTCAGACTCAGTCTCGATGTCGGCCGACGGACGCTCCAGGTCCATATGGTCTTCGATGGAGTCATACCGGTTGTAAACGCCGTTGCTGGCAGCGCGAGATTCTGACCGGGGAAGACTCGGCTGTTCAACCGTCGTTGGATAGTCCTGTGCGGGCTTAGCTGGGATGGAGGACTGAGCCTGTAAATCGACCGCTGGCTCGCCCGGCTTGCGGACGTCAAGCACACCTTCCCTTGAGTCTGGTGTGACCTCGACTCCATCAGATTCGGGGTCATCGAAATCAGCTGCCTCAAAGTCGGGCAGTTCTCCGAGGGTGGCCTCGAACTCGTCCAGGCTGATGACTGGCAATCGTTTCGGTCGTGGAAGCGAGCCAGCCGCACCGTTCAAGGCCTGGACGAACTCGGCGCTGGAAGGTCGTCGCTCGCGGTCAACTCGACCAGCCGCCTCAAGTACAGCAGCCAACGGACCAAGGGCTTCGATTCGTGGCACATCCTGATCTTGACGAACCAGCATTGTCGCTAGTGGGGTGGCTTCTACCAATGGCACCTCACCGGTGACCCCCTCGATCAGGGTCAGGGCGAGGGAATAAACATCGGCTCGACCATCGACATTGGATCCGGCCGCTTGTTCGGGGGCGGCATAGCGCGCTGTTCCAATCAGCGACCCTTCCGGTTCGGTCCACGCGGCTTCGGCGACTGCTCGGGCGATACCAAAATCGGCCACTCGCAAGCGACCATCACTGCCAAAGAGCAGGTTTGCTGGCTTGATGTCTCGGTGAACGAAGCCACGCTCGTGAGCGTGAGCCAAACCTTCACCGGCATGCAGACCAATGACCAAGGCTTGGGAAGGCGAAAGAAGATAGTCCCCATCAAACATCTGACGAAGACTTCCACCAGGAAGAAGCTCAGTGATTAGGTAGGCCTCGTCCTGGTCGCCCCAATCGTGCACCGCCATCAGATGAGGGTGGCTCATTTGCGCTGCTGATTGGGCCTCGGCCCGGAAACGGCGTCGAAATTTTGGATCATCGACCAGAGCCGGATGCAGCAATTTCACCGCGACCCGTCGCTGCAACGACAAGTCCTGGGCCACGTAGACAGTGGCTGAAGCGCCAGTTCCCAGCGGTGCCAGCAAGCGATAGCGGCCAGCGATGACGCGACCGACCCCAGCTTTAGCCGCGGAACCTGTTCCGAGGGAGCTAGGAGAGCCGGGAGTCACCGCTTGAATAGTACTAACCATTGACCCGAGTCGGGAGCACCCCACCGTCTGAGCAATCCGACGCCGTCGCCAGGCCCCTCGCTCAAACCGACAACCCAGACAAAGCTGGCCCCAATCCGGTCCAGAACCCGGGCACAATGGAACAGTGGTATCTCCGCAGCGTCAGCGCATCATCATTGTGGCCCTCCTCGGCTTGGCCTTTGCCGCCATTGTGACCGCTTCTGTTTTCTCGGCCCCAACAGAGCCTTCAGCTGTGGTCTTCACCGGTTCCGCCGCCGATGGTGGCGGGGATCGAGACAACCAAGACAACGGATCGACCGAACTATCGGTCAACCCGGTTGAAGGATGGCTCCCGGCCGCAGGTGATGGAACCGCTTGTAGTGAACGAGTCGGCGTCGACCTGATCCCCGGTTACGCGGCCACCCTCGAAATCAACGGGATCGAAATCCCCACCGAAGCAATGAACAGTGACGCTGGCGCCTCCATTGGTCAATACACGTGGGGGCCGGAAGAAGATTGTCCGTTTGGAGAGATTCTTCGACCAACCGACAATCGAGTCGTGGCCTGCATTTACCGCCATGAAGAAGGTCCCGAGAACTGTGTACCCACCGAACAGCCCGGTGGCTTCGACTTCTAGAATCGCTCTCCGGCCATCATCGGTCCGCCAGCTTGCCTATTCGGGAAGCTCGCCGGTTTCCAGCATCTGAACGAACTGGGCTTCATTGATCATCGGGATACCGAGGGTCTCGGCTTTGGTCACCTTGGATGCTCCGGCTTCGGCACCAACAACAACTGCCGTTGTTTTCTTTGAGACCGAGCCAGGGTTCTTGCCACCACGACTCTTGATTGCGTCACCCACCGAGTCTCGGCTGTAGCCCTCAAGGCCACCGGTGACCACAATGGATAGGCCCTCCAATACCTGCGGAAGCTGTGATCGTTCCGGCCCCTGCAGATTGACACCTCCGGCCCGAAACTTCTCCATCAATACCTTGGCCTTGTCGGAGGCGAAGAAATTGGCAGCACTGGCAGCAATCACTGGGCCGACGCCGTCAATAGCTGCCATCTCCTCAACTGAAGCAGCCATGATCGGGTCCAGATGGCCGAAGGCTTCGGCCAGGCTTTCTGCGCCGGCTGGTCCGAGGTGGCGGATACCCAGGCCGATGAGGAGCGCCGCCAGCGTGCGAGTCTTGGAGTCCTCGATGGCCGCTTGCAGATTGTCGATCGAGAGCTGGCCGAATCCTTCCAGCTCGGCAACCTTGTCCCAGTCAATGGAGTAGAGATCACCGGAATCGGCAATCAAGTCTTGCTCAATGAATAGCGCAACCCGGCTCTCGCCCATGCCGTCGATATCCATCGCGCTTCGGCCGGAGAAATAGGAAATTTGGGACAGCTGACGGGCCGGGCAGATGGGATTGATGCAGAAGGTGTTTGCTTCGTCTTCTGGACGCTCAAACGGCTCGCCACAAGTTGGGCAGTCTGACGGGAACTCCCATTCCGGCAGCCCGTCCGGTCGTTCCGAAAGAACCGGACCGAGGACTTCGGGAATGACGTCACCGGCTTTGCGAACAATGACGGTGTCGCCGGGCCGTACATCCTTGAGCTTGACCTGGTCCTGGTTGTGCAAGGTGGCCATTTCGACTGTCGAGCCAGCAACGAAGACCGGCTCCAGCACCGCGAAAGGTGTAGCCCGTCCGGTACGCCCGACCGACACCTGAATGGCCCGCAGCAGGGTGGTTTTCTCCTCCGGGGGCAGCTTGTAGGCCATGGCCCAACGAGGAGCCCGCGAGGTCGAACCCAAGGAACGTTGGGAGATGAGAGAGTCAACCTTGATGACCGCGCCATCGATCTCATAAGACAAGTCATGGCGATGCTCGTGCCAATGGTTCACGAAGGCAACGACTTCGTCAACGGTGGAAACCTTGCGGTGTTCTGGATTGACCGGAAAGCCGAGCTCGTCCAGCCAAGCCAACGCACCAGCATGGGTTGGCAGGTCAGGGCCACCTTCGACCTGACCCAGCTGATAGGACCAGAAGGCAAGCCGGCGGCTAGCAGTGATGGATGAATCCTTCTGCCGCAAACTTCCGGCGGTGGTATTGCGAGGGTTAGCGAAACGAGGTAGCCCGGCGGCTTCCTGGGATTCGTTCAGTTCATTGAAGTTGGCCAAGGGCATATAGACCTCGCCCCGCACTTCCAGCACGGTGGGCACAGCCAGGCCAGCTGCTTCCAACCGGGCGATATCCAGCTGCTTGGGGATCACATCAACGGTCATGATGTTGCCGGTGATGTCTTCGCCGACTCGACCGTTTCCTCGGGTTGCGGCCTGAACCAGGACACCATCCTCATAACGCATGGATAGGGCGATGCCGTCGATCTTCAGCTCGCAGACATAGCCAATGGCGGCATCATCTTCGACTTCCAAACCCTTCGTTGTTCGGGCGGCCCAGGCTCGTAGCTCGGCCTCATCAAAGGAATTGTCCAAGCTCATCATGGGCACGGCGTGTTCGACGGGGGCAAAGGTCGCCGACGGAGCGCCGCCGACCAGAGCAGTCGGTGAGTCCTCGACCTTCAGTTCGGGGTGCGCGTCTTCCAGCTGTTGCAGCTCTCGCACCAGCATGTCGTAGTCAATGTCGGGGATTTCTGGCGAGTCATCCTCGTGATAGCGAGCATTGTGATGGGTGATCGTTTCACGAAGTTCTCGAACACGGTCTTGAGGATCCACAATCGAGATGTTACCGAGGCAGACTGACGGCCGATGAATCTTGCCAAGCTGGGCCTGTGGCCAATGCGTGTTGTCTGGTTTGTGGTCCTTGTGGTGTCCGGGTTTGGCTTTCGGGAGATCTTCGAAAACACAGGCTCACGAGCAGGCACGGTGGCCGAGATCTTGTTGTGGGCCACCTGGTTCATTGGTCTTGTGGCTCTGCTGGCGCCGTCCACGGTTGCCTTGACGGCCTTTCGGATTGTGGCTCCAGCTGCTCTGGCCGCTCCCCTGCTGGGCGCTGTCCTAGCCGGAACCTGGAACGGGCCAGTACTTGGCGCCATTGGCGTCGGCTTGCTTGGTGTTGTGCTCGCACTGAGTCCGCAGGTTGGTGATGTGATGGTCAACGGCTCGTCCTATGGGCCGGAGCGGCGGCTTGCCCTGCGAACTCCTGCTTCGCTTTTGATGGGTCCGATACAGCTCACCTGGTTGGTTTTGTTCTTTGGTGTGATCAGCGGCCCGCTGCTGCTGGCCAGCGGCCACTACATTCTTGGTCCCATCGCCTTGCTCGTCGGCCTTGTTCTTGTTCCCCAGACCAGCCGCTCACTGCACTCGCTTTCTCGCCGCTGGGTGGTGTTTGTTCCTGCCGGTTTCGTCATCCACGATTTCTGGGTTCTGGCCGAGTCAATCCTTTTCCGACGTCCCCAGATTCGGGCTCTGGGCCCAGCTGCCCTCGACATCGGCAACTTCCTCGACCTCAGTGCCAATGCACAAGGTCTGGCCCTGATGGTGCAGCTGGACGAGAAGGTGCCCTTGGCTTTGCGAGCCAAGAAGGATGTGCAGACGTTCTCCGCCCACCGGCTGGTGTTCTCGCCCTCGTTGCCTGGCGCACTGATGCATGAGGCCAGGGTCCGAGGAATCAAGATTGGCTCCGATCCCGAACTCCTGGACGCCGACTCACAACAAGACTGACTCGCAACAGGATTGACAAACAACCGACAAAACCACGAGCTTTTCGCCTTGCGCGACCGTTTGCTGGTCGCGGAAGGCGAGAGGTTCTCCGAGGTCAGATGACGGACAGGTCCGGCACCAGATCTCGCTGGAGCCAATGAAATATCTCCAGCCCACCATTGGATTTGATCAGTGCAGCCGAAGCAATGCGGGCCGCTTCGGTCGAGATCGGGACGGCGTTGGGTGCCTTGACGTGCACCTCAGCTACTCGTTCGGCAATGACGAAGTTGGCGACGGCTTCTTCGACCGAGGTGCCAACCGTCAGCAAGCCGTGGTTACGAAGGATGCAGAGTGAGGTGTCGCCGAGGGCGGAGGCTATGCGACCACCAGCCTCGGTGCTGCGAATCTCGACCTCTTCATCATCGAACAAGGACTGGTCGAAGACGAAGCGGCACGATTCTTGACTGATCGGCTGGAACGGTTTGACGTTGGCCGACCACGGGGTGCCATAGCCCGTGTGGGTGTGAGCGGCTGAGACTGCATCGGGACGGGCGGCCAGGATCGGTGAGTGGATGTGATAGCCCGCGGTGTTCGGGCCGCCACTTCCGAGGCCGGTCGGGTCGCCTCCTTCGGCCACGGTCCCTTCGGGCGATACCAAGATGAGCGCATCTACGGTGGCTAGGCGAAACGGGATGCCATAGTCCAACACCCAGAAGTGGTCGGCCCGTTCAGGGTCTCGGGCACTGATATGGCCAGCACCCATCTGGCCCCAATGCATGGCACCAAAGATGCGGTAACCAATGGCCACCATTCGCTTGCGATGAGCTCGTTCTTCTTCGACCGAACGTTCGGCCAACGATCCGCCAGCATCTACCAAGCTTGGATACTCCATGGCTCGATCCTACTCCCAGCCGTTCAGGCGACTCCAAGCGGCGGCCCTTTGGGATTGGGAATCCGTCGGGCCAACGCCCTTGGAGATTCCACGAGTTGCTCGGTGACTGCTGCTCGTTCGAAGGCCAATCGGATTGGGCAGCAGCAGGGGTACCTGGCGATTTACTCAAGTCCTTAATGAGTCAACCGATATTGCAGAATGCGGCTACCTATTCCCCTCAGTCTTCTCACTGCAGTACTGGCGGTAACCGTGACCGGCTGCGGACCTGATTCAGGTACATCGGACCTTGCCGCTGGTGGTGTTCCTACTGGACACACTACAACTGAGTTCTTCCTTGAGCCGAACGAGTTTTTCGCCAGCGAAATGCCCATGTCTAACCCAGTCGAAATACCTGTGCTCGTCGGGATGAATGTAGACGAGGCCATTGCTGAAGCTGAGCGCCGGGGTTGGGTTGACGTCCAGGTTCACCGCCTGGACTCAAGAGAAGCCTTCTATCAGCAGACTAGCAGCCCGATGATTCGCATTGTGCTCGATGTCCGGGACGAAATAGTCGTTCAAGCAGTGGCTGGGTAGCCAAGCGGTACCGGGTGCCACGGTTCGCCTTATGACTCCCATCAACCTAGCTCCGTCCACTGACACTGACGTATTTGTACCCCGTATGTACCCCACAAAACAGGGATCACGATTCACGCCAGTCATAGACTTGCCCCCGACATAGTTCCGTCTGGATGAAACTGGGTCCAGGGCAATCCGTCGGGCTACGCCCTTGGGGATTCCGCGAGTTGCTCGCTCCGCTCGACAACTCCCGCTCCCTCAGCCTTCCCAAATAGTTCCGTCTGGATGGAACTGGGTCCAGGCGAACCAGAAGGCTTGGTGGGCGACCAGTTCGTTGCCATCCAGATCCGTTGCTCGGAAGCCGCCACCGTCTTGGACAAGGCGTACTCCCTCGGCCTCAACCGGATCGCCAGAGGCAAAGGCCGCTGTCGCTTTCTGGACCACAAATCCAACGGCGACACCATCACTGGTGACCACTCCAATGACTGGCGTGTGAGCAACATATCGAGGGTCAACATCGCCAACAGGAAAGATGGGACCGTCATCGTCTCGTCCACGAAGCGGGTCGACTGGATAGGTGCGTCCTATCCCTCCGAACTGATCAATAATGGTGGTTTCGGGGTGGGCGGCTTTCCAATCGCCCCAGGTTGAGGTCACCACCGTGACCTGTTCCAGAACAACCCCGGCATCAAAGAGAGGGCCGGTCACCGCTTGGCCAGTAAAGGTGTCAAAGACCGAGCTGGTATTGAGGTCGTACATCACCTTGTTTGATCGACTGAGCAGGCCCGAAGTGCGCAAAACGGGGACCTCCAGGCCATCGTCAACGGAGTCGGTCAAGTAGGCCTGGGCTGAGCCACACAAGGTGCAGTAGGGAATGCCGACACGGCGACCACCGATCGTGTCGTTGACCATTTCGTGGATTTCCATGATGTTCTTCGGGTAAGCGCGGGCCTCACCATCGATGGCTACACCAAAGATGATGGCCTCATCGTCGTACCAATCACCTCCCGCTACATCGGTGGTCTTCGGGTCATCCAAGGCTGGTATGCAACCTTCATTGCATGGGTCTGGGTCACCCAACGGGCGATCATCAATCAAGACGCCACCCCAGCTCAGGATCCGCCAGTCAATGGCTGTGTCCTTGCCAAGGCCAGCATCTTCAAAGAAGGGAGACCAGCCCGGCTCGATACGGGTGAAGAGGGCGGCCTTGTAAGTCACATATTCGTCAAAGGCGGGAAAGTCCCAGGCCAGCAAATGATCGGTGGTGCCGCCCCAAGCATTGCCCTCGGCAATCTCTGCGCCAGTGAGGTCGGCGAATCCATCAAGCAGCGCGCTTGCTTGGGGACCAGGACGAAGGAACCGAAGCAGGTCAGCGAAGAACCAGGCCACTCGGACGTCGCCGTGGGAGGCGACAGCCTCGATGGTACTGGGATGGAACTCCTCCTCAAGGGCCGCCATTAGTAGGTCCAGGTCAGCCAGTAGGGCGGGATCAGTTGGCCCACTTGACACTTCGGGAACTGGCCCGAAGTCGATAACGACTGGGTTCGACGATGTGGGAGTCCCTGTCTCGCCGGCCGACTCACTACCCGATCCTGCCGACCCGCTTTCTGAGCTGTCAGAAACTGCGTCATCAGGTGCTGAGCTGTCCGGCGATGAGGAGCAGGCGGCCGCTGTCAACGAGACTGCGAGAAGCCAAACCAGGGGGTGGAAGTGTCGAGTCCGAGCCATCAACAAACCGTACTCAGCTTGTTGATGCGAAGGCCCATACACGCGATGAACAAGTGGAGAACTATCGGGCGGCCGAGGCCTTGGCCAGTCGGTCCAAGATGGCATCCAGCATCGGTCCCGATGTTGGAGGGAGGACCAAGATCTCACTGGGCTTGTGACTATCTGCTGATCGCAGGGCGGCATACAGGCCACGAGCAAATCCTGCGGCATCTGCCGGCAACCGTTCCATCCAGATCAGGTTCTTGTGCTCTCCAGCACCATCACCATCGCCACCAGGCACGACTGAATTGTGGTGGGCAATCAGCACCGTCTGCGGAGTCATGACCAGGCCAGCCAACGAATCAATCACGCGGACGGGAGCTGACGGCGCATAGTGCGAAGCCAACATGCCTGCGGCCCGAGGGTCGCCAGTTCTTCCGTCGCTCACCACCTCGCCAAGTGCATGCTCCAGCTGGTCGACGGCAATTGCCCCCGGGCGCAACACGACGACTGGACCGTCATCGGTGATCTCGACGATGGTGGACTCGATGCCGACATCGGCTGGTCCGCCGTCCAATATCGCGTCAATCCGGCCATCCAGATCGGCCATCACATGGGCAGCCGTAGTTGGGCTGACATGACCGAACCGATTGGCCGACGGGCCGACAAGACCCCCGCCGAACTGTTCCAGCAAGGACCTTGTCAAGTCATGAGCTGGCACCCGCAGGCCGACGGTTTCTCGTCCCCCGGTCGCGGCCAGCGACACCCGATCTGAGCGGGGCACGATCAAGGTCAGCGGGCCAGGCCAGAACGCCTCTGCCAGTTGGGCAACTCGTTCATCGCCGCTCGATGACCATTCTGCCAACTGGCTGGCTGAGGCCAGGTGCACGATGAGCGGGTGCCCGGTCGGGCGACCCTTCGCTTCATACACCCTGGCGATGGCCTCATCGTTTGACGCATCGGCACCCAGGCCATAAACGGTCTCGGTTGGAAAGGCCACCAGCCCTCCCTCTTGCAAGATCGCCACCGCCTCAGCAACCTGGCCGGGCTGCAATACCCTCGTCACGCGAAACCCAAATCAAGCTTCTGGCACCGACCAGATGTCGCATATGGATCTCTACCGGTGCCAGAACGAGAAACTAACGAGATCATGGGGAGGCCTGTGGGGGTCCGGCGATACCACCACCGACGACGGTGTCGTTGACATAGAGCACCACCGATTGTCCGACGGCGACTCGCTGATGGGGCTCACTCCACAGAACCGTGGTGCCGTCAGCCGGATCAATTGTTGCTGGCTTGCGAGAGCCGTGAGCCGAACACTGCACGACAAACTCTCCCTCAACCGGACCGTTGGTCCACTCAAGATCAGACACGACCGTGCGATCAGTCAGGGTCTCGTCGAAAGAACCAACCGTGACCACGGCTGCCTCATGATCAATATCAATCACATAGCGGCGGTCGGGCGCTCCACCCAGGTCGAGGCCCTTGCGTTGGCCAACGGTGACGAGTTCTACCGAGGGTGCTGAGCCAACCGTCTTGCCCGACTGGTCGACGATGGTTGCTGGTCGCAGCGGGATCCGCTCCCCCAGAAAGACTCGTCTACCGGTTTCACCCCGACCCGGCGTTCGTTCGATGAAACAAACATCCTGACTGTCGGGCTTGTTGGCTGTTCGCAAACCAAGTTCGCTGGCCAACTCACGGACCCGATCCTTGGTAAACGTGCCAACGGGAAGTCGCAGACGTCGCAACTGGTCTTGGCCAAGCATGTGCAAGACATAGCTCTGATCCTTAGTCGGATCAGCTCCCCGGCCGACCCGGAGACTGCCATCAGCCGTCTCGACCACCTGGGCATGATGTCCGGTAGCAATCAAATCAAAGCCCAAGGCGTCGGCCCGTCGGAAGAGCTTGTCGAACTTGATGTGGCGGTTGCATTCGATGCAGGGGTTCGGCACCTTGCCTGCGGCATAGTCGGCGACATAAGGATCAACCACGAACTTGTCGAAGTCATCGCCAAAGTTGAAGACATGGTGGTCAATGCCAAGCTGCTGGGCGACCCGGCGAGCATCCTCAACGTCAGACACTGAGCAGCAGCCAGAATCGGTTTCTCCGCCCCAGAGCTTCAGGGTGACGCCGGTGACATCGTGACCTTCCTGCACCAGCAGGGCAGCGGCCACGGTTGAATCAACACCGCCGGACAGGGCAACAAGGATTTCAGCCACGACTCTCCTCCGAATCCCGAAGGCGCTGCACTGCTTCCGGCAATACCCGAAGGACCGCGTCAACGTCGGCTTCGGTGGTGGTGTAACCCAGCGAGAGTCGCAGGGATCCAAAACCAAGTTGGCGGGAAAATCCCATGGCGGCCAGAACATGACTCGGCTCCATTGCTCCGCTTGAGCACGAAGCAGCAGCCGAGGCGTAGATGTCGGCCTTTTCCAGCAAGAACAAGAGGGACTCACTTTCAATGTCTTCGAAGCAGAGATGGGCGATGTTTGCTGTCTTCAGCTCTCTGGGCCCCGTCTCCAATGAACCGGGAATTGTGCTCAGGATCCCGTCCAGCAGCAGGTCGCGAAGGCCTCGGATTCGTTCGACCTCGACCTGGCGATTCCTTACCATTTCTTCGGCTGCGGCCGCCATAGCCACGATTCCGGCCACGTTCTGGGTACCGCTACGGCGGCCTCGTTCCTGGCCGCCACCCACGGCTCGGGCAGCAAGTGTCGCTCGATCTCGAATCACTAAGGCTCCGACACCCTGTGGGCCACCGAACTTGTGGGCGCTAACCGAAACCAGATCAGCCACCTGGGCCACGTCAGCGACATCCAGCCAAGAGAACGCTTGCACCGCGTCAGTATGAATGAGCGCATTCGGAGCGTGGGCGCCAACCATGCCAGCAATGCTGTCCAGCGGTTGAACCATCCCAGTTTCATTATTGGCCAGCATGACCGAAACCAGGCTGACATCATCGCCAAGCAAGGGCTCAAGTTCTTCCAGCCGGACCCGGCCATCGTGATCAACGGGAATGATTGAGCCGCCCAAACTCTCGACCGGCTCAATAACGGCGTGGTGTTCAACTGCTGAGCAAACCGCTCGCCCCGGCCGGGCTTCCACGGTCCCGAACACGGCCAGATTGTCGGCCTCGGTTCCGCCGCCGGTGAATACAACCTCTCCAGGTTCAGCACCCAGCAAATCAGCCATCAGCTCACGCGACTCGTCAATGGCCTTGTTGGCGTTCCTGGCTAGTCGGTGGGCACCGGAGGGGTTACCGAATTGGGTAGTCAAGTAGGGCAGCATGGCTTCGAGCGCGACCGGACGGACCGGGGTCGAAGCGGCATGGTCCAGGTAGTGCATGGTGCTGCTGTGGGTCGTGCTGACGGAAGCCACCTCAAAAGGCTAGCGCTCAGCGATGGCGAGCGGTACGGTTCGGACTCATGACAGCGTTCGGCCCTGGGACCTATGGCAACTCGTTCGCCGATGTCTATGACCAGTGGTACGGCCAGATCACCGATGCCGAAGCTACGGCCGACTTCGTCTCCCGTCGTTGTTTGGGTGGACCAATTCTGGAACTCGGCGTCGGAACCGGCAGATTGGCAATCCCCTTGGTTGAACGAGGCCACCAAGTAATCGGCCTTGACGCTTCCATCCCCATGCTTAGCCAGTGCCCCAAATCCGTGGTGAACGTACTAGGCGACATGTCGTCGCTCCCCTTTGGACCGGGAGCCTTCGGGGCCGCACTTTGCGCCTTCAATACCTTGTTCAATCTGCCTTCGGTTCAAGACCAGCAGGCATTTTTCCACCAGGTGGCCCCCTCGTTGGCTCCGGGTGCTCCTCTGATAATCGAAACGTTCACCGGTGTCGGGCTCGGCCAGAGCGAGAAGTCGTCTTTGGGAGTTTCGCGGATCGACGCCGACCGGTTGGTCTTGGCTGCCACCCTGGTCGACACCCAAACCCAAACCATCACTGGCCAACACGTGGACATCGCCGAAGCTGGAATCAAGTTGCGGCCCTGGCTCATTCGCTGGACCACGCCTACCCAGTTGGACGAGCTTGCCTCCGCAGCGGGTCTCCAGCTGGTCGAGCGCTACTCGTCGTGGAAGCAAGACGAGTTCGATCCAGCTGGTGACCTAGCTATCTCGGTCTATGCCGAGGGCTAGGAGCTGACAATTAGGGGCCGGCGAGCGAGGGACCGATTTCGGTTCCAGCTACAACCGCGAGAGCAGCAAGTGCAACGACGACCGCGCCAGCGGCTAGACGAGCCACAGCATGTGACTGGCCAAACCGCACCGGTAGGAAGCTGAGAGCTGCTCCGACCAGCGCGCCACCGATGATGCCGCCGAAGTGGCCCCAGAAGGAGATGCCGCCAATGAAGAAAGGAATGGCCAAGTTCAGTAGGAGCACCCGGCTGAGCGGTGATTGGGTAATCGACTGACCCCGAGAAGCCATGATGGCCACCGCCCCGCCACCAAGACCCAAGGCTGCTCCTGAGGCTCCAAGCGTGGGAACCTCCCAGTTGAAAAGCAGCACCGCGGCGGAGCCTCCGAAGAGGCCGCCAGCATAGATCAGGCCAGTTCGCAGCCAGCCAACCCCTTGTTCCAGGTAGCGACCAAAGCTGTAGATGAAATAGGAATTGAATAGGAGATGAACAATGTCACCGTGAAGGAAGGCGCCGGTAACGATTCTCCAATAGTCTCCGTGGGACACGCCTGGACCCCACAGCAAGTAGTCGCTGCTGAACTGGTTACGAGTTCCGGCCCCATTGTCCAGAAAGAGCTCAAAGAGGAAGACAGCGACGATTGAAGCAAGGACGCCATAGGTGAAGTAGGTGTTCTTGCTTTGGCTGCCGGGGCGATGAATCTTCTGGGCACCAGACTCGGTGCACGCTGGGCAATGAAACCCGACCGATGCAGCGTGCATGCACTCAGCACAGATGGGCTTATCGCACCGTTGACAGCCAACTGCAGCGGATCTGTCGGGATGCTGGCTACATGTGGCATGCGAATCGACCATTTGGGTAATTTATCGCTCTTTGCGCGGAGTGAACCTTCTTTGGTCCATACTTGCGGCGCTAATGCCCACACAAAAGGAAAAACACATGATTCAAGAATTCAAAGATTTCGTGAACAAGGGTGGAGTATTCGAAGCTGCCGTCGGTCTCATCATGGCTCTGGCCTTCGCACCCGTTGTTCAAGGCCTCGTTGACCACATGATCCTGCCGATCGTCGCCCGCATCTTCGGCAAGCCGGACTTCAGCGATCTCAAGATCGGCCTTGGCGGATCGACCGAGGTCGTTGCCGACGACGGCACCGTTTCCATGGTTGAGCCGGCAATCGAATACGGTGCATGGCTGACCCTATTGCTCAGCTTCATCATGATTGCATCTGTCATCTTCATGTTGGTGAAGGCTTACAACAAGTCAGTTCAGCCAGAAGAAGAAGACGACGGACCAAGCGAAACCGATCTTCTTGGTGAGATCCGCGACCTCTTGGCCGCCAAGTAATCAAACTGGCTGCTTAGTAACCGAACCTGGCTGCCATGTAGTCAGCCTCTCGGCAATGCGACGTTACGAAGCAAACGGGGAGACCTTTGGGGTCGAGCCGGTTAGCGATACCAGGGTGCCATCTTCGGCGCCGATGAGTTCCTCACCGACATGCTCGACTCCGGTCACCCCGTCCACTCGTTTCCGCAAGATTCGCTCAATACCATCCTTCATCGTCGCACTTGATGCTGGACAGGTCACGCACGCCCCCATCAGTTCAACCGAGACAAGGCCATCCTCCGACACGGCTCGAAGGGCGATGTCGCCCTCGTCTGCCTGGATAGCGGGCCGCATGATGTCAACCACCTTCTGGACTTGTTGGTACAAGTCGCTTGACTCTTCAAGTAGCTGATTTTCTGACATTCGTTCCTCTCGTGAACCCGTGTCGACACGTTATCGCCGTACGCTTCACCACCATGTTCGGCAGGCTGGTTCCACCCTCTTCAGCGCCGAAAGCAGCCGTTTTGTTCCCACTTTTTGCACATCAGGGAGGATGGGACGAAGTTTTGTTGGTGGCCATCCCGCTGGGGCTTATTGCGGGACTCTTGTGGATCGCCAACAAGCGGGTAAGCACCCAGCTTGAGGAAGCAGAGCGAGCCGACCGGACCAACACACGGCAGAGCAATACGGATCAGGCCGACACAGGCCATTCGACACAAGAGAATCCGTGACCACTACAACCTTCGATCAAGTCCTTGACCCCAAGACTGCGAAGGGTCTGACTGAACCTCGAATTGATTTCTTGATCGAAGACGAGGTATCTCCCGGAGTCTTTATCCAGGAACACGGTCCTTTCAGTGACTACCGGCGAACTCTTGTAGCCGAACCCCAGGCCGGTGGGAAGGTCAGGATTATCGAGACCACGGAGTTTCGGCTTGATATTCCGGTTTGGCGGCCACTGTTCACTCCGCTCATGCGGCGCGGACTGATCGAACTTGACCGGGAACCCCACAGACGCAGGTGGTGGCCAGAGGAAGTAATCACCACCCGCACGACCACCCTCCTATCTGTCCTCGCTGTCCTCAGTGTGGTTGCTGGCTACCTCGGTGTGGTCATAGGTCAGACCATTGCTTTCGCCGCCAAGGACTTTGGCGCCAACAATTCAATGCAAGCAAACACACTGGCAGCGCTGCGCGTCGGGGTTGTTCTCTCTGCGATCTTGATCAGACGAGCCGACCGCATCGGACGACGCCCACTTCTCCTCGGTTTTGCCCTTGCATCAATCATCTTCACTGCGAGCGGAGCCCTCTCCAACGACATGCTGACGCTCGGCATCACCCAGGCCCTGGCCCGCGGCTTTGACACGGGCTTGTTGACCTTGTTGACCCTCGCTGTCACCGAAGAGGTGCCGGCGGGTGTGCGATCACTCAGCGTCGCTCTCATGGCCCTCGCCACTGGTTTCGGTGGCGCCCTTGTTCTTGCTGTACTACCTGCCGCGGATATCTCCATTGGTAGCTGGCGAATCGTGTTTGTGGCTTCACTCGCTTTCCTGCCAGTTCTGTGGTGGGTCGCGAAGAACCTTCCCGAGACCCGACGCTTCGATGTCGCCGCCGAGCATCACTCCCCCGGCCAGATCGACTGGCGACGCTTTGCTCTGCTCGCTGTTTCTTCCTTTTGCGCCTCCCTCTTCTTGTCCCCGGCATCACAGCTACAGAACACCTTCCTCAAGGACGAGCGAGGCTTCTCCGCCGCCAAAATCAGCCTCTTCCGAGTTCTGATCTCCACGCCTGTCGGCCTGGTCATCCTGGCTGCCGGCTATTTCGCCGACCGCTATGGGCGCAAGCGGATCGGGTCCATGGGCATGGCCTTGGGAACTGTGATGTCACTGGTGTCCTACTATCAGAGCGGACCCGCTCTGTGGTTCTCGTCCTTGCTCAGCGTTTGGCTGCTTGGAGCTTCATTCACAGCCCTTCGCGGCTATCAAACCGAGCTATTTCCCACAAGAGCGCGGGCAAGGATTGGTGGAATGCTCGATGTCATTGCTGTCTCGGGGAGCGCGCTCGGCCTGGTCATTGTTGGCCACCTAAGCGTGGTCTGGGGAAGTCTTGGACCTGCCCTGCTGGTCCTGCTGTGGGCTCCCCTCCTTGTCGCCTACTTGGTATCAACCCGATACCCGGAAACAGCGTCACGAGAGCTGGAAGACTTCAACCCGGGCGACACCGCCCTGGAGGCCCCGCACCACGAATAGCTCATATATGGCTGACGGGGCCCGATAGGTCTGCACAAAACCTTGGAGGGTGGCACCATGCGCAAGTCCATTTTCGTACTCATCGCCGCAGTCTTTTCTGCCGCAAGTACCGCAGTGATTGGTCCAGTCGAAGCAGCCGGCCAGGCACCCGTTCTAATTTCTGAGATTCACTACAACCCTTCTGACGGAACCGAGTACGAGTTCATTGAACTCCATAACCCGAGCGGGGAAGACCTCTCCCTCGACGGGTTCTCCTTCACCACAGGGGTGACAGCTCTGCTCGACGGCGTTGTTGTCCCCGCCAACGGGTACGTCATTCTGGCTCCGGAAACCAACCTGACACAAGCCACCTACGGCATCGTTCCTGTTGGCACTTACCAAGGCAAGCTTTCGAACAAGGGTGAAATCATCATCCTCGCCCAAGGCGAACTCATCATCGATGAAGTTGAATACGACGACAAGGGTGACTGGCCAACGGCAGCCGACGGAGCCGGCCCGTCGCTTGAACTGATTGATTTCGCGTCAGACAATTCCTTGTCAAGCAACTGGTTCGCTTCGGATGCAGAACCAACGCCTGGTGCAGCCAACAACCAACCAATTGTCTCTGACTTTTCCATCTCTGGGATAACCGCTTCTCCTGGCGTTCCAAGTGCCAACGAGTCAGTGCGGATAAACGTTCAAGTTGAGGGCGACGGGGTTCCGAACCTGGTCTATCGGGTTGGCCACGAATCGCCAGTGACAACTCCAATGGATGAAGTCGAGCCAGGCCGGTTCCAGTTTGACATTCCTGGCCAGACCGCTGGAGAACTCATTCGCTACCGGGTGGAACACGGCTCTGTTTCGGCACCAGTTGCGAGCGATTCACGGGACTACCTGGGAGTTGTCGTCGCCAATCCCTCAGCTACGACCGATGGAGCCCCGATCCTCGAGTACTTCATGGATGACGACGATTACGCCACGATGATGGCAAATCCAGAGGATCGATCTCTCTCGTTCTCCGCCGTTGTGGCCTATGACGGCGAGGTCTTTGACGGAGCTACCGTTGCCATTAGAGGCGGCGACTACGCACGACAAACCTACGACAAGCTCGCGCTCGGCTTCGACCTTCCAAAAGGCTTCGTTCTTCAGGTTCCGGGGATCACCGACTATCCGGTTGATGAGTTCGCTCTTGCAACAGACGGTTCGATCACTGAATGGGCAAGAGCCGAAACGTCCTGGTGGCTCTTTGAGCAAGCTGGGTTTCCCCGAGTTCATTCAGGTGTCATTAGGCTCGAACGAAACGCATCATTTCAAGGCGTCTATCGATTTCAGGAAAAGCTTGACGGAACGTGGCGCAACGCCAACAACCTAGATAGCGGCGACTTCTTCAAAGCAACTGCGGGGGGATTTCGAACTCCTACCGGTTTCGATCAACGTTCAGGCGACACGTCGGGTCCGGAACTACTTGAGATCACTCAATCCTTGGATGGGGCATCGACATCTGCTCAGCGAGCAATGCTTTTCTCGAAGTTCGACGTTCCAGCACTCGTCAACTACGTGGCGACTGGCTCCACTGTTGGCCACTACGACAGCAGCTTCCATAACTTCTACGTATACCGAGATACTAAGGACACCGGACTCTGGTCGCTGTACCCCTGGGATCTCAACAACACCTTCGCTACAACTGTCTTCGACTGCAACGGCGAAACCGAAACCGGTCTCCGCTGCATCAACGATCCGCTCATGGACGCCGTCTACGGAGATGCGACGCTGGAGGCCATGGTTTGGGCACGAATCGCCACACTTACATCTGGCCCGCTAGCTTCGGACCAGATCCGTCAGATGCACGATGCACGAGTTGCGGCAATTGGAGCTGAGACTGCTGATCTGGACAAAGCGGCATGGCCCCGCCGCTTCCATATCGGTGAGACAGGCAGTTACTTTCACCGCACGGTCGACCGAGTCCGGGCCAAGTTTGCTAACGAGTCTCGCGTGCCAACGCTTGGTGCGCCTTCATCAGTTGTGATCTCCGAGGTTCAACACAGCCCATCCAGCGATGAACCAGAGTTCTTGGAGCTTGTAAACACAGGATCACAACCGGTTGACCTCTCGGGCTGGCAGATTGAAGCCGTGTTTAAGAACGGCAGGTCTATGCCCGGTGGAACCATCCTTCTGCCCGGTGCGCGCCTGGTCATGACAGAGTCGATCACCCTGCTCCAAGCCGCCTACTCAGATCTTCCGAATATTCCACTGATCGAATTCAACGGAAGCCTGAAGGGATCTGGCGAAACTATCGAACTGGTCACCGCCAGTGGTCTCGTCGCCGACTCAGTCACCTACTCCAATGCGAGTCCGTGGCCACAAGCCGTCGACAATCGAACTCTCGAACTGATCGATCTTCAATCCGATAATGACCTCGGCTCAAACTGGTCAGTCTCCTCAAGCGACCTCGGCTCTCCAGGACAAGAGAATGCTCCTGCAGACGACGGAACCGGTGACGACAGCGGTTCCGGAGACGACAACGGCTCAGGAGACGACGGTTCAGGAGACGACGACACCGACGACACAAACACCGGCCACCACACCATCACCCTCACCGCACGAGGAACAACCGGCCAAGAACAAATCAACCTCAACATCAACGGCCAAACCCACGCCAACCTCACCCTCACCACCACCCTCACCACCTACGAATTCACCACCACCACCGCAATCAACAACATCAACATCCAATTCACCAACGACGGACAGCAACCAACAGACCGCAACGTCTACATCGACAACATCACCCTCAACAACACCACCTACGAAACCGAAGCCCCCTCCACCCACTCCACCGGCACCTACGGCCGCGGAACCGGCTGCGCACCAGGCAACAAATCCTCATCCTGGCTCCACTGCAACGGCCACATCGAATACGCCATCCAACCCCTCCAAACACCAGTCGAAGACAGCGGCTCCGGAGACGACGGTTCAGGAGACGACGGTTCAGGAGACGACGGTTCAGGAGACGACGACACCGACGACACAAACACCGGCCACCACACCATCACCCTCACCGCACGAGGAACAACCGGCCAAGAACAAATCAACCTCAACATCAACGGCCAAACCCACGCCAACCTCACCCTCACCACCACCCTCACCACCTACGAATTCACCACCACCACCGCAATCAACAACATCAACATCCAATTCACCAACGACGGACAGCAACCAACAGACCGCAACGTCTACATCGACAACATCACCCTCAACAACACCACCTACGAAACCGAAGCCCCCTCCACCCACTCCACCGGCACCTACGGCCGCGGAACCGGCTGCGCACCAGGCAACAAATCCTCATCCTGGCTCCACTGCAACGGCCACATCGAATACGCCATCCAACCCCTCCAAACACCAGTCGAAGACAGCGGCTCCGGAGACGACGGTTCAGGAGACGACGGTTCAGGAGACGACGACACCGACGACACAAACACCGGCCACCACACCATCACCCTCACCGCACGAGGAACAACCGGCCAAGAACAAATCAACCTCAACATCAACGGCCAAACCCACGCCAACCTCACCCTCACCACCACCCTCACCACCTACGAATTCACCACCACCACCGCAATCAACAACATCAACATCCAATTCACCAACGACGGACAGCAACCAACAGACCGCAACGTCTACATCGACAACATCACCCTCAACAACACCACCTACGAAACCGAAGCCCCCTCCACCCACTCCACCGGCACCTACGGCCGCGGAACCGGCTGCGCACCAGGCAACAAATCCTCATCCTGGCTCCACTGCAACGGCCACATCGAATACGCCATCCAACCCCTCCCAACACCAACAACTGCGCCACAAGCGCTGGTCGCTGGCAACCTGGTGACCCAGTCCTGATCTAGCCTTCGCAGGCTGCCCGAAGCATTCGCTTGAACAGGGCTTCGTCGGCCACAGCAACGTATTCACAATTCGACTCATCTACCAGATGGCCGTAGTGGTCAATGAACGTTCCGCCCTGTCCAGCATCATCCATTCCAATGTCGATATTGACCGATCGAGTTTCTAACGCCACCGCTGGGTTGATGGCGACGGCCATGGCGATCGGATCAGGCAGGTCATAGCCAGCCAAGCCTGTCTGGGCAATGGCGTAGTCGTTAACGGCCTTGTTGATGTCCACCGCGAATCGTCCAATCGGTCCGAGGGCACGGAGTTCGGCTTGCTCGTCGGCCGTGACGACGGCATAGCGGCGAGAAATGTCCCATCCGACAAAGGTCAGGAGCCCCGGTGCATCAAGAACAATCTTGGCTGCCTCAGGATCGCTCCAAATATTGAACTCTCCAGCACGGCCGACGTTGCCAACCCCATCAAAGGCTCCTCCCATCACCACCACCCGCTTGAAGCACTGGAGGAAGTCGGGCTGCAGAACAACAGCCGCCGCAATATTTGTCAGCGGCCCAAGCGTCACAAGGGTGTGCTTGCCCCGCTCTTCAACAGCAATGCGACGAAGAACATCAACGGCATGTCCAGGTGCGGCAGGCCGAGATGGCTCCGGCAATTCAACATTGCTCATGCCATCAGAACCATGCACAAACTCCGCGTCCGCCTGCCGCCGAAGAAGTGGATGCGGAACACCCTTGAACACCGGAATGTCTACTCGATCAGCCATATCGAGTGTCACCAGCGCGTTGCGGGTGGTCTGGTCCAAATCAATATTGCCATACACCGTCGTGACTGCCCTGACCGAAACACCAGGGAGCCGTGCCGCCATAAGGAGGGCTACCGCATCATCTGAACCTGTATCAGTATCGATGACAAGGCTGACGTCAGAGGAGGAAGGGTTCACTGCGTCACGCTAGCTCACTCAACAGTGGCCACCACCAGCGGTGACTGGCGATCAAACGAGCCAGTCCGATACTGCGGCGAGCACAGTCGGGTCATGCTTGGCCACCGGGTCGTGGCCAGTTCGCTCCAGCCAGACCTGGGATACAGGGCCCGGAATAGATGGAAGATGCTCAGCGAACTCTGGCTCCTTGCCAAACGGGTCACTGGCTCCCTGGATCAAAAGAACGGGCAAGTCCAGCTCGGAAAAATGTTCGACGCGAAGCTTGTCTGGCTTCTTCGGAGGATGGAGCGGGTAGCTCAACAAAAGCAGGCCTGCCGCTTCCAACCCTTCGGCAACAGCCATGGAACAAGCCCGGCCGCCCATGGAGCGTCCACCAAGAACCAGTTCGTTCTGCTCCAGTCCCCAATCCTCGGCCAGTCCCACCGTCTGCTCTTCAATAGATGCGATGAGCTTGGGCATCCGGTCCGGCGGCCGACGACCAGGATTGTTCTGGCGGTACTCAAAGTTACAGCGAGCCACCGGAATATCCAGATGCTCTTCGAGGGCGAGAAAGAGACGATGGTCCCTATCACCTCCCGCTCCATGAAAAAGAATGAGACCCTTCATCAGTTCATACCTTCCTGAGTCGCCCCCAGCAGAACTCGCCTGGCCTCTGTCAGATCGGCAATCCGCTTGGCTGCATCAGCACTCACACCCCCGTGATCGGGATGGGCATCTCTCACAAGGTTACGAAAGCGTCGCTGAACCTGACGACGGTTGAATCCGCCCGACTGTGCATCCTCCAACCCGAATAGTTGCAATGCCCACATCGTCGGATCATTCCACGACGTGAGTTCGGCCAGGTTGGCACCGCGTCCACCCATGACGTGACTGATGAACCGCTGTCCGACCTCGCCTGACCACATCAGGGCTGCGAGAATGGCCTCAAAGACCGGTTCCTGGCACTGCTCAGGCAAGGAGGCAGCAGCATAGGAGGCAGCCAGAGCATGCTGGATCGGCCGACCGGTATTCTCGGCAAACTCAAACTGCAGTTGCCCCCCAACACCAACAAGCCGATGCACACTACTTAAGAGACCAACCCGGTCGGCTTGGAAGCGATGCCGGACCCGAGGTTGCACTACTCGCTGCCCGGCCGCTAGCTGCTCAATCAGGTGATAGAGCCCCTCACGCAACTCGGGCTCAACTTGATCAGCAGTGTGGGCCACAATTCCCGCGAGGAGGAGACCGCCAGCGCCGGGGGAAGGTGCAACCGGCAGATTTCGTGCACCCAAGGCAATACGTCGAGTCGGAGCAATGGCACGGGAGTGACAAACCTCAAGCTCGGCGACAATCATTACCGGCAACCTATCCCCCACCCGCTTGGGTCAGAATCACGTGCGCAGCGAGTTGCGCTGGACGCGTTTGCATCGGGGATGTGGGATCATCACTGGATGGCCTTTGATATTGACAAACTCCGAGTGAAACCCAACTCAAATTTTGATCTTTCCAGGATTGACCCAGGTGGAACCCCGGAGTGGTCCGAGCATGAAGAAGACGGTGGACTGTCCAACAAGGATGCAGGCAAGAACCGGGTCCTTGAGTTGAATGAGCGGTTGGAGGAGTTGCAAGAACTGCTCTACGCCGAGGGTAAGCAGCGGGTCTTGATTGTCATCCAGGCCATGGACGCTGGCGGCAAGGACGGAACGATCAAGCACGTATTCGAAGGAGTCAATCCCAGTGGGGTCAAGGTTGCTGCATTCAAGGCGCCGTCGTCCCTGGAACGATCCCATGACTACCTATGGCGAATCCATCAACACGCGCCCGCCGACGGCCAAATCACCATCTTCAACCGCAGCCATTATGAGGACGTGCTTGTTGTTCGGGTCATGGATCTGGTTGACAAGAGCCGCTGGCAGAAGCGATATGAGCACATCGCAAACTTCGAGCAGATGCTGGCCGACGAAGGCACCACCATCATCAAATTGTTCCTGCACATCTCCAAAGAAGAGCAACAAGAACGGCTGCAAGAACGACTGGATCGACCGGAGAAGAACTGGAAGTTCGACAGTGGTGATCTGGTCCACCGCGAGAAATGGGCTGACTATCAGACGGCCTTTGAGAGGGCACTGGAGAGAACCAGCACCAAGGATGCTCCCTGGTACGTCATCCCAGCCAATCGCAAGTGGTACCGCAATATCGCAGTATCCGAGATTGTGATTCAGACCCTGGAGTCTCTGAACATGAAGTATCCGTCAGCGCCAGCTGACATCACTGAGATGCACATTCCGGACTAGATCCACCCGGTCTGGCGTTGCGGAAGAGAACGAAGTCTATTCGGCGCGGCGAGAATAGTGAAGGGCGCCCATCTCACGAAGCTTGGATGGCTTGTGATGAGCGTCGATCACGCGCACAGTTCCCGAGCGGCCACGCATGACCAGTGATTGGGTCGAGATGCCGTCTTCGGTGTAGCGAACACCCTTCAGAAGGTCACCACTGGTGATACCGGTGGCAGCAAAGAAGCAGTTGTCCGTACTGACCAGATCGTCCAGCGTCAGGATCTTGTCCAGGTCATAACCCTGCTCCTCCGCCGCAGCGCGGTCATCATCGTCGCGAGCCCAGAGCCGACCCTGCAGATCGCCCCCCATGCACTTGAGCGCAGCAGCGGCGATCACGCCTTCTGGGGTGCCACCGATCCCCATCAAAATGTCGACACCTGCGCCCTGCCAGGCTGTGGCAATGGCGGAGGCGACATCACCGTCTTGAATGAGCTTGATTCGAGCCCCGGTCTCGCGAATCTCCGCCACCAGGCTGTCATGTCGAGGACGATCAAGAACGACGACTGTCAGATCCTGGATATTGACCCGCTTGGCCTTGGCTAGCGCAGTCAAGTTTCGATCGACAGGGAGCCGGATGTCGACGATGCCAGCACCGGAGGGTCCAACCGCGATCTTGTCCATATAGACCATGGGGCCGGGGTCATACATCGTGCCCCGTTCGGCCACAGCGATGACGGCAATAGCTCCGGCTTGGCCTTGAGCAGTCAGGGTTGTGCCGTCCACCGGATCAACGGCAATGTCGGTCTTTGGCGGCTGGCCATTGCCGATGCTCTCACCGTTGTACAACATCGGTGCTTCATCTTTTTCGCCTTCACCAATAATAACGAGGCCATCCATGGTGACGCTGCCAAGAACTTCACGCATGGCGTCTACTGCGGCTTGGTCGGCACCAATCTTGTCGCCTCGGCCCATCCATCGAGCAGCGGCCATCGCCGCGGCCTCCGTTGTTCGGACAAGGTCGAGGGCCAGATTTCGTTCTGGTGCCAATCGTTCAGTCATAGCAGACCACCGTAGTAAAGAGAGTTGTTCGAAACCGAGACAGTCACACAATCACCCAACGCTTCGGGCTGGATGGACCAGGTGAAAGATCGGAAGAGGATCCGAGGCACTCTTGTGCTTCAAGACCTGGACTTCAATCGGCAAAGGCCAGCCAGAATCCAGAGATTCGAGCTGGCCCTCATGCCGCACGTTACTATCGACCAACCTGGCCATGTTCTTAGCAGCGCTGGCTAATCAGACTGGGAAACCAGGCTGAGCTTGAGTTCGGCCCATTGCTTGTCCTGGGCGGCGAACTTGTCGTCCTCATTGGCTTTCAAGGCTTCTTCGGCCTCAGCAAGGTCGGCCTTAGCTTCTTCGACGTCTATATCAGACACAAGAGAGGCTTCATCAGACAACACGGTCACCGAAGTACCCGTTACCGAAACGAAGCCGCTACGGACAGCGAAGGAAGCGACGCTCCCCGAGATTTCAGTGACTCGAACTTCTGAAGCCAAGAGGCTGCCGATGAACGGTTCGTGACCAGTGAGGAAAGCAATCTCGCCGCCGCCACGGGTGCGGGCAACAACTTGGGTGCCCTCGCCCGAATAGAGGGACGACTCCGGAGAGACGAACTCGACGGCGAATGCCATTATTTGGTGTCCTTCAGCAGGCGCTCGGCCTTCTCACGAACCTCGTCGGCACCGCCGACATTGAGGAAGGCCTGCTCAGGCAGATCATCCATGTCACCGTTGACCAGAGCTTCGAAGGACTCGACGGTTTCTTCAACGGGGGTGAATACACCATCAAGGCCAGTGAAGACCTTGGCCACGAACATTGGCTGGGACAAGAAGCGCTGAACCTTGCGGGCCCGGTTGACTACCAAGCGATCTTCTTCGGAAAGCTCGTCAAGTCCGAGAATGGCGATGATGTCTTGCAACTCGTTGTAGCGCTGCAGGACTTCCTGCACCTTGCGAGCAACCTGGTAGTGACGGTTGCCGACAACCTCTGGAGCGAGGATGGTGGAAGTTGATGACAACGGGTCCACGGCCGGGTAGATACCAAGAGCAGCAATATCTCGGCTTAGCTCGGTGGTGGCGTCCAAGTGGGTGAAGGTAGTGAACGGGGCAGGGTCGGTGTAATCGTCGGCGGGCACGTACACGGCCTGGAGCGACGTAATGGACTGTCCACCGGTTGAGGTGATGCGCTCTTGGAGCACACCCATCTCATCAGCCAACGTTGGCTGATAGCCCACCGCAGATGGCATACGACCAAGCAGGGTCGATACTTCGGATCCTGCCTGGACGAAACGGAAGATGTTGTCCACGAACAACAACACGTCCTGCTTCTGCACGTCACGGAAGTACTCGGCCATGGTCAAGGCAGACAACGCAACACGGAGACGAACTCCGGGCGGCTCATCCATCTGGCCAAAGCACAAGGCAGCCTTGGACAGCACGGAGGTTTCTCCGTCGCCCATCATGGTCTCGCCCATCTCGATGAAGAGGTCGGTTCCTTCACGGGTGCGTTCGCCAACACCGGCGAATACCGACACACCACCATGGTTGGAAGCAACACGGGTGATCATCTCGGTGATCAACACGGTCTTACCAACACCGGCACCGCCGAACAGTCCAATCTTTCCACCCTGCAGGTACGGAGTGAGAAGGTCGATGACCTTGATACCAGTCTCAAGGACCTCCTTGGACGGTGCCAAGGAATCAAAGCTCGGAGCAGCACGGTGGATGGCCCAACGAGTGTCGATGTCGACCTCGTCCAGTCCAACGTCCAGCGGCTCACCAACGACGTTCCAGATGTGACCGAGGGTGACGTCACCAACGGGAACCTGGATGCCATGGCCAAGGTTGCGAACCGGCTGGTTGCGACGCAACCCATCAGTCGGCTTCAAGGCAATAGCCCGAATACGGCTATTGCCGAGCTGCTGGGCGACCTCGGCCATCACGGCCGTGGTCTCACCATCAACGACAACGTCGAATTCGACGGCGGCGTTGATTTCTGGAAGAGCGCCCGGTGGGAACTCGATGTCGACCACTGGGCCGGCGATACCGACGATGCGGCCTTCTTTGAGCTGCGGTTCGGTTGCAGTCATTGTTGACTCCTGGGTGTTTCTCAGGTGAGGTTTACGAAATTAGGGACGGAAAGAGATTTCAGTGGACAGCGAGCGGCTAGGAAGCGTGCTCGACAATCAGTTGTTCTGGAAATTCGATTGCGGGACCAGACGTATCATCAGCATCATCAGCCAAGGATTCGGCACCGCTGACAATCTCCATGATCTCAGTCGTGATGGACTCCTGGCGAGCCCGGTTCATTTCACGAGAGAGTTTCACGATGAGGTCTTCAGCGTTTTCGGTTGCTGCCTTCATTGCCCGCTGTCGATTGGCGTGCTCAGAAGCAGCAGCATCAAGTAGGGCAGCGAACAGGCGAGCCTCGACGTACCGAGGTAGCAAGTCTTCGAGCACACCCTCAGGGGATGGTTCGAATGAATAGCCGGCAACTGCTTCGGCACTACCGCCACCAGATTCGGCAATGGTCTCGGTCGATTCGAGCGGAAGGAAGCGACGAACGGTTGATTCTTGAGTACCCATGGAGATGAACTCGGTGTAGATCAATTCGACCTGGTCAACTTCTCCAGCATCAAATAGTTCGCGTACGCTGCGAGCAATGTCGCGAGCATTCTCATAAGTCGGATTATCGGTGAAGCCGGAGAAGTCCTTCTCGATGTTGAAACCGCGGTACCTGAAGTAGTCATTGACCTTTCGACCAACAGCAATGATTTTGTAGTCACCACCGTCAGCGCGGAGGGCCTGGATCTCGGCTTCAGCCGAGCGGATGACACCAGAGTTGTAGCCGCCAGCAAGACCACGGTCTCCAGCGCACACCACAAAGGCCACGTTCTCGACCTTCTCTGCTTGACGCAGGAGAGGATGACTCACGTCAGCCCCGGCAGCCGCAAGGTCTTCAATCACGCCGGTCAGCTGCTCGGCGTAAGGGCGGGCAGCTTTGGCCCGTTGCTGGGCGCGTGCGACGCGGGTCGCAGCAATCAGCTCCATAGCACGAGTGATCTTTTTGGTGTTCTTGACGCTGCCGATACGGCGGCGAAGAATGCGTTCGGCTCCACCAGGCATTGGACTAGGCCTCTACCCGACTGGTGTCGGTCTCTGGCAGAGTCGTTGAGTCATCCACCAAGGTGGTTTCAGCGGCGCTCTGGGCTTCGATTCCTGGCTCGCTGTCGCCTTCGGATCCAACGAACTGGTCGGTAAATGCGGCAATGGCGGAAAGCAATGCCTCTTCGTCTTGAACCTTGCCGGTGTCGGCGATGTGGCGAAGCTGATCGCTATGGCGAGAATTGAACCACTCCAGCAATTCGGACTCATAGCGGAGCACGTCGGCTACTTCGACACCGTCAAGGTAACCACGAGTGCCGGCGTAGAGAACAACGACCTGCTCTTGGACAGGGACTGGTGCGTTGATGCCCTGCTTGAGCAATTCGGTCAGGCGGTAACCACGATCCAGCTGGGCCTGAGACACAGCGTCAAGGTCAGAACCGAAAGCGGCGAAAGCGGCAAGTTCACGGAACTGCTGAAGATCAGACTTCAAGGTTCCAACGGCGTTCTTCATGGCCTTGACCTGAGCGGCAGAACCAACTCGACTCACCGAGATACCAACGTCCACCGCAGGGCGAAGACCCGACTTGAACATGTCGTCCTGCAGGAAGATCTGGCCGTCGGTGATGGAAATCACATTGGTCGGGATGAAGGCGGAAACGTCGCCAGCCTTGGTCTCGATGATGGGTAGAGCAGTTAGCGAACCGGCACCCAACTCATCGGAAAGCTTGGCCGCACGCTCAAGTAGGCGGCTATGGAGATAGAAGACGTCGCCGGGGTAAGCCTCGCGCCCCGGTGGGCGGCGAAGCAGGAGGGATACCTGGCGGTAGGCCTCAGCCTGCTTGGAAAGGTCATCGTAGATGATGAGTGCGTGCTCGCCGTTCTCCATCCAGTGCTGACCCATGGCGCAACCGGAGTAGGGAGCGAGGAACTTGAAGGGCGCAGGGTCAGATGCCGGAGCGATGACGACCACGGTGTATTCCATGGCGCCGACCTCTTCGAGGAGGGCAACTGTCTGGGCAACCGTCGAAGCCTTCTGGCCAATGGCGACATAGATGCATTTCACACCCAGTCCCTTCTGGGCCAAGATGGAGTCAATAGCGACGGTGGTTTTACCGGTCTTGCGGTCACCAATGATCAGCTCTCGCTGGCCACGACCAATGGGGATGAGGGAGTCAACAGCCTTGATTCCAGTCTGCACTGGCTCATGAACTGGCTGGCGTCCAAGGATGCCGGGTGCCTGAATCTCCATGCGTCGGTTCTGGACGTTGGTGAGCGGGCCCTTGCCGTCGACCGGCTCGCCCATCATGTTGACCACTCGGCCAAGCACACCGTCACCGACAGGAACCGAGAGGATCTCGCCGGTTGATTCAACCGCCTGTCCTTCTTCAATCCCCGCAACGTCACCAAGAACAACAGCACCAATGCTGTCTTCATCCAGGTTCAGGGCTAGTCCAATAGTTCCGTCCTCGAAACGAAGCATCTCGTTAACGGCTGCGTCGGGAAGGCCGCCGATGCGGGCAATGCCGTCGCCTACCGCGAGGATGCGGCCAACAGTCTTGTTGGAAACGTCGGCCTCGTAGCTCTCGAGGTTTTTCTTGAGTGCGCCGGTGATTTCGGCCGGATCGAAGGTGAGTGCCATGTGAGAATCTCTCTGTAATTCTGGAGGTGTAACTCTGGAGGTCTGGTAGCGCTGCTACCGAGGACTGACTAGTAGTACGTGCTGAAGTAAACGGGATGGGCTGCCAAAGCTGGCAGATTCTTAGATGGTCTCGCGCATCTTGGAGAGACGATTACGAAGTGAGCCGTCAATAACGGTGTCACCAATGGTGGTGACAGCCCCGCCGACAACGGAAGGGTCAATCACGATCTGGAGTTCAACATCATTGCCGGTGTTGGCCTTGAGTGCTTTGGTCAAACGTGCTTGCTGATCATCAGACATTGCCACCGCGGTTCGCACCGTGGCCACAGTCTTGCCCGAAGCGGCAGCGGAATGAGCAACGAAGGCGTTGACAATCTCGGAGAACTGCGCACCTCGACCAGAGTTGACAATCAGTCCGGACAATGCCCGGGTGGTGTCGGTGGTCTTATTGGCCAACAAGTCATCAATGACCTGGCCGCGAACCGCAGCAGGCAAGGTGTTGTTACTCAAGGTTGAGCGAAGCTCTTCGTTGCCTTCAATGGCAGCTGCCACGTCGGCCAACTGAGCTTTCACTGTTTCGAGGTTGCCATCGGCCCGGGCTACGGCCAGCAGGGCTTCGGCGTATCCGGTGATGTGATCTGACATCTGGTGTTCTCCGCGTCGTCAGTCAGGGGGCTCAGCTGAGCTGGCCGACCTGATTGATGTAGTTCTCGATGAGTTCGGCATGTGCTGCTTCGTCGAGGCCTTCGGTAACGATGGCTTCGGTTGCATCACGGGTAATGGTTGCGACCTCGTCTTGCAGGTCGGTGAGGGCCTGTCGCTTCATATTGGCGACATCGGTGACACCTCGGGTCTTAAGCGCTTCGGCGTCGACTTTGGCTTTAGCCACCATGTCTACCTTGAGCCGAGATGCTGTTTCCAGTGCCTCGTCACGAATTCGGACTTCTTCGGCGCCAACATCAGGAAGATCGGCGGTCGAAGCGTTGAGGGCGGCTTCGGCTTCAGTTCGGGCAGCCTTGGCGGCTTCGAGTTCGGCTTGGATGCGCTCGGGACGTGAGGCCACCATCTTCTTGATGGCAGGACCAAACTTCCAGGCAATCAGAGCGACCAGCACGATGAATGCCGAGGAGCCCCAATAGACCTCTTTCATGTCACCGGCCAGGTGCACACCATTCTCATGGTGCACAACTACTTCGGTGCCCTCGTGGCCGTCGCCTTCGACCTCGTGCTCTTCATCTGTTTGGAAAAGATACATCAGGGGCCTCAGTTCGAACTGTTCAGGAATCGGTCAACGACCGGCTGAGCGGTGCTGGCGTCAATGGTGCGATTCATGACACGAGATGCTGCGTCAGCAGCAAGACCAGCGACGGAGGATCCAACCCCAGCCATAGCGGCTTCACGGGCGCCGGCGATCTCGGTTTCGGCTTCGGCACGAGCGGCCGCAACCTCGTCCTCGGCCGCACCAATGATGCGGGCACGATCGGCTTCAGCCTCAGCACGAGCAGCGTCAATGATCTGGGTTGCTTCGCCCCGAACATCAGCCAGCTGGTCGGAGACTTCGCTGGCGGCAGAGCCAGCCTGGCTTCGAGCGGCATCGGCTGCATCCAGATCGGAACGAACCAGATCGGCTCGATCTTGCATAGTTTTTTGTACCGGTGGAAGCAGGACGAACTTCACCAACGCATACAGAGTTGCGAAGGCAAGCGCGCCCCAGAACAGCTCGGGAAGGGTTGGAAGAATCGGGTTCGACGCTTCCTCAACCACATGTTCTCCGAGCTCTCCACCTTCCTCCGCGAAGCGGAGCATCAGTGTTTGAGCAAGCATGTGATCAGGCGAACTTCAGAAGGATGAAGACAACGAAGCCGATGAGGGCGAGGGCTTCGGTGAAGGCAATGCCGAGGAACATGGTCGTCTGGACCTGTCCGGCGGACTCGGGCTGGCGGGCCATGGCCTGGACGGCTTGTCCGACCAGGTAGCCGATGCCGATTCCGGGGCCGATGGCGGCAAGGCCATAGGCCATACCTGCGCCAGCAGCTCCAGCGTTGGCCTTTGCCTCGGCTGGGGTGTACTCCTGGGCAAGCTCAGAAACCTGAGCGGCAGTACTAGCAATGATGCTCATTGGAAATTGCTCTCCTGAATTATTGCTCCAATGTGGAGCGGTTTGTTGTTCTGCCCGAGGGCGAGAAATGGTTGGTTAGTAGAAAGAAAGAATCGTGCGAATTGAGATCAGTGGGCGTGCAGCGACAGCTTGATGTACACCGCTGTCAGCAGGCTGAACACGAAAGCCTGGATGAGGGAGACCATGACTTCGAAACCGGTCAGTCCGACCAGCATGGCATAGCTGAAGGGCAGGATGGCGGCCAACGGCGAAGCGGTGAACAGGGTGATGCAAAGTACACCGAATGTGACCAGCAGGATATGCCCAGCCAGCATATTGGCGAAGAGACGAACGGCGAGCCCGAAGGGGCGAAGCAAGAAGGTCGAGATGAACTCGATGACGCTCACCAAGGGCATCAGAGCCTTCGGAACTCCAGGAGGGAACAAGGAGGACTTCATGAACCCGCCAAGGCCCTGAGCCTTGATACCAATGCCAATGAAGGAGACCCAGGCGACGATTGCCAGAATAACCGGATTGGCCATACGGGCGTTGGCTGGCATTTGGAAGGTGGGGATGACTTCGAAGATGTTGCCGAAGAAGACGAACAGGAAGATCGTCAACAACAGGGGGGTGTACTTGAGTCCTTCTGGGCCAATGGCTGACAGAACGACCTGCTTCTCGACGAACTCGACGGTTCCTTCGACGATGTTCTGAACACCGCGTGGCACCATCTCCTTCTTGGCCAGCAAGAAGAAGACGGTCGGGATGATGACCGCCAGCACGCTGATAAGCGCGATCTTGTTGAAGGCATAGAACGTGCCATCACCGAAGTAGGCGGGCCACTTCACCAGATTGTCGATGGATGGAAACTCAAGTGCTGCGAACACAGGAATGACTCCTTGAGGTATTACGAGAGCGATTGGGAACTGATTCGTACGATTAGCGCCGGCCGGCGGCAACTGGCCGCGAGCTGGAGCGAGAGACTTTTGGTTTGAGCCCGGGATATGCCATCGATGCCGAAACATGACGGAGCTCCCAGATCAGAAGACCAAGGTGGGTAACGATCAACGTGATTCCAAGCGGCAACATAGCCACCCAGGACATGTCTTTCACGATCCACACAGCAAAGAAGATTAGACCAAGGCGCATTGCATAGCCGCCCAAAGCGGCAGATGCGACGGCGGCGAAAGAAATCTTTGAAGCCCAGGCCAACAATCCTGCGGAGAGGACGAGGTTGATCAGGATCAAGAACATGCCATAGGTCACCGACATGGCACCGTTGAATCCGTCCAGCAGGGCACCAAAGGCCATGCCAAAGGGAAGGACTACTACCCCACGCTTGACCATGTCAAAGGCAACTTCGGCCGCTGGGGAAGGTCCAACGAGTCGATCGGTGGCGACGGCCATCAGTGAGTCCGCTTCTGAGCGGCGGCTGCCTGGTTTGAAGCTGCTTGTTCGTTGAAGGCAGAGGTTTCCGCGTTGAGGACGGCGATGTCATGCTTGTAGCGGTAATAGACCGAAGCGGCGGCGCCAAAGAAGCCAAGAACCGTAAACAAGATCATGAAGAGGGGGCGGGTACCGACCCAGCCGTCAACGAAGTAGCCACCGAGACCAAGCATGACAGCGGAAAGGACCAACTCGAAGGAGCCAGAACTGTTGTGCATCTGCTCAGAGAGTTGAGGTCGTCGGTCGGTCACGGTGCCTTGCAAGCTAGAAGTATTCGATCAGAAATGGGTGAGACACGCGGATCTAACGCCGTGCGCCGCAAGAACGATATGGAGTGTGCATACACCTTCGCAACCCCACTCGTCGGTCACTACCCGGTCTCTGCTCGATCCCCCTGTCGCCGTTGAGGAGTTTGGTCCGGATTTATCTCTCCGTTGGAGTCCCCATTTCGGCCCTTGCCTGGGCGAAACGACACATACAGAAGCACGCCAAGAGCGACAACACCAACAGGCACGATTCGGTCGCCTCGACCTTCCCGATAGACCGGCCAAAGAACCAGTCCCGACAAGACTGTCGTCCAGGCCCAAAGGATGCCGACGGTTCGGCGGTGACCATGCCCAAGCCTCATCAATCGGTGGTGGAGATGGTCCTTGTCTGCGGTTGCGAGGCCCTGTCGCCGTGAGGCCCGACGGACAATAGCAAAGAGAGTGTCGACCATCGGGACTCCCAAGATGACCAAGGGGATCACCAGTGGGGCGTAGAAGAAGAAGGTTTGACCGCTAAAGGGTGATCGTGTTCTGCCCCCGACGGCCATGGTGCTGGCCGCCATCAGTGAACCAAGGAGCAGGCTTCCGCCATCTCCCATAAAGATCTTGGCTGGATTCACGTTCCACGGCAAAAATCCAAGACAAACCCCAGCCACCGCGGCGGCAATGAGTGGGCCAATGTTTCCTTCAAGTAAGAGCCCCTCTTCTCGCAGCTGGATCGAATACAAGAAAAAGGCGAATGCACCGATCCCCATCGTTCCCGCGGCTAGGCCATCCAGACCATCAATAAAATTGACCGCGTTAGCCATGCCCATGAGCCAGATCACGCTCAACAAAAAACTCAAATCGGCAGGCAGAATCAGGACGGGAATGAAGGGAATTCGGAAAACCTGAAGACTGATACCGCTGAATTGCAAGGCACTAGCAGCCAGAATCAGGCCCGCTGTCTTTGCCGGGGCCGAGATCTCCCGAACATCGTCAACCAGGCCCACCAGGTAGGCCATGGTGGCCACCGCAATGACCCCAAAGGGTTCGGTTGTTCCTTGAAACGACGCGTCGAACCAGCCACTGGTAGCGGCAACGGCGAAGGCAACCAGGAATCCGAGAAACATCGCTCCCCCGCCCAAGGTCGCTGTTGGTTGGACGTGAGATCGCCGCTCATCTGGGTCAACAATCAAGCCACGACCAATCGCAATCACACGAAAAATCGGGACCGTCAATACCGTCACGCCAGCGGCAATGCCGATGATGATCAGGTAGGACGAGATCGTTGGCAAGAAACCGGTTCCCTCAGAGGCCGGGGTAGGGACTGAACTGGGTGCAGAGATCGCGAACTTCTGCCCGAATCGTGGCCACTGCCTCAGCATCAGCTCGATCCCGGAGGGTGCGGGCGATCAGGCTTCCGATTACTGCCATCTCTTTCTCTTCCATACCTTGGGTGGTGACCGCCGGGGTCCCGATTCTCAGGCCTGAGGTGACAAAGGGTGAGCGAGGGTCATCGGGAATGGAGTTCCGATTCAGGGTGATCCCGGCCTCGTCCAGAATGATCTGGGCTTCCTTGCCCGTGAGCTCCTCGTCAAAGGTCCGAAGGTCAACGAGCAGCAGGTGGTTGTCGGTACCTCCGGAGACGAGACGGAATCCTTCCTGAGCCAGCCGGGCAGCGAGTGCACTGGCGTTACTAACAATCTGGGCGGCGTAGACCCTGAACTCGTCAGTAGCGGCTTCGGCGAAAGCGACGGCCTTGGCGGCAATGGAGTGCTCCTGAGGGCCACCTTGCTGGCCGGGGAAGATGGCCTTGTTGATGGCCTTACCCAACGACTCGGTCGCCAAGATGCAGCCCCCTCGTGGACCACGCAAGGTCTTATGGGTGGTGAAGGTGACGATGTCGGCGATGCCGACCGGGTTGGGATGTACTCCCCCAGCGACAAGGCCAGCAATATGGGCGGCGTCAAACATCAGGAGCGCACCAACCTCGTCGGCAATACGGCGGAACGGCTCGGGGTCGATGATGCGGGGATAAGCCGTCGCTCCGGCAACGATCAATTTCGGCTTGTGTTTGTGCGCCAATTCGCTGATTGCCTCGTAGTCCAAGCGCTCATCACCCTCAGTCACTCGGTAGGCAACGAAGTTGTACATGAGGCCGGATGCGTTGACCGGTGAGCCATGGGTGAGGTGCCCGCCATGGTCGAGGCTGAGACCAAGCACGGTGTCGCCAGGGTCAAGGACCGCCTGGTAGACCGCCATATTGGCGTTAGCTCCGGCGTGAGGCTGGACGTTGGCGAACTCGGCGCCAAACAGTTGACAAACACGATCGATCGCCAGTTGTTCAACCTCATCAACCACCTGATTGCCGCCGTAGTAGCGCCGTCCCGGGTAGCCCTCGGAGTATTTATTGGTAAAGACCGAGCCCGTGGCATTCATGACCGCGGGCGAAGCGAAGTTCTCTGAAGCGATGAGTTGAAGCGCCGTATTCTGGCGCTCTACTTCACGCGCCATCATGTCGACGATCGGCTCGTTACTCAGGATTGGCCAAGGCATAGGACTACTCAGACTTTCTGGAGTGGTGTTCGTGCAGTGTGAAATATTGGAATCAGGGTCGGGCTCCAGCAACCGGAAGGCCCGGCCGAATCTCGTGTATTTGAGAGTGACTAGGAGTCTGTTTGCCGTGTGATCGTGTTGATCTTGTCGACTCGGCGACTGTGCCTACCACCCTCAAAACTTCCAGCAACGAAAGCGTCAACAGCATCGAGAGCGACTTGCACACCGGTAAAGCGCTGACCCAGACACATCACGTTGGCATCATTGTGGAGTCGAGAAAGGCGAGCTGAGGTGACGTCATGCACCGTGGCGGCGCGTACTCCTTCAACCTTGCCAGCGGCCATACAGATTCCAATGCCGCTGCCGCAAACGGCGATACCAAGCTCGGTATCGCCGGAGGAAACGGACTTCCCGACTGCCTCACCGAAGTCGGGATAGTCCACCGAAGCGGTGTCGTGAGTTCCGAGGTCGATTACCTCATGTCCGCATGACCGGAGATGGTTGCCGACTTCTTCTTTGAGATCGAATCCTGCGTGATCTGACCCGATTGCGATACGCACCAAAACTCCAATTAGTTAGTCGAACAAGTCACCAACCGGCTACTGAGACCTTCATTCAAGACCGGCACTTGGGCAGTCTGCGGTCCAGTTGTTGGCGCCCGAGCAGACTATAGACCCACTAGCTCAAACAGAATCGTCTAGCTCAAACAGAATCGTCATTGTTGCGAGAGAGGTTCGCCCGACTGCGCGCGTCCAGCAGGGTCAGGATCCGATCCTTGGCCGTGGGATTGCGATCCAGTAGCGAACGGAACTCGTCAATGCCGAACGACACCAAGACCATTTCCGTCTCTGCCACGACCGAGGCCACTCGAGGGCGGTGCTCCAGCAACGACATCTCTCCGACGACGGAGCCAGGCCCGACCGATGCAACGTACTCGCCGTTCATCAAGACGTTGGCGGTGCCTTCGATGACGATGTAGGACACCTCACCAAAGTTTCCTTGATCGGTCAGCAGTGCTCCCGGACCCGCAGTGACTTTCTGGCCCAGCGACGACACTTCTTCCAACTGCTCTGGGGTGAACTGGTCAAAGAAACTGACCTGACCCAGCCAGGTTGTATCCAGCTTGTTGTTTTTACCGAACAATTGATTGACCTCCGGAGGCGGCGATTCTTGATCGTAGCCCGCCTTGTCCCTCGACTTCCTATCCGACTCTCGATCCATCGATTCAAGACTTGTGCTGCAACACTCGGTCGGCCCTATGAATGTGGCTTTCTTGGGAACCGGGCGACAATGCCGCGCTGGCGGTCGGAAAGGTCTTGCTTGGACTCGACTTCTTCGAAATGAGCAGAGGCCAGCTGACACATCGGATCAACCTGGTCAGGTGCCATTTCCACCACAATGGCCCCATCGGCACTCAACCAGCGTGGCGCCGTTTCGAGGAGATGGTGAACATCTTCGGTTCCAAGAGGCCCAGAAACCAACGCCTGATTCGGCTCCCAATCAGCCACCACCGGAGGCAATTCATCGCCTTGAGCAACGTAGGGCGGGTTGGTGATGATCAGGTCGACGGCACCGAGCAGTGCGTCGGGCAAGGCTTCGAACCAGGAACCAGAAACGATACGACCTCGAACGCCAGCCCGACCTAAAGCAGCCAGGTTGGCACGACAAACTGCCAGTGCATCGTCGGATGCATCAGTCATCCACACCTGGGCTTGCTGGACTTCAGTTAGTACAGAAAGTCCAATGGCCCCGCTGCCAGTTCCGAGATCTGCCACCAGGGGTTCGACGCTTCCGGAGCGGGCACAACGAGCCAGCTCATCTAAGCCCCACTGGACAATCTCTTCGGTTTCGGGCCGGGGTATCAGGACCCGTCGATCAACCAGCAGGTCCAGGTGTCGAAACCCCCAGCTCCCCACCACATATTGCAAGGGCTCGCCTTTGAGCCGGCGGGCAACCATGGCGTCGAATTGAGCGACGCCTCGAACGGTCGCTGGTTGCTCCAGGTTGAGGGCCAGGTCGGTTGGATCAAGACCGGTCGCAGCCTCGACGATGCGTCGGGCACTACCTGCAGGATTCTCGACGCCGGCGCGCTCGAACAGACCAACTGCTTCTCGTAGAAGGCTTGACCACGAGATGGAGCCGTCCTGTGCTGGCTCTTTCCTGGCTGGTTTGTACCCTGGTGACTTACTTCCTGCTGGCTCAGTCACCGGTTATCACTGGTCATCGGGATCAGCTTGCAGCTGGCGGGTTCGCTCGTCGTGAACGAGCGCATTGCTGATCTCGATCAGGTCACCGGCCAGGATCTTTTCCAGTTGATAGATGCTCAACCCAATGCGGTGATCGGTGACGCGGTTTTCTTTGAAGTTGTAGGTTCGGATCTTCTCTGAGCGGCCGCCCGAACCAATCTGATCCTTACGAGCCGCCGAGGCCTCAGAGGCAACCCGGTCCTGTTCCAGCTTGAGCATGCGTGATCGCAGAACGACTAGCGCACGAGCTCGGTTCTGAAGCTGACTCTTCTCATCCTGCATCGAGACGGTGACACCAGTGGGAATATGGGTCATGCGAACAGCCGAGTCCGTGGTATTGACGTGCTGGCCTCCCGCCCCCGAAGATCGATACGTGTCAATCTGCAAGTCATTCGGATTGATCTCGATGTCAACCTCATCCGCTTCGGGCAAGACCGACACGGTGGCCGAGGAGGTGTGGACTCTGCCTTGCGATTCGGTGACGGGTACGCGTTGCACCCGGTGTGGCCCCGCCTCAAACTTCATCCTGGTCCACACGTCATCGCCGCGAAGGGTGAAGGAACATTCGCTGAGTCCGCCAAGATCAGAGTTCTGAACCGACATCAGCTCGGTCTTCCAACCGAGACCCGCAGCGAACTCGCGATACATGTCAAACAGGTCGCGGGCAAACAGGTTTGCTTCTTCCCCGCCCTCGGCGCCACGGATTTCGATGATGACGTCTCGCCCGTCGTTCGGGTCCTTGGGCAATAGCAAGACCTTGAATTCTTCTTCGAATTTGGCGATGTCAGATTCGGCCTCATTCACCTCGGTCCGCATCTCATCCCGGTCACCGGGCGAGGCCTCGGCCATCAGCTCCTTGGCCACCTCAAGGTCTTCGCTGCGGTCACGCAGTTTGCGGCCAACTCCGACGATGTCGGAAAGCTCCCGATAGCGGCGCATCGCTCGCACATAGCGGGCATTGTCCGCAATCAGCTCGGGGTCACCAAGGCGAGCCTCGAGCTCATGAAATTCGCGCTCAAGTGAGTCCAACCGTTCCAACATATGAGCGAAGGCTACAGAGGGGTGCCCCAAGGTGGCGGGAAACTCAAGAATGATGCATGATGAAGTCGCTTAACTGTTCGGACTACGGCCGGGTGCTGATCAGCCTTGGGAACAACGAGAAGCAGTTCGGCGTCGGGAGCTGACCGTTGGCGATACTCCGCTGCTTCAGCGGTGAGGTCAACGTCTACCCCAACCGAGCAAACAACCACGATCTGCTTTCCTGCTTTATCCAGGCCAATGGCCGCGGACGGTTCGGTGCCAAGCAAGGTTGATCGAGGACGCAGCGGAGGCAGCGGTTCGGCTGTTGTGAGGCCAATCAGGCTGGGCTGATCCAGAATCTTGGAGCGAAGCCAACGTTCACGGGCCAGGCGATTGAGAGGATGCAGTGGCGCGTCGAGTCGTCGATGCTCCAGAACCATTCCAACGGCACGTTCCAACGCTTCTTGGCGTTCGAGCCCACCGTGCACCAGCATCTGCAGCTCGCGGTCGGCTTGGCCGACCCCTACCTCCAGGTAAGCGCCTTCTTCGTCACGACTGACTCGGGCAACTTCCAGACCAGCAACTTCGGCCACCAGGCGCCCGTGGTCATCGACGGGACGGGTACCTGCCGCTTTCATGGTGAGGCTGAATTCCAGTTCTTCCAGCGCAAGCTCTGGCGCAGGTTCGAGAGCTACAGACTCGGCCAGCCGCAGCTTGGTGCCCTGGATCTCCCACACAATCGGAGCTGGATCCAGAAGCCCTGCTCGCCGAGCAAGGTCACCAGCATCATCGGCTTCGACCAGAACGTTCAATTCGCTGACCTCGGCTCGATCTGCCCAGATCAAAGCCTGTCCAAGACTACGGATTTGGGAACCCGTCTTGGAATCAGCAACGAGGAGGCAGAATCCCCTAGACGCGACGATGCCCCCGACAGCGCCGGGAGCATCGATCAATTCAAAGCCTGCTTCGTCTGGTTCGAGGACAGATCGAACGAGGCCTTTCAGCTTCGCTTCTAGCAGTCCTCGTTTGATTTTAGTGGTTGCCATATCGCCTCTACTTGGGGCAAGTGCCTCGCGAAGAGAACGAATCGAGCGCCGAAATCAACTCTCGTCTGATGTCGCTTCGGTCTCTGCTGGAGCCTCAACTACTGGGGCTTCCTCGACAGGAGCAGTTTCAGCCACTGGAGCTTCAGCGGCAGGCGCTTCAGCGGCAGGTGCGGCTTCGGCCTTTGGTGCAGTATCTGCTGCGGCTTCTTCTGGTGTGGCGGCAGCACCCTTGCGGCGACCAAAGCGACGCTCGAAGCGCTCGACACGACCAGCGGTATCAATGATGCGCATCGTTCCGGTGTAGAACGGGTGGCTCGCTGAGGAGATGTCGACCTTGTAGAGAGGATAGGTCTCTCCGTCTTCCCAGTCGATGGTCTCCGATGTTGCAATCGTTGACTTTGTCAGGAAAGCGAATTCCGCTCCTACGTCTTGAAAGACGACTGGGCGGTAGTTGGGGTGAATGTCCGGCTTCATAGCTGCTCCATTGTGGCGGGTTCGCGTGGATCGCGAAACCTCCGCGGGTATTTACTCAGGACCCGTTTGCTCGGGTTTGACGGAAATAGAAAGGTTTGATCAGGACTTGGCGATCTCGGCCAGGAAGTCCTTGTTGGTCTTGAACGACTTGAGCCGATCAACCAGCAGGTCGATGCCAGCACTTGGCGCAGCATCAGAATCAGCGAGGGCTCCGAGTACTCGGCGAAGCTTCTCGACCTGGAGCCGTTCGGTACGCTCGCTCAGCAGTTCGGGACGGCGAGTGGAACTGCCGTCGATATTGATGGCGGGGAATACGCCCCGTTCGGCCAGTCGGCGATCGAGCCGTAGCTCCATATTGCCGGTGCCCTTGAACTCTTCAAAGATGACCTCATCCATGCGAGAGCCAGTCTCGACGAGGGCGGTGGCCAAAATGGTGAGCGAGCCACCCTCTTCAAGGTTTCGGGCGGCACCAAAGAAACGCTTCGGTGGGTAGATGGCAGCGGTATCCAAACCGCCGGACATGAGGCGGCCCGAACTGGGTCCGGCCATGTTGTAGGCCCGTGCAAGGCGGGTGATGCCATCCAGGAGGATGACAACGTCTTCACCGGCTTCGACCATGCGTTTGGCTCGCTCAATGGTCAGCTCGGCTAGGGCGCAGTGTTCTTCGGGTGGGCGATCGAAGGTGGACGCGACGACCTCGCCGTGGTCCAGGCTGCGAGCCATGTCGGTGACTTCTTCTGGCCGTTCATCGATGAGCAGGACAACGAGGTGAACCTCGGGGTTGTTCTTCTCAATGGAACGGGCAATGTCCTTCATGATGGACGTCTTGCCTGCCTTGGGAGGCGAGACAATCAGGCCACGCTGGCCCTTGCCGATAGGGGCGACAAGATCAATGATGCGAGGAGTGATCTGGAGAGGGGAACGAGTTTGTTCCAAGCGGAGCCGCTCGTCGGGGAAGAGAGGTGTCAGGTCTTCGAACAGGGGCCGGTTCTTGGAGTCATCCAGATTGAGACCGTTAACAGTCTCAATCACTTCCATCGCCGGGTTCTTCTCGTTGCGGTTGGCCGGCCGGGCCGTCCCAACAACATGGTCACCCTTACGCAAACCCCATTGGCGGACCATGCGCACCGGCACATAGACATCGTCCTTGGACGGCATCCAGCCATTGACCCGGAGGAATCCGTAGCCATCGTCACGAAGTTCCATGTAGCCAGATGCTGCTACCGGTTCGAGGTTGGCGACCTCATCATCGCGATCGCGGTTGCGACCTCTACGACGGCGACGACGATTGTTGTCGCCGTCATCATCAGCACCACCCTGATTCTGACCGCCCTGGTTCTGGCTGCCCTGATTGCGACCACTGTCCTGCTTGGAACCGTCCTGCTTCGAACCACGGTCCTGCTTGGGTCCGTCTTGCTTTGAGCCGCGGTCCTGCTTGGAACTGTTCTGCTTCTGACTGTCTCGCTTGGAGGAATCCTGTCGAGAGTCGCCGGAGAGTTCGGTTTCCCATTCTGCTGGCGGTTCACCGCCGCGACCTCGCCGAGAGCGCTGGCGTTTGGAGGATTTGTCGCCGTTCTGACTGTCCTGCTTGCCTTGGCTGCCCGACCGAGCATTCTGTTGACGGGGCTGAGACCTGGACGAGTCCTGGTCTTGAGGGGCATCCGCATCAGACTCGCTGTCGGAGGGAGCCTGTGGCTCAGAGTCGGCCGACGATGCGGCTTCGTCCGAAGACTTGGCATCATCAGACGATTCATCTGCCGGACCAGTGTCACCAGACGCAGCAGTATCACCGGGGGCCTCGACTGCGGGAACAACGCCCGACAATTCAAGAATCTGGTCGACGAGGTCAGCCTTTTTCAGTCGACTGGAGGCTTTGCCACCCAGTGCTTCGACGATGGCCTGAAGCTCGCCCTTGTCTTTCTTCTGAAGGTCGGCACGGCCGACGATTCCTTGCTCGCTCACGACACACTCCTGTTGTGAAGCCGACGACCTGTCGCCGGAGGGGGTCCGATGCCAGATCTTCGCCCTACCGTGAGCTGGTACTAGGCGAAAGACATCAGGGTTGCAGGCAAGCGATCAGCGGATTTGCCAACCCCTACTGTGCACTGCAGAGCAGAATGCTACCAAGTCAGGACCGGTTCAACGCCCTCAAGTGTTCGACAACCGACTCAAGATTGGCGGTTGAGCGCTCAACCCGCTCGACCCGACTGTGAAGTTCGGCAAGGAATGGGGGCAAGTCGGGATGGATTCCCGTGGCCTGCTTCACCGCATCTGGGAACTTGGCCGGACTCGCCGTTGACAGCACAACCATCGGGTTGCCCGAGTCGTCGCGTTGCTCTCGGGCAACCTTGAGCGCAACCGCAGTGTGAGGATCAATCAGCAGTCCATACTCAGCGTGGGCTCGTTTCATCTCCGCCAGCGTCTCATCATCATCGGCTCGGCCCGAGTCGAATTCGGCTCGTACAAAGGTGACCCAATCATCTGCCAAAGCCACCTCGCCATCAGCCCGGAAGTCGGACAATACCTTGGCCACCGCTTCACCTTGACGGCCAGAGGCTTCCCATAAGAGCCGCTCGAAGTTGGAAGAGACCTGGATGTCCATGCTGGGACTCAGTGACGGAGCAACATCGTGAGCCGTCAACGAGCCAGTCGCAAAGAAACGAGTCAGAATGTCGTTTCGATTGCTGGCGACAATGAGCTGGCCGGTCGGGTTACCCATGCGTTTGGCGTACCAACCAGCAAGTACGTTGCCGAAGTTTCCGGTTGGCACCGTGAAGCTGACGGGGCGATTGCCGCTGGTAAGTCGAAGTGATGAGCTGACGTAATAGACGATTTGGGCCATGACTCGGGCCCAGTTGATGGAGTTGACTGCGGCCAACCCGAATTCGGAGCGCAAGGCTGGGTCGGCGAACGCGGCCTTGACCAGATCTTGGCAGTCATCGAAGTTTCCGTCGAGGGCCACGTTACGAATGTTGGGGGCAACGACGGTAGTCATCTGACGACGTTGCACGTCTGACACTCGGCCATACGGGTGAAGCACCACCAGGTTGACGTTTCCGCGATTCTTGAGCGCTTCGATGGCGGCCGATCCGGTGTCACCCGATGTTGCGGCCAGAACGGTGACTCGTTCGCCCCGACTGGTCAGCTCGTGGTCCAGCAGTCGTCCGACCAGTTGCAGGGCAACGTCCTTGAAGGCCAGGGTTGGGCCCTGGGACAGATCAAGAAGATGCAGGTCGTCGCCCAGATCGACCAGGGGAACGATGTCGGAGTGGTGGAAAACACCATAGGTTTCTTCCACCATGGTGGCAAAGATCTGGCGATCGATGGAGCCTTCGACAAAGGGCCACATCACGGCAAGGGCAATGTCGGCGTAGCTGGAGTCTGCGTCCAGGCCAGTTAGGTCCAGTTCGGGGACTTCAGCCGGACAGTACAGACCGCCGTCGATGGCCAGACCGGTGAGGAGGGTGTCGGCAAAGCCCAGCTCAGGAGCATTGCCTCTGGTTGAAACGTATTGCAAAGCCACAGCGACTCCGGTCCTAGTCTTCGATGACTCGCAGCACCGAGCGGATGGCTCGGACCGAATCGAGTTCGCCAAGTTCGCTCAAGGTTTGTTGCAAGGCCCGCTCTTTGGCCATGTGGGTGATGAATACCAGGCGTGCATCATCCCCAAGTCCCGTCTGTTCCATCGAGCCGATGGAAACACCATTCTGTCCAAAGACACCGGCAACTTCGGCGAGAACACCGGGGGCGTCGCCAACTTCCATATTCAGGTAGTAGGCGCTCTCGACTTCATCGATCGAACGAATCACGGCCGGCGCACCAGCGGGCACAGGAAGGAAGGTGCCACCCCGCAAGTTGACTGCGGCATCAACCAGGTCACCAAGCACGGCCGAACCAGTTGGGTCGCCACCGGCACCGCGGCCGTAGAACATCAGCTCACCAGCAGCGGAGCCCTCAACAAAGATGGCGTTGAAGCTGCCCCGAACTGAAGCAAGAGGGTGGGTGAGGGGAACCATGACCGGATGCACACGGACGCCGACTTGTTTGTTGGCGTCGGTGCCGAAAACTTCGGCGATGGCCAACAGCTTGATTCGGTAGCCAAGCCGGTTAGCGAACGCTATGTCGGTCTGGTCGATCTTGGAGATGCCCTCGTGGTGCACGTCGTTGGCGACGACTTCGACTCCGAAGGCAATGGACGCCATGATCGCGGCTTTGGCTCCGGCATCGAACCCCTCGACGTCGGCGGTTGGGTCAGCCTCGGCGTAGCCAAGTTCTTGGGCTTCGCCTAGAGCTTCGTCGTAGCTGGCTCCGTCTTCAGTCATCCGGGTAAGGATGAAGTTCGTGGTGCCGTTCACGATGCCCATGATTCGGGTGACGTCTTCGCCAAGGAGTGACTCTCGTAGCGGGCGCAGGATCGGGATCGCTCCGGCTACTGCGGCTTCAAAGAGGAAGTCCACTTCGTTCTTGGCCGCGGCCGCAAACAACTCGGCCCCGTGGTTGGCGACCAGTTCCTTGTTACCGGTGATGACAGGCTTGCCAGCATTGAGAGCAGCCAGAATGAGCTCCCGGGCGGGTTCGATACCACCGAGGAGTTCGATCACGATGTCTACATCGTCAGATGTTGCCACTGCCTTGCTGTCGGTGGTCAGCCATGTTCGATCGACGGCTGATCCTCGATCAGCTTCCATGTTGCGTACAGCGATCCGGGTAACCTCAAGGCGGAGGCCAACGGCTTCCTCAATTGCGACCGCCCGCTGGTTGAGAATCTCAACCAGGGCTTGTCCAACAGTTCCACATCCGAGCAATCCAACTCTTGTCACATCAGGCACCAGGCAAGACTATGTGATGGTTGCCCAGGAGCTACGCCATTATCGGACTGAATTCTGACCCTGGTCAGCTTTGTTGCTTCGCCGACCCATTAGAGGTTCGGATACGCGACAAAGCTCGTCGTCGTGGCCTCTAGATCAGCGGGATCTACTCAACCGAGGTCAGTGGTCAAAAGGTCATCGTACGTTTCCCGTCGGACAACGAGGCGGGCGTTGCCGTCCTTGCAGAAGACCACGGGTGGGCGCAGAACCTTGTTGTAGTTGGATCCCATGGAGTGGCCATAGGCGCCAGTGACCGGGGTACCGATGATGTCACCGACCTTGACGCTGGCTGGGAGCTTGCCGTCGCGTACAAGCACATCGCCGGATTCGCAGTGTTTACCAACGACCTTGGCCGTGAGGTCTCGTTTGGCGGTGATATCGCTGGCCAGGAAGGTTTCATAGCCTGATCCGTAGAGGACGGGTCGTGGGTTGTCGCTCATGCCTCCATCGACAGCCAGGTAGGTGCGGATGCCCTCGAGGTGCTTGATGGTGCCGACCTCGTAGAGGGTGACGGCTGCGGCCGCGGTGATGGATCGGCCGGGCTCGATGCCAAGGTCGGAGGTGATTCCGACATCGGCAGCGGCCTTCTTGAGGGTGCTTCCCCACTGGGAGATGGTGGCGGCTTCTTCGCCTTCGATGTAGGCGACACCAAGGCCGCCACCGATGACGAGTTCAGACAGGTTGAGGGGTTCGGCGAATTGGCCCATGACTTCGAGTGCTTTGGCGAAGTTGTCGACCTGGAAGACTTGGGAGCCAATGTGGCAATGCACACCGATGAGTTCGACCGCGTTTGACGCCTGGGCCCGCTCGACTGCTTGTGTAGCGATGCCGGTCGAGACGGTGAAGCCGAACTTGGAATCGTCTTGGCCAGTGGTGATGAACTCATGTGTTTCGGCCTTGACGCCGGGGGTGAGACGGAGCAAAATTTTGGGTGGGGTTGCGCCTGCGGCAACCAGGGCTTCGATGCGATCTAATTCTTCGAAGCTGTCGACGACGATGCGGCCGACACCAACGTCGAGGGCTTCGGCTAGTTCGCGTCGTGATTTGTTATTACCGTGCAAGACAAGGTCCTGTGGCGGAATGTTTGCGGCGAGGGCGATGGCGAGTTCGCCGCCGGTGGCGACGTCAAGGCGCAAGCCTTCTTCGTGAACGAGCTTGGCCATGGCGGTGCAGAGGAAGGCTTTGGTGGCGTAGGTGGCGTGGCGGCCGAAGGTGTCGACGGCTTGTCGGCAGCGGTCGCGGAGGTGGTCTTCGTCATAGACGAAGACGGGGGTGCCAAATTCGGCGGCGAGTTCGAGGGTGTCGCAGCCGCCAATGATGAGTTGGCCATTGGAGCCGACGGAGGAGTTGTCGGGGAGGAGGTACCAGGGAATCGGATTCATGAGGCGCCGAGCGTAGCGCGAGCAGCGGACGAGCTGGAAGTCGATTTCGCACGGGAAATCGTGATCGCCGCTGGCGGGTCCCCGTTGCCTGATGCTCACCCAAGAAAGGTGGCCAGGCGAGGCAGGAACACCGCTACCCTCACTCAGACGGCGTTGCCGCCGTGAAGTGTTTGCCCCCGTAGCTCAGTGGATAGAGCATTGGTTTCCGGAACCATGTGCGTGAGTTCGATTCTCGCCGGGGGCACAAGCCGATTTGTGGCCTTGACCAGGGTTTATGCAGATTCGTCTTCCGACTCCTGCGAACTAGCGGGAACGGCGCCGTCTTGGCGTGCCATCAGTTTCACAACAGCAATAGGTCGCGTAGAACCGGAGCGGTCCGGCCGTCATGGCCAGTCTGGGGTGTTGCGTGCCAAAGACCGTTCAGGATTGCTTCCTCAATCGCCTCGACGCCAGCAAGAAAGAAGGCGTCCATTTGCGGCTCGGCCAGACGTTCGATCTGCTCGGCTGACTGGGAGGCGGCGCTTATGCGGTTGGCGGTGGAAAAGGCCAGCGCGATATCGCCGCTGCCATGCCCCATGAAACTGCCAAGGCGGCCCAGAGCCGGCGCGGCACGACGTGATAGGCGGCCGAGCTGCCGTGAATCAAGTGGCGCGTCAGTAGCCAGCACGATGATGATTGACCCCTTGTCGCCCATGTCTTGCGCCTCCGACACCGTGACTCGACGTCCAAGTACGCGTAATTCACTGGCTTGCCCGAAGTTTGACAAGACCAGAGCGCCAAGCGTGTAACGCGCCCCACCAGCCACATCGACCGAACGCGAGGCCGAGCCAACAGCACCAGCAAGGCCAAAGGTCTGCATCCCAGTGCCCGCTCCGATTGTGCCTTGGGTGACCGGACTCTTTGCTGCAGCGGCAATCGCATCATTGGCAAGCTCTTCGGTCACGCCAAGAGTGCGGATGTCGTTGACCCGCCCGTCATTGCATTCGAGCACCAGCGGGTTGACCGTTGCCTGCGAACGCCCAATCTCTGGATTGCTCTGCAAAGCCGCCTGGATGAGCGCCTGCGAACAAGCCGGGACAGCGAAGGTATTGCTCAGCAGAATCGGGGTCTCGATCTGGCCAAGTTCCATCACCTGCATCAGGCCCGAGCTCTTGCCAAACCCGTTCAAGATTGCCGCCCCCGCCACCAGCTTGTGGCGGTAGAGGTCGCCAGGTTGGGGGATAACGGCCGTGACGCCGGTATGGGTCTCCCCAGAATGCAAAGTGGCGTGACCAACCTGAACGTCGGGCACGTCGGTGATCGTATTCGTCGCTCCGCAGGGCACGGTGAACCATTTCTCGGCACCTTCGATACGGGCATGTGCGGTCGGATTGCTCATACCGGCAGGGTACGCACCTGGACTGGCCCTGCTTAGTTTCGGAGCGTTGCTGCCGACTTGTTGAGTTATGAAGCGCCTAGTTCTTGCTGCCCTACTTGCCTTCTTGCTGGCTTTCACCGCTTGTGGCGGACTTACCGAAGTAGCGAAGCCGGCAGGGTTTGAGCCGCCGGTGCTGCCCTTCGTGGTTGAGTTGCCTGACAACCTTGACCCGGACTCGCCACTGGTCGGAACTCGCACGGCCTTCGGACTCGAATCCAGCCAGCAGGTCATCGACGAACTCGAAGCTCGCAACGCCACCGAACCTGACCGCTTCGATTGGACTTTTCTCACCGACCAAGAGCGAATCGCCTACCAAGGCCAGATGGAAGTGATCGAATCTCGCTCCGGCCTCATCGAGGAATGGGGTCTTGCAAACGATGGCTTCATTTCCAACGCCACCTACCTCACCGGGCTCCTCACTCGCGAAGTCGTCATCTTCTACACCGAGGGATCCACCTTCGGGGAAGAAACCCCAGCCCTATTCCCATCCTTTGAGTTCCGAACTGTTCCTTGGACCCGAGATGACCTGCAACAAGCAGCCGAGCAATGGTCAGCAGAAGGCCTTGTCGACTCCAATGGCATCGCCTCCCCTATCCTCAACGCCGGAATCAGCTCAAGCGGAGGCTTGGTTGTCGTCATGAGATCCGGAACCGACTGGGGTGCGGTCGCTCCCCTGCTCGGCGACGAAGCGAGATTCGTGACCGAGGTCAGAAACTAGGCCAGCACGCAACGCAACCGTAGCTCACCTAAAGGCTCCGCTGACGAAGACTGGTTAGGCTCACTCCCAGGAGAGCTATGGCCAATGTTGATGAATCAATCCTGAAAATGCTTGTAGCCAAGCGCGAATCGCTCGAGGCCGAAATGGCTTCTATTCGAGGTGACGCAAAGTCGGCCGCCGGAGGGATCTCATTCGGTAAGCGAGTGGGAGAGGGCACCAATCTCGCCGTCGAACGGCTCACCGAAGTAGCGATTCACGACCGTTTGCGCCTGGAGTATAAGACCGTCGTGAAAGCCGAGGCGAAGGCCAAAGCAGGTACCTATGGGGTTTGCGAGGGCTGCGAGAAGCAGATACCACCAGCCAGGATGGAAGTCCTGCCCTGGTCAACCACCTGTGTCAACTGCGCCGACTTCTAGACCTAAACCCCTGATTCCAGCCATCGGGAACCAGCAAAGGGTCTGCGGCTAGCCATCTCTATGGCGGCGATCTACCATGCATGTATGGAGTTTCCAAGAATCACCATCGATCCAGGCACGATGCGAGGAGCACCCTGCATCCGCGGCCTACGAATCCCTGTGGCAACTGTGATGGGACAGTTGGCTGCTGGTCAGTCGACCGGACAGATACTTACCGACTTCCCAGACCTCGAACCGGACGACATAACTGCGGCCCTTGAGTACGCAGCGGCCGCCGTTCAAGAACGCGAGCTTCCCCTCACTCGTTCTGCATGAAGTTCATCGTCGACGCCAATGTGTCACCAAGGCTGGCGGTCTTGCTCGGCGAGGCCGGACACGACGCGGTTGCTGTTCGAGACATCGGCCTCGGCAATGCTTCTGACGATGAGATTCTTGACTTTGCGATAGCGCAGGAGCGGGTCGTGATCTCACACGACACGGACTTCGGGACACTCCTCGCCTTCCGGAACCTCCGCCGGCCATCGTTCATCCTTGTTAGGTCGTCAGACCCGCTGACCCCTGACGAGCATGCCGAACTAATTCTCTCGAATCTCGATGCCATCAGCACCGACTTGGTCACTGGCGCAATAGTCGTCTTCTCGCGGGGTCGTCTGCGTGTACGCCAATTGCCAGTTCGTTGACATCCGCGTCGATGTCGGGACTCAGCCCATCACGATTTGAGGGCTGTCACTTCGATCTCGATCTTCATCTGAGGATCAGCTAATCCAACAACCATCATGGTTGCCGCTGGTGCTGCTTCGCCGAAATACTCCCGCAAGACCGGCCAGCACGGCTCGAAGTCAGTGGGGTCGGGAACCAGGTACCGGACCCGAACAATGTCATTGGCCGACGCTCCGGCTTCAACCAGTGCAGCATCGATGTTCGCTATTGTCTGTCGAGTTTGCTCAACCACATCCAACGAAATTGTCATTGTCGAATAGTCAAACCCCGTAGTCCCAGCGACGAACACCCAGTTGCCATCAACGATGGCCCGGGAGTACCCGATCTCCTTCTCAAACGAACTTCCTTGACTGATCTTGCGACGCTTTGACGTTTCACTCATGCGTCTGAGTCTGCCTCGTCTGAAGCCATCGTCAACCTGATCGGGCTGAGTTCCACTTCGACTCCGTCAAGCTGAGCCAATGCCCCGAGGACAAAAGCAGATCGCCGCAACGCCACCCCTTCAAGGTCGGGCCGGGTCAAGGCGCCAGAGGAAGCCAAGGTCTCATGGGCATCAACAAACTGCTGAGTCGGCATTGACTTCGGATCAACACCCTTGGCCCGACTTGACTCGGTCTCCAGCCAGATCTTGTCCTGTGATACATCAGTCACCCAGGTTGGCTTGCCCTGGGCCAGCGATTGGATCGGGTCGCCGCCGGCCAGCCGATCGAGGAGGGCCAGTGCCGAGCTCGGCGGACCAGCGTCGTTTCCGGAGGATGCATCTGGCGAGACAACATCAGCCCGAACAAAGGTTGATGGCGACATAGCTTGGCGAGCGGCCTCAATGCGTTCTCGCTGCTCGACCGATGCGGCATAAGGACACAGACCCGGCTTCCACGTTGCAAGTGCTTCCTGCTCCACTAGCTGAAGCTCGACCAGGTCATCTGACACCCAGAACCCGACCTGCAGACGGTTCCGCATCCACTTGCTCAGAGCGCCATCGCTCTTGCGAACGAGTCCGAAGTGACGGTGGATGTCCGGACTGCCAGGATCAATCTCCAATCCCAGCTCATCACGCAACAGGCTGGCGAGCGATCGACGAACGATCGACCAAGGAGATTTCCGGTTGGCGAAGTGGGTCAGCAACACCCGACGATTCAATCCATCCAAGGTCGACCCAAGGTAGAGCAATCCGTTGTTGGTCTGTTCGCCAAACCCGAGACTCATCCAGGCTTCCTCGTCACCGTAGATCCCGTAGAGGCCTGGACCTTCCGACAGATCAGTCAAACCCAGACGCACACCCTGTCGCGATTCGAGGAGGGCAGTTTCGATCTCGGCAAGGCTGGGCATCCGCTCAGAATAGAGAACCAAGTGAGACTGTCTGGCGATGCACCAGATCAGGGATCAGCTACCGGATCGGAGCAGAGCAGAACCACGCCGAACTGATGTGAGCTGGATTCCGTCGCTGGTTCGCTCCCCCACCATGGCCAAGTCCGAGCAATCAACCTGCGCGCAGCGAGTCAGGTCTCGCTCGAACATCTGAATCTCATCAGATGAACGAGGACGAGTTCGCCTGGCTGCGTAGACCTCGCCACAAGCCATGACACTGGCTTGGAGGTCTCCGGCCGAGGCCGGACGACTTTGGATGGCGGCGGCAATGAACTCGGCGCAGGCTCGGTCTTCCCCGGTGGGGAAGGTCACCACAAGCTGCACCGGAAGCTCCGGATGATTATGCCGAACATGTTCAGCGGTAGCAGTGGCGTTATTGGCACCAGCGGCCAGCACAACGGGAGCCATAATCCAGCTCAACCCTCGAGTTCCATTGGAGGTCCGCTGGATCATGGTGACGCCGTCAAGGTCCAGACCATCCAACTCGCCGGGTGAGTTTCCAAAGTCGAAGCCTTCAGGGGCCAAGCCTCTGTCTTCACCCATCAGAAGCGAGCCCGGATACCGCTGACGGAGAGCCCGGGCCTCTTGGATCTCCTCGACACAGATGATTCGTTCGGCACCGGCCTCAAAGGCGGCAGCGGCCGTGGTGAAGGCTCGAACGACATCGATCACAATCAACACACCAGCGTGGGTTCCTGGTTCTAGCTCGACAATCTCACACGGCTGGGGATCTGCAGTTCGACTTGAGGCCACCAGCCCATGTTGTCAGATGCTCCGATACCCAGCCACACAGTTTCGGGCTCATTGGTTTGTTGCCGCGAAGTTAATGGAGTTCGCGACCCAATAGTGGGTCGCGAAGTCCATTATCTTCACCCGCTGGCCAGAGTCAGGACTGAGTAATGGTCACTGCTGACCGATAGATAACCCAACACCAGGTGAGCCAACGAACAGTCGGTCACCGGCCAAAGCCAGATCGCTCACGAGGGGGAAGGACAGGCCGGCTTCAACCACGGTCCAATTCTTCCCGCCGTCTTTGCTCGTCTCAAGGCCTACCGATTGGGGATCAAATCCGCCAGCATCGAAGGCCGACGATGAGCCAAGCCAGATCTGACCAGAGCCTGGGTCAACAACAACGGCACGGGCGTAGGCGTTGGGATGGATCAGCTCCCACGAGTCACCACCATCGTCGGAGTGATACAAACCACCATCTTCTCCATCACCAGCGAAGACGGTGACGAAAAGCTCCTCGCCTGAGCCTTCGTCCTGGTAACTCGTCACGATTGAGGTGATCCCGTTCCAACGGAATGACCAGGGTGGGCCACTCACCGAACCGCTCATGGCATCGACGCCAACCTCATCCCAGCTTCCTTCTACCCCACCTTCAGTCGAGCGCCACAGGCCAACCTCACCACCGGCGAAGACCATGCCGCTGCTCGTCACCGCAGTCTCGCGGCAACCGTCACAGTCCAGGACCAGGTGCCAATTCAGTCCGTCGTCGCTACTGCGGAACACATCACCCTCGATCGTGACGAACAGGGTCCGATTGCTTTGCTCACTCGTCGGGTCAAGCGAGAGTCCGAACACGTCAGACCCGATCGACTCAGTTGATCGTTCCCAGGAATCGCCACGACCAGACTCGGTTGAGCGAACCAGGGTTGCTGGTTCTTCCCAGTCCTGAGCCAGCGCAGCCCAAACAACTCCCTGCCGGTCGGGGTCGGTCAGTACCGTTGGCATGAAGCCGCCGGATCCTTCCCAGGTGCCACTCAGCTCGGCGTCATTGCAGTTTTCCCAGCTCAATCCTTGGTCAAGGCTGCGGAAACACCCGAGATCCCAATAGCCGACAAGCCAGAGGTTCGGGTCCGCTTGGCCGATCTCGACGTCGGCGATAACCACATTGTCGACTCCACGAGAACGCCAAGATCCATCGCTGACTTCATCAGTAAAGAGGGGATCGAACCCAGCACCGCCGTCGGTGGATTGGTACACAAACTGCCCATTCACCCAGATTGCTCGATCCGGATCGTTGGCGTCGAACGTCAAGGTCTTGACTAAGCCATCAAATGGAGCCCCGTAGGCCCAGTAGGCCGTGGACCAGCCCTTGTCCCAATCCTCAACAGAGCCAACTCGATCCCACGTCCGGCCGCCGTCACGGCTCTCCCAAACTCCCTGCCGCTCATCCCACGGGAACTGATGCTCAACGTCGATCAGCCTGATCTGGTCCGCATCCGCAGGAGAAGCCCAGATCATCCCGGTTGCATCATGGAGCTGTTGCCAGGTCTCACCGCCATCATCAGAAACATGCAGGGCACCGTTGCTGTCGCCGTCTGGGCCAGAGCCATCCGGGACACGCGTCGTCAGCAATACTCGATCGGGTATCGTCGCCGATGGAGCGAACTGGGCGTCAAATGCTGCTCCAAGGTCGGCTCCGATCTGGTGCCATGTCAAGCCACTGTCAACACTGCGCCAAGCCTCTTGCGGGCCGCTTGCGAACCTGCCCTCACCAGCAATGGCCAGAACCCGGTCAATATTGTTCGGATCCACACGCATGGCAAGAACCACCAGTCCACCCGGCAAGTCCGAGTCAACGCGGACAAACTCATCACCAGTGCTTCGCCATATCTCGGCGTCGTTGGAATCGAAGCTGGCCGTGACCGCGGCATACACCACATTGTTTTGTGTTCCTGAGCTCGCAGACCCGCCGGCAACTAGAGCGGTGGCATATCCACCCTCGATTGCCACCTCAAATTGCTGAGCGCCATCATCAGAAACGAAGACCCCTTCGTCGGTGCCGACATAAACACGGTCAGGGTCGGAGGGATCAAGGACAACCGAGGAGGTGTGGGTGGCAAGAAGACCTTGTGCTGCACCAACACTGGACCAATTCTGGCCGTCGTCGCGGCTGATGTAGGCGCCAGACAAATCGCTGACTACCACCAGGAGACCCTGGGGCCCGATAGCCGCTCCGCCAAACGAACCGCCACCACCCGGATTTGACCTTGACCAGTTCGTCGATCCCGCTGGCAGTTCAACTCCATCAGCATCAGGGCCGGCACTCGGACCGAAATCAGAACTGGGACTGGGACCCGAATCCGAGGTACAAGCTCCAGCTACGAGTACAAACGCGAGAGAGAACGCGACCCAGTGTCGCGGTCGTTGGGTCCAGCACTTCACCGACGGAACCGTAGCTGACCAGTTGCCACCCCGGCCAGCAACTGTCTCCGGAGCCGCCAGCTCGCAAATGGTCGTTGGACTACTCGCTACTCAGAGCGCGAGGTAAGCCAGGCTCCACCAAGAACGATGGCAGTTCCCACAACACTCACTGGCTCGAAGGCCTCGCTTCGCAATTGCACACCGAGCAGAAGCGCCACTGGCGGAGCGATGTAGATGGTGACCGAAGCCCGAGTCGATCCAACACGAGCGGCCAACGTCGACAGGGCAACGTAAGCCAAAGCAGTCCCACCGACACCAAGCGCCACCATCGCCAACAAGGACGTGAATCGGAAGCTGGAGATTCTCAGGCCCCAAACCGCCCCAGGGGTACTCAAGATCAGAGACACAAGCTGGGCCCGCCACAGAACAGGCAGGGCTCCGTACTTCTGGGTTAGGGGCACGACCAGGTTGATGGAGACCCCGTAACACAGCAAAGCAATGATTATCAGACCAACTCCGGCAACCGAACTCGACCCCTGGCCCAAGGCTGGCAAGGTGATCAAAATCAGTCCGATGAATCCGATCAGGAGTCCGGCAATCTGCTTCGGACCAGGCAAGCGTCGAAGCAAGAACGCAGCAACAGCGGCGGCAATTAGGGGGACTGCCCCATTCAGCATGCCGGCCAAGCTGGACGACACCCGCTGCTCGGCCAAGGGAAAGAGGAAGAACGGGAAAGCCATCCACAAGAAACCGAGTAATGCGATTCGAGGCCAGTCTTCACGGTCAATGGCAGCTACCCGGGCCTTCTTCACCAACGCCAGTGTCAGGAAGGCAAAGAGGGTTCGCAGGAATCCGACCTGGGCGGGGGTGAAGGCCTCAAGTCCTTCAGCAATGAAGAGGAACGAGGCACCCCAAGTTGTTCCTGCGAAAAGCAGCAGTCCCCATTCAGACCGTCCAAAGTTCCCTTCTTGGCTGCCCTCCGAGGTGGTGATCAATTGCCGTGTGGACATCGCTTGAGCTTGCCAGATTCCAACAAGAAACCGAACCCCCGAGACCCTACTTGGTGGGGACTAGACAACGAGGAAACACGCTGTGGCCATACCTCGCCTGAGGCCCGTCCGATGAAACGATCGCACCACGTCTAGTACGGCCACTCGGGGACATCTCGGCCCACCTTCGCCAGAAGCTTGCCAAGTCCCAAAGTCAGCGCGAGTTTCAGGGCTAGGTTCCGTACAAACCAGGGAATCTGAGCGAGCTGTCGACCAGCATTTCCCAGGACACTGGACCGGGCAAGGTCCGCTCGATAGATGGTCATAGAACGAGAGCGTCCGACATACCTAAACCGCCGACCGAAGAGGAGGTGTCGCAAGATCGCCAATGTCACGCCGATAGAAGAGAAGGAATCGTGGATGAGCAGTGTTCCTCCATCCTTGACCCTGTCTCCCCAAGACCGAATATCAGACAAGGCCGGCGCGTAGCGGTGAGCTCCATCGATGTAGAGAACGTCGATCTCGCCAAGCACATCGCCGTGGGCCTTGTCGGAGAACTTCCGAATGTGAGTTACCTGGTCCGCGACGCCAGCTGTCGCCAAGTTCGTTGTGAAGATCTGATGATCATCGGCAGCTAGGGCCGCGGACCCTTCAAATTCCTGGGGCCATCGATCATTCCCAGCGTGAGGATCAATGGCAACAACTTCGATGCTCTCATCAGCTGCCGCAGCAAGCACGATGGTCGAGCGACCCTGGAAACTACCAATCTCGACGATCTTTCCGTTCTCCGGACAAGCCGTGGCCGCCTCGTAAAGGGTCGCCGTTTGACACGGGGTCATCCATCCTTGAACACTCTCGACGAGCACTCTGATGTCGTCAAGTGAGGGTCGCTGCAGTCGATTCACAGTTCAATAGTGGTTGATTTTCTTCCGGCATCGCAAACGATTGATCAGAATTGGGGCTTTCGGACTAATTCATGCTCCAAGGAATCCCGGTGCTCCCTGGTCCCAACGACCTAGAGACTGTCGCCCAATGAAGGGCAACACTCTTCTTGCGGATCGTTATTACCGACGAGTAATCTATGTGACACATGACATACCCTGTTTCTACCTCCAAGGAACCAGGGCCACCCGCCGGACAACGCAGAGATGTGGATCTGTGGCGCGGATCGATTTGGGCCCTCCTCACCGTCGCTTTTGTTTCGGTTGGCGGGTTCGCGTTCTGGGTTCTCGCCGCGGCCACGACTCCCCAGACCGAGATCGTCGGCGTGGCAACGGCGTGGTACACACTACTTCAGCTCACTGTTGTCATCACAGCTATCGGGCTACCTCTCCTGATAGCGAGAACCGGGTCAGAAGCCGCTGCTAGCAATATCGCCGGAGCCGGAATCGTTGCCACTGCAATCGGCGCCGCGCTTCTTGGAACCCTCGCACCCTTTCTAGCTGGCGACGAATGGTCGACTCTCGCGGGCATGAGCGCAACAGGACTTGCGCCGTTCTTCGCCATTGGCGCGATCGGTGCCGGGTTGACCCTCGGAGTCGATGCTCGCCTCATGTCGCTACGTCGTTGGCGGTGGGTCTTTGCCCGAAGCGCTATTCCCGTCGCTCTCCGCCTTCCGCTGCTGCTGATCGACCCTCTTCATTCTCGAGCAACCTGGATTGTGATCCTCGCCATCGGCCCGATCGCACTATCAGGCCTCGTCACCGCGATATGGCTAGTAGTTCGCGGTGAGATTCACTTGATTTCACCCCGCTCGTTTCAGCCTGCCAATCGGCAGTTCTTCCTGACCCAGCATGTAGCAGCCATGGCCACCCAAGCCCCTTACTACGTCGTGCCTTTTCTCGTATCTCTACGGGTTCCCGGATCGCTCAACGCTGCCTTTTACCTGATATGGGGCATCGGTCTGATGGTGGCTCTTGTCCCTCAGACTCTCTCACAAGTACTACTGTCCGAGACCAGCCTGCAGAGCGGTGGTAGGGCGAACCGTCTTCGCCTAACCCTGCGGGTCAATATGACAATTGGCCTAGCGGCATGGCTCGGAAGCCTCGTGTTGGGGAGGTCTGTCCTTGCGATGGTGGGGCCTGGCTACGCTGACCTGTCTGAAATACTGCCCTGGCTTCTGCTGGCCTCCCTCTGCTGGGGCGTAACCTCGGTTTGCTTGACTGAGGCCAGACTCGCCCACGATGCCCGATCCACCAACCTCATCACCTGGACGCTGGCCATTGCATCCGTCGGTGGTTGCCTTCTCTTCATACCTGGCAATCCCATTTGGGGGGCGACCATGGTGTGGCTCATCGCAAATGTGATCTCAATGGCTATTGGAATCGTGGCCCTGGATCTCTCACGAAACAGCCGAACTGGAGTGATGATGTGAGTAAGGCCAAACCCAATCAAGAAGCCGAGCGCGGTGAGCCGAACCAGCCCGATGACAACGAGCACCAGGGCTGGATTGACGATGACGAGCAGCCAGGTGGAATGCTCATCGAGCTCGATAGTCAGTCCATATCTCCAGCCGCCCTGCATCCTGGGGACCGGATCGTACGGACAGAGACCATCCATTATGTCCGCGTTGACGGCTACGGCAAGGAACTCGTAGAATCTCAACGAAGGTCTGAAAACCTCCATGACAGCGACGAAGGGCTAACTCCAACACTCATCGCTGTTGGCTTGATGTTCGTCGCCGCATTATTGGGCTTTGGATGGTACTTGGGTACGAGATCTGCTCATGAGCGAGCGACGGCAGTCGCCGCAGAGTTGCCAAACACCGAACGCCACATCGACGACTTCGGACGCGACGACGTTGATGAGTTGGCCGGTGAAACTCCCGATGGCAGCCAATGGAGTGCTCTAGGGACATCGTTCATTCTTGAGTCTGGCCTGGCCACAATTAGTGCAGGAAATGAGGGAGAGGTGGGCATTGCCCTGATCGACACCGGTTGGTCAGACGGCACAGTGGGGGCAACCGTCGCAACGACGTCAGCTGGAACCGGTCTCATCTTCCGGTTTGTTGACATCTTCAACCATTGGTCGCTCATCGCCGCTCCGGAATTCGGAACTTGGAACCTCAATCTGGTGGTCGAGGGAGAATCCATCAGGTCAGAGTCGATCGGACTGGCATCGACTGAACCCGGCGCGCGGGTTTCCATCTTGATGGACGGGCCAGAAATTCGGATATTTGTCAACGGAGCGCCCACTATCGTCATCGCTGACCCGACGTTTGAGTTAGCCACGTCATCGGGAGTCATTAGCGTGGCTTCGACCGGCGGCGCCTTCGACGAATACTACGCACTTCACGACTCCACAAGTAACGCCGGAGAGTGAGCACCACGCCCGAGGCTGGTTGGGTCCCCTCCCTGGCGAGCTATCGCACACTCGCAGCCCTAGCCGTCTTCGGGTTTCACATCTCGTCGATTGAGCAACCATCGGGCGCCATCGGCGAGTGGACGATCCCGCTGGGTGGTTCAGCCGTCTCGCTCTTCTTCGCCCTTTCGGGTTTCTTGATCTATCGACCCTTCGCCGCATGGGCCTTCGGGGTCGGTCCACAGATCAACTCCCGGCGATTCATACTCCGTCGAGCAGCAAGAATACTGCCTCTTTACTGGGTGGTGTTGAGTGTGCACCTCTTCGTCTTTGGGCGAGGCGGAGCCAACAGCTTCGGGGACTACCTCACGGCCTACACGCTTGTTCAGAACTTCCGCGGGGCCCTAGTCTTCATACCACCCTTCGTTGCATGGTCGCTCTCGATCGAGCTTTGGTTCTCCTTCCTTCTGCCAAGTATCGCTGCTGTCCTTCGCTGGTCCGGAAGGGATCGGAACCTCCGCACCCGGCTCATCGTTCAACTATTCGGATTTTCTTGGTTAGCCAGCTTGGCAATAGTCTTTCGGATCTGGGCGTTGGATCACCCAAGAGGAGAAGGTCAGCTTCTTTGGATGCCGGCCTACTTGGACTGGTTCGCTGTCGGTATCGTCTTCGCGATCCTGGTCACATATTGGCGTGTTGCGGAAGTCCCGATAACCGTCCGACGATTGGCCAGCTACCCGAAGCCGATGCTCCTAGCCGGATTCGCAAGCTATTGGGCGGTCACCCGAATCGGTATTCCAAGTGGCTTTGTCGCCACCACTCCCTTCCAGGCCCACTCGCAATTTCTGCTTCAAGGACTCACGAGTCTCTGCCTCATGGGCGCAGCCATCTTGCCCGATGCCAGCGCCGGGCGTACCACGACAACTGCTTCTTCGCGTTTGTTGGCCTGGCTCGCTCCTCTTTCTTATGGCATCTATCTCATTCACCCCGTCGTCATCGACGAAATCAGAGCCCATTGGGACATGCCGAGATTGCCTCTTGCGATCATCTCGCTCTTCTTGACCGTCGCGTTCGCTTTCGTTCTGCATCATCGAGTCGAGAAGACAATTTCGCGCGTTGTTGACAGCAAGTTGTCTCATCTTGACCATTCATCCTCGGGAGACGACGAACAGCTGCCGGCCAAAACCGAAGGAGTCCTTGACCAACAACTCTTGTCCGGCGCATCTGAGGCCACCGAACAGACTCCACGGTCTTCAGACAATATCTCCTCCGACGTTGAGCCTGCCCTGCCAACCCGGCTAGGCCACGAGCAAGCCATGTCACTGGTGAACAAGATTCCAGTTCTTGGTTTCCTTAGTCTTGCGTTGACATCGACCCTCACCCTGCTGGCCGTGCCTGGTCGCTATGTTGCTGATGCCCGATACGAACTCTTCGTCAACCCAGGGGCGCGGTTCGGCCGTAGCTTCATCGCGTGGGACACGACTCGAGATTTGGGGAGGGCAGCCGAGGAGTTCTGGCCCGGCCTTGTGCTCTTCACTTCCATGATCTCGGCGCTCGGAGCGCCTGCATGGGTCAACCAGCGTTTGCTCCACGCGGTATTGCTTACTGCGGCCGCCAGCGGAGCGATGGTGTTGGTTCGAGTATTGGGTAGGACCGATTTACCAGCCACTCTGATCGCTGGCGTCATCTACGCATTCGGGCCATTCTCCGCGTCTTATCTACTTCCGTCGCCTCTCTATGTGAGCTATGCAATTGCGCCGTGGATCGTTGTTGCCATTGTCCGTTCCAGCCGCGACCGGTCTCCGCTTCGCTGGGCGGGCGTCGCCAGCCTGCTTGTCTTCCTGGCTGGCAATGCTGACTTGCCTGGCTTGGTCTATGCCCTGGTACCGGCTCTTTTGGCTTGGCTGGCACTCTTGATATTCCAGCCAACCACTCGACGACCACTGGGTGTATTCAGTGTCGCCAGCATGCTATTGACGGGATTGGCAAGTTCAGCGATGCTGGCCAAAACCGCAGCAGGCTCAGCGGCGCTAAGTCATCGATTGATTGAAACAGAGTCGCCCGAAGCAGTGGCCTCCGCATCGTCTTTCGCCGAGTCGCTACGGGGCATGGGCTTCTGGCTGAGCTACTTTCGGCTCAGTCCCATTCCCCTCCGCAGCCAGGGCCACCTCTTTCTCGACAATTGGTTCATGGTGGCCATCACCTTCGTTCCTCTCATCGCCGGTGTCGCTGCCCTGGCTCGTCAACATCGACGGGCCAACTTGTTGGCCCTGGGTTGGGTTCTGAGTGCGGTGGTTCTGATGTCTGGGCCTCATCCAACCACTGACCCTTCCCCTTATGGCCGAGTCCTGCTGAGTCTCTATGAGCAATCAGACTTCGCCTTTGGGTTCCGGAGCTCCCACAAGGCTGGTGTCGGCCTCGCCCTTGGCACCGCCGTCCTCGGTGCATCCGGTCTATCGAACCTCGCAGCAAGCCTCTCTTCGCGATTGAGGTCCGCAACCTGGTTGCCAGCTGTTCTCGTCACCTCCCTCCTCCTAACGCTGAGCCAGCCGTTCTGGAGAACGCCCTTGTATGACCCCGCCTTCTCTTCGGTTGACCTGCCCGACCACTGGGTCGAGACAGCCCAATGGTTCGAGGAGAATCCTCCTGCCGGACGGGTGCTCGTCTTGCCAGGAAGCACGATCAATGGCTATCGCTGGGGAAGTGTTGGTGATGATCTGTTGGACCCCATCGTTCCGTCGCGTCTCACTGCCTCGACTCTTCCGCTCAGTACTCCGTTGAGTGCGGATCTCACCGAAGCACTCAACCAACTGGCTACTAGTGATTCTTACACTGCGGGAACTCTGGCTCCGATCGCCAGCCGCCTCGGCATCAGCCATGTCGTCATACGAAATGATCTGGATTGGGAGATACAAGGGCTAGCTCGTCCTCGAGACCTCACTCAACTTCGAGCCGAGACGGACCTGGTTCAAGTCGCGGCGTTTGGCGATCAAGGACTCTTCAGCGTGTCACCGCTGGACCCCGAACCAGATCCCATCGAGCGAGAGCTGCCTGCTGTTGAAATTCTCGCCATCCATGATGAGGGGGCTCCGATCGGTCCTCAGCCCACCATCGATTTTGCTCGCATTGCCGAAGACGGATCGCCCCGGCAGATTGTCTTGTCCGGTGATGGTTTCGGCTTTCTTCAGGCCGCTAGCCAAGGGCTTCTCGAGGGGAAGCATCCGGTTCGGTATAGCGCAACTCTCGACAATGAGGAACTAGTGGAGCTGGCGGCCGACATCGCATTGCTCATCGTCACCGACACCAATCTTCAGCGAGAGCGCAGAATCAGCTACTACGGATTTGACGAGGTCCCCTTGTTGAAGTCCGAAGCGGCCCTCAGCGATACGGCCAATCATTGGCTACCGGACTTCACCCAATCTGGGAGTTCGACAACTGTGGATATCACGGCTGGAACCGTCCAGTCCTCCGTGGACGTGTGGCTACTGGGAGAAGTGAGCCAGCCTCAAGCCGCAATTGACGGCAATAGTGAGACATCCTGGCGAATACCGATCCTGGCTCAGGGCGAGGCTCAGACGTGGTCCTTCAGCTTTCATGAGCCCCAATTGCTTCAGGTACTTCGCGTGCAACTCTTGGATGAAGGGATACGGGCGAAGGACATCGAGGTGCGCCTAGACGGCTCGCTCGTCGCAATCGAGCGCAACGATCAGGTACTCGAAGTGCATCCCAAGGGTGCGTTCAAGCAAGTCGATATATCTTTCATGCAACTCCAGGCTGGTATCGACGCTGTTGGTATCCGCGAGGTTGAATTCGACGGGTCCGCAGTTCCGCTCACAACGACCATGCCCAACGACATCGCACGCCAGGCTTTGGCTGACCCCAACCTTGCAACAGCCTTACAAGCGACACCACTCTCGCTGATCTTTGGACACGATTATCAATCTGGAACCGTATTGAATCGATCATTTGAATTGTGGAGAGATGAGAGTTTCACGCTGTCGTCGGAGATCGAAAGCACCTCCACCTCTGGCCGGTGCAATACCAACATTTTGAGAATTGACGACGAACCAATTCCCGTGCGCTTTGTTCCGACTGGAAACGGTCGCGGTCACCTTTCACTTTGCGCCTCGGTCCAGAGCATCGATCTGGCGGCGGGAGTTCACCACCTGGAATTCCGACCCTTCGCCGACGACGAGTTCGCTCCCATCAGGCTTGACTCGGCCCACGAAGGTCTTGCACCGGTTCAACGGGTTCGGATCGAACCCTCTGGCAATGCAATCCAGGTGGATGCTGGAGATCTCGTATTGTTCAACGCGGCATTCGACCCAGGATGGGCCATCTCATCCGATGGAACCCTCGAACCTGTTGCCATGGACACCCTCACCGCATGGCTCGTTCCTGAATCCGCTGATATTCAACTTCCGTACCATCAATCAGCCACGACTCTCCGTTGGACTCTGTGGCTGACCGCCATTGGACTCGGCGGGTGTGTTGTTCTGATCTTCAGTCCACAAAGACGTTTTGCTAGTGCCGGGTCGAGACTGGTTACAACAGAACTCGAGCCCATGATCCAGCTCGGGCGTTTCCGATCTTCAGTCGGTCCCCTGACCCTAGGACTCCTCTGCTATTTCTTCGTTGGTCCATTCGGACTGCTTGGAGGTCTGCTCGGACTCATTCTCCGCCGGCGGCACAGTGTGCAAGTCCTCTTCTGGGTCGGCGCTGGCGGATTGGCCCTTGTTGCCCTGTCGTCAGCCTGGCCACTGCTCTGGACAGCAGACTCTTTCATCGACGCTAGCGGCGAGGCCCATCTCGCTCGGGCCGTTGTTGGCTTCCTTATCGTGGCCGGAAGTAGTGCTCTCAGAGTGAACCGAGACGAGTTATCTCAATGACGCAGTTCCAGGATCCGAACTCCCGCAGACCGGGTACGGACATCATCCACCGCATGAACGGGTAGTACCGCGGGTACACGGCATCGACAGACACACTCTGATCAGCGCGAACTTCTCGAACTACGCGGCCAACATAGGTTGGCCAAAGTCCGTCATAAGGAACGTTTTTCTCTGGCTTTCCTCTGAATCGCTCCCAGGTCCGTGGACCAAGTTTTGGGCCAAGAAGATGGAATGGAACAATCTCATGCCCTCCCCATGGAGAGAACCACGGCGTCCAACTAATCCAGCCCCACCCGCCAGGCTTGAGTACGCGTGAGATCTCCGCCGTCACTCGACCAGGGTCCGGAACATGTTCCAGCAAGTTCGAACAGAACACTCCATCGAACGTACCGCTGGCGAAGGGCAACTGCATGCCATCTCCGACCAGGGCAACCACATCTCGCTGACTGGCCTCGGCAACATCCTGCTTTCCGAGGTCGAGTCCAACCACGTTCGCCCCGGCTCGTTCCAAGGCAACGGTATACCAACCAGGCCCGCACCCCAGGTCGAGAATTGTCTGGCCTCGCAGCTGATGGGTAAATCCGCCGATCGTTCGATCAGCGAGCCCGACATAGAACGGCTCAGGATCAGTCTTCTCTTTCCGAAAGCGGCGCAGTATCTCAAGCGCTGTCGGAACGTCTACTTGTGCTTCAGTAATGAGCTGTCTCTTCATTTCGAAGCGAGCTACGAGGCTGACCGAGTCAGCCGGGGGCTTCTGGAATTTACTTCGGATGCGACCACTCTCTCGGCCACTTCCTCAAAGGCATCGACCGTGCGACCTACGCCAAAGTTCTCCGACCATTCGCGCGCCCGCTTGCCAACAAGTTCGGTCGAGCCTCGATCCTGGGCGGATCGAATCCACCGATCGACATAGTCGTCGAGATCGGAACACAACCATCCGGTGTCTTCATGTCGAACCGAGTCACGGACCCCGGCAACGTCGAAACCAATAGTCGGAGTCTGTTGAGCGGCTGCTTCCATCACAACAAGGCCCCAGCCTTCAACGTGAGACGGGTGTAAAAGCACGGTCGCTCGAGCGAGAAGTTCATCTCTTTGGGACTCGCTGACCTTGCCGGCCAGACTGGCACCTTCGGTCAGTAGAGGTTCCAATCGAGCCCGCTCAGGCCCCTCTCCGATAATGACGAGTCGCCCTCCTGTCATGGCTCGCACGGCTGGCCAACGTTCCAAGAGCAGGTGAAGTTGTTTATGAGGAACCAAGCGTCCAACGGCAACAAACAACGGCTCGACATCTTTGGCGTGGACAGGGTGAGTCGGGACCAAGGTTGCGTTGTGCACGATCTCAATCCTCGACTCGGCGACGCCGAGTCTGATCAGCTCTTTCTTCGTTGACTCCGATACGGCCACAAAGGTCGACGAGCGATATACGAGCGGCATCATTTGACGTTCGAGGAATCGACCAAACGCAGCAACGGGAGGCGAGAACCACTCCGACCACATTTCCGTATGGACATGATGCACCAGGCAGATAGTGGGCCCAGAGCGCACGAGCGGTGAGTAGTAGGTCATCCCATTGGCGACGTCAACGACCAGGTCATAGGTTCGCCTTCGACTCAGAAGTCGGAGCGGGGCCATTGGATATTGACCGAACATTCCGCCGGAGTCGGAGACTTCATACACGTGTGCGCCGATTGGCCCTCCAACGGAGAGGTGAACTACATGCCCTCGATCGTGTAAGCCTCGCATCACATGGTCCATGTAGACCTCGGAGCCACCAGCATGCGGGTGGACGAGATCGCGCGAAGCTTGGAAGAGGATCTTCATCTCGATACAACCGGCGGTAAGTCAAAGTTGACCCCACGCGATTCGTGATCCTCCAAGATCGAGACTGCGCCCTCATCGAGACGACCAGTCCGCCGCCGAAGGTCCAAGACATGACGGAGAAAGCGAGTCCCCTCGACCACGCCCGCTTTCGATTCTCCGTGAAGACGGCGGCCAAACGAGAACGGGACTTCCTCCACTCGTAGATGTTGATGAGTTCCGAGTACTTCGAGGAGAATCTTGTACCCAAGCGGATTCAACCGAGTGGCGTCGAGGGATGAGCTTCGGACAGCAAAGAACCCACTCATTGGGTCACTCACGTCGCGCAGAGCCTGAGGAAAGATGGCAAAGGCCAAGCGGCCAGCCATCCGTGATGCGACTCGCCGAGCAGGTGAGAGGCCCGAGATCACGTTGTCCCAATTGAAGCGGCTGGCAACCACCAGGTCCACTCGATCCAGGGGTTCGATCAGGCTCTCGATGAGTTCGGGTGGATGTTGTAGATCGGCATCCATCACCACTAGTAGATCGCTACTGGCGAGCCCAACTCCGGCGACGATAGCGGTTCCAAGACCTCCCAAACGGTCTTGTCCGGCTCGATGGTGAACGATCACTTCGGCCGATAGACCCTGGAGACTGGCAGCCACCTGAGCAGTTGCATCATCACTGTCGTCAACGACAATGATCTGCTGGCAAAGACCGAGCCGGTCGACCCGAGTAAGAACTTCTTCGATGTTCCTTATCTCATTCCGCGTCGGAAGGATGACAGTAACGGTCGGCGAGTCCGATGAAGTCACGCGAGGTGGCTGTTGCGAACACGGGAGCCGTAGAAGAGCGCCCCGCCCAAAACGACCATTACGACACCGAGGCCGATGAGACTCCTTGAGTCATTTCCGGTCGTCGGCAGCTGGGTAATGCCCAGAACCTGCGGACTCAGGTCGGTACCTGGGTGATAGCGAGCCTCAATGGTGAACTCTGAACCCGGCAGCATGTCGAAGCCATTTAGTGTCCAAGACAAGCCTGCAAAGCCAGGAGTCACATTGGCGAGCACGTATTCAAACGGTTCGCTGTCCTTGTTTGTTCCCACGACATAGATCAGATACGTATCGTCGATCTCGGCCGGAGCCGTGTAACGAGCGAAGAACTTGCCATTACTATCAGCAAATCCAGCACCGACGACCACGGTTTCAGGCGGATCATCGCCATATTGAGCCGAAGCGGGTCCCGCGAACACCACGGCGAAGAGAATCGCCAGCAGAATGCTCATCATTTTGGACTGGAATTTCATTGCACTCACCTTTTGTACGCCTGTGACGGGCGCCACTCTATGACCTGGATTGCACAAAGTAACCCATAGGTAACAATCACGCAAATGGAGATTTACCTAGCTGATTCCCACCCTGCGTGAGGAACTGAGTTCCGGCGTCAGGACACTGACCACAATGCCAACCAGAGCGAGGACTGCCGGTGGATACCAAAGCACTCCCCCAGATGGTGGTAACTGGCATCGTCCCTCCACCTTGGGGACCAAGGAAAAGTTAATTAGCCAACCCCGCTCACACGGTCGGTCCCAGATCCCGCCCTCAGCCACCGAGGTGACCGGAACTGGCGAGCCGACCCAGGTGAAATTCGAGTGAACCTCGTCGATGGGGTCAATTCTCAGCAAGAAGAAGGCCGATGTATCAACCACGATTTCAACACCCTCCTCACGACCGAGTCGGCCATAAAAGCCTGCTTCGTTCGAACGGAGAATGAGTACCCAACGGATTTCGAAATGACGCAGTTCTGGTGCAATCTCCTGGCCAGCTCGGACTTCCTGGTCAAGCACCAGAAGCTCGCTTTCAAGCCCTTCGCTCCGTTCAACTGATCTCTTGAAGTTCCCAACATCTCCACTCGTAAGCACGGTGCCTGGAAGGATCCATGGCACTGGTTGGAGGACCGTCCTACCATCGCTCAAATGATGAGGGCCATAGCGTTCCCACGGGAAAACTACTGTTCGTCCTGGATCGGAATTCAGTTCGTCACTCACTTCGACCCAGCCTTCCGGCGCGTCAATCCCCGCCAAACGACCTTCAGCTCCGAATAGTCCAGGCTGAGCAGAGCCAAGTACGAGCACTACAACGACGACCCCAAGGACTCGCGAGACATTGACGGGTTGGGAGCGAAGCAGGTTAGCCAAACCGGTCACCAACGCAAGTCCCAACAGCGGCCAGAATTTCTGCGATTCTCGAAGCACTCCAAATGGCCCGCTATCGACGAGCGAGGTCCAAACGTCGCCCAACAGTGGCAGGGACGGCAAGAAAACTAACAACGTCCCGAGCAATGCAACAGGCACAAGGCGATCCCGCGCCTCCCGACCTTCGGACCGGTCATCATCCCCCACGAGCCCCGCCACCCCGGTACCAAGAAGAACTAGTCCCAACAAGGCGGCAACGAGACCGGCTCGGTAGGCAACGTCTTCGACTTCTAGGAAGAGGCCGCCGCCAGCGACTACTCGGCTGAGGCCCGCGGCTCCACTCATATTCAAGTCAAATGCAGCACCTTGAGAAGTTGGGAGAGGCACACCCGCGGCTACCGCCACCAAACCAGGAACAAACCATGCCGCCTGACTCAACGCGAGCAAGGCGAGAGCTCGCCCTCTCATCCTCATGGTCTGAGACATTGCCAGCGCGGCCAAAACGATGGGAACGAGTCCAAGGACAGCGCCGCTGGAGCCAAGGAAGCCATAGGCAACCGCCCATCGCATCAGACTGCGTTCGGATCTCTCCCCAATTTGGAAGAGCAACCAAGGCAGCATGGCCGTCGCAACAACGAGGGGCAGATGCCCCACGGCCGCTCTGCTCAAGATGAAGGGGGAGAGGCCGTACACCAGACCCGACAACAGTCCGATCCAACCTGACCCGGATAACCGTGCCGCTCCAACGACTGCCGACATGGTCGACGCAACAAGGAGCAGACCGATCACCTTTGGCCCACTGATTACCTGGCTCACTAGGGCAAGAGGTACGTAGAACGGCGTGCGCCGCGGCAGTTCTGGGCCCAGGCCCCACAATCCTGGAGGAACGGGGATCTCTGGACCAATGACCTGGTCCCAGTTGAGTAGAAACTCCCCCTGGAACGCCCAACCGGACACCGCAACAGCGGCGAAGAGGCTAACTATCCAGGCAAGAGGAGGGATCTGCAAACGAGCAACTGGGCTCTCTGCTCGTTTGGCCGCATCCCCGGGATGGGAGCCAACCATGGTCTGCTTCACGCGCTCCAGTGTTCCGCGACCGGGGTGAACAAGAAGGCATTGATGTAATCAGCGCTCTTTGGTGTCTCGACCAGTCGTGTTTGGTCCCGCTCAACATCAAACCCGGTCAAGCTCTCCCACACCGATCCCCGAAGGAAGTGCCCTTCGTACTCACGCTCGCGCAACCAATCGAAGACGGCGTCGATTGGTCGATCAAGGTGCCGTTGCTCAATCTCAACCATCAACCTTGGGCGGTCTCGGGCGACGGTTTCTTCGGCCCCTCGCAAAGCCTGGAGTTCGAATCCCTCGACATCAATCTTGATCAGCCCAACGTCCTCAAGATGACACGAGTCAATGGTCACCGTCGCTACCTCAACCGTGTCATCGCCAACGGCCTCGCTTGGACCAGCAGTTGTTTCTCGAAGGGTGGCTAGACCATCGGTACCGGGCAAGGCATCTGGACGGTGAAGAACAGCTAGCCCCGGTTCATCGCTGACCGCGGCTTCGTGCACCGTCACATGGTCGGGGACCCAGCGTCTCAACTTGGCCGCAAGTTGAGGCTGCGGCTCAAAACTATGAACTTTTGGGCATTGGGCGGCAAAGGCTGCGGTCCATGGTCCCCACCATGTACCGACGTCTACTGCGGTCCGATCGGTCGGCAAATAGTCCGCCAGGCGGCGCAACTCTGGCTCCTGATACTTCCAAACCTTGTGGATGACGCGCCAAACCAACGGGTCAGGCAGCACGTCGATGGCGCGGTTCAGCAGGGGCATGGCCGACTACAATAGGTCCAGCACCACCCTCAAGCGCAAGAGGCAGAATGCTCACGCCGGTTGAGTAAGGAAGTGTCGCCGAGCTGCTGTCGACTCGGGCGAGTAGTCAGATGCCCTTGCCAAGCTTGTGGGCGAGCTTCAGCATGGTCCCTGCTGGCACACCGGCGGCAACGGCAAGTGCGACCGGTACTCGCTTCTCCGTCGGCTTCAACTTGAACGTTTCGAACGCGATTTTGGCAGCATCAACCCGATTGCCCATGGCCGCTTTTGCCACTGCTTGTTGGCCACGTATCCGGGCCAGACCAACCGGGTGATCACCGAACTCCGGATACTTCTGAACCAGAAACTCCAACGCCTCATCAATGGTCTTCCACTTCTCAAAGAAGTAGGAACCGCCGTGCCAATAGACCCGGACCAGGGGCTGCTCGGCTACAGCAAAGCGGGACAGGCGAGCTGCCCGCAAGAGCCAGTCGTAGTCTTCGCCGTATCCGCCGGGAATGGTCTCATCCACATCACCAATCTCGGCGATCAGTTCAGCTGAGGCCAGGGTGGCTGAGGGGTGCACATCGGTCATGCGATCTTCGAGGAATCCATCAAAGGTCAGGAGTGACGGGTCGGGGATCCGAGCGGTATCGGTGTCTTCGTAGTGAATGAATATCCCCGTGGTAGCCACCCGGGCGTCTGGGGTTTTGGCTAAGGCTTCGAACTGGGCCACCAGCTTGCCTGGCAGCCACTCATCATCATCGTCGCAGAAAGCAATCCAAGGATTGTTGGCGGCAGCAACGCCGGTGTTTCGGGCACCAGCCAGCCCCTTGGAGTGGGTGTTGGTGATGACTCGGATCGAACGTCGCTGTCCCTGCTCATTGGTCTCGTCGCGGGCCAAGGACATGTCCGGCTTGTCCGTGTCATAGCAGATGACGATCTCAATATCGGCGTCGTGCTCCTGGCTCAGCACTCCAGCAATAGCGCGCTGCAACAGGATCGGCCGATCCATGGTGGCTATCAGAACCGAAACAGAGCGGTCCTCCATGTCTGTTCTGGCGTTCATGACTGGTTGCCCTCTCGGCCTGGCGCCGGGTCAGGCCCGGGCCCAACACCAGAACTGGAGGAGGCGATGCCGACAATCGGGGTCGTCACGCCAAGGATCCCATCAAGTACCTGACCGAGCCGCTGCACCCCAGGGGGGACAATCACGTCGGCAATATCGATGGCGAACTCGCTTGGCGTCTCTAGCGCCTGGGAGAGAAGATCAGCAAATTCGTTCTGGGTGCTCGCCACACGGGCAATGCCGTTGGCCTGCAGGTGGGTGGCAAAACGCATCTGGTGCCCATCAACATGCTCGCCGAACTCGGGGTTGCGGGGAATCACGATGGGAAGTCGACCTTGGGCTCGCGCATCCATCACCGTGGATGGCCCGCCATGGCTGACAACAACGACCGCTCTACGAAACATCTCCTGGATCTCTTGATGCGGGATGAGCTCTTGTGAGGCGACACCCTTGGGTGAGCGAGAGGTACCGCGCTGAACAACAAAGGCCGCATCGGGTCGAGTCGCCGCGAATTCTTCGGTCCATTGGATCAGTCGGTCGAATCGATGGTGATCGGTGCCGACAGAAACAATAACAATCGGTCGTTGCTCGTCTTCGGCCAGTAGTTCAGATGCAGCCATCAGTACAACAGTCCCACGTTCTCGCTGTCTTCATACAACTCTTGCTGCTCAGGCCATTGCACACAGAATTTGGTTGCCAGCGGCAGGCAGAGCCGGCCTGACAGCGTTCGAGAATCAATGCGGTCATAGACCTCGACATACACCGTAGGAATTCCAAGCTTCTTGGCCTGCACAAAGAACGGCACTGCTGCGCCTGCTCCATTGGAGATGACGATGTCTGGTCGCCACGAAGAAAGGACTTCTCGGGCCAACTTGTAGTTGCGAAGTGTGTTGGGGAAACTGCGAGTGGTTGGGTGGTACGCGGGAATGAGCGTCTCGCCCTTCAGCTTGGCCCAAGCGTCGGGAATGTCGAAGGTCACCCAGCGGCGCTCGTGGTGTTCCCACCAAGGCCGCATTTGCAAGAGTTGGGACAGGTGTCCGCCAGCAGAGCAAACGAAGAGCACGCGTTTCTTGTCGACACCCAGATTTCCCAGATCGAAGTTTTCCAAGGAGTCCGCCACCTCTAGGCCAACCGCTCAAAACCGTCGCCAGCACATACAGCCAAGAATGCGTCAGCATTCGTGGAGACGCTACTGGTTCCGATTGCTTCAGCCAGGGCCCGAGCTGCATCAGCGTACGAAGAATCCAAGCTATTGGCCGAGTGGCCAGCACCCTGCTCAAGATATGGAACTGCTTTCACCGACTCACCCTCCAAAAGGAAAAGGTATCCAACCTCGACCTCAGCGCAGGCTACCAAATCGTCTTGAGCCACTGGCTCTGTAGTTTTTGACGTCGGCGCAGTCGTTGAAGTCGCGTCTTGCTCACCCGGAGCAGAAGCAAGCGTAGACCCAACTCTCGTATCATCGGAGGACTCGCTGGCGACGGGCGCATCAGCCTTCACCGATCCAGTCGTTGGCGGAATCAGCGACTCGTCGTTGGAGCTAGTGGGAGGGTCGTTTTCATCCGTCTGAGGACCAATCTGAATCCGGCTGGTCGAGGCAGTCGTTGTCCTCTCAAAGCCGACAACGCCGTCGCCTGCTGTGGCCTGGCTGGACGAGCATGCAGCAGCAACCAGGCCACCACAAAGCATCAACGCCATCAGACGCCCAAAAAGTTTCCCATCCATTTCCTTGCCATCGGCAGGTTTCGACTGAAACTGAGGTATCAACTAGCGGTGACTGAGCCCGTCCGAGAGCAGAACGAACTCAAATGGTTGGAGCAGGTGCTCGGCGGCTATGTCGATGGGCCACCCACTCAATACCTCTGCCGCCCATCCATCCAGCAACCCCAGCTCCTGATCCCCCTCAAGCCGACCAGAGTGACCCAAGCTTCGATGAAGCGCGACCACGATGATCGAAGCCCAAAAGAGCGACTCCAGAGCCTGGTAGCGGAGACAACCGCCCGGCTGGGAATCCTCCGATTCGCTGGTGGCGAAGTGACGGAGCTTCGCCCGTTCCGACTAGTGCGACAGCTGGAAGAAGAGCTGGGAGAACCTCGCTTGCTGGCCACCATCAGCCTGGGTCCACGTCGACGCAATCGCAAACCCGTCATCCAACTGATTCGACCAGACGGAACCCCCGTCGCCTTCGTGAAGGTCGGCTGGTCACCGTTCACTCGAGAACTTGTCTCCAACGAGGCTCACTGGCTTAAACAGGTCAAGGGAAAAATGCCAACGGGTGTCGCCGCGCCCGAAGTTCTCGCTCGCCTTCAGGACGAGGACATCGATGCGGTGGCCACCACCCCCCTGCCAGTCAAGGCCGGGGCCAGGCGAACCACATTCATTCCGCCAGCCATTATTCGCCAACTGGCCCAAGTAGCCCAGAACGAACCGATGCCGCTAGCTGAGTTGCCAACGGTTCAGCAGTGGGCCACCCAACCGGTTAGCGAACTACTCCATCTGGACCGCCTGCTCGAACGTCATGGCGACGTTGTTATCCAAACCGGCCTATGGCACGGCGACCTGACCCCCTGGAATACAGCGAGCTCGGCAGACTTGATGTATCTCTGGGACTGGGAATTCGCAGGAGATCACCGGCCAATTGGGTTCGATTCCCTGCACGAAACGTTCGAACGGTCCAGGCGCGCTGCGGTACAAAACGAGCAAACTGCGTTGGACATGATCGTTCGCACTGCATCCAACGTCTTAGCTCCCTTCGTCGAGCCGTCATCTGGGCTGCCTGGGTCGTCGGGTCAGACAGCTTCGGGAAACGAAGTCGAGGCCATCGTCGATCTGTATCTCTGTGAGCTGATAAGCCGCGAGTCCCGACTTGCGGGCGAGGGTTGGAAGCCAAAGAATCTCGGGCCCTTGGACGAAATGGCTCAAACCATGCTTGAGCGGCGCCTTCTCTCATGACTCGCACCCATGACTAGCAAGACTGCCGCCGCGCCCGTGCAGAGCATGGGGATGGCATCAAGCCTGGCCATGGTTGGCGCCGTCATTACCACCATTGCCAACTTCGCCATTGCCTATTTGGTTAGCCGGGAGTCAACCAGTTTCGCCGGAGTCTTCTTTATTGCGACTGCGGTTACCACCATCCTCGGGAACAGCTCGTGCCTTGGCACCATGACCGGACTTGTCTACTTCCTTCCCCAAACCTTGGACGGCGAGCACAAGAATCCCCGTGATCTGATTTTCAAGGCTATTCGACCCGTTGTTGTCGTCTCGTTGACGTTGGCCGTTCTGGTTGCCATCTTCGCTTCAGCCATCGCATCGGTCATCACCAAGGACGGCTCACCCGACGACCTGACTGCCATGCTCCGAGTCTTCTCTCTCGCCATCGTCCCCTTCGCCGTCACGGTCACCTTGCTGGGTGCCACTCGCGGCCTGGGGTCAGTAACACCCACGGTCCTGGTTAACCAGGTGATGCGCCCGTCAGGCCAGATCGTGCTGCTCGGATTGCTCCTGACGATGGGAACCCCCAACCCGACCCTGGTTGCCCTTGGCTGGACAATTCCCGTCATCGTTGGTGTTGTTGTCGCCGCCATCGCCGTTGCTCGGCTGGGCGGCTTTGTGAGCGACGGACCAGCCCAAGTCTCCAACCAGGAGTTCTGGGGCTATACCCGAGCGCGTGCTCTTTCGACCTCCCTCCAGATCGCCTTGGAACGAATCGATGTCATCATCGTGGGTGCCCTGATCGGCAACGGAGCTGCTGGTGTCTATGGTGCGTTGAGTCGATTCATCTCTGCCGGAAACTTCTTGATGTTCTCTGTTTCCCAAGCAGTGTCACCATCCCTTCGACGGGCGATTTCACGAGGCCAGTGGGAGGTTGCTCAAGGACTGCTTCGCAAGGCCACGGGCTGGCTGGTCATGATTGCCTGGCCCTACTTCTTGATCTTGGCTCTGAAGCCCGAGCCCTTTGCCAATCTGCTCAACGCCAACTATGTACCTGACGCCAAGATCATGTCCCTTCTTGCCGTCGGCATGATGTTCAGCGCCGCTTCGGGCCCAATCGATTTGACCTTGCTTATGCTCGGTCGCAGCGACTTGTCTCTCATCGGAGTTGCTGTCGCCATCGTGACCGATCTTGTGCTGCTCGCGGTGTTGGCCCCGGCCTACGGCATCATGGGCGCGGCAGCAGCTTGGGCCATCAGTGTTGCTGTCCACAATACGATCGCCGCCGGATTCGTGCATCGTCAGAGTCGGCAACAGAACCCTGCCTCATGGTCGCTGCACGGGCCGAGTCGAGCTTCGGGAATCGCCATGGCTGGAGCCCTACTCGCCGTAGTTCCTATCGGCCTGCTGGTCGGCGATGACTTCATCCACGTCATCCTTGCCGGAGCCGTAGCCGGACCAATACTGGCCGTCTGGGCTTACACCTTTCGATCCCAACTCGGATTCATCAAGCAATCTGAAGCGATTGCTGCCACCTAGAACACCGGCTACTTCTACTCATGCGAGCACACTGTCTCACGAAAAACTTGGCGAAAGCACTCATTGGGAACGCCGCTCAGGCCGCCGCTTCAGCAAGATCCTTAGCTTCTGACCGAATCCTCAGGGCCACCGCCGCTGCTCCCAGCATGGCAAACATCTGATAGGGAACGTGCAGGTAGAAGGGCATCTGAACCAACCCAATGATCAGAACAGAATGGGCCCACATTCCCGCTGCTGTTGGCTGGCGCCGGGTATTCCAAGCCAGGCTCGCCAATCCACCCAGATAGCCGATAGCACCAACAAATCCGTATGAGAACATCACGAACCAGAGCTGACCGTGGGTTCCCACGGGAGGAATATTCCGGTCATTTGGTCGGGGCCCACCCCAACCGAAAATGGGGCGCTGGATCGTGCCCCGAACGGCATCGAAGGCCAATTCCGTCCGGTCCTCATTGGAATGCCCGGAGCTGATTCTGGTTTCGATCAGGCCCCCCAGCGGGGTGAGGAGCAGGATGGCAGTTAAGACAATCACGGCGACAAACGATGTGCGAATGGCTCGACTGCCACCAGCAACACCCAGTCGCATGGCGACATACATCAAGCCAATTCCGAGACTCAGCCAGAGGCCACGGTTGAGAGAGATAACCGCGGGTATCACCGACGCGATGAGGGCAACCTTGATGAGGCGTCGAGGCAATTCAACCCGCTCCTCGATGAGCGCAATCATCCCAAACGGGGTCAAGAGCGCCAGCATCGATCCCCAGCTATTGGTGTAGGGGAAGGGGGCCTTTGGCCGCGGAACCGGGAAGCCAATAATATCTTGAATATCGGCGAAGCTCGGAGTGACCAGGGTCCCGATCAATTCGTTCTCCAAGAGCACCTGAGGAAGCAGGTAGCCAACCGGCGACTTGAAGCTCAGGGTGCCGAGCACGAAGGCCAGAAAGCCTCCGGCCACTGTTGCCAGCCACAAGATGGCGAAGGAGCGAACGATCGTCCAAACCGGCAGGCCCTTGCCCCCGTTGAGCAGGTAGACCAAGAATATGAGAACAGCGAAGTAGTAGCCGTAGCGCAGGATCCACCCCGAAAGCCGAGGGATCTCATCGATACTGATGACCGAGCCAGTTACCGCCACCACGAACAGCAACCAGAGTCCGAACCCCTTAGGTACAACAAGGTCTCGCCGCTGGATCAGGGCAACGGCCATGGGAATGGCGAAGATGATCCAGGTGAAGCCACTCAGCCCGAGCAAGAACCAGAGCGGGTAGGCCGTGATCATCAAGGTGAGCGGCCAGGTTGGCAGCGGCACCTCGGATTCGGGCCGGACAACGCCAGTGACTGAGCCGACCGACTGGTCAGCCACTGGATTCATGAGGTTGCGTTTTCCATCAGGACAGTGTCATCCAGCAGTGCTGTGTCGGCCATCAGGATTTCGTATTCTCGGCCACGATCGTTCCAACCACGTCCGCTCCAACCCGGTTGAGCTGCTCCAGCGAGTCAGCGACCGCGCTTCGACCGGTGCGACCAGGTTCAACAACCAAGACAACACCTTCGCACATTCGGGCAATGTCTACCGCGTCAGCGACTTGGAGGACTGGAGGGGCCTCGAACACAATCAGGTCGAATTCCGGCTTCACATCATCAATGAACCGACCAAAGTCCGTTCCTTGGAAGAGGCGAGCCGGTTGGTCAACTGAGGTACCAGCAGTAAGCAGCTGAAGATTTGTTGACTCAGTCGGAGTCAACAAAGCGTCTTCGAAGTTCACGGTTCGAGAGACAACATCAGTCAGTCCTTTGCCGTTCTCCAAACCGAAGCGGTCATGCAAGCTTGGGCGACGAAGGTCGGCTCCAATCAGCAGGGTTCGGCGACCAGCACGAGCGGCAGCCACAGCAAGGTTGGCAGCAACGGTGGTCGTCGAATGCGGATTGTCGACCCCGCTGACCATGATGAGCGACTTGTCAGCCTTGTCGAGATTGAACATCAAGCTGCCCTGGACTCGCCGATAGGACTCGCTGATTGGGCTGCCAAACTCGGCGATGACTGAGCCCGACCCACCCTTGAACATGCCTCGACCAACGGGAACCTCACCCACAGGGCGCAGACCCAAGCGGGTCAGTTCGGTACCAACTGAGCGGAACCGGTCATCCTTGCGATCGGCAAAGTAGGCGGCGGCTACGCCAAGACTCGCACCGAGCAAGGCGCCCGAAAGGGGGCCAGCTAACGGCGGTAGGCCGGCGGTCGAGTCCGATCGAGCCGGGTCGTCCAACACATAGCCTGGGTCGACGCTGATGATGGACAGATTGGCCAAACGAGACCCGATACCGGCCAGTTGTTCCTTCTGCGAAATGTCTCGATAGCTCAAGGCCTGCAGCTCGGTCTCTGACACAGCCTTACCCATCTGACGGGCAAGCTCATCCAGCTCTTCCAGCAGGGCTGCCTCACTCGCTTCAAGCTGGGCGACTGCTTCGGTGGTGGCCGCCAACCCCGCTTCGCGGCGGAAGTCGAGATAGGCGTAGGCCACGGCCTCGGTGATCTCCCGAGCTCGCTCAGAGTCGGTGTGCTCTCCAGAAATAACGAGAATGTGCGAGTCGTTAGGAACAACAACGGTGATGTTCTCGGCGACCACCCGGGCGGCCTCCCCGTCAATAAGGGTCCGGCTGGCCTGCTCTTCTACGGCCGCATCGTCCAGGTCATCGATGCCAAGCTCATCAGAAGCGGCAATGAGCGCCAGGGCCCGTTCCGCTACGCGCTGTGAGCCGGCGATGGATCGCTCAGTGGTCAGACTGACCTGACGGTTGATGTCCAAGTTTGGACTATCACCCTCAACGATGAGAGGGCGAACCTCGACCTTGGCCTCAGACACATACGTCTTCGTCTTGAGTCCAAGCAGGAATAGTCCAGCGATCGCGCCAAGAGCAGCACAAAGCAGGATCAGCCACCAGCGGCGCTTTAGGGCACTGGTGTATTCAGAAACACTCACGACAGATGTGTCGCCAGCCATGGATTACCTCAATCTCGATCTTGGATTCCTTGCGCAATCGCCCGCTGGACGGGTGAATACACATTGCATCGCTACGCCTCATCGTCGGCCGCCACAACGGAACGATGAGGAGTCAACGGCCTAAGCCTACTGACCTTGTCTTCGCCCACTGAAGCGGCCTTTTGCCTGTCTGTTCAGTTCTTGTGTTCATTCTGTCTTCGATGCAAACAGTAATCCAACAAGCTGAACAAAAACCTAGGCCAAGCGGCTCCCTGTGTTGGGCTAGTTGACACCCCAATCATCACTAGCTAAATCTCCGCTGAGAGGTAACATCTTCCACTCAGCAACCGACTGGTTTTAACGATGACCTATCAACTCAGCGATGTACGCGCGCTCGAGTCCGAGGCGATCCACATCATTCGTGAAGTGGCCGCGGAATTCGAACGCCCGGTAATGCTCTTTTCCGGCGGAAAAGACTCGATTCTCATGCTTCACATGGCGATCAAGGCTTTTGCTCCGGCAAAGGTGCCGTTCCCCATCATGCATATCGACACCGGGCACAACTTCCCCGAAGTAATCGAATACCGAGATCGGCGCGTCGCCGAAACCGGGATCCGGCTCATCGTGGCTTCGGTGCAAGACGCCATCGACAAGGGTTTGGTAGCGGAAGAGACTGGCCCACGTGCTTCACGCAATGGCTTGCAGACCACGGCCCTTCTTGAGGCCATCGAAGAGCATCGCTTTGACGCACTGTTTGGTGGAGCTCGCCGAGACGAAGAAAAGGCCCGAGCCAAGGAGCGCATCTATAGCTTCCGCGACGAATTCGGCCAGTGGGACCCCAAGGGGCAGCGTCCAGAACTCTGGAACTTGTACAACGGTCGCCACAATATGGGTGAACATTTCCGGATCTTCCCCATCTCCAACTGGACCGAACTCGACGTTTGGCACTACATCCGCGATGAGAACATCGACATCCCGAATATCTATATGGCTCACAAGCGCATGGTCTTCAAGCGAGACAATATGTGGCTGGCCGACACCCCCTTCATCAATAGGATGGAAGACGAAGAACTTGAAGAACGCCTGGTCCGGTTCCGCACCATTGGTGATGCAACCTGTACCGGAGCCGTTGACTCACCGGCCGATGACATCGAGAAAGTCATTGAAGAAGTCGGCGCAACTCGGGTAACCGAGCGAGGCGCAACCCGGGCCGACGATCGTCGTACCGAAGCAGCTATGGAAGACCGCAAGAAAGAAGGCTACTTCTGATGGAACTTCTCCGACTAGCGACGGCAGGATCCGTCGATGACGGCAAGAGCACCCTCATTGGACGCCTGCTCTATGACTCAAAGTCAATCTTTGAAGATCAACTCGAAGCGATCGCCGAAACCACGAAACAGCGAGGCGACGAAGGCATCGACCTAGCACTTCTGACGGACGGACTGCGGGCCGAACGCGAGCAGGGCATCACCATCGATGTTGCCCACCGCTACTTCGCTACCCCTCGCCGCAAGTTCATCATTGGCGATACCCCCGGCCATATCCAATACACCCGAAACATGGTGACCGGAGCCTCAACCGCCGACCTCACCATCGTGCTTGTCGATGCCCGCCACGGTGTTATCGAGCAGTCAAAGCGACATACCTTTATCGCTTCACTGCTTCGCATTCCTCACATCGTGGTTGCCATCAACAAGATGGACCTGGTCGATTGGGACCAGGAAGTCTTTGAGGCAATTCGCAAAGACTTCTCGGCCTTCGCCGCCAAGCTCGACGTCACCGATCTGACCTTCATCCCCATGTCAGCATTGAAGGGCGACAACGTCGTTGACCGCAGCGAGAACATGGATTGGTACGAAGGTTCAACCCTCTTGCATCATCTGGAAGAAGTCCACATTTCCTCGGATCGAAATCTGAAGGATGTTCGCTTCCCTGTCCAATATGTGATCCGTCCCCAGAGTGAGGAGTACCGCGACTACCGCGGTTATGCCGGCACTGTTGCTGGTGGCATCATGAAGCCGGGCGACGAGGTTGTCGCCCTTCCTTCCGGATTCACTTCCAAAATCAAGTCCATCGACACCGCTGAGGGCCCCGTCGAAGAAGCCTTCCCGCCAATGGCTGTGACCATTCGCTTGGAAGACGAGATCGACATCAGCCGCGGCGACATGCTGAGTCGACCAAACAACCAGCCAATCGTCGGCCAAGACATCGAGGCCATGATCTGCTGGATGTCGGACGCATCAACACTAACTCCTCGCTCCAAGCTGGCCCTCAAGCACACCACCAAGTGGGTGCGAACCATGGTGAAGGATCTCCAATATCGTTTGGACATCAACACCCTGCATCGTGACGAGGACGCAACCGAGCTCAAGCTGAACGAGATCGGACGAGTGAAGCTGCGCACTACCCAGCCGTTGTTCCACGACACCTATGCTCGCAACCGGCTAACCGGTAGTTTCATCCTGGTCGATGAAACCACCAACGTCACCGTTGGTGCTGGCATGATCATTGACAACAACTAGATCCCCGGCAGCCGTGAGTTCTAACAGCACCCCTGACAATTCATCAGCGCCGAATCAAGCTGCAACTCCTCGAACCGAAAACGTTCGTTGGCATGCCAGCGCGGTCGCTCGCAAGCTTCGGTGGGAAACCACCGGAGTAAACGGCATCACGCTATGGATGACGGGGCTGTCGGGTTCAGGCAAGTCAACGGTTGCTGTCGAAGTTGAACGCCAGCTGATTGAGGCTGGTAAACCTGCCTACTTGCTGGACGGCGACAACCTTCGGCATGGTCTTAATGGCGATCTTGGCTTCTCGGCTGAAGATCGCGACGAGAACGTTCGTCGCGTCGCCCACGTCGCTCGACTCTTTGCCGATACTGGGGTCGTGGCCATCGTGCCCTTGATCAGCCCCTACCGGACTGCACGGGATTTGGCCCGAACCTTGCACGAAGCCGCCGACCTGCCTTTTGCCGAAATCTTCATCGATACGCCCCTGGAGATCTGCGAACAGCGCGACCCAAAGGGGCTGTACAAGATGGCTCGATCGGGCGAAATCACGGGCATGACGGGAATTGACGCTCCGTATGAAGCGCCCCTGTCTCCCGAACTCCGACTCACGCCTGAGGACGGGGATCCAGCTGCTCAGGCAGCCAAGGTCATCCAAAGCCTCGGCATCTAGCGCTCTGCATCCATTTCCTGCTTGTTCCTAAGCAATCTTCCCTTTCTGTGGACAAGGTCGGGACTGAGGGCCGATACTGCCCTGCTCAGAACTCGAACACACCAAGTAGGGGAAAGAATATGATCGGATCACTTATCGGAGCGCTCGTCATGGGAACCATCATTGGTTTCGGAGGCCGAGCTGTACTGCCCGGCGCTCAGCACATTGGCCTTGGCAAAACAATCGGTCTTGGCGTCATCGCCAATCTGGCTGTAAGCCTGGCAACAACCGGAGCTGGATTCTGGTTCTCCGTCATCATTGGATCAGCGGTAGCCGCCGCGCTTCTCTGGATTGCCGTGCGTCAGGGCTGGCTCGGATCTGATCCCAAGGCAAGCGCCGCCTAACTTCCTCCTAGCGTGCCTGTGCCGGCTACTCGCAGAGGGTGCCGGCCGGGCTAGCTGCTGGAACATAGCCCACAGTTGACGGGGGTTCGGTCGAAGCCGGGACCGTCGCCGCAGGAGCAGTGGTTGTCGGTCGAACAACGGCGGACTCAGCTCGTGGAGTCGTCAGCACACCGGAGAAATCTCGACCGGTGACGACGACGACTTCGGTCAGATTCGCGTTGTATTCAATGACGGGGTTCGTATCGAGGTAGCGGGCAACCTCAACCGCTGCTGCCTCTAACCCAGGGCCGTACTGGACAATTGTTTGCCCGATTGGGTCGGCGTTGTCAGCCACGGACATATCGAATCCCGCAGCTTGAAGGCTGTCAGTGGCTTCGCCCGCCTGTCCGGCGACCCTACTGCCGTTCTTCACCTTGACGGTGTAGTTGAGAACAGCGGTTGTTGTCGTCGGTTCCGTGGCCGACGCCGGATCAATCCCACGAAATATGTCCAGAATTGGTTGAGCTTGTTCAACCTCGAGCCCCAACACCGCAGCCCCGGTCTCGCTTCGGAAATCAAACACTGGCAGCGAATGACCGATGATCTGGTCACCCTCGACCGAAGCGAAGGTTTTGGCCAGCTCAATGAGGTCACCGGGTTCGACACCAGAGATTGCCAGATTCTGGGCACCGGCATCGATCAGGCCATTGACGGTTCCCACCGATGTGAAGTCCAACTTGCGAGTGGCGGTGGCCACGACTTGTCGGAGGAAATACTGCTGCCTGCTCGTTCGACCCAGATCGCCAGTGCCGTCAAACTGCCACTTTCCATCGGTGAAGTATTCGAGGTTGCGGCCGCGAGCAAAGGCCAGCGCATCGAAGCCATCAAGGACATGGCAGCCGGCAGAGGGAATGTCCAACGCAGACCCAGGATCTCGCATGGGGTTATCGAACCAGATAGGAACACCACCCAGAGCATCGACCACATCTTGGAAGCCGACGAAGTTGATCTCGGCATAGTGATTGATCTCGAGCCCAAAGTAGTTCTCGATAGTCGACACCAACCGGGCCTCTCCCCCTTCGCCGTTGAACGCCGTGTTCACTCGGCCGGATTGCTCACTGCCGGCAATGGGCACCCAGAGGTCGCGGGGTATGGACAGGAGATTGACGGTTCCATTGTCCGGGTCGACCCGTGCGATCATCATGGTGTCGGTTCGTTTGCCGCCTGGTGCCTCATCACCGAGGAAGATGCCCGACCGCGGGTCGTTAGGATCGATACCTTCGCGGGAGTCTGATCCGACAATCAACCAGTTGGCTGGCACGCCGGACTCCGCAGCTTCAATGGCGGGAATGGCCAGCTGGGGAATCGCCTCCCACTTGCCCAGTCCCCAGTTCAAGACTCCAGCTGCAATCAACGCCACCGTGGTTCCAATGACACCACTGGTGAGAACCAACCGCTCTACCCAGTTGCGCCTGGGTTGATGACTGGCGAGCGAGTCCTGTGGCATTGGCGAGGCTTCGATGAAGATCTCCTGGTCCGACATGGCCCTAGGACGCTAGCGCTCCTGGGTCCTGCTCAGGTGGCAGCTGGACTCGTTTTGGTTCGAACTGGCCTACGGTTGGCACCATGACCGAAGAGATCCGCTGCCCATCATGTGGTGAGGAGGACAAGTTGCAGGGCACACGCACCCAACCGGCCGAAGATGGTTATGACGGTGCTGGGGTCATCCAAATCTGTTGTGGTACCTGTGGAGCCGAATGGGAACGCAGCCTGGAAAAGCTGTGCCCTCGCTGTGGGGCTGGCGATCTGTATCCCGTACCGGTAGCAATCGTGGAGAAGAGTCGTGGAAGCCAGCTATCGATCTTGACGACGCAGCCAAAGTACTTCTGCTGGGTGTGCGACCGGGACATCATCGATGCCCAACGCCAGAGCGGAATCGCCCTCATGCCCGACGAACTCCCCACCCTGTCGGCCCAAGACCGCCCCGAATCTGACTGAGCAGACTCTACGCCTTCGGGGGCTTTGGCTCCTTGGGCAAGCCGAGGACTCGCTCACCAACGATATTGCGCTGGATCTCCGCTGTACCGCCCCAGATAGTTTCTGAGCGGCTAAAGAAGTAGGCGGCCTGCAGAGCATTCACCGGGTAGTCAGACTTCCCTCGACGTTGATTTGGATTGGTCGAGTTCTCATCGAACTCGCCGTCAAGAATCTGGCCCTGCATGCCAGCAATGTCGAGGTACAGCTCCATCACGTCTCGGTGATACTCCGACCAAAACATCTTGTTGGTGGCGCCAAGAGCAGCAACCCCGGGGTCACGTGTCTTATTCAGATTTGCGGTCAGCGAACGCAGACCGTTGATTCGCATGAGCATGACCTTGCTGTGAGCAGCTGAAAGTCGCTGCCGAATGACCGGATCATCGATCTTGCCATTATCCCGAGCAATATCGATGATGGCATCCAACTCGAGTTCGAACCGGCGATAGGACGTGGTCGCACTGGTGCCGCGCTCGAAACCGAGGGTGGTCATGGCCACCTTCCAACCATTGTTTAAGCCGCCGACAACGTTGTCCTTGGGGCAGCGAGCATCAGTAAAGAAGACCTCGTTGAACTCACCCGAGCCATCGACCTGCTCGATCGGACGAATCTCGACTCCCTCTTGGTCCATGGGAACCAGCAGGTAGGAGATACCAGCGTGCTTGGACACGTCTTGATTGGTTCGGGCAAGAAGGAAGCAATAGTCGGCGTTCTGAGCCATGGTGGTCCAGACCTTCTGGCCATTGATGACCCATTCGTCACCGTCGAGCTCGGCCTTGCATTGCAGGGCAGCCAGATCACTACCTGATTCAGGCTCGGAAAAACCCTGACACCACTTGATCTGGCCCCGCAAGATGCCGGGCAAGAATTCCTTCTTCTGTTCCTCGGTGCCCCATTGCAGGATGGTCGGCCCGACCAGGGTGTCACCAAAGAAGTCGCCCCGCATTGGGGCACTGAGCTTGGCGAACTCCTCATGCAAAACAACTGACTGCATGGTCGACAGGCCTTTGCCGCCGTATTCGGTCGGCCACGAGGCACAAATCCAGCCTCCGCCGAATAGCTTCTTTGGCCACTCGACATTGAAGGCGTCTCGCTCCTCATCCGTCATAGCGAAGTCGTCGTCCCCCCAGCCAGCGGGCAGATTCTGCGCCAGCCAATCCTTGATCTCGATACGAAACTCTTCTGCTGCTGCGGGGTAGTCCAGATCCATGCAAGCAATCTTGACCGATCAGTCAAGTTTTTGCCAGACGGGAGACTATTGGCCACCGCAGCTAGGCCGGCGGCGCGCTTGCTAGCGTCAGACTCATGACCGACGACCTCACCCTTGGCGACGATGGACACGCACGATGCTCTTGGGGGTGTTCAACCCTTGACTATGTGGACTATCACGACAGCGAATGGGGCCGGCCGGTAGTCGACGAGCGCACCTTGTTTGAGAAAATGTGTTTGGAGGGCTTCCAATCCGGATTGTCGTGGCTCACTATCCTCCGCAAACGCGAGTCTTTCCGTGAGGTCTTCTGCGACTTCGAACCAGCAGCCGTGGCCCAATTCGACGAAGCCGACGTTCTTCGGTTGTTAGACGATGCCCGCATCATCCGGCATCGTGGAAAGATCGAAGCCACGATCAACAACGCACAGGTCCTGCTTGGTCTTCATGAATCAGGCGACACACTGGCTGGACTGATCTGGTCTTTCGCTCCAGCAGCAGAACGGGTTCCGCAGTCCCTCTCCCAGATATTGGCGAAGACAGACGAGTCAATTGCCCTGGCCAAAGAACTGAAGAAGCGGGGATTCAAGTTTGTTGGGCCAACCACGGCCTATGCGGCAATGCAAGCAATGGGAGTGGTCGGTGACCATCTGGAGGGTTGTTTTGTACGCGAAGAATGTGAAGAGGAGCGAGCAAAACTGAACCATCCGGCCCCACCCAAATAGGCCTTCATACCCCCGATTCTCCCCTCCAAACAGCGACATCGAGGCAGAAGAGCTTTCTCTCTGGGTCAAATGACTTAGAACATAGGCCTCAAGGTCTATCCCTAAATCGTCCGACAACTCAATCATGATTCCCTCCGTCGACACGAATGAGGCTCTCCAACACGGAGAGTCAATACAAGCCGTACCCCCAACCCAAGGACTCGAGTTCCGTCAAATCGCTGGCCTCATGGCCGGAGAGGTCATGGACCTCACCCCCGGCACCTACGAATTCGGTTCTGAGGAGACCGGAACCATCGGATTCTCCTTCAATGTCAGCGCAGACGGATCGATCATCGTTGTTCCCGGAACAAAAGGTATCCATCTCGATACCGAGCGAATCTGGGACCCCACCCCACTGGACGGACGGACAATCAACGCTGGATCGGCCCGCTTCCAGGTAGGCCGACGAAGGCCCGAGCAACGCGACCGGCGCGAAATCATCTCCGGTGTTGCTCCTCAAATACACGAAGCCATCGTTGCTGTACGACTCCCATCTGATACCCAAACGAGCGCTGTTGGAGCGATCGCACCTCCGGTCAATCCCTCACAACTGGCACCCCTAACACATGCCGAGCCGACAACCTTCGGTGGGTTTCTCGGCCGGAATCGGCGCCCCTCGATTACTGATCTGTCCCCAGCGCCACCACCAGCACCGCTCGCTCCGACTCCGGCGGCCCCCATACCGTCTGCACTGGTGCCCCGCATGACGGTTGCCAACGCTGGACTGACCCAACACCACTTGTCCGAGCGCTTGCTTCGAGCACGAACCGCTCTAGCAACGCAACGTCGAGACCAGCACCCCAACCCGGAAGACATTGCTCGCCGCGCCCGGACAGGATCCGCACTCTGCTGGAACCGAAGAAGCGACCATTGGCACTTCGGACAAGTCACTATTGCTACCGCAGACGTTCCCTGGCAGCCACGTCTGGACAATCCCGAGGATCTCAGCGAAACCGACCGTGCCATGGTGCAGCGCCTCTCAACCCTGCCGTCAGTACCGATCACCGCTGATCTTCGAGTCGGGCCCCTCGGAATCGTTGGTTCTAGACAGGCGACCCTTGCCTGTGCCCGGCACATCATGACCAGTATGGCCACCTTGTCTTCTTCTGACTATCTCACCATCACCGTTCTCGCCGACGCCGAACGCAGAAACTCTTGGGACTGGGCCCACCGCCTACCTCACACCGGAGGGGCCAGCGAATCGGCCATGCCACTCCTCGTCGTCGATGGGATCGAACAACTCAACGACAACGGGTTTGGAATGGCTCTCACAGACCCCGGAGGCGTCGGTGCCGTACTTCTAGCCAACGATGCGCGATCGCTCCCACCGACTTGTTCGACCGTAATGATTCTCCATGAAGCCGGCACAGCCACAATCCTCAACCACCGCGAGGGCACAACCGTTTCCGGCGCAACCCCGCATGGCATCTCAACCACCCTGGCACTAGAGACCGCAGCCCATTTATCTTCTCCCGCCCCGATCCGCCTGTAGCCCTACAACCTGCTTGGAAGGCCTTTGTCCCATGACCCGCCCAAAGAACCTTTTCTCCTATGAGCCAGAAGAAACACAGCCCGAAGAACCGAGGAGCCTTTGGCCCGACGAAAACGAACTGCCGTCGTGGAAGGCATTGTCGTCCACACCCGTCGTTGGAGCCAAAGAACAACCTCCACCCGATGAGTCCCAACGAACATCTCCGAGACTAGAACCGCTCCCGCCAAGGCCAAGCAGACCCTCCTCCCGTCAGAGCCCGCCGATAGGTGCTCTTGTTGCAGCTTCCGCCGCCCTGCTCTTGGGCATAGCCATCGGCAGCATTCTGGTTTTCCGAGGGGGTTCGGACTCGTCCGATCCACAGAGTACGAACCCGGAGTTGTCCGCTCTTTCGCCTACAAACACCGACACAGACAGTTCCCAAACAACCAGCTTGCCTTCACCTACGCAGCTGGCCTTCGAAGACGATGTCGCAAACACCGAACCCGTAAGCGACACCGGCAACACTGAAGGTGACACGGCGGGCACCGATCCGGCCATCGATAGTGAAGAACCCGTTCGGCGTGCGGTTTTCGCCGGTGGCGTGATCTATCTGCGAGGCCGCGTTCCTACTACCGAGATTGGCGATGCGATCTTCGAACGAGCAGCCGCTGTCATGGGACCCAACAATGTGGTCAACGAGTACGTCATTGACCCTTCGGTCAGCTTTGACCCCAACGCAGGTGCACCCCTCTATGTGCAAGATCTCGTCCTCTTCGGATCAGGCAGCGCAGAGATCGATCCCCAGTTCACTCCCCTGCTCGATCTAGGGATCATGTTGTTGGGCCAAAATCCTCAAGTGACAATCACGGTGACCGGGCATACCGACTCACAGGGAAATGACTTCGACAACCTGGCCCTGTCCCAAGAACGAGTGCAAGCCATCTTGAACTATTGGACTCGGGCGGGAGTCGATCCAAACCGGATCACCATTATCGGCAAGGGCGAAGCCGAGCCCATCGACGACAATACGACCCCCGAAGGTAGGCAGTTCAACCGTCGAGTGGAGTTCATCATTGCCGGACTTTTGGCTGACTAAGCAGTGAACCCGCAGGCACTGGCCTCGGTAGTTCTCAGGAGGTCTTGGCTGATGCCTTCTTCTTGGGGATCGGCAAGCCAACCCGGACAGCCGGATTGGCGGAATCTGGCCAGCGACCGCGACTCTTTGCCGCCAGCTTGTGCATCAGAGCAATCGCTCCTGGATCATCATCACCGGGTCGGGTCTCGATCACATCGTCCTTGATCATGGCATCAATAACAGCGCGGCCAAGATCGGTTCTGATGATGGTCAAGGTCCAGTCGGTTTCGTTGCCGATTCCGCCGGTGGAGATGTCGGCGTGTTCGGCAGCAAAGTCTGGGCAATGGGTACACCCCTCGCGAGTCCAGGCATGACACTCCTTGAGGTTGATCTCGTGATAGTCGCCGTTGACCATCCAGACCTGGAACACACCCTTGATATTCATCTTGACGATGTCAGCGGTCTTCAGCCCGTACTTGGTCCAGAACAGTTCTTCGAACATGGAGTCATCAAAGCTCTTCGAGCAAAGCAAGCCGATGTTGAGCTTGATTGGTTTGGAGACCTTGCCAATCTTGCGGCTCCACATGACTGGAGCAATCGAGGTCATGCAGCTCATGCCAACCAAGGCCAGCCTGCTCAGGCCTTTCTCCTTCGCCTCATCAAACGCGAGGGTGTTGGCGGAATAGGTGTAGCGACTACCTGATGCTGCGAGCACCTCATCCTTGGTCGTTGCCACTGTCGGGGTCGCCTTCCAACCGCCGGCGCCACCTTCAAGCTCGGAGACCAGCGCACCATCAATGACGTCGTTCTGCAAGCACCAGATCAGGATGCTGGAAACAAGACCACCATCTTGGCCGGCTTCGTAAACACCATCATCCTTGGCTCGCACCAGCAGGATGTCTTTGAACACACCCGCCATCTGCTCGTCTTGTCGTTGCTCTCCAAAAAGATGTTCGTTGGCTTCCAGTTCCCAATCTCGGAAACGAGGACAAGCACGGGTGCAGGACGTGCAGCCCTTTTCGCCGTGGCCACAGTTGCTAGGACCTAATTCGTCTTCAAGATGGAAGGGCTTGTATTGGCCAGGTTCATGCTTGTAGCCAATGACATCGTGGGGGCAGGAGATGACGCAGCCTGCGCAGCCCGTGCACAGCCCGCTCGTGATGACCTCGTCGTACAGCTCTTTCCATTGAAAGGTCCAACGCTGTTTTGCGGGAGCCGATTTTGCTGGAGTGTCTGCCGATGTTGCAGGTCCGGAGGAGGTGGCAGCCGGGGCTGGTGCTTGAGCCATGGGAAGAACCTACTACCCAGGGCCGTTCTCAGCGATTTCAACTGGTAGCACCCGACAAGACCCTGCTAGCGGTTGAGTTCGCCCTCTTCAATCACGCAATCAGCAATCAGCTCGACAAACTCGGGCTGAAGCTTCAACTCAGTATTCGCCAATATCTCATCGTCAAGGACTTTGAGTCGCTCATAAGGAATGACAACCCGCATGCGGTCGTTGACACACTGACAGAGTCGGACATGCAGCCCAGAGTCGCTGGTGGGGTCGATGCACCCGGCCAAGAAATTCGTTTCCGTCTCAAGCGTGTACTCGACTTGAGGCTCGGGCGCACAGGCGGAAACCACCAGACCTAGGCCAAACATGAAGGTGAGCCGTCGTATTGCCACTCCTGGACCGTACTAGGAATCAAGCTTTCTATGTTGCCGCTCAAGGCGATACGCGCTCAGATCAACGACTTCAGCCAGTTGATTCTCGCGGTTGCGTTCGAACTCGATCTCATCAAAGAGCTGCTCACTCATGACGGCCTCCGCCAAGGCTGTCCATAGATCAGCAGTCGACGTTGTCGGCTCGTCAATTTGGGAGAGTCCAACCACGGTCGGAAGATAGTGAATCTCACAATCGAACGCGGCTGGAGACTGATGTGCGGGTCTCGGGCTTCCAGCAACCATGCTCATATTGTCGGCAGACTTAGCACCCGAACTTGAGCCTTTTGTTCTGGCTCGGTCCGATGGTTGGCACTGCTATGTGTCAGAGATCAGTTCTCGGGCCCGACCGAAAACGGCGTCCAGCATCTCTTCGGTTAGTCGACCGGTGAAGGTGTTTTGTTGGCTCACGTGATAGCTGCAAAGCAAAGTCATCTCTGGGCGGGTCTCTGTCACCGGTACCGGAACCTCGACACCGTGACCAAACTTTGGGCGGGGTTTGATACCCAGATAGGAACACAGAGCCTGATACGCGAATCCACCAAGAGCAATGAAGACCTTGGCTTCAACCAGTGCAAGCTCACGATCAAGGAATGGTCGACAGGCGTCACGCTCAGCTGGTGTTGGCTTGTTCGCGGGTGGAGCGCACTTCACCGGGGAGGTAACTAATGCTTCACTGAGCTCGAGACCATCATTTAGGTCCGTGCTTTCTGCTTGGTTGGCAAAACCGGCCCGATGCATCGCTCGGTACAGCCAGTCCCCTGAACGGTCACCAGTGAACATTCGGCCGGTTCGATTTGCTCCGTGGGCGGCGGGAGCTAGGCCAACCACGATCAGTTTGGCATCGTCACCTCCGAAAGCTGGCACTCCCCGCCCCCAGTAATCCCGGTCACGAAATGAGGCTCGCTTCTCTTGAGCGACCTGCTCACGCCATGACACAAGCCGCGGACAACGTCGACAGTTGCTTACATCGTTGGCAATGAGTTCGAGTGTGTCCCTGGCCGTCATGTGTCCCAACTTAGATAACGTGAGCGCTTAATGGCACCTGGTTCCAAGAAATCGACGAAACACAAAACCAAGAAACATGGCAGCTCGAAGCGCTCTACCCCAGCCCCAACGCTGGTCCTTTTCGTTCGCCACGGACGAACTCCGACCACAGGCAAGGTGCTTCCAGGGCGAGCCAAGGGCTTGCACCTCGGCAAGGAAGGGGTTGTCCAAGCGGAGCAGGTCGCCACCCGTCTCGCCGGTCTGGACTCGGTCGCAGCTGTGTACGCCTCACCCATGGAACGCACTCAAGAAACTGCGTCACCGATCGCCAAGGCAGTGGGGGTCCGGGTGCGTACCCGCAAGGGACTGATCGAGGCCGATTTTGGCCAGTGGACAGGGCGAAGGCTGAGCCAGCTCAACAAGCTTCCCGAGTGGACCACCGTGCAGCGCTACCCCAGCGGTTTCCGGTTTCCTGGCGGCGAGTCGTTCTCAGAAATGCAAACCCGCATGGTTGACACTGTTCACGAGTTGGTGGCCGAGCATCCTGGCGAAACCATCGTCTTGACCTCCCACGCCGACACCATCAAGGCGGCCCTTGCCCAAGCGCTCGGCACCCACCTGGACCATTTCCAGCGAATTGTGATTGGCCAGTGCTCAGTGTCAGCAGTGCTCTATACCCCCCATGGTCCAGTCGTCTTGGCCGTCAACTCGATGGGAGACGACCTGACGTCTCTCGTTCCAAGCTGAGGTGACGATGAGTGAATCCTATGAATTCCGAGACATCACACACTTCACCGCCGGAGCGGTAGGCAAGCCGGGCGCTCGTACGTTTTTCCTGCAAGCAGGTGACGTGGACCGCATGGTCTCCGTCAAGTTGGAAAAGCAACAGGTGGTAGCGCTCGCAACCTTCCTGCGCTCAGTACTGGACGATCTTCCTTCACCTGTCGTCATTGCTGACGTCTCGCCGACACCCTTGTCCGAGCCGGCATTGGCCGAGTGGACAGTCGGACAGATCGCTGTCGGTGTTGACGAGGTCGAGTCCAAGGTTGTTCTGGTCGTTGAAGAACTGGACACCGACCCTGAAGATGACGACGAGGAAGAGAGTGCGCTCCTGGCTGATGTGTCACTTGGCGCATCGCTACGGGTACATCTCAGCGTCGACCAGGCGTCTGGCTTCATCGCCACTGCCGATTTGTTGATGCAAAAAAGTCGACCGCCGTGTCGACTGTGTGGTCAGCCACTGGATCCAGCGGGGCATGCTTGCCCGCGTTTGAATTAGGCCTGATGTCCGACCGTAGGACCTGATGGGTCACCCGTTTGATCAGGCTCGCTCCGATCTGATCCCACTGTTTGAGCAAGGGGAGATTGAGGTCGAAGGCCGCATGCCCTACAGCTCCAATGCAACCTTGTTGGTTACGGTTCGCAGCACGGCGGAACCGGATGCTGCAGATAGTTCAACTGACGCGCTGCCAGAGAGGGCTGAGTCCAAAGCCATCTACAAGCCCCACCAGGGTGAACGGCCATTGCATGACTTTCCGAGTGGGTTGTTCAAACGAGAAGTCGCTATGTTTCGGCTGGCTGAGGCATTGAGATGGTCAGTCATTCCTCCAACCACCCTCGTCGATGGCCCCTTCGGTGAAGGCTCAATCCAGGCCTTCGTGCATGCCGACTTCGAGCAGCACTACTTCACCTTGTTTGAAGATGGTGTCGCTCTGGATGACTTACGCAAACTTTGTCTGCTTGACCTGATCGCAAACAATACCGACCGAAAATCTGGACACTGTTTGCTGGCCGAAGACGGCCATGTCTATGGCATCGATCATGGCTTAGCTTTCCACGCCCAATGGAAGCTGCGCACGGTCATGTGGGATTTCGTTGGTGATCCAATTCCCGATGAGTTGTTGGCCCCAATCCAAGCTCTTGTGGACGACGGCCTCCCCGACAGCTTTCGCCAGATGCTGGATCCACTGGAGAATGATGCCGTTCTCACGCGGGCAATCGCAGTGCTCGAACTTGGGGTCTTCCCCGAAGATGAAACCGGTGGCCACCGCTACCCATGGCCTCTCGTTTAGCAGGACTGGCGGGCGACGCGACGTTTGTAGTCCTCGCGGAAACGGATCGAGACTGGTGACTGCATTGCTTGCTGGATCGTTTCGAGACTGGCGTTGCGGTCATAGAAGAGACGGTAGGCCTGGACCAGGCCCAAGGTTGCTGTCTGGAGCTTGCTCGAGCGTGATGGTGTCGCCTGGCTCTATCGAGCCGGGCCTGAGAACCCGGCAATACATGCCCGGCCGGTCAGCGTCACGAAAGGCAGCGACATAGTCAGCCTGACCGACACGGTCAGCCAGGATGTTGCAGGGAATCCTCGGAGCCGTCACCTCAAGCACCAGCTCACCAATGGTGTAGTGGTCTCCAATCCGAACCTTGTCCGCAGTCACACAATCGTCAGCGGAGAAGGTGAGATTTTCACCGAAGAAGCCTGCGGGCAGAGCTCGGCCCAGTTCTTGCTCCCAGAACTCATAGTCATTCTGGGTGTAGATATAGACCGCCTGATCTGGACCCCCGTGATTCTGCAGGTCCACGATCACATCTTCGCCCACTCCCTCACTGGATACATAGGCACCATCCACTGGCTCCTTAATAATGGCCGTCGCCTTGTTGCTAGCGACAGCCGATGGCCGGGAGATTCCGGTTTGGATGGATAGAAGTTGCATCAATCTCTTTCGGTTAGCCACAGGATCATCAGTGCGACGAGAGCATTCTAGGAGACAACAATCGGTCAAGTCACAAGGATTCGCGGTCGAATACCATTGTCATGAACAGCGCGGCAGAAGAAGACACGGTGGTTGTCCCGGCAAGCTGGTTCGAGGCTGGCTACTTTCCTCGACTCTGTGTGAAGAGCGGTCAGCCTTGTGGCGAGTCGCTCTCGAAGGTGAAAGCAACGCGAGAGAACCCGATCGCTTTGGTCGGGCTGCTTCTCGGCCTCATTCCGTATGTCATCCTGGCTGCCATCCTGAGAAAGCAGATCGATGGCTCAGTTCCCTTTGTCAGCCATCAGCAACTCAAGACCCGGAACCGAAAGATTGGAGGAGTCATCCTTGCGACCAGCATCTTGTCCTTCGGCACCTTCTACACCGGTGTACCGGCTCTCTATACGCTGGGCTATATCGGACTGGCGGGCCTACTGATTGGTCCTGGGTTTATCTTCATCACGCCGGGCACGGGAGCCAAGTTCAAGCTGTCCAAAGACAAGCAGATGGTCACGTTAAAGAAAGTCCACCCCGACTTTGCTGCGGCAACAGAAGTGCTGCTGTTCCACACGATGAATCCGCAACCGGGCCAGGCTATTGAGCAAGCTGCATGCGAGCAGCCACTGCCGCAAGCGGCCAACCAGCCCAACTACGGCTATGAACAGGTAACTACTCCCGACCTTCCCCAGGTACCTGCTCCAGCCCGTGAGCCTTATCAGGTGGCCTAGGGACCAAGCCCACGAGCGGGGGCTGCCTGGGCGGCAACCGTGATTTCCAGGGGTTCTCCCGGGGCGAAGATTTGCAGCAGGACCAGTTCGACCTGTCCATGGACCTCGACCGTGACCCCACCGGCGGTGGCGACCACCATCGGCGTTCCCGACAAGGACTCTCGGTCGGCCTGGCTGGCCAGGCTGTCCCATGCCAATTGTTCGGCCAGAGCCGGGTCCAACAACACAATTCCGGTTTGACGATAGGTCTCCAGATCCACGCCGTTGGATCCGGCAGACGCCGCAGCGTCGGCCATTTCGGCCAGCGCTCTGCGCTCACCAAAGGCCCGCCAGAGATCGGTGCTAATGCCACCGACAAACAAGAGCACCATCACCATGCCGACACCAAAGAAGGTCATGGAGCCGCGCTGACGTTCGTGATGACTTGCTCGGTTTTTCGCCCGGCTTTTCGGGAGTAGGCTTGCCCGACCTTTCTGGTGACGTCTCATGATGTGCCTGCGCCATAGTCTGGGTAGCGCTCAGTGTGTTCTGCCGACCAGCTCGTATCGCCGAAAGATCCCATCAAGGGGATATCGGCGGCTGGAATGACGACGACCACTCGAACGGTCAAGGCCTGTCCAGGAACGAGCTCACTTGGTATCTCCAGTCGGAGCGAACCGGCTGGCAATCCATAGCCGCGCTCGATGTCAGCAACAATCTGCGTCGCTCCCTCGAACCCTTCCGGACCAGCGATCACCAGATAGCGAGCCGACTCAGCAGCTGCGTCCCGAGCCGCTGTTTGGCGCTCAATCCAGGTGGGGATTGACAAGATCAGGATCCCGAACGGAATCAGGATCAGACCAAGCATGATCGGCAGCTCCAGAATGGCGCTCCCCCGTTCGGACCATCGAAGCCGATGTGCACCGGGATGCTCAACCGATCGCCGTCCCGCCGCGCAACCAGGTTCACTCTTCATTCTGGTTCCACCTCTCTGGTGGCCACCGCGGTCACGGTGAATTCCCAATCGGGGGAAATGGGCAGCCATCGCTCGAACCGAGTCGTGACCGTGACGACCACCCGGTCATCAAGCACAGCACAAGTTGCCTGTCCCACTCCTTCTCCCATTTCGCCGCCAAGCAGGTCAGCGCGCACTTGCTCGAAGCGTTGCAAGCAAGCTCCTTCTCCGGCGTCCAGGACGGACTCAGATCGGGCTGCCTCCAACGCAGCAGAACGAACGACTCCGCGTCCGTATTGCCACACCGCGAACTGGGTGAACAAGGTCAACATGATGAGGAACATGCCCATCGCCACCAGGGTGGTGATGGTGGCTGACCCGCGTTCGTTTTCGCCCTCAGGTCGGCACCTCATCAACCGCTTCACTACCGCCACCTTCGGTTCTTACAGGCCGAGTTGGGATCGGATACTGGCTACAAGTTCGATGCCAAGTGCTTCCATTCCTTGGAAGATCACCACGAGAAGGCCGATGGACAAGGCACTAATGCCGAGCCATTCGACCACGGCCGCACCGCGCTCGGAGCGACGTTCTTCGGATGCTCGACCCTGTCGATTCTGCTTGTATACCGCAAGTCCTAACAGCATTTCATACTCCACTTCCGCCAAGATCGGGGTGTGTCCCCGACCAGATGAGCAACGAGATTGCTCCCGTTGTTTGGTTGGTTAGGCGGCCAACCGCCGCTTTGAGATTGGGTCATCATCGACCGGCACCCAGAACAAAGGACGGCAATGCCGCCCCAACGAACAGCACCATGATTGGTGCGATCAGGAGCAGTAGCGGCACCAGCATTGCTGTGCGCCTCTTCACTGCAGAACGTGCGATTTCTTCCCGACGCTGGGATCGAAGGTCATTGCCGACGGCCAACAAGGCATCGGCAATATCTCCACCAGATCGGGCTGATGATGACAGCAACCGGTACAGCCTGGCTGCTGCTGGCTCAGGGGTAGCCTCAGCCAACTTGTCATAGGCGCGCTGCGGGCTGGTGCCTCCACCGATCCATCCGAGCGCCTCGCGGAGTTCTTCAATCACTGGCCCTCGTCCCAGGGTGCACACGGCGCGAATGGCATCAACCGGCCCATGACCAGTACGAATATGAACGGCAATGAGCTGGGCAACGGTGAAGACCTCATTGCGCATCTTGGCTCGGCGCTCGGTGATTGCTCGCTGCACCCGATTGCGTTGCAAGGTTGCCCCAGGGAATCCGAGCAGGGCAGTAAAGGCCAGGGTTCCGCCGACGGTTCCAAACATGGTCAAGCCAAGGGCTGCTCCTAGGCCGAGCCCAGCAACGGTGTAGGCCAGCTGGCGCATCCGGTATTGCTCGGGTGAGGTGTCAGAGAACCCGGCGTGACGCAAACGCAGTCGCAAAGTCTCTGAGTCGGCAACATCAATCAGCCCAGCCAGTCGTTCGGCCAGGCGCTCAAGCAATGGTCCAAAGACACGCAGCGAGGCTGGGTCGGTGTCGTGGCGAGTTAATGACACAACCGAAACGTCGGCATAGCCGGTGCCAAGCCTGCTTCGAGCCAAGGCGGCGTAGGGTCGCAAGCGACCAGCCAGCATGCGGCGCGGTGGCACCAGGGAATGGGCCAGTCCAACAACCGTCATTGCGGCGAAGAAGGCCGCGAGCCCAACCTGTGCGGTCACGAACCGCCTCCAGCCAGGATCCGCTCTTCAGCTGGCACTTGTCCCAATCGAGAGATCACGACCAAGCCAGCCGCAGCCATCACACCACCGAGTGACACCACCAACCAGCCTGCCGGAGAGGAATAGAACTCTCGGTAGCCGGTGGTCGTTGCGCACAAGATTGCCAGCACCACGAAGGGCATGAAGGTCGCCCCTCTTGCTTCGAGACGGGTTTCCAACTGGGAGGTCTCAACCTCTTCGAGCAAGCGAAGATCCAGGGTGGACGACTCGGCCAGTTCATCCAGAATGTCGATGACAACCGACGTTCCTTGGTCAAAGGCCAGCAGCAAGATTTCAACAATCCGGTCCGACATTGGGTCAGCCAGGTCTTCACGGACGACTTCCAAAGCGCTCTTGTAATCAAGAGCAACAGCCAGTCCGGCGTAGCGATTGAAATAGGGTCGAAGTGGCTCGGGCCCTGAGCGGCCAAGTTCACACAAGCTTCCATGCACCGACATGGACGAACGCAGGTGGGCGCTCACGTCTCGCAATGCATCCGGCCAAGCCGCCAGGCGAGACTTCGTTAGCGCCCGCCGGCGCTTTGCGTACATGGATCGGGGAAACATCAGGGTGATTCCACCGCCGACCGCGGCCAGTGGAGCGACACCAGTAACACCGAAGATCAGAGCGGCCACCAGCGCTGCTGCGCTCAAGGAGACAGCGACGAACTGAACCGGGGTCACGGACACCCCGGCCTGGTTCAACCAGTCTTGCCAACGAGCACCCGTTCGGCGACCGTTGTGTTGTTGTTCTAACCAGCGGGGAGACACCCCAATCACACCACCAAGCGCGAGGTACACAAAGAGCCCCGCAGCAAGACCAGCTAACAGCCTCATAGAAGCGTCCTCGTTCCTTCAAGTAATTCTGTGATCGATATGTCGAGTGGCCGCAAGACTCGGGCCAGTCGAAGTTCAAGTTCTGTTGGCAGGGGTGACCCGGTCCACCGCAATGGTGAGCCGAAATCATCACGGGTGAAGATCGGCTCCACCGTAAAATCGTCCTCACCTCCTTGCATGGGTGGGATGGCGACAATTTCCATGATCTGGCGCCGCCCTCCAACACCGTTGGAAGTAGCCGAGGTCGGCTCCTTCGCGGTATGCACCACAAGATCAACGATGGAACTGAAGACCGAGCGGACCTGTTCAGGCGACACATTGGGACCAGCCATGGAGGCGGTCGAAACCAACGCCTGTAGTCCTTGGCGAGCCCCGTTGGCGTGGATGGTTGAGAGCATGCCACAGCCAGCGTTACCGGCTCTGGTCAGCTCATAAGCCTCTTCGCCACGGACTTCGCCGACAACAATCAGGTCGGGGCGCATGCCCAGCGACATTTTGACCAGGCCTCGCAGCGAGATCTCTCCCGAACCATCAGGCCCCGGCGGTCGGGTTTTCCAGCGGGCGGCATGTAGATGCTCGACCGAAAGTTCGGGTGTGTCTTCACAACAAATGACCCGCAGGGTTGGAGGTGCCGAACGGAGCAGCGCGTTCACCAAGGTGGTCTTGCCCGAACCTGGCTGCCCAGTCACGATCACGCCGGTTGGTGTGCGTAGAGCAACGGCCAGAAGTGAGGCAGCCGCTGGGGTAATGGCATCCCATTCGATCAGCTCATCAAAGGTTTCGCGCTTGGAGAGGTAGCGACGAATGGTGACATCAATCTTGTCAGCAATCGGTGGCAGGACAACACCCATGCGAGCTTGCCCATCCAAGATCTGGGCTTGAGCGACCGGATGACTCGCATCAACGGTGACCCCTACCGTGGCCAAGAGTTTGATGACCACATGGGTGACTTCATGCTCACTGACTGGTTCGTCGTGGGCGACCAGACGGCCATCCAGATCAATGTAGGAGACTTCTTGGCCGTGGATGATGAGTTCTTCGTACTCAACGGTTCCATCGATAAATGGAGTGAGCGGACCGAATTCCAGGATGGAGCGACGCAACCGTTCAGCCATGGCTGTCGGATCATGTAAAGGTCGCTGGCGTCCGCCAGAGGTGGCCCCGATCTGGTATTCGTGAACCAAGGATCGAATCAGCTCAAGGACCTCGGAGTGGGAGGCAGAGTCGATGCCACGAATCCGAATCTGGTCCAGGGTTTGGAAGCGCAGGTCCTCATAGGCATCCAGTGGTGCTGTTGCTACCGGGTTAAGAAGGGTCATGCTGCTACCTCTTCCATCTCTTCATCGTTCTCGGCCAACACCTGGTTCGGCTCGTTCTGGACTGGGTCAGCAACACCAGCAACCAGTCGGTCCATCGCTTTCAGGAAACGCCCTTTGCTGGCCACGGTTGCGTCCCAGGCAGCGCGTTCGACGTTGCGATCTCGGGGTGCGATCTCGATCTGGTTGACTCGGTCGCCGGCAATCTCACGTAGCTGATGAATCAGCTGGCTTTGTGCTGCTGCTGACCGCGGAGGCCTGTTGATGACCACATCGATGGGGCTGTCGCCCACCAGCGGAACAAGGTCCACCAGCCAGTCAACGAATCGGAGGATCCCGGTTGAGGAGCCATCACAAACCCCGATGATGTGCGAGGCGCTGGTGGCGATTGCCCGACTGTTTCCGAACCGGTCAACGGATCGGGAAAGGTCTTCGAGTTGGGGGCCAATCCTGGCGACAACGGCGGGCCATCGGGCGGAGAGCTCGCTGACTAGGAGGTCCAGGTCATCAGATCGAAGCAGGTTCCAGTCATCTCGAGACGCCAACCCGGCAATCACGTCGAAGGGAATGGCTGAGCCGGCGACCGCGGGCTGAGCCAAGCAACCTTCGATGGTTTCGCCTTCGTCATTGTCCAGGCGAAGTCGTTCACCGCGCAGGGCCTCAACCGCGGTGATGACATGGGGATGGATACCGAGCCCGAGCCGACGAGCGATCGTCGGATGGGTTTCGTCAACGTCGATCAGGATGACTCGTTCGTTGCGTTTCTTGGCCCATCGTTGAGCGAAGCCGACGGAGACCTCGGTTGCTCCTGCTCCAGCCGGTCCACCAATGGCAACAATTCGTCGCTGTTCTGGTGTAACCCGGTCACTGTCTTGAGCGGCAATGGCATCGAAGGCTTCCAGCATTGCCACGTCTGGCCGCAGTTGGCGAACAAGGTCAATCAGGTCTTCGGTTGAAAGGCTGGCGGGGACGGTTGAGTCGACTCCGACTGTTTGCAGATGTCGTTGTCCGTGGCCGTCGGCTTCCAGCGGGTCGTAGAACCCGATGATTCCCATGCCATTTTCGCGGGCCATTGACACAAATGGAGAGGAGAGCCAGCTGGTGTCGTCATCGACAATGACCAGGTCGAGGCCGCTGTCCAGTGCGTCTCTAGCGTCTCGGATGAGGGTGACGGAGATGTCGGCGACGTGGTCTCGGCAGTGACGTTGCAGGGCGCCGCGCCAGGGGCGTGAGCTGAGAGCAAGACCGACGGTGATCTGTTCGCTCATGATGCCTCCGCTGGGGCGGCGATTTCGAGAGTTGCCGCTCCGGTTGATCGAACGACTTCGACATCGCCTGACCGCAGCGCCAGAGCAATATCGAGGGCCCCTTGGTCAGTGACTTGCACAGTGATCCAAGATTCTCGACCAGCTTCGGAACCGAAGGCCCCGGTTGAGGATGAACCAGGTAGGCGGGAGATTGCCGTGTCGGTGGCGATGAATCGAAGATTGCCTGCGCTATCGAGACCAATCAGATCAACACGATCGCCAATCCGAAGACCAAGACCGGCAATGGTCGAACGCCAGACGGGGATGGCGATGGTCCGAAGAGCGTTACCGGTTTCCAGCGGACGAATGTCACTGACTAGGAGTGGCTCACCCGAGCCGAGATCTCGTGCGAGCTGACCTGGTTCCGATAAGTCTGTTGTTGTTGCCAGCTGGCCAACCAGTTGGGAGTCGGCATGGATCTGGATGGTCTCGAACGAGCCAGCCTCTAGTCCGCTGCCAGCGACCAGCTCGTGACTAGCGACAATGACTTCGACTGTCTCTTGGCGATCCCGCAGGACAGAACTGACAGTCAAGAAGGTGATGAGTCCAGCAAGGACCATGAGGCCGTGCGCCATCGTGAATTGCTGTAGTGATCGCCGTGGTGCCCGCATATCTGCCGCTTCCCTAGTGTCCGGTTCAGCGAAGAGGTAATTCGCTTGTGACCGAAGTTACTGGTGGGTGAGTCGGTGACAGAAGTGCCACGAGGTCCTGCCAAGAACACGTAGCGTGGCGGGGAATTCTGTCAATATAGCAGCAAGTGAGAGGAATTGAGCGCTAGTATGAGGTAATGCAAGAACCCAAGGACGGATATGAGGCGGTCCGCGAGACCTACCCTCCCATGTTGAATACCGCTCAGGTGGCCGAATTATTGGACCTGAACACTCGCACAGTTCTCACGATGGCCAATGACGGCAGGCTGCCTGCCAGCAGGCTTCCCGAGTCTCGAAAGTTCCATTTCCTGTTGGAAGATGTGATCAAGACGCTCAAGGGAAACCGGGTCATCGCCACCTTGGACTTCGACCCAGCCAAGTCCGAATAGTTCTTTTCGGCCTAGAGAGCTGCACAGGCAGCGGGGCCCGAGATACTTTTAGCGTTCTAGAGGCGCCACATCCAGATGATGGCTTCAATTGGTACCAGCCACTGCACGGTGGCACCGTTTGGTCCAGAGTTCATCGAGTTAGCGCTGCCTGAGCGAACACTGTTTGCCGGAGCACGGCCAGATTCGATCTCAACAGCAGAGTCCAACACGGCGACCACGCGGCCATCAATGGCCTCACCACTCACCCGTTCTACATGCACCATTTCTTGGGTTTGTACCGATTCTCGGAGCCGAGCAATCAATGAAGCCGGGTGACCACTGGTGACTTCACCAGGAAGCACGGTGATCCCAACCCGACGAATCCCCACGACGTGCTCGATGGCGATATCAACCTTGCGACCTTCACTCAGTACCAGGCGCAGTACGGACTTACCAACGTGTTCAATCCGGCCAACCAGATAGCGGTCGGCCACTTCAACCCGCAACTCAAACCCTTGCTTGCCGTAGTCAATGAGCACGTCCCGCAAGGTTCGATCCGATGCAGCAAGCTCGGCAACTGAGGCCTCAACGTCCTCTTGGAAGCTGCGGGCCTCTTGTCGAATCCTCCGCACGGAGCGCTCATCAGTCACACTCTCCCATCGGCACCCTCGGGCGACGCTGTAGAAATCCGGCCCCTTCGCCACACAATGCTCACGGTCAAAGGCAATATTGTGTCATTTCCTCTTGACAACTGTTATTTACCTCTGATTAGCTATATCGCATGTTCAATGCACACAGTTCCAACAAATGCATGCCGACCGGGTCGGTGGGATCAAGACTCGATGGCGGCGGAGTTCCGGCTCACCTCTGGACCGGATTCGGGTTCTCATCACTGATCGCTCTTGTTGCCCTCTCCCCCAACACTCAGGCGTTGACCGACCCCGAAGAAGCCCTTCTGGGTGCTCTCTGGCTCACTGCTGTGGCCACGGCCTTGTGGTTCACACTCAGTCTCATGCTGGTGCAGTTCGCCGACCGATCAGGCTCCCGAGTCCTCCACCGGCTGAGCGAACAGGTGGCAATGCCCCTGGCTCGCCGCCTTGCCCATGGCTCGCTTGCTATCGGCCTGGTAGCTCTACCGGCCTGTGGATCAAACACGGATAGCCGCCCGGAGCTGGTGCTCGTTGAGACGGGTGTCGACGTCCCAACCTCTTCAACCGCTACCTCTTCGGCCCCTCAGCTCGAATTCACGTCATCATCGGCCTATCACTCCCCGACCTCGGTTGTTGCCTCCTCCACATCTGCCAAACCGACCGTCTTAGCTGAATCGGCATCTGAACCAGAGTCGCCGACTGCGCCCGCCGAACGTACCGAAGTTGGCCCGCACGTGGTTGCCAAAGGCGAGAATCTTTGGAGCATCGCCAGGGCTCAACTCACCGAGAGCAACGGAGTGGCTCCGAGCAATGCTGAGGTCAGCCCCTACTGGGCCGAGCTGGTTGAGCTGAATCGGGCCTCGCTCTCATCGGGCAACGCCAATCTGATCTACCCCGGCGAATCGCTCCAGTTACCCGTTGTAGCGGTCGGAAGTTCAGCAGCAGCCGAGTAACTGATCTCCCGGCGGAGAACTAGAAGGGACTCAATCCCATACGGTTGCGAATGGAAGTGAGCTCGCCAAGATGGTTGTAACCATGACCCAGCGCTTCCCAGGCAAGGAAGAAGCTCGCTGGCTTTCCTTCCCACATGCCATAGAGCCAATCGAAGCGCTCCGGTGGAGTTCCAATTCGCTCTAACGCGGCCGCACTATCGGGAACCGTGTCCAAGACATTGAGGTCCCCATCGGCAACCCACGAGCGAGTCTCGTCAATCACGGCCATCAGGTATCCGACAACAGCTTCAGGATCCAGCTGGGTGATGAGCTCGTGGTCCTCTCCCTCAGCCAGGCCGCGCCATGTGTCCCCGTCCAACCCCACTCGCTCGCTCCAACTATCCAGCACCTCGGGAGTCCCTCGCAACACACCATTGACGGAGAGGTCTTGATGCCGCGCCGTGTGCCAGGCCACATAGAGGGCGGCGATACCACCATCGTCAACCCGATCGGCCAAGCGGTCATGGGGAATGACGGAGAAGATGCCATTGCTCAGACGATTCTGCAGCGAGTCAAGATCGCCACCGATCCAGGTTCGAAGGTCCATGCCTCGACCCTAATGGGATTGATCGATTGGCGGCAATGACGACAGCGATCACGCTCCCGGGAATGCCTGGGTTATCTCGGGGTTGACACCCCCATGACATCAATCACCGCAGAACTACTTTCGGACTATCGAGTTGACATCACCAACGGCACCCACACCTGGCGAGCCGACGAGCCCATCGATCTCGGCGGCGACAACACCGGCCCCAATCCTTATGACCTCCTACTGGGATCCTTGGCTGCCTGCACCTCGATCACCCTGTCCATGTACGCCAAGCGGAAGAATGTCACCATCACCTCGCTGTCGGTTGAATACACCCACGAGAAGGTTCACGCCGAGGACTGTGACCAGTGCGACGATTCCAAGAAGGGCATGGTCGACCGGGTGACCTCACGCATCTTCATCGATGGCGATTTTGATGATGCCGTCCGAAAACGCTTTGAGTACATCGCCCAGAACTGCCCCGTCCACAAGACGCTGGCTGCCGGAATCGTCTTCGACGAAATCGTGTTCGCTGGCTAGCAGTTGGTTGCACCGACTCGTTTGTGATCCATTAGAGGCATGGCAACAACCGACATTGAGCTCGACGTACCCGCAGTTCCAACCGATGATGGCCGAGCCTACGGCCGAACTCCTGGGCAGTCTGACCTTGAGCTGACCCAGGTTGGCGCCGGCACACCATCGGGTGAACTGCTGCGTCGCTACTGGCATCCCATCGCCCTGTCATCAGAGGCAACCTCGATACCACGTGATGTTCGAATGCTGGGCGAAGACCTGATCCTGTATCGCACGCTGGACGGAACACCAGGCTTGTTGGAGCCGCGCTGTTGTCACCGCGGCACCACCTTGCTGTACGCCAAGGTGGAGTCGGACTGCATTCGCTGCTCCTATCACGGCTGGTCATTCGCCGCTGACGGAACCTGCCTGGACCAGCCATGTGAGCCCGACCGGGGCCGGAACCGTGGCTCCTATCGCCAGCCTTGGTATCCGGTGGTTGAGTTTGGTGGCCTGATCTTCACCTACATGGGGCCACCCGAGAAACAACCGGTGTTCCCCGTCTATGACATCTTCCAAGACATCGCTGACGACGAGGAATTGGTCACCTTTGATCGGTTTGCTTTCGGCGGGCCAAACGTTGCTCCCTGCAACTGGTTCCAGACCCACGAGAACGCTATGGATCCCTATCACGTGTTCATCTTGCACAACGCCATCAGCGGTCCCCAATTCGACCCGCGGCTTGAGATCTGGCCAACCATCAACTTCCAGCGTCACGACTGGGGCGTCACCGCAACCCAGGATCGCAAGCTGCCCGATGGCACAACCTTGCATCGGGTGACCGAAATTCGGGTGCCAACCGTCCGGGTCATTCCAACACCAACCCTGGCTTACTTGGGCAAGACCAACAACATGTCCTGGACCCAACCCATTGACGACACCCATACGAGAGTGTTTGCCATCCTGCGAATTGCCAAGGGATCCGAGCCCCAGGGCCTCGGCACCTACGGGCCGGACGAACGAGCCTGGGAGGATCTGAGTGAAGAAGAGCATCGTCTGTACCCGGGAGACTACGAAACCCAGGTTGGTCAAGGCCCAGTCACCCTTCACTCCGAGGAGCGCTTGTCCTCAACAGACCGGGGGGTGTCACTGGTTCGACGCCAGTTCAAGGAGCAGGTTCGCATCGTGGCTGAAGGTGGCGACCCCATTGGAGTGACCTTTGCCGATGATCCATCTGACGCACCAGACTCATCGGACACCGAGTCGGTCAGTCTGATTGCTGGCAACTACATCATCGACGATGACACCGATCTCTTCCAGGTCCCCGTCAGCGAAACCCTTGTAGCCGACTAGCAACACGCTCGGGCCCTGAACGTAATGGACTTGGCGACCCACTATTGGGTCGTCAACTCTATTATCTTTTGACGACATGCAAGGAACCCGCACAACCGCCCCGCAGCGAGGCATCAGCAAGCGCGTCTTCGTGCTGGTTGGCACCGCATCCCTCGCCCTGGCCGCTATCGCGTTCGGGATGGTCAGCCTTCGGTCCGGTGAGCAAACCGCAACTACGGAAGCGGCCTTTGGCCCTGACCTTCTCTACAACTCCTTGCTCATTGATCCAGAGACCGGAGAACCCATCGATTTCGTCATCTGGATCGATCCGGACACGACAGCGGAGAGCATCGCGAGAATCAGTGATCTCCTGACCAAAGACGACCGATTCTCCAATTCTCGGTACGTCTCCCAAGAAGAAGTATTCCGCGAATTTCGGGAGTACTACGCCGATCAGCCGACAGTGCTGGAGCTCATCAATCCTGAAGAAATTCCGACCTACTTCCAGGTCACTATCCGACCTACACAAGATGCTGACAACCCCGAGGCTCCGCCCGCTCAGATCAAGGCAGATTATGCCGCTCTGGAAGGAGTCTTCAAGATCCAGTTTCCCGGTGACGAGCCAGCCGACTCCTAGCCCGGCTGCCTCTATCACTGAAGATAATGGAGTTGGCGACCCAATAGTGGGTCGTGAAGTCCATTATCTTCGGGATCCACGATCCATTTTGGCGGTGATCGGGCCGTCGTGCCAGCTAGAAGTGGATCACTTCGAAGAGGGTTGCCATCTCGACGCCGAGTTGTGGGCCAACTCGCTGGGCTGAGTGGGTCAAGAATGTCGCTGGGTCGGCCATATCCCCGTCGAGGTTGGCCAGGTACTCGGCATGACATTCCAGTGAGGCGATACCTGCATCGATGCTGGTGGTGATGTCCACTCCATGGGTCGGTGTGGTCGAGGCATTGACGGCAACAAAGCGAACCCCACCCCATGCTTCGGTCGAGTCAGAAACATCAGCGCCCATATGGAGCCAGGGATTTGATGCTTCACCAACCGCATCCAAGATCGATCGACCAACTGCTCGATGGTCGGGGTGGTTCCAGCTCCCCGGACCCCAGGACTCATGGTGGTTCATGGTCAAGATGACATCCGGTCGGGTTGCTCGGATAGCCAGCGCCAGGTCGCGACGCAGCTCCAGTCCCTCAACGACCAGACCATCCGGATAGTCGAGGAACCGCACGTCAGTCACGCCGACAGCGGCACAGCTGGCGATCTGCTCGGCCACCCGAAGAGGTCCAACAACGTCAGGAGCCATGCTTTTGATTCCGGCTTCGCCGCGGGTGACCAAGAGATAGCTGATGGACTTTCCCTGAGCGGTCCAGCGGGCAACAGCCGAAGCTGCTCCGTATTCCATGTCATCGGGATGAGCGACAATGGCCAGAGCCCGGTCCCATTCTTCATCAACCAACGGCAGTGTCTGGGTAGGTGTCATGACGGGGTTTCCAATCGGAGTGACACGCCATCTCTATCAGATGCGTCGACTCGGAGCCAGCTGCCGGTGACGAAGGTGTCATGGACATCGCTGGTTACGGCAACGACCGGGATCTGGATGCCATAGATCTCATCGGCAACAATGGCGCCAAGGGCCACGATCTCATCACGCGCCGACATGATGATCGCTATCGGTCCGGTCTCCGCCCGAATGGCTTCGGCCAGCACCGATGAGCCAGAGCTGGAGCCGCGCCCGCGCTGCATGACTAGCACCTTGCCTGCCATGTTCAGCCCCGCTTGTGGGTGGCGTTGATCAATGATCATGCCCGTTAACGAATCAACACCGCCCCAGAAACTCAGCGGTTCGTCCAGTCGAAGGATCTCACCAGCGGCATCGCCGGGTGCGAGCACAAGAGGTTCCGCAATCACGCCGTCCACATCCACGCCATCCACATTCATGATGCCCACACTCCGTCGTCGCGGACGACTCTTCCAAGCACAGCCGATTCGACGCAATCTTCTGTCGCTCCAAAGACCACATCGACACCGATGTTGCCGGGTGCGTAGTAGGCCCACTTCGCCGAATCGGTCATGGCAACACCATCGCACTCGACCATCACTGGGGTGATATAGGTACAAGTGTCGGTGACCAGCTGGATGCCAGCAGCTTCCAGTTCCGCCACCCAGCCCCGCAATCCAATCTCGGTCAAAATCTCTCGTCCAGTCGAAACGTAGAAGCTGACCGATGGATGAACCTGACGTCCGCCCATCAACCGAACCAGTCGTTCGAATTCGCTGACCGAGTAATGGGGAGTGCCCAGACTCACTATGCCAAGCTCAGTATTCGAGGATGTGCTCAGCTCATCGCGAGCACGGTGCAACATGTCCATATCAATCACCAGCCTCGCGACCGATTCAACCGAACTCCCAGAACCACCACAAGCGGTCTTCAGATCTGGAGCTTCCGGAGTGCTGCCGACACAATGAAACATGCCAACCGCTCCCGACGAGGCCGCAGCCGAAGCAATGGCCTTCAACCGGTCCTCGTTGACATGCTCAGGCAAGCCGACGATCACGGGAACACGACTACCCGCAACCTGGCCAAGGAGATGACCGAGCACAGGATAGAACACGTCCCGCTCAGCCACCCTCGTCGAGACCGCAGAGACATCAACAATCAGGGTGGCGCGTCGATTCTCATCCAGGTGCAGCCCAGCCGCCGGGGCCCGGCCGGTGATGGCAGCACAAATGTCAATGAAGTCGCCGTAGCGATGAGTGCGGGCCCCAAGCACCGAGTTAGCAAAGACAATGGCGTTGGACTCAGCCCAAGCAATGTGATCACTGAACCCTGGGCGAGTTTCACTCTGGTAGGGAGCACAGGTCCAGGTCGGACGACAACCCATGTTCTCGTAGTACTGCATGAGCTGGCGGGCCCGGATGGCTGCTTCTTGCTCACCGCGGTAAAGCTCGGGATGGATGAGATCCAACGACGAGACGTTGAGAGTTGTCGGCACTCGAACCTGACAGCCGTCTTCAGCTAGGCGAGCAGCGAAGTCGATGCCAGCCTGGCCATGATCCAAGCAAGAGTCAATGTGGGCGCCCGAGATGTCCAGCAAACTGTCCGCACCCATAGCCGCAGCCACCCTCGTCACAATCCGCATGGCTAGCGCGTGGCCGGGGCCTTCATCTCCGGCCAGCATGGCCTGATCGTTCGTCGTCAATTGAAGCGACACCCAAATACCCTATGACGGAAGACAGCCGGTATCAGCTTTCGGATCAGTTTGACCTAGACCGACTGGCCGATGGAACTTCCAGTAGCTAGTGTTCCAGTCGAGGGAAAGGGCGCACTGTGGTGGATCTGGGGATTGAGGGATTCGAGGACGCGGAAGAAGTTGGGCGAGGCGGATCAGCCCGAGTTTACCGCGCACACGAAGTGGAGCTTGATCGGTACGTAGCCATCAAGGTCCTGCACACTGTCATCGACGATGATGTGATCCGACGATTCGAACGCGAGCGTCGCGCCATGGGTCGACTTTCTAGCCACGATGGAATCGTCTCGGTGTACTCGACGGGTACAACAGCGGCGGGCACCCCCTACATCGTGATGCCTTTCTTCCAAAATGGGTCGCTTAAGGACGTGATGGATGAGGGCCCACTTGCTTGGGACGTCGCCTCTGGCTTGATCATGCATGCCGCTCGCGCCATGTCTTGGGCCCACGAGTCGGGAATTGTTCACCGCGACCTGAAACCGTCCAACATGCTCGTCGCCGACGATGAGACACCCAAGATCGCTGATTTTGGGATCTCGCGGCTCGTCGATGACGGAGCGGCTTCACGTTCGACCAGCCTGACCTTCACCCCCGCATTCAGTCCTCCCGAAGCGTTCTCCACCTCAAAACCGTCCCCCGCTTCAGATGTCTATGGCCTTGGAGCCAGCCTGTGGGCGCTTCTTACTGGACGTCCACCGTTCACGGATGTCGATTCGACTGAGACTGACCTCCTCCAGCTGATGGGACGCGTCGTCAACGAGCATGTTCCCGCACCGGCCGGGGTTCCAGCGCAAATTTTCGCGGTCATTGAGCGCTCGATGGCTAAGGATCCGGCTGATCGATATACAGACGCATCAGCCTTTGAACAAGCGCTCAATGAAGCACACCAGGCTTCCTTGACTGGCGATGAGGCCATCGCGGGTGCGACGATCGTCCGCAGTGCGACGAGCACAACTAAGCCAACAGACACCAGCTCAGCTAACCCCATCACCATCACTGTTGACAAGACCGGGAAACACGCGGCAAAGCCGTTCAACCTGGCGGCGGAAGCGACCTCCGGTGAGCAGACTCCCTTTCGAGGGGCGGCGAAAAAGAGGGCGTCCAAGCGGAAGCCGGCTCTTCTGGTGGCGGCTGCATTCCTCGTCCTGGGTGCTGCTGGAGCTGGTGCGATGCGACTGGTCTCCGGCGGAGGGGACGAGCAAGCTGGCACGATTATTGCCGCCGATGGGGGTTCTGAGGACTCCAAGAAGGGATCGAACCTTGGCTCTGATCTTGATGAGTCAGGCCAACCAATCGACAGGGATGACGATAGCTCAGACGGGGAGCCCGAGGAACAGACTGGCCTGACCGTCATGGGCGCCACCGTTATCGCCGGGAAGTCAGGGAACTCTGGCCGCTCCGATGATGACTCATCCCAGAGCCCAGCAACGACAACCAAGAACAGTAGCGACGATGGGCAAAGCGAGACTAGCCCAACCATCAGCTCACCGGGTTCAGACAGTGGCAAGAAAGACACCACGACTACTACCGCCAAAGCTTCATCGGCGAGGCCTTCGGTCTCTGGACTATCCGTTTCGGCCATCACCTCAACCTCAGCCACCGTCTCCTTCAACAGCAATGTCTGCACCGCCGCCAAATACAGCTACTCCGGAGGCTCCCACCAAAGCACCGGCTACAACGCCAACACCGCCTGCTACCAAAACCACCAAGCCAAACTCGGCATCTGGACCGGAGCCCTCACACCCGGCAAGGCCTACACCGTCACCGTCACCATCAAAGACAAAGAAGGACGCACCGCCACCAAATCCGTCTCCTTCACCACCAAAGCAACCGCGGCCCCATCATCGCCTGCTCCTTCGATCTCTGGACTATCCGTTTCGGCCATCACCTCAACCTCAGCCACCGTCTCCTTCAACAGCAATGTCTGCACCGCCGCCAAATACAGCTACTCCGGAGGCTCCCACCAAAGCACCGGCTACAACGCCAACACCGCCTGCTACCAAAACCACCAAGCCAAACTCGGCATCTGGACCGGAGCCCTCACACCCGGCAAGGCCTACACCGTCACCGTCACCATCAAAGACAAAGAAGGACGCACCGCCACCAAATCCGTCTCCTTCACCACCAAAGCAACCGCGGCCCCAATCCCGCTACCAGACCCGGACCCAATTCCGCTACCAGACCCGGACCCAATTCCGCTGCCAGACCCGGACCCAATTCCGCTACCAGCGCCCGGGCCCACGACCGTGCCGATCCCCGATCCCCAAGCCGGCCCCACGATCGTTCCCTAGGTGGATTCGCACGGACGATTTCACTTCGGTTGTGCCCTATTGGCTATCGCCGGTTTGACTAGCTGCACGACGAGTGGTTCAGATGTCGCCGCCCCCGATGCGACCCCCGTTTCGCAATCTTTGCCCAACGCTGAACTAGAGCCAACACCAACAACAACGGTTCAAGCCACGCTGCTGCCACCACCGAACATCCAGCTCGAGCTCGCCTACGTGGCAGACCTCCCAACCGATCTGGTTTCGCGAGCCAACGACGACCGCATTTATGTGGCCGAACGAGCGGGCCGTGTGGCGGTGTTCGAACCCGGCACGACCGAGTCAGTCGCCACGCTCGTTGACTTCTCTATCGAGGTCGGATCAGAGCGCGACCAGGCCTTCATGTCACTCACCTTTGATGAAGAAGGTGACACCTTGTATGTCCACTTCTCTCGATCATCCGACGGTGCATCAGTTCTTCGAAGATACCGACTTGACGGTGACCGGGTTGTGGGCACTGAAGACCTGCTCGTGGTCCAACAACCCTTTCCCGATCACAATGGTGGGTCCATCCGCTTTGGTCCTGACGGCTACTTGTATTGGGCTCTTGGAGATGGTGGAGCGGACGTTGATGCGTTGACTACGGCGCAAGACCCGACGAACCTTCTTGGGTCCATCCTCCGGCTGGACGTTGGCGGCGAGTCTGGCTTCATCACTCCGGCCGACAATCCCATGGTCGGCAAACCGGGAAGAGACGAGGTTTGGTCATGGGGACTGAGGAATCCCTGGCGAATCTCCTTCGACCCCGCAACAGGCAACCTCTGGATCGCCGATGTTGGCTTGCTGACTGCTGATGAAATCAACATGGCAACGTCATCAACGGACTTTGGACGAGGAGTCAACTATGGATGGCCCCATCTGGAGGGGACCACCGGTGAGGCATCCATTCCCGTCGTCAATCCAGTTCTGGAGTACGACCAGGCCGAGGGTCGCTGTTCCATTTCCGGCGGAGAGGTCTACCGAGGTACGGCGATCCCTGACCTTGTTGGCGAGTACCTCTTGGCCGATTTCTGCAGCGGCGAAGTCTTTGGGTATCGGCCGGGGGATTCACCACGCTTCACTGTCTATGACCCGAGCGTGGCAACGCCTGTCGGGTTTGGCGTTGACCACAACGGTGAGGTCTACGTCATCTCCATTGCCGGCGAGATCTCACGACTCATTGCCTTTGGCTCCTAGAACCCTCTTCTTCGATGTCACCCTATTCGTAGGTCCGTACCTCAACTCGGTGACCGTCAGGGTCACGCACATAGACACCATCACCATTGCCTTTGGCACCAAAAATCTCGGCCGGTCCCATCTCCATTTCGTGACCGTGGGAAGCGACGAAGGAATCGAAGTTCTGCCGATCCGTCACGAAGGCAACGTGGTCAACGTTGACCCCGGTTGGCTCAGTCTCGATCAGGTCCAGCAGGGTGTCGTCGTTGATACGTAGCGAGACGAAGAGCACTTCCTTAGCCCGCCACTGCTCCAAGCGCTCAACTTGCATGCCAAGGTGATCGGCGTACCACTGAACCGAACGTTCAACATCGGTTACACACAAAACAACGTGGTCAATACCGGAGATCATTCGCTCAAGACTAGACGGGGATGGCCGCTCAGTCGTCGAATGATTCCTTGTTGAGCGTCAAGGTTGCGAGATTGAGATCATGATGTTTCTCCAGTTTGGCCACAGCCTGTTGCTCGCGCCCACCAATCCAAATTACGGCGCGTGGGTCCGCCTGAAGATTCTTGAACCACTGAGAGTTAGAACGCACGGTGGCGACAATGATCCTGTCCCCGAGCCGAATAGCGCTGACTGGAACCTCACGTGGTTCGCCCGAAACGCGACCCGTCGTCACCAAAATCACCATTCCTCCCCCAACCGGCAGGGGCGAGCCCAACCCGGCTTTCACCATCGGAGCAACGATGTTGTTCAGCTTCGCAAAAACTGCCGATGCCGACAGCTCGGTTTTCGGGTCGCACGACACCTCCGAAGTCTAGGTGGCGGACAGTCCAGTCACCGACGACACGGGTCAATGGCCGGGGCGGCAATACCGAGTACCCAGAGCCAACGTCGCACCAGCGCCAAAGCAACGACTAGAGTGACGAACGAATGTTCGCTTCCCCCACTCTTGAAGAACTCAATCCGGAACAACACCTGGCCGCTGTCCACACTGGCTCTCCCTTGCTCATTGTTGCCGGGGCTGGAACGGGCAAAACGAAGACTCTGGCTGCCCGCGTCATCCGACTCATCGACGATGGGGCCGACCCGAATCGAATTCTGCTACTCACGTTCACCCGTCGATCAGCTTCAGAGATGATTGGCCGAGTCACTGCTGCCAGCACCAACCGCTCAGCCTCAAAGGTTTGGGGCGGCACCTTCCACTCCACCGCCAACCGGCTGCTCCGCAACTTCGGTCAATCCGCCGGACTCACCGCTGGATTCACCGTCCTAGACCAAGCCGACAGCACTGACCTGATGGGCATGGCTCGGACCGAAGAAGGCTTCGGCGAACGGTCCAAACGCTTCCCTCGCAAGGAGACCATCGCTGGCATCTATTCCCGCATGGTTAACAGTCAGGCCAAGCTGGCTGATGTCCTGGATAAGGACTATCCCTGGGTGGCCGACCATCAGGACGATCTCAAAACCATCTTCACCACCTACACCGCCCAGAAGCGCAAGCATCAGGTGTTGGACTATGACGATCTGCTGTTGTTCTGGCGGGCTCTTACCGTCAGCCCAGCTGGTGATTCACTGCGAGACCTCTTCGATCACATCCTGATTGATGAGTACCAGGACACCAATCCAATCCAGTCCGACATCATCCGGGGCATGTGCCGGGGAGCCGATCAACCTCGTCCAACCGATTTGTGCGCAGTTGGCGATGACGCCCAAGCCATCTACGGATTCCGCTCGGCCACTGTGGCCAACATGTGGGCCTTTGCCGACCACTTCGCTGGTGCCACCATTGTCACCTTGGAGCAGAACTATCGCTCGACGATGCCCATTCTCCAGGTGGCCAACGAGGTGCTCAACCAGCCACTCACCGCCGCGATCAATCGAGCCAAGCCGGGACAGGCCACCGAACTATCGGACGTGAGCAAAGCAAACCCAGCCTCGAGCAATCCGGACGATTCAGCCATGCCAGCCGAGTTTCGCAAGGAACTTTGGTCAACCAAGACCACGGGTCTCACTCCTGTCTTGGCCATCCATCACGACGAAGGTGCGCAAAGTCGCAGCGTTGCCGATTCCGTCCTGGCCGCCCGCGAACGCGGCATTGATTTGCGAGAGCAGGCCGTCCTATTTCGCGCTGGCCATCACAGCGATGGGCTGGAACTCGAACTGGCTCGGCGTGACATCCCCTTCGTCAAGTACGGGGGGTTGAAGTATCTGGAGTCGGCCCACGTGAAAGACCTGTTGGCCTTGCTCCGGTTGCTGGACAACCCGGCCGACACTCTGGCTTGGCATCGGGTCTTGCCAATGATGGATGGGGTCGGCCCAGCGACTGTTCGACGACTGGTGACTGAACTCGGCATCGAGGAGCAAGCCCCAGATTCGGTTAGTAAGTTCATCGAGGGCGTAGGCAAGGTGCCGTCTGCAGCAAGGCCTCAAGCGGACGAGCTGCGACAGGCCCTTGGTGAATGCTCCACCAATTCATCCGAAAGCCCTGACTCCGACAGCCTGACTGTTGCCGAGCAGATCGACCGACTCAAGCCCTTCTGCCAGATGGTTTTCGCCAACCGTTATGACAACGCTGCTGCCCGCCTAGCCGACATCGATCAGCTGGCGGCCACCGCTTCGGCCTACAACAACCGAAGCCGATTCCTTACCGAACTCACCCTGGACCCACCGTCCAAAACCAGTGAGCAAGCAGGCCCGCCACACCTGGATGATGACTGGCTCACCCTCAGCACCATTCACTCCGCCAAGGGCGGCGAATGGAAGGCTGTTCACTTGCTCCATGCATCCGATGGCAACATGCCTTCTGACATGGCCGTTGGGGACAAGGACGGGCTGGCCGAGGAACTGCGCCTTCTCTATGTTGCCCTGACCCGAGCCAAGGACGAGTTGACAGTCAACGTTCCCCTTCGCTACCACGTCAACCGGTTCGGCACCGACGACCGCCATCTCTATGGCCAGATCAGTCGTTTCATCGAACCGGTTCGCCACCACTTCCACGAGGTAAGCGGTGAAGGTGGCTCGAGTGATGATGAGATTGTTGATCTGAATCCGGTTGGTCTTGCCGACGAGGTCGACACCCTGCTGCACTCACTATGGGACTGAGTGACTTGCTCGCTGGCAACAGCAGCAGCACCCAAGTCCAGATGCAAGAAACCCGGGAGCAGCCAAGGCTCCTCCCGGGTCACGAAAACCGCGTGGCGGAGGGAGTGCCCGCTGCTCTCGATATCTCGACCCTAGATCTAATCGCCTGCTCCGCGCCCGCGCACCAGAGATTTCTACGAAACGTCAAGGAACAAGGTTGTCGCTCAGAAGGACGGCACGGGTGGTGTCAAAATCATGGACGGCAGTGAGCCAGCGCTCAGCCGCACGTTCTCCGTTCCGTCGACACTCCATATAGGCGACACGATTCGAGGCACCAAGGCGCCGTTCTCGTTTGGTCCGGCAGAAGCCATCTGGTCAACCCGAACCCCCGACGGCCTTGGGTCAGTTGTCATCAAACGGTTAACGGAAACAACGATTCAAGCAGATGCTTGGGGTGACGGCGCATCATGGTTGTTGGAGCAAGCGCCTTTGGTGCTTGGAAGCGAGGATGATCTCGCCGGGTTCGACCCTACGGGTCCGATCGGCAAGCTCTGGCGACAGAAACCATTTCGACTAGGCCGCACCGATCGGCCCTGGGATTCCCTCGTCAGCAGCATCCTGGGTCAAAAGGTACAAGTGAGCAACGCCAAGCAAAGCGGACGCATGTTGGCCTCGCAGTTCGGAGATCCAGCGCCCGGTCCAACTGATGGATGGGTCCTGCCTGCACCTGAGACCGTGGCCGAACTTGGCTATTACCACTTCCATCCGTTGGGGGTCGAGCGGAAACGAGCGGAGACGCTCATCCGGGTGGCTGGGGAGATGCGGCGACTTACAGACCTGAGCCAGCGGACACCCGCCCAGGCCCAGGCCCGGCTGCAACGAATACGAGGGATTGGGCCATGGACTGCGGCCATGGTCACGGCAACATCGATGGGTGATGCTGACGCGGTACCTCTCGGCGACTTCCACCTGCCCAACACGGTGGCCTGGGCCATTGCTGGTGAAGAGCGCTCAAACGACGAGCGGATGCTGGAACTATTGGAACCCTTTTCCGGCCACCGATGGCGAGTCATCCGCCTGGCCAAGGGAACAGGTGGTGCGCCAAAGCATGGACCTCGTCTGGGCCTCCAAGACGATGGGCTACACCGGGGCCGGTAGCGATACTGGGTTGACGTGTCTTTCTTAGCGAGACGGAAGTCCGCCAGTGACGTCGAGGACGGAACCGGTCGTGTAGGCGCTGACTGGTGAAAGCAGCCAACAGATCGCGGCCGCTACTTCGGTCGCCAATCCTGGGCGCCCCAGAGGAACTGCTCGACCCCGTGCCTCACCTGTCAACCAGTCCAAGTAGTTGGCTTTACTGTCGGATTCAGCATGGCGAGCCTCCTGGCGGGGAGTATCAATCAGTCCAACGCCAACAGCATTGACTCGAACCTGCTGTGGCGCAAGTTCCGCGGCCAAGGCCTTCATCGCATTGTCCAAAGCGGCACGCCCCGAACTGATTGCAGCCATTTCGACGCTGGGGATCAAGGCCGTTGGGGCCGTCAGGCCAACCACTTGCCCCTGACGGGCCAACAACGCTGGGACTGCCGGGCGGACGATGTTCAAGAAACTCGCGAGCTTGTTCGAAACCTCCTCCACGATCTCAACTGTCGACAACTCCAGAAGACTTCCGCGATGTCCACGTCCGGCCACGGCCGCCACTCCGTCAATCCTTCCGCGTTGTCTCAATGTCTCGACAATCACATTGTCGGCTTGTTCAGGATCAAGAACATCCGCTCGAACAACAAGCAGCCGGGTTGAGTTGAGTTCCGACTCGACTACCGAGAGACGGTCGAGGTCGCGAGCACAGACGGTGACCCAAGCACCCTCGTTCAGAAGTAGGCGGGTGGTCTCGAGTCCGATGCCTGATGAGCCGCCAGTGACAATGATGCTCGATCCTTCAAGCCGCAGGTCCATGAGGTCATGCTTCCAGAGCCGCACCAGGATTGCACGCTCGCTGCCAGCAGATCTCCGGCCGGAGCTAGACGGCGATCTCGATCTGCCGCGGCAGACTGGCTGCGTGTCACGGTCAGGTTCAGAGAACAAGACGTTTCGGTTTGGTCGGTTCAGCGCGTGGCCACTCGGGCTTTGCGTGTTCCTGTTGATCAATGCTGCCGCCTTCTTTGACGACACGACGGTCCGAGTCCTCATCGTTGTCCCAGCCATTCTGCTCTTCCTGGTCTGGCTGCGTCTCAGGGTACGGGTCACCCCAACTCATCTAGAAATTCGGAACCTGCTCAGCCAAACCCGTGTACCGCTGGATGACCCCAACAGCAAGATCTGGGTCGACAACGGTGCCCTTTGGGTTTCTGTTGGAAGGAGTAATCCGGTGCGGGCATGGGGAACCGATGGCAACAAGAAGAGTCGCAACGAGAGTGCGCCAGAGAAGCTTGACGACCTGTGTACGATCCTGCTGCATCGAACCTTCCGACGCGACGGCGCCACGCTTAATTTCTGACCCCGTCAGAGTCGTCGAATGACGAATTGTGCAGCCAGGTACTAGTGTCGCCTCATGGTCAATCCTGTCGCAGCCGGACACAATCCTGCATCATCCGAGATCGTCGGAGAACTCATCGCAACAACGGCTGAGCAACAGCTGACTGAGGTCCATGACTACCTCCGGGCGACCGAATCCGAATCGGTTGATCGCCTCATCGAGTACCTGAAGATGCCAAGCATCAGCGCTCAGGGAATCGGTATGGCCGAAGTTGCCGATGTGCTGGTCGATTGGATGAACGACATCGGTTTGCATACGAAGTTGATGCACACCCCTGGCTGGCCAATGGTGCTTGGTCGCAGTCCACACAAAGAGGGTCGCCCAACGGTCTTGTTCTATGGCCACTACGACGTACAACCTGCCGACGATCTGGAGTATTGGGACTCCCCTCCCTTCGATCCAACCATTCGCAACGGGCGGATCTACGCCCGCGGCGCCGGTGACAATAAGGGTCAGCATTTCGCCCAGCTCCTCGCCATCGAAGCAACGATGAAGACCCATGGTGAACTGCCGTGCAACGTCATCTTCTTGCTAGAGGGAGAAGAAGAGGTCGGCAGCCCCAACATTGCTAGCTTCGCTGACCAGCATCGGGAACTACTCAAGGCAGACCTCGTAGTCACCTCCGATGGTCCGGTCCACGAGAACGGTCAAGCCGTGGTTCTCTTCGGCGTTCGTGGAGTCGTCGTCTTCGAACTGCATGCCCGGGGAGCGAACAAGGATCTGCACTCAGGGAACTTCGGCAACGTTGCCCCCAACCCCATCTGGACCCTCGTTCATCTGCTATCGACCATGAAGAATGCTGCCGGTGAAATCACCATCGATGGCTTGTTCGATGATGTTGATGAGTTGGGCCAACTGGAACTGGACACCCTCAAGTCACTCCCGGTCAACGAAGACGAAATCAAGAGCGAGCTGGACCTCGCCGCCCTCGACTTGCCCGACCGTCCCTACTACCTCCGCTTGGCTCAACCCACCTTCACTATCAACGGGATCACCGGTGGCTACAGCGGCGAAGGTACGAAGACCGTGTTGCCCCACGAAGCCTCAGTGAAGTGCGACATCCGCCTGGTCGAATCACAATCGCACGAAGACATCATCGAGAAGATCAAGGCTCACGTGGCCAAGCACGCACCAGATGTCAAGGTCGTGGCCCATGGCGGCATGGATCCGTCCAAGACCCCACTGGACTCCCCTTTCGCCCAGCCACTGAGTGACGCGGTCGAATCGGGCCGACGAGAGAAACCACTGGCCGTTCCTGCCCTTGGTGGAAGCCTGCCGGACTATGTCTGGACCAAGATCCTTGGCCTGCCATCCTTTGTGATCCCCTACGCAAACGCTGACGAAGCCAACCACGCACCGAATGAGAACATTGAGGTTGACCGCTTCCTCGATGGCATCCGAACCGGCTCAGCCATAATGAATCATCTCGGGCGAATGGCTGAAGACCCCGGAAGCGGCTCAGCATGAGGTGCAGGGTGACGGGGGCCGCTATGAGCAGGACTCGATGAACGAGATATCCGACTCAACCGAAACCTCACTGTGGTCTCGAATCCCACCGGTATTCCAGGCTGTGGTGTTGTTCGTCATTGCCATCTGGGTGGTTGAGATTGTGGACAGTGTCGTGCTTAGCGAGCGATTGCAGGGTAATGGCATCGGTCCTCGCCGAGTCGACGGTTTGGATGGCATTCTGTGGGCACCCTTCCTCCACGGTGGTTGGCGTCATCTTGTGTCCAACACTTTTCCCTTCGTCCTCCTCGGCGGGCTCGTCGCTCTGCGAGGCGCCCGCTATTGGTTCACCACATTCGCCGTCGTCGTTGTACTCGGCGGGGGCTTGACTTGGCTGCTTGCGGGGGGAACGAACCACATCGGAGCCAGTGGGGCCGTCTTCGGTTTCTTCGGCTCACTCATTGGTGCGGCGATCTTTGAACGCCGCCTGGCCGCAGGCGCGAGTGCGCTAGTCGCCATCATGCTTTATGGCGGCATCATCCAAGGGCTCGCGCCCCGACCCGGGATCTCCTGGGAGGGCCACCTCTTCGGGGCGGTTGCCGGACTGGTGGCGGCCAAGATCCTGGCCGAAGCTCGCGAAACCCGGTCCATTCTGCCTGAGCCGCCACTGGACGACCCCTACTGGGAAGTCTGAGGCCGCCAGCTATCGCCAGTCTCAGTCTGTCGCCAGTCTCAGTCTGTCGACGACGCACCGCGAGACTCAAGTACAAGTCCTTGATCCTTGGCTTCGCGCATCAGCCAGTCTCGGTGACGCGGATGGGCGATAGCGATCAGCGCGGCTGCTCGCTGAGCCAGCGTGCGCCCCTGCAGCTCGGCCACCCCATACTCAGTGACAATCTTGTCCACCGTGTTCTTGTTGGTAGTCACCACCGCTCCAGTGTTCAGGGTCGGGGTGATTTTGGAGATACGTCCGTCGCTAGTGGTCGACTGCAGAACGACAAACCCTTGACCGCCCTTGGAGTATTGGGCGCCGCGAGCGAAATCCGCTTGACCACCGCTGCCAGAGAAGTAGCGAGTACCCAACGTCTCGGATGCGCACTGGCCATAGAGGTCGACCTGAAGAGTGGCGTTGATCGAAACGAAGTTGTCTTCTTGGCCAATGAGCCTCGGATCATTCACCCGGTCGACCGAATGGAACAAGACCAGATCATTGTCATCAACGAAGTCATACAGACGACGACTTCCTAAAGCAAATGTCGTGACAATTCGCCCACGATTGTTCTGCTTGCAGCGCCCAGTAACTGCGCCGTTCTCCACCAAATCAATTACTGGGTCAGACAGCAGTTCAGTGTGTACCCCCAAGTTCTTGTGATCAACCAGAAAACTCGCCACCGCGCTCGGGATTGATCCAATACCAAGCTGGATCGTCGCTCCGTTGGCTACTCGGTCAACAATGTGACCAGCAATCGTTCGGTCAATCTCGCTGGGTGACGCCGCAGGCATCTCGATCAGCGGATAGTCCACCTCACACCAGCCGGCCACATCATCAATGTGCAACCGATTGTCGCCGAACGTCCGAGGCATCTGGGCGTTCACTTCCAGGATGAACGGAACCTGACCAATGAAGGGAGCGGCATAGTCCGCACTCACACCAAGACTGAAATAGCCGTGCCTGTCTGGTGGACTGGCTGCGGCCAAGACGGCAACCGGCTTCTTCTCGGCCATGAAAAGTGGAACCTCGCTGAAGTTTGCTGGGGCGAAATGGCAGCCCCCAGCCTCGAACGCTGGTCGAGTGATATGAGACAAGAACCACGCGACATGTTCCAACTGTCCTCGATATGCACCGTGCAGGTACGGACGATCTCGCAAGGCATGCATCTGATGAACACGCACCCCTTCCATCTGATCAAACCGGGCTTCCAACTGATCCAGTAACTTGACTGGCTCACCGTTGGCAATGGGCACGATCAGGTTGGCGTCGACCGGCAGTTGCTCAACCAAGGCTTCCATCAGATCCTCGGACGAAGCAGGTGAGTCGGGCAGATGCAAGGTCATCGGATTGACGCTAGCGATGTAGGTTGTCCAGATGACTCAATCTTCCCGGACTACAAGCAAAAGTGCCTTTCGTCCTCAGTCGCCGTCGCATGCCTGAGCTGCCCGAAGTCGAAACCGTTCGTCGGCAACTTGCTCCCCGCTTAACCGGTCGAACCATCCTGGAAGCTGGTTCTCACGTATCGGCCAAGTTCACTCCGGCACGAGAAACAACAGGGGCAACATTCGGACTGGCCGGGCGACGAGGCAAATACTTGCTGCTACCCCTCACCAGCCCGACGGGCAGTGGCGCCTCTGAAGCAGGCGACAAGGAGTTAATCGTTCACTTGGGTATGACCGGCAAGCTGCAGTTTCGGACTGGAGAACCTGATGACTCCAACCCCTATCTCCGGGCTTGGTGGTATCTGGATGGCGACGAAGAGGACGGGAACGAAACCCTAGAGTTTGTCGACGTTCGCCGCTTTGGTCGCCTTCGGGTCGTGCCAGCTGGTGACTACTCAACCATCCCAACCTTGCACAAGGCCGGTCCCGAGCCGTGGGATCTCGAACTCACCGACAAACGATTCTGGGAACTTCTGAATCAGAGCAGACGGGTTGTCAAGACCAAGTTGTTGTCGCAACGACCCATCGCCGGGGTCGGCAATATCTACGCGGATGAGGCCTTGTGGATCGCCAAAATCAACCCAAAGAACACCAGGCTGGGACAGACGCGAGCCGGGGATTTGCTGGCCGCCTTACGACAAGTTTTGCAAGCAGGCATCGACAATGGCGGAACGACCCTTCGCGACTACCGAAATGTCGATGGCGGCGAAGGCATGAACCAGCATGAGCTGGTGGCCTACGGGCGAGCCGGACAACCATGTTTGCGCTGCGAAACGGAAATGGTCTCTGAACAGATCGATGCTCGAACCACCACCTGGTGCCCTAATTGCCAACGCCGCTGATTGGTGCTGCTACTCATCAAGCGCCAGCGCAGAGACCGGTGAGGACGGATGACCGATGCTCATTCGGCTCATGGTCTACGATTCGAGGTTCAGCTGCCGATAGAAGTCGGTAACAAGTCCAGCTATCTCGGCTGGGTATCAGGAGGGAATGAGCATGAGGCGACGAGGTTTTCGCGGAACAAGCGGCGCGGCGGCACTCGCAATTTGTCTGAGCGTGGTGGCCACCACCACGCCAGCAATTGCCCAAGATGACGAGGAAGCCATCGACCTGTCGCTGGTGCCCGAGGAGTACAAGGGTGGCGCATTCAAGATCGACGATGGCAGCTACCAAGGCTCCCTGAGCTACTCATCACATATGACCATGAGTAGCCTGCATGGCCAGTTCGGCGGCTCCGGCAATGTGTCCTTCGAGGTCACCGACGGGACCATGACCGGACAGTGGGAGTCGGCTGAAATCGTTCGCATGGTGGTGGCTGGGTTTCCCGCCGAAGGAGATGGCACTGGATCGGGTTCGGGTGAGTTGTCGGGCTCCTTCCCTTACGTCATGAGCGGCTCGCTCGACACCACCGCGACTGCCACCGTCATGGGCCAAACAGGCAGCGGCACCGGTGGTGTTTCCATCAGCTATGAACTCGCAGACAGTGTGCAGGTATGTGGCCAGGTCCATCTCAACTGGAACAGTTCCTACCTTGCCTACTACCAGAGCCTCGGATGGTCTCCTTCGGTGACTTCCCAGATGGTGGTCTTCCCCGAGGTCGAGTTTGATGAGTTGCAGCAGCAGCTGGTGAGTCTCACCCAAGAGGCCACCTTTGCCGCGGCGAACATTACCGATCCGCATGCCGCACTAGTGTTCATGGCTTCGGTGATGCTTGACGCTGAAGCACTATTGTCGGCCATTGATTCCTACCCTCAAGCCTGTCCTCCGGGGCCAGAGTTTCTTCGCATCATCAACCAGGTCCTGCGAGACATGATGAACACACTCCTCGATCATTGGGAGACCCTGGATCAGGACTTATCGATGTCGCTGCTGCGCCGCCTCGTCGAGGTCGGACTACGCGGCGGTGCAATCGGTATCGGAGCAGCCGATCAAACGGCCGCCATCTTCTTGGAGGACAAGATCGTTGCCTTGCTTCAGAATCGATTCGACGCCGACCCGGAGGTCGAGGAAATTCGACAGACTGTGGTGATCGCAAACATGCTCGGTTACGAGCTGTCCCCTAATGTTTCCAACGAAGACATCTGCATTGCCCTGGGAGGTTGCTGATGTTGTGCATGCAACGACAAAAGACAAAGAAGTTTCTTGCTCTCCTGGCCTTTGCTCTCGCCATGACCAGCTGCTCTGGTTCGAGCGATTCGGCCGGACCCGTAGAAGCTGATACCCCGGCCTCCAGCAACGACGGAACTGAGAATTCCGACAGCTCCGAGGAAGCTGGAGAAGACCCGGATGACGTTGACGCAACAGATGTCGTTGAGGTCGCCGATGAGCCTGCACTTCCCATGGCCAACGGGGTTGAGATGGTTCAGCTCACCGACAAGTCTGGTGGTGGACCTCGGCCGATGCTGGCTTGGGAACCCGTGGCTGAAGCTGCTTCCTACACCGTTGTTGTGTATGACGCTGACGGTGCACCATGGTGGTCATGGGCTGGGACCGACACCGAGGTTGTGATCGGAGGCGTCGAGACTGACACCGAGATTGGTGGGCCCCGAGCAGTCGAAGGCGCTCGCTGGACTGTGATGGCATTTGATACCGAGGGCAACCTGGTTGGCGCCAGTCCTAAGCGCAGTATTCAGCCGTAGTCAGCAGCGTTCAAAAGCCAGAGCAACTCCGAGCAGCCTTTGCGCCTCGCCCGACCGTCTCAACCATCATGCGGAGTGCTTGACTAGGACACGCTCGTCATAGCTGATGCCGTGCTCGATGGTGCGAACGAGCCGGCCGGTCACAGTCCACCCCGCCGTTTCGTAGAAGGCGATCGCAGCAACGTTCTCAACCCGTGCGTGCAACTCAAGGTTCGCATGCCCTGAGGCAGCGATCATCGCCTCACCCTGCGCGAGTAGTCGCCGTCCAAAGCCCTTGCCCTGGTGGTCTGGGTCAACGAATAGGTGGACAAGCTGATTTCCCCTCGCCGTAAGGTGGCCAATCGGGACGCCATCGACGACCGCTACCTGAGTCTCGAACTCGGATGAAGGCTGGAACCAATCACGCAGTTGCTCCCTGGTGCCTTCGCTATTTGGTGCCTCGATTTCGCCAGCAAGCAGCTGTGAGTGGTAAGTCTTCCTGAAGCAACGGTCGTGATAGTCCGCAACCACGTCAACATCATCGGCAGTCGCTGCACGGATCTCGATCACGCCCATGGGTTGATTCTGGCACGCTGGGACTGTCGAGCCGTTATTGTGAGGCGACCTCAAGCCGAGCTCACACGCAGGAGCATTCACCATCCTCAGCTACGTCATCCGTCGGTTCCTCATCTTCGCCGCCAGCCTCTTGGTGGCATCGATGCTGGTGTTCTGGGTTCTCGCTGTGCTTCCCGGTGACCCGGCGACCCGCATTCTTGGCACCCAGGCCACACCAGAGAGCGTCGCTCGGCTACGCCATGATCTCGGCATCGACCGCTCCATCCCCGTGCAATACATGGAGTGGGTCAGCGGTGTCGTCACTGGCGACCTGGGCACCTCCTACATCACCAAGGAAGAAATCCGACCACTCATTACTGACCGGATGAAGGTCACCGTTCCCCTGGCCCTAACCGGCATGTTGCTGGCCACGGCCGTTGCCATCCCTGCTGGCGTCTATGCCGCCTCGCATCATCGTCGTCGCGGCGACACTGCCGTCTCCATCCTCAGCCAGCTCGGCATCTCCATCCCCGCCTTCTGGGCTGGCCTCTTGCTCACCACCTATGTGGCTGTGAAATGGGACCTCTTGCCCGCCAACGGTTTCCCAGGCTGGGGTAAGTCCGTTAGCGACTCTCTGGTCCACCTCATCCTGCCCACCATCAGCCTTGCCCTAGTGCAAGGCGCCATCCTTACTCGCTATGTCCGCTCCGCTGTGCTCCAAGTCATGCGGGAGGACTACATCCGTACCGCTCGAGCCAAAGGCCTCACCCGCCAGGCCGCTCTGTGGCGACACGGCCTTCGTAATGCCGCCATCCCCGTCATCACCATCCTCGGCCTGCAACTTGCTGCACTTCTTGCTGGCACCGTGGTGATCGAAAACGTCTTCGTCCTTCCAGGTCTTGGCCGCATGCTGGTGCAAGCAATCGAACGGCGAGACCTACTCCTGGTGCAAGGTACGACCCTTGTGATCACCGCCGCCATCCTCACCGTCAACCTCCTAGTTGACCTGGTCTACAACGTCATCGACCCCCGGCTGCGTGCCCGATGAGCAACGACGACACATCCACCAACAACACAGCCACTACCGATCAACCCATTCCGCTGGTTGACGACGATGATCAGCCGGTCGAAGCAGCCGGAGTTGAGCGACGAAAGGTTGGCACCAACCTCATCATCGGTGCATCCATCGTCGGCGTCATCATCGCCACCGCCCTGCTCTCCTTCTTGTGGACCCCCTTTGACCCCACCGACGTCGTCATTGCCGACCGCCTCCAGGGTGCTGGCTGGGAAGGCCACCTCCTTGGCACCGACCACTTCGGCCGAGACATCCTGAGCCAGATCATGGTCGGCGCTCGCAACACCCTCTTCATTGGCATCCTCTCCGTCGGCATCGCCCTGATCATTGGCATTCCTCTCGGCGGCCTCGCCGCAGGCAAGCGAGGACTGATCGAGGAATCCGTCATGCGCCTATCCGATGTGATGTACGCCTTCCCCGCCATCTTGTTAGCCATCCTGCTGTCAGCCGCTCGGGGACCAAGTATCAGCTCGGCCATGATCGCCATCGGCATCGCCTACATCCCCATCGTCGCCAGGGTCACGCGCGGCGCAGCTCTCACCGTTTTCAAGACCGACTACGTCACCGCCGCCCACAGCTATGGCCGAGGCAAGACCTACATCTTCTTACGTCACGTTCTTCCCAACATCTCCTCCGTTCTGATTGTGCAAGCAACGGTTCTGTTCGCCCTAGCCATCCTGGCCGAAGCCGCCCTGTCCTACCTTGGCCTTGGCGCACAACCCCCAACGCCTTCGTGGGGCAGAAGCCTGTTCGAAGCTCAGACCTTCCTCAACCGCAAGGCCAGTTTGGCCATCTACCCCGGCCTGGCCATCGCCATCTCTGTCATTGGTTTCAATCTGCTCGGTGACGGGATTCGAGACTTCCTCGACCCCAAGCTGGCGGAGAAGGAGTAGGAGGCATGACCAGTCCTGCATCCTCATCAGTCCTCGATATTGATGACCTCACGGTCTCGGTTGGCTCAACCCCAGCAGTCAAGGGAATCTCATTCGACATTCCTGCCGGACGACGGGTTGGCCTCATCGGCGAGTCCGGCAGCGGAAAAACCTTGACGGCTTTGTCCGTCATGGGCCTGCTTCCCGATGGCTTGTCGGCAACCGGATCTGTCATCCATGCTGGCCAGGATCTACTCAAGCTCGAAGAAGACGAACTTTGCGAGATTCGTGGCGATCACATCACCATGATCTTCCAAGAACCAATGACGGCCCTTAACCCGGTGATGCGGATTGGTGATCAGGTGGCAGAGGTCCAGCAAATCCACCGCGGTACATCTCGATCTGAAGCCCGCAAGCATGCTCTTGACTTGCTGAAGCAGGTTCATCTTCCTGATGCGGAGTCGCGTATGCGCTCCTATCCCCATCAGCTATCGGGCGGCCAACGCCAACGGGTCGTCATTGCCCTCGCCCTGGCCTGTGACCCGGCCCTGATCATTGCCGATGAGCCGACCACGGCTCTGGATGTCACGGTCCAAGCTCAGATACTGGTTCTGCTGCGTGATCTCACCACCGAGCACAACACATCACTCTTCCTCATCACTCATGACCTGGCCGTAGTTGCCAGCATTTGTGAAGACGTGCTGGTTATGTACGGAGGCAAGATCGTCGAAGCTGGGCCGACCAATGATGTCTTTTCCCACCCACACCATCCGTATACCGCTGGTTTGATTGCCGCTGTGCCCGAGATTGAAGCCGGGCAAGCGCGGCGAGAACGTCTGACCACGATTCCTGGTTCGGTTCCTGGACTCGGCCAGTTTCCCAGTGGATGTGTCTTTCGGAACCGCTGTGACCGGGCCACCGAGGCCTGCCTGCAGCCACCAACCCTGACCCTTGATCCGGGTACAGGCCGTCAAGTTGCTTGCTTTCATCCAGTTGCCCAGTCAGCAGAGACAGCGCCAGGGGCAACAGGATCCCAAACCGAGGTGTCCTCTTGAGTTCGCCCATACTTGAAGCGCGCGCAGTAACTCGCTCCTTCCGGCTTCCTCGCAACGGTCTCTTCGGAGCAAAACCGGTTCTCCACGCGGTAAGAGACGTCACAATCGAAGTAGCCGAAGGAGAGACCCTTGGCATCGTCGGCGAATCAGGCTCCGGCAAAACCACCCTGGCCCACATGCTGATGGGGCTGGACAAGCCAACGAGTGGGACCGTGCAATTTCGAGGCAACACAATCAGCGGCTTGAGCAAGTCCGAGCTGCGCGAACTGCGTGGCTCCATGCAGATCATTTTCCAGGATCCCAACGCATCGCTTGACCCTCGACTCAAGGTCGGCACCATCATCACCGAACCCCTACGCTCGCTCCATGTGCCCGGCGATCACCAAGCTCGTCTCCTGGAACTCATGGACGCTGTTGGCCTCTCCAAGACCGCCGTCGACCGCTACCCCCATGAATTCTCCGGCGGCCAACGGCAGCGAATCGCCATCGCCCGGGCGCTGGCACCACACCCGAAAGTACTGATTGCTGATGAGCCAGTCAGCGCCCTTGATGTATCGGTTCGAGCCAAGACTCTGAATCTGTTGCAGGACCTCAAAGAACAGTTCGATCTCACCGTCGTCATGATCTCTCACGACTTGTCCGTCATGCATCATGTCTGTGATCGGGTAGCAGTGATGTACGCCGGGCGCTTGATGGAAGTTGGTCCGGTGGAGGAACTCTACGATTCTCCGGAGCACCCCTATACCCAAACCCTGCTGGATGCCATCCCGCGACTTCGCGGCGGAACCCTTGTTCCGGATGATCTCGCCGACACTCCCCCACAAACCATTGGCGAGGCCCACGGGTGCTCCTTCGCCGACCGGTGCACCCTGGTGGAACCGAGGTGCCGGGAAGAAGGGCCTTCGCTCGCACCCCTCGGATCAGACCCAAAGCGCTCAGCCGCCTGCCATGTTGGGTTGATGTCAACCCGGTCATCCGGCGAGAACCAGATCTGATTTCGGACTAGGCTGGCTAGCCCGACAGCCTGTCATGGATTGTCGGGATTCCCTAGGAAGAGGATGCAAGATGAACGTACGGAAAGGGCTAGCTATCGCGTTGGCGCTTGGGCTGTCGGCCGCCGCCTGCGGCAATAGCGATGAAGCTTCTGAGACCGATGAGGCTACTGATGGAGTCACCACGACCCTGAAGCCAGTCACCACGGTCGAGACGACGGTGCCACCAGCGGCTGAAGAGTCATCCGAAGCTGCAATCACCATTGGCCTTCAACTGGAGCCAGCAACCCTGGACCCAACGGCCAGCCCAGAAGGTCCAATCCAAACCGTCGAGCTCTACAACATCATCGAACCATTGGTGAAGATCGACGCCAGCGGCGAGATCGTTCCACTCCTGGCCGAATCGTGGGAAATTTCCGATGATGGCCTGACCTACACTTTTGCTCTGCGTGAAGGTGTTACCTTCCACGACGGGGCCGACTTTGACGCCTCCGATGTCGTCTTCTCCCTGGACCGGTCCCGCGATGAGGCGAACGGCCATCCGTTCCAGTCTCACCTCGCTCCAATCGATTCCGTCACCGCGGTTGATGACTTCACCGTTGAGGTCGTGCTGAGCGAGTTCAGCGCCAACTTCTTGTTCTTCATGGCCCAAAGTGCGGGCATGATCTTTGACGAATCCAGCATTGGCTCGTTGGCTGACGCCCCTGTCGGAACCGGCCCATTCGCCTTCCAGGACTGGGTCCGCGGCGATCACATCACCGTCGCAGCCAACCGCGACTACTGGGGCACCCAAGCCCTTCTCGATGAGGTCACCTACCGCTACATCGAAGACCCGAACGCTCTGAACAACGCCATGCTGGCCGGGGACATCCAGATTCTCGCCGGAGTGTCAGCACCAGAAACCCTGGAACAATTCGCCAGTGACGACGCCTTCAATGTCGCAGTTGGAACCACCAACGGTGAAGTGACCATGTCGCTCAACAATCGCACCGACGATCTCTCGAACGTACTAGTTCGCCAGGCCTTGAGCTACGCCACTGATCGTCAAGAGGTTATCGACGGCGCCTACTTCGGCTACGGAAGCCTCACCGGCACCTTCGCTGTTCCCACCGATCCCTACTACGAAGACCTCACCGGCGTCTACCCCTATGACCCGGACAAGGCCGTCGAGTTGTTGGCCGAAGCTGGTTACGCCGATGGACTGACCTTGTCCATGAAGGCTCCGCCTCCTTCCTACGCCCGTCGCTCCGCCGAGATCATCCAGTCCCAGTGGGCCGACATTGGCGTCACCCTCGAGATTGAAAACGTCGAGTGGAGCGTTTGGCTTGCCGATGTGTTCAATGTTGATGGGGTCGAGAACGGTTTCAACTACGACACCTCGATCGTGGCTCACGTTGAGGCTCGCGACATCATCCAGTATGGCAACGTCGACTACTACTTCGGCTACGACAATGCTGACGTTCAGGCCAACCTGGCTGCCGCCGACGCCGAGCCTGACGATGCCGCACGCTATGCCTTGCTGAAGGACGTACAGACCCAGATCACGGCCGACGCTGCAAGCATTTGGCTGTTCGTGCTCCCCCAGCTTTCCGTCACGGCCGCAGGGATCGATGGCTATGTCGCCAACTCCACCAGCCAGGCTCTGGACATCGGCCGGGTTGGCTACAACCCTAAGTAACCGCCCCGTGCTTTGAGTTTCGTAGTCATGTAGTTATCGGCGGCGTCGGGCCCAGGTCCGGCGCCGCTGTTCGTTTCATCACTCCTGCACAACAGGAGCAGACCCACACTTACCAGAATCGATTTGCACCATGAGCACGGCCCTCACCTTTGACCACGACCGGGTGATCGAATTCACCCAGGAACTGGTCCGTATCGAGAGTGTGAATGATCCGGCAGCTGGTTTGAGTGAAGAACCGGCCGCTGCAGCAGTAGTAGCCGAGATGCGTTCCTTCGGTTGGGAACCTGTCCTTGAAGAAGTGGCACCTGGTCGCCCGAATGTGATCTGCGTCATTGATGGTGGCTTGCCAGGCCCCACCCTCATGTTCGAAGGCCACAGCGATGTCGTCACCGCGGGCGACAAGTCCCAGTGGACTCGTGATCCTTTTGGGGCCCAGATTGTGGACGGCAAGTTATACGGACGTGGCTCAGCCGATATGAAGTCTGGGGTTGCCGCTGTTATCTACGCCACCCGGGCGGTGGAGCTGGCCGGGCCGTTCCCAGGCAAGATCCTGATCGGCATCCTTTGTGATGAAGAAGAAATGATGATTGGGGTGAAACACTTTGTGGCTGCTGGTCATTGCGAGGACATCGATGGGGCAATCTCGGCCGAACCAGAAGCTGGAGAGATCTGTGCGGTAGCCAAGGGCGCCATCCGCCTACGAATTGACGCTCACGGGGTCATGGCTCACGGCGCCATGCCGGACAAGGGAGCTAACCCCATCACCGTGCTCACCCAGGCAACCGTTGCCCTTACCGACCTCCAACGAAGGCTGCAAGAAGAGCTTGGTCTGCATGAGCATCTGGGCAAGATGTCCATCACCCCGACCTATCTGGAAGGTGGCACGATCGAGCAGCTCAACGTCATTCCCGCCGATGCCATTCTTGGTATTGACATTCGGACCACACCCGCCATTGACCATCCCACCTTGCTGGCCGAGGTCACTCGCATCCTGGATGAGTCATCAGCGGCAACCGGCGTGACGCTCGAACTGACGATCATTGATGACCGGCCATCGGCTGACACTCCGCTTGACTCCAAGGTCGTTCAGGCGCTGGTTGTCGGACACGAGAAGGTTACGAGCGAGCCCGCAGTGTTCGGCGGTGTTCCTGGCACGACCGATGGCACGATCTTGTGGCGCGACGGTGGCCTTGACAGTGTGGTTTATGGGCCGGGAGGCAAGTGGATTGCCCACCAGGTGGATGAGTTTGTTGAGGTGGCCGAGATCATCCAAGCCACCGAAGTCTTCGCCCACGCCGCGCTGGCCTTCCTTCACTCCTAGATTTTGGGGCTCCACGGACATACCAGAATTGTCTTTTGGCAGCGACTCCGCCATGGCCTTGGCTGTATCGGACCGATCCGGTCCGATACAGCTAATGCGGTTCGTACCGCCGCTGAAGAATAAGCTGCGGCCGATGGAAACCACCTCGGCGCCGGACACTGCCATCACTCGCCAAGCGTGGCTCGCTCTTGGGGTCACCTTGCTGGTCACCTTCTTGGTTGTCGTCGATGTCTCAGCCGTCACCGTTGCCTTTCCTTCCATGCAGAAGGAATTCGATGTCTCACGGGCGGCGTTGAGCTGGGTCATCTCCGGTTACAACATCGTCGTTGGTGCCCTACTTTTGGTTTCTGGGCGCATGGCCGACAGTATTGGCCGACGCAAGGTCTTCCTGCCCGGGGTAGCCCTGTTTGGACTGGCATCACTGGCGGCAGGAATGGCCACCGGACCGACATGGCTGATAGCTGCCCGGCTGGTGCAAGGAGTAGGTGGCGCAATCGTCATGGCAACCTCCTTCGCCGTGATGCTTCCCGAATTCCCACCGGCCCGGCGTTCAACGGCAATCGGTCTTGCCGGGGCTACCGGCTCCCTCGGTGCCGTAGCTGGCCCAGCATTCGGCGCCCTTCTGATCGATCTGTTCACCTGGCGAGCCATCTTCATGGTCAACGTGCCACTGTGCATCCTGGTGGTCTTTCTTGGGCCACGACTCCTACGAGAATCCAGCGACCCCGAGGCCACAGGCAGGATCGACCTAACCGGTGTTGTCATCGGTACTGCCGGGGTTTCCCTCCTCATGGGCTCCATCGTGCAGAGTGAGTCATGGGGTCTAACCGACCTTCGGGTCATCGCCATGTTCCTGGTCGGGGCCACCCTGATCCCATGGCTCATCCATCGCTCGCGAACTCACCCCGAGCCGCTCATCAATCTGGATCTATTCCAATACCGATCCTTCGCCAGCACCAATATTGGAGTCACGTTCTACGGATTCGCCTTCACCTCTGGATTCCTCGTCAACTCACTCTTTCTGCAGGACTTTTGGGACCAGCCAATACGAACCGCTGGCCTGGCCTTGATGCCCGCCCCACTGCTTGCAGCCGTGGTTTCACCAATCACGGGGTTGCTGGCCGACCGAGTCGGACACCGCTGGCTTCTCTCCATCGGTTCGCTGCTCTGCGGAGGAGGTTTCGTCGCCATGGCTCTCACTCTCGATGAAACCCCGCAAGTGTTTAATCAATTCGTTCCCATCGGCCTGGTGATCGGAGTCGGGATCGGGCTAACGGTTGCCACCTGGTCAAGCGCCGCACTTTCCGACGTGCCTCCAGCACGATTTGGGGTCGCCGGTGCCACCTACAACACGGTTCGCCAGGCCGCCTATGCCCTCGGCATCTCCGTTGTCATCACCCTCATTGCCACCGGCACCAGCAAGTTCGACATCAGCGGCTATCGCTGGGCCTGGTGGTGGGTCGCAGCCTGCTACTTCCTGAGTGCGTTGGCCGTCGCCCTGACGTTCCCCGCGGGATCAAGCTCGGATCGAGCCAAGGCCAGCTAGGCCCGCAACATCGAAGCACGAGCGATAAGCCCATCGACGACATCGAAGGTAGCGATGACTTCAGAGCTGCTCTGACTGGAGGTGATCAGTTCCCGAGCAACAACCCAACGCTCGCCTAGTGACAGGACAGTGTCCAACACGCATCGGAGTGAGGTGTCCTGTAGACGGGGCTCATAGAAGGCACGGAGCTGCTCGGGCCCCACAAGAGCTTCGGGGGCGACACCAATCACGATGGCGTCAGAAGAGTAGGTGGCAAGAAACCCTTCGAGGTCTTTGTTGTTGAAGGCCTCGACTTGGGTATGAACAATTTCGATTGCACTCACTACATTCTCCATCAGTCAACGATTGTCATACCGGCTTGGGCGGCGTACGGCCAGTATTGCCTGTCTGGGATAAGGTTGCTGACTGAAAGGTCCAGACGCTTTGCTCGCAAGAAACGATTGGCTCGAGTAACACTTCTTCATGGTCAACCAGACGGGAGCAAGATGGCCAAATCAGAGGATCAGAACGCGTGCTCCAACCCAGAACGACCTGAACTTCACTCAGGTCTTCGGGAGTCCGAGTTCTCTCGCTGGTACTGGACGATGGCAGAGCTTCAGCCCTTCGCCCGTTCTTTGGGGCTGTCGGCGTCAGGACGAAAGCAACTCGTAAGTTCTCGAATCGCTTGTTGTCTTTCTGGTCTTCCGCAGCCAGAAGAAGAACCTCTTCCTAAAACAACTGACAGTCTCCCCGCGAATCTCGACCTAGAGACAGTGATTCCTACTGGCCAACGATCAACCCAAGCCTTGCGACAGTTCTTTGCTGGCTATATCGGTGACAGCTTTTCCTTTAATGGGCATATGCGACATTTCCTTCGCGACTCTGACGGTGCAACCTTGGCCGATGCAATTGAGCATTGGTATGACACCCGAGGGCTCGAACTTCCGCAGCAATCGGCCAGCCTCGAATTCAATGCTTTCACCAAAGAATGGCATCAGGTGAATACGGCAGGCACGGCAACCGAAGCTCGGGTCGCGTGGCACCGATTCCGATCGCTTCCGGTAGATCAACGCCCCCCACCAGGTCAGGCGTAAGGCCCAAGCCCCAAGCTCCCTGATCCGCTACCGCAGCGCTCGATCGCGTTCAAGGTAGTGAACTCTCGTCCTGAGCCAAATTCCAACACCGCAGCCCGGCCTTCCGTGGTGGTGCATTGGGTGGGTGCTAATGTCCGTATATTCGGTCATATACTTGCCAGTCCCGTCGATCAACCAAGATGAGAACACAATGGCATACACCTCGAAGTTTCAGACTCTCGCCGACACCGCAGTCGCACACGTTGATTCGGTTCGTCCCGACGAAGTAGATGCCCTGCTCGCGGAGGGAGCCATCGCTCTAGATATACGTGACAAGGAAGAGCACGACGCTGGCCACATCGATGGCTCACTCAATATCAGTCGCGGCAAACTTGAAATGAATGTCGAAGGCGAGATCCCTGATCTGACCGCAACCGTCCTGTGCTACTGCAATGCCGTCAACCGGGGTGCACTCTCAGCAGCATCGCTCAAAGACATGGGCTACTTGAATGTAAGATTCATCGACGGTGGACTCAATGGCTACCGAAGGCTTGCCACGGCCTGAGGCCGACTCGGCATGTTGACCGAAGGTACGACACTTGGACATGCCAAACCTTCGGTCACCGCAACCGCACCCTCAGCTAGCGCAGGGAATCTCAAGGTGGGCTGAACTGGTGTCCGCATCAACCATTTCACCCAGATCCAAAGCAATGTCAGCCTCAAGTTGCCCATCGACAACTACCACATTGCTCATTGGGAAGGCGGGGAAGTCCGCACCAAGGTCCGCGAAGGAGGCGTCACCAGCGCCGTTTTCAGCTTCGATTGCGAGCTCGCCCAGGTCGAGACTGATCAGGTCCGCCGCTCCGGTCGAACCATCAAAGTCACAGGACTCAACAAGAACCTTCAGGAAGGCGCCCTCAAAGATCTCCAAGTAGCCAGCTGCCAAATCGCCCACGATGTCAGCTGGAAGTGGAGCTGGCGGTTCACCCGTCGTCAACCCGTAGGCATCGATTTCCTCCACCGACATGCGGTGGATGCTCGAAGCTTCTGCCGCTTCCAGGGTGTAGAAGTAGAACTCTGGTCCTGCTTCGTCGCCCAACATCGCGCTGAAGTACTCCAGCTGTGACCGGTGGGCTGAGTGATCTTCCGGGAAGTCGCTGCCAACTGTTCCATCATCACCGGCCCAGGAATGCACGCCGACAAAGGCGCCGGGCTCCAAGAAGCGTTCGACACCAGCGGTGAACATGTCCACTCCACCCGACGAGATGTCGCCATTGGCAGCGACCCAGGTTGTCCAGCCGGCGTCTCGAATGAGGCGAGCGGTGTGCACGTTGATCTCATCGTTCTCCGAACCATCAACTTTGGTCAACACCAGGGTGTTCACGTTGGGCTCATTTGCCATGATGCCACGCAGCTGCACATAGGTCGAGGTACCAAGAGTCCCCGAGATCAGTGCGTAATGATCCTTGGTTTCGACAACGGAGCTACCGCCACCAATCAGGTTGATGTCCAGCAGCATTGCCACCTCGATGACATCGGTTTCGTCCTCGACATTGGACATCGGGAAGCTCATTTCTAAGATGTCTCCCTCACCGGATTCTTCGTCCAGTTCATCGGGAACCGCTGTGTACTCCGGCTCAGCATCTTGTTGCCACTGGGATCCTTGATATTCCAAGATTGAGCCTTCTATCCCATCGCTGCCAATGAACGCTATAAGGGTGCTGGAGGCAGTGGTGAACTGCAGGGCCTCGTCGACCGAAGCAGTCAGGAATGGTTCCTCTGTTCCATCAATGGATAAATACGACCTGGTCTTGGCCGACTCATATGTGGCGATATAGGCAGGCACATCTTCGGCTGCGAGGTAGCCGTCGGCCTCTGTCTCGTCAGCTTGTTCGCCCGCTTCGTCATCGGGTGTTTCTGTGTCTTGGGGCTGCTCCTCCTCTGATCCAGAGTCTGTCTCCGACTCTGACGCAGTCGAGGTGACTTCGGCACCATCGCCCGAAGCCGAATCAGCATCCGATCCGGAAGATCCAGCGCAGCTAGCCGCGACCAGTCCTAGTGCGAGGAGTAGGGCGAGACCACGGCTCGTCCGGGCTGGTGTATTTTTCTGGGTGAACATGCGGCTTCTCATTCTGTCTGCTGAGCGACTGCTCAGGCCTCAACAGGATGGTCCGAATCCAGTCGAAAAACACTAGCCAATGGATCAGATTGGAACTAGCCGAAAGACCAGGGCTCACGGTCAGCTGACTCCGGCGTATGTACCGAATGACCACAGGTTCCCCTCGGGATCTCGCACGGTGAATACGAGCCCAGTTGGGTCGTAGGGCGGCGGTTCCAGAGGGGAGACGATGTCGGCTCCGGCATGCTCACACCGCTGGTGCACGGCCGCCGGGTCATTGGTGATCACGTAGAGACTTTCTGCCCCGGTTGGGCGACCAGAAAAGACGTTCCCGTGCCGCCCGGCCGTCGCTGCCTGAACCACTCCGCCTTCAGGCCAGCGCAGCTGGCTGTGTTCGATCACCTCGGGATCATCATCACCAGGAACGACGAGAGCTTCCTCAAAACCCAGAACCTCGACCATGAACTGGATTCCCTTGCGGGCGTCGGAGAAATTAAGAGCAGCCCAGATGCCGGGGCTTCCGACTGGTTCGGGTCCGGTGGTCACCACGATGCCGTCTTCGCTCATTCGTTTGCTGTAGTCAGTCGTTGATACTTCTTCAATCTGTTGGGACAGCATCCAACGGTGCCCGAACGGGTCAACGATGGTGCCGTGCCGCGCTCCGTGCGCTTGATCGGCTGGTTCAGTGAGCGACTCGGCCCCAGCAGCAACAGCGGTTGCAAATGCGGAATCAACGTCGCTGACCTCAAGATGCATGGCCACCGAGGTGCCGCCCAGTGTCCGCGGAGACTTGACACCCATCTCCGGGAATTCATCAGACAGATAGAAGGTGGCACCGCCGATGTGGAATTCGGCATGCCCAAGCTGGCCTGTGTCCTCGTTCATCACTACTCGCATGATTTCAACTGCTCCAAAAGCTGCGCTATAGAACTTGAGGGCGCCAGCGCCGTCATCAACCGTCAAGTATGGCGTCACCTCATTCCCCGTCTGGGATTTGACTCGCCCCGTTCCGGTGGATCCTGGATCTGTGCTCATTGGGTTGCTCCTGAGGGTCGTCGTGATGATGGTCGGGGTTCCGAGCAGTACCGCAAGGCGCTGCCGGAGATCGATGCTGAATTCGGGGCGAGGAGCAACCGACTCATCCGCTTGCTTCAAACCATCAAATGGGTTGCTCATCACAGGTCCTCCCGTTCTGTTTGAGACTCATATGCCTGGCGAAACGCCTGCCTTGCACGAACCAGCAGTACCTCAGTGGCTCCATAGGTACGGCCAAGATGTTGGGCAACTACAGCCACCGGCAAGCCATCGAGGTGACGCAGGGTAAGCGCTGCCCGATGCTGGGGGGCCAGCACCGCCAGGACCTGGTTGGCCAGCATCTGATCCAGGACCACCTCCCACTCATCGGCCGGATCAATCGCATTCCCGTCAATCGCAGCGAGCAGCCGCTGGTTTCGTTCGGCTCGGCGCCAGTGATCAACCAGCTTGTTGCGAGCCACCCCGATCAGCCAAGCAACCGTTAGTGGCGATGTTCGACCCTGCTGCATCATGTCAACTGCGGCAATAAAGGTTTCCGAGGTCAAGTCTTCTGCCGTGCTGGCTGATCCGCAACGACGAAGCAAGTAGCCGTAGACATCGTCAAGAGCATCGTCATACAAAGCGAGAAGCTCACTTGCACTCATGCTCTCAGCCTCGATTTCTCCGTTCATTGCCTACTCATCGCTCCCCGACCCGGAATTCCTACACCCACTCCTGGAATAGTTGCCTAGAAGAAGGGTCGTGACCTAGCTACGTTGACTCGTCAATTTTGGAGACCCTGAGCAACCTGGGGAACGGCGCCGATCGTTGTCCGATGTAAGAGCCTTTCGTACCCGTCGTATCCTCCGGTGGCTCGATGCAGAAGCGATCGGTTGTCCCACATGACCAACATGTCTGATTCCCAGGCATGGGAGTAGACGAACTCTTCTCGAGTCTGCCAGTGATACCACTCAGCCAGCAGTTCGTTCGACTCGTCCCCTTCCAAACCCTCAATGCCGATCACGTAGCCAAGGCAACCGAACAAGCCCAGTCGACCGGTTTCGTCATGCTTGCGAATGACCGAATGCGATTGGGTGGCCAGAGCCTCATCGGAGGAAACGATGTCCATGCTTCTGTCGGTCTTCTGATCTGCTTTTCCGTAGGCACCACTCGGGGCATAGCCCCCTCGGGCCGAGTGAATAGCCTGCTTTCCTTCCAGCCGTGAGCGGAGTGCTTCGGGCATGGCGTCAAGCGCGGCATGTTGATTGGCGAAGTGGGTGTCGCCTCCATGCGGGGGGATCGTCATGCCATAGAGGCAGGTACCTGCTGGTGGGTGTTCTTGGAAGCTCCAGTCGGTATGCCAGTTCTCGGCGAACAGCGGAGCTTGCTCATCGGCCTCTCGACGAATGGCAATGACGTGGGTGCGACCAGGAATTGGCTTGATGTATGGGTCATGACCAAAGGGTCCGAAGTATTGGGTGAGCCGTTCGAGGTCATCATCATCGAGGCCTTGATCTGGGAACGAAAGAACGTGGTGCTCCATCCACAGCCTTCGTAGCTGCTTGATCTGATCAGGAGCAAGAGGCGTCGAAAGATCGACACCACGAACGGTCGCTCCACAAGCCTGTCCCGACTGTTTGACCTCTAGACCCATGGGCCGGATCCTAGAGGCCTCTCCTGGGCAGGTCCAGCGACGCTCGTCCGGCTGCCGTCCAACCATCCGGCGCTGGCCGCACCAGAAACTATGCTCCGTGGGGTGGCCTAAGCGTTCGCCCAACTATCAGCGCAACCCGTCTTCCCCGACGACCTCATCTATTGAGAAGCCACCGAGCCGGTGGTTGGGCCGCTGGCCTGTCGACATGACGAGGACATAGACCACCTCATCGGGCCGAGGGCCGTCGGCCACCACAACCGGGTGCACGTCGTAGTGACTCCGCAAGTAGCTGGCATGTACATGCACCAGCGGAACATCCAACTGGCTTCCGAGTACTCCAATTTTCTTGGATGATGGGACCATGGCTTTTGGTGACCCAAGAGCGCTCCGCAGGCCCGCTCCACCCGCAAGGTGCCATGCTGCGGCGATCTCAAGCTCGCCGCTAACCCCGACAATGGACCCCTTGCCGTAGGTCTCGACCTGATGCCCTTGGATAGCTAGTACGTCTCGCAGTTCCTCAGCCATCTCAGAAGCTAGCGGCGCGAGCCCTTTAATCCATTCGGCGAGGGCCTGCTCGCTCGGGAAGTCACCGACAAACGGATTTGCCACCACCGCAGCAATCGAGCCAGCTCGATGAGGCTGCTCAAGTTTCTTCCCCCCAGCAGAAAGAACGCGAGTCACATCGGTTTGGATCTTTCGAATGGAGACGAGAGTCATGTTCGGAATCTACATCCAGTGTTGGCATCAACCACTCCGTCAGTGCACGAACAGGACGTCAAACGGCTATGTCTGACTGGTCGGAAAGGTCAACCGGAAGCAGGCTCCGCCGAGTCCAGATTGCAGAACCGCCAGCGTCGCCCCGTGGTCCGTGGCAATCTCACTGGCGATGGCAAGGCCCAGCCCGGATCCTCCGGTGGCTCGGGCCCGGGATTCATCCAGACGCGCAAACCGTTCGAAAATCCGATGGATCTCATCGGGCGGAATGCCCGGCCCGTCATCATGTACTTCCAGCCGAGGCGCACCATCAGATGCAGTGACCACCACCTGCACCCGACTGTTTCCGTAGAGGCAGGCGTTCTCTACCAGGTTGGATACAACGCGATGTAGCGAGTCCGCCTGTCCGGTGACTCGCAGTGGTTCGATGTTCGGAATCAGTTCAATCTGAGGGAATCGGGCCGCTGCGTTTCGAACCTCGGCACGTGCCAGATCATCGAGATCAACATCCCCGAAGCTGGCCGGGACTGACCCCTGCCTGCGAGCCAGAACCAGCAAGTCATCAATCAACCTTCCGGCTCGGTCCAGCTCACCTAGCGCGTCGTCCAGAATGCCACCAGGGTTCTTGGCTCCTTCCAACTCGACCGCTGCTCGGACCCCGGCAATCGGTGAGCGCAGCTCATGGGCAGCGTCAGCAACAAAACGTTCGTTCGCTGCGACGGCTCCGTCCAGTCGAGAGATCGTCTGGTTGAAGGTTTCAGCCAACTCCCCCAGTTCGTCTCCGGTATTGGGAACCTCGACGCGGCCGGACAGGTTGGTTTCGGTAATCTCGGCCAACTCCTGTCTCATCCGCTCAACTGGCCGCAAGGATCGACCAACCAGCCAGCGCGCTCCCAGGCCAGCCAACGCTCCAACGAGAAAGACAGGCCCAAGAATGAGAGCGGCATGGGACCACAGGTAGGAGAGTAATGACTCTCGGTAGGCACCAACAATGACGGTTTCACAGGCGGCGGTGTTGGCACACAAAACGCCGGCCACGCTGAGTTCGTCAAGATCGTCGGCCTGCACATAGGTGACCGATACCACGTCCTCGACGCTCGTCGTCGCTGACCAGATGTCCTCCCGCAGAACTGCGATCAGATCCTCGGTTAGCACTGATGTCTGATCAACGAGTTCCCCGGACTCGCTGAACGTCACAATGAATCCGTTGCTCCCGCTCTTGGGTACCGAGCTGGCAATCGGGTCGGTGGCGTCTGCGGCCACGAATGCCGCCAAGGTGGTGTCATCGAGAAGCTTGTTCCCGGCATTGAGCCAGGTCAGTACTGCCACCGACAGAGCAGCAATCGCGGCAAGCGCCGAGGCACCAATAGCGGCGGCCGTTCCAAGACGTCCGCGTAACGAAGCTGACCTATCCATCGCCCTCGCCTCCGTCTGATGCGGGCGGACCCGAACCCGAAGCTCCACCGGACCTGACGAGTCGGTAGCCGTGACCTCGAACAGTCTCAATTGACTGGCACTCGAAAGGTTCATCGATCTTGCGCCGGAGGTACCCAACATACACCTGCACAACGTTGACGTCAGCCTCTTCGTCGGCCCAAACGTGCTCAAGCAAGTCGCGCTTGGAGACCGGTTCGTCTACCCGGTGGAGGAGGTAGCGCAAGAGGGAAAATTCGCGAGGAGTGAGGTCGATGGCCTTGTCCCCTCGACGACACGTGCGGGCGCCGGGATCCAGAACCAGATCACCGGCCGACATTATTGCCGGTCTGTCGCTTGGACCTCGACGCATCATGGCCCGCAGCCTCGCTTGCAGCACGGTCAGCGAGAACGGCTTCGTCATATAGTCATCGGCTCCGAGGTCAAGACCCTCAGCCTGATCAAACTCTCCGTCCTTGGCCGTGAGCATCATGATCGGAGTCTGGTTCCCAGCCTCACGAAGCTGTCGACATATCTTGTAGCCGTTCAGGCCGGGCAGCATGATGTCCAGAATGATGGCGTCATAGGAGTTCTCCGTCGCCTGCCACAGTCCGACGTCACCACGGTCGGCGTGTTCTACGACATAACCCTCGGCCTCCAGGGCCTCCTTCAGCGCCCGGGCAATGAGGGCTTCGTCTTCGACAATCAGGATTCGCACCCCCACATGATGGCAGTGCCCGGGTGATAGGGCACCCATGCTCTCACAGCGAATTCTCAAGATCGCTCAACGGTCTCTCAAGATGGATTCTTCATGATGACGCCACCAAGAATGACCAACACCAAGAAAGAGACCAGAACAATGACTGAGCCAATTCCAACCCAACCATCAAGCGACCCCACGTCGTTCGGTCCACCGCCACTTGGGCAGCCGAGTCTGCCAAGCCATACCCCGAATCAGGGAGCAAAGCGGTCAGCCCGCAAACGCAGCGCCCTACTCATCCTGGCGGCGGTCACCTCCATCAGCGCCGTCGGCGCTGTGACACCGAGCATTGTCAACGCCGTGCACGGCCAGGGCCAACCCCTCACCCACGCTTTGCAGACCGATCGAGGCTCAGATCTTGCCGACATGAGGCTGGGCGACTTGGCCGACGAGCTCGAAACCCTCGGCCTCGACCTGGTGTTCACACCGTCCCCAGAGAACTGGATCGGTTCCGAGCTTGAGCAAGACAATTCCGAAACGTCGGAGTACGACGATTACGAAGAAGGCTCAGGTGACAGCTATGGCACCGATGAGGTTGATCCGTTTGCTGGGATGACCGACGAGGAAATCGACGCCCTTTCCGATGAGGAATTCTTCACCATCCTTGGGGACAGTGAATGGAATGAGAGCTTCGAAGAAGGGGATGATTGGGACGACAGTGATTCCCAAGACTCTGACTCCTACAACGAGGACGACACACTCCTGGCCAGCTTCAAGGTAGTGGACGGCAAGCTGGTGAGTTCAGACGCCAGTGCTGAGCAGCTTGAGCAGGCCAATACCATCTGGGATCGTTTCACCCAGATCATCCCGGCCAGCGAGCGCACCATGCTCAACACCTTCGAACTCATGAGCGCCGATTACGGAGGGGCCCATGTTTATGCCGACGAGGCCGATCCAACTAAATGGATCATGGGGGTTGACAATTCCATGGTTGGCGACGATCTGGACTATGTGCTGATTCATGAGTTTGGGCACCTGCTCACCCTCAAAGCCAGCGAGGTTCCACCCAGCTCCGACGACGGCTCATGCCCAACAATCAACCCAGGAGAGGGGTGCGCCCTGAGCCAGTCAACACTGGCCGAGTTCGTGGCCGCTTTCTGGCCACAGTCTCTCCAGGATGAGCTGCGCAGCCTCCATGAAGCCGACGACTGGGATGGTCTGGATGCGTACTACGCGGACAATGCCGACTCCTTCGTCACCGACTACGCCATGAGCAACGCTGTCGAGGATCTAGCCGAGACCTTCACCGAGTTCGTCCTGAAGGATCGCCCAGCGGGCAACACTATCGCTGACCAGAAGGTCCAGATGCTCTGGGCCGATCAGGACATGGTGTCATTGCGAGCCGAGATCCGTTCTCGCCTCTAGACAATCCCCGTCGAAAACTCGGACTCAGTCAGCCGGAGCTCTACGTTCTGGCCAGGCAAGTCCGAGTTTCCGCGTTCACAACGGCCACCCGGTCAGCGTGCTGCTTGAGTCTTGGGCCAGCTCCAGGCGTAGTAGACGATCAGACCCAGCAGGACGGCTTCGATCACGCTGCCAAGGATGAAGTAATTCCATTCACCAATGGCGCTGCCAAGGATCGTCAATCCATAGAGGCCACTCATCCCGATGCTCAGGATTCGGTTGAGGCCAGGGCGTACGACCAGGGTGGCAAACACCATGAGGCTCGGGAAGATGATGTACAGGGTCGTGAGGAGGAGGAAGGTTTGGCCAATCTCGAAGCCCGCGATCTCGCCAGATTCGATGTCGGCCCGGAAGTCTTCTCGATAGAGCGAGAAGAGGTCGACATAGACGAAGACGAAGAGCATCGAGATCCACAAGGCAGACAGTTTCAATCGAGTGCTTACTGGTTGATCCTCGTAGGAAGAGGCTTCAGATGGAAACACAATCACTTCTTTCATTAGGCTACGTTTCGTAGCGTAATGGATCGATTCTAACTAATCAAGTGGATTTCGACCGGACTGTTCCGCTACGATACGGCTCGACATGGCTCGCCCCCGAAGTACATCTGCGCAAACAAAGATGCTGGACACAACCCGCGCAATCATCATCGAGCGGGGTGTCTCGGCATGCACCATCGAGGAAGTGGCCAGCCGCTCAGGAGTAGCCAAGACCACGATTTACCGTCACTACGGTGGACTCGACGAACTGATATTCGCCGCCGTTGCTCGGGACGTCTCAGATGGCAATGCCACAGACACAGGTTCACTTCGCGGAGATCTGATCGAGATACAGAGCCACTACGTCGAGGTGGCCAGCTCGGCCACAGTCCGAGAACTCTTTGTTTGGATGATGGGGCGAGCAGTCACCAGCTCCGCTCACGCCGACCTCTTTCGCTCAGTGCGAGTCCAACCGCAGGGGCCAACCGTCATTGCCTTACAACGCGCCATCGCCCGAGGCGAACTGGCTCCAACCATCGACCTCGACATGGCCATGCATGTCATCCAGGGTCCGTTCATTTCCAAACGGATCGTCGACAATACCGATATCACTCCGCACGAGGTCAAGACAATGGTCGACATGGCGATCAGCGCCCTTGCGCACCAGTAGTGCGGGAGCCTGAGTCTCGCGATCTGGGCCAAGTCCTGGAGTGTGGCTGATCTAGCCTCGTCCTCGGGCGGAACGATGCTCACACCCCGTCGACACAGAACCCGGATCTATGAACAAGGCACAAGCCACCCGCCGTGAGCGAGGTGGCAGCGAAGAGACACCCCTGACACACACTAGAGTCCCTTGTGTACGGGAGGGACCCAATGGATTTGGAATCAACAACGGCTGACCACTACGAGGTGGGTGGGCTCCTAGCCGCCATCGAAGCCGGAATGACATCGTCAGGAAAGACTCGCTCCACGATCTCCATTGCCGAGCTTGGGTCCGTCGACGAGTTTCACGTCGGCGGGCGAAAGGTGACGGCTGGTTTGTGTCAGCGGCTTGTTGTGTCTTCCTCTGACAGGGTGCTCGACATCGGGTCCGGGATTGGGGGGACTGCAAGGTTCCTAGCATCAACGACAGGATGCCAGGTCACCGGTCTGGATCTGACCCCAGAATATGTGGAGACGGCCCGAGCGCTCACACAATGGGTCGGGCTCGACGGTGAGGTCGAATTCGTAGTCGGTAGTGCATTGGCGATGGACTTCAGCGACGAGACCTTTGATGCAGTAACCCTGAGAGGGACCCGGTAGATGTGCCAGTTGCTATGCGACTAGGGGTTGATGATCCTGCCGCCACTTCGCAGCGAACTCAGCAGGAGTGAGATCGCCATGAGCGGTGTGAGGCCTGTTGATATTGTAATCCACCCGGTGATCCTCAATAATCACCCGGGCCTCAAGGAGACTATCGAAACGCCACATATTCAACAGCTCATCACGTAGCCGCCCGTTGAAAGACTCGATCCACGCGTTCTGCCACGGTGATCCTGGGTCAATGAAAATCGACTCGACAGTATTGAACTTGGCCCAGTCAGCCACAGCATGAGCAACAAATTCGCCGCCATTATCGAACCTCAGATACGCCGGTGGGCCATGCAGAGCAGCGAGCCGGTCAAGGACATTGACAACACCGTCAGCATCAATTGAGCGGGCAACTTCGATCGCCAAGCACTCTCGGGTGTATTCATCAATCACATTCAACATTTTGATGGTCCTACCGTCTTCGGTGGTATCGAACTGGAAATCAAGGGCCCACAACACGTTCGGCCGGATCGGGCACATCGCCCCAATGTTGGCACCGATCCCGGTCAGGCGTTTCTTGCGGCGTCTCCTCGGGACCCGCAGCCCATGCAGGCGCCACAGGCGTTTCACACGCTTGTCATTGACCGCCCAACCAGCGCGGCGGGCTGCTTTGGCAGCCCGCCGCCAACCGTAGCGGGGCTTGTCTTTGGAGAACTTGATGAGGAACTCCACCAGTTTCGCTTCATCGTCGGTGGGTGGTGTTGGGGCGAGTCGTTGGGTTGATCGTGGTTGGCGGATGACTCGACAGGCGTGGCGTTGGGAGACCCCGAACTGGTCACGCAGCATGTTGACGGCGCTGCGTTTGCGGTTCGGGGTCAGAATTCCCCCTTTGCTACCTCGCGGAGCATGTCGATGTCCAATGCCTGGTTCGCGACGATCTTTTTGAGTCGGGTGTTCTCGCCTTCGAGTTCCTTCAACCGTTTGGCGTCGGAGGCTTTCATTCCCCCGTACTGGGCTATCCAGCGATGCCAGGTTGAGGCAGTGATTTGGAGGGTGCGGCAGACTTCGTCGAGTTCTTGACCGCTGGCTTGGAGCCGGTGGCCCTCGGCGAGCTTTCGGATGATTTGTTCGGGCGTGTGTCGCCGTCGTTTGTTGGTCATGGTGTTCATGATCCTCTCTGGCCCTTGTTGGGGGCAATTGGAGTCTCATAACACTTGGCTCAGATACCGGGTCTCAGCTCAACCCAACTCCATGTCGGTATGAACATCGCCGACAAGCAGACGCTGTTTGCCGAGGTCTTTCGAGTCCTGAAGCCTGGAGGACGATTCCTCGTCTATGACATTCTGAAAGCTTCAGAAGGTGAGCTCACCTTCCCGGTACCTTGGGCCAGCGAAGCGTCAGTGAGCTTTGTCGAAGATCTTGCCTGCTACCGAAGGGGTCTCGTCGACGCTGGGTTCACAGTCCTGGTGGAGCAGGATCATCGCCAAACTGCGCTGGATTTCTTTGCCGACGCCCGAGAGAGCGCAAGTCAAGCAGGAGGTCCGCCGCCACTGGGAATCCACCTGCTTCTAGGCGATGACGCCTTCGTGAAGCTGGCCAACCTGGGAGCAACAGTGGTGGCCGGAGTATTGACTCCAACCGAAATTGTCTGCGTCAAGTAGCGGACAACTAGATGACCTTAGAGCCCACGCCGGGCTGCAATCTCGGCCAGTTGTTCGTACGTGATCTCACCCATGAAGAGAGACTTCAACGCTCGGCCGAAGGGCTTTCGTGGCCACCGCTCATCATCAACCAGATGTACTGCGCTGGCGATCGATCCATCGGATGAGAACTCATAGGTTCGGTATCCGGGTGGAAGCCAGGTCTGGGGCTCGAGTGAGAAATTGTGCTTGAGCGAGGGAGCAACAAAGACGGGGCGTTCAGAAATCTCATACTGGTCCGGAATGTGGGTGTGGCCACCGCCGAGCCCGCGAATGATCGGGTGTTTGGCCAATAGCTCCTGCCACTCGTTGGCGTAGGCCTCACTGTGTGATGCCGGGACAGGGACGTCGGGCGGATGATGGAGCCAGACGAAGACATGCTCGGCCAACGTTGCTTCGCACATCTGATGAATCCAGGCCGCTTCTCGACTCCCCAAATTGCCGTTGTTGTGCAAGCGTTCCTGGCCTGGAGGATCAATATGAAGACCAGCGTCATCGACACTCATCATCCCGGCATTGGAGTCGACGAACAGGAAGGCCCAGTTGTCAATCTCGACCACTCGCGATGTGGAAACGCCGGGCCGAGCGACACCCGCTTGGAAAGCATGCTCAAAGTCATGGTTACCGGGACAGATATTGACTGGGGCCTGCAAGCGGGAAAAGGCGGCCGAGGCCTTGCGGTACTGCTCCGGTCGACCGTGGTCGGCAATATCGCCGGTGACAACAACCATGTCGAGATCGGCATGGTCACCAAGGTGGGCAAGAACCGATTCATAGGCTTCCGCCGTGTCATAGCTGCCGCCACCCTCTGGTTGTGCACCCTCTTCAAGGAAGTGCGTATCAGAGAGCTGGGCTATGCGGATCGGGTCGGACATGCCGTCATTCTGGCATAGAAACAGACAGTCGATACCAGTTCCCAATTGACGTCCGTCCCAAGCCTCAGCCCCCCGACTCAGAACCGTCGGACTATTCTCGCTTCCGAGACGCAGGCATGTAGTTGGTGCCGGCAGTGACGTTGACCCGATCTAGAAGCAACTCACATGGTGCCTCGAATTGTTCAGCAAACTCGACCGACCGCTCTTCCCCAAGAAGCGTCCACGGCAGGGCAGTAAGTCGATCGGTGTCGTCTTCGATCTGCTGACGCATCTCAATGCAAGCTGGTGTCACGGTTCCGTCCACCACCAGACCACGTTCCTCCAACTGCTCCCACGCTATTGCCAACTCATCGGCCGTGCTGCCCCGTGAAGATGCTAGCCAATCACCCTCGTAGCCAACCCAAGCATTGTGCACAATGGAAGACTCTGTTCCGGACAAGCCAGCGGCGACCACCAGGGCCCAGTGGGTATCGCCGCGCCACTCTCGAAGGCAGTTGATGGCGTGCCAGCCGGACAAGACAGGATCAGCGGGTCGAGGCATTCGCAGGTGAGCACCAAAGAAGACCCGGCCAAGTCGCGGAAGCTGGTCAACGACTGCCCAAAGCTCAGACTCGAAATCGGGCAGAGCGCCAGTGATGTTTGGTGCGTACTTTGACAATCCCTCCAGGACTGCGTCATCCCGAGCCTTCAACACCGCGTCAAAGCTCGTGTTCTTCTCCACCGCGTCCAAAGCAATGGCAATTCCCAGTGGACTGATGGACCCGAAGGCTGCCACTACTGCTTCTGGCCCAGCGGGACTAAGGGGCGCAGATCGGGCAGCGATGTATCCAAGTGGGCCGTTCAGACCCAAAGCCTCAAGACGCTCTAGCGCCCCGGGGTCCCAATAGATCCAACCAATGGTGGTCTGGACGGAGCGTGCGTTTCGTTTGCAGATGGAGGGCCAGTCGCTCATGTTGCGACACTAGTCGTGGTGATCAGCGCGCCAGCAACCCATGACGGAGCAGGGGCCCCCAACACTTCGGCGTAGTCGACCAGGGTTAGATCATGGATGTGAGAGGCGAATCCTGAACCAAGCAGTTGAGCTAGTACCGGACCCGTGTCTCGAAAATCCGAACGGTCGCGTTCCACCAGGCAAGCGAAGTCGCCGAATCGATGTTCGGACAGAGCCGCAAGCTGTTCGCCAATCCCTTCGCGTGCCACAATCAGTGTGCGTGGGTCGGATTGGTCCAGGCATTCGAACTCTGGTGTGTCATAGGCATGCCCGTGATGCATCGGGTCGGTGGTGGCAACCAGGAGGGCGCCGCTATCGACAATCTGTTGGAGTCCTTCCACGCCAGGAAGCGACGCCGGGTCTTCTCCGACCAGGAATGGGTAGCGCCGAATAATCTCGATCGAACGACCTCGCCGTTTCGCGGCCAGGTCAAGCAGATGGACAAATCCATCAAGAGAGAACTCTTCAGCTGCGATCCCGTCTTCTTCGTGGACCCCGCGCAGTGCTGTCCGCGCCTCGCTGTCGCCTGCTCTGGCCAGTCCGACCTGGTGCGAATCACATCGTCGGGCGCCGTGCAAGACTCCAAGGGCAAGCACCCGATCCGCTCCCGAGTCCAAGACGGCGGCAACCGCAGTAGCGATTTGACTGCCGGTTATCTCAAAGCGCGTATGGGGAATGACCAACGCTCCCCCGCGCTCAAGGCTCAGCGGTTTAGTTTCATCAACCAGAGCCAGCATCGCAGCCGACCCAATTCCAGCACGCTCACGGTTGTAGAACTGCTTCCAGTCGTAAGCCGAGTCCACTATTCACCTAGTAGTTGCTTGGCCGCGTTCCCGGCACGATTGTTCAAGTTGGCTTGGCCGCACACCAGGATCAGTTCAGCCAACTCGGTTTCAGAAAAGTGTGAGCGAAGATCCGCAACCAGGTCGGGATCAAGCGCGTGGGTCTGGTCCCCACACATGGCGTCGGCTAGCCGCAAGGTGGCCACAGTCTGAGCATCAAACACGTCAACCCATGCTTCCGGCTGCTCAAGCGCATCGATTTCTTGATCAGAAATTCCTCGTCGTCTCGCCGAGACGACATGACCCTTCAGTCAGGTAGGGCACCTATTGACGATGGAAGAGCGGACGAAAACCAGCTCCTTTATCCGGATGGGAAGCGAACGGTCCTCAGACCACAAGGCCTTGCCAAAAGCCTTGTAGGAATCAGCAGTTCCTTCAACGAGTGTCACCGTGTATCCCAACGGTGCTCCGGACAGTTTCGGTCGACTCTTCATCGCTCCAAGTATGGACCAGAACCGAACCCAGCGCACTCAGGGCTGGACTATGTCATCAGGCGAGCCGTCGGGGCATCTGAATCCCGTCTACCCCGAAGCAGCAGCCAGAGGGCGAACCAGCCTTCGGCGATGACTGCCGGTATCGCCACCATGACGACGAACCCAGTCTCATAGTCGCTGTAGTTGCTCAGAAGTGAGTGGGCAGTGGTGTCGATCACATAGCTGGTCCCGGACAACATGAGTAGGTAGCCCAGTGCCTTCGGTGCGTAACCGGAGCGAACGACGAGGTAGCCAATCAAGACCAGGTGTCCACCGAATGCCATCAGTCCAATGAGCCAGATCGAGTTGAACATCTCTAACGCAACAAGCGCTTGGGCGTTCAACTGGGCTTGATCGACAACGTCGAGGAACTGTTCACCGCCGAGGAGCTGCAAGGCTTGGAACAAGAAGACGACGGCCACTCCGAGAAACACGGTGTAGACCAGGCGGAAGCAAGCAGCAAGGACCGAGATGTCATTGTTGGTATCGCGAAAGACAAGGTGGAGCGCCCATGAGACCACGATGTCAATGATGAAAACAACCAGGAAACTCAACAGGCCCAGCCGGAACAAGCCTTGTGATTCCACGATGTTCAGCGCGGTTGCATCGGCATCGCCGCTCACCACCAGGCCCTCTCGAACGACGAAGTTGGCGAATACTCCCAGGATGAACAACGTCACGTAGGCAACTCCAGCCAGTTGCGCTGCCCGCAGAGAGGACGAGCCCACCACGACGTCGGCTGGTTCCTCGTGCGAGAGATCAGCTAAGGGAGTCACTTGCTGGTCCTGTCGATGCGGTACTTCAATCATGTCCATTCTCCTACCTCGTACTCGTACTTAGTACGAGTCTGTTGCAATACCTTACACGTACTTAGTACGATGAGCAACCACACGTTTCGGAAGGCAGCCGATGGCGGCACGTAAAATCAACGATTCACGCCGAACCACACTCAGCAAGGATCGCGTCATCACCGCAGCGATCGCCCTGGCCGACCGGATCGGTATTGAGCCCTTCACCATTCGAAAGCTGGCAACTGAACTCGATGTGAAGCCGATGACGATCTACCATCATGTGGCCAACAAGGAAGCCATCCTCGATGGCATGGTCGATGTTGTATTCGGTGAGATCGATCGACCTAGCGAAGACCTCGACTGGAAACAAGCGATCCGACAGCGCTCCACGTCTGCCCGATCCGTGCTGGCCAGCCACCCATGGGCCGTGCCCTTGATGGAGTCGCGGACTTCCCCGGGGCCTGAAACCCTGCGCCACCATGATGCCGTGCTCGGCTGCTTTCGAGCTGGAGGCTTCTCCATCAAGATGACAGCTCACGCCTACGCACTCATCGACAGCTACATCTACGGATTTGCCTTACAAGAAGCCAACCTGCCCGCAACCGAAGGGGCGGACATGACCGCCTTGGCTGGGACCATCATCGAACCACTTCCGGCAGACCTCTATCCCCACCTGACCGAACTCGCTGTCCAACATGTGCTTCAACCCGGCTATGACTTTGCTAAGGAGTTCGAGTTTGGTCTCGATCTGATTCTTGCCGGTCTGGAAGCCGCCAAGTAGACAGGCTGCCGCGGTCGGACCGGTCGCTGATAGACAGTCCAGATGTCTGAAACGCCTCCATGTCCACAATGCACAATGCCCGATGCTTTGATGGGGGCCGACGGGTTCGAATGTCAAACCTGCGGCTTTGAATGGGAGTCCGAAGATATTGGTGGCGTTGGTGAAGTTCGTGATGCCAACGGAAATCTTCTTGCCGACGGTGACGATGTCACCATAATCAAAGACATCAAGCTCGACGGCAAAGCCGGGGGTGTCAAGGTCGGAACCAAGGTTCGCTCCATCCGCCTGGTCGAGGGCGATCACCCCATCGATGGCAAGGTCAACGGTCGAGGCATCCTGATCAAGGCCGAATTCGTCAAGAAGGCCAAGTAGGGCCGCCCCTACGGAGCAGCCCTCGAGCTACGAAGTCGACTTTCGAAGTCCTCGTGATTGAGGTAACAGCCATGAAAGACTCGCTTGCCGGTGAATGACATTCGACCGTGCAGGCAGCGCCAGTTATCGAACAGCAGCAAGTCACCGGGCTCAAGACGGTTTACCCACCAGGCCGCCTGATTATTCAACAGGTGATGGAAGGCCGAGTACGCCTCGAACCAATCACGCATCTGCTTTGGTGGAAGCAAGAACGGTGACCGGTCATAGTTGTTGAACGTCACCTGAACCAGCCTTCGGTCAGGGTCAAGGCGCAGGGCTGGTCGGGAAGCTCTCAGCTCGATACCCGCTTCGACATAGTGAGCGGGCACGCACGTTTGGGTCAAGAGGTCGAAAGCATCTGGCTCACTCCGGCGCAGTTCTTCTGCCGCCGCGAATCCATCAACCAGGATCGACTCACCACCCTCAGCGGTTCGTTCGCTACAGGCGAACATCTGCAGGCCGGGGGCATCAGTGGCGTAGCTGCCATCGGTGTGAGGTTCGAGAAAGGTCGTGTCATAGGCGGAATCGGCGTGAGCGCGGACTTCGGAAGACAAGGTCCACATGTCGCCAAAGACGGTGCGCCGGACGTAGCCAACCCGGTTGGCAATCGACTCCGCACCGTCAATCGAAGTGGGCACGTCGCGGGCCAAGCCGAACCCGAACACCTGTATTGACTCCAGCCAACGAGCAAGCTCTTGCTCATCTTCCATCAGGGCTTGGTAGCCAACGGCGAGTGGTGACAGAGCCGAGCCATCGCTCCATTGGCTGATCTCAGGAGCATCCGTCGTGAGGGATGCTAATAGTTCGGGCGGCAGGATCGAGGTTGGGCTCGAATCGCCCCACTCGATGTGCACATCACCATCGACCACCCGAGCTCCGGTAGCGGAGCAGTCGAGATCGATCGAGAACGAGTCAATCGTTCGCTGCTTGGTTTCGGAGTCGAATGATTGAACATCACGACTGTGGTCCTTGACCCAGAACCAGGGCAACGGGATTGGACGGGCGTCGCCTTCAAGCCAGACCGTCAGTGTCTCGCTGGCCACCTCTACTCGCTCAATCCTTGCCCGTGTCAACTTAGGGACCACGTCGAATGGACCTCGTAGCCAATTCTTCCGTTGCGGTCTCACCCATGGTCCACGACCTTAATGCTCGGCGTACCCAAGCTGCCAGATTGTGGACTATGAGAGTTGGTCGACTCCGAGATCGTCATGGATGTTGTTGCGATCGGCTGGCGAAAGGCCAAGCTCAGTTGATAAGTCCGACAGGTACTGAGCTTCTTCCATAGTGTCAACATTGATGGCAATGAGTGAGACGGCGTAAGCCTCAACCTTGAGCGCCGGCGGAACCAAGCGGGCAATATCGGCCGCTGACTTGAAGGACGACTCAAGCTCGGACTGCAGGAATGCTCGATCAGCATCAGAAACATCTCCGAGTTCAGAGATGATCTGGCTTGTTTCGTCAGCGTCAACGTGGCCGTCAGCTTTCGCTGAGTTGCACATGGCTCGGATCAGAACCTCGGCTTGGCTCTCATCCAGATCAATGGCTGGTCCATCGTCATGATGATCGCTCTTGCCACCACGGTTGGAGATCATGCGTCCCAAGCCTCGGAGCTGACGTCCGCCAAGCAAGGCACCGGCAAGGCCGCCAACCATTCCGCCGGTACGTCCTCCGATCATTGAACCAATCATGCGGCCGCCACGGCCTCCGAGCAACGAACCCAATAATGCGATCATGGTTCCAAGGTTAGTGCAATCTCACGTCGCTCGAATTTTTCTTAGATACCCCTCCGGAATCACCGAGCCGACCAAGTCATACAGACTCCGCTGGAATGGGAACTGGACCTCCTGGTTTCACTCACCGACCTTGGGTTCACGGTTCCCGAACGCCACCTCGAAGCACATACCCGACTCGGAGACAAGATTGAGTCTTGCCATGTAGGTTGACCAGATCTCTGTCGTGATGTCGATTCAAGTACGAGCAATGCGAGCTAGCGGCCCCCGCTTCCTGGTCCCGATCCTTTGCCTTCTCGCATTCGCGTCTTCATGTACGGCTTCTGGTTCCTCAAGCGGATTTGCCGACGGCAGGTCTGACTCGGGAGTCACGGTGGTGATCAATGCGCAGATCTACACCGTTGATACCGCCCACCCTTGGGTCGACGCCTTCGCCTTTGACGCTGACGGAATCATCATTGCCGTTGGGTCCGAATCCGATGTCTTGGCCGCCGCTGGTGAAGCCGCAGCCACCATCGACGGGGACGGCGCCATGGTCCTCCCCGGTTTTCAGGACCCGCATGTGCATGTGCCCGAAGCAGGCATCAACGCAGGATTGTGCTTCATGTCTGGTGAGGACCTCGACCAGTTGGAGGCACAAGCCCGCACCTGCGCAGAACGACAGTCCACCAAGGCGTGGGTGCGTGCCGCAGGCCCGTCCTTGTTCGCACTGCGTAACCTCGGCCTGCGCGATACCAATCTCAGCAATACAGGCGAGCTGCCAATCGATGTCCTGGATCGAGCCATTCCAGACCGGCCTGCCCTGATTCTTGATGATCTTGGGCATGCCATATGGACCAATTCGCTTGGGCTCGAAGCTGCAGGCATCGGCCCTGATGACCCGGACCCGCAGGGTGGTGTGCTGCATCGTGATCCGGCGAGTGGGCGGCTCACCGGACTGCTGCTCGAAGACGCTCAGCAGCTTGTTCGAAACGCCGCGGCGGCCTCCGACGAATCCAACTATCGAGGACTGCTGGTGGCCCTACGCACTCTGTCCAAGAACGGGGTCACCTCGGTCAGCGATGCCGGCGGCTATTGGGCCCAGAACCATCCAGCAGCATGGCAGCGCGCGCTGGATGACGGAGCCCTGACCGTTCGGGCGGCCAATTCGCTCTATGTGTACCCCGACCTCGACATGGACGAACAACTGGCCGAGTTCGAACGCCGCTTCAGTGGTGACTCGGACATGTTGCGTTTCGATACCGCCAAGATCTATGTCGACGGGATTCTTGACCTTGGCACCGCCTCACTTCTGGAGCCCTACGACGTCCCTCTCGATCCGCTCTATCCATCCGGGTTCAACTACTTCCGGCCAGACCAACTGCGGACCTACGTCTCGGAGCTTCATGCCATTGGCTACCGCGTGAACTTCCATGTCATCGGTGATGCCGCAGTCCGAGATGCCCTCGACGCGGTCGAATCCATTAAGGACGATGCCGACGCCATAGCTGACCGGCGCCACCGAGCAACCCACGTCTATCTCGTGCACCCCGATGACGTCGGTCGGTTCGCCCAGATCGGTGTGGTCGCCGACTTCCAGCAGAGTGCCGATGCCACCGATCCCTTCTACTTTGACTATCTCGCCGACTTCATCGGCGGTCGCGCCTATGACCTGATTCCGACCGGTCAACTCATCGACGCCGGGGCATCGGTCAGCCTTTCCAGTGATTGGGATGCTGGTCCACTCCCCCCGCTTGGCACCATGCAACGCTCAATGACGCGGGACTCCAATGCCGTTCCCGATCTGGAAACCGCTATCGCACTGCACACTATCGATGGCGCTTTTGCCCTTGCTCATGACGATACGACTGGTTCAATCACGGTCGGCAAGTTCGCGGACTTCGTGATCCTCGATCAGAACCTCTTCAACATCGATGTCACCAGTATTGACAAGACCAAGGTCCTTGCCACCTATCTTGCTGGTAACGCCACCTTCGTATCAGCCAGCTTCGACACCCAATCGGGCTAGCTCCAGTCTCTAGTCAGATGACCATTAGAACCAGAGCATCTCTGGATCGCATCAAGCCCCCGACAGCTGGTCAAGGACCTGGGTCAGCCAATCCGTCATCGCCGGTCCGCCATGACCTTCGTTGTCAGAAACGAACAGGTTGGCTCCAGGAATCGCCGCAGCAAGTGTCACCGCAATGTCCGCCGGACCGCTGATGTCTTTCCTCCCGTGAGCAAGGAACACCGGGATCCCGACAAGCCGTCCGACGTCGCGCAACAACTGTCCCTCTTCCAAGAAACCAGCGTTAGCCCAGTAGTGGGTCACCAGTCGAGCGAAGCACAACTGGAATTCTGGATCAGCGTTTCGAAGGTGCGGCTCATATCCCTCCGCTATTGATACGTGTATGTCCTCCCAGTCACACCAGGCCGCGGCGGCCGGTCGGTGGATGTCCGGATCGGGGTTCATGAGAAGGCGGTTGTAGGCCGATGCAAGGTTGCCGTCTCGATCTTCGGGCGGCAAGGCCTCAACGAAGTGTCGCCAGTGTTCGGGGAACACACGGGCCATGGAACGAGTAATCCAATCAACCTCAGCTTCGCTGGTCATGACCACGCTGGCGAGTAACAATTCGGTGACGGAGGTCGGGTGAGCTTCGGTGTAGGCAAGACCAAGCGTGGTGCCCCACGAGCCACCCCACACCAGCCAACGGTCGATTCCCAGATGGACTCGGACCTGTTCAATGTCGGCGACGAGATTCGCAGTTGTGTTCGTTGAAAGATCAACCTCGGGCTGGCCTGCACTTGGTGTGCTCTGACCACAATTGCGCTGGTCGATCTGGACAATCCGGTACTTCGCTGGATCGAACATCTGTCGATGGCGCTGGGTGGAACCGCTACCCGGTCCGCCGTGCAGCAGGACAGCTGGCTTGCCGTCAGGGTTGCCCGCAACCGACCAGTGGACCGTGTGATCATCTCCGACGTCCAGCATTCCTTCGGACACGAGGTCAGTGATCGGGTGAAGCCACTTCGCCATCAACAGATTGTGCCACAAGGTCTCGAAGGCCGGATGGAGGTACCACGCGTCGAAGGTCAGGATTGGCTCGTTTGGCTTCCGAACGAGGGCCATTTCCGACTTGGTGCCAGCGGTCGCAATCAGCAGGCCTCCTGCCCGTCATATACTGCTTGCATGGCGCACCCGTTGATGTTCGACGAGGAAGACCCATATCTGCTCAAGGTCCGTGAGCTCGCCGCGGCTTTACCTGGGAGCGCTGAGAAAGTCTCCCACGGACGTCCGGCGTTCTATACGAAGAAAGTCTTTGCGTACTACGGCGCTTCACTGAAGGTGTCCGGCGAATGAGTGCAGCATCCGCACTCTGTCGTCCTGAAACTTGATGCTGGTGAACGCGAGGCTCTCCTCCATGACAGTGACGCGTTCGTGCCCGCCTATCTCGGCCCTTCGGGATGGTTAGGTGTCGACCTGGATGAGGACACGGACTGGATCGAACTCACCGAGCTAATAGACGCCTCGTACCGCTCGACGGCACCCATTTCGAACGTCAGCGAACTTGACCACCAAACAGGACGGAGAACATAGGCGTGAGTGAAACATCGGAGGACTTCAGATATCAGGCGAGCGAGACCATCCGGATGCTTGCTCTTCAACTGCCGGAGACATCCGAGGGGAGCTCCTGTGTCAATCGAGCATTCAAAGCAGGCAACAAGAATTTCGCCTTCCTGGGAGAAAAGGATGAGCTTTGCGGACTGAGACTGAAGCTCGCTTCATCAATTCCAGAACTCGAAGAACGGGCGAAGCTGCAACCAGACCGCTACCAGGTCGGCAAGGGTGGCTGGACGATGGTGCGCTTCGCTCCCGATGACCCACCGACGACCGATGACCTTAAGACCTGGCTCCTAGAGAGCTTCGTGCTCCTTGCCCCGAAGAGGGTCTCGGCAAAACTCGACTCATAAGCGGGTCACCGGAAGTCCAACTGTGAGCTGCTTGTATTCGGTCTCTTTGCCAGACTCAGAACGTTCCCAGGTTTCGAATGTCGGATAGTTCGTCGGTTGGTAGCCGCTCAGCGGAAGCCAAACTGCATAGAGCCAATCGATGACTTCGGCCTCGTCCCCGAGGCCACGATCAAGCTTCACCTCAGCGACCGTCATGGCTGGTAGTTCCAGAAGGCCCATCGGCTCTTCAAGAACCATGGCGGTGTCAACCTCGAGACCAAGGCAGTACGTACAATCCGCGGCGGCAACAAAATCGGGGTTGTCCCACGTGTAACCAATCCAGCCACCACTGACCGAGCTCCTATGAGCCCAGTCTTCGAGGTGGCGAGCTGCATCACTGACTCGGCCTGGTCCGTACGGGTTGGTCACGCGAAGGTACGCCACAAATCGTTTCTCTATCGCGACGGTCGTAGCGCTGAATCTAGACAAGTCTGCCGATACAACCCGCAGATGGCGATACGGCTCAGCCCGCTCCTCATTTGTGGCGACCCAGTGTGCGTCTGCATCGAATGCGCGGGGCGGTACTCCAAATCGCTTCTTAAACACCCGGCTGTAGTTGGACGAGCTTCCAAGTCCGCACGTTAGAGCGACCTCGGTCAGCGACATGTCCGGCCGTTGCGACATGAGCGTTCTGGCACGATCGAGGCGAACCCGGTTCACGAATTCTGCAAGCGTCTGGCCAGTCGCGTTCTTGAAGATCCGATGGAAGTGAAAGGGGGAGAAGCCAGACTCTGCCGCGACAAGTTCGAGCCCGAGTTCGCCGCCTGGGTCATTCATGATCATGTCAATGCCGCGATTGACTCGACGAAGGTAGACGTCAATGGATCGGTCAGACATAGCCATGGGGTTCTAATAAGTGTCGTTCGCTTCCAAGTCCGCAAGATTTGGCAAGAACGAGTTGTGCTGGTCAGCTTAGTCTTGCGCCCAGGCCACACAATCGAAAGAAGAACTCCCATGGATCTTGGAACATTCTCCATCAGTCTTGCAGTGAAGGACCTCCACGCTGCCCGCACATTCTACGAAGCGATCGGATTCTCGTTAATGGACGGTGACGAGCAGAGCTGGGTCATGCTCCAGAACGGAAGCGCCAAGATCGGCCTGTTCCAGGACATGTTCGAGGCCAATGTCGTCACGTTCAATCCACCCGACGCTAGAGTAATCGAATCAGCGGTGGTTGCTGCGGGATACAAACCAATGTCGTCAACTGAGGGCGACGCCGGACCCACCCACTTCCTTGTTCTTGACCCCGACGGCAACACTGTCATGTTCGATCAGCACACCGACTAGGCCAGCTGACGCTTGAGATATTCCGACTGTCAGGTTGCTTGGACGAAACTACGGCGGCGCGGACACTCCGGAGTTGGTTGGGCCTGAGAGAAGGTCGGTGTTCTTTATGGGCTCGAACCCAACGCTGCGGTATAGATGACCCGAAGCTGGGTTGTCTGGCTCCCAGCCGATCGAGACGCGTTCGGCCCCGGCCTTGACCAGCAAGTCGGACCCAGCAGTAAGCAGGTGGCGGGCAAGTCCTCGTTGTTGGTGCTCGTCCTTGGTCCGCATTGGTTCGACAACACCGGTGGCCGTTTCGGGGTCGAACCAGAAGATGCCGTAAGCGGCATAGTTGTCGTCGCTGTCCAGGATGACAAGATCGAGGTCGGGTCGATAGAGGGATGTTTCGAGCAGACGCTCCTCGACAAAATCGGGATTTCGCTCATTCATGTGATGGGCCCGAGGTGCCATCTCGACTCGGGACGCCAGGCGATATCCGTCATGCAGTTCGCTGACTTCGGACCGAGCACTCGCGGACATCCAGGCCTCGGTCAGAGCGTTCTTCTCCTTCACCACGAAGCCGTGATTGGCCAACACGTCATTCAATACGTCGTCGGACTGATCTACCTCAAGCGCAACAGATGCGTACCCATGTTCACTGGCAAGGGCAAGCCCACGCTTAACGGCATAGGCGACTTGTTCCGGGCCTGCGTCGGGCATGAAGAGTGGGCAGAACGTTACCTCGTCGTAGAGGGCTGAGCCTCTGCTGGAGAAGTCGGTCATGAGTACTGCGGCCTCGGGCCGGCTCTGGTCATCAAACCAGACGAGCTGGCCAAGGCTGTCGGTACGGCGAGGAGTACTCCACCACCATTGTGGCTCGGCGGCCTCGTACAACCCCGCTGTCGGGTGCGCTTTGCGGTTGCGCTGCAAGAGCGTTGTAACCGCTTCCAAGGCAGCTAAACCAACCAGCCGTTCTTCCCGGAGATTTTCCATTGGCAAAGTCTAGGACATGGGCTTGGCTGACCTTCTCGATTATCCAGTCGGTACGCCAGACCTTGACTTTCATCGGTGGCGGCCGAATGATTGCTATGAAGTTCTTCCTTCTCATCGCCCTGGCCCTCGCCGCAACCTCGTGCGGGGCCGCCGCTGACGAATTCACTGGTTCTGACTCCATCACGCCTGACACATTGCCCTTGGATGAAACTGACACCGACACCAAGTCTGTGACAGAGCCCAGCGCCTGGGTCGAAGTCGATGGTGTGCGAACCGAATTCGACCTCGAGGTCTGCATCGTCAGCCCCGGCTTCATTAACGGCTCCGGGCTGGCAACGGACGGCTCGAACCGGTCCCTATCGCTCGGATACCACGACCAAACCGAAGAGTACGGAGTGATTAGCGTCAATCTTCTCGTTTCTGACCCTCTCGCCACTGACAACACTCCCTCCCTACAAGCGACTCTTGACGAGGCGCCAGGCGAGATCAGTCATTCATTGGCGTACGTGGTGACCGACGAGGGCATTTCCGGCACAGCAGACTTCACGCTCGGATGGGCATCGACCGCCGACGTCACCGTTGCTTCGGGATCTTTCGAAGTGACCTGCGGACCACAGGAATAGGCCCTCACCCGTCATCGGTATTCACCAGCGAAGACTCAGACCAGCGAGTTGCTGGAACGCCCGATCTTTGCTGACCAGGACAGCATTCTCACGGATGGCCTGCGCTGCCAGCATGCGGTCGAATGGGTCTCGATGATCCCATGACAGACTTCCCGCTGCGAGGGCGTGGTCGCCGGTCACGGGCATGTCGATCGCTCCGAGTCGATCGACGATGGACTGGTAGTTGGCCACGATCGGCTCGGCTTCTGGGAACTTGCCAAGCCGCACCTTGGTGCTCAGTTCCCAAGCCGTTGCCGCTGACACCATCAACTCATTGGTAGCGTCCTCGATGAGTTCGACTGCTTCGGCGCCTAGACGGCTTGGGGCAGCGACGGCCCAGACAAAGGCATGAGTGTCAAGAATCACAAGCGTCATTCCCACTCCTCCAGGTCAGCGCCAGACAACGGGTCGAACAGCGCGTCATCGATGTCAAGCTCCATGAATCCAAGCTGTCGATTCGGTGGGGTGTTAACGGCTGTCAGCTTCGCGATGGCTCGGCCGGACCGTGCGATAATCACTTCTTGACCACTCTGGGCTGCATCGAGCAACTCGGATAGTTTTGCCTTGGCCTCGGAGATGTTCATCTGAATCACCATGCACCAATCGTATCTGACTTGGTCAGAGAGACCAAGTCAGATTACCAAGAGAACTGCCTCAAGGAGACTACTCAGCATGTGCGCCCCACTGAAGCCATCCACACAAGGCACTTGGCTACTATCGAGACATGCGCCTAGCCGGGCTATTCCTGCATTCGCCTGACGTTGACGGCAGCCAGAGATTCCTCGATACGACTCTCTCGTTTGTTGCCGAGCCAACAAACTCAGACTCCCACGTCATCCCAGGTCGGCAGGTCGCCGAGCTTGTGGCGGGCCATCCAGACGTGCCACCGAGGCCGAATGTCACACCACCTGAAGACAATGAGTCAACGCAAGGCTCAGACGACTAGTCTCTTGTGAGCCGAGGTTCCCACCATGACGACGTACAAGACAATCGATCTGTTTGCAGGGGCCGGTGGGCTCACATTGGGCTTCTCAATGGCAGGACAGCGCTCAGACGAATCAAGCTTCAGGCCCGTCTTCGCCATCGAGAACGACCACGCCGCTGCTCGAACATTCAAATCGAACTTCGACACCCACGTTTTTGACGGCGACATTGAGTTCTTCGATGTTCAGCAATACCCCAAGGCCGACGTGATTATCGGCGGGCCCCCATGCCAGGGATTCTCACCACTTGGCCGCGATCGTGACGATAAATCCAGGGCACAGCTCAATGGACTCTGGGAGCACTACCTTGCAGCCGTCAAGCGTGTGAAACCTCGAGCATTCGTCATCGAGAACGTTCCCGAGTTCCAGAAGTCCGCCCAGTTCAACGAACTTCTGCACCGGATGAGGAAAGATCCGTTCCTGTCGCGGTTCGGCTACAACTATGGCGTCCTCAACGCCTCAGACTACGGCGTACCTCAGAACCGTCGCCGCGGCATTCTCATTGCTGTGCTCGACACCGAGGTGCCTTGGCCTCCACCGATCACACATGGTGACGCCGACGGCATGCGGACTAAAGCAACCGTTGCCGACGTGATTGGCGACCTGCCAGAGAAGCCGACGACCGACTACCCGACTGTCGGTCCGAATGGAGTGCAGGATCTCCACATCCGTCGCAATCCCACGGCGAAGTCGCTTGAGCGATACCGAACTATTCCACCCGGCGGCAACCGCTTCGACCTGATGCGCAAGCGACCAGACATCACGCCCAATTGCTGGCTCAACAAGCCAACCGGCACTACCGATGTCATGGGCCGGATGTGGTGGGATCGACCCTCCCCTACGATCCGCACCGAATTCTACAAGCCCGAGAAGGGCCGCTATCTCCACCCAGTGCTCGACCGGCCAATCACCCATCGCGAAGCCGCCCGTATCCAGACCTTCCCTGATGACTTTGTCTTCGAAGGAACCAAGATCGAAGTTGCCCGCCAAATCGGGAATGCGGTGCCACCTGTTCTGGGGCTAGCGATTGCTCGGTTCGTCGACTCCCTCCTCGACTAGTTGAGCTGGCCGCCAGGGGCGGCTACAACTACAGGGTGCAAGAACCCGCAGAGCCACTGGTAGAAGCAGTATTCGAAGAGGTACTCGGACTTGATTCGGATGGGTCGAGGACCGCTGCGGTACTGCGCTCGACGTTCGATCAGCTGTATGACGGGCAACGCACTGGCCGATACCGGTGGGACCAACTGCACAAAACTGAGAAGACCCATTGCGGCACACTTGTCGAGATCAACATGCAACGCGAGTTTGAGTTCGCCGACGGCGAGGCCATGGACTTCCATATTGCTGGTACCGAAGTCGACTGCAAGTATTCCCAATCAATGGGTGGCTGGATGATCCCAATCGAAGCTCGTGGTGAGATTTGCCTCGTGCTAACTGCAAGCGATGACAAGTCCTTGTGGTCAATGGGTGTTGTGCGAGCAACGGAGGATCGCCTTACAAAGGGTGGGAACCGAGATCGCAAAGCCTCAATCTCAAAGGTTGGCAGGGAAGGGATTCTCTGGCTATTCGAAGACGCAGAACTGCCAACCAACGCCCTGCTCCACCTTCCCGCTGAAGTAACGGTTGAAATCATGGCAGGGAAGAGCGGACAGCAACGTATCAACCGGCTGTTCCGCCTCGCTAGCGAAACGCTCATCAGCGGTAATGTCGTCGCGACAGTCGCCCAGCAGAAAGACTACATGAAGCGGGTACGGGGCAACGGTGGGGCGAGGGACGCTCTCCGGCCCGAGGGCTACATCATCCTGGGGCAGTACAACCAGCACCAACGCATCGCAGCCGAACTCGGAATACCAATCCCTGAACACGGCGCTTCTGTGAGCGCAAGACTCGCACCATCGAAGGCCCGTATTGGGGTTGAAATTGCTGGGTCTTGGTGGCAACTAGCGGCAGAAGACGACCCGCCTGTCATGGCACCCCTGGTTCCGAACAAGTAGCGAGCCCCGGTATTTCACCTAGATCAGCTCCGGGTTGGCAAGTCTCGGAACGAAGTCGACGCTTCCCTGCGACGCAGGCGTCCCGCCGATACAGGCGCTGATGCTCCATGGCCTTGTAGCAACTCACGCTGAGGTTTGAACCGGGCTGGGCGTTCGCATGAATGCGCGTGGAGATGACCCCAGTTCGGATCGGAACGCAGCGACGAACGAACTCGATGACGAATTGCCGACAGTGACGGCAACAAGTGTGACGCTGTCGCCTTCTGCCAGCATTGCGACAGCCGCCATGATGCGAGCTCGCCAGCGCCATTGACCAAGACTCATTTGCGTTTCGGATCTGAACCGCCTCTCAATCGTGCGGCGATTCGCACTGGTATCTCGCAGCAGATCACCAAGGTCCACAGCCAGCGCATTTGAGGACCCAGGCGGCAACCCCGTCATGGCCATGGGGTACGACGATGCTGCCGAATAGCACACGCCCTCAGTTGGACAGCTCTCGCTCGGGTGAGCCCAGACCGGGGAAGCCAGCGTAGGCGGGCAACGCTGGTTGACCGCCGAGGTGGCAGTAGAGGACCTTGGATCCGGCCGGGATTTCGCCTGATCGGATCATGCCAATGAGACCCGCCATGGACTTACCTTCATAGACGGGGTCAGTGAGCATTGCGTCGGTGCGTGCTGCGAGATGAATTGCTTCGACCGTGGTGGCATCGGGCACTCCGTAGGCGGGGCCCTCATAGCCGGCAACAACCGTGATCTCGTCGCTACGGAGTGGGCGTCCCAGCTCAATGATGTCAGCGGTGTTGATGGCAATCCGGGTGACTTGGTCGAGGGTCTGCTCATAAGTTGCCGACGCGTCGATGCCGATCACGCGTCGACCTGGGCGATCAGACAGGGCGAAGCCGGCGATCATGCCAGCATGGCTCGATCCGGTGACGGTGCACACGATGATGTTGTCGAAGAAGATGTCGAGTTCTGCTTCTTGGGTTTCGACTTCGACGGCCCAGTTGGCAAAACCAAGACCACCGAGCGGGTGATCTGATGCACCGGCTGGGATCGGATAGGGCTTGCCTCCGGCAGCGATAACGGAGTCAAGGGCTTGTTTCCAGCTGTCACGGATGCCGATATCGAATCCGCCAGGGTCAATGCGTACATCGCCGCCCATGATGCGGGTCAGTTGGATGTTGCCGACCTTGTCGTAGGCCATGTCGTTGTAGTCGACCCAGCCTTCTTGAACCGTGACAGCTACTAGTCCGAGGTAGCGGGCAACCCCGGTGACTTGACGGGTGTGGTTGGATTGGATACCGCCAATGGAGACGAGCGTGTCGCAGCCTTGGGCGAGCGCCTCGGCCACGAGGTATTCAAGCTTGCGGACCTTGTTGCCGCCGAAGGCGATGCCGGAGTTGCAGTCCTCGCGTTTGGCCCAGATTTCGACCTGCCCGCCCAGTGCTTCGCTCAGGCGACCAAGAGGGTGGATCGGCGAGGGCCCGAATAGGAGCGGAGTGCGTGGAAAGTCAGCCAGTTTCATAGCTATGGATAATCGTATACGATTACGTTCGTGTCAACCGTAGATCTTGTTCAAGAAGCAGTCATGTCCGACATGCTGCGCGGATCGATTCAGCCAGGAACGTGGGTACGACAAGACGAACTCGCGGACCGGCACGGGGTGAGCAAGATCCCGGCGCGCGAAGCGCTACAACGTCTCGCCGCACTTGGGTTGGTTCGATTCGAAAGCAACCGCGGTGCGGTCGTGCCCGAACTCTCAGCGGACGAAGCACGTGAGAACTACGCGCTTCGCCAGGCCATCGAAATACGGCTCCTTGAGCAGGCGATGCCCCGCTTGAGCATCGTCGATTTGGCCGAAGCAGAAGTCTCGCTTGCGCCTATGACCTCGGTCGCCGAGTCGAACTGGCACTTCCATCGAGCGCTCTACCGGGCATCAGGATGGAAGCGCGGTCTTGCGATGGTCGAGATTTTGCACGCTGCGGTTGCCCCCTATGTCGTGCTGTACACCCAAGGTCTTGGGGGAGCAGAGGATTCCGACAGCGAACATCAAGCGCTTCTTGATGCCTGCCGGGCTGGGGATCTCGACGCGGCACGACAACATCTGAATCGACATCTTGAGGGAGCAGCGACGACCTTGATCGACTTCCTCGACGGTCAACACACGAACTGAGCCAGAAGTCGTCTCGGCAAACCAACTCACCTGGCCCTGGCAGGCGCCGGCTTCAGCAGCTTCTTCGCCTCCAACTACACCCCACAATAAATCAACAAGCCCTCTCGGCCGTGGGCGTGCCCCTGCGAGCCAGCCGTTTGCGAGGTCCGAACTGATCTGCGTCGCTGTGATGGTTGTGATCCTTGTCTCTCAACCCGACCAGGATTAGTCGAGCGATGCCGAAGCGGTGACGAGAAGTTTGCCGCTAGTGGCAAACGGGAATTGATGGCTTCGGTCACGGCGATGACTAGTCGCTATTGCTACTAGCCGACCGGTCAACTAGTCTTCCACCATGTCTTCGGAGACAAGCCCCGTTCGAGATCGCATTCTTGAAGCTGCTGCTGTGTTGATGTACGACCGCGGGTACGAGGCCGTCGGCGTAGCGGAACTGTGCCGGGTGGCTGAGGCGAAGAAGGGCAGCTTCTACTACTTCTTCGATTCGAAGCAGCAGCTCGCTCTCGAGATGCTCGAGCGAACGTGGAAACGGACCCGCTCATCCACCTACGAACAGTCCTTTGGCAACGAATCGCTGACCGGCCTGGAAGCGATCGAACGCCATGGGGAACTGTTGGCCGACTTTCTTGCTCGTACTCAGAACGAGTCAGGGTTGACGGTCGGATGCCGCTTCGCGAACTTCGCGTTGGAGATGTCGACCCGAGACGAAGGCATCCGGGTGGCTGTTGCCGACATCTTTGACGACATGGTCAGCCTCGCTCGATCGGCGCTGCAGCGCTCAGTCGACGCTGGCGAGTTACCTGACAGCGTGGACCTCGACGTTGCTGCGAGATCGGTGATTGTTCACATGGAAGGACTGATGGTGTTCGCCAAAGCCCATCGCGATCCAGACCTGCTCCGCACTCTCGGCCCATCGATGCGCCGGCTTCTCGCCTAAGGAACCTCATGGCTATTCTCGATCTTCGACCCAACTGCGAATGCCGCGACGTGGAACTTACCCGCCGACAGCAGGCGCCGACCAAACATCGTTTCACCTCATGAGGCCCTGGGACACAACGCAATCGATCACAACAACACTGTCAACACCGTGCGGCACGTTGCGCCTGCTCGCTGACTCTGAGACTCAGGCCCTCACCCACGTACTTTTTGAGTCCGGGCGCAACCGCTTGCCTTCCTTCGATGATGTCCCGACAAGCGGCAGCGCCTTCGTCGACGCTGCCCGACAGCTCGACGAATACTTTGCTGGCGAACGACAGGAGTTTGACCTTCCGACCCACATAACCGGGACACCGTTCCAGCGAGCAGCGTGGAAGGCGCTCCTGGAGATCCCTTTCGGCCAGACCCGTACGTACGGACAACAAGCCCAAGCCATGGGCGCACCTCGAGCGGTGCGCGCTGTCGGAGCGGCAAACGGAGCCAACAACATCGTCATCATCGTTCCCTGCCACCGCGTCATCGGTGCCGACGGCACCCTCACCGGCTACGGAGCAGGCATCGACCGCAAGCGATGGTTGCTGGCATTCGAACGCAGCTTCCATCAACCCTCCCTGTTTCCCTCCAACCTCGAGCCGCTCAATGAGTGAGAACACGATCAGAACTTCACCGAGACGCAACCGAGTCGACCCCTGGGGCGACCTCCACTCCGAAACCGGCCGCGGACTGTTCACGGGAAATCGCGGCTGCGTCGTCGACGGCAACGAAAACGTCGTCCGCCACCACGGCAGCCAACTCTGGATCATCTGCCAAACACAGTTCAGAGGCTGGCGCGTAGCCCTTGCTCGACCTCGCCGATGGACACCGCTGTTCTTCCTTGATGACGCCGTCGCTCTCGCCGCCGGCCACCGCCCATGCGCCACCTGCCGCCTCGCTGACTACCACGAATACCGGGACGCCGTCACCGCAGGCATCGCGCACCCGACACCGCTCCTGGCTAGCGAGCTCAACAAGCGGTTGCACACGGAGCGGCACGCAGAGGGACGCGGCCTGATCCGAGCCAACGACCGAGTCACATGGCTCGCCCCCTACGAGAACTTGCCCGATGGGACCGTCATCATCGGCAACAACCGAGAAACACGACTCTTGCTCGACGACCGAACCATGCAATTCACCTTCGATGGGTGGACCAAACCTGCGAACCGACCCTCCGGTATTGCTCACGTACTCACACCGCCCACATCGACTGTCGCCCTTCGCAATGGCTTCAAACCCACCCTGCACCCAAGCGCAACGTCAGGTAGGCGGATCTAAACGACGTTCACCGACAAACGAGTCCTCGGCTCACTACGACCTCGTAACTGGACTACGGCAGGTTCCCACCTGTTTGCGGTTGTCTCGCGACATCTGTGCGCCATCAATCCCGGCTGACGATCGGCGATCAGGCCACCCGCACCGCGTCGGTGAGCTTGTCGGGAATCTCAGCCGGGAACGACAAGACCAGATGCCGATCAAGCGCGGTAGCAACCCGAGCTAGAGTATCGATCCGGTTCTTCGCTCCCCCACCTTCTTCGAGGCGGGAGATCACCGACTGAGTCGTCTCCATACGCTCGGCCAACTCACGCTGACTAAGACCAGCTTCGGTGCGGAGGTCATAGATGAGCTGACCCAGATCGAGATCTTGCTCGACCGCTGCCCGCGTTTCGATGGAGGGCTCACCCTTACGTTTCTTGATGTCGTCCCATCGGGAGTAGTTGGCCATCGTTGTCTCCTTCTACGGGTTGCGCGTGGCGCAATCCTGAGCGATCTTTCGAGCACGAGTTACCTCGGCTCGTTCGTTGTTGCGTTGCTTACGGAACGTTGTCAGCAGAATGATCCGGTTGTCTTTCGTGAACCGATACGTGATCCGCCTGGCAGTAGACCCAAGCGTGAACCGGACCTCGAACACACCGTCTCCCAGACTTCGAGAAAACGGCATCCTCGCCCTAAACCCAAGCGAAGCCAATCGGTCGATAACGATCTGAGTCCGTTCCCACTCATCCCGGCTGAGCCCATCGAACCATTCGACGACTTCATCATGCAACTCAATCTCAGCCACGATGCAATGATCGCACAAATGCGATCATTGCACAAGAGTAATCATTCGGGGCATCGTCGAGAGATTTGCTCTACCGAACGACTCTTCCATCGAGAGTCTTTACGAAGCCGGTCAGTTCTGAGACCGTGAGGAAGCCGCAGCCTAGGTAGAGGACCCGAGCTGCCTCGTTCTGCCAACATGTTGCTCGGCAATTCCCGCTCTCAAGAGATTGCGGTGCAGTTCTTCGACAATGTCACCAGACCACAAAGGGCGATACAGATCTCGCTCGGCCAAGCGAAGGAGGGTGTCGCGCAGGTGAGCGGGATAGAGAACACAAGTATCGAGAACTACGCCAAAGGCCACCGCACTCCCCCTAGCGTGTGCGGACTGGGGTCACCGTTTGCTCATACATTCCGCTGTCTTGAGCGATCTCGACCATACGGTCCAGTGACTCCCGACGCTGAGTAGACCGACGTCGCCGATAATCAAGCACGTCATCAAGACGGACTCGTCGATGCCGACCCGGCTGCTCGAACCCGATCTCGCCGGACTCAAGTAGTTTCACTAGTGTTGGCCGACTCACACCAAGCAACTCAGCCGCTTCTTGGGTGGTGAGGCGCTGATGGACCGGGGCGACAGTTACAGCTTGGCCAGTGGCCATAGCTCCAACGACCTCGCGCAGAACTTCGAACACTTCCGAAGGAAGGTGGAACTCTTCTCCGCTTGGGCCAACCAACTTCGCCACCGGCTCGGCCCCCATCTGATTCAGGATGTCCACAAGGTCGTCGAGCGACTCCTCAGGTGGCAATATGGTCTGATCTAGAATCGATGCAGTCATCGAACCCCACTCCTTCGTCTCACTCCATCCTAAGCCAATTCGAAAGAATCGCAAGTGTTTCTTTAGGAGGCTCCGCAATAGATCACTTCTGAGGTGATGTATAGGTTCTAGTGAGGTATTTGGTTCGGTGATCTCACGGCCGAAGGCAGTTGTGGTCCTCGGCAACCACCCAGATCGACGCACAACCACCGCCCAGTACCACCGCGACCAGCGCTGAAACCTCGTCGAAATCGAGTTCGAACGGGCCGAAATGACGTCCAGTGCCGGATCGTCCGTTAGAAGATCCGTTAGAAGAATGGCCTATGAACGACAAAGCCCCGGCCTCAGCAATGCTGTGACCAGGGCTTTTACTGTGGCGGGGGTAGGATTTGAACCTACGACCTTCGGGTTATGAGCCCGACGAGCTACCTGGCTGCTCCACCCCGCGCTGAGTGGAAAGAACAGTCTAACTCAACCCTGGAAAATGTCCACCCCTTGTGACGAGAGCAACATCACCCGGTCCCAGAGGACCGCTCTAGCCCCGGTCAAGACCGAACCGATCAGCCACCCGGTCAACTGTCGCGACCAGTGCGCGAATGGACGGACGTTCCGCACTGGACTTTCGATACACCAGCTCGATCTTGCGAGCGAACGGCTCTTTCAACTCCAAGACCCGCACCCCATCGGGAACGCTGTGCAGGGAAAGGTCCGGCATCAAGCTGATCCCAGCCCCCGCAGCCACCATCTTCAGACACACTGGATAGTCATCCAACGCATGAACCAGGTTCGGTTCAAAGCCTGAATCTCGACAGGCATTAGTCACCGTCAGCCCACACTCCAGATGAACTGGCGGTCCAATCATCGGCCGATCCCCCAGATCCGACAGCTGGACCGTCCCCACCAGTTCATCATCAACCGGGACCACCAGCTTGAATGAATCCAAACAAATCAACAACCGCTCCAGATTGGCATCTCGCTCGGCGGGAATTGCTGGGTAGTCCAGGATAAACGACGCATCGAACCTCCCTGATCGCACCTCATCAATGGCAATGGATATGTCTGAGATCTGCGTCTGAAGTGTCAACTCCGGCGCCGTCTCAGCCAAATCAATCAGCAGGTCTGGCAACAAGGTCGACCCCAACGACTCCATCACTCCCAGCTTGATCGTGCCCGCCGCCGCCACCGCCGCCCGCTCCATCGCCGCCTGGGCCTTCTCCATCTCAATCAGAATCACATCAGCATGACTGACCAATGCCTTGCCTGCATCAGTCAACAAGACATTACGCCCTAACCGTTCCAACACGGCAACCCCGGTCTGTTTCTCAATACTGGCCAGCTGTTGCGACACCGCCGACGCGCTGTAGCCCAGGTTGTTTGCCGCGGCAGCAATCGTGCCTTGCAGGCTCACTTCTCGAAGCATTCTCAGCTGTTGCACACTCAGATCCATGATGTGAACCTAAACCAACAAAATCTAAAGCACAAGCAATACTTAATTGTATGCGTTAGAAATCGTCGCTTTTACTTATGGTTCAGGTCCATCACAGTAGAAGCATGTTCATCATCGACTGCCACATCTGCAACACCACCCATCTTGGAACCGCCCGCAGCGTGCAAGCCATGCTCCGCACTGACGACGGAAACCTGGCCACGGTCATCTGCGCCGAAGGACACACCACCACCCACCTCTTTGCTCGCTCAAGCAGGAAAACCGAACTCAGCCTCGTCCAACAGTCCAATTCTGCTCTCGCAGCCATGGCGATGCGGTTCTAGTTGTAAGCGATCTGGCAGAACCCGTGATTGCAATACCCACCCGGGTTCTTGGCCAGGTACTGCTGGTGATACTCCTCGGCGTAGAACAACGTCCCGAGCGGGGCAATCTCCGTCGTGATCTCACCGAACCCACCCTTGGTGAGCTTGGCCTGATAAACCTCGGCACTGGCCTTGGCCACAGCCGTCTGCTCATCAGAATTGGTGTAGATACCCGACCGATACTGGCTGCCCTGATCATTGCCCTGACCCATGTACTGGGTCGGGTCATGATTCTCCCAGAACACCTTGAACAGGTCATCCAAGCTCACCTGAGCCGGATCAAAGACGACCAGCACCGCTTCGGTGTGTCCAGTCATGCTGGTGCACGTCTCTTCATAGGATGGGTTCGGAGTCGTGCCACCGGCATAAGCCGCAGCCGTGGTGAAAACCCCGTCCATCTGCCAGAAGAACCGCTCGGCTCCCCAGAAGCAACCCATGCCAAACACGATGCTGTCCAGGTGCTCAGCAAAGGGCCCAACCAGCGGGTTACCGTTAACAAAATGCGCACCGGACAAGGGAACGGCCACATCACGTCCTGGAAGACAGTCCTCCGCCGCAGGTATTCCGGCAGGTTGACGATTCAAACCGAACATCTAGGCATCTCCTGAATCCTTGATTGGGCTCGACGGTTCGATTCCCAAAACGTCTCCCAGTTTGTCCAGGGCTTGACGTGCTCGCGTGCGAAGTTCAGCAGCTGTTTCGATTTCGCCGGCAGCCTCAGCCTTGTCCGCCTCACCCAACCACAAGTCAGCCAACCCAATCAACTCGGCCACCGACAGGCCATCAAGGTCAACATCGGACGGATCGATCCCAGGATCGGAGTCATCACCAGGATCAACAGGATCAGTTGAAACAGCCGGAACCGACCCACCGCTCAACGACGCAATGGCACCATCCAGGTCCAATCCCATGGCAACCTCACTGCCATTGAAGACAATGACTCGGGTCAGCTTCGGCGGCGCAGTCTCAGAATCGGCCTTGACATACAGGGGACGAACATAGAGCACCGTGTCTCCAACCATCACCAATTGCATCTCACCAAACAAGACACTGGACCCTCTCGAGTCTTGCAAGGTGATGTAGCCAGAAACACCCTTGGCATCACTCCCCGGAACCACACTGTCGCTGTCGCTTCGAATCGCAGCATCAACCAACTCGGGCGACAGAACCTGACCAACCGGCAAAAGATACTGCACCAGTTCGCCATAGTGAGGGGCATCAGAGCGCGCCACCAAAACCGATCTCAGCTCGGGTCTGGCATTGGCCGCCGTCTCGCTCCTTGGTTCGAATGCCCGCTGCAAGACAAACTCGGTCTGGTCTGATCCAGGAAGCTTGGTGGTCCGATATTGCGGCTCCATCGGCCGTGCTTGAGTCGAAGGAGTTGCCTGCACCGCAGCCGAATCCGTCCTCGTGCCCACACCCTTGTCCGGGGCACGAGCAATCTGCCAAGCCAACGCCCCCTCCAAGAACTGGATCGGATCATCAACCTGATAGCGGCCCCACATGTCGGTCTGGACCTTGAACAAGTCAGTTGGGTAGCGGAAGTGCTCGGCCAACGCAGCAGGAGCTTCGTCCCCAGGAGTGAACAGGTCTGGGAAGGCCTTCTGATAGGCGGAGACAATCGGGTCCTCATCATCGATCACATAGAAGGCAACATCGCCGTTGTAGGCGTCAACCACCACCTTGACCGAGTTGCGGACGTAATTGAAGCCCGAACGCAGGTCGGCCCCGCGAGTAAACGAGTCAGTCTGCACCTGCTGAGAATAGGGGAACTGGTTCGTCGTGGTGTACGCATCCATCACCCAGAACACCTGACCGTCGGCCAGAACCGGGTACGGGTCACTGTCGAAATCGAGGAAAGGTGCCAGCTCCCGAACACGAAGATGAATATCTCGGTTGTAGATGACCTTGGCATCCGAACCCAAGAAGGGTGAGATCATCAGCTGATATTCCTGAAAACGAAGCGCGAACATTGTCTTGCGGAAAATCGAATCGACCTTGACTCCACCGGCACCGTCGTAGCGGAATGCAACCTCTGGCGTGTGGGGGTAGTCGACCTCGTCACGAGTCGCCCCGACAACGGCGTAGCCAGTAAAGCCTTCGTCGTAGTAGATCTGGGGCTGGGTTAGCTGGCCCTCAAAACCTTCACCCAGTCGCTGGTCCGATCCGACACCTGAGACCAGGAACTGCGGCAGGCCGTCATTGTCCTCATCAGCTGAAGCGACCGCCACCCCGTACCCGTGGGTATGGGCAACATGGCTGGACTCCCAACTATTGAAACTGGAAAGGTCGAGCTCACGAACACCGAGCACCACCGGCTCCAGGTTTCCGCCAACGTCGTAGCGATCAACATCGAGGACTTCAGCAAAGTCGAAAGCTTGAACTTCGCCCTCGACCCGCTTGAACGAAGCATCAGCCAGCTCACGATCCAGGATGCTGATGTCATCGACAACCTCCTGGTTTTCGGCAACATCCGCCGACGTCAACCCTGGCGAGTACTCAAAAGTCTCACTCCGCAGCTTCGACTCATCCAACCCATAGGCAAAGCGCGTGGCGGCAATGTTCTCGCCAATGAAGCCCTTCTCTCGAGCCGATTCTTCAACCTCCACCCGGAAACGTTGGTAGAGCCCCGGCAACATATTGCCGACAACGATATGGCTGACTAGCCACACCGCTAGAGCTACAGCTGGCAAACCCCAACCCTTGCGTCGGATGTTGGCAATGAACAGCCCCGCACCAAATAGGGAGATAATGGCCAGCAAGTTGAGAGCCGGAAGCTGGACCTGCACATCAGTCGCCAGCGCCCCGTCATAGCGACCTCGCTGGGCATTCACCAGCTGGAACCGGTCAAGGAAATAGGCCACCGCCCGAGTTACCGCCAGCAAGGCCAACAGAACCGAAACATGAAGTTTGACTGCGCCGCTGACCCGATCCTTGGGAGCTGACGCTCGGATCCCTCCATTGAGATAGTGAGCGACCAGGGTTAGCAGCAGGGCAAAGATGAGGGTGCCAAACACCCAACCAACAAGGAAGGTCCAGAACGGAAGCCTGAACACGTAGAAGCCCGCGTCAATACCAAAGAGGGGATCATCAACTCCGAAGTCGCCGCCATTGCGAAACAGGAGCCATGTCTCCCACTGCTGAGCCGTGTTCAAACCAACAATCAGGGCGAACGCTCCGGCAACGGCAATTCGAAGGCGAGCAACATTGTCACCAACCAGCGCGTGATACCGCTCGATCAGTTCTTCCTCTCCGGTCAGCGCACGAAAGGGGGGCGCTACTCGGTCAGCCAAATACAGATTGATCCACACCACGGCGAAGAAGATGAGACTGAATATGGCACCGAGAGCGATCTTGGTACCCAAGATTTTTGACCAAACGTCAACCTGGCCAACACTCTGGAACCACCACCAATCCGTATAGAGCTTGGCTATCCCGCTAGCACTCAGGAAGAGGACGAAAAAGATGCCCATCGCCATGAGGAGCAAGGAGCGAAAGCGTGATGTCTGGATCGAGCCACGTTGGGGAGACATGAGGATTGCAGGCTATCCGCACATGAGCGAGGGCTGGGGTCGCATAGCGTTTGTTCTAGTTGCTGGCCCCATACAGATCAGCAGGCAGTACCAGGCAGCGACAGCCGGGCCCGCCAAGCGGTCGCTTGTGACCCGTCGGGAACGCCTGGGGCTTCTCAACCGGGTCTGCCAGAGTGTTGTCGAAACAGTCCGGGCTTGTTTCGGTGCGGGGGTCAACCACCCAAACCAGACCCGAGGCGTGATCAATAGCGTCATAGACACCAACGGCAAACGCCTCAGCTACCGCGTCATCAACCAGGTCAGGCAGAGCGGCAGAGCGAGCATCTCGATAGTGAGCCCGGATGGGTTCGAAGACCTCGCTGCTGTCTCCGTCAGCAGAAGCGATTGCTCGCTCGATCTTGGCTCGTAACGGACCTTGCAATGCCTTGGCCACCTGTTCAAGAATCGCCGACACCTGACTGGGCCCTACTTTTGGGCCATCGAGACTGGCCGACCCAGCCGTGGCTATGCCAACCAAACCAGCCTCTGCTGCCTTGCGGAAAGCTGCCAGCTGCTCGGCCGGGTCTGGCAATTCATCACTGGACAACGTCTTGGCCCGACGCAAGCGATCCAGAACGTCACTTTGGTCATCAGCCAGGGCACGTTTCAACTTGCGCCGAAGATCCGGCCCAAATCGAGTGAGGGCAATATCGCGATCAGCAAACGGTGCGAGCACTTCGATATTGTCCTCTTGGCCCGAACTGTCACCTGTCTGCTCGGCCCCTGACCCACCAGAGGCAGACTCTGATTCGTTGGAGGATGACTCCCGCCGGATCACGATGACCTCCTCGGGCTCGCTACCAACGGCTGCCGGAACCGCCGCAGTATTTTCGCCCCGTTTGCTCTTCGCGCCCTGTTCCGGTTTCTTGTTCTGCCCAGTCGATTTCGAGCCATCAGCCTTTGCTGGAGATGCTTCGGCTTCAACTGCCGGCGCCGTCTTGGCTAGGGATTTTTCACCGATGGCTGGGTCATCTTTTGCTACCGGTCCTGTTTCCGCAGCTTCTCCGGGCGTTCGCTCCGCCCGTATACGAGCAAAAATGTCATCCAAGACATCGCCATCCTCAGCCTCAACTCCGTCATCACTCATGTCTCCCAGTAAGTCAGAGGAGAGTGAGCCGGTCGCCTTCGGCTGCTTTGACCCCTCACCTGGATTTACCGACCGACTCTTTGGGTCCGTTGCTGCCTTAGACGACTGCCGACTGGCACCCGGTCCAGGCCCTGGTGCCTGGTTAGCCACCTTCTCCGGCGAGAGTGTCTTGCCCTTGGACCGGGCATGGTCCAGCCCCTCAGCGATATAAGCCGTCTGATCAGTCTCGCTACCTCCGGTCTTCATCTTGACCAATTCCATGGCCCTCCTCGCCTCTGGGACCGAGATATCAAGCTCCGATGCAGCCGAATCAACCTGGGCCCGAGCAACGACCAGAGCATGAGAAAGACGGTCCCGAGCGGCCTTGGCCTGATCAATTTGTTGACGCGCCACCCGACGACGCTTCACCAGATCTTCCAGCACCTTCTCTCGAAGTGTCTGGGCCTCCGTCAGCATCAACCGAGCCTCTTCCCGCGCCGAGTCTCGAGCCGTCTCAACGTCAGCCGCTGCCTCTGCTCGCACTCGAGCAGCTTCGGCCTCAGCGTCACTCATGACTTGTTCCGCTGCCTTGCGAATCGATTCCCCATCGGCTTCAGCCGACAATCGAGTTTCCTTGGCCACCTCTTCGCCCCGCTGCTTCACCGCGGCAGCGACTTCTTGGGCCGCCTTCTTGGACGCAGCAGACGAAGTCTTCGCCGCACCAGTCACTTTCTCGGAGTCAGCCTTCGCTTCAGAACGCAGTTTTTCCGAAGCCTCTTTCGCGTCTTGGCTCAACTGTTTGGCGTCGTCCGTTGCCTTCTTGCTCACCGCCTTGGCCTCTGTCTCTGACTTGGACTTGAGCGCCGCCACCTCCTTGTCCACCTTCTTGCGATCATCGGCCAGACTCTTCGTTGTTTCTTTCTGCAGCTTGTCCAGCGCCTTGGTCCGCTCCTCAGCTCCCTTCTCAGCCTTGGCGGTAATGGTCGCAGCCGCGGAACGAGCGGAGTCCAGTACTCGAACCGTTTCTTCGCCAAGAAGTTGGGTGAGTTGGCCCTCATCCAAGTCTTCCGGTAGAAGACGCTGAGGCTTCGAATCGCTCTCGCTCAGCTTCTCGTTGGCGTCTTGCAGCTCATGATTCAGCTGTTCTGAGTTGCTTGTCAGCTGCTCAACTTCGGCTTGGAGTGCGCTGATCTTGGCGTTCTGGTCACCGGCTTCTGAGTTGATTTTTGTGCGGTCACCACGCTCAGAGCGGACCGCCTCGGCCACCTGACGCAGGTAGCGGCGAACCTCGTCCTGATCAAAACCACGAAACGATGTCCCGAAGTTTTGAGCGGAGATCTCGTCCGGATCCAATGGATTATTCGTGAGGGCCATGCAGCGATGCTAGAACCTGGAGCGGACCAGGCGGCTTATCCTCACAATTGTGTCACCTTCGACCCCAGAGGTCGGGACTCAAAAGTGCTTGAAACCGGCCCTACTACTACACCGCACTACTCTGTTGCCTGCACCGAGGCTGCATATTCAGCGATTGCTGACACCTCTCCTCCGAGACGGTCCAAGACTTGCTAACGCGTCCTGCAGCGTGTCAACCGGGATGATCTCAACCTTGCCTTGGGCTATCTCTCGAAGCTCGGCGATGGTTTCCTCACCAAGAGCGCTCGGAACGATGAAGAACTTGATTCCAAGATCACGTACGGCAGCTGTTTTCTGCGAAACACCACCGACTGGCCCGACACGGCCACTAACCGATATCGTCCCGGTGACCGCAACCTCCACTCCCCCGGTTAGCTCACCCGGAGTCAGCTCATCAAGAATGGCCAGTGTGAAGGCCAAGCCGGCCGATGGCCCACCAACAGACCCGCTATCAATCTCAACAGCAAAGCCGACATCGAGGTCATCGAAATCGACCAGTGTCTGCGGAGCGACACCGAGGAAGGCCGCATCCGGGTCATCCTCTTTGGCCCCCAGGACCAGACTGCGAGTTTCAAACTCACCCTCAGCAAGTTCGATGAGCAACTCAATCTGGTCACCCGGCTCGTGCTGGCCAAGCAACTCCACCAACTCGCCGGCCTCCACGATTGAAATACCATCAATCTCACGGATAATCTCGCCAAAGCGCAAGATTCCGTCAGCTGCGGCGTCCTCGACAACCAGAGCCACGAAGACTCCAGTGGGTTCAATGACCTCGTAGCCCAACTGTTCCAGGGCGACGGCAGTAGCGATTGACTTTGAGTCAACCATGGCCTGGAGATTGATCTGGCGATTCTCATCCGATGTGCGGTCGCCAAGCACTTCCACTTCCGGCACCATCTCTACATCGTCATCGAGAGACAGCCAGAGGTACTCCCAGATATTGGGATTTTGTCGGATTCGTACCGTGGTGAACAAGAGCTCCCCCTCGCTGGGGTAAGTCTCCGTTCCTTCAATAGCAATCAGCGGCTCGGTGTCGCGGGCCGATCCAGGCATGAGGGCAACCGAATCTGTCTTTATGAAGGCACCGATTCCGCCAACGATGGCGAGCAGGGTTAGGAAAGTCCCAAGCATGAACCACCGAGATCGTCGCTTCAAATCGGCCAGGTCAACCATTGGTTGACCGATAAGTCTCTCCGAGCTCGAGTGTGCAGGCTCGTCCAGCGGTGGCTGCGACAAAGGCGCGGCGCCAGCTACGCTGTTGACGTTCTCTGAGAGCTGCTCTGAAGAGAGTCGCCTCGCCGAATCTTGTTGTCCCGAATCATCCATCAAGTTCCCTTATCGGACTCAACCCGGCAGAACCCAAGCAAAGTCCGCAAACCACAGTTTTCAACCCAGAGAAGATCATGACCACCCAGGCCGCAGCCAACGACATGACCGAGGTCAAAATCAGGCGATCACGGACCCCACTCTGGCGACGCATTACGTCCGTAGTCAGCTTAGGTTCTCTCATCGTCATCGTGGGGGTCGCGATTGCAGCCGTTGTTGGAGCGACCGCTTTGATGATGTTCGTACTACTGGAACAGGCCGTCGGCTAGAGCCAACGGCCTGTCATTCCAGGAACAGTTTCAATCCAGTGCCAAACCCGGTTGGGTCTGGGTCTAAACCCGTCTTGCTATCAACTTGGGGCGAAGCGGGTTAGCGACCAAAGAGACCGCGGCGAGCGCCAACGGTGTCGTTCGTCTTGGACGCGACATCCTTGGAAGCGTCCTTGACGGCATCCTTTGCACCAGATCCGGTGGATGGAACCGACACGAGGTCCGGCTCTTCCTTCGCTGCAGGTGCGTCCTTGACTGGCGCATCCTTGACCGGCGCGTCCTTGGCTGGCTCTGGTGCGGCAGCAACAGCTGGCGCAGCAGTTGGGGCGGCGGCGAGCATTGGCTCGGCTGCCTTGAGTTGTACTCGGTAGTACGGGCGGTAGTCGAAGTTGACTTCCTCAAGACGGAAAATCTGGGCTCCATCGACTCCCTGGTCGTTTCTCAGTTGCTCGACGAAACTGACGGCATCATGGATGTCATCAGTGTGGTGATAGTCGGCCTTGCCATCTGGGCTGGTGTACTTCACAATGTGGGACACTTCTTGCTCCTCTGAGTTTTCAACTTTTCGCCACTGGGATCATTCGAAAAGCACGCGATCTTTCCAGACCTCACCAACAGCATTCCAGATTGTTTGGCCAAGCACCACCCCTTGATGGAAAACTTCCTTTCACTCCGCAACATCGCCGAAGCTGGCTACACCGCCGACATCCCACTCATAGAGCGGGCTCTTGCCGATCCGGATCCCCTTCTCCGAGCAGCAGCCTTGGGTAGTATTCACCGTCTTGGAAAGCTGAATTCCAGCCGGTTTCTCACCGCACTCGCCGATCCGGATCTCCAAGTGCGGCGCCGGGCCGCGGAATTGGCCTGTCGTCTCCAGCTGTCGAAACACGAACGACACCAAGTAATTGAAGGACTCAGCTCCAGTCTGGATCAGGAGGATGAAGTTGCGGAGGTGGCGGCTTTCGCACTGGGCGAGATTGGTTCTGAGCTTGCTGATCAGGGCACAGCCGATCAGGGTGCTGACGGTGAAGGAACCGTTGATCAAGAAGGCACTGGCCTCAGCCCTGAAGTCATCGCCAAGCTAGAACACCAAGCCAGACACCATGGCAATGCCTTGTGTCGTGAGCAAGCCGTGGCCAGTCTGGGTGCACTTCACAGCAGCCCGTCCATCATCCTGGATGCTCTCAACGACAAGGCCACCGTCCGACGCCGGGCGATCATCGCCCTCGCCCCCTTTACTGGCCCCAAAATCGAAGCAGCCCTTCGACATGCCCTGGACGACAGAGACTGGCAAGTTCGCCAAGCAGCCGAAGATCTGCTGGTAGACGACGAGCCATAAGACGACGAGCCACAAGACGACGAGTCAGAAGGCGTCGAGCCAGAAGATGTCGAGTTCGATTGACGTCAGCTCAGTGCCTGCCGCGACTGGTCATGAACATGTCCCGGACCTCATCAAAGGACTCGATGCACTGGCCAGCTCCAAGGACCACGGACTCCAGTGGCTGATCAACCAACTTGACCGAAACCTTGGTCGCATCACTCAGTCGAGTAGCCATTCCCGTGAGCAAGCCGCCACCACCAACCAGATGTATCCCATGAATGATGAGGTCCTGGGCTAGCTCTGGCGGAGCAGCCCCTAAACACGAGACCACGGAATCAACCATGGTCGTCAGGGGCTCATCAATAGCTTCTCGAACCTCGGTGGCAGTCAAGGTGACAGTCCGAGGTAGGCCACTCATGAGTTCGCGACCTCGAACGTCTGCGACCCACTCCTCCTCAGTTGGCCATGCAGAACCGATGGCCAGCTTGATTTGTTCAGCCGTCTGCTCGCCGACGGCAATGCCGTGGGTCCGCCGAACAGCCGTCTGGATAGCAGCATCAAGATCGAAACCGCCAACCCGAACTGCTTCAAGAGCAACGACACCACCTAGGGAAATCAAGGCCGTCTCGGTAGTTCCACCTCCGACGTCAACCACCATGTTTCCAATGGGTTGATCGATCGGAAGGCCGGCACCAATCGCTGCCGCCCGCGGCTGTTCAATGAGGTGGGCCTCCGCCGCTCCTGCCCGCCGAGCCGCCTCGCGGACGGCTCGCTGCTCTACCGCGGTAATAGCCGAAGGCACACAGATGATGGTCTTGGGGCGATTGAAACGACTCACCCCAACCTGGTGAAGCACCCTGCGGATCATCCGCTCGGTGATATCAAAGTCGGTGATGGCACCTTGTCGAAGGGGGCGAACAGCCACAATGTGAGCCGGTGTGCGCCCAATCATCTTCCAGGCTTCATGGCCAATGGACAAGACTTCACCGGAGCGAGTATTCAGAGCGATGACGGAAGGCTCGTTGAGGACAATGCCTTCCCCTCGGGCATACACCAAGATATTGGCCGTGCCGAGATCGATGGCGAGGTCGCGGCTCACGAGCGGGGCGTCAGATCACTAGTGGATAGATCGGAGCTGGCCAGTTCAGTCGAGCCAGCTGCAGCCTCGATCTCGGCAATGTGCTGTGGCTCCAAGCCCCAACTTTCGCCATCGGCCCACGACTCCTTCTTCCAAATCGGAATCGTTTTCTTCAGCGTGTCAATGGCATAGCTAGCTACTTCAAAAGCGACACCACGATGAGGCGACGACGCAGCAACAACAACGGCTGCAGACCCGATAGGAACCACACCGATTCGGTGGATCATCGCAAGCCGTCCCAGTTCGGGCCACCGGACGCGAATTGAATCAGCCAACGCATCCAGCCTGGGAACGACCTGCTCCTCATACGCCTCATACTCCAACAAATCGACATCTTGACGACCCTGCGAATGGTCACGAGCCGTACCGGTAAAGACAACAACTGCGCCACAGCTCGGCAGAACCGCCCACTCACTCACATTGGCAAGTGGGAGCTCTCCGGTCAGCAGACCAGTCCAATTATCCCCAGAATTCGGCGATTTCACTGCCTCATGTTAGGCCATCGGGCCTGAATTAAGCCAGCCGCGGCTCTCCAGCCTTTTAGTCGATGTACTGTGAGCAGACGTGGATATGGAAGATGACGAGCTTTCTTCCTACGGGCCGCTGCCAGATCCGTCCTCACGGACATGGCGCCATCCGTCGGAAATAGCAGCAGAACTTGCGGGCATGAGCCAGCCCAACGCCACCGCTGGATCACAAAACATGCAAGTTGAGGGCATCCGCTCCGCTGGTGCTTGGCGTCATGCCAGCCGCACAACAACGATCGGCACAGCTGCGGTGGTGGTTGTTTGCCTGGGAGGACTGGCCCTTGCCTCAGTCGGCGGCCGCGGTCCGCTCGCTGACTCCATCAATCAACCTGATGCCGTCTTGGTCGGATCAGGCGTCGCCATCAACACTCCAGGTGCTGGACCACTCGTCGAGTCTCTCGGTGCCCGATCCGCTTCTTCGGGCAGCAGTTCCGCTGCCGCCTTCTCCGTAGTCACGACCCAGCCGCGCCTTATTGTCGCGGACCAGCCAGCACCAACAAACGCCTCGCTCACATCGACAACAACAAGAAAGTCTGACCCGGACGATGGCCTACTCGCTGTCGACACCGGCCAGTCCATGCGGGGTGTTCTGCCTCTCTACGCCTCACCGAATCAGATGCCAATCGCCAGTGGGCTCAGTGTCGATGGGTTGATCTTGACCAGCGCTTCTTCCCTGGGTGGCTTTGATCAGGTCCACATGCCGGGAAGCACCGGCTGGATCACACTGAGTGTTGTCGCCATTGACCCCCACACCGATGTTGCCGTGTTGGAGCAGGTCGAGCATGCCACGCAGCTATCTCCAGTCGTGACCGCCGTCGGTGGACCAGTGGCACAACCAGGCCAACTGGTGGCCATACTTAGCGGGCACGGACAACCAGTTCTCGCCGGCGCCGAAGACTCCGCGGATATCCAATATCCCGCCTCCATTGGTGAGGTAGTGGCCACTGGTGAACGTACAACTACCAGGGACGGCTACGAGATTCTCGACACCCTGCTCACCACCTGTCGAAATGATGATCTTTCCGGCGGAGCCGCATTGATTGACGTTCAAGGGCATGTCGTTGGTCTGGTTGTGAATTCAGAAGACAGGCTCGCCGCAGCTCTTCCTCTCGACACTGCAATCGAGATTGGCTGGTCGCTGATGCTGGACGGTTGGCGGGGCGGTGCCTGGCTTGGAGTGCACGGGCGAACCGGCGACGGCGGCGTTCAGCTTCTTGACCTCGATCCCAAAGGCCCAGCCCACCAGGCTGGTCTGCGAGACAACGACTTGATGACCTCGATCAATGGCCAACCGCTTTCCGATATTGCCGAGCTTCTTCATCTTCTGCGCCAATTGGAACCTGGCGATCTAATCCAGATCCAAGTACTGCGTTCTGACCAACAAGCCGATCAGTCACAAACCAATCAGTCAGAAGACAGCAAAGCAGAGCTATTGCTTTTCGATGTCGCCCTTAGCGACAGAGCGGTCTCCTAGCAAGGTCCTGTTAGCGGCTCAGTCGGCGGGCTGCCGCCAGACCAATCGCTGCGGCTCCAGCCAAACCAGCCGAAGCAGCGCCCAAGGCAACTTCTTGACGACGCTTGGCACTCATGGACCAAGGCGGTGCGGGAGTGCCCAATACGAACGCTTCTTCATTGGAGAACGCTGGCACCCAACCGGCTTCTCGAATCTTGTCGTTGGCAATGACCCAGGGATGCTGCACATAAGGTTCAATGCCAGGTGGGACTGAGCCAACCCCGTAGCGACGAGCCGTCTGTAAGACCTTCTTGCTGACTGCGATTGGCAAGCGAACACCGGGGTCTCCGGCCAACTCGCGGAAGGTCTCGGCTCCAATCCAGCCGTCGGGTGCAATATTGTAGGTCCCGTCAAGTTGGCGCCTGGTCGCCAGACTAACCGCGCTAGCGAGATCGTCATGGTGCAGGAACTGGACTGGCGGATCCAGCTGGTCGGGCCGGACCGAGGTTGCCGCCCGTAGGGCCTTGGCCACCCAGCTTGCCCCTCGCTCAGACAGGGTTGTCGTAGGCCGCAGAACCGAAAGAGTTCGCCCAGCACTCTCGCTCCCATCCACGGACTCGGCCCACGCCAATGCATCCTGTTCCAGCTCCGACTTTGCGACAGCGTACGCCAGAGGTCGATGAGGCCTACGAGGCTGGGACTCCAGGATGGGAATCGGATTGTCGGCTTTGGCGCCATAGACCAAAGCGGAAGAGAGCACCACCATGTGCTGAACCTTGGCTTCCGTCGCCACCTCGAAGACACGCCGGGCCAACGCTCCTGTCGTTTCAGCGTCCGCTGAGCTTCCACTCGTCGCCGCAAGATGAACAACCGACCTTGCACCAACAAACAGATCGACCAGATCAGTCACGGCGGCCGACAAGATGTCGATCTTGTGAGCCTCTGTTTTGGCCGGGAGCAATGTCAAGGAGGTCCGATCGATAGCAACAATCCGCTGAACATCAGGGTCCGCAGCCAGTTGCCGGACCACCCTGCGGCCTATTGCTCCTGATGCCCCGGTGACCACAATCGATTCCATCGACCTACGATGCCCTCATGAGCGGTACCAATCCACTCGGAGATGACGAGTTTTCATTCTCCGATCTCAACCAACTGTTCGCCAGCCTGTCTGGAGCCATGGGGCAATCCGACCCTTGGGAGTCAGCAGCCCAGATCGCCAACAGCGTCGCGTCTGAGGGAGGCTCGGATCCAAACCTTGATCCGATGGACCGCATGGCGGTCGAAGATCTTGCCCGCGTCGCCGAACTCCATGTGCGTCAGGTCAACGGATTGACCCTGAAGGAGCAAACCAAGGTCCGCGCTGTCTCTCGGACCGAATGGACCAAGGCCAGCCTGCAATCCTTCCGACCCTTCTTCGAACGATTCGGTGACGCTATTGGGCAAGCCAACATGGGCATCATCCAAACCGAGGCGGCAGATGACCCCATGGCCATGATGTTTGGCCAGATGTTCCAAGCGATGGGACCAATGATGGTCGCCGCCAGCGCAGGCTCCATGATTGGACACCTGGGCCAGCACGCTCTTGGCCAATATGATTTGCCTATCCCACGGACGGGAAATGACGTACTTGTCGTGCCCGGCGCGATCGACGAGGCAGCCAAGGACTGGGACCTCAATCTCGATGAGCTGCGACTCTGGGTCCTGGTGCACGAGCTCACCGCCCATGCAGTCCTGTCCACCCCTCATGTCGGGCGTCAGCTGGACAGCCTCCTCGTTGACTTCGCATCGGGATTCCGCCCCGACCCACAAAAGATCCAAGAAGAGCTTGGAGACATCACCGATCTGAGCCAGTTGGCGGGAATGAGCGAGACGCTCAATGATCCCGATATTGTGCTCTCCATGATGCGCTCACCAGCGCAAGACCTGATCATCCCCCAACTGGACGCTCTCGTCGCCGCCATCCTCGGCTATGTCGAACACACGGTGGCCGCGGTTTGCTCCAACCTGGTGAAGGACCCAGCCGCTATCCAGGACAAGCTTCGTGCTCGCACCGTCGACGCATCCCCGGCAGACCGATTCATGGAACAACTCTTGGGGATCAATGTCACCGAGCACACGCTTGATCGTGGCACGTCATTCATTAGCGGTGTGATTGAACGATCAGGAGACGAGGGTCTGGCCCGCCTTTGGGCTGACGAGCTTGATCTGCCGACAGCAGCCGAGGTCGACGCTCCAGGGCTCTGGCTGGCTCGTATTGGCCTTGACCCAGACCTACCCGGCGGCACCGTCGTTGAGGTGCCCGACGATCTTTCCGGTCTCGACGACTAGATCTGAGTCGAGTCAGCCTGAGTCGAGTCAATCTGAGTCGAGTCAGCCTGAGGTTGGCTTGGATCAGGTCGAGTCATGGGTCGAGTCGGCGCCTCGGGTGGGGTGAGATCAAAGCGGACAGCAAACTCGGCGTCAATCTCCGTCGGGTCATCAAAGATGCTTCGTCGAGAATCTCGCCGCGGATCTCTAGGCATCTCCAGAGCCTCAGCTGAGACCGGATCTGGGTCTTGACGACGTGATCGGCGCCACCAACTGGGCTTATCAGGGCCAGTTTCATCCGCCCCATCCTGACCCGACTTCGACGCACCCTTCACCAGAGACTGCAAACTCGCCCGCGGCTTTGCCGTGCTAGGAGCCGGGTTTCGTCCAAGCCAATAGCTCACCGCGGCAAAAGCTGAGGCGGCGGCGATCAGACCAAAGCCAATCTGAGAGGGCAGGGGAACCACGACTGGTATCAGGGCACCAAACACCCAGGCCAGCTGGAAGCGGCTCTCGAAACGGCTGAAGGAACGTCCAAGATTGGCCTTGGGTGCATCCCGTTGAACAATGGCGTCAAAGGACTGCTTGCCCGCTTGGCCGGCAACAGCCACCATGAAGGCCGCAATCATTGCCCCAAAGACACCACCAGCTAAGGCCGCAAGCACGCTGAACAGGGCGATGCCACCGAGGGCGCCCGCCAGAATGCGTTCTTCAGGGAAGTGTTTCCGCAGTCGAGGAGACGCTGCGGCTCCAGCGAGACCTCCAGCTCCCAAGCTGATCAGAACCACACCAAAGTGCCACTTCGGTGCTCCGCCCGTAGCTAGGTCAAGTCGTGCTTGGCCCAGGGCCTCACGAATACGATGACCAAGCTCCACCCCAGTTCCAATCGGTCCCGGGTCTACACCGCCCCGCAACTCAAAGGCGAGCAGCATGGTCAAGAAGCCAACCACGGCACGAACATAGCCCATGGCGCTGGCGGCCAGAATGATTCCGGCCCCCCGCAATTCAGCCTTCTCGGCTCGGTCGGGGGCTTGGCTGGCAACACGGGTTGCCGGAATCCGGGTCGCAAGCAGTGCACCAATTCCAAAGACCAAGGCACCAAGCCCCATGACCCAGCTTGCTCCCAAGAAACGTAAGAGAATCACGCCCGGCAAACCAATGACTGCAGCTGACACCGCCGAGATCATCGACAGTCGAGAATTGGCCTTCACCAGGCCCTTGTCCGTTTTGACAATCCCGGGAACGAGCGCGCTCTTGGCCACATGATGTCCCTTACCCATCACCAGCATTGCGAAGGCGAGAGGGAACAGGACGAATGTGCCGATGTACTTCGCCACCGCGATAGCCAATATCGAGCGGACCGCTGCGGAGCCGATCAGCATGTAGCGGTGGCCGCCCTGGAGTCGATCCATGGCCGGACCGAGCCAGGGAGCAACGAAGGCAAACGGTGCCACGGTCAACAGCAGATACAGCGCAATCTGCCAACGCGCATCGTTTGGATTGATGGAGAAGAACAGCGAGTCAGCAAGCGCGATGGTGAACAACGCGTCACCGCCGGCCGAGCAAGCATGGCTGCGAGCGAGACGAGCAAACGGACTGGTGGTGAATGCCTCGGCGCCACGGGACTCACGCTCTCGGCGGGCCGAAGTTCGCGGACGGGTTGAGCCGGGCTCGTCCCTCGTCTTTGGCTTTCCCTCGCGACTCTTCACCGAAACGATCTTAGGGCTCAGCACCGGGGCTTGTCGGCCAGCTCTCTTGCAATATCGCTCCATGGATCAGCGCCGCCCGATGAAGGCGCTCGGCAGGAGGTGGATGAGCCGAGAGTAACCGGCTCATTCGCCCAGGATCGAGGTCGGCACGATCAGTCACATGCAAGAGCCGGAGCAGAGGCTCGGCAATCGGTCCAACAAGCTCACTGGCGGCGAGGTCGGCTTGTCGCTCCTGGGCCCGAGCCAACCAATCGGGTCCGAGTCCGACAACCAGACCGCTGAGCCACACGGTGAGGGCCAATGCAGGCAAGCCTCTCGGATCGCTGGGCTCAACCCCCGCCAGCAGTAGCCACAGCGCCGGGCTAGCCAACACCAACGTGACGACGGCTGCGACCGCGGCGGCACTCGCCAAGCCAACGAGCAACATCTGTCGGAGGTGACCAGCACGAACATGTGCCAGCTCATGGGCGATGACTGTTTTACGCAGGTCCTCTGGCGCCGCTGACAGCTGGTCAGTCAGAGCTATCCGGACACCACTGCCCCAAATGTCAGCCAGAGTCAGAGCATTCAGACCGGTTTCCAGCGTCGACTTCATTCCCCAGAACGAAACTCCCTCTACCCCCGCGGCTTCGGCTAAGTACCGGTAGACCTTGTCTTCGACAATGGGCAGAGGATCCAGCGAACGTGTGTGCATTGACGTTCGGTGCTGCAGGATCGACAGTAGAAGTCCAATGATGACGACGGCCAGAACCACGACAAGCCACCAGTACCGGACCGACCCACGAAGAGCAAAGACAGAACCGCCGGAAAGGCCGACCCCCATAAGGGTTCCAGTAAGGGCCAAGCTCGAGCCAACCAAGAGCTGGCCGGCGGGCAAGGCAACTCCGCCGAACCGAGGATCGTGCCGTTGGTCAAACCACCAGTCAGATGCCACGGCCGGAAGCCACCAGACCACTGATACCAGGATAGAGCTGGCGGCCAATTGCGCCAGCCAACTGCGATCTGGGCTCAACTCACGACAAAGCAAACCAGCAAGGACAAGCCCGACCAGCCTGGCGGTTCCCCGCATGCCGGCTACCCGCGCTAGCGGCTCGTGATAGACGGCTGACGCCGCCAGTTGCTCCTCAGTAAACCAGGTGGAAGGCCGAGCCGGGACCGGCCACCAGGTCGATGTCATGCCAGGGCCGCGACCAGTTGGGGAACGAGGCCTCGATCGTGTTTGTAAGACAAGACCGAGTCGAGGTCTTTGATGGGCAGCCACTGGACTTCGTCAACCTCGTCGTTGGGTACAAAACGGTGACCAACTCCGCACTCCATGACCCAATAGCGAACAATCTTCTGTCGACCCTTGTGGTCCGTGTACTGAACAGGTTCGAGCTCTACCCCGACCGTGCCAGTGACCGCAGTCTCTTCCTCGACCTCTCGCAGCGCGCACTCCAGATCTGATTCTCCTGGGTCTCGCTTGCCTTTGGGAAATGACCAGTCGTCATAGCGAGGGCGATGAGCGACCAGCACCTGGATCGATCCGGGGGCGCTTCTCCACACGACGCAGCCCGCGGCATAGACCATCTTCGTTTTCTTGTTCTTTTGCGTTTTGCCTTTGGACTTTCGCGCCTTGGCCGTGCTGATATCTGTTGGCTTGTCCGTCATGGAGTCAAGGCCAGCTCTCGCCTATGACCGAGCCAGGCTGTCGGCGGCAAGCAGGGCGGCACCAACAGCTCCGGCATCGTCCATGCGCTCGGCGAGCTTTAGCTCAAGCTCACCGGAGCCAAATCCACCAAAGGACGATGATGCAGCGATCCGATCGACAAAGTCCTGGCCAAATTTGTCGGTCATCCCACCCCCGAGAACCACCCGACGGATGTCGAGAATGGCGGCAACATTTCCAATGGCCTGAGCCAGCGCGTCAACCGCCTCAACCATCAACCTCTGGGTCACCGGGTCACCGGCTTCCAAGGCCAGATTGACATGACGTGACTTCATCGATCCGTTCTGAACCATGTCCATCAAGAAGCTGGTCTCACCGTTGGCAGCCAGGCGGCGCGCTTCGCGCTCAATGCCTGCCTTACCGGCATAAGCCTCAAGATGCCCAAAGCCTCCACAACCACAAAGACGACCGTTCGCCTGAACCGTAAGGTGGCCAATTTCTCCGGCGAGGCCACGCTCACCATCACGAATCTGACTGTCAAGGATCAGTCCACCGCCAACACCGGTTCCGACAAAGACTGCCAGTAAGTCCTTTTCGCCTCGCCCGGCACCAACACGATGCTCAGCCAATGCCCCTAAGGAAACATCATTCCCAACCACAACTGGCCGACCCGTAGACTTTTCGAGGATTGGACCGACGTCGATTGGTTGATCCCAGCCCGAAATGTTGGTGCAGCGCACCACCACCCCGTCCGGCTGGACATAGCCAGGAAAGCCCATCCCAATCGCGACAGCTTCACTATCAGGATCCAGCTTGGCGACGAGTTCGGCAATGGACGCCAGCACATCGGCGGGACCGGACTTAGGCGTCCGAGCTTTCGCCCGTCCGCTGGCCTTGCCTGTTTCTGAATCAACGAGTCTGCAGAGGATCTTTGTCCCACCGACATCGACCCCTATAGTTTTCACCCGTCTGAAGGTTCAGTCTCAGCCGGGGCGGATTCGGTCTCGACAGGAGCAGCTTCGGTCTCGACAGGAGCAGCTTCGGCAACCGGGGCTGATTCAGCTCGCCGGGTACGCGGAGCTGAAGCACGGGCCGGCTCTTCATCACCGAGGTCCCAGTCCAGAGTGATGCGCTCGCGTTCTGCGTCTCGGTTGACTCGTTCCTTGTTACGACGAAACTGAGGATCGTGGCGGGGTAGCAGAAGCAAACGTGCCGTTACCCGTGCCCAGAAATCATCGATCATCTTGGTATCACCGAAATGACCGCGGATCTCCCAGTGGGGGGCCACCGGGCCAAGGTAAGCAATGGTGACGTGTGCTAGCGGAGTGGTGTCCTCAAGAGGCTCGACATCAGACATAGCGACCCATCGTACAGCCGGCTAGTCCCACACCGATCCCCGAACATCAATCCGCCGATCCAGCCGACCTGATAGTGGTCAGATCCCACTAGTCCGTAGGGCGAGAGTGGATTTGCGCGGGCGTTTCTGCTGCCCTCTTAGAAAAGAATCTAGGACTTTTGGCCCAGATCGGGAACCATTTTGCTAGGCCGAACGTCTCTACTTGCATGGATACCACCTGGATGGCGTCAGGAAATTGCAACAACCACCCGCCAGAAGTGTTCTTCCCTAGCGATGGGGTGGGCGTGGAAGTGGCGAAAAAGATCTGTGGCTCGTGCCCGGTCAAGGAGTCGTGCCTTGAGTACGCCCTGACGAACCGGGTTGACCATGGTGTGTGGGGAGCGACTTCGGAGCGGCAACGGCGCCGCATCCTGAAGGCTCGACGAGCCAAGCGACTGGTCTCGCTTTCCTCTCAGTAGGACAGATCTTTGTGCAGTCAATACGAGGCTGGACAACAGAGGCCAAGCGATCAAAACCGGCCAAAACAGGCTAGACATATTGACATGTGTCGATATGTCAATAGAATGGGTTACAGCAATCGATTCTCTTTCGAATTCGTCGCTCCCACAAAGGATCACCCATGTCACGGCTTCAGCTCGCCCTCAATGTCGACAACTTCGACGAGTCCATCGAGTTCTACAGCAAATTGTTCGCTACCGAGCCCAACAAGATCAAGCCTGGTTACGCCAACTTCATCATCGAGAATCCACCCCTCAAGCTTGTCTTGTTCCAGGGCAATGATGGCCACACCATCAACCACCTCGGAGTTGAGGTCGACAGCGCCGCGGAAGTGACCGCCGCTGAGCAACGCCTGAGCGATGACGGGCTGGAGACAACTGGTGTCGACGACACCCTCTGCTGCTACGCCGAGAAAACTGAGACCTGGGTTCACGGTCCCGACGGCTCACGCTGGGAGTGGTACGTCAAGACCGATGATGCAGAAGGCGAAGAGAACCGTGTGGTCCAGAGCCACAGCTGTTGCCAATAGCGGCGCTGGTCTCGCCTGCGCTGGATAACACTGCCTTCGACAGCCCTAGCTTGAGGGACTGGTCAGTCGCTCACATCGGCGAAGCCGAGTTCTCGGGTCATTCGATTGATTCGTTGGCCGACCTTGCTCCAGGTCGATAGGTCAGACTCAGGATCGAGGGTGGCTGCCACTTCACCCATCATCCCCGGCTGCAAGCCAATAATAGTGACGGTTGACTCGGCGGCCTGAAAGATCACCAGGTCTCGACTGGGATCGGACCATGCATTGACACCGTCAATCTTGGTTAACCCTTGTTGGACAAGACGCTCGAAGTCGACCCGACCGCGTTCCTGGAAGACCGACACTGCATCGCCGCCAGAGGTGAAGACTGCCTGATCTAGATTCCGACCCTTAAAGCTTGCCTCGAGCTCGAAGCCGCTAGGCAAGAGCAGAGGTGTGTCAGCGGCAACAGGACCGTCCTCGATCAGTTCAAACACGTATCTGTCTTCATCGGTTGATCCAAGCGGGATTACGGTTTCGAACAGACTTGCTTCGGTGAACGAGTGGCGATCAACCAAGGCTTCAAGATCCGGGACCACGACATCATCGCCCAACACGCCCGATCCAAAGATCACCACAGCAGCAACCACAGAGACCAGAGAGGCCATCAGCGCAGAGCGTCCTGCGTACAGCGGTCGGTGGTCCAGTGCGTTACCAATGAAGCCTTCAGGCGGATCGATCGTGGCCATGCCACCCAACAGGCCGGCGATGCCAGCCTCCCATTCCTCTTCCGCTAAGAATTCAGGGACATCGAACTCACTGTCCTCAGCTGAGGGAGTCACGTCGTTAGTTGGGTTCCCGGTCATATCTCTTGAACGGCCAGTGCGTCGCGAAGTCGCGATCTGCCTCGATGAATTCTGCTGCGGACGGTACCGATAGGCACATCCAACTGTTCAGCGATGTCCTCATAGGAGTATCCGAGCACATCTTTCAGCACCACTGGCGCACGAAAGTCTGCAGGCAGATCCGCCAATAGTTTCTGCAGGTCTTCGGGCAAGTCGTGCTGAGCCATCTCCGCTTCGATGCCCGGAGACCCTTCCATAACCCGGTCAGGATCATCGGGAAGAGCTTGGGTTGGCCGGCGTTTCTGCTTGCGCACCCGGTCGAGAAAAGCGTTCGTCGTGATCCGACTCAGCCAACCCTCGAGATTGCCGGGTTGGTAGGTCCGTAGTCCTCGTCTTACTCGGAGTAACACTTCTTGCACCAGATCTTGGGCGTCATGGTGATTGCCAGCAAGGCGATAGGCCAGGCTGTAGATGAAACGACCATGCGTATGGGCGACCTCATCCCAAGTCGGGACTGAGGCAGGATCCGAACCGCGAATGGGGGCACTATCGACCACAGGAAACGGTCCGGTCAGGCTTCACAACGCTTGTCCTGGCCAGCAAGTTCCCGATCAGTCAGATTTCCCGCTTTTTTCGTCCTCGTCGGACTCGCCTTCCGCAATGCCATCCTTGAACTCTTTCTGGGCGCGACCAAGGTTCTTTGCCAGCTGGGGCAGCTTGGCTCCACCAAAGAGCACAAGAAGGATGACAAGAATGATGAGTAGCTCACCGGGCTTCAGATTTGGCACGGTGTAAGACTACCCCACTTTGACCAGCTCGGGGCCGCCACAAGAGCCTGGCGCTAGCCGCTCGCGGTTTTTGCGGCCGCAGCGCCGACCTGATCTCCGGCCGGTGCCACCTCTTGAGCAAACACCTGTAGACGCTCCGCCTCTGCCTGCCGGTCAAGAGCACGCTGCCGACGGATGCGGCGGCGCTCGCGCTCGCTCATTCCGCCCCAGATTCCGAACTTCTCGCCATTGGCGAGAGCGAACTCAAGGCAGTCATTGCGGACAATGCAACCTCGACAGACTTCCTTGGCTTCCTTGGTCGACGCTCCCCGCTCCGGAAAGAAGAGGTCTGGATCAACACCGAGACAGTTTGATGACTCCTGCCAAGATGTATCCAGTTGAAGATTTTTCCGCCCTATTCGCATCAATTTAAGTCTCCTCCGCCACCGGCTGGGCGGGTCATCGTTCAGATTTTTGGGGATTCAGGTCTGAGTTCAAGTTGCCATCTCCATACCGAAGTGGTGAAGGAAATAGTCACGTGAACTCTTGAGAGTTCGTTTCGCGCCGCGGAATAGCAGCAGCTTTGTGAAAGTCATCGTAATACCACTGTGTAATTACACAACTGTGATAGGGCCTGGACGGCTAAATTTTCCGAAAAAGGGCCCACAATCTCTCCCACAGCAGTGATGCGACCGCTCAAAGAGACAGTTTGATGCGAGGTGGAGCCAGTCTGACGCGTGATTCAGCGGCGATTCAGCAGTGACTTCTTGTGTTCGATGAAGTCCAAGAGCACATAATCACCCAGGTTTTCCGGTGTAGTAAAGAAGGCTCGTCCACGATTCAGCTCGGTCAAGCGTTCAATAAACCCCTTCAATCCGTGATCCGGATCCAACATGAAGGTATTGATGGTGATGCCAGCGCGAGTGCAGCGCATGACTTCTGCCATTGTTCGCTCCACCGTCTCACGAGCCGGCGGGTAACTGAAGAACGGTGTGCCGTCATCCCACAGGTGAGCCGTTGGTTCGCCGTCAGTAATCATGATGATCTGCTTGGTGCCAGTTTGGCGAGCCAAGAGCTGCTGGCTAAGCATGAATCCGTGATGCATGTTGGTGCCATAGACAAAGTCCCAACTGACCTCGGGTAGATCTGCTGGCTTGAGCCGTCTCGCCACCTCGCTGAAGGTCACGATGGCCAGATAATCGCTCGGGTACTGGGTCGAGATCAGGGAGTACAAGGCCATGGCAACCTTCTTGGCTGGCAAGAAGTTATTGCGCATCGGCATCGACATGGATAGGTCCAACATCACCACTGTGCTGGACCGGACTTGGCGCTCGGTTTGCTCAATCTCGAAATCGTCCGGAGTCAGCCGAACCGGGGTTCCTCCCCCGGACCGCCTGATGGCATTGCGAACGGTCCGTTCAATATGGAGGTTGAACGGGTCACCAAATTCGTAAGGCTTGGTGTCATAACTTCGCTCGTGACCAATGCCGACACGGTCGCTGTTATGACGGCCAAGCAAGCCCGGGTCCAGTTTCTTGAACAGGTCGTCCAAAGCTTGTTGTCCAAGGCGACGCAAACCACGAGGCGTCAACTCCAGACGGCCACCGGAGTTCTGGATCAGCCCAGATTGTTCCATCATGTCAGCCAGTTTCGAGACCTTGTCCAAGCTGGCGGCAGACTCATTGCCAAGCAATCGTCGGACCTGATCCAGGTCGACTTCGGCCAGTGCTCCGGGCGACGTGGCTGAGGACAAGAACTGCTCCAGCTGATCAAGCTCGCTGAGTTCTCGCAGCATCTGGGAGGCGTCGGCCATTCCCAGCGGATCGAATCCTTCGAAGTCATAGCTCTGCTGCCACCCCGCGTCGGGGAACATCGACTGCAGGTTCTGCGAAAGTCGATCCATCTCGAAATTGAGGTCCATGTCCTCCATCAGCTGATCCGAAAGCTCCTGCAACTGCTGGCGTTGCTCCGGAGTCATCGAGTTCATCAAGGCTTGCATGGCTGCCATCTGCTGAGCCATCTCGGCCAACAACTCATCCAAGGTGGCCGGCTCGTTAGGGAAGAAGTCGCCATAGTCCTCCATGAACTTTTGGAACTGCTGTGCCTCAGTCTCTTGCTCAGCCTCTGTCGGCGGGTGCTCGCCCCGCTCGCGGGCTTCCAGCATCTTGTTCAGATCCGCCATCATGTCTTTCATGCGGGCGAGATCTTCAGGACTGACATCTTCCATCGAACCAGCCATAGAGCTGAACTGCTGATTCACCAGCTCCTGACGAAGTTGCTCAACCAAGTCCTCAAACCGGGCTTGGGCTTCAGCAGATTGGAAGTCATACTTCTCCAACTGGCGAACCTTGCTAGCCAGGTCGTCGGGCAACATGTCCAACTCCAACGACTTGCCCGCTGCTGTCTTCTTGGCCAGTTCGGCGTTGCGGTGCTGTTCATCACCTGGATTGGACGATCCAAGCTCCATGTCGGCTAGCTCGGACCGATCAGCCAGGCCTTGCCGTTCCAGATCAACGACCTCACTGAGGGCCTCGTTGATTTCGTCATAGACCCCACCAAGATCGTGTTGGTCCAGACGTTCTTGTCGCTCTTGGGCCAGCTTCTCCAACATCTGCCTGAGACCTTCGATCTGGTCGCCATTGCGATCCTCGAAACCCTCCTCTATCAGCTTGCGAAGAGCCGAATTCGGGTCACCGTGATAGAGCAGATCATCGGTCAGCTCGGACAGCACATCGAAGGCATCAACGTCAAAGCCCTTCTGAGTCCCGTCCCATCGTGAATATCGAAAACGTTGTCCAACCATGTGGTTCCCCCACCAGCTTTCTGCGTCAGCGTTTTGCGTTCTGGCACCGCTGGAGCGTGCTCTACGGGTGCCAGAACGGAATCGTAGTGCGGGTCGTAGCCTCAAGCCTTATGCCAATGCAAGCCTTACTGATCGACTGGGCTGGGACCGTGACTGTCCCAATGAGCCAGATGATGCTTCCCGCAACCCAACGGGCCGGGCTCAGCGACGAGTCCATTGCCGCATTGTTCGCATCGTTCAGCCACTATGTCAGCGACGATGTCGATGGGGTCGACTCACCCTTTCATCAAGCCGAACGGGGCGAAATGGATGACGATGATCTCATCGAATACTTCAACGAGATCGCTCCAGGGTCAGGCGCCATCTTCGACTTCAACAGTCCAGCTTCTTTCATCCACTCCCCTGATCGCCCAGAGATGATCCTGCTATTGGAGGACTTGCGTTCAGCCGATGTCACTGTCTTTCTGGCCACCAACAACTTCCAGAGCTTCCAGGACATACTGGCCTCGCGCTACCTGGACAATGGCCTGGTCTCCGCCATCGTCAACTCGGCCCTGGTCGGTACCCGAAAGCCCGAAGACGCCTACTTCGAACTCTGTCTTGATGCCGCAGGCTGTGATGGAACCGAAGCTCTTCTTCTTGATGACCAGCAACGGAATCTCGACGCGGCCGCAACCTTTGGCATGGAGACGGTCTTGGTTGAGGACGATTCTGGTCCAGCTATCACCATTGTGCGCGAAGCGTTCGGACTGTGATCCTGGGCGCGGCTGTTACCGAGGCCGAGAGCAATGGAGTCAGCGACAATGCTGACTGGGCCAACTGGATTGAGCGAGATCGTGCTCCCGACGCCGGTACTGGCAATGACTTTGACCTCAACACGATGGAAGACCTCAGCTTGCTGAAGACCCTCGGCGTGAGCGAACTGCTGGTGACGCTGGAATGGTCTCGGCTCGAGCCTTCGCCTGGCAAGTATGAGCAAGCCCAAGTCATGCATTACCAACTCCTACTGGACCAGATTCGCGAGATCGGAATCGAACCCTGGGTTTGTCTGATTGACGGAACCATGCCTGGCTGGTTCGCGGTTGACGACGGTGGCTTTGACGACACCCGGTCTCGAACCAAGACCTGGCCCCGCCATGTCGACTGGATCGGGGAGACGTTCCACTCCCAGGTCAGAGGCTGGGTAGCCCTGCGAGAACCGATCCGCCGAGCGGTTCGGGCCAACCTGCTTGGTATCGCTCCACCGGGCAAACGTTCGGCCGCCGACACCGGTACCGCAGTCGCCAACGCTCTCCTGGCCGAGAATGAGGCGTGGCGGATACTTCAAGGGTCAGCTCCGGTTGCGCTGTTTCACACGCTCCAGTCGTTCCATCCCAAGCCAGACAATGTGAAGGCCAGACCGGAAGCGGCTTGGTTGCACACATTGTTCAATCAGACCTTGCGTCACGCATTGACCGACGGAGTCATCGACATCCCTGACGGGCCACGCCGCCAGGTCGATTCGTTCCGCGACGCCTTTGATCGTCTGATCTTCCAGGTTCGCCCCCCAATCCAGATCGATGGGGACGGAGGTTGGAGCCTGCTGCAAGCTCCCCTGGTCGAGGCTCACGCTGAAGCAATCTCGGCCGCAATCGAACTTGCCGGGGGACGAGAAAGCATCATCGCTGGCGACCTGGCCATATTCGGCTCGACCGAGTTCGGCTCGACCGAACTGCAACGGGCCGATGGGCTTGGTGAGATGCTGGAACTCACCCAGTCGGTTGGGGCTACCGGGTGGTGGCAGGCCAGTCCCATCGACGGCTGGCATTGGGAACACGGCTTTGGTGTCAACCCTGGCCTCGCCGACCAAGGTCGCGAGCTACGCCCCGCCGCCGAGGTCCTGCCCGGATTCGCCCCATGAGCTGGATTCGACTCAAGAACCTCACCATGAGCTATGAGTCACGTCTGGTCTTTCGCCAGATCGACTTCAAACTGAGCAAGGGTGACCGAGTCGCCGTCATTGGCGCCAACGGCACCGGCAAGACCACCCTGCTCAAGTTGATCCTTGACCAGGAGCAGCCCGACAGCGGACAGGTCGACATCACCGACAATGTTCGCATCGGCTACTTCTCCCAGTTCTCCGAACTGAACGGAGAGCTCAGTGTGTTTGAAGTCCTGGATGCCCTCTTCGTCGAAGTCCACCAGACCGAGCAACAATTGGCCCAGATCGCCGAGGGCCTCGCCGGGGCTGAGGGCGACGACATGATGACCCTGCTGAACGAGCAGGCGACCTTGTTTGAGACCATGGAACGAATCGATGGCTGGGGTTATGAGAACCAGATCGACACGGTGCTCAGCCGACTCGGGTTCAGTGACGAGCATCGCCTCTTGCCGATCGATCAGCTTTCCGGCGGTTGGCGCAATCGGGCTGCCTTAGCCAAGATCCTGCTCGAAGCCCCCGACGTCCTGCTCATGGATGAGCCGACTAACTTTCTTGACGTCGAGGGTTTGGCCTGGCTCGAATCCTGGTTCCAGAGTTTTGCTGGAGCGCTGCTTCTTGTCTCCCATGATCGAGACTTCCTGGATGCTGTTGTCACCAAGATCATCGAGGTCGAGAACCATCAGCTCCAGGTTTATGAAGGCAACTACAGCGACTACGTACCCAAGAAACACTTCCGGTTCAAGACTCTGGAGCGTCAATTCGTCCACGAGCAGGAGATGTTGGCTTATGAGTCCGAGGCCATCAAGGGACGCCAAGAGTCCAAGCTGCAGAAGAAGGGCAGCCAGAACCGGTCCAGCGATAACAAAAGCCTGAATCGCAAGCTGGCAAACATCAAGAAGAGCAAGACTCGTGGACCAGTCGATCAAATCGTCACCGACATATATCAGCAGCTTCAGATCAGCAAGGAATTGTGCGAAGTCACCGGCCTGTGCAAGAGCTTTGCCGGTCAGGATCTCTTCCAGGATTTGTCGTTCGATCTACGAAGCCGAGAGCGTCTGGCCGTGGTCGGACCCAATGGTTGTGGAAAGTCAACGTTGCTTGGGATCATGGCCGGGTCAACTGGACCAGATTCGGGAACTGTGGCGTGGCGCAAGGGTGCGAACCATGTTTCCTACAACCAGATTCTGGAAGAATTGGACCTGGACGACACCGTTAGCCATGCCGTCAACTCGGCTCCCGACAGTTTGGCGTTCAGCGCAACCAAGAAGTCGGTTGGCCGATTCCTCAGCCTCTTCCAATTCTCGGAAATGGATCTGAAGCAGCGAATCGGCAACTTGTCTGGTGGCCAACGGGCCCGGGTGGCCCTGGTCTTGTGTTTGCTGTCAGGGGCGTCGGTGATCCTGCTGGATGAGCCAACCAATCACCTGGACATCGCCAGCGCCCAGGTCATGGAGCGGGCATTGATGCACTTTCCCGGCTCAGTCATCGTGGTGAGTCATGACCGTTTCTTCATCGACAAGATCGCCACCCGAGTCTTGACCTTCAACGGCCAAGGGCAGGTCTCCACGACCCGAGGTCTCGCTCACTAACGCTTGGTTAACGGGCCTGTGGGATACTGTGACCGCCCACACGGAGTGAGGCCGACGGACGATTTGAGGGAATCATCATGGCTCTAACTTTTCAGCAGCTACCTATTCAAGCGCGACACCTCTTTCGCTTGGCGGCTGGCACAATTTTGGTCCTGGCTTCGGCCAGCTGCGGCTCAGACGGGGACGCAGATGATGCTTCGGCAACCTCTCTGGCCGAGGGTGCGACAGCCACAACCGAGGGCACAACCACCTCAACAGTTCCGCCCGAGACAACGCCACCCGAGACAGATCCACCAACCGACGATTCAGATGGCGGCGATTCAGATGGCGGCGATACCGGGGCTGGCAGCCCCGACGCCGATATTTGTGTGGCCTGGGAGACTCTGGGCGGGCATCTGGATGAGTTGGACGGCCCTCCTGAGGACACGGATTTCGAGGCAGTATGGGACTCGATTCAAGAAGCCGCTACGAAGTTGACGAAGGCCTCGCCCGAGGGATACGAGGACGAGCTCTCACGAATGGAACAAGCCTGGGGAGAATTTCGGATAGTCGCTCGCGAACATGATTTTGATATGGATGCCGCCGACGATGACTTGGAACTGATCGCCGAGAACCTTGATCTCGAAGATCCAGAGATCGTGGACTATCTGCTGACCGAGTGCACGAGCTAGACCAGCGGTTCCCGATATCTTCATCGAGCATGCAAAGCAGCCTGGGCGAGATCAACACCATCTTGTTTGACAAGGACGGGACCCTGTTGGATTTCCACGCAACCTGGGACCACGTCCTGGGCTCAGCCCTTCGGCTGGTAGGCGAAGATGACCAGCAGCGACTTGGCGCTGCGGCCAACGCTGTTGGCTTCGATCTCCTCACCAACACCATCCTCCCTGATGCTCCGTTTGTGGCCGAGTCCAACCCGGAGCTGGGCGAACGCCTTCGGCCCTTCATCGACCCCGATGAGTTCAACCGAGCCATGGCTCACTTTTCCCAAGACGTCGCTGCTCCTGCGCTGGGAGCCGCAGCCCTTCTGCGACATCTCACCGACGAGGGCATCCGGCTTGCCGTCGTCACCAATGATTCCGAGGCCCAAGCCAGACGCCAGATCAAGCAACTCGGCTGGACTGAGCATTTCGACGCGGTCGTTGGCTACGACTCGGGCTACGGAGCCAAGCCTGGGTCCGGCCCGGTCTTGGGCGCGCTTGGCCTTCTCAAGTCCGAACCGGCAACCAGCCTGATGGTTGGCGACACCAGGCACGACCTGGATTCCGGCCGAGCCGCTGAAACCTTCACTGCCTACATCGGGGCGGAACCTGAGCTCGTGAGTCTGGCCGACATCGCCGGCCCATCGATCGTCATCTTGTTCGAGTCCCTGTTGGCGGCCGGCTAAGCGCGAAGATAATGGAGTTGACGACCCAATAGTGGGTCGCGAAGTCCATTACGTTCAGTCAGCCCACCCGACTGGAGCCACGTTCAAGTCTGACACGTCACGAACGAGATCGGTAGCTGGACCTGCCCCCACTGGCGTCCTTGTTGAGCCGCTTCAATAGATGCAGCCCTTCCAGAATGAGTTCCAGGGCCGAAGCCTGTTCGCCCGCTGATGCCTTCGACCCTGCCAGATCCTCTACTGGTTTCTGCAAGGCAGGCAGAGTCTTCAGCACCTTGGAATAGTCCGCAGTTGACACGTCATAGCCGGTGCTGACAATCACTTGCGCCTGCGCTTCCTGCTGCGCAGAGCTGGCCTCGGAGCTGGGGTTTCCCGAATCACGCTCAACCGTCTCATCAGATCCGAACGCGTTGACGACTGCTTTGACACTCTCCATCGGGACCAGGTGCTTGAACGTGGTCAGAATTGCTGACCGCATCAGATGGTCAATGACCTCGGCATCGCGGCCTTCCTCCAAAGCATCAATTTCGATCTTGCCAGCAGTTGACGCGATGAGTGCATCCAGGTCACAGACCCGAGGAACAGCGTAATTATCTCCGCCACTGCCACCATCACCTTCGCCGCTGATCAAACAGCGACGGGTGGCAGCCGCAGCGAGAGTCTCCAGATTCGAGATGGTCAAGCGAACCGAAACCCCGGACAGTTGATTGACATGAGATGATGCCCTGGCTGCGTGAGTGATGGAGGCAATGATCTCCTTCATGAACGATGGGATCACCACATCATCGGGAATGACGGCCTCCTGATCGGCAATAGCCATCTCTGACTCGATGTCCAGTGGATAGTGGGTTCGAATCTGAGCACCGAAACGGTCCTTCAAAGGCGTAATCATCCGGCCACGATTGGTGTAGTCCTCCGGGTTGGCAGTCGCCACCAACAGCACATCAATCGGCAGTCGCACCTTGTAGCCACGGATCTGAACATCTCGCTCTTCCAACACATTGAGCAGGCCAACCTGGATCCGCTCAGCCAGGTCCGGAAGCTCGTTGATGGCGAACACTCCCCGATTGGTCCGAGGCACCAGGCCATAGTGAAGGGTCAACTCATCCGACAAATAGCGGCCCTCCGCCACCTTGATTGGATCGACCTCACCAATCAGATCGGCAATCGAGGTATCGGAGTAGCAAGCTTCTCGCCGAAACGGTCATCTCGATGGACCCAGTCAACAGCCGTCTCGTCGCCCTTTTCAGCTAGTAGATCCCGGGCATAGCGCGAGCCAGGATTGAAGGGGTCATCATTTATTTCTGAGCCCCGCACGATCGGCATCCACTCATCCAACAACCCAGTAAGGGACCGGATAATCCTGGTCTTGGCCTGGCCCCGCTCCCCCAGCAGCACAATGTCGTGCCCAGCCAGCAGAGCATGCTCCAGCTGAGGAAGAACCGTCTCGGAATAGCCCTTCACCCCTGGAAACAGATCGGTTCCAGCTCGCAAACCGTCCACAACGTTTGCTCGAAGTTCATCCTTTATCGACCGCGATATCCAGCCCGAGGAGCGCAACTCGCCGACCGTGGATGGCAGGGTTGACGACCGGGAAGCTGGGGCTGAGTCATGAGGTGTCATGATTTGGACACTAGTCGTCAGCGCTAACCGAGTAACATTGGTCCTTGTGGATCTCTCGGGAGAGTGGCAGGCAACACCAATCAATCCCGAGTTGACGCGCACCGGTGCTGACCCAGACTTGGACGACTCAGAATGGGAGCGTGTCCCGGTACCCGGCCACTGGGCCCAGAACGAGACCTTCGCCGACGAGGAGGGCCCGCTCCTCTATCGCTACCACTTCGAACACCCACGGCCCGAGTGGGGCAAGCGACTCTGGCTGAAATTTGATGGCGTCACCGCCCAGTCCGACGTCTGGTTGGATGGCAGCTATGTCGGTGACACACGCGGCTACTTCGTACCTCATCAGTTCGATGTGTCTGATGCCTTTGATGCCACCACCGAACACGTGCTCTCCGTCGAAGTCGCAGCTCCTCCGCCAGGATCCAGTCGCTCCAAGCGATCGATCACTGGCTCGCTACAACAAGGTCCGCTCGCTCCCCCCGGCTCACCGGGCGGAATCTGGAAGCCCGTAACCGTCACCGAAACAGGCACAACGGCGATCCTGCATTCGCGCCTGCTTTGCACCCGGGCCAGTGAAGACACCGGTGAATTTCTCATCCGTCTGGTGCTGGACACCGCTCATGCCGGAGACCTTCGGGTCCATACTTCTGTCACCGGACCGTTCGGCCAAGCGGTTGCCGGTGGGTCAGAGAACCACACCGTCGCCAACGGCGAGAACCGCCTGGAGTGGACGGTCGAGATCGACAAGCCCCAACTCTGGTGGCCAGCCCAGCTGGGCGAGCAGCCAATGTATGAGGTTGCCGTCGCCGTCTGCTCAGTCTCCCAGGATGGGACGGAAGGGCCGGTCTCAGATCGGGTGCATTGGCGCACCGGTATCCGCACCGTCAGCGTCAATGACTTCACGTGGCGAGTCAACGGGAAACGCATCTTCATCAAGGGCATCAGCGTCGGCCCCCAAAGCAGGTTCCTATCGTCCCTGACCCACGAACGGATTCGTGACGACATCGTTTCCGCCAAAGGGGCAGGCCTCAATCTTCTGCGAGTTCAGGGACACATCGCACCGACCGACTTCTATCGCCAAGCCGACGAATTGGGCATGCTGGTCTGGCAGGATCTTCCGCTGATGGGCGGCTACGCCACCACGACTCGCACCGCCGCCTTGGAACTGGCCCGAGAAGTCGTGGACCTAGTCGGTCACCATCCATCAATTTCTGTCTGGTGCGCCCACGACAACCCCAACGGCTCACCCGTGCCCGAGCCCGGGCCAGCTAGCGAGCCGACGAAGTCACTCGGACGCAGGCTTGGTCGTCATTTGTTACCGAGTTGGAATCGTTCCGTTCTCGACCCCTACTTGCGACGCGAACTCCGAGGGGCGGACAAGACTCGATCGGTCATCGCCCGCTCCGGCAGCCTGCCAACCATTGCCAACGTCACTAGCTCTGATGCCCACCTCTGGCTCGGTTGGCACGCAGGCAACTACGAGGACCTGGCCGAGGTAATCCGGCAGTGGCCACGTTTGGGCCTCTTCCTCGGAGGGTTCGGCTCCCAATCTGCGGCCGTTGAAGAATGGGATGAGGACGCACCAGAGTGGGAAACTGCCATGGCCGGAGCATTCGAGCGCTACCTACCCCGCCAGGCCTACGCCAACGGACCTTCATGGGCCATGGCATCGCGGGCCTACCAGGCCGACCTGATCCGGTCCCAAATCGAAACGGTTCGCAGGCTCAAATATCGGCCAACCGGCGGCTTCTGCCTCATGGCTCTCGCCGATGCCGAACCCAGCGGAGGGTTCGGGGTCCTCGACCACGCCCGGCAACCGAAACCAGCTTATGAAGCACTCACCGACGCATGCGATCCAGTGGTCGTCATTGGTGATACTCCACCGACCATGACCGTGCCCGGCGAAGCCGTCTCACTCATGGTTCATGTTGTCAGCGACCTGCCCGATCGACTAGAAGGCGTGAAAATCACCGCAACCGCATCAGCCCAGGATTGGGAGGAATCCCACACCTGGATTGGCGACCTTCCTCCGGACACGTGCGCCCACGTTGGCACGCTAAAATTCGTGGTTCCCAAGGTCAACGGGCCCCTCATTATTGACCTCGCGCTCGAAGCTGGAGATCGGGCTGCCACCAACCGCTACCAGACCATTGTCATCCCACCTTCCGAGGCCATCTCCCGAACTGCAATCAAACGTTGACAACAACTTGTCGGGACCAGAATCGACCCGGCAGACAACACAAGACTTTTCGGTGATCAAGTTGGGTTAGTGAGCCTTGAGTCCGCTACCTTTCTTGTCGCGCCAAGCACACAAAACAAGTGGCCCGCTTCACACATGACCTTCGGAGGTCCACGGTGTCATCGCCGACTACCACTCCCCTCAACTCAGGGGAAAAGCCAATGCGGGAGAAACCCCGCGACTTACCCTTCCCGCTCAGCATCTACCAGAGTGCCATCGGCAAAAAGTGGGTGATGGCAGTCAGCGGGCTCATGCTCGTCGGCTTCGTGTTTGCCCACATGATAGGCAATCTGAAGATCTATCTCGGCGAGGTCGAGCACAACGGGGTCATGGACTATGACACCGACCACTATGCCGAGTCGCTGCGGAACCTGCTGGTTCCGATCATGCCGGAGAGTGTGGTCCTTTGGATCATGCGACTTGGGCTTCTAGCGGCCCTACTGCTGCACATCCACTCGGCCTACACCCTCTCAATGCTGAGTCGGAAGTCCGACAACTCCTACGCAGGCAAGCGTGACTTCCTTGCTGCCAACTGGGCCTCTCGATCCATGCGCCTCACCGGCCCCATCGTGGCGTTGTACATTTTCATCCACCTGGCCGATCTCACCCTCGGCTTCGGCATCGCAACCGGCGAATTCCATCACGGCGAAGTGTATGAGAACGTCGTTCACTCGCTTGGCCGACCAATCGTTGCCATCGGCTACATCATCGCCAACATTGCGGTCGCCGTGCACATCTACCACGGCATGTGGTCAGCCTTCCAGAGCCTGGGCATCAACAACCCGGCGTACAACACGCTGCGGCGAACCGCAGCACAGGTCGTCTCCGGATTGATCCTGATTGGCAATGTCAGCTTCCCTATCGCCGTCCTCACCGACGTCGTAGCCATCTAGGAGCCCAGCATCATGATCCTCGACTCCAAGGTCCCTTCGGGCCCAATCCAAGACGCGTGGGACAACCACCGCTTCGACACCAAGCTCGTCAACCCCTCCAACAAGCGCCGATTCAAGATCATTGTTGTTGGTACTGGTCTGGCCGGAGCATCAGCATCAGCCACCCTGGCCGAGCTTGGCTATGAAGTCCATGCCTACACCTTCCATGACTCACCCCGACGGGCCCACTCCATTGCCGCCCAGGGCGGAATCAACGCAGCCAAGAACTCCCGCAACGACGGCGACTCGGTCTTCCGCCTCTTCTACGACACGGTCAAGGGAGGCGACTACCGCTCCCGGGAAGCCAACGTCTACCGACTAGCTCAGGTATCCAACAACATCATCGACCAGATGACTTCTCAGGGTGTGCCCTTCGCACGCGAATACGGCGGACTTCTAGCCAACCGCTCTTTTGGTGGGGCTCAGGTCAGTCGCACCTTCTACGCCCGAGGCCAGACCGGCCAGCAGCTCCTACTTGGTGCTTACCAACAGATGATGGCTCAAGTAAATCTGGGCAAGGTGAAGCTCCACACCGACCAAGAGATGCTGGAAGTAGTGCTCAAGGATGGCGAGGCCGCAGGCATCGTGACCCGCGACCTCACCAACGGTCAGGTCCGTAGCCATTCCGCTCACGCTGTTGTATTGGCGACCGGCGGCTACGGCAACGTGTTCTACCTGAGCACCAACGCCATGGCCTGCAACACCACCGCCATCTGGCGGGCGCACCGCAAGGGCGCTCTCTTCGCCAACCCGTGTTACACCCAGATCCACCCAACCTGCATTCCCCAGGCAGATGAGTTCCAGTCCAAACTCACCTTGATGTCGGAGTCGCTGCGAAACGACGGCCGAATCTGGGTTCCTCGCAAGAAGGACGAGACTCGCCGAGCCCGCGACATTCCCGAGGCCGAGCGCTACTACTACTTAGAAGAGAAGTACCCAGCCTTCGGCAACCTTGTTCCTCGTGACGTTGCTTCTCGAAACGCCGAGATCTGTGGTCGATGCTGGCCAGGGTGTTGGCCCACTCAAGAACGGTGTCTATCTGGACTTCGCTACCGCCATTGGGCGAGATGGCCGTGACGCAATCGAGGAGCGCTACGGCAACCTCTTCGAGATGTATGAACGCATCACCGGTGAGGATCCCTACACCACACCGATGCGGATCTACCCGGCCAGCCACTACACCATGGGCGGACTATGGGTTGACTACAACCTACAGACCACCATCCCCAGCCTGTACGCCGCTGGCGAAGCCAACTTCTCTGACCATGGAGCCAACCGTCTGGGTGCTTCGGCCCTCATGCAGGGACTGGCCGATGGCTACTTCGTACTGCCTTACACCATTGGTGAGTCCCTCTCGGACAAGCTCGGAACCGAACCCGTCGCTACTGATGATCCCGTGTTCAAAGAAGCCGAGAAGGACGTCAACGACCGCACCCAACGCTTCCTGAACATCGGCGGAACCAAGTCACCCGACTATTACCACCGTGAACTGGGCAAGATCGTGTGGGAACACATCGGCATGGGTCGCAACGAGGCGGGCCTCACCCAGGCCTGTATCTCTGAGATCAAGGCCATTCGTGAAGCCTTCTGGAAAGACGTCAAGGTGCTCGGCAACGGTGACTCACTCAACTCCTCGTTGGAGAAGGCTGGACGTGTTGCTGACTTCATGGAATTGGGTGAGCTCATGGCCAGGGATGCCTTGGACCGCAGCGAGTCTTGCGGCGGTCACTTCCGTGAAGAGTCACAAACCGAGGAGGGCGAAGCCCTCCGGAACGACGATGACTTCAAGCATGTTTCAGCGTGGGAGTGGCAAGGCGACGCCGACACCCCACAGGTCAAGCACAAAGAAGAGCTGGAGTTTGAGTACGTCAAGCTTTCCCAGCGGTCCTACAAGTAGTCAGACAGGAGATTCACGATGAGTACTGAACTAAACCTCACCCTCCAGGTCTGGCGCCAACCAGGTCCGGACGCACCCGGCAGCTTCGTCACCTATGAAGCCAAAGGCATTCCTGACGATTCGTCGTTCTTAGAGATGTTGGACATCGTCAACGAGAACCTGATCGACAGTGACGTTGAGCCCATTGAGTTTCCACACGATTGCCGCGAAGGAATCTGTGGCACTTGTGGTGTGATGATCAACGGTCAGGCCCATGGCCAGGAGAAAGCAACCGCTACTTGCCAGCTCCATATGCGCAAGTTCAACGATGGCGACACCATTGTCATCGAGCCTTGGCGTGCCGCGGCCTTCCCCGTCATCAAGGATCTGATCGTTGACCGCTCACCAATGGACAAGATCATTGCCTCCGGTGGCTATATCTATGCTCCGACCGGCACCGCAGGCGAAGCCAACGAGACACTCGTGCCCAAAGACGCTGCCGAATCGGCCATGGATGCTGCGGCCTGTATTGGTTGTGGCGCTTGTATTGCTGCTTGCCCGAACTCGGCTGGTCAGCTGTTCACCTCAGCCAAGCTCTGGCACCTCAACTCATTGCCGCAGGGTCAGCCGGAACGATTCCAGCGAACCGAGTCCATGGTCGACACCATGGAGCAGTTCTTTGGTGCTTGCACCAATCATGGCGAGTGTTCCGAGGCATGTCCCAAGGAAATCAGCTTGGACTTCATTGCCTACATGAACGCCGACTACATGAAGTCCAAGATCAAGAACCGGGCCAAGTCCGCCCAGATCTAGTCCACCGCAAGTTGCGAGCTTGCGAACAACTTGACGGAATCCGAAGGATTCCCCTGGTAGCGCCTAGAACCGCTAGGGCTTGTTTTCGCGGTAGGTGGCGTAGCGGGTGAGACCAAGGACCAGGGCCGCAGCGGCGACAGCCAGACCGAAAGGCAACCAGAAGTCGCTCATGGCTGGCCACTCAAGACCAGTGCCGTCGATGGTTTCTTCTTCACTGAGAACACCAACACCGTTGGGCCATGGCCAGAGCACTCGCAGAGACCCAGTCATCAAGCCAATGAGCACTGCCAACACGGTGTCGCGGTAGTTGTCCAGTAACCAGCCAAGGAAATTGGAGAAGAGGGCCAGGCCGACAACCACTCCGACCACCAGCAGGCCAAGGGCAGGCAGATCGCGATCGTGTACCGCGCCGAGTACTGCCGGGTACATGCCGATCATCAGAAGCAGGAATGAGCCACTGACGCCGGGCAAAATCATGGCGCAAATAGCGATGGCACCGGCCAAGAAAAAGGCCCACAATGGCGGACTAGAAACCTGACCAGACTGGAACCCAAGCAAGACGGCCACCAAAATTCCTACACCGGCAACGATTAACATCTGATCACGGCCACGAGTACCGAGCAAGCCCCAAGCAACCGAGATTGAGGCCAATACCAAGCCAAAGAACAAGCCAGCCATGGCTTCGGGCTGATCGGTTAGAAGCCGTTCGATCACTGATGACAAGGCCGCTACGGCAGCCAAGATACCAACCAGAAGAGGGACCAGAAAGAGCCAGTCGACCTCTTTCAGCCGTCGCACAAATCCCGCGACGTCACCTTTCGCCAGACAGCCCAAGCCGCGTGCACCGGTGCGGATGGCTTCCAACAACTGCTCATAGATGCCAAAGATCAAGGCCACGGTCCCTCCCGAAACACCGGGAACAACGTCGGCCGCCCCCATCAGGAAGCCGCGAGCAAGCTGAGAACCAATCTTGGGTAGGGCTGAGTCGTCAGGAAGCACAGTCTTGTTTGGAAGCACTGAATCATCGGGAAGCACTGTGAGAATCTAGCCGTCGCTGGGAACGCTCGGCATGAACCCATCGACCTGTTCTTGCAAGGCATGCCCCCAGAAGCCGCGAGGTGCCAGCAACTCATCGATGAGATACTCAAGCTCAGCGTCAAACTGACGGCGCATACTGACCAGAATCTGCCGCCCTTCTTCATAGGGCAGTACATCAAACCCATGATCAACGAGTTGCTCATGCAACCCAGCAAACCCTTCGCCTGCCTCGTACATCACATCCAACTTCCTGCGGTACTCGGACAAGTCTGCTCCCTCGGTGAGGTCACGGAAAAGCTTGACAATGCGGCGGAAAAGGAAATAGGGCGCCCGGTTATTCGCACCTTCGATGATCTCACAATGCAGGGAAGCGTCAGCTAACAAGCCAAGTGCTGTCACCCAGTTCTGGCCTGCGTGCTGGGATCGAAAGAGCCGCAGCATGGGAAAGCTCGTGTGAGTAACCAAAATGCCGGCGACCCAGTCTTCCCACGGCTCAAAATGAGAGACCAGTTCGCTGGCGGAACCATCAGGCGACCAGGCACAGATGAGGTTTGTCGGCGTTATGCGATCATCGGACCCGTCATCCAGTGTCATCAGCTTCCGCTCACGTTCGCTGTACGCACCATAGAGAGCGGGCAAATAACCGATGACCAAAGCAGTAGTGAGCACACCGCTAAACGCTTCAACTAGGGCACCAAATCGAGGGATCGTTCCGGAAGGAAGGACCTCGCCGAAACCAACAGTGAAGAAGACAACCCCGCTGTAATAGACGGAATCCAGCAACCCTTCCAACCCACCGACACCAGACGTTCCGTCCGAAATGGTCTGAACACCGCCGATTCCCCACCAGATCAACCCGAATCCCAGTATCTGCTGGGCCACCCAACCCGTCAGCATCATCAGGACCAGGACAGGAGCAAGACTTGCTTGAAACCCTTCCTTCATTGGACCATCAGGCATCCGGCATGAAATCATTCTGACAAACTTCCAGGTCAGGATGGCCAGGCGGCGAGACAGCCACCATTTCCAGTTCGACGTCTGAGTCGTCACCAAGGTATTGATCATGTCGGCCACGACCGAGACGACAGCAATCACCCCAATAATTACAGCGAGTACATGAATCACGGATCCAATCTAGGCCCTCATGCCGCTGGCGGGCTCAAGGAGCCATTGATGCCGAGTGAGACCGGCTGCCAGGGTGAGGCCGACTATCCTCTTGGCCGTGGCCACTCCAGACTCTCTCATACGACAGCGACCGGGCCAAACCCCACGGGCTCATGCCCCGTTGATTCTCCAATGACTGACACTGTCACCGCTCTTGACCAACTCCACACTGCGTTATCCCAAGTTGAGTTCAGCCTGGACCTCGGCTCGACAGGTCCAGCAGAGGGGCTCAAGGTCGAGCTTGAAGACCAGATCCAGGATTATCTCCTGCCGCGCCTTAAGCGGCTGGATGCCCCCTTGCTAGCGGTCCTCGGTGGCTCGACCGGATCAGGCAAATCAACAATCACCAATTCCTTGGTTGGCAGCAATGTTTCAACCGCCGGAGTTCTACGACCGACGACTCGCTCACCAGTGTTGATTTGCCACCCCGAGGACCAGAACTGGTTTACCTCGACGGACATTCTGCCCGATCTACCCCGCGTCACTGGCGGTCAGCAGGAGCACGGCAAACAGCAAGAACCAACGACCACCAGTGTGCTTCGTATTCGTCCGACCAAGACCATGCCGCCCGGCTTGGCCATCATTGACGCCCCGGACATTGATTCAGTCGAGGAAGCCAACCGCGAGCTTGCCACCCAGCTCTTGGCGGCAGCCGATCTGTGGCTGTTCGTGACCACCGCTGTCCGATATGCCGATGCTGTCCCCTGGGATTTCTTGGGCCGCGCTCGAGATCGCGGGACGACGCTGTCTGTGATCATCAACCGGGTTCCTCCGGGAGCCGGCGCCGAAATTGTGCCCCATCTCGAATCAATGCTGCGCGACCGTGGCCTTGACCAGATCAGTGTCTTTGAGATCGAGCAAACAGAACTGGACGACCAGAAACGACTTCCCGAAGCGGCCGTCGCTCCCCTGCTCAACATGCTGCACGAATTGGCCAACAGCGCGGAGCAGCGAGCGGCCATCATCCGATCCACCCTTGATGGGGCGCTTGCCAGTGTTGAACCAAGGGCAACCGCAATCGCTGAAGCCCTCGGCAAGCAAGACCAGGCCGTCGAAGAAATACGATTAGCAATGGAAGCCGTCTACACCGCGGCCAAGGCTCAGATGGCTACGGAGATCGCCGACGGATCCCTCCTCCACGGCGAGGTTTTGGATCGCTGGCAAGAACTCATCGGTACTGCCGATTTGATGAGAGCGATTCAGAGTCGCATCACTTGGGCCAGGAACCGCATCGGTCGCATATTACGAGGCAAGAAGGAGCAGACCATTGAGGTCCAGGGTGAGATCACGTCCACCCTCGAACAAATCGTCCTGGACCACGCTGATGCAGCTGCCCTCGAAGTCACTCAGAGGTGGCGCCAGCTACCCGGCGGCATGCAGGCCTTGGGCGGCAACACGTCCTTGGAGCGGGCTTCAGATGATCTTTCTCGCTCGATAGCCAGCGAGATTCGCTCCTGGCAAGACGATATCCTCGACCTGGTCCGTCAGCGAGGCGAAGGAAAGCGCTCCGTTGCCCGAGCCCTGGCTCTAGGTATCAATGGCGTTGGTGTCGCGCTGATGATTGTTCTCTTTGCCCAGACGGGTGGTCTCACCGGAGGCGAGGTTGCTGTTGCGTCAGGCACCGCCGCAGTCTCCCAAACCTTGCTGAATGCCCTGTTCGGAGAGCAAGCTGTTCGAGATCTCACCGAGGCTGCCAGACACCTTTTGCAGGAACGGCTGGAGCAGTTGCTGGACATTGACGCCAACCGGTTCCGGACACACCTGTGGAGCCAAGTGCCCCCACCAATGACGTCCAAGACCTTGGCAGCGGCAATCACCGCATTCAACGCGGTTCCTGACCTCTCTGTGCCCCATGGCCAATCAGCCGTCCCGGCTCGGCCCGTACATCCGCGGATCTCACCCGCTCCAGGCCCCGATGCTGCGCCTGTCCAAGAGCCCGTCGCTGATCCAGAAGCGGGGGCGGATGAGTGAGTTCTTTGAGTGCTAGAGCACGGCGCAAAAGTGTCAACCGAAGTGCCTCCCTCGCCGAGCGTGTCACCGCTCTTGACCAGGCCGCCCAGCTAGCCAATGATCGCCTCTCGCTAGAACCAGTGGCTTTCGCCGAAGCCATTGTGTGCAAGGCAAATGAGCGGCTTCGTCATGGCACCGAACATCTGCTCGTCGGCTTGCTCGGAGCAACCGGTTCGGGCAAGTCTTCCCTTTGCAATGCCATCGTTGGTAGCGACATCGCTACCACTGGGGTGCGACGGCCAACGACATCCAGCACCCTGGCTTGTGTTTGGGGATCCGGAGACTCCGGCCCGCTGCTTGACTGGCTCGGTGTGAGCAACCGGCACCAGGTTGTGGCGACTTCGAACGCGGACTCGAAATCCGGATCAGAGCCGAACTCAGAACTGGATGGATTGGTTCTCCTCGATGTGCCCGATCATGACTCCGTCGAGGTTGCACACCGACTGGAGATGGAGCAGATTGCCGAACATGCAGACTTGCTGGTGTGGGTAACGGACCCGGAGAAGTATGCCGACGCTGCCATCCATCACTACCTCCGGCGACTATCTCATCATGGCTCAGCCATGGTTGTTGTCCTCAACAAGTCCGACCAGCTAAGCGAGTCTGAGTTCCGGGCTTGCCGAGATGACTTGATCCGACTTCTGGACGAAGATGGTGTTGACGGAACTCCAGTTGTCAGCACTTCGGCCACTGCTCCTGGCGGTACTGATGACCTCCGAGGCCTCTTGATACGCCGGGTTCGCAGTCAAGCAAGCATCATGGCCCGATTGGAAGCTGATCTCGCCGTGGCCGCAAGTGACCTTCTTGAGGAAGCAGCCGACGCGGAGGGAAGTGATCGCAACGGCCCCGCCGGAATCAGCAAGAAGGTGGCAACGGCCCTGGCCGAAGACCTGACCGATGCCGTCGGTATCAATACCGTCAGCCAGGCCGTGGTCGCTGGCTATCGGCGTGACGCCATTGAGCAGACCGGCTGGCCCTTCACCCGATGGACCCAACGCCTTCGCCCTCATCCGCTACGGAGGCTGCACCTGGAAAAAGGAACGGCTGGTCGCTCTTCGCGTGACCCGGCGTCTGCTGGACAACGCACCCGTGCCCTCGCCTCCATCCGCAAGGCCGCAGATTCAGCCAGCACCGGTCTTCCCGCTCCATGGCCGCACCTCGTCCGCCAAGCTGGAGTCCCCGACGAGGATGTCCTCTTCGATCGACTCGACCACGTGGTTGCTGACGCAGTGCGAGACGTGCAGCCACGCAAGCCGCTCTGGTGGAAACTGGTTGGTTCGGTGCAGCTGCTTCTGGCCATTGCCGCCATTGTCGGCGCCGTTTGGCTCTTGGGGTTGGCTGGCGCGGCCTACCTCCAGATACCGGCCCTCCCGACTCCGACCGTGAAACGCATTCCGGTTCCGACCGGATTGCTCATCGGTGGAGCCCTTCTCGGCTGGCTTCTGGCCATGCTGAGTCGAGTCTTTGCTTCGGTAGGAGCCCGAAGAACCGGTCACGCGATCAGGAGAGATGTAGCCCAAGCCGTCCGCCAAGTCTCCTCCGAGCTCATCTTGGCTCCAATCGAAACCGAGCTTGCTCAGAGAAGCCAACTGATTTCATTGCTGGAACAAGCGGGCGGGTAGCCTGACTCTCGTGCGGTATTTCGATGATGAGTGGATTGCGGCAGCTGGCAGAGCCGTGGCGGGAATGACAGCAACAACCTCTGCCCTTGTTGTCGGCTATGCGATCTCACCAACGGGCACCGATCCAGGAGCCGAGCTTGACTCCTCAACAATCTCCTCGTACTCCATCCGGTACGGACCCGGCCCGGTATCCGTTAGCCGAGGCGTCACCGACGCAGATCTGGTCTTTGCCACCACAGCTCAGCTCGCGGCCGAGATCGCTCGTGGTGAGCGAAGTGCTCAACGAGCCTTTCTGGATGGCGAACTCCGTGTGGTTGGGGACGTCAATTTGTTGCTAGGCCATGGCGACAAGATCGCTGCCGTAGACGACTTGTTGGCCGACGTTCGCCGCTCCACCGTCTTCTCCTGAGCAGCAACCGTGCTAGCTCAGCACCAACAGGGTGCTAGCGTCAGCTCATGCCGGAGATGCCCGAAATTCAGGCGCATAGTGAGCGGATGTCCGACGCGCTAGTTGGAGCAACGCTGAAGCAGTTCCAACTCTTGAACTTTGCTGGTCTCAAGACCTTCTCCCCGAGCCCTGATGAGGCGAAGGGGTCTCGCCTTGTTGGAGTCGGCCGTCGAGCCAAATACTTGCTCCTTCATTTCGACAATGGCGACACCCACGTGGTGCACCTCATGCAAGGTGGACGTCTGCGGCCCGATGCTAAGCGAACACGCAAGCCGCGCAACGGGATTGCCCGCTGGGTCTTCGAGCTGCCAGGCAAGCAAGGAGATAGCGAGAAAGTCACTCGCGAGGAGGCCTGGCTCTTGACCGAAGCAGGCTCGGAGCGTCGCGCTGGCGTTTGGGTTGTTGACGGTGAGCCCACCGAACAAGAACCACTATCCAAGCTCGCTCCCGAAGCCGCTGACTTGGATCGGGACCAGCTGGAGGAGATCTTGTCACAACACTCCAAGCGGCTGCATGGGCTGCTCCGGTCACAGAAGATCATCTCGGGTCTCGGCCGGATGCTGGCCAACGAGATCTGCTTCCTGGCCGAGATTTCACCGTTCAGCAATGCAGCCAAGCTTGACCAAGATCAGATCGCTCGGCTTCATCAGGCCATTGACGTAGCCATCAAGGACGGCATTGCTCATGAGCGCACTCTGGATGGCATTGGTAAGAGTGCCGATCGCCCATCCAGGGTGCACAATCGAGCTGGTGAGTCCTGCAAAGGAATTGATGGCTCGTGTGATGACACGATTGCTTCGGTCACCTACCGCAGTTACACCGTCTTCTATTGCCCGACCCACCAGACAGGCGGGAAGCTGCTGGCCGACAATACGACCAGCAGGTTCCTCAAATAGGCAGGTCCGCCGAATACTGCGTTGGCTTAGATCAGACCAAGTCCGGCGACCGTGTCGCGCTCCTCGACCAGTTCGGCCCAGGTAGCTTCCATACGACTCTGGCTGAAGGCATCAATGTCCAAGCCCTGCACAATGGAGAACTCTCCGTTGGCACAAGTCGTTGGCGCCGAAGTCACGATTCCTTCGGGCGCACCGTAGGAGCCATCAGAGATTGTGGCCATGGAGACCCAATCACCATCGGGGGTACCGAGGGCCCAATCATGCATATGGTCAATAGCGGCGTTGGCGGCCGAAGCGGCGGAGGAGTTACCTCGTGCCGCGATAATGGCAGCGCCACGTCCAGCAACGGTGGGGATGAAGTCGTCTTCCAACCATGGCTGGTCATTGACCAGCTCGGCGGCGTTCTTGCCGTTGACTTCGCAATGGAAGATGTCGGGATACTGGGTTGAGCTGTGGTTGCCCCAGATCGTCATCTTCTTCACATCATTGACGGTGGTGCCTGTCTTGGCTGCGAGCTGGCTCATGGCCCGGTTGTGATCTAAGCGAGTCATGGCTTGGATCTGGCGGGGATCAATGTCGGGTGCATTGGACAGGGTGATGAGCGCATTGGTGTTGGCCGGGTTACCGACAACCAGAACCTTGATGTCCTTGCTGGCGGCGGTATTGATGGCCTTGCCTTGTGGCCCGAAGATGCCTCCGTTGGCCTCAAGTAAGTCGGCACGTTCCATGCCCTTCTTACGCGGCATGGCCCCGACAAGGAGGGCATAGTCAGCATCCCCAAAGGCGACTTCGGCGTCGTCGGTCTTGACCATTCCGGCCAAGAGGGGGAATGCACAATCGTCAAGCTCCATGGCTACCCCGTCAAGGGCGCCAAGGGCGGGCGTGATCTCCAGCATCTGGAGAATGATCGGCTGATCGGGACCAAGCAGCTCTCCCGCTGCAATGCGGAACAGAAGGCTGTAGCCAATCTGACCTGCTGGTCCGGTGACGGTTACTCGAACTGGGGACTTGCTCACGGCCGACGCTCTCCTGAAATTGAGGATGTGGTTGCTGAAACGGTTTCAACCTGGCTCCGAAATGGAGCCTTTGGCATGTTACCGGACCGAGCACCGACCGTGAAGAGACAGAAGTCCTCTGTCTCAAGTGGAGCGGTTCTTACTAGCTACCCACCGGCAATACAGTCAAAGGCAATATCGGTCATGATGATCGTTTCTTCGTCGGTCGGATCGCCACGATCATCGAGTCGATCGACACCGATCTGATCCTCCATCTTGTCGACCATGCAGGTCGCCATCGTGTTGTCAATGTTTGAGTTTTCCTCAAGCTCAGCAATGAACTCGGCACGGTCGTAACCGCCACCGCACGCGCTCAGGGCAAAGGCCACGGCGGTCACCCCGACTACGGAACGTACATACTTCTTCATAGCAAAATCCCTCCGACGAACCAGCCTGGCTCGCCTCTGATGTGTGCTGCCCGACTCTCAGAATAAGAACCGGATACCTCAGATCAAACGCTTCGTCGGGTGTTCCCAATCCACGCCTGATGCAGTTCCAAATATACTCCTGCACTGGAAACCAGCTCGGAATGAGAGCCTTGTTGCACGAGTTTTCCCTGGTCAAAGACCAGAATGGTGTCGGCGGCCTCAGCAGTTGACAAGCGATGAGCGATGCTGACCAAGGTTCGTCCCCGAGCCAGATTTCGGATCGCCGTAGTCAATGCCTGATCGGTCTCAGGATCAACAGCACTGGTTGCTTCATCGAGGATGAGCAAGCCTGGGTCGGCCAGAGCGGCCCGGGCTAGTGCCACCAGCTGACGTTCTCCGACCGAGAGATTATCGCCTCGTTCGCCGACCTCGGTATCAAGCCCTTTTGCCAGCTTCTTGATCCACCAGCCGAGCTCAAGCCGCTCAAAAGCAGCCTCAACATCACGATCGCTGGCTCCATCTCGGCCAAACCGCACATTCTCACGAATCGTGGTGTCGAACAAGAAACCGTCCTGGGCCACCATGCGAACCGACCGGTGGCGAGAATCTGGAGACGCTTCGGAGAGAACGACCCCATTGAGGAGCACCTCGCCGACGGTGGGATCGGCTAACCGACAGAGCAGGCTGGCGAAGGTTGACTTGCCCGAGCCAGTCTGACCAACGATGGCCACACTGGATCCAGCGGGCAGCATGACATCGACATCTTCCAGAACGGGTCCCGAACCTCGGTAACTGAAGCCGAGATTCCTTGCCTCGACCGCTACTGCTCCCTCAGGAATATCTAGCCCTGGGCTCGGCTCCAACACATCAGTCTCATAGTCCAGGAGATCAAGAATCTTGCGCCAGCCGGCAACTGCTGTTTGGGTCTGATCCAGCGTCTCACCGAGTTCGGCGATTGGGCCATTCATCAGAACCGTCAGGAACAGGGCCGCCACCAGCTCACTGGAGGTCAACGTCCACGCCTCGCGGAATTGGATTCCGAGAACCAAGACCAAAGCAAAAGCGATGGCGCCAAAGACATCACCGACAACAAAGACCCCAGCCATGTACCCGTTGGCTCGCATCCTGGCCTTGTATCGATCATGAATGGCACCACGGAGGCGTTGGCGGGTGCGGTCTTCGGCCCCGTAGGCCCGGACCACCGCCGCCCCCATCACCGCTTCGGAAAAACCGGTCAGCATGACGCCAACACTGGTTCGGTAGGCGTCATAGGCCGCAAGCTGCCGCTTTTGGAGCAATCGCAGGCAAGGAACGACCGGGGCATAGGCCAGGGCGACGACCAGAGCAATCTGCCAGGAATACACGGTGAGTACGGCAAAGGTTCCCAAGATGAGCATCGGCTGGACCGCCCAGGCATAGAGCCCCCACTGGGCAAACCGGGCTAAGGACTCGGCGTCACTGGTGACCCGCGCCACCAGAACTCCGCGTCGTGTCTCGTTGTGGTCAGCGATCGACAGGCGATGGATCTTCTCAAAAGCCTGCTGACGCAAGTTGGCAATGCCGAGCTCGGCTTGGGTCACCAGTCGGCGTTGCACAAACATGGTTCCAAGGGCAGCTCCTATCACCACAGCAAGGGTGAGCAAGGCCAACCGGACAACAAGCCCAATATCGACCTGGACGTTCGTCGTGCCGTCGACGGCAGTCTCCAGCTCGGTCATGCCTTGACTCAGTGCTCGTTCGACCAGAACCGGAATTGCTAACCTGCCCGCGGCAATCAATAGACCTAGCACAACAACGGCCCGCAGGCCCCGCCTCAGTTCTGGAGTCGCCTGCAGCCCGCGGCGAAGCACCCGAAGAGCTCCATCAGGAACCTCTTCGCTTGCATCCAAGCGGCGTCCTGATTCAGTCATCGCTGCTGTCTCATGAACTGCTGTCTCACGAACTGCTGTTTCGTGAACTGCTGTCTCACGAACTGCTGTCTCATGATTCACCCGTCTCATAGGCCGTAACCAGGTCGCGATAGGCAGGATTCCGTAGAAGCTCCTCATGGGTGCCAGCAGCGGCGATCTTGCCCTGGCGGAGGTAGATCACCCGATCGGCCAGCTTGATGGTCGAAACTCGCTGGGCCACGATCAGGGTGGTCATCCGCAGCTCGCTACGCAAGGCGGCCAGAATCTCTTGCTCTATCTTGGCATCGACTGCACTGGTGGCGTCATCCAGCACCAGCAATCGCGGGGCTTGCAGGAGAGCTCTGGCTAGTGCCACTCGCTGGCGTTGGCCACCAGAGAGAGTTACCCCTCTTTCGCCAACAACAGTACCGAACCCCTCGCTCATCTCATGAATGAACTCTGACGCATTGGCCACATCCGCGGCCTTGGCGATCTCGGCAGCCGAGTGTGTTCCTTGCAGGTCGATATTGTCGCCAATGCTGTCGGCGAAAAGGAACGATTCTTGGAAGACCAATCCGACCAGTGATGTTCGGTCCGAAGCCGTGAGATCATCAATCAGAACTCCACCAACGGAGATCGTCCCCGAATCAGGCGGAAGCAAGCCGGTGACGAGATGAGCCAACGTTGACTTTCCTTCTCCAGTGGATCCGACCAGAGCCACCACTTCTCCGGCACCGATGGAGAATGTGACGTCATCCAAGACCGGTCCCGTCTCGCCGTAGGCAAAGCTCACATTGCACACATCGACCTGAAGGGAACCTTCGGCCACGGTTTTGGATCGGACCATGGATGCAGGGATGGGTTCGTCGAATACTCCGCGCAAACGATCCTTGGCCACTACAGAAGGGGGGATGTGCTCGAGGAAATAGCCGAAGACCCGAACCGGGAAGGCCAGCACACTGAACAGGGCCGCCACCTGTACCAGCTCGCCCGGCCGGACGGCTCCAGCATCAACCCGGTAGGCGCCGACGATCATGACCAAGACGATTCCGATGTTGGGCATGGCATCCAGGAAGGCCTCAAAACCGGCCCGCAAATAGCCAACGACGACACGGCGGGCTCGAAGCTCTTGAACCGCTTCGCCGAATCGCTCCGATTCTGCCTCGGAGCGTCCAAGGGTCTTGACTACCAGGGCTCCATCGAAGCTCTCGTGGGCGATGGTGGCTACTCGACCCACCGATTCTTGGACCCTGGCGGCTGGCACTTCGACCAAGCCGCTATAGACCTTGTTCACGCCGGCGAGGACCGGAAAAACGACAAAGGCAATGAGAGCCAGGGGAATGTCGACCAGCAACAGGCTGATGATGGAGAAGACACCGAGCAAGACCACGCCAACCGAGAACGGGAGCGGGTGCAGCACTTCGGTGGCAACTTCGGCATCATTGTCAGCGTGAGCCAGTAGTTGCCCTGCTGGGGTCTTTTGATGCCAAGTGAGTGGTAGCCCGAGGTATTGATCGACTAGCTGATGACGAAGTGATGACTGCACTCGTTCAGAGGTGATGGAAGCGAAATAACGGCGCGTGACCACTCCGGCGACTCGCAGTATCGATACCGATAGAACGGCGACGACTCCGGTCTTCACCGACCACTTCCCTGTTTCTCCAGTTTCGAATACAGGAATCACGATCTCGTCGGCTACCCGACCAAGCACCACGGTTGCTAGGACCGTGCAGCCAGCAAAGACGGAGGCACCGAGTACCGCAATGGCAAAGGGCCCAGGATGAAGACGGACATGGTCGGCCACCAGGGTGGCGCCGCGACGCAGCACCGTCTGGCCTTGCTGATCAGTCGATGTTGTGGGACTCGCCACTGTTTTGACCCACTCCCTATTGTTTGTCGGACTTCGGCCGGGCACGCGAATACGTTTCGATAGCCAAACTATCGAGCTGAGCCTCAGAGCACCATTCAATTCCGACTCCGGCTGCCCCGGGTAGCTCCGCTGACTGAGTAGTCCAAAGCGCCTATTCGCAAGTACGCGCCTAAGGAAAACGGACCCGAAGCCGACCCTGGCAGGCAACGGGAGAGCCCGCGTGCGTTCTCGTTTCCACTTATCTGAAGGAAAACATGCTGAAGTCTCGCCTTCGTGCGTCAATCCAGGCATTCATTCTCATCGCTGCCACCCTGTCAGCAATCTTCACTCCCGCGTCACCCGCTGGAGCTACCAGTGATCTCACCCTGAGCTCCAGTGGACCAGCCACCGTGCTCATCACGTCGCCGTCGGCGTTCGCTGTCACCCTGACAGCAGAGAACCCCGTTGGGGGCAACGGAAATAATGGCTACAACGGCTCGTTCCGAGTCGTGTTGCCATCTGGTGTCAGCCTCGCCACCAGCGCCCCCTCCCCCACCTCATCCCATGCGGTTGCAGGCGGAACCGTCGTCTTGTTCACCAACGTTGGTGACATCCAAGAGGGTTCGACTCTCTCCCTTTCCATGAATCTCACGGCCTCGGCGGCCGTACATCCGGTTGGCTCTGTGGTCACCATTCCTTCCAGCTTCTACGCCAGCGAAGACCCCCGTGATGTTCCCGACTTCAACGGAGCCGATTTCACTGCCAGCGGTGACTTCGACGGCAGCGCAAGCTCCAGCTTTAGCACCACCATCGTCCCCATCGACATCGAGAAAACCTCACCCACCGTTGGGGCCGAGAACGAGATGCTCCGAGGCCTGCACGACCAGGTCAACACTTACCATCTTGACGTCACCAACAATGGCGTTGCCAATACCGACGCTGTCATCGTGCACGACTATGTGCCAGCCAACCTGGAATTCCTTGGATGTGGTGGCGTCGACAACACGACCGATGCACCAGCCAACCCCGGATCCACCTTGGAGTACCCGGGCGCACCTGCCCTCACTGCCACCACCGCCCCAGCCGGGCCCTGCCCCGCTCCGGATCTGGTCGAAATGGTCAGTGTTAGCTCCGGAGTCATCACCTCTGGTACCGCTTCTAACGGAAACGCCGGCACCAACCGGAATGGCTGATGGTGTCTATACCCACGTGCGTTGGGACCTGGGAACCATGACCACCAATCTGCTCACCCAGATCGAATACCAGGTTGCTATCCCAATCCGCGAGAACATCTACGTCTCCACCATGAACACTGGCGGCGGTTCTTCGGATCCCACGGCCAACCTGGACAACAACTCCGGCCCCCACACCAACGAAACCGCCGGTGAAGACCAGGCCCGCAACTGGGCCACTGTTGGCGGTACCAGCTACACCGGACCGGTCGCCTTTGCCGGTGCTGAGAACGCCCAAGACGTTGACGACTTCATCGTCTCGGTCGAAGATCTTTCCATTCACAAGTCTGTTGACTGAGCCCTCACCCGTCCTGCACGGTTCTGTCGCCAACTACACCCTTCTGGTCGAGACTGGCGAGTACCGCACTGTCTCCAACATGACGATTGTTGACGTCATGCCCGACGGCCTGTGTCCCCTGCTTGGTGGCTCCGACCCCGAAACCACCGCGCCGATCAGCGGCGACTGTGCCGGTGCTGGCCCAGCTCCCAGCCCCTCGCTCACGTCGCTCACCGAGAACTCCGACGGCACCTGGTCCCTCCAATGGGACTTCAGCACCGTTGGTGCCCTCACCAACCTGAACGCTTCCAGCTCGACCACCTTGACCTATAGCGCCAAGGTTCGAGAAAGCTACCAAGAGTCCTTCGCCGACGCCGCTCCAGTCAATGGCGCCGACGGCTTCAACAACACCGTCAGCATGGACGGTTTCAAGAACGTCATCAGTGGCAGCCCCCGCGACATCTCTGCCGACAACAATGGCGACAACGGCATGCAGATCTTTGATGAGTCAGCCGCCGGTTTCAGCGCTGGCACACCTGCCATTGACAAGTCCGTCTCCGTACCGACTGCCCCTGGCACCGTGCTCGACTGTGACGCCGCCACCTGGGTCCGTACCAATGCAGCAGGCTCCGCCTCACCCGGCGCTCCTGCCGCTCTGGTTGGCGCACCCTATGCCTACAAGAACGGCGACCGGGTTTGCTACCGCCTTGGTCTCGATCTGGAAACAGCATTGAACTACCGCACACCTCGAGTCGATGACTTCATGCCTCTGGGCTACACCTTTGAGCAGTTCTGGGGTGCATCGGCAGTCGATGGGTGCCACTGCGAACAACAACACCACCATCGACGACGTGACCGTAAGCGGCGATCTCATTACCTGGGACCTGGGTGAGATCGATCCCGATACTGCTGGCGGACCCTTCGCCGGTGACCTGTTCATCAACAATGGTGCCACTCGTTTCGAAGTCATCTTCTCCGCCATTGTTGGACCGCCCGCATCAGCGACGATCCCCGACATTGTCTCCAACCTGCAGAAGTTCACCTCAGCCAACATCGACGGAGCCACTATCTCACTTCGAGATCATGCTGACATCCAGATCGTGCAACCCCACCTGGTTATCGCCAAGACCGACTTTGGCGCCACCACTGTGGTCGCCGGTGAGGCAGTAGCCCACCAGATCACTGTTAGCAATGACTTCAGCGCCGCCTCAGCATCATCTTCTGCCTATGTGGCCTCCCAGGCCCAAGCATTCAATGCATCATCTTGGGACCTGCTTCCCACGGAGATTTCTTGTAGTGACCTGGTTGGTTTCAACGCAGTCGAGCCAAACCCAAGCGGTATTGTCCTGAGCGTTCCTGGCACGGTTGACTGGTGCCACGACAACGTGGTTGGCGCGCGAAGCGCCATCAGCTGGTCCATCGACTCCCTCACCCCCGGCCAGTCAGCCACCCTCGACTATTCCTACACCATCCCCAGCGGCATCGGCTTCTCTGAGACCCTGACTAACGACACGGGCATTCGCCAGTACACGGGATCAGACACCAACCATGCCGGTCCAGCCAAGCAATACGTTCCTGGCACGGGAACCGGCAATATCGATACATCATTGACCCCGACCATCGGTGACGCCAAGGCCCAGACCGATGTTGTCACTCCCGGTCTCGTTGTCACCAAGGAACACCAGTCACAACACGATGACAATGACGATCAGACACCGGATCAAAACTCCAATACTGCCAACGCTTCGCTGGCCACCACGGCCGAGGAAGCCACCATTGGTGAGCTGATCGAATACCGCATCCGCGGCACTGTTCCGGCCGATATTTCCGTCTACGACGCTCGGCTGGGCGACACCTTCCCCGCCAACCTCGAGTACGTCTCCATGACGTCGGCCACCTTGTATCGCTACGACGGTCATGCCGGTGTCGATGCTCTCACCAACGGTTTCACCTTCAGTCAGAGCGGTCTCAGCGCCCAACTCATCTTCCCCACCACCTACACCGCTGCGTCCAATGACGCTCCGTCATCTGGTCCCAATGAGGATGACATCGTCGAGCTGGTCATCCAGCTTCGAGTCGTCGACACCGCAGCGAACACCAGTGGGGACACCTTCAATAATCGTGCCCATCTGGTGGCCGCCAAGGTTGCCAGTGGATCCACCAGCACCATGCTTTCTTCCCCAATCGTCACCACCATCGTCGAGCCTGACCCTCAGGTGGCCAAGACTGCCCGCGACAGTGGCAACAATGTGGTTGGCAACGTTTCTGCTGGCGAAACCATCACCTACACCCTGGTGGTTTCCAACCCGACCACCGGAGCACCAGACGATGTGTCCAATGCCTATGACCTGGTTGTCACCGACACCCTGCCCGAAGGTGTAACTGTCAGCGGTGGAGCCAGCGGAGGAACCTTCACCGCCGGTGTGAGCCCCATCGAAGGCACCCTGGTTTGGAATACTGCCACCACCCCCGCCCTGGGCGTCTTGGCCCCTGGCGCAACGGTCACCCTGACTTATGACGTGGTTGTTGATGACCCGGCCATTGCTGCCAGCCATCTGACGAACACGGTGGTTGTTACTGGTACCAGCCTTTCCGGAACACCGACCGGTGAGCGCACCACCTATAGCGACAACGATTCCGCCACCCTCGATCTGCCTGACGCGACACTGGCCAAGGACGAAGCAAACTTCGGTGGCGCCGATATCCAGACCTACGCCGTTGGCGACAACGCCGACTTCCAGCTGAGTGTCGACATCCCAGCTGGTACCCGAGTCTTTGACGCCACCATCTTCGACACCCTGCCATCTGAAGTCGACTTCAACTCCTACGGAACCATCACCATCAATGACTGCCAGCTGATCACCGACGCTGGCCTTCCGGGAGAGTCCCTGGCTCCCCTGGTTGTTGGTGACATCGTGCAACTCACTCCGTCTGGCCAGATCATTGGCTGGTACCTCGGCGATATCGATGCCCAAGATGCTGGTGGCACACCAGCGGATTGCTCCATCACCGCTGAGTATCAGGTTCATGTCAACTCTTCGGCAGTCACTGCTGACAATCCGGTCAACACATCCATCTTGGCTTGGGAAAGTGTTGCAAGCGCCACACCACCACCGGTTGCCGTAACCGATCTTCCTGCTCCCCCAACCAATGCAAACTCCGGTAGCTGGGACGGCAAGACTCCTGAGGTTGCTGACGATATCGACATCATCGAGCCTGCTCTGGTGGTCGACAAGGACGTGACCATGTCATCGGGTGCGGCACTAGCCAACCCGGTTTGTGACACCACGACCGCCAATGACACGTCCGGCAGCAACGACAATGACGGTTCAGCCGCCAACGGTTGCGACGTTGAAGCTGGCAACCAGCTGACCTACACGGTTCACGTCTCCAACTCCGGAGACGGCGATGCCCATGACATCACCATGGTTGATGTAGTACCGACCGGTCTCATTCCCGTCGATGCTGCTTCAAGTACCCCCGTTCTCGACGGCGGCAACGTTGTTGGCTCCAACGCTGCTTTCCCCGGTGTCTGGAACCTTGGTGCCCGCACCATCACCTGGACCATCACCTCCATCTCTGCCGCCAGCGGCGGTACCGACGGCATCCAGTCCTTGGACTATGACGTTGTACTTGCACCATCCAATGATCTGTCCGATGGCCAGAATCTGACCAACTCCATTGATGTCCCAACCTATTTCGGCTTGTCCTCACCCATCCGACTGGCGCTCACCACCGCCAACCCGGCCAACGATGACATCCCAACCTATGGCGATAGCGGAACTCGTGGTGCCGTAGATGGCGACGAAGTTACCGTCGAAGTCCACTTCCCCGATCTTCAAGTCACCAAGGCTCATGCTGCACCCAGCGACGACACTGACGCTCGCCTTGATCAACCATTCAACTGGCTCATCACTGTTACCAACAATGATGAAACAGCCACTGCCTATGACGTTGATGTCGTCGATGCCCTGCCCACGGGTTGGACCTACGTACCCACCTCTGCCGTCGTCACCTACGGCGGCACCCCCAGCAGCATCGAGCCAGGCTGTACGGCAACCATTGGTTCGTGCAATGAACCGGCCACCAATAGCCAAGAGGCCTTATTCTGGATCGATGTGCGTGCATCTCTTGCCCCCGGCGAGAGCTTCACCGTAGCCTTACAGGCCATTCCTCAGTCTGCGGCCCTGACCCCCGATGCCGCAACTGGAATCGCCAACACTGGCTGGGACGGTGGAGCCGGACACGCCCACATCAACGAGGTCCAGGTCAGTGGCGACGATGCCTCCGGTTCGGGCAGCTGTTGTGATCCAGACGGAGCTGGACCGAGTTTTCCCGTTGGTTACAACGACTCCACCACCGACACCGTCTTTATCCGACGAGCCGACCTTGAGGTCGCCAAGTCAGTCTCCCCAGTTGACGGCGACGCCAATCCGGCCAATGGGCCACACTGGTTCGGCTCCTTCATCGAATACACCATCTCCATCACCAACCAGGGCCCCGATACGGCTCTTGACGTGGTAGTCGAAGATGCCTTGGACCGATCAGCGTTGATCTACTCCAGCGTCACTTCCATCGACCAAGGAACCTTCACTCAAACCGGCGGAACCGGAGCGCAGTGGGGCGAATGGAACATTGGCAGCATTCCAGCTGGCACCACCCTCAATCTGGTTGTCCGAATGCAAATCGGCGCCCTCGGCACAATCGACAACCTGACTGAGGTCACCGAGACCTCCACCTATGACCCCGACTCCGATCCGGACAACTCGGTAACTGAACCAGGTGAGGACGACACCGCCTCAGTCCAGATCACCTCGGTTCCCACCATGCTGGGTGACCGCGTCTGGTTGGACACCAACGGCGACGGAGTGCAAGATGGCGGCGAGAACGGTATTCCCGACGTAACCGTCACCATCTCCTATAGCCACCCAATCACCGGTGCCACTATCACCGACACAACCACCACCGATCTGCTCGGCAACTACGGTTTCACTGATCTTCCGAGCAATGTGCCGATCACGGTCGAGATTGACTACAGCAACACCACCCTCAATCCCAACCTGGCCGGGCTCGACCCCAGCTATGACCTGGACGGAGGCCTCAACCAGAGTGCCATCGCCACCATCGATCCAGCATCTGACAATGGTTCGGGCACCCCCGGTCGACTCGATGTTGACTTCGGCTTCACCGACACCGCTGGTGCTGGTCAGTCTTTGGGCAACCGCATCTGGTGGGACCAGAACAATTCTGCTGACGCCAGTGACGGGGTCGGCGAATACCGCATTCCCAACGTCACCGTGACGGCCTTGTGGGCTGGCTTCGACGGCATCTTCGGAAACGTCGATGACCTGACGTTCACCACTGACACCGACGCCACCGGAACCTACCTGTTCGACTCCATCCCTCCTGGTGAGTACCAGGTGAGTGTCGATCAGACTGATATTCCCGAAGGTCTGCGTCTTGCGACCTTTGACCTGGACGGAATCGCAACCCCCAACGCTGTCACCGGAATCACCGTTGACCCAGGCGAGAACCAGCTGGATGTCGATTTCTCCTACCGGGGCAACGGTTCCATTGGAGACACCGTCTGGTATGACCTTGACGGCGACGGAGTCCAGGATGCCGACGAGTTCGGTATTGCCGGAGTGACGGTCACCCTCGACTGGACCGATCCGATCAGTGGCCAGACCACCACCTTGAGCACGGTTACTACTGCTGATGGGACCTACCTGTTTGAGAACCTGCCCTTCGGTGACTATGTCGTCACTGTTGACGGCACCACCTTGCCTGCTGGTTTGGCTCAGACCTTTGACGCCGACGGCCTGGGCTCACCATTGCAGTCCAGCCTGTCATTGAGTGTTGGTGACAACACCAACCTCGACCAGGACTTCGGCTTCCGAGGGACTGGTTCCATTGGTGACACCATCTGGTTCGACGCCGACAATAGTGGCGACGCCAATCTCGCTGGTAGTGGAGTCTTCGCCGCTGGCGACGCCGCCATCACCGGTGTTGATGTCAGCCTCACCTGGGCTGGACCAGACAACGCCTTTGGCACTGCCGATGACTATGTCTACAGCGCCGCAGAGTATGGCACGACCACCGATGCCAACGGCGAATACCTCTTCGACAACCTGCCCTTTGGCGACTATCGAGTCCTCGTTGATGACTCCATGCTGCCTGTTGGTCAAGACGAGGCGACCTTTGATGACGACGGCATCGCCACTCTCCATCAGTCTCAAACCTCCATCTCGGTGGCAACTCCGGATGACCTGGATCAGGACTTCTCCTACACCGGGTCAAGCGAGCTGGGCAACCATGTCTGGATCGATGAGAATGGAAACGGGATCCAGGACGCCGGGGAAGCCCCCGTGGCTGGCCTCGCCGTCACCCTCTACAAGATCAATCCGGCCGACCTGGCCAACCCGATCTTGTTGAGTACCATGGACACTCTGGCTGATGGAAGCTACTTGTTCGACAACCTCGATGCTGGTGATTATGTCGTCGTCTTTGATCAGTTGGCCAACCATGTGCCGACCGGTGCCACCACCGGCAGCGACGCTGGCGTCGACTCCGATGCTCGCATCATCAACAATGCAGCAAGCCCATTCGACACCATGTTGGCAACTCCAACCATCAGCTTGGGTGCGGGAACCTCCGACCTCACTTGGGACCAGGGCTTCTATCAGCCTGCCGAGCTCGGCGACATTGTCTGGCTAGATAGCAATGTCAACGGCATCCAGGATGGCGGCGAAACCGGAGTCCCCGGAGTCACTGTCAACCTGCTTGACGGAGCTGGCAATCCGGTTCTGGTTGGCGGCAATCCCGTTACCACCACAACTGCAGCCGATGGCAGCTATCTGTTCACTGACCTGGTTCCCGGTGTTTACACCGTCCAGTTCGTCGCTCCTGCCAGTCATGTCTTCACCTTGCAAGATCAGGGTGGCAATGACGCGATTGATAGCGACGCTGGCTTGAGCAATAGCCAGAACCCAGGAGTCACCGGTCCAATCACCTTGTCTTCGGGTGACTCCAACCTGACCGTGGATGCTGGCATCTTCGACGATGCGGTCATCGGTGACCGGGTCTGGGAAGACTATGACCAGGACGGGATCCAGGACGCAGGCGAACCTGGCATCAGCGGGATCACCGTGACGTTGGAGAGTTCAGGCCCCGACGGCACCTTCGGAAACGCCGATGATGTGATCGTGGCTACCACGACCACAACGACCACCGGAGACTATTTGTTCAGCGAACTTGCACCCGGCGAGTACCGGGTTCGGGTCGACCCAGCTTCTCTGCCAACCGACATGGTTCTCACCGGCCGAAACGCTGGAACCGACGATGCTGTTGACAGTGACGCCGACACTGACACCGGCTACCTGTCTGGGGTAACTCTGGCCATGGGTGACGAGGACCTCAGCCATGACGCTGGCGTCTATGTGCCCTATGACCTGACCATCGCCAAGACAGTCTCGGCAACCTCTGCGACCCAGGGGTCAGTCGTTACCTACACCGTCACGGTTACCAATGTTGGTCCAGGCACCGTTCACGAGACGGTAACTGTGCGAGACGCGTTGCCCGCTGGTCTCAGCTTCGTTTCGGTCTCAGCTCCAACCGGATGGACTTGCAGCCAGGCCAATGGTGTTGTCACCTGCTTGTCCAGCTCAAACATTCCAGCTGGCACCAAGGCTGATATCACCATCAAGACACTGATCACAGCCAAGAATGGCGTGAGCTTGGTGAACACAGTCGAGATGGAAACGGTTTCCACCGTAGGCATTGATGGGGTGAACGACATCGAGACTGGGTCAGCACCAATCCTGCTGGTCAACGGCGGTCTGGCTCGAACCGGCTCAGACTCTCAGTGGCTGGTGGCCGGTGGGCTACTCCTTGTCGGAATGGGTGGGCTGCTCCTCCTGCTGACCAATATGAAACGGCAGGCCATCCCAGTTGTTGTTACTCGGCGTCGCCGAGATCAGTAACAGCCAGGGTTAAAATCGGCGGTCATGCAGGATGACCGCCGACCACAACTCACGAATGAACAGCAAATAGATCGCATCATCTGCGGCACCATCATCACCATGGATCCGCAACGGCGGATCATCGATGAGGGTGCCGTAGCTCTGGCCGGGGACGTCATTGTTGCCGTTGGACCCAGGGACGACATTCTCGCCACGACCCCGTGCCAAATGATCACCGGAACAGCTACTGATCTGGTCGTACCCGGGTACATCAACGGCCACCAGCATCTGACCGGTGACCGCCTCATCCAGTCCTCAATTCCGGACAACCTTGCACCGGGTGAATCAATCTTCTCCTGGGTTGTTCCCGTTCATGCCGTGCATACACCGGACAATGATGAACTCTCCGCCACCTTGACGCTGGCCGAATCGCTGAGCAACGGAGTGACCTCAACCTTCGAAGCCGGAACGGTCGCTCATCCTGACCGGGTTGCCGCCGCCGCTCAGCGGCTTGGCGCCCGGGTCACACTCGGAACCTGGGGATGGGATGTGGATGAGGGCCCGTTCGCTGGTCCCGTTGATGAGGTCATTGACCGCCAGCGCCAACTCTTGAACCAAGAATATGGGCCCCTTGTTTCTTCCTGGGTTTCCCTGGTTGGTCATGATTTGATGAGCGATGAGCTGGCGGTTGCAGCATCGGAGTTAGCCAAGAGTCACGATACGAAGCTGACTTTTCACATCTCGCCAACCACCAGTGACGTCGAGAGCTACCTGGCCCGGACCGGAAAGCGACCCCTCGTTCATCTTGATGAGTTAGGAGTTCTCGGACCCCACACCGTGCTGGCGCATGCCGTGCACCTGGATGACGAAGAAGTGCAACGGTTCCTAAGCAGCCAAGCTGCCGTCGTCTCCTGCCCCTGGGCCTATCTTCGTCTGGGACAAGGAATCACTCGAGAGTTCCGCCACCTCCAACTCTGGCAAGCCGCAGGCCGCCTCGCTCTTGGCTGTGATTCGGAGAACGCTGGCGACTCTGTCGATGGGCTCCGAGTAGCGGCCTTGTTCACCGGCCTGGCCAAGGACTGCTCCGTCGATCCGACAATCTTCGGAGCTCATGAAGGGTTGGAGTTGTTGACCATCAAGGGGGCCGAAGCACTGGGGGTCGCCGACCGGGTCGGCTCGATCGAGGTTGGCAAGCAGGCCGACCTTGTTGTGCATTCCCGGACCGGTGTTTCCTGGCCCCCGCTAAGCGCTGATCCCGTCCTCCAACTGGTGTGGGGAAGTGACGGCCGCTCTACTCGGGAGGTGTTCGTTGCTGGTCAACTGGTGGTCGATGATGGTGAGGTGCGAGGCATCAACCTTCCTGACCTTCGAGAGCATGCTCAGCAACAGCAGATGCGCCTTATTGCCGATGCCGGAATCAGGGCCTAGCCACCTCGAACCGGAGTTCTCTCAGAACCGCTAATCAAGGCCGCGGACAAACGGCTTGGCCAGCGCACCCGGGGCCCGGACTCGTCGGGCAAATAGTGCCATGCCAAGGATCGTCACCACATAAGGAAGAGCGGCCAAGAATTCGGTGCTGAGTCCGTCATAACCCTGGGAGGGAAGGGATAGTCGCAGGGAGAGAACGGCACCGAACAACAGGCTGCCAGCGACCGAACCCTTGAGTGTCCAACCTCCGAAGATCACTGCGGCAATAGCGATGAAACCTCGACCACCAACGATTGAGTCGGCGAAGCTTCCTACGACACCAAGCACAAGGAATGCACCGCCAAGACCAGACGTAAGCCCAGCGACATAGATTGCTTGACGTCGCCGCTTCTTGACCCCAATCCCTGTCACATCAGCAGCATTGGGATTCTCACCAACCGCCCGCACTTCCAGTCCCCACCGGGTTCGGTAGACCAGCCACCAGAGTGCTGGAACTAGGGGGTAGACCAGGTAGAAGGGCCACGTTTGTGCAAACGCTGCCGAGCCGATGAGCGGGATGTCGGCCAGGAAGGGAATCGATAACTGGCTAGCCTTTTCGGCCACTGGACTCAGCTCATTGTCAAGAAACCCAACAAGACCCAAGACCAGGATATTGATGGTGAGGCCCACGACAAATTGATCTGCTGGCAGCCGGTGGCTGAGGTTGGCCTGGACCGCAGAAACCAAGAGACCAACAAGAGCTCCGGCTAAGAGAGCAAGCGGAATTGAGCCAGTCAGATCTACGGTGACTGCCGAGCCAAATGCTCCCGCCAAGATCATGCCCTCAAGAGAAATATTCAGGGTTCCGGCTCGTTCAGCCACCCACTCGCCACTGGCAGCGAAAATCAAGAGCGCGGCAAAGCGAAAGGCGCTGGCGTATGTCACCCCACTCGTGACCACATCGAGGAGAGCGTCCATCAGTCCATCTCCCCAACCAGGTCGGGTTTCATCTGCTGACGCCGCCCACGAAGCTGGACAATCGCTGGCGGTATGAGCAAGGCCAGAACTAGGAGAGCTTCAATGACCGTGGTGATCTTGCGTTCCACACCGGTCGCGGCCAAGAAGCCTGATCCGGTACGGAGGCTGGCAAAAAGGAAAGCAACTCCGATAGCTGCACTGACCTTCCCTCTGGCCACTAGCGCGACGAGCAAACCCGTCCATCCAATTGAGGCAGAAAACCCAGTCGAGAGTCGGTAGTTTCCAAAATCGCCTCCGGCCAACATTGCCGCTCCAGCCAGTCCGGCGAATCCTCCGGAGGCCAGCATGGAAAACATGGAGTAGCGGGTGGCATCAACTCCTGAGCGCTGAGCGGTGAACGGATTCTGGCCAAGCATGCGCAGCCGAAAACCGGGCACGGTCCGAACAAGAAAGAAGGCAACAAGACCAGCAAGGCCGAGGGCTAGAAACACCGAGATCGGGAACTCATTCCCAAACACACTGACCCGGCCAAGCCGGTTGGACGGATCCAGCTGAGCACTAACGAGCGTTCGATCTGAGCGATCCTCACTCGAAGTCAGGAGCCATCGCTCCGACTTCAAGGCGGCCCCAACCACATTGGCAGAAACGGTCACCAGCAGGAGGGTGCTGAGAACCTCGGGCACTCCCCTCCAGACACGTAGTCCCCCCGCGATTCCCGCCCAGAAAGCTCCTCCGAGTATCCCAGCCAGAAGGATTCCAAGCACGACCATGCCGCCCAGGCCATTCTCAGCTGACCCTCCAAGGTGGGTGGCAACGAGGGCAGCACATGCCGCTCCGACTAGAAGCTGACCTTCTTGACCGATATTGACCAGACCCGAGCGGGAACTAACAATAGTGCCCAGTGCAACCAAGAGTAGGGGGGCTGCAGTTCCGAGAGTGAGGCCCCAACGTCCGGGGGCGAGCAAGCTGCCATCGAGCAAGGCCGATAGGACTCCAATAGGTGACCCACCCGTGCTCAGGACCAAGAGACCAGAAAGAACAAGCGCCACGGCGACTGACAGCACGTACAGCAGAACTAACCTGCCCATTGAGCTGGTTCTGGCCATTGAGGACACACTCAGGTCAGACATTAACCACCTGCTGCCAGCGGAACCGTCGAGCCACCCATCATCAGGCCCAATGCCTCGATGTCGACCTCATCCCTAGTCATCTCGCCAACAACTCGACCGCCGCTCAGAACCACCAAGCGGTCAGCCAAGCCAAGGATCTCATCGAGATCCGTCGAGATCAACAAGACGGCGACACCGGCCAAAGCTGCTGTTCGGAGTTGAGTGAACATGTAGTCGATCGCTCCTACATCAAGACCACGAGTGGGTTGGGCTGCGACCAACACATGTGGATTATCGGCAAGTTCTCGAGCCAGAACAACGCGCTGCTGGTTGCCTCCTGACAGGGTCGACATGGCCGCATTTGCACCATCACACTGGATGGAAAATCGATCAATCAACTGCTCGGCCCGAGAGCGAATAGCTGCGCGGTCCATGATTCCCCAGCGAGCAAGTCGGTCTGGGTGGGCCAGGGCCAGGTTCTCAGCAACGGTCATCCCTAAAACAATGCCGGAATGATGACGTTCTTCCGGGATCACGGCGACCCCGGCCCGGCCCATGGCCCCGGCGACCCCAGTCAGGACATGGGAGCCCAAGACCTGGACGTGCCCGGAATCAACGGAAAGCAGGCTGGACAGGAGATCAGCCAAGGGTCGCTGACCGTTTCCTTCCACTCCGACCACACCGACGATTTCACCCGCGTTGACCGACAAGGTCAGACCGTCTAAAAGATGACAACCACGATTGTCGGTCAGGGTCACCGAAGAGATGGTGAGCGCGGACTTAGCTGGACGCACGCTCGCTTTCGCTCCCCCATCCGCAGCCGGCCCTTGCAGGATCGCTGGCCGAGTCGATGCGACCTCGGGGGAAGGAAGCTTCATTCCGAGAGCGCTGCGTTCGGATTGCAGGGAAACAGGCCGGCCAATCATCAAACGCGCCAACCCTGGCGAATCCCACTGCTCGCTACTACCGTGTCCAACCACCTTCCCGTGACGCATGATGGTGATCATGTCAGCAGCGTTGAGAGCTTCTGCCAACTTGTGAGTCACAAGGGCAATGGCCAGTCCTTCATCGTCGACTACCTGCTGAAGCGCAGCAAAAAGCTGTTCGGATTCTTGGGGAGTAAGAACACTTGTCGGCTCGTCAAGGATCACGGTTCGTGGCTTACGACGTAAGCATTTGATGATCTCGACCCGCTGGCGAAGACCAGCAGTCAAAGACCCAACTACAGCATCCGGCTCAAGGGCGAGCCCATAGTGGCGACTGAGGTCAGCAATCTCATTCTTCACCCCGGCCGGGTCAAGCCGTTTCTGATCGCCCAGAGCGATGTTTTCCCAGACAGTCAGGGCATCGATGACACTGAAATGCTGGTGGACCATGCCAATACCCTGGGCCGCGGCATCAATCGGGTCAGACAGTACGGACCGGGCACCATCTATTCGCAGCTCTCCGCCATCTGGTTCCACAAGACCAATCAGGATCTTCATCAGGGTGGACTTGCCTGCCCCGTTCTCTCCCAGCACGCCGTGAATCTGGCCGCGCCTCAGAACCAGGTCAACAGAGTCGCAGGCCAGAACCGAGCCATAGCGTTTCTGAACACCGATCGCCTCAACTGCTGGTGCGCTTTCAGCCCATCTCGATTTCGTGGTCCGTACGGTCACAATCGTCAGCCAGCGTAGGCTTCGCCCTTAATCGCTCCGAAGGTTTCATCAAACTCACCCTCAGCGATTCGGCCATAGACGTCATCCAGCACCTTCTGCTGCTCATCGGTCGAATCGCAAATCACGGCCCCGGGCTCGGGATCTACGCCAACCCGGAAGGCCTTGATCTCACCCTCCTTCAGGTCACCAGAAAGAATGAGGGGAAAGAGGGTTCGGATGTAGTCGCCCCCATCAAAGCGGACGGCAATGTCATAGTCCAACTCCTCGTCTGGATCGCAGACACTGGAGGAGCCAGCACTCATCGTGATCAACCCAGCCTCACTCGCTGCCTTTACCACTGGTCTGTGAGCGTCACCCAGGTAGGGCATGACGGCTCCAGCACCACTGGCGATAGCAGTGGTCAGAACCTCGCTGGCGTTGGCCACATTGTCGAAGTCGAAGGGGGAGTCGCCGGATCCGACATAGGTGATGCTCAACCCCGGATCGATCTCATGCAGGCCTGCCTCCATTGAAAGCAAGAATTCCTTCTCGAAAGAGAGCTCGCAGCAGCCGATGAATACGACCTCTGTCTGATCGGTCTCTCCTAGCAAGAGGGCGGTGGCGACACCGGTTGTGAAGCCAATTTCAGTCCCATCATCCACACTCTGTGCGATACCCGCAGTAGCGATCGCTCCAGAGCCACAGTTGCAGTACCAGTACACATCAGGGAACTTCTCAACGAGGTCTTCCAAGGGTCCGGCAATTTGGGAAGAGCCAACGACGACAATGTCGACCTGAACGGCAAGGTCGGCCAGAGCGGTGGCGGCGTCGGCGTCTCCGATCTCGTCAACCACAATCGGATCAGCAAAGCCGTTCTCGCTTGAGACCTCAAGGGCGGCATCGATCACTGCCTGGTAGTAGGCCCCGTCATCGGCGGGACCAGCAGCGGCAACACCAATGGTCACGACACCATCACCATTGCTGTCGAATCTTGCGATCATCTCGGGATCACTATTTGCTGGGCCGGCATCAGAACCGTCGGTACACCCGACCAAAACCGCGGCAAGAGCGGCTAGTAGCAAGGCGAGCTGTCGGGGTCGGTACAAAATCGAATTTATTGTCATGTCAGCCATAGCTCTCGGGTCGGAGTCTGCTTTGGATATGAAGTTCGGTCAGTTATTCAAGGAAATCGACCAGACGGCGTCGCCATTCAGCCGAGGCCTTGTCTGATTGCACATTGACCAGATCAGCCTTTGTCAGAGACAGGACTCCTGGGATCCGCTCAAGCATACGCTTGTCCTCGTCACCAATGGCCCGGTCAAAGGCGACGACCTCCTGTGGGTCACTGGAAAAGTCATCGTTTCGCCAGACAACAAAGGTGAAATATGACGTCTCGTCGTCAATCGGCGTCGAGAGGATGAGCAAGATGTGCTCCAGGCCACTTTCATAGGAGATTGTGCTTCGAACCGAGAATGGCAGGTGGAATCCGGTCGTCATCGAGCGATGCACCGTCTCGGCATTGCTGGCCGAACTGAGTTGGGCTTCGATCGGATTGATGGCCGTCACCTCATAGGCATAGCCGAACCAGCCGTCGTCAAGGCTCTCCATCTCTAGCTTGGGAACCTGGGTGTCTTGACTATCGCCAATGGTGCCGGTGTGGACCCAGGGAAAGTGTGAGATGTCCATGAAATTGTCGGTCATCCGTGTTGCCGAGGTCTTCCACACCGCCACACCAGTATTGATTCGGCGAAACTCCGGGTCATCCTCATGGCCAATGGTGGGAATCGTTCCAGCAGGATCTCCGGGGCAAAGCCAAACCAGGCCATAGCGCTCCTCGGCATCGATGAGCTCCAGGTTGGCCGCTGGGGGCGTCCGGCCCTGTTGCTGGTTGGAGGGAATAGTCACACATTTACCACCGTCGGCGAAACTCCAACCGTGATAGGCGCAGGTCAGAGTCCCCTTGCTCACCAATCCCAGTGATAACGGGCATTCACGGTGGGGGCAGCGGTCAAGGGCGGCAACCGCTCGCCCGTCAGGTGTTCGCCACAGCACATAGTCAACACCAAGAAGCCGAACGGCAACAGGTTTCGACCCGAGGGTGCTTCCCTCAGCCACAGCGTGCCACTGATGATCCATGGCCGAATTGTTGGCAAACGTCGTCACAGGTTCAGCATCCCTCTTCAGTCTTCCCTACGCTCAGGGCGAACAACCGTCCCACTCCGGAGCGGGCAAAGCAAGTATTTGTCAGGGAAGAGCCATGGGCCAACAATCCAATTTGAACCCCAGCAGCAAAGGCCTCAGCAATGCGGAGCGCGTGCGCTCCTTTCTCGGATCTTTCGCTCGAAGGGACCCCGAAACAATTGCGGCTCACGTGGCGGAGGGATTCATCAACGAGCACATGACGGTGTTAGGTCGCGGATGTGTTGGGCGAAGCGTCTACCTGGAGCGACTGCCAGCTTTTCTCGATGACATGAAAGATCTCGTATACGAGATCGAAGATCTTGTTGTTGAAGGTGATCGGCTCTTTGTCAGTTACCGACTGCATGCGCTTTGGAAAGATGAGGCCACTATCTCCATCCAAGGGGTGATGCGCTTCGAAATGAGCGAAGGACTCATTGCCAAACGAACAGATTATTGGGACTCGTCCAGCTTCCTAAATCAGATCTGATCGGCTCGGTTTGATCGGCTCGGTTTGATCGGCTCGCAGGACATGCTCCGCGAAGACAGGCTAGATTTCTGGACAACATGACCACTTCCAAGCCGAAAGAAGAAGCTCGCTCCTCCTACGACCACTTTCCAGCCAGTCCGCGATGGACCCATATTGCCCTGCGGGTCAAGGACATCGACGACACCATCGATTGGTACACCAAGTTCACGCCGCTGGAACTTCTGGAGCGACGTCAAGATGACGACGGCTTCGGAGCATGGCTCGGCATGTCCGACGCAGCCGACAGCCCCTTCCTGCTTGTCGTGGCCCAGTTCCTGCCCGAGAAGGACCCGTTCGCTCCCGCACCAAACGCGGTGCTTGCGCCTTTCGCCCACCTTGGCATGGAGGTGACGTCAAAAGATCAAGTCGACGAGATGGCAGAAATCGCCAAGAAAGAAGGCTGGCTAGCAATGCCCGCCACCCAAATGCCCGCACCCATTGGCTACATCTGCATGCTGAATGACCCAGATGGCAATACGGTCGAGTTTTCCTGGGACCAAGGGGTCTACGCCACGGCGCATGAGAAGTGGGGCAAGCCAACAGGTTGACCCGGAGGTTTGCAGCCATGCCTCCCAACCGAGTGGTCGCTTCTACTCGTTAATGGAAACAGCCAGATTCGACAGCACGGCCTTCGTGGCCTTCGAACGGTTCAGGGTGTAAAAGTGCAGCCCGGGTGCACCGCCGTCTAGTAAGGCTTGGCTCTGGCTCAACGCCAAATCAATACCAAGATTCATCACTTCGGGAGCACCAGGGCCACCGCCTCGTCGAGCTGCATCTTCAATCCGTTCAATGAGTTCAGATGGGATCGTGGCTCCGGCCATCGCAGCGAAGCGGGCAACCTGATTGCTATTGGTCAACGGAATCACGCCGGGAACGACTGGCTTGTCACATCTCAGGTCAGCTAGAGCTTCGACCATCGAGAAGTAGTCATCGACGTCGAAGAAAAATTGGGTGATGGCAAAATCGGCCTCGTTGAGCTTGTCAGCCAGTTGTCGCCGGTCTTCCTTCAGACTGGACGAACGCGGGTGGCCTTCAGGGTGGGCAGCGACTCCTACACAGAATCGACCATCGTCCTTGATGTGGGCAACGAGATCCGCCGCAAAACGAAAATCGCCGGAAGGAACATCGGTCGCATCAACAGGGGCATCGCCACCAAGGGCCAGGATGTTCTCGATTCCAGCCTTGGCATAGGTATTGAGCAGAGCATCAATCTCGCTCACCCGATGCCCGATACAGGTGAGATGAGCCATGGTCGGCACCTGGTGATCGGCCTGCAGACCGACAACGGTTTCCACGGTCTGCTGGCGATCGCTCCCGCCTGCACCGTAGGTGACGCTGACAAAGTCCGGATGGTGTTCGGATAGCTCCGACATCACCTGGCTCAGTTGAGCTGTTGCTTCATCGGTCTTGGGTGGGAAGAACTCGAAGCTCACCGTTCGCTGAACGGCAAGCAGGTCACGAATACGAGCCATTTTGGCCTCCGAATGTGATTCCTGCATGGTGCCGGCAGCGGGCGACCTCGAAGCACGAGGCCGTCTACGCCCATAAGCACCAAACGAGTGCCCATGACCATGTTCGATGCAGCCTAGTACAAAGCGTCATAGTTGGGAACCCCTACCCACGGGGCTTTCCGCAAATAGGCCATCCGGCCCACTCGCCCGCACTCGGTCGCTAGTGTCGGAACTGACGTTCACCGGTGAACAGCATGGCGACACCGTGTTCGTTGGCGGCGGCAATGGTGTCCTTGTCGTTGACCGATCCACCCGGTTGCACAATCACTGTGGCTCCGGCTTCCGCCGCGGCATCAACGCCATCACGGAACGGATAGAAGGCATCCGAGGCACAGGCCCCGCCAGCGGCACGACCGTCAGCCTTGGTTGCGGCCAGCTGACCCGATTCAACCCGGTTCTGTTGACCAGCTCCGATCCCCCAGGCGGTCTGATCCTTCACCAAGACAATGGCGTTGGAGGAGACATAGCTGCACAACTTCCAAGCCAGAGCAGCGTCAGCCATCTCGGTAGCAGTCGGATGGCGCTCGGTTACGACGGTCCACTCCTCGGGTGTGGCCGCAAAGTTGTGTGATTGCTGCACCAAGAACCCGTTGGACAGCGGGCGGATGGCCAGATCGGTCAGGGTCGGTGGTCCGGCAACCAGCAAGCGGGTGTTCTTGCGCTTGGCCACAAGTCGCTCAACTACTCCGTCCTCATAACCCGGTGCAATGATCAGATCGGCTTGGGCTGCCTCTTCCATGGCTTCGATCGTGGCCAGGTCGATAACTCGATTGACGGCGACAATGCCGCCAAAGGCTGAGCGTGGATCACAGGCAAAGGCGTTGGCGTAGGCGGCGGCCAGGTCGCTGTTGATGGAGACACCACACGGGTTGGCGTGCTTGATAATGGCTACCGCTGGCTCGTCGCCGAGGTCATTGACTAATCGCCACGCGGCATCGGCATCAAAGAGGTTGAGGTAGCTGAGGGCAACTCCACTGAGCTGCTCCACGTCGTCCCACCAGGTGGTTGATCCCTTGACCCGGTAGCGGGCGCCCTGCTGGTGAGGGTTCTCGCCGTAGCGAAGGTCTTGAGCTCGTTCTAGCGAAAGCTCGATCGAGGCCGGAAGAACATCGTCGCCATCCTGAGCAGTGACCTGGCCAGCAGTCTCACTGGTCGAAGTGGGTTCGACCTCAGCCGGAGGGGGATTCTCCTGATCGAACCAGTCGACGATAGCCGCGTCATAAGCCGCAGTCTGGGCGAATGCCTTGCGGGCAAGACGGAGTCGGGTGCGGTGGGAAGTCTTCTTGGAGGATCCGATCTCTTCCAGGACTTGGGCGTAGTCGGCCGGGTCGACCAGGACGGTGACAAACTCATGGTTCTTGGCCGCCGCCCGAACCAGGGTTGGGCCACCAATGTCGATCAGTTCTTCTGATCTTGCTTCGTCGCCCACGGAGTGTTCGAAGTCGCCTCCGGTGCCTCCGAAGGGGTAGAGGTTAGAGACCACGATGTCGATGAGATCGATTCCGTGGGTTTCCAGATCGGTGAGATGGCTAGGGTCTCGCCGATCGGCCAACAAGCCTCCGTGGATTTTGGGGTGCAGGGTCACGACCCGGTGGCTCAGCATGGGCGGTGAGCCGGTGAAGTCAGCCACATCGGTTACCGGGATGCCTGCCTCGGCGATTACTCGGGCCGTTCCCCCCGACGAGATCAGATCGATTCCCAAATCGTGAAAGGCCTGGGCCAGATCGACGATTCCGGTCTTGTCATAAACACTCAGTAGCGCGCGCACGGTCCGAAGCTAGCGCTGATGTGTCCGACCACCTAGGTCTGGGGCCTACCGTCTTGTTGAATCTTGATCAATGCGAGCAATCCAGTGTGCAGTTCGCGTCCCGTTTGGGGGACGCGAACTGCACACTCAACGAGCGCTACTCCAGGTCGGGGTCAACGCAGCCGGTCGTTCCGCCGGTTCCCCCGGTTGGGGTGAACAGTCGGGGCTCGGCCACGAATCCCGAGCCGGGGTCTTCTGTGGCCAACCAGCGTTCGATGCCGTCGGCCAATGCAGTTGCCGCCACTTCTACGTAGCGAGGAGTGGAGAACAGGGCGGCTTCGGAGGGGTTGGAGATGTAGCCAAGTTCGGCCAGTACTGCGGGCATCTCGGGCCGCCGAACCATGCCGTAGGTGTCATCGCCTGACTTATTCAGGACTTCGAGCGCACCAGCATCGTCGGCTGCGGTCCACTGCACGTCTTCGAACTGGCTGAGGGCGTCTACCAGTTCTTCCCACAAGAGGCCACCGAGGCGTTGGGATTCTGGCGTGCCCGTCTGGACGAAGATCTCGGTGCCGGGGATGTCGGACTCCAGCCAGTTGGGAGCGTTGTGATGGATGGACACCATCAGTTTGGCGTTGACGGCCTGGCCGATCTCGGTCCGGATGATGAGGGGGATTCGGTAGTCCGATGTGCGGGTCAGAATGACGGAGATGCCTCGGTTTTCGAGGATTCGGGCCGTTCGCTTGGCCACATCTAGGTTGAGGTTCTTCTCCTGCAATCCGTTGGGCCCGATGGCTCCGGTTTCGACTTCTCCCCCATGGCCAGGGTCCAGTGCAACCTGCGCGGTGTACAAGGGGGTTCCCCAAGCAAGGATCTCTTCATTGCCGCAGGGAGTCTTGATCAGATAGTCGCTCTCGTTGACGGACAACACCGGAACAATGACCCCGGTCGGGGTGATCAGGGCATTGACTGGTCCAAGGTCCAGCTGTAGCTGAGGGTCAACGACGCCGGGTTCCGAGATCTCGCTACTGGCTCCATCCACCGTCTCATCAGGTAATTCCTGCGAAGCCACTGTTGGGAGTGTGTCATCAGACAACTCTGGCCGCTCTACTTGGACACAGGATGCGGCAACCAGACCGGTCGCCAACAGACTCATGATCTGGATAGGACGGCGAGCCATAGCGAGCCAGTGTGTCACCAAAAAGAGCAATGACCGAGGACTGTTTGAGTCCTCGACCATCTGAGTTTCTTGATCGGCAGGTTCTGCCGGACTCGTTCTACAGGTTGGCGACGATTTCCATCATGAGTTCGCCAGCTTCGGTCGGGTTGAGCCCGACCTTCACACCAGCATCTTCAAGGGCTTCCATCTTGGCCTTGGCTGTTCCCTTGCCACCAGAAACAATGGCGCCAGCATGGCCCATCTTCTTTCCGGGAGGCGCAGTCACACCAGCGACATAGCTGGAAACTGGCTTGCTCATGTGGTTCTTGATGAACTCGGCGGCTTCTTCTTCCGCCGAGCCACCAATCTCACCAATCATCATGACGGCCTTGGTTTCTGGGTCAGCTTCGAACGCCTTGAGGCAGTCGATAAAGCTGGTTCCAGGAACCGGGTCGCCACCAATGCCAACACAGGTGGTGACACCAATGTCTTTTTGCTGCAGCTCATACAGAGCCTGATAAGTCAAGGTGCCGGAGCGGCTGACGATGCCAACTGGGCCACCAGCCTTGGCGATGTGTCCGGCTGTGATGCCAACGTTTGCCTTGCCGGGGCTGATGAGGCCGGGGCAGTTCGGTCCAAGCAGACGCGTGTTGGGGTACTCGGCCTTCAGCTTGTTGTAGAAGTAGGCCTCGTCGTGTGCCGGCACACCTTCAGTAATACAGACCACGAGCTCAAGGCCCGCTTCGGCCGCTTCCAAAACGGCTCCTTGCACTCCCCCCGCGGGGATGAAGATGCAGCTGGCGGTAGCGCCAGTGGCTTCGACTGCGTCGGCCACGGTGGCGAAGATCGGCACGCCATCAACGTCGGTCCCAGCCTTCTTGGGGTGGGTTCCGGCAACAACCTGTGTGCCGTAAGCCTTGTTGAGGGCGCCGTAGTAACTACCGGTTGAGCCGGTGAGGCCCTGGTAGATGACCTTGGTGTTTTCATCGAGGAAAATGCTCATTGTTCAGCCCTCACTTCGCCAACTCGGCGGCTTTGGCGGCCGCAGAGAGCATGGTTGATTCCATCATTAACATGTCATTGAGGGCGGGGGCCAGGATGGCTCGGCCCTCCTCAGCATTGGTTCCGTCCAAGCGGATCACGATGGGCGAGTCAAGCTTGACTCGTCCCATAGCTTCAATGATGCCGTTGGCAACTTCTTCGCCTCGGGTGATGCCACCGAAGATGTTGATGAAGATGCTCTTGACCGAAGGGTCATTGTTGATGACCTCCAATGCTCCGGCCATCACGTCGGCACTGGCGCCCCCACCGATGTCCAAGAAGTTGGCGGCTGCGCCGCCAACCTGGCTGATCACGTCGAGCGTGCTCATGGCCAGACCAGCACCGTTGGCGATCACGCCAATGGTTCCGTCGAGGCCAACGTACTGCAGGCCCTTCTCATGAGCAGCAGTCTCTCGCTCATCCCGGGGTTGGGAGGCGTCGAACTGCTCATAGTCAGGGTGGCGATACACCGCATTGGAATCAAGGCTGACCTTGGCGTCCAAAGCATGAACTTCACCGGTTGGCTTGAGGATGAGGGGATTGATCTCGACCATGTCAGCATCACCCTCGGTATAAGCGGTGTACAACTTCATCAAGATGTCGACTGCACCGTCAATGGCCTTGGGGTTGAGGTTTGCTGCCTCGACCCATGCTCGACAAGCTTCTTCAGTCAAACCATCGACCGGGTTGACGTGGATCTTGGCGATGGCGTCAGGATTGTCGTCGGCCACACTTTCGATCTCGACGCCACCTTCGGCACTCAGCATGCCGAGATGCAGCTTGGCCGAACGGTCCAGGGTGAAGCTGGCGTAGTACTCCTCGGCAATGTCCGAAGCGCTCTCAACCCAGATGATCTCAACAATATGGCCCTTGATGTCGAGGCCAAGAATGTTGGAAGCGTGCTCGCGGCACTCCTCGGTGTTGGAAGCCAGCTTGACGCCGCCAGCCTTACCTCGACCACCAGTATGGACCTGAGCTTTGACTACCACCGGGTAGCCAATGCGGTCAGCGACCGCAACTGCAGAGTCGACGTCGGTGCAAGCCTCTCCCTCAGATACGGGAATGCCGTACTGAGCGAAGAATTGTTTGCCTTGATATTCAAGAAGATCCACTTGGGGCCCTCCACATTGTGGGTCTGGACAGGATGCTTGCGATACTAGAGGCCAGCAGGGCCAACCAGAGAGATCCCCGACATGCCAGTAGAAAAAAGCATTGGTACGCCACCAAGGCAGATCGTCTTTCTTGTCATCTCCTTGGTGATCGGGATCGGCTCCATGATCTTCGTATTCACTCGAATCGGCCAACAAGCAGACCTGGCCCAGCTCCAAGCCGACCTGGGTCCCTCCGCTGTTCCATTCGGGCCAGCAGAGGAAATGGCCAATGGAATCGATGAGAGTGGGCCATTCCTATTGTCCGATCCGTCAGGCAACGATCGCGACATCTACCTTCAGCATGTTGGCTCAGATCCACTAACCGGTTGGCATGCGTTTGGGGTTCGACCCTCTGCTTCACCCAGAGAGTGTGTGGCTGAGTGGCAGACGGCGGCTCGTGAGTTTGTCGACAATTGTGATGGTGCGACCTACCCAGAGACAGGTGAGGGATTACCCAACTATGTTGTCACCGTAGATGGCGACGGCAATCTGTCTGTTGATCTTGGTTAAGTCCGAAGTGGCGATCGGACGATAACGAATATCACCACTGAAGCAAGACTGAGGGAAGAGGGTCTGTGAGCGAAGAAATCCAGCCAGCCAAAACTGCACCATCCGGCCAAAACGGTCAGAGCAATGGCGAACGGCCAGCGGTCAGACCGGCAACATTCATCGCTCAGATATCAGATACTCATGTCATTGACCCCGAGAATCACGAGCCCTTGTTCGTGCCCAACAATGAACGCTTCAAGGATGCCGTCTCCAGTATCGAGCGCGAAACACCACGACTGCACGCCGTTCTGGCTACCGGGGATCTGACCAACTGGGGTCGGCAACCCCAGTACGCTGCCCTAGCGGAAATGCTCGAGTCACTCACCATCCCCTTCCTGCCCATTCCCGGCAATCACGACCACCGAGATCGCTTCCGGGCCACCTTTCCCGACATGCCCTGGGCCGATGCTGACCACGCCAGTTGGGTAACCACGGTCAACGATCATGTCCGCATCATTGGCCTAGACAGCACCAACCCAGGGGCTCATGGCGCCGCCTTTGATGACGAGCGCGAAGCTTGGCTTAGCGACGTTTTGGCCGACACGCAGCCAGACGGTGTACAAACCATCCTAGCTCTGCATCATCCGCCGTTCTCCAGTGAGATCCAATGGATGGACCGATCAGGCTTCGAAGGCCGTGACCGTTTGATCGGAGTCCTGCAAGACTCTGGGATCAGCAGGATCTTCTGTGGTCACCTGCACCGGCCGATGCAATCGGTGGTTGCGGGGATCCCCGCCCAGGTTGGTCTCTCAACGATCTGGCATGTCGCCCTGAATCTGGAAGACGATGCGGATATCCAGCTGATCAATGGACCCGCGGGCTATCAGATCCACCGGTTCTCTGGATCGGAAAGCGTTAGTCACGTTCGCTATATCGCCACCGAGGCTGAACCCTTCCGGCCCGCATGGGCCGACGAGTTACGGCTGAGTCAATCGCGAACCGACTAGGTGGACTCTGACGCCAGCTCGTCTCAGCGGCACTCTCGAACGCTGGCCAGACTGCGACACAACGAAGGTCGCCCTTCCCTCCATCACTTCTCAGATCTTCTTGAGTGGAGCCCAGGCCAGGAGGAGGGTCTTCTCGCCGATCTTGGGGAAGCGCACAACGGCTTCGGTCTTGTCGCCCGAACCGCGCAGATCGAGGATTACTCCCTCGCCCCACTTCTTGTGCATGACATCATCACCAGTCTTGAGCCCAATCTCCTCTGCACCCGAGCCAGTCGGACCCTTAGGTTTGAGGGCTGACTCGACCATGGCGTCTCGGTTTGCCTGGCGTCGATCTGCCGCATCTTCTCCGGCTGCGCTGCGGGTGCCACCCGAACTCCCCGAGCTGCCTGATCCGCTGTAGCCATAGCTTCCCGTTGATCGGAATGTTCCACTGGACCCGAACGACGACTTGTTCAGACGCCGACCCGAACCACGAGAACCTTCCGCATCTTCCATCAGCTCCGACGGAATCTCGTCCAGGAAACGACTTGGTGGGTTGTACTGACTCTGCCCGAAGATCATGCGACTCCAGGCATGCGTGAGATAGAGCTTCTCCTCCGCCCGCGTCAGCCCGACATAACAAAGCCGTCGTTCTTCTTCAAGCTCCTCTGGGTCAGTCAAGGCACGCAGATGAGGGAACATGCCATCTTCCAAGCCAATGATGGCGACGACCGGGAACTCCAGTCCTTTAGCCCCGTGCAAGGTCATGAGGATGACAGCCGAATCGTCGTCATCCAGTTCGTCGGTGTCGGCGACCAGGCTGACCTGTTCTAAGAATTCGTCAATGGTCTCAAATTGGCGAGCAACGCCAACCAATTCTTGCAGGTTCTCGACCCGACCTTCGGCTTCGATCGAGCGCTGATCTTCAAGCTCAGCCACATAGCCAGTGTCCCGGAGAATGGTCTCCAACAACACGGCTGGACCCTTGTCCAATTCGACCAGAAAGCCTTCATGTAGCGCAAGGAATCCGGCGATACCGCGCACCGCGGTACCCGAAATATTCGCTTCGGACGAACGTTGCAATGCCTGCATGAAGGTGATGTCGTGCATCCGGGCTAGGGCATCAATCTTGCTGACCGACGTGTCGCCAATGCCGCGCTTGGGTGTGTTGAGGATGCGTTTGATCGAGACCTCGTCAGACGGATTGACGACAGACTTCAGATACGCCAGAGCGTCCTTGACTTCCTTGCGGTCATAGAAGCGTGTGCCACCAATGACCTTGTACGGGATGCCGACCCGCATGAAGTACTCCTCCAACACCCGGCTTTGAGCGTTGGTGCGGTAGAAGACCGCCATGTCTCCCCAGCGATAGTCACCCCGGTCATGCAGTCGGGCCAGTTCGTTGGCAACGAACTGTGACTCATCAACCTCATCATCCGCGTGGTAGCGCACGATCTTGTCACCGTGCCCGGCATCGGTCCACAGGTTCTTGGCCTTGCGGCCAAAGTTGTGGGTGATGACGGCATTGGCGGCGTCGAGGATGGTCTGGCTTGAGCGGTAGTTCTGTTCCAGCAAGACGACGGTGGTATCGGGGAAGGCCTCTTCGAACTGGAGGATGTTGCGCATGTCAGCGCCACGGAATCGATAAACCGACTGGTCGCCGTCGCCCACCACAGTCACCTGGCGGTGTTCACCGGCAATCTTCATGACCAGCTCGTTCTGGACGGAGTTGGTGTCCTGATACTCATCAACCAGCAGGTGACCGAAGCGGCGCTGATAGTGAGCAAGTGCCTCAGGAGACTTGCGGAAGATCTTGACGGTGTTCAGAAGAAGGTCATCGAAGTCCATGGCACCGGCCTGGACGAGACGGCGCTGGTATTCCAAGTAAACCTCGGCTGCCTTCTTCTCGGTGATGACGACGGCTCGGTCGGCATACTCTTCGGGCCCGAGGCCTTCGTTCTTGACCGAACTGATGCTGTGATGCATGGCCCGCGGTGGGAACCGCTTGGGGTCCATGTTGAGGTCGCGAATGACATAGCCAATGAGCCGTTGAGCATCGGCCTGGTCATAGATGGTGAAGCTGGAGGGATAATCCAGCACCTTGCCATCACGGCGCAAGATGCGGACACAGGCTGAGTGGAAGGTGGAGATCCACATCTTTTGAGCCACCGAGCCAATGACCGAGTGGACCCGGTTCTTCATTTCCAACGCGGCCTTGTTGGTGAAGGTGATGGCCAGAATCTCAAACGGAGAATGGCCTTCATCGATCAGCCACGCCACCCGCCTGGTGAGCACACGAGTCTTGCCCGAGCCAGCTCCGGCAACAACCAGCAAGGGGCCACCCGAGTGAGTCACCGCATCCAGCTGGCTGGGATTCAGGCCTTCCAGCAAGGGTGACGGCCCAAGACCCATCGTTCCACCCTGGGGAACTGCGGCACCGGCTACCGGGCCACCGCCGTCTGAGCCTGGCGGCACAGAGCTATCCGAGCCTGACGGCGTCAGACCAACCGAGCCTGACGGCTCGTTGGCAATTGGTCGGTCGGTTTCGCTTAAGAAAGGGGATTCTTCGAACTCGGGCATGAGACTTCACACCCTACAGGCGACACCTGACACCGTCCGCTCGGCATCGCTTCTAGCGGTACGGGTTAGTGCAATCGTAGTCGAACGGCAGAATCGACCAAGCCCCGAATACTTCACTTCCATCAGCATTTTCATACCGCCCGCCTACTGGACGCGGACTCCGGTCACCACAGCTGCGTAAGCTAGTGAACGTGCTTACTAGCCCGTTGAGATTCGAGAGATCGACCGGCCACTTTTGCTGAGACCGAATGGCATAGTTGACGCTATACAAGTCGACCTGAAGGCAAGAGGGCGCAAAAGTTGTGGTCAACGTTTTGGTATACTCACGCCAAAGCCCGACATCCTCTTCAACCTCGACCCACCCGTCGTCCCGCGTCGTGATGACACACTGTTCTGACGGAGACCCGTACCACTCCTCATCGGTCGGGCAATAGGGCGCCAGATGGATCCCCAAATCTGCGAATTCTAGATCAAGTTGGAAACCGTCCTCATCGAAGACGGATACAACAGCGGGCGCCGACTGGTTTCCTTCCAAACACCTCAACACTGGAGCGAAGGGAACCTGAATCGTTGGACCGCTCGACACTATCGGCGGGTACGAGGACTCCAGAAAGTACGAACTCAGGCTCCCAAACTCGCACTCGGACACTGTCATGTAGACATTCAACTCGATTTGAGGCGAGTCACGGCCCGGTGTGCCCGAAGAAACCTCACGGATGAACTCGTGATGAGGGGTGAAGACACACGGGACAGTCGACAAACCGTGGCAGAGTTCGGCCACGTCGACAGAAAAGGTCTGGATTCCCACGATAGTATTTCCTTGCCGCGCCGTGGCAACATAGTCCTGGCGGATGTCACCCGGGCAGGTCTGTGATCCCAAACTGTCATCAACGGTGATCGTTGATCCTTCGGTCCTCACCGTAGGAGCTTCAGAACCAGAAGCACTGAGCGCTAGATCGCTGTACTCACACTTGGTCACCTCCACTGACACACGCAACGCGTAGCTGCCATCGACCCCGATTAGAGGACTCCAGATCTGGTGGAGCCGCCAGCTCGGGGTGAAGACACAGGTCGACGGCAGACAATCGTCCGGATAATTGCAGGCCTTGCCGCTCTTGGCTCGAACCACCGCCACCTGCTCAGCAAACAGGCTCGATGAATCAACCTCGACGGCCACTGCTGGCGCAGCCGTCGCCGTCGTGACCGGCTCGACAGTCAATGCCGATGCAATCGACGGCAGTGCTAACACTAGCCCGAAAACAACCCACCAGAACTTCAGATTCCGCTGCACACATTCCCCTATATCGCCCGTCCGTCGCCATCGAGGAACCTAGCAGCTCTGTCTACAGCGCGTCGACTCCTGCCGGCAACACCTGCGAGCTCAGTTAGGTCCCCTCATCCCCACCAGATCTCCACCAACTGGAGTGCCAGACGGTCGAAGACAGTGCGCCAGCACTCCAGTTGGCTGAGGCATCGCGTCCCAACTAGTTGGAGGGAAGCAGGTCGGTGGCTCCATACTGGGCCCGTGTGGATCGTCATCACCTTGCTAGCGGCATCATTCCAGATCGCCCGCACCTCTGAGCAGCATCGACTGCGGGCCGTCCTCAACACGGCTGAGGCTGGCTACGTGCGCTTCGTCTATGCCTTCCCGGTCGCACTCACCGTCACCACCATCTGGCTTCTTGGACCAGCCGAAATCCCCGACACTGGCCCCCGATTCTGGCTCGGCATCACCGGCGGCGGTATCGCCCAAATACTGGGAACGCTGGCTCTCCTTCAAGCGTTCAAGGCACGAGACTTTGCCGTTGGCACCATCTACGCCAAAACCGAAGTCCTCTTCGTCGGTGCCGGATCTGCCATCATCCTTGGTGAGCCCCTCAATCTGCTGGGCTGGCTCGGCGTCGTTGTCTGCCTGATCGGCGTCACCTGGCTTGCCCTCAGCAAGGCCAACACTTCAACCCAACTCACATCAGCCAAGCTCACAGCATCCAAGCTCACAGCCCTGGATCCAGCAGCCATGTTCGGCGTACTAGCCGCAATCGGCTTCTCCTTAGCCGCCATTGGTATCCGGGCCGCTTCCACCAGCTTGGAAGGCTCAGTCGCCGGACGGGCCCTGTTCACCCTGACCGCCATGTTGGGCATACAAACCCTCATCCAAGGGGCCGTGCTCGCACGATCTTCCACCTCATCTCTGGCCAAGGTCGGCCGGGCCTGGAAACCCGCAGTCATCGTCGCCGCACTCTCGTTATGCGGCTCGTTCTCCTGGGCCACGGCAATGACCCTGGAAAGTGCAGCCAAAGTTCGGACCCTGGGGCAGGTTGAAATCGTGCTTGCCTTCATGATTGGCATCGCGATCCACCACGAATCCCATCGCCGTTCGGAATATCTGGCCAGCGCAGTCACGACCGCCGGCATTGTCCTCCTCGTGTTGAGCTAGCAAACCCCTGCTGATCGGCGCTTGACCCCTAATTCCAGCGGACATGGTGCCGATGGGGGTAGGTGCGTACGACCAAGGCTCCAATAAGGAAAAAGGAACCGCCCATTTTTGGGCCAAGGTTCAACAACGTGCCCAAGGCGGGTTCACAAGCCGGACTGGTCCTTAAGGACGAAGCCGTCGATCACCTTCTTCAGCGTCGCTGGGACGAAGCAGTCCGTGTCTCGCTCGCCGCCCAGGCCCTACGACCATCCGATATTGACCTGCACGCCGTCGTCGCCGTGGCTGCCGCCTATTCCAACAAGAAGAGCCTTTGCACCGAAGCAGTTCGCGCCGTTCGGTCAATCACCACCGATGCTAAGGCCGACGACATCGACCGCGCCAACGGCCTGATCGCCATCGCCAGTGTGCGCCTTGCTCAAGGACGATTTGCCGACGCTGATACCGAAGCCCGAAAGGCTCTCGCTTTCGACTCTGAGCATAAGGGGGCCTGGTGGCAACTGACAGCCGGATTTGCCGGCCTTGGTTGGTTCGAACAGGCAACCGAGTGTCTTCCCTTGGCCACGGGCGAGGCAGACGTCTCCTCCCCAATCACTCCTTCGAAGACTGCCGCTTCACAGACCGTTGCTTCGCAGACTGTTACCTCGGAACCTGTTGAGTCACAGAGTCCTACTGAATCCCCTGACCGCACCCAGCCTCTGGCCGAGTGGCAGGTTGGACGGGCGATCAATCAGTGGGCGATGTCAAACACCGCTACCTGGGTCGTTGCCGTGGTTGGCATTCTTCTCTTCGGAATTCTGGGGCTCGCACTCGCCGCAAGCACCCCATTCATTGCTCGGGAAATTCGGGTCATGCGATTGGACGAGCCGTGGCGCAAGATGGCTCAAGAGGCCTGGCGCACCGAGCACAAGTTGCGTATCCAACACGCCCTGATCACTCTCATCCTGGTGGCCCTTTGGGTTCTCACCTTGAGCATCGCGTCAGGCAGCTAAAGGCGCACTCTGACTCGGGGCATTTCCAAGCAGGCCTATTCCCACTCGATCGTGCCGGGCGGCTTCGACGTGATGTCATAAGCCACACGGTTGACGCCATCAACCTCATTGATGATTCGATTGCTCAGTCGTTCCAACAGCTCATAGGGCAAGCGAGCCCAATCCGCTGTCATGGCATCGTCACTGGTGACGGCACGAATAATGATGGGATAGGCGTAGGTCCGCTCATCACCCATCACGCCAACGGTGCGAATGTCAGGCAAGACGGCAAACGCCTGCCATAGCTCTTGTTCAAGCCCGGCGGCGGCAATCTCTTGGCGAACAATGGCATCCGCCAGCTGGAGGACCTCGACCTTGTCGGGGGTGACCTCGCCGATGATGCGAACCCCAAGACCAGGGCCAGGGAAGGGTTGCCGAAGCACAATCTCATCCGGCAAGCCAAGCTCGGATCCGACCTTGCGAACCTCATCCTTGAACAGGTTGCGCAGCGGCTCCACCAGATCAAACTTCAGATCATCAGGCAGGCCACCAACATTGTGGTGGCTCTTGATTTTCGCTGCATCTCCGGTTCCCGATTCGATGACGTCGGGGTACAGGGTTCCCTGCACCAAGAACTCCTCGTCATCCAAGCTACGGGCAAACTCTTCGAAGATTCGAATGAATTGCTCGCCAATGATCTTGCGCTTCGTCTCTGGCTCGGTAACTCCAGCCAGCTTCTCGAAATAGCGCTCTCCGGCCGAGACGTGAATCAGTTTGATTCCCTGATTCCGCTCGAACGTTTCAACAATCTGATCAGACTCGTTGAGGCGCATCAGGCCAGTATCGACATAGATACAGGTCAGTCGATCACCGATTGCCCGATGAACCATGGCAGCAGCAACGGCCGAATCGACCCCGCCAGAAAGGGCACAAATTGCTCGGCCGTCACCGATCTGTTCCTGGATAGCTTCGACACTGGCTTCGATGATGGAACCCATCGTCCAGTCCCCGGCACATCCAGCCTCGTTGTGGAGGAACTGCTGCAAGACTGCTTGACCGTGGGGCGTGTGACCTACCTCGGGGTGGTACTGCACACCGAAGACCTTGGTTTCATGATTCTCAAAGACCGCTACCGGTGAGCCAGCACTGGTTGCCGTGGCGACAAAACCGTCAGGCGCAGTGGTGATGGCATCGAAGTGACTCATCCAAACGGTCTGCTCATCAGGAATGTGTTCAGGCAGGAGCGTCGACTTGGTGCCTTCGATGCGGCTCATCTCCGCCCGGCCATATTCGCCAGAATCATCCCGTCCAACCACACCGCCGGGGAGCTGCTGTGCCAGTAGTTGAGCCCCGTAGCAGATGCCCAGCGTCGGGATCCCAAGGTCGAAGATGGCAGGATCAAGAATCGGTGCACCCTCGGCGTTCACACTCTTGGGGCCACCAGACAGGATCAGGGCTGTCGGCTTCTTGGCCGCGATCTCAGCCGCAGTGATCTTGTGGGACACGATTTCGGAGTAGACCCGAAGCTCACGAACGCGCCGAGCAATGAGTTGGGCGTATTGGGCACCAAAGTCGATGACCAAAACAAGCTGGTCGGATTGGGCGGTCGAGGCCGAAGCCTTTTCTTGAGCAGTCTGGGCTGTGGTTGCTGCAACGTTGCTCATGACCCGGCCGCCGCCTTCACAACGAGTTCGGCCTTCTGAAGTTCCTTGACCGACTCGTAGCCGAGCATGGCCATTGAATGGCGAAGGGCACCAAAGAGGTTGGCCCGGCCATCACAAAGGCTGGTTGGGCCAGAAACAACCTCTTCGAGGGTGCCAATCGTTTCGACACGAGTTAGGCGTCCCTGGGGCAGATCTGGATGCACGGTTGATCGGCCCCAATGCAAGCCGGCACCTGGAGCGTCGCTGGCTGCAGCTAGGGCAGTTCCCAACATGACTGCGTCAGCACCACAGGCAATGGCTTTGGCAATGTCGCCACCCGAACGCATGCCTCCGTCGGCAATGACGTGCACATAGACACCGGTTTCGTCCAAGTGCCGCATCCGGGCTGCTCGCACATCGGCGATGGCGGTGGCCATTGGAGAACCAACTCCGGTGACACTTCCGGTGGTTGCCGCCCGGCCGCCGTCAACACCAACCAGAACGCCGGCGGCTCCGGTTCGCATGAGGTGTAGAGCCGCCTGGTAGCTCGCACAACCGCCGACAATGACGGGGGTTTCCAGTTCACGAACAAATTGCTTGAGGTTGAGGGGGTCTCTGCCATTGGAGACATGCTCAGCCGAAATAACAGTGCCTTGGATGACCAGCAGATCAAGACCAGCCTTCTGCAACATGTCGGCCATGCCTGCAGCGTGCTTGGGCGACACCTTTCCTGCGGCGTAATACCCGGCGTCCTGTAAGTCCTTGATGCGCTGGATGATCAGATCGGAATTGATTGGGGCGTCATACAGTTCACGCAGGCGGGTCCGAGCGGCCTGGTCATCCAGCTTTGCCAGCTCGGCCACTTCGTCGTCGGGCGCTTCATGTCGTGCCCAGAGTCCTTCGAGATCCAGGACTCCAAGACCACCGAGTCGACCAATTTCCTTGGCCGTATTGACATTGGTGACCGAATCCATGGGCGAGGACAAGAACGGCAGATCGAACTTGTAGGCGTCGATCTGCCAAGACAGGTCGACCATTTCCGGGTTGCGCGTTCGACGCGAAGGAACCAGCGATATCTGGTCGAGACTGAAGCCCTGTCGACCCGATTTACCCAACCCGATTTCGATGTCTGCCACGACAATCCTCCCACTGGAAAGAAGCCAGGCTATTGGCATCTGAACCCAGTGAGACTGGCTATCTCAGACGAAACTGGCCTTTCGTGTCAGGCCGCGGCTTGAGTACGGCTAGCGCAGCTCGTTCTGGCAATCCGACGACCGCGTTTGTGCTGCCTTATAGCGGGCGTGGTCCTCGGTTGATAGCGCCTCAATATCTTCCGGTTGAGCGATGCTGTTCTTGTTGAACCACTTGGTCTGCTCCAAGGTGCAATCGAAGGTTGTGCAGGCACATTGGGTATCGGCCATCGCCTCAGCCTCATCAGCAAGGCCTCCTCCACCACCACAGCTGGCGAGAACAAACCCTCCAGCAATGGCGCCAAACACGACGTTCAGGCGGGTGTTCTTCTTGTTCATCCGCATTCCTCTCCTAGCACCGACAATGATCCCGATTGAGGTCATCTACCGTTGTGAGTATCTTGAGCACCATAGGAACGACCCGTAAACCAGTTCGGATCTGGCAGCGGCAACACCGTTCCCGGCCTTCTGCGGATCAGGTTTAGGATCATTCGGGCTCTGCAGAGCCCGTGTAATGGTTGATCAGTTGGACAAGATCATCTCGGCCCTGCTCGATACTCCATTCAAAGGTCTGCGAAGTCGTCTGGATCCGCACTCCTTCGGAGCCGAAAGTGTTGCTGGTTCGTGATACTCGCAACACCGAATCAAACCCAATGAAGCGCTGGTCTTCGAGCCCGTCACGGTTGATGACACACTGCAAACCGTCGCTGCTTGCAAACACTGTGCCCTCTAGCGGACCTTCACCAATCTGCCATCGCTGAATAGGGATGGAGGCAGAGCCATCGACTATTTCGGCGGGCCACCAACGATTGTCTTGGGCCAGGTACCAGTCCTGGGGAGGGTGCCCTGCGTAGCTCAATCCGTTCCAGGCAACAAAGCTGTCCATGATCGTGGTGTTCCCCCTCAAGAACCGGCCAAGCGGATGACCGTCGGCACACATTAGCCAGAAATGGGATACCCAGCTGAAACGACAAGGCAACGGGCGTATTCGATGTGCTGCCTGCGGCTGTTCCTCATGTGGCCGTCACTCCTGCGATCATGCCCGCTTCGGTCTACTCTGAGTCGATGCAGATGGACAATGTTGGTGGAACAAAGGGTGGGCTGGGGACCTTTGCCCTCGGTGGAGTATTGGCGTTAGCCGCGGCCTGGTTCTTTATCGACTCGGTGCGGGTTACTTCCTATGGGCGCGGAATCGTCTCTGGGGCATTCGGTGGAGGAACCGGCTCAGCTGGCATCGTGTTCTTCCCGATCTTTGTCGCCATCGTTGCCCTCTTCTATGACGCAACCAAGAGATGGGCTTGGGGGCTGTTGGCCCTTGGCGGAGCCATTGTCGTGGTCGAGATCCTGAGCAAGCCCAGCTTCTGGTTCAACCTGAAGCTGTCTCACTTCATGATCATGCTGATCACCTTCGCTGCCGGACTCGGCCTGATGCTGAAGTCTCTCAAAGAGATCCCAACACCCCCAGACAGCGACAGCCCTGGCGTTAATCCTTGATCAGTGATTTCAAGACGCCCTTGGCGACCTGGGCATTCATCTCATAGAGCGCCTTGGTACCCATCTCGGCCACGTTCTTGACCACTCCCCCGCCACTGGCGGTTTCGATGGCGTCCAGGCTGGCGAGCGCCGCGTCCTTGGTGGCATCAGTTGCCTTGTAACCCATTGTGGTCAGAGCCTTGAACAAGTCACTCTGAGCAACGCCACCTGGTGCGGCTTCAGCTATGACTCGAAGGGTGTCCTTCGCCAGCTCTGCTGACTGAGACACGACATCGGCGGCACCAACGTCAGCCAGCTCGTCGCCATCGACCGAGGCCAGCCAGCGCCGAACTTTCTGAACGATCTCGTCGTGGGTTTCTCCGTCAAAGGCAAGTGAAGGCATGGACAAACCCTAGCTAGTGCTTTGTCCTACTGCTGGATAGCCCGTTCTACTGCTCGGCCAGGTGGGCGGCGACGAGATCAGCGAGAACGGCGGATTCCTCGTCATCCCAATAGGTCAGGATGAATCGACCGGTGCGTTGAGCAGCATTGAACGAGTCAGTCGCCAGATCCTGATCGCCGACATAGTCGGTTCCCGGAAGCTGGTTCATTACGGCAACAGCGGCCTCAGGCGATGGGTACTCGCCCACCGTCAACCAGCCGTCATCGGACCAGAGCGACATCACACTAATCGGCTCTTGTGTCCCAGTTTCGATTGAGAACCACCAAGACCGGGTGTCTTCGGAATAGGCGTCAAGCCCTTCGGGGACGAAGTCCGGGTTGACCTCAGCGAAGTAGGTTTCGTAGTCGTCTTCTCCACCGCTGCCGTAGCCGTCTTCGGTATCTCCGATGGCATCTTCGATCTCGACGAATTGCCCTTGTGGGCTCTGACCGAAACCTCCCATGGCGAATGGATCCAGTTGGTTCAACTGGTCAAAGACGTCGCTTCCGGCGTCCTTGAGTGCGTCGATGTCGGCTGGCTCCAGGACGGCCAACACATCAACAATGCTGAACAAGACCGTCGGAGCCGAGGAGATGTACCAGCTGTCTCCCCGCTGAACAACGGTGATACCGAGCTCAGGAAACTCGATGTGATCAAGGCCAAGGTCAGCCAATGGTGCGATCTCATCTGCGGCGAGTTCGTCGCCTTCGCAGAACGATTCGTCCACGTCGCCGACCATTTCGCCGCTGGCTTTGATGCTCACGCACTCCCCGGCGAATGTGGCGGATATCTCATTGTCATCAAATGAGGCTTCAAACGTCAAGCCGTCAAGCAGGACAATGGTTCGGCCCCGAGAGTCATCGGTACGTAGCTGAAGATCGGTGATGCCCCAACTCACTCCTTCGGCGCGCATCTCGTTGAGCATGCCATCTATCTCAGCCTGGGTTGAGGACATGAAGAGTGGTGCGTAGTCATACAGAGCACGCATTTCTTCGGGGTCAAGTTGGGTCAGCATTCCCTCAAGGTCAAGGTCAACCATCTCGTTGACGAAGTTCTCGATGGCGGTCTCAGGGGTGGCTCCACCGATGGGAGTCGGTCCAGCGCCGAAGGACGGAAGCGGCTTGCCCGCATCAGTTCGGATTTCTTCGGCGGCACTGTAGGTGAGGCTCAGGTACCAGACGCCGTTTTGCTCGACGGCAACCATTTCTAGGGGCTCTTCAGACAGATCAGTGACTTCGTCGGAGGATGGTTCTGGTTCTTCGCCTAGCCACTCACCAATCGTGGCCAGTGCCTCGACATCTTCAATGCCGCCAATGACGTGAACGGTGCCCGCTGTCGACTCGACCATGGCGAAACCCTCGGCCAGATGGGTCGACTGAACTACAAGCTCCTCGACAGTGATGTCGAGAGTTCCAAAGGTGGCGATCTCGACGTCCTTGCCGAAGATCTCCAGTCGCTCCAGCTCATCGGTGATGGCGAGCGTCGGATCGATATAGGCCTCGCGCTCAGAGGGCAGCAAGGTTTCGGCCATGCCGACCACGTCTTCGTTGGCGAACGCTTCGAAGAAGGCTTCCATAGCCTGCTCCGGAGTTTCCGGGCCAGCAGGCTCGCTCAAAGCTGTCTTGACCGCAAAGCCGCCGAACCCAGTAACCGCAAGCAAGGCGCCGGCCAGGCCAAGACGCATGCCGGTATTGGACTTGCGCACAATCTCGGTTGTTTCTGCTGCTGGGCTCTGACTGAGCTGATCAAGCAGCACTGGTTGTCCAACGACTGCCTGCTGTTGGCCATAGGCCGGTACAGCTTGAGTTGGAGGCTTGCTGCATGGGAGGCGCAACAGATGGAAGCGCAACAGGTGGCGCAGCCACTGTCGGGGGCTGAACGGGAGGTACTGGGGTCTGACCCGGTTGCTGGGGAGGAGTTGGCGCCGCCGTGGGCTCTTCGTTAGTCACCGTCGTTGGATCGGCGCAAACTCAAGCAACCTTGAGAAACACAGGTCAGCTTTCCTAGTCCTCCGATATCGCCAACTAGGAGGACGGCTTCAGTAAAGCAACAAAACCGATAGCAATGCCGACTACACCACTGACGAGGGCGACGAATGGGCCACTGGCCGTTGGCAGCGGGGCGGCAATGACCACAAGCCCGACGCTGGCAATAACCAGACACTGAGCAATAAGCAGGATTCCGGCCAGGCGAAGCATCCGCGTCGCCACGGCCACAAGCACTGCAAGACACACCACTGGCACGAGGAACCAGACGACACGAAACGGTGTCAGCTCATCAAGACCAAGACGCTGAGCAGAGCGGAACGTTTCGTAGCTATTGCGAACCTTCGAGCCCGACACCGTCCAACCCAGAAGGCTGGCAGCCACACTCACCAGCGAGCACATCGCCACGGCCAAAGGCAATAGCCACTTCGCCCTTGCCGACTCGATCGTCAGATTCACACGCAAGCTTTCACTGCTTTGGCCAGGTTTCCTCTGTTCCCCACCGTCACTCCATCAAGCCCCAACCATTCCGCCATCTCCATCAGGGTTTGGGCCAACGCCGGGGCAACGGCGGACTCATCAATCCCATCCTCACCAAAGACACCACGGGCCAAGAGCTGGCCCGACTTCCGGTCAGCCTTCATATCAACTCGGCCAACAATCTCTTCACCCAAGAGGAAGGGCAAGACGTAGTAGCCGTAGATCCGCTTCGGTTCGGGAACGTAGATCTCGATGCGGTAGTGAAAGTCGAAGAGTCGTTCCGCCCGCGGGCGGAACCAGACAACGGGATCAAACGGGCTGAGTAGCGCCCGAGCATTGATCGACCGAGGAGCCTTGGCCTCAGGATGCAAGTAGGCGGTTTCAGTCCAACCCTGGACCGACACCGGTTCCAGCAGTCCTTCTTCCACCAACTCGGCAATGAGGGGCCGGGCGACTGGCATCTTGAGCCGGAAGTAGTCAGCAATGTCTCGGTCAGTTCCCACGCCAAGGCTTTTGGCTCCCAACATCAGCATCTGCTTGTTGGCTTCGCTGGGCTCTGGGTCAGGTAGGTCGTAGATCTCTGGCCGGACCACCCGATGAGCCAGGTCATACACAATCAAGAAGGTCTTGGTCCGGTCATGAATGGCCAGCTTGCCCCGAACATAATTGAGTTCCAGGCAGACCTTGCCCTTGGACATACCCCACCACGGTCCGGTTCGGTCGCCCTTGTTTTGCAGTTCGCTGATGGACAGGGGGCCGAGTTGGTCAACCTGCTCAATGACCGAGGCCACATACTCCGGCTCCTTCTTGGCCAGCTCGTCTGCACCCTTCCAGCGACGTTGTGTCATTCGCTCTCGCAGCAAGGGTTGCAGTTCCATCTTGGTGATGGATGCTTCATGACTCAAGTATTCGAGGTTCTCTCCCGAGCGCCAGATCCACTGGTCCAACTTGTCCCGGTCATAAGGACCGAGGCGGGCATACATGGGCAAGAAGTGCGAGCGACAGACAACATTGACCGAATCCAGTTGCAGGATGGTCATACGGTCCAGGGCTCGGCGAAAAGCCCGGACGGTGACGGACCCTTTCGGTATGGGGTCGGTAAAGCCTTGCGCTGCTAACGCTATTCGTCGAGCACGTTGGATCGAAAGGTGGCGCACCCGGCAGACCTTAGCGGTCGCCCGAGTCAGGATTCAGACCATTCGATGGGCCATGGTCAGATACTGAGCGGGGTCCAGGGTTTGATCCGGAGTACGGGTCAGCAGTCGTAGTGCCGGTGATGGCTTCCAAAAGGTTGCGAACCATCCGTGCCGTCGCCCCCCAAAGAGTGTCGTCCTCTAGCTCAAAGAAGGTGATGGATGCCATCTGGTTTCCAATGGGCCAGAGTTCTTGGCGGTAGATGGATGGGTCCAGAAGTTCCGCCAGCGAAACGTGCAGCACCCCGTCGACTTCCTGTTCGGAAATAATGAGCTCGGGCCGTGAATCCATGAGTCCGACGTAGGGGGCAATGTAGGCCGGGCTGGACACCGTTGTCAGGTGGTCTAACTCACCAACAATGGTGATGAGTGAGCGATGTATGCCGATCTCTTCTTCGGTTTCGCGCAGGGCCGTGTCCAGCAGGTCGGTGTCTTCCCGGTCCTGTCGACCGCCAGGGAAGCTGATCTGGCCAGGATGACTTCGCATCGACCAAGCACGGCGGGTCAGCAAGAGTTCGGGACCTGTCGATGTCATCGAGATGGGGACCAGGACCGCAGATGGTGGCTTGCCGTCGACCGAGTCATCTAACGGCCGGTAGGGGTTCGATTCCTTGATGACCGTTGTTATCTGGTCAATGGATGGGACCGCGTCAAACTCGGCCCACGGGGCCGGCGCTCCAAGACGGGTGCCGTCGGGCCGAGGAATGAACTGGGGCCCACCACGTCCGATAGGTGGTAAGAACTGCTGGTCGGCCGAAGCCACGATCAGCTGTCAGCTGCGACGAGTTCTTCCAAGATCTCGCGCATGCCACCATTCTTGAAGTTCTTCATAAGGAGCCCGGGAGTGGCATCGCCGGCTTCCCACTCCATCCAAAAGGCAAGCAGTTTCTTCGGGTCTGGGGCAGGATGATCCATCGGCACAATCCTAGCGGCAGCGCTTCAGTAGCGACTCCGGGCAGCTCTGGGCTTGTCCAGCGCAGCTCGCATGTGGGGGAGCACTGGTTCTCTGGCAAGATGGGCATCCATGGCTTTTCGAGACCTGCTGCGCAGCTTGCGTCAATTCGCTGGTAGCCCACCGACGACTATTTCTGATGCGAGCACGTCATCATCGAATATGCCGGGACTAGGAGATGCTCCCGGAACAAGTGGCGCACCTACGTCATCCAATGGCGCATCGTCCATGCACCTGTCGTGGCAGATGCCATCAACTCTGGCCGATGACCCAGTGACTGAGGTCAGTGTCGTTGCTCGAATCGAACATGCGCCTGAGGTTGAACGGCTCTTTTTCTGGGCCTTGCAGGTCAGCTTCCTTGAAGGAGGAAAACCGTTCGGCGCTGGCCACATGGGCTTGCAGTATCACCCCGATTATCCCGGTGGCGGTGCCGTCAACTGGGGTGGCTATCACGGTTCGGCCTCCACTGGTTCTGGGGAACTACCCGGCTCAGCCCTCAACATCAGCTCGACTCTCAACAATCCCAATACCGGTGACTATCCATGGTTGCCAGGTCGTAACTATCTCTATCGCATCTACCGCTCCCCCGAGCGGGGCTGGCGAGGATCGGTGACCGATACAGAAACCGGAATCGAAACGGTGATCCGGGACCTTTGGTGTCCGGGGAGTGAGCTAGGTCAGATCGTTGTTTGGACCGAGGCTTTCGCTCACTGTGACGAACAAAGTGTTTCGATCCAGTGGAGCGGCTTCCAAGCCATCACCCGGTCAGGCACAATCCTGCAGCCCGACGGCTTGCGTGTCAACTATCAGCGCGTCGCCGATGGCGGGTGCATCACCACAAACTCACTTTTGGGAAGCAGCCCGAGCTCGGCTTCTCAAGTCACTGGTACAACTCGGACGACAAAGCAGGGAACGGTTCTACCGCTCAACGTCGTCTGAAAGTGCAGTGTCGTTTGAGATTGCAGTGCCGTCTGAAGGTACAGCATCGTTTGAAGATGCAGCGTCACTTGATGGCTCAGCGTCATTTGAGGGGGTCGCATTTGCCGCGCCCATCAAGCGAGGCAGTTGATAGCTAAGAGCCAGTAAGCCCGAACCAATCACAAAGAACAATCCGACTCGCCAGAAGGTGTCGACTGCGGCTAGGTCAACAGTGAGCAGCTTGGCCACCACCAAGCCAAAGGTGGCCAAACCAGCTTGGAGAATCTTGTTTGACTTGCGGATCAACGCGATGGCAAGCAACCCCGCGGCGAGCAAACTCCAGATGGCCGAAACCTGACCTTGACCCTGGGTCATGTGGCCAAACACCGTTGCCACCCAACCCAACAGCCCGACATAGGCGGCAAGAATCGCTAGCTGGCCCATAGTCTCAGCCGGTTCGCTACCGGTGCTAGCGCCAACCGTGCCGCGGCTATGGCGAAGCTCCAGCACACCGAGCACAGCAATGAGCGCAACGACGAGCAAGTGAGCCAGATCGTCAGTCCAGGCGGCGTCATCGAAGAGAGCTTCGAGCATGCGGCCCGTAGTCACCAGCAACGTCAGACCCCCGGCAAACAAAGCTTGCAAGGTGAACCAGACATCGTCCAGATCCCGGATAAGTGCAAGTAGGAGCGCTGCCTGTAGGCCAAAGGCCACCAGCAGAACCGGGCCGTCAAAGGCCAGGGCGAGGACAATAGCCAACACAATCGAGGCGGCAACACATTGGGTAGCGAAGAAGGCCTTCGGAACCTTTGTCCGAGTAAGCATCGCGCTGGCGGCAGCAAGTACGAACAAGACAAGACCCAGAATGATGGACTCATTGCGCTCCATCGACGTGAACTCGCGAACGCAGAACCAGTACCAAGCAGGAGCAAGTAGGACGACTCGGTGCTCCATGCCACCAAGGCTCAGTGGCCCTAGATCGGCATTGGCTACCGAACCATCCTCTGACGGGTCAGAGGAGCGGGAATGACGATTCGTATCCGACACAATCGACGCCGCAACCGGGCCAAACCAATAGATCGCAAGTAGGCCGCCTAATAAGACAACCGTCGTGATTCCGACCGTGGTTGCCACTTGAGAGTCCCGAGCCTCGCCCCACGGGCCGTCAAGAGCCTCTTGCAGGACAAGCAGTGCGGTGAATACAGCCGAGAACACCCACAAGATCGCCCAGCGCTGTTCCAGGTAGAGGAAGGTGAAGATCCCCAGGATGATCAACAGGTACAGGACAGAGATGCCGAGGCCAAGTGAGTTGTTCAGGCCCAACCAGATGGGATCAATGATCAGGCCGAAGAGGGCAACCAGCGCAAGGGTCCAGGCCGACATGTAGCGGGCCAGTGCAATAGCCAAGGCACCAACAAGAACTGCCATTGCTGCCGCCAAGCCGGCCGAGCCGAGGTCAAGCCACTCCCATGATGCGCCAGCACAGACGAAGAGGACGGCCAAACCAACAAAGACCAGGGATTCGCCCCAGCCCTCTCGGTCTCGCAGCTTCAACCCTCCTGCAATCAGAGCCAGTCCGCCGACGATGGCTCCCACGAGTTGCAGACGGGGCCCAATCCAGCCACGACTGACGGCCGTACTCACCATGAACGCAGCGGCCAAGAATAGAAGCACCAGGCCAGCCCACTTCATGGCCATCTCGGTGGTGAACTCTATGGCCGGTTTCGTTGCTGGTCTGGTCGCCGGGCTAGGCCCGCCGACAAGAAGACCGACCGAGGAACCACCCCCATTAGGCGGAGGCGGGGGTGGAATCGGCCAGACTCGTGGATCTGCGGGTGGCACGATGCCTGACGTCGGCACGCTTCGGCCGGGGGGAGGCGGATAAGGAGTGCGTCGGGCTGCAGCCAGTTCGGACCGCAGGGCAACACCCTCCTTCTCCAGGTCAGCCACCCGCGTTTCCAGCAGGTCCAACCGCTTGACCCACGGAGGGGTCAGAGACTCTGGCATCGATGAATCCGGCGGAGCCGGAACACTCGTGTTCTCCTCATCCATGGCGCCACCTCCAACCGAGATTGTTGCCAGTCTAGCTTCTGTGTTACCGCTAGAACGGGGACTTTGGGGCAAACTTGGGGGCCCGCTTCTCACGGATTGACGAGATGCCCTCGTGCACGTCTGGACCGGCAAAACCCATGAATTCCAGTGCCAACGAGGCATCAAATGCTGGTCCGGCCTGACGCAGCCAGTTGTTCAGCGAATACTTGGTCCAGCGCACGGCGGTGTGAGATGACGTACACAACTTGGCAGCGACAGCCTCGGCCTTGGCGTCCAACTCGTCATCCTCGACACAGAGTGAAACTAGGCCAATGCGTTCGGCCTCTTCGCCACCAATTGGTTCACACAACATCAGGTAGTACTTGGCTTTGGCGATACCAATCAGGAGCGGCCAGATGATGGCGGCATGGTCACCAGCGGCAACACCAAGGCGGGTATGGCCATCAATGATCTTGGCGGTCTTGGAAGCAATGGATATATCGGCCAGCAGACCCGCAACAAGACCAGCACCGACGGCTGGACCACGCATCGCCGACACGACGGGAGTGTTGCAGTTGATGATGTTGTAGACCAGGTCTCGAGCTTCACGCCAGACCTGAGCCCGGACCTCAAAACTCTCGGTCATCTCCTGCACCATGTCCAGGTCGCCTCCGGCGGAGAACGCCTTGCCTGCGCCCTTGATGATGATGCAGTTCACATCAGGGTCGGCATCCAGTACTGGCCAGATGTCGGCCAGCTCACGATGCATGTGAGCGTCGGCTGCGTTCAAGCGGCCGGGGGTGTTCATGATGACCCGCATGATGCCATCGTCGCTGTACTCGAACTCGAGTCGGGTGAAGTTGTCGTATCGGCTATCAATCGTCATTGTTCTCTCCTGGTTCAAGACAGGTCTAGGATCCCGGCACGCCAGAAAATACCAGGGTCACGTGAGACAAGCGAAACCGGAGAGCAAACATGGCTGAGCAATACGAACACCCCTACCCGCCAGCCGAGCTCGAAGCCGAGTACCCGTTCCATCAGATGGAATACACCAGACTCGATCCGGACACGATGGCAGCGCGAGCCAAGGCCTTCTATCAGCAGATGGAGCTTCGGCGCAGCCCACGAATGTTCTCCTCGGACCCAGTGCCAGTCCAGCTGATCGAGTTGGCTATCGCCACCGCATCAACGGCACCATCGGGAGCCCACAAGCAACCGTGGCGGTTCGTGGCCACCCAGTCGGACGAGGTGAAGCGGGCCATTCGAGCGGCGGCTGAAGAAGAAGAGCGGGTCAACTATCTGGAAAGCCGGATGAATGAGGAGTGGCAAGAAGCGCTGGCTCCACTTGGCACCGATCACCACAAGGAGTTCTTGGAGATCGCCCCCTGGATCGTTGTCTTATTCGAGGAGCGCTACGAGGTGCGACCTGATGGTGAGCGGCGCAAGAACTACTACGTCAAGGAAAGCACCGGCATTGCCGCCGGCATGTTCATCACCGCGCTGCACAATATGGGTTTGGCCACCCTCACTCATACGCCAAGCCCCATGAACTTCCTGACTCGCGTTCTTGGCCGCCCGGAGAACGAACGGCCTTTCGTCCTGTTTCCTATTGGCTATCCGCTGCCGGGAGTGAAGGTTCCGACCTTGGCCCGCAAGCCGCTGGATCAGGTCATGGTCACCGTTGATCATCCCCACACCAGCGAGAAAAACAATGACTGACGACAAAACAATCAACCTCGACATCACCTTTCGTCCTGCTGTGCCCAGTGATGCCGCCCTCATCGCCAAATACCATCACCATTGCTGGCAAGAGGCGTTCAAGGATCTGGTTGCTCCAGGCGTGGTAGAGAAGATGGACCCGTGGGCCAAGTTTGGTCGCTGGCGCCAATGGCTGGAACCGGATTCGGAGTTCTCAACTCATGTCGCTGACCTCAAGGGCAGTCCTATCGGACATACGACGGTGGCTGGCAATGAACTTGTTCATCTGTTCATCGACCCCGTTCACTGGGGCCGCGGACTCGGCCGATCCCTGCTTGCTATTGGTGAGCAAATGTTGGCCGATGCCGGACACCGGGAGATCGAACTACACACCATCGTTGGGAACGAACCGGCAATCAAGCTGTACGAGTCGGCTGGTTGGGAACTCACCGACAAGCTCATCCACAATGATCACGATGGTGTCGTCTACGACGAGCATGTTCTGGTGAAAGAACTCAGCTGATATCACTGGGCCAGTCCTGGCTCGATTACCAGCTTCCGCCGCCGCCTCCGCCGCCCCCTCCGCCGACGCTGCCTCCTCCACTCGAACTGGATGACGGACTAGCAGCGGTTGCAATCGTCGACCGCTCCAGATTGGAAAGCATGGGGATCATGTAGAGGTCAGACATGCCGCGCCGGTGGTGCCTCGGATCTTGATAGGCCGACGAACGTTTCACTGCCTTGGTCCAGCGGTCAATCTCTCCCAGAGCAATGGCCCAAGCCGCGTACTGGGTGACGACGCCGTTCTCTGCCGCCCAGTCGGCCTGCTCAGCTTCTGCCTGGGCCAGATAGCGGCGGAACGTCTCGATCGACAGCCAGGTAGCCGATCCTTCAGGAGTCCGCACCCGGAGCTCCCAAGAGCGTACGGCAGCGGTAATACCAGCACCGGCGATCAGTAAGCCGAGTCCAACGACGGGAAGCCCGATCCAACCCGAGCGACCGGCCCACACTGCCCCAAAGCCAGCGATAACAACACCAAGGATTCCAGCCATAAACCCACCGAACAACACGGACTTTCGATACTTGTCTGCTTCTAGATCCCAGAGGCTCACATTGTTGGCGAAGTCTTGGGTCTGCTTGCCAACACCGCTCCAAGCCGAGCGGAACATCGGGTCCTGCTTGCCCAGTTCGACTGAGTCTCTGCCATCGAACATCGCCTGAAGGCTCGAGTCACTAAGTCCAGCCGGGCCGATTCGCAAGGTCACCTTCTTTTCGCCCTCAAGCACGATCTGTCCTTCGACTGCTCGCTGAACCAGCCAAGCGGTTTGGTGACGAGCCAGCGGTCGCTCATCCAACAAGACCCCTCCTTGCCAGGGTTCGAGATCGGGAAAGGCAGCCGAGTGCAACGCCACGTACTCACCCAGGTCCGCTCCATCGACCAAAACCACCGTGCCAGAGCTATCTCGAAACTGTTCACGACCACGGCGCCTTGCCAGCCGAGAAACGAATGGCATGGACGCACCAGCAGCAAGCAACCCGGTCAACGCAACCGGTAGGAATCCGAGTCCCTCATCATTGGCCAGCAAGCTCGGACGCGTCGGAGCTTGAGGCACGGCGACCGGTGCGCCTGGTCGAGCGGCGACGGTTACCCCTTCTCCGGCACCCAACCCCTCGACCTGGATCAGAATGTGTCCTGGTCCGATGACCTCAACGTCGCAGGCGTCATTGCTACCAAACCGGCCAACGTGGCAGGATGGTTCCACCAGTTCGAATGGGCTGCGAAGATGAATCTCCACCTTCTTCATGCCAACCTGCCAGGTGGTGCCAACAGCGTTCCAGACAACCTCATTCACTTCTTGCAGGCTCTTGAGTGAATAGTTGATCTGGTAGACGTGGCTGCCAGAAATCAGCTGTTCCGGGTCGCCAATCTTGACCGTCGTTCGCCCAAGATCTTCAGAGATCTGAACCTGGTCCGGGGCAGATTCGGAGAAAACATGCGGCGCTACCGACGGATCAAGGTCAGGAATCTCCCGAAAGATCCCGTGGCGTTTCTTATGACCAAAGTCGTACTCGATGATCTCCACAACTCTCGCCCGCGACGACTCATCAAGTTGCGCATCAATCCAGAAGTTCGTGATCCGTTCGTTGTCGCCAAGGAAACTCACCAAGCCAGCCAATGGACCAAGAATGAGAACAACGAAAGACAGCGCAATCACATTGTTTCTTCGCCGCCTCACAATCTCCATGGCCAGAGATTAGCTCGGATCATTCACCTCAGAGCACAACCGCCGGAGCTCATCCGCAGTCTCCTGGTCTGCGGGCAGGAGGGTCTCAAGCCGTAGCTCTTCCAAGGTGCTAGCACGTCATCGTTCTTTACTCCGTAGCTTTATCCGAGCCAGAACGCAGAAGAGGCCAGCCCCGAAAGGCTGGCCTCTTCTTACAAGTCTTTGATTCCCGCTTGGGGAAGCAAAGGTTGTTACATCATTCCGCCCATGCCACCCATGTCAGGCATGGCTGGCATTGCGCCTCCACCCTCTTCGACCTTGTCGGCCACGAGAGCTTCGGTGGTAAGAACCAGAGCAGCGATGGAAGAAGCGTTCTGCAGTGCAGCACGAGTCACCTTGGCTGGATCGGTGATTCCGCCCTTCATGAGGTCCTGAATCTCGCCAGTGGCGGCGTTCAGTCCCTTGTTGCCCTTTACTTCACGGACACGCTGGACCCAGATAGCACCCTCAAGACCGGCATTGTCGGCGATGAGACGAGCTGGGGCTTCGAGCGCACGAAGCACGGAACGGGCTCCGGTTGCTTCGTCACCCTCAAGATCAACAATGATCTTCTCGACGGCTGGAATGGCCCGGATAAGAGCGGTACCGCCACCGGCGACAACACCCTCTTCAAGAGCAGCGCGCGTCGCAGACAGTGCGTCTTCGATGCGGTGCTTCTTTTCCTTGAGCTCGACCTCGGTGGCAGCGCCAACCTTGACCACGGCAACGCCGCCGGACAGCTTGGCGAGACGCTCTTGCAGCTTCTCACGGTCCCAGTCAGAGTCGGTGTTGTCGATTTCGGCCTTGATCTGGCTAACACGACCTTCGACGTCGCTGGAATCGCCAGCGCCTTCGATGATGGTGGTGTTGTCCTTGGTGATAATGACCTTGCGGGCGGTGCCGAGCATGTCGAGGGTGACCCCGTCAAGCTTGAGTCCGACCTCTTCAGCAACAACCTGTCCGCCGGTGAGGATGGCCATGTCTTGCATCATGGCCTTACGACGCTCGCCAAAGCCAGGGGCCTTGACCGAGACGGAAGTGAAGGTGCCACGGATCTTGTTGACAACCAGAGTTGCCAATGCTTCGCCGTCAATGTCCTCGGCGATGATCAGGAGTGACTTGCCACTCTGCATGACCTTCTCGAGCACGGGAAGCATTTCCTGTACGGAAGAGATCTTGCCCTGGCTGAACAGGATGTAAGGATCGTCCAGCACAGCTTCTTGACGCTCGGCATCGGTGACGAAGTAGGGGCTGATGTAGCCCTTGTCGAACTGCATGCCTTCGGTGAAGTCGAGCTCGATACCAAACAGGTTGGACTCTTCGATGGTGACAACACCATCCTTGCCGACCTTGTCGATGGCGTTAGCCAGAACGTCACCAACAGCAGTGTCAGCGGCGGAGATGGAGGCAACCTGAGCAATTTGCTCCTTGTCCTCGATCATCTTGGAGCTCTTGGCGATGGAGGCAACGGCGGCAGCAACAGCAGCCTCGATGCCCTTCTTGAGGCTCATGGGGTTGGCGCCAGCAGCTACGTTGCGGAGACCTTCCTTGATGAGAGCCTGTGCAAGAACGGTGGCGGTGGTTGTTCCGTCGCCAGCGACGTCATTGGTCTTGGTCGCAACTTCCTTGACCAGCTGGGCACCCATGTTCTCGAAGGGATCTTCGAGCTCGATTTCACGAGCGATGGAAACACCATCGTTGGTGATTGTTGGGGCGCCAAACTTCTTGTCAAGGACGACGTTGCGTCCCTTTGGGCCAAGGGTGACCTTGACTGCGTTGGCTAGCTGGTTTACGCCAGCTTCGAGGGCGCGACGCGCCTCATCGTCAAACTTGATTTCTTTTGCCATGGTTTATCAGCTCACTTCACGATCGCGAGTACATCGCGAGCGTTGAGAATTAGGAGGTCTTCGCCCTCGATGGTGATTTCGGTTCCGCCGTACTTTGAGTAGACGACTGTGTCTCCGTCGGAAACATCCATGGGGATGAGATCTCCGTTATCGGACCGACGGCCAGCTCCGGTAGCAAGGACTTCGCCCTGCTGGGGCTTCTCTTTGGCAGTGTCGGGAATGACAAGTCCGCTGGCCGTGGTGGCCTCAGCGGCGGCAGGCCGGACGATGATCCGGTCCTCAAGTGGTTGCAAATTCATGCAGTAAACTCCGTTGGATTAGCACTCTCTTATGACGAGTGCTAATGCTAGGGCCGCAGATTCTCGGACCCAACCTGTGGCCACAGAGTGAGTCGTTTGACACAGTGTCCTTTGCTTCCGGCAAACTGTTGGGATGACGTTTGATCCGGGGTCCGTGTCCGCTGTTGTCTTCGACATCGGCGGTGTCTTCCTCTACCCCCACTATGAATCAGTACGTAGTGCACTGGGTGAGGACGGTGAGGCCAACCAAGACGACTTTGTCCGCTTCCGTCGAGCCCACCATGCCGGTTGCTTAGCCCTGTCAGGGTTAGACGGTGATGCCCGGGAACACCACGGTGACTTCTGGGCCCACTATGACCAGGGCTATGCCGATGCGCTAGGCGTTCCGGTGGAGTCAGTCAAGAAAGCCATCCGCACCAGCTGGGATTGGGCGCACGAAGAGAACATTGCTGCCTTCCATCGCTTGGCCGCCACCGGCATGCCGCTAGCCATCGTGTCCAACAACAACGGCACCGCTCCTGAACAGATGCGGGATTATGGCGTCTGTCAGGTCTTAGGCGACGGTCCACTCCCCCAAGTTGCTGCCATCATCGACAGCTCATTGGTTGGGGTAGCCAAGCCCGATCGAATGATCATGGCCCCTGCCCTCTACGCCCTTGATGTCGAGCCAGCCAATGCCCTCTACATCGGCGACACTGTGCACGCCGATGTGGTCGGGGCCCGCAACGCTGGCATGCAGATGGTCCAGCTGGACCCGTTCGATCAACACGCAGCCTTCGAACACTCCCGCCTTCCCGACCTCAGCGCTCTGGTCGAAGCTCTCGGCTAAGAGATCTTTCGCCCCTGTCCAACGCTCCCGATTAGGGTTGATTGACGGCCCAGCCATAGCCTGACCCGAATGCTGTATCGGACCCGAGTATTTGTGGTGTACATCCTCGCGCTGGTCATGACCATCATGGACGGCACGATGATCAATGTTGCGCTGCCAACGTTGGCCCGAGAGTTCGCGGTGTCAACCGCCAGCATCAAGTGGGTGGCGGTGGCTTACCTGCTCAGCCTGGCCGCGGTGATTCCGGTCGCTGGCTGGTTGGGTGATCGATTTGGAACTCGCCGCGTCTTCGGTGCAGCTCTGGTTCTGTTTGTTTTTGCCTCGATCCTGTGCGGGCTGGCCCAGTCACTCAATCAACTGGTCGCATTCCGCGTCTTGCAAGGAGCTGGCGGCGGGCTGATCACGCCCATCGGGAGTGCGATGCTGTTTCGGGCCTACCCCATGGAAGATCGGGCCAAAGCCGCGATCGGCGTCTTGAGTGTTGCCGTTGTCGCACCCGCTATCGGGCCAGTGCTCGGTGGTGTACTGGTCGACAATGTGTCTTGGCGCTGGATCTTCTTCATCAATGTCCCGATCGGCGCGGTGGCACTCACCCTGCTCTGGCTGTGGATCAAGGAGGAGACTCAGCCCTCTCCCGGACGATTCGACCTAGCCGGTTTTGTGCTCTCGGCCAGCGGTGTCAGCCTGCTGATCTACGCCATGTCGATTGGCCCCGACAAGGGTTGGCTCTCAGCCAGCACCATCGGATTCGGTGTTGCCGGACTAGTGGCATTGATTGCGCTGGTCATGGTCGAGTTGCGGCTGGAACAGCCAATGCTCAAGCTGCGGTTGTTGACCGATCGACACTTTCGCATCATCAATCTGGTGGCGCCCTTGGTCTATTCCGGATTCTTCGGCTGGATCTTTGTTCTCCCCCTCTATATGCAGACCCTGCGGGGATTCTCTGCCACCCAGAGCGGCTTGGCTCAAGCACCGCAGGCGGTCGGCGTCTTCCTGGTATCGAACTTGCTGGGCAAGCGCTTGTATCAAGCGGTTGGGCCGCGCCGCTTGATGATGGCGGGCTCTTTTGGCACCGCTCTGGCGACCGCAGCCTTCGGCTTGATCGGACTCGATACTCCGTTGCCGATAATCGGTTCGCTGTCCTTTGCCCGTGGTGCATCGGTTGGTCTGGTATTCATCTCCATCCAGACGGCGGTCTACGCAACAACATCGCTGGCCGACACCGGTCGAGCAACTTCGGTGTTCAACACCCAGCGCCAGATCGCCCTCACGTCCGGCGTGGCCCTGTCGGCAACGGGGGTCGCCGCCCGACTGTCCTCAGTTGGGGGTGACCTTGCTCCGGCCGCTGATCGTCTCGGTGCCTACCAGTGGGGGTTCCTGACCTGTGCTCTCTTGATCGCTCCAGCCGTCGTCGTCAGCTGGTTCATCAACGACGAAGATGTCGCCGCCACACGTGGGCTCGCTCCAGCAACTCCATCGGCCACAAAACCAGGGCCAGCAGAGTCGGACGCGACAGGATCGCCCAGACCCAGTCGCTAGTTCGGGTTCCAAACCACCAACGTCAGTATGAGATAACGGGCAGCTGCAGGTTGGGGGCGGCACCGTCGTCCAAGTCGGTTGGGCCATCGTTTTTCAAGCGCCAATGGCCGGCGGCGGCGATCATGGCCGCGTTGTCGGTGCAGAACGCACGATCCGGAACCAAGCATTGCAAGCCCCGAGCTTCGGCTTCTTCGGCGAAGCGTTCCCGAAGCCGAGAGTTGGCCGCCACCCCTCCCCCAAGGCACACACCCTTTGCCCCGACCTGCTCAGCCGCACGCATGGCCTTCGTCACCAACACATCAACCACGGCTTCTTGGAAACCAGCCGCTAAGTCGGCATTGTCCGCATCGCGATGCTTACGCACATAGTTGATGACCGACGTCTTCATCCCACTAAAGGAGAAGTCCAAGCCGTCATGCAACATGCCGCGAGGGAAGACAATGGCTTCACGATCACCCTCCTTGGCCAACGCGTCAATGCGTGGACCACCGGGATAGCCAAGCCCCAAATAGCGAGCAACCTTGTCGAAGGCCTCACCGGCAGCATCATCAATGGTCGAGCCAAGGATGCTGTATTGCCCGAGGGCTTCCAGGTGCACAATCAGGGTGTGGCCACCCGACACCAGCAGAACAATCAGGGGAGGCTCGAGGTCGGGTCGTTCCAGGAAGGTGGCAAACAGGTGGCCTTCCATATGGTTCACCCCGACATAGGGAACATCCCATGCCAACGCCAACGCCTTGGCCTCACTCACACCAATGAGTAGCGCTCCGATCAGACCAGGTCCATGAGTTGCGGCGACCGCATCAATGTCAGCCCCCGTCATGTCGGCGTCGGATAAGGCTTGGGCGAGCACTGGTTCCAGCATGTCCAGATGTGCTCGACTGGCAACCTCGGGAACGACTCCACCAAACTCCGCGTGGATCTCAACCTGGCTGGACACCACATTGGCCAAGACTTCGGTGCCGTCACGGACAATGGCTACCGCTGTTTCGTCACAGCTGGTTTCGATGGCAAGCAAGACGGTCACGATGCGCTCCTCCTGGCAGCAAGTTTCGTCCTGGTAGCGAACTTCGCCTCGACAACCCGTTCCTCGATACCGGAAAGCAGTTCGGCGTAGACGTCACCATCAACATCATGGGCCCACATGATCAGCGCATCTTCACCATCGACGTAGTAGCCCTTGCGCACTCCAACCGGTCCATAGCCAAAGCGTCGATACAAGGCAGCGGCTTGCTGGTTCTTCGCTCGCACTTCCAGGGTGAGATCGGTGATGCCACGGGCGATGGCATCACGGGTAAGCGCCAGCAGGATCTGGGTGGCTAGGCCCTGGCCCTGGTGGTCGGGATCAACCGCGATGTTCATGAGGTGGCCCTCGTGCTCGACAAACATCATGCCGCCAAACCCGATCAGCTCAGGCTGGTTCTTGTCGTCTGGGGACGCGTCTTTTGGGACCGTGTGGGCCACGATCCAATTCCGGGCCGATGCATGCATGTCGAGCTCACCGGCGAACAGCTTGGCCGACCACGGCTCGGGAGAGACTTGTGCTTCCAGCGCGGCTACTTCCTCGATGTGATCGAGCTGCAAAGCACTCACAACGAACGGTGTCATGAATTATGCCTGGTCTTGATATTGACCTTCACATCGGGTTCGCGTAAGTAGACCGGGGATACCGATGGGCCGGGCACGGCCGGGCGATCAAGACTGAGTCGGGCGATGTGCTCGGCCATTGGCTCGACACCAACTACATGAGTGGCACCGGGCCGCTGACCATAGACGTCGACGTATCGGTCGGCGCCATCGCCAACAATCATGTCGCCGTCTTGCACGGCCAGGATCATCTCTTCTGGCGGGCCATAGCTTGGCTCGTCCAAGGGCATAAACACTCCAGATGGGTCTGGGCCGAAACGCTGCTGGAATACCTCGCTCCGTCGAGCATCAATCACCGCGGTCACACACTTGCCTGGCTGGCTGGCTGCATGGAATGGCATCTGGGTGGCTGCTAGAGCTTCCAGGCTGCTCACACCAACCACTGGCTTGTCAGCGGCGAAGGCCAGAGTTCGCACCGTGGCAATACCCACCCGCAGTCCGGTGAAGCGGCCCGGTCCAACATCAACAGCCAAGCGGTCGAGCTCGGGCAGGGTCTGGCCGGCTTCAGCCAAGACGTCCCGAATCATTGGGGTGAGTTCTTCGGCATGACGACGGTCGGTTACCAGGTGTCGAGCGGCAAGGACTCGCTCTCCGTCAAGGAGGGCAACCCCGACCACAGCAGTGGAAGAGGTAACGGCCAGGGTCAGCACGGCTGGACCCACTGACTGATCACGGTTTCGATGTCGAGCATTCGTTCGGCCCACGTTGGTCCGCCAGCCTCAATCTGGACCAGACGTCGATCATCGTCAGCTTCGCCGCCATTGCCAGCACTGTCGTCCATCATGATTCGGACCACCAGATGATCACTGGGAAGGGTCGGATCAATCTGATCTCCCCACTCGATGATGGTGACCCCGGACTCAAGCATCTCGGGCAGATCAAGATCAAGCGTCTCTTCCAGGTCATCCAACCGGTAGACATCCAGATGGTTGAATAGGAGCCGGCCCGAGTATTGGTTGTGGAGGGTGAAGGTCGGGCTGGTGATGCGATCCTCGATGCCGAGTCCCTTGCCAAAGCCTTGGCTGAAACAGGTCTTGCCCGCACCAAGATCTCCGGACAAGACCAGCAGGTCGCCATCGTTCACGCAACCAGAAAGAGCCCGAGCCAATGCTCGGGTCTCATCAGGACCGGTGGTGGTTGCGCACAACATCAAGAGGAAGGCTAGGGGCTGTCCGGAACGAGCGTCGCTAGCGTGGAGCCATGACTGCCGAGTCCTCTCTCACTCCTCCCCTCACACCTTCCCTGAGCCGATCCGATGTGGAAGCTGCTTCGGCCAGGCTGGTTGGCCGGGTTCGTCGCACCCCCATCTGGAGCGTTGATCCCCAAGAGTTCGATCTTGGTCAACACTCCCCCGCTTCAATCACCTTCAAGCTCGAACAGTTTCAGCACAGCGGAACCTTCAAGGCCCGCGGCGCCACCAACTTCATGCTGACCCAAGAAATCGGCGAGGCCGGGGTGGTGGCCGCATCGGGCGGCAACCATGGTGCCGCCGTGGCCTGGGCCGCTGCCCAGCACGGTCATCAAGCCACCATCTTTGTTCCAACCATCGCTGCCGAAGCCAAGGTCGACCGACTGCGGTCCTATGGCGCAACCGTGCATCAGACTGGTGCCGTCTTTGCTGAGGCGTTCGCCGCCAGCGAAGAGTTCCGGCTCGAGTCGGGGGCCACCTCCATCCATGCCTACAACGACCCAGTAGTCATGGCCGGCGCAGGAACAACGGGCTTGGAACTCCAAGGCCAAGTCGCTGAAGCTGGCCAAACGGCGCTGGACACAGTCTTGGTGGCGTGTGGAGGTGGCGGCCTATCCGGGGGCATCGCCGCCGCCATCGGGTCCGATACCAGGATTGTGGTCTGTGAGACCGAAGGAACCGCAACGTTCGCCCAAGCACTCAAGGCAGGCAAGCCGGTGGACATCACTGTCAGCGGCCTGGGGGCTGATGCGTTGGGCGCTTCTTGTTTGGGATCAAACACATGGGCAGCTCTAGCCAGCTCAAGAGCCATCAGCCGGCTGGTGACCGATGAGCAATTAGCTTCGGCCCAGTCCCTGCTGTGGGACCAGTTTCGTATCCGGGTCGAGCCAGCCGCCGCCGCGCCGCTCGCAGTTGTGCTGTCAGGCATGTACCAGCCCAGATCAGGCGAACATATTGGCATCATCCTGTGCGGTGGGAATGTGGCTGCCGGGTAGCCTCACGGCATGACCAGCAAGTGGAATCGTGCACTCATCACCGGAGCATCCAGCGGCATCGGGCGAGAAATCACTCGCCAGCTAGCAGCAGACGGCAGTGACCTTGTCGTCGTCGCCCGCGACCAAGAACGGTTGGAAGCTCTGGCGGTGGAACTGGCCGAAGAGCACGATGTCGAGGTCGAAGTTCTGCGAGCAGACCTGTCCGACCGTGCCGAACTCACCGTTGTCGCCGATCGTCTGCAAGATGCGGAACGCCCGATCGACCTGTTGGTCAACAACGCCGGTTTTGGTACCGGCGGGCTGTTCCACGAACTGGACGTTGAGGGACAGACCGGCCAGGTCGACGTCAATATCACGGCCTTGCACCGCTTGACTCATGCCGCCGCCAAAACAATGGCCCCGCGCCAACGAGGGGGGATTCTGAACATCTCCTCGGTTGCCGGTCACATGGTCACCCCCCAATCCGCAACCTATGGCGCGACAAAGGCCTTTGTCTCCAGCTTCAGTGAAGCCATCCATGAAGAGCTGAAGCCTTTCGGCGTCACGGTGACCGCCATCTGTCCTGGCCTTACTCGAACAGAGTTCCATGAACGAGCCGATTTTGATGGCAGTGATTATCCCGATGTGCTGTGGCAGCAAGCAGAAGCTGTTGCGTCCGAGGCTCTCGCGGCCCTCAATAGTGGCCGGGCCCGTGTCGTCACTGGCCATGTGAACAAGGCCTTCTCCGGAGCTCTCAATGTCATTCCTCGCAGTGCCCTGCGCAAGTTGATCAATCTGGGGAACCGCTAGCAGTTCTCACTGGTATCTACAGCTCGATCAAAAGCAGCGGCGAGCTGTTCATCAAGGCGCGGGGCAATGTGACCCCATCCAAAACGCGTCATTGACTTGGCTAGGCCATCAACAGCCAAGCGGTATTGGGATAGGGAGCCGACAACCTCGACGAGGCGGCTCCCGAAACTGCCGGGCTGGTACAGGGCGACTTCATGCCATCGTTCCTCGATCAGCTCTGGGTAGGCCAGAGCGTCAGGCAAGACGGGCACACATCCGGCAGCAACCGCTTCGGCCACACCAACACCGAAGAAGTCATGCTTGGCGCAGCTCACCACGATGTCGGCCTTGGCCAGCCGCTGCTCATACTCGATACGAGGGAATGGCCCAACGGCAACGATCTTGTCTGACCATCGGTCAATGATGCGCCGTCGCGCATCGTTGGGAACCATCGAGTCGGACCCAGCCAACACCAAGCGGAAGTCCAGCTGATGTTGGTCAAGCTTGGCCAACACCCGAACGAAGGCATCCGGGTCCTTGTCCGGCTCCCACCGATGCGGCCAAATAATGATTGGAGCCGTATCGATTGACGGACCGTCCTCTGAGCCGCCTTCCGTACTCTCTCTTGTGGTCGAGGACTCGGGAACTGTTGCGCTCTCGGCGCGGGTCCCGAGCTCAATGCCAACCGGCAGCACGTCGAACTTGGCGAGAACTGAGTCAAGCGCAGCCAGCTGGTCAGCTTCTGGCTGTCGAGCGAGGAATGTGGGTAGCGCTGCTTCAACGGCTTTTCGGTGGAAGTCACTATTGAACAGCACCTTGTCGGCCGCCAGCCAGGTACTCCAGTTCCGCAGGACCGACTCTTCGTCCACTCGACCATTCGTCGTTGGATAAACCAGTTGAGACTCATGCTGATAGACCACCAGCCGAACCGATGGCGGAATAACCCGTCGGGTCATACCAAGGAGTTGGGCCCCATCAACCAGACCGGATAGGAGCAGCACATCCGGTGGTCCATTGGTAGCAACATGATCCTTGACTAGTTGAGCCAGTGGGGTTGAGCCCGCGCGCAGGCGCCACCGCCAGGGACCAGCTGGTAACCCAATTACTGAGACCGAGTGTGAGCTCCATCGGGCATAGCCATCAGCCCATTGGGCGTGGGACCCCGACATCCATGGCTCAACCAGAAGAACGTTCAGAGCTTGCACGACTCTTGACCTTAGTCGGGAAGATAGATCCGGCTCACCCGAGCAGAAGGACTACAAACAATCTCATAGTTGATGGTGTCCAGTCCTTGGGCCAGATCATCGGCGCTAATTGATGCTTCGCCCTGGCGGCCGAGCAAGACTGCTTCGTCACCCACCCCTATGTCGTCGTCACCGATATCGACCACGATCTGATCCATGGTGACAACGCCGACGATGGAGCGGTGCTTGCCACCAATCAGGACCGATCCTGGCACTTGCCAGGTAGCTCGCCGGTACCCGTCGGCGTAACCCACCGGCAAGGTGGCCACGTTCGTTGCGCTCTCGATCAGGCCTCGCTGGCCATAGCCAACCCGATCGCCCGCTTCGAGCCTCTTCACCAAAGCCACCCGAGTCAGCCAACGCATTGCTGGCTCCAACTCAACCCGTCCCGCAAGTTCGGGACTGGGGCTTAAGCCATACAGCGAGATGCCGCAACGAACAATGTCTCGATGAGTTCGGGGAAAGGCCAGCGTTGCCCCCGAGTTGGCAGCGTGGATCATTGGAGGTGTGAGATTGGCTTGGTCCAGGGCCACCAGTACCTGATCAAACCGGTCCATCTGCTGATTGGTGAGCGGATTGTTCGGCTCGTCGGCCGAAGCGCAATGAGTCCAGACTGAGCCGAGGGTCAGCGCATCACTGGCCGTGATCTGAGCGACCAGACCAACCACCTCTTCGGGCTGGGCGCCACTCCGGTGCATGCCGGTATCCACACAAACGTGGACTGTTGCTAATGGTTTCGGGTCCAGGGATGCCTGTTTGGCCATGCGGCCCTCAGACAGCGTCGCTTCCTCCATGGCTTCGATGCCAGCCCGATCTTGCAGGCTTGGCTCGAGGCCGAATGCGACCACCGCGGTCATCTCTCGTATTTCGGGTTGAGACAAGATCCAGATCGGGGCATCGATTCGTTCGTGGCGAAGCTGGATCCCTTCACCGGTTTGCGCCACCGCCAGAGCGGTCGCTCCCCCAGCCAAGGCGGCCCGGGCAGCAGGAACGGCACCATGTCCGTAGCCGTTGGCCTTCACCACCGCGCAGAGTCTGGCGCCACCAGCCGCAGCGAGCATGGTCTCGGTATTGCGGGTGATCACCGCCTCATCAATTTCCAGCCAGGACCGACTCATTGGATCAGCCGATCGAGGACGTCGGAGAGCTGGTCGTCGGGTAGGTGGACACCACCGACGAGGGCAATGCCAAAGACACAGGCCTCCGATGCAGCCCAAGCAAGAACCTGGCCTCGCTCATCTGGCGCCGAAGTCCAAGCCTCCGTATCCATCCCGCCAAGAATCATGTCAGCAAAATGCCGAGCTGGGGGGCCATCGAAGTCTTCCAACCAGGGACCGAGCCAGCGCACCAGGGGAACCCCGAGGTGAATCAGAACACCGAGAACCTCGCTGGCGGGCAACTCACTCACCGGCACAGCACCATCATCCAACGACCGAGTGAGCAGCCACCAGATATCAAAGAACTCTTCCAGCACTTCACGCTCGATCCGGTCCCACGACTGCCAGTCGGCATCACGAAGACGATCAGCAATGCGAAAGCTTGGCTCGTCTTGCAACTGGTTCGTGGTCAACAACTCGGCCAGGCGAGCAAGACAGAAGCGAAGCTCGCTATTGACTTGCTCACCATTGCAGTCCTCTTGACCCTGTCCGGTCTCTGGTGCATCGACACGAGCGAGTACCGCGTCACCGGGTAGATCCCCAACCAGGCTGGCTCGATCAGAAAAGACCTCCCACAGGCGATCGATGGCGCGATCAAGAGGGGTAATCAGGCCACTGTCGAGATCGACTTCAGGCACCGCTCGTCCAGCGAGCAGCCACCTCAGAGATCGGAGCCGTCAGCAGTTCAACCGTTGGCACCTCGGCCAAGATGTCTTCGCGGAAGCTTGGCTGGCCTTCGGTGACCACATCAACCAGCTGGCGATAACGATTGCGATAGCCCTGCAAGATCGAACGAGCCGTTGTCGCCCCAAGGTCATCATTCAGGGTGACGTGACACAGAGTGACACCAGTGGTTTGGCCGTTCTTGACCTCAGGAACCATCAGGACCACACGACTATCGGAGCCAACGGTGACCAAGACCTGGCGTTCGACCGCAACCCGATGCTTGTTGCCCCGCAGGGTCGGATCCTTGTCGGTCCGAGAAGCAATGCCGGTCGACACTCCGCCTCGGTCGGTGACGCTGATTCGGGCGCCGGCGTCGACCGGTCCCTCGATGGCGTAGCGGGTGAAGCCAATGACGTCATCAATGGCAGGAGCAAGAGCAGCGATGCCTCGCAAGGTGCGATAGCTCATGCGGTCACGTGGGCAACCAGAGTCAAGAATCGAGCGAATCAGGTCGGACTGAAGCAGGCTCTCATCTGCCCGTGAGATACCAACGGTGACTGTCTTGGCCTGATGCTTGATGGCATCAACCGGACGGGTCAGTTCTTCAATGGCAGAAGTCAGGGCATTGGCAAGATCCTCAGCGACAACACCGGGGGTTCCGACCTTGCCGTATTCAATTTGGAATGACTCAAGAGGAGTGGAGCGAACGGCGAAGCGGAACAAGGAGCCGAGGCGAACGGCCGTGCCCGCTTCCAGGTGCCCGTTGTAGCGACCCAGGCGAAGGCCGTCGAAGAACTGGCTGGCCAGCGGTCGAACTTCTTGGGAGAAGTCGGCGAACCAGTTGTCCTCGGCACCAACGAAACGTTCGATGGCGGCTCGGGCTTCCCGCAGTGGATGAGCCGACGCGTCGATGGCGAGTGCGGCTTCGTAACCAAACAGGTGTCCAACAATGGTTGAAAGGACGAAGGCCAGCCGAGGGTCAACCTCGGGAACCGAGATCACATCCAGGGCGGCGTTGAAGCGATTCTCATCCTCGGTGGCAATCACAATCGGTGCGGCCTTGTGGGCCCGGAAGATGGCGACTTCTTTGGCCACATCATCGGCGTTGGAGCCAACCAATCCGGCGGCACAAATCAGGATGAGGGGCTCAGAAGAAAGATCGATGTGTTTCTTGTCTTCGATGACGTCGCAGGCAATGGCCTTGTAGCAGAGCTCGGAAAGCTTGATGCGGAGCTCCCGGGCAGCAATCAGGTTGGTTCCGCTTCCGACCATGGCCCAATAGCGACGGCTCAAGAAGTGACGATCCGCCACCGCTGCGATCTCACTGCGTTTGGCCAGGGTTGCCACCATGGCTTCAGGCAGGTCACGCAAGGCTTGCAGCAAGACTTGGCGGTCAGAGGAGTCCGTGACGGTGTCGGGAATCAGGTTGGCGACACCTTCGGCCAGCAAGAAGCCAGCAGCGATTTGGGCGTAGAACGCCTTGGTTGAGGCCACGCTCATCTCGACGTCGCGGCCATCGCTGGTGTAGAGCACACCGTCGGCCTTGTCGACCAGGTCGCTGCCCCGTCGATTCACAATTCCCAAGACAGTGGCGCCGCGCCCTCGAACAAGGTCAACGGTCCGGTTGGTGTCGGTGGTCGTTCCGGACTGAGACACGGCCACGATCAACACGTGGGACATGTCATCTTCCAGATGGAACCCGGAAAGCTCAGTCGCAGTGTTGTAGCCGACAGTGATGCCCGAACCAGCCAATGCCGATTCGAATGCGGCCGAGACGGCCTGGCCCGCGACTGCGGCAGTTCCTTGGCCAATGACCAGAACTCGTTTCACCTGGCCAGAAGTTAGATAGGTGGCGACATCGGTGGAGATGGTCTCGTCTGGCAGCCGCACTTCCAAACCGTTCTCACCATTGACCAAGCGGCCACGCAGGGTCTTGGCAAATGAGAGTGGTGATTCGCTGATTTCTTTCAGCAGGAAATGGGGGGCGTCACCGCGGTCAATATCTCGGGTGGTGACCTCGGGATCCTTCCATTCATCATCCCCCACCGGCAGTTGGGTTCCGTCATAGGAGTAGCGCGACACGCCCTGGGCCGTGCCTGCCTGAGCGCCGCTGAGGCGGATGATCTGGCCTTGGCTGACTATGGGATTGTCCGGGTCAGCCGGTGTCTCGCCGTCCATGCGGATATAGGAGGTTGCGTCTTCAACCACTCCGTAGGGCTCAGAAGCGATGACGAACGCGTCTTCGGCCTGGCCAATGAAGACTCCCTGGCCACTGCCCCGAAGGCAGACGTGGATGTCGTCGGGTGCTTCGGTGGAGCTGATGCCGATAGCAACGGAGCCTTCGAATTGCGACACGGCACGACGCACGGATTCATCCAGGTCATGACCTTCACCGAGGCCCCGCGAAACCAGTGTTGGGATGACCTTGGCGTCAGTGGTGATCTCGGTAGCGATGCGCAAGCCGTCGGCGGCAATGAGGTCGGGGTAGTTGTCGACGTCACCATTGAGAGTGGCGGTGACATAGCGACCCTGATCGGCGTCGTACTGGGCCTCAAGCTCATCACTATTGACGGGGTGAGCGTTGGGTTCGCTAATGATGCCGACCGAAGCCCAACGGGTATGACCCAGGATGGTGGCCTCGGCGTTCTCGTTCATCAAGGCCAGATGGAGCAGTTCGTCTTCGACCATGGCACTGCGCATGGCGGCGGTATTGTCACCAAGTTCACCGATTTCGGCTGCTGCTTTGTAGATGAAACTGAGGTAGCCGTCGGGTGTGCGAACGGCTCCGTGAGTAAACAGGCCGCCACGTCCGCGGTCCGCCAGCAAGGCCTTGATTGCGGCAGATTCCAGGTCCAAGCCGTGGTTGCGGACCAGCACGTGCACGCCGGCACTATCTCGGCCGCGAACTTCGAGCCGGTCCAGAGCGCTGAGGGCTTGCTGGATGGAGAAGCACGCGGCGACTGCTGCATCGCTGGCAGTTGCTCCAGCAAGCTCGGCGACGGTTTGTGCCGTTCGAATCCGGTCCCGTTCGATGGCCCAGACAGCATCCTTGGTACGGATCAGGGTGGCGTTGACCGCTTCCAGGCCAGTCATCTGCTCGCCGTGGGCTTCGAGATGAGCCTCGATTGCAGCAACGCCGGTTCCAATGATGACCAGGCGGCTGATGATCTCGGGGATCAGACTCGGGTCCGACAGCATGGCTTGCAGGCCCGCTTCTCCCCGCAGCTCAAGATCAATGCGGTAGACATTGTCGGCTACGCCACCCAGGCTGGCAGCAAGATCCGCTGAATCCGGGGATGGGAACAGCTCAACAGCAGTATCTAATCCGGTCAGGATGCTGTCACTGGATGGGGTCGCACGGTCGGTCCGCCGACGAACGATTGCAATGATTCCGCACACGAGATGAGGGCTCCTCAGATCGGGTCTTGATAAGTCAGGTTTGCTGTGGTCTGTTCTGCTGTAATCAGTTTCGACTACGAATCAACATCGGATCAGGCGAGGGCCTGCTGAAGGTGTGATTCGTCACCCGGTTCCTACTGAACTGGACCGGGCTGAACTGCTTAGGTACTCATGAGTTGTTCCGCCTCGGCGACGAGTTGAGCACAGATCGACTGGGCCGCGTCGTCATCCAGGTGTTCAACCATAACTCGCAGGAGCGGTTCAGTTCCGCTGGCTCGCACCAGTACTCGTCCATCACTGCCCATATCGGCTTCAGCCTTGGCTACGGCACCAGCCATCTTCTCCACCAATAGTGGATCTCGCTTAGGCAGACGGATGTTGTGCAAGATCTGGGGAACCGTGGTCATGGCGTTGGCTGCGAGGCCCGACAGGGTTGTTTCGGACCGGATAACGGCATCGACCAGTTGAACTCCAGCCAGAATACCGTCCCCGGTTGAAGCGAGGTTGCGGCAGATGACGTGACCGGATTGCTCGCCACCTAGGGAGTGACCACCCTCGTTCAAGGCCTCGAGCACGTAGCGATCGCCGACGCCGGTTTGCACCACATTGATATTGGATTCGGCCATAGCCAGGTGGAAGCCAAGATTGCTCATCACTGTGACGACAACCGTGTTGTTGGCCAGTTGACCGGTGCTGCTCCAGTCCTGAGCCAGGATGGCGAGAATGTGGTCACCGTCGACGATCTCGCCTTGGGGGCCGACAGCAACCAGGCGGTCGGCGTCACCATCGAAAGCCAAACCAAGGTCGGCTTTCTGGGCGACGACGGCTGCCTGCAAACGATCGGGGCTGGTCGATCCGCACCCCGCATTGATATTGATTCCATCCGGGTCGACCCCGATGGTTGACACTTCGGCGCCTAGGGCACGAAAGATCTGCGGGCCAAGTTCGTGGGCAGACCCATTGGCACAATCCAACACAATATTGAGTCCGCGAAAGGCGTCCGGAGCAACGGTTCCGACCACCGAGTCGACCCAACCCTGGTTTCCCAACGGTGGGGTGAGAACACCGATCTGTTCACCAGTTGGTCCCTCTTGGTGAGGGTTGGCCAGAATCTCGTGGAACCGGGACTGGATTGCGGCTTCGACATCATCGCCAAGCTTGAGCCCGCCGGCGGCAAACAGCTTGATGCCATTGTCAGCAAAGGGGTTGTGTGAGGCGGAGATCATGGCTCCGGGCACGCCAGCTTTGCTGGCCACCCAAGACACGGTTGGTGTTGGTACGACTCCTAGGAGTTCAACATCGACGCCGGCCGAGGTGTATCCGGCTACCAGGCCAGCTTCGAGCATTTGGCCAGATCGGCGGGTATCTCGGCCGATAACTACTCGGCTGCCGCCCAAAAACTCCGCCGCCGCCCGGCCAAGGGCCTGAGCGACGTCGGGGGTAAGTTCTTTGTTGGCCAATCCTCGGACGCCGTCGGTCCCGAAACTTGGGAACATGTTGGACTCCGAGCCCTTGTTGTGGCTGGACAGGGTTAGCGCTTTGAGTACTGAGGAGCCTTACGAGCCTTCTTGAGGCCGTACTTCTTGGATTCCTTCTTACGAGGATCTCGGGTGAGGAGGCCTTCGCTCTTCAGCGATGGACGGCGCTCAAGGTCGATCTCGATGAGTGCACGAGCGATTCCGAGACGGAAGGCCCCAGCTTGGCCAGAAAGACCGCCACCGCACAGGGTGACATCGATGTCGTAAATCTCTTCACCTTCGACAATTCGCAAGGGCTCAGTGATGGCCTTGCGGTGAACTGCAGACGGGAAGTAGTCGTCGAATGCACGGCCGTTGGCCGTGATCTTTCCTTCGCCATTGCTCATTCGCACTCGGGCGATGGCTTGCTTGCGACGGCCAGTGGTCTGAATCGTGGTCATGATTTCACCTCTCGGCGGGCGCCGGGAATGTCGAGGGTCTTGGGCAATTGGGCCTCGTGCGGGTGACTGTCACCGGCATAGACCTTGAGCTTGGTTGCCATCTGGTTGCCCAGACGGTTCTTTGGCAGCATGCCGGTGATGGTCTTGCGGACCGTGTCGGCAGGCTTGCGGTTCATGGACTCTTCGTAGGTGCGGCTGGTGAGTCCACCCGGGTAACCGGAGTGATGATGCACCATCTTCTTCTCACCCTTGTTGGCGGTAAGAACAACCTTGGCTGCGTTGATGACAATGACGTGGTCGCCCATGTCCATGTGAGTAGCAAAGGTTGGCTTGTGCTTGCCGCGCAGGATGCGAGCGATCTCGGTCGACATACGGCCCAAGGTAAGGCCTTCCGCATCAACCACGAACCAATCGCGCTCAATCTCGGATTTCTTGGGGGTGTAAGTCTTCACAACAATCCTGCTCACATCGGTGTTCGAGTTCCTGCAGAAACCTGCAAGAGGGGCCAGGCCCACCATCTCAGTCGACAGTGTTTCGGGCGATCGGCGAATACGAAAGCAAAGCTCCATAGCCGACCAGCAATGATACGGCGCGGATCTACCAGCACCAACCAGCCATAGCGGGGCAATCGACTCATCCCCGTCCGGTCCAAAACGTACTTAATGGAGTTGACGACCCACTATTGGGTCGCGAAGTCCACTATCTTCGGGCGAGACCCGCCAGCCATGCTCGCTAGTAGAGGACTTCGAGCAGGTTGAGGCCGTGAGGTGGGGCTGGTTGCTCGGCGGCTTGGCGGTCTCGTGCGGCCAGGACTGATCTCAATTCGCCAGCCGAACGCTTACCCTTGCCAACAGCAACATGGAATCCGACCAGGCTGCGAACCATCTGGTGACAAAACGCTGAGCCTTCAATGCGGAACTCCAGCAAGCCATTCCCTATGTCGTGCCAGGTGGCCATGTCAATCCGGCGCTCGAGCGACATTGACTCCTCCCCCGCCTTGACCTTTGGCCGGCGACAGAAAGACGAGAAGTCATGCTCGCCGACAATCGGATCACAAGCCAGCCGCATCGACGCTAGATCCAACGGTTCAGAAACATGCCAGGTCGAGCGGGCCAGCAGCGGGTCAGCCACCGGCTGATTCAGGACCAGATACCGGTACCTGCGTCCAACCGCATCGAAGCGAGCACTGAACTCGGCGTCAACCACTTGCACGTCCAGGGCCACAATCTCCGGTGCCAGCCGCGAGTTAATCATGTTCTGCAACCGGTCAGTCCCCTCTTGGCCCGAACCAAGCCAAGCAACCGGAGCATCGAAAGAAAGAACTTGCCCACTGGCATGAACCCCAGCATCGGTTCGTCCTGACATCACAATGTCAGGCTCATAGCGCAGGTACGGGCTGAGGACCTTGACGAGCTCACCAACAACGGTGCGCACACCAGGATTTGGGGCAAGACCACGAAAGTCGGTGCCGTCATAAGCGACGGTCAGCCTGACGCGGACAAGCGGACCCGAAGGTCCGCTTGTCTGGTCAGAGCCCGAAGGCTCCTCAGGTTCTTGATCAAACAAGGACGGAGTTTCCATCCTCCATCGTCCGATCGACTAGACCAGTTCGATCCGGGCCATTGGGGCGTTGTCGCCCGGCCGTGGACCCAACTTCAAGATGCGGGTGTATCCACCCGGACGCTCGGCATAACGAGGGCCGACCTCATCAAAGAGTTTGGTGGTCATCTCGACATCACCGAGGTAGGACAACACCTGACGAAAGTTGTGCAAACCACCCTTGCGGGCCTTGGTGATCATCTTCTCGGCGACAGGGCGAAGTGCCTTGGCCTTGGCCTCAGTGGTGGTGATGCCTTCGGCTGCGACGAGCGAAGCGACCAGGTTGGCCATCATGAGTTTCTGGTGTGAAGCCGAACCGCCGAAGCGGGTCGCCTTACGAGGAGTTGCAGGCATGACTAGTTCCTAGAGCCGCGTAGCGAAAGGCCACGCTCATCGAGCTTGACAATGACTTCGTCCAGCGACTTCTGCCCGAAGTTGGTGATGGCAAGCAGGTCGTCTTCAGTCTTGGTGAGAAGCTCACCAATGCTGTTGACTTGGGCCCGCTTGAGGCAGTTGCGTGGACGCTCAGAAAGATCGAGGTCTTCAATGGGAAGATCAAGATCTGGGGAACCAGATGCAGCAGCTGGGGCTTCGCCCAGAGTGAGGCCTTCTGGCTCATCGCTCATCTCTTCGACAAGCTGGATAAGTCCTCGCAAGGTTGCTCCGGCTGAAGCCAGGGCATCACGAGGGGTGATCGAACCATCAGTCTCGATATCGAGGATGACACGATCAAAGTCGGTGCTCATCTCGACACGAGTGGGCTCGACTGAGACGGAGACCCGACGGATCGGGCTGAAGATGGCGTCGATGGGAATGATTCCGATCGGGGCCGAGTCACTCTGAGCTTGCTGGGCAGAAGATGTCCAGCCACGGCCACGCTCGACCGTGAGGTCAATAGCGAGACGACCCTTGGCATCAAGAGTTGCCAAGTGAGTGTCACCGTTTAGAACTTCGACCTCAGACGGGCAAGAGATGTCTCCGGCAGTGACATCGCCGGGTCCACGAACATCGAGACGCAAGGTCACGGGTTCCTCGGACTCCGACGTCACCACGATGTCTTTGAGATTCAAGATGATGTCGACAACGTCTTCAATCGCACCCGGAAGGGTGTCGAACTCATGAAGAGCATCGTCGAAACGAACCGAAGTGATTGCCGCGCCAGGAATTGACGACAGCAATGTGCGACGGAGTGAATTACCGAGCGTATGGCCGAAGCCAGGCTCGAGTGGACCGATAGCAAACTGACCATGGCTGGATTCGCCATCATCAAGCTGTTCGATCGTAGGACGCTGCATAACCAGCATAGATTTTCCTTCCAAACCCTGTTCAGAACAGGGACCCCTAAAGAGTTTGACTGCTGACCGACGAATTACTTGCTGTAGAGCTCGACAATAAGCTGCTCGCGCAGCGGTACGTCGATTTGTTCACGAAGAGGCTCGCTGTAGACGGTGACGGAGTAACCGCTTGCATCTAGATCAAGCCATGCGGGAGGAGTGCGATCTAGCACATCCTTGTTCCACTGGACGAGAGAATTGTCACGAGTCTTTTCCTTGAACTCGATGACGTCACCCTTGCGAACCCGATAAGACGGGATGTTGACTCGCTTGCCGTTGACCTTGATGTGGCCATGGTTCACGAACTGACGTGCCTGGGGGCGAGTTGCGCCAAGACCAGCACGATAAACAACATTGTCGAGACGGAGTTCGAGCAGCTGGAGCATGTTCTCGCCGGTCACGCCAGCACGACGTGAAGCCTCGGCGTAGACCTTGCGGAACTGACGCTCGGTCAGACCATAGGAGAAACGAGCCTTCTGCTTCTCCTGAAGCTGGAAGAGGTACTCGGTGTTGTTATTGCCACGACGACGAGTACGGCCGTGCATCCCGGGGGGATACGGACGCTTCTCGAGGGCAGCAGCTTCGCCACGAGTTCCGAAAATGTTGGTGCCGAGACGGCGTGAAATGCGGGCCCTTGGGCCGGTGTAACGAGACATCGTTCAGACGCTCCCTTTCAGACCCGACGCCGCTTGGGAGGGCGGCAGCCGTTATGCGGAATTGGGGTGACATCCTTGATGCCAGTGACCTCAATACCTGCGCTCTGGAGACTACGAATAGCGGTTTCACGACCAGAACCTGGTCCCTTTACCTGTACATCGACCTTGCGAACGCCGTGTTCCATTGCCCGCTTGGCTGCCGCTTCGGCTGCCAACTGGGCAGCGAATGGGGTCGACTTGCGAGAACCCGTGTAACCAACATTGCCGGAGGAGGACCAGGCCAGAACATGACCCTCCTTGTCCGTGATACTGATGATGGTGTTGTTGAAGCTCGATTTGATGTGAGCAACACCGTGGGTGACGTTCTTGCTTGACTTCTTGCGTGGCCGACGGCCACCTGCGCTTGGCTTCGCCATTATTTCGCAACCTTCTTCTTGCCAGCGACGGTGCGCTTTGGACCCTTGCGGGTACGAGCATTGGTTTGGGTCCGCTGACCACGAACAGGCAATCCCTTGCGATGGCGAATGCCTTGGTGGCAACCGATCTCCATCTTGCGCTTGATGTCCTGGGACACCTCACGACGAAGGTCGCCTTCGGTCTGCACGTTGTCGTCGATCCATGCACGAATGCGCATGACCTCGGCTTCGGTCAGATCCTTGACACGAGTGGTGCCATCAACCTGAACCGATTCAACGATCTTCTTGGCCGTCGAGCGACCAACTCCAAAAATGTAAGTGAGCGATACCTCGAGCCGCTTTTCGCGGGGGATATCAACACCGGCGATACGAGCCATAGATCAGCCTTGCCTCTGTTTGTGACGTGGATTCTCGCAAATGACCATGACGCGCTTGTTACGGCGGATCACACGGCATTTGTCACAGATTTTCTTGACGCTCGGTCGAACCTTCATAGTGTTCCTACTTGAGCCCTAAAAAGGGTGAGATCAAAATCTCGGGGGCCCCGAGATCGTTTCGTTCGTTTTGGGCGGATGCCGTGACGAACATGCAGCCGAAGCTGCGGTGAACAGATGTAGCCAGTCCGGTAGGGACTTACTTGTACCGGTAAGTGATGCGGCCGCGCGTGAGGTCGTACGGGGTGAGCTCTACTTGGACGCGATCGCCCGGCAGAATTCGAATGTAGTGACGGCGCATCTTTCCAGAGATGTGCCCGAGCACCTTATGTCCATTCTCGAGTTCAACCCGGAACATGGCGTTCGGGAGTGATTCGGTAATGGTGCCCTCAAGGACAATCGCATCTTCCTTGGACTTTGTCAGAACATCTCCCTCAACGAGGATTGGTACGGGCAGCCTTGTGCTGTGTCGCTTTTGTCAAGAACCTCGACGAAAGCGGGGAGCAGGACCTACGGCCAGCCGCACACAACCAGGGTGCACAACAAGCCGACTCACCATGCTAAGGGCATCATGGACCAGCACCAACCCCGGAAGGGATAGGTGGATCAACATGTTTGGACCGTTTGCCTGGCATTGTGAGCAGCCAAGCGCTTCGTTTAGCTTGGAACGAGCGAATATCTGAAGTTACTCGTGTCTATCGACACGAATTGTCTGCACAGGATCTTCACAAGTCCCAAACCCCACCTCCGCAGGTGTTTCCTACCTTTGTAGTCGTGACAACGTTTCAAGTGGGGACAAGACCAGAAGTTTCTGACCAGCCAGCCTTTGACGTCGGCGACATGCTGCACTCATTGGCTGCTTTCTGGAGCCATGAGCGCAATGTCTTGATCCAGATCAAGACGCCACTCGGCTTGCGGGCCGAAGCCGACGAAGACCTGGTTCGCCAATACTTGTCAACCAAGCTGGCCAATTCACTACCCCAAGGTTCTCCAGTCGACGATTCAGCGTCTGCCAGCACTGCGGAGCCCGACTACGGACGGGCCACCCTGGATGGGATCACCCCATTTGTGCTCATCGCCAGCGAAGCCGACGGCCAAATACGCATCGCCATGCTGATAGAAGACTGCTCAACCATCGTGCTCCTACCCAAGAAGCGCTAGCCACCACATTGGCCAGGCCCGAAAGGTCAGACGACCTCGGTACAGGGCCTACCCCCGACGTCCCTCCCAAGGAGGAGGCTTCCCACCGATCGTGATCTTGGCTGACCGTTGGATCGTTCCTCGACCATTCCTCGCGGGCAGAGCAGTCTGGCATTGGCACCGGCCTGCCGGGGACCGCTCGCTGCGACGGCGTGAACCCGGGATGAACTGGAGCGCAGGTGGCTAGCTAGGCCTGGCTGGGAGAGGCTTCGAGGATTGCGGCGTTGACGGCTTCGTCAAGGCGATTGGCCACCACATCTTCCTCGGAAAAACCATCAACGGTCACCAACAGGTCACGCTCGGCGAACCAGTTGAGAACTGGGGAGGTCTCCTGCTCGTATAGCGCAAGACGGCGGGCGATGCCCTCGTCGGTGTCATCGGCCCTGCCACGGGCCTTCATGCGAGAAGTTACTTCTTCCAGCGGAACGTCCAAGTTGACCACGGCATGCAGTGGGCTCTCACCAAGAATGTCCATCAAGACTTCGGCCTGACCAATGGTCCTCGGATAACCATCTAGGACAAAGCCAGCAGTATTGACATCATCTTCGGCCAGACGTTCACGGACAATGCCGTTGATGATCTCGTCGCTGACTAGATCACCAGCGTCCATCACGGCCTTGGCCATCAAGCCCATCTCACTACCAGCCGCAACTGCTCCACGCAGCATGTCGCCAGTAGAGATGTGGGCGACGCCATAGCGAGCTACCAGGTGCGCGCACTGGGTGCCCTTACCGGCGCCTTGACGACCGAAGATAACCAGACGGATGGGGTTCGACATTGAACGACTCCTTGAACAAGAACACTCAGGCACTCGCCTAGCGACCGAGATGAGTAGGTTACGTTGACAGATCAAGGGCAAGAAGTCCACCCCTGGGCAATTCTTGTGGAAGATAACCCAATTTCGGTGACCCTTACTTTAGGCCTGTGGTCCCATGACTAGGCCTGACCGCTCGTGCTATGGCCACGTAGCAACTAGCACGACGTGCCTGCACTGCGTGCCTGCTATTTCAGGAAACCCTCATAGTTTCGACTCATGAGCTGGCTATCAATCTGCTTCATCATTTCCAATGCCACACCAACGGCGATCAAGATCGAGACACCAGAGAAGCCAATATTGCTACTACCGAGGGCCCGAGCCAAAGCGGCAGAGGGGATGAGGGCAACAAGAGCCAAGAACAACGCACCGGGCAAGGTGATCCGGTTCAGAATCTTGCCCAGATGGAGTTCGGTCTGAGGCCCAGGGCGGATACCGGGAACAAAGCCCCCAGACTTCCGGAGTTCGTCAGCCCGCTTGACCGGGTCGAAGGCAATGGTGTTGTAGAAATAGGCAAAGCCAACAATGAGGAAACCAAAGACCAGGATGTAGCCAAGGCGGTCAGCGGCAAACAGATTCTCGTTGATGAACGTTCGAACCGAATCACCCCAACTGGTGCCTGTGGCATTGGTCGGCAACACATTGACCAGCAAGGTCGGAAGCTGGAGCAGCGACGAGGCGAAGATGACGGGGATGACACCGGCCTGGTTGACCTTGAGTGGGATATAGGTGTTATTGCCGCCGTATTGCTTGCGTCCAACCACCCGCTTAGCGAACTTGACGGGGATTCGACGCTGACCCTGCTCAACAAAGACGATGCCAGCGCACAGCATCAGGAAGAAAGCAAGGGCGACGACCACACCGACCCAGCCCTTGAGCTGCCTGATCGTGATCATCAGGCCGGGAAGCGATGAAACAACCGATGCGAAAATCAGCACTGACATTCCGTTGCCCAGACCCTTCTGGGAGATCATCTCGCCCATCCACATCAGGACCGCGGCACCGGTGACCATGCACATGACCGCCAGCAAGATACGGAAGGCGCCACCATCGGGGAACATCTGGATTGGGGTGCCGTAGAACTGCTCAGGGTTTCGATTGATCAGGAATACCGTTCCCGTGCTCTGCACCAAGGCCAAAATGATGGCGATATAGCGCGTCCACTGGGTGATCTTTCGTTGGCCGACCGAGCCTTGAGCTTGCCATTCCTCCAACTTGGGAATAGCAACGGTCAAGATCTGGATAATGATCGAGCTGGTGATGTACGGGAGAATGCCAAGTGAGAACAAGCTCAGCGTTCCGAGACCACCGCCGAACACACTGAGATAGCTAAAGATCCCGCCGCCGCTCTCGTCGGTACTATCGCGCAGGGCCTTAACTGCATCCAGGTTGACACCAGGAGATGGGATCTGGGCGCCAAGGCGATAGAGCGCCAGCATGGCCAGCGTGAACAGGATCTTGTTCCGCAGCTCTGGTGTTCGGAGAACGTTTCGAAGGGTTGACACGAAGTGACCTCTTGGGGGTTTGTATTCGGCTGCGGCCCAGGGCAATGCCCTGGGCCGCAGACCTCATAGCAAGATGTGCTGGAGTGTAACCCAGCTGCATCTGAGCGTTAGCTCAGCAGTGATCCAACAAATGGATCAGCGGTTCATGTGCTGGTTGCCAGATGAAGGCGGGCGCACGGAGAATGGAAGTGGAATCTTCTCGATTGTTCCGCCGGCAGCAGCAATGGCCTCTTCGGCGGACTTGGAGAAGGCGTGGGCCTTGACGGTGACGGCTCCGGAGAGTTCACCACGACCAAGAACCTTGATCAGGTTTCCCTTACCAACGAGGCTGAGCTCGAAGAGGGCATCGGGGGTGACCTCGGAGAGGCCGCTCTCAGAAATGGTGTCAAGGTTGATGGCTTGATACTCGACGCGGAAGGGGTTCTTGAAACCACGCAGCTTGGGAAGACGCTGCTGGAGTGGAGACTGACCACCTTCGAAGCCAAGACGGACGGTGTTACGCGCCTTCTGACCCTTGGTACCACGGCCAGCGGTCTTGCCGCCCTTACCCGCAATACCGCGACCTTTGCGCTTGCCACGGCGGTTGGATCCAGCCGGTGGCTGGAGATCATGAATCTTCATCAGACTTCCTCAACTTTGATGAGGTGAGGAACTCGGGCAATCATGCCTTGGAGTTCTGGCCCATCGGTCAAAACGTTGGACTTGCCGATTCCTCGAAGTCCGAGCGCTCGCAGGGTTCCTCGCTGCTTTGGCTTGGTCCCGATGGATGAGCGGACCTGGGTTACCTTGAGTTCAGGCATTACTTGACCTCGACTGGATCAGGAGCTGGTCCACGCTTGGTCTCGTTGTATGCATCCAACAATCCCTTGGGGGTGAAGTCGGATGCATCGAGACCACGAAGACGAGCAATCTCGTCTGGGCGCTTCAAGCTAGAGAGGGCATCAATAGTGGCCCGGGCGACGTTGATCTGGTTGGCTGAACCCAGCGACTTACAAATCACGTCGTGCACACCGGCTTCTTCGAGGATGGCACGAGCAGCACCACCGGCGATGACTCCGGTACCACGAGCGGCAGGCTTAAGCAGTACCCGGCCAGCACCACAGATACCAATGATCTGATGGGTGATAGTTCCGCCGGCCATTGGCACGTCGAACATCAGCTTGCGAGCTTCTTCGGACCCCTTCTGGATGGCGAGGGGCACCTCTTTGGCTTTGCCGTAGCCCAGTCCAACACGACCGTTGCCATCACCAAGCACCACCAGAGCGGTGAAGGAGAAGCGACGGCCGCCTTTGACGACCTTTGCTACACGGTTGATGGTGATGACTCGGGACTCGCGTCCGTCACCACGATCGTTTCTGTCATTTCGTTCGTTGGCCATTCTTTGCTCCTAGAACTTCAGGCCGGCTTCGCGGGCGGCATCGGCGAGTGCGGCAATTCGGCCGTGGTACTTGTTTCCACCACGATCAAAGACAGCCAGTGTGACACCGGCGGCTTGGGCACGCTCACCAATAAGGGTGCCGACGGCTTTAGCTCCAACCATCGAACCAGAGTCAGACCGAAGATCTTTCTCGTAGGTTGAGGCAGCAGCGAGGGTGCGACCAGTGACATCGTCGATGACCTGGCAGCTGATGTGCTTGTTGGAACGGAAGACGGCCAAACGAGGACGCTCGGCGGTTCCGTTGACCTTCTTGCGAACACGGAATTGGCGTCGAACCCGGGCCGCGTGCTGGGGATTGGTCTTCTTGGTCATGACTACTTGCCAGCCTTTCCGGCCTTGCGAACAACGTGCTCGCCGGCGTAGCGCACACCCTTGCCCTTGTAAGGCTCGGGCTTGCGATAGGCACGAATCGTTGCGGCCACTTGGCCGACTGCCTGCTTGTCGATGCCGATGACACCGATCTTGGTTGGCTCCGGGACATCGAAAGTAATGCCATCTGGAGCTTCGACCGTGATCGAGTGGCTGAAGCCGAGTGCGAGCTCGATCTTGGCTGGCCCTTTGGCGGCGGCGCGATAGCCGACTCCAACAATCTCCAGGTCCTTGCGGAAGCCTTGATCGACTCCGATGATCATATTGTTGACCAGGGAGCGGTTCAGACCATGCAGAGCCTTCGCCTGACGCTCGTCGTTTTCACGACTCACGGTGACGACGTTCTCCTCGACCGAGGCCGAGATCAGATCAGGAAGGTCAATGGCGAGTTCGCCCTTGGGTCCCTTAACCGAAACCTTGCTTCCGGAGACACTGACTTCGACACCCTTGGGCACCGTAATACTTGCGTTACCAATACGTGACATGTCGGCCTACCAGACGTAGCAGAGCACTTCGCCGCCAACCTTGCCCTTGCGGGCCTCTCGGTCGGTGACAAGGCCCTTGCTGGTGGATAGAACGGCAATGCCGAGTCCACCAAGCACTCGTGGGATTTCGTCGGACTTCTTGTAAATGCGCAGTCCCGGCTTGGAAATACGCTGAATTCCACTGATGACACGCTCACGCTCTGGTGAGTACTTCATCGTGATGGTCAGCTTTCGACCTGGGGAACTCTCGGAATCTTCAGAAGTGAAGGAGCTGATGTAGCCCTCACTATGAAGGACTTCGGCGAGAGCCTCCTTGAGCTTGGATGAGGGCATGGTGACCTCGTCATGCATCGCAATATTGGCGTTGCGGACTCGGGTAAGCATGTCGGCAATTGGATCTGTCATTGTCATGTGAAAATCCTCCTACCAGCTCGCCTTGGTCACACCAGGGATTTCCCCAGCGTGAGCCATGTCACGGAAACAAATTCGACACAGGCCGAAGCGGCGATAGACCGCTTTCGGACGACCGCATTTCTGGCAACGGGTATAGCCCCGTACCTTGAACTTCGGTGTCTTCTTTTGCTTTTCGATCAGTGCCTTTTTTGCCATTACTGGGCCTGCCCATCTCGGAACGGGAAACCGAAGGCATTGAGCAATGCGTAGCCTTCGGCGTTGGTCTTGGCGGAGGTCACGATTGTGATATCCATACCGCGGGTGACATCGACATTGTCATAGTCGATCTCGGGAAACATGAGTTGCTCATTGAGGCCAAAGGTGTAGTTGCCGTTGCCGTCAAATGAGCGGGGGTTGAGGCCTCGAAAGTCGCGGATGCGGGGAATTGCGATCGTCACCAGACGGTCGAAGAACTCCCACATCTTGTCGCCTCGAAGTGTGACCTTGGCGCCAATGGCGTTGCCGTCACGGAGCTTGAAAGAAGCGATGGACTTCTTGGCCTTGGTCACGATGGCCTTCTGGCCGGTGATCATGGCCAGGTCGGCCGTCGCACCTTGCAGTAACTTGGAGTTCTGCAGGGCATCGCCGACACCCATATTGACCACGATCTTCGTCAGACCGGGCACCATCATGATGTTCGGAAGTTCAAGCTCTTCTTTGAGAGCACTGCGAACCTCGTCGTTGTATTTGCCTTTTAGGCGTGGAACCGTGCTCATGCCTCGGCCTCCGGGATCTCTGCACCAGTCCGCTTACATACTCGGACCTTCGTGCCATCATCATTGACCTTGTAGCCAACACGGGTTCGCTTGTCATCGCTTGGGCTCAGCACGGCGACATTGGATGCGTCCATTGGCATCTCCTTGTCAACAATGCCTCCGGGATCCTCAGCAGAGGTTGCCCGGGTGTGTCGCTTGACGATGTTGTAACCCTCGACTGTTACCTTGCCCGTCTCCGGGAAGGCAGCGCTGATCGTGCTTTGCTTGCCACGATCTTTACCGGCCAGGATCTCGACTCGGTCACCTTTTCTTACCTTCATCAGATCACCTCCGGAGCGAGTGAAACAATACGCATGAACTTCTTGTCACGAAGCTCTCGCCCAACAGGGCCAAAGATTCGAGTGCCACGAGGTTGACGGTTCTCATTTATGAGCACCGCGGCATTCTCGTCAAAGCGGATGTAGCTGCCGTCTGCACGACGCTTTTCCTTCTTGGTTCGAACGACGACGCAGCGAACGACCTCGCCCTTTTTGACTGCAGCACCGGGTACCGCATCCTTGATGGTGGCGACAAAGACGTCACCAATGGATGCGTAGCGACGCTTGGAGCCACCAAGAACCTTGATGCATAGCACTTCGCGTGCACCACTGTTGTCGGCGATCTTGAGCCGGGATTCCTGTTGGATCATCTTGCTCGCTCCAAAATTTCCAGCAGCCGCCAGCGCTTGAGTTTGGAGAGTGGCTTGGTTTCCACGATCCGTACCTTGTCGCCTTCTTTGAGGGTGTTTTCCTCATCGTGGGCGTAGTAGCGAGTGTGCGACTGGACCGTCTTGGAGTACTGAGGGTGCGTGCTTCGGCGAGTGACTTCGACAACGACTGTCTTGTCCATCTTGGCCGAGAGTACGACGCCCTCGCGCACCTTGCGGCGCGGCCGAGCGGTGTCAGTTTGTTCTGTTTCGGTAGCCATTAAGACTCCTGCTTAGCGAGCTCACGAGCCCGTATTTCGGTGTTGATACGAGCAACCTGGCGCTTGACCTGTGGGATCCGAGCGCTGTTCTCAAGTTGGCCCGTAGCCAGTTGGAAACGGAGGTTGAACAGTTCACGCTTGGATTCGGCGCGTGCCTCAGCCAATTCTGCGTCTGATTGATCAGTGACGGTGGAATCAGTCATCGAAGCCGACCTCCCGAGTAATGATGCGGGCCTTGACCGGCAGCTTCTGGATGGCCCGGTTCAGGGCCTCATGGGCAACGACCGGGTCTGGATAGGACATCTCGAAGATGACTCGGCCAGGTTTGACCACGGCTATCCAACGCTCGACGTTGCCTTTGCCTGATCCCATGCGGGTTTCGGCTGGCTTCTCGGTGACGGGACGGTCGGGGAAAACATTTATCCAGACCTTGCCGCCACGCTTGATATGGCGAGTCATGGCAATACGAGCTGCCTCGATCTGGCGAGCTGAAATCCATGCCGGCTCCAGTACCTGGATGCCGTATTCACCAAACGATACCGTGGTTGCGCCCTTGGCTTTGCCACTGCGCTTCGCTCGATGCTGCTTACGGTGCTTGACCTTCTTTGGCATCAGCATCAGCCATCATCTCCTTCACGGAACTTGTCGTTGCCGCCCTTTTCTTTGAGGCTGGCTTCGATGGCTTCCTCTTCGGCAAGGAGGCGTTCGAATTCGGGATCGCCTTCTTTGACCAGTGGAGCTGGCTCTTGGCCTTCGACAGCGGCTGCTGCAGGCTTGGGGCGGCGGGCCGAGGAAACGACGGGCATTGGTGCCTGACCGGCAGCATCGCCAACGGCCATTGCTGCTTCCTTGGTGGCCTTGTCAGCTGAAGCCTTGTAGGGAAGAATATCTCCCTTGTAGAGCCATACCTTTACGCCGATTCGTCCGGCAGTGGTGTGAGCCTCGCGTAGGCCGTAGTCGATGTCGGCTCGGAGGGTGTGGAGTGGAACTCGACCCTCGCGGTACCACTCGATGCGGCCCATCTCGGCGCCACCGAGGCGGCCAGAGCTTTGGATCTTGATGCCCTTGGCGCCTGCCTTCATGGCGTTCTGTACCGCACGCTTCATTGCTCGGCGGAAGGCCATACGACCAGCGAGCTGATCGGCGACACCCTGAGCAATGAGAGCAGCATCCAGCTCAGGCTGCTTGATCTCGACAATATTGAGCTTGACCCGTGGATTGCCAGTGATCTTGGTCAGACCTTGGCGCAAGCGATCAGCTTCGGAGCCCTTACGACCAATGACAATTCCGGGACGAGCGGTGTGCACGTCAATCTGGAGCTTGTCTCGGGTGCGCTCGACCTCAATGCGGCTGATTGCCGCATTAGGCAACTGCTCCATGAGGTAGATACGAACGGCGGAATCCTCGTGGAGGTAATCGCGATATTCCTGGCGATCGGCGATCCAGCGAGACTTCCAGTCGGTGGTGATTCCGAGCCGGAAACCGTAGGGGTGAATTTTCTGGCCCATCAGGCATCATCTCCTGAGTTGTCGGACTCGCTCTTGATTTGTGAGGGAGGCTTACTGAAACCAGCGGATTCTGCTGCCTCGTCAGTAGCGAACCAGATCTCGGCTTTGGTTCGGCTGTAGAAGCGGCTGTTCTCGTTGTGGTAAAGCTTGGACTGATCATTGCCCTTGATGGGGAAACCCTCGGGCATGACGTCGGGGTCTTCGTTGATGAGTGCATGACTGCCAGGCCCATAGGGGCTTTCGTCGGAAGCGTTGGCTTCACCGTCAGCATCAGAATCCTGCGTGTCGCTGTCAACTTCGGCCTCAGCCGGAGCTTCTTCGACTACCTCTTCGACTTCGGGAGCCTCAGCCACAACAGCCTCGGCTTCAACGACTTCGTCTGTCTCTTCGGCGACTTCTTCGCCCTTGGACTTGGCCACTCGGGCTTTGCGGTCGGTGGAGGCATCTCCGGCACCGCTCTTGGCTGCCTTGTCACGAAGACGGTCGAGCGCATCGTCAGAAAGACGACTCACGATGACCGTGATGTGACAGGTCTGCTTGTGAATCGCACCAGCGCGTCCACGGGCACGGGGGCGGAATCGCTTGAGCGTTGGGCCCTCATCGGCGTAGCAAGCCGAGATGAACAGCTCTTCAGCCGGTACATCGTCATTGTGCTCAGCATTGGCGATCGCCGCGGTCAAGACCTTGGCGATTTCCTTGGCGGCGAGCCGTTCGCTCAGCGCCAGAATCTGGTGAGCGTCACCAACCTGCTTGTCGCGAACCAGGTTGAGCACGACGCGTGCCTTGGACGCAGACATGCGTAGGTAGCGAACTTTAGCTCGGGTACCGGGCCGTTCATTCGTCTTCAGACCAGTCATCGGCGGACCGTCTTTTCTTGGCCAGCATGGTGCCGGAAGGTACGAGTCGGCGAAAACTCGCCGAGCTTGTGACCAACCATGGATTCGGTGATGTACACCGGAACATGCTTGCGTCCGTCATGCACGGCAATGGTGTGTCCGACCATGTCAGGAATGATGGTTGAGCGGCGAGACCAAGTCTTGATGACTCGCTTCTCACCATTTTCGTTGAGGACATCGACCTTCTTGAGCAGATGCTCATCGACAAAGGGGCCCTTCTTTAGGCTGCGTGGCATGCCCTACCTCCGTCCGCCGCGTGTCCGCCTACGGCGGATGATCTGGTCATCAGATTTCTTACCCTTCTTGCGGGTCCGGCCTTCGGCCTGGCCCCATGGGGATACCGGGTGTCGTCCACCCGATGTCTTACCTTCGCCGCCGCCATGTGGATGGTCAACGGGGTTCATGGCTACACCACGAGTCTGGGGGCGTTTGCCCTTCCAGCGCGAGCGGCCAGCCTTACCAATCTTGATCAGTTCGTGTTCGGCGTTGCCGACCTCGCCGATCGATGCCATGCAGTCGATGGAAACACGTCGCATCTCGGTGCTTGGCAAGCGAAGCGTGGCGTAAACGCCTTCTTTGGCTACCAGCTGAACACTTGTACCAGCCGAACGGGCCATCTGGGCACCGCCACCGACCTTGAGTTCGACGGCGTGAATCACGGTACCGACGGGGATGAAGCGCATCGGCAGGGCATTGCCCGGCTTGATGTCAGAGCCCGCACCAGAGCGAACCTGGTCACCAACATTGAGGTTCTTCGGCGCCAAGATGTAGCGCTTCTCACCGTCATGGTAGTGCAGCAGTGCAATGCGACAGTTGCGGTTCGGATCGTATTCGATCGAAGCAACAGTGGCTGGAATGCCGTCCTTGTTGCGTCGAAAATCGATGACGCGATAGCGCTGCTTATGACCGCCACCACGGTGGCGGGACGTCTTGCGTCCGTAGTTGTTTCGTCCACCAGTGGAGGACTTCTTGACCAGCAGGGACTTCTCTGGCGATGTCCGAGTGATCTCGGCGAAGTCAGAAGAAGTCTGGAACCTACGGCCAGGACTTGTTGGTTTGCGTTTGCGAATACCCATCAGTCAGTCCTCAGCTCGTGAAGAGCTCGATTTCACCCTCGGAAAGGGTGACAATCGCTCGCTTCGAATCGGATCGCTTGCTAAATGTGTTGTTGCGCCGGTTGCGCACACGCTTGCCCTTGCGGTTCAAGGTGTTCACTCGGGAGACCTTGACTCCATCAAAGATGGCCTCGATGGCTTCCTTGATTTCAGGCTTTGAGGCCGACTTCTGCACCACAAAGGTGTAGGTGTTGGACTGCTCAACCTGGAGGTAGGTCTTCTCGGAGATCACCGGCTTGATGATGACGTCGTGCGGATCTTTCATGACTCGTCTCCCTCGCTCGAGCCAGGCAGGCAAGAGGCGCTGAATACGACATAGTCGCTCACGAGAACGTCGTAGGTGTTGAGTTGGTCAGAGTGGATGAGATGAACATCGCTGAGATTGCGGAAGCTCTTCCATGCCGCCTCTTCGCCTCGAGCAAGAACAATGAGAGTCTTGCCCTCGACATTGAGGTCCTTGAGTGCAGTGACAGCAGCCTTGGTGCTGGGGCTGTCGAAGCCCCAGTCGCCGACAACCATGACCTTGGAGTCTGACGCACGGTCGGACAAGGCCGACCGAAGAGCCAGATTGATCATCTTCTTGTTGGTGCGCTGGGCATAGTCACGAGGCTTTGGTCCATGAGCGATGCCACCACCAATCCAGATGGGTGAACGGCTGGAGCCGGCGCGTGCACGGCCGGTGCCCTTCTGCTTCCAAGGCTTTGCTCCACCACCACTTACTTCGGCTCGAGTCTTGGTGGAGTGGGTTCCTTGGCGCTTGGCTGCCAACTGGGCAGTGACCACCTGGTGCATGACTGCCATGTTGGGTTCGATCCCGAAGGTATGGGGATCGAGTTCGGCTATGACCTTCTTGACTGCCATCAGCTGACCTTCCTGGACTTCACGGCATCACTAATGATGACGGTTCCGCCCTTGGGGCCAGGAATGGCACCCTTGACCAGAACAAGGTTCTGTTCAGAATCGGCCCGGACAATCACAAGATTCTGGGTTGTGACTCGCTCGCCACCATGACGACCGGCCATCTTGGTGCCCTTGAAGACGCGAGCTGGGGTGGCGCACTGGCCAATAGAACCAGGCATACGGTGAACAAGGTGGGCGCCGTGAGTGGCGCGCTGACCAGCGAAATTGTGACGCTTCATAACGCCGGTGAAGCCCTTACCTTTGCTGGTGCCGACAACATCGACGACATTTCCGGCTTCGAAGGTTTCGGCTGTCAGCTCTTGGCCAACTTCGAAGCTGCTCACGTCAGACATGCGAAGTTCGACCAGTTCAGTTCCAGGCGAAACACCATGCTTAGCGAAGTGGCCAGCCTCTGGTCGATTCAGCTTCTTGGCTTCCTTGTCACCAATGGTGACTTGGAGAGCGCTATAGCCGTCGTTGCCGACGGTCTTGATTTGAACGACACGGCAAGGGGTGACCTTGACCACGGTCACGGGAACGATGTTGTTGTCCTCGTCCCAAACCTGTGTCATGCCGACCTTCTCGCCGACAATGGCTTTTTCTGTCATAACTGCTACTTCCCGTCAGCGGGCCCGAGGGCCGTTCACGTGAACGCTCCGCCTGCGAAACACGGTTGTGTCGGCATACGGAGCGAAGATCTGGTTGTGCCGATTGGTTCCTCACACGCTGAGGCCTCATCGGACTTCGATTGCGAACCAGCCGGGGCTGATCCGAATCCTGAATGCTAGCGGGAGTCAAGCATGTTCACACCCGGATTGTTCGGAGCCTGACGGGTGAAACACCCCAACTGGCTCAACCGGTCAAAGGAGCCTCGTCCAAAAATGCGAAATGCCCAGGCACCCGTTCGATGAACAAGTGCCTGGGCATCCGCGCAATTCTTATGACACAGGAGCTAGAGCTGCTGGATCTTGATCTCGATGTCAACGCCAGCTGGAAGTTCCAGGCGCTGAAGGGAATCGACAGTCTTGGGATTCGGTTCAAGAATGTCAATCAGGCGTTTGTGCACCCGCATCTCGAAATGCTCGCGGCTGTCCTTGTCCTTGTGAGGCGACCGGATCACACAGAAACGGTGCTTGTCAGTTGGAAGAGGAATTGGTCCACGGAACTCGGCGTTGGTACGAGCGACCGTCTCGACGATCTTCTTCGTCGACTGATCGATGATCTCGTGATCATATGCCTTGAGGCGGATGCGGATTTTCTGCTTGGCTGCCATGAGTTCAGTTCCTACTTGACGATCTTGGTCACACGACCAGCACCAACAGTACGCCCACCCTCACGAATAGCAAACCGCAAACCCTCATCCATCGCAATCGGATTAATCAACTCAACCGACATCTCCGTATTATCCCCAGGCATACACATCTCCGTACCCGCAGGCAACGAAACCGTCCCCGTAATATCAGTCGTACGGAAATAAAACTGCGGACGATAATTCCCAAAGAACGGCTTATGACGACCACCCTCCTCCTTCGTCAACACATACACCTGAGCCTCAAAATCAGTATGAGGATTAATCGACTTCGGAGCAGCCAACACCTGACCACGCTGAACATCCTCCTTATCAATACCCCTCAACAAAGCACCAATATTGTCCCCAGCCTCACCACGATCCAACAACTTACGGAACATCTCAACACCCGTACACGTCGTCTTCTGAGTATCCCGAATACCAATAATCTCCAACTCGTCACCAGTATGAACAACCCCCTGCTCAATCTTGCCAGTAACAACCGTCCCCCGACCAGTAATCGAAAACACATCCTCAATCGGCATCAAAAACGGCTTATCCAAATCCCGCTCAGGCATCGGAATATAAGTATCAACCGCCTCCATCAACTCCATAATCTTGTCAGCAGCATCAGAATCACCCTCCAACGCCTTCAACGCCGAAACATGCACAACCGGAACATCATCACCAGGAAACTCATACTCAGACAAAAGCTCACGAGCTTCCATCTCCACAAGTTCCAGAAGCTCCTCATCATCCACCATGTCAGACTTATTCAAAGCCACAACCATCGCAGGAACACCAACCTGACGAGCCAACAACACATGCTCACGAGTCTGAGGCATCGGACCATCAGCAGCAGAAACCACCAAAATCGCGCCATCAACCTGCGCAGCACCAGTAATCATATTCTTGATGTAATCCGCGTGACCCGGCATATCAACATGCGCATAATGCCGCGCCTCAGTCTCATACTCCACATGAGAAACATTGATCGTGATACCACGCTCACGCTCCTCAGGAGCCTTATCAATATTCTCGAAATCCGTGATCACATTACCCGCAACACGATCAGCCAAAACCTTCGTAATCGCCGCAGTCAACGTCGTCTTACCATGATCAATATGACCCATCGTGCCCACATTCACATGCGGCTTATTCCGTTCAAACTTCTCTTTAGCCATTGTTCTTTTCCTTCAGATTCGATTCAGATTCCGGAACGAGCCGTTCTCGGGTTGCTTCACTAATTATTCGACAAGACAGTGATGGTCACTGTCTTGTCGCTTTGTCACTCGCCCCGGATGCGCTTGACGATTTCTTCCTGCACACTGCCGGGAGTCTGTTGATAGCTATGGAATTGCATGGTGTAGGTTGCTCGACCCTGGGTTTTTGACCGCAGGTCGGTGGAGTATCCGAACATCTCAGATAGCGGCACCTGGGCGGTAACAACCTGGTTGTTACCGCGAACTTCCATTTGACCGACCTTGCCTCGACGTGAGTTCAGGTCGCCGATGACATCACCCATGTAATTTTCGGGGGTCACCACTTCGACGGCCATGGTTGGTTCAAGCAGGACAGGCTTCGCTTTGCGAGCCGCATGCTTGAACACCATGTTTCCGGCGATCTTGAATGCCATCTCCGAAGAGTCGACATCGTGGTACTTGCCGTCAAGCAAGGTCACACGAATATCAACCGCAGGGAATCCGGCAAGGACACCAGTGGTCATGGCATCTCGGACACCGTGACCAACGGAGGGGATGTATTCCTTGGGAATACGTCCACCAGAAATCTTGTCGACAAATTCATAGCCATTGCCGGGGCCCGAAGGCTCCATCATGACGGTAACTTCGGCGTACTGACCAGAACCACCAGTCTGCTTCTTGTGGGTGTAGGTCTCTTTTTCGACCGTATCGGTGATGGTTTCGCGGTAAGCAACCTGTGGCTTACCGACGGTGGCGTCGACACTGAACTCGCGGAGCATGCGGGTGACTAGGACGTCAAGGTGGAGCTCGCCCATGCCAGCAATGATCGTCTGGCCAGTGTCTTCGTCAGTCTTGACCGTGAAGGTTGGGTCTTCTTCGGCCAGAGACATGAGAGCCTTGGCCATCTTGTCCTGATCAGCCTTGGTCTTTGGCTCAACAGCAACGTGGATAACGGGGTCCGGGAAGTCCAGGGACTCCAGGACGATGGGAGTCTTCTCCGCAGTGAGGGTGTCACCGGTTCGCACGTTCTTTAGGCCAATAGCAGCCAGAATGTCGCCGGTCATGGCGACATCGCGGTCTTCCTGCTTGGCGGCGTGCATTTCCAGCAGACGACCCATGCGCTCACGAGAGCCGGTGCGGGTGTTCATGACCTGGCCACCTTTTTCCAAGGTGCCCGAGTAGACCCGGAAGTAGGTCAGCTTGCCAGCGCCCGGTCCGGGGGGTGACATGATCTTGAATGCCAGAGCGGAGAATGGAGCATCGTCGCTGGGCGCACGAGTCTCATCTTCACCGGTCTTGTAGTGCGTGCCCGTGACTGGTGGGAGCTCACTGGGGGAAGGCATGTAATCGATAACGGCATCCAGAAGAGGCTGCACACCCTTGTTCTTGAATGCGGTTCCACAGAGGACGGGAACAAGCTTGTTGGCGATGGTTGCCTTGCGCAAGGCAGTCATCACCTCTTCGTTGGTGATCTCCTCGTCTTCGAGGAACTTTTCCATGAGGGCATCGTCAGTCGAGGCCACAGCTTCGACCAGAAGAGCTCGGTATTCCTGAGCCTTGTCGGCGTAGTCGGCTGGGATATCGACCTCTTCGTAGGTCGCTCCGAGGTCTTTCTCGTCGGTGGTGGCTGGCCATACCAGCGCCTTCATCTTGACCAGGTCAATGAGGCCAAGGAAGTCCGCTTCGATACCAATGGGCAGCTGGATCACGGCAATGTCTTTGGTGAGCCGTTCCTGGATGGTGTCCACGCAGAAGTAGAAGTCAGCACCGGTGCGGTCGAGCTTGTTGACAAAGCACATGCGGGGAACGCCGTAACGGTCAGCTTGACGCCAGACCGTTTCGGTCTGAGGCTCAACACCGGCAACTCCGTCAAAGACAGCAACGGCGCCATCGAGCACACGAAGTGAACGCTCGACCTCGACGGTGAAGTCAACGTGACCAGGAGTGTCAATGATGTTGATCCGGTAGTCGTTCCAGAAACAGGTGGTAGCCGCGGAGGTGATCGTGATGCCACGCTCCTGCTCCTGATCCATCCAGTCCATGGTGGCGCCGCCATCATGAACCTCACCGATTTTGTAGTTCTTACCGGTGTAGTAAAGAATACGTTCGGTGGTGGTGGTCTTGCCCGCGTCGATATGGGCCATGATGCCGATATTGCGGTATTTATCTAGGGGTGTCGGTCGCGCAGACATGAAAAGCCTTTGATGCGGATGTTTCAATCAATTGGACGGATAAACGGGGGACGATCGGCGGGTTCTGGACGGCTTGTCCCCGAGGAGACTCACCGTGAGAAACGATCGTTGGAACTACCAGCGGTAGTGAGCGAAGGCCTTGTTGGACTCGGCCATCTTGTGAAGATCTTCCTTGCGCTTGGCGGAAGCGCCGATGCCGTTGGAGGCATCAAGGATTTCGTTGGCCAAACGCTCGGCCATGGTGCGCTCGCGGCGCTGGCGTGAGTAGCCAACCATCCAGCGGACGGCGAGTGTGGTTTGACGCTTTGGCCGAACCTCGACCGGAACCTGGTAGGTGGCGCCGCCAACTCGGCGAGAGCGGACCTCGAGCTGAGGCTTGATGTTGTCGATGCCACGCTTGAGGGTGGCGACAGGATCGCCACCGGTCTTCTCGGCCACAATATCCAAGGCCCCATAGACGATTTTTTCGGCGGTGTTCTTCTTGCCGTCGAGCAGAACCTTGTTGACGATCTGAGTTACCAGGGCAGAACCGTGGACTGGGTCAGGAACGAGTTCACGACGGGGTGCGGGGCCTTTACGAGGCATATCAGCTGTCCTTCTTTACGCCGTAGCGGCTACGTGCCTGCTTACGGTCACGGACACCGGCGGTATCGAGGGTGCCTCGGATGATCTTGTAACGCACACCGGGAAGGTCCTTCACACGACCACCGCGAACAAGCACGATGGAGTGTTCTTGCAGGTTGTGGCCTTCACCAGGAATGTATGCAGTAACTTCGATGCCCGTAGTCAGGCGGATACGAGCAACCTTACGCAAAGCCGAGTTGGGCTTCTTGGGTGTTGCCGTATAGACGCGTGTGCAAACTCCACGACGCTGGGGAGCTCCGTTCAAAGCCGGAGTCTTCGCCTTCTTGATCTTCGATGTTCGGCCCTTGCGGACCAACTGCTGCATTGTGGGCACTACGAACCTCTTACTACGGAATCCGTCGGACGACTCATGGCAAGTCCAAGAGCCGGGGATGTACGGGAATACGCGAATCAACGGCGCGCATAGCCGACCAACAAGACTACGGAAGCAGAGCCCAAATCCCACCACTCCACCTACTTTGCTTGGGCTAGGTCATTACTCCCACCCGCGGGTCACCTCACCAGAGGCCGCGACCGGCGGCCATCATGACCGGGACCAACACGAGAATCATTGCGGTCATCGGCAAACCAAGACGCAGGTAGTCAGTGAAGTGATAGCGCCCAGGGCCGTACACCATGGTGTTGGTCTGGTAGCCGACCGGGGTCAAGAACGATGCGGAGGCAGCCAGCGTCACTCCCAGAGCGAAGATGCGCGGGTCAGCCTCGCTGGCCTCGGCCACCCGAAAGGCAATGGGGATCATCATGGCTACCGCCCCAGTATTGGTCATCAGCTCGGTGAGAAGCAGGGCTAGAGCCACCAAACCAAAGGCTGCGCCCCAAGTGCCACCAGCCATCGTCACTTGGAGAACCATGTCAGCCAACCACTCAGCCAAGCCTGAGGACTCAACGGCAACCCCAATACCAATGGCGGAGGCAATCATCAGGATCACATTCAGATCGACGCTGTCACGTGCTTGTCGAGGAGTGAGCACTCCCCCGATAACCATGGCGATAGCACCAATGAGAGCAGCCTTCATCACCGAGACCCCAAACATGGGCATGAGAGCGACCGCGGCTAGCACCGCTAAGGAAATTCGGGCGCTGGAGCCAACCTGGGGCGGTGCTTCTGTCCGTCGCCGAACCAGCAAGAAGTCGCTGCGCCCGCTCCAGCGAGCACCGAATCCACCATCGGCTACCAGGAGGAGCGAATCGCCGAGCTGGATGCGGGTATCGCCGAGGTTGCCTTCGATCCCATGGCCAGATCGATGAATGGCGAGCACGGCGGCCTGATACCGGCTTCGAAAGTTCACCTGCTTGAGGGTTCGACCAATCACCGGCGAACCAGCACCAACGACCGCTTCAAACCATGAATGCTGCCGCTCATCAAGGGCGACAACATGCTTGCTTTCCAACAGCTCCAGACCAGCAATCTGCTGGAGCGCGACCACATCGTTTACCTCACCAGCAAACGTCAGCTGGTCGCCACCCCGCAACTCAAAGTCGGGACTGACCGGGGCAACCCAAACCTCGGACCGGCGAACACCGACCAGGTACACCTTGCCCAACTGACGTAGGCCAGCGTCCATGACGGTTACCCCATCAACCACATCATCGGGTACGACCGACATCGCCACCGTAAAGGCCTGACCGATTTCTCCGCCTGACCCTTCACCCCGGTCAACCAGGAGCCGGGACGAAAACAACGCAATGATCACGAAACCCGCCAAGGCAACCGGCAGTCCAAACCGGGCTGGCTCAAACAATGAATAGGACTCTTGACCGGACTGGCTCACGATGCCCGAAGCCACCAGGTTGGTGGAGGTACCGATCAAGGTCGGCATGCCCCCGAGAATGGCAGCGTAAGAAAGCGGGATCAGGTAGCGCGAAGGAGCCGCACCCCGTCGTCGGGCCCACGAAGAAATCGGAGTTATCAGCATGGCGACAACCGGAGTATTAGCCAAGAATGACGACATCAGCCCAGCCGCCCCAGTGAAACGGAGCAGGCCAGCCTGGTGACCTACGGGACTACCAGTCCCCAAAATCTTTCGGGTCAAGGTACGTAGCCCGCCAGCACGGTCAACGGCTCCAGCGACCACGTACAGGCCAGCGATCGAGAACGGGGCGGGGTTAGAAAAGCCACTCAGAGCTTGGCCAGTATCAAGAACCCCGGTGAGGAACAGGGCAGCAAGCGCTCCCGTCACCCCAACAGTTGGCGACAGCCGCCGCGAGACCTGACCCACCAGCATGGCCAACAGGACGAGCCCAACCAGGAGTTCTTCAGGCATCATGCCTGGCTGGTTCGAGTAGGGCGCTCATGGGTCAAAACTAGCCGATCCGCAGTAGGCCAAACGACCAAATCTGCTACCAAACCCAGATGGCCGACATTGCCCCTTCCAACTCCTCAAAATAGTCCGGATTGAGGGCCACAACCGCGGCAATGCTGTTGAATGTCGCATGAGCCACGATTCCTGGCCCGAGGCGGTTCATCCCGATCGCAAGGCCACCAAGGAGTAGGCCAATGGTGCCGATCGTGGCCAGCATGACGACAACGGCTTGCCAGGATCCTCCTTGGAAATGAGGCAGGGTGAACAAGGCTGTACTTCCAAGCAGCGCAATCGGCTTACCAAACCGTTTCTGAATTGCTCGCATCGACAAGCCCCGAAAGAACAGCTCTTCAGAAAATGGAGCACCAACCACAACGAAGAAAATCAATGCATAGCGAACAAGCCCCGGAGTCGAATCGGTCAGGAACTCGGTGTTGCCCGCTTCACTTTGATCCTCCAAGCCCACCAGCGTCGAGACTCCGTAGCCGACTACTCCGGCCGCCATCATCATGGGGATAGCCATTGCTGGTCCGATGAGGAAGTCAACCCACTTGAACCGGAAACCGAAGTCGGAGACGAGTCCTCGCCCTTTCCAGCGGGCGACGATGACGGGCCAGGAGAAGGTGCTGGCCTGCAACCCGATCATCGTGACCACGCCGACGATGGCCAAACCTGTCTCGTCCATCCAAGCATCATCCGGCGAACCTAAAGCCCCCAGGCCAAACCCTGCTTCGGAGGAGACGATCCCGAGCACGATGGTGGCCAGAATGCCAGCGCCGATGGTGACGATGGCGATAACCACGAGGCCAAGCAAAATGTCACCCATGCCCCATCGCGATTCGCTCCAGTCAAACGGATGATGCTTGGAGGGTTGACTGGGGAGTGATTCAGGCTCGATCGAAGAATGCATCGACGCCGGGGATGGACCAAATACTTGGTGGGCAGACTGATCAGGCGGAACGGGCAAACCGGGCGGGGCTGACTCAATGAGTGAACCCATCGGCATGCCAACCGGCGGGCTGGTTGGTGGCGGAGCCAGGGACCAGTGAGGGTGCTCCGATTCGGTGTTCGGCCCGGCATTGTTCGACACGGCATTGTTCGACACGGCATCGTCCGCCATTATTCAGTATCTCCCGGGCTGCGGGGCACTACCGGCAAGAATCTGGGCAAGGTCTTCCACCGATCGGAAGTTGTTCCCAGCAACGAATCGGTCAAGATGAGGCAGGGCAGCCGCCATTCCGGCAGCCAAAGGAGCGTAGCCTTCGGTCGCCTTGAGGGGGTTCACCCAGATGAGCTCATGGGTGACTCGGTGCAACCGTTCCATCTGCTCGCCCAGTTCGGTTGGATCTCCCCGATCCCATCCATCAGACAGGATCACCACCACCGCCCCGCGGGCCATGCCACGGATCCCCCACTGGTCATTGAACCCTCGAATGTCCTCGCCCAAACGAGTACCACCGGCCCAGTCTTTGACGTCGGGAGTTGCCTTGGCAATGGCAGCATCTGGATCACGATCGGATAACTGTCGCGTGATGCGGGTCAGGCGTGTGCCCATGGCAAATGCCTCTACTCGGCCGCGGGCTACCACCGCGGCATGAACAAAGCGGATCAGAGCCCGAGAGTAGGTTTCCATCGATCCGGAGACATCCAACAGGAGGACCAGGCGCCGGGGTCTGGTCGACTGGACTGTCGTGGCCAGTCTGACCGGCTCACCCTGGTGGCGCAGGGCGAGCTTCACGGTTCGACGAAGATCGGGGCGACCCGTTCTTGCTTTTGACCGGACCTGACGGCGGGTCCGGCGATGGTGGGTGGTGAAACGAAGCCTTGCCATCAAGCGGGTGAGTTCATCCAACTCCTCTTTTGTGCACAGGCTGAAGTCCTTGTCGGCAAGGACTTCAGTAACGGAGAACCGAACGGCTTCGGAGTCTTCGGGTGCTTCTTCTCCTGCGCCATCATCATCGGAACTCTCCTCATCAGAGTCCAGCAAAACGGTGATCGGCTCAGCGGGCTCCTCAACGAAGTCTGAGAGGTTTCGGTGGTGTTCCCAGTAGACGGCGAAGGCACGGTCATAGACGGCCCGATCCTCTTCGCGCCGAACCAGAGTGGCTCGTCCAGACCAATACACCCCGTCTCGATCATCAAGTCCGACTACCGCAAGGGCTTCGGCGTAGCTGATGGTTGCCGTCGTAGGGACTTTGAGACCGAGTGAGCGCAGCAGTCGACAAAAGCCGACAGCAATATCTTCAGCCACTGGGGTTAGCAGATGCGGTGTTAGATGCCGTGAAAAGGCCCATCAGGTCATTGCTCAAGACCCGAGACTGATCCTCCCGGTACTTCAGCACCGCACCCAGCGTGACCCTTACCGATTCTTCGTCGATCGTGGTCTTTCCTAACGCAGCCAACGAGCACGCCCAGTCAATGGTCTCAGCCACCCCTGGTGGCTTGTAGAGGCCGAGCTCTCGCATTGACTCGGTCGCCCTGGCTACTTGGCTGGCCAGCTCGTGGCCGACATGAGGGGCACGCAACATGATGATGGCGACTTCACGATCAAAGTCGGGATGCTCAACCCAGTGATACAAGCAACGACGCTTGAGGGCGTCATGCACATCACGAGTTCGGTTCGAGGTCAAGATGACCAGTGGTGGACGCTCGGCCCGGATAGTTCCTAGCTCCGGCACGGTGATGGTGTAGTCGGAGAGGGCTTCGAGCAGGAAGGCCTCGAATTCATCATCAGCTCGGTCAACCTCATCGATGAGCAGTACCGGGCGCGGCCCATCAGTCGAGGACAGTGCTTCCAGCAATGGGCGACGAATCAAGAATCGTTCGTCATACAGCTCGGACTCAAGATCACGTTCATCAGCCCCACTAGCTCTCCCGGAGGCTTCAGCTGTTCGAAGATGAAGGAGCTGGCGGGCATAGTCCCACTCGAAGACGGCCTGAGCCTGGTCGATTCCCTCATAACACTGGAGTCTCAGGAGCGTGCCACCAAGCCAGCGGCTCAAGACCTTCGCAACCTCAGTCTTGCCGACACCGGCTTCGCCCTCAAGGAAAAGCGGGCGCTCCAGTGACAAGGCAAGAAAGATCGAGGTGGCCAGGCCCTCATCGGCCAGATACTGGTGCTCTCCCAAAGCCGTTCGGACCTGGGCAACACTCTCAATTTCGATCGATTGAGTCACGACTCCGAATGTTAGCCCGACGCTTCATTTAGGGCACGTTCGACCAGGACCCGAGCGAGGTGGTCTCGGTACTCGGCGTCTCCATTGAGATCACTGGGAGCAGACGTTCCGTCGGCGGCAACCGAAGCGGCTTCGGCGGCACTCCCCCCTCCGGCCAACGCAGCTTCAACCGCACCCGCTCGTAATGGAGTCAGCCCCATATTGATGAGTGAGACCTTTGGCCTGTCACCCAACACGGCGGCCACACCGACGATGGCCCAGTCCTGGGCTCGTCGGTTGAACTTCTGGAAACTCCAACCGGCTGATCCGGATTTGGGGATCCGGACTTCGGTGATGATCTCGGTCTCGGTTATTGCTGTCTCCAAGAATCCGGTGAAGAAAGCTTCGGCATCGATGACGCGCTCACCGTCTGGTCCTTGCACCACGACCGATCCACCCAAGGCCAGCACTGCCGCTGGCAGATCGGATGCAGGGTCGCCGTGAGCGAGAGAACCACCAAGGGTTCCACGATGTCGAACCGAGGGGTCACCAACCTTGGAGGCAACATGGGCCAGCAGGGGCGCCTCGGATTGCAACAGTGAGCTGGACTCCACTTCGGCATGTTTGGCCAGTGCGCCAACAGTGATGTGGTCTCCAGCATCGGTGATGGCGGACAAGCCATCCAGACGACTGATGTCAACCAGTACAGCAGGCACCGCCAACCGGAATCGCATCAGAGGGATGAGACTGTGGCCTCCGGCCAGAAGCTTGGCTTCGTCACCGTATTCACTGAGGGCGGCAATGGCCGCGGCGGCCGAGTCGGCTTCAACGTATTTGAGGGCTGCGGGAATCATGCTTCGCCTCCTTTCGCATCACGAAGTATTCGCCAGACTTTCTGTGGGGTCGCTGGCATGGAGATGTCGGTGACTCCGTAAGGACTGAGCGCATCACAGATGGCGTTTATGACCGCAGCGGCAGAACCAATGGTTCCGGCTTCGCCCGCCCCTTTCACCCCCAGGGGGTTCGAGGTGCTTGGTGTGACCGTCGAGTCCAACACCATGTTCGGTACTTCCATTGGCGATGGCACCAGATAGTCCAGGAAGGATGGGTTCTTACAGTTCCCGGCCTCGTCATAAGAAGCTTCTTCCCAAAGCGCTTGGGCAACTCCTTGCACGATGCCGCCGTGCATCTGGCCTTCGACAATCATCGGGTTGACCTGCGGGCCACAGTCATCGACTGCGGTGTAGCCGACCAGGGTCACGCCACCGGTGTCTTCGTCCACTTCAACCACCGCGATGTGGGTGCCGAACGGGAAGACGAAGTTCTCGGGATCGAAGGTGACCTGTTCCTGCAGGTTTGGTTCCATGCCGTCTGGCAGGTTGTGAGCGGTGAATGCCTCATAGGCAATGCCTTGGATGGGGATCTCCGCCGTTGGAGTTCCCTTGACTCGGAACATGCCACCGTCAAACTCCAGGTCATCCGGGTTGGCTTCCAACTGGTGAGCGGCAATAAGGCGAGCCTTGTCCACCACCTTGTCACAAGCCATGGCGATGGCCGTACCACCAACGGCCAGCGAACGAGACCCGTAGGTATCCAGGCCGAGCGGGCTATGGGCGGTGTCAGAATGAAGGACGTGCACGGCGTCGGGATCAACACCAAGCTTGTCGGCCACGATCATGGACCAGGACGTTTCGTGGCCCTGGCCGTGTGGGGTAGAGCCAGTGACAACTTCAACCGTGCCGGTTGGCAGGAAGCGGATCATGGCGTGTTCCCAACCGCCGGCACCGTAGTTCAGTCCGGCTAGCGCACGACTGGGGGCGAGGCCGCAGATCTCGACATAGGTACACATGCCAACGCCCAGTTGTTTTGTCTCCCCTGCCTCTCGACGACGCTGCTGCTCAGCCTTGAGGCTGGCGTAGTCAGCGAGCTTCAGTGCTTTCTCCAGGTTGGGGCCATAATTGCCTGAGTCAAATACCAGGGTGGAAGCGGTTTCCAGATTCTCGAACGCTTCACCACCGGCAAGGAAGTTGCGGCGACGAATCTCGTCTGGTCCGACCCCGACTTCGAGGGCAAGCAGATCCATCGCTCGCTCGATGGCATAGCTGGCTTCTGGTCGACCCGCGCCTCGGTAGGCATCGGTCGGAGTCATGTTGGTGAAGTAGCCATCACAGGTGAAGCCGAAGGCTGGCACGTCATAGACGCCGGTGTAGAGGAAGCTGCCCAGCAGAGGAACACCAGGGGTGAGCAGCATCATGTAGGCACCCATGTCGGCATCCAGGTGAACACGGATACCAAGAATCTTGCCGCTGGCGTCAGCGGCAATCTCGATCTTCTGCTTCTGGCCGCGCCCTTGATGGGTCGAGAAGGCTGCCTCAGATCGGGTCTCGGTCCAACGGACAGGCAAGCCGATCTTGTTGGCCAGGGTCACGGCCAAGATCTCATCCGGGTTCACATTGAGCTTGGCTCCGAAACCTCCGCCAACAGCGGGAGCGATGACTCGAAGCTTGTTCTCAGGAATTCCAGTTGTTGCCGCCAACATCACCTTCATGATGTGGGGAACCTGGGTTGAGGTATAGAAGGTGATGTCGCCACCAAAGGGTGCCGGAATGGCGAGCACTCCTCGGGGTTCCATGGCTGCGGGAATCAGGCGCTGCTGCACGAACTCACCGACGACGGTGTGATCAGCAGCGGCAAAGGCGGCGTCAACGCCTTCCGGGTTAGGTTCGAGCGCCCAGCTGTATGCCTTGTTGGACGAAATGTCGGTGTTGGCCATGACGTCATCGGTGACGGCGGCATCGATGGAAGCCACAACAGGCAGAGGTTCGTAGTCAACCTCAACCAGTTCGGCCGCATCCACGGCCCCATAGCGCGAGTCGCAGAGAACAACGGCAACCAGGTCACCGACGTGGCGGACCTCATCAGTTGCTACCGGGTAGTGAGGCGGGTTTACCATGTCTTCGGTAACTGGCCAGGCACAAGGGAGTGGGGCAATCCAGAGGCCCATCTCTTGCAGTTGTGCTCCGGTATAGACACTGTGCACACCGGGGGCGGCTGCAGCTTCAGCGGTATTGATGGACTGGATCTTGGCGTGGGCGTGGGGGCTGCGGACCATGCCCATCCACAGCTCACCATGTGCGTGGATGTCGTCGATGAACTTGCCTTCACCGGTGAGTAGCTTGGGGTCTTCCTTGCGGAGACGAGGGGTTCCCATAATGGTCATGACTGACCTCCTGAGACGGACAGAACCGACTTGACGATGTTCTGGTATCCAGTGCAGCGGCACAAGTTGCCTTCAAGTCCTTCTCGGACTTCGGCCTCGGATGGATCGGGGTTCTCACTGATGAGGGAGGTAGCGGCCATCACCATGCCCGGAGTGCAGTAGCCGCACTGAAGGCCATGACACTGGCGGAAGGCTTCCTGCATTGGGTGCAGCTCGCCATCGGTGGCCATGCCCTCGATGGTGGTGACATCAGCGCCACGAACCTGGGCGGCTAGGACGGTGCAAGACTTGACGGACTGGCCATCAATGTGCACCGTACAAGCTCCACACGATGAGGTGTCACAGCCAACATTGGTTCCTGTAAGCCCAAGGTCATCACGTAGATAGTGGACCAACAAGGTTCGGTCCTCGACGTCTGCGGAAAAGGCGCGTCCGTTCACGGTCATATCGATCTGCACAAAGATCCCCCGATGTGTGAGTTGATCCATCGACCATCCCACAGAAATCCGCGCTGCGCTCGTCGAACCTCAGATTAGTCTCCAAATATGGGGCGAGTCCCAAAACGACGAATGCCCCCGGGCCAAGACCCAGGGGCATTCACTCAATAAGTATTATCCGATTTCGTCGGGGGTAGTCGTCAGTGGTGTCACTGTTCCTGCCTCCGGGTTGGCGCCGATGGAAGCCAGCCACTGGGCCGGATCCTGCTCTTCGCCTTCTTCGGAGTAGAACGACATTGGCTGGTGATCCGGAGCATGTGTCTCCAGTTCACGGTGGCGCATCAGGCCGGTACCGGCCGGGATGAGCTTGCCAATGATGATGTTCTCCTTCAGACCAATCATCGAGTCAGACTTGCCCTCGATGGCGGCTTCGGTAAGAACTCGGGTGGTCTCCTGGAAGGAGGCCGCAGACAGCCAGGACTCAGTTGCCAGTGATGCCTTGGTGATACCCATGATTTCTGGGCGACCTTCGGCTGGGCGTGAGCCTTCCTGGACGAGACGCTTGTTGGCATTGGCGAACTGCCACTGATCAACACGCTCACCGGGCAGGAAGTCAGACTCGCCGGGCTCGTGGATGCTGACACGACGAGTCATCTGACGAACAATGAGTTCGATGTGCTTGTCGTGGATGGACACACCCTGATCTCGGTAAACCTTCTGGACTTCTTCGACCAGGTACTGCTGGGTTTCGCGGATACCGCGAATTTCCATCAGTTCTCGAAGGTCACGAGGACCATCGACAATGGGTTCACCGGCAAGGATCTCCTGGCCATCAACGACCTCGAGTCGAGCGCCACCGGGCACGGTGTAGATGTCTTCTTCGCCGTCATCGGTGATGACGGTGATGACCTTGCCCTTGCCCTCGTCCTCGGCCAAGCGAATGACACCAGAGATGCGGGCCAGTGTTGCCTTACCCTTGGGGCTGCGAGCCTCGAAGAGTTCAACAACACGAGGCAAGCCGCCAGCGATGTCGGCTCCACCAGCAACACCGCCGGTATGGAAGGTACGCATGGTGAGCTGGGTTCCAGGTTCGCCAATGGACTGGGCAGCGATGACGCCGACGGCTTCGCCGACCTCGATCACCTTGCCAGTCGCCAACGAAGTTCCGTAGCTGGCAGCAGTAATGCCGACCGGGGAATCATCAGTCAGGGGTGAAAGCACCCGCAACTGCTGAAGCTCTGGGTCATCCCGCAGGGCTTCCATGTCTTCCTCAGAAACCATGGTTCCCTTGGGAATGACGGTGCCATCGACCAAGGTCTGGTCATCAGCGAGAACCCGGCTGAGGAGACGAGTCTCCAAGTAGGTCCGGACCATGCGAGCGTCCGGATCAGTGGAATCAGATGCCTCACCGGTGTTCTTGTTGTAGTAGCCGTCTGGCTTCACGTCATTGAGAACAAGCCCGCGTACCGGTCGACCTTCGGCGAAGGGATCACGGTCATTGATGATGACTTCCTGGGCAACGTCGACAAGTCGACGAGTCAGATAGCCAGAGTCAGCGGTACGAAGCGCAGTGTCGACTAGACCCTTACGGGCGCCAGGAGTCGAAATGAAGTACTCCAACATGGTCAAGCCCTCACGGAAGTTGGACTTGATTGGTCGAGGAATCATGTCGCCTCGAGGGTTAGCCACCAAGCCGCGCATTCCTGCGATCTGGCGAACCTGCATCATGTTTCCTCGGGCACCAGAGCCAACCATCATCTCGATGGGGTTGAACTGCTGGGCCTTCAGGTCCTTCTCCATGGCGGCCTTGATCAGGTCCGTTGCTTCGGTCCAGATTTCTACTTCCTTCTGGCGTCGCTCACCGTCGGTGATGATGCCCTTCAGGAATTGAGCCTCGACCTTGTCGGCCTGCTTCTCGTGGATTTCGAGGATGCCCTTCTTCTCCGAAGGAGTTCGCACGTCGTCGATGGAGACGGTCAGTCCGGATTTCATAGCAAAGTGGAAGGACAAGGTCTTGACACGGTCAAGCGTCTCGGCAACTTCAGCCTTGGGATATTCGGTAGCCAACACATCGACCACTTCGCCGATCTCGCGCTTGCGGACCAGGAAGTTGACGTACGGGTAGTTCTCCGGCAGGGCATTGTTGAAGAACACACGTCCGGCCGTCGTGCGGGCATAGACCGCAGCCTTACCGTTCGCTGGCTCTTCCAGCAGATCTGGAGTGCGGTAGAAGATTGGCTCGTGCAGCTTGATAACACCCGACTCATACGCCCGCTCGACATCCACAACATTGCGGAAGGTCTGAAGAGGGGCTTCAAGATCGTCGTTCTCGACGTATTCGGTCAGGTAGAAACAACCGATGACCATGTCCTGGGTTGGGGTGACCAGCGGACGACCATGAGCTGGTGAAAGCACATTGTTGGCGCTGAGCATGAGAACCCGAGCTTCTGCTTGAGCCTCAGCGGACAGGGGCAGGTGGACGGCCATCTGGTCGCCGTCAAAGTCAGCGTTGAAAGCGGTGCATACCAGAGGGTGAATCTGGATGGCTTTGCCTTCAACCAAGACGGGCTCGAAGGCCTGGATACCAAGACGGTGCAGGGTGGGTGCACGGTTCAGCATGATCGGGTGTTCTTGGATGACCTCTTCGAGGACTTCCCACACCTGCGGCCGACGACGCTCGACCATGCGCTTGGCTGACTTGATGTTCTGAGCCAGCTCTAGATCGACAAGACGCTTCATAACGAAAGGCTTGAACAGTTCCAGCGCCATGATCTTTGGCAGACCGCACTGATGGAACTTGAGGGTTGGTCCAACCACAATGACCGAACGGCCGGAGTAGTCGACTCGCTTACCCAGAAGGTTCTGGCGGAAACGACCCTGCTTGCCCTTCAACATGTCCGAAAGGGACTTGAGTGGGCGGTTGCCGGGGCCAGTAACTGGACGACCACGTCGACCATTGTCGAAGAGGGCGTCAACGGCCTCTTGCAGCATGCGCTTCTCGTTGTTCACGATGATCTCGGGGGCACCAAGATCGAGAAGACGCTTCAGGCGGTTGTTCCGGTTGATGACCCGTCGGTACAAGTCGTTGAGGTCAGACGTAGCGAAACGACCACCGTCAAGCTGAACCATTGGGCGAAGCTCAGGTGGGATCACCGGAACCACGTCGAGGATCATGGCTCGAGGACTGTTCTGGCGATTGCCGTTCTCGTCACGACGGTTGAAGGCAGCAACGATCTTGAGGCGCTTGATGGCCTTCTGCTTACGCTGAGCCGACAAGGGTTTGCGGCCCTCTTCGGGATCGATGGCAGCACGAAGCTTGATTTCTTCTTCGTCGAAGTCGATGCGTTCCACCAGCTGGGTGATGGCGGTTGCGCCCATTCCACCTTCGAAGTACTCGCCCCAGCGGTCAAACATCTCCCGCATCAGCATTTCGTCTTCGAGAATCTGGCGGGCGAACAGTCCCTTAAACTCGTCCCAGGAACGATCAAGAACGTCAAGTTCCATCTCGTACTGTTCGCGAGTCATGGCGAACTCTTTGTCAGCAGAACGGCGACGGGCGCGAATCTCGGCGTCTTTCGCCTTGTCCGCTTCCATCTGCACGATCTCAGCTTCGAGGGCCTCGTGCTCTTCGGCTAGACGAAGCTCCATCTCCTTGATGATGGCTTCGCGCTCACCGACAACATCGGCCTCGAGGTTGGGAAGGTCCTCATCACGCTTTTCCTCATCAACATGGGTGATGAGGCTGGCCGCGAAGTAGATGACCTTTTCCAGCTGCTTGGCTTTGAGTTCTTCGCGGGGCTCGGTGCCCATGAGGAGGTAAGCCAGCCAGGAACGGGTGCCTCGCAGGTACCAGATGTGCACACAAGGAGCGGCAAGCTCGATATGACCCATGCGTTCGCGACGGACCTTGGAGCGGGTGACTTCTACACCACAACGCTCACAAATAATGCCCTTGAAGCGGACACGCTTGTACTTTCCACAAGCACACTCCCAGTCCTTGGTCGGGCCGAAGATCTTCTCGCAGAAGAGTCCGTCCTTCTCAGGCTTGAGGGTCCGGTAGTTGATGGTTTCTGGCTTCTTTACTTCGCCGTTGGACCACATGCGGATGGAGTCCGCGGTGGCTAGGCCAATTTTCAGCTGGTCAAAATCATTGACATCAAGCATGTGTCAGCCCCTCAGCGTCGACCACCCGCAGCGCGGGCAGCATCGTCTTCATCGGTTCCACGCTCGGGACGACTCAAGTCGATTCCGAGCTCTTCTGCGGTGCGGAACAACTCGTCATCGAGTTCTCGCATCTCAATTTCATGACCATCTTCGGCCAGCACCTCGATATTGAGGCAAAGAGCCTGCATTTCCTTGATCAAGACCTTGAAGGACTCGGGAATGCCGGGCTCGGGAATGTTCTCACCCTTGACAATGGCCTCATAGACCTTGACTCGGCCAAGCACATCGTCGGACTTGATGGTGAGCAGTTCCTGCAAGCAGTAGGCGGCTCCGTAGGCCTCAAGGGCCCACACTTCCATCTCACCAAAGCGCTGACCACCGAACTGGGCCTTACCACCAAGCGGCTGCTGGGTGATCATGGAGTACGGACCGGTGGAACGGGCGTGAATCTTGTCGTCAACCATGTGAGACAGCTTCAAGATGTACATGATCCCGACCATGACCGGGTTGTCGAACGGTTCGCCCGTTCGCCCGTCATAGAGCTGGGTCTTGCCATCTTCCTGGATCATGCGGGTGCCGTCGGCAGCCTCAGGAGCCAGGTTGCGGAAGATGTCTTGAATGGTTGGCTTGTCGCCGGACAGTTCTTTCTCGTCCCACTTCGCTCCGTCGAACACCGGAGTGCTGACCAGGGTGGCGGGAGTGGTGAAAGGCCGGGTCTTGTTTTCGGTTCCCCGCATCGGCGGCTCGCCGGTCTGGGTTCCGTCCACATTCCAGCCCCAACGAGCGGCGTAACCCAGGTGGCTTTCCAGCACCTGACCAACGTTCATTCGAGACGGAACACCAAGAGGGTTCAAGATGACATCGACGGTTGATCCGTCAGCCAGGTGAGGCATGTCCTCAATCGGAAGAATCCGAGAGATGACACCCTTGTTGCCATGGCGTCCGGCCAGCTTGTCGCCAACACTGATCTTGCGCTTCTTGGCGATGTAGACACGGACCAGCTGGTTGACTCCGGGAGGCAGCTCGTGGCTGTCGTCACGGTTGAACACCTTGACGTCGATGACCTTGCCCATTTCTCCGTGAGGAACCTTCAATGAGGTGTCACGAACTTCGCGGGCCTTCTCGCCAAAGATGGCTCGAAGCAGTCGCTCTTCTGGAGTGAGTTCGGTCTCGCCCTTCGGGGTGACCTTGCCGACAAGCACGTCGCCGGGGCCAACTTCGGCTCCGACTCGGATGATGCCGCGCTCATCAAGGTTGGCCAGAATGTCGTCGCTCAGGTTTGGAATATCCCGAGTGATTTCTTCCGGACCAAGCTTGGTGTCACGAGCATCAATCTCGTGTTCCTTGATATGGATGGACGTAAGCACGTCATCACGTACCAGGCGCTCGGACAAGATGATGGCATCTTCGAAGTTGTAACCCTCCCAAGGCATGAAGGCAATAACCAGGTTCTTACCTAGTGCAAGCTCGCCATGGTCGGTGGAAGGTCCATCTGCGAGCAGCTGACCCTTCTTGAAGGCTTCACCAGCAACAACGCGTGGCTTCTGGTTGATGCAGGTGTCCTGATTAGAACGCTCAAACTTGAGCAAGCGGTAGATCTTCTTGCCCGACTCGGCGTATTCGACAATGAGCTTCTGCCCATCAACGTCCAACACCACTCCAGTCTTCTTCAGCAACGAGGGTGTCGGCGGCATCATGACCAGCGCGGAACTCGATACCGGTACCGATGTAGGGAGCCTCGGCAGTTAGCAAAGGAACGGCCTGTCGCTGCATGTTGGCACCCATGAGGGCACGGTTGGCGTCATCATGTTCCAGGAACGGGATGAGTCCGGTGCCGATGGAGACAATCTGCTTGGGAGCAACGTCCATCATCTGGATTTCTTCGGGTGGGACCGAAGAAATCTCGGTCGTCGCACCGAAGAAGATGTCTCGTTCCAACTGGAGTTTCAGGTCTCGAAGCGAAGCTGCCTGCGGCGAGCGACGGGACAAGACCTTGTCGTTGGTGAACCGGTTCTTCTCATCAAGAGGTGCGTTGGCCTGAGCCACCACGTATTCCTCTTCTTCATCGGCAGTTAGGAAGACAATCTCATCAGAGACAACTCCCTTTTTCACTGGCCGATAGGGGGTGACGAGGAAGCCGAATTCGTTGACACTGGCGAATGACGCCAGGTAGCCAATCAGACCAGATGTTTGGGCCCTCGGGAGTTTCGATGGGACACATTCGCCCGTAGTGAGAAAAGTGAACGTCTCGAACTTCGAAGCCAGCACGCTCTCGGGAGAGACCGCCCGGGCCAAGCGCCGACAAACGACGGCGGTGAGTGAGACCAGACAGTGGATTGATCTGGTCCATGAACTGGGACAACTGGGAAGTTCCGAAGAACTCCTTAATCGCAGCCACGACAGGACGAATATGATGAGGCTCTGCGGAGTGATGGCCTCGACGTCTTGGGTGGTCATGCGTTCCCGCACGACGCGCTCCATCCGGGACAGGCCAATGCGAACCTGGTTCTGGATGAGCTCGCCTACAGAACGCACACGCCGGTTGGCGAAGTGATCCTGATCATCCAGGCGATAGCCGGGCTCGGCAATCATGAGATGAAGGAGATAGCTGGCAACGGCCAGAACCTCACAACGTGACAGGACCGACTGATCTGACTCTGGCTTATCCAGGAGATCGCCAAGCATGGGGAAGAGCTCTTGCAGACGCTCGACCTCTGGGCCCAGTTTGCGGTTCAGCTTGTAACGGCCGACGCGACTCAGGTCATAGCGGCGATTCTCGAAGAAGGCGTTGCGTAGGTAGGAACGAGAAGCCTCGAGGGTTGGCGGCTCGCCTGGGCGGGCACGCTTGTAAATCTCGATGAGGGACTCGTCCTGGGTTGGAGCGATTTCTCGGTCCTTTTCCCACTGGCCTTCGAGGAAGTCGAAGTGGTTGACGAAAGCATCCAGGAATCCGGGGGCGTTCTCCTCGTCGAACCCGAGGGCGCGAAGCATGGTGAACAGCGACAGACGACGCTTGCGAGCAACACGAACGCCGGCGGTCGGATCCTTGCCGGGCTTCTGCTCGACATCGAACTCGATCCACTCACCACGATAAGGATGAATGGTGCCGGTGACCATCTGGTGCTTGGACAGGTTACGCAGTCGGAACCGCTCACCTGGCTGGAAGATGACACCAGGGGAACGGACAAGCTGAGAAACAACAACACGCTCAGTGCCATTGATCACGAACGTGCCCTTGTCGGTCATCATGGGGAAGTCACCCATGAACACCGTTTGTTCCTTGATCTCGCCAGTATTGGCGTTGATGAACCTTGCCCGCACAAAAATCGGTGCGGCGTAGGTCATATCCTTTTCTTTACATTCCTCAACCGTATATTTGGGATACGGCTCAAGGTCCTCATCATGAGGATCGAAATCGAGTTCGAGTTGCAGCGTTTCCGTAAAGTCCTTGATTGGGCTGATATCGCGAAACGCGTTCGCCAGCCCTTCTTCGAGGAACCATTTAAATGATTCCTTTTGAATAGCGATCAGATCTGGAAGCTCAAGAGCATCAGTCAGATTACCAAAGGAGTAACGGTCGCGAACGAGCGTGCGAGCAGGCAAAAGACACCACCAAGGATTGCGCGACGAGTCAGAAAAGCTGTGAGCCGGTTCGCTTAGCTACCTTTCCTTCCACACTCCAGACAGCATCTGGTGGTGTTTCAGGGTCGGCTAGCAAAGCTAGCGCCGTCACAGCAACTGACTAGCATACGCGCGGTACACCCGACAGACAACCATCGCGCCAAGACAGTTCTGCCGGGGAGACTGTAAGACGAACGGGCGGCCAGGTCAAGGATTCACCCCGTCGGGGGATTCCGTGATCATGCCACCTATCACGCAAACCCGCTTGACTGCTGACTCTCCGCCGTTTCGGCCAGTCAGAAGTGCAAAACGCCACGTGCCCTGCCCCTCCGTTCAAGACGGAAGAACAGGGCACGCAAGCAAAATGACTCAGCACAAGGCTGGGCCTACGAGGAAGTCAGTCGAAGTGACTGACCTCGACTTACTTCAGTTCAGCAGTTCCACCGGCAGCTTCAAGCTTAGCCTTGGCGCCTTCAGCGTCGTCCTTGGAGACACCCTCGAGGATGGCTGCAGGAGCAGACTCGACGAGATCCTTGGCCTCCTTGAGGCCCAGGCTGGTGATTTCACGAACGGCCTTGATGACCTGGATCTTCTTGTCACCCTGAGCAGTCAGCATGAGGTCGAATTCGGTCTGCTCTTCAGCAGCCTCAGCTGGTGCAGCGGCGGCACCGGCAGCAGCGACAGGAGCAGCGGCAGTAACGCCGAACTTCTCTTCGAATTCCGTCAGGAGCTCGGAGAGCTCAAGAACGGACATGCTGGCGATTCCTTCAAGGATTTCTTCTTTAGTTGCCATGATTAGGCCTCACTCTCTGGTGCTGGGGCATCGCCCTCAGCGGCGTCATTGTCTTCGGTTGATTCTTCGGTTGCTTCCTCAGCTGCATCGGCCACGGGGGCTTCTTCAGCGGACTCGGCTGCTGGGGTTTCATCCTCAGCTGGTGCTTCTTCGGCCGGTGCCTCATCAGTTGCTGGGGTTTCTTCCTCAGCTGCTGGTGCAGCTTCGGGTTCTGGTGCAGCAGCTGCTTCTTCGCTTGATGGCTCGGGAGCGTCGGCTGCACCTCCCTGATCGATGAGGGCCTTGAGGCCGTAAGCGAAATCGCGCGGTACTGCTTGAAGCAGCCCAGCGAAAGTTGTCATTGGTGCAGCGATCGCTCCGGCCAACTTGGCCAAGAGAACCTCGCGTGGTTCGATCTCGGCCAGACGGCCAAGCTCGGATGCATCCATGAAGTTGCCTTCGAAAATACCACCCTTGACTATGAGGTCAGGATTGGCTTTTCCGAAGTCCTTCAAGATCTTGGCGACAGCGACAACGTCGCCCTTCTCGCCTTCGGGGGTTTGCTCGGTGAAAGCCAGGGCTGTTGGGCCTACTAGCAGTTCCGAAAACCCGTCAGCAACATCGGTGGTAGCGAGGCGTACAAGTGTGTTCTTGTAAACCTTATAGCGACCACCAACAGGGCGAAGACTTCTTCGCAGTTCTGAAAGAGCAGAAACGGTCAAGCCACGGTATTCAGTGACCATCACGGCTTCGGCGCCTTCAAAGCGCTCGCGCACTTCGTCGACGATCGCAACCTTGTCTGATCTTGGATTCTCCATTGCACCTCCTCTCTGTGTGTTGTTGTTCCGCCGAAACGGAACACTTTGTGGGGGGATCGGACACTTCGCCGATCACTCCTCCCACAGCACACCACCCGAGAAGGGTGACTCACCGAAAGAATCATGACCGCCTCACCGGGAGAGACATCCAACCGAAGCTGGTTGCCCGCTTACCCAACCTCCGTCTTACAACGGAGCGTCTTTCGACTGTCGGACCCAAGGTCTTTGACGAGAGTATTCGATTGTTTTCACCCGACGCTCAATGGCCAAGGCCAAGAAACGCTGGGTGACATTCACCGGGAAACATAGCGTGCCCGGCCTTCCCTTACGCCTTACAGACGGTTCGGGTCGATCTTGACACTCGGGCCCATGGTGCTGGACAAGCTGGCCTTCAGCATGTACTTACCCTTGGCCGAGGCTGGCTTGACTCGGTTCAGTTCATCGAACAGAGCATTGAAATTGGTGTTCAAGTCTTCGCTTGAGAAACTTGTGCGACCAATGGATACGGCGATATTGCCGTATCGATCAGTGCGGTACTCGACAGTTCCGCCCTTGAACTCAGTGACGGCCTTGGCCACATCTGGGGTGACGGTGCCAGTCTTGGGGTTGGGCATCAAGCCGCGGGGACCAAGAACTCGTCCAAGCTTGCCAACCAAGGGCATCAGCTCAGGTGCCGAGATCGCGAGATCGAAGTCGAGCATGCCGCCTTCAACTTCGGCGACAAGTTCTTCTCCACCGACCAGATCGGCTCCGGCCGCGGTAGCGGCTTCGGCGGCTTCGCCGGTAGCAAAAACCAGGACCCGAAGGGTCTTACCGGTTCCTGCAGGAAGCGGCACGGTTCCGCGAACGATCTGATCAGCTTTGCGAGGATCAACACCGAGGCGAACTACCACGTCAATAGCTTCGTCGAACTTGGCCGAACCAAGTGACTTGACCAGATCTAGAGCTTCCTCTGGAGTGTGGAGATGATCCCTGTCAAATCGACGGGTCGCATCGGTGTACTTCTTGCCTTTCGCCATAATGGCTCCCTCTTTCTTCTCGGCCGGCGGATGAGGTATTCCCTACCGAGCCATTCGTATACGGACTACTACAGAACTTCTCCCAAACCAGTGGCTTGGGATTGGGACTAGCGAACTTTTACGCCCATCTGGCGGGCGGTTCCCTCGACCTGCAGCTTGGCGGCAGCAAGGTCATAGGCATTGAGGTCGGGCATCTTGATCTTGGCGATCTCGGCAACCTGATCGTCGGTGATTGTTCCGGCACGCTCACGAAGAGGGTCGCCGGCACCCTTCTTGATCTTGGCGGCCTTCTTGATCAGCTCGGCCGTTGGTGGTGTCTTGAGAATGAAGCTGAATGAGCGATCCTCAAAGATCGTGATGTCTGCGGGGACAACATCGCCACGCTGACCTTCGGTGCGTGCGTTGTATTCCTTGCAGAAGTCCATGATGGCGATGCCGTATGGTCCAAGCGCGGTTCCAACTGGAGGTGCAGGAGATGCCTGTCCAGCTTGGATCTGGATCTTTACCGTTGCCATTACTTGTTTCTTGGCCATTGCTGAACTGCCTTGCTTTCTGAGCGGACTTGCTGCCCTGTGTATGACTACTACTGAGCGGAGATGTCCGCGTGCCGGAGCGACTGGGTCTGCGGGCGAAGTGATCCGCCTGTAGAACGACTGAACATGCTATTGGGGTTCTTAGAGTTTCCCGACCTGAGCGAACTCAAGCTCGACTGGGGTCTCCCGGCCGAAGATATTGACCAGCACCTTGACCTTGAGCTGGTCCTCGTTGATCTCTTCGATCTGGCCCTGAAAGTCGGCGAAGGGACCTTCCTTGACTCGGACGGTTTCTCCAACTTCGTATTCCAGACGAGGACGACCCTTGCGGGCGGCATCGTCGCCTTCTTCCTTGACCGACAAGAAACCTTCGACGTCCTTGCGAGGAAGCGGTGACGGCTTATTTCCAGCTCCAACGAAGCCAGTCACGCCTGGTGTGTTGCGAACAACGAACCAGGCATCATCATCGAGTCGGATGCGACACAGGAGATAGCCGGGGAAAACCTTCTTCTGGACAACGACCTTCTTGCCGTTCTTGAACTCGACGACGTCTTCCATAGGAATGACGACCTCGAAGATCCGCTCTTCCATATTCATGGAAGAGGTACGAGCTTCAATATTGGACTTGACCTTCTTCTCATAACCCGACTGGGTATGCAGGACGTACCAGCGCCCTGGACGATCATAGGGAGACTTTGGTTTGGGGGCGGGAGCTTCGGCTTCGACGCCAGCCTCTGGAGCACTCTCAGCATCCGACGCCTCTGCGTCTGCCGGAACGTCCTCGACAGGAGCCGGAGCCTCGTCTGCTACCGGCTCTGCATCAGGAGTCTCGGCTTCGGGAGCTTCTTCCACAGGCAAGTCACCGGCAGTAGCGTCTTGGGGCTCGTCAGTGGCTTCTTCAGGAGTGCCCTCTTCGGACACAGGTTCTTCTGACACAGATTCTTCTGACACGGTGTCCGGATCCTCAGTTGAGTTCTCGTCGTTCACAATTCCATCATCCATCGGAGAGTCCCAGCAGCGCCAGCACAGCTTTACCAAAGCCGTAGTCCATCGCTGCAATAAAGGCGGTAAGCAGAAGCACGGTCACCATTACGACGATCGTGTAGTTGATCACTTCGGATCGGGTCGGCCAGCTGACCCGATTGAGTTCGCCGCGTACCTCGCGCACATATTGGGCCGGGCCAACACGCTCTGCGCGGACTGGGGCTTGACGATCTTCGCGCTGTTGAGCAACCGGGTTGCCCTCGGCGTCGATCTGGCCCTGTTTTTGTAGGTAGCGCCGCTGTTCGCGGTTCATCGCCATGGTTCTGTTACTTTCGTACGTACGATCAATTATTGGAGCGACAACACACAGGGAACAAACGCTGTTTCCTGATGCTGGCGTTGCAGGGCACGAGGGACTCGAACCCCCAACCCCCGGTTTTGGAGACCGGTGCTCTACCAATTGAGCTAGTGCCCTAGATGAATAAGGGAGGCTATCAGCACTTCTCAGCGTCCCCGAGGCGACCCGGCTGCTTCTCTGTCGCCCAGATCTCCGATGCTCTCCTTTAGCGGCCCTCTAGCTGGCCAAGCGCTGCTTGGACAAACGAGAAGCAATCACGATCGCCCCGGCAGCACCCGCGGTGGCCGCAGCAGCTATCCCGCCGATATATGCCCGCCGCCGCCCGCCCTGATGAAGCTTGTGGATCGGGGCCAAAGGCCGTAGTTCTTCCAAGAGTTCGGGCAGAAAGTCCGGTGCTGGCTCAATCACGCTGGATCGCAGGCCATGCAATACACGTGACAGCTTCTTGTACTGCACAAGCTCGGCCTGACACCGCAAGCAGGATTCGAGGTGGCTGCTGGCAGGGAGCGACATTTCAACCTTGGGCTCAACGGCCTCAGCCAGGAGCAGGCTCACATCTTCACACCGCATGAGCACCTTCTGACGTCGGCCGATCCGACTCATCCACGGAGATCATCTCGCCGGCCAGCGGATAGAGACGTTGGCGTAGTCGCTTGCGAGCCCGATGTAATCGCACCTTGGCCGCTGACTCAGAAATTCCAAGCTCGGAGGCAATGGCCTCATGAGGAAGGTCATAAATGTCTCGCAAGACCACAACAGCTCGGAGCTTGGGAGGCAGTCCACGTAGAGCGTCGGTGAGCTGGCTACGCAAGCCTTCCATGTCGGCCTGGTGCTCAGGATCACGTTGTGGATTCAGGTCTGCGATGACTGGATCTTCGGGAAGGGGATCATGGGTGTTGCGACTTCGTCGGGACAAGAAGGTGGACGCACAGTTGGAAGTAATCCGGTGCAACCAGGTAGAGAATTGGGCGTCGCGCCGGAACTTCTTCAGTCCTTTGTGGACCCGGAGGTACGTTTCTTGAACCACGTCGCGAGCATCCTCTTCATTGCCAGTCAGCCGATAAGCCAGGGTGTAGGTATCTGCGTAGGTCAGCCGGACAAGCTCTTCAAAGGCTCGGTGGTCCCCACCTTGAGCCTCGTCGATGAGTTCATCGATTCTTGAAGATGCCATTTCTGCTACCTCTGCGAATATCTCGAAGGGTTGGACTGCGACAAGCCTCAACAGGTTACCTAACGACGCCTTCGCTGAAAATATTGACCCAGGAAAGTCACCAGAAAACGAGATGAGCCCCCAGCCATGGCTGGGGGCTCATTGATTCTCGTTGCTCTGTTCGAGCTACCGCTTAGCTGGCTACTTGACGATCTTGGTCACACGACCAGCACCAACAGTACGCCCACCCTCACGAATAGCAAACCGCAAACCCTCATCCATCGCAATCGGATTAATCAACTCAACCGACATCTCCGTATTATCCCCAGGCATACACATCTCCGTACCCGCAGGCAACGAAACCGTCCCCGTAATATCAGTCGTACGGAAATAAAACTGCGGACGATAATTCCCAAAGAACGGCTTATGACGACCACCCTCCTCCTTCGTCAACACATACACCTGAGCCTCAAAATCAGTATGAGGATTAATCGACTTCGGAGCAGCCAACACCTGACCACGCTGAACATCCTCCTTATCAATACCCCTCAACAAAGCACCAATATTGTCCCCAGCCTCACCACGATCCAACAACTTACGGAACATCTCAACACCCGTACACGTCGTCTTCTGAGTATCCCGAATACCAATAATCTCCAACTCGTCACCAGTATGAACAACCCCCTGCTCAATCTTGCCAGTAACAACCGTCCCCCGACCAGTAATCGAAAACACATCCTCAATCGGCATCAAAAACGGCTTATCCAAATCCCGCTCAGGCATCGGAATATAAGTATCAACCGCCTCCATCAACTCCATAATCTTGTCAGCAGCATCAGAATCACCCTCCAACGCCTTCAACGCCGAAACATGCACAACCGGAACATCATCACCAGGAAACTCATACTCAGACAAAAGCTCACGAGCTTCCATCTCCACAAGTTCCAGAAGCTCCTCATCATCCACCATGTCAGACTTATTCAAAGCCACAACCATCGCAGGAACACCAACCTGACGAGCCAACAACACATGCTCACGAGTCTGAGGCATCGGACCATCAGCAGCAGAAACCACCAAAATCGCGCCATCAACCTGCGCAGCACCAGTAATCATATTCTTGATGTAATCCGCGTGACCCGGCATATCAACATGCGCATAATGCCGCGCCTCAGTCTCATACTCCACATGAGAAACATTGATCGTGATACCACGCTCACGCTCCTCAGGAGCCTTATCAATATTCTCGAAATCCGTGATCACATTACCCGCAACACGATCAGCCAAAACCTTCGTAATCGCCGCAGTCAACGTCGTCTTACCATGATCAATATGACCCATCGTGCCCACATTCACATGCGGCTTATTCCGTTCAAACTTCTCTTTCGCCATGAGGGACGACTCCTTCTACACGCAAATACGTTGCATCAATGAATGGGGGAAGACTACGCGACATCGCCGGCCAAGTCGTGCTCTAGTCCCCACCAATTTTTCGTGATGGGTGTTCCAGAGAAAATGGACCTAGCCGACAAGGGCCATTTTTGTAGCGACGGTCGGGCTCGAACCGACGACCTTTCGATTATGAGTCGAACACTCTTACCAGCTGAGCTACGTCGCCGTGAAGACAACAACTGCTGCCTACGGAGGGCCTCCTGACAGAATCGAACTGTCGACCTCTTCCTTACCATGGAAGCGCTCTACCGACTGAGCTAAGGAGGCATGTGTACCGCTCGCGAACGAGCGTCTGAAAGTCTGCCAGGTGTTCGGCGCTGACCCAACCCCCGAGGTTGACAGATTTCGCAACGAATTCGCAACGAACCTGTTTCTCAAGCTCGGGTTAAAGCGAGACGATATAGCTGGTGTGAAGATCGACCGGCTAGAACTTGAGACAATATCGAACAAGGTTGATCTGCGTCTCCACCCGCGTCTCACCTTGGTGACAGGGTTGGGACCGGACGAGCGCCAAGCCCTCGGTACCGAGATTCTTGACTCTCTACGCCAGGGCCACCCTGGCCTGAGCGTTGATGTGGTCGAAGCCGATGGACGACTGATCGAGCTCTATCGCCCACTTGAAGGCAGCCCGACCGTTCGCGATGCAGTGACCGGCGACGACCTGACCGATCAGTTTCTCCAGAACGACACCGTGGACCTCTTGTCTGCCATTGCATTGCCTCCCTCCGAACAAGATGTACCAACGTTCGAGCTTCTCCGAATTCAGAACTCGCCGCACAATGGTGAGATTCAGAAGCCCCAGACAACAGCGCCCATAGTAAAAACTGCTGAAGAGGCCTTCAGCGACGCCACGCAGACCAGCTCAACGACTTCATTCAGCAGCAAGATCATCAACCAGCTTGCGTCCTTGGACCAGGGTGTTCTTTGGGCCACGGCCATGGTCTTGGCCGAGACTGAGGTCGAGGTCGATGCCAACGCAACTCCGACACCGGAAGACCCCGGACATCCCTATCCGGATGCCCTCAACGAGTTGGTTGAGGACCGTCACGCAGCAGTCAAGGTTGCGAGTGCCTTACTGGAGAAGGACCGGGTTCTTCACCTCACACTGGCGGGAACCCTTGGCGTCATCGGTCTTGTTGGCGCCATCTTCGTCAGCAAGCCCCTCGGCTTCCTCTTCCTCCTGGCTGCCATTGTTGCTGGCACGATCACCGCTCGCCGCTGGCACCACCTAACCCAAGCTTCCGAAGCCGAGGTCGAGGCCCTTGAGGCCGCCGGCTTGACCTGCTACCTCAAGCTCCGGATGTCTGAGCTTGGCGGCATGCCGAGTGAGAAGACACCCGAAGATGAGCTGAGAGAGATTCACTCATTGGCCACTCAAGCATGGATCGATCTGGTCGGACCAAATACCTCTCTGGAATGGGCGGTCACCAACCGCAAGGAAATCCAGCTTGCCGCTGAATCACTAGCTGCTGGCAACCCTGCTGCTTCTCAAGACAGTCCCGTCGGACAGGCAACTGACCCAATGGCGGGTCAGTCGAGCGCCGATGCTCGTCCAACTGCCGATGATGGTCTCTACGTCTTCTTGCCCTGGCTCCATCGACATCTCGAACGAGTTGCCAATGCCTACCAGCAGTGTGTTCCCATTGTTATCGATCATTGCTTTACCTCCTCGGATTCATTGACCAGTCAAGACATCAATATGGTGGTGGAGCTGCTCTCCCTTCATAGCTCGAAGCTCCAGCTGATCGTCATGACCGACAATCCAGAAATCCTCAATCGGTTCCCGGCCACATCAGAGGAAGCAAGCATTCTTCGTCTTGGCCGCGGCGTGCAAGCGCAAGAAGTCGAACTGGTCGAGTCCAGCTCCTGATAGGCAAGCAGTAAAGACTTCGCTCGGGAGCGACTGGCTCACTATCCTGGTTCGATGCCCAGCGATTCTGGATCGAAAAGTCCGACACACAGCGTTCGAACCGCAGTCGTGGCGGATGCCGAAGCCTTGCTGGAGATATACAACCCCGAGGTATTGGAATCACTGGTCACCTTTGATCTTGTGCCTCGCTCTCTGGAGGATCAACGCAGCTACATCAAGGAGCGATCAGGGGCTTTGGCCATTGTCGTGGCCGAGGCCGATCTTGCGTCCGGCAAGAAGATTGTCGGTTTCGCCAGCCTGAGTCTGTATCGAGACCGGCCCGGCTACCGGACCTCAGTCGAAAACTCGGTCTATGTACATCGAGACCACTACCAGAAGGGCGTTGGCAGTCTGCTACTCGGAGCCATCATCGAACGAGCTCGCGCTCACGGCTTCCACGCCATATTCGCTCGGATTGCTGGGTCTCAACAGGCAAGCATGACCCTGCACGAACGACACGGCTTCTTCCTGGTCGGCGTCGAACGAGAAGTCGGCCGCAAGTTCAACCAATGGCTGGACGTAGCCACCATGGAACTCCTCCTCTAGGCGCGTAATTGAGAGGCCTACCGACGCAAAGGGCCACGATGATACAAACTGGGAGTTTCCAAGATCGGAGTAAGTCCATGAGTATCAAGAAATTCTTTCAGAACCTGGTCGGGCCTTCGCGTGCAGCCCCCCGTCATGACGGACACGAACTCAGCAAGCAAATGCGGGAGGCGACGGGCCCGCAGGCTGGCGGAGAGGGAACCAACCGCCCACACCCTGGAGCAACGATCAAGCACTTCGAAAAGAAGAATCCACCGACCTGAAATGCAAGAAGACAGGTATTCACCTCCGGCGAAACAAACTGCAACCCCAAAATGCAAGAAGAACAGCCGAAGGCTGTTCTTCAAGCAACCCGAAGGGTTGCCGTGGGCCGGGAAGGATTTGAACCTTCGTAGGCGATGCCGGCGGAGTTACAGTCCGCTCCCTTTGGCCACTCGGGCACCGACCCAGGAACACATGAGGTTAGCGCCAGGTTTGGAACTTCCTGCCTAGTTTTTCGTCTCCTCGTGAAATCCGGTAGCTTCACTCCATGGCTAGCTTTGATGTTGTTTCCGAGATCGACATGCAGGAAGTACGAAATGCGGTCGACCAGGCCACCCGGGAGATCGTGAATCGCTACGACTTCAAGGGAACGGACTCGGTCATCGAGCTGGATGACAGTGCCATGACCATCAAGTTGGAGTCGGCAAGCCACGATCGGATGTTCGCTCTCCGCCAGGTCATCGAAGAGAAAATGGTTCGCCGCAAGATCTCACTCAAAGCCATCGAATTCGGTGATTCTGAGGATGCCGCTGGCGGTCGAGCACGAATGATGATCTCGCTGAAGGCGGGAATCTCCTCAGAAATGGCCAAGAAAATCAATGTTCACATCAAGGATCTCAAGATGAAGGGTGTGCAGAGTTCCACCCAGGGTGAGCAGGTCCGAGTGTCCGCAAAAAAGCGCGATGCTTTGCAAGATGTCATCGCTTCGCTCAAGGAAGCCGACCTCGATCTCCCCCTCCAGTTTCAGAACTTTCGAGACTGATGTTTCACCCGTCGAGTCTGCCGCCAAGGATTTGATTCATTTCCCCTGACCGGACATGTTCGACGAACTATCGTAGATTCGCCACGAGGGAAATTGAGGGAGAACTCCATGACTAATGCTGAGCCGTCACACACGGAGGCATTCAAGGAACGCTTCGACGCGATCCATAGCAACGTGGCTAAGGCCATCAAGGGCAAGCCCGGAGAAATCCGTCTGGCCCTGACCTGCATGCTGGCCGAGGGCCACCTGCTCATTGACGACGTTCCCGGGACTGGCAAAACCTCGCTGGCCAAATCAATCGCCCGTTCCGTTGAGGGTGAGATGCAACGCATCCAGTTCACCCCCGACCTTCTGCCAACCGATGTAACCGGCTCGATGGTCTACAACTCCGCCGATAGTAACTTCGTGTTCTATCCCGGAGCCGTCTTCTCCAATGTTGTGCTGGCTGACGAAATCAACCGAGCTTCACCCAAAACCCAGTCAGCTCTTCTGGAAGTAATGGAAGAGCGCCAGGTGACAGTCGACGGCAAACGTCACCCGGTTCCACGCCCCTTCGTCGTCATTGCCACCCAGAATCCGGTTGAACTCGACGGGACCTACCATCTGCCCGAAGCGCAGATTGATCGTTTCATGATGCGGATGTCCATGGGCTACCCGGACCAGCGCTCCGAGGTCGAAATCATCGAGAACCATCTGGCCGGAACCAGGCCTGAAGACCTCAGTCCCGTAATCAGCTTGTCGGAATTCGAATGGATGATCCAGACTGCTGGCTCCATCCACGTCGCCAGCTCCTTGCAGCGCTACGTCGTCACCATCGCCGACGCCACTCGCCGGATGGACGAGCTTCGACTGGGTGTCAGTCCCCGTGGCAGTCTCGCCTGGGTACGGGCAGCTCAAGCCTGGGCGGCAGCCAAGGGACGCAACTTCGTGTCGGTTGATGACTTGCGTGAACTTGGCCCGTTCATTCTGGGGCACCGCATGTTGCTGGCTCCAGAGGCTGAACTTCAGGGAGTCTCATCCACTGACCTGGTTCGACAGACCATTGACGAGGTTCCAATCCCGACTGTTCGTGACTAATGCTGACCGCCAGCGGCAAATGGGCTCTCGGCTCTGCTCTTGTCCTGTTCGCGTCCGGATGGGTGTTCCAGTACCGCATCCTGTTCGTATTGGCCTACGCCCTCATCGCCGCGCTGCTGCTGGCCATGGCTTGGGTGCTTCGCCAACCCAGCCTTTCGGCCTTCCAGCATGTTCAACCCGCAGTCGTCGGTGCGGGTGAGCCTGCCCACGCCACTGTCGTCACTACCAATACCGGGCGTCGCAGCAACGCTCCCTTGATTGCCAGCAACATTATTGACGGAGCGTCATCCTCAGTTGCGATTCCCAAGCTGGAACCTGGTGGGCAGGATCGCTCACTTATCTTGTTGCCAACAACCCGCCGTGGCCATTTCGATGTCGGGCCGCTCACCATTGACCGGTCCGACCCCTTCGGCTTGATCCGTCGGGTAACCCATCAGGGTTCCATCGCCACCCTGGTTGTTCATCCCGAAATTCATCCGATGACGACGCTGCCAACGGGCCATCGTCGAGAGCTCGAAGGGGCGCGGTCTGCTATTCCCCAAGAGGGTGGCATCTCCTTTCACAGTCTGCGTGATTATGTGGCCGGTGATGACCTGCGTCTGATCCATTGGCGTTCAGTGGCCAAGACAGGTGCGCTCATGGTTCGCAAGAACATCGTGACCAGTGAGCCAAGGCTGATGGTCGTGCTCGATACTTGGACTGGCAGCTATGCCACGCCAGGCAAGAAGGGTGACAGCCTCGAGAGCTTCGAAGATGCGGTTCGGGTTGCTGCCTCCCTGGTTGATGCTGGCTGTGAGAGTCACTACCCGGTCCTGTTCCGTACAACCGGGGGCATCGAGGCTGACGCCAGCTCGACCGGTGAGGGCCGCATCGCCATCATGCGCATTCTGGCTGGGATCCAAACAACCGACGACGACCCGGGGCTCAATGCTGTTATCCGGTTCGCTGATCAGGCCGATGGGGTTTCCCTTGGGGCCATCACTGGCCAACCTCCAGCCGAACGGATCGCGGGTATCAGTCGGGTCCGTCCTCGCTTTGACATGGTCACCGTGGTTCAGGTCGGTGAAGGTTTTGACCGGCCACCGATGGAAATTACTGGTGCGATGGTCATCAATGGCACCACTAGTCTCGATGTGGCCGATCGTTGGAAGGCGGCGTTCGGATGATCGAGTCATTGCTGGCGCGGCTCCGCGGTTTCGGAATAAGCGGTTTGGGACCCGGTGGATCAGGTCATGCCGATCAGAAGATGCCGCGCCTCACCGACGCCTTACTCGGAATGCTGAGCTTGGCTGCTCTCCTTTTGACCTGGCTCCAGTGGTCAACGATTTATGCCAGTGCCGGTGCCTTCCCTCCCATTGCCATTGCCGGTGTCGTCGCCATTGTTGGTGGGCTCTTCGTCACAGCTCGGACCAGTTCCGCAGCACGAAGCATTCCGCTCGGCCTTCTCCTTCTGGTTCTGGGATGTGCTGCTTGGTACGGGTCAAGATCCAGTGACCTTCTTGGTGATCTTGTCGGATCATGGAAATCGTTGGCTTCGACCGGCCTACTCGTTCCGATCACTCAAGAGTTCGTTCTTGTTCCGGTAGTGACTACCTGGATCAGTGGCTGGGTTGCCGTTGAGCTCATTGCTCGACGAACACCGGTTGCTTCCTTGGTCTTACCCATTGCTGGCGCTCACGCCGTCTCCCTGGCTTACACCATTTCTCAACGCGAGCCGAGTTGGTGGCTTATCGCCATCGTCGGACTCCTCATCTTCGCCGTCCTTGGCATTGCCGCCGCTGATCACCGCCCTCGCCAAACAGCAATCGGGGGCTCCCCGGTTGAAACCGAACACACCGCAGCTATTCGTTGGCGCCAGGCTCTGATGGCCTTGCCCTTTGCCGCTCTGGTTTCGTTGGTCGGACTCGGATTCGACCGACTGGTCTCAAACGGATCCAATGATCAATTCGATCTCCGAGAGCGTCTTGTTCGACCCCTGGATGTCTTTGAGACCACGAGTCCCCTCTCACGAGTGAAGGCCGGGCTTGTCGACCCGAGCCCGAATGAGGTATTCACGATCTTGGTGGATGGGCTTTCAACCGAAGCGACGATAGAGCAGATCCCGGTGGCCACTCTTGACCTGTATGACGGGGCGTTGTGGACTTCCTCGGCCAGGTTTGAAGCGGCAGGAGCCACCTTGCCAGTCCCGGACCAACCCCAGCTTCTCGACGGAACTCAGCTGGTTCAAAGTGTGCAAATCGAGACGGACTATCCCTTTCACTTCCTACCTCGGGTTGGCCAGGTAGTGAGAAGTGATTCTCCGCAGCTTGGTTGGGATCCACGTTCGGGCAGCATCGCCAATCTGCGTGTCAGCGGCCAGTCATTTACCTACGTCACCCAGGTTCGGCCATCCGATGAGGAGAACATTCCCGATGATGAGCTTCTCCGTCAACCCCTGGACCGACTCAAGTACGCCACCGCGGTGCCCGATCTCAACCCCGATCAGGCCGCTGTCTTCGCCGCCCTCCTTGATCAGATCACCGACGGTGCGGCCACTGACTACGAAGCCTTGCTGCAGCTGGAAGAGTTTCTTGCCTCGACGGAGTTTGCCTACAATCCAGATGCTCCGGCCGGCCACAGCCTGGCCGCCCTGACCAGCTATCTGGCCCCGGCCGAAGCGGGAGCCTCCAAGATTGGCTTCACCGAGCAATCGGTGGCCACATTCGCTCTTGCCGCCCGCCAGCTTGGCATTCCTTCACGAATCGTTGTTGGCTACCAGCTGAACGAGCCATTGACGTGGGACAACAACCGTCAGACCATCACCGAAGACATGATCCACGCCTGGCCCGAAGTCTGGTTCAACAATGCCGGTTGGGTTGCTTTTGAGCCGACCAATAGTGCCAATGAAACATCGGAACAAACCTCTCGCACGCCAGCCGTCGGCGACAACGCGGCGGGACAAGCCGGTGATCTTCCCGAGTTGCAGGCACCCATTCTCATTCCCGATCCTCCAGTGCCCGGGGTAGCTCGGCGTCGCCTGATCATTCTGGCTGCTGTTCTTGCTCTCCCCTTCCTCTTCTTCGCCGCTGTGCTGCTGGCCAAGGGTCTGCGGCGTTCCAAGCGTCAACGCGGTGATGCTGCTCACCGGATTAGCGGCGCCTGGTTGGAGACTCGGGAGCGTCTGGACGCCTATGGCTTGCCAAGTTCTCGGTCAGCAACGGTGATTGAGATTGCTGAACAGCTGAACGAACAGGGTCATATGAAGGTCGCTGTTCCGCTGGCCAAGATGGCTCCAACCGTGACTGCTGCCCTGTTCGCTCCTGAGGGTCCGAGTGACGCCGAGGCTGACGCCATGTGGCAAGAGTCGACGGCCGTTCGCAAGGAGGCGGCCCAAGTCGTTCCATTCTCTCGACGCCTCCGAGCAGCAGCCGATCCTCGAGTCCTCGTCCGCAAGTAGCGATCGTTGCCGGTCAGTTCGATTCTGTCCGAATTCGGTGATTTCGGGGAACCAAGCCCGGTTCTAGCTCGTTATTGAATCATCGCTTAGGGGGAGTAGGCAGCGTCGACCTATCCAGGTCTGACTGACTGGTTCAAGCAATCTGAGAAGTCCGGCTAGCCGCCAGGAAATCGGTGGCACAGCCCGACCCCAGCAGGTCTGTCATTCACAAACGACGACAGTCAGTCACGCAGCTCATCTCATCGTCCCAGGCGTGTCACTATCCATAGAGAGGTGTCCAACATGGTTTGGATTGTTTTGATGATTGTCCTTGTCGCGGCTCTTGCCGCGACCAAACTGGTTCCACGCGGGTACCTGCGGCTTAGTTCCGTCTCCGTGGTTGTCGTCCTCATGGTTCTGCTCACAGCAGGCCGGTCGATCAAGGTAATCAAGGCTGGCGAAGTTGCTGTCGTTCGAACATTTGGCGACATCACTGGTCAGCGAGGTGAGGGTCTGGGCATGATCGCGCCATGGCAAACAATTCACCGTGAGTCGATCCGAGTGCAGAGCGCCCGCTTTGAAGGAGTGACAGCGTTCTCGGCTGAGACCCAGGACGTGTTTGCCACCATCGAGATCAACTATCGGGTGGAGGACCGAGCCGTGCAAGATCTGCTGCGCAATGTTGGTGAGAACTGGTTCGACGTTCTCATCGATGGTCGGCTCCAGAACTTTTTCAAGGAGGAGACGGTGAAGTTTGAGACCGACGCGGTCGCACCTAACCGTGAGGCCATTCGCCGGGCAACCCAACAGCAACTCAGCGCATCACTGGAACCATTCTCTATCGAGATCACTGAGCTACTGATCGTCAACGTCACCTTCTCGCCGGAGTACATCCAGTCCATTGAGGACAAGCAGATTGCAACTCAGAATGCGCTCAAGGCAGTGGAGGAAGTTGCTATCACCAGGGCTGAGGCGGACATGGATCGTGAGCGTGCTCGAGGTGTTCGAGACGCCACAGTCATCGAAGCTGAAGGAGTGGAGCAAGCGAACCGCTTGATCAATTCCTCGCTGACTCCGGAAGTCTTGCAGTACCTGGCGATCAACCAGTTCAACGAGAATGTAACCATTGCCTTGGTGCCATCGGGTGAGGGCTTGCTGCTAGACCCCTCATCCTTCGTTACCCCGATCGAGCCGTAGCACACCAATCCTGATTGCCTTGCCGCACTCCTCTTCCTATTCCGGGTCGAGGAGTGCAGGCGTTTTCTGTGGTCCTGAGAGGCGATCAACCGGGGAGATCGATCAGGGAGACCAACCGGTATGGCTACTGGAAGATGACCGTGTCTGATGCCGAGACGGCTTGGCCGGTACCAACATCGGTTGCGTGAATGGTGACGGTGAAGGATGCCGCTTCGGAGTAGCCGACATTCATCCCCCACGGATCGCCGGTCCAGCTATTCCCCAGGGCTGCATTCGGCCACCCAATGGAGAAGGAGAAGCCACTGAAGTTGCTGGGAGTGCCAACCAGCTGGCAGTACGAGATGTTTCCGACAGCAACCGGCTTGGGACAAGAAAGCCCGAATGGGGCAGGAGCCGGAGCCGCCGTAGTCGTCGTTGTTGTTGGCTGGGTGGTCGTTGTTGTCGGCTCCGACGTCGTGGTTGTTGTTGGCTGAGTGGTGGTCGTCGTAGTACCGGTGAAGGTGACGGTTGCACTCTTGCTGACATTGAGTCCGGTGGCGACGTCTTGGGCGGACAGGGTCAGGGTGACCGTGCCGGGAACGTCGTACTGGATGTCCATCCGGTAGGGATTCATCAGCCACGACTGAGCTTGAGCTGGATCCGGCCAGGCAATGGACCAGGAGAAGTTCAAGAAATCGGCTGGGTCGCCGGCCAGTTGGCAACCGGTCAGGGTTCCAGCTGTCACCGTCGGCTGGTTGCAAGTCACATCAAAAGGAGATGCCGTTGGCGCCGGGTCAGCGACCGTGATCGTGCGTTGGGCAGCATCCATGCCACCAGGGCCACTGGCCGTGATGGAAACCAGGTAGGTGCCGGGCGTGTTGAAGGCATGACTGATAGTGGCGTTTGAGCCGGTTATTCCGCCATCAATCATCCAGGAATAGTCAGCGATCGAACCGCCAGAGTTGTTGACCGACCAGTTGCCGATCTGACCGGTATCCAGCGTGGCTGGACCATTGACCGAGATGGAAGGTGCGTCGGCAACGGGTGGAGGGTCGGTGACGGTTACAAAGAGCGAGCCTTCTCCATCGATCGCACCAGCATTGGTCGAGATGGTGATCTCATAGGTTCCAGCGGCCGACCAAGACGCTTCTAGGCTTGTCCCATTGGGAGTGACGGTGTCCGCTCCCTGCACGTTCCAGTGAGGGTTCGGGGTTCCATTGGGGTTGGTGGTCGTGACCGAGTAGCCAGACAGCTGGCCAACCTGCACCGTTGTATCGCCGACGATGGTCAGGAGATAGGGCGGTGCTTTGGCAACCACGTCAACATTGATGGTGGTGGTGTCGGTCCGGCCGTCATCATGGGTGACGGTGAGGTCAACGGCCTTTGCTCCCGTGGTGGCGAAGCTGACCGATGGGTTCTGGGCGGACGAGGTTGCCGGGCTTCCTTCAGCAAAGGACCAAGCCCAGGAGGCTGGATCACCCTGGCTGGCATCAAAGAGTGTGACTGGTACCCCAACGGTGACCTCGCCCGGGGCAGTGATTGCCGAGACCAGTTCAACCACAGTGTCTGATGGGATGACCTTGACAGCAACCGTTTCAGAATCACAGAATCCGTCAGGGTCGCAGGCTTCGAGTGTGACCAGGTAGTCACCGGCAACGGGGAAGGTGTAGTCAAAGCGACCGAAGGAAATGATGCCTCCGAGCGACCCGTTATCGGGGGAAACTCGGAGATCGAAGAAGCGGGGGTTACCAGTCAGCGTTACCGATTGGAAGGTGATTGCTTCCCCGGCATTGACCTGGCTAGCCGTTGAGGCCAGCTCGATGTCGATGATCGGAGGAGTGGTCTCTGGGGGTTGCTCAGAAGTTGGGGTCGTCTCACCCGGCTTGCTCGTGTCGACCGGCTTTGGGGTTGTCGGAGCTGGAGTTGGCTGAGTCGGTGTTGGTCCTTCGACTGTTGGTCCAAGGGGCTCAACTTCAGGCTGGGTGGAAGGAGGCTGGGTCGGCTCATCACCATTGTCATTAGCAATGTCTTGGGACGCATCGGGTGCGGCCCCATCGCTGCTCGCTCCCCTGCCTCCCAAGGCAACGGATTGGCCGTCAGCATCTGGATCATCCACGGGAGCAGCAACAAATCCCGTGTCTGAGCCCTGCTCGTACTTGGCAACGGGAATCACTTCACCGTTTCGTCGGATCAGTCCGGCGACTGTCGAGGCCGGATCGTTGAACCAGACCGAGCCGGTCTCGGCCACTAGCTCAAAAGTCGATCCCTCACTCAACCCGGGAACTGCTTGACGGGCAACGATCTCGCGAGTGTCCAGGTCGACCACGACTACTTCGCTTCGTCCAAAGTCGGGCACAACACCCCAGCCATCGGTGACGGCTGGCTGACCGTAGGTGCCAGCGTCCATGGACAGGAAGTCATCGGAGGTCGGGCAACCAGAGTCTTCCGGCGACCACATCATCAAGCCGCCCTGGTCAGAAACAATCAGCAACTGGCCGTCACCACCACCGACTCCAAGATCAGCTCCATCGGGGAACTCGAGGCGGGAGCAGACAACGCCTGACCCCTCAAGCCAAACTCGCTGGTCATCAAGATCGACGCCAACGTTCTTGTCACCCAGGTCACGCAACGCAACAGGGCCAGTCATGTCCGAGATCGTGATGACATCGCCGTCTTCAGAGGAGAAGCGACGCAAGGCAACGTCGGGCTCTTGAGATGAGTAGAGAAGTGATCCATCATCGGCAACAAGGCCTTCGGAGAGACGTCCCGACACGGGTGCGGCTTCGCGCTGCTCCAGGGTTTCCAGGTTGAGGGGAGCAACCGATCCTGACTGGACGAGCCAGCCGGAGGTGCGTCCTGCGATCACATCAAGCTCTGAGCCAGGTTCGCCGAACTGGACACGGCCGGTGGCGATGCTCCAGTTCGCACCGTCGAGCCGGCTGACCGTGCCGACGGATTCATTGACCAGGATGGCGTCGGATCCCCATTGCACAACTTCGAACTGCTCGCCTTGCTCGGCAACACCAAGTGAGGTAGCGATTGAGCCGCTGCTGCCATCCAGTAGGGAGACCCCACCAATGGCGAGGGAAGGCAGCCAGACTGAGCCGTCAGCGAGCCGGAGCTCGACTTCAGCCCGAGGCTCGGAGCGAACAACGAAGACACCGGCCAGCAAAACGAACGCTGCAGCTACCGCTCCGAAGGCAACGCCATTCAGGCCGGAGCCATATCGATTCTGGAGTTTCCCTACGCTCATCATGTTTCTCTACCCTCCATCGGTACCCAGAGCCACGAACAAGGTTGCCCTCGTCGCCTTCGATTCCGGATCCGATCCCTCCAACATTCCGCCTACCGATCTGTCAGTCTGTCAGATTCTTTCCAGACTGTCATATAGGTGATGGAACCTGGGTGTCTCAGAGGTTTCCGAACCTCGTCGGTTGCTGCCCTTCTGACAACAGTGCTCAGTACTCATGATGGCCGATTTGGGCCAGCTCATGATCGGGGATATCCCCAATCCAACCCCGTATTGAGCCACTGACGTCCTTAGCGCCATTCCTGGCCACGAAGGCGACGAATGCGCTCTTCTGCGCTGGGATGGGTAGCAAATAGCTTGGCCAGACCCAAGCCACCGCCACGCCGAGTCATGGCCCGATTGGCCAGTGGGTTGATGATGTAGTGGCTGGCCTGAGGAGGAGGAATATCAGACGCAACCTGGAGGCTGTAGCCATGCAACTTCTCCAAGGCGCTGGCCAACGACTCACCCTCGCCAATCAGGCGAGCGGCATCACGATCGGCCTCAAACTCTCGGCTGCGACTGATGGCCATCTGGATCAGGCCAGCTGCCATTGGGGCCAGCATGGCGAAGGCCATGATGATGATTGGGTTGCCGTTGTTGTTGTCTCGTCGACGGCCACCAAAGGCTCCGCTCCACATGGCCATATTGGCGGCGTAGCTGATGGCAGTAGCGATGGCGGCAGCTACCGAGCCGGTCAGAATGTCTCGGCTTTTCACATGGGACAGCTCGTGGGCCAGCACTCCACGGATTTCTTGCCAGCTCAGGGCCTGGATCAGACCTTCAGTAATGCAGACGGCCGCATTTTTTGGGTTGCGTCCGGTGGCGAAGGCGTTTGGCTGGCGCTCTGGGGAGACGTAGAGCTTGGGCATGGGGATGTCGGCCAGGCTGGTCAGTTCTTGCATGATGTTGTGGTACTCGGGGAGCTGATTTGGTGGCACCTCGACAGCTTTGGCCGAACGGATGGCCAGCTTGGCGCTTCGGAAGTAGGTCCAGCCAACGGTTCCGAAAGCCAGGATGGCCCCGAACGTCATCCCGCTGGCACCTCCAAGAACCTTCCCGAAGAGGATCATTAGGCCAGCCAAACCACCAAGCAGCATCGCTGTTTTCAGACCGTTTTTCATCGCAAACTCACCAACTAGTCCCCTGGGACTTCTTCACTGATCAAATGCCCGTCGCCCAATTGATGACGAGGCTTGAAGTTGTGAGTCTACTTGGACAAGAGTTTCCTGTCTTCTGAGATGACGATCAGTCCTCGTCGTCACCGTCGGCAGCTCGATCGGCAATCTCTTGCACCACGGAGGGGTCAGCCAGGGTGGTGGTGTCACCGAGTGAGCGACCATCAGCCACATCACGGAGCAGGCGACGCATGATCTTGCCTGACCTGGTCTTTGGTAAGTCAGGGACGATGACCACCGTCTTGGGTCGAGCAATCTTGCCGAGCTTCATGCCAACATGCTCCCGAATCTCGTTGCCCAGTTCCAGCGACGATTCATGAGTGCCTCGCAAGATTACGTAGCCGACAATGGCCTGACCGGTCAGGTCATCCTTGGCTCCAACTACGGCGGCCTCGGCAACGGCTGAGTGATCGACCAGGGCAGATTCAACCTCGGTGGTTGAGATCCGGTGCCCGGACACATTCATCACATCATCGACCCGACCTAGCAGCCAGAGGTAGCCGTCCTCATCAAGCTTGGCGCCGTCACCGGCGAAGTAGCGGCCCTCATAGGTGGACCAATAGGTGTCTCGGTAGCGCTCTGGGTCACCCCAAATGCCTCGCAACATGGAGGGCCACGGTTTGGAGACGGTCAGGTAGCCACCACCTTCGGTCACCACATTGCCTGCATCGTCCACTAGCTCGACGAAGACTCCAGGGATGGCGGCACAAGCTGAGCCGGGCTTTGTCTCGGTCACTCCTGGGAGAGGTGAGATCATGTGGCCACCGGTTTCGGTCTGCCACCAGGTGTCAACAATCGGGCGCTCTGAACCGCCGATGTGCTCGTGGTACCACATCCATGCTTCAGGGTTGATTGGCTCACCAACGGTGCCCAATACTCGAAGCGAAGACAGATCGTGGCGGGCGGGTTCTTCGGTGCCCCACTTCATGAACATGCGAATGGCGGTTGGGGCGGTGTAAAGCTGGGTGACGCCGTAGCGTTCAATGATCTCCCAGAACCGATCCTTGTTTGGGGTGTCGGGGGTTCCCTCATACATCACCGACGTGCAGGCATTAGCCAGCGGTCCGTAGACGATGTAGCTGTGGCCGGTGACCCAACCAATGTCAGCGGCACACCAATAGACGTCCGACTCGGGCTTGAGGTCGAAAGCGAACTTGTGGCTGAAGGCGACCTGGGTGAGGTAGCCACCGGTGGTGTGCATGATGCCCTTGGGGGCCGCCGTTGTGCCTGAGGTGTACAGCAAGAATAGGAGCTGTTCAGAGTCCATTGGCTCCGGCGGGCAGTCCTCGGAAGCCTCGGCCATGAGATCGTGCCACCAAAGGTCACGACCTTCGACCATGTCCGGATTCGTGTCGCAACGATTGGCCACAATCACATTCGTGACTGATGGCGCACCAATGTCAAGGGCGGCATCAACCGTTGGCTTCAGCAGAGCTGCTGAGCCCTTGCGATAGCCAGCGTCGGCGGTGATGATCAGCTTGGTTTCCGCATCATTGCACCGGTCGACGATGGCATCAGCGGAGAAGCCGCCAAAGATCACCGAGTGGGCAACACCAATGCGGGTGCAGGCAAGCATGGCAATGGGGAGTTCCAGGATCATGGGCATGTAGATGGCGACCCGGTCGCCCTTGCCCAAGCCGAGGCCCTTCAGCACGTTGGCAAACTTCTTGACCTCGGTGAGGAGCTGGCCGTAGGTCAGGGTGATCTTGTCCCCTGGTTCGCCCTCCCAGTGGTAAGCGATCTTGTCCCCTAGTCCCGCCTCGACATGGCGATCCAGACAGTTGTAGGAGACATTGAGCTTGCCGCCTGTGAACCATTTAGCGTCGGGGAGCTTCCACTCGAGGGTGGTGTCAAAGTCGGTGTCCCAGCTCAGCAGTTCTCGAGCTTGGCGGGCCCAGAAAGCTTCGTAGTCGGCGTCAGCTTCTTCATAGAGCGAGCGATCATTGGTGTTGGCCTGGGCCTTGAACGCAGCCGACGGAGGGAACCGCCGGTCTTCATTCTCATACACCTCGATGGCAGGCTCAGACATCTCATTCTCCGTTTTAGATTCTTGGTGACTTCTTCGGCGGTTTACTGGACGACCTGTCGCTGAGGGACGTGTTGCTCAGGGTCATCTCGCTTAAGGTCGTCGCTGGATAATAACCCGTCTTCTTAGCTCAGGCCGTAGCTGGTGCGCAATCCGCTGACGACCGCGTCGAGGCCGCGCTCAAATACTTCTTCGGGCAAGACGTGACGGCTGCCGTTGACAAAGAGCGCGAAGTCCTCATCATCGACCACGCTGGTGTCGATGACCAGCCCGTTTCGAAGCTGGCTCATCGAACCGGCCTCTGTTACCGCGTGACCAATGACGAAGGACACACAGAAGTTGAAGGCTTGACCGGCTTCCATCACGTCCAGGCCCGCAGCACGGAACCTTTCGAGGGCCCAGCGAAGGACTCGGAAGGCGGACAATGAGCGGCCAGGCCGGTTGACGAAGAGTTCCAATGATCCGGGGCGCTCTCGCACAACGTTGTAGAACGAACGTAGGGCTGATCGGATCGCCTGTTCCCAATCGTCGTCGGGTACATCCTCGGGGAGCTCGATCTGGTCATACAGCTGGTCAAGGACAGCATCAAGAAGATCGTCCTTGTTGGCAACATAGTGGTAGAGCGACATTGCTTCGACGCCAAGTTCGGACCCAAGCTTGCGCATGGACAGCTTGGGCAGGCCAATCTCCGCAATCAGTACCAGCGCGGTTTGGGCAACACGCTGGCGCGAGAGTGGTGTTCGGTCCGTAGCGGTCATCTAGCGAGGCTAGCGCACGGCCCCTCCAGCCAAGCCCACCGACTCACAAGCCCTACGACCCGCAAGCCCAACGACTCACAAGCCCAACGACCCGCAAGCCCAACGACCCGCAAGCCCAACGACCTGGCACCGGCACAGCATCGTATTCGGGTTCCGGCCGGTGCCAGAAAGGATCCACCGATGCCGAAGAGTTCCGCCGTTCCAGAAGGTTCAACCGATCTCGGCTAGAACCTCGTCCACATTTCGCCGTCCAAGGGCCGCGTAGTTCGGTCTGTCTCCGGAGTTAGCGAGGAGCATGACGCCAATGGACATGGCCCAAGCGCGTGCTCGGTCAATGGTCGCTTGCTCACGGTCCAGAATCTGGAGTGCCTCGTGCCGACGCTTCGCGTCCAAGAGTGACCACAGCACTCCAATGTCGGTAGCCGGATCTCCCGAGGTGATGTCGCCCCAGTCGATGATGCCGCTGATGAGCCTGCCGCTACTTTCGCTTTTACTGGTCCCGCTGATGCTTTCATCGCCGGTCGTGGTGATATTTCCGGGGTGGAGGTCTCCGTGTAGCCAGATGGCCGGACCGTCGTAAGGTGCCACATCGATCATGGTTTCCCAGTGCTGAAGGATCCGGTCGTGCTCGGCCTGGGTGAGCACATCGGCGGCCAATCCTGCGTCGGCGCTCGTCAGGGTTAGCTTGCTTCGATCGGCCAAGGGCACGCCGCGGTGCGGGTTCTCCGGTGCATTGCTCGGCGCTGGTTGGTGGAGCTCATTGAGGAACTCGGCCAGTTGTCTCGCCGCTAGTGAGGAGTCTCGAACTGGTGCGGACAGGGCGTCTTGGCCAGGAATCCAGGAACAGACGCTCCAATGCCACGCAAAGGTGCCAGACGGTTGGCCGACACGAAGAGGGGCCGGGATGGGCAGGGTAATTGCGGTTGCCAGTTGGGGCAGCCACTCTTGCTCGTGTTCGATCAGGCAGGCCGCTACTTCTCGTCGAGGTATTCGAACGATGAGGTCTTCGCCGAGTCGATACTGGGCATTGTCCCAGCCTTCGGACAAGAATCGGATCGGTTGATCGGCAAGGTCCGGGTGTTGCTCGGTGACGAGCTTGGCTACCAGGTCTTCGGTGACCTCGATGTCAGCTGCAGGTGAATTCATCAAGGCCATCCTGCCAGGCTATGTCGTTGCTTTCATTCGCCCCTAGATTTCCTCACTGAGAAGAGTGGTGAGGCGGTCGATCTCGTCCTCGGTGTTGAAGTAGTGGGGGGCCGCCCGGAACATGATTGGCAGGTTTCTCCGCCTCGAATCGAGCAGGGTGCTGTTTGGACCACTGGCGCCGATGGTCACACCTTGGTCCCGCAGCTTCGCCACCGTCGCCTGAGGATCCAAGCCCTCTGTAGTCCAAGTGACAATGGCGCATTGCCGTGAGCCAAGGTCCTGGACTTCGGTGCCTGGCAGTTCGGCCAGCCGACCACGCAGGTAGGCGGCCAAACCGAAAGCCCGCTCCTGGATTGTTTCAAGACCAATGTCCAGGGCATAGTCAACGGCGACTCCTAGTCCTGCTCGAAGGGCGTAGGCATTCTCCCAGTTCTCGAAACGTCGAGCATCGGTTCGCAGGCGGTAGCGATCCGGCTCCACCCACTCAGCGGAGAAGTGATCGATCATCACTGGCTCCATGGATTCCAGTCGATCTGCCTTGACGAAGAGAAAGCCCGTCCCTCTTGGGCCGCGAAGGAACTTCCTTCCCGTGGCAGAGAGGAAGTCACAACCGAGTTCTGCGACATCGACTGGCATCTGCCCAACGGCCTGACAGGCGTCCAGAAGATAGGTGATGCCGTGTTGCCTCGCGATTGCTCCAACCTCTTTCGCTGGATTGATCAGTCCACCATTGGTTGGGATCCAGGTGATGGCGATCATCTTGACTCGCTCGTCAATCATTGATTCCAGGGCTTCAACATCAATCGCACCGTCAGTGCCGCTGGGGATGACATCGATGACCACCCCGTCCCGCTTAGCTCGCTGCAAGAAGGCGACATAGTTGGCGCCGTACTCGGCTTCACAGGTCAGGATCCGATCGCCAGCCTCGAATGGTGTTGAGTAGAAGGCCATGCACCAAGCAGCGGTGGCGTTCTCCATGAGTGCGATCTCATTTGCTTGGGCCCCAATGAGTTTGGCCACCGAGTCATAGACGCCGTCGAGCATCTGGGCTTGATCCTGGGCTGCTTCATAACCACCGACTTCGGACTCCAGCCTCAAGTAGTCGGTCACCGCGTTGAGCACGGGCGAGGAGGTCAGTGCCGACCCGCATGCCAGCAGGTGAGCTCCATGCTTGATGCCTGGTGTTTCTGCCCGGACCTTGTTGATGTCAATCTCTTCACTGGCCATCGGGAGAACACTACTCCGCAGTGGTGACAGTCTGAAGAGAATGACCCCGTGGCAGCGTCTGACTCAAGGACGAGCCGGCCCGAGCTGGAGCTGACTCAAGGCCACCGGAACAGGATGTCGGGCTCACCTTCTTCGTTGTCGCCGCTGGTTCTTTGTGCTTCGTTGAATCCATGTCGCCGGTAGAAGCGTTGGGCACCCTCGTTGGAGACGAAGGTCCACAGATCGAGACCCGATGGGCATTCAAGCTTCGCTTGCTCAACCATGGCCGCCCCGATACCAAGTCCGGTTGAGCCAGCATCGACATAGAGCTGCTCGATCCAGCCATCGGCCAAGACCATGGTGGCGACAAGATCATCGTCCTTGCCGATGGCAATCCAGATGTCCTGTGTTGGCACGACGGCGTTGAGAAACCAGCGGAGAACCTCATCATCGGTGTGGGCAAGTGCCGGAATCGCTGGCACATTGGCGTGTCGAGTTCGAATGAGCAGACGGGCGGCCTCTTCATGCTCAGCCGGTAGCGACCGACGAATCTCAAACCCTGTTGCCATCATCCATTCAATCTAGCGACGATATTTCTCCTCTTTCACCAATTGCATGTTGCAAGCCGAACGTGTGTTCGGTATATTAAAACTATCGAAACGATTTGGAAGGAGACACAGTGAACACAACCAATACGACGATCGAGCAACCACAAAGCTGGGACGCCATCACCAACCTCCGCCAACAACTCCTCAACATCCCAACCACCAACCTCACATCCAACCAACTCGTAGGCCTCACCCAAAACATTCGCTTGCTGGAAACCGCCACCGCCACCATCAAAATCCGGATCGCCCAACGAGCCGACAAACTCACCGAGGACGGCCAAAGCCCCGACCCAACCGAAACCTCCCTCGGCAACGGCCGAGTCTCCGCCAAAACCGCCCGCCAAGAAGCCGCCCGCGCAAAAACTGCAGAAGAACTCCCCGGATTGGGTGATGCACTCCAAGACGGTGACATCAGCCCCGAACACATCGACACCGTTACCCGCCAAACCAAAAACCTCACCGACGAGGAACGCTCCAGTCTCAAAGAAGACGAAGAAGACCTCGTCAACAAAGCCAAAAACTTGCCCGTCGACACCTTCAACCGACACCTCGCCCGCAGAATCGACGACATCCGCCAAGACCACGGCCGCACAACTGAACGCAAACAACGCGCCGAGTCCTTCTTCCGCCACTGGACCGACAAAACCACGGGCATGGGCCGCTTCACCGGTGCTTTAGACCCCGAACGATTCGAATCCATCATCAACGCCATCGAAGCCGAAATGCGAGCCATGGCCAACACCGCCAAACGAGACGGCTCCACCGAAACCCTCCACCTCAATGACCACCTCGCCGCATCAGCACTAGTCGAACTCATTTCCCATGGCAACGGCAAGCAAGGCCGCCCAACGGTTGTTGTCGTCACCGACCACGAAACCCTCGCTTCTGGCCCACACGACAATACGGTGCGTGAAACCCGCAACGGCATGGACCTCTCCACCGAAGCCCTTGCCCGCTTGTGTTGTGACGCTGTCATGCAACGAGTCATCATCGACGCCGAAGGCGTGCCAATCAATGTTGGTCGTGCTCAACGCACTGCTACTCCAGCTCAATGGTCAGCGTTGAACTCGATGCACTCAACGTGTGCTTGGGCCGGTTGTGACCGACCCATCTCATGGTGCCAAGCACACCACATCCAAGAATGGGACCCAGACGGGCTCACTGACCTCGACAATCTTGTTCCGTTGTGTTCCACCCATCATCACCGGGTGCATGAAGGCCGCTGGAACATCAAACTACTACCAGACCGGACCCTCAAGATTTATCAACCCGACGGTACCCATTACACCAACACAGTCCCGGACCGCCTCCAGGACTGGCTTGGCCGCAAGAATCCATCCAAATCTAAGAGCCGGACTACTCCTGCTGCGACGACCCCACCAGGCCCCAAATCACCAGACCGTCGTGGGCCAAGAGGCAAGGCCGTCTCAGCTACGTCCGGGTCAAGAACCCGCCGGGCCTCGGACCGGCAACCCAGCCGACAATAGGTGCGGACTGCTCAGCCAGCCCACACGAGGGCACGCAGGTGAGGCGCTATTCACGCGCCCCGTTCGTCGCGCTTGAGAATCCGCCTGGTTAACGGTGCGGGCTTAGGGTGGAGGCAGGTATGGAATTCATCGAACGGACCAAGGAGCGTCGAGAAATCGCCGACCATATGAGCGCCCGCGGCTACGGGGTTCTCGTCCAGAGGCCCCCCAGCCCTCGACCCGGCGCTTGCTGGTACGGGGCAATGGCGAATGGGCGCCTGACCATCGCCACCATGACCCGGCGTCAGGGGCGAACCTTCGGAGAAGGAACCTCAAGAACAAGTCTTCTGGTGATAACGATCATGGTGGCCGCGCAAGTCAACACGCCCTTCGGTTTCGGAGCCCACACCAAGTTCGGCAAGTTGGCTGGTCCCACAATCGAAGAGAACTTTCCTCCGCATCATCCTGGCTCCAATTTCCCAATAGGCGTGAAGGTAGCCTTCGTCGCCTTTGCCAGAGGCCTCATTCCACCGGGTCAACCGGATCACCGTAAGTACAATCGGCATACTCGAATAGTCGACACTCAGAAACTCACAGACTGGCTTCCGCCCGGAATCTTCCAGGGCACGTCGGTGCTCACCCTCCATGATCTACCGATCAAGAGCGGCTGGCAGCACAAGTTCGACAATGCCGTCAATGGCCTCGGCTGGATCGCTCACGCCATCGAAACAGCAGCATCTGAACCGAGCCAATGAAATCAAGCCCAGTGGCACCCCAGACCACGACACTCAGACCATGACATCCAGGTAGGTAACATCCAGACCAACACGCCTATCCCGATCATGTTTCAAGCCGCAGCGGTTGCAGCTCTATGAGGCCAGAGCTGTCACCGCCGGTACTCCAGCGCAAGCCATGACCCGAGTCCGGCTGGATCGGTCAATGCTTCGGCTTCTCGAATCCGGCTGCGCATTCGCATGGCGGCGAGATCCGGGGCCGCAGCATGGGCCTGCCAGAACTCGCGGCCTTCTTCAACCAGGGCTCCGATCCCCCACTGGGTTAGCCACCCAGCCTGCGTCGTCACGTTGGCAGGTGTTGGCAGCTGGTCCACGGCAATGTCGGTCGTGATATCCCACTCCCCCGGGTCCATCAACGGATCATCGCCCCGCTGGTGCTCACGGTAGGTCCGCAGCCACCCGCCGCGCTCCGCTAGTTCGGTGGTGGTGGCCATGCCATAGTCAAAGACCAGTAGGCGATCAGCACCCCGGGCCATCACGTCGTTGACCCAAGTGGATGCCGCAGACAGAACCGGCACCCGCTGGCCAACCTCGACATTGGCGGCAAGGGCAATAGCCGAGCTCAATTCGGGGTCCGAAGGTGACTCAGCGGCAACCGAGCCAGGCTCAGATTCATGGAGGTTCGGGGCGAAGTCAGAATCGGACGGCAGCTCAACATCCGAATAGGCAGTAAGGCCGGTTGCCACTGCCGAGGGGCTCACAAGATGCTCGCATCTATTCTTCACAAACAGTTCGGCCCAGCCATCGGGTTGGCGCTCGATGACCCGGAACACCAGATTGTCCAATAGCTCGTTGGCAATCACCACCGAGTTGCTCAGGTCCTCTGGCAGCTCACTGCGACCGGCCGGTCGAACACCCTGCGATCCGGCAAGACCCTTCTCCCGGCCAACACCCTGGGCCCGATCAACACCAATGAGTTCCCACACTGCCGAGCAGCGGACCTCACTATTGCTCGCCGCATGTTGCAGGGCAGTCAGCAAGGTGCCTGGGCCAGTCCCAGCATCAATGACCCGGAAGGTTGAGGGCTGACCAAGCTCATCCCACCAGGCATCCAAGGCATTCACAATCACCCGACCAAACAGGGCACCGACTTCTGGACTGGTGATGAAGTCGCCAGAACCGCGGCCAGCTATTCCTCGGCCCGACGTGTAGAAACCGTCCGGACCATAGAGAACTCGCTCCATATAGTGATCAAAGCGTTCGAGCTCACTCATGGACGCAACGCCGCCAGCACGCGAGCAAGACCAGCCAGCCATCGCCGGTCGGCCGCCTCATCATCCGCTAGATAGTTCGCTTCGAGATGATCTGGCATGATCCAGCCGCCGAACCGAGATCCGGTGGACCTTAGGGAAGCGCCAGCTGGAGGTTGCCAGCCATATCGCTGACCAAGCCAGGCAAGATGCCCGAGGCCAGAGTGACGATTACCGTCAGCGCCAGCGCAACCTGCAACGCAGGCGGGATCGTTACTGGAGACTCATCACCATCAGGTGTTGGCATGAACCACATGTGCTTGGTGATGCTGAGGTAATAGAAAGCGGCTACCACCGAGTTCACAGCCAAGATCACGGCCAACACGATGCCGATCGTGCGATGTCCCTCGGTCAACACTCGGAAGATCTCGAACTTGGCCCACCAGCCACCAACTGGCGGAATGCCAGCCAATGAGAACAGGAAGAGCGTCATGGCCAGAGTGAGTCCGGGCGCATACCCGAACATGCCACCGAAGCTGGAAATCTCAGCCGAGCGAGTCTTACGAGCAGCCACCAAGATGACAGCAAAGGCACCAAGGTTCATGGCGGCATAGATCACCAGGTAGGTCACCATGGCCGAAGGCACTCGGTCAGCGTTGGTTCCATACACAGCGAGCGGCGCCATGATGTAGCCGGCTTGGGCCACACCGGAGTAAGCCAGCATGCGAACCATATTGCTTTGGCGCAAGGCAATGAAGTTGCCAACAGTCATGGTCACCGCGGCAAGTACCGCCATCAGCGGCTCGACCACATCGGACTGCCCGGGGAAGGCAATGATGATCACATTGATCATGGCCACAAAGCCTGCGGCCTTGGAAGCAACAGCCAAGAAGGCCGTCAATGGAGTTGGCGCACCTTCGTAGGTGTCTGGTGCCCAGGTGTGGAAGGGAACGGCGGAAACCTTGAAGCCGAAGCCAATGATGGTGAAGACAATGGCCAGGGTGAACAGTGGCTTGGATTCGCCGGTTGACAAGGCAGCGGCGATGTCGGTCAGCTTGGTTGAGCCGGCCACTCCGTACAGGAGGGACATGCCGTACAACAAGATGCCCGAGGCGAACACGCCCATCAGCATGTACTTCAAGCCTGCTTCGTTCGACTTCAAATCTCGCTTGCGCCACGCTGCCATGAGGTAGGCGGGGATGGAAAGCAGTTCCAAAGCAACGAAGATCGAGATCAGGTCCCGAGACGAGGTCATGACGACCATGCCCAGGATCGAGGCGCTGATCAGCTGGTAGTACTCGCTGTCGTAGTAGTCGCCTTCGCTCATGTAGTTGGTTGACAGCAACACGATCACATAGCCAGTAAGAAGGAAGAGTCCCTTGAGCACCAGCGAGTAGCGATCAACGACATAGGCGCCATCAAAGAGGCTTCGAGGTAGCTCACCACCCTTGTTCCACAACGTGAGAACCGGGATCAGCGCAGCCAGGAAGGCGAAGCTGGTCAGGGTCGGCATCCACTTGCGGGCCTTCTCCAAGCCGACGAGGTCGACCACAGTGATCAGCGCACCAAGAGCCAACAAGATCAGCTCCGGAGCAACCGCGTGCCAATCGATCTCGGGCCGCGAAAAGGGCTCCAAAGCGATCTGTGCAGCGGCGCTGGCGGAAAGGGCGAACATGCTCAACTACTTCCCGGCTGCCGCAAGGGCATCGGCCAGAGCAGTGACTGGACCATCGGTGAGGTCAAACATCAGGCCGGGAACGAAGCCGAACAAGACGATGAGGGCAAGCAATGGAATCCATGCCACCCACTCGGTGAAGACAACGTCGGTGATTGCCGGGTCGTCTTCGAATTCCTCAGACGGGTTTCCGAATGCGGTGCGCTGTAGCAGCCAGAGAAGGTAGCCGGCGGCTAGGACGGTGCCGATGGCGGCAACGACCATGTAGACCCGGAACAAGCCCTCAGAGATGCCCTCTTGTGGCTGATAGGCAGCGAGGATGGCCGGGAACTCGCCCCAGAACCCAGCCAGGCCGGGTAGGCCGAGTGAAGCCATGACACAGAAGCCGAGGATCCAGCCCATTCGAGGAGCCGAGACCAGCAGACCACCGAGACGCTTGATTTCCAAGGTGTGGTAGCGCTCCTTGATGGAGCCAGCCACGAAGAACAACATGCCGGTGATCAGACCGTGAGCGACCATGCCGAAGATGGCAGCGTTCAGGCCGAAGTCGGTCATGGTGGCGATGCCAAGCATGACGTAACCCATATGGGCCACAGATGAGAAGGCAATGAGGCGCTTCATGTCGGTCTGGGCCAGGCAACCTAGGGCGCCGTAGATGATGCCGATCACAGCCAGCAGCCCGATCCAGGGGGCCCACTTGATGGCGGCCTCAGGAAGGATCTGGATGGCGATGCGAATGAAGCCGTAGGTGCCGAGCTTCAACAAGACGGCGGCCAGGATGACCGAGCCTTGCGTCGGAGCCTGGGTGTGAGCGTCGGGCAGCCAGGTGTGGAAGGGGAACATTGGCACCTTGATGCCAAAGCCCATGAACATTCCACCAAAGATCAGGACCTGGGTACCGAGCTTGATGTCATTGGACTGCACCAGGGCAGCTAGCTCAACCATATTGAAGGTGGTTCCACCGGTTGCCCAGTAAAGGGCCAGGAAGCTGACCAGCATCAGAGCCGAACCGAACAGGGTGAACAAGAAGAACTTGATCGCGGCATACAACCGTTGCTCGCCGCCCCAAACGCCGATCATGAAGTACATGGGAAGAAGCACAACTTCGAAGAAGACGAAGAAGAGCACCAGGTCTTGAGCGACGAAGCTGCCGAGCATTCCGGTGTGGAGCACCAGGATGAGCATGAGGAAGGCTTTGGCATTGCCTGGATTCGGAATGTGATTCCAGCTATAGACAATGACCAATGGCACCACCAGCAAGGTCAGGGCAATGAGGGGAATGGAGATGCCGTCAACGGCAACGGTGTAGCGAGCGTTGACAATGTCGATCCAGGACTTGTCGACGCCATAGCTGAGGTTGCCCCAGTTCTCCGAACCAAGCCGGTAGAAGTCGGTGACAAGCCAGCCGCCGATCAAGCCGGTGACCACGGTTGTGGCCAAAGCGATCTGCTTGTGAATCTCTTCGTTCTTGCCCGAGATCAGCATCATCAAAGCCGCACCTACCAGAGGCAGGAAGACCATGATTGTGATGCCGTAGTCGGCGAGGAAGGTGTTTTCCATTTGCTGTTTCCCTTACACCGCGATGATGAAGACGGCAGCCAAAAGGGCAGCTGCTGCAAACATCAAGGTTGCGTACTGTCGAATCTGTCCGGACTGAACCTTGCGCAGGATGTCGCCGGAGCCCGTGGCTCCCGCTCCTGACGCATTGACCGCACCATCAATGGTGCCCTGGTCGATGTATTTGTAGACGAAACGACCGAGTGAGGTTGTTCCGTTTCCGATGGAGTTGATGATGCCATCCAAGATGTTCTGGTTAAACCAGTAAGCGGCCTTGGCTACTGGACCCTTGACTCCACCGGCGATGATGTCGGTGTAGAGATGATCCAGGTAGTACTTCTCGACCAGCAAGGTGTGTCCTGCTCGAGCCAGCGAGCTCTTGTCTCGTAAGCCGCCGGTGACCTCGGTGGCCAAGGGGTCCTTGGCGTACAGCTTGTTGTAGTACGTCCAGACAATGAAGCCGCTGAAGAGGCCAATGGAGGTGGCCAGTATGGCGAGCCACAAGCTGGGGTTGCCATGCTTGATGGATGGGAAGGAGCTGATGCTGGCGGGCTCGACCCAGCTGACAAAGGTTTCGCCAAAGAGATCACCGAGAATTGGCAGGCCTTCTGGCACATTCAAGAAGCCCGCGAATACCGCACCAACAGCCAAGATGATGAGTGGGATGGTGATGCGAGGACCGGACTCGTGAGGATTCTCATGTCCCCGGTATTCGCCAAAGAAGGTGAGCCAGATCACTCGGGTCATGTAGCCAGCGGTCATGCCTGCGGCGATCAAACCAAAGATGAAGGGCATCCAGTAGGTTCCGTTGCCACCAGTTCCGGGGAAGGCACCAGCACCAACCAGGATCTCGTCCTTGGACCAGAAGCCAGCTAGGGGTGGTATTCCCGCCAAGGCGCCCGAAGCAATGACGAAGGTCCAGAAGGTCTTGGGCATGAACTTGCGAAGTCCGCCCATGTCCTTCTTCATGTCGAAGCTGTGGTGGCAAGCGTGGCTGACCGAGCCGGCTCCGAGGAACAAGCAAGCCTTGAAGATGGCGTGGGTGAAGAGATGGAACATGCCAGCGGTGTAGGCACCAACACCAAGGGCCAGCACCATGTAGCCCAGCTGGGAAACCGTTGAGTAGGCCAGCACCTTCTTGATGTCATTCTGCACGAAGGCCAAGGCTCCGGCGCCAACGCAGGTGATGGCACCGATGAAGGCCATGGCGTTGAGGGCCCCACCGTCCATGCCGAAGCCGACATAGAAGACGGGATACAGACGTCCGATGAGGTAGACCCCGGCGACCACCATGGTGGCGGCGTGGATGAGGGCCGAGACGGGGGTTGGTCCGGCCATGGCGTCGGGTAGCCAGGTGTGGAGGACGAACTGGCCCGACTTGGACATGACGGCGGTCATCAAGAAGAGCCCAGCAGCCAGCAGGGTGTTCTTGGAGATCGCTCCTGAGACGGCGGCCTCGTTGATGGCGACGATGTCGAAGGTCTTGCCTGCGGCGAAGTACAGAATGATGAGACCGATGAGCAGACCGATGTCGCCGACGCGGTTGGTCAGGAAGGCCTTCATGGCGGCGTCAGAGTTTTCTTTCTCTTCCCACCAATGGCCAATCAGGACAAAGGAACAGACACCGACCAGCTCCCAACCAACCAGCAGCTGCACGGTGCTGGAGGACAAGACCATGAACAGCATGGAGGCGGTGAACAGCGACAAGAAGGCGAAGTAGTGGGTGTAGCGACGATCGCCCGCGACATAGTCGGTTGAATAGACATGGACGAGTCCAGAGATGAAGGTGACAACCACCAACAGCATGACTGCTTGGCCATCGACCAGGGTTCCGATATTGATGTCGGAACCGCCTTCAGAAACGGGGCCACCATTGTGGAACCAGGTGACATCGTTGACGACGGGGCAGGGGCTGAATCGTTGGTGACCACCACCGTGCTCAGCGTCAGCCTCTTCACCGTGCTCGGCGTCAGCATCCTCACCGTGATCGGCGTCAGCATCGTCGCCATGATCGCCTTCGGCAGCATGATCGCCTTCGGCCATGTGAATGTCACGGCCGCTGCAGGAGCCGGAGACTCCGCCAGCGTGGGAGACGTCACCGTTGTAGCCAACCCAGGAGAAGGCAATGACCAGGGCGAAGAGGAAGGCTGACCCAATGGCGGGAAGGCCAATCCAGTGGGCATTGATGTTGAGGCGCTTAGCGAAGAACAGGATGAAGAGGAACGAGCTCGCCATGACAGCTGGAATGAACCAGACATAGTCAAAGATGGCGGGCGCCTGCACAGCGGCTTCAGAAGCAAGAAGAAGGTTCACAAAGACTCCCCGATCAACCCTTGAGTAGATCGGCTTCAGCGATGTCAATACTGCGGCGGTTGCGGAAGATGAGCAGCACGATGGCCAGCCCCACTCCCACTTCGGCTGCAGCGACAGCGATCACGAAAAGGGCAAAGACCTGGCCGGAGATGTCTTGATTGAAGGCTCCGAAGGCCACAAGGTTGATGTTGACCGCATTGAGGATCAGTTCAATGGACATCAGGACTAGGACGCCGTTCTTACGGGTCAGCACGCCATAGACGCCAATGCTGAACAGGCCAGCGGCGAAGAAGAGGAATTGGTTTAGGAACATTTGCTAATCCCTCCTGGCCACGACGACGGCCCCGATAAGGGCGGCGAGCAGAAGCATCGAGAGTGCCTCGAAAGGCACGATGTACTGGCTGAAGATCGAGTTGGCTACTTCACCGGTGCGTTGGGGCACCATGTCGCGGGGCAGTTGGTCGTCTCCGAAAGCTTCCCATAGGGAGTAGCCCATGACGGCAAACATGGAGGCCGCGGTAAGCCCGCCGATCCATTTCTGGTCATAGTCCAGATCGCCATCGTCACCGATCTTGGCCCGGGTCAGCATGACGCCGAACAAGAGCAGCACCATGACTGCACCGATATAGACCATGACTTGAGTGGCAGCAGCAAACTCGGCGCCAAGGATGATGTAGACCCCGGCGACAACACTGAGAACGATCAGCAAGTACAAGGCGGCGTGCACCACATTCTTGGTGGTCACCATCTTGAGGGCGGCCAACAAGCCAACCGCGGCCAGCACATAGAAGAAGCCGTTAACGACCCACGCTTCGGTATCGGTCAGTTCAATCAGGTCAGTTTGGGCAAGAAGGAAGGCGCTCATGGGCGTGGCACCTTCTTGACCTTGGCGGCCGATCCTGCTTCATAGGATTCGAACTCGGGCACGGTTTCCATCCACTGACTCAGGCGTGTCTTGTCGTGCAGCAGATCGGCAATGCGGGGTTCGGAGTATTCGTACTCTGGGCTCCAGAAGATGGCGTCGAAGGGGCAAACCTCGACACAGATGCCGCAGTACATGCAGAGGCCGTAGTCAATGTCGAACCGGTCAAGGGCGTTGACCGTTCGGGGCTTGCCGCCAGCACGCCTCGGCGGAGCCAGAGTCTTGTGGCCTTCGATGTAGATGCACCAGTCTGGGCATTCTCGAACACACAGCATGCAGGCGGTGCAGTTGTCTTGGTGCAGGGCAATGACACCACGGGCTCGGGCCGGTGGGTCTTCTTTGACGTGGGGGTACTGGACGGTTTCGGCCCCCGTGGTCATCGTCTTGATGATCTCTTTGAAGGTGACACCGAGGCCGGTAATCAGGCCGGGAACAAGACTCATGTGAAGGCCACCTTGAGAACACCAGTGATGGCGATATTGACCAGCGAAAGCGGGATCAGGAACTTCCAAGCGAACTTCTGAAGCTGGTCTTCACGGAAGCGGGGGAAGGTGAAGCGGACCCAGTAGACAATGAATGTCAGGATCAGCATCTTGATCAGCATGACGCCAGGTCCGATGAGGTTGAAGTACTGCCAGTTGGCATCGACTCCAAGCAGATCGTGGACGAAGGGCGGAACCTGCCAGCCACCGAGGAACAAGGTGGCGCCCAAGAAGGCGAAAATGTTGGCCGTTGCGAACTCGGCGATGAAGAACATCAGGAAGCGGAAACCCGAGTACTCCGTCATGTAGCCCGAGACCAGTTCGGATTCGGCAATGGGCATGTCGAAGGGAACCTGGGTTAGTTCGGCTTGCACCGCAACCAGGAAGATGAAGAAACCAATGAACTGGGTGAGGATGAAGGGATGGCCCAGGCCACCGAAGCCGAAGATCTCGCCCTGGGTTTGGGCGGTGACGATGCCTTGCAGGTTGAGGGTTCCGGCCTGGATGACCACTCCGACGACCGCCAGAATCAGGGGAAGTTCATAAGCAATGAGCTGGCCAGCCGCTCGCAAGCCACCAAGCAGCGAGTATTTGGAGGCCGAAGCCCAACCAGCCATGATGACACCAACAACAGAGACTGACGAAACAGCCAGGGCAAAGAAGACGCCAGTATCGAGATTAACGAAGGTGGCTTGGGGCCCGAAAGGAATGACGACGGCCAACAAGAAGGTGCTCATCAGCACCACATAGGGGGCCAGGGCGAAGACCGTGCGGTCGGCTTTGGCCGGGAAGATGTCTTCCTTCTGCAGGTTCTTACCAACCTCGGCCAGAAGCTGCATCGTCCCATAGGGACCAGCTTCCATGGGGCCGAGACGGCTCTGCATGAACGACACCATCTTGAACAGGTAGAGATAGACGGTCACGCCAGCGGGCAAGAGCACCACGACAATGGCGAAAATCAGTCGGGCGATTGTGTCAAGTGTCCAAGGAAGATCGGACCATAACCAGGCGAGCATCATCGGTCGATGTCTCCCAGGATGAAATAGAGCGAGGCGAGGATCGTGATCACGTCCGGGACGTAGGCGCCCTTGAGTAGCCAAGGGGAGATGGACATATTGGAGAAGCTGGCAGAACGGATCTTGACCCGGAAGGGTTCGAGGCCGCCCTGGCTGACAACGTAGTAGCCCATCACGCCAAGCGGGTTCTCGGTTTCAATAAAGGCTTCGCCTGCAGGAACCTTGATGATGCGAGGAACCTTGGCCATGATCGGGCCAGAGGGAATGCTGTCCAGCAGTTGCTCGACAATCTTGCAGCTTTCCCGGGTTTCTTGCAGCCGGACCCAGTAGCGGGCGAACGAATCGCCGTCGGTATGGGTCCAGACCTTCCAGTCGACCTTGTCATAGGCCAAGCCGACGGGAGAATCGCGACGCAGGTCCCAATCGACTCCGGAAGCTCGGAGGTTGGCGCCACTCATGCCGTAGCTCAGAGCAATATCTGCCGGGATGACGCCGATATTGCGGGTACGGGCCTGGAAGATCTCGTTGCCAATGATCAGATCTTCCATCTGGTCACAGAACTTGCGGATCTCTTTCAGCGAGCGCTTAGTTTCGTCAATCCAGCCTGCAGGCAGGTCGTCCTTCAAGCCACCGATGCGGTCGAAGTTGGGGTGGAAACGACCACCAGTGGCCGACTCGATCTGGTTGAGGATGTGCTCGCGATCGCGGAAGGCGTAGAAGATCGGGGTGACCGCACCAAGCTGCACGCCCATGTCGCCCAGGAAGAGGGTGACGTTGGCGATGCGGGCCATCTCAAACAAGATGGTGCGGATGTGCTGGGCGCGCTCGGGGGCTTCGATGCCCATGAGCTGCTCACTGGCCAGGATGAAGGGGACCTCGTTGGCGAAGCTGCCAAGCCAGTCAATCCGGTTGATGAGGGCGGTGACTTGGGGGTAGGTGCGGACCTCGGCCAGCTTCTCATAGCCACGATGCATGTAGCCCATGATTGGGTTGGCTTCGACGACCTGCTCGCCATCCAGACGAGCGACGATGCGGAGGGTTCCGTGAGTGGCAGGGTGCTGAGGCCCGATATTGAGGGTCATTCCCTCGGCTTCAAGCTCGATATTGACTCGGGCGTCAGCGGCTTGGGCGGCGATGTAGGCCAGTTGGCGACGATCACTAATGGCGGTCATGATTCGGGGTTCTCCGTCGAGGCAGACGAATCAGAGACTTCTGGCTGATCGATCTCTGGCTGATCAATTTCTGGCATGGCCTCAACATCAACGATGCCGGGCCATGGCTTGACCATGCGAGACAAGAGGGGGAAGTCCTTGCGAAGGGGGTGACCCTCGAACGCAGTTGGCAAATACAGGGCACTCAGGTCAGGGTGGCCAGCAAAGTGCACACCGAACATCTCGGCGGCTTCTCGCTCGTGCCAGTTGGCCCCCGGGTAATCATTGATCCAAGTTTCGAGGCTGAGGGTGTCTTCGGGGAAGTCGGCCTTCACCGTGATGCCCATATTGGTGGTAAGGCTATGAACCCGAGCAAGCACCTGGAAGCGGGTTTCGCCTCCGGCGTAGCCTGAACCCAATGTGGTTTCGGCTTCGGACTCTTCCTCGTTGCCAAGTGCGACATCGACCGATGAGCCGTGCGAACGGCCGAAGGGCGATGGCAGCCAGTCAATGGCAGACAAGAAATTGAAGAAGCGGAACTGCTGCTTGTTGCGCAGGTAGTCAGCTGTTGAACCCCAGGATTCGCTGCTGACTCGGATCCAGAGATCCTTGCCGGGAAACAAGTGCGAGTCGACCAGGGCATCGCCAAGATCGGCGGTGATCGCTTCCAACAATGCGGACCGAGCCTCGTCAACCTCGACTGATTCTTCTGCGTCTGCCTCTTTTGCGTCAGCCATCAGTCAACCACCCCGACAGCAAGTGGGTCGTTCTTCCACTTCTCGGCCATGTCTTCGTTCTGGATGATCTCTTGCAGCAAAACAATGCCTTCGAGCAAGGCCTCGGGACGGGGAGGACAGCCGGGAACATAGACATCGACGGGAATGATCTGGTCGACTCCCTTGGTTACTGAGTAGCTATCCCAATAGGGACCACCACAGTTGGCGCAGGATCCCATGGAGATGACGTACTTCGGCTCGGGCATCTGCTCATACAAGCGCCGGATAGCGGGAGCCATCTTGTCGGTCACGGTTCCGGAGATGACAACAAGGTCGGCCTGGCGAGGGCTTGCAGGAAGCGGGATAACGCCGAGGCGCATCACGTCATAGCGAGGGGAACCAAAAGCGGCACCCATCTCAATGGCACAGCAAGCAAGACCCCACTGGTAAACCCAGAGGGAGTATTTGCGGCTGGTATTCAGAATTGTTGTCAGGGGCTTTGGCAGCTTTCCTGATTCAACCAGACCCATCTGGGCGCCTCTCTACCTACTGTGTCGTTCGGGTACTTGTCTTGCGGGTGTAATGATCTGCGGTGTACTGATTTGTCTGTACTGATCTGTCTGTACTGGTGTGCGGTGTCTTGCGGGGCCAGGGTTTACACCCAGCGGAGCACGTCCTTGCGCCAGGCATAGGCCAGGCCGAGGGCGAGAATGAAAATGAAGATGACCATTTCGATCAGTCCAAACCAGCCGAACTGGTCCAGGCCGACAGCCCACGGAAAGATGAAGACTGCTTCGACATCAAACATGACGAAGAGCAGAGCGAAGATGTAGTAGCGGATCTGGCTCTGGGACCAGCCATCGCCGACTGGGTCGACGCCGCTTTCGTAGTTCTCAAGCTTGGCCGGCGTTGGCCGGTCGGGCCGAATGAGGCTGGCAAGGCCGACGAAGGCAGCAACGGTGGCAAATGCGAGCAGCCCAAAGAGGGCTACGACTAGGTACTCGCGGAGAAAATCTGAATAGACCGACACGGCGAGAGATGTTATCTCGCCTAGACCCCTCGAACCAAGGTTGTGACGGAATCTCTTGGCTGGCTTGTGCTACGACGACCGCTTCAGGTGAGATTTGTAGGACTCAGGACCGGAGTCAGCACCAGGGCAGCGAACGGTGGTAGCACCAGAGATAGGGCCTGTTCACGGCCATGTGCACCCGGCTCAGTGGCGCTCGCGATCCGACCCGATTGGCTTGGTTTCTCCCGTGCGCCACCGGCCTGTTGGCCAACTCCGGAGCCGCCAAAGTCGACATCGTCGGTGTTGAGCAAGATCTGCCAATCGCCTCCCACGGGCACGCCAACTCGGTAGTTTTCGCGAACAATCGGAGTCAGGTTCAGTAGGCAAAGAACGGGCGATGTGCCCTCCTCGCCATGGCGAATCCAACCAAGAACAGAATTCTCCCCGTCATCCATGATTACCCAATCAAATCCGGCGGCATCGTTGTCTCGTTGATGCAGGGCCGGTTGGGTTTGATAGAGCCGGTTGAGGGCACCGACCAGGTTGGCAATTCCACCATGCTCGGGGCTCTCGATTTGCGACCACGCCAGCGGCTCGTCGTGGTTCCATTCGCCACTCATCCCGAACTCTTGTCCCATGTACAGGAGTTTCTTGCCGGGATTCAGCCATTGATTGGCGTACAGCAAGCGGAGGTTGGCGAATTTCTGCCAATCGTCAGTCCCGTGCATCTTGTCCAGGATGGAACCCTTGCCGTGCACGACCTCGTCGTGAGACAGTGGAAGCACGTAGTGCTCGCTGAAGGCGTAGAGCGAGCGGAAGGTGATCTCGTTGTGGTGATAGCGGCGGTGGGCGCTGTCTCGGCCGAGGTAGAGCAGGGTGTCGTGCATCCAGCCCATGTCCCACTTGTAGTGGAACCCGAGGCCTCCGTCGGCTGCTGGTCGGGTGACGCCCGGGAAGGCAGTGGATTCTTCGGCAATGGTCAGCACATCAGGATGCGATTCGCCGATGGCACTATTGAACTCGCGCAGGAACTGGATGGCTTCCAGGTTCTCTCGGCCGCCATAGATATTAGGAACCCACTCACCTTGTTCGCGTGAGTAGTCCCGGTAGAGCATGGAGGCCACGGCATCGACGCGAATTCCGTCGATGTGGTAGCGCTCGATCCAGGACATGGCGCTGGAGACCAGGAAGGAGCGGACCTCGTGGCGGCCATAGTTGAAGATGTAGCTCTTCCAGTCTGGGTGCCAACCTTCCTTGGGGTCGCCGTGTTCATACAGGTGGGTGCCGTCAAAGTTTCCGAGCGCAAACTCATCGGCCGGGAAATGCGATGGCACCCAATCGAGGATGATGCCAATGCCCCGCTGATGCAGCCGATCAACAAATCCCATGAATTCCGTTGGCAGCCCGTAGCGGGCGGTTGGGGCGAAGTAGGAGGTGGTTTGATATCCCCACGAGGCGTAGAAGGGGTGTTCCATGATTGGCATGAGCTCAACATGGGTGAAGCCGTATTGCTCCAGGTGGTCAGCCAACGGATCGGCCAGTTCGGGCCAGGAAAAGCTCTGGTTGGGCTTGGGGTGAAGCCATGACCCGACATGCATCTCATAGATGGAGATTGCTTGGTCGTGGCGTTGCTGAGCTTCCCGGTTGCCTAACCAGGCCTGATCGTTCCACTGGTAGTTCAGATCGGTGACCACGGATGCGGTGGAGGGTGGAATTTCGGTGGCGAAGGCCAAGGGATCGGCTCGCTCCACGGTTTCACCGGCCTCGGTGACAATCCGGAACTTGTAGCGGTCACCGACGGTTGCTACCGCGACCTGCCCAGCCCAGATTCCGGTATTTCCCTGGGGTAGGAGGATCCCCTCATCACAGGACTGCCAGCCGTTGAAGTCACCGATGACCCAGACCTTGCTGGCCGATGGTGCCCAGACCGAGAACCGGCGGCCCGGGTCAGACCAGTCGGTCAACGGTTGCGCACCGAGAACCTCATGCAAGTGGCTGTGGGCACCTTCGCTGAAGAGCCAGCGATCATCATCAGAGATCAACATCGGGTACGAGGTTAGGGCCATCCGCCCGGCAACATCGCCACACCAACCCACCCAACCCACTCGGCTACCCCGAACAACTCCGTTCTGGCACCGGTAGAGCATGCAGTGACATGCTCTACCGGTGTCGGTACGGGAATACGGGGGCAGACTGGGCGGGTGAAGATTGGTGACATCGAACTCCCAACTCCGGTCATCCTGGCCCCTATGGCTGGCGTGACCAATGCTCCCTACCGACGTCTTTGTCGCCAGTTTGGTGGCGGGCTGTTTGTGAATGAGATGGTGTCCGCCCGAGCTCTGGTTGAGGGCAATGAGAAGACCGACAAGCTAGCCAGTTTCGATCCCGACGAATCGCCGCGCAGCCTGCAACTGGCTGGGGTTGAGCCCGCCTACATGGGCGAGGCCGTCAAGCGCCTTGTTGGTGAGGGGCGCATTGACCACCTGGACTTGAACTTTGGTTGTCCGGTCCGCAAGGTGACCAAGAATGGTGGCGGCGGGGCGCTCCCCTACAAGCGCAAGCTGTTTGCCGCGGTGGTGAAGGCTGCGGTCGACAATGCAGGCTCAGTCCCGGTCACGGTCAAGATGCGGGTGGGAATTGATGACGAACATGTCACCTATCTGGAGACGGGGCGCATCGCTGCTGATCTTGGAGTTGCCGCCATTGCCCTGCACGGCCGGACGGTGGCCCAGCTGTATTCGGGGCAGGCCAACTGGTCCACCATTGGCTTGTTGAAGGAAGCTGTGCCCGAGGTTCCGATCCTGGGCAATGGCGACATTTGGGAAGCCAATGACGCGGTGGCCATGATGGCGGAGACGGGCTGTGATGGTGTGGTCATCGGTCGGGGCTGTCTTGGGCGGCCCTGGTTGTTCGCCGAGCTTGATGCTGCCCTCAGGGGGGATGAGGTGCCCGCGGCCAAGACCACTGCCGAGGTGGTGCCGATCATGGTCCAGCACGCGGTTTCGCTGCTGGATTGGTTTGGGGTTGACCGGGGGATCCGGGAGTTCCGCAAGCACACCGGCTGGTACCTGAAGGGTTATCCGGTTGGGGGCAAGACCCGAGGGCTGCTCAGCAATGTGTCCAGCATGGATGAGTTGGAGTCAATCTTGGGCGGCATTGCCGATGCACCATTGCCGGAGGAGAACCGGCGAGTTGCCAGGGGCCATACACGAGGACCTCAGAAGGTCTCCTTACCCGATGGTTGGCTGGATGATCCCTACGACAACAGCCAAGCCAATCCAGACGGCGACTCCGCCGTCTCCGGCGGCTAACGGGAATCCGCCCATGAGCTCCTTGTGACGGCCCAAAAGATCGAGGCCGCTGACCCGCCACATCTGGTTCCCTGCTCGGTTGTGGCTTGAAGTTGTGGCGGAACGGAACCAGATGGGCTTTGGCTTCGTCTGAGCCTGTGGAGCGATGCTTCTACTGAAAGTAGGCGGATCATGATCAGACAACTACAAACAGCACCATTGGTTGCTGGCCTGACCCTGGCATTGGTTTTGGTGGGTTGTGGCTCGGAGAGCGCACTCGATCCGACTGAGTCCAGTGTCGCGGACGCACCTGCCTCAACGGTCGTGTCTGAACCAGCGCCGGGCACTGAGGAACTATTAGAGGGTGAGTTGCCGGTGTTCACTGAGGAGGAGACATGGCCACATGACCCAGTGATCGGTGTCTGGCACCGACTCGACTTCCAGGACCTCGAATTCTGTGGCCCCGAAACCCTAAATGTGCCAGGAACGCCAGACGAGATGATGTTCTATCAAGCTGCGGCGCCCACGACGTTTCGAGGGGATCGCTTCAAGACAAGTGAGGATAGTCAGGTGCTGCTTGGCTTCGCCAGGCTTCGAGATGATGGCAGTGTTGACTACTCACACAATGGAGCGGATGACGTCACCAACTATCAGCTTGTCCTGAGATCTGACATCAATTTCATGTGTGAATAGTCACCTCTCGAGAGCCCGGTTGACACTCTCACCTCAGGAAGGTCATGGCCGACGTCTGCGAACCAGCATCGACCGACAGAACAGTCTAGAAACACGCATTCGCCTGCTGCTATCGCGTTTCGACAGAGGATAATCGGTTGCCAGTTTGTCGCTAAACGGTCGATGGCATTCGGTGAGCTGGCCTAGTGACACAATCTCGTCGTCAACCGAGTTCTCGCCTGGACGCTGGACTAGCGGTTGAGGGCGGCAGCGGCTTCGGCTAGGACACCGGCACCGAGATCGGGGAAGACGCCAAGCAGAACGGTCACTGCCGCAGTCAAGACGGCAACACCAAGAGCCAGGGGTGGAACGTCCAGGGAGCCTGCAGCAACCAGCACACGCTCGCTCACGAGCACGGAATCCCCAGACACAGAGTCACCGGACACAGACTCACCAGACACAGCCACGTCATCAGCGACATCTGAACCAGCGTCAACCGCGTCGGCTACCCCAGCGGCGACAGATGGCGTGTCGTCCAAAAACATGGCGACCACAACCCGCAGATACAGGAACGCACCAACGGCCGCACCAAGCATGGCAACACCAGCCAGCACATAGCCTCCGGCCTCATCAACCTGGGCCGCAGCAGCGATCACCCGGAACTTGGCGAAGAAGCCAGCGGTGAACGGTGCACCGACCTGACCAAACAGCAACACGGCAAAGGCAGCAGCCAGGATCGGCTCACGCTTGGCCAATCCTCGATAAGCCTCAATGCTGTGGTCACCATCACCCTGACGACCAACCACGGTGATCACGGCGAAGGTACCAATGGACATGAAGGTGTAAGCCAGCAGGTAGAACAGCACGGCCCGACGACCAGAGTCACCAGCAGCATTTGGACTGGCAGCGGCATACATGCCAACCAGCATGAAACCAGCGTGAGCAATGGACGAGAAGGCCATGGTCCGCTTGATATTGCTTTGCACGATGGCCAAGAACGAACCGATCAGCACCGACAGGCCGGCCATGCCCATGACCAGCAGGCGCCAGTCCGAGGCGAAGGTTCCGCCGAAGGCAATGAGGAAGACTCGCATCATTCCGCCGAAGGCCGCCACCTTCACCGCTGATGCCATAAAGCCAACAATCGGAGTTGGTGAACCCTGGTAGACATCGGGTGTCCAGATGTGGAGGGGGAAGGCCGAGACCTTGAACCCGAAACCAACCAACAGCATGGCCAAGCCAACCATGATCATGGAGGAGTTCTTCGCCGGCGACAGACCAGCAGCATTGACACCCTCCATGGAGCGAGCAATGCCATTCATGGTGGTCGAACCAGTTGCCCCATAAACCAGGGCGATGCCATAGAGGAAGAAGGCAGAGGACAGTGCGCCAAGGATGAAGTACTTGAAGCCCGCTTCCTGGGAGTCCGAACGACGCAGATGCAGCGAAGCCAACACATAAACGGCGATCGACAGGATCTCCAGGCCGAGGAACGACACGATCAGGTCTTCGGCCGATGCCAGGATGATGCCGCCACTGGCGGAGATCAACAGCAGGGCGTACCACTCGGGGCATTCCAACCCCTCACGGGCCAGGTAGCCATCAAGAACCAAAGCAACCAGGATGACGGCGACACAAATCAGGCCGGTAATCCAGAGGGTGAAGTGGTCAACAACCAGAGCCGAACTGACCAGGCCGGCCGCGGGACGAGCAGCAATGCCCGAGGCGGCGCCATCAGAAACAAGATCGTTCAGGCGTCCAGCCATCAAAGGCAAGAAGACCAGGCCGGTCATTCCACAGGCAACGGTGAACAGGGTGGGGATGTGATTGCCTCGAGCTCCAGGAGCAATGGAGGTCAGGGTGATGAGCAGGATTCCACCCAACGACAAGATGATGATTGGCGCCAGATAGAGCCACTCAATGGTGGGGGTAGCAACCGCTTGGGTTGCCTGGGCAAGCAGGGTCATTTCCCCGACGGTCTCAGAAAGAACAGTCATTATTCGTCGCTCTCGCCTTCGTGGGAATCCGATTCCTCACCATGATCAGCGTCTGTGTCATGAGAATCTGCCTCATTCGACTGACTGCCGTGGCTGGCATTGGCTTCGGCCTCTTCTAGACCGGCCATGAGGGTGCGGGCATCACCTGGATGCTCGGGTACATGCTCGGGGCCAGGTTCGTGGAAGCCATCAACGTTGGCTTCAACATGGGCAACTAGGCGTTCGACCGAGGGCTCGATCCGTTCCAGCATCGGCTTGGGATACACACCCATGGCGACGATCAGGAACAGGAGGGGTAACAGCACCAGTCCCTCAGACAGTCGTAGCTCGGGCATGGTGGCGTTGTCGCCTTCTGGCGTGCCGTGGAAGACACGCTGGTAGGCCCACAACAAGTAGAGGGCAGCCAGGATGACTCCAAGCACCGCGAACACGGTCCACCATCGAGCGGCCTGGAAACCACCAAGCAGGATGAGGAACTCGCCGTTGAAGCCGTTCAGGCCAGGCAAGCCAACGCTGGACAGCATGACCAGGGTGAAGGCGGCAGCGAAGATGGGGGCGGACTTCTGGAGGCCGCCAAGCTCGGCGATCTGGCGGGTGTGGCGCCGCTCATAGATCCAACCAACCAGGATGAACAAGGCGCCGGTGGAAACACCATGGGCCACCATCTGGAACACTGCTCCCGTCAGACCTTGGGTGTTGAGGGAGAAGATGCCGAGCACGATGAAGCCAAGGTGGGCGACCGAGGAGTATGCGACCAGTCGCTTCAAGTCCTTCTGCATGGTGGCAACTGCCGCGGCATAGAGAATGCCAATCACACCAAGGGTCAGGAAGATCCAGGCCAGATCGTGTGCGGCCTGGGGGAAGAGGTAGACACCGAATCGGATGTAGCCGTAAGTACCCAGCTTGAGCATGACGCCAGCCAGGATGACTGAGCCCGCCGTTGGGGCCTCGGTATGGGCATCGGGCAGCCAGGTGTGGAGCGGGAACAGCGGAACCTTGACGGCGAAGGCCAGGGCGAAGCTGAGGAAGATCAGTCTCTGGGCCGTCGTGCCAAGCGCTTGAGCCTCAGCCAGCTGGGTCACATCGAAGGTGAGTGCGTTGCCGGTCCGGGCTGCGGTGAGCAAGGCCAGGCTGACAATGCCAACCAACATGAGGGCCGAACCCGTCATGGTGTAGATGAAGAACTTCAGGGCGGCGTAAATGCGTTGCCCGTGCCCCCAGCCGCCAATGAGGAAGTACATGGGGATGAGGACTACTTCGAAGAAGACGAAGAACAGCAGCAAATCCAAAGCCATGAAGACACCGAAAGAGCCAGCCATCAAGATCATGAGCCACATGTAGTAGGCCTTGGGATCGTGATGAGGCTCGGTGGCCAAGATGGCAATGGGGAACAAGATGCCGGTGAGCACCACCATGAATAGCGAGATGCCGTCAACGGCGAAATGCCAGCTGAGGCCCATGCTCTCCAGCCACGGCTGGTTGACCACGAACTGGAAGCCAGCATCGTTCTTGTCGAAGGCCGCCATTACCCAGATCGCCATGGCTCCAGCAATGGCTGAGCCAGCAAGAGCAGTGAGCTTGAGTTCGGCTACCCGGTTGGCCGGCAACAGCAGGATCACGATCGCTGTAAGTAGAGGGACCAGGATCAGGGCAGGGAGAACCGAAAACGAAGCCGCCTCAGAGGCCAGGATCGAGGTTCCAGAAAGAGCGGCGATCATGATGCAACCAACCTGAGCACGAACCACAGTCCGATTAGACCGGCCGTGCCGGTGATGAACAAGGCGTACTGTCTGGCTAGGCCGGACTGGCTAGGACGAAGGCCCTTGCCTGCTGATTGGGCCGCAGTCGCCGCTCCATTGACGGCACCGTCGACAAAGGTCTTGTCGAACCAGGAGGCACCATCGAAGAGGGCCTTTCCAGGCCCACCCATGAACTTGGCCAGAACAGCATCCCAGGTGACGGCCAGAGCCAGATCCTTGCGCTCGATCTTGGCTAGGTCACCCTTACCTCGAAGGTACACAGCGAAGGCGGCCACGATGGCACTCAAGCCACCGAGAACAGCGACGACGGCCAGCATCCATTTGCCCGACGTTGACGTGGTGACGTGGACCTCATTGGCAAAGAGGGACGGCTCAAGCCAGTTACCCAGGAAATGCAGGTCGTGAGCAAACGGCAGATTCATCAATCCACCGAGTGCGGCAGCGACGGCCAGAATGACCAAGGGTGCGGTCATCGTCCAAGGAGACTCATGAGGGTTGTATTCCTGGCGGTGGTGATAGCTCTCGGGCATGTCGTCGGCAACGGCAGCGATGTCGGGCGCCTTGCTAAAGGCAGTGACGTATTGGGCGTCACCGGGTAGGTCATAGCTGATGCTGGCGGCCCGCTTGGACTCAATCTGGGTATCGGCCACCACAGACTCGGCTTCCTCGACTGCCAATTCGAGTTCGGCGGTCTTGCTCACGGCCTTTTGCAGTGCCGCTTCGGCCTTGGGAACACCCTTCGTTGCCTTGTCGACAGCCTTGACCAGCTTGTCGTAACCATCGGCCCCTTCGCTTGAAGCGGCCAGGGCAGAGGTTGCGTCTTCGAGGCTGGTCTGGGCTTTGCTAACCGCCCCAGTCCGCTTGTCAACATCAAGGTTTGCCTTGTCGACGGCAGCAGTCGCCACGGTCACACCTTCAGCGGCGGCCACGAACTTGGCCTGCGCGCTGCCAGCAATGGCGTCGAACGCTTCGCCGATCTCTTCCGATGTGGCATCCCAGAAGCGGGTACGGCCAAAGAAGGTGAGGATGACCTGTCGGGTCATGTAGAAGGCGGTCAGTAGAGCAGTGACGAAACCAACGAGCCACAGCGCCTTATTGTCGTTCCAGGCATAGAGCAGGATCTCGTCCTTGCTCCAGAATCCGGAGAATGGGGGAACACCGGCAATGGCCAGCCAGCCAACGATGAAGGTGCCAGCGGTGATCGGCATCAGCTTGGCCAAGCCGCCCATGCGACGCATGTCTTGCTCGTCGTGCATGCCGTGAATGACCGAACCTGATCCCAAGAACAACAGGGCCTTGAAGAAGGCGTGGGTGATCATGTGGAAGATGGCGGGCACATAGGCGCCAACGCCGACAGCCAGGAAAAGATAGCCGAGCTGGGACACCGTTGAGTAGGCCAACACCTTCTTGATGTCGGTTTGGCTGATGGCAGCCAGTGCAGCCACCAGAGCAGTTGCTGCTCCAAGCCAAGCAATCACATCCGTGGCCCACGGGTCAGCCTGAGCCAGCACCGGGTTGAGCCTGGTCAGCAAGTAGACACCGGAGGTCACCATGGTGGCGGCGTGGATTAGGGCCGACACGGGGGTTGGTCCAGCCATGGCGTCGGGTAGCCAGACAAAGAGAGGGATCTGGGCCGACTTGCCTGCGGCTGCCAGCAAGAACAGCAACACGATAACCGTTGCGGTCCCGGTACTGATGTGGCTGGTCAATACATCGGCGTAGCGGATTGAACCAATGTGGTTGAACAATAAGAAGGCGCCAAGCATGAAGCCGAAGTCACCAACACGGTTGGTGACAAAGGCCTTCTTGCCCGCCGAAGCGTTAGCCGGATCGTGGAACCAGAACGAGATAAGTAGGTAAGAGCAGGCACCAACGCCTTCCCAACCAAGGAAGGTGATCAGCAAGTTGTCGCCAAGTACCAGCATCAGCATGGAGGCGGCGAACAGGTTGAGGTAGAGGAAGAACTTGGAGAAGTTCTCATCACCGTGCATGTAGCCAATGGAGTACAAGTGAATGAGCGAGCCAACCCCGGTCACAAACAAGCACATGGTGATCGAGAGAGGGTCTACGAGAAATCCGACATCAACACTGAATGTGCCTGAGGGGATCCAGGTGAAGATCTTCTGGATGAAGAATCGTTCTGCCGGCTCCTCGCCAAGCAAGCCAATGAAGACCACAACCGTGGACAGGAAACTTCCTCCGATGGCGGCGGTGGCAAACCAGCCGGCGACCGGCTCGCCCATGCGGCGGCCAAAGAGCACCAGCATCAAGAATCCAGCCAGGGGGAATGCGGGAATGAGCCAAGCGGCTTCAAGCATTGCGGGCTATCCCTTCATCTCGGCGAAGTCGTCGACTGTCGCGCTCGGGTTCCGCCGGAGCAGAGAAACAACAATCGATAGACCAACCACCACTTCGGCGGCGGCAACGACCAGAACAAAGAACACTGCGGTCTGCCCAGCCAGATCCCGCAGCGACCGCGAAAAGGCAACAAAGCTGATGTTGACGGCATTGAGCATGAGCTCGACGCACATGAACATGACCAATGGATTTCGACGGACCAGCAATCCGAAGGCACCGAGAGAGAACAGTACGGCGCTGAGCACGAGGTACCAGGTCGTGGTTACTTCCATGACGAACCTGTCCTACTAGTTCTGTTGTTTGTGGTGTTACTCATCGGACTGACGTCCCTGGTTCATCAACGACCAGATCTTCCGCGCCCCGGTTCTTGACCAGGACGACAGCGCCAACGGTGGCGATTGTGAGCAGGAGGCCAGTCGCTTCAAAGGCGAAGACATGACGAGTGAACAGATCATTGGCCAGCTGCACCACATCGGTCTCGGCAGTGACAGGAACCATTTGTGCCGCCTTGCCGGTGATGGCAACCGCACCGTCTTCTCCACCCGGTCCGGACAGGAACAGTCCAGCCAGGATCACACCAAGCAGAATCAACGAGCCACCAAGGGCGGCGATGCGCTGTCCTTCGATTGGTTCTTCGTCGAATCGTTCGATCTCCTCGACACCAAGCAGCATGATCACAAAGAGGAAGAGCACAACGACCGCTCCCCCATAGACCACGACTTGTACCAGAGCCAGGAAATGAGCTTCCTGCAAAACAAACAAGATGGCGACACCAAAGAAGGTGGCGATCAGAGAGAGAGCGGCATGCACCGGGTTCGGGTTGAAGATCACCCCAACGGCTCCACCGAGAATGACACAAGCAGCAATAATGAAGACGATTCCATCAACCATTAGTGATGACCTCCATGGCCTGTGTCGTCTGGGTGAGCTGTGTCATCTGTTGCTTGGGTAGCTGGATCAGATTCGAAGGCTTGACCCTTCTCTGGTGGACGCACCCCATAACCAAGCTCTCCGGCCCAACCGACCTTGTTCTGGTAGTCGGCGCGTCCGGCGCTAGAAGTTGCTCGCATCCAGCCCGATGTGTTGTCGTCGTCACCGGGGCGCCAGTCTTCCCACGGGAGAAACTGGGGCTTTCCGTCATCACCAACGAGCAGTTCGTCCTTGGTATAGATGGCATCGGCTCGGTTGGTGAAGCTGAACTCGAACAGCTTGGTCTCGGTAATGGCCTGGGTTGGGCAGGCCTCCACGCACAAGTCACAGTGGATACAACGCAGATAGTTGATCTCATAGACAAACCCGAAGCGCTCACCGGGAGACTTCGGATCATCCATGGGGTTGTCGGCGCCTCGAACGTAGATGCATTTGGCGGGGCAAACACCGGCGCAGAGTTCACAGCCAATGCATTTTTCCATACCGTCTTCGTAACGGTTCAGGACATGGCGACCATGGGCCCGCTCGGGCTTGTCGATCTTGGTGTCTTTGGCTGACGGCAGACCGTCCTTGCCTGGGCGGCCACCGCGGTATTCGGTACTGACCTTCTGCTTGCGTGGCCATTGTCGCAGGGTGACGGCAAAGCCTTCGAGGTAACCCATCAGTGACCTCCTCCTGTTGAGCCGGACTGGTCGCCATAGGCACCAGCGTGAGAGTGTGCTTTTTGAGCAGGACCGTCTGAGGTTGGTTCCAGATAGGGGACTTCTACCAGCCCCTGGGCAGACAAGCGCTCGTCTCTGGCCGTGCGAATGGCTGCCAGTAGCAAGAATGAGGCCAGCACTCCGATGCTGAGGCCGCCTCCAATCACGACGATGGTGTCCAAGGCCTTGCTGTCAGAGAAGCTCATGTCGCCGGAGGAGATCAGGCGGATCCCGCCAATCATGATGAGCCAACCCAGTGAGACGGGGATAAGGACCTTCCAACCGAGGTCCATCAACTGGTCATAGCGAACCCGGGGCAGGGTTGCCCGGAACCAGACGAAGATGAACAGGAAGACCAGCAGCTTCAAGAAGAACCAGATGAAGCCCATGGCGGCACCAATTGGCAGCAGCTGAGGGCCGGCTGGTCCACCGAAGAAGAGGGTGACGATGATGCCGCCCATGGTGACGGTGTTCATGAATTCGGCCAGGAAGAACAGGGCGAAGCGGAAAGACGAATACTCGGTATGGAATCCGCCGACCAATTCCTGCTCGGCTTCGACCAGGTCGAAGGGCGGCCGGTTTAGTTCGGCTGTGCCGGCAATGAGAAAGACAACAAACGGAATGAAGCCAGTGGTCCAGATATGCCAGCCAGTGAAGTTGAAACCAAATAGTGAGTCACCAGCCTGGTTCATAACCATGCCGTGGGTGCTCAGGGTGCCAGAAACCAACAAGACGGTTGCCAGTGACAGGCCGAGGGCTGCTTCATAGGAGATGGCTTGGGCCGTGGCCCGAATGGAGCTGATCAGTGGGTACTTGGAACCGGATCCGTAGCCAGCAAGGACAGTCCCGTATACGGCTAGTGAGCTCATGGCCAAGAAGAACAAGATTCCCATTGGAAGGTCAGCAACCTGCCACAGGAACTCTCGACCCCCAAGGAAGTCGGGCAAGGTGCTTGTCCCCGTCTTGCCATCGGAGAAGTCACCAGCGATGGGTACGACGGTGAAGGTCAGGAAGGCGGGAACAACAGCCAGGAACGGGGCCAGGATGAACAAGACCCGGTCGGCTTTGGATGGGATGAGGTCTTCCTTGAACAGGAGCTTCATTCCATCGGCCAGGGTCTGGAGGAGGCCAAAGGGGCCAGCAACGTTGGGGCCGATCCGGTTCTGTAAGCGGCTGACCACCTTGCGTTCGAACCAGACCATGAGCATGGTCATCACCAGGGTGACGACCAGGGCGACCACCGCCATAAGGATGGCAAACACGACATCGCCGAAATCGACACCATCGTTGAGGAAAGGATGTCCCATTAGCGTGCCACCCGAATCGTGGTAACGGACTCTTCGCAATCGATGAGTTCACCGATGTCGAGGCCTGGAAGTCGGTAGTGGATTCGAGCCGTACCTCGAGGAAGACCAGCATCAGCGACAACGCCGACATCGGCTCGAACCGATCCAGATTCGATCGTGACTACTTCGCCTTCACGCACTGCGAGTTTCTCAAAATCGATTGAAGAGACACTCAGCTGAGCCTGTTCTGGAAGCCCGGCCAGGGTGGCGGAATTCTGAACCATGGTTCCCTGATCCCAAAGCTTGCGGTCAACGGCCAAAGCGAGGCCATATCCATCAACGGCAGGGACTTCGGTACGACTGCCAAAGTCCACTGACCAGCTGCGGCCCTGATCAAGAAGAGGTCCGTCATCGGAGCGGCCAAGGACGGTCCAGTCGACGCCGGCGAATGAAGGCACCGAAGCAGAAAGGTCCGCTCGGACCTCATCCAAGGTCGTGAGGCCAAAGTCCATCCCAAGCGAGTCGGCCACGTCGGCGGCAATCATCCAGTCATCTCGAGCTTGTCCCTTAGCGGTGACCTTGGCCTGCAAAGGGCTAAGACGACCTTCCAAGTTCAAGAAACTGCCATCAACCTCACCGAATCCGGCCGCAGGTAGGACCAGATCGGCTCGAGCTGACGAGTCGGTCAAGAAGGTGTCAACGGCAATCACCGTGTTGACCTCGTTGAAGGCACGAGTGACAAGGTTGCGATCGGGGAAGTCGGCGATTGGATCGGCCCCAAGCAGAAGGAGGGTGTCAATCTGTCCAGCCACTGCCGCTCGCAAGATGGCTTCGGTATCGAGTCCCGGTTCGTCACTGGGCTCTGCACCCGGACCGAACTCCGGAGTGAGACCCATTTCAAGGGCACCCATCAAATTACTTCGACGAAGGGCAGGCAAGAATTTGGCTTCGGGGGCCAGACGCAACAAGGATTGCACGGCGTCGCCAACGAAGTCAGCGGATTCCGCCAGGTTGGATCGTCCAACAATGACGGTCACATTCGAGCCATCGGCGGAGCCCTTGGCTATGAGATTTGCCATCGCTTCAAGATCAGGCCCATCGATGCCCCCGACAGAGGTTCCGAAGGATTGATTAGCCATCGCTTCGGTGACTGCACCCAGGGAGCCGGGAGCGGGATGGATGCTGAGCGAAGCATGTGTGGTCAGGCTGGAGGCCGTCGGAGTGATCTCGACGATGGTGACACCAGACTCGACAGCGGCGTGACGCAGTCGCAAGAACAAGGTCGGCAGCTCTTCTTTTGGATCCGGCGCCATCAAGACAATGACGGAACCGGGAGCAACGGCCTCAGCAATGGTGGTTTTTGGTAAACCAAGAACAAGGTCAGCGGCGATGCCGTCACCCATGTTGGCGTCGACGTTGGAGATGCCGGAGCCATTCAGAAGCTTCGACCAGACATATTGGGCCTCGACACTGAGTCGTGCGCCACCCAAGACACCGACCCGGTCCGAGCCAACGCTGAGAGCCGTGGCCGTCTGGCTAATGGCGTTGTTCCACCTGATCGAATCGAACGATGATCCGGCTTTGGCCAGGGGTTCGGTCAAGCGAGCATCGGAGTTGGCGGCTTCGTAGCTGAAGCGTTCCTTGTCCGAAAGCCAGCCCCAGTTCACGGCCTCGCTGTCAACACCGAGAACACGAACCATCTCATCACGCGAGGACTGCAAGGCAATGCGTGCGCCAGTGGAGTCGACCGTGGCGGTGGACTCGGTGGCCGTGAGGTCCCATGGTCGGGCCTTGAAGCGGTACGGGGTGGCAGTGAGTGCGCCAACGGGGCAGATCTGCACCGTGTTGCCACTGAAGTAGGACGAGAACGGATGATCGGGGAAGGTGTTGACCTGGGTTTCGTTGCCACGATCGATGAAGTGGATCAGGGGATCGCCAGCAACTTCTTTGGAGAACCGGGTGCAACGATCACACAAGATGCAGCGTTCGCGGTCAAGATTGACCAGGTCGCTGATCGGAATGGGTTTCTCGTAGTGACGCTTCTCTTCGACAAAGCGGGTCTCGCCTGGCCCAAAGGCGTAGGCATTGTCTTGCAGTGGGCATTCGCCGCCCTTGTCACAAACTGGACAGTCCAATGGATGATTGATCAGGAACAGTTCCAGAATGCCGCTCTGGGCTCGCTTGGTGGCGTCGGTCTCGGTGTTGACCTTCATTTCCGGGGTAACCGGAAGCATGCAGCTTGGCTGTAACGCCGCTCCACGGCCAGTGTCAACCTCTACCAGACACATGCGACACATGCCAACCGGAGTGAGCCGCTCGTGATAACAGAAACGCGGGACGTGTACCCCGTTGCGCTCACACGCGTCGATGAGAAGTTCGCCATCGTTGGCACTCAAAGCTTGGCCGTTGAGGAAGAACGGAACTCCGGTTACTGCTTCAGTCGATTCGGTAGTGCTCACGAGAGATTCTCCAAGACGACGGTCTCCGGGATCAGGTCTTCGAACTCGGATCGGAAGCGGCGCACCGCAGAAGTGATGGGTGCGACCGATGACGGACCGAGGGGACAGATTGTCGTCTGCTTTGGGGGGAAGGGCACAGGGTCCAAATCCTCACCCTTGAATCCGGCGACGGGATAGACACCGGGGCTGATGCTCTGACCAATTTCGAGCAAGAGGTCCAGGTCTTCGGGGCGCCCATGGCCGTCGAGGATTCGCTGCAAGACTTTTTCTTCCCAGGCCGTGCCTTCACGGCACGGGGTGCACTTGCCGCAGGACTCGCGGGCATAAAAGCGAACGAGACGAAGACACGCCTTGACGATGTCCGTCGTCTCATCCATGACGATGATGGCACCGGAACCAAGCATGGAACCCTGTGGGCCAACTTCGGAGGCCTCAATGGGAACGTCCAGCTGATCTTCGAAGAACCAGGGGGCAGAGCCGCCACCAGGAACGAACGCTTTGAGTTCGTTGCCGTCTTTGATTCCTTGGCAATACTGCTCGCCATAGAACAGGTCCCGGAAGGTGACGACACCCTGCTCAACCTCATAGACACCGGGCCGATTGACGTGGCCACTAATGGCCAACATGCGAGTACCGGGCGACTTCTCCGAACCGTAGGTCTTGAACTTGTCGGCACCATTGACCATCAGCCAGGGAAGGTTGGCCAGAGTCTCGACATTGTTGACAATGGTCGGCTTCATGTAGAGGCCCTTGGCTGCCGGGAAAAATGGCGGCTTGAGACGGGGCATGCCACGATTGCCTTCAAGGCTTTCGATGAGGGCGGTTTCTTCACCAACGATGTAGGCGCCGGCTCCCCAATGCAGCACGACGTCGATGGAGACATCGGTACCAAGAATGTTTTTGCCGACATAACCAGCGGCGTAGGCGTCATTGAGTGCCTGGGCGATCCGTTCCTGAGCGACGGCCATCTCGCCGCGAACATACAAGAAACACTGGTTGAGACCGAGTGCGTAACAAGCGATGATGCAGCCTTCGATGAGCTGGTGAGGATCGCGCTCCATGAGGAGTCGGTCCTTGTAGGTACCTGGCTCGGACTCATCACCGTTGACGACCAGGTAGCGAGGCCATACCGGCGGCATGAATCCCCACTTGATGCCAGCGGGAAAACCAGCCCCACCGCGGCCAAGCAAGACCGCGTTCTTGACCTCGCCAGCAACGTCGGTCGGGGTGCGTCGAATGGCATCTTTCAGTCCGTCATAACCACCGGTGGCCAGGGCGCGAACCAGGGTGTGGCTGTCCTCATGAGGAAAGCGGCTGGTGACAATCTTCGGACCCTTATTGTCGACATAGCCGGCAGCATGGGGAACGTATTCGTTGGTAGACACCTCAGGCCTTTCCTGATTCGTCTGGAGCTGGCTGGCGACTGGAGAACCAGTCGGGGGTGCCTGCGTCTTCTGGAGATTCGATGCCGGCCAAACGGTCGGCGGGGATGTGCTGACGGACCAAGCCAAGCGTTCCGTGCTCTGGTAGATCCTTGCGCTTGCCCGCCCGGATATCGGCGATGACCTGATCGAAGTCGTCGGTACTCAACCGGTACTCGAAGCGATAGTTGACCTGCATGCACGGGGCCTCGGTGCAGGCGGCGATGCATTCGACGTCTTCGATGGTGAATAGGCCGTCCTCGCTGATGTCGCCGGGGCGGATGCCAAGAGTCTTCTCGGCGTGATGCAGCAACTCTTCTCCACCAGTGAGCTGGCAGCTCAGATTGGTGCAGATGTTCAAGATGTACTTGCCGACCGGTTCACGCTTGAACATCTCATAGAACGTGCAGGTGCCGAGCACTTCGGCGGGTTCGACCCCAACCAATTCGGCCAGATGCAACATGGCATCATCGGCAACGTAGCCGTCTTGTTCCTGGGCCAGATGGAGCAGAGGAATGAGGGCGGACTTTGCACGGGGGTAACGAGCGATGATCTCTTTGGCCAGGGTTTCGTTTGCGGTGTTGAGCCTGCTCATCGGTCAGACTCGCCCATGATTGGATCGGCAGAGGACAAGATCGCAACTCCATCAGCTAGCAAGCCGCCAGCCATCATGTGAGGAAGGGTTTGGATATTGATGAAACTCGGGCCACGCACATGCATGCGGTAGGGCTTTGAGCCACCATCACTGACGATGTAGCAGCCAAGCTCGCCACGAGGGGACTCGACCGCGGCGTAGACCTCGCCTTCGGGAACCTTGAAGCCCTCGGTGAAGATCTTGAAGTGATGAATCAGAGCTTCCATCGACTCGTCGATGCGGACTCTTGGGGGTGGAGTGACCTTGGCGTCAATGGCACGCCAGTCGCCCTTTGGCATCTTCTCCACACACTGGTTCACGATGCGGATGGATTCGCGAATCTCGTTCAGGCGGATGGCGTAGCGATCGAAACAATCACCAAATGTGCCAACAACGACATCGAAGTCAACCTGGTCATAGTTGAGGTAGGGCTCATCGCGACGCAGGTCGCGGGCAACACCGGTGGAGCGAAGAATTGGTCCGGTTGTCGACAAGGCAATGGCCTCATCGGCGGTGAAAACGCCAACACCTTGCAAGCGGTCACGCCAGATTGGCTGCCCGGTCATCAAGATGTCGTACTCGTCCAATCGGGCCGGAAGCATGGCGGTAAGCGCCAGCACGTCTTCTTGCCAACCATCAGGCAGATCGGCGGCTACTCCGCCGGGCCGGATGTAGTTGTGGTTCATGCGAAGACCGGTGGTCTTCTCAAAGAAGCGCAGGATCTGCTCGCGTTCACGCCAGCCGTACAGCATCATGGAAACCGCACCAAGGTCCATGCCGTTGGTGGCCATAAACAAGAGGTGGGAGGCAATCCGGTTGAGCTCGGTCATGAGCATGCGGATCCAGGTGGCACGTTCGGGGACTTCAATCTCTAAGAGTTCTTCGACGGCCAGCGAAAACGCTAGCTCAGTGAAGAGGGGCGAGATGTAGTCCATCCGGGTGACATTTGTGCCGCCTTGCAGGAAGGTCAGGGCTTCGGCCTGTTTCTCCATGCCGGTGTGGAGGTAACCCACGATTGGCTTGGACCGGACGACGGTCTCACCGTCCAGTTCCAGCATCAGGCGCAGCACACCATGGGTGCTGGGGTGGGCCGGGCCCATGTTCATCAACATGGTCTGATCGGTCTCGCCGACAATGCGTTCGTTGGCTGTTTCGGCCATGCGAACTTCGCTCATGCGCAAGACATTGTCTCGGTGGGGAAGAAGATGTAGCTGCCCAACCGGCTTGTCTGTTTTTTCGTCAGCCTGCTCGGCTTGGTCCTGCCCAGCGTTCTGCTGTTCGTCGGCCTGGCCAGATTCAGTGATGGTCACGATCCGCCACCTTCTCCGGAGGAGTTCGATGCTTTGGCCCCTTTGAATTGGACCGGGATGGAACCAATGGCGTAGTCCTTGCGTAGGGGATGACCCTCCCACGATTCGGGCATCAAGATCCGAGACAGGTCGGGGTGTCGGTGGAAGGTGAGACCGAACATGTCGAAGACTTCACGTTCCATGAAGTCACTGCCCGGATAGAGCACATAGAGCGAATCGATCGCCGGCTCATCAACCGACACCTGGGTGCGAACCCGAACACGTTCTCGAGTAGCGAAGTTGGCGAAAATGGCAACCACCTCGAACCGCTCGGCGGTGATGGCCTCCGGCAGTGAACGATGACCCTTGTAGGTCAGGTAGTCCACCGCAGTCAGGTCAATGCACATGCGGTAACCGTCAGCCAGCAAGGCTTCGGCCACGGAGAACCATTGATCCTTTTGGGCGTGCAGAACCTTCTGCCCCCGGGAGTAACTCACGACACAAGCGAAAGCCATCTCCGGGCTTTCGGTTTCTGAGTCACTCGCTTCTACTTCTTCGGCATCAGTGTCAACGGAGGTCATCGTCGACCCAGACTGGTCATCATTGGCTGACCTTGGCCATCCAGTTGCTCAATCATGACTCCGGCGCCGGACCCACTGGATTCACGGCGGCGCATCAATTCGCCACTCTCGATCTTCATGTGGAGGGTATTGATGGCATGCAAGAGGGTTTGAGGCCCCGGAGGGCAGCCGGGTGCGTACACGTCAACGGGAACAATCTGGTCAACACCCTGGACGATGGCGTAGTTGTTGAACATGCCGCCGCTGGATGCGCAGACTCCCATGGAGATGACCCATTTGGGTTCCATCATCTGGTCATAGACCTGACGAAGAATGGGTGCCATCTTCTGGCTGACTCGACCGGCAACGATCATCACGTCGGCCTGGCGAGGCGAGGCACGGAATACTTCCATGCCAAGACGAGAAATGTCGTAGTGAGCACCACCCGTTGCCATCATCTCGATAGCACAGCAGGCCAAACCGAACGAGGCGGGCCAGCTGGATCGAGCCCGTGACCAGTTGATCAGGCTCTCGACCTGACCAGTAATCACATTGTGCTCAAGCGCACCGATTCCGTCGAATTCAAAATCATCAAGCTTTGCCATCAGGCTGCAGCACCATCCTTCTGATTCATGGCTTTCTGATTCGCGTCGGAGGAGACTTCAGAGGCAGGAAGAATCTCAACCTCGTCATAGCGACCTTCGGAGCCAACGCGACGAACCGTGGAGTTCACCGTGCGTTCCGTGCTCACCATGACGGATTGGCGCCGGTTGACCTGGAGGGTTCCCCAATCAAGCGCTCCCTTGGAGATCAGGTAGAGGAAGGACTCAAAGACCATGGCGGAGAAAATGAGGATCGCAATCAAGCCGAAGCGACCGAGGCCAGCATGGGCGACGGCCCAGGGATACAAGAAGACGATCTCGATGTCGAACACGATGAACAACATGGCAATGAGATAGAAGCGAACAGGGAATCGATGTGGCGGCTCTCGGCCGGGCACGATTCCGCACTCATAGGGTGCGAGTTTTTCTTCGGTTGGACGGCCCGGAGCGACGATTCGTGAAGCAATCAGATTGATTGCTGCGAACCCAGTCCCAAGGACAAACAATGCCACCACCGGTAGGTACTGGGCCATGGGGATTCCTTTCAAACTAATTCTCTGACGCTGCTGCAGGTGGACCAGCGGCGTCGAGTACGAACTTAGACAGCAGCTCGAATCGCCTCTTCGCGACGGTCACGCAGATGCATGGACCACACGAGAAGGCCAAAGATGATGCCATTGAATATTCCAAAAAGAGCCGGGGTAACTCGGGTGCCACCAAACAGGATGGGTAGTGGTCCACCGCGGTCTCGTTCCATGACCACACTGACCACTGGCTTGTCTGAATCTGGGGTGGCAACAGGAGGGGCTTCACCGGGCAATGCGGCAACATCCACTGCGCCTTGCACTTGAATCACCAGGAGTTCTTGTGGGTGCCAGAAGTGGACGAAGGTGGTGTCCAGCTTATGAATCACCCGGTCATACCAACGTGCATCTTCAACCAGGAGCGGCTTGCCACCAACGTTGTAGGCGCCGAACCGGAGTGGGACGTAGTCGGCCGTGCTCTCGAACACCTCATGTGAATGCAGGAACTCATCGGCGGAGGCTTGGGCCTCGCCTCGACGAGAATTGGAGGTGACCAGGTAGCGCCAGCCAGCCAGATCATCAGCATTGTTCTTGGCGTGAGTCAACGCCTCAAGCTGGGCTTCGTCGGCGTTGGAAGAACTTACACCGTCGGCCACCGAGAACGTTCGCAAGGCGTCACCGAGTTCGATCACGGTTTCGTCAGCGGAGAATGCCAAACCGTCATCAGTACTGCTTGGACTGTCGCTGGTGATTTCAAGGAGGTGCCACGACTCGGCCTCACCCTTCCAACCAATGCCGTAGATGGTCCAGAAGACGCCCATCATGGCCATCCAACCAAAGAGGGCGGCGGCGGAAATCAGTCCACCAACACGTGGTCCAGCGTTGGTTGCGACCAGGAAATATGTACTGCCCATCAGGACAACAACGCCGACCAGAACCACGAGCACACCGCGGAAGAAGGGGTCGAATGCCACGCCGCCAATGAAGGCAAACCCAGTAGTTGAGAGGAAAGACAACATCACAGACCTCGCACGTAATCGACGGCTTCTTGAATGTACTCAGGCGGCAACATGCCGGCAAAGCCCGGCATCATGCCTCGATGGCTCTGGCCACCCTTGCCGTAACCGGCTCCTGCGTCAGCGCCATTGCTGACGAAATCGAACTGGGCTCGGCTGGTGCGGTCTGGCATCTCCACAATGGTGCAGTCTCCGCCAAGTCGGCCGTCAGCAAACTCGATGACCAGACCAGAGAGACTGGAAGCGTCCAGCTCTGGTGGGGCAAGGAACTTGCCAGTTTCGTCATCGTGGACTGGTAAGAACTGGGGATCGAAGGCATAGGCGTTCGCAGCAATGCCGTCGGGCTCCCATAGTTTGGAGTTGAACTCGCAGACGGCCAGGTCGCCGTATTGCTCACCACTCAAGATGGTGTACGGAATGGGATTTCCGTCAGCATCCATTTCGTTCGTGATTGGCTTGCCGGAACCGTCCAGCCGGATCTCTTCGTTTGCCGAAGAGAGGTAGAACTTGTAGTCCAGGGTGCCATTGGCAGCCAGACTGGAGTGTCCACCCATTGGGGCCCATGACCCGTCAGGGTTCTTCCAGCTGTCATCGGGGAAGCGATCAGTGACGCCGCCACAAAGGCTGTAGCCAATGCCGGAAGGGTCACCACCACCGCAAGCAGAAACACCAATGGAGAGCGGATCGGCTCCGACGTCTCGTGGAGCGTCGGGGCCAAGAGACCAGCCAGCAGTATGGCAACGCCCACAGCTGAGTGAGCCCGCCTTGAATCCACTGAAATAGCCGAGGTTGAAGACGGCTTCACCAACGGTATCGAACTCACCGGCATCGAGAGAGCGCTGCAGTTCCACTTGCACTTCTCGAGCCAACGCATCGGCATCGGCCTGAGCCGCGACACTGTCCTCAGCACCTGCGATCACGATTGGATCGAGGCTTTGCACCTGGAAGGTCTGGATGTACTCGACAATGTTCTGGACCTGCTGGGTAGTGAGCGGTCCACCACCGGGTGTTCCCCAAGCGGCCATGGGTGAACCAGGGCGGCCATAGTTGAGGATGTAGGTGACTTCTTCTTCGTCATACCGGTTGAAGAGATTGTTGAGAGCCGGTGCCTGCCAGGTCGCGTTAGCAATGAACTGACCATCGGCATCTTGGAGCACATAGGGGGCAGAGCCACCTACACCACCGGCGGCGTGGCAGTTCACACACTGGGCGCCGCGCAGGTAGCTACCTTCACCACGGCTCTCAAAGTTCAGCTGGTAGGCATCGACAGCTCCCTCTTGACGACCGGGTTCAGCCAGCCAATAGAAGGGAAGCGATATGGAAACTAGGGCCAGCAGGACCAGAGCAAAACTCAGCGACTTGTCAAGCTTGGGGCCTTCGAGTTCTTCATCGCTCAGATAAGGAACCCGGTTAGCGGCAAGCTCAATTTCAGAACCGAGCTCGGGCTTCGCTAGGAAGATGTTGCGAATGAATAGCGCAACGAAGGCAATGAGAACAAGGGAAGCAACCGTCAGGCCAATGCCGCGGTAGTCAATTCCAAGTAGGACGACAGAACTCATCCGTGGCCACCTCCGCTGGAGATGCAGTTGGGTCCTTCAGCTTCTTGACCGGTGGTATTCGTGCCGATCGGCGGGCCGTTGATAATGATTCCGGTGTCGACAATAAGTTCATTGCCAGCACTGATCTCCATGGGGAAACGATCCATTCCTCGAGGGGCAGGGCCGCCCTTTTTCTCGCCAACCCGGTTGTATTGCGAGCCATGGCATGGGCACTCAAACCATTGAGAGGTTCCACATTCGGGGACACGACAACCAAGGTGAGGACACGTTTGGAAGAGGGCAACGACGCCAACTTCGAGCCCTTGAGATACCTGGTCATAGAAGGAGTAGGTCGATGCGGCCTTTTCCATAGCGAAGGCGGGATACTCGGTAATCCACATGCGCCCTTCGGGAACATAGAAGAAGCCGCCGCCGGCCTTGATTGATGCCTGGATGTCGGGGATACGCCCGACCGTGATTCTGGAACCGAATCCGGTCGAACCTTGCGGCCACAAGAAGCCGATGCAAGCCAGTCCAAAACCGGTCAAGCCGAAACTGAACGTGGCCAAGATGCCTCGGTTGAGGAATTGGCGACGAGCCACACCAAGGGTTTCGGGATCGGGAGGCACGTAGGCCACTGGAGTCTTTGGACCAGCAGCGACCAGCTTGCCCGATCGTTCGGCGGCAACCGCCTTCTCAAGCTCCGCTCCGGGAGCAACGGCTTCTCCTGGCTCGAAGCTATGCAGATCGACTGCGCCACGATCACGCTTGGCCACCTCTCCAGAAAGCTGACCGATGGCGGACTCGGTGTCCTTGCTGCGAAGTGACGCCAAGGTGCCAATCAGGGCAAGGAGTGCGAGGACAATGACGCCGACTACGAGAATGATTTCCATAACGACCTCTCTACAGCTCGAAGAACAGGCCGTCGGCCCAGGGGAAGACAAAGTTGAAACCGGGCCCACGGAAGAATGAGCCAATCATGACCAGAACCGACCAGAACATCATGAATGTGGTGAACAAGCTGATTGCGAACTTGCGGTCTTCAGGCTTGTTGTTGGGGTTCTTGTCGATATAAGGGGCCATGGTCAAGATGATGAGCCCGATGCCTGGCACCGTCACACCGGCGACCATGGGGTGGAACATGGTCAGCATTTCCTGCAACCCAAGGAAGTACCACGGGGCCTTGGATGGGTTTGGCGTCTGGTTGACGTTGGCCAGGATGAGCAGGGGTGCGTTAACAAAGATGGAGAAGATGGTGAGAAAGGCCATGCAGAACAGGGCGGCGCCAAACTCGATAATGATGAGGTGAGGCCAAACATGAACCTTGTCCATCGGCTTCATCTTGATGTCTTGGATTGAGCCGGACTTGACGACTGTTAGGAGTCGCTGGGTGTGGCCGGCAGCTCCGGTCATGACTGGACCATCGGCCACCGCAGTGGCGGCGGCAACCGCGGATGCTGCTGCGGCTGGAGCAGCAGTTGCTACCGCACCCTTGCCTTTGGCTGACTTGGAGCGTTCCAGCAGATGGGCGGGAATCTTCGATGCGGCTTCACTGACCGGCGCATCTTCGCTGGCAGCAGGCGCGTCAGCTTCGGGTGTTGCCTCGGCCTTCTTTCGGGCCTCTGCCGCTCTTTTGCGGAGATGTTCTGGGATTTCTGTCATGCGGTGGTTCCTCTAGTCCGGAAGTTCGTGTGTCCAGTGGGATCAGTTGGGCCTAGAGCGGCCCGGAGATCCCACCGTCCTTACGGACTCTCCAGAAATGGATAGCCATGAAGATAACGGTTACGAATGGCAGCATCAGGACGTGGAGCACGTACCAACGAAGCAGGGTGGTCGTTCCAATGACCTTTCCGCCAAGGAGAACGAATTTGACCTGGTCGCCGAACACCGGGGTGTAACCCATCATGTTGGTTCCAACGGTGACCGCCCAAAGGGCCAGCTGGTCCCAGGGCAACAGATAGCCAGTGAAGGAAAGAAGGAGGGTGAACTGGAGCAACATGGTGCCAATCACCCAGTTGAACTCACGGGGGGCCTTGTAGGCGCCGTGGTAGAACACTCGAGCCATATGCAAGAAGACGGAAAGCACCATGAGGTGGGCGCCCCATCGGTGCATGTTTCGTACCAGCAATCCGAAGGTCACCGAGGTTTGCAGGGTGTAAATGTCGCCCCAGGCCGCGGCAGCTGTCGGACGGTAAAAGAACATCAAGAAGATGCCGGTCACCGTCAAGATGATGAAGAGGAAGAAGCTGAGGCCGCCGAGGCACAAGGTGTAGGACACCTTGACTGCATGACGCTTTACCTTCACCGGGTGAAGGTGGTACAGGACCGAGTTCATGATGACGTAGGAACGGTTGCGAGGGCTATCGGTGTAGCCCTTGCGGAAGACTGAGCCTGGTCGGAATATGGAATTCCATACCTGGCCGCCTTGCACAGTGTTCATGACGTCAGTCATCTGTGTTGCCGCTTTTTCAGCCATTGAAGGCTTGTCTTGTATCGACTTTGCCATGAGCTTCCTGGGTCGTGTTTCGGGGAGAAGGGTTAGGGGTAGAAAAGGTCTGAGCTAGCCGAGCCGCATGCCATAGCCATAGCCATGGGTGGGGGTTCGCTGGTGGTGGTCGCCGGTGGGGCTGGCGTCAGAGATCTTGCCGAGGATGATGACCCCGGTTGGGCAGCGGTCAACGCAGAGGGCACAGCGGGTGCAGACGTCGTCGTCGATGGTGAAGATGAAGGCATCAGCCGGGTCGTCACCAGGCTTGGCAATACCAAAGCTTTCCGAGATTGAATCGGTCTTCTGCATGTGGATGCATTTCCACGGGCAGATGTCGACACAGCCTTCACAGGTTATGCACTCGGACTGATCAATATGGATGAACTGCTTTGGCTTGACAGCCTTGGCCAAATAGTCGGCGTCGACCTCAACCAGGACATAGTCGTCCCGGAACTCGGGGAGCGGAGGATTGGCATCGGTATAACCCACGTATCAGCCCCGCTTAACCAGGGGTCGGCCATAGGTGCTCTTGGCTACGTCAGTTGAGGGCTTGGCTTTGCCTCGGGCCTGCCAAGAAGCCCACATGCCAGACATGATTCCCAAGAAGACGATGTAGATGAGAGCGGCCAACGTGTCAGAGATAACCCGTCGGGTGATGTCGAAGGGCAACCAACCACCCTGGCTTTGGGGTCGAACAATGTCACCCCAGCCGTAGACGAACTTGTCAGAACGGAAGCTCCACTCGTTCTCGGCCAAGGTCAACCACTGGTGGGGGACGATGCCGAAGACAATGAACATCAAGAAAAAGATGTATGCCGAGAAGACCGCAGCTTCGCCCCACGTCATGACCGCGCCGACGGGTCGACGCTTGGAGTACCACCAGATACCGGCGGCCATGAATATTGAGATGAGTACCGACACCACTAGGGCAACCATCGGTGGAACTCCTCGGGGTTATCTGCGGGCTGAAAGGGCTTGCGGTAGCGACTGTGCTCAGGTAGCCGAGCGCGGTCGCAAATCTGTCGACTGAAGTCAACGCATCAATAATCTACATCCCCAGAGGCTCGACATGACAAACTCCACCAATAATCGTGGTCACGACAATATCCGGCCTAGTATTGGCGTTTCTGTGGCCGAATCCGGCCAGCCGAAGTACCACGTCAGTAATGCCTCCGCTCCTGTCCAGATGGATCATGAATTCAACTTGACATAACACGGGCACGAGGCCCCAGTTCAAGCACCGCACCACGAAGTGAGAGCACACCCCCCGTGACTGAGATCCCCGAACATCTCTTGAAACGAAGCAAGGCAGCTAAGGGCAAGGGCGACGACGCCGCTGCTCCTGAAGCGGCAACCTCTTCCGCGGTCACGCCAGCCAAAGCTGAAGCGGCACCGGCTGGCCCGCCAGCTATCGCCGCCGCTGCCGCGGCTATTCCCAAGGATTCTGAGCCCGAACCAGCCAAACCCGAGCCTGAGTTTGTGCAAAGCTCACTCAAGCGAAATCGCATCCCATTGTGGGCACTACCTCTCGTGTTTGGCTTACCTATCTGGGCCATTTCTTTCGCTGGCACCATGCAGCAGCCCCCAACCGAAGACCTGCTCTTCATTGATGCTGGCGAGGCCTATGCCAGTTGTGCATCCTGTCACGGTGCTGGAGGCGGCGGCGGTGTTGGCTACCAGTTGAGCGGTGGCTCTGTTCTGGAGACCTTCCCCGATCCGATCGATCAGATGGTCCATGTCGCCCGCGGCTCAGCATCCATCAGCGGCCAGGCCTACGGAGCCGAGCGGGCCGATGGTCAGCGCATTGCTGGCACGCTTGGCAACATGCCAGCCCACGTCGACACCTATAGCTTGCTCGAACTCGAGCTCGTTGTCTTCCACGAACGGGCCATTCTGTCCGAGGAAGACACCACCAGCGATGCTTATCTGGAGTGGATGGACGACATGCGTGAACGCATTGAGTCCGGCGAAGAAGACCACATCGATATCGACTCTCTCCTGGCTTGTGCCAACCCATTGTTCACTCCCGGCGGCGGTGGCGAACATGGCGAGGACTGCCCTGGTCCACTAGCTGAGGAAGGCTAACCGCCACCTCTCATTGACTCGATGGGACGCTTGTCTCGCCAGCATTTTCTTCGGGTCGCGCCAAAATACTTTCAATCAGCCGCCAAGCTTGCTCAAGCAGAGGTACTTTCTCTGCCGATAGGGAAGACGTGTCTGCGCGAAATCGAATCAGTTCATCCATTCTTGCTGGCCTCCTACTAGGGGCCACTGCTGTAGCTGCTCCCGTCACGCCCGCTAGCGGGCTCCAGACGCCTGGTCTTCCGGAATCCGCGCTTCCAGAACCTACGGTTCCAGTAATCATCGAGGTCTTTGATCCTTCGATCGATCTGAATTCACCGGAGGCCGAAGCCGACATCGCGGCAATGCTGGCAGTTGCCGACCAGGACGTACTACCCGAGCAGTCCCGCGCCGCAGGATTGCAGGCCTCCGCTGTTGGCGGACAGATTTCAGTGAACTTCATTACCACCCCACCTGCTGACGTACAAGGTGTTGTCAATGCCGCCGTCGCAGACTGGAACGCTGTGCTTTCCATTCCCAGTGGAGCACCAATCGTGGTGGACTTTCGTTGGGAAGCCCTGCAGCCCGGCTATCTGGGTTGGGCTCGCCCCACCCACCTTGAGAACTCGGCTGCGTTGCCGACTTCAGATTGGTACCCAACGGCGTTGGCCAATGCGCTCGTCGGTTTTGACATGCGGCCCTCCGAAGCCGAGATCGAGATTGGGATCGCCTCGAATCTCTACAACACCACGAACGGCTGGTACGCGGGGACAGGTGCCGTCCCCTTCAATCGCCGTGACTTGTACTCCACCATGTTGCACGAGATTGGCCACGGTCTCGGCTTCATCGGAACGGCTCAACAGGCTGGCGGGCAAAGTCCAGGCATCAGTAACCCTCCCCTGGTCTTTGATCGGTTGGCTCGCTTCAACGGCTCAAGCATCATCAATGCTGGCAATGCCAGCAGCGCACTTACCTCCAACAATCTCTACATCAATATTGGCGGCGAGCAGTTGCGCAGGCTCTACGCCCCCGGCTCATTCCTCAACGGCAGCAGCTTCTCCCACTTCGATGAGAGTTATCAGCCCGGTCAACCCGGCTCGATGATGTCGCCCGCATTGGGATTGGGCCAGACCGACCGAGCGATCGATGCGGCCATTCTTGGGGTCATGGAAGGCATCGGCTGGAACGTGTCGGCTCCGCCCCTAGCTCCAACCCTGACCGACGTCACCGCCGGGTCGGGCCAGTTGTCGGCTTCTTGGTCCGTTGATCTCAGCCAGCAAGGCTTGCCACCGGTGAGCTACCAACTTGCAGCCAAGCAGGGCAGCACGACTGACAATCTCATCGACCTTCACTGGTCATCGCTCTCTGGCAACCTGGGTGGACTAACCAACTTCGCTGACTATGACCTCGTCGTCACCTCCATCGCCAATGACGGAGCGACCGCATCGACCACATTTGATGCTGAGGGCGACCCATATTTGCTGAAGGCGAATGGCAACGCCCTGTCTCGCACCTTGACCTGGGAGCCAATGAGCTCAGCAGGCAGCAACGGGGCTACCTATACCTTGGAACGGTCCAAGGACGGCGGCGCTTTCATCACCATCGGTACCACTGCTGGCACATCACTATCCGACAGCAACTTGAGCCCGGGGATTTTCCAATACCGAGTTACAGGAACAACCGCCGCGGGAACCAGTGGCGAAGCCCGATCGCTCTTTGTCGGCGCAACGACCACAACGGTGCGGCCGTTCTCCTTGGACGGACAGGTCGCTCGGCTCTATAACGCCTACTTCGATCGAGACCCAGACTCCAGCGGCATGGCCTATTGGCTGGGACAGCGCGCTGCTGGGACCAGCCTTGAGTCCATGTCCCAGACCTTTGCTGCCAGCCCCGAGTTCGCTGCGAAGTACGGCAACCTCAGCAACGCCGACTTCGTCAACCTTGTCTACACCGAGGTCATTGGTCGCCAGGCTGATGCAGAAGGGTTCAACTACTGGCTGGGCCTGCTCAATTCCGGCATGAGCCGAGGCACCATGATGATTGGCTTCTCCGAGGCACCGGAGTACATCAACCAGACCGGCACCGTTGCACCACAATCATCGGTCGAGGCTGGCCTGTATCGGCTCTACCTGGCCTACTTCCTTCGGTCGCCAGACTCTTCTGGCTTTGGCTATTGGCTCGGCCAGGCCAATGCGGGTGCCAGCCTAGAAACCATCTCCGCCCAGTTCGCCACCAGCCCGGAATTCGTTGGGCAGTACGGCTCGCTCAGCAATGACGACTTCGTCCAGCTGGTCTACCGAAACGTGCTGACTCGTGAGCCAGAAGCCAATGGCCAGTCCTACTGGGTTGGTCAATTGGATGCATCAGCCTCTCGGGGTGACGTCATGGTTGGCTTCTCCAACAGTGCCGAGTTCCTTCTGGCCACGGGCACTCTGCCGTAGGCAGCTCACATTCCGTGTTGACCCAATCGAACGTTGCCTAGAGGTCTTGCCGCTTGAGCTTTCCAATTGGGCTTACTGGTAGCTCAAGCACGGGCTGTATCCGGTTGGGGATCTTGTAGCGGGCAAGCTCGGTGGCGCAATGCTCACGCAACACGGCTTCGTCGACCTGGTATCCCTCGTTGGCAACAACAAAGGCAACGACTCGCTCACCAGTGAACGGGTCGGGTTCGCCTCGAACCCCAGCAGAGTGGACTGAAGGGTGGGTCATCAGGGCGGTTTCGACCTCAGTTGGGTGCACATTGAATCCAGAAACAATGATCAGATCCTTGATCCTGGTCACGATGGCAAGTTGGCCAAGCTCATCAACAACAGCCAGGTCGCCGGTTCGCAGCCAGCCATCATCGGTTTGGCTGCTGGGGTCCACTCGTCCGCCGCCAGCTCCATCCTTGATCCAGTAGCCAGGCGAAAGCATTGGGCCTCGGACCCATACTTCGCCGACATCGCCAACCAGGACGTTCTCTCCTTCGAGGTCCACCAGCCTGACCTCGACTCCTGGCATGAGGCCGCCAACGGAGCCGACTGGCGCATCGGTTCCCATGGATGAGGTCAGCACTCCCCCGGTTTCGGTGAGTCCGTATCCCTCGTTGATCCTGATTCCCAGCGTCTCTTGCACCCTGACTGCCAACTCTGGATCCAATCGTGCCGCCCCAGATACTGCCAGCCTGACTGACGTGAAGTCTTGTGGGGTCGCCGTTTCATCCGCAGCCAGCAGGGCCCAAAGAGTTGGCGGTCCGGCCAGGATGGTGACCCTATTGTCACGGACAAGTTCGGTAGTACGTGCCGCTCCGGCGTGGTCTTCAAGTACGAGCGTTGCACCGCTGACCAGGGCCAGGTTGACGATGAGGTTGATGCCAAAGACGTGGAAGAGGGGGATGACAGCCAGGGCAACCTGATGTTCGGCGAAGAACTCCGGGTTGTTGGTAGTGACCGACTGCATGCTGGTCGAGAGATTGCCGTGGGTAAGTACGGCTGGTTTTGGATCACCGGCAGTACCGGAGGTGAAAAGGAAGACTGCCGCTTCACCACTTTCCACATCGACAGCGGGACTGGCCGGTGCGGCTGGTGATACATCCAGTCCGTTGACGGCAAGTTCCGGAAGCGTCGTCGCATCTTCCTGAATGCTCTGGGCCCGGAAGCTGTGTGAAAGTTCGCATCCCGGGTTGGTAGCCAGGGTGGCCCACACGTCAAGTCCCGCCTCGCCAACAATGATGGCGGTGGCGTCGACCGCGCCGAGCTGACGATGTAATTCAGCTGCCGGCGACAAGGGGCTGAGTGGAACAGTGACCAGACCGGCGGTCAAGCAAGCCAGGTAGCCGAGAACAAAGACCTCGTCGTTGCCCGACAGAAGCCCAACCCGGTCACCGCGTTGTAGGCCAGTGGCGACAAGGGCGGATCGCCATTGATCAACACGCTGGGCAAGTTGGGCATAGCTGGTGGTGCGTGCACCGACGACGAGAGCTGGCCGATCCGCTGGCGGATCAGAGAATTGCTGAGAAAGATTCACCCACAGAGTCAAACACACTTCGGGGCCAAGATCCTCACCAGCTCAAATCAGCCTCGAAACTGCCGACCGGGTGGGTTGATGCTGGCCTTCTCCAACCTTCGAATCTCGGTGCTCTCTTCGACGCGCTCCCTCTCATTGCGTGCAGGCTCGCTCCGAATGTTGGGACTGTTCCTGGTCACGATGAGTTGGACGATTGCCCTGATCGCTTCGCCGGCTCTCCCAGCGCTGGCGGCAGAAGTGGATGATGAGACGGCGTTCGTTGCCCGAATAAACTCGTTGCGGTCCGAGCAAGGGCTTGCTCCGCTTGCGATTGATACCGAACTGGTAACCGCTTCTCGCCAGTGGGCGGTGCAACTCAGCCAGAATGGGGTGCTTTCTCATGCATCTGACCTGTCGGTTGGTGTGACGTCGCAGTGGGCAAAGTTGGGTGAGAATGTCGGCGTTGCGGACTCGGACCAGTTCGAGCAGCTGTTCAATGCCTTTGTCAATAGCCCTTCCCACTACGCCAATCTGGTTGATGCCAGCTTCACCCATATTGGGACTGGTGTGGTCTATGACGGCAAGGGCAGGATGTGGACGACTCATCGGTTCATGGCCAAGATCGGGGCGACCACAACGACTGCTCCTCCGGCTTCTTCCTCAACCACTTCTGACACCACTGCAGTCACCTCGAGTTCGACGACAGTTACGACCGCTCAAGGTACGGGCACGACAACCACCACCGTGACGTCGACGAGCCAAGGTTCGACCACGTCAACCAGTGAGCCAGAAGCAACGTCAACCTCCTCAACAACAGCCGCTCAGGATGTGTCACAGGCGGAGGACGGGCGGCCTATTCTGCACGCCATCCCAGCCGAGCCAGTTGATCCCGAGCTCTTGACCTTCTTGTTCGCTCAACTAGCCAGCTCTGGTTGATTCGCCTCTCAGCGCTGGGCTTGGCGTTAAGAAAGCCCGACCCAACTCATTGTTCTGAGTGTTGCGCTCGGGTCGTGAGGTAGGCGCCACCAAGCACCAGCATGGTTCCGGCCACCTCGATCACCCCAACCGACTCGCCTCGCACGGTGACTCCCACCAAGATGGCAACAATGGGCACCAGGTAGGTGACGAGTGCCCCTCGGCTTGCACCAGTACGGCCAGAAAGTGAAGCCGCAAGTGCACGGGCAATGCCCGTTCCGACCACGCCGAGAATCACAACAGCGATGATGGAATCGTTGGTGGGGTCTGCAGCCAGTGTCTCGCTTATTCCCCAGGGTGCGAGCAAGACGGCACCGACCAATAGTGCTCGCATGATGACCGCTGGTGCGCCGTAGGACTGTTGCAAGGGAACAACGAGATTGCTGGAGATCCCGTAGCCACCAACAGCGACGAGGAGGAGCAAGATCCCAACGGGTTGTGCGTCTGCGCCAATCAGATTCGGGCTAGCCATGAAGGCGACGCCAACGAACCCGATCAAAAGGCCTCTGACCTGGTTGGGTCCGGGGCTCTTCTTGAGCATGGCGATCGAGACCAGTAGAACGGCGAGGGGGGTGGCGGCGTTGATCATCCCTGCTACTGAGGACTCGACGCGTTGTTGGGCGAGGGCGAATAGGAGGGCGGGGCCGGCACTGCCCACAATCCCGATGACGGCGATCGCTGGCCAAGCGTCCCGGCGAACTCGTCGCCTCGCTGGCGGGTAGAACATCAGCGCGACCCCGCCGAGGGCAACTCTGAGGAATGCTACGGAGGGTGCGCTCAAGGATTCGAGTCCGATAGCGATCCACAAGAACGAGGTTCCCCAGATCAACGCCACGGTCAGAAGGAGTGCCCAGTCTCCGGGACTGAACGCTTCGGTGTTTGTTCCTTCTGCTGTAGCCAGACGAGGTGTTCGGTCAGTCATTGACGGCGAATCTAGCGTTGCAATCGCGACTGGTCTGGCAGTTTTCAGACAGCCAACTCGAAAAGCCAGTCAAGTGCTGGGTTTGAGGGCCAGAACTGTTCCCTGGTCGAACGGTCGACCACCTTCGGGCGGTGGCAGGGTGCCGATCTCAATGTCAGCGAATCCGGCGTCACTCATCTGTCGTGCAATCGTCGCTGGGAACAGTTCATAAGCCGTCACGACCTTGTGGTCAAAGGGTGTTCCGTGTGCCTGAGCCGAGAGTGAGCCGAAGAACGACACCAGGACCGGTGCTCCGGGTTCCAGCACTCGCATCCACTGCTCAAAGACACTGCCGAGGCGGCTGGGAAGCAGGTGGATCAGTGAGTATCGGGAGACAATTCCTCCGACCGATGAGTCTGCGAGGTCCAGTGCCGTGAGGTCACCGACGTGGAACAGCAGGTCAGGGAACGCCTTCTGAGCTTCAACTATCTGACCGGGGGAAAGGTCATAGCCAACGACGCTTAGGCCGAGTTTGGTCAGGTGATCGACAATATGGCCGGGCCCGCATCCGAGGTCAACGACGACGCCGTCTTGGGCCGCCGCCAGCTTGGCGAATGCTGCGAGCCAGCCCAGGGCGTTTGTATCCTGATCAAGAGCGTGGAGATTCAGGCTGGTGTACAACTCAGCCATCGCGTCGTAGCAGTCTCGAACCTCATCGGTCATGTGCTCACTATGCCACCACGGCTCACCCGGTTGGGGCAATCGATCGGTTGGGACACCCGGCCCAGCTGATTGGGGTGCTGTAACTCGGGCCCGCTACGACGGGAGCCTTAGTCGCCCTGCTGAACAACGCAGAACTCGTTGTGTTCGGGGTCAGCCAGGATGGCTGTCCGGTATCCGTCATCGTTGTGCTTAGCGACAGTTGTTGCTCCAAGACCTTCGAGGCGAATGACCTCACCTTCTAGATCATCAACAAAGAGATCAAGATGCACCCGGTTCTTGACGGTTTTGCGCTCCGGCACCAACTGAAACGTGAGATGATGCAGACCACCATCAGGAGCTACAAGCGCGTGGAATGACGACTTGGCATCAACGGGCACCGGTTCGTCGTAGCCGAGGGCGTCACGCCAAAACCCAGCGAGTAAGCCGATATTTTGACAGTCCATTGTCACACCAATCGTGATTTTCATGTTCACCATCTCCAGTACCTAACAGCGTTAGGTATTCAATGTTCGTTAGGCTAGACTCTTGAGATGCCAACAGAAACTCGGCGCGAGAAACAACGGCGAGTCCTGATCGATGACATTCTCGATGCTGCCCGATCTCAACTCGAAGAAGGAGGATCGGCAGCGGTAAGCCTGCGTGGGATCAGCAGGGCAGTCGGAATGAGCGCTCCGTCTCTCTATACCTATTTTCCAAGCCTGAGCCATATTTTCACTGAACTCATCGTGCAGAGCTTTGAGTCTCTTGCTGTCGCTGTCAACGATGCTGTTGAGCTAGTTGCCGGTGAGTCCTTGGAGCAGCGACTACTCGCTGGCCCTCGGGCGTATCGCGCGTGGGCAACAGCGAACCCGCAGCATTTCAACCTGGTCTTCTTTGACCAGATCACCGGGTACAAAGCCCCGTCCGATGGACCCACGGTCGAAGCACAAGTGGCCGTTCTTCAACCAATCGCCATCCAGTACGCCGAGGCTCAAGCGATCGACATCGAGTCGTTGGCGTCCCCGGGAGATGCTCTTGACGGGTTCCTCGCATGGTGGGGAGCATTTCATGGATTGGTTGCCCTCGAAGTTAACCACCATCTCGATTGGGTCGACCCGGGCAAAGTGTTCGAGCGACGACTTCAAGCAGATTCCGCAGCGATTCTCATGCGGTGAGTTACCGGCGAGTCCTCGAGGGCACTCACTACCCCCGACTTGCGCTACGACCATCGCCATCGAGTGCATGACCGACTAGGTCAACAAATACTTCCAGGTGCCTTGGCATGGATCCATGGCGGGTAGCGCAATACCACGTTCTAGCGTGACTGTTTCGTCCGATCTGCACCGAACGAGCCCTACCTGCAGCCACGAAGGGGGCAGCAATCCAAGACGGCATGACGGTCACGGCATCAGTATGGTTGATCGTCTCGATCAAGAGCTCGTTGAACATTGGCAACGTCGTTAGCCGCCCGGGCGTCGCCCCGGCCGGGATTGGTAGCGGGATCGGCGGATCACGTTCAGGGTCGAAACTGTCAAACAATATGAGGTGGATATCGGAGAAATCCTCGGCCTCGATGTAGGGCTTCCCCACCCAGGAGTGCCCTATTCCGACGACTGCGACGAGCTCGTCATCGAATACTCGTTCCAGACGGACACGGTCCATTTGCTGATCTAGTTTCGTGATGAGGGCAACATCGATTCGGCGCTCCAGCAAGGCTTCGATATGCGATAGATCCTGGTTAGGCTCGATAGCAATACCGCCGGCCGGACACTGCTGACGGAATCGCTGCACGATGCCGGGCAGCCAGTCATAATTGGTCGGGCACTGGGACCAGAAACGAATCGTCTCACTCGGGTCGACCTGAAGCTGGCTAACGTCTCGCACCGCATCTCGCAGTTCATACAAGGTCACGCGGGCTGCTTGCATCATCCGCTTGCCTGCCGGGTTGACAACTAACCCTCGTCCTTTCCGATCGAAGAGTTGGGTGCCCAAGCGTTCTTCGAGCCTGACTAGTCGCTGGCTGAGAGCCGGTTGGCTGACGAAGAGGTGCTCTGCCGCCGCCGTGAGAGTTCCGTGCTGTTCCAAGGCCTCCAACAGCTCGAGATCGCGTAGATCCACATTCATTAGTTCAGCTTATAGACCACATAGAGAATTCATAGTGGAGTTATGTGATTTTGCCACTTACTGTGACCCTTCGCCCGACACATCGGGTCACGACACTCAGGAGAATCAGATGCCGATCGTCTCGGTTGTTTACCACAGTGGTTACGGCCACACTCGAGTTCAAGCTGAAGCGGTGCTCGAAGGTGCCGCTTCGGTGGCGGGCACCGAGACACACCTCGTGGACTCCACCCAGATTGAGAACAGTTGGGGGTGCTTAGACGACGCCGATGCCATCATCTTTGGCACTCCGACTTACATGGGCGGACCCTCAGCACAGTTCAAGGCGTTTCTTGATGCGACTTCCAGTCGCTGGGCCGAGCAGCAATGGAAGGACAAGCTCGCTGCTGGATTCACCAACTCAGCTGGGCTGAGCGGAGACAAATTGGCCACGCTTGAATCGCTGTTGCTTGTGGCCATGCAGCACAGCATGGTCTGGGTTGGTCTGGGACTCTTGCCCGGCAACCACACCACCGAAGGGTCACCAGAGGATCTCAACAGGCTCGCCAGTTTCCTTGGAGCAATGGCGCAATCAGATGCCGACGTCGGACCTGAGACCGCGCCTGGCGCATCAGACCAGCGAACGGCGTATCACTTGGGACACCGGGTCGCGGAAGCCGCAACACGATGGACACCGTCCGGTAGCCAAAATGGTTCCAAAGCCCCGGCCCAGCTATCGGTTGCAGTCAATGCCGCAGTCAACTAACTCAAACACCATCAAGGAGCACAACCAATGAACGACAAGACCCTTTACCTCATCCTGCTCGAATTCGCCGACAAGAGTCAGGCAGCCCAAAACATGGACGGTCACAATGCCTGGATCGATCAGGGATTCACCGACGATGCGTTCCTCATGACCGGGACTATTCCTGGCCAAGGGGGTGCCGTGCTAGCCAGAAACGAGACACGGGCCCAACTACAAGAGAGGGTGGAACGGGACCCCTTCGTTGATCAGGGGGTCGTCACTGCCGAACTGATCGAGTTTGAGCCGTCACGGTTACACCCCCAACTGACGGCACTGCTTGGGATGCCCCTCCCCTGACTCAACGGCGTACGTGCTGCATCCGATGCGACGCCGCGTACGGAGGGGCAAAGGTGAAGTCGATCAATGGATCTTCGTCGCAGGTTGTTCGCTGGAGTCCGGGTAGATGCTGAAGAACAGTGAGATCACGGACTCTGCGGCCCCGAAGGTCGACCCTGGCGGGAGTGCAGCCTGTTGGAGCGCGACGCCGAGCACCGTGGCCCAGTACGCCTCGGCCTCGACCGCCGGACTCGTTCGCAGCGACCAATCATGCAGAGCAAGGGTTTCTGCCACCGCTCGCTCACCCTCGCGGTGAAGTTGTCCAAGCGTTTCGCCGACCTGCTCCTTCAAGGACGAATGAAATCGGGCGACGGACATTGCCTCGGCAAACAACAGCAGCGATGGGGAATCAAAGGCTGCTCGCAGGATTGCTGACACGTACTCCTCTGGGCTTGTTGCACCCGACCCGGCCTTCTCAACAGCGTTGCCGATGTGCAGGGCCTCGCGGCATGCCGCTTCGACGAACAGCGCCTCTTTGGACTCGAAGTAGTAGTTGACCTGACTGGGGAACACATCAGCAGCGTTGGCGATGGTCCTCAACGACACGCCTCCGAGTCCGCTCTCCACAAACAGCGAGACGGCGTGATCCAAGATCCGTCGCCTCGTGGCGATCCCTTCGACACGAGTGGCTCGAGCGTCTGTTTTCATTCGGTGGACTATAACTTGTTTGAACGTCATACAACTAACTTCCAGAGAGATCACTATGCACTCGCTGACAACACCGATCGAAACATCAGTTCTCCTGTTGGCCGATGGTTCCCTTGCCCTCGCTGGACGGACCGCTGTTGTAACTGGTGGCGGCAGCGGCATCGGGCGCGCCGCTGCGCTTGCACTGGCGAGAAACGGAGCCACCGTTGTGGTTGGGGGGCGGCGCCCTGAGCCTCTTCATCTTGTTGCCGAAGAGATTGTCGCAGGAGGAGGACAAGCAGTAGTTCAAGTCGTTGATGTCAATGAGCAGGCCTCGACCGGGCGTCTTATCGAGACAGCCCTCCAGGAGTTCGGAACATTTGACATCGCCTTCAACAATGCCGGGTATCAAGAGCGTCGCTCGCCAATTGCTGAGCAAGCCGACGAAGCGTTCGATCCCGTCTTTGACACCAATGTTCGTGCCGTGTGGAGAGCGATGAGATATCAGATTCGACACATGACGTCTCACGGCGGCGGAGTAATCATCAACAACGGCTCAGTGTCAGGTCTCCGCAACCCCAATCCCGGACTAGCTCTCTACTCCGCCTCCAAGGCCGCCTTGATTTCCCTCACAAAATCTGCGGCATTGGAATGCACAAGTCAGGGTGTTCGAGTGAACATGGTCTCTCCGGCAAGGGTCGTCACGGACATGATGCTTTCCTCCGGAATAGGTGACATGGAATCGGTGGCCGCCGGTCTTCCTCTTGGCCGGATGGGCAATCCAGTCGAGATTGCCAATGCAGTGGTTTGGTTGGCCAGCGACGCTAGCTCGTACCTTGTTGGCCACAATCTTGTCGTCGACGGAGGTTTCCTGGCTCAATAGCTCATTTTTCACCATACGAGGAGACGAAGCAGCGCGACCACGTCCGACCCAGTTCAGCAAAGTATGAAGGAATACCTTGACACTTTTCTCCGTTTCGTGAGAGAGTCAATGTATGAAGGAATCTCTTCACAATCAGGATGAACCTGCCGCAGTCCAGGCCAGACGAGTCATCAACGACATCGAAGCGGTCCGGGCCATGGCTCACCCCCATCGAGTGGCGATCCTCTGCTATCTGCTGTCTGGCACCGATCGCACGGCTACCGAATGCGCAACCGAAGTGGGCGGAACAGCTTCCGCTTGCAGTTATCACCTTCGCGAGCTCGAACGGTTTGGCCTGGTGGAACGAGCAGAGCTGGTGGGTGATGGACGAGCACGACCGTGGCGGGCGGCTGCGGTTGGCTTCTCCATCAGGTCTGGGGTGTTGGAAGAATCCCCAGCTGGGAAGGCGGCGGATCTGGCCCTGAGTCAAGCAGCCCTGGTCGACAACCAACGACTGATCAAACGGTTCTTGGACCACAGTGACACCATTGATAAGGCATGGCGGGCAGCCAGCACCTTCGACACCTTCGAGCTGAAGGTTTCACCACAGGAGCTAACCGAGCTGACCGAAAAGGTCGCCGAACTTCTTCGCCCCTACCGGGCACCCACACGTTCGAGCGCTCCCAAAGACGCCGACGCGGTCCATGTCGTCTACCAGGCCTTCCCACGTCTCTCTGCCCAATGACACTCCCCCACCCTTCCGGCCAATGACACTCACCCGCCCTTCCGCCAAATGACTCCAAAGCCCGGGCGAGCAAAACCATGGCTCCAAAGAGACTTTCGCATCGCCTGGGCCGCAGGCTTCATCAATAACACCGGCGATTGGGTACTGCTTGTTGCCCTTCCGGTCTATGTCTTTGTTGAGACTGGTTCTGGAAGAGCAACCGCGCTTCTCTTCGTCGCCCAAGTCGTGGCTGGAGGGCTCATGGGTCCCATCGGAGGAGCTTTGGTGGACCGATGGGACTTGAAACACTCCCTGGTTGCCACCAACCTCGCCCAAGCAGTTGCCGTCCTACCACTCCTCGGAGTGGCACCTGATCGCATCTGGCCGGCCTATGTCGTGATGGCCATGCAATCCACACTCAAACAAATCAACGATCCAGCAAACGTTGCCCTCCTACCTCGCGTCGTCCCAACAGATGAACTAACCACGGCCAATGCAGCTCTGTCGGGAGCCGAAAGTACTGCACGTCTCCTGGGAGCGCCCCTCGGCGGAATCCTCGTGGCCTGGGGCGGACTCACCCCCGTAGTTATTGTCGACGCACTGAGCTTCCTGTTTGTGGCATTGACACTCCTGTTCCTGACTGCTGACACAAGCCCTCGAGCGACGGGCGAGAAGAACAAGAAGATGGTGCGAGAGGGGATCAGGATTGTTCGCTCACACCCACCGCTGCTCGCCCTGCTATCCATCAATGCCCTTAGCCAAGTTGCTCAAGGAGGTTTTGTGATCCTCTTCGTGGCCTTTGTTGTGGAGACGCTGGGCGATGACGGGGTTGGCCTCGGCTTCATCCGCGGGGCGATGGCTGTCGGAGCACTCGTTGGGGCCGCCTTCATCGCGCGTCTTTCCAACAAGGTGCAATCCACGACACTATTCAGTGCTGGACTGCTTGGGCTTGGAGCCGCCTCGCTCCTCTTCTGGAACGCGCCCGCGGTAACGACCACCCTGTGGGTCTATGTGCTGCTCTTCTCGTTATCCGGGCTTCCCGGCTCCGCAATCTCGGTTGGGCTGTTCACAACCTTCCAGACAACCAGCCCACCCGACGCTCTTGGCAGAGTTGCAGGCATCGGTTATGCCGCTGGGGCCATCGGTGTTGCGGCCGGGTCGATCCTGACCAGCTTGCTTATCGATTCAGTGAATCTGCGCGTCTTGCTCAATATGGAAGCAACCATCCACCTCGCCGCCGGCTTGTTGGCTCTGTTCTTCGTCCGGCTACCCGATAGGGGGAAGGGCTGCTAGGTATAGGTGACATGACCAGACTCTAGAGTCCCGTCTAGCATGGCCACACCAAGTTCTTGGTGCCGCGCTACTACGGTTGGACGACACCATTGGATCGATCCACATAGCTTCCCGTCTGAGGGGAAGTTGGCCCAGGTCCTCGGGCCCAAAGTGCCGTAGCCAGATGCGGGCGCCGGTCTTGAGTGATTGAGGCCGCGGCATTCGATCGACGGGAGCCGAGTACTGTCGACCACGAGGCGGGGAGGCGCGTTGTCTAGCATCAAGACGAAATGGGGGGCGCTTGCTATTCCAGTCCTTGTTTCGTTGTCGGCCTGCACCTCGGCAACACCCCAATCGGCCTCGACGATCTCGGTCACCGAAGCGGCCGTCACCTCAAGCCAAGACTCAACAGTCGCAACAACTGCGGTTTCCTCGGCAGCCGAGGCTTCGGACGAGGGCGACCAACCATTGGAAGGCTGGACAAGTCTCAACCCGCCCGTTCCCTCAGCTATGGGGTCCACCGTCTCCGCATCAGCAAGCGACGGCATCATTAATATCGTTGCCATCTGTGACCCATTCGAAGCCTCCCTCGGTGAGGACGCGCTGACAATCTGGCGAGCAAATAACACGCTTGAATGGAAAGCTTCATCACTCCCCTCAACAAGTCGCTGTCCCAACCAGATCGAGATCACACCCTTCGGTATCTTCGCCAACGGCGGCGATACGGGCCTCTGGTCACCGAACGGACAAGCCTGGGAACCGCTGGGCATCGATCCACAATTCAACCCAGGATTCTCCCGTAGCCTGTCTTTCGATGCGGTCTTCGTGTCGCCAGATTCATCACGGGTGACACTCTTGCAAATAGACCTTGCTCCCGGTCACTCAACTATCGCCAGCCTGGTCACGACCACAGACGGCTCAACCTGGGAGCCAGGGCCGGATGCATCCGTGCTCAATGACAGCACGATCACCGGTGTCCTCCACACAACGAGCGGCATCCTGGCATTTGGCGCATCCCCGGGCGGCGAATCGGTCCCAACCGCAGTTGTATTCCACTCACCGGATGGCCTTAACTGGCAACGAGTCACTCCGAGAGAAGCCGATTTCGAAGACAAGATCATCATGGACGTCATCCAGACTGGTACTGGTCTTGTTGCTGTTGGCGGAGACTTCTTCGAAACCGGGCAAATGACGGCATGGACCTCCCCCGATGGGTTCTCTTGGAGCCGCGCTCCGCATCCAATCGAACCGCTGGACCCATCGATTGCGTTCCGGACTGCTCACAAAGTCACGCACACCAACGGATCGTTCTGGGCCGCTGGAGTAGATCATGACGCAAGCCGACAGCCCGCAGAGTTGCCTGCCCTTTGGGTGTCTCATGATGCGATTGCCTGGACGCGAGTCGAGATCGAAACCAGTTCTGTCCTTGTCCCCTTCGAGCTTTTCTCAACATCCAGTCAGACGTTTGGTGCATGGCCACCCCATGGCATGCCCAGCGACAAGACACTCCAACTTCTATTGTCCGATCGTTGATTCTCCGAAGCAGCGAGGCTCCCTCGCCGCCGTCAGCCCACTCGCCCTCACCTAGAACGAGTGTGCCCTCGCCGTGGCTGACCGTCGACACGATCTATGGATTCTTAGACGCGGCCGTGACTGGTCGCTACTTCACCGGAGGTTGGTACGCAAGTTCACTGGGCGGGGTCAATATTGGCCAGTACTCAATTAAGGTCACCCTGTCGACGTTGCCACGGACACGCCGATGCGAGCAGATTCGGCGGAGAGAAACTGGTCGATCCGACTGTCCTCCTGACTTCTCCCTAGGCCGTTGACAGAAAGGCAAACTTGAAGAGGCAAACGTTCCGGATTCAGCTGATCATGGCCATCCTTATGGCCGTTTCGTGTTCGGTATCTGGGGAAGACGGAGCGCCCTCGGACCTAGCAACGGACCTGATCCCTGGAGCGGACGGTCTTTCAAACGAATTGATTGCTTACCTATATCCAATTGACGGTGATGAGTCTCGCGACGGTTGGCGGGCCGTCGAAGCTCCCCAGGTTCGAGACACGAATCGGTCGCTTGCAAGCTGTCTTTCGGACCAATCCCTCGGACCGATCGGAACAGCGCTAGCGGAGAGCGAACCTATCGCCCCCGTCGATATTTGGCGGTTCCCAGACTTCGGAAGACTGAATGCCGACGGGTTCAATCAGCCCGCACACTCTCCAGCGCTCAACGTCATCGCCAGTGTTGAGTTCGAGCCCATAGTTGGCCCGTCGCATCCAATGGTCATCACGTTGAGCCTTAATCCTGAATTCGGTATTCCTGCAACGGTAGACGGCGCCAATCTGGTGAACGATGTGGCTCGAAGTTGTATTAGACAGAATCAGCTCGGCGCCGAAGAAGAACTGGCGTTTTCCCTCAAGCGACGTTGGGAAGTCGAACTCGATGATGTGGACCGGAGCGAGGCGCTCACCTTGGCTAGAAAAGATGCAATCGGGTGTTTGATCTCTGAGGAACTCATCCCAGCGGAAGTTGAATCCGTTGATGACGTGCGAGCGGCGTTGTCCGGCCTCATTCTCAATCTGAGAGTGGCTGATGGGGACAAGTCTTCGGAGCTTGCGCAGGCAGGAAGCAGCTACGCCGCGTGCCTGCAGCCTTTTGCGGACAGTCGACGAGCGCTACGGTTGGAGAGGCGGCAAGCAGTCCTGCAAGAGACCTTTGGGTCGCTGCTGGTTCTCGAAGAAACTCTCCTCGGCTAGGTGGATGTTCACAACGTCAGGTCCATAGACCTGACGTGGGTGAAACGAACCGGTCCAATGCGATTAAGGGTGTTGATAGGGCTCACGGGGCTCAGCTCAGATGCTCTGTCACCATCCTGCGGCACTCATTGCGTCAACGACCATGTCACTCGTCACTACGCCAACCACTCGACACAGTTCAGGCAGGGTTCCATACTGGCTTCAGTAGCTTCCACAGTATCGGCTTGATTGGGAACGACTATCTGAATATCGATGAGATCCTTGGCCGTGAGGCCTGGCACCGATATTGATCCGATGTGGTCAATCCGCAGAACGCTGGTTCCGACCAACATCCCGAGCGGGGTGAGTTTCGGTGGCACACGCATTGACTGCGATCGAATGCGACGACGATGTGGTGGCAACCTTTTCGGGTATTTGCGCATCTTAAGGGTTGTATGAACGTCGTGTCACAAGATCCCCGTTTGAAGCCGCTCGAAACGAGATTCGATTCACTGTTCAACGAACAGTACGCGTCGATGGTGCGGGTTGCCACATTCTTGGTTGATCGCCAGACCGTCGCGGAAGAGATCGTCCAAGACTCCTTCCGGCGAATGTGGGAGACCTTCGGATCGATCGACGACCCAGTCCCATACCTCCGTCGAAGCGTCGTGAATGCCGCTCATGGTGAACTTCGACGACGCCGTGTTCGGCGGCTCCACCCAGACCCTCTGCAAACAGGACCGGCGCCCGAACCTGACTACCTCCTCGACATTCTGGCCACTTTGCCCCTGCGGAAACGGACTGCACTGGTTCTTCGGTTCTACGGCGGACTGACAATGCAGGAGATCGCAGACGCCATGAATGTCTCGGTCGGAACAGTCAAAAGCACGATCCATCGAGGTCTTAGAGACCTCCGGAAGGAACTCTCATGACTATCCCAGGGACCCTAGAATCCGATCTTGTCGCCAGCCTCGACCGCAGGGCCCAGGAAATCGTGATCGACCCACCGGACCCCGTGACGCTGAGAGCAGGCGTGGCACGGCCCGTACCGAGGGTGCGACGTTCACCGATCTTGGCTGCAGCGTCGATCATCATTGTGCTTGGGGTTGCTGGCGCCGGGTTCCTGGTTTCGAGAAACAAGTCCCAAGTTGTCGAAACGGTGCCCGCTTCGACACCCAACGCGACAACTGTGTCTACTCAGACGACGTTGGGCGAAGCCGAAACCAACACAACAGACCAGTCAGGCAGTCAACTCAACCCAGTCGAATCGACTCCGATTTCGCCGGTCCTGGAGAATCCGCCTCATCTGCTCCTAGAGGCCGACGGCTGGCAGATGAGCTACTTCAACGACGACTCCTATCCGCCCGCAGCTCGGAGTGGGACGCCTCAGCTGTTCCGAGCCGGATCAGCTTTAATCGACCCGACGATCATGATCGGAGTGTTCGACTCCGACAACCCCGATGTCGGCTGGAGCGCCGGGGACAACGCCGAAACAATCGAGTTGAATGGCCGCACCATCGAGGTGGTGGCCGATGGCACGCTTCCTGTTAGCCATGTTGCTGGCGTCACGTTCGACGATGGAACGCTGGTCATTGCTCAGGGATATGGCCTCGGTCGGACTGAGTTCCTCGAGGCCGTCCGGGCGGTTGAGCTGCCAATCAAGCTTCCTGAGCTGCGGACTCTCGCCGAGTTCGTTGTGGTTGACCTTTCCGAGTCCTGGACCGAGCAGGTCATCCGCCGAGAAGCCCAGTATGACGGGCCGGGCGGGGCGAGCGCTGAGATCCGGACCTGGTCTGGCACGCGAAGCGACATTGAGCTCCAGGCCCTCGATCGTGTCATCGAAGCCACATCAATCCGACAGGGCGTGATCGCTGGTGAACCGGTCGTCGTGGCCCAACACTCCGATTCCCGGTTCTTCATTGTGGGCGGGGCCGACGGTTTCGTCATCGAGATCGATCTTCAGCTCGGGCCCGACGCCCAGGATGATGCGATGGATCTCTTCTTGTCCTCGTTGCGCATGGTGGACCGCGCCTCGTTCGAATCCGTTACGCCCAGCAACTCGGTCACCAGTCAGACCCAGGAGGAGGTGATCGTCGAGATGCTCGCCGATATTCCCCAACCTTCGGACTTTGACTCCTCCCGACTCGCCGCTACCGGAGTCCGATATCAGGTCGGTGCCTACGTGGCTGGCAGCGTCGCCTGCGCTTGGATTGACCAATGGGTCCAGGCAATCGAGGCCGATGACACCGAAAGAGTGCGGGAGGCCGCCGATGCAATGGCAACCTCACATCAGTGGGCGATACTGCTCGAAATGGAACCCGAGGGTGGGTACGCCCAAGTCGTCTGGGAGTTCGCCGACGCTATAACCACCAGCGGCACCATCACCGGTGGCGGAGAGCTCGGCGTTGAAGGGTTCTACCAAGAATCCCTGGGTTGTGATTCCTAGCCGCCCGACGTCCTCGAAGATCCACGGAATATCGGTCCAATGCGGTTGGCCTCAGCAGGAACGGACAGTGCTTGATGAGCTCATCGAGGGTGCCGGAACGAGCGGCACGCAATCTAGGTGGCGAATCCGCTAAGCACGGCGGCTAGGACCGACGAGCATTCTTCGGCGGTCCGCTTGGGCTCCTTGGAGCTGGCGACGAAGTCTGCTGCCCGGCGGGCGGCACCGTAAAGCGTTGACGTCGCCGCATCCAGAGGCACCGGAGCGATCTCCCCGGCGGTGATAGCCCGTTCAAGGGCATCACGCAGGAGGACGTACTCAGATCCGGTGGTCCACGCACCCGGCATCACAGCGCCAGCTTCGATGAGAATGATACGGGCGAACACCCGATCGGCTGCGAGCCGGACGAGCAGGTCGAACCCGGCTTGGATCTGGGCGATCGGCGAGGTGATGGTCGTGATGATGTCCTCGAACCCTTCGTGGAGTTGGTGATCCACGACATCGACGACCTCAACGAACAGTTGCTTCTTTCCATCGGGGAAGTGGTGGTACAGCGCGCCCCTGGCCATTCCAGCTTCGGAGAGGATCTGGCTAACTGGTGTTGCTGCGTACCCCTGCTCGACGAACAGGCGAAGGGCAACGTCAATCAGCAATGCGCGGGATTGCGCTGCCTGTTCCTTTCGGGTCGTCATCGCCCCAGTATGGCCGAAGGACACTTCGAACAAGGCAACCTATCCAGTTGACCGACTGCCGGTCGGCGAATAGGATTCGGTCATGGCCCTCAAGTCGCTCGTTCGAGAACGTATTGCGTTGCTTGATCTGCTGGGTGTTGTGCCGAAGACGGCGCTAGTCGGGTTGACGGCGGCGATGTTGATGGCGTCGCTGCTCCCCGCTGCCACCGCGGTTGCTGTTGGTTGGCTTGTCAGCAGAGTCGTGGAGTCGACAGAGCGGGGAGCATCGATTAGTTCGGTGACGGGACCGCTCGTCCTCGTCGGGTTGTTGCTCACGCTCGACCAGGTAACGCAGTCATTGTTGGTGCCGTTCCGAAGCTGGATGGCGGCACGTGTCAACGGAGCAATCCGCCAAACCGTGCGTCAAGCAGTGGCCGTGCGTCCAGGAGTGGACCATCTCGAATCTCAGGTCGTCCGGGACGCGGCAGCGCTGCCCATCGAGAACGCCTATCTTTTCAATCTCGGTGCCGGGGCCGAAGGGCAGCTCTGGCTGATGACCCGTTTTGTTGGTGCCTTGGTGTCCGCTGCTGTGGTCGCCCGCTATTCGCTACTTGCGGCCCTTGCCGTGTTTGTCTTCGTAGCGTGGCAACGGAGTTTGCTGCGTCGCCACTACGCAGGGGCGATTGCAGCGGGCATGGTCGACACGATCAGCGACGGCCGAGCAGCAGCGTATTGGTCAGAGATTCTCGGCACAGAACGAGGGGCAAAGGAAGTGCGGCTCTTCGGATTCCGAGAGTGGGCAATCACCCGATTCTATGACCATGGCAAGCGACCAGTCGAGGAGCTATCTCGCGTACTGCTCGGCGCGCAGCGCCTGCATTGGAAGATCTTTGTTCTCAACGGCATGGCAGCGCTCGTGCCCTTCTTGCTGTTGGCCTGGATGGCAGTGAACGACGGAATCAATGCCGTCGGGCTCGCGACAGCGCTTGGCGGAGTGGTGGCCGTGAGTCGAGGACTGGGTGGGATGGGCTATGAGGCTTTCTCGATCGAATCATCCGTACCGCAACTCCAAGCCGTCGAACGCCTCCGCACCTTCCACGCCCAGGAGCAGCAGCTGGCGTCGACACGGAGCAGCGCAGCAACTCCAAGCTCGATCCCACACATCTCCTTTGAGCAGGTGACGTTCCGGTATCCCGAGACCGACGCACCGGTCTTGCGCGACCTCGATCTCGAAGTGTTCCCAGGAGAATCAGTGGCGATTGTCGGAGAGAACGGCGCAGGCAAGACCACGATGCTCAAGCTCCTTGCTGGGTTCTACCAACCAACGGCTGGCCGGATCTTGATCGACGGCCAGGACCTCTGTCGGATCGACCCAGTCCAGTGGCGCCACCGCCTCGCGGTGATCTTCCAGGAGTTCACGCGATTCGAACTCTCAGTGCTTGAGAACATCACGCTTGCTGGTCCCGGTCACCCAGATCGGATGAAGCTTGCTCGTTCAGCGGCCGAGGCCGCCGATGCATCCGACATCATCGACGCCCTCCCATTTGGGTGGGACACGATTCTGGCCCGAGGGTTCACCAAAGGCGCAGAGCTGTCTGGCGGTCAGTGGCAACGAATTGCGCTGGCTCGGGCTCTGTATGGGGCAAAGGTCGGTGGTCAGGTCCTGATTCTCGACGAGCCGACCGCCAGCCTGGATGTCTACGCCGAAGTTGCTCTGTTCGACCAACTACTGGCACACGCTTCAGGTTGCACTGCAATGGTGGTGTCGCATCGCTACTCGACGGTTCGTCGAGCAGATCGAATCGTCGTCCTCGCTGACGGACAGGTCGCCGAGGACGGATCGCACGACGAACTGATGGCCGAAGGCGGCCACTACGCCCGGCTCTATGACCTGCAAGCCCAGCGTTTCCGAGACGACGGTCTCCGGAGTGGCGTCGCCATTGAGGAACTCGAGTCATGAGTGCTCCTTCCTCGACGGCAGCGACGGCCGAACCAGTCTCGGCCAGGCGGCGCATCGGATTGCTGTGGCGGGTGGTCCGCCAAGCCGACCGAAAGCTGGCGACGCTCATCCTGATCACGCTGGTCCTCAGTGCCCTGGCCGGAGCAATGCAGAGCCTGGCGCTGAAGTGGATCGTGGACTCAGCAACCGAACAACGATGGGGCTTTGCCGTTGTTGCCGCACTTGTCGGCGGTGTGGGAGCCGGCTTGATCGGGTCTGCTGGGCGAGCCATGGGCGACGCCGAGCACGTCGTCACCAATCAAGTCGGTCTGTTGATCGACAAGAACTCACTCGAACTCGCGGCGGGGATGCCGGGCATTGAGCACCTCGAACGCCCTGAGTACCTCGACCAGCTCGAATTGGTTCGCAGCGGAGGTCCGTCGCTGATGCGGGCAGTCTTCACACTCACGAGAAGCGCTTCGTTGGCAATCAGTCTCGCATCCGCGCTGTGGCTTCTCGGAGCCGTCCATCCATTGCTGCTCGTCACGCCGCTGTTTGCTATTCCAACAGCTGTTCTTGTTCCTCGCTCGGAACGGTTCCTCGACGCTGCCAAGGGTGTCGCTGCTGAACGGCAACGAGCAGCTACCCAGCTTCATCGCCTCTTCCTCGCTACCGGGCCCGCAATGGAGTTGCGGGTCTTCGGCGCCTCAGCCCGGATCGACCAACGGGCCGACGATTTGTGGCGAGAGGTCTCCGACGTCCAGCTCAAGGGGGCGATCAGAGGTGCTTTGTTGGCGTCGGTCGGCTGGCTGGCGCTGACCGCTGGCTACGTGGCCGCACTGTTGTTCACTGCGTCGCTAGCGCTCGACGGTCGGGCCACAATCGGCGACATTGTCTTGGTGTCACAACTCGCACTGTTGATACGAGGCAACGTTGCCCAGACCGCCGACGCGGCACGCAAAGCGTCCGCCGCCCTGCGAACAGCCGACCGCTTCCTCTGGCTCGAGGATCTACACGACGAACAAGTCGCCGCTTACCCCGGAACGGCACCCGCTCCCAACGAACTCATCGACGGGATCACTCTCGACAGCGTCTCCTTCACCTACCCCGGTACCGAAACGCCGGTTCTCAGTGAACTAAGCATCCAACTCGCTGCGGGCTCAACGGTCGCGATCGTGGGTGATAACGGTGCTGGCAAGACCACCCTCGTCAAACTCCTCACCGGCATGTACCGGCCCAGCAGCGGCGCGATCCTCATCGACGGCGTCGACCTCGTCGATATCGACATCGACGCTTGGCGTCGTTCTTCGAGCGCCGCATTTCAGGACTACCTCCGGCTCGAAGCAACCGCGGGCACCACCGTCGGCATCGGCGATCCACCAGCTCTCGATGACACCGACCGAGTCAACGAGGCCGTCAATCGAGGCGGTGCGAGGACCGTGATCGACCACCTGGCCAATGGCCTTGACACCCACTTAGGCAAGACCTATTCCGATGGTTCGGAACTTTCCGGAGGGCAATGGCAACGCCTTGCCATTGCTCGCAGCTCCATGCCAGCCACCCCACTTTGCCTCCTGCTGGATGAACCAACCGCGGCACTCGACCCAGAAGCAGAACAACGCGTCTTTGAGTCCTACCAAGACGCAGCCAGAGACTCCGCCGGGCGCGGTGCGGTCACGATCCTTGTGTCCCATCGCTTCTCCTCAGTGAAGATGGCCGACACGATCCTGGTCCTCGCCAACGGAACCGTCAGCGAACACGGCACCCACCAACAGCTCATGGAAGCCAACGGGCAATACGCCAGCATGTACCGAACCCAAGCAGAGGCTTACACATAGACGAAATATCACGACGGCAACACGCGATGATTGCACGATGAAGATCTCCATCGGGAGTGACCTACGCGCTGAAATCTTCTCTCTCTCAGCGTTCCTGGCGTCTGATCATGAATCATCGACGTCGGAACTGACTCCGATGGACCGATGAACTATCCACCATTTGGTGTCACTCTTGGTCGACTCGTCGCGGCACGTGCGTGAGTCCCCGGACTCGACACCAGAAGCGACATCTACTCCCCATGGTCTAACCTGGCGCACGGCTGCAGCGACAGTGTCAGGCCGTAGCCCTCCAGCGAGAAGTATCCTGTTTGTCTCCACGAGATCGCCAACGAGGTCCCAATCGAACGGCTTTCCACCTCCCGGCGTTGGGGCATCGATCATCACAATGTCAGCAGTGAATTCACTGATTCGTTGGGCCTGGGCGCTCCCAGCCGTGATGACCTTGATCACCGTCGATACTCCTGCGGCTACAGCGGCCGTTGTCTCTGGAGACTCTTGCCCGTGAAGTTGCGCCGCATTAAGGCCGAGCCTCTCGGTGATTTCAAGAACCTCGGAGGCACCATGGTTGCGGAAGACACCGACCGTCATCACATCGTCAGGAACGACGGCCAAGATCATTCGTCCGGTTTCGAGGTCGACGAATCGGCGTGACGAGGCGACAAAGTTGAGTCCAATCGCGTCGGCATTGGCCTCGACCGCAGCTGTAGCGTCAGCCTGACGTGTGATTCCGCAGATCTTGACGAACATGTCGTCAACCTATCTACGTCTGGACTGCGACCTAGTAGAGCACTCAACGAAGGAGCGCCACGAAGTGCCACCATTTGCATCCAGAAAGGCGTGGACCCCACTGGATTAGCGACGTGTTGCTGGAAGCGACGAGCAACTCGTAGGGATGAAATCCGTCGAGAACACGCGTGTGAGCACGGTCAGGAACTGAATCACCGACAGAGCGATGCAATGGCGCTGTCGAGCCCATTCCAGAACTGGCCCGGGTTCTCGAACCAAGGAAAGTGCCCGGCCTCTTCCACTAGGACGAACTTCGACCCCGGGATAAGATTGTGAACCTGTTGGTTCTTTGGTGGAGAACAAACGAAGTCGTCGCTACCGGCGATCACAACCGTCGGGATTTCGATCGTCGGCAGGATCTCAGTCGACACCCTGTCGATGTTTTGATGTTCCTCCGCAACCATCGCGTTGACACGACACGACATGCCCTCGCATTCCTCCAGGAATCGATCAGCGGTTTCAAGCTCTCGAAAGTAGAGCGGCATGATGTCTGCGAGCATCGCAGTCGCATCCGCATCAGTTGAAACTGGTCGGGGGAACGCAGCCAAAGCATCGTCACACCCCGGGTCGCCCGCACGTGCCAGGCCTCGCTCAAGGATGTCATCGAAGTTCGTCGGATCCAGCGGCACCATCGTGCAGAGAAGAATCGCTCCGAGGCAGCGGTCGGGGTGATGAGCCATGTAGTCCTGAGCAAGAACTCCACCGAATGAGTGTCCAGCTACCCACCAACGCTCGATGCCAAGCGCTTGGCGGATACCCTCGGCATCCGCAGCGAATCGACTCAAGCGATAGTCACCATCGGACGGCGCTGACGACTCGCCGGTGCCGCGGGTCTCAAGCCAGATGACAGTGAATCGTTCTTCTAACGGTTGGAGGTGTCGGTACCCATGAATGCTTGCGCCCCAACCAGGAGTGGTGAACAACAACGGTGGTCCCTCACCCCGGACCTCCAGCGACAGTTCGACATCATTGACGGCAATACGTCGCCGACCTCTCTCAAGCACAGTTCACTACCCGCTCACAGAGACGATCGTAGCCAAGACGCTGAATCCTCTCACGACAGCGGCCAACAACCTCACATTCAAACTGATGTCGACGCTGACGCATCGACTACTGACAAGGAACCGACACCTTTCGATACAATTGCGCCTCTCGGAAATGAATGCCCGCTGAGGCATGCTCCTAGCCGCTGGATTCACAACCAGATGACAAAGGTCGCGCACTGAGAGTCTGTGTCAAAGTTCGACCCAGAGCAGATCCGGTACCAACCCTCATTCAATTCGGGAAGCTCAATACTGTCCGGGCCCACGCCCATCACGCCGACTGATCCGATGGCAAGACCATTGTCCGGGTTCGACCAGACCTCCCAAACAATGGGAGGGTCGGCAAGCAGCCACGCCGGTGACCACGTCGTTCCATCCCAAGTATCAAGCCGGTATGCCGCGCTGCGGCTTTCTGACAGGGCGCTACCAGCCGGAATCAGGATCTCAATGCTTCCACTCAACGGATCACCGACCACCGTGAATGCATCTTGGGGAGCAGGCGCATCAACGGTGTCTGGAGCGGCGGCGGCCGGTCCTTGTGATCCGAAGGAACAGGCACCGAGTACGAACGCGAGGACTATCGATACTAGGAGGCTGGCTGTTGTGCTGCTTGGCAGCTTTCCCATGACGTGATTCGTTCTCAGCCCATTCCTTGACGCCCGTAAATATCGGTCTCTGCCAGAGCTCGTGTTGTAGCGGCGCTGGTTTGTGGGCGACGAGAGCCACGACGCCCCTTGGCATCGGTTCGCCGCTTCCTCATGGCTCTCAGCTTGGTTTTCAACCATGATCCAGATCCCATCTGAGTTTGTCCTTCTATGTTCGTATTCCAAGCGATTGTTGGGCGATACCGGTGAGCGGCCTGCCGGCAAGGATGAGTTGACGGATTCTCCCACCGTGTACTTGCCACCAGAGTGGGTTCTGTTACAAATTCCTGGTGGATTCGTCGATTCGTGACCTGATTGGCGTGAATCCAGGGGCGACTCGGCTTGCGGCTCAGATGCGGTTCTTTCTTGACCCAGAATGGGCCAATGAAGCTTTTGAGTCTCTGTCGGATGATCCTCGCTATGGTCGGGGTTGGCTGGAAACTTGGCGGGCGGAGACAGCTGTCGCGACTGAGCTCGACCTGAACTAGGAGTGGGCGGAATCAGAAGTGTCAGGTCTCAGCAGAAATGGAGGGCACCAGGGTCCGTCGCCATCAGGCGAGAGCGCCGTGAGAACAACCACCGACGCCAGGAGCTTTTTCACACCAGCCCGATCTAGCTGTCGGGGACGAGGAGGAAGAGCTGTAGCGCTCCCGCAATCAGGATTGCTAGCAGCAGGATGACCATGATGGCCACGGTTCGAGCTCTCATTGGCCAGTACCTTCCAGCATCTCGGGATTGATCGGTGGGATCGTTGTTGGCTTGGTTTGGATTCTCACCGGCGACGGCGCTCCTCGGGGACCGTCGGCTGCTCGCAACGTGAGCTGTGATCCTTCTTGAGCTACAAGTTCCATAGCAGCTGAGCCTTGATCGACGGCGAGGGCAAGAAGCCCGTAAGAGTCAATGATGACACCAACCGAACCGGTTCCAATGTCGGCAAAGCTCACCACTCGCTTTGCTGTCCTGGTTGTCCGCCCACCTTCAACCTGGATGAAGTCCCCCCAAGCAGCAATGTCTTCGGGATCAACATTGAGCTGGATGTTCCCGAAGCGATCGACCCACAACACCTCAGCCGTGATCGAGCCATCATCAGCCACCTGACTCACCGGCAAGATCCCCGGCACCAAACCAGCAGGATCCATCGCCGTCCCAAGCTCAGAAAAGGGAACACCACTACACAAGTGAGCGGCGGCTGGGGCGAAGACGTCGCGTCCGTCAAAGGTCGGGCCAGGAGCTGCCAGGTGGTAGTCGGTGTTATCCAGAATCACCGCACCGGTTGCTCCCCCAACCAGGGACACCGCTGGGGCGAAGAGGCCATTGTCGGGGCCAATCAGATAGGCCTGACCATCAGCCACCTCAATAGCAACCGCCTTGCGACTGGTAGCAACCCCAGGATCAACCACTCCCAGGACGACTCCGGGTGCCATGTATTGCACGGCTCGGGCCAGGGCCAGGCCGCCGGCACGGATGTCGTGGGGCTCGATGTCGTGGCTGATGTCGATGACGGCAATATCGGGAGCGATGGTGCGGATGACCGACTTGACGACCCCAACAAATTCGTCCTTCAGGCCATAGTCGGTGAGGAAAGAGATGGTCGAAAGATTGGGCTTCTTCATTGGGTCAGGCTTCGTCATGAATCGGTGACTGCTCCGAGCTCGCGGGACCGATTCGCGGCGGCAGCCACCGCATCAATCAGGGCTCCACGGACTCCTTGTTGTTCGAGCACACGCAGCCCAGCGGCCGTTGTGCCAGCGGGCGTTGTCACTCCGGCCCGCAAGGCTCCTGGCTCTTCTCCGGTCTGTTGCAGCATGGCGGCGGATCCGGCCATGGTCTGATGGGCCAACGTCTTGGCAATCGGTCGGGGTAGGCCAGCAGTCACGCCGGCATCGGTGAGGGCTTCGGCAATCAGGAAGAAGTAGGCCGGGCCCGAGCCGGACAGTCCAGTGACCGCGTCCAATTGTGGCTCGGTGACGATGACCGCTTCACCAACCGCAGACAAGAAGGACAGTGCCCATTCCAGGTCGGCCTCACTGGTCGATGCGCCACCGGCAGCAGCCGAAGCACCGACGCCAACCAGCGAGGGTGTATTGGGCATGATGCGGATGACGGGTGTGCCGCCGGGAACAACGGCCTCCATGCTGGCGATTGTGATTCCGGCAGCAACCGAAGCGACCCGAGTCGGGTTCTCCAGCGCGTTGGCAACGGCCAGGATGTGGTGAGGCTTGGTGGCCAGCACGGTGTCGACCCCAGCTTGGGGCGAGTCGAGAACCACAATCCCGGGAAAGAGCTCACTCAGGGCTTGTCGTTGCTTGGGGTCGAGGTCAACAACCGCTAACTCTTCGGCCTTGGCCCAACCCGAGGCAATCATGCCGCCTAATAGGGCTTGGCCCATCTTGCCGCCACCAACCATTTGCAGCTTTGTCATGGCCACCAAGCTACAGCTGGAAAGGGTCGATTGGAGCGGAGTCGTTAGGGCTTCCCCGACCCCTGTGCAACACCGCTCCAACCAACGATACTGATCACTCTAGAGATATTTATAGGTCTTTCAGCGTTGTTAAGAGAATTTAGACGCGAAACCTATTTGCAGTGCGGGACGGAAGAACTGCTCAACCCAGACATAGATGGATCCAAGAATACGGTCCAGCTCGTCCTCGGTTTCAATGAGCGAGTTGTCCAAGTGACCTTCAAGAAAGATGCCTTCTTCGGCGCCAATGGAGAACTTGGCCCCATACATCTTGTGGTTACGTCGCAGAAGATGAGCGAAGAATTCGGCTTCGTTCTCGATCGGCCACGGCATCACATAGGACTCGAAGTACAGGCTTCGTTGGCCCAACTCGAAACGAACGGTGCTGAAATCCTTCTCTTCCCCAGCAAGGCGAACAAACCAGCGGCGACTCCCAGCCGTGTCACGCTCGACGGAGGCGACGGCGGGATTGCTCTCCAACTGATCATCCAGCCACAGATCGAGTATGGCTTCGAGCCGAACCAGGTCGTCCGAACTTTGCAGACCGGGCATTCAGCTGTACTCCTATTCGCCGCAGGGGGCGAGCGTTTTGACGGTTACCTCACCATAGATCTCACGCAGACGGGCAGCCGATGTGCTCCAGGTGTATTCACGAGCGCTTGCAGCGGCGGAGACTGAGAGGCGACGAGCCCACACCGGGTCACCAAGGATGAGGTCAACCCACTTGGCGTAGATGGCGGGGTCACGCGAGTCGACCAGATAGCCGGTCGTGCCGTGCTTGACCAGGGTCAGCAAGCCGCCAACCGCAGAGGCCACAACCGGGGTGCCACAAGCGGCAGCTTCCAGCGCGACCAGCCCGAAGGACTCGGAACGACTGGGTACGAGGCATACGTCGGCGGCTCGATAATAGGTGGAGAGCAGGTGGTGAGGTTGGGGTGGAACAAAACGAACCCGGTCACTCAGGTTCAGATCAATGACCAGCTGACGGATTCGTTCGACCTCATCGCTTCCCCCAGATCCACTGGCATCGCCGACAATCCAGAGCTTGGCGTCTTCTCGCTCCAGCTGAGCCAGCGTTTCAATCGCAACCCCAACACCCTTCAGGGGCTGGATTCGGCCAACAAACAGCAGCAACGGTGAGTCGTCAGCGTTCAGGGCCCAACGGGCCCCACCCTGACTACCGGGCGAGAAGAAGGCCTGGTCAACGCCAGGCGGAACAATCTCCACCCGGTCACGGTCAACTTCATAGAAGTGAGCGAGTTGTTCGGCTTCGGGATGACAGTTGGCCAACACCACATCGGCGCAGTGCATCACATCGGCTTCGGCCAAGGCTCGCCGCTCCGGCTCCGGGTCACCACTGACGGCCTTGACCCGAGCGAGGGTATGGAAGGTTGTCACCAACGGCAGGCTCAGCTTGCGTTTCACAATCTGGCCAGCAACACCCGATAGCCAATAGTTGGCATGGATCACGTCGGGCTCGAAATCAATCAGATCATCAATGACACCCAAAGCGAACTCTTCAACCAGCCCTTCCAACTGTTCCTTGGTGGCCTCAGGGGGGCCAGCATCGATGTGAACAACGTCGAAGCCTGGCTCGACTTGTACTCGGCGAGGAAGGTCCTTGTCCCAGCGGCGCACATAAACCCGGCACAACACGCCAGCCTGAGCCAGCGATGAAACCAGCTCGCGCACATAGACGTTCATACCGCCACCATCGCCTGTGCCCGGTTGGGCCAGAGGAGAGGTGTGTAGGGAAAGAACGGCGACCCGACGCACGAAGGGTTTCAACGTCTCACACCCTCATTCCATTCCCCCCATGAACGCATCGGGCTCATTTCAGGATGGAGTCGATCGATACTTCGCCGTCGCGGTAGCGGCGGCCAATCTCTGCTTGGATGGCATCAATTCGCTCGTGAAGCTGGCGACGAACACCTGAGAGTTCAGCTTCAACGTCGCCAATTCTCTCAAAGACCATACGAAGCGAACCATCGTCCAGCTTGTCAACTCCGGAAAGATCACCGGGAGAAACAACCTTGTCCAGCCGCTCAACCAGCGACAAGGCGATTGGTCCTGGCTCGTTGATGACAACGGCTCGACCACTTGCACCTCCGCCACTATCACCACTCAAGATTTCCGGAAGGTTGAACAGCAGACCGGGAACATCGGCATCACCTTCGGCCTTGCCAGCCCGACGCTGCAGCTCATGGCCAACAATGTCCAGGCGGCCCTGTGAGATTCGTCGGACCAGCGACACATCGTTCTCGGCCTGGGCGGCAGCAACACGAGCTGACCTCAGATCGGGAAGAGACCGGCTAGCGATGTCGGTAAGGGTGTCGTCATTGAGGAGATTGTCCAGCTGTTCGTTCACGTCGAACAGGCTATCGCCAGACTGCTGCCAGGCCCAGCTGGAGCCCAGATCAAGCTCGACTTACAGCAATAGCAACCAGAGAGGACCGGCGATCAGTAATGAATCCAGGCGCCGCAGTCCGGGAGCCCAGGAGTCACCGCGAGGGAGGATGGCCGAGCCAAGGATCTGTCCCAAGGGGCAACTGATGGCGGTAAGAATGGCGAACAAGACGGCTCGTGGACCATCGAAAGGGGAAGGTTGGGTGATGGCCAAGGCCGCTCCGGCCACAGCCAGGACGGCGATTCCGGCAATGGGTCCTTCAATAGCGTTGGCCGAGCCTGTTCCAACCAGGTAGTCACCAATCTCATACGCACTGACCAGAACCACCAAGGAAATGGCAGCCCCAATGCCACGGCCGGTCAGAGCCACCAACGAGCCAGCGGCCAGGCCAGCGGGAATGGAAGATCGGATCAGGATTCCCGTGAAATCCAGCAGGGCTGCTTGTTGAGACTTGGGTCGGGTCTGAAGGCGCTGTGAGGCGACGGTTCGAGCACCGGGAAGGGCAGTCTCGGGACTGTTCGTTGCGGGGTTGTCCGTTAGTGGAGTGTGGTGATCGACTCCGGACAGCGAATATGCGAAAGCAGCAAAGCTCAGAATCACACAAGCCAAACCGAGGCCGAAGGTTCCGGCCAGGCCTGACAATGCTGTCAGCGCAGCAAATCCGGCAGCAACCCTGCGGTCAGAGGGAGCATGAAAAGCCCAAGCGTGGCCAGTCTGAAGGGCAGCGACGCCGGCAACGGCTGCGGCGACAACGGCGACCGCCCACTGGGAAAGCACGATGGCCAACACAACGGCGACGAACCACAAGATGCTCAGGGAGATCGTTGGTCGGTCAGTTCGGTAGGGAACGGAGAAGCGCTCATTCTTCCAGCGCTGCTCACGATTCCGGTTTCGATTCTGCATTGCTGCGGTTCGACGTTCCTTGGCGCTCACAGTCGCTGTCAGCTCAGCCATGAATCAGCCTGACTGTTCGTGATTCCACCGTCAACCATTGGGTTAACCACCGGAAACTGGCGGCAGGATAGCGACTTCGTCGGAGTCCGTCACTGGGTCGGTGAGTTCGGCTTGCACCCCGTTGAGCCAGACGTTGGAACCAGCCAAGACTGCAGCGAAGTCGGGTCCAAACTGCTCTTCGGCCGCGGCAAGTACCTGGGCCACTGTTGTTCCGTCAAGCTCAGTTGACCGGGTGCCAGCGGCTTCTCTGGCTTGGGCGAAAAGGCGAAGAGTTGCCATAACTGCTGATTCTAGATCCCTGGAACTTCCTCGCCACTAGGAAGACCTGACTGGGTTAGGGCCAGGCAGCCACGGCGTAGGGTTGGCAGCCACGGCCTAGGGTCATCGTGTGACCACCCTGCTTCTGACTCGCCATGGCCAATCAACCTGGAATGCCGAAGGGCGTTGGCAGGGCCAAGCCAATCCACCACTTTCGGCTCTTGGTCGAGATCAAGCATATTTCGCTTCCCGCCGGGTGGGTGCTGTTGACCTGGTTGCGTCTTCTCCCCAGCTTCGTGCCCTCGAATCAGCAACCATCATCGCCACCCAGCTAGGCCTCGAACCAGTGATCGTGGTTGAAGACCTGAAGGAACGCTCGGCCGGACCATGGTCAGGGTTGACTCGACACCAGATTGAACAAGAGTGGCCCGGCTGGGTTGAATCGGGTGAGCGGCCCGAAGGCTATGAGCTGGATGATCCCCTCTTCGCTCGGGTCGATCAGGCCCTCAAAAACCTGGTGAGTGAGTATCCGGTGGAGTCGATGCTGGTGTTGTCTCATGGCGGTGTGGTTAGCACGGTGGAGTCCAAGCTGGGTCGACAAGACGGTCGGGTACCAAACCTGTCGGGTCGGGTCATCCAAAGCAACACCGACGCTGCTGGCCAAATTGGATGGTCTCTGGGCGAGCAAATTCGATTGCTGGATGATGATCTCTCGACCGGCGGGGACGGGATCCGGGTTTGACCGAGGATCCTGTTCTGCCGACTGACGTGCTGCCAACCGACGTGCTGCCCGCTGATGTGGTCCCAACCGAAGCGCTGGCAACTGAGGTCCTGGCTCCTGATGCGATGACGGTTGAAGTCATCCGCAGCAAGCGCCGCAAGAAGTCCTCCCAAGCTCGACTGGTAGACAACCGCCTGGAAGTTCGCATCCCTTCTTGGTTTAGCGACAAGGAAGAGTCTGAGACAGTCGAACACTTCGTCAAGAAGTTCAAGCGGCGCCACACCTCGGCCACCGTTGATCTCAAGAAGCGGGCCGCCTCGCTGTGTCAGAGCTATGGCTACGCCCAACCATCCACCGTGGAATGGGTCACAAACCAACGTCACCGCTGGGGCTCATGCACACCCGCTCATGGCAGCATTCGACTTTCTGATCGGCTGGCCGCCTACCCATCATGGGTAGTTGACTATGTGCTCTGCCACGAGCTGGCACACCTCACCGAACCGGGGCATGGACACGCGTTCTGGGCGCTGGTGAACCAGTACCCCTACACCGAGAGGGCCCGTGGATTCCTGATCGCTAAGGGGATCGAGGGCGACTAGGACGCGGCTTGGGGCTGATCCAGCTGGGCCAAGGTCTGGTCCACCTGATCCAGTGAATCTGCGAGCGAGTCAAGGTCGGCCATGGTCGGCAACCTCGCAGGCGCCGCGTTAGCTGCACCGATCGATGCCTCAGGCTGGGCAGCTCGAACTGGGTCAGCTTGTTCCGGAGCAGCGTGTGGCTGGACCGGGTCAACGCGTTCTGGCTGGACCGGTTGACTGGTTGGAAACTGCTCGTTCGAACTCACTGGTCGAGACTATCTCGACCAACCACGAGGCGTTGTCGAGCGAATGTCAGAGCCAAAGGACTTCTCACGTCCAAGACAGAGGCCGGTTCGCCACTTGAAGGATCCAGGATCTCGACCCTGGCTCCGTCTGGCCCCTTGCGGATGTAGGCCAGACGTTGCCCGTCAAAGGACAGGTTGCTGATCTGCTCGCCCGCCTCGCCAACCTGCAAGTTGAAGAGTTCGGCTTCACTGGCCAAGTCGCGGGCAATGATTCGGGTCATGGCCACAACCCCGTCACTGCGATAGGTCAGCTCGGTATAGATCACCTTGCTGCGATCTGGGCTGAGGGCGACGGCTCCATAGGCCGGACGTCTGGCAACAACACAAGCCGGTCGCCCCGGTCCACCAAGATCGACCTTGGAACCGGTCGAGTTGAAGAAAACCAGGTCGCCACAACTCTCATCAGCGATCACCACCGCATGCAGTCCATTGCTGGCAGCCAGGTCCAACAAGGCCTGGCCTTCATCCAGAGTGAGAAACTCAGCCCGTTCAAGATTTGGGCTCAGACTGACCGTGTCAACGCTGGTGCCATCAACCGCAATCAAGGCGTGAACAGCGCCGGTCGCGTCCAGGAAGCCGACATCGAGCAGGACACCCCCGGCATCATCCAGAATGATCGCCTCATCACCTTGGGCATCCAACCATTGGATCTGGTTCGCGCCCTGCTGGATGACCAAGCCGCCGAAATAGTCATCAACCAGCTTGTTGACCGCGATACTTCCAACCGGGTCTGCAAGTCGGACAATCCCGGATTCTTCGTCGTAAACAAGAACTCCCGAGCTTGCTCCGACCACAACGGAGGGCACATACCCCTCGGGTCGGGGCGGCGCGAAGTCTCGAATCGATGGCGCTACCTCAGCCCCGTCAGGTTGTTCATCATCTTCATCAGGCCCTTCGCCCGGAGCCGTCGTCACAGCCAAGCCTGGGTCGGCTCCAAGTTCTGGCTCGCCAATGTCGGCACAAGAAGCCAGAAGTAAGAGCACAGTGAACAAAGCTGACAGCTGCGGGAAGGGGTAGAAGCGACGATGCATTACCCGACATGTTGCCATCGGTCACTGCTCGAAAGGAGCCACTGGCCCAAAACTCTCTTCACACAAGACAGCTCACCTGCATGTCGCCCTAACCGAAAACGTGCCCCCGGTGGGATTCGAACCCACGACCAATGGATTAAAAGTCCACTGCGCTAACCAGACTGCGCCACAGGGGCGAGACGAGACTATCGCCAAGAGCCGTCAGGACCGCCCCCGTTGACTGGCTCCTTCGCTGGTCGTGCTGATTGCCTGACCGGGTGCTTCGGTGAGCTGAACTGATGATCCCGCGAAGTTACTCATGTCATGCACGGTGGCGATAGTCTGCCGCATGGCCAAAAAGGTGCTTGAGCTGGATACACCCTTTCGAACGGGTGAGCGAGTGGTTGCCGCCCGACCCCTTCGCGGTGCGCCAATTGGCACCATTGGCAAGGTTCGTTTGGTCAATGGCCTTTCGGACTACAACGGCGGCAAGCCATGGATTCGTTATTGGGTCCGCTTTGAAGACGGCAAGCTGCTTGGCCAAATCGACCACAACGATCTCGTTCGACCGGTTCACGTGCACGCTTGGCAAGAACGTGAGACCAAGCGAGTAGAAGAGGCGAATCGACCCCCGGTCGAAGAAGCACCTGCGGCAGAGTCCAGCGGCGACAGTGGAGATGGCGGAATTGCCAGCCTCATCCCGGCGGCCCTTCTGGAACGTAGCAAGGCGGCTAAGGCCAGACTCTTGGGCGGGTGACCTCATGGGTTCTCGAATAGTTTCGGTGGCCGCTCTTAGCGTCATCCTGCTTACGTCAGGTTGTTCGCGGCTTGAGCCTTCAGCTGCTGGTTCAGCGGCCGTTCAGATCACCACATCAACCATCCCGGCCGATGCAGTTGATGTGTCCGACACGCCAACAACTGACTCGTCCACAACTGACTCAGCCTCAGAGACCAGCGCCGAGTCGACCACGACAAGTGTCGCCGACGAAACAACATCAACGACGGCGGACGAGGCCACGACAACAGCTCCCGCTCCCCCGGACCTCGTCGGCGAGCTCCAGCTCGAGGTTCTCAACCGTTTTCCCCACGACACATCGGCCTTCACCCAAGGCTTGGCCATTGTCGATGGCGACCTGATCGAGAGTGTCGGCCTCTACGGCTCATCCGGAGCACGTCGCTATGTCGCTGGGACTCCGGATCCACTGGCTAGTGCTGAGCTGGGTGATGAGCTCTTCGGTGGAGGTATCACCTCCGTTGGCGACACCATCGTGCAGCTGACATGGCGCGAAGGCAAGGCCATTGTCCGGAGCGGCAAGACCCTGGATGAAGTCAACACCTTTGACTACAGCGGAGAAGGCTGGGGAATCTGCGACGACGGTGACCGGTTGATCATGAGTGACGGAAGCGCCACACTCACCTTCCGAGACCGCACCACCTTTGATCCCATTGGAACGGTCGATGTAACCCGTGATGGCCAGCCTGTTGCCAATCTGAACGAACTTGAGTGTGTGAACGGGTTTGTCTGGGCCAACGTCTGGCTATCGGATGAGATCTTGCGCATCGACCCCGCCAGCGGTGATGTTGTCGCCTGGGTCGACGCCTCGTCTCTGGTCCCCTCCGGGCTCGCCAGCGATGACGTGCTCAACGGCATTGCCTACTCAGCGGACAGCGACACATACTTCCTCACCGGCAAGCGGTGGCCAGAACTCTTCGAAGTCCGGTTCACAAGTTAGGGAACAGCTAGCCAGGTTTCCTGAAGCTGGAGCCATTGCCAACCGGCTGGGGCACCGGTTGAGCGTCGAAGCAGAACCATTGAAACCCGAGCGGTTGTGGTTGTCTCGGTTTCGCTTTCTGGATTTCTAGACTCTTGCCATTCTTGGTAGCGCATCAGGACGGACTCACCGTTCACATCCAGGATCTTGGCCTCCCGAATGTCGATCTTCAGGCCAGGCCTGGTCCCGAATGCGGGTCCAAAACTCTTGAGCAGTTCGGAACGGCTGAGGGTGGCTCCACTCGGCACAACCATCTCGAAGTTTGGGTGGAGCGAGGCCTCGAACTCGGTCCAATCCTCGTCCCGGCCTACGCCAGCGTGTGTTCCGCTAGTTCCCCCCAGCCAGCGCACGAAGAACTCGTGCAAGCGCACTACTTCATCAACCGCTTCTGATCCTGTCTGAGACTCGCTCATCGTGGCATCAATCGGAACTAGGACAGGTAGGACAAGGCGATGGCGGCGTGGCTGGCAATACCGATGGCCATGGCGTCCTCGTCCAGAACCATGTGGTTGGAATGACACGCCGGGGCGACATCTGGATTGACATTGGGTGGGCAGACCCCAATCGTGACCATACAGCCAGGAACCTTCTGCAAGATGTAGCTCCAGTCTTCTGCGGCCATGATTGGAGAATCCATCAGGTGTGTCGTTCCAATGGTTTCCTCAAGCACGCCTGCCGCCATGGCGGTGAACTCAGGATCATTGATGGTGGGCGGGTAGCCCTTCCTGATGGTGACTTCGACCGTGCAACCGTGGGCGGCCCCAACACCTTGAGCCACTCGCTCAATGGACGCATGAAGGGATTCTCGGGTCTCGGCTGAGACCGTGCGAAGCGTGCCAAGCAGATTGACGTCTTCGGGAATCACGTTGTAGGCGGTTCCGCCATGAATCGAAGCGATCGTCAGGACCGCGGGCACGAACACATCGACGGTGCGGGTGACGTGGGATTGCAAAGCCAGCACGATTTCGCAAGCCACCGGTACGGGGTCCACTGCGTCATGGGGCATCGAAGCATGGCCACCAGCTCCGACAACTCGGATGGCGATCTCATCGGCAGCGGCGAGCATTGGTCCCGGCTTGGTTGCCAGTTCTCCCGAGGTCAAGTTGGGTGCAATATGCAGGGCGAAGGCACCGTCGACTTTGGGTGACTCCAAGAGACCTTCCTTGATGGCGAACTCGGCTCCGTGATAGCCCTCTTCACCGGGCTGGAAGAAGAACTTGACATTGCCCTTGAGCTCATCTCGACGGGCAGCAAGCAGGTGGGCTGCTCCGGCCAGCATGGCGACGTGGGCATCATGACCACAGGCATGCATTACGCCGGGGTAATCACTGGCGAAGGGAAGGCCAGTGTCTTCGGGCATGGGCAAGGCGTCCATGTCGCCACGAAGCAGCAGGGTTGGACCCTCGCTCGATCCTCGCAAGGTGGCCACAATCATCGAGGTCTCTTTGCCGGTCGTGATCTCCAGGTCCAGATCGGCGAGAGAGGCCAAGATTTTCTCTTGGGTCTTGGGTAGGTCAAGGCCAATCTCGGGTTCGGCATGGATCCGTCGACGCAGGTCGACAACGTCTGGCAGTAGATCGCTGGCTTCAGCCAGAAGTATGGATCCGTCAAGAGCAGTTCGTTCGGTCATCACCATGTCCTCAGTCTGTCAGGAATCATTGGGCTGAATGCAATCTCGGAACGGAGCAGCTCACGGGCTCACCCAAGTTCGAGAGCTAAGTGGGTGTCGGTTTGATCAACTCCCATAGCTACAAAGCCAGTTGCTTCATACAGCGCGATGGCCTCGAACCAGGGTGTGTCGGTGCTAACAACCACGCGGGTTGACCCGGCCTTGCTGGCGGCGAGCAACAGCTCGGCCACGAGGGCTTTGGCGATCCCCCGGCGACGCCAGTCTCGATCAACTGACACTCGCAAGATGCGAGACACCCCCGAACCCTCCGGGACCAGAGCCCCGGTGCCGACAATCTGATCAGCACCATTGCTGTCGGTCATCTCGGCTACCAGAAAGAGGCGAGCATTCGTCATGTAGTTGGCATCGAGATCGGACAGGTCTGGGTTTGAGGTCGGGTCATAGTCATCCCCCCATCGATCACGCATGCCAGCCTGAATCACTGCTTCAGCTACTTCTTGATCAGCTGGAGTGAATTGGCGAATCCGCATCCGTCCAGTTTCACATCGTTCGCGGACCCCAGGTGGCACCCCTGACAGCTACGGCGGGCGGGGTTGGAGCTACGGTTGCATCAATGCACCGGCCGCTACCCAGAACTCTTCTCGCCGCGGTAGCGATCGCCTTTGGTGCTGCTGCCTGTGGCAGTGAGGACATCGCCCCTTCGCCCTTGGAAAACAAAGGAGCCTCGGCTGCGGTCGAGACAGAATTCGAGCAGGCACCCACGACAGTCGCTGAGCCACTCGACGGCAATAGTGCTTCATCCTCAACAACCCCGCATCTGGAACCACTTCGCGGTCAGTTCAAGGTTGAGGTGATAAACGAGATTCCCCACGACTCAACCTCCTATGTGCAAGGCCTGATTTTCGAGGACGGTCGTCTACTAGAAAGTCAGGGGTTGCGAGGCGAATCGGCTCGGTCATGGATTGACGCCGAAGACGGCTCCATCCAGTCATCAGTTCCCATCAATGATCCAGAACTATTCGCCGAAGGTATTGCCCTGGTTGACGGCGAGTTTGTCCAGTTGACCTGGCAGGCCGGTCGGGCGCTCGTAGGCGACGGCGCCTCGCTCACCGCCTCAAGTGAGTTCTCCTACGCCGGTGAAGGCTGGGGCTTGTGCTTCGACGGCACGCAACTCATTCGCAGCGACGGAAGCAACACCCTGAGCTTTCATGACCCTAAAACCTTCGAACTCACTGGCTCAGTCCAGGTGACGGCCAGTGATGGGCAACGAATCGAGAGCCTGAACGAGCTGGAATGTGTTGGCAACCAGGTCATCGCCAATGTCTGGGGCTGGGAGCAGTTGATGGTCATTGACGCTAGAACCGGGCAGCTCGACGCGGTCATTGATGCTTCTTCGCTCCGTCCCGATGGCGTGCCGCTGGATCTTGACCATGCCCTCAACGGGGTGGCCTATGACCCAGAAACCGACACGTACTACTTGACCGGCAAGCTCTGGCCATCCATCTTCCAGGTCCGCATCATCCCCTCCTAGGCTGTCTGGATCGAAATGTCACCCGAACTCCTGGCTGAACAGGCTCAGCTTCACCACGTCCAGGCCGTTCATGGTGCCCACCTGAACCGGGCTCGCCGCCAAGCCGAATCACTGGCCGCTGAGGCAGCCGAAGCCTCCGAAGAAGGCATCCGCGACATTGTCGATGACGATGCCGAAGCTGACACTGCCGTCCGGGCCGCACTGGTTCGCCAAACTTCTGCTCGAGCCATGATTGGCTTCCGCCGAGCAGCCGAACTCGAAGCAATGGGCCAAGCCTTGACGTTCGGCCACACCACAGACGAGGACGGAAACCGCACCTCGGTTGGCCGCCTCACCGTGTTGGATGAAGACGATGTGCTCTTGATTGATTGGCGTGCTGCCGCTGCCATGCCCTTCTACCGCGCTACTCCATTGGAACGACTGGGGGTGAACCATCGCCGCCATCTCCACTATGCCGACAATGAACTGGTGGACTATTCCGACGAACTCTTCGAACTCAGCCATCTCGGCGGCCCCACGGAAGCCGTCGACCGCACTCCAGCTTTCTCGCCGAATGATCTGCGCGGTGAAGCCGCCATCCTGGCAGCAGTCACCGCACCAACCCAAGCCCAGATGCGCTCCGTCGTGGCCACCATCCAGGCTGAACAAGACGCCGTTGTTCGCGCTCCCAGCAACGGCACCCTGGTCGTTCAAGGCGCACCCGGGACCGGCAAAACCGTGGTTGCTCTTCACCGCGCCGCTTATTTGCTGTATGACCAGCGCGACATCTTGTCTGAGTCCGGCGTGCTCATCGTCGGGCCGAGCAGTGAGTTCCTGACCTATATCGCTGGTGTGCTCCCCTCCCTGGGTGAAACCGGAGTGGTCTCGGTGACCGCCGAGAAGCTCTATCCCGGCATCCTCATCGGCAAGCCTGAAGACGCAGCCGTAGCCAAGATCAAAGGCCAAGCCGCCATGGCCCTCCTCCTGGCCAATGCCATCCAAGATCGCCAACGCCAGCCCAAGACTGACCTTCGGGTCTGGTATGGCGCGAACCGTGTTCACATGGACCAGCCAACCCTCAAAGCCCTGTTTGCCCGGGCCAAGCGTGAACCCAATCACAATGCCGGAGCGAACGCCTTCCGCCGCGACCTGATCGAAGCCCTGTCGGCAATCGTGCACGACCCCGCCTTCTCTAACCTGGACGACGCCAGAGACAGCTTTCGCTCAGACAATCTGGTTGAAGAATTCCTCCTGCGCCATTGGCCGCCCCTCACTCCCGAGCAAGCCCTCAATGACCTGCTGGGATCACAAGCCCTGCTCAAGCTTGCATCCCGAGATACTGGACTCGACGAAACCGACGTGCTGACCCTTCAGCGCGACCGGGTCAGCGAACGAGCCCTGGACCAGATGCGTTGGACCAACGCCGATGTCCCCCTCCTCGATGAGTTGTTGGATCTGGTCGGTGGGCCGCTCGGTGGTCAGAGCGAAGAAGACCGAACCCGAGAACGAGACGAGGTCGACGAATTCGAACTGGCCATGCTGGATGACGATGAAGACGAGCTTGGGCCGGTCCAGACCGCTCCCCAGCCTGGAGCCGAGTACGCCCAGTCGGTCCTTGACAGCTCCGAAGCACGAGCTCAAGACCACCCAGACCTGTTGGACAATCCTGGAGTACTTCGACTCGACGACCCAGGGTTCGATCAATACAGCCGACGCGACGACGGGTACTGGGCATGAGCGATCGCATCATCCGAGCATCCGACAACAACGCCCCACTCCTGGACGGCGACGGCAACCCGATCTCTGAGCTAGAACTGGACCAGGTTGATGCTGCTATCGACCGCGCCGCCAGTGTGGCCGAGCTGGCCGCCGGGCAACGATCATGGCGCTTTGGTCATGTCATTGTCGACGAAGCCCAAGACCTGACTCCCATGCAGTGGCGCATGCTGGCCCGCCGCACCCGCGGCGACTCCATGACTGTTGTTGGCGACCTCGCCCAGCGCTCCATTGGCGAGCCCGGTCGCTGGGCCGATCACCTGCCGCCATCAATCAAGAACGTCACCTACAAGGAACTAACGATCAACTATCGCGCTCCAGCCGAAGTCAATGATTTGGCTACCAAGGTCTTGAGCGAGCTCGCACCGGACCTGACCGCTCCCCAATCCATCCGCTCCGTCGGACACCACCCCAAAGCGATTCCGGTGCAATCAATGACCGAAGAACTTGCCTCAGTCATTGAGGAGACACGGGCCAGCTTGGAGACCGGAACCCTTGTGGTCATTGGACTGGATCTGCCCGCCGAAATTGATCACCTCACCCCCTGGCAGGCCAAAGGGCTGGAATTTGATTCGGTCATCATTGTTGAGCCAGCCAGGATCCTGGAAGAGGAGTACGGGCTGAGCTTGCTGTACGTGGCCATCACCCGATCAACCTCGCACCTGACCATTGTCCATGAACGATCCCTCCCCCCTGTCTTGGCCGACTCACTCAACCACTAGCAGGTTCAATCACTAGCAGGGTCAATCGCTGGCAGGAAGCTGACAGAATTCGCCTATCTGAGCCAGACAGCTAGAGTCTGATCCATGCGTTGCCTGGTCATTCACGCTCACCCCAATCCTGAATCCTTCAGTGCCGCCTTGCGTGATGCCACCGTCACTGGCCTGCGCTCTGGTGGCCACGACGTTGACGTGGTGGACCTCTATGCGATGGGTTATCGGGCGAAGATGACGGACCAAGAACACCGTGACTACTACACCATTGCTTCTGATCATCCCGACCCTCAGGTGGCCAGCCATATCGACCTGGTCCAACAAGCGGACGCCCTGGTCTTTGTCTACCCGACCTGGTGGAGCGGCTTCCCCGCCATCATGAAAGCCTGGCTGGACCGAACCATGCTTCCCGACGTCTCCTTCATCAAGAACGATGACACCGGCAAGATCAAGCCAAACCTCGGCAATATCCGGCACCTCGTTTCGGTCACCACCAGCGGTGCATCTCCTCTAATGATGCGGGTGGTTGGTGACGCTGGGCGGCGAACCGTGCATCGAACCCTTCGCCTGGCTTGTCATTGGCGCTGCAAGTCACACCGCTTCGCCCTGGCCTCCATTGACGCCACCACTCCCGAAGAGCGGACAGAGTTTCTAAGCAAGGTCTCCAGCGCCATGGGTGAGCTATGAAACAGCGAGCGCGAGACCTCATTGGCCACGCCACCGAGACTGTGAAACAGCAACAACACGTGAAACAGCAACAACACGTGAAGAACAGCTCGACGAAGACACTGGTGGTGCACTACCACCCTCGAGAAGACTCTCTCGGCCGGGCGGCCGCTGACCGAGTGATCGCTGGGCTTACCGTCGCCGGTTCCCCACTGCGTGTACTGGATCTGACCACCGACTTCGACCCGGTTCTAACCTTGGAAGAGTGGCAACGCTTCCATTCCTCAAAGTCTGATCATTCGGTCCACGCCAATGAGACCGGTGAGTTGGACGAGCACTTCGAGGCCTTGCAATGGGCCACCAGGCTGATCCTGGTTCATCCGACCTGGCACGGAGGCCACCCGGCCGAAATCAAGGGCTGGTTTGATCGGGTCTGGATGAACGGTATTGCTTGGGAGCTCCCCGAAGGCAAGCAGAATCTGCGGGGCTTACTCAAGAACATCCGTCGTATTGAAATTGTCACCACCCACGGTTCCTCCCGCCTGATCAACACCCTGCAGGGCGATCCCGGGCGAATCACCGTCTTCCGCAATCTTCGTATGATGTGTCACCCACTGTGCCGCACTCGCTGGAACGCTCTCTACAAGGTCGACCGCCAGACCCCAGAAGAAATCACCGCCTGGCTGGACAGTATCGAAGAACGTTTTGGACAGTAGTCACCCATCATTCACCGGCCCAATGAAGGCCGTTGCTGGCACCATGCCCCATGGTGAGGGTTGGGCCTTTGAGCTGAAGTGGGACGGGATGCGAATCCACGCCAGCATCAGCAATAGCACCATTGAGCTCCGGTCCGGGTCGGGCCGAGTGGTCACACCCAGCTTCCCCGAGCTCGGGCTCCTCGGCCAACATCTGGGGGTGGATGCCGTCTTGGACGGTGAGGTCGTTGTCTTTGATGCTGACCGGCCAAGCTTCTCTCGGCTCCAGCAACGCATGCATACCTTGCAACCATCGGCTGCCCTCGTCGAGGCGCACCCTGTCGTCTTCTTGATCTTTGACGTGCTACACATCGATGGCCAAGAGACACTGGGGCTGTCCTATCTCGATCGTCGACGACTGCTCACCGGGCTGATCGATCAGGAACCGGGCTGGCAGGTACCGCCTCACGCCGAGGCGGACGGCGAAGCATTGCTAAACCTCGCCCGAGCCCGAAACCTGGAAGGAGTCGTGGCCAAGCGCATCACCAGCACTTATCGACCAGGTACCCGAAGCCCGAGCTGGATCAAGATCAAGATTCGTCGTCGCCAAGAGTTTGTGATTGGTGGCTGGCTGCCGGGAACCGGTGGATTGGAAGGCTCACTGGGCTCAGTTCTTGTTGGGGTCAACGGTCCCGACGGTTTCTCATTTGCCGGCGCAGTCGGCTCTGGACTAACTGATTCGGAACGAAGCAAGCTGCTTGGTCTTGTCAACACGACCCTTGAGTGCCCATTTGAACCGACTCCAACATTGACAAAGAAGCCGACCTGGGTAGACCCGGAGATTGTCATCGAAGTCTCCTTCGCCGAATGGGAAGTCGGTCATCATCTACGTCATCCCAGCTATGACGGGATCCGGCCAGACAAGGACCCAGACACGGTCTTGCGTGACATCCTCTCATGAGGCGTTCTCGTGACTGCACCTCTGACGTTCTTTGCTGACGCCTCCTCTAAGGTAAGAGGTCATGGACCGGAGGTTTGACGATCAGATGCGGGTGACATTCCCCGCGTCCAGTGGCTTCGCCGCTGTGGGGAGAGTGGCTGCGGCTGGTCTCGCCTTCCGGCTTGGCTTCGATGTCGCCCAGGTCGAGAGCCTCCGCCTCGCGGTGGAAGAAGCAACCACGGCCTTAAGTGGAACAGGGTCCATCACCTTGACGGGGTACTGGAACGATTCCTGCCTCCGGTTAGAACTAGTGAATCCAGAGACCAAGCTGAACAAGACCCAGATCCGTTCCCTGGAAAAGGCCACGAAGCACTTGGATACCGGCACCACCGCAAGCACAGATGGGATCACCCTCCAGATCGGCGACCTGCTGGAGGACTGCTAGCCAGAGCTTCCAAAGCCAGCGGCACCACGGTCATCGGGAGCTTCCGGCAATTCGGAGACGGCTAGCAAGGCGAAACTGGGAGCCGGTAGCACCAGCAGCTGGGCGATGCGGTCACCCCGGTTGACGGTGTAGGACTCACTGGAGGTGTTTAGCAGGATCACCTTGATCTCACCTCGATAGCCCGAGTCGACCAGTCCTGGCGAGTTCAACACCATGATTCCATGATGGAGCGCTAGGCCTGACCGCGACAGAACCAGCCCACAGGCCTGTTCGGGCACAGCAATGGCGAACCCGGTCGGAACAAGAACTCGCTCACCGGGGCCGATGGTGACTCCTTCGCGCGCAGGAAGATCAGCTGCCGCGTCCCCGGCTCGCATCTGGGCCGGTGCAGCCAGGTCGGGATCAAGGGCAAGTAAAGGTACATCCATCAGACACATGACCTTAGCGAGCGGTAGTGTGTCACCCGTGCTGGCCTGGATGGACTTAGAAATGACCGGACTCGATCCGGCAAAACACGTCATCGTTGAGATCGCGACACTGATCACCGATGATGATCTCAATATCGTGGCCGAAGGCCCCGACCTGGTGGTTCACGCCACCGACGAAGAGCTTGCGGGCATGGAAGACATTGTCGTGCAGATGCACACCAAGTCCGGCCTGCTTGAGCAGATCAAGGCCTCGACCTTGACCTTGGAAGAGGCGGGTGCACAAACCCTGGCCTTCCTGCAAGAACATCTGGAAGAGGGCGCTGTCCCGCTCTGCGGCAATTCCATTGGTATGGATCGCCGCTTCCTCAGTGTGTATCTTCCCGAGATCGAGGAATACCTGCATTACCGTTCAATTGATGTGTCCACCATCAAGGAACTCAGCCGTCGCTGGTACCCAAAAGCCTTGGATCGTGCGCCGGGCAAGGCGGCGGCTCATCGGGCGCTGGACGACATCAGCGAAAGCATCAAGGAACTACGGCACTACCGCAAGACCGTCTTCATCAGTGCTGAAGCAGCACCCGAGACTGCCTCCTAAGCGGATTTTTGGAAGAATTCTTCCTATTCTTCGAGGCGTTGAGATCCAGCTATTCAAGGTGATCTCAAGCACCGCCTTCAAGCTGCGAGCTACTTCTGCTCGTACTTCCTCGGTTTAATCGGTTGACATAGGACTCGATCTCTAGTTCCGTATACCCAACGGCGACGGGTTCACCCGCGTCGACGAGATTCCAAAACCGCTCACTGAAGCGGCGCACTATTCGGCCATTCTCCAAGAAAGGGAGGCTGCAACCATGATGATTCTTACTCACACTGCCACGAGCACCTCTCTTCAAGAAGAGCCGTGTCGGCGTAGCCAGTCCCCTGTCTCACAACACGGCGATGCCTGTCGCGTGAGTCATGCCGGTTATCGCGTGGAAGCTACTCAGTCTCGTCTTGGGTTCGCTTTCTCCGACCTGACTTCCGGTGTTCAGGGCAGCAATACACGCCCCATGTTTGCGTCCACTCCGTCCTTCGGTGGCGCAATCTGGTTCTCAACCGAGACCGCCCCCAAGAAGGACCACTCCCAGCAGCGGGAGAGATCGACCTGATTCGAAGGAATCTTAGGCCGAGACCTCAAAGCCGCTGGGAGCACAAGCTCCTAGCGGCTCTTTCGTTTTTCAGGCCCTGATTTCACACCAATCGCAAAGCTCTCACTCTGATGTCATCCAAGACAGATCCATCGCCAGCCGTCCCACTACCCGCAACTTCCATCCCGCTACCCGCAACCGAAAACGCCATCTCAACTACCAACACAGCCGTATCCAGCAACACAGTCACTACGAGGGGAATCATGACTACGACCTTGCACGACCGACCACCAATAGGAAAGGCTGGCTCCAAGACCGGAGCTCAGCCTGATCTTGAAGCCCAGTTCAATCTGGAAGCAGCCACCATCCGGAATCCTGCCGGGCCCCAGGACACACCCGAGAGTCTCGACAGTCTCGACAGTCCGGATACCTGGTCTGCATTGGCAGCGTGTCGAGAGATCGACAATGCCGGTGACTTGTTCTTCTCTGAGGAGTTGCACGAGATTGCCGCCGCCAAGCGGATCTGTGCGGAGTGCCCAGTAATTGCTCCATGTCTTGAGGGCGCCATCAGGCGTCGCGAGCCGTGGGGTGTCTGGGGCGGACAGATCTTCCTCAATGGTCGAATTCTGGCCAAGAAGAGGCGACGAGGACGTCCCCCAAAGAACCCACGTCCCGAGGACATGATCCCCGAGATTCCGGTTCCCGAGCACCTGGTGAAGCTGATTGCTTGAGCCCGGGTAACGGCCGTTGGGCGGCCCCAAGCATGATCTTGGGGTTGTCCAACACATGCGAACCCGGGTGACGACGATTGGCAATGGGCCCCGCCCCCACTTCTGATCATCAGCCCAACCAGGACCAAGCTAGAGGAGATGCAAACAACGCGGCACCACCCGTTCCCTCCGGGTGGTGCCGTTCTCGTTTTCTATATGCTCTTCTTTACCGCGCTTCTTTACCGCGCCTCTTTACCGCGCCTCTTTACCCACATTCTTTATGCCTGGCTTAGGGCCACTCCTTCATCATGAGACTGGCTCTCTGGGACCTCGCCTTCCCCGCGGGCAAACCCCCCTCCTCAGTTGCACACTCCGCTGATCTGAACAACTGCTGAACCGGGTATTCAACGGACTAATCGGGGAATGCTTGCCACTCTTCTATGGTTTCCATATGCCACTGGACCAGCGACACTGGCTCACTCACACTGACTAACCGTCGTTGATCAACCACCCGGACGAACCCTCATGACCGAATCCACACCCCCCAATACTCCAGACAGTTCCAGCCCGAGCTCGCCTAGCGAGTCGGGAGGCAACCGCAATCTCCTGCTTGGAATTGTTGCCGCCCTCGTGCTGGGCCTGGGCTTGCTGGCCTTCGCCGGTGGAGGCTCCACCACAACAGGCGCAACAAATGGAACCGAGCACGCCGCGGCTGATTCCATCCACGACTTCACGCTCGGCGCTCCCGATGGGAGCACCACCTCACTCGCTGACTACCAAGGCAAGCCAATGGTGCTCAACTATTTCGCTGCCTGGTGCCCGCCGTGTCGACGAGAACTGCCCGATTTCGAGGCTGTTCACCTAAAGCTCGGTGACGAGGTCGCCATCGTCGGTGTCAGCCGAGACAACTCCACCGGTGCCTGGCTCGGTCTCATTGAGAGCACCGGCCTTACGTTTGACACCCTCTATGAGGGAAATGTTGTTGGCTCCTATGAGTTCGTTGGTGGCCTGGCCATGCCGACGACCGCCTTTGTGAGCGCAGACGGCGAAATCATGCACACCTTCAGCGGGGCGCTGACTGAAAAAGGCCTCACGGATCTGATCAACGAACACCTGCTTACGAGCTAAACACCGAGCCAACGAGCTCATTCATCTCAACCGACTAATCACTCACGACCCGAACAGACTGGACGACCAAAATGGGAGATCTCCTCGACGCAAGAGCTTTTGCCTTTGGCATGGTGGCTCTGATCAACCCTTGTGGCTTTGCGCTACTGCCGGCATACCTAGGATTCTTCCTTGGCCTCGACGACGACGACGGTGAGCAATCACGAATCGTCGCCCTAAACCGGGCGCAAATTGTTGGCCTGTCGCTTTCGGCTGGCTTCCTCCTGGTGTTTGGCGTAATCGGACTGGTCTTTGCTGGCCTTTGGAACTCCATTGCGGAGTACATGCCCTACGTCACCATTGTCATCGGTGTTGGCCTCGTGATCCTTGGCATCGCCATGCTGCGTGGCTTCCAACCATTGCTCAAACTTCCAAAACTGGAGAAGGGAACCGGTTCTCGTTCAGCCGCCAGCATGTTCCTCTTCGGTATCTCCTACGCCATTGCTTCACTGTCTTGCACCATTGGAATCTTCCTCAGCGTCATCGGAACCTCAGCTTCGGGCGCCTCCTTCTCCAGTCGCTTCGGGTCCTTCCTCTCCTACGGTTTGGGCATGGGACTCTTGGCCACCGTGCTCACCCTGGCCGTGGCCTTTGGCAAGAAGGGCATCGTCAACAACTTCCGCCAGATCCTGCCCAAGATCAACATGGTCTCGGCGGTCATGCTGCTGGTCGTTGGTGTCTACGTCGCTCTCTACGGCATCTGGTCCTACCAGATCTTCAGCACTCCGGCTGGTGAAGATCTCAACATCACTCCCTGGATTGATTCCATCATCACCACAGCCGAAGGTGTGCAGACTGACGCATCCAACTGGTTTGCCGCCGATGTCTCCATCGGCTCGAGCACCATGGCCCGCACCACCATCTTGGGTTGGGCCTTCTTCATCCTGAATGCCGGGCTCATCATCGCTGGTGCCATTGCACGACGAGGCAAGTCGATAACTCCCCAAATCGGCTAACCGGTGCCAGAAGACAGATTTTCAAGCAGAACGAGCAACTAGTGTGGGGCCGTGCAGCCGGTCTCTCATGAACCCCTCCTCTTTCGTGACCTGTTGCGTACCGATGGCGTCTTGGAAGAGTTGGAACTTCGTTCGACCATCGGCTTTTGTGCCCTGCATGGTGGAAACCTCGAGCGTGTCACCGACCACATCGCCCGCGAAGCCGCCCGCAGGTCTGGAGCCTCCTACTACGGAGTCGTGCAACCGGGCGGCATGCGCCATCACATCCCGTCGGCCCAGCTGGATCCGGCACACTCACCGAACCTGAGCTCGTTTATTGACCACTGTGGTGTGGTGATCTCTGTCCACGGCTATGGGCGGCACGGGCATTGGTCAACCCTGCATCTCGGTGGTCGCAATCGGCGAATGGCCAAACATCTTGCCCATCATCTGCGCTGGAACCTGTCGGCCTACAAGATCGTCGACGATCTCGAAGTCATTCCCAAGGAACTACGAGGGCAGCACCCCGCCAACCCCTGCAACCTGCCTTCCTCCGGCGGTGTGCAAATCGAGTTGCCACCCCGAGTGCGCGGGCTGTCTCCCCTGGCCTTGCATTGGCCCGGCCATGACCCGGGCCAAGAGACATTCCCTCATATCAATCACCTGATCGAGGGCTTGGTTAACGCGGCGACGACATGGCCAGGTCAATCGGGCTAATCCCGATGGGCGGGCAGCTTTTCGCTCTGACGGCGATGTGAGCCGGCAGGTTTGTAGTCTGACTCTATGGAATATCGAATCTTCACGGAACCTCAGCAGGGGGCCTCCTATGAGCAGTTGCTCGCGGTGGCCACCACCGCGGAAGAGGCCGGGTTCGGGGCCTTCTTCATCTCGGACCACTTCCAGAACATGGGAGACGGATCCGGTCTTCCCGGGCCGACCGACGCCTGGGTGACGCTCGCAGGCATCGCTCGCGAAACCTCCCGAATCCGTTTGGGCACCCTGGTCAGCCCGGTCACCTTCTACCGACCAGGACCACTGGCCATCGCCGTTGCCCAAGTCGACGCCATGAGCGGCGGACGAATCGACTTCGGTTTCGGAGCGGGCTGGTTCGAGTCCGAACACACGGCCTACGGCATCCCCTTCCCCGGGCTCGGCTACCGCATGGACCGGATGGAAGAAGCCCTGGAGCAGATCGTTGGACTCTGGACCACACCGATCGGTGAGCTCTACAGCCACGACGGCAAGTTCCACACCTTCGTTGATTCACCGGCTCTACCCAAGACCGAGCAGACCCCTCATCCGCCGATCATCATCGGCGGTGGAGGCAAGAAACGCACACCCCGCATGGTTGCTCGTTTCGCCAATGAGTTCAATGTGCCGTTCAGCAATATCGAGAAGGTGCCAGCCATCTTGGCCAACGTCGATCGAGCCTGCGAAGCAATCGACCGTGACCCGACAACGCTCATCAAGTCCGCCGCTCTTGTACTTTGTGCTGGCGCTGACAATGCGACGATTCAACGCCGGGCCGATTTCCTGGGCCGAGAAGTCTCCGAGCTCAAAGAAGCAGGCTTCTGCGGGACCTTCGCCGAGCTGGAAGAGCGAGCGGCCGCTTACGCCGAGATTGGTATCACCCGTTTGTATCTACAGGTTCTTGATCTTTCCGATCTCGATCATGTTCGAGAAACCGGAGCCGCGCTGCTCTAGCTGGACGCAGAGGACCGGACCGACTGGGTAGGTCAAGGGTTCAGCTAGGGGCTCAGTCGAGTCAACGTCCAGTCGCTGGTAACACTGGTTCGGCTGAAACGAAGCCGATCATGCAGCCGGCTGGGTCGACCTTGCCAGAATTCGATTGAGGTTGGCATAACCCGATATCCGCCCCAGTGGGATGGGCGGGGAACCTCGTCGGGGAAGCGACGCTCGGTTTGGGCCACCTGTTCTTCCAGCGCGGCTCGATTGGCTAGGGGTTTGCTTTGGGCTGAGGCCCATGCACCGAGCTGGGAATCGCGTGGCCTCACGGCGAAGTAGCGTACGGCTTCTCCGTGGGTCAGTCGCTGAACCGTTCCGGTGATGTTGACCTGTCGTTGCAGATGCAGCCAAGGAAAGGTGAGGGCAACTGCCGGGTTCTGAGCCAGGTCTCCAGCCTTGTCGCTCTCATAGTTGGTGTAGAACTCGAATCCACCCTCGCTGAGTCCCTTCAACAGGAGGTGGCGGGACGAAGGCTGGCCATCAGAATTGACGGTGGCCACCACCATGGCGTTGGGTTCATGTACCTCTGCCTTGACTGCCTCGGCCATCCAGGTCCGGAACTGCTCAAGCGGATCGTCGACCAGCTCACTCTCGTCCAGGCCGCGGATTGCGTACTCATAGCGCATTCGAGCAAGATCCATCAGCCCAGTCTGACAGAGATTCACCCTTCTGGCACCGACGGACCCCGCTAGAGCGGGGTGTACCGGCGCCAGCTCGTCGGGGCTAGCGTGATCGAGTGTCAGCTATTGAGCCTGCTATCAAGGTGGAAAACCTAACCGTCCGCTACGGCAGCTCGACCTCCGCCAGACTAGCCCTGGACAAGCCAGCCTTAGACAGTGTCAGTTTCCACGTCCAGCCCGGTGAGATTGTGGCCTTGTTGGGGCCAAACGGGGCAGGCAAGACAACGGCCCTTGAAGCGATCGAAGGCTACCGACACCCCGACAGTGGAACCGTGAACGTCTTCGGCCTCGATCCAGTCCAGCACCGAAATGAACTGGCCCAACGCTGGGGCGTAATGCCCCAAGCCGGCGGTATCCCCATGGGCTTGACCGTTGCTGAAGCCGTGCGGCTGTTCAGCGAACTTCATGGCTACAGCGGCGACACGCGCGACCTGATTGAGGCCGCAGGACTCAACGACTTGCTGAAACAACGCTGGCGGCGATTGTCTGGGGGCGAGCAGCAACGCCTCAGCCTGACCCTGGCCTTGTGCGGGGGAACCGATCTACTTCTGCTGGACGAGCCAACCGCGGCCGTTGACGCCGAGGGTCGCCAGCGGGTTCTTGGCATCATCCGGGATCGGGCCAGGGACGGTGGCGCTGTTCTGGTTACCACCCACCGCTTTGACGATGTTGAACAGATTGCCGACCGGGTCATCATCCTGAACCAAGGCCAGGTCGCGGCTGCCGGGACGCTGGATGAACTCACTTCGGGAGGACAAGAGATCCGCTTCACTGCACCTCCCGGACTTGCCGTTGACCAACTCTCCGACAAGCTCGGTTGCCCGGTCAGCGAGCCAGTGGCCGGCCACTACCTGGTACAGATGGTTCCCCAGCCCCAAGCCGTCGCCGCCATCACTGGCTGGCTGGCCGATCAGGGTCACACCATCGGGCATCTTCAAGCGGGCACACAGAGCTTGGAAGATGTGTTCCTCCGAATCACCGGACCCCAATCATGAGCACCAGCACAGCACGCTCTCGAATCATTGCTCTAACCCGGACCGATCTGCAGGTGGCGGCACGAGACGGCGAGCAGCTCCTGCTCACCCTCGGCCTACCAATCTTGCTGCTGGTCTTCTTCTCCAAGGTCGACATCGTCCCGACCGGCGACGGCGAACCGGTCGACTTCCTCACTCCCGGCATCATCTCTCTGGCCCTGCTTTCGGTGGCCTTTGTCCGCCTCGCCATCGGTCTGGGCTTTGATCGGGGCTTTGGGGCGATCAAACGACTGGCCATCACTCCCCTGCGGGTGAATGAGTTCTTGGCATCCAAGCTGGCGACTACCGTCGTGCTCTTTGGTGTCCAGCTGATCTTGCTCATTGCCATCGCTCTAGCCATTGGCTGGCGACCCCAAGTCTCCATCACCATTCCCGTGGTCATCATGCTGGGACTGGTGGCCTTCGTTGGTTTGGCCTTTGTCGTGGCCAGCATTGTCGAGGGTCTCACCTCACTGGCTTTGGCCAATGCCCTCTACATCATTCTGTTATTGCTCAGTGGCCTGGTCTTCGAGTTGGAGCGGATGCCCGGCTGGCTGCACGCAGTCGTCAAACTCTTGCCGTCAACCGCCCTGGCCGAGCTGCTTCGATCCGGCTTCTCGGGCACGTCAGGGGCGGGCTGGGCCTGGACATGTCTCACCCTTTGGGCTCTCGGAACACCCGTTCTAGCCTCTCGCCTCTTCCGTTGGGAATAGTCCGATCTAGCGCCGGGGAATTCGCTGTCGATCAACTACGCATCTGGATCATGGCTGTCTCGTCATCGCTTCAAGCACCGCTGACCAGAACCGGTCGGCGGAGTCTCCAATCTCATCGGGGCTAGCCAGGAACTCTGAATGGCGGGGAGTTGGCACGATCACGATTTCGGCGTTGGGGGCAGCTTCTGCAACTTCTTGTGCCATCTGCACCCGGAATCTGCCGTCGGTTTCGCTATGCACAATTCTCATCGCGACGTTTATTGACCTGGCTCCAGTCACGTTGTTGTAGGCATCGGGCACAACAGCGGAGAGGAACCCGGGTACTGCCCCTTCCTCGACTGCAACATCTCGGATGCTTGAGAATGGGCTCGCAAGAACGATGGCATCACTGGTTAGATCGTGGTGGTTCATCGCGTCGATGAGAACACCTGCGCCTAGTGAATAGCCCAACAGGTAGATCGGTCCATCAGGGGCCCGCTTCTGGAAGACCTTGAAGGCGGCCTCTGAGTCTTCGCGCAAGGTCTGAACCGACGGGTCACCTTCGCTTTCGCCGAAGCCACTGTAATCGAAGACGAAGACCGACAAATCGTTGTCATTGAGCCGAGCAATAGCTGGCACCCAATCTGACAGGGCTTCGTTCTGCCCGTGAAAGACCAACACTGCTCCCACAGCGTTTTCGGCTGGCACCCACCATGCTCGAAGCGTTCGATCACCGATCTCGATGTTGGATGCTTCGTAGTCAAGACCGACGTCTGAGGGTCTTTCAGGCCCCATTTCTGAGGTTTGAAATGTGCTCTTCCGAAACTGTTGGCGACTGACAATAAGCGTGACGGCTACGGCATCGCGATCGTCGCTACAAGCCAGATCAAGAACCATTTCATCCTCTTCGACATGGTTCTATTTGGAGGCGAGCTGTTGCTCGGGCAGAGTGTTGCGTTGGCGATGCCGATCTTGGCGGGCCTTTCGGTCCGCCTCGTCAGTGTTGCCTAGGGATCGGGTGAAGATGATCAGGATTGTGATCCAGATCACCCAGCCACCAAGAATCTTCATGATGGCGCCAGCCAGCTGTTGGTCAGCCAGCACATCCAGGCCCCATAGACGGTCCGAGGTGTCGTAGTGGCGGTAGACAACATCGTCAGCAAAAACCAGCCAACCACCGGGAACCGTCGGCACAACTGACATCAAGAACAGGTAAAGACATTGGCCGAGGGGCGGCAATCGCCACTCACTAATTGGACCGATGACAGGCATCCACATCAGCAAGCCGGACGTGAAGATGATCAGGTGAAAGGCGAAGTGCAAGGCGGCCGAGTCGGCTGACCACTGGACGATCTTGGTCCAGTGCAAGAACATGGTGAGGAAGTTGAACAGGGCACCGGCAACCAGTGGCGACGACATCTTCTTGAAACTTCGCCACAAGCGCGACTGGGGCATGACTAGAAGCTCAAACACCCAGCGCGGAGTAGCCAGGACGAAACACGCTGGAATCAACATTGACAGCAAGAGATGCTGGAACATGTGGACCGAATAGAGATAGTCCTCGGCGATGTCGTGCATTGGCCAGTCAGAGGCCAGCCACATCATGGTGATGCCAATGCCAAACCAGATCTTCTGGCGGCGCTGGATTGCCGGGTAGCCAGCAGCAACCGCTTTGGGCTGCAACACCTTGGCTGCGTAGCCACCGATGGCGAACGCGCCCAATACCAGTACCCATACTTCGGGATGCGGTACCCAGGGAACGGGGCCGCTGATGGCAATCATCTGCAGCTACTCCAGCAACGACTAGATGTTGAATTCGAAGGTGGCTACGACGACGGTGTAGACGGCCATGGCTATGACAATGCCTGCGGCAAAGGCCATGGTGAAGATCTTGCCGTTGATCATCTTCATGTCGAACCAGAGGTGCATGAACACTCCAGCGACGATGACGAACTTGACCAACATCATCAAGATCAATGGGACAACCAGTGCCGGACCCGAGAAGCCGAGATAGGACCACAACACCTCGAAAGCGGTGATGACAGCCAGCAACAAGAAAACAAGCCAGTACTGGGTCTCGGTTGGGTGGGCATGATCGTCATGAGCCACGGTGTCATGGCTCTCGTGCTCGGTCGATGCGGTTGCAGTGTCAGACATTGTTCGCCTTTTATGGAATGAGGTAGACGATGGTGAAGATGAGAACCCACACGACGTCGACGAAGTGCCAGTACAGGCCAACAAGCTCGACCGTCTCGGCCCGGTCTTGGTTGAGTTGACCCTTGAACGACAGCACCAGGAGCGTCATCAACATGATGATGCCCCCACTTACGTGGATGCCATGGAACCCGGTGAGGGTGTAGAAGGCTGAGCCAAGCAGGCTGCCGGTGAAGGTCAGGCCTTCTTCCTTGAAGGCAGTGAATTCGGCAATTTGTCCGGCAATAAAGAATGAGCCCAGCAGGGCTGTTGTTGCCAGCCAGATTCGAGTGTTCTTGTAGTCCGCTTCGCTGATGGCCTTGTGGGCCAAGACCATTGCCAGTGAACTCATCAACAAGATGAAGGAACTGAGCGAGGTGAATGGGATATCGAAGAGTGGCTCAACGGAACCGACCTCTCGCATCTCTGCCACCAGCGCCGGATTCTCGATGGAGTCCAGCACAACCGGATTACCGGCCAAGATCTCGGTGAGGAACCGGGCTTTGGACAGCAAGTAGGTTGAAATGAGTGCTCCAAAGAGCAAGCACTCTGACCCTAGAAACAGCCACATAGCCAACTTCATGTTGGACAGATTCAGACTGGTCCGATGGGCGCCGTGATCATCATGCTCGTCATGAGCATGATCGACGTGATCGTCAGTAGCAATGACTTTAGACATTGACGGTGCTCGCAATCTCTGCATCAGACGAGTTGTCGTCATCATGTCCGTGGGGAAGATCAAGATCATCGGCGGGTTCAAGGGCCCAGCCGTACAAGCTCATGATCATGACGAAACCACCAGGAATGGTCAACCACAGTGAGTAGATGAGGCCATAGCCAATGATGGGCAGGGAGAGGGCCAACACGAGCGGCCAATAGGAGGGGGCGGGAAGGTGAACACCTTCACCATTGCCGGGCTGGGCGATGTCGGCGCCATGAGCCACCTTGCGCAATTTGCCGTTCTCGTCCTCGGCGTACTTCTGGTGCCAGAAATCGTCCACGGAGACGACCTCGGGGTCATAGTCGAAGTTGTGCTCAGGGGCGGGGCTCTGGATTGACCATTCGATCGTTCGAGCATCCCATGGATCTGGTCCTGGGTCTGGCCTTCCGGCCTTCTTCCACTGCTGGAGCGAGACGAGGGCATTCACCACGAACAAGAGGGTTCCAGCGGCCAGGATGAAGGCACCGATCGTGGCCCAGAAGTTCCAGAGGTTGAAGCCCATGGCATCGTCATAGGTCTGCATACGTCGGGGCATGCCTTGCAGGCCAAGAATGTGCATGGGGCCAAAGGTCAGGTTGAAACCAACAACCATCAACCAGAAGTTCCATTTGCCCCAGGTCTCGTTCAGGATGTAGCCAAAGGCCTTCGGCCACCAGAAGTAGAAGCCAGCCATGAAGCCGAAGAGGGCGCCACCGAAGAGCACATAGTGGAAGTGGGCCACGATGTAGTAGGTATCAGTTTGCTGGGTGTCCGAGGGCGCCAGTGCGTGAGTCACACCCGACAGGCCACCAACGGTGAACTGGGTGATGAGTCCGATCGAGAACAACATGGCGGTGTTCAAGATCAGCTTGCCGCCCCACAAGGTGGCGACCCAGTTCAAGATCTTCACGCCAGTCGGTACGGCGATGAACATGGTTGCCACCGCAAAAGCACTGACAGAGAGCGGGCCAAGACCAGAAACGAACATGTGGTGGGCCCACACGCCAAATCCCATGAAGCCAATAGCGACTCCGGAGAAGACCATGAACGGATAGCCGAAGATGGGCTTGCGAGCAAAGGTAGGGATGACCTCAGACACGATGCCGAACGCGGGCAGGATCATCAGGTACACCTCGGGATGCCCAAAGATCCAGAACAGGTGCTGCCACAAGAGTGGATCGGCTCCCTGCTCAACATTGAAGAAGTTGCCACCAAACACCCGGTCCATCAACAACAAGACCTGGGCAACAGTGATGACCGGGATAGCGAAGAGGAGAAGGAACTGGGTGACAAGGGTCATCCAAACAAAGATTGGCATCTTCATCAAGTCCATGCCGGGGGCCCGCATGTTCAACACGGTTGTAATCAGGTTGATGGCACCACTGAGTGAAGCGATACCCGTGATGATGAGAGCTACATTCCAAAAGTCGATGCCGTGTGATGGCGAATAGGCAACACCATTGTTGGGGGCATAGTTGAACCAGCCGCCATCGGCGCCGCCACCAAGGAACCAGCTGGTGTTCAGCATCAAGCCGCCAGCAAAGAAGCACCAGAAACTGAAGGCATTGATGCGGGGGAAGGCAACGTCACGGGCACCAACCTGCAGGGGCAACAAGAAGTTGGCAAAAGCAGCACCAATGGGCATCACAACCAGGAAGATCATGATGGTGCCGTGCATGGTGTAGACCTGGTTGTAGGCGTCACCAGACAAGAAGTCGTTGTTTGGCGTTGCCAACTGGATCCGGATCAGAAGAGCAGCAAAACCGCCAATCAACAGGAAAAAGATGGCAGCGGAGCCATACATGATTCCAATCTTCTTGTGGTCAACCGTTGTCAGCCAATTCTTGAGTCCTGTCTCGGCCTTTGGGCGAGAAAAGACTCCAAGTGGATTGGCAATTCCGGGCTTGTCGCCTTCAGGAAGGCTGTAGCGGAGGGGTTCATCCATAAGTGCCATTGGTTCAATAGCTCCTAGTCGAGGGTCGCCAAGTAGGCGACGAGATTGTCAAGATCGGGATCGGAAAGGGTTTCGAAGGAAGGCATGCCGCGACGTCCCTCATCAAACATTTCTTTCCGGCTGGGAGCATCCTTTATCCATGCTCGAACCTCGGCCTCATTGAAGATGCCGATGTCGGACAGTTCCAGGTACTGGGATGCGTCGAGGTTGTCATCGTCAGGATCGATGCCGAAGTATTGGCTATAGGTCGCCCCGGCGAAAACACTGCGACTGGCGAAGTGGGTCAGGTCCGGAGCGGCACCGTTGAGCAGATCAGCTTCGAAGTCTTTGGGGTAGGCGTCCTGCAGTTCCTGGTCATCATTGCTGACAACGTGGCAGCGAGAGCACTGAGAAACAAAGACGTCATATCCGGCTCGTTCGGCCGTACCTTCTGCGGGAACTTCTGAAGGTGCGGTCTGGTCAGCCAGCCACTGGTCAAACTCGGCCTCGGACAGCACAACAACACTCATCCGCATTCGGGCATGAGACAAGCCACAGAATTCGGTACACCAACCGTTGTACTCACCAGTCTCATCAGCTTGCACTGACCAATAGGTCAGACGGCCAGGGACCGTGTCTCGCTTGCCGTTCAGGCGAGGGATCCAGAACGAGTGCACAACATCTCGGGAGGTCAGGGTGAGGTCAACCTGTTGGCCGACGGGGATGACCATCTGGTTGGGGACCGAAAGATCATCGTCATCGAGGGCAATGTTCAGGGGCCATTCTTTGTCGTCCTGATCGCCGGTGCCGTCGGGTCCATACAACTCGCCGTCGCCGTCAGCATCTTCGAAAAAGCCGTCGCCGTCAATGTCATAGCGGTATTCCCACCACCACTGATTGCCGATGACCATCACGTCAAGCTCGCCCGGAGCATTGTCTTCTTCGAGCTCCCAAATAGTGTTGACCATGGGAACGGAAATGGCGGCCAACAAGATGGCTGGGGCAATAGTCCAGCCAAGTTCTGCCTTGGTGTGGCCGTGGATCTGAGCTGGAAGATCGTTCTCGTCGTAATCCTCAGGCTTGACCCGACCCTTGATGGTGAGGGCAATAGTTCCGCCGACGACCAGGATGAAGACAACGAGCACGATCCACCAGATATGGATCATCGAGTCGTAGATGGTCTGTGCCTTCTCGCCACGCGGCTCGAAGGTGTTGAGGGGCTTGTCGTCGGCACAGGAAGCGGCCAGCAATGTCAGCGCGAAGAGGGCCAAGCTGCCACGGAGTTTGTAACGTCGCAAAGGATTCCTTGAAGTCATGAGTTATTCGCCTTCATCTTCACCGTGGCCACCGTCATCGCCATCGTCGGTGACGTGCTCTACACCCTCGTGTTCGAAGTCTCGGATCCCGTTCTGGGCGCCGAAGATGCCGCCTCCTAGAATGGCGAGGGCGCCAATGACCATGATGGCGGAGACGAAACTGCGAGGCAGATCGCGCTTGGACATCATGACGGCAAGACCGAAGATGATCAGGGTGACAATGGCGCCAATCACGACCGCGGCAATGGCGGAGACGGTGAGGAATACTCGTGAGCCAGCAATGGCAATGGTGCCGAACACCAACATGCCCAGCATCGGCACCTCGATGGGTCCAAGAAGACGAGCCCGGATTACGGCATTGGCTTCGGGATCACCAGAAGCCCGGTCCGACCAGGCCGTGATCAGCCATTCGATAGCCATGACGGCAAGAATGACGAGGCCGAGAACCAAGAAGGCCGTACTCATGGCCAAGCCAATAATCAGGCAGGCGACCCCAAAGGCGGTGATCGGCGCCCAATAGACCGAGCTAAGTGTGGGCAAGGCGGGAACAGTGGAAACGCCAGCCGAATCAGCCATTGCTTCAGCGTCGCCATCACGAGTGACAATGCCAACCATGGCCAGCCCGAAAGTAACCAGGCTGGTGAAGATCAGGATGGTGTAGCCAAGGTGGGCACCGACGCCACCCTTGTAGCCAACACTGATGACGCCAATCGGGTCGCCACCGGTGACCAGGCCATAGACCACGGCACCAAGAAGCGCCGCCCCTGACAGTGCCAATAGATATTTTGAACCCCAGTTGAGCATCGTTGACGGTCCTACTTGGTGATGTAGATGGCGTACCAAACAACGAGGTACAGCACAACGGCGACATTCCAGAACAGAGCAGCGCCATAGATGCCTTCAACATCCTTGGCGTTGTAGTTGCCTCCCAAAGTGCGCAATCCCATGACAATCACGTACAGCATTGCTGCGGCCATGATGAGCATGTGGGCACCGATAAGGGCGTAGAACAAGGGAGGACGAGCCAGGTCGTCTCCGGCGGCAGGCATGCCCATGATTTCCAACAGGAAACCGGTTTGGGCCAGGTACGCAAAGCCAAAGACAACACAGAGCGACAGGGCGATATGTGTATTTGCCCGGTCATCGTGACGGATGGCGGAGACCGCCCACGCCATGGCAACCATGGACATCACCAGAGTGATGGCCATCATGTTGGGCTGGGTCAGCGGAATGGTGACACCCTTGGGTAGCCAGACCTGGCCTTGGGACAGTACCTCGGCCCGGCTTTGCACATAGATGCCAAGCAAGCCAGCCATACCCATGGTCGCGGCCATGGCGGCCAAGGCAGTACCAATCACCAACAGGCGAGGCCGAACAGGTTCGGGGGCTGCGACGGTTTCGGGCAGGGTGTTGAAGACGGTGATATCAGTCATCAGGCTTCCTCTGCTTCATTCATCTCGGGTCGACTCAGAACGGCCATACCTGTCGATGACTCCATGATCGGTGCAGAAGCAAAGTTGCCAATTGGTGGTGGTGAAGATGTGCTCCACTCCAATGACTGACCAGACCAAGGCTCATAGGTGGTTCCAGTCCCAAACGCCGTACGAACCAGATTGGCAAGAAACACCAAGGCGCCAAGAGTGAGGGTGGCGAAGCCGATTGTCGCCAGGAGGTTCAGCAGCTCGACCCCGTCTTTGGGACCGACCCCCATAGCGGGAAGCGCTGGTTGCTCCAACAGGCCAGCAATGACATAGGCGCCACCCCAAGCCATGCTGCCAGCAATCACAAGCAAGATAGTCAACAAGCCCATCTTGTCGTCCAAAGAACGTCCCCAGATCTTGTGACCCCAGTGATGGACTGAACTCACGATTCCAAGGAAGACTGCGCCAAGGATGAGGCCTCGAATACCTTCGTGGAACGATGAGTCGGCCAGGCGCAAGGCCGAACGAACATCGATCTCGCTGTCGGATATCTCGGCAATGAACCCGAGAATAGGGTCGATCTGAGCAAGAAGGGCAGTGGCGGCGCCGACGACAAGTAAAGCCATGGCAGCCATACCGGCGACAAACGGGGTGTTGGTAACCGATGTGCCGTTCTTTACGGCATCGATGGCCAGGCCAAGAAGGAACAGGATTGGTAGTACGGCGGTCAGAACTCCCAAGACCAGCATTGCGTTGTCAAATTCAATCGCACGGCCTCGACCACCGAAGGTCAGGATGTCTGCTCCGAAGGACAGGACAAGAAGTGAACCGATGAGGGCAAGGGCAGGTTTGTGGAACCGAATCCTGGAATCAGATTGGGTCGCAACAACATCAAGACCCATACCGAGGACAGGAATGCCGACCCAATAGAGAGCCGGAGCCAAGCTGACGCTGTTGAGGATGGACAACAGGGCCTGGCGATCGACCTTGCTGGACATGTAGTCGGCAGTGACATCGGCGTAGGCCAAGCCGAGCTCACCGATCAGGATCGGGAGAGACAGCAAGCCAAGAAGGGAGAAGACGAGGAAGGACCAGGTACTGATCGGCACCTGCTCCAAACGCATTCCAACGGTGCGGGCTCCCAGGATGGTGGTGGCGATACAGACGAAGGCCCAACAGAATCCGACCAACATCGTCCCGAGCGCCAGGATCCAGAGCAGTACCGGACCCTTCGAGCCACCAGCTGGTCCGCCGTTGGCCAGAACGGCCAGAACAAGTACTCCAGTCGCGAGTAGCCAGGTCCAGAAGGCACCGGCAGCCCCACGGCCAAAGGCAATAGCAGAAGCGCCAACCTGCAAGGGTGTGAGGTAGGTGGCCAAGCCGATGAGAATAGGAACGATGCCACCAAAGAACAGCAAGGTTCTTCCCGCTGACCATGCCTGAACGAACTGTCCTGCATCTTCAAACAGGACAACAGATCCAAGGTCGATCAGTTCGAGACTGGCCACCGTTGACAAGACGAGAGCCAGCAGCGCCATTGCGGAGCCAGCGCCGATCCACATCCGACCGATCGTCTTGTGGTCGCTGGTACTCAGCACCCGTTCAAGAGCCGGCCTGGCAGCAGGATCGAAGGTCTCATTTGAATCAGTCGTTGAATCAGTCTCAGTACGAGTTTGAGTCAATGCCATGGTTGCGGGGACCTCAGCGCGGTTCGATGGATACAGGACGGGTTTCGCTGCCGTCGAGAACGGGGCAACAAGAACGAGCTGTCAGACGCTGACCCGACGCATCGCGCGGCGAGCCCACCTAAACAGCAGGCTCGTACTCTAACCGTTCTAGAGCCAGGATCGGAACTCTGAGCAATCAGGTTCCCCAACCAACCAGCATGTCGATGGCAACGGCGGCAAACAAGATGGTGAGATGGGTGATGGAGAAGCCGAAATAGCGGATGGCTTTCTTCTCCAGCACCTCTGGATTCGTCTCGCGAACCAGATCTAAGGCACCACCGGAGAACATGGCTCCGACCACAATGGCCGAGCCAACATAGATCCAGCCCATATTGGCAACCGGCCACAAGGCGAGGCTGACCGCCCAAACAATGAGGGAATAGACAAACATCTGACGGGCGGTGGACTTGTGACCAGCCACGACCGGCATCATTGGGACTTCCGCCGCGGCGTAGTCAGACTCATAGCGAATGGCCAGGGCCCAGAAATGGGGCGGCGTCCAGAAAAAGACGACCAAGAACAACAAGATGGCCGGCCAACCAACCGAGTTCGTGACCGCTGACCAACCAATCAGAACCGGAGCGGCGCCAGCGATGCCACCGATCACGATGTTTTGGGTTGAGGTTCGTTTCAGCCAGATGGTGTACACGAAGACATAGAAAAGGCAGGCGGCAACGGCTAGAGCGGCCGAAAGCAGGTTGACGAAATACCAGAGATAGAAGAAGGCGACGATCTCCAGGCCAATGGCAAAAATCAAGCCTTCTTGGGGCTGGATCTCGCCAGTCACAAGCGGGCGACCCTTCGTCCGTTCCATCTTGGCGTCGATGTCACGATCGACATACATATTGATGGCGTTGGCCCCACCAGCCGACAACGAGCCGCCAATGACGGTATTGATCATGAGCCAGACGGAAGGCATGCCGCGTTCGGCTAGAACCATTGTCGGCACCGTGCTGACAAGGAGCAATTCAATAATTCGGGGTTTGGTAAGGGCGACAAAAGCCCCCACCCTCGATCGGGTCACAGATGCGGTTAGAACCACGGGTTGTAGCGTAGCGAGCAAAGCTCGGAGCAGACCATGCAGCTTCTTAACTCTGACACCGAGATGATTCTTCTTCATGCTCCGGACAGGTGAAGTTGCCCCTGTTCTCTCCCTTCCTTAGCGTTGTCTCGGTGAGTACTGTCAATCCGGAGACGAGCCCAGAAGAGGCCACCGGCATCTCAGCTCGTCGGTACCGCCAAATCGTCGGTGTCGCTGGTGTATTCCTGGTGCTGATCGTGCTCAGTGGCGCCGCGGTGCGACTGACCCAGAGCGGCCTTGGTTGTGAAGACTGGCCCAAATGCTCCGAAGGGCAACTGGTACCCGAATGGGCCTTTCATAGCTGGATCGAGTTTGGTAACCGGCTGATTTCGGGTGTGATCGGCATCATTGTTATTGCCGCCGCCCTGGGCGCCTATCGGCGAGTCCCCAGGCGTAGCGATCTCTATCCCTGGGCCTGGGGCCTGGTGGTTGGGGTGCTAGCCCAAGTTGTGCTTGGGGGCATGACGGTCTGGGTTGACCTTCATCCCCTCTTTGTCAGTGTGCATTTTCTCTTGTCCATCGTCTTGATCTGGAACGTCATTGTCCTGTGGCGCAAGGCGGCCGTTGAAACGGCGACTGGGACAATCTCTGACGCACAACAAGCCCTTCATCGGGCGTACCCGATGCGCACCCTGCGTCTGAGCCGGGCCGTGATGGCGGTGGCAACCGTCGTGCTCATCGTTGGAACCCTGGTGACTGGTACGGGTCCCAATAGCGGAGACAGTCAGGCCATACGCCTGTCCTTTGACCTTCGCACCATTGCTCAGGTTCATAGTGCGACAGCTTGGGTCCTGGTTTCACTCATTGTTGCCTTGGCTATACAGCTTCGTCCCCGTCGGCCAGCTAGTCAGTCCGGTGAAGCCCGTGGGGAACCTGGGAGCAGAACGCCCTTTGCTCAGGTGCAGATCCTGCTTGGGTTAACGGTGGCCCAAGGAGCTTTGGGATACGTGCAATATGCACTCGGGGTTCCAGCCGGACTGGTCGAGTTGCATGTTGCTGGCTCACTAGCGGTCTGGTGTGTTGCCCTCTGGCTTCACTTGACTCTCGGTCAACAGACATCGTCAGAGATCACCACGACTCGCCCATCGTCAGCTATTGTCTCCGACTCAGGCCTGACCCCCGGGAGTATTTCATGAGCGATGCTGTCTGGAGTAAGTCGTTCTGGGGTGAGGTCCTCATGAGCGACACCGCTCCAATGGAAGTCCTCTTGCCTGAGGGGGATGTGCTGGTTGATGAGGATCGGCCGTGGGCAGTCATTGTCTGGAACGATCCGATCAATCTGATGAACTATGTCAGCTTCGTCTTCCGAAAACTATTCGGATTTGGCCAGGCCAAGGCGGACAAGTTGATGCGTGATGTGCACGAGAAGGGTCGAGCCAATGTGGCCACGGGAACCCGCAGCGAATGTGAGCGGCACGTACATCAGCTTCACTCTCATGGGCTTTGGGCCACCATGGAGCACGATGAGTGAGACCACGACATGAGTGATCTGAACGAACCTGACGAGTCTGAGATCCCTGACGAGTTGGACGCGGACGATGGGTCAGAGGAATTCGAACAAGACGGTTTCGAAGAGGGCAGCGAGGTGGTGTTCCGACCTCTGGTCACTGCCTTGGACAACGGCAAGTTCAAGATGGGTTTTCCGTCCCACCTTTGTGAACTACTGGTGTCATTGGCCAATGAGTTGGATGAGGTAATTGACGGTGACTCGCCAGACTTGAAGCGTCTCTTCCCCACCGCCTATGCCGACGATCCCGAGATGGACGCTGGCTATCAAATCCTGGCTCGGGGCCAGCTGGTCGACCACCGCCGGGCGGCTATCGACACAGTCCGAGAATCGATGAGCCTGGGCCAGCTGGACGAAGAACAGGTCAATGCCTGGATGCTGGTCATCAACGATCTTCGCCTGGTGATCGGGACAAGGCTTGACGTCAGCGAAGACGACGACTTGATGTTTGAGAGCCCTGATCCCGATGATCCGAACGGTTATCTCACGGAGGTCTACCGAGTGCTTGGCTTCATGCTCGGTGACATCGTTGATGCGCTAACCGGCACCCTCCCACTCATCCTCGACGATCCACTGGACTAGAGGCCCGGCGCGAACCAGTGCGGCTCAGGCTGGGTGTGATTCAGGCGGCGTGTGGTTCAGGCTGGGTAGTAGAAGATGCCAGCTGTTCCCGGTCCGGTTTGGGCAGCCACTGATGGGCCAACCCGATAGTGCACGAAGTCTTTGACCAGTGGATCGGCAGCCAAAAGGGCATCCAGGCCTTCACTCATCGGAGCCATCTCGGGGCCCGCCAGTGAGGACGCCACCCGAATCTCAACCTGGTCACGCAGTGCGCGACCGGCCATGGCCCGCACGGCTTCATCGGTACTGAAGACGGTGTCCACTACTTCGAGTTCGCCACCGCCAGTCCACAGAACCATGATGCCCTCTTCTTGCTCTTTGCTGTCTTGTTCTGGGCTGGCTGTCTGGTTGCCGCCGAGGCCGACCTGTTGGAAACGGCCGGAGCGACTGGCCAGTTCTAGGCCTTGCAGGACAAAAACACTCTCGACCTTGCCCGACATCTGGTTTGCTGCCTCAATGGCTCCGTCGACCGAGGCTCCGGTCTGCAGGGCTTCGTGGGCAGCGATGACGCAGCAAGCCACACCAAAGGACGCGGTTCCAGTATCGACAACATGGAGGGGTATCGAGGTTTGGGTGGCCGCGACGTTGGCGCTCTGCACCGTTCCCGAATAGTCCGAGCTGACAAGGACGGCGATGACCTCGCTCGCTCCTGATGAGGCTGCTCGTTCGACCGCTTCAACGAAGAGTCCCGGTGGGGGCTGTGATGTTGAAAGGTCAGATCCGGGTTTGTGGAGGCGGTAGAATTGGTCGGCGTCAAGGTCGACGCCTTCTTGATAGTCCTGGCCGTCAAGACTGATGGTCACCGGAATGACCTGAATCCCATACTGCTGAATCAGCTCGGGTGTGAGTTGAGCCGACGAATCGGTGATCAAGGCAATGTCTGATTTGGCCACAGGCAACAAACTCACCCCTTGCTCGGTCTATTCCAATCGGTCTATTCCGGCGATTGGCGGGGCTTCCTCGATCCTTAGTTTCGGATAGGTAGAGCCGCAGACAGGGCATCGGCTGCCCATTGCTCGTCAACCTCATAGCCAATGGCTTGCAGGTGACTGAGCAAGTTCCCGATCGAGATCTTCCCAAGGGGGCGATTCTCAGTCTGGCTTACCGCTGCCTTGGTGATTTCTCGCTTGGTAGCTACGTCTTGGAGGGTAAGGCCTGCTTCTCGACGTAAGGGGGCCAGCAGGTGACGAGTAATCATCGAATCACGGGCTTGTTTGTAGAGCACCGGGTCCGGCTTTGGCATGTCCTCGGGCCCGTACCAAAGCTTGTCGTCTTTCTCGGTCATTGTGTTGTTGCTCATCACGAATCTCCCTATCGGCGTAGTATAGCCACAACTTTACTCGTTTTGGAAATTTGGTAAATTTGCAGCGTTGTGGACTGTTCGGGCGAACTCATCGGTCTCCCTAGCTGCGTCGCGGTACCAGGCATCGGTTCCGCCGGGACTAGCGACTTTGTTGCCCAACACACCAAACACAATCCAGTCACAATCTCGATTGCTCACGAATAGCCCCCGCCATGCTTTGCCTGAGTACTCAGACTGATATTCAGGGTCGGGCCAGCGAACCTCTCCGGAGTTTGGGCCGAACGACGATTCTCTGATATGCCAGCCGACATCAGGGCGAACCGAGGCTCGCCCGTGCTCAATCAGATAGTCAATACTGCGTCTAATCCCGGCCCAGGCGTTCGGATCGCTCCCACCCAGAACTATTGCTGTTTCTCGAAACATCGGCGAGTAGTAGATCTGTGCTGTCAAAGATGGCTTGATCATTGGTGGCCTGCCTATTCCAGTCCGGGCGATAGACGACGATGCGAGCGTGGGGAGCGCTCAGCAGTGTTCCTGCTAGCGGCGGAACCGTCAGTGATTGGCGTTGGCCTTTGATTGTGGCCACACCCAGTGACAGGGTCCGACCCAGTGCTTGTTCGGTGGAAGGTCCTGATTCTCGAGTCGATCCCGGCTGGCCGAGGTTCCAGCCCGAAACGGCCAGCATCACGACACCCAAGCGGACAGCCAGCGATGCCTTACCTCAGCTCCCGCGGATAGCGCTCAGATTTGAACCCAAGATCCGCCTTGAGCCCGTAACGCCACCCATCCACGATGATCATCCAGTCCATCGAGACCGGCAGCCGGGTCAGGAATACCTCCAACCGAAAGCCATCACTAAACTTGATGGACAAATCTCCAGGAGCAGCAACCTGGATACTCTTGAGCACCAGATTCTCGAAGAACGGCTCAACAAGGACACTGTTCGGCACAACCGAATCAGTCTCTTCACACCACTCAGATGTATTCCGACTTGTGCAAACCGTCGACTGACCTTGATCTAAACGCCAGTACGACCAAGCCAGACTGATGACCGCGTTGTTCTCCAACAATAGTTGGGTTCCCTCATCGGGATCGATCTTGACTTCAGCAACAGTCTCCCCGACCAGCTGACCAAAGACTTCGTCCATTGTGGTCAGAGGATCACTCATGAGTCCCCTACCACTTCATCACTTGGAGAAGAACACAAGCTGCCCGATGGATCCGGGTAGACGCAGATCTCTGAGAAGAACCACGTCCAAGAATCCATTGATGGGTGCGGGTCAAGGAGATCTGGCATGGCAAACACTTCAAGATCGATCTTCTCATCGAAAGTGACCGTCAAGTCGCCAAACGGTTCGACACGAAGATCGGTAATTGTCTTCCCATCAAGTAGCTCAGCGGCCCGTTCGCTGGCTCTTTTGGACTCCAGTGAAGTAAGCATTTTGCCTTGGCTTGTGATGCGCCACGGTCCGTCTTGGGCAAACAGGCTGAGGTTTCGTCTGGGCGGGGCCTCTGGGTCTGGTTTGTCAATTTCGAAGTCAACATGGATCATGCTGGCGTAGCCAACAAGGGTGGAAGAAACAACCAATCCGAGACACTGCTCTCTGAAAGAAGACAAGTCCATCAGCTGAACCTACCAATAATGATATCGACGGTCCCCTTGTCAGAACAGTAACGCTGGCTGGCGGTCTGACGAATGACACAGCAACCCAGGCCTTCGGTGGATAGTCACGAGATCAGAAATACGCCTTGTCAGCTGGCGGCTCGGAATCGAAGGAAGATTACGGTGCTAGAAACGGCGGCGCCGGCCGGGAGGGCCAAGGTCGGAGTCGGCCCCCACAAGTTTGGCAGGCCGCGACGCCACCAGAGCAAGGCCAAACCGACCCACGAAACTGACGCCACCGTGGTGGTGGCAAAGGCCCGTTGCTTCCACTGGGGCACCGCTGCAGTAGCGAGGGCAACCGCAATATCGAAGGGGAAGAAGGCCGGGAACGTTGCCAGAACCTGCCCAACCCCGGTTGCCACTCCCTTACCACCTCGAAAACCGGACCAGACCGGGTGACAGTGGCCAATCACCGCACTAGTGGAAGCAACCTGGGCCAAGGCTGGACCAGCCCCGAGCCCTGCAACCACGCGTTCACCGAGCGTTCGACCAAGATTGGCCGCCGCCGCGCCCTTGGCGATATCGACGGCCAGAACAGCGAGCCCAAATTTCGGGCCAAGAACTGACGCTGCGTTGCTCGCACCCGGGTTGCCACTGCCCGACTGGCGCAAGTCGGGACCGCCTGCCAAACGAGACGCAATATCGGCACTGGGGATAGTGCCCAACAAGTAGCCACCAAGAGCGCTGAGGAAGAGATCTCGCATTCGCACCCCCGAACCCTATTGCCAACGAGGCCAGCAGCCGAAGATAATGGACTTGTCGACCCATTATTGGGTCGACAAGTCCATTAAGTACGCGGTGCGGCAGATAGAGAGCGGGAGGGAAGATCGAAGCGAAGAGAAAATCAGAATATGTGTGCTTGAATATGTGGTGGCGGTTTAGATGCTGCCTGCTACATTGATTCAGCCTTGCGGGGCACCAGCCTCCATCGCCACCGAGCCCCCATCGTTCAGTGGCCTAGGACACTGCCCTTTCACGGCAGGAACACGGGTTCGAATCCCGTTGGGGGTACTACAGCCTCCGATTTTCTCGAAAATCGGAGGTCACGAATAGCAAGATCTTGTTCAACCGAATTGGAACCAGCAGCTCGTCACGAGTCGCTGGCGACAATCCAGCCGAACAAATTGGTCCCGTAGTGCAGTCTGGAGTGCACGCCGCCCTGTCAAGGCGGAGGTCGCGAGTTCAAATCTCGTCGGGACCGCTGAAATCCTTCGGATTTCTTGGAGTAATTCGCTTCGCGAATTCTCCCATGGAACCCTTCGGTGTTAGCCGGCTCGTTCCTCGGAGAAGCCAGTAGAACGAATTCCCCTGGAGACCATCGGTTTCAAGATGGTCGGGTAGCTCAGTTGGCAGAGCGACCGCCTGAAAAGCGGTAGGTCACCGGATCGACGCCGGTCCCGACCACATCAGTGTTTGTGCCCGACAGTTGATCTGTCGGGCACAGCTCGTTTTGCGCTACAGGATCTCGCCACCGCTATAGGAGGCGGCCTCCGGGTTTGCTTCAAGCAAGGCATCAACTCGGCGGCAGAAACCGCCGATCTGGTGATCAATCGTGCCAAGGAGCGAGGCTGGATCAGCAATCAGGTTCTCCAGCTCGGCCCGGTCACCGGGGAAGGCCTCATCATCAGCCAAACGTTGCAGCAGCGCCTGGCCGTCACCCTCGCCCTCACGCATCGCCAATGCCGTTGCCACCGCGTGATCCTTGATCAGCTCATGGGCAGTCTCTCGCCCAAGCCCAGAGTTGACCGCATGCATGAGCAAGGTCGTGGTGGCCAAGAAAGGCAGATAGCGATCGAGCTCTTCGGCTACCACCGCCGGGAAGACCCCAAATCCGTCCAAGACGGCAAAGGAAGTCTCCAACAAGCCGTCCAAGGCAAAGAAGGCATCGGGAATCACCACCCGACGAACCACCGAGCACGAAACGTCCCCCTCATTCCATTGATCACCCGACAGCCCCGAGGCCATCGTGACATGGCCCTTCAAGATGATCGCCAGCCCATTGATTCGCTCACAGCTGCGAGTATTCATCTTGTGAGGCATGGCCGACGAGCCAACCTGGCCCGGACGGAAACCCTCCGTCACCAGGTCATGACCAGCCATGAGGCGGATGAGTATGGCCAGGTTTGCTGGACCCGCGGAAAGCTGGGACAAGGCAGCGACCAGGCTGAAGTCCAACGACCGTGGATAGACCTGACCGACCGCATTCATGACCTTCGGAATGCCAAGCTCATCAGCGACTCGTTGCTCCAGCTGGGCCACAGTCTCAGCCGAACCCATCAAGAACGAAAGGTCTTGCTGGGAGCCAACTGGACCCTTGAGGCCGCGCAACGCGAAGCGTGACTGCAGATCACGAAGATGTTCCAGGCCCATCAAGAGTTCTTCGCCGAACTGGGCGAAGCGCTTGCCGATAGTGGTTGGCTGGGCCGCAACATTGTGGGTCCGGCCAACCACCACCGTCTCGGCATGGCTGGCCGCCAGTTTGGCAATCTGACCAAGCAAAGCAACGACTCGACTGTCGATGAGTTGCAGCGCCTTCCAGGTGAGGAGCTGCTCCACATTCTCGGTGGCATCCCGAGAGGTGAGTCCCTTGTGAAGATGCTCATGACCAGCCAGCGCACAGAATTCATCCAGCCGGGCTTTCACATCATGGCGAGTCTCAATCTCGCGCTGGCGGATTGATTCCAGGTCAATCTGTTCAAGAACAGCTTCATAGTCAGCAACAACCCCTTCGCCAACACTGAGACCAAGGTCAGCTTGGGCTCGCAAGACTGCCAGCCAGAACTGTCGCTCGGTACGAACACGGTTCACTGGATCGAAGAGGCTCACCATGGCCGGGCTGGCATAGCGGTCTGCCAAAACATTGGGGATCGACACGACTGTCTCCGTCTCGCGCTGTTTCGCGTTTGTCTCGTGGGTGTTTTCCTGCGTTTGTTTAGTCCAAACGACTACTCAAGCCGGCTAAACAAGCTGCCGATCTTTGAGGGATAACAGTTTGCCCGGAAAAGACCTGAGGAGGTGGCGACATGAACGGACGCTGCAAAAATGACCCTCTAGATACCGCTGAAGAAGTATGCGGTATCTGTGGCGAAGAATTCTGCTCCGATTGCCTCATCATGGCCCGCATTGGCAAAAAGAAGCTGGTCTGCAAGAATTGTGCTGTCGACCACAGCGGGCTGCGCGCCGGTCAGAAGTCCAAGGTGGCGAGCAAACATCAAGTCCGCAAGCAGAAGCGCTCCCTCAAGTCCAACGCTCCTCAGGGCGGACAGAACGGGTTCACCTTCTTCGATGATCCTGACTCTGAGTTTGAATACGATCTGGAAAACGCCCGAGAAGGACCAGGCACGCTGATTTCCTCGGCTAGCTCGTCTGGAAAGTCAAAGAGGAAGAGGAAACGTCGCGGCAAGTCCGATCCAGTCAAGGCGACAACAACGTCGACATCAAAGCCAGCGAAGGACGAGTCGAAGAGTCGCCGAGCCAAACTGGCTGGCCGTCGCAAGAACAACCTGGTCGAAACGGCCATGGCTGGCCCAACCACCACTGCGCCAGAAGCGGTGCAAGACATCCCGGCACCAACCAGCACGGATGTAGCAACCGAGCCACTGGCCCCTGTTGCTCAAGTCGAAACGGTAGCGAGCAATCCACCGCCACCAGCAGCTTCAGAAGCCAGCGCCCCGACCATTCAGCCAGAACCGGTGAACGCTCCGGTAGCCAGCACCCCCATTGAGCCAGCAAGCCCTTCAGCTGCGGACCTGCTGAACGCCCTCAAGGCCGACGAAACAGCAATACCCGCTGGCGAAATTGCCGCCAGCAACCTCAATCTGGAGACATCACCATTCTCCGATCCATTTGCTGATCCGTTTGCGAACCCACTTTCCGTAGCCTCCGGCACCGCCGGGCCAGCCGCCGGCGAGCCAGCCACCGGCGATCTACCAGTCAACTCGATGCAGACACCTGCTCCCAGCGAGGCAGCGGCGGCAGAACACAAGCCCCGAAGCCCGGGAGCCGGGACTGTTTCTGGCCAAGGAAGACAGAGCCGCAGCAACATCAGCGACCCGTTTGCCACCGACTCAGCGTCACCATTCCCAGCTGCCTCTGCGACCCCAGCCCCACAGCCGGAGATCGTTCCTCAAGAGGTTGGGTACGAGCCGGTCGTCTTCGAACCACAGACCTTCGAACCCGACTCATTCGAAACGCAGCTCTCTCAAGCAACTACACCGGAACCAGTTCTGGTTTCGACGGTAGCTGAAGCCGAGTCTCACGCTGACCCAACGGTCGGCCTAGAATCCTCCGGGTCAGGCAAAGCAGACATTGATTCCAACGGTGAGTGGGTACCGCCTCTGCTTCGAGGAATGGCACCCGCTAGCGAGCGCGAGGGTCTGCCACTGCCCCAGCGTCGATCCGAGGACTAGCCCTCACAACCCACGATCACTCACCTGATCAGCTAGCGAGCACCAGCACTCGCTAGGCCCAATGGATGTATTGATCGCGTCCCGGCCCGGTCGAAACCAGAGTGACCGGCACTCCAACCTGTTCTTCAAGAAGCCGTAGATAGGCAGTCGCCTTCTCCGGAAGGTGTCCAGGTTCGGTCGCCTCAGACAAATCGGTTTTCCAACCTGGCAGCTCTTCATAGATCGGCTTGGCCCGGTGGACGTCAGACTGGTGATAGGGCAGCTTCTCTACCCGCTTACCGTCAATCTCATAGGCCACACAGATCTTCACTGTGTCAAAGGTGTCCATGACATCGAGTTTGGTGATGGCCAGCTCACTCAAGCTGTTGATCTTGACAGCATGGCGCATCATAACCGCATCGAACCAGCCCGGCCGGCGACGGCGACCCGTGTTAGTTCCAAACTCGCGGCCGATGTCGACCATCTTGTCGCCATAGTCATCGAACAGTTCGGTCGGGAAGGGCCCAGCGCCGACACGAGTGATATAGGCCTTGGCAATGCCAAGAATTCGCCCAACGTCTCGGGGTCCAATTCCGGCTCCCGGACAAGCACCGCCAGCCGTTGGGTTGGAAGAGGTGACGAAGGGGTACGTGCCGTGGTCCAGGTCCAAGAACGTGGCCTGAGCCCCCTCAAACAGAACATGCTGACCAGCGTCAAGTGCGTCGTGAATGGCGTTGACGGTGTCGGCGATATGAGGCTTGATGCCTTCCAAGCATTCGCTAAGCACCCTGTCAGCCAATTCGTCAGGATCGACGGGAAGTCGGTTGAAGACCTTGGTCAATACCTTGTTGGTGTGAGACAGCGCCCCATGCAGCTTCTCCCGGAAAATATCTTCATCCAGCAGGTCCTGCACTCGGATGCCTAGCCGCATGGACTTGTCGGCGTAAGCCGGCCCGATGCCGCGCTTGGTGGTTCCCAGCTTGTTTTTGCCAAGGTGGCGCTCGTGCAGGGCATCCAATTCTTGGTGATACGGCAGAATCAGGTGGGCATTGCCTGAGAGCAGCAAGCCAGACACGTCGATGCCTCGGTCTCGAAGCATCGCCATTTCTTTGAGCAAGACGAAGGGGTCAACCACAACCCCGTTCCCTATAACCGGGACGATGTGGTCATAGAGCACCCCGCTTGGCACAAGCTGAAGCTTGAACGTTTCGCCGTCTACAACCAGGGTGTGGCCAGCGTTGTGACCTCCCTGGTAGCGAACGACCATAGACATCTCTTTGGCGAGGAGATCGGTAAATTTACCTTTTCCCTCGTCACCCCATTGGGTTCCGACGACAATTGTTGCTGGCACGGGCGACAACCCTATCGTCGGCCCCGACCAGCCCTCAGCTCAATTATCAGGGATTGTGTAGCGCACGCCTTCGCGTACCGAATCAAGGGTGACTTCAGGCAATACAAAGGCCAGAACCGACGGCAAATCAGCGGGATCTGGCAACAGGCAAGCGGGGATTCCACTGGGATTCAGCTCAGTCACCATGGCAGGGCGAATGTGCCTCATTTGGACCGGGATGGTGATCACGGACTCTCTGACCACCCCGGCGCCTTGGTCAACAACAACCGATGCGTTCTGCTCAACCAGGTAGGAGACCGCCAGGTCCCAATCCTCAAACCGCTCCGCCCAGACCGGGTTGAGTGCTTTGGCTTGCGTCTCTGTGACTGTAGCCCGGAGTCTCGGTCCCCTACCGCGACCCGGGTCAACGACCGTTCTAATTGTCTGCACAGACCCGCCGGTCGGACTGGGCTCATTGCAGCGGGTGTGTTCGATCGTCTTGACTCGGTGAGCAGGAAGTCCATCAGATCCCAAGCGCGAGCCGACCACATGTGGGGTCGAATCTAAGGCCGTACTAAAGAAATAGATGGAGTCTTGCGCTGCCCGAGAATTGGCGGGCTGAACATAGAGCCTCCAGTTTGTCTGGTTTGGAGACGGGAAGAACCTGCGAAGAGGCCCCAAGAATGGGGGACCAAAGGATCCGTGGTTATAGGTCAGAACCGACACGGCGGTGTAACCGTCAAGGTCATCGCACAACAGCGGATAGGGCAGGACGGTTTGCGCCTGCTCTGTCGGTATCAGCCAATTGAGATACACCACATTGCGAATGTCGCTTCGCAGTTTGGCAAAGGGCAAGATCCGAGTCATGTCTCGGACACCGCTGCTATTGAGGACCCCGGCAATGGCGGAGACCGGGCCAGCTGTCGGCCAGACCAGGTGATGAGCGGAGTCTGTAGTCCCAATCGACTGGGCAGCGAGACTGTCCTCGTCAGAATGATGCAGCCGACCAGCCAGATCGGCGGCCACGAATGCCCAAAGACAAACCGCCAGGAAGCCCGCACCGGCCAGCCCAGTGATCGCCAAAGTCGGTTGCCAGTCCAGCCACACCTGACCCGCGGTCACTGCGGTCAACAAGAACAGGGCCACAGTCACGAAAGCAACGAGCTTGCCGGAGAACCCACTCCACCAAGCCTCGATACCAGCACCCAGTCGTAGGGCGCGGTGCCAGGCCAGGGTCATGAAGAGGTAGACAAAGCCACCCCAGACACCAATCACCGAAAGTAATGAATTCTGTTCATCAGTGAAGGTGTCGAGGTTGGCCGCGGACTGACCAGCTTGGGAAGCAGTTTCAATATGGGAGGTGACAAGGCGCCACTCGCCAATCTGTTCGGGGATGGAGGCGGCCAGGTTGAATGCAAGGCCGGCTACGGCCCACTTCAGTGCTCTCGAATGCGAATACGTATGCAGCCAGAGAATCAGGGTGAGGCTGATCAACAGGTCCGACAATGCCGACAGCTGCCACGGCAGCCAACCCAACCGCCAGAGCCACTGGTGTTCGACAATATAAGCGGCCCGCTCTGCTGCCGGCTCAGCAACATTGAAGCCAGGCTGGACCAGCAGAGCCATGCTCAGCAGGGCAACAAGATGGACGACCAGGAAGAATGTGAAGGCCCAGATAAGCCACTGGTAACGCTGACGTTCCTGCCTTTTCGCTTCGGCTGTATTCACGTCGCGATGGTAGCTAACCGGGGGCTATCGATCAGCATTGATCGTTGTGCTGAACTCTCCCTCTGGGGCAAGACCAATCTCGACACTCTGGCCTTCGACCAGTTCACCATCCAGGATCAGGACTGCCAGGCGGTCGGCAATCTCCGATTGGATTACCCGCTTGAGCGGACGGGCACCGAAAGCCGGGTCATAGCCAATGGCAGCCAGCTTTGTTTTAGCTTCAGGGCTGACTTCGACCGAGATTCTTCGCTCGGCCAGCCGCTGGTCCAGGATCTCCAGCTGGATGTCGACAATCTTGGTCAGGTCGTCCTTGCTCAGTTCGGAGAAGCGGACAATGTCATCCACCCGGTTGATGAACTCGGGCCGGAAGAAGTCCTTGGGGTCACCTTGCAGGTTCGAGGTCATGATGAGCACCACATTGCTGAAGTCAACAGTGCGACCTTGACCATCAGTGAGACGGCCATCATCGAGGAGTTGCAGCAAGACATTGAACACGTCGGGGTGAGCCTTCTCCACCTCATCCAGAAGCACCACGGCATAGGGTCGGCGCCGTACCGCCTCAGTGAGTTGGCCTCCCTGGTCATAACCCACGTAACCAGGAGGAGCGCCAATGAGGCGACTCACCGAATGCTTCTCCATGTATTCACTCATGTCGATGCGAGTCATGGCCCGCTCGTCATCAAAGAGAAAGTCCGCCAATGCCCGGGCGAGTTCGGTCTTGCCAACACCAGTTGGTCCAAGGAACAAGAAGCTACCAATGGGTTGGCCAGGGTCAGACAAGCCAGCCCGACTACGGCGAATAGCACTGGCTACTGCCTGCACCGGCTCGTCTTGTCCAATGACCCGGCGGTGAAGTTCGTCTTCGAGTCGCAGCAGTTTGCGTGATTCGGATTCCATCAGTCGGCTAACGGGTACACCGGTCCAGTTGCTGACGACTTCGGCTACATCTTCTTCATCCACCTCTTCTTTGAGCATGGTGAGGTTGGCTTGCAGCTTTGCCAGCGCGTCGGTCGCGTCGGCAATCTTGGCTTCGACCTCGGGCATGCGGCCGTAGCGCATCTCCGCGGCACGTTCCAGGTCTGGCTCTCGCTCCAGGTCCCGGCCAAGGGTTTCTTGTTCTTCCTTGAGCTGGCGGATGGTGTCAATGGCGTCCTTCTCATTCTGCCAATGAGCTTTCATCCCCTGGGACTGCTCCTTGAGGTCAGCCAGATCCGCGTCCAATTCGCCCAGTCGTTCGATCGAAACCAGATCAACTTCTTTGGCTAGGGCGACCCGCTCCATTTCCAGCTGGCGGATCTTGCGTTCAACCACGTCAATCTCTGTTGGCAAGGAGTCAATCTCGATGCGGAGTTTGGAGGCGGCCTCGTCCATCAGGTCAATGGCCTTGTCCGGTAAAAAACGTCCGGTCAGGTAGCGATCAGACAGCTTGGCCGCAGCGATCAGTGCGGCATCTTGGATGCGGACACCGTGATGTACTTCGTAGCGTTCCTTGAGGCCACGCAGGATGGCGATGGAGTCTTCAACCGTTGGCTCGCCGACAAAGACCTGCTGGAAACGACGTTCGAGGGCGGCATCTTTTTCGATGTATTTGCGGAACTCGTCCAGGGTTGTTGCCCCGACCATGCGGAGCTCACCGCGGGCCAGCAATGGTTTGAGCATGTTGGAGGCGTCCATGGCGGACTCTCCGGTCGCGCCAGCGCCAACCACGGTGTGCATCTCGTCGATAAATGTGATGACTTCACCTTGAGCATCGGTGATTTCCTTGAGCACAGCCTTCAGTCGTTCTTCGAATTCGCCGCGAAACTTGGCGCCAGCCAGCATGGAAGAGATGTCGAGGGAGATGACTCGCCGGTTGCGCAGGCTGTCGGGAACATCACCTTCGATGATGCGTTGAGCCAAGCCTTCGACAATGGCTGTCTTGCCAACACCAGGCTCACCAATGAGCACAGGGTTGTTCTTGCTGCGGCGGCTCAGGACTTGAACCACTCGACGAATCTCTTCGTCGCGGCCAATGACCGGATCCAGCTTGCCGGCGCGGGCATCCTCAGTCAGGTCTCGCCCATACTTCTCTAGGGCCTGGAACTGATTCTCCGGAGTTTGATTCGTGACCCGGTGTGAGCCTCGAACCTCTTGCAGGGCTTTAAGCAATTCTTGACGCGAAAGGTCGAGGCGACGAGCCGTTGCTCCACCCGGGTCTGGGTTGGCCAATCCGAGCAGGAGATGCTCGGTGGAAAGGAAGTCGTCGCCAAGCTCGCTTCGGACCGAGTCAGCGTCTGCCAATACTCGGCTGGTTTGCTTGGAGAACTGCGCGTCACTGCCGTAGGCCTTTGACAGGCCTTCTAGGGCGGCTTCGGTGTCGTTGCGGACGGCACTCGGCTGGCGGCCGACCTTGGTCAAGAGGGGCAATACCACTCCTTCGGCTTGTCCAAGGAGGGCGACGAGAAGGTGGTCGGGTGATACTTCTGCGTGCGAGTCAGTCTTGGCTCGCTCAATGGCAGAGGCAACAGCCTCTTGAGTTTTGATTGTCCAGCGGTTGGTGTCGAAGGCCATGAGAGCTCACTCCTTGTTTTGGGGGGAGGCTCCGGAGAGTCTCACTATTGTCGGCCCGCTGTTTTGGATTAGCGGCGCCGCTTGTAGACCGTCACTGCTTTGGTGACGGGAACGATTTCTCGCCGATGTTGGCGATGCGCATCGTTCACTGCTTCTTTGGCAGCGATGCGTACTTCGTTCATCGCTTTCTTGGTTTCTGCTAGTTCGTTTTCCAGGGCAAGAACTCGCTTGACGCCAGCCAGGTTGAGGCCCTCGTCGGTGAGCTCAATGATTCGGGCCAGCATGCTGAGGTCGGCGTCGCTGTAGCGGCGTGAGCCACCGCCAGTTCTGGCCGGGCGCAACAGACCCTTGCGTTCATAAATACGAAGTGTTTGAGGGTGTACACCAGCAATCTCCGCCGCCACGGAGATCACATACACAGCGTGACTCGATGACTTGGGATTCATTAGCTGGCCTCAGAGTCTTTCGTTGGTGGCTCCGAGTCGGACGAGCCATCGGCTGGTGTTCCATTAGGCGGCGTGGCCGGGGCTGCTGGTCGGCCGAGGGCAACATCGAGGGCTTCTACCGCCTCGCGTTGCTCGTCGGTGAGACTGCTTGGCACAAGAACCTCGACGGTGACGAGCAGATCTCCGGTCGAAGACTTGCTGGTCACACCACGTCCCTTGACCCGAAAGGTCTTGCCGCTCGGGGTGCCTGCTGGCATCTTGAGAGTGACGGTCTTGCCATCCAGCGTGGGGGCCTTGATCTTGTCGCCCAGTACTGCTTGGGAGAAGGAGATCGGAACCTCAACAGTGAGATTCTTTCCCTTACGGCCAAAGACCTTGTGAGCAGCGACATCAATAATGACGAAAAGGTCGCCGTGGGGCCCACCGTGTCGACCGGGACCACCACGACCCTTGAGACGAATCTTCTGGCCGTTCTTTACCCCGGCGGGGACACGAAGCTTCACTTGGCGCGTCTTGCGTTCGAGACCTGTTCCGCGACATGTGCCGCACTTGTCAGTGATGATCTTGCCTCGGCCGCCACATTGGGGACATGGCTGGCTGAGTGAGAACAGGCCTTGGTTTTCATCCAGCACTCCCCGACCGCCGCAGCGTGAACAGTTGGCGGGTTTGGTTCCCGGCTTGGCTCCGGAGCCGCTACAGGTGGTGCACGGCGCGTCGGAGATGACGTGGACCGAGGTGGTAACCCCATTGACAGCATCTTCAAAGCTGAGATGGAGTCGGGATTCGAGATCGTCACCTTTTGTTGCTGGATTGGCTCGCTGTTGAGGACCGGGGCCGCCTTGGCTTCCGCCACCTCGACCGAACACGCCACCAAGGAGGTCACCGAGATCAAGATTGTCGAAGTTCATGTTGCGACCGGCACCTGCGCCTGCTCCAGGGTTGAATCCACCGAAGCCGCCAGCAGGGCCGAGCCGACGCATCTCGTCGTATTCTTTGCGCTTGTCGCTGTCGCCGACGATGTCATAGGCGGCAGAAATGCTCTTGAATTTCTCTTCGGCTTTCTCATCGCCGGCATTGGCGTCAGGGTGATATTTGCGGGCGAGTTTGCGGTACTTCTTGGTGATCTCTTTTTCGTCAGCGTCTTTGGGGACACCGAGCACCTTGTAGAAGTCCTTGTCTAACCAATCATGTTGTGACATGTTCACCTCCTCGGTGCAACAGCTTTTGTTCTGGCACCGGTAGCGCATGCTCGGGCATGCTCTACCGGTGTCGGAACGGAATCTTGCGGTTCTCTAACCTTGGGTTTTGACCATGGCGGGGCGGATGACGTGCCCCTTCCAGCCATAGCCGATTCGTAGCACTTCGGCCACGACAAGTCCATCAGACCCGTCGCCCTCTTCATGCATCACTGCTTCGTGTTGCTCAGGATCAAAAGGGGCTCCCGACGGGTCCAGAACCTCTAAACCTTGGCGGGTGAGGGCATCCAGCAGGGCGGCTTGCACCCGCGCAATGTCCTCAGGATTTGATCCTTCGGCCGGGTTGGCTATGGCCAGGGCACAGGCATCCAGAACCGGGAGCAATTCACTAACCAGCGAATCGTTTGCCCGGGCCCGGCTGTCAGCTTCACGCTTGGCCACGGCCTTCTTGTAGTTCTCAAACTCGGCCTGGAGACGACGGAAGCCGTCCAGGTAATCGTCACGTTCTTTTGTGATGAGTTCGAGCTCGGTGAGGGGCACGGGTTCCGGAGGTGGTGGAGTCTCACCATCACCGGCGACACCGGCCTCCCCGGATCCAACATCAGTTGAATCAAGGAGGTCGGCAAGTTCGGCGTCGAGGGCATCAGCACCCTCACCAGCACCGGCTTGACCGCCAGACCCGAAGGCTTCCGGATCTGAGGCCCCGGCACTACCCGCGTCAGGCTCTTCGCCTGAGGAGTCTCCGGGACGATTATTCACTCGGAGTCCTCGTCGTCTTCTTCGATGATCTCGGCGTCAACGACTTCGTCATCATCAGGAGCGGCAGCCGCTTCACCTTCACCACTGTCGGCCTCGGCCGCAGCTTGCTCATAGAGCTTGGTGCTGATGACTTGGGTGGCCGCCATCAGGGCGTCGGTCTTGTCCTTCATAGCTTCGAAGTCGTCTTCGGCGATGACGGTCTTCAGCTCAGCAAGGGCTTCCTCTACTGGAGCCTTCTCGTCGTCGCTGAGTGACTCACCCTGCTCACGCAGAAGCTTCTCGGTGTTGTAGACAAGACTGTCGGCCTGGTTCTGGATCTCGGCCTCTTCGAGACGCTGCTTGTCTTCCTCGGCGTGAGCTTCGGCGTCCTTGATCATCTGGTCGATGTCGTCTTTGGACAGCTTGGACTCACCGGTGATGGTGATAGCAGTTTCCTTCTGGGTGGCCAGATCCTTGGCACTGACGTGCACGATGCCGTTGGCATCAATGTCGAAGGTGACTTCGATCTGGGGCACACCACGAGGGGCCGGAGGCAGTTCGCTGAGTTGGAACTTGCCGAGGGTCTTGTTGTAAGCCGACATCTCACGCTCGCCTTGCAAGACATGAATCTCTACTGAGGGCTGATTGTCATCGGCCGTGGTGAAGGTCTCGGTGCGGCGAGTTGGGATGGTGGTGTTTCGTTCGATGAGCTTATGCATGACCGAACCCTTGGTCTCGATGCCGAGGCTGAGGGGGGTGACGTCCAGCAGGAGGATGTCTTTGACATCACCCTTGAGCACACCAGCCTGAACGGCGGCACCAACGGCAACCACTTCGTCAGGGTTGACGGACTTGTTGGCTTCCTTGCCGGTCATGGACTCGACCAGTTCGGTTACCGCAGGCATGCGGGTGGAGCCACCGACCATAACAATGTGGTCAATGTCGGCGTACTTCAAGCCAGCATCCTTGATGGAGGCCTCGACGGGCTTGCGAACTCGGGCAAGGAGATCGGCTGTGAGCTCTTGAAACTTGGCCCGGGAAAGGGACAGTTCGAGGTGGAGGGGGCCTTCGGCCGTTGCGGTGACGAAAGGAAGGTTGATCGAGGTGGACTGGGTGGTCGACAGTTCGATCTTGGCCTTTTCGGCCGCTTCCTTGAGTCGCTGAGCGGCCATCTTGTCCGCACCAAGGTCAACACCGTGGGCGTTCTTGAATTCGGAAACCATCCAGTCAATGACGGCGTCATCCCAGTCGTCGCCACCAAGCTTGGTGTCACCAGATGTGCTCTTTACTTCAAACACACCGTCGCCGATTTCGAGGACGGACACGTCAAAGGTTCCGCCTCCGAGGTCGAAGACCAGGATGGTTTGATCCTCGCCTTCCTTGTCTAGGCCATAGGCCAGGGCGGCAGCGGTTGGCTCGTTGATGATTCGCAGGACTTCGAGGCCGGCGATGGCGCCTGCTTCTTTGGTTGCGGTGCGCTGGGCGTCATCGAAGTAGGCCGGGACGGTGATGACGGCCTGGGTGACGGTGTCTCCGAGGTATGCCTCGGCATCACGCTTGAGCTTCATCAGGGTGCGGGCGCTGATCTCTTGTGAGCTGTACTTCTTGCCATCGATGTCGGTGTTCCAATCGGAGCCGACGTGGCGCTTTACCGAACGAATGGTGCGGTCGGGGTTGGTGATTGCTTGGCGCTTTGCCACTTCACCGACGAGGACTTCTGCATCGCCTTTGGAGAAAGCGACGACCGACGGGGTCGTGCGTGCGCCTTCAGAGTTAGGAATAACGACGGGTTCGCCTGCTTCGAGAACGGCTACGACGGAGTTGGTGGTTCCGAGGTCGATGCCTACTGCCTTTGCCATGGAATCTCCTTGAGATCTTGGTTTCTTGAGGGTTGGTCGGGGGTGTGTCTGTCTTGACCGGCCCCCGGTGTTTGACCTTTCTATCGGCCAACAGTTCCCAATACTAACGACCTGAGTGCTTCATTGTCAACTTTATTGAGGCTGGTGTTGACATAGTGAACTGTCGCAAGCCGGTTTTTCGCTCTATTACTGGGATCGAAACACTCGTGTGACTGGTGTCGCATTGGTGCTATCGGGCGACATATGGGTCACAATGGACCGAATCCCGGGTGGATCTGCTCTGCTTCTGACCCCGACGCTGCTCTAGGTTTGGCAACTGTCACCTACGGGAAGCGTGCAGTCGTCGGGCTGTCGATCCAACAGTGATCAGATCCAGATGTAGAGAGTTCTGTACTCGTGGAGGAGTTGCGTGGTCACCAGGCTGATCATTGTCATCGTGATGGGGTTGAGCGGTCTTGTCTCTGGTGCCGTGCAAACTGCTGTTTCGCGTACACGCCCGCCGAGTCTGTCCTCCGAGAGCCAGTCGCCTGGCGCTGACGCTGCCTCCGCTCACTCCGCTGCCGAACAACAAGGTGCGGCTGCTTTGCAGCGCATCAGCTATGACTGGCAGACCCGTCTGCCCGGGTGGACAATCGAGTTCAGTCAACAATCGAGTGGGCCCTACGGCATGACCTTCACCCGAGACAAGCGGATTGAGGTCTATGTCCACCCTGAGCAAGATAGTGAGCACCTCGCACACGTGATTGCCCACGAACTCGGCCATGCCGTGGATGTCACTCTCAACAACGGCGATGACCGACGAGTGTGGCAGCAGGCCCGGGGCATCGAGGACAGTGACTGGTGGCCCGACTCTGGCGCACGAGACTTCTCAACCGGTGCCGGGGACTTCGCCGAAAGCTTCGCCGCCTGGCAGTTGGGTAGCGACATCTTCCGATCAACCCTGGCTGACGAACCAGACACCACTCAACTGAGCCTGATGGCAACCCTCGCCAACAGCAGCTAACTTTTGATGAAGGTACGCATGCCCAAACATGATTCCCCCGATGGGGCCACCTAGTTCTCAGATGGCCGTCTTGCCGCAGTTATCGCTTTGTCAAGAAGATCGCCGATGCCCAGTTCTGTCGCCCACAATTCCATATAGTCCCGATCAAGATCTTGAGCCCTGATGATTGCTACGACATCAGAGAACTGGCGATCAGATCCAGACTTGTTTCCCCACTCAAGCTTGGTCAAGACGGTGTCCTCGGCACTCGAGACAAAAACGTCAACACCACCGAGTTGAGCGGCGACACGTCTATCTAGCTCGATCTGACTAAATGCCCGCCCCTTACGGACGATCAGGTCAACCTTCCACCCCGTTGTGTTGTCGATCACATTGAACATGTCGCGATTTGTGACGGCGGTCTGGGCATCCCCTACATAGAAGCGACCCTCTTCAAGGGAGCCGAGACCCTCAACCACCAAAGCAATCGATTCGACGGAAGGATCGACAACAAGATCAATATCTCGGGTCATCCGTGGTTCGCCGTAGAAACTACTGGCAAAGGACCCAACGACCATGTATCGGATCTCCGCCTCATCCAGCAATGAAACGAGGAGCCGCAGCAGTTCGAACTGCTTCACCTCAACGAATCGACATATTCGTCGCCGTAGAGAAGGCGGAGCCACTCAATGGCAACCTCTTCGTCGCTGATCTCAGGAGAACGGAAGCGAATTCCGGCGATCGCGATCTCCTTTGCCAGTTCGGCCATCTCGACCGCCTGCTCGACGCGCTCACTTCCGGTCAAGGCTTGGTAGGCAGCGATGTAGACCTGTTCTGCTTCCTCGGTTGTGTCCATTGCTGCCATACCCAACATCCTAGAGCCAGCCCCCGCCCCTCGCCCCGGGCCACAAATCGGACACGGCAATAGGGATGGCTACGCAAGAGCCCGGAAGATACGGGAGTGGGGAGTCTCGGGAGTTCCGTACCAGGGGTCAACCGGCAAACCCAGGTCGACCATGTCGATGGCTCGGGCCACACCCGCAGAGGGCTCGTTGTGCGGCCACATGATGGCCAACGGTGGTGGGACCGGGCAAGACAAGGCGTAGTCCAGCACTCGGCGAGCTGCCTCACTGGCATAGCCCATACCAACGCTGTCGGGATGGAGGTACCAACCGATCTCCACCTCGCCCTCGACCCACTCGCCGAGCGGGCTTTCTTGTTCGCTCCTTGAGTCCCCACTCATGTCCCGAAAAGCTGGCAGCTTGTTGAGACTCACCGTGCCGACGGGAATTCCCGTATCGGCTGGCACTATCGCCCATACTCCGAACGGTGTTTCATCAACGGACTGAGCCTGCCACTTCTCGATCCGTTCACGGGCCGTCCCGACATCTGGCCAAGGCTTGGGGTCACCCAGCCACTTGGCCACATCTTCGCGGCGTCGGATGTCGAAGAGACGCTCCGCCTCCTCTAAATGCCAAGGACGCAGAACCGAGCGAGCTGACTCCAAGCGGTTCTTCATCGAGGGCCAGATATCAGATGGCGTCGGGGCCGATCTCACCGGTACGGATTCGAACCAAGGAAGTAACCGGGGTCACCCAGATCTTGCCGTCACCGATCTTGCCGGTTTGAGCCGCTCCGCCGATGACCTCGGAGACCTTGGCCACATCGTCATCGTCAACAACGATCTCGATCTTGGCCTTCGGGACGAAGTCGACTCGATACTCCGCACCTCGATAGGTCTCGGTGTGACCACCCTGACGACCAAAGCCTTTGACTTCGGAAATCGTCATGCCTTGGATCCCGACGCCCCGCAGGGCCTCTTTCACCTCGTCCAGCATGTGGGGCTTGATAACTGCTGTTACTAGTTGCATTTTCTAATTCCCTTGGACGACTGAATCACAATGACGTAGCTGTCAGTACATCGGGACCATAACCCGGTGCACCATGTTCCGACATATCAAGACCGGCACGTTCATCTTCTTCGCTTACACGAAGAAGTCCAGCAGATTTGAGGCCAGTAAAGAGCGCACCGGCGGAGATAGTAACGAATACAGCGATGGCCAGTAGACCCATCGCCTGATTTCCTAGCAAACTGAGTCCACCGCCATAGAAAAGCCCAGCACTCTCTTCGGCACCATTGATGGGGCTGGTGGTGGCAAATAGGCCGGTGGCCAGCAGGCCCCAGGCACCGCAAACGCCGTGAACGGAGAAGGCGCCGACTGGATCATCAACACCTCTGCGCTCGATGGCGAGGACTGAAAGTACCACGATGATTCCGGCGATGCCTCCGGTAAGCAGGGTTCCGAGAACCGACATCTCACCAATTCCCGAGCAGATGGCAACAAGGCCAGCCAGCAGACCATTGCCTGCCATTGATACGTCCGGGTGACCCATCACAGCCCAAGCAGTAGCCATAGCCGTCATGGCTCCAATACATGCGGCCAATGCGGTCAGTACGGCAATTACTGGCACAGCCATGTCGGCTTGCAGTTGTGATCCGGGGTTGAAGCCGAACCAGCCGATGAACAAGATGAACACGCCGGTGATGGCCAGAGGAATACTGTGGCCGGGCATGGCCCGTGGCTCACCCTTGTCGCCGTACTTGCCAATGCGAGGGCCGATGATGATTGCACCCATGAGAGCAGCGAAGCCACCGGTCATGTGCACCAGGCCCGAACCAGCGAAGTCGATGAAGCCTGCTTCGTCCAGGAAGCCGCCGCCCCACTTCCAGCTCACGACGATTGGGTAGATGAGGGCTGTTAGAACTACCGAGTAGGCCAGGTAGCCAACGAACTTGGTTCGCCCAGCAACAGCTCCAGAGACAATGGTTGCTGCCGTTGCGGCGAAGGCGGCTTGGAAGAAGAAGTCGACCGGTACGGCCAGTGGATAGAAGCCGTCACCAGCCACTGCCTCAGGGCTGATGTCAACCAGATAGGAGGAGAAGAAGCCTGGATGCCGAGGCCGGCACTTCCGAGCAAGCCACCCAGGAAGTTGAAGTCGCCGGGGTAAGCAATACCCCAACCAATCAGGGCGAACATCAGCACACCAATGGATACGTCCATCAGGTTCTTCATCATGATGTTGGCGGCGTTCTTGGCCCGGGTGAGTCCGGCCTCTACGAGGGCGAATCCAGCCTGCATCAGGAAGACCAATGCGCCGCTGATGAAGATGAAGATGTTGTCCAGCACAACCATGTTCATCGCTCCGGTGCCAGAGGCGCCAGATCGATCATAGGACTCGGCCACAGTTGCGGCCGTTTGGAAATAGCTCACGTCCCGCTCCTTTCATCGGCCCAGGCACGTTGCCCCGGCGATCTCTGAAGCAAGATAGGAAGGGTGGATTGCTGCCATGTTCCAGCATTGTTAACGCTGTGTTTCGGGCGACGAGCTAGCGGAGGTGCCCCTAGCTGGCGTGTCCATGACTACTGGCGGTCCGAGCGGCCGGCAGTACCACATGCTCACCATCAATGGTGCGGACGGTGAGTGGTGTGGCGTAGATATCCGAGAGCAGGGCGGGCTGCAGCACTTCAGCAGGCGGGCCCGCGGCCACGATCTCACCCTGGTTAATCAGGGCCAGTCGATCAGCGAAGCGACCCGCCGTGGTCAGGTCATGCATGGCGGCAATAACCGTCAGACCTTCGGACCGGCGAAGGTCATCAACAAGTTCCAACACCGACATCTGGTGACCCAGGTCCAATGCACTGGTCGGCTCATCCAGGAGCAAGATTGGTGCTTGTTGGGCCAAGGCTCGGGCCACCACCACCCGCTGGGCTTCGCCGCCAGAGAGCCTGGCCACATTGCGACCAGCGAAGTCATCCAGATCCAGCCGCCGCAAGATCGAGGTGACGATGCTCCGGTCTTTCCGTGATTCTCGGGCTAGCCAGCCGAGGTGAGCGGTTCGCCCCAACAGCACATATTCACTAACCGTCATGCCTTCCGGCAGGACCGGGGCCTGGGGCACCAGGGCAACGTCGGTGGCCGTCGGTGTCTCACCATTGTCGAGGGTGATCGATCCGCGATAGTCAACCAGGCCACAAATTGAGCGCAGCAGGGTCGACTTGCCTGCCCCATTTGGTCCGATCAGACCAAGCCATTCACCAGTAGCCAAATCAAGGTCGACACCGCCAAGGACTTCGGTTTTGCCGAAACTCACTCGCACGTCTTGGCAACGCAGGGCCGCGGTAGCGAAGCCATCTTGTGGGGCTTTCGCCGAGCTGATTGCTCGATCGGTTGCTTGGTTGATCGTATGACTCATGCGGTGCTTCCATGGCCACGCCACAACACGAAGGCAAAGAACGGAGCACCAACAAAAGCGGTAATCACTCCAACCGGCAACTCCGAGGGGGCAACCAGAGTTCGAGCACCAACATCAACAAAGGCCAGGAAGGCGGCTCCCACCAAAGCCGACAGGGGCACGATCACCCGATAGCTATTGCTGACCAATAGTCGCACGATGTGGGGCACGACCAAGCCAACAAAGGCGATCAACCCACTGACCGACACCGCGGCCGCCGTCATCAGGGACGCAGCACCAATAACCAGCAATCGGGTTCGAGCCGGATTGAGCCCCAAGGCACGTGCCTCGTCATCGCCTACTCGCAGCACGTCGAGATGGCGTCGATGCAGTATCAGAACCGTGCCACACACCACGACGTAGGGGGCAAGGATCCAGACCTGATCCCAGCCACTGGTACTGAGGCTGCCGAACAGCCACGACAGGACTTCCCGCGAACGGGTCTCGCTCAACTGCTGTAGGGCATAGGTCTGGGCGGCAGAGAACAAGGCGGCCATGGCGACACCACCGAGCAGCAGGGTTGCCGGAGATGACCACGAACCGCGGGCAATGGTGGCCGAGGCGGCAACAGCAAGTACGGCACCAACAAAGGCCGCAGCCGGAACGGGGTCGAAGGGACCCCAGCCAATGTCAAGGCCAAAACCAAGAGCAAGCACCGCACCGAATCCGGCCCCGGCCGACACCCCAAGCAGGTACGGATCGGCCAAGGGGTTCCGGAAGACACCTTGGTAGGCACCGCCAGCCATGCCTAACGCGCCGCCAACCAGCATGCCTAGCACCATCCTGGGCAAGCGAATCTTGAACAGGATGGCAACCTGACGATCACTCAGACTCGAGTCGACCCCGATCAGGGGAAGGTGGTCCAATAAGGACGTCACTACGCCCCCGACCGGCAATCCGGCAGCACCATTGCTGGCGCTGAATATGCCAACGAGAGCCAGGGCCAGCAAGCCAGCAAATACCGCTCGTAGCGGTAGCCGGAAGGCTTGCTCAGCGGCCAGGTCAACCTGGTCTGGGTGGTCGAGGCTCACCATGACAGTCCTAGGAGGAAACCGTGACGAATGAAAGGGCTTCAGCAACCAAGGCGATGAACTGGGGCAGTCTTGGTCCCCAGCGAGAAGCAATGTCGGCGTTGACGACAACGACATTGCCGTTCTTGATGGCGGCAATGTCGCCCCAACCAGGTCGGGCCAGAACATCCTCGATGGTGTAAGCGACCTGGTCAGTGATGATGATCAGTTCCGGATCAGCTTCGACGATGTATTCCTCGGTCAGCTGGGGGAAGCCATAACCGTCGGCATCTGCCTCATCAGCAATATTTGTCGCTCCCATCTCGGCGTAGACCGCTCCGATGAAACCAAACGAACTGGCCGAGAAGAAGGTGTCGTCCAGCTCGTGATAGATGCGAACCTCAACCGCAGGAGAAGCAGCCATGGCGGCTTCGATCTCCGAACGCATGGTGGCAACCGCGGCGGCAGTTTCGTCGACATGGCCAGTGACCAGTCCGAGCTCGGCCATGGCCTCATAGCCGCCCTCAATGTTGGCTGGGGCTGGGCTGACCAGCACGGGGATGTCCAGCGCCGTCAGGCTGGCAACCAAGTCGTTGGCATCATTGCTGATAACCACCAGATCTGGTTCAAAGGCCAGAACGGCTTCGACGTTCGGGTCCCAGCCGGACAGATCGGTGACTGGTGTGTTGTCGGGGTAATAGGAGTAGCTGTCTACGGCAATAACTTGATCACCGGCGCCGACGGCGAACAAGATCTCGGTGGCTGCTGGAGACAATGACACGATCTTTTGGGGTGCCTCTTCGAGGGTCCAGGTTCCACCGGCAGATTCGATGGTGACGGGGTAGTCACCGGAGGACTCCATTGCCGAATCCTCTTCACCCGCTTCCGCATCCTCTTCCATACCCTCGTCCGTGGCGGAATCTTCGGCCGTTGTGGTTGGGTCCTCGCTAGCCACCGTGGTGGTTGCATCTTCAGCTGTGGCTTCAGTTCCAGCGCTATCGCTGCCACAGGCGGCCGCAACCAGCCCAAGGCCCAGCAGCAACGCAATGAGTATTCGACTTCTTGGCATGATGTTTTCTCCGTTCGGTCGAGAAAAGGTGCTCGAACGGTAGAAACCCACCGGTCGAACCAACCCCATATCCTCGAGGGCTTTCTGGTTCGTTACCGATACGAAGCTTGACCGGACTCATTGACATGTCGACCCTTGCGAGTCGACCATCAATTCACCGTTGCGGGACAGTGCTGGGTTCTAACCAGACTTCGTCTTCGTACCGAACCGCTAAGGGTACAGGTCTTGTCGAAACCTCAACCTCAGATCTGATTTATGGTGCGCCGATTCATGGTGCGCTGAACTCGATCCGAATTGGCTCATCAATGAGTGGTGTCACCAGCAGGGCCGAAGGCAGTTGGTCGGTGTCGAAGCAAAGCACCCCTTCTGCCGAATCAGCAGTTGCCACCGACGCGAACAGGTCAAGGCTGTCGGCTGGCTGCGGGATGCAAGGAGAGCGGATCGCGCCAACTGGGCCGTCTGGGGTCTCGAGCTCAAAAACCAGATCCAACAACTGACCAGAACCGTTATCGCCCACATAGGTCAGTTCTGTTTCAACCAGGACCATGACATGGGTGTCAGAGCTATTGATATCAACACCGGTTTTTTGCACACGCACCTGGCCGATAGTGATACTCCAGTTCTCTTCGCGAAAACCCGAGTACTCAAACGGCACCGGATCTTCTGGTCCCTGGCCAACCACGCCAGCAAAGGTTGCGTCCGTGTCGTCATTGGAAGCGTCCGGAGTCGAGTTAGGCGGATCGGTAGCCGGAACCGTGCCAATCACGGGTGACTCCGTCACCGAAGGCCCGGCAACCGCCGAGCCCGCCCCGGACTGGCCAGATTGGCTGCATCCCGCCAGGACAGCCAGGCTAAGTCCGGCTGAGAACAAGACGCTCGTTTTGTGTTTTCCGATGTTCGCCATCATCAGACCCTTCTCGTGAACATCACGAAGAGTAGCCGCTTGGAGGCCAGACCACATCGGCAGATTTCCTCAGAAGAATCGTGCTTGGCGGCCTCGCAATACATCATGTCACAATGTGGTCATCTTTCTTTCCGACCCACAGATTGCCGACTAGTATCTCACTTGGAGTGAGCGAGTCGGGCGAAAGGAACTGGGCACAAAGATGGGTATTGGAAGGATGGTCGCAGCGGCGGCCGTCATCGGCGGATTACTCGCCAGCGTTGGCACTGATCCCCAGTACGCGGCGGCGTCCTCTTGCACCATCAAGGGGACCTACGGCGACGACGAGATCACCGGAACTGAGGGTGATGATGTCATCTGCGCCTTTGGCGGAAACGACATCATCAACGCCCTGGGCGGCGACGACATTGTCTATGGCGGCCCCGGTGACGACATCATCGACGGCGGCCCCGGTAATGACGGCGTCTTTGGTAAGAGTGGCGACGACATCGTTCGCGGTGGCCCCGGCAACGACATTGTCGGCGGTTCTCGAGGCAACGATCAACTCTTTGGCGGTGACGGCGACGACATCATGCACGGTGATGATGGTGACGACATCCTCCATGGAAATGCAGGGTCAGACCGCATTGCTGGCGGAGCCGGTGATGACCAGTTGTATGCCTTTGACTCAGACACGATTGACGGAGACCAGGAACGGAACCTCCTTGGCGGCGGATCCGGCTGGGACTCTCTCTACGGGTCAGCTGGCGATGACATCCTCTTGATCGGCACCGATGGTGGTGTCGCCCACGGTGGACCGGGCAACGATCGAATCATCGGGCCGACCGGGTCCAAGCTTTCCGACAACCATGTTGTCATGTTCGGTGGACCCGATGATGACCTGCTGATTGCCAACCGAGCCGGCAGTGGCTCAGGTCGTGATATCCCAGGATTCGCCATTGCCAAGACCAGCGACCAGGTCGCCAGCTACTTCAACGGTGGCGGTGGCATCGACCGCATCTATGCCTCTCCCTTTGACGACTTCATCGAGGATGCCATCGGTTTTGTCGACGCCAAAGAAGGGAACGACACCCTCCTTCTTGTTGGCGGAAAAGTGTTGGCCGGTGAAGGCAACGACTATGTGACTGGTGCCGACACTGATGATGAGCTGGTTGGAGGCCCTGGTGACGATCAGCTGGCGGGAGGCAACGGCTTTGACACCCTGCGGGGTGGGCCAGGCGTCGATCGCCTGGGCGGCTTCGACTTCAACACTAGCGACGGTGACAACTCCATCTGGTCAGGAACCGACGACGATGAAGACACGGTTTGGGCCGTCGCCTCTGACCGCTGCCACGCCGAGCCCGAGGACCGGGTTCACGGGCTCTGCACACCATAAGACGGGCTGTGCACGCCATAAGACGAGCTGTGCACGCCCTGGAAGCTAGTCCCTGAGCAATCCGGCAACCTCCAAGCCGAACCCTGCAAGCAAGCCTCCAGAAGCCGGGAACGAAAGCTCCTTAGTCTGCGTTCTGTATCCAGTGCCCAACTTGGTACTACGATCGGATGACCAGCTAGGGCTCGGAGGGCACCACATGGGATTAATGGACAAGCTACGCGGTGAAATCGTTGACATCATCGAATGGATCGACGATTCACGGACAACTCTGGCGTGGCGATTCCCCCGCTATCAGAACGAGATCAAGAATGGTGCCCAACTCATTGTTCGCGAAGGCCAGAAGGCAGTCTTCGTTTACCGAGGGGCGCTAGCCGACGAGTTCGAGCCTGGCCACTACGAGCTGACATCAGAGAACCTGCCTCTGATGTCCACCCTGCAAGGCTGGAAGCACGGATTCAATAGTCCCTTCCGAGCCGAGGTCTACTTCGTCAATACCCGACCAGTCACCGAACTCCGTTGGGGCACCCCCAACCCCGTGACCATCCGGGACCCGGATTTCAAGATGGTGCAGATTCGGGCCAACGGTCTCTGTGTTGTCAAGATTGCCGATCCGACGATCTTCTTGCGTGAGGTTATTGGTACCGATAGCGCGGTCGAGTTGGACGAGATTACCGAGCTGATTCGTCGAGTTATTGTGCTGGCTTTTGCCGACATGATCACCGAGTCTGGTCTTGGTGCCATCGACCTGCAAGGCCGTCAGGTCGAGCTCTCTGAGCGACTTCGAGCCTTCGTCGAAGAACGAGTTGATGACGAATACGGTCTAGCCATTCCTGACCTGATGATGAACATCACCCTGCCCGACGAGGTGACCGCAGCCATGACCCGCGGTGTTGCCCGCGGTGTTGAAGAGGGTGGCTTCTTGGACAATGTTGGCTCGATGGATCGCTACACCCGCTACAAGGCGGCCGACGCCATGACTGCTGCTGCTGCCAACCCTGGTGGTGGCGGAATGATGGGCGACATGATGGGCATGGGCATGGGCATGGCCATGGCTGGCCAGATGTCTCAGACCATGGGCCAAGCCATGAACCCCCAGCAACAAGCCGCTCCAGCTGCCGCCGCACCTCCTCCTCTCCCCGGAGCTGGTGTGATGTATCACGTGGCTATGAACGGTCAGCAAGCCGGTCCGTTCTCAATGGAGCAGATGCAGGCTGGCCTGGCCAGTGGTCAGATGACCCCGACCAGCCAGGTTTGGGCTGCCGGTATGGCCGGCTGGGCCGCCGCCAACTCCGTGCCAGCACTACAAGGCTTATTCGCTCCAACTCCACCACCACTGCCGACTGATCCACCGGCCAATGATCCACCGGCAGATTCGGGAACCGGCGACACACCTTCCGAACCGCCTGAGGGCTAAGACCGATGGAGGGAAACGGTCAACCCCCGCAGCCGCCGCGACCACCTCAGCGGCCGGGGGCTCAGCAACCACCAGTTCCGCCCGCGGCACCGCCTCCGATGCCTTCACCAAACGCGCCCGCTCCCCCATCAAACGAGCCCAGTCCCGCGACGAACGCGCCGCCAGCTCCCGAACCAAGTACCCCTGCTGCTCCACCGCCAATCCCTGACCAGCGGCGCCAGATCCCCAATTTTGATAGTGCTCCGCCTGGCACCGTCGGTCCACCGGCTGAGACGTTCCAGACCAGTGGCCAGGTTGACTATCGCAGCTACAACGAAGAGAACGAGCTGACCAGTCGGCCTTGTGAGAATTGTGGCGGGCAGCTCCGCTTCAATATCGAGCATCAGCAGCTGGGCTGCACCAGTTGCGGGCACCTCCAGGACATCACTCATCACGAGCATGCTGAGGTGCAGGAGCAAGACTTCCAAGCCATGATGGTTGCGGCTCGTTCCCATAAGAATGAGCGTCTCCACCATGCAGAAGGCGAGAAGGAAGTCATCTGCCAGAACTGCGGCGGACACACCACCTTCGTTGGAACCCTGACCACCACCAAATGCCCATACTGCGCCACTGACCTGGCCCGAACCGACATTCACGAAGCACCAGATCGACTGGCTGTCGACGGTGTGCTGCCATTCGCTATTACCGACGCCATCGCTGAAGACAAGCTGAAGGAGTGGGTCAACAAGCGTTGGTTCGCCCCAAATGAATACAAGAAGTACTCAACGTCAGGTTCATTCCAAAGCATCTACGCCGCCTATTTCACCTATGACGCTGATGTCACCACTGACTATGACGGTGCTCGCGGTACGACCCGCACCCGCACTGTCGGGTCCGGCCAGAACCGACGAACCGAGACCTACACCACCTGGCGCAACGTGCGCGGCCAAGTCTTTGATCAGTTCGATGACGTCACTGTCTTGGCCAACACCGGATTCAACCAGGCTTACGTCCACAAGCTGGAGCCATGGCCACTGCGTGGGATAGAGCCCTACAACCCTGACTACATCGCCGGGCATCTCTGTCGCACCTATGACCAGGATGCCAAGGACTGCTTCAGCGACGCCCATCGACAGATGAAGTCCGAGGTCGAGCACACCGTGCGCAGGTCCATCGGTGGTGACCAGCAGCGCATCCAGCGGATGAATATGCAGATGGCGAACCTCACCTACAAGCATGTGCTGCTGCCAATCTGGCTGCTTACCGTTCTCTACAATGGCCAAGCCATGCAGGTTTTCATGAACGGAACAACCGGCGAGATCCACGGCGAGCGTCCGTGGAGCAAGGTCAAGATCATTGCTGCGGTGGTAGCGGTACTTCTATTGATTATTCTGATACTTGTGATCAAATCGGCGACAGGTTCACGATGATGTCGTTCCACGATGATGCAGGTGCACGATGAATCGACGTGCCACGACTCTGCACGCGCCATGAGTCTCATTATTCTCGTTGCTGTCGCGGCCGCGGTTGCCGCTGTTGCCGGCGTCGGCATTGCCTTCGCTGTGGGGGCCACAGCGGTGTCCAAGAACAACAAAGAACGCAACCAGGTCGTGCCAGGCGAGAAGTCGGCGGCTCCGGCAAACTGGTCCGGGTCACATGAGCGTGAAGCCAAGCTCCATCGACGTCTGCGTGATGCCGTTGCTGGCCTGCACACCATTGCCGCCAATGACCCATCACTGTCCTCCACGGTGGCTGCGGTTGACAAGGATGCATTGGACATCGACCATCAGCTGGTCGCTGCTTCGCTGCTTGCGCCCCGCTTCAAGGAGCAAGCCTTGGACGAATTGGCCGAAGCGGTCAAACAATTGGAGGAAATCGCTGCCCACGCGGTCGGGAGTAGCACCAGGGTCTCCGAACGATCGGTACGAGAACAGTTGGAAGACTTGTCTGATCGACTGAAGTCCATGCGTCTGGCCCGGGCCGAAGTTGATGAAGCTGACCGTCGCGGACAGACCGGCGAAGCCTGACCAGCGGGCCAGAACAAATGCAGGCTGGCAGCCAGACACATCAAATTGGGAGCTGAGCTGGGGCGCGGGCCCATAAACGGACTAGCTTGTGTTGCGCCATGGACGCATCCAGCAGTGAAGATCTCAAGAAGTCAGCACCCGGAAACAAACTGAAAGCCAGCCATATTTGGCTTGGCGTTGGTGTCTCGATCGCGGTGATCACCGTGCTATCGGGAATCTCGGCCACCGTGCTGCAATGGCACGACGATTCCGAGGTGCAACGAGAGGTGTTCGAGAACATCCCCTCACCTCTCCGCTTAGCCTTTTACACCCTCATTCCCCTGCTAATTGTGTGGGTTTCTGTCCAACTGTCCTACCGGGTGAAGAACTGGGAACGAGGCGCCCCAGACGACCGCTCAACCACACCGAAGAACTTCAAGAACCGGATGAAGGACTTCCGGGCCGGTGTCTATATGCAGACCCTGCTGCGCGATCCCGCCGCTGGCCTCATGCACAGCCTGATCTACTTTAACTTCCTGATCCTCATGGCCGTGACCGTGGTTCTGGAGATCAATCACCAGGTCCCCGTGGACCTGAAGTTCCTGCACGGTGACGTGTATCGGGCCTATGCCCTGATTGGTGACCTGGCAGGCCTCGGATTTCTGGCGGGTATGACTCTCGCCATCCTGCGCCGCTATGGACCAAAGAGCATGCGTCCCTATCGCATCGCGGTGAAGTCTCGCCCCGAGCACCTCATCATCAATGGTGTGCTGTTCTCCATCGGCTTTACCGGCTTCGGTCTCGAAGCCTTCCGCATTGCTTTGGAGGATCAGCCCGAGTACGAGAAGTGGAGCGTTGTTGGCTATCCACTGTCGCTGCTGGCTGACAACCTCGATCATCTTGCTGGCTGGCATCAGGCCTGGTGGATTCTCCACATCCTGACCTTCTGCGCCTTCCTGGTCATCATCCCCGGGACCATGTTGCGCCACATGTTTACCTCACCGGCCAACATGTATCTGCGTGACCGTGAGCGCCCAAAGGGTGCCATGAAGGCCATGCCTGACCTGGAAAACACCGAGCTCGAAACCTTCGGTGCCTCCACCGTTGACTCCTTCACCTGGAAGCAGCTCATGGACACCGATGCTTGCACCATGTGTGGGCGTTGCACCTCGGTTTGTCCAGCCAACGCCACCGGCAAGCCACTGGATCCACGAGAGATCGTGCTCAAGGTTGGCGAAGTCATGTCCCGCACCGGTGACCCTGCTGTTTCGCCCCCCATTGGAGTCGAGGCTGACATCACCGTCGAGTCCGATTCGGTATTCGAACGAATCACCACCGAAGAGATCTGGGCCTGCACCAGCTGCAAGGCCTGTGACGACATCTGCCCCGTCAATATCGAGATCCTGGACAAGATCCTGGACATGCGTCGCTACCTGACCCTGATGGAGAGTGACTTCCCAACCGAGCTCGGTACCGCCTTCCGCTCAATGGAAAACTCGTCCAATCCGTGGGGCATCAGCCAGACCACCCGCTCAGACTGGGTGAAGGAACTGGACGTTGCTGTCATCGAGCAAGAGCAGATTGATGCTGGCATTGCCGGTGACGCCGAAGCCATTCTGAGCCATGAATACCTCTACTGGGTTGGTTGCGCTGGCAGCTTCGACGATAAGAACCAGAAGGTCACCCACTCGATGGCCAAGCTCTTGCAGCGGGCCAATATAGATTTCGCCATCCTTGGCCCATCCGAGCTTTGCACCGGTGATCCGGCCAGGCGTTCAGGAAATGAATACATCTTCCAGATGCTGGCCAAGCAAAATGTGGCCACCCTCAACGGCATTGGCGTGAAGAAGATCATCACCCAGTGCCCGCATTGTTTCAATACCTTGCAGAACGAGTACCCCCAGCTTGGTGGCAACTACGAGGTTGTTCACCACAGCCAGTTCCTAGAATGGCTGATTGACCAGGGCAAGCTCGATGTTTCTGAGGCTTCGCTGGAAGAGCGGATTGTCTATCACGACTCGTGCTACCTCGGTCGCCACAATGACGTCTACATGTCGCCACGAAACGTGATCGGCTCGCTCAAGGGTGTGCAAATTGTTGAAGCTGGGCGAAACGGAACCAAGGGCATGTGCTGTGGCGCCGGTGGCGCCCGCATGTTCATGGAAGAAGACATCGGCACCAAGATCAACGACGAGCGCTCGCTTGAATTGATCGAAACTGGTGCCAGCCGCGTCGCTACTGCTTGCCCCTTCTGTTACGTGATGATGGATGACGGGGTGAAGGGGCACGGCAAGGAAGAGAGTGACGTTCGTGTCGCCGACATTGCTCAGCACCTGCTGGAGGCAATCGAAGCGGGCGAGGCCAAGGCCACTTCCTCAACCGTTGGTGATCACTTCGAAGTCGTGGCTCAGCCGTTGGCCGCGTCTTCAACTGCTGTTGCCACCAAGCCCACCACCGAGAAGCTTGCCTTCGAAACTGAATCTGGTGACACCACCGATCGTGCAGCCGCTGATGGTGCAGCCACTGAAGATGGAGACGCCACTGATCCGGGCGTTACCACGATGGGCGAGGTTGAGCCTGATGATCTGAAGGTGATTTCTGGTGTTGGCCCCAAGTTGGAAGCAATGTTGCACGAGATCGGCATCGTGACTTATGAGCAGATCGCGTCCTTCGACAATGACTACGCCGACGGGCTGAGTGAGTTCTTAGCCTTCCCTGGCCGGATCCAGCGTGACAACTGGACTGAGCAGGCCATCGAGCTGGCCAAGGGTCGGGAAGCCAAGCCTGCGGACCTGCCACCACTTCCGACCGAAACACCAGACGCAGCGACCAGCCCTGAGGCCTAGTTTCGGGCCGGACTGCACTTGTCGCTAGCCGCGAATCACCTGTAACGCCTTGTCGACGTCGGCAATGGTGTTGTAGAGGTGGAAGGAGAGTCGGCTCTTTCCGGCGCGGCCGGCCACGACTACTCCAGCTGCAGCCAGGTCGTCGCTGCTTGGTCCTGACTCGGGCAGTTCAATGGAGACAATGGCCGAGTTGGACTCGGGCATGTCGAGGCCAGCGCGGAGGCGGTTGGCCAATGACACATTGTGAGCGCCGATGGTGGCTTGGCCAACGGAGTCCAGGAGTTCCAGAGTTGGGGCCGCTGCCACCCAGGCAGACCAGGCGGGAGAGACATCAAAACGACGGGCACTGGCGGCGAGGCGGAGTGGCGGGCCATAGATGGATTCCCAGGGTTTCTCTCCGGCGTACCAACCAGCGCCAATCGGGATGAGGCGGTCGGTGATCTCGGGCTGCACCGTCATGAATCCAGAACCGCGAGGGCAGCACAACCACTTGTAGGCACCACAGGTCGTGATGGAGAACCGGTCAGCATGTGCAGGGAGCCAGCTGGCTGACTGGGTCAGGTCCACGTAGGTGAGAGCATTATTGGCATCGGCTATGTCAGCCAACTGTTCAAGGTTGATGACTCGCCCGTCGGCAGATTGGGCAGCGCTGACGGCGACCAGGGTTGTGCTTGGTTGAATCTGATCCAGGAGTTGATCAAGGGGAACGACTCGCACCGTGACGCCGCGTTCTTCAGCTTGCAGAAAGGGGAAGAGAACCGAGGTGAAATCTTCTTCGGCCAACAGGACCTCATCACCTTCAGACAGGATGGTGGCAGCAATTCCGGTGGCGACCGAAACCTGGGACAAGATCGCTACTCGGTCCGGGGTGGTATCGACCAGGGAGGCGTAGGCGATTCGGGAGCGGGTGATGAGGTCGTCGTAGGCCAGAGCGTCGATGTTGCCCGATTGCCAGCGGGCCATGTCCCCTTGCAGTGCAGCCACGGCCGCGTCGGCGGCGAGACCAACGGTTGCCGTGTTCAGGTAGCAGTCGGTTGGATGGAACTGGGCTTGGGCATCAGTGAGGCGGGTCGCGGATGCCGCCAGCAAATCACGGGAAGAATGAACCATTGCCCCATATTGACCGATGACGCACACCCAAACAAGACTCATATCCTCTTGATCAGACCATAGTCAGACTATGGTCTCGATTCCGCGCCTAAAGGTTTCCCAAGATGTTGAGTCCACACCGGATGCTCCTCCTTCGCCAGGTGGCCCAAAGCGGTTCGGTCGCCGCTGCCGCACGGGCGCTTGGCTACACCCAGCCTGCACTCGCTCATCACCTGAAGGCGTTGGATCGTGAAGCAGGAATGAAGCTCACGCATCGAGTCGGGCGCGTTGTTCGCTTGACTGATGCTGGCGAACTGATTGCAGGACGAGCCGACAATATCTACCGAGAGCTGGTCGAAGCCGAGGAAGAGGTCGGGTCCCTAGCCCGACTGGAGCAGGGTGTTGTTCGGGTTGCCGCCTTCCCCTCTTTCGCTGGAAGTGTGCTGCCCGTTGCTCTCGTCGCCCTGCAACAAGAGCACCCAGGTATTGAGGTTCGCTTGCTGGAAGCGGAGCCTCCCGAAGCCTTCACCCTTCTCGCTTCCGGAGAGTGCGACTTCGCCGTGATCTTCAGCGACCCCGAAGTGGTCGGCGACGAGTTGTCCTCCCGCTTCGTTCGACGACCCTTTGGGGCGGACAACCTTCGACTCGTTTTGCCGGTCGGGCATCGCCTCTTGAGGAAAGAGTCAGCGAAGAGTCCTGTCCCAGTCGATCTGGCAAGTCTGGCTGACGAGCCGTGGTTTGGTGGCTGTCCGCGGTGTCAGAGCCAGCTGCACCGGCTAACCAACGAGGCTGGCTTCCGGCCCGACGTTCGCTACGAGTCAGATGACTTCGTCGCTGTTCAACGCTTCGTGGCCATGGGGCTAGCGGTTGCCGTGTTGCCGCAGCTGGCGCTGGATCTTCATCTGGATCCCGGAGTGGTTGCGGTGCCCTTGTCGGGCAATGTGCATCGTCTGATCCAGCTCATCTCGCCCGCGGTTTCGAACCCGGCAAGCCAAGCCGTCATTGATGCGGTGCTATCGGTGACACCATCGGGCACAGGCTCTGCCTCCTGAGCCACTCGGCGTCAGGCTAGAGATCGAAGTTTTCCCAGTAGCGACTGGGACGAGGGCCGATCTGACCTTGGTACTTGGAACCCAACTTCGATGAGCCATACGGGTTGTCGGCCGGGGTGGTCATCTGGATGAAGCTGATTTGTCCAATTCGCATGCCGGGATACAGGGTGATGGGCAGGCTGGCCACATTGGAGAACTCCAGCGTGAGCTGGCCATCCCAACCAGCGTCGACAAAGCCAGCGGTGGTATGGATCAAGAGGCCGAGGCGACCGAGGCTCGACTTGCCTTCGATGCGACCAACCAGGTCATCGGGGACGGCGACACGCTCAAGGGTTGAGCCGAGCACAAACTCACCGGGGTGGAGGATGAACGGATCCTCATCGGAGGCTTCCACTAGTTCGGTTAGTTCTTCCAGGTTTTGCTTCACATCGATGTGGCTCAGAGTGTGATTGCGGAAGACTCGAAAGTACTTGTCGAGGCGCAAGTCAACCGATGACGGTTGTACCGCCTTTTCATCGAACGGCTCAATGATGATTTGGCCGTTGGCGACTCGTTCTTTGATGGTGCGGTCAGAGAGGATCACAGGGAGCGAGGCTAGCCGCTCAGCACCAAGGTCCAGCAGACAACAACCTAAGCAGCCTCGGCAGAAAGCTCATCGACGACAACATCTCTGTTCCTCAACACAACCACAAGAGCCAAACAGAACAGCAGGGCTGAACCGGTGAAGGCGAGAGGGAGATCGAATCGGTGGGCAACTGCCCCGAGCACAATCCCACCTGTCGCCTCACCCAACGAGCCAGCTTGGCCAAGGAACGATTGCAGGGTGGCACGGATCTGCTTTGTCGCTCGGCGGTTGACCCAGACCGCTCCGACCACCGGGAACACCGACCACGAGACACTCCGGTACAGCAGTGCGCCGGCGGCTCCAAAGGCCAGGGAAGGGGCCGAAACAAGAAGCCCAATTCCGACAATGGCGACGAGGATTCCCAAGGCGTAGAGCTTGCGCGGCGCACCCTCGCCTCCAATACGTAGAGCAACCCCCTTGAGGAAGACTGCGGCCAGAGCGTAGGCACAAATGTTGATGATCATTAGCCAGACAATGGGGTCAGCTGAGTCTGGGAACCCCAAGGTGTCCAGTCGCTTGATTGAGAGTCGGTCGATTGCTTCTGAACCCATGTCGATCAAGATCGTGGTCAGGAATACGCCGAGGATGATGCGTTCGCTGCGGACAAGGGCGACTCCTTGTTTGAGGATCTGGAGCGCCTGCCTCCACGTTTCCCCTTCGGACTTGGTGAACTCGTGCTCGGTGAAGAGCAGGGCGACGCCGACTCCTAAGAGGACTTGGAGCACACCGAAGACGACGATCGCGGTGGTGTAGCTGGTGAGTGCCCCCAGTAGGCCAGCCAGGAGGATGCCACCGATTGATCCGATCTGGGCCCATTGGGCTGCTCGGGCAATGCACCGGTCGGACTCGGCCTGGTTGTCCAGTTCGTCGGTGATCCAGGCAACGTCGGCACCGCTCTTGAATGTCCAGCCGACGCCCCAAAGAACCTGGGCAACGATGAGGATCCAGTAGGTGGAGGTGAGCCCCGTAGCCACCATTCCGGCCCCAACAATCAGGTGAGCGATGACAAGGGACAGTTTTCGGCTTCGAGTATCTGCCACCACCCCGGTCGGGATCTCAGCCACAAGCACGCCAGCCTCAAGCGCCGTGCCCAAGATGACGAGTTGGAACGCTCCGAGACCAAGGGTGTCAACCCAGTAGATCATGGCGGCCAGGCCAAAGCCCCGCATGCCGGCCGCCCATAGGGAAGACCACCAGATGTAGAGCTTGTCGGGGCCGAGGGTTGCGAGCACCCGTGGATCCTACGGGCAGGGTGTGAGTGCCGTGATGGTCAAGTCGTCCCGTTTAGCTGGAGGAGGCACCGCCGGTGACCAGTTCGACCCAGGTTCGCCCCGGGGTGAGCTGGATGACGTTGCCACTTGAGTCGGTGAGGATGGCAACGTCAGCCAGAGTGGCTCGGGTCCAGGTGCCGTCGATGCGTTTGCCGTCGGTGAAGACGCTGACTGGTCCGGAACCGGCCCAGATGAATTCGGGAACAGGGCCGCCCGAAGAGTCGACCATTCCGGTGTGCACTTCTTGCACGGTGGCTACCACGATGTTGGAGGCCGACACTTGGGCGCCATCGTCGGTCTTGTGAGCGGAGCCGCGTTGTTGGCGGAACCAGGCACCGTCGGCCCAGGTCCAGCGAACATTGGTCGAGCCAAGTGTCATGGAGACTTGACTGACAGGGCTTCCACTGGCGGCGACACCTTCGGCCCGGTATGCGAACCAGGGGGCTGGGGATGAGCCGGAGTTATTGAAGCTGTCGGTGTTGGCGTAGAGGTTGGAGGGTGCTCGGCGGGAGGAGTCTCGCCAGTAGGCGCCGTTGCGGGCAGCACTGAAGTTCTGCACGTGAGTCTGACGGAGCAGGAGGGTGTCGGTGATCTGGTTAGCACCGGAGTAGACCAGGGCCGGGCTGCCGAGGGCACCGAGGTAGGAGATGTCGGTGGTGCGTCCGGAGCGGACGGGGCCGACGACGCCATGCTGGCTGTGGAAGATGGCGGCCAGGCGGGTGATGCCCCATTCAACTTCTTCTTCGATGACGATGTCGGCTCGGTTGAGGCCAGATTGGGGTGTGGCCTTTCCAGAGTTATCGATCTTGACTACTACGGCGGGGCCCGAGGCTGAGCCGGGCCAGCCAGTGAGAGGGGCTGCTCCCGGGATCGAAGCGGGGGCTGAGGCAGGGGCGGTGGCGAGGACTTGGTGGAGGGTGTAGTTGCCGACGATGCCGGTGTATTGGTCCATCAGGTCGCCGGGGGCTTGGGTTCCCTTGGTTCCCTTGCCTGCGTCACGGATGGTGGTGGCTGGGCCTTGGCCTGATGATGTTGTTGTCGACGTCGTTGGCTGGGTGGATGAGGTCGGGAAGTTCTCGAACTGGTCGAGACCATGCCGTGGGTTGGTGACGAAGGTTGTGTCTGAGGGGGTGTCTTCGACCAGGGCCAGCGCGTCAGGGATCGTGGTTTCTGCCGTGAATGCTTCGTCGCCCGAGACGGCCGAGCAGCTGGCCAGCACAATCGACAGGGTCAGAGTGGTAGCAAGGCGGGGCAGGGCGGGAAAGCGGGGCACATCTGTACTGTCGGCAGAAACCGCCAAAACCCAAGCCCGGCTGGCCCTGACGCTCAGATCTGGCCGACGTACATCAGACCCGAGCAGCTAAGCGGCTCCACTCCGAACTTGGGACGGAATCTGGCTGGGCATGCCACCAGCCGAGCGCTAAGGTGAGCAGACCATGCGGGTGTAGTTCAATGGTAGAACATCAGCTTCCCAAGCTGAATACCGGGGTTCGATTCCCCGTACCCGCTCCATATAAATACCCTGGTCAGGGCCGCTTTCTCAGAAGCCGACCTGGACTCGCACCTCACTTCGTGCCTAGAATATGCCTAGAGCATCGGAGACTTCGAGGGAGCAATGGGGACCAGCAGACCGTTTGGCAGCATTCGCAAGCTGAAGAGTGGGCGCTATCAGGCGCGCTACTGGCGGCTTGGCAAGCAGATCGCCGCCGACTCCACTTTCGCTACCAAGGCCGATGCTCGGCTATGGCTAGCGAGGATCGAGACGGAGTTAGATCAAGGTCACCATGTGGACCCATCGGGTGGACGGCAAACGTTCTCGGCCTTTGCTGAGCGCTGGCTGGAACAGCGCAACCTGCGACCCCGGACGCGTGATACCTATGCGTCCCAGCTGGCCCACATTGTGGCGACGTTCGGAGTGGTCGAGCTTCGACGGATCAGGCCTGTCGATGTTCGGGCCTGGCACGGGGAGTTGCTTCGGTCGGGACTTCATACCAACACGGTGGCCAAGGTGTACCGGTTGTTCCGAACCATGATGGATACGGCAGTCGATGATGGACTGATCCGCGTCAATCCCATTCATATCAAGGGGGCGGCGGTGGAGAAAGCCATTGAGCGCCCAATCCTGGAGTGGGATGATGTCGAGCGTGTTGCCGAGGTGATTCACCCTCGGTTCAGCGCTCTCGTTTGGGTAGGGGCCACCTCGGGATTGAGGTTTGGTGAGCTGACCGGGCTGACCCGACGCCATGTTGATCTGGAGGAGCGAACGCTGCGAGTGGAGCAGGCGTTGGCGTTCATCCGTGGCCAGGGGCCAACGCTGGGCCCACCAAAGTCGGTTGCCGCGAATCGGACGGTGGTGATCCCGGCGACTGCGGCCCAGATCCTGTCCGGCCATATGGCTGCATACACCGATGAAGATCTGGACTCGTTCGTGTTCACCTCCGTCAAGGGGAGCCCGCTGCTGAATCGCTACTTCGCTCCCTACTGGAAGCGAGCTATGGCGGCCTCAGATATTGGTGACGGTGTCCGTTTCCACGATCTTCGCCATCTGGCCGGCACGTCAGCGGCGACGGCGGGGGCGTCTCTCAAGGAGGTCATGGCCAGAATGGGCCACTCTTCCCCCGATGCTTCACTGCGCTACCTCAAAGCGTCCGAACGCCGAGACAGCGAAATCGCCGAAGCCATCGACAAACGCATGACCGGTGACCTTGGTCGATGAGCCTGCATGCGTACGTCGATGAGTCAGTGAGACGCAACCACTACCTGATCTGTGCCACCACGATCGCTATACAAGACCGAGGTGCGGCACAGAAGGCGCTGCGGGGCCTTCGCTCCTCCGGACAGCGCCGAATCCACTTCGTTGACGAGAGCGATCGGCGACGGCGCACCATCCTTGCTGCCATAGCGAAGCTCGAAACGAGCACGGTTGTCTACATCGCTCAAGACCGCAACCAGGTCACAGCGCGGACGGCCATTCTTCAGACAATGGTGCCCGATCTCCGGGGGCGCGGAGTAACGCGACTCCTTCTCGATTCAAGACAAGGCCAGGATGGAAAGGATCGCTCCACTATCCACCAGGCGGCGTCGAAGGATCCCCGCAGTTTTTCCTACGCCCACCAGCAGTCAACGAGTGAGCCTCTGCTGTGGGTCCCTGATGCTATTGCTTGGGCTTGGGGCCGAGGTGGAGACTGGCGCAGGCGTTGCACAGACCTCGGTCTGGTTACAGGGGCCATCACCGTGAGCGTTCCCTAAAAGCGCAAAACCCGACCGCTCACCGTCCGGAGAGGAGTCGGGTCCACTTCCTCAGGCTATTGCCCGAGGCTCTCCCATTATCGGCCACGTCGATCAAAACTTCAACCCCTTTCCCATTGGCCGAAGCTCAATACCAAGAAATGCATCCAATAGGACACACTGAAGCAGCACACCCCACTCAGCAATGGGCCTACCGAGATCACCCCTGCCAGGCAGAGCACTAGATCGAAACCGCCTAAATCGTGCAATCTCCCACAGGAATAACCTGAGACACATCTGTTGGTCCTGCGGACCACACTTTGGGAGATACGCCAGTTGAATCTCCCAAGCCCAATCTCCCTGGGAGAACTGCTACACACTACGGGAACGTCGTACGCCGTCGATTGACCGGTAGGGGCTGCCGACGGATGGCGACCACACCCACTCCTCAAGCCTGAACCTGCCTACGCGGTTCAGAATGCGGAAGGCCCGGCCCTCGTCCTAGTCGGACACCATTTCGGTGACCCTCGGACTCGTACTCCGGGACTTGCGTCTTCCCCACGACATAGCACCATGGCGCAGCTCCATTGTCCCTCAGAGTGTCCAGACCTTCAATTCAATTTCCAAAAGTCAGGGCTTCCACACGCCACCAACGTCAATCAACATCTCGCTCCAGCCCCAAGGCGCTCCACTGAACAACGAATATCCCCGCCCCTAATCGCTTCAATCTCCCACAGGAAAAACCTGAGACACAACCGCAGGTCCCGGTGGGCCTGCTTTGGGAGATAGCGATTCTGAATCTCCCAAGCCCCAGAATCCTTGGGAGATTCGGGTTCTGCTAGATTGCTCACTTCATTGGACCGACAGAACTGGCACCCCTCGGCCTTCGGCACCGGTTGCCCTCGAAACTACCGTCAGCCGCTCCCCTCACGCCGATTAGTTTTCGGTCAGATGTCCCAATCTCCGGACTCGGCGGCCCACAGGTAGTACATGAACAATTCTCAGAAATTAGCGCTCACACGACTCGATGAGGCCAGCCACCAATCCGGGTCACAATGCTTGATCGATATACCCACGCTGGCAATCCAGCTCGGCGTCACGACTCGCTTCGTGCGCCGCCTCATCGCAGAACGACGCATCCCATTTCTCAAGATCGGCAAATTCATCCGCTTCGACCCTTCCGAAGTCGAGCAGTGGAAGCAAGAATGCCGAGTGGGCGGGTGATAGATGACCCTCAACAAGACCCCGCCACTCAATCCACCTCCTCGTACTCGGCCCCTTCCAGGTGCTCACCTCGCATAATTGCACTCAGCTCAAGACGTCGAGTCGGTGGCATATCGCCTGGAACTCCTCTACCTTGAGTTTCCAGCAGTAGATCTGAGCACTCACTCCCTGAGACTCAGGCCTGTATTCCGGAATACCTAACCGGAGAATGACTATGAACCGAAAGACTCAACCAGCCCGAACCCTCTCCAACGAAGAGATCACGAAACTCGCCGCTGACTTCGAAACAGGAGAGTTCACTCCAGCGGAACTGACCAAGATCAATAAGACCCGACGTCGGAAACCAAGGATCGACGAAGCCAAGGACGAAGCAGAATAGAAGCCTCATGACGATTCGAATTGACCTGGCAGAACTGAACGAATCGTGGGCTGAACGATGGCCAGCTTGCCGTCCGATCGGTCACGAACTTCGCGGCACAGCATTTGGAAGCTGGGTCCGTTTTCACAGCCTTCCCAACTCCAAACGCTACGCCGAGAACCCCGCCGAATACCAAGAAATACTCCTACGTCACAACACCCTGCTCGATGAGCTAGTTGCGGGCACTCCTGACGCAGACGGTTCACTCCTAGCAGTCACGCGTACATGGTCACCCCGCCGAACTCCCACTCCACGAGACGCCAATCTCAGTGCCGTGTCGCCGAAAGCCATCCACTGGCAAAGCCTGCTCCAGGAGCCGGATGACGAAGTCTGGACCCACCTCTACGTTGCGGGTATTGAATGGAGCAAGGGCAGCCTCGATGACCTGCTCTTGCTGGTGGCCGACTGGCACACTTCAGACGTCATAGTTGCTCCACGTGACTTCCGATGGCTCTATCACCCCTACGACGGAGGAATGGACGTGATCGCGGCCAACTCAAAGGAACGAGACGCTATACGGGATCGTCACCCGAACTGGCTCTCTCAACATCCTCAGGGGCTATAGCGGCCCCATGGTCTACCGGCAGCCAACGCTGGGACCCGACTCCGGGAGCCAGATGACCCGCTCTGTGTCAACAGCAGTTCAGCCTAACCTGTCAGGCTAAAGGCATGGACTCCGAGCTCACCGCAGACGAATTGCGCCAGATCATGGCCCGCGCAGCCGCCGCGACGTCTGGTCCATGGCAAGCGTTCGTTGAGGGCCGCGACCACATGGGTGGCGATGACTTCATCAGGACTGGGGGCTCCGACGATGACTCACCTGACATGTACATATCGATGTCAACCTTCAAGGGCGCGATCCCGGCCGGACCAGAGGACCTGGATTTCATCGCCAACGCCCGTCAAGACATCCCACGCTTGGTCAATGCCCTAGGCCCCTCAATCGATTCGGAAGAACCGGCCATCGCCCCAACCGATGGTCACTCCGTGCTAGAGAAAGGCCGCGTTTCGCTCTGGCTTGACACAGAAGACCTCAAATGGCTGGCGACCCACTGCGGGTGCCCAGACGGTGCCGGTCCAGAAGTGACTGAACGCTGCGCACGTCTTCGATTCAGGGCAAACACCGCCCTACACAAGTCTGGCCGGAAGAGTTGACGGCGATCCTTGCTGCGCACTCGACATCTACGCTCAAATTCGTGGATGCAGAGCCAATTGTTGAGTATCGGGCCCAATGGAAACTCTGGCATGGTTGATCGAACAAGACTCCTCGGTTCTCTGGCAGCACGTACGCTCGGAAGTGAAAGCCCGGTCGTGACCAGAGGCGAGGGAGACAAGCAACCAGTCGAACCCCCTACTACCGCGCAGACACAAAGCCGGTTGATGACAAGAATCGACTGCTCGACGGAAAACGAATTCTCAGATCGTTGGGGTGCGGACACGCTGGCCAGATATCGGCCTAGTCAGGTTGGACGCACCTCGACGCCTGGTCCAGGGGGCAGGTCCACGGCGGCTCCTAGAGCATCATCGAGTCGTCCAGACCGAACAGATCAAATAGGTCCTCCCACACTGGCACTCGTGGCAGTGCGGTCGCGCTCCACGAGGGACGACTAACGGAGAACTCATTGGCAAAGTAGTCGGCAAGGTCATTGCCGTAGAAGATTGAATCCACTGCCTGCCAAACGGAGAGAACCGCTCGCTGGCCATCAACTGGGGCTGTGGCCAGGAACCGGTGAGCGTAGATCGGAAGGAGCGCAGGTGTCCCAGCTACGAAATCAGTGGCTATCTCGACTGCTTCGCGCGGGTCCTGCGGTCTTTCTCCAAACGAGGGATGCCAGTACTGGCTCTGCTCAACATCGAAAGCGAACGCTCGCTTAATCCACTCTCTAGAGGTAGCGAGCACTGTCTCCGGCCCATCGACCCATCGCGCCCATTTTGGAGCGATAGGAACACCGCTCATCAAGAACATGGATAGCTCAGCTGGCACAGGGGCACCGGAAGCGGCGGCGATTTCGTCAATCTCGGATCCCGTCATCCCAGGAGCAAATTCAACGCCCATCAGGCGTAGCTCCTCCACTGCTCCGCTTGCCCATTCCTCGTCGAAACCCATGTTCCCTAGTCAATCACATTTGAAGGTTCGCCCGCGAGACATATCAGCTCCAACTAGGCCGCAGGGATTCCATCGTCCTAACGGTCACCCAACCGCATCAAGACCCGCACCAAGTCCGATGCCAAGACCGAGAGCCAGGTCATCCGAGACGCCCTCGACGCCTATCTGTAGACAAGACTAGGTGGAGGCATAATTACAGGCAGACGGCGATCCATCCGACAATACTGGAAGCGTGGCTCTAACAACCCTCTATCGGCCCGTAGGCCAACCGGGACTAGATCTCATCGAAGCCACGGAATGGCTTCGCTTCCCATCGCGTCTCGATTGGCAACCAATCTTCTACCCCGTTCTCAACGAGGCCCACGCGACCCGTATCGCTAGGGAGTGGAACACAAAGGATGCTGCCAATGGCAACGTCGGCTATGTGCTTCGCTTCTGTGTTGATGCCGAATACCTTTCACGATTCGAGACGCACCAGGTCGGCGATGAGCAGTGTCTCGAATACTGGATCCCATCCGAAGAACTGGCAACCTTCAACGACCACATCGTCGGCAACATCGAGATTGTCTCGACGTGGCCAAGGGTGGCAGATCATGCCAAGTAGCAGTCGGAACTGGGCGCACCAGCCCAAGTTCGACACCTCCTCAATGGAGGAATTCGAGACTCGACTGGCACGGGCGAGAACAGCCAGTCGACCCCAATACCTCCGAGTCAAGGCCGCGACGCTCCTGGAACGAGGTGATCTGACTGCCCTGCCGGTCGCGATTGCCTTACTCCAGCGTGTCGTGGCCGACTATGACCACTTTCTCGAAGTTCCGTTCTGTCACGAACTTCTTGGCCGCGCCTACAGACGAACGGGCGACCTCTCGCAGGCTGAGACTCACCTCAAGATGGCAAGCGAGACGGCAGACGACCGGAGGAACGGCCTTTGCCTTCCAGAGCTTGAGCTAGCTGAAGTCCTGATCGAGGCCGGAAGACACCACGAAGCGGCCGACCAGCTTCGGGAGGTAGCAGAACTCGAGCGCGGAATGGTTTGGAACTCGCAGCTCTACAGACACGCTATGGCCAACGCTCGCGTGGCGCACCAGACAGGGGGTAATCCAGCACCCTGGGCGAAGCGAGCCCTCGAGCTCGCTGCCGGGGTTGATCCGCAACTTCCTCGGCACCCGACGGTGGGCCTGGTGGAAGCGTTACCCAGAGAACTCGACGAGATGCGGCGCCTCGTGCATACAGAAGGTAGACACCGTTAGGTCCGTGCCTACAACGTGCCTAGAACATCAGAGATCACGGGTCACGAGCGGGGGTCGGCGGTCAAGTCCACTCCCTCCAGAAATTGCCGCTGACCTGCATAAATGCCGGTCAGTCGCTCGTATCACCGGCCCCGACGGCCAGCTTCCCAAGCTGAATACCGGGGTTCGATTCCCCGTACCCGCTCCATACGAAACCCTAGACGCCAAAGACCACGCCGCTCAGCAGTAGTCGCTCAGCCCATGAAGCGGGTCGGCACCGGTGAGCACCCGGTACCCCGCCTCGAGTTCGGCACAGCTCGTCTGGTAAATGCGAGCCATGCGCAACGGCTCGTCGATCAACCCCCAGACCATGATCTCGGCCGCCTGGTCCGTGCCGTTCTCATGCCACGGTGCGGCCTCATAGTCACGCCAGTGCGTCCAACCACGCAGTTCCTGGAATGCAACTTTGCGCTCCGGCGTGACGGAGACCGCAGCCCACGCATGCGCCGTCTCGTGCAGGACCATCACTCGTGTGGGGCGGCCCACCTCGGTCACACAGATCTCAATCACGCTCACTCCTTCGATCTCGCGATGCGTCCCCGCACGCCCCTGGCACGGCTCCGTCACTCCGCCGTGATGAACGAAGCGAATCGGAGGCAGATGGAGACCAGCCTCCTCGAACAGGCTGACAGCCCAGTCAGCGATCTCCCTCAAGTCGACGGGCATGCCAACCATCTCAACGGCCACAACCACATCAGGCGTCGAGTCGACCGCCGCGCTCGCTCCAGAACTCTCACCAAGAGACCCAGCGTTTTCCGGCTCGATCGAAACAGCAATCCCACCGGCGACCGCAAGAACGCCAACGAGCCAAGGAGAGAGCGGTAAACGACGGCGAGGTGCACGCTTGGATGTATGCCTGACACGGCTGAGTCGGTGGTTGATGCCCATGTCGGCACCATCCGCTTCGCCCGTTTCAAGCCGCCGACAGCCTCGTTGTCACCCATTCGTTATCGGCGGGGGCCCCTCAGCATGGTCAAAGCTGGCGACGCCCTGACCAGGGAGTTCTCCGCTATCAACGACCTGTCATCTCCCTGTGAGGCCGCCGCCGGGTGCACACCGTCCTGTGACGGCATGCACCCGACCATGCGGCAATGGGTCGTCGGTCAGCAAGCGTCCTGGTGCCAGTTCCCGTCCACGAGAGCCCACGGCTGAGCGACATAGACAAGCCCCTCCTCTGACGTGTCGTAGTTGACGGCGGCCGTGTCGTCGAAGACAACGGCGCTCACTTCTGATGCTGTGAATCCGGCCAGCTCTGTGCCGAAGTACGCCACCGACCCGCGATAGTCGGTCTCGTCGTAGATGCCCTGGCATCGTGGGGAGACCATGCTCCAGGCCAGATCGAAGTCGCCGTCGCCAAACGCCGTTGAATAGGCAAGAACGGCAGCGACGAGCACCGCGTCGGCATCGGTACTCGCAGGGCCGATCGGACCGAACTCGACCGCACCAGGGAAGCTGAGAATGCCAGTTTCGCCCTCGATGGCGCCAGACCCCAAGCCGTCACCCGTCAGACCAGCGAAGTCGCCAGCTGCATCCAGAACTTCCCACGGACCATTGAAATCACCCGGCCCCTCGGACTCGGGGATCACCGACCATGCGAACGTGAAGGTTCCTTCGCGATCTCCGTTTTCACACGTAAATGCTTGGGTGATCCTGGGTATGCCTTCTACCTGCTCCACCGATCCAGAGCTGCAGCCCAACAAGTCGGCGCCCTCGGAAACGACGAAGGTGCCGACGATTGGTTCGACTGCGAAGTCAACCTCGAACTCGATGGTGATCGCACCATCGCCGGACTCGGCGCTCGCCGGCTCAGCCTCTGCAGGTTCAGCTAGGGACTCGGTCTCTGCTGTCTCAGCCACCGACTCAACTACCGGATCGGTAGCGGGAGCCGATGGCGACTCGACCTCGATTGCCGTGTCGCTGTCGCTCGAACAGGCCGTTGCAGCGAGTGCGATGGCCAAGAGCAGTGCTCGTACTGTGTACATGATGGTCCTCTCGTCGTGGCGAGGTGCCCCGAACAATTGCCATCATGAAGATCGAGCCTTACTGCTCTCAGACAGCACATCACAACGATCTGACAGGGCGAAACCTGGGCCCCTCGACTAGCAGTGATCCCGCAACCACTTCCCATCTTCGAGCAGCCAAGGCTGAGCGATGTACTCCTCCGCGAATTCTCCGGCACCGTCGTAGACGTCGTAGGTCATAGCAGCACGGTCGTCGTCGATGACGAAACTGATGTTCGCCGCTGTGGCCCCGGGATACGTCTCAGCCCACTCGACAACAACATCCCGGTAGCCATCGGGTGTGTCGGAGACGCCTTCCCGGCACCGATCCGAGTTGAAGCTCCATGCCAGGTTGGCATCAGCGTTACCAAACGCTGCGGTGAATTCGGCGACGGCGGCTTCGGGCGACGGGACCGACTCAGCTTCTTCGACCGTCTCGACCTCCTGAATCTCTTCGACCACCGACGTGTCTTCAGCGACATCGAGTGCGGTGTTCGCATCGCTGCCGCAGGCACTGAGTAGAAGAAGTGCGGCGACCGAAATCCCGCTCATCAAGCCTCTTTGCATATTCATGATTAGTTCCTCCTAGTTGAACGCCCATGATCGAGCGGTGTGAGCATGTCCGAGCGGTCTTACAACGAGCTGACAGGAGCCCTTGCAGCAGAGAATCCCCGGTCACTGGCCTGCTTCTCTTCATTCTTCGTCTATCTGCCGGCCACACGCCGAGTGTCGCTGCTGGTCGCCGGGGACGTACCGTTCCCACTCGGCTTGGGTGAGATCGCGCCCGACCACGTCGCAGGCCTGGTCGACCCATTGCGCCGGGTCGAGCGGGATGTTCAGGACGTTGCCCGAAGAGGCAACCCATATCGAATTCGATTCGGCATCGAACCAGGACGGCGAACCGACCACCGAGCCGGTCCCGCTCCAGGCAACGCCGGCCGAGACATTTCGCTCAAGGTCCCACAGTCGGACCGTTCCGTCGCGGCCGGTGACTGCGAGCAGCTCACCGTGACGGCCGAATCCAATGTTGCTGATCGGCTCCAAAGTCGGCAGCGTCTCGGTATCGCCGGTGGCCTGATCGATGATCGACACCACGCCGAGAGTCGTCGCAGCAACAATTCTTCCGGACGAAGGATCCACCGCGAGGAGATTGGCACCCCGAGCTGTCGTCGAGATCCTGTCCACGGGATCTCCGTCGGCGTCGTAGCGAAGCAACGATCCGCCTCCTTCGAGGACGAACAGCCCACCATCTGGTGATGGAAAGGCCTGATCGAACCCTTCAGTTTGCACCGTAAAGAGCACCTCTGCGGGACTGGACCCGAGGTCGATGAGGCTCGCAAAGAACTCGGAGTCGTCGTCGGTGTGCACGTAGCCGTAGAGGTCGCCAACGCGGGTGCCCGAACGAACAGCATCGCCACCCAACTCGAGCCGCTCGACAAGCCGGCCGCCTTCCCATCGTGTGAACACGTTCGAGTAGTCGACCGCCCACAGTCCCCTGCGGTCAGGGAGTACCGAATGAGGCGTGACGCGCTCGCCATCAGTCGTGACGAGTTCGGTCACCGAACGTTCGCCTGACGCCAGGTCGATCACTTCGACGGTCGAGCTCGTCGGCGTCTCGATGGCGCTCACGAGTCCGTCGTTGAACGTCGTCGTAGCGAAGAGATCAACTGAGTGCGTCTGGAGAATGAGAGCGTTGCCCTCGAGGTCGATCACGCCGCTTCGTTGTTCGCCAGAGCTGACGGTGAAGAGCCTGCCGTCAGGCCGATGCCACGCCGAGAGCACGTCGCGTAGTTCGCGTCTCGAAACGGGCACTCCAGACTGCCGATCGACGACCAACACTTCGTTGATCAGCACCGCGACGACCAGACCATCGGGCCTGATACCAACCTCGAGGAAATCTGCGGTGCTCGGCAATTCGACGCTGGTAAGAACGTCGCCACTATCGAGGTCAACGGTCAGAAGCGTATTTGGGAAGATGGCCGCAACGAGCTCTCGAGCCGCCATATCAAACACCATCGATTGCACAGGCTCTTCGCTTGTGAACCGAAAGAGCTCTTCGCCTGAATCAGCGTCGACCACGACGGTCATTCCATCAGGCTCCGCGGTACCGATCGTGCCAAAGCTGACCGCCCACAGCGCCCCATCGTCGCTGGCCGCGTCACTCACCCATTCGACATCCGTGTTGATTGGCTCACCGACAGGTTCTCCGGTTGCGGCATCGAGGAGGCCCACCGAGAAGGAGTCGCAATACCCGACTCCAAATCCATCCCCGAATCCAGTGGGTCCTTCGCCTTCCCGAATGCACGAAGCGACCGGGATTCGACCATCGAGCCCGAACGACCGATTCATCACGATTGTTTTGTCCCTGAACTGCCTCTCGATGGTCCAAGGTCCACCGATCGGACCGATCCACATTCGGACTAACACGCTGTCTTGCACAACGCTGAATCCCTGCTCGAAGTCGGCCATCCATCTCCCGCAGGCGGCAGGCGCCGCGCCGTGCTCGATGACGAGCCCGGTCAGCGGGTCACGCGAGGCCATTTCGCCCAGGGCAGAAACGGAAAACTCGTTCGTTCCATCGGGCGACCGGAGGACGTCGGCGCAGGCCACGCCGGGTTCGAAGATGGTGCCCTCGTTGTTCGACACTCGGTTCGGAATGTCATTCGAACCCAGTGCATTCAATACCGCCTGCTCCGACTCTGGAGTCGGCGATCGCCGATAGGCCTCGAGCGCCAGCAAGACCGAGACGTCGGCATCCTCTTGGCCCAGGGCTGCCGAGCGGCTGATGAGTGTTGCCAACTCCGACTGTTGGTTCGCTGCCTCTGCTGCCTCGGCCTCGCCCTCGGCGATACGGGTCTGGTTCTCGGCTTCTGCGGCGGAAGCGGTGGCCACCTGGGCCTGTTCGTTGGCTTGCCGTTGGGCTACGACAGCTAGACCACCAGCGATCAGCGCCAGCGCCAAGGCGACACCGACCACGCCAACCAACCGGCGAAGCCGCTTGACTCGACCGTCCTCGATGCTTCGCTCGGCATCGGCAGCGGCCTGGGATGCGTCGACGAAGTCGACATCCAACGGACGCAGTCGTTCAACTGCAGTGAGCGAGAGCCCAGCGGCCGATTCCAGCCGGCCGCCGCGGTAGAGATCTGACGTCTCCCGGCCACCGGAATGCCATGCGGCAGCTGCTCGACTCAAGTCATCGACGGAACGAAGAAGAGCCGCATCTTCCCGCAGCCAGTCCACCAGTCTCGGCCACTCTCGCAGCAGCGCTTCGTGTGCGACCTCGACGGTTGGTTCGCGAGACGCCACGTCTCGATCGAACGTGACCAGGCGAGCCTCGCCCAGCTGGCCGAGCGCCCACGTCGCATCCGAGTCGTGATCGAAGTCAGCAACTGCGATACGGCGACGAAGGTCGGACGAGCTTGCACTCGGATCAACCATGCGGCCAAACAACCGCCGTATGGCCACGCGCTTGCCTCCGTAGGAAGCCGCAAACACCGTCTCGGCCCGTGCTGCCAACGCGCCGCTCAGACCACCGATCGCGTCGTATGCCTGAGCGGTCAAGAGATTGCCATCGCGTCGATCGAACAGTTCGCCGAGGGCGTATTGCAGCAGCGGCAGCGGGGCTGGCTGGCCGGCTGCCTCTGCGGCAATGCGGGCAACCAAGCCAGAGTCGAAGCAAACCCCTTGCGTGCGAGCCGGTTCCACGATGGCCCGCTCCAACTCATCCGGAGCAAGCGGGGTCACGTCGACTGACGTCTGCTTGAGCACCGATGCGAAGGTTTGGTGAGCAAGCGGGCGGTCGTAGAAATCGGCTCGCAGTGTCGCCACGAGACGGAGCGGTGACGTGGGTTCGGCTACAGCGGCGGCCAGTGCATCCAGGAACTGAACGGCATCCTGAGCAGACGACCCAGTGAACAGTTCCTCCAACTGATCGACCACAAGAACCACGGTGTCATCGTCGGAAGCCAGACACCGACGCACACTTCGCAGGATCCCTCGGCTGCCATCACGGAGCTGCCCGAGCAACGAATCTGGTGGGTTGACGGCCACCCGAAGAAGCGCAGCCTCCAGTGCTTCGAACGGGTCGGACCCAGGGACCATCGTGGTGATGAACCACTGATCCGAGCCGTCCACTCGCCCTTCGCGAAGAGCCGGCACGAGTCCAGCACGCACAACCGATGACTTTCCTGACCCGGAAGGGCCGACCACGATCGCGCAGCGCGAGCTGATGCTGTCATCGGAGAGCTGACCGACGAGTTCGCTGACGAGGCGTTCGCGGCCGAAGAAACGGTCGGTGTCTCCGTCGTCGAAGGCCTGTAGGCCGTTGTACGGGTTCGTGACCTCTCCGTCGAACGTGGGTGCCCCCATGAGGGTGAGGACAGCCGACGGTTCGAGGGCATCGAGGAACTCGGCAACACTCGCAAAGCGATCCGCTGGGTCCTTCGCCGTCGCCTTCGCCACTGCGTCGGACACCGACGCCGATGCGTCGGATCGAAGCTCGGCAAGCGACACAAAAGGCTCCGTCAGCTGCCGCTCGACCAGATCCTGGGCCGTCATCGCAGCGAAAGGCAGTGAGCCGGTGAGACATTCGAAGATCACGACTCCGAGGCTGAACACGTCAGCCTCCGGCCCGAGCGGATCGCGACGGATCTGCTCCGGTGCCGAGTACGCCGGCGAGCCGGGCGACAGCGCTGCCTCGGGCCCAGCGGACTCTGCCGCCTCCAGAGCAATACCAAAGTCGCCAAGGAAGGCATGACCGGCCTCGTCGAACAGGATGTTGCCGGGCTTCACATCACGATGAATGATCCCGTGGCCATGCGCCGCGGTGAGCGCGCCGCCGATCTGGCGAGCGAGCACGAGTGTTTCGGAGATCGACAGGGGGCCGTCGTCGAGTCGCCGCTCCAGCGTGCCGCCCCCGAGCCAACGCATTACCAGATAGGCCGAATCGGGGTCACGCCAAAAATCGATCAAGGGCACGATGTGTGGATGCTCGATACGAGCCACGAGGTGCGCTTCGGCTTCGAACCGACGGATGAACTCGGGTTGGGAAGCGAGTTCCGAACGGATCTGCTTGATCGCCACCTCACGGTTGACGGAAGGCTGGATTCCGCGCCACACGATCGAGAAGGCGCCAACCCCGGCCTCTTCGACCAGTCGGTACCCCCGGAGCGGCCGACCGGCCGATTCAGCGTCGAGCGACGGATCCCCCGCGATCAATGCCGACTCCAATTGAATGACTGCGGGCGACGGATCAAGCCCGGTTTCCTCCGCCACGGTCTCGCGATGCTTCGTCAGGACGCGAAGCGCCTCCGGGGTCCGGCCGCTGCGATGCAGCGCCAAAGCGAACTGCCGCGCCGCTCGGTCACGCAGGCCATGTTCATTCGTGAACGACGCCAACTCACCAGTGATCTGGGTGTGCCGACCGAGCGCGAGTGCGGTCTCCCAGCGCTCTTCAAGCATCTCAAGCCGGTCCTGTCCGAGGTGTTCGATGCGGGCCCGTGCCCACTCGTCATCTTCCAACTCACGGAACGGTGCACCACTCCACAGGCCGAGCGCCTCGTCGAGCAGCTCTTGTGCCGCGAGTGGATCCTCTCGGTCGCGAGCCTCCTTCGCCGCTCCTCGGAGTGCGTCGAATCGCAGATGCTCGACGGCCCCTTCCGGCGCAGCCAGGCGATAGCCAGACGGCACGGTCTCGATCCACGACTGTGCGGCCTCAGGGAAGGAACTCCGAAGCCGCGACACGTAGGTACGAAGCGCAGGAGCATGCGGGGTTGGACGATCCTCGTCGGTCCACAGATGCTCGGCCAACCAATCGATGTCCACGACAGCACCGGCACGGATCGCCAGCAGCGCCAACATCTTCTGCTGCCGGGGTCCGCCGATACTGATCGGCTCGTCGCCGACGATCAAGCCCATCCCGCCGAACACTCGAATCGTCAGATTCGCCGCATCGAGCGCCCGCCCCTCGTTCATCTTCATCCCCCCACGGTAATAACCAGACCTTACAACCACCTGACAAGCGACGCCTGATTCGCTGACCAGGTCGTTTGCACCCGGGTGCTCATCAAACGACACGATGCGAGCCAGCGTGACCGCGCCTCGTAGTCAGGTCCCGAACCAAGGACTGCCACCCAGTTATCTGTCTGAAATGTCTCGCGACGACGATACCCCAGCTTCCAACAACGGGAGTCAAAGGGAAAGAGGCAAGTCATGACTTCACCAACCAAGAGGGGCGTTCTACGCAGCATTGCCCCCAAACTACTTGTGGCCTTCGCACTGATCGCGTCGTCTGCACTGGGCGCAGCACCAGTTCAAGCCGAGGAAGCACCGGTTCAAGAACTGTCGAGTTTGCTGCCCGATGATGCGGCGGAACGATTCGCTGCGTTGCATCAGAGCTTGGGGATAAGCAGCCCGTTGGATGTCCTCCTCGGGTCAGCGATTAACCCGGACGACTTCGAGTGCGGAACGACCGAGCTCGGCGTGTGGTTCAACGAACTCTTCAATGGCCTAGATCCTGCCCTGCTCGACTTCTTGTTCGCTGCCGGAGTCCCATTCTGGGCTGGCGACTACACCGTGTTGTTCGATGATGACCCAAATGACACCTACATCGGGACGAATGGCGAATACACCAGAGAACAGGAGAAGCGTCACCGTAAGGCAAACCGGTTCTGGGACGTTCCGACGAGCGATATCCAACTCCACGGCATGCACGGCGCAGACATTGCTGACGACGCAAAAATGATCCCGCTTCTCGTCTTCGTGCTGGAGATCTCCGAGGCAGAGGCGCAGTACATCGTGGATCTGGTCCAGGACGTGATCACAACGGAGGCATCGCTATCGTTCGATCACCCGCTCTTCACGCTCAATGCGTTTGCCGTTCCCGGTTTCGACCTCCCCGGCTTCGGGTCCATCCCCGACAAGATCGTCATGGGTGACGGCATTCTCGATTCGCAGGAAGCCATCGGCCTCGCGAGCAACGCACCCGACTTCATTCATGCCCACGAGTTCGCTCATCATGTGCAGTTCGAGATTGGTGCATTCGATACCGAGATCACTGACCCAGCCGAGGCCACCCGTCGGACCGAACTGATGGCCGACGCGTTTGCCGCCTACAACCTGGCCCACGCTCGAGGTGCATCGTTCCAAACGAAACGAATCGTTGACATCGTGACGGCGGGCTTCGAGATCGGCGATTGTGCATTCGACAATCCAGGCCATCACGGAACACCCAATCAGCGGTCGGCGGCCGCAGCATGGGGCGCTGACCTGGCCCATTCGACAAAGCCGAGGGGCAAGATCATCTCCGCCCAGCAGATGCTCGAGCTCTTCGAAGCAGAGCTTCCGGCGCTCGTCGCGCCCGATGCCGGCTGATCGAGTCAGGGTCTCGTAGATCGAATCCCACGAACGTGTGCAGCATCCGCCGGTTTACACCGGCGGATGCTTTGCGTTCGCAACTCTGTTTCTCAAAAGCCAGGAGCACATTGGTGGCGGCCCAGCAGCGCGCGGAGTGCGCACCATTTCCTTCTCCATTCGACCAGCATTCCTAGGACTCATTGCTGACCGACTAGGCCTGATCATCTTGCAACGAGACCTTGATCGACGTTTGCGCGGATTCGCCAAGAGATGCATTGACCCCGTTGTGATCAAAGCCGCAAACGCAACCATTCGCTAACCAAGACACCACAACTCGCGGAGAACCAAACCACCCCTCACTGAGACTCGGGTGTCAGGTGATTTTGCGGCGCATACAGGCTCGTGGCCAACGATCCAGACCGTGTTCGACTTCTGCGGCCCGTATCTCACGCAAACCAGGCGTCAGGTCGGAGTCGTCCAAAATGTTGAACCCGCACCGCTCGTAGTACGGGCCATTCCATGCGACCTCGGTGAAAGTTGTGAGGGTCAAAGCCTCAAAGCCACCATCTCTGGCCCAATCGGCAACGTGTTCGATCAGGCCACGGCCCAGACGGCGACCGGCGTGCGCAGGATCGACCGATACCTGCTCGATGTGGATTGCACCATCAACAACGTCGACAATCACGTAGGCCACCGGTCTGTCACGCTCATCAGCTTGTACCCATGCCCGCGACTCTTGCTGGTAGACGGACAAAGCCTCGGTGGTCAGCGGCGCATCCTCTGCCACTTCGGCCATGCCGATCTCGGCGAACGATGCGCCCGCCGCACGTTCGATGTCCTGCAAGCAATCAAGATCCTCACTGCTCACTGACCGTATTTTCATCGTGGCCCTCCCGCTGATGGCTCCATTCTTAACACCCAGAATCTTATCACGCTAAAGGGCATGAGACTGTCTCAATTCACGTCACGAATTCGCTTCGGAATAGCGAGTTGTGCCGGTTCCGTCAGCGGTTGAGTTCGAGCGTCGCCATCAGTTCCTCGGCTCGCTCCATCCATCTGCTGCCTTCACTGGCCGACACAATGATCGCCGCCGGGCCATGGGGGTGCTCGGGGAACCACCACACCCGCTGGGTATCCATCGGCCGGAACTGGTTCACGAACCCGTAGGCAGTTACGAGACCAAGCTCGCATGGATCCGAAGGGCTACAGGCGTGGTCGCCGACCACGTCAACCGCGAAGGAAATGACCGGTGTGGTCGAACCGTTCTCGGCTTCGAGCACCGTTCGCTCAATGTCACTCACCTTCATCAGTTCGGGCGGGTTCGACAACAGCTCCTCGATGTCATCGATGAGAATCGCATCGCCAGCGACGAGTGGACCACCGGCCAAGGGAACTAGTTCGGCGATCGAGTTGACAAAGATGAGATCGCGGTCGTTCGGTCCGATGCTCGTCGGATCCGTCACCACTATCACCCCGGGAAAGTTCGGCTGAATCGCCCAGTCCGCACCAAACTCAAGAGAGATCGGCAAGCCGAAGTTCAGCAACTCATAGCGGCCAGGCTCGATGGAAGAAAATGGAGGGCCGAGCGGTGGAACAACAGCGTCATCTGCACCCTCCGCAGGGGCCGGGGGCGGGCCAGGCTCGGCCGGTTCGATGACCTCACCAGGCGGTAGCGCAGGGTCGAGACCCGGTCCGGTGAATTCGAGCGAGGCAAGCATCGTGCCGAGGGCTGGCAACATCGCCTGTGCCGCTTCACTTGTCAAACCATCGACGCCAACATCAAGGACGCCACTTGGCGTCTCGCCGATGAAACTGAGCGTGTACTCAAGGGGACCACCCCCTGCGATCGCTGGTGCCGGAAATCGACTGGAGGCAAAACTCTGCACACTTTCGTCTCCGGTGATCTCATATCCGGTCAGTTCTATGCCAGCGACAACGATCGCTGTGCCCGTCGGGTTCACATCATGGGTTAGCTTGATCACATCCAGATAGCTCTCCACATTGTCGACTCTTGAGCCGGCGAAGAGCTGTGACGTCAATAATATATGGGCGAGGGTGTCCGAATTACCGACCCGTTGTGTCACCAACACGAAGTCATCGATGACAAGCAAACCCGTCTCGACGGGTCGGTCAAAACGGATGCCTCCAAGGGCGGAGATGGTGACCGCCTTCACCTCAGAGTCGTCCGGCTCAAGCGTGATGATGTCGAGGTCGCTCGCCGTGTCGGCCGGGGAGTCACTAGTATCGGATTCCGCAGCGGGGTCGCCGCTTCCGCCGCAAGCTGCTGCCGCTAGTCCTAAGCTCAGGATCGCTACGAGTCGTCTCAAGTTCTTGGCGTTCATGGGTTTCCCTCCATCGCTTCTATTGCAACAACGCCGTAGCCAGACCAGATCTGTCGCGACCCTCACGGGAAATTCTCGCAGTGCCGACAGATGAGTGTCGTGCACTACGTTGTTAAGAGCATGCGTGTGGCTTCTGAGCAACGATCGGTCGGCCAGGGGGATGTCGCGGCCGAAGCTCGGCTGACGGACCTCTTCGACCCCAACGTCGATGACCTCTACCGATTCTGTCTGGCAAGAAGTGGTGATCCGGAGATGGCGGCGGATGCAACGTCTGAGGTCTTCTTGGCTGCGGCGCGACTCGCTACGGAGGCACGAGGTGTCAATGTCGACCGGGCCTGGCTCTTCACCGTCGCCAAGCGCCGTCTCATCGACCAGTGGCGCGCAGCCAGTCGAGAGCTACGGCGTATGGAGCGGCTCCGCGGTGCTCGAGCCCGAAACTTTGGAGGCGATCTTGGTGACGAGGTGCGCTTTGTGTCGGCAGCCGAGGTTGTGCAGGCGTTGGCATCCCTACCAGATCGCCAACGCGCCGCCCTCACACTCCGCTACCTGGACGAATGTTCAGTCTCGGAGGTAGCGACCGCCCTGTCCATCGAGTACTCCGCGGCTGAATCGTTGCTCGCCCGGGGTCGTCGCAGTTTCGAACAAGCGTGGGTAGTCAGCGATCCCCAACGACAAGCGAAGGGAGGACAAACAACATGAAGCACTCATCACTCAGCGACGATGACATCCGACGATTGCTTGATGCTGTTGCCGCCGACGACTCCATCCAGCTCTCGAACAAGGTGGCGCTGCGCCAACGAATGGTTGATGAATTCTGGGCAGGCCTACCAGCTGAGGCTCCGCAGTCGGACCGACAGAGCACCGACGATCCCGTGGTGATTGAACTGTCTATGGATGGGCGCTCAAAGGAGCGCTCGATACCTTGGCGCAGGGTCTTTCTCAGCGCGGCAGCCGTCATGCTCGCGGTATTCGGGTTGGTGAACCTCGCCAGAGACACAACCAGAGACACCGTCGACGCAGCCAGCAACGGGTCTCGACCCGTCGGGGCCCGTTCGATCGGTACAACCGGACTCCTGCAGCCTGGTCCATACTCGCTCGGGTCGGTGGCCGGCGGGATTGAGTTCACCACACCGGTGCCTGTTGATGTCGCCCAACTCGAGCCAGGCCTGATCGTCTTGCAGCCAGCGGAAGGTAGCTCGACAGCGTCGCTGTCGATCATGTCGGCTGAAGGTTCAATCGAGGCGCTACTCGAGGGGCATCGGGATGCGGGAGCAATCAAACTCATCCGATCGGCAGCAATGACCTCGAACGGCCCCATCACCGAGTTCGAGGTGCGGTTGCAGCCCGGGGCGTCGGCTGAGGGGTGCGAGGGGGCGGAAGCCTGTCTGACGATTGGCCGGGTCACAATCAAGACAGGATCGACGGTGACAGTCCGCGAGTTCATTGGGCCCAACGACCGTCGCGTGTGGGCGCTCTATCAGTCCGATCGGACCAACGACCCGTTTCAACGCGAGGCGAACCTCATCCAGGAGAGTCTCGCAATCACCGCAGATTCGTGACCTCCATCAGAGTGAAACCCACACCCAACTTTCTAAACTCGAAGCGCTGTCGCCACGGGAAGGTCGGAATAAACGAGATGGAAACAGTGACCCGCTGACATGAAGATGCAACATCAGACTCAAACCTGCAGGGACTATCTAGATAGCGGGACCCGAGTTGCAACTATGACGAATACAGCCCTCATCAAGCAACTCGGAACCATCGGACTGGATGTGGGGTCCTTCGACTACATCCTAGAACTGAACGCAGAAATCGGAGGCCACCAGATTCCCGTCCACAATCGCCCATCGGTCTTTCAAACCATTGGGATACCCAAACACTTCATACTTCAGCCACATGACATTTCAGTTCCTTTCTTTGACTTCGGCGTTGCTGCTCCGTGCAGTATCGAGCTCCACCAGACAGGATCCGTCATCGCCGACTTTGGTGATGGCCTGCCCATCGAAGCCGCCGAGACACTCGAGGTGTTTATGGAAGGCCTCGCGCTTGAGTCGCTGGCCGGACAACGGTTCGGCCAACCAGGTGGCACCCAACTCGTTGGCGATATTGCGGCATTTCAAGTTGAACTGCCGAGAGCTGATCGAATCCAAGAGGCTTCTGACCGATGGACAACATGGTGGCAGAACGACGAATACTTCTTGCGACTCTCAGCCATGTGGGACTACTTCCGAACCGTCAACGTCACCGCCTGGCACCACGGGCCACTGCCCAGCAAGTTCGCTGACCTCCTAACAGACTGACCAGTCGACGTCCGCTGGCCTAATCCTCAGATGACACCAGGACTGCCAGCTCGACCCGAGAAGTGATCCCCAGTTTGGTGAAGATGTGGGACACATGGCTCTCGATTGTGCGACTCGATACAAAGAGTTGTTCGGCGATTTCTGGGTTTGAGGCACCGGTTGAGACCAGGTTGGCCACCCGCTTCTCAGCCGTGCTCAACGCTCCAAGAGCTGATGAAGGCTCAACGACAGCAGGGACCGACACCAGCGAATCGAGTCGTTTCCGCAACCCAGCGGCTCCAAGCTGATCCAGCTGCTTAGCTACACCAATGCCCAGCTCCTCCGCCAACTGGCCCTCACCCCGCGACACTGCAATCTCGACTGCGTCGATCCCAGCAAGGGCCCCATCAACCCGAAGTCCAATCTTGCCCAATGAACGCCCAGCTTGGGCTATAGCTCCAGCATCTCGATCGATCAGCCCCTGCACCCACAGCTCGGCCGGTTCGTGACCACGAATCGGAACGAGTCCGCCACAGTCTTGGCGGCTAGTTGCCAGGGTCTGCCGAACCTCAGAAGCAGCTGCGTCGTGGCCAGCCAGAAGTAGAACACGAACCATCCCCGGTGCAACCGTGGCCTCCCGCGCCCGCAAACCAAGATCCTTGATCAAAGCCCAGATCAGCTCGTAGCCAGCAACTGCTTCGGCAAGGTCACCACAGATGACTGCCAATTGCACTTTGGCCCAAAGAACGACCTCGGCCCCAGATCTCAACTCACCATCAAGCTCAGCCTCAGCCTCGACCAGCAGCAGCCCGGCTTGGGCCTCATCACCTCGCCAGAGGGCGATCACTGCCTTGACGCTCAATAGCCATGGAAGGGTCAGGTGATTTCCAGTTTCACGCGCCCAAGCGATACCAGCATCAGCCTCAGCAACTGCCTTGTCCCACTCACCCATCCGCATATGAGCCCCGGCCCACAGCGAAGACAAGCTCGGAACCTGCCAAACATCCCCATACTCCAAGGCAACACTTCGCGCCGCCAAGGCAGCCTCGGCGAACTCATCAAACCGGTCCGCGGCGATATACGTATCGACCAGGAACATCAGCGGGTTACGCCACAACCGGTCCGGGTCGTCTCCCGCCAACAACACCGCCCGATCCAGTGTCGCAATGGACTCTTCAATACGGCCCACATTCTTCAGAGCCCATCCAAGAGCACAACGAGTCTGGATCTCGGCCAGTGGATCAAGGTCTGGGGTCTCAAGCACTTGGCTGCAGCCAGCGATCACCGAGTCATGTTCGAAGGCGAAAGCGCGAAGAATCTGGGCCTCACCCTCGGCCTGCTGTTGCCTGGCAGGGTCACTCAGGAGCGGGGCCGCTGCTTCGAATTCCTTGGCCGCCTCGACAAGATGTCCATTGGCAGCATGGGCCTGGGCTGCAACCAGCCGCAGGCCACCCGACGCAATCTGACCATGGCTATCACAGTGTTGCGCCATCAACTTCAAGGACTCATCAGCCCGATTGGTCCAGACCAGAGACTGACCCAGCGCTCTCAGAAGCCCTTCCCCAGGAGTAGATGCAAGGTCCAGTGCTCGTTGCAAGAGTTGTGACGCAGCCCGAGGGTCAGTGTCCAGCAGCCGGGTTCCCGCTTGCTCGAACCAGGGGGCCATCGACGCATCCGGCTCGGCCTGTTCAAGATGTCTGGCAATGACAATCGGTTCTCTTCCAGACTCAACGAGTTGGGCAGCGAACTGGCGATGCAGGGTTTGGCGAACCCAAGGTTCCATGTCTTCATAGACTGTTTCCCGCAGCAGATCGTGGCGAAAACTCAGAACATCAGCATTGTCGGAAACAACCCGACTACCGATCAGTTCTTCACACGCCACCACCACTTCGGTTGCCGACCAGCCGAGCAAGGGTTGCAGGTCAGCTGGCTTGAACGAACGACCAACAACACTCCCACAGCGAGCAGCTGCCCGGGCATCCTGGGACAGATCGGCGATGCGGTCCAAGACAACCTCGACCGGTCGCACACTGGAATGGGAGCGACCAGAAATGTCGGTCACGCCATCGCTGGTGCGCAGCTCACCTCGGCGCTCAAGCGAGTCCAGCAACTCGGCAACAACCAGCGGGTTGCCACCAGTACCGGCCAAGGCCGCAAGCAGCTGCTCTCCTGGTCGTCCCGACACCCGCAACGCAGCCAGGTCGGCAACGTTTCGCTTCGTGAGGGGGCTGAGCTCGAGGCAGGTACCCCCCTCCTTGGCCGAGGTGACAAGCTCGGTCAGCTGTTCCGCCATTGGGTTGACCGGTCGAAGCAATACCAAGACCCGAATGCCTTGTCCTGCGGAAAGCTGTGTCGCAGCGATGAGGCAAGCAAGAGTGCCCTCATCGACCCATTGGGCATCATCGACCACCAGCAAGATCTCATGGCTGGCGGCTCGACCGTCCAACTCATCAAGGATCCGGTCATAGATGCGGTAGCGGGCATCGGCGTGGGTTGGGGCCATCGACGTTGGGCGGGAGGATTTGTGCGAGTCGCCGAGTCCCAAACCATTGAGCAGGGCTTCAAAGGGGTTGTCGGCACTGGTGGGCGAGATTGCTATCTGGATGACCTGGTAGGCCGGGACCGTGGCCACAAACTCACGAGCGAGGCGCGACTTTCCCACGCCGGGATCACCGGCGACAACGAAGAACCCTGACTTGCCCGTCTCTCCCCTCCAACTATGGAGACGGGCAAGTTCTGGTGTCCGGCCAACAAAGAGATCTTGGCCATCTGCGCCAGCTCTCATCTCAGCGAGATCCCCCTTGTTTCTGAGCAAGCTGATTGCATTGCCCAGCCGGACGACTTGTTCGACTACTCAGCCGCGTCCAGGAGCGCCGTCGAGCCATCAGCGAGTTCGAATTCCTCGGCTGGCGCGCCATCATCGAGTTCGGCATAGCTGTGCTCATGAACATCGATACTGCCATCATCCAGCTCGATGGTCACATTGTCTCCACCAAGTCCGGTTGTTGGGTCGATGTAGGACCCGGGTTCGCTGGGGTCTTCGACATGATCCGGGCCGTAGTCGATGGGGGCTGGATCCGGGCTGTTGGTACCGCTGCCGAAGGTGCTGGTGTCCTCGGAGTCCACCGGTTGAGTGAGGTCTTTCTGACTGGTGCTGCTGGCGTCTCCCCCACCGTCGCCATACCCCTCGTCGTGATAGTCAATGTCACCTTCGATCGGGATGATTCGTTCGCCCGGTATGCGACGCAACTCGTCCTGCAGCGCTGGATCACCGCCCTCGGTGCCATCCCACCCGGGGTGATTCACACCTCCACTGGTGGCCGGTGCAGGGTCCCCGGAAGATCCATCGTCTTTGGGTGATGGTGGACCCATTTGTTCCTCGGGTGATGGTGGACCCATCTGTTCCGCTTCAACGGCAGCAGCGTGTTCGGCTTCGAGCCTGTCCAGTTCCGCCATCATCTCTAATTCATTCGCTTCCTCTTTGTCGTCTTGCGCCCAACTAAGCTCCAACCACTTGCTGAATGCCTCCTCCCCTGTGAGCACCTCGTCACCATTCGTCGCGGTAAGTACGCCGTCAACATGCTGAACATCCCATCCGCTATCCCAGTCAACCCAAGACGAGCTGCCAGTCTTTGACGGATAAAATCTGAAATCAATCGAAGGTTCAGATCCGTCGGTTGGGCTCGTTGGGTCAGGGTCGCTGAGATCGACTGGGGCCTTGTTCTCAATCCCCGAAACGCGAGGGTCAATCAGTTCCGGAGGATCGTCACTGGCCACAAACTCGGGAGCATCAATGTCGACCTCACCACCGTGAGTCGGTAACTGAGGTCCAGTATCGGCATCATCATCAATGCCCTTCTCGGGCTCGCCTTGACCCGGCAAGCCGACGTCATCGAAGACTGACGACTCCGATTCATCTTCGCCCTCGGGTATCTCGCCCATTGGTGGATCATCCAGCTCAGCTGGGGCAGAGTCCGTGGCCTCAACGCCAGCCCCTTCCTCCGGTGCCGCGCCATTGTTGCTGGCGTCAGCTCCGCTGCTCGACTCAGAGTCAGCAGCATCGTCTTCACTGACAGCTTCGGCCTCGCCCTCGCCGTCCTGGGAAATGCTGTTTCCGTTCGAAGCCTCATCATTGTCAAAGGTTGCTGAGTCGGGGTTGATGTTCTGGCTTCCCCCGTCGACTTGGTCGTTGGAGATGTCATTGCTCGACTCGCTGCCGTCATCAAACGAATCAGGATTGATCACCGCGCCGCTGCCGTCACCACTGGAGTCTTCCTTACCAGTCGGTTCCTTCCCGCTGTCTTGCTTGCCGGTGTCTCCCTTACCCGTGGGTTTGGTCGGCTCGGGATCGCCCTTCGACGTCGATCCCTTGCTGTCCGTAGGATCGGGCTCACCTTTGGCTGCCGGTTCCCCCTTCTCTGGAGTGCGTTCTTCGGCCTTCTTCTCTTCAAGCTTGTCTGGCATCGACTTCTCCCTCAGTTGTCTAGATGACTCCCGCCATTGTCAAACAACTGACCACTTCACCGCATCCGTGAGTTCACGTAAAAACGAAGAGAATGCCCCGATTCTACAAGGTCTCGAAGTATCGATCGAGTTCCCACGCAGTTGGTGCGGGACTGGCGGCATCTCCACCGCCGGTGTTGAAGGCCAGCCATTCGAAGCGACGCAAGCCAATCCAGTAATCGACAAACCCTTCGCCAAGTATCCGACGCAACCGATCATCCGCCGCCAACGCTTCGCACGCCGCAGGCACCGACTTAGCCAACTCATCCGGGTAGTCCGGGCCATCGGGCAGGCCCCACGCCATCTTGGTGAACTTGGCTGGCGGCTCCAGCTCATCTTCCAATCCAGCCAGACCACCAGCCAAAATGACCGCAGCGGCGAAATGCGGATGCACGTCACCAGCCCCCACTCGATGCTCAATTCGAGCCGATCCCGCCGACCCGCTCAAGACCCGCAGCGCCGTCGACTTGTTGTCGATGTCCCACGTGGCATGAGTTGGTACCGCTTTGAATGGCTCGACCCGCCGAAAGCTATTGGGCGTCGGCGCCATGATCGAAGCCGATCCCTGCAAGGTCGCCATCAAACCAGCCAGCCAATGACGAGCTGTCACCGACAAATTGTCGCCCTCAGCGGGATCAAAGAACACTGGCCCAGCCTCGTCTTGCAATGAGTGATGCACATGCAGGCCGTTGCCGTAGTCCTCGGTCACCCGGGCCATGAAGGTCACCGACAATCCCCGTTCGTAGGCAACTTCCTTGCATACCTGGCGAGCCAGGATCACGTGATCTGCCGCCGCCAGCGGATCACTCGGCATCAGGTTCAGCTCGAACTGCCCGGCCGCTGCCTCGGCATTCCAGGCCTCCCACGGCACCCCGTAGCCATCGAGACGAGAACAGATTTCGGTCATGACCTCATCCAGCCGGTGCAGGTCTTGCACCAGGTACGGCACTAGTGATGCCACACCAAAGGGTGTCAGACCGTCCCACCCCGCTGCCCGATTCTCGGCGAAGGACCGCTCAAAGAACTGGCCTTCGAGCTCAAAAGCAAAGAGGCTCTGGAGACCCTTGGCCGCCAGCTGCTCACTCAAGCCACGAACCAAACCACGCCCACAAAGAGGGATCGACTGGCCTTCACCGTCAACGGCGTCAGCCAGACACATGGCCAAGCCTTCGACTCCGGGAACCATCACCAGGGTTGAAAGATCAGGAACCAGGTGCACATCACCCATGACGGTCGAACGCCATTCTGCACTGAATCCAAAGGCAGGCTCACCGGCACGATCGGTTCCAAAGGCGTAGTCCACAATCCCAACGCCCGAATCCACACTCGATAGGAAGGCGCTGGGGTGCAGGATCTTGCCAATCGGCAGTGAGTCGGGCTGGATGCCCTGAACGCGGACTCGAGTGACCTTGTTGTCATCCAAGAACCGCTGAGCGGTCGCTCGTTTCTCAACGTTGCTGGTCGACGCGGTATTCATCACAGTTCTCCAAACAATTGATCGATATTGAACCGGGTGAGGACCGACAGGTCCCGAAGGTCACCAACCAGTTTGAGGTTTCCGTTCAAGATCTCTTCGGCCACCAGAGTTGATCCGGACATCGCCGCGGCCAGCTGCTCACCTGTGCCGTGGATCTCCATGGCGGGCTCACCCTCACCACCCCACTGCTGGGAATCCGTCCCGTCCGTGGCCACTAGTCGAAGTGGACGCGGGCATGTCGCGTCGGCCAGTGCCTTAGCCATAAACCGCTCGGCCTCGTCTCGCCACTCACCGGTTGGGGGTTCCAGCAACTTTCCCATCGCCATGGCCAGCACAGGATGGCGGGCCACACCAGAGAGCTGGGGCTTCACCGAGTCATCGGCCAGATCGGCAACAATGGTGACATCGGCAGCTTCTGACGCTCCGCGCTCCAAGCGCACCACCTTGCCATCAAAGTGAGCGGTCACCGCCTGTGGGTCCGTCATCGACTGAAGCACTGCTGTCCCCTTGGCCCGCCGAGCCAGCTTTGCTACTGACGGTTGGGCCAAAGATCGTCGCGCCATGGCCGCGATTACTCGCACAATAGGAACAGCATTGTCTTCTATGTCAACGTCCATCAGGTCCCCCGCTTCATCCCCGGCCCGCTCCGGCCCATTTTGGGATCGAAGCAGGTTCGAATGAGAGTTGTTTGGTTGTCTGACCAAACAACTTACCGACTCCTGACGAATCCATCAAGTCCGGTGATCGACTCAATCTGCTCCGCTTGAGCGAGAGTCTCAGGTGACATAGCCTGTCCCCATCTCATCCGGTTGGAGTGGTCAATGAATAGCAGCAGTTCGCAGAACAAGGAACCGGCGAACAGTGATGGTTCGGATCAGACCATCTATCAGTGGCTCCAGACCCAAGAGCGAGCTCAGCCCGACGGTGTAGCCATCGCCACTGCCGACAAAGAACTGACGTTCAGGCAGCTGGGTGAAGCAACGAGAAACCTGACTGCCGGACTCGCCCGACTGGATGTTGGCCGGGGTGACGTGGTCGCGGTACAGCTGCCCAACATCCCCGAATTTCTCACCCTGCTCCTGGCCACATCTGCCCGTGGCGCCATCCTGCAAACCCTGCATATGCCCTACCGGGAGTCAGAGTTAGAGACCCTGCTTGTCCACTCCGGCGCCAAGGCTGCCGTTGCGCTCGGTGCGTTCAAAGACCGAAGCCCGGCAGGCGAAATCATCAGGCTCCGAAACAAGATCCCACGGTTGGAGAGTGTCATCGCTGTTGGCGCCCCGGTTGAGGGCACGCATGACTACGCCACGGTGTGCACTGCAACTCCAGATCCGGACACCGTTTTGGAAGCTGATGTCGACGCTCCGTACTTGTTGCTCTACACATCGGGCACCACGGCACAACCCAAGGGTGTTGCTCACAGTTCCCGACAGTTCCTGCAGAACGCCGCTCTGGCATCGACCGAGCTTGACCTCACCAACCACGACCGGGTCACGTCGCTTGCCCCGTTCTCTCACCTGTACGGAATGTTCACCCTCCAGATCGCCTTAGCCGCCGGTTCGTGCACGGCCATGATTCCAGCATTCAATCCACAAACATTCCTCGGCGACCTGGCCGACCTGATTCCGACCGCCCTCTTCACCGCTCCAGCCCATCTGGCACCATTCATAGCTTCAGACAAGCTCACCCCGTCCTCTCTCGCCACCACCCGACTGGTCTGTCTCTCCGGGTCGGCAGTGCCTCCTCAACTGGCCCAAGCCGTTGATGATTTGCTGCCAAATGGCTCAGTCATCGGCCTCTGGGGAATGACCGAGCTACAAGTCGGAGCCTTTGGTCGCCCAGGTGATCCGCTTCAGTCAAGGATCTCCACCGCTGGTCGAGCGGCCACCGGGATCCAATTGCGGACAGTGGATTCTGACGGGGCAGAACTCCCGAGTGGAAACGAGGGTGAACTCCAAGCCCGCGACTCCTCCGTATTTAGCGAATACCTGAACGACTCCGAAGCTACTGCGGCAGCGTTCACCAGCGATGGCTGGTTCAAGACTGGAGACCTGGCCGAGATTGATGCCAATGGGTACCTGCGCATCACTGGTCGAACCAAGGAAATCATCAATCGCGGTGGCATCAAATACAACCCGGCCGATGTCGAAGCCATCCTGGTCAACCACCCAGCCATCGCCGTCTGTGCCATCGTGCCGGTACCAGACTCCACTCTCGGGGAACGAGGTTGCCTCTGCGTGCAGACCACACCGGGTGAGACCATCACACTGGAAGAAGCCTGCCAGCTTTTGGATGAGAACAAGATGGCGAAATACAAATGGCCCGAACGACTTGAGCTGTTCGAGGAGCTTCCCATGACACCAACACGAAAGGTACAGCGGGGCAAGGTTGCCGCCCTGCTCAACAAATGAGTACCGACAAGCAACCACCGCGACGCATGGAACGACGAACCCCTGTCTGGGACGCGCCCCAAGAAATCCTCGACCTGTTCCCCGAGATCTCCGGAAACACCATCAACGGCCTCGGTGAGAGTCGTAGCCGCCCCATTTCTCCACCGATGTGGCGCAACCCAAAATCCATTGCGCATGGTGAAGTCCAGGACCACATCACTCGCGAGTACACCAGTCACGAGGTCCTGCGCACAACCATGCGCGCGCCGGGAGGATTCACTCCAGACCCAATAGTCGCCGAGCAGACTGACAACTCTGAAGAGGAATGGGACCGGCTGGTGAGAGGATTCGCTCTGGATCAAGCCGAGCATCCCGTGAGCAAGGTTGGCATCGTCCGTTTTCGCCAAGAATGGGCCTTTGAGGGGATGGATGTGCCCTTCAAATGGATCATCCTTCTCGCTGACCAGATGGAATACGAGTCCCTGTCCCAAGCTCCAGAATGGGAAGCCGCTCGAGAGGTCCATCACAGCTACAACCGGGGAACCTCAGCAGCAAGGGAGTTAGCCAACTGGATCCGAAGTCACGGCTATGACGCCGAAGGCCACGGCGGCCCAGGTGCCGGGCCTGTCCTCCTGTTGCCGGCCGCAATCGAGGCAGGCTTGGGCGAGTTGGGCAAGCATGGCTCGCTAATTGACACCGACCTGGGTTCTGGATTCCGGATCAGCGCGGTGATGACCAACCTCCCCCTGGTTGACTCACCCAAGCCGGAGCCATTCTTCGTTGACTCCTTTTGCGTTGGTTGTCGAATTTGCACCGACGCATGCCCACCGGACGCAATCACGCCGGACAAGCAGTTGGTCCGGGGTGACACCAAGTGGTACGTCAATTTCGACAAGTGCCTGCCGTACTTCGCTGTTTCCTATGGATGCGGAGCATGCATCGCCATATGTCCCTGGACCAAGCCAGACCAGGCCCAGCGACTCACCGATGTGATGCGGAGGAAGAACGCGAAGGCAATGGCCAAGGTTGCGGCCGCCGCGGTCGACTAGACGGCTAGACGGCTAGACGGCTGGATGACTAGGCCTGAAGTGCCTGTGGGAATGGATTGGGGTGTCCACATGGTTTAGGACATGTGATCGAGACAGAGGCCGTCACGGCGCTTAGCTATGTCATTGCTTTCGGTGGTGGACTGATCAGCTTCGCGTCCCCGTGCGTGCTGCCAGTCGTGCCGGGGTACCTCTCACTGATCACCGGACTTGAAGTCAGTGAGCTTCAAGAATCGAAGAAGGCCAACGCCTGGAACGTTGTTCGAGATACCAGCCTGTTCGTCCTGGGTTTCGGTCTGGTCTTCGTCCTCCTTGGCCTGTCGGCGACCACCATTGGACGCTTCATCTTCAACCAGCAGATCCTGCTGACCAGAATCTCCGGCGGCCTCGTTCTGGGCATGTCTCTATTCATGCTCGGCTCCCTCTTCCTGCAAGCTCCATGGCTCTATCAAGAGAAACGCTTCCAGCCCGAACTCGGCAAGTACGGCCGAGCCGCTCCGACTGTGGCCGGTGTTGCCTTTGGATTTGGCTGGACTCCGTGCATTGGACCAATCCTCACCTCGGTGTTGGCCATTGCCGCTGCATCGGGCCGAGCAACAACCGGCGCAAGCCTGTTGGCTGTCTACACCCTGGGTTTGGGCTTGCCGTTCTTGATCATGGGCCTGCTCATGAGCCGCCTCACCGGCAGTCTGAATTGGGTCAAGTCCCATCTCCAGCACATCGTGATTGTGTCATCACTATTGATGGCCATCTTCGGAGTCCTACTCATCCTCAACAAGCTGATCTGGATCACCACCCAGCTCCAGAGTTTCATGCGATCCATTGGCCTGGAGTGGTTGGTCAATCTTGGATAGCTGCCACACCGGCTCGGGTTTGCTACCAGACCAAACCAACACCCCTACCTGACACCTCACCTCAATAAGAGAGTCCTCATGTCAAAGAAGAAGAACACTCGCTTAACAAAGAAGAATTCGAAACAGCAGTCCCAGGCACGCCAATCCCTGGCCAAGCAATCAGCCAAACGCGCCACCCAAGCCGAGCGTCGTCAGCAGAAAGTCAAGAAAGCCAAGCGCGACCGCATCCTGTTGGGTGCCGGAGTCACGGTCACCGTGCTGGCCGTGATTGTTTTCGCTGTCATCTCCAGCCGCCCCGAAATCGGAGAGACCGAAGCAAACGCTTGGGATCTACCGGCCCTCGATTCTGATCTAGACAACGGAACCGACGGCCGATTCACCCTGGCCAGCTATGAAGGCACACCACTAATCGCAAACTTCTTTGCCTCGTGGTGCAACGCTTGCGAAGCCGAGCTGCCCGCATTCCGGGCGGCGGCCGAAGAGTTCGAAGGTGACCTGGAGATCGTCTTTGTCAACAGCAATGAAACCGGAAATTGGCGACCAATGGCCGAACGAACCGGCATCACCGACCAACCCTTATTGCGTGATATCAACGGAGCTGGCGGCAACGGCCTCTATCGCAGTCTTGGCGGAAGCGGAGGCATGCCACTGACTGTCTTCTATGACGACAATGGCAGCATCCTGCAGATTGATCGCGGAGCGCTGACCACCGAAACTCTGGCTGCTCGTCTGGACCAGCTATACGGGATCGGAATCTAGACCGAGGCCCTCGCCAGTTTCATGTTGTCTGGTAACTGATAGCCGAATTGGGCCATGGCCAGCAGGACTGCCTCCAAACTCTGCCCCAGTGGGGTTAGCTCGTACTCCGTAGTCGGCGGCACAGTGGCAAATACCGTTCGGGTGAGAACACCATGGCCTTCCAGGTGGCGGAGACGTACAGTCAGCACCTTCGGACTGATGCCGTCGAGTGCTCGTTGAAGCTCGGAGAAGCGTTTCTTGCCAGGCAAGAGTTCGCGAATTACGAGCGTTGTCCATCGTCCTTGGATGAGGTCGGCAGTTTTCTTTATCGGGCACTCTTCTTCACAGGCCTCTAGTCCCGCAAAACTCTCCATCTGGTGCTCTACTTTCCAAAAGGTAACTACTTCCCAAAGGGAAGTTCCTTTCGTATGGTAACCGATATTCATCACCTGTCAAGGAGTACCACAATGAGGAACCTCAAGATCCTTCTACGAGTCGTCGGAGCAATCCAGATCGTGCTCGGAATGCTGTACCTGTTCGCTCCAGCCTTCCTGCTGGAGTCAATGGGACACAGCGTGCCAAGCGACGACACCTTCTATCCCTTAGCCATGCTGGCCTCTCGCTTTATCGGCTATGGGGCGGCCTTCTTGTTCATTTCCCGCGAACCGGCAAAACATGGCCTATGGATCGACATCATGATCGTCATCCAGCTCTTGGATCTCGCCGGTGGCATCTTTTACACCAGTACCGGGGTTGTTCCCTTGTCACTTTCCGGCTTCCCCATATTCAATGCCATCTGGATCTCCGGCCTTCTCTACCTGTGGCGACCAGGAACCGCCGAGCTCGAAACCCAGAATGAGAACCAGCCTGCGGTCATGGCGACGGAGATCTAACTTCAACGCTCATCGGGCTGCATCTTCAGACAGTCGACTGGAACCAGCCCCAGCGCTGCTCGCCACGTTGCGCACGGTCAATCTTGGACAGCCACCCGATCCGGAGCTCATCTTGGTCGGCCTGGGCCAGATCGGTGTCCGGAAGTTCCTCAAGCTCACGGTAGTGAATATCGACGAACCGTTGAGTCTGGTCAGTAGCTAACACGTCGCTGAATCCGGCAGTAGCGAGAAGCGACCCGATCTCATCAACCGTTCGAAGGTCATAGCCGAACTCGGTCACGTAGGATTGGAAGGCCTCACTTGGCTGATCCGGGCCACAGCAATAGTCGGTGAAAAGAAGTGTTCCACCCGGCTTGAGGGCATCCCGCAGAACGCGAAAAAGGCCAGCCTTGTCGTGGATGTGAAGGAACACTTCCCGGCTGTGAATCAGGTCAAACTGATGGGGTAACTCATAGTTCAGGATGTCGCCATGCACCATCGTGACCCGATCCGCCAAGCCGTAGGCGGCGGTGCGAATCGCTGCCTCGTCAACCATGTTTTGAGACAGGTCGATGGCAAGCACCTGCGCTTCATAGTCCGAAGCCATCATGAAGGCTGCCCCGCCAAGACCGCAGCCAACGTCAAGAACCGACTGGCCTGTCCTCCAGGTCAGGGAGTCGAGAATCTCCTTCGTTGTTCTGCGTCCACCAGGGCTGACGAAGTCTCGCCCATAGATCGCTTCATAGGATTGAAGTCCAGCAACCGTGTATTGGTGATCATCCAGGGCTGGGCCGTCGTCGTTGCTAACCATCGGCCAAGGCTAGTCGCCGCCAGAATCAAGCGCCCGAGTGTTGATCGCCAGATAGCGAAAGCGGTTCTGCAGCGAGAGTTACGGGCGGGGCTGTCCATCGACGTTGGCGTCATAATCCATCTGCCAGAGCATCTTGGAGGTCTGCACAACCATCATGAGAAAAGCGGCAAGGTTGAGGGCGACGATGACGGGTACTCCCCAACTGAAGATTGCTGTACCAACGAAATAGACGAGGGTGTTGAGGGCGACATAGCCAATGCGAATCTCGGTTGGCCCGATGCCGTAGTAGGCGATCTGGAATTGGTTGGTAGCGGCGAAGGCCAAGAAAGACGTTGCCATGGTGGCCAGCGTGACCAGCAGCAGGATGAGGAAGAGGAATTCCAGCCACCAGGCGTCTACCAGGAACGAATAGCCAATGACGATGGAGCCAGCAAAGATCAGGTCCAGCAGGTGATCCATGAAAAAGCCCCACTTGACCAGTCCTTGCTTGCGGTACTTGCCCAACGATCCGTCAAAAGAGTCGGTTAGCCATTGGCCAATGACCATGACCGACATGGCATGCAGCCAGATGCGGTTGTCAACGGCAAGCCAGCCAAAGAAGACTGTTCCGATCGACCACAGCAGGGTGATCATGGTCAAGTGATGACTCAGGATCGGCTTGGGAACCTTGGGAATGCCCCAGTCGATGAAGCGACGCTCGATCGGGCCTAGGAGCGATTGCCCCTTCTTCTTGTCGCCAGCGAATTCCTCGGTCATGCTCAGAGTCTTCCAACGATGCGAGCCGCCATGGTGGACCAACTCAGGAAACTGCTGGTCGCGAGATTCGGCGCTGGCTCGTCTAGAACTGCATCGGGGCCCTGCACTTCCGCCACTAATCCTTGAAGGCGTCGCGCCATTCATCCTCGGTCACGATTCGTAGTGCATCGACGATCCGGTGGAGCTCTTCGATCGAGATCTGCCCGCTAACGAACACGACCCAGTTTGGAGTGGCCTCCCACATGACAGCACTCGAGGACTCTTCCTGACCGTCATGCTCGGGCGAGGCTTGAACATGCTCAAAGGCACCCCGAACCTCCCATCCAAATCGGCCATCGCGTTCCCAACGCGACCATTGGCCTCCGGCGAAGCCGGCCAGAGTTGAGCCTGAGGACACGCCCCCTGTCTCAATCATGATTCTTTCCGCGGATTCTCCGTTGATCGCAAGACTGCTACCCCCGACCCAAGCCTCTAGGGGATTCAGGTCAAACGTGTCCATCAGGGTTAGATCAGAACCATCAGACAGGATCAGATGACCCCCACCGTCCATCTCCAACTCACCGAGCAACTCCAGCAACTCATCGTTGCTCAAGCTTGATGAGTTCAGCGACAGGAAGAACTCGTCACGTTGTTGATACACATGCCGTGACCGTCCAAGGTCCTCAACTACAGCCGTGCCGCCGGGGGCGGGGGTTTCGAATGCTGGTCCGTTCCCAATGGGATCGGGCTCTCCCTCATACACCCAAGCCGAGACTGGGTGGTGGAAGACCGAACCATCGGCAAGAGCAAAGACATAGCCCCGCAACGGCAGCGGTGAGTCGCCGTATTCGAGTGGGCCGCCAACCCACTCCTCGGCTAATTCCAATCCGAGGGCTGGATCAGGTAGGACGAAGAGTACTCCCGGCGGGTCGGGTGGCAGATCAGCTGTCATGAGTGACGACGACTGGTCGTTAAGCCAGAGGCCGCCGAGGACAGTGACCAGAAGCAGAGCACTGGCACCAACCAAGACTCGAGCACGTCGTGGAAGTCGCGCACTCAATGAACGGACTTCCTCTGCCGAGGCGGGCAACGAGTCATCACTCTGCAACTGCGCCGGAGTCAGGATCTCGATCGGCTCAACCGGACAGATCAGGTCAGTGTCTGCTTCGTCCGATCCGTCAAAAGCGACCAGCGCATCAAATCGCGACCAGTCACCTCCCTTGAGTGGAAGTCCTACCTCGGCTTCAAGCCAGGTGCCGTAGCGCGATAGCTGATCGATGACGTCTTGTTCAGACATGGGGTTCAACCTCCAGGCTGAGTTGCAGGCTCTTGAGACCCCGCGCGATATGGGTTCGAACCGTTGAGTGGTCGATGTCCAGAAGTTCAGCTACCTCGGCCTGGGTCCAGGAGAAGGCATGAACCAGGAGCACACAAAGCCGTTGAGACTCACTCAGCTTCTCCAGTGCCGGGACCAGACCCGGCTCAAACTCCGGTAGCTCTGTCGCTGAGGGAACCGGCAGCTTCGTTGATTGTTCCGGGGACCCGGATTGTCGAGACCGACGGGTCAATGCGGTTCGTGCTGAAGTTTGACCAACCCGAAACAGGTAGCCAGCAGGGTTGGCCATGGTGGCTAGCCGGTCCCAGTTCTCCCAGCCGTAGGCCACGGCATCCGCCGCTGCTTCTGTACCAACCTCCGGCCCATAGGCAGCAATAAGCCCCGCCCTGATCCTGATCTGGTTTTCTTCGATGAACTCACTGAACGCCACAACTAGCTAAAGCACCTCACCCGGGTCAATCGTGACAAGGAAGTTCTCATTGTCAGGATCAGTTCAGCAACTTCCGGGCTGAAGCGTCAGCTGCCTCGTAGGCGTCGAACGCTAAGCGACCGCCGGTGCTTGCCCGACGCACGCCGAGTTCGGCCAGCTCCTTGGGTGCTGGGCCAGTCGCCATCAGCAATACGTTGACTGGTTTCGACACCTCAGCCAGGACCCGAGCAATGTCGTCTGGCTGGGTGAGGCCAGGGGCGTAGAGCACATCAGCACCAGCTTCTTCGTAGGCCTGAAGCCGACTGATGGTGTCATCCAGATCTTCCCGGTCATAGAGGAAGTTCTCGGCGCGGGCAGTTAGAACCATGCCCGTGCTTCTTGCGACCTCGGCGGCAGCGCTGACCCGAGCGACAGCAATATCCAGTGGCTCAATCACCTTGGCCACCGGGTCATAATCCTCGACCGAGAGCCCGGCTGCTCCCAGCTCGGCGAGCACCCGAGCATTGGCTGCCACTTCTTCTGACGTCGATCCAAAGAGCTGCTCACTGTCAACACTGAGCGGAATGTCGACGGCCCGCACGAGGTCAGCAACATGGGCGCAGAGTTGTTCGAAGTTGACTTCCTGGTCTTGCAACCCAATTGATTCCGCATGGCCGGAGCTGGTGGTGGCGATGGCTTTGAAACCAAGGTTCTCAAACCGCATCGCCGAACCGATATCCCAGGCATTGGCTATCACGAAGAACCCGTTGGAGTGAAGGGCTTGGAACCTGGTCCTCTTGTCTGCCGTTGCTGAAGTCATCTCCCCAACCTAGATCAGGACCGTTTCGTTCGGTACCGAAATCTCCGACAACGCCGAGCCGTCCAGCAAGTGACTAGCTCACTGTCCCGCGTGCCAGCGCTGCACACCGCCGGACCCATAGGCCAATGCATGCACGGCCCGTGTCGGTTCAACGGCGAGAAAAACCGTGTTCGGATCATTGACACCGTCGGGGGCGAACTGGCTGAGGTCGTAGTCAAAGACTCCGGTCCATAGCCGCTTTTTGGTTGATGGATCATCATGTATGACAGCCTTGCCCCAGACGAGCAGTCCATCTCCGGCTTCGTTGGTTTCCCAGTGCATGGCAACAGTCGGGTTCTGTTCGACGTTTCGAGCCTTGACCGAGGAGCCCGACGTCATGATCCAGATTGTGCTTCCTTCCCAGGCGGGGTGAACGGGCACAACATGGGGTTCTAGGTCAGCGGAAGTGGTTGCCAAATAGGTGCGAACCGAAAGCTCTCGGGCGAGTGTTTCGATGTCATTGATCTTCATCTTGTTCCTTCGATATCGGTTCAGAGTGTCGGTCTCAGAGTCTGGCGAGTTCATCGAGCACCACCTGCAGCTGGTCTCGGTTTTGATCCACGGCTGGCGCGCGTTCGAGGATGGAGGGCAAGATGTCATCAAGAACACCGACGGCATCCGCCAGCAGTTCCTCCCCTTGCGGGGTCAGCGTTGCTAGGGCGAGACGGGCATCACGAGCGTTCTTCACCGTCTGGGTGATGCCCAGGCTCTCCAGCGGGCGTAGCGCCCGAGTAACCGCGGATGGAGAGAGTCCTACAACGCGGGCAATGTCGGCCCGGCTCGCTCGTCTTCCCGGAGCTTCGGCAATGGCGGAGAGAAGTCGGAATTCGGCCAGGCTGATCCCCTTGATGGCGGACAGGTTTCCATCCACGAGACGCTCGAGCGACGCGGCCGCGCCGACAATTGACAGGACAAGCCCTGGCCCGGTCCACGGTTCGCTACTCATCGAGCAGTCTTCTATTAGATTGCCTTGATTCGTGCATACTCACGAATCTAACACGGTTTGGGTCGTGATGTCTAGGTTTCTTCGCCGTACAGCGCTAACGACTGCAGTTGGGGTCGTGACCAAGCAGGCAGAGACCCAGCTCGATAAGGCCTCCGACACAAGGGTCAATCAGCCGGTAATACATGCGATTTCCCTCCCGACGAGTGGCAACGATCTGCTGATCGGCCATGCGTTGCAGATGGTTCGACACCGTCTGCGAGCTGGCATCGATCTCAGTGGCAATGTCGCCAACCGTAATCTCCTCGGCGCGGGCAATCGAATGGAGGATGCGGAGCCGAGTGTCACTGGCTAAGACCCGAAACAAGCCGGCAAGTTCTGCCACCTCAGGCTCACTGACAAGTGCTCGCTGAGCCAAGGCTGGAGGTATGAGATCGCTCGAAGGGGTTGACATCAGTTCAACTATTCCATACTGTTGTGTAATACTTGAATACTATCCTTGGAGGAAACCAATGTCCAGGTTCCAACTCTCACTCAACGTCAGCGACGTCGAAGCTTCGGTTGAATTCTATAGCAAACTGCTCGGCGTCAAGCCAGCCAAACACCGCGAAGGCTACGCCAACTTCATCGTGGAGGACCCACCCCTCAAGCTGATCGTGATCGAGTCCGAAGGTGAATCCGGGACCATCAATCACGTTGGGATCGAATACGACTCCGGCGAAGAAGTTGCCAACCAGACCGAACGCATTGCCGCTCTCGACCTGCCAGTCAAGGTCGATGACCCACACACCTGCTGCTTCGCCACTCAAGAAAAAGCCTGGACCCTCGACAAGGACGGAGTGCCTTGGGAGCTCTACACAGTGGTTGACGACACCGACCATTTTGGGGCCAACCCTCACGGCGGAACGCCCCTTGACGTGTTGCTTCCTCCGGTCTCGGTTGAAGAATTGGAAGCAGCACTTGCCGACCCCGACGTCATAGTCATCGACGCCCAAGGCGACGACAGCTACGCCACCGCACATATCGCCGGGACCGACCACTTCGGATTCAACACGGTTAAAGAACAAGCAGCTGAGACGATCGCCGCAAAAGATCAGCGCGTTGTCGTCTATTGCACCGACAAGGACTGCCTCGGCGCAGAGTTTGTCGGAACCTTGCTGGTCGAAGCCGGATACAGCAATGTTGGCCGCTTCCCCGGAGGCGTCGAACAGTGGGCAGCGACAGGCCGAGTAGTCGAGACTGGTTCTGACCACCCGGTCACTACGTGAGCACCTCCCACCCGGATCAGGCTTCCCGTCCAAGCACTAGCGCCCACCCCGAAGTCGGAGTCCAGCCCCAGCCTGAGACGACGACCAGCCTGGGGCGAATGGACCGGTTCCAGCCCTTGCTGTTGATCGCATCGATCGCTGTCGGGCTGGGTCTGGCCAAGGCGGCACCGGCTCTTGCCAGCCGCCTTGGCCCACTGGTGTCCATTGCTGTCTTTGTCCTGATCTACCTGGTCATGCTGGGACTGGACTTCAGCCAGGTCGCCGCCGCCTTCAAGCAACGCAGGTTCCTGAGCATTGCCATTGGACTGAACTTCATTGTCAATCCCCTGCTCGCCTGGGCCCTCGGTGCCATCTTTCTTGATGACCATCCCGACCTGCGAGTCGGCCTGATCTTGTTCCTGGTCACTCCATGCATCGGCTGGTATCTGATCTTCACCGAGTTGGCAGGCGGAGATGCCGGATTAGGAGTCAGCCTGCTGGGGATCAACCTGGTACTCCAGGTCCTCCTCCTACCCGTCTACCTTCTTGCTTTTGAAGGCACCGCAACTGGTATCGACCCAACGAGCGTCCTCAAGAGTGTGCTCGTCTTTCTGGTACTACCTGCAGTGGCGGCAACGATGACTCGACGCTTGCTCACATCAAGCCCGGCGAGTCTCGATGACGTCCAGCAGGCGGTTGCCAAGACCCAACTCAAGACCATCGCGCTCATCGTCGTGATTGTCGCCATGTTTGCCTCACAAGCAACCGTGATATTCGACAACCCCAATGTCATTCTCACCCTGATCACACCAATGGTGGCGTTCTTCGTGATTGCCTTCGTCGTGGCGTTACTCGCTGGCCGGGTCGTGGGCCTGCCATATGAACAGACCGCCCTGCTCGCGTTCACCACAACCTCACGAAACTCCGAAGCGTCCCTCGCGATCGCCGCCACCGCTTTTGCCAGCCCACTTGTAGCGCTAACCGTCGTCATCGGCCCAGTCATCGAATTGCCCTTCCTCGTCCTCATGGTCCGGGTTCTACTCGGGTTGCAGAGCCGTGCGTCAAACCCAAAACCTCCTGTTGAAAGGCCCTGAACAATGAAGAACAACACCCAACTCAGCACCCTCCATCTCGCGGACCGCTACGCCAATAGCGACGGGGTCAAGATCCACTACATGGCTGGCGGCTCAGGGCCACTTGTTGTCTTCATTCACGGATTCCCCGACTTCTGGTACACGTGGCGTCACCAGATTGACGGCCTGCTCGCCACCCATTCTGTTGCCGCCATGGACACTCGCGGATTCAATTTGAGTGACGCGCCCCAAGGGGTAGAGAACTACGCAATGGAACACCTCGTTGGCGATGTCGCAGCAGTTATTGCCAATGAAGGACGAGAATCGGCCACCATTGTCGGTCATGACTGGGGTGGCGCAACAGCATGGGCGTTTGCCCAGAAACACCCGGAACTCACCGAGCGACTGGTCATTGTCAACGTGCCCCACCCGGCAGCGATGTCAGCTGAGCTGAAACGACCCGGCAGCAGCCAGCAGGGTGCGTTCTCATACACACATGACTTCCGCAAGGAAGGCTCCGAGAGTGCCATGGATGCCGACGATCTGGCCAACTTCTTGGCTCGAGACGACGTCGGTCGAGCCATGTACGCCGCAGCTTTCAAGCGATCCGACTTCGAAGCAATGATGAACTACTACCGCCAGAACCCACCAGACCGGGCTCATAACACCTCAGCATTGCCAATCGAGGCTCCGGTTCTACAGTTTCACGGTTTGGATGATCCGGTTCTGCTGGCTGACAGTCTGGATGGGACATGGCGCCACCTGGCCCACACCTGGACCCTGGTGACAATTCCTGGAGCCGGCCACTGGCCTCACCATGACCAGCCCGACCTGGTCACTGACACCATGCGGCAATGGCTCAGCCAGCCAATCCCAACGCTGGAGCCAGTTGAACGGCCTGAGTCACCCATTGCGGGTTGCTGCGGCAGTCCGACAGGGACCCAAGAAGATGACGAAAGCAAGCCCGAAAGCATCTGCTGCGGTTGAGTCAAGCACTACAAAGGTTGCTTAGCGCGCAGCTCATTCCACGTCCAAGATCGGCGCCAAGTGTTCGAGACCTTCGTCGACCAGATCAACCAACAATGGTCTTGGCTCACTGGCGAGCCATTCCACCAGGGCAGCATCGATAGCCCCCATTATTGCCGACCCGAGTACTCGGGCACGCAGGCGCTCTTGTCTAGTGGTCGGATCGTGGTGGACCTCGGCGGCGATTCGACTGATCCAAGCTTGGTTAACTGTGGCGTGGCCTCGCATCAACTCAGGATTCTTCAGAGCCACGGTCATTGCTCGGGTCACCCGTCCTGGGTCGGCGTCGATTGCTTCGCTGACGCGCCGGATCCCGTGCAGAACTCGTTCTCTCATTGGCTGATCTACAACTTCACTAACCGCTTCGTCAAAGTACTCAAGCCAGAGCCGAGGATGGATGAAGACAAGATCATCACGCGACTCAACCCATCGGTACACGGTGCGGCGAGCCATGCCCGCACGCTCCGCCACTTGTTCGATTGATGCTTGAGGACCAAGCTCCTCAAAAGTTGCCGTTGCCGCGTCACTCAAGGCTAAGAGCGTGCGATGGCGGTGTTCGGCGCGTGTAACCACAACCCAGCGTAACCGATGCTCGACAACTGGCACACTGTGACACATACCTCTTGACTTATATGTGTCACACTGTGACACTTGTGCTCATGCTTGATTCTGCGACAAAGCCCACCCCCTCATTTGACCGAATCGACTATCGCGACCACTTTCAAGTCACATCGGAGTCTGAACACTTCGATGACATTGACTTATTCGCCAGAACGTTCTTTCTCAACCAGCCTTCATGGCTAACCCGAGTCAGTGCGGGAATTGGCAAGAAACGGGTCAGGTCCTTGGTTAGGGATGCGACGTTTGCTGCAGGCAGCTCAGTTGGGAGCTGGCAGGTTTACGAACGCTCAGAGCACAGCATCACCTTTGGTGAGGACATGGGGATCATGGCCTACCGCGTCATTTACACCTGGATTGACAGCACTACCGTCGACGTCCGGACCGAAGTCATGCAACAAAGCCGCTGGCTCGGCAAGTTCTATTGGGCCCTCGCCTCACGGATGCATTTGCGCTTCCTACCAATGATGCTTCGCAACGGAGCAGGCAAGGGATCCAAGGTTCACAACATGCTCTCCTGAGCTGCGTTGTCCACGGCCGCAGTGCACCTTGCCAAAGCTCATTCAGCTTCGGCGAAGATGACCACTGGAATCTCTCTGCTGGTGGCGGTCACATGATCCGACATGCCAGGCAGGCTGTCGACCAGCCGGTCCAGCAGCTCCGCTCGTTCAGTCCCCTCCGCGATCGTGGCCATCGAGGGAATCGAAGCTCCGGGCACCTCGATGGTGACCTGATTGTCGTTCGTGATGTTGAGGTACCAGTCAGGATGCTGATCAGAGCCACCGTTAGCGGCAGCCACGACAAGGCGACCTCCAGCATCAATAAACCCGACGGGAGTGGTGTGTTGCTCTCCAGTACTGCGTCCCTTGGTGGTCAGCAACAAGATGGGCGCTCCCTCCATCGGACCGGACAGCTTGCCGTCGTTGCTCCGAAACTCACCAATAACACCCTTGTTGATTTCTCGCATGTCCATCTCAATCGATCCTTTGCTCAGGGCTTCGGTAAGCACAAGCCATTATTTGTACAACATATCGCTTGTTCGATTAATCCACAAATGATTACTTGTGTATGGCGTTGGAACGTGACACCATATGAGACATGCCAGCCGAAGAAGTGTTCGCAGCTCTCGCTGCCCCCCAACGCCAACAAATCCTCCGCCTCGTACGCGACGAAGCTTTGTCAGCCGGGGCAATCGCCGAGGAATGCGGGGCGAGCCAGCAGGCGATCTCGCACCATCTCCAGATCCTGAAGGATGTCGGATTGGTCGAGATGAAGCGTGAGGGACGCCGACACTTGTACATGGTGAATCCTGATGGTTTCGACTCGGTCGGCTCCTTCGTTGCCGATCTCTGGCCCAGCGGTCTAAGCAAGCTCAAGGCGGCAGTCGAGGGGCGAGATCAGTGAGCGATGCCTTCAGTTGCTCGATTGAGGTAGAAGCCCCACCGGAAACAGTTTTCGAGTATTTCATCGACGCTGAACTGATGGTGACCTGGATCGGCGACCACGCATTGCTCGATGCTCAGCCGGGTGGAGAGTTCACCCTCGACATCGAAGGCATACCGGTCCGCGGACAGTATCTCGAAATTGTTCCTCCCGAGCGGGTGATCGTTTCGTGGGGACATGCCGGTTCAGAGACTCTCCCCCCGAACTCGACAGAAGTTCAGTTCTCCCTATCCCCCACGGCCAGCGGTGGAACCCTCGTCGAGGTGGAGCACCGCAACCTCCCGGCCGAACACCGCGCTTCTCACCGGATGGGTTGGCCAATGTTCATGGGCCGCCTCCAAGTCGCGATCAGTTCAGCAGGAACAACTAGCGATTCGCGTCCCAACTAGCGACACGCTCAGTGTCTTCGTAGTCTTCCCACCGAACGAGTCGGCCCCACTTGAGCTCGAGAAAGGCGATGGCGCGGTTGTTGTAGTCGTCGCCGTTACTCTTGGCCGAGGGGACGAAACTCTGAACACGCAGCGCTATTCGCGTGTTCCAAGGTCCACCGTTTATCAAGATGTCCTCGATCTCGAACTGGACACCCTCGCTTACGAAGCGTTCAGCAAATGCAGTCCCTTCGTCGATGCCCTGGTGAGTGACGAAAGACTGTCGGCCCCGTTCCGGAGGGCGAAACATGGTTGACCAAGAGTTCTCTCCTGGAAATATCATCTCGAAATCTGGACTCGCCATCTTCAACATCATCGAATAGTCACCGGAGTTCAACTTCTTGATGCTGTGCCTCATCAGTGCACGAATCGTGGCCTTGTACATCCTGAACCTCACTCTGCAATTCCAACTAGAACGATCACTCTAGTCCATTTTCCCCGATCTAGAACGATGCTTCTAGACTGGGCGCGTGGTTGAGGACACACGAACACGAATCATCACGGCAACCAATGAGTTGTTCCGACGTCAGGGGTACAACGGAACATCTCTGAGCCAGGTGTCAGATGCTGCCGCCGCGACCACTGGTTCGATTTATCACTTCTTCCCTGGTGGCAAAGAAGCGCTCGCTGTTGCCGTAATCAACAGCACGGGCTCGATGTACCGACAACTATTCGAGATGATCGTCTCCGACGCGCCGGATCCCCAGACTGCCTTCGATAGTTTCTTCGATGGCGCCGCTCAGGTCCTGGTTGAGTCAGACTTCATCGATCCTTGCCCAATCGGTACGATCGCTCGCGAGGTCGCCAGCACCAACGTTGCAATGCGTCAAGCAGCTGAGGCAGCGTTCGACAGCTGGGTTAAAGCTGCGACGGACTACCTCACCGGTGCAGGAGTCGCACTGCGACAGGCGTCGGATCTTGCGACTCTGTTCGTCACGACAACGGAGGGGTGCTTCATTCTCTGCCGTACAAAACGTTCAACCGAGCCCCTGGAGGCTGTCGCTCGGATGGTTGCGCCGCTCGTCGTTTTGGCAATTGAACAAGGAGTCTCGGCCAATCGCTCATCCGCAGACTTGCATGACTAGATGTTGCTTCTTCGCGATCAGTCTTCGCGACGTGAGTCAGCGGTGCAGCAATCGACTGGCGCGCTGAACTAGCTCGGCGTCGAGACCGAGCCGGTCGACGAGTAAGGAGTTGGTATCGGTTCCCACAAGCCATTCACAAAGAGCACTGGAGCGATCAGCTACCGCTTCGTCGAGCTCATGTTCGGAGAGCAGCGGCTCACGGCTTTGCCCAGGGTGACCGTGCCCCCACATGGCGTAGCCGCGAACACCGGACTCATAGTCAGCAGAAATGTCTTCGAGGACGACGCCGTTGAGTCGAAGGATCAGGGCGGCAATCAGACCGGTCCGGTCCTTACCTGCGGAACAGTGAACGAGCACAGCGAGTGGTGATGTCGTGATTGTGACAAGCGCATCGCCCAGGAGTTTTGGGAAGACCTCAAAGACGCCTCGATAGTACGTCGGGTGAGAAAGCAGTTCGCCGTACCTTGCCATGAAAGCGGTGTTGGCCTGATCCTCGACCGGGCGGTGCACTCGGCCGATTTGTAGAAACGGGGGCAAGTCGAACTCAGGATCGGCACCGGCCCGTCCGATTTCCTCAGCATTGCGCAAGTCAACAATGGTCGCCACTCCAGCGTTGGCCATCGTGCGCCAGCCATCAGCGGTCATGCCCTCGATTCGCCCCGACCGAAACAGCCTTCCGTTGATCGTTCGTTTGCCGTTGTCTAACCGCAGCCCACCCAGATCACGAGCGTTGCAAGATCCATCCCATTTCACATCTCGCCGCACCAGGGGAGCCTACTTCGTTGATGATCAGGGGCCGGTCTCCCCAGATGTGTCCCTCTTCCCAGTGTCTGTTCCAGTCAGCTCCCCGGTTAGGAAAAGACGACGTCCGTGAGGTTGGGGGCGGTCACGCTAGTTCCGCTGCGCCAAGCAGTGGCCCACCCGGGATCATTGCCGTTCAAGACCAGGGGGCTCCACTTCAAACGACCTTGACCAGCATGCGTCGACAAGGAGTTTGTTGCAAACTTCTCGCGCCTTGACGAAGCCGTTTATGATCTCGACATGGCAACGGCGTTTCCGGCAATACAGACGGTCGACTACCACACGGCTGGTGAGCCTTTTCGAATTGTCACCGGCGGCACTCCAACTCCCGAAGGCGCAACGGTTCTCGACCGGCGCACCTGGGCACAGGAACACCTGGACGAGGCCCGCTCATTCCTGATCAACGAACCACGCGGCCACGCCGACATGTATGGCGGCTTCGTCACTCCACCTGACGACGACAATGGCGATCTCGGCGTGGTCTTCTTCCACAAAGATGGTTTCAGCACCGCCTGCGGACACGGCACCATCGCCGTGGTCACCTGGGCCATCGACTCCGGCCTCATCGATCTGGCCGCAGCACTGGAAACGGGGAAGGCCCGCAGGTTCGGAGAAGAGACGATCGTCAAGGTTGTCGTCGATGCCCCATCTGGCCGCCTCCACACTGAAGCAATCATCAACCAGGATGGCTCCGTCACTCAGGTGCAGTTCTGGAACGTCGCCGCCTTTGTCAGCGAAACCGGCATCACCGTGGCCACCTCGCATGGCCCGCTAACGGTTGACGTTTCTTTCGGCGGTGCCTTCTATGGCTCGGTCGCTCTGGACGACACTGACCTAGAACTCGAAGCGTCTTCCCTCGGCCAACTCATCGAGCTCGGGCGAGAAATCAAGGCCCACTTCCAGAATCATCCAGCGGTTCAACACCCAACCGAAGCACGGCTATCGGAAATGTATGGCGTCATCTTCCACCAAGACGTTGACCCTGCCACCTACGAGGATCCAACCAGCACCCTCCTTCACCAGCGCAACGTGACCGTGTTCGCCGACGGTGAGGTCGACCGATCGCCATGCGGCTCGGGCACCTCCGCTCGGCTTGCCTTGCTGCTCTATCGGGGACAGCTCCGAGTCGGTGAACCCTTCCTGAACGAGGGCATCGCCGGAGTAATCTTCCGAGGCCAGGTCGAATCAGTCATCGAGCCGGGCACACCAAGTCAGAGCAGTGAGTCTGACAACTGGGGCTATGGCACCGAACCAGATGCTCCCACCCTGGTCGGCACCTCCGTTATTGGCTCGGCCTACCAAGTGGCTACCTGTAACTTCACCCTGGACCCAGCCGACCCCATCGGACTGGGATTCCAGCTTCGATAAGCGCCAGAATCAGCCTTCGAACACCAGTCGATAGTGACCGGGAGCTAGACCTTGTTGCTTCTGCTTTTAGCTAGTGGGGTGCCATCCGAACCTCGGGTGACTTCTGGGGCCAGTCTTGTTCCAGCGCGGGCCAACTATCTTCTTGCCACTGGGCGACCAGGTTGATCAAGGCTTCGGTGGCGGCGCGATCACGTTGTCGCCACGCCTCGTCTCCCAGCAGGTGACCTGCTGGAAGATCGGAGCTGTAGTGCGCAAGCAAGTCTGGGTAGAGAGTGTCACCATCGGCTTGCCAGGTTTGCTGGAAGTGACTGAGCGCGTCATTGAGGCGAGCCATCACCACCCGGTAACGAATCACCCGGTGGGCGGCCCAGTCAAAGGTCAGCAGTTCTTCACCAGCGTCAGAACCCCGCTTGGCCAAGTCAAGAATTGTTTGTGGCGACATCCGCAAATTGTGACCACCCTCATCTGGTCGTAGCCGGACCTCGACCACCCGGTCGGCATAGCCCTGCATCAAGACCTGCTTGGAGTCGGACCAATCCTGCATGGTGTTCAACACCGCTGAGGTGAAGCCAGCAACCGTGTCGAACGGTCGGGCCCGAGGTAGTCCAATGGTGTCGGTGGCCTCAGGTCGATAGATCAAAGTTTCTGGGTCAGCTGGATCGGCCGACGTCAGGTTGATACCAAAGGTCGGTCGGACCGGTAGCAGCGCATCGAAGAAGTGCATGGGGAAGTTGCTGCTGATTCCACCGTCGGCAAACAGCATGCGTACCACCGGCCCGTCGTTGCGGGTAGCGGCATACAGCGGAACAGTGGTGATCAGGAACGGGTTGCTCAGGCTCATTCGGGCCATGACCACAACCGGCAAGAAGCGAGGCTCGGGGAAGCACCACAGCACGCCGCCAGTGTCTGGATGTCGCAGATCCGATTCCTTGTGCATCATGGTGGACACCACCCGCGGCGGGAACAGGGCCAGCATTTCGGTCTCATCAAAAACGAAATCATCACTATGCAAGGGCAGGTGATAGGCCTGCCTCGTGGTCAGGTTGGTGGTCATGACCTCCAGATCAATGACTCGGTTCACTCGGTCACGAGCCCGCGGTTGCTCGCCGTCACTAGCAACGTATTCTTCGGCCGCCAGAGCCTCCGGCCCCCACAGGTCGCCGAGGGTCAGGCAGCGGTCACGTCCGGTCAGCCCAGCAACCAGATCCAGCTTCTCACTCAGCCAGACAGTGAGCGGTGGCTCCTCTTCGCTCTGGGTCATGCCGTCAGCAATTCCAAAGTCGACCGTGGGAAACACCTTGTTTCCATCAAGAAGCATCCGCACCAAGGAGGCCAGGACCCCAAGCACGCAACCGACTATCAGGGGAAGGATCATGGCCAAAGCCAGACGACTAGCGGAGAACTTCGCTTGGGTAATGAGAAAACTGCTGAGGGCAATGAGCAAGGTCACAAAGACCCCACTCAAGAACGTCAGAGGACGAAGCCGAGCGGCCTGCCAGGCACCGGTCACCAGTTTGGTCATCCAGCCCTTTGTGCTATCGGTGGCGACGAAGAAGAGGTCGGCGAGATCACGGGTTTGAGGAAGGGGTTGGAACATTGGTTCGAGGGCGGCGCCAAGTTCGACCGGCAGCGCCGCCAACTGGCGGAACCCTTCAGAAGCGTCGCTTGGAGCATCGTCATCATCAGCACCATCGATCGCCGTTTGTCGCCGGTATTCAGCGGCCGCTGCTAGAACAGCAGCAATCGCGCCAGCAGAGGAGCCACCGATCTTTCGCAGGCGATAGCGGGTGGCCAGCTGGCACACCGTCAGTGGATACACAACACCCGACGTCACCCCACCCTTCATCACCATGTCGCACTCCAGCGATCCATCGACCTGATAGTCAGCCACTGCAAGCTGGCGCCACGGATGCGTTTGATCTGTCATCAGCAAGACCTTTCAGAGCACACATGCTCAGCCAATTTCCCTACCACTCTGCCAGAGTGATATCACCACAACTGGAATTAGAGTTCAGACAATGACACTGCCAGCTGTGACCCATCAGGTAAAGCCATGACGTTCACCGTGCGAGCAACCGTGATGCAAACCCCAACCCGGGATCATTTGCAAGTCCTGGACGATGTTGTTATCACCGTTGACAAATCCGGAACCGCTGACTCGGGAACGATCACCGGAATCGAGCCGAGCTCAACCTTCACAGGCAAGATCGACATCACCCTGAACCCCAACTCCATCTTGTTGCCAGGCATGATTGACCTGCATATTCACGCCCCCCAATGGCCTCAGCTCGGCACTGGCCTTGACCTGCCGCTCGAGCAATGGCTCTTTGATTACACCTTCCCGCTCGAAGCTCGATTCACCGACCTTGTCTTCGCCGCCGAAGTCTGGACCGATCTGGTCACAACCTTGCTCGGCCACGGCACCACCACTGCCGTCTACTACGCCACCCAAGACCTGGCCGCAACCACCCTGCTGGCCAAGACCTGTGCCGACCTGGGACAGCGGGCCCTTGTCGGCCGAGTAGCCATGGACCACCCAACAGGCACCCCTGACTGGTATCGCGATGCCACCGCACAATCTGGAATAGCTGATTCTCGAACCTCAATCGAACAGATCCAAGCCCTCAGGTCCGATCTCGTCCAGCCCATCATCACACCGCGCTTCATCCCCGCCTGCAGCGACGAGCTGCTCACCGGGCTCAGCCAATTGGCGGCAGAAACCGGTGTCCGAATCCAAACCCATTGCTCAGAATCTGACTGGGAACACGGCTATGTGCTCGAACGTCACGGCATCAGCGACACCGAGTCTCTGAACCGTTTTGGCCTCATCCAATCCGGAACCGTGCTGGCTCACGCCGACCATGTCAGCAACTCAGATCTCGCACTCCTGGCTAAGTCTGGTGCTGGCATCGCCCACTGTCCCCTCTCCAACGCCTACTTCGGAGATGCCGTCTTCCCGGCTCATCGAGCCCTAGAAGCCGGCGTGCATGTTGGTTTGGGCACCGATATTGCTGGCGGTTCCGAACCTGGCCTGCTCGCCCAATGTGCTCATGCCGTCACTGTCTCACGTCACCTAGAGGACGGTGTTGATGCCAGGCTTGCCAAATCAGAGCGTGGCGTTGCCGACAGTCGGATCGACACCATCGCCGCCTTCTGGATGGCAACAATGGGCGGAGCAAACCTGCTGGATGCTCCTATTGGCCTGATCGAAGTCGGTCGTCAGTTCGATGCGTTCGTGGTCGATCCAGCTCGGAACTCGACAAGTCCACTGCGGCGTTGGGATCTGGATGATGACGCCCGCTGGTTCGAGAAACTTGTTCGTCTCACTCGACCAGCCGACATCGACAAGGTTTGGGTGGCTGGCGTCCAGATCGGGTAGTCACGACAGAACCCGCCCCGATGTTTGGGGATGAATCTGCACCGAAAATCTTATCCAGCCCTGTAAGTAGCCGTACTTGGTAGAACGAGCGCTTACTTTAGCTAGGTCGGCGCGTGAGGATCAAGGGAACACCGATGCGCAGCGGCACAGGATCACCAGACCGAACAGAGCAGACCAATCTCGGTAAGGCCGAGCAACTCAAGGAAGCATCAGTGGACGCCGCCATTGAGACTGCGCAGACTCACCTACGAGGAGTGAGTTCAGCCGACATCGAAGCCTTGATCCGCCTCTACTACCGACGCGTCTCGCCCCAAGACATCGCCGAACATGAACCGGCTGACCTACTGGGAGCAGCCATCGGTCACTGGGGACTCGGCTCCCAACGCAGTGCCAGCGAGGCCCTCGTCCGAGTCTTCAACCCCAACTCTGAAGAGGACGGCTGGAACTCATCCCACACCACCATCAATGTGGTAACCGACGACTCTCCCTTCATCGTCGATTCCGTTCTCTCTCTCTTGGAGTCCAACAACATCCATGTCCACCTGCTCGCCCATCCCATCATGGCTGTCAGTCGTGATGACTGGGGTTCGATGCTGGCCATGACTGATCCGGCAGAAGCCGATAGCACTGAAGGCTCTCTTGAGTCATACCTGCATATCGAAATTGACCGCATCACCTCGAGCAATGATCAACGAGAACTGCAAGAACAGATATCCACCGTCCTACGGAGTGTTCGTTGTGTAGTCCAGGACTGGAAGCCGATGCGCGAAAAGGCATTGGCTATCGCCCGCGAACTTGATGAGTGGGAAGCAGAAGAAGATGCCGGATCGCCACGATTCGAAGCGTCGGTTGGTACCGGTCCGGGTGAGGTAGCTGAACTACTTCGCTGGATGGAAGCTGGCGCCTTCACCTTCATGGGCTACCGCGAGTACAGCTTCAATGACCAGTCCACGGCGGCGGACAACGACAGCACTGCGACACGAGCCAATGCGGCTTCGCCGAGTTCCACATCCCGACCAGAAACTGGTCTTGGCACCCTCCGACAAAACAAAGCTGTCACCCGCAGCTTCGCCGACCTGCCTGAAGAAACAACCCGCCTCGCCCGCCAACCCCGAATTCTCAATCTGACCAAGGCCAACAGCAACGCCACCGTGCATCGCTCCGTGCCCCTGGACTACATCGGCATCAAGGAACTCAGTCCAGAAGGCAAGGTCATCGGGGAACGCCGCTTCTTGGGTCTGTTCACATCCAACGTCTATAGCGGACGAGTTCAAGACATCCCTGTCGTTCGAGAAAAGGTCGCCGAACTCATTCGGCGAGCCGACTTTAACGCTGGAAGTCACGACCGGAGTCGTCTACTTAATGTGCTCCAGACCTACCCCCGTGACGAGCTCTTCCAAGCCGACATTGTCTGTCTTGAACAGATGGTGCAAGACGTCCTCAACCTGCGGGACCGGCGACAAGTCAGCCTCTTGCAACGCCGAGATGACTTTGGACGCTTCTTATCCTGCCTCGTGTTCGTCCCTCGGGATCGCCACAGCACCGACGTTCGCTTGGAGATCGAACGGATCCTGATGAAGGCCTACCAAGGCACTTCCGTTCGATTCTCGACCGAAATCTCCGACTCTCCCCTGGCCCGCCTTCACCTGGTGATCTACACCGACCCCAGCAAGGGACAAGACCTACCAGAACTATCCGCGGTAGAAAGCCGACTCAACCGCGTCATCAAGAGCTGGAGTGACGACCTTCGTATCGCCTTAGTGGAGAGCAATGGTGAGGAGTCGGGCCTGGCAGCATTTGGCCGGTACTGCCAAGCATTCTCCACCAGCTATCGCAGCGATGTGCCCGCCGAGTCAGCGGTTGCTGACATCGCACGGCTTGACACCCTCGATTCCGGATCCGTCGATGTACGACTGCACCGCACATTGAACGCGGGTCCACTGCAGGGCGGCAAGACAGATGCAACCGGGTCAGCATTGCGCTGCAAGTTGTACTGCGATGACAAGCCCGTCACACTCACCCAGTTCATCCCGCTACTTCACGATCTTGGCGCCACGGTCATCGACGAACGTCCCTACGAAGTACGAGTTGACGGCGAGCAGACCCGCTACATCTACGACATTGGCATCGAGGTCAGCCAGGATCTGGATGCGGCCGGGCGCGAGCGAGTACGCGAAGCCGTTCTTGCCGTCTGGACAGGAAAGGCCGAAAGCGACAACTACGCCAACCTCATCACCACGGCGGAGCTTGGCTGGCGAGGCGTGCTGGTTCTTCGGGCTTACTCCCGCTACCTGCTGCAGATCGGAAGCCACTTCAGCCAGTCCTACGTAATGGACACCGTGAATCAGAATCCACGAATCGCGTCTCTGCTAACTGATCTCTTCGCCGCAAAGTTCCACCCCCAGAACCACAGCGCCGAACTGGCTGACCACCTGAACGCCGAGGTTCTTGAAGCCATTGACCAGGTTGAAAGCCTGGATGCTGACCAGATCCTGCGCTCATTCGTTTCCCTCATCTCCGCCACCAAACGAACAAACCATTGGCAGACTCCCGCTTGGTCAGATCGCGCCGCACTTGCCCTCAAGCTCGACCCGCGAACCATTCCCGATATCCCCAGGCCCGTTCCGTTGGCCGAGGTATTTGTCTACAGTCCGCGAACCGAAGGTGTTCACCTGCGCACCGCCAAGGTTGCCCGCGGCGGCTTGCGTTGGTCAGACAGGATGGAAGACTTCCGTACTGAAATTCTGGGCCTGATGAAGGCCCAGTCGGTCAAGAACTCCGTCATTGTTCCCGCCGGAGCAAAGGGTGGCTTCGTGGCCAAACAACTACCAACGGGCGACCGAGACACCGTTATGGCTGAGGTCGTTGCCTGCTACGAGATCTTTATTGGCGCCTTGTTAGACATCACGGACAACCTGGTCGAAGGCAGGATCGTTCCTCCGGTCGATGTTGTTCGCCACGACGAGGACGACCCGTATCTTGTCGTCGCCGCCGACAAGGGAACGGCGACCTTCTCTGACATTGCCAATGGGATTGCCGCAGCTCGCGGCTTCTGGCTGGATGACGCCTTCGCCTCTGGCGGCTCGGTTGGCTATGACCACAAAGCCCTCGCCATCACCGCCCGCGGTGCCTGGGTCTCAGTCGAACGACATTTCCGAGACCTGGATCTGAACGTTTCTGAAGACGAGTTCACTGTGGTGGGTATCGGCGACATGTCTGGCGATGTCTTTGGAAACGGGCTCCTTCGCTCCAACAAGGCGCGTCTCGTCGCCGCCTTTGATCATCGCAACATCTTCATCGATCCAAGCCCGGACGCCGGGGCTTCCTTCGTCGAACGTCAGCGACTGTTTGATCTTCCCCGCTCCAGCTGGGAGGACTACAACACCGAACTCATATCCGAAGGTGGAGCCGTATTCTCCCGAAATGCCAAGTCGATCGAGCTCAGCCCCGAAATCATCCAGGTTCTGGATCTCCCCAGCGGTGTCACAACCATGACTCCGAATGAGTTGATGCAAGCAATCTTGTTGGCTCCGGTCGACCTCCTCTGGAACGGCGGCATCGGCACCTACGCCAAGGCATCGACAGAGAGCAATACCAATGTTGGTGACCGCAATAACGATGCGATCCGAGTAGACGGCAGCGAGCTTCGCTGTCGGGTCGTTGGCGAGGGCGGCAACCTTGGTTTCACCCAGCAAGCCCGTATTGAATACGCTCTCAACGGGGGGCATATCAATACTGACGCCATTGATAACTCCGGTGGCGTTGACTGTTCGGACCACGAAGTGAATCTGAAGATCCTGATGGCTCAGGCTGAAGCCGATGGCGACATCACTCGAAAGCAGCGCGACGACTTGCTTGGCTCTCTTGCCAACGAGGTCTGTGACCACGTGCTGGCCAGCAACTATGCGCAGACTGGGGCTCTGGCAGTAGCCGACTTTGAAGCTGCGGGCATGGTCGCCGTTCACGATCGTCTGATGGACTGCTTGAAGCACGAAGCTGGACTTGATCGGGAGTTGGAGGGATTGCCAACAACAGCCGAAATGGTCGAGCGCGCAAGCAACGGTAAGGGCCTGACCCAGCCAGAACTGGCTGTACTTATGGCCTATACCAAAAATCTGGTTTCCGATCAGCTCCGTGAATCTGACCTTCCGCTGAGCCCGTCCTTTGATCAGACCATTCTTGACTACTTCCCGAAGGCCGTGACGAATCGTTTCCCAGTTCGCTCACTCAATCACCCGCTGCGGAACGAACTGGTGGCAACCCTGGTAGCGAACGACGTCGTGAACCGCGGTGGAATCACCATGGTTCATCGTCTCGTCGGTGAGACCTCAGCCACCGTGGCCGACATCGCCACGGCCCACGCCGCGGCTTGGCAAATCTATGACCTGGCTCCCATCATGCAGGAGATCAGCTCACTCGATTCCCAAGTTCCGGCCGAGGTACAAACCATCACCGTCCAGGAGGTCATTCGTCTTGGAGAACGCGCAACCCGGTGGCTGCTTCGCAATGAGTCTCAGCCCCTGAAGATTGACGCCGTTGTTGGCACCTACCGAGATTCCGTCGAAATCCTGAACGAGACATTGGAGGACGAAGAAAGCTACGCCATGGCCCAGGCCTTCATCGACACCGGTGTGCCTGAAAAACTGGCCCACAAGGTAGCCATGTTGGGTAAGGCCTTCGGCTCCCTGGACCTGGCTAACGTCGCCAGTCAAACCAACTGTGACCTCGAACGGGTAGCCGCAATTCACGCATCGATTGACCTTCACCTGGATCTACCTTGGCTACGAGGACAGATCGTCGACCTTCCTCGAGATGATCACTGGCAGACCCTGGCCCGAAGCGCACTTCGAGATGAGTTCTTCTTCGAGCACGCCGAAGTCACCTCTGCTATCGCAACCTGGGCCGGAGCAGAAGAGGATGAAGCGCCGAACCAACTTGTCGAACATTGGCTCGCTCATCATGTGGTCTCAGCTCGACGCTGTCGCCAGACCTTCGGCGAAATCCAAAGCGCTGGAGATCACGACCTTGCCCAGATCTCTGTCGCCCTTCGGGCCTTGCGCCAACTCAGTCGAGCCCGCTAACGACACAACTCACTCACCATCAATACGTAGCAACCCGTAACAATTCATGCCAACCGAACCAACACAAGCCGGCCACGACCTGCCAAGAATCCAACACCTGCACCGCCTGGCTGAACTCAGCGAGGATGTCTTCCTGGTGTCCACCCTTCGTGGGCGGATTGTGCAGGCCAACAAGGCTGGCGCTCGGCTTCATGGACTCACCCAAGAGGAGGTGGCCGGAACCTCCATTCGAGATCTCATTCATCCCGATGGTTTGGACACCTTTGATCAGATTCCCCAAATGCTGGTGGATGGAAACGGTACGGCTCGCTACCAGATCGCCGCGCTAGGCGCAGAGGGCCGCCGGATCGATTTTGACTGTCTCACCGTTCTTGATTTTGAGAACGAACTGGTTTTTACCGTCGAACGAGATATCACCAAGGAGACCGCCACCCAGCGAGATCTTGAAATCGCTCAGCAGTTCTTCACCATGTCCAGTGATCTGTTTGCCACCCTGGACTGTCGGGGCGTGATCACCCACGTCAATGCCGCGTTTGAGCATTTCGTTGGCAAGCGCGAGGACGAGGTGGCCGATTGTTTGCTGGCCGACGTGCTCAAGCTGAATGACCACCGCGAGTTATTCAACAAGAGCCTCGCGAATCTGATGTCTGGTCAGCAGGAAGACCGCTTGATGGTGCAGGTCGAGGCGGCTGGACAACAACGAGCCCTGTCCATGCGGATCCAGACCAGTAACAGTCCCAACACCCTGTTCGTCGCCGCCCACGACACAACAGACGAGCATCTTCTCAGCGAGAAGTTACGCCGCCAAGCCAGCTCCGACGGTCTCACCGGATTAGCGAACCGAGCCGCCTTCAACGACTACCTGGCCCAAGCCCTCGCCACAGAAACCGCCACGGCTATCGCCTTTCTCGACCTAGACAAGTTCAAACTCATCAACGACAGCCTGGGACACGCCGTTGGCGATGATCTGCTGAAGGCAGTAGCAAAACGACTCGCTGGCTCAATTCGACCTGACGACTTCCTGGCTCGACTCGGCGGTGACGAATTCTGCATTGTCTACGCCGGCGCCGACGTCATCCAGGTAGAGGCAGCTTGCCGATCATTGCTACGGTCAATGTCCGAACCATTCATCATTGATCACCGGGTTCTCCACACCCCATGTTCGATCGGGGTCGCGGTGGGAACATCAGAAACCCACACCACATCTGAACTGTTGTCCGAAGCCGACGCTGCCGGATACCGAGCAAAGCACCTAGGTCGAAACCGAATTGTAGTTTTTGATGAAGTACTTCGAGCCAAGGTCAGTCAGAGGTACGAGCTCGAAGACGACCTGCGGCTCGCCATCAGCGAAGATCAGTTCGACGTTGCGGTGCAAGGGATCTACTACGCTAAGAATCTGCAACTGGCCGGAGTCGAGGCGCTGGTTCGCTGGGAACACCCAACAAGAGGGATGGTGTACCCCGATGAATTCCTGGGGGTTGCCGAGGAGATCGGCCTGATGGGGGAGCTCGGCGATCGGGTACTGAGTCGATCTCTGAGCCTGCTCAATCCTTGGCTGCAGTCTCTACCAAACAGCACCCTGTCCATCAACATTTCACCGGCTCAGCTCATCGACCCCCGCCTGGCCGGCCGGCTCATGTCTGAGGTGGAGTTCTACAACGTCAATCCATCACAGATCGTCTTGGAGATCACCGAGACCACCTTGTTGGACAGTATTGACCGCACCGCCGACATGCTCCGCAACCTTCGTGGTCTTGGATTCCGGCTTGCCATGGATGACTTCGGGAAAGGATCCTCCGGGTTGGGATACCTTCGTGACCTTCCATTCGACATCGTGAAAATCGATCGCGGCTTCGTTGAATCGCTGGATACAGACACCGTCAACGCCACCATCGTTGAGGCCGTGGTATCGCTGGCTCGTCGTCTCAACATGGAAGTGGTGGCCGAAGGAGTTGAGACCTTCGAACAGGTACAGATGCTTCGGGATTTCGAATGCACTCGTCTGCAGGGGTACTACCTCCATCGCCCCGAGCCACTCATATCTGCAGAACTCGTACGTCCTCACGCGACTCAGCGCTGATGACTTGGACTGACCAATAAGACTTGAGAAGGCCTGTGGCTCGTCAACGCAGGTATGGACCACCGCCGCGCCTCTAGACTTGTGAGTTCGTCAAGGATGAGGTCACGATGGCTCTGGAACTCAACAAGCTGGCACAGCTTTCGCCCCGCAAGGGTCCCGTCCTGGTCATCGTGGCTGATGGGGTTGGTGTCGCCCCCCAAGGGCCAAGCAATGCGGTGACCGAAGCAACCACACCCGCATTGGACCAATTGTCCGCAAGCCCGTTCTACACCGAGTTGCTGGCTCATGGTCCTGCGGTCGGGCTGCCCTCCGAAGATGACATGGGTAATAGTGAGGTCGGCCACAACGCACTCGGCGCCGGTCGCATCTTTGCCCAGGGAGCAAAGCTAGTCAATCAATCCCTAGCTGATGGCAGCCTCTTCCAAACCGCGACTTGGCAGACCATCATCGAGCGTGGCCGTTCCGGAACGCTTCATTTCCTTGGCCTGCATTCTGACGGTGGTGTGCATTCAAGCCTGGATCAACTGCACCAACTTCTGCGACGAGCTGCCGATGACGGAGTGGAAAGTGTCTGCCTGCACATCTTGCTAGACGGCCGCGATGTCGGTGCCAGATCAGCGTTGGACTACATCGCCAAGACCGAACACGTCTTGGCTGAGATCAATGAGCATGGTCCTGATCGAGACTTCCGTATCGCCTCCGGTGGTGGACGAATGAACATCACCATGGACCGTTACCAGGCCGATTGGGACATGGTTGAGCGCGGCTACAACTGCCACACCCATGCCCAGGCTCGTCAGTTTACTTCGGCCAAAGTGGCAGTCGAGACCATGTATGCCGAGTCGGACAAAGGCGACCAGTACCTGGACTCATTCGTCATTGCTGATGGCTCGGGCCAACCGGTTGGCATCATGAATGATGGCGACGCGGTCTTGTTATTCAACTTCCGCGGCGACCGGGCAATTGAGATCTCCCAGGCCTACGAAGATTCGGACTTCACTGCGTTTGATCGTGGGCGAAATCCTGATGTCTTCTTTGCAGGCATGCTGCAATACGACGGTGATGCCCTGATCCCCAAGAACTATCTGGTCGAGCCTCCTGCCATCGACAACACCATGGGCGAATACTTGTGTGCCGCCGGTGTCCGGAGCTTCGCTATTAGCGAGACCCAGAAGTTTGGGCACATGACCTACTTCTGGAATGGCAATCGGTCGGGCTATATCGATGAATCGCTGGAAACCTATGTCGAGGTCCCATCCGACAATGTCGAGTTCAACACCACACCAGGCATGAAATTGCGAGAGATCACCGACCAGACAATCACCATGTTGCGAAGTGGACTGTACGACTTTGGTCGACTGAATTTTCCCAATGGTGACATGGTTGGTCATACCGGGGACCTTGTTGCCACCATCGACGCCATGGTGGTTCTTGACCAGTGTGTCGGAGAATTGGTTGAGGTGATCGATGAACTTGGTGGGGTTTTGATCTACACCGCTGACCATGGCAACGCCGACATCATGTACACCGAGAAGGATGGCGTGCGCTCACCAAAGACGTCACACACCCTCAGCCTGGTGCCGTTCGCTATTCATGACGGGGGCGTAGCCGCTGGCCTTGCCAATGATTACACCATGGATCCAGTTGCAGGCGCTGGCTTAGCCAACGTCACCGCGACAATAATGAACCTCTTAGGGTTCGAGGCGCCAGAAGACTACGAGCCAAGCCTGATCAACTTCAACTAGAGCCGGCCGCTGGGTTACGAGATTGCCGGCTAAGCCTCGGTTGCTGGACGGTGCAGAATGCCGCTGGTGGGGGTGATGATCATCTGCGCAGGCTCATCGCTTACCGCGTCATCACCAACCAGCTCGGCGACACCATCCACAATCAGGCTGTACTCACCCTCGGCGAACGCTGGCCACAGGAGGCTTAGCTCGGGCTGAACGGCAATGTTACGCGAACAGCTCCGCCCCGGCCTGGCCACAATCTTGCCGTCAACCAAACCAACAAGGAGCTGGATGATGTGAGGGCGACCCTTACCCGACGACGTCATCACGAACGGAGCGTTTCCGTAGCGCTCTAATTCTGCGGCCAACTCAGTGACTTCAACCTTGATACTCATGGGCGAACACTAGTGGCCCCGGGATAGCTGCGTTCCCAGCCCGTGGACGTGACGAATACCATACGTATGCGTATTGATCGGCCAAATGGTTTCTACTACTCTCCATACGTATGGGTATGGAGAGTAGATCGACGTCTGAAGAGGACGAGCACCAAGGTTGGCGAATATCCGAGCTTGCGCATGACTTTGAGCTGATGGATACGTGGGTTCTGCCCGCTACTGGTCGATTGGAAGAGTTTGGCGACATGTGCGACATCGTGCTGGACCCAAGTCCATCCAAGGGTTCATCCAGTAGTCGCGGCCAACGGGCAACCGCTTGGGTCTCCGACCAGCTATTCACGATCCGATACAAGCTTGGAGAACTCCTTGGCTGGGATGATGATGTCAACACCCTCGCAATACCAGGGTGTGCGGAAACCTCTTTGAGGGAGCGGCTGAGTGTAGAAGAAGAACTAGAACTGGCCCATTGGGAACAGGCTCACCACACCGAGGACTCCATGGACGACCAGTCCTCCGCCTCATCAATGGACCTCGCCTTCAAGCCAATACTCAGATCCGAAACCGAATTTGCTTCTGAGCTTTCGAACAACACGGTTCACGCCGTCATGCACCTTGGTTGGGTCCAACAAGGACCCAATAGCTATCGGGGCCAGCTTCGTGTCTACGTAAAGCATCGGGGTCGTCTCGGAAAGCCGTACATGACAGCAATCGCTCCCTTTCGGCATTACCTGGTCTACCCAGTCATGATGAAGCGCATCGGTCGAGCCTGGCAAGACCGGTAGGGCAACTTTCCCTTGTCAACATACCATACCTCATGGTATGTTGACGCCCATGACGGCTACCTCGCCTATCCCATCCCGGTTCTTCAAAGCTGGCCTAGAGACACTTGCTCAAGCTGGACCCGATGCCCTCACGATCGCTCACCTCTGCGCAGAACTGGGTGTGACAAAGGGATCCTTCTACCACCACTTCAAATCGATCGATAGCTATATCGCCAGCTTGATGGAGTACTGGGAGGTTGAATACACCGAAGAAGTGGTGCGCCTGAGTGAGCGCGGGGCAAATGCTCTCGACCGCCTAGCAGTCCTCGAGCACCTCGTCTCGGCATATCCCCACGCCGCAGAGCGCTCAATCCGAGGCTGGGCAACGACTAACCCGAACGTGGCAGAAGTTCTCAGTCGAGTCGACCAGCAGCGAATCGACTATCTCACCTCAGTAATCAATGCGGCCATCTACGACCCTGACCGATCGGTCCTGCTCGCCCGTCTTGCCGTGTCGGTACTGATTGGGGCCCAGCAGATTGATCCCATTGCCTCAAGCGATGAGCTTCTGGCAATGTTTCTCGAACTGCAAGCAATCGTCGATGTTCCCGACGATTCACTAATTCCAACTAGCGGGAACCGTTCTGGAGTCAAGTAGTGACGAAGACGGCGAGCGAGCAGTGTGATGTTGTCATTGTCGGCGCACGGGTTGCGGGCACGGCGACTGCCATCGAGCTAGCGAAACGGGGCATACATGTCATCGTTATTGACGCAGCAACTTTCCCCTCAGACACTCTCTCAACCCATCTGATCTTCCCAAGCTGCGTTGCCGAACTCTCTGCTCTGGGTGCGCTCGATCGAATTCTCGCCTCTGGCACACCGACAATGCCGTCGGTCCAGTTCACTCATGGTGGGATGAAGGCCAACGGCTCCTTTAGCCCGGTCGATGGATTCGACTTCGCGATGTGCCCGGGCCGCCCAAACCTGGACCACGCACTCATCCAGACCGCTCAAGCCTCAGGGGCTGACATCCGCGAGGCGACCAAGCTGACCGGACTAATCAGACGAAATGGTCGCGTGGCAGGAGTGACATGGAGTCGGCGTGATGGCAGCCATGGGCAGATCTCATGCAGACTTGTCGTAGGCGCCGACGGAAGACGTTCGTCGGTTGCCAAATATGTAGGAGCGATCCAGCCATACCGCTGGGCAGAGAATGGTCGCGGGCTCGTCTACACCTACGTCGATGACCCCCTCGATGCCAAAGCCCGGTCTACGGTCCACCAGTGGCGAATTGACGACACACTCGGAATGTACTTCCCAACCGATGACAACGGTGGCCTCGTGCTCTTCATGGGGCCAAAAGCCGAGGTCTCCCAATACGGACACGACCTTCAGAAGTGGAAGCAGACTCTGGCACTGTTCCCGGGTCTTGAAGCGCGGATCGCTGGGGGCCAGCCGCGCCGTCGCCTGCGCAAAGCAGCAGATACCTACTCCTACTTTCGACGAGCGACTGGGCCCGGTTGGGCACTGGTTGGGGACTCAGCACAATTCAAGGATCCGGTTATCGCTCAGGGCATTCGTGACGCCATTGTCTATGGCCGAAAACTCGCACAGACCGTAGCCAGAAACATTCAAACGACGGAATCGCTGGATCGACACCTCTATGCCTGGGAGCTCCAACGAGATCGAGAGTGCCTGCCGAGCTACCACTGGGGCCTACAACAAACGAACACCGATCCAATCTCACCATTGGAGTTGGAGGCTTACAAGGACATCGCCGCCGACACGGAAATCGCTCGTCTGTGGATGGACCTATTCAGTCGTAGCCGCGAAATATCAGACTTCATGACTCCTCAGAATCAGCTGGCTTGGACGATCCGTGCATTGCGCCAGTCAGGCGTCGACCGCAGCAAAGTTCTCGGCCAGGGCCACCATCTAGTGGCCGCTCAACTGGATCTTCTCCGTGACCTAAGTCGGCTCAAGAGGGGCAAACGAATTCGGTCAACAAGTAATCAGCAGTGGGCGTCGGACCGGTGGGCGGCCGGACCATGGCAAGGCGGGGCTGACGGCAATCTCACCGCTCGAACAACCTCAACAAGCTATCGGCCGGGCCAAGCTCAGACCTCACAACTCGCCGACACCAGTCCAGCCCGATGAGCACACCGAGAACCGTGCGCGTCGTGGCTATCCAGCCGATGTTGCGTCTTGGTGAAGTCGACTGGAATCTCCAACGGTGTGAGCAGCTGGTTCGCCAAGCAGCAGCCGAACACAGTCCTGACCTCGTGGTCTTGCCCGAGGCAATGACATCTCCAAACGTCTTTGACCCGATCATCAAATCCGTGCCGAGACCGATCGACGGCCAACCAACACAACTGCTTCTTCGTCTGGCTCGCGAGCTGGACTGTGTTCTAGCTGGTGGCTTCTTGTCTGTTCGCGAGCAAGACGCCTACCAGACCTACGTCATAGCCGAACCTAACGGCACGACTTCCCTACACGACAAAGATGAGCCCTCGGCGTGGGAGAACTGCTACTACCGGGGTGGCAACGACGACGGTGTATCAACGACAAGCCTTGGCACCACTGGGAGTGTCTCGGGCTGGGAAACCGCACGCAGCCGAACAGCTGAACGACTACGCGCCGCTGGGGTTGAGATAATCGTCGGTGGTGAATGCTGGCCGGCTTACCCGAGGTGGCGCTTCGCCCGGTCCTGGATGCAACGGGATCAGGAGTACTACCGGCTTTGGGCCAAGGAAACACCAAGACACCTCGCCCGGGCCGTTGGGGCGCCAGCTGTGCTGGCCTGGCATGTCGGCGAAATCACCTCTCGAACACCAATGCTTCCGGGTCTGAAGTGGCCAACAATGATGACGGGTGAGACACAAATCGTCGAACGTGACGGCACCATCCTGCAGCGGCTGTCCTACGAGGACGGCGAAGGCTACATCTGCGCTGACCTCACCATCGACACACCACGGCCGCTGGACCCCATCCCCAGCGGACTCTGGCTACGCCCCCAGCCATTCTCACTCCATGCCGTTTGGCACCAGCAAAGACTGCACGGTCGTTTCCACTACCGACTGGACAAATTACTACGTCGCTTTCCGTGGCAAGAGAGCAACCAACACAACATGGAGGGAACAGATGACGAGCAATAGCTCCGATTGGCATGCCACCGCGTGTGTTCTTTGCAACATCACATGCGGAGTTGAAATCAAGTTGGAAGGCCGGAGGTTCAGCCGAGTCCGAGGCGACAAGGCCAATCCAGGCTCGCTTGGGTACACCTGCGAAAAGGCCCTTCGGCTCGATCACTATCAAAACGACCCAGAGCGCCTAACCAGCCCCCTTCGCCGTCGCTCCGACGGCACATTCGAGGCGATTTGCTGGGATACCGCCATTACGGAGATCGCCGAGAAACTCGGTTCGATCCGAGACGGCAACGGTGGAGAGACGATCTTCCACTACGGCGGCGGCGGGCAGGGAAACCATCTGGGAGGCATGTATGGATCGGCAACCCGATCGGCGCTTGGCGTCCGCTATAGCTCGAACGCTCTGGCCCAGGAGAAGACGGGAGAGTTCTGGGTTGACGGGCACCTTTTCGGTCGACCCGGTCAGCACACGGCACCCGACATCCAGAACGCCGAGCTGGTGTTCTTCATTGGTAAGAATCCATGGCATTCACACGGATTGAAGCGAGCCCGTGCAATTCTGAAAGAAATCCACCATGATCCATCGCGGACCATGATCGTGATGGATCCGAGGCGAACCGAGACGGCAGACCTTGCCGATATCCATGTCCAGGTCAGGCCGGGCGGGGATGCTTGGGCGCTTGCGGCGGTTCTCTCAATCTTGATCGAGGAGAAGCTCCTTGATCAGGCTTTCCTAGACGAACACACGACTGGTGCCAGTGAGGTTCTTGCCGCCCTGAGCGGTATTCCGCTTGCTGACTACTGCGAGCGAGCAGGACTGAGTGAGGCTGAACTTCGGGTGGTCGCTCGCCGAATCGGCCAGGCAAAGAGCGTCTGTGTTTTGGAGGACCTTGGGCTGGAACAGGCCCCTCATAGCACTTTGAACTCTTGGCTTGAGAAACTCCTCTACCTCCTGACAGGCAACTTCGGCCGCACCGGCGCCATGAACATTCACAGCTGGATGCAAAGGCTGTGGCAGGGCCCGACCGATGGGGGAAGCACGCCAGTCACCGGCAGCAAGATCATTGCCGACCTTGTGCCCGGCAATGTGATTCCTGATGAGATCTTGACTGATCACCCTGATCGATTCCGAGCGATGATCGTCGAGAGTGCGAATCCCGCCCATTCACTGGCTGGCAGCCCAAGAGTTCGTCAGGCGTTACAGGCACTGGAGTGCCTCGTCGTGATTGACGTAGCCATGACCGAAACGGCTCGTTTGGCTGACTATGTACTCCCAGCTTCTTCCCAATATGAAAAGTGGGAGACGACGCTCTTCACCTTCGAATTTCCTGACAATCAGTTTCATCTGCGAGCACCCTTACTCGAACCGCTGGAAGGCACTCTCCCCGAACCAGAGATACATCGTCGGCTGGTTCTAGCACTCGGGGTCCTCACCGAAGATGATTTGAGGCCCCTTCATGAAGCCGCGGCCAAGGGTCGAGCCGAATATGCCGCTGAGTTCTTGAAAGCCATGGCCGATCCCCGGATTGCCGGACTAGCCCCGATCGTTTTATTGGAGACACTTGGTCCCACGCTTGGCGAGGGAGCCGAGGCACATTCGATTCTGTGGGGAGCCGCACACAAGACCGCCATGAAGTACCGCGAGTCGGTGCTGCGCGCTGGGCTTGTCGGTGAAGGAATGGAACTCGGAGAGGCGCTTTTTCAAGCTATCCAAACCTCACCCTCAGGCCTCACATTCACCATCTGTACTCCCCAGGACACCTGGAATCGAGTTCTGACCAATGACGGGCGCATTCATCTCTTGATTCCAGAGCTATTGGCCGAGCTCAGGTCTCTAAAAGACACTACGGCCACAAACAACCAGCACCCCTTCATTCTTACGGCTGGTGAGAGGCGTGGCACCACAGCCAATACCATCATCCGAGACCCGGATTGGCGCAGGAAGGATCGAAGCGGCGCCTTGCGAATCAGCGAGCAGGATGGCAGAAATCTCGGCTTGAGCGATGGCGGTCGAGCTTTGGTCCGTACCAAGCATGGTCAAGCCGTTGCCCGAGTCGAGATCACGAACACCATGCAGCCTGGACACGTGAGCCTGCCCAATGGCCTCGGGGTCAGCTACCCCGACGGCACCAACGATGGGGCTGTGGTCGGTGTTGCTTTGAATGAACTCACCGACGCCGATGACCGAGATCCCATCGCTGGCACCCCCTGGCACAAGCACACACCAGCCCAGGTTGAGAGACTGAGTGACTAGCCAAGCGTGAGCAACCGATCTGCTCCGAGGCTTTACGCCTTGTTGGAACGCAGCACAACAAACTTGGGGTTGGAGGCAACCGTCTTCACATTGCCAAAGACGTTGTTCATGGCCTTGTGGTGACCAAGGTGACGGTTTGCCACTACCAGGAGTCGGCCACCGGAACGCAGGACTCGACCTGCGTCAGCAAACATCTGCCTTGCCGTCTCATCACCAACGACGTATTGGTCGTGAAAGGGTGGGTTGATGACAACCAGGTCGATACTGGCGTCTTCCACGGCATCGGCACCATCAGCAACCACAAACTGGTCGGAGCGCTCCTCGTTGAATGCCCGCCCGGCAGTTTGTTGAGCAGAGGCAACAGCCAAGTAGGAGCTATCGGTGAAGACCACTGAGCAACTCGGACTGGCTTTGGCTAGAGAAACCCCGAGAATGCCGTTGCCACAACCCAAGTCCAGCACCATGTCACCATCGTTCGGAGTCGGCAAATTCTCGAGAAAGAAGCGGGTTCCAATATCCAGTTTTCGATTGGCGAAGACTCCGGGCATGGTCACCGCGGCAAGGCCCGAACCAAATTCATAGCTGGTCGGTTGCAGGACTGGGCCGGGCTTAAGGTTTGGGTCGAACCGGGTGAAAGACAGGCGGGCCTTCTTGGTAGCTAGCGATGTTGTCGTCGGACCAAGGATCTTCTCAAACAGCTCCAGAGTTGAGGTATGGATGTGCTTGACCATGCCCGCCCCAATGATCACCGTCTCTTCGTTCAAGAACGGTCGGATCTGGCCCAGCTGGTATTCGAGCAGGGCTAGCGTCTTGGGGATCTTGATCAATACTGTGCCGATTACTGTGCCTGCCGCGGGTGTTTGTGTACTGGGCAAGCACTGGATCGAGTCGGGGTCAACATTATTGCTGGCCAGGTTTTCTCTGACGGCCTCATGGGACAAGAACGAATCGGACCATGAGATCGGCTCATTGTCGGACAGGGCACAGGCGAGGGCACCAAAGCTGTCATTCACCAGGAACAGGGGTCCGACCGGGCCACCGGTCTCTGATAGGTGGTTCAGGAGGTATTCATCAGCTGAATCCCATGCCCGCAGATTGCGACGAGGCGGAACCCGCTCGAGCGCAAAGGTGCCCTGGGGGCTTCTGAAGTCTTCCTGATCAAGCTGATTATCCACGATGGTCGACCATAACTGGCTGTTTTGTTCAACTGGCTTTTCTGATCATGGAACAGTGTCCCCAAGCAGCATCTCAGCCATCTGATTGAGGTATGTCTTGCTGGGGTTGGCTAGATACTTGTCGTTTGGCAATGCTGCTTGGAGCTGGAAATGGCCTAGATAGCTGGCTACCGCCAATCGGGCTTGGCGTTGCGCCCGCGCTGGGGGGAGACCCAACTGACCGAAGAGGTCGGCTACAAAATCAACCCTGGCCGAAGTGATTCGTCGCAGGATTGGACCAACAACCGGGTCGCTGGCCTGACTCGCCAAACCGATATCGACGGGTCCGTGTTCTTGGTCGGTGACAATCAACGACAATAGGGAGATCAGACGCTCGCGAGGATCACTGACTTCCTGGAGAAGGCGAATGATCTCGAGCGTGCCTTGCTGTTCCCAAACAAGGAGGGCGGCCTCAATGGCCTCACCTCGATCGGCAAAGTGCCAATAGAAGCTGCCCTTGGTTACACCGAGTTCTCTTGCTAGGCGCTCGATGGAAACACTAGCTACTCCGCCCCCAGCGATTGCCTCAAGAACGGCCATTGTCCAGTCAGTTGCCGTTCGTCTTGGAGTCATGGCCATACGCTAACGTACGGAGCGATCAAGCCGGGGTGAAGCTGGCAGGGAGATGTTTGATCCCGTGGATGAAGCTCGACGCCAACTGCACCGGGGCACCTGTGGCTTCTATATCGGGTAGGCGATCGAAGAGGTGGCGGAACATGACGGTTATCTCGCGGCGGGCCAGGTGAGCACCGAGACAGAAGTGAGGTCCTGGGCCACCGAAACCTACGTGATGATTGGGGTCTCGCTGCACATCAAAGTCGTAAGGGCGGTCGAAAACGTCTTCGTCTCGGTTGGCCGCCAGGTAGTTCATAAACAGCTTGTCACCTGCCTTGATTTCTTGCCCACCAAGCTCAGTGTCAGCTAAGGCCGTTCGCCTCATGTAGGTCACGGGAGAAGCGAGTCGGACAATCTCTTCTACCGCGGTGCCAGCGACTCCATCGAAATCCTTGGTCCAGATTGCCCGTTGGTCTGGGTTTTCGGTCAGGTAGGTCAGGCCCCAGCTGATGGCATTGCGGGTAGTTTCATTTCCGGCGACCACTAACAAGATGAAGAAGCTAGCCACGTCAGCATGGCTGAGTTTCTCCCCGTCAACTTCGGCGTTCACCAAGATGGTGGTGAGGTCATCATCGTTCTTGCCCTCCTTCGACTTTGCAACCTCGGTCATGAGGGCGGCTAGATCTCCGCCAGCAGTGAGAATTGCGGTCAGGATGTCGGCGTCGGGAGCAACAAACTCGGGGTCACCTGCACCGAGGATGATGTTGGTGTTGTCGAACACCATCTGGGTCTCAGACTCAGGAATTCCCATCAAATCACAGACAATGCGAAGTGGTAGCCGCGCAGCTACATCAGTAACAAAGTCACATTCACCCCGCTCGGCGATCTCGTCGATGATGATCTCGGCCTGAATGTCAACCGAGTCTTCCAGCTTCTTCATCATCCGGGGGGTGAAACCGGGGGCAACCAGCCTTCGCAGACGAGCGTGGCGCGGATTGTCCATGGAGATCATGGAACCAAAGAACTCGTTGAACTCCGGCGGACTGTCAATGGCTGTCACTCCACTGGCGGAGGAGTAGATTTCCGCCTGCTTGGACACCTCCAGAATCTGGTCATACCGCGTCACGATCCAGCCACCGGGCCCTTGGGACAGGGGAACTCCAGGATCAGGTTTGGGTTCCTCGATATACATCAAGCCACGAGAACGAATGTTGGCCAGGTCGGCGTCAATCTCCGCCATCGGGCGCACCCAGAACTGAGAGTGAAGGGGATTGCGAAGGTCTACGAATTCATGCGACATGGTTTCTCCCAGAATGCTTCAAAGTCCTTCGCAGCATCGGAGCGGTGAAGAACACACCCACACTGGTCTCCAAACAGGCCTTGTCGCAAACTCGCGAGAAAGAATGATCGTTACCCGACCAGCGTTGAGCTAGTCGGGCAACGTCGAACTTGACTAGCCAGCGAGTAGGGCTTCAACACCCTCGGTCAGACCATCAATGCCAATGGCACCGTTGTGGGTAGTGAAGGTTCCGTCGTCATTGAGAAAGACAACAGCTGGTTGGGTTGACACGCCATAGGCCAGCCACACTCCGCCAGTGGTATCAATACCGTGCTCGAAGCCGTCAACACCACCGGTGGCGACGAAGGATTCATAGGACGCATCATCGCCCTTGCCTGCGACGCCAATAACCATGATGTCGGAACCGTATTTTGCTTGTACCTCTGCGACCGCAGGGGCTTCACGTTGACAAGTAGGTCACCACGGGGCCCAGAACCAGAGCAAGGCATCTTGTCCCTCAAGGGCTCCGAAGTCGATCTGGCCGCCACTGATGGTGGCCAAGACTTCGGTCGAGCCAGCCTGGGGCTCTTCTTCATCTGGTGCCGAAGAATCCCCACCTGGGGTCGCTGCATCGTCCGCCTGGGTCGACAGTGGAGCAGCCGCTCCCGGCTCTGCCGTTTGCGGGTCAGAACCACAAGCGCCAGCTAGAAGGGCCGCAGACATCAAAAGGCCGAATGCCCTCAGTGATGTCTTGGTGGATGGAAAGTTCATGGGTGAAACACTAGCCCTTCGGGTCTGGCGAGCAGGCGCGCATCTTCTTACCATCCTCTGAACTCATCAATGCCATCCTTCATTCCCCGCTTCGTCGTTTCTTGGTGGCTCGATAACTCTTGGCGACATCTTTCAAGGCACCGGTCCGACCGCCAGGCAGGCCTCCGCCATAGTCCTTGATGGCCTCAGCAATGTTGTCTGTTGCAGATGGGCCGTTCTCGGGAGGTTGTGCAGAGATGCGCTCACCCCGCATCTCATTGAGAACAGCCGAAGCCTCCGCCATGCGCTGGGTGTTTTCCGAAACTTTGGAGCGGTCATAGCGCCGTCCAAACAACGAACGGACTGCTTGCAAGGGCCTCATCTTCTCACCCTAGGAGAGTTTCGCTGCCGGCGGCCATCGGCATCGCGATCCATTGCTTATAGGGATGTCGTGGACTCCGACTTCGCGGGGCGCAAGACAAGCAGCCGATCTCCTACAGTTCGGTCGAAAGAAACGGTTGGAGCGATGTCGCCTTGGATAGCGGCAACAACGAGATCATCAACTCGCCTCTCGGTTCCTTCGATGGTGTGAAAGGTTCCACCCCTTTGCAGGGCGCTGGTGGCTTTTTTGTCCAGCTCATCGGTTCGGAACACACCGCGAATGGCCATGGCTGAGCTCACTCCGGCGCCTTCCAGCCCTCGGCCAACACCCAAGGAGTAGACGTTGGCCCGGCCAACCAGAGGTCCGAGACTGGACACGACCGCAGTGGCCAACTCGGTGCGATCGGTCAGAACCAGGACGGTTCGGATGCCCAGTGCTTCTGCCGCTTCTTCTACGTCTTCGTTCTGTAGCTCGCCCCAGAAGACCAGTAAGGCTCGCTCTTGGGCGCGTTCCCGCTCGCGAACCTGGTCGGTGAACAGCATGATCGGCACGCCACCGTCTTGCAGTTGCTCGGCCAGCCGCAGATGCCAGGGTTCAGCGCCGACGATGGCGACAGCACGTTGAGGTGGTCGGGCAACCTTGAGGAAGCGTGCGGCGGGAACAGCGGCGAAACCGTAGAAGACCACGGTCAACACGATCACCGAGAAGGTGATGGAGACAATCGGTCCTGGTTCCTGGCCCTTGTGCTCAATTTCCAGGGCAAAAACGGCTGACACGGCGGCGGCCACGATGCCACGGGGGGCGACAAAGGCCAACATGGCTCGTTCTCGAAGGGTAAGAGCTGAGTGAAAGGTGGAGGCGGCAACAGCAAGGGGACGGGCGATCAGGATCAAGACCAGGGTGAGGATGACGGCCTTGGGAAGGACTTCGACCATCTCGTCCAAGTCGACCCTGGCACCCAGGATCATGAACAGGCCACCAAGCACCAGCAGGCTGAGTTCTTCTTCGAATTCGCGAATGTGGCGCGAGGGCGCCCGGCGCTGGTTGGCTAATACCAAGCCGAGCGCGGTAGTGGCCATCAGCCCGGCTTCGGGGGCAACGGTGTTCGCAATAGCGAAGGCACCAATGGCGGTGGCCAAGGCAACCGGGTTGTGAAGGTGATCGGGGACCCAATGGTTGCCAAGGGCCCAGGCCAAGAGCATGCCCAGTCCTCCACCGACGATCGCACCGGCTCCTAACGTCAAGGCAATGGAGGTCGCGGCCCGTCCTGGGCTGGCTCCTTCCAGCAGAGCGTCCAGGGTGACCACTCCCAGAGTGGCGCCAATGGGATCAATGACGATGCCCTCCCAACGCAAAACCTCGGCCACCGAAGGGCGGGGTTTGGCCAGCCGAAGCAGGGGTTGCACCACGGTTGGGCCCGACACAACGAGTAGGGCGCCGATGAGGGCGGCAGTGGCGCGGCGTAGCTCGAAGAGTTGCCACACGGTGACCCCAGCAATGACCCAGGTGATGAGGGCGCCAACACTGACCAGGCGCCCCACCACACTTTGCACTCCACCTACCTTGTCAAAACGTAGGCCGAGGCCACCTTCAAACAACAAGATGCCAACGCCCAAGGAGACGAGGGGGAACAGCACGTCACCGAACTGCTCGTCTGGGTTGAGGATGCCGAGTACTGGTCCGGCAATGACGCCGGCTGGTAGCAAGAGCAGGATTGACGGGATCTTGAGTCGTGGAGCCAGCCACAAACAGGCCATGCCGACACCAACAATGACCGCAACCGCGCTGGTAACGGATAGAGGTTCAGCAGCGAGAATTAGTGAGCTGGACATGAGTCCTGAACCCTAGGCGATCGCGTCTTCAATGTGTGGCCTAATGGTGGCTCATCGGCAGAGCCAGCGGAGAGCCATGGGTGCACGTCTATCTGCAGACCCCTTCACCAAGGGCAGCGGAAACTACGACGACCCCATAGTCGGTCAACCATTAGAACCCCGCAAGGTCGCGGCAACCAAACCCGCCAGCTCCGGAGAGATTGACCTACCTCAGAGAGAAGCTGGATTCACGATCTGAATCTCAGAAATCTCAGAAGTAAAGTCCTTGCTGTTGTTGGTGATGAAACGGTCAGCACCGGCCTTCACCCCAGTTGCGAGGTGGATTGAGTCGGGGGCCCGTAGACCGTACTTTGATCCAAGAGCTACCGCTAAGTACGTCGTTGCTTTGTCAACCGGCAGCAGATCAATCCGGCTGAGGAGGGATACGAGGGCATCAAGCTGCTCGGAGTTGTTCGTCCGGGTCGGCTTTGTGAGTAACTCCGGAATGAGAACGACTGACCCAATCCCGACCTGCTCATCAGTTCGTTCGGCGTCCAAAAACAACTGGCGGACCCGCTGTCCAAGGACGTGGCCATCAACAATCGCGTAGATCAAAACATCAGCGTCGAAACAGTCCATCTACCGATCGGCTCGATTCGACCGATTGCTCGCCAACTCTTCCAAGAGTTCTGCTTCACCGGCGGAGTCAGCAAGGGGGACGTCATCCAGCGGAACACCTGCCGCCAAATTCAGCGACGACGCAAGCTTCTGAGCAACAGCGTCAACCTCACTGGTGCGACGGACCCTCAATGTGTCTGGCCTGACCACGACCGCAACCGCCTGGCCGTGCCGCGTGAGCGTGACTTCCTCACCATCTTGAATCAGTCCCAGAATTCTTGGTAATTCTGATCGAGCCTTGCTGACTGAAATGGAAACTGCCATATTGTACATGATAGTACAATACGGCACGCTTTGTACACTTTGTGTTTCGAGGAGAGGCGGACCTCATCTGCTATTTGTGTGTTTCCTCAGGTTGTCGCCTCAGTCGGCAGGAACCCCGCGGCGAGGGAAGCCAGCTGGAAGAGCCTGTCGGATCGATCAGAATGCCCATCGAGCTTGGTTCGCATCTCAACACCAACAACCAGCGAAAAGATGAGGTCGGCAATGTCGTTTGCTGGAAGCGCCGAACCGAACGGAAGCGAAGCGGTTGTCTCTCGAATTTTGGATTCAACAAACCCAAGCCAAGGGTCAGTTGCAGCAACGATTCCCTGACGCAGGGTTGGGCTGGCCGTCACTCCCCCAAGCAATTCCGCCAATACTTCCAGGTGGCCTGATGCTCGATCTTCGACATAGAGGTCGGCGACCGTCTTCAGCACCGTCTGTGGATCATTGACCCCCTCAAGCGCTTCCTGGTAACGCGCAAGCCGGGCCTCGCTGCTGCGGTGCAAGGTCCGAACCAAAAGGGTCTCGACATTGTCGAAGTGGTAGTAGATGCTGGCCTGGTTGCAGTTGGCTCGACCAGCAATGTTTCGGGTCGTTGCTCCGCCCAGACCGTCTTCTTTCAAGGTGGCGAACGCGGCATCCATCAGCTCGACCTTGGTTCGATCGGGGTCGCCTCCGCGGCCGCGTGTTCTACCCTTCGGCTTGACCACAGCATTGTCCTTCATCGTGTTGATCGTAGGGGTCACGCGGCCTGGCGGCTCCCGATCGTCACCGGAACAGATGCGACGGCACCGCGTGGTGGATGGGTCTGTGGCTTCAGCCGGTACAGAAGGCCATGAAAGCGCTTGCGACGAAAGACGGTGAAGTAAGCCGCTGGCTTCGTAGATAGGTTCCAAGTTTAGTAAACGAACGTTTCATTTCAATTAGAGTATGGCTGATATTGATTTGAGTCAAGCGTTTGCTTCAATAACAATCACTTGAGGGTCAAAACCCGAATCTTCAGCTTGGCAGCGCTGCGCTCTACCTACTAAGGGGCTCCCGCTGAAACCACTTGCCGAGAGGTCGCTTCGTTGTCCTCGTTCTGTGGCGTGCGGCGGGCTCTTGCGTTGATGGCAACTCCCAAGCCAATGAGCAGAAAGCCAATCACGAGCAATGGCAGCCAAGACCCTCGCACATCACCGTCAGTCGCGGTCACCAGCGCCACGGCCGAGCCGTCCACCTCCTGGATGCCAACCAACATGGCATCGTAGGCGCCACAGCATTCTCGATACATCCAACTACGCCCCAACGCTGTGGTTCTCTCAAACCCATCTTCGCCGAGAGCCTCTAGCAGCGCGTCACCGCTCATCCCTTCGTAGCGACGCTCGGCCACGATGAAGTCGTCGTCGACGAGGGATGTCAATCGATGACGGGTGTCGACAGTCTCGATTCCGGCCACATCTGGCAACTCCCCCAAGACCTGATCACTGAGACGGGAGACTGAGATCATTGGATAGATCCCGATCACAAAACCAAGCCCAATGAGCAATAAGCTGAACAGTCGAAGAGAACGCGCCACGTCTGAACCATAGATCATGACCTGACGCCTGTCCAACATGTCTTAGACTTGTATTAGCTAGGTGACTGTCGGTAGATTCTACGTATGGATCTGATCATCATCGGCGTTGTCGCCGTCGCCACCTCGATCCTCAGCGCGCTCGCCGGACTTGGTGGCGGAGTCATTCTTCTTGTTGTCCTCCTCCAATTCTTCGCCCCCTCCACCGCCATCCCAATTCACGGTGGAATCCAGCTCATCTCCAATGGCTCACGAGCAGCGTTTCTCCGCCAGAACATCAACTGGCGAGCCGTCGGCTGGTCGTCGCTACTTCTCTTTCCCGCCAGCATTGTTGGCGTCGCCGTCGCCACCTCGATGCCCGAGCAAGCCACCCGCCTCATCATTGGAGTCTTCGTACTGATCGTCGCCTGGCGACCAGGGCTATTGAAATGGCACCAGGGCGACACACTGCCCGATCAGGCACTCATTGGAGTAGGTGCTGCCTCCGGTTTCCTCAACACCACCATCGGGGTCAGCGGTCCGTTCACCTCACCCTTCTTCAAGGCGGTCACCGCCAGCCACGCCGCCTACGTCGCCACGGCTGCTTCGTCCCAGGTGGTCGCCCACGCCTCCAAGGTCGCCGCCTTCGCCCTGGATGACTTCGTCATTTCCGACCATATTGCCGTCATCACAACTGGGGCCGTGGGAGTCACTGTCGGAAGCTGGATCGGAACTCGTCTCCTCGGAATAGTGAGTGATCAACACCTCAACCTCCTATTCAAAGGCGTGCTCACCGTGATGGCGATCCGCCTGATCGGACAATCGCTGCTCGCCTAGGACCGTCATCTGTGGATGGTTCGCCGAAGGTGTTGCGCGAACCTCTCTTCGTGTTCCAGTGGAGTCTTGGCCGCAACTCTTGGCAGCCGCCTTTTGGACTCGATCAGCAGCCACACCCAGAGGAAACAGTCTCCCCATCAGGGGCTCTGCTGGTCATAGCGCTGGACTGGTCATCTCCGAACCCGGCACAGCACACCCCATCATCGTTGGTGGCGTTGTCCGGAGTTTCGTCCAAGACGGTGTAGAACTCCCACATCCCGATCGGTACTTCTGGAGCCTGTACATAGACCTTGTCCTGGATGGCGTGGCAACAAGCCTCCTGGTTCGAGATCTTGGTCGTCAGTCCTCGCTCGGTAAATGAAGCGGTCGCTGCCTCCACCGCCGCGCTGTCGACAAGTTCGACACCGAGGTGATTGAGGGCTCCATCAGAGTCCTGGTTCTCGAGCAGAACCAGCTTGAGTGGCGGGTCCGCGATGGCAAAGTTGGCATAGCCAGGCCGCACCTTGTTTGGTTCGGTGTCGAAGAGTTGGCTATAGAACTTGGTTGCTGACTCGACGTCAGTGACGTTGAGGGCGAGTTGTAGACGGCTGCTGCTCATTGGTTTTCTCCTTGGTGAAGGTTGGTTGCCCTTCATGACGAACTCGGTTGTCAAAGGATGCAGGTCCAGGCCAAAATGCGTCCATTGGGTTCGTTCATCGTCAGCTACGAGGACACCATCAATTCCTTCCAAGGGAGCAGCCAGTGCCAGCGTCAACGGCAACCAGTCAACAAGGTGTGACCAGAGTTCTCAGCAGCGCATGGGCCACCACAACCGCCGAACTCGTCAGTTTTGTTCGCCGCAGGGTTGAGAGCAACCGAGTGGCAGAAGACATTGTGCAGGACGTGTTGGAGAAATTGCAGCGAACTGACTCGGTTGAGATTCTCAATCCTCAAGCCTGGCTCTACCGGGCCGCTCGCAACGCAACCATCGATCACTACCGAACCCGTCGCCAGGTCGACCAGCTCAGTCCTGACCAGGTCGACGAACGCGACCTGGACTCCAACGAACCCAACGCCGCGACCCAGGAGTTGGCCCAATGTCTGCGGCCCCTAATCACCCAACTCCCCGATAAGTACCGGGATGCATTGACCCTCGTTGATCTTGAAGGTTTGACGAATGCGGCGGCAGCAAGATCCGCTGGCATTTCGGTTTCGGGAATGAAGTCTCGAGTTCAGCGCGGTCGGGTCAAACTGGGTCAACAGCTACGGTCCTGCTGCACCGTAACCCTGTCTGGGTCCGGAGCGATTGACGATTACACACCGAACGATGCCTGCGGGTGCGCATAGAAGCTGCGACCGTGAATCGACTGGCGCAACAGGGCGGACTCGCCCACACTGTGCGAATGCTGTGTGGTTCGAATGACTCCAAGATTCAAATGACTTCGAGATTTCAATGACTCTAAGCGCGGACAAGTTAGTGGGATTGATGGCCGAGCCCGAACGGCGGCGAGTGATCGCTGCTCTCATTCTCGCGTCCGGTGATCTTGACCATATTGTCTCAGTCACTGGTCTTGAGCTGCGCCAGGTAGTCAGCGCGTTGGAGCGTCTCACCAGTGCTGGTCTGGTGGAAGTCGGAGCAGACGGCGTATACGTCTTGTTGGAGGAAACCTTCAAGTTGGTGGCTCGGTCCTCTCAGCAACAAGCAAACCCTCGTCACGAACAGTCACACATAGCTCCCGACGATCAGGTCATCAACCGCTCAATCGTGGATGGTCGCCTGGTCCACCTCCCCCGCAAGCGATCAAAGCGACTGGTGGTGTTGGACTTCTTCGCCCAACTGTTCGAACCAGGAGCCCACTATTCCGAACGCCAGGTCAACGCCACCTTGCGGACCTTTGACGATGACGTCGCCACCTTGCGCCGATATCTGGTGGATGAGGGTTTCCTCGATCGAGCAGACGGCTCCTATTGGCGCTCAGGGGGGACCGTCAAGGCTGATTCCTAGAAACTCATCCTTGTGTGACCTCAGGAACCAGACTCAGGCAACAAGGCCAGCATGGTGAGCGACTCGAAGCAGTCTGGCTGAGACCGAGCAAGCACAGCCAAGATGGGGTCTTGCGGGATGGCCGGCATCACTACAGCGGAAACCATTGCCAATCCCAGCTTCGGGCAGCTCGCCACCGACGACAGAAGTCAGGCCAACGCGTCGAGCGCGGGTAGCCGCACTGGTTGGAAACCATCGTCCTTCAAACATCGAACCCATCACCGCTATCCGGCCGATGTCGGCGGGTTCAATCTTGCGGGGATCATCAGCAACGATGGTGAAGCTGGCCAACTTGCCAACCTCGATCGAGCCGAGTTCGTGCTCGCGTCGCCACGACCGGGCAGCTTCGATGGTCACTGCTCGAAGACCGTCCTCTACCGAGATGCGCTGTTCGGGCGCAGCAACCCGGCCGGACTGGGTGAACCGGTTCACGGCAAAGCCGACCATGGCGAGCGGGTCGCTGGGACCCATTGGAAGATCGGAATGAAACGACAGCGGAATGCTGCGTTGCAAGACCGACTGGGAGCGGACCATGACGTCGGCTCGTTCCGGGCCGAGCCCAACCTCGCTGTACTTGTCGGCGAAACCCACGGGGTAATAGGGGTTAGCGCTCACGATCGCTCCGAGCTCGGCGATCCGGTCAACTTGATCCTCGGTCGAGTTGGCGAAGTGCACAATGACCGTTCGGTGATCATCCCGTGGAGTCTCGGCCAAACGTCGCTCCAACATGTCCAGTACCGCGTCTAGCCCTAAGTCGCCGTTGACGTGGATGTGGAGCTGATAGCCAGCGTCCCAGTAAAGCTTGGATTGTTCTTCCAGGACCTCGGGAGTCATGATCCACTCACCGTGATGATCAGGGTCGGGCTGACCGTCACGATCCACATAGCCGTCACGCATCTGCATCATCTGGGAGATGATGGCACCATCGGCAAACAGCTTGACCTGGCCGGGCAAGAAGCGAACCTTGCCTTGTGGTCTGTGGTTAATCTGACTCTGAGCGTCGGCCAGCGCCTCCTCAGTCGTCAACCCGGAGGAGACTTGCTGGCGGGCATCAACCAGGAAGGTGCTGGAAAGCGGGGTGTCACCGTTCCCCAAAATCCGGTCATACATCTCCCACATGCCGGGGAAAAAGATCGCTCCGGGCTCATTGAACGCCGTGACCCCGTTCTGATGCAGGTAGGCCACCAGCTGCACCAAGCCAGCCTCAATCCGGTCCGGTCGCATGAAGGCCGGGGCCAGGACAGGCAACAAGGCGGCGAAGAATCCATTCTCCCAGAAATGCCCGGCAGCGACATCAAGCTGGGCTGAGTGCTCCGACGTGGCCATCGACTCAACAGTGATTCCAAGTCGGTCAAGGGCCGCGCTGTTGAGGTAGAACTCGTGACAAGAACGTTGCCAGATACCGATCGGCCTGGTGGTGCTGACCGAATCAAGAATCTCTCGGCTAAGTGGGCCGTGCCAGAGTGAGTGGTATCCCCAAGAGAACAGCCACCCATCCGAATCATCCATCGCTGCCTCGGCTTGGCTGAGCCTGGTCAGGTACTGGGCTGCGCTGCTGGCTGCCGGAAAGGTTTGCTCGGGCAGGATCCAGTCCTCGATGGAGATGACCGCAGTGGACAGAGTCATGGACCCAAGAAAGGGGTGGAGGTGTTGGTCGATCAAGCCGGGCAGGACAACGTGTTCGGCAAAGGTCTTGTTGATCTCAATGGTCTCGTCGTTGGTTTCGGCCCCAGCAGCTAGCTCTGCTTGCAAGTCCTCTACTGAGCCGACACCAACAATCCGGTTGTTCCGAACGGCGACCGCTGACGCGGTGGTGTCGTTGGGATCCACGGTGACAACTGCTCGCGCTGGATAGATGGTGACGGTCATGATTTCTGCCTCGTCCACTTCATGTGCACGAAACTACTGCATCAGCGCAATATCAGTCGCTTCGCCCGCCGCGACCAGATCCACCCCTGGAACCACGATGGGCCTTGTTGCGACCGGGAGCTGAGCCAGACCCTGAGCCGGGCTTGCGACGCTTATTCTTGGGCCGGGACTTGCCTGAGCGATTCGACTTGTCCTTGTCGTCATCGCTTGACCGCTTACCGCCCTGTTTTGAAGCACCGTCGCCAGACCGGTTCCTGTGCCTCGGCTTCTTCTGGTCAGACCCGCGGTTGTCTTGCTGCCGGTTGTCCTGTTGACGGCTGTCTGAGGACCCCTGACCGGAGTCAGCCCGTGAATCGCTACCTCCGTCACCGCCACGGTTGTCCTGCTTCTGGCGAGAGGACTTGCCTGACGACTGTCCTTGTTCTCCGGTGCCACGACCGCCACCACTATTGCTGCCGCCCTTGCCACGACTGCCGCCACCCTGATTCCCGCCGCGTCCACCCTTGGACCCGCCTCGGCCGCCACCCTTGGACCCGCCGCCACCCTTGCCACTACCGCCCTTGCGATCACCGGCAAAGACCTTGAGTTCACGATGAGAGATTTCTGGCATCTCTTCAAAGGGAATCGGAGGCAGGCCGACACTCTTCAGCATCTTCATTGCCCCCTTCTTCTGATCAGGATTCAGGTAAGAAACCACGACTCCCGCGGCACCAGCGCGCGCCGTACGGCCGGAGCGGTGCACATAGTCCTTGGGGTCAGCTGGCGGGTCATAGTGGATGACACACGCCACTCCATCGACGTGGATTCCACGAGCCGCAACATCGGTGGCAACCAAAGCCTGCACCTTGCCCTTGGTGAATGAGTGCAAGGCAGAGTCACGCTGATTCTGTGAGCGCCCGCCGTGGATCCAACCGGCCTTGATTCCGGATCGCTTGAGTTGGCGTGCCACCCGGTCGACTCCGTGTCGGGTTCGACAGAAGATGATGGTTGGGCCGTGCTCGTCAATGAGATCCGCAGAGATGCCAATCTTGGATGACTGCTCGGTCAGAATGAAGCGATGCTCGACCAGGCTGAGATCAGGTTCAGCGGCACCAACCTGATGTGTCACCGGGTCGTTCTGATACATGTCGGTGAGGACTTTGACTTCCTTACCCAACGTGGCCGAGAACATCACGGTTTGCTTGCGAGAGCTACACATGTCCAGGATCTGCTTGACCACGGGCAAGAAGCCCATGTCAGCCATCCGGTCTGCTTCGTCAATAACCATGAACTCGACCTGGTCCAGCGAGCACTCCCCTTGACCAATGAGGTCAAGTAGGCGACCGGGGCAAGCAACCAGCAGGTCCAAACCCTTGCGGAGGGCTCGACGCTGGGCGTCCATGCCGACACCTCCGTAGACGGCCAGAACAGATCGGCCACGGACTTGAGCCAATGGTTCGAGCTCGCGTCGAATCTGTTCGGCTAGCTCACGGGTCGGGGACAAGATCAGGCCAGTCGGCCGCTTCTTGTTGGCCTTACCGATACGAGCAACCATGGGGATTCCAAAGGCGAGAGTCTTGCCGGAGCCGGTTGGGGCTCGACCAAGTACGTCTCGTCCTTGCAGAGCATCAGGGATGCTGGCCAGTTGGATTTCGAACGGTGAAGTGATTCCACGCGAGTCAAGAACGGCCACGAGATCATCAGGCACGCCAAGATCGCCAAAACTGGCATCAGGGTTTGTCATTGCATTTCTACTTTTCTCTATCGGGCCCAAACCCCGGAATGGGCACGAGCAAGCAGAGCAGGCTAGCGGGTTTCTTGGCAATTGGCGTTTCGTGTGACCGCTGGCTGACTGGCGACGCTCAGCCAGGCCCAAGGCTTCGCCGACCTACCGCCTCAGATCTGGCCAGCGTGACGCCTCAGACTTGCCCGGCGTGCCGCCGCAATGGCGGCACCGATTTCGGTACCTGGCGTCGTGGTGGCAGTTCTCTCAGCAAGACCATCGTGGCCTTAGCGATCTCTGTCACTGCCGCCTCAAACGGACCTTCGGTCGCCGAGGATGGGTGGCGGATACCGCTCACTTTTCGGACGTATTGTCGGGCAGCGGCTTCTACCTCCTCGGGACTGGCTTGTGGTTCGAGTCCTCGTAAGATGGTGATGTTTCGGCACATGACTGGTGGCTCCGGTGGTTCGGCTCGTACTGGTGATTGGAGAGTTCGGGCTAGTTGTTGGCGGTGGTTCGCTGGTACTCCCATTTGCCGGGGTGTAGAAGGAGACGGTGGCGTTCCCCTGGCGCGTCCGGGTCGCCGGATTCATAGCCAGCGTCGCCATGCCAGCAGGCGATTCGAGGATCAGCGGCTTTCATTAATCGGGTGGAGTAGTGCTGGGGTTGACGGGAGCGGGCCCAGGCCAATGCATCATCGACTCGCTGGTGGAGTGACAGTTCGTGCAGGGTCACGAAGGTTGGTGGCACGATTTCGATCTCGCCACGGTCGCGTCGGTCCAAGGCTTCCTGGGGCTGCAGCCAGGCATGGTCCTTGATCTCGCCATCGTCAATGGTGACCTCGCCAAGCGGAGCGCGGGCGGCAAAAAACCAGGTCCGGAATCGTCGTCGAGGGCCCCCTGTGGGTACGGCAGGAAGCATTGGGGGTTGCCAATGGTTCCAGGCAACAAGGGATTCATGGTCAAGAACGAGGTTGGACTCTTCGTGGGCCTCCCTGGTGGCTGCAAGTCGAGCAGAAGCGAGGTCGTCTCCCTCGATGATCTCATGCGGGTCGACACGTCCACCAGGGAAGACCCACATTCCAGCAAAGGCGATCTTGGAGTTGCGACGCAACATCAAGACTTCCAGAGAATCTTGTCCGTCCCGCAACAGAAGGACCGTCGAAGACGGAATCAGGTCGGTCGAAGACGGGCTGGAGTCATCATCACTCATGCCCCCAAGCTAGAAGGCCGGAGCAAGGTCGACCGAATCGATCCAAACCATGGCGGTCCTCATCGGTCTATTCCTTGACCACGGTGACCTGGAGCTCGGTGACAGTTGGTCCGTCTGGCCCGCACTCGATATCCAGTTCTCGGCTATAGCCAACAGGTTGGTAGCCGTGGCGGGAAACCCATTCCATGAGGGCCTCATAGGTGGTATCGCAGTTGTCCATGCTGCCGTGATGCAAGGTCGACGCTATGAGTTCGATCGCTGGCAATTGCACGATCTCAAACCCCAGCGTTGCTGGTTCAGCCGCTGGCCGTTCTTCGATTGTCAGGGTGGCATGAACAATGATTCGCCCTTCATCAGTGTCTTCATACCAAGCCATCGACGGTCCGGTGTTGTCGACTCCGGCCTTCTTCATCCGAGCAAACAATTCGGGATAGAGGGGGGCGATAACTGAACCAATGTCGGATGGAGCCCACGACTCAGAAACAGCGCTGAGTTGGGCTACTAGACGGCCGTCTACCGATTTTAGATCGACCTTGATCTCCGGATTCAGAACGGATTCGTTTGGCACAGCTGTGTCCTTTTCGATGTTCGAAACGTAGTTGTCGATACCCATCAGATTTGATCTAGCTGCGGCAATTTCCAGCACCAGGTTGGCTCGATGAGTGCTGAGCAAGATGTGAACCTGGTTCTTCGAGATCTGGCTATTCACAATTCCGGCTATGTCACTGAGCGGCAGACCCAGATCCTTGAGCACAACAATGTGGCGAAGGGCTACGAGCTGCTTCCTGCCGTAGAGCCGATACCCGCTCACCGCATCCGTCTGCTCGGGAATCAGCATCCGATCTCGTGATAGTGGCGAAGCATGCGGACCGAGACGCCACCGAGGCGGGCTAGGTCACCAATGCGGAACAAGGTCATGAAGACATCAAAGCACCTAACACCGTGTGAGGGTCAAGAACTTTCACTTGACGACAGGATCCCGCCAGTCTTCAGACGACGACTCCATGGCCGCCATACCTTGGTGTGGACCAAGCCAGGTCGTGAATCCTCAAAGGCCGCCTGAGCTAGGGCTTTCGTCCCGTGTAAGCAATGAATTGGTCAGCAGCAGAGGACACCTCACTCACCTCAATCGGTTCTTGCATAGCGCCGGGACCACGCAGGGCTTCGCCCGCCGCCTTCAGAATGAACAGTCCTTTGCGGGACAAGTCCTCGGGCAGAACGGCTTCAATGCCAACAGCATGAGCAATGTCCCAAGCATGAGCCAGCGGATCAGCAAAGAACCCCCCGAGGGCTTCATCCACCGTCATCTCCCCGAACGGGGTTGAGATTCGCTTCTCTAAAACCCCTCGCTCGTCCAACGCCGCCAACAGTTCGTCCATGGCCTCGGTCCAGGTCGTCATGGGGTCTGCACCAACGACGGACAACTGCAGATCATCCTCAGGTTCCTTGATCCCGCGAATGGCACTGGACATGTGGCGAACACCCCAGATCACGTGTCCCAAGGTTTCTTTAGCACTCCAGTCGGGGTTGGGGGACTGATTGTCCCAATCCTTGGCCGATACCCGGCGCACCACCCCATCCACGGTGTAGAGGGACTTGACGTAGTCACGAAGATTCCTACTCATGGCGCGATAGTAGGCCCAACCAGCGGTCGTGGGCTCGGCCCGTGCAAACTGAGCAAATCACCGTCAGATCAAGGCGCCACACATAATTCTTGACCAATCGTTCCAGAATGGCTATTGTCTCTTTCATGGCGAGAACAAAAGAGTTTGATGTCGACCTCGCCCTGGCCCGAGCTTTGGACCTTTTCCATTCCAAGGGATTCGAAGGCACCTCGATGCAAGAGCTGGTTGAGCATCTCGGAATCAACCGAGGCTCGCTCTACGCAACCTTTGGCTGCAAGGAAGACATCTACGCCCAAGCCCTGGAGCTTTACACCACAACTGGCGGGCAGGGAATGATCGAGGCAATGGCGGCCAACACTCCCCTACGCGAACGCCTCTCGGCCTTCCTCTACCAGCTGATAACTGATCCTGATGGACGGGGCTGCTTCGTCGTCAACACCGCTTGTGAACGCAACCACGTCCACGAACAAAGCCGGCTGGCCACCACCGCTTCTCTGGCCGCAACCCGCGACCTCTTCGTTGATGTCTGCCGACGCGGCGCCAATCTTGGCGAACTCCATGACGATATGACCCCCGAGCTTGCGGCCGACCTGGTCATGGTTCTCATGCAAGGCATGCAGGTCATGGCTACGACCGGCGCTGACCAACACACCCTGGGCCCGGTTATCGAAGCAACCTTGGATCAGATCACCTAACCGAGGTCACCTGAACCCGATCACGCAACCCGGATCCGCCAACCAACACGGCCCCTGAGGGCTAACCACTATCTCATTATTGGAACGAACAGTTCGTTCCTGAAAGGCAATTGTGACAAAGACAATCCTGAACATCTCCACCAGCGTGCGAGGTGACGAGTCGGTAACTACCGGCCTAGTCAACGAGCTGCTACAAGTAGTGAAACAAGACAGCGACCAGGTGATCAAACGGAACCTGGTCGACACCGTCCCGCTCCTCACTCCCCCAGTTGCTGCCGAACTCACCATCGCGATTGAAGATCGAACCGCGGCCACCGTGCCAACGCTGACCTTCAGCGACCAACTCATTGCCGAGCTGCGACAAGCCGACATCCTCATCATCAGCGCACCGATCTACAACTTCTCGGTACCAGCGAACCTTAAGGCTTGGGCTGATCTGGTGGCTCGAGCGGGAACAACCTTCACCTACGGTGAGTCCGGACCCGTTGGCTTACTGGCTGACCGGCCAACCTACATCGTGAGCGCCAGTGGTGGCACACAAGTCGGCGGGCCACAAGATTTCGGTACTACCTGGCTGCGCCACTTCCTGGCGTTCATCGGAATACATGACGTGACAGTCATCGCCGCTGATCAGATGGCCATCGACGCAGACGTGGCAATGACAACGGCTCGCTCCCAAATTCAGGCTGCCGCATGAAAGTCCGGATTGGCACAGGATTCAATCGTGACCACTGAGGATCCAATTCGGATCATTCCTGCCCGGTTTCAGAGTGTGCTCTTTGCTTTCATCTTGTCGGGAATGATGACTCTTATTGTCTCTGCCATCACAACTGTGCGCAATCTCGGATTGGATGAGGCTTCCCTCGGGCAGTGGCTTTCAGCTTTCGCATCATCGTGGCCAATCACCCTCCCAACAGTTTTGCTCGTCGCTCCGATCGTGCGCAAAATGGTGTCACGAGTTCTTCGGTCCGAATAGGTTCTTCGGTCCTAATAGACCGAGCACGAGTAGACAAAGCAGTGGTCAAAAGCAGCTCGAACCTCCCGTATGGGAGGTTCGAGCCAAGGGGAGAAAGTAAGGGAGAGCGAAGGCCAAGTCAGAATCCAACACAGGAGAGTGTTGGAGGCGATGCGTGTGGAGGGAGATTCGGCCTCCGCTCAGTTCCCTATCTATGCCGGTGTGGGCGATGACCACCGGTATGGGAGTTAACATCGACGAAGACTCAAGAAACCTTGAGCATCTTTCTTCGGATTTCTGACATGTTTCTTGGCGATGACCTTCTTCCCTGGCTCACTCTGGCGATCGGTGGAGCCCTGGCCGCCGGCACCCTGCTAGCCCTCGTCCGGCCACCAGAAACTGCCAAGGACGGCGATCTTGCTGCTGCCCCACTCCTCCGAAGCATCATCCAGATTGCCATCGGTACCTTCGCCTCAGTCTGGGCCGTTGCCAGCCTGGTGAACTAGCGGGCCCACAATCAGTTCGGTCAATAGCGCCTCAATAGATCCGCCTAGACACGTGGTAAGAGCTATTGAAACCGAGCGTCCCGGTCTGGATCAAACGGCCCGCCCGAAACAGCCTTGGACTAAGCGGTTCAGCCCAAAGGGCCAGTTCCTACTCAAGATTCAATCACCGAGTGCCGATTGTGAAGTCCGAACAGAGATGTCAAACCAGTGAACGAAGTAGAAGAGGTTGCCATGAGTCTTTCGGTACCAGAACGAACTAAGCCAACAACAACGAGGCGGCGTCGTGTCGCGACCTCAACCTCAGCCGCCGCGACTACACCCTCGACCGTCACGGCAACTCGCCCCGAGCTCACCACCTCCTTTGAGCACTTGGCCCAAGAACGCCCCTCCGTTCACACTGGGCACATCTTCCAAGCCTTGCTCGGCATCGCTGCTTGCCTGGCCCTGACCGGCGTTATCGCCCAGGCCCGAGCAGTACCCGCTGGCTCACCTGACGCCCCCGCCCCAGTAGTCTTCGTCCAGACTGACTAGAACTCGTTGGCCGGACCGGCTGGATCAAGCCGCTTGCTCATGTTCTCAAATCGAGTGAAGTGACCAAGAAAGGCCATCTTCACTGTGGCCGTCGGACCATTTCGATGCTTCGCCACAATGATCTCAGCCACACCTTTTTGCTCTGACTCAGGGTTGTAGATCTCGTCGCGATACAAGAACATCACGACGTCGGCATCTTGCTCCAACGCTCCAGACTCACGAAGGTCAGACAGCATTGGGCGCTTGTCCTGGCGTTGCTCTAGGCCACGGTTGAGCTGAGCCAAGGCCACCACAGGAGTCTCAAGCTCGCGAGCCAGGATCTTCAGGTGACGGCTCATCTCGGAGATTTCAACCTGGCGGCTTTCGGCCCCCGAACGGCCAGTCATCAGCTGGATGTAGTCGACAACGATCATGCCAATCTCGCCCTGGCGGCTCTTGAGCCGGCGAGCCTTGGACCGAATCTCCATCACGGTGGTGTGCGGGTTGTCGTCAATGAAAATCGGAGCATCCGCTAGTCGACCAACGGAGTGGCTGATCCGGCTCCAGTCCGCCTCATCTAACTTGCCAGTTTTCATGCGGGTGGCATCCACTCGAGCATCAGCACACAAGATTCGCTGGGATAGTTCGAGCTGGCTCATTTCCAGCGAGAAGATCAGGCTTGGCTTGTTGTTCAACATGGCCGAGTTCGCTGCCATGTTCAGAGCAAAAGCCGTCTTTCCCATGGCGGGGCGGGCCCCAAGCACGTAGAAGGCGTTCTTCTGAAGCCCAGAGATGAGATCGTCAAAATCGTGGAACCCGGTTTCCAGTCCCGTGATGGCGTCGCCTTGCTCATAGAGCGCTTCGAGCCGATCCAGGTTGTCACTCAAGAGATCCTTAATCTCTGCAGTGGTATTGGTCAGCCGTTTCTCGGCAACGTCGAACATTTTGGATTCGGCGTCGTCGAGCGCACCGACCACGTCCTCGGGAACCTCATAGGCAATCTCGGCGATCTCGTTGCTGACGGTGATGAGGCGCCGCAACAGGGCGTGATCTTCAACAATCTTGGCGTAGTAGGCCGCATTGCTGACCGCAGGAGTTCCCGCCTGAAGATCGATCAGAGTTCCTGGGCCACCCACCGCTTCCAGCAGGTTTGCTCGAACAAGTTCCTCCGCCACGGTGACCGCATCAACCGGCTGACCGGCGCCATACAGGCTCAGGATCGCGTCAAAGACATGGCCGTGAATTGGCTTGTAGAAATGCTCGGTCTCGAGAACTTCGACCACATCGGCAATGGCTTCACGGCTCAGCAGCATTGCACCAAGGACAGACTCTTCAGCTCGAAGGTTGCTAGGTGGAACCCGCGACGGGCGAGAAGCCGTTGAGTTCCCGGAACGTTGACTGGATGAGCCAGACCAATTGTCGGAGCCAGAATTGTTGGACCCAGATCCGTTGCGGGTCGGACCTCTAGGTCCATCGCGGTTGTCACCATCGTCGTAGTGCGGTGATGAGCCTGGCTCGCTCGGAGGCGGCTCAGTCGGATCGGGCTCGGGAGGAGCCATGTCAGCAGGCCCACGCTCTTGGGCCGATTCCTCGACCTGAGTAGCTACACCATCATCGGAGGCCGCAAGCGGAGCGTCATCATCTGATGGGGGTTGGGTGTCATCCATAACCTCATTCTCCTCCAAGCTGCCTGTGGACTCCTAGACCCGTAACTTGTGAATTTCCTGGGGATAAGCCAGAGCCCGTACGCGCCAGGGAGGGTAGGTGAAGTTTCACCTACCCTCCCTGAAACGGTTTATGACTCGAATACTTCAACAGTGACGGGGAACTGCACATCCGCGTGAGGCTGAGCAGTGACAATATGGCTTCCGGTCGTACGAATCGAATCATCAAGATGCAACATCTTACGATCGAGTTCGATCTCCGTTTGAGCCGTGATCGCGGCGACAATGTCGGCAGAGGTGATCGAGCCGAAGAGCTTGCCACCAGCACCGGCACGGGCCGGAATCATGATGGAACGGGCCACGAGGAGCTTGGCAATTTCTTCGGCCGCTTCCCGGTCCTTCGCGTTCTTCAGTTGCCACGACTTACGCATCGACTCAGCCTGGGCTTCAACACCAGCAGTTGCCTGCTGAGCTCTACCCGCCGGGATCAAGAAGTTACGGGCGTAGCCATCAGAAACCTCAACAAGGTCACCACGATTGCCAAGCCCAGAGACAGCTTCATGCAAAACAATACGCATTGTTAGCTCTCTCCTTCGGTGGTTTCGGGGGCCTCGGTTACAGCCTCAACAGGTGCCTCAACGGCGGCTTCGATTGGAGTCTCGACCGGACTCTCGACCGGAGTTTCGACCTTCTCATCAGTGCTGGTGTTCTCGTCCCGGTCTTCACGAGGACGACGATCGGGTCGATCACCACGGTCAGGCCGGTCACCACGAGAACGACGCTGAGTCGTGACCTTGGTGGCGTAAGGCAAGAGCCCCATTTCCCGAGCGTTCTTGACTGCACGAGCAACAACGCGTTGCTGCTGGGAGTCGTTGCCCGACACACGACGTGCCTTGAGCTTGGCTCGGTCCGACATGAAACGCCGAAGCAAGTCGACGTCCTTGTAGTCAACGAACTCGACCTTGTCGGTTACAAGTGGGCTGATCTTCTTCTTTGTACGACGGTTAGCGTCTTTGGGCTTCACCCGTCGGGTGCTACGTGTCTTTGCCATTAAAATGGTTCCTCGTCTGGTGAGTAGGCGGGCGGGTTCTGGCGCCCGCCGCCGGATGAGCCGAACGAACGACCACCCTGCTGATTACCGCCGCCTTGTGAGCCACCGGATCCACCGGAGCCCCCATCGCGACGTTCGTTCTTTTGTACGGTTGCGGTCGCCCAGCGCAAGCTGATAGCGATCTCGTCGGCAACGACTTCAACCTTGGAGCGCTTATCGCCCTCTTGAGTTTCCCAACTGCGTTGATCGAGACGCCCGGTCACAGTGACACGAGTTCCTCGGCCAACAGACTCAGCGGCATTTTCAGCCAGCTGGGCCCAGGCGGTCACATCGATGAACGACGTTGACTCTTCCCACTCTTGGGTTTGGCGGTTTTGCCAACGTCGGTTAACTGCAAGCCCGAAACTGCAAACCGCTTGACCAGATGGCGTAAAACGCAATTCTGGTTCGCGGGTAGCATTTCCGGTGATTGTCACCGTGTTGTCCATAGCCATGATGTATTCCCCTGTCAGACAGTGGCGCCAGCAAGCCCACGTTTGTGAGCTTCAAGGACCGGCAGCCGCATGAACTTGTGGCGGATGACTTCATCCGCGAGACGCAGGGTTCGATCGATTTCCGAAAGTGCGTTCGGAGCGAGGAATTGAAGGACGACGTAAAAGCCTTCCTTCTTCTTGTGGATCTCATAAGCGAAGCGACGAACGCCCCACTTATCGATCTTCTCCAAAGTGCCGCCATCTTCGTTGGCCATCTCGCCAAGCTTATTGATGGTGGTTTGGACCGCTGATTCCTCAGTCTCAGCGTTAAAAATGATCATTAGCTCGTATGCACGCACGGCGCACATCACCTCCCTACGGACCCGGGACTACCGGGGCCCCCGACGGTCGAGGGCAGGGTCGTTCCCAACGCTACGCGTCGGTATGGACCACATGATGCTAGCGGAGCCTTTCTGAAGCTCAACCTCCTGCAAAGACAACACTAGTCAGCGCCACTGACAGTCGCCCAGGAAACGCACCAATACCACGAACCTTGGTTTGCTCTAGTTTCTTGGTTTTTGGACCCAGCTCGACGAGCTGCCCGAGTCAGCCAGCCTCAGTAGTGTCGGGCTCAACTGTGGTTGGCGGCGCAGTCGTTGGAGCTACGGTCTCAGCCACCGTTGTTGTTTCGGCCGGGTCAGCAGTCGTCGTGGATTCACCGCCACCTTCACCACCGCCAGCAACAGTCGTTGAGACCTCACCTGGCTCCGGTTCAACAAACTCACACGGCTCCGTCGTCGTTGTCTCCTCGACCACAGCTGGAGCCGTGGTTGCCACGGGCTGGCCATCCTCGCCAAGGACTGGTTGCGTCGTTGGTGGCAATGGAGCACAGGGCGGCAAGGTTGTCGTCGACAACTCGGGGTTCAGTTGCTTGCCTGGGAAATCAGTCTGGGTGGCCAAACCATCACACGGATAAGGCGAACCCCCACCCCGAATGAGTGACGCCTTAGCCATGAACGAACCCCACATTTCTGCCGGGAAGTCACCACCATGCACCTCAATACCCCGGAAGTCATTCATGAACCGGACCGGCTCACCCGGCGAACCCGGATATCCCATCCAGACAGCGGTCGTCAGATCACAGCTGAAACCAACAAACCACGCATCACGAGCATCCTGAGTCGTGCCCGTCTTACCCGCCGCTGGTTGATCAAAGAAATTTCGCACCCCACGACCCGTTCCAGCATCAACCACTTGTGTTAGGGCGTGAGTCACCTGACGGGCAATACCAGACTCCAACACCAGTTCTTCCACAGGCTGTTCGTCCTGACACCGACCACCGATCGGATACCAGCAAATCACCTGGCCATTCACATCCTCGATGCGCTCAATCAAAACCGGGTCACGGCGAACACCCTGATTGGAGATGGTCGAATAGGCCGCCGCCATATCCATGACCGACACCTCACCCGAGCCAAGCACCAGAGCATTCACTGGCTCCAACTGGGCCGTAACCCCAAGTCGGTTGGCCAACTCGACCACACTCTGGGAACCAACATCAACCATGAGCTGGGCGTACACCACATTGCTGGAGCCACGCAGCCCATCAACCAGGTCTCGATAACCGTCCGGACTTGACCCGCCCCTCACCGTCCAGGTACTGCCATTGTCTGCACCAGGAATCTCAATCACCGACGGGGCCGAATACAGCGACTGGGCCGAGATGCCCTGCTCAATCGCTTCAGCCAAAGCGAACGTCTTGAAGGACGAACCGGGCTGGCGACCCGATCCACCACCTTGGCGGCCCATGGCCAAGTTCACCTGTGACGTGGCGAAGTCATAGCCACCGACCATGGCCACCACCCGGCCACGTTCATCGATCGAAACTAACGAAGCTGACGGATCGTTGGCATCTCGCCGAGGATCGACCACCTCAGTCACCGTGGAGAAGGCGGCCTCTTGGAGCTGAGGGTCAAGCGTTGTATAGACCCGGAATCCAGCGGTGTAGACCTCGCCATTGCCACCGTCGGCGGCCAGCTCGCTTTCCAAACCGACCAGCTGTTGGCGAACCGCCTCCAAGAAATAGGCACTTCCGTCACGGGAACCAACCGAAGCTGGGGCCTCCTCCCTATTCAACCGATCAACAATGGATGACCAGTCGCGAGCGTTGGCCTCATCGGCTTGGGGTTGGCTGATATAGCCATCAGCAACCATGCGGGCGAGCACGGTGGCCCGACGCCGGGTTGCTTCTTCCGGATCACGTTCGGCATCGGCAGTACCCGGCGAGCGGATCAGGCTGGCCAGATAAGCCGAGTCGGCAATGTCGAGCTCACCGACATTCTTTCCGAAATAGTTCTGGGCTGCCGCCTGGATGCCATAGGCGCCACGCCCGAAATAGATCAGATTGAGGTAGCGCTCCAGAATCTCTTCCTTGGACAGTTGCTGATTCAACTTGACCGCAAGAGCCGCTTCCTTCAGCTTGCGAACCACGGTCCGGTCCGATGTCAAGAAGGCGTTCTTGACGTATTGCTGGGTAATAGTTGAGCCGCCCTGGCTGGCGTTTCGTTCCCGAATATCGTGATACAAGGCCCGGCCAATACCCGCGGGATCAAGCCCGTGGTGGCTGAAGTAGTCCTTGTCCTCCGCAGCAACCACCGCATTAATTACAACATCAGGAATCTCGTCATAGCGCACGATCTGGCGGTCTTCGCCGGCCGAAAGCTCAAGCACGGCAACATCAGCAGAACAGTCCGCTTCGATCTCAGCAGTGCAGACATACGTCGTCTGCTTGAGAGCGACAAATGGATCATCCAGTGGAGGCAATGGTTCTTGAGCCAGAAGAATGACGCCACCAAGGACCACACCCATCCCGAACAAAACAATCAGCAAAAGGAAGCGTCGGAACCGCCAGAAAGGATTCCGTCTACGGTTCTTGGACTGACCCGGGCCACTAAGCAGTCCGAACTTGGAGCGTGCCGAACTCTTCGATGAAGCTTTCATCGCCGGTGAGCGCTTCGTTGATGAGGTCTTCGAGGATGCTCGAGACCGAGAAGAAGCCATGGAGGGAATCCGAGGATTGGCGGGCGGGGGTGAACTGGGACCAGTCTTGCGACGAGTTGTGATGAGTCAGTTGTTGGGCGGCAGCTACGGAGCGGTCGAGGCTACATCGGACGAACGAAGAGCAAACGATTCCCGAAGATGGTTCCACCAACACTGTCGGCAGACCTCTACTCGATAGCACGTGGTTGAGCGGCCGCGTAGTCGCAAAGCCTCAAGCTCACCCTTGTCAGCAACACAGCGCCCCATTTTCGGCAGCCCTGGGCCGAAAGCAAAGGTGACGAGAACCAGGCCTTCACCCTCACAAATCGGACAATTCTCCGCCAGGTCAACAGCATGATGGTGGGCGACCCGGCGCAATTCGGGCTGCGCATCGCAGACCTCTTGGGCAGTTTTGCTTCCCTTCTCATAGGCCGTGATCGTTCGACGGCGAGCCAACTTATAGCTGACGACGCCTTCACGGTCTTGGGAGCCTTGGGGGCTGGGGCTTTGCCATCGGGGCACGGAACAAAGGATAGCCCAGCGCCTAGCCAGACTTCGTCGCCACCTTTCTCAAAGTCCTCGTTCATGGCCTGTTCGCGGCCAAGGTCGTGGTGATCAGTCCGGCTTAGTTTCGGCTAGCCATGACCGGGCCAGGTCAAAGGCTTCATTCTTGTCAAAGGGGCCATGAGCAAGCCGATGCTCCGCCAACATGGCAACCGCCTGGCCAACAATAGGACCCGGGGTAAGGCCGAGCTCGGCAATGAGCTCGCCCCCCGAAACCGGTCCGGTCAGGTTCGCCAGGTTCTCTGTCATCCCAAGCTCAAGAAAAACGGAACGGGCCTCCCCGACCCTGGCCGCCAAACGAGAGGGCGAACCATCACGAGCGCCAGCGCTACGGCTGAGCCCAGCATCGCCACCAGCGTCAGCGTCAGCATCCAACACCCCCGCCATGTTCCTGGCCAGATCCATTGTCTCACCGACATGCCCGACCCCGACCAGGGCCACGAGCCGTCGAATGTCGGCGGGTGAACTGGTTGAACCCAGAATCAGGCTTACCCCTTCGATCAACCGGATCGTCAGGTGGCGGTCGGCGGTCGAATAGCGAAGCGACCGCAACCAACTACTGGCACCCGGGACATCAAGCAACGCAATCAGTCCCGCCCGACGAACCAGAACCGATCCCGACAACGAACCCAAAAGACAAGCCAGATCCCGGACACTGGGATCCAAACCAGGCACGATGAAGTCCAGCAAGCCGGTGCGTTCAAGGAAGTCGAAACCAAGGCCCGGCTCCTCTACCCCCAGCAATCGCTCCAGCTCATCATGCACCCGCTCGGACGAAACAATCGAAAGACGATCGCCTAGTTTCGTCACCGACTTCTCGAGATCTGGACTAACGGAGAGTTCAAAGCGGGGAATGAAACGAGCGGCCCGAAGCATTCGCAGTGGATCATCAATAAAGGAGATCTTTGGGTCACCCGGCGTACGCAACACACGAGCTTCCAGATCGGCCATGCCTCCGAACGGATCGTGCAGTTCCTTTGCGATCACCGAATAGGCCATGGCATTGATGGTGAAATCGCGTCGAGAAAGATCAGTCTCTAGGTCATCCCCAAAAACCACCTCTGGCTTGCGGGACTCCGAGTCATAGGTCTCGGCCCGGTGGGTAGTGATCTCCACGTCACGGCCGTTGACAATGGCTCCAATCGTTCCGAACTTCTCTCCCTGGGCCCACAAGGTTTGACTGACCGACTCAAGAAGACGCTTGATCTCTTTGGGATGAGCGTCCGTTGTCAGGTCAATGTCATCCAACGCCCCGTGACCTCCAATGATGAGGTCTCGAACCACCCCACCTACCAGATAGAGCTGATAGCCCGCATCGGCAAAACCCGCCGCAACCGGAGCGACGACCTCCAGCACCTCATCAAACTCACTCGACGCCAATGGATAGCTCACTCAAACATCTCCAATTCCACCATCGAGGTGGATCCGATGAATCTGCTCCAACCCGTCCAAACCAGGCCCTCCGGTCGTCGGACTTTCTGGCCGATGAAAACCACCGGCAGTACAAGCCAACACCGCAGCGGTGCAATCTCGCAGGGCAACCAGGTCATAGCCACCCTCCAGGAAGAGCAGTCGCCTTCCCGCTGGCACCAGTTGCAGGACCTCCTGAATCGAGTCTGAATAGTCAGCCGAAGTCAAGCCCAAGTCCGTGATCGGATCGGATCGGTGACCGTCAAAGCCAGCAGAAACCAAGATCCATGACGGCGAGAATCGGGTCAGAACCGGCCCGACAATACGATCAATGGCTGCCCGGTACATCTGTCCCGTAGCTCCCGCAGGCAAGGGAATATTGACAGTTGTTCCGCGGCCATCACCGGATCCAACCTCATCGGGCTCGCCGGTGTAGGGATACCACGGATACTGATGAAGGCTGACGAACAAGACGTTGGGATCGTCATAGAAAATGTCTTGAGTTCCATTGCCGTGATGGGCGTCCACGTCAACAATGGCCACCCGCTCGCCTCGGTCAGCCAAGAATCGCGCCGCCACCGCCGCATTATTGATGAGACAGAACCCCATCTGCTGATCGGACAAGGCGTGGTGACCAGGGGGCCGAACAATGGACCAGCCTGCGTCACCCTTGCCCTCATCAAGCGCGGCAATCAGATCCAGCCCAGCGCCCGCTGCTTTACGGGCTGCCTCGTAGCTATCGGAAGAAACCCACGTGTCGGTGTCAATCGCTCCGCCACCCTGCTCACTCAGGGCGGCCAGAGAATCCAATGATTGAGCAGTGTGGGTTCGCTCCAGGACTGAACGTGGTGCCGACGTTGCCTCCAGCCACAACACGTCTGATCCCAAATCAGCCGCCTCAACCCCAGCCAAGACAGCGCCAAGCCGATCCGGTGACTCTGGATGTCCAGGCCCGGGATCATGAAGCCGGCAGAGATCATGGGTAGCAACCAGCACCGTCATAGCTGGCCACGTTAGGCCCAAATTGGACGAAAGTTCCGCTATATCCAGCCTGACAGACCTAGCCAGGCAAGCCTGGTAGTCTAGTTTTTTGGTGGATCATGCCCCCGTACGCCCAACCGGACTGGTGCTCAAGCGAGCCCGGTCGACCTCACCCGGCAACAGCCGGGTACGCGTCGTTCCTTGGCAAGGCGATGCATTCACCGCGTTAGTTGGGCCAAAACTCACCGGCCGAGGGCCGAGCACTAGCGACATTCTGGACTGCCTCTCATCCCTCCGTCAGCTTGGAGTAAAACGAGCAGTCACGCCGGCCCTGAATCCCCAAGACACCCAACCCTTCCTCCAAGCTGGCTTCCAGCCGCGCGAACGCCTCCACCTCTTGGCCTACCCCCTGCTACCTGGCCAACGAGTCAACACATCGCCCCAGACCTCTGTCCGAATCAAGGCCGGTCGAGCCTGGCACCGCGACTCCGTCATTGGCATCGACAAGATGGCCTTTGACTCGTTCTGGCAGTTCGACCGCCGCATGCTTCAAGAGGCCATGGGGGCTACACCAACTCACCGCTTTCGAATCGCCACATCGCGAAGCAACGATGACAACAAGGCGGTGCTTGGCTACGCCGTGACCGGTCGAGCAGGCCAGCGCGGCTACCTGCAACGCCTAGCCGTCGCCCCTTTCGCCCAAGGACAAGGCATCGGCACAGCCCTGATTCAAGACTCCACGCATTGGTTGCACCGACGTGGTGTTCGGACCGCCTATGTCAACACCCAGGAACGAAACGAGGGGGCCTTCCAGCTCTACCAGCGGCTTGGTTTCTTACCACAGCCAGAAGGTTTGGTTGTTTTGAGTTGGGACGCACCCGGGTGAAGTATCAACACCACCTGATCGCTGCTCTCCTCTTCGTCAGCCTTGGGATCAGTAGCTACATCCCATCCGCCTCAAGCCAACCCGGCCTCTCACTCGGCTTGACTGACCCGAACGCGGCCACATCCCTGTCCACAGCAGCAGCTCAAGTCGAAGCCCTAGAACTGGTCCGCCAATCCCCCTTCGTTGCCGCCGACGGCTCACTGGACCTTGAGCTTCGTTGGACGGGGGCCACAACGGAAGGACTCAGTATCTCGACCATCATTTGGGCTCCGATCAACGACGAGTCCGACGTCTACATCGAACCGAGTCTCGTCCGGAACCGGGTTGCGGCCCAAGAACTTTCCGGCCTCTCCCAGGTCGACAACGGAATACTCCAGTACTCCATACCAATTCGTAGCTTCACCGCACCCGAAGACGATCCGCGCACCTGGCTTCAAGACTCCGGGGTCTATCCAATCACCATCGAGATCCGGGGCGAAACAGGAGTGCTGGCCCGACTACGGACCAACCTGATCCGACTCCCAACCGATATTGCTGAAATCCCGCTCTTCCCAATATCGCCGGTTCTTCGTGTGACTTCTGCTGACGGCCTTGACCTCAACGATGCGATCAAGCTTCTCAACGCCCATCCCACCTTGCCCCTCACCGTCGTGCTCGAAGGTGGACTGCTACCTCAGCTGAGTTCCAACCCCGAGCTAGCCACCGCCTTTGCCGAAGCCCTCGGTGACCGCAAGGTTGTTGCCGGAACCCAGCTCAGTCTCGACCCTTCGGCCCTGGCCGCCATTGGCCAACCGGACTTCTATAGCCAGGCTCTGGCCGACACCCGCAGACAGTTCGCTGAAATCGGGCTGATGCTGGATCAAGAGGTCATTCCGCTACGAACGGGAATCACTGAAGAAGGTGCAGAACTGCTCATTGCGGCCGGGGTCAAAATTGTTATCGACCTTCAGCCTGCGACCGGGTCGCGTGGCACCCTCACCCAGGACAACGGCTCACTAACCATTGTTCGCATTGATGATGAACACATCGCTGGCCTGAGAGTCAGCGACAGTGTGGCCCAGCGGGCCAGCAACTCCGTGAAGCGAGCCCATCAACTCCTCGCCCTGCTTGCTGTTCGATACCAGAAAGACCGCTCACCGGTCATCTTGGGCGGCGGCGGCCTAAGCAGTGTCAACCTGCAAGCCCTTGAAGTTGTGCTTGATGCCCTTGACCAAGGCGGCATGATGAAGGCAGACACGATGGAAGACGCGGCGTTGAGCTCACGCACTCTGCCGTTTCGCCCCCAAGAGAACCCCGACCAGAATCTCTCAGACATCGTCGAACCCTTACAATCAGTCCAGGAGGTCCTAGCCATCTATGCCGATTTCCGAGTGGCAGGTGGACCATCACCCGAAGGAATTCAGATCCGGATTCTTGAGGGTCTGAGCCGCAACCTGAACCCGGAAGCCCGACGTGCCCGGATGGCCTCCATCGAGGCTGACCTGATCGACGAACTTGACGTGATCTCGTTGCCCAAAGGCCCCGCCATCACCCTTGCCGCTCAAACGACGGCCATACCGATCACTATCACCAACACCAGCTCCGGCGTTCGCCGGGTCAAGCTGAGTTTCCAGAGCGATCGTATTCGGGTGGCAGAGCATGATCAGGAGATCCTGATTCAGCCGGGAGTGTCCCAGATTGACATCAATATCGAGGCGCGTTCGCTCGGACTGTCGTCATTGCTGGTCACCGTGCTCACCGTTGATGAGTCCCGAGAGTTGGCGAGAACTCGGTTCGCCATTCGGAGCACCGCCATCCCCGGGCTGGGCTATGCCATATCTGGGGCAGCCCTGGTCTTCCTTATCATCTGGTGGCTGCGCTCAATCCGGCGCTCTCGCGATCTGGCCAGACACCCGGCAAATACTGAAGCTAGTGAGTTGGACAGCCCAGATCCGGACGACACCCACGAAGACGCGACTGATCTGGACAACACCACAGAATTGGATACCACTGGATCCTGCGAGTCGAACATCGACAAGTCGCCTTCCAACAACGACAGCGCGAAGCAGGCTCGAACCGAGGTGACCTCAGATCGAGGCAAGGGCAACACTACGCTGTCCTCGTGATACCGCCGTCCGCTGCCGACCAGCCCCGCCGTCAGCCAAACAGGGCTGGAACTGAGCCTGCTCAGGATCCAGCTCCTCTGGGCGTACCCGAGGTCAGCGGTCAACACCAGATCGGCTACCTGGTGGGTGGCCGGTACGAGCTAATCAAGCCCATTGCTTCCGGAGGAATGGCACGGGTCTGGGAGGGTCGAGACACCATCTTGAGTCGCCCAGTCGCAGTCAAGATCTTGCATCCCCACCTGGCAACCGATCGCGGATTTTTGTTGCGATTCCGACGAGAGGCCATTGCTGCCGCCCGCCTCTCCCACCGCTCAATTGTTGCCATCTATGACACGGTCACCGAACCGGCAACAACATCCAACACGGGAATCGCCAACGCTGGAATCGAAGCCATCGTGATGGAACTCATCGACGGCGAAACCTTGCGAACCACCCTCGACCAAGTCGGCAAGCTCTCACCAACTGATGCCGTGCAGCTCGGTCGCCAGATCGCCGACGCCCTCGATGCCGCTCACCGCGCTGGCATTGTCCACCGCGACATCAAGCCATCAAACATCTTGTTCTGTTCAGACCGAAGGATCATGGTCACCGACTTCGGCATCGCCAAAGCTGGGGAAGATACCGATCTAACCGTGACCGGAACCCTCCTTGGCACCGCCAAGTACCTGGCTCCCGAACAGGTCAATGGCGACCTGGTCGACCCGCGGGCCGATCTCTACGCCCTCGGAATTGTGCTCTTTGAGGCCCTTACTGGCCATGCACCATTCCAGGCCGACACCGACGCCGCCACCGCCCTGGCCCGGCTCCATCAAGCCCCACCCCGGGTCTCACAATTCCAACCAGACGTACCGTCGGATCTTGATGCCATCATCCACCGACTGATGGCACGATCACCCAATCACCGGCAAAGCAGTGCGTCCGAACTCAGCTCGGCACTGTCCGGAGTTCGTCCAGAGTACATCCACCCTGACCACACCCTTGTCTTGCCCGATCACGAACCTGGCGACTCAGATCTTGACTTTGAGGACGACGAGGAGGACGAAGAGGAAGGCTTCCTTCGCTCCGAACGGTCTTGGATGGTGCCAGCCATGGCCCTGGTCCTGGTAGCCGCTGGACTGCTCGTTGCCGGTGTGCTCATTGCCGGAGCCAAGCTGGGTCAAGACATCATTGGGAGTGATGGCATCAATGATTCTGAGCAGACAACACCTGAAACAACGACACCCGCGAATGAGTCACCGACCGACGGTCAAGAACCATCCGACAGCACCACAGTCCTGAGTCCGGTGGAAGTCATCGTTGTTGATGCGTCAATTGTCGGGGCCCGGGCCATCGACTTTGAAGGAGACGGTGAGGAGCACGACGATCGTGTCGCTCTTGCCTTCGATGGCGACGATGACACCGCATGGACGACGGACACTTACCATCGTGAACTCTTTGGGCGACTCAAGACTGGCGTCGGATACCTCATCGATATGGGCGGAACGGCAACCGTCTCCGAAGTCAGACTAGAGACCAACAGCAAAGACTGGTCCATCGAGTTCTACCTGATGGATGGCTTCAGTGAGGACAAGAGTTCCTGGGGTGAACCCATCGCCCTCGCTAGCAATGAGAGCGGCAACGAACGCATCCGGATGGAAAGCACAGGGCGCTTCCTCCTACTGTGGATTACCGATCCTGGTACCTCTGATGATGGGCCAGACGAGGGCGAAGAAGACGACCACCGCTTTGAACTAGCGGAGATCGAAGTCAGCTAACCGGCCGTCCTCTGGCCGGGCTTGGAAGTGATTGGGTGACATCTCTGACCGGGGCTGTCGTGGGCTCTAAGCTCAGTGAATCGAACGACGCGACTCAGACCTCGTTGAGCGGGCCCAGGCGGGTGACCGACAGGCAATGGACACGCTTTTGTCGCGCCACTACGACCGCATATACGCCGTCTGTCGGCGGGTGGCTGGCAATGACGCTGATGCCGCCGATGGCTGCCAAGAAGCCCTACTTGCCATTGTGCGAGGTCTCAAGAACTTCGACGGACGATCAACTTTCAAGACCTGGTCCTACCGAGTGGCGACCAATGCCTGCCTGGATGAGATGCGTCGACGCAATCGGCGACCGCTGGTCATCATGGATGATCCCAACCGGATTGGTGGAGCCTCGGCCAATGATCAGCTGGAGGACACCGGAGCCATCGTGGACCAAGGGGTGGTGGATCGCATGACTATCGACGACGCATTCCCCCAGATTCCCGAGGAGTTTCGAGCCCCCGTTGTCTTGCGAGATGTGGTTGGCATGGACTATGCCGAGATCGCGGAAACGCTTGATATTCCACCAGGAACTGTCCGTTCTCGGATCGCCCGAGGACGGCGGCACCTAGCAAGTCAACTGGAAAGTTCTCATTTCGGGAACCAGACCACCTCCTCTGAACGTCATAACGATCGCAATGACTGAACCTCTCACTCCCAACGAACGCGATGAACTCGCGTCGGCCTACCTCGACGGCGAGCTCAACCAGGACGGAATCGCCCTGGTTGAAGGCGATCCTGACCTGCTGAATCTGGTGGCCGAGCATCGTGATGTCCAGTCCATGGTCGCCTCCCCCACTACTGAGCCGTCGGAAGCTGTTCGAGCCACGCACCTGGCTTCTGCCCTTGCTGCCTTTGACGAGCTTGGAATCGGCGATCAGGTCGTGGACCTCACTGACTCGGCTGATCAGGCAGAAGACGACACCGTGATCTCCCTGTCGGAGCGATCAGCGGTTCGAGAGTCTCGTCGAACCCGCAGCGGCATGCCGACATGGCTTTCCGCTGCTGCCGCCTCGGTCGCTGTTCTTGGCGGATTGACCTACGCAACGACCCAGTTCAATAGCGGCAGCGACGATTCTGCTACTGGCGCCTCAGCGGGGTTCGAAGATGGTGCCAGTGCTACCACCTTCGCCGCCGCAGACGGTGACATGGCCGAGATGGATCCCGCCAGCGCCTCCATGATGGAATCCCCCGCAGAAGATGCCGCTGACGAGACCATGGAAGAAGAGGTCGACCTCGACACCATGGACGACGGGGGCGGGAACCGGGACGGGGCAACAGCCGACGACGACGGCGAGGCTGACGCCTACGCAGGCCACGAAGCCGAGATCGTGTTCCCGGCCGACACCTCCGCCAACGAAGCCATCATGGTGGTTGGTAACGATGGCTTCCCCATCGAAGAGTCACTTTGCGCCTTCGCCTTTGAGCCACCTCCCGAACTGACCAAGGCTGACCCCTCGGCTCAACCAGACCGTTTCATGCCGGTGATCGTCGGAGATCAGGAAGTCGAACTCTTCATTTATGGGCCCGAGACCGGGGTCCTGGTCGACGTTCTTACCTGCGAAACAATCCCTGAAGCGCCCTAGGAATCACCGACTCCGCCGCCGATCAGAAACTCCTCCAGCTGTTGCAGACTTACAGAATGGTTGGCCGGGCAATTGCTCCGCTAGGATCAGCCACGATGTCAGATGCGGATGCGGTATCAAAGCTGAGTGAAGACTGGCCAAGCCGAGCAGCGGAAACTGTTGTCGGCTACGTGGACACAGTTCGCCAGGCCACCACTGGCAAGGCCCTCATGGCATCGCGCTTCTTTGTCTACGGCCTCGTCCTGCTCTTATTTGCACCGATCCTGCTGGTGCTTCTCTTGATCCTGCTGGTTCGAGGACTGACCTCGTTCTTTGCCTGGGCCCCCTTCTTCAGTTTCGAAGGAGGCGAGGTATGGCCTGCATACATGCTGCTGGGCTTCATATTCTTCGTAGTCGGGTCTGTACTTTGGCATAAGAAGGGTCGCTGAGCGACTGCGTGATCATCGACACCGACAGATCGGGAACACCTCCGGCATGTTTGTGGTTCTAGGTGAGCAGATAGCAACCAAACTCTTACAGAGGATTAACTTCCGTGACCACGAATTCTGATTCCAAGCCTGTTGTTGACGTCCTGATTCTTGGCAGTGGACCGGCTGGACTGACTGCCGCCATTTACGCTGCTCGGGCCAGTCTTGCTCCCCTCGTGCTCGAAGGCGAGCCTTCTTCAACCGGTGATCAGCCCGGCGGGCAGCTCATGCTCACAACTGAGGTCGAGAACTATCCCGGCTTTCCCGACGGCGGTATCACAGGCCCAGACCTGATGATCAGATTCCGAGAGCAAGCAGCAGGTTTTGGTGCGGATCTACGGGGTGAAAAAGCTAGTCGAGTTGATTTCTCCGAACGCCCATTCAAAGTCTGGATCGGCGACCCTAAAGCGCCTGCACCCACCTATTTAGCTCAAACAGTCATTATTTCCACTGGTGCGACGGCAATGATGTTGAATCTCGAAAACGAGACCCGCCTCATGGGACATGGTGTCTCGGCCTGTGCGACCTGTGACGGCTTCTTCTTCCGCGACCAAGACATTGCCGTCGTTGGAGGCGGAGACACCGCCATGGAAGAGGCAACCTTCCTGACCAAGTTCGCCAGGACCGTCACCGTCATCCACCGACGTGACGAGTTGCGGGCCTCCAAGATCATGCAAGATCGGGCCATGGCCAACGAGAAGATCAAGTTCCTTTGGGACAGCCAAGTCGAAGACGTGCTCGGAGAGAACACTGTCGAGAAACTTGTCGTTCGTAACGTGAAGACCGATGAAGTCTCCGAACTTCCGGTAACTGGCCTCTTTGTCGCCATTGGCCACAAACCCGCAACCTCTCTGTTCGCTGATCAGCTCGAAACCAATGACGTCGGCTACCTGGTGACTGAAGGTAAAAGCAGTCGAACCAACGTTCCCGGCGTCTTCGCCTGCGGTGACGTGCAGGACGACACCTACCGCCAAGCCATCACTGCTGCTGGCTCGGGCTGCACTGCCGCAATCGATGCCGAACGCTGGCTCGAATCCGAAGTCCACTAGATCATCGCCAACAAATAATTCCTTCCGGGGAATAGCAAGACGTAGATCCGGTGTTGTCAATCTCGAAGTATGTATGGAGGCCAAAGCCAAATGTCAGAAAATATCATCACCCTCACCGAGGCGACCTTCGATGAAGTCGTCAACGGAAACTCAGCGCCAGTCGTCGTCGACTTCTGGGCCGAGTGGTGCGGACCTTGCAAGATGATCGCTCCAATCCTGGACGAGATCGCCACTGAACAAGGTGACGCAGTCGTGATCACCAAGTTGAACGTGGATGAAAATCCAAGCATCGCCCAGAGATTTGGTGTCATGAGTATCCCAACCATCCTCGTTTTTCGAGACGGTGAGCTCGACAAGAAGATTGTTGGAGCTAAGGGTAAGTCGCAAATGGTGGAGGAAATGGGTCTCTAACCCACCTTCCATTCTCTAAACGAAGCAGAAGCCGGGACCTTTCGAGGTTTCGGCTTTTGTCGTTTTGCCGTCCTCTGCCACCGACACGTGCTCCCGGCATCTACCCCGGACAACAGGTGTTGCGGCAACATCGACCTCTACTGCACGCCCAGAGTCCTGGGCCCCAAATCGCCGGCCCCGAAGTCTGCATCGAGAGTTCATAGAACACACAGGTTTATCCACAGAGTGTGGAAACCGGAAATTCGGCGACTCTGATCCAAGGCTTCAGACTCATCAACGGCTAGTCAGAGGCTGGTCTGCCCTCCATCACCACCCGGAAGATTCGTTCCAGGTCAGACAGGTCAGCAAAATCTACCATCATGCGACCTTTGCCCTTACCAGCTGTGACCTTGACGCGTGTATCCAGATGGGCAGCCAGAATGGACTCCAGCTCGAGAATGCCGGCAGGCTTCGTCTCGCCAATCGAAGAACCATCGGGAGTCTTGTCCTCCGTCGCATCAGCACTCTCAGTTTCGGCCAAATGGACTCGAACCTGCTCTTCGACCTGACGGACGTTCAGACTCTCCGTTGTTACCTTCGCCGCCAACGATTCCTGAAATACTCGATCGGGACTGCCGAGCAGGGCGCGAGCATGACCCGCCGACAGCTGCCCGTTAGCGACCATAGCTTGAACCGAACCCGGAAGCTGGAAGAGTCGCAGTGTGTTTGCAACCGCTGAGCGACTCTTGCCAACTCGAGTAGCGACTTGTTCTTGGGTGAGTCCAAACTCTTCGATCAAGCGCTGATAGGCCGAAGCCTCCTCCATTGCATGAAGGTCTTCTCGATGAAGGTTCTCAACAATGGCATGTTCAAGCGATCGCCGGTCGTCAACTTCACGGATCACTGCCGGCACCGTGGGCAGGCCGGCTCGACGGGCGGCGCGCCAACGTCGCTCCCCCGCGATCAACGCATACTGGTTTGGCGCCGTTCGGCGAACCAGAATCGGCTGAAGTACGCCAACCTCGCGGATCGAGTCGGTGAGAGAAACCAAGGCTTCTTCATCAAAGCGCGTTCTCGGCTGGAACTCATTAGCCGAGATTGCACTGACCGGAATCTCCAACAAGCCTTCACCGGAATCAGTCGATCCGACATCCTTCGGAATGAGTGAGTCGAGTCCTTTACCTAATCCGCTACGTCGGTTCACCGGCAAACTCCTTTGCGAGGTCTCGGTAAGCAAGAGCTCCCCGAGAAGTTGGATCAAAAACCGTGATCGGTTGACCGAAGCTTGGTGCCTCCGACAATCGAACCGTTCGAGGAATGACAACCCGACAAACCGTGGAACCGAAATGCTCTCGTACTTCCTGGGCGACTTGAGCCGAGAGGTTCGTGCGAGCATCGTACATCACGAGAACGATCGCAGACAGACTCAGGTCGGCGTTGAGGTTCCTCTGAACCAGATCTACGTTTCGCAGGAGCTGGCCTAATCCTTCAAGCGCGTAGTACTCACACTGCACGGGAACCATAACTTCGGTTGCCGCCGCAAAGGCGTTGACTGTTAGTAGGCCAAGCGAAGGTGGGCAATCAATCAGGACCAGGTCATAGTCCTCGGCTACCGCAGCAAGTGCGTTCTTGAGTCGCAGCTCTCGACTGAAGGCTGGTACCAACTCGATCTCCGCTCCAGCCAGATCAAGGTTGGCCGGAGCAAGAAAGAGATTTCTCACCGAGGCCGCTTCGATCGCTTCATCGATGGGCACATCGTGTAGTAGTACGTCATACATTGACGATTCCAGGCTGCGAGGATTGATCCCTAAACCTGTACTGGCATTGCCTTGGGGGTCAAGATCAACCACGAGTACTCGATGTCCGAGTTCGGCAGCGGCAGCGCCGAGATTGACCGTTGTCGTGGTCTTACCAACTCCACCCTTCTGGTTCGCAACCGCCACGACCCGAGGTCCGGAACGAGTTGGCGCCTTGGATTCAGTGCTATGGAAGACAGTCTGGCTTGTGGGCACTTCGGTAATCGTCTCCTCACTCCCCGCAGTCTCGTTCTCCAATAAGGGATCGTCCGAGCTCACATTGTCGCCCGGGATTGCTTCTGGAAGGATTGGCGATGGTGGCTTGTTCATTGAATCAGACAGCCCGGAGGGATCGCTCCAGTTGTCCGGGGTGGACCTCACGTCTGGCGAGTCTTCCGGCCGACGTGGCTCAAAGTTAGTCATGTACTCTCCTCTTGGAGCGACAGATATTCCCCTCAGAAACGGAGGGAATTGGAAGCAATGGTATGAATGGCGAATGAGTGGGAACACGCCAAGTGTTTCACGTGGAACAGGGCGGTGCTTCCCTCAAGCCCTTGACCTTAGCCAACCACCAGGCCCAAGAGCGACATTTGGACGCATTGCTGCGTTCCTCCCTTGTTGAATGGTCTCCCACCCTGCGGTGCCAACCAACGATCGGGTTCTTCCAGGCCCGCTTGGAACGGGTGACTTCCATCGCCAGCAAGGACATGACATTCCCTCGGCAGTCAGGGAGTGATCCGCTTCGTGCGGCGGCACCAAGACCACGGTCTACGATTCATTGTTCCAGCAGTAGGCACCCACCGGTCGAAAATAGTGGTCGCAAAGCCGCGCTTTGCCAGATTCTGTCTCCGACGAGCGGCGAGCGGCCGGGTAGCTGGAAACGATGAGACAACATTGGCGCCAGTGAGATCCTCGGACTGGCGAGCCTCGGTCTCAACGCGACGGCCCCGGGGGAACCACCCCCGTGCGCCCAGTCGGTCAGGTTCGTCGATTGCCCATCCGCCAACTGGCGAAGGTTGTTCGATCTGCATCACTCCCTCGGCGGGCGCGAGCCAGCGGCACTCCTCATCACGAGGCTGTAGAAATGCAGCTGATCTGGCCTCTCTCCTGACCCCTAAAGCTATTTGGAGAGCAACATCATCGAGAGAGCGAATGTCAAAGAGGGCCATGACCATCGCCGCCGACTACCAATTGAGAGAACCACTTTCGGTTGGTGAACCACGGAACATGCAGACAGTGAAGCCCGGGTGTAGATCCCAAGATCGGCGTGCTTGGAGAAGTACTGGCGAAGGAGCCCGTTGGATAGTGGTGTCGCCGATGTGTCCGTCCAACCGTCGACTCGGCCAGCAACTCAGCCGCCCCAATGCCCAAGGGACCAGGTGCAGCTCTTATGAACAGATTCGTCGGCGCCATACCCGACATCACCTCTCCGGCCCATTCGATGTACATCGACGCCTGCCCTGGCCTCACCAATCCCCCACGACGCAAACCGGGACCAACACTCCCACCCTCAATACTCGATCCCTGGAAGCCACCGATTGACCAGTGACTCAAAGAAGACCTCCATGCCGCAAGATAGATGCGTCACTAGTCAATCGCCCCTCGCGAATACCAGGTTTACAAGCCGCGTGTGATCCGCCGCAATCGTCGTAATCGCAGCAGGCGTGTCCCAAGCTGCCAGGCACGGCACCCTCTTCAACTTGTGATTCCCGGCACGGATTTTCCGACCGCCTGTCAGGCCAGTTCCAGATAGCCGTTGACTGGGCTAACGTAAGCGGAGGACGCAAGGTGGCCAGGGAAACTTACAGGATGCCAGCGATTTCAGCGATGAATCGGATTGCCGTCTTCGGGTCCATGCAGGATTGAAACCGACCAACTCGGAATGAGAACCGGCTCATCCCAAGGCTACCGGTCTCCAAACGGATCTTCTGGAAATGAGTTCGCCGCCCGTCTCGATAGTTGGCTGCTTGCCGACAGTCTCAGCGGTCTATCGCATGAGTGCCGTGGTGGCCCAACGGTTTTCGGATGCTTCACCGCAGGTCCTCCCAGTGCTGAGTGCCCATTTTTTGGCTCCCAGGGAACGGGAGTCGTCCGGCAACGATCTGCATGGGATTAGTAGGGCTATTGTTGCCGTCGGGTATGCCATCTGCAAACGGGCGAAGCGACAGACTCGTTTGAATACGCGGCTCTACCTCGAGGCCTCGGGTTGTGTGTAGATCGCCTGGATCCGGATCGTGGCAGATTGTTCCACGTGAAACTTTCCGATGGATCGTGTCTCTGCCCCGGTGCCTATCCCTCTTCGAGAACACCGAGGGGCTTGGCTCGCTGCTTCTTGATGGAGCGAGGTAGGTGCGAGGGTGTTGCTGCGATTCGACTAAAGGCAACGATCAGCGCATCGCCACGGTCAAGCGGGTCGGATTGACTCATTACAAGTTGTTGAAGTCCAACTGTCTCAAGTTGGTCGCTGGACCAGACCCGCCCTTCAGGAGGTTCACTGATTACCAGTACGCCTCCATCGCTGAGGAACGCTACTGCTCCTTCCACTGTTGCCGACGGGGGCCCGAACCCTCGACAAGTTACGACATCAAACTGGCTTCGCAGATCAGACTCATGGCCCAGCTGCTCCGCCCGGCCACGCCGCACCTCAACCCGATCTTGCAGATCCAGTTCAGCAATCGCCCAACTCAGAAACGCGCAACGCTTCTCCGACGCATCCAGCAGCACCCCACTCAATTGAGCATGTCGTACAAAGAGGGGCAAACCGGGAACGCCGCCGCCAGAACCAAGATCAAGTAGACGCCGGGCCTGGTGGGGGATTGGAGTGGCAAAAGCCCGAGCGTGCTCACTATGAACGCGAAGCGGGCCCGGACCGAGGAAACCCGCGGTCCGGGCCCGTTCAAGAACGGAAGTAAGTTGTTCTTCAGATTCGGTACTACTCGTCATCCTCAGAAGCATCGCTGCTGTCGTCCTCAGACACAACCACCTCATCCTCATCGGGAACCACAACAACTCGGCGACGAGGATCGGTCCCTGCAGATCGGGTACTCACACCGGCATGATCATTGAGTTCATCGTGAATGATCTTTCGGTCGGCTGACGACATCGGTTCAAGAACAACTTCGACCGAATCTTCGATAGCCTTCTCTGCGGCATCCCGAGCGAAGGTCTCCAAGGAGGCCTTTCGAGCGACTCGATAGCCACCGACATCGACCTTGATTCGGATCGATGATGGAACCGAGCGCTGGGCTGTCACCCGCGTGAGTTCTTGGATCGCATCCAGAGTTCGGGCCTTCGGTCCAAGGAGCAAGCCGTGCTTACCTCCGATGTGAGCCATGATCTCGTCGTTGGAGGTATCGATCTCCACATTCGTGTCGATGCCGAAAGCTTCGGTCAACCCACTCAAGAATGTTTCGACACAGGCATTTACTTCTTCCATTGATGCATCTTCCTTCTTGGGGGAGTCAGACCTCTGGGATCGATTACTCCGTTGGCGCTGGCCCTTCGAGCCACCGTTCTCTTGACCTCTGCCCGAGTTCCGTCCACGAGAATTCCGGCCATCTGATGAACCCTGATTTCGAGATCGACTTCCCTCACCAGACTGACGAGGCTTCGATCCGGATGAGTCACGGCCTCCCTCACTGGTTGACTCTTCACTACGCTCGCTAGAACCGGACTCTCGACTCGTGTTGCGAGTCTTGTTGCCGCCTCCATCGCCCTTGCCACCTTTTGGCTTGCGACGACGCCGGGCCCGGTCATCCTTGGTTTGAGTGTTTTGTGGAACGATCCTGGCCCGTACCCGAGCCTGTCCTCTGGTTCGACCGAACAGACCTTGCCTAGGTTCCTCCAGAACCTCGAACTCGGCGTCCGCTGTATCAATTCCGAGCTTGTCTAACGCAAGCTCCTTGGCCTCTTCGACCGACTTGGACGTTGTTTCAACCCATTCCATAGTTACCTCTTCCGATTCTTCTTGGAAGCCTTTGGTGACGTGCCCTTCGGGGTAATCCGGCTGGACTTCGAAGGGTCTATCTTGGCTTTCTGATCTCGCTTTTTCTGCCAGGCTGCTTCTTTGTCAGCTGCAGTCGACTTCTTTGACTTTCTGGATTCACCATCTGCATCGTCCAATTTGGACTGGGATGATGCTTTCTTGGCACTTGACGACTTGTCCTTTTTGGACTTGCCATCAGAGTTCTTTGACGATCCGTCGTTGTTGTCTGACGCCGAATCATCGGATTTTTTTGATTTCTCGTCACCCTCGGAAGCGAGGGCCTTGTTCTTCACTCGTGCCTCGGCGATGATCTCCGTGGCTCCTTCTTTTCCGTAGATCTGGTGAGTGATGTAGGCCTGCTGTCCAATACGAAAAACGTTCGAGGTGGCCCAGTACAACACCAAGCCAGCAGGGAAGATAAAGGACCAGATCCCCGTCATGAGCGGGAGAACTTTCAGGATCATCTGCTGTTGAGAATTCACCGGGGTTGTGTCGTTGTCGTCGCGACGGGCCGAAACCTGCTTCTGCTGATAGAAGCTAGTAGCCACCACGAAGAGGATCAGGATGATGTAGGGAATGGCGGTGACAAAGTCGTCTCTGAGTATGTCGAGTGCCTCGCCAGCCAGGTCAAATGGTCCGAATTTCATTTCCGTAGCCTGGTTCAAATCAGTGTACATTGCTGAATCTGTGGCCAAATAACGGGGGTTAAAGGTATGTGCAGCCTGGACGGGGATGTTGGCGCCTTGAGCGGCAAGTGCGCCGACGTCATAGAACGGCACTTCATCGGCTCGACGAGTCAATCCTCGAAGAATTCGAAACAGGACCAAGAAAACAGGCATTTGAGCCAGCATTGGAAGGCAACCACCAATCGGGTTGATGCCATTCTCCTGGTAGAGCTCCATCATTTCGGCGTTTAGGGCCTCACGATCGCCCTTGTGCTTCTTCTGGATCTTCTTCAACTCCGGCTGCACTTGCTGCATCTTGATCGTTGATCGAGTGGCCTTCAAGGTGAGAGGCATTAACAAGACCATGACCGCGATGGTCAACAAGATGATGGCAAAGCCGTAGCTACCGCCAACGACGGGAAGACCGTAGAAACCAGCGAGAACGCGGGCTACTAGTTCGAACATTGTTTACTCTCCGGACCGGGAACAGGGTCGAAACCAAATGAGCCGAACGGCTGGCAACGACCAAGCCGGCGAATCGCCAGCCAAAGCCCACGACCAGTGCCGTGCTGTTCAATGGCTTCGACTGCATAGTGAGAACAGGTGGGAATGTAGCGGCAACGAGGGGTGCGCGCCGGTGCCGTGCGCTGATAAAGACCAATGGCTGCGAGAATCAATCGTCCCATGGGGAACATCCCTTCATCAGGTAGGTTGCTTCGCCAGATCCGCTGTTTCTAGCCGATCGAAGCATTCTTGGAGCAGCCTTACCACATCTCGGTGAGGCAACGTCAGCACACTTCGACTCGGAAGCAAAAGGTACAGACCAAAGGGCGGCGGATTGTCGCTCTGGGCAGAGACCAGTCCAGCAAAGGCGGCTCGAAGCCGTCTTCTGGCGCGGTTTCGTTCGACGGCGTTGCCAAACTTGGTGCTGATGGCAAAGGCGACCTGGTGGGTTTGAGCCCCAGGTTCGCGGCCTTGGACCGAGGAAACGTAACTCATCCTGAGTCCCCGGCTGCGGGCTCGTTGCCCGTGGCTGCGCAGGGCAGCAAAATCGGAGCGACGAGTGACAGACGAGATCACGCACTAAGTTTGTGGCGACCCTTAAGACGACGAGACCGAAGGACGGCGCGACCCCCACGAGTGGACTTGCGGGCACGGAAACCGTGCTTCATTGCCCTCTTACGGTTGTTTGGCTGGAATGTACGCTTCATGAAATTCTCCTCGGGCCACGAACACAGGCCATAGAAAGGCAAGTGCGGCCAGTTCCTACGGCACAAGGTGATTGCTCGGCGACTGATCTCTCAGGAGCGCAAAACTCTCGACGGTCGTAGGGATGGTGGTGCAAGCTGGGGGGCGACCAGAGCCGAACAAGTCAGCGGCGACCAGAGCAGCGTGCAGACATAAGGCTAGGGGTGGAACTCCGCATGAGCAACCAACCTTTTCCACAGGCCGGGTGGAGAGCGTTGTCAAGTGCTGCTAACGTCGCCTAACCCACAGCTAGCAAGCTTCGTTTCCTACCTATTGTCCCATTCCAACGACAAGTTACTTATCGGTAACAGTGGTGGCGGGGTCTTGCTTAGGTCAGTAACCAAGCTGATCGGGACAAGTTGTCCGTATTCCCGGTGCAAGAGATTTCCGAAAACCTTACATTTGTGGACAACTCTGTGGGAAGTGGGGAAACCTAAGCGAACAAGGACCAGCTTTGAAGGCGACAAGATGAACATTCGGACGACTAAGTGCCCGACAATTCATGCCTGCATCGGCCAGGCGGAATACTCCAGTCGCGCAGCAAACGCCCACAACTTCACCGGTCCAGAATGGCTGCGTCGTCGATGACTTCTACTGCCGAAATATGGTCCCACGCCGGAAACGTTCTGAGGGCTGAAATCTCCGATGGAGTATGGCAGAGCACGTTTGCATCGGTGACCGCTCTTCGCAGCTCCGAAGACCAAATCGTCTTGTCGGTCCCCAACGCCATCGTGCGAGAAAAACTCGATGGCCGCTATCGACCCTTGGTCGAAGACGCCGTTGCTCAGGCAGCAGGCAAGCCGCTTGCTATCGAATTCGAGATTCCCCTTCCAACCCTGTTCGACGTTGATGAAGTTCTCGATCAACCAGGCCAACCAACGCCTGCGACTCATCAAAACGTCCCTTCAGACGGCTCAAGCGCCCAGAACATTGCTCCAACAGGCAGCAAGGGGAGTAGCAGCACCGCTGGGAACGATCCGGCCGGAAGTGCAGCCACCGACGATAACCCACCAGCAACGACGAGTCAGCAGAGCGATGCCGCGCTTCCATCAGCGGCCCTCTTACACGGCTATAGCTTTGATGGATTCGTTATCGGCCCATCAAACCGATTTGCTCATGCCGCTGCCCTGTCTGTTGCTGAGCGTCCCGGGGGTTCCTATAACCCACTCTTCATCTATGGCGGGGCGGGCTTGGGAAAAACCCACCTCTTGCATGCCATCGAGCACTACGTCAACGACGTCTATCCCCGAAAGACAGTCAAGTACGTCTCAACAGAGACCTTCCTCAACGAATTTGTAGACTCCATCAAGAACTCCCAAGGGGCTGACTTCAAGCGCCGATACCGCCAGATCGACGTTCTCCTCGTTGATGACATCCAGTTCATCGCCGGAAAAGAAGGCCTCCAAGAAGAGTTCTTCCACACCTTCAACGAGTTGTACAGCGCCAATAAGCAGATCGTGCTGTCTTCAGATCGACCTCCGGACGCAATTCCGACCCTGGAAGATCGTCTCCGCAGCCGCTTCATGATGGGGCTGCTGACTGATATTCACCCTCCTGACATCGAGACTCGAATGGCCATCTTGGGAAAGAAGGCCGATCGTGACGGTTATTTCTTGCCTAATGAGGTGAGTGAGTTTATTGCCACCAACATCACCACCAATATCCGTGAGTTGGAGGGCGCGCTCAACAAGGTGACAGCCTTCGCCAGCCTGAACAAGGAGCCAATGACGAGCGCCCTGGCTGAGCGGATCTTGCGTGACTTCATTGCAGATCGTCAACCGCGACCGATCACCGTTGCCATGATTCTCACGGCCACCTCTGAGCACTTCAGCTTCAGTATCGAGGACCTCACTGGAAAATCCCGCCGCAGGCCACTGGTTATTGCTCGCCAGATCGCCATGTATGTCAGCCGCGAACTCACCGACCTGAGTTTCCCCATGATCGCCCGAGAATTCGGTGGTCGGGACCACACCACCGTCATGCACGCATGTGACAAGATTGCCGCCCTCATGAAAGAACGATCCCAAATCTATGACCAAGTCATGGCTCTGGACAAGACTGTGCGAGGCTTGGCCCGTGCCGTCTGAATCCAAATCTCATCATCTGTCTGTTGGTAGAGCTGTGCACAACCGGGGGATGATCCGTGGATCATCACGCCTTCGTCCCCAGGCGCCAGTATCGTCCCATGAATCGTTGGGGATGACCTCGGACAACCAGTGGATGAACAATGGTGCCCTCACCAGGGATTCTGCCTGTTCATCCACAATCCACAGGCTCTACTAAGACAACTATAGTTTTCAAAAGAAATCCTCAGATGTAATGAGGAAAACCTCCAGGGCTCAAATCGGGTTCTGGCCGATCACTGGGAGTACCAGCGGTGAAGTTCCGTTGCGAACGAGATGTATTGGTTGAAGCGCTTGGAATATCTGGGCGTGCCGTTGGTCGTGGCAGCTTGCCTGGCCTGTCGGGAGTGAGAGCTGAGCTCGAAGGCGATCAGCTGACCCTGACTGGTAGTGACCTTGATCTGACGATCACCATGGTGGTCACGGTTGCTGGTGAGGTCGATGGGGTAGCGATTATTCCTGCCCGATTGGCGTCTGACATTGTTAAAGCCTTAGAACCAGGGGCAGTTTCCTTGTCGGTTGAAGCCGACGAGTTAAGCATCTCAGCTGGGCGAAGCAATTTCAGCATCCGCCTGATTGCCGCCGACGACTTTCCGCAGATCAGTGGCTTGCCGGAAGAGTCCGTATCGCTTCCTTGTGATCAGTTGACCGAGGCGCTTCGCCAGGTCGTACCGGCAGCCAGTAGTGACGACTCACGCCCCATTTTGACCGGTGTCCTATTGGCTGCTGAAGCTGATGGCCTTCGTCTTGTTGCCACTGACTCCTACCGATTGTCGATGCGCGATGTTCCCGGGGCTTCGATTTTGGCTGAGGGGCAAAGCGTCTTGATCCCATCGCGGGCATTGAATGAACTCAACCGGATTCTTGGCCAGGGTGACAATGTTGAATTGCGGCTTGGTGATCGAGAGGCATCCTTCGAGGTTGGGCCGGTCAAGCTGGTGACTCGCCTCATCGAGGGTGACTTCCCTAACTACCGTGGCCTGATCCCCGACAGTCACCCCAATGTTCTCACCGTGAATCGCGATGAGTTGCTTGATGCCTTACGGCGGGTAAAGCTTCTGGCTCGCGAAGGTACGCCGGTTCAGCTTGAAATGTCCGATGAGGGACTCGAGCTTGTTGCTGTCACCCAAGATGTTGGTACTGCTCGTGAGCAGATCGAAGGCAGCTATGACGGTTCTCCCTTAACGGTGGCGTTCAATCCTCAGTACTTGTTGGAGGGTGTTGAGGTGGCCAAGGCCGAGCAGATCACCCTGTCAACTATTGACGAACTCAAGCCAGCGTTGGTTCGCATTGCCGGGGTCGAGGATTTCCTCTATCTGCTGATGCCCGTTCGCGTTTCTTAAGTCACGGATGGCATGTGCGACTCAGCACGGTTTGGTTGAAAGATTTTCGTAGCTATGAGGAGCTGGAGATTGAACTCCATCCTGGCTTTACGGCGATTCTGGGGCCAAATGGCGTCGGCAAGACCAACCTTCTTGAGGCGATCAGTCTTATTGCCACCCTGCAATCCTTTAGGCGAGCGCCAACAGAAAGCCTGGTTCGCCGCGGAGCAGACCGAGCCATTGTCCGGGCCACAGGAATTCGTGATGATCGTGAGGTCCTGGTTGAGTTGGAGCTAGCGAAGGGTCGGGTTCGGGCCCAGGTCAACCGGCAGAAGCTGAAACGAACGCGTGACCTACTTGGGGCGTTGCGAATCACAGTTTTTGCACCCGACGACCTGGCTTTGGTGAAGGACGGGCCGGGTATCCGACGGGACTTTGTCGATGATCTTCTGGTGGCGCTTGACCCCCAAGCCGACGCGGTCCGTAGCGACCTCGATCGCATCGTCAAACAACGCAACGCCTTATTGCGGCAGTCGTCGGGTCGGCTGGATGATGATGCAGCGATGACCTTGGACATTTGGGATGCCAAGTTGGCAGCGGTGGGAGAGCACCTGACAGTGCGGCGCGAGAACCTGCTCCATGATCTCATGCCTCTGGTGTCCGCCGCCTACCGCCAGCTAAGCGCCGAGCAGACTGAGGTAGTCGCCACTTATCTTCGAAGTTGGAGTACCGCGTCCATGGCCGATGCCGTTGCTGAAGCCCGCACGAACGATGTTCGTCGCGGTGTCACAACGGTTGGGCCCCACCGTGATGACATTCGGTTGGGACTAGGAGACTTCGATAGCCGCACAGAGGCCTCTCAGGGCGAGCAACGGACGTTGGCCTTGGCCTTGCGTCTTGCCGGGCACCAGCTGGTCACAGACCGCCTAGGAGAGCCTCCCTTGCTCTTGTTGGACGATGTCTTGTCCGAGCTTGACCCTGCGCGGGCACGGGCCTTGCTTGACAGCCTGCCTCCGGGTCAGACAGTCGTGACTAGCGCTTCGGGATTGCCTGAGGGAACAGTGCCTGACCAGATCCTGGCCCATTGCGGCACGAAGCTTGTTCGACAAGAGGGCTCGGAGTCTGGTGAATGTGCAGAACCACAGGATGCCACGCAGCACGGTCCACAGGGTGACTCGCGATGAAGTCTGGGCCGAACCGCCGATGGAATAGTGAGCCAGCCCGTGGCACGAAACCAGAAAAGCTGGCCGTGACACTGGAACGCTTCCTCGCTCAAATGGGCGCCCCACCAACAAAAACGCTGACCACATTGGAGTCTCTTTGGCCAACGATTGTTGGTCCCGGCCTGGCTGATCGAACCCGGCCGATTGAGGTTCTGGATGGAGTGCTGGTCGTCGGTTGTGAAGACTCCAACTGGGCTTCGCAAATTGGCTGGATGGATGCCCAAATCAAGGAGCGATTTGCGGCAACATTCGAAGGAACGAAGATCCGCAGAATACAGCTCAGAATTGACTCCTGAGCGGCCCTTCGTCACACCCTGCTGGTAGAATTCCCAAACGCTGATTTTGGGAACTTATGCCTTCTTCTTCAACACCAAATCCTGCTACCGAGGTTGCCGCTGACGTCGTCGCGGATGCTGACGCCGACTCAGCAAACGGCACGGCAACTACTGCCTCATCGCGGCCGCCTGAAACCGGTGACTATGGGGCAAGCCAGATCCAGGTTCTGGAAGGCCTTGAGGCCGTCCGTAAGCGTCCGGGAATGTATATTGGCTCCACCGGTCCAACTGGTCTGCACCACCTGGTCTGGGAGGTTGTTGACAACTCCGTTGATGAGGCAATGGCCGGTCATTGCTCACGTATTGACGTTGTCATGCTCGATGGCGGGGGAGTACAGGTCAGCGATGATGGTCGTGGCATCCCGGTTGGCGCCCATCCCAAGTACGAGGATCTGACTGCAGCAGAAGTGGTCATGACGGTGTTGCATGCCGGTGGCAAATTTGGTGATGGCGGCTACAAGGTCTCTGGTGGCCTGCACGGTGTTGGCATTTCGGTCGTCAACGCCTTGTCGGTCAAGGTCGAGGTCGAGATCGACCGTGATGGCACCAGGCATTTCATGTCCTTCAAGGAGGGCGGTCAGCCCGACACCAAGCTCAAGCCGATCGGCGATTCACCCCTTGATGAAGAAACCGGTCAGCCTCGAACTGGTACGACGGTCCGTTTCTGGCCGGATGCTGAGATTTTCAAGGAGGGCACCGACTATCGGGCCCAGACCTTGGTTGATCGGTTCCAAATCATGGCCTTCCTCAATGCTGGATTGAAACTCACACTGTTGGATGAGACCGCGGACAAGTCAGAACTGATCTCGCATCACTATGACGGCGGAATTCGTGATTTTGTCCGTCACTTGAACGCGACGAAAGAGGCACTCTTTGAAGACGTCGGCTGGTTCGAGGAGCTAGCGGAGACCGAAGAGGTCGAGATCGCCTTTGCTTGGAACACCGGTTACCAGTCAGACGGTATTCACTCCTTCGCCAACGGCATCAGCACGCTCGAAGGCGGTATGCACGAGCAGGGGTTCCGGAGCGCTCTGACACGCACGGTCAATACCTACGCACGCCATCGTGACCTCCTGAAGAAGAAGGACGAGAATCTGCAGGGCGAAGACATCCGTGAAGGCATGACCGCCATCATCTCGGTTCGCCTGCAAGAGCCCCAGTTCGAAGGTCAAACCAAGTCCAAGCTTGGCAACGTTTCCATCCGCTCCCTGGTTGAGAAAGCCACCAACGATCATCTTGGGCAGTGGTTCGAGGAGAATCCCAAAGAAGCCCGGGCCATGGTCGGCAAGGCAATGATGGCGGCCAAAGCCCGCATTGCTGCCACGTCGGCTCGCCAAACCATTCGCCGCAAATCTGCCTTGGATGGTGCGGGCATGCCGGGCAAGCTGGCCGATTGTCAGTCAAAGAATCCGGACGAGTCCGAGCTCTATATCGTCGAAGGGCAGTCGGCCGGTGGCTCGGCCAAAGAAGCTCGAGATCCTCGAATCATGGCCATCCTGCCTATCCGCGGCAAGATTCTGAATGTCGAGCGAGCTCGACCCGACCGCATGTTGAAGAACACCGAAGTGGTGTCTCTTATCCAAGCCATTGGTGCTGGATTTGGCGAGGACGACGATGAGGGCGAGGAGGGCTTCGATCTAGAGAAAGCCCGCTACCACAAGATTGTCTTGCTCGCTGATGCTGATGTTGACGGCAGCCATATCCGGACCCTGCTTCTGACCTTCTTCTTCCGCCAGATGCGGACCCTGGTCGAGGCCGGCTACATCTATATTGCCCAGCCACCCTTGTTCTCAACCCAGGTCGGCAAGTCCAAGGTGTATCTCAAAGATGTGCCAGCGCGAGACGTCTACCTGGTTGATCACCCAAACGCCGAGTTCCAACGGCTTAAGGGTTTGGGTGAGATGGATGCGGATGAACTGTGGGAGACAACTATGGATCCCGACAATCGGACTCTTCTCCAGGTCACGGTGGAGCAAGCAACTGTTGCCGACGAAGTGTTCTCGATCCTGATGGGTGATGATGTGGAAAGCCGTAAGAAGTTCATCCAGACCAATGCTGACGACGTCCGGTTCCTAGACATATGAGCACTGACAATCCCGATCTTCCCGAGTCCGTTGACGGGTCATCCGATTCTGATGACGAGACCGTTGTTCCCATCGAGATCCAGACCGAGATGGAGCAATCCTTCCTCGAATATGCCATGTCGGTCATCGTGGCTCGCGCCCTGCCCGACGCCCGAGACGGCCTCAAGCCCGTACACCGGCGCATCATGTGGTCCATGTATGACCAGGGCCACACACCAGCGCGCAGCCATGTGAAGTGCGCCACGGTGGTTGGTCACGTCATTGGCAACTATCACCCCCACGGCGACACCGCCATCTATGACTCCATGGTCCGCATGGGCCAGAAGTTCTCCCTGCGAGACACCCTGATCGATCCTCACGGCAACTTCGGCTCACCCGATGATCCACCGGCCGCCTATCGCTATACCGAGTGTCGCCTCACCCCACTGGCCATGCAGATGCTGGCCGACATTGACGAAGACACCGTCAACTTCCGTCCCAACTTTGACGGCAAGCAGAACGAGCCGGTTGTTCTCCCCAGCCGCTTCCCCAACCTGTTGGTAAACGGCAGCCAGGGAATTGCCGTTGGCATGGCCACCAATATTCCGCCCCACAACCTGAAAGAGGTTGTGGACGCGGTGGTTCACCTGCTGGACAATGACGATGCGTCAGTCGATGACCTGATGGGATTCATCAAGGGTCCAGATTTCCCGACGGGTGCGCAGATTCTTGGCCGCATGGGAATCAATGACGCTTACCACACCGGCCGAGGCTCCATCAAGATGCGGGCGGTGGCCGAAATTGTTGAGGGCAAGACCTCCGACTCCATCATTGTCACCGAAGTTCCTTACCAGGTCTCTGTCGAACAAATCGCCCGTAAGGCGGCCGAAATGGTCGAACGGGGTGACTTGACGGGGATTCGTGAAATTCGCAACGAGTCGGCCAAGGGCAAGCTCCGTCTGGTCTTTGATCTCAAGCGTGATGCCACCGGCCTGGTTGTTCTGAACAACCTGTTCAAGTTCACGCCAATGCAGACCACGTTCAGCGTGAACATGGTCGCCCTCATTGACGAGATCCCCCTCACCCTGAACTTGCGTGAAGCCTTGGTGGCCTACGCCGAGCATCAGCGAGACGTCATCACCCGACGCTGCCAGGAGCGTCTGCGCAAGAACAGTGCCCGCGCCCACATCCTTGAGGGACTCATCCGGGCACGAGACGTGCTGGATGAAATCATCGCCACTATTCGTGGTAGCGAAGACCGCGCCTCGGCCCGCGCCGCTCTGGAGTCCAAGCCATACGAGTTCTCATCGGATCAAGCCGAAGCCATCTTGTCCATGACCCTTGGTGCCCTCACCAGGCTGGCCAGAGTCAAGCTTGAGGACGAGCTGGCCGAGAAGCGTGCGCTCATTGCTGAACTTGAAGCAATCTTGGCCGACCCAATCAAGCGGGATCAGGTCATCAAGGATGAACTGGCTGAGGTTCGGGAGAAGTTCGGTACACCCCGTCGTTCATCACTGGAAATCGACCCGGGTGAGATGAATATCGAGGATCTCATCGACGATGATGATCTGGTCGTCACCCTGTCCAGTACTGGCTACATCAAGTCGGTTTCAGCCGAGGAGTTCCGGGCTCAGGCTCGGGGCGGCCGGGGTGTGACGGGAGCCAAGCTCAAGGATGGTGACGACGATCTGGTGCAACACCTGTTGCACACCACCGCGCACGCCTACCTCTTGTTCTTCTCCACCCGAGGCAAGGTCTATCGCCTCAAGGCGCATGAAATCCCGGTCTCCAGTCGAACATCGCGGGGTATGGCGCTTGTCAACCTGCTTCAGCTTGAATCGGAAGAGAAAATCCAAGCGATTATTGATACTCGTGACTATGAGACCAACCGGTTCTTGTTCTTCGCTACTCGCCAAGGCCGGGTGAAGAAGACACTCTTCACTGCCTATGACTCGTCGCTTCGCGCCGGCCTGATTGCCATCAAGTTGAACGATGGAGATGAATTGGTCTCTGTCGTTGCCACCAATGGGGTGCATGACATCTTCATGGTGTCCCAACATGGCCAGGCGCTTCGTTTCGCCGAGGCCGATGTGCGGGCAATGGGACGAACCGCAGCTGGCGTTCGAGGCATGAAGTTTCGTGGTGATGATGAACTGATCAGCATGGATGTCTTCAAACCGGATGGTGAACTTCTGGTCATCACCAATGAGGGCTACGGCAAGCGGATTGACCCCGAACTTTTCACCCGCAAGGGCCGTGCCGGTCTGGGTGTTCGCTGTGTCAAGGTGAATGAGAAGAAGGGCAGTGTCGTTGGTTCCATGTTCGTTGGGGCTGAGGACCACCTCTTCTTGATTTCGAGTGGTGGTGTCATCATTCGAACGGCGGTCGCGGACATTTCCCAGCAGGGTCGTGACGCCACCGGAGTTCGAGTCATGAACCTCAGTGACGATGATCTCATTGCCGCGGTAGCCCGTATTCTGGTTACTGACGAGGATGAGCTTGACGACGGTCCTCTCGAAGCTGGCGATGGTGACCCGTCCTCGACAGAGCTTGCCGAGCAGGCTTCAGCCGAGGATCAATAGACACGGCCTGCTAGAAACGGGTTACCTGCCGCCTCGATCATCTGCACACTTCCCCCATCTGCACACTTCCCCCTCACTCCAGAGACGATGGGACAGAAGAGATGAAGAGAACTGACGATGATGAACGAGGTTCTGGCTTACCTTTGATTGGGTTGAGTTTGGCCTTCATGTTGGTGATGGTGCTTACTCTGACAATGATCGCGGGCCGGATTGTCGACCGAACTCAAGCCCAATCGGCAGCGGATGCTGCCGCCCTAGCTGGATTGGCCGATGGAGAAGCGGGTGCGCGCTTGCTGGCGGCTGAGAACGGCGCTCGCTTGCTGAGTTTCTCTGCTAACGGCAATGAAGTTGAGGTGGTGGTTGAACTGGGCGGAGTAAGAGCAATTGCCGACGCAGAGCGCTCGCTGGTGATTGATCCGTCGAGGTGACCTGTCTCTGGGCCGATCCCGGCGTACACTCACTGGCTTATGCCTGGGGACAAAGCCTCGTCGAGAGATTCGGCGGTAATTGATGATGACCTGGTGGAAGCACTGGGTTTTGAACCACTGTCAACCATTCGTGCTGACAAGGGGGATGCCTCGTCCGATGATGGTGCTGCCCTTGACGAAGCATCGGGATCTGACTCGGGTGGGGACGGGCAAGCAGCTAGTGCCCGCCAAGGTGTAGTCATTCTGGGTGATGTGATCCCCGTGGAGGCTGGTGACCCGGTAGCGAGCGATATTGCCGCCGCCATTCTGGGTGACCCATCTTCAGACGCTGCTCATGATGAGGCGACAGACTCTGACGAATCCGACGCTTCTGACGACGTGCTCGAGCCTGCCGACGAGGGCTCCCAAGACGTTGAAGACAGTGATGATGTCGATGAAGAATTTCTCGATCTAGCGGATCTCGACGACGACGATCCTGATAGCAGCACCGGCTTTGTGCTCTTCGACGCAGACAAGAACGATGGCCTGGACGACGAAGACCCCAAGAGTCTCTTTGGTGACCGCGAAAACACCAGCTCTGGTGTGTTGCTCGATGACATCCTGGACGACGACGCGGAGGAAGATTCAGATGATGAAGACTCCGACGATCTGACCGAAGCTGAGGATCTGGTCGAGGCGGACGAGCAGGACGAGTTCGTAGACACCGACCTCATTGATGAAGATGAACTTGTTGACGAGGCAATCGTTGCGACTGACGACGACAATGAGAAGGTTGTTCGTGGTGATGTAAACGCCGACGGGTTCGGTCCCGGCATCTTTGAGAAGGGATTCGATCCACAAGAAACAGCGAGTGCCTTCCCTGAAGTGCCAGACGTTGGCGGTTCAGAACGCGTCGCTGCGAAGTTGGACAACCGTGACTTACAGACCCAAGCAGTCGAGCTTGATCAGGGCGATCTCGTGTCCCTTGATGGAAGTGAAGGCTCCGGTGAAGCACTTCTGGAAGCAAAGCCTGCTCCCGCCCCGGTCGGGATCGCACCGACCAAGGCTGGCTACCGGCCCAAACGGATTCGGGCCAAGAAGACTCGTCGAGTAATTCGCCATATCGACCCCTGGTCAGTTCTCACCTTCAGCGTCTTGTTCCACTTGGCCCTGTACACGGCCTTCTTGCTCGCCAGTGTTCTTGTCTGGAAAACGCTGGAAGCTAGCGGCATGGTCGAGAACATTGAAGACTTCATCATCGCCTTAGGCGACTACGAGACCTATCAGATCAATGCCGATGTCTTGTTCCGAGCTGGCGTGATTATCGCCGGCATCTTGACGGTGGCTTCCACGATTCTGAGCGTCTTGCTTAGCGTTGTGTTCAACCTGATCTCCGATCTAGTTGGTGGCATTCGGGTCACAGTCCTAGAGGAGGAGACGGTTCGTCTTCCTTCCAAGAAATCAGCAGTCAAATCTAGGTAGCTGGCCCACAACTCAGCCGCTAACGTATGGGTCTCGTTCCCGGGGCTATAGCTCAGTTGGTTAGAGCGCACCCCTGATAAGGGTGAGGTCACAGGTTCAACTCCTGTTAGCCCCACGGAAACTCGTCGGCCCCGCAGGGGCCTTGGGAGTTTCTTGAAGTATCGGCCTTCGGCCGAACTTCTGGGTTTTAGAGGTGCTTCGGCCGAACTTCTTGGTTTTTGGGATGCCTCCGGAACCCGCAGGGGTCTTGGATGGTGCCGATCCCCAAACCGCAGGTCACGGTGCTGGACCTGGTGGCTGTCAGCACTGTGCTTGGCCTGGGATAGGGACGCAGACTCTTCACTACCGACGGGAGGCTGATTTCGCTGACGGCCCAAGCGAAGCTAGTCTGAATCCATGATCACCCTGGTCCGGCGAGTAGCCGCAGCACTTTCGATGGCTGGAATGGTTGCGGCATTCCTACGAGTCCGCGGAACGGGTGGAGTTCCACCCAAGACTGAGGGATGGCGCGAGGTCTCTGAACTTGACCTTCGCTGAGCCGAGTGATCATCAGGCACAACGAGCGCAGGGTAGAACTACGGGGATGACGGCGATCGGTATTCTCGGCCTCGGGGCCAGCGGAGCCCATGCGGTCCGCCAGCTCGGCGATCAACCACAGATTGAAGTTCTCGCTCATGATTCTGACCAGGGACGTCAACGAGAAGTGCTGTCGGACCTTGCAACAAACGTGCAGCCCTCTTCTGGGGTTCTTGCCGACGCGACCGTGGTAATCCTGGCGACACCAGCAGGCCATCATGTTGAACAGGCCGCTCGGCTGCTGCGCGCTGGAACCAGCGTCATTTCAATGAGCGATGCACCACAGGACGTTGATGGGCTGCTGGCTCTTGGCGATGTGGCCCGAGAGGCGGGGCGAACAGTATTGGTCGGAGCGGGGTTTGCGCCTGGATTGACCTGTTTGCTTGCAAGATTTGCGGTGACTCCTTGGACACTGTGACCGAGATAGTGGTCTCCAAGGCGGGGACCGGAGGTCCAGCATGTGCCCGGCAGCATCACCTGGCGCTCAAGTCTGACGGCCGAGACTGGGTTGAGGGGGAATGGACGACTCGCAGCGGAGGCAGTGGGCGCGACCTGGTCTGGTTCCCTGGGGTGATTGGGGCTCGTGACTGCTATCGGGGAGCACTTCCAACGCCGGCCTTGTTGCAACGCCGCTATCCCCAAGCCAAGCGAATTTCTGCTCGGTTTCTGCGACCAGGCGAGACCGATTCACGTCTCGCCTTCCCATGCTTCGCCCACCCCACAGCGACGGCGGTCCGGGAGCGGTCCGGGTAGAAGTTCGAGGGCATCTGGGCGGGGCCTATGTAACCCGGGTGTATGGAGTGATGGACCACCCTTCCGTTGCTGCGGGCACAGTGGCGGCTGTGATGGCGCTTGCTGTGTGTCGGGGGGAGCTCCCGACTGGCTGTTATGGCCTGAGCGAGATCGAAGATGTGACTGTTTTCTTGCGTGAGCTTCATCGACGTGGCATCAAGCCAGCCACCTTTGGCTCGTCCTAGACGGCGCAAAAATGCGTAGTTACCAAGAATCTCAGCCCATTGTCTCACCAGTCAGTTCTGGTGTCTTGCCGGCTGTTTGGGCCGCTTTCTGACCAAAAGGCCACGGAGGGTAGAATCTTTTTCTCAAGTTGCCACCCAGAGTGGTCGATCAAGAACACGTCGGAATTGTTTTGGATTTTTGCTCAAGTTTTTCACCAATCGTGTCGAGAACCCTTGTCGTGATGGAGAACAACAAAAGGGTGAACAATCAAATGGGCGAGAAGAACAGCAAAGAAGTCAACGCACGGATCGAGGCTCACCTCCCCCTGGTGAAGCATGTGGTCTTCCAAGTTGCGGTGCACTTTCCACGCCATGTCGATCGCGAAGAGCTGGCACGTGCCGGAGCTCTTGGTCTGGTCGAAGCTTCTCGCCGCTATGACGAAACTCGAGGTGTTCCATTCGAACGCTTCGCTGCTCAGCGAATCCGGGGTGCCATCCTTGACACCGTTCGGGCCGCTGACTGGGCCCCACGCTCGGTTCGTCTTCTTGCCCGCCGCCTCGAAGCCGCCGAGCAACAGCTGGCATCGGAACTAGGCCGGGTTCCAAGCCTGCCCGAGATGGCTAAGCAGCTCAATGTTTCTATTGATGAGCTTGGCAAGCTGCAGGACCGTCTCTTCCGATCGGTTGTTCTTGCTCTGGATCACGAAACCAGCGTTGATGGTGATGAAGAGCTGTCCTTGGTCGACATCTTGACTGACCGATCGGCAATCGAGCCTAGTGAGGCTCTGGAGAATCGTGAGCTTCACAACTACTTGCGTGACGCCGTCCAGCTTCTTCCTGAGCGTCAGCGCCTTGTTGTCATCGGCTACTTCCTCGAAGGCAAGTCCTCACAAGACCTGGCCGAGTTCCTCGACGTAACCGAATCCCGCATTAGCCAGCTTCGCTCAGAAGCTCTACGAAATCTCAAGCTTGGCATCGAAGCCCAGTACAGCACCGACGAACGGGCCGAGCCCGCTGGTCGAGTAGCTAAGCGTCAGGCCCAATATTCCGACTCGGTCGGGGCGCACTCCGATTGGAAGGACCGGCTCGCTCGTTGGGACGCCGAGTACGACATTCCTGAAGAGCCGTTGCTTCCGGTCATCAGCATTACGGCCTAGCAGTACCGAGCACGGATTGGATTGACCTGGCCTGGCGGCCGCCCAACTAGAAGTTGGCGGCTTCTTGCCACCGGGTCAAGATTTCGATATCACCAAAAACTTCGAGTCGACTCGGCGGAATACGACTCCAAAGCATGAGCAAGAGGTCCGAAACCGGGCCTCTTGCTGCTGCGTCACCCTTGCCATGACCGTGTTCCCAAGAAACGGTTTGTGCCTCGAGATTCAGCATCCATTCGCCATCGTCGATATCGGTGGCGTGGAGATGAAGAACCTCGCCTGTTCCGGCCAGGATGGAGAAATCCATCCGGTTCTGCACAAAGACGGTGAGAAGTTCTTCGACCCCGTCGCGAGCCAAGGGCCCATCAATTGGCGCGGGACTGCCGAAAGCGGAGTAGGCGTCCCAGCGATGCATGGAGGCTTCGTGTGCCAGACGGCGTGTCCACCAACTGGCTGGTTGAGGACCGATCAGTGTTGGGCGAAGCTTGTCCGGGTCGGCGCCTTCAACGGCCTCCATCAGTCCCCGTTGGGATTCGTCGAACCAGGCAAGGACTTCTTCGCCTGGTGGCGGCTCGGGAATGGCCGAACGTGACGGTGGAGAGTCAGGCTCTGAGGCCAAGGCTTGCGTGACGTAGCGAGCTACCCAGCCAGTATGGCCAACGGTGGAATGCACCGTCCAGCCTTCGATGTGAGGAATCGGATCCTTGAGATGTTCCGCCTTTACCTCGGCCAGTCGAGCAAGTTCGACTCGCAGTAGGTGAAGGTGGTCCAATGAGTTCGAAGTGGACATCCGGCCAGTTTCCCACCTCTTGAGGGTTGGTTGGCGGACGGGCAAGAAATGGGATTCATTCAGACATTGGATCGCTGAGGGGTTCTCCGGTGTTCGCGTCTGGCTCGACTGATCGAAGCCAGACAGTTCGCTGGGGGAAGGGGATATCAATGCCTTCGCTGTCGAAGGCAACCTTGATGCGGCGTCGCAGTTCGCGGGCAACCGCCCACTGCTCTGAGGGCTCCGTTTTGGCCATGAGCCGCAGGGTGACCCCATCAGCACCAAAGCTTTGTACCCCAACAAACTCTGGTTCGGCGATCATGGTGAGCTTGTCGTTGTCTTCGGCCCGCAGATCGCTGGCGACCCTTTGCAAGATGGCACCGGCCTTGTCAAGGTCAGTGTCATAGCTCACATCAATATCCAAGAGAGCCGTTGACCAGAGTTTGGACGTATTTCCAACGCGTCGAATCTCACCGTTTGGCACATACCAGACAATCCCATTGACATCTCGTAGTCGCGTAACCCGAAGGTTGACCTGTTCAACGGTGCCGCTGGCTTCACCAAGATCAACAACATCGCCAACTCCGTATTGGTCCTCCATGATGATGAAAATGCCAGCCAGGTAGTCCTTCACCATCTGTTGGGCACCAAAGCCAATGGCGATGCCAACAACACCAGCGCCAGCAAGCAGGGGAGCGAGGCTGACCCCAACTTGGTCGAGGACCAGCAGGACAGTGACGAACCAGACCAAGCCAGACATGATGGAGGCAACGACTCCGCTGAGGGTCCCGGCCCGCTGGCGTGAGCGTTCCAAACGCAAGGATCGCGCCAGACGTTGATCCTCGGACAGATCTTTTCGGGCCGAGCGGGCCTCCTCCGCCTCTCGAGCAGTGGTGTATGCCTTGGCTGTTCGAGGAATCTGGCGGCGAATGAGCCGAACCAGCAACCAGGCCAAGACGGCTATGAGGATGATGGTGAGCGGACGTCCAGCAAGCCAGGCCAACCAGGTGCGGTCTGTTTGCTCAAAGATCACTCGACAAAGAGCCGCCGGTTCGACACCACACGCTTCGATCAGATCAGTTGCTTGGAACGCGGCTGACTGGAACGGGAGGGCAGGGGAGGGCATACGGTGACGTTAGTCAGGGATGACGAGTAATACCGGGGACGGTTCCAAACAAGCCAAAACGATCAATCGCACCCCGAGAGGTGCGATTGAGTAGAACTATTGGGATAAACCCGGTGGGCGAACCAGCCAGTGCTCTCGTGTTCTAGCGTTCTTCCTTGAAGATCACGTGCTTGCGTACGACAGGGTCGTACTTCATGAGTTCGAGGCGTTCGCGGGTGTTGGTCTTGTTCTTGCGGGTCACATAGGTGAACCCGGTTCCTGCGCTGGACCGCATCTTGATGATTGGGCGCTTGCTGTTTGCCTTGGCCATCAGACCTTCACTCCTCGGCGTCGCATGTCAGCAACAACTGACTCGATGCCCTTCTTGTTGATGGTCTTGATTCCCTTGGCGCTGACAGTCAGCTTGATCCAACGCTTCTCGCTTGGTAGCCAGAAACGCTGATGCTGAATGTTTGGGTTCCAACGACGCTTCGTCACGCGGTGGGAGTGAGAGATGTTGTTACCGAAGCTGGGCTTGCGGCCAGTGACCTGGCAGACCATCGACATGGTGATCCTCTGGGGATGAAAGTGGATACGAAAAGTGCGAACCGGAGCAGATGGCTCTCGGCAGCTCACAAAGGGTAGCGGGCCGGTGACCGGTCACAACACGGCAATGCAAGCGATTGATCACTGGGCCGAATGACCTACTACAGTTCGGTGTCAAATATGACGATAATGTGACGACCCCCTCCTGAACCTCCAATACACGGAGCACCGTCTGTGCCTCAGCGTCAATCTTCTACCCGAATTTCATCTTCCGGCCCCTTTACTGGCATGGCCAAGGTCTTTACCCTTCTTGCCGTTCTGGCCGCCAGCATGGCAACCGTGAGCCCGGCTTCGGCCATCGAAGCACCAACGGCCTCGTTCACTCCCCAGCAAGTCCGCCCGATCACCCTGCCCATCGCCGCATCAGCAGTGGATGATGTGCACTGGTCCGACACGTTTGGTGCTGCCCGCTCTGGCGGTCGCTCCCACGTTGGGGTCGACATGCTGGGACCGAAGATGACACCGCTCATTGCGGCAGTCGATGGCACCGTCACCTGGATGCGATCTACTGGCAACAATATGCTGGTCATCACTGATTCTGAGGGCTGGGAGTACTGGTACATCCACATCAACAACGACACTCCTGGCACTGACGATGGAGCGAACAATTACAACGAAGCATTCGCTCCCGGCATCGAAGTTGGAGCAGAAGTTGTTGCTGGCCAGGTCGTTGCCTACATGGGCGACTCGGGTAATGCAGAGTATTCGGGGTCTCACCTTCACTTCGAGATCGAGAACCCTGACGGACGGAACCTCAATCCAACGCTGAGTGTCGATGACGCACTGGCTCGACTGGATCAGATCAATGTCGATGACGCACTGGTCGCCCCGTTCTCGTCGTTCGACGTGATGGTCAACCAGGTCTACGCAACCCTGGTCGGCCGCCCAGCCACCGCAGCCGAGCGACAGGTGCTGGCGCAATCGGTGATCAATGACGGCCTGTTCGCATCCTTGGCTGCGTTTGTCGATGCTGACACCGAGGTTGCCGCAATCGACCGGCTCTACTTCGCCGTGTTCAACCGCTTACCCGACTTTGACGGTTACCAATATTGGATTGAGCAGGGAGCTCGCAGTCTCACCCTGGAAGAAATGTCGGAGTTGTTCGCTGATTCGGAGGAGTACCGGCTGCGGTTCAACGGTGAGAGCTTTGAGACCCTCCTTGACCAGATCTATTTGGAACTATTCGACCGAGCACCCGATGAGGGTGGCAAGGCCTATTGGTTGGACCAGTTGGAAGACGGCAAGGTCACCCGCGGCACAATTATCTTGTACTTCAGCCAGGGTGAAGAAGCCCGAAATTCCGCAGGGGCACGAGGCGAACTCGTAGCCTTGACCGCCGCTTTTGAGGGCCGCATGCCGACCCCACAAGAGATATCGGTATGGGAAGCAGCGCGCCTTTCTTCCTCCTTTGCTGAGGTTGCCCAGAGTCATTTCAGCTAGCAGATTCAGTCATTTCAGCTAGCAGATTCAGTCACTTCAGCTAGCGGACTCAGTACTGCCATCACCTATTGCAAGACCCGTTGTCAAGAGATGACGGATCCGCTGTCTGGGCCAGTCTCGAACTAGACTCTTGGGATGACTAGGCGAGCGTTGGCCGACGGAATCCTCTTCACCGATCAGTACCAGCTGACCATGAGTCAGATCTACTTCAGGATGGGCCTGCACGAAAAAGAAGCCCAGTTTGAGCACTATTTCCGACGTTACCCCGACTATGGCAGCCACCAGGCCGGGTTCTGCATTGCCGCAGGCATGGACAGCTTGTTGGACTGGATGGACTCCTCCCATGTGACCGATGCGGACATCGAGGCTCTTCGCAGCCAGGTTGATAGCACGGGTCGCCGCATCTTCGAAGACGACTTCTTGTCCTGGCTGCGAGTCAACGGCTCGTTCGATTGCCTCTCGTTGCGCTCCATGCCCGAGGGCCGCATTGTGCATGCCAATGCCCCGTTCACCATTGTTACCGGCCCGTTAGCGATGGCTCAGATTTTGGAAACCTCGCTCCTGAATCACTTGAATTTCGAAACCTTGATTGCCACCAAGGCGGCGCGAGTTTCTCAGGCGTCGCGTGGTCGGCCGGTCTTGGAGTTCGGTCTTCGGCGCTCGGCTGGCCGTGGAGCAAATGCCGCGGCCCGGGGTGCGCTCATTGGCGGAGCAGCTGCTTCTTCTAATGTTGGCATGTCTCATGTGATGGGGGTGCAGCCAAAGGGCACCCATGCTCACTCGATGGTGCAGGTATTC